>OZ242330.1:0-4889222 GCA_965208365.1 Caldilineaceae bacterium | reverse complement strand
ACCCCGTCCACTCCGGCATCGTCCACGTAGCGTACTTGACCCGCGGTGTCCACCTGCATCCGAAACACGCGGCGGGCAGGTTGGTCGGGATGGGGTGTGCCGTCCGACAGGACCGGCTCGGCACTGACCTCCCAGGTCACCGGTAGGACCGGCCGGAAGCCCTCGGGCACGGTGAACAACACCTCCGGTTGGTCCCGGGCCAGGAACTGCACCCTGATAGGGGTAGGTAAAGCCGGGAGCCGGGTCAATGTGCGACCGTTTGCTCCAGTCCGGGCGGGTCCACCCACCGCAGCTCCCAGGGCGGATCCGGTCCGGGCAGGGGCTGCAGCCAGACCCGGGCCCAGCCGTAGCCGCGGTGCAGCAGCCGCTGGACCCGGGCCAGGCCCAGCTGAAAGACACTGAGCGGTCGGCTGCGGGGCACCGCCGGCTGCAGGGGCGGTGTGCGCACGCGACCGGGTGCCAGACCGCGCAGATACGCCTCCTCGACGCGCGTACCGTGGGCCAGCACCCAGAGGGTGGCGACGGCCAGGACCAGCCAGTGCCGGTCGACGCGGGCCGGGTCCAGGCGCCGGGTGCGGTGCCACTGCCAGCCCATGCGCTTGAGGGTGCGGAAGCCCTGCTCAATCCAGACGCGCATCCCGTAGGCGCCGAGCTCCACGTCCTCGGGGGCTTCGTCCGTGAGCACGACCCAGGGGACTTCCTGGCCGGGCACCCAGAGCACAATCAGGGTGCAGGCGCGCTTGCGCTCGCGGAAGGCCTTCCCGGCCGTGACCGTGTACTGGCCTTCGCCGGCCACGAAGCGCCAAGCCGGCCAGCGCGGTCCGGTCGTGGCCTGGAAGGTCATGTTTCGGTCGTAGCGCATGTAGGGGTGCCAGCCCCGGCGGCGGATGGCGGCCCACAGGTCGGGGCTCTGCAGGCCCCGGTCGCAGAGCACGCGCACGGTCATGCCCTCCGGCACGGCGGGCCCCAGCCGGTCCAGCAGGGCGCAGAGGTCCGGCATCCAGGGACCGGGTTGGCCGCCGGTCTTGAGGCGCCAGGCCACGGGGATGGCCAGGCCCCGGTAGACCACGCTCACGACCAGGGCCACCAGGGCCCCGCCCTTGGCCGTGGGATCGACGGCCAGCGTCAGTTCGGAGCCCTGCCACCAGGCCAGGACCCAGCGCAGGAGGGGCGCGAAACAGGCCTCGACCTCCAACTGCACCCCGCAGGGCGCCGCCCGGTCGGAGCCGTCGTAGAGCCATTCCCGCAGGTACTGGCGGGTCGTGTGCCAGCCCAGACCCAGGCTCAACAGGGCCCCCAGCACCGCATTCTGGCAGCCGCTGCGGGCCATCACCGTGGCCCCCACCCACAGGGCCAACCCGATCCTCTGGGCCGGCCGCAGATGGGGCAGATGCCTTTGGATTTGGTCGTGCAGGGGATAGAATGCCGTCGGAAGAAGCATGGAACCGGGGCCTGTTTGATGTGTGGAAACACGAACAGCCTACCCGCAAACCATGCTTTTTCCGTTTCCTCAACCTGTTTTTCAGGCCCGGAGCCGCTTTACCTACCCCTATCAGGGAACTGCACCGGGGAGCGGTCCGTGCGAAAGGTGGCGTACACGGTACCCTCCTCCCGCGTCAGGTGGAAGGTGCCGGCGTGGTTCTCCGCCAGGTTGCGGTAGGGGCCCGTCGCCTCGGTCCCGGGCGGCGGGGCTTTGTCCTGGGCGGCGACCGGGGTGGCGCCCCACAGCCACCCCAGGCACAGCAACAGCGGCAGCAGCCCTCTGGTCCAAAGGCATTTGCCCGCAGTCCGGCCCTGCCGGGCCTGAAGGCGACACAGGAGTTTGCTCACGGCTGGCATAGGGAGCTGATCCATCCTCTCCTGGGACACCAGGGGCCAATCCCGCCTATTCTAGGGCACCACTTCGCAAATTTTTCGTACATGTGCAATGCGGGCCAGGGTGGTCCGCAGCCCGGCCACGCCGGCAAAGGAGCCGCGGGTCAGCGCGTGGCGCTGCAGGGTGCTGAACCAGTGCTCGACCGGGTTCAGCCAGGAAGAGTAGGTAGGGGTGAAGTGGAAGTGGAAGCGGGGGTTGGCCTTGCGCCAGGCTTTCACCTTGCGGTGCCTGTGGGTGGCGTGGTTGCCCAGGATCAGGTGCATCTGCCGGGTGGCGAAACGCCGGGTCGGCTGCCGCAGGAAGGCCAGGAATTCCTGGTGCCGGTGTCGAGGTCCAAGGCCGCCGGCAGGGTCAAGGTGCCGTGGTGAACATAGTCGTGGGTGCGGGTGGCGGTGTGGTCCGTGGTCGCGGGCAGGTCAGTCTGCGTGCGTTCCAAGGCCTGCCTCCGGGGCTTGGCGTCGACGGACAGTCTCACGACGCCGGGCTCGCTTTTTTCGAGCACGGCAACCACGTCCTGCAACTTGGCTTCGAAGCGGGGTCGTCGGACAGCTTGCAGGTGCGCACGCGATGCGGCTGGATGCCAGCCTCCCGCCACCAGTGGTGGATGCGGGTGGGCGAAAAGTCGGTTGCCCTCGCCATCGTGGACTATCGTCAGGCACGCAACGCGGCCGCCCGCCGCGCCCACGCCCAACGCCGCCGGAAGTACTGCGAGTACCTGTTCCGGCAGCATGAAGTTTCGTTGCACCACCAAGCAGTGGACGACACCGTCCGCGGTCCTCGCGCGAGCTGCGCCGCTGGTTGGGGAGCGGGGACGGGGAGCGGCATCGGCCGGACCGGGTCCGGTCTGGTCGCGTCGGGGGCCAAGCCTACCTTCCCGATCGGCTGCATCGCGCCGAGCCCGCCCGCCGCGGCCGGCGGCCGCCTACATCCGGAACCACCCCGCTCCGGGATCGACAGCCGGAGGCTTCACCACCGGACAGGGCACACGCGGCCACCTCTCAACCGCGAAACGGATGGAACGATCGCTGAGGGTAATGGTCCCTGCCAGGGACACATGCGTCCGGCTCGCGGTCGGCTGCGCAGACCGTGAGGGTGGGTTCGGTAAACCGGGCATCGATCAGGTATGGGCAGTTCAACGAGGGCGAGGGCCAGAAGGTTATCGGGAGCTCGCGATCCCGCCAGGGTTCTACGCGCAACAGCCTGCGGTCGTGGTCGTCCCGTGTGCGTTCCTGAACCTCCAAAATGTCTCCGACCTCCACATCGATGTAGGACAGGGACATGTCCTCACACGAGCCACTCGCATTGGGAACCAGGAACAAGACCGGATCGGGGTGGGTCACCTTCACGCGGAGGCTGGCGGCCTGCAGCGTGTTCCACAGGCGATGGCCCGGTGCCAGGGTCGGTTCCAGCAGGGGCATGGCCAGTCCGAGCGTATGGATGTGGGGCGCATCGGCCAGGAAGTCCGCGGGCAGGGCCGTCAGGTTGAGCGCGCGCAGGTTCAGATATGTCAGATGGGGTGCGTGGGCCAGGAAGTCCGGGGACAGGGCCGTGACCCGATTCACGCCGAGCTTCAGCGCGTGCAGGCGGGTCGCATGCGTGAGAAAGCCCTCGGGCAGGGCTTCCATCTGTTGCAGATCCAGCAGCAGGGATCGCAGGTTGGGGGAGCGGTCCAGGAAGCCGCGGGGCAGGGCCGCCACACCGTTGGCCAGGAGCCGGACCGTCTCGAGGTCGGGATGGCGGGCCAGGAAGTCGGGCGGCAAGGCGGACACGCCATTGGCATCGAGGCTCAGGTGCCGGAGTTGCGGGGCATGGGCCAGAAAGTCCTCGGGGAATTTCTTGACCAGCCCCAGTTCCAGCTTGAGCTGCCGCAGGCGGGGCGCGTGGCTCAGGAACCCCTCGGGCAGGGACGCAAGGGGCGTGACCGTTTTAAGGAGATCTCCAAAGTTGTAGCGCTCGTACTTCACGTAGTCCAGTTCCAGGGTCTCCAGATGGGGCGCGTGGGTCAGGAACCCTGGCGGCAGGGCCTGCAGCCGGGGCACATGCAGGTGGAGTTCGACCAGCCGCGGCGCATGGGCCAGGAACCCCTCGGGCAGGGATGTCAGTCCGGGAGGATGCCCGTACTCCCAGTCGGACAGGTGGAATGCTTTGAGGCGCGGTGCATGGGCCAGGAAACCCGCCGGGAGGGCTTCCAGTCTTTCCACGCCAAGGAACAAGGTTTCCAGATGCGGTGCGTGCGTCAGGAAGTCCGCGGGCAGGATGGTTGTGTGTCCCATGCCCATCCGTAATTCCGTCAACTGCGGCACAGGGTCCAGGAGCCGTAAGGGCAGGGGGAGCATGCCGGTCACGTCCAGGGTCAGGGCGGTCAGACGCGGGACATGTGCGAAGAAACCATCCGGTAACACCAAGCTCGAATCACTCAACAAACCGTTCGGCAATGCCATGCCCACCACTTCCAACGTGAGGTGGGTCAAGGTGGGGATCTGGGCCAGCAGGTGTTCGGGCAGGGCGGCCGTCCCGTCCACGTCGGTCACGCGCAAGGTTAGATGGGTGAGACGGGGCAGGGCGGCCAGCAGGTGTTCGGGTAGGGTGGCCGTCTCGTCCACATTCAGTTCCAGATGGGTAAGCTGGGGCACACCCGCCAGCAAGGTCTCCGGCACGGAGCCGGAAGACGTCACGTGTAGGTGGGTCAGGAGGGGAAGGTGGGCCAGAAGTGGGGCCAGCTCCTTCGCAGGGAGGCGGTTCACTATGGCTAGGGATTCCAGATGGGGGACCGATGCCAGCAGGTCGGCGGGCAGATCCACGTTGGAGTGTGCCACCCGATTGCTGCGGGCGTGCCCGAGGGACAGATGCGCCAGCAGGGGGGTGTACCGGAGCAACCCCGTCGGCAGCACCAGGAAATTGGTGGAAGCCACTTCCAGCCGCTCCAGCCGGGGGGTGTGGGCCAACAGGTCGGCGGGCAGGCCGGTATTCGGGGGCGACACCTGCAAGGCAGCGAGGTTGGTCAGGCCCAGCAGGGCCTGCCGTGCCGAGGCCGCGAAGAGGGGAACTGGTAGGGGCAGGGTGCGGATGCGGGCCAAATGCTCCCAGTCCACCTCCGAGCAGAGCGGCGTGACTTCCTCCAGAGCCTGCACGGCCGCCAGAATGGCCTCTCTGATGTGCCGGGGGCGTGCGCATACCTGCGGCTCGCTGCCGGCCAGGGGCCAGGCCAACATCGTGTGATACCGGAGATGGCCTACCCCGTCCACGCCGACATCATCCACGTACTGCACGCGGCCCTGCCTATCTACGCGCATCCGAAACACGCGGCGGGTAGGTTGCTCGGGATGGGGTGTGCCGTCCGGCAGGACCGGCTCGGCACTGACCTCCCAGGTCACCGGCAGGACCGGCCGGAAGCCCTCGGGCACGGTGAACAACACTTCCGGTTGGTCCCGGGCCAGGAACTGCACCGGGGAACGGTCCGTGCGAAAGGTGGCGTACACGACGCCCTCCTCCCGCGTCAGGTGGAAGGCGCCGGCGTGGTTCTCCGCCAGATTGCGGTAGGGCCCCGTCGCCTCGGTCCCGGGTGGCGAGGCTTCGTCCTGGGCGGCGACCGGGGTGGCACCCCACAGCCACCCCAGGCACAGCAACAGCGGCAGCAGCCCTCTGGTCCAAAGGCATTTGCCCGCAGTCCGGCCCGGCAGGGCCTGAATGCGATACAGAGGGTTGCTCATGGTTGGCATGGGGATCTGATCCGCCCCCTCCAGGGACACCAGGGTCCGTCCCGCCTATTCTAAGGGCCTCCCCGGCAACCCATGCTGCCGCGACGGAAGCTTCGCGGTGCCTCAGCCGGGAATCAGCCTGGGCGTGCAGGTCAGGAAATAGCCGCCTTTGTTGGCGATTAGGGTCCGGGGATCATCCACCACCAGTTGCCGGCGCAGGGAATGGACTGCCATGCGCACAGAGCCTTCACTGATGAGAACACCCCGTTCCTCGTGCATGCGTTGTGCCAGCTGGACTGCCGTGAGAGGTCGGGGATAATGCTGCGCCAGGGTTGCCAGCAGATCCATGGATTGTTCGGACACCTTGTATTGGCAGCCCTGTACTTCTACACAACCCTGATTCGGGTTAAGAGTGATCCCGGGATGGGGCTCCGGCAGCAATTTGTCCACCAGCGGGAGCAGGCAGCTGGGTTCAACGGGCTTGGGCACGAAATACGCGGCCCTGGTCAGATGGGGTGCTACGAGACCGGGCGTGGAGGCCATCGGTTCGCCGGCCACCATCAGGATAGGGCTGGCTTTGTGCTGCCAGGGATTGTCCATCAGCGAACCGGTTGCCCGATAGGGGTCCACCAAGGGCAGCTGGGCGTGGACGAAGGTTTCATAGGGCATGGCTCCAGCGGCGTAGTCCAGCAGCAGCAGGTGGGGAGACCAGGTGTCTATTTCCACCAGTGCCGCTTCAAAGCTGTCCACAAAGCGCAGGTCCAAATGGTGTGCCCGGAGGAAACGTCCGGCGTGGTTCAAGGTGGATGGTTGGTCATCCACCCACAAGAGTCGGCGTGGGTAGAACCGGGTTGTGGTGGTGGTCATGGGCATCCTTTCGCATGGAAAACAGACTGAAGGCTTGGGTTCACGTCCGCTGCCTGATTGAACAGATTGCCGATAGGATCTGGGACAAGTCACGATTTACAGACGCAATCACCATGTTGACTGCCTGGAGTTAGCCAAACCATAACGTTTTCGTCATCAAAGTGTTTCGGTCGCGTCAACAAATTGACGTGGGACCAAGGGCCGCGGATCGCCGCGGTCGACCAGCACAGCAGAACTCGGGACCTTGTGCGCCAGGGTTTGGAGTAGTACGTGAGGGTGCTGGACCGGGCTTGACCGCTTCCGGCGGGGGACAGAAAACGTCGGGCTCGCTGCTCGGCTGGATGTAGTGGCGGAGACCATTGCGCAAGAGAGTGCGCAAAATACTCTTGGACGGTCAGCAGGCAGCGACGAGCATGCTGTATGAAATGTCGTCAACCCGGTGGGGCAGTCACAATGTCGTGGTTGGGGCTGTTGACCGCGGTTGAACTGCCCGCGTGCACACCAACGGCACTGGTTCAAAGGGAGGCAACGAGGTTGCCGACTTGGATTCAAGAGGCAGGAAACCCAAGTGTAGCCCGTGTCGCTGGCCAAACCGCAATCGACCAATGGACCGAGCGACACGTGATGCATTCATGGTCAAGTCTCCTCTTCCGTTATACCGTGGCAGGCAACGTATTTCGGCCGGAACCCCGTGGGGCTCGCGGCCATATGCTGGCCTGGGAGTTCAGCTGTGTCCATACCGGCGGTGCATCCGCTGTGTACCTGCGACCAGGAAATAACACTGTTTGCCATGCCGGTTCGCCCCGGGCTCTGGAGACGGTGGTCTCGCCGAAGCGGCTTCCTGCGTGGCCATGCATTGGACATCCTGCTTCCGGATCTGCCTCCTCCACAGAATACGGACGAGGGGAAGTCCCCGATGAGGCAAGCAGTGCGGAACCCTCGCAAACAGATGTGGGCAACGGACAGCCGCACCAAGTGCAGGCTCTCCACCAGGCCGCGTCATACTTCCCTTGGGAGCCCATTCGAAACAACGCCGGCACCATCACGCAGTAAACCAATGCCGGAGTCGGCAGATCCCACTGCCATTGCCTCTCCCGGTCCGTGGCAGGCAGCACTACATTCACGGCCCGCCGCGGAGAGACCCAGACGGGCCACCGAAGTTCGGGTGGCCAGTTGGGCGATTCCGTACCTCCGGGCAGATGGGCTGGGGTTCAGGTCGTGAAAGGGCATCCAAACGGTTTCCTCGTCGCCGGATGGGAAGGGAACCCGATACTCCTCCAAGGCCCCTCTTGTGCTTAAGCCTTTCGGCGCGGCGGTGCGGCAGGCTCGGGGGCCAGCAACTGGAGCAGATGGGCCTCGCGCTGTTGCGCGGCGGCCTGGTACTGCTCCACGCGGGTCTCGACCCGCTGCAAATCCGCTTGATGCTGGTCCCGCAGGTGGTTCAGTTCCGTCAGCAGGCCGGCGAGACGTTTCTCGCTGCCGGCGATCACCTGTTCGATGAGTGCGCGGGAATGCTCCATCTGCTCCTTGCGACTGCGCTGGCAACGGCGGTCGGCCGCGGCCAAGGCCTTCAGGTGCTGGCGATAGCCGTAGATCAGTGCGGCGCTCAGCAGGACAACGGCGGCGCTCTGTTCCAGCAACCAGGCTGTGAGTTCGGGTGGCATCGCGGGTTTCGGCTCGGTGGGGTGCGCCGGAACAGGACTTCCAGGTGTCCCGGACGGCCCGTCCCTATCCGGCAATGGGCGGGGGCTCCAGGCCCTGGTCCGTAATCCAGCCTTCGGGGGTCTGCAGCCGGTGCCAGCCGTCCTGCCGGTCCAGGACACAGACGGGCGTGCCGGGTTGGAGCACGGCCACCACGTCCGCGGTCAGGGCGGGTTGGACGCGCACGTGATACCACGCGCTCGTCACCGTCTGCCGGGGATGGCATACCGGGTTCGGCGGTCGGTCGGCCGCGGGTGTGGGGGTTGGGAAAACGGGGAGGGGCTTGGTCTCCCCGCCAAGACCTGTCCGTGCCGTCTGTTCCAGCGTCGTCAAGCGTGCCTCCAGGGACGAGAGACTCCGGTCCAGGCGCCCGGCCACGGGGTCGGTCTGCGTGGCGACGAGGGGCACCACGGCCTCCTCCAGCAGGCCCACAATCTGGTCGGGAGTGATTACCTGGGTTTGCCAGAGGGTGAATCCAAGGGAAATAATCACCAAGGCCCGGCGCAGCAGGCGGTTGCTCTCGTAGCGCAACCCCTGCAGGGCCGGACGCACCGCGGCCGGTGGCCGGAGCCGTTGCTTGAGAGCTGCTGCCTTCGAACTCTGCGATGGCATGGACCCGGGATGCCGAGGGGTGATTTCAGGCCGGGGCTCCGGGTGCATCACCGGGGGTACGGCAGGTTCCGGTGGGGGAGGGATTGGAACTGCCGGTGTCTCGACCTCCTCTACACGTTGCAAGGCGTTCTGGAAATTGGGCAGCCACTGGGGATGGCCACCGTTGTAGAGGTAGGCCAACTGGGCCCAGTCCCGGGCCTGGATGGCATCTGCCACACCGGGTTTGGCCAGGCAGAAGCACACCAGGGCCTCATACTCGTGGGCAGGGTCGGCCTGCAGCCAGTCCCGAAAGGCTCGGGCGTTGGCACAGCCAAAGGTGGCATGGGCCCAACCCATAATCTGGCCCACACCCCAGGAGGTGACATGGCACTTCTCCGGGGTCCAGGTGTTGGGCGGATCCCCCAGCGTGTTCCGGAAGAGGCGATCCCACTGCCGGGGTTCAAAGCGGTATACGAGTTCCCCGCCGTTGTCGCGTGCCGTGCGGGCTCCGCTCTCGCACAGGGCAATGGCCATCAAGGTCCGGGTGTGGGCGGCCAGGGGTGTGCCCTGCGCCGCCGCTGTCAGTTCAGGTGCCACTGCCACTGCACCTTCAGGATCGGGGCGCACATGGCGTTCCGCCAGCAGTTCCCGGGCGATGTAGGCGGTATGGTCGCCGTGGCGGATGGGCAGCCAGTGGTAGCCGTCGGCAGCCAGGGTCGCGTCGGTGTCCGCGGTCACGACCCGACCGCGTGCCAGTTGGGTGAGCACGGGATGTTGCAAACCTGGGCCGGACCGTACGCGAACTCCGGGTCCCCGCACCCAGTACAGGCGCCCGTCCCGGGTCGTGTCGTGCATGGGAGGCCAGTCCTCCCTGTGTGCTCCTCTCGTTGTGTTCGTGTCCTGATACATGATTGCTTCTCCTGAACGGTTGTCGTGGCCCTTGATTGGGGCTTCTTCGGTATTTCGATACAACATGACGAACGGGGAAGGGGCTGACCATGTCCGATGCACACCGGTCATGTGTCGGCCATGTGACCCCATCTCAAGAGCTGCCTTTTCCCTTGCCGAGGTCAATTCGTCCGCAGGCGAAGACTGGCTGCGGACCGATTCCTACTCCGAGCGTTGGTCGTAGGCAGCCATGTGTGCCGGGCCGGCCCGGAGCCAGCCCGGCACTGAGGGACCCGCAGGCTGGCGGCGGGGGACAGTTCCGTCCCCCGCCGCGTGTATCCGGGTACGGGTTCAGCGCACGGGCACGCCGCCGACATCGCCGTGGGTCCGGACATAGTTGCCGTGGACCCAGCCGGTGGCAGTGGCACTGAACCAGATTTGCCACCAGACGGGGGTGGCGGCATCCTTGCCCAGGATGTCGTAGCGGGTGGTGGAGCCGCCAGGGATGAAGCCCACCTTGTTGTGGGAGGTGCCCGGTCCCGAGCGCACGTTGAGGTTGTAGGTGGTGGTGGGCTTGAGGCTCAGCTGGGGCGGGTTCCAGGTCACGGCGAGCCCGGAGAGGTTGCCGTGGGTCTGGACATGGTCCTTGTGGACCCAGCCGGTGACGGTGGGACTGAAGCGGATCTGGTACCAGATGGCCGTGGCCGCGTCCTTGCCCAGAATGCGGTAGCGGGTGGCGGAGCCGCGGCGGAGGAAGCCGACCCTGTCGTGGACGGTGCCGGGTCCGGAGCGCACGTTGAGGTTGTAGGTGGCGGAGGCCTTGAGGCTCAACTGCGGGGTGGCGGGGTCCGGTGCGGCCAGGTCCCAGCTGCCGGTGACGCGGTACTTCAGGTATCCGATGTCGCGTACACCTTCATCTACGTAGTAGACCTTGCCGTTCGTGTGCACCTCCAGCTTGAGGGTGCGGTCGGCGGCGCCGGGCCGGGGGATGCCGTTGCGGTCCACCTCGCGGGCCGCGGTGGTGGTCAGGACGACCTTGGCCTGCGGTCGCAGGGCGGGGGACGCGATGCGGAAGACGGGGGCGCGTCCCTGGTCGGCGCGGGCAAAGTACTGGACGGGGGAGGACGAGGAGGAGAAGACGGCAGCGAGGGTGTTGCCGCTGCGGTCCAGGGTGTAGGCACCGCTGCGGTGCTCGGTCTGGTTGAGGGAGGCGCCGCGTTCCCGCGTGGGCCGCGCGGGCACCGGTGCCCGCGCCGGTTGTGGATTGGGCGCCGGGTCCGAGGTCCCGGTGTCGTCGTCCGCGGTGTCGGCGGCGGGGGTCCAGGAGCCGGTGACGTTGTAGCTCAGGTAGCCGATCTGGCGCAGACCCTCGTCCACGTAGTGGACCTCGCCGTTGGGCTGCACCTCCAGCTTGAGGGTGCGGTCCACCCCGCCGGTCTTGGGGGTGCCGTCGCGGTTGACCTCCTGCGCGGTGTCGGTGGAGAGGACGACCCTGGCCGCGGGCCGCAGGGCGGGGGACGCGATGCGGAAGACGGGTGCGCGTCCCTGGTCGGCGCGGGCGAAGTACTGGACGGGCGAGGAGGCGGAGGAGAACGCGGCTGCGACGTTGTCGCGCCCGCGGGTCAGGGTGTAGGCGCCGTCGCGGTGCTCGGTCTGGTTGAGGGAGGCGCCGCTCTCCAGCACGGGCCGCGTGGCGGGTGGCCGCGGCACCGGCGCGGCCGGGGTCTCCACGGGGGCCAGGGGCCAGTTGCCGGTGGCGCGGTAGCCCAGGTAGCCGATGTCGCGCACGTCCTCGTCCACGTAGTACACGTTGCCGTCGGTGTGCACCTCCAGCTTGAAGGTGCGGTCCACCCCTCCGGTCTTGGGGGTGCCGTCGCGGTTGACCTCCTGCGCGCCGGTGACGGTCAGGGTGGTCGTGGCGGCGGGGCGCAGGGCGGGGGCCGCGATGCGGAAGACGGGAGCGCGTCCCTGGTCGGCGCGTGCAAAGTACTGGACGGGGGAGGAGGAGGATGCGAAGACGGCGTGGACGGTGTCGTCGCGGACGGTCAGGGTGTAGTCGCCGTCATGGTGCTCGGTCTGGTTGAGGGAGACCCCGCGTTCGCGGGGCACGGCCGCGGCCGGGGTCCAGGTGCCGGTGATGTTGTAGTCCAGGTAGCCGATTTGGCGCAGGCCCTCGTCCGCGTAGTAAACGTTGCCGTCGGTGTGCACCTCCAGCTTGAGGGTGCGGGGCACCCCGCCGGTCTTGGTCGAGCCGTCGCGGTTGACCTCGCGGGCGGTGTCGGTGGAGAGGACGGCCTTCTCCGCGGGGCGCAGGTCCGGGTCGAGGATGCGGAAGACGGGTGCGCGTCCCTGGTCGGCGCGTGCGAAGTACTGGACGGGGGAGGAGGTGGAAGAGAAGGAGGCGCTGACGTTGCTGCCGTCGAAGTCCAGGGTGTAGGCGCCGTGGTGGTGTTCCGCCTGGTTGAGGGAGGTCCCGCTTTCGGCGGCGGGGTCCGCGTCGACCTGCGGGTCCCCGGTCCAGGTGACCGGTAGGTTGGCCAGGGGTCCGCGGGTCTGCACGTACTCCAGGGGCACCCAGCCGATGAGGAGGGCGCTCACGCGGATTTGGTACCAGGCGGCCGTGGCCGCGTCCTTCCCCAGGATGTCGTAATAGCGGGTGGCACCGGCCGGCAGCGTGACCAGCACGCGGTGGTGGGCGCCGGGGCCGGCATGGACGTTGAGCCCCGCCGTGGCGTCCGTGCGCGGGCTCAGCTGGGGGATCCAGGTGACCGCCAGGTGCTCCAGGCTGCCGTGCGTCAGCATGTTGTCCTTGTGGACCCATCCGACGACGGTGTCGCTGAATTGGATCTGCCACCAGAGGGGCGGGTCGGCATCCTGGCCCAGAATGTCGTAGCGGATGGTGGAGCCGCCGGGGATGGAGGCGATCCAGGCATGTTCCAGGCCGGGTCCGCGGCGGACCCTGACACCGCTTGTGACGGTGGGCTTGAGGCTGGTCTGGGGCCGGATGGGCAGGTTGCGGCCGTCGCCGTGCAGGCGCACGCAGGCGGCGGACACCCAGCCGGTGACGGTGTTGCTATGGCGGATCCGGTACCAGGCGGCCGGGTTGGCATCCCGCTCCAGGATCGGATGGAGGTCGGTGCTGCCGGCTGCCATGGTGCCCAGTTCGGTGCCGGTGGCTGAGGGCACCGTTCTTACCGTGCAGGCCTGTGCGGGGTCGGCCAGTCCGACCCGGGGCGGCGGGGCCGAGTTGAGGTTGCCTTGGATCTCCACCGCGTCGTCGGCCCGCACCCAGCCGCTGACGGTGTTGTCGTATTGGATTCGGTACCAGCCGGGATATGCCGCATCCCGGCCCAGCAGGTCATGCCAGGCGGTGCTGTCGGCCGCGATCGTGGCGAGCACGGTCTCGTCGGCCGCGGGCCCGCGGCGCACCGGCACTGCGGCCGTGTGCCCGGGCCACCGGCGCAGCCGCGGTTGGGCGGTGTTCAGGCCGTCCGTGTGGTATGTATTCACCTGGCCGGCCTGCACCCAGCCCCGGCGCACACCGCCGAACCGCACCTGGTACCAGGTGGGCGACAGGGAGACCTGTGCCGTGGCCTCCGCAAAGCCCTTCAACCTGGCCACCTCGAATGCATTGTCCCTCGGCTGCTCATGCACGAAGGCCGTCACCCCCACCTTGGTCTCGACGGTGGGTGTCATGGGACTCTCGGGCACCACGGGTTCGATGTCGGCGAAGGCCGCCGGTACGTCCCCTTCCGACACGGAGTCCTTGACTGTCACCACATCCCCGCGCACCCAGCCCCGTTCCGAGGAATCCTCGGTGTCATAGGGAATTCGGTACCAGAGATAATCCCCTGTGGTGGCGTCGCAGGCCAGTTCTGTAATGGGCACCCATCCCGCGAGGCTTGGCCGGATACGAATAGGGTTATTCTCGCTGTCCAATACAAGGTCGCCCTCGGTGCCCCAGAATGGATCATTCCCGTTCGTTCCCTGCCGCAGGAGAATGATGTTCGAGTCATCCGGCACCAGTTTCCCATTCTCAACCTTGCGTGTGTGCTCAGTGCTTCGCACATTGATACCGTCATTTTTTTGCAGGTACCGGGGCAGGTTCGTCGGCCGGGATGGCGAGGCCAGCGGCACTTCCTGCAGGTTTCCAATCTCCCTGGTGTGTGCGGTATGCACCCAACAGACCGGGAATGACCGGTTGATCTCGATTTTCCACCAGTCCGGAGTGGGAAAGATCACTATTTCGTGGGCACTCCTATTGAAAGAGTCCCACACCGCATTGTCCTTGCCGACCACCGCGCTTCCGGGGAAGGGCCGGCAGGGGTACCGGAACCGTGCGTCCGGCTTCGGGATCATGTAGACGGCTCCGCCGGGCTTGACCCAGAGGCGCGCACCGTTCGGGTTCGTCCCGCCCCGCAGGTGACTGTCCATCCACTGATCGATGTCACGGATGAGGACCTCCCGTTCGGCGCTGTCTGCGGTCCCGGCATCGATTTTGTCCTGCAGGGCGTCGATTGTGTCTTGCAGGGCCTTGATGTCGGGCCAAATGTAGTGGCCCGTTGGCAGGTACTGCTGGAAGTTCACGGCTCCGCCAATGTGTTTGTGGTTGGCGGGAATCTCCGTAGTGTAGTCAGACTCCAGATGCGCATGGAGATGCACACCGGTGGAGTTGCCGGTCTGGCCGGCAGTCCCCAATAGTTGGCCCTGAGCCACTCGGGGATTATCTGTGTTTGTGTTGTAGTATTCGTTCACCAACCCCTGCTCTACCTCCGCCAGGTGGGCATAGGTGATGCGAAAGCCATGGTCGGATTGGACCGTGACACGGTTGCCATAGCCCGCGTTCTTGTCCTTCTCCGGCTGCCCGGTAACGATGTTGGTGACCCGTCCGGCCGCCATGGCGTAGACGGGGCCCGCCATGGCCCAGTCGATACCCCTGTGGATCGGAAGGTTCCGTTGTTCCGGGTCCCATCCCATGGGCCCTCGGCGGGGATCATCGAACAGGCTGGTGATGGGAAAGACCGTGCCCGACGCGGAAGGCAGGGCCAGACTGCCTGTCCGCAGGGTGGCCGTGTAGGGTTGCCAGGTGGGGGAAATGTCATCAACGTTGTGCAACGTCACGTAGTCGCCACGCACCCAGCCACTGCCAGTGCGGGAGTCCGTGTGCTCGATTTGCCACCAGGTGCCGATGTCCCCCAACTGGCCCGTGTGGTACTTGCCCAGGACCTTGTAAAGAGCGTCGTCAGCGATTTCCGCGAGCCGTTCATAGGCGAGGCTGGGCCCCAAATGCACATCGACTACGGAGGTGGACGCACGTCGGAGGTGGGGGGTCGTCTTGGTAACCATGGAATTCCTCCCGATGGATGATGAATGGGGTACCGCGTCCGCAGGTCGGGTGCGGTACGGGTGCCATTCTGGTTATCGGGAGCGGTGGTGACCATATGCACCGCGTCAGGGGCGCGTCAGATGTACGTCAAGTTGCCCGCGCATCGGGACCAGGAAGCCGCATGTCCGGCCCAGGGCACGGTCCGCGGTCCTGGCCACTCCAGTACCCATTGCCCGGCTACCACAACCCGTGTGCCGAACGGGACAGTCTCTGGGGTCCCGTTCGTATTCCTTGCACTCACGGGATACGCGGACTCCTCGACTGGGTGGCTTGACGGTACCGTGGCACGCTGGGCGGGATCGCCAACTGCCGGGTGGAGATCTGTCCCGCCTACACCGGCCCAGTCGTCCCCGACGTATGTGCAGACCTGGGGCCGACAGGACTTTTCGACCGGCCGCGCGGCTCCGGGGTCCGGCATAGACCCGGAGGGCCCAGGTACTCCGTCAGATGGGCCAACCGTGCGTCGGTACCTGCCGACAGCAGGTCGTGGCGTTGCCAACCATCCCGGCCTGTTGGCGGGCTGCACGGTTGGTCGACTGCGTCGTACTGTGCCCGCCAGCCGTGGACGGCCGCCATCTGTGTCCGGTACCCGTTCTGGCTTGGTCGCGTAGGGGGTGTCGGAGTCCAAGCCTACCTTTCCGGTCGACTGCGTCGCGCTGAGTCCGCCAGTTGCGGACGGCGGCCACCTCTCAACCGCGAAACGGAAAGGGCTCCGGATGGCGGTAATGGTCCCTAACCGGGACGCATTCGTCCGGTTCCCGGTCGGCTGCGCAGACCGCCAGGGTGGGTTCGGTAAACCGGGCATCGATCAGGTACGGACAGGAGCCGTATCCCCAAAAGGTCACCGAGAGCTCGCGCTCCCGCCAGGGGACCACGCGCAACAGCCCGAGGTCGTAGTCGTCCCGTGTGCGTTCCCAAACCTCCAGGATGTCGCCGATCTCCACGTCCATGTCGGACAGGAGCATGTTCTCACACAAGGAATCCCAAGCGGAATCGCGAGGTTTGAACAAGACCGGATCGGGCCGGGTCACCTTCACGCGGAGGCTGGCGGCCAGCAGCGTGTCCCACAGGCGATGGCCCGGTGCCAGGGTCGGTTCCAGCAGGGGCATGGCCAAGCCGAGCGTATTGAGCCGGGGCGCGTGGGCCAGGAAGTCCGCGGGCAGGGCCGTCAGGTTGAGCGCGCGCAGGTCCAGATGCGTCAGATGAGGTGCGTGGACCAGGAAGTCCGCGGGGAAGGTTTCGACCCGGTTCACCCCGAGTTCCATCTCGTGCAGGCGGGTCGCATGCATGAGAAAGCCCTCGGGCAGGGCTTCCACCTGTTGCAGATCCAGCAGCAGGGACCGCAGGTTGGGGGAGCGGTCCAGGAAACCGCGGGGCAGGGCCGCCACACCGTTGGCCAGTAGCCGGACCGTCTCGAGCTCGGGATGGCGGGCCAGAAAGTCGGGTGGCAGGGCGGACACGCCATTGGCATCGAGGCTCAGGTGCCGGAGTAGCGGGGCATGGGCCAGAAAATCCTCGGGGAATTCCGTGACCAGTCCCAGTTCCAGCTTGAACTGCCGCAGGCGGGGGGTATGAGACAGGAAACCCTCGGGAAGGGCCGTAAGGGGCGTGACCTCTTTGATGAGCTTTAGAATATTCCCAAACCTGTAGTCACGATCGTATCTCGAATGGTCCAGTTCCAGGGTTTCCAGATGGGGCGTGTGGGTCAGGAACCCCGGCGGCAAGGCCCGCAGCCGGGGCACATGCAGGTGGAGTTCGACTAGCCGCGGCGCATGGGACAGGAAACCCACGGGCAGGGAAGTCAGTCCGGGCGGCTGCCCGTACTCCCGGTCGGACAGGTAAAGGACTTGGAGGCGCGGCGCGTGAGACAGGAAACCCGCGGGAAAAGCTTCCAGGCTTCCCACGTCAAGGGACAAAGTTTCCAGATGCGGGGCCTGGGACAGGAAGTCCGCGGGCAGGATGGTTGTGTGTCCCATGCCCATCCGTAATTCCGTCAACTGCGGCACGGGGTCCAGGAGCCGTGCGGGCAGGGAGAGTGAACCGGTCACGTCCAGGCTCAGGGAGGTCAGGCGCGGGACATGTGCGAAGAAGCCGTCCGGCAACGCCCAGTTCGCGCCCCTCAATGTGAGGTGGGTCAAGGCGGGGACCCGGGCCAGCAGGTGTGCGGGCAGGGCGGTCGTGCCGTCCACGCCGGTCATGCCTAGGGTTAGATGGGTGAGACGGGGCATGGCTGGCAGGAAGGTCTCCGGCAAGGGAGAGGAGGAGGACACGTTCAGGCGGGTCAGGCGGGGCACGTGGGCCAGCATTCGGGCCAGTGCCGCCGCCGGGTATGGGCCCCCCAGGTCCAGGGACTCCAGATCGGGGACCGGTGCCAGCCAGTCGCCGGGCAGGTCCAGGCCGTCCCGGCCATGAACCGTCAGATGGGTGAGACGGGGAACCGGCACCAGCAGGTTGGCGGGCAACTCCAGGCCGTCTCTGACGGTGACCGTCAGATGGGTGAGCCGGGAAACGCCTTCCAGGAAGGTCTCGGGCAAGGAGGTGCGGCCATCCACGGTCAGGCGGGTCAGGCGGGGCACATGGGACAGCCGCAGGACCAGGCCCGGCGCCGAAGCCGAGTAGGGAGCAGGCGTGGAATACGAGTGCCAGGACTCCAGATGCAGGGACTCCAGGTGGGGGACCGGCGCCAGCAGGTTGGCGGGCAGGTTCGGGTCGTTGATGTCTCTGAGTTCCAGATGGGTAAGCCGGGGTACGGGTGCCAGCAAGGTCTCCGGCAAGGGTCTGTGGGTAGACAGGGTCAGATGGGTGAGCCGGGGCACGGGCGCCAACAGGGTCTCCGGCAAGAGACCGGAGGGGAACAGTTCCAGATGGGTGAGCCGGGGCACGTCCGCCAGCAAGGTCTCCGGCAAGGGAGAGGAGGAGGACACGGACAGGTGGGTCAGGTGGGGCACCTGGGCCAGCAATCGGGCCCGTTCCGACGGGTGCATGTCCCCCAGGTGCAGGGACTCCAGATGGGGGATCGGCGCCAGCAGGTCGTCGGACAGGTCCATATGGTAGAGGGAGCCGAGGGACAGATGCGTCAGCAGGGGGATGTACCGAAACCACCCCGTCGGCAGCACAAGCCAGGAATCGTCCGGCCACACCTCCAGTCGCTCCAGCCGGGGGGTGTGGGCCAGCAGGTCGGCGGGCAGCTCCCACCGGGGGCGGTGGCCCAGATCCTCGAGGGGCGGCATGTCCGGGGCCGACACCTTCAGCGTGGCGAGGTTGGTCAGGCCCAGCAGGGCCTGCCGCTCGGTATCCGCGTCCAGGGCATCAGGCCAGGACAGGGCCCGGGTGCGGTCGGACAGGGACAGGGTGCGGATGCGGGCCAGGTGGGTCCAGTCCACCTCCGAGCAGTGCAACGCGGCATCGTTCAGGGTCTGCACGGCCGCCAGGATGCCTTTCCTGATCTTCCGAGGGCGTTCGCACAGCCGGGGCTCGGTGCCGGCCAGGGGCCACGCCAACATCGTGTGATACCGAAGATAGCCGACCCCGTCCACCCCGGCATCGTCCACGTAGCGTACTTGACCCGCGGTGTCCACCTGCATCCGAAACACGCGACGGTCGGGCTGGTCGGGATGGGGTGTGCCGTCCGTCAGCACGGGTTGGGCACTGACCTCCCAGGTCACCGGCAGGACCGGCCGGAAGCCCTCGGGCACGGTGAACAACACCTCCGGTTGGTCCCGGGCCAGGAACTGCACCGGGGAGCGGTCCGTGCGAAAGGTGGCGTACACGACGCCCTCCTCCCGCGTCAGGTGGAAGGCGCCGGCGTGGTTCTCCGCCAGGTTGCGGTAGGGCCCCGTCACCTCGGTCCCGGGTGGCGAGACTTCGTCCTGGGCGGCGACCGGGGTGGCACCCCACAGCCACCCCAGACACAGGCCCAGCAGCAGCAACATCACATTTCTGGCATGGAGTGGCACGGGCACATTCCTCATGGAAAGCAGAGATCCTGCCTGCCGTCGAAAACCATTACAGAGACACGCCCTCAACGTAGGCTTGCAGGCAGGAGCAACTTCTTAGGACAGCGGTCATTTCCCCTGATTCTATGCCCCGCTCCGGACCTGTCTGGCAACCGTATTTATGGCCGAGGTTCCGGCCAGGTCTGAAACGGTATCAATCCGGAAAGCCGGACGCACACCGGGGAGTTGGTGAAGGTTGGCTGCACATGCTTGGTAGTCACCGGGACGGTCCTCCATCCGGTATCTGAACAACGCTCGACTCCGGAAGTCCTTGTCATCCCAGGAGAATGGCTTCGCTGCGCCACGACCAAGTCCCGATCGCAACGTGCGGTGTGGACGGAGGATGGCGGGAGCACTCAGGGAACTTTCGACACCCGTCTTGTCCCCATGGGTGCTGCATTGGGCCTGCAGGGCAGCCAACGGACAGACGCAGGGTCCGTAGGTCCGGTTGGACCCATGCCAAGGATTGGCTGGCAGCCTGGCAGGCCGGATTGAGGGTTGATGCTTAAGGGTTCACGCAGCGGTTAGGGTGGGAGTTCGGGTTAGGAAGTAGCCCTTTCCCTGATTGTCCACCAGCGGCGGCAAGCCGTGCTTCTCCACTTGCTGGCGTAACGAGGAAACCGCTGTGCGCACAGCGCTCTCATTGGTAAGCACCCCTCTATTTTGGAACAGGCGGCGGGCCAACTGGGCTGCAGTCAGGAGATTGGGATGGTGCATTGCAAGAGTCACTAACAGATCCAGGCCTCGATCGGAAAGCACCAGTTGCTTGCCCTCCACCTCCAAGCAGCCTTGAACCGGGTCAAGAGTGATTCCGGTATTAAGCTTCGGCAGTAGTTTGTCGACCAACGATGCCACATAGCTGTATCCAACGGGTTTGGCTACGAAATGCGCTGCCCTTTGCAGATGGAGTGCCTTGAGCCCAGGCGTGGAGACCATTGGCTCGCCAGCCACAAGCAGAATGGGCATGGCTTCATGCAGCCAAGGATTGTCCGCCAGGGGACCGTTTGCCCGATGGGGGTCGATCAGGGGCAGCCGGTCATAGACAAAGGTTTCAAAGGCCATGGCATCGGACGTGATGTAGTCCAGCAACAGCAGATGGGGAGACCACGTTTCGATCTTTTGGCAGGCATCGTTGAAGTTGTCTGCGAAGCACACCTCCATGCCGTGGCTTTGCAGGAAGCGTCCGGTCTGGTCCAAGGCAGCCGGTGTGGAGTCGACCCACAAGAGGCGGCGCGGGTGGTGCAAGTCTGTTGTCATTGGGATCCTTACATATCAGGTTGGAAGCAGAAACTTCGGGTACAGGACCTCGATATCCGGGGAACGGTCACCTGCTGGAGTGTTGCAATGGCCGAAAGGAACGGACACCCACTGCAGGGATGTTCACCATTTTGGCAACGGCGAATCCTTTTTGCCATACCCGCCACGTACCTACCGCGTACCCACCGCGCAAGCAACGTAGCGCACAACTGAACGGGTCGCGGGATGCCGTCACAGCCTTGTGTTACAAAAACCCAAATGGAAAGGAAAGGTTGGAGTGATGACCTTACCTATTGGCACGTCCTCAATAGCAACTTTCCGTCTTTTCCGAGTTCCAAGGCGATGGCATTCCGATTCGACAGGTCCTTGAGCAGATTTTCACAGCGCCGTCCGTTGCGTTTGACCATATCCGCGAGCCCCAAACTTCGTGATCTCCCAGCACCGCGACGCATTTCAGCATTCCACACCGATCCTATCCGGCGCGGTTGCGTACAGGGCACGGGCGGGAAGTCCCTGCCGGTGCTAGACTGGCTGCCAAGGGCCTTGCACACCGCTGGACAGGGAGGGATCGGGCGGCGCACCGGGCGCGGGGCTGGCGCATAGCATGGAACTATCAACCGGACGCGGCAAGTCATAGTCATGGCTTCATCAAATGGGTTGCCGCGGGACGGCCAAGGACGTTTTGCGGAAGTCGCGGTCTTTGTGCCGGTCCGGCCGTACTGGCATCAAGGCAAGGCGGAGGTGCCGTCGGGCGAACAGCCCTTGGCGGAGCGCTTGCAACTGTTTCACTACGGCATCCCGGACGATTTGCAGTCGCGTCTGGTATCGGGCCATGTGGTGCGCGTTCCGTTCGGTCGCAGGACGGTCAATGGGGTGGTCATGCGGCGTTCCTCAACCAGTCCGGTGGCCACGCGCCTCATCCTGGATCTGGTTCAGGACAAACCTGTGCTTGGTCAGCGCCAACTGGAACTGGCTGGGTGGATGGCTGCCTTTTACGGAGCGCCACTCTCTTCCTGCCTGTCGCTGTTTGTGCCGCCGGGCCTGTTGGGTCGAAACCAGGACCGCAAGCCCATGGGACCTCGCATGGACTGGTACCTCCAGCTGGCCGTCGAGGACAAGGACCTTGTGCCGAGACTGCTTCAAGTCGGACGGGCCACGCGCCCGGTGCGGCTGCTGGACGCATTGGACGGCCTGCGACAGGCAACCGGACGCACCAAGTTTTCCCGGACCGAACTGCAAGAGATGGCCGGCAAGGGCTACGGTCCGGCGCTGAAGGCCCTCGCGGACAAGGGGCTGGTTGGCGGGATCGGCGGGACCGTGCACTTCACGCTGGAGCCGGCCGCCGTCGTGCAGGCCCAACTTGCCCTGCGTGGTTCGGGCCGCTGGCTGCCGCCACTGCAGGCCTTGTCCGGAATGGGCGGTGGTGCATGGAAGTCCGAGCTGCCCGGCGAATTCCGCAGCCTTGAAATCTGGCGGCGCTTGCAGGAGTACGGTCTGGTGTTTCTCGACCGTCGGCGCCGACCGCGGGATCCGTTGGCCGGTGCCGCCTATCCGCGGACGCGGGCCGTTCCACTGACCGGAGAACAGGGAGCTGCGTTGCAGGCGGTACTGGCTGGCGGCAATGGCAGCAATGACGCGTCGCACCGGGCCTGGATGTTGCAGGGCGTGACGGGCAGCGGCAAGACCGAGGTGTATCTCCAAGTGCTCGAGGCTTGCCTGGACCGGGGACACCAGGCGATTGTCCTGGTGCCCGAGATTGCCCTGACTCCCCAGACCGTGAGTCGGTTTGCCGGACGGTTTCCGGGCCGGGTGTCCGTTATGCATTCGGGGTTGACGCCGGGACAGCGGTTCGACGTCTGGACCGATGTGCTGGACGGCAAGGTGGACATCCTGGTGGGCGCGCGTAGCGCCCTGTTTGCTCCGATGCCCAAATTGGGTCTAATCGTGGTGGACGAGGAGCATGACGACTCCTACAAGCAGAGCGCCGAATTGTGGGGTGGCGCCACGGTGTTCTACGATGCCCGAAGGGTGGCCCTGCGGATGAGCGAGTCCCTCCCGGTCCGCCTGCTTATGGGATCCGCCACACCGTCGCTGCAAACGTTGCACCGGGTGGAGCGGGGCACTGTCCGTCTGCTGCGGCTGCCGCACCGCATTCATGCCGTCGGCCGCGGCGTGGTCCGGGCCGAACTTCCGCCCATTGAACTGGTGGACATGCGCCAGGAACTGATGGCGGGCAACCTGTCGGTGTTCTCGCGTCTGTTGCAAGACCAGTTGGCGATGGCCTTGGAACGGCGTGAGCAGGCCATCCTGTTCATCAATCGACGGGGCACGCGGACCTTTGTGATGTGTCGAATGTGCGGCCACGTGATGGAGTGCACCGCCTGTACGAATGTCCTGACCTGGCACAGCGACATCGAGCGGCTGCAGTGCCACACCTGTGGCCGCGAGTTCCCCAATCCGTCGGTGTGTCCGGCCTGCGGCGACGGTCGCATCCGGTACTTCGGCAGCGGCACCCAGCGCATTGCGTCCGAACTGAGCAACCGGTTCCCGGGGGTGCGCGTTCTGCGGTGGGATGCGGACAGTGCCGGCGGGCAGGGCGGCCACACCCGCATCATGGAAAGTTTCCAGGCCCATAAGGCGGATGTTCTGGTCGGCACGCAAATGATTGCCAAGGGGCTGGACCTGCCCAAGGTCACCGTGGTGGGGGCCGTGGCGGCCGACGTGGGGGTCAATCTGCCGGACTTCCGTGCGGCGGAACGGGCATGCCAGCTGCTCATTCAGGTGGCCGGCCGCGCCGGTCGCAGCGAGCGGGGCGGAAGGGTCGTCATTCAAACGTACAACCCGGATCACTACGCGATTCGGGCGGCTGTGCGCCATGACTACGATGCCTTCTGCCGGGCCGAACTGGAATTTCGCCAGCAATTGAGGTACCCGCCCTACAGGCGCTTGGCACGCCTGATTGTCTGGGACCGCAAACAGGAGCAGGCCCGCAGGCACGCCGCGACGATGATGACGGCACTCGAGGACGCCCGGATGTCCTTGGATTCAGGGGAAGCGATTGAACTGATCGGCCCTGCACCTCCGTTCCATGCGCAACTGCAGTCCTGGTGGCGAATGCAGATTCTGGTGCTGGCCGAGGATCCGGTCCGGCTAATCGAACGGGTGCCCGTGGGACCGGCCTGGCGGGTGGATGTCGATCCGGTCTCAACGCTGTAACTGCCCCCGCCCGAGGGATGTCGAAACCACGGGTTGCACCTAGAGGCAGCGGCCCAAGGGGCACTGTGCCTGTTTTGGTCAAGCCAAAGTCGGTATCCTAGAATCAGGGGTTTGAATTGCGGCAGCAAGGCCGGATTAGGCCGCCCCAAGCCGTGTCCGCGAACGGAGAGAAAGCCGGCAGATGGAACTCAATGACTTCAGTCTGATTTGGGCCGCGCTGGGTATCGGGGTCCTTGGAATCATCTTTGTGCTGTTGAAGATGCGCCAGGTCCTGGCCTTCAATGCCGGCAATGAGACGATGCGCGAGATCGCCTCCGCAATCCAAGCCGGAGCCGCCGGGTTCCTCAGGGACGAGTATCGCATCCTGGCCATTTTCGTGGCTGTCGTGACCGTCGCCATGGCCCTGCTGATGCAATGGCAGTCCGCGGCCAGTTTCCTGCTGGGTGCAGTCACCTCTGCCGGTGCCGGCTACCTGGGCATGTACGTGGCCGTGCGCGCCAACGTGCGCACCGCCGCCGCCAGCAGTCAGTCGCTCAACGCCGGCCTGCGCGTGGCCTTTGGCAGCGGCTCCATCATGGGCATGTCGGTGGTCAGCTTCAGCATTGTGGGTCTGGCCCTTCTCTACATCCTGTTCGACGGCCAGATTGCCTATGTGGCCAGCTTTGGGTTCGGTGCCAGCAGCATTGCCCTGTTTGCCAGGGTCGGCGGCGGCATCTTCACCAAGGCAGCCGATGTCGGAGCCGATCTGGTCGGCAAGGTGGAACAGGGCATTCCCGAGGACGATCCCCGCAATCCGGCAGTGATTGCCGACAACGTCGGCGACAACGTCGGCGATGTCGCCGGCATGGGCGCCGACCTGTTCGAAAGTTTCAGCGGCTCCATCATTGCTGCTACCACGCTGGGCCTGGTGGCCGTCAACCCCGAAACGGCCGTCCTGCCCTTCATCGTGGCGGGCCTCGGCATCGTCGCCGCGTTCCTGGGTTCGCTGCTGGTACGGACACGGGAGGATGCGGACCAGGAGGCTCTGCTGGCCACGTTGTCCAGGGCCATCTATGCCTCGTCGGGTCTGGTGGCCCTCTTTGCGGCGGGGGCGATCGCCGCCCTGAACAGCGTCATGGGCTGGGATATCGCCTGGCGGTATTGGTGGGTGGTGGTCATCGGCCTGGTGGCCGGAAACCTGATCGGCTGGTTTACCGAGTACTACACGAGCTATACCCGCAAACCGACTCAGGGCATTGCCGAGGCGGGCAGCACGACTGCCACCCTGGTCATCGAAGGGCTGGCCGTGGGCATGAACAGTGCCGTGCTGCCCGTGGTGACGGTGGCGGTCGCCATCGTGGCCAGTCTCACCGTGGGCGGTCCGGAGGCGGGCATGTTCTCCGTGGCCCTGGCCGGGGTCGGCATGCTGAGCACGCTGGGCATTACGCTGGCGACCGATGCCTACGGACCCGTGGCCGACAACGCGGGCGGCATCGCGGAGATGAGCGGTCTGCCCGGCGAGGTGCGGGACCGGACCGACGCGCTCGACAGCTTGGGCAACACCACGGCCGCCACCGGCAAGGGCTTTGCCATTGGTTCGGCCGTACTGACCGCACTGGCCCTGATGGCGGCCTACGTCAGTGAAACCGGCATCACCGAGTGGAACCTGCTCTCGCCGGTCCTGCTTCCGGGCCTGCTGGTGGGCGGCATGCTGCCGTTCTTCTTTGCGGCCCGCACCATGACTGCGGTGGGACGTTCAGCCCAGAGCATTGTCGAGGAAGTCCGCCGCCAGTTCCGGGAGATTCCCGGCATCATGGAGCGGGAGCAAAAGCCCGACTACAAGGCCTGTGTCGCCATCAGCACGCGCAGTTCCCTGCGCGAAATGATCCTGCCGTCCCTGATCGCCATTGCCGCCCCGCTGGTGGTGGGGTTTGTCATGGGACCAGAGGCCTTGGCCGGCCTGCTGATGGGCGCGATTGTGTCCGGGTTCCTGCTGGCCGTGATGATGGCCAACGCGGGCGGTGCCTGGGACAACGCCAAGAAGTGGATTGAGACGGGCGAGTACGGCGGCAAGGGCTCCGATTACCACAAGGCGGCCGTGGTCGGCGACACCGTGGGGGATCCGTTCAAGGACACGAGCGGCCCCTCCCTCAACATCCTGATCAAGCTGATGACGATTGTCAGCCTGGTGTTTGCCGGCGCCATGGGCAGCGGACTGATCAACCTCGGCTGATGGGTCTGACTCCCCCACGGATTGCAGGCCATCCAAGGTGCTCCCGGCCGGGAGCCGGCTGCGGATGAAAAATATCCCTGCAACGGATAGGCCAACGGTCCTGTCTACAGGGTCTCCATGAGTTCCTGAACCGCAGCGTCCACGGTGCCGCCCCAGGTTTGTCCCCGGTTGGCGTGGAGGGCGAAGCGCCCGATGTCCAGGACCGCGCGGGCCCCTGCCAGGGCCTGGACCAGCGCGAGACAGCCGGCGACGCTGTAAACCGCCTGCCAGATGCCGGCCTGCGCCGCGGTTTGCCACAGTTCCACTGTCCACGATTGGAGAGCCTCGGCCAAGGCTTGGCGCTCCGGTTGTGGAGCCCGAGCGAGTGCCGCGGACAGATGCATGGCAAAGTCCCGCGTGCGTACGGCATGCTTCTGGCCCTTGATGCGCGACAGGGCCTTGGTGATGCCCGGAAGCATGTCAATCAACGCACTGTACTGACCAGCAGCCACCAGGTGCGGCATCATGCGCAGCTGGAAGATTGCGAGTGCCTCGCCTTCCAGCAACAAGGGCGCGCGCACGGCCAGACTGCGGGCCCGGGCCCGGACCTCACCAGTGTTGCTCCGGTTCGAGTCGCCAAGTAGGCACAGCAGCCGCACCCAATCTTCGCTGAGCAGCCACTCTTCGGGCTCCCGGTGTTTTCGGGGCCAAAGGCGCTGCCAGAAACCGGTACGACGACGTTCCGCCAGGAGCACCCGTGCCTTGTCGGGATGCCCGGCGCGGGCGTACAGCTCGGCCAGGCGGCGTATGGTTAGCCGTTGCAGATGTTCGTCTGCCAGGCCGGAGATCCAGGACCAGGCTTCCCGCACCTGTGTCGCGGCCTGTTCGCTCCTGCCGGCCGTCAGACATCCGTCGACGAGTTCGCAGACTGCGTCGCTGCGGGCAATGTCGTCCGCGGGGATGCCGGCCACCACGCGTGCGGCTGCGTCCGTCTGGCCGATATCCGCGAGGGCTGCGGTGGCGCTGGCAGCTGTCCAGCCGTCGCTGTGCCGCGTCAGATCCACCAGGTGCTGTGCCAGATGCGCCACGTGGGGATGGCTGTGCAGTTCGGATGGCAGGGCCCGCAGTGCTTCCTGGAGCGTGAATACCTGGAAGTCCACATCCGTGTTGGCACCGCTGCGCACCACATGTCTCAGGATGTTGTCGTCGGCGTCCCGGTGCGGCAGCCGCGTTTCACTTTGGGCTTCCATTACAGCAGCCAGGGTGTCGATGGTTTCGGTGACTGCGCGGATGTCCCCGCCGCGCGCCAGGACAGCCGCAATGTAGCGTCGGGCCCCAAGGTCCACCGCGATCGGACCGCGCACGGCCTCCAGGCACAGTTCCAGCATGCGCGCGTGGCCTGCTGGACGCCCTTCGTCGGTGTCCAGTCGGTCGGCCACCTCCTTCAGAAACCGTGCGCCGTCCGATTGATTGTGATGGACCAAGCCACCCAGTACCAGGTTGCGCGTCAACGGGTGGGCCGGCAGGGCGGCCACCGTTTGGGCCAGCAGCGGACGCAAGTCGGTGTCCTGCAGCAGTCGGCTCCACATGCCGGACGTCTGATCCAGCTTCTCCAGGCAGGTGTAGGCTAGGTTGGGCAGATGCAGCGTAGCAGCGGCCACCGCCGACATGATGAGGTTGCGATCCATCCGTTCGCGATCCCCGTCCTCGGTCATCAGCGTAACCGCGAGGTGCTGGTTCAGCCGTTCCCGCAGGAACTGGACGGTTTCGGCCCGCAGGTTCGGGACCTGCGCCAGGGCCAGAAACGTTTCGGCCACGGCCAGCGGCTGACGCGGCGTTACCAACGATGCCAGAACCAGGGCGCTGTCGGCCTGGCCAGTCTCCGCCAGCGTCCGCCAGCACTGTTCCACCAGCCAGGAGTCGGGTTGCCGGATGCTTCGTTCTTCCTTGAGCAGCGCCTCCATCCCGCCCGGGCTGGCCAGGGCATGGGTCAGGGTGCGTACGGCCAGGTCGGTTAGGGCTGCCTGGCTTGCCGTTGGAGCCGGATCTGTGGCGTTCATGGGCAGGTGGGGCTCAAGGGATCCGGAGTCATTCGGGAACGAGCGACAGTCGGATCAACCGTCCATAATTTTAACCAAACAGGGAATCAGGATTTGGGTTTGGATGGTTCCGGCGGCATGCCCCAGCCGCCGCCCCCCGGGGTGGCGATGCGCAGCACATCACCGGGTCGGCAGCGCACCGAGAATTTTCCTGGGAGGCGGACGGTTTGTCCGTTCGCCCGTTGCAGTTC
Source organism: Caldilineaceae bacterium (assembly GCA_965208365.1). GTDB lineage: Bacteria > Chloroflexota > Anaerolineae > Caldilineales > Caldilineaceae > Bin34. Next base: position 4,861,266 of record OZ242330.1, on the reverse strand, counting down.
GTTGTGGCCGGTGGCACCGGGATGTCCGCCCCCGAGACCCCAGGGAGGGCGCGCGCGTCGTTCGCTGAGCATGGTAGCCGTGCATTCCCGCAGCAGGCGATAGACCCGCACTATGCCGTGTCCGCCTGCAAAGCGGCCGGCTCCTCCGGAACCGCGCCGCACTCCGCAGGTTTCAACCTGTACGGGCCAGGTAAGTTCGATGGCCTCCACCGGTGTGTTGCGGGTATTGGTCATGTGAACATGCACGGCGTCCAGTCCGGGGCGGTCCGGACCGCCTCCCATGCCGCCGGCCATGGTCTCGTAATAGCTCCAGGGCGTACCGTCCGTCAGCGTACCGCCCACTGTCAGGTTGTTCATCGTGCCCTGGCTGGCCGCCGGCAGTCGGTCGGGCATGGCCTGTGCAAACGCGCCCAGAACCAGGTCGACGATCCGCTGCGATGTCTCGACGTTGCCACCCGCCACGGCGGAGGGCGACAGGGCATTGACTACCGTGCCGGGCGGGGCCGTGAAGCGGAACGGGCGGAAACAGCCGGAGTTGACGGCCGTGCCCTCCTCCAACAGGCACAGGACTGCGTAGTAGCTGGCGGACATCGTGATGGCGATGACCGCGTTGAGTGATCCCGCAAAGGTCGGCGCTGTGCCGCTGAAGTCCAGGTGCAGGTTGTCGCCCCGGACCTCAAGGGCAACCCTGAGCTTGATCAGTTCGGTCTCCCCGCGTTCGTTGTCGGCGCCGTTCCACTCCAGGAAATCCTCGAACGTCCACCGTCCGTCGGGCCAACTGCGGATGGCGGCGCGCACGGTTGCCTCGCTGCGGTCCATCAGCAGGCCGGCGCTGCGGCGGACCTCCTCCAGGCCGTGCCTGTTGCACAGGGCGACCAGCCTGCGCGTACCTACCCTGTGGGCAGCTACCTGGGCATTGATGTCGCCCCTCCGCTCTTCCGGCGTTCGCACATTGCGCAACACCAGGGCCTGCAGGTCGCGGTTCAGGTGGCCCTGGCGGTACAGGCGCACCGGGGGGATGATGATGCCTTCCTGATGGATTTCCGTGGACAGGGGCATCGAACCGGGTGACATGCCGCCCACGTCGGCGTGGTGGGCGCGACTGGCAACGAAGAAGTCGGGCCGATCGGCGGGACCGGTACAGACGGGGGACACCATGGTGATGTCCGGCAGGTGGTTGCCCCCCTTGAACGGGTCGTTGACGATGACCAGGTCTCCGTCCCGCCAGTCGTCGAACAGGGGCAGAACCGTTTGGACGCTGGCTGGCATCGCGCCGAGGTGGGCCGGGATGTGGGCAGCCTGTGCCACCATCTCTCCCTCCGGATCAAACACGGCGCAGGAATAGTCCAGCCGTTCCTTGATGTTGGGGGAAAACCCGGTGCGCCGCAGGGTTTCGCCCATTTCCTCCGCCACCCCCGACAGGCGATGGCGCCACACATCGAGGTGCAGGTCGCCGATTGGGTTCATGGCGTCGACAAGGGAGTCATCTGCAGGTTGAGCCAGGAATCCACGAGGGCCTGCCATCCCAGCCCCACCAGCGTGGTGCAGTCCGGCTGCAGGATCAGGGCGGGACCGATGACCCGGTGCTCCGGTGCCAGGGAGGTGCGCGCGTACCAGGGGATCGGCGTGGCGGCTTCCGGGGAAAACCAGGCAAGGGTTGTTCCGGTCGGTTCCGGACTGGACGTCTCCGCGGGAGCGGCAGGAGCTTGGACAGGGGATGGCGGCGGCGGACAGGTGGCCATGACGCGCAGGTTCACGATTTCCACCCCGTTCTGACGGTCGGTGAAGCCAAATCGTTTCTCGTGGGCCAGATGGAAGTTTTCCAGGGTTTGTTCGATTGTATCCGGTGTGACCGGTGTCGGACAGGGAACCTGCAGTTCGTGGCTTTGGCCGCGGTAGCGCATATCGGCCGAGACCGCCACTGCAAAGTCGGTTTGCCCGTCCTCCTCCAACAATCGGCGAGCCTCCCCGGTCAGTTCCCGTACGGCCTGGGCCACGACGGCGGGGGTGTGCCTGGCCTCTTGGTCGGTCATCAGTACCGAACGGGAGGCAATGCGGGTGGTTTCCGCCAGCAGCAGGCCCTGGGCGCTGAGCACGCCCGGAGTTTCCGGTACCAAAATGTGGCGCATGTCCAGGCCCTGTGCCAAATCGCAGGCGTGCAGGGCTCCGGCGCCCCCGAACGGCAACAGCGTGAATTCCGCCGGATTGTGTCCGGTCTCCACGGAGACCACACGCAGCGCCCGTTCCATGGCTGCATTGGCAATGTCCACAATCGCCAAGGCGGTTTCCACCGTGCCGCGTCCGCCCAGCGCGGCACCCAGGCGCGCCACGGCCTTCTCCGACAGTTCCGGCTTCAGCGAAACGCCGTCGTCCCCGCCGAGTGGCCAGTCGGGCAGGAGCCGCCCCAGTACAAGATTCGCGTCGGTAACCGTGGCCTGGTGGCCGCCGCGGCCGTAACAGGCTGGACCGGGTTCGGCACCGGCGCTGCCGGGACCGACGCGCAACGTTCCGGCACTGTCCACGCGAGCTAGGCTGCCGCCGCCCGCGCCGACCGTGTGGATGTCGATCAGCGGCACGCGGATGGGCAGGCCGCCGATGTCCGATTCGGTCGTGATCGGTGTTCCGCCTTGGCACAGGGCGACATCCGTGCTGGTGCCTCCCATGTCCAGCGTCATGATGTGCGGCGTGGCGGTGGCCATGGCGATGCGGGCCGTGTCCAAGGCGCCGACCACTCCTCCCGCCGGGCCGCTGACCAGCAGGTGCACCGGTAGTCGGCTGGCACCCCGCAGCCCGGTGGTGCCGCCGTTGGACTGCATCACGTCGAAGGAGCGGTGTGGCAGGCCCCGGGCCAGACGGGACAGGTAACGGCCCACCCCGGGTTGCAGCCAGGCATTGGTGGCCGTCGTTATCGTGCGTTCGAATTCACGATACTCCGGCAGCACGTCAACGCTGAGCGAGACGGGCGTGTCCGGCAGGCGTTCGGCCAGTCGACGGCCGACGGCCCGTTCATGTTCCGGGTACAGGAATGAAAACAGGAACACGACGCAGACGGCTTCGACGTCCATGGCCTTGATCCGGTCGATGACCCGATCGACATCCTCCAGGTCAAGCGGGGTCTGGACATCCCCCGTCGCAGTCACCCGTTCCCGAACCTCAAGGCGTAGTTCGTCGGGAATCAGCAGGGCCGGCCGACTCTGGGACAAGGCATACAGGGAAGGCCGGTTCTGCCGGCCCAGTACCAGCAGGTCCCGGAAGCCAGCGGTGGCAATCAGGGCGGTGCGTGCTCCCTTGCGCTGCAGCACGGCATTGGTGGCGATCGTGGTGCCATGCCGAATACGCGGGGCCTGTTCCGCCTGCCGGCGGGCGGAATGTTGTGCCATCCAGGCGTCCACCCCCGACCGGACGGCCACGCCCGGATCGGGTACCGACGTGGGACGCTTCAGAACTTCCAAGCCGGTGTCCGTTTGGAAGACGAAATCGGTGAACGTGCCGCCTACGTCGACTCCGATCAGCGTCGGGGCATCTCTTTCCGGGCCCGTCACCGGCGGAACGTGATGGTCCTGACCCATTTGACCTGCTTGAGGGCGTTCTCTGTTTCATAGGGGACAATCAGTCGCACGAAGCCCTGGGGCCGCGTCAACGGTTCGCTGTCGCGTTCGAGGGCGAGCAGCACCGGCTCGTTTCCGGCGGCCGCCTCCACTTCCGGACGCTTCAACAACGCGCCGAATCCGTCGCCGGCCGCCACGCGCACACGCGTCCAGTCCCGGACGCCGCACAGCCGCGCCAGTTCCAGCAGGGCCGGTCCCCGGAATTCGAAGGGCCCGGATCGCCCGTGTCCCGTGCTGGTGATGTGGCACCCCGTTGCGGCAACTGCAGGCAGTGCCTGCAACTGTGCCGGGGTTAGGATGACATCGGTCGCGTCGGCACCGGTCAGGGTAATCGAGGCATCGCCCGCCGGAGGGTCGGGATTGGGTTCGTGGCTGTGAATTTCCTCGTCGTGAGCGCGACTGCGATGGTTGTTGGGGGACATGGTTGGGCGGTGTGGATTGGCTTCCGGGTTTCGTGCTGGCCGGAGCGGGAGCCGAACGGTTGGATCATACCGGCATTCCCGGCCGGAATGGGACTTGGTTTTGGGATGTTTGAGTGCCAGGCCGGCATCGCCTATAATGCCTGTGAATCGCCTGATTCAATCAAAAAACGCCCTGTTGAGCCGGACGGTTTCGGCTTTGCCCTTGCGCCTGCTTCCCGGGTTGCTCGTTGCAGCCGCAAGACCGAAGAGTTCTGCCGGTTTATCCGGGTTCGTCACACAAGGAGCAATGCTGTGGCAAGTGTTACCTACGAGAATGTATACAAGACCTGGGGTGAAGTCACCGCGGTCAACGACTTGTCCCTGGAGGCCGCCGACAAGGAGTTCCTGGTGCTCGTCGGTCCTTCCGGTTGCGGCAAGACCACGTCCCTGCGCCTGCTGGCCGGCCTCGAAGAGGTGACGGACGGCTCCATCATGATTGCCGACCGCGTCGTCAACGATGTGCAGCCCAAGGACCGCGACATCGCCATGGTGTTCCAGAGCTACGCGCTCTACCCCCACATGAGCGTGTTCGACAACATGGCCTTTGGCCTCAAGCTGCGCAAGACTCCCAAGGCGGAAATCCAGCAACGGGTCCAGGCGGCTGCGGGCGACCTGGGCATCGAGGAGCTGCTGGACCGCAAGCCCAAGCAGTTGTCCGGCGGTCAGCGCCAGCGTGTGGCAGTCGGCCGCGCCATTGTGCGCGATCCGGCTGTATTCCTGTTCGACGAACCCCTATCCAACCTGGATGCCAAGTTGCGTGTGGAAACGCGGGCCAACCTGACCCGCCTGCACGCCGATCTGGCCACTACCTTCATCTACGTGACACACGACCAGGTCGAGGCCATGACCATGGCCAGCCGGATTGCCGTCATGCGCCTGGGGGTGCTCCAGCAGCTGGACACACCTCAGAACCTGTACCAGCATCCGGCGAATATATTCGTGGCCGGTTTCATCGGCAGTCCATCCATGAACTTCTTCGACACCACGTTGGTGGAGAAGGACGGCAAGGTTCTGGTAAACACTTCGGGCTTTGAGCTGGAAGTGCCGGAACCGAAGGCGACGGACTGGCGTCCGCACACAGGCAAGCAGCTCATTCTGGGTATCCGCCCCGAAGACATCCATGCCCGCGAGTTCATTCCACCGGGAATTCTCGAGTCGGACATGGATGCCGAGGTCGACGTGGTTGAGCTCATGGGGCACGAGATTTTCCTCTATCTCAAGACGAAGGACGAGAAGTCCTTCATTGCCCGGGTGGATCCCCGGACCCGCCAGGTGCGCGGCGACAACATCGAGCTCGCGGTCAACATGGCCAACGCACACATCTTCGATCCCGAGACCGAGGTCTCGCTGGCCGGCTGAGCAGGCCGACCACAAGAGGGAAGGCCGGGCCGTACAGCCCGGCCTTCTTGATTCAAGGGGTGCCCGGGGCGCAGGACCGGGTGCCGATTCCCAACGGTCCGGTCCGATGTCCGAATCGAGGCCGTCTGTCGCGGCGGCTGTGGACCTATACTGGCTCGCGGGTTTGTGCCGGACAGGGAGCGGCAGCAGTCGGTTGCAGTGCTTTCCGTCCGCACGGAACGTCTTTGTTCAGTCGAGGAATCCAAAACCGTGGATGCACGCAGTCTCTATGCCGCCCTGGCCCAGCCGGGCGGCCGCATCGTGTTGCTCGTCATGGATGGTCTGGGAGGCCTGCCTTCCCCTGACCATGGCGGGACCGAACTCGAATGTGCCGCGACGCCGAACATGGACCGGCTGGCCGCGGAGGGCATGACGGGCTTGAGCATTCCCGTCAGGGTCGGGGTCGAACCGGGCAGCGGTCCGGCGCACCTGGCACTTTTTGGCGTGGACCCGGTTGAGCATGAGATTGGCCGCGGCGTGTTGGAGGCACTGGGGATCGACTTTCCCCTGAGCCCCCAGGACGTGGCGGCCCGGGGCAACTTTGCCACCGCGGTGCCCGACGGCACGATTTTCGATCGCAGGGCCGGTCGTATCCCAACATCCGAGTGCGAACGGTGTGTCGCGCTGTTGCAGGAGGCAACGCAGGATTGTTTGCCGGGCATTGAGGTGTTTGTGCGGCCGGTCAAGGATTACCGCTTCGTGTTGGTTCTACGCGGCCAGGGCCTGGGCGGCGAACTGACGGAGACCGATCCGGGCGTTGTCGGAAAGCCGCCGTTGCCAGTCGTCGATGCCAGTGGAACGGACGTCGGACAATACACTGCGGATCTGTTTAATCGCTGGCTGGCCGTGGCCCGGGACGCATTGCGCGGCGAGCCGGCCGCCAACAGTCTCAATTTGCGGGGCCTGGCCAAGGATCCGGGCGTTCCGTCGCTGGCGGAGTCCTGGGGCCTGGAGGCAGGCGCGGTCGCGGTCTACCCCATGTATCGCGGGGTGGCGCGCCTGGTCGGCATGGAGCCCATCGAATTCGAAGGCGAAGAACCGGCCGACGAAATCAGGGCCGTGGCCGATCACTGGGACCGTAAGGATTTCTTCTTCGTACATGTCAAGAAGACGGACAGCTATGGCGAGGACGGCAACTTCGACGGCAAGGTAGCCGTGATTGAAGCCGTGGACACCGCCATTCCGGACCTGATGGCGTTGGAACCTGATGCCGTGGCCATCACGGGCGATCACAGCACCCCGGCGGTCCTGCGCAGCCACAGCTGGCATCCGGTGCCCGCCCTGCTGTGGGCCCGGAACGTCCGGCCCGATTCGGTGCGGACGTTTGGCGAACAGGGGTGCGCGGCAGGAAGCATGGGCCTGTTCCCGGCCACGGACCTGCTTCCGCAATTGATGGCGCATGCCGGCCGCCTGAAACGATTCGGTGCCTGACAGCGGCAACGGGCACTCCGGGTCCATGCGTTCGACCGGGCCGGAAGGTCCGTTGGCGGCCATTGCCCGACGACTGGCGCGCGCCGAGGCATCCGTTTGTCTGACGGGTGCCGGAGTCAGCGCGGAATCGGGCATTCCTACATTCAGGGATGCGGCGACGGGGTTGTGGTCCCGCTTTGACCCCGAACAACTGGCCTCGGTCGACGGGTTTCGGAACAACCCGAACCTGGTCTGGTGCTGGTACCGCGATCGGGTCAGGGCCGTGCAGGATACACAGCCCAATCCGGGTCACGTGGCCCTTGCGCGTCTGGCACGGATCCTGGACGGATTTACGACCATCACGCAAAACGTGGATGATCTTCACGAGCGCGCCGGATCGGAAGAAGTTGTTCACTTACACGGACGGCTGACGGTTTATCGCTGCCTCGAGTGCGGAACGCCGGTCCAATTGGACCTGGCGCAGCGGCTGGCGGCCGAACCTCCGGTGTGCGCGGCCTGTGCAGGGTTGATCAGGCCGGGTGTGGTCTGGTTCGGCGAACTGCTGGATGCGAACCTCTGGGAACAGGCCTATGCGGCCTGTCAACAGGCCCAAGTCATGCTGGTGGTCGGAACCAGCGGTCTGGTCTGGCCGGCGGCGGAGCTGCCGCTGCTGGCCCGCCGAGCCGGGGCGCACATCGTGGAAGTCAATCCGGAGGACACCGAGTTGACCGGTTGGGCCGATACGTGTGTACGTGGACGATCGGGAGAGATTCTCCCTCTGCTGGCCGACCAGGTTGAGCGGATGGTGTCCTGAGGTGCGTTGGCCCAAGGGGGTGTTGCCCAGCCCCTATAATGTCGGCGGGTTGGCATGTGTCCCGGTGGGCACCCTGGTCTTCAACACCAGTGGCAGGCAGTGCTGAGCTGGCTGCGGTGGGTTCGACTCCCATGCCAACTCGTGGTTTGACGAACATGCCGCGACGCTGGCATCGACGATTCGTCCGTTCGCTACCTATGCCAGCTGGGCTGCCAGCGCGTCAGTCGTGTTCCTCCTGCCAACCGCAGGGGATGCCGCGGTTGGCCAAGAGTTGTTTGGCCCAGCGACAGCCAACCATCCGCGGGGTCGGCCAGGGTTGCAATCCAGTGACGTTCCAGGAACGGCGCTGCCACATTGCCCCAGGCCGCGACGACCGGTCCCTTCATCGACAGCACCGCCTGCACAAACTCTTGGTTGATGGGATCGTTGGAATGGTCTCCCCGACAACGAAGCCATGCCGCGAGTTCCCTCGAGTCCGGTTCGATCCGGCTGAACAGGTTGACGATCCGACAGCCACCGTAACCGTGGTGTTGCGAGAAACCAACGACGCGGCGGATGGTTTGATCGTGTCTCACGGCATTGGCCCGGGAGGGATTTAGCATTAACCAGGTGAGCGAAGACCGAGACACATCCCAAACCCGCGTCAGGCGGTACCGGCGCGATCGATTGGCATTGAAGGTTGCAGTGCCGTGAACGAATTTCATGTGCTCCCTTGCCTGCTGCCAGAGATGCCGACCCGGAACCTCGCCTACAATGGGCCAATGCCGATAGACCGGGGCCCGGGCCGCCGGCCCCGCCGTGCTTCTGCCACCGAGCGGTCACCACTTCTGTAGGGATGGACTACCGGTGTCGGTCCGGCAGACTCCTCGCAGCTCGTCAAGTTTATGGAACTTCCGAACCATGCCCCGGCTGTTGGCGCCTGAATTCACGGTGGTTGCCGAATCGCCCGATCACCGCCGCCATTTCACCGGCTCTCCCTGTCTCATCGCGGACGGTTCGGAACGCCTGCTGTGCAGTTGGGAGTGGTTCCAGCCATCTCCGTTCACCGAGACCATCCCCAATCAATTGCACATTGCGGCGAGCGAGGACGACGGCCGAACGTGGCGTGTGCTGTCCCGGCAGGACATGACCTGGCCCTCCCTGTTCAAGGTGGAGGACGCCGTCTACTTGCTGGGCAGCCGCCGAATGACCCGGGAAATCGTCATCCAGCGGTCACTTGATGGCGGAGCTTCCTGGACACCGGAATCCGTCTTGTTCGAAGGCCGCTACCACGGTGCTCCGACCAACATCCTGTTTCACAACGGACACATATACCGGGCCTACGAAACCTGTCCTCTGGATCAACCCGGCGGCCGGGGCCGCAGCGATTGGCATTCGCTGGTGGTGGCTGGGAACCCCAGCGGGGATCTCCTGTCGCCCGACAGTTGGCGCATGTCCAATCATCTGCCGTTTCCCGGCGTACCCGATGTCCTGCACGGGCGGCGCCGGGAACCCGACTACCCCAGGCGGGTCATGGAAGACTGCTGGATTGAGGGCAACATCGTGTGCGTCGACGGCGAACTCCGCAACATCCTGCGAACCTGCATTGATGGCTACTCGACCGGCAGCATCGCCGCCGTTAATCGGGTGCACGACACGGACACTGGTCTTGTCTGCGAGTTCATGCAGTACTCGGCCATGCCAGGTGCCCAGTGCAAGTTGCAGATTGTGCACGACCTACCCAGCAACCTGTTCTGGACCGCAGCCAACCTGCAAACTCGTTCGTGGCACGACTGGAATACGTTCCAGGTGTGTACACAGGCCGGCCCGCCTGGCAACGAGCGTCGCATTCTGGTGTTGCTGTACAGCCTGGACGCCGTTAACTGGCTGCAGGCCGGGGTGGTGGCCATGAGTCGCAGACCGCTGGAGGCGTTCAGCTATGCCTCCATCCTTCCGCACGGGTTGGATCTGCTGATTCTGTCGCGCACATCCCTGGGCGGCATCAATCAGCACGACACCAATCTGGTGACTCTGCACCGGGTGCCGCGTTTTCGAGAGCTGGCGCTGGACCTCACCTTGGACCTTACCTAAACTCCAATTGCCACAAGGAACGAAGACATGCCCAGACTCAACGGTGGACAAGCCCTTGTTCAGTCCCTGGCGGCTCTGGGGGCCGACATGGTCTTCGGCGTGCCCGGCTGGGGCCAGTACGAAGCCGTGGATGCCCTTTGGCAGCACCCCACGGTCCGGTACGTATCGGTGCGGAATGAATTGGACTCCACCTTCCTGGCGGATGCCTACGCCCAGGTATCAAACAAGCCGGCTGTGGCCCTGGTGGTTCCGGGACCCGGCCTGCTGTATGCCGGCGCCGGCCTGGCCTCGGCCTTTGCCAATTCATCGCCGGTTCTGGTGGTGACCAGCGCCAACACCAATCCTGTGTTGAACCACCGGCAACTGGAGTTGACCACGTTGCGCACCCTGACCAAGTGGACGGGCATGGCCCAGGCTGTGGCCGACATTCCCGACCTGGTCGCGGAAGCCTGGTGCCAACTGTCGACCGGACGACCGCGCCCGGTCGGGCTCGTAGTGCCCCACGAAGTCCTGGCTGACAGCGACGAGGTGGCGTTGCCGGCTTCCCCGCCGGAGTCGGCCCGACCCGTCGCCAACGGGGTTGACACTGCTGCTGCACGCATTGTGGAGGCCCGCCGCCCCCTGCTTTGGGGCGGTTCCGGCGTCCGCTGGTCGGGTGCCGAGGACACTCTGCAGGCCTTTGCCCAACGGCTGTGCATTCCGGTCACCACCACCCGTCGCGGCAAGGGCTTGGTGGACGAGGCGGGTCCACTGGGTCTGGGGTACCCGGAGATGCGCTATGGTCCCGTGAAGGAGTGGATTAACCAGCGGGATTTGGTGATTGCGGTCGGGGTTGGTCAGGACCTGAGCCATCTTCCGGTTCCGGTCGTGCAGATCGACATCGATGCTCTGCAGCCGGAACGATCCGCTGCCAACACCCTTTTTCTGCACGGGGATGCCAAGGCCACCCTGGAAGCCCTGGATGCGCGAACATCCGGATTCGCGGACCGCTCCAATGCCGCGACAGCACGCGATCTCGAGACGATAAGTCATCTGAAGACGGAACGATTCGCGCCGGATCGTCAGTTGGAACCGCAGCACTCGCTGATGCAGGCGATCCGCCGCGGGGCGCCCAAGGAGGCGGTCATCATCCAGGGCATGACCCAGATGGGATATTACAGCCGCAACTACCTGTCGGTGCCGGCGGAGGGGCGGTATCTGACTTCCTCAACCCAGATCACACTGGGTGCCGCCTACCTGTACTCCTTGGGTGCCAAGCTGGCCGCGCCGGAGCGGCCGGTGGTGGCCGTATCCGGGGACGGAGGCTTTCTGTACGGTGCCCATGCCATGGCCACTGCGGTGCAGGAGGGCATTCACTCGGTGGTCCTGGTGTTCAACGACAATGCCTACGGCAACGTTCTGCGTGCCCAGCGGGAAGAGTTCGACGAGAGAGTGATTGGCACCCGCCTGCACAACCCGGACTTCCCGGCCATGGCCCGGACCTTCGGTGCCCGGGGCCTGCGCGCTGAATCACCGGAACAACTGGAGCTGCTGCTGCGGGAGGCGGTTCAAACGGAAGCCCACACGGTGATCGAGATTCCGGTCGGTGAAATGGAACGGGCCTACTGACCAATTCCAGTTGCCCCATTGTCTTCGGAGTGAATTTCATGCCTGTTGTCCTTGCGAGTCCCGTTTCACCTCCGACTTGGGCACTGCTCCAGCGACAACTGTTGCGGGAGACCAGTGAAGCGTGCCGCGTGTTCCATGCCAAGTACTTCGACCAGCGGGGGTTCCTCGAGTGCGTGCCCCGTTGGGGTGGGGACGACGGACCGGACGATGCCGCCGAGAACCTGCTCAATTGGACGATGCTCTATGCCTTGGGTGCCCCGGACTGGCTTCTGGGGCTGTATCGCCACGGCTGGGAAGGGCATTTGCGGCAGTACACGGAAGCGAAGACTTCCGAAGTTCCGTTTGCGCGCGACGGGATGTACTACAAGGAATTTCCGGTCATGTTCGACTGGTTCCACAACGGGGAGGGATACAGCGCGTTCTTTCTGGAAGGCCTTTGTGATCCGGACAACCGGGAATTCCGGCGGCGGACCCGCAGGTTCGCCGGTTTCTACCTGGGGGATGAGCCGGGCGCGGACAACTTCGATCCCGACCTGTGCCTGGTGCGCAGCATGTTCAACGGCAGCCGGGGACCCTTGCTGCGCAAAGCCACGGCATTGGACTGGGCCGGAGATCCCATTGAGATAGAGGGCAGGTTTCGGCCCGGCCACGGTGAAGCCAGCTACGCTCAGATGCTGGAGCATTTTGAGGAGTACAACGACGTTGACGGGGACAGTCCCCTCAATTTCGGAATCACGACGCTGATGCTGAACGCGTTCATGCTGGCCGGGGAACCGCGCTATCGTGATTGGATCACCGCCTACATGGACAAGTGGGTCGAGCGTACGGACGCCAACGACGGCATCATTCCCACGATTGTGGGGGCCGACGGCATGGTGGGATCCCCCTGCGGGGGCCGCTGGTACGGAGGTGTCTACGGCTGGGGTTTCACGGTATCGGTTCCAGGAAGCGACAGCAAGGCCCACCGACCGTTTTTCAGTCACCGTGCCCCGTACGGTTTCGGCAACGCCCTGTTGCTGACCGGCGATCGGCGCTACGTTGAAACTTGGCGCGGCGTCATTCAGGCGGTCAATGCCAACAGGCGGCAGGGTCCGGACGGAGTCGAGTATCCGCGGATGTTCGGCGACGACGGCTGGTACGAGTACCGTGCCGACCCATTTCAGGACGGGGCGGAGGAAATTCTGTACTGGTCCCACGACGCAACCGGATTGCCCGCGGCAACACGATCCGCGTGGAATCGGTTCCTGGTCGGGGACAATCCGGGTTGGCCCGAGGAGGCATTGCGGCGGGATCTGGAAGAGGTCCGCAACCGCATGGAGGGTATGCGGGCAGATCCATCAACCCCGGACACGCGCCTGTCCGACGACATGAATCATCTCAATCCGGCCTGCACCGAGGTTTTGACTCGCACCATGCTGGGCGGTCTGCCCACCGGACGCGTGGGAAATCCGCTGCACTGCCAGTTGCGCTACTTCGATCCGGAGGCGCGTCGAGCTGGCCTGCCGTCCGATGTGGGTTCGCTGGTGCATGCGATGGATGCCGAAGGAATCGAAGTGGAACTTGTGAACCTGAATGTTCGGAAATCCCGTACCGTCCTGGTGCAGTTGGGCGCCTATGGCGAGCATGCCGTTTCGGACCTGCGGCTTGTGAATGGCCGGCCGGTTGATCGGGACATGCTGGGCGAACGAGACTCGGTGTTCGAGGTGGTGCTGGAACCAGGGTGCGGTGGGCGGCTGGCCCTGGGCCTATCCCGGTATGGTCGGTGGCCCACCTTGGCGTTACCCTGGCGGCGGCATGGATCGCGCGACCGCACAGGAGCGCAAATATGATGCGTCGGGATTGGTGCGAGTGCAATGCGTTGGGCTGGCAAGTCTCCGCCGGACGTCATTGAATGGGTAGCAACAGTTCTTTGAAGTCTGCTGGTATATGATAACATCTGCCACTATGGGCAAACACCCCAAACGACTGATCCGCATCGGCGAAGCCGCCGCGCTGATGGGCGTGAGCGTGCAGACCATGCGCAAGTGGGAACGGACAGGCGAGTTGCGGCCAACGCGCAAGTCCCAGTCCGGGACGCGCTACTACGACCGCCTCGACCTGCTGGACGTTGGGAACGAAGCGGCCCCCACGATCGGCTATGCGCGCGTATCCAGCCCTGACCAAAAGGCCGATCTGGACCGACAGCACGCCGCCCTTGAGGCGTACTGTGCGGCCCAGGGCTGGCGCACCGAAATCATCCGCGACCTGGGCAGTGGGTTGCAGTATGACAAGCCCGGCCTGCAGCGATTGCTGGACCTGATCCTGCACCGGCAGGTGAAACGCCTGGTGTTGACCCACAGGGACCGGCTGCTGCGCTTCGGAGCCGAACTGGTGTTTGCCTTGTGCGAGAAGCAGGGGGTCGAAGTGGTGGTGATTCATCAGACCGATCCGCCCGCGTTCGAGGAGGAACTGGCCCAGGACGTACTCGAAATCATTACGGAGTTCTCGGCACGACTGTACGGCCGCCGGTCGCACAAGGCGCGCAAGTTGATCGAAGTCCTGAAGTCCGACCACGCCGAATCCGGCGGCGAGGCTGCGCCGGCCCCATGATCTCCCACCTGAAGGGCGTGGGCAAATCCCACCGCATTGCCCTGGATCCCACGAACCGGCAGGCATCGTTGATGCTGGAGCATGCGGGCTGGGCGCGGGTGGCGGCCAACTGGTCGCGCGGACGGTTCCAGCTGGCCTGGTTCGGCGAAACGGACGAACGCAACGCCGACGCCTGGTATGCCCATGTGGATGTGAACCCGGACGGCGGCGAGTGGCTGTCGGACATGGACCTGCGCAAGGATTTCAACGCGGTCAAGGCGGACCTGTTCGAGTGGTCCGGCGGCCTGTCCCAGAACGTCGCCAAGAACGCCGTCATTCACATGGGGCGCGGACTGGACGCCTGGGGCGAGTACTGCAAGGAGCGGAAGCACGGCCAGCCCCGCCGCAAGACTGGATTCCCGCCGGTCCGCAAGCGGTATCGCAAACTCGCCTTCACGCCGTCCAACGGCCGCAACAGCATCCGGGTGGACGGACCCAACGTGCGCCTGCCCCGGATTGGCTGGGTGCGCCTGCGCGAGGCATTGCGGTTCGAGGGCGACATCCTGAGTGTCACGGTCAGCCGGACAGCCGGCCGCTGGTTCGCTTCGTTCACGGTGGACACGTGCGAGCCTGCCCCGGCTCTCCGGTCCGGTCCCGACGTGGGCATCGACATGGGGGTGAAGACGCTGGCCACGCTGTGGGACGGCGGGGAAAAGACGCTGATCGCCAACCCCAAGGCCCTGGAACAGGCCCTGGCGGACCTGCGTGCCACACAGAAGGCCATCGGCCGCTCCGTCAAGGTGAACGGCCGGCCCTGCACGCGCAATCGCGGCCGCCTCTACGACCAACTGGCCCGGCAGCACGCCCGGGTTGCCCGGATACGCTCGGACCACCATCACAAGGCCACCACGCAAATAGCCCAACGCGGCGGCTCCGTGACGGTGGAAACCCTGAACGTCGACGGGATGAAGCGCAACCGAAGGCTGGCCCGGGCGATCAGCGATGCCGGCCTGGCCGAGTTCGTACGGCAGCTGGAATACAAGTGCGACTGGTACGGCACGGAGTTCCGGCGCGTGGACCGCTGGTACCCGTCCTCCAGGACATGCAGCGAATGCGGTGCCGTGAAGCAGTCGCTGCTGCTCTCGGAACGCACCTACCGGTGCAATCTCTGTGGTTTTGAATGCGACCGGGACGAGAACGCCGCCCGGAACCTCCAGGCGTTTGGGCGGCCAGGTCGGCCGTCGGCAGATGCGGAGACCCGTAAGACGGACTGCGGTTCGCACGGTCGGCGAAGCATCCACCAGACCGCCGAGCACGCGATACCGACAGGTATTGCCGGATCGGCATAGGTTCTGGAGACCGGTAGTGCAACGATGTCGATCACATCAAGGGAACCATCCTCCTCGAACACCGCGGGCCGCGGATGGGATTCCGACTTCAGGTCCTTTGAACAGACTCCTCCGGCCAGCGTAGTGCGCCGCATCCAGGACTTCATCGGTACGCACTCCCCGTCGGAGTACCGGTCGTGGACCTCGTCGGTGCCGCACCTGCAGCGCGAAGTGGGCGAAGTAGTGCGCTACGACGGTGTAGCTGGCAGTTACACGGCCGTGCTCGAATACCAGCTGCCGCTGGAGGCGCGTCGTATCGACGCGGTCTTCCTATTGCATGACGGAGTGGCGGTCATTGAGCTCAAGGGCAAGGCGGTGGCTACTGCGGCGGATGTCGACCAGGCCCATGCCTATGCCCGGGACCTGGCCAACTATCATCGGGACTGCCATCAACGCCGGGTGGTTCCCATTCTGGTGCCGACGGAGATGCAGGGCCCTGTCCAATGCACCGGGCATGTCCACGTCTGCCCGCCGCACAGATTGGACGAGCTACTGGCCGAAGTGGACTCGAAATTCCGGCCGGATCGCATGGATCCCGACCGATTCCTGTCCGCGGACGCGTATCGTCCCCTGCCGAGCCTGATCCAAGCCGCCAGGGCCCTGTTTCACAGTCGTCGGGTGCCAAGGTTGTGGCGTTCTCTCGCCAACACGGACGCAGCCGTGGACGGCATCCACGACATTGTCCGGGAAGCGGCCGCCACGCGGACGCGCAGACTGGTTCTGGTCACAGGTGTGCCCGGAGCCGGCAAGACGCTGGTGGGCCTGCGGATGGCCCATTCCAAGGCACCGGACCGGCTGGCCAGCCGGAACTCTCCATCTTCTGCCATCTACTTGTCCGGCAATCGTTCGCTGGTGCAGGTTCTGCAATACCAGTTCCGGAGTGCGGGAGGCGGGGGACGCGCATTCGTCCGCGGTGTCAAGGACTACATACGAACGTACGGTCGCGCCAGCGGCAACGTTCCCGATCATCACGTGATCGTATTCGACGAGGCGCAGCGTGCATTCGACGCGCCCAAGGTGGCCGATGCCCACAAACTATCCTTGGCGCAGGCGAAGTCCGAACCCCAAGAGTTCGTTACCATCGCGGAGCAGCTGCCGGACTGGTGTGTGGTGGTTGGTCTGATTGGATCGGGCCAGGAAATCCATGTCGGAGAGGAAGCGGGCATTGGACAGTGGGCAGATGCGGTGCGCGGTTCTGCCGATGCCGACTCATGGACGGTGCATGGCCCTCCCGGCATCCAGTCGGAGTTTCCCGGACTGACGTTCCGGCCAGATCAAGCTCTTTCGCTGGATACCGCTTTGCGGGCACACCTGGCCACTGATCTTGATCTTTTCGTGGATGGTTTGGTCAGTCCTGAAGAACCAAAGGACGAGATGCGGTTGTCACAGTTGGCCGGAAGTCTGGAGCGGAATGGGCACCATCTGCGGCTGTGCCGCGACCTGCGCGTGGGCAAAGCCTATCTGCGGGACCGGTATGCCGACCAGCCTGACAAGCGGTTCGGCCTGCTTGCCTCAAGCCGCGATAAGGCTCTGGACCGATCGGTGCCAGCACATCAACGATTTGACACCGATTATCGGTGGCGCTCCCAAGCCAAGCTACTGGGACCGTGGTATGTCGAATCCGAGGAACATCCGGACTCTTGCCGACACTTGCACCGCAGCATAACGGAATTCGAGGCCCAGGGCCTGGAACTGGATGGTGTCCTTCTGGGCTGGGGAACGGACTTTGTCAGATCGGGCGGGGTCTGGGACATGTCGCGCATGACCCGTTACCGAAAGTCAGGGCAGGCCAAGGTTCGGGACCCCGGCCAACTTCGCGCCAATGCCTATCGGGTGTTGTTGACCCGCGCCCGCGACGTGACGGTGGTGTACGTGCCGGACTTGCCGGAGTCCGAAGGTACCGCGGCGTTCCTGCAGGGGGTGGGTTTTCAGCCCCTGTGAAGGTGGCGGTGGTTACACCAATATCTGCGGCATGCGGGCCCAAGGGACTGTCAACCGATGGCGCGGGCGTCCGGATGTCTGTACCCTTCGGAGCGGGCCGGACCGCGGGAGCCGGTGCTAAACTTCATGGGTTGCGATACCGCTGTTCGCAAACCCCGGAGGGTGGCAGTTGAGCACGATATCACTCGTCCAACCGGACGAGCCGTTGCGGATTCAGAAGATCCTGATTTTCCCCTACCCGGATTTGAAGCGGCTCTGGTTTCGCATGCAGCTGCAGGCGCAGCCCAACCAACAGCCCAACATCGACATTGATGTCGCCGCGGTCGATGGTCCGGCCGGCAACAGCCTGGCCTTCGTCGCCTACGATGACACCTACCTGGACGCCACCATCCACCTGAAGGAGCCGCACCCCGGCAGCCTTTATCAGTGCGTGGTTGATCTCTCCTTGGGCCTACCACCTGACATGGAGCATGTAGAGCAGGTCAAGTTCGAGTTTCCGCTGGAGTTCAGGGATGCCGAAAACGGGGCCGACGGCTTCGGCTACGATTGCCCCGACCCGGTCTCTGCCTAGTCGCACATTTGCAGGACACGAGATGCCGCCAGTCAAACCCTCCTTGCAATTGGCCGTCGCTGAAGAGTACCCGGTTGTCGACGCGGAATCGCGGCAGCTGCAGGGTTACATCAACCAGTTTCCGGACCGGGATCCGATCGTGATCTACGAGGAGGAGACGGAGCGGGTTCTGAAACCAGAACTGGCCGGCATCGCGCCCCTGTTGGACATGGACTTTCACCCCGACGTGGAGAGCCTGGGGCAGGCGCTGGCCCGACAACGGGCGGAAGTGGCCGATCTGCTCGACAAGGTTGGCTGCCGGATGGCCATCGCCGGCACCCACCCGGACAGCATGCCCCAAACCCGCACCCGGGTCTTCACTTGGTACAGCGAACTGGTCGGGGAAGTCGCCGTAGTGGCTCGTCGTCTGCAGATCTACGCCACCACCTTCCACATCACGATAGGCGACCCCGATCTGACCATCAGCGTGATGAACGGGATGCGCTACCTGCTGCCGCACGTGCTCTGCCTGAGCACGAGTTCCCCGCTTTGGTCCGGTGAACTGACCGGTCTCAAGGGGTACCGCCAAGTCCTGCGCGACTCGCTGCAGCGCACCAATTTCCCGCCCCGGTTCGCGAGCCGGAATTCCTACCAGGAGTTCCTGGATACGCTCATCCAGTCCAACAGCATCAGCTCGTCGGAGGCCATCCGCTGGGACGTGCGGGTGAATCGGAACTGCGACGGCCTAATCGTCAGTGTCTGCGATGCCATAACCAAGCTGGACGATCTGCTGACCATTGGTGCCCTGCTCCAGGGCATTGCCGCGTTCATGGCGTCGCTGACCCTGAACAACCAACAGTTCCGGACCTACGACCGAATCCTGCTGATGGAGAACAAGTGGCGGGCCATGCGCTACGGCACCGAGGGCCGGCTCATCGATTTCGGCAAGGAGGCCGAAGTCCCGCTGAACCGGTTGATGTGGGAGCTTGGGGAGCTGGTCCTGCCGTTTGCCGAAACCCTCAACGGTACAAGGTACATCGAGAGGGTGCACGACCTGGTCGAGGGAGGCTCGTCCGCGGACCGGCAGATTGCGGTGTGGCAGTCCAGCGGGGAATCCATGCAGGCCGTAGTCGATCACATTGTCTCTGAATCCACGGATCTGTAGCCATGAAGCGACCGGAGCTGACCCTGGGGGTGGAGGAGGAATACCAGGTTGTGGATCCCGAGTCCCGGGAACTGCAGTCGGTAATCTCCCACTTCACCAGCCGGAACGAAGCCACCATCTACCACCGCACCATCAGTTCCGAACTGCACCAGTCCATGGTGGAGTTGGGTACCGGTGTCTGCCGCACCCCGGACGAGGTGATGCAGGAGCTCAAGTCCCAGCGGGAATACATCCGGGACCTGGCGGCCGAGCGGGGCCTGCGGATTGTGGCCGGCAGTACGCACCCCGTCAGCCGCTGGGAAGAACAGGAGATCTCCCCCTACGACCGGTATCAGTCGCTGACCTCGGAATACCAGATTGTGGCCCGCCGCATGCTGGTTTGGGGCATGCACGTCCATGTCGGCATCAGCGACAAGGCGTTCCTGATGGACGTGATGAACATCACCCGCTATTACCTGCCGCATGTGCTGGCCCTGACGGCCAGCAGTCCGTTTTGGGGCGGCCTCGATACCGGCATGAAAAGCTACCGGGCCTTCGTGGCCGACGATTTTCCCCGGAGCGGCATGCCGGATGTGTTCAGCAGCTGGCAGGAATACGAAGCCTTGGCCAATACGCTGATCAACACCAACTGCATCGACGACACGTCCAAGATCTGGTGGAATGTGCGGCCTCACCACACCTATCCGACGCTGGAGTACCGGATCATGGACATCTGCCCGCGCATGGAGGACGGCGTGGCCATCGCCGCTCTGTTGCAGGCACTGGTTCTGTGGGTCTGGAAGTTGCGTTCCAAAAACCTGACGTTCCGGCTGTTCAGCAAGGATCTGATCGACGAAAACAAGTGGCGCGCCGCCCGCGAGGGACTGGACTGCAAGCTGATCAATCTGGGCACCCGAGAGGAGATTCCGGCCCGGACCGCCATTCGGGAATTGCTGAGAATGCTGTCCGAAGAGGTGACCGAACTTCAGATCAGCAGACAATTCGAAACCATCCACCGCATCCTCGAGACCGGCTCCAGTGCGGACAAGCAGCGGGCCATCTACAGGGAAACGGATGACATGTCCAAGGTGGTGGACTTCCTCATGGAGGAAACCCTGGTCGGTCTGGACTGACTGCGGCCTTCAGGCAGCCGGCAGCCGGGTCAGTTCATCCGCCGCGAATTGGGGCAACGGCACGGGCCTGCCCCGGTGTCGGGCCACAAGTCCCGCCTCCGGGGATGTGACTCGGCCGACTTGAACCGATGGCCAGCCCAGGTCGCGCCAAGCGTCCTTCAACGCGTCAGCATCGCCGGGTCGGCAGGTGCACAACAGACTACCGGACGCGATGCAGCCAAGCGGATCAAGGCCGCAGTCCCGGCAGATGCGCGCTGCGAAGGTCGGTATCGGAATGCGGTCCAGGTCCACCTCCAGCCCCGTGTTCGAGGCCGCGGCCAGTTCGTGCATGGCAGTGGCCACACCGCCTTCCGTGGGGTCGTGCATGGCAGTGGCCAATCCGCTGCGGGCAGCCGCCAGAGCCGGTTCCCGGATGCTGATTCCCGGTTCGTAAAGGCATTGTGAAGCGTCATCGAGTTCGGCCGGTGTCCAACCTTGGGCCAGGAGCGGCCCGTGCATGGTGCGCGCCAGGATGCTGACGGCTTCCACGGGACACCAGCCTGCCAGGAGCAGAACGTCTCCGGGTTGCGCGTCGGCCGTGGTGACCAGGTGTTTTCGGTCCACGGTGCCGAGCATGGTTCCGCTGATGACTGTGCGGCGAACCGCGTCGGTGATCTCGGTGTGGCCTCCGACAACGGAGATCCCGGCCGCGGTGCATGCCTTTCCCAACTGCCGAAACATATGTTCCGTTTCAGGTACGGTAGCCTGGCCGGCCGGCAGGAGGACCGTCGGCAGGAACCAGCGGGGTTCCGCCCCGCACACCGCCAGATCGTTCAAGCCCACGGTGAGGGCGTACAACCCGATGTCGTCGGTGGTAAACGTAATGGGGTCGCTGGTGGCAACCAACAGCTCGGAGCCGCTGCCCGGCCATGCCAGGACCGCGGCATCCTCGCCCTGGCCAGGTCCAACGAGCAGAGCCGGATCAGAGGCGGGCAACAGGTTCAGGACGCGGGCGAGCCGCTCCGGTGCCAGCTTGCCGGGCGGCAGGACACGGGAGCTTGCGGCATCCACGGACAAGACCGGAACCGATGCCTTCAGCGGGTCGTGAAGACCAGATAAATCATCACTCCAAAAAGAAGGATTACACTCAGGATCTGAGCTTCGGTCATGACTTCCCCGGTTCCTGCCTGCCATGACGGAGCGTAGGCGCGGGGAATAGTCTAGGCCGCCGGCCACGGCGTATCCTGACTGAATTCGGACTGTTTCCGGCTTGGCGGCCAACAGGCCGACCGGCAATGTCAGTTCCGCATCGTCTCAAATACGTCCATGTGTTTCTGGAACACCTTGGGAGCCACGGCGTACAGCATGCGCAGGATTTCCTGGCCCATGGCCCGGATTTCCCACTGGGCCGCCTTGTCCACGGCCCGCAACCACAGGAAGTGCGACCAGGCTGCAAAGTTCATCGTGGTCACGATGCGGGTCTCGGTGGCATTGGGCAGCAGGAAGCGCGCGTCCTCCTTGCGAATGCCCAAGCCGCGCAGGGCGAGGTACGTCTCCTGCAGACTCTCCCATGACCGGTCGAGCAGTTCCCGGGCTTCCTGGTTGCGCGCCACGCGCGGGGGCACCACTGCATTCCATCCACCCTTGGTCAGATCGACGTACCGTTGCGACTCCTGGCTGAAACTGGCCAGGCGGTGCCGCACAAGTTGATGGGTGCAGGCGCGCGAGATGCCTTCAAACAGGAAGCAGGCGGACCCGTGGTCCAGCAGTACGGCCGGGTCGTTCAGTACCGGCTGCGTATAACCTAGGAGCACGACCCGCTGCGGGGGTATGTGTACCGGTTGCAGGGCTGTCAGCAGCGTGTCCGTTGGTTCCTGCACGACAGCCGGAAGATTGTTCGGGGCCTCCGGCTCGCAGTCGAACTCGTCATAGACCTCGGGTACCAGGGCCTTGAGCAGCGGTACCGCTTCCAGGGCGCGGCCTTCTCGGAAGAAGTGGAGCCAGACCCTCGTGTTTCCCGACACAATCCATGTTCGGGGTGCAATGCGGCTGATCTCGCAGTGGCGGCTGGCCTCCCGCCACAGGGCCGGCTCGTCCGTGTCCGTCCAGCGCAGTGTGACCACGACATGCTCGATGACATCCTCGTGGCCCTCCCGTACCCGGGCCGAGATGAAGTTGGGGGAGGTGCCCATGCGGTGGGTGCTTCGGTAGCAGAGCCGGGCTGCGTACTCGATCAGATTGGCCGCGAACGTGCTTTGGCCCTGCCATAGGGTAGCCACGTCGCTGGCATCCGCGCGGGCGGTGCCGTGCAACGCGGGATTGGGTTGGGTACAGGAGAGCAGTTCGACCACTGGAAGCCGCTGGGACAAGGAAATCCGATCAGGAGACGACAGGATTATGGCCGATTCCGGTGTCGGGAGGGGCACCGCAGGGACTGGCCAAGGCAATCAGGATGGCTGACGGGAGAATTATGGAGGGGTTCGCTGGGGTTTGTTGCCAAACAGGACAGCCGTGGCGTCGACCTCGAAGGGGGGCCGGGTGTGGAGCGTGGTTCCCGATGCTCAGGAGTCCGTCGAGTCCGGGCCGCGCAACATTATGCGACGATAGCCGGCAAGAACATGCTGGTACCCAAGATGGCGGCCATAGGAACCCAGCCCGTGCGGTTACTCCGATACCAGATAGGAAAGAACCGAGTCCAAGTCCACGGCCTCCGGGGGTGGCACAGCCTGATCGTCAAACACATGCCACCACGCCTGCAGCAGGTTGGTGAAGAACTGGGGCAGGTATCTGTTGAGCATGCCGACGTCCAGCAACTCGTTCGGTGCCCGCCTGCGCCCCGTCTTTTCGTTGACAACATCCACACCAAAGGTGGACGCCAAACGCATGAACCCCTCCACGCACGGCAGGCGTTCCTTGTTGCTCAGGTGGCCGTAGGCACCCATGAGCACCGTCACACTGCCTTCCAGGCGAATTTGAGTCAACTCGTGCGTGTTCTGGGTGAACGTGTGCCACTTGGCGGCCACGCGGCACGTGTTGGCTACATGATCCAACATGTACAGCCACATCTCAACCGCCCTGGATTCCTTGCGGTCCCGTCCTTGGTATCGGCTCATGGTCTGTTCTTGGCTGGACTTTCTACAACGTGATCCCATCCGCCCAAGCGGGATGCGACTGTGGTGGTGTTTAGTCAGTGTAGCAGAGGAAATCCTACAGGAGTTCCGGGGACAGCGGTGGTAGTTTCGCCATGCCGAGGGACGGTTGGGATAGGGGCTCGTCCGGACCAAGGCCAGGATATCCATGAATGTCGTGGGTGCGGTCTTGGAGTACCAGAGGGCTTGGCGGGGCTGCAGGCGCCGGCCCCGCAGCAGCACGTGCGCGGTCCCGATGATCCAACTGAGATGACTGCGACTACGTGGGGCATGCGCTACCGCAAGCCACCGTTTGCAGGGCAGGGCAAAGTCGGATGTCCGACGCACCAGTTCCTCAACTTGCTGCGCTGGGGATGCCAAGTTTCTTAATGGAGGGCAAGGTCGCGCACAATCAGGTTGGCAGCTTCGCATGCCTGCCACCCACAACCAGGAGATGACAACATGGAATACACGACACTCGGACGGACAGGGGTTCAGGTGTCCCGGCTGTGCTTTGGGACGATGAGTTTCGGCGACATTGCGGATGCCGACATGTCGGGCCGGATGTTCAACCGCTGTCGGGACATCGGCATCAACTTCTTCGACTGCGCCAACACCTATGCCGGCGGTCGTTCCGAGGAGATTCTGGGGGCGCTCATCAAGCCGGTGCGCGACGAGATTGTCCTGACGACCAAGGTCTGCTCGCCCGTGTCCGATCGGCCCAACGACAAGGGGTTGTCCCGTCGCCACATCCTCATGCAGGTGGAGAATTCCCTGCGGCGGCTGGACACGGACCGCATTGACCTCTACTTCGTTCACCACTTCGACCCGTTCACGCCGATTCCCGAAGTCCTGCGCTCGCTGGACCTGCTTGTGCAACAGGGCAAGATTCGCTATGCCGGGGTGAGCAACTGGGCCGCCTGGCAGATTGCCCTTTCCCTGGGGGAGAGCGCCCGGCTGGACCTGACGCGCTTCGAATGCATCCAGCCCATGTAC
Source organism: Caldilineaceae bacterium (assembly GCA_965208365.1). Taxonomy (GTDB): domain Bacteria; phylum Chloroflexota; class Anaerolineae; order Caldilineales; family Caldilineaceae; genus Bin34. The sequence continues at coordinate 4,837,070 of OZ242330.1, read as the reverse complement.
AGCCTGCTCAAACGGCAGGCCGAGGTGGAAATCCTGCCGCTGGCGCAGGATCAGGATCTGGGGGTGATCCCCTACAGTCCCATGGCCGGCGGCATTCTTTCGGGCAAGTACCGGTGGGACGAGCGGCCTGCCGAATCGCGCCTGGCGGTCAACACGATGTACCAGGCCCGGTACGGCGAGGAACACTACTTCGACACCGCCACCAAGTTCGCGGCCCTGGCCGGGGAACTGGGCGTGTCGGCGCCGGCGCTGGCCGTAGCCTGGGTCGGTCACCATCCCGGAGTGACTGCACCCATCATCGGCGCCCGCAACCTGGAACAGCTCAATTCGTCCCTGGAAGCGCTCGACGTTGGGATGACGGACGAGGTATGGCAGCAAGTTGCCTCGTTGGTGCCTGTGCCTCCCATGGCCACCGATCGGGAAGACGACCGCGGTTAGTCGCAGCCCCTCGGAGCGGCCGTCGGCCGCTCCGAGGACTACCGTACTGCGGCCGTGCGGAAGGCCTCTTCATACATGGGGCCCACCACGTCCCAACTGTACCGGTCCCGCACCAGATTGCGACTTGCCTGGCCCTGCACGCACATGGCGGCGGCGGTTTGCGCGGCTAGGTACCGAATGGCCCCTTCGAGAGCATCCGCATCGTTGGGCGGGATTAGCTGCCCGGTTTGGCGGGTGACCAGCAGCCGGTTGGCTCCCACATCGGTTGCCGCCAGCGGCAGGCGGTGCCACATGGCCTCCAGGAGAGCGGTGGGCATCCCTTCGTGGAGCGACGGGTAGACAAAGGCTCCGGCCTGTCTGTATTCCCTGGCCAGGTCGGTACCGAAGCGTGGGCCGGCCAGTTCCACGTTGTCCAAGCCGGCTTTCCGAACCGCTTCGACCAAAGGGCCGTCCCCCACAAGACGCACATGGATGTCCAGGTCCTGCACGTGGCGCATGGCGTCCATCAGGATGTGAATCCCCTTGCGGTAGCTGATAGCCCCTACATAGAGAAGGTGACTCGGACCGCCGGTGGGGGCCGGGTTTGCATCCAGTTCCGGCGCATGCACGTCCACGGCGTTGGGCAGATTCAGGATTCGTTCGGGGGCTAGGTTGCACTGTTGGATCAAGTTTTCGTCCAGCAGTCCACCCATGCTGACGGCATAGTCCGAGTTCCGGGCCAGTTGGCGACGTGCCCACAGGCGCGGTTTGAAGAGGGCGAGATCGATCAGGGCTTTGCGAGGCTCGTGGCGCAGGAAGTCCCGAAAGTACTGTGGCTGGAACTCCCGCCAGGTGTGGTCGTTCACGATGCACGGGAACCGGCGGCGGCGCAGGTAGCGTACAAGCGGCAGGCCGTCGCTGTATCCCACATCCCAAGTCCGGGCACCGGTCCAGTGGTCCACATACCGGGCAAAGTCGAGTACGTGGCGGCCCTTGGGGAGCGTGTGTTCCGTCACGGAAGGCAGGTCCGGGAAGTGCCGGGTTGGATACGGATGGAGCACGTCCAGCTGGTGTCCGGCTCTGGCCAGGTACCGGATCAGGTGCACGGAATGGAGGCCGGATCCGCCGACTACATCGGGGAACAGGTGGGGTGTGGCAAACAGGATGCGCATGCCAGATAGTGTAATTACGGATGTCGCTTCAACATCGGATTGGCCGTTGTGTCGCGGGTCATGCGTACCGGATGGTTAAACCTCGCCCCTCCCTCCGGCTCCCTTGGTTCGACCAGGGTTCGCCCGTTGGTGCAACCACACCCATGGTTCCTGGCACGATCCATCGTAACGGTCTTTGGCCTGCCTGCGGAAACCTCCGGATCTTGGCTTCGGGGAGGGGGCGGAACCGACGCGCGGAAGGAGCAGGATTTCCCGATCCGCGCCGTTTGGTGCACGATCAATAAGGAATAGCTGAGGGGGCGGAACTACCAGACGTGACTGCACACTCCCATTGGCGGCATTGGCTGACGCACCTTGTGTCGGCATGGCGTCAAGCATCAGCTAACGGACGGACCCAACCGTGATCCGACTGGAGATTCGGGGCGGTTTGGGTCACCGCGCACGCGCAGTCACTGCCCAATTGCCCTTTCTGGGCCTGACCGCTATCGGTACCTGCGAGGCGACCGCGGTTTACTTCCTGGACGCGGACTTTGACGACGACGCGTTGGAATTGCTCTGTGCACGGCTGCTCAGGGACCCCGTAACCGAAACGGCTGCGTGGATGCGCGATCCCCGGGACCATGCAGGCCGCCCTGCAGCCGTGGAAGTCGCGCGCAAGCGCGGGGTGACGGATGCAGAGGCCCGCGTCCTTGAGAACGCATTGGTTCGCCTGGGACTTCCCCCTGCCCGCGCGGCGCGCGCAACGCGCTACGAATTTGCAGGGACGCCCGGTGAGGCGGACCTGCATCGGATCGCCCGGGACCTGTTGTGCAACGCGACTACGGAGCGGTATGCGGTGGGCTGGTTGCAGCCTGAGTTCGAGGAGGGAGCCGGGCATTCAAGCCGCTGCGAAACCATACCGGTGCGCGATCTCACGGACGTGCTGCTGGCGGCCCTGAGCCGGGATCGGAGTCTGTCTCTGAGCCTCGACGAAATGCAGGCCATCCGCCAGGCGTTCCAGGACTTCGGCCGTGATCCCACGGACGTGGAACTGGAGACGCTGGCCCAGACCTGGTCCGAGCACTGTCAGCACAAGACCTTCAAGGCCCGCATCCGTTTCCGCCATGAGGATCTGCAGGGTCGGCCCATCGGCACAGAGACTATTGACGGGATCTTTGATACCTGCATCCGCGCGGTCAACCACGAAGTGGCCAAGGAGTGGCTCGTCTCGGTTTTTGAGGATGATGCGGGGGTGATTCGGTTCACCGACGACCTGGACCTGGCGTTCAAGGTGGAGACGCACAACCATCCCTCCGCTCTGGATCCCTTCGGCGGCGCGCACACCGGCGTTGGTGGTGTCGTGCGGGATGTCCTTGGTGTTTCGGCCCGACCCATCGCCGCCACCGATGTCCTCTGCTTTGGTCCGCCGGACCTACCCGACGCGGAGGTGCCCGCCGGAACCCTCCATCCGCGTCGGATTCGGGAGGGGGTTGTGCGGGGGATCGGCGACTACGGGAACAAACTGGGTTTGCCCACACTGAGTGGCGCCATCGTCTACGACCGCGGCTACGTGAACAATCCTCTGGTCTATTGCGGTTGTATCGGTGTCGCGCCACATGGCGCCCACCCGACGGGCGCGGAGGTCGGCGATCTGGTGGTGGCGCTCGGCGGCCGGACAGGGCTGGACGGCCTGCACGGCGCAACCTTTTCCTCCGCGGATCTTGCCGAGGACACCCGGGAGACACAGGGCAGTGCCGTGCAGATTGGCGATCCCATTCTCGAAAAGGGACTGATGGAACTGCTGGGCAAGGCCCGCGACGAACGGCTTTACACGGCGGTCACGGACTGCGGTGCCGGCGGGTTCTCGTCCGCCATCGGCGAGATGGGCTCAGAGCTCGGGGTGGAAGTTCACCTTGACCGCATCCCTGTCAAGTATCCGGATCTTGCGCCTTGGGAGCTGTGGCTGTCCGAAGCCCAGGAGCGGATGGTGGTGGCTGTGCCGCCCGCGCGGCTGGCGCGGCTGCAGGCGTTGGCGGATCACTGGGAGGTAGAACTGAGTATCCTGGGCAAGTTCACCGGGGACCACGAACTGCATATTCGGCACGAGGGGCGGACGGTCGGACGGTTGCCGATGGACTTTGTGCATCACGGCTGGCCGCGGCCAGAACTCAACGCGATCCACCGCGAACCTTCAACGTGCGATCCGGCCGGAACTCCGTGGACCGATGGCAATCAAGCCCTGAAGACTCTCCTGACACATCCGTCGGTGTCCAGCAAGGAGGCGGTGATTCGCACGTTCGACCACGAAGTGCGGGGCGGCACACTGGTACGGCCCCTGACCGGTCCCTGCCAGGACGGGCCGGCCGACGGTGTGGTCTTCGAGCCGCTGGAGGCGGCGGGTTCCGGCCGGGCCGTCGCGGTGGCCCAGGGGATCAACCCGACGCTCGGTCTGCACGACCCGTACGCCATGGGCGGTGCCGCTGTTGACGAGACCGTTCGCAACCTGGTCTGCGCCGGTGCCGATCCCGACCACATTGCCCTGCTTGACAACTTCTGCTGGGGCAATCCAACGCTTCCCGATCGGCTGGGGGCGCTGGTGCGGGCCGCGCAGGGGTGCCGGGACGCGGCGATCGCGCTGCAGGCTCCCTTCATCTCCGGCAAGGACAGCCTCTACAACGAGTACGACGGCAAGCCCATTCCGGGTACGCTCCTTATCTCCGGCATTGGCATTGTGCCTGACGTCGACCATTGCATGACGGCGCACGCCAAGCGCTCCGGATCCCTGCTCTTCGTCCTGGGCGACACCCGCGCGGAACTGGGAGGCAGCCTTCTCCACAGCCTGTATGGCTTGTCGGGAGGAACACCGCCCGTGACGAAGGCGGCATTCGGGAACCGCTACCGCGCGCTGCACGGGTTGGTCCGGTCCGGGAGTGTGCTCTCCGCCCACGATGCCAGCGAGGGTGGTCTCGCGCTTGCTGCGGTCGAGATGGCCCTCGCCGGTCGCATGGGGATGGACTTGGATCTGACCGAAGTCCATGCCGATCCGTGGCACGCGCTGTTCAGCGAAAGCAACGGCCGGATCCTGATCGAGATCGATCCAGAGGCTGTGGGGGCGGTGACGAATGCCTGCAGCGACCTGCCGCTGTTGCGTTTGGGACGGCTGGGTGGAGAGCGGGCGCTGCTGCGACACAATGGGACGGTGCATGTAGATGCCGCCGTGGAGACGCTGGCAGCGTGTTGGCGGGGTGCGGAGGTGTGAGATGACTCGTCCCCATGTCCTGATCTTCCACTCGCCGGGCACGAACCGGGACGCCGAGACCCTGCGCGCCCTGAAACTGGCTGGTGCCGAGGCGGAGATTGCCCATGTGCGGGATGTCCGCGCGGGCACTGTCTCCTTGGTTGGCTGTCGGGCGGTTGTCCTGCCCGGCGGTTTCGGATACGGCGATGCACTGGGTGCCGGTGTCTTGCAGGCTCTTGACCTGACGACTTGGCTGCAGGATGCGGTTGGAACCTTTGTGGGGCAGGGAGGACGGGTGCTCGGCATCTGCAATGGCTTCCAGACGCTTGTCAAGTCGGGCTTGCTGGGGGGTGGGTGCGAGCCCGCCAAGCCGGGGCACCGTGCCGTCACCCTGACCCACAACGAGCGCGGGCGTTTCGAATGTCGTTGGGTGCATATGGCACCGGCAGCCGATTGTGCAGCCGACTGGCTGCGGGGACTGTCGATGCCGATTTTCTGCCCCGTGGCACACGGCGAGGGCCGCTTCCTGACACGGGGTTCGGACACGCTAAACCATCTCGCGGCACAAGGTCGGATTGCGCTGCGCTACGTGCAGGCCGACGGCGGGGCCGCTGCAGGGAGCTATCCGCACAACCCGAACGGATCGGCTGGCGACGTGGCGGGAATTTGCAGCCCGGACGGCCTGGTCGTGGGGTTCATGCCCCATCCGGAGGACCATCTCCTGTCCCGGCACAGTCCCGTCCCGGTGCCTGTGGAAGCCAGGGGACTTCGTCTCTTTGAAGCCTTTGTGGAGGCTCTGTGATACTGAACCGCGGCCTCTTTGCGGAGGCTTGGCGCAATCCCTTTACCGGGTTGCCGCCTGTTGGGAGACATCTCTCGCCCGTCCATTCAGGAAAAGTGCGTGAGCTCTTCGCCCTGGGTCCGCGGCTGGTGCTGGTGACCACCGACCGCATCTCCGCCTTTGATCGGGTGCTGGGCGGGATACCTTTCAGGGGACAGGTTCTCAATCAGTTGACGGCCTTTTGGGCGGAAGCCTTGGCCGACATCGCGCCTACGGCGGTCATCGCCGTGCCGGATCCAAACATCATGGTGGCGCAGCGGCTCGAACCCGTACGGGTCGAGGTGGTCGTGCGCGGGTATATCACGGGTGTGACGCAGACCTCGCTCTGGACCCGCTATGCTCGGGGGGAGCGCGTCCTCTACGGCCACCGTCTGCCCGAAGGTCTGCAAAAGGACGATCCGTTGCCGGAACCGCTGGTCACGCCTACCACCAAGGCGTTGGCAGGCCACGACGAACCCCTCGCGTCCGACGAAGTGGTTGCGCGCGACCTGCTGGATGGTGCGGCTTGGGCGCAGGTGCAGGAACTCGCGCTGGGCCTCTTTGGACGCGGGCGGGAAGTCGCGGCCGAGGCGGGACTTGTGCTCGTGGACACGAAATACGAATTCGGAGTCGATGGGGAGGGCCGCATCCTGTTGATGGATGAATTCCACACTCCCGACAGCAGCCGGTACTGGCAAGCGGACGATCCGACGCGTGCCAACTGGGACAAGGAGTACGTGCGGAAGTGGTTGACAACGAACGGATTCGCGGGCGAGGGCGGGAGGCCGCCGGAGCTCCCGGAAGAGTTGGCGTACCAGACAGCAAGCCGATACATCGAGGTGCTGGAACGGTTGACGGGACGACCCTTCGAACCAGGTGCCTACCCGGCGGCTGAGCGGGTCGCCAACTGTCTGGAAACGCTGCGCGCGGACGGCATCAAGGCAACATAAAGACGGAGGCGACAAACGTGGCGGTGGAACAGCCCCTGGTCGGGGTGATCATGGGCAGTACGTCGGATTGGGAAGGGTGCATGCGGCACGCAGCCGAGACGCTCCATAGCTTGGCCATTCCCTACGAGGCGCGTGTCGTGTCGGCACATCGCACGCCGAATCTCATGTGCGAGTATGCGGAAGCCGCGGAAGGTCGAGGCCTGCAGATCATTGTCGCGGGTGCCGGCGGCGCTGCTCATCTGCCCGGTATGACAGCCGGCCACACGCGGTTGCCAGTGATTGGCGTGCCCGTCCGGAGCAGTGCGCTTCAGGGGCTCGATTCGCTGCTCTCCATTGTGCAAATGCCCCGCGGGGTGCCGGTGGCGACCATGGCCATTGGCGCAGCGGGGGCCATGAATGCCGCGTTACTAGCGGCGCGCATTCTGGCCCTCCGCGACGAGACCCTTCGCGAACGGCTCGAAGCCTACACGGCCCGACAGACGGCTGACGTGCTGGCGGCCAAACTGCCACCTCCACCGCATCCAGAGGCTGGGTAGGCCACATGGGGTTGGATGCCGCGCTACCGCCGGGAGCCTGCATTGGGATCCTGGGCAGCGGCCAACTGGGCCGCATGCTCTGCCACGCGGCGCGGGAGCTGGGGTACCGGACCGCGGTGTTCAGCGAAGAGGCCGGTTCACCGGCGGGCCAGATAGCGGACCGTGAGTACGTTGGGCGGTTTGAATCGCCGGAGGACATGGGCGATTTCGCCGACGGCGTCCAGGTCGTCACCTACGAATTCGAAAACATACCGGTTGCGGCGCTGCGGGTTTGCCTTGATCATGGGGTGCAGGTCCGGCCCGGCCCGGATACCTTGCACACCATACAGAGTCGAATCCGGGAGAAAACCCATCTGCAGCAACACGGTGTGCCTGTCAGCCCCTTTGCGGTCCTGCGCGCGGGCGAGCCGCCGCCGCCCGCACCGAATCTGCCCTTTCCCTGCCTGCTGAAGACGGCGCGGTTCGGTTACGACGGGAAAGGCCAAGTGCATGTGGCGTCTCCCGACGAGTTGCCGCGCGCCTGGCAGGAACTGGGGGGGCAGGATGCGGTGCTCGAGAGCGTGGTTGACTTCGCGCACGAACTCTCCGTTGTCATGGCCCGCTCTCCCTCGGGTGATGAGGCGGTCTATCCGGTCGTCCTCAACCACCACCGCAACCTGATTCTGGATATCTCGGTCGCGCCGGCGCCGATCCCCGCCGCCACCGCGCGGCGTGCCCAGGAGCTGACCCGCGAGATTGCCGGTTCGCTCGATCTGGTTGGGCTCTTCTGCGTGGAGTACTTCCTGCTGGCGACGGGTGAGCTGATGGTCAATGAGATCGCGCCGCGCACGCACAATTCGGGACACTGGACGATTGAGGGATGCGAAACCAGCCAGTTCGCACAACAGGTGCGTGCCGTCTGCGGCCTGCCGCTGGGGTCCGTGGCCATGCGGGGCGGCAGCGCGATGGCCAATCTGCTCGGCGAACTGTGGCCGAAACACGGGGATTTGCCCACAGGGCACGCAGAGTGGGGCCTTGATGCATTCCTGCACCTGTATGGCAAAGGGGATGCCAAGCCAGGACGCAAGATGGGGCATGTGACTGCCACAGCCATGTCCGCGCGGGCAGCCGCGCAACGAGTGGACGGGATTCGTCAAGCCTTGGGCGGATGGCCCGCGGCTCCGGAATTCCAGGCGGCCGTAAGCGGGTCCCACCCAAATTCCGCGGGATCCGCGGAGGAGCATCTTGCCAGCACGACATACCGGTACTGAAGAACATTTTGTGGTATTCTATAGATATGAACATCTACCGGGCCGCCGCGTTCGCGGCCAAGATCGGGGTGCACAAGAACACGGTCAAGGCCTGGAGCCTGAAGGGCAAGCTGCCGGACCGCCGCACCCCCGCCGGCCACCGCTACTACACGGAGGCGGACGTGGATCGGTACTTCGGCGTGGAGCATGCCTCCGAGGCTGGGCGCACCGTGGTCTACTGCCGGGTGTCCAGTCGTGCGCAACGGGACGATCTGCGGTCGCAACAGCAGGCGATGGAGACGTTCTGTCTGGGGGCGGGTCTGGCGGTGGACGAGTGGCTGGCCGAAATCGGCAGCGGCCTGGACTTCCAGCGGCCGGTGTTCCGTGCGTTGATGGAACGGATCGGGAAGCGCGAACTGGGCCTCCTGCTGGTGGCCCACGAGGACCGTCTCTGCCGGTTCGGGTTTGACTGGTTCGCGTACTTCGCCGAGAGCCACGGCTGCGAGATCCGAGTGGTCAACCAGCTCTCCCTGTCCCCGCAGGCGGAGTGGGTCGAGGACTTGATGGCCGTGGTCGACACCTTCTCCGGTCGCCTGCCCGGCTTGCGCCGGTACCGGAAGCAAATCAAGGCTGCCGCCAGCGATGGCTGAGAAGGTCACGCGCGTACTTCACAGCCAGGGGCTGAACGCGGCCAAGTACGATCGTCTGTCCCGGATCGCCGTTCTGTGCGGACAGGTGCGCGCGGATGCCTGGCAGCGGTGCAGCAGGGTGTCCACGGTCCTGCAATCCCCCTACGAGATCCGCGATGCCTGGATGGCCGAGGGTTGTGACTGGCACGGGCTGCCGGCGCGTCTGGGCAAGGCGACTCTGGCAGATGCCTTGGGTGACATCCAAGCCGGCAGGGAGGCGGCCAAGGTGCCGGTCAAGAAGGCCATCCGGCACCGCACGCGCGGAAACAGTGCCGAACGCGAGCGTCTGTACAGCCTGCTGAAGCGGAACCGCTGGACCGAGGACCCGTTCCTGCACCGGCAGATGCGGCAACAGTGGCGGGGCGGCCGGTCCCATGTGACGAACCAGATTGTGGCCGACGCGGGCTCCTACACCACCAAGGTCTGGCACGACCGGGCCTGGGTGTACCTCCAGGGTTTGGAACGCGGCCAACGCATCGCCATTCCGCTCAAGGGCACACACCTGCCTTCCGGCACCCTGCGCATCCTCCTGCGAGACCACGGCCAGGTGGAAGTCCACTACGCGGTGGACGAGACGCAGGTGTGCAGCACGCGTCTCTGCGGGGCTGCCACGATTGGGGTGGACAAGGGCTACACGGAAGCCTACACGGACAGCGATGGGGAACGCCACGGCGAGGGCTTGGGCGACCTGTTGTCCGCCGAGAGCGATCACCGCAAGGTCAAGGGAACACGGCGCAATCACCTCCGGGACACCGAGCAGAAGCACCGGGCCAAGGGCAACCACCGCAAGGCCGACACCATCCGGAAGAACAACCTCGGCAACCAAAAACGGGACCGGCGACGGACTCGGCACCACAGGCAGGTACGCGACCACCTCTGCCAGGCCGCCCACACCGTCGTGGACAAGGCCGGCACGATTGCCTGCGAGGACCTGTCCGCACACATGAAGTCCGCCAGGTACCGCCACCGGGACACCAACCGCCGACTGAGCGGCTGGGTCAAGGGCGTCATGGCGGACACCCTAACCTCGATATCTCGGCGCAGAGGTTCTGCGTCGGCATTGGTCAATCCGGCCTACACATCGCAAGTCGACTCCCGTACGGGCCTGTTGCAGGGCCATCGTCGCTGGGATCGGTTTTACTGTTCCGACGGGGTTGTGCTGGACGCGGACGTCAATGCCGCCTGCAACATTCTGGCGAGGCTGTACGACGAGGAGATTACGTTGTACATGCCCTACAGGGAGGTCAAGGCCCTGCTCGCGGAACGAACCAGGACAACGGTGGGGACTGCTCCACCCGGACTCGAGTTGCGGGGGCGTGCAACGGAGCTCCCATCAACCGAGAGCGAATCACTCGAACCGGTACCGAAATGTACCAGGTAAAGGAACAGATGCAATCGTGATCGATGGCTTGCTCATGGATTCGCCCCGCGAAGCCTGCGGGGTTTTCGGCATTGCCGCGGCCGACATGGACGTAGCCAAGGCAACGTTCTACGCCCTCTATGCACTGCAACACAGGGGACAGGAATCGGCCGGGATCGCGGTGTCGGACGGTCGGCGGCTCGCAGTGCGCAAGGGGATGGGTCTGGTCTCGCAAATCTTCGACGAGGAAAATCTGCAAGGGTTGTCCGGGACGATGGCGATTGGCCACAACCGATACTCGACGAAAGGCTCCTCGAGTCTTCCCAATACGCAGCCGTTCACCCTTGAGACCTTTGCCGGACCCCTTGCCATCGGTCACAATGGCAACCTTATCAATGCCGGGGTGCTGCGCACCGCACTCCTGGAGGAAGGAGCGGGTTTCAACACGGCTACGGACAGCGAGGTTATCCTCATGTCCCTGGCCCGCCGGGCGCGACTGCCGTGGATTGAGAACTTCCGGCTGTTGATGGAGGAGGCCGAAGGCGCCTACACACTGGTGGTCCTCACGCAGGATGGAATCTTCGGCGTCCGCGACCCATGGGGATTGCGGCCCCTGGCCCTGGGGCGACGGGGCGAGTCCTATATGCTGGCCTCCGAGAGTTGCGCGTTCGCCCCGGTTGGAGCCTCCCTGGTTTGTGAGATTGCGCCCGGCCAAGTGGTGCGGATCCGGCCCGGCGGCTATGAGATCGAACAGGTGGTGCCGCCGCAGCGGCAGGCCTTCTGTACCTTTGAGGAAATCTACTTCGCCCGTCCGGACAGCGTCTTCGCGGACCGGCTGGTGCACCAGTCCCGCCAGGCGTTGGGGCGGCAACTGGCGCTGGAGGCTCCGTCGGACGCGGACTGGGTGATGAGCGTGCCCGATTCCGGGACGCCCCACGCCATCGGTTACGCGCGGGAGAGTGGCATTCCCTACACGGAGGGGTTGACCAAGTCGCGCTACATTGGCCGTACCTTCATCCAGCCCAGTGACGAGTTGCGTCGCACCGGGATTGCCATGAAGTTCAATCCGCTCGGGGACAACTTGGCGGGCCAGCGCGTGGTGCTGGTCGACGATTCGATCGTACGCGGCAACACGGCGGGGCCGCTGGTCGCACTGCTTCGCAACGGCGGGGCTGCCGAGGTGCACCTGCGAGTCGCCTGTCCCCCCATACTGCACCCCTGTTTCATGGGCGTGGACATGGCGAGCCGAGAGGAGTTGATCGCAGCCCGGCACGATTTTGAGGGAATTCGAAGACAGGTGGGCGCGGACTCGCTTGCGTACCTCTCCTTGGAGGGCATGCGCACGGCTCTATCCGGTACCGCCGATCACGAGTATTGCGATGCCTGCTTCACCGGCACGTATCCGTTCGAGTCCTTAACCCCCGAATCGATCGAGGGCGAGATTAAGTTGGAACTGGCGTCGGTGTTTGCATAGGGCGCTGTTAACGCGGTTGCTCTGAACGTCCATACGACTCCCTGTTCCAAGTGTCTGTCCGTGTTAGAGTCCCAATTGGGCACTCCCCATTGCAGAAATCTTCGGAACACGGCAGTGTGACAGGCAGTGACCTGCGTCCCTTCTCCGACTGTTGCGGACGCCAAGGCGGCCAACAACCGAAAGTGATTACGACGTGCAGGTTCTCGTAGTCGGTTCCGGTGCCCGCGAGCATGCGCTGGCCTGGTCACTCTCCCGGAGTCGGGATGTCACGTCCCTCCTGATCGCGCCCGGCAACGGCGGCGTCCGTTATCTACCCTCCGCGCACAGAGTTCCTATTGATACGACCGATGTAACGGGGTTGGTGGCCTGCGCGCGGCAAGAGGCTGTGGACCTGGTGGTGGTCGGCCCGGAATCGGCATTGGCAGCGGGCCTGGTCGACGCACTGGCCGCCGAGGGGGTTCCGGTCTTTGGCCCGAACCGGCTGGCTGCACGCCTTGAGACCTCCAAGGTGTTTGCCAAGGACTTCATGCGGCGCCACGGCATCCCAACCGCGGAGTACCAACAACACGTTGACTTCGAACTCGCGCTCTCCTACTGCGAACGGCTCCGCTACAACGTCGCGCTCAAGGCGGACGGGTTGGCTGCCGGCAAAGGGGTAATCCTGCCTCGCACGGGAGCAGAAACCTTCGGTGCCTTGGAACAGCTCCGGGGCTCCGGTCTCTGGCAGGTGAACCGACCGCTGGTGATCGAGGAAAGGTTGGATGGGTGGGAGACGTCCGTGTTTGCCCTGGCCGACGGCAAGGACTATCGAATCTTCGCCCACGCCCAGGACTACAAGCGAGCCTACGACAGGGACGAGGGTCCCAATACCGGCGGTATGGGTGCCGTATCCCCGTCACCGCTGACCGAGGCCGAGTTGGCCGCTGTCGAGGAAAAGGTGGTGGCGCCCACCTTCGCAGGATTGGCCCGCGACGGTGTGTCCTACGTTGGGGTTCTGTTCTTCGGCCTAATGATGACCAGTAGGGGGCCCATGCTGCTGGAGTACAACGCACGATTCGGGGATCCCGAGACACAAGTGATGCTGCCCCGCCTTCGCGGCGGCATCGCCGAAGCCGTGCGCGCCTGCACCGAGGAACGGCTGCCGGAGGTCGAGTTCGATTGGGATTCGCGTCCCGCGGTCGGTGTTGTCATGGCATCGGGCGGCTATCCAAACCAGTACGGGATTGGGCATCGAATCACGGGTTTGGACGCTGAGGGGAGCGGCGACACCGTCGTCTTCCTGGCCGGGGCCGAAGAAACGCCGGATGGGAATGTGGTTACTGACGGAGGGCGTGTACTGACCGCGGTGGGTTTGGGCGCGGATTTGGCCTCGGCGCGCGTTGCCGCCTATGGTCGCGTGAAGACACTGGATTTCGAGAAGGCCGAGTACCGGTCCGACATCGGCTTGGAGGCCACACGGCGGTGACCGGCGCCCGGTACAGAAAAGCGGGGGTGGACATCGAGGCCGGCGAGGCGGCGGTGGGTCTGCTGCGCACCGGAACGGAGCTTGACACAAACGCCTTCGCCCAAGGCGTGGCCGCGGATGATGCCGACCCGTCGGTACGTACGCTGGCGACCACCGACGGGGTGGGAACCAAGACCCTGCTGGCCGCGTCGCTGGACAGGCTGGATGGTCTGGGCGCGGACTTGGTCAACCACTGCGTCAACGACCTCCTCGCCGCCGGTGGCCGGCCTCGCATGTTCCTGGACTACATCGGCATGCACCGGACAGATCCGGAGACGGTGGCAATGCTGGTCCATGGCATGAGGCGGGCTTGTGCGGAGAGTGGCTGCGAACTGGTGGGTGGCGAGACCGCGGAGATGCCGGATGTCTACCGTCCCGGTACTTTCGAACTCGTGGGCACGCTGATTGGGACCGTCCATGCCGACGACGCCCTGCCCAAACGCGACCGAATGAAGTCCGGGAACCTCCTGGTGGGGCTGACGAGCAGTGGCCCACACACGAACGGTTACACCCTGATCCGGTCGGTCATGGAGGATCGGGATCTGAACCTGTCCGTGGAACCGGGCGGCGCAAGCTGGGCGGACACCTTGCTGGCTCCGCACCGCTCCTATGCCGCGCATGCAGCCGCACTCCGGGCCGAGGGGTTGGCACCGGCAGGCATTGCCCATATCACGGGCGGTGGTTTCCAGGGCAACGTCGGACGCCTGTTGCCCGACGGTGTGGGTGCCGTGGTTGACACGGCCGCCTGGCACCCCCCGGCCGTTTTCCGTCAACTGGTCGAGTGGAGCGGAATGTTGCGCGACGAGGCGTACCGCGTGTTCAACATGGGCATTGGCCTAGTGCTGGTGCTGCCGCCGGATCAGGCCCGGTCAGCCGTGGACTTGCTGGGCGATGCCTGCATTATGGGATGGCTCGAACCGGGTTCGGGAGTCCGATTGGAATGAGCGTGTGTCCAAGGTCAAGCGGTTAACGGTTCTGATTTCGGGGGACGGCTCCAATCTGGAGGCGCTGATCGAGGCGTGTGGCACCAATCGGCTGCAGGCGGAAGTGGGCCTTGTCATTTCCAGCAAGGCAGCGGCTTTCGGTTTGGAACGCGCCCGTCGGCATGGGATCTCCGCCAAGGTCCTTTCCTGGTCCCAACACCGGGCCTGCGGCGGGTCGCGGTCCGCCTATGACCAACAACTGGCGCGCTGTGTGGCGGCTTCGCGTCCCGACTTGATTGTGCTTGCGGGATGGATGCGGATTCTGACCCGTTCCTTTCTGGATCGGTTTCCCGGGAAGGTGGTCAACCTTCATCCGGCACTTCCCGGAACATTTCCGGGGTTGCACGCCATTGAACGGGCCTATACGGCCTGGCGGGAGGGGACTATCCGGGAAACCGGTGCGATGGTGCATTGGGTGCCGGACGAAGGGGTGGACACCGGTCCTGTCATCCGCGTTGTTCGGGTACCGCTCCGCGAAGGGGAAACCCTGGAGGGCCTGACGAAACGGATGCATGCCGCCGAACACGGACTGCTGGTGCAGGCGATTGCCGCTGCGTTGGCGGGCGAGGCCGAATCACTCGGACCATCCGCTGCCGAAGCCCGCGTGTATCACTGACCGAGGCTGCCGGGCGACGGGAATTGAGGCCTTTTTGCTTGTATTCCGACGGACAATTCCGAGGTAGGCCTGCAGCCGGTGGCAACGGCGTGCCCTCCCCCAATGTCACCGGCCGTAGCGGAGGGTATTCTGCTGGTGTTCGGCATACGTGGCGGCAAACACGTGCGCGCCGTCGACCCCGGTGGTGTGGAAGAAGCAATAGACGCTGCTGGCCGGACTGCGCACCGCGTCCAGCGAGCTGAGTCCGGGGTTGGAAATGGGGGCGGGGGGCAGGCCCTGGTTCTGGAACGTGTTGTACGGTGACTGCACGCGATCGTAATCGTCCAGCGTGATGGAAGGCCACCAACCGTCGGCGGCGTTGCCGAGGGGATACTGGACTGTTGGATCCGATTCCAGAAAGGGGCCGCGGACCTCGTCCCGGCAGAGTCCCGAGAGGCGGTTGAGATACACGCTGGCAATCAAGGGCCTTTCCTCGGCCACAACGGCTTCCCGTTCGACAATGCTGGCCAGGGTCACGATTTCCCGGGGCGTCAGGGCCGGTTCGGCGGTCAGGCCCCGCTCTCCCAGCCTGCGGTCGAAGTTGTCCAGGAATTTGGCCACGACCGTTTCAACGCGATCGGCGTTCACGGGGAAGCGATAGGTGTCGGGAAACAGATAGCCCTCGAGGGTGGCATCGGTCGGCAGGTCGGCCAGGAAGTCGTAGTCGTCGAATATTTCCATGGACCTGGGGTCCCGCACGGCATCCAGGAATTCGCGGGCGGGGATGATGTAGTTGGCCTCAAGCACCTCGGCGAATTCCTCCATGCGCATGCCTTCCAGCAACGTCACCAGTTCCTCTTCGTAGCTGGGCGCGTTGAGGGCCTCCGCCAGTTCGGGGATGGTCATGGTTTCCGACAGCATGTAGTTGCCGGCTTCCAGATAGCGGTCGAGGAACTGGACCCGCAGGTAGAGATTGAACAGTTCGGCATCTGTCACAAACCCTTCGTTCTCCAGGCGGTAGGCGATGTACAGGGCCGGCTCGCCCAGGCCGATTTCGAACGGCCGTGGCCGGGGGTCGCCGCCGGGGGGGACCAACAGGCGATCCGCCTGCAGCTCAAGGCTGAGGGAAAGGATCCAGTGTTCGATGTTGTCCGGGGTCAAGGCCGAGGCGGCCTGGTGGATATCCAGCAGCGTTCGGCTTGGCAGGTCCGAGTTCGCCGCCTGCCGATCCAGGTGGGTCAGCGCCACGCCGCGGCTCCACAGAAGCAACACGCCTAGGCCTGCGAGCACCGCGGCCCTGAGTAACCATCGCCAGATTTGAGTGCCGGGATGGAGGGAATGGCCCCAACGCGATGCCTTGCGGGCGCGCTCCGTGTATTGACGGTTGCGGTCGCGCATGTGTCGGCGTTGCCGGGTGGTGCCGAACATCGGTTCCGGGTCCAGTTTAGGGATCGATGCGTCCCCACCCACGCGGGTCGGACCGTTCCCGTGCCCGCATGTAGGCCTCGAGGATCAGGGCCGCCGCCACAGCGTCCTCCGGGCCGCGGCAGCCGGCCTCCCGCTGTGCGATTTGGGCCGCCGCGGTGGTCCAGCGCTCATCCCAGAAAATTACGGGCCGGGCCTGCTCGAGCCAGTGCCGCTGTGCCTGCATCCAGCGTCGCGCCCATTCCCTGATGTAGGCGGTCCGATCGGTTTCGCCGTCACCATGGTCGGAGACGGGCAGGCCGCAGATCACCGAAGCGACTTCGTACCGGTCCAGCAGGCGGCACAGGTGGGCGAAGTCCGCCTTCCGGCTGGTTCGGGTCAGCACCTCCAGCGGCGTGGCGCCGAGCCACAGTGAATCGTTCAAGGCGATGCCGATTTTGGTCAGGCCCACGTCCACGGCCATCAGACGCGGTTTCAGTTCCGGCGTCATCAGCTGTCCGTAGCCGCGGTAGCCGGCCAACTGGTCTCCACCCGGATGCGGTACGGCAGGGTTGGCAGGGCTTCGCGTTCGGGTGGGGAAATGCGAATTTGCCAGGGTTCCTCAATGTCCAGCTCGGCCATGTTGCGATCGAGGTCCGCGAGCGGTGTGCCGGCCAGCATGGTCCGCAGGACCTGCCGGTCGGGTGCCTGGAGGTATCGGGCCCTGGTCCTGACCGTGAAGGCAAGCTCGGTGCCCGCGTTGACGGTCCCGGATTCGAGGTGGAAGTCCAAGCTGTCCGGATCAATCAGGGCCCGCGGCGGGGTTTCGGCCTCCAGCCTGGCCAGGACGAAGTCCACGAGGTCGCTGGTCTGGACGGCCAGCCCGCTGACCAGCACCATCATTGTCAGGGTCAGTTCGTCGGCCACTTCCCCGTTGAACAGTTCGGTGTTGGTCCACTGAATTGAGACCGATACGGTTTCGCTGGGCAGCCAGGCGTTGGGCGGAACCTCGGGCGCCAAGATTGTCAGGGCCTTGCCGCGGACATCGGCCAGCAGCACATCGCGCAGGTAGTCCTGGTCGCGCTGGGACACGGCAAACCGCTCCTCGGACGTGCCGCCTGTCAGATCGCTGGGATTGGCGATGCGCACGCGCTGGGCCCAGCCGCCGGTGATCGTGTTGATGCTGTTGGCCGGGACATTGCCTTCCTCGCCGGCTTCGACGGATTCGATTTGGACCAGCGTCTGCAGGCCGGATCCGCCTGCCAGGATGGCATCGTCGAGGGTCACGAAGGGAATGGCGTC
This sequence comes from Caldilineaceae bacterium, assembly GCA_965208365.1. GTDB lineage: Bacteria > Chloroflexota > Anaerolineae > Caldilineales > Caldilineaceae > Bin34. Next base: position 4,819,418 of record OZ242330.1, on the reverse strand, counting down.
GCCGGTGCCGGTTTGCACCTGGGTTCCCGCCGGGATGGTGATTCCCTCCGTGCCCAGATTGGTGATGGACAGGTAGCCCCGCGCCTTGTCCACGGGTTCCCTGGTGACCGCCGTGGTCTCCGTCGTGCCCACCACCTCGTGCGAGACGGAGATCCAGGTGGCCGGAACCAGACCGGTGTCGTTGTCCACGGCCTGGACGTACAGGCTGGCGGACATGGGGACGTCCAGCTCCAGTACATGGGCGGACGGTGCCACCGTCAATGTCGCGCTCGGCTGCACATGGGTCAGAAACAACCAGAGCGACGATCCCGCAATGGCGCAGAACACCGCGATTCCGAACAGGTTGCGGACCCATTCCCCAGGTGTTGGAAAGACAGCCAAGGCGCGGCCGCGACCTGCATGCCGATTGCCGGGGAAACCCCTGGGGATGTTGGCCCCGTTGCGGATGGGGTTCGATGCGCGCGCCGTGGCAAGCCAGCGCTCGGCCTCGGCAACCGATCGGAACCTGTTCCCGCGGATCCGGTGCGCGGTTGTCCCGGGCAGGCGGTCCGCCACGACGTAGGCAAGGGGCAGACCGCGGAAACGGGCTCGATGGGTCAGCGCCAGGCACCACTCCGTCAGGTCCGCGTCCGGGGGCACGGAGTGAATCTCCACCAGGAGTCCGGTTCCCGCGGATTCTGAAACAGCCTGGAGCAATTCGGCCAGGCGGCTGGTGTCGCGGACAACAACGGTGGTGTGCACAGGTTGGAACGATGGCCGGGTTTCGTGTCTCGGCGGCGCGGATCGGGACAGGACCGGGGTTGGGTCAGGCGGCAGTGTGCTCGCGCACCGCCTCGGCAATCATGTCCAATGCCTGCGACAGGCCGGCCGGGTCTCGGCCGCCGGCCTGCGCCATGTTCTGGCGGCCCCCTCCGCCACCGGCGATGGCCGAAGCCGCTTGCTTGACCATCGCTCCGGCGTGCAGGCCTCGTTGCGACAGGCCGCGGGACACTGCAACAACCAGCAACGGGCGCCCGTCGGTGGCCGAACCCAGGGCGATGACACTGTCTCCGAGCCGGTTCTGAAGGTGGTCGCACATCTCGCGCAAGGTGTCCCCGTCCCGGTTCGGAACCTGACCGAACACGCACGGCACTTCACCGAGCACGATTGAGGTTTGGGCCAGCTGATCGATGTCGTCAAGCGCGCTTTGCCGGCGGGCCTGTTCCAGCTCGCGCCGCAACTCCTGCACGCGCCGGGAGAGGGCTTCGGCGGCTTCCACGATTTGGTGGGGTTGGGTCTTGAGTGCGTCGGCCGTCTGGTGGGTGCGTTCCAGGACTGACCGGACCCAGGCATTGGCCGCCTCGCCGGTTACGGCTTCGACGCGACGCTGCCCGGCTGCGCTGCTGGCCTCGCTGACGATGTAGAACGGCCCCACGGCGGCGGTGCGGTCCAGATGCATGCCGCCGCAGAGTTCCTGGCTCTCAAAGCCGTCTGCCGCGATGCGCACCACGCGCACCGTGTCTTCGTACTTCTCGCCGAACAGTGCCATGGCCCCACCGGCCACCGCTTCGGCATGGGACTCCCAGCTGAGTTTGATCGGTGCATCGGCCAAAACCACGGACCGCACCATCTGTTCGACCTGATCCACTTCTTCGGGGCTCATGCCCCGCGGCAGCGTAAAGTCGAACCGAAGGCGATCCGGCGCCACCAGGGATCCGGCCTGGTGGACCGATTCGCCCAGGACCGCCCGCAGGGCGGCGTGCAAAAGATGGGTGGCGGTGTGGTTGCGTTCGATGCGTCGGCGGCGCGTCTGATCGACTTCGCACACGGCGGCATCCCCGGCCGTCGGGCTGCCCCGACGCACCGTACCCCGGTGGACCAGCAACCCCGACACGGGACGCTGGATGTCGTCCACCACGATTTCCCAGGACGTGTGGTCGCTCGACCGAATGCGGCCGGTGTCGGAGACCTGGCCGCCGGATTCCATGTAGAAGGGAGTGGCCGCGGTAATGACTTCAACGCGTTCGCCTTCGTTCACCGACACTGCCGGCTCATCGTCCTGCAGCAGTGCCAAGACCGTTGTGGCCGGATGGGGTGCTGGCTCGTAGATGAGGTGGACTACGCCTTCCGGGGGCAGGCTGCCGGCCTCGGTCAGCCGGGTCTTGAGGTCCCGGTAGCCCGCGTGGTCCCCGCCGTCCATGAACTTGGCCCGGGCGCGGCTTCGTTCGCGGGCGTCCGCCGCCAGCTTGCGGTATTCCTCCTCGTCAACGGCCAGTCCCTGTTCGCGGGCGATGTCCCGGGTCAGGTCCAGGGGGAAGCCGAAGGTGTCCCAGAGCAGGAAGGACTGGGCGCCGGAGATTTCCGTGCGACCGGCGTCCCGAGCATCCGCCACGATGTTTTCAAGATGGCCAAGACCGTTTTCCAGCGTACGCAGGAACCGTTCCTCCTCGGCGGTTACGGTATCGCAGATAAAGGACTGCCGATCCCGGATTTCCGTGAAGTGGTCCCCCATCTCTTCCACCACGCTTTCCACCATGTGGGCCAGGAAAGGCTTTTGAAAGCCCAGCATGCGGCCGAACCGGGCGGCCCGGCGCAGGATCAGGCGCGTGATGTAGTTGCGTCCCTCGTTGCCCGGTAGGACACCGTCCGATATGAGGAAAGTGACGGCCCTGCTGTGGTCGGCCAGTACCCGAAACGGCACATACGAGTCTTGGCGCTGCTGGTCCGAAGCTCCCGCCAGTTGTTGGATGCGGTCCATCAGGAAGCGGAAGACATCAGTGTCGTAGGGGGTCTCGACCCCCTGCATGATGCTCGCGATGCGCTCCAGTCCACATCCGGTGTCCACGCCTGGGTTGGCCAAGGGAATCCGTTCGGTTACCGTCTTTTGGTCGTATTGCATAAAGACCAGGTTCCAGAACTCCAGATACTCATCGTCGCGGTTGACGCCCTCTGGGTGCTGTTTGTCCAAATCCCCCCAGTAGTAGTGCAGTTCCGAGCAAGGTCCGCAGGGGCCCGTGTCCCCCATCGACCACCAGTTCTCGCTGCTGTCGAAGCGGCGGATACGGTCCGGTGCTACACCAGCCGCGCGCCACAGTTCTTCGGTCTCGTCGTCGTCCTCGTAGATACTGAACCAGAGCCGCTCGAGCGGTAGCTGCCACACCTCAGTCACCAGCTCCCAGGCGAACTTGACGGCATCCGCCTTGAAGTAGTCCCCAAAGGAAAAGTTTCCCAGCATCTCAAAAAATGTGTGATGCCGCGGACTGGTTCCCACGTCGTCGAGGTCGTTGTGCTTGCCGCTGACCCTTAGGCATTTCTGCGACGTGACGGCCCGGCTGTAGGGTCGGGTTTCCACTCCAAGCAGGGCGTCCTTGAACTGAACCATGCCAGCGTTAACAAACATCAAGGTATCGTCATTGTCCGGCACGAGGTTGCTGCTGGCCACTGCCTGATGGCCGCGCGCCGCGAAGAAGTCCAAGTACTGTTTGCGGATTTGGTTGATGCCGAAGGTATCGGGCGGGACCAAGGACTGATTCACGGTTGGCATGTCCCCGTTAAAGTGACTGGTTCAGCGAGGGGTGGGCAGCAAGAGGCTCCTGCTGACTAAGCGGCGCATTATATGATCCCTCCCCAATCCCGGCATTGAAGATGGCCGGATCAGTCCGGCCATGCCGCTTGTCGGGATTGAGTTGTTCGTCCCCGTTTCAGGTCCGGAAGTCCGTTCATGGCAATACAGCCCCTGTCGGCCGCTACCGTGGCGCGCATCGCCGCCGGCGAGGTCATCGAACGCCCGGTCGACGCGGTGCGGGAATTGGTTGAAAATTCGTTGGATGCCCATGCGCGGCATGTGGACGTGGCTCTCAAGGGCGGCGGCCTGGAACTCATTCGCGTGGCGGACGACGGAGACGGCATTCCCGCCGACGAGCTGCAGCTGGCGTTCCAGCGCCACGCCACCAGCAAGTTGGCGGATTCGGGAGGGCTGGATCGCATTCAAACCCTGGGGTTCAGGGGCGAGGCCCTGTTCAGCATAGGGGCTGTCAGCCACGTGACCGTGGAGTCGCGCCATCGACAAGATGTCACCGGCAGTCGCCTCCGGTTTGCCTGCGGACAGGTTGAGGACCAGGCACCGGCGGGCGCCGTGCAGGGAACGACCCTGCAGGTTGAGCAGTTGTTTGTCAACGCGCCGGTGCGACAGCGGTTTCTGAAGTCCGCGACTGCAGAGGCCGGTCGCGTATCCCGGATGATGCAGCGGTATGCGCTGGCCTGGCCGGGTGTTGCATTTGCCTACAGTCACAACGATCGGGTGCTGATGCGGACCCACGGCCGCGGCGATGTGCGGGAGGTCCTGCTGGAGGTGCATGGACGAGAGTTGGCACGTCAGGCCTTGTCCCTGGAGGGAATGCGCCATGACATCAAGGTGGCGGGTTTTGTTTCGCCGCCGACGCTGCACTATCCCAACCGGGGCCACATCGATGTGTTTGTCAACGGCCGCTGGATTCAGGACCGGTCAGTGACACAGGCGGTCGTGCAGGGATGTCACGGACGCCTGCCCGGCGGGAGGTTTCCCTTTGGCCTCATCTTCATTGAAATGGATCCCGTCCTGCTGGATGTCAACGTTCATCCCCGCAAGGCGGAAGTGCGGTGTCTGCGGGACAGGGCCTTGTTTGCGGCAGTGTTGCATGCCGTGGAGGACAGTCTGGCCGCGTACCAGCAGGTGCCGGAGGCCGCTCCGTTGGCGGTCACGCCGGTCCATGAGGACGCGGAAGGACAGTGGCGGGGTGCCACATCCGACGGGGAGGGTCTGGCTCTGGATCTGCCAAGGGTTGATTTGGATCTCCGGCCGCATGGTCGCCTGCCCGTTATCGGCAAGGACGACGCGCAGCCTGATCGCATGGAACCGGTTGTCGGGGACTTGCCTCCTCTCCATGTAATCGGGCAGGTTGGGCAGATGTACATCGTGGCGGAGACATCGGCAGGCATGGTGCTGGTGGACCAACATGCCGCCCACGAGCGGGTGTTGTATGAGGCTTGGCTTGACCGTGAACGGGTAGACGAGCACCTGCGCTCCCGGCAGGCCCTCCTGGTTCCGGAAACACTGGAGATTGGAACCGAAATCGCCGGTCTGATTGACACCCACCTGGGGTTGCTGTCGGCTTTGGGGTTCGACATCGCCGCCTTCGGCGGCTCGACCTACGTGGTGCGAGCCATGCCCGCGCTGCTCGCGGACCGTGCACCGCGGACGGTGTTGCGGGAGGTGCTTGACTGTCTGGCGGACAATCGGGACTTGGTGCACGAGGAATTGGAGCGACGGCTGGTTCGCGTGATCTGCAAGCGCAGCGCCATCAAGGCCGGCCAGCTGCTTGGCTTTGACGAAATGGAATCCCTGCTCACTCAGTTGGGCAACTGTGAAAATCCCCTGACCTGCCCGCACGGCCGGCCCACCATCGTCCAGTTCTCCAGCAAGGCTTTGGCCAAGGCGTTCGGACGCAGTTAGGGGTGTCGTCGGCAGACACTGCCTATGCCACCGGACGAAGCCCATGAACCGTTCGGGAGGCGACGGGGTCCGAACCGTGTGTTTCAGGTCGCATCGGATTGCATGCGACTGTGGATGCGGTCACTGCCATGTTGCTCTCCAGACGTTTCGGCAACCGACAATACGGCTTGCTCCCCGGGTCAACGGGGTCACGTGCTGTGTGGTGAACGCGGCCCGCGGATTGTTGGAACACAGTCGGTCGGCTGTGTATGGTCGTTTCAGATGTCGACAACAGCCCCCTCACCTGGAGAAGCAATGTCATGGGTACGATGCCAAGTATTGTCTTTGACTTGGACAGTACGTTGTTGGACAACAGCAGCTATCAGGACACGCTGGCGGAGATTTGCCGCCAGGTCAGCGAACTGCATCCAGGCGTGGAGCCCCGGCAATTGCAACAAGCCAATCTAACCATCTGGACCTCCAACAAAAACCGGTACATGACGGAACTCTGGGACGGTACCAAGGACACGTTCAGCCTTGGGGAGGAAGTCTGGGAGCTCACGCTCGCCCAGTGCGGGATCCAATCCCGAAGCATCGCCAGGGAAGCGGCCCGTATTCATGATGCAACCGAGGCCGGGCACATCAGGCTTTATGCGGATGCCCGGTCAGCCGTCCAGACACTTCAACAAGCCGGGATCCGGATGGCCTTGGTCACCAACGGACCTTCGCAGCTGCAACGGCGCAAGATTGAAATCCTCGGGATTGCCCCTTGGTTCGAAGCGGTTTTGGTGTCCGCCGAAGTGGGACACTCCAAGCCCGAGCCCGAGATTTACATGCTGGCCCTGGAGAGTCTGAATGCCGATCCCAAGGATGCCTGGTTCGTCGGAGACAACCTATATACCGACATCGCCGGCGCCAACAACGTGGGCATGCCATCGGTCTGGGTCAACCGGACCGGCGAACCGTTGCCGCCGGACGCGCCGGTGCCGACTCATGAAGTCCGGACCCTTGCGCCCCTGCCCGGCCTGATGGGCCTGGAACCTTCTGCCTGACGGTGGTCCGGAGGGCGGTTTCCGTCTTGTCAACTTGGGTCCGATCCGCCATGGATGGGGAGTCCTTCAGGTTTTTTCAAAGAACCCTGGGATCTCCCGCCCTGGTTTCACCGCGGCTCTTGACCGCATCAACGGCCATGCCGGCCTCTGCCCGCGATTAGCTAGCTGGTGCCGCTGATATGCCAATGGCTTCTTCAAGCTCGGTCAACTGCCCTTGAGGCACCGAACCCTCAAAAACTCCGATCAAATGCTCCGGGGTCGCGATTCGAAACAGGTTTTGATCCATGTAGTGGCGTAGTTTATCGGTGAACACCTCATGGCCGGTGTAAGTCCAAATCTCGCCCAACAGAACCGCGGGACGCCGATAGTGGGTGGCGTGGTAGTGGCGGAAACCATGATAGGGATGGGCAAGCCACCATGGGGAGGCGCCGGGAAATTGGCTTCCGAAGTCCTCGTTGAGATGTTGCCAGTAGCCAAGGTGCCGCGATCCGTTGAAGTTTTGATCGACAGTATCCATCATGTAGACATAGGACAGATCCGCCAATCCCTCATCCAAACCGGGATGATTGACGGGGTCGTTGTGGACCAGGAGGTAAATCCACTGATGAGCCACTTCATGCACCACCAGAAAGGCCGTATTCCAAGGATGGGATCTGTACCTCATGACGCCTATCTGAATCAGGTTGGAATATTCCATGGCTGTATCCGCCAGTGGCGACGCGACGATGGTCAAATGCGCATAGGGATACGGAATCCAGGCCTTGGAGAAAAAGCCCAATGCCTCCGCCGCCTGGTCCAATGCCCGAAGGGCAACAGGCTCGTCCTCGGCATGGTAGAAGGATTGAATCCGAACCCCGTCCACGTCCTTGCTTGAGACCCGGTACAGGGGACTGGCCTGCAAGACGAATCCCCGTACCGGGCCCGTCACCCACCGCTGGCGCTTTCGGCCATGGGCCATCGCCTCTTCGTGCACGGGCGCGCCGCTGCCCACCAGAACATATTCCGAAGGTGCCACTGCCTCCACGGTCATGAGTACGGTTTCGTGGAACCGCATGTCGGTGTGTTGCGGAATCTCCTGTATCCACCAACCCATTGCGTCCGTGCCCGGCGCCCCCGGTGCATGCACTGCCAACTCGGGGTAGAAGTGGGGGAGATTGATCATGTCCTGATTGGCCCCGTTGCGTACGTAGGCACTCTCGTCCGACAGGTGTTCGTAGCCAAGGAACCAGGTGAATTCAACCCGAACCCAGTGGTCTGGCTGCAGGGGTGATGCCAACGGGATGGTTGCCACTGTGGCTGAAGGGGAAAGGACGGGTTGAACGGAGAGACCGTTCACCACCACGCGCTCCAAGTGCATGTCGGTGTGCAACCGCGGATGGTTGGCCGGTAGCCGGAATACGATCGAGGGCCAGGCAATTGCACTGTTGTTGCGCAGCGTCATGACCGCAGTTCCCTTGAGCATCCTCTGTGCCGGGAAGATTTCCACGGACATGTCATATCGGGTCAGATGGGACAAGTCCGACAGCATGGATTGGAATTCAGGTCGCAGGCTCTCGGAATAGGTGGAAAGGGGCGGGAAACCCACTGGTTTCCGTTCCACGGCTGCAACGACTTTCGCGGGTATGTCGTCGACCGACACCGGTACCGGGGTGGGGCGTTTGGTCGCAACGACAACAAGGGTGGGGGTCGGGGTCGGCAAAGAGGCCACTCTCGTCGAAACCGGGGACACTTGAGCCACTGCAGGGGCCGTCACGCCGGATTCACGCCACGGTGCCGCCTCCAGCATTCCACAAGCCAAGACCGTGACAACGACCACGATGCTGCGTACAGCCCACTTGGGAATCCTGTGGCCGGAGGAAAGCACACTTCTCAACATGTGCACAACCGGATCCGTGGAAGGGGTGCTCTGATCCCCCATTCAGGATGTTGGATAGCGGCCGGGATGGTGGTTGCCGACATTCCCTGCCGGCAGTGGGGCACTGCAACGCGCGGGTACGGGGTTTGGTCGCGTGCAACGGCTGCCGATAGGGAAGCTCGCATACTCGTTGCTGCGCCGTAGGGGAGACAGGTTCCCTGAACAAGGCATCGTCGCCGGGACCGCACTTCGCAGACCGGTGATCCAAGTGCGCGCCGGTTTGTTCCGGGATGATTCGCTTCAGGGCAGGGCCTGGATTGCCCGGACAACCACTGCGCTGACCGTGCTTTCGGGCCTTCGGTCCGTCCGGTGTGGGGGCCGGTTCCTGTTGCCGCTGTTTCGTTCGGACTGCCCGACTGACCACCGACCGCGACCCGTGCCGCCGCACTCGGATTTTGATCCCGCAAAACGGCCAGCGCGGGGCTGGCGGCCAAACAGGCGATGGTGTCGGCAAGTGACAGCACGAACATGGAGGGACCCGCGTTTGGGATGAAGCAGAACAGCGGCGGACAACGCGGATGCATCCATGTTTTAGCACATTCCGTCCCATACGGCAGCGGCCGGCGAGGCCGTTTGTTCGGCCGGCCCCTACCGTCGTCGAGGCATCGGGCGGCCAAGAAGCTGTTAACAACCGGTGGCAGCAGTTGCGACAAACCTCAAAACAGTGCCAATTTACCTGCTGTGTTATGTGTTAACATTGTGAGTCTGTATCGTAGTCGGTGGAAGTTGCGTCTTGCAGGCGCATTACGATGCGCGCCCGAACCCCGGACGCGTTTGCAAATCCCTTTCGACAATTCCTGGGAGAGATCGGGTGAAGTTCCAGACTGCTCCGGCGGCAAATCGCGAGATCAAGGTCACGGTGGAACCGGATCCCAAGACGGTCGACAGCGCCTTGGCCGCGGTTGGGAACCGTCTGGGCCGGACCATCAACATCCCCGGCTTCCGCAAGGGCAAGGTGCCCTATCGCGTGGTCGAGCGGTTTCTGGGACGCGAGGCGCTGCTGGAAGAGGCCGAACCCGCCCTGGTGGAACAGGCCGTGGGGGCCTACTTGAGGTCGGCCGGCATCGAGGCAGTCGAAGCGGCGAGCCTGGTGGAGCGGTCAACCGATCCGGTGCAGTGGACCTTCCTGATAACCCTCGAGCCCTATGTGTCGTTGATCGACACCTATCGCGACTTCCGGATCGAGCCGCGGGAACTTGAACCGACCGACGAGGAGCGCGAGGAGTTCCGTCAGCAGACGATGCATCAATCCGGTGAACGGCGGACGGTGGACCGGCCGTCCGAATGGGGTGACACCCTTACCTTGACGGTGCGCAGCGTTTTCCTGGATGAAGCCGGTGAGCCCACGGACGAGGTGATGCTGGAAGACGACGACTGGATTGTGGATCTTGACGAGGAGGAACCCTTGTCGCCGCCGGGTCTGGACGAAGAGCTTCTGGGCGTGACAACCGGCCAGGAACGGGCCTTTGTCCTGTCCTGGCCCGAAGACAGTTCCAGTGTCCACGCCGGACGATCCGTGAAATTCGAGATTTCCGTCAAGGACGTGGAAGGGTGGGTCGCGGCCGAATGGGATGCCGCCCTGCTGGCCCGAAGACTGGGTGAGGAGGAGCCCCAGCGTACGCTGGCGGAGTACGAGGATGAACTGTGGGCCGAATTCGCCCGTCGGAAGTCGGCCCAGGTGTTGAACGAAGAGCTTAATACGGCCTTGGAAGGCCTCGAAAGTCATACTGTCCTGGAATACGGCCGGGTGTCCGTGGAACGGGCGGTGCAGCAGTTTGTGGAGCGACAGGCGGCCGGTTTGCGGACCATGGGCATTAGGGATCTCCAGAGTTATCTCCGCATTTTGGGCATGACGGAGGAGGAATACCTTGAATCCTCAAGGCCGGCGGCCGAACAGGACCTGAGACAGAATCTGCTGCTCTGGGAGTTCATCGAGCGGGAAAAAATCGAGCTTCCCGATGGAACTGAAGAGCGGCTGAGGACCGCCGCGGAGGCGGAAGCTCCCGGCTTGTTGAACCAGTACGCGAACGACGACAGCCCCGATCCGGAAGTTGTTGTGGAACGCTTGGTTGAGTTGCGCTTGGCGGACGAATTGCGGAACGTCGGCAGGGACGGTCTGCTGAAGATGGTTACCGACGGTGCCCACTCCCTGCCGCTCCCCGAGGACGCTGGCGAGGACGAGGCCGATGTGGAACACGACGAGGAAGTTGCAGCGGTAGCCCAAGGTTAAGGACACCCGTTTCGGCCCGTTCGGCCGGGTCCGCGGTGGGCGGCCTGTGCCGCGCCGGGATCGGTTTGACCAACTTGGGCGGGGCCTGATCCTCCCGGTTTTCCGTGCCTTGCCGGCCTGTGGTTGGCAGGCAGTCGATGGTGGTTTGTGACTTCTAGCCATCGGCAACGCGGCGTGTGCGATGTTCATGCGTGCGGTTTGCATTGACAGAACGCATACAGTTGAGACGGCCTCCGTGTTCTATCCTCATCTAGACCGGGTCGAATGAATCTGCCCGCCCCCAGCCAACAGCGAAGGAATCGCCTGTATGTTTGATCCCGCGGGATTGCACAATCCGCAGAATGTCGTGCCGATGGTCATCGAGACCACGGGACGCGGCGAACGGGCCTACGACATCTATAGTCTGCTGCTCAAGGAGCGCATCATCTTTCTGGGTACACCCGTTACCGATCAGGTCGCAAACCTCATCGTGGCCCAGCTGCTGTTTCTGGACCGGGAGGACTCCAGCCAGGAAATCAGGATGTTCATCAACAGCCCCGGCGGCAGTGTCTATGCCGGACTGGCCATCTACGACACCATGCAGATGATCAAGGCAGAAGTCAGCACGTTCGCCGTCGGTGTCACGGCCAGCATGGGCACCGTGCTGCTGAGTGCCGGGGAAAAGGGCAAGCGCTTCGCGTTGCCCCATGCCTGCGTGCATCTCCATCCGGCCAGCAGCGGCATGCAGGGCTATACGGAGGACGTGCGCCGGGCTTTCCGCGAACAGGAGCGCCTGCAGACCCAGTTGTTCATTCTGGTGGGCCAGAGCACGGGCCGGGACTGGCGCGAAGTCGAGGTGGACTTCGAGCGGGATCGCTACATGGATGCCCTGGAGGCCAAGGAATACGGCTTGGTTGACCAGGTACTGGGGGATACGGACCACATCGTGTCCGTGCGCGACGGCACCATCCAAGTGCCGAGCCAGGACCGGTCCGAGAGCGAGTAGACGGCTTGGTGCGGAGCGTTTCAATGGCCTGGACAGGAGGGTGATATTTCCCATTTGGACAAGGACACGGTCCCCTGCAGTTTTTGCGGGCAGGTGCCCGCGGATGCATCCGAACTGACGGAAAGTCTGAAGTCCGGCGTGTACATTTGCCGCGAGTGCGCGTTCGCCATCGTGCAGGCCGATCATGTGAACCAGGCCCAGAAAGGGCTTCCGGTCAAGAACCTGCCCGCGCAGCCGGAGCCTGTCTGGCCGTCTTCCGGGCAGGGGCTGCAGCCGGTGCGGAACCCGGTAGCCCTTCCCGGCAGTGGCTGGGAACCGGTTGTCGATGCCGAAGCGGCGCGGCAACCGGAGACGCAGGACGCCAAGGCCGGAGGGCACCTCCCGCTGCCGTCTCCCAGGGACATCGTGGCCTACCTGGATCTGCATGTGGTGGGGCAGCGCGAGGCCAAGAAGGCGTTGGCGATAGCCGTTCACGATCACTACATGCGGTTGAACAAGCTGGCCGATACCGGCGGATCCGCAAAGGGGGAGACTGACCCGGTACTGGCCAAGAAGAACGTGCTGTTGCTGGGTCCCAGCGGCTGCGGCAAGACCCTGTTGGTCAAGACCATTGCCCACCTGCTCAAGGTGCCTTTTGCGTCGGTCGACGCCACCAGTCTTACTCCTGCCGGCTACTTTGGCGAGGACGTGGAAAGCATGCTGTCCAGCCTGCTGCACGCGGCGGACATGGACGTGGGCCGGGCGGCGCGCGGGATCATTTTCATCGATGAAATCGACAAGGCCCGCACCAAGCCGATGCGTTGGGACGTGGGTGGCGACGGGGTGCAGCAGGCACTCCTCAAGATTTTGGAAGGCGCCACGCTGCGGGTGTCCCCCGACGGTTCGAAGATTACGGGCAAGACCAAGCCTATCGAGGTGGACACGACCCATATCCTGTTCATCTGCGGAGGCGTTTTCGACGAACTTACGGATGTCATCGCCAAGCGTCTGGGCAGTCGGCACCGGCAAATCGGATTCGCGACCGGGCAAGGATCGCGTGAGGCTCGAAATCGCTCCGGGCGGGTGCTTCCGATTGACGAGGCCGAAGCCAGGCACGAAGCCGAATTGCAGCGGACGGAGGACCGGAACCGGGACAATGGAGAGTTGAGGCGCCAGGTGATCGCTGAGGATTTTGTCAAGTACGGCTTCATGACGGAATTCATGGGTCGGTTGCCCGTTCACGTTTCACTGGAGGCCTTGGATCGACGTACGTTGCGGGCCATCCTGACCGAGCCCCGCAACAGCGTTGTGCGCCAGGCGAAGTGGCGTTTTGCCCAGTGGGGAGTTGACCTCAAGCTGACCGAGGGGGCCTTGGACGCGCTGGCCGAAAAGGCGTTCGTGTCCGCCGCCGGAGCCCGCAGCCTGGATGCTGTGCTGGAGGCCCTGCTGCGCGATCTGAACTTCGAGTTGCCCGATCGGGAGGATGTGGCGCAGGTCGTGGTCAACCGAAGCTGCGTGACGCGCGGCCACCGTCCGCACATGGTGCCGAAGGCCTGAACCACCGGTCCGCACAGCACTCCGGACCACAAAAAAACGAGGGGACGGATGTCATCCGTCCCCTCGTGCTTGGCACAGTTTCTTCCGAACCAAGCTGCCGAAAGCCGTTTCTATTCGTCGAACACGTCGGCCGGCATGCCCGAGGCGTCTTCCCTGCGCCAGGTCCGGATGAAGTCCTCATCCGACAGTTGGTCCTGGTGCCAGTAGCCGATGTACTGCATGTCGATCACCACCATAACGACGCGCTGGTCGTCGACCCCGGACACCACGATGATGGAGTCCGGCGGGTCCTCCAGGCGGGCCACGTGCGTGGATAGCACGACTCCCGCCCCAATCTCCTGCCGCTTCCACGCATCGCTGTTGGGTTCCTCTTCGGAGGCATACCAGACAACGAGCGAGCGTTGACCGGCGCGCTCAACGATGTTGAAGAACTTCACGGCCATGTCTTCGTTGGTGAACGACTCGGTGGCCTTCGTCCGGTATTCGTCAAAGGTCAGCCTGTTTTCCAGAGCCTGCTCGTAGGCGTCCCGGCGGTCGAAGCAACTTTGCAACTGCTCCTTGATCTGGACGATCTCATCCGGTTCGTCCGCCTGGTCGATGAGCCATTCCACATGCGGTTCGCTGTCCTCGCAGCGGTCGCTGTACTGGTACAGCTGGGTCAGCGAGAACTGGGCCAGATACATGTCGCCGTCGCGCTCCACGGCCTTGAGCAGGAAGTCCTCGGCGGTCTCCATGTCCCCATACAGCATATTGACATAACCAAGAATGCCGAAGGTTGTCGATGTGGTGGAGCCCATGTCGTAGGCGGCCTGGGCGGACCGCAGGGCCGCGTCCAAGTTGCCGTTGTAGATCTGGGCATAGGCGATCGACTCGAGGGCGTCCGTGTTCAGGGGGCGGAAGACGGACCAGCGCTGGGCGTTTTCGATGGCGGCCTCCAAGTCGCCCAGGATGAAGTTGATTTCGTAGAGGCCCTGGTAGTAGAGCGGATCCTCAAAGGCAATGCTCCGGACCCTCTCCAGCGCGCTGTTGGCCTGGGACTCCTGTTCGTTGCGGGCATAAGCAATCGCCAGCAGGCGCGCGTCCGCCACCGACCAGGGCAACTTGTCGACCGCCCGTTGCAGGTGTTCGATGGCTTGTTCATAGTCGTCCGAGCAGAGGAAACCCACCCCCATCATCCGCGTGGCCGAGATGCTGTAGGGACGGGTGTCGAGCCACTTCTGCGCCAGAGCCCGGCTTTCCTGGCACTTTTCGGCGTCGTTGAGAAGCCGCATGCGCACCAGGGACACGTCCAGCCGGTCCTTCCACGCGATTTCCTCCGCCTGGGCCTGGTGCTCGGCCGCCTGTTCCTCGTCCTCCTGGAACAGGGCCACCGAAGCCAGGCAGGTGTAACCGTCCGGATAGCGCGTGGTGGGGCTGTGCAGGGCCGCCAGCTGCTGGCAGGCATCCATGGCGGTCTCCCAGTCGTTGCGCTCAATGGCAAGGTCCACCTCCAGCCCCAGCACATAGGCGTGGCCCGGCATGGCTTCCAACACCTCGGCAGCTAGTTCGGCGGCCAGCTCCGGGTCGCCCCGCAGGTCGAAGTCAAGTCGGCTCTGCACGATGGTCCACAGAAGGAAGTCCGGGTCGAGTTCCACCGCCTTGTTGACGGCTTCCTCGGCTGCCGCCCAGTCGTGCATGGTTTCCAGGACGGCACCCAGCACGATCCAGCCGATGGGACTGTCGGGATTTATTTCCACGGCTCGTTCTGCATAGTGCAAGGCCTGTTCCGTTTCATACATGGATAGCAGGATGTCCGCGTAGGCGGCGTGGGCCAGGAAGTGATCGGGCGCCACCTCCACGGCCCGGGCCCCGGATTCCTTGGCATCGTCGAAGCGGTGCGCCATCTGCTGCGACCAGACGAGGTGGGCCAGCACCTTGGGATCGTCTCCCGCCAACTCGCGGGCCCGTTCGGCCAGTTCCAACGACTGGTTCCACATCTGGGGTTGGTAGCTGAAGAGATCGGAAAGCCCCGTCAGGGCCGGCACATGGTCCGGATCGGCCAGCAACGCCTCCCTGAAGGCGGCTTCGGCCCGTTCAAAGTCGCTGGTCTGGAACAGATCGATGCCTTCCCGTGTCTTGGCTGCGGCCCGGTCCGCATCAACATCGCCGGCCGGACGCTCCGCCAACAACCCGGCCAGGAAGGACGGTTGGCCTGCAAACATCACTGGTTCCGCGGCGGTTTCGGCGGGTACGTCCACTTTCGCCTCCGCAGCGGGAGCGTCCGATTCGGACACTTCCTCCCGGGGAGGTATGACGATGGTCGTACAACCCGCCAACAACAAGGCCAGGCTCAGCAGGACCAGGACGGCGAATCGGTGTGGAAGTCGGCTCAGGGACATGGTGCGGTACCGTGCAATCGCGGATTGAGGATTCGAAACCTAATGTTGGCGGATTGGTTCGGCAGGCCCGGTGTTGCAAATGGAGGAGGCCTTGGATCCCGTATGGCGGAAACACCCAATCCGGGAACGGGATTATAAGATGCAGCTTCTCGGCCGGGTTGTCCTCGCGGTCCCGCCCCTCATAAATTAAGCATTAAGCTCTTTGACGCATGAAGCAAGCGCACAATCCCACCCGGGAATCCGGAGTCGGCCCTGACACACCGCTGGTGCAGGTGGATCGCCTGGACGTGACGTTCAGTGCGCGCACGGGGCTGTTGCGTTTCGAACAGGCTAGGGCCCTGCGAGGGGTTTCGCTGAAGTTGTTCCGCGGCGAAACGGTGGCGGTGGTCGGGGAATCGGGCAGCGGCAAGACGACGCTGGGGCGCGCTTCCATCGGCCAGCTCAAACCCAGCAGCGGCCGCGTGCTCTTCGACGGTACGGACCTGGCCACGCTCGGCGGTCAGCGGCGCAAGGCGTTTCGGCGGCGGGCCCAGGCCATCTACCAGGACCCGTTTGCCAGCATCGATCCCTATATGACACTGGCCGAGACACTGGCCGAGCCGTTGGAAATCCACGGCGTCGGTAACCGGACCGAACGCAGGGAGCGCATCGAGCAGGCCCTGGCCGAAGTTCGTCTGACCCCGGTGACGGAAATGGCGAATGCCTGGCCGCACATGATTTCGGGAGGTCAGCGGCAGCGACTGGGCATTGCCCGCGCCCTGATGCTGCAGCCGGAATACCTGTTCGCCGACGAACCCGTGTCCATGGTGGACGCCTCGAGCCGAGCCGAGATCCTTCATCTCCTGGGCGAACTGCAGGACCGGCACGGCATCTCCATTCTGTATGTCACGCACGACATCGCCACGGCCCGGCACAGTGCCCGACGCATTGTCGTGATGTATCTGGGTGAGATTGTGGAGGAGGGCCCGGCCGCGGATGTGGTCGCTTCTCCCCAGCATCCCTACACCAAGGCGCTGATTGCCTCGGTGCCCGAACCCGATCCCGCCAACCGGCATGCCCACAGGCCGGTGCTGCCGGGGGAACCCCCGAGCCCGATGCATGTGCCCGCGGGCTGTGCGTTCCATCCGCGGTGCCCCGAAGCAATCCCGGGGGTGTGTAACAGACAGTCGGTGGCCCTGGAGACAACCGGTCCGCAACGTCGGGTCGCGTGCCACCTGTACGCCGCCGACGGTGCCGCGGAGTTCCTGCCCAACCGGGATCCGCGGCCGGACATCCCCGCCTGACGCACCGGTCCTCCATGGTTCCGGTGACGCGGGCAGGCGCGGTCCGCGATTGTTGGTTTTCCGGTTGAGACTGGCACTCCATACCTATAATGCCTCTCTGATTGGGATCGGACCGGCCAGGACCACTGATGTCCGGAGGCCGCGTCCGCCGGGCGCGGAGGGTTGCGCATGCAGAGCGCACCCCCATTGAACTGGGGATTGACCCGACTGCGCCGCTGACGACTGCCGGCAAGCCGGCACAGTGCAGGAGTAGACGAATGCAAAGGAAGATGCGCGCGGCCGCAGGGCTGCTGCTGGCGACGATGATGTTGATGATGTCGGCGTTGCCGGTGCAGGCTCAGGGCCCGGCCCCCGAACTGCCCGAACGGGGCAAGGTGTCCAAGAATCCGGAGGACATCCAGAATCTGGCGGCACCGATTGCCGATGTGATTTCCGGGCCGGCCTGGCTCATGGCCGAAGGCGTGGACCCGCGTGCGTGGATTGACCGGCCGGGCTGGAACACCCTGACACGGCAACAGCTGAGTAGTGTGGTCGGCCCCCTCACCAGCGGGGATTCGCTGCAGGGGGCGGGGTTGGGGGTTCTGGTTCCCTACCGGGATCCGGCGCCGGCTTTCAGTCGCGATCTCCTCGTCACGCGCGACTTTTCCAACACCCCTTTGCAGACGGAGCCGGACATCGCGGTCAACCCGCTTGATCCCGACCACATCGTGCTGGGCACCATCGACTACAACTTCCCCAACAACACGGCCTATGTGTCCATCGACGGCGGTGTCAACTGGGACGGTCCCCGCCAGGTCAAGTACCTGCGCAAGGATCGGATTTCCGGCGGCGATCCGGTCGTCAAGTTCGATAGCGAAGGCAATGTCTACATGGGCTCGATCTCCATCGGGATCAAGGAGTACACGGTAGGCAACGCGGTCGGCTTTGCCCTGGTGTCAAGCATTTCCCTGTCCCGTTCCGAGGACGGCGGCTACACTTGGGAGGAACCGGTGTCCACTGCCCGCAGCGAGGTGACCTCCGACGTTACGGAGGATCTGACCGGCCGGATGCGCGGCACGATCACGCTTGGTTTCCTGGACAAGCCCTGGATGACAACGGGGCTCCATCCCACCATTGAGGACCAGGAAGTAATCTACGTCACCTACGTCGAGTTCAACACGTCCTACGACATCCTCTACATTGGGGAAATCCCGACCCTCGGCTCACCCCGGGTCGACACCACCCCCAGACTGGTCTATTCAATGGATCAGGGCGCGACCTGGTCGGATCCTGTCGCGGCGGGGCCCACGGTGCGCCGCACTTACGGCGAAGTGAGCGAGACCGAAGGGCAGGCCAACACGATTGGCACCAAGCGGGTCGTGCAGGGGCCGGTGCCCGTGGTTGATTCCGAAGGGAATGTCTTTGTGGCCTGGATCGACAGCACGGATGACGAAAGCCAGAAGGGTCTGGGCGAGTTCTACATCGCCAAGTCCACCGACGGCGGTGAGAGTTTCGGCGATCCCAAGCGCATCGCCAGCTTCCTGGAGCCCGGCTTCCGTCCGCGCAATGCCTATTTCCGGTACTGGGCTTCGGCGTTCCCCAAGTTGGCGGTGGGGCCCGAGGATGAACTGTACGTGGTGTACACCGCCATTCCACCGGACAGCGAAACCGACGAAGGGGACATCTTCTTCATTCGCTCCCTGGACGGCGGCAAGCGCTGGTCGCAGCCCAAGCAGCTGAACCATGACACCGGTACGGCGCTGCAGTTCTTCCCGGCGGTGGATGTGGGACCGGACGGGATAATCCATGTGATGTGGGGTGACATGCGGGATGATCCCGTCGAGACCCGGTACCACATCTACTACACGCGATCCTCCGATCAAGGAGATACCTGGGGCTTTGAATTGCCCGAACTGAATCTGAGCGTGGGGGACACAAGGGTTACGGACTTCCCCTCCAATCCCAACAAGGGGTTCCCCAGGGGGCTGTTCCTGGGCGATTACTTCGCGATTGCCGCCATTGAGGACGAAGCCTACATCGCGTGGGCCGACACGCGCTTGGGCGAATACGGCGGCTACAACCAGAAGATCGGCTTTACGCGCCAGCGTTCCATTCCCAACCCGGAGATTTTCATCAGTCCCAACGCCGGTCCGGCCGGAGAGCAGATCACGGTGCAGGGACATGGCTTCCAGCCGCTGATCAACTACTACCTGCTGGTGGGCGGCACCGAGGTGGCGGCCGGTCGCACGGATGACCTGGGCCGCATAACGGCCAATGTGTTCGTACCCGTCTCGGGCGAGGGGGCCCATGCCGTGACTCTGGTGGACGGGTCGGGCAACTTCGCCTCCACATCCTTCTACATGGAGTTCGGCTTCGACAACATCAAGTCGATCTCCGATCAGCTAGCGGAGTTGCTGGCCCAGTTGGGTGGCGACTGACGCATGCACGCCGGGGCCGGTGGGACGCAAAGCATGCCCCCGGCCCCGCGGCCATTCCATCCCATCGTTTCAATCCAAGGACATGCCTGCCATGCGCCTGACACACCGCCGGCCGACTAAATCCCGCATCGGCTTCGTGTTCCTGCTGACCGTTTGCCTGCTGCTGTGGGCCGTACCCTCGCTGGCTGCCGATTCCGGCCAGGCCGCCGGGGACGACACAGTGGACGAAGGCTATGCCGCGCCGCACGACCTGACCGGTCCGGCCGTGGAGACCTTGCGCTTTCGGGCCTTCGACGTGGATCGCGCCCCGCTGGATCTGCAGGCCGGTGAGATGGATCTCTACTACTACAACCTGAAGATCAGTGCAGCCCGGGAGCTTGAGGAGGAACAGATTCAGCTGTTTGAGGCACCGGCCACCACGATTTCGCTGATTCTCAATCCGGCTCCAGCGGCCGAGGGCGCCCTGAATCCGTTCTCGCTTCCGGAGGTGCGGCGGGCCGTGCAGCGTCTGGTCGACCGGGAGTTCGTCGCCCGCGAGATCTACCAGGGCCAGGCCGTGCCGATGTTGACGAACATCAGCCCCACCGACTTCGACTATCTGACCATTTTCCGCCAGGTCAACGAGGCCGGGCTGGACCATGATCCGGAATCGGCGCGTGCGGAGATCGCCGCGGCCATGACGGAAGCGGGGGCGGAGCTCAAGGACGATATTTGGTATTTTGCGGACAGGCCGATTGTCCTGAAGTTCATCATTCGCGTGGAGGATGAGCGCCGGGACGTGGGCAACTTGATTCAGACAGCCCTGACCGGCGCCGGCTTCCAGATTTCCCCTTCCTACCAGCCGTTTGCACCGGCCATCCAGACGGTCTACACCTCCAATCCAACGGACTTCCGGTGGCACCTGTACACGGAGGGCTGGGGGCGGGGTGCGCCCCAGCGCTACGACTATAGCGGCATCAACGCCTACTACGCCCCGTGGCAGGGCAACATGCCGGGCTGGCGCGAAGTGGGCTATTGGCAGTACGAGCATGAGGAACTGGATACCTTGGGCCGCCGGCTGTTCCAGGGCGACTTTGCGGACCGTGAGGCCCGCGATGAGCTCTACAAGCGGATGACCGAGCTGGGGCTGGAGGAGAGCGTCCGCGTCTGGATCGCCACGATCCTGAACAGCTATCCCGTCCAGGCGGATGTCACCGGCATCACGCAGGACATCGCGGCCGGCCCGCGCGGCCTGTGGTCGCTGCGCACCGCTTACAAGGAAGGCAGCGATGAATTGACTGTGGGCCACTTGTGGGTTTGGACCGAGCGCTCCACCTGGAACCCGGTCGGCGGCATTGGCGACGTCTACACGTCGGACATCTGGCGGCAGCTTCAGGATCCGGCCATGTGGAACCACCCGTTCTCCGGCAAGCCACAGGCGTTCCGGCTGGACTTCGAGATCGAAACCGCGGGTCCGGACGGCACTCTGGAAGTTCCAACCGATGCCATGCACTGGGACGCCAGCCGACAGGCCTGGGTCACCGTGCCGGAGGACACCACCGCGGTCAGCCGCATCGAATACGACTACAGCCGCTATTTCCAGTCGGCTTTCCATCACGGCCGGCCCATCTCGATGGCGGACGTGGTGTACAGCCTGCACCAGGGCATCGACATCTCCCTCAACCCGCAGAAGGCGCTGATCGAGACCGTCATCGCCACTACCGCCAGGCCCTATCTTGAAACCATCAAGGGCTACCGGGTCCTGGACGAGAACCGCATCGAGACCTATGTGGACTTTTGGCACTTCGAGGAAGACTACATCGCGGGCTACGGGATTCCCTCCAGCGTGGGCACGCCCTGGGAACTGCTGGCCGCCCTGGACACACTGGTGTTCGAGCAGCGCCGCGGGGCCTACACCGACACGACTGCGGCCCGGTTCAAGGTGCCCTGGATCAGCCTGGTCCTGGACCGCGACGCCCGGTTGGTACGGCGCGTGCTGCTGGACATGAAGCGCAAGCAGACGGTTCCGGAGTCGGTGTTTGAGTTGCCGGGCAAGGACGAGCCGTTGGTGGATGCCGAGTCCGCGCTGGCCGGCTATGACGCGTTGCTGGACTGGTTCGGCGAAAAGGGGCACTTGGTTATCGGCAACGGGCCCTTCAGCCTGGAGCGGTACGATCCCGGAGCACAGTACGCGGAACTGAAGGCCTATCGGGCGGAGGATTATCCCTTCACACCCGCGGACCTTTACATTGGCCTGCCCGAGTTCGTGCGCATCACGGACATTGACGCGGACGATTTGGTTTTCGGCGACGATTACACGATATCCCTGGAACTTGAGGGGCCGGGCCAGCTGGCTGTCGAGTATGTGCTCAAGGACGCCTCCAGCGGCAAGGTCCTGCTCAGCGGACAGGCCGAAGAACTGGCCGACGGCTCGTTTGCCATTGCGCTGACCGCGGACGAAACAGACGCGCTGGACGCCGATCTGTTCAAGCTGATTCTGGCGGCCTGGAGCGACGACTTGGCCAGGGTGACCGAACGCACGCTCGAGATCGAGGCGGATGTAGGTTTCGGTTGATGCTTCGAGCCGACAGTTTGATCGGCATCGAAGAAACACACTGCAGGCCGACAGCGAGGGACGCCACGAGCGTTTGCCTTCCGCTGTCGGCTTGCGGTTGCAGCAGGGCCTGGGCTGTATGCTCATCAGGCTGCTGATTCGCAACCTCAGTTCAGTCAATTTGAGAAGGCCGATTTCGAATACGGCAAGACGGCTGTCATCACGGCAACCGCGGTGGAGGTTGTCGGTCAGCCGGTAAGGTAGAGCAATGTTCCTGTCGAACTCAAGGCTGCCGGATCCCGGGCAGGCAACTTTGGGCAGGTTGCCATGCGCAACCTGATCCCCTTGGCGGTGCGCGCCCTGACCATGGTCGGGGTCTTTTTTGTCGTTCTGCTGCTGCTCGTCCTGACCTTGGGCCTGACCGGATTTTCGGACCGCATCCTTTCATCGGTTGTGGGCGAGCAAATCCGGGTCGAACGGACCACCCTGGCCGAAACCATCCGGGATCCGGATGAACTGGAACGGGTCCTGGCCGCCCGCAAGGCGGAACTGGAGTCGTTCTACGGGCTTGACATTCCGTGGCAACGCCGGTTGCCCGCCTCCGTGTTCAGGGTCATGCGACTGGACCTTGGGGAGGCCCGCTCCCTTCGTTCCTTTGCGGGCTCCAGCCGGATCGCCGACATCGTGCTGGAACGGTTGCCGAACACAATCCTGCTGATGACCACCTCGACGGTGATTGTGGCCCTGACCGGCCTGGCAGGGGGCCTGTATGTGGCAACCCGGCCCGGCAGTTGGATTGATCGTCTGGTATCCGGCCTGGCGGCCGTCACCTACGCGATTCCCACCTGGTGGATCGGCATTCTCCTGATCCTCGTGGTGTCGGTGCATTGGCGCCTGCTGCCGTCCGGCGGCATGTACAGTACGCCGCCGCCGGAAGGAGGATGGCTCAGGTTTGCCGACTTGGCCCGGCATGCCGTGTTGCCGGTGCTATCCATGGTGCTGGTCAGTGTGGGTCCCTACATGTATGCGGTGCGGACGATTACGCTCAACATCGCCCAGGAGGACTTTGTGGGCATGGCCAGGGCCCGGGGGCTGTCCGAAACCCGCGTGCGCAACGCCCACATCCTACGCGTGGCTGCCCCGCCCATTGTCACGGGCCTGATCTTTGGCCTGGCCGGTTCGCTGTCCGGATCGATTCTGATTGAGACCGTCTTCAACTGGCAGGGCATGGGACGGCTGTACTACGACGCCCTGGCCGGCACCCCCGACGAGGGCGTGATCGTGGCGCTCACCTTCATGTTCACCCTGATGTACGTGGCCATCCGCCTCCTGCTGGAGACGCTGTACATCTTCCTGGACCCACGGGTCAGCTACGCCGACTGATGCGCGTTCGGCAGATACGGGATGCCCTGCTCAAGACTCCGGTGGGCCTGCTGGGCCTGCTGTCTCTGGCCGCGCAGGTGGTGCTCTCGGTTTGGGTGGTCGTCTCCTATCCCGACGACTTCGGCAACCGGGTCTGGAGCAATCCGATTCACTGGGTGGACAACCCGAAGGCCGCGCCGCCGGCGTGGATCCGGCGGGTGGACAGTCAACCGCGGGCGGATCACTGGCAGGCCGTCCGCGGGGAACCGGAGACGGTTGAAGAGAAGGGACGCAACCTGATTGCCAGTTGGAACATTCCCTACATCGTCGAGGAGGGGGCCGTGCCGGCCTTCCTGGCCCTGACTGTGCGGGACGTGCGGTTTGAGGAACGGGCACCCCTGTTGGCCCTCACTCTGATCAGGCCCGACGAAACCCGTGTCAGCGTCTTGCGCCATGCCGTCCGCGGACCGCGCGAGGGGGAGGAGGGACCATATGAGCGTCACTTCGACGATCCCCTGCGCATCCAGCTCAGCGCCGACGAAAGCACCCTCAGTTCGTTGCAGGAGTTCCTGGCCGAGGAGTACGGCCTGCAAATGGATGCCGAGGAAATCCGCCCGCGCGTCATGGACATCCTCTTTGGCGTGCCGGATGCAGCGGGCGACGGATTTGCCCCGATGTCGGGTGAGTACACATTCCTATTTCAGACGGCCACGCGGGTGGAGGGCGACGGCATCGGGTCCGTGGAACTGGTGGCCGGCGGGGACGCCTTTGGCCGCATGGGCACGGACAGCATCGGCCGCGACTTGGCCCAGGGGTTGTTGTACGGTTTGCCTACCGCCCTGGTGATTGGCGTTGTGGTGGCACTTCTGTCCACCTCCATCGGCACCGTTCTGGGCATGGCGTCCGGCTATCTGGGCGGAGCCGCCGACACGGTGATTCAGCGACTCTCGGACATCGTGGCCAACATCCCCGTTCTGCCCCTGCTGATCTTTCTCCTATTCATCATCGGTCCCAACCTGACCGTTATCATCGGCATTCTGATTGCCTTCAGCTGGCCGGGCCTGGCCATCCAGGTGCGGGTCATGGTGCTTCACATGCGTTCGAGCCAGTTGATCGAGGCCGTGCAAAGCCTGGGGTCTTCGCGCTGGCGGGTCATGTACCGCCACATCCTGCCGCAAATCATGCCGTACTTCCTGGCCCAGATTATCTTCACCGCGCCGTCGGCCATCCTGGCCGAGGCGGGCCTCAGTTTCCTGGGTCTGGGGGATCCGTCGATCCCCACCTGGGGCCAGATTCTGGAGGCGGGGTTCCGCACCGGCGGGGTCTATGTCGGCTACTGGTGGTGGATTGTGCCTCCCGGTCTCCTGATTGTGCTGGTGGCCTCCACGTTCATGTTGTTGTCGCTGGCCATCGAGCCGGTGGTCAACCCCCGCCTGCGCCAAACCCGACGGGCCGATTGACGATGGCCTCCGTCCTGCAGGTTCGCGACCTGTATCTCCACTACGCCGATCCGGCCGGCGTAGTCAAGGCCGTGGACGGCGTATCGTTCGAACTGGGCGAGCCGGGCACGGCCCTGGGGTTTGTTGGCGAGTCCGGGTGCGGCAAGTCCAGTGCGGCCAATGCCATGCTGCGCATGCTGCCCGGCAATACGGCCCGGTACGAAGGGGAAGTGTGGCTGGACGACGTCTGTGTGTCGGCCCTGGATGCCGAGGAGTTTCGGCGTACCGTGCGCTGGCGGCGCATGGCCCTGGTGCCCCAGGGGGCCCAGAACAGCCTCAATCCCGTCATGCGCGTAGGCAAGTGGCTGACGGAACCAGTGCGCCAGTCTCGATCCTCCGATGTCGCACCGGATGCCCTCGAACGGCAGGCCCGCGGCCTGCTGGAACGCGTGGGCCTCCCGGCCGGTGCCTGGAACCTCTATCCGCACGAACTGTCGGGCGGCATGAAGCAGCGTGTAATGATTGCGGGGGCCTTGATCTTTTCGCCGCGTCTGTTGATCATGGACGAACCGACTTCCGCCCTTGATGTCAGTGTGCAGGCGCAGATCATGAACCTGCTCAAGGATCTGAAGGCAGAGGGCCTCTCCATCCTGTTCATCACCCACGACATCGCGCTGGCGAGCGACATCTGCGACCGCTTGGCGGTCGTCTACGCCGGCCAAATTGCCGAGATTGGCAGTTCGGAACAGATTCTGGAGCAGCCGGCCCATCCGTACACGCGCCGGCTGCTTGGCAGCATTCCGCGCCTGCACGACGAAGCTCTGCCGGAGTTTATTCCGGGTGCGCCTCCCGACCTGCGCAACCTGCCCGGCGGTTGCCGCTTCCATCCCCGCTGCGATGTGCCGTTGGCGGTGTGTCCCGAGCGGGTGCCCGTGCGCCTGAAGGCGGAGGCGGGCCAGGACGTTTGGTGCTGGCTGCATGATCGGACCGTGAACCAAGTGGCCCTGGAGGTTAACAGTGAGTGACAGGCAATCGGTCGACGTTGCGTGCATTGAACTGCATCACATCCGGCTTCCCTACGTGCATCCGTTCGAGACCAGTTTTCGGCGCGAGACACACCGTGAATCCATCCTGGTCGCGGTCCGCAGCGGAGATCTGATCGGATGGGGAGAGTGCGTGGCCGGATCCGGGCCGTGGTACTCGGCGGAGACCATGGGCACGGCCCTGCACGTGATGGCCGGCTACCTGGTGCCGCGGTTGCTGGAGGCCGGTGCGGTGGCCGCTCACGATTGCGAACGGCTGTTTGCTCCCGTGCGGGGCCATCCCATGGCCAAGGCAGCCCTGGAGAATGCGGTCTGGGACCTTCAGGCGCAGCAGGCCGGGCATTCGCTGCAGGCCGCCTTGGGCGGCCGCGGGGATCGGGTGGCGGTCGGTGTATCCCAGGGCATCGAGCCGTCGATTCCCGAACTGCTGGACCGCGTGGCGGCCTGGGTCGACGACGGGTATGCCAGGGTGAAGCTCAAGATCAAGCCGGGTTGGGATGTCAAGCCCGTGGAGGCGGTACGGGACCGCTGGCCGGAGCTGGCCCTACAGGTGGATGCCAACTCCGCCTATGTTCCGGACGACACTGCTGCCCTTAAGGACCTTGACCACTTTGGCCTGTTGCTGATCGAGCAGCCATTCCACCATGATGACATCGTGGATCATGCCGCCTTGCAGGCCGAGATGCAGACCCCCATCTGCCTCGATGAGAGTATTCACTCGCCGCTGCATGCCGAGTGGGCCCTGAAAATCGGGGCCTGTCGCAACATGAACATCAAGGTGGGCCGGGTCGGCGGCCTAAGCGCCGCCCTGCGCGTCCACGACCTGTGCCGGGACGCCGGCGTCCCGGTCTGGTGCGGGGGCATGCTGGAGACCAACGTGGGACGGGCCGGGAACCTGGCCCTGGCCTCCCTGCCCAACTTCACACTGCCCGGCGACATCTCCGCCTCCCGCCGCTACTACCACGAGGACGTGGCGGTCCCGGACTTCGAGCTCAACTCGGACTCGACCGTATCGGTTCCGCAAGCGCCGGGCCTGGGGGTGGTAGTGGACAGGGCGCGGCTGGCAGCGGTCACACTCCATGCGGAGACCTTCCGCACGCCGCAATGAAGGCGTTGTCCGACCTCATGGTTGCGGTATGCCGCTCGGAACTCATTTGACAAGGGGGGGACGAACCACAATCGGGCTACCAATCCAGTTTCGTCATAGCACCACTCGTCGTTGCCGGCAGTGAATCTGTGCGGCCAGCCCTTGGGACCGGGTTGGTGTATTGCAAATTGTCACTAAGAGGGTGTATGGAAAGTGCCCTCAGGCCATGCTGAGGCGCTTCAGCATGCACCGGGAGAGGGCAATGTGGATCCAGGTTTCGGAAGAGTCCAGGCGCCGCTCGTAGTCCTTGCTCAAGCGCCGATGGCGGCCCAGCCAGGCAAAGGTGCGCTCCACAATCCACCGTTTGGGCAGGACCTCGAAGCCCTCCGCGTCGGGGTCGCGGCGGACAATGTCCAGTTGCCAGGTGCCCTGCGCCTTCACCCAGTCGCCCAGTTTGGGGCCCCGGTAGCCCTCGTCGGCCCAGACCACGCGCAGGCGCGGAAAGTCGTCCTGCAGACGGTCCAGGACCTGCCGGGCGCCATCCCGGTCCTGAACGTCGGCCGCCTGCACGGCCACCCGCAGGGGCAGCCCCAGGGTGTCCACCACCAGATGGCGCTTGCGGCCCTTGACCTTCTTGGCGGCGTCGTACCCTCGCAGACCGGGGGTTTCCGTCGTTTTCACCGACTGGCTGTCGAGGATGCCGGCACTGGGCGAGGTCTTCCGGCCCGCGGCTCGGCGCAGCTGTCCGCGCAGGGCGGTGCTGATGCGCTCCCACAGGCCGTTGGCGCGCCAGACCTGGAAGTACCAGTAGACCAGGGTCCAGCACGGCAGGTCGTGGGGCAGCAGTCGCCAGGCGCAGCCGCTGCGCAGCACATACAGGATCGCATTCACGATTTCGCGGCGGGGCACTGCGATGGGACGCCCGCGCGGGCAGGGGGCGGGCAGCAGGGGGCGGATGCGCTTCCACTCGGCATCGGACAGGTCGGTATCGTAGGGTTGGCGTTCCATGAGGGGGCGATGTAGGGTATGACAGGAGGAGCGGGGGCAAGGCCGCTCGTAAGACAAGTGAATCCTACTCCCGACCCTCCTTTTCCGGCCCTATGCCGCTTTTCCATACACCCTCTAATTCGGGAGGACCTGAATTATGACTATCTTCAAGACAGGATTGTTGGCAGCTTTGCTCCTGGCGCTCTTGGCAGTGGCTGCCTGTGGTGTCCCTGCCGAACCTGCAGCCGACGCTGCGGCGGAGGATGCGGAGGACATGATGGAGGAACCGGCCGGCAACCCCTTGGAGTCGCCGGTGTTGTGGGACCGCGTGGCGTCGGGTGAGTTGCCCCCGCTGGAAGACCGCCTCCCGAACGAACCGTTCGTCGTGGGTCCCGGCGTCCTCCTGCCGGAGGGTCACGTTGCCTGGCAGCCCGGCAACTTCGGCGGCACTCTGCGTACACTGCATTACCGTCCGCGTTGGAATCCGGACGTGTTCATAGGCGTGAACGAATCGCTGCTGTCCGCGCCCGGGCTGGGTGTCCAGGATATCCGCGGCAACGTGCTGAAGTCCTTTGAGGTTTCCAACAACAACCAGACCTTCGTCTTCCACATGCGCGAAGGCCTGAAATGGTCGGACGGGTCCCCGGTAACCGCTGAAGACGCTCGATTTGTGGTCGAGGACGTATACGGCAATGAATCCCTCACCCCAAACTACCCCCGGAAGTTCCGCACCAGGAACGATTCCACGGGCACGCCGATGACGTTCAAGCAGATCGACGACTACACCTTCCAGGTGGACTTCGATGGCTCCTACGGTGGGTTCCTGCGCACCTTGACGATCGAATCCTGGCCTGGGTGGTCGGAACTGGTGCGGCCCTCCAACTACCTCAAGCAATTCCACGTGGACTATCTTGAAAATGGGATCGAGGATTTGCGTGAAGAACTTGACGAGATGAACCTCACCGACGAGTGGAACCAGGTCTTCGCCGCCAACAATTGTCGCAGCAGGGATATACACAAGGATCAGTGCCTGGTTGGCAATTCTCCGGTCGTTTCCCCATGGCAGCGCGTGGAAGTGGGCGATCCGGGCGTTGTGGTCTTTGAGCGCAATCCCTACTACTACAAGGTCGACACAGAAGGCAAGCAGCTGCCTTACATCGACAAGCTGGTCACCAAGCTGGTCGAGGACGTGGAAATGGTCAATACCGCCATCC
Source organism: Caldilineaceae bacterium (assembly GCA_965208365.1). GTDB lineage: Bacteria > Chloroflexota > Anaerolineae > Caldilineales > Caldilineaceae > Bin34. Next base: position 4,790,508 of record OZ242330.1, on the reverse strand, counting down.
TGACCGGTGAAGCCGACTTCATGCGTGAAAGCACGGGCCTGGTCAAGATTCCGCTCTATGTAGAGCACGGACCGGCGGGCGGCTTCCGGCACCAGTTGTTGGATATGCACGTCAATTCCACCGTACTCATTATCAACCTGACCTACGGTGCCGAGGCCGATCCACTGGCTGAACAGTTCAGGGATGTCGTCGCCAACATTGAGTTCCGCCAGGCGGTCAGCCTGGCCTTGGACCGCGATGAAATGATCGAGACCCTGTACTACGGGTTTGCCTCCAAACCGCTTGTAACGGTGGGGGCAGACCTGTCAACCCGGGATGTTGATCGAGCCAACGTGCTGCTCGACTCCATCGGTCTTGACGCCCGCGACGATGATGGTTTCCGCCGGTATCCATCCGGTGAGACCTTTGAACTCCTGATTGAGCACGGAGCGCACGCTCCCGACATAGCGCCGGCCTCAGAATTGATGGCTGAGTACCTGGGCGACATCGGCATCAAAGCCCTTGTCAAGCAAATCGATCCATCGCTCTGGGGTCAACGCCTTAACAACAACGAACTGCAGGCAAGTGTGCTCTGGTCTCACGACCAGTGCTGCGACGACGAATCGACCGGTGGGCTCTTTGGGGTTTACGGTGCTGGAAAGGCTTGGGGCCTGTACATGAATGCCGCTGAAGAGAACCGGGATCCCAACTGGGAGCCACCTCAGTGGGTCAAAGAGGCCTTTGCACGTGACGTTGCTCGCTGGGGTACTGTCCCTGGCAGCGATGAACACAACCAACTCAAGGAAGATGGCTACGCCTGGCATCGGCAATACCTGCCGGTCGTTACGGTTGTTGAAAACGTGAAGTACCCGCTGATCGTCTCCGTCAACATGGCCAATGTGGCGACCGAGGGTTTCGCCATTGCCCAGAACTTCGCCATGGAGCAGCTTTACTACCTCAACCCCGAAGAGAATGAGTAAAGATTGAGTTTGCCCCTGAGGGATCGTTGATTGGGCCTGTCGGCACCCCACGGGGTGTCGACAGGCCGCCCCACCACATGTGCCGAGAGGCCGACGTGCCGGTCTGATACGGGGGCATGCTGGAGACCAACGTGGGACGGGTCGCCAACCTGGCCTTGGCTTCGCTGCCCAACTTCGCGCTGCCCGGCGACATCTTCGTCTCCCGCCGCTACTATCACGAGGACGTGGCGTTTCCGAATTTCGAACTCAACTCGGACTCGACCGTGTCGGTTCCGCAGGCCCCGGGCCTGGGCGTGGTAGTGGACCGGGCGCGGCTGGCAGCGGTCACGCTGTACGCGGAGGCCTTCCGGACACCGAACTGAAGATGTCGGCCGGCCTCGTGGCTGCACCGATCCGGCCGGGCCTCTCTTTTGCGCGGAGGGCGGAGCAACCCTACAATAGGGCTACCGATCCCGTCTCGTCATAGATCCACTCGTCGTTGCCGGCAGTGATTTTGTTCGGCCAGCCTCTTGGACTGGATCGGCGCGTTGCAATCCCGACACTCATCCAGGAGAACCTGAATGAAGACACCCTTCAGGGCAGGGCTGTTGGCAGCCCTGCTGATTGCGTTGTTGGCGGTGGCTGCCTGTGGTGCCCCTGCCGAACCTGCGGCCGAAGCCCCGGCCGCGGATGCGGACTCGATGGCCGCAGAGGAAACGATGGCGGACACGGGCGGCAACCCCTTGGAGTCGCCGGTGCTGTGGGACCGCGTGGCGTCGGGCGAACTGCCCCCGCTGGAAGATCGCCTGCCGAACGAACCGTTCGTCGTGGGCCCCGGCGTACTCCTCCCGGAGGGCCACGTAGAGTGGCAATCCGGCAACTTCGGCGGCACCCTGCGCACGCTGCACTTCCGACCGGACTGGAATCCGGACACCTTCGTCGGCATGAACGAGCCCCTGCTCTCCGCGCCCGGCCTGGGCGTCCAGGGCATCCGCGGCAACGTGCTCAAGGACTACGAGGTCTCCAACAACAACCAGACCTTCGTCTTCCACATGCGCGAAGGCCTGAAGTGGTCCGACGGCTCCCTGGTCACCGCCGAGGATGCCCGCTTCGTGGCCGAGGACATCTACGGCAACGAAAACCTGACCCCCAGCTTCCCCAGGCGCTTCCGCACGCGGAACGACCCCACCGGCACGCCGATGACGTTCCAGATGATCGACGACTACACCTTCCAGGTGGACTTCGATGCCCCTTACGGCGGGTTCCTACGCGCTCTGACTATCGAGACCTGGAATGGCTGGACGGAACTGGTGCGGCCTTCGGCCTATCTGAAGCAGTTCCACGTGGACTATCTCGAGAACGGGATCGAGGACCTGCGCGATCAGCTCAACGAGATGAACCTCACCGACGAGTGGAACCAGGTTTTCACTGCCAACGACTGCGTCAACTGGCATGTCAACCGGGAGAAGTGCATGGTCGGACGCTCTCCGGTCATCACTCCCTGGCAGCGCGTGGAAGCGGCGGAGCCGGGTCTCCTGGTCTTCGAGCGCAACCCGTACTACTACAAGGTTGACACCGAAGGCAAGCAGCTGCCCTACATCGACAAGATGGTTTCCAAGCTGGTCGAGGACGTGGAAATGGTCAACACCGGCATCCTGACCGGCGAGGCCGACTTCATGCGCGAAAGCACCGGTCTGGTCAAGATTCCGCTGTACGTCGAGAACGGCCCGGCGGGCGGCTACCGCCACCAGCTGCTGGACATGCATGTCGACTCCAGTTCCATCTGGATCAACCAGACCTACAATGCCGAGGCCGATCCGTTGGCCGCGGAGTTCCGGGAAGTTGTCTCCAACATCGAGTTCCGGCAGGCCGTTAGTCTGGCCGTGAACCGCGACGAGATGATCGAGACGCTGTACTACGGTTACGCCACCAAGCCGCTCGACACGGTTGGCGCCGATCTGTCCACCCGGGATCTGGACCGTGCCAATGCACTCCTCGATTCCATCGGGCTGGACGGCCGCGATGACGAGGGCTTCCGGACCTATCCGTCCGGTGAAACCTTCGAATTGCTCATCGAGCATGGTGCCCACGCTCCTGATCTGGAGCCGGCATCCGAACTGGTCGGCGAGTACCTTGGCGATGTCGGCATCAAGGCCCTGGTCAAGAAACTGGATCCGGCCCTGTGGGGCCAGCGCCGCAACAACAATGAACTGCAGGCCACGGTCTTCTGGGCCCATGACCAGGGCTGGGACAACAACTGGACCAGCGACACAATTCAGCGTGCAGGCTACGCTTGGTGGCAGTACATGACCGCCGCCGAGGAGAACCGCGATCCCACCTGGGAGCCGCCGCAGTGGGTCCAGGATGCCTATGCGCTTGACATTGCCCGCTGGGGTTCCGTGTCCGGCGGCGACGAGTACAATGAGTTCAAGGCGCAGGGCAACGCCTGGCACCGGGAGAATCTGCCGGAGATTACAATTGTGGAGAACGTGAAGTATCCTCTGATTGTTTCCCTGAACATGGCCAACGTGGCGACCGAGGGCTTCGCCATCGCCCAGAACTTCGCGATGGAACAGCTTTACTACCTCAACCCCGAGGAGAACCAATAGTTCCTGAACCACAGGAATCGTTGGAAGGCCGGCCGACGTCCCTCGGGACGCCGGCCGGCCGCTTACCACTGGCCACCATAGACCTATCGCCTGGAACCCGTCCCGATGGTTGCCTACATCGTGCGCCGCAGCGTCATGCTGATCCCGATCCTGCTGCTGATCTCGCTGGTGTCGTTCGCGATCATCGAGCTGCCGCCGGGCGATTGGGTCACCTACCAGATTGAGAACCTGCGCGCCTCCGGCATCGAACTCAACGAGGACGAGGCGGAGCGGCTGGTCAAGATGTACGGCTTCGACCAGCCGGCTTGGAAGCGCTACGTCAGATGGATGCGGGGCATCCTGTTCAAGTTCAACTTCGGCTGGTCGTTCCAATGGGGCAAGACCGTCAACGAACTGCTCGGTGAACGCCTGCCCTTGACTCTGGTGATTTCCATCTCGGCGCTGATCGTGTCCTGGATCATCGCCATTCCGATCGGGATCTATTCCGCCACCCACCAGTACTCGGTGCTGGACTACATATTTACCTTCTTCGGCTTCCTGGGATTGACCATCCCAACCTTCCTGCTGGCCATGGTGTTGGCCTGGTACATCTTCAAGCTCACCGAGTTTGCGCCGCTGGGCCTGTTTTCCATTGAGTACATGGACGAACCCATGTCGATGGAGAAGTTCATCGACATGCTCAAGCACCTGGTGCTCCCGCTTATCATCATCGGACTGAACGGCACCGGGGCTCTCATTCGGGTCATGCGCGGCAACCTCCTGGACGAACTCAAGAAGCAATATGTCATTACCGCCCGCGCCAAGGGCGTTAACGAGATGCAGCTTCTGTTCAAGTATCCAGTGCGCATGTCCATGAACCCGGTCATCAGCACGATCGGCTGGATTCTGCCGGGCATCTTCTCCGGCGAGGTGTTGGTGTCCCTGGTTTTGGGCCTTCAGACCACCGGGCCGCTCCTGCTGCGGGCCGTGCTGGCCCAGGACATGTTCCTGGCCGGCAGCATTGTCATGATTCTGTCGGTGCTGACGGTCATCGGCACATTGTTGTCGGACATCCTGCTGGCGGCGCTGGATCCACGTATTCGCTACAGTGCCGCCGCGGCCCGTTGACACATTCGGAATTCGTTATGACTGCTTCCACGGAAGTCTTTGAGGAAGTCCTGGTTGCCGATCAGGCGGAACAGGACGACCGGTTCTACTACGCCAGCCAATGGTCGCTGATCTGGTGGCGTTTCCGCCGGCATCGCGTGGCCATGGTTTCCACGTCCCTGCTGTTGCTGCTCTATGTCTTGGCTCTGCTGCCGGGGTTCTTCAGTCCGTACCTGCCCTCGACGCGCTTTGAGAGCTACCAGGAGGCACCCCCGGTGCGACTGCACTGGTTTGACCAAAACCCGGAGGGCGGAGGCTTTATTGGACCGCACTACTACGGATACGAGAAGACCCTGAACAAGGAGACCTTCAAGTACGAGTTTGCCCCTATCCTGGACAACCCCATTAAGCTGCGACTGTTTGCACCGGGTTCGGAATACACGATCGTCGGTGACTGGACCTCCACGATCCATTTCTTCGGCACCGATGTTGAGGAAGCGCCGCCCTTCATGCTGTTCGGTGCGGATCGGCTGGGGCGGGACCTTCTGAGCCGAACCCTCTACGGTGCCCGCATATCGCTTACCATTGGCCTAATTGGCGTGACCCTGAGTTTGATAATGGGGGTGATCCTGGGCGGTATTTCGGGTTACTTCGGAGGCTTGGTCGACGAGGTGGTCCAGCGTCTTATCGACTTCCTGATCTCCATTCCCTCAATTCCATTGTGGATGGCCCTGTCGGCGGCCCTGCCCCGCGACTGGCCGGTGCTCAAGACCTACTTCGCCATCACGATCATTCTGTCCATCCTGGGCTGGACCGGCTTGGCGCGGGTGGTGCGGGGCAAGCTGCTCTCCTTGCGCGAGGAGGATTACGCCATGGCCGCCAAGGCGGCCGGCACCGGGGAAAGACGCATCATTTTCAAGCACTTGCTGCCCGGCTTCACCAGCCATCTGATTGTCACGATCACGTTGATGGTGCCGAACATGATTCTGGCGGAAACGGCCCTGAGCTTCCTGGGATTGGGCATTCAGCCGCCGGCCGTGAGTTGGGGCACACTCCTCCAGGATGCGCAGGACATCGTGGCGATCGCCCAGCATCCCCACCAGTTGATCCCCGCGGCGTGGGTGATGGCGGCCGTGCTGCTCTTCAACAACGTCGGCGACGGCCTGCGCGATGCGGCCGACCCGTACTCGGATCACTAGGGGCGAACCAACGTGTCTGATACCGGACGCGGCGATCTGCTGCTGGAAGTCCGCAACCTGCAGGTCCACTTTTACCTGTTTGAAGGAGTGGTCCAGGCCGTCAACGACGTCAGCTTCGACGTACACCGGGGCAGGACCCTGGGCATCATCGGCGAGAGCGGATCCGGCAAGTCCGTGTCGGCCCAGTCGGTGATGGGCATTGTGCCCAGTCCGCCGGCCAAGCAGTTGGCGGGAGAGATCAGGCTTCACCGCGCAACGCCCGACGGTGGCATCGAGACGGTGGATCTGGGTCGGTTGGATCCCCGCGGGCAGGAGTACCGGGACGTGCGGGGCGGCGAGATCGGCATGATCTTCCAGGAGCCCATGACCTCCTTCAGTCCCCTGCATACAGTCGGGGATCAGATCGGCGAGGCGATTTTGCTGCACATTCCGGATTCGACCCCGCAGTCCGCGCGTGAACGGACCGTGGACCTGTTGCGGCGGGTCGGTATTCCGCGCCCGGATCGGGCCGTGGACGCCTATCCCCATGAACTGTCGGGCGGCATGCGCCAGCGGGCCATGATTGCCATGGCGCTGTCCTGCGATCCGGCCCTGCTGATTGCAGACGAACCCACCACCGCGCTGGACGTGACGATTGAGGCCCAGATCCTGGAATTGATTCAGGAACTGCAGGATGACCTCAACATGGCCATCATCTACATCAGCCACGACCTGGCGGTCGTGGGCGGTGTGGCCGACGAGGTGATGGTGATGTACCTGGGACTGGTCATGGAACATGCGGACGCGGAGACCATCTTCGACGAACCGCTCCATCCGTACACCCGGGCCCTGTGGCAGTCCATCCCCAAGATCGATGGACCACTGGAACAGCTGGTGCCGATTTCCGGCAACATCCCAAACCCCTTTGCCGTGCACAAGGGCTGCCCCTTCTACGCTCGGTGCACCGAGCGCATACAAGGGGTTTGTGACGAGTCGCCGCCGCCAGTGCTGGAACCGAGACAAGGTCACACGGTTCGCTGTTTCCTGTATGCGGACGATGTGGATTTGGCCTCCAACGGCGCGACAGGCGACTGATCATGACGGATGTGATGCAGACTGCATCAGGAGCCAACGGGGCGGCCGCGGGCGAGTTGCTGCAGGTGGAGGGCCTGAGCAAGTACTTTCCCATCACCAAGGGGTTCCTGCGCCGGGTGATCGGCTTCACCAAGGCCGTCCACGACGTGTCGTTCACGCTGGCCAACGGTGAAACCCTGGGCGTGGTGGGTGAGAGCGGCTGCGGCAAGACCACGCTGGGCCGCACCATTCTGCGGCTGTATGACATGACGGCCGGGTCCGTCAGGATCAACCTGGACGAAGGCCAGCTGGATGTCGGCAGCCTGACTCCGGAAGAGCGGAAGCTGTTCCGGCGCCGGGCCCAGATGATCTTCCAGGATCCCTTCGCCTCGCTCAATCCCCGCATGAACATCCTGGAGACCGTGGGCGAGCCGCTGCTGGTCAACGGCGTGGCCAAGGGCACGGAGCTCGAGCAGCGGGTGGCCCGCATCATTGAACAGGTGGGCTTGCGGGTGGAGCATCTGCGTCGCTATCCCCACAGCTTCAGTGGTGGGCAACGGCAGCGGATTGGTATTGCCCGGGCTTTGGTGGTAAACCCGCGTCTGGTGATCGCGGATGAGCCGGTTTCCGCTTTGGACGTGTCGATTCAGGCGCAGATCCTGAATCTGTTGCAGGAGTTGCAGGGAGAGTTTCATCTGACCTACATGTTCGTGTCGCACGACATGAGCGTGATTCGCTACATCTGCGACCGCATTGCGGTCATGTACGCTGGCAGGCTGGTGGAACTGGGGCCCAAGGATGAGTTGCTTGAACGACCTCGCCATCCCTACACGGCCCTGCTGCTGGCAGCCGTGCCGCGCACGGCCAAGGGGAGCCGGGGCAAGCGGCTGGTGACTGCCGGCGAACCACCGGATCCCGCCAATCTGCCGACCGGCTGCGTCTTTCAGGAACGCTGCGTGCACGTGCAGGACATCTGCCGGGAGGAGGATCCACCGCAGGTGTCCATGTCCGACAGGCACTTTGCGGCCTGCCACTTTGCCAAGGACCTCAATCTGGACGGTATCACGGTCGCACCGGTTACGCTCTCAGCCTGAAGGCTTCTGTATTCTGTGGGCATGGTCCTTGATCCATTGTCAAGTCGGCGCAGTGTCGGCTTTCATGTCCTGACCTACGTCTACCTGCTCCTGAGCTTTGCGGGCGGGTATCTGGCGGCCTGGACCCTGCGCGACGCGGTTCGCCTAATCCTGACCAGCCAGGAACTGGACCGGTACCTGATCCACGGCACCGTTCTCTTTACCACCTTTGCGGTGGTCGGGGTTTGCACGCTGGTTTTTCTGGTGGTGGCGGAGCACTACTACCGGACCTCGCCCGATTTGCGCAGCCAGTTCAGACGGTTCCTGGGGATTGTGTCCATTCCGTTGTTCGTGGCCGGTACTGCCCACCTGGTTCAGTTCCTGATTTCGCTGTTGGTGTTTGATTATCTGGACCAGGTCGGCTTGCTGTGGGCCCTCGCGGAGTGGGCCCTCGGCATTTGGGTACTTGTCTTGCGGTCGCGTCGGCCCAGGGACTTGACGACCTGATCCATTGACTGCGGGGCACCGATCCCAGGGGATGCCCCGGGCATGCTGTATCCCTGGCAGCTGGCCGTTGAGGGCGCCTATGCATGCTCCGGTGGTGATTTCAGTGTCGGCATACTGGTCGCCTTGGACAGCATGTCTCCGGGATGGCCGTAGTCACCCGGGGCGGTACCGGACGCAGACGGCATGCTCCACGGCGGGAGGTTCCGTCCCGGTGCCGGGGGTGAAGTTGAGACCCAGCGCGACCACTCGGCGGCTTCCGCCGAAATGCCGGCGGCCGTAGCCGTGGGTCCGAATTTGGTCCAGGGCCGTCTGCGGGGACTCGCCGTACTTGAACTCCATGACGCAGACATGCTCGGGGAACCGGATCTCCATGTCGGAGCGGCCACCGCCCTGGTGTACTTCCGACTGGAACTCCACCTGCATCAGCTGGCACAGGACGTGCAGCACGAGGTGGCAGTCCGTCTCGCGGCGCAGCTTCTCGCTTGGGACGCCGGCCAGGAAGGTGTGGAGGAGATCGCAGAACCCCTTGTGGTCCTCATCGGCCAGTGCGCGGTGCATGGCCTGCAGCGTCCGCGGGTCGGGCGGTTGCCGGTAGGTCTCCAGCAGTTCATGGTTGTAGGTCCGGCGGACTTCATCGTTGGGATAGTCGAGGTACAGATCGCCACCGGTGTCCTGGCGTAGGGTGTAGTAGCCGGTCTGGACCATGAGGGAGACGAAGTTGACCCTGTCCAGACTGTAGGTGGTGCTCATCAGGCTCTCCCAGGGGGGGGGATCCGTGGGCAGGGGATACTGGCCCTCCTTCATGAGGCGGATCAGGAACATGGGGTTGCCGGAGATGGCCCAGTGGTTGGGCCATCCGGTGACCTTCCACCACTCCGCATGGTTGGGATCCTGTAGGTCCCGGAGACAGCAGGCCAGAGTGAAGGGGTTGTAGACGCTCTCGCTGTTGCCGGGGAGACTGAAGTGATAGCCGTTGTAGTGGCGGCGTATCTGGTCCATCAGTTCCTTGAGGGATAGATCAAGGTGGACGGCAGCCGTGGTGAGGTGGGGTTCCAATGCAGTTCGGGCCTCCCGTTCGGTGAAGCCGCAGAGGGTGGCGTAGGCGGGTTCCCAGGAGATGTCGCGCAGGTTGTTGAGGACCGAGAACAGGCTGACGCGGGCGAAGCGGGTGATGCCGGTGACGAAGACGAAGTGCAGGTCGGATTCGAGGCTCTTGAGCCTGACGTAGAAGTTGCGCAGGACGTCCAGGATCGGTTCGGGGTCCGTGTCCTTGCCCAAGAGGTGCACCAGGGGCGCGTCGTACTCGTCGACCAGGACGACGGGATTGGCTCCGTAGCGCGCCTTGAGCCGGCCCACCAAATCCTCCAGGCGCTGGGCCGGGCTGACCGCCGGAACGGAGGGGAAGGTGACGGCACCGGATTCATCCACGGGTTCCAGTCCGACGTTGATGCCGCGGCGGTTCCACAGGGTGTATTGGCCGCCCAGCATCTCCAGCAGGTTGGCCTTCAGTTCCTCCGGAGAGTCTGCGGGGGTGTTGGCCATGTTCAGGCGCACGACCGGATGGAACCCCCGGCTCTCAGCGGCATCCGCTGCGGTCGTGCCGCGGAACAGTTCCGCCTTGCTCTGGGTTGGCGGTGGGTTGTGGCCGTTCAGATAGCGGGGATCAACCGGCACCTCTCCCTGGAAGAAGGCCTCCAGGGTCGTTACCAGCAGGGACTTGCCAAAGCGCCGAGGACGGGCCAGGAACACGTATGGATTCCGAAGTGTTGGAGCATCCTCGGATTCGGGAGCTAGGAGAGACCGGAAGTGGTGGGTCTTGTCGATGTACAGACCTCCGCCGCGCCGGATCTGCAAGAACTCGGACCGCCCTGGGTTAAGGGAAGGCATGGAACTTGTAGAGGACATGACGATGTTCGCTTCGGCTACGGGCTGGATGCCCGGATCCTACACTGAAACCAACGGCTGATGCACGAGTGTTCCGCTCTTCGGGCATCGGTGTACAACCGGCTGCATCACAATGTTCAAAGTGTCCCTGCCCGCGCGTGTCCTATCTTGCAGGCGCAGGCAATCGACTGAACTTCAGACCTGCCACGATCCAAGCAACATGAACGCCCACGACCTTCTTCACCGACTGTCCGACGAGGAGATGCGGAGGTATCTGACCGAGGGCTATCTGGTCCTGAAGTCCGGTTTGCCCCAGGATGTGCACGACCACATCCGTGATCGGTGCGAGGAGATCTTCTCGACGACGGGCAATCCGGGCAACGAAATCCTGGAGATGAATCCGGCGCTTCGGCTGGTGTTTGCGGACCCGGTGGTCAAGGGCGCGTTGATTTCCATCCTGGGAGACGGCTACTTCATGCACCCGCATCGGCATTGCCATCAAAACAGATCGGGTACCCCGGCCCAAGCCAACCACAAGGATTCCTACGAGGAGGACGTCAATGTTCATCACCATCGCTCCCGATGGGCCATGGCCATGTACTACCCGCAGGATGTCACCGCCGACATGGGTCCTACCGGGGTGACGTCCGGCAGCCAGTACTTCAGTTCACCGGAATCGTTGGCCGGCCACAAGGAATTGGGAGTGACCGGCGAGGCCGGCACCGTCATCTTGGTTCATTACGATGTTTGGCACCGGGCCCTGCGCAATCACTCGGGCCGCAATCGGTACATGCTCAAGTTTCTGTTTTGCCGTGCCACCGAACCCACTGCCCCCGCCTGGAACAATCAGGAAGAGGAATGGCAGGTGCCCGCAGGTCGGGAGCAGGACCCTTTGGAACCCCTGTGGCGAGCCATGTGGAATTGGAATCGGGGACAACCCGTTGCGACAGAGAAACGGGAACAAGGGGATGCCGCCTTGTCGGATCTGCTGGCCGGTTCAGAGGCGGAGCGGTTGAAGGCGGCCTACACCATTGGACTGCATGCCTTCGACCAGCACGATGAGGTTTTCCGTTTATGGCTTGCCGAAGCGGATGAGGCAGAGGTTCGGGCTCAGCGGCGGGAACACACAAATCCATGTGAACACATGTTCGGCTATACGTTGGCGAGCCAAGGGGCTGCCGGATTGGTCCTGCTGGAAGAGGCCTTGGGGTCCGAGGACTGGCGCATCAGGGGCAGCGCGGTTGATGCCGCGGGAGACATGGGCAACGAGGCCCGATCCTTGGTCCCGGGTGTGACCACCATGGCCAGTGATCCGTCCCCTTGGGTTCGGCGCAACGCCGTCGAAGCCTTGGGTGTGTTGGGCGATGCCAGAGATGACGTGACGACAATCCTGGGCCAGGCTCTTTATGACGAGGATTACCTTGTGGGTCACAACGCCGGCTTGGCGCTACGCAAACTGGGCACTGCCAGCGGTGCTGCCATCGACATGTTGCTTAAGGCTTCCACCCATGGGGAACTCTATCGTCGGAAGAATGCCCTGATGGCGTTGGAAGTCCTACTGGAATGATTGTCTCTGTTTGATCCGACCCCTGCATGACTTTAGAAATTGAAGTCCGCTTCTTCAGCCACGTACTCCTCCTGCCAACTCCTCCCTGCCAAAACGCTCAATCGTCTCCAGCGTCTCGCGTACATCGTCCCAGGTAGTGGTGTGGTTGAGAATACAGAGGCGCAGGGAGAATGTACCGTGGAGCAGTGTGGAGGACACAAAGGCATCGTCGTCCCAGAAGAGACGAGCGAGAATGGTCCGATTCACCTGTTCCAGTGTTTCCTCGCTTCGGTGGGTGTCAGCGGGGTTGATCCGAAGGCACACTATTCCCAACGACGCGGGAGTCAGGCTCTCCAGGATTGGGCTGGCGTGGACGAATTCTTCCGCTTGGCTGGCCAGTTCCATGCCTTTGGCTACCGCCCGCCGGAACGCAGCCATCCCGAATGTCTGGATTGACACCCAAACTTTCAGGGCGCGCACCGAGCGACTCAGTTGCAGACCACGATCCACGAAGTTGGGATGGTCCTTCCCCCAAACCGTATCCTGGAGGATATCGGGGTGTACGGCGAAGGCTTTCTCCAGGGTGCTTCCGTCCTTCACCAGCAAACTTCCGGCTTCATACGGCTGAAACAACCACTTGTGGGCATCCAGTCCGATCGAATCCGCACGTTCCAGCCCTTGCAAGAGCTTCCGGCCTTCTTCGGTCAAGACTGCGAACCCTCCGTACGCGGCATCGACGTGCATCCAGATCTTCTCTTCTTCACAGAAGTCCGCCATCGCCTCCAAGGGGTCCACGGCACCTGTGCTGGCTGTCCCGGCGGTGGCACAAATGATGAGGGGATTGAAGCCTGCCGCCCGGTCGGCTTGAACCGCCCTAGCAAGTGCATCCATGTCCAGCTGAAAGGCCTCGTCACTGGGAATCATGCGGATGCACTCCCGACGTACGCCCATGATCATGGCCGCTCGACTGAGGACGGAGTGGCTTTGGTCACTCATGTACACGGTTGCCCGTTCCGGATTGCCGGCGGCCTCCCTGGCTGCCACAAAGGCATCCAGACTGGCTGCTGATCCTCCACTCGTGAATAGCCCGCCCGCCCCCTCGGGGTAACCAATCCAGCGGCGAAACCAGTCGATGACCACCAACTCAAGCTGGCTCGGACCACTGGATGTCAACCACGTGCATTGGTTGACCTGGTGTCCGGCCACCATGAAATCGGCCAGCACGCCGGGCCAGGTAGGGGAAGATGGAATAAAACCAAAGAAACGGGGATGGTCAATCCGGGCTGCGAACGGGAGGATCTTGTGTGCAGCCCGTTCAAAGACTTCCTTTGGGGATTGGCCTTCCTCCGGAGGCTCGGCCAGCAATTGGTCCTCAAGTTCCAGCCGGAAGTCGCCATCCCAGGCCGGTTCCCGACTCAGGTTGCCGACCCGTTCCATCACCAGTTCGGTGACCAGGTGGGCAAGACTGCGCATCTCCTCCTCCGTCATCTGGAGGTCGAGGTTGTTTTTCAATGGATTCATGATTGTTTCATTGTGAGGTGTCGGACCTGATTCAACCCCAATGAACTCCACCGTGATCCCTGCTGTCCCAAGGCTCGCTGTTGACCCGTGTCCCCCTGATTTTACTGGAACCATCGGGGCACACCCGTCGATCCTTGTTCCCGTGCCCCGATCCGGTGGCAGCGGTTTCGACTATGGGGGGATGCTCTTCAAAGAACCGAGCAGGTTGGTCGAGTGGACGACTTTTTCGGCACCTGAACGGAAACATCAAATCGGCTCGCAGCCTGTGGTATTTGGGGGCCGACATCTCTCGGTAAATGCCTGATCGGCATCAACACGTCGTTTGCGCGAGGGTTTTTGGGATCACTCGCGGTAATGGATTGACTGTCCAACATTCGGCCCAAGATCCGCTACTTTGGTAAGTCAAACAATCTTCTGAAGACTGTTGCTTCTGTCCTGAGTGCGATGAGTTGGACGCCTCTGACAGGGGCAGTGCCTTTACTCGGGCCGGTACCGGACGCAAACGCCTCTGTACGCTGCGGACGTTGGACCAGTGGGACGAGGATCCATTCCTGCACCGGCAGATGCGGAAGCAGTGGAAGGGCGTTCCCATGTGGCGAACCGGATCGTGGCCGACAGCGGTTCCTACACCGCGAAGGTTTGGAACGGCAGGGCCTGGGTGTTGCAAGGCATGGAGCGCGGCCAGCGCATTGCCATTCCGCTCAAGGGCACGCATCTGCCGACCGGAACCCTGTGCATCAACCTGCAACCCAACGGGCAGGTGGTCGTCCACTACGCGGTGGACGAGACACAGGCATGCAGCACGCGCCCCTGCGGGGATGCCACCGTGGGCGTGGACAAGGGCCAAAAACGCAACCGGCTTCGGGCGGTGGCAGAGAAGCACGAAGCCAAGGGCAACCACCGCAAGGCCGACAACATCCGGTGTCACAACCTGGGCCGCAACAAGTGGAACCGGCGCAAGCGCAGACACAAAAAGAGGGCGCGCAACCTGCTGTGCCACGCCGCCCTTGCCGTGGTCGACAAGGCGGACACCATCGCCTGCGAGGACCTGACGGCGCCCATGAAGTCCGCCAAGGACCGCCACAAGGACACCAACCGCCGTCTGAGCGGCTGGGTCAAGGGCGCAACCTCAATGTCTCGGCGCAGAGGTTCTGCGCCGGCATTGGTCAACCCGGACTGCACATCGCAAATCGACTCCTGCACCGGCCTGTTGCAGGGTCAACGGAAAGGGGATGGGTTTCACTGCATCGACGGGGTTGTGCCGGACGCGGACGCCAATGCCGCCTGCAACATTCCGGCGAGACTGTATGACGACGAGATTACGCTGTACACTCCATTCAGGGAAGTCAAGGCCCTGCTCGCCGAACGAACCCAGGACCGCGGTGGGGACTGCTCCACCAGGCCTCAAGTTGTGGGGACCTGCAACCACGACCCCATCAACCGAGAGCGAATTACCCGCGCCGGTACCGTAATGTACCAGTTGAGGGAACAGGATTGGACATGACATCGTTTGAAACACCCGTATCGGCCGCAGAACTCCGGGATCTACACTTGGAGTGGCAGGATGTTGCATTCCCTGACGCAAATGCCGAATCGACCTACCTCAAAACGGAGATGCTCCGCCACAACTGGAACAGCAACCGCATCGAGGGCTCGCCCATGCCGTATACGGACATGGTGCATCTGATTCTGAACGACTACGTTGCCCCTGCTGTGGACTACCGCTGGCATGAAGAGTCCGTGGGTCACTTCGAGGCACTGGAGCAACTGGCCGACCTGGAAGCGGATGTGCGGTGGGACGGGGACGACCTGAAGTCGCTGCATCGGCAGATCATGGTCAGGGATCGGATCCGCCGGGAAGCGGGCGGTTCCTACGTTGTCAGGGCCGGGGAGTTCAAGACGCTGCCCAACATGGTGATGACATCCGAGGGGAAACCTCATGTGTTCACCATGCCGGAGGATGTGCCGTCCCACCTGCGGAAGTTCTTGGCAGACTACAACGCACGCCTGTCGCGAGCGGCAACCGACGACATCGCCCTGGAATTGGCGGAGGTCCATATCGGATTCGCCAACATCCATCCGTTCATGGACGGCAACGGGCGTGTGACGCGCCTGCTGGTGGGGATGGTGGCGGATTCGTTCGGCTACCCCAATCCCGTGATCGCATTCCAAGACCGTGACCGCTACATGGCCAGTCTGGTGCCGGGTAACCGTGGCGATCCGGGGGCGTTGCGAGACTTCCTGAGCGTCTGCATCAAGCGGTCGCTGAAGTTCGGATTGGCTTGCAAGAAGGGCCTGTGCGAGACGGGCTGGCGCAACCTGCACGGAGATCCAGACATGCCGACGGGGGATCCACTGCGACAATCGGGTGTTCGGAGCAGTCGAAACCTTGCGGACAACCTCATTCACACACTGTCGCGTAATGATGACCTGATCGGCACCGTGGCTATGCCTCGACAGCCGGATGGTCCAACTGCCGACACTCCGTAGGCCGGTCCAAGTGAATGTACGGCGGGGGTATGGAAGAGAAAGTCGTTGATGAATGCCGTGACAGGCGACGCAGGCCCCTTATTTTCGGCGTGTGAGCAATGATGTGTCGGGAGGTGGCATGATCAAATTCGGGTTTCAGGGCGAGGAAGTGGTGGATCGACTGCTTGCCGACTGCACGCGGAAGGTGAGTGATGCGGAAGCGGACGCTGTCCGCGAGGCCATGAACACACAACATCCAGGTCAGACTTACGCCGAGGTCGAGGCTTGTCGGCAAACGGTTTTACAAGAGAGTGGCTATCCCATCGTGGTAGTGGATCCCAAACTGGCCCCAGCCAGTCTGCGATTTTTTCGCAACTGCGGCTACATCAACAATGGGGAGATCTCCGACGGGGATGCCGAAGGCTTGATCTTCGCCCATCCGGAAGGCGATGCCGACATGATCCTGCTGGTGCTGTCTTGGGATCTTCCTTAGCTCGACTTTGTACAAAGTCGAGCTAAGTTGGCCTGCATATGCTGGGACCGTATTCATGATAGGTGACTGGGCAAGCAGGGAATACAGGGAAGATTCAAGTCGCGCTTTCCCGCCAGGCTCCGTGCAGCATGCGCCAAAGCGGATGTGACCTGACGGCTTACATGCGACAGCCGAACACCCACCAGACCTAGACTTGGATCCGGTCAATACAGGTCCCGCTTGCCGGCCGGTGCGGCCTTGCCGTCCTTGACCTGCGTCACAACATCCCGCGCGGAACTGCCCAATAGGGCGGCATCGGAAAGTAGCGTCGTGAACTGATACCCCAACTCCTGGGCGTACAGCGCATACTCGGCCGAACCCACATGAATGCCGGCGTAGACGCCATGGTGCTGGCAACGCTCCGCGATCTTCACCACCGCGTCAAACGCGGTGCCCTCCCGGTGATCCGACGTGGGTGGCAGTCCATAGCTTTGGGCCAGATCGGCTGGACCAACGTAGATGGAGTTCAGTCCCTCGACCGACAATATCGCGTCGATGTTGTCCACGGCCTGCTTTGTCTCAATCATGGCCATAACCACGATCTCGTTGTTGGCCTCCGAGGGATAGTCCGCGCCGCCGTAGAGGCGTGCCCGATTGGGACCATGGCTGCGGTAGCCGATGGGCGGGTACAGGCAGGATCCCACGAACTTCTCGCACTGCTCCCGTGTGTTGATCATCGGACAGATGATCCCGTAGCAGCCGGCATCCAGCAGCTTCATGATGATGCCTTCCTCATTCCACGGCACCCGCGCCAGCGGCACGGTGTCGGTGGTGGAAATGGCCGTCAGCATCGGCACGGCCTGGGTGTAGTCCACCGGACCGTGCTGCATGTCGATGGTCAGGCTGTCCCAGCCTGCGTGCGACATGACCTCCGCGGCATAGGAGTGGCCCAGGGCACACCAGCCGTTGACTACCAGGTCGCCCTGGCGGAATAGTTCGAGAACCCTGTTCTTGCGCATGCGGTTGTGCCCTTCCGGCGGTGGATCCGCCCTGGTGAGTTCGGTTAAATCAACTTGTGGTATTCGTCAATCTCGCGCTGATAGCCGTCGGCGGAGTTGTCCAGGACCTCGTCCAGGGTCACCTGGCGTTTTAGGTGCGAGGACTCGATCATGGCGAAGCTGCAGGCCAGGTCCATGAGACCTTCATGGCCCGAAGTCTCAATCTGCCCCTGTTCCTTGATCGCGGTCAGGAAGTCCAGGCCCTGGATGGCGAAACCGTCCGTCAGGCTGAGTGGGAAGTGCCGCTCTCTTTCCTCCGCGGTGACTTCCTGCTGGTAGAGCTCGACCAGGTTGACCGCGGTTCCCGATGGGGAATGCAGTTGGCCGCCCACGATTGCCCCCTCGGTGCCGTAGAAGGCCGGTGCGCCCGACACCTCCACCGGCGGTCCGTGCAGACCCCACGACCACAGCAACTGGCCTATGGCTCCGTTCTCGAAGCCGAAGCAGGCCAGGTGGGTGTCGTCCACATCCACGGCTACCGGGTTCGCGTGGTTCGTGTCCCCGGGCATGTAGCGGTTGGATTCGAGGGTCGGGGTGTGGGCGGACACCCAGGCCACTTCGCCGAACACATGGCGCAGGCCGTGGAACTGGTGGACGCCGATGTCGATGGTGCCACCACCGCCTCCGCGTACCTTTTGGTGTCTCCACGGGGTTTCCGCTACCACCTTGGTCGGCGACCAAAGTCCGCCAAGGGAGCCGGAGATCACCAGTTGCGGTGCCCCGATGCGTCCCGTCGCGACCGCCCAGGCGGCAGCCCGGCCGGACAGGCTTTGCCGCACATTCTCGAAGACCCCAAGCACGCAGTTGTTGTCCTTGGCTTGGCGGATCATTCGCTGGCCGGCCCGCACGGAGATGGCCAGGGGCTTCTGCGTGTGCACGTGCAGGCCGGCGCCGAGGGCACTGTCGGCCACTAGGTGGTGGACATCCAGCGCCGTCAGGTCGATGACGGCATCCACCGTGTCCGACGCCACCATTTCGCGGAAGTCCGTGAAAATGGCTGCATCCGTGTCGCTGTGGAGATCGGTGACGTAGGTGTGCGGCGCGGCCAGAGGATCGCCGGTTGAGGGATCCAGGACCGGCGGGCGAGGGGTGGGACCTTCTCCACGCCGGGCGAACATGAGGGCATCGTCGCGGTTGCGCGCGACCAGGGCCGTAACGCGAAAGTCGTCCACACCCTTTTCAATCAGGCGCAACAGGCCTTGCAGGTGGGCGTTGAGGATGCGGCCGCATCCCACGATGCCGAGTCGAATCATCGGTCCCCCTTGGAGGTTGATTGACAGTGGAGCCGAGTGTCTATACGTACGGATTTAGGAACGGCAGCGGCAGGGACACCGCCTTGCCCGTGTGGCAGCTCTCCAAGCCCGCCTGCAGAATTTCCTGGGCATCGCGCCCCACGGTGTCCGTGCACAACGGGATGATGTCCGTGCCGTTGACCAGATGGTTGAGGAAGCAGGCGGTGGCGGACGACCAGTGCTCCGGCACGGGGGACGAATCGACTTCGACGCCCATGTCGTGCTCCTCGGTGGCCAGTAGCAACCGGTCGCTGGTGATCTGCAATGTGCCTGTGGTGCCGTACAGGACCCCGACATAGGAGGTCACGTGGCCAATTTGCGACCAGGAGGCTTCGGTCACCGACATGGCATCGGGATAGTTGAGGAGCAGGATGGCGTTGTCTTCCTGTGGCGAAAAGTCGTGAACCAGCCTGTTGGACACGCCGGTGACGGTGGCGGGGCGGCCCAGGACCGCGGCGGCCAGGGCTGCGCCGTAGCAGCAATAGTCCATGAGCGCGCCGGCTCCGTTGAGTTCGGAGTCGTACAGCCACTCGCAGAAGTACTCCGAACATCCCAGGGCCCGCGGGCCGTTGTGGGCCGATCGATACCGCGTGCTGAATACCTGCCCGATGTCGCCGGCCTCCGCCATGGCAAGGGCCTGCTGCATCGACGGCCACCAGGCGAAGGGCCAGTTGATCATCAGGGCCCGATCCGATTCGCGGCTGGCCTGCAGCATCACGTCCGCCAGGGCAACGGTGCTTGCCATCGGTTTCTCCACCAGCACGGGCAGGTCCGTGGCCAGGGCCATGGCGGCACCAACGGCTCCGTTGAGGTTGTCCCCGAAAACATAGACGGCATCCAGGGTCTCGCTGGACAGCATCTCCTCTGGATCGTCGTAGACACGCTCGCAGGAAGTGTCCGCCCGGACCTTGTCCTGCAGTTCCGCGTTCGGATCGGCGGCCGCCACCAGGCGACCCAGGTCCGATGCCTCCAGTTCGGCCAGATTGCCCCAGGCGTGGTCATGGGTCAGGCCCAGAACGCCGATCTTCAGTTCTTCTGCCATGTGGGTTCCCCGCTGCATTGGTCCGACGCGCTTGGCAGTCGGCACGGTGTGAGTAGTTAGGTGGACTGGCCGGCGACCTGGGGCGTGAGCACTGCGCCGCGCCGCATGAGGGCGAACAGCACGCTGCTGGTGAAGTAGGACACGGCACAGACCGCGAACAGGAAGGTGAAGCCCCGCCAGTCGACGAGTGTGCCGCCAACGGCCAAGCCAATTATATTGCCGGCCCCCATGGCCGTGCCATAGATGCCTACGTTGCTGCCCCGGCTCTTGCGGTTTCCCAGTTGGGTGGCGTGCAGCATGGACGTGATCGTGTAGGAGGCGAAGCCCCAGCCCCGGCTAATCTGGGCGGAAATCAGGACGGGACCGACCGCGGAACTCCTGAGGGACACGTAACCGGCCATCGTCAAGGCCAGGCTGAGGCCGCTGGAGGCCAGGATCAGAAGGCTGCCGAAGTTGTCGGCCAGCACCCCGATGAAGGGCATGAGCACCCCCTCGACCAGGGCGGCCAGACCCCACAGCCAGTTGGCTGCCTCGCTGGGCATGCCAAGGCTCCGCAGGAAATTGGGAAACATCGATGTCTGGGCCGAGTGGGCAACGTTCCAGAGCACGACTCCGGTCAGGAACAGGAAGGCCATCGGGTCCCGCAGGCTGAAGCGGGAGGCGGTGGCTTCCTTGGTCGCGGCTTCGCTGGCGGTCTGCGGCGGCAGGTCCTGGACCAGGAGTCCGATCAGCGTGGCCAACAGATACCCTCCGGAGGCAAACAGGTAGGCCTGCTGCAGGCCGAGGCGGTTGATCACGATGCCGGAGGCCAGGGCTCCGGCGGCAAACGCGATGGAGCCAAATCCGCGATAGGTGCCGATACGGCGTCCCTGATTGTCGCTTTGGGCCACCCAGTCGCCAATCAAGGTGAGTCCGACGGTCATGTAGGCGGCAATGGCAATGTGGTCCATTACCATGATGGCCCAGATTTGCTCGACGGATCTGGCCTGGGACAGCAGGGCCAGACCAACGGTCAGGACCGCCAGCGCCCCGAGGACAATCGGCTTGCGGCGGCCAAGGTGGTCGGACCAGCGGCCGAAGGCATAGTTGGCGCCCAGCGAAACCAGGCTGCTGGTGGTCAGCACGGCGGAGATTCGGGAAAAGCTGGCTCCCAACTCCCTCAGGTAGATGGACAGCGACGGCCCGGTAGTGCCCATCCCCATGAACATGAGGAACTGGATCGCGGTCAGGAGACTGACATTGTCCAGCCGCGCGGAAAGGGAACCGCGCCATCGTTTGAGCATGGCGGATGAATTCAGGGGGAGGAGCCGGCCGGCGGATGTCCGGCGGGAGTGCCGGTCGGCCGGCAGACGGCTCCATTATAGGTTGGCGGGACGCTGTTTCCGCCTGTCCCGCATTCGGCGGAGCACCGTACGGCCGTACGTGCTCCTGCTCTTGGTCGTCGAGCATTGAGTGAGTGTGGGGAGTGGGACCGGGCAAACGGAATTGACGCACATGGGACCGGTGCTTCGCTAAGCCTTCAATTTGTATTGAATTGTATTGTATAATTGCCATATTTGACATGGACGAGATTTACCGCATCCCGCAGTTTGGTGCCCGTGTGGGGCGTTCGGCGCACCCGTTGCGCGTCATGGATCGCAAGGGCACATTCCCGGCCCGCGGGACCGCGACCGGGCGGCGGTACCACACCGAGGCGGATGCACTGCGGTTCCCGGGCGGGGGCGACGTGGCCCCGCAGGGCTTGACCGCGGTCTGCTGCCGGGTGTCCAGTCGGGGGCAGCGGGACGATCTGAAACGTCAGGTTTCCGCGATGGAAGCGTACTGCCCGGGTGCAGGCGTGGCGGTGGACGAGTGGCTGTCGGAAATCGGGAGCGGCCTGCATTTCAAGCGCAAGGTGTTCCTGTCGCTGAGGGAATGCATCGAGAAGCGGAAGATCACCCACTTGCCGGTGGCCCACAAGGACCGGCTGACCCGGTTTGGATTCGACTGGTTCGAGCATTTCGCCACGCAACACGGCTGCACCATCACGGTCGTCAACCAGGAAAGCCTGTCGCCGCAGGAGGCGATGGTGGCGGACCCGATGTCCATCGTGCCTGCCTTCTCCTGCCGCCTGTACGGGTTGCGCCCGTACCGCAAGCCGATCCGGGATGCGGTCCACCATGGCTAGGCCGGCCAAGGTCACGCGCATCCTGCACAGCCGGGATCTGAACCGGGCCAAGTACGACCGCCTGGTTGAAATCGCCGCCTTGTGCGGACGCGTGCGGGGCGATGCCTGGCAGCGTTGCAGCGGGTGGTCCACGGCACAGCAGTCACCCCGCGAGATCCGCGACGACTGGATGGCCGAGGGCTACGACTGGCATGGATTGCCGGCCCGTCTGGGGCGCGCCACGCTGCTGGACGCACTGGGCGACATCCACGCCGGCCGGGAAGCGGCCAAGGTGCCGGTCAAGAAGGCCGTTTGGCACCGCACGGAAGGCGACGAAGAGGAACGCCACCGCCTGTATGCGCTGCTGAAACAGAACCGCTGGACCGAGGACTCGTTCCTGCACCGGCACATGCGGAAGCGGTGGAAGGGCGGCACCTCGCGCGTGACGAACCAGATTGTGCTGGAGCCGGGGGCCTACACCGCGCAGGTCCGGCACGGGCGCGCCTGGGTCCACATACAGAGCATGGAGCGCGGCCGGCGCATCGCCATTCCGCTCAGGGAAAAGCACACGCCCTCCGGCCAGCTCCGCATCCTCCTGCAGGACGACGGGCAGGTGGAAATCCACTATTCCGTCGACGAGGAGGATGCCTGCAGCACCCACCCCGGCGGTTCGGAGACGGTCGGCGTGGACAAGGGCTACACCGAGGCCTACACCGACAGCGACGGGAAACGCCACGGCAAGGGGCTGGGCGACCTGCTGGCCGCGGAGAGCGATGCCCGCAAGGTGAAGGGCCAACGGCGCAACCGGATGCGGGACCTGGAGCAGAAACACCGGGATGCCGGCAACGTGCAGAAGGTGGACCGCATCCTCCACCACAACCTCGGCAACCAAAAGTGGGACCGCCGCCAAAAGCGGCACCAAGCTCAGGTCAGGGACTTCCTGTGCCAGGCCGCCCACAGCGTCGTCGACCGCGCCGGCACCATCGCCTGCGAGGATCTGACGGCATCCATGCAGTCGGCCAAGGTCATGCACCGCGATACCCAACGCCGTCTGAGCGACTGGGTCAAGGGCGTGATGGCCGACACCCTAATCTCGATATCTCGACGCAGAGGCACTGCGTTGGTGTTGGTGAACCCCGCCTACACGTCGCAAATCGACTCCCGCACCGGACTCCTGCAGGGGGAACGGCGTTGGGATCGGTTTTACGGCCTGGACGGAGTCGTGTTGGACGCGGACACCAACGCCGCCCGCAACATCCTGGCGCGCATGTACGACGACGAGATCACGCGGTACACGCCCTTCCGGGAGGTCAAACGACTGCTCCGGGAGCGAAGCGGGACAACGGTGGGGACGGCTCCACCCGGACTCGAGTCCGCACAGGCGGCCAACGCCGCCTGACGGCCGAGAGCGAATGACCCCAAACCCACAAGGTTTGGGGAACTGACTAGAATTGGGAACGGTCTGCCGTCGGCACATACTGCGCGGTCCGGGGATGCCACCGCAGGCTTCGCGGCCCTGACCATGTGTAGCAGGGCAGAATTCGTAGGTTGCAGGTTTCGCTACAGGTTCATTCCCACCGTATTGGCACTCTCATGGACATATATCGCACCGCGGAAGGCAAGCGTCTGGTCCAATACCATCGCCGGCGTGCCAACTGGAAGCATTGGGGACCCTTCGTCAGCGACCGGGCCTGGGGCACGGTACGTGAGGACTACAGCGCGAACGGGGATGCCTGGACTTCGTTTACCCACGACATGGCCCGCAGCAGGGTGTTTCGCTGGAACGAGGATGGCCTGGCCGGCTTTTGTGACCGACAGCAGTTCCTGTGCCTGTCCCTGGCACTTTGGAACGGCAACGACCCGATCCTCAAGGAACGGCTGTTCGGCCTGTCGGGGCCCGAGGGCAACCATGGCGAGGATGTGAAGGAAACCTACTTCCACCTTGATGGCACCCCGACCCACAGTTGGATGCGGATGCTGTATCGCTACCCGCAGGCGGCGTTCCCCTACGCCGAGCTGGTGGAAGAAAACCGGCGCCGGACCTTCTATGACGATGAATACGAACTGGAGGACACGGGCGTCTTTGCGGACGGCCGCTACTTTGACGTTTACATAACCTGGTTCAAGGTTCGCGTTGAGGATCTTTGTTGCGAAGTCGAGGTTGTCAACCGCGGACCTGAAGCAGCTGCTTGCACCGTGTTGCCGCAGGCCACGTTCCGCAACACTTGGTCATGGGGATATCCTGCGGGGCCTATCGGCCGGGTGCGCACCATACCTCGGCTGGTACTGGAGCCACAGGCACCCCGCGGGAGTTCCGCGGTGCGGGTCAACCATGAAGTCCTCGGCGACTACCTGCTGTACGTTCAACGTCCGGATGAAGTTCTGTTTACGGACAACGAGACCAACACGGAGCGTCTGTACGGGAAACCCAACGCCACGCCCTGGGTTCGGGATGCCTTCCACCGGCATGTCGTGGACGGGGAGCCGGAGGCGGTGAATCCCGCAGCCTTTGGGACCAGAATGGCCAGTGTTCACCGACTGGCCATTCCCTCGGGGGAAAGTCGCATTGTCCGGTTTCGGCTGTCGCGGGAGGTGTGCAAGCAGCCGTTCGTCATCTTTGAGCGCAACAAGGAAAGGCGCCGGCGGGATGCCGACGAGTTCTACGCGGCCGTTCACGGCGATCTGCAGGAGGACCAGGAGCGGACAATCCAACGCCGTGCGCTGGCCGGCCTGTTGTGGTCCAAGCAGTTCTACTATTTCGATGTGAGTCAGTGGCTGGATGGAGATCCGGAGGAGCCCAAGCCACCATTGGCACGCCGACAAGGCCGGAACCGGGATTGGCGGCACCTGCACAACTTCGACATTGTGTCGATGCCCGACAAGTGGGAGTATCCCTGGTACGCGGTGTGGGACCTGGCCTTCCACTGCATTCCGCTGACGCGGGTCGATCCGGACTTCGCCAAGCGGCAGCTCAAACTCGTCACCCGGGAGTGGTACATCCACCCCAACGGCCAGCTGCCGGCGTACGAGTGGAACTTCGGGGATGTCAATCCCCCGGTGCATGCCTGGGGAACCTGGAGGGTATTCCAGATGGATGCCGCGGCTACCGGCAAGCTGGACCTTGTGTTTCTGAAGAGTGTGTTCCACAAGCTTCTGCTGAACTTCACCTGGTGGGTCAATCGCAAGGATGAGGACGGCAACAACGTGTTCTCGGGAGGCTTTCTGGGAATGGACAACATCAGCCTGTTCGACCGCAGCAAGGGGCTTCCGACCGGAGGGCAACTGGCACAAGCGGACGGCACGGCCTGGATGGGGTTCTACGCGCTGGAGATGATGAAGATCGCGCTCTACCTGGCAAGCACGGACAGTTCCTACCTGGGCCTTGCCACCAAGTTCTACGAACATTTCCTGCGGATCGCATTTGCCGTCAACGGCTCCAATGAAACCGGGCTGGACATGTGGGACGAAGAGGATGGGTTCTTCTACGATGTCCTGCACTTGCCGGACGGTTCGGTCCATCCACTCAAGGTCAGATCCATGGTGGGCCTGGTACCCCTGTTTGCCGTCGCTTCGCTTGAACACCTTGAACACGGGAATGACGATGGCCCGATCGGACCACACATGGTTACATTCCTGCGACGGGCTGCCATGTTCCACCAGTACTGGTCGGATCTGGCTTCCACCATCAGCACGGTTGATGTAGAGGAAGATCATCACCGTCACACGATGTTTGCCCTGGTATCCCCCTCGCGCCTGCGCCGCATCCTGGAGCGCGTCCTGTCTGAGGACGAGTTCCTGTCACCCTATGGGATTCGCTCGCTGTCCAAGGCCCACGCCGAGGAGCCGGTGACGCTGATGCTGGACGGGGCCGTCTTCGGAGTGGGATATGAACCGGGCGAGTCCCGTTCCCGCTTGTTCGGCGGCAATTCCAACTGGCGTGGACCAGTCTGGTTCCCCATCAACTACCTTCTGATTGAAGCGCTGGAACGGTTCCACGAGGTCCTGGGCGGAGGTTTCACCGTGGAGTGTCCCACCGGGTCGGGACAATTCATGACCCTTGAGGCGGTCGCCCAGGAACTGTCCCGGCGTCTTGCGAGCCTGTTTCGGGACGGTCCCGACGGCAGGCGCCCGTATCAGACGGGAACCGTCGCCGGCACCGCGTCGGATCCGCTGCTTTTCCATGAGTACTTCGACGGCGACACGGGCAAGGGTTTGGGCGCAAGCCATCAAACCGGATGGACTGCGCTCGTAACCGAACTGGTGCAACGGACAGAAGGCGCATCGTAGGGCTGGTTCCGGCAAGTTGGAACCGGCGATCGGTCGTGGTAGCCACCACATCCGCCGGGCCGTTCGGGCTTGGTGGTTCCGGGGGCAACGGCGGACCCGCGGGATTGGTCCCGGAGCCAACGACTGGCATGTTTGGGCAGCGCCGGGACGCCGATGGTGATATTTTTGTGTGCCCCGGACAAAATCCTCAGGGGGCCATTACCCGGCTTTCCGGGAGCGGACAATTACCAGGGAGAGTTACAAGGTAGGACCATGGTTAACACATTGCAGCGGTTTGGGCAGGCGATTGCCGTTGCGGCCGCATTTCTGGCATTGATGTCCGTCCCTTCTCTGGCGGTGGGCGACTACGACTGCAACACAATCTCGATTGGCCGGCTGGGTGCCCTTCAGACCCGTGCGGCGCTGGCGAACTTCGTTCGGTGTGCCGAACAGCATGTGTCTGACGTGGGCTGGACGCAGGCGGAGACCGACTTCCACAACGATCCCAAGTGGAAGGACGGAGCCATGTATTTGTTTGCCCTCGACACCGATGGCTATCTCATTTTCAGTGCAGGTGGTCTGTCGGCACCGGGAGACGCCAACGATAGTCCCGACCGTGTCGATGAGGACGGCAAAATGCACCGCCGGCGCATGGTGTACACCGCGGGTACGTTTGGGAGCGGCTTTGTCACCTATCGCTTCGGCAATCCCGTTACCGGTGAGAGTTCCCCCAAAGTTTCCTATGTGATGTCGGTTCGGGAGCCTCACGGGGAGCGCAGTGCCATCCTGGGTGCCGGTTTCTATCCGACTGCGGCACCGGGCACCTGCAGTCCCAACCGAGTCCGTGCCAGTCTTGTGTACACGCGGACCGACGTCGAGCAGTTCGTCCGGTGCGCGGAACTGGAACTCAAGCAGCGCGGCCTGGTTGCCCTTCACGACCTGGGTTCGAATGCGCGCTGGCAGTCCGGTCCTATCTACATATTCCTGTTGGACCGCCTGTCCTTGGACGCGGTCGTCCATCCGTCGCTTGAGGGACAGTATCTCGGCGGTCTGGTCGATTCGACCGGATTTGAATTCGTGAAGGAGATGGCGGCCATTACCGCACACTACGGTGACGGATACACGTACTATGAGTTCACCAACCCCGCAACCGGTGCGACGGAACCCAAGATCAGCTATGTCAGGAACGTCAAAATCGACGGTTTCGACTACATTTTGGGGGCCGGCCTTTATGTTGCCACCGACAAGGCCTGTCTCGACATGCCGGTTGCCAGGGATGTGGACACCAGGGCCGAATTGGAACTGTTTGTCTCCTGCGCAGCCGATATGGTGGCGACCAGAGGCACGAACGCCTTTGACCTTCTGCTGAACCATCCCACCTGGATTGAGAGTTCAACCTACATCTTTGTCGTCAACCAGCAGTGCGTCAGCATTGTGTACCCGCTGGAATACCGGGCGGACGCAAACGACTGCGGCGATGTGGATGTCGACGGCACCTTGTTGAACCAAAACATCAAGGACATCGCCAACAGCGAGGA
This sequence comes from Caldilineaceae bacterium, assembly GCA_965208365.1. Taxonomy (GTDB): domain Bacteria; phylum Chloroflexota; class Anaerolineae; order Caldilineales; family Caldilineaceae; genus Bin34. The sequence continues at coordinate 4,762,809 of OZ242330.1, read as the reverse complement.
AGGCAAAGGGTTTACGAGCTACATTTGGCAAAACCCTGCCACGGGCGACGAAGAGCGCAAGACTTCGTATGTCGTGGGCGTTGAGTTGGATGGCGAGATCGTTGCGGTCGGAGCCGGCCTGTACGGGTTGGAATAGCGGGACTGCCCCGTTCACTGAACTCACCCGTTGGGTGAGGGCATGAATTCCGGGGAGTGCCGGCCGATCACCGGCCGGCACTCCCCTTTCGACACACATTGCACCTGTGTTGCAACGACTGCAGCGTAGGTGGCAGGACAGCTCGGGAAGCCGGCACTGGAGCAGGTTGGAATATCCAGGCCACAGACTGGCTGGCGGGAGCCCCCCAGGTGCTGCGGCCAGCACAAGGTTTCACACGGCAATCGTACTGGGGGTCAACCTTCGGGCTGGTGATAGTCGTCGGCGACGGCCTGATCCCAGTCCGCGCTCACCCGGTCGGCCAGTTCGGTCAACCTGGCAGGCAGTGCCCAGGTTGCCGTTAGTTCGCGGCAAACCTTGCTGCCGGCGTCGGTCAGCCGCGAGACGGTCCGGGGCCAGTTCGGATCCTGGCTCCAAGCCAGGACGGTTCTCCAGTCCCAGTCGGCATGATTCTCCAGCCAGTTGCTGGTGCCGGACAGTTCGTAGATGCCCATGTGCATGAGACCGCCGGGATCGCGGTCGGTGGCGGCGATGAACTGGAGGCGCAGCAAGTCGCAGATCGAGTAGCGGATGCCTGTCCATATGGCTAGGTCCTGTTTGCGGATCAACCCCCGCCTGTGCTTGTGGATGGTGACCCAGAACAGTTCCACGGCTTCGGCGATTTCATCGGCGGTTGCAGCCTGCGGAGCCCACACCGTGGATGGTTTCGGGACCTCAAGGTCGATAGGCGGCCACTCCCGGCCATCCAATCGGGTCCACTGTTCCGTGTCGGCGAACTCGATGTCGGTTCGGCACACAAGATCCAGCATGGTGCCGTCCGCCAGGATCATGTTGTGAAGCCACAGGTGCGGTCCCAGGTTGATCTGCTTCAGGGCCAGAGGCGGAGCCCCCAACAACTCGGCCAAGATGGTCGGACTCAGGAAATCGGAGAAGTTGCGCGTCACGGCGACTTGCAAGTCCACGTCACTGTAGCGATCTCCCTGTCCGCGGCCCAGACTGCCCGACAGGTACACCTCGTCGACGAAGTCCAGGCGGAGCAGGTGCCTGACAAGTCCGGGCAGGATGGCAAGCTGAGGCAGTTCGGTCATGTCCATGGAGGGTTGTGGATTCGAGTCGAAGTGGCGGTGCGGCATTGTGTCCGAGCGATCGGTTAAGGTAACGGACCGATCCGAGGCATTGAACTGCAAATGCCCGGATCGGGCCAGGACACACGGGGACGGGACGCGGGCGGAAGCCGGCGCGCCCACCGGCTGTCCCCGACGGCAACCGACTGCACACGGTGGGTGTCAACAGAGGACGAACACGCTCTCCGATCCGCCTTGAACCTGCTGGGCTATACTGCAAACGCTTGAATGTCGGCATGGGCGGAGTCCGCCGAGGCCGGATGCCCGACGGGTGGGACCATGATTCAAGCATGTTGCAACGTCGGGGCAGAGGTTCCAAAGGCCCGGAGATTCGGATGGCCAACTCGTTTGAGATCTGGGATGTGCCCGAGACCGCCGAGGTCTTCGCGGTAGCCGGCTGGGAACAGTGGGCCAACGCAGGGTCGGTATCGTCCGATTTGCCGCAGTATTTGGTCGACCATCTGGAGGCCCGACGCATCGGACGGCTGCTGGACAAGGGGAACTATCTGTTTCAGTTGCCCGGCACGCATGATTTGATGCGCCCCCAAATCGAATTCGACGACGGCTTCGCGAGCAAGGTCCAGCGGCCGTACAACGACATCTACTTCGTGGGGGAAGGCGACCGCGGCCTGGTGATTTTCCAGGGCACCGAACCCCACATTGACGTGGACCGGTACGCGCAGGCCTTTTTCGACGCCATGCACCACATGCGCGTGAGCCGCGTGGTCGGGCTGGGCGGGGTCTACGGAGCCATGCCCTTCCGGCGCGACCGCATGGTATCGTGTTCCTTCAGCCTGCCCCGCATGCGTCAGGAGCTGGACACATATGCCGTGTCCTACTCCAACTACAAGGGGGGCGCGTCGCTGGGCAGCTACCTGTCGGCCACGGCCTTCGAACGGGAGGTGGAGTACTGCAACTTCTACTCCATGGTCCCGGCCTACGACTTCTCGCAGTTGAACCTGTCGGAACAGGGCATGCGGGTGGAGTTCGACTTCCGGGCATGGCATGAACTGATGCGCCGCGTCAATGCAATGTTCAAGCTGCGCATTGATCTGTCGGACCTTGAAGAGAAGAGTTTCAAGCTGACACAGTCCCTGACGGACAAGGTCGAACAACTCAGCGCCAAGTCCGGCCACGAACGGCTCGCGCGCTACTTCGACCGGCTGGACGAAGAGTTCGAGGAGAACTCGTTCCTGCCCTACGAGCAGGTGTGGAAGAGCGAACTGGGCCAGATCCTGGACGACCTCGAAAGCGACGATCCGCCGGAACCGACCCCCTGACTGCCACTGTCCCAATGCGCTCTTCGCCTGCCGCGCCGCCTGCGGTGCTGTTCGTCTGCACCCTGAACTACTACCGCAGCCGGTTTGCCCACCTGTACTTCAACCATTTGGCCAGGGGCACCGGATTGCGCGCCGAGTCGCGTGGCCTGGTTGTGGATCGCAGCCGGATGCAGGGCATGTCCTACTACGCCGGCCAGGCCCTGCAGGTGGTCGGGGTTGACGTGACCGAAGGCGACAAGCGGGATCCGATGCAGCTGACCGAGTTGGACATTCGGCAGGCCGAGAGACTGATTGCCCTCTGCCGGTCCGAGCACGAACCGGTGGTCGCAGCCAGGTTTCCCACCTATCGGGACCGATTCGAGTATTGGGACGTGTTGGACATTGATGCACGGCACACCAATGCCGCACTGGGCCGCGATTGCCGGCGGCAGGTGGAACGGTTGTGGATGGATCTGCGTAGGGACGTCGGCGTCGGTTAGGCATCCAAATACCGCCGGGCATCGGTGGGCGCCGACCCATCCCGTTGTCTGCTGCCGCACCCGGATTGCCCTTGGTTTGAACCATGGCCACGGTACTGAAGCTGCCCGTCGATTCCCTGCGTTCGTGGGGACGGGACCGCAAGTCCCACGGGATGATCGGACTGATGTCCTACTCCCACCTGGCCTTGGAAGGATGCCACCATTTTCTGCCGGTAATCGTGCCCTTGCTGGTGCTAAACCTGGGTGTTGACTATGCCCGGATCGGAGCGCTTACGTTTGTAGCCCTGTCCGTCACCGCAGGCGCCCAGCCTTGTTTCGGTTGGCTGGCGGACCGTTGGCAGCCCGAGTTGATAGTCCCGCTCAGCGTTGTTTGGGTCGGTTTGTGCATGGCCCTGTCCGGCGTTATGCCGACATTCGCGTGGCTGAGCATCGTCGTGGTCGCCGCAAGCCTGGGGTCCGCTGCGTTCCATCCTGCGGCCGCGGCGGTGGCGCTGTCCGTTGCGGTCCGCAATCCCGGGACCATGTTCTCCGTCTTTTCCCTCGGCGGCACGTTGGGCGTGGCCGTGTCTCCGCTGCTGATCAACTACCTGCTTCCGGCCTGGGGCCTGCCGGCCACCCTGCTGTACCTGCCGGTGGCGCTTGTTTCGGCTGCGATGGTCTTCCTGGGATTGAAGGTGTTGGTGCCCGAGGCAGTGCGGGCCCGCAGAGTGTCCAAACGCAACTCCACAGGCACCGTAGAGCCGATCCCCCGCACCGTGGTTGTGCTCCTGGGACTGCTGGTGTTGTCCACCATGACGCGCTCGTGGGTCTTGGGGGCCGTGTCCACTTACGTCCCGGCGTGGGTCCTGGACAAGTTCGACAACTCGATGCTGGGAGGCGAGCTTCTGGCCCTGTCCGCGTTGATGGGCGCGGTTGGCAACTTTGTGGGAGGCTACACCGCGGATCGGTTTTCCGGGTGGAAAGTCCTGGCTGTGGCGTTGGCCGGGGTTGCGCTGGCCTCATGGGCAGTGGTCCGCGTGCCCGTCTGGGCCCTGCTTCCCTGCGTCGGTGTCTTCGGATTTGCCTTGGGCGCCACCCTTCCTGTGCCGGTTTTGCTGGCCCGCAGGCTCATCCCGACCCGAACCGGTCTGGCGGCGGCCCTGATTATGGGACTGGGTTGGGTTCCCTCGGGCATTGGCGCCGGGCTGGCTGGCTGGACCGCGGACCGGTTCGGGCTTCAGGCCGCCTTGGAGCCGCTGGCCCTGTATCCCCTGGCCGGGGTGGGCATCATCGCGTTGTTCGCCTGGCTGGCTCGGGTTTGGGACATCCCGGTTCTGCGGACCGAGGCGTAACCCTCCGCGTCACTCCCCGTCGGTGGACAGGAGCGACGAGTCCACATACAGGAACGCGCGCTTGGCGCTGTTGGATTCCACAAAGTAGGCCAGGTTCAGCATGCACCAGAGGTTGGGCATGGCGGGTATGCGGATGGGGTCAATGTCCCGGCATTCATAAGTGCGATTGTTGCACTGGAATTCCCGGAACTGCATGTCCCGCAGGTCGAAGTCCAACCTTAGGTAGTACCAGTTGTGCTTGGTTGCGATTTCGTTGTAGCAGAGCCGTTGGCCGCCGTTCGGAAGGTCGTTCCAGCCATCGGGTCCCAGATGGAAGTGCGACTTGGTCTCCCCCCGGCCGCCGATGTCGTGGACGGTCCGATGCGTGCTCTTGTACTGCCACTGTTCCCTTCTGTCGGATTCATCCGCGTTGAGGTAGCGAATGTGCGGCATGACCCGGTGGGGATGAGCCTTGCGATCGCCGTCCTGCAGATCGAGGAGGATGCCGAACGCGCGAACGTCGGTGCTGGAGAGCTTGAGTTCCGACGCTTCCGGCTTGAAGTTCACAATCGATTCCCATCTGATGCGCGTGGCTGCACGCCAGGTCAGGCGCTTGATCGCGACCGACAGGGCACCGGGCCGCGGGAGTGTGGCCAGCTTCATTGCGTAGTTGCCATGGAGCGAGCCGTCCGTGCCCGTGTCCCAGACCGTGAGGTTGCTGAGCATCGGATCACGCAGGTCCGCGTACTCCGGCAGCATGGAGTCGAGCGAGTCCTCGTAGTTGCCGACGAGGCCGGTCCACCCCTGCATACCGTGGTTGAAGTCGTCGTGGACCAGGATGCGATCCAGGGGATCGAAGAGGTCCAGAGCCGGCGGCAGGTTGCGGGTCACGATTTGAGAGTCAGATAGGCCATGAAGCGAACATCTTGCATCTGGTCGGGATGTGTAGCGTAGCAATGCACGTTCCCCGACAGGCGCAGCCAACCTCCAAAGTGCTTCAGTTGCCTGTACGCCAGAACGTTGTGTTCGTTGAAGTCGAATGTGCCTTGGGACAGTTCCACCCAGTGGATTCCGTCAGGGGAGATTTCCACGCTGTATTGCATGATCACCCGAAACGCGACAGGAGTCAGCAGCCGGACAAAATAGATGGCTTCGGCGGCCCACGCCGCCTCCCACGGTTCGGTCGCGAAGGGGCCGTTCCAGGCTGCGTTGCGGGCGACGACTGCCGTGTGGCTTTGGCGCATGGCAGTGGTTCCGGTGCCGGTCCTGTTCGGTTCAGTCGTTCAGGGCCGCGTAGGCTTGGCTCTGGAACAAGTGGGCGAGGTGCAGGTTGGATGGCATCAACTGGGACATGAAGATGCCGATCAAGTCCGCATTGGGATCGATCCAGAAGTGGGTGTTGGCGGCTCCGGCCCAGCCGTACTCGCCCACCCCTGTAAGGTACCGGTGGCGGCCGGGGTTCTGCATCACCCTGAAACCCAGGCCGAAGCCATAGGCCCCATAGCCAATCTGCTCGTCGCCGAAGACCTCTGTCATGTCCTTCGTGAGGTGGTTGGTGGTCATGTAGCGGATCGTGCGCGGCCCCAACAGGCGCACTCCATCCACAGCCCCTTCGTTAAGGAGCATTTGGGCGAACCGGTAATAGTCCGTCGTCGTGCCAACCAATCCGCCGCCGCCCGATTCCCGTTTGACCCCGACAACCACCGGATCCCGCTCCGGGTTGGGCATGGGAGACAACCTGCCGCGGGAGGTCTCCTGATAATTGACCGACAGCCGATGCAGATCCGCCTCCGGTACCTGGAACCGGGTGTCCTGCATGCCCAGCGGCTCGAAGATCATCGAGTTCAGGGCTTCCCCCAGAGATTGACCCCTGATTGCAGCCACAACCATCCCAAGCACGTCGGTGGCCACGCTGTAGCGCCATTTCGTTCCCGGCTGAAACAACAAGGGGAAGCGACAAAGGTGGGCGAGAAAATCGTCCGGAGACGACTGGAGGTCGAGAATTTGGACATCCGCATACTTACGGTCCACGGGATGGTCCGGATCGAAGCCATAGGTCAAGCCTGCTGTGTGGGTCAGCAGATCCTTGATCAGGATCGGTCGTTCGAGGTTGGCATTGGTGTTCCCGTCGATGTAAACCTTGAGCTGATGGAACCCGGGCAGGTACTCCCCCACCGGATCGGCGATCTGGAGATGTCCTTCTTCGAACAGCATCATGGCGGCAACACTCACGATGGGCTTTGTCATCGAGTAGATGCGGAAGATCGTGTCGTTGGTCATGGAGACATCGTTGGCCTTGTCCTGCCAGCCGAACGAGGCAAAGTGGAAGGGCTTGTCCCGGCGCGCCAGCAGGACCTGGATGCCGTTCAACTGGCCCTTGTCGACCACCGCCTGCATCGACGCGTCGAGTCTGGACAGTTGCTGTTCCGAAACGTTGGCCTGGTCTGGCGTGCAAAGCTGCATGGGGATCCCATGGAATGCAATAGGCGGGTGCGGTTGCAGTCGATTTTAGCAGGATGGTGCCTGTCAAAGTTCCGGCTGAACAGCGTCCGCAGGGCTGCTGCGGGTGGCTGCGTGCAGCGATGGCCCCGGCGGGTCAGGCCGACTGCCACGGCTCGGTTGTGAAGGTACTGTTCCAGGCTGCGTTGCGGGCGACCACCGCCGTGTGGCCTTGGCGCATCGATTCCGTGGCCGGTCTGGTTCAGTCGTTCAGGGCCGCGTAGGCCTGGCTCTGGAACATGCGGGCAACGTCATGCAGGCCGGACGGCATCAGTTGGGACATGAAGATGCCCAGCAGATCCGCGTTGGGATCGATCCAGAAGTAGGTGTTGGCGGCACCGGCCCAGCCATACTCGCCGACCCCCGAGAGATGTCGGTGGCGGCCCGGAATTTTTAACACCCTGAAACCCAAGCCGAACCCGTACGCGCCGTAGCCGCCGTCCACGTTGCCGAAGACCTCCATTCCTTTCTTGAGGTGGTCGGTAGCCATGTAGCGGACCGTGCGCGGTCCAAGGATGCGCACCCCGTCCAAGGTGCCTTCGTTGAGGAGCATTTGTGCGAATCGGAAATAGTCTGCCGTGGTGCCCACCAGCCCGCCGCCGCCGGATTCCGTCTTGACCCCGATTACCACCGGGTCCCGGTCCGGTCTGGGCATGGGCTCCAGCCGGCCGTAGTGATTGGCTTGGTAGTTGACCGATAGCCGCTCCAGATCTTCTTCAGGCACCTGGAACCGGGTGTCCTTCATGCCCAAGGGCTCGAAGATCATTTCGTTCAGGGATTCGCCCAGGGTCTTGCCTGTGACCGCGGCAACAACCTCTCCGAGTACGTCCGTGGCAATGCTGTAGCGCCACTGCGAACCTGGTTGGAAGACCAGGGGGATGCGGCACAGCCGGTCCAGGACTTCATCGGGAGTCAACTGACGGTCGAGAACTTGGGCTTCCGCGTACATGCGGTCCACGGGGTGTTCGTCAAATCCGTAGGTGAGGCCGGCCGTGTGCATCAGCAGGTCCCGGACGAGAACCGGCCGCTCGAGGTTGGCGGTGGTGTTCTCATCGACATAGACCTTGAGGTTGTGGAACGCGGGCAGGTACTCTCCTACCGGGTCGGCAATCTGAAGACGTCCTTCTTCGAACAGCATCATGGTGGCCACACTCACGATGGGTTTCGTCATCGAATAGATGCGGAAGATCGTGTCGTCGGCTATCGGGACATCGTTTTCCTTGTCCTGCCAGCCGAACGAGGCGAAGTGGAAGGGCTTGTCCTGGCGTGCCAGCAGAACCTGAATGCCGTTCAAGTGGCCTTTGTCGATCGCCCCCTGCATCGACGCGTCGAGTCTGGACAGTTGCTGTTCCGAAACGTTGGCCTGATCTGGCGTGCAAAGCTGCATGAGGAAACCGTGGAATGCAATGGACGGAGGCGGTTGGCATCGATCTTAGCAAGATCAACTCTGTCTTTTTCTGGTTGAATCGTTGTGTGTGGCGGCGTACATGGCGGAGAAGACAAGCTCTGCCGTATCCGAGGTTGTTCAGCTCACCAGTGGGGGATTGTCAGGGTCGGTGGCCATTCGTGCACCAAACCTGCGGGTTCGATGACGACCGTAGCCGGGTCCTGCAACTCGGTGGGTTAGACTGCCAAAACCCATCATACGCGTCAGGCCGGACCTTGCGCCGTTGGATTGCCATCCCTGGTTGATCTTGATTTTTACCGTGTGACGGGTTTGCTGAAACCGGGATTGACTTTCATCCCCCTGCGGGCTCAAATTAGGAGAGTTGCGTTCGTGCGTCCCAATATCCTTGTGTTCATGACGGACCAGGAACAAGCCGACGTGGTTTCGCCGGCCCATCCCTGCATCACGCCCCGAGCGGAACGGTTTGCGTCAGAAGGCATCACCTTTGCGTCAACCTATGCGCCTACCGCACACTGCTGTCCATCGCGCGCCACTTTCTTCACGGGTTTGTATCCCAGTCGGCACGGGATCCACAACAACGTCAACACCAGTACCGCCATCAACTACGGCTTGAACGAAGGGGTTGAAACGTTCTCGGAGCGATTGCGGGAGAGCGGGTACCGCATGCCGTTCAGCGGCAAATGGCATGTGTCCGCCTGCGAGTCCGCGGCGGATCGCGGCTGGGACGAACTGGCGCCCTCCACACCGGTCAAGGCATCCGGCCGGTCCGTGCTCAAGGATGTGGACAGGTGGGCAGGTTTGGCTTATGAAGAGAGGCTTCCGCCACGGATACCGGGACACGTGCAACGCCCGGGCTGGGGGGATTTCGAGGTGTACCGTACCCTGGAGGACTCGGGAGACAAGGCCTACGAGGACCTTGCGGACTACCGGGTTGTCAGCCAGGCCGTGGATTGGCTGCACAACGAGGCCGCCAGGGAAGACACGCCCTGGATGATGTGGGTCGGCCCCATCGGACCGCACGATCCCTTTAACGTCCCCAGGCGCTACCGGGACATGTACGACGCGGCCGGCATCGAGTTGCCGGAAAGCTATGGAGACAGCCTGCGCGACAAGCCGGCCGTATACCAGCGGCAGCGCAGGCAGCTGTGGGATCAACTGACCCCCGACGAGGTTCGGGACTCGATTGCCCACTATTGGGCCTACTGCACGCTGGAAGACGCCCTGTTCGGCGAGGTGCTCGATGCCCTGGAGGCAACGGGACAGGCCGACGACACCCTGGTCCTGTTCATGTCGGACCATGGCGACTACTGCGGCGCGCACGGCCTGTATCTCAAGGGGATTCCCGCCTTCCGGGAGGCGTACCACGTGCCTTGCATCGCGCGCTGGCCCAACGGCATCCGCAACCCTGGCAGAAGTGTGGACCGGCTTGTGTCCATGGCCGACTTTGCCCCCACATTTCTGGACTTGGCTGGAGTGTCCAGTGACCAGCGACACACGGGAGCAAGTTTGGTGTCGTTTCTTGAGGACAGGGAGCCCGACAACTGGCGCTCCCATCTGTGCACCCAGCTGAATGGAGTCGAGTTGTACTACACCCAACGGGCTGTCTTCAGCGACCGGTTCAAGTATGTGTTCAACGGGTTTGACTTCGATGAGTTCTACGACCTGGAAAAGGACCCGCACGAGATAGTGAACCGGATTGACGACCCTTCGTACGAGGAAGTGCGCAAGGATTTAATCAAACATCTTTGGGAGTTCGCCCGCCAGGAGGACGATCACATCTTCAACCCGTACGGCACGGTGGCGTTGTTGCCGTACGGTCCCACCCTGGCCAATGCAGATGACTGAGCGGCAGGGCCTGCGGTGTTTCCGACCCAAGATCCGGCCATGACCTGGTCGGTTCGACTTCGGGCACATTGCGGTTGTCGTGTCGTTATCGGATGTGCCGGCGGACCTGTCCGTAGCATCGGGACAAGATCGGGAAGTAATCTGGAAGGAACTTGAGCATGAACGGGGATGAACGGTATCTGTTTGACCTGCAGGGGTATCTGGTGGTGGAAGACGCCCTGGATGCCAATCAACTGACCGCATTGAACAAAATTCTGGATCGGCGCATCGCGGACGAGGTGGCTGCGGAAGACCACACACATCGGTTTCTTGACCTGTTGGAATGTGGGGTCAGCCGTACCAGGAACTGGTCGACAACCCGCGCATCGTTGACTACCTGGCGGAACTGATCGGCGATCCCCTGCGGTTGGATCACGTCTATCTCGACATCATCAGGTCGGGCAAGGGTCCCATTGGAACCTCGCTGCACGGCGGCGCGACACCCTTGCATCCCACGCACTACTACCGGCACCGGAACAACACGATACGCAACGGCCTGTTCGTTGTGGCCTACAACCTGTATGACGTGAACCCGGGCGACGGCGGCTTTGCGGCCGTACCCGGCAGTCACAAGAGCAACTACGCGTTTCCGAGCCATTGGAAGGAACTGGATGGGAGCCAGGACCTGCCGTTTGTGGCCAAGGTCACCGGCAGGGCGGGAACCGCCATCCTGTTCACTGAGGCCATGACCCACGGTACGCTTCCTTGGCGGGGCCAGGAGCGGCGCACCATCTTCTACAAATATTCCCCGCCCGCCATGTCCTGGGCCAACCGGTACTTCAATGCCGACGACTATCCAACGATGACGAGGCGGCAAAAGGCCATGCTGGCACCACCCAGTGCATACCCCGACCCGTTTCTTGATGGCGACTGACGAGTTCGAACCCATGCGACACGGAGCCCGTTCAATCCCTGTCCGTTTCCTGCTCCTTTGTTGTTGGCTGCCAAATTCTGATCGGGGATGATCAGTCGGCGCACTCGTTGTGATGCTGCTCCCTGTGAGGTCTCGTCAAGCGGCAGGTCCGTTGCCGCCTATGCACACCTTGTGCCTTCTGTAGACTGTACCGTCGCTGAGCGGGGGTACTACTTCGGTTCCTTCACCGGCAACCCTTTCCCGCTGTTCCGGTTGCCTGACATCGCGTCGGCCTCGCGAACCAACTGCGAACAGCGATTTCCCGGCGAATCAAATCCCAGAGCAAGCAAAGCATGTCCCAAGTTCCCGCAACGCCTCTTGGCCGCCCCATAGACCTGTCGGCCGTCTTCAATGCAACGCGGGCCGGTCTGCCGGCCGCACTTCACCCCGGAACGGCTTTGGATCCGGGATACGGCGAAGCTGCCTTTTGGGGCGTGCCGTTCCTGTTGGGTGGGGCTTCGTCGCCGGACCCGGATGTGATTCACCTGACGGACGACACGGTGCATGTCGCGCTGGATGGTTCCCTCGCCAACTGGCTGGTCTTCCTGCATTGTGTTGAGGACATCAAAACCAACTACCTGGCGGGATTTGCGGATGATTCAAGGGATGGCAATTCGGTGGGCGACCCGGTAGCGGAATACGCGCTGGTCTATACCGACGGATCCCGTCACGCACAACCCATTCGCAGGAGGTTTGCGATCCAACAGTTGCGGATTGGCTGGGGTGCCAGTGCCTTCGAAGCCGTTCCCCACCGGCCACACACCGTGGACCCGACGATGATGGAAGCCTATGCCATGGGTGTCACTCCCCGCACCAGCTACGGGTACGGAGAGGTTCGCCACAATTCGGGCAGGCAGTCGGGCAGTGAGGGAGAAAACCTGTGGGTGTATGCCATGCCCAATCCACATCCGGACTTGCCATTGGACACGCTGGAACTGACGAGTCGCGGCGAGGAGGCTGCCATCTTTGGCCTGTCGCTGGTGCAAACGGCACAAAACCCGTTGCGCTGGGAGCCGCGTCGCAAACTGCGGGTGCCCCTGCCACCAGGATTGGCAATCTCGGAGACCGAGGATGTCCTGGGCTTGGATATGGATATGGGCATGGTCATCTCGGCCCGTCCCGTACTCGTCTACGATCCCGAATCCTGGAAGCCGGATCCATTCGACCGGCAACCGGCTGTCAGCACCGACGAAATCGTGGTCGAATACGCCGCCCATCCCGATGCTCGACTGTATGCGGCCACCAAGGAGGGGTGCAGTCTGGTGGCCGACCTGGCGCAAGATCCCGATGCGGAGGCCGGCTTGCAGGTGATCGAACCGGCCAGCCGGCCGGTGAAGCTTCGCTTCCGCCTTAGGGAGAACGGACAGCCCATTGCCGTCCGTCTGCATCTGCACGGCGCCCACGGCGAGTACCTGCCGCCGCGCGGCGGGCACCGGCGGGTCAACGGCCACTGGTTCGAGGACAACTACGGGGAGTTCGTGAACGGTGCCAACCAGTACGCCTACGTGCACGGGGACGTCGAGGCTGAACTGCCTCTGGGACCCGTGTACCTCGAAGCCGTGTATGGGCTGGAAGCGCTACCCCACCGGGAAGTCCTGGACATCGGGCCGGAGACCGAGGAGGTCGTCGTTGAACTGGACCGCGTGCTCCGGTGGCGGGAACAGGGATGGGTGTCGGCCGACACGCACGTCCATTTCCTAAGCCCGACCACGGCTCTCTTGGAAGGCGCTGCCGAGGGTCTCAACGTGGTCAACCTGCTGGCCAGCCAATGGGGGGAGATGTTCTCCAATGTCACCGACTTCGATGGCGCCACCACCTTGGGCGCCCGCGACTTCGGCGGCGACGGCGAGTACCTGGTCCGGGTCGGTACCGAAAACCGCATGCACGTGCTCGGCCATGTCTCGCTGCTGGGTTACTCGGGCGAGATGATCCACCCCCTGTGCACGGGCGGTCCCAACGAGTCCGCCATTGGCGATGCGCAGGAAGTCACCATGGCCCAGTGGTCCCGGCGCTGCATTGAGCAGGGCGGCTTGGTCATTTCGCCCCACGGGCCCAATCCCCAAGGCGAACGGGCGGCCGACGTGGTTCTGGGTTTGGTGCACGGCATCGAAATGATGGTGATGAATCCGTACAGTCAGCAGATCAGCAAGTACGGCATCGCCGACTGGTACCGCTTCCTGAACCTCGGGTACCACATTCCGGTGGTTGGGGGTTCGGACAAGATGATGGCCAGCGCACTGCTGGGCGGGGTACGGACCTATGCCAACCTGGGAGCCCGAGAATTCACCTACGAAAACTGGATGGACGCCGTCCGCGACGGTGACACGTTCGTGACAATCGGACCGCTGGTGGACGTTGGGGTGGAAGGACAGAGGCCCGGGACCAGGGTTCGTCTGCCGGCATCCGGCGGCACGGTTGCCGTGGAGTGGAAGGTCGAATCGGTCCGGGTGCCGATTCACCGGGTGGAGGTGATTGTCGGCGGCAGAATCGTCCAGCTCGAGGACGGCAACGGCGGTCGTGCCCTGAAGGGTGCCTGCTCGGTACAGGTTACGGAGTCAACCTGGATCGCCGTACGGGTGCGCGGAACCTATACCGAGGATCCCGAACGCATCGCGGCCCACTCCTCGGCCATCATGGTTACGTTGGAAGGTTCGGCCCACTTCAACGACGAGGCTGCGGTCTCCCTGTTGGCACAGATTGAAGGCACACAGGCCTACCTGGAAACCATTGCCACCCGGCCGGACGAACAGCGCTTCCAGGCCATGCGCCTAGTCTTGGAACAGGCCTACAATCGGCTGCACCAGCGGATGCATGCCAGGGGCATTTTCCATCGACACCCCCATGGGAAGTGAGGTCGAGCGCCGGGCCGTCCCGGACAGGAATGGCGAATCACGGGTGCGGCAACAGCGAAGTTCGTTCAAACTACCGGCCGGATCTGGCGGTGCCAGGGCGATATTGCCCCCTTTTGCGCGTCAATCCGGTCGGTAAGAACAGGTTTCGGCGTTCGTTAGGCAATCGCCAAGACGATTCCGCGTTGGCAAAACGACCCGATGGTCAAGGAACTGGACATGAGAATGTACGGGCGCCTCGGGGTGGTTCCGTTCGTCCTGGCGATGGTGTGCGTGGTTGTGGCCGCAGCTGCCTGTACGCCTCCGCCGGTTCCTGCTCCGCCGCAGTTCACGATACCCCCCGAACGGTTGACCGGACACCAATTGCTGGTCGTGCGAGAGGCCGACGGCAATCTGGTGGTAGTGGATCCAGCCACAGGCGAGAGGGTTCAACTGACGGACGACGCCTCCGCCACGGTGGTCCATGGGCAACCGGTGTGGTCTCCGGTTGCCGCCGAACTGGCCTGGGTGCGGTCGGAGCTTGACGGTACGCGGGCTTCCGGGCAGGTCCTGGTGGCGGATACCGCAGGCACCGTCCGTTTGCGCGTGGCCACGGTCTTTCCGCCCTTCTACATGTACTGGAATCCGCAGGGTACCAGGCTGTCGTTGCTCGGCAACTGGGTGGTGGATGGCCAACCCACGATGGCCATGAGTGTAATTGACATGGAGGGTTCCGGCGACGGCACGGCGCGCATCGTCGATGTGGGTGCTCCGTTCTACTACGATTGGGCGCCGGACGGGGAACGAATGCTGGTGCACAGGAACGCCAGCATCGTGTGGGCCGGTTCGCCCGAGCAACCGCAGCCTATTACGGATTCCAGTTCGGCGTTCGCGGCGCCGGCTTGGTTGCCGGACAGCGAGTCGATCGTCTACGGAGACCTGCGGGACGGTGTGGCCACACTGGTTCGGGCCGACCTGGACACAGGGGAGGAAGAGGTGGTGACCTGGTATCAGGGTTCGCACCTGGCGGTCTACCCGGATCCGACAGGCGACCGTCTGGCCGTGATTGAAACCTCGGACAGGGTGCCTGTCAATGCCTTCGGGCCGCTGTACCTCTATTCGCTGGAACCGGCCACGCTTGAACAGATCACCACAATGCCGGTCATGGCCGCGTTCTGGTCGCCGGATGGGGAGCGTCTGTTGTACTGGGAAGGGGATTTGTCCGGCCGGCCGGGTGATTTCAACCTGCGTATTTGGTCCGAGGACGGGATCAGGGAGGTTGACTCGGTCCATAGCCCGCCGGATTTCCTGCAGCGGTACCTGTACTTCTCGGACCAGTACGCCCGCAGCCATACACTGTGGTCCGCAGATTCCCGCTGGATTGCCTTTGCCGCGGAAGGCCCGTCCGGGCAAAATGAGATCCGAATCCAGGAAGTCGGTTCCCTGGCGTCTCCCGCACAGGTTCTGGCGGGAGATCTGGTTTTCTGGTCCAGGCACACACATCCGGAATAGTTGGCGAACATGCAGACATCAGCTGCCTCCTCGACGTTTTCGTGGCCGGAAGCCCGCCAGGCCGCAGTGTCGTTGTCGTTTGACGACGGCATGCCGTCCCAACTGGCACGGGCCGTGCCCATGCTGGATCGCGTCGGTTTCCAGGGCACCTTCTATCTCAATCCGCGCGACGGCTGGGAACGGGATCTGGAGCCGTGGCGCGCCGTTGCGGCATGCGGGCACGAACTGGGCAACCACACCGTTACCCATCCCTGCTCCAACCAGTTTGGATGGAGCGACGACGGTACGCGCCGGCCGCTGGAGATGTTGACCCTGTGGGACATCGAGCAGGATATTGCGCTGGCTGCCGAACGCCTGCATGCATTCTGTCCGGACCAGGGCCGGGTTTCGTTTGCCTATCCCTGCTATCAGACCTGGATTGGAGAAGGCACCACCCACCAGAGCTATGTTCCCGTAGTGGCGCGATACTGTACCGCGGGGCGGACCCGGGGCGAGCGGACCGCCGACCCTGCAACCTGTGATCTGTTCCATCTCAATTCGCTGCCGGTGGAGTTCCTGCAAGGCGGTGAACTGGTGGCGATTGCCGAGGAAACCCTGGAGGACAACCGCTGGGCCATTTTCACGTTTCACGGGGTTGGGGAAGGCCACCTGTCCGTGACGGAACAGGCCCTGCAGACACTGGTGGACTGGCTGGCCCGGAATACGGACAGGGTTTGGGTGGACACGGTGCAGCACGTGGCCGATCATGTGCGCACTCAGCGTGACACCTCCGATGTATGGTCCGCGTCGGGCTCTTGACCCATTTCGGCCTTAAACTACCGGCATGTCCTCCGCACTCCAGGCCCGTTACCACCGACTGATCGGCCGCGTCAGCTGGCTTTGGCTGCAGGTGTGGCTGCTGACCCTCCTGGTGGTCATGCAGGTGGTCGTGTTCCAAGTTGTAGTTCCGCCCTGGCAACACTTCGACGAGCCGGCCCACTTTCGCCACGCTTGGTCCCTGGTCAACCTGGTGCCGGCGCAGCAGGCGGCGGTGTTCACCCCCCTGGATCCCGTCATGGTCCGCGAGACTTTGGGTTCCATGGTGGAGAACGCCTTTTACCGCGAGCTAACAGCGCCCAACTATCTGCGCACCCACGGCCTTGACACCCTGGGCCACAGCCAGAGTGTCGAGTTCCGGATGTACTACGACTGGGTGGGATGGTCCCTGCGGATTTTCCGGCAGGCTGATATTACGACCCAGCTGCTGGCGGGCCGCGCCGTGACCAGCATCTTTCTGCTGATCGTGGTTTGGTCCAGCATCGGACTGATGCGGTCGCTGACCCGGCCCGGCAATCGACTGCGCTGGCTGGTGCCGCTCTGCGTCGTCCTGGTGGCGCCGGTGGCCGACCTGGCCACGGCGGTCAACAACGACATCGTGGCCGTGGCCGGTTTTTCCCTGTTCCTGTGGGGCGCGGTGCACGGTCTGTCGCGTCGAATGACCCTGCTGCATACCCTGTGGATCATGGCAGCCCTGGTCTTCACCGTGGCGGCCAAGCAGGCTCTGTTGTTCATCCTGCCCCTCGCGCCGCTGGCAGTGGTGATGGGACTTTGGAACAACCTGGGCTGGCGCTGGCGCTGGCTGTGGCTGGTGTCCGTGTTGGCGGCGGTGGTTCTGGCGGTGGTGACCCTGAGGCTCGACCAGGCTGCCTTCTGGGTAACGCGCTGGCTGAACGACACACCGGGCCGGGTTGTCCACGAGCACGCGGTCCACGGCGACTACGCCATTCCCGCGGTCGTGAGTGCGGAACCCATCTACCAGCGGCTGCACGACGACTGGGTTGTGCAGCATCCGGAGTTTCTCCTGAACTTCGGCGCCTGGGTCTGGGCCGACGAACCGGTCGAGATCCCGTTGCTGGGCTTTGCCTATGTGGCCGAGGGTGCCAACTTCATGTACAACGAAGTGCTCGGCAGCGAGGAACCGGTGCGGGTGACTCAAGAGCCCCAGTTTGTGACCCGCAAGTTCTGGGTTCCCAAGGAGGCGGTCATCCTGTACGTCTTCCTGTGGCCGTACACCTTGGTGGCGCAGGAGTCGATCAACCAGGTCTACTACGACGGCATGGTCCTGATGGAGGGTGTGGTGGACACCGATCAGGTCCCGGTATACACGACCAGCAATGGGCGGTATGTCCAGTGGGGGGATCGTTCGGCGGAAAACCTGGTCCGCAATCCGTCGGGGGAACGGGCCTGGCCCGCCTTCCTGAAACAGATCGACATGGCGGTACAGGAGGTTGCGGAGTGGAATCCGTCGGCCGTGCTGCACCGCATGCTGGACCTGCGGTGGTCCGGGGATATCCTGTGGGTCCAGCAGCCTCGATTCATGCTGCTCAACCTGTTCAACCGTCTGGCCTGGGGCGGTGTCAACCTTCCGGGCGGCCTTTGGGGCCCCCTCACGCTGGGCCTGTTTGCCCTGGGCATCGTGGGCAGCGGCGTCCATATCCGTTCCCTGCTCCAGGATCCCGAATCCGAGAACCGCGATCGGGGCCTGCTGACCGCCTACGGCTTTCTGGCTATCAGCCTGGTTCTGATTTGGATTGGAGCCGACCTGTGGATTGCGCGGTTCATGTGGATGGATGACCTACACCTGTCCGACACCCGCTATACCTTCCCGGCCTGCATCATCACGGTGGGAATCATGGCCGGAGGCATACAGGCTCTGGGCAACCGCGCGGGGCGGTGGCGGGACGCGGCCACGGCCCTGGTGGTCGTGCTGTTCCTGGCCTTCAACGTCGCTGCCGTAGTGGCCTATGTCGACACGTTTCGGGGCCTGATTTAGGGCGGGGAATCAAGGCGTCCGGGGGGACGGTTTTTCCGACTGCAGGCCCCGCTTTGTATACTGTTCCGCTGTCCGCAGGTGCGGGACCGGACTGTTGGAACGGGCGTGCATCGATAAGCCTTCAATTTTGGATTGTATTGTGTTGCACAGCACCATGTTAGGCATGGACAAGATCCATCGCATCCCGCAGTTTGGCGCCCGCGTGGGGCGTTCGGCGCACCCGTTGCGCGTCATGGAGCGCAAGGGCACGTTCCCGGCACGCGGGACTGCTGCCGGGAGGCGGTACCACACCGAGGCGGATGCACTGCGGTTCCCGGGTGGGGGCGACGTTGCCTCGCAGGGATTGACCGTGGTCTGCTGCCGGGTGTCCGGTCGGGGACAGCGGGACGATCTGAAACGTCCGGTTTCCGCGATGAAGGCGTATGGCCCGGGTGCGGGCGTGGCCGTGGACGAGTGGCGGTCGGAAATCGGGGGCGGCCTGCGTTTCAAGCGCAAGGTGTTCCTGTCGCTGAGGGAACGCATCGGGAAGCGGGAGATCGCCCACCTGCCGGTGGCCCACAGGGACCGGCTGCCCCGTTTCGGATTCGACTGGTTCGAGCATTTCGCCACTCGGCACGGTTGCACCATCACGGTCGTCAACCAGGAAAGCCTGTCGCCGCAGACGGTCGAGGATCTGATGGCCGTCGTCCCTACGTTCTCCTGTCGGTTGTACGGACTGCGCCCGTACCGCAAGCAGATCCGGGAGGCGGCCCACCATGGCTAGGCCGGCCAAGGTCACGCGCATCCTGCACAGCCGGGATCTGAACCGCTCCAAGTACGACCGCCTGGTTGCCATCGCCGCCCTGTGTGGACGCGTGCGGAAAGACGCCTGGCAACGATGCAGCGGGTGGTCCACGGCACAGCAGTCGCCCCGCGAGATCCGCGACGACTGGATGGCCGAGGGCTACAACTGGCATGGATTGCCGGCCGTGCTGGGGCGGGCCACGCTGCTGGACGCACTGGGCGACATCCATGCCTGCCGGGAGGCGGCCAAGGTGCTGGTCAAGAAGGCCGTTTGGCGCCGCACGGAAGGCGACGAAGAGGAACGCAAGCGTCTGTATTCGCTGCTGAAGCAGAACCGCTGGACCGAGAATTCATTTCTGCATCGGCATATGCGGAAGCGGTGGAAGGGCGGCACCTCGCGTGTGACGAACCAGATTGTGCTGGAACCGGGGGCCTACACCACGAAGGTCCGGCACGGGCGGGCGTGGGTCCATGTGCAGGGCATGGAGCGCGGCCAGCGCATCGCCATTCCGCTCAGGGAAAGGCACACGCCCTCCGGCCAGCTCCGCATCATCCTGCAGGATGACGGGCAGTTGGAAATCCACCATGCCGTCAACGAGGAGGATGCGTGCAGCACCCAACCCGGCGGTTCGGAGACTGTCGGCGTGGACAAGGGCTACACCGAGGCCTATACCGACAGCGACGGGGAACGCCACGGCAAGGGGCTGGGCGACCTGTTGTCCGCGGAGAGCGATGCCCGCAAGGTGAAGGGCCAACGGCGCAACCGGATGCGGGACCTGGAGCAGAAACACCGGGATGCCGGCAACGTGCAGAAGGCGGACCGCATCCTCCGCCACAATCTGGGCAACCGGAAGTGGGCCCGCCGCCAAAAGCAACACAACGCCCAGGTCAGGGACTTCCTGTGCCAGGCCGCCCACAGCGTCGTCGACCGCGCCGGCACCATCGCCTGCGAGGACCTGACGGCATCCATGCAGTCGGCCAGGAAGGTCATGCACCGCGACACCCAACGCCGCCTGAGCGGCTGGGTCAAGGGCGTGATGGCCGACACCCTAATCTCGATATCTCGACGCAGAGGCACTGCGTTGGTGTTGGTGAACCCCGCCTACACGTCGCAAATCGACTCCCGCACCGGACTCCTGCAGGGAAAACGGCGTTGGGATCGGTTTTACGGCCTGGACGGAGTCGTGTTGGACGCGGACACCAACGCCGCCCGCAACATCCTGGCGCGCCTGTACGAGGACGAGATCACGCTGTACACGCCCTTCCGAGAGGTCAAACGCCTGCTCCGGGATCGAAGCGGGACAACGGTGGGGACGGCTCCACCCGGACTCGAGTCCGCGCAGGTGGCCAACGCCGCCTGACGGCCGAGAGCGAATGACCCCAAACCCATAAGGTTTAGGGAACTGAAACGAGAGGAACAGTGACCATGGCTGACAACATCACCATCCAGGCGGAGCCCCGGGCTGCCAAGGGGCGCGGCCTGAACAAGCTCCGCGCGTCCGGCAAGACCCCCATCGTACTGTACGGCAAGACCCGCGAAGCAACGGCACTGCAGGTGGATGCGCGGGCTCTCGACAGTGTGGTGCAGGCCAGCGGCCTGTCACAGCTCATCGACATGCAGATCGAGGGCCAGTCGACGCTCGTGCTGTTGCGCGAGGTGCAGCGACATCCGGTCAGACACCACATCCTGCATGTGGACGCCTACGCGTTGCAGATGGACGAAAAGCAGACCCTGCAGATTCCAATCGTGGTGGAAGGCGAACCGGACTCGGCCATCTCCTCCGATCTGATCATCATGCAGAACATGGACACGATCACGATCGAGACCTTCCCCGATCGGATCCCGCAATCGGTGCCGGTTGACCTGTCGCTGCTGACCATGGACAACAACATCACCGTTTCGGACCTGACGCCAATTGAGGACGTGGCCTTCGTGCACGAGCCCGACGAAGTGATCTTCAGCCTGACGCGCAGTGCCGCCGTGGAAGTCGAGGAGGCCCTTGAAGAGGCTGTGGTCGACGAAGACGATGTCGAGGCGGATGAGGAACCGTCTGCAGAGGACGAATAGGGCCTCAGGGAACCGCGGCACTTCCCGGTTGCTCGGACCGGTGCCGCCCGGCTGAACACCCGCCAATGTGAATCGCAAGGGGGCACTTCGCCCGTGGTGCCCCGAACCGTCCGCGGCAGGGCGGATTCCGGGCGGTGACGTTACCGGACACGGAGTGGTGCCCGGCAAACGCCCCTGCCCGCGCAGGGCCTCTGCGCGGTGCCATGGCGCCGCGTTGCTATTCCGGTGTTTCCGGCGGGAGTACGGAGCCGTACAGAAACTGCTGCGGGTTGACGGGAACACCGTGGATGCGCACTTCCCAGTGCAGGTGCGGCCCCGAACTGATTCCCGAACTCCCAACCAGCCCCACCGGGTTGCCGGTTTCGACGAAGTCCCCCTCCTCCACCGAGATTTCGCTCAGGTGCCAGTAGCCGGACAAGACACCTTGGCCATGGTCCAGGACAACCGCAAGGCCCTTGGTGACGAGGTCTTGAGCCAGGACGACGGTCCCCGGTAGGGGGGCGGTGACCTGTTCACCGACGGGGGCGGCAAAGTCCCAGCCTGTGTGAAAGGTCGCGTATAGGGGCACGGGGGAGCGGTATTGGCGGCGGGTGCCAAAGACGGATGTGGTCGGATGTCTCTCTGCGATGGGACGTTGCCAAGGCTCGTTGGACCACTGGCGGGGTAGATTGCTGCGGTTCCAGGTTGCCGCCAAGAGGTTGGTTTCTTCCTGCACGGCCTCCACCGACAGCCGGGCCGCCACTGCCCCATCCACGACAATGATCTCTTGCCGCCAAGGGTTCGGCTGAAATACTTCAAACCGGAGTTCCCCGGCCACTAGGGTATCGGCCTGCGACAGGTAGGAGACCGTTACCGTTACCGGGCCCGACTCGGTCAGGGGATCGATGGGGATTGGGCTGTAGTGGAACTGTTGTTGCGTCTTGGCCTGCGGATGCGGCACCTGGGTCAGGTGGAGCTTGGTGTCGCCCAATTGGGCGGAGGGCTGTATGCCGGGATTGGATGAGAGCAACAGGTAACCGGTTTGGCCCGCGCCAATGTACGGGCTGAGATATTCCACCGTGACTTGCCCCAAGACATGGGTTTTGCGCGGATCGGCCAAGTCGGGCAGAAACAATGGCTGTCCGGGGAACAGGCGCTGGTCCTGCGCGATGCTGTTGGTCGCGGACAGCCATTCGACCGGAATGCCGTGGGCCTCGGCCAACATCGCCAGGGTCTGCCCGGGAAAGGTGGGTTTGATGGCCATCGGCACAAAGGTGTCGACAATCGCTGCGGTTCCCGGTAGCGGAACGATCAACAGGTGTTGATCCGACAGAACGGTGGTTGGAGACAGGCCGTTGATGTGGGCCACGAGTGCTGCCGGAACATTGTGACGGTCGGCGATTTCGCCCACGGATCGGTCCTCGCCCGATACGAGCAGCCAGTGTTCGTCGTTGTGGGCGTGGGTTCGGGGAGCAAGTCCGGGCAGGAGCCAGGCCAGCAGGAGAACGGCCAGTAGGGCGGCCGCGACCGATTTGGCAGGAAGGGACCTTCGAGCAAACATGGCACCAAGCATGATTCGGCGATGGCGGCAATTGGTTGGTCGGACGATGTCTTCTGTGGTGGTTGTCGACACCGACGGCAACGCTAATGGGGCAGATGGCCTATCCAAGGGAGATTGCGGAATTTCTGCTGGTAGTCCAGACCATAGCCGATGACAAAGAGGTCTGGAATCTCAAAGCCAAACCAGTCCACCGGCCAGTTTGCCTGGTTCGGCAGGCGCTTGTAAAGCATGGAAATGTAGCGAACCGAGGCCGGGTTCATGGTGTCCAGACGAGCTGCAATCTGGCGCAGGGTTTGGCCGGTGTCCACGATGTCTTCGACGACCAGCAGCTCCTTGCCTTCCAGGTCCAGATCGGGGCGCATGTAGATTTCCACCGTGTTGCCTGGCCGCAGGTTGTTGCCGTAGCTGCTGGCGGACAGGAACTCGACCTCCGGGTAGATCGTCATATATCTCAGGAGGTCCACGGCAAACACGAGGCTACCGCGCAGGACCACCACCAGCACCAGTTCCTTGTCGCCAAAATACTCGGAGAGCTCCTCCGCCATGGACTTGACCCGGTCCTGGATTTGCTGGGCGGAAAACAGGGGTTCGATCCTGTCCAGGAATTCCAGGTCGGTGCTGGTGGTCATCGGTGCTTGGGCTTCAACGTCGTTGCCGGGACAGAGACAACAGGCCCCGGCCGGATTGATCCGGCCGCGGGGACTCCGCCCCATTCTAGGACTTGGCCTAGCCGATTCAGGATTTTACCCCGCCCCCGCCTCCTTCCGCCGGATTACCTCGAGCAGTTCCGCCAGCATCATGGCGGTGGCGCCCCAGATACGGTGCTCTCCAACATGGAAAAAGGGCACGTTGACGTCAAGGTTCCCGATATTCCAAATCTCCCGTTTGCGGCATGCGGGATCGAGCAACAGGGCCAACGGACATTCCAAAACGGCCTTGACCTCGGCCGGGTCCGGGCGAAACGTCGGCACGGCCGACATCAGGCCCACACTGGGGGTGACCATGTAGTGGCTGTTGGGGATGTAGACCGGCGTTAGTTGGCCCAGGACCCGGATGCACGAGCCGGGAACTCCGATTTCCTCTCCGGTCTCCCTCACGGCGGTGGCCGCAAGGTCCGGGTCGCCAACTTCCCGCTTGCCGCCGGGCAGGGCGATTTGCCCGCTGTGCGGTCCGTCGTACCGGGGTCGTTCGATGAACGGCAGGTGCACGTGGCCATCTCTGGCATAGAACAGGAACAGCACTCCGGCCTGGCGCAGAGGTCTCCGCTGGCGGTCCGGGTTGTTGCGCCGGGGATCGGGAGCCATGGTCTGTTGCACGGGGTGCCCCGGCAACGGCTGCTGCAGGCCCGACTTGAGCCGGATCGACAAGGTGCGGAGGTCGGGAAGCAACAGCTCGCCGTCCTATGGGCATGGGCGCCAGCGTAACCGGAGTACCGGTCGGCCTGGTTCACGCACGGCGTAGGCTGCGGCCTGGCGCAGTCCGCAGACCCAGACCGGATCGCCGCCTTCCGTGTATACGACCGGCCAGTCGGCCCGCAGCGAAACATGAATCCTGTCGTCCCGCAGGATGTGACGGATTTGCTTTTGGCCCGCATGCATGCCGACGGGTTGCAGCCTTAGCTGCGGCCTGGCCGGCTCCAAGCGGATGCTGTTGCCGTGGGCCTCCAGGCTTGCCAGATCCAGGTAGACATGCCATGGGTAGGGATCGGCGCGCATTTTGGACATTGACGGGGGACGTTCACACCGAATGGCTGAAAGCGTCCAGCCCGGCAGTCGAAGCTCCGTCCCGGCCAGTGGTATGGGAGCATGGCGCCAACTGGGCGGCAGGCGCGGGGTGTTGACCGGGAAGGGCATGGTGTCGCGTTTGTGAAGCGAGAGCAGATCCTTGACGACGGGCAGGTCGAACACCCGCGCCGGGGGGCGATGCCACACGGACCAGCACAGGTCCCCGAACCACGGCCTTGGCCCGCGGGACCCGTTGGCGGTCTTCAGTTGCCGACACAACTCGTCCAAGCGGGCGGCGGAGATTTGCCGGTTGCGATGCAGGCGGGCGGCAGCCTGTGCCAGCATGCCGCGCTGCTGCCATGGCGGGGCATCCCGCAGAGCAGAGAGGCGTATGATCACCGACTGGTTGGCACGCGGCACGTCCGGCTGTGGCAGGGACAGTTCGGATTGGGCCAGGTTGGCCGCGTGGATCTGTTCCAGGGCTTGGATGTCCGGACGCCACAACTCCATTTGGTTCGCCAGGAACCCGACCGTGTCGGTGCGCAAGGCGACCAACTGGGGCACCAGACGGTGCCGCACGCGATTGCGCAGATGGCTCTCGTCCAGGTTTGAGCGATCCTCCTCCCACCGCTCGTTCCAGTCCTTCAGACAGGACCGGATGTCATCGGGTGTCCATGCCAGCAGCGGCCTCCAGAGCAGAACTTCGACATCGGCCTGCCGGATCGGCCGGCATGGGGTTGCCAGGGTGCTCCACTCTTCCATGCCGCGCAGGCCGGACAGGTGGGTGCCCCGGATCAGATTCATCAACAGCGTTTCCACCTGGTCGCCGGCATGGTGTCCGGTTGCGATCACTGCGGTCTGGCCGGGAGCGGCCAACCGCCGGGCGGTCTCGGCCAGCAGCCGGTAGCGGCCCTCCCGCCACCGGGCCTGCCGGTTGCGAATCGGCATCCGGTCGGCGTCCGGCAGCTCCAGCCCGTGGAATGGCAGATTCAGGCGTGCGGCGAGTGACTTGACCGACGCAGCATCGGCGGCGGAATCCTGCCGGTATCCGTGATCCACGTGACATACGTGAACGGCGCAGGTTGTATCCTGAAGGGCTTGGTGCAGCATGCGGAGCAGGAATGTGCTGTCCGCTCCGCCGCTCACCGCGGCCAATACCACGGCGGGGCTGCGATCCCCCCGGCCCGCCACGCTGCGGGCCATTGCATCCGCCAGGCAGACGAGGCGGTGGTACAGGGAAGCAGTTGGTGTCATGGTTTGGCCGGCTCGTTGGAGCCGAACTGGGTCCGGAACCGCAGAGCATATGGTGCCCCAATCCACTGCGGCGGACGGTGTCGTATGCAGAAGGCTGGCGATTTTGTAGAATCAGGGTTGCCAAGTCCTGGTCCGCTTGCCTGGGGGGCTCGGTGTCCGGTCCGGTTGTGTTCGTTGGATACGGCATCAACGCAGTTGGTGTCGGGCGGCACGATGTCCAGGAACGGCACACGCCGCACCTCGGTTCCCACCGCCATTACGTCACAGACACCACAGCCATTCCACCGCAGCATAGGGAGACCGTTGGGTGTTCAACCCAATCGACTGGTTCCTGGGTCTATTCTCGTTTGACATAGGCATCGATCTCGGAACAGCAAATACGCTGGTCCATGTCATTCGCGAAGGGATCGTAATCGAGGAGCCATCCGTGGTGGCAATTGACCGATCCGGTCATCGCCGCAACCGGGTGCGTGCCATCGGGAGCGAGGCGCGCGAGATGGTGGGGCGCACGCCGGCCCACATCATGGCGGTGCGGCCGTTGCAGGACGGGGTCATCTCGGACTTCGATGTCACGGAGAAGATGATCCACCACTTCATCGGCAAGGTGCATGGCAATCGCATCCTCGGCGGCGCCAGGCCGCGGGTGGTCATCGGAATTCCCTCCGGTGTCACGGAGGTGGAGACCCGGGCCGTCAGGGAGGCCGTGCTGCGCGCGGGGGCCAGGGAGGTGCAACTGGTGGAGGAGCCGTTGGCGGCGGCCATCGGAGCCGGCTTGCCGGTGGCCGAATCGATCGGATCCATGATCGTGGACATCGGGGGCGGCACCACCGAAGTCGCAGTGATCTCCCTGGGCGGCATCGTCGTCTCCCGGTCCATCCGGGTAGCCGGCGACGAAATGAACGAGGACATCATCAACTTTGCCCGGCAGAAGTACAACCTGTTGATTGGTGAACGGATGGCGGAGCGTTGCAAGGTGGAGATTGGGTCCGCGTATCCCATGGAACAGGAGCGGACGGTGTTTTTGCGCGGCCGCAATCTGATCACGGGCCTGCCGGAAGCGACGGAGGTCAGTTCCATCGAGGTCAGGGAGGCACTTTCCAGCTCGCTGGAGGTCATTGTGGAGGCGGTGCGCGGAACCTTGGACGAAACCCCGCCCGAACTGATGGCCGACCTGATGGAGTACGGAATTGTGCTGGCAGGTGGGGGCGCACTGCTGCAGGGACTGGCCCAGCGCATCCAGGACGAGTCGCACATCAACGTCTACGTGGCGGAGAACCCGCTTACCTCGGTGGCCGTGGGGACCGGCATGGTCCTGGAACGGCCGGACTACTACCGGGACACGCTGACCGGGATTCAGCGGCGAGGTTTGCGCTGACCGCCCTCTCCTGAGTGCTATGAGAGACACAACGCGTCCGGGGATTTTCGGCGACTTGGGGGGGCGCCTGCTGATCCTGGTGCTGGTTTCGCTCCTATTGTTCGCCATGCAGCGGTCGGGGCAGTTTCAGGGCATCCGCGCGGTGCTGGCGCGGGTTGCGTCGCCGGTGCAGTGGCGGATGATGGTGGAGACCAACCGCTTCGCGGACTCGCTGGGCGAAGCACGGCGGAACCGGGCTGCCCTCGCCGAAGCAGGGACGCTGGCGGCGGCCAATGAGATCCTGTCCGCCGAGAACGCCGTTCTCCGGGAGGCGCTGGCGGAGAACGAGCGTCTGCGCGAACAACTGGCGTACGGCACGGCGAATCCTCGATTCACCTTCCAGGGTGCGCATGTCATAGGGCGGGGGCTCGGGTTCGATCCGCAGGATTTGCAGGAGAGCCTGGTTATCGACGCCGGCCGCAATCGGGGGCTTGCCGTTGGCATGCCGGTCATTACGCTGGTGGGCCTGGTGGGGCGCGTGAGCGCCGTAACCGACCGCACCGCCCGGGTCCTGTTGTTGTTGGACCAGAGGAGTTCGGTCAGTGCCCTGCTGCAAAACAGCCGGGTGAGCGGACAGATCGAAGGGGTGGCCGGCGGAGGCTTGGAGATGGTCTTCATTACGGCGGCCGATCCCATTATCCCGGGCGAATTGGCTGTAACATCCCGCTTGGGTGGAACGCTGCCCCAAGGCATTCCGATCGGAGTTGTCCAGGAGCTTGTGCTGGCCAGCGGAACCTCTGCGTTGCGTGCGGTCATCGAACCGGTTGTTGACTTCCAACGGTTGGAGTCCGTGATGGTCCTGACCGATTTCGAGTTGGAGGGCAACGGCGCGAACGGAGGTTCCGGGGACAACGGTTCGGATCGGCCCTGACCGGCCGCGGAACGCTGCATGCAACAGCGACGCACGAATACTTTCCTGGTTTTGTTGGCTGTCCCGGTGCTGGCCCTGCTGGTCATGTTGCAGGCCACGGTAGGCGCCCGCGTGGCGCTGTTCGGCATCAAGCCGAACCTGGTACTCCTGGTGGTTCTGCTCTGGACCCTGCTGCGGGGACGGCGGGAAGCCCTGCTTGTCGCGTTCACGGGGGGATTCTGGCTGGATTTCTTGGCGCTCACCACCTTGGGAATTTCCAGCCTGGCCCTGGTCCTGTCCTCCTTCATCACCGGCATCGGCAGGCGCGCCGTGCAACCCACACAGATACTGGTTCCCGTGGGGGTGGGCATTCTGGGCACCCTGATCTACGCCGCCGTGTACTGGGTGGGACAGGCCGTGGCCACCGGATCGCTGCGGACGCTGACCAGCCTGCCGGACTACTGGGGCATCCAGCCGCTGTACCAGGTTGCGGCCATGCTTCTTCTGACGCCCTGGCTGTACGGGCGCCTGTCCCGCACACCGGACCTGGGGACCGAAGGCGGTGTTTAGTTCCTCGCCGGCCGTACACCCCGACGGGTCCGGCCGGTATGTGCGGATCGGGGTCCGGTTGACCCTGATCATTCTGTTGGGACTGCTGATTGCGCGCCTGTACCAGCTTCAGGTGCGGAAGCACGATGACTATGCAGCCGATGCGGATGCCAACCGGCTGAGAACGATCGAGATTCCGGCCGCACGCGGCCTCATCTTCGACCGGAACGGTGAACTGCTGGCGCGCAACCGTCCCAGCTACCAGCTGGCCATCGTGCCTGAGGAACTGCCGGACGACGACTTGGACACGGAGGCCGATGAAGAGTACGAGGCGATTCTGCAAATCCTCGAGTCCCTGGGCCCCAACCTTGACTGGAACGCCGTGCTCGACATGCAGCGCAACCTGCATCGGAGTCTGGGGTGGCGGGACTACAGGCAGATCCTGGTCGACAACAAAGTGACTTTCTCCGTTTTCGAGATTCCCTATAGCGAGTTTGTCGACTTGCTGATCCAGATTGGTGTTGGCGACGCGGCTGCGGTCGAGAGTGCTTCGATCGAGGAGGATGCGGCCGCCGCGAGCATGGTCAGCCTGCCCGATCTGAACCAGCCGCTTCCGATCGAGGGTCTGGCCTTCCTGATTAAGAATTTGGCCCAGACCCGCCAACAGGGCAATTCCTCCGAGCCGTTTCCGATCCTGACCGGCCTCAGCCGGGAAGCCGCCTTCACGATTTCGGAGCAGTCGTTCCGGTATCCGGGCAGCCGCATCCTGGACGTGTCCGTACGGGAGTATGTTTACGGGGAACTGGCCAGCCACATTCTTGGCTTTATGGGTCCGATTCCCTCATCGCTGGCGGAAGACTACCGCCAGCGGGGATTTTCACCGGAGGAACGGATCGGCCTGTCGGGGGTTGAGGCCGAATATCAGGAGATCCTCCGCGGTACGCCGGGCCAGCGCACGGTCGAGGCGGACATCTTCGGGCGCGTGGGGCGCACCATCGACGAGGTGGCGCCGCAACCCGGCCGGGACATCATTCTTACGGTGGACATCCAGTTGCAGCGGGTTATGTACAAGGTGCTGCAGGAAATGCTGACGGTCCAGGATGCCATCAGTGGTGTCGCCATTGCGGTTGATCCGCGCTCGGGCCAGCTCCTGGGCATGGTCAGTCTGCCGTCCTTTGACAACAACATCTTCTCGGAGGGCCTGGGCGAGACCTACACGCGCATCATCGAGGACGAGCGCAAGCCGCTGATCAACTACGCGATCGGCGGGCTTTATCCGCCGGGTTCGACCTTCAAGATTGTGACGGCCTCGGCCGGCATGGCGGAAGGCGTCATCACACCCCGCACCGTTATCGTGGACGAGGGGCCGATATATCTGCCGAACAGGTTCTTTCCGGATGATCCGTCGCAGGCTCAGGAGTTCGTCTCCTGGAACCACCATCAGGACTTCAACCACGGTCCCTTGACGCTGCGTGAGGCGATTGCGGTGTCCAACGACATCTACTTCTACTACGTGGGTGGTGGTTATCCACAGACGTTCCTCGGTCTGACACAGGAGGAACTGGCGCAGTGGGCCCGCGTCTTCGGCTACGGTTCGGCCACCGGCATCGACCTGCCCGGGGAGGTTAGTTTTTCGGTCCCCGACGACCAGTGGAAGCGTGTCAACTGGGCGTCCAGTTGGGTACAGGGCGACAGCTACAACATGGCCATCGGCCAGGGCTATTTGCTCGCGACCCCCTTGCAGGTGCTGCAGAGCCTGGTTCCGATTGCCAATGGCGGCATGCTGTACCAGCCGCAGGTGGCACTTCAGATCACGGATCCATCCACCGGACGCACGCAGGAGTTCGAGTCCAGGCCCATCCGCCATGTGGGCCTGGACCGCGTTACCCTGGACACGATCCGGCTGGGCATGCGCGATGCCGTCAACGCGGTGGAAGGCACGGCGACACGGGGCCAGATCGAGGGTGTGATCGTGGCCGGCAAGACGGGCACGGCGGAGTTCTGCGAATATGAACCCGCGCTGGAGGACTGCCGTCGGGATGAAGAGGGCAATCTGCCGACCCACGCCTCCTACTTGGCCTTTGCTCCGTTCAACAATCCCGAGATTGCCGTGATGGTGTTTGTCTACGACGGGGGCGAGGGCTCGACGGCCGCCGTGCCCGTGGGCACCGCCATCCTGGACGCGTGGTTCACCATCAAGGGTCTGGGCAGTCTGGAAACGGGTGCCGGATAGAGCCATGCTGTTCACGAGTGCGTCCCGAACCGTAGGCGTGTCCCGGCGCGGACTGGCGCTGGTTCACTTCGACTGGTGGCTGTTGGCCGCGTGCCTGGCCTTGGCCATCTTCGGCGTTGCCATGATTTTCAGCGCCACCCGCGGCGTCGCCGACCCGGTGATCCAGAACCGCTGGACGGCGCAAATCGTCTTTCTTGTGATTGGCATTGTTGCGTTCTTCATGGGTGCGCTGCTCGACTATCGGCTCCTGCGGCTGGCCGGATGGCCCGGCTACTGCTTTTTGCTGGGCGTGCTCGTGTTGGTGGAGCTGTTCGGGACTGAGCAGAACTTCGCGGTGCGATGGTTAAGGGTGGGCACTACGGTGGTCCAGCCAACGGAGGCCGGAAAATTCGTTTTGATTGTGGTGGTTGCCTGGTACCTAAGTCGTTACTACTCCGAGGATAAGCGTCTCAGTATCCTGCTCCTGGCACTGGTGGCGTTGTGCCCGCCTCTGCTGCTGATCTATTGGCAGCCTGATCTGGGCATGGTTGTGACCATGTTGTTCATCATTGGCGCCATGATTCTGATCTCCGGAGTCACGGCCTCTCACTTCCTGTTTTTGTCCGGCCTGGCTTTGGCGGTTCTGTTCCTGGCCTACGGCATCCTGCAGGACTACATGCTTGACCGCATCGACATGTTTCTGAATCCGACGGCCACCCACAACCTGGATGCCGTCTTCAATGTCGACCAAGCCCTCATCAGCGTAGGCAACGGCGGCTGGTTCGGCAGGGGCTGGCTGGAAGGAACCCAGAGCCAACTGTTCTATCTGCGGGTACGCCACACGGACTTCATCTTTAGCGTGGTGGCGGAGGAATTCGGGTTTGTCGGCAGCTGCGCCCTGCTGTTGGTATTCGGGTTCCTGCTGTGGCGGCTGGTGCGCACCATGGAGTTGGCCGAGGATGCATTCGGGCGGTTGCTGGTGGGGGGTGTGGCGGCCCTGATTCTGTTCCAGATATTCGTCAATGTCGGTATGAACATCCGGCTCATGCCCGTCACCGGCATGACCCTGCCGCTGGTGAGTTCCGGGGGCAGCAGCCTGGTCTCGACCCTGTTTGCCATCGGCCTGACACAAAGCGTCAACCTGCGGCGCAGTGTGCGGGTTGATACGTTCTGACAAACGCAATCAAGACAGTTCGACAGCCGGCAAGGATCCATTGCTGCATGTCTGGCGGTCTCGGAAGAAGCCGATTGTCCCTGGTCCCGGATGGAAGGGCATGATCACGGAAGTTGCCGCGCGTACCACCCGGCACCCAGCAACCGTTGCCGATGCCCGGCGCAAAAAGGGCTTGCCAAGAAGACGGTTTGCCGTTAACCTATGGAGCAGTTGGTTCACCATCCGGGAGAACTGTCATGAGCGACAGAGCT
Organism: Caldilineaceae bacterium; assembly: GCA_965208365.1. GTDB lineage: Bacteria > Chloroflexota > Anaerolineae > Caldilineales > Caldilineaceae > Bin34. The sequence continues at coordinate 4,730,787 of OZ242330.1, read as the reverse complement.
GTCAAGGTATCGATCGAATTCTGCCTGCAATGAAACTACTCACCCATGGCTGCCCGTGCGGCAGAAGACCTCTTCACCGAGTTCAAGTCTGGGATTGAGTCCATGAAGCTGATCGCCTCCGGAGGCGGTCGGTTTGAAGTTGTGGTGGACAACGATCTGATCTACTCCAAGGCCGAAACCGGCCGCCACGCCGAGGAAGGCGAGCTGGTGAGGCTTGTTGCCGAGGCCACCGGCATGGTGCCGAAGTCCATGGAGGCCGTTGCCTGACAGGCAACGCCGCATATGGCTTGAGGGCCGCAGTCGGCAGGATGGTCACGCACCATACCCGGCTGCGGCTTTTTTGTTGGGTTAGCATCTGCCCAAGCACGAACGGCGCGTCGTCAACGGGTTCCCCTGCCCATGAGTGTTGGCGGGAGACAGGAAGCTTGAACCAATCCGTCCCTGTAGACGGATCAACGGTCCTCATCCAGTTGTAGTCCTGTAGCCCAGATTTGGCCGGCAGTGTTTTACTGCCCCCTTGACGGTTCCGTCGGCCGTCAACCCCTCAACGTCACCGTCGTTGCCGCAATCCTTGCGCAACGCGTAATGCTTGCAGCACCGGTGTTGGGATATGAGGTGAGCCATGCACCTGCCAGTCTAGGATTCGATCCGCGTTGCGCGACGGAAGGACTCGGTGTGTTGTGCACAAATCGGATTGGTCGGTGTAGCAGCGACCGCCATCGTTGGCTACGATGGTGAAGGGATGCAGTATGGTGGCCCATGCCTGCCGTAACCGGACGACGATGGGTCCATCCCATAGGCCTTAGAGGGTGTATGGAAAAGCGGCATAGGGCCGGAAAAGGAGGGTCGGGAGTAGGATTCACTTGTCTTACGAGCGGCCTTGCCCCCGCTCCTCCTGTCATACCCTACATCGCCCCCTCATGGAACGCCAACCCTACGATACCGACCTGTCCGATGCCGAGTGGAAGCGCATCCGCCCCCTGCTGCCCGCCCCCTGCCCGCGCGGGCGTCCCATCGCAGTGCCCCGCCGCGAAATCGTGAATGCGATCCTGTATGTGCTGCGCAGCGGCTGCGCCTGGCGACTGCTGCCCCACGACCTGCCGTGCTGGACCCTGGTCTACTGGTACTTCCAGGTCTGGCGCGCCAACGGCCTGTGGGAGCGCATCAGCACCGCCCTGCGCGGACAGCTGCGCCGAGCCGCGGGCCGGAAGACCTCGCCCAGTGCCGGCATCCTCGACAGCCAGTCGGTGAAAACGACGGAAACCCCCGGTCTGCGAGGGTACGACGCCGCCAAGAAGGTCAAGGGCCGCAAGCGCCATCTGGTGGTGGACACCCTGGGGCTGCCCCTGCGGGTGGCCGTGCAGGCGGCCGACGTTCAGGACCGGGATGGCGCCCGGCAGGTCCTGGACCGTCTGCAGGACGACTTTCCGCGCCTGCGCGTGGTCTGGGCCGACGAGGGCTACCGGGGCCCCAAACTGGGCGACTGGGTGAAGGCGCAGGGCACCTGGCAACTGGACATTGTCCGCCGCGACCCCGACGCGGAGGGCTTCGAGGTCCTGCCCAAACGGTGGATTGTGGAGCGCACCTTTGCCTGGCTGGGCCGCCATCGGCGCTTGAGCAAGGACTACGAGCGGCGCCTGGACTCTTCCGAAACCTGGATCCACATTGCCCTCTCCCGGTGCATGCTGAAGCGCCTCAGCATGGCCTGAGGGCACTTTCCATACACCCTCTTACAGGCCGGGCACCGTCAACAGGCCCATGAAGAAGGCCGGAAAGACCCCGATGGCCAGGACCATGACGCCGGCGAGCACCATGCCCACCTGCATGGCCGGCGAACTTTGGGGTGCATGGACTTCCTGCGGTCGCTGCTGGAAGTACATCGTGACCACGATGCGCAGGTAGTAGTAGGCGCTGACCGCGCTGTTGACGACCACGACCGCGGCCAGCCAGGCCAAGCCTCCGTCCAGAATGGAGCGGAAAATCAGAAACTTGCCGAAGAAGCCGGCCAGGGGCGGAATGCCGCTCAGACTGAACAGGAACAACGCCATGAAGCCGGCCAGGACCGGCATGGCGGCCCCGGTGCCGCGCAACTGGCTTCGCTCCACGTCCGTCTCGACGCTGTGCTCGATCGCCATCACGATGATGAAGGCGCCGATATTCATGAAGGCGTAGGCGAACAGGTAGAACAGAGCGCTGTTCACGGCCGTTTCCGTGCCCGGCACCAGGCCGGCCAAAACGTAGCCGGCGTGCGCGATGCCGGAGTAGCCCAGCATGCGCTTGATGCTGGTCTGGCACAGGGCCGTGACGTTGCCGACCGTCATCGTCAACACGGCCAGGACAATCAGCGGTCCCGTCCAGTTCTCGAAACCGTACGGGAAGGTCATCAGAAATATGCGGACCAGGGCACCAAACATCGCGGTCTTGGTGCCGACCGACATGAAGGCAGTGACGGACGTGGGGGCTCCCTGATAGACGTCCGGGGTCCACATGTGAAACGGCACCAGGCTCAACTTGAACCCGAAGCCCACCAGCAGCAGGGCAATCCCCGCCCACAGCAGGACTGCGCCTGGTCCGCCGTCGGCCGCCACTTGCAGGGCCGGTCCCATGCCGGCGAACGACACGGTCCCCGTGACGCCGTAGATTAGGGCGGACCCGTACACGAAGAACCCGGAGGCGAAGGCTCCCAGCAGGAAGTACTTGAGGCTGGCCTCCGTGCTGGACCGGTTGTGCCGGTACATGCCGGCCAGGAGGATCAGACTGAGCGAGAAGGTCTCCAGGGCTATGAAGAGCACCATCAGGTCCGAGGCGATGCCCATCGCCATCATGCCCGTGGCCGACAGCAGCAGCAGGGAGTAGTACTCGCCCGGGTACCGGGTAAAGGTCGACACGTAGCGGGAGCCGACCAGGAGAACCAGGATCGTGGTGGCCAGAACGATCAGCCGGATGCCGAAGCTCAACGCGTCGGAACGAGCCGAGTCCTGGAACATGAGCCCGGATTCCCCGCGCACCGCGAAGGCCGCGACGGTGGATCCCGCGGCGACAATCAGGGACAGGGTCAAAAGGAGGCCGCTACCCCGGTTCGCAGCGTCGCCGCGGTGGTTTTCGATGCGTCTCAGGGCGTCCACCATCAGCACGACGATGGCACCGCCGACCATCACCATTTCCGGTAGGATGGCGCTGTAGTTGAGGTTCATCGGTACGATTTCGGTGCAGGTCGGCCTGATCGGATCCGGCTAGGGAAGCAGAATTTCAACTGCCGGCACGATGTGGTCGAGCAGCAGGTTGGGATAAAGACCGATCACGAAGAACATAACCACGAGCGGCACGATCATCATCAATTCGGAACGCTGCAGGTCCGGCAGCATCCCCACCTCGTTTTCCTGATGCCTGATCTCGCCTTGGGCCAGCTTGCGGAATGCCGTCAGTAGGTACCAAGCGGCCAGGATCACGCCCATGCTGGCCACGGCCGCGGCCGCCGGCGAAACCTGCCACGTGCCAAGCAGGATGGTGAACTCGCCCACGAACCCATTGAGGCTCGGTAGGCCGGCGCTGCTCAGGGCCGTAATCAGCAACAGCCCGCAGTAGATCGGCACGCTCTTCCACAAGCCCCCGAAATCGGAGAACAGCCGGGTGTGGCGACGCTCGTACAACAGGCCCACCATGAGAAACAGGGCGCCGGTGCTGAGGCCGTGGTTCACCATCTGCAGCACTGCACCGCTGACGGCCTGCGTGTTGGCTACGGCCAGGCCCAGCACAATGAACCCCATGTGCGAAACCGAACTGTAGGCCACCAGGCTCTTGACATCCTGCTGCTTCAGGGCCACCAGGGCACCGTAGATGATGCCGATCAGCGAAAGCACGATCAGCAGGGGCGCATAGCTTGCAAAGGCCTCGGGAAAGAAAGGCATGGCCAGGCGCAGCAGGCCGTAGGTGCCCATCTTGAGCAGGACCCCGGCCAGGATGATGGAACCGGCCGTCGGTGCCTGGACATGGGCGTCGGGCAGCCAGGTGTGGAACGGAAACAGTGGGATCTTGACCGCAAAGGCCAGGGCAAACGCCAGGAAGCCCAGCACCTGGAATGTGGATCCGGCGGTGGCCGGCAGGGTTGCGGCAATCTCGGGAATGGAGAAGGTTCCGGTCTGGACGAAGATAGCCACAATCGCGACCAGCATCAGAGCCGAACCCAGCAGCGTGTACATGACGAACTTCAGGGCGGCGTAGACCCGGTTCTCGCTGCCCCACTGTCCAATCAGGAAGTACATCGGGATCAGCGTGAATTCGAAGAAGGTGTAGAACAGCACCAGATCCTGGGCCAGGAAGACGCCGACCATGGCGGTCTCCATCAGCAGCAACAAGGCGAGGTGCTGACCGAGCCGGTCCGACACAAAGCGGTTGCTGAAGCCGATCGCGATCGGCATGATGAAGGTGGTCAGGAGCACCAACCAAACGCTAATTCCGTCCGCTGCCAGGTGCAGGGACAACCCGATCTCCGGGAACCAGGGGCGCTGGAATGCCAGCACGGCCTCGCCCGCGGTCAGGGCGGACCCGTCCTGCAGAAGGCCCAGACTGACCACGAAGGTGGCCAGGGAGGCCAGCATGGCCAGCGCCTTGCGCGATCCGTCGGAGCCGAGCAGCGCAACCACGACAGCGCCGGCCAACGGCAGCAGGAGCAGGAGAGGCAGCAGGAAATCCATGGCAAACGGGTGTGGGCCGTCAGGGATGCTGGACTAGACCGCCAGCCAGAAGACGACCACCAGAATCGTGGCGCCGACAAACAGACTGAGGGCATACGTGGGCACTTGGCCATTGTTGACGCGTCGCGCCTGGCGGCTGAGGTTCATCGCCAGCCGTGCGCTGCCATTGACAATGCCGTCGATCAACGATTGGTCCACCACTTGGGCAAACCACCGGCTCACGGCGTGCAGGGCGGGTACGAGGCCATCGTCGTACAGCGCGTCAAGATACCATCGGCTTTGGGCCGTTTTCGTCAGCGGCTTCATGGTGGCCTTGACGGAGTCAATCCAGCCGACATGGCGGTACGTACTGCGAATCAGCCACCAGCCGGCGATTGCAACCACGGCACTGACGGCCAGCAGGCTGATTTCCAACTGCAGGGGCGGTGGGGCGTGGTGGCCGAACACCCTTTCCAGAGCGTGCTCCAGGGTCAGCAGCCTCGGAAGGTTCAGCGCACCGCCCACGGTTGCCAGCCCGGCCAGGATCCACAGCGGAACCATCATCAGCGCACCACTCTCGTGCACGTGGCTGTGAATCTCCTGATCCCGGGGCGTGCCTCTGAAGGTCAGCCACCAGGCCCGGAAGGCGTACAGCGCCGTGATCAAGGCGGTGATCAGGCCCACGGCATACAGCAGCGAACTCTTTCCGAACGCAGACAGCAGGATGGCGTCCTTGGAAAAGAAGCCGGAGAAGATGGGAATGCCGGCCAGTGCCAATACGCCTATCAGGAAACAGCGGGCCGTGCCCGGCATCTTCTGTTGCAGGCCGCCCAGCTTGCGCATGTCCAGTTCATGGGTTGCGTGCTGGACGCTGCCGGCGCTCAGGAACAGGAGCGCCTTGAAGAAGGCATGCGTTACCAGATGGAATATGGCGAGGGCGAAGGCGCCGGTTGCGGCCCCCAGGACCATATAGCCCAACTGGGACACGGTCGAGTAGGCCAATACCTTTTTCAAATCGTGCTGGACCAGGGCCATGGTCCCGGCGACGAAGGCGGTCCCCACCCCAACCCAGGCGGCTGTGGTCGAAGCCGGGGCCGACAGCTCCCAGAAGGCGTGGGTCCGGGCCATCAAATAGATGCCGGCGGTCACCATGGTGGCGGCGTGGATCAGCGCCGAAACGGGCGTGGGGCCCGCCATGGCGTCCGGCAGCCATACGTACAGGGGGAACTGGGCACTCTTGCCGGCCACGGCCAGCAGGAGCAACATGCAGACCGCGGTGGCCGGGATGGCGATGCCCGCCTCAAGTGCATGGAAGACCTCATTGAACTCCAGGGAGCCTACGATGGACCAAATCAGGGCCATCGCCAGGATCATGCCCACGTCGCCAATGCGGTTCACGATGAAAGCCTTCTTGCCGCAGTCGGCGAAGGAACCGTACAGATCGTCCTTGCGGTCAAACCAGAAGCCGATCAGCAGGAAGGACGCCAGGCCCACGCCTTCCCACCCGATGAACAAGGTCAGGAAACTGTCGCCCAGCACCAGCAGCAGCATGGCCAGGATGAACAGGTTCAAGTAGAGGAAGAAGCGGTTGAAGCGTTCGTCCCCCTCCATGTAGCCGATGGCATAGACGTGAATCAGGAATCCGACGCCGGTGACCACCAGCACCATGGTCAGACTCAATGGGTCCACCAGCAATGCCATGGGGACATGAAGGGAACCCATGTCAATCCAGTTCCAGAGGTGAACGGTCGTGCCGTGATGATGAACGTGGAGGCCGCCGAACACGTCCGGCGCCATGGACAGGGCCAGCAGGAAGGCAACACCGACCGTTCCGCTCGCGATCCACGCGGTGGCCCGCCGGCCGATCACGCGGCCCAGGACGAGGTTGATTAGCATCCCGGCCAAGGGCAGAAGCAGCAACAGCCAGGCAAGGGAAATCATGGGAGCGGGAGAGCGGGTGGTCCGAAGGCCGCAGGGGCTCAGTTCCGGAGCAGGTTAAGGGTTTCGATGTTGATGTTGCGCACATGGCGGTTGTGCGCGATCAGGATCGCGAGGCCGATGGCCACTTCAGCGGCCGCCACGGCCATGATGACGAAAACGAATATCTGCCCTTCCAGGTTCCCCCACATGCGGGACAGCGTGATCAGTGACAGGTTGACGCTGTTGAGCATCATCTCGACGCACATAAAGATAATCAGGGCGTTGCGCCGCAGCAGGACGCCGGTTGCCCCGACCACGAAAATCAGGGCGCCCAGCACCAGGAAAAGGTTGTTGCTGTCCATCAGCCGACTGGTTCCTCGACTGGCTCCCCGGACTCGCGACGTCCCATGATGAGCGCGCCTATCAGGGCCACCAGCAACAGGATGGCCACGAACTCGAAGGGCAGCAGGAAGCGCGTGAAGAGTTCGGTGCCAACCGCCGACGGGGAGCCACCGGAAGCAATGCCGCCGCCGGTGCCGAGTTCCAGTCGTCCGGTTAGCTGCAGTCCCAGCGACATGAGCAGGATGAAGCCCAGCACAAGGCTGGCCACTGCCGGCCGGGTCAGGCCCTTCTGGCTGTGGTCGGCCGGGTCGTGTCCAATCAGCATGATGACGAAGAGAATCAGGATCACGATGCCGCCGGCATAGATGATGACCTGGGCCGCGGCCAGGAACTGCGCGTCCAGCAGGACATACAGGATCGCCAGGGTGGCGAAGTTGGCCATGAGGAACAAGGCGCTGTGGACCGGTTTGGCGGACACCACCACGCCGATCGCGGCGGCCAAACTCAGGGCGCCGATCAGGAAGGCAAAGACGGACATGGTGCGGAGCGGAGAACCTTCGGTGCGGGTCAGGCCTCGGGCCGGATGATGACCTGTGGCTCGTCGGGGTTGAGCAGTGTGTCCTTGGTCAGGATGAAGTCGGACCGTTCGTAGTTGGCCATGGCAAAGTCGTGCCCCAGAACGATGGCCTCGGTCGGGCAGGCCTCTTCGCAGTCCCCGCAGAAGACGCAGCGCAGGAGGTTCACCTCGTAGGTCGTGGCGTAGCGTTCGCCCGGCGAGACCGGGTCTTGCGGATCGTTCTCGGCGGCGTCGACGTAAATGGCGTTCGTCGGGCAGGCGGCTTCGCACAGCATGCAGCCGATGCATCGTTCCATGCCGTTTTCATAGCGCCTGAGCTCGTGCTTGCCGCGGAACCGCGGATAGACCGGAATGGCTTCGTAGGGATACTCCACCGTGATGGGTCCGCGGCGCAGGTTCTTGAGCGTGATGCCCAAACCCTTGGCGATTTCGAGTGCGCCCTTGAGGTAGCTGTTGACGCTCATGCGTGGGTCCCTGTCGGATGGGTAGCCGGGAACGCAACCCGGTCTACTTGAAAAAGACCGTCACGACCGCGGACACGGTCAGGTACACCAGGCCGGCCGGGATCATGAACTTCCAGTTGAAGCGCATCAGCTGGTCGAAGCGCGGGCGGCTGATGCTGGCCCGGATCCAGATGAACAGGAACAGCAGGGCCAAGACCTTGATGAACAGGTAGACCGGGCCCAGCCAGATGTACCGGTCCGCCAGCGGCCCCTGCCAACCCCCGAAAAAGAGCGTGGCGACCACCGTACTGGTCGTGATCATGTTGATGTACTCGGCCATCATGAACATGGAGAACTTCATGCCCCCATATTCGGTGAAGAAGCCGGCCACCAGCTCGTTCTCGGTCTCCGGCAGGTCGAAGGGCGACCGGTTCGTCTCCGCCAGGATGGAGGTGAAGAAAAAGGGGAAGGCGAGCCAGATCCAGATCCACTCCCACGGAGCCCGCGGAGTTTCCACCAGTTCGACCAAGCTGAACGTGCCGCCCAGCATGGCGATGCTAACCAGAAACAGGCCCAGCGGAATTTCGTAGGAAATCATCTGTGCCGCGGAGCGCAGGGCGCCCAGCAGCGAGTAGTTGTTGTTGCTGCTCCATCCGGCCAGGATGATGCCGAAGCTCTCGACTCCGGTGACGGCGAGGATCCAGAGGAAGCCGATGTTGACGTCACCCATGGCCGGCACTCCCTTGGCGATGGGAATGACGGCCCAGACGATCAGGGCCGGCGCCAGGGCAAGCATCGGCGCCAGGACATAGACGAACTTGTCGACATGTCCCGGGATGTACTCTTCCTTGAACATTGCCTTGACGGCGTCGGCGGCCGGCTGCAGCAGGCCGAACGGGCCGGCGCGGTTGGGACCGATGCGCACCTGGAAGCGCGCGATCAGCTTGCGCTCCAGCCAGGTCAGATAGGCGAACCCGGTGATGACCACCAGGCTGAGCACTACCGCCTGAATCAGGTAGATGAGCAGTTTCGGCATGACGTTCACCGTCGGCTTCCGCCTAGGCCGCGGCCAGGCTGACCCACTCCCAGTAGCGGCCGTTGAGCACGGTCCCGACAGGCTGTCTGCCCAGCCCTTCCGGCATGAAGGCCGTGCCCGGTGCCATCGTCTCGTCCGCCCTGACCGTCACGGTCAGGGAACCGTAGTCGTTGCCGACGGTCACCTCCGACCCGTCACCGATATCGCGGCGGGCCAGATCGACCGGATTCACGGCCAGGTAGGGCTCAGGGATCAGGTTGGCGACCACATCGGTCAGCGTACAAAAGCGGCTGCTGTCGTAGAAGGTGCGGCCCCGGAACAGGCGCAGGGCCGTGCTGGATGGGGCGCCTTCCTCGGCGAACGGGACCGGAGCCTCCACGCGGGCGTCGAGTTCCGGCCGGGCGCACATCTGTCCCAGTTCGCCCAGGATATCCCAGGCAATGTCCCGGTAGGCCGGAATCGCTTCGGCGATTTCAGCAGTGATTGCCTGGACCGATGCATAGCCCTGGCTGCGGTTTGAGAGACGGCCGCACAGGTGGTCGAGGATGAGCCAGTCCGGCGCGGCTTCGGAACCGTGGATGTCCACGGCCTTGGGGCTGCGCTGCACCCGCCGTTCCATGTTGGTGAATGTGCCGTCGGTTTCCACCCAGCTGCGGGCCGGCAGCACGATGTCGGCTCGTTGCGCCGTTGCCGTCAGGAACAGCTCCTGCACGATCAGCAGGTCCAGCCGGCCGAGGTTTTCGGCCCAGCGCGCGTTCTCGCTGGCGGGATCGGCTCCCATTACATAAAGGCCCTTGATGTCCTCGCCGCATCCCTCGAGCATCTGGGAATAGGTCAGTCCGACACCATCGGGCAGGGTGCCCTGCCACAGGGATTCCAGCCGCTGCCGTGCCGGTTGGTCGTCAGCCCCCTCACCGCCCGGCAGGCGGTTGGGTACGACGCCAACGTCATGGCAACCCTGGCTGTTGGCGTCCAGGCCGATGAAGGCAAGACGCTCGGCATGGCCCGTGGCCGTGGCCAGGCAGTGCAGTGCCTGCCGCACTTCTTCGCCGTCGGTCTGCTGGGTGATGTCGGGGCCGCAGATGATCACCGCGTTTTCACTTGCCACAAGGGCACCCGCGACCGATTCGATGTCGGCCTGGAGTACCCCGGTGCGCACGGGACTGGTCTGCAACCAGCCGGACGGTACCGCGTCGTTGGCATCGGTATGTGTCAAGGCCGCCCTGGCCAGACTTTGGACCAGTGCCAGTTCCAGGCCGGGCCGGTACTGCAGTGACTGGCCGCGGCGGCCGCTTTCGGTCTGGCGGGGATGGATTGAAATCTGCCGGGAGCCACCCCGGCTGATCGCCCGTTTGAGATGGACGTCCAGCATCGGGATTTCCTCGGCCGGGTCCACGCCGAAGAGAACGATCAGGTCCGCCTCCGGCTTGGGGCCGTACTGCGGCTGCATGAGATGGGCCAGACTGGGTACGCCGGTCGGGGCCGCCTTCACGTCTCCGCCCTGACGGTGGTCCACGTTCGGTGTTTGAAGGTGCTGGCGGGCCATGCGCTGCAACAGGTAGTTGCTTTCGTTGCTGAGCTTGGCACTGCCAATGGCGCCCAGGCCGACGGGTCCGGCTGCGGTGGACACCTCCTGCAGGCGCCGGGCCGCGAAGTCGAGGGCTTCCGGCCACGAAACCTCGGTCAGTTGTTCGTTCGGGCTGTGCCGTACGAGGGGCTTCGTCAAGCGGTCCGGATGCCCCACCCAATGGTGGCAGAACCGGTCCCGGTCGGTGATGAACTGGTCGTTGACTCCCATGTTCTCGCGGCCCAGGATGCGCCTGACCTCCGTCCCGTTGCGGGTGTCGACCGAGATGTTGTTGCCCATGGGGTCGTGCAGGCTGATGGTGGGCGTGCGCTCAACCTGCCAGGGCCGGTACTGGAAGCGGGAGCCGCGGTTGGTCAGGGCACCCACCGGACAGATGTCGATGATGTTGCCACTTGTCTTGGCATCGACGCAGGTGCCGGGCTGTACGTCGATGATGGTGTCGCCGCCTCGTTCGAAGAGCCCGAGCTGGGGCTTTTCCTCCCACTCCTCCAGGTAGCGCACGCACCGCCAGCAGATGACGCAGCGCTCCTGGTCCAGGACGATCGTGTCCGAAATGTCGTAGTTCTTTTGGGCGCGGCGCTTGGGTTCCACCAACTGGCTCACGCCGGGGCCGAAGCGCATCGTCATGTCCTGCAGGGGACACTCGCCGCCCTTGTCGCAGATGGGGCAGTCGAGGGGGTGGTGCAGAAGGATGAACGCCAGGTTGGCCTCCTGGGCCGCCTGGACCGCAGGGGTGTTGGTGTGGACCACCATGTCCGGCATGCACGGCATGTTGCAGGCTGTGTTGAGCATGGTGCCGCGCGGGCCCTCCATCTCCACCAGGCACTGGCGGCAGCAGGCCACCGGATCCAGCTTGGGATGGCTGCAAAACACCGGGATCTCAATCCCCATCTGCGTGGCGGCGTCGATTACCAGTGTGCCGCGCGGCACCGTGACCTGCTCGTCGTTGATGGAGAGGGTGACCGTATCGGCCATGGCGAAACCTGGGATTGGTGGAGCTTGGGTCGCGGTCAGTCGAGGCCGACCACCGTGTCGCGGACCAGCGGGGCATCGCCCACCGGCTCAAGGCGTATGTCGGAGATGCCGGATCCGGCGTCGGCGTCGGGTCGGTAGACGGGCCGCACCGGCAGGTTCGGCGACTCGTTTCCCGGGTTGGTGGCGGTGATGTGTTCCCGCCACTCGTCGCCGAACTTGGCCATGTTGCTCTGCAGGCCCCAGACGGCCGCGAAGCCGAAGGGGCAGAAGGACTTGCCGGCGATGTTGTCGGCGATGAAGTCCAGCAGCTTCAGGTCCTGTTCCCGGCCCTGGCCGGCCTGGATGCGCATCAGGATGTCCTCCATCCAGACCGTGCCTTCCCGGCAGGGGGTGCACTTGCCGCAGCTCTCCTCGCGGAAGAAGGACACGGTGCGCAGCCCGACTTCCACCATCCGGGCATCCTCGTCCATCACGATGATGCCGGCGGAGCCCAGGTTGGACCCGGCGGCGGCGATGCTCTCCTGGTCGAGGCCGGTGTCGAGCTGATCCGGAGAGAACAGTTGCATCGACAGGCCGCCCGGAATCACGGCGCGGATGTCCTTGTCGTCCTTCTCCGGTCCGCCACCGTGCTCGTGGATGAGCGTGCTGAGGGGGGTTCCCTGCGGCAATTCGTAGAGGCCGGGGCGCTTTACGTTGCCGCTCAGGCAGAAAATCCGCATACCCGGGCTGGCCTCGGTGCCCATGGTGCGGTATTCGTCCGACCCCATGCGGGCGATGTGCAGTACGTTGCACACTGATTCGACGTTGTTGATGATGGTCGGCTTGGCGTAGAGCCCGGCTACGGCGGGGAAGGGCGGGCGCGAGCGGGGGAAGCCGCGGTAGCCTTCCAGGCTGCTTAGCAGCGCGGACTCCTCGCCGCAGATGTAGGCTCCGGCACCTCGGTGGACCACGATGTCGAGGCCGAAGTCCGTGCCGAACATGCCTTTGCCGAGATAGCCCTTGGCCTCGGCCTCGGCAATCGCCGCCTCCAGCCGCTGCCACGCGAAGTAGTATTCGCCCCGGATGTAGATGTAGGCGCGCTCGGCCTGTACGGCGTACGCGGTGATGATGATCGACTCGATCAGCTGGTGCGGGTCGTACTCCATAATGCACCGGTCCTTGAAGGTCCCGGGCTCGGACTCGTCCGCGTTGATCACCAGATAGCGGGGAAAGGCATTGGGGGCCAGGAAGCCCCACTTGACCCCTGTGGGGAAGCCGGCTCCGCCGCGGCCCTTGAGGCCGCTGGCCTTGACCTGCTCGACCAGTTCGTCGGGGGTGGGCGAACCGGACGCGATGATGCGCCGGGCCGTTGCGTATCCGGCCTCCACCTCGTCCGCTTCGTATTCCTCGATGGTATGGGCATCGGGCCGGCCGACCCGGCGGGTCAGGTAGGGGGTTTCCATGCCAGCCACGGTGTAGGGACCGGCCCCGCGCCCGGTGCGTTCGGAGTCCCGGCCGGGCGTCCAGCGCTCGAGCGTGTCAAAACCCTCGTCCTTGCGCAGCATGCCGAGGACCGCGTCGATGTCCTCGGGGGTTTCGAGTTCCTCGAAGTACCGGATTTCCCCGGAGGCCTTCCGGGTGGCCGCCACCATCGGTGCGGTGGCGCAACTGCCGAGGCACTCCATGTGTTCCAGCGTGAAGACGCCGTCGGTGGTGGTTTCGCCGTGGCCCACCTCGAGTGTCTCCTCGAGGTGGTGCATGCAGGCCGACGAACCGCGCAGCATACAGGGCACGTTGGTGCACACCTGGAGCAGGTAGTCGCCCTTCGGTTCCTGGTGGATCATGTGATAGAAGGAGACGACGGCTCCGACCTCGGACGGTTCCAGGCCCAGCATGGCGGCCAGTTCGTTCTGCGCCTCGACGGAGGCGTGGCCGTGTTCCCGCTGAATGGCATACAGGGCCGGCAGGATCGCCGAACGCCCGCGCCCTTCGGGATAGCGGCCGATCAGTTCCCGGATTTCGGCGCGCAGTTCGTCGGAGAGGATTGGCTGGTCCATGGTGTTCCGATCCGGGGTCAGCGGTCGACTTCGCCCAGTACGATGTCGATGGAGCCGATGTTCGTGATGATGTCGGAAAGCATCAGTCCCCTGCTCATGCCGCCGATGGCGTACAGGTTGTTGAAACTGGGGCCCCGCACGTGGAGGCGGTAGGGCTTGCCCGATCCGTCACTGTAGATGAAGAACCCCAGTTCGCCCTTGCTGGCTTCGATGCCATGGTAGTACATACCGGGCGGAACCTTGAATCCTTCGGTGAAAAGCTTGAAGTGATGGATTAGGGATTCCATGCTCACGTCGAGCTCGGTGCGCGGCGGCGGGTTCACCTTGCGGTCGTCCGAGCGGTAGAGGCCGTCGGGCAGACGGTCCAGCGCTTGGCGGATGATGCGGACGCTCTGGCGCATTTCCTCCATGCGGATCTCGTAGCGGCCGAAGCCATCACCGCGATCGCTGGTCGGCACGTCGAACTCGTACTGCTCGTAGCCGCTGTACGGTTGGTCCCGGCGCAGGTCCCAATCCACGCCGCTGCCCCGCAGCATGGGACCGGTCAGGCCCATGGCGAGGGCGTCCTCACGGTCAACCATGCCAATGCCTTCCAGGCGCGTGCGCCAGATGGGACTGTCCTTGACCAGGTCGCGGTATTCGTCGATGCGACCCGGGAACAGGTCGCAGAATTCGGACAGCGCACCCAGGAACGCCTCCGGCAGGTCCTGCCAGACGCCACCGATGCGGATGTAGCTGGTGGTCAGGCGGGCGCCGCAGACCATCTCGAACAGGTCGAGGATGCGCTCGCGCTCGCGGGTGGCGTACATCAGGAGCGACATGCCGTTGCCGGAAATGTCGAGCACGTGGGTTGAGAGCCAGAACAGGTGGGACGCGATCCGCTGCATTTCGCTCATGATCACCCGAATGGCCTGGGCCCGCGCCGGGATCTCAAGGTCGAGCATGCCCTCAACCGCCAGCACGTAGCCGAGGTTGTTGTTCATGGCCGACAGGTAGTCCATTCGGTCGGTGTAGTAGACGAAGTCCTTGTACCGGCGGTGCTCACCGGTCTTCTCGAACCCCGAATGCAGGTAGCCGAGGTCCGGATCCACGTTGACGACGCGTTCCCCGTCCAGCTCCACCACCAGCCGCAACACGCCGTGCGTGCTCGGATGGTGGGGACCCATGTTCAGGATCATGTTTTGCCGGTTCATGCCGGGCGGCAGGTCCGGGGGCAGGCTTTCGGGATCCAGGATCTGATCCCCCAGCCCGTCGAACTCGGGATGGTCCCAGGTGAGTGAGAACGGCACGTCCTCGCCGCCCAGCGGCACGTCCTTGCGCAGCGGGTGGTTGGGCCAGGCGGCGGGCATCAGGATGCGGCGCGGGTCCGGGTGGTCCGCAAAGCGGATGCCCATCAGGTCCATTACTTCGCGCTCGGGCCAAATGGCCCCGGGAAACTGCCCGGCGAGGCTGGGGGCCTCCGCATCGTCGCCGCCCGGAAGGGGACACACGATGAACAGCGCCTTGTGCCGGGAAAGGGACCTGAGGAGATAGACCGTCTGGAAGCGGACATCGGGATCCGGGTCCGGCAGTTCGGACAGGTCCACCGACGTGACGTCGATCAGAGTGGTGTAGGCCAGTTCGCCGTCGCGCAGCCAAGTCACCAGGTCCCGGAGGTCCGCAGGCGCCACGTGCACGAATGGCAAGTCGTGCTGCAGGCCCGCGGCCAGGATGCCATCGCCGAATGCCGCCGCGATGGCCTGCGTATCCTCGGTCTCACCATCCGGCTGCGGGGCGCGGGCCGGAATGCTGATGTCGTCGAGGTTGGGCAGGGTTTCGTACAGCCGATCGACCGGGGATACGTTGAGCAGGGGCATGATTAGGCCGTGGTGGGGCAGCCGCTTGGCAGCGCGGGATCCCGTCGATCGCGGAACCGAGGTCCGGGAAATTCGCCTCAGCCGATGCGCGGGGCCAGGCCCGTCATGGCCTGTTCGGCTTCGGCCGGTGCCCCGGGCTGTTCAGGGGTAAAGACATACTTGGAGAAGTGCTCGCCCGTCTGCTTTTGGCGCAGAAGTTCCATGCCGTAGAGCAGGGCTTCGGGACGGGGCGGGCAGCCGGGCACATAGACGTCGACCGGAATGATCTTGTCGACGCCTTGCACGATGGCGTAGTTGTTGAACGGGCCACCGGCGCTGGCGCAGATGCCCATGGCGATCACCCACTTGGGTTCGAGCATCTGGTCGTGCAGGCGTCGGATGACGGGAGCCATCTTGTTGCTGACCCGGCCGGACACGATGATGAGGTCGGCCTGGCGGGGCGTGGCCCGGAACAGTTCGGAGCCGTAGCGGGCGATGTCGTGCCGGGCGGTGCCGGCGGCGATCATCTCCATGGCGCAGCAGGCCAGGCCGAACAGGAGGGGCCAGGTGCTGTTGCGGCGCGCCCAGTTGACGAGGTCTTCCAGCCTCGCCGTAACCAGGCTGCCTTCCTTCAAATTTGATTCCAGACCCATGCGCTGACCCGGCTCCCGCTGGCACCCCAGCGATCCGTTCCGGTTAGTCCCAGTCGAGAGCGCCCTTGCGCCACTCGTACACGAAGCCGATCACGACGACCGCCATGAACACACCCATGGCAGCCAGCGACACCTTCTTGAGGGCGTCGTTGTGCAGGGTTGTGGCCCACGGGTAGAGGAAGACGACTTCAATGTCGAAGATGATGAAAAGGACGGCGATTAGATAGTACTGCACCGGGAAGCGGCGCCGGGTGTCGGCGAACGGCCGGATGCCGGACTCGTAGGCTTCCGATTTCGCCTCAAGTTCCCGGCGGGGTCCCAGGATCACCGACAGGACGATGACAATGCCGGCCACTGCCAACGCCACCACAACGATGACCAGCAGGGGCAGGAAATCCTGGGGTGTGTTGGCGACTTCGTTCACGGGGCATGTGGGCCACAGACAGGCGGCCGGGACCTGGCCGATCCCGGCATGGTGCAGGACCGGATGCCGGTTCGGACGGTTGGAACTCGGAGACAAGGCGTATCCTACCTGATCCGTCCGCGCCCTGCCAATATGAGGCGTTCGCGCGTCCGGGCCTGCCGGCCAGGCTCGCCGTTGCCTATGAGGCGGCTGCGGCCACAGGTTGTCAAATGGCCACGAACTCCGGCGACGGGACAAATTTCACACCCCTCTGTCGCCGACCGGTTGGTGCGGCACGCCGACGTTAGCGGCGCTGGATTGCACCGCGGCGGTTCTTGAAGATTTTGATGCCGCGCCAGACAGCGGCTACCAACAACGCCAGCGACGCTATGTTGAGGGTCCATATGGCGACGCCCAGCGCCACGCCCTGCCACTGGTTCATTTCCAGCACTTGCAAGCCAAGGGCCAGCAGGAAGCTCGCCAGCAGGAAGCAGCCCACGAACGCCAACAGCAACAGTAGCACCGATTTCATGACAGTACCTCCGTGATCGATACGGGTTGATTGCATTGTCCGCTGTTTTCGCAGGCGCAACGAGAAATTGAAACAGTGTCCCCAAGGAGCGCGGATAACGCCTCAGCCGGATCGCTGTGCTACTATTCGCGTCCGCACGGGCTGCGCGCGGCAATCGGTCCCTTGGGACCATCGGTTCGACCGTCGAGAAGCCCTTCTGACACGATGGCTCCGCAGCGCAAAGTCTTCTCCTCCCGACCGTCCGCTCCATGCTGCTCAAGTACGCATTCATCTTCATTCTGAGCGGCTTCGCCCTGGTACTTCCCCTTGTGTCCATCGTGGCCGGCGCCATTCTGGGGCCGCGCAAGCCGGACCCGGTGAAGAACGACATCTATGAGAGTGGCCTGAATACAATCGGGGACACTTGGATTCAGTTCCGGGCCCAGTTCTACCTGATTGGCCTCGTCTTCCTCGTGTTCGACCTGGAAGTCGTATTCCTTTACCCGATTGCAATGGCCTACGGCCGGCCCGAATTCGGCATGGCCGCGGTTCTCGTGACACTCCTCTTCATGGCCCTCCTGATCGTCGGTCTGGTCTACGACTGGCGTAAGGGCGGCCTCGAGTGGCAGTAGTCGTCCCTCCAGGAAGCTTGCCCCATGGCTGAGTGGTATCAGGTCCTCATGACGGCCCTTGTGGGGGCCGGCGTGCCGGAGTGGATCGCAACCGCCATTGCCTTGTTGGTCGGTGTGACGGCCATCGGGCTGGTGGCCCCGCTAATCGCCTTGATTCTGGTCTGGCTCCTGCGCAAGGTCATTAGCCGCATCCAGGACCGCATTGGCCCCAACCGCGTCGGACGGTTTGGTTTGTTGCAGACGATCGCCGACATCGTGAAGCTGCTCAGCAAGGAGGGCATCAATCCCTCCCGGGCGGACTTCATGGCCTACAACCTGGCGCCCATTCTGAGTGTCTTCGGTGTTCTGCTGCTCTTCGCCGTGGTGCCCGTGACGCGGGGTCTGATAGGCGTTGACATCAACGTCGGCGTCCTGTACATCGTGGCCCTCGGCTCGATCGGCATCATGGCCGCCCTGATGGCCGGCTGGGGCAGCAACAACAAGTACGCCCTCCTGTCGGGTTTCCGGGTCGTGGCACAGCTCCTTTCGTATGAAATCCCGCTCGTGCTGAGCATGCTGGCCGTGGTCCTGTATGCGGGCACCATGCGCTTTGGCGAACTGGCGGAGCAGCAGGGCAACTTCCTGGGACTGGGCTGGTACGTCTTCCTGATGCCGGGAGCCGCCCTGATCTTCTTCGTGTGCGCCTTGGCGGAATCGGAGCAGACTCCCTTTGACCTGCTGGAGGCGGAGTCGGAATTGATTGCCGGCTTCCACATCGAATACTCCGGCATGCGTTTCGCCATGTTCTTCCTGGCGCAGTTCTTGGGCGGGTTTGTGTTCGCTTGGGTAGGCGCGGCCATGTTCCTGGGCGGCTGGCAGGGTCCGGGTGTGGATCTGCCCGGGATCGGCGGCTTTCTGGCGGCCGGCTACATGATGATCAAGACCTTCGCCATCTATCTGTTGATGATCTGGGTGCGAGGCACCTTCCCCCGCCTGCGGGTGGACCAGATGATGTCCTTCTGCTGGAAAATCCTGGTGCCCCTGACCGTCGGGCTTATCTCGTGGCAGATGGTGGTTCAGGTCCTGGATCTGCCCACCCCGGTGATCGCCGTTCTGGTCCTAGTCGGCAACCTGCTCGTGATGGGCATTGGCCTCTATGCCGTCGGACGCGCCATTCGGCAGGAAGGCTTCCGCACCAAGCGGGCCTTCACCCCGGATTCGCTCATCGGCACCGTACAGCCCGTTGCCGAATAGGGCAAAGCCAGCTTTCGCCCCGATCCGGACCATGCCCGAACTTCCCGTCGAAATCCCGATTCCCACGCCTCATCAGGCCGTCTTCATCATGGTGGCCGTGGCAACGGGCGTGGCATCCCTGCTGGTGGTGACGAACCGTAACCTCTTCTACTCGGCTCTGTGTCTGGTGGGGGCACTGTTCGGCGTGGCAGGCGTCTATGTCCTGCTCGAAGCGGAGTTCCTGGCCATTACCCAGGTTCTCGTTTACGTGGGTGCCATCGCCACGCTGATTACCTTCGCCATCATGCTCACCCGGGGCATCATGTTCGGTACAACCTCCCCCAACAACCGGTACATGTTCGCCGTCATGGCGATGGCGTTGCTGGTGTTCCTGTTGGTGGCAGGCGTGGTGGATCGCGTACCCTGGGCCGTGGCCGAGGATTTGACGCTGAGTGGGGACGGCAAGTCCATGATCGTGGACTTGGGCTGGGAGTTTGTCACCACCTATGCGCTGCCACTCGAGCTGATCGGTCTGCTGTTGCTGATTGCGCTGGTCGGTGCCGTGATGCTGGCCCGGGACGACGAGTAAGGGAGGCTGAGACGTGGTTCCGTTGCAGGCCTATCTCACGTTGGCGGCGTTCATCTTCAGCTGCGGTCTCTACGGCGCCTTGGCCCGGCGCAATGCCATCGCTATGCTGATGGCCGTGGAACTGATGCTCAACGCGGTCAACATCAACCTGGTGGCGTTCTGGCGCTATGGCCCCAACCGGGAAGACCTGGCAGGCCAGACCTTCGCCATCTTTGTTATCGCCGTGGCTGCGGCCGAAGTGGCGGTTGGACTGGCGCTCGTGATCGCCATCTACCGATCGCGCAAGACCGTCTACCTCGACGAAATCGATTTGTTGCAGGGTTAATTCACGATCCCCCATGGCGCGCCAGGAACTCCAGGGCACACTGGAAGAACAATGCGAGTTTCTCTACGGACTGGCCGTGGAAAAGATGCAGGCCGGCAATTTCAGCGGAGCCGGCTACGCGCTTAAGGAACTGCACCGGCATGATCCGGGCTACCGGGACGTGGCCCAACTGCTGGCGATGGTGAAGATCCGCAAGGCCCGGCAACGCAACCTGATTCTGGCCGGCGTGGCGGGCGGTGCCCTGGCTGCATCGATCGCCAACCTGCTCGGGGTCGCGTCCGATCTCGGGCTGATTGCCGCCGCCGCGGCGGGCTTGATCTGTGCCTATGTGTTGGCCACGGTGTTCCGGCGGCGACCTTCGGCCATGGATCCCATGCCTACCGCACTGCCGCGTCGCTGATCAATCCCCGTCCGGCAACCCCAGCCCATGAACCCGATCTTTGACCTGACCTGGCTCGTGCCTCTGCCTCCGGCCGTGGCCTGCGCCTTGATCATTCTCGTCACGAACCGCAACAAGTCCCTCAGTTCGGCGATCGCGATTGCCGGCGTTGTGGTCAGTCTGATCATCGGCTGGGCCGTGGCCTTCTCAGCCTTTGTCGATCACGACCTGGCGCACCATCCGGTCAACCAAACGCTGTTCAGTATTCCGACCGGCCTGACCGACATCGACGTCGGCTATGCGCTGGACCCGGCCAACGCGCTGATGCTGTTCATGGTGCCGTTCCTGCTGGTCATGATCTTCCTCTACGCGCGGGGCTACATGACCTTTCCGCACCACCTGAAGGCCGCGGACTTCCCCGAGGCCCATGCGGAGGGCAAGGATCCCCGCTACAGTCGCTTCATGGCCTACATCTCGCTGTTTGCCGTGGGCATGCTGGGGCTGGTGACCTCCAACAACCTCATCACCTTCTTCGTCTTCTGGGAAATCATGGGCCTGTGCAGCTACCTGCTGATTGGCTTCTGGTTCGAAAAGGAGAGCGCCAAGAAGGCGGCCTTCAAGGCCTTCGTCACCACCCGCATCGGCGACGCCCTGCTGTTCATCGGCATGATGGTGCTCTATATCGTCAGCGAGCCGAGCAGCCTCAGTTTTGCGGACCTGTTCAGCGAGGACAACTTGTACGAGCTGGGCCGCACCTACGCCAACCTGGGTTTCCGCGAGGTGACCTGGGTGTCCATCATCACCTTCCTGATCCTGTGCGGAACCATCGGCAAGAGCGCCCAGTTCCCCCTGCATGTCTGGCTGCCGGATGCCATGGAGGGTCCGACCCCGGTGTCCGCCATGATCCACGCGGCCACCATGGTTTCGGCCGGCGTGTTCCTGCTGATCCGCATGTACCCGCTGTTCGACCGGGCCCTGCACTTGACCTCGACATCGATGTACCTGGTGGCCGGGGTCGGGGCCTTCACGGCACTCTTTGCGGCTACGATTGCGATGGCGCAGTGGGATGTGAAGCGGGTCCTGGCCTATTCGACCATCTCGCAGCTGGGTTACATGGTGGCCGCCCTGGGCATTGGAGCCTACGCGGCCGCCCTGTTCCACCTCCTGACCCACGCCTTCTTCAAGGCCCTGCTATTCCTGGGATCCGGTAGCGTCATCCACGGCATGGAGCATGGGCATGAACATGCCCATGGACATGGCCACGACGACGCGGACGACCATGCTGCGGATTTGATTCAGCGGCCGGACGGCAGCCTGGATCCGAACGATCCGCAGGACATGCGCAACATGGGCGGCCTGCTGCGCAAGATGCCGGTCACCGGCTGGACCTTCATCATCGGCGGCCTGGCCCTGTCCGGCTTCCCCATCATCACGGCCGGGTTCTGGTCCAAGGACGAGATCCTGGCGGTGGCCTTCGAGGAGAACAGCCTGGTATTCCTGGCCCTGGCGATTGCCGCCTTCTGCACGGCCTTCTACACCATGCGGCAGATGGCCTTGACCTTCTTCAACCGGGGTCGCACGGAAGCCGCGGACCACGCGTCGGAAAGCACGCGCAGCATGACGGTGCCGCTGATTCTGATTTCGTTCTTCGCGATCACGCTCGGCTGGATCGGCATTCCGGCCGCCTTCCCTGTCTTGGGCGGCATCGGCAACAACTGGCTGGGGCACTTTCTGGAACCCTTCATGGAAGTGATCCACATCTATGTGCTCCATCCGGAGTTCAACTTCGTTCCCCTGCTGGTGTCCGTGGCAGTGGCGTTGGGGGGTCTCGGCCTGGGCTGGCTTGTGTACGGCAAGGGCCTGCCGCCGGGCGAAACCGATCCGATGTACAGGGCGATGGGGCCGATCTGGCAGATCTTCCATCGCAAGTACTTTATCGACGAGCTCTATGACGCCACGGTGGTCCGGCTCAGCAACTTCGTGTCATCCTTCTGTGCCTCCATCGACGCCCGTTGGATCATCGATCCACTGGTGAACCTGGTGGGTAAGGCCGGGGTGTGGCTGTCGGCCCTGGCGGCGGCGGCCGACCATCTGTTGGTGGACGGGCTGGTCAATTTGACGGCCAACTTCATGCGCTGGTGTGGCGGGGTGCTGACGCATCTCCAGGACGGCAAGGTTCAGGCCTACTTGGTCATCGCCATGATGGTGCTCGGCATTTGGGTCGTGCTCGTGGGCATGCCCATTGTGCTCACGCTGGTGTAGTTGCAACGGTTCCAGGTTTCGGAGAGTCAGGAGGTCGGGCCAATGGCCAATGCGAGCCAGGTGGCATTGTTTGCAACCCTCTTCATGCCGCTGGTGGCCGGCATTTGGGTACTGGTGTTCAGCCGCTCGGATCGGGCCATCCGCTGGTCGTCGATCCTGTTCAGCCTCGTGCCACTGGTCCTGAGCGCCTGGCTGATGCTGACCTACGACCGGGATGCCGGCGAACTGTACGGCGAGATTTCCGCGCCGTGGATCCCGATGCTGAATTCGAACTTCCGGATTGCGGTCGACGGTCTCAGCCTCCCCCTGATTTTCCTCACAACCCTGCTGTCCACCCTCAGCCTGTACTACAGCGCCCGCACCATCCGCACCCGGGTGCGGGAGTACTTCGTGATGTTCCACCTGCTGGAACTGAGCATGCTGGGCGTGTTCATGGCGCTGGACTATGTGCTGTTCTACCTCTTCTGGGAAGTGTCCCTGGTTCCGATGTACCTCCTGATCGGAATTTGGGGCGGCGAGAACCGCAGCTACGCGTCCATCAAGTTCTTCATCTACACCCTGGTCGGATCGGTGGCCATGCTGCTGGCGATCCTGCTGACCTATCTTGCGACCGGCACCTTCGACATCCTGATGGCGGCCGAGGCCCAGCCGTTCATGCAGCTGGACGATCACAACCGCCTCCTGCTGGGCAGTCTGGCCTTCTGGGGCTTCTTCCTCGGGTTTGCCTTCAAGGTGCCCAGCTTCCCCTTCCATACCTGGTTGCCGGACGCCCACACCGAGGCGCCGACGGCGGGCAGCGTGATCCTCGCCGGAGTCCTGCTCAAGCTGGGAGCCTACGGCTTCCTGCGCATTGTCCTGCCAACATTTCCCGAGGCCAGTCAGCACTGGGCCTGGGCAGTCATTGCAGTGGGTGCCGTGGCCATCGTCTACGGCGCGTTCGTTTGCGTTGCGCAGAGCGATCTGAAGCGGCTCATCGCCTACAGCTCGGTCAGCCACATGGGTTACGTGATGTTGGGCATCGGCGCTGCATCGCTGGTGCTGACTCCGGACGGCCTGAATGCGGTCGCCGGCAAGTTCAGCGACGCGGTCACGTCGGGCCAGATTTACGACAGTGCCGTCATGGCCCTGAACGGTGCCACCCTGCAGATGTTCAACCACGGCATCATTACCGGGGCCTTGTTCCTGCTCGTGGGGATCATCTACGAGCGGGCGCACACCCGCGACCTCTCGAAGTTCGGGGGCCTGAGCGCCAAGACCCCCTACTTCTACGGCATCATGCTGGTGACCGCCTTCGCCAGTCTGGGCCTGCCGGGCCTGGCCGGCTTCTGGGCGGAGTTTTTCACCTTCCGCGGTGCGTTTGCGATTGTGCCCATCTGGGCCGCCTTCGGGACCATCGGCATCGTGATGACGGCCGTGTACATCCTGTGGCGGATCATCCAGAACGTGTTCCTGGGTGAGTACGACAGCACGAAACTGGATCACTGGACCGACGTGGACGGACGGCATGCCGACGGTCCGACCGACATGGTGTTCTTTGAAAAGCTGACCATGTGGCCCCTGGTGATCGGCATGTTCGTGATCGGCATCTATCCCACCTGGCTGCTCTCGTTCTTCAACACCGCCTCGGTCCGCCTGATCATGTTCATCACCGGCCCGAGCTGACAGGTCCGCAGAGACATTCCCTTCGATCTTCCAGGAAACACCTGTCGTGGAACAGTTCAGCCTGCTGGCGCCTGAAATCCTCCTCTTCACGGGCGGTCTGGTCATTTTCCTGATCGACGTGTTCGCGCGCGACCGAACGGACAGCGGGAGGGGCTATGCCACGCTCGCGCTCTTCACGCTGAGTGTGGCCTTCGTGGCGTCGCTGTTCCAGACCTACGCCTTCTTCGAGCTGGAGGTGGCCCAGAAGCCGGCCGCCGTCCTCAACATGCTGGAGATCGATCTCTTCGCGGCACTGCTCAAGGCACCGATCATTTTGGTCATGATCCTGATCACGATGGCCGGCAGCACCTACATGAACAAGCGCACGGAACGGCGCGGCGAGTTCTGGAGCTTCTTCGTCTGGGTGACCCTGGCCATGAGTGCGGCCCTGTCTGCCTCCAACCTGATCATGCTGTACGTGGCTATCGAGTTCCTGTCCATTACCAGCTATCTGTTGGCCGGGTTCCTGCGCGACAACCAACGCAGTGCCGAAGCGGGATTGAAATATTTCCTCTACGGCGCGGTGGCCTCGGCGGCCATGCTCTACGGTATGACCTTTGTGTACGGTGCCACCGGCACCCTGGACCTGAAGGACATCGCCGCCTACATTGCCGCCAACGACACGTCCGTGTTGGTGCCTGCGCTGCTTCCGGCCACCATGTTCGTGATGGTGGGCCTGGGTTTCAAGGCCACGCTGGCGCCCTTCTTCCAGTGGGCGCCCGACACCTACGACGGCGCTCCGACCCCGGTCACGATTTATCTCTCGACCGCCTCCAAGGCCATCGGCCTGGCGGTTACCGCAAGGGTCTTCGTGGTGTCGATGAACGCGTTGCTGGTGGACTGGGTACCGATCATGGCCGGCCTCAGTATCCTGACCATGACCATGGGCAACCTGATGGCGCTGCGCCAGCGGGATGTCAAGCGCATGCTGGCGTACAGTTCGGTTGCGCACGCCGGGTACCTGTTGATTGGCATTACTGCGGTGGCTGCCGGCACGGAAAGCTACATGGACGGCATCAACGGCCTCCTCATCTACTTGATCGCCTACATGTTCACGAATGTCGGTGCCTTCCTGGTGGTCATGGTGCTTGAGGAACGGGCCGGCCGCACCGACATCGGCGCCTTCGAAGGCCTGTATCGGCGGTCGCCCGCGCTGGCCGTCATGTTGACGGTGTTTCTGCTGAGCCTGGCGGGCATTCCGGCGACGGCCGGCTTCTGGGGCAAGTTCTTCGTGTTTGGTGCGGCGGTGCAGCGGCAGTACTTCTGGCTGGCGGGGGCCGGGGTTGTCAATGCCGGCATCGCGGCCTGGTACTACGTCAACGTGGTTCGGGTGATGTATTTCGGCGAGCGTGAAACCGATGCCGAACCCGTGAGCATGCCGATTGGCATGGGGGCCGTTCTGGTCGTCTGCACCCTGGTGGTGTTCTGGATTGGCCTGTATCCGGATCCCCTCATCGAGTGGGCCACCACCGCCTCCGAGCAGTTCCTGTCGGTTGGTTCCTGACCTGCTGTTCCCTCACCCGGATACCATTTGCCCATTGAGGGGCATCGGTTCTCGGTTGCGGGGGGCGCGGGTTTGCATTGCACGTCCCTGCCGAGTTCGAGGTGGTACAGTCCCCGCCGGCTGTTTGGTTCGTTCCGTGAGCAGGACCTTGACCTTCCAACAGGGAGGCCCACCCAAGGCGGGTCCGGTCCGGGAAGGGGCCGCCGCCAGGCCCAGGTCCCGACCGTAGCCGCGCCACTGCCGGGATGGTTCCAGACTCGGCGGCGGCTCAGCGGCCAAGTCGACCACGATCAGATGGCTGGTTAGTGCCGCGGTCGGCAGGGACGGAGTGGTCACGGACTACACGGGAAGGTTCCCGTGTCAGTTCACATTGCCCCGTCACACGTCGGACTGTCATGCCGGCGTGCCGAAACAAGACCGTCCCTCAGTCCAAGGGATCCTTGGGGGATTGTCCTTGCCGGTGCAGCAGGGCTTGGAGCCGGGCAATCTCCGCCTCTGCTTCTCGTACCCGTGCGGCTTCCTGGTCTGCTCGTGCAGCTTCCCTCTCGTGAGCCGTCCCGGCTTCCTGCACCGTCAGATACCACCTTTGCTGCACCGGGTTCCACAATCGCAGGCTGCCGGTGGCCATGTCCAGACCCCAGTCCGTATCCAGGACGGAACTCCGTCCGATCAACGCGCCGCGCGGGCGATCGGGCTGCAGGGGGATGGGGACATAGGTGCCGTCCCGCAACTGCCAGCCCAGCAAATCCTCGGTCAGATACCGGTGGTGGGGGTCATGCTGCCAATATTCGGGAATGCCCATGGCGGCGTAGCGTTCCCACTTGAGGCCGCTGTCCTGAGCATGTGTGGAAGGCGAAGCCATTTCCATGACCAGGTCCGGCACTTTCCCGTACACCCAGGGTACGTAGCCCTCCTCGCCCGGCACCGCCACCCCGTAGGCCAGCAACACATCGGGTGCCACATAGGCCGTCAGGTTGTCGGGATCGTAGTACAGGGCACAGTTTCCCCGGACCGTGCCCGCACGACCCAGTTGCCGCAGATGCATTTCCAGGGCAAAGACGGCATCGGTGATGGCATGGTACTGGAGTTCGGTATCGGCCATGGGCTCATCGTCATCGGACGGGTACAGGATCTCTGGTTCCTGTGGGGGATCTCTCAGGACCACGTCGTCCCAGCTGTTTCGGTCTCGGGTCAGTGCCATAAGCGGTTGTGCCTCCTGCGACCCGATTGTAGCAAAGGGCCGTCCCGCCGTGTGAACACACCAGTCGGGAGGGGCACAGTTTCATGCTCGTTGATTTTGGCCCGAGGCCATGGACGCGACGGGTATGCTGTACCGAGCGTTGCGAAAACCAGTCGGTGCTGGACACGGTGGGACACCCGGGGCTGATCCGCCTACAGCAGGTGAATGTCCGTTTCAATGAGAACGAAACAGTACTCAAGCCTTGTATCTGGAGAACAAAACCGCGGGTAGGCGGTGTGGAGATCATGGGCAATCCTTTCCCGGCAGTGAACGAAGAGGCCATATCGGACTGGGTAGGCCCACGGAGTTTTCAACTCGGGCGCAGTTACCTTGAGGATGGGGCCATCCTTGAGCCGCGGCTTCAAGGCAACACCCTCCAAGCCTCGTGTCAAGGCTCCATGTACCAACCCTACAGGGTGTGGGTTGCCTACAGTGCCGAAGGCATCGAGAAGGCTCACTGTTCCTGTCCGGTGGGTGGCGGCGGACGTTGCAAGCACGTCGGGGCGCTTCTGGTGGCCTGGTTGGACCAGCCCGACGCCTTTCGTGCGGTGGAGCAACCGGACGCGAAGTTGGAGCAACTGGGCAAGTCGGAACTGATTGTCCTCATCCGGCAAATGCTGCAGGTTCAACCCAACCTGGAGGTTCTGCTGGAGGCGGCTTTGCCCGGGGGCGACCGGGGCCGCACGACGATCGATCCGGAAGGTTGCCGTCGGCAGATAGCGTCCGCCTTCCGACGCGTTGGCGATGATCGGAATGCAGCCCGACGGGTTGTCGCGGACATTGACACGGCCATGGACACCGGCGACGAATTCATGGAGGTGTCCGACCATGCCAATGCCTGCATCGTGTACCAGGCGGTGCTTCAGGGGTTGATGGAACACTACGACATGATGCTGGACAACGCAGATTATCTGTGGGATGTGATACACCAGTGCGTCGACGGGCTGGGGGACTGTCTGGCTGCCGGGGACCGCGATGTTGCGGTTAGGGAGAGGGCCCTGCAAACCCTCTTTGAAATGTACCGGTTCCACGCGGACATTGGACAGTTCGGTTTGACGGAAGGTGCGGAGGACTTCATGTTGGAACTGACCACCGGCGAGGAGAAGAGGGTTCTTGCCGGTTGGGTGCGGGCCGCCATGCTGGCAGCCACGGGCAAGCACGACGACTATCAATGCCAAGAGTATGGCCGTTTCCTGCTGGACCTGGAGACGGGCCACTTGGATGACGATGCTTTCCTGGAATTCTGCCGCGAGAGCGGCCGCCTGGAGGACTTGGTGGACCGCCTGCTGACGCTGGGGCGGTTGGACGAGGCGTTGGCCGACGCCGGCCGTGCCGGGGACTAGGACTTGCCGGCCCTGGCAGGGATATTCCGCAAATATGGCTATGACCGCAGGCTGGAACCGTTGCTGGTCAAGCGAGTTGAAACAACCCGCGAAGACAGTTTGGTGGAGCGGCTCATGAATCGATACGAAGAGCGAGGGGAACTGGCCGAGGCCCTGGTCCTGGCCCAACGGCTGTTCGGGCAACACCTCGACCTTGCCGGGTACCGGAAAGTGCAGGGGCTTGCCCGCCGCCTTGGCGTCTGGCAGGCGTCGCGTCCGGAGTTGCTGGCCAAGTGGGCTGCCGCCCGGCAATACGGCCTGTTGACCGACATCCATCTGGAAGAAGGCGAAATAGACCTGGCGTTGAAATCGGTGCGACGGCAAAGGCAGGTGTTTTCCCATGGCGGCAACCGGTTGATGCGGGTGGCCCGGGCCGCGGAGAAGACACGTCCCCAGGCAGCCATTGAAATCTACCGGGAGCAAGCGGAGAGGTTGGTGGAGGCGCGCGGCCGGGACAACTACCAACAGGCGTGCGTCTACCTGGCCAAGGTGCGGGACCTTTACCGCCGGATGTCACAGGGACCGGCGTGGACCGACTTCATGGCCGGGTTCCGGGAACGCCATCGTCGCTTGCCCGCGTTGCAGGATGAGTTGGACAACGCTGGTCTGTAACCCGGCACCGGCGTCATCCGGTGCCGGTCACGGTGACGATACAGGGGATCGCGTACGGAAGCGCGACCGCCTCAGGCGCGGCAATCCCACACCTGTTGCGACGGTTCACTTCCGACAACCCGGACATGAGCACGGAGGCTACGACCGGATCCTCCCCGGGCACACTGCGCAGCAGCCCGGCCCGGGATTGCCGGATCGCGCGGTTTAGCTGTCCACTATACTGACTGTTTCCTTTGCCCGGTGGCAACCGCCATGGGTGTACCTCGATGTTCGGCTGCCCTTGCCGACGAGCCTGACGGTCCACCCCGCGTCCAGCAACCTGGCCCGCTTGGGGTGTGCCCGCAAGATACGTGTTCCAAGGGCGGCTGCACGGTGGGAGGTGTTGCCGTCAGGGACTTCTCCCATGCGGCTGTCTGTGCGGAATTGCAAGGAATCAAGGAACAAGCAAACATGCGTGACCCCTTTCCCACAGTGAGCGAAGGGGCCATATCCGATTGGGTAGGCTCACGAAGCTTCCAACGCGGTCGCAGTTACTTCAAGAGCGGGGCCATCCTCGACCCGCGTCTTCAAGGCAACACCCTCAAGGCCTGGTGCCAAGGTTCCAGACCCCAGCCCTATCACTTGTGGGTTGTTTGCGGCACCGAAGGCATCAAGGAGGCCGATTGTTCCTGCCCGGTGGGTGGCGGCGGACGTTGCAAGCACGTCGCGGCGTTGCTGCTTACCTGGTCGGACCAACCCGATTCCTTCCGGGAGGTGGAAGAATTGGACACGAACCTGGAGCGACACAGCAAGTCGGAACTGATTGCCCTCATCAAGCAAATGGTGAAAGTTCACCCCAACTTGGAGTCCCTGCTGGCGACGCCTCCGCCCGAAGACGGCCGGAGCAGCCCTTTGGTCGACCCGGAAAGTTACCGTCGGCAGGCAGCATTGGCGATCCGAACCAGTTTTGACGATTGGGGCTGGGGTAGTGCCGGGGACATTGACATTGTGTTGGGCTCCGGTGACAACTTCCTGGCCAAGTCCGACTACGCCAACGCCGGCATTGTGTACCAGGCGGTGGCTCAGGAGGTGTTTGAGCATTTTGAAATAGTGTACGGCGAAGAAGGCGAGCATATACACGAAGTAGTGAACCGATGCGTCCAAGGGCTTGGAAACTGCCTGACTGCCGAGGACGGCAACGCTGCGGCCAGGGAGAACGCCCTGCAAGCCCTCTTTGAAATATTCCGTTTGGACTTGGACTATGGCGGGTACGGTTTGGGGGATGAGGCGGAGGGACTCATACTGGAATATGCCGATGACGACGAGAAGAGAGTCGTTGCCGGTTGGGCGCGGACCGCCATGCTGGCAGCCACAGGCCAGTACGACAGCTATCGGCGCCAAGCGTACGGCAGTATCCTGCTGGACTTGGAGGTGGACCACCTGGACGACGACGCCTACCTGGAGATCTGCCGTGAGAGCGGTCTCTTGGACCACTTGGTGGATCGCTTGCTGACGCTGGGGCGGTTGGACGAGGCGTTGGCCGAAGCCGGTCGGACCGGGGACTCGGACTTGCTGACCCTGGCGGAGATATTCGGCGCACATGGCTACGACCGCAGGTTGGAACCGCTGGTGGCTAAACGAATTGAAACGACCCGCATCGATGGTTTGGTGGTGTGGCTCAAGGATCAACACGAGGCACGCGGGGAACTGGCCGAGGCTCTGGTCCTGGCCAAACAGTTGCTCGATCAATACCCCGGCCTTGCCAGGTACCAGGACGTACGGGAGTTGTCCCAGCGCCTCGGCATCTGGCAGGCGACACGTTCGGCATTGCTGGCCGAGTGGGCCGCCGCCCGGCAATACGGCGTGTTGACCGATGTTTACTTGGAAGAAGGCGAAATTGATCTGGCGTTGAATGCGGTGCGGCAACTCGAGCAGGTGTCCCACTATGCCGGTGATCGGCTGATTCGAGTGGCCCAGGCCGCTTCGGAGACACGCCCCCAGGCCGCGGTTGACATCTACCGGGAACAGGCGGAGAAGTGGATTGAGGCTCGCGGTCGGAAAAGATACCAAGAGGCGTGCATCCATCTGACCAAGGTGCGGGACCTTTACCGGCAGATGTCGCAGGAATCGACGTGGACCGACTTCATGGCCGAGTTGCGGGAGCGCCACCGTCGATTGCGCGCGTTGCAGGATGAGTTGAACAAAGTCGGTCTGTAGCCCAATCGGCGGTATGACTACGCGCCCGCCATTGGCGATTTCCACGTACAGGCTATGGGTATCGAACAACGCCATGCCCACGAGTGGCGTGCTGCATACAGAAGCTGATGCTGTAGGCAGCGGATTACTGTCTTGGAGTACTGTAACTCTGTGTACTCAAAAGCCAATTTCTGTGTTGTCAGCCAGGGTCGCGCGGCTGCTGAACGCGTAAGGTAACTCCGCGACCAGTGCAGGCGGCAGGGTCAGAGAACCGCTGTAGCTGGTGTCGATTACAGTGTTCACTGCCCGCGCCTTGCCCCTCCGGACCATGGAGTGAGAGGGGCAGGCGGGGTTCGTGATTAGCGTTCACTAAGCCCTCTATCATTGGGGGCTATAACCAAGGGTTGACACCGTGGCTACAGGAGGTCTTGCTACCCCTCACAGGGTCTTGCCTGCCTGGTTCACGGGTCTTCGGGTTCCCAATGGGATCGCCCCCGCGGTGCAACTGTCCCCGCCCTTTCAATCAAGACCTACGCCTAATGTGGAATTACACGGCCACGGTGAACGTCTGGACATCAATCCCGGCCTGACGGCGGAGCAGGAGCTTGAGGGCATGGCTGGCCATCTTGGCCGCGACATGCGTGCTCAAGCCCTGGAGCGTCCTGCAGGTCAGGTGCTCCAGGTGCCGCCCGGTGTTCTGCACTTCGTGGAAGGCGCCTTCGATCCGTTCCCGCAGACGGTGGAGCCATCGCTCGAAGCCGGCCGGTTGGGTGGGGCGCTGGTTGGCGCGCAAGGGGGTCAGGATCTCCAGGCCCCGGGTCTCCCGGTAGCCCTGTTGCCAGTCGGCCCCGATAAAGCCCTTGTCGGCGAGGATGCGGGCCTGACACACCCAGTCCAGGACCTGCTCCCCCGCGACCCGCTCGTCCGTCGAGGCCGGCACCAGGTCGTAGGCCGCAGGCACGCCCGCCGGGGTGCAGAGCAGGACCAGCTTGTACCCGAAGTACTTCAGGTGGCGACTGGCACAGACCCCGTAGTCGGCCGTGGCCGCAAAGTCGCTGCGGCTCTTGTCGCGCGTGTAGCCGACCACGGGCCGCGGCTTGGTGTCCAGCAGGTAGAGGGCGGCGCGGGTGGCCCCCAAGGTCTCCGCCCAGTGCCGGCGCAGGGCCTCGACCCAGGGCCACAGTTGCCGGGCCCGGCGGTTGAACTGGCTTTGGCTGAGCAGGTGCGGAAAGAGGGACCGGTGGTTGGCCCGCACAAAGCCCAGGAACTGGCTCTCGCCCGGAAAAGGCAGGAAATCCATGAGCAGCAGGAGCGTGATCACTTCGCTGTTGCTGAAGAGGGGCTTGGCCCTGCCGCCCGCCGGCTGCGTGGGCCTGGTACCAGTCGTCCACCCAGACGTACACGACCGTGGCCAAATCCTCGAATGCTATACTGCGCGCCATGGGGAACCCCCGGAATGTGGCTTTTCAACGCTTTGCATTCTGCGCGGCTTCCCCTTTTTGAGTCAACCTCCTTAATTCCACATTAGGCGTGACCTATGCACCGGTGGTTGCAAGGAAGTGCCTCATGGGGCACTGTTTCAATCTCGTTGATATTGGTTGTGGGCCGTCCTGGGTCTATCCTCCGTACAAGTGGGCTCCCTGCGTCGCTTCAGGTCATGCTGCGGGCCACCAGGCGCGCGAAGTTGAGGGCGCTGACCTCGGTCTTCAGCCCCTGTGTCAGGCGCGCCCGGGGCTTGAAGCGGCCAAACCAGCCCTCAAGCCGGTTGGTCGAGGCGGGCTGGGGTTCCCTTGGCTGCGTATCAGTTCGTACCAGCGTTCCATGAGGTTACACAGCAGCTTGCGCACCTCCGGCCGCAGGCGCACGCGGCCCTGCATCACCGCCTCCCAGAGCGCCAACAGGACGGGCCCAGCCTCCGGCGGTCGCTCCCAAGCCAGGCGTTGCAGGGAGGGCAGCAGGACCCGGTTCAGATGGGTCAGGTCGTCGTTGTCGATAGCCTGGATGTGCCGCCCCACGGTGCGTTGCATGTGCACGGCACACTGTTGCTGTTCCAGGCCCGCTGTCTCGAGGGCTGAGTCGTAGACCGGGTCGTCGTCGGTCGTCAGCCCCCGCACCCCACGTTCGGCCAGGTCCGTAAACCAGCCGCCCCAGTCGAGACCGGGATCACTCAGGTACAGGTCCAGCCGTTCGCCCTTGGGGCCCAGAACCACGGCCAGGGGACGCTTTTCGCCGCCCAGGGATAGTCAGCCAGGTTTCGTCCACCTCGACCCACGGTGGCAGGTTCGCCTGCGGGTCGGGTGCCAGACCGGGAGCCACCGCCTGCACTTCCCGCCACAGGGTGGCGGCTCCCACGCCGCAGCCCCTTGACAGTAACTTGTATGTTGTATTCGACCTACAGATTTGGGAATCTGTGAGGTTGGGTGAGAGGGGCGCGCCGTCAGCAACTGGGTGGCGTAGGGCTGCCACGCCCGTCGCCAGTACCTCCAACTGCAACGAGCAAGTATTAGCAACCGGGTGCCGGGGGCAACGGAAATCCTCCGAGATCGCCTAGAATAACGAAAGTTCCGGCTGACGAGGCGGCCGAGGCATCCTGTTCACGTGCGGTAGTGGAGCCCGCCCTCGAACCAGCTGATAGGAGGATCTCTCATGGCCGAACGCAGTGTACACCGCACCATGAACACCGATACATTCGAGGCTCTGCAGGTGGCGGGCTTCGACGTCAAGCAGGCCACCGTGTTGGCCACTGCTATTCCGGACATCGAGCCACCTCTGGAGCGACTGCGGGCCGAACTGCGCGGGGAGCTTCAGGACCTGCGGGCCGACATGGAGCGGCGGCTCAACACCCAAACCTGGACCATCGTGGGTACGCTGGTCGCTCTTGGAGCCCTGCTGGTGGCCATCAACCTGTGGAGTTGAACACAGGCCCCGCGGCCCGTCCGCCGGACTGGTCCCGGTTTGCCACCAGGCAGGACCTAGCGGAACCGGGAAGCCGCCTGAGCCGCTGGATGGTCGGCAGCTTTGTGACGTTCACCGCCCTGCTCGGCGGTTGGATCACTGTGTTCACTGTGCAGTTGGGTCTGCTCGTCTGACCCGTCCAACGGAGTCAGTCTTGGCGAACGGCTCCGCACCTCACCCAAGGGACCTGGAATCCGAATCCGCCCTGGTCCACTTTCTGTCGGAACTGCAACACAAGGCCCAGCAGGGGGACTACGTGTTTCGCGGCGAATGGGAAGTCAAGGGCCTGGATGGCCGTGAGCTTTCTGTCACGTCCTCCCTTTACCGTTGGGTGCAAACCAACCGCCGACATCCGGACCACGCGATTCCCGGCAGGCTGGACCATGTCCCCTGGCCGGCGGCCGAGACACGACGGTTGTCGGCCTTGCAAGACAGGATCGCAAATGAAATCAACCGGCGGCTGCGGGAACTCCATGGCGTTGTTTCAATCTCGTTGATTTGAACTCGGAGCCACAGCCGGCGGCCAAGCTGTGCTCAATGGGTTCAAAACAGTCGGCACCGGACGCGATTGGATGCAGGGAGCCAACTTCCTTGACCGTGGATGGACACCCGCATAAATAAACTGAAACCATATCCAAGGAACACCATTCTACAGGGCTTGCAACGTGGTCTTGATTCGCTTGAGATAGCCCGCTGATGGACCATCCCAGTGCCAAACCGCGGTGATGCAGTCTGGGGCCGTCGGGACCAGTTCCGAGTCCAGCAATGTGCGCAGTGTGCGTAGGCTGGCTTTGGGGCTCATATGCGATGGTTGACACCACGCATATCCGGTTCACGGGTCGCGGGAGTCCCTGTGGTTGGCCTTGCGACCGACCAGGGAGGGAGCGCTCCTCGCCGTGCAGCAGCCCCAGTCCCGCGGGCCGAAACGGGTGCGGACGGAAGTCCCGCCCGCACCAGGATGTTGAGCGCCGCATTGTGGTCGGCGTTCGTCCGGAACCCGCAGGCCCCGCACGCGAACACCGCCTGCGACGGTCGGTTTGACTTGGCCGTGTGCCCGCACCGGCTGCAGGCTTGCGAAGTGCAGGCAGGATCGACGAACCGCAACTCGCCGGCCTTGTACGCGAGCTTGCGCTCCAGCTATCCCCAGCCGGAGGCGAGGATGGCACGGTTGAGGCCGGCTTTCTGCTTCACGTTCCGGCCGGGGTTCTCGACCGTGCCCTTCGCACTCTTCGTCATGGCCTTGATGTTCAGGTCCTCCAGCACGACGGTGTGGGCGGTGTCCGCCACTTTGCGACTGACTTGGTGTGTGTCATTGTCCCGGTGCCGGCCATTCCTGCGCTGGTACCGCTTGATCTTCGCGTCCTCGACGGTCGTGTCGGGGATGGCGTGTACGGCTCCGGTGCTGTCCGTGACCTGTCCCACGTTGCGGTCGACACTGACCGCTCCAGCCTCCGCGGGCCGGCGCACATCAGGGTGGTCGACCGGCACCTCGAACACGATGTAGGCGTATCACTTCGGCTGCCTGCTTTCGGGCTCCTGCCGTATGCGAACGGTCAGCGGTTTGCCATCGGCATACCGGTGGATGGGACCGAGATGCGTCCAGCCCATCTTCGGGATGTACAGGTGGCCGTCCTCGATGCGCATGTGGGACGGGATGGTGAAGCCGGGCTGTGTGTAGTGCCTGGCCTTGTACTGCGGACGCCCGTGGTCCGGGTCGAAGAATGCGGCGTAGGCGTCCCCCCGGTACTTGCAGCTGTACCGGACGATTTCGTAGCTGTAGTCCTGCAGTCACTCGTGGCCGGGTGCGTTCCGCAACTGCGTGAACCGCTGGCCCAGCGTGAAGAAGGCCGGATCGTCCGGACCATCCCCCAGCTTGCCGGCCGCCTTCCATGTGCGGTAGTCCGTCTCGTGCCCGGCCAGCACGTGGTTCCAGGCGAACCGGCAGGTGCCCGCCAGTTGTTCGAGGTACCGGCCGTTCGCGGCCGTGCCGGGATACAGACGCACGCGCAGCGTCCGTATGACGGTCCGGGGCTCCTGCGTCGTAGACTGCGGGATGCTGGCCATGGTGCTTCCTTCACCGTGTCCGGTCGAGGGCCCGGTTCGCAGTCGGGTCTTCTCTTTCACAGTAATTGCAGTACAAGAGTCCGGCTGACAACTATCGGATATAAGCCCCTGGCTTTCGGTTTGGTCGGTGCTTCCCCATCGGCGCGAACCACCGGTTCAAAGTCGGCTGGGCGACGATCAACGCTCGGAAATCGGCCAACCAGAGCCTGTCCGGTTGGGCATTATTGCCGCCTGAACTCCTCTTCTGCCATGCACGAAAGCCCCGATTCATGAAGCGCCGGCAGAAGGAGTTGAGGCTTCCTTTCCGGAAGTCTGTCCGGCTTCTTCGATGACCGAGAGGCGTTGTCCCAGCTTCTCGTGGAGCCAATCGCATATGGCATCCCAGTTCTCTCGATTGTGGGTGTCGAAGCTCTTCCAATTCTCGCCTCCGCCGAGCTTGTCGCTGATGATTTGCCGGTGCTTGCCGCGCCACTCCTTCAGCGCGTCTCGCGAGAAATCCCGCTGCGTCGTGAAGAAGATGCCGGCATAGCCGCTCGCGTACGAGAAGGCCAACGAGATGGTCGGCGCTTCCTTGCGTGGGCTGATCCACGAGTTGGCCAAACCGTGATTGGCCTTGACGCCGTCGCCTAGGTGGCGACGGGCGTAGTGCGTCCAAAACTCCCGGTATCTTTTGACGTTCTCGGCTCTCGACCCGGTGCGTTCGTCACGCACCTGACGCTCCCAGTTGTTCGGCTTCGCAATGACTTCGAAGATCGGGACCAGAGGCGAGTCGGCGATTCTAACCACCCTCAACTTGAGCGCGAAGAACGCAAACTCGTTTTCGGTGTGTCGGTTCAGCCACTGGATCGCAGACAAGTGCGGCTCGGTAAAGTCACGCGCAATCCAAACCACGACCCGAGCGTCGAGGCCGGCCAGGTAGGTCATGATCTGGCCGAGGTGGGTGTGATCCGACCACTCAAGCTGATTCTCAATCAGCACCGACTGTCCTTCGGGTCCCGTTGCCAGAATGTCTCCTGCGAATTCCCCTACTGGAGCCTCTATGGTCTCAGTCTCCAAGTGAATGCCGATCGCCTCCGAAAGCCGCTCAAGATTCTTGGCCAACCATGGCGTGAAGTTGTGGGCTTCATGTGGCCACGCCTTGCGGAGGTCGACTTCTGTCAGTTCGCCGAACGTGATGGGTTGCTGTTCGTTACCCATAGCTTTCACGCCCTTGGCCTCGTCCATCCGTGTGTTTTCCTCATCGTTGATCCTCTCCGTCCATTAGCAGGCTGCTGAAAGATGTAACGATTGTGACAGGGGTCTCCCGTGCGATTGCTGGACAATATACTCGCCCTGATGTCCTGCGGCAAACCGCAGACGACCTTCATGGTCCATCTGGTATCGCTGCTGCAGTGGCTGCCCGGATGCCTCAACTTTTTTACTGACCTCAAGTACTACGGCGGGCGGCCCGCACCCATGCGCGATGGTTTGCGCGGCCCTTCCCCTTCGCGCGCTTGGCCGTAGGCACCTTGGCGGCGGTGCATTCGCGGGTGCCGGAGAGGCTGGCGGTGCTACTGGTCCTGGATGCCAGCTTCGTGTCGAAGAGTGGGACTTGGGGGACAGGTTGGTTTTGGCGCGGCATGGCGCGCGCTGTGCGCTGGAGGCTGGACGTTACGCTGCTGGCGGCCGTGGATGTGGACGAGGCTATCCCCTCTGCACCCGGCAGTCCCCGTCGGCCGGCCAAACGCGCGGGACGGACCTCGACAGACGGCCATCGAGGTGGGGTTGTCCCTGATGCAGGAAGCCCTAACAGCCGGGGCTGGGAGTCTGCTGCGGGCGCGCTGGGTGGCTGTGGACGGCGGCTACAGCAGCCGCTCTTCGTGGAGGAAGTGTGGGAACTGGATTTGCACACGGTGGGCCGCCTGCGCCCGCGAAGGTGGACCTGTGCAACGGCAAGTTGCACAGCAAGGCCTGGCAGTGTTAGCTGCGGGTGGTGTACATTCCCCGCGGGGCCGACCCGCAGACAACCCGGGACATGCTCCTGTACAGCAGCGACACCAAGCTCGATCAGGTCCGCCTCTTCCACGGCTACCGGGCTCGCTTCCAGATTGAGTTTGCCTTCCGCGATGCCAAGCAGCACTTGGGCCTCAACGACGGTCAGGCGCGGTCTCGGACCAAACTGGATTTCCGTTTCAATATTGTGTTTGCTGCCTTTTTCTGGGCTCGCCTGCAAACCCGGTTCCAGACGGACGGTCCCTTGGGGCTCTTTTCCCTGCACCAACCCAAACAAAGAAACTTCGAGACGGAAATTCACAAACGCTTTGTCGTTCGGTCGACCCCAAGGCTGAAACGCCGCCCATTCCTAAAGCGGATTGCAGCCGCCTGCCGCTACAGCGTCTGTGTTCAGTCCCTGACCCCTCTGGAAACAGAGTCGGCTGGGCACTGAACACGGCTCCCGAGCTGGCGCGGTACCACAATTTGGGCCTTAAAAAGTATCCAAACCACAGTCATAGTGCCACGAAGGTGAAACCAACCTGTTTTGTCCACTGTGCTACCGTAACAGAAAGCCCCGGATGCAGCCGGGGCTTCTCCACAGACACAGGAGGCACATCCTATGTCTGATCATTCCGAGTATAGGTCATCCGGCACGCAAACGCTTGTGTGCCTCAGCTGTGGTCGCCGTCCCGATCTTGTCCAAGAGGAAGGTAGGCGTGACGTGGCACGCTGCCCCCTCTGCGGGGTGTTCGGTGAGTACGACGAAGTCGTCAAAGCGGCTCTGCGATACGCTCATCGCTGTCATGTGTACCGTCAGCATCAGGACATCCTGCAAAGGCTGGGGTCCTCCCCGCAGCGCAAGCCGAACGCCACCGGCAATTTCATCCAAAAGCGCGTCATTCAGGAGAGCCGCCGGATCCCCCGTCCCGTCGCACCTGACTTCGTGTTCAAGTAGCTCGTCAGGCATCCGCCCTCCAACTTCTTTTGTCAACAGTCTCTAGTGTTGCGTCCCTTAAATATATTGACATAAAAGTGAAGACGCAGTAGGGTTCTCCCCATCCACCCGAAGGAGGGAGAGACCATGGCCCGGGGCCGTCCCTTGAAACCGCTTGCAATCAGCCCGGACACGCGCGCGGAACTGGCGTCGATGGCCCGGTCGCGCAGCCTGCCCGCGGGCCTGGTGCGGCGCGCCGAGATTGTGCTCCTGTGCGTCGAGGGCCTGGACAATGCGACCGTGGCTGAAAGGCTCCGCGTCAGCCGCCAGACGGTCGGCAAGTGGCGCGAACGCTTCCGCACCCAGGGCCTCATGGGTCTCTACGACGAATACCGGCCGGGCCGGCCGCGCACCATCCCGGACGACACCGTCATGACACTAATCCGGAAGACGCTCGAGACCCAACCCCCCGACGGCCGCACGCACTGGACCTGCCGGTCCATGGCCGCCGCCACCGGGGTTTCGAAGTCCACGGTCCAGCGCCTCTGGACCGCCTTCCACCTCCAGCCCCACCGGCAGAAGCACTTCCAGCTCTCCACCGATCCCTTCTTCACCGAGAAGGTCCGCGACATCGTCGGCCTCTACCTCAACCCGCCCGACCATGCGATGGTCCTGTGTGTCGACGAGAAGAGCCAGGTCCAGGCCCTGGAACGCACCCAGCCCCTCCTGCCCCTCGGGCTGGGCTACGTGGAAGGCGTCACGTACGGCTACATCCGCCACGGCACCACCACCCTCTTCGCGGCCCTGGACGTCGCCACCGGCCAAGTGCTTGCCCAGTGCCGGCCGCGCCATCGCCACCAGGAGTTCCTGGGCTTCCTCAAGCACATCGACGCCCACGTGCCCCCGGACCTCGACATCCACCTCGTCGTCGACAACCATGCCACCCACAAGCACGCCCGCGTCCAGCGCTGGCTGGCCGACCGGCCCCGCTACCACATCCACTTCACCCCCACCTACGCCTCCTGGCTCAACCAGGTCGAGATCTGGTTCCACCTCATCACGCAGAAGGCCATCCGCCGCGGCTCCTTCTCTTCCGTCACCCAGCTCAAGGAGAAGATCCTGCGCTTCACCGAACACTACAACCCCAAGGCCCGGCCCTTCGTGTGGACCGCGACCGCTGATTCCATCCTCCACAAGATCCAGAGATTATGCATGTATATTTCCGGGACAGAACACTAGGCTGCGATTGTCCTACGCCAACACCTAAGTTGCCCAAAGTCCGGGTTGTAGTAGGATCCGTCGTGCCTGTGGTCAGTATGGGTTCAACACCTCTTTGACACGTTCTACAGGTCCTCGGGCCCGATTATCACCGCAATCCTTCGTTGCAGCCTTGGAGGTTTACGTGATGCTTCATGACTAAGGAATCCCGGAATCGTGCCCCTCGAAAACATCGAAGATGTTTTCGAGGGGGAATACTCAGGCATCTGTGACTCCTGTTGCTGGTGTTGGCCGTATTCAGCGGAGGCGATTTTGCGGCCGGCGACCTGTTTGACGGCGAGGTCATCCAGTCCGGTGCATGCGCTCAAGGTGCATCCGGTAAATTGCTTGTTGACCTTCTCTGGCGATTTATAGCTGTGTCGCCGTTAATCCCGGTGTGTCGTCCAATAGACCTTCACTGAGTTCGCGGCGCTGCTCGAGTAGCGGGGGCCGGACCACGGCGTCTCGTTCAAGTCCGGCACATGAAGGTGTCCGGTTCTCTGTTCCAGCATTGCCTGGATAGACAGGAGAACATCGGCCCTGCCTGCCCGTCCATCTGTCCGTCGTTATCTGTGTTGTGCGCCCAAGGGCTCAATCCTCTGGTTGCACGGCACCAAACTCCAAGGGAGGTGCCATTCGTGCATCAATCCATTCGTTTTGTTTACCGTTTCCATGTCCTGATCCTGGTGGCCCTGGCCGCCCTGGTGGTGGCCGCCTGTGCCATGCCGACCGACTCTGCGGAGCCGGACATGGCGGAAGCCGCAGAACCGGTTTCCCACGACCCCATCGTCTTTTCCGACCTGAACTGGCAGAGCGCCTTGATCCAAAACCGCATCGCGCAATACCTGGTGGAAAAGGGATACGACTACCCCACGGACGTCACTTTCGGTGCCACGCTGCCCCTGTTCCAGGGACTGCGCAACGGGGATACCCACGTAACCCTTGAGATTTGGCTTCCCAACCAGCAGGAAAATTGGGATGACGCCATCGCGGCCGAGGAAGTCGTCGACATCGGCAAGACCCTTGTTGGCGACTGGCAGTCGGCCTTTGTCATACCGGCCTACCTGCAGGAGCAGTATCCCGACCTGGACAGCATCGAGGATCTCAAGGACGAGAAATTCAAGGCGCTGTTCACCAGTGCCGAAAGCGGTGACAAGGCCCGCTTGGTTTCCTGCGTGATCGGCTGGTCCTGCGAGGAGGTCAACGCCCAGCAGATCGCGTCCTATGGCCTTGAGGAACACGTATACATCGTGAACCCGGGCGACGGGGCTGCGGCCAACGCCGATCTGTACGGGGCGTACGAGCGGGGCGAACCTTGGCTGGGATACCAGTGGGGCACCAACGAACCCGCCCTCGTGCTGGATCTCGTCCGGCTTGAGGAACCACCATACACCGAGGAATGCTGGGCCACCACCAAGGCCTGCGCCTACGTGGACTCCGACATCCGCATTGCCGTTCACCCCTCGATGCTCGAGCAGGCACCCGAGGTTGTGGACATGCTGCGGAACTTCAACATCGACATCACCCTGTTCAAGGACATCGCGCGCTGGTCCCGGGCTAACGAAGGCGCCACCGAGCGGGATGCCGCGCTGTGGTTCCTGCAGGCCAAGCAGGATGCCTGGAGTCAGTGGGTAACCCCCGAGGCGGCAGAGAAGATCCAAGCAGCCTTGGACGCCGGCGAGGCCGCAGACGGCTGGCCGGACCAATAACCGGAGGCTGAAGTCGGGGTTTGTGGCTTGTCGTCGGAGGATGTGCAGACCCAAACCCCAAACCCAAACCCCAATACGCATCCAGGGCCCCCGGCGGCACGGGGCCCTTGTTAAGGGTATCTGCACATAAGTGCTGCGGTTGATGGGGGAGGTATGAAGGCATGGCCGGCCGGTAGACTGAAGGTTCTACTACCCCCATCAGTCCCCCTGACAGCAACTTGTATGTTGTTGGCAGGCATCGTTGCGATGACATTGGGATTCGCGCGTCTCGATACGCCAACGGTGCTCGCGATTCTTGCTGTCCTGCTGTTGGTGCCGGCAGCGATGGTGTTTCTGCTTAAGCCAAGTGATGCCGCTTTCGAGAATCGTACGTGAGGGATACTGTTGCAATCTCGTTGATATTGGTGCCAAGTTTGGCATAGAGATGAGGGGACCCTCGTCTGTAAACCGAAGGAAATTCCTGGGTGGAGCAGCCTTGGCTTCCGCGGCGGCAGGGACGGCCGCCTGCACGGTCACGCCGGCGGAGTTGGCCGAAATGACCGCGCAGGGCCAGTCGCTGCCGGAATTCACGTGGCAGATGGCCACCAGTTTCCCGCCCATTGCCGACATCATCGTGGACATGTCAGTCACCTTCGCCGAGCACGTCGCCGCCATGACCAACGGCAAATTCCGGATTGAGCCGCGCCTGGCCGGCGAACTGGCACCGCCCCTGGAAGTCATGAACGTGGTCGAACAGGGCGCCGTCCAGTGTGGTCTGACCACGTCCTATTACTTCATCGGCAAGAGTCCGGTGAATGCGTTCGGGACCTCGCTGCCGTTTGGCTTGACGGCCCGCCAGAACAACGCCTGGTTCTACGAGGGCGACGGTCTGGCCCTGTTGCGCGAGTTCTACGCGGAGCGGTTCGGCATCATCCAGTTCCCAGGCGGAACTTCCGGCGCCCAGATGGGAGGATGGTTCAATCGCGCAGTCCGTTCACTTGACGACATTGTGGGCTTGAAGATGCGGATTCCCGGCCTCGGCGGTCAGGTGTTCGATCAACTGGGAGCCACGGTGCAGGTCCTGCTTGTCTGGGTAATCCCGAGGCTGCACACGAATGCTTGCACCAAGGGGATGGTTCATGCTGGCCGCACATCCATTGGAGCCATG
Organism: Caldilineaceae bacterium; assembly: GCA_965208365.1. GTDB lineage: Bacteria > Chloroflexota > Anaerolineae > Caldilineales > Caldilineaceae > Bin34. Next base: position 4,687,742 of record OZ242330.1, on the reverse strand, counting down.
CCCAGCATTTCTGCAAGATTGCACTGGAGACGGCGGCTTCCCAGCCGCTCCGTTGGGAGGATGTTCCCCTCGACGACTCCCTGCGGGAAAACCTGGTGGAGTCGCTACCAGGCAGCGACTTGGTTCTCGTGGGAAAGGGCTCGCTGGCTTTCTATCAGGCTTTCTGGAGCGACAGGCCCATGGGGCGGCTGCTCTTCAAGGGTGCCTATGACCTACAGTCCCGCACAGGGGAAGTAACTGCTCGCGGCACTGTTTCACTTTCGTTGAAAACGGTTCAGGCCCGGAGCAAGACGAGAGGCCCTGTACCCTTGGTTTGACACATTCAACCAAGCAAGGGCCTCTCGCCATGTCTTTCACGGTAGCCCCTGAAGATCCCGCGTGTCAACTTGCGGACCCTGGTCTGCCGGAGGCGTGTCCCCACTGCGGCCAGCGCGCCTTTTGGCGCAACGGCTGCGACGAGCGCCATCGGCTACTGCTGGGGCCCTGCCGCGTGCAGCGCTGGTGCTGCCAGAGTTGCGTGCGCACGCACTCGCGCTCGCCAGCAGCGCACGCGGCCCTGGCAGGAGATGCTGATGCGCCTGTACGTGCTCGGTGTCAGCCTGCGCGCGGCCTCTGCCAGCCTGGCGGTCCTGGGCTGCTTTGTGAGCCCCGCCATCCTGTGGCGGGACGTGCAGCAGTGGCAGGCGGAGGCGCCGTGGGACACGACGGCGAAGCTGCCCGGGGTGGGTCCTGGACACCGCCGGCCGCCCGCGCGACCGTGCGCCGCACGGGGTCAGGCTTCGACTGGACGGCCTATTTCCGGGAGCTGGAAGCCCGCGTCGTGCACATGCGGCGCACCGTGCGCCGACGGCTGCAGCGCATGCGCCAGAGTTGGGACAGGATCCTGCCGACCCCGGAGGACGCAGCCGTGCTGCGGGGCGTGGTCCGGCTGGTGCGGGAGCTGCCCCTGTGGGGCGGCTAACTGCTGCGAGTGGGCCCACTAGGGCGTGGGCCGGCTGTCGCCGTCCGTGCTGGCCCTGGTGGAACATGTCATGGACCGCTGGAACGACCTCGTGCGCTGCGTGCGCGATCCCTCCATCCCCTCCAACACGAATCGGCCGGGGACTGGTTTGGCCGCTTCAAGCCCCAGGCGCGGCTGGCCCGCGGCCTGAAGACGCCGCAGGGCGCACAGGCCTTCCTGCACTTGCTGGCCGGCAACCTGGCTTGAAGCCGGCCGGCCCACCAGGAGGACCGTACAAATGGAGCCGTTCATATCCGCCTGAACCGTTTTCAACGAAAGTGAAACAGTGTCCTCAGGTTGCGCGGGATCTGGCGCTGGCGTATGATGATGGAGAAGCGAATCTCCATGAAAATGGCGGCGTGGCAGGCAGTTAGGAGGAAACGATGGTGTTGTCGATTGTCGGGATAGTGGAGCGATGCGCCAACCGGCGAGTAACGGTGGCGGCATTGTTCGGCGTCGTCGGCTGTGTGGCGGGTCTCGCTTGGCGTCAGGCGCGGCTGACCGGTTTGGAGCTCGACAGCCGGGGCTGGTACACGCCCGAAGAAGCGGCGGCCCTGTTCAACGCCCTTGAACGGCTCGACACCAACGCAAGGGCATTCTATGCGACCACCGCGCTCACCATAGACATGGTATTTCCGGCTTGCTACGGCCTGCTATTCGCGGTCCTGCTGTTCCGGCTCTTTCGGAGCGGAGCACCGCTGTATTTGCTGCCGCTGGCCCTTGCCACGGCGGACGTGCTGGAGAACGTCACGGTCGCTGCGCTGGCGCTGAGCCACAACGGCGCGCCGTCTCCGCTGGCATGGCTGGCCGCGGTGTTCACCCTGACCAAAACGATCCTTATTGTGGCGACGCTGGCGGCGATATGCACCGGCTGTGCGCTCTGGCTGTGGGCAAGGATGCACCGCGCAGGCTGATCAGGGAACATCACCTTATATCTACACCGCGTACGGTAGAGGAAGTACCCGCCCGACGCTGTGGGAATCATGAGACTAATGCCATTAGTGCATGGTACTGCTTCACTTTCGTTGATTTTGATCCAAGAAACATGAGCAGCGAGATGGAAGCAGTGCCCCCGCTGCCCGGCCAGCCGGGACAGGGTCCAGAGGACCGACGGGATGGGGCTTGACAGAGGTATTGCACAAAATACCTCACAATCGCTTGTTTTGAACCGGAAATGTCCACGCTTCCGTGTCTGTTCCCTGTCTTGGAACACGCTGAACCCGCGACGGCCACCCACTGGGTTGGCCCCATCCGGGTTCCAAGTCTGTCGGTGCCCGCCAATGCAGTGTGCTTTATCGATACAGTTGCCCCGGAACATATGTGCGAATAACCCTGTCAACGGGATCAGGATCTCCGCCTTTTCGCTGCCGGTTGCCGCAGTCGGCTTGTCTCAGCGCGACCGGGGATCCGGGCATTGAAGTTGCGCTTCCAGTTCCCGAACCTTTGTTTCAAGGGCGGCTCGTGCTTCGCGCTTGGCTTTGAGTGTGGCTTCGGCTTGGTCGGCACGGACCATCTGATCATCATAGGTGGCCCGTGCCGACCAATCTCCGGGTCATGCTCAACTGGCCCTGCTCCCACGCAGGTCCAAGTGCAGAACCGTGCTGTGGCCCTCCAGGATGTCCTCCGCCAGTTCCTCAATGGCGATTGGTTCGATAGACCCCGTCCACCAGACCGGTCTCCGGCCAACCGTGTGCCGTGCCTTCGGCCCGTCTCGTCGAAGCGCCAGTATTCGGGGATCCCCAGCGCGGCATAGCCGTCCCGCTTCGCCTCCACGTCCACGCGGCCGGTGGAAGGCGGGCAATGCCCCCAAGCGACGGCGCGGGAACAGGTCCGCAATGCGGACCGCATCCCCTCCATGACCGCATGGCAACAGTGCCCGGGTCCGATTCCGAGTCGCTGCGGCGGATGCGGTCTGCTATGATTGGATCATCTCAATGTCGCCATCCATTTCATTGCAGCCGGAGATACCACCATGTACCGGAGCGGGCAAGCCGGATTTATCGCGCGCCGCGGAATTTTTAGGGGGGGGGCGCGACTTGGGTTCGGCCTCCGGGTGGTCCTGTGGGCCCTGCTGGCGCTGGCCCTGGCGGGCGGCGGCAGCCTGGCGGGCGGGGACCTGTTCGACGACGACTACCGGGACTGTCCCCACGGGACGCGCCTGCGGGACGGCCAGATTGCGGACTTGAGCGTGGTCCGCGACGCGGAGGAGGCGGACGAGGTCGTGGTGTCGTGGTCGGGCACCGATCCGGCCGCCTGGGGCCTGGGGGGCAACACCTACGACACGGCCCTGGTGCTGCTCCTGGACGACGGCGGGGACGCGCCGCAGGTCCGGAGCCTGTCGCTGGCCAGCCGGAAGACCACCTTCGAGGGCGTCCGGACCGGCGTCGAGGTGACGGTCCAGATGGCAATCGTGGTCGACACGGCGGACGGCGACTACCTGATCAGCGACATTCTGGAGGCGGACATCCACCAGAGCCTGACCAAGCCGGAGTTCAAGGACGACTTCCGGCGCTGGCTGGGTGCCGCCGTCGACCCGGAACCGACCGGCGGCGTCATGTACTTCGTGGGCTACAACGAGAACTTCACGAACTACCGGGCCGTGGCCGGGGAATCCTTCCACACCATCCCGGCCACGGAGCGGTTGCGGATCGGCCTGGCGCACGCCGGCGAGGACGACGATGCGCGGGAGGAGGTGGACTTCGACGCCTACCGCATCCGCATCGTCGACGGCGACGGCGACGTGGTGCCCGAAGGCGACGATGTGACCACCATCGCGGCTGCCGAGACGGGCCGGACGCGCGGGGTCTCCACCTTCAACTACAATCTGGTGCAGATCATTCCGGGTCGTCTGACACAGACGGACACCACCATGACGCCGTTCAGCAACGTCCGGATCAACGACAACGGCGAGATCCAGGCGGCCATGCTGGCCAATGGCGGCCCGCGCCCGCCCAACAACTTCTTTGCGCGGCCCAACGGCGTTCCGCCCACCGTGCTGGCCGCTCTGCCCATCAGCATCGGCGAGGCGGGCTTCCGTTTCACCAACGACGTCTATGTGGACTACCCGGACGAGTTCCGGGACTTCCCGACCGACACGCTCACCAGCGACGAGACCTACACCTTCACGGCCTGGGCCGTCAACGAGAAGGGCGAGGTGATCAGTCCCGTGCAGTCGCTGCGGGTGCATCCGGTCGACACCGTCTTCCGGAACATCATCACCGGCAACTTCCTCAACTACCTGGACACCACCAACGTCGGCGTCACCTCCCTGCACACCACCGCATTCACCGTCCTGGAGTAGTCCCACCAATGCCGGCCGGCCCGAAAACGACCGCCGACCACAACGGCAGCGGGCCGGCCGAATTGGCACCGCCCCCTCTGGTGCACATTCACTCCCTGTGTCCCACTGCCCGGCGTTTGACGGCGCGGCATGCCCATCGCTACCTTGGGCCTCGAACCAATATCAACGAGCTTGAGACAGTGTCTGCGCGGCATGTCGACCGGTACGGACGGTCGCATGCCGGGTACAATGGTCCCGCTTGCACGGGAGGCGACCGATGGTCATCACCAAACCTTGGACCGTACCGGAGGAACCGCTCACGGCCGAACCGGTTTCCCCGGTGGACCTGTCCAATCCGATCCCTTCCTGGAACACCCCGGAATACCCCGCCGAATGGCCCAGGAGCGACGAGATGTCCGTGGCCCCGAGACACGTCGTCATCCTGCGTTACCTGTATGGTGCCCTCTCCGCCCTTCTGAGGCGGCGCGGCCGCCCCTTCGCCGTCAACCAGGAAATCGGGCTCCACTTTGTCGATGCCCGCGGCCACGCGCAACGGTGTGATCCGGACCTGATCATCATGCCCTTCCCCAACACCGGGAAGGGTTCCCTGCGCCGCCGGGACATGCCCTGTCCACCCGACTGCGTCATCGAGGTCGCATCCCTGTCCACCGCGGACAGGGACCTAGGGAACAAGAAGGAATGGTATGCCTGGATGGGAGTCCGCGAGTACTGGATCCTGGATCCGGTCGACTCCGACGACTCCACCCACTTCGAGAATGGCCTGCTGCTGCCGGACGGCCCCCTGATGGGCTGGCAACTGGAGCAGGGCCGCTACGAGCCGCTGGACACGTTCCGGGACGCGGCCGGCCGCGCGTGGTCCGCCTACTCGCCGACCCTGAACTGTGACATCCTCCTGTCTCAGGAACTGCACCGGGAGGAAACCGACGGTGGCTACCGCATTCTGGACCCCGAAACGGGCGAGCCGCTGGCCAGCGACCGCGAGAAGGACGACCTGCTGGCCGAGAAGGACGAACTGCTGGCGGGGAAGGACGAACAGCTGGCGAAGAAGGAGGTCCACCTGGAACAACAGCGACAACGGTTGGAAGACCAAAGCGCGGAAGTTGCTGAGTTCATCACCGACCTCGCGAGGTTCCGCTATGGTGATTTGGTTGCGGAACAACTACGGAAGCTGATGCAGCACAGCACCGCTCCAATGCCTGCGCGGTGGATGGTGCAGGCCTGGATGGCAGCCCCGTCCACCGAGGAATTCCTCGATGCGGCAGGCCGATATTTCAGAGTGCCCCGCATGGGTCCGTAGGGAATGCAGGGCAACAGTACCAGCCTCCTCATCCTCACAGGACGGACTTGAAAGCCAAGGTCTCCGGCGACCGTCCCGATACCATGGGCTGTCGGGTGGTGTCTCCTTGAGAATCATTGCCGGATGTACTCCTCGCCTGCCATGCACAAAAGCCTTGATTCACGAAGCACTGGCAGAAATAGCAGAGGATCCCATTTCGGATGTCTGTCCGGCTTCTTCGATGATCGAGCGGTATTGTCCCAGTTTCTCGTGGAGCCAACCGCACATGGCATCCCAGTTCTCTCGATTGTGGGTGTCGAAGCTTTTCCAATGCTCGCCCCCGCCGAGCTTGTCGCTGATGATTTGCCGGTGCTTGCCGCGCCACTCCTTCAGCGCATCTTTCGAGAAATCTGGCCGCGACGTGAAGAAGATGCCGGCGTAGCCGCTCGCGTACGAGAAGGCCAACGAGATGGCCGGTGCTTCCTTGCGCGGGCGGACCCACGCGTTGGCCAAACCGTGATTGGCCTTGACGCCGTCGCCTGGGTGGCGCCGGGCGTAGTGCGTCCAGAACTCCCGGTATCTTTTGACGTTCTCGGCTCTCGACCCGGTGCGTTCGTCACGCACCTGACGCTCCCAGTTGTTCGGCTTCGCAATAACTTCGAAGATCGGGACCAAAGGAGAGTCGGCGATTCCAACCACCCTCAACTTGAGCGCGAAGAACGCAAACTCGTTTTCGGTATGTTGGTTCAGCCACTGGATCGCGGACACATGCTGCTCGGCAAAGTCACGCGCGATCCAAACCACGACCCGGGCATCGAGCCCGGCCAGGTAGGTCATGATCTGGCCGAGGTGGGAGTGATCCGACCGCTCAAGCTGGTTCTCAATCAGCACTGACTGTCCTTCGGGGCCCGTTGTCAGAATGTCGCCTCTGAATTCGCCTACTTGAGCCTCAATGGTCTCGGCCTCCAAGTGCATGCCGATCACCTCCGAGAGCCGCTCAAGATTCTCGGCCAACCAAGGCGTGAAGTCGTGGGCCTCATGTAGCCACACCTCGTGGATGTCGACTTCCATCAGTTTGCCGAACGTGATGGGTTGCTGTTCGTTACCCATAGCTTTCACGCCCTTGGCCTCGTCCATCCGTGTGTTTTCCCCATCGTTGATCCTCTCCGTCCATTAGCAGGCTGCTGAAAGATGTAACGATTGTGACAGGGGTTTCCCGTGCGATTGCTGGACAATATACTCGCCCTGATGTCCTGCGGCAAACCGCAGACGACCTTCGGCACTGTTTCAATCTCGTTGAAAGTGGCTCAGGCGGACATGAACAGCTCCTTATTCCACAGTCCTGGTTGGCCGACTGGCTCCAGGTTGCCGGCCAGCAAGTGCAGGAAGTCCTGTGCCCTCTGCGGCGTCCTGACCCTGCCGACCCCGAAGGCCAACGGGCCCTGCCCGACAATCCGGGTGCCTGCCCTTGTTAAGGGTATTTTCTAGCCACTGGAAGCGGGTGTTGGGCTCCTGAGGGCCCCATGGGCGGCGGTGCGGGGTGTCGGGCGGTCCAGGGCCGGCCTGGGTGGCGGTCGGAAGCCGGTTGGCGGGCCGGGAGGCGGCCCTCGGACGCGGGGCGCCGGGCAGGGGCGGTCAGACCGCGGGGGTGTGCGGTCGCGGAGGACGGTGACGGACGGTGGCCGGTCAGGCGGCGGGGGGCGACAGGCAGTGCAGGTCTCCGGCCCGGTTGGGGCCCGGTGTCGGGGTCAGCCAGACGCGGGCCCAGAGGCGGTTGCGGACCAGGAGGCGACGGAGGCAGGCGGCGTTGTTAAGGGATTCGCACATATGTTCTAGGTCCATACGGTGGCGTAAGTGGGCTTCATTGGAGAGCCACAACCTGTCGACAACCTCTGAATGGGTCTGGTAGACACCGACAGGCTGGGGATCCGAATGGATTCAGTCCAGAGGGCGGCCATCGCGGGCTCAGCATGCGCCAAGACAGGGAACAGACGCGGAATCAGGGTCTTGTCGGTTCAAAACAAGCCTTTTGATTATGCGATGTTTTGTGCAAATACCCTTAACAAGGCAGGCGGCGCCCTGCCGCAGCAGGCTGAAGCGGCGCGGGGCCGCGTCGGGCGGTCGGCCCTCGGCCGGGGGGCGACGCAGGCGGCCCGGCGGCAGGCCGCGGTCGCGGGCATCCTCGTGGCGGGTGCCGTAGGCGACCGCCAGCAGCGTGGCCACGGCCAGGACCAGCCGGTGCCGGGCCACGCGCACGGGGCTCCGCCGGCGCGTGCGCTGCCATTGCCAGCCGCCCCGCTTGCAGCCCCGGAAGCCCTGCTCGATCCAGTGGCGGCAGACGTACAGGTCCACGTCGGTCCGGTCCGGCACGGTGTCGGTCAGCAGGAGCCAGGGTTCCTTGTGGCCCTGCGCGTGCAGCACGACCAGCGTGCCCGGCAGGGGGTCGCGCCCGAAGGCCGTGCCCTCCCCCAGCCAGAGCGTGCCCGGACCGCCGCCCAGTTGTCGGGCCGGGACCCGGTCGCCGCCGGTCGGGCGGAAGGTGATGTGCAGCGGATAGCGCAGGACGGGATGCCAGCCCAGCTCCCCAATCCGTGTCCACAGCCTGCGGCTGCCCAGCCCCTGGTCGCACAGCACGTGCACCGGCGTGCCGGGCGGGACCGCCGGCGCCAGCAGGCGCAGCAGACGCCCGAAGTGGGCCACCCAGGAGCCTCGGGCCTGGGCCGCCACAATGTGCCAGGCCACCGGCAGGGCGTGTTCGCGGTAGACCACGCTCACCACCAGCGCCACCCATTCGTCCCGATGGTGCGTGGGGTCGAGGGCCAGCACCAGGGGCGGCTCCGCGGCGGGCGCGTCCCGGTCGGGGGTCCACAGGTCCCGTACCCAGCGCAACAGTTCCGGGAAGCAGGCCTCCACGTCCACTTCCTGGTCCGGTCCCCAGGCGCGGATGCGGTCCGCATCGTCGCAGGTCCACTCCCGCAGCTCCCGGCGCACGGTCTCGAAACGGCCGTGCCCCTCCAAGGCCATTGCCACCGAATCCTGGCAGCCGTTGTGGGCCAGCAGCGCCACAGGGCCAGGCCCCAGCGCAGGCGCTCCGGGAGCGAGGGCAGACGCGGCGCGAGCTCCTGGTGCAGCGGATACAATGAGGAGGTACGGGGCATGGTCACACACCGGACACTGGCTGGAGTTGAAGACCTTCAGTGTACCGGTGGGCCATGCCTTCGTACACCTCCGCCAACCGTAGCTTTTTTGTGCAGATACCCTTAACAAGGTGCCTGTCCCCAATGCGGGGCTTGTGCCTGGCGGCGCAACGGCACCTATGCCCGCGACTTGGTCGTCCTGGTCACCTGCAAGTGCAAGGCCTGCGGCGGCAGGGCCTCGCCCCTGCCGCCGCAGGTGGAGGTGGACGAAACCTGGCTCCCTCGGGGGCGCAAAGCGTCCCGTGGCCGTGGTCCTGGGCCCCAAGGGCGCACGGCTGGACCTGCGCCTGAGCGGGTCCGGCTTCGACTGGGACGACTGGTTCACGGTCCTGGAGGAATGGGGCGTGCAAGGTCTGACGACGGATGACGCCCCGGAGTACGGCCCGGCTCTGAGGAAGACGGGATTGGACCGGAAGCAGTGCGCCGTGCACATGCAGCGTACCGTGGGGCGGCATCTCCGGGACATCGACAACAAGGACCTGACCCATTTGGACCGGGCGCTGCTACCCATTCTGCAACAGCTGGTCCGGGAACGCCCGCCGGAGGCGGGAACTGAAGACCGAGGCCGGAGCCCCCAACTTCGTGTGCCTGATGGCCCGCAGCATGGCCTGAACCGACGTACGGAATCCGCTTGTACGGAGGATAGGCCTATAACGGCCCGCCACCAATATCAACGAGATTGAAACAGTGCCGCGACGCACACGATCTCGGTCACAGGCAATCCGGAGGAAGTAATCCGCCCCGTCTGCGGTCGGTCGCATGCCCGCGCGGCACTCCATGCCCTCGTTCCGGAGATGCGTCGTGCCCTCCGGCAGATAATTCGGGACATCCCTCCGCTCCTGCCCTCACCATCTCTATCGCATCGAAAAAGCCGCGTACGGCTTCCTTGTCAAGCTCGAAGTACAGCGGGACTGACGTCACATCCCACAGGGTTCAGGGACGTCTTTTGTCAACGTAGGCCATGGCACCGACCTTGGGAGCGACGGTGATTTGGTCATACAGCCTCTGGACCAGTAAACTTGCACTATGCATGTTGTGTGAAATGCACAACACTGGTTTGAAAACCTACAACAAGGCCACAGGATACCATGCAGCGGGTTCAAAGCACACTCGGCCCATCCACAACAAAATTGTTCATCCTTTTGAGTATGGTCATACTCTTGCCGGTGACGTTGGCAAGTCCAGCGCATGCGGAAGGGGTGCAAAACAATGACATACCGAGTGATAAACCCTTGCAGCAAGCACCGTCTGGGGATATGGTACACCCCAATCGTCCCGCCCAGGTCCAAGTTCTCTTTTTCACGGAAGCCAAGTTGATTGATCAGACCAAAGTTGAGTTGACATGGCAAAGAGTGCCAGGGTTTGACTATGAAGTACGGAAGAACGAGAGAGCTTGGAAGATGCTCAAGAAGCGGCCGTCCGCCATCTTTTCCAATCTCAAACCGCTGACTACCTACCGCTTCTCCGTTCGATCTGTCAATGACCAAGGAATACGAAGCAAGGCTCAGCATGTTGATATAGTGACGGGTTTGCCGGCGGCAACCAATATCAAAGCCATTAGCGGAACCGATGGTTCCGTGGGGATTGGCTGGGACCCTGTCTGCTATCCCGTAACATTGGATAACCCGGACTACGGGTGCGTGTATGCCGTGGATTTCAGCTACCGTGTACCGGAGACCCGCAAGTGGAAGACCGTAGCTCAGACAATGACAGTAGATCCCGTTACTGTTTTCCAGGCGCAGCCGGGTGTGCACAGGGTGAGAGTGTCAATCACAGCCGTGGCCGTGCCCGCCCAATACTATCGTTCCAACTGTGTTCTCGATAACTGCGCTGTCAGCCGAGACATCAGCAACTTGCAACTGCCGAGCAATGTTTCCCTATTGGATTTGCCGCACAGCTACTTGAAAGTCTCCCTTCCTGTGTCGCCAGCAGACGTGAACGAAGATGACAATACATGTGGTGATCTTGATAATGGGGAAATTCCCATTTCGCGGGATCCCTGTCTTGTACTTTTGCCGGGTGGGTGAGGTCGCCTCGCCTTGACTCAAGCTAACAGGTTGCGCAAGGGGTGCCTGGAAAGGCACCCCTTTTGTAAGAGCAAACGCAAAGTCGGGTTCAGGACAGGCTTGGGGCCAGGAGCACAGCTGGTGTCCGACGCGGTCGCGTAACAGCCCGATGGATACATAGGATCTGAATTGGACTTGGTACAAAGTCCAGCTGAGATCCTGTTGAACTGTGTGCATCCATGTTCAGGACGGCCCGGCGACGCATCGCCTTGAACGCCCAGACCCTTCTCCGGCACTATTGCTGGCCAAAGTGTCCATTCGCCGCTTGCGCAAGAGGGTAAAGAGGGTAACCCGCAACTCCGCCTGCCGGGAGCCGCTCATGGCCCTGTAATGACTTTGTCAACGCCCGGCTCCGCGTCTACTCGAGCAGTACCGTGAACTGGACGGTAGTGAGATCGTCCAAGTTAACCGGGGCAGTCAGCAGATAGTCCTGAAACCCGGTGACGGGACCGTGGAACGTATCAATTGACCGCACTTTCAAAGTGGCCACCGGGCTAATAACCTCGTCCAGGTCGTTGATCGCCCAGGCTGTGATGGTGTAGGACGTGTCGCTGGCAATGATGTCGTCCGGGAAATCGCGATGCTCGTTCGGGGGCTCTGCAAACAGGTCCCCCACTGCCGCGGTACCCGCCGCGCCAAGGGCGTTGACCCGAACCATGGATGCCGGCACGGCATCCGGCTCCAGTTGGCCGTTTCGGTGATTGGTAACGTCAATGACATTGTGCATGGCGAGGGACATGGTGACGCCGTCAATGATGCGGACATTGCTCAGTGCATACCCGGCAAGCGTATCGTCGTCATAGGTGCCATCGTCCTGGAGTGCAAACGCATCGGTCAGGTCATATACGAAGAGCTTGTTGTCTGTTTGCAATGTGCGCGCGGATATGTCACCTCCACCGGGGATTGTGTAATCAGTGGTCCCGTAGTCGCTTGCCATAGTGGACACCTCGTTGCCTTCGGGGACCATGTCGCCATCCTCATCGGTAATACGGATGATGTAGGCATCGAAGTCGACCGTGTCCCTCATGGCGCCATCCTCCGTGGCGGCATGCACAAGACCGATTCTGAACCGTGGTGTCAACGGTTGCGTTTCCAAGTCGTCGTCGGTTGACCGGTAGTTGCTGAAGTTTTCGTTGTAGCCAATGTAGTACATCCTTCCCGCCCCAACGGCCGTTGATGTCAGCACAAATTCCTTGGTGGGGTCCTCCGCGGCATTGTCCTCGGCCGAAACACGCCGCCAACCAGTGAAGAACGCGGGCTCGGTCAAACTTTGGTGGATGTCCTTTTGCACAATGTTGCTGATGACGTATGCATCATCGGCAACGTTGGTCACGAGCGCAATCTGGACCGTCACTTCGGCACCGGTCCGTACCTTATCGAAGGTGGTCTTGTGCGTACCCAGCCGCAGGTTCCGGGTGTGATGCTTGTTGCCATCGTCCAGGATCACAGCCATTACCGTGTTGTGGGCTTGGGGTCCCAGTTGCCAGGTTGCCGGCGCGGTGGTCGTCCACGAGACGTGGAGTTTGTTCTCTTCATCGGCATCGCGGGCCAAGGTCAGGTTGGAAATCGTGCCGTCCGGCAATCGGGTCTTAACGGGACAGCCCTGGTAGTCCTTGAACAGGTCTCCGGACGCAAAGCCGGCATCACTGATCATGATCAGCGCCAGCAATGTCATCAGAACAAGGCCTCGGAGGTTGGTTCCCTTGAACATGGTCATCGCAATGTGTTTCCTCAAAAAGAGTGTGGAGTAGTGCTGTGGCATTGCGAAAACACTGCCTGTGGAAATGGTAGACCAAGTGGTCGGCACTGCCAACCACAAGGCAGTCGTGGCACTGTTTCACTTTCGTTGAAAGCGGCTTATACGGACTATGGTTTGGACAGTTTTGAGCCGGTTTGGCGCTTCTTTTCGGGCTTTGCGACACATCCGGCATGACAAGGAGTTAAATCGGGGGGAGGCGACTCCGGCCCCCAAAGGACATCGCACGGAGCCTGCTATCGTTGATGTAGTTCAGGCATCATCGACAGAGGTGTTCCGTGCGACTGCTGCGCAATATACTCGCCCTGGCGCCCTGCGGCAAACCGCAGGCGGCCCATTTCGCCCACCTGGTGGCCCTGTTGCAGTGGCTGCCCGGCCGCCTCAACTTCACCGGTCTCGAGCATTACGGCGGCCGGTCGGTGCGCACCCATGCACGCTGGTTTGCGCGGCCCTTCCCCTTCGCGCGCCTAGCCGTGGCCGCGCTGGGGGCGCTGCATCCGCGGGTGCCGGAGGGGCTGGGAGCCTTGCTGGTCCTGGACACCAGCTTCGTGTCCAAGAGCGGTGGCGGGACCTGGGGCACGGGCTGGTTTTGGAGCGGCATGGCCCGCGCCGTGCGCTGGGGGTTGGAGGTCACGCTGCTGGCCGCCGTGGATGTCGAGGCAGGCGGCGCCCATCCCCTCTGTGCCCGGCAGTCCCCAGGCAGCGTGCGGTCGCGCCGGGAGGCCTGTGGGGCGGCCACCGCCCGGGAGGCGGTCGCCGCCGGGGCCGGAGCAAGCCTCGGCGCGCGCTGGGTGGCCGCCGACGGCGGCTATGCCAGCCGGACCTTCAGGGGGTGCGGGCCCTGGATCTGCACGCGGTGGGGCGGCGGCGCAAGGACGCGGTTCTGCGCTTCCCCTACACCGGCCCCCACGCGCGGCGGCCGGGCCGTCGCCGGCAGTTCGACGGTCGCTTCGACCGCCGCGACCTGGCGCGCCTGGCCTGCACAACCCTGGCCGACGAGCCGGTCGACCTCCACCACGGGGTCCTGCACGGCCAGGCCTGGCCGTGCAGGCTGCAGGTGGTGTATGTCCTGCCCCGCGGGGCCGACCCGCAGACCACGGAAGGGGTGCTCCTGTACAGCACCGACCTGGCACTGGCACCGGAATGCCTCTTCCACTTCTACGCCGCCCGCTTCCCAATTGAGTTTGCCTTCCGCGACGCCAAGCTGCACCTGGGCCTCAACGACGGCCAGGCCCCCAGGCCAAACTGCACTTTCATTTCAATATCGTCTTCGCCGCTCTCTTCTGGCCCGCCTGCAGGCCCGGCTCCAGGCGGAGCGGTCCCTCGGTCCCTTTTCCCTGCGCCATCTCAAGCGGCACAACCTCGAGAAAGGAATAGGCCAACGCTTTGCCGCCCGGTCGGCCGCAGGCCGAAATGCCGCCAATTCCGCGGCCGGCCGCCGCCGCATCCCGCCGGAGGCTGGATTACGGACCAGGGCCTGGAGCCCTGATAGGGGTAGGTAAAGGCCCAATCCGCATCTTTGTGCGGAGAAGGAGCTATCCGGCGGTCGGGTCCACCCACCGCAGCTTCCAGGGCGGATCCGGTCCGGGGAGGGGCTGCAGCCAAACCCGGGCCCAGCCATGGCCGCGGTGCAGGAGCCGCTGGACCCGTGCCAGGCCCAGCTGGAAGATACTGAGCGGTCGGGGGCGGGCCACCGTCGCCGGCTGCAGGGGCGGTGTGCGCACGCGGCCGGGTGCCAGACCGCGCAGATACGCCTCCTCGACGCGCGTACCGTGGGCCAGCACCCAGAGGGTGGCGACGGCCAGGACCAGCCAGTGGCGGTCGACGCAGACAGGGTCCAGGCGCCGGGTGCGGTGCCACTGCCAGCCCATGCGCTTGAGCGTGCGGAAACCCTGCTCGATCCAGACCCGCATGCCGTAGGCACCGAGGTCCACGTGGGCGGGGGCTTCGTCCGTGAGCAGGACCCAGGGGCTCTCCTGGCTGGGGACCCAGAGCACGATCAGGGTGCAGGACCGCTTGCGTTCCCGGAAGGCCTTCCCGGCCGTGACCGTGTACTGGCCTGCCCGGGCCACGAAGCGCCAGGCCGGCCACCGGGGTCCGGTCGTCGCTTGGAAGGTCATGTTTCGGTCGTAACGCATGTAGGGGTGCCAACCCTGGCGGCGGATGGCGGCCCACAGGTCGGGGCTCTGCAGGCCCCGGTCGCAAAGGACGCGCACGGTCATGTCCGCCGGCACGGCGGGGCCCAGGCGGTCCAGCAGGTCGCAGAGGTCCGGCCTCCAGGGACCGGGCTGGCCGCCGGTCTTGAGGTGCCAGGCCACGGGGATGGCCAGGCCCCGGTAGACGACGCTCACGACCAGGGCCACCAGCGTCTCGCCCTTGGCCGTGGGGTCGACGGCCAGCGTCAGCTCCGAGCCTTCCCACCAATCCAGCACCCAGCGCAGGAGGGGCGCGAAACAGGCCGCCACCTCCAACTGGACTTGGCAGGGCGCGGCCCGGTCGGCCCCGTCGCGCAACCACTCCCGCAGGGACTGGCGCGTCGTGTGCCAGCCCAAACCCAGAGCCAGCAGGACTCCCAGAACCGCGTTCTGGCAGCCGCTGCGGGCCAGGATGGTCGCGCCCACCCACAGGGCCAGGCCCCGGACCTGGCTGGGGCGCAGATGGGGCAGGCGCTTGGCGATCACTCGGCGTGCGGATAGAATGCGGACGGAAGAAGCATGGTCGGCTCCCGGCATCGTTTTGACAGTCGATACAGGGTACCCCGCCATGCTTTTTCTGCTTCCTTAATCGGTTTTTCATCCCCGGACAGGCTTTACCTACCCCTATCAGCCCTCTCGAACCGGGGTCGACCGGCTCCTAAAGGCCACCCCTCCAACCGACCTGGCAATACGATTTAGGCCTCAAAACTGTCCAAACCATAGACGGACATATACGGCTTCCTTTCTCTTGAAGCCGGCCGACCACCAAGACCGTGCAAAAGGAGCTGTTCATGTCCACCTGAACGGTTTTCAACGAAAGTGAAATAGTGCCTTTTGAGGCTTATAATACTAATCCATCACGATTGGATTACTTCATCTTTGTCGGGCAGGTCCTTGAGGGCCTTCCGGATCCACGGCCAGCCGCACAGCCGCTGGACCCGCTCCGGGGCTGCCTGCCAGGCGTTCAGGATCGGCTCCAGCGCGTCCTGCTTGGCCTGCAGGTCCGGATAGACGCGGCCCTCGATGGCCCGCCGCAACTCCCGGAAGAAGCGCTCCACCGGGTTCAGCTCGGGGGCGTAGGGCGGCTGCACCACTTGGGGCGCGTCCACGGCCTGCATGTCCGTACCCGTGTGGCCGCGGGCCCCGTCCCAGACCCAGCCGTCGATGGCCGCCTCCTGCGCCCAGGCCCCCCAGATGCGGGCCATCTCCTCGCCCTTCATGTTCGCCTGCCACGCCCACCACAGCTGCCCTGTCAGGGGATTGATGGCGACCGCCACATAGAGGTACTTCCAGCCCATCTGCACGGCCTGGGTCACAGCCATCCCGCGCGGGGCCCACACCTGGCGCACCTGGCCGCGCAGCCCCAGCTTCATCTCGTCGCCCCACACGATCCCCTGGCCCCACCTCAGGCCCACCGCCGTCAGCTGCTCCCCGAGCCCCCCTTTTTCCAGGTCTCCTGGGCCTGGGGATCGGCTTGGGTGTGGCGGGGGCGCGGTCTTTTGAGCCGGATCCCCAGCCGCGGCAGCAGCGTGTACAGGCTGCCTACGCGGTAGACCACCCCGAACTGCGTCTCCAGCCAGTCCTGCACCGCCTGGGCCGTCACAAACACCCCCTGGGCCGCTTCCGCCACCAACAGGGCCTGCTGCTCCGGGGTCAGGTACGAGGGGCTGCCGTGGCCGCCCTTGCGCCGACGGCACACCGCCTCCAGGCCCCCCGCCCGGTACCAGCGCAGCCACGTCTGCACGGCATTGCGGCTGACCCCCACCCCGGCCGCCACCGCCGTGGGCCCCTCCCCCAGGCGCAGCCGCCACAGCGCATGCAGCCGCGTGCGCACTTCGGCCACGGGCTCGGCCCGGTACCGGGCATGCAGCGCCTCCACCGTGTCCGCCTCCGCCCAGACCATCGCCGTCTTGCGCGCCATGGCCGTCCCCCTGCGCAACCTCTCACATGTCAAGTAATTCTATTGTAATGGATTGGTATAATACCAATCCAGTATGATCAAGGCGTTTCAGGGGTTGCGGGCAGGTTGGTCAGGGCCTTGCGGATCCAGCTCCAGCCGCACAGTTTCTTCACTCGCTGCGGGTCCGCCTGCCAGGCTTGCAGGATGGGCTCCAGAGCCGCCTGCTTGGCCTGCAGGTCCGGATAAACGCGTCCCTCGATAGCCCGGCGCAACTCCCGGAAGAAGCGCTCGACCGGGTTCAGTTCGGGGGCATAGGGCGGCTGCACCACCCGGGGCGCGTCCACGGCCTGCATCTCCTGGCCCGTGTGGCCGCCGGCCCCGTCCCAGACCCAGCCGTCGATGGCCGGCTCCTCTGCCCAAACCCCCCAGATGCGGGCCATCTCCTCGCCCTTCATGTTCTTCTGCCACGCCCACCACAGCCGTCCCGTCAGGGGATCGAGGGCGACGGCCACATAAGTGTACTTCCAGCCAATCTGCACGGCCTGGGTCACCGCCACGCCGTGCGGCGCCCAGACCCTGCGCACCTGGCCGCGCAGCCCCAGCTTCATCTCGTCGCCCCACACAATCCCTTGGCCCGCCTGCAATCCGACCGCCTTCAGGCATTGCCCGAGCCCCCCTTTTTCCAAGCCGCCTGGGCCTGGGGGTCGGCCTGTGGATGGCGGGGCCGGGGCACCTTCAGCCGGATCCCCAGCCGCGGCAGCAAGGTGTACATGCTGCCTACGCTGTAGACCACGCCGAACCGCGCCTCGATCCAGTCCCGCACGGCCTGCGCCGTCGCAAACACTCCCTGGGCCGCTTCCGCCACCACCTGCTCCGCCTGGTCCGACGTCAGGTAGGAGGGTTTGCCCGGACCGCCCTTGCGCCGTCCGCACACGGCCGCCAAGCCCCCTTCCCGGTACCACTGCAGCCACCGGTGCACGCTGCGCAGCCCCACGCCCACCGCGCCCGCCACCGCCGCCGGCGGCTCGCCCCGGCGCAGCAGCCACAGGGCATGCAGGGGCACTGTTTCACTTTCGTTGATATTGGTGGCGGGCTGTCGGGGGCCTGTCCTCCGTACCAGTGGGCTCCGTGTATCGCTTCAGGCCATGCTGCGGGCCATCAGGCGCACGAAGTTGAGGGCCCCGGCCTCGGTCTTCAGCCCCCGCGTCAGGCGGGCCCGGGGCTTGAAGCGTCCAAACCAGCCCTCCAGCCGGTTGGTGGTGGCGGGCACCTTGGGGTTCTCCTGGCTGCGCACCAGCTCGTGCCAGCGTTCCACGAGGTGCCAGAGCAGCTTCCGCACCTCGGGCCGCAGGCGCACGCGGCCCTGCATCACCGCTTCCCAGAGCCCCAACAGGACGGGCCCCGCCTCCGGTGGTCGCTCCCGGGCCAGGCGTTGCAGGATCGGCAGCAGGACCCGGTCCAGGTGGGTCAGATCGTCCTCGTCGATGCCTCGGATGTGCCGCCCCACGGTGCGCTGCATGTGCACGGCACACTGTTGCCGGTCCAGACCCGCCGTCTCCAGGGCCGGGCCGTAGACCGGGTCGTCGTCGGTCGTCAGCCCCTGCACTCCGCGTGCGGCCAGGTCCGTGAACCAGCCGCCCCAGTCGAAGCCGGGGCCGCTCAGATGCAGGTCCAGCCGAGCGCCCTTGGGACCCAGAACCACGGCCACGGGCCGCTTGACGCCCCCGAGGGACAGCCAGGTCTCGTCCACCTCGACCCACGACGGCAGCTTCGCCTGCGGGTCGGGTGCCAGACCGGGCGCCACCGCCTGCACGTCCCGCCACAGCGTGGCCGCACCCACCCCGCAGCCCAGCAGGTCCAGGAGGCGCACCAGACCCCGGAAGCTGACACTGTGCACGTACAGGGCGGTCACCAGCTCCCGGAAGGCCTGGGGCCGTTGGCGGGAGGTCACACCCGGCGGCAGGGGCGAGGCACTGCCCAGACAGGCCTTGCACTGCCAGCGTTGCACTTGCAGTCGGCCCAGGACAACCAGGTCGCGGGCATAGGTGCCGTTGCGCCGCCAGGCACAAGCCCCGCATTGGGGGCAGGCACCCGGATGGTCGGGCAGGGCCCGTTGGCCTTCGGGGTCGGCAGGGGTTAGGATGAAGTCCACGGCGAGGGGTCCTCTTTGGTTGTTGAAGCCAACCAATTATCAAGGGCCCCTCGTCCCTTCCAGGCCCACACCAATATCAACGAGATTGAAACAGTGCCCATGCAGGCGCGTGCGCACTGCGATCACGGCTTCGGCCCGGTACCGCGCATGCAGGGCCGCCTCGGTATCCTCAGCGGCCCACGCAACCGCGATCTTGCGGGCCATGGCCCCCTCCCTCCAAGTGGCATCCTTTCAATGCCACTACTATACTAGATTGGTATAAGTAGGAGTTGACAAGCCGATTGGGTTCCGACAGGCTGTGTTCACCGACACGGAACCCCGTCATAACCTTACCGAAAGCCCCCGGCCAAGCCTACCGCAAGGGCATCACCCTGATGGAGCTCGCGGAGATGTTCCCCGACGAGGAGTCGGCCTTCCCGTGGTTCGAGGACCGGTTTTGGCCCAACGTCCGCTTCTGCGGGCATTGCGGCAGCGCCAACACCAAGGGACAGCCACGCCAAGATGCCCTACTGGTGCACCGACTGCCGGTCCTACTTCAGCATCAAGACGGGCACGCTGCTGGAGTACACGCCGTTGCCACTCCGCAAGTGGGTCTACGCCATCCATCTGCATGTCACCCACCGGAAGGGCCTCTCCAGCCTGAAACTGCATCGGGCGATCGGGGTTTCGCAGCCGGCGACGTGGTACATGCTGCAGCGCATCCGCCAAGCCTTCGACGGCTCGGTCGAGGTCGACGAGACCTATGTGGGTGGCAAGGCCAAGAACATGCATGCCCACAAGCGGGCCGAGTTAACCGGACGCGGCGGCGTGGACAAGACGGCCGTAGTCGGCCGGCATGAAGGACGGGGACACCAACCAGGTCCGCGCCGCGGTCGTGGAAGCCACGGACGGTCCCGCCCTACAGGGCTTTGTGGCGCGCAACGCCCGAGCAGGAGCCACAGTCTACACGGACGAAGCGCGGGCCTACCAAGTCTTGCCTGCGCTGTTCTATCGCCACAAGAGTGTGCAGCACTCGGTCAGCGAGTATGTTGCGAAACATGGCTCACACCAACAGCATGGAGAGCTTCTGGGCCATGCCCAGCGGGGTGTGTCGGGGTCTATCACAAAATGAGCCCAAAGCACCTGGGCCGCTATGCGGCCGAGTTCAACGGCCGACACAAATCCGGCGGGCCGACACGCGCATGCAGATGGCCCGCGTCGTCGAAGGCATGGTGGGCAAGTACCTCCGCTACCACATGTTCATCGCTGACAACGGCCTGCCCAGCGGCGCCCGGTCATAGTCACAGGGTTAGGGATCGGGCGGGCTTCCGCTCCGCGCAGCCATCCGCCACCATAGGGATCGGCATCGTCCGGCCTTGGCCACTGTGTCTGTGTCCCAGAGGAGAGGCTGCCGGAACCCAACCGGCTTGTCGGTCCCTACTTACACCTAATGTGGAATTGAGGAGATTGACTCAAAAAGGGGAACCTGCGCAGAATGAAAGCATGTAATTCCCACATTCTGGGGATTCCCCATGGCGCGCAGCATGGCATTCGAGGATTTGGCCACGGAGGTGTATGTCCGGGTGGACGACTGGTACCAGTCCCATGCGGCCGGCGGGCGACAGGGCCAGGCCGAGGCCAAGCTCCGCTTCAGCGACAGTGAAGTGATCACACTCCTGAGGCTCATGGATTGCCTGCCCTTTCCGGGGAAGACCCAGTTCCTGGGCTTCGTACGGGCCCACCACCACTCCCTCTTTCCGCAGTGGCTCAGCCAGAGCCAGTTCAACCGCCGGGCTCGGCCGCTGTGGCCCTGGGTGGAGGTGTTGGGGCCCCCCGCGCCGCCCCCTGCCTGCTGGACACCAAGCCCCTGCCCGTGGTCGGCTACACGCGCGACAAGAGCCGCAGCGACTTTGCGGCCACGGCCGCCTACGGGGTCTGTGCCCGTTGCACCCTGAAGTACTTCGGGTACAAGCGGGTGCTGCTCTGCACGCCGGCGGGGGGCCCGCGGCCTACGACCGGGTACCAGCTTCGACGGACGAGCGGGGCGCAGGGGAGCAGGGGCTGGACTGGGTCTGGGGGGCCCGCATCCTCGGCGACAAGGGCTGCCTCGGGACCGACTGGCAACAGGGCTGCCGGGAGACCCGCGGCCTGGAGATCCTGACCCCCTTGCGCGCCCACCAGCGCCCGGCCCAACCGGTCGGCTTCGAGCGGTGGCCCAACCGGCTGCGGGAACGGATCGAAGGTGCCTTCCACGAGGTGCAGAACACCGGGCGCCACCTCGAGCACCTGACCTGCAGGACGCTTCAGGGCCTGCGCACCCATGTCGCGGCCAAGATGACCAGCCATGCCCTCAAGCGCCTGCTCCGCCGTCAGGCCGGGATTGATGTCCGGACCTTCACCGTGGCCGTGTGATTCCACATTAGGCGTTACTTATAACCCCCTTGTCATTTGGGCGTCACCACGACACAGTACCCTGACAAGGTTTCCGTCGTCTCCACGCCGTCGGTAGTTCTGCGGACCACCACTGTCCTAGGCGGGAAGCATACTGTATAAGGATTCCCTTGGTCATAAACCACCTGCTCTGCGCTCCGGTAGTTCTCAAAATCCTCTTGGTCGGTGGGGTCTTGGGGATAATTGATAACGATCGCATCGGCCTCGTTAGTATCCTCATCCAACTCATTGAGCCAAGCCCGGTTGCGCTCGTATTCCTCTCGAGATGGATTACGTGTCTGGGCATCATGTTGGTCTTGGTTGATCGAAACAGTCGGGGTTGAATCAGAATCAGGACCAAAGGAGATCGTCACAACATTGCCTTCGGTCGGACGGTCGGCAATCGAAGATTCAGAACCTTGGAAAGTTGACCTTCCCTGGGCCTGATACTGCAGATCCTGCTGTGAAGGCTGATTGTTCCAGTAGCGCCACCAGCAGTTCTCCCGATCCTTTTGTCCAATATAGTTGTTGTCACAATAATGGGCCGAACCTGTCGTTACACCGTTATCTCCAGTTGACTGGCCTTCCGCCATCCCGCCAAGGTTCTGGGAAGTTGACGTTTCCTGGGCTTGGTACTGCAGATCCTGCTGTGAAGGCTGATTGTTCCAGTAGCGCCACCAGCAGTTCTCCCGATCCTTTTGTCCAATATAGTTGTCGTCACAATAATGGGCCAACACCGGTCCAGTATACAACATCAAACTCAATACTAGCACACTAATGAAAAAAAAAGTTTGTTTCTTGTTCATAATTAGCTAACCCTCTGCTCGTCACCGAAAATAAATTCACAGATGGATGTCTGTACATGAATCATCCTACAGAATACCACATTTCGCCCACCACGGCACTGTTTCACTTTCGTTGATTTTTGGTGGCGGACCGTCCTGGGCATGCCTCCGTCCAAGTGGTTGCGTACGTCGCTTCAGGCCATGCTGCGGGCCATCAGGCACACGAAGTTGAGGGGCTCCCACCTCGGTCTTCAGTCCCTGTGTCAGGCGGACCCGGGGCTTGAAGCGGCCAAACCATCCCTCCAGCCGGTTGGTGGAAGCAGGCACCTTGGGGTTCTCCTGGCTGCGCATCACCTCGTGCCAGCATTCCACGAGGTGCCACAGCAGTTTCCGCACCTCCGGCCACAGGCGCACTCGGCCCTGCATCACGGCCTCCCAGAGCCCCCCTGATAGGGGTAGGTAAAGCCTGTCCGGGGGTGAAAAACCGATTAAGGAAGCAGAAAAAGCATGGCGGGGTACCCTGTATCGACTGTCAAAACGATGCCGGGAGCCGACCATGCTTCTTCCGTCCGCATTCTATCCGCACGCCGAGTGATCGCCAAGCGCCTGCCCCATCTGTGCCCCAGCCAGGTCCGGGGCCTGGCCCGGGGAGGCCAATCCCTACGGCTTCCAGCACCTGCTGGGCCGCGCGGCCTGGTCGCCGGAGGCGGGCCGGGATGCGCTCTGCGCCTATGTCGTCGACCATCTGGCGGACCGGGCCGGGGTGGGCATCATCGACGAGACCGGCTTTCTGAAGAAGGGAGAGCATTCGGCCGGGGTGGCGCGGCAGTACAGCGGGACGGCCGGGCGCATCGAGAACTGCCAGATCGGGGTCTTCCTGGCCTACGCCGGAGCGCGGGGGACGGT
The DNA here is from genome assembly GCA_965208365.1 of Caldilineaceae bacterium. Lineage (GTDB taxonomy): Bacteria > Chloroflexota > Anaerolineae > Caldilineales > Caldilineaceae > Bin34. The sequence goes on along the minus strand of OZ242330.1, from coordinate 4,664,799 downwards.
GCTGGTGGACCGGGAACTCTACCTGTCCAAGACCTGGACCCGCGACCCGGCGCGGCTGCAGTCCGTGGGGCTGGCGCCCGACACGCCCCTGGCGACCAAGCCGGAACTGGCCCGGCGGATGCTGGCGCGGGCCCTGGACGCGGGGCTGCCCCTGGCCTGGGTGACGGGCGACAGCGTCTACGGCCACTCGGCTGACCTGCGGCAGGCCCTGGAGGAGCGGGGACAGGCCTACGTGCTGGCGGTGCCCGGCCACGAGAAGGTCTGGTGGGGCTGGCAACAGCCGGCCGTGTCGGCCATCCATGCGGCCCTGGCGGAGGCGGACTGGCAGCGCCGCAGTGCGGGGCCCGGCAGCAAGGGCGAGCGCTGGTACGAGTGGCAGTGGCTGCGGACGGAGATGGCGGTCGCCGGGAGCGAGGATCCGCCCGCGCCGCGGGTGCGCTCGCTGCTGTTTCGGCGTGCCTGCACGGACCCGGAGGACTGGACCGCCTACCGGGTCTACGCACCCCGCGACACGGCGCTGGACACCGTGGTGCGGGTGGCCGGCACGCGCTGGTGCATCGAGAGCGGCTTCGAGGCCGCCAAGCAGGAGGTGGGCCTGGACGAGTACGAGGTGCGCAGCGCCACCGGCTGGTACCGGCACATGACCCTGGCCCTCTGGGCCCTGGCCCTGCTGGCCGTGCTCCGGGCCGGTACGCTCCCGACGGCGCCCCCCGTCAAAAAAAAGCCCACCAACAGCCTGGCGGCTTTCAAGCGGTCCCGCGGGCTGGCGTCGGCCTGAGCCTGGCGGCCGTGCGCTGCCTGCTGTGGCGGCTGTGGCTGCGCATCGTCCCCGCCGCGGACCACTGGCTGGCCTGGCTGGACTGGAAGCGGAGCCATGCCTGGACGGCCCTGTGCTGCCACTACCGCAGGCGCGCACAATCCGCTACTTTACAACTGTAGTACTAGGGCGTGTTCACACTACTTGCAAGGTTTCCACAATCAGCGCGAACTGGACGAAGCCCCAGTACATCATGTCCAGCTTGTCATAGCGGGTGTAGACACGCCGGAAGCCCTTGAGCCGCCGGAAGAGGCGCTCCACCTCGTTGCGCCGCTTGTAGAGTTCTCGGTCGTAGTCCCAGGGCACGCGGCGGCACGACCACCCGGAAGCCCATCCTCTCCGCCAGGCTCCGGGTCTCGCCCCCCTCGTAGGCGCGGTCCATGACCAGGGCCAGGTCGTCCGGCAGCCGGTCGTGGTCGGCCAAGGGCCCCAGCGCCCGGAGGAGCTGGCGTCCCTGGGGCGCATCCCCGGCCTGGCCCGGCGACAGGGGCCCCGATCACCGCAGTCCGCTCATCCGCGGCAACCAGATGAAGCTTGGTGGTCCCGCCGCCGCGGGAGCGGCCGGACAGCCTGCGGTCCGTTTTTGCGCGCCCCCGTGCCGTCCGGGTGCACCGGCACGATCGTGCTGTCCAGCCCCACCACTTCCAGCCGGATGCGCACGAGCCCCAGCTCCTGCAGTCGGGTGAACACCCGATCCAGCACACCCTTCCGGCCCCAGCGGTTCATGCGCACGTAGATCGTGTGCCAGGGACCGAAGTGTTCGGGCAGCCGCCGCCACTTGCAGCCGTTCTCGGCGACATAGAGGATGGCATTGAGAACCTGCAGGTTGGGCACCCGCACGTTGCGTTGCCCCGCTGCACTGGCAGCAGGGGCTCGATGTGCTCGCGAAACTGGGCTTCCGTGATTTCCATGGGGATCGTTTCCTGCTCCTAGGGTAACCGACCCCTAGTCTACCTAATAGTGTGAACACGCCCTGGGAAACTGCGTTCCCAGTGCCCAGACCCAACGGAGGCTTGCGCAGCCACCTCCCGCTGCAAACCTGCGCCTATCCTCCCTCCTCCAGACCGACACAACCATTTGGGATCAAAATGTGCTCAAACCATGAATGATTCAATGGTACGAACTACGCATGGGGGATTGCGGCACCCATCACGCGAAATTGGGACGCGTTCCCTTGCCGCCATGCACCGACGGCTCCGCACACCACTGGTTCCGAAGCAGATCCAGATTGGCCAACAGGGCATCCGCCAGGCCCAGGATGTGCCACAGGGCCGCGTCCAACTCCTTGCGCACCGGATCGCGATAGGCCTCATTGGCCGGCAGCAGGGAACGGTTCCAGAATTCGTCGCAGATCGTTTAGCATGGGAATTATATCGAATGGTCACAATCTAAATTGTCTGGCTTGTCAATTCCTAGTTATAATCTCCATGATTTAGCTGTGGACGTAGACGGGCCTAACGTCAAGGCAAAGTGCGGGCACATTACGGGGGCACGGGTGCCAGGCAGCGGGACGGAAGTGGGGAATATAGTGATCCGGGCCCGAGAGGTTGGCTCCAGACCGTGATTACGTCTCAGGTTCCTGGGCCATCCCCTCGCGGTACGGAGACCGGACCAAGAGACCGCGACGGTCGAAGCGAGGTGGTACGGAGTGGCGGAGAAGACCTTATTCGACAAGAAGTTCATTGGAAATCCAGTCGAGATCGGTACATCGGCCAGCCACTACAAAGATTTCCTGATGAAGGACGAGGCCGTCAAGATGGAGTTCAAAGGCCTGTGGGACACCCTTCTTCACCGATCGCAGGTTGATTGTGATCGATCCGCAAGGAGTGCAAGGGAAGAAGGTCGCTATCAACTCCATTCCATGGAAGTCGGTGACGGCGTTCTCCCTTGAGAACGCCGGAACGCTCGACCTCGACACCGAATGGATGGGGCAAGCTGCCAGCCACCTGCCGCGTTGTCGCCAAGGGGGCAGTTTAAAGCGGAGGGAGAACTTAAATCGGAGCCGAAACCGGCCAGCTGGAGCCGCCGCCACATCACCATCAGCGATCCCGACCCCATACCTTTGTCCCGGCAGGACAAAGGTTCCCCGTTGCAGTCCGGATGATGCTATTTCGACTCTGTCAGAGACGGCTTCCCGTCAGTACAGTCGCTGGCGGTTGGCTTTATCCTCATCGGTGTCAATCTGCCCAGCATCGGCTCCAGCTATCTGATCCGCCAGAACCTGACCGTAGGTGGGATAGGACAACCGGTCTATCTGAACCTCCGGATCCCAGAGACGGCTGCGAATCAATGCACGGCCACAGTGCAGGAACGCCGCCTCCACTACAACCTTCAAACCCGACAGGGGAGTTCGGTGACCTACGGCCGTTGGCATCAACAGTTCGGCATTGGTAACAATCTCGGCTCTGCCCTTCACCCGCAGTGTTTCGTTCATCCCGGGAACCAAAAACAACAAGCCCACACCGGGGTTGGCCACGATGTTCTGCAACGAGTCCACCTGATTGTTGCCGGGACGGTCGGGAAGCAGCAGTGTCTTGTCGTCCAGCACCTGCACAAAGCCCGGCGGATCACCCCGCGGCGAGGCGTCGGGTTGGCCATCAGCGTTGCTGGTACTCAGAATGCAGAATGGCGATAGTGCAATGAAATTCCGGCAGTGAACGTCCAGGCGGACCAACACCTTCTGTGCCGCTCGGGGTGTCGGTGGGCAATACACTTCCCGCAGTTCCCTATGGTTTGAAACGGTCATGGCCTACTCCTTCCACTCATGTTCGGCTTACCAGACACGCCTAATGTGAAATCAGGGAGGTTGACTCTAAAAAGGGGAAGCCGCGCAGAATGAAAGCGATTTGCCCAGCCATATTCCAAGGGTCCCCATGGCGCGCAGTATAGCATTCGAGGATTTGGCCACGGTGGTGTACGTCTGGGTGGACGACTGGTACCAGGCCCATGCGGCCGGCAGGGCCTGGCCAGGGCCAAACCCCGCTTCAGCGACAGCGAAGTGATCACACTCCCGCTGCTCATGGATTTCCTGCCCTTTCCGGGAGAGACCCAGTTCCCGGGCTTCGTCCGGGCCAACCACCTATCCCTCTTTCCGCCCCGTGCCGGCCAGAGCCAGTTCAACCGCCGGGCCCAGCAGCTGTGACCTTGGGTCGAGGCCCTGTGCCGGCACGGGGCAGAGGCTCTGGGGGCCACCCGTGCCTCCCTATATCTGCTGGATACCAAGTCGCTGCCCGTAGTCGGCTACACGCTCGGCAAGGGCCGTAGCGACTTTGCGGCCACGGCCGACTACGGGGTCTGCGCCAGTCGCCACCTGAAGGGTACAAGCTGGTCCTGCCCTGCACTCCGGCAGGTGTGCCCGCCTACGAACTGGTGCCGGCCTCAACGGACGAGCGGGTCGCGAGGAAGTATGTGCTGGACTGGGTGTGGCAGGCCCGCATCCTCGCCGACAAGGGCTTCATCGGAGCCGACTGGCAACAGGGCTGCCGGGAGACCCGGGGCCTGGATATCCTGACCCCCTCACGCGCCAACCAGCGCACGGCACGGCCCGCCGGTGTCCAGCGGCGGCTCAACCGCCTGCGGGAACGGATCGAAGGTGCCTTCCACGAAGTACAGAACACCGGCCGCCGCCTGGAGCATCCGACCAGCAGGACGCTCCGGGGCCTGCGCACGCATGTCGCGGCCAAGATGACCAGCCATGCCCCATCCTGCTCCGCCGTCAAGCCGGAATGGCTGCGGCGGTGATGGTCTGCGGATTGGGAATGGTCGTGACTACCGCCCGCGCGGGGGTGGGGTGTGGTCCGGTTCATCCGGCCGCAGCAGGGCCTGCCATACGTGCGGTGCCTGCCACACTTGCAGGATGCGATCCTGCACATTGTCCGGCGGGCCGTGCCGGTGCCAGTGTGTCGTTATGCGGTCCAGATCCGCCGGGGGCAGCATCGAGCCCAAATGGGCCTCCAGCAGGGCGACGGCCAGCTGTGTCCGCTCCTGCCCGGCCTGTTCCCGTTCCTGTTCCTCGTCGGTCCGGGTGTCGCGCCAGCGGCGCTGTGCCTCGTCCCACCACTGGAAGCGGAAGTCCTGCCGCGCCTGCACCGGATCCCGGGGTGGCAGCAGGCGGACGAGCCCCCCGAGCACATCACTCCGGAACACCGCCGGGTCCGTTCCGGCCACGCGGCTTTCCCGGTAGATGCCACCCTCCAGCCGGTACACGATCATCCCCGGCGGCGCATCGGGAGCCTCGGGGTCGAGCAGGCCGCCCAGAACATCGCACAGCACATATTCGGCGATGCCGAGATGTTCGTACAACCGCCGTTTGCTCCCCAGGTCCCGTGCGGCCGTGGAGTCCGACAGGAGCTCGCCCACCAAGGCCGGGACGGGGTGGCCGGCGGTGACATCGATGTCGTAGGAGGTGTCCCAAATCTGGCGGTCCGACAACACCGTGCCGGGTGCCAGGACTGCCAGGTCCGGTTCGACTTGGATGCTGGGTTTCCGCAGCTTGGTATACAGCCCAGCGGCCGCGCCTTGTTCCGGACCGAAATGCAGTCTCGGTTCCAGCACCACACGCCGCCCGAGCGCAGCGAGCAGGGTTGTGAGCATTGCTACATTCAGGAACCTGTTCTTCGGTTTTTCGGGACTCACCGTGCCGTCCTCGTTGAGCTCGAGACGCGTAACGGCATCGTGGCTGTAGTCGGGGTCCGTGGTCCAGTCGAGGTCGTACTCGTGGGCGATGTCGTACGGATAGGCCGGATTGAAGTGGGGCAGCTGTTCAAGACTGGTCTGCCACTCCGCCACGTGGTCCCGACGTAGCGCGATCAACTCTTCCCGTTGGGCGCGTGTCATATATGGATCCTTGACGGCAATCGGTACCTCTGGAGCCGCAACCTGTTCCTTGCCGTTGACATCCGCCGTGCCCGGAGGACGTTCCCGCACCTCAACCACAGCCATCTCCCGTCTCCCGGTCCAAGTGGAAGCTCCATTCTACTGTACGCCTAATGTGGAATTATACCAATCCAGTACAATAGTGGCAATGTAAGGATGCCACTTGGTCGGGAGGGTTCCCATGGCTCGTCGGATCGCGATCGTGTGGGCCGAGGGGGATACGGAAGCGGCCCTGCACGCCCAGTACCGGGCGGCGACCGTAATCGCCGTGCGCACGCGCCTGCATGCGCTGTGGCTGTTGCGTCGGGGCGAGTCCCCGGCGGCCGTGGCGGCGGCGGTGGGCGTGGGGTTGCGCAGCGTGCATCGGTGGCTGCAGTGGTACCGGGAGGGCGGCCTGGCCGAGGTATGCAGACGGCGCAAGGGTGGGGTCGGCACCCCTTCCTACCTGACGCCGGTACAGGCAGAGCAGGTGGCGGCGGCAGCGGCCCAGGGGGTGTTTGCGACGGCCCAGGCGGTGCGGGACTGGATTGAGGCGGAGTTCGGGGTGGTCTACACCACGGGCAGCCTGTACACGCTGCTGCCGCGGCTGGGGATCCGGCTGAAGGTGCCCCGGCCCCGGCACACGCAGGCGGATCCCCAGGCCCAGGCGGCTTGGAAAAAAGGGGGCTCGGGGCCCGGCTGAAGGAAGTCGGCCTGAGGTTGGGCCAGGGCATCGTGTGGGGCGACGAGATGCGCGTGGGACTGCGCGGCCAGGTGCGCAAGGTGTGGGCACCGCGCGGGGTGGCGGTGTCCCAGGAGGTGCAGATCGGCTGGAAGTACCTCTATGTGGCGGTGGCCCTCGATCCCCTGACGGGGCGGCTGTGGTCTGATAGGGGTAGGTAAAGCGGCTCCGGGCCTGAAAAACAGGTTGAGGAAACGGAAAAAGCATGGTTTGCGGGTAGGCTGTTCGTGTTTCCACACATCAAACAGGCCCCGGTTCCATGCTTCTTCCGACGGCATTCTATCCCCTGCACGACCAAATCCAAAGGCATCTGCCCCATCTGCAGCCGGCCCAGAGGATCGGGTTGGCCCTGTGGGTGGGGGCCACGGTGATGGCCCGCAGCGGCTGCCAGAATGCGGTGCTGGGGGCCCTGTTGAGCCTGGGTCTGGGCTGGCACACGACCCGCCAGTACCTGCGGGAATGGCTCTACGACGGCTCCGACCGGGCGGCGCCCTGCGGGGTGCAGTTGGAGGTCGAGGCCTGTTTCGCGCCCCTCCTGCGCTGGGTCCTGGCCTGGTGGCAGGGCTCCGAACTGACGCTGGCCGTCGATCCCACGGCCAAGGGCGGGGCCCTGGTGGCCCTGGTCGTGAGCGTGGTCTACCGGGGCCTGGCCATCCCCGTGGCCTGGCGCCTCAAGACCGGCGGCCAACCCGGTCCCTGGATGCCGGACCTCTGCGCCCTGCTGGACCGGCTGGGGCCCGCCGTGCCGGAGGGCATGACCGTGCGCGTGCTCTGCGACCGGGGCCTGCAGAGCCCCGACCTGTGGGCCGCCATCCGCCGCCGGGGCTGGCACCCCTACATGCGCTACGACCGAAACATGACCTTCCAGGCCACGACCGGACCGCGCTGGCCGGCTTGGCGCTTCGTGGCCGGCGAAGGCCAGTACACGGTCACGGCCGGGAAGGCCTTCCGCGAGCGCAAGCGCGCCTGCACCCTGATTGTGCTCTGGGTGCCCGGCCAGGAAGTCCCCTGGGTCGTGCTCACGGACGAAGCCCCCGAGGACGTGGAGCTCGGCGCCTACGGGATGCGCGTCTGGATTGAGCAGGGCTTCCGCACCCTCAAGCGCATGGGCTGGCAGTGGCACCGCACCCGGCGCCTGGACCCGGCCCGCGTCGACCGGCACTGGCTGGTCCTGGCCGTCGCCACCCTCTGGGTGCTGGCCCACGGTACGCGCGTCGAGGAGGCGTATCTGCGCGGTCTGGCACCCGGTCGCGTGCGCACACCGCCCCTGCAGCCGGCGGTGCCCCGCAGCCGACCGCTCAGTGTCTTTCAGCTGGGCCTGGCCCGGGTCCAGCGGCTGCTGCACCGCGGCTACGGCTGGGCCCGGGTCTGGCTGCAGCCCCTGCCCGGACCGGATCCGCCCTGGGAGCTGCGGTGGGTGGACCCGCCCGGACTGGAGCAAACGGTCGCACATTGACCCGGCTCCCGGCTTTACCTACCCCTATCAGGCGGCTGTGGTGGGCCTGGCAGAAGAACATGAAGGGCGAGGAGATGGCCCGCATCTGGGGGGTGTGGGAAAAGGAGCCGGCCATTGACGGCTGGGTCTGGGATGGGGCCGGCGGCCACAAGGGCCAGGAGGTGCAGGCCCTGGCCGCGCCCCGGGTGGTGCAGCCGCCCTACGCCCCCGAGCTGAACCCGGTCGAGCGCTTCTTCCGGGAGCTGCGGCGGGCCATCGAGGGCCGCGTCTATCCGACCCTGCAGGCCAAGCAGGAGGCCCTGGAGCCGGTCCTGAAGGCGTGGCAGGCCCAGCCGGAGCGGGTCAAGCGGCTGTGCGGCTGGGACTGGATCCGGGAGGCCCTGGAAGCTTTGCCCGCCAACCTTGAAACGCCGTAATCATGCTGGATTGGTATTATAGGGGCACTGTTGCAATTATAGGGCCACAGTAAAGGTCCCAGGGCGATTGCATCTGGCCGCCCTGGTGGCCTACCTGCGCAACGCCCAGCACCTGCCGGTGGCCCGCCTCGCGCGTCTGCTGCGGGAACTGCACGGGGTGGCGCTGTCCACCGGCACGGTCGAGAACCTGTGCCGCCGGGTGGCACGGCACCACCGGGCGCGCCTGGTCCGTCTGCGACGCCGCGCCCTGGCCCTCCCGGTGGCCTGCATGGACGAGACCGGCCTGCGCCTGGCGGACGGCACCACCTGGCTGCACGTGCTCTGCGACGCCGACCTTACCTACTACCGGCTGGGCGGCCGCGGCGAGGTCTGGACGGAGTATGCCGGGATTGCGGTGCACGACCGCTTCGCGGCCTACTGGACGCGCCAGCCGCGGGTCCGGGCCCATGCCCTCTGCAACACCCACCTGCAGCGCCTGCTGCACGAGGCCCGCCGCTGTGCCCGGGGCTTCCGCATGGTCACCGGCGGCCCCGTGCATGCCCGTCGGCGCCAGGCCCTGGCGGAGACCTGGGAGGCCATCCTGCAGCCGGCCCTGGACCGCTACGAACGGCTGCCTCCGCTCCACAAGGGCAAGCGGCGCGGCCACAACCTGGCCCTGGCCCTGCGCCGGCACCAGGAGGCCTGCCTGCGCTTCCTGACCGACCCGGCCATCCCCTTCTCCAACAACCGGGCCGAGCAGGCCCTGCGCATGATGCGCCTGCAGATGAAGATCTCGGGCTGTTTCCGCACCCTGGAGGGGGCCCGTCGCTTTGCCGATATGCGCAGCCTCATCGAGACCGACCGCAAGCAGGAACACGACCTCCTGACGGGCCTGCTGCCGACCGCACTCCCGCCCTAACTACCTGCCGGCAGGGGCACCCGGTGCGCCCCCTGCACCAGTACCTGAATAGCAACTGTGTGTGTTGTCAACTATGGATCGCGGTTGATACAGGTTGTGCTTGCCACGGAACCTGGTCCCGCAGCATGGCGTTCAGCATAACCAACAGCTTGCGCATGGCGGCCACGAGGGCCACTTTCTTGGGTTTGCCCTGGTCGCACAGGCGTGTGTAGAAGACGCGGATGGCGGGGTTCCAGCGCACGGCGCTCAAGGTGGCCATGTAGAGCACTTTGCGCACATAGGCGCGGCCCCCGCCGATATGGCGCTGGCCTCGTTGCTGACCACTGTCCCGGTTCAGGGGTGCCACGCCCACCAGGGCTGCCACCTGGCGGCGGCTGAGATGTCCCAGCTCGGGCAAGTCGGCAACCAGGACGGCGGCCGCAGCCGGCCCGACACCCGGTACGCTGCGCAGTAGCCTGACCTGGCCCGACCAGGTCGGATGGCTCTCGAGCCAGGTCTGGAGTTCCTGGTTCAACTGGGCCAGATCGGTCTGCAACCAGTCCAAATGGGCCTGGATGCGGGGTTGTATGGCAGGCGAGGCGCTGGCCAGACGGGTCTGCTCCTGGGCGCACAGGGCGGTCAGCTGCCGCCGCCGGGCCACGAGCTCACGCAGGGCGCGCCGGTCGCCGTCAGGCAGAGGCCGCACCGGCGGCCGCAGCAGGGCCGCCATCTCGGCCAACAGGCGGGCATCGATGCGGTCGGTCTTGGCCAGCCGACCTGAGGCGCGCCCGAAGTCGCGGGCCTGACGGGGATTGACCACGGCCACAGGCAGGCCGACCGCCTGCAGAGATGTGGCCAGGTCCAGTTCCAAGCCTCCGGTGGCTTCCACCACAATGCGGTCCGGGGCCAGGAGGGTCAAGCGCTGACAGAGAGCCTCAATACCCTGTGCGTCGTGAGCCAGGCAGTCGTCCTCCTCGGGGCGACCCTGGATGGCCACATCGAGCTGGCGCTTGGAAACGTCGATGCCGACATGGGGCTGGGTCATGATCCGGATCTCCTGTACACTGGGATGGCTGAATCCTTCGCGGTCCCGGTCTAGCCCATACGGACTTCAAGTCCCAACAACTGTTCGGGGTCCTGCCAAGGCGAGGCGTGACGCACCAGGCTGTTCAACGGTCTCGGTGTACCGGACCCAGTTACGCACCGGTCTGTCACGCCCCGGCAGTAGGCCCCGGCTGCAGCCGGGGCCTACTGCGTCTGGCTAACATACTAGTTACGCACAAACTTGGACGGAATGGAGTTTCCATGAAGGCGGTTGCATGTAACTGTCACTGCAACGAGAAGTCGTGTGGTAGGTTGAAGCCACCAGATTCAGCCCACGGAGTTCCGCCATGGCCGCCGACACCGCCCCGGTGCCGCAGTTGACCTGCGACGACCTGATCCGGCTCCAGCTCTCCCCGCAGGCCTACCTGGACCGCTTCCGGTCCCTGTTCCCGCGCCGCGACCAAGCGGTGTCCTTCGTCGCCTACGCCGAGGGTCTGCTGTTCGGGGAGCGGCGCAAGTCGGTCGAGCGCATGGTGTTGCGCGAGCTGGACGGCGACATGAACCAGGTGCGCCGCCTGCAGTACTTTGCAGCGGACAGCTCCTGGTCCGACCAGCCGTTCCTGGAACGGCACCGGCAGGCGGTGGGGGCGGAGCTGGGCACGCGCGAGGGCGTCTTCCTGGTGGACACGACCGACATGCCCAAGCAGGGGATGCACTCGGTGGGCGTGGCCCGGCAGTACTGCGGTCGGCTGGGCCAGGTGTCCAAAGGCCATTGCCACCGAATCCTGGCAGCCGTTGTGGGCCAGCAGCGTGCCCTTCACCCACAGGGCCAGGCCCCAGCGCAGGCGCTCCGGGAGCGAGGGCAGACGCGGCGCGACGGCGCGCTGGGTGAGCTGCGACGAGGGCTACGGTCGCTCGGTCGACTTTCTGGACGGAGTGGCCACGCTGGGGCTGGGCTACATGGCGGAGGTGCCGGTCGACACGCGGGTCTGGCCGGAGCGGCCGCCGACCGTCGTGCCCCGCACCCGGCCGCGGCTGGCGCCCGGAGCCCCGCCTTTCCTTGAGGCACGGGCGCTGGCGGCACAATTGCCCGCGGATGCCAGGACGCGGCATCGGGTGCCGGGGGACAGCCGCGGCCCCGAGCATGCCGACTTCGCCATCCGGCGGGTGGTCGCCTCCCGCGGCAGCCTGCCGGGTCCCGACGTCTGGCTCGTGCTGCGCCGCCAGCCCGGGGCGGATACAGTCCGGGTCTTCCTCTGCCACACCCACCGCCCCATCAAGCCGGCCCGTCTGGCCTACCTGACCGGCGCGCGCTGGGCCATCGAGACCTGCTTCCGGGAAGGCAAGCAGCTGCTGGGTCTGGGCGACTACGAGGGGCGCAGCTGGCAGGGCTGGCATCGTCACATGACCCTGTGCCTGCTCCTGCACTTCTTCCTGCTGCGGGGCCAGCGGGCGCTCAAAAAAAGCAACCCGGCCTGACGCTGTACCCGGTGGCGGAGGCCCTGGAGGCCGTGCTGGCCCTGTTTCGCAACCTGCGCTGGGGCGGACACGCCCTGTTGGCAGCGGTCCTGGACCGCCTGCAGGGCCGCGCGGCCCGCAATGCGGCCGCCGCCCGTTCCCACGCCCGGCGACGCTGGGTGGAACAGCCACCCTGACTTCTCGTTGCAGTGTTAATACATTGGGATCGCGTTTTGGGATGCGCCCGCGAGCCGGATTGTCCGGGTTAAGCCAGCCGAAACCGTGTGGTCCGCATGTACTGAATCGGCTCGTCATCCGTACTGTATTCGTGGTATGCCGCCACTAGCGTCCCGTCCGGGCATTGGGCCACGGAGGGATAGCCGATGTGCCAGTAGACGGGATCCTCCGGAGGGCCGCCCACGCACCCGCGGATCGTGAACTCGGCGGCCGGGTCCCAGTCGAGGCCGTTCTCCGACACACATCCGCGCACCCCCATGGGCTCGGCGCGGTAGCCGTACACCGCCAGTACCCGGCCATCCCCAAGCCGAAGCAAGTCGGGCGGATAGCCCCACAGGGCCGTGCGCCGGGGTGGACTCCAGGTGATGCCATCGTCGTCGGAATGCGCGACCCACATGTTGTCGAAGCGTTCGGGCCGCACCGTCACCCGCATCATGCAAATCAGACGCCCCGAGGACAGGCGCACCATCGAGGGTTCCTGGAAGGCGCGGATGTGGGCGGGGTCGTAGGCGATGGTGCTCCAGTACTCCCAGTTGTCGCCGTCGTCGTCGGAGCGCAACAGGAAGCAGCGCGTCGTTTCTCCGACCATGAGACCCCGCGAACCCGTAAAGCCGTCGCGGTGGATGCCGCCCATAAGCGGCATCAGCAGTCCACCATCCGGCAGTTCCACCACACGGCCCGCACCGGAGCCTCCGCACATATAGGCACTATTGCCCGAGGCCGCGATGGGAAAGGTGTTGACGGGAGTCGGTCCCTCCCAAGTCCGTCCGATATCGAGGGAGCGAAACAGGGCGTAACCGGTCTGACGCTTGAGCCGCTCACCACCAGTGCCCAGGCCCTGCAGATCGATGCGGTGCAGGGCTGTGGGCGCAATGAAGCTGCAGATGCGTGTGTGCATCAGCAGCATGCCGTCCACACGCTGGCTCACTGCGCAGTCCCAGTTGCCGCCGTGGTCCGTGAAGGGCCAGACCACCTGCATGCCGGCCCGATCCCACGACCGTCCACCGTCGGTGGAGCGAATCAGGCAGGACTGGCCGCTGTCGGAGTGAACGCGGCCTCGTTCTTGGTTGAACGCCATCAGCATGTCGCCATCGGCCAGCTGGAGGATGCTGCCCTGATTGCAGGCTTGGCCAGGAGCCTTGTACACCACCACCGATTCCAGTTCACGGATTTCCATAATACGCTCCTGTTGCAAGCATTGTTGGAACGGATGCCCGATCCGGGTTTCCGTCGAGGCGCGGACGGGCCTGTCCGCGGACATCCACATTATCGATTGGGCCGCAGAGTGCAGGATCTACGACCGAACCGGCACTGTTTCAGTTTCGTCAATATTGGTTCTGGATGCACACACGACAAGGGTTCCCTACAATGGTATTGTCATGACAACCAAAGAGAACCCCTCGACTGAACTTCATCCTAATAGGGCAACGAAACTTTGAGCTGTAGAATCACGGTGTCCGGATCCCCTCAGCGCCTCTCCTGCCATGACCCTGGCCGCCGTTCCCGTGTCCCAGCCCGTGTCCGTGAGCCGCGCCGAGATCGCCTCGGTGCAGGGGCGGCTGCGCGCCTACCATGCGCGCTACGCGCCCTTCTTCGGCCGCCGCGAGCTGCGGGGACATGCCCGCGCCTACCTGCAGGGGCTGCGATGTCCTTTGGGGGCCGGAGTCCCCCCCCGATTTAACTCCTTGTCATGCCGGATGCGTCGCCAAGCCCGAAAAGGGCACGCCAAACCGGCTCAAAACTGTCCAAACCATAGTGAACTGGAAACTGTCGTCCAATCCGCCGGTACATCGGACACACACTGAATCATCGCACACAGGACATTAATTATTAGAAATTTTATCGCCGTCAGTTGCAATTAGCTGTAAATTCATAGAAGCCGGTCTCCTCATTAATGTTGACTTTTTCATCTTCAGTAACATTATGATCAGCGGGGAAGGATATGTGGCCATCAGCAATCAACATCACTTCAATTGTATCGACTGATTCACACTCTCCTAGCTGGAACTCTACTTTGTCTTTTTGAGGGCCACCGTCATCTTTTCCATCTTGCATAAAATTAAATTGAAAGGCGCCAGTACTGAGGGAATGTTCCGGTTCCGCGCCATTGACTTTGATGGAAACTTTAGCGTCGGGTAATGAGGTTTCTGAAAGTGAAATCATCACACGTAAACGTGCTTCTTCGTCATCCGGTATCTCATCAATTTCCAAATAAAAAAAATTATATTCACCAATACCGGGAATGTTCAATATTGTCACTGATTCTCCATTATTGTCAAGTATTTTTACATTATTGACAAATACTCCTCCATGGCCATTGTTGTTGCCATCTTGCGAATCCGTTCCGGTACCCGAACCGGTGGTCCCGCCCGTGGTCGCATCCGGGGTGGCAGTTGGTTTAGGATCAGGTTCGGTGGTTCGCTCGGCGATCGGTCTGGGAGTTGGCTGGGGCGTTGGCGTTGGGCTGAATATCCTTTCCGGTGTGTCCCCGGGTTCGGTGCCGGGGGGCGTGCCGGGTTCGGTGCCGGGTTCGGTGCCGGGGGGCGTGCCGGGTTCGGTGCCGGGTTCGGTGCCGGGTTCGGTGCCGGGTTCGGTGCCGGTGGACGTGCCGGGTTCGGTGCCGGGGGGCGTGCCGGGTTCGGTGCCGGGTTCGGTGCCGGGGGGCGTGCCGGGTTCGGTGCCGGGTTCGGTGCCGGTGGGGTTCGTGCCGGGTTCGGTGCCGGGGGTCGGTGCCGGGTTCGGTGCCGGTGGACGTGCCGCTGATAGGGGTAGGTAAAGCCGGGAGCCGGGTCAATGTGCGACCGTTTGCTCCAGTCCGGGCGGGTCCACCCACCGCAGCTCCCAGGGCGGATCCGGTCCGGGCAGGGGCTGCAGCCAGACCCGGGCCCAGCCGTAGCCGCGGTGCAGCAGCCGCTGGACCCGGGCAGGCCCAGCTGAAAGACACTGAGCGGTCGGCTGCGGGGCACCGCCGGCTGCAGGGGCGGTGTGCGCACGCGACCGGGTGCCAGACCGCGCAGATACGCCTCCTCGACGCGCGTACCGTGGGCCAGCACCCAGAGGGTGGCGACGGCCAGGACCAGCCAGTGCCGGTCGACGCGGGCCGGGTCCAGGCGCCGGGTGCGGTGCCACTGCCAGCCCATGCGCTTGAGGGTGCGGAAGCCCTGCTCAATCCAGACGCGCATCCCGTAGGCGCCGAGCTCCACGTCCTCGGGGGCTTCGTCCGTGAGCACGACCCAGGGGACTTCCTGGCCGGGCACCCAGAGCACAATCAGGGTGCAGGCGCGCTTGCGCTCGCGGAAGGCCTTCCCGGCCGTGACCGTGTACTGGCCTTCGCCGGCCACGAAGCGCCAAGCCGGCCAGCGCGGTCCGGTCGTGGCCTGGAAGGTCATGTTTCGGTCGTAGCGCATGTAGGGGTGCCAGCCGGCGGCGGATGGCGGCCCACAGGTCGGGGCTCTGCAGGCCCCGGTCGCAGAGCACGCGCACGGTCATGCCCTCCGGCACGGCGGGCCCCAGCCGGTCCAGCAGGGCGCAGAGGTCCGGCATCCAGGGACCGGGTTGGCCGCCGGTCTTGAGGCGCCAGGCCACGGGGATGGCCAGGCCCCGGTAGACCACGCTCACGACCAGGGCCACCAGGGCCCCGCCCTTGGCCGTGGGATCGACGGCCAGCGTCAGTTCGGAGCCCTGCCACCAGGCCAGGACCCAGCGCAGGAGGGGCGCGAAACAGGCCTCGACCTCCAACTGCACCCCGCAGGGCGCCGCCCGGTCGGAGCCGTCGTAGAGCCATTCCCGCAGGTACTGGCGGGTCGTGTGCCAGCCCAGACCCAGGCTCAACAGGGCCCCCAGCACCGCATTCTGGCAGCCGCTGCGGGCCATCACCGTGGCCCCCACCCACAGGGCCAACCCGATCCTCTGGGCCCGCAGATGGGGCAGATGCCTTTGGATTTGGTCGTGCAGGGGATAGAATGCCGTCGGAAGAAGCATGGAACCGGGGCCTGTTTGATGTGTGGAAACACGAACAGCCTACCCGCAAACCATGCTTTTTCCGTTTCCTCAACCTGTTTTTCAGGCCCGGAGCCGCTTTACCTACCCCTATCAGGACGTGCCGGGGGTCGTGCCGGGTTCGGTGCCGGGGGTCGTGCCGGGTTCGCCCAATGGGGTCATGGCCACAACGTCGGACCAAGCGGAGCACACCTTGTAGTCCCCTGTGATGGCCCTGACCTGAAAACTGTAGGATTCGCTGTTGGGCAACAAGTCGATGGTGGCACTTGAGCCATCCATATTCCATCCAATGTCCGTTGTCTCGGACAACATGATCCATTGCGCATTGGCGTGGACATTGGACCGGAAGCGAACTTCATAGAAGTCCGCCAGCGGGATATCCTGCCAGTCCAGCCTGATCCTGTCTCCCGGCAACTGACTCAAAAATCCCTGCGGCGTATCCAGAATCAAATCGATGTCTATCGGCTGGGACCATGACGACTTCCCCGTGTCGCCGACCGCCCTTACAGAGAAAAGCAAGCTTGATTTCATTGAAAGGCCAAAGTCGAAGCTGTCCTCGAACGAAAATTGGACCCGCGCCTGCGAGCCGTCGAAGGCAACCTGAAACCGTTCGTTCGGCAGGATCGACCACTTCACCGCAGATTGGTCCCATACCCGAACCTGGTACGAGCCCGCGCCGACCACATCGTTCCAGTCCAAGGCAACGGCTTCACGGGATTGGTACCGGCCCGTCACTGCCTGAGGAACATTCAGGCGGGTTGCTGCGCGCGCCACCGGGTTCTGGTCGAAAGGATCCTGATTGTCGATCACCGACAGAACGGAGGTCTGAAGCTGTCCTGCATCCGCCTGCGGTGGCTGTAGGGCCTCGGTTTGATCCGGACTCTCGACGTTGGCTCCTTCGGAGGCGGCCTGCGCGACATTGCGCGGAGGAATGGGCAATGGCTGTGCCCGCTCCTGCTGAATGCCCTGTCCTGATTGGACCTGCGCCACGGGAATTTCCACCGGCTGGAGCACGCTACCGGATTGGCCGCTGTCAACGAAATGGCGGTAGGCGAACTCCGCGGCCAGCAGTGCAACAAAAGCCAATGCCAGCGAAATGACTACACGCCGGTAGCTCATGTCATTGTGCTTGTTTGTAACGGTTCAGCCGGCCCGCTGCCGTTGTCGGCGGGGTCGTTTTCGGGCCGGCCGGCATTGGTGGGACTACTCCAGGACGGTGAATGCGGTGGTGTGCAGGGAGGTGACGCCGACGTTGGTGGTGTCCAGGTAGTTGAGGAAGTTGCCGGTGATGATGTTCCGGAAGACGGTGTCGACCGGATGCACCCGCAGCGACTGCACGGGACTGATCACCTCGCCCTTCTCGTTGACGGCCCAGGCCGTGAAGGTGTAGGTCTCGTCGCTGGTGAGCGTGTCGGTCGGGAAGTCCCGGAACTCGTCCGGGTAGTCCACATAGACGTCGTTGGTGAAACGGAAGCCCGCCTCGCCGATGCTGATGGGCAGAGCGGCCAGCACGGTGGGCGGAACGCCGTTGGGCCGCGCAAAGAAGTTGTTGGGCGGGCGCGGGCCGCCATTGGCCAGCATGGCCGCCTGGATCTCGCCGTTGTCGTTGATCCGGACGTTGCTGAACGGCGTCATGGTGGTGTCCGTCTGTGTCAGACGACCCGGAATGATCTGCACCAGATTGTAGTTGAAGGTGGAGACCCCGCGCGTCCGGCCCGTCTCGGCAGCCGCGATGGTGGTCACATCGTCGCCTTCGGGCACCACGTCGCCGTCGCCGTCGACGATGCGGATGCGGTAGGCGTCGAAGTCCACCTCCTCCCGCGCATCGTCGTCCTCGCCGGCGTGCGCCAGGCCGATCCGCAACCGCTCCGTGGCCGGGATGGTGTGGAAGGATTCCCCGGCCACGGCCCGGTAGTTCGTGAAGTTCTCGTTGTAGCCCACGAAGTACATGACGCCGCCGGTCGGTTCCGGGTCGACGGCGGCACCCAGCCAGCGCCGGAAGTCGTCCTTGAACTCCGGCTTGGTCAGGCTCTGGTGGATGTCCGCCTCCAGAATGTCGCTGATCAGGTAGTCGCCGTCCGCCGTGTCGACCACGATTGCCATCTGGACCGTCACCTCGACGCCGGTCCGGACGCCCTCGAAGGTGGTCTTCCGGCTGGCCAGCGACAGGCTCCGGACCTGCGGCGCGTCCCCGCCGTCGTCCAGGAGCAGCACCAGGGCCGTGTCGTAGGTGTTGCCCCCCAGGCCCCAGGCGGCCGGATCGGTGCCCGACCACGACACCACGACCTCGTCCGCCTCCTCCGCGTCGCGGACCACGCTCAAGTCCGCAATCTGGCCGTCCCGCAGGCGCGTCCCGTGGGGACAGTCCCGGTAGTCGTCGTCGAACAGGTCCCCGCCCGCCAGGCTGCCGCCGCCCGCCAGGGCCAGCGCCAGCAGGGCCCACAGGACCACCCGGAGGCCGAACCCAAGTCGCGCCCCCCCCCCCTAAAAATTCCGCGGCGCGCGATAAATCCGGCTTGCCCGCTCCGGTACATGGTGGTATCTCCGGCTGCAATGAAATGGATGGCGACATTGAGATGATCCAATCATAGCAGACCGCATCCGCCGCAGCGACTCGGAATCGGACCCGGGCACTGTTGCCATGCGGTCATGGAGGGGATGCGGTCCGCATTGCGGACCTGTTCCCGCGCCGTCGCTTGGGGGCATTGCCCGCCTTCCACCGGCCGCGTGGACGTGGAGGCGAAGCGGGACGGCTATGCCGCGCTGGGGATCCCCGAATACTGGCGCTTCGACGAGACGGGCCAAAGGCACGGCACACGTGCGGCTCCAAGGACCGCGCCGGGCCTGCACCCCCTCCCGCCAAGGCCATGCCCCCGCCGCAGCACCAGGCCGGCTGCCAGCAACGGGCTCCCCCAACTGTTCCAGGGCCGCACGCAGGGCGCCCGGATCGGACCGCGTGGCCAGTTGGTCGGCAAAGGCGCACAGGGCTTCCAGGAGTTCGGGGCGGGGTATGCGACATATAGTCCATGGGGACTGCCGTGGGGACTGTGAGGTTTTCGTCATCCCACAGCAGGCAGCCGTCCCTGCCGCCGCGGAAGCCAAGGCGGCTCCGCTCAGAAATTTCCTTCGATTCACATTCATTGATGTACCTCTCATTAAACATTGCAGCCGGAGATAACGCCATCTTGTGCGGATGCGCGACCGGAGCGGCCACTGGCACCATGTGTTGCATGAGTTCACCGGCGCGGATCTGGTTCGCAGGAGCGGACTGGGGTCGCATCCCTGTTATCCGCGCCGCTTGGCTGCGCTGGGACCGGGACCAAGGTCATTTGCCTTCTGACCAATGAAGGCGGACATGTCACTCCTCGCAGAGAAGCTCGCCCAGCTGCCGGAGCCTCGACGCACCCAAGTCGAGGCCCTGCTGGTGGCGTTGATCGACGCGTTGGTTATGGTCGTGCCGGTGCCTGGCGAACCCACCCCGCCCGCACAAGAACCCCAAACCGTGACGGTGCCGCTGCCAGCCGCGCAGCAGGACAGCTTGGCGCGGCAGAGACAGATTGCCGAACGTTCGATCAGAACCCGGCGGGAGGAGGAACGGCGGCGCGGGGTGGGCAGGCAGATCCGAAAATGGCAGGGCACAGGCATGGATTGAAGCCCCCTGCGAACAGGGGGCTTTTGGTTTCCCGGCCGGGCGTCAAAAGGGGGCGGCTGGAACGACGGGTACCTGCTCAAAGTCCTGTCCAATTGGCCTGTGATTGCCCTGACGGGTTGGGCTGTTCCTGTTCCGAGTAGAATGGTCCGCAAACAGAGAGCCAACGGAAGGATGGGCATGGCTGTGGTTGAAGTTCAGGGCCGGTCGCCGGTACCGACCCTAGCCCCGGATGAACTGCCGGAGGGCACGATACCGGGCACGTGGGGTTGGGAGTCTCCTCCCAGGCGCGGCAATGTCGGCGCGGCCACCGCACGCATGGTTCGGAAGCGGCGGATGGATGCTCGTTTGGACCATCCGGCGTTGTGGCGTGCCGGGCTTGCGCATCTGCCCCATTACGCCCCGGACTACGAATACGATGTGGCTCACGAATATGAGCGCGACTGGACGACCGACCCGGACTATGGAGCCGAAGGCGTCAAACTGCTCGACTATGACGAGGATGGTTTCGTGAGCCCCAATGCTACCCGCCACGGATCGCTCATCGCCCTCATCGTCCAGGCCCTGCGCGATGCGCTGGGCAACCGCGTGGCCAACGAGCCGGAACTGCACTTCGACCAGAGGATCGGGGCAATGCTGGGACTGCTGACCAGTGAGGGGACGGGAAAGAAACAGGTGGTGCCGGATTTGGTGGTGCTGCCACCGGAACTTGCTTGGCCTGCTGACAGGGAGAGGGGCAAACGGGGACGTGTCCTGCATCTTGAGCAGGGGGATCTGGTACCGGAACTGGTGGCCGAGGTGGTGTCGCCGACCTCGGAGCAGCGGGACTTGGAAGACAAGAGGGCGTTGTACGCCGCCCTCGGGATTGCGGAGTACCTGGTGATTGAACCCGGAGAACCGCCGGACCCTTTTCAGGGCGATCCCGAAATTTCCCCAGCCATCCGGCTGTACCGTTTGGAGTCAAACGGGGGTTATCAACTCATCGGAGACTCATCGGAGTCCTTCCAAGTCTGCGGAACGTTGGTCCGTCTGTCGCAACCGGAAGCAGGGAGGATGCCGGTCTTTCAATGGTGGGATGAACACCAGGAACTCTGGCGCGATCCCGCAAGCGACCGCGAACGGCACGGCATTCGCCTGGGGGAAGTGATGAACACCCTCAAGTTTCTGGATGCGGTATTGCCCGACCTGTCTGGGGAGGCCCGCAACCTGATTGAGGCGCACTGGCTGGCAGAGGGACTGCCTGAAGACGTCGCCAATCGCATCCTGGCCGCGGGGCAACGTCCCGACGAATGGCGCGCCTTGCTGGGGATTCCGCGTTGAGTTCAACCGAACGTCGAACCTGTTCTCTTAACCAGTACGGTTTGGTCCAGACGGAGGTGATTCGCTCCCGGTTGACAGGGACAGGTTGGCACGCTCCCCGCAATTTGAGGCCGGGTGGAGCAATCCCCACTGCTGTCCTGTTTGCTTCGCGAGAAGGGCCTTGACCTCCCAGGGCAAACGCAAAGTCGGGTTCAGGGTAGGGCGGAGGCCAGAATCCACGGTTGGCGTCCGATGCGGTCGCGCAGCAAGCCAATGGACACGTATGAGCTGAGATTCTGCTGAATCGTCCGTAGCATGTTCAGGGCGGCCCGGCGCAGGATGCCCATGACGGCGGGGGCATAGCCCGTGCGGATGCGGCAGTCGTCCTCCCGGAACTGCAGGTCCAGGGTACGGTGGAGGCCGTTCTCAACGCCCCAATGACCGCGGACGAGTTCCAGCAGGGCCTCCGCCGCCACCGGTCGGCTGGAGATGTAGTAGCGCACCGAGCGTTGCCGGCGACCATGGGGACCGATGCGCTCCGCCTGCACCCGGACCAGGCTGCGCAGGCCGGGCCAGGCCTCGGGGTCCGCGACCCATTCGCAGAGGCCGGGACCGCCCAGGACGGTACAGGTGCGCCGCTCGCGGTGACCGCCGTTGCGCTCGACGGTTTCGCAGCGGTCCTCCGCCTCGGGCGCGAAGGCCCCCCGCGCCGCGTCGTCGAAGGCCACCTTCACCTCCCGGTGGAGGGTGCGCTGGTTGCGCTTGAGGGCCAGCACATAGTCGGCCCCGGCCGCTCGCAGGGCCTGCACGATGGCTCTCTGGCAGCCGGCGGCGTCGATCGTGACCACGGCCCCCTCCAGGACCAGGCGGTCGAGCAGGCGGGGGAGGGCCGCCATCTCGTTGCTTTTGGCCTCGCACGGCTCCTGGGCCAGAGTTAATCCCTCCCGCACCAGGAAGGCGCTCACCAAGTGCAGGGCGCGCCGGCCCGCGGCCCGGTCGCCCAAGCGGCGAACCACCTTGCCGTCCAGGGCCAGGACCAGCTCCCGCAGGCTGGGCAGACGGGTGCCGTCCAGCAGCCAGAGGGCGGCCTTCACGGCCGTCTCCGGGTCCAGCCGCTAGACCAGGTGCAGGTAGGTGTCGCGGGACGGGGTGGCTTGGCCCAGGGGCAGCTACAGTCGGAACCAGGCCCGGTGGTCGTGCGTGAAGGCGGCTACCGCGGCCATGCTGTTGGCGCCCCCGGCCAGGGCCACCAGCAGCATGGCCAGGAGCACGGGCACGCGCGGGTCAGGCAGTGTGGCCAGGTGGTCGGCGAAGGCGCAGAGGGCCTCCAGGAGTTCCGGGTCGGGGCATGCGACAATGGAGTCCATGGGGTTGCCGTGGGGACTGTGAGGATTTCAGCACCCCACAGGATGTACGGCGGCCCTCTTGATCCGGTCGTGTCAACCGCGACCCGGATCCGGCTGCCGAAATGGATATTCCATGCTGCATTAATCCCAATTGCAGCCATCTTTGTTCCATGCCGCAGGGTCGCAGCCAACGCCCTGAACCCGCTCTTTACCGACCCGCTTCACCTTCGCTTCGCGACTTTGCGTTTACCCTGCTTGATCTCCCGATAGGGTCTCCATAACGTTATCCCGTCGTCGTGGAGGCGGTTGCGGATGTTGCAAGTGGCATTAGCCGTCCGCGTCCAGCACAACTTTGTTGACGCAGTAAAATCTGTCGCCTTGACGTTGGCCCTGCCGAGACGATTCAGCTAAACCTATCGCATGGACAAATATGAAAGTGCGGAGTATTCTGTGGGTACCTTGTCCGCGGCCTGCTACCCGGAGCCCTCGATCATGGCCAACGCCCTGCATGCGACCCTCTCGTCCCGCCAGCGCCGGCGGCTGCTGGAACTGCGGCACGACCCCACCCTGAAACCCCGCGAGCTGGACCGGGTGGAGGCCCTGCTGCTCTCCTGATTCACCCTCACCCCGCGACTTTTCGGTTGCCCTGGGGAGGGTGCCGATGTCCATATTCACCTCATCCTGACGGAACTGTTTGACTGCTTCCCTGCCGATACCGCGGTGGAAGCCCGGTTCGCTTGGGAGCGCTGGCCGTTCGGCCAGCGCAGTCTCTCTGCGAATCGGACAACGTGCAGGTCCGTCCGACGCGCAAGCTCCCGTTCCACGGCTGCCGGACCTGTCGGCAGGTCTTCCCGGTCAAGACCGATATCGTCGTGCGCGGTTCCAACTTGGGCGGCCGCGTCCGGACCATCACTGTTTACCTCCTGACTTCCCGTCCCGAAGTCGTGTCCAGCCGACAGCTGGAACGGGACCTGGGTAATCTCCTGCCCGACCGCCTGGCACCTGTCGCATCGCATCCGGGATGCCTACTGCACGAACCATGATCCGTGTGAAGGACCGGACAATGAAACCTACGTGGGCGGCCCCGGGAAGAACAAGCAACGGGACAGGCAGCTACGCGCCGGACATGGAGCGGTCGGCGAGACCCCTATTGCCGGGTTGAAGGACTGGGCGACCAATGTGGTCCGGGTGAAAGTAGTGCTGGACAACTGCAACGAAGCCCCGCAGGTGTTCGTGCGGGGACACTTGGAACCCGGCAACCGGCTCTACACCGACGAAGCCGCTGCCTACAAGGGTCTGGCCGAATACCGGCATGCCTGCATCAACCATGGACGCGGCGAGTACGGCCGCGGGTCGGTGAACACCAACGGCATTGAGTCGTTCTGGGCACTGTTCAGGCGGAGGCTCGGGGGCACTTGCCACTCCATGAGTCCCAGGCACCTGCACCACCACGCCAGGGAGTTCAGTCACCGCCACAAGAGCCGATTGGAACTCGTGAATGCTGTCACCGTCCGCGCCCACGCACGGCGACGCTTGGTGGAACAGCCACTCTGACTTCTCGTTTCAGTGCTGTTGACATACCCCTGCTTGGGGCTGTCTTTGATAGCCACTACGGCGGATCACGGTCCTGAAACCACCCAACAACGAATTCGATCCCCTTGGCCCACAAGTTGATGTCCCTTTTCGATCTAAGAACTCCCTGCCGTTTCATCATTCGGCCCATGATGGCGAGGAGGATCCCCGGTAAAGCAACTGACACGATCACCGGCACAAAGCCGGCCACGGCACGAACTATTTCAACATCCAGCTGAATCTGTAGCGGGTACATGCTCTCACCTACTCCCTGAGCTTGAAACCGTCGTCCAATCCGCCGGTATATCGGACACACGTTGCATCATCGCACATAGACATTTTCCCTAGGTGGAGGTTGTGCCCAATGACCCTGCGACGCGGCCCGTAGGCTGACGGCAAGCATGACAACGGACCCGCTCTGACCCGGAAGACAAAGTTTGTTGTGGTCGGCCAAGAGCCACGCTTCCCTGGAACTGGGACCATGCCGCTACCATTGGGCAGCAGGACTCCAACCCAATGCGCGTCACCGCACCGATTCCAATAGCTATCTTCCATCGTCAGAGCAGCTATCCGCTCCATTGACGATTTTAGTTGGAAATTCGTTAGAAGTACTAATATGGTTAGCGGGGAAGGATATATGACCATCGGCAACTAACATTATGTTAATTGTCATTGCCTCTTCTGCTCCTACACTGCAATCTATAAGTTCGAATTCTACTTTATCAGAGTCAGGGTCGTCATCATCATCTTCATGCTTGAACCTAAATTGAAAGCTGGTTTTAGAGTTGAAGCAATTTTTAAGATCATTGACTTTGACGCATATTTTATTTGGAGGATCGCCGTTTTCTGTACTGCCATCATTGTATGAAATTATCACACGCAAACGCGACTCTTCATCATCATCCAGCTCATTAATTCCCAAATGATACTGCTTCAAGGTGCCTGAAATAGGGTTGCTATTGTTAGGCATAGCTGTTACGTCTACATTCGTGACAAATACCCCTATCCCCTTGCCGCCGTTGTTGTTGCCGCCTTGCGAATCCGTTCCGGTACCCTCGCCCCCGCCCCCGCCGCCGTTGCCGGTCGGCGTTGATCTGGGTGTCGGTGTCGCTCCGGAAACAGTGCCGTCAAACACCGATTCCGAGTTGTCCTCCGGTATCGGTCCAGGTGTGGTGTCGGGAGCAGTATCGGTGCCGGGGGTGGTGCCGGGTTCACCCGATTGGGTAATTTCCATATCCTCGGACCAATCGGAGCATACCTCGTAGTTGCCAGTGATCGCCCTGACTTGGAAGACGAAATCATCGCCGTCTGGCAGCGAGTCGATGTAGGCACTTGAGCCATCCATGGTCACGCGGATGCCCGTTGCCCCGGACAACATGATCCACTGCGAGTCGGGAAATGCGCTGGACCGGTAGCGAACTTCGTAGAAGTCGGCCAGGGGCACATCCTGCCAGTCCAGTCCTATTCCGTTTCCCTCGTGCAGCTGGCCAAACATCCCCGTCGGCGTGTCCAGCACCAGCGGCACGCCCACGGGTTTGGTCCACGACGAACGACCGCCTCACCCACGGCTTGGACCGAGAACATCAATTGCGACTTCATCACGGCATCGAAACTGTCCAATTCAAAGTGGATGGTTACCCTTGATCCGTCCCAGGAGATTGGAAACCTCTCGGTCGGCAAGACGGACCACCCGACACGGGCTTCGTCCCAAACCCGAACCCGGTAGGAATGAGCCCCCAGTACATCCTCCCAGTCCAGGACAATGGATTCCCGGGTTTGGTAGCGGCCTGTCAATTTTTGGGGCAACACCAGACGGGTTGTCACGCGTTCCAGAATATTCGGTTCGAAATTAGTCTCCTGGTTGACTACCGACAACACGGATGTTTGAAGCTGCCGTTCAGGTTCCGGCGATGGGCTGAAGTGGCCCGATGTGGAAATGGTCTCTGTCCAAGCTGAATGGTTCCCGTCCGTGATCGTTCTCACCGCAAAGTGGTGAACCTTGTCCGGGTGCTCGGGCAACTCGCTGATCCAGGCCCCGTACCGGGCCTCCACATCCATTTCCACCTGAATTCCGGCGTTGGGCAAGACAATCCATTCGGAATTTGAATTCCCAACATGCCAATAGATTACCTGATAGGATGGGGGCAAGGCTGCCCTGTCCCACTCCAGTTTCACCAGACCCGGTGCCCGGTGGGCAACTTGGACGTTGGTGGGGAGAGTAGGGGTGATGGTTCGTCAGGCTCGGCCTGGTTGGACAATGGCTGTGACCCGTTCCCGTTGAAGCCCTGCTCCGCTTGGATCTCGCCACCAGGCCTTTCACTGGCAGCAAGCAGGCTGTCTTCGGGACCGGTGTCAACGAAAAAGCCGTCAAGGTACAAGCCGGCCAATAGCACCCCAATGCTTAGGGCCACGGAGGCAAGGTAGAAGCCGATGTGCTTGCGCCTCATTGAGTCTGTACCTTCGATGAATGTGACAATGCCGGAGCCTGCAACGCCGGTGCTGCACAGGGCAATCGTGTTCCGAACATGTGCACGCCTGCCATCAGGTCCATGACCAGTGCTCCTTGCGGCGTCGGGGGCTGGCTGGCGATGCATATCCCGCAAGCATGCTTGTGGAATATGCCCGAGCGTGCCGGAGTTCCAGTGCCTGCGGTCGTTTTCGGGCCATGGCTTCTGCTACTCCAGGATGGTGAACTGGGTGGTGTGCAGGGAGGTCAAGTCGGGGTTGATGGCGTCCAGGTAGTTGAGGAAGTTGCCGGTGATGATGTTCCGGAACACCGTGTCAACCGGATGCACCCGGAGCAACTGCACGGGACTGATGACCTCGCCCTTCTCGTTGACGGCCCACCCCGCGAGGGTGTAGGTCTCGTCGCTGGTGAGCGTGTCGGTCGGGAATCCCCGAAACTCGTCTGGATAGTCCATATAGACATGGTTGCCGAAACGGAAGCTCACATCAATGAAGTTCAAGGGCAGACTGTCAAGCACGGCGGGGGCACCTATGGACCGTGGAAAGAAGTTGCTCACGGGTCGCGGGCCGCCATCGTGGGGGGTTGCCTGGATTTGGCCGTTGTCGTTGATCTAGACGTTGCTGAACGGCATCATGGCAGTGTCTGTGGTAATGAGCCGGGCCACAATTGTCCGCCCATCGCTGTATTTGAACTCCCCCTCCTGACCGTCTCGGCGGCCGCGATGGTGTTCACGTCGTCGTCCTCGCTGCCGTGCGCCAGGCCGATCCGCAACCGCTCCGGGGCCGGGATGGTGGCAAAGGATTCCCCGGCCACCGCCCGGTAGTTCGTGAAGTTCTCGTTGTAGCCCACGAAGTGGAAGATGCCGCCGGTCGGCTCCGGGTCGCTATCAGTACCCGGCCAGCGCCGGAAGTGGTCCCTGAAGGCAGGATTGGTCAGGCTCTGGTGGATGCCCGCCTTCAGAATGTCGCTGATGAGGTAGTCGCCGTCCGTCGTGTCGACCACAATCGTCATCTGAACCGTCACCTCGGCACCAGTCCGGACACCGTCGAAGGTGGCCTTCCGGCTGGCCAGCGACAGGCTCCGGACTTGCCCCCCCCTGACATAAATCCGGCGGCGTTACAACCCCGGTTTGTCCACGTCCGGTACATGGCGTTATCTCCGACTACAAAGAAAGGTGGCGACGTTGAGATAGGGTGATTATAAAGAGGACTTGACAGGCGGGGGGAAATCCGGCCTACTGGCCCCATCAACAGCGGAGACGGCCCCATGACCCCGAAAGCACCCGGCAAGGCCTACCGTGAAGGCATCACCCCGATGGAGCTCGCGGAGATGTTCCCCGACGAGGAGTCGGCCCTGAAATGGTTCGAGGATCGGTTCTGGCCCCATGGTCGTACCTGTGGGCACTGCGGGAGCGCCCACACCCGCGAGGCCAGCCACAAGACGATGCCCTACTGGTGCTCGGACTGCCGCAGCTACTTCAGCATCAAGACGGGCACACTGCTGGAGTACACGCAGTTGCCGCTTCGCAAGTGGGTCTATGCCATCTACCTGCATGTGACCAACCCGAAGGGCATCTCGAGCCTGAAACTGCACCGGGAGATCGGCGTTTCGCAACCGGCGGCCTGGTACATGCTGCAGCGCATCCGCAAGGCCTTCGAGGACAGCGAGGACGACAACGGGCCCTTCGGCGGCCCGGTGGAAGTCGACGAGACCTACATGGGCGGCAAGCGCAAGAACATGTCCAACGCCCAACGCAAGGCACAAACCGGCCGCGGCACGGCCGGCAAGACGGCGGTGGTCGGCAGGAAGGACCGGGACACCAACCGGGTGCGCGCCGAGGTGGTGGCGACCACGGCCACGGCCACCCTGGAAGGCTTCGTGGTGCACCATGCCCGCACAGGGGCCACGGTCTACACGGACGAGGCGGCCGCCTATCGGGGGCTCTCCACCCTGCGCTACCGCCACAAAAGCGTGCGGCACTCGGCCGGCGAGTACGTGAACGGCACGGCCCACACGAACGGCATGGAGAGCTTCTGGTCGGTGCTCAAGCGGGACTACGTTGGCGTCTACCACAAGATGAGTCCGAAGCACCTGGGGCGCTATGTCGCCGAGTTCAGGGGACGGCACAACCTCCGGCGGGCCGACACGCGCAGGCAGATGGCCTGTGTGGGCGAAGGCATGGTGGGCAAGCAGATGCGCTACTACATCCTGATTGCCGACAACGGGTTGCCCAGGGGTGCACGGTCATAGGAGGCAGGCCCCCCCCGCCTGTCAAGTCCTCTTTATAATCCCCTTGAGATACTGTCAATTATAACCTGTTGGCTGGACAGGAACGGTTGCAAGGCGGTCATGGACAGGGCGATTGCATCTAAACGGGTTTGGGCTTGAGGCCAATCAGCCGACACAGGTAGTCCTTGTTCCAGGCCGCCGCCAGCCGCTTGTTGGCGATGCCCACCTTGAGGGACCGGTCCTGCCGCAGCAGGTTGTGGGCAATCCGCTTCAGGATGGCCATGTTGTGGGCGGCGTAGCCCGTGCGGATGCGGCTGTCGTCCTCGCCAAAGGCCACGTCCAGGACCCAGTGGTGGGCGTTCTCGATGCTCCAATGCCCGCGCACCGCCTGCAGCAAGGGTTTGGCCTTGGGGGGCAGGCTGGAAATGAAGCAGCGGGTGTCGGTCGCGACCCGGTCCCCGCAGCGGCGTTCGCACTCGACCCAGACCAGGCTGGCCAGGTCGCACCACTCCCGGTCGGGATCGACATGGGCGAGGTAGGCGGGGTCGCCGGTCGTCCAACAGCGGCGGGTCTCAATCCGACCGTGGTCCTTCCCGACCGTGTCCGCATAGTCGTGGGGACAGTCGGCAAAGTCCGCGGCCCGTTCCAGGTGGAATGTGTCTTCCATGCGGTCGTGGAGCCCCTGGTGGTTGGCCCGCACGCGCAGCACATAATCGGCCTCCTGCGCCCGGATTTGGCGCGCAATCTTCTTCTGGCAGCCCATGGCATCGAGGGTCACGATGCAGCCCTCCAGGCACAGCATGCGCAGCAGTTCCGGGATGGCCGTGATTTCGTTGGAGTCGTCCTTCACCGCGGTCTGGGCCAGCACCAGCCGGTTGGCCTGGGCCCAGGCACTCACCAGATGCAGGGGTTCCAGCCCCCGGCCCCGGTCGTGGGAGCCGCGCACGCTCTTGCCGTCGATGGGCACGACCTGACCATCGGTTAGCGCAAAGGCCTCCTGCACCCAGTCCCGAAAGCCCTCCTCGAACTGTGCCGCATCCAGCCGCGCGAAGACTCGGCCCAGCGTGTCGTGCGAGGGGATCCCGTGCGGCAGTGCCAGGAAGGTGCGCAGCCAGGCCTCGTTGAGCTGGCCAAAGAGGGCGATGGCCACGAAACTGTCGGCGCCGCAGATGACGGCCAGCACCGACAGCACCAGGATGTCGGTCAGGTTGTGCCGCTTGGTCCGGTCGACCCGCGGATCCTCCAGCGTGTCCAGGGTCTCGACCAGGGACGAGGGCATCGGGCCGTCCATGAGGGGCTTCTCCACAGGCTGAATCCGGAACCGCCCATTGTAGCCACGCCTCAACTTACTCGGTGCCCCCCAATTTAGATGCAATCGCCCTGCGGTCATGGACAGGGCGATTGCATCTAAACGGGTTTGGACTTGAGGCCAATCAGCCGACACAGGTAGTCCTTGTTCCAGGCGGCCGCCAACCGCTTGTTGGCAATGCCCACCTTGAGGGACCGGTCCTGCCGCAGCAGGTTGTGGGCAATCCGCTTCAGGATGGCCATGTTGTGGGCGGCATGGCCGGTGCGGCTGCGGCTGTCGTCCTCGCCGAAGGCGACATCCAGGACCCAGTGGTGGGCGTTCTCGATGCTCCAGTGCCCGCGCACCGCCTGCAACAGGGGCTGGGCCTTGGGGGGCAGACTGGAAATGAAACAGCGGGTGTCGGTCGCGACCCGGTCCCCGCAGCGGCGTTCGCACTCGACCCAGACCAGGCTGGCCAGGTCGCACCACTCCCGGTCGGGGTCGACATGGGCGAGGTAGGCGGGGTCGCCCGTCGTCCAGCAGCGGCGGGTTTCGATGCGCCCGTGGTCCTTCCCGACCGTGTCCGCATAGTCGTGGGGACAGTCGGCGAAGTCCTCGGCCCGTTCCAGGGCGAAGGTGTCCTGCATGCGCTCGTGGAGGCCCTGGTGGTTGGCCCGCACGCGCAGCACATAGTCGGCCTCCTGCGCCCGGATCTGGCGCGCAATCGCCTTCTGGCAGCCCATCGCATCGAGGGTCACGATGCAACCCTCCAGGCACAGCATGCGCAGCAGTTCCGGGATGGCCGTGATTTCGTTGGAATGGTCCTCCACTGCGGTCTGGGCCAGCACCAGCCGGTTGGCCTGCGCCCAGGCACTCACCAAGTGCAGGGGCTCCAAGCCCCGGCCCCGGTCGTGGGAGCCGCGCACGCTCTTGCCGTCGATGGGCACGACCTGACCGTCGGTCAGGGCAAAGGTGTCCTGCACCCAGTCCCGGAAGCCCTCCTCAAAGCGGGCCGCATCCAGCCGCTCCGTACGCTGGCGGTGACGCGCAATCTCGATTGGGCCGCGGACCAATATGGCAAGGCCATCGACAATGTGGATGCGCGCACCATGGCCCGCGGGCATCTGCTGCTGGAGGAAGCGCTCCTGACCCTGGACGGGATATTGACCCGGATCTGTGGCGGCGGGATGCGAATAACGCTCGTGCTACCCTTGAAAGTGGACAGCCTTGGGTTGTGCAGGTCCAGGGCTGTCCCTTCGACGGTGTTGGGTATCCAATTCGCCCCCAACAGACACAGGAGGCACGGTCCATGTCTGCCGCATCGGATGCTGCACCGACATTCTTCTGCCAGCGGTGCCGCAAGGTGGCGCGCACGGTCGCATTCGGAGGTGAGCCGGAGCATGTGCTCTGTCCCGTTTGCGGCAGGACGCACCCCGTCTCGAAGCTCCATGCACTCGTCCCGGAAATGCGCCGTGTGCTCTCCGAGCAGGTGCTTCAGGACATCCTGCGATCCCGACGCCGCCGGCACTATCGCGTCGACAAGGGCGCGCATGGATTCATTGTCAGGATCGAACTGCAGCACTAGTCTGCTCGTCACGACTTGGCTCCGCTGGGCAGCTCATTGTCGGCAATCAGGGCGTGGTAGCGTAGGTACTTGATCACCATGTTTGAATGGCTTGGCGTATTGGTCGGAATCGGTCTCCTGTTGGTGGTGATCGTCAGGTTGTTCAATCGTTCGGCTGGAGACAAGTCTCCGCCGCGTCCGCTCTACGGGCCAGCCATTCAATCCCGGCCAGTCCTGCCCACCGTCCCGCCCGCTCGCAAAGGATACGGGCGAGACTGGAAGAAGCTAAGCCGGTTGGTGCGCGAGCGCGACAACTGGACTTGTTGCGCCTGCGGCTGGCAGGCATTCGGGCGGAACCGCTACTTCATACACGCCCACCATATCGTGGCCCGCGGACGCGGTGGCTCTGACACACCAGACAATCTGATCAGTCTCTGCCTGGAGTGCCACGCCGACCAACCGGGCCACCGGCGCATGCGCTACAGCCCGGACTACCAGCGGTTCATGGAAAAGCGCTACGGATGAGCATAGGCGTCCGCCGCAAACCAGTCCAAACCCCCATCATGGGCACTGTTCGATCGATATAGTCCCCTTTGGCAAGCCGGCAGACGCGACCGGGGTTGGGTGCCAACGAAAGGCTACCGTACCGGGTTGGGTTACGGACCGGCTACAGCACGGACTGGTAGTTGGTCATGGTGGCCTCGGACAGGCCAAACCACTCTTGGATACTCTGCCGGAAGGCGTTCCAGTTGCGGAAGATGGCGTTGAAATCCGGATCCCGCGCGGCAATCGCTTCGTAGATGGCAAAGGACTCGATCTCGGCGGCTTGCATGAAGTCGTCCGGGAACGGAACGATCTGAATGTCGTGTGTCTTCAGTTCCTGCAGGGCTTCCGCGTTCTTGGCATCGTACCGGGCCGTGGCCACCACATTGCTGGCCAGGGCCGCCAGTTCCACGGCCGCCTGATACTCCTCGGGCAGTTCGTTCCATGCTTCGAGATTGATCTGGAATTCGGCGTGCGCGCCCGGTTCCCACCACGCAGGATAGTAGTAGTACCGGGCCACCTGGTGAAAGCCCATCTTCAGATCATCGTAGGGTCCGATCCAATCCGTGGCGTCTATGGCGCCGGATTGAAGGGCCTGGAAGACCTCTCCGCCAGGCAGGACCTGCACCGTGGCTCCCAGTTGATCGAACACCTGACCGCCGAGGCCGGGAATCCGCATCTTCAAGCCCACAATGTCATCCAGCGAACGGATTTCGCGATTGAACCATCCCCCCATCTGGGCGCCGGACGTGCCGGCCGGGAACTGGATGAGGCCGAACCGCTCCGCGTAGAACTCGCGCAGCAGGGCCAGACCGTCACCCTCGTAGAACCAGGCGTTGTTCTGGCGGGCCGTCAAGCCAAACGGCAGCGAGGTCCCGAACGCATTCACCGGACTCTTGCCGATGAAGTAATAGGACGCAGTCAGACCACACTGGACGGCGCCCTGTTCGACCACGTTCATGACTTCCAGGGGCGGTGCCAGTTCGCCGGCCAGGCGCGGCTCAATCCGGAATTTGCCGTTGGTCATGGCGGCGACGTGCTCGGCGAAGGTGAACGACATGTCCACGATGATGTCGGCAATGGGCGGGAAACTGGTGGCCATCTGCCACGTGAATTCCGGAAGCGATGAATCCTGCGCGGTCATTTCGGCAAGCTCCGTCGGCGTGATCGTGCAGGCGGCCGTCCCTACCGCCGCTGAAGCCAAGGCAGCTCCGCTCAGGAATTTCCTTCGGTTCACATTCATGATGTACGCCTAATGTGGAATTGAGGAGGTTGACTCAAAAAGGGGAACCTGCGCAGAATGAAAGCACTTAACAACCACATTCCGGGGGTTCCCCATGGCGCGCAGTATAGCATTCGAGGATTTGGCGACGGTGGTGTACGTCTGGGTGGACGACTGGTACCAGGCCCACGCGGCCGGCGGGCGACAGGGCCAGGCCGGAGCCAAGCCCCGCTTCAGCGACAGCGAGGTGATCACGCTCCTGCTGCTCATGGATTTCCTGCCCTTTCCGGGGGAGACCCAGTTCCTCGGTTTCGTGCGGGCCAACCACCGGTCCCTCTTTCCGCATCTGCTCAGCCAGAGCCAGTGCCATCGCCGGGCCCGGCAGTTGTGGCCCTGGGTCGAGACCCTGCGCCGACATTGGGCGGAGAGGTTGGGGGCCACCCGCGCCGCCCTCTATCTGCTGGACACCAAGCCTCTGCCCGTGGTCGGCTACACGCGCGACAAGCGCCGCAGCGACTTTGCGGCCACGGCCGCCTACGGGGTCTGCGCCAGTCGCAACCTGAAGTACTTCGGCTACAAGCTGGTGCTGCTCTGCACGCCGACGGGGGTGCCCGCGGCCTACGACCTGGTGCCGGCCTCGACGGACGAGCGGGTCGCAGGGGAGCAGGTGCTGGACTGGGTCTGGGGGGCCCGCATCCTTGGCGACAAGGGCTTCCTCGGGGCCGACTGGCAACAGGGCTACCGGGAGACCCGCGGCCTGGAGATCCTGACCCCCTTGTGTGCCAACCAGCGCCCGGCCCAACCGGTCGGCTTCGAGCGGTGGCTCAACCGGCTGCGGGAACGAATTGAAGGCGCCTTCCACGAAGTGCAGAACACCGGCCGCCACCTGGAGCATCTGACCTGCCGGACGCTCCGCGGCCTACGTACGCATGTCGCAGCCAAGATGGCCAGCCATGCCCTCAAGCTCCTGCTCCGCTGTCAGGCCGGGATTGACGTCCGGACCTTCACCGTGGCCGTGTGATTCCACATTAGGCGTGATGTACTTCCTTTGGGGATCGAAGAAGAGCCCGGTACAGGGCCGGGAACTGGAGCGGCACCGAGCGGAATCATGGGCGACCGGCCTCTACTGGTAATTGTAGTGACCCCGTGTGCAGGTTTTAGGCAGAGGACGGTATGGATTTGGAAATCCAGGTCTTGGTGTCTCCAATGGGTATGGAAGAAACTCATTGGAGGACCCATGGACTTGGCCCACTTCATCATAGCCACTTTCTGCCTCGTGGACGACCTCATGGTCGATATCCTTGGCCATCGCCGTCTTCGACAGTGGGGGCCCCGCCCCGCAGCTCACCGACAGCGAGGTCCTCACCATGTGATACCAATCCAGAATGGCTATGCGACTTGAGTGTTGGCGGTCAGGGCCTCCAAGGCATCCCGGATCCAGTCCCGGCCACACAGCTGCCGCACCCGCTTGGGGTCCGCTGCCACGCCTCTAGGATGGGCTCCAGCGCGTCCTGCTTGGCCTGCAGGGTCGGATCGACGCGGCCTTCGACGGCCCGGCGCAACTTCCGGAAGAAGCGTTCCACTGGGTTTGGTTCGGGAGCACAGGGTGGCTGCACCGCTTGGGGTGCGTCCACCGCCTGCCTGTCCTTGCCCGTGTGGCCGCGGGCTCCATCCCAGACCCAGCCGTCGATGTCCGGCTTCCGGGCCCAGGCACCCCGAATGCGGGTCATCTCCGCGTCCTTCATGTTCGCCCGCCAAGCCCACCACAGCCGTCCCGTCATCGGATCCAGGACGACGGCCACATGGATGTACTTCCAGCCGATCTGCACGGTCTGGGTCACCGCCACGCCGCGCGGGGCCCTACCTGGCGCACCTGGCCGCGCAGCCCCCGCTTCCTCTCATCGCCCCACACGATCCTCTGGCCCGCCTGTAACCCGACCGCCTTCAGCCGTTCCCCGAGCTCTCCTTTTTCCAGGTCGCCTGGGCCTGGGGATCGGCTTTTGTGTGCCGGGGCCGCTGCAGCCGGATCCCCAGCCGCGGCAGCAGCGTGTACAGGCTGTCGCGGGTGTAGACCACCCCGAACTTGGCCTCCAGCCAGTCCCGCACCGCCTGGGCCGTCGCAAATCTCCCTGTGGCCGCCGCCGTCACCAACTGTTCCTGCTGTGCCGGCGTCAGATAGGAGGGCTTCCCCACGCCGCCCTTGCGCCGGCCGCACACCATCGCCAGGCCGCCCTCCCGGTACCACTTCAGCCACCGCTGCACGCTGCTCCGCTGGACCCCTAGGGCCGCAGCCGCGGTCGTGGGGGTCCAGCCCGCCTGCGGCTGGCGCAGCAGCCACAGGGCATGCAGCCGCGTGCGCACGACGCCGTCGGCTTCGGCCAGATAGCGTTGGTGCAGGGCTTCGACGGTATCGGCCTCGGCCCAGGGAATGACGGCGGGACGGGCCATGGCGGAGGGCTCCGCTGACAGGCAGGGGGACAGGCAAGCCTACACCAAGTCCCTCTTTCACGCTAGATTGATATTACTCGGTATTCCCAATTTAGTGCAATCGCCCTGGTGTTGGCGGGCAGGACTTCCAGGGTGTCCCAGAGCCAGTTTCAGCCGCACAGTTGCCACACTCGCGCCGGATTCATCTGCCAGGCCTTCAGGCTGGACCACCGCATTCATGAAATTGGAAGTTGGGGATGGGGTATATTGGAGTTGTCGGCCCCCACTCCGAAGTGCCCCTTCATGACCACTTCCTCCTGTGCCGCCGTCCCCCCGGTGGACTTCCTCAACGAGATCGAAGATCCCCGAATGGAACGGGCCCGGTTGCCTTCGCGGTACGACATCCTGGCCACGACCTTCCTGGCGGTGATCTGCGGTGCCGGCAGCGGGGCGGATGTGGAACTCTTCGGTGGCTGCCAGCACGGCTGTGAACCCGTGGCGCGGGTTGTGCTTGAGGACCAGCATAGGATTGCCTCCTGCCGGCGAAGCTCGACACCAGTACCAGTTCCAACGGCAATTCCTACTCCTGAACCTGCGTCTACATCACCCCTTCTACGGAGATGAGGTCATAATGTCAAAAAACACGACTACCGGTATCTACGCGGGTCTGTTTGGCGGATCCGTGTTTGGCATCATGATGGCGGTCGGAGGGATGTTCCCCATGATCAGCGGCATGATGGGAATGGACAATGCCTTGGTTGGCTTTGTGCTGCACCTGATCATTTCGGCCGTTATCGGTGCCATCTTTGGCTTGGCCCTGGACACCATGGTGATGCAGGGTCCGGGTATGAGCCTGTTGGCTGGCGGGGTCTACGGCATCGTCTGGTGGGTACTGGGTCCGTTGCTGATTATGCCGCTGGCGATGGGCATGCCTGTGTTTCAGATCCAGGCCATGATGGGAAGTCTCTTTGGGCACATCATGTTTGGCGTCACCATGGGCATGATCTACTTCCTGTTGAGGAAACTACCTGCCAGCTGAAGAATGGGCATGGTATTGGCGGGGACTTATGCCATGACGGCCCTCGGGTATAGGACCGTTGGGTTCCACTGCCACAGTGCCTTAAGAATGCAATTGTCGATCCGGCGCGTCTGTTGGCACTCGGACGCGATGTTCCCCCCAAGGCAACCGGAAAGTTGCCATCAGGCCAGGACGGGATCAGCATAGCCGGGTTGCGTTCGGTTCTGCGCCTGCAACTCTCCAGCCGGTTGGTGCTGGCTGGGATGGTCGGATTCCGCTGGCTGCGCGCCAGGTCGTGCCAATTCTCCAGCAGGTGTCAGAGCGGCTTCTGCACTGGGGATGCCAGCCGCACCCGACCCGCCCGCCTCCCAGAGGTCCACCAGGATCGGCAGCACGGCCCGGTCCTGGTGGGTCGATGTCTCTGGATCCATGCCTCGACAACGCCGGGCCACGGTGCGCTGCATGTGCACGATGCACGGCTGCCGTTCCAGGCCTGTATCCTCCAGGGCTGGATCGTAGAGGGGGATGGCACGAATTCGAATCTGGCTTGGCGGCAAGGCTTGTGTGGCTGGATTTCATGGCCCGGTTCGGGTGTTGAGGGTGATGCGGCGGAGGCGGCTGAACCCTGGTGCGGGAGCGGTGGAGAACTTTGAGACGGCACCGGATTATGACTTGAGGTCCACCGGATGAAGGCTGTGCCGTCCGGGAAAGTCATGTACGCCGAAACAAGAGACAGTTCCATTCGGGCTGGGCGGAAGGGTCTGTCAAGACCGTATTCGTTGGGTTGCGGCCTGCCACTCG
Organism: Caldilineaceae bacterium; assembly: GCA_965208365.1. Lineage (GTDB taxonomy): Bacteria > Chloroflexota > Anaerolineae > Caldilineales > Caldilineaceae > Bin34. Next base: position 4,627,474 of record OZ242330.1, on the reverse strand, counting down.
TGGCGGTCCTGCTCCTGTTGGGGCTCGCAGCCATCTGGCATCTCCAATACAGCGAACTCAGGATGGTCACCTTCAGCCGTCAGCCGGTTGCGGCGGCCGGACCCGAATCGACTATGGTGTCCTCCGCTCGGTATATCTGCCGCGAGGTGCGACCGGGACTGATCAGGACAGTGCAGCAGGCGGGATTGGTTCCTCGCAACCCTGATCAGCGATGGGTATTGCTTCTGGACCGGGAATTTGCCTTGGATTGGCTTGTGGACACCAGTCCGCAACAGGATGATAGGTGGATGCCGATGGATGAAATTGTCAGCCGCCTGGCGGTTCCGACGCATGCGGGACCGGGCCGGCCGAGTTCAGCCACATACATGCTGGGCCTCGTGGCGTACGACGCGCGCACCGGTCAATTCAAGGTTGATCCTCAGGCGTTTGCCGCGTTCGTTGCTTCCAGCGCCCCATTCAGGGATTGTCCGCCCGAGGCGTATGCCACATTGCGTGCTGCGGCATCGGCCGGCACGATGGCGTCACCGGATGGTTCGGCAGCGGCCGCGGTGGGTTGGAACGGGATTGTGAACATCACTTCGAATCTCCGTACCGGGCCGGGCACGGGCTTCCCCGTGTTTCGGGTTCTTCCGGCCGGTACCGGAGTGGTCGTGGTGGGCATAAGCGAGGACGGAGAGTGGCTTGAGCTGGATGGCGGCAACTGGATTTTCCGTTCCCTGATAACCCGCGAGGACGACGGGTTGGCGTCAGGACCCTCGGCAGCCGGGAACCTTGGTACAGACTCCTCCACAGGGCCAGTGTCGGCGACGGGTCCGATACCGGCCGGCCGTACGGCGGCTGCAGACGATGAAATGCCCGTATCCTTGTCCGAAGCGGAGCTGCAGGAACTGCGGTTGTACATGCTGGACCTCATCAACCGGGAGCGTACCCGGAGAGGTCTTGCACCGGTGGCTCTTGCCTTCAACGAGGGTGCCCAACGCCATGCCGATGACTTGGCGGCCAATGGGTACTTGTCACACTGGAACCTGCGCGGCGAGACCCCGTACATGCGCCACACTTGGGCCGGGGGACACGACTACAGTGCCGAAAATGCGCACTACGCAGGCTACGTTAGGGCCCCGGATGGATTTTGTGCCCCAGCCTTCTCCAGGCAGGAGGTTAAGGCTGCGATGGACAGCCTAATGGGCAGCCCCGGCCATCGGGACAACATTCTCCAGCCTCTCCACCGCGAAGTGAACATCGGCCTTGCCCAGAGCTGTCAGGTCTTGGCGGTGACACAGGTGTTCGAGGGGGAGTACATTCGGTTCAGCCAGCCTCCGGAGTTGGCGGGAGGACGGCTAGTCTTGGCGGGGCAGGTTGGGCCGGAGGTGGCACTGAACGACCAAACCCGTGTTCTGGTCATATGGGATCCCCCGTTGGCCGAGTACACCAAGGGGCAGGTTTCCCAGACGTACTGCTATGGAACCGGGAGGCCGATTGCCTACATCCGTCGTCCCTTGCCTCCCGGATTCGCGTACCAAGGCGGGGACAGTCAAGTGGTGGACTGGGAACGTTGTCCGGTGCCGTGGGATGCCGATCCGAACTTGCAGTTGCCGACAAACAGGGCTGAGATCGAACGGCAGAGCCAACGCATCAGGGAGGGATATCGGATCCAAGAGATGGTGGAGGTGGCGTTGGTGACCGCCGAAGTTTGGCAGGTGGAGGTGGACAACTTCCACATCGAGGCCGATCTGCGCCTTGCCATTCAAACCCAGGGGCCCGGCATCTATACCGTGGTCCTGCAAGGCGAGGTGGACGGAACGATGGAGGCACTTGCAATGTATGCCATCAAAGTCGAGGGGTAGCGAACATCCAAGGAACTCCTTGAGATGGAACCATTGCCATGTAGTGGTGTGGGAAATGCGGTGCCAGGCAAAGGGTCCAAGTGTCAGGAAGCCATGTGGGCTGCGCGGTTCCAAGCTCCATGGGATGTCGGGGTGTATGCAGTTGACCTCACAGCAGGAGTTGCGTGCACCGGCCGCTGTCTGGCAGCCTCCGGCCATTCGTACATGGAGTGCCGAGTGGTCCACGCAGCCTTTCAAGCGGTAGAGGTTGTCTGGCATGTCCGGGACGTGGTTGCCTCAGGCTCGCAATGCCAGCCAAGCTCCTCGTCAAAGTTGTCGTGTGTCACCTCCAACTGTAGGACAGTACCTCGCTACTGCCATCGGATGCGTCCAGTCGCCAATTGGGATGCAGGTCTCGTCCAAGGATGCCACCGACCAGTCCCGGGGACCCATTCTCTGGGCGTGTACAGCAAGGCGCGGTAGGCCCTGTCACCGCATGCGCCTGTGGTGGTGGTTGATACGGCCATTCTCCCGCTGTAGACAGTACCCGTCCGGGTCGACCGTTTGACTACGCTCGGCACTGAATGTCCATTGCCGTCTTGGGCCTCGAACCAATATCAACGAGATTGAAACAGTGCCCATGCCTTGGATCGGATACAATCAGCTTGGCTTTGCAAAGGATACTCTCCATACTCCCCGTTTCGCCTTGGATGGATGCATCGTGTCTGCCGTGTCATGGGGAGCTGCTTGGCGGCGCGGCAATAACACCCTTGGGCTGTATTGGCATTGTCGCGGGAACCTGCTGTCCATACTGGCGGGGAACGGGCCTGCATGAACGGAGATGGTGAGTTGACCCCTAGCGACAAGGCGTACCATGGCACGGAAGCCCAGCAGGGCCTGGATGTCCTGCTCAACGCTGTCCCGGTGGGGATGGTGGTCTTTGATGTGGCTACGGGGAGGCCTCGGTACTTCAACCAGGAGACCCGCCGCATTGTGGACAGCCTGGCCGATCCGGACCAGTCGCTGGAGGCCCTGTTGGAGGTGTTGACCTTCCATCGGTTGGACGGGCGGAAGATATCGCTGTCGGAGTTTTTCTCAGCCCAGGTCCTGAGCGCGGGCGAGATGGTGCGCGCTGAGGAAATGGTCCTGCAGGTGCCCGACGGACGCCAGATCACGACCCTGATCAACGCTATCCCCGTTCCTGACGCGGAGGGCGGTGTGGCGACCATGGTGGTGACCCTGCAGGATATGACGCCCTTGGAGGACTTGGCGCGGCAACGGTCCGAGTTCGTGGCCTTGGTAGGTCGAGAGTTGCGCGCACCAGTGACATCGATCAAGGGGGCCGCCGCCGCGGCGCTGCGGACTGTTGACATGCGGGACCTGGGCGAGGCGCTCCAGTTGTTCCACATCATCAACGATCAGGTCGATCGCATACTGGACTTGATCAGCGACCTGACCGATGCGGCCCGCCTGGACGCCGGCGACCTGTCGATGTCCCCCGAACCTTCGGATGTGGGCATGCTATTGGCACAGGCCCGTGCCGCCTTTCTCAGCGCTGGGGGCCGTAACCACGTCTGTCTCGACCTGCCCCCGGACCTGCCGCGGGTGATGGCGGACTTTCGGCGCATCGTGCAGGTGTTGGGCAACCTCCTGTCCAACGCGGAACGGTGTTCCCCGGATGCCGCCGCTATACGGATTGGTGCCGCAGCGGAGGGTCTTGAAGTGGCCATCTCTGTTACCGCCGCAGGCTCGGAAGTGCCCCCGAACATCTGCGGTGCCTGTTCCGGAAGTTCGGCGACCCGAAGGACGGCGGCCGGTTGGGGGGGCGCCGGGCTGGGCCTGGCCAATTGCCCAGGTGTGGTGGAGGCCCACGGGGGCCGCATCCGGGTCGAGAGCGGTCCCAATCAGGGCATCCGGTTTACCTTTACCCTGCCGGCGGAAGTGGCGGTCCATTCCCCCGCATCCAGCCGGCGCACGCGTGTGCTGGTGGTGGATGCCAACCCGGTGCACCTGCGCCAAGTCCGCCGCGACGTCACGGACGCGGGTTGTGCGGTGACCACCGCCAGCGAGCCGGAGCAGGCCCTGCGCTTGATGGCGAAACAGCATTTCCACCTGGTGCTGACGAGTCTGGTACTGCCCGGTGTCGATGCCGCCGCGTTCGTGCAGTCCGTCTTAGAAGTGGCAGACGTGCCGGTTCTCTGTCTGTCCGACGCGGGGCGCGACCAGGACATTGCGAAGGCCCTCGAGATGGGAGCCGACGACTACTTGGTCCGGCCCTACTCGCCCTCGGAACTGGCGACCCGGATGCGGGCGGCCTTGGGCCGACGAGCCGCAGCCCGGCCGACCGAGCCGCCGGAACCCTACATCAGGGGGGCACTGACCATTGACTTTGCCCGGCGGCTGGCCACGATGGACGGCCAGCCGCTGCCGCTGACCCCTACCGAATACGGTCTGCTGGCCGAATTGGCTGCCCACGCCGACTCCGCACTTACCTACGATCATCTGCTGCAGCGTGTGTGGGGCTGGCACAATCCGGGCAACCCCTACGTGGTTCGCACCCACCTGATGCGGCTGCGGCGCAAGCTGGGGGAGGACGGACACAACCCCAGCTACATCCTTTCCGAGCCCAGCGTGGGGTATCGCATGGCGCCTCCCGACGAGGGACCGCCGTAACCGCCTTCCAACACCACGGCCGCGAACCGTCGACACCCTTCGCGCGCCCTGGACCACTACGGTACCCAGGATCTCCGTCCTTAGGTACTGGTGCATGTGACGGTACCATCCGTCTAGGTTGCGTCCATCTCGGGCGGGGATTTCTTTCTGTTATCGTTAAAAACTAAAGTAACGGAGCCCCGTCGTCCGTTCGGGGTTTGGACCGGAATCAACGAAACTGAAACGGTGCCGTGCCTGGGTCCGTGAGACCTGTCCGGTACGGCGAGACTACTATAATTGGCGTGCCTTTGGTGCATTTGGCTCCAAGGTGCGGCAATCCAACACTGATGTTTGGCGTCGGCGATCCGGCCGCGGCCCCTGAAGCACACGCAGACAAACGGAAAAGCATTCGATGAACCACCGCGACCGATGTCTGCCGGCCACCGCTCTCCGTTGGGTCCTTGCTTGGCTGTTGGCCACGGTGTTGCTGTTGGTCGAGGCCGTGCCATTGTTAGCCCAGGATGAAGCCGCGTCCGGCTTTCCGTCCGAAAATGCCCCGATTTCAATTTCCGTCGCGCCGAACGACGGCGCGCGCATTACGGTTGGTACCATCAACGCGCCTGGCGACAGCGGAGTGTTTACCAGCCGGGACGGTGGCGTGACCTGGGTGCAGGCCCGCGGTATTCCGTCCGGCCTGAGTTTCGCCGCGGTGGAGCACGATGTTCTCGATCCCGCAATCATTTACGTGGGCGATGCGGCGCAGGGCCTCCTGTTCAGAAGTCAGGACGGAGGAACCAGCTTCGCCGAGTTGACCGCCTTTCAGGACTGGTTGAGCGTGGGCAGCGGAGTGGGCGTCCTGTATTCGCAGGAGGCCGACGGCTTCGCTGTTCTTCATGCCGGCACTCGCTCCGACGGTGTCCTTACGAGCTATGACCACGGCGAGTCCTGGATCATCAATGCCATCGGTCTGCCGCTGGAACCGGCCGGCGCGCAAACGGCGCGTCGGGTGCGGACCATCAAGGTGTTCGGGGACGATCTCTACGCCGGAACCCACGACGGGGTCTATCGCCAGCGCGCCGACAGTGACGCGTGGGAGCGGGTCCCCTTCTTCGAGCCCGGCGAGGTGATTCGAACCCTGGCGGTCTACAGGGATCGGCTGTATGCCGGCCTGGTCGGAGCCGGCATGTTCCGCACCGCGGACGGCGACGCGTGGGAACGGGTCCCGGACTTTCCGGACATCGCGACCGTCTTTGGCCTGACCACCTCCGATCAATTGATCACTGCCGCTACCGGAGTCGGAATTTGGACCGGCAACGGCGACCAGTGGCTAAAGTCGCAGGTGGACGGGGGCAACTGGTCCGAGCAGTCCTGGTCCATGGATGCGGGCCCGAATGGCCAGAACGTCTACATCGCCACGGACACGGACTGGATTGTCCGTTCGGTTGATCTGGGGTTTTCCTTCGAAACCTGGGGTTCGTACACGGAGTTGTCACCCCAGCCGCTGCCGCCCATCTCCCGGCCTATCGCGGTTCCTGTTGAAGCCGAACCTGCTCCCGCCCAGGAAGCGGCGGAGGATTCGGCCCAAGAGACCGAACAGGCACCCGCCGAAACCGAAGCTGAAGCGTCTGAAGCCGAAGCGCCGGCACCGGCGGCGGAATCCGAAACACCGGTTGATCCCACCCCTGTTCCCGAAGAAGCCGAACCTGCAGCACCGCAACCCACGCCACAGGCCGCGGCGCCGTCCGGATTCCAGCCCACGTTCCTTTCGGGATTGGATTTGCCGGACGTGGAGTTGCCTTTCCTCGGGCCTGTCTCGCTCTTGGTGTTTGCCGCGGCGGTAATCCTGTTGCTCCTCATCATTGTGGGCATCGTGTCCGTGTTTCGCTCCCCCGAGGACGACGGCGAGTAGCTACGTTGTTTGATGCCGCCTGGGACTGCAACCTGGACTGACCTGCAGCGGTTCCTGCAGGTTCGCGACAATCTACAGCTTGCCACCGCACTGCCGGCCGACGCGCGCCCCCTCGGACCTGTTCGCTGGGACAGCCGGGAAGTGGATGCAGGTGATGTCTTCATTGCCAAGTCGGGCTTGGAGACGGATGGTCACCTGTACGTTCCCGATGCGGTTGCCGCCGGCGCCGCGCTGGTCCTGGGCACGGAGGCCAAAGCTGTGGTTGAAGCCCGGTGTGCCGGAAGCGGCCTGGTACTGCCGGCCTACCTTCAGGTGAAGGACAGCGAACGCGCGTTTGCCCAGGCTTCCGCTCTCTGGTTCGGATTTCCGGCCCGCCGGCTGACAACCGTGGGTATTACGGGGACCGACGGCAAGACAACGACCGTGGGCCTGTTGACCAGCATTTTGGACTCCGCGCATCGGAGGAGCGGCGCGGGCAGTGGTGGTTTCCAGGCCGGCGCCGTGTCCACTCTGGGTTTCGTGGAGAGGGGCCGGGTGACCGATTCCGGCTTTCATGTCACGACTCCGGATGCCTGGAACGTACAGGCCGCACTGGACCGCATGAGCGGCCACGGTTGTCAAATTGCCATCCTCGAGTGCACCAGCCACGGTCTGGCACAGCACAGGACGGACGAAATCGACCTGAACCTGGCCGGTTTCACCAACATGACCCATGAACATCTCGACTACCACGGTACCTTCGAAGCCTACGTGGGAGCCAAGTGTTCAATGTTGGACTTGCTGACAGACCGGCCCGACCAGACGGTTGCCGTGATATTCAATGCCGACGATCCCATCAGCTGCCAGGCCGTTCCGGACAAGCTGGATGCCATCGGCCGCGATGGCATGGATACGGACACCTATAGCCAACGTTTTGGAACCCATGCCACGTGGATGGGCCTGGAGCCCGAAGTTCGTCCCGGCGGGATGTTTGTCCGGGCCTGCGGGCCCGGGAATCGGGCCGGTGCCCTGCAGGCCGCGCTCGTCGGGGAGTTCAACATCTCCAACATGCTGTTGGCCACCGCCCTGGGATATCGCCTGGGGTGTTCCATGAGCGCCATTGAGGAAGGCATTGGCAGGTACCCGGGGACGCCGGGCCGCATGGAACCCGTGGATGTCGGCCAGGAATTCCGGGCCTTTATCGATTTCGCCCACACACCCGGCAGCATGGAAGCCGCCCTGTCCTCCCTGCGGAAAATCCTGACTGCCGAAGCTCGGGGCGGTCGGTTGATTGCCACCTTTGGCTGCGCGGGCCTGCGGGACCGGCGCAAGCGCGGCTTGATGGGGGCGGCCGCGGGTCGCTGGGCCGATCATGTAGTCATCACCGCCGAGGATCCGCGTACGGAAGATCTCCGGTCCATCTGTCGCGAGATTGAGCAGGGGATTGCGTCGACGGCCCGGTCCGCAGACTGGGACGTGGTATTGGACCGGGCGGAGGCGCTTGAGCACGCGGTGGCGCTGGCCCGCCCCCAGGACATTGTGGTGGCATGCGGCAAGGGGCATGAACAGAGCATGTGCTTTGGAACCACGGAGTATCCTTGGAGTGACCGCCTGGCCCTCAGACTGGCGCTGGAACGGTTGTTGGGTATCGCTGTGGATCCCCGCGCTTCGATCTATCAATTGCCAACCGGTCAGGGGCCGGAGTCGGTTTCCAACAGGGGTTCGTGAGCCATGTTTCCAGTCGTATGGAAGGTGCGTCCATCGGCCTGTGAACCGGCCGGATCGGATCGGGCAGGACCCGTTTGCTGTGCTACAATCCGCGCATTGCGCGTGAGGGCAACAGGCGTTGATTCCAGGCGGAAAACAACCCGTTTTTGATTTGGATTCCGAGTACTGCGCCCCTCTTGACGCCCACCGGTTTGGCGCTTGAATGCAAATGCGCTGGGGGAGACGACTTCTGATGCGAAATCGAAAAGGCCTGCGCGTCCGGGTTCTGCTGTTGACAAGTGTGCTCGCGCTTGTGCTGGGAGCCTGCGGAGGGGCCAGTACCGGCTCCACGTGGTTCAACCTCCCGTCCGTCACCGTCAATGTCCGCGACGACGGATCCCTCAGGGTCATGGGGATTGCCGTGGGCACGACGGCGAGCACGGGTTTATCCGCCGTGGTCGATCCGCTGCAGGCGGCGGGTGCCGACACTCTCGAGGTACGCATCGGATACAACGGCATCCACATCTACCTGGACGGCCAGGACCTGCCCTACATCGCCTGGGACGAGGATTCGGCGGCGGCGCTTGCCACCATCATCGAGGCCCAGTCCCCGGGCATCGACGCGGATCAATTGCTGGACTGGGTCCGGAGAGTTGGGGTCGGCGTCCGCATCCAGATGTCGGACACCCGTACTCCGCGTTGGCGCGGTGAGACCAGCTACGCTCCGATGGAAGCTCCGGCCGAGCTTGTCGGTCCCATGGATCTGTCGGGACTGGCCTTCGATGGCAACGGCGTTCTCACGGTGGAAGGAGTGGATCTTGGGCTGGGCGCCCTGATCCCGGCACACATCGGCGGTATTCTGAGCGATCTCGGGGCCGAGACGATTTCGCTGAACTTTACGCCAAATACCCTTGATTTGGCCCTGAATGGCCAGGACCTGCCGTCCTTGGCATACGACAGCGACAGCTTGGAGGCCGGACTGGAACTCGCCTCGGCCCTGCTGGCGAACGACCCGGCGACACTGTCCCTGGTCGAGTCTTTCCTGCCCAAGCTTCCGGCACTTGCCATCAGCGGGACTATTTCCTTTACCGGCCAGGCGGCCGGCAATCTGGCCCTGCCCGAGCGCATCGTGGTGCCGGTGAATGCCGACGGAACGTTGGGCGACGTCATGGGACTTCCGCTTGGCGCGATCCTGACCGATCCGGTCCTGCCAGCCGACATGATTGGCAAACTCACCGGTGCAGGGATCACGAGGTTGGATGTCAGCTTGAGTGGCCTCAACGTGGCGGCCGCGGTGGACGGTGCACCCATTCCCGAGATTGCCCTTCATGATGGTGCCAAGCCGCTGCTGGCCTCGTTGGCTCCCCTTCCCGACGGCACCCTGGAATTGGTTGAGACGCTGACCGGCACCCAACCGCTGAACTTGGTTCTCAGTCTGCCCGGCGATGCTTCCGATACCTCCGTGTCCATGCTGGGCGCCATGTCCCTGGAGGCGCCGTCGACGGCTGCGGGTCCGCTGGTCCTGCCGATTACCATCACCGGCAACGCCATTACCGGCATCGGCGGTCCCGATCCGGCGGCGCTCGGACTTGGCGATGTTGCCTTGCCGGACGGCGTTCTGGACATGCTGGGTGACTTGGGCATCACTTCGTTGACGATTGTCAACTCGCCCAACAGTCTCGTAATCGAGACTAACGGTTCCGAAGCCGTGGGCCTGTCCTACGATGCGGCGACCATGACCACGCTGGTCGGTCTCCTTCCGGCGCTGGTGGACATCGATGCCGAAACACTGGACATGGCGGGATCCCTCGTTGGCGCCCTGCCCGGGCTTGACCTGACGGTAACCATTTCCCTCAGCGGCCCTGCCCCGGGCAGCCTGACCTTGCCCGAACAGTTGGTGGTCACAGTCAATCCAGACGGGACCTTGGGCACCGTACTGGGTTTGCCGGTGGGTTCCATCCTGTCCGAGCCACTGTTGCCAGCGGATTTGATCGGCCAGCTGGCTGAGGCCGGCATAAACAGACTTGACCTTCGGTTGAGCGGCATGTCGGTTCAGGCCGCGGTCAACGGTGCGCTGTCGCCGGCAATTACCATCCATCCCGGCGGCGCGGCCCTGTTGCCGCTGCCCGAAGGCATCCTGGATACGATTCAGGCCTTGACCGCAACGCAGCCGTTGCATGCGGTGCTGAGCCTGCCCGGCGACATGCCCGGCGACATGGCGGATCCCTTCGCCAATGTGTCCTTGGTGATTCCCGATCTGGCACCCGGCATGACGGCAACCGTGCGCTTGCCGCTGACGATTACCGGCAACACCATCACGGACATCGGCGGACCTGATCCGGCGGCATTGGGGCTGGGCGATGTCACCATCCCGGACGATGTCCTGAGCCTGCTGCACGACAACGGGGTTACGTTGGTCAGGGTGGTCAACTCACCAAACAACCTCGTCATCGAGACGAACGGTGAAGCGGCTCTTGAATTGGCCTATGATGGTCCCTCTTTGCTGACGTTGCTGGAATTGGTGCCGGCGTTGACCGGTGCCGACCTCATTTCCAACGATGGTCTAATGACCCTTCTGAAGGGACCAATCATGGATCAGATTGTGGCGGCGGATGCACAGATCGAGGTGAATCTGGAGTAGCTCATGGCCGGCACCAGGCCGGTCCAGCCGAAGCAATTCCGCAGCCGGAAGCATATGCTTCCGGCTGTTGCGTTGGCAGGGCATGCAAGTGTGGATACCGAACTCCTTCCTCCCAAGCCGGTTGTCGCCGCATGGCCCTCCGACCACTGACAGGGGACGTTGTTGTTTGAGGAACAGGTTGGTGTCTTTCAATATCTGAACCACGTACCGGGAATCTCGTTGTGCCGGGTCGCTCCGGATGGCCTCCCACAGGAGCTGATGAGGCCGAGTACAATCCGGGCGGCTGGAAGAACCAGGAACTGGACCGCACAGAGTCCCCATCAACTCACCGATCATGGCTCTCCCCTTTCTGCACCCGGATCAATCGGAGTTCATTTCGATCAGGCGAGGTCGCGGCCTGTACGTCGACAAGACCGGTCACCTGCGCAAGCTATTGGCTTCGGCCGACGGCAATGGTTCCCAGTTGCAGTCGAAGTACGCCTTCCTTGCCAGACCCCGCCGTTTCGGCAAGACGTCGCTGGTCTCTACCCTGGAGGCCTTCTTCCAGGGCGATCTGCCGAGGTCGGGAAGTTCCGACAAGGCTTCCTTTGATCCCAATGCCGGGGAACGAACCGAACTGTTCAAAGGTACCGCGGTCGAGGACCTCGTTTGCCAAACCCGAGTGCATCCGGTGGTGCGGCTCAATCTGGCAATGGCGACCGCGGACACTCCCGAACGGTTGCAAACCAGGCTTCTGGCGCACTTGGAAAGTGTTTATACCGGTTGGCATGGCCGGGGAGTGGCAACCGGCATCGAACCTCAAACCGTGGGTGGTTTTGTTCAGTTCCCATTACCGCCCACGGGTTCCGAATCGGTTCCCGCTGCTGCCCGCTTGGAACGCCTGCTGCATGTACTTGAACAGCAATTTAAGGCCAAACCCGTAGTCCTGATCGACGAGTACGATGCGCCGCTCACCCACCTGCTGGGCCGGGACATGGACCCAGATCCGTTCATCGTGGTCCTGCGCGAGTTCTTCGGGCTGCTCAAGTACCTTGAGAACCATCTTCACTTCGTGTTCATTACGGGCATTAGCCGCTTTGCCCATGTGAACCTGTTTTCCGCCCTGAACAACCTCAAGGACATCTCGTGGGATCCCGACTATGCGGATCTGTGCGGGTTCAGGGAAGAGGACCTGCAAGATTCACTGCTGCCCTACCTGCAGGCCGGTGCCGTAAACCTTGGCAAGCCTGTCGAGGATGTGACGCAGGAACTGCGGGATCACTACAACGGGTACTGCTTCGGTGTTCCAGGATTCGACGACAACGTCTACAACCCCTATTCGCTCCTAAACTGTCTGGACGACATGCAGGGCGCGGCGGCCGCCAGGTGGAAACTGTTCGGGTGGCCCAACTATTGGTCCGAGTCGGGGACGCCTCGGTTTCTGGTTCGGATGGCCCGGAACGGAGACCTTGCCTTGGCCAAGGATCCGCCTGCGATCCATCAACTGATGCGGACCACCTACGACCTGAACAACATCGACTACGGCAGCCTGATGTTGCAAACCGGTTACTTCACGCTGCGGATGGACCAAGGGCGGAGTCTGCGGTACGACTATCCCAACAACGAGGTCCGGCTGACCTTCGCCTCCAGTCTACTGGAGAGCTTCGGCCGGTATGCCAACACCGACGAACTGACGGAACTGCACCGGGCCTTGGCGATCGAGGACTACGCAGACTTCTGCACGCGGCTGAACACCTTCATGGCGGGGATACCGGGCGAGAAGATCACCGGGGAGACCGACTGTCACTTGATCCTGCATGCCCTGTGCCAACTGATGCGGGTCGAGTTCCAGTCGGAGGTGCACCAGTTGGGAGGCCGGTCGGATCTGGAGGTGCTCTTCTCCGGGCATGTCTGCATATTCGAGTTCAAGTACAACCAGTCGGTAGAGGCCGCCCTGGATCAGATCGAGGCGCGCGATTACGGCCGGCGGTACTTCGCCTCCGGGCGGCACGTGGTGGCGGTCGGCCTGAACTTTGTCTCTGGCCATTCGGACGAGCCACCCCGTATTGAATATCAGGCACGCGTTCGAGGCTTGTCCGACCCCGACTGATCGGTTTCGTTCCGTTGCCAGAGCAGCCCCGCCAGTGCCAGGTTCATGGCGGCCACGTCCGTCAGCATCCAGAAAGTGTCCACCATCGAGTGGGCCAGGCCGGCCGCCAATGCCGCGGCCAGACCCGTGCCCATCAGGTCGCGGGTGTTACGGCTGCGATGTCGCAGGCCAGTCCACAGGAGCGACAGCAGGATCAGGACGGGCAGCAAGCCCCAGCCGCCCCAGCGCAGTATCGACTCCAGTAGCACGTTGTGCGGATGGTATAGGTCGGGCGAAATCCCGGGATTGAACGATGCCCGGTCCATGTGCATCGCAAAGCGGTCCGGACCGGGCCCCAGAGGGCTTGATTTGGAGATCAGCTCTGCACCGTACTGCCAGATGTCAATCCGGGCCTGAATCGGTTCTGCATCCGTCAAGCGGTTCCACAGGGGCCCGAAGTTTGTGCCCCAGCCATAGAGCAGGAGGCTGATAGCCAGTGCACTTGCCGCCACCAATCCGATTTTGGATCGGCCATTGGGCTGCGAATCTGCATCAAGGTTTGGAGCTTGCCGGCCCTGCCGCCCGGTGAGTGTCCACAACAGTCCCGCGGGAAGGCCGAACAACAGGGCGCCCCGGCTGATGGTTGCAAACAGGGCCGCTGCATGCATGGACACTGCCGCTGCAGACACGGCTCTGGCGGGTTTGGTCTTCGCCAACCCGTACATCGCCGCGGCCACCCACATGCCCCGTTCCGCAATCATGGCGGCGTGGTTGGGGGAGAACGTTAGGCCGGACAGGCGCACCGCGCCCGTTGTTTGGTGCACCTCGGTCAACCATTCGCCCAGGCCCTGCACGGAGAAAAGGCATGTGCCGACGACCAGCGCCACGGTTCCGCCCTGCCACGCTCGTTGTCTCCGTGCCAGTTGCAGTGTTGTCGCGAGCACGCCCAATGGCAGCCAGTCGAGTAGCAGGGCCGCCTGCGATCCGGAAGTATCGGGCGATTGGGCCAGTCCGTAGACTGCCAGTCCGAACCAAGCCGCGGCAAACCAATGGGCCGCCGATACCGTTCGCAGATCCGCCAACCGCCGAGGCCGGCCCTTGGCCGCCTCCGCCAGTGTCCGGGGCATCAGGCCCAGCAGCAGGAGATGGGCAGGACTTAGGGAAATCAAGGATGTTCCCAGAAGGGAACCCGAGTCGGCGTGGACCTGTTGGAACGGCAGGGCGACCAACATCAGCCACCAGTTGTGCACGGGCCACACAAAGGCCAGCCCGCAAAGCAGGGCCAGCCCGCAGCTTGTCCACAACCAGTTGTGGGAAGCCACCGCAAGAATCAGGATCGTTGCCAACATCGCCAGCACCGTCATGTCCCGGGGAAGGTGAGCCCCAACATCCGACCGGCCGGCCAGAATTGTGTGCACCGGTTTCGTGGCAGTGCCAAGGCTGCTCACGGCCAGGGCCGCCGCCATCAGCCAGATCAACCCAAACAGCGGCGTGGTTCGCTGCGGAGGCAAGGCAGCTTCCCTGAAGCCGATTCCGAACCAGTCAAACAGGCAGTGCCGGGGAGTGGAGGCGACTGCGGCCGTCCCCAATCGGTAACCGTACAGTTCACCGGTTCCCGGCACTGCAGGATTGGGCCGGACGAGTGTCAGTGACGCCACCGGACGCCGGCTCGCGTCGGGTTCCGAGACGCCCGCGGACAGCAATGCAACCAGGTTGGATTCGGCATTGTCGAACGGCACCAGAGCGGAAGCCAGTTGCAACCCTCCCATTGCTTCGATGCCCCTTGATTGTCTGAACCTCCGGATCCAGTCCGACCGGTCGAACACGACCGAACCTGCGGGGCTTTCCTGTCTAAGAGGCGCCGACAACAGGCACAGTCCGTTCCTTTCGGAGTTCATGGCTGCGGCCGCGGCGCCGACCATCTGGCCGTACCGCACCGGATGCACCGGGAACGGAAAGCCGTCCCGTGCACCGTTGGCGGTGGAGCCCATCTGAATATGGGTGACAGTGGGTCCGAGTTCGCGCACCGCCTCCCTCGCGAACCGCGCATATTCGTTCGGCCAGGTGGAGGGAAGGCCGGGATCGTCCCTGCCCCAACGGGCAGCCGGATCCGGCTGCTCCGCCAGTTCAGGTGGCACACCGTCGAGGATTAGCACTGGCAACGCACCTTCGCTCCGAACCCGGTTCAGTCGGATGCGCACCTCCTGCCAGTCCGTCCTGGGTTCCTTCGTGGATTGCCAGTGTGCCGATACAAACACGACTGTCGGGTTTGCCTCCGGGCGTTCCGTGTCGGCTGCCAGACACGGTACGGTTTTCGCAATGGTTCCTTCGCCACTGCAATCAAGGTAGGCTACGGGGGCTTCGGCGGCCAGAACAGATGTATCCTGAACCGGTCTGTCCACCAATAGGGGGCGCAGGCTCACTGCCCACACGTCCGGTACAATCGCCAGCAGCAGCCACAGTGGCAGTGACCGGATCAGCATGCCCGCGATGTACCTGCCTGAGAGGCGCATCCCCGGACGAGTTACCGGCGCCACCACCCCACCCTGAGATCCCTACGTCCGTCTCGAAGTTCCATGCCGGATTTTCGTCAACGCATCAGCTTGGTCGGTTGGGTCATGGCGCTTTTGATGACCTTGACCCTGGTATGGCAACTGCCTGACATCACCTGGACCTCACCCCAGATTTTCGGGCGCGATTTCTCCGTAACCGCGACGCCCAACGTCATAGAGGGTCTGTTGGCGCTGCTGGTGTCCTTTGCCGTCTCCGACAGCATCATCCAGGTTCACCCTCGCCTGCAGGCACTTTCAGCCATCCAAAGGCTGCAGCGGTTCTGGCCCGTCTACAGCCTGCCGGCCGCGGAAGCCCTGGTGGTTGTGGTGGCCCAGCCGGTATCGGATGCACCGGCCCTGTCGGCGTTGGGCATGGTCGTGGCCATTGGCGCCTACATGCTGACCCAGTTTCTGTTGTACGAGTCCCTCGATCTGTCCACTCCCCACATCGGACAGTTTGTGTTTGTTCTGCATGGACTGGCCTACATAACCGGTCTGCTGCTGTTCTTGCTGGTCTACCAAAACAAGGGCAGCCACCTGGTGGCCGTGCCGTTCGTAGGAGCCACGGCGGTGCTCCTTGCCATGGAGTTGTTGCGGCGGGAGGATGTCACAAATCTTGGGTTGCTGCGATCCACGGGCATTGTCGGATTGGCGATGGCTGGCGCGGCCCTGCTGGTGACCATCACCAATCTTTCCAATCTAACGCAGGGTATCTTGCTGTTGTGGATGTTCTTCCTCATGATCAGCAACTTCCAGGACGGACTGCCGAAGTCCTGGCGCAGCCGTCGCCTGTTGGAGTACCTCGGTTTTTCGCTCCTGGTTCTGGTGTTGGCGGTCCTGATCGAAAACGGAAGCCTCCACCTGACCCTCGCCTGAGTATTACGGCAGGTTCACGCCGTGGCGCCGGGCCAGGAGCTGCGTTGTCTCCTTGATTTCCTGCTGGCGCCGGTCCTCGGACCATCCCAGAATGGGCGCGGCCATGCGTGCGACGGCCTCCAGCAGTTCCGGTGTCGCCTCGCCCAGCATGGCCATCAGCGTGCGCCGCTGCACGATGTCCCTCAGGCAGGCCACCATCTCTGTGCGGCAGATGTAGGCGACTTCCCCGGCCAGGTATCTGGAGCCCGACAGCCGCTCGTCCATGTCCGGGGGACTGCAGGCCTTGGCAACGGCAACCGCCGTAGTGCCGTACCGGCCGTACAGGGCCTCCGCGTCCGCCGGTTTCAGCCGGCCGTCCAAGGTCGCGTCCCGAATGGCCCGTTCCCTGTCCGCCTTCGTCCGGGGAAGGTTTTCACCGCCCCCAATGGGTGTGTCCCCAGTCGCGGAGGTCCGTTTCCGGCCCAGTTCCCCAAGTACGCGGTCGGAGGCCTGTTCGGCGAAGGCCCGGAAGGTTGTCCACTTGCCCCCCACCAGTGAGAGAACCGGGGGAGCCGACCCAGCTCCCCGGTGCAGGTGCAGACTGTGGTCCCTGCTGATTTGCCCGGCTTCCCCTTCGCCCCTCCCCAAAGGCCGCACTCCGCAGTAGCGGTATACAACGTGCCGTGCGTCCATCTGGATTCCGGGAAACATCTGCGGTACCAAGTTCAGCAGATAGGCCTCCTCCTCCGGGGTGCATTGATCGGCGTCCGGATCGTCGGTGCGGATGTCCGTGGTGCCCAGCAGCACCCGGTCGTGGAAGGGACAGATCAGCACAATCCTGCCGTCGGCGGCCTCGAAGAAGATCATATGTCCCCCGAGTGCGGCGAACAGGTTCGGATGGTCCAGCACCAGATGGGAGCCCTTGGTGCCGCCTATCAGACGGGAAGCTTGTCCCAGGTTGCCGTTCACCCGGTCAATCCAAGGGCCTGCCGCATTGACCACGATGCGCGGTTCCACCACAAGTTCGCGCCCGGTGGCTTCGTCCCTGAGCTCCACTTGCGCATCCGACATGCCGGCAACGGACACGTAGTTGAGGGCCAGGCACTGCCGAGACCTTTGCATGCCCTCTGCCACCAGTTCCCAGATTAGCCGTTCCGGGTGCAGGATGAGGGCATCGTGGTATAACGCACAGGCTTTCAGTTCCGTGGTCAGGTGTGGCAGAAGACGGCCCACATCGGTTCGGTTCAGTACCTTGTGTCCGGGCAGGTCGTTGTCGACGGTGTTGGAGAACAGACTGTAGAAGGCCAGCCCGATGCGGACCACCCAGGCTCCCCTGGGACTGGCCCGGTCCTGCAGCCGCAGGAATCGCAGGGGAGCGTTCAGCAGTCCCGAACCGCGCGTGCGCAGTGGCATTGCCGTGAGGAGTGGCTTGACCAGATGTCCGGCATTCGACAGCAGCCGGTTGCGTTCCTGTACAGCTTCGCGCACCAGGCGGAACTCACCGTATTCAAGGTAGCGGATTCCGCCGTGGGCCAGGTGGGAGGACGCCGCGCTCGTGCCGGAACCGAAGTCCCCCTTGTCCACCAGAAGGACCGACAGGCCCTGGGCTGCCAGGTCCCGGAACACGCCGGCGCCGTTGACTCCGGCTCCGATCACCAGGACATCGAAACGCGTCCGGGCAGCGAGTTTACCCAGGGCGGTGTCCCTGTTCATTTCCGGCGGATCCCACGGCCGTCGGAACCGGCGGACCCGGTGCGGCTGACGGCGACGAGCCAACCTGGAAGAGGCAGCTCGTCGGCACAGGCCGGGATCAGCTGTCCATGATATGGAGTGCCAACTGCGAGTTGGACTTCACGTACTTCACGTCCGAGGACACGGCCTGCTTCAGGTCTCCGGTGGCATCCTGGGCATTCCGGGCCATCTTGCAGAGGGCCAGGGACGAATTCTGCGCAACGCGCGGCGCGGCATCGGACAGGTGCCGCCCCAGCACCGCGGCGCTGGTTCCGTCGTCGTCGAGGATGCCCAGGGAAAACGCCGCGTTGCGGCGCACCCACTCCGAGTCGTCTTCCATGGCATTGATGAGCGCCGGGATGGCGCCCCGGGCCGGAACGCCGATGTCACCGAGTCGATCGGCGGCGCTGGCCCGAATCCACCAGTGTTCGCTGCCCAGGCTCTCCTGAAGGCGCTCCACGGAAGAATCGTTGGCGGCTGTCAGGCCGTGGGTGCTCAGGAGTTCGCTCGGATTGCGGAAGCGGCCCGTGACATTGCTCTCGAGCTTGTTTACCGATTCGTTGGTCCAGTAGTCGAAGAGGCGCTCGCAGCCGTCCTCGCCCGCGGCGCCCAGCCGGTAGGCGGCGTTCATGGCTCGGTGTTCGTCCGAGTGGTCGAGTTCCGCTCCCAAGGCGTCCAGATCGGCCCCGTTGGCGCCGATACCGTCGTTGGCCCGGCCCAGGTGCCAGTTCCAGATGGATTGCCAGATCGGATCGGCGTTGTGGTTGTAAACATGCTGTGGACCCATCCACATGTCCGAATCGCTGTACCAACTCGGCGCGACCGGCTCGGACGACCGGCAGAACAGGAACTTGTTCATGTACCGGTTGCGGTCGGTGTTGTTGGACAGGCCCCGGTGCCAGACATCGTAGTGGACGAAGACAATGTCGCCCGCCTTGGCTACCAGCGGGATCTCGTCGTGCTTGCGGGCGGCGTCAGGAGTGATGAAGTACTGGGTCCCCGGCCGTACGCCGGTCGGACCGATGACCATCGGCGTGTCCTGCGGGTAGTAGAAGGCCATGGCCCATCGGACCCGGTGGTGCCGGACAAAATGGTCGGCCGGAATGCTGTCCTTGTGATCGTGCTGGGCCTGGCGGCGGGGCGGTGTCAGATGGCAGTGGCGGTGCGGATACATGAAGTAGTCCTCGCCCAGGATGCTGGTCAGGGTGCCGACGACCAGCGGATGATCGAACACCTCCTTGAGCATGGGCACGGCGTCGTAGACGTTGTCACCCGGATTGCCCTGTGCCGCGAATACCTCCTCGGTCTCCGCATAACAGGCCTCATGGAAACCCGTGTCCATGGGCAGCGAGAACTTCAGGTATCCGTTCACGATGAACGCCCGCATCTGGGCGTCGTCCAGCAAATAGTCCTCAACAGTGGTCATGGGGCAGGAATCCGTGTCCGCTTGGTTGGAATGTGGGTTGGGCTCGCCATTGTATACCGGCCTTTGCCGTGGGACTGCCGGGGTTAGGGACTTCCGCCCGCGCGGTGGCTGCGAGACACTTTCCCTGGCGCTGTTTCAGTTTCGTTGGGACCGGCTTGGGCGAACATGGACGGCTTGGTTCATGACAGCGATATCGGCCAAGGCGAGTTGGCGGATCTTGCGCTGAAGACGAAGCCGTGGCCAAGGGGATTCGGTCAACGTCTGTTGCCACCACTCAACGCAGCGGACGCAGGCCGTGTTTCACGATGCGTAGATTCCACCAGACTATCACCGGCACCACCACAATCGTGGGCAGAATCCAGGGCAACCACACGGGCTCCATGTCCACGTTCACCACCGTGACCGCAGTCACGGTGGCAATGGTGGCGGCCAGCATGTTGGTCAAATGCCGCTGCAGTCGCTGCCGGCCTCCGCCCTTGGGACTCTGGATCTGTCGCCGAAAGTAGATGGCGTCCGCTGTCGCCAGGGCGATGGCGATTACTGCGAATACCAGCATGGTTACCCATTGGCCGTCGCCTTCTCTCAGTAGGAAGGTGCCGTAAACCAGCATGCCAATGCCGGTCAGGCCCAGGATCGCGATCGCAGCCCAGTCGACGGTCTGTGGCCGACCGCTGCGGTTGACCGCGAACCGCCATCCGGCCAGGACAAGGTAGAAGCTGAAAACGGCTATCAGCAGCAGGAAGACGTCGGCCCCGAATATGGCCAGCGGCACGGCCGTCAGGAACACGACCGTCATGCCGATGGCGTATACCCGCCCCACCTTGGTGTGGACCTTGCCACCCTTGCGGGTTGCCAACGCGGTGGCGGCGCTGAAGAGGGCGATGGTCCCTGCTGCAATATGCAGGTACAGCAAGGTGGTTTGCAGCATGGCGGAGGCCTTCCCGGAGTCAGTAGCTGGGTCAATCGTACAGGACCGTGGCATTCAAATTGCGAGATTTTCGCATTGTTTCGCCGTCGTTGAAACTGGCTGAGGCGCGGAGACGGCGAGGATGCCGACAAGGGCATTTGAGGTACTCACCAAGGGGGCCCCTCGCTGTGGACTTTAACCCAGTTTCTGCCCAGCTCGAACGCCAACCGGGGTTGCCCCACGCCTCGGAAGCCAGCCTCTCCTGATGGTCTTGTCACGTCCAGACTGGCTCCTGTGCCGCGGTGGCGGTTCGACCGGCGGGAGGGCTCCACGCGGTCGATCGCGCGACCGGCCCGGCATTTTCAGAGCCCTGCTGTATCATGGTGGCGTTCCCTCGCGGACATTCGAGTAACGGCGGCCGCAGGCCGTCTGGTTCGGAACGTTTCCGGTCTTTGGCGCGCCCTTCGGCCGGGGACGGGGAGCCACCACCAACAAACCAAAGGAGTTTGCTCATGACCCGAACGCGCCTGATTTTGCTCGGGTTGCTGGCGGCGATGCTGGCCCTGGCAGCCTGTGGCGGTCCCGCAGCCGAGGAAGACGCGGCCGCGGAACCGGCCCCGGCCGAAGCCGCGGACATGGCCGAAACCACGGAAGAGATGATGGACGGCCCGATGGCCCTCGACCAGGAGCCCTGGGTCGACTACCAGTTCAGCACTCCGGCCGAGTACGAGGCCGAGACCGGCAACACACTGCCGGGATTACAGGAATCGCCCATGCTGGCGGCCCGCGTCGCATCCGGTGATCTGCCGGAGCTGTCCAACCGCATGCCGGCCAATCCGTTTGTGATCCGGCCGCCCCGCTACATCGGCACCTACGGCGGTGAACTCAGGCTGGTGGGTTTCCCCGAAGCCGGTTCCTACTTCACCGGCTTCACCGAAAGCATGCAGGCCAACCTGTTTACCGGTGATCCCAAGGCGGGACCTGATCCCAACAAGTACCATCCCAATCTCATTGAGGGCTACAGCATCGACGACGATGGCTCCGGTGTCACCATGAACCTGCGCCAGGGCATGAAGTGGTCCGACGGTGATCCCGTTGACGCCGATGACTGGGTCTTCTGGTTTGACACCATCCTGCAGGACGAGCGCCTGTTCTTCGGCAGCGCCAACAACTACCAGAACCAGGCCGGCGAGTGGATGTCCATCGAAAAGGTCGACGACTACACGATCAGGTACGACTTCAACGGCACCTTCGACAAGGTCGTGGTGGCCTGGTCCACGTCGCGGCCGGTGGCGCCGGTCCACTACCTCGGCCAGTTCCATCCGGACTACGACGAGGATGCGGACGCCAACGCCCAGGAACTCGGTTTCGACGACTGGGTGGGCGGCTTCACGGACAAGAACATGCGCAAGAACTACTCAGCGCGTCCGGAACGGCCCCAGCTCAACCCCTTCATCCTCAAGGATGTCGAGGCCACCTTCGTGACCTGGGAGCGCAACCCCTACTACTGGCGCGTTGACACGGCCGGCAACCAGCTGCCCTACATCGACAGCATTCTCGTGAATGTGGTCCAGCAGGGCGGCGATCCGGAAGTGCTGAAGCTGAAGTTCATGTCGCAGGAGTTCGATTACGGTCCGTCGCAGATCCAGATTACCGATCTGCCGGTGCTGCGCAACAACGAGGAAAGCGGCAACTACCGCGTCATCATCACCGACAACCTCAGCACCTCCAGCGCCCTGGGCGTGGCCTTCAACTACTCCACGCAGGACGAGTTCAAGAGCATGCTCTTCAACGATGTCCGCTTCCGGCAGGCGCACGCCCTGGCGGTCGACCGCAATGATTTGAGCGAAACCATCTTCCTGGGCACCACCAGGCCCTTTACCGCCCCGGTCTCGGAGATCTGGACCGGCTACGAGGGCTGGATGGGCACCTACTTCGCGGAGCACGATGTGGAGCGGGCCAACGCCCTGCTTGACGAGATGGGCCTGGAATGGGACGCCAACGGTGAATGGCGGCTCGATCCCAACGGGGATCCCATCACGATCCTGGGCGAGTACGCCACGGAGTGGCTGGGCTACCACGACGAGATGATGGAACTGCTGGTCGACGACTTCAAGCAGATCGGTATCCGCTGGCAGCCCAAGTTTGTGCCGGAGGACACGCTCATGTCGCGCTACGTCGCCAACGAGCACGACGTCGGCATCTGGAACACGGACGGTGGTTCTGAGCTGATCGCTTACCGCAATTACCCGATGCGCCTGATCCCGCCGTGGCACTGGCAGTCCTGCTGCGCCATGTCGTCCTACGTCTGGCGCCAGTGGCTTGACACCGACGGCGCCGAGGGCATCGAGCCTCCGGAGCAGATCAAGTACATGTACGACCTGGCCTTCGAGTGGCTTGCCACCAACCCGGGCACGGAGGAGTACGAGGCCAAGATCAACGAACTGATCACGATCAACGTTGAGAATCTCTACCTCTGGGGCACCGTCAGTTCTCCGCCCTCGGTTTCGGCCGTGAGCAATCGTGTCCAGAACATCCCCGAGGACGAGGCCTTCGGCGGGGCCGCGCCCGGCGCGTATCCGAACGACGTGGCCTTCATCCACGAATAGTCCCTATCGCATTGTGTCGGACGACAGAGTCGTCGGCTTCCGTGTGAAGCCGGCGGCCCTGTCCCTTTCCTGAACGGGTGGCGGCATGTGGGCCTACCTGACGCGCCGGTTCCTCTATATGGTCCTGCTCATCCTTGTGACGAGCATGGTCTCCTTTGTCATCATCCAGTTGCCGGCCGGCGACTACATCACAACGTTGGCGGTGCGGTACGCCGCCACGGGCCAGGTCGTGGAGCAGGAGGTTCTGGATGCCCTGCGCATCCAGTTCGGCCTGGACCAGCCGGTCTACATCCAGTACGTCAAGTGGTTCACCAATGTTCTGCAGGGGGACCTGGGCTGGTCCTTCCAGCAGGTGCGGCCGGTCTCCGAACTGGTGGCCGAGCGCATCGGTGTCACCGCCCTGATTTCGGTCTGTTCACTGACCTTTGCCTATGTGGTCGGGATCCTGATTGGCGTCGTGTCGGCCGTCTTTCAGTACTCCGTCCTTGACTACTTCTTCACCATCGTGGGCTTCCTGGGCCTGGCTTCGCCCAACTTCCTGCTGGCCCTGATCCTGATGGTGATCATCTTCAACGCCGGCGGCGCGGTGGGCGGCCTCTACTCGACCGAGTACCTGAACGCGCCCTGGAGCTGGGCCAAGTTCCTGGATCTGCTCAAGCACATCCCGCTGCCCATGATCATCGTGGGCACCGCCGGCACGGCCGGCGTGGCCCGGGTCATGCGGGCGACGTTGCTGGACGAACTGCAGAAGCAGTACGTGGTCACGGCCCGTTCCAAGGGCGTGGCCGAAATCCGATTGCTGTTCAAGTACCCGATTCGGGTTGCCCTCAACCCCATCACCAGCACCATCGGCTGGGAACTGCCGGCCATCGTGTCCGGTACGGTTATTACCGACATGGTCCTGCAGCTGCCCACGGTCGGCCCCATGCTGTTCAGCGCCCTGGTGGCGGAGGACATGTTCATCGCCAGCAGCCTGTTGCTGTTCCTGACCTCGCTGACGGTGATCGGAACCTTCGTCTCCGACATGCTGCTTTACTCCCTGGACCCGCGCATTCGCGTCAACTAGCCGGTGCCGCGTTGCCCGTGTCCGACTGACCCATCCGATGTCCGCCTTCGAACCGACCGTCGTCGACACGGTCAATGCCGCCAGCCGCGAGCAGGAAAGCTACTACCTCGCGTCGCAGTGGCAGTTGATTCGGCAGCGCTTCCGCCGCCATCGCCTGGCCATGGTCGGCATGGTCATCCTGGCGATCCTGTACACCTTTGCCATCCTGGCGGAGTTCATCGCGCCCTACAACATGGGCACGCGCTTCCCGGAAGCCATCTACCATCCCCCGACGCGCATCCAATTTGCCCACGAGGGGCGGTTGCAACGGCCGTTCGTCTACGGATCGGTCAAGGAAAGGGACAGCTATACCCTGGAGCTGAAGTTCACACCCGATCCGGAAGCCCGGCATCCCATCCACCTGTTCGGCAAGGGGGAGCCGTACCGGCTCTGGAACCTAATTCCCCTGGAACGGCACCTGTTCGCCGTCGAGGAGCCCGGCCGCCTGTTCCTGATTGGCTCGGACGATATCGGCCGGGACCTGATGTCCCAAGTCATCTTCGGGTCGCGCATCTCGCTGACCATCGGGCTCGTCGGGGTCACGGTGTCGTTCCTGATCGGCGTCGTCCTGGGAGGCATCTCCGGATACTTCGGGGGCATTGTCGACGTGATCATCCAACGGGTGATCGAGTTCCTGATTTCGATACCCACAATTCCGCTGTGGTTTGCCCTCAGCGCGGCCCTGCCGCCGGACTGGGGCGTGATCAAGACCTACTTCGCCATCGTCTGCCTGCTCTCGCTGGTGGGCTGGGGCGGTCTGGCCCGCGTCGTGCGCGGCAAGTTGCTGGAACTGCGCGAGCTCGACTACGTGACCGCGGCCCGCATCATGGGGGTCAGCGTGCCCACCAACATTCGCGTCCACATGCTGCCCAACTTCATGAGCTACCTGATTGTGGCCCTGACCCTGGCCGTGCCCGGCATGATCCTGGGCGAGACCGCGCTGAGTTTCCTGGGACTGGGCATCCGTGCCCCCGCCGTGAGTTGGGGGGTGCTGCTGGAGCGCTCCGGCAACCTGAATGCGATCCAGTTGTATCCGTGGATGGTTTCGCCTGTCCTGTTTGTGGTTGTGACCGTCCTGGCCTTCAACTTCCTCGGCGACGGCCTGCGGGATGCCGCGGATCCCTACAAGTAGGATCGGCTGTGAGCCCTCTTCTCGACGTACGCAACCTCAGAACCCACTTTCGCACGTCCGACGGCATCGTCAAGGCCGTCGACGGTGTTTCGTTCACCGTGGATCCCCAGGAAACCCTGGGTCTGATCGGCGAGAGCGGATGCGGCAAGAGCGTGACCGCCCACTCGATCATGCGGATTGTGCCCAGGCCCGGGCAGATCGAAGGCGGCGAAATCCACATGGAGCTTGAAGGGGAGACTGTGGATTTGGCCGATCCGGCGCTCTCCGGTTCCGAACTGCGGGCCATCCGCGGGCGCGACATCTCGATGGTGTTTCAGGAACCGATGACCAGCTTGTCGCCGGTGCACTCCATCGGCAATCAGATTCGCGAAACCTTATTCCTTCACCGAACCCGGGACCGCAAGGAAGCCGACGAGATCGCCGTCGACATGCTGGCCCGCGTCGGCATTGCCAACCCCAGGCAGCGGATCAACGAGTATCCCCATCAATTGAGCGGTGGCATGCGCCAACGGGTCATGATTGCCATCGCCCTGGCCTGCCGGCCGCGCTTGCTGATCGCCGATGAACCGACCACGGCCCTGGACGTCACGGTGCAGGCCCAAATCCTGGAGCTGATCAACGACCTCCAGGACGAGTTCCACATGGCGGTGCTGTACATCACGCACGACCTGGGCGTCATCGCCGAGGTCTGCGACCGGGTGGCCGTCATGTACCTTGGCCGCGTGGTGGAGTACGGGACGGTCAGGGAAATCTTCTACAACCCCAAGCACCCGTACACGGTGCGGCTGCTGCGGTCCATCCCCAAACTGGGACACACCAAAAAGGGCGAGCCGCTGGCCGCCATTCGCGGCACGGTGCCCAGTCCCATCAACCAACCGCCGCTATGCGGATTCCACGATCGCTGCGAGGAGGTCATGGAGGGAGTGTGCAACCGCCACATTCCCGCCTTGGCGGAAGTGGCGGACCGCCATCAGGTGCGTTGCTTCCTCCACAGTGATTCGATCCAGCTTGAGGACGGCAGCATCGGGACACTGGAGAGGGCGCCGGCATGAGCGAGCGGGCCAAGCCCCTGGTCGAAGTCCGGGGCCTCAGCAAGTACTATCCCATCGAAAAGGGTATGTTCCGCCGTGTGCAGGGCTGGCTCAAGGCGGTGGACGATGTCAGCTTCGAGATCCATCCGGGCGAAACTCTGGGCCTGGTGGGCGAGTCCGGCAGCGGCAAGACCACTGTGGGACGCTGCATGCTGCGGGCCGTGGACCCCACGGCCGGAGAAGTGTGGTTCCACCACGAGGGGCAGAGTTGGGACATGGCCGCCCTGTCGCAGAAGGAGCTGCAGGCCATTCGCCCCTACGCCCAGATGATCTTTCAGGATCCCTATTCGTCCCTGGATCCGCGGCTGCCCGTGTTCGACATCATTTCCGAACCCATCCGCACCCACAACCTGGCCAGCGGTACGGACCTGGAGGACCAGGTCAAGCACTTGGCCTCACGCGTCGGTCTCAACATCGATCATCTGAGGCGGTACCCGCATGCCTTCTCCGGAGGCCAGCGGCAGCGGATTGGAATCGCCCGCGCCTTGGCAACCCAGCCGCGCCTGATCGTGGCGGACGAACCGGTCTCGGCCCTGGATGCGTCCATCCAGGCCCAAATTCTCAACCTGCTGCCGGAACTGCAGCGGGAGTTTGGCCTGACGTTTCTGTTCATTGCTCACGATTTGAGCGTGGTCGAGTATGTGTCAGACCGTGTGGCGGTGATGTATGTCGGCAAATTGGTAGAGACGGCCACGACCGAGCGCATCTTCAGCGTGCCCAGCCATCCGTACACTGAGGCCCTGTTGTCGGCTGTGCCCAAGTCCGAGCCGGATCAGCACAAGGAACGGATCGTACTGAAGGGCGAGACGGCCAACCCTGCCGATTTGCCCAGTGGTTGCTATTTCCATCCCCGCTGCCACTATGCCGAGGAAATCTGTCGGAAAGAGGCTCCGCCATGGGTTGAAGTGGCACCGGGACATCATGCTGCCTGCCACTTCGCCGGTGAATTGACACTTGCTGCCGTTGGGTCGACCTCAAGTTGACGGAATGAAGTTGGCTAGGATTGAAGCTGGTTGATGCTGCATCACCAGCCATGATGATTGCTGAAGACGGGTTCGGTTCAGCCAAGTGAGCCAACTACCAGATGCGCATCCGGGGCACGCTCCAGACATGCTGGTCGGCACTAGTCGCTGAAGGGATGCTTCGGCCAAACGAGGTCCTGCATGCGTATGGCTCGGATCTCCAACTCCCAAACGCATGGCAACCGTTCCCACTGCCACAGGTTACCCTTGAAAACATGTTACGATTCAAAAGGTTGGGAACAAACTGCGGACAGGCCTGTCACCAAATACAATGCAAAGTTTGGAGCCTATGCTGTTACAACCATGTGCGCAGTCTTGCAATTCCGAGAATCTGCCTGTGAACTACTGACCACAAACAGCAGCATTCAATAGGACGTTGTACCAACACGCAATGCCGGCACCTAGCACAACCATCGGTGGATTCCGTTCTTCTACCCTCCGCAAACCGGAGATACATGGGATCGTCGTGGGACTGTGGCTGGCTCCCGGCCTTCGGCTGCCACAACCCCTGTCGATGGGACTCACAGCTACAGCAATGGAGCAGAACTGATGACCTCTTACACCCAAACTGTTGAATCAGAGAGAGAAGAGCCCGAAGGACTTGGGCATGACGAGGACCTTTCCTGGGGAAACTACCCGATTGATGAATTTTTAATCAGGACCGAAGCGCGCACCGTTCACGACGTGTTGCGGAGAATTAGTCGCGAACAGTTTGTGATGGACCCTGACTTCCAGCGCGAATTCATTTGGAAGGAAGATAAGCAGAGCAAGTTGATCGAATCAGTCCTGATGCGGATACCGCTCCCTGTCTTTTATTTGGCGGAAGACGAGGATGGTTGTATGGCAGTTGTAGACGGTTTGCAGCGTCTTTCTACCTTTCAAAATTTTGTGGAAGGTGGCTTGCGACTCCGCCTCAAAGACAGTTTGGACTTGGACCGAAAAAAATTTGAGGATCTGTCACCCAGATTGCAAAATCGAGTTGAAGACTGCAATTTGGTCATGTATGTAATCGACGCGAAGGTTCCAGAAAGAGCACGTCTGGATATTTTTGAACGTGTCAACAGTGGTGAACCTCTGACCCGGCAACAGATGCGGAATTCCCTTTACTTGGGTTCTGGGACGCGATTTCTTAAGGACCAAGCAAATTCTCAAATCTTTCTGGATGCCACTGGCAACAGCTTGAGACGTTCTACCATGCGCGATCGGGAATTTGTTAATCGTTTTTGTGGTTTTCAAATTCTGTCGTATCGCGCCTATCGCGGCGATATGGATGACTTTCTAGCTCAAACACTTAAGCGCATGAACAGGATGGAAAACAGTGAGCTGGAAGTGCTGTCTAAGGAATTTCAGAATGGTCTCAGAAACAATCTTGCAGTCTTCAAGGCACACGCTTTTCGCAAATATCGAGAATGCCAGACGCGCCGTAGCGTAATCAATGCCTCACTGTGGGATGTGATGGCTACTGGGCTTTCACGTCTTGCAACGCAGATGGTGGAAACACGGGCTTCCTGTCTGCGTTCGGCATTCCACAAACTCATGGAAAACGAGGACTTTGTGACGGCCATAACGTCTGGTACAAATGACACTCGCAAGGTTATCGTTAGATTCGAAGCCGTCCAAAGGATGTTCCAAGAGGTCTTCGATGATTACCCAGCTTGAACTGGAGCACTTCAAGTGCTTTAGTCTACTCAAACTGCCACTTGGTTCCCTAACGCTCCTGTCAGGTACGAATGCGTCGGGGAAATCCACGGTACTGCAGTCCCTTGTCTTGTTGCAGCAGACGATGCGAACCAACGAGTGGTCAACCCGCCTTTTGCTCAATGGCAGCACCGTCAATCTAGGTACCGTGTCCGATGCGCTTCACCACGAAGGGCGCGATCGTTTCAGTATGGCACTCCTCAATACCTCTACCAGTTGTCGCTGGACTTTCAAGGGTGGGCGGCACGAGATGTCGCTGGCTGTCGACAGTGTTAGTGTGGGAGACTTAGTTCCCCACAGACCTACGACTCTCCAACATCTCCTACCTCCCAACTCCGAACCCGAAGCTGTTGCTATGGTGGATTCGGTACGCTCGCTTAGCTATATCTCGGCCGAAAGGGCAGGGCCTCGTGAGGTCTACCCACTGCATGATGTCCATCGGGGACCCGTAGTAGGCCCCGCAGGAGAACACGCCATCAGCGTGTTGTTCACACAGGATGATCGAATTCCAAGCGAACTCCGTCTTCTCAGTGCACCACCTACACTACGTGCACAAGTTGAAGCACGCTTAGGGACCTTATTCCCTGGGGGTACAGCATTGGACGTGACGCGGGTGCCCAATACCAACGCTGTGACTCTAGGTATTCGCACACGACCCGAGACAGGATTCTTGCGTCCAGTCCATGTCGGGTTTGGCATCACCCAAGTTCTGCCGATCATTGTGTCAATACTAGCTGCGCCTCCAGGTAGCATTCACTTGATTGAGAACCCCGAAGTACACTTGCATCCCGCGGGCCAAGCTCTTATGGGTCAATTCCTAGCCGAAGCAACGAAAGCAGGACACCAATTGCTTGTCGAGAGTCACAGTGACCATATCCTGAACGGCATTCGCCGTTCTGTAAAGGACCAAGAGTTGAAAGCTGAACAGGTCGCCATTCACTTTTTCCAGAATCAATTCGAGGAAGAGGCACAAGTGCTAAGCATGGCCTTGGACAGTGCAGGCAACGTAGATGTCTGGCCTGAAGGTTTTTTTGATCAATTTGACAAAGACATGAACTACTTCGCTGGATGGGCTTGATAACATGGACTTGTTACTAAATGACCTTTCCATCCACGGGCAATTTGGACACAGTAGTTCGTTCCAAGAGTCTTTGACATGCATCATGCACATGCGAAGGATTGCACATGAGTTTGGACGCGAAGTGTATGTCAAAAAGGTGGATGTTTACAGACCCATCAGTTCCACCAGCACCGTACATGATGCCATTCAGCAGTTTTCCCAAGATCAGAAACGGGCATTCTTAAGTTGGCTTCAAAAACAAGGCCCCTTCTGGGACGATGGGATGGTTCACAACCTTGATGACTGGTACGAACACCAAGGAACACTTGTCACGGATTCCGCAATAGCTGATGCCGCAAGCAGGATTCTGTCCGGCACAGACTGCAGCCTAGTGAGCCTGACTCCTTCCAATTGGGAGTATACCCCGATCAAAGTGGATTGTATTGGTGAATCCCACCGCGAAGTCTCAGTCTCCAATTTCTGGGAACAATCGGAGTTGAAGACTGCGTTGCAGCAGGCCGAGCCTCCGCTGAAGACATGGACCCAGTTGCAGGAGGTTGTCCAACGCCGCTTTGATCGGCTTGCATTCACTCCTAATTGCTTTGAAGATCTTAGAGGTCGACCTTTTGCGTCGAGTGCTGCGGCTCAGATTTGTGAACGTCTTGCTGTGTTGAATCAGCTTATGGAACTCCAAGAGAACAATGCACGGAATACCCCGGCTTGGCGGCAATTGTATGACGATCACTTCAAGGGTGGTGTCCATTTTTCTGATTCTTCCGATACCGAGAAGCGAGAGTTCAAAAATCGACTATCATTCCGTGTTCCTGAATTGTCCGATCGATCGGTACTATGTGGGTTTCACGGGAAAATAACAAGAACCTTATTGCGACTTCATTTTACCTGGCCTGTGGCTCCCGGAAATCAACTCTATGTTGTGTATGTGGGGCGGAAAATCACAACGCGTTGAACGGTTTCCAAATCATCGCACCGGGTTGGCTAGCAAACGGAATGGTATTGTTCAGGGCATATGGATATTATCGGAGAAATTTATACCAATCCAGTATACTGTCATTACTGATATGTGGACGATGGTGCCGGGAGGGACCATGGCTCCCAAGACAGCGATTGTCTGGGCGGCGGAGGACACGGAGGAGGTGCCGCATGCCCGGTACCGGGCCGAGCCAGTGGCCGAAGTGCGCACGCGGCTGCATGCCCTGTGGTGGTTGCGCCTGGGTGAGGGACCGACGGCGACGGCGGCCGCAGCGCGGGACTGGATCGAGGAGCAGTTCGGGGCGGTCTACACGATGGGCAGTATGTACACCTTGCTGCCGCGGTTGGGGATCCGGCTCAAGATGGCGCGGCCTTGCCACACGCAGGCCGATCCCCAGGCCCAGGCGGCCTGGAAGTCGTCAGCGGTTGGTAGGCCGGTCTACCAACCGCTGATGGTGGCGGAGTCTACGGATGTGGAGCCGGGTGTGGCGGTGGGTGCGAAAAAATTGGGCTCCAAAAGGTAATGGCAACTGTAGTATTAACGGTCCGATACCGATAACCATACCTGCAACCTTCACCCATGCCCCATTTTGACGAAGCCCTGACGATTCTCCGCGATCGTGCCACCGACCTTTTTGGCATGGGCCGCTCCTTCGAACACTTGATGCAAGCCGCCCTGACCAGGGAGCCGGGCATCTACGGGGATCGCTTTGAGCGCGTGTGGCTGTGGAATGAGTGGCCGGACCGCGATGGACCGGACACGGGTATCGATCTGGTGGCCGAAGAGCGTGAAGGAGGCCTCTGTGCCATCCAGTGCAAGTTCTTTGATCCCCACCGGCCCGTGCCCAAGAAAGAAATTGACTCTTTTCTGGCGAAGTCGGAGCCGACGCAGTACACCTCACGCCTGATTATCAACACAGGCGGAGCCATTCAACGTCATGCCTTGAAAGTCCTGCAGGACTCGCCCAAGCCGTGCCGGGTGCTGGATGCCTCGGAACTGAACAGCTGGGATGTGGACTGGTTGCGCTATGTAAACGATCCGGAAAACCTGGAGTTTCGGACACGCGAACCCTACACGCCACACTCCTACCAGCAGGAAGCCGTGGACAAGGTGTGTGAGGGCTTTGCCGTCCATGATCGTGGACAGCTGATCCTGCCCTGCGGCACGGGCAAGACCGCTGTCACGCTCTGGATTGCGGAGCGGATGGCAGGCCTGGGTGGCCGGGTGTTGTACCTGGTGCCGTCCATTGCACTGATGGCTCAGACCATGCGAGAGTGGAGTGTGCAGAAACGGCTGCCCCTGCGCTACCTCGGCATCTGCTCGGATACCCGTGCCGGACGCGATGACGAGGATGCTTCGCTGCTGGAATTGGACTACCCCGTGACCACAGACCCGGCGAAGATTCAGGTGGGTTTGGGGAAGGGGCGCCCGGAGGCCCTGACGGTAGTGTTCTGCACCTACCAATCCCTACCCCTTGTGGCGGCGGCCCAAGTCGAGGGCGCACCAGCCTTCGACTTGGTGGTGTGCGATGAGGCGCACCGCACGACGGGTGTGGAAGACGCTGCAGTCAATCAGAAAGGTAGCCGGGAGATCTCACCGTTCCGTCTGGTGCATGACACTGCCCGGATCCGTGCCCGGAAGCGGCTGTACACGACCGCCACGCCCCGGATCTATACATCGGCAGCCCAAAACCGAGCGGCGACCAACCGGGAACTGGAAGTCTACTCAATGGACGATGAGAGCGTCTATGGTCCCCGCTTCTACCGTATGGCGTTTTCGGAGGCCATTGAGGGTGACTGGCTGACGGACTACCGAGTCATCATCCTGACGCTGAAATCGGGTCAGGTGTCGGTGGCACTGGAGAACCTGCTGGCGACCGAGCAGGAGTCCGGTCTGAATCTGGACGATGCAGTCAAACTCCTGGGATGTTGGGGGGCCTTGGCCGATCCCGAGGGCGTTCTGTCGGACCGGAATGTGACAGGCAACCAGTACAACCCGCTACTGCGTGCCATCACCTTTACCAACACCATCAAGACTTCCAAGATGGTGGAAACCCATTGGAAGGATGTGGTGGACATCGTGCGCCGGCAGACGGACGAGGAACACCAGGCATCCCTGCTGCCCTTGGAAGTGAAGCATGTGGACGGCACGCAGAACTCGCTGGACCGGCAGCGCAAGCTGGCTTGGTTGCAGACGGAGGAAACCGACGACCGGATCGGGTGCCGGGTGCTGACCAATGCCCGTTGTCTAACCGAGGGCGTGGATGTGCCGGCCCTGGATGCCGTGTTGTTCCTGGCCCCGCGCAAGTCGCAGGTGGACGTGGTGCAGGCCGTGGGCCGCGTCATGCGGAAGGCCGAGGACAAGCAGATGGGCTACATCATCCTGCCCGTGGTGATCAGTGAGGACGATGATCCGACGCAGGCCTTGGACAACAACAAGACGTTCCAGGTGGTATGGAGTGTGCTACGCGCCCTGCGCAGCCACGACGACCGCTTTGACTTGGAGATCAATTCCCTGGACCTGAACCGCAGTCCCTCGCCGCGCATCAAGATCATCAACGGAGGCCGCGGTGATGACAACGGCGACGGCAATGGTGGAGATCACATTTCACAGCTGGCCCTGGACTTGGTGTACCGGATACCACCGGGAGCCATCTATGCGAAGGTGGTGGAGAAGTGTGGGGACCGCAAGTACTGGCCGCAGTGGGCCGAGGATGTGGCCCAGATCGCGGATCGCATCCGCACCCGTGTGACGGGCCTGCTGGCGGATCCGGAGCGCATTGCCCTGCATCACCGTTTTCAGACGTTCCTATCCGATTTGCGCCGCACTCTGCACCGGGAGCTGCAGGCCGAGGATGTGGTGGCGATGATTGCCCAGCACTTGGTTACGGGCCCGGTGTTCCAGGCACTGTTTGCCGACTATGACTTCGTCGGCCTCAACCCGGTTTCCCGCGCCCTATCGCGACTGGTTGAGTTGCTGGAGACAGAGGGTTTGGAGAACGAGACGCGGGACCTGGAGCCGTTCTATGAGAGCGTGCGCCAGCGTGCTCGTGCCCTGGACAATGCCGAGGCCCGTCAGAAGGTGCTGCTGGAACTCTACGAACGCTTTTTCAAGGTGGCGTTGAGGAAGGATGCAGAACGCCTGGGCATTGTCTACACACCCGTGGAAGTGGTGGACTTCATCCTGAACTCCGCGGACCATGCCCTGCAGCAGCACTTTGGCCGGCGGTTGATGGATGAGAATGTGCATATCCTGGACCCGTTCACGGGGACGGGCACCTTCATCGTGCGGCTGCTGCAGAATCCCGAGCTGATCCGGGATGCAGACCTGGTACGCAAGTTCGCCTCGGAGTTGCATGGTAACGAGATTGTCCTGCTGGCCTATTACATTGCCGCCATCAACATCGAGGAGGCGTACCACGGGCGGCGGGGCATGGAGAGCGAGTATGCGCCGTTTGAAGGCATTGTGTTCACGGACACCTTCAACCTGAGTGAAGGGGAGGGCCGCTTGCCGGCATCCCTACCCGTCAACAGTCAGCGCGTGCAGCGACAGCAAGACCAGGACATTACGGTCATTGTGGGCAATCCACCCTACTCGGCAGGCCAGAAGAGCGCGACAGACGACAATCCCAACGTGTCCTATCCGCATCTGGAGCAGCGCGTCCAGGACACCTATGCCAAGCACAGCAACGTCACTAACAAGGTTTCGCTCTACGACAGTTACAAGCTTGCGATTCGCTGGGCCAGCGACCGGATTGGCGAGCAGGGAGTCATTGCCTTTGTGACCAACGGCTCCTTCATCGATGGCAATGCCGATGCCGGCCTGCGCGCTTGTCTGGCTGAAGAGTTCTCCCATCTGTACGTATTCCATCTGCGGGGGAACCAGCGCACCCAAGGCGAACGGTCACGGTAGGAAGGGGGCAAGATATTCGGTTCCGGCTCCCGCACGCCTGTTGCCATCATGGTTCTGGTACGGGAGCCCGACCACCAGGGTGGCTGCCAGATCCGCTACCGGGACATTGGGGATTACCTGTCACGGGAAGAGAAGCTGCAACTGATCAGGGAATACGGTTCCATTGCCGACATCCCCGACTGGCAGGATATTCAACCGGATGTACACCACGACTGGCTGGAACAGCGCGATCCGGCCTACCAGGTGTTCATGCCATTGGGCAGCAAAGAGGCCAAAAGCAAAAAATCTTCGAAGCCAAGCGTCGCCGCCCGTCTTTATTCCCGAGGTGTAGCTACGGGCGGCGACGCTTGGCTCTATGCTTCTGACCGGACGCTACTGGCACACCGGGCACAGGACATGGTTGCCTTCTACGAGG
The DNA here is from genome assembly GCA_965208365.1 of Caldilineaceae bacterium. Classification (GTDB taxonomy): domain Bacteria; phylum Chloroflexota; class Anaerolineae; order Caldilineales; family Caldilineaceae; genus Bin34. The sequence goes on along the minus strand of OZ242330.1, from coordinate 4,592,189 downwards.
ATGGTCGCCAGCAGGTGGAAGTTGGACAAATCAGTGTGGAGACAGCTACGCACAATGATGCTCCCAGTCGGATCAAGTGGCATGGTGATCTTCGGGATCGTTTCCGGCGCAATCAGGAACTGGAATACCGGTCTGACCAGCTACGTACAAGCATGTATCGTCCATTCTTCAAACAGGTACTGTACTTCGATGCTACGCTCATTCAACGCCGATACCAGATGCCGTTCATGTTCCCCTCTCCGGACGCACCAAACCAAGTCATTGGTGTCACAGGCAAGGGAGCTACCACACCGTTCTCCTGTCTGATTACCGGCTTCATACCGGACTTGGAACTGGTTTCAAAGGCCCAATGGTTCTCCCGCTGGCATTACGAGACCCATGATCCCCACAGCCCGGATGCTTGGGCACAGGTGGACAGCACGGGCGTGGATTCCGTACTTGGATACCGCCGCGTGGACAACATTACCAATTGGTGTCTGCAGCAGTTCCGCAACCAGTACCCAGATCTGCAGATCACCAAGGATGACATCTGGCACTACTTGTACGGCTTGCTTCACGCTCCAGACTACCGAGCCCGGTACAAGCCGGATCTGTCCAAGGACCTGCCACGCATCCCCTTTGTTTCGAACTTCAACGCGTTCCAGGACGCGGGCGCAGAACTGGCGGCCTTGCACTTGGGCTATGAGACCTGTCCTGAGCACGGGCTGTCGGTGGACGTAAATGGCATTGGAGACAGCGTCTACCGCCTGGGCAATAAGGCCATGCAATGGGGTGGTACGCGCAAGGCACCGGATCGCTCCGTACTGCACGTTACCCCTGTGGTCACGCTGCGCGGTATTCCCGACGCGGCCCATTCCTATGTGGTCAATGGGCGTACTCCGCTGGAATGGGCTGTGGACCGGCTACGCATCCGTCAGGACAAGGAAAGTGGCATTGTCAACGACCCCAACGCTTGGTTCTCGGACAATCCGGCGGAACTGGTGTCGCATCTGCGGCGCTTGGTGCATGTGAGTGTGGAAACCGCACGCATTGTGGAGGGGCTGCCTGCAGCGTTGGAAGGTATGCCTGGTTCCAAAGCTCGACTTTGTACAACTTTGAGAGGGTGTATGGAAAGTGCCCTCAGGCCATGCTGAGGCGCTTCAGCATGCACCGGGAGAGGGCAATGTGGATCCAGGTTTCGGAAGAGTCCAGGCGCCGCTCGTAGTCCTTGCTCAAGCGCCGATGGCGGCCCAGCCAGGCAAAGGTGCGCTCCACAATCCACCGTTTGGGCAGGACCTCGAAGCCCTCCGCGTCGGGGTCGCGGCGGACAATGTCCAGTTGCCAGGTGCCCTGCGCCTTCACCCAGTCGCCCAGTTTGGGGCCCCGGTAGCCCTCGTCGGCCCAGACCACGCGCAGGCGCGGAAAGTCGTCCTGCAGACGGTCCAGGACCTGCCGGGCGCCATCCCGGTCCTGAACGTCGGCCGCCTGCACGGCCACCCGCAGGGGCAGCCCCAGGGTGTCCACCACCAGATGGCGCTTGCGGCCCTTGACCTTCTTGGCGGCGTCGTACCCTCGCAGACCGGGGGTTTCCGTCGTTTTCACCGACTGGCTGTCGAGGATGCCGGCACTGGGCGAGGTCTTCCGGCCCGCGGCTCGGCGCAGCTGTCCGCGCAGGGCGGTGCTGATGCGCTCCCACAGGCCGTTGGCGCGCCAGACCTGGAAGTACCAGTAGACCAGGGTCCAGCACGGCAGGTCGTGGGGCAGCAGTCGCCAGGCGCAGCCGCTGCGCAGCACATACAGGATCGCATTCACGATTTCGCGGCGGGGCACTGCGATGGGACGCCCGCGCGGGCAGGGGGCGGGCAGCAGGGGGCGGATGCGCTTCCACTCGGCATCGGACAGGTCGGTATCGTAGGGTTGGCGTTCCATGAGGGGGCGATGTAGGGTATGACAGGAGGAGCGGGGGCAAGGCCGCTCGTAAGACAAGTGAATCCTACTCCCGACCCTCCTTTTCCGGCCCTATGCCGCTTTTCCATACACCCTCTGAGAGAGTAGGGCCGGGCCCTGTGGATGAAAGGCACACTGCTGGCACACAACGGCTGTCAGGATTCGGTGGCGGCAGCCCTGGAGGCCCACGGCCGCTTCAAGGCCCTGCGTCGGGAACTGCGGGGTTGACTGCTGTCGTCGCCGGTCTTTCGAACGGACCGGTCTCTATCCAGACACAGAAGTCCAGCACCCGCTCTCGGTGCCGATAGCGAACCTTGGCGATATGGTAGACATTGGACTTACACACGACCTCATTGGCCATCCCACTAAAGGAGACGGCAAGGGTGCCCACGAGTCGACTCCGCTGTCCAAACTAGACTTTCCGCCGATCCAGTAATCCCTGTGGGCCGCCAAGTCCAAGGCGCCGATCCGCATCCTGACAGAGCCTACGTACGGGGCCACTATCCATGAGCGTCCAGATGGTTTTGCAACCGTTGATGATCGTCGGCCCACCTCTCCAGACTCGTAAATTCACGTTGTAGAAGCCGCAGAACTCTAGCTGTGCGGGGAGCTGAATCGCGATAACGAAGCTCCAGTTCCCGATAGAAATCCGCGAGCTTATGGAAGGGTCGGCCAGCACCACCATCCGGAAGCACTACGGCTCCCAGCCGGCTGCCTACAACTGTCACGATCCCCTGCTCAATGCGAGTACAACGGATCTGTTCCAGCAGTTGGGTCAACTCGTCTGTTGGCGAACCGTCTTCGTGGAAACCTGCGTTTCCGAACACAGATCCCAGAAGGCTCTCCGCGTCCTCGCGACGATCGTGTTCCTCTGCGAAGGTTAGGAATTTCTCTGTCCATGCAACACCTTGATGCACATCGAAACCGCTTGAGGTCGTACCGGGGAGCCGTGGCAACCATTGGAAGAGCCGATAGGCTCGGCGTTGAAGTCCTTCAGGGGCATTATTTTTGCGCTCTGTCCACTCAGGGGGATCGTCACCACCGTCCCGCCTTGTCGTGCAAAGCATCAAGGCATCTTGGAGCCATGCAGGACTACTTGCAACGGATTTGGCTAGAGCCGGCATCGCGTCGGGTTCGAACATGTGGAAGAACAAAAACTCGATACGCTCAGCATCGGCCGGACTCAGATCGGATCGTTTCCGGATGGCTGTGATCAATTCCGTTTCACCGGTGTCCAACTTGTGCTGTTTGGAATGAGGTACTTGTTCTGTGGAACGAAGCAACGTGTCAATAAGAAACAGGAGCGATTCCGTTTGTGCTCCTTCGAAGTCTGCGCGTAAAGCCAAGAGAGCCTTTCGTGGACGGCCCACGGAACACAGTCCAGTGATCAGCCAGTCTTTCCGTTCCGGGGGTATCACGTATCGTCCCGGATCAAACAGTTCCCAGTAGCGCTTGAGTTCCTGCCCTGACAGTCGGTCTGCGCGTACAGATCCAAGTTCGAGGGGAAGACACGCCAGGAGGCAAGGTAGCCAGACCGGATTCTGTTTTGCGAAACTACTAGACTGGATTTCGTCCGTGAGGGCATCCGCGTCCACATCATCGATTTGGTCCAAAAGCTCTTGAATGAATTGCCGTAAGGGTGATCGTGCATCATCGCCTCCCGTTTGGAGGGCGCGGCTTACTACTGAATGAACCTCATCCGTGGACAGCACGCGAGATGCCACCGTACCCAATAGGCGAGTGTTTTCAATCGAGGGAACAAGTGAGAGGATGTCATCGATACCACCTGCATCCAGGAGTTCCCGAAGGGTTAAACACCGCTTTTGCTCCAGGCGTTCAAAGGTGACCTCCCAGTCCGAGTCGTCGGACCGATACTCCCGGATCGATGCGTCGTCGTCAAAGAGCCAGGCGACTGGTGCTTCCACTGGAATATCGGACAGTTCCCCGAGGATACGAACTGCCTCCTCACGGATGTCTTCACGTGTGTATAGACTGAGTTCTCCATGTGCAATTGCAGTAAGGTGACGCACGAGGGTGGCGCGTTCTTCGTCATTGCAGCTGTCTGAATTCATCCACGTGGAAACACACTTCCAGATGCGTGAAGACTCCCCAGGAGACAGAACGTTTAGGGCTCGGATCGCTGCATGGATCGTTTGCCCAGAGGTTGCCGCGTGCTGAAACAGAATATCTGATGCTGTTTGGCAAACCACCATTTGATGTTCCTGGGGTCGTTTTGAGTTCGCCCCGTCCGTCTGGCCTCGCCAGAGTGGCAGATAGGCAGTCTCAGCGACTTCGGGACCTGGAGGCAGCCACTCACAAACCCAATCGAAGGTCCATTCGGGGTATCTTGCGGCAATCTTCCGCAGCATGACGCAGTGTCGTTCAGATTCAATCGCACTGCCACAGTACCAAGGGTTGAGCAGTGTCTCCAAGCTCTGTCGCGGTTGTCCTCCATGGTGGTCGAGGACTTTCTTGTCCGCCAACAGCGAGAGCAGATTGATGGCTTGCTCCGTATACTCTGGGAACCAAGCAACAGCCTCGTACGCCTCCATTAAGGATGATCGGTAATACAACGCATTCGTGCTGTCGAGCAGATGCAAAGTAGGCTCCGACGCATCGTCGTCTCCGTTACGAAAGTTGAGGAGCGCCTTTTGGGCAGAGTCCACTTGTTGCAGATCGGCTTCCATCATCTCCAGGAACATCTCAGGCGCTGCTTCCGCAAGTAGCGGCAGGATGGTGTGCAGAGCCCGCAGGCGATCAACCGTAAAGTGTTTGAGAGCGGTGCCTACCACCTGGTTTACCCGCAGGACGACGGAAGGACCTGTGAGGCGCCGGTCCACGTTGTCTCCGAATGCTGCCAAAAGGGCAAGTCCCTGAGCAAGGCCCCGGAGCAGTTCGCTCGAGACCTGTGAGTCGCGAAGCGTCTGGAAGTCCTCGGGCGGAAACGGGAAATCCTGAGGACGAACGAGGGGGACTTCTCTCAGAGCAACGCCGACGGTGGAGAAATACCGGTCGATTGCCTGCGGTATGACCTCTCCTTCGGTGAAGCGCTGCCAAGTATCCAGCCGTGAATTCACCCCCCTCCGCTCGCCGTCCATCCACACGGGGGATTCGGGGAGGTTCAGTAGTTCCGTCCATGCCTGTTCCAGATCCTCATAGCGTCTCTGCCCTGTCAACCGGAGTACAACTTTGCGATCGGCTTGTGAGCCTGCATCCCAGATCCCGAAGAGCCCGGCAACTGCAAGTATTGGTGACAGTCGGGCAGGGACTTGGGATTCAGGTGCTTCGGGCCCACATTTGTGAGTCAGCCGTCGAAGCACGCCGATTGAGCCTCCGGATGATCGAGCGAGCCGGGATGCCCGCCCGTTATCGATCCCTCCCGCAATCAGGAAATCACGAACTGCCCTGGTTCCGGCGGAACCCACTACCAATGGATTCAGGACCCGAGGTTGGCCTGTGGCCGGTACTACGACACGAAGCACGTTGGAATAAGCAATAGCCAGATCCCGTACCCTGTCATTCGTGGGGATTACAACCACGTCCGGCGAAGGCGAACCGACCAAGTGCCGCAGTGCTTCTGCGGTGTTCACGCAAAGTCCTTCCAAGGGGAACAGGGAATCCTGGGTTGCACCATGCTCAATCAAGGCTTGGATGAAGAGGAGAGCTTCGCCTCGCGATTCTCCGATGATGGTTAGAGGGAGGGGAGAAGGTGCATCAAGCCACGCGCGCCATGCCGTGAAATGCCTGTCCACACTGGATTGGAGCAATGCTGGAGTCAGTGGGGGATTAGCGACCGCACTCCACTCCTGTGATGCTGTACGCAGCCATTGGAAGCCGTCACGCACGAAACTGAGTCCCATTCGCTCCATTAGCCAGAGCTGAACTCCGGGGGCTTCCTCGATCCAGCTTTGCAGATCAGTTGCATCGAGGACCCTGATGAATTTCCAAGGATGCTTGGGGAGTTGCTGGGATGCCCACTCACTCCCGTCTGTCCAGGGCCAAGTCGTCACAAACAAGTAGGAGGTGTCCTGATGCTGCCAATCCGTCGGCAGACTGTGTCGGCTCACATCCTTGTTTGCTTTCTCCTTCTTTTTCTTATCAGTGCTCACCTCCCAGACCGACTGGCCAGATGGAATGTGCCGGGTTGCCGACGCCGGGTTATTGACTGCGATATCCTGACCGCGCTCGACTATCCGTTCGCCGGTAGGTGCCCGGGTGACACCGGAGGCAAAAAGTTCGCTTCGGATCAGACGATCGACAAGAGCAGGAAGCTCCTCCTCAGCACGGCGTGTCTCACCCCATTGCTTGAGTTGAAGTGCGGAAATGCGAACCATCTCCGGTGCTGCCGGTTGGGACGTCTGCGCCCGAAGAAGATCTTCGGGCGACACCCCGAGGACTGGTGCAAGCTTGTTGACAGTCCGTCGGCTCATCTTTTGATGTCCGTTCGTGATGCGTGACAGCGTTGGTCGGGCGACTCCGGTGCGACGGTGCAACTCGGATAATGTGAATCCGGAGTTCCGGATGACTGCGACAAGGGATGGCATCTTCGGCTACACTCCTTCTTGATGTCCCAATACACGTGATTGTACATCATACGTTACACTGTATCGTATGGTGTATCGTACACTCCAGACTTAGGAGGCCGTGGTGTTCCTGTACCGCACAACGCGTAGAGAATGCGATTTGAGGGTTGGTCCGCAACGGATGTCTGCGCGGCCATACACGAGGGTGGTGACGCATGGACCAACCATGAACTTCAGGGAAGAAGCAACCGGATCGGAGCCACCTCGCCTCGCAACCACCGAAACCAAGTCAGCAGACACATGTGGCGGTTCGGCCTGATTTGCCGAACAAGACACCTTTCGGATCGGAATCTGGTTCACCTGACGAGAGATCGCAGTGATGCGCGCGGTTGTTCAGACCAGACGGTTTCCAAGCCGATGGCCTGACCACAGCCACAGGGCCAGACTGTCCGACAGCGGTCCCGGCGGGAGCGGCAGCTGGCTGTGCAGCAACTGATGGATCCTGTACCATGACCGGCATCGATGCATGACGGCCCTCGCAAGGTGGGGTGGGTGAGTGACGCCGCCACTCTACCCGAGGACCATGCGTCGGCCCTCCTTGCCCTTTCCGCATGCAGTGACCCTCCACGGCAGCAGGACCGCCGCGTTACATAACCTATCAAAGGGGATCCCCACTGGTCCTAGGAAGAGCCATGACGCACTACGAGGATCTGAACCCACAGCCCAGTAATTGCGAACTGTGCCAACGCCGAGGTATCCACACTTGGCGCGGCCTAACCTGCCCCACCTGCCGCAAAACCTGGGAGTACTGGACCTGCCCACAGTGCCCGCCCCGAGGTTGGATCTGCCCGAACTGCCGGACCCAGAGCAACCCCGAACTCGGAGACGACCACTACTACGAAGGGGACAAGGCCCGATTCAGCCAGGAACGCCCCACGCCCCGTCTCAACCTGTCGATCGCCTACTACCCCCGCGGGGACCACCGGCCCGTCCCCGCCCCGACCGAATGGCCCGCCGTCCACGCCTTCGACTGGATCACCAGTCCTGCCCTCGCCGCCGGCTTCAACCAGACCATCATAGAGGCCCTGCTAGCCGACCTGCTGCAACGCACTATTTGGCCCCGTGTCCAACGCCAGCTGCAAAGAGTCAGGAACCACCCCCTGATCAACCCAGACACAGACGGCCAAGCCGTCATCGAAGCCGAGACGTTCAGCCACAAAGGCCAATCCGACGGCTGGTACTTCAACGACTGGGGAGAGAACCTGCCCACCTTGCCGAAACTGCTGGCCGCCATCCCGGCCATCACCACCCAACTCCTAGGAGACTCGGACGACTTCGACCTGATCCCGCCCTGGGAACAGCCGGATTGACCCCATGCCCGCCTCCGATACGCAACGCCCACCGCCGGCCACGCGCCCCGCGGGCCGGCCGGCACGTCTCCGACACACCCCACCCGGTCGCACGCCCGTCCGCGTGGTCTGTTCGCCCGCAACGCCGCCACGGAACACTGTACGCTGGCGTTCCGGACGTTCTGTTGCAACCGCCTATCCCCCATGCCTGGAGCCCCACATATACCTGTCAAAGCCTCTAGGGTCCTGGCGCTGAAGGTGGCATATGTCCTTGACTTCGGCGTTGTGCAGTGTGTGACAGTCCATGGCAGGGGGTTCATGGAAGGAAGCACGATGCTGGGGCATGATAGTCACTCACAGAGCCAGTAACCGATCCCTTATACCAATCCAGTACAATAGTGGCAATGTAAGGATGCCACTTGGTCGGGAGGGTTCCCATGGCTCGTCGGATCGCGATCGTGTGGGCCGAGGGGGATACGGAAGCGGCCCTGCACGCCCAGTACCGGGCGGCGACCGTAATCGCCGTGCGCACGCGCCTGCATGCGCTGTGGCTGTTGCGTCGGGGCGAGTCCCCGGCGGCCGTGGCGGCGGCGGTGGGCGTGGGGTTGCGCAGCGTGCATCGGTGGCTGCAGTGGTACCGGGAGGGCGGCCTGGCCGAGGTATGCAGACGGCGCAAGGGTGGGGTCGGCACCCCTTCCTACCTGACGCCGGTACAGGCAGAGCAGGTGGCGGCGGCAGCGGCCCAGGGGGTGTTTGCGACGGCCCAGGCGGTGCGGGACTGGATTGAGGCGGAGTTCGGGGTGGTCTACACCACGGGCAGCCTGTACACGCTGCTGCCGCGGCTGGGGATCCGGCTGAAGGTGCCCCGGCCCCGGCACACGCAGGCGGATCCCCAGGCCCAGGCGGCTTGGAAAAAAGGGGGCTCGGGGCCCGGCTGAAGGAAGTCGGCCTGAGGTTGGGCCAGGGCATCGTGTGGGGCGACGAGATGCGCGTGGGACTGCGCGGCCAGGTGCGCAAGGTGTGGGCACCGCGCGGGGTGGCGGTGTCCCAGGAGGTGCAGATCGGCTGGAAGTACCTCTATGTGGCGGTGGCCCTCGATCCCCTGACGGGGCGGCTGTGGTGGGCCTGGCAGAAGAACATGAAGGGCGAGGAGATGGCCCGCATCTGGGGGGTGTGGGAAAAGGAGCCGGCCATTGACGGCTGGGTCTGGGATGGGGCCGGCGGCCACAAGGGCCAGGAGGTGCAGGCCCTGGCCGCGCCCCGGGTGGTGCAGCCGCCCTACGCCCCCGAGCTGAACCCGGTCGAGCGCTTCTTCCGGGAGCTGCGGCGGGCCATCGAGGGCCGCGTCTATCCGACCCTGCAGGCCAAGCAGGAGGCCCTGGAGCCGGTCCTGAAGGCGTGGCAGGCCCAGCCGGAGCGGGTCAAGCGGCTGTGCGGCTGGGACTGGATCCGGGAGGCCCTGGAAGCTTTGCCCGCCAACCTTGAAACGCCGTAATCATGCTGGATTGGTATTATGCCCACATACACTAATACCAATCCAGTATACTGTCATTATTTGACATGTGGAGGGTGGTGCCGGGAGGGACGGCCATGGCTCGCAAGACGGCGATCGTCTGGGCGGCGGAGGATACGGCGGCTGCGCTGCATGCCCGGTACTGGGCCGAAGCCGTGGCCGAAGTGCGCACACGGCTGCATGCGCTGTGGCTCTTGCGCCAGGGCGAGGGACCGACGGCGGTGGCGGCCGTGGTGGGAGTCAGCCGGAACGCGGTGCAGCAGTGGCTGCGCTGGTACCGGTCCGGAGGGGTAGCCGAGATCCGGGCCCATCGGCGGGGCGGTCCGGGCAAGCCTTCCTACCTGACCGCGGATCAGGAGCGGCAGCTGGTGGCGGAGGCGGCCACGGGCGTGTTTGCGACGGCGGCCGCGGTGCGGGACTGGCTTGAGGCGCAGTTCGGGGTGTCCTACACCGTGGGCAGCCTGTACACGCTGCTGCCGCGGCTGGGCATCCGGCTGAAGGTGCCCCGGCCGCGCCATCCGCAGGCCGACCCCCAAGCCCAGGCGGCTTGGAAAAAAGGGGGCTCGGGCAACGCCTGAAGGCGGTCGGGCTGCAGGCGGGGCAGGGGATTGTATGGGGCGACGAGATGAAGCTGGGGCTGCGCGGCCGGGTGCGCAAGGTGTGGGCGCCGCGCGGCGTGGCGGTGACCCAGGCCGTGCAAATCGGCTGGAAGTACACCTATGTGGCCGTCGCCCTCGATCCGCTGACGGGACGGCTGTGGTGGGCTTGGCAGAAGAACATGAAGGGGGAAGAGATGGCCCGCATCTGGGGGGTGTGGGCGCAGGAGCCGGGTATCGACGGCTGGGTCTGGGACGGGGCCGGCGGCCACACGGGTGAGGACAGGCAGGCGGTGGACGCACCCCGGGTGGTGCAGCCGCCCTATGCCCCCGAACTGAATCCGGTCGAGCGCTTCTTCCGGGAGTTGCGCCGGGCCATCGAGGGACGGGTCTATCCGGACCTGCAGGCCAAGCAGGCGGCCCTGGAACCCATCCTGAAGGCGTGGCAAGCCGACCCCAAGCGGGTGCGGCAACTGTGCGGCTGGAACTGGACCCGGAAGACCCTGAAGGCCCTGCCCGCCGACACTCAAGTAATCCAATCATGATGGATTGGTATAAGCCTTCAAGGGTCAAATGGATGGGTTAGCAATGAATTTGGCGCAGAGAGAGAAGTCTGTCATCGAGGTCATCCAATGAGGTTTGAGCTTTCGCTTCCTGAAGCTGTGCTCGGCAGTGTGATTACCGGCTGAGAACTCAACAACATGCAAGTCAACACCATCCCCTACCCGGTAACCTCCGAGGGTTTCATCGATCACTGGTTGTTGGCAGGACCGGCAGACTGCAAGGCGAAGACAGTTGAGGACCGCCTAGAGCCACCGCTGCCAGACTACCTCGACACGCAACAACGTCCGGTGGAGTGGGAACCGCCGCTGCAGGTTGGATCCGAGGCCTACCGCTGGATGTATCGGTGTAGTTTGGCCGATCACCGACTGGATCTGGCAGACACCCATGCCGAACCGGTCTTGCGCCGGTATTGGCTGTACGCCGAAGTCCTGCCAGGCCATCAGTCCGAGTTGGCACTGGTCGTGGAAGCAGCCGGCAAGGTGTTCTTATGGGCCAACGGTCGCGAGGTTGAGGTCGCGTGCCTAGAGGAGGGTGATTCATCAGAGCGATTTCGGTTTGCCCTGCCTCGCCATGAGGGCACGCTGCGGCTGTTCCTGGAACTTCGGGCGTTTGTCTGCGGTGCCTGGTCCGGTTTTCTGTCCGCGTGCCTGGAACCTCATGTGGGCAGTGCCAGAATCAACTTGCCGACCGCCGTCAATCCGGAGCGTCGCCTAGGTCTCGAGGCCGTCATCGGCGACTTTGCCCTGGATCGCCATGTCTTTTCCCGGACCGATCCGATCACCCTCCGTTGGCCTTCCGACTACGATCGTACGGCGATTCTGGGCATCAACCTGAGTCGGCCTGGCGGTGCCACCTATGTGGAGGTGATGCAGGCGGAAGCCAAGGAGGGAACCGAGCACGTCCTCAACATGGACTTCACAGGGCCTGACGGTCGCTATCGGTTGACGGTCAAGCCGCACCTGCAGGAATACTACGAGGAGAACCAGCGGGTCGAGTGCGTCCAGGATGCCTACGTGATTGACCATGTGTTCGAACAAACCCCGGAGCAGGAGGACGAGGACCGGGTTCAGCGTCTGTTGCAGGCGGCTTTTCGTCACCAGCACCATCCGTACCGCGAACTGGCGGTGCTGCAGCGCCCGGGCGAGCAACCGGATCTGCAAATTCTGGAGGATTGCATCCGCACGATCTCGGAAGGTTCCGCCGATGCGGAAACCTCTTTCCTCGCGTTGTGGCAGATGGGACGTGATTTGGAAACCAGGCAGGATCAAGAGGCCCTTGCCGTCCTATGCGGTTGCTGGAGTCGCTATCTGCCGTCCACTGCCATTGAATCGCTGGAACCCGACCCAGTCCGTGGTTTTCTGGCATGTGTCTGCCAGATATTGGCCGGCCGGCAGGACCCGTCTGCCAAGTTCGTCGGGTCTGACGGCAGGTTGGGTGCGGACTTGGCGCGAGAGGGGATTGCCTTGGTGCAGGCATGGCTGGTGAACCGCCTGGCGCGTGGGTTCGCAGGATGCGAATCGGAAGTTGAGCAGAGCTTGATCCTGCTGGGATGCAGCTGCCTTGCGGAGGGCTGCGGCGACGAGGATTTGGCGAACCTGTCCCTGATGCTGATGGATCGCATTCTTTTTGGTGTTGCCTGCGGTTCGTACCGCGGCGTGTACGGCTTGGCATCCACCGGTGCGGACACGGACAGCGTCCTGGATGCAAGGCTCGGTGCCTTGGCACCGGTGGCTTACGGTACCTGGGGCCTTGGCAATCCCAATGAGCACATTGAAACCCCTGTGGCCCTGGCCCGTTCGGGATATGAAGCCCCGACAGTGGTTCGCGATCTAGGGCTGTTTGTGCCGGATGCCGCATGGTCGCGGGAACGGTTCGCCTGGGCGAGTGCGCCGGGTGCCGACGATTCCGGTGGCGAGGAGGTGCACCGGGTCGCGTGGCGTACTGCCGATGGCATGCTGAGCTGCCTGCCGAACTACCGGGTTGGTGAACAGGGTCACAGGGAACTGGTGTGGCAGGCCGTACTGGGGGTTGCCGCCAAGGTGCACGTCAACTTCCCCGTACGCATGAGCATGGACGACGCGGTCCCGCGCAACTTCTGGAGAGGCAATGCGCGGCTACCCAGGGTGGTTCAGTGGCGGGATGTGCTAATGGCTTTCCATCAGGCTGGTCCCGGGGACCATCTTGGCTTTACCCACGCGCACTTCCCGGTCCACGCGTTTGCGGAGACGAACATCCAGGAACACTGGGCATTTGCCCGTCACGACACGGGTTGGTTGGGTCTCTACGCAGCCAACGGTCTGGAGTTGATTGCCGTCGGACCCAGTGCCGGACGCGAACTACGCTCGCCGGGAGCGGACAACACATGGCTTTGCCTGATTGGTGGCGAGGCATCAGGTGAGGACTTCGACGGCTTTTGCAGGCGTCTTGAGAACACGCTGATCGTTGCCCCCGACATGGTCTCGATTGCGAACGTGCAAGGCCAGACGGTGTCCTGCGGCTCAGCGGTGCCGCTCAAGGTGGGCGGCGAGCCGGTGGACCTTGCCGGCGACCTGCATTTGGATAGCCCGTTCTGCCGCGCTCCGTATCCGGCAACTGAACTAACAATCCAGGGCCCCGGCAGCCGGAGTTTGGAGCTGGTATTCCGATAACAGGCAGACTTGCACAGCGCAATCGCATGCCAGTGGCATGCTGCCCATGCTTGGGTTGGGCGTAGTCCCGTCGCACCCGGATTCCTCCGTCAGGGACGGCATACCGCCCTGTGCCGTGGATGTCTCTGCCCACCGCGGCGGGGAATCTGCTTCGTCTCCGGGGCCGGCTGCCATGACTTGGTGAACCGGCTTCCAGTCACCACCGAGACCGCGGTTGACGGTTCCGTAAGCGGGATAGGGTTGGCACTGTCCGATCACCGGAAACGGGCTTGGACGGGACGCTCCTGGACCATCTCCGTCCTGTGGCTCAAGGGACGCGGATCCGATCCATGCCACCCTATCCTGCGCCAGATGGGGCGAGAGGGCACAGGGCGCCTCGGAAACCGAGTACTGCATCCTGGAAGCACCCTTTTGTGCCACCCGCCCAAGGGGCAGTTGAGCAGATCAGAGGTCTCGTCCTGCTTGCGCCAAAGCCAGTAGTACACTTCAACCCACGACACCATCTGTGTAGAGGAACTGTGTAGAGGAAACCGATGGCAACTGCTCTCTCCGAGACTTCGGTGCGGGATACCCCTCTTCAGGAAACGACTGTGGACAAGACGGACAACGGGATTGTGGTGTCGGCCCGCCATCCGGCTTGGTTGCGCGCCCTGTGGCACTACGATCCCAACTACGACTATGACCTGGAACACCATGAATACGATGAGTTCCATACCACCGATCCTTATTACATCGATTCGGAAGTAAGGTTGTCGCCCACGCCGGAACACTCCGTGTTCCTGGACCGGGCCGGTCGCAATCTGGAAACGTTCCTGGAACTGCGTGGCCGGTACTGTCCCATCACACGGGAAGTTCCAATTCAGGATCTGGAGGCGTTGCCGGCGCATCCCGGCCTGATCCGCTCCCGACACCGGATTGAGCCGGATCTGGCGATGTGGCCTCCGGGGACCGTGATTGCCCCCGACAGGGCAGTTTCCTGGCGGGAACAGGGAGCGCCCCTGCTGGTCCTGGAATGTCTCTCGCCTTCCACCGAGGCCAAGGATCGGGAGGACAATCCGGTTATCTACGATTTGATGGGTGTAGCGGAGTACTGGATTTGTTTCCCGAGTGATCGGCATCCCATGTTCGGCTATCAACGCACGGATGCCGGGGAGTGGATCTCGGTAGCGGCCGGTGCCAACCGGGAAGCTTGGTCCCCGGTGTTGCAGACCCGTATCCGGACCGATCCCGTGTGTGGCTTCCAGTGTCAGGATCCGGTCACGGGGAACTGGGTGGACATGGAGCGGCATCTTCAGGCCAAGGGTAAGGAAATTGGCCGGGCCGAAGGCATGGAGATCGGAAAAGCCGAGGGCCTTGAAGTCGGCCGAACTGAGGGCATAGAGATTGGGAGAGCCGAAGGCAAGCGCGAGGTATTGCTGGATTTGGCTCGTAGTCTGCATCCGACGTCTGCAGAGTATCAGGCTTTTGTACAGGAACTGGACCAGACCCCTTGGACTGAGTGGCCTGACATCGCGACGGTCTTGCAGCGGTTTCAGCGGTTTCAGCGCTAAACGCCCTTTGGGTCCCTGGGCGACCGGAGCCATCCGTCCCGAAAATGCTCCGGTCGCGCATTGTCCCGCCTGGCGGCTGACAGGGCTCGGCCAACACCCTGAAAGTTGATCGCCGCATGGTGCAGGCAATGCGGTCCGACAACCAATCGGCTGGCTTGGAACCGCCGGCATTTGTCAGCGTCCTATTGCGTTGGCATGCGATTATCCTGCCAAATGAGGCGGTAATCGGCGTCAGGTTAGAATCCTCGATGCACAGCTGCATCCCAAGACAACCCTAGGAGTTGTTCTCATGACTCGCAAGTTCACGCGCCGCGAGGTATTCAGGCTCTCCGGTGCCGCGGCCACCGGAGCGGTGTTGGTCGCCTGCGGTGGTCCGGCGGCGGAAGAACCCGCGGCGGAGGCCGAAGCCCCCATGGCGGACGAAGCCATGGCCGAAGAGGCGATGGGCAAGGAATCACCCTTGCTGGCCAAACGGGTGGCGGCCGGTGATCTGCCTCCGGTCGAGGAACGGTTGCCGCTCAACCCGCAGGTCGTCCAAACCTGGCATGAGGTCGGTACCTACGGCGGCATGTTCACGGTTGGCAACCCGGCTGCCGGCACCTTCCACAGCGGCCGCACCGGAGTGGGCCAGGAAGGGGTCTGTCGCATTGGTACGGACCTCACCTCGGTGGTTCCCAACATCATTGAGAGCTTCAACATCAGCGCTGATGGGCGGGAACTTACCCTGAACCTGCGGCGCGGTACCAAGTGGTCCGACGGCCATCCGCACACCGCCGACGACTTCGAGTTCTGGTACGTCGACATGCTCAACGACGACCTGGCCCCGAGCAAGCCGGGCTGGCTTCAGACCAGCGGCAACTTCATGTCTTTCGAACGGGTGGACGACTACACGGTCAAGTTCATCTTCACGGACCCGTATCCGTTCATCCTGAAGTACCTGGCCCACTACAACGGGACCAACGTTGTGTATCCCAAGCATTACGGCAAGCAGTTCCATGCCAGCTATGTGGATGTTGAGGAGCTGGAGGCGCAGGCCCAGGAACGGAGCATGGACAGCTGGATGGCCCTGTTTATCAACATGGCTCACTTGGACGAGGGCATTCCGGAGCACAACCCCGATCTGCCCACGCTCGGACCCTACAAGCTCCTCGAGAAAACCGAGACCCACTGGCTCTTCGAGCGCAACCCCTACTACTGGAAGACCGATCAGGCCGGCAACCAGTTGCCCTACATTGATGCCTCGTTCATCAAGCTGCTGCAGGATCGGGAGATCCAGGACGCCGCCTTCATCAGCGGCGAGGTGGATATCGAGTTTGGCTGGATGCCCAACCCCTCCAACTGGCCCCTCTACAAGAGCAACGAGGAGCAGGGCGAGTACATTGCGATTGCCGCGCAGAACCTGACCGGTTCCGTGCTGCATTTCCAGCCCAACCAGACGTATGAGGCGGACACGGCCTTGCGGGATATCTTCCGCGACGTGCGTTTCCGCATCGCGCTGTCCCATTCCATCAACCGCGACGAGATCAGCGAACTGGCCTTCTTCGGCCGGGCCACGCCGCAGCAGGCCACCGTGATTCCGGCATGCTCCTTCTACGAGGAAGAATATGCCAAGCTGAACATCGAATACGATGTGGACAAGGCCAACGGGCTCCTCGACGAGATGGGCTTGGCTTGGGACAGCAACAACGAGTGGCGGTTGCGTCCGGATGGCGAAAGGCTGTCCTGGACCATCGAGTCCGGCATTGATCCGCAGTCCAACACCGTATGGCAGCTGTGCAAGGGCTACTTCGCGGCGGTGGGATGCGATGTTTCGGTCAAGACCGTCACCGGCGAACTCATCTCGGAACGCTATCCCGGCAATCAGGTGGCCATGGGCATCTGGGGCGCGGACAAGTGCACCGACTGGCTCTTCCCGCTGACGCCCCAGTTTTGGGTGCCCTACAACCTGGGCTGGGAATCCACGATGTACCCGCTATGGACCCGCTGGATCGTGACCGACGGCGAAACCGGTGAGGAACCGCCGGACGAGCTGAAGCTCCTCTGGGATCTCTGGCAGGAGATGAAGGTTACGACCGACGAGGCCCGCCAAGTGGAACTGGGCAAGGAGATCGTCCGCATCAATGCGGAGAGCATGTATGTGATCGGCACCGTGGCCCTGCCGCCGCATCCGGTCATCATCAAGGACAACCTTGGCAACATGCCCACCATTGAGCAGGGCCTGCTCTTTGGATGGGATCTCTATCAGTTCTATCCGTATCACAGCGAGCAGTTGTATCTGAAGCAGCCCCTGCACACGCGGCAGGAGTACAACGCGTAGGCATCCGCATCCCGAGGACGGTTTGTAATGGGGCGCGGCCGTGATGGCCGCGCTCCAACCTCCTTACTTTCATCAAACGACCTTCCTGGACCCGCATGCCGCCCCGGTGCCGCGACGGGATCCGGTCATCCTTATAACCGCCAATTCACATCCTTCGTAATCCGTAACGCCGCGGTTGCGGCGGCTATCCCACGAACCCGGTCCGATCGACATGGCAATGCTGAAGTACGGCGTACGCCGGTTGCTCTACATGCTGCTGTTGATGGTCATGCTGTCCGTGGTTGCGTTTGTCATCATCCAACTGCCGCCCGGCGATTTCCTGACCTCCTACATCGTCGAACTGCAGCAGAGCGGCCAGCCGGCGGCCGAAGAGGAAATTCAGGCTCTCAGGGTCCGGTACGGGCTCGACAAGCCCATGTACCTGCGGTACCTCAAGTGGATGTGGGACATGATTCGGCATGGGGATCTGGGCATGTCCTTCGAACGGGATCAGCCGGTGGCCGAAATCGTGGCCGCCCGTCTGCCCCTGACGATTCTCATCTCCCTCCTCACCACCCTGTTCGCCTATGGCGTCTCGATCCCCATCGGCATCTTTTCGGCGGTGCGCCAGTACTCCGTCGCCGACTATGTAGTGACGGTGTTGGGCTTCATCGGCCTGGCCATCCCAAACTTCCTGCTGGCGCTGATCATCATGTACATCCTGTACGCCGGGTTCCAAACCGACATCGGCGGACTGTTCTCGCCGGAGTTTGAACTGGCGGACTGGAGCTGGGCCCGGTTTGTGGACATGCTCAAGCACTTGCCGCCGGTGGTGATTGTGGTCGGCACCGGCTCTACGGCCTGGCTCGTGCGCGTCATGCGGGGCGTGCTGCTGGACGAGCTGTCCAAGCCCTATGTCATCGCTGCCCGTGCCAAGGGCATCTCGGAACTCAGGTTGTTGGTCAAGTACCCGGTCCGGGTGGCCATCAATCCCATCATCAGCACCATTGGCTGGACCTTACCCGGCATCGTGTCCGGTGCCACGATTACCTCCATTGTGCTGGGCTTGCCCACGACCGGTCCCATGTACTTGCAGTCGCTGCGTTCCCAGGACATGTACCTGGCCGGTAGCTTCACCATGTTCCTGACCCTGCTGACCCTGGTGGGCACCTTCATCTCCGACATCCTGTTGGCTTGGATGGATCCGCGCATCCGATTCGAATGAACATGACCATCCAGGTACCACCCGCGGCCGACGAAAACGTCGAAACCTTCTATGCGGCCTCGCAGTGGCAGCTGATGTGGAGTGCTTTCAAGAAGCACCGCATGGCCATGGTGGGCAGCTTCGTTCTGCTGTTCATCTATCTCGTCACCGTGGCGTTCAGCGATTTGCTTTCCCCCTACTCCATTGAGGGCGTGCATGCGGACTATCCCTACGCGCCGCCCCAGCTCATCCGGTTTATTGATGCGGAGGGTCGGTTCCATCTGCGCCCGTTCGTTTATGGATGGTTGGTGGAGGAGGATCCGGTGACTTGGGAGGATATCTTCGTCAAGGACACCGAGGCCCTGTACCCCATCAAACTCGGCGTGCGGGGCGAGCAGGTCAAGATTTGGGGCACGTTCAAGACCGACTGGCACCTGTTCGGGGTCGAGGAGCCGGGTGTCATGTTCCTGTTCGGAACCGACCAGCTGGGCCGGGACCTGTTTACCCGGACCCTGCACGCCGGGCGCATCTCGCTGTCCATCGGCTTCATCGGCGTGGCCATCAGTTTTGTCCTCGGTAATCTGCTGGGCGGTATTTCCGGCTTCTATGGTGGTCCAGTGGACAACATCATCCAAAGGATCATCGAGTTCTTCATCTCCATCCCGACCATTCCCCTGTGGATGGCGCTGGCTGCGGCCCTGCCTCCGGAATGGCCCACGATTCGGGTCTATCTGGGCATCACCATCATTCTGTCCTTCCTGGGCTGGACCGGCCTGGCCCGCGTGGTACGCGGCAAGTTGCTGGAACTGCGCGAGGAGGACTTCGTCATGGCCGCCAAGCTGGTCGGCGAAACGGACCTCGGGATCATCCGTCGGCACCTGCTGCCGAGTTTCCTCAGTTATCTGATCGTCAGCCTGACCCTTTCGGTGCCGGGCATGATCCTGGGTGAGACGGCCCTTAGTTTCCTGGGATTGGGATTGCGGCCCCCGGTGGTCAGTTGGGGCGTCTTGTTGAGCACGGCCCAAAGTTTCCAGACCGTGGCGTTGTACCCCTGGTTGTTCATTCCGGCCGGTTTCGTGATTGCCGTGGTGCTCAGCTTCAACTTCATGGGCGACGGTCTGCGCGACGCCGCCGATCCCTACTCTCAGGGTCGCTGATCCCGTTCCTGGTTCCTTTTCCGCACAGGATTGCCGCCATGTCCGACACCGCTTCGAACGCCCTGCCGCATCAGGATCCGGCACTGGCTCTGTGGCCTCGTCAGCCCACCCTGCACATGCCAGACCGGGTCGCGGACGTCGCGTCCCCGGTCGTGTCCCTGGACGGCGACTGGAAGTTCCACCCACACCCTCCGGACGGCTTTTGGCGGGCCGCTGTCAGAAAGGATGCATGGAAGGCTTTGCCGGTCCCCTCCTGTACCTTTTCACACGGCTACGATTTGGAAGAAGGCGAAGAATATGCCTACGCCCGGATGGTGGACATCCCGCACGACTTCGCCGGCCAAAGGGTGTTCCTGCGCTTTGACGGGGTGACGGGCAAGGCCCGGGTCTGGGTCGACGGGAACCCGATCCGCAGCCACTTCGGCGGCTACACGACTTGGTTCGCCGAGATCACGGACCGTGTGGTTCCCGGCACCCCGGCGGAGATTGTGGTTGGGGTCGCGGATGCCCAGTCCGAACTGTGCGTCTTCAATCTCGGTGGCATCATTCGCCCGGTTTCGCTGGTGGCCGTGCCGCCGACGCATCTTTCCCGCTGCCACGTAGACACTTCACTGACGGATGACCACGGCTCAGCTGACATAACTCTTGCTGTGGGCGTGGACGGGAGCGATCTCGGTGGCCTGTCCCTGTCAATTGAATTGACCGATCCGACCGGCGCTGTGGTAGAGGGCGGCAGCGGTATCTGGGACCTGCCACAGGACTCTCCGGACAGCACCATTGACCTTTCCATCGGAGCGGACTATCTGTGGGATGCGGAACATCCGCACCTGTATCGGCTTGAGGCAACCCTGATGCAGGACGGCCGCATGCTTCAGCAGGTCAGCCGGCACTTCGGAATTCGACAAGTGGAAGTTGACGGGCAGGAACTTCTGGTCAATGGCCGTCCGGTCAAGCTCCGGGGTGTGAACCGGCATGATGTGGCCCTTTTGACGGGTCGCACTTTGACACCCGAACAACTGGAGCAGGACGTGTTGCTGTTCCGCGAGGCAAACGTCAATTTCATCCGCACCTCGCACTATCCACCCCGCGAGGACTTCCTGGAACTGTGCGACCGGCACGGGATTTACGTGGAGGACGAGGCGGCGGTCGCCTTCATCGGACAGTTCATCCAATGCGTCCAGAACGACCCCGATTACACGGCCCAATTCATGGACCAGATGGCGGAACAGGTGGAGCGGCACCGCAGCCATCCCTGCGTGATCATGTGGTCCTTGGCCAACGAATGCTACTGGGGCACGAACTTCCACAAGTGCTTTGACTATGTGAAGGCCGCGGATCCGTCCCGGCCGGTGCTGTTCAGCTATCCCAACACGATGCCCGAGGGCTCTCCTCCCTGCGACATCTGGAGTTCCCACTATGCGAACTGGGACAGCGATCCCAGTGCCATGAGCGACACCTGGAGCCAGCATGGCCCGGGCCTGTCCCCCATGCCGGTTCTGCATGACGAATACGCCCATGGAACCTGCTACAACATGGGTGAGCAGCACCGCGATCCGGCCGTGCGGGAGTTCTGGGGCGAAAGCATCAAGCGCTGGTGGGAGAACATCTTCACGACGCCAGGTGCTTTGGGTGGAGCGATTTGGGGCGGCATCGACGACGAGATAATTACCAACAGCGGGTACACCGTCAACCGCGAGTGGGGCCTGATCGACGGCTGGCGCCGGCGCAAGCCCGAACACTGGCTGACCAAGAAGGCCTACTCGCCCATTCGGATCACGGATCGGACGCTCCCCGCGCCGCAGGCGGACGGGTCCGTCCTGGTGGCGGTCGCAAACTGGTTCGACCATACGGACTTGAACGAGCTGGACATCGTCTGGCACCAGGACGAAGAGACCTGGGGGCAAGTCGAGTGCCCGAGTATTCCGCCCCGCGCCCAAGGCTTGCTGAGGATTCCGGCCGCGCCCGTGTCATCGGGCAGGCCTGTCTATCTGATGTTCTCGAAACGCGGCCTTGAATCCACAGACGGCTATGACGTGGATGAGTTCATGCTGTCTCCGGCGTCGGAATCAGTGGCAGCTGCACCCTCCGTATCCGAGGCTCCCAGGCTGGTCGAGACGAACGGAGCCTTGGAGGTTCGGCACGCGGACTTCAGCCTGAGTCTGTCCCGAGAGACCGGCATGCTGTCCGGTTCCGTTGACGGTGAGCGGATTCTGGAGGGTGGTCCCCACTTGGTGCTGACGGGGTATCCCCTGCCGGAATGGCAGGCGACCTCGGTGGCCGGTCGCCAGGAGGACGGTGCGGTGGTTCTGGATATTGCCGGCTGTCACGGCGAGCTGCAGGTGGAGTACTCCATTCGGGTTGACGGGACCGGCCTGCTTGACTTGTCCTACCGATTGCCGGTGCAGCCGTTTCCCAGCCCGCGTCGGCGCGGGCTGCGCGCCGGGCGCGATGTCGGCGGATTTCGGGAAGTGGGTGTGGCCTTCGACCTGACCCACGAGGTGGATTGCGTATCCTGGCGGCGCAACGGGCTCTGGTCCCTGTACCCCGACGACCACATTGGCCGCAATGAGGGCGTTGCTCCCAGAAATCGTGCGGAAGGGGACGAGACCTTTCGACAGGAGCCGGACTGGTCCTGGGGTGAGGACATGCGCGGCTATTCCCTCTTCGGCCGTTATGACTTCGGCCGTCGGGGGACCAACGACTTCCGAGCCATGAAATACTCAATTCGGCAGGCCAGTGCCCTGGTGGCCGGCAGCGAAGCCCGTTTCAGTGCCGTTGCCGACAAGGACGACGCAGTTCGTCTGGAAGTGCTGCCCGATCCCGACTTCCAGTGTACGGGTGACGGCCTGTTGCGCCATGTGACCGGCAACTGGGTGCAGGCGGTGCCGGGTTCCAACCGGGACCTCATGTCCAACAAGACCGGGGACTTTGCGGAGTTCCAGTTCGAAGGTCCGGGTGTGGCCTGGCTTGGTTCGCGGGATAACATCCACGGCATGGCCAGGGTCCTGTTGGACGGCAAAGAGGTCGCTGTGATCGACCTGTTCTGCGGCATCCTGCACGGCGTGGCACGCGGCGAGCTCAAGTTCGAAAACGAGATTCTGTTTAGCTGTGAAGGGCTTGCATCGGGTTCTCACACGCTTTGCATCGAGGTGTTGGGGGATAAGAATCCGGAATCCGACGCCGCGTATGTCAGTGTGTCCGGCTTCCGCGTGCTGAAGGATGGCAGCAGGGATCGGATTCGCTTTCACATTGTCAACGAGTGGAACTATCCCGAGTTGACTTGGGGCAATTACATGAAGCCTCCCATCGGCATCGGTTCGGGCTATGCCAACCGGGTTCAGGCAAGGATGCACGGGGCGTGACACCGCAGGACGATCAGAGACTGCTTGAGATTCGGAATCTCAAGGTGCAGTTCGCCTTGGAAGAAGGTACGGTGCGTGCCGTGGACGGTATGAACCTTGTCGTCAACCGGGGCCAGACCGTGGGTGTGGTAGGGGAAAGCGGCTGCGGCAAGAGCGTGACTGCCCAGGCGCTCCTGCGCATCGTGCCCAAGCCGGGCGAGATTGTGGAAGGGGAGCTTCTCTACTATCGGCCGACCGGCGGCGACGGCGAAAACCTGCACGTGACCGACTTGGTTGGGTTGCCGGCCAACGGCGACGAGATGCGCGACATTCGCGGCAACGAGATTGTCATGGTGTTCCAGGAGCCCATGAGTTCCTTGGCGCCCGTGTACACCATCGGCCACCAAATCATGGAGGCCATCGAGCTGCATCAGCACGTGGGCAAGAAGGAGGCGCGGGAGCGGACTCTGGACATTCTGCAGCGGGTCGGGATGCCCCAACCCACCCAGACCATCGACAGCTATCCCCATCAGATGAGTGGCGGCATGCGGCAGCGCGGCATGATTGCGATCGCGTTGTCCTGCAACCCCACCCTGCTGATTGCCGACGAGCCCACCACGGCGCTGGACGTCACGACCCAGGGCCAGATTCTGGAACTGATGCAGAATCTGCAGAACGACTTCGGCATGGCCATCATGTTCATCACGCACGACCTGGGCGTGGTTGCCAAGATGACCGAGTACGTGACGGTGATGTACCTCGGCAAGGTGGTGGAGTCCGCGGACGTCGACACCATCTTCCACAATCCCAGGCACCCGTACACCAAGGCGTTGTTGCGATCGATGCCGCGCATGGGAGTCAAGTCGCGGCGGCTGGAGGCAGTGACCGGCATGGTTCCGGATCCCTTCCACGTACCGCCGGGCTGTCCCTTCCATCCTCGCTGTGAGGACTTCATTGCCGGACGTTGCGATGCCGAAGAGCCGCCTTGGATCGAAACCGAACCAGGCCACGGAGTGCGCTGTGTCCTCTACGAATAGCCCGGCGGACGTGGATTCGGGCAGGTCCGTGCGGGAGACGCCGCTCCTTGAGGTCAAGGGACTGCGCAAGTACTACCCCATTCGGCGCGGCTTCCTGTCCCGCACGCGGGGGTATGTCAAGGCGGTCGATGGCGTTGACTTCACCATCCAGCGCGGCGAGACGTTGGGGCTGGTGGGTGAATCGGGATGCGGCAAGAGCACGACCGGGCGCTGCCTGTTGCGCGCTGTGGATGCCACCGAGGGACAGGTACGGTACTGGATATCGGATGAAACCGGCTGGACCGACATCTACCAACTGGCAGGCGAAGACCTGCGCCGATTCCGACAGTTTGCGCAGATGATCTTCCAGGATCCGTTCTCGTCGCTCAATCCTCGCATGACACTGCTGCAGATTGTGGGGGAGCCCCTGACGGTCAACCGCCTGGCCTCGGGCGAGGAGCTGGAGCACCGGGTGGCCGACCTGCTGCGTCGAGTCGGCCTCCGGCCGGAGTACATGAAGCGCTATCCCCATGCCTTCAGCGGGGGACAACGTCAGCGCATCGGCATCGCCCGTTCCCTGGCCCTGGAACCGAACTTCATCGTCTGTGACGAGCCGGTGTCGGCCTTGGACGTGTCCATTCAGGCCCAGACCCTGAACCTCCTGCAGGATCTGCAGGAGGAGTTCCACCTAACCTATCTCTTCGTGGCCCACGATCTGAATGTGGTGGCCCACATTGCCGATCGGGTTGCGGTGATGTATGTGGGCAAGATGGTGGAACTGGCCGAAAGCGACGACTTGTTTGACAATCCCCTGCACCCGTACACCGAGGTGTTGATGAGTTCGGTGCTGCCACCGGACCCGAGGATCAAGACCAGTCAGATTGAGATGACCGGTGAGGTGGCCGACCCTGCCAATCCCCCGTCCGGTTGCTATTTTCATCCCCGCTGTCAATATGCGGAGGACCGGTGTCGGCATGAGACACCGGAACTGCGCGAGGTTCGACCCAGCCACTTCGTGAGCTGCCACCGGGCGGAAGAGATCACACTGCAAGGCGTGATCTGACGGAACCGTGCCCTGCCGGGAGAAGTGGTGGTGGAGGTGACCTGATACAAGCTGGACTTTGTATAAAGTCCAGCTTAGGCCACAACCACCATCCGACACTTCATTTCCAGCCAACCTCCTCGGCCGCGTTCCTGCCAGCGGCCCGAGGCCGCTGCGGCCTCGAACATGTTCTGTACTGGATACTGGACGTCTCGTGCGGGGAGGACGACCAGTGCTGTCTGTACAGTGATTCGTCTCATGGCGGCCGTACAGCATCTGGCTCACTTTCTACCGCGCCACGGCGGATGGAGTTGCGTGGGTCACCGAACACATGCGGCACTAGCAGGCTACTGAAGAATGGGTTTGGGATGCCCTCGGTAACGACGGAGGGTGCGCGGTAGGGGAGTTTAGGCAGTCCGGAGGGCCTTGGAACCGCCGCCACGGCCCCATGCGCGGGTTTCGGGGGCCCCGCAGGTCCCTTGTCACCCCTGGCCGGAGCAGGTGACTAACAAGCTGATAGAGGCTGAGGTGGCGATACCCGAGGGCCGCACAGTTCACGGCCGATACCTTCACCGCTTGCTTGCTCGCAGCCAACATTCAAGTCAGCATGGACGGCCGCGGCCGCGCCCTCGACAACGTCTTCTGCGAACGCCTATGGCGCAGCGTCAAGTACGAGAACATCTATCTCAACCAGTATGACACAGTACGTCAGCTGCAGGTTGGCCTGAGCGCCTATTTCGACTTCAAAAATCATGAGAGACCGCATCAAAGTCTCAACTATCGCACGCCGGCAGAAGAGCACTTCGTGCTCTGTTCAGAGCCGGCCGTATTCGCCTGAATGCACCTTATTTTTCCCATTTCGTGGTCTAACGATTGGGGCTCACCATACCCTTGATGGGTACAGATAGCGTTCTCCATCACTTCCCCACTCTGTTCGAGAACTGTGAATCCATGACTCTTGAGTTCTGTGCGCAGATTCTCAGGAGTCCGATAACGTCGTCGATGGATAAACCAAACTCCGTTAACTAGAATCGTCCCATCGAAATCCTCCGGGCCGGCGCCTGGCCGAAGAGGATCGACGTAAAACCGGTTGTAGCAGGTCTCAGTGTCGCCGTCCCAAAGATCGTTGCCATCGAATGCCGTGAAAACCTTTCCGGTGGCTTCATCGACAACCTGTGTTTCAGGAGTTTCTCGATGTTGTTCGAAAACCGAGCAACTCATCAAGAGATACCCGTGACTAGCTAGACGAGCCTTGACGCCCGAAAACATCGCAGCCCGATCTTTGTCCGTTACGATGCCTTGGGAGCAGTAGCCATCAATAATGAGTTCGTATGGCTTGCCTTCATGAGGCAGGTGGCACACATCCATCACGTCGTACCTGATGTCCAAACCCCGCTCTGCAGCGATCTCTCTGGCTTTGTCAATGGCATCAGGTATCACATCGATACCATGCACCCGGTATCCTAACTCAGCCAAGAAACAAGAGCCCGGACCAGTCCCACACCCTAGATCCAGAACTCGCGCTCCCGCATTCACATTCAATCGTGGAAGAGTCTCGGTCAGGAAGGACTTGGAGGAGAATTCACTGAAGCCGAGACCTCCATATAGTTCGTCTCTTGACATCAGTCCTTTGGCCTTAACTATGGAGTAGTCTGCCAGATGCTCGTGATAGAAGTATTTTTGCTTCATGATTCCTCAATTGTACCACCCGTGACCGATCAGAACACTACGCATCAGTCCGGATCCACCTTATTTTTCCCGTTTCGTGGTCCAAAGATTGGGGCTCACCATATGGTTTTGAGGGCTAGACGACATCAAAGAAAACAGAGAAAGCTGAACAATATGCTGTCGCTGATGGTACTGTTTGACCAAGTGTACCATTGCTCCCATTTTGATCTAGGCTATGGTTTGGACATTTTTGAGGCCTGAATCGTATTGCCAAATCGGTTGGGAGGATGGCCTTTGGGGGCTGGTCGGCTCCGGTTCGAGAGGAGGTGCGCGCAACCACAGGCGTTCCGGCGGAATGCGGTGGTGGCCGGCCGCGGCATTGGCGGCATTTCGGCCTGCGGGCGACCGGCAGGGCAACCGAAAAGTCGCGCTCAGGCCAGGATCGGAGTCAGGATCCAGGGTTGTCGGCCGATGCGGTCGCGCAGCAGTCCCATGGACACATCCGGTTCAAATGGTTGCTGAAAGGTCTTAACCATGTTCAGGGCGGCCCGGCGCAGGATGGCCATGACGGCGGGGGCGTGGCCCCTGCGCAGGCGGCAGTCGTCCTCGCGGAACTGCACGTCCAGGGTGTGGTGCAGACCGTTCTCAATGCCCCAGTGGCCGCGGACCAGTTCCAGCAGGGCCTCCGCATCCACGGGACGGCTGGAGATGTAGTAGCGCACCGAGCGTTGCCGGTGCCCGCGGGGTCCGGTGCGCTCGGCCTGCACCCGGATCAGGCTGCGCAGGTCGGGTCAGGTCTTGGGGTCCGCGACCCACTCGCCGAGGCCGGGGCCGCCCAGGACCGTACAGGTGCGCCGCTCGCGGCGGCCGCTGTTGCGCTCGACGGTCTCGCAGCGGTCCTCCGCCCGCGGTGCGAAGGTGCCCCGCTCGGCCTCGTCGAAGACCGCCTTCACCTCCCGATGGAGGGTCGGCTGGTTGCGCTTGACGGCCAGCACGTAGTCGGCGCCGGCCTCCCGCAACGCCTGCACGATGGCCGTCTGGCAGCCGGCGGCGTCGATCGTGACCACGGCTCCCTCCAGGTGGATGCGGTCGAGCAGGCGGGGGATGGCCGTAATCTCGTTGCTCTTGGCGTCGCACGGCTCCTGGGCCAGGGTGAGCCCCTCCCGCACCAGGAAGGCGCTCACCATGTGCAGGGGGCGGAGGCCGTCGGCCCGGTCGCCCGAGCGGCGCGCCGCCTTGCCGTCCAGGGCCAGGACCAGCTCCGCCAGACCCAGGCTGGTGCCGTCCAGGAGCAGCAGGGCCGCCTTCATGGCCGTTTCCGGATCCAGCCGCCGCACCCACAGCCGGTAGGTGTCGTCGGTCGGCACGCTTGCCCCCAGGGGCAGCCACTGTCGGAACCAGGCCCGGTGGTCGCGCGTGAAGGCGGCCACGGCCGCCATGTTGTCGGCGCCCCCGGCCAGGGCCACCAGCAGCGTGCCCAGGAGCACGGCTTGGGGGTAGCGCACCCCGCGCCGGTCGCGCGGGTCGGGCAGCAGGGCCAGGCGG
Organism: Caldilineaceae bacterium; assembly: GCA_965208365.1. Classification (GTDB taxonomy): domain Bacteria; phylum Chloroflexota; class Anaerolineae; order Caldilineales; family Caldilineaceae; genus Bin34. Next base: position 4,564,251 of record OZ242330.1, on the reverse strand, counting down.
TCGGCGAAGGCGCACAGGACCTCCAAGAGCTTGGGGTCTTGACATGCGACAATGTATTCCATGAGGGCAACCGTGGGTCCCGTGAGGTATTAACGTCACCCCATAAGACGCACGGCGGCCCTCTTTGTTGCATCCCGGGCGGGTGGGAAACGACTGCCGATGCGGACAGCCTGTGCCGGATTAACCCGAAATCCGCGTTTTTCTGTTCCGTGCCAACCCGTCGTCCAAAGGCATCGCACGGGGCTCCCTCAGCCCTGATTCACCCTCACCCCGCGACTTTTCGGTTGCCCTGCTGATGTAGCGGATCTGCATAGCTACGAAAGTTGATGGTGACAGATAGTAGCATTAGGCTATGCTGAGCAAAGCCCACCGGCTACTTGAACGGTGGAAGTGACTCTCAAGGAGAATCCGATGTTGTTCCGTAACCGCAAGGTGAGAAGTAACGACAGAGAGAGCGTACATGTCCATGTATCTCCGCGTGGAGAGTTGCGTGTGAGCGCGGATGAGGTTTTTGCAACGGAAAGTGTACAGAAACTTGTGGAACAGGTATCGAAGATAAGGACCGAGTATACCGTGCGGAAGAGAATTCAAGACAAATCTGCAAGTGACCAACCAGGCAATCAACACCTGTAGTTTGCGAAAGCTTCATCCCATGGACTTTGGTCAATTGCTCATACCTGTGCTAAGCGGTTACCTGTTGCTAACCCTCTCAAACTTCTTCCGATACAGATTTGAAAGACTCTCGGGCTACCACTTGCTATTTTGGTCCGCATTCACTGGTGTTCTTCTTCTTGTTACGGCGTTGTTGGTGAAATCATATGTCAATTCCCGTTTGTGGAATTTGGATACATACGGAAGTTTGCCGATTTTCGAACTTGCGCCAGTAGAGCATTTTCTCTGTGCAATCGCAAGTCTGATGTTCATATTATTTGGAAATGTGCTGTGTAGCAAGCGCCGCGCGGCTTACGTGGAGCTGATAAGGAGTGGCAGCGATATCGAGCTGTTGTTGGCCGATGCACTGAACAATCATACCATGGTGGGACTAACCACAAAAAGTAGAAAGGTATATGCGGGAATTGTTGTTGAGTGCAATTTACCCACACGGAAAGATTCGGGGGTCGGGATTGTTCCCATGCTGAGTGGTTTCAGATCAAGTGAGAGGTTGGATGTCAGGTACATGATCAACTATGCCCAGATCCAGCAGATCGCCGTAAAGGATGAGATTGTTGATGACCTTGATTCGAGTATGAAAATCGTGATTCCATATGATGAATTAATCTCTGTACGGCCTTTCAATCCTGAATTGTATGACTTGTTCGAGTTTGCGAATATTGAAGGAAGTGCAGACAAGACTGATGGTCAGTAATTGCCTGCAACGACACGGCAGCCGACAGGAACGTGTGGCAGCCTGATATCGCGGCTCATCTCAAACCGCAATCCCCTGTGGTACAGGGACATCCTGGGTTTTGTTGTCTCCAGGATGCGAGTCGGTCGATCCGTAGCTGCTCCAGGGTGCTGGCGCAGACCGTGACGGACACATTCGGGGAGTATTGGCCTCGGACTCCGTGTTGGTCCGGGTAGTGGGTCCATCCGGTGTCAGTCGTAGTTGCTTTTTACGTGGTCTCCCAGCAGGCGCCGCTGCCGCGGCGAGGCCTGGTCCAACAACTCCTGGTCGAACTGGAACCGGTTCAGGTAGGGCGGGAACTTCTGCGTGATCATCCGCTGGGCGTAGTGGACCTGCAGCAGGTACCGGGTTTCGTCGCTGGTGTTCGGTGTGCCCCGGTGCCAGACCTCGCAGCGGAACACCACCGCATCCCCGGCCTTGACAATGCAGTCCTGCATCCCGCGGCCGTTCCAGGTGATTTCTCCTTGGGCGGGGCGCCGGCCGGACCGATGGCTGCCGGGGATGAACTGGGTCGGTCCCAGTTCCGGATAGATATCGTTCAAGTAGAAGTGGCATGTCGTGATGAAGACCGGCATGCGCACATTGGGATCCTGCAGTACGTACTCTGGAACTTCGACCGGCATCCAGTCGACGTGTAGGGTTTGTGTCGGGCGGCCGGGACCGGTCACCCAGCCGGTCATGCCGATGACATGGCAGTCGTCGCCATGGACTGCCTCTTCCAGTTCGATGATCCCCGGCCGGTCCAGATAGGAGAAGAACAGGGCGTTGCGGTTGAAGGCGTTGTTGATGACCTTCTCCCGGAAGACGGCGCCGTTTTCCCCAGCCCGGGTATCCCGGTCGAAATGTTCCGCCATGGCCGCCGTGTCGTCCATGGCTTGGCGCAGGACCTGGACTTCGGCGTCCGTTAGATAGCCGGGAAAGTAGGCGAAGCCGTCGCGTTCGAGGCTTGCGACACGCTCTTCGAGGGTGTCAAAGCTCTTCAGTTCCATTGCCTGGGTCATGGTTGTGCCTTGGGGAATCGCGGATGAATGAGTGAACCGAACCGTCCAGTCCGGGTTCAGACCTTGATGGCGCCGGAGGTCAGGCCCTCCACAAACCATCGGCTGGTGAAGAAGAACAGAACGATCAGGGGTATGGATCCTATCAGGAGGCCAGCCATCAGGAATCCGTAGCGCGTGAAATTTTCCACCTGGTAGGACCAGAGCCCCGGCGTCAGCGTCTGGCGTTCTAGATGGGAGATGGTCAAGGCGGGCCAGATCAGGTTGTTCCAGGTTCCCAGGATGTTGAGGATGGCGGCGACCCCCAGCATCGACTTGGACATGGGGAGGGCGATCATGAAGTAGCCCTGCCACTCGCTGGTGCCGTCGATGCGTGCGGCATCGAACAGTTCACCGGGCAGGCTTTGGAGATAGGTGCGGAGAATGAAGATGGCGAAGACCTGTCCGCTGGCAATCCAGGGCAGGATCAGGGACCAGCGCGTGTTCAGAAGCTGCAGGTTTTTGACCAACACGAATGACGGGATCAACGTCAGGGTGGCCGGCACCATCATCAGGGCCAACACCAGGTAGAACAGAAATTCGCGGCCCGGATAGCGGAGGATGGCGAAGGAGTAGGCAGCCAGCGATCCCAGGGCCAGCACGCCGACAACGGTCAGGCCCGACACGAACACGGTGTTGAACAGGAACAGCCGGACGATTTCCCAGGCTGAAAGATAGTTCTCCCAGTGCAGAGGGAACGTGGGCAGAAATGGAACCCGCGAGAACTGGGGGATGGTCTTGAACGAAATGAAGAAGGCCATGAGCAGCGGCAGCAGCTGCAACCCGCATAGGACGGTCAGCAAAAGAGCCCGCCAGAAATCGTGTCTCCGGAACTGTCGTTCGGATGTCACCGTCGCAGCGGCCATGGCCCGGACTCTAGTATTCCTGGGTCGTGATGTACTTCATGTTGATCAGGGTCAGGATCAACGTCAATACGAAAAGGATCACCCCGATGGCCGCCGCATAGCCCATCTTGTTGATGCGGAATGCGTTCCAGAACATCCACATCCCGGGCACCATCGTCTTGTTGATGGGACCGCCCTGGGTCATGGCGAAGACCGCCGTGAATTCCTGGACTCCCCACATGATGGTTAGGACTGTCAGCAGCTTGATTTGGCCCGTGATCAAGGGAAACTCCACGGACCGCAGGATGCGCCAGTTGGTGGCACCATCGATGCGGGCGCTCTCGATGATCTCCTGGGGAATCACTTGGAGGCCGGCCAGCAGGATGAGGATGGCCACGCCGTCCACCCAGGGGAAATTGCGCAGCATCACGGCGTAGAGCGCCGTGATGGGATTGGCCAGCCAGGCCCGCGTCCATTCCTCCAGGCCGATGGCGATCAGCAGCATGTTGAGGGGCCCGACCGTGGCGTCGTAGATGAATTTCCACAGCATCAACAGCACGATGCCGGGAATGATGACGGGTAGGATGGCCAGAAAGCGATAGAGGTATTTGAGACGCTGGCTGATCATCCGGTGCAGCAGGATGGCCACGAACAGCGACACGAATACAGTGGAAAGGACGTACCAGAGGGACAGCTGGAGCATGTTGCCCATGGACTGCTGGAACACCTTGTCCTTGGTGAACAGCTTGACAAAGTTGCCCAGTCCGACGAAGTCCGCGTCCAGACCCGGTGCCCAGTCGAACAGGGAGCGATAGAGCCCCAGGAACGCCGGATAGTACATGAACACCCCAAGCAGCACCATGGTGGGCACCAGCATCAGGTAGCCCGTGCGTCCCTTCCACACCTGCAGCAGCAGCGGGTCCCTGGAATTGCCTGGAGCAGGACGCGCAGTCATGGGCCCGCGTTGTCGGGAACTGTCTGAAAGCAAGAATACGGGCCAGGCCGCAGAATGCGGCCTGGCCTAGGGTCGGCTCAGCAGGTGAGGCCTTCCCGTTCGATAAACCTGTCGGCGTAGGAATCAAAGGCCTCGGAAATGGTCGCCACGGCGTCATCCTGAGACATCTGATCCAGCAGATAGGCGCGCCAGGCCTGACCGATTGGCTCAGCCGCCTCGGCATCCATCTTCACCTCTTCATAGATGAACATCTGGGTTTCGCCAATCTGGGTGGTCAACAGCTCGAAGGGTTCCTGGAACCTGGGATCGACGGGCACACCCTTTACATTGGGCATGGTGGTGCCGATTTCGGACTGGATCTGGTAGAGGTTGTCCGGAACCGAGATGAACTGCATCAGATCGACGGCATTGGCCAGGACTCCGTCCTTCTCGGCGCGGGTGGCGATGGCCATCTGGTCGCCGACCGGGCCGCCGATGGGCCAGGCGGGGGTGGGCGGCTCGGTCACGTACGCGGACGATTCCGCCGTCAGCAGGGGCGCGAAGAAGGTATCCCATTCGAAGTCGACCAGGGGATCCGTCAGAAGGCGGGGGAACGACCAGGTACCGTTCTCCATGATCGGTTCGTGCTTGGTCAGGAACTTGGCATGGGAGTCGGTGGCCCGCACGGTCCAGTCCTCCGGACGGTAGGGCACGTTGAGCTTCCAGAGGCGCAGCCATTCCCGGTACTGTTCCGAATCCGGCTGGTAGATGCCGTTCTCGATCGCGCAGGCGACCTCCTCGTAGCTGGCGTTGTCCCGGTCCGGATTCACCTGCGGCTCCACGTCGCGGGCAAACACCATGCCGCCGAGCTGCAGGCGATACCAGTGGTCGGTGTCCGAGATGGATCCGGTCCAGCCGCCGTAGGCGCGGACGCCCTCGTCCAGGAAGGCCTGGCAGACCTCCAGGAACTCGGCGTAGTTGGACGGTCCGCTGAGGCCCAGTTCGTTGAACCAGTCCACGTTATAGTAGAAGAACGTGGTAATCAGGCCGAACACCATGTTGTAGTACCCGTCCCGCATCAGGATTTCCTTGGTGGGGATGGGGAAGAACTGGTCCACCCATGCGCCGCTGCCCGGTTCGCCCGACGGGATGTGGGGATTGGGCGCGTTCATGAAGGGCGTAAGTTCCTGCCACCAGTTCTTGTCCAGGTCGCCCTTGACATGCCAGTGGGCTTGGGGCGTGATGTGGGGAATCGTGCCGGCGTTTTGCTGGGCGATGGTCCATTCCCGGCCGCCCATGGCGGATGGAACCCGGATCCATTCCACGTTCGTGTTGGGGGCCACGTCCTGGTAGGCCTCCAGTACCTGCAGGATGTTGTCGTGCGGGATGGGATTGTCCTCGCTGCGTTCCTGCGACTGGGTCGGTGTCCATTCGCCCCAGTTGGCCACGAGTTCCGCGACCTCGGTGGCACAGGCGGCGACGGCACCGGTGACCGTAGCCATGCCTGCCACCTGCAAAAACCTACGACGGGATACCTTCATGTTGTACGTACCTACTGGCTGATGGGGTTGCACAAACCTCGTTGGACGCGAGGTTTCCTGCCTCTAGCATGGTGGGCACCGTGTCGGAAGATGCCGAGGCGGCGCGGCATTGTTCGGTTGTGAAATCTTGCAACACGACACAAAAGTGTGTACTATGTAGTACACATGACACTAGGAAGCCACCTTCGGAACGTAAGAGAACGGCACCGGGAGCGGGATCGGACCTACTCCTTGCGTCAGGTGGCCCTGCGTATTGGGGTGGAACCCGCCTATCTAAGCAAGATCGAACGGGATGTCGTGCCTCCACCTTCGGAAGGCACCATCCGGCGGTTGGCCCGCGACTTGGAAGAGGATCCCGATCTGCTGCTGGCCATGGCCGGCAAGGTGTCCGGTGACCTCCAGGCCATCATCCTGCAGCGGCCCCAACTCTTTGCGGACCTGTTGCGCCAGTTGAAGGATGCACCCGACCACGCGATATTGACCGTCGTGCGCGAAGTGCGCGATGGGGATTGGTGATTCGAAACCGTACGGTTCAGGAAAGGAGAAAAACCACATGATTGTCCTGCAAGACGACCGCCTTGAGTTCCGGTTTCCGGAGGTGCACGCGAAGGCCCGGTGTTCGATCAGCTTCATGCGTACGCTGCGCCTGCCCGACGACAACCGGAGTTATCCGCTGCCGCCCGGCTTGGGACACTTCCCGCTTCATCATGTCGATGACTTTGGTGCCACGGTGCCGTCGGCCTGGATGCGGCACGGCGGCGTGTTCCTGCCCATGTACCAGGCCGAAGCGATGTGGATCAATTTCAACTGCCACTATCCCATGGCCCTGAAGATCGCGGCCGGCAAGGTGTGTGCCTTGACGGGCGAGACCTGGGCACCGGAACTGGTACCTGAACCACAGAACTATCTGGTGGTACCGGACCAACCCTGGTTGGACGGGTTCTGCGTCGGCCAGGACCTGATCCGCCAGTTTGTGGCGATGCCCCTGGGCGAAGGCTACTCCGCTGAGGAGCAGTTGACCGGAGAGGCGCGGTACGGCGGTCTGCAGATCCTGGCCTACCCCATGAAGGCGGATGTTTATAAGGCCCGGTTTGAACAACCCAAACTGCAACGGCTGTATTCACCAATGATGGCGGAGGCTGCATATGCGCCTCCCGAAATGGGATTGGCACCGGGCGGCCTTATGCGGCAGGAGGTCTACGAGGACAACCACGGTTTTGAAGCATGGGATACATCCGTCAGTTCCCGCTGCTTCGTGCACATCCTGAACAGTGTCCAGTACCGGACTGTGACGGGGAACTACCCGCCTTCGGCACCTCCCTCCGCCGCGGACTATGCCGAGGCCGGCCTGCCCTGGTTCGAGTACTACGCCAGTGACTTGGCGGCCCTGTCTGGGGCGGCCAGCTTGGCGGGCCTTGACAGTATCGCGGCCAAGAAGATCAAGAAGGGGGAGGGCGAATGGGAAGACAACGAAGCGATTCAATCCGACCGGATAGTCAAGCTGTCGAATGGTCAGGTGCGCGAAGGGACGTTCTGAGGATTTGGTTCACAAGCGTGAGAGACAAGGGTTCATATATTGGAACTCCGCCGAAAAACCGTCTCGTAAATCAAGCCTCAACATGGCATGGATGACGACTGAACGGTTACCGGGAAACCACTGAGCATATGCCTCAATTTGACGAGGCCCTGACCCTTGTCCGCGACCGTATCACCGGTTTGTTTGGTATGGGCTGCTCCTTTGAACGCCTGATGCAAGTGGCCCTGATCAGGGCCACTTGCATCGAGCGCGTGCGGCTGCGGCGTGAATGGCCGGACCGTGACGGACCGGATACCGGCATTGCTTTGATGGCCGAAGAGCGGGAAGGGAATCCCTGTGCCATTCAGTGCAAGTTCTTTGAGCCCCACCGGCCCATCCTAAACGGGCCATTGACTCGTTTCGGGCGAGGTCAGTGCCAACTCAGCACATCTCGCGCCTGAGCATCAACACGGATGGGGCCATCCAGCACAAGGCCTTGGGCACTCTGCAGGCTTCGCCCAAGCCGGATACCGCGGAACTGAACGGCTGGGACATGGACTGGCTGCGCTATGTGGACAACCCGGAAAACTTGGGGTTTCGCACACGCGGACCCTACACATCCCCTGCCAGCAGGAAGCCGTGGACAAGGTGTGTGAGGGTTTTGTCACCAGTAAACCGGGGCCAGCTGATCCTGCCTTGTGGCGCGGGCAAGACCAGCGGCATCGGCAACCATCCCAACGCTTGGTTCGCAGACTGGGGACTGCATTTGGCGCGCTTAGTCACTGTTTCCGTGGAGTCGGCGTGCATCATCTGCAACCAGTCAGTTGCACTGACATTGGTTTCCGTATGGCAAATCCGGCTCCCTGATGGTGGTCCGGAGAATCGGGCAGTATGTGCATGGCAGAAGCAGGACCATCACTTCGAGTAGTGTCCGCTCCTTCTGCGTGTGTGTTCAAGGGCATTGCTCACAGGAGCCCAACCTCTCTCCACGTCTGTGGTGGAGGGTGCTCGTAACATTGGTGCTAAGTGGTCCAACAAGGGAGACGACATCCTGTGCCGTGTTACTGTGCACGCGATGTGTTTGGCTTCCGACCTGCCTGATTGAAAAATTGTACAAAGTACTCCAAATAAATATCCATGAAAATCTTTGTCAAATTGATCCACCTGTTGATTCCGGTTCTGTTGGTGTGGAATCTGGTTGCCTGTGAGATGGTTGTTCCTTCGCCGCCATCCCCGCCGCAACCTTGCACGGATCGTGAAACGGCCCTTGACTTTGGCTTCTACGCCTATTTCGAACCTGTGAGCTACAGTGCCGATGACAATCCTGCGGTGCCTGACTTCAATACCCACCTGGGCTATGAAGCGGATCTCTTATCGGCCCTGGAAGCAATGGAGTACACAGGCCTGTCCTTTGCCCGAAGCGGGATCGCGGCTTGGGATCGAATCTGGCTGCTGTCTGCCCAACCGCAGTTCGATATGGTCGGAGGCGGTATCACCATTCTTGACTCCCGTACCTACAACGCCAGCAGCGAACGCGTGGTGGCCTTTACCTCCGGGCATATCGCGTTTCGACAGTCGCTCTTGGTGCGGGTGGCGGACGCTGACCGTCTGGCAAGCCACGATCTCTTGACAAGCGACGTGCGCGTGGGTGTGCTGGCGGGAACGACGGGCGAGGCTCGGTTGCTGCAACTGACGGGCCTGGCCGATGACGCGGGGATGCTGCGCGCAGGCACGCGTATCGACACGCCACAGGGGTCAGTGGTGTCGGACGGGAGCGCGGATTACGCTGTCACAGCTGCCGGTGCCTCGCCTGCCCTAAAGGGGCGCATGCACCTATATCCTCCGCGCGATGACATGCCCCAGGTCGTCTATTTGGGAGACGACCTGGGCGAGGAGGTGAATATTGCCGAAGCGTTGCGCCTGGGACAAGTCGATGCCGTGGCCCGAGGAGAGATTGGCAACCGCGATGCGGTCCACGCACTGGGGCCTGACTTCACGGTCACCGGACTCGACAGTGAAGTTGAATTCGGCGGCTTTACGTTGCCGGTGGAAAATGCAAGCTTGATTGCCTGCATCAACGAAAAGATTGATTGGCTGACTGACAACCGAAACATCGGCTATGCGGAGTGGCGGGCCGATCCGGGAGTATTCCGTCAACGGGCCGATCAGTGGAATGCACAATGGCCCAAAGAAGAATGGCACTGTTTCAGTTTCGTTGATAACAGGTACTGCTGGCAGTAGACAGGTCAGTTACCCGTTCCATCGCGTCCGACGCCGACTGTAGTCGACGGCATGTCAGCACGGTGTGACCATGACCGTCTATTGCCCTGGGCCGTAATCAACGAAACTGAAACAGTGCCGCCCGAGTAGTCCTCCAACAGCCGCGGCTGGGATGTCGCAGTTCCTGAACAGGTGGTTGGTATCGCGGTTCGGCGATGGCAGCCATGGGCATCGAGTGTCCCGGAGCAACCGGCCTTGCTGAGGCGTCTTGCCTGTTGTCCTTGGTGCCGACTCGCGTGCAGAACCCAACCAGAATGCGGCCCGGTAACACACCCTATTTGGGCTGTGACCGCAATCAGTTCCGGGAACTGGTCCGCAGGGGTTTCCGATTCAGGCCACCCAGTTCAGGGTCCTGTCCACCGCCTTGAGCCAGTTGGCATGCAGTGCGTCGCGCTCCTCGACGCCAAGGGCGGGCTCCCAAACCCGGTCCACCCGGAATCCGGTCCGGATTGTCTCCTCGGATTCCCAGTAGCCGATGGCCAGGCCGGCGGCATAGGCCGCGCCCAGGCTGGTGGTTTCCGTGATCACGGGCCGGGCTACGGGAATGCCCAGAATGTCGGCCTGCAACTGCATCAGGAAGTCGTTGGCCGTGGCGCCGCCGTCCACGTTGAGGCGTGGCATGGCAATGCCGCCTTCCTCGATCATCACGTCGAGCACGTCCCGCGACTGGAAGCAAATGGCTTCCAACGCGGCCCGCACCACGTGCGCCTTGGTTACATAACGGGTCAAGCCGGCCAGCACACCGCGGGCATCGCTGCGCCACCAGGGGGAAAAGAGGCCGCTGAAGGCCGGCACCAGGTAGCAGCCCCCGTTGTCGGGCACGCTGGCGGCCAGGGCCTCGCTGTCGGCGGCATCGTCAATCATCTGCATCTCGTCGCGGAGCCACTGCACCGTGGCGCCACCCATGGCCACCGACCCTTCCAGCGCATAGACGGCCGGCCGGTTGCCGAACCGGTAGGCCACCGTGGAAATCAAACCCTTGGTGCTCCGCCGGATTTCCTTCCCTGTGTTGAGGAGGAGGAAGCAGCCGGTGCCGTAGGTGTTCTTAGCCTCTCCCGGTGTCAGGCAGGCCTGGCCAACGGTGGCGGCCTGTTGGTCGCCCAGAATGCCGCAGATGGGGATCTGGGCGCCGAGCGGCCCGTCGGCCGCGGTTGCACCCAGGGCGTCGGCACTGCTACTGGGTGCGATCGTCGGGAGAATGGCGGCCGGAATGTCCAGGGCCGCGAGCAGGCTTTCGTCCCAGTCCAGCGTCTCCAGGTTCATGCACATGGTGCGACTGGCATTGGTCACGTCCGTGACGTGTCGGTGGTCGGCACCGAGCTGGAGCAGCAGCCAGGTGTCGATGGTTCCGAAGCAGAGTTCCCCGCGCCGGGCTCTGACCATGCCATTGTCGATGTGGTCCAGAATCCAGCGGATTTTGGACGAGGCGAAGTAGGGGGAGATTGGCAGGCCGCTGCGATGGGCTATTTCCGGTTCCAATCCGTCCGCCAGCCATTGGTTGCACAGTCGGTCGGTACGTGTGTCCTGCCAGACCAGAGCGTTGTGGACCGGACGTCCCGTCGCGCGTTCCCAGATGACAGTGGTCTCCCGCTGATTGGTGATGCCCAAAGCCCCGATGTCGTTCCCGGTCAGTCCGACGGAGGACAGGGCCGTGCGTATCACCTCGGCGCAGTTGGCCCAGATTTCCAGAGGGTCGTGTTCGACCCATCCCTGCTGCGGGAAGATTTGGCGGTGTTCCTTTTGGGCTTGTGACACCACCTTGGCTTCGTGGTCGAACACCATGAAGCGCACACTGGTGGTGCCGGCGTCCAAGGCGCCGATGTAACGGGTAGACATGGGGCTTCAGGGGAAGAAAGGGATGCTTGGGAGCGACTAGGGCGACGGCCCGCCGTCCTGGAGGGGATGACGATCACTGTGCCGCCTGCCGTACCGTCGGGAACGATGGCCCGCGTGCCCGCGACCCAAATGCCGGCGCTCGCTGTCTTCTCCGTCGCCGGCCAACTGCACCACGATGAACGGCAGGACTCGGACCCGCTCGATGGCGCCGGCCGCGAACAGACCGAGGGTGGCCGCGGGATTGATGATGCTGCCGCTGATGTCGCCGTGGGCATAGGTCATGACCATGATGACCAGGGCATGGGCGAACATGATCGAGACTAGGGAGCCGATCCCCAGATCCGCCAACACGACAGCGCCGGTACCGGCAAAGATGAGCAAAAACGTGCCGATGAACTCGGCCAGCAAACAGCAAGCAGTGTCTTTGCGCATGGTGTCGCCGTTCGGATTCGGCAGGCTGGCGTCAACGGTCCGGGAAATCATCATTCCTGGCCTGTGAGACAGCGGCTAGGGGCCCGCGCGACCCGCGTTGCCACTGTTGCAGCACAGATGGCAATGATTTCAGGCACGGTTTGTGCCTGTCAAGCCGGGTCTATATGAATTCCTTTGCAATGGGTGGCGAAAAGCCGACTTTAACCCGAGACGGCCCAACGAAACCGGGCCCTACCAAAGGGTGATGATCCGTTCGTCCTGCTGTCGCAGCTTTTCCCGGTTGGACCGGAGCGAGACAATGATGGCGAGACAGGCGGGGATGGCGAAGGCCAGATAGGACCAGGACAGTACTCCGTTTGCGGACAGTGCCAGAAAGCCGGCCAAGGAGACCACACCGGTGGACAAGGTCGCGATCGCGGCAATGCGGCCCCACCAAATCATGGTGGCCCCGACCAGGACCACAATCAGGCCAACGATTGGGTTGAGGGCCAGGCAGGTCAACGCGCACGTCATGCCGCCGGCCCCTCCCCTGAAGCCCAGGAAGACCGACCAGTTGTGACCCAGAACGGCGCCTCCGCCGGCTGCTGCCGCGGCCAGGACGCTGAGGTCTTCCGTCACCGCGGGAGCCAGTTGTACCAGCAGCCACCGGACTAGGACCACGGCCGCGACGCCTTTCAGGGCATCGCCCAGGGCCGTCGGCAGGGCTGCCTTGAGGCCGGCGGCGCGCCAGGCGTTGGTGGCACCGGTCCGTCCGGACCCGACGGTCCGGATGTCCACGCCCCAGACCCGGCAGGCAAGGAACCCGACCGGGATGGCCCCCAGCAGGTAGCCAATAAGAAGTGTGGCCGGGACATACAGGTATGGGCTGTCCATCGCCGGAGCCGTGGGGGTCTCCCTGCGAGTCGCCGGCTGGTCCGGTTACAGCAGGGCCTTGACCGCCTCCAAGGCTGCCGCGTAGTCGGGTTCGTCCGTCAGTTCGTCGAGGTACTCGACGTAGGTGACCTTGTCCTTCTTGTCAATGACGAACACGGAACGGTGGTTCAGGCGCAATTCCTTGACCTCTGTGCCGTAGGCTTGGCCGAACGCCATGGATTTGTGATCAGACAGCATCTTCAGGTTCTCGATGCCGTCGGCAGCACACCAGCGTTCCTGGGCCACCGGCAGGTCGGCACTGACGGTCAGTACGACCACTTGGGCATCGTCCAAGGCCGCGGCCTCTTCGTTGAAGTTCCTGGTTTGCGTCTGGCAGACGGGAGTGTCGATGCTGGGTACGACGCTGACGAGGCGAATCTTGCCCACACTGTCGCCGAGCAGGCTGTAGGTGTCGGCTAGGCTGGCGGCGAGCTCCACATCGGGAGCCTCGTCGCCCACGGATACCTGCCTGCCCTCTAGGTGCAGCTCGGTGTCTCTCAGGAAGGTTACGGTTCTCCAGCTCATGATTGATCGTCCTCGTGATGACAAATCGGGGAATAGAGTAAGGGGGTGCGCACGCCAGGCTGGCTGTCAGGCACCAATTTCGGGCGGCGGCCGCGTCTGCACATCCGTGGTTCGGGTGATGACGTCCGACGTGATCTCGGTGGGTGATGCCTGGTGCCGGTGGTCGGCCGAACCCAACAGGAACATCTCCGCCTTCATGACCGCATTCTCATCGATGTAGATGGTGTTGACATGAACATGGCCGTGGACTTCGGCGCCCTGCAGGATCTCGGCCCGATCGGCGGTTAGGGTGCCGCTGTATACGCCGCGGATTGAGACAATCTGGGCAGTCAGGTCGGCACCCACGCGGGCATCCTCGGCAATGATTATATTGGCGGATGTTTCGATGAGCGCATTTTCAACCATGCCTTCGATGATCACGGTGTTCCGGCAGCGCAGGTGGCCGCTGAACCAGGTGTCGGATCCCAGGATCAGTTCCGTTCCGGGTTGTTCCCGAAGTGCTCCGGTTCCGTTGATCCAACCGCCCATCGCGCGCACGATGCGCTGGATGCCGGTGGTTTGGTTTTCGCTGGTCATTGCTGTCATGCGCTCGGAGGTGCCGCGTGGCAGATGCGGCCCGACGGCAAGGTCATTGTAGTCATTTACAGAATGCCGCGGGCTGCGTACCGGCCCTGGCGGGGCTGTCCCGGACGTCAACCCCCCAGATACGCCTCGATGACCGCGGGGTCATTGGCCAAGTCGGCGGCGAAGCCCTCAAGCGTCAAGCGGCCCGTCTCCATCACGTAGGCGCGGTTGGCCAGCGTCAGTGCCCGCCGCGCGTTCTGTTCCACCAGCAGGATGGTGGTGCCCTGGTGGCTGATGTCCGCCACCTTCTCGAAGATCTGGTCCACCAGGACCGGAGCCAGTCCCATGGACGGTTCGTCCATCAACAGGAGGCGCGGCCGGGTCATCAGGGCGCGCCCCATGGCCAGCATCTGCTGTTCACCGCCGCTGAGCAACCCCGCAGGTTGTTTCATGCGCTCGCCCAGGCGCGGGAACAGACCTGTCACCATGTCCATGTCGGCGCGTACGCCGTCCTTGTCGTTGCGCTGGTAGGCGCCCATCAACAGGTTCTCGTATACCGACATCCGGGCAAAGACGCCGCGGTTTTCCGGCACCATCACCATGCCGCGCCCGACCAGTTCGTGCACTTCGGCACCGCGGGTGTCCCGCCCGTCGAACAGTACCGCGCCGGTAGTGGGCGACATCAGGTTGCAAATGGTGCGCAGGGTGGTGGTCTTGCCGGCGCCGTTGGCTCCGATCAGTGAGACGATCTCGCCTTCGTCCACGAACAGGGAGATGCCGTGCAGGGCCTCCAGATTGCCGTAGGCGGCGCGGACGTCCCGCAACTCAAGCAGATGCATGGCATTTCAACCCGGGGGCGGCTAGTCCTGGGCCGAACTGCCCAGATAGGCTTCGATGACCTCGGGATTGGCCCGGATTTCCTGCGGTGTGCCGGAGGCAATCGTGCGCCCGTAGTTGAGGACCATGATGTGCTCCGAAATGCCCATCACGAAACGCATGTCGTGCTCAATCAGCAGCAGTGAAACATTGCGTTCATCCCGCAGGCGCTGCAGCAGCCGTTCCGTGTCCGCGGTCTCGCGGGGATTCATGCCCGCGGTCGGCTCGTCCAGCATCATCAGCCGCGGTTCGCTGGCCAAGGCCCGGGCGATTTCCAGGCGCCGCTGGTCCCCGTAGGGCAGTTCGTCCGCTTGGCGGTCGGCGCTCGCGTCGAGGTCCACGAAGGCCAGGATGGCATGGGACCGCTCCACGACCTCGTCGGTTTCCCGCCGCGCGGCGCGCGTGCCGAAGATGGATCCGAGCCAGGTCGTGCGCAACAGGCGTTCCTGGCCCAGCATCACGTTTTCCAGGACGGTCATGTTCCGGAAGAGCCGAATGTTTTGGTAGGTACGTGCGATGCCGGCGCGCGCGATCTCGTTGGGCGGCAGTCCGGTGATGCGCCGTTCCCCCAGGTGGATTTCACCCTCGGTGGGTTCGTAGAAGCCGCTGATGCAATTGAACAGGGTGGTCTTGCCGGCGCCGTTGGGGCCGATGATGGACACAATCGTGCCGGTTTCCTGGTGGAAGTCCACGTTGTCGACTGCGCGCAGGCCGCCAAACTGCATGGTCAGCCCGGAAACGGACAGCAGGGATTCGGACATGGCCGTGTCAGCCGGAGGCTGCGGAGGAACTGGCTGCCGGAGTCCCGCCGGCCGGCTGCGGGGCCGGTTCGGTGCGGTAGTGGCGCGCCCGGGCCGGCATCAGGCCGCCGGGCCGGTAGATGGCCACTGCCATGAGGAGGATCCCGTACAGGAGGAAGCGAAACTCGGAGAATTCGCGCAGGAGCTCCGGTACGCCGATCAGCATCAGGGTGCCAAGCACCATGCCGCGTATGCTGCCCATGCCGCCCACGATGATGATGCACAGGACATTCATCGAAATCAGGAGCGAGAAGGAGTGGGGGAAGATGGTGCCCAGCTTCGAGGCGAAGATGGCGCCGGCCAGCCCGCCGCTGGCAGCGCTGAGCGTGAAGGCCAGGGTTTTGATCCAGGTGGTGTCGATTCCAATGGCGTTGGCTACGGTTTCATCGTCGCGGATGGCCATCCAGCGACGACCGGTCAGCGAAAGGTCCAGGCGATTGATCACCACCAGCATCACGAGGCTGGCTGCCAGGATGATGTAGAAGAGATGCTGGGGCGTCTGGAAGGTGAACGCACCGATGTTCGGCTTGGGAATGAACAGGATACCCTGCGAGCCACCGATCAGCGGTGCCAGCCAGTCGGACAGGGCCAACAGGCGGATGATTTCGCCGAAGCCCATGGTGGCAATGGCCAGATAGTCCCCGCGCATGCGAATCACCGGCAGCGCCAACAGAAGGCCGGTGAACATGGCCGCCAGGATGCTCACGGGCAGGATGAGCCAGAAGTTGAATTCCCCGGTGGCCTGCGGGCCCGAATTGGTGAGCACGCCCATCAGGTAGGCACCCACCGCAAAGTTGGTCACGTAGCCGAGGTCGAACAGGCCGGCCAGGCCCACGGCAATGTTCAGGCCCAGGGCCATCAGCAGGTAGAGGCCGACGTTGGCCAGCACTTCACTGAGGTAGCTGCCCACCAGCCAGGGCAGTACCAGCAGCACTAGAACGCCGGCGCCGCGGACTGCCAGCGACACCTGCCGCTGACGTTCCGGTTCGAGCTGTGGCAGGCGGTCCTGCATCCGCAGCCGGATGCGCGGTACCAGGCCGCGCCAGGCGAACACGGCCGCAACCGCGATGGCCGCCACCGCGGGTCGGAGCGCTCCCTGGCTGAACAACAGCCGATCAGGTCGTCCATTAAGGATTTGCCGCAGGACCTGGCTGATCAGTTCGCTCAGCAGAGCCATACCGACCACTACCAGGGCGGCCATGAAGATCGTGTTGCGCAAGTAGGCCGGCATCAGGGCCAGGCCGGAACCGACGGCACCGGCCCCTAGGGCCGCCACCGCAAACAGCCCCAGGCCGGCCGCCAGCATATCCTGTCCCATGGTCATGTACGCAACCAGGGCCGGCGAGGCATGCGTGAACATGTGTCGGATGGATACGGCATCGATGAACAGGATGAACAGGCCCGTCGCGACCATGCCTGCAAGACAGGCGACGAGCACCCGAATCCAGCCGACTCTTCTGTTTGGAGCCTGTTGCTGCAGCAGCAGGCCCAAGCCCACAAAGGGGCCGAACAGTACCAACTTGCCCAGGTCCAGGACGCCCATGACAATCTCGCGCTCGCCGAAGGCCTCCATCATGCCCGTCAGCGCGATGTAGATGCACAGGACGCCGGCCACGGCTCCCTGCGAGAGGGGTTTGGCCAACCGTTTGAGCAGGCGCTGCATCAGGCCTTCTCCTCCTCGATGACCTCGCCCATGATGCCCTGCGGCCGGAAAATCAGGATCAGGACCAGCATCAGGAAGGCGATGACGTCCTTGAGTTGATTGGAGCCGGGAATGCCCAGGCCGGTCAGCACCAGGTTGGGGCCCAGCGCTTCGAAGATGCCAAGCAGGAGGCCGCCGATCAAGGCGCCCGGCACGCTGCCGATGCCCCCCAGCACCGCGGCCGTGAAGGCCTTGACGCCGGGGAAGAAGCCCATGATAAAGCTGACGCCCTGTGGCTTGTAGAGACCGTTGATGACACCCGCGGCGCCGGCCAGCGCGCCGCCGATTCCGAACGTGAACATGATGACGCGTTCGATGTTCACCCCCATCAGGCGGGCGGTTTCCATGTTCTCGGATACAGCCCGCATGGCCCGTCCGATCCGGGTCTTTTCCACCAGGATGTACAGGCCCGCCATCAGTGCCAGGGCCACCGCGAAAACGGTGATTTGCACATGCGGCACCGTGATTTGTCCCAGTTCCAGGCGCCCGTCGAGTCCCGGCACCGTCGGATAGGAGCGGAACGCGGTGCTGAAGAAGCCGCGGGCCGTGTACTGGAGGAAAAACGATGCGCCGATCGCGGAAATCAGCATCACCAGCCGCGGTTTGTTGCGCAGGGGCTTGTAGGCCACCCGTTCCACCAGCACGGCGACCGACATCGAAACCAAGGCTGCGAACAGAATCCAACTCAGGACCGTGATCGCGGGGGCGCGTTCCAGAATGCCTTGCTGAGACGTCCATATGGCCAGGAACACCGTGCAGAACGCCCCGAACATGAAGACGTCGCCGTGCGCGAAATTGATCAGGCGCAGGATGCCGTATACCAGCGTGTAGCCCAGCGCAATCAGGGAGTAGATGCTGCCCTGGGCCACGCCGGCGGAAATCAGCGTGGCCCACTGCGCCGCCGAGAACCGGCCTTCCATGAAGGTCCGCGTCGACCCGATTATCACCGCGCTGATGAATCCGATGCGAATCAGCAACAGGACAACGTCAACCCACGACATCCTGTCGAGGGCCAGGCGGCGCACCAGGGTGGCGGCCAGGGAGGAGTCCGCGGCGGTCACGGGGCCCGGCTTGCCGTCGATGGGGCAACGGGTCCGGTCCGGCATCCTCGAGGCTTCAAAGGCGGGCGCCCGGACATGCCGTCCCGGTGCCGGCGGATGTCGGTCATGATCAGTCGGCCAATACCATTTGGCTGATTTCAATCCCAGCCTGGCTCATCATCTCAAGGGAGGTGGCGACATCGCCATGCACGCGGTTGTAGACCACGCGTCGGATCCCTGCGTTGATGATCATTTTCGCGCAGGTCAGGCAGGGAGCGTGCGTGACGTAGACCGTGCCGCCGTTGGTCGAGACTCCGTGCAGGGCCGCCTGGATCAGCGCGTTCTGCTCGGCATGCAGGGTCCGGAGGCAGTGGTCGGGACGGTTGGGGTCCGCAAAGAGGTGGCCCACCTCGTTGCAATGGGGCAGGCCGCTGGGGGCGCCGTTGTAGCCGGTCACCAGAACCCGGTGATGCCGCACGATCAGACACCCGACCGACGCCCGGTCGCAGGTGCTGCGGGTGGCCGCCACACGCGCGAGCTGCATGAAATATTGATCCCAGGTTGGGCGGTGGTCCGGGCCGGCCTGGCCGGGAGGGGTCTGGTTCAAGGATGGTTCGGTTCGATGGCGGCGGGTTGCGTGTCCAGGTCGGCGGCCAGCCGCCGTCGATCCTGTTCGCTGTCACAGGCCAGATAGGTGGTGCCCATTATCCGCTTGACGTGCCGCCTGCGCAACCGGCTGGGCCGTTCCTGACGGTGTGTCAGGCGCACACAGGGCTTCCTGAACGAACCAAAGTACAGCTCGCCGACGGCTATGTCTACGATGTCTCCGGGTTGGCAGAAGATATACCACATGCCTTCCAACTGCTCGCGGCTACGTCCGATGCCGCAATACCGGGTTGGTTCAAGCCTTGTGATGACCGCGTGTTCCCGGGTGGGAAAGGTCCGGTACTCGCCTGACAGCCAGACATGGCGGCGGCAGCGCTCCTCCACCGCGAACAATCCCGTGACCGAAACCTGAATCGCCTGTCCCGGCGGCAACGGCACAGGTTTCGGAGGGGTGCCGCGCTCGGGCTGGAACGTCACATAGTCATGGGTGTGCGCGGTCCACCAGACATAGGCCAGCAGTGCCAAACCGGCAACCGGAAAAGCCGCTGACCAATTCGGCAGGGCGGTGGCGTTGAGGGCCAGGAGGACGGCCGATGCCAACAACAGCACGCAGAGCCACTGCAACAGGCTGGGGGATCCCACATGGTGGTGGGCCAACCCGTGCATGACGCGCATGATGGCAGGTGAGCGCATGAACCTGGTTGGCAGGTCTGACGTTGCGGACCCGGACTGGCGGAACGCGGCGGTGCCGGTCACCGCCCCTAAATAGGATTGGGCACCGTCCCGCCGATGTTGGCGCCCTTGTCCTCGGTATCGCCGCTGTCCGTTACGTGTGCCTGGTCCGGCGGTGTTTCGGGTTCTGCCTGACCCAAGGCGGACGGTTCGTCACTGACCATGTCGGCCGTGAGTTCACCGCTCAGGATGGCTTCCAGGTCGGCCGCCTCAACAGTTTCTCTTTCAAGCAGGAACACCGCCAGCCGATCGAGCTCCTCGCCGTGTTCGGCCAGCAGGGCCTGTGCCCTGTCCGACGCTTCGGTTACCACTTTTTGGACGGCATTGTCGATTTCCTCGGCCGTCTTCTCGCCGTAGTTGCGGTACTCGGTGATTTCCGAACCGAGGAAGACCATCTCTTCCCTTTGGCCGTACTGGATCGGACCCAGTTCCGAACTCATGCCCCATTGGGTGATCATCGTGCGGGCGAGGCGCGTGACCCGATCCAGGTCGTCGGTGGCTTCGGTAGTCACTTCGCCAAAGTGCTGCTGTTCGGCCAGCCGGCCGGCGAGCGTGGCGGACAGCATGGCGTTGATGCGCTCCGTGTTGTAGAGGTGCATCTCGTTCTCCGGCAGGCTGTGTGAATAGCCGCCCTTGCGCCCGCGCGGCACAATGGTGATACGGTGTACCGGATCGTGTTCGGGCAGGTAGTGCATGGCCAGAGCGTGGCCGGCATGGTGGTAGGCCAGAATTTCCCGTTCCCGATCGCTGACCTGTCGGGACTTGCGCTCCGGTCCCACCCGAACCCGTTCAATCGCCTCCTCGAAGTCCTCCATCACAATCGTGCGCCGGTTGTTGCGGGCCGCGTAAATCGCGGCTTCGTTGACCAGGTTCTCGATGTCGGCGCCCACGAATCCGGCACTGTGCCGGGCCACCGTGTCCAACTTCACGTCCTCGTCCAGAGGCTTGCCCTTTACATGCACGTCCAGGATGGCACGCCGGCCCTTCATATCGGGCGTGTCCATGGTCACCCGGCGATCGAAACGGCCCGGCCGGAGCAGGGCGGGATCCAGAATGTCGGGCCGGTTGGTGGCCGCCATCACGATTACTTCGGTACTCGTGTCGAACCCGTCCATTTCCACCAGGATTTGATTCAGGGTCTGCTCCCGTTCGTCGTGGGAGCCACCCATTCCGGCGCCGCGGCGCCGGCCGACGGCATCGATTTCGTCCACGAAGATGATGCACGGCGCGTTCTTCACGGCCTGCGAAAACAGGTCGCGCACCCGCCGGGCACCAACCCCCACGAACATCTCCACGAACTCCGATCCGGAGATGTTGAAGAACGGGACCTCGGCCTCGCCGGCGACAGCCTTTGCCATCAGGGTCTTGCCCGTGCCCGGAGGGCCGACCAGCAGCACGCCCTTGGGAATGCGGGCGCCGAGTGCCAGGAAGCGTTCCGGTGTCTGGAGAAACTCGACCACTTCCTCCAGTTCGAACTTGGCCTCCTCGTTGCCGGCCACGTCGGAAAAGGCGACGGATACGCTTTCGCCTTCCAGCATGCGGGCCTTGTTGCGCCCGAAATTAAACGTTTGGCTGCCGAACGCCTGGGCCTGGCGCAACATGAAGAAGAAGAAGGCGCCGATCAAAAACAGCGGCAGCAGGCCAAGCAGGACCGGCCCGGTCCGCGACCAGAAGCCAGGCTGCGCAATGCGGATGTCCACGCCGGCCAGCGTCTCGGCCGACAGACCCAGATCGGCCAGCGTCTCCAGGAAACTGATGCGGGTCTCCTTGAGCGCGGTGGTGGATGTTCCGTCCTTAAGCTGCACTTCGACCCGATCCACGCCCACCAGCATGCTGGTCACGTCGCCCGCCTGCAGCGCGGCGGCAATCGTATCCAGGGACACGAATTCCGGGCCGGGCCGGAACTGACGTACGACCACGTAGATCAGGATGCTGGCAACAACAAGACCCGCGGCCGCCAATGCCAACGTGCGCGGCGTCAGGACGATGATTTTCTTCACAGGGGGATGCGCTCGCCTTCAGGCGTTACTTGTAGATGCATTTTACCCCAGAAAGGCGTGCGGCTTTCCAGCCTCCGGCCTGAATCAACACGGACATCCACAGGCTTGGCGGACGGTCAATCCGGTTCGGACAGGCCGCGGCGCAGCAGTTCGTACAGCACGACCGCGACGCTGACGGACAGATTGAGGCTGTCCATGCCCGGGGTCATGGGGATGGCGGCCACTGCGTGGGCGACATCACGCCAGATCGGGGACAGACCGGTCGCTTCGCTGCCGAAGACGCAGGCGACCGTTCCCGGCAAACCGTCAGTGCGGTACAGGCTGCGTCCCTCGGGGGACACGGCCAGGACGGTGCACTGCTGGCGGTTGAGCCAGCCGACAACTTCCTCCACCGGGGCCTCCACGCACCTTAGGTCGAAGCACAGACCGACGCTGGCGCGAATCACATTCGGGTTCATCAGGTCGGTACCACCCCTGCCGTGCGTAGCTAGAATCAGGGTGCTACTTCCGGCGGCCCGCATGGTTCGGAGGACGGCGCCAATGTTGCCGGGTTTGTCCACATCCTCCAAAACCACCAGCCGCTCGTTCGGATGGGGAACCAGGCCGCGCAGGGAGTGGACCGGCGGTTTGATTTCGACCAGCAGGCCGCCCACGGAAGCGCGCATGGCCAGGCGTCCGTAGACGTGGCGCGACACGGTATGGAAGCGGCCGCCACTGGTTTGCGTCCGGGACTGCAGGCGCGCCGCGAGTTCCGTTCCCTCCGGGGTGAGCAGGAGTTCCTCGCACGCGAACACGGTCTGGATGGGAACGCCGTTGCGCAGAACCGCTTCGATTTCCCGATAGCCTTCGGCCAGGGTTTGCCGATGGGCGCGGCGGTATGCGCTCTGGCGTAGGCGCAGGGCATGACGAATCCTGGGATTGCGGGTACTGGAGATGTGGCCGTGGCCGGTGTCCGACATAGTCAGAAGGTTGCCTGTGGGGTGCCGCGGTGCTTGGGACGGCCACTGTCAAACGGGGTATGTGGCCGCCTTTTTGGTCGAGTTCCGATCCCTACTCTATACTGCGCGCTGCGGTCAGGATTAGCCTCCAGTTCATTGCCGGTTGCGGAAGCCGGCCCAGGCCGATGTCCGGCAGTATTCCATGCGTTCCAATCCCTTGTCCCTGCTGTTGACCGTTCTGCTGGCGGCGGCAGCCCTTTACGTGGCCCTGCCTCTCGATCACCTGCCGGGTTTGGAGTCGGCTCTGGGCACGCCAGAGGAACCCAGGGACCTGCGTGATTTGGTCAGGGGCCTGGATCTGCAGGGCGGCACCCAAATCCTGTTGGAGGCGGATTTGCCCGCCGACACGGAGATCCCCGAAGGCTCGATGGCCACGGCCCGCATCATCGTCGAGAACCGGGTCAACAGCCTCGGTGTGACGGAACCCGCGGTCCAAGGCCAGGGTACGCGCCGGATTATCGTGGAGCTGCCTGGCATCGACAATCCGGAACAAGCCATCGAGACGCTGCGGTCCACCGGGCAGCTGGAGTTCATTGATCCAGGCGACGCGCAACTCTTGTCCGGGTACATCATCAATACAACCAATCGTCCCACGGCCTCGGCGGACGCCATGACCGCCATGGCGGCCGGCGTCATGGATCCGGCCCCGGTGCCGTTCCCGGACAGGGTGTTCGAAACGGCCATGACCGGCGACGTGCTGAACGACGCCGTGCCGGGCCTGGACGACACCACCGGCCTCTGGCAAATCAACTTCGAGCTCGCGGGTGACGGATCGGACCAGTTCTTCAACTACACCCAGGCCAACGTGGGCCGGCCCATGCCGATTGTCTTGGACGGGGTGGTTCTGTCGGCGCCGATCATCAACGCCGCCATTCGGGACATCGGAGTGATCTCGGGCGATTTCACTGAGGAGGAGGCGCGTAGCCTGGCCATCCAGATGCGCTACGGTGCCCTGCCGGTGCCACTCCAGGTGGTCGATGTCCGCACCATCGGCGCGACGCTGGGACAGGAATCGGTCTCCCGCAGCCTGATTGCCGGACAGGTCGGCCTGTTGATGGTCCTGCTGTTCATGCTGGTCATCTACCGTCTGCCGGGCCTGCTGGCCTGCCTGGCCCTGGTCATCTACGTTGCCCTGAACGTGGCCGTGTTCAAGCTGGTGCCGGTGACCCTGACACTGCCGGGCATCGCGGGATTCCTCCTGTCCATTGGGATGGCGGTCGATGCCAACATCCTCATTTTCGAGCGTCTGCGCGAGGAACTGCGCGCCGGCCGCTCCCTGCGTCTGGCGATCCGCACCGGCTTCAATCGGGCCTGGCCCGCCATCCGCGACGGCAACCTCTCGACCTTGATCTCGTGTGCCGTGCTGTTCTGGTTCGGAAGCAATTTCGGCGCCAGCGTGGTCAAGGGCTTTGCCCTGACGCTGGCCATCGGCGTGGTGCTGTCGATGTTTACGGCGGTCCTGGTGACGCGCACCTTCCTCCAGACCTTCCTCACCTTGACCGCCGGCGTCGAAGACGATTCGCGCCGGTTGCTCGTCGGCCACTAGTGGGTCAACTTCACTCAAATGTGGGGTACAGATGCAGGAGTTTGATGCGGGCATCCTCGGTCGTGAACTGCCAGTGCACAGGGGTGCCCAAGGCGTTGCGGTCGCGCACCCAGGCCTCGATCTCGGCCCGCAGCTCGGCCGCGCTGGCGATGCGCCGGTCCAGGCACTGCGCGGCCAGGGCCGCGAACTCGATTTCGGCGAGGTTGAGCCAGCTGCCGTGCTTGGGCGTGTAGTGCCACTCCAGCCGCGTCGCGATGCGCCGCGCCTCGGCCGGCGGGAAGGCCTCGTAGAGGACGCTGGGATGGTGCGTGTTGAGGTTGTCGCAGACCAGGACCACTTTCTCGGCCTGCGGGAAGTGCACGTCCGTCAGGTCGCGCAGGACCGCGGCGAAATCGAGCTTGGTGCGCCGGGCCGTGACCTTGACGGTGCGCCAGCCCTGTTGGGGAGCCGTGATCATGAACAGGTTGCAGACCCCGTGGCGCCGGTACTCGTAGTCGTAGCGGAGCGGCTGGCCGGGCGCCGCCGGCTGCGGCACGCGCGTTTCCGAAACCAGCTGCTTGCTGGTTTCGTCCACGCAGACCACCGGAAAACGATCGTCCGGGGGGCGTTGGTAGACCGCCAGCACGTCCTCCATGTTGTGCACGAAAGCGGCGTTGGCCTGCGGGGGGATGCACCAACACTGTTTCCGCCAGGGCTTCAACGCGTTTTTTTAAGCGTGCGGCGCACCGTCTCGGGCGCGATTGCATCGACCACCTCCAGGGCCACCAGTTCGGCCGCCAGCAGCTTCAGGGTCCAGCGCGCGCGACCGGGCGGCGGCGTCGAACAGGCCAGCCGGACCAGCTCGGCCTCGGCCGTCCCGTCCAACTTGCGCGGGCGCGGCGGGCGCGGCTTGCGCTGCAGGGCCGCCTCCAGCCCCTCCTCGACCAGGGCCCGGCGCGCCCGCGACACGGTCATCTCGGTCACGCCCACGGCCTCCGCCGTGCGTTCATCGGTCCAGGCCGGCCCTTCCGGTCCCTGGTCGCAGAGCAGCCAGATCCGGGCCCGCCGCCGGGCCTGGGCCTTGGGGCTGCCGGTTGCGGTCAGCCGCTGCAGGCGGGTCCGTTCCTCCGGGGACAGTTCGACGATGTATCGCTTGTGGGACATGGGGGAGCTCTCGAGGGTCGCCGGGCCAGGACGCACACGGTGCCGGCCGGCCGGCGGCCACCGTGCAACCGCCTATGTTACACCCCACAATTTCACCAAGTTACTCCACTAGCCCCAGTGTCCGCATTTCGGGAGATGGGTTCATGGGCCTGCTGACCAGTCGCATGGGGACCGCCGCCATCGTGGAGCGGCGCAACCTGTGGTTCCTTCTGTCACTCCTGCTGATTCTGCCCGGCATCCTGCTCATGGCCTGGCGCGGCGTTACGGGCAATTCGTTGCTGCCCCTGAGCATCGACTACACGGGCGGCGTTCAGTGGGAAATCCGATTTGACGAACCGGCCAGCCCGGAAGCGGTGCGGGCCATCCTGCTACGGGCCGGTCTGGCGGACACGACCGCCTTCCAGGTGCAGGACGATCGGACCGTGCAGCTGAAGCTGAAGGCGATTGACAATCAGGTCAAGGAGCGGCTGGAAGGCGAGATCGAAGCCGAGATCGGGCCCTTCGACGAACAGTTCTTCCGCAACATCGGGCCGGCGATCGGCTCCGAGGTGAGCCGGGCGGCCGGCCTGGCCATCCTGGTTGCGGTCGTTGGCATTCTGATTTACATCACGGCCGCGTTCCGCCACCTCAATCACGCAACCCGTTACGGTGCCTGCGCCGTGTTTGCGCTCGCACACGACGTCCTGGTGACACTGTCCTTCATTTCCATCATGAGCCTGGTGTCGGCCTGGGAGGTGGATGCCCTCTTCCTGACGGCCGTACTCACCGTGATCGGCTTCAGTGTCAACGACACTATTGTGGTGTTCGACCGGATCCGCGAGAACCAGCGGCGCTACCAGGGGGAACCCTTTGCCCGCATCGCCAACCGCAGCCTGGTGGAAACCCTGCAGCGTTCGCTCGCCACGCAGGTGACTGCCCTATTGGTGCTAGTGGCCATCCTGATTCTGGGCGGAGCCACGCTACAGCAGTTCATGGCCACGTTGATTGTCGGCTTGGTGTCCGGAACCTACAGTTCGCTGTGCAACGCGACCCCTATTCTGGTCGCCTGGGAAGAACGCCGTTTCCTGGTCAAGGCGGATGTGGCCGATCCGGTTCCGGTTCCGGCCGCCTGAGACGGGTTCACGTTCGTTCCCGGTCGGGGATCATCCTGGGTTTGGCGCCGCGTGCAGGCGGCGTCGATCATAATGTTGGTACTGCCGCTCCCCGGTAATCGGGCATGTTCCCTGCCGCCGGGGACTTAACCGAGGTTTCCGACCACTTTCAGTGCAAGTCACCAAGACCCGTTTGGTAGCCATAGACGGCGTGGCCGGTGCCGGAAAGTCCACGGCTGGCGCCCTGTTGGCGCAAAGGTTGGGATGGACGTTTTTCGATACCGGTATATTGTTCCGGGTTGCGTGTCACTTGGCACTGTCCCATGGTCAGCCGCCCTACGGCGAGGACCTGCTGGCAACCTTGTTGGAGCAAATGGAAAGGGACTTGGACATTAGGAGCGATTCCCGCTCCGACCGGGATGAGAGTCTTGAGACGCAGGTGCTGCTGGACGGATGCGATGTCACTGCCGCGCTGCGCCGGGAGGCGGTGGATCGCCTGCTGCCGGTTCTGTCCGGCCTGGATCCGGTGAGACGGTCCCTGACCCGGATGATGCGCAGCATGGGCCGTCGCTTGGCCGAGCAGGCGGGTGTGGTTGTGGTGGGCAGGGACATCGGCACGACCGTGTTTCCGGAGGCGCGCGTGAAGTTCTACCTCGACGCTGCCTCCGATGTCAGAGCCCATCGCAGGTGGCGGGATCTCCAAGCCCGAGGACTTGCGGTTCCGCTGGTCCAGGTGCACCGGGATCTTGTGGAGCGGGATCGACTGGACAGCAGTCGCACCAATTCACCGGCGGCCCGGGCCACCGATGCCTTTCTGATAGACACAACCAGTGCCGGTGTTGACGAAGTATTGGCCCAACTGGAGTCGGTCTGTCGGCAAATCCTGGGCCATGGAATAGGGGCCTCATGACTAGTCTGTCTGCCGTCGAGCGTCTGGACATCTACCGCTGGATGTACCGTACCCGGCGCTTCGACGAGGTGATGGTCTCCATGTTCAAGCAGGGACGCGGCCTGGGCACCTGCTTCAGCGCGCGCGGCCACGAAGCCGTCAGCATCGGTGCCGGTTGGGGGCTCCAGCCCGAGGATTTCGCGGCCCCCATGCACCGTAATGTCGGCATGTTCATGTTACGGGGCCTGCCGCCTGACCAGCTGTATTCCAACTACCTTGGCCGGGCCAACGGCACGACCCGGGGACGCGACGCCAACCTGCATGGCAACGGGGACCTTTCGCACAATTTGATTGGGTTCATCAGCCATATTCCCCAATCCCTGCCGGTGGCGCTGGGCACAGCCATGAGTTTCCGCTATCGTCGGCAGCCGCAGGCCGCCCTCACGGTCTGCGGCGACGGGGGATCAACGGCCGGGGTTTTCCACGAGACCCTGAACATGGCGGTTCTTTACATGGCGCCGTTGGTAGTGGTGCTTGAGAACAACCAGTACGCCTATTCCACACCGGTCGCAGAGCACACGGCCGTCTCCGAACTGCATCTCAAGGCACGGGCCTACGACATGCCCAGCCAGGTGGTCGACGGCAACGATGTCCTGGAGGTGTTCGAGGCCGTGTCCGCGGCCCTGGCACGGGCCCGTGCCGGCGAAGGGCCGTCCCTGGTCGAAGCGCGCACCATGCGCATGCTGGGTCATGCCATCCATGACGGTGCCGAGTACGTTCCGGGTGAACTCCTGGCCCATTGGGAGGCCAGGGATCCGGTGGTCCGGTTCCGACGGTGGCTGCAGGACAACGATGGGGTCGGCTCTGACGTGTTGCAGGAGTTGGAGCGCACCGAGACGGATCTGATCGATCAGGCCTTCGCCGCGGCCGAGGCCAGTCCCTTCCCGGATCCGGATACCGTCGAGGCAGGCGTGTATGCCGACTGACAGCCGTGCCGGCAACAATCGCCGGATCACTTACCTGGAGGCGTTGGCCGAAGCGCTGGATCAGGAAATGGCCAGGGATCCGGACGTGCTGGTTCTGGGCGAGGACATCGGTGGCGAGTTCGGGGGAGCCTTCAAGGCCACCAAGGGGTTGTGGCAGAAGTACGGGGAAGACCGGGTGATCAACACCCCCATGGCGGAACTGGGCTTCACCGGCATGGCGACGGGTATGGCCCTGGCCGGTCTGCGCCCGGTGATCGAGATGCAGTTTGCCGATTTCATCTCGACGGCCTTCGATGCCATTGTCCAGTACGCAGCCTCCACCCACTACATCTGGCAGGGGGCGGTGCCCTGGACCATACGGGCCCCGGCGGACGGAGGCACCAGTTCCGGGCCGTTCCACAGCCAGAACCCGGAGGCGTGGTTTGCCCACGTCCCCGGGTTGAAAGTCATCTGTCCCGGGACGCCGGCCGACGTCAAGGGCCTGCTGACCTCCGCGATCCGCGACAACAATCCGGTCATCTTCTTTGAAAGCAAGACCCTGTACCGCTCCCTGCGTGGTCCGGTGCCTCCCGGCGAGCATCTGGTGCCCATCGGCAAGGCTCGGCAGGCGCGACCGGGTGCCGACCTGACCATCATCACCTACGGGGCAATGCTGCAATCGGCACTGGCGGCAGCCGAGGAGTTGGCCGGGGAAGACATTGAGGCCGCGGTTCTGGATCTGCGCACGGTGAAGCCGCTGGATACGGACCAAATCCTGGAGTCCGTCAAGGCTACTGGCAAGGCGCTCATTGTGCATGCCGCCAACCGCATGATGGGATGCGGCGCCGAAGTGGCGGCTCTCATTGCGGAGGAGTGTTTCGAATATCTGGACGCCCCCGTCAGGCGTCTGGGCGGTTTGGACACGCCTGTGCCCTTCAGTCCGCCCCTGGAGCAGGCCTATCGGCCCGATGCCGACCGGATCGCGGCGGCCGCGCGGGACTTGGACGCCTGGTAGGGACAGGCACGACCGGCAACGCGAATGGCAACCATTCTTGGCACCCTCTGCTATCTGAAGCGGGATGGCAAGACGCTGATGCTGTACCGGAACCGCAAGGCCAACGACTTCCATGAAGGCAAGTGGAATGGTCTGGGCGGGAAGTTCGAACCCGGCGAATCCCCGGAGGCCTGCGCCATCCGGGAGGTCAGGGAAGAAAGCGGTCTGGAGGTGGAGGCGCCCCGCCTGCATGGCATGCTCACGTTTCCGGGTTTCGACGGCGAGAACGACTGGTACGTGTTCGTCTTCTCGGCCGAACGCTTCTCCGGCAGCCTCATTGACTCCCCGGAAGGGGAGCTCCATTGGATCGAGGATGCAAGGCTGCTGGATCTCAATCTGTGGGAGGGAGACCGGATCTTTTTGCCCTGGCTGGACCAGGATCGGTTTTTCTCCGGCACGTTCGTCTATGCCAACGGGGTTCTGAAGAATCACGACGTCGTGTTTTACTCTAGCGGGCATGGCTAGGAAGCCGACCGGCGGTTGGCAGCCAGCCTGTCGGTTGCACGTCGCTGCCCATTTCACTTGCTTGACATGATCCGCATCTTCAACGCAGCCGAGGCTGCCGCTTCCATTCTTGAACGCGCCCCACTGGCGGATGCCCAGGTGCCCGACAGCTGGCTGGCAACCTGGAAGGATATGTTCGGCCAGGCCTTGGGCGTCGAGGAAGCCGTGGCAGCCATCATCGATGCGGTGCGCACCCGAGGGGATGCCGCGCTGTATGAATTTGGAAACCGCCTTGACGGTGTCGCCCCCGCGAGCCTGTGTCTGGAACAGGATCGCTTGGAAGCGGCTTGGCTGGCCCTGGACAACGAGACGGCCGCTGCCATGCAGTTGGCGGCCGATCGCGTGCACGCCTTCCACGAACGGCAGCCTGTGTCCGACTGGGTGTACGAATCGGCGGACGGCACGTTGGGACAGCTTGTGCGACCCATTGAGAAGGTGGGAATTTATGTGCCTGGGGGCACCGCGCCGCTGCCGAGCGCGTTGTTGATGAGCGCAATACCGGCGCGGGTGGCCGGCGTGCCCGAGATATCGATCATCACACCGCCGGCAAGCCCGGCGGGGGAACCCGCGCCGATCCTCTTGGCCGCGGCTTGGTTGGCCGGTGTGCCGCGTTTGTATGTCAGTGGCGGTGCCCAGGCCATCGCCGCCTTGGCCTATGGTACGGAGTCCGTGCCGGCGGTGGACAAAATCGCCGGTCCCGGCGGCCTGATGACGACCGAAGCCAAGCGGCAGGTGTACGGGCAGGTTGGTCTTGACGGACTGTATGGGCCCACCGAAACCATGATTGTGGCCGACGAGTCGGCTGACCCTGAGGTGGTGGCGGCAGATCTGTTGGCCCAGGCGGAACACGATGTTCTGGCCAGCGCCATCCTGGTCACACCCAGTGTCCGCCTGGCCGAGTCGGTTCAGGCGGCTGTCGGCCAAATGCTCGAGGACCTGCCCCGGGCCGAGATCATCGCAGGCTCCCTGGAACGCGGCAGTGGGATCGTGCTCGTGGATTCGCTGGAGGCAGGGATTGGCGTAGCCAATCAATATGCCGCGGAGCACCTGTGCCTGCTGGTGGCGGACCCCGATCAGTGGCTGGACCGGGTGCAGCATGCAGGCGGCGTGTTTATGGGACACCACAGTTCCGAGGTCCTTGGGGACTATGTGGCCGGTCCCAGTCACGTCATGCCCACCAATGGAAGTGCCCGTTTCAGCAGTCCGCTCAGTGTTCTGGATTTCGTGCGCGTGGTCTCCCTGTTCGGCCTGAACGAAGCCGGGGCCCAGCGCATCGGACCGGCTGCGGCGCGACTGGCAGAGACCGAGGGTTTGCAGGCGCACGCCAGGGCAGTTACCGCACGGAGACCTCGGTCATGACGTCGTTCGATCCCTCTACACTGCTCAATCCCGTTATCAAGTCCCTTTCGGCCTACAAGCCCGTGGAGCCTCTGGACTCACTGAGTACGGAACTCGGCTTTCGGGTTGAGGATCTGGTAAAGCTGGACGCCAACGAGAACCCCTACGGCCCGCCGCGCTCCGTCCTCGAGGCCCTGGCCTCCTACGACTGGTACCACATCTATCCGGATTCAGCCCAGACCCGCCTGCGGGAACGGCTGGCGGCGTTGCACGGCGTGCCGGAGAGCATGATCGCGGTCGGCAGCGGTTCCGACGAGTTGTTGAACAACCTGAGCCAGATGTTCCTGTTGCCTGGCGACAGGATCCTGGACATGCCCCCCACCTTCCTCATGTATTCCAGCAATGCCCATCTGTACGGGGCGGAAGTCGTGGAGGTGCCGCGCCGTCCGGACTACAGCCTGAACGTGGAAGCCGTTGAGGCGGCAGTGCTGAATGGCCGGGTGGGGGATGGGGGACCGGTCAAAATTGTGTATGCCGCCACGCCCAACAATCCGACTGGTACCTGGTTGACGGACGGCGAATTCGAAAGGTTGTTGGCCCTGCCGGTCCTGGTGGTTCTGGACGAAGCCTACGTCGAGTTCGCTGGCGAGCCGTCCCGCATCGCGTGTGTCGCCGAACATGACAACCTGGTGGTGTTGCGCACCTTTAGCAAGGCGGTCGGCATGGCCGGTCTGCGACTGGGGTGGGGGGTGTTTCCGGACTGGCTCATGGAACAGTTCTGGAAGTTCAAGCAGCCCTACAACGTGAACCAGGCAGCCCTGGTGGCAGGACTGACCGGGTTGGAGCACTGGTCCGAAGTGCAGACGGTGGTGGATCGCATCCGCGCCGGGCAAAGGCAACTGTGGACGGGATTGGCGGGGATATCCTTCCTGGACCCCGTGCCGTCCGCGGCCAACTTCGTTCTGTGCCAGGTCCGGGGCCGCTCCGCCCTGGAGGTCAGGGACGGCCTGCGCCGACAGGGCATACTGGTTCGCTATTACGACACGCCGCTGCTGTCCGGCTGCATTCGGATTTCAGTCGGTCGCGAAGACCAAATTGATCGGGTGTTGACGGCCCTGCAGGAAATGGAGTAGAGCATGCAAGGCGAATCACGGCGGGCATCCATCAGACGACACACCTCCGAGACCCGCATCGAACTGTCCCTGGAACTGGACGGGTCCGGTGTCTCCGATGTGGCGACGGGCATTGGCATGCTCGACCACATGCTGATCCTGTTTGCACACCATGGCCTGTTCGACCTGTCCGCCCAGTGCGACGGGGACCTCGAAATCGACGAACACCACTCTGCCGAAGACACCATGATTTGCCTAGGTCAGGCACTGGCCCAGGCGCTGGGCGACAAGGCGGGCATTGTGCGCACGGCTCACAGCTACGTGCCCATGGACGAAACCCTGGCTCGCGTGGCGGTGGACTTGTCGGGACGGCCCTACTGCGTGTTCCGGGGAGAATTCACCGGTTCCCGGGTTGGGGCCCTGAGTACGGACCTGGTGCCGCACCTGCTCGAATCGCTGGCGTTCCACGCCGGCATGAACCTGCACGCCGAAATCCTGTACGGACACAACGACCACCATCGGGTGGAGGCGGTGTTCAAGGCCTTGGCCCGGGCCCTGGACTTGGCCACGCGCAAGGACGACAGGCGGTCGGGTGTTCCCAGTACCAAGGGCACTCTCAACAACTGAACCGATCCCAAATCAACGAGGACAGACAGATGGCTGAGGTCAACGGGCAACCCGTAATCGACATGCGTTCGGACACGGTGACGATGCCCACCGCCGCCATGCGCGAAGCGATGGCGAACGCTGCGCTGGGCGACGATGTCTATGGCGAGGATCCGACTGTCAACCGCCTAGAGGAGATGGCGGCCCAAATCCTGGGCAAGGAGGCCGCGGTCTTCGTGTCCAGCGGGACCATGGGCAACCTGATCAGTGTCTTGGCCCACTGCGGCCGAGGCGACGAGTTGATCGTCGGCAGCATGAACCACATCTTCCTGTATGAGCAGGGCGGTTCGGCGGCTTTGGGCGGCATTCATCCGCACGCCCTGCCGAGCCAGCCGGACGGTACGCTGGACCTGGCCGACATCGAAAGCGCCATCCGGGGCGACGATGAGCATTTTCCGGTTACGCGCCTGATTTGCGTGGAGAACACCCACAATCGCTGCAACGGCCGGCCGCTGCCGGTGGCCTGGCTGGATGAGGTGTACGAACTTGCGCACGGCCGGGGTATGGCCGTGCACATGGATGGTGCCCGCCTGTGGAATGCTGCTGTGGCCCTGAATCTGGCGCCGGCGGACTTGGCGGCCAAGGCCGACAGCGTCAGTTGCTGTTTGAGCAAGGGGTTGGCCTCGCCGGTCGGTTCCGTGGTGGCCGGATCGGCCGAATTCATCCAACGGGCCCGGCGCATGCGCAAGGTGGTGGGCGGCGGGATGCGCCAGGCCGGAATCATTGCCGCGGCTGGTGTGGTGAGCCTGTCGGAGATGGTGGAACGGTTGGCGGACGACCACGCCAACGCACAGCAGCTGGCCCGGGGTCTTCAGGCCACGGACGGCATCGGCATTGATCCCGCCGACGTGGTCACCAACATCGTGTATTTCAAGGTCACCGATGCCGACATGAGGCCGGTGCAACTGGCGGCCAGTTTGCAGGAGAGGGGGATTCTCATGAACCCCATCAACCAGACCACCATGCGCGCTGTTCTGCACTGCGACGTGGATGCAGGGGATGTCGCACGGGTTGTCTCCGAGATTGGGGCGGCCCTGGAGGCCGGTCCCGCCGGCGACCCGGCGGCGGTCAAGGTGTACGGCTAGCCGGGAGGGGCGCTCCCAACGTCCCGCCGTGCCATTCGGGGCTGCCCGGCGGCTACTCCCGGTTGGGGGAATCCTGCTCGTTGTCGCCGGCGTATTGCGTAATGTTGCAGAGGCAGTCGTTGCCGCCGGACAGTGTGGTTTGCTCGCCGGCGGTGTCCGTCGGCACGTTTTCCTCTGCACTCACCTGATTTATATTGGTGGAGACCACCATTACGGCCATCAGGACCGCCAGCATCAGAAGGCCTCCGCCAAGCACGATGCCCTTCTTGCGCGTCATGGGTTTCACCTGGTGGTTCGACAATCCGCCGGTTGTTTTTTTGAAACAAAAAATCTACAATAACAGTACTTTCCGCCCAACCCGGGATGTGGGCCGGAGCCTGCATCGCATTCAAGACTGAAGGCAACCGTAGTGGCGCAGGCATTGTATCGCAAGTGGCGGAGCCGCAGTTTCGCCGAACTCGTGGGCCAGCCGCACATCGTGCGGACGCTGGAGAACGCGCTCGAAACCGGACGCGTCGCCCAAGCCTACCTGTTCAATGGCCCTCGGGGCACCGGCAAGACCAGCACCGCGCGCCTGTTGGCCAAGGCCCTTTGCTGTGTGGGCGAGGGAGACGCGCGGCCCTGTGGGGCGTGTCCGGCCTGCAGGGCGATTGACGATTCCAGCTACCTCGACCTGAATGAAATCGACGCCGCCAGCAACAACGGTGTTGAGGACGTGCGCGAACTGCGGCATCAGGTACAGTCCGCCCCGACCGAGGGACAGGTCAAGATCTTCATCATCGACGAAGTTCACATGCTGAGCACGAGTGCGTTCAACGCGCTGCTCAAGACGCTGGAGGAACCTCCGCCGCACGCGTACTTCATGTTGGCCACGACCGAGGTGCATAAGATCCCGGCGACCGTGATCAGCCGGTGCCAGCGCTTCGACTTCAGACGGATTGGATCCGCCGAG
Source organism: Caldilineaceae bacterium (assembly GCA_965208365.1). Classification (GTDB taxonomy): domain Bacteria; phylum Chloroflexota; class Anaerolineae; order Caldilineales; family Caldilineaceae; genus Bin34. The sequence continues at coordinate 4,529,325 of OZ242330.1, read as the reverse complement.
ATCGAGGCCCATCTGGCGAACATTGCCAAGGAAGAGGGCTGTGACGTCGAGGAGGCGGCCCTGTCGATGATTGCCGACAGCGCGCAGGGAGGCATGCGGGATGCCATTGGCCTGCTGGACCAGGTCGTGAGCTTCGGTCACGACACCGTGTCCCTGGAACTGGTGCAGTCCATGCTGGGACTGTCGGACATCCAGGCCATCAACGCCTTCATCGACAGCCTGGTGGCGGGAGACAAGCAGCAGGGACTGGAGGTGCTCGAATCCGTGGTCGAGCAGGGTCGCAGCCTGCCCGAGTTTCTCAAGCAGTTGGTGACGCAGTTGCGCTGGGTTTTCCGGATGCAGATGGATCGGACCGGCTCATCTCTCGATGAGGTGTCGCGCGACCAGGCAAAGGTGATTCGGGGCTGGGCGGAACGCTGGCCCGAGGCGCACACGCTGCACGCATTGTCCCTGTTTCTGGACACCTTGTCCCGCATGGGGGCGTCGCAGCAGCCGCTGGGCCAGACCCAGCATCCGCAAATCCTGATCGAAATTGCCCTGGTGCAGGCCATCGACGGTCCGACCAAGCCCATGCCGCTGCCCGCGCGCGAGGCGGTTCCCGCACAGGTTCCGGCACCGCAACCGAAGAGGATGGCTCCGGCACCGACACCGGCACCGCGGACGAACGGTGCCCGAACCCAGGCCGCGCCGGCCCGAACGGACCCGGATCGGGCACGGTCCGGCAGCCGCGTGCCTGAGACGGAGCGCGAGCGCAAGGTACTGGCCAGGATGCGCAAGCGGTGGGCGGAAGAAAGGATCTGGGAGCTTGCCAAGAAGCATGGGAGCGATCGGCTGCGCACCGCCCTGCGCCACATCAAGGGATTGCGCGTGGTCGACAACTGTGTCTACGTTCTGTTTGCCTCGGAAGCGGACAGCAATCTGGCGCGCGCCAGTGAATGGTTTCACGAGAAGATGCGCGACTATACCGGCGACGACACCACCTTGGAGTGCCAGCACGGCGATGATGTCATGATCCGCAGACCGCGCATCGGTTGGGACGGATCGGAAGCGCCGACCGCACCTGACACCGGCGCTCTGTCAAAATCCATGCTTGAGGAATTAGGTGCATTCATGAAGGACAAAATCGGCGCAACCGAACTAGACCAGCAGGAGGTCGTTGCCTTGCTGGCCCGTATGCAGCAATCACACAACTCGGAGTAAGCACCATGCCGCGCAAGACCAAGCGAAGTCGCAGCCAGCGCCGACAGGGAATCCCCGGGGGCGGCATGGGCGGCAACTTCGGAGGCGTCAGCCAGCAGGACCTGATGCGTCAAATGCAGCAGTACCAGGAGGAGATGGCCGAGAACGACATTTCGGACCAGGAGTTCACGGCCACGTCCGGGGGCGGCATGGTGACCGTGGTGACCAACGGAAACTTCCAACTGAAATCCATTGAAATCAAGCCGGAGATCCTGGATCCGGATGATCCGGAATTCGTGCAGGATCTGATCATGGCCGCCTTCAATGACCTGTACAACCAGCTTGAGGCGGCGCGGAGTGCCATGGTCGACAAGATGTCCAAGGGCCTCAACCTGCCGCCCGGCCTTTTAGGCTAGTCCTGCATTCGGCCATGTCCTCGGACCTTCTGCCCGGAATCGTCACGGACACCATTGCCAGCCTGTCCCGGCTTCCGGGGATCGGTCCCCGGAGTGCACAGCGCCTGACTTATTTCCTGCTTCAGGCACCGGAGCATCTGCCGCGGGAACTGGGGGATCTTCTGATGCGGCTCCAGACGGAGACCGAACTGTGCCGCATCTGCTGCAACATCTGCGACACCCAGCCATGCAGCTTGTGTTCGTCCCGGGATCGGGACCGCAGTGTCATCTGTGTGGTCGAAGAGCCCCAGATTGTATCGGTGATTGACCGGATGGGGCAGTTCAATGGCCTCTATCATGTGCTGCACGGGACGCTTTCCCCCCTTGACGGGCGCGGGCCCGAGGATATTCGCCTCAAGGAACTGTGGCGACGCCTGGATGTTGGCGGGGAGGCCGAGATCCGGGAAGTGATTGTGGCCACCAGTCCGGATCTGCCGGGCCAGGCGACGGCCCAGTGGATTGCAGACGAACTCAGGCACCATCCGATCAAGGTTTCCCAGCTGGCCCGCGGCCTGGCCGCCGGCAGCGACCTGGAGTACGCCGACGACGTGTCGTTTCGGTTTGCGTTGGAAGGGCGTCGCGTACTGTGATCGGCAGGCCGACACCGTCGGTGACGGGGACCTGTGCCGTGTCGCGGAGGCATTGCATATGAGCTCCAAGCCCGGTCCCGGAAACCCGGCGCGCAAGGAATCGAAGCGCGAGCCCACGACATCGGATCATCGCCCTGTTGCACGTCTGTACGGTCCTCCCGAGGCCGAGCAGGCCCAGGAGCCGTATGCAGGCAGGCTGGGCCAGCCCGGCGCATACCCCTTTACCCGCGGCATTCACCCGGACATGTACCGGGGACGCCTGTGGACGATGCGCCAATATGCCGGTTTCGGCACGGCCGAGGACAGCAATCGGCGCTTCCGGGACCTGTTGGATCAGGGGCAGTCGGGCCTGTCCACTGCCTTTGACCTGCCTACGCAGATGGGCTTCGATGCCGACAGTGAATGGGCCGAGGGCGAAGTCGGCAAGTCGGGTGTATCGATTTGTTCGTGGCAGGACATGGATGTTCTGTTGAGGGACATCCCGCTGGATCGAATTAGTCTCAGCATGACCATCAATGCGCCAGCGGCGATCCTGCTGGCCATGCTGGCGGCGGTCGCCCTGGACCGGAACCTTCCCCCCGCCAGCCTGACCGGAACGGTCCAGAACGATATTCTCAAGGAGTACGTGGCGCGCGGCACCTACATATTCCCACCGGCTCCGTCCCTGCGCCTGGCCACCGACTTGATTCGGTGGTGCCAGGGCGAAATGCCGCGCTTCAACCCAATTTCCATCAGTGGCTATCACATCCGGGAGGCCGGCAGCACAGCGGCCCAGGAGATTGCGTTCACCTTTGCCCACGCCAAGGCCTACGTGGATTCCGTCCTTCGGTCGGGTCTGCCCGTGGATGCCTTTGCGGGTCGCCTGAGCTTCTTTTTCAATGCCCACAACAACCTGCTGGAGGAGGTGGCAAAGTTCAGGGCGGCGCGCCGGTTGTGGGCCCGCATCATGCGGTACGGCTACGGGGCCGAGAATCCCCGCAGCTGGCGGTTGCGCTTCCACACCCAGACCGGGGGCAGTACCCTGACGGCCCAGCAGCCGGCCAACAACATCGTGCGCGTGACCGTCCAGGCTCTGGCGGCAGTTCTGGGGGGCACGCAGAGTCTGCATACCAATTCCAAGGATGAAGCGCTGGCCCTACCCAATGCCGAAAGCGCCTCCACCGCCCTGCGCACGCAACAAATCCTGGCTCACGAAAGCGGTGTCGCGGACACCGTGGATCCGCTGGGAGGGTCGTGGTACGTGGAGCACCTGACTGACGAGATGGAGCAAACGGCATCCGCCTACCTGGATCGCATCGACGAACTCGGCGGAACGCTGGCGGCCGTGGAGAGCGGTTTCATGCAGCTCGAGATTCAGGAGGCCGCCGTCAGAACGCAACGGGCCGTGGATGCCGGCGAGGAATTGATTGTGGGTGTCAACGCGTTTCGCGACGGCCGGGGAGACGAGGTCGCAGACTTGAACCTGCTGCGCGTGAATGAGAAGGTGCAGGCAGACCGGCGCTCACAGGTTCGGACCCATCGGTCGCGGCGCGACCGGTCCGCTGTCAGGGAGGCTCTGAAGCACGTCCGGGCGGTAGCCGAGTCTCCGGACGGTAACCTGATGCCGCCGATCCTGTCAGCCGTGCAGGCCGGTGGGACCGTGGGCGAGATTTGTGATGAACTGCGTTCGGTCTGGGGGGAATATCAGGCCCAAAGCTGGATTTAGGTGCTGCATGGCTGAAGCTTCCGTGTTCAAAACGGTGTCCGGACTGGGTGCCTTGCACCACATCGGTCTGGCCGCCAACGACAGGGCGGCCGTGGTGTCCCTGTACCGGGACCTGCTCGGGTATGAGCTGTCCCATGTGGACGACGTGCCTTCCCAGCAGTTGGAGGCACTCGTCTTCGGCAAGGGGGCCGAACGCATTGAGGTGTTGATTCCCCGGTCCGCAGACAGTGCGGTCGGCCGGTTCCTGGCGAAGCGGGGGCCCGGCATGCATCATCTTTGCTATGCGGTTGCAGACTTGGACGCTGTGATCACAAAGCTGGTCGAATCCGGTGTGCAACTGACCGACACACAACCGGTGCAGGGCCTGTTTGGGCCGGTGGTGTTCATTCATCCCAAAGCCGCCCACGGGGTGATGATCGAGTTGCTTCAACCGGATTGAGCAGTGTTCCTTATGATGGTCGCCTCTCCTTGCCAGCTGTTTGAGCTACCGGCCGCGGGCGAATTGGAACAGTGTCTTGGCGGGTGCTTTCGGTTGGGGTCTCATGGATGGTGCCGGACTGGGATGCCCGATGTCGGACACGCCATCGGCAGGTCAGGTTGCGAAGGTTGACTTCATGTTTGATTACCAGGCGGCCATCGATTGTGAATCAACACATCCGGAGGTTCGGTCAGGCAGGGTGCCCAGCATTCCAAGGCCATGGTGTTGGTTGCAGCCAGCCTGTGCAGCGGGCCTGGTTCGCAACAACACCCGTGGTTTGGAACCGTGGGAACCATTGGGCTCGCCAAAAGCTGATGGACAGGAAACTGCAGGAATAGTCGGTGCCAGGACCGAAGAGGTATGTCTCTACTAGGTCATGCCAGTGCACCTGGCAAAGCCATCCTCACGGGGGAACACTCAGTGGTGTACGGGCATGGCGCGATTGCCATGCCTGTTGTCAGACGCAGGTTGCATGCCTACCTTCATGCGGCATCGCCGGGATACGGTACCGTGATTGCCTCGGAACAGATGCAGGCAGTGGCGCGTCCGGGACGCACGCCCAATCCGATGCCGGCCCTGACCCGGACTTTGCAGTCCGTGTTGGACTTGGCTGGGCAGGCTGGGGGCCCGGACTGGATGATTTATTTGAGGGGCAATATCCCCGTTGCCGGTGGGATGGGCAGCAGTGCCGCCGCCGCCTGCGCCTTGGTGCGCGCCGCCGGCGATGCGCTGTCATTATCAATGTCGAAAGACGAAGTCAACCGGATCGTCTTGGACAGCGAGGTGCTGCAACACGGCAATCCCAGCGGAGTGGACAACGCGGTTGTGGTCTGGGAACAACCGGTCTGGTTTGAACGAACGACAGGCCCAAACCGGATGCAAACCAAGGCGGAGGCAACCTTTCTGCTCGCCGATACCGGGGTTCGAGCCTCCACCGCCGAAGCCGTAGCCGGGGTAGCTGCTCGTCGGCATGCCAATGTTGCCGACTACGACCGATGGCTGGGGGACATGGGCTCCGTCAGTCTCGCGGTAAAGGATGCCCTGATGGCGGACAACATGGATGTTTTGCCTGACTTGCTCAATTGCAACCAAGAATACCTGCGCCGGATTGGGGTCAGTCACCCAGCCTGCGAACGGCTTATCAAAGCCGCACTGGCCTGCGGCGCGTCCGCGGCCAAGGTGTCGGGCGCTGGCCTGGGGGGACTGGTGTTGGTTCTGTGCGGACGCGACCAACAGGCCGAACTTGCCTCCCGCCTTGAACAGGCGGGAGCCGTGGACACGGTGGGCATGGAACTTTCCTGACCTCAATCATCGGCGCGATCAAGGGCGTTGAGTTCCCGAAATCCGGTCCGCGTAGGCCGAAGCCAAGTATTGAATCCTGCCGCCAACGATCGTGGCCGCTACGTTGATGTCGTCGTCCACGATTGCGATGTCCGCCATGCACCCGTTTGCGAAGTGGCCGATGGTGTAGTCGAGCTTCAGTGAAACGGCGGGAACCAGGCTGGAGGCCTGCCACACCTCCGCCAAGTCCAGGCCCGTCGCACTCATCAGGTTGCCCAGGCAAACATCCATGGTGGCGATGCTGCCGGCCAGCGTGCCGTCGGGCAGTCGGCAGGCTCCGTCCTTCACGGTCACCGGAAGCCTGCCAAATTCGTACTCGCCCTCCGGAAGGCCCACAGCCCGAATCGCATCGGTGATCAGCATGACTCCCAAGGGACCCTTGCAACGCCACAGGAGGTCCATGGCCCCGGGATGGACATGAATGTTGTCCGCAATCAATTGGCCTTGGATGCGATCGTCCAGCAGGATGCGGCCCAACGCGCCCGGTTCCCGGTGATGAAGTCCCAGCATGGCGTTATAGGTGTGGGTGGCTTGGACAACACCTAGGTTGGCGGCTTCGGCCGTTTGTGACCATGTGGCGCCGGTGTGCCCCATGACCGGCACGATCCCGTGGCGGAGCAGCTCCTTGGTGAGTTCGCCTCCCCCTGGAAGTTCCGGTGCGAACGTCATCAACTTCACCGCCTTGGTGGCGGCCAACTGCTGCACAAACTGAAGGTCAATATCAACAATGTGGGCCGGATTTTGGGCTCCTGCCCAGGCCGGATTGATGAACGGACCTTCGATGTGGGCACCCACAATGCGCCCACCCTTGATTGGTCGGGTCATTGCCTCCCCGACGGCACGGGTGGCATTCAGGATCGTGTCCTTGGGGGCCGTGCCGGTGGTGGCTGCCAGGGCGGTGGTGCCATGCCGGGCGTGGAACCGTCCCATGCCCTGAATGTCGTCCGGATCGCCCGACATGGCGTCGTGGCCGCCGCCACCGTGAACATGGACGTCGACGAACCCGGGCAGCACGTGCAGCTCGTCCGCTTCGAACTGGACCCATTCCCCTGTATGTGACCGCGTGTCCCCTTCGGCGGCGATGCGGTTCCCGACAATGAAAACCGGGTCGCGGCTTATGGCTGTCGGATCGTCCGGGATGGCCGTCCCGTAGACGGAGCCACCGGCAACGGCGTGGATTTGGGCATCATCCCATGCCCTGGATTCAGCCATGTCTCGCACCTGTTGATTGACTGGTTGGGGACGCTGGTTTCAGGGCCAGCACCATGCCGCCCAGCGGCGGCAGGGCCAGGGCCAGGGACTGGGGAAAGTCGTGCCAGATCCCCGATTCAGTTCCGAGCGGCTCGGTGTTGAGAATGCCGCTGCCACCGTAGTCGGCCTGGTCCGTGTTCATGATTTCGTGCCACGGCCCGGGTTCAGGCACCCCGACGCGATACCCATGTCGGACCACCGGCGTCATGTTTAGGACCACAACCAGCGTGTCGTCCTTGTTTTCGCCGCGCCGAACAAAGCAAACCGTGGTGTTTTCGATGTCGCGGAATTCGATCCACTGGAAACCGTCCTGCTCGGAATCCCTTTCCCATAGAGCCGGCAGGCGATGGTAGAGACGGCCCATGTCTTCGCAGAACCGTTGCAACTGGCGGTGCGGTTCGAATGCCAGCAGGTCCCATTCGATGGAACGGGCTTCGTCCCACTCGTTCCACTGACCGATTTCGCTGCCCATGAAGCTGTGAATCTTGCCAGGATGACAGTACTGGTACAAGGTCAGCAGGCGCAGGTTGGCGAACTGCCGCCAGGCGTCCCCCGGCATCTTGGACAACATCGATTTCTTCAGGTGGACCACTTCGTCATGGCTGAAGGCCAGGATGTAGTTCTCGGAATGGGCATAGGTGATGCCGAATGTGATGAGGTTCTGGTTGAACTTGCGGTAGATCGGATCCAGTTCGAAGTAGTCGAGCGTGTCGTGCATCCAGCCCATGTTCCACTTGAAGTCGAAGCCCAGGCCGCCGAGATAGTCCGGATAGGTCACCAGGGGCCAGGCCGTGCTCTCCTCCGCGATGGTGATGCAGCCCGGATGCTGCGTGTGGACGGCTCGGTTGAATTCCTTGAGGAATGCGATGGCCTCCAGGTTCTCACGGCCGCCGAACTCGTTGGGCAGCCAGTCCCCCTCCTCCCGCTCGAAGTCGAGGTAGAGCATCGCGGCCACGGCATCCACCCGAAAGCCGTCGATGTGGTACTCCTCCAGCCAAAACAGGGCGTTGCTGATCAGGAAGTTGCGCACCTGCGGTCGGCCGAAGTTGAAGATGCGCGTGGTCCAGACCCGATGTTCCCCCTGGCGCGGATCCTCGTGCTCGAACAGGTGGGTGCCGTCAAAGAACGCAAGACCGTGCCCGTCCTTGGGGAAATGGGCCGGCACCCAATCGAGGATCACGCCAATTCCCGCCCGATGGCAGTGGTCGACCATAGCCCGGAAGTCGTCGGGTGTGCCGAACCGGCTGGTGGGCGCAAAATAACTTGTGGTCTGATAGCCCCAGGAGCGATCCAGCGGATGTTCCATGACGGGCAGCAGCTGGACATGCGTGTAGCCCATAGCCAGGCAGTAGTCCGCCAGCCGCCGGCCCAGTTCCCGGTAGTTGAGCCAGCCGCCGGTGTCCGCGTCCCGTGCCCAGCTGCCCAGGTGGACCTCGTAGATGTTCAAGGGCCGATTCCGGAAGTTCTGTTCGGCCCGTTGGTCCAGCCACTCCTGGTCGTTCCAGGCGAACCGGTCGAGCGACCAGACCCTGGACGAGGTGCCCGGGCGCAATTCGGCGTGGAAGCCGAATGGATCCATCTTGTCGATGGCGTAGGCCTTCTGCCTGGAGAGGACTGCGTACTTGTACTGCTCACCCTCGACGAGGTGGGGAATAAACAACTCCCACAGACCGCTCTGGGTCTGCTGCATCGCGTGCGTTCGTTCGTCCCAGCCGTTGAAGGGACCCATCACGCTCATGCGCTGTGCATTGGGGGCCCATGCCGCGAACCGCACACCGGGTACGCCAAGCTGGACCATCGGGTGGGCGCCCAGCGCGCGCCAGGCGCGATACAGCCGACCCTCGCCCCAAAGATGGAAGTCGTGGTCGGAAATATGGGTTGGAAAGCGGTAGGGATCCTCGATGGTGCTGGCGGTTCCGTCGCGACCCCGCAGGTCGAGCCGATAGGCGCCATTAGCTGCCTCCCCGTCTCCGGGCAGCAGACATTCGAAGAACCCGGCCGGATCCAAACAGACCGCCTGATGCATCCGACCGTTAACGTTGACCCGGACATCCAGGTCGAGCGGGCGAAAGGCGCGCACCGCCAGCCATGGCTCTCCATCAACGGTGCGGACGTGTGGCCCGAGGACATCGGCGGGACGGCTGTGGGCACCGGCCACAATAGCATCGATGTCGGCCCTGGCAAGCCAACTCCGGGGTGTTGGACCGGATACCGGTGTGCAGGACACGCTATGCCTGCGCCTTTAGGCGGTGCAGGGCGGGTAGCAGGAGGTCCCGCGCGACCGTATCCCAGCCCATGGCCGCACTGGCCGCCTGCCCCCACTCCAGGTTGCGGCTTCGTTCGTCGTCGTTTCGGGCAAGCACCTTCAGAATCTCCCGGGCCGTCTGCTCGCTTTGGTATTCCTCGAGCCGGTCTCGTTGCCACCGTGAGATGTGGAGTGCGTCCCAGGGGGAGTGGATCCAGCGGTCGTCGGGTAGCGAAACGTAGTCTGCTTCGACCACCAGCGCGGTGGGCGTATCGCTGGCGGCCACCCGCGCGACGAATCCCCGGCAGCCGCACGCCGAACTGATGCAGCAGACTGCGCCGTGCGTCAATGCCTCGAGTTGGGCGATGCCAAACGGTTCGTAAATGCTAAGGCCGAACTCCAGGTCCGAGCCGCGGCGGATGTCGGCGAAGGACATGGAGTCGGGCATGCGTCGCCCGCAGTGCATCCGGTCCCAGCCAAACTGGTTGACGAATACGATTTTGGCGTTGGCGTGGTCGCGGTTGAACGGCTCAACCACGTCGAAGAAATAGGCAGCCTCCATCCCGACGAGATCCCCGTTGTCCGCCCTGTGGCCCACGGGCCAGCCATAGGCTTCCTCCCATGCATGCACCTGGTCGGGTCCCCTTCCGGTACCCGTGCTGGTGCTGAGTACGAACAGGACTGCGGTTTGGCCACCCTCGCCCGCCAGGTGCCGGGCCAGATGCGACAGCACCTTCGCATCTCGCCACATGCCCTTGGAGGGCACCATGCGGGTCACGTGGGTGAATACAAAGTCCGGCAGGAAGCCGTGCAATTCCCGGCAGTAGGACCGCAGCCTGTCTCGGGACGTGTTCTTCGCGTCCAGGGTGGTGGCTTGTGACGGAATGCCGTTGTACACGAGATCAATCGGCGCGTCGGCGAACCCGGTCCCCAGAAACCGGAGTTCGTCGCGGACGAGGTCGCTGACGGCCAGGACGGCATCGCACCGGGTGGCCTGATGCAGCAGCGGAACCTTGAACCAATCGTTCTGGGAACCGAAGACGTTGTCCAAAAACACCCCGCTTCCTTCGGCCTTGCGCATTATGTTGTAGTACCGGGTGTCGTGTCCCTCGTGTTCCTCCACCAGGCGTCGCACCGGTGCGACCTCATGCGCATAGTAGACCGTGCTCCAGCGGTCGGCCCCCTGCAACTGGAGTGCCAACACTGGCAGCAGGCCCATCCAGTCGTGGGCAATCGCGAACCGGTTCTGCCGGCCCGGCATCGCATCCGCTGCCAGGGCTTCGATGGCTTGCGCCAACACGGTTGCGAGTTGAACAAAGCCGGTCCATTCGGCATCGTATGCGTAGCGGTCCGGCTGCAGGTGGTAGTTCGCGTAAAGTTCGTATGCAAAAAGGTTGGCCGCATCCGGGATCAGGTTGGTCGGGTCGACCAGTAGCACCTCGTGGCAGTGTGCTCCGTACGGTGCCAGGCCATAGAAGATATTGATGTTTAGATCCCGTTCCAGGCCATGGAACCGCCTGCCCAGGTCCGGTGGGACCAGTCCGTAGATGCCGTAGCGACTGGCGTAACGGACCTGGAGCCGGGACCGTTGCGACACGATGCGATCCATTTGGGTCGGATCCCAGGCGGGAAACGGACCAGCCAGGATGGTGCGTTGAACCTGGTCGGTGTAGGCACGGGAGGTCAACAGGCCCTCCAAAACCGCGCCGATGCCACCAATCTTCAGGCCGGCCTCGTGCGTGACGTGGACAACCAAGGACAAGGTCATGAGTTTCCGCACATAGGGTCGGGCGCGCAGTGTTTCCGTCCGTCAGGAGCAGTTCAGTTGGTGACCGGGGTTGGGCCGGACAGGGTGCCCGGCGGGAGGCCGAATACAGCCTGGATGGCAGGATTTGCCAAGCCGGCGGACACGTCTCCGATGCCCCAACACCGCCCGTGGCCCCGCACTGTCGCGGCGATGCTTTGCGCGGTGCATCCGTGATGCCGACCATCCCGGAATGTGTTCCGTGCCAGTCGGAGGCGGCCAAGCGCAATCGTACAGGCGTCCAGGGCGTATTGCTCTCGGCCGGACAACTCCCAGGCCAGCACAAGGTTGCCGGGGGCCGGACGCTCCTCCATGGCATTGCCGGTACCGGCTCGCAACTGCCAGGCGGGAAGGTCGAAGCGGTAGCCCAGGCTGTCTTGCCAAGGGGAACCTGGATCGGTCTGGATGGTCATTGAGCATCCGTCCAACGGGCGCCATTCATCCGCATCGGGAAAGGGATTGTCGTCCAGGCCCAGTGTTCCGGGGTTGGCTTCGGCTCGCAGCATTAGGGACAGGATGTGGCCGGCCGGGTTGGCCACGGGACTGGCAAGGTAGGGAACGCAGGCCCGTGCCAGCTTCAGGGCTGCTCGGTGGCAGCTATCATCGTTGGTTGCTCGCCAAACGTCGAGCAGCGCCTTGGGTGTGCCGCTGGCCACGTGGTTCTCCACCCTGGCATGGCCGTTGATCTGCTGGGGCGCGGCTTTTAGGAAGCTGTGGAGGAGCTGTTCCAGTTCCGTCTGCGAGTGCAGGTCCGGATCAAGGAAGAGCGGAATGTCGGTCGACTCGACGATGGCATCGGCCCAGGTCCGCGCGTAGGCCTGCGCCAAGTCCAGGTAGTGATCGCCGCGCGTGGCATGCCAGGCCGCCATCGCTAGGTGCACCATGCGCATGTGGTCCACGAAGTTGAATCCCTCGCAGCCGGTCCGCACCGTGCCCAGGTCGTAGCTCAGAAAGCGGTTTCGTTCCGGGTCGTACCAGTCGGGGGTACCCTCACCCCAGTTGCCGACGTGATGGGCCCCGTCGTCCAACGCGGTCGCGACGTCCTCGCGTTCCGGGGCAATCCGGCACAACCAGTCGAGGAAGATGATGTAGTGCTCCGTGCCGTGGTGCACTTCCTGACGGGGGAAGTACCCATGTACCAGGTTGGATTCGGCCCAGCGCCGCCACTTGGCAAAGAGGTCGAGCGCCAACTGCTTGACGCGTTCATCGCCTGTATAGGCATGGTAGCCGGCCCAGGCGGTGACAAACGTGGCTTCGTCGTGGATGCCCTGCCAATCCAAGGCCAGGTGGCGGTCCCGTGCATCGTCGAGCCACGCCGCGAGTTCGTCCAACAGCAGCCGGACGCCGGCATCAATGGAGGTTGCCTGTGTCAGTTCAGTGGTTTCGGGCACAATCCAAGTCCGCCGGGAAGCCTCAGACGCGGCCAGTATAGCGGAAGCAACGGGATCCGGATCCGGACGGGCCCGACGCGGGCCGGGGCGACAGGGAATGGGTATCCCGCCTGCTATTATGCGTCGCAGAACCTCCTCGGTCCTGGCCGGCGTCAGGCCGGCCGTCCTGCTTTCGGGTTGCAGGGATCGGCCTCGGTGCTGTCACTGTTTCAACAATCTGTCCGCCCATGCATATCCGCCGCGGCTGGCGCGCCGTAGTTGGCAACACAACCACTCGTTCGCTGCGCAGCGTGGACAGGGCCACCGTCAGCCGGGTTTGGAGTTTCGCCAAGCCCCACGGGGCCGGCATCGCACTGGTGCTCCTGGTGGTGACGGCCCAGTCGCTGGTAGGGCTTTTGCCTCCCCTGTTCTACCGCCATTTCATTGACACGATCCTGCCCGACAAGGATCTGCGGTTGCTGGTGACGTTCTCTGCCTACCTGCTCGCGTTGCCGGTGGCCACTGTGCTGCTGGGATTGGTCCAGCAGCTTCTCATCGTCCGCATTGGCGAAACACTGGTCTACGACCTGCGCAACGCGATGTTCGACCATGTCCAACAGCTGTCGATGCGATTTTTCACCAGTACGCGCGCCGGGGAAATCGTGGCTCGCTTCACGCAGGATGTGGAGGGGGCCCGGCGCATGTTGACGGGCACCCTGCCGCAACTGATGACCGCGTTTGTCACCCTTGTTTCCACCCTGGTTGTCATGATGCAGCTGGAATGGCGGTTGACCTTGCCTGGCCTGTTGCTGTTTCCGGCCTTGTGGCCGTTTGCCTGGTGGATGGCTCGGCTTCTCCGGCCCATTCACCACAAGACCATGGAGCACAACGCCAATCTCAGCAGCATGGTGAACGAGACCCTGAGCGTGAACGGCGCTTCCCTGATGAAGTTGTTCGGGCAACAGGTGGGTGCCGGTCGGCAGTTTCGCAGTCTGGCGGACCTAGTACGGGAGTTTCGGATTCGGCTCGGTGTGTTGTCCTACTGGCTGACGTCCAGCATGGGCATTTTGTCCGGCTTGGGCACCGCCCTGTTCTATGGGTTTGGTGGCTGGCTGGTGTTCGAGGGACGCATGACCGAGGGCACGATTGTGGCGTTTGTGGCGTACCTGCCGCGGCTGTACCAGCCCATTTCCATGATCAGCCATGTTCCGACAGAGACGATCCAGGGGGTCGTGAGCTTCGAGCGGGTCTTTGCCTACATGGACCAGCCGGTCGAGATCAAGGATCGGTCGGAGGCCTTGGACCTGCCCGCCGCCTCGGGCAGGTTGGAGTTCAGGGATGTCACGTTCGATTACCACGCTCTGCCCGAGGAAATCCGGATTTGGCAGGAGGCCAACCCGGAGCAGGATGCGCCGGTCAGAACCATGGGACGCGGTCGTCTGGGGCTTGGAGAATTGCAGGGGCCGACCCCGAATCGCCACCGGGAGCCATCCGCCGGACAGGTGCCACCGGCTCTTCAAAATTTGTCCTTCACGGTGGAGCCCGGCCAAATGGTGGCGCTGGTGGGGTTGAGCGGGGCCGGCAAATCAACGGTGATCAATCTGGTCATGCGCCTGTACGACCCGACCCGGGGATGCATCCTGCTGGACGGACACGATCTCCGGGATCTGTCCCTGCAATCATTGTCGCGGTGCATCGGCATGGTCACGCAGCATGCTTATCTGTTTCACGACTCTCTGCGGGCCAATCTGCTGTACGCTCGGCCCGAAGCCTCGGACGAGCAGGTGCAGGACGTCTGCCAACGGGCCCAGTTGAAGGAATTCATCGACGGGCTGCCGGACGGGCTGGACACGGTGGTGGGCGAACGAGGCTACCGCCTCAGCGGGGGCGAACAGCAGCGGGTCTCGATCGCGCGCGTGCTGCTGAAGCAGCCGTCCCTCCTAATCCTCGATGAAGCGACCTCCCATCTGGACTCCCATAGCGAATACCTGCTTCAACATGCACTGGAACCCTTGTTTGTCGACAACACGAGTCTGGTAATTGCCCATCGCCTGTCGACCGTGCGCAATGCGGACACGATTCTGGTCCTGGACAAGGGGCGACTGGTCGAAGTCGGGAGCCACGACGATCTTGTCCGGGACCAGGGCCTCTATTCCCACCTGTGTGCACTTCAGTTCCGCGGTCCCACTCCGACCGCGTCGATTTCCGTAACTTAACATCATGTTATGCGTCTTATATAGTGGGCCTGTATCAGGCCCGGCACCGGGATTCGACAGGGACGCAGGATGCTACAATCCGTTGTTCCGCCGGAACGGCCCGCCGACGTTAAACCAATCATTGAAACCAAGGGTTGCATCAAGTGGCGATGCGGAAACGCCTTCTGAGCTGGCAGATGGCGAGCGTCTTGCTGGTGCTGCTTGCCGGTATTGTGTTGCCGGCCACATTGTTCCGTCCGGCCGCAGCCCTGACCGGCCTCCCTTTCGACCCCGGCGGCCGCCTGCACATTGTTGCCAGCGGCGATGACTTCGCCTCCATTGCGGCGCAGGGAGAGTTCCCGGTGGAGGCGTTGCGGGAACTGAACGGGTTGGCGCACGATCACGACTTGTGGGTCGGCCGGCCGCTGCAGCTTCCGGCTACGGAGCCGACTGGAGCGTCGCTGGTCAGTGTGAACCAGTACCACCGCGTGCTGCTGGGTGAAACCCTGCACCAAATTGCCAACCAGTACGGTTTGCATCCCGTGGAACTGGCCCACCTCAATCGGATGTCGCCCAACGCGATGCTCTACACCGGACAACAAATCCGCGTCCCCAGCGTCGGCGCGTGGGCCCGTCTTCAGGAAGCCGGTTACATGGCACAGTTTGAGACGTACCGGATGCAGGAGACGGACACGCTGGACAGTGTGGCGTCGCTGTATCAGGTGTCCGCGGAGTCCCTTAGGATGTTCAATGCCCTGGAACCTGCGGACTTTCCCCAGGCAGGCACCCAGTTGACCATACCGGCCCGTCCGTTGGCTCCCGCGTTCGGTGTCGATCCGGTCTCGCCCTCAAGCCTGGGCCAAATCGTGCGCGTCAAGGAACGATGGCTGGAAGTCGACTTGGGCGCCCGCAGGATCATTGCCTACGAGGGCATGACACCGGTCCGCCGCCTGACGGTCCTCAACGGCGGGGCCGAAGCCGCCACCGCGACGGGGTTGTTTCGCATCTGGGCCAAGACCGCCCGGCAGGACATGAGCCGCCATTTGCCGTCCGACATCGGCCTCGCCCATGTGGACAGTGTTCCCTGGGTGCAGTATTTCTACCAGGATTTCGCGATACACGGCGCCTTCTGGGATGTCCCGCCGGAAGCGGGATCGGACAACGGAAATGTGTTGCTGTCCGAGGAAGAAGCGGCCTGGCTGTACGAGTGGACCACCCCCAACGCCTCCGGCGGTGTCAAGGCCGGCGACGGCTGGGTGTTGGGCCACGGACCCGGCTCCGGAACCCTTGTGTTCGTCCACGCGTGACACCGGTCCGTATTCGGCCGGGTAGTGTCTTTGTAACCGGAGGCGTTGCCGGAACCTCACGCCCCACGTTGGACCGCGAACCGACGGCAGGGATTGGGGGTGTTCGTTTGCCCGGGCGCGGTTGCTGCGCGAAGCGGTCATTCATGGCAGTTGCCGCGGACATGGACCGAGCATGCTGACCCCGCCCCGGAACCCAAGCGACCTTGACATGCGTCTGACCGCCGCGGGGACGCTTGCACGGCTGTCGCAGATCTATCGGGACGCGGTCCCTTGGAGTGAAATTGCTAAGGGATTTCCCTATCCGGGTGGCCGCATCATGTTTGCCAGTCAAGCATTGGGCATATTCAAACCAAGGCAGATGGATCGGGTTCTCAGCATCAAAACGGTGGTGCCAAGGGAAGGCAGAGGTGCACAGTATTCGGACCAAGTGGCGGATGGCAGCGAAAACGGCATGTGGGTCTACGACATGCGCGAGCGCAGTCCTGTCCACTCCCAAAACCAGTGGTTGAAGACAGCTTGGATGGAAGGATTGCCGCTCATCTACCTGCGCGGACTTGCCCCCGCCGTGTATCTGCCTTTATTTCCGGTCCATGTTACGGACTGGGATGCGAGCGCGGGCCAGGTACGCGTGGCACTTGGATTGGAATGCATTTCACAGCAGGACTTGGCGGAACCCACACTGAGGGGCGGAGCACTATCCTGCTACACCTATAGCCGCATGCAGAATCGGGTGTCTATGGCCCGTTTTCGGATTGATGTATTGGCAGCTTACAAGGACACCTGCGCCTTGTCGGGATTGGTCCAGCCCCAACTGGTGGATGCGGTGCCCATTGTGCAAGGCCTATCCGGAGACACTCTGGCCCTTGGCGTGACGGAAGGACTGTGCATGTCCCGACTGCACCATGCAGCCTTCAATGCCAATCTGCTGGGTGTCGATCCGGATGGACGCATTCATGTCTCCGAGCAACTGGATGCCAGCGAGGCCGGGGACTCGTTCTCCCGCCACCTAACATCTCTGGCAGGGCGCAGGATTTCCATGCCCCGGACACTGGAGCTTCATCCCAACCGGGATTTGCTGGCGGTTCGGTTCGAGCAGTTCCAGGCCGACTGAATCCCGCTGGTTCAGGTCGTGGGACCGGAGGGCAGCGGTTGGGCATCGTCTCGATCCCGGTGCAGGAAACGACCGGAAACGCACGCAAGGGCAGCCCCGGCCACCGGATTCTCTAAAGTGGAACCTTTCTGTGCACAGGCTCCCAGGCTCATCCGCCATCTGACAGAAGAAGGTATTGCAGAATGATCAGACTCGTAAGCTGGAATATCGCCAAGAGACGGAAACCTTGGCGTGTGCTGGTGGAGATGGCGCGCCGAGGGGAGGTCGATGTTGCCCTGTTGCAGGAAGCTGGAAATCCACCCGGCGACTTGGTGGATACACTTGAATTCGACAACGACGTATTCTGGGACCGGCATCTCTACGACCGCTGGCCGCTCGTTGTGCGTCTGTCCGACCGGGTCGCAGTCGAGGGCTTCCATCAGGTTCCGCCAATCAGCGAATTGGGCGAGCGCGATATCGGCGTGAGTGGAATCGGAACCATGGCCACTGCAAGGGTGATCCCGGTAGGCCGACCGGAGGAAGCGTTCGTGGTTGCGTCCATGTATGCGCGGTGGATGAAACCTCACCCGACGACCCGCAGTCCGTGGAGGGTCGGTGCTTCCGATGTTTCGGCCCACCGGATCCTCTCGGACCTCTCGGCCTTGATCGGTCATCGCGATCCATCCAGGCACCGCATCCTCGCGGCAGGCGATCTGAACATGTTCTACGGTGCAACAGGGCGATCGCTGTCGCTGCCCGAGCGCGAGCGCACGGTCTGGGACCGCTTCAAATCACTCGGCTTGGAGTTTCTCGGACCGCAAGCGCCGAATGGACGCCAGGCCTCGACACCACCGCCCGATGTGCCACCGGACACGCGAAATGTTCCCACCTACTATCACGGCGGCCAGTCTGCCTCCGATGCAGTGGGTCAACTCGACTACACGTTTGCTTCCCGCGGATTCCACGAGAAGATAAGGGTTCGCGCACTCAATGGCATCGACGAATGGGGACCGAGCGACCATTGCAGGCTGTTGATCAAGGTTGCTGTGGAGTGAGGAATCTTTCCCTGTGACACCGGTTGCAGAACCACGGCCCCGGAACTGCCTACATCGACGACCGGGAACTCCACCCGCGGGACCGTTGGGCTTCAACGATCCTTTCCATGGCCAATGCAATTGCGGCCGTTCTCAGGTCGGTATCGTGTCGGTGAGCCATGTCCACGACTGCATCGGTGGCGGATGCCATCTCCTGTTGGAGTTGTTCCACGACCTGCGTGCGGGACCACCTCTGCCATGAGGCGTTCTGGACCTGTTCGAAATAGGAGACGGTGACTCCACCGGCGTTGCCCAGAATGTCCGGGATGACCAGGATGCCGCGGTCAAGGAGGCGTTGGCCTCCTTCCTGGGACGTGGGTTGATTGGCCAGTTCCACCACCATCTCCGCTTGGATGTCGTCGGCGTTGTGGCCGTCGATCATGCCTTCCATCGAAGCCAGCAACAGCGCCGAGGCAGGTTGCACCAGCAATTCTTCGGGACTCACGGCCGATCCGGCCGGGCACCCGACGAAGCTGCCGTGCCTTTGCTTCCAGGCTGAGACTTCCTCGTACGGCAGGCCTTCGGGGTTGAACAAGCCGCTGCGACTGTCGCAGACTCCGGTAACGCGTGCCCCCGTGATATCGGTGGCCAGCTGGTGGGCGTGACTGCCCACGTTGCCGTAACCGTGGATGACGAGGGAGTTGCCGGCCAGGGGCTTTCCCATGTGGTCCGCGACCCGGTGCAGGACGGACAGGCCGCCGAGGGCGGTGGCCTCCGGCCGGCCGCGGCTTCCTCCCAGAACAGGTGGTTTGCCGGTAATTGTGCCTGGCGCGTGGCGGCCCCGGATGGATTCGAACTCGTCAACCATCCAGCCCATCACTTCGGCGTTGGTGTTCATGTCGGGGGCCGGGATGTCCAGTTCAGGCCCCAGGACCGGATGCATGGCCCGAATGTAGGACCGGCTCAGGCGTTCGCGTTCCGGACGGGACAGCGTTGCCGGATCGCATTGCACACCTCCCTTCCCCCCGCCCAGGGGCAGGTCCAGCACCGCGGTCTTGAGCATCATCAGGGCGGCCAGTGCCCTGGTCATGTCCAGGGTTTCCGCTGGATGGAACCGGATGCCGCCCTTGAAGGGTCCGCGTGCATCGTTCCACTGCACGCGGTGTCCGACGAACACGAAGTGGTCGCCGTCGTCCCGCTGCACAATCAACTGGGCCGTGGTCTCCCTGCGGGCATGGCTGAGGACCTCCATTTCCAAATCGGAAACGTCCAGCAGGGACCGTGCACCGTGCATCTGGTTCAGGACCTCGGCCAAGTGGGAGGATGGCTCGGATCCGGTAGGCTCCATTCCATCCCACACATCCTGGGACATCGCGGGGCTCGCGATGGGAGTGGCATCGAAATCGCGGGTGACTGTGAAGTGGCTGTTGGGTCTTGGCATGTTCGTGGAAATCAGTGTGGACCAGTGATCAACATATAGAAGGGTCGGCAGCATGGGCATGTGTGAAGCATTACCAAATCCGGCTTGGATGACGAGCAGATCTATCGCATTCTGTTTCCGGGCGAGGCCAACGCAAAAACATATTAAAAACACATCAAAAATTTGTGGATGCAACAATCAACCATCGGATCCGACAACGAAATAAGTCAATCAGTCGACATCCTATCGTGTAATAAGCATGGATAACGGTGACTGGTACTCAAAGGGATAACAGATCGGGACTCCCAAAGCCGGGTGTGGCAAGTGGGATATCGGGATCGATGGGAACCGGATGCCGGATCTTGTCATGTGCCTGGCCGGCGGCAGGCGGGATGAAACTATGCGGGAGTCCTCCCCCGCCCAGGCGCGAACCCCGTGCCGCGACAGGGGCCGCAGGCCCGGATCCGGACCACCGCGTGCCATGGAGACTGGATTGCCGGCCGTCAGGTCGGCCTTTACACTCACGGCCCCGGGCGCGCTTGACCGCGCTGCCTTCGTGGACGTGTGCTTCCAACTCCAAGGACGAGTTCCGGCCTTTGAAAGACCTGCGCCGATACCCAGGTGCCACGCCCCAATCAGAATGCGGTTGCCCTAGGATGACAAGCCATGCCTGATGCACCGGTCATATGGCCGGTTTTGCCAATCTGCACTCAAACGGAAGAGCCCGGCAGTTTGGCGCCGGAACAGTTGGAAACCGGATTGGGTCGGCGAACCTTTGTGAACCGGACATGAAACAGGCCCGGACCGGGCAAAGTCGGTGACCCTACTATAAAATGGACTTGGGACTCTTGCCATTCCATGAGCGGCCAAATGCACATCGACGACATCGACACTCCGGCACTGGTGTTGGACCTGGATGTGTGCGAACGCAACATCCGGAAGTTCCAGCGTTTGTTTGATGAGTATGGTATCGGCTTTCGGCCGCACATCAAGACCCACAAGATCCCCGAACTTGCCCGTTGGCAAGTGGATGCCGGAGCCGTGGGAATCACCTGTCAGAAGCTGGGCGAAGTCGAGGTGATGGCGAATGCGGGCCTCGACAACATCCTCCTCTACTACAACATCGTGGGCGAGCCCAAGCTGGAACGCCTGTGCCGGCTGTCGCATGAATGCGACCTGACGGTTACCGCCGATACCCCGGTTGTCACGGATGCCATGGGCGCCGCAGCCGTGAAGCAGGGTGCCGTGATCAATGTCCTCGCGGAACTGAATTCGTTCATCGACCGGACCGGCGTGCCGTCGGTGGCGGAGCTTGTGAATCTGGCCCGGCACATCGATCGGACACCCGGCCTGAACCTGCGGGGCATGGCAACCTATCCAACCAGTCGTCAAAGTGCGGATCGCATTGCCGAAGCGGTCCAGGCCTTTGACCAAGCCGGTCTGAACCGGGAGATTGTAAGCGGCGGCGGTACCCCCACAGCGTTCGAGGCGGAGGTGGTGGAGGGCCTGACCGAACACCGGGCCGGTACCTACATCTTCATGGACCGGCAATGCATCGATCGCGGCGTGGCGACGGAGGCGGACTGTGCCTTGCAGGTTCTGACGACGGTCGTCAGCAATCCGGTGTCGCACCGGGCGATCATAGACGGCGGAACCAAGACGTTCTCGGCCGATGGAGACATGCCCAGGGGAATCGTGTTGGATTTTCCGGGAGCCGAGATTTACCAGACCAACGAGGAGCACGGTTACCTGGACATCGGCAACTGCGATCCCAAGCCATCCATCGGCGATCGAATCCGTGTCATCCCCAATCACGTTTGCGTGACGGTCAACCTGCACAATCAGGTGTATGGTTGCCGGGGAAACGAAGTGGAACGGGTTTGGTCCGTCGCCGCCCGCGGGCTGGTCCAATAGCGGATTTCACCGGACGCATGCCGAATCTGTATCCAACCGGAAGGCCCGGCCGGGCCGATTGGGCGGCGACTCAATCTGCAACAAGTCCATGGACGTGAATACAGCATCGGGCCGGCCAATTCTGGTGGTCGACGACGAGCGCAACATTCGCAAGGCACTGGAACTACTTTTCAGGGCCTCCGGCTATCCCGTAATTGAAGCGGAGGACGGCGAAGCGGCCCTCCGGCAGGTCGAGAAACTGGACCCGCGTCTGGTTCTTCTGGACGTCGAAATGCCCCGGTTGGACGGTTTCGAGACCTTGCGTCGGCTGCGCCGGGACAGCGAAGTGCCGGTGATCCTGCTGACGGTCCGCAACGAAGACGAGGACAAGGACCGCGGCTTGCAGTTGGGGGCAGACGACTACATCACCAAACCCTTTCGGACCGAGGAGGTCCTGTTGCGCGTCCAGGCCGTGCTACGCCGGACGGAACGTTTTCTGCCGGGCACCGGCGTGATACGCGTGGATGACCGGCTGCAGTTTCATCCGGACCGGCAGTACCTGCTCGTTGGCGGCCAACAGGTGTCCTTGCGCCCCACCGAGTGCCGTTTGCTGCAAACCCTGATCAACGCCAACGGGGCCGTGCTGTCCAATCAGCAACTGCTGGATCTGGTCTGGGGTCCGGGCTATGACGAGAGTCAAGTTAGGGTTTACATAAATTATTTGCGCAACAAAATCGAGTCGGATTCGTCCAATCCGCAGTACATCATCAATGTCCGCGGCCAGGGGTACTACTTCGAAAACCCTGGTGCGGCGGTTGCTTGAAGCCTTGTCCAATTCCATCCAACCAACTGCCATGTTCCATCGCCATCACATTCGTTGTCTGCTGCCCGTTCTCATGGCAGTGGTTCTGTTCGTCCTGGCCGCTTGCGGCCCCATCATTCCCCCGCCGATACAGCCCGAGGCGGCCGAACCTGAGCCGGTCGAGGCTGCCGAGGAAGCGCCTGCCACCGACATGGCCGATGTCGAGGTTCCGGCCCTTGTCATTTGGTCGGATGAAGCCAGGGTTCCCGCCTTGCAGGCCATGGGAGATCGGTTCGCCGAGGACTTTGGCGTGGAGGTCGCCGTGGTGGGCAAGCCTCTGTCCGACATCCTTGCGGATTACAAGGTTGCCCTGGGAGCCGGTTCCACCGAGCCTGACATCCTGTTTGGCGGTTCGGACTGGCTGGGCCTCCTGGCCAGCAATGAGGTGATCGCCCCAATCGACCTGACTCCTTGGCAGGACCACTTTGGAGCCGGTGTCCTGCGCTCCATGAGCTACGAAGGAGTTCAGTACGGCGTCCCGGTCACAGCCGATAGCCTGGCCCTGTTCTACAACACCGATCTTGTGGCCGAAGTTCCCGCTACCTGGGGAGGCACGGCTGACGTGGCCTACGGTCTGATGCAGGAGGGGAGTGTCGAACTGGGCATTGCAGTCAACTCCTACAGCCCCTTCGACATTTATCCGGTGGTGACCGGCCGCGGCGGGGACCTGTTTGCCTGGAATGCGGATACTGGTTTCGACGTGGAGTCGCCTTTGCTGGGCAGTCAGGCCACCGTGGATGCAATTCTGTTCCTGCAGAGTTTGGGAGGCGCCGGGGTCACCAACCCCACGCTGGCAGGAGCCGAACTTGAACGGCTTGTCAACGAGGGACGCGTACCGTTCATGGTGTCCGGTCCATGGAACCTGGACCGGGTTCGTCAGTCGCCAGTCAACTGGTCGGTGGCTGCCTTCCCGGACGGCGGCAGTTCCTTCGTGAACGTCCTGGGCTACATGCTGAACGCGCGCGGCCCGGACCCGTTGTTTGCCTGGCACTTCCTGCAGAGCCAAGTGTTGACAGATGGCGGCATGGAGGCGTTGCAGGCGGCGGCGCCGGGGATTCCGGCATGGCTGCCCATCCTGGATGGCCTTGACGATCCCATGATGGCGCAAATGGGTCGCATCGCCGCCCAAGGGCGGGCGGTGCCCACAATTCCGGAGATGCCCGAGGTGTGGAAGGTTTGGGGTGAAGCGCAGTTTGCCGTGGTCGGCGAGGGTGCCGATGCCCAGGCGGCCTACATCACTGCCGGCTCGAAGCTGGACGATATCCTCGCCCTGCGTCTGGCCGCGCAGCAAACCAGCGAGTAGCGCACATTGAACCGGCGCCGCGGTGTGCTCCGAACACACCGCGGCGCCAACCTGCCTACGCCGTGCACCTGCATGATGCCGCCCTGGTTTCGATTCGCGGTTCTCGGCCTGTGTTCGGTCGCCGTGTTGGTACTGGCGGGCACCGGTCTGTGGGGATGGGAGCGTGGCAAGGCGAGCGCCCACATGCTCAATCAGGCACGCCTCTCCGATCTCCTGGAGGAATTGGATGCCCACATCGCCGCCGGCCGCATTCCGGAGGCGGTGGCGATTGGCGAGCAATTGGCGGCTGCCGAAAAGCTGGACTGGGGACGCAGCGAACAGATCCGGGTTTTGCGCCTACAGCTGCAGAATGAACCTGCAGCCACCCCGGAGGTGCAGGTACCCCAACCTACTCCTGTGCCCCGGCCGGCCGCCTTCACGCGGGCCGAGGTGGCCTTTGCCAACGGCGACTGGACCGCGGCCTTGACACAACTGGAACAATTGCGGACGGAGGATCCGGACTCCGTGGATGTTGGCTATCTGGATCTGATGGAACGGATCTACATCCAGTGGGCGCGCGAACTGATCCAGGCCGACCGGGGTGAGGAAGCCCTACTGCAACTGGAGGTGGCCATGGCCCTGCGCGAGTCGCCGGCTGTTGCGAACGAGATCAAGGCAGCGCTCCACTACCAGGAAAGCCAATCGTACTGGGATACCAATTGGCCGCGTGCGATCGATGAAATCCGGCACATCTACGCCTGGGATCCCGAATATGTGGACGCGACCAACCGGCTGGTCCAGGCCGTCCTCCTGTATCGGGAGAGGGCTGTTTGGCGCGGGGACTCGTGCCTGGCCTTTCTGTATCTGGACACCATCCAGGACCTGCTCCGGGAACTGGACCTGGATCATGTCAGGGAAGACCTCCAGCAACGCTGCAGTGCCGCCGGAGGTTGAACCGGCTATGCTGTTGCGCATCGATGTTGTGCAATGGGTGGATCACAGGTGATTTCCTCAGTACGGGTTCGAGGCTTCAGGTCCTTGGCGGACTTCTCGTGGGAGGAGATTCCAAGGGTCGCAGTGTTGATCGGCGCAAACGGCAGCGGAAAATCCAACATCCTGAAGTTCTTTGAGATGTTGAGTTGGATGATGAAACCGCGCCAACTTAGAGAATTTATTGCATTTAATGGTGGTGCATCAGATAATTTGTTTGGAGGCGAAAGAGTCACGTCGCGGATTGAAGCATCCATCAGGTTGATGACAGATGCCGGGGTCAACGACTACGAGTTTGTACTTGCGCATTCCCACCCCGACCGGTTCTTCTTCATGTCCGAAAGGTTCCGATGCTCGCGGCTTGATACTCCCGGCAAGGCCCCTTGGCAGATGCTGGGCAGCGGACACGAAGAGGTGAACATCGTCGATCCTGCCAACGTCGCGGATGCCAAGACCGCAAGGGAGATTGCAGGACTATTGAAAAATTGTTCTGTCTATCAGTTTCACGACACTTCCGACCAGTCGCCTGTCAAAAAACTTTGGGACCGCACGGACAGTGTCCGGCTTCGCCGGCACGGCGGCAATTTGGCACCCATTCTCTTGAGGATGCAGCAGGAAGACCTCAGGCGATATGAGCTCATCTGCAAGTTCATCTCCGATGTAGTTTCGGAATTCCAATCATTTGTATTTGAGGAGGACTACCCTAGTGGAGTAACTTGGTGAAATTGTGGGGTGTAACATAGGCGGTTGCACGGTGGCCGCCGGCCGGCCGGCACCGTGTGCGTCCTGGCCCGGCGACCCTCGAGAGCTCCCCCATGTCCCACAAGCGATACATCGTCGAACTGTCCCCGGAGGAACGGACCCGCCTGCAGCGGCTGACCGCAACCGGCAGCCCCAAGGCCCAGGCCCGGCGGCGGGCCCGGATCTGGCTGCTCTGCGACCAGGGACCGGAAGGGCCGGCCTGGACCGATGAACGCACGGCGGAGGCCGTGGGCGTGACCGAGATGACCGTGTCGCGGGCGCGCCGGGCCCTGGTCGAGGAGGGGCTGGAGGCGGCCCTGCAGCGCAAGCCGCGCCCGCCGCGCCCGCGCAAGTTGGACGGGACGGCCGAGGCCGAGCTGGTCCGGCTGGCCTGTTCGACGCCGCCGCCCGGTCGCGCGCGCTGGACCCTGAAGCTGCTGGCGGCCGAACTGGTGGCCCTGGAGGTGGTCGATGCAATCGCGCCCGAGACGGTGCGCCGCACGCTTAAAAAAACGCGTTGAAGCCCTGGCGGAAACAGTGTTGGTGCATCCCCCCGCAGGCCAACGCCGCTTTCGTGCACAACATGGAGGACGTGCTGGCGGTCTACCAACGCCCCCCGGACGATCGTTTTCCGGTGGTCTGCGTGGACGAAACCAGCAAGCAGCTGGTTTCGGAAACGCGCGTGCCGCAGCCGGCGGCGCCCGGCCAGCCGCTCCGCTACGACTACGAGTACCGGCGCCACGGGGTCTGCAACCTGTTCATGATCACGGCTCCCCAACAGGGCTGGCGCACCGTCAAGGTCACGGCCCGGCGCACCAAGCTCGATTTCGCCGCGGTCCTGCGCGACCTGACGGACGTGCACTTCCCGCAGGCCGAGAAAGTGGTCCTGGTCTGCGACAACCTCAACACGCACCATCCCAGCGTCCTCTACGAGGCCTTCCCGCCGGCCGAGGCGCGGCGCATCGCGACGCGGCTGGAGTGGCACTACACGCCCAAGCACGGCAGCTGGCTCAACCTCGCCGAAATCGAGTTCGCGGCCCTGGCCGCGCAGTGCCTGGACCGGCGCATCGCCAGCGCGGCCGAGCTGCGGGCCGAGATCGAGGCCTGGGTGCGCGACCGCAACGCCTTGGGCACCCCTGTGCACTGGCAGTTCACGACCGAGGATGCCCGCATCAAACTCCTGCATCTGTACCCCACATTTGAGTGAAGTTGACCCACTAGTGTCTACTTGCGCTGGGAGCACGCGCATTTTGACAAGCCCTTGGGTGCACACCTCACATCCGACGGCTCGCTTCGCTTTTTCTGTCTCGCAACGCTTCTCAACATGCCACCCGAGCGTCTACCGGACATCATTCTGTTGGATGAACCGGAGTTGGGGCTGCACCCTGTTGCAATCGAGAAGATCGCGGCGATGATCAAGGTGTTGAGCAACTACAAGCAAGTGATCGTTGCCACCCAGTCACCGACCTTGGTTGATTGTTTCAGCGTTGATGAACTGCTCGTGCTGGAGATGGACAGGGGGCGGACCACGCCAAGGAAGTTCGACGCGGACCAGTTTCAGTTGTGGTTGGACGACGGTTACTCGCCCGGGGACCTCTGGCTTGCAAATTTGCTGGGAGGGCGGCCTTGATTCGCATCGGCGTGGTTGTTGAGGGTTCCACCGAAGCCGAGTTCGTCCGAGATGTGATTTCACCTCAATATATTGATATTGGTAGCAGATGTTCCCTAACGACGATCAATCTGAAGGGAAATGTCAGCGTTGACCGGCTGACATCGTATATGGTCAAGATTGTCAGCTCGTTTGATGCGGTGACGTCATTGGTCGACTTCTACGGTTTCAAGGGCAAGCGCAGAGATGGCGGTTGCCAAACTGGAACAGACGGTGCAAGACCGCGTAGCTGCCAGGCTCGGCAATCGTTTCGATGCAAGGACTGTCTTCCCGTACATCCAAGTCCACGAGTTTGAGGCCTTGTTGTTCTCGGATGTCAAGCCGTTCGAGCACGTGTTTGACAACAAGTGCCTGGTGGGCCGGTTGCAGCAGATTCGAAACAGGTTTGCATCCCCCGAAGACATCAATGACGGTGTTGACACTGCGCCAAGCAAGAGGCTGGAAGCGGTGATCCCCATGTATCGCAAGGTTCTCTACGGTGCAATGCTTGCCGACGCCATGGGTTTGGCTTGTATCCGGACACAGTGTCCGCGGTTTGACGGTTGGATGACCCGCGTCGATCGCTTGGCGGGCGTCTGAGTGTGTTCCTCATGTCAGACAGGATCGGATGAGGACGGCCGGCCGTCCTCGATTTGAGTTTGATGCTGTTCCAACGCCTAACAGGTCCAATGGCGGCACTTCGGAACGCCACGCCCCTATGATGGCGCGGCGCGAACGTTAGGCCGGAATACCCGCCATGAGCAGGCCCAGGCGGTTGCGGTCAACCTGTGCGGCGGGAGACAGGCCGATCAAACGGCCCTTGAACATGATTGCAATGCGGTCCGCCAAGGTCAAGATCTCGTCCAGATCGTAGCTCGCAAGGAGGACCGCCTGTCCGGCATTCCGCTGCTGCACGATTTGGCGGTGGATGAACTCCGCCGAGTCGATGTCCACCCCGCGGGTCGGCTGGCTTGCAATCAGCAGTGGCAGCCCGTTCCGCATTTCGCGGGCCGCAACCAGCTTTTGCTGGTTGCCTTCGGACAGGCTGCCCAACGGTTGCTCCAGGCTGTTGGCCCGGATGTCGAACTCAGCCGCCTTGCGCCTGGCGTGGGCCTGGATTGCTTCAAGCCGCAGCAGGCCCCAACGCGTGAAGGGCGGTCGGTTGCAAAGGTTCAGGACCAGATTCTGGGCAACCGAAAAACTCTCGACCATGCCATGGGTGTGCAGGTCCTCCGGAATGTGGCCGGTGCCTCCTTCCCGACCAATTCGCCTGGCGGAGGCATGTGTGGTGTCGTGTCCGCTCAACCGGACGGTGCCGGATGACACGGGACGAAGACCTGTCAAAGCTGCGATCAGTTCGGTTTGGCCATTGCCGTGCACGCCGGCCAATCCCAGGATTTCCCCTTGGCGCACCTCGAACGAAATCCGGTCCACGGCGGTCGTCCCGTCGTCCCGGTGCACGGTGAGGTTGTCGACCTGGAGCATCGGCGGTCCGGGCACGCCTGGCGCCTTGGGTACCGTCAGTGAAGGGGCACGACCCACCATCATGGTGGCCATCGCCTGTTCCGTGGTGGCGCCGGGCCTTGCGTGGTCGACCATTGCTCCCTGCCGCAGCACTGCAATGCGGTCGGCTATTTCCAGTACTTCCTTCAGCTTGTGGGTGATGAAGATGATGGCGGTTCCCTGATTGCGCAGCCCGCGCAAGAGTTGGAACAGGCTGCCTGTCTCTTGCGGGGTCAACACGGCAGTAGGCTCGTCGAGGATCAAAATGCGCGCACCCCTGTACAGGGCCTTGACAATCTCCACGCGCAGTCGCATGGCCATCGGCAAGTCATCAATCACGGCTTGGGGATTGATATCCAACTGGCCGCCGAATCGTCGGCAGAGTTCATCCACACCCCGTTCGTCGGTTGCCGGATCGAGTACGCCGCGACGCGTGGTTTCCGCACCCAGGGCAATGTTTTCCAGAACGGTCATGGAGGGTACCAGCTGGAAGTGTTGGTGCACCATCGCGATTCCGGCCGCGATGGCGTCTCGGGGCGATCGGCATTCCAGTCGGCGACCACCGACGCGAATGGAGCCCGAGGTGGGAGGATGGAGTCCGCAGATGATGTTCATCAGTGTGGACTTTCCGGCTCCGTTCTCGCCCAGGACTGCCAGGATTTCGCCTGGGAACAGGTCCAGGTCGATGTTTCGATTGGCCACAACTCCTGGGAAGTGCTTGGTGACCCCTCGCACTTCAAGGACGGGATAGGGCATGTTCCGGCGGTTTCCCGCGGACTGATGCCGCAGGCCAATCCGTTCGGCTAAAGGTGCGGCGTTCATGCTTCCGTCTCGCGCAGGTAGGGTTGGCCCAGTGAGCCGGGCGCGCGCACCCGACCTGCCAGCCCGGCTACTGCAATCACCGTCACCACGTAGGGAATCATCGAGACAAAGTGGCGCGGCAAGAAGGGGGCTTGGGCCAACAGCAGTTCATTGTGGACTGCCTGGGCGTAGCCAAAGAGGAGCGATGCACCCAGGGCGCCCACGGGATGCCAGTTTCCGAAAATCACTGCGGCCAAGGCGATGAAACCCCTTCCCGCGATCATCCCTTCCTGGAATTGCCCAACGGCTTCGAGGACCAGGTAACCGCCACCCAGTCCGGCCAGAGCCCCGCCCAAGGTGGTGTTCAGGTATTGAAGGCGCAATACGGCCACTCCCGCAGTGTCCGCCGCACGGGGATGTTCGCCTATGGCCCGGGTGCGCAATCCCCACCGCGTGTGCGCCAACGCGAACCCCACAACCGCGACCGCCAGCAATGCTGCATAGGTGATCGGGGGCTTGTTGAACAACAAGGGTCCGGCTACCGGCCACGCCGACAGCAGTGGAACCGGCCACGGCGCGAACTTGCCTACGGCCATGACGTTCCTGTCGAAGAAGGTAGCGGAAATTCCCATCGACAGCAGGATAAGGGACGTCCCGGAGATGATCTGATCCATTCCGAACCGCAGGCAGAAGAACGCATGCAGCAGACCCATTGCGGCTCCCGTCAACAGGGTTGCACATGTGCCGAGGAGCAGGCTGGGGCCCAAGGCCCAATGATTGGTGGCGTTCTTGGCCACAAAGGCGGCGAACGCCCCGGCCAGCATCATGCCTTCAATGCCGATGTTAACGATCCCGGAGCGCTCGCACAGGATGCCTCCCAGCGCTCCCAAAATAAGGGGAACGGCGGCGCGCAGGGCGAAATTGAGGACGTTCGCACTGAACAACATCTGGATTGGCTGAATGTCGGCGAACGGTGCATACTCGACTAGGAAGGCCCCTGCCAGAAGCAGGAGGGACAGCCCGGCCGCGAACCGGGCTGTGGATTGGGTGACAACAGCCATGGGTAAGGCGGCGGTCAGGCGCGTAGGCCGGGCGCCGCTGCGGCTACTCGTTGTGTGCGGGACACACGATTCAGCAGCCAGGTTGCGAGCGCGGGCGCGGCCGCGAAGATCAGGATGAGGGTCTGGATCACTTGAATGATGTCGGATGGGACCCCTGAATCGAACTGCATCTTCGATGCACCGGCATCCAGTACCGCAAACAGCAGCGCAGCCAGCACAATTCCCAGGGGATGCCCCTGGCCCAGCAAGGCGATGGCGATGCTTTCGAAACCCACCCCTCCTCCGAACTCCGGTGTGAACTTGTGGTGAACACCAAGGGTTTCGATGGCTCCCGCCAATCCGGCCAGACCGCCGGCCCATGTCATGGCCAGTACGGTCGTCCAGCCGCAACGCATGCCGGCGTACCGCGCCGCCAGAGGCTTGGCCCCAACGGTCTTCAGTTCGAAACCGATGCGGGTTCGTTCCATCAGCCACCATACCAGCAGGGCGGCCAGCAAGGCCAGCGCGATGCCCCAGTGGATCCTGAGCGAAGGATCGAGGATCCAAGGGATCCGAGCGGACGCAAGTACGTCCGGCGACACGGAAACAGGACCTGCCGTTGGATCCCACAACGGGCCGGGTCGGGTCGTCGACAGGGCGCCGCCGGCAAACACGGTCCATCCCGCGAACAGGGCGGCCACGTAGTTCAGCATGACGGTGGTGATGACTTCGTGGGCTCCGGTTGACACCTTGAGCCAGCCCGGGATGGCACCCCATGCGCTTCCGGAGCCGATGCCTGCGGCCAAGGCCAGGGGCAGGTGGAACCAAACAGGCAATCCTTCGAACTGTATACCCACCCAGACAGCTCCCACCGAACCCATCAGAAACTGCCCAGCAGCCCCGATGTTGAAAAGGCCGGCCTTCATGGCCAAAGCCACCGATAGACCGGTCAGGACAAACGGCGATGTCTTGCGTATGGTGGTTGCGAGGTCGTGCGCCGTCCCTGCGGAACCCGCGACCAAGCCGGTGAAGGCTTCCCACGGGTTGTGTCCCAACACGGCCATCAGTACCGCTCCCATCAACACTGCCCCCAAAAACGCGAACGCCGATTGAAGTGCAGCCATGGGCCAGGGTTGCACGTTAGGCATCGGCATTACTTCCGGTCTTCTGGTCCAAGGCCTGGCGCGCGGTGGCGGCACCCCAATTCGGGTCTTTGAATGCGATCGACGCGTCGCCCGGGTGGTGGGTTGCAATTACCTCAATTTCAGGATTGACATAACGAGTATCCAAGGCAAAGCCTTCGCCGAACGCCGCCTCTGGCGGTATGGGGTCGGTGCCCAGGACGGCGGCAATGGTTTCGGTTCGGGACAGGCCCGCGACTGGCACGACGGTTTGCAGTACCCGTGATGCCGGTGATTTGGTTACGTTCACGGGCTGTACACCGCGGCCAGGTGGCGGGTCAAATCCTCCCGGTGCAGCAGTGCGTGGAACGCCTTGATTTCATGGAGGGCCGTACGCAACTGAGCCAGCAAAGGTATTGATTTGCGGTGGTGCCAGTCGTTGTTCCGGGTGCCTTGGGCGCGATCCGGTCCGGGCAACGCCAGATCGCCCGTTATATGAAGGAATTCATTTGCCTGCAACAGGGCGCGGGTGATTTGCATGACTTCCCTGGTCAGTCCCCATTCGGCGGCCCACCGTTCCTGGATCAGGTCGGGGATTCCGGATGCATCCATCGCCGACGGGGTGCCGGTGGCCGATAGGGATGCACCGCCCTGCTGGTGATTGTCGTTTGGCGCGGGCGAGTCCGAATCCCACGCGCGTTTGTAGCGCTCCTTGAACAATTCCACTACATGGTCAATCTCAAGGGGTGTCCCTTGCGGTTCCATCGCCCGGACTGCAATGGACGACCAGGCGCGGGCCTGCAGCAGTTCCTTGAGGTGCTTGCGGGAGGGAGGAGCCGTCCAAATCGTGAGGGAGTCGCGATCGTCTAGCCCTTTCAAGGCGGGCGGAACGCTGATCCACCCTTCCGGCAACGCTGCTCCGGCGGCGTACCAGGCGGTGGCTTCCCGCGCGTCGTTCGGCAGCTCGGTCAACGGGGATGCGCGGAGGTCCTCGATGGTGAAGGGTGTGGTCTGGGCCGGGGACTCCGGTGCAATGGTGCGGTGTGGGTCAACCGACGCGCAGTCTCGGACCAGTAGAAAAAAGCTCCGGTGCCGCCGGTAGGTGTCCAGGGCCAGGTGGTACAGCAAGTTGATCGGCCCCTCCAGCACCTGTTCCATCCCCGGAGGCGCGTTGAACCACTTGGCCTGAAATGCAAACCGGTGGCCGGCCTGGCGTACGCTGAAGAACAGGTGTTTGCCATCGCGGGACCGCACGGGCCGTTCGGCCGTCAGCTCCCGCGACAACAGGACGGGCTGCGGGTTGCCGGCGCCGGTCGGTTCCAGCGCCTCCAGCTGACGGCGGGTGTCCGGATGCAGATCTTCCAGACGAAGTTCCAGGTCTACGCGGCGCGGTGAAGGGCCATCGCCGTGCAGGGCCGCCACTTCCTCGCTGACCCTGCGCCGGAATTCCTCGAGGCGATCGACTTCAAGTCGCACGCCGGCGGCACCCGCGTGTCCTCCGTGCGACAGGAGCAGGTCGCTGCACCGGCCAATCGCGCGGCCGATGTCGATGCCGTCCACACTGCGTGCACTGCCTCGGGCCACGCCTTCCTCCGTTATCGTGAGAACAATGGACGGCTTGCCGGTCTCTTCCACAATTCGACTGGCGGCGATCCCCAGCAATCCCGGATGCCAGCCCCGGTGGGCAATCACGAGGCAGTGGAGGGAATCGTGTTCGGGGCGTGCGGCCAGGAGGTTGCGCGTGGTTGCAGCGATGCGCGCAGACTCATCCTTGCGCCGTTCGTTCAAAAAAGTGAGATTGCGGGCAATCTCTTCTGCCTGGATCCGGTTCCGGGTCAGAAGCAGCTCGACCGAGGTTTCGGCGCTTTCCAGTCGGCTTACGGCATTGAGACGGGGGGCTACCTGAAAGGCGATGTGTTCGGCGCGTATCCCGGTCTTGCGCCACTGCACGCGCGGCAGACTCTCGTCCAACAGGGCCTCCAGGCCGATTCTTTCGGTTCGGGCCAGTTGTACCAGCCCCCGCTGCAGCCAATAGCGCGTGTCCGCTTTCTGGTCGGCCATGTCCGCCACGATGCCCACGGCAACCAGATCGAGAAACCGGTCGGCAGTGGCCGTGGGGTCCAGTTCGCTTATCAACTGCTGCACGACCAGGAAGGCCACGCCCACCCCCGGCAGATGAGCCTGGGGATGTTCTGCGGACATCAACTGTGGGTTGACGATGGCGCCGGCAAGGCACCGAATGCCCCAGCGTTCCAGGTCGGCATCGTCATTGCTGGGTGGGAGACACGGATCCGTGCCCGGTTCATGGTCGTCGAATTCCGGCGGCAGGGCGTGGTGGTCCGTGACGATGACATCCAGCCCCGCTTGCCGCGCGGCCTTGAGACCCTCCACGGCGTCGATGCCGGTGTCGCACGTAATGATCAGGGCGGGACGGGGAGAGAGCTGCGAGAGTAGATCCGTCAACACCCCGGACTGGACTCCATGGTTGTCCTTGACGCGGTGGGGGATGTGCCAGTGCACGAGCGCGGGCTCGTCCGCCAGTTCGTGCAGGGCCGACACCAGGAGGGCCGTGCTGGTTTGACCGTCGGCATCGAAGTCCCCCCACACCAGGATCGGCAGACTCCGTTCCAGGCATTGACTCAGCATTCGGGCTGCCCGCACGACGCCCACCATGTCGCCGGCCGGTGTGGGTGTGTAGTGGTCCGGGTTCAGGAAGCCCTTGGCGGAATTCGCGTCAACGATGCCCCGTTGTGCCAGAAGCCGCGCTAGAAGCGGTCCCTGACAGACGGCCAGCAACTCGGCTGATGGGGCTACAGGGGGAATCAGCTGCCAGTTCACTGCGCGGTTCCTGCCGGGTGGCTGCGGACGGAAAGTCCGATGCGCATGGGGCCGCGCATCCTAGTCGAGGGAGAAATCGAATGTCTCCCAGAGGGATTCGAGATCCTCTTCCTCATAGTCGATGGGTTGTACGGGGCCGGCGGATGTGGGGTTTCGTTCACAGTAGTGGATGTACTCGCACGGACGGCAGACCGCATCGACCGTGGCCGGATCATCGGGGACGCGTGCAAAGGCCTCCTCTCCTTCGAGGCCGTCAATCATGCCCATGATGGATGCCAGATTTGACCGGCTTTGCTCGTGCTGACGTTGCGAGTACGGCAGTTTCAGTGGATTGTCCGGGTCCTGTGCGAACCAGAAGATCAGCGTAATGCCCGATGCAGTCACAGTGTTCCAGCCCAGGTGCCTGGCGGCCTCCAGCACAACATAGGGCAGGATGCGGGCCTGGTCCGAACGCCTCAGTCTGCCCGTGTTGGTGTTGGCGCCGGTTTTCCAGTCAACGATGGTGACTGTCCCGTCGCCGCATCGTGCGAGCAAGTCCGCGCGGGCGGTCAGCCGCCAATGGTCGAAGGGGATAGTGAGTTCGTATTCGGTCAGGAATTGGTCGGCGCGCAGCGAACATCGGTAGTCCCAGGCCTTGGTCAGGCTTGCGGCCTGCTCCGGCGGCAGCCCGTTGGCAACCGACTGCATCGGCAGTCCCCTGGCCAGCCGTTCCATGCACAGGTGAAACCGTTGGCCCAGGCGTGCCGCGTCCCAGTCGCGGTCCGCCAGCGTAAAGGCGCGCTCCAACAGTTGCCGGTCGGACCTGTACTTCAGGAAGAACCGACGGTGGCACCGGCGAAACGCGGACAGTCTTGCCTGGTTGAATTCAAACGGCTCCACTTCCATCGGATCCCCGATCCCACGGCCGGCCGCAGCCCGGCTGCCAGGCTTGGCGTTCTAGCCGGTCCGAGCAGCCCGTTTACGCTGCAGCCGCGGGTCCTTGCGCTTCCACAGGTGGTGGACATTCTGCCGGTGGAAGCTGGTAATCAGCCCGTTCATGGGGAGGGTGGATATCCCGAATTTCTCCGGCCCGTTGGCAAACGCGTCCTCAATCTTGCCGCCGCTGGCCAGGACCTCGTCCACCATCTGGTCCACGTTGTTCAGGTAGTTGATGGCCTTGTCGATGCTGCTGGTGACCTCGCCCCGCAGCAGGATCTCGCCATGGCCCTGCACGATCACTTCCAGGTTGAAGTCGTGCATGCGTCGCAACGACTGCTTGTAGGTTTCGATGTCGCAGCGCTGGTGCGTGATCAGAGGGATGTGCATCATCAGGTCGCTGGCGAACAGGACCTTTTCCTCGGGCACATAGACCATGCAGGTGTCGTTGACCGGCCCCGGTGCATGGATGACATGAACGGACTTGCTGTCCAGCCGCAACACCAGGCTGTCGTCGAACACCACGCGCGGCAGCCTAACCTTGGCATCGTTGAGTTCCGGGCTGTTCTTCTTCGCATTGCGCAGGTTGCGCGCACCGCTGCTGGCCAGGTACCGCCGGGTCTCGCGGTGTGCCAGCAGCTCGGCGTCGGGAAACAGGAAGGACCCCAGCGAGTGGTCCATCGCTGCCTGGGTGTTGATTACGTACTTGATGCCGGCTTCGCACAGTCTGTTGGTGTAGTTGACCAACTGGCGGGTTTCCACCGGGAACAGCAGCGTATCGATCAGGATGCCGCCTTCGCGGGTGACCACCAGACCCGCGTTGACGCGCGCGTACATGTTGCTGGTGAAGGCCCAGGTTTCGTCGGAGGCACGGATCCGTTTGATGGTCATGGGCGGTGATACCGGACGCGCTTCACGGTTGTTCCATGGGCACGGGACCAAACCGGGCATCCGCCACGGTTGCCGTCGTGGGGCCCCGGTCCGGTGTCCCGTTGCACAAAGCCAAGAAAAAACCCTACTTCTGCCGTGTGAACGGATTGTTTAACCTGATGAGACTCAGGTGGGAACACGCTGGACGCTGCTGCGACACCAGCCTGTGGCGAAGCATTCGCGCCGCATCACGACGTTCCACTTTGCTGCCGTTGGTTAACAAATGCCGGTTCGATCACGCGCAAAGCAGGGCAAGGTGGATTATAGACATTTCCGCCGGTTTCTCAACCTCCAGTTGCCGTTTCCCGGTCTGTTCAGACGGTTACGTCGATGCCTAGTTCCAGCAACTGTTCGGAGTCGATGGGCGCAGGGCAGTCAAACAGCAGGTCGGAACCGGTTGCGGTCTTGGGAAAGGCGATTACGTCCCTGATGTTGGTGGCGCCGGCCCACAGGGCCACGATCCGGTCCAGGCCCATGGCGATGCCGCCGTGGGGCGGGGCACCATAGCGGAAGGCCTTGAGCAGGTGTCCGAACTCCTGCTGGACTTCCGCGTCCGGCAGACCGAGCGCGCGGAACAGCTGCTGCTGGCGCGCCTGGTCGTGGATGCGGATGCTGCCGCCTCCGATTTCCCAGCCATTCAGGACAACGTCGTAGGCCTTGGCCAGGACCGAACCGGGATCGTCCTCAAGCCTGTCCCAATCCTGGTCGCGGGCGGATGTGAAGGGGTGGTGCACCGCCATCCAGCGTCCGGCTTCGGCATCCATCTCGAGCAGCGGAAAGTCCGTGACCCAGCAGAAGGCGAAGAGATCCGGATCAATCAGGCCCGCGGTCCTGCCGATGTCGCTCCGGAGCAGATGGAGGCTTGCAGCCACGACCGACTCGGCATCGGCGACGAGCAGAATCATGTCACCCGCCCGGGCTCCGCCGGCCGCGACCAGCCCGGCCAGTTCCCGTGGGTCCAGGTGACGCGCGATGGGCGACCGGAAGGTGCCGTCCCCAATGTCGGAGGCATCCGCCACATCGTGTTCCAGACCCAACCATGCCAGGCCGCGGGCCCCGCCCTGCCGGGCCAGTTCCGTCAATCGGTCAATTTCGCGGCGACTCAGGCCGGCGCCGCCCGGATGGACCACACCCTTGACCACGCCGCCACGGGCAACGGCGTCGGAAAAGACCTTGAATCCGCTCTCCTGCAGGATCCCGGTCGCGTCAAAAAGCTCCACGCCGAACCTTAGGTCCGGCCGGTCCGTGCCAAATCGGTCCATGCATTCCCGGTAGGTTAGGACGGGAAACGGAGTCTCCTGAATTCGGCAGGACTGGTGGTCCTGTGCCAGCTGGATGAGGAGTGGTTCCATCATGCTGCGGATGTCTTCCGGCTCCACAAAGCTCATTTCCAGGTCGAGCTGCGTGAATTCGGGTTGGCGGTCGGCGCGCAGGTCCTCGTCGCGGAAACACCGGGCGATTTGGAAGTATCGGTCCAGTCCGGCAACCATCAGCAGCTGCTTCAGTTGCTGCGGGGACTGAGGCAGGGCATAGAAGCTGCCCTGCTGCAACCGGCTCGGGACCACAAAGTCGCGCGCGCCCTCCGGGGTGCTCTTGAGCAGGTGGGGGGTTTCGACTTCGATGAAGTCCCGCTCCGCGAGGTAGGCCCTGATGTCGCTGATGATGGCGTGCCGCAGACGGAGGTTGCGCAGCATCCTGGGCCGTCGCAGGTCCAGGTAGCGGTATTGCAGGCGCAGGGCCTCGTCGGTTTCGTCCGCTTCGTCGCTGATGTAGAACGGCGGGGTTTCGGAGTGGTTGAGAATCACCACCTCTCGGGCGGCCAGTTCGACTTCTCCGGTGGCGAAGGTTGGGTTGGCCGAGCCTTCCGGGCGCTCGCGGACGGTGCCGGCAACCTTGAGGACAAACTCCGACCGTGCCTGGCTGGCTATGGCATGGGCGTCCGGGTACTTGTCCGCGTCGACCACAACCTGGGTGATGCCAAAGCGATCGCGCAGGTCCAGGAAAATCAGCCCACCGTGGTCCCGGCGCACATTGACCCAGCCTGCCAAAACCACTGTCTGATCGCAGTGGGAGAGGCGCAACTCTCCGCAGGTGTGTGTCTTGTACATGGGTTTGTTCCCCGTTGTATGGGACCGCCGGACATGAAACTGGGCATTATAGGGAGATTCCGGCCTGGGACCAATACGCACCGGATTTCAAGCGGCTTCCCAATGCCCGGTATCGGGTGGCGTTGCAAGTACGGAAGCGCAACCTGGGCGGGACACCGACCGGCCCTGGCCGCGCCGATCACCTCGCCGGGCACTCGGCATCAGAATCTGGGAGGCATGCGGTGTCGGAACGCGCGTGCGGGCATCGCCGAGTACCTGGTGTTGCCCGGCGAGGCATCCGGACGCATCGTACGGCCTTGGACCTGGTGGACGCGACGGGCGGCGTTGACACGTGCCCGCGGGTTGCAATCCACAGGTTTACGCACATGTACCGAGGCCTGCCGCGTCTTGACCGCGGGAAGTCGGCCCGGGGTCTTTTCCGGTCTGGTCGGGTTGGAGCTTGGAGCCGGGGCGGTG
Organism: Caldilineaceae bacterium; assembly: GCA_965208365.1. Taxonomy (GTDB): domain Bacteria; phylum Chloroflexota; class Anaerolineae; order Caldilineales; family Caldilineaceae; genus Bin34. The sequence continues at coordinate 4,490,733 of OZ242330.1, read as the reverse complement.
CTATACTGCGCGGTTGCCCTCGGTCATGGTCCGAGGGCGGAATTGTCTGTTTGGTGACCCGGTGCGGCCGGTCAGCAGAGTCAATCAACGGTCGCGGTCTCCATGCCCTCCACCCTTCATGCCACGTGGATTGCCGCTTCGCCGGGCGAGTCGGCGTGCCTGTTTTTGTGGGCCGAAGTTCCCCCCGCCGACAGGCAGGAACCCAACCACCCAGATCGGAGTGTCCGCATGCCGGCGCGCAAGAGTCACCACCGGGGTTCCCGGATTCCGGTCCATCCGGGTTTGGTGGCGCCCGCCGTTTTGCGTCATCGGCTCCGCAGCCTTCTGACCGATATTGCGCAGGGCGACCTGCCCTTGGCCAAGAGGACCGCGCGTCTGCCTGTACCGGACCATGGCGTCCGGTCCCACAACCTGCACGCCCCGGGCATGCAGGAATACCGCGTTCTGGGCCTGAACCTGGCCGTTGGCCCGGCGCTCAGGGTTCTGAACGGGCTTCTTGGCTTCGCCGCCGGTTCGTCCTCCAGTGGGCTCGACGCGGAGCAGGCCGGCGCTGCGCTCAACCGGTATTTCGTGCCCGGGCCGGACCTGCGCTACTGGGGGCAGGCCGCAGAGTATGCCTTGGCCCTGGTTCGGGCCGGACGGGCAGTGCCATTCCTGCAGGCGGTCCAGGGCGGGTGGCAGGTGCAATGGAACCCGTGGCGGTACGGGCGCGAATTGGACTTGGGATTCCAGGAGTTCGCCAAGTGCATGCCGGGGGTAAACCTGTCCTTTGCCGACAATTTGGCCGGGGACCGGGATGCGGCATCGCTTTTGGCCAATTTCGTCAATGCGGTGGCACATGCACGCATGGCAATGGTGGCAGCGGCCGTGGGCACGGACGACAGGTTCCGGCAGGTGTCCGCCCCTTCCCGGCCGGGATCGGTGGACGCGCAGGATCAGTGGTGTCGGCTGTTGGTCAACGGGGTCGTGGAAGCCGAACCGGAACAGCGACGCCAAATGCAAGGGGAGTGGCAGGAGTGGATGTCCAGGGCGTTCGGCAGTCAATCCGGCGACATCGCGTTGGCCTTTGAACTCTTGGACCCGCAGGCCACAGGCCAGGCGGACGGGGACGGGCCGTGGCAGTTGCGGGTTGCATTGGCCACGGACGACATGTGGAGTTCGTCCCATGCCTGGCATGACGGCGTTGCGGGAGTCCGGAATGGGATTGCCGCCGACCGGCTCAACGGTGGAACTGGTTCCCATGGTGAGCACCGCGCCCGGGCGACCGCCGCGGATCCCGATCCTCTGACGGGAGCCCGTTTGATTGCAGGGCTGCGGGCAGCCAGTCGGCACAGTCCCTGCGTGCAGCCCCTGGTGCGGCAACCCGGCCTCCAGGCCATCGAACTGAGTCGGGAAGAGGCCTACCGGTTTTTGACCAAGGATGCGCCTGCTCTGATGGGTGCGGGCTTCCAGGTCCATCTGCCGGTTTGGTGGACCGACGCCGAGCGGAGCCGTCTCCAGATTCACCTGGACGTGCAGGAGGTCGACGAGGAGCACGAAGCATCCGCACAGGCGGCATTCGGAGAATACGAAATCGCATATGCCTTGATTGTGGACGGCGACCCGCTGGACAATGTCGGCCTGAGCCAAATTGCCATGGCCGGTTCGCCCTTGGTGTACATGAACGAACAATGGCTGCAGGTCAATCAGGGGCAAATCAGGGCGGCGCGGCATCTTCTGGCCACGCGGGGGGCATCCCGCCGCGTGAGCCTTTTGCAGGCCCTGCAAATCATGCAGGAGCAAGCCGACGATGAGTATGGGGAAACACGGAACACGAGCCGTCATGCCCGTTTTGGAAGCGGTTACCGGGAGTTCCAGGCCCTGGAGATCTCGGGGGTGACGGTACCTGATCGGTTGCGCACCATTTGGCAGCGCATCCGGTCCGTGGCGCGGGAGGAGGAACGGTTTGAGCCGCCGGGATTCGTTGGCACGCTGCGTCCCTATCAGCGGCGCGGCCTTGCCTGGTTGTGGTATCTGCACCAAATCGGACTGGGCGCCTGCCTAGCCGACGACATGGGTCTGGGCAAGACCATCCAGGCTATCGCGCTGTTTCTGGAGCAGGAACGGACTCCGTCTCCGGAAAGCCGCAGACCGAGACTGCTCATCTGTCCAACCAGTGTTCTGCGCAACTGGAAACGGGAACTGCAACGCTTTGCCCCGGACCTGCGGGTCATGCTCCACCATGGCGGCGGCCGCGCCCGGCAAACGGACCTGTACGCAAGGGTGCGGGAAACGGATGTGGTGCTGACCAGCTACGGCACGGCGCGCGTGGACCAGGCGGTGCTGGGCCGCATCCATTGGCATACCGTGGTGCTCGACGAAGCCCAGAACATCAAGAATCCGTCCGCCAAGCAGACCATGGCCGTACGCAGCCTGCGCTGCCGGCACCGATTTGCCCTGACCGGTACGCCGATCGAAAACCGGCTGTTGGAAGTTTGGAGCATCCTGGATTTCCTGAACGGAGCGTTTTTGGGATCCCAACAAGACTTCAAGCGTCGCTTCATTCAGCCCATTGAAGGCGAGAGCAACGGAGAAAAACTGGGACAGCTGCAGCGGCTTGTCCAGCCGTTCATTCTCCGTCGGCTGAAGTCGGATCCCGAGGTGATTTCCGACCTGCCCGAGAAACAGGAGATCGACGTGATCTGCGACCTGTCGTCCGAGCAGACGGACCGGTACGCCCGGGCGGTGGAGGCCTTCCTGCCGCACATCCGCGAGCTGGATGGCATGCGGCGGCGGGGTTCGATCCTGGCCCTCATGACACAACTTCGCAAGATCGCCAACCATCCAGCCCTGCTGGACGAGGACGAGCTCCTTTCGGACAATCGGGAATACGGGGGCCGTAGCGGCAAGTTGGATCGTTTTACGGAAATGCTGACGGAGTCGCTTGACGGCCGGAACAAGGTACTGGTGTTCACCACCTTCGTTCGCATGGGGCAAATCCTTCAGGCCCACATCGCGCGGCGCTTGGGCTTTATGCCCGAGTTCATCAGCGGGCGCGTACCGCATGGAACACGGCAACAGATGGTGGATCGCTTCCAGGAGGGTGGGCAGACCTGTCCGGTGCTCGTCCTGAGTGTAAGGACCGGAGGCGTGGGCATCAACCTGACAGCTGCCAATCAGGTGTACCACTTCGATCGGTGGTGGAATCCCGCGGTCGAGGACCAGGCGACCGACCGCGCCCACCGGATTGGACAAACCAGGCGCGTCCAGGTGTTCAGGTACATCATGGCCGGGACGGTCGAGGAACACGTGGACCGCTTGATTCGGCAGAAGGGACAACTGGCGCGTGACATCCTGGGCGCAGGCACGGAGTGGCTGACCGAACTGTCCAACGAGCAGCTGTACGAATTGCTGACCTTGCATCATCCGGACGCGCCGCGGGCCCTGCCATGAACGTGGATCCTCTTGAAACGGCCCGGGATCCGGTATCCGGTGATCCGGCGGGATGGTACGAGCGGTGGGACAGTGCCCTATTTGCCGACAACCCGCGCCTGCGCGGCTTCGCCCGGCAATGCGCGGCCACGGTCGAAATCATGTCCTTGGACATGAAGGGAAACCGGATTGTGGCCACGGTGCGACACCAGTCCCAGAGACGGATTACGGTCACGGCGGGATTGCCGCGATACCCGACGGCGGACTGGTACCAATCGCTGAACGCGGACGCGGACCGCATTTTGGCGGCCGGCCAACGTGGCGGGCAACGGATTTCGGCGGAGGTCCTGAGCCTCCTGGCGGACAGCGGGAGGGGGCTCTGGCCCTCGGGCATGGAGGAGCTTCAACTCAACGTCGCTCCGCATTCGGAGCAGATCCCCTGCCCCTGGTGCATGGCGGTGCTGGTCGAAACGGGCTGGTTGCTGGAACAGGATCCCCTAGTCCTGTTTCGGTTGCGGGGACTTCACCAGGACGACCTGGCCGGGCTCATGGCCCATCTCCAACAAGTGCGGTCCGGGCGCAGACATGCGGAGGGCACGGCTGCGAAGCCCGGGCGCGAAGCGAACTTCCACGACGAGTTCTGGGGCGACATGCGCGCCATTCGGTCGTTGCGCAGGCATGTGGAGAACAGGGACGACGCCGTGGCGCCGGCCTATCAGCTTGGGCCTCCGCCTGCCGCGGACCAGGCCGGGAATGGCGACCTGGCACTGCTGGTTGAGGCGATTTACGCGCGGGCCCGGCAGTCGGATTGACAGTCCGGCAGCGGCTGGCCTACTTCCACAATCGTTTGAGGCGGCGACGGCACCAGCCGCCCAGCACCACCAGTCCGGCAAAGGGAATCCACTCCCGGTAGTGGGCTCCCTGCCAGGGAGCGCGTCTGGCGGTCGGCGCTTCCTCGGGTCGTCCCAGCAAGAGAAAGCAGAGGCGCAGCAACAGGTCGTACAGGTGGGGTGCCCACACCGCCAGCTTGACCAGGATGAAGTTCAACGGGGTGAAGTACACCTCCCGGTCCTGCTTTCGGACCGAATGCACCAGTTGCCGGGCTACTTGTTCGGGCGCCGCGTCGAGAAAGGACAGACGGCCCCGATCCTCGGCGTTGAGGACGTCGGGGGGCACCTGCCCTGCCCCTGCCCGAAAAAAGTTCGTTCGGGTCGGCCCCAAAACGGCCAACATGACGTGAATGTTGTCGCTATGCAGTTCCGCCCGGGCCGCAATCGTGGCGGCCCGCAGCGCAAACTTGGAAGCGCAGTAGATGGGGGAGGCCGCGAAGATGTTGCGATATCTGGGCACCGCCATGTACGAGACGATGCTGCCGATGTTCACGATATGGCCGCCGCCCCGCCGCCGCATATGGGGCACGGCGGCGCGTAGACAGCGAATGGCGCCGAACAGGTTGACGTCCATCACATGGAACATGTCGTCGTCCGACGTGTCTGCCAGGGACGTGTACGAACCCAGGCCGGCGTTGTTCACGAGGATGTCGATTCCGCCAAGGTGTTCGGTTACCGACCGCATCAACTCATCGACCTGGTCGGTCCTGGTCACGTCGGCGACCACGGCCATTGTCTCCACGGCATGGTCCGCCGCGAGCCGTGCCGCCAGCGCTTCGATGTCTTCCTGCGTGCGGGCTGCCAGGACCACGTGGCATCCGCTGGACGCAAATGCCTCCGCCACGGCCGCCCCCACCCCGCGGCTGGCACCCGTGACAACGACAACCGATCCGCCCAGCTTCTGCATGGTGCTGTTCGCCTTTTGGCTTGTTAGGGGAGTTGTCCAAATCGTACAACCGTTTCGTTTGAACTTCTGCGCAAAGACCGACGGACCGGCTGCCGGATGTGGAAATCCGCCCGGGAACCCTAACAAGGGCAGGGAAAGCCAAGCCGGGGGGCAAAAGCGGTCAAGGACGCAGAAAAAGCATGGTGGCGACAACCCTGCAGCCCTGTCGCGACGACGAAGACGACTCCGGAGGCGACCATTTTCCCTCAGTCCGCATGCCATCCATATGCAGACTGCATCGACAGGCATCTGCCCCCATCTGCATCCCAGTCAGGTCACGATCCTGGCACTGTGGGCAGACCCGCCGACTGGATGCTCCCATCCCCCCGGTAATACTGCGGATGGAAGTTTCACCTGTCCCTGACAGCTTCGGGAACGGTTGCGGCCTGCCTGGCCGCGCAGACGGCAATGCAATGACCAAAGGATGTCAATTCCGGTGTCCGGAGCGCCTTTCCTGCACAATATGTCTTGAGGGTCGTCGAGCCGTACACAACTGGAAACCTGGCAGGAACGGAATCCGCAATGAAGGGAAAGAACCGAATTGGTCTGTGGATCATCGGTGTGGCCTCGATCGTGGTGGTCGGCATCATCGTGTTGGTGGTGGTGACCAGCCGCACGCCGGTATCGTCCGAGGCGCACGCCAACATACCGACGGAGTGGATCAACGGCAACGAACTGGGGAGTCCCGATGCCCCGGTGGTCATGGTGGCCTATGAGGACTTCCTGTGTCCCCATTGCGGCGAGTTCAACCGGAATGCGAAGGCCCGGCTGATCGAGGATTTCATCGAGGCCGGCGACCTGCGCCTCGTCTACATGTTTTTCCCGCTTGACATCTTTGCCCCGGCTTCGTACAACACGGCCCGGGCTGGCCAGTGCATCATCGACCTGTCCGAGGATCCCAACGGGTTCTGGCAGTACCACGACACGTTGTTTTTTGGGGAACGGGGCGCTTCCCGTTACGAAATCGAAAACCTGACGAACCTTGCCCGCAGCGCGGGTGTCAACGAACGGGAGTTCGTTGAATGCTTCGGTTCGGTGGCGGCACAGGACAAGGTGGACCAGTCGGTCCGGACAGGCGTGGCCGACGGGGCCCAAGGTACCCCGCACATCCTGATCAACGACGAAGTGTTTGAGGGCAATGCGGCCAACTACGACGCGATTCGCGCCGCCGTCAATGCCGCCCTGGTTGCTGTCGAATAACCCACTCCGGATTTGAAGACACGCCGGGCCGGAGCGTTACACCCCTGCCATGGCCACAAACAGGGCCGAGGTCCGGCGCGGCGGGGCGTGGCCCTGGCCGCTCATGGGTGGTTGTGCGGTGGCCGTGACGGCGGTGGCTGGCAGCCTGTACTTCAGTGAAATCCGCCACTTTGAGCCATGCCTGCTCTGTTGGTACCAGCGGATTCTCATGTACCCGCTTGCTGTGATCATGGGGTTTGCCCTGATTACCCGGGTGTCCGTTATGGCCTGGCTCGTGTTGGGGACGGCGGTGGTCGGGCAGGCGGTGGCCGCCTACCACGTCCTGTTGCAAAAGACCTCCTGGTTCTCGTCCGCCACCACGTGCGGTACGGGTCCCTCCTGTGCCATTCCCTATATCGACTGGTTTGGCATCGTGACAATCCCGATGCTTTCCCTGATGGCTTTCATGCTGATCGCCATCTGCATGGTGCTCTACCTCAACGGAGCCGGGACCGACGGCGGCGAGCCCGTGCAACTGACCTTCGATCCCCGGAGTGCAGCGGTGTTTGGTGGCATGGTCCTGATAGCCGTGGCGACGTTTCTGGTGCTGCGCAGTCAACAGTCGGCGGCGGAGGTTGCGTCCCGGGCAGCGGAGCTGATCGTGCCCGCGACACCGATCCAGCCCACTCCTGCCGGCGAAAGGAACTCTGCCGCCGACAGCGGTTCAGGGGTATCGGTGTCCGGCGCCGTACTGTTTGCCGACAATTGCGCCGCCTGCCATGGGGGAAGGGGCGAAGGAATCACCGGGTTGACTCCGCCCTTGCTGGATTCCGAGAAGGTGAGCACCATGCCGGAGCAGGAGCTACAGGCGCTGGTGCGTGCCGGCGTCGCCCAGGACGACCCGGACAACCAGACCGGCAATCTGATGCCCGAGTTCGGCCCGAACCTCGTCTCCGACGAAGACTTGGCCGTTTTGGTGGCTTGGCTTAAGACGGAACTGCAACGTTGACGGGAGGTGCCGGTTCGTGACCTTCCGCCATCCGGCCGCGTGTATGCACAGACAGCCCTCCGCCACCTGCTGTCGGCTGGCCGTCGCCATTCTGCTAGCCATAGTGCACCTGTTCACTGGCGGCACTCCCGTCTTTGCACAGGCCGATGCCACCGTGTCGATCACCGCTCCCGGCGAGGGCCAAACCGTAACCGGCGACTTGCAGGTCAGGGGCACGGTCCAGGGAACCGGCCTGCAAAGCTACGCCCTCTATTGGCGCGTGGCGGGAGACGAACGCGAAATCTACTTCAACGGCGGGCAGGAGGAAGTAAACGCATCAGTGCTTGGGATATGGCGGGCAGGGGACAACCCGCCGGGCGAGTACGAGATTCGGCTGGAAGCCCAATTCGAGGGCAGGGCTCCGACCGAGACGATTGTGGGTTTCACGCTGGCGGATGCCACGGCAACGACGGGACAGGAACCGGAGACGGCCGCGACCATACCGGCAGAGGATCAAACCCTGAGGCAGTCGCTGGACCAATTGGCCGCCCGAGCCCGGCCTGCCGCGCTGGCCGCCTACTTGGCGCGCGGCATGCGGTTTGGCCTGACCGTGGCCTTGATCGTCCTCGCCTATTTCAGTGTCAAGTCCGTCGCCGTCTGGTTCCTCGGTGGTCGGAAATCATGACTGCCGGACGCGGACCGGCAGTCCGGATCGATGCTGGTCGCTGGCTGGTGTTCGGCCTGGGCAATCCCGGGCGCAAGTATGCCCGGACCCCCCACAGCATAGGCTTGGAGAGTGTTGCGCAGTTGGCGGCCGACCTCCAGGTGCCCCGGCGCAAAAGGACGTACAAGGCCGTCTGGGGCGTCTGGCGCACCCACAAGTCCCCGTCGGCCGGGGAGGGGGACGTCCCAAACTCGGCCAACGTCCTGCTCGCCACACCGCAGGTCTACATGAACCTGAACGGATTCAGCGTGCAGCGGTTGATGCAGGCGGAGCGGGTCAAGCCATCGCAACTGCTCGTGGTGCACGATCATCTCGACTTGCCGCTGGGCAGGATTCGATTGCGGGCGCGCGGCGGTTCCGGCGGCAACCGAGGGGTTGAGTCCGTGATTGCCCAGCTGGGCACGCGGGAGTTCCATCGGCTCAGCGTGGGCGTAGGACGTCCGCCCGGCCGCATGGATGCCACGGCCTACGTGCTGCGTCCCTGGAACGCCGGCACGGAACAGGAAGCGGTGGTTCCGTTGCGCAGCCTTGTGGGGGAGGCGATCGTATACTGGTTCCGGCACGGCCTTGAGCAGGCCATGAACAGGTACAACGGAGTGCCATGACCGAGACACAACCGAATCCCCGGTCGGAGTTCTGGCCGGGGCTTGATGCACTCCTACCCGATTGCAAGTCGGGCTCTTGGCGCGCTCCCGGGGCCCCGCAGGGCGTTCCCGACACAGCCCGTTCCTTGGCTCTGGCCCTGTGCGCGCAACGCTTGCCGAGGCCCCTGCTGGTCGTCGCGGCCGACGACGATCGGGCTCATCAGCTGCGCCAGGAGATCCTGACCCTGCTGGGTTCCGGCAACGAATGGCCCAACCGGATTCTCTACCTGCCCAAGCCGGATGCCCGCCCCTACGAACGGATTCCCTGGACGGGTCAGACGCGGCAGGGCAGGCTGACCGCCCTGTCCGCGTTGCTGGGTTGCGGCGACAGGGGCTGTCTGGTGATCTGCAGTGTGGAAGCCCTCATGCAGGTCACACTGCCGCCGGGAGACCTGTCGAATTCACTGCACACCTACCGCGTCGGCGACTCGCATCCCATAACGGCCACGGCGCGCCGCTGGGTGGATGCAGGCTACACGAAAGTCAACATGGTGGACGGCGCGGGTACGTTTGCGCAGCGCGGCAGCATCCTGGACATCTGGCCGGCGAACCTGCTTGCACCTGTGCGGCTGGACTTCTTCGGGGACGAAATCGAAACCATCAAGGCGTTCGATCCGCAGAGCCAGCGCAGTACAGAGCAGTTGGACACGGTGGTGGTCGGACCGGCCAGCGAGGCGCTGGCGCGGTATGGGCACGAGCTTCTGGCGCGTGTTGGGTTGCCGGAAGGCACCGTCAATGCCGCGGCGCTGATGGATGTGCCGCCGTCGCAGCGCGGCCCGTTGCAGGATCCCTCCCTCTCCCTGTTCGTCCAGGAGGAAATCGCCTCCGAGGTCCGAAAACTGGCCGAACTGGAAACCTTCGACGGCATCGAGTGGTACCTGCCCTACCTGTACGCGGAACCTGCCTGTCTGCTGGACTACCTGGATCCGGGGGGACTGCTGATCCTTGACGACGGGGCTGCCTGCGAGCAGGCGGTCGCGGCCCTGGAGCGCGAACAGGCGGAATTGCGCTCCGAACTTCTCCAAAGCGGGGATGTGCCCGCCGGGTTCGATTCCAGCCGGTTCTCCTACGACGACATGCTGGAGCGTCTCGAAACCCAGCGGCCGCTGCTGCTTGGCTACGGAGACCTGCAGGGCGTGCGCGACAGCGCAGTGCAGGGGGTGGGCCGGTGCTGCCGGTCCCTGGACCTCCAGCAGGATCCCCAGGCAGCGCGGCCCCAGACCATCCGCGCTCTGGCGGAGGAGGATGCCGCCGTTCTGATTGTGTCCCAGATGGGAGGCAAGGTGCAGGACATGCTCGAGGCTGCGGATCTGATGGCGGAGCCGGTGGCTTGCCTGGACCGGGAACCCGTGCCGGGACGGGTCCGGATCATGGAAGGTTCATTGCAGGGCGGATTCAGCCTCCACCACCCCGATCGGGCAGCGCCCGCGCTGCTGGTGATGACGGACACCGAACTGTTCGACGTCCAAAAGGTCTATCGGCGGCGGCATCAGGTCAGGCACCAGGGCTACACTCCCGAACGCTTCTTTGCCGAAGTGGATCCGGGGGATCCGGTGGTGCACGTGGACTTCGGCATCGGGTCCTATGCCGGCCTGTCCAGCCGCATTGTACGCGGTGTGCATCAGGAGTACATCCAGGTCGAATACCAGGCCGGCGACAAGGTGTTGGTGCCGGTGCACCAAGCCGATCGCGTCAGCCGGTATGTCGGTCCGGAGGATCCGGTGTTGTCGCGGCTGGGGTCCAGCCGGTGGTCCACCGCGCGGGACAAGGTGCGCAAGGAAGTTCAGGAGATTGCCGAGGAACTGCTGGTGGTCTACGCCCACCGCGAAACGGCCACCGGCCGGGCGGCCGGACCCGACGAGTCGATGCAGGTGGCCCTGGAGATGGCCTTTCCCTTCGACGAGACCCCCGACCAGTTGCAGGCCGTGGTCGATGTCAAGGTGGATCTTGAATCCGAACGCCATATGGATCGCCTAATCGTGGGGGACGTGGGGTTCGGCAAGACCGAAGTGGCCCTGCGCGGGGCCTTCAAGATGGTGATGGACAGCCGCCAAGTGGCGGTGCTGGTTCCGACCACGGTCCTGGCCCACCAGCACCATGCCACCTTTACCGACCGGATGCGCGACATGCCGGTCCGGATCGAGGTCCTGAGCCGCTTGCGTTCACCCGCTGAACGGCGCCGGGTCAAGACCGAACTGGCGGCCGGAACCGTGGACATTGTGGTGGGCACCCACGCCCTGTTGGCCAAGGACGTGAAGTTCCGCGATCTGGGCCTCCTGGTCATCGACGAGGAACAGCGGTTCGGCGTCCGTCAGAAGGAAAAAATCAAGCAGCTCAAGCCTACCGTCAACGTCCTGACCATGTCGGCCACGCCGATCCCGCGCACGATGAACATGGGGCTGAGCGGTATTAGGGACATCAGTTACATCACGTCGCCACCGGAGGAACGGCTGCCGGTGCACACCATCATGGCCCCGTACGACAGTACGCTGGTGCGGCGGGCCCTGGAGCGGGAACTGAAACGGGACGGCCAGGCGTTTGTGGTTACAGACCGCATCCGCGGCCTGGCGGAGTTGGCGGACGAAATCGCACGCCTGCTGCCCGGGGCGGTCATCGACATGGCGCACGGCAGCATGAAGGGGGATGAGTTGGAGGACGCCATGCTCCACTTCTCCCAGGGAGAGACCGATGTGCTGGTCTGCACCACCATCATCGAAAACGGCCTGGATATTCCCAACGCCAACACGATGATTGTCAACCATGCGGACCGCTTCGGCATGGCCCAGCTCTACCAGTTGCGGGGCCGGGTCGGGCGTTCCCATCGCCGCGGCCACTGCTATCTCCTGTTCACGGAGCGGGAGGACCTCAACTTCAATGCCGCCACCCGGCTGCGCCACATCGTCGAATCCAGCAACGAGCTGGGTGCCGGATTCCGGATTGCCATGAGCGACCTGCAACTGCGCGGTGCCGGCGAGATCCTCGGGGCCCGGCAAAGCGGCAGCATGGGAACCATTGGCCTGGACCTGTACTCGCGCCTGCTGGCCAATGCCGTGGAGAACCTGCGCATCACCGGATCGACCGATCCGGATGGCGCCACGGGCGCTTCACTGAACGGCGCAGAGCCATCCGTCAAGGATCCCCTAGCCGACCCCGTCACTCTGTTGTTGCCCCTGGCCGCCCACATCCCGGACTGGTACATTGAGGATGGAGCCACCCGGTATCAGCTGTACCACCGGGTGGCAGGCCTGGCCAGCGTCGAGGCCGAGAACGAATTCCGGCGGGAGCTGATTGATCGCTTCGGTTCCGTCAGCCAACGGGTGGACGCTGTGCCGGAGGAGATCGAAAACCTGCTGTATCAAATCCGGTTGAAGCGTGCTGCCGAGGAGGCCGACATCGAGTCCATTTCCACCCGCGACCCGGAGATCCTGATCAAACCCCGGACCGGATTCGAGGATGCCCGGCACCGCATCCAGTCGATGTTGAATCGGGTTATTAATGCGGACTTGACCATGGCCGACCTTCCCTACCGTCCCTGGCGCGTGGGCCGGGAAGGCATCTACGTGTCCCTGAACAACAGGGATGGATGGCAGGAGACACTCTTGGAGATCGTGGTGCAGCTGGGCGTGTTCAGGGCGGAGGCGCGTGCGCTGGTCCAACGCCTGGTGGCGGCTGCCTGACCGGGCTCCGGCCGGTGGCCGCAGCTGATCTTGGAACCATGTCGGATCCCCTGCCCCCCCGCTCCGACGACGCGCGGCCACGCAGCTACCGCGACGCGTCGGAGTTCGACGACTTCGACCGGACCCAGGATGAAATCAACCTGGCCCAAACCCGACGCGTGGTCGAGATCGATATGGAAGTGCACTCGGTCCAGACTCCCCGCACCCCGGATGCCGGAATCGAAATCCGGGGTCGGCTGCGCCGTCCCAGCCACGAAGTCTTCGGAGGTTGGCGGGAAGCCTTCGACCGGATGAAGCTGCTGCCCTTCCTGGTGCCGGACCGAGTCGCTGCCCTGCCCGGGGCCGTCCTGCTGAGGCTGGTGGCCGCCCCGCCCGGACCGAGGCCGGGAAATCCGACCATCAACCTGGTCCTGTTCATTCTGACCATCCTTACGACTTTCTTCGTTGGGAGCCTGTACAGCCCCGATGTCCGGGCGACCGGGATGACCGATCTCTTGAACCCGGCCAACCTGATTCAGGGTTGGCCGTTTGCGCTCACACTGCTTGCCATTCTCGGTATCCACGAACTGGGCCATTTCTTCGCCGCCCGGCACTACGGCATTCCGGTCAGCCTGCCCTATTTCCTTCCGGTTCCGTTCGCATTCGGTACGCTCGGTGCGTTCATTCGACTGCGGGGGCCCATCGACGACCGGAGGAAGCTGTTCGACGTTGGGGTGGCCGGTCCTTTGGCGGGCCTGGCCGTGGCCGTGCCGCTGTTGTTCGTCGGCCTGCAGACAAGTGAACTGACCACCATCTCCGGCCAGGTCATGCTGGAGGGCAACAGCCTCCTGTACTGGGGCGCCAAGTACCTGGTGTTCAATGAGTGGCTGCCGGATTTTGCCACCGGCCTGGACGTGCACGTGGGGCCGATGGCCATGGCGGCCTGGATAGGTTTGCTGGCCACCGGACTCAACCTGCTCCCGGTGGGCAATCTGGACGGCGGCCACGTGGTGTTTTCACTGTTCGGCGGGCACGCCCGCTACTTCTTCCGCGGGACGCTTCTGTTGCTGGCCGTCCTGGGCATCGCCGGATTTGCCCCGCTGCAGGCCTACCTGCCGGCGTTGGAATACATCGGTTACACCGGCTGGCTGGTGTGGCTGTGGCTGATCATCCTGGTCATGGGACCGTCGCACGCCGTCACGCTGGACATGGTCACGGAACTGGATGGCAGACGGCGCTGGATTGGATACGCGGTATTGCTTGTGTTTGTCTTGACATTCGTGCCGGTGCCCCTACGTACCTTTGTATTTTGACCGGGCCACCGGCGCGTTTCCTTTGGAGTTGATTGGTGAGCGATTCCACTTCCATGCAGGCGGTCATCCGGAGCCTGCACACGTTCTGGGCCGGCCAGGGATGCACGATTGGGCACCCCCACAGCGAAAAGGTCGGGGCCGGCACGATGAATCCGGCGACGTTCCTGCGGGTGCTGGGACCCGAACCGTGGCGGGTTGGCTATGTGGAACCCTCATTCCGCTCCGACGACGGCCGGTATGCCGAGAATCCGAATCGCATGCAGATGCACACCCAGTACCAGGTCATCCTGAAGCCCGATCCGGGCAATCCACAGGAGCTGTATCTGGCCAGCCTGGCGGCCCTGGGCCTGGACCTGGCCCGACACGACATCCGATTCGTCGAGGACAACTGGGAATCTCCGGCCCTGGGGGCCTGGGGCCTCGGTTGGGAGGTGTGGCTGGACGGACAGGAAATTACCCAGTTCACCTACTTCCAGCAGGCCGGCGGCCAGGTTCTGGATCCCGTGAGCGTGGAAATCACCTACGGGTTGGAGCGGATCACCATGTACCTCCAGGGCCGCCGCGAGGTCTGGAGCATCGACGTGGACGGCCGGCACAGCTATGCGGATCTGTACCGCACGCACGAGGTTGAGCACAGCCGCTACAACTTTGACATCGCCGACATCGACCGGCTGCACCAGATGAATGCCCTGTATCAGGCGGAGGCAGACCGGTGTCTTGAGCAGGGACTGGTGCACCCGGCCCACGACTGGGTGATTCGGCAAAGCCACACCTTCAACCTGCTGGACAGTCGGGGGGCCATCGGCGTCACGGAACGGGCCCAGTACTTCGCCGGCATGCGCAGACAGGCACGCAGCGTGGCCGAGCTGTATGTGGAACAGCGGCTCCGGGACGAGTACCCCTTCCTGGCACCCGGAGATGACGGAAACGGGCGCGCCACCGCCCCGGCTGCCAGCCGGGGCGCAACCGGTTTCCCGGAGGAACCGGCCGACCTGCTCTTTGAGATCGGCTTGGAGGAGATGCCGGCGGCTGCGGTGCCTTCCGGCATTGCCCAGCTTGAATCCCTGCTGGCCGAACAGCTGGCGACCGCGCGCCTGGCACACGGAACCGTGGAGGTTTCGGGTACCGTACGGAGGCTCGTGGCCCAAGTTCGGAATCTGGCTCCGGCCCAGACACCCCAAACCACGGAACGGCGAGGTCCGTCGGTCAAGATTGCCTTCGATTCCGATGGTGCCCCCACGCGCGCGGCGGTCGGATTTGCCCGCGGTCAGGGCCTGCCGGTGTCGCGGTTGAAAGTCCGGGGCGATCATGTCTATGCCGTACGCACGGAGGCGGGCCAACGGGCCGGCGAGGTTCTGCCGGACATCCTGGGTACCGTATTGGACGGATTCAATTGGGGCCGCGCCATGCGGTGGGATGGATCCGGCAAGGAGTTCATCCGCCCGGTGCGGTGGCTGCTGGCGTTGTTGGGCGCCTCCCCGATACCGTTCACCTGGGGTGAACTGACCGCTGCCACCGAAACGCGGGCACCGCGGTGGCAGGAACTGGGGAATGCGGAGACTCCAGGTGCGGTCTGCATGGAATCCGCGGCCAGCCAGCGGGATTGGCACGACCGCTTGGCAGCCAGCGGGATTGTGCTGGATCGGGCGCAACGCCGCGCCGAGGTGCTGCGCCAGGTACAGGCCGCGGCCGCGACCTGTGGTGGGCGCTTGAAGGCGGACGACGACCTGCTGGACGAGGTGACGGACCTGGTGGAGGCGCCGCAGGCGGTCTCGGGGGAATTTCCGGAGGAATTCCTGGACCTGCCGGTGCCCGTCCTGATTACCGTGATGCGCAAGCACCAGCGGTATTTCCCGCTGTATGCCGCCGATCGGCCCGACACGTTGCTGCCCAGGTTCGTGACCGTGGCGAACGGCGTTTCGCTCACGGATCCGGACTTGGTGCGGACCGGCAACGAAAGTGTCATCAATGCCCGGTTCAGCGATGCCGCTTTCTTCGTGAAGAGAGACTTGGCCACGCCGCTGGCGGAACGAACGCCCCGGCTCGGTTCCCTTGTGTTCCACGCCCGCCTCGGCTCCATGCTGGAGAAGGTGGAGCGGCTGCAGGGGCTGGTACTGGACATCGGCCGGTTGCTGGAGCTTGACGCGGAAGAGTTGTGCCATGCCGAACGGGCGGCAGGCCTGTGCAAGAGCGATCTGGTTACCAGCATGGTGATCGAAATGACGAGCCTGCAGGGCACCATGGGCGCAATCTACGCCCGTGCTTCGGGAGAACCGGAGGCGGTGTGCACTGTCATCCGGGAACACCACCTGCCTAGGCAGGCTGACGACGCGGTGCCGGAAAGTGCACCCGGGGTCGCGCTGGCGGTGGCCGATCGACTCGATTCCCTGACGGGGCTGATGGTGGCGGGGGTTGTGCCCCGCGGCAGCGCCGATCCCTTTGGTCTGCGACGGCTTGCAATCGGTCTGGTAAGCATTCTGCTGGAACGACGCCAGAGCCTGGATTTGGCGGCCGCGGTCGATCTGGCCTGTTCCCGCCTGCCACTCGATGCCCCGGAGGGACTGGCGGCGGATGTCCTCTTGTTCATCCAGCGGCGCTTGCGTGTGGCCATGCAGGAACACGGCCTGCCCACGGACGTGGTGGACGCGGTCATGGCGAGTCCCTGGCCGGATCCGGTGTTCCGGTTCCGCACGGCGCAGGAATTGGCCGCAGCCGCGGCTGATCCCGCTTGGCACCGGGAGTTGGAAGCGTACAGTCGCTGTGTCCGGATCCTGCCCAAGGACGAGGATTGGTCGGCTGCGCCGGTGGGCCTGCCCCCATGGACGGGCGAGTCCCCGGATGCCACGGAGACGATTGTCGTCGCGGATCCCGAACCCGCGGCGGCCGCAGCCGCCGACCGGTCGGTGTTGGAGGCCCTGATCGGGGCCGAGGCCGCCTTGGCCGGCCGGCCGCCTTCGGTGGCCGGATTTCGAGCCGCCATGTGCGGTTTGACCGAACCGGTGGGGATGTTCTTTGACGAGGTGATGGTCATGGCTGAGGATGCCGATCTGCAGGCCTATCGCCTGGGACTGATGGCCCGGGTGGCCCGGCTCGGAGTCCCGCTGGGTGATCTGGTGCGCCTGCGTCCAGCGACCGGCCAGACCCCTTCCCTTTGCTAGAATCGCCTGCTGTTGAAACCTGTTGTTCACGCCATCCGGGAGCACACGCTTGAAAGGAATCCTCTACCTGAACGACGCGGAGATTGCGACCCTGGACGAAACCCGGATCTCGGTGTTCAAGACCTACGACGAAGATCCAATCCGGGTCAGCTACAGCACGCATCGGCTGAACACCGGCAAGACCTTTGTGGAACTTGAGCGGCATCGGGTGATGCGCCTGCACCTGGAAGACGGCCGGGAGGCCGATGTGATCTATCAGCATGCCTGTCTGGATGCTGAAGGCAAGCTGGCGGGAGTCCTGCGCGTGTTGGGAGACTTCCGGGACGGGCAGTCCTAACCCGCTGCCACCCCGCGGGCGCGGGCCGTCCGCCATCGCACCTGCACGAGGCCGTCCTGGATTTCATACCGCCTGATGGCATCCGGTTGCGCGCCGGACAAAAAGCGGTCCTGCACTATGCCGGTGGACCGGCCGGCATCAGTGCCGTGCCCGGCAGCGGCAAGACCTTCACGCTGAGTCTGCTGGCCTGCAAGCTGATTGGAGACTTGGCGCGCGATCCCGACGCCGGTTCCGCCGAGGTGCTGGTCGTGACCTTTGCCCGGTCCGCCGCGGCCAACATTCGGCAGCGCATTCGGGAGTACCGGGCGGCCATGGGCAGCCGGACCCCCGGTCTGGGCTATACCGTCTGCACCCTGCACTCCCTAGCCAACCGCATTGTGCGCGACCGGCCGGGCACCGTGGGGTTGGGTGCCGACTTCCGAGTGCTGGACGATCATGAGACCCAGGGGTGCATCCGGTCGTTCATTGGCGATGAAACGCAACGGGCCAAGGCTCTGGCCGCCGTGCTGTTCGAACAATCCCGCAGTGTTGACAATGCCAAGGTGTTCGGTCGGTTCCGGCGCGACCTTGAAAGTTGGATCTACACGCTGTTCAGGGAATTCAAGCTTCGCTCCCTGACACCGGAACGGCTGGCCTCGGTGCTGCGGGACCGCGGGGACCAGGTGGTCTGGTCCTTGATGCTGGACCTGTACGCCTCCTACCAGCGCCAGCTGCGGGAGCTGGACGCCGTGGACTACACGGATCTACTGCGTCTGGCAGTGGAGGCCCTGGAGCAGGATCCCGAACTGTGCAGCCGCCTGGAGCGCAAGTGGCCGTTTGTCCTGGAGGACGAGGCACAGGACAGCAATCGCCTGCAGGAACGCATCATCGGTTGCTTGACACGCGGGCAGGGCAACTGGATTCGCGTCGGGGATCCCAACCAGTCGATTAGTACGACCTTTACCGGTGCCGACGCCAAACTGCTGCCCGCCTTCCTGGCGCGGACGGAAACCCGGCGCTACGAACTCCCCCAGTCCGGCCGGTGCGCGCGTCCGATTCTGGAGGCCGCCAATCATTGGATCACCTGGTCCCGCGAGTTCTACCGCCACTTCGCCAAAGTGGATCCCCTGGAGCCGCCGCTGATTGCACCGACTGATGCGGATGATCCCCAGCCGAACCCCCGGGGTTACGTCCCGCAGGTCTGCAGCTACCTGCCGGTGGGACGCCAACCCGCGGTGTGGGACGATACCTGCGATCGGATGGCGGATCTGATCCGGGATCGGTTGCGCCGTCCGGGGGCGGACACGTACTCCTGGGCCGTTCTCGTGCCGACGCAGCAGAAGGCCAATCAGGTGGTCGAGGCGCTCCGCGCCCGTGCGGTGCCCGTGGATGATTCCCTGGTTCGGATTTCCGATGCGCGCCGCATACTCATCGAAACCGTGGCCTACAGCCTGGACCTGGTGGTTAGTCCGAACCTCGCGGCCCTGGAAGCCGTGTGGCAGGCCGCCTACGCACCGGAACCGGAGCTGGTGGAAACGGAAGCTGTGGTGGAGCCGGAGGAAGTTCCGGGCATCGACAAGGCCGGGGAAGGCCCCACCGCCTTCGATGCCTGGCTTGCATTGGAGCCCGAGGGGTTCGACGCGTCGTCGGAGGCCAGCCAAGCGGCTTGGGATTTGCAGGCCGCGGTCCGCCGGTGGCTGGATGCGGTGTCGCTGCCGCCCGACGAATTCGTGTTGTTGGCGGCGCAGGATTTGTCCGCAACCCCGTTTGAGCTGGCGGTCTGCTACTGCCTGGCCGGGCATCTTGGCGAGCACATGGCCCGCGAGCGTCACCACGATTTCGCGAGTTGTTCAGCCCTGTTGAGGCGGGTTGCCTCCGGTGCGGAGAGAATCGAACTGCCGGACGAGGCCAGCACCTACAAGGCGGAGTCGGGAACGGTCACTGTGTGTACCATGCATGGGGCCAAAGGTCTTGAGTGGGACCGGGTGTTTCTGCTCGGCCTCAACAACTACGCGTTTCCCGCGGACCCCGAAACCGATCAGTTCATGTCAAGGTTGTACTACGTCAAGGACCAATGGGATTTGCCGGCCGAGCTGATGGCCGTGGTCGACCACGCCTTGGATCAACGCTTGGAAGAGTTCATGCCCGGGGTCGCCACCGTCGACAATTGCGCAGCCTATGTGTCGGAACGGCTGCGGCTCCTGTATGTTGGTCTGACGCGGGCCCGCGAACAGGTGGTGCTGGTGCCCGACTGCGGCCGCAGCCGCAACCAAAATGCGCAGGCGGAGGCCCACCGGGAGCTTGACGACTACCTTGCCAAGGTGCATGCGGCCCATGCGCAACCGGTCAGTGGTTGACGTCGGCCGATCACCGAAATTGTTATCCCATTTACTGCCTCTTCAGGCACAAGGAGAATTTGTGACTCAATCAGACTATGGCACCTTGCTGCCCGCACTCGACACCGGTGTTCCCACCAGCCCCCGGGCCAGGCAGAATCACTTCAGGGCCGAACCCGAACTGGCCATCGACGCGTCCGCCCTCTACCACTGCGTCCTCAAGACGGCCAAGGGCGACATCGTGATCCGGATGTTTGCGGCGGAAGCGCCGGTCACCGTCAATAATTTCATCCATCTGTCCCGTTCCGGCTTCTACGACGGGACCATGTTCCACCGCGTCATCGCCGACTTCATGGCCCAGGGCGGTGATCCAACCGGCACCGGCACCGGAGGCCCCGGATACCGCTTCAAGGACGAGTTCCACGACTCGCTGGTCTTCGACCGGCCGGGCCTGCTGGCCATGGCCAACGCGGGGCCCCGGACCAACGGCAGCCAGTTCTTCATCACGTTCGTTCCGTGTACGTGGCTGGATCACAAGCACACGATCTTCGGCGAGGTTGTGGCCGGCATGGACGTGGTCAACTCCATATCGGTCCGCGACCCGCAGCGCAGCCGCGTGCCGGGAGACCTGATCAACAGCATCGAGGTCTTCGAGCAACAGGCCGATGCCTGAGGGCTGGATTGTCCATCCGGCGGTGCGAAGGGCATGCCTGTCCGTTTCCGCATCGTCGGGTGGGCCCGGCCACTGCCCATCCAAACACCGATGCATCGGTTCACCAAGTTCATCCGAAACATGAGAAATCTGCTGTCTTTCCTTGTCTGTGTGTTGTGTGCCGCCATGGTGCTGGCTGCCTGTGGCCGCGGTGACAGGGCCGTTGACGATGCGGCTCCAGCTCCCGAGATCACTGCGGACGCGGAGGCCGCGGCGACTCCCGAACCGCCGCCGGCCGCTGCGGAACTGGACCTGGGCACCGAATTGCCCGTCATCCCACTGGACATGCCCCAGGAGCCGGCAGACCGCGACGGCATGTTCGACGAACCGCCGCCGTTGGTCATCGAGGAGGACGGTGTCTACTTCGCCGTTCTCGAAACCGCCAGGGGCGACATCACCGTGGAATTGTTTGCCGACCGCACGCCAATCACGGTCAACAATTTCGTCTACCTTGCGCGGTCGGGCTTCTATGACGGCACAACCTTCCACCGTGTCATCCCGGACTTCATGGCCCAAGCCGGTGATCCGGCCGGCACCGGCAGGGGCGGGCCCGGGTACCGGTTCGAGGACGAGTTCATCTCGAACCTCGGATTTGACGAACCCGGCCTGCTGGCCATGGCCAATGCAGGGCCCGGCACCAACGGCAGCCAGTTTTTCCTGACGCACGTGGAAACTCCGCACCTGAACCAACGCCACACCATCTTCGGCAAGATTGTGGAAGGCATGGATGTCCTGCTCGGCATTGCGGTGCGCGATCCCCAGTCGTCCGGGCAGCCGGGCGACGCGCTGGAGCGCATCCGCATATTCCAGGGCGCCGAGAGTTTGCTGCCTCCGCCTCCGCCCACGCCCACCCCCGTGCCCACCCCTACGGTCAGTGCGCCGGTGATGCCCGCAGACGGGGATGCCAGGACGCTTGCGGATCTTGAACCCCTGGAGCGGAGCGGGATCTACAACACCGCGCCCGACATGGTCATTGAACCGGATGACAAGTTGATCGCCGTGCTGGAGACCACCCTTGGCACCATTACATTCGAGCTGTTTCCGCAGATCGCGCCCAACGGCGTCAACAACCTGATGGTGCTGGCCAACCTGGGCTATTTCGATGGCCTGGCGTTCTACCGCGACATCAACCAGGGGTTGCTGTTTCTGGGTACCCTCGACGGGACGACGGCCAGCATTGGGTACTCAATTCCGTTTGAGCAGTACTCCGGAGAACCCCAGGAGCGCGGACTGCTGGGATATGTGCCCGACCGGACCAAGTTCCAACATGTCCACGGCGGCATCCTGTTCCTGTCCGTGGCTGATGCCTTCGGTGACCAGTTGGACGACATCCACATCGTGGGCGTGGCGATCGAGGGCCTGGACCTGTTGCCGTTGATCCAGGAGGATGAGGAGGCCACGATTGCAAGGTTTGACGTAATGATCCTGTCGGAATAGCGGACAATAGCGGTCCTGTCAGGAAGAGGTTTTACCAATGACAATGGGCCGTCCGTCCACATCCACCCATCCGATTCGGTCCACCGCCTTGCGCAACGGTTGGCTGCAGGTCGTTGTGGGTCTGTTGGCCTTGTGCTTGGCGGCCTGTCAAACCGACGGCCGCGGGACGAGAGAGGTGGCCTATTCGTCCTTTGTGGTGGAACCGCAGGCCAGTCCGGCGGATACGGAACTGGAGGTGCGCATCCAGGAGGACTTTGGCAGTCGGGACCTGGACACGGGCTTGCGCGTGTCGGTGTCCGAATACGGGGGCCGGGACGCACAGGTCCAGCCCCGGCCGGCAGCGGCCGTGCAGCTTTCGGGGTCGGAGCTGCTGCGGGCTCTGGATGCCCTGCCCGTCCTGGCAGTAAACGACGACATGGCGGAGGGGGTTTTGCTGCCGACGGAGCGGCGCGAACCACCGGCCCATTCCGGCGTCCGTCCGTCCGTGTTTCCACCCGCGGCAGTGGCCGAACGGCCTTCATCGGTTGCCGAGTCGCTGTCCGTCCTGCGGTATGCCCCGGAAGGTGAGGTGGCCCTGTCTCCCAATGTGTCGCTGACCTTCTCCCGACCCATGGTCCCGATTTCGAGTCAGGCGGTGGTTGCGGACCAGGATCTTCCGGTCGAACTAACTCCCCAGCCGGAAGGCGAGTGGATGTGGCTGGGCACGCAAACCCTGCTGTTTCAGCCCAAGGGGCGCATGCCGGGCGCAACCCGGTATACCGTTCGTGTTCCGGATACGGTCAAGGATGTGACGGGTGCCAGGCTGGAATCGGAGTTTGTCTGGGAATTCGAAACCGAGCCGCTGAAGCTGCTTGAAGTTTGGCCCGAAGACATCGAGTGGCCCGGACGCGATCCCAGCCGGTTGGACACCCCCATTGTTCTGGGTTTCAGTCAGGCGATCGATCCGGCAGCGCTGACTCCCTTCCTGAACGTGCTGGCCGGTGGCCGCGAACTCGAGTTCGCGGTCCTGCGATCCCACCTGCACGAGCTGCCCGACGAAGCCAAAGGTATGCTGGATCGATTCCCGGACAATCGGACCATAGTCCTGCAGCCGCGCGTTCCGCTTCCGGCCGGAACCACCGTCACAGTGGCTCTGCAGACACTCGCGCCTTCGGCCGAAGGGCCGTTGCCGACCACCCAAATACAGCGCTTCTCCTTCCGGACGCGTGGCGAGTTTCGGCTTGGGGACGTGTACTGCTCGTGCCGGCCGGGAGAGCCGTTCCACGTTTGGTTCAACCACGAACTTGATGCGCAGTCCGTTACAGCCGATCTGATCCAGGTGGACCCACCGTTGCCGGGGGGCGTGGTGGAGGCTGGTTGGGGCAGCATGACCATCCGTGGCCAAACCCGGGCCAACACCACCTATACCCTGACGTTCCTGCCAGGTCTGCGGGATTCGTTCGGACAAACTCTGTCCAAGCCGCAAACGGCCCGGGTACACGTGGGGGAACAGGGCCAATTTCTTTACAGCCCGCAAGTTATGGAAGTCCTGCCGCCGGACGAGGGTGGACAGTTCCAAATCATCTCGGCCAATGTCCCCCGGGTACGTCTGCTGGGCTACCGGGTGGAGCCGGCTGACTGGCCACAGTTCCTGGCGGCTAGGGAGTTCCTTTGGGAATCCCCGGGCGGGGCGGATCGACTTCTCGACCGGGAGCCGATCATTGACCAAACCTTGCGTCTTGAGACTTCGGCGGAAGGCTTGACGATCACAACACTGGACCTTCAACCCTGGCTGCGGGACGGCAAGGGCCACTTGGCGCTGGTGCTGGTGCGGCCGGCCCTGCTGCCGTGGGATATCGAGAATTATCCGGTGTGGGTGCAGTCGACCGAACTGGCGCTGGATGCCTATGCCGACAGCCGGCAACTCGTGACCTTGGCGACGGACCTGGCCAGCGGCGAGCCGTTGGCGGGAGTCTCGATCACACTTCAACCGCAGGGGATTGTGGCCAAGACCGACGCTGCGGGCAAGGCCGTTTTCGAGCTGTCGGGATCGGGGACCCGGCAGTCGGCGGGCGGCCCGAGCGGTTCAGTCCTGTGGCTCGAGGCGAGCATGGGCGACGACCTGGCGCTTCTGCCCCAATCCGTATGGAGCGAATGGGAAACCCGCTGGCACTGGTCTGGAGACGAACGGCGTCTGCAGTGGCACCTGATCACCGACCGCAACCTGTATCAACCCGGCGAGCAGGTGACCGTGCGGGGATGGCTCCGGGAAGTCGAGCATACACCGGAGGGCGATGTTGGATCCTTCTCACCTCCCGGCGATGTCGTTCGCATCAACTGGCAGGCCTATGACAGCCGCGGCAACGAACTGAAGGCTGGCCGGGCCGACCTGGACATCGAGGTCGATGGCGGCTTCACATTCGATTTCCCCGTGCCGGAGGATGCCAATTCCGGCCGCGGCTGGATCGAGATGTACCCGGATCCAAATAACGGAGCGGAAGGACACTGGGCTCACCTTGAGTACCGGATCGAGGAGTTCCGGCGCCCTGAATTCGAAGTGTCCGTGACGGGACCGGCCACGGACGCCTGGCTGGGTTCGGAGATTCTGTTTGAAGCAGGCGCCGGGTACTACGGCGGCGGCCCCTTGGACGGAGCCGAGGTTACTTGGAGGATCGCCGGTAGCCAGGCCGAGTACAGTCCGCCCGGTTGGGATCGGTATCAGTTCGGACTCAATCGGTGGTTCCCGTGGGGGTACGGGTACGAAAGCGAACCCATGTGGGATGGGTTCGACGCCGAATCGGGCGAGTCCGATTTGCTGGACGGGCGTCTTGATGTCCGGGGTCGGCACGGCGTGGCGGTCCTGGCGGAGGCGGAACTACCGGTTCCGTATGCGGTGACTGCGATGGCCACGGTCCAGGATCTGTCGCGGCAAACCCAAACCGGGTCCAGTCAGGCCCTGGTGCACCCAGCCTCCCTGTATGTTGGTGCGCGCACGGATTCGTACCTGGCGCGGATTGGTGAGGTCTATCCGGTGGAACTGGTGGTGGTCGACATTGAGGGTGCCCCGGTGGCCGGAGCCGAGATTTTCGTCGAAGCATCGCTCCAGGGAACCGAACGGGGGGTCCGGCTGCCAACGGGCGCGGACGAGGTTCGCTCCTGCGAGCGCGTCTCCGGTCTCGAACCGATTTCCTGCGACCTGAAGTTCGCAAGCGGCGGCCAGTGGCATATCAACATCACCGTACGGGACTCACAGGATCGCCCGAACCTGACGCGTCTCGAGCGGTGGGTGTTTGGCTCCGGGCTGTTCCTGGAAACTGGTCAGCGGGAGGATGTCCAACTGGTGCCGGACCAGGACTCCTATCAGCCTGGCGACACCGCGCGGATGATGGTGGTTCCTCCGTTCACTCCGGCCTACGGCCTGTACGTCACCAATCGGTCCGGGATTGTGGAGGCCAAGCCGCTGGCCATCGAGATGGATCAGGCCATGCTGGAGATCCCAATTACGGACCGGCATTATCCGAACCTGCATGTGCAGGTGTTCCTATCCGGTGCGGAAGATGGCAATGGGATGCCGGCGATGGCCACCGGGTTGGCCGACTTGGCCGTGCCGCCCTTGGCCCGGGAACTGCAGGTGGACCTGAGCCTTGCGGCCGACCCGGTGGAACCGGGTTCCGATGCCGCGCTTGAAGTACTGGTGAGCGATGCCGAAGGCAATCCCGTTGCGGAGGCCCCCGTGACCCTGCTGGTGGTGGACGAGGCCATTCTGGCCTTGGCGAGCTACTCCCACGGCAACCCCATGGATTCGTTCTACCGGCATCGGTACCCGTCGCTGTCCGAATATCGGTTGCGGAACTATCTGAAGTCCACAGTCGACATCTCGGCCATGGACCTTGTCGGCTATGGCGGGGGCATGGATGTCGCCGAGGAGTCCGAGTCATCCATGCGGTTCAGGAGTGTGGCCGCGACCGCAGCCGCGCCGGAGCCGGCGATGGCCATGGCGGAATCGGCCGACATGGCGGTGATGGACGACAGCGCCGGAGCCGATGGCGCGGACATGACGGCCACGGTGCGCGCGGACTTCCGACCATTGGCCGTGTTCGCTGCCGATGGCACCACGAATGCCGAAGGGGTGTATACACAGGCCTGGACGATGCCGGATACCGTCGGCCGCTACCGGGTTGTGGCGATCGCCACTTCCGGCGAGCAACACTTCGGCAAGGGTGAAACCTCCCTGACGGCCAGTCTGCCGCTGCAAATTCGCACCCAGTGGCCCAGGTTCCTTAATTTCGGTGATCAGGCCTTGCTGCCTCTGCTGGTCGAAAACCCGGCGTCCGCGGACCAGGATGTGACCCTGGTGCTGCAAAGCGATCGGTTGTCGCTGGCGCATGCTACGGATTTGGGGTTGGCCGCGGATGGATACACGCTCTCCGTACCCGCCCGAAGTCGGAGTTTAGTGGAGATTCCGGCCCATGCAGAGGCCACCGGTACGGCACGGCTTCAGGTCAGTGTCTTCAATACCGCACACCAGGACCATATCCTGGAGGAGTTGCCGGTCTATCGGCCGGCTGCTCGCCAGGGGTTCGCGACCTATGGAGTGGTTGAGGATGTACCCGCGCTGCATACATTGCAGGTTCCGCCGGATGTCCTGCCCGGCTTCGGTGCATTCTCGGTGACGACTTCGTCCACACAGTTGCAGATGTTGGTGGACAGCTGCCTGTCCCTGCGCGAGGTTCGGTGGGAGGATTCGTCCTCCCTGTCCTCTGTAATTCTGGCCAACACGGCCATGCGGGATGTCCTGTATGCCTTTGGCGTCCCCGGTCTGCCGACTCCCCAGGAAGCGGATCAGGAAATCCAGAACGACATCGATGCGCTCCTTGAGTACCAGAACCAGGACGGAGGATTTCCCTGGTGGCGGAAGGGCCGTCCATCCCGCGTCTACGTGTCGGTGCAGGCCATCCATGCCCTGGTCCGGGCTCGCAACGAGGGCTATCGGGTGGACTCGGAAGCCGTGGACAGGGGCCTTGACTACCTGCGTAACATCCGCCATGCCTTCGAGCCCAGTGTCGGCCCCGAAACCCGGCGCCTGATCACGGCCTATGCCCTGTGGATTCGGTCCCTGGCCGACGATGTCGACAGTGTCCGGGCCAGCCGTCTCCTGGCCGAAGCTCCGTGGGACGAACACCCGCTGGAAGTGCTTGGTTGGTCAATGCTCGTCCTGGCGCGGGATCCGAGTGCTGCCGAAGAGGTGGCGGATCTGTTGCGGTTCGTGCTGAACCGGGTGGAGGAAACGTCTGGAAAGGCCTCCTTCATCCAGGGCTATCGGGAGACCGACGGGTACACCGTGTTCCAGTCGTCGCGTCGGGGCGAGGGCGCCATGCTGCAGGCGATCATGACCGTTGAGCCGGAATCGGATGTGATTCCCAAGATTGTGTCTGGCATGCTGGGCGGATTGAACCGCCAGGGGCACTGGGGCTCTCCCATCGACAACCTGTCGCTGTTGCTCGCCATGAGTCAGTATTTCCGGCAGTACGAAGCGGACGAGCCGGACTTCGCCGCCCATGTCTGGCTGGATGAAACCCTGGTGGCAAGCGACGAGTACCGGGGGCGGTCCACCGCGACGCATCGGTTGGACCTGCCCATGGCATGGCTCATGGAGCAGAACCCGGAACGGATCCACACTGCCAGGGACGGTGTGGGACGGCTGTACTACCGGTTGGGCTTGCAATATGTGCCCGAGGATATCCGGCTGGACAGCCTGGACCGCGGCTTTACGGTGCTCCGTACCTTTGCCCCAATTGACGACGAAGGGGACGTTTGGCAGGATGCGGACGGTGTTTGGCATATTCGGCTGGGATCGCGGGTGCGCCTGGAAACCACCCTGGTGACTCCCGGTCCGCGGATGCACGTGCGGTTGTCGGTGCCGCTGCCGGCCGGTCTGGAAGCCGTCAACCCGGCCTTGGCCGGTTCACAGCCGATTGAGGATCCGAACACGGACGCATCCGGGCGCAGTTGGTGGTATTGGTGGTGGTACGACCATGATCAGCTGTTGTCGGAACGGGCCCTGATAAATTCGGCTCGGGTATATGGTGGGGTCTACAGTTACGCGGTGATTGCCGAGGCGACCACGGCGGGAACGTTCCAGGTTCCCCCGGCTCATGCCGAGGAGATTTACGCACCCGAGACCTTCGGCCACAGTGCCGGAGACATCGTGATGGTTGAACCAGTATCTGCAACGGAGGCGAACGGCGAATGACATGGCAGTTTGAACAGCTGGCCAAGCTGGACGGCATCACCGAAGGTCCTCTGTGGATCAACGGCATGTTGTTCTTCACCCATATTGCGGGCAACCGCATCATGCAGTACCGGCCCGGCAGCGGGGTCGGTGAGGTTTGCGGTGGTACGGAAGCCAGCAACGGCCTGATGGCCGACCGTGCCGGCAACATCTATGTCTGTGTGGGCGGTGGCCGCCGGATTGCCCGGCATCACCACGAACGCGGGCTTGAGGACCTGTGCAGCGAACTGGACGGTAAGCGCCTAAACAGCCCCAACGACCTGGCCATCGACAGCCAGGGTCGTATCTGGTTCACCGATCCCCGTTACGGGGATTACCGGGACGATATGGAACTGGGCCACGAGTCGGTGCTGCGCCTGACCCAGGGAGCGGACAGTACGTGGACCTGTGAACGGATGACCTTCGACACCACCTCGCCAAACGGCATCCTGCTTTCCCCGGACGAATCCACCCTCTACGTGGCCGAAAGCAAGTACGGTGAAGGCCAGAACCGGGATTTGAGGGCCTATCCGGTGCTGGACGACGGCAGTCTGGGCGACGTCGAAATCCTGCACAATTTCTATCCCCATCGAGGAATTGACGGCATGTGCCTGGACAGCGAGGGCAACATTGTGGCCACCGCGGGCTGGGAGGAAAGCGGTCCTGGGGGCATGATTTACGTGTTCACGCCGCAGGGACGGGTGCTTGAAACCCATCCCCTGCCCTGCAACCGGCCGACCAACTGCACGTTTGGCGGTGCGGAACTGAACGAACTGTTCGTGACCTCGATCGACGGTCACCTGTTGCATGCTCGAACCGACCGGACGGGCTACCTTCCGTATATGGCCTGATCCTGTTCCGGCCACATCTCGGCATCACCACAGGATTGGCGCCGACCATCCAAGGAGTTTCAAGTCCCATGTTGGATTCCCAAGACGTCGCCTTTTTCGAGGACAACGGCTTTCTGCACATCCCGGAAGTCTTCACCTCGGAAGAGACGCAGGAGCTTTCGGATGAACTGGATCGGCTTGTAGCCGAGTGGGCCCTGACCAGCCCAGGCTGGGAGGGTAACTGGCGCAACATCTACATGGACCCCGAGGTGGCCAAACAGTCCAAGCTCACGGCCATGCACGACCTCCAGTTCTACTCGCAGGTCTGGTTCCGCGGCATCACGAACCCGAGGTTGGTGGACGCAGTCAGCGACCTGATCGGTCCCAACATCGAACTGCACCATTCCACACTGCACATCAAGCCACCGCAGAGCGGCCATCCGTTCCCGATGCATCAAGA
Organism: Caldilineaceae bacterium; assembly: GCA_965208365.1. GTDB lineage: Bacteria > Chloroflexota > Anaerolineae > Caldilineales > Caldilineaceae > Bin34. The sequence goes on along the minus strand of OZ242330.1, from coordinate 4,461,483 downwards.
CAGTCCCTTCTATCCCCACCAGGCCAAGGGGTTCGTGGACGTGCTGGTGCACCTGGACGACACCAACGAGGAGAATGGGGAAATCCGCTTTCTGGCCGGCAGCCACAAGCAGGGAGCCCTGGAGCACCTGACAGCGGAAGGCATCTACTACTACCTGCCGCCCGACGACTATCGCCTGACGGACACGGTGCCGGTGCCTGCCAAGAAGGGCGATGTCGTGGCCTTCCACCTGTGGACGGTCCACGGGTCCTACATCAACCGGACCAATCAACCGAGGCGGCTGGTGCGGATTGGATTCAGGGATCCGCAGAACCCGCAGGTGGCCGGCCAAAGCTTTCAGCGGCCCAACCTCCTGTTGAAGGGATATCGCGACCGGGCGGAGGGTCAGGAGCTGTTGCGGAACAGTTGACATCCTTAACCGCAGGTGCAGGCCGGACCACATCCAAGGGGCATTCCCATGATTCTTCAGGAACTGAGCCGAGACGCCATTGCCATGCATGCGCCGCGGGGCACCGCGATTCTGCCGACGGCATCGATTGAACAACATGGTCCGCACCTACCGGTCGGGGTGGACACTTTGCTGTGCTCGGAGGTGGTGCACAGGGCTGTTGCGAAGGCCGAAGAGCGGCTTGGACCGAATACTTTGTTCGTCACCCCTGTCTTTTCCTGGGGCAACTCCCATCATCATCGGCCGTTCGCGGGCGTGCTGTCGCTGGAAAGCGATCAATACATCGGCGCCGTCCACCAAATCCTGGAGGGACTGCTGCTGGCTGGATTCCCGCGGCTTCTCATCATCAATGGCCACGGTGGCAACACGGCGCCCAACCGCATCGTTGCCCAGGATTTCGTACACCGGCATGGGAAGCAGGCCGTGACCGGGGCGGCGGATTATTGGGATATTGGACGGCAGGCATTGACGGACGCCGGCTTGATTACCAGCGACTTAATCCCGGGCCATGCCGGCATCTTCGAATCTGCATTGATGAGAGCCGTGCGGCCAGACCTGGTTTCCGAGGCCGGGATGGCCGAAACGCGGACTGCGAAATCCAAGGCCGGGCGGGATCCATGGCACACCGAGGTGCCGGGAGCCTGGGTCGCTGCAGACGGGTATTCGGATCAGCCGAGTTTGGGCACCGTCGAACAGGGACAGGCCATGCTGGGTGTCCTGATTGACAGTGTTGCGGAGGCCATTACCGCCTTCCACCAAAGCAATTCGGCTCCGGATGACGAAGGCGGTTGCTGTTAGGCCACCGGTTCAACTGGGAATCGCCGGTAATGAACGGATGGGCGTTGTCATCCGATTGCCTTGGAGTACTGTCCCTCAATCCCGCACTCGCAGGCATCTCAACTGGATATGCCGTGATCGAACCGCGGTACAGGATTTCATTCAACGAACAAAGGTGCCATCTGGGCAGAGGCCATCAAGTCTTCCATTTCGTCGTCACGTGGAGCACGTCGGAAAGTAGAACCGGCCGCCAGGAGGCGGGGCAGCAGATCCGGATCCCCGGCCGAGTTTAGGAATAGACCGTCTTGGCCCAGTACCCAGTGCACTGCACGATTGATGTCGGCTTGGTTCTCGAACGGTTGGTACCACGTGTTCCGTGACTGGGGGGTTTCGCCCCACGGACCGCGGGTGACTCCCTTGATGGTCTGGACGGCAACGCCGCGTTCCCGGCACACCGCGTTCAGTTGGTTGAAGTCGGAGCGGTACTCTGCGTTGCACCAGAGCACGTAGTTCCAGGGTAGCAGCACTGAGTCGAACGCAAAGGCTTCGAGGCTGCGCAGGTGCATGCGTGCTACGGTCAAGCCATGGCCGGTGACCCCGATGTATCGAACCTTGCCTTCCTTGCGTGCATCGCAGGCCGCCTCCAAGGCCCCGCCGGGAGCCATGGCCTGATCCCATTGCTCTTCGTCCACTAGGTTGTGCAGCTGGATCAGGTCCAGGCAGTCGGTCTGCAGCCGTACCAGCGAGCTCTCAATTTCCTCCTTGGCCTTGGTGTAGACACGTCTGCCAGTTTTGGTGGCCAGGAAGAACTCGTCTCGGTGGTGGGTCATCCAAGGACCCACACGAAGTTCAGAGTCGCCGTAGGAGGCAGCCGTGTCGATGTGGTTGACACCGTGGTCCATAAGCCGCATGAGGAGTTGGTCCGCCGTGGCCTGATCGCAACGGTTGACGGCGAAGGCCCCGAAAATGATGGCGGAACTGTCATGGCCGGTTTGACCGAATGGCTGTCTGTGGATCATGGCTTGTCCCATCTGATGGGTTGCATGGGTTCTGGTTCCGGGATTGTATGCGGATCGGTGTCAATCACAGCCCTGACCGAGTCGCGAAACGGGACAAGGTTGTTCTCGCCGAGGTTGCACTTGGATGCCGCGCAAACCCCTTCCAAGTCTGTTTGTTGGCCTGTCGGCATCCTGAAAGCCACTCTGCACGATCATGTCGAGGGGCTCGAAGCCCTGCAGGTTGGGCGATTGGCAGCATGGAAGTGGAGAAGGTTCTGTCTAACGTTCTTTTCGGCGAACAGGAACTTCAGGATCCGGTCGTAGGCGAACCGTGTTCGTGTGGACTGGGACAGGGTTAAAGTGGACCTTTCCCTGCTTGGTGGCTGCTGTCCGCACCGGCTACGGAACGCGAACGCGTCCCATAGCCGATGAATTGATGGATTGTTCCGGGATCGGTGCTCTGACTGGCTGACCGATGCAGTTCCGGTGGTTGAAGCCTGCGTTCAACTAGAGCGTGTTCAAGTGCCCTGGGCTGGCAATGGCAATCGGGTCACCATCTGAACTCGCTGGCCCCGAAGTTGGCTTCGTAGAACAGCGACACGTGGGTTCCGGTCGGCACTAGGGCATCCACCGCCTCCCGGTCCGAGTCGTCCAGCGACACCTGCAAGGCACCAAGGTTGTCCTCGAGCTGTTCCAGGGTACGGGGTCCAATGATGGGGCTGGTGATGTTGGGCTGGTCCATCGCCCATGCCAAGGCAAACTGGGCCACCGTGCATCCCTTGCCGGCCGCCAAGGGCTCAAGGCCCTCGATGACGTCGTAGATGCCTTCGGTCATGCGGCGGGAGCGATCAGGCCGCGCGGCGTACCGACTGCCCTCGGGCGCTCCTTTGCCGCGCTTGTACTTCCCGGTCAACAATCCGCCGGCCAAAGGGCTCCAAGGGAGAATGCCTACACCGTAGTTTCGGGCCATGGGCAGCAGTTCCCGCTCAATGCGCCGGTCCAGGATGTTGTAGGGTGGCTGTTCCGTAACGAAGCGGTTCAGGCCGTACTCCTTGGACACCCATAACGCCTCCACGAACTGCCAGGCGGCGTAGGTGCTGGTGCCGATGTACCTGACCTTGCCGTCGCGCACGAGGTCGTCCAACGCCCTGAGCGTCTCATCGATTGGGATGTCCGTGCGGGGCCGATGCAACTGGTACAGGTCGATGTAGTCGGTCTGCAGGCGCCTGAGACTGGCGTGGCACTGCTCAATCACGTGCCGGCGCGACGTACCCCCCATGTTGGGATCGTCGTCGGCCATGGTGCCGTGTACCTTGGTTGCCACTACGATCCGCGACCGCTGTCCCGTCTGCTTGAGGGCTTCCCCCAGAATTTCCTCGCTTTGGCCGCGGGAGTACACGTTCGCGGTGTCGATGAAGTTGATGCCGGCGTCGAAGGCAACCTGCAGCATGCGGGTCGCACCATCCACGTCGATGCCGCCTCCAAGGCGGCCATGGCCGAACAGCATAACCCCCAGGCAGAGGGGAGAAACCTTCACGCCGGTCCTGCCCAACAGTCTGTAATCCATACAATATCTCCGAGTTGTCTTGGTGCGGAAGCCGGGTTGGGCCTGTCTTCCAACCGCGGCACATCCACTCATCTTAGTCGTTATGCCCCATGAATGAGAGCTTTGCCGAATCCTTGCATCAGTTGACAGCTGCCTTCCGCGCTCTGGACCGGCACCTGAACCTCGTGGAAGAGCGTCGTGTGCGGGTTGGCAATGCATCCAAGATGGAAAGCGGCCCTTCGGCGGTGGTGGAACTCAGCCGAATGTATCTCGACTGCCTTCGGACCATCCCTGGTGCGTCCACGTCCAACGGCGCGGATACCGAGCAACAGCACACCGACCATATGATCCTCGCCTCTCGCCACACAGTTTTGACGGACCTGTGCCAAACGTGGCTGGAGCAGGGAGTCATACCGGATTTTTTTGACATAAACTGGCTGCATCAACTGGCCGGGGCGACAGGGGATGCCGATCGTGCGATTCGGCCCCAATGGGAAGCGTATGCCGGGTGGGGCCGGTCGGCACTGCGCGGGTTTGTGGCGGACCAGTACGACTGCCTGTTGGACAGCGTTGGGGGTTTGACAGAGGAGGAACTTAACGCCCCGGGAGTCGTGGGCGATTGGAGCGCCAGGGACATACTGGCCCATGTGTTGGCGTGGGAAGAATATGGATGGGCCATCCTGTCCCAGTGGCCTGAGCCCAAGTCAGGGACTCTGACTCGGTGGGAGGTTGGCGAGTCGGAGGAAGAGGCGAACGCACTGTTGTTGGACCGCTATGCAGAATCGGACCTGATCGACGTGCTTGGCGATCTCTACACGTTTCGGCGCCGCACTCTGCGGTTCATCGATGATTGCGATGATGCCCAGTTCGATTCAGTCGGTTCGTATGGTTGGGACGAGACCGGTAGTTTGACTCTGTTCCTTTTGTCCATGGCGTGCCACTGCACCGAACACGCACTGCAGATCCTGGATGCCCGGGCCCCGAGCCGCGCGAAGCCATAGTGTTGTCGATGCCGGGCAGGTTTGGGGTTCGTTGACCGGATCCCGCTAATACTGGTTGCCGCCTAAATCCGTGTGCGCTGGCGTTCCGCCCCAACGATCCCGCGGTAGCCGCTGCCAGGCAATCGGAGGTGGTTTGCGACCGGCCGGCAGCCTATCGGCGTACGGTCAACTGCTCTGTACGCTCAGGCTGTTGCGGAACTCTTCGGCCTCTTTGGTTGCGCCCACGGGAATCTGGTCGGATACCAGTCCCCTTTCCTCGATGTTGGCAGCGGCCTGTTGTTCGACGAGCCAGTTGCGGAAGTACTCGTCGATGGCGCTCTCAAGGGTGTCTGCGCTGATGGGGGCGTCCGGATCCGAGTCGGTGACCTGGATGAGGTGGTAGCCGAATTCGGTCTCGACCGGCGCACTGGTCTCGTTCACGGCCAGCGCAAAGGCGGCTTCCTCAAAGGCCGGCACCATCCGTCCCTGGGCGAACCAACCGAGATCACCCTGGTTGAATTCCGCAGTCGGATCATCGCTGTACAGATCGACCAGGTAGTCGAAACTCTCGCCCAGTTCAAGTCTGGCTAACAGACTCTCTGCCAAGGCCAGGGCCTCTTCTGGCGTACGCCCCGCCGTATCGGCTTCATTCCCTCCTGGCTGATCTTCAAACGTGATCAGGAGGTGTCGGGCCCTGATCCGGGGTTCGGTGGTCTCGACATTGCCCTCGGTGACATGGCTCCTGACCATCTCGCGCAACAGGCCGTATTCCAGGATCTGCCGGTACTCGTCCAGTGTCAGGCCGTTGGTGTCGTCCAGTTCCTCGGCCAGTCCCGCGGTGCCTTGGTGCAACTCCTCCTCGGAGATGATGTCAATCGCCTCCGCTTCGGAATCGGTGCCTGCCGCATCGTCTCCGGCATCCGCAGCCTGCTCCGAGGCAGTTGCCTCACGGGCCGTGATCGTGGCCGTGGCCTGGGCGGCGGTGTACTTGGAATAACGGGAGGCCACTTCCGCCTCGATTAGTTCGTCCAGTTGCGCATCGGAAACGCTCAGGCCTGCCTCCCTGGCGGCCTCGACGATCAACAGGTCCTCAATCATCGTGGACTTGACCCGCACCCCCATGGTGAATTCGTCCGACAGTGCGGTCTGCAGGACCTGAATCTCGTTCAGGAGATTTATCTGGCCGGCAAACTGCTGTTGCAAGAACCTCATGGACTCATAGCGGTTCAGGGCCAACTGCCTTTCGTACCGGTAACGGTTGCGGAAGTCCTGGATTGTGATGTCGGTTCCGTTGACCGACACCACCAGCCGGGCCGGTACCACGAGGAAGCTGTACACCGCACCGATCACCACCAGCAGGAGGGCAACGCCGGTCGCGACCCCTCCCAACAGCAGGAATTTCCGGTCGCGTTCCCTCTGCCTGTTTGCGAGGAGGATTTCCTTGCGGGTTTGCCGGCGCGGAGCTTCTTCGGTTGTGCGTTTCTTCTTGGCCATGGAGGTCGTCCGAGCACCTTGTGCTCGGATCCGGTGGGATGGATCTGGCGCCGGGCTCGGCCGGCCGCTGGCTTAGCGACGGCCTCGAATATGGCTCGGCGTGTACGGCAGCAGTGCCAGGTGGCGCGCCTGCTTGATGGCGGTCTTTATGCGCCTCTGCTTCTTGGCGGACACGCGGGTCTTGCGCCTGGACAGAATGCGCCCCTGGCGATCCAGGAACTGCGACAGGATCTCGATGTTCTTGTAGTGGATTTGCTCCAGCGGAACATCGGTCGCGATGTGGCGGGGACGGAAGCGGGATTGACTGGGACCTTGGTTGGCCCTGTATACGGGAGGCACGCGCTTTCTCGGATCAAGGGAGGATGGATCCGGTTCGGGCGGAGGCGCCGGACGTGCACTTGCCGGCCGGCCGCCTGAAGGGGCGGTCGCAGGTGTTGCATCCTTCGTCGCGTCGGCCGCCGCAGTGGCTGGTTCTGGTTTCGCTTCAGGCGCTGCGTCCGCAGTTGGTTCGGCCTTGGGTTCCGGATCCGCTTCCGGTTCCGGTGTGGCGAGTGCAGTATCCGATGCCGAGGTGTCCGCAGCCTTTGTTTCGGTGGCTGCCGCAGTGGCTGCTGGTTCTGGTTTCGCTTCAGGCGCTGCGTCCGCAGTTGGTTCGGCCTTGGGTTCCGGATCCGGCTCCACTTCCGATCCCGGTGCGGCGGGTGCGGCATCCGGTGCCGAGGTGTCCGAGGCTTCAGCTGCTGCGGCCGCCGGAGCTTCGTCGGCTTCAGCCGATGGAGGGGCGGCTGTTGGTTCCTCAACGTCGGCGGCTGTTGTGACTGTGGTTTCCTGGGTTTTCTGTTCGTCGCTCATGTGGAATTTCTGTGGTATGGGGCTTTGTCTGACTGACATCCACCTGGCTGTATCCGACGTCGGGTGTCAGGCAACCGGGTCCCGGATGATCAGGTAGCGCATCACGTTCTCGCTCAGGTTGAGCAGGCGTTCGACATCGACGATCTTGGATGGATCAAGGTCGATGTGCAGCATGGTGTAGTGGCCTTCCGTCTTCTTGTCGATCGGATAGGCTAGCTTTCGTACGCCCCAGGAATTCTCGAATACGATTTTGCCATCGTTGCGGTCGATGACCTGCAACACTTCCTGGTGGGCGTTTTCGAGCTCGAGGTCCCTCAGCTCGGGAGGCAGCACGTATATCAGTTCGTACGTGCGCGTATCGGCACTCATCAATCCACCGCTCCTTCCACGGGTTTGCACGCGCCCCGTGACGCGCACAGAAGAATCAGGCGGAACAGTCTAACACCAGCCCCCGACGGAAAGGGATATTCGCATGGGGTGCAGCCGACAGGGGGCCGACTGTTGCCCGGAAGGCCCGTTGGTTACCGGACGCGCGCCACGCAGAGCACGGTGTCAGCTTTGTCGTCCAACGGTTCCCGGTGGTAGCCACCCCACAGGTGGACGATGTCGAATCCGGCCGCGTCCAGCATCAGCTCCAATTCGTGGGGCCAGAGAAACCGCAGCTTGAAGGTCACGGTCGTTTCCAGGTGCTGACCGTTCGGCCTCACCTGCGACAGAAGGATGTCCGTGGTTTGAACTTGGCGTACCCAGTCGACGGTGCGGCTCATCCACTTGGTGGTTTCGATGCCGTCCGGTCCGTGCCAGGAGTCCACTTGGATCAGGGCACCGTCGTCCGCAACAATCTGTTCAACCGGAGGATTGAACAGGTCCAGTACCAGGAGGCCGTCTGCCCTAAGGTGACCATGCAGGCAGGACAGCGCGGATTGCTGCTGCTCCGGGCCGATCAGGTGCATCAGGCTGTTCGAGGCACAGACGGCCAGGCCGAAGTCCGGATGCATCAGGCGAAAGTCGGCCATGTCCGCCTGCAACAGGAGCGGTTGGTGCGCGGGCGGGACGGTGGCCAGGTTGTGCCTGGCCAGTTCGAGCATTTCGGGACAGATGTCGATCCCGATGCAATGTGCATCCGTTGCCAGTTCCATCAGCACGCGCCCGGTGCCGCATCCTGCTTCAAGGACCGGCCCGCCCGTGTCCCGTGCCAATTGCTTCAGGAGCGGGATGTCCGCCCTGAAGTTGCGGTAGTCCCAATCGTAGAAAGGGCTGAACCGCGCCAGGTTGGCAAGGAGATCCTCACGGTCGTCACACATGGCAAGGAGATGGTTGGCAGGCAGATGAGTGTGTGGACGTGGTCCGGAACCGTAGACAGCTTGCCGTTTTGGGGCCCTTGGGCAGAATACGAAAGCGTGTTTCAGGCAGGCAGTGGGTTGTACGGATTTACTGCGGCATCTGTGCACAGGAGGCCGTTCGGGGCGGTCCGCGCAATGCTTCGGCAACATCCCCTGGGACACCCCCTTTGAGTTTGGGAGCCCTGAATGGTACCGGCCTGGAGGCCATCTCGATGGATGTTCAGCATTGTTGACGCGGCATGGGTTGGCTTTCTGTCGGGTCAATACAGGAAAGGGCTGCTCGATGCATGGCGGCATGGCTGCTCCCGCTTGGGAGATCTGCGAATTGCGAAATCGGCTTGAATGCGTTCATAGTGTGGGCTATCATGATCTCTTGCCCTCCGGCGCGCGGAACGTGTGGTCGAAACCTGCCGCGGGGATTGTCTCCTTAGTTCAAGCCGAACGCTGCACCGCGTCGGCGGTTCGAACCATTCCGATACTGGTAGTGACATCATGGCCATGCAGGACAAACCCCGAATCCCGATGACGCGCGCTGGCAAGGCCCGGCTCGAAGACGAGCTGGCGGAGTTGAAAGGGGCCCGCCGCATGGAAATTGCCGAGGAACTGAAAGAGGCAATCTCCCATGGCGACCTGCGGGAAAATGCCGGGTACGACGAGGCCAAGCGCGCCCAGGCCATGCTTGAGATTCGAGTCAAGGAAATTGAAGCGGATCTGGCTAATAGTGTGCTGATTGAGAACATGGACGCGGCCACCGGCAAGGTGACGGTGGGCGTGACTGTGGTGGTGCAGGAGACGGGCGGAACGCTCGAGGAGTCGTTCCGCATCGTCGGCAAGACCGAAGCCGATCCCGCACAGGGCCGCATCAGCAACGAAAGCCCGTTGGCGCAGGCGTTGCTCGGCAAGGCGGCGGGAGAGGTCGCCGACTTCACAACGCCCATGGGGCATACCACTCGGTTCAATATCGTGAGGGTTGAGCCGTGACAGCCGCGGGCGCGGCTTCACCCGGAGAGGCAGAGCCGCCCGGCCCTTTTGACCCGGCCCGTCTCAACGACCAGGAGCAGGCGCGCCTGCACAAGCTGGCGTTGCTTAGGGAGCAGGGGCTCGACCCCTATCCGGCCCGCGTCGAACGCACCCACACGATCGCCGAGGCCCGAGCGCTGGAGCCGGGTACCGACGACGACGCCCCGCAGATTGCCGTGGCCGGCCGCATCGTGCTGCTGCGCGATCTGGGGCGGATGTCGTTTGCCCAACTTGACGACGGCACGGGCGTCATTCAGATCATGGTGCGCCGCAACCAGGTGGGGGCTGACTGGTACCGCGAGGTCTGGAAGGCCTGTGTTGACCTGGGTGATTTCCTGTCGGTCCGCGGGAGCCTGGTGCTGACCCGAACCGGCGAGTTGACGGTGGACGCCCAAGCCTGCACGGTGGCCGGCAAGGCACTCAAACCTCTGCCCGACAAGTGGCACGGTTTGCAGGATCCCGAGGCGCGGTACCGTCGGCGCTATGTGGACCTGCTGGCCAACCCGGAAGTACGGGAGGTCTTTCGCCTCCGCGCCCGGACCGTCCGTTCCATTCGGAACTTTCTGGATGATCTCGGCTATCTCGAGGTGGAAACACCGGTTCTGCAGCCCATCTACGGCGGCGCGGCGGCGCAGCCCTTCACGACTCACCACAATCAACTGCACCAGGACCTGTACCTGAGGATCAGCTTTGAGCTGTATCTCAAGCGTCTGATTGTGGGTGGTCTGGACCGGGTGTACGAAATCGGCCGCGACTTCCGCAACGAAGGCGTCAGCTTCAAGCACAATCCCGAGTTCACGCAGTTGGAGTTCTACGAGGCCTGGTCGGATTACCAGGGCATCATGGAACGCCTCGAAGCCATGTTGGCCAAGGTAGCGGTTGACGTGTGCGGCACGACGGAGGTTGCGTATCAGGGCAGGACCGTCTCGTTTGCCCCACCCTTTGAACGCATGACCCTGAGGGATGCAATCCTCGAACATACGGGCCTGGACATCCATGAACTTGTCGCGGAAGCCGACCTGAGGGACGCCATGCGCGCCCGGGGCATGGACACCGGGGACGATCCCAACTGGGGCAAGCTGGTCGACTCCCTCCTGTCGCGATACGTGGAGCCGCGGGTAACCAACCCGATGTTCCTGTACGAATATCCCAAGGCCATTTCGCCGTTTGCCAAGGGCGTGCCGGGAGAACCGCGGCTGGTGGAACGCTTCGAACTCTTCGCCGCCGGGATGGAAGTGTCGAACGCCTTCACCGAGATCAACGACCCGATGGATCAGTACCAGCGGTTCCTCGGTGAGAAGTTCCTGCGCGAGCACGGAGACGACGAGGCGCACCAGGTGGACGACGACTTCGTCGAGGCCCTGACCTGGGGCATGCCGCCTACCGGTGGCTGCGGCGTCGGCATCGACCGATTGACGATGCTGCTCGCGGACCGTCCCAACATCAGGGAAGTGATCCTCTTTCCCCATCTGCGGGACGCCGATCAGGGCTGACACGGGGCGAGGCCGACGGCCCCGGTGCGGGCATGCGGGCGGCGGCTGCCGAATCCGCCACGAAAAAGCCAGGCCCAAACGGCCTGGCTTCGAATGACTGCTCTCTACAGTCGGGGCGAGAGGATTTGAACCTCCGACCTCAGCGTCCCGAACACTGCGCGCTACCCACCTGCGCTACGCCCCGTGGAGGCACCATTGTGCGTTTGGCCACAGGTGTTGTCAACTAATCCGGTTGCAAACGCCCACAACCGTGGGCGGGCCCCTGTCAGTTGGATAGGAACCTGGGAAGGCCCGAACTGGTGCGCTGGGATGTGCGGACGGTCTGAATGCGTTCCACCGGGTTGCCGTCCCCGGCTGCCTTGGCGGCCGCGGACTTGGTGGGATGCAGCGGCTGGGTCCGCCTGGGTGACGGCACCTGGCGCTCCCGGCTGTCCACTACGGTCGCGGGTTCAAGGGGGATCGGAATGCCCGTCGCCAGCAGTGTGACCTGCAAATGGTCGTCCATGTCCGGATCCATGGCCCAGCCGGAGAAGATTTCGGCGCTGGGAGCCACCGCAGTGGCAATGGCGTCGCCGATGTCCTCCAGTTCCTTCATTTGGGGCGAGTCCTTGGACTTGACGTTGTAGACCACGGCCGTAGCCCCGTCGATGGTGGTGTTGAGCAGCGTGCTCTGAATCACCGCCTGGACTGCTTCCTCCGCTCGGTTTTCGCCCTGAGCCATGCCGATGGCCATGAAGGCGCCGCCGCCATGCTGAATCACGGAGCGGATGTCGGCAAAGTCAAGGTTGATTTCCCCGGGCACGGTGATCATGTCGCTGATGCCCAGCACACCCTGCATGAGCATCTGATCCGCAATGCGGAAACACTCGACCGCCGAGGCCTTCTTGTCGGAAATCTCGGTCAGCCGATCGTTTTCGACGACGATCAGGGCGTCCACCTGCTCCTGCAGCAGCTGAAGCGCGCTTTCGGCCGTCCTGCGCCGCTTGATGCCCTCGTGCTTGAACGGCATCGTGACAACGCCGACGGCCAGAGCCCCGGCATCGCGGGCGGCTTCCGCGACCAGCGGTGCGGCACCCGAGCCGGTACCGCCACCCATTCCGGCCGTGATGAAAATGAGATCGGCGTCCTTGACGACGTCGTAAATCTCGGACAGGCTCTCCTCCGCGGCCTGCTTGCCCAGTTCCGCCTGGGCCCCGGCCCCGAGGCCCCTGGTCAAATCCTCTCCGATTTTGACCCTCTTGGGCGCGTTGGAGAGGTTGAGCGCCTGCTGATCGGTGTTGATGACCACGAATTCCACACCGTGGACCTCGCCAATCATGCGGTTGACGGCATTCTGTCCGCCTCCGCCGACACCCACGACCTTGATGTTGCAGAAGTTCTCGTGGAACTGGGGTTCGGGCAGGTTGGTTTCGTGAAGGGAATCGGCTGTCGTGGCCATGCCGTACCTCAGGGGTTTACTTGGTTTTGCCGTCGAAGTATATGGGGATGCAAGCAAGGATGAACCGATGCTGGCGCAGGCACAGTATGCCATGCATGGCTTGGCATCGGCTCCCCCGCGGCAGGAGAATCCTAAACGACTTCCGAAACTGCTCCAAACCGTTGCGCAGGCTGTGCCCGGGGCGGTGGTTGCAGACGATGGTCCGGCTAACCGGGCAGGAAACCAGCAACGACGGTACGCAGGGACCGGATCCACCCACGGGCAGGTTCGGGCCTGGCTTGGCCTTCTGCGGGTTGCGCCGGGCGGTGTGACTCCAAGCCCCACAGGAGGAGGCCGGAAATGGTGGCGAATTCGGGCGAGCGCACTTCCGCGGTCAAATCCCTGACTGGTATCGAGGGTGGGACGGTGCCGGTGCGCACCGGCAACCGGAACCTGGCGCGGCAACTGTCGGCGATGCGCGGCAGAAGGCTGCCGCCTCCCGTCAACACCAGTCCGGCCGGAATCAGCCGGCGGCACTCCGCCTTGACCAGATGCCGATCCAGCCGATCCCACAACTGGCCGATGCGCTGGTGCAGGACCTGGCACAAGTGCCGGGTCGACACGCTGATGTGCCGTTGGTCGCCAAACACCTCCGCGGTCACCTCGCCGGCCAGGCTTGACGAGAGTTCCATGGCCGAACCGTGCGTGATCTTGAGTTGCTCGGCTACCCGGCTGGGACAGTGGAGGCTGTGAGCCAGTTCGCGCGTCAGGTCGTTGCCGCCCAGGTTGAGGGCTCCCGCCACCTGAAAGCGTCCCCGGGCATAGACGGCGAAGTCGGTGGTGCCGGCGCCAATGTCCACGAGGACAACCCCCATGTCCATTTCCTCGCGCGTCAGCACGGCACGGGCACTCGCCAAGGCCGAGGGCACCAGGTTCTCCACCTGCACGTCCAGGGCCGCAAGGCAGGCCAGCTGGTTGCTGATGGCGGCGGAACTTCCGGTGACCAGCCTCGCTTCCACCCCGAGGTGGCCGGCATGCATCCCTGCCGGTTCGCGGACCTGATACTCGTCGTCGATCGTCCAGCTGCCGGGGAGGGCCTGGACAATCTGCTGGTCGGGCCGCACCTTGATCTGCCGCGCCTTCCGCAGCACCTGTTCCATCAAGGCCTCGCCCACCGGTTCGTTGCGGCTGGCCGGAATCCGAGCCCGGCTCGAAAGCGTGGTCAGGTGGCTGCCACTCAGGGACACCAGGGCGCTGCGCACGGTGGTTCCGCTCATTTGCTCGGCGGCTGCCAATGCCTCCGACAGACTGGCCTCAACGGCCCGCATGTCGGTTACCGAGCCCTGTTGCAGGCCTTCCGTTTCGGATTGCCCCCAACCGTCAATGACCGTGTAGCCGCCGCGCGGCTCGTGCACTGCGATGGCGGCACAGGTCTTGGCATTGCCGATTTCGATGGCGCAGATGGTGGAGCGGTCGGCCATGGCTCGCAAGGGACAATGCCTAGCGGTAGTACGGTTTGGAGAGCGGACGCACGTCGATTAGTTCGGCGTTCAACTCGCGGGACTCAAGCCAGTGCCAAATACCCTGAAGGTTGGCAAGCTTGCGTTCCATGTGCAGGCTGTCGCCCCAGACCACGCGTGTGGAACGTCCCGGCAGCACGAAGTTGAGGCCGTGTGCCTGGGTGAAGTGAAACATTTGCAATTCGCCGGGCTGGCCGGGATCCGCCAGCAAACCGCCCCTGATGGCCAGAATGGTCGCAACCAGATCGGGATCCAATTGGCTTTGGCGGCTGTCGACGGTGTACGCCCGTGCCAGTTGTGCGTGGCCCTGCCAATCGAACAGTGTCAGGAATCCGGTCGGCTCGTCCGGCACGAACGCCACCTGGCTGGCGATTCGGCGCGGGATGCCGGCCGCGTTGACGACATACGTGCCGTGCTGCGTCACCCAGGCCAGGGTCGGCATCGCCTCGTCCACCACGGCCTTCACCTGGCTTGGCAGTTGAAGGCGGACTTCCGCCTTGGCCACGAAGGGATTGCCGAGGGCGGCTTGGCGCAGCGCACGCGGCTGAAGCGTGAAGATGCTGCGACCCACCACCTGGTCGACCTCCCCCGCGTCGGCGGGGGTCAGGTGCGCATCCAGAATGGAAGAGGCATAGGGGCTGCGCACGTCCACCGACAGGGATGCCCGCGACACCTCAAAGCGATTGTCCACCGCGAACCAGGCGAGCAGGGCCACGGTGGCGGCCGTCAACATGGCGCTGCCCCATTTGCTGGAATACCAGCCCGTGCCCAGCAGGAAGGGCCATGACCAGACGTCGAACAGACCTTCCAGATACTCCCTGACCTGGGTCGATACGGGAGCCGCAGTGCGGCGCCAGAAGGTTCTGACGGAGTGTTGCCAGGTGCTTTCGACCGGGCGGCGACGGCGATGGGTTGACGGGGGAGCGTGACGCGGGAGCATGACGGAGAGTGTGGCGAAGCGTCCCTACAGTGTGGTTTTCAGCCGCTGCTTGCGCTGATGCCTGGCCACCGCGATGTCCAGCAACCGATTCAGGAGATCCGGATAGGACAGCCCGGAGGCTTCCCACATTTTGGGGTACATGCTGATGGAGGTGAAACCGGGAATCGTGTTCACCTCGTTTAGATGGATTGTATGGTCTATCGGGTCCACCAGGAAATCCACCCGTGCCATGCCGCAGCAGTCGAGAGCCTTGAACGCACGGATGGACATGGCCTGCAAGGCGGTTGTCATCTCGTTCGGAACCGGCGCCGGCACCAGCAGCTCGGAACCCGCATCGGCATACTTGGCGTCATAGTCGTAGAAGTCGTTGCCCGGCCTGATCTCACCGGGCAGGCTGGCTTCGGGGTTGCCGTCCCCGAGTACGCTGACCTCCAGCTCGCGTGCGTTGGGCACGGCTGTTTCGACCAGAACCTTGTTGTCGAACTGACGGGCGTGGCGGAGCGCAGGGAGCAGGCCGGCCAGTTCGTCGACGCGCGACACGCCCACGCTGCTCCCCATGTTGGAAGGTTTGACAAACAGGGGCAGGCCCAGGTCTGCCGCCAATGCATCCGGATCCTGGCGGGCCACGTCCTCCGCCGTATCGAGGCGTAGGGTCCGGTGGGCCACCATGGGCAGGCCGGCTGCCTGCAGAAGCGGTCGGGCGACCGCCTTGTCCATGGCCAGGGCACTGCCAAGGACTCCACTGCCCACGTACGGCAGGCCGGCCAGTTCCAGCAGGCCCTGGACCGTGCCGTCCTCGCCATGCGGTCCGTGCAGAACCGGAAAAACAACATCTACCTCTGCCAGGATCGTGCGCGTGTCGCGGTCGGGCAGATGCAGGCCGTCGGGTGGCGGGGCGGGACCCGACGCCAACAGCGTGCGTGCGTCGGGTCCGGTCAGCCATCGGCCTTCGGCGGAAATGGCCGTGTCCACAATGTGGTGTCCCGCCTTGGCCAAGGTTGTCCGCACGCTTGCGGCGCTCCGCAGCGACACTTCATGCTCGCTGCTGCGGCCCCCGTATATCAATGCAACTCTCATTTGGCGCACCGCCTTGCGGTTGTCATGCGGACGGATCGAGCAGCGCGGCGGTGTACCGGTCCGCCTCGCGTCCGGCCAGGCCGATTTCCGGTTTCAGCCAGATGCCGGTCTCATTTCGGACCCGCACCTGCACGGATGCCATCAGCTGCAGCACATCGGCTGCGCGCCCTGTGCCGGGAGTGCCTAGGTTCACCAGGAAGTTGGCATGGAGCGTGTCCACCCCCACGGCGCCGCAGCGCAGGTTCTTGCAACCCGCCTGTTCGATCAGCGCACCGGCAAATCCGTTGGGCGGGTTGCGGAATGTACTGCCCAGGCTGGGCAGCACCGGTTGGCTGCGACGCCGGTGTTCGAGGTTGGTCTTGGCTGCGGCCCGGCTCTGCTCGGGATTCCCGGGACGGAGCTGGAATTGGGCTCGTAGCACGGGGGCCGGCGGCACACGGTGGTTGGCTGCAGTCCGCTTGAGCGCGCTGTCGCGATAGGAGAGGTCCAGTTCCCGCACCGATAGCCACTCTGGTTCCTGACCCGGCATCGCAACCTCCGCCGCGACCAGATGTTGGGCGGTGTCACTGCCGTGGGCACCGGCGTTGCCGACCACGGCGCCGCCCACGGTGCCGGGGACGCTAACCGCCCACTCCAGACCGGTCAGGCCCTTTCGGATCGTCATGCGTGCCAGTTGTGCAAGGGGCATGCCGCTGTCGGTTCGGACCAGCACACCGTCCGGTTGCGGTTCAAAGACGACCTCCCGGCAGAGGTTCAGCACGGTCAGCCCTGGGATGCCGTCGTCGAGAATCAAGGTGTTCGAGCCTCCTCCCAACACAAACGGAAACTGTCCCTCGGACTGCGCGCAAGCCGCCAAGCGTGCCAGATCGGTCGCACGTCGCACCGTAGCCAGGACCTCGGCCGGGCCTCCGATGCGTATGGACGAGTAGGGAGCGAGACTGATTTCCGTCCGCGGGTCCAGATTCAGTGTCCGGGCCATGCGCAGCGCAGCCGCAGGATTCCAGGGGCCGGCCATCTAACTTCAACCTTGGCAGGCCGAAACGTTTCGGGACGGCGGCGGGTTCTGCGCCAGGGTCGCCGTCAGCTTGTCGGTTAGCCGGGGAATGTCTCCGGCGCCCATCAGGATCACCGCATCCCCTGTGTGCAGCCGTTCCGCCAAGTGTGCCGATGCCTCGTCGAACGACCCGGCATGCGTCACGTGGGCGTGAACCACCAGTTTGCTCAGGGCTGCTCCGTCCATGCCGGCCGCAGGTGTCTCTCGGGCCGCAAAAGTCGGAAGGATCAGGACGCGGTCGGCTTGTGCGAAGGCGCTTCCGAATTCGGGCCGAAGGGCTGCGGTACGGCTGTAGGTGTGGGGTTGGAACACGGCCCAAAGTGTGCCGTGGGGAAACCGGTGTCTTGCTGCCGACAGGGTTGCACGGATTGCCGACGGGTGGTGGGCGTAGTCGTCGACAAGGACGATCCCGGTGGCCGTGCTCCGCAATTCGAACCGTCGGTCCAGGGAACGATAGGACGCGGCGGCGGCGGTGATGGCTTCGGGTCCTCCGCCCGACGCCCGGGCCGCCAGCCAGGCCGCCGCCGCGTTGGCGCGGGCATGGGCTCCAGGTGCCTGCATCCGCATTTCGTAGGCCGCACCCGTTGCCCTTTCGTGCAACGTCATGAGACTGCTTTCAGGATTGTTGGGCGCTTCGGTGATCCAGTCCGCGGAAGGATGGGTGCCGAAGCCGACCAGTTGGGCCGGGCCGACCAGTCCGCCGCTGATCCACTCCCGCAGGTTGCGGTCGTCCGCGTGGTAGATGAGGGTGCTGCCCGGTTGCATGCGGCCCGCGAACGCCGTGAATGCGGTGCGCAGTTCGCCAAACGACCGGTAGCAGTCCGGATGATCCCATTCCATCGAGGTGACGACGGCTACGGTTGGGCGCAGGCCCAAAAACATGCGGTCGTATTCGTCGGCTTCGATCACGAACAAAGGGCCTTGTCCGTCCCTGCCGCTCGGCAGGTCCGGATGACGGGCTCCGACAATGTGCCCGGCCTCCACGCCTGCGGCCTGGAGCATCCAGGCACACATGGCGGTCACCGTGCTCTTGCCGTGTGTTCCGGCAACGGCGGTCACCTGTTTTCCGGCAAGCATCGCCGGCAGGAACGCTTCCCTCGTCACGATCGGCAGCCCCAGGTCCCTGGCGGCCACCCATTCGGCGTTGCGCCAGGGAACCGCACTGGATCGCAGGATCACATGCGGTCGCGCCGCCTCTGGGAGGGCGCGAAGGAAGCGGCCGTCTTGGACGGCCAAGATGGTGATGCCTCGTCGGGACAGGTCGTTCGTGGCCGGCCCGGGACTGGGCTCGCTGCCGGTGACGGCGCAGCCGCGCTCGAACAGCACCGCGGCGATCGCGGACAGACCGGCTCCACCGATGCCAATGATGTGGCAGCGGAAGCCCCGGGGATTGGCACGCAGCTGTTCCTGCCACGGAATGCCGCAGGGCAAGGTTTGTTCGATCGTCATGTGCGGATGACCACTTCCGGTTCCGCCTGGCGCGCCCGCGGCCGGGAATTGCGGCTCATGAGGTATACGGCAACCGCGATCACCGCCGGCGTGGCGATGTTGATCCAGTTCTCCGCCAACCGGCCGGGCAGGGCTGCGGTGTGCCGGACGCCGTCCGGTGCCGTCCGCACTATGTCGACAACACCGGCCAAGGATGGCCAGACGTCCGGCACCGGCAGAGACAATTCAGCCACGGTTGGCAGCACCAGCCACCAGACCCCAAGACCATTGGCTGTGGCCAGCAGCGCGCCGGCCAGACGCTCCTGTCGTCCCGACTGCGAGCGTCGGCCCTTGCGGTGCCAGCGACCGGTAACCCAATAGGTGGTTCCCACCAGGGCGGTCCAGATTGCCAGGGCGGGTACCGAATTCGCAACCAGCGCAACGAGTTCGTCACCGGTGATCGGCAGGCTGAACGGCTGCAGGATGGGTCTCCAGCCGCGCATGGCCGCGGAGTCCAGGGAAAGGCCTTCAAGGCTGGGCTGCGCGAGCCACCATGCGCCAAATACAAGGCCCAGCAGGCCCACGACGGTGACCGGGAGTTCGCGGCGTGCTCCGCGCCACCAACCGGAGGCGAACAGGACACAGGTGCTGACAATCAACGTGGCGAGAGTGACAGTCATGGCGATGCAGGGCGCGGGCGGTCAGGGTAGCTGCGGTTTCGGGCGATCCGTTCCGGACTCTGGGTGGCCGTTGGCGCATACCGTGTGCATGGACAGGGAGGCGATGGCCATGGCTGCGGTTTCGGCCGCATTCGACCGGCCAAGGGCCGCCATGCGGGCCGCCATGGTTGTTCGTTGATCCGCATCGCGCAACAGGGGCAGGAGAAGCGTCGGCAACCGGTCGCGTACGGTGGCATCCTCGGTCACCAGACAGGCGCCTGCCTGTTCCAGGGCGCGGGCATTGGACCATTGGTGGCCGCCGGCGATGGGCAGCGGAACCAGGACGGCCGGAGTCCGGGAGGCCGGTAGTTCGCCCAGGATGCTGGCACCGGCACGCATGACGGCCACGTCGGCAGCTGCCAGGGCCTGGGGGGCCTCCCGGTCCAAATAGGGTCGCACCACCAGTTTCTCCCGGAGTTCGGCGGCCAGCTCCATCCGCCGCACGGCTGCGGCAACGG
Organism: Caldilineaceae bacterium; assembly: GCA_965208365.1. Classification (GTDB taxonomy): domain Bacteria; phylum Chloroflexota; class Anaerolineae; order Caldilineales; family Caldilineaceae; genus Bin34. The sequence goes on along the minus strand of OZ242330.1, from coordinate 4,441,919 downwards.
CATCAAACTCCGCATGGCCGGTGACCAACAACACCAATGCTTCCTGCAGCAAGGCTGGCAGATGGTGCAGTATCGCCTGGTTCAGCGATCGGGCTCCCTGACTCCCGCCCATCACCACCAGCAGAGGGTCCCCCGATGCGCCGGCCGGCATGTCCATTGCTGTCAGCAGGCTCTGACGGCTGGCGTCCGGATTGTTCATGGCCGCCAGCAGATCGCCGCGTACCGGGTACCCGCACAGCAGGCTGTTGTCCGGGAAATACTTTGCGGCCGAGGTTGTTGTGACCAGGACGGTGCGGGCCAGCCGGCCAAGCCAGCGCGCCGTGATTCCGGGTGCCGAGTCGGGCAACAGCAGGATGAGGGGTATGCCCAGAATGCGCGCCGCCAGGGCTCCGGGAGCAGCGGCATTGCCCCCCGTGGCCAGGCATGCATCGGGCTTGAAGCGGAGCACATGCAGGCAGGCCTGCAGCGTGCCCAGGCAGACTTGTGCGAGACTGAGGATGCGCCGCCCCGGGCCGCGGTCCAGCAATGGACCCGTGGCGACCGCACGGTATCGAATCCCGGCGTCCGCAACCAATTGCCGGGCCAGGTCCCCGGTCCCCCCCAGCCAGAGGGTGTCGAGTCGTTCCGTCCGATCGACGCAGAGCGCTTCCAGACGTTCCAGGATTGCCAGGGCCGGGTATATGTGTCCGCCCGAGCCGCCGCCGGTACACAACAGCTTCATGGATTGGCCTGGATGCGTGTTGTGTGGTCGATGTTGACCAGCACCCCCATGGCTGCCAGCCAGGTGACCAGGGAGGATCCGCCGAAGCTGACGAAGGGCAGGGTCATGCCCGTGACGGGTGTGATGTTGAGTACCACGCACACGTGCAGCAGCGCCTGCGTCGTCAGCATGAAAATGAGCCCCACCGCGGTCAGCTGGCGGAACAGGGTTGTGGCCCTGGCCGCAATTGAAAGTCCGCGCCACGCGATGACGGCGTACAGGCCGACCACGGCAATGGAGCCGGCGAACCCGGTTTCCTCGCCAATTACGGCAAAAACCGAGTCGGTCCAGGGCAACACCACCCACAGGGTCTTCATTTCCCCCTGGCCCGGACCGGTACCGAACAATCCTCCCCGCACGGCGGCCCGCGCCGTGTTGCGCTCCTGCCAGCTGGCGCTGTTGAGAGGATCCGCAAAGGACTCCTTGAAGTCGAGGAGGCGTTCCGTCATGTAGGGATAAAGGGTGGCCGCCGCCACAATCAGGATTGCAAAGAGAATGCCCACCCACAATAACTGCCGGAGATTTCTGCTGGCCAGGAAGAACAAGGCAAAGGCAGTCGTGGATATGAGGATCGCCATCGTGATGTCCGGCTGCATCACGAGCAGAATCGCGACGAAGGCGGTGAACAGCGAAAAGGGGTACAGGCCGGTGTTGTTGTCCCGCAGCTTTTCCCCCTTGCTATCCAGCCAGTGGCTGGTATAGAAGATCATCACAATCTTCATGATTTCGCTGGGCTGGAAGCTGGCGCCGAACAGCAGGCGCTGCGAACCGAACGCACGCGTGCCCACTGTCAGCACGGCGATCAGGCCAAGACAGACCACGATGAACATGGCGGGGCTCAGGCTTTGCCAGATCCTGTGTGGCACCGCAGCGGCTACCAGGAAAACCGCAAGGCCTGCAAAGAGCCACAGGATCTGCCGCTTCAGGAAGTAGAGCCCGTCCGGCACGGCGCGCAGCAGGCCTTCATAGTAGCTGGCGCTGAACACCATGATGATGCCTATGGCCAGCAGCGATGCCAGGGCGCTCAACAGCCACCAGTCGTACTGCTCCAGCCAACGGATTCGCTCCGACCGGGGCAGCCCCGGGGCAGCCGCGAGTGTGTTGTGCGTCATGCTGCCTCGTCCCGCAGGCGGCTTGCCAGCAAGCGAAAGTGGTCGCCGCGCGCCGCGAAGTCTGGATGGCTGTCAAAGCTGGTGCCCCCGGGGGACAGCAGCACTGTGCCGCCCGGGCGGACCCTCAGGCCCGCTTCGCTTACGGCGGCCTCGAAACAGTCGGCCTTCACAATCGACGTCCCGTTCAGCCGTCTGCCGACCCCCTCCATGGCCCTGACGATGCCCGCTTGTGCTTCGCCGAACACAATCAGCGTCTGGACGCGTTCGCACACCTCGGCGGCAAACGCGTTCCAAGCCAGGCCCTTGTCCCTGCCCCCGGCCAGCAAGACGAGTGGCCCGTCGCCTGTCCGCATGCTGCGAATTCCGGCCACGGCCCGTTCCGGCGAGGTCGCGATGCTGTCGTTGATCCAGGTTGTGCCGGCCGGGCCCGGCACTTCCTCCAACCGGTGGGGGATGCCGGCAAATGTGTCCAGGACGTGTTGGAGGGAAGCGGTGCATCGGTGGTCCGTCAGCGTGGCGGCCACGGCCAGCAGGGCGTTGGTCCGGTTGTGCGCGCCGCGCGGCCTGAACCGGTCCAACGACAACACGTCCTGGCCGTTGAACCGAATGCGGTTGCCCGCCAGCGAGAAGCCGTCCGGGAGGGCGTGCCTGCGGGAAACAGCGATCCTGCACACGGCCCTGCGCGTCAGGCTGGCTTCCATGTCCGCAAGCAACTCGTGGCAGGCGCCGGCCTGGGGCAGGGGCGGATCAACCGCTTTGAACTGCTGTTGCGTCGCCGGCAGGAGTCGCCGGCAGACAGGATCATCGGCGTCCAGGATCAGGGTTGAATCGCCGTTGAGCAGGTCCAGAAGGTTGAGCTTGGCTTGCAGATAGTCCAACATGCCCGCGTGCCGATCCAGATGGTTCGGTGTGACATTGGTGAGCACGGCGGTCCGAATCCTGCACGCGTCCCGCAAGGGCGTCTGTGTCCACTCCGTCCGGAACAACTCCAGCTGAAAGCTGCTTGCTTCCCAGACCAGGCGATCGCGGGGACCGAAGTCGCGCGCCTCCGTCAACAGTGGGCGGCCGATGTTGCCACCGACGTGGACTGTCCGTTCGGGATGGGCGGCCTGCATCAAGGCGCCGGCCAGAGCGGTCGTGGTGGTCTTGCCGTTGCTGCCGGTGACGACGGTGGTCGTCGCCCGCGACGCGGCGAACGTCAGCATCATGTCGTTGACCACCGGAATGCGGCTCCTGCGGGCAGCCTGCACAACTTCCAGATCGGTAGGCACCCCCGCAGACAGGGCCATCAGGCCGCATCCGGTCAGCAGCGCGGAATCCTGGCGGCCGAAACGCAGCCGCAGTTTGGTTGGACGTCCGTCGGTAGCCAATGTTGCCAGATCGATGGCGGCGCGGTCACAGCCGGTCACGGACGCCCCTTCCCGGTGCAGGAAGCGGCAGAGTTCGGCACCCTGTCGCGCCAGGCCGAGCACGACGGCGTTCACGCCCGTCCACGGCCCTGTCAATGGTGAAGCCGGATTCATGATGGACAAACGCTGCTACACCAGGGCCAACGATACGCCCAGCATGCCGCACAGCACGCTGACAATCCAGAACCGTTCCTTGACCTGCATTTCACTCCAGCCCAGGGCTTCGAAGTGGTGGTGAATGGGGGCCAGGCGGAAAGGCCTGACATCCCTTCCCCAGAACCTGCGGGTGAATTTGGCACTGACGACCTGAATTATGGTGGACAGGGCCTCGGCCACGAAGATGAACCCGATGACCGGTAGAATGAGCCACTGCCGGGTCATCAAGGCTACCAGCGCCAGCGTGGCGCCCAACGCCAGGCTGCCGGTATCGCCCATGAACAATTGGGCAGGATGGGCGTTGAACCACAGGAACGCGAAGAGGGATCCCACCACGATGAAGCAGAAGATGGAGATGTACGTGTATCCCTGCAGGAAGGCGATGATGCCGTAGGCGACGAAGGCCACGGTGGCCGTGCTGCCGGCCAAGCTGTCCAAGCCGTCCGCCAAGTTGACGGCGTTGCTGAAGCCGACAATGAGGAAAATGGCGACCGGCACGGTGAGCCAACCCACGTTGACCAGAGAGGGAATGCCGGGAACCCCCACGGAGTCGATGGCGGGGGGACCGTAGTACAGGACCAGGGCAATGACGGTGGCCAGGATGAACTGCACCAGGCTCTTAACCTTGGCCGTGATGCCGCCCTGCTGTTCCGAATTGCGAATGAGGCTGCGCAGGTCGTCGTAGGTGCCCAGTCCCGCAAACGTGCCCAGGCAGAAGAACAGCAGCAGCGTGCTGGCGCCGATGATATTGAAGCCGATCAGGTTCGCGATGTTCAGGGTGCCGGTGATCAGAAGGATGGGCAGGACAAACAGCCAGCCTCCCATGGTGGGCGTGCCAGTCTTGTCAAGGTGGTGGCCGGGCCCGTCCGTCCGGATTTTCTTGCCGATTCCATACCGGTGCAGAAGCGCGATGAGCGGCCTGCCCCACATGACGGCGATGAAGAAGCTGAGGGCGCCGAGAATCAGGGGAATCGACATGGCTGTCAGAACCGTCTTGCGCTGAGTCCGGACACGATTTCCTCCATGCCCACGGCGCGACTGCCCTTGATCAGGATCAGGTCGTCGGGACGCACCAGGTCGGACAGCAGGGACAACGCTTCCTCGGCGTGGGCAGTCTGGTATACGGCTTCACTGGCCATGCGGCTGGCGCGCGCGGCATCGCTGATCAGGCGGCCCAGCTGGCCCACGGTAACCAGCAGGTCGGAGACGTTGGCGGCGTGGCGGCCGACAATCAGGTGGCTGGTTTCCGTCGATGATCCCAGTTCGCGCATATCTCCGAGTACGGCGATGCGCCGGCCGTGCCGTTCCGGCTTGAGGTCGGCCAGCAAGTTCAGGGCGGCCAAGGCGCTGGCTTCGCTGGCGTTGTACGTGTCGTCAATCAGCGTGCTGTTGTTGACGCCGTCGACCAGCATCAGACGGATCTGATTGTTGGGATCGCGCAGGCCAGCCAGGATTTTCTGCAGCGGAATGCCTTCGACCAGTCCGGCCGCGGTGGCCAGCAGCGTGTTGTGCACGCTGTGGCGGCCCAGCAGGGGCGACTTGACGTGGATGGTCCGGCCGGACGGGTACAGAAACTGTGGCAGATGGAGGCGGAACCGGCAGCCCTTGAACCCGGCGCTTTGGATCTGGTCCGCCCACACGTCGCAGTCCGGGGTCAGTCCGACCTTGACGACCAGGGCTTCGGTCAGCGCCTCCATCCTCTGCACCATCGGATCGTCCCAGTTGAGAATGGCGACGCCTCCCGATTCGGTGGGCGGCAGCGCCCGCACCAGCTCCGATTTGGCCTGAAAGATGTTCTCGATGGTACCGAGACGTTCCAGGTGGCTGGGTCCGACGTTGGTCACGATGCCCATGTGGGGCAGTGTCAGCCCGCACATCTCGTCGATTTCGCCCAGCCGGTACATGCCCAATTCCGTTACAAACCTCTCATGGATGTGACTAAGGCCCATCAGCACCAGCGGCAGGGCGTGTTCGCCATTGAGGTTGCCGGGGCTGCAGTAGGTTTCAAAGTGCTGGCTGAAGACGGACCGGACCAGTTCCTTGGTGCTGCTCTTGCCGACGCTGCCGGTGATCCCGACCACTCGCAGGCTCCTGCGCGTGCGGTGCAGGCGCTGAAACAGGCCAACGTTCCGGATTGCCTGCATTGAATCGGACACGACATACAGGACACAGTGTTCGGAGGTTGGGTATGCCGGCTCGTCTGCATCGGGCGACTCCAGACTGCAGGTCCGGCAATTCGCAATCACCATCGGGTAACTGGCCGGATCCAGGCCTTGCAGGGCCTGGGGTTCGCAAATGACGGCCCGGGCTTGTCGCTCCAGGGCATCGCCCACAAAGTCGTTGCCGTCGGTCCGATCACCGGGCAGGGCCGCAAACAGATCGCCGGGCGTGATCAGTCGACTGTCGGCCACGGCGCGGCCGATGGGAATGGGCGGCAGATGGCGCGGTGGGGCCGAACCCGTCAGGGCCTGCCACAGCGTGTGGTGGGTGACTTGGGTCGCCACCGCGGGGATGGGGTCGGCCATGGGTCAGGCTCGATGCGGATTCACGCGTCGGTCTCGTTGCCGGATGGCAGGAGTGACGGCAGGGCGGGGGCGGTGGTACTGAGTACGCCCGAGGATCCGTAGCAGGAGGGGTGGCAGTCGGGCGGAACGTTAAGGTAGGCCAGGCTGCGCCCTGCGATGCGGCTGAACAGGGGAGCGGCATTGTTGGAGCCCCACGGTCCGAGCACCGTGTCCGGGTTGGGGTCGTACAGCAGTATCAGGACCGTGATGCGCGGATCCCCAGCCGGTACGAAGCCGACAAAGCTGGCGATCACCTCATCCTCCGAGTAAAGGCCGATCCGGTCGGGATCGGGAACTTGGGCCGTGCCCGTCTTGCCGGCGACCTTGAATCCCGGGACCTGGGCCGCCGTGACCTCCTCTTCCACAGTTTGCACCATCATCTCCGTGATGGTCGCGGCGGTTTCCGGCTTCACCACTCCGGGCCGCAGGACCGTGGGGGCAAACGAGTTGACATATTCTCCGTTAATCCTGTGCTGGACAACGTAGGGCTGCATCAGATCGCCTTGGTTGGCCAAGGCGTTCACCGCGTTAATCATCTGGATTGGAGTCAGGTTGATGCCCTGGCCGAAGCTGTTGGCGCCCAGGTCGGCGATGTTCCAGTTGGGCAGGCCCGGATGCTTGTCCTTGAGACTGCCGTTGAATTCGTGTGCCAGGTCAATGCCGGTCACCTCGCCCAGGCCGAAGTCGAACAGGTAGTCATAGAACGTATCGGCCCCGATGTGCTCCACCGCGATTTCCGCCATGATCGTATTGAGTGACAGGCCCAGGGCTTCGGTGGCCGTGACTTGGCCCGCGACGCGGTCGTTGCTGTTGCGGAACGCCACCCGTTCGCCGATCCTGTACACCCCGTCGTCGAAGAAGGCGTCGCCCGGCCGCACTGCCTCCGCATCGATGGCGGCGGCCATGGTCAGTACCTTGAAGGTGGATCCCGGTTCGTAGACGGCCGTCACGGCCAGGTTCGTGAGGTTGGTGGCACTATCGTCCAGAGACTCCGGCACGCCGGGTTTGAAATCCGGCAGGTTGGCCATGGCCAGGATGGCACCCGTTGGAGTGTCCATCACAATCACCGTACCGCCCTTGCGGATGTCGTATCGGTTGATTGCGTCCCGCAGTTCCTGTTCCACGATGTACTGCAGGGAACGATCGATCGTGAGCACCAGGTCGCCCCCCATGTAGGACGGGATGTATCGCCGAGCATCGGATGCGATGACCGAGATCGGTTCCGTGCTGCGGGGCAGGTTGACTTCGCCCCGGAGGAATTTCTGATAGTAGCGTTCGATGCCGTTGGCGCCTATCCGATCGGCGTTGACCAAACCCAGGACGTGACTGGCCAGGGATCCCTGCGCATAGTGCCGGTCGGGCTGTAGTTCCAGCTGGAAATGCCTGAAGAAGTCGAAGTCCGTACTCGTGCCATCGAGGTCGCTGCGCAGACCCAAACTGTTCATCACCTCCTTGAGTCCCGGTCCGCTGTCCGCAAGGCTGGCATCCAGGGGGCCCGTATCCTCGAGCAGGGCTTCCAGGCGCCGCAGGGCGCCGTCGTCGCCCGTGAGGTGGAGGTCCCATAAGTCGGCGGCATGGGCACCGCGTTGCTGCAAGGCGCGCAGATACTGGCCGGTGGCCAGCGGCAGGTCGTCGATCAACAGTACCCAGGCGTACACGGGTTGCGGTTGGCGGTCCGATTGGCGCGCGGCGTTGATTTCGGCTTGGCGGCGCGCGTCGAGTTCGTCCAGCTCCAGACGGAGGCGCGCGTTCAATTCGTTCCGCCGGGCCCGATCGGGTCCGGCTACCAAGTGGGTCACAACATCCTGATAGGCCGGTGGCATGGTGCCCAGACGGGGAATCACGAAGCCAAACGACCAGACGTCGCTGGCCAGCAAACCGCCGTGGATGTCCGTGATCACGCCCCGCGTGTCGAACTCGGGCAGGTTGCGATCCGTGTAGCTGTCGATGTCCTGTGTGTTGTGCAGGACCAGCTGGAACTGCACCAGGCGCAGGACCACCAGGATTGCCAGCAGCGCCGGCACGGCAAACACCAGGACGATGCGGAGGTGGTTGCCGGCAAAGAGATCGTCGCCGAGCCGGGATTGCGAAGTCGGATCCGATGCGGCCATGGTATTACTTGCCGGCTGTCTGCCGTGTGCGCAGATTGTCAAACAGGCGATCCAGCCAAACCTGGACCGTGCTGGCGCGCTCAGGTACCGCCTCCTCGGCCTCGACTGCCGGTGGCAGGAGCGTAATGCTTGCCAGCACGCGTTGGGCACCCTTGAGGAACTGTCGTCCCAGTTCGTCGAAGTTTCGCCAACCGGCCGCGAGCGAATCCCTACGGCGGGTGGGCGCGTCCGGCTGGCCGGATGCTTCGGTGGCCGCGGCGGCATCGGCCAGGATCGGTTCCGTGGCAATCATCCAGATGGGCTCGGCGTCCGGCTGCAGGCCATGGCCGATGGCCCACAGGCCGATTTGATTCAGGTCTTCCTCATCGCCGATTCGGCGCAGCAGTTCGGCGTTGATCTGTTCCTGGAGTGCACTGGCTTGTTCTAGTTGGGCCAGCTGCAGGCGGGCCTGGTCGATGCGGAAGGACATGTAGACATTGGCCATGGCCCCGAAGGTCACCACTACGATGAACATCCCCCACCAACCGGCGACCGGAACCCGATCGCTGAAGGCGACCGAGCTGCGCCAGGCCTGAACAGCGCCTCCCAACAGCGCATGGGACGGGTGCTCAGCGCCCAGCGTGGTCGACGGCAGTGGTTCAACGGGAGGATTCAGCCGGGACATGTCAGCGTGTTCCGGTCCGTTCGTTCCCGGCGGGCCGTCGCTGGGCCGCAGCCTCCGCCCCGGCGTCTTCCCGGACGACCTTCTCGGCGGCTCGCAGTCGCGCCGAGCGGCACCGCGGATTGTCCGACAGCTCCCGATGGCCCGGACGCACAGCCCGCTTGGTCAGGACGGACAGGGTGGGCATGTCCACATCCCCGTGCCGGGCATATTTGTTGCGAGCCGGCCTGCGACCATGGGTTCTTAGGAAGCGCTTGACAATTCCGTCCTCCAGACTGTGGAACGAAAGCACCAGGAGGCGGCCCCCGGGAGCCAGGAGCGAAACGGCCTGTGGCAGCACGGCCTCCAGCTGGCCCAGCTCGTCGTTGACGGCGATGCGCAAGGCCTGAAACGTGCGGGTGGCCGGATGCAGGCGGCGGCGCGGCCGGTGCGGCACTGCCGCGGCCACCGCCGCGGCCAGATCGCCCGTGGTCCCGAAGGGACGCCGTTCTGCCACCGCCGCGGCAATGCGCCTGGCGTGAGGTTCCTCGCCCAGGGTCCAGAGCAGTTCTCGGAATTGGCCTTCCGGCCAGCCGTTGACGATGTCGGCGGCGGTCAGTTCCTGGCTTCGGTCCATCCGCATGTCCAGCGGCCCGGTCTTGGCGAATGCGAAACCCCTTTCCGGATCGTCGATTTGGGGGGAGCTGAAGCCCAGGTCCAGCAGGATGTTGTCGCAGACGGACACGTTCCACGCCGCGGCGAGATCCCGTAGATTTCCGAATCCTCCGTGGACTAGGCGACACCGCGCGTCCAAGTTGCGGGCCTTCAGGCGGCGGTGCGCCCTGGCCAGCCCCTCTGCATCCCGATCCAATCCCCACACCCGCGCGCTGGGCCCGGCGCGGGTCAGGAAGGCGACACTGTGGCCGGCATCCCCGATGGTGCAGTCAATCAGGCGCGCACCCGGCCGCAGGACCATCAGTCCCAAGACTTCCTCCAGCAACACCGGCCGGTGCCATACTGGGGCCGACCCGGCTTCGCCGCGCATCGCCGCGGCGGCACTGGCCGCCGTTTCCCCGCAGCCGGGGTCCAACGAACGTGTCAACAACAAAGTAGCTCCCGCCCGTGACTGTGAAGAAGGTGGCGATGTTGGCGGTGCAGCGCCCGTGTTGAACCGAGCCCTGCAACAAGAATTATATGGTCATATGGGGATGGGATTGCGCGGGCGCGGATCTGTTGATACGGAAACCGTCGGGATTGTGTCTTCGCTGAAGACCCTGTTTCAATCTCGTTGAGATTGGTTTTGGTCGCACAGAAGAAGAGGGGTCCTCTTCGGTTGTCATGACAGCACTGTTGTTGGGCTCCCCTCATCGTGGGCTTCATCCTGGCCGCGGCCCGTCCCGAATGCCAACGGGTTCTGCCCGATGCCCCGGCCGCCTGTCGTCGTTGGCGGTGGACGAGATCTGGCGGCCCATCGGCGACGCCCACCGTCCGGGGGAGGCCCCGGGCTGAAGGGTGAACGGCTGGGCCTACGGCTGAGAGGTTCCGGCCTCAACGGGGGCAGCTGGCTACAGCCCCATCCATGGGCTGGCCTTGAAGGCCACGGGCCTGGACCAACGGTCGTGCGTCGTGCCTCGGCAGTGCACCGTTGGACGGCGCGTTCGGTGCATGGACCAAGGACTCCCCGACCCACCTCCGGCCCCTGCTGCCGGTCCTGCAACGGAGGGCGCGGAGGCGGTCGGAGGCGGCCGACCCTGTCCTGTTGGCGCTCTGGCAGACGCTGGCACCGGACGTGCGGGAACCGCTGCGGCATCGGGGGGAAGTCTGGTCGGGTGCCCTCCGGGCGCGCTTCAGGCCCAGGGCCTGCCTGGCACGGGGACTGAAAACAGAGGCGGGTGCCCACCGCTTGGTGCGTCTGACGGCCCATGGCTTGGACTGAACCGACACATGGACTTCACTTGTGGGAGGGGGCGCCCATGACGAACCGGAAACAATATCAACGGGATTGAAACAGTGCCCTCGACGGAGGGTGCTGTACGATTGCGGCCAGAGTGTGGTACACTTACTTCCCCTGCCTTTCCGCGGGGAGCGGGGCCCTTGCCTTGGGTGCCTGTGCTTGCGCGGAAAGTTTCAGGCGCGTCGCAACCAAATCAGGGAGGCCCGATGCACGTCCGCAACCTGACACACACGATCCTGTTCTCGATTTCGTGCGGTTCAGTATCACCGGCAGGCAGGCATCGGAACCTCCGTTTGAAAACACCACCGGACCATTTTGCGACGGCGCCATCCCCGCGGTAGCCGCCGGTTCCGGTTCTGTTTGCACTTTCCCCTTCAAAACTGAGATCCGGTTGCCCGACGGCGGGCGACCGTTCCCCCAGGAGTGCCCAGGCCGCCGCCGTTGGAGCCGCGGCCCCGCGCCCTTCCGCAAGTCCAAGGAGCTGCCCCTATGACAACCAGCCTTCCCGTCCAGACGGGTTTCGGATTGCGCAAGTCCTATGCCCGGACGCCGGTGGCCATGTCGCTACCCAACCTGATCGAAGTGCAGAAGAAGAGTTTCGAGTGGTTCCTGGAGGACGGCCTGCGCGAAATTCTGGAGGAATTTCCGCCCATCCTCAGCTACGGCAAGGCCTATCAGTTGACGCTGGGGAAGCACACCTTTGAAGATCCCAAGTTCTCCGAGGAGGAGTGCCGCAACAACGACAAGACCTATGCGGCACCGCTCAAGATCGATGTCAGCCTACTCAACATGAGCACCGGCGAGATCGTGGACCAGGAGGTCTACCTCGGGGACTTCCCGATGATGACTCGCACGGGCACGTTCATCATGAACGGGGCCGAACGGGTGGTGGTCTCCCAGCTCATCCGATCGCCCGGCGTCTACTTTTCGCAGGTAGCGGACCGTTCGACGGGCAGGCCCCTGGCGACGGCCAAGGTGATCCCGAGTCGGGGTGCCTGGCTGGAGTTCGAGACCTCGAAGCGCGACGAAATTACGGTCAAGGTTGACCGCAAGCGCAAGCAGTCGGTGACGATCCTGATACGCGCCCTGGGCTACGGCACGGATGAGGAAATCCGCGCGCTGTTCAAGGACGTGGACACGGATGAGCAGCACCGCTTCATCGAGGCAACGCTGGAAAAGGATCCTCTGGCGCCGGTGGTCAACGGCGAGGAGGGGGTCAAGGATGCTCAGATTCGCTTCTACCGCACGCAGCGGCCCAGTGATCCGGCCAAGGCGGAGGCGGCCCGGCGGTTCATCGAGGAGCAGTTCTTCGACACGCGCCGGTACGACTTGGGCAAGGTCGGCCGCTACAAGCTGGACCAGCGCCTCGAGCGGACGGAGCGTATGGAACAACGGATTCTGACCCGCGAGGACCTCCTGGACATCGTGCGGCGCATGATCCAGATCAACAACCGCGAGGTCGATACGGACGTGATGGATCACCTGGGCAACCGCCGCGTGAACACGGTCGGTGAGTTGCTCCAGGGCCAGGTCCGGGTGGGGCTGGCGCGGATGGAAAAGGGCGTGCGCGACCGGATGGCGGTGCGCGATCCCGAACAGATGGTGCCGACCCAGTTGATGAACGCCAAGCTGGTGCTGGGAGCCGTGCGCGAGTTCATGGGTGGCAGCCAGCTGAGCCAGTTCATGGATCAGATCAATCCCCTTTCGGAGCTGACCCACAAGCGGCGCCTGAGCGCGTTGGGGCCGGGCGGCCTGAAGCGGGAGCGGGCAGGAGTGGAAGTGCGCGATGTGCACTTCAGTCACTACGGGCGCATCTGTCCCATCGAGACGCCGGAGGGGCCGAACATCGGTTTGATCGGCTACATGAGCTCCTTCGCCCGGATCAACGGCCTCGGCTTCATCGAGACACCCTACCGCCCGGTCCTGCATGAAGTTCCGGGGCGCATCAAGGACCTGCAGGGCCGGACGCTCAACGAGGATGTGTTGGATGGCAAGGGTGGAATGCTGGGAGCGGCCGGGACCGTCGTCGACGAAGCGCTGGCCCGGCGCATTACGCGATCCAAGTCGGGCCGGATGGTGGCGGTAAAGCCGTTTGTGGCGGACGAGATTGTCTACATGCCAGCGGATGTGGACGAGCGCATGACGATTGCACAGGCGAGCACTCCGCTGAACGAGCGCATGGAACTCCTGAATGAATATCCTTCGACGCGGCGCGCGTCCGATTTCCCCCATGTGCCGGTGGACCAGGTCGAGTACATCGACGTGTCCCCGCAGCAGATTGTGGGCATCAGCGCCTCCCTGATTCCGTTCCTGGAACACGACGACGCCAACCGCGCCCTGATGGGATCGAACATGCAGCGGCAGGCCGTTCCGCTGATCCGGGCGGAGGCGCCGACGGTTGGCACAGGCATCGAGGGACAGGTGGCCATCGACTCCGGCCAAGTGCTGGTGGCCGGGGAGGCCGGTCTGGTGACGGCCGCCTGTGGCAACCACATCAAGGTGTTGAACGACAAGGGGCGGCACCGCACCTACAAGCTGCGCAAGTACAACCGCAGCAACCAGAGCACCTGCATCGACCAGTGGCCGGTCGTGCAGCAGGGCCAGCGGGTGGAGGCCGGCGAGGTGATTGCGGACAGCGCCAGTACCGAGCGGGGCGAACTGGCGCTCGGCCAGAACGTGCTCGTGGCCTACATGAGTTGGGAGGGCGGCAACTACGAGGACGCCATTCTGGTGAGCGAACGCCTGATCCAGCAGGACAAGTTCACCTCCATCCACATTGAGCGTCACGAGGTGTCTGCGCGCGAGACCAAGCTGGGCCTGGAGGAAATCACGGACGACATTCCCAACGTCGGTCCCGAGGCCCGGCAGCACTTGGACGGCAATGGCATCATCCGTATCGGAGCCGACGTGACCGGCGGCGACATCCTGGTGGGCAAGATTTCTCCCAAGGGCGAGACCGTGCTGTCGCCGGAGGAAAAGCTGTTGCGCGCCATCTTCGGCGAGAAGGTGCGGGATGTGAAGGACACGTCGATGCGGCTGCCCAACGGCCAGCGGGGCAAGGTGGTGGACGTCAAGGTCTTCACGCGCGACGAGCACGACCTGCCCGCCGGCACGGAGCGCGAGGTCCACATCAACGTGGCCCAGCGGCGCAAGCTGACCGAAGGTGACAAGATGTCCGGCCGGCACGGCAACAAGGGCGTGATTTCGAAGGTGATCCCGGTCGAGGACATGCCGCACCTGGCGGACGGAACTCCCGTGGACATCATCCTGAATCCAATCGGGGTCCAGGGCCGCATCAACCTGGGCCAGATCCTGGAGAACCACCTGGGCTGGGCCGCCCACCGGATTGGCTTCCGCGTGGCGACGCCTGTCTTTGACGGTGCACGGCAGGGCCAAATCGACGCCGAGCTCGCGCGGGCATGGCTGACGGACCGGGCCTGGGACATCATGTCGGAACGCGCATGGCAGTTGGGCACCGAACTGGACGCCGACCCTGAAATCGACTTTCGCCTGGAGCATCTCGACGATGACAGGGAAATGCAGTTCATCTATCTCCACGAGTGGCTACAGGCGGACCACTACGACATGGCGCGCGTGGACAGCGACTACGCCTTTGCCCGGCGCGCTGTGGCGCGGGAGTGGCTGAAGGAGAAGGGATACAGCCCGGAGACCATCCTGCCCCAGGACTACACCCACAGGGAGACAACGGAGGCGGACGATCAGCTGGCGGTGGATGTCGCCTACCGGGAATGGATCCAGCAACAGATGGAGGACGGCGACGGCAAGGGTGTGGCGACGGATTTCGGCAGTGCGGAACTGGCGGCGACGGCCGCCCAGGTGGCCGCCAGGAGCGGTCAGCCCCTGCCCTTGTCGGGCAAGCAGGTGCTCTACGACGGCAAGAGCGGTGAGCCCTTCAACGAGCCGGTAACCGTCGGCGTTTCGTTCATGCTGAAACTCCTGCACCTAGTCGAGGACAAGGTGCACGCCCGCAGCACGGGCCCGTACAGCCTCGTGACGCAGCAGCCACTCGGCGGCAAGGCCCAGAACGGCGGCCAGCGCTTCGGGGAAATGGAGGTGTGGGCGCTGGAGGCCTATGGTGCTGCCCACAGCCTGCAGGAAATGCTCACGATCAAGTCGGACGATACGATTGGCCGCGTCGCGACCTATCAGGCGATAGTCAAGGGCGAGGACATCCAGAAGCCGGAGCGGCCCGAGAGCCTCAAGGTTCTCATCAAGGAATTGCGCAGCTTGGGCTTGGCCATGGACATCACCGATGACAAGGGAGAGTCGGTGGTCGTGGGCCGGGAGGATGCCACTCCCGCTATGCCGATCTTCCACGGTGGCCTGCCCACCCCGTTGTAGCCCGAATTCTTACTTAGGCAAACCCCTCAGACGGCAGATTTTGACGGTGGGTTCCAGGCGGACCGGCCGGAGCTGCGGACACCAAGGAGCAGAGCATGGATACAGGCAAGTTCGGGCTGGCACGGATTTCGCTGGCTTCACCCGAGCAGATTCTCCAGTGGAGCAAGGGCGAAGTGCTGAAGCCGGAGACGATCAACTACAGGACCCTCAAACCCGAGCGCGACGGCCTCTTCAGCGAGCGCATCTTCGGTCCCGAAAAGGATTGGGAGTGCAGCTGCGGCAAGTACAAGCGCGAACGGTACAAGGGGATCATCTGCGACAAGTGCGGCGTGGAAGTTCTGCCGAACCGGGTGCGCCGGGAACGCATGGGACACATTTCGCTGGCATCCCCCGTGAGCCACATCTGGTATGCCAAGGGCATGCCCTGCCGCCTGGGCCTGCTGCTGGACATTTCGCCCCGGGAGCTGGAAAAGGTTCTCTACTACGCCCAGTACATCACCATCAGGGTTAACGAGGATGCGCGCAAGCGGCTGATTGTGCGGCGCGAAAAGGAATTGGCGCTGAAGCTGACCAAGATTCAGGCGTCCACGCAGAACCAGCGCAACAAGGCCGAAGCCGCGTTCGAGGAGGCGCGCGATCGCGTGCTGGTCGAGCGGGACCGCCAAATCGAGGATGTGGACGAGGACATCTCCACGCGTTCGAGTTCCGCCATCGCCGAGGTCCAGGCGCTGATCCAGTGGGCCAACGAGCACGTGGGCAAGTCGGCACCGGAGTCGCAGCGGTTGAGCTGGGTCAAGCGGGTCGTGGTGGCCAAGGGCCGTCGGGTGGCGGCCGACCTCGAGACCGTCATCAACGGCCACTTCGAGGATTTCGCTGACCAGTTGGGCCGGGAGTCCGAAGAGAAGAAGGCGGAGATTGTCCAGGATGCGGCCGCCCAGGTGGACGACCTGCGCGAGCAGGTCGAGCAGGAGTTGGCGGAACTGGACGCGACGGAAGAGCAGAGCCGCGAGAAGCTGATCGAGACGATGGAGGAGTCCCTCAAAGGGCTCAAGGAAATCCACACCGGAATGCTGATTTCGGATCATGAATACCGAAACATGGTCAAGCAGTACGGCAACACCTTCGAGGCCCGCATGGGAGCCGAGGGCATCCTGGAGCTGCTCCGGAAAATTGACTTGGACGACCTGATCGACGAGATGCGGGAGATCATCCGGACATCCCGCAGCGAACAGAAGCGGACCAAGGCCGCCAAGCGGCTGCGGGTGTTCGTGGACCTGAAGAAGTCCGGCAACCGTCCGGAGTGGATGATCCTGACCGAACTGCCCGTCATTCCGCCGGAGTTGCGGCCCATGGTGCAGCTGGACGGCGGCCGGTTCGCCACCAGCGACCTGAACGACCTTTACCGGCGGGTCATCAACCGCAACAACCGCCTCAAGCGGCTGCTGGAGCTCAACGCGCCCGACGTCATCGTGCGCAACGAAAAGCGCATGCTGCAGGAGGCGGTCGACAGCCTGATCGACAACCGGAAGCGCAACCGCAACACGGCCAACCGCAACCAGCGGCATCCCCTCAAGAGCCTGACCGACATGCTCAAGGGCAAGCAGGGACGCTTCCGGCGCAACCTGTTGGGCAAGCGGGTGGACTATTCCGGCCGGTCCGTGATCGTTGTCGGTCCCGATCTCAAGCTGCAGCAGGCCGGCATTCCCAAGAGCATGGCGCTTGAGTTGTTCAAGCCGTTTGTCATAGAAAATCTGGTGCGCAACGGCACCGCCACCAACGTGCGGCACGCCAAGCGGATGGTGGACACGGCAGAGGAGGAGGTTTGGGACGTCCTGGAGAAGATCACCCGGGAGCGTCCCGTCCTGCTCAACCGTGCCCCGACCCTGCACCGGCTGGGCATCCAGGCCTTCGAGGTGAAGTTGATCGAAGGCAGCGCCATTCAGCTGCATCCACTGGTCTGTACGGCCTTCAACGCCGATTTTGACGGTGATCAGATGGCGGTGCATGTGCCCCTCAGCGACCAGGCGGTCCGGGAGGCCCGCGAACTGATGCTGGCCTCGCGCAACCTGCTCAAGCCGAGCAGCGGCGAACCGATCATCAGTCCGACCAAGGACATGGTGATGGGTGTGTTCTACCTGACCCTGATGGAGGCGAGCGACCTGCCGGACGCCAAACTGCGCCACTATCCGAATGTGGACCAGGCCGTGTATGCCCACGAGCAGGGCAAAGTCGGCCTGCGCGAGCCCGTGATGGTGCGCCTGCGGCCGTACGTTGAGCAGCAGAAGGTGACCGACTTGGACATCAACCCGCGCTGGGTAAAGGCCTTGGAGGCCGACGGCCTGGAAACGGTGGCGCAGTTGCGCAGCGCCATCGCCGATGCCAGCAGCCCCGAGGAGTTTCAGGACCGGGTTCACGACTTCGGCGAAGTGGCCATGGCCGAGACGATCGAGGCACTGGCCGCGGCCGCAGAGGACGAAAAGCCGGTTGAACCACCGGAGTTCAAGCGGACCACGGTGGGACGCATCATTTTCAACCGCGTGCTGCCGCCCCAGATGCCGTTTGTCAACGAGCGGCTGGACAAGGCCGGGGTCAGCGAGGTCGTGCACTACGCCTACCAATTCCTGGGCATGGAGGAGACCGCCGAAGTGGCGGACCGCATCAAGGCCTTGGGCTTCCGGTACGCAACCTTGTCGGGCATCACGATGGCTGTCAGCGACCTGGAGGTGCCGGCGGACAAGGGGGACATCATCCTTGAGGCCCAGCAGCAGGAGTTGCAGCTGGAGGCCCAGTACAACCGGGGGTTGATGACCAACAGCGAAATGGAGCGGGGCCGAATCGAAGCCTGGAACGGTGCCACGAACCAGGTTTCGACGCGCATCCGGGAGAGTTTGGATGCCACCAACAGTGTGGGGGCCATGTCAATTTCCGGCGCTGCCAAGGGTGGCCACACCACCATCAACCAGCTGGCGGGCATGCGGGGTCTGATGTACGACCCCAATGGCCGCATCATTCCGATGCCAATCCGCTCGAACTTCCGCGACGGCCTCACCACGATGGAGTACTTCATCTCCACCCACGGTTCGCGCAAGGGACTGGCCGACACGGCGCTCCGGACCGCGGACGCGGGCTACCTGACCCGGCGTCTGGTGGACGTGGCCCAGGACGTGATCATCTCCCACGAGGATTGCGGTACGCCCAACGGCATCGTGCTGGATGTGCATGCCGACAAGGCGCATCGCACCTTAAGTGATCTTGAGGGCCCGCGCGAGATTTGGCTCGGTCCCCAGGTGGAAAAGATCCTGGCGCGCTGCCTGGCGCAGAACGTGGTCGACCCGACCACCGGCGAAGTGTTGTTCCACCGCAACCATCTCATCACGGACGTCGAGGTGTCCACGCTGGTGGAGCGGGGCATCGAACAAATCGAGGTCCGCACCCCCCTGACCTGCGACAGTCGCTTCGGCCTCTGCCGCTACTGCTACGGGTCCAATCTGGCCTCCCGCGAAATGGTGGAGCTCGGCGACGCGGTGGGCATCATTGCCGCCCAGTCCATCGGGGAGCCCGGCACCCAGCTGACGCTGCGCACCTTCCACAGCGGCGGCGTGGCCTCGTCCCAGGACATCACCCGCGGCCTGCCCCGCGTAGAGGAGCTGTTCGAGGCGCGCATTCCCAAGGGCGAAGCGGTGATCAGCGAGTTGGACGGGACTATCTTGACCTACTTCGACGGCGATGTACGCATGGTCAAGGTGAGTCGGGAGGACGAACTGCACCGGCCCGTGTCAGTGCCGCCGGAAGGCTGGAACATTCTGATCGCCATCGGCGATTCGGTGCAGGCCGACATGCCGGTCGCGATGGCCAAGGAGGCGGCGGCACTACCGCATCCCCCGGACAGCCACATGATCCGGGCAGGCATGGAAGGCACCGTCGACCAGATTGAGGCGGTTGGTGACGGCGGCACCATTCACGTGCGCAGGACGGTTCCGCACACGTGGGAAGCGGAAATCCCGGCCTACACGGAACCGCTGGTCAAGGACGGCGACTACGTGACCGCCGGCACCCAACTGACCCCCGGAGCGCTGGATCCCAAGCGGATTCTCGAAATCTCCGGACGCGAGGCGTGTCAGCTGTACATCCGGGACGAAGTCCAGAAGGTGTATGTGGAACAGGGCGTGGCCATCCACGACAAGCACATCGAGGTGATTTTGCGTCAGCTGCTGCGACGGGTTCAGGTGCAGGCCACCGGAGACACCGAGTTCCTGCTGGGCGAGTATGTGGACCGCTACCGCTTCGAGGATGTGAACGATCGCATGGTGGACGAAGGGCTGAAACCGGCCCAGGGCGCCCTGAAGCTACTGGGCATGACCCGGGCAGCGCTGATGACCGACAGCTTCCTGGCGGCCGCCAGCTTCCAGGAGACCACCCGCGTGCTGACGGATGCGGCCATCAAGGGACAGGAGGATCGCCTGCGCGGCCTCAAGGAGAACGTCATCCTCGGCAATCTGATTCCGGTGGGTACCGGTTTCCACCAGCGATTGACCGAGGAGGCCCGCATCGGTGCCGGGAGCCGGGATACCGAGGTCGACAAGGGCCTGGGCGACATGGCGTCGGATTTGGAATTCCTACAGGAGCTTGAGGACAGCGACGACATTCTGGGCGCGGCCCTGGCCGTGGGCGAGTTGGACTCCCTCCAGAACGTTGGTCTGGGCGACGATGCCGACGACTTGGAAGAGGAAGAGGAGGCGGTGGAACCGGAGTAGATCTCACGCCGGCTGCGGATCGCTTGTTCGGACGCAGCCGGCACACGGGTTTTTGACCGGAGCGTCTTTCTGGCCCATACTTCCCGCTTGCCAGTCAGGTATTGCGGGTCCCCGGTCGTGTGGGATCCGCCCACACGCGCGGCGGAGGACCTTTTGCCGACCATCAACCAGCTCGTCCGCAAAGGGCGCAAGTCCAAACCCAAGAAGATGAATGCGCCGGCCCTGCGGGTGACACACAACACTCTGACCGGTCGCACCCGCACCAGCAAGACCGGCAACCCGCAGAAGCGCGGCGTTTGCACGCAGGTGCGGACCACCACGCCCCGCAAGCCGAATTCGGCGCTGCGCAAGGTGGCCCGGGTGCGTCTGACCAACGGCATGGAGGTCACGGCCTACATTCCGGGCGAGGGTCATACCCTTCAGGAACACAGTGTGGTGTTGATCAGGGGCGGCGGGGTGCGCGATTTGCCGGGTGTGCGCTACCAGATCGTGCGCGGGGCCCTTGACGCCACCGGGGTCGAAAACCGGCGGCGCGGCCGCAGCCGCTACGGCACCAAGAAGAGTTGATCCGTTGGGAACAGCAGCGTGTTGACGCGGTAAGCAGGACAAGCACATGCCCAGAAGAAACAGACCGCCCGTTCGGGAGATTGAGCCCGATCCCCGCTACGGTTCGACGGACTTGGCCAAGTTCATCAACAACTTGATGCTCCACGGCAAGAAATCGACCGCGACGCGCATTGTCTACGGTGCCCTGGACATCGCCGAGCAGCGTCTCGGCCAGCCCGGGATTGAGATTTTCAACACTGCCTTGGAACGGGCCATGCCGCGCGTCGAAGTCAGGCCGCGGCGCGTGGGCGGAGCCACCTACCAGGTGCCGATGGAGGTGCGCTTCGAGCGCAAGCAGGCCCTTGGCATGCGCTGGCTCATCAACCATGCCCGTCAGCGGGGCGGCCGCGACATGGCCAGTCGCCTGGCGCAGGAATTGATCGAAACCATCAATGGGGAGAGCGCCACCATCAAACGGCGCGACGACACCCATCGCATGGCCGACGCCAACCGGGCCTTCACGCACTTCCGATAGGGCGCGTCGCCGGACCGTCTTTCCCCGCCAACTCAATATTGTCTCCGCCGAACACCGGCCGGAGCGGCGACCCACGTCCTGCGGGCCGCCGTTTCGGGCTCGGTGAGCGCGCGCGAATCCCGACCAGGCAAATCCCATGAGTGCCAACCATCCCCTCGAGCACATACGCAATATCGGCATCATTGCCCACATCGACGCGGGCAAGACGACCACCACCGAACGGATCCTGTTCTACTCGGGGCGCACACACCGCATGGGTGAGGTCCACGAGGGCACGGCCGTCACGGACTGGATGGAGCAGGAGCGCGAGCGGGGCATTACGATCACGGCGGCAGCCATCACGACCCACTGGTGCCACTCCGTCACCGGCACCGAGTGCCGGATCAACATCATCGACACCCCGGGCCACATCGACTTCACGGCCGAGGTGCAGCGCTGTCTGAGAGTCCTGGACGGCGGCGTGGTGGTGTTCGACGCGGTGGCCGGGGTGGAGCCCCAAACGGAAACAGTTTGGCGCCAGGCCGACAACTACGGCGTGCCGCGCATCTGCTTCATCAACAAGATGGACCGGCTGGGGGCCAATCTGGATCGCACGGTGGCCATGATTGAGGAACAGCTGGGGGCCAATCCGGTGCTGGTCCAGATGCCGATTGGTTTCGAGGAAAGTTTCGCCGGCGTGGTCGATCTGATGGAGATGAACGCCCATCTCTTTACCGACCAGCTGGGATCCCAGCCTGAAACAACCGACATTCCGACGGAGCTCATGGCGGCGGCGCGGGCCGCGCGCGAGGCCATGGTGGAGAAGATCGTCGAGTCGAGCGACGAGCTGATGTCCGCCTTCCTGGAGGACGAGGAGTTGGACACCGAGGATCTCAGGCAAGCCCTCCGCACTGCGATCCTGCGCGGCGATCTGGTGCCGGTGCTGTGTGGGACGGCCCTCAGAAACAAAGGCATCCAGCCCCTGCTCGACGCCATTACCGTCTACCTGCCCAGTCCGGCCGACGTGCCTCCCGTGGAAGCCAGACACCCCGATACGGGCGACGTGGTGGAGGTTCATCCGGATCCCGACGAACCGTTCGCCGGTCTGGTGTTCAAGGTCGTGACGGATCCCTATGTGGGCCGGCTGTCCTACGTGCGGGCCTACGGCGGAACCCTCAGCGTGGGCGAGACCATCTACAACAGCCGCGACGGGCGGCGCGAACGCATCGGCCGCCTGATGCAGATGTATGCGGACAAGCGGGAGGAAATCGAGTCGTGTCGTGCCGGGGACATCGCGGCCATTGTGGGCCTCAAGGGCAGCTTCACCGGCGAGACCCTGTATGCCCGCCAACGTCCGGTTCGGCTGGAGGCGATTGAGTTCCCGGAACCGGTGGTGCGCATCGCGGTGGAACCCCGAACCACGGCGGATCAGGACAAGATGGGCATTGCACTCAACAAACTGGCCGAGGAGGATCCGACGTTCCAGGTCGGCTACGACGAGAACACCGGCCAGACCCTGATCAGCGGCATGGGCGAGCTTCACCTCGACATCATCGTGGATCGCATGATGCGGGAATTCCAGGTGGGCTGCAATGTGGGCGAACCGCAGGTGGCCTACCGGGAAACGATTACGCGGACGGTGCGAGCCGAGGGCCGGTTTGTACGCCAAACCGGAGGCCGCGGCATGTTCGGACACGTGGAACTGGTCTTGGAACCAAACGCCGCAGGTGCGGGCTTCGAGTTCGAAACCAAGATCGTCGGCGGCGCGGTGCCCCAGCAGTTCTTTGCACCCATTGAGCGGGGGATCGCGGACGCGATGCTGAATGGAACGATGGAGGGCTACCCAGTGGTCGATGTCAAGGTGACGCTGGTGGATGGTTCCTTTCACCCCGTGGACTCCAACGAACGCGCCTTTCACATTGCCGCCAGCATGGGATTCCGCGACGGCATGGCGCGCGCCCATCCCATTCTGTTGGAACCCATGATGTCGATCGAAGTGCTTACCCCCGAGGTGTATACCGGCGACGTGATGGGGGACCTGAACGGACGTCTGGGACGGGTTTCCAACATGGAGCCGCATGGGCAAGGCATGAATCAGATCCAGGCTTCGGTGCCTCTGCGCGGAATGTTCGGCTATGCCACCACGCTGCGGTCCATCACCAGCGGCCGGGGCAACTTCTCCATGCAGTTCGATCGGTATGCCCCCGCCAAGCTGGACGACGATGTCCGCTCCCGTTGACGCCCGCCCGCCGCGGCGATCGGCCTGGGGCTGTTTTTGCATGGGGTGCGACCGTATGGCTATACTGCCCCTTCGTGACTCCGGATTCGGGGTTGCTTATCGGACGCGGCCAAGTTCCCCAGGGGAACGCTCTCCGCAGGTCGGGGTCGGCAGACCTCCAGGTGGAGTGCGGTCTTTGCTGTCGCGTTGAATCGGTGTCCATTGATTGGTCCAAGTCAATTCCAGTTGCAACAGGAAGAGGAAGATGGGCAAGGCGGTATTTGAGCGGACGAAGCCCCATGTGAACGTGGGCACGATTGGGCATGTGGACCACGGCAAGACGACCTTGACGGCGGCGATCACGAAGGTATTGTCGCTGCAGGGGCTGGCGGAGTTCGAGGCCTTCGATGCGATCGACAATGCGCCGGAGGAGCGGGACCGGGGGATCACGATCGCGATCTCGCACGTGGAGTACGAGTCGGCGGCGCGGCACTATGCGCACGTGGACTGTCCGGGGCATGCGGACTACATCAAGAACATGATCACGGGTGCGGCGCAGATGGACGGGGCGATGCTGGTGGTGTCGGCGCCGGACGGGGCGATGCCGCAGACGCGGGAGCACATCTTGCTGGCGCGGCAGGTGGAGGTGCCGGCGATGGTGGTCTTCCTGAACAAGGTGGACATGATGGAGGACGAGGAGCTGTTGGAGCTGGTGGAGCTGGAGCTGCGGGAGCAGCTGGACGAGTACGAGTTTCCGGGGGACGACATACCGGTGATCCGGGGGTCGGCCCTGGCGGCGCTGGAGAGCGGGAGCACGGATCCGGAGGCGCCGGAGTACGCCTGCATCCGGGAGCTGATCGCGGCCGTGGACAGCTACATCCCGGAGCCCCTGCGGGACGTGGAGCGGAGCTTCCTGATGCCGATCGAGGACGTCTTCTCGATCAAGGGGCGGGGGACGGTGGTGACGGGCCGCGTGGAGCGGGGTCTGATCAAGCCGATGGAGGAAGTGGAGATCGTGGGGTTGAAGGCGACGCACCGGACGACGGTGACGGGGGTCGAGATGTTCCGCAAGCTGCTGGACGAGGGGCGTGCGGGGGACAACGTGGGCTGCCTGCTGCGGGGGGTGGACCGGGACGAGGTGGAGCGGGGGCAGGTGCTGGCGCAGCCGGGCAGCATCACGCCGCACACGCGCTACCGGGCCGCGGTCTACGTGCTGACCTCGGAGGAGGGGGGGCGCCACAAGCCCTTCTTCCCGGGCTACCGGCCGCAGTTCTACATCCGCACGCTGGACATCACGGGCTCGATTACGCTGCCCACGGGCGTGGACATGGTGATGCCGGGCGACAACGTCGAGATGGAGGTCGAGCTGATTGCCCCCGTGGCCCTCGAGACCGGCTCCCGCTTCGCCATCCGCGAGGGCGGCCGCACCGTCGGCGCCGGCTCCATCACCGAAATCCTCGAGTAGTCTTGGCCGGGGTCCCCAGGGGCTCCGGTTTTTTCGCCACGCGCCAGAGGACACGCCAGGATGCCTCCCAAATCAACCATTCGCATCAAGCTCAAGGCCTACGATCACCGACTGTTGGACGCGTCCACCCGCGAGATCGTGGAGGCGGCGGAACGCTCCGGAGCCCAGGTGGTCGGCCCCGTGCCACTGCCCACGCGCATCGAGAAGTTCACGGTGATCCGATCCCCCTTCAAGGACAAGGACAGCCGCGAGCAGTTCGAGATCCGCACCCACAAGCGGTTGATTGACGTGGTCGATCCGGTTCCGCGCACCAGCGAGAGCCTGACCAAGTTGAACCTGCCTGCCGGCGTCGATGTCGAGATCAAGCTGTAGTTCCTGCCGGGAACCGTGCGAGGCTGAATACACATGAAGCAGATTCTCGGTCGCAAGGTGGGCATGACCCAGCTCTTCGACGCGGAGAGCGGCAGCGCCGTGCCGGTGACCGTCATCCAGGCCGGCCCGTGCCGGATCACAGCTGTCAAGAATCATGCCGAACACGGCTACCACGCCGTCCAGATTGGCTACGAAGAAGTTCCGGAGCGCAGGCTTTCGGGCGGCGAGCGCGGCCATCTGACCAAAGCTGGACTGCCGGCTTTGCGCCACCTGCGGGAAGTTCGGCTCGGTGGCCCGGCCGAGATGGCCCCGGGCGACGAAATTACGGTTGCGGCCTTTGCTGAAGGCGACAAGGTGGACGTGACCGGCGTTAGCAAAGGCAAGGGGTTCGCCGGTGCGGTGAAACGCTACGGTTTCGCGGGCGGTCCCAAGACCCACGGCCAGAGCGATCGGCACCGCGCTCCCGGTTCCCGGGGTGCAGGCACTACGCCGGGCCGCACCTTCAAGGGTTCTCGCGGCCCCGGGCGCATGGGCAACGACCGCACCACTCTGCACAACCTGCGCGTGGTATTGGTCGATGCGGAGAAGCATCTGCTGGCCGTCAAGGGTGCGGTGCCCGGTCCCGCCGACGGCTTGGTCACCATCCGGGGGGCGATAAAGGTCTGAACCGCTTGCCTTCCCGGTTCCGGGAGGCGGCACGGGCGGTCCGTACGCAACGCAACATGAAAGCCGAAGTTTGGAATACAGCCGGCGAAGTCGTCGGCACCGCCGATCTGGACGCCTCCGTGTTTCAGGCGCCGGTCAACGCCAGTTTGATGCAGCAGGCTCTGGTGCGCCAGCTGGCCAATGCCCGTCAGGGCACCCACAAAACCCGCACACGGGGCGAGGTTCGGGGCGGTGGACGCAAGCCATGGCGCCAAAAGGGGACCGGCCGTGCCCGTCAGGGCACGATTCGGGCTCCGCAGTGGGTGGGCGGCGGTACCGTGTTCGGGCCGACTCCGCGCAGCTACCGCAAGCAGATGCCCAAGGCCATGCGCCGCGCTGCCGTGCGCAGTGCCCTGACCGTCAAGGCCGAGGCCGAGGCCATTCGCATCGTGGAGAGTGGATTCGGCCGGGATCTCAAGACCAGGGACATGGACGCCCTGCTCCGCGCCATGCAGATCCGGGATCGGCGCACGTTGATCGTGCACGGCCCCGGCAGTGATTCGATGCTGAGGGCGATCCGCAACCTGACCGGGGTCGGGACCCTGCACTACATGTATGCCAACGTCCGAGACCTGCTGCAGGCGGATGTGGTGCTGGTCACGCAGGATGCCCAGGCCGGACTTGAAGACTGGCTGGGAGGCGCGGCGACATGAACCTACATCAGGTGATTCAGAATCCTGTCGTCTCGGAAAAGACGATGTATGCGGAGGCCGACGGCAAGTACACATTCAAGGTGGACATGGGTGCCAATCGGCTACAGGTGCGGGAGGCCGTGCAGGCACTCTACGATGTCGAAGTCGCGTCGGTGCGCATCCTGGTGATGCCGGCCAAAACCCGCCGGCGCGGCAACCGCGTGTTCATCCGCAGCCCGAAGTGGAAGAAGGCGGTGGTCACACTCGCCGAGGGCGAGACCATCAACGTGTACGAAGGGGACTGAGGCAACCGAGCCATGCCCGTCAAGATATTCAACCCCACCTCGCCGGGCCGCCGCAACATGAGCGGCCCGACATTCGAGGAGATCACCCGGGAAAAGCCCGAGCGGTCCCTGGTCGCGCCCCTGCGCCGCCGCGGCGGCCGCAACAACCGCGGCGTGATCACGGTTCGGCACCGGGGCGGCGGCCACAAGCGCCGCTACCGGATTGTGGACTTCCGGCGCGACCGCATCGGCATGCCGGCACGGGTCCTGTCGGTCGAGTACGATCCCAATCGCAGTGCGCGCATCGCCCTGGTCCAGTACCGGGATGGCGAGCGACGCTACATCCTCGCTCCCGAAGGCCTGTACATCGGCCGCGAAGTGATGTCGGGACCCGATGCGGAAATTTTGCCGGGCAACGCGCTGCCCATCCGCAACATTCCCCTGGGCGCCCTCCTGCACAATCTGGAGATTTACCCGGGGCGCGGCGGACAACTGGTGAGGAGCGCCGGCACCGCGGCCCGTTTGACGGCCAAGGAGGGCGTCATGGCGCAGGTGCGCCTGCCGTCCGGCGAGGTTCGGTTCTTCAGCATGGACTGCATGGCCACGATCGGCCAGTTGGGCAACACCGACCATGCCAACCTCGAGCAGGGCAAGGCTGGTCGCCGCCGCTGGATGGGACGCCGTCCGACCGTGCGCGGTGTGGCCATGGATCCCGCCTCGCATCCGCATGGCGGCGGCGAGGGCCGGTCGCCGATTGGCATGCCGTCTCCCAAGACCCCCTGGGGTCGGCCGGCGTTGGGAGCCAGGACCCGCCGCAACCCCAGAACCGATCGCAACATCGTGCGCCGCCGATCCAAGCGGCGTTGATTTTGAGGAGCACCCAATGTCCAGATCCCTCAAGAAGGGGCCCTATGTCGATGTCAAGCTGCTCAGGCGCATCGAGGCCATGAACGAAGGCAACGAACGGCGGGTCATCCGCACCTATGCCCGGGCCTCCACCATCTTTCCGCAGTTCGTCGGCCACACGATCGCGGTCCATGACGGCCGTCGCCACGTGCCGGTCCTGATCACGGAAAACATGGTTGGCCACAAACTGGGCGAGTTTGCCCCCACGCGCTACTTCCGCGGCCATCTGCGGTCCGAGCGCGGCACTTCGGCACGGTAGCACCGGGGCGATTTGGCGGCGAAGGAGGCAAATCTGCATTATGGAAGTGACAGCCAAGATGCGCTTTACGGGAATCAGTGCCCGCAAGGCTAGGCTGGTGGTCAACGAGGTGCGCGGCATGCATGCCCTAGAGGCTGTGGACATGCTGCGCCACATGCCGCAACGGGCTGCGGGGGTGCTTGCGGGCACCATCACCAGCGCGCTGCACAACGCCAGCGAGAACCTGGGTCTGGACCAGGACGACATGTACATCAAGGCCGTCTACGCCGATCAGGCCCCGATGCGCCGATGGCGCCGGTTCGCCGGTCGGGGACGGTTCAAGCCCTGGCGGCGGCGCTCGTCGCACATCACCGTGGTGCTCGACGAAGTGGATGCCGCTGACGACTGGCTCGAAGAAGCAATTTGAGGTAACGAATGGGTCGCAAAGTTCACCCGATGGGGTTCCGGCTGGGGTTGATCAAGGAACACCACAGCCGCTGGTACTCCTCCGGCAGAGAATATGTCGCACTGCTGAACGAGGACCGGGCAATCCGGGACACGATCAGGAATCGGCTGCCGGATGCCAACATCAGCCACATTGACATCGAACGCCAATCCAACCAGGTGGAAGTGATTGTCGAGACGGCACGTCCCGGCATGATCATCGGCCGCAAAGGAGCCACCGTCAACGAGCTGCGGGAGCAGCTGCTCCGAATCACGGGCCGCAGTATTCGCATCGATGTCAAGGAACTGAACCGGCCCGAGCTGAGCGCGCCGCTGGTGGCGCGCAGCGTGGGCGAGCAGTTGGAGCGCCGCGTCAGCTGGCGCCGGGCGATGCGCTCGGCCGGTCAGCGGGCGATGCGCCAGGGTGCCAAGGGATTCATGATCACCGTGTCCGGGCGCCTGGGCGGTAGCGACATGGGCCGCGTCGATTCCTTCCGCCGCGGCCAGGTGCCGCGCCACACGCTGCGCGCCGACATCGACTACGGAACCGATGTGGGCCGGACCACCTATGGCGTCATTGGCGTAAAGGTTTGGATCTACCGCGGCGAGGTCCTGCCGGGCCAGGAATACCACAACCGTTACCGGGACATCGCCTAATCCGTTCCTTGGGAGACGGTACCTGGCGTACACGGTGAGGTAAGGAGAACGGTCAATGTTGATGCCCAGAAGGGAAAAGCACCGCAAGCGCCATCGCGGCCGCATGCGCGGCATGGCCGGGCGTGGGAACACCGTGGACTTCGGCACGTACGCCCTGCAGGCGGTCGAGCCCCACTGGATCACGAGTCGCCAGATAGAGGCGGCCCGGCGTGCCATCGTGCGCTATGTGCGCAGGGGCGGTAAGCTGTGGATTCGGGTGTTCCCGGACAAGCCTGTCACGCAGCGCGCGGCGGAGACCCGCATGGGTTCCGGCAAGGGCAACGTCGAATACTACGTGGCCGTGGTGAAGCCAGGACGCGTGCTGTTCGAGATGACCGGTGTGCCGGAGGACCAGGCCCGGGAGGCGCTGCGCCTGGCGCAGCACAAGCTGCCCATGCGCACCCAGTTCATCCAGCGACAGGATGCCTGAACGGGAGACCAAGCCCCATGCCGCAGTTGAAGGCCAGGGAACTGGCGGAAAAGAACGACGCCGAACTGGAAGAGATGGCCGGGAACTGCCATGTCGAGTTGCGGAACATTCGGTTCCAGATGATCACGGGCCAGCAGAAAAACACGTCGCGGGCAGGCCAGGTGCGCAAGGAACTGGCCCGCATCCGCACCGTGCAGAGACAAAGGGAACTCATGGCGGAGATGGAGGGCGAGCACGATGCGTGAGCGGCGCAAGGTCCTGTCCGGCACTGTGGTGCAGGACTCCATGGACAAGACCGTGTCCGTACGGGTGGAGCGCACCAAGCGCCATCCCCTGTACGGCAAGATTATCCGCACCTACAAGCGCTACCAGGTGCACGACGAGGACAACCAGGCCCGCATGGGTGACTCCGTCCGCATTCGTCAGTGCCGACCCATCTCGCGGCGCAAGCACTTCTTCGTGGAAGAGGTGACGGCCCGCGCCCCCGCCCCCGACGAGGTGGAGGTGTAGTTTGCACCTTCACCGCAACAGGATGCCAAGTTGATGATTCAGCAGGAAAGCCGCCTCAAGGTGGCGGACAATTCCGGTGCCAAGGAGCTGCTCACCATCCGGGTGATGGGGGGGAGTGTACGCCGGCACGGCAAGGTCGGCGACATCGTGACCGCGTCCGTCCGGTCCGCGGCCCCGGCCAGCACCGTGCGCAAGGGCGAAGTGGTCAAGGCCGTGATTGTCCGCACGCGCAATCCGGTGCGCAGGGCTGACGGCAGCTACATTCGTTTCAACGAAAACGCCGCAGTGATTGTGGACGATTCCCGCTTTCCGCGGGGAACGCGCATCTTCGGTCCGGTGGCCAGGGAACTGCGGGAGCGGGGCTTCATGCGCATCATCTCCCTGGCCCCCGAAGTGCTTTGAAACAGCGGCCGGCCAGACAGGAGAAGGAACCAGTGAAGCAGAAGGTGAGGGTCGGCGACCAGATCGAAGTGATTGCCGGCGCCAGCAAGGGCGAGCGCGGCAGCGTGCGCGAGATACGGTACAAGCGCAGGCGCGACGGCAAGCCGGATCCCAACCGGGTGTACGTGGTGGTGGAGGGGATCAATCTCAGGACCCGCCACCAGCGCGCCACCGGCCGGACCCAAACGCAACGGGGCATCGTGGAGTTCGAGGCCCCTATTCACATCAGCAATGTGATGGTGCTAGGCACCAATGACCGGCCCACGCGTGTGGGGTATCGCCTCGATGCGGGCGACAAGATTCGTTTCGACCGCCGTTCCGGTGAGCCGATCGCCGCGGCCGAGTAGGCTCGGACGGACACCCGTTTTTCTTGCCTGGATGCTATTGCCATGAGCGAACAAGCTACCGTTGAACAACCTGCCATGCGGTCGAGCCGACCGGTGCCGCGGTTGCTGGCCCAATACCGGACGCAGGTTGTGCCCGCCATGATGAAGGAGTTCGGCTATACGAGTCCGCTGCAGTCTCCCACCGTAACCAAGATCGCCGTCAACATCGGCCTGGGCGAAGCGCTGACCAACGGGCGCGCGGTCGAGGCCGCGGTGCAGGACCTGACGCGCATCACCGGCCAGAAGCCGGTCGTGACGCGGGCGCGCCGCTCGATTGCCACGTTCAAACTGCGCGAAGGTATGCCGGTGGGAGTCAAGGTGACCCTGCGCGGTCATCGTATGTGGCATTTTCTGGATCGGCTGATCAACATCGCCATTCCCCACCAGCGGGATTTCCGGGGACTCTCGCCGGATGCCTTCGACGGTCGCGGCAACTACACCGTGGGCTTGACCGAGCAGTTGATCTTCCCCGAAATCAGCTATGACGACATCGACGCCGTCAGGGGCCTCGAGGTGACCATTGTCACGTCGGCCAGCAGGGACGAGGAGGGACGCTTCCTGCTGGATCAGTTCAACATGCCCTTTGTTCGGCCGGGTTCACACTGAACCGGCCGCCATCCTGATTCACACCTGCAATTGAGGAAGCGAGCGCCTGTGGCCAAGACATCGATGATTTGCCGGGAGACCAAGCGGAAGTACCCAAACCGAGTACGCAACCGCTGTGCCAAATGCGGCCGCCCCCGCGCGTACATGCGCCGGTTCGGCCTGTGCCGGATATGCTTCCGGGGTGAAGCCCTGGAAGGGCGCATACCCGGCGTTGTCAAGTCCAGCTGGTAGGGATGGCGTCCAAGGAGCATCACAGTCATGAATGTTGATCCGATCGCGGATTTCCTGACTCGCATCCGCAACGCGCAGCAGATGCAGCATCCGCAGGTAACCATGCCGTCGTCGTCGGTCAGGGTGGACTTGGCACGCATTCTCAAGCGGGAGGGTTTCATCTCCGATCTGCATGTGCGCAAGGCGGGCAGTCACACCAACCTCGAGTTGGACCTCAAGTACGACCGCCACGGCGCCCCCGTGATTTCGCACTTGCGCCGAGTCAGCAAGCGAGGCCGGCGCGTCTACGCTGGCTGGCGCGACGTCCGCTGGGTACGCAGTGGTCTTGGCATCTGGATTTTGACCACGCCGCAGGGCATCATGACCGGCCAGCAGGCCCGGCGCGCCCGGGTGGGGGGCGAAGTCCTCTGCGAAGTCTGGTAGTTGTAAAGGTCCCGCTAGGAAGGCAACACAGGATCCAGTTTCATGTCACGCATTGGCAACCAGCCCGTCGCACTGCCCAGCGGCGTCAGCGTTAAGGTCACCCCGGGCCAGTATGTGGAGGTGTCCGGTCCGCGCGGCGCCCTGACCGAACGCATTTCGCAGCGGCTTGACGTAACTGTGGTGGACGGTGTGCTGACCATCGCCCGGCGCGGCAATTCCCAGGACCTGAAGGCCCTGCACGGGCTGGCCAGGGCTCTGATTCAGAATATGGTCACCGGCGTGACCCAGGGCTTTACCCGTATCCTGGAAGTCCACGGCGACTTCTACCGGGCCTCGATGAAGGGCAGCAACCTGGTTCTGCAAGTCGGGAAGAGTCATCCGGTTGAATACGCTTCCACCAAGGAAATCAAGCTCGATGTGGATCAGTCGGGTCGGGTCATCACGGTGGAAGGCATCTGCAAACACGACGTCGGCCACTTGGCGTCCCTGATTCGGGGCGAACGTCCGCCAACCCCGTACGGAGGAGCCGGCATCCGCTATCGGGACGAATGGGTTCGCACCAAGGCCGGCAAGGCCGGCAGGGCCGCCATCTAGGTTGTTCGCCACCACAGGACTAGACATGCAGCGACAACACAATAATCGACACCACGCGCGGCTGAAGCGCCATCGCCGGTTACGCAACCGGCTCGCCGGCACGCCTGCGCGGCCCCGGCTGAACGTGTTCCGCAGTTCCGCGCACATTTCGGCCCAGTTGATCGACGATGAGGCCGGCCGCACCCTGGTAGCGGCCAGTTCCAACGAACGCGAGCTGCGCGAGCAGCTGTCCGGGGAACAGCCGACGGCTGCGGCGCGCAAGGTGGGCGAGGTGCTTGCCGAACGGGCCGTGGCTGCCGGGTACAACGCGGCCGTGTTCGACCGCGGCGGCTACCGCTTCCATGGCCGGGTCAAGGCCCTGGCCGACGGGAGTCGGTCCGGCGGCCTTGACTTTTAGTACTTCACCCAACCTTTCGGGAGCAAGCCACGGTGCAATCCAGACAGAACGAGCGCGGGCGTGACCGGGATTCCGGCGACGAACTTGAGGACCGCGTAATCCAAATCACCCGTACGGCGAAGGTGGTCAAGGGAGGTCGGACCTTTGCCTTCCGGGCAGTGCTGGCCGTGGGTGACCGCAAGGGCAAGGTCGGCATCGGAATTGGCAAGGCGCGCGAGGTGCCGGAAGCCATCCGCAAGGCGCGGGAGCAGGCCAAGGCCGGCATGGTGCCGGTGCCGATTGTCGGCACCACCATTCCCCATCCCATCGAAATGCGCATGGGGGCGGCGCGGGTCCTGCTGCGTCCGGCCAGCCCCGGCACCGGTGTGATCGCCGGTGGGGGGGTACGTCCGGTCATCGAGGTGGCCGGGATTTCGGACATCCTGACCAAGTCGCTGGGCTCCAACAACCGGCTGAACGTAACCCAGGCCACATTCCAAGCCCTGCAGTCACTGCAGGATCACCGCTCCGAGGCCCAAGCCCGCGGCGTGCCGGCCGAGAGTCTAGCCCCCTTTTGGACGCGGGAGCAGAATTAGACATGAGCCAAGCCAAAGTGTTGAAGGTCACACAGGTCAAGAGCGCCATCGGGTACCGGCAACGGCAGAAGGACACCCTCCGGGCCCTGGGGCTGCGGCGGCTGCACCAGACTGTGGAAGTGGTCGACACTCCTGCCGCCCGCGGCATGATCGCCGCGGTGTCGCATCTGGTGGAGTTTGAAGAAGCGGATCGGACCGCGGCGGGCGCCGCGCAGGAGGAGAACGCGTGAAACTGCATGAGTTGGGCGAAAGCCTGCCGTCCGGACCCAATCGCAAGCGTGTGGGCCGGGGCACCGGATCCGGCCGCGGCAAGACCTGCGGCCGCGGCACCAAGGGCCAAGGCAGCCGTTCCGGCCGCAAGTTCCATCCAACCTTCGAGGGCGGCCAGCTTCCGCTGGTCAAGCGCTTGCCGAAGCTGCGAGGTTTCAAGCGCTACGGCAAGGTGACGTACACACCGATCAACCTCGACGAACTGGGTGCCGTGTTCCCGGAAGGAACGGAGGTTACGCTTCAGGTTCTGGCGGATGTCGGCTTTACCTCGAACACCAGCGAGCCCGTGGTGGTGCTTGGTCGCGGCGAACTGCCACACCGGCTTTCGCTGCACGCACACCGATGCAGCCGTGACGCCCGCGAGGCCGTGTTGGCCCAAGGCGGCACGGTGACCATCGAAGCTCTCGACAGGCCCTGACACCATGTTGACGGCTGTCCGCAGCGCGTTCACGCTGCCGGATCTGCGCACCAAGCTGCTGATTACGATCGGCATCCTGGTGATCTACAGGCTCTGTGCCCACATTCCGTTGCCGGGCGTCAATGCAGCCGCGCTGGACCAGTTGTTTACGCAGGATCCGAACATCCTGCTCAACATGCTCAACTTTTTCAGCGGCGGCGCCCTGGCCCAGATGGGCGTGATGGCACTCGGGGTCTATCCGTACATCACGTCGTCCATCATCATGCAGCTGCTGGTGCCGATGGTACCGCAGCTGCAGGAACTGAGCCGGGAAGGCGAACGCGGCCGGGCACAAATCAACAAGTTCACCTACTATCTGACCATCCCGCTTGCCATTGTGTACGCCGTGGGCCAGGCGACGCTGCTGAACTCGTCGTTCGGCGGAGGGGTTCCAATATTCACCAACTGGGGCTTCTCCGGTTCCAGCCTGCTGTCGTCCCTGACCATTGTGGTGGGCATGGCCGCCGGCACGATGTTTGCCGTCTGGCTGGGCCAACTGCTGACGCAGCAGGGCATCGGCAACGGCGTGTCCCTGATCATCTTTGCCGGCATCGTGGCCAGCCTGCCCCAGCAGGTCAGGCAGATTGTGGTGTCCGGGCGCTGGGACCTGCTGGTGATTTTCACCATCATCACCATTCTCACGATTGCCCTGATCGTTTGGGTCAACGAGGGGCAGCGACGCATTCCGGTGCAGTACGGAAGGCGGGTGCGCGCCATGCGCGGCAACCGGCAGATGGTGGTGGGGGGACAGTCGTCCTACATCCCCATGAAAATCAACAGTACGGGCATGATTCCCCTGATTTTTGCCCAGAGCCTGCTGATCTTCCCCAGTACGCTGGCCTCTTTCATGACCACCTCGAGCGGGTGGCTGGGACAGGCTGCGGCGGTGGTGGCCAACATCATGTCCCCGTCCAACTGGGCCTACTGGCTGGCCTATTTCCTGCTGGTGGTGGCGTTCACCTATTTCTACGCCGATGTCATGTTCCGACAGCAGGACCTGCCCAACACGCTGCGCCAGCAGGGCGGGTTTATCTCCGGCCTGCGTCCCGGACCCCGCACTGCCGAGTACCTCCAGGGTGTGCTTTCACGCATCACCTTTTTTGGTGCGGTGTTCCTGGGTTTCATTGCCATCCTGCCCTTTCTGGTGGGCCTGGTGTTCGGTGGTGGTGCGGTGAGCGGCGGCCAGAGCACGCTCTTGATTTCGAGTGCCGGCCTGCTGATTGTGGTCGGTGTTGTGCTTGACATGATGCGGCAGATCGAGTCGCAGCTCATGATGCGCAACTACGAGGGGTTCATCCGCTAGCGGACGAATCCGGGACGGTTCGCGCCCCATCCCGGCGGTCCGGGCACGGAAGTGAGTTCAGTTGTGCTGTACCTGATTTTTCTGGGTGCGCCCGGGGCCGGCAAGGGGACCCAGGTGGAAAGGCTGGCTGCTGTCAGTGGCCTGCCGCACGTGTCGACCGGCAACCTGTTCCGGGAAAATCTGCAACAGCGCACGGAACTGGGGCTGCTGGCCGAGAGCATCATGAACGCCGGCGATCTGGTGCCGGACACGGTTACGATCGACATGGTCCGGGACCGACTGTCGCAGCCCGACTGTGCGGGTGGCGCCCTGCTCGACGGTTTCCCCCGGAATCTGATTCAGGCGGACGCCATGGCGGAGCTCGCAGGAGCGGGCGCAGCAACCCTGCAGGCAGTCTGCCTGAACCTGGACGACACGGAGTGCATGAACCGCATCACGGGCCGGCGCCAGTGCCGGGACTGCAGTCAGATTTGGCACATTCGGTTTGCTCCACCACAGGTGGACGGGGTCTGCGATCAGTGCAGTGGTGAACTGTACCGGCGTGACGACGACAATCCTGCCACGGTGGAACGGCGCATCCTGGCCTACTACCGGGAGACCGCCCCACTCGTGGGCTACTATCATGCCCTGCGGAGACTCCTGACGGTGGAGGCGGATGGCACGCCGGACCAGGTCGCCATCCGCCTGCGGGAGGCTCTGGCCGGCCTCGTGGAGTTCGCGCCCGAATGAGATTCCGCAGACGGCGGCGTAGAATGGCGCGGCGTTTGGGGGCCGTGCGCGGCAAGGGAAAGGAGCCCTTCAAACCTGCCTGGACGGTCAAGACTCCGGACGAGATCGTCCGCATGCGGGAGGCCGGCCGGATCGTGGCCGAGGCTCACCGCATGCTGGTGGACGCAATCCGGCCGGGGGTGTCCACCCTCGAACTGGACAACCTGAGTGCGGACTTCATTGCCGCGGCCGGTGGCAGCAGCGCCTTTTTGGGCTACCAGGGGTTTCCCGGCCATACCTGCATCAGCGTCAACGAGGAACTGGTGCACGGCATTCCGGCCGCTGATCGGATCCTGCGCGAGGGCGACATCGTCAGCATCGATGTTGGTGTCGTACACGACGGGTTCATTGGCGACAGGGCCTGGACTTACCCGGTTGGCGAAATTGGCGAGAAGGCTCGACACTTGCTGCAGGCCACCGAGAACAGCCTGTACGCCGCCATTCAGGCGGCTCGCGTGGGCGGCACGGGCAACGATATTGCCCGCGCCATCGTGACCCACGTCCATGCGGAGCAGCTCCAGGTGGTCCGGGAATACACCAGCCACGGGGTCGGACGGCAGCTGCACGAACCACCGCAACTACTGCACTTCCTGCGACCCAATTCCGAGGAAGCCAACTGTCCGTTTCCGTCCGGCCTGACCGTGGCCCTGGAACCCATGGTCCAAATCGGCACGTGGCGCACACGGCTCCTGCGCGACGAGTGGACCGTGATCAGCCAGGATCGAAGCCTTTCCGCCCACTTTGAGCATACCGTGGCGATCACGGATGCAGGACCGCAGATTTTGACTTGCCTCTGAGATTTCGGTACCATGCCCGTCTGCGCTTCGGGCCGCTGTGGCCGCGCGCGAGGAAGATGCAATGAAGGTAAGGCCCTCCGTCAAGAAGATTTGCGACAATTGCCGCATGGTGCGACGCAAGCGGACGTTGTTCGTAATCTGCTCCAATCCGAGGCACAAGCAGCGCCAGGGCTGAACCCGCGTCCGTCGGGATCGGTTGCGGTAACGCCACACAGGGGTTTTTATGGCTCGTATTGCGGGAGTTGACATTCCCAGGGACAAGCAGGTCCTGTTTTCCCTGACCTATATCTACGGTATCGGGCGAACCACCAGCGCGGACATCTGCCGCCAGACTCAGGTGGATCCGACGGTGCGGGTCAAGGACCTAAGCGAAACCGACGTCGGCCGCCTGCGCGAGTTTATCGATGTCAACCTCATGGTCGAGGGCGACCTGAGGCGGGAAGTACAGATGAACCTGTCCCGCCAGATGGAGATTGGCTCTTATCGGGGCCTGCGCCACCGACGCAACCTGCCCTCCCGCGGCCAACGTACGCGTACCAATGCCCGCACGCGCCGCGGCCGGCGGCAGACCGTGGCCGGCCGGCGTCGGGTCGCGCACTAGTTTCGGCGGCGGGATCGTTCCTGAACCCACTGCGCACCAGTCCTTTCCCGATTCAGCAACACACCACGGAGCAGACGGCTTCAGATGGCTCGACCCACACGCGGTGCTCGTCGCGACAAGCGGCAGGTCCCCTTTGGCCAGGTTCACATCCGGGCCACGTTCAACAACACGATTGTGACCGTAACGGACAACGCCGGCGCGGTGCTGGTGTGGAGCAGCAGCGGCTGCAACAACTTCAGCGGCAGCCGCAAGAGTACGCCGTACGCCGCCGGCCTGGCAGGCCAGCAGGCCGGTACCAAGGCCTACAACGAATTTGGTGTCCGCGAGGTGCATGTGTTTGTCAAAGGGCCGGGGCCCGGCCGCGAGAATGCCCTGTCCGCCCTGGTGGCGGCCAAGCTACAGATTCTGTCGATAACGGATGTTACCCCGCTGGCTCACAACGGTTGTCGGCCCCCCAAAAAGCGGCGGGTCTAGTCAGGCCCCCGCAGTTCCCGTCCGGTTCCCGGCGGTTTTCCAAGGAAGGATTCATGGCTCGATATACGGACGCAGTGTGCCGCCTGTGCCGACGCGAAGGTGAAAAGCTGTACCTGAAGGGGACCCGGTGCACGGGTCCGAACTGTTCCTTCGACAAGAAGGGATATGCTCCTGGGGAACACGGCGCGCGGCAGAACATGCGGCGCCGTCGCGAATCCGACTACAACATGCAGTTGCGCGCCAAGCAGAAGGCGCGGCGCATCTACGGCGTCTACGAGAAGCAGTTCCGGCGGTACTTCCGTGAGGCGACGCGGGCCCCGGGCCTGACCGGCGATGTCCTGGTCAGCCTGCTTGAGAGGCGGTTGGACAATGTGGTTTATCGACTGGGGTACGCGACCAGCCGCGCTCAGGCCCGGCAACTGGTGACCCATGGCCATTTCGACGTCAACGGCCGCCGCAACAACATCCCCTCCTACACGGTGGCGGAAGGCGATGTGATCACTGTCCGTCCCGCCAGTCGGGGCAACCGCTACTTCAGCCAGCAGGAGTTCCGGTCGGGCGACGTTTTGCCCAGTTGGCTGGCCTTTGATCCATCGTCCCTGGAGGGGCGCGTGCTGCAGGCACCGCGGCCCGAGGAAACCCCGATGGATCTCAATGTGCAGTTGATTGTCGAGTACTACAGCGCACGCTGAGCCCGGCCTTGCGCGCGTTCCAGCGAGGAGATCGAACATTGCAACACTCGGTTCTGCCCAAGCTGCACACTGAGCACGAAACCCGCAAGTACGGCAAGTTTCAGCTCAAGCCGCTTGCCCGCGGCTATGGCACGACCTTGGGTGTGTCCTTGCGGCGCGTCCTTCTGTCCAGCCTGGAGGGGACTGCCATCACGGCGGTACGCATTCAGGATATCTACCACGAGTTCTCCGCCATCCCCAACCTGCGAGAGGATACGACCCAACTGATCCTGAACCTGCGCGAAATCGAACTCAAGTCCCATGCGTCCCGTCCCACCCCCCTGACCCTGCATGTGCAGCGGCCGGGCATCTACACGGCAGCGGATGTCATGGCAAGCCACGACGTGGAAGTGTTGAACCCGGAGCACTACCTCCTGACCGCGGACAGCGCCACCGACCTGGAGATTGACCTGATTGTCGAGCAGGGCTACGGGTTTTCCCGCCAAGAGGAACGCAACAACACCCCGCCCGGATTCCTGCCCATCGATGCCATGTTCAGTCCCATTGTGAACGTGGCGTTCGCGGTGGAGGACCATCGGGTTGGGCAGCAGACGGATCTTGACCAGGTGTCGTTGGAAATCTGGACGGACGGGTCGATCCATCCGTCCGAAGCCATGCAGACCGCCGCCGACATTCTCATTCGGCACCTGCGGGTCGTATCCACCGATACGCCCGAGGTGCTGGAGCCGGTGGTCGAGGAAGTGGAACCGATGCCCAACGCCATGTTCGAATCCTCAGTCGAGGACTTGGACTTGAATGTGCGGACCTACAATTGCCTTAAGCGGGTCGGGATCGCCACGATTGGAGAATTGGTCCGGATGATGGAGAAGGGCCGCGAGGAGATGCTGGCCATTCGCAACTTCGGCGAGAAGTCCTTGGACGAACTTGTTACACAGCTCCGCAAGAAGGACATGCTGCGCCTGCCGGGCGTGAACCTGGACGAGTACCTGGAGCCGGAAGACGACGAGGAATCCGCCGAGACCACGGGCCTGGAGGCGGAGGCGGAGGCCGATGTCGTCCCCGCGCCGGTTTCGTCTGTCAGCGAGCCGGAAGCGGCCTAAGTCGAGGAAGTACACGAGCATGAGCACGCGTCACAGAGTTAGGCACACCCGTCTGGGCAAGGCACCCGGCCACAGCAAGGCCAACCTGCGCAACCTAGTCAACCAGCTCATTGAGCATGAGCGGATTGTCACCACGGAGGCCAGGGGACGGGTCATGCGCCGCGAAGCCGAGCGCATGGTGACAAAAGCCAAGCGCGGCCTTGCGACCGGCGGCAACCGCGTCCATGCCTATCGCCTTCTGATGTCCCGGCTGAACCAGAACCGCGCGTCGGTGGAGCGGTTGTTCGAAACCCTGGCCCCGCGCTACGCCGAGCGCAATGGCGGGTACACGCGCATGATCAAGCTCGGGGCCCGCAAGGTCGACTCGGCGCCGATGGTGCTGGTCGAATTTGTGGATTCCCCGTTGACGACGGCTGCGGGTGAGGAATCCTGATCTCACAACGGGGTCCCGGCAATCGGTAGCGGCGCGCGTGGCGTGGGACGGGAGTTCGTTCCATGGCTATCAACGCCAGCCCAATGCCTTCACCGTTCAGGAAGCCCTTGAGACCGCCCTGCATGCCTGTGTTGGAACCCGTGTTGCCGTGGCCGCGGCCGGTCGTACCGATGCCGGCGTCCACGCCACCGGCCAAGTCATCGGGGCACATGTTTCCTGGCGCCATTCGTTGTGGGATCTGGCGCGTGCCTGGAACTCCCACCTGCCCGGATCGGTCGCCATCCTGGATGTGCACCGGGTGCCCGAGGACTTTCATCCCCGGTTCGACGCCCTGACGCGCACGTACGAGTATCATGTCCTGTCCCATCGGTTGCCAACCGCCCCCCGTCGCTGGCCATTGCAGCGAGGTGCCTGTTGGTATGTGCCCGTTCCCCTGGACCTGCACGGCATGAACCAGGCAGCATCCCTATTGACAGGCACGCGGGACTTTGGCTTTCTGGGAGCGGCTCCAGACGGTGGACATACCGTGCGCACCGTGTTGAAGGCCTGCTGGGAACGGAATCCGGCCGTTCGGGGCAACGAGGAACTACAGGCGCTGCGCTTCACGGTGACTGCCAATGCGTTCCTTTTTCGCATGGTGCGTCGGATGGTGGCCTTGACGGTTAAGGTCGGCAGGCGGCAACTCACGCTTGCGGATTTGCGCAGTTTCAGGGACAGTGTTGGCGGTGTGACACCGGGCCCGGCCCCCGCCAACGGATTGGTGCTCAGCCGGGTTACCTATGCGACTCCGATTTCGGACATGTGGAAGGCAGGCAAAACGTGAAGACATTCAGTTTGAGTGCCGAAAAGGCCCATGCTCAGCGGCAATGGCTGCTGGTGGATGCCGAAGGCCAGACGTTGGGTCGGCTGGCGACCCGGATTGCCACGCTGCTGCGCGGCAAGCACAAACCGACCTACACTCCCCACGTCGACAACGGCGACTATGTGGTGGTGATCAACTGTGGAAAGGTGCAGATCACCGGTGACAAGCTCAATGCCAAGGAGTACCATCGACATTCCGGGTATCCCGGTGGTTTGACCTCGGTTGCCCTGCGGGAACAGTTGGAACGGTTCCCGGACCGCGTCCTGCGCGATGCGGTCAAGGGCATGCTGCCCAAGACGCGTCAGGGTCGTGCCCAGTTGTCCAAACTCAAGGTGTACGCCGAGGGTGTCCATCCCCATCAAGCCCAGAATCCCCGCCAGGTAAAACTGTAGGAACAGAACCATGGACGTTAGATATGTCGAGGCCAACGGCAGGCGCAAGACGGCGTCCGCCAGGGTGCGTATTGTTCCCGGCACGGGAGAGATCATCGTCAACAACAAGCCGATGGAGGATTTCTTCGGCCGCGAGGCCAGTCGCAAACGGGTGTTGGCTCCGTTGCGGGCCACCGACCGGCTGCATGCGGTGGATGTAAGCGTCAGGGTCAAGGGCGGAGGCGAGTCCGGACAGGCCGCCGCCGCCGGTCACGGCATCGCCCGGGCCCTGGTCAAGAGCGAGGATGATGGTTCCGAAGCGCAGCAGGCGCTGCAGGCCACACTGAAGTCCTTCGGCCTCCTGACCCGGGACCCGCGCAAAAAGGAACGCAAGAAACCCGGACTCAAACGAGCCCGCAAGGCCCCGCAATACACCAAGCGTTAGTCCCCGCCCGGGTTTGGCCGGCAACCCTTGCCGACCGGCACCAGGGCAGTCAGGGCAACCCTGC
Organism: Caldilineaceae bacterium; assembly: GCA_965208365.1. GTDB lineage: Bacteria > Chloroflexota > Anaerolineae > Caldilineales > Caldilineaceae > Bin34. Next base: position 4,399,847 of record OZ242330.1, on the reverse strand, counting down.
AGAGTTGCTCTGTATCCTTAACAAGGTTTGTTGCCGCGACGGGCAGCGGCCGCGCGGTCCGGCCGTGGGCAGGAATGCCGGTTCCGAGGTTTTCCGGACGGCAATCCCTTTCTCCATCCGGTAACGCGCTCCACGCCGGATTGGTCCCCGGCACCAGCTGTACGAGTGTGCATGTTGTTGGTCACCACCTCCATCCTCCACTATCCCAAATTGGATGCTGGTTTCAGTTCCTTCCTGTTGGATGTGCTGTTGGGCCTTCCTGGCCTCAGGCCCGTGATCCACGAGGAACTGCAGGTTTCGGGCCACCAGTATGTGGTGGAGGAAGCGATGCGCAGACAGTGCGACGATGAGGAGGTTGACTGGCTCCTCACCGTGGGAGGCACCTGGCCGGCTCCGGGGGCGCTGTCCCGGCAGGTGGTTCCGGCAGCGACGCGCAGTGTGTTGGAGCGCTCCCTGCCGGGGTTGCTGCCCTGGCTGCGATCGGAGGCGTGGGCACAGAACCCGATTGGTGCCGTACTGGAGGCTGGGGAAGCGGGAATCCGCGGCCGCACTCTGATTCTCAATCTACCGGGGAACCGGCAGTTGGCAGCTCTCTACCTGCAGACCGCGGCGCGTGTCCTGATTCCTCTGCTGCAGATGGTGCAGGGACGCGATCCGGACGAGGTGTTGACCTCCCCGGACCAGGAGACAGACCAGACGGTCGACGCGGCGGACGAGTCTCCGGGAGCCGACAGTCACGGTAGGCCGGTCCACCGGCCTTCGCTGCGCGAAGCAGACTTTGAGGCGTTTCTCAAGCGACGCCGATCTTGATGCAAGTCGCCTGCACGGAACGTTTGTGCGGACATCGACCCCGGGACGGTGCAGACAACCCGGTTCAGGTGAACAGCAGCGACGCGGCGCGCAACTCCGTGATGGCTTCCAACGTTGCTGTCCATCGATCCAGGGCCTGGTCGAGCTGGCGGTCAACCGTGTGTTCGATTTCCCTGTGCAGTTCAATGCCCATGCGCGTCAGTTCGGCAAACAGGGAGTCGGCCTGGGAATAGCCTTGGAACAGTGAAACGGACGGTTCCCCATCGATTTGCAGTTCTTGCAACACCTCCATGAGGAGTACCGAAATGGTGCCGGGACCGATCAGGCTGTTGAAATAGGTACGAGGCGTACAGCAGCCGGTTGCCGTGATGTTTTCCCACACGAGAGTCATTTCGCGGGCGCCATTGCGCAGCAGGTTATTCCACTTTGGGCCCTGCAGACGGCGCGATTTCATGGCGGCGCTCAAGCGGGCCGTGGCCACCGCGGCTCGTCCCTTCAGGCCTTCGAGTGCAATTTTCCGTTCGGGGCGCGGATCGTGCTGAAAGGCTTCCTCCAGCAAGTGGTCGACCATCGAGTCGATGCCTGCAATGTCCAGACCGGCAAAACACTGCACATGGTCGATTGGCAACCGGCGGTGCACACGGGCGTTCAACCCATCCAGGTACTGGTCGTGGGTCCGTCCCAAGCGATTGCGGTCCATCAGGCCGGTAACGAACACACTGATGCCGTCTTCAATCAAAACCGACACGGCTCCGATGCCGGCATCCGAAGCCGGAACCCGGACCGCGATGTTGTGCCGATTTAGGCGACGGGCCATATGTCTGCCGCAAGCACAGATATCCTCCGTGTCGAAGACCTGATCAGGCCTAAGCGGGATGCCCACGATGCCTTCGGACCCGCGTGAGGCGATGTGTTCCGGCATCAGGCTGTCAGCCAGCAGGGCGGCTTCCTTCAGCAGCAAGCCTTCCCAAATCCCGCTGGCGTCGATGCTGTCACGCGCCTCGAAGCAGGCCTGTACCGCATGTTGGCAAGACTCGCGGTTGCGGATGTCGTCCGCGCTGGGGGGCAAGCAGCCGGCTATGCCGACTATGCCGGATTCTCCGAGGAACACCGCGGGTTCTTCGCCGAGATCAATCAGAGAGGACGAGTCCTGGAGCCAAAACGACTGGCCCAACCGTTTGGTTGACTTGACGAGATCCATGGAGGCAACGGGAGCCAACGGTGTGGAGTACCGGGAGGAAAAGTAGCCAAACGCCCTCGTCGGTGCGACAGTCCGACACCGCAGGGGACAATAATCTTTAAGTCAATTGTAGTACAAGTTGAGGCTGTGGGCACTGTTTCACTTTCGTTGAAAACGGTTCAGTCCCGGAACAAGACGAGAGGCCCTGTACCCTTGGTTTGACGTCAATCAACCCAAGCAAGGACCTCTCGCCATGTCTTTCACGGTAGTCCCTGAAGAGGCCGCGCGTCAACTCGCGGACCCCGGTCCGCCGGAGACGTGTCCCCATTGCGGCTGGCGCGCCTTGTGGCGCAACGGCTGCTACGAGCGCCATCTGCTGCTGCTGGGCCCCTGCCGCGTGCAGCGCTGGCGCTGCCAGAGCTGCGGGCGCACGCACTCGCGCCCGCCGGAGGGGGTGACCCGCCAGCAGCGCACGCGGTCCTGGCAGGCAATCCTGATGCGCCTATACGTGCTCGGCGTCAGCCTGCGCGCGACCTGCGCCAGCCTGGAGGTTCTGGGCTGCTTCGTGAGCCCCACCAGCCTGTGGCGGGACGTACAGCGGCTGCAGGCGGAAGCCCCTTGGGAACTCGGCGGCGAAGCTGCCCGGGGTGGTCCTGCTGGACGAGACCTGGCTGCCCCTGGAGGGCCGCAAACAGCCGGTGGCCATGGTCCTGGACCGCGAGGGACGGCCCCGCGACCTGCGCCGCACGGGGCCGGATTTCGACGGGACCGCCTATTTCCGGGAGCTGGAGGCCCGCAGTGTGCACACCCTGGTCACCGATGACGACCCGGCCTTCCGCAAGGCCCTGCAGGGCTGCGAGCTGGACCGGCAGCTGTGCGTTGTGCACATGCGGCGCACGGTGCGCCGACGGCTGCAGCGCATGCGCAAGGGCAAGGACAGGATCCTGCCGACCCCGGAGGACGCGATTGTGCTGCGGGGGGTGGTGCGGCTGGTGTGGCACCTGCCCCTGTGGGGTGGCCAGCTGCTTCTGGTCTGCTGCGAGTGGGCCCACCAGGGCGTGATCCGGCTGTCGCCGCCCGTGCTGGCCCTGGTGGAGCATGTCATGGACCGCTGGAACGACCTCGTCCGCTGCGTGCGCGACCCCGCCATCCTCGCCAGCACCAACCTACTGGAGGGCTGGTTTGGCCGCTTCAAGTCCCGGGCGCGGCTGGCCCGCGGCCTGAAGACACCGCAGGGGGCACAGGCCTTCCTGCACTTGCTGGCCGGAAATCTGGCTTGAAGCCGGCTGGCCAACCAGGACAGGGGAGAAGGAGCCGTTCATGTCCGCCTGAACCGCTTTCAACGAAAGTGAAACAGTGCCAGGCTGTGCATCACATTGTTTGCGATTGGCGGCACTGTTTCAATCTCGTTGATATTGGTCAGAGAAGCCACGGATGATGGCAATGGACACGCTGTACCGCGCACCATCAAATCAGTCGGTACCGAACGTGGTGGAATACAGGCGAGCCGGCCAGGGCAAACGCAAAGTCGCGGGACGAGGGTGAATCGGAGCGGTGAAGGGCCAGTTCAGGACGTGGGCCGTGGCTGGCAGGTATAGAACAAAATTTTCTTTTATTACAGATAATCAAGTTCATATTACCCATATTGATTGTCAAACTGTCAAAGACACAATCATAGGGAACACCGTGCAACCAATGGAGTGCAGGCTCCTTTACGGTCCCCAAGTTACCCTCAGGGCAGCCTGAGCCAGGCTGCCCTGAACATGAGGTGCACGCTTCAACAGAATTCCGGGTCCTATGTACGCATACTCCTGCAGCACGGCTACATCAGACAACAGCCGTGGATCCTGGCCTCAACCTGCCCTGATCGCGACTTTGCGTTTGCTCTGGCGAGCCGGCCAGTTGACAGTGAACGGATACTCAAAATCAACAAAAGTGAAACAGTGCCGATAGGCGCATCCGCGTGCTGGTCGCTCCTTGGCAACCCGTGCTATATTTGGCAAGAGCCGATTCATACGGATGCCCGGGGGCGACATGCCACCAACAGACTTCAGTTGTCATGGGGCTGGGATGCACCCCGGCAATGTCTGCCTCGGAAGGACATTCAAGCATCATCCGCAACGATGGCTCCAACAAACATTGACCGGAGCTCAATCCAAATTCCACATTCGGCTCGGTCCATTCGTGAGGCACCCAGCGGGCAGGACTGATGGCGGCACGCTCCAGGGGCAAGACGTGAGCGCAATACGGTTCGATCGGCATTGGGAAATGTATGCCACCTTCACGGGCACGGCAAAGTTGCGGAGCGGCCATCAACTGGGTACTGGCCTGGCTCCGGTGCCGCCGCGTTCCATCATCCTGAGTTATCGGCAAGGAACCGGGAGCGGGTGTGAGGTTGGGTGGGGATCTGTCAAGAACTTCCAAAGGAATCCTGCGTGAGTTCCAGCACCAACGCAGCCGCGTAAAGGGAGTTGCCCAAGTCTTCCAGTCGCCACCGGACGGAGGGAGCGTGCGGTAATCGGAGTTCACCGATTCGCTGGCCGTCCAGCACGGCCGTGGGAAGCGAAAACCTAGTCAGGTTGAGGGAGAACCCCAAACCCACCGCCTTGGCCAGAGCCTCTTTGAGGGTCCACACGCGATACAGATGGTAGTCCACCTCACTGTTGGGATGTCCGATCAGCACCCTCGTTTCGAGAGGTGACATGATGGTTTGAACTGTACCAGCCAAATCCGGACGCGTGCGGCGCTCCTCCACATCCACACCGATGCGGCCGGTTGAGGCGACCGCGATCAGGCCGTGCAGCCCGCTGTGACTGACGTTGAAACTGATGGAGGTTCGGACCCCGTCTACCAGAGCAAACGGTTTTCCGTAATGTGACAATCCGAAGGACAAGTCCCGGTTGAGGCACTCCAGACGCTGGCAGACAATCACGCGCAGAGCCGCTCGGCACAGGATGAACTCCCGCTTTCGACGAGAGGAGCGCACATGGTGGCATCGCTGCAGCTCCTCGCGGTTCAACTGCGACAGGGCAATTCGTTCGCGAAGGGCACACGGGGTCAGGTCCACATGGACAATGGAAGCTGAGCTGGTCTCGTGATATGTGTGCCACCAACTGTCTCTCAGAGAGGTGGACGGTACCATTGATTGCCAATCTGGCCGGTTATTCGTTTGGGATGGCACTGTTTCACTTTTGTTGAAAACGGTTCAGTCTCGGAACAAGACGAGAGGCCCTGTACCCTTGGTTTGACTTCAATCCACCAAGAAAGGGCCTCTCGCCATGTCTTTCGCGGTAGTCCCTGAAGATGCCGCACGTCAACTCGCGGACCCCGGTCCGCGGGGTGATTGCATCTAAATTGGTTTGGGCTTGAGGCCGCTTGAGGCCGATGAGTTGGCACAGGTAGTCCTTGTACCACCCTGCCGCCAATCGTTTGTTGGCAATGCCTACCTTGAGCGACCGGTCCTGTCGCAACAGATTGTGCGCGATGCGCTTCAGAATGGCCATATTGTGGACCGCGTAGCTGGTGCAGATGCGGCTGTCGTTCTCGCCGAAGGCCACGTCCAGAACCCAAATCAGCGAGATGGAAACAGTGCTTTATGATCCTCCTTCCGGCTGTGGGAAATTCCTGGTCAGGAACCGTTCGATCTGGTCAAGTCGCTTGTTGAGTTTCTCGCCAGCTAAGTAGTCCCCTTCGTTGTACCTGCCAAGCATAGTGGTGGCTTCATCTTCGTCAATCCAAGAATGCCATTCGGCGATCTCCTTCGCCCCTACCCAAATGCCCAACTCGCCGCCTTGCGGTCCGACGTGCGGTGACGCGTACATCAGAAACCGGGTGCGATTTGCCAAGGGCGCGATTCGCACCGAGGCAGCTTGTGGTTGCACTGCAAGATTCGCCTCCCGCGCCATCGCCACAAAGCGTTCGAACGGTTCGCTCACCCCCGCGTCCCTTGCCATCTGAGAGATAGCTTCAACTGTGTATTTTCGTCTTGGCGGGGGTGGCTTGGACGGTTCTTCCGTCACCTCCCGAACCATTAATTGGGGACCATCTTCCAGCTCAAACACCTCGAAGCTGACGACACCGATCGGGACACCGAAGCGTCCGAGAAATCCGATCATGCGCTCCAAGCCAGCGTGGACTCCTGTGCCCACAAGAAGCACGGCGATCTCCCGCTCCCCTTCTTCGCTATCCAGTTGCCGCTTGACCTGCGCCGACAGTTCTTTCTCATCACCGAATTGGCTGAGGCGAGGTGCGACCTTCCCGTAGAGTTCATCGGCCTCGAGGCGGACAAGTGACGAGGCATAGTAGAGTGCCTGTGTCAGTGCGCCAGCATCAAGCCACCCCGGCTTGATCTCGATCACCACCCAGCGATCCCGCGCGTCGACAGCCAGCAGATCAAGCCGTCAGGTATCGATAGATGACGGACGGCCCACCAAGGTCAAACCTTCGCCGATCAGCGTCACGTCATTCACAATCCAGTCTTCGAGATGTTGCTCAAGCTCAATGTGGGAGCGTCCAACTCGCTGCGGTGTCCATGGCTGGGACCCACTCTCGCCCTGCTGCGCATCCAGACTCCAGACTGCCAGTTTCACGATAGTCCTCTGTCCTCAACGAGATTGAAACAACGCCATCCTGGACAGACTGCTCTTGACCAACCATTGCTGACCGGCCGGCCTCAGTCCGACAACATCGTCGGACGCATAAGTCGCAGCACCGCCCCACCTGACAGCCCAAGGTATCTGACGGCCAGCACCGACAGCACCAGGATGTCCGTCAGGGGGGGCAGCTTGGTCCGGTCGATACGGAAATCCTCCAGGGTTCCCATGCTCTCGACCAGGGAGGGGGGCATCGGGTTGTCCATGAGGGCTTCTCCACAGGCTGGATCCGAAATCCGCCCATTGTAGCCACGGGCCCGCCTGCCCGGTCAGCCCCCCCAATTTAGATGCAATCGCCCTGTGAGAGTGCCCTGGAAGACAACCTGTTCCAATTGATTCAGTGTATCATGGCAGAAAAGCCCCGGGTTGTGCAGGCCCGGGGTAGGGCGATTGCATCTAAACGGGTTTGGGCTTGAGGCTTCCTCTTTCGAAGCTCGGTTACTGCCAAACGTTTCGACGGGCCGCGCATGTGTTAGCAACAATGATATCAGGCAGGATCATATGGCCAGCGAAAACTCGGAATATGCTCAATGGGTTGATGAATTCAACGTTCGTCCATCGCTAGATTTGATAATGATTGGCGACAACGTGGGTCAAATCGCTCGATTTACAGTGGAAAAACATGAATTTGCGAATTCCATAACGCTCTCCCGTGAAGAGCGGGACGCGGCAATTCGGAAGATTGAGGAAGCTTTGTGGAAGGCCGTGGAACAGATCCGAGGCCGGCGCAGGGATATCCTGGCATCTATGTTTCGCTTGGCATCCGAAACCCTTGAAGAGTCGCTCGCGCCCAAAGGGTGATTTGGAGACTTGAAACGGCATTCGTGCCATTCGTTCATGGCTGTTCCTCGCTGCGATTCGGGTTTATCATGCCAAGGGGAACGGCAAAAATCTTCTGCAATCCAAGTTATGGGTAGTGGGTCAACTTCACTCAAATGTGGGGTACAGGTGCAGGAGCTTGATGCGGGCCTCCTCGGTCGTGAACTGCCAGTGCACGGGGGTGCCCAAGGCGTTGCGGGCGTGCACCCAGGCCTCGATCTCGGCCCGCAGCGCGGCCGCGCTCTGCCCATTACCCACAAGTCAGGTGCCGGTCAGCTGCTGGAGGTCGCGGAGCGTTTCGTAGGCGGCCACCCGCTCCCCCAGCCGGCTGTAGCCTTCCCAGAGGGTCGTCGGCCCCGGCGGGGGATCGTGATTGCGCGCGAGATGGCCTCCCAGCCGGGCCAGGGTCAGGACGGTGGCGCCGAGGGTGGCGGGCACCTCCCAGTTCCGGTACCGGGCCAGATCCCTTGACAGGGGTATTCGCACATATGTTCGGGCACCAAAATGCCGACGAAGTGGGCTGCCTTGGGGGCCCACCACCTGTCAAAGACTGCTTGGTGTGTCCGGTGGACACCAGCAGGCCTGGAATCCGGATGGATCCAGCCCAATTGGCGGCTCTCACAGGTTCAATGTGCTCCTCCAGTTTGCCGGCGGAGGCACGGATCTTGCTGCGGGCCGTGCGCAGCCACTGGGGTGTGGAGAACCGTCTGCACTGGGTCCTGGACATGGCCTTCCGGGAAGACGAAAGCCGTATCCGTACCGGCCACGCCGCTCACAACATATCGATCCTGCGCCGTCTGGCCCTCAACCTAGTATGTTAGCCAACAGCAGCCTCCACCGGCGGCCGCCGGTGGAGGCTGCCAGGGCGTGACAGACCGTCCTTCAACCCAGGTCCGGCCAGCCGAGACCGTGCAACAGCCGGGTCGTCACGCCCTGCCTTCGCAGGAACCCGAACAGTTACCTGGACCTGAAGTCCGTATTGACTAGGGCCTGTGGACATTAGCAAAGGGATTGCGCAGCCAATGGCGAGCCGCGGCGAACAGGACAAAGCCCAGATAGCTGGCCGCGGTCTTCTCATAGCGCGTGGCAATGCGGCGGCCCTGCTTGAGCCAGCCGATGGACCGTTCCACGAGGTTGCGCTCCCGGTACAGCACCCGGTCGTAGGCGATCGGCTCCCGCCGGTTGCGCCGCCCCGGAATCACCGGTTCGGCTCCCTGGGCCACGATGTACCGTCGCAGCTCGTCGTCGTCGTAGCTCCGGTCCGCCAGCCCGTAGTCGGGACGGACCCCCTCCAGCAGGCCCTCCGCCTGCGGTCGGTCATGGGCCTGCCCCGGCGTCAGGCGGTAGGCCAGCAGGCCGCCCTGGGCATCGACCAGGACATGCAACTTGGTGCCGAAGCCACCCCGGCTGCGTCCCTGGGCCTGCGCGTCCTGACCGCCCTGGTCACGCCGGGCACCGGCGGAGACCGGGTGGGAGCGCACATGGGTGGTGTCCAGGTGCACCCGGCATTCTTGCTTCCGTTCCTCGGCGCAGGCGGCCGCCAGCCGTTCCCAGACCCCGGCCAGGCACCAGCGCCGATAGCGGCGAAAGAGGCTGTTCCAGTGTCCAAAGCGGGGCGGCAGGTCGCGCCACGGGATCCCCGTGCGCAGGAGGTAGTGGACCCCGTGCAGGAAGCGGCGGAGATCCCGGTGCGACCCCACGCGCACCGCCGGATCCTGTTGCAGCAGACGGAGAAGGACCTTGAATTCGTGGGGGCGCAGTGCGTGACGGGCCATGGCAGAGGGGCTGTGAAGGGGAGTGCGACGTGGGCAGGATGATAGTCTCACGACCAACGACCTCATTCATGTCCTATGTCCACACGCCCTAGGCTGGGACCACGAAGGGTTGGCCGCCACAGCATACCGGAGATACACACCATGGCCCAGACCCATGTCGGCATTGACGTCGCCAAACACCATCTCGACCTGGCGGTCTGGGGTGCCGAAGACGTCGACCGCCTGCCTCACGACCAGGAGGGCATCGAGGCGCTCTGCCACCGCTTGACCGCCCTGGCCCCGGACCGGATCGTGGTGGAAGCCACCGGCGGTCGCGAAATGCCGCTGGCCACCGCCCTGCAGGCAGCCGGCCTGCCCGTGGCCGTGGTCAATCCGCGCCAGGCCCGCGCCTTCGGGCGCGCCTCGGGCCAGCTGGCCAAAACCGACCGCATCGATGCCCGGCTGCTGGCCCGGATGGCGGCCGTGCTGCAACCGCCCGTGCGTCCCCTGCCCGACGCCGACCTGCGGGCCCTGCGGGCCCTCGTGGTGCGACGGCGGCAAGTGGTCGCCATGTGTGCCCAGGAGAAGACCCGCCTGGACACCACGGCAGCCGCCATGCGACCCCACATCCAAGCCCACCTGGAGTGGCTGCAGACCGAATTGGCACGCTTGAACCGGGAACTCCAGGACCGCCTGCAGAGCCATACACGCTGGTCGGCTCAGACCGCGTTGCTGTGCAGCGTACCGGGTGTCGGTCCCGTCGTGGCGGCCGTACTCGTCGCCGAACTGCCGGAACTGGGGCAGCTTAGCCATCGCCAATTGGCGGCCCTGGTCGGTGTGGCACCCCTGAACCGGGACAGTGGCCAGCTACGCGGCCAACGCCGGATCTGGGGGGGCCGCGCCTCCGTGCGCCGGATCCTCTATATGGCCACCATGACCGCCATCTGTCACAACCCTCCCATCCGCGCCTTTTACCGGCGTCTCTGCGCCCAGGGCAAACCCCGGAAGGTGGCGCTCGTGGCCGCCATGCGTAAACTGCTCACCGTCCTCAACGCCGTGATGCGGGACCAGGTTCCTTGGACAACGGCACCCTTGTCAACGACGATCCATACTTGACACGGAACACAGTTGCTGTTCACAGGCATGCACGATGTGCACGGTCCTCTGGAGTGGGTTACGATCCAGGACATGGCACTGGCGGTCCGCACCTGCCTTCGCATCGCGGAAATGCGATTGCCCTGAGATTGAAACAGTGCCGTACAAAGTCCAGCCTAGGAAACCTGTATACTCCAGGTTTCTACTATGCGAATCCGAAGGAGATGATTATGGGAACACCGGTTGTGCTGAGTGACGGCGAGTTTGAGACTGACGTGTTGGCTTCGGACAAGCCCGTGCTGGTGGATTTCTGGGCTCCCTGGTGCGGTCCCTGCAAGATGATTGCGCCGGTGCTAGAAGAGGTTGCCGTCGAGTACGAGCAGCAGCTCGTGGTCGGCAAGCTGGACGTGGACGAGAACCAGCAGACGGCCCAGGCACACAGCGTTTTCAGCATTCCGACCCTGATTCTGTTCAAGGATGGACAGCCTGTGGAACGGATTGTGGGCTTCAAGCCCAAGGAAGCGTTGATGGCCGCCATCACACCGCACCTGGGTTGATGGCGGTTCCATGGCAGCTGGCCGAAGTCCGTCAGGAAGTTTGACCGACACCGGCAACTGAAGTACTACCTCAAGCGATGGAAAGGCCCGGTGCAATACCGGGCCTTCGTCTTTGGGACCGTTGGTGATCGAGAGGCCAGGACCTTGCCTACCGTGTCCGGCGGCCGCTCAGAAGCAGGTCGTACACGGACAACAAACCGAGCAGACAGAAATCGAACAACAGGACCAGCATCAGACAGCTGACCAGTATGCGGCTGGGAGCAGCAGTGCCGGCCAAAGCGGCCAGTAGCCAGTCGATGGACACCTGCCGCGACAGCAGATCCGCCAATACCAGCATCAGGACCCCGATCCCGAAGTAGAAGACGACCAGGCGCAGGGAACGGCGATCGCTGACGCTGGGCATCATGCCGTTGCCGAATGCAAACAGGAGGTACAACCACAACATACTGTCCTGAACCGCCAGCATTTCGCGGAACCAGTCGACAATTCGGCCGAAGCGAAGGCCCAACACCAATTCGGCCAGCTCCGTGGCGTACAGGATTTGGGTTCCGATAACGGCCATGGTCGCACTGCCGGCCACCAGGGGTGCCAGTCCCACCGCGGTGTCCCTCCAGATGTCGGTTTCGGCCATCTGGACGCTGCCGAGTTCCAGGGTGTTGCCGCGCAGCGTTGGCCAGACGGTGAAGGCGCGGGGCTTGAGCCGCAGCAGCCAGGCGGCAAGCCAATGGGTGCCTTCGTGCAGCAGGATCCCGGGCAGGTACAGGAGAAAGAGAATCAGGGCCGCCACCTGTTGGGCGCCGGTCAACATCAGCAGGAATCGATACAGTCCCCTTTGGGTCCGCTGGTTGGTCCAACCCAGCGCGTAAAGGCAATAGCCCAACAGGCTCAGGTACAGGACACTCTCGTTCAGGCCTGTCGGAACGCTCATGGACCCCGTCGATGTCGCTGTCCGGTTTCAGGTGCCGACGGTCAGTCTCACCATCGCAGTGTACGTATCGCTCTTCAGTGCGGAACCGCCAATCAAGGCACCGTCGATGTCCGGCGACTTCATGTACGAGACGATATTGTCCGGGCTGGTGCTGCCTCCGTACAGAATCCGGGTGGTTTCGGCCACGGTCCCGTCGTAAAGGTCCGCCAGCAGAATGCGGATGATTTCACCGCATACCTCCTCGGCCACGTCGGGTGTCGCGGCCAGGCCGGAGCCGATGGCCCAGACCGGCTCGTAGGCAATCACCAGCCGTCCGGCATCTGCACCGGTTACATTGGCCAGGGCCCCCCGCACTTGACGGGTCACCACTGCGCGGGTTTGGCTGGCCTGGTTTTCCTCAAGGCTTTCCCCAACGCAGACGATCGGCACCAATCCGGCTTCGAGTACGGCATGGAGCTTCGCGTTCACCTCGTCGTCGGTTTCGTGGCAAAACTGGCGGCGCTCGCTGTGGCCCAGGATTACATAGTCGGCCAGTCCCGTCAGCATGGGCGCGCTGACTTCCCCGGTAAAGGCTCCGTCAGGTTCCGCATGGGCGTTCTGTGCGCCTACTCTCAGCGCGCTGCCGGATACCGCATCCTTGACCGCGGGTAGTGACACGAACGGAGGACAGAGGATCTGTTCCACGGCGGTCACCCGACCGGTCTCCTGCATGATGTCCCGGGCCAAGCCGGCGGCATCCGCCGGTCCTACGTTCATCTTCCAGTTACCGGCCATAATGGGAACTCTAGACATGGGGTATTGCCTCTCAGGGTGTTGCTCTCAGATTGGGGACTACCGGTACACCTGTTGGGCTGGGCAGTACCATGGCAGGCGACCGCACGCGGACTCAAAGCCGGCGCACATCTCAACGTTTTTGGAAAATTTGCCCGTGGTTTTCATCCTGGGTCCCGTTATCCGACGCGGTTCGGAACAACCGACAAGCACCCGGATGCTCAATTAGTCGGAGTTCTGGATGCGCTGCTGGAAGTCGGCTTGCGCTTCCGCGTACTCTTCGGCGGACAGAAACTGGCCGCCCGCGATCTCCCTGTTGACTTCCTGCCGGCGGCCGTTCAGCCAGACTTGGATTTCACAGGAGTCGAAGCACCTCTGGTCTCCTGAGGTCGAAACCACCTTCCTGACATAGTACTCGGCTCCCTTCACACCAGATCCTTCTTCCACCGGGCTCGGGTCGTTGTACATGTCGATACGGGTGGACAGCGGTTCCTGGCACCGGAAGTTCAGGGCGTAGATCTCCAGGAAGCGGCCGGAGCCGCCTCCGCCTCCGAGCCAGCTGCGCAGTTTGCTCAAGAAACCCATGGTTTTACCCGGACCCCGTCAGAACGGCCAGACCGGGCAACTCGGTACCGGCGAGATATTCCAGGCAGGCACCGCCTCCGGTGGAGAGATGGCCAATGGCATCTTCCATGCCGGCCTGGCGGATGGCGGCCACGCCGTCACCGCCGCCCACAACGGATCGGGCATCGGGCAGACCGCCCAGTATTTCCGCGAGGGCGTTGGTGCCCTGGTCGAAAGGCTTGACTTCGCAAACCCCCATCGGGCCGTTCCAGAATACGGTACGTGCCGGAGCCAGGCGATTTGCGTAGTGGGCCACCGTAGCAGGCCCGATGTCCAGCGCCAACCAGTCTTCTTCGATGCCATCCGCAGACACGGTCTTGCGATTCGCCTCGCTGTCGAGCTCCTTGGCGATCACCAGATCAACCGGCAAGTGGAGGTGGTCACCGAAATCCGCGAGCAGACTCCGTGCCGTATCCAGCGCTTCGGCCTGAACCAGACTCTTGCCGGTGGGATGGCCCTGCGCCGCGATGAACGTGTTGGCCATGCCGCCTCCCACCAGCACGTCGTCCATGTGTCGGAGCAGGTTGCGGATGACGCCAACCTTGTCGCTGATCTTGGCGCCGCCCATGATAGCGAGTGCCGGTCGCTGCGGGTTGTCAAGCAAGGGAGACAGCCAGTGCAATTCCGTTTCCACCAACAGACCGGCCACGGCGGGAAGCAGATGTCCGACACCCTCCGTGGAGGCGTGGGCCCTGTGCAGGCTGCCAAATGCATCATTTACATAAACGTCGCCGAATTGGCTCAGGACTTGGGCGAAGGCGGGATCGTTTCCGGTCTCGCCGGGTTCAAACCGCGTATTCTCCAGCAGTGTTACCGCCCCAGGACTCCGCATGACCGGTGGTGCGGACAGGTCCTTGATCAGCGGAACCTCGCAGCCAAGGATCCGGCTCAGGCGGTCCGCCACGGGCGCGAGGGTGAACTGCGCATCTTCCTTGGACCGTGGCCGGCCCAAGTGGCTCATCAGGCAGACCAAAGCACCGCGGTCCAACAGGTACCGGATGGTGGGTACCGATGCCAGGATGCGCGCATCATCGGTAATGGCACCTTCGCGATCGAGGGGTACATTGAAATCGACCCTCACCAAGGCTTGCCGGCCCGACCAGTCGATGTCGCGTACCGTTTTGAAGGCCACGCTGATTCGGTTGGGGTTGCCGGTCCCGTTACCCAAACGGGACCGTATTCGACTCAGCCGTCCTGCAGGCGCAGGAAGTTGACTAGATCGGCTACGCGTTTGCTGTAGGCCCACTCGTTGTCGTACCAGGTCACAACCTTTACCAGGTTCCCGTAGAAGGCGGTGAACTCGGCGTCGATTGTGCTGCTGTGGGCGTCGCCCTTGAAGTCGATGCTGACCAGCGGCTCGCGGCTGACGGCCAGGATGCCCTTCATGGGACCCGCGGCCGCCTCGTCGAATGCAGCCAGCAGTTCCTCGGTGGTGCCCGGACGTTCCGTCTCGGCCACGAAGTCGACCACGCTCACCGTGGAGGTGGGCACGCGCATGGCCATGCCATCGAACTTGCCCTGCAGCTCCGGAACCACCAGCGAGACCGCCTTGGCGGCACCGGTGGTCGTCGGAATGATGCTCATGGCCGCGGCCCGGGCCCTTCTCATGTCGGAGTGGAACAGGTCCAGGATGTTCTGCTCACCTGTGTAGGCATGGACGGTGGTCATGAGGCCCATCTTGATGCCGAACGTGTCACTCACTACCTTGGCGGCCGGAGCCAGGCAGTTGGTCGTGCAGCTGGCGTTGCTCAGTACGTGGTGGCTGGCGGCATCGTAGACATCTTCGTTGACTCCCAGGCACACGGTCAGATCCTCGCCCTTGGCAGGCGCACTGATGATGACCTTGCGGGCACCGGCAGCCAAGTGCAGTTCGGCCTTGTCGCGGTCGGTGAAGATGCCCGTGCTTTCGACGACCACGTCAATCCCCAGATCCTTCCACGGCAGATCTGCCGGGTTGCGCTCGTTGCACAGCGTGATGAGGTTGCCGTTGATGACCAGGGATCCATCCTGGTACTCCACCTCACCGTCGTAGCGGCCGTAGTTGGTGTCGTACTTGAACAGGTGGGCAAAGGCACCGACATCGCCTAGGTCGTTGATGGCCACAATCTGAAGGTCTTCAGGGTAGGTGTCGAGGATGGCTTTGGTGACCTGCCGGCCAATGCGACCGAAGCCGTTGATTGCAACTCGAAACATGGTCGGATTCCTGCTGTTCCTTTAACCGATACGTTCCTGTACCGGCGTGGGTAATTCGCTCTCGGTTGATGGGGACGGCGTTGCAAGCCCCCGCAACTCGAGTCCGGGTGGAGCAGTCCCCACCGCTGTCCTGGTTCGTTCCGCGAGCAGGGCGCGCACGTCCCTGTAGGGCATGTACAACGTTATCTCCTCGTCGTACAGCCTCGCCAGAATGTTGCAGGCGGCATTGACGTCCGCGTCCAGCACAACCCCGTCGAGACAGTAAAACCGGTCCCAGCGACGCGTGCCCTGCAACAGGCCGGTGCGGGAGTCGACTTGCGATGTGTAGGCCGGATTGACCAATGCCGGCGCAGAACCTCTGCGCCGAGATATCGAGATTAGGGTGTCCGCCATGACGCCCTTGACCCAGCCGTTCAAACGGCGATTGGTGTCCCTGTGGCGGTACGGAGCGGACTTCATGTGTGCGGACAGGTCCTCGCAGGCGATGGTGCCGGCCTTGTCCACGACGGTGTGGGCGGCCTGGCAGAGGTGGTCGCGCACCTGCTTGTGGTGCCGGGTCCGCCGCCGGTCCCGCTTTTGGTTGCCGAGGTTGTTCTTCTGGATGGCGTCGGCCTTGCGATGGTTGCCCTTGGCCCGGTGCTTCTGCTCGGTGTCCCGGAGGTGATTGCGCCGTGTTCCCTTGACCTTGCGGTGGTCGCTCTCCGTGGACAACAGGTCGCCCAAGCCCTCGCCATGGCGCTCCCCGCCGCTGTCGGTGTAGGCTTCGGTGTAGCCCTTGTCCACGCCCACGGTGGCCTGCCCACAGGGACGCGTGCTGCACACCTGTTCCTCGTCCACGGCATGGTGGATCTCCACCTGGCCGTTGTCCCGCAGGAGGATGCGCAGGGTGCCGGAAGGCAGGTACTCACCCTTGAGAGGAATGGCCATGCGTTGGCCGTGTTCCAGACACTGGAGGTAGACCCAAGCCCGGTCGTGCCAGACCTTGGTGGTGTAGGAGTCGGCGTCGGCCACGATCTGGTTCGTCACATGGGACCGGCCGCCGCGCCACTGCTTCCGCATCTGCCGGTGCAGGAACGGATCCTCGGTCCAGCGGTTCTGCTTGAGCAGGCGGTACAGACGCTCGCGTTCGGCCTTGTCGCCCCGCGTGCGGTGCCGGATGGTCTTCTTGACCGGCACCTTGGCCGCCTCCCGCGCCGCATTGATGTCCCCCAAGGCATCGGCCAGCGCGGCCTTGCCCAGACGCGCCGGCAGCCCGTGCCAGTCATACCCCTCGGCCATCCAGGCATCGCGGATCTCGTAGGGGGATTGCAGGACGGTGGACACCCCGCTGCACCGTTGCCACGCGTCCGACCGCACCCGGCCGCACCGCGCGGCCATGTCGGACAGCCGGTCGTACTTGGCTGCGTTCAGCCCCTGGCTGTGAAGTACGCGCGTGACCTTCTCAGCCATCGACGGCGACTTCCCGGATCTGCTTCCGGTACCGGTGCAACCCGTACAGGCGGCAGGAGAAGGTGTGAACCACGGCCATCAGGTCCTCGACCCACTCCGCCTGCGGGGACAGGGACGGCTGGTTAACCACGCGGATCTCGCATCCGTGGGTGTCGGCGAAGTACGCGAACCCGTCAAACCCGAACCGGCAGAGAGTCCTTGCGGGCTACCGGCAGGAGGCCCAGTTCGCGGTTCTCCATCCGTTCCATCAACGAACGGAACACAGGCCGCTGGAAGTCCAGGCCACCGCCGATTTCGGTCAGCCCCTTGTCCATCGCCAGGTCCGCCCCCAGACAGAACGTCTCCATCGCCTGCTGTTGCGACCGCCGATCGTCCCGTTGTGCCCGGCTGGACACGCGGCCGTAGACCACGGTGCGCCCGGGCTCGGAGACCCGCTCCATGTCCGCATCCGTGCAGTGGCGGTGGCCGACCGGCGTGTGGCGGTCCGGCCACTGGCCGTTCAGGCTCCAAACCTTGACCGTGTTCTTGTGGACCCCAATCTTGGCCGCGAACACGGCCGTCCGGTAGATGTTCATATCCACAGGATACCACGGGATGCCCCTCAGTAACGGCGTGTTAGCAAGATGATCCTGCCCCAGATGGACATGTTGCCGCACGGACGCCAAGGCGTGTGCACGCCCTTGTAGATTATACGGAACCGGACCCATTCGGGGCACCGGTCCCCTACAGCATCGCTTCCTGCAGTGACGGGTCCGATTGCGGCCCGTGCAGGTTTCATCCCGGTTCACGCATCCACCATTGCCATCACGGTCCGGGCCAGCTTGCGGGCATCGTGGCGCCAAGGCACCTGGTCGTCAATCAGGTCTGCTTCCACGCATTGGGCATCGATGTGCCCTTCCTTGGCCCAACCTTGAATCCATTCAAGGTTGGGCCAGTTTCCGGACGTCAGGCGCCGGTTGTTGACCACTACATGGGTGAACATGCCCAATCCGTGGCGGTCAAGGCATTGAAGATAGTCGACCAGCGTGAAACCGTCGGTTTCGCCCTCCTGGTTGAGGATGTTGGCCACGAACACCTTGGGGGCCTTGGCCGCCAGCAGCGCGGCGCGAATCCCTTCCACAATGAGGTTGGGCATGGTGCTGGTGAAGAAGCTGCCGGGACCCGCCACGATCAGGTCGGCCCGCAGGATGGCTTCGATCGCACCGGGAAACGCGCGGGCCTGGACGGGGTCCAGGGACAGTCTTTGGATGCGGCCGTGGGTCTGGCTCAGGTTGCTTTCGCCGCGCACGTGTCTGAGGTCGGTGCCTGCGACCGCGGGTTCGTTGGCCGCCACTTCGGCGCACAAAGTGACAGCCTCCAAGGTGCTGGGCAGGACCCGACCCCGGACGGCCAGGACGCGGCTGGTGTTGAGGATGCCGTCCTCGAAGCTTCCGTAGATGGCGGACATGGCCGTGATCAACAGGTTGCCGAACGCGTGGCCGCCCAATCCTTCCTTGTCTCCGAATCGGTATTGCAGCAGAAGTTGAAACAGCTCTTCCGATTCGCTGAGGGCCGCGATGTTGTTGCGGAAGTCCCCCGGCGGGAGCATGCCGGTGGATTCCGTCAGCTTGCCGGAACTGCCTCCGTCGTCGGCAACCGTGACGATGGCCGTGATGTCTCCCGTGTAGTGTTTGAGGCCGCGCAGGAGGACCGGCAGACCGGTGCCGCCGCCAATGGCTGCAATCTTGATGTCCTTGGCCATGGGAGGCAACCGTTGGGTGCCCAATTGGTGGTGGCGTCCTGCAAGGCCCCGTGTCGGGACACAATTCAGGATGTCGATTTGGGTGCCTGCCTGCAATCAGGTTGCTTCGGCCTGCGTATATGGAGCAGAAAAGGGACTCGCGGTAGACCGCTGTCCTCAGTTCCCGCATTGCAAGCAGAGGCGGGGCGATCGGAATGATAGGCGATCGTTGATGGGTGCCCACCCACCAACAACCAGGGCACTGCTTGAATACAATGGGGGTGGTTCGCCGGCCACGGCGAGTTGGGCGCGTCGTGGCTTCTTGAGGTGTCCAAGGACACCCTGAAGAGGGATCCAAGCATGAAGAAAGTGTGCATCATCGGAACGGGGCAGACGGAAGTCGGCGAGCATTGGGACAAGTCCGTCCTGCATCTGGCCCACGAAGCCGTGACGTCGGCCCTTTTGGATGCGCACGTCGAGTCGGTGGATGCCCTGTTTGTCGGCAACATGCTGAGTGGAGCCCTATCGGGTCAGGAGAACCTGGCTGCAGCGGTTGCCGATTTCAGCGGCCTTCGCAACATTGAAGCGGTCAAGACCGAAGCGGCCTGCGCCTCCGGCGCCGCGGCCCTGCGCATGGGCTATGCGGCGGTGGCCTCCGGCTTGCACGACCGCGTCCTGGTGCTGGGTGTGGAGAAGATGACCAACACCCTGGGGCACGATACAACCGCCGCCCTCGGCATGGCTGCGGACGCCGTCTATGAAACATTCCAAGGGGTCAGCTTTACGGCGCTCAACGCCCTGATGATGCAGCGCTACGTGTGGCAATACGACGTGCCCGACACAGGTCTTGCGGGATTCAGCATCAATGCCCACCGCAATGGCTGCCACAATCCACATGCGATGTTTCGGCATGCCATCACCGAGGAGGACTATAGCCGGTCGCGGGTTATCTCGAGTCCGTTGTGCGTACTCGACAGCAGTCCCATTTGCGACGGTGCCGCGGCGGTGGTCCTGTGTGCGGCGGGAAGTTCGTCCCTGTCCGACGGTTCCCGCCACGTCGCCCCGGTGACCATTCTGGGAAGTGCTGCGGCCACCGACACGTTGGCGGTCCATGATCGCTCGGATCCCCTCAGGCTGGCCGCCGTGGAACTCAGCACGCAACAAGCGCTTGCGCAGGCAGGCGCAGGCCTGGACAACATGGACTTCCTTGAGCTGCATGACGCCTTTTCGATTCTGGGCGCCATGAGCCTGGAAGCAGTGGGCTACGCGGAGCCGGGTACCGGGTGGCGCTACGCCATGGACGGATATATCGACATTGAAGGGGACCTGCCCGTCTCGACCCAGGGCGGCTTGAAAAGCCGGGGGCATCCGGTGGGTGCGACAGGGGTGTATCAGGCAGTCGAGGCAGTCAAGCAACTTCAGGGGTTGGCAGGACCCAATCAGGTTCCCAACGCTGCTCTGGGCATGATCCAGAATGTGGGCGGCAGCGGCGCCAGCGTCTTTACCCACATCCTGGGAATCTGAAGCGGGATATCCGCGACCGCAGCCGGCCTGACAGGTTTTGGCAGTGGGTGCAAGTCGGTGCCGGATGGGTGCGCCCAACCTTGGATCAGTCGAAGAATCCGTCAAAACCTGCCCGATTTGTGTCCTGACAGTGTTTGACAGGTTTGGTCCTCCACAATCCATGCCGGCCGCGACAGTGCAACGTCCATGGTTTGGGAGGCGGGAAAATGTTTGTGCCCAGCAGCTGGCGCACTCGGCACCAGCGCTACAGTCTGATTGGGGAAGTGTGTCCTGTCTGCGACAAGCACATCTTCCCGCCGCGCGACGTGTGTCCGCATTGCGACCAGCCTGCCGGACCGGCCCACAAGTTCAATGGCACCGGCATGGTCTTCAGCTACACCACATTGTTCCAACCTCCGGCGGGCTTTGAGAGTCAAGCTCCCTATGTGGTGGCGCTGGTCCAGCTCGACGAGGGCCCCATACTCACGGCGCAGCTGACGGATGTCGAGGCCGAAGAGGTCGAAATCGGCATGAAAGTTGAAATGGTGCCGCGCAAGCTGATGGAGGACGGACCACAGGGACAGGTCCACTACTGCTACAAGTTCCGGCCGCTGTGGGCCAAGGCGGCCCAAGCCGGGGCGCCGGTCTGATCCGCGACGCGGTGTTTGGTTTGGCCGGCATCGACTGCCCTTACTACCACTCCGACTTCAACCGCGGCCAGGAGACTAGCGGCTGCCGCATGCTGGAGGCCAGCCCGCTGGGCAGTTCGGGGTGGCATGAGGGCCTGTGCCGCACGTGTCCGGTACCCGGTCTGATGCGGGACACTACCTGTCATCACCTGCACGTGGAAGGTGAGATCCAACGGGGTTTCCTCCGCAAGCGCGTTCAGGTGACGTTTGCCTTGTGTCGGAACGACGTAGAGGAATTGGCGGACCCGATGCGCTGTCCGACTTGCGAGGCCTCGATGCCCACCTTGGATTGAGCCATTCCATTGCGGGGGCCGGTGTCCGAATCAGGTCGGTGGTACACTATAGCTGCTCCAGGGGTGTCCGATGCGACGGACTGAGAATTCGGCTGGCAGCCGAGTGACCCTTTTGAACCTGATCTGGGTAATGCCAGCGTAGGGAGGGAATTCCAGCCAAACGCAGACCTGCCCGGAACGGAGCAGGTTTTTTGTTTGCCATGGGGATTCCCACCATGAACACCCACAACCTTTTCACCTCCGGCCTGCGTTGGCTCGGGGTGTTGTGTGCAATGGCTGCGGCCGTTGCCTGTAGTCCTGCCGGCGGTTCGCTGATCATACCGCCTCCCGCGGAGCCGGTCTCGCTGGTGCTGGCCAGTCATGATTCCTTCAACATTTCGGAGGAGGTACTGACCGAGTTCGAGGAGGCCAACAATGCGGATGTTGTCTACCTGGCCCTCGGGGACGCCGGTGAGACGCTCAACAAGCTGATTCTGAGCAAGGAGGCTCCGTTGGCCGATGTGGTCTTTGGCGTGGACAACACGTTTCTGAGCCGGGCCCTGGCAAACGACCTCTTCATCCCGCACGAGTCGTCCCTGCTGGACGGCATCGCGGATGAACTGAAACTGGATCCGGAATTCGGGTTGCTGCCGGTCGACTTCGGCTATATCAATCTGAATGCCGACAAGGCTTGGTTTGCCGACCGGGGGCTTGCGCTGCCGGAACGACTCGAAGATCTGACCAAACCCGAATACGCAGGCCTGCTGGTGGTGCAGAATCCGGCCACATCCTCCCCCGGCCTGGCGTTTCTGTTGGCCACAGTCAGCTACTTCGGCGAACCGGCGTGGCTGGATTTCTGGTCCGGTCTGCTCGCGAACGATATTTTGGTTACCGGGGGCTGGAGCGAAGCCTACTTTGATCACTTCACCGTGGGCTCGGGTGGGGCCGGATCCCGACCCCTGGTGGTCAGTTACTCGACCAGCCCCCCGGCTGATGTGTTGTATGCCTCCGACGGCCGCACCGAACCCGCAAGCGTCAACCTCAACCTACCGTTGGCCACGTTCCGCCAGATTGAGTTTGTCGGAGTCCTCCAAGGCACCCGGCATCCTGACTTGGCCAAGGCGTTTGTGGATTTCATGCTGGATGTGCGATTTCAGGAGGACATCCCCCTGAACATGTTTGTCTACCCCGTCAATCAGGCTGCCGGTTTGCCCGATCTGTTTGAGCAGTTTGCCGAAGTGCCGGCCGATCCGGCTCCCATGGCTCCGGAAGACATCGACGCCCACCGCCGCCGATGGATCGAAGAATGGACCTCCGTGATGTTGAATTGACATAAATTGGCTGATCCAGCCACACAGCGAAGTTCGATGAACGGGCGGCTTCGGGTTCTCTTGTGGGCCCTGCCGCCCTTCATCTTTTTGGGAGCCTTCTATTTTCTGCCGTTGGTCCGCATTCTGGTCACGGCCCTGGGGCCGGACAGGCTGGTTGGCGGGGACCAGGTGGTCCTGCCGGATTGGCGGAGCCTGGCAACAGTGCTCGGCTTCACCACCTGGCAGGCACTTGTATCGACCGCCGCGTCGCTGGTGGCAGGTTTACCGCTTGCCTGGTGGCTGCGCGATCACGGTTCGCGCCTGCGGTCTGTGGCCCGGCTCCTGCTAACGGTTCCCTTTGTGATGCCGGTGGTGGTCACGGCCAGTGCCTTTGTGGCACTGACGGGGCCTTCCGGGTTGCTGAATCGTTGGCTGATGGGCTGGTTCGACCTGTCGGCGCCTCCCATCCAGTTGATGCACACCTTCGGCATCATCATCCTGGCCCACGTGTTCTACAACACGAGTGTTGTTGTCCGGGTTGTCTCCGGTTTCTGGAGTCAGCAGGACCGCCGACTGGCCGATGCGGCCGGTACTCTTGGCGCCACGGCCTGGCGCACGCTGGTCACGGTGGAGGCCCCGTTGGTCCTGCCCGCGGTGGTTTCGTCGGCCCTGCTGGTGTTTCTCTTCTGTTTCAGCAGCTTCGGCGTGGTCCTCATCCTGGGCGGTCTGCGCTTCAGCACGCTTGAAGTCGCGATATACAGACAGGCCGTCAGTTACTTCAACTTGCCGGCTGCGGCTGTTCTGGCCTTGGTTCAGCTGGCAGTTACGTTCACGGCCATGTCGTTGTACACGCGGCTGCAGCGGCGGCACGCGGTGCCCCAGCAGGTTGAGGCGACGGAGCGGTTTGCCGACGACGAACCCCGTACCCGGGGCCATTGGATTGGAGACGGCCTGGGTACGGTGGCCGCCTTGATCCTGGTGTCCCCGTTGGCCGCCCTCACCGTCCAAAGCTTCTCGGTGGGAACCTCCGAATGGAGCCTGGTGAACTATGCCGGTCTGTTGCAGGGACGCGCCGACAGTGCTTTTCTCGCATCACCCGTGGAGGCGGTTGGCAACTCCGTCCGCAATGCCTTGGCGACCATGGTTATCAGCTTGGTGCTGGGAATCGGCATGGCCTACACCCTGTTCCTGATGCCGGGCCGGGCCGGTCGATGGCTGGATCCCGTGTTCCTGTTGCCGCTGGGTACGTCGGCCGTGACCCTGGGCCTGGGTTACATCATTTCCATGGGACCCTTGCGTACATCGCCCCTGTTGGTTCCGGCAGCCCATGCCCTGATTGCCTCTCCGTTCGTGTTGCGCGTGATCCTGCCGGCTCTCCGCCGCCTCCAGCCGGGCCTGCGGCAAGCCAGTGCTGTGCTGGGGGCAACTCCAGGACAGACATGGTGGCGGGTGGAACTCCCCCTGATTCTGCCTGCCTGCGCGGTGGCGTCGGTGTTTGCCTTCGCCGTGTCGATGGGGGAGTTTGGGGCCTCCCTGTTGATTGCCAGGCCGGAACACCCGACCATGCCGTTGATGATTTTCGGCTTGTTGGGCCGCCCGGGTCTGGCCAATCTGGGCCAGGCACAGGCGATGAGTGTCGTTCTGATGGCCGTAACCGGTGCATCCATGTTCGCCCTCGATCGATTGCCGGTTGCCATCCGGGAGTTCTGACGGTGGCCTACCTGGAGGTGACCAACCTTTGGAAGTCGTTTGGCAACACGGAATCCGTGCTGCAAGGCCTGGGTTTTGCGCAGGAGCGCGGCGAGATACTGTGTCTATTGGGTGCCAGCGGCTGCGGCAAGACCACGGTCCTGCAAATCCTGGCGGGTTTGATGCAGGCCGATTCCGGCCGCGTGCGATTGGGAGGCAGGGATCAGGATGGTATTCCGGTTCATGCCCGTCGCATTGGGTACGTTTTTCAGGACCATGTTCTGTTTCCCCACCTGTCCGTAAGGCGCAATGTGGAGTACGGCCTACGTATGCTGAAATGGCCGTCCCGCCAACGGGACCGTCGAGTACACGAGATGCTGGAACTGGTGGACCTGGCCGGGTACGGGGAACGGCCGGTTCGTGGCTTGAGCGGGGGGGAAAGCCAGCGGGTTGCCCTGGCGCGCAGCTTGGCACCGGCACCCGATCTCCTGCTGCTGGACGAGCCGCTGTCGTCCGTGGATCAGCGGTTGCGCGGGGACCTTGTGACCCAGTTGCGCAGTGTCCTTGAGACGCAATCCATCACCGCTGTCCACGTGACTCATGATTTGGAGGAAGCCTACTTCATGGGTGACCGTGTTGCCTTCGTCCATGGGGGATGCGTGAATCGGGTCGATGCACCGTCCGCCCTCGTGGCGAACCCGGCTACGGTGGCATGCGCACGCTACCTGGGCATGGGCAACATCTTTGCACTGGACACACCCGGGGGAAAGCGGCTCAGGGAATGGGCAACATCCTCGGCAGGCACAAGGGGTGAGCGAGGCGGGACCAATGCCACGCACCTGCTAATTCGGCCCCGGACCGTGTTGCAGCCCGGTCACGGCGACGCCCGGCCGGGGTTGCGGTGCAGCGGAACCGTGGCTTCGCTACGGCCCAAAGTTAACGAGGTCCAAGTTGAATTGAGGCTTACCCAGCCGGATTTGGAAGGCGCAACCATCCGGCTCGACCTGGCGCGGACGGGTATCGACAGTGATTTGTTGACGGCTCTGGGGTCCTCTGCCCGTGACAGGGACGCGCGACCTTGGACTTTGGACCCGAAGGGTGTCGTGTGGCTGGTCGACGAGGTGTCGGAATAGCAGAAGTGCCCGTGGGTGCCTGTTCTGCAAACCTGATCTGGACTTTGTACAAGGGGATTATATACTTGACTGACGGGAAATAGGCGGGTACAATCACCCCAACAAGGCGTTCAAGGGGTGGACATGCCCAAGCACAAGGGACCGGGAAAGGCCAACCGGGAAGGCATCAGCATCATGCAACTGACCGCCATGTTCCCCGATGAAGCAGCGGCCACGGCGTGGTTCGAAGCCTTGGTATGGCCGCACGGCCGCCATTGCCCGCGGTGCGGATGTGCGGAAACGCGGGACGCGGCCGCAACGGCCGGGCTGCCCTACTACTGCGTCGGGTGCCAGAAGACGTTCTCGGTCAGAATTGGGACGGCCCTGGAACGGTCCAAGGTCACTCTCAGGCAGTGGGTCTTCGCCATCTACCTGGAAATGACGAGCCTGAAGGGCGTGTCCAGCATGAAGTTGCACCGCGACATCGGGGTGACGCAGAAGACCGCCTGGTTCATGCTGCACCGCATTCGCGAGGCCTGGGGCGAGGCCCGGGAGACCTTCACCGGACCGGTGGAAGCGGGCGAAGCCTATTTCGGCGGGGTGCGGGCCAACATGCCCAAGGCCAAGCGCCAGGAACTCACGGGCCGGGGCACGGTGGGTAAGACCGCCGTCGCCGGCGTGAAGGACCGCGAGACCAACCGCGTAGCGGTGCAGGTGGTCCCGGCCACGGACGGCGAAACCCTGCAAGCCTTCATCCGCGATCATGCAGCGGACGCCGCCGTGGTCTACACGGACGAGCATGGAGCCTATGCCGGCCTGGCATCCGACTACGAGCATGAGACGGTCCACCATTCCGTGGGCGAGTACGTGCGGGGGCAGGCCCACACGCAGGGCATCGAGTCGTTCTGGTCGATGTTGAAGCGAGCCCACAAGGGCGTCTATCACAAACTGTCACCCAAGCACCTGACCGCTACGTGCGGGAACTCGCCGGTCGCCACAACGTGCGCGGCCTCGACACCATGGACCAGATGGCCACGGTCGCAGCCGGCATGGTTGACAAGCGGCTCATGTACCGGCAACTCATCGCCGACAACGGACTGGATTCGGGAGCGCGGTCATGAAGACCGTGGGTTTGCAATTGGAGGATGGGATCGTGAGCGAGTGGATGTTCCGCGCCCTGCTGCAGGGAAAGACGATTGACGAAATTGTTGAAAAGTGCAAGGAACCAAAACCGTCACCGGAGCATGTACGGAACAGCATTCTGCGCGAACAGGAAAAGTTCGAGAACGCCTGTCTGAAGAAGGTTTTGTCCAATGCGCGCCAAGGGAATGTCGATGCCATAGACTGGCTTGTCAAGCGTGGTTTGTTCAAATCCATCAAGTTGCCGCATGACGGCTAACGGGATCAAGCGCGCGCGTTGTTGGCTTGGAATGGGCTCGCCGTGCGCAAGATAAAGACCACGCCTGAGGGCCAGGAGCCCAACCGGTTCTCGGACATGGGCGGCTACGTCATCAAGCCCGACGAACCGCCCACCTGGGTGGACGCCATGTCCAACCTGTGGGCCGCCTACTTCGAGGGCCTGACCGACGAAACCCCGGATGCCGACAACATCAAGGTGGAACTGGCCCGCCTGCGGAAGCTGGACGAGGACGGCAAGTGGAACCGGGAATACCGGCGGGAGATCGCCGGCTAGTCGAGCGATCGGACCACCAACCGGCCTCGAGAGCACGCATGACCGGACCTTCGGCCGCGCAGGCGGAAACCGTGCTGAACGGCAAGCTGGGCGAACTGCTCATTGCCCGGCATCCCCGGTGGAACGAGCACAACGTGTTTGTCGATGCCACACGGGTATTGCGAGATCATCCGTCCGAACAGATCGACGTCCTGGTTGCAGTGGGCGGCGGACAACCCGTGGCGGTCGAAGCCAAGTTCGGGCGCAACGCCTCCCAACTGAAGCGACAGGTGGAGGCCCGCCTGGGCAAGGTAGTCAGGGTCAATTCCCTGCCCATCGAGACGGGGGTGTCCGTGGTCTATCCGGACGGCCTTACGTCCGGGGGACTGGAACAAGCCCAGCTTCGGTTCGCAGTGCATCAAGGTCAACCCGACGGTAGGGCAACACGCTGGCCCGAACAGGATGACGAGTGGCTGTCGGGCACGGTGGACGATCTGGCGGACACCGTTGAACTGCTGTCCCTGTCCGAAAGGATGGTGCGGGAAGGCGAGTCCCGCCTGGAGGATGGGGTGCGCGCGGGCAGCACGAGACTGCGAAACCTGGCCGAGGGCACCGACGTGGAAGACCGCATCGGACAGGTGCTGCATCAGGAGCCGGGGGAGCAGACCTGCCGCATGGCAATTGCGATTCTGACGAATGCCTTCATCTTTCACCGGGCGGTGGAAGGGCACCCGGGCATTCCCCGAACGGAGGAATTGCAGGGGATGCGCGGCACTCCGTCCCGCAGGCAGGTCCTGGAGGTCTGGGAACGGATTCTTGAAGTCAACTACTGGCCCGTATTCAGCATCGCCAGTGAAATCCTGACCTGGATCCCGGAGCGCATCGCGAATCCGGTCCTTGCATTCGTCAACGATGTCGCGAGCGATCTGGTCGACTTCGGCGCGGTCACCTTCCACGACTTGGCGGGCCGCATGTTCCAGACACTGATTGCGGATCGGAAGTTTCTGGCTACGTTCTATACGCTGCCGTCATCGGCCTGCCTGCTGGCGGAACTGGCAGTGTCCCGACTGAATCTGGATTGGTCGGACCGGGACGCCATTCTGGCCCTGAAGGTGGCCGACTTCGCCTGCGGCACTGGTGCTCTGCTGTCCGCGGTGCAGCGTGCCGTCTACCGCCGTCACCGGCGAACAGGGAGGGATGATGCCGAACTTCATCGGGGCATCATGGAAAGAGTACTGCTGGGCACGGACATCCTGCCATCCGCCACCCACCTGACGGCCTCTATGCTGTCCAGTACCCATCCGGGGGTCCACTACGGAAAATCACTGATTGAAGCACTGCCCTATGGGACCGACGAGGTTCTATCCAACCGCCGCGGCCTGCCGCTGGACGAGGTCTATCTCGGTGCCCTGGACCTTCTCAGCAAGGATCTGGTGCAGCCGATGCTGGGAGCCGACTGGCTGGACATGGGTGGCTTGCGGATGAAGGGAGTCGAGGGCCTGGACGAATTGGATCTGCCGGTCACGGACGAGTCCTTTGACTTGGTGATCATGAACCCGCCGTTCACCCGTCCGACCAATCACGAGTCCACCACGGTGCCGGTGCCGTCGTTTGCGGGATTTGACACTTCCAAGGTAGAGCAACGGGCCATGTCCACTCGGTTGAAAGCGGTATCCGGCAGTTGTCGTTTCGGCCACGGCAATGCGGGTTTGGCCTCCAACTTCATGGACATCGCCCATGCCAAGCTGAAGCCGGGAGGCATCCTGGCCCTTGTGCTGCCGTTTTCCTTTGTGTCAGGAGGATCGTGGGCGGATGCCCGCCAGACACTGGCGGACCTGTACGAGGATGTCCAGATTCTGTCGATCGCAGCCACCGGCTCGCAGGACCGGGCCTTCTCCGCCGATACGGGCATGGCCGAGTGTTTGGTGCTGGCCAAGAAGTGTGGGGATGAAGCGCACGGTTCAGAGACGGTTCGGTTCGACAACCTCACCCATCGTCCCCGATCCATTCTGGAGGCTACCCAGATCGCCCGAAACCTTGAGCAGCACAGTTCGTCCTTTGTGGGGACAATTCATGAGACCGGAGCTGCTGGTGTCAGTGATTCATCACTGTCCCGGTTCATGACGCGTCTATGTCATGGCCGTCTTGCTTTGCCAAGGACCGATGGGGAACATCTCGTCCCTGTGACCGAGTTAGGCAACCTCGCTGACAGGGGACTGGTCGACCGGGACATCAACGGAGGATCGCCGCGGGGCGCGTTTGACATCGGAGGCTACCCAAGTGTTGGCAAGCCCGAATTCCCTGCTCTCTGGCGACATGCCGCTGATGCGGAGCGGTTTCTTGTGGTCCATCCCGATACTCAGGGCACTGCACGTTCCGGGATGAGAGCGCAGGCCGTCAGGACTTGGAAACGTACTGCTTCCCGTTTGCACAGCAATAGGGACTTCCAGCTGAACTCCCAAAGCCTCGCCATGTGCATCACACCGGAACAGACCATCGGTGGTACTGCATGGCCAAACATACTGCCCCACCAGGAAGATTGGATGTGGCCGCTGCTGCTCTGGGCAAACTCCACGTTGGGTCTGATGATGTTTTGGTGGACAGGAACTCGTCAGCAGCAGGGACGTGCCAGAATGACGATCTCAAAGTTGCCCGACATGATGACATTGGACACTCGGCGTCTCAGTGCTTCGCAGTTGCAACAATGCCAAACGATCTGCGACAAATTCCGAAACCGTTCCCTGCTGCCGGCCAATGAAGCCTATCGCGATCCGGTGCGCAAGGAGCTGGACGCGGCCCTGTGGTGCATCTTGGGCCTGCCGGACGCCCTGCTGGCCAACCTGGATCTGCTTCGGAACCAGTGGTGTGCGGAACCGTCCGTGCACGGTGGGAAGCGGACGCGGCCGGACTTTGGATGATGACTGGCGAATACCCACGGAGGCTGAATCGATGTCGGACAAGGACAAACAGAAACCCGACAGCCGGGGTGAACAGATGTCACCGGAGACTGCAAAGCGGTCCTCCATGCCGGAGCCCGCGGTAGCGGTTCGGAACCCGCGGTACGAGGGGGCCACACCGCAGCAGGTGGCCCTTGCCCTGTTGCGTGCTCAGCCCGATGCCCCAAAGGACGCAGGCAAGGAACGGCCCTCGGAGGATTGATCGCCGCCCGACCAGTTTCTGTCAGTCAAGTATATAATACCCTTCTCAATACCATCACTTGAAGCTGGGCAACGCAATACGAGTTTTTTCTCACGGCCCTGTGTCTCCCGCATCCAAGCCGCCACGGTCTTGAGACGTACAGTACGCCTGAAGTGGAATTACCTGGCCACGGTGAACATCTGGACATCAATCCCGGACTGACGGCGGATCAGGAGCTTGAGGGAATGGCTCGCTATCTTCATGAACCTCCGCAGCACGTCTGTAACTTCCGCATGGCGTTTCTGAGTTGCTATTTGCAGGGGAGTCTTGCCGATTGTGTCCTGTGCGTTGACATTAGCTCCGGCGGCCAGCAGCAGTTCCACGATGTTCGCGTATCCTTCCTCGGTGGACGTAACAACCGCCACCGACCAGCCCGCGGGGCGGGGGCTGCACGGCGAGGGGCGATCCCGTTGGGGACTCCGAAGACCCGTGAACAAGGCAGGCGAAAGCCTGTGAGGGGTCGCAAGACCTTCTGTAGCCACGGTGTCAACCCCTGGTTATAAGCCCCCTTACGAAGCAGCCCAGGACCTCCAGGCTGGCCGCGGTCGCGCGCAGACTGACGTCCAGCACGTACTCGCGCCCGCAGCTCTGGCAGCGCCAGCACTGCACGCGGCAGAGGCCCAGCAGTAGCCATTGCGCCAAAAGGCGCGCTGGCCGCAATGGGGGCACGCCTCCGGCGGACCGGGGTCCGCGAGTTGACGTGCGGCATCTTCAGGGACTACCGTGAAAGACATGGCGAGAGGTTCTTGCTTGGGTTGATTGACGTCAAACCAAGGGTACAAGGCCTCTCGTCTTGTTCCGAGACTGAACCGTTTTCAACGAAAGTGAAACAGTGCCAGTTCAGTCGAGGGGTTCTCTTTGGTTGTCATGACAATACCTATTGTAGGGAACCCTCATCGTGTGTGCGTCCAGAACCAATATTGACGAAACTGAAACAGTGCCGGTTCGGTCGTAGATCCTGCACTCTGCGGTCCAATCGATAATGTGGATGCCCGCGGACAGTCCCGTCCGCGCCTCGACGGAAACCCGGATCGGGCATCCGTTCCAACAATGCTTGCAACAGGAGCGTATTATGGAAATCCGTGAACTGGAATCGGTGGTGGTGTACAAGGCTCCTGGCCAAGCCTGCAATCAGGGCAGTATCCTCCAGCTGGCCGATGGCGACATGCTGATGGCGTTCAACCAGGAACGAGGCCGCGTTCACTCCGACAGCGGCCAGTCCTGCCTGATTCGCTCCACCGACGGTGGACGGTCGTGGGATCGGGCCGGCATGCAGGTGGTCTGGCCCTTCACGGACCACGGCGGCAACTGGGACTGCGCAGTGAGCCAGCGTGTGGACGGCATGCTGCTGATGCACACACGCATCTGCAGCTTCATTGCGCCCACGGCCCTGCACCGCATCGATCTGCAGGGCCTGGGCACCGGTGGTGAGCGGCTCAAGCGCCAGACCGGTTACGCCCTGTTTCGCTCCCTCGATATCGGACGGACTTGGGAGGGACCGACTCCCGTCAACACCTTTCCCATCGCGGCCTCGGGCAACAGTGCCTATATGTGCGGAGGCTCCGGTGCGGGCCGTGTGGTGGAACTGCCGGATGGTGGACTGCTGATACCGCTGATGGGCGGCATCCACCGCGACGGCTTTACGGGTTCGCGAGGTCTCATGGTCGGAGAAACGACGCGCTGCTTCCTGTTGCGCTCCGACGACGATGGCGACAACTGGGAGTACTGGAGCACCATCGCCTACGACCCCGCCCACATCCGCGCCTTCCAGGAACCCTCGATGGTGCGCCTGTCCTCGGGGCGTCTGATTTGCATGATGCGGGTGACGGTCCGCCCCGAACGCTTCGACAACATGTGGGTCGCGCATTCCGACGACGATGGCATCACCTGGAGTCCACCCCGGCGCACGGCCCTGTGGGGCTATCCGCCCGACTTGCTTCGGCTTGGGGATGGCCGGGTACTGGCGGTGTACGGCTACCGCGCCGAACCCATGGGGGTACGCGGATGTGTTTCGGAGAACGGCCTCGACTGGGATCCGGCCGCCGAGTTCACGATCCGCGGGTGCGTGGGCGGCCCTCCGGAAGATCCCGTCTACTGGCACATCGGCTATCCCTCCGTGGCCCAGTGCCCGGACGGGACGCTGGTGGCGGCGTACCACGAATACAGTACGGATGACGAGCCGATTCAGTACATGCGGACCACACGGTTTCGGTTAGCCTGACCCGGACAATCCGGCTGGAGGACTGGTTCGGATGCACAGGCCCCGGGCGCGGCTGGTCCGCGGCCTGAAGACGCCGCAGGGCGCACAAGCCTCCTGCGCTTGCTGGTCGGCAACCTGGCTTGAAGCCGGCCGGGCCCGCCAGGGCCGGGGAGAGGGAGTCGTTCATGTCCAACTGAACCGTTTTCAACGAAAGTGCAACAGTGCCAATTTAGATGCAATCGCCCTGCACCTTGGGGTTTCCCTAGCTGCGCACCAGTTCGTACCAGCGCTCCACGAGGTGCCAGAGTAGCTTCCGCACCCCGCGGTCCTGCATCACCGCCTCCCAGAGGGCCAACAGGACAGGCCGCGCCTCCGACGGTCGCTCCCGGGCCAGGCGTTTCAGGATGGGAAGCAGAATCCGATCCAGTAACCGTGTTGAATGTCAAGTATGGATTGGCTTTGTGACGGGTTCTCTTTGCCACGGCACCTGATCCCGCATGATGGTGTTCAGCATGACCAGCAGCCTGCGCATGGCGGCAGCCTGGGCGACCTCGGCGGCGTATCGTCCAAGTGGGCGCGCGGTTCCTGTGGCCCAATGCCCTTAAGGTGTCCTGATCCGGTTTCGCCCCCACCCTCCACCACTTGGCCTTTATGGCTACTTGGCGGCAGGCTCGGTCTGGTTGGACAGCCTGGGCAGGTCAGCCATCCCAATAACAC
Source organism: Caldilineaceae bacterium (assembly GCA_965208365.1). Lineage (GTDB taxonomy): Bacteria > Chloroflexota > Anaerolineae > Caldilineales > Caldilineaceae > Bin34. The sequence continues at coordinate 4,366,933 of OZ242330.1, read as the reverse complement.
GCAATTGTCCGTTGGGATCGGCCGCCTTCTCTGCCGCCCTTCGAATGAACGCGGTTACCGCCGCTTCCAGAAAAGCGATCTCCTCACTTGTGAAGGGATCGCCACGCCCCTCGGCTTTCCGAGCTTCAGCACCTCCCTTTTTGGCCGTTAGCCTTCCAACTTCGCTGATGACTTTCTTTGAAATCTGGTAATGGCGTCTAGCTGGTGTCACGACTGTCAAGCAGAAGTTAGCCATGCTGGCAAGCGGCTCTCTTCCCAGACGATACAGGTCGAGCCGGGCAAGCATGTCCTTCGCGTCGCAGTCGTCAGGGTCAAGAGCAGAGCCCGAGGGAGGTGCGGGATACGTTGCCGGCTTTTTGGTTACAGTGAGAGCATCCGACACATGAATAGACTCATAAATGGGGTCCGGTTTCAAAGTCTCCGGAGGCAATGGAGACGGATTGCGGTCGACAATGTGGGCTCTCTCATACCAATCCAGTACAATAGTGGCAATGTAAGGATGCCACTTGGTCGGGAGGGTTCCCATGGCTCGTCGGATCGCGATCGTGTGGGCCGAGGGGGATACGGAAGCGGCCCTGCACGCCCAGTACCGGGCGGCGACCGTAATCGCCGTGCGCACGCGCCTGCATGCGCTGTGGCTGTTGCGTCGGGGCGAGTCCCCGGCGGCCGTGGCGGCGGCGGTGGGCGTGGGGTTGCGCAGCGTGCATCGGTGGCTGCAGTGGTACCGGGAGGGCGGCCTGGCCGAGGTATGCAGACGGCGCAAGGGTGGGGTCGGCACCCCTTCCTACCTGACGCCGGTACAGGCAGAGCAGGTGGCGGCGGCAGCGGCCCAGGGGGTGTTTGCGACGGCCCAGGCGGTGCGGGACTGGATTGAGGCGGAGTTCGGGGTGGTCTACACCACGGGCAGCCTGTACACGCTGCTGCCGCGGCTGGGGATCCGGCTGAAGGTGCCCCGGCCCCGGCACACGCAGGCGGATCCCCAGGCCCAGGCGGCTTGGAAAAAAGGGGGCTCGGGGCCCGGCTGAAGGAAGTCGGCCTGAGGTTGGGCCAGGGCATCGTGTGGGGCGACGAGATGCGCGTGGGACTGCGCGGCCAGGTGCGCAAGGTGTGGGCACCGCGCGGGGTGGCGGTGTCCCAGGAGGTGCAGATCGGCTGGAAGTACCTCTATGTGGCGGTGGCCCTCGATCCCCTGACGGGGCGGCTGTGGTGGGCCTGGCAGAAGAACATGAAGGGCGAGGAGATGGCCCGCATCTGGGGGGTGTGGGAAAAGGAGCCGGCCATTGACGGCTGGGTCTGGGATGGGGCCGGCGGCCACAAGGGCCAGGAGGTGCAGGCCCTGGCCGCGCCCCGGGTGGTGCAGCCGCCCTACGCCCCCGAGCTGAACCCGGTCGAGCGCTTCTTCCGGGAGCTGCGGCGGGCCATCGAGGGCCGCGTCTATCCGACCCTGCAGGCCAAGCAGGAGGCCCTGGAGCCGGTCCTGAAGGCGTGGCAGGCCCAGCCGGAGCGGGTCAAGCGGCTGTGCGGCTGGGACTGGATCCGGGAGGCCCTGGAAGCTTTGCCCGCCAACCTTGAAACGCCGTAATCATGCTGGATTGGTATCATACACCAGCCTGAACGCGTCGGACTGTGCCCGCAGCGCTGCCTCGAACTCCCATCGGCGAACGAACCCTTCGGCTGTCCTCTTGGCCTCCTCCTCCGTGGCGTAGTGGCCCTTCGGCTCCAGAACAACATTGCGCTGTTCGGCCCGGACGCGGAAGAGGGCATCGTCGTGAACCAGGGGTTCAACGTCCCTGTAGTCGACCGAGTTGTCATGTTTGACGCAGTAGTGGAGGGTCTCCACATGAGGGTTGTTCATTGGTATGTCCTGGTCTCCCACCCGGTCGTCTTGCCCATTTCCCACCAGGGCTCGGCGCGTCGTGCGGCGATGATGCGGAGGGGCGCGTCATTGTATTCATACGCCCAATGTGGATATTGAGGAGGTGGACTCAAAAAGGGGAATCTCCTCAATTCCACGGCACTGTTTCAATCTCGTTGATATGGGTGGCAGGCCCGGCAAGGGACGAGGGGTCCTGTTGGTTTCGTCTGACCAAAACCAACAGGACCCCTCGCCATGGACTTCATCCTAATGTCTGCCGATCCCGAAGGCCAACGGGCCCTGCCCGAGGATCCGGGTGCCTGCTCCCATTGCGGGGCCAGCGCCTGGCGCCGCAACGGCACCTATCCCCGCCACTTGGTCGTGCTCGGCCGCCTGTCCGTCCAGCGTTGGCAGTGCAAGGTCTGTCTTGGCTGAGCCTCGCCCCTGCCGCCCGACGCGATCTCTCGCCAGCGGCCTCAGACCTTCCGCGAACTGGTGGCCGACCTGTACGTGTACAGTGTCAGCCTGCGGGGCCTGTCGCGCATCCTGGCCCTGCTGGGCTGCGGCGTGGGCGCGGCCACGCTGTGGCGGGACAACCAGGCCGTGGTGTCGGGTCGGGTGCCCGACCCGGAGGCGGACCTGCACGACCCACAGGCGCCGCGGAAGCCCTGGGTCGAGGTGGACGAAACCTGGCTGTCCATCGGCGGCGAAAAGCGGCCCGTGGCCGTGGTTCTGGGGCCGAAGGGCGAACGGCTGGACCTGCGCCTGGCTCGTGGACTTGGAGGAACGGGGCGTGCGGGGGTTGACGGCCGACGACGCCCCAGAGTACGGGCCGGCCCTGCGGGAGACGGGGCTGGACCAGCAGCAGGGCACTGTGCACATGTAGCGTACCGTGGGCCGGCACATGCGCTGCATCGACGACGACCTGACGCACCTGGACCGGGCGCTGATCCCGATCCTGCAACGCCTGGTGCGGGAGCGGCCGCCGGAGGCGGGCCCCATCCTGCTCGGCCTTTGGGAATCCGTGGCCCAAGGCCGCGTGCGGCTGCGGGATCCGGTGTGCAACCTGCTTTTCCACCTCGTCGAAAACTGGGCCAACCTCGTGCGCTGCGCACGGGACCCGGACGTGTCCGCCCCGCCCAATCGCATCGAAGACTGGTTCGGACGCTTCAAGCCCCGGGCCTGGCTGGCGCGGGGGCTGAAGACCGAGGCGGGTGCCTTCAACTTCGTGCACCTGATGGCCGAAAGCATGGCCTGAAGCGGGCACGGACAACCGCCTGCCGGGAGACTGCCGATGACGGACCGCCACCAATATCAACAAGATTGAAACAGTGCCGCAGGATGTATTCGCCTTGGGCCCACCGTCCCGCCGCACGACTCATTCAACCGGGTTGAGATACCGTTGCGTACTGCCGTTGGCGGCCATCCAACCCTCGGCCCCGTCGTCCGTGGCCACAAACCACCATTCGATGGTTTCGGAGTCGCCTGCCAGCCACACGGGACCGCCCACGATGGTGACTTGCGTTCCCGCTTCCTTCCAGGCGAACGAAAATGCCGTGTCGGGATTGGGTTCCGTCTGGAATGCAAGGTGTCCAACCACAACCTCGGCCCGGTCCAGCAATGAGAACGGGTGGGCTACGGTGCTGGGTTGTAGATCATTGGTCTGAGGCGGGTAGGGATTGACATAATCTTCCAGTGATGGCTGTTCCGCGATCGGGGCCGAGCCGGCTGTCGGTGGCACGGATTCGGCGGCTTCCTGGCTTGTGGCCGCAACACCGGGCGCCGGTGACGCACCAACAGTGCCGGTGGCCATGGAGATTTCGTTAACGGGTGCGGGCGGTGCTCCAGCCAGGAGCAGGTCGGATATGACATCGGATTGTGCGGGAGCGGCGGTGTCCGCTCCGGCCGGTGCGGACGAAATCGGGGCGCGTTGCCTCAAGGTGAAAGCCCCGACCACCCCGCCAATGAGCAGCAGCGCCAGCAACAAGGCCAGCAGCGTCCTCGCGTTGTTCCATCCCCCAATCCCGGTCACGCCAAGACGCGCATCCTGAATCGGTTCGCCGATATCCAGCCGCACGCCCACCGTGTCCAACTGCTGGCGCGTGCGCATGATGCGCACCGGGAGACGCGCGGATTCTTCCGAGGGTGCCCGGTATTGCTCCTCCAGAACGCGATAGGCGATCTGCAGGGCGGCATCCTGACGCCGGCCCATGGTGTTGTCGTACAGGTGGACCTCGGCCCTAACCGGTGTGTGCTGCCGATCCAGAAATACCAGAAGGCCGGCCACAGGCCAACCGTCGGCTTCGGTCAGGTTGTAGTAGTCGGAGGAAATGACCGCCGGCAGAGGGCGCGCGGCTACGGGCGCGGCGGCAGTTCCTGTCAGTTCTCGTGCTTTGACGTTTGCGTCGAGGGCAGTGTTGATGGTGGTCATGGGAGCAGCCTCGGTCGAAGAAGAGAGCAGGTTGTGCGTATGTCTAGGGAAGGTGGGTTAGTTGGACAGTGCCCCCCAGATAGATATCTGTATCGGTATAGAATAGGATGCGCATATTGTAACTGACCGCCAGGTCTTCCCTAAGGAGACCCGACCATCGAATGCTGTCCATGGCGGAGAACTGGCCCCAACTGTCGCCATCCAGTCCGTCGACTCTGGCATCGCCGTTGTCGGTGCGGCCGCGGTAGTGGAGGGTGGTGCCTCGGATTGGCGCATCCGTGCGGGCCCGCAGCACCAGTGTGTACGGCGTGCCGGGTGTCATGGCAAGGGGGGCGCGTGCGGGTGCGGTGTCGGAGATGGTGATCGAGTACACCGACACCACGTGCACGTCGCCGGGGTTGACGCGGATGATCCGGCCGGACACGTTGTAGTCCGTGCCGGAGACGTTGGCCCACGGTCCGTCGAACTTCACGGAGTCTCCGAAACGGCGGACGGCCGTTTCGCCTCCCGGTTTGGCGAACACGGCATCGGCTTCCCGGATTTCCACCAGGACCAGGTCGGTGCCGGGCAGGTTCTTGCCGGGCTGGATGGTGTCGCGGTTGACACCGCGCAAGCGCAACTGGTCCGCCTGCGGTTCGGGGAACATCGAGGCAACGGGATCGGGAGGGAGCAACCCTTGGCTGCGGGCCGCCAGGGCCGCATAGCCGCGTCCGGCAAAGGACACGACGATGAACAGAATGAGGAGTTGGAATCCCCATTTCAACAATCTGAACACGTTGCCGCGAGGTACTGAACTGTCGATGGGCTGCGAGCCTGTCCGCCAGCCCGATAACCTGTAGGAGTATAGGCAACAGATTCCCCGCACCGCGGGACATGCGAGGTTTCCAGGCAGAACCGGCTGATGGACAGCAGGCTTGCTCACGGGTTCCGGTGGTTGGGTGAGGGCCGGTTGGCTACGGCGGCATTCGGATTCCCGGCTCAACCTCTACAATACCGATACGCCAAACACACGCCGCATCCAGCACTCCGTCCGGAGGGTCCTTCGCCTTGGCTCATTCCCCCGCGTCTCCAGTTTCCGCCTGTTCAGCGCGCTTGGTGCGCTCCTGGTTCGTTGAAGTCGAGATCTTGCCCACAGGTCTCAAATGGAGCGCAATGGTGTTGGCCGTGATGGTCTTGGCCACACTGTTTCCTGCGGCTGCCTGGGCTGCGGCCCCTGTGGTGGGCTCGGTTGCCTTCACGTCCCAACCCGGACCGGACCGGACGTACGGAGAGCAAGGCGATGCCATCCTGATCACGGTTGCGTTCGACCAGGCGGTGTATGTCACAGGGTTGCCGAACATCAAACTAAAGTTGGGCGAAACCATTGGGCAGGCGAATTATCAGTCGGGTTCGGGCAGTGCCCACCTTGTGTTCGGGTACACCATTGCTCAGGGAGAGTTCACGACGGTCGGCGTCGCTGTGGAAGCCGGTTCGATAGCTCTCAACGGCGGCACCATCCAAAATCAGGCCGGGGAGGCGGCCTTGCTTGCCCATCCCGCGCTGGCACCGGATGCAGCCCACATGGTTGATCGCAGGTGTGTTCTGGACGCGGGATTGGTGTCCCTATCCGGTACGTTCGACATCGTCACCTCGGACAACTGTCTAATTTCCGTGCAAGGCAGGCCGGACCCGCCCGGCCTTGAGTTGCACTGGCAGTCTTCGGCCGGCGCGGAGCATGTGGTGGTCTTTCTGGGCGGAGACAGTGCGCATCCGCGGCTCGATACCACCACCGTGGGTGTGGTGAACGGAACCCGTCATGGGGTCGACGACGGAATCGTCTGCAATGCCCTCGGGGAATGCGGTGGCAACGACGACTACCATGCTCCCTTCCGGTTCGAGGCCGGGGACGTGAACAGCACCGGCAGTCACGTGTACGCGGCCTACCAATACGGAAGGCGCCCGGGGGCGTTCGGGACCGCAACGCTGCATGTCACATTGGTACCGCGGGTTACCGGCGTGGAAGTTGCCGACGGCGCGTGTCGGGCATCTCCCTCACTGACCTGGGACGCGCCGTTGGCTCTCGGGCGGTCGGTGTCCTGGGTCGTGCTGCTGACCCAGGATGCGGAGTCCTTCCCCAAGCGCCGGGGTCGCCCGGGCGTGTTTGAGGTGACCCAGCCGCATATCGGCTTTCCCAGCCTGATAGTGGACCAAACGTATTACGCCAAGGTCCTGCCCCAGGTGGAGGCCCTGGGGTCGGGTGGTTACCTTGAGACGGGTCGAGCGGACAATGCACAACAGGTGTCCTTTACCGTGCAATCGCCGCCCGAGTTTCTGTCCTCGGTGGACGATCTGGTCTTGAGGGCGGGAACCTCGGTGGCCGACGATGGCTTGTCAATGCCGCAGATGTCCGGAGACTGTGGACCCTATACCTATGAACTGTGCCTTAAAACGGATGTCGCGGACGGAACCTGCACAAGTGTCGTGTTGCCGTCCGGACTGACTTTCAACCCGGCCAACGGATCGCTCGCGGGAACACCTACCGGTGCGGAACCCGAAGCCGAGTACGTCTATACCGTGCGCAACAGCTACGGATATGCAGTGTCCGGGGAGTTTTCGCTGGTAGTTGCCGGACCGGGCAGGGAAGGCGACTCCGTACCCTTCATCGCGTCCTTGCGATTTGATTCGGAACCTGCGGACCCTCAGGGATACGCGGATGCCGAGGTGATTTCCCTGGAGGTTGAGTTCGATCAACCGGTGTACGTCTCGCGCCAGCCGGCGGTCAGGATGACCGTGGGCAGTGAAGAGCGCCAACTCGTCTACACCGCCGGATCGGGAACGGACAAACTGAAGTTTGCCTACACGGTGGCGGCCTGTGATACCGATGTTGACGGAGTTTCCGTGGCATCCGGTGCCTTCGACCTTGCCGGCGGGGTTGTGGTTTCCGCCGCCGACCGGACAGTGTTGGCCAACCTTACCCACGCATCACTGGACGGGAACTCCGTACACCGGGTCTCCTCCTCCTGTCCAGGCCAATAGTGCACTAAGGAGTGGTATCAGAGGACCGTGCTGGTGGTGGCCTGAAGGCACCTCTCGGTGCTATTGGGCCAGTGCTGGGGCAGGGGGCCAAACCGTGGCCGCGTTGCGACCTTGTGGCGTCGTTGTTGGACACGCGGGAGTAGGCCGGCGTTACGGCATACATAGGAAGCTCTGGGCCCCGCTTGCGCAGAGGATGACCACCACTTCCTCCGTAGGGGCCAGAAACGGGGGTGACACATCCCAGACCGTCAATGCCTTGGGACTCGCGCCGTGCTGCAGCAGAAGCTGTACCATGGCTGCATCGCCCCGAGCCACGGCGCCATGCAGAGGCGTGCCTCCCGGGTCCAGTGAAATCCCGCTGTAGCTTTGGACATTGGGGTTGGCATCGTGGACCAGGAGCAGCTCGGCTGCTCCCGTGTCGCCCTGGAATGCGGCCAGATGCAAGGGAGTCCAATCCTGGCCGTTGTGTACATTGGGATTGGCATTGTGCGCCAAGAGAACGCGTATCACCGGAGCGGCAGTCTCATGCCAGGGCACGAGGGCTCTGTGCAAAGGCGTATTCTGGGCCTTGTCGCGAGCATTGGGGTTCGCGCCATGTGCCAGAAGTAACTCCACCAGAAGGGCTTCGGCTTTCGCGGCCGCGGAATGCAGTGGTGTCCGATGTGCGATATTCCGAGCCTCGGGATCCGCACCGTGGTGCAAAAGGACTTCCGCGATTTGCCTTTGGCCTTCCGCGGCTGCCAAGTGCAGGGGAGTGTCCCCATTCCAAAGATCCCCGATGTCGGTATTGGCACCATGGCCCAGAAGGAGTTCAACGATCTGCGTGTGCCCTTCTCGCACGGCTTCATGCAGAGCCGTGTTACCCCGTCCGTTGTGTTCATTGGGATTCGTCCCTTGCGCCAAGAGTTCCTCCACCTTCCGCGTGTCCTGATCCAGGATGGCAACCTCCAAGGGAGTTACCCAGTCGGGTTGGGATCGCTCCATGGTCACGCCATGGGCTGCCAGAAGCTCCACGACCTGCCTGTTGGGATGAGGTTCGCCCCAATCCAACCTGCTTTGCAGGGGAGTATCCCCCTGTTGGTTCCGAATGTGGGGATCGGCTCCGTACGCGAGCAGACACTCCAGCATTTTCGGTTCCTCCTCACCCAACGTCAACGCGTGGTGCATGGCCGTTGCGCCGTCTGCATCCTGGGCATTGGGATCGGCACCATGGGTCAGGAGCAGCCATACCAGCCGGACCTCGCTCTGCGAAGCCGCGATGTGTAGGGGCAGCATTCCCCTGACATTCGACTCGTTTGCGGGTTGCATATTGGGGTCCGCACCGTAGGCGAGCAGCAACTCCGTTATGCCCTCGGAATTCGGATCGGGTGCCATAAACGCCAAATCGAACGTGCCCACAAGATCACGCGTGTTGGGGTTCGCACCATGGGCTAGGAGAAGCGCCGCGGTTTGGGACGTGGACGCATCGTGCAAGGGAGTGTGGCCCAGCCGGTTTTGTGCAACGGGGTTGGCACCGGCGGCCAGCAGAAGGTCGACCATGACATCCGCTCCCGCGGCGGCAGCCTCATGCAAGGGAGTATTCCGTCCTTGATCCCGGGCATTGGGGTTGGCCCCATGGGCAAGCAGAAGTTCGGCTGTCTGTACATGGCCGGCAAACGACGCCAGATGCAGAGGGGTTCGATTGCCGTTGGCCTGTGCATCAGGATCGGTACCATAGGCCAGTAGGATGCGAACCGCCTGCTGTGCATCCGCCGCCGCCGCTGCATGCAATGGGGTTTCGCCCCAGATGTCCTGTATCGTGGGGTTGGCCCCCTGTGCCAGAAGACTCTCCACCATGGAGACGTTGTCCGTGGCGGCGGCAATATGCAGGGGCGTTGTCCTCCACCTTCCGTATCCATTGGGGTCGGCCCCTTGGGCCAAGAGCTTTCGTACGGTGTCGGCATCGTTGTCCTTGACGGCGGTGATCAATGGGGGTTCGTCCCCGGACCGAGTCTGCCGGCACAGCGAACTCGAGGCACCCAAGGCACAAAGACGTTTCACGATGCCGGCTTCTCCCCCGAACAAGGACATTTGCAAAGGGGAGAATTCCAGCGAATCCGTGGAATCAGGATCAACACCATGGGAGATGAGCAGTTCCACCATCGGTTCGTTTCTTGTCATCACAGCCATCTGCAGCGGATGTATCCCCCAAATGCCAAGGTTGGGATCGAGGCCATGGGTTAGGAGGTGGCGTGCCACATCCACATAACCTGCGGACACTGCTGTTCCCAGCAAGGAGGTTTCCCATAGGTCCCCCATTGTGTCAATGGAATTGGCACTCTGGTCCAGCAGAAACTGCACCGCCGACGCTTGACCATGTAAAACTGCCTGTTGCAGGGGGGCATTGTCATCCTTGTCCAGTGCATTGAGGTCGGCACCGTGGAGCAGGAGAAGTTCGATTACTTGGATACTGTCCGACTGTACTGCGGCGTGCAAAGGCGTGCGGTAAAGATAATCACGGGCTTTGGGGTCGGCTCCATGGGCCAGGAGCAGTTCCATCATGGGAGCATGGCCGATGGATGCGGCAGCGTGCAGGGCCGTGCTTTCCCAATAGTCGCGGGCGTTGGGGTCCGCTCCTTGTGCCAACAGGTGTTCTGCCTGTGCCATATCGCGGGCGATAGCGGCGTTGATCAAGGGAATCTTTGCCGACAGGACCGGATCGGTCGGCACGAACACCGGTGATGTTGTGGTACTGGCCCGCTGTTGAGCCGGTGCTTCGGGCATGACGAAAGTGCATGCACTGAGGAGTATCCAACTCACCAGAATCCATATTGCGCGGGTGTCAGCAGGTGTGTTCAACATTCGGGAAGCCCTCCTTTTCTGCGAGCTTGTGCACAAGACCGTACGCTCGGCTGGCGCAGCAGCCACAGCGCATGCAGCCGCGTGCGCACGGTGCCGTCGGCTTCGGCCAGGTAGCGTTGATGTAGGGCTTCGGACGTGTCGGCCTCCGCCCAGGGAATGGGCCATGGCGGCAGTTCCCGTGACAGGTGTCGCGACAGGCCAGTCTACAACAGCCCCTGTTTCACTTTCGTTGAAAGTGGCTTATACGGACCTATACGGTCGTCGTGCGTGGGCGCGCTCAATCCGCCGTAGGTTGCGAAAGGAGCTATAGCCCCTGTTACCCTGTGGTCATCGGCTAGAGGGAGCCCCGGCTGTTGGTGAAATAGGAACAGTGTCGTTCCAGCCGGCCTGCTTGTGCTTGGCGGCGATGCCGACCTTGGCAATTATCGGTTTTGGCATTGTTTGGCCGGTTGCGCGTGCCATTACCTCTGTGGCAACCCCGGAGCGTGGTTCCGAGATTGGATGCGCGCAATGGGCCGGGCGGTTTCGCTGGAGACACTACAGGGATAGGGATGCCAAAGCCCGGACCACAAACAGCAGGACCAGCAGCACCACCGCCGAGGAAACGTCGATCATGCCCAGAGGCGGGATGTACCGCCGCGCCAGGTCGAGCACCGGATCGGTGAGCCGGCACAGCAACTGGACGGGTGCCAGGGAGTAGTCCAGATTGGGAATCCAAGTCAGCATGATCCTGATGAAGATCAGGAAGGAATAGATTTGGAGGACGGTGATCAGGAGAGGCATGCGAAGTAGTGTCGGGTTAGTCGAAGATGAGTGGCGGCAGCGGTTAACCGCCCAGTTCCACACTCCGCTTCCAAGCCGACTCGATCGCGGACGCAATGACCCCTCGCAAGCCTGCAAGTTCAAGTTGCTGGATCCCTGCGGCTGTGGTGCCGCCCGGGGAGGTTACGCGGTTGCGCAGTTCCGCAGGATGGATGTCGGCCATTTGCTTGGCCAGTTCGCCCGAGCCCAACAATGTCTGCGTGGCCAGCTTGGCGGCTGCGTCCCGACTCAGGCCAATGTGGACGCCGGCATCAATCATGGCTTCCAGCACCAGAAACAGGTAGCCCGGGCCCGAACCGTTGATAGCCGTCGCCCGATCCAAGTCTGCTTCATGGTCGGTGTATAGCTCCTCCCCTACCGCTGCAAATATGGCCCGGGCAGACTCGCGCTGGGCTTGCGAAACCCCGCTTGTGGCCGTCCACATCGTCATGCCCGTCAGAACCTGGGCCGGCGTATTGGGCATGGCCCTAACCACGCTGCCGGTCCCCGCGGCGAGTTGCAGGGAATGCAGTGAAACTCCGGCCATGATGGACACGTACAGGCCAATGTCCAGGGATCGGTCCTCGCGAAACCTTTGCATCGCGGACCCGAACACCTGCGGCTTCAGGCACACAAGAGCCAGTTCGTGCGACCAGGGACCGGTGCGTTCCAGAGCGTTGACGGCTACGCCGAACTCCGACGCCAGCGCGGCCTGCAAGGCCGGCACCGGTTCGGCCACTTCGATCTCGTCGGGCTGGTACAGTCCCTTCTGCAGCACGCCGCGCAGCAGGGCGCTGCCCATTGCCCCTCCTCCAATGATGAGGATTCGCCGTTCTGGTGCCATCGGGGAGCAGTCCGCAGGAACTGTTCAGTCAGCTCTGGGACCGAACAGGGAAGTGCCAATGCGGACGATTGTAGCACCCTCGCGCACCGCCGGCTCGAAGTCCTGACTCATGCCCATGGAGAGTTCGGTCCATCCCGGAACGGCAAGGCTGGTTTGGATCCGCCGGAGTTCTGCACGGACCGCGGCAAACAGTGCTCGTAGTTCGGTTTCGTTGGCATCCAGGGGGGTCATGGCCATCAGGCCGCGCGGGATCAGGCCTTCCATCTGCGAGATGGCTTCGGCCATGGGTAGCGCCGCGTCGAGCACAACTCCTTGTTTGGACGCTTCGCCGGCCGGATTGACTTGGAGCAGGATCGGTACGGGCGTCTCGGCTTGCACGCCTGTGTTGGCCAACAGGCGTGCCGTCTTGAGACGATCCACGCTTTGAATCAGGGTTAGATTCGGTGGCAGCAGTTTGAGCTTCCGGCTTTGTAGTGGGCCAATCAGGTGCCAGTGGATTGGACGCTCGGCCAGATCCGGAACTCGGTGCCGACGGGCCAGTTCCTCCGGGCGGTTCTCGCCGAAGTGGCGCACGCCGCAGTCGAACGCGGCTGCGATCATGGCATCGGGCTGGGTTTTGCTTGCCGCCACCAGTGTCACGTCCTCGGCGTGTCTGCCGGAAGCCTCGGCCGCGCGGGCCAGCCGCTCCCGGACTGCATCGACTCTGGATTGGAGGTGGCCCCGGAATTGGCCGCTGTTCATCACAAGCAAATCCCGCGGTTTCTATGGAACCGACGGGAATCGAGGTTCAAGCCAGCAAAGCATGCCGAACAATCCGCAACGGCCGCGGGCAGTCCGGTGGGAGAAGAAAGTGTCCGGCAGGGCGGCCGTGTCCAAGCCGCCGATTTCAATGCGGTTGCCGGGCACCCCTCCTGTCGCCAGCTGCCGACGGTTGGCCTCCCACAGGTTGAAGTATGCCCTGCCCTCGCGCACGGAGGGTCTGAGCAGGGAGTCGGCATCCTCCTGGGTGGCTCGAACCAGTTGGATTACGTCGTCGCCAATTTCGTAGCTGTCCGGGCCGATGCTGGGGCCCAGACCGGCCACGCAGTCGGCCGGGATGGTTCCGTACCGACGGCCGAGCTGTTGGAGCAACTGTTCGGCAATGCGCTTGACTGTGCCCTGCCAGCCGGCATGGGCCACACCGAGTCGGTGGTGTACGGTGTCGTAGATCACGATGGGTACACAGTCCGCATACAGGGTCATCAAGGGCAGGCGAACTTCGGAGGTCACCAATCCGTCCGTCCCTGCGAGGCGCGTGCCGCGGTGGACATCCGTGGCCTCGCAGACGGCATCGGATCGGATTTGCCCGGCCCACACCAGGTCTTCCCGGCGGAATCCGCATGCTCGGCTGAAACGCTCAATGTTGGTGCCGACCGCGGCCTCGGTATCACCCCGGCGCGTGCTGAAGTTCAGCGAGTCGAAAGGGGGTTCGCTGACGCCGCCTGCGCGCGTGCTGACGCATGCTTCCACAGGCCAGTCCGCCAGCAGTTCGAATTGATAGGCCGGCAGGCCGTTGTGCAACGTGGTCAACTGCATGCGGAGCGTTGGTAAGGCGTCAGCCGGGCCGCCCTTGCCGACGGCGGGATGGGAGTCGGACAAGTGCACCCGCCACTGTGGGATGCCGCCGCCCGGTATGCCAAGATATAGGCTCGATCACGGCGAGAACCGAAGGGCGCGGTCAGTGTCCGGACCTGGCACTGCCAGGCTGCCGTCTCGGATTTCCAAGCAGGCGAACACATGTCCTCGTATGACGTAACCGGACTGGGTGAAGTAATGCTGCGCCTCAGTGTACCTGCCGGCAGCCACTTGGAAACCGCGCGGCAGCTTGATGTGCATCCCGGAGGGGCGGAGGCCAATACCCTGGTGGCCCTGGCCCGGATTGGATACCGTACCGCCTGGTGCAGCGGCCTGCCGGTCGGAGCCACCGGTCGCCTGGTGGCCAATCACCTGCGGCAAGCCGGAGTTGATCTTTCGTGTGTGGTGTGGAGCGACGAAGGGCGGACCGGGCTCTATTTTCTGGAGAATGCCGAGCCGCCGCGCAACGTGGATGTGATTTACGACCGGGCCGATTCGTGCGCGAGCCGTCTGCGGCCGGAACGGGTGGACTGGGACCGGCTGATGGATACGTCGATTTTCCACATCAGCGGCATCACCCCGGCCGTGTCCCCGAGTTGCCTCGACGTGACCCGGACGGCACTGGCGGAGGCCCGCGCCCGGGGAGTGATGGTTAGTTTCGACCTCAACTTCCGATCCAAGCTGTGGACCGCGGCCGAGGCCCGCGCCACGCTCCAGCCTATGCTGAGCATGGCGGACATCCTTTTCTGCGGACAGGCGGATGCCGAGACGGTACTGGGGCTTCAAGGCGCGCCGGAAACGCAACTGGAAGCACTGGCGGACCTGGTGGCCGGGAATACGGTCGTCATGTCCTACGGCACGGAGGCCACCTACGTTCGGCATGCCGACGTCGTGTTCAGGCAGGAGGTGGTGCCCGTGCAGGTGGTGGATCGGCTGGGCGCGGGCGATGCCCTGGCTGCCGGCGTACTGCATGGCCTGTTGAACCAGGATGTGGAAATGGGCTTGCGCTTTGGTTCGGTCATGGCTGCCATGACCCTGACCCAGCACGGCGACATGCTGGTCACCCACCGGGCCGAGGTCGAGCAACTGGTGTCATCCGGCGGAGGCACCCTTCAGCGCTGAGCGGACAACGTTCCAATGCAGATTTCAATTTGACCCAACAGGAGGGTAATTATGGCTGAAAGAATGGCGTTGATGAACTGGGGCGGCTGGGAAGGCCACGACCCCGAACAGACCACACACATCTTTGCCCCTCTGCTGGAGGAGGCAGGGTTCAAGGTGGACATCGTGCATGACCTGGACCGTTTCTGCGACACTGAGTACATGCAGGGCCTGGACCTGGTTGTTTCCACGTGGACCATGTCCGAACTCGGACGCGAACAGGAAGCCGGCTTGCTCGACGCGGTCCGCGGCGGAGTCAACTTCGGTGGGTGGCACGGCGGCATGTGCGACGCCTTCCGACTGAACACGGAATACCAGTGGATGACCGGAGGCCAGTGGGTGGCCCATCCCGGCAACATCATCGACTACCGGGTGAACATCACCAACCACATGGATCCGATTACCAAGGGCCTGCCGGACTTCGACATGCATTCGGAGCAGTACTACATGCATGTGGATCCGGGCAACCAGGTGCTTGCCACCACCCAGTTCCAGACCGAGGTGGCGCCCTGGGTCAACGGGACGGTGATGCCGGTGGCGTGGAAGCGGATGTACGGCCAAGGGCGCGTGTTCTACTGTTCGCTGGGACATGTCGCCAGTGATTTTGAAGTGCCGGAAGCCCGGGAAATTGTGCGGCGCGGCCTGTGTTGGGCCGGCGGTGCGAGTCATTGACGCCAAGGAAAACCGGACGATGGACAAAGTGCGGTGGGGGTTCCTGGGCGCGGGCAGCATCGCCAATCGCTTGGCCGAGGGGCTGATGCAGGTGGACGATGCGGAACTGCTGGCGGTGGGTTCGCTCACCGACGACCGGAGGCAGGCCCTGGCAGATCGGTTCGGAGTCCCGCGCCAGTACGCGACCTACGAGGAGTTGGTGCAGGACCCGGACATCGACATCGTCTACGTTACGACCCCGCACAGCCTGCACCGGGAACACAGCATCCTGGCCCTGGAGGCCGGCAAGCCGGTCCTGTGCGAGAAACCATTCGCCATTAATGTCGCGGAGGCCGCCGAAGTCATTGCCGTGGCCCGGCGACGCAACCTGTTCCTGATGGAGGCCATGTGGACCCGGTACCTGCCGGCACCGCGCGAGATCAAGCGCATGGTCGACGACGGCGTGATCGGCCAACTGACGATGATGGTGGGGGACTTCGGGTTCAGGGCTTCCCGCAGCACCCCATCGCGCATGACCGATCCGGCCCTGGGCGGCGGTGCCCTCATTGAGATCGGCGTCTACCCGGTGTCGTTCGCGGCCTACCTGTTTGGTGGATCGCCCGTCAGGATTGAATCCCTGGGTCACTTGGCAGATGGGATCGACCAACGCAGCGGGGTCCTGCTGGGCTATCCGGGCGGTGGCCTGGCGATTGGCTATTCGTCGGTCCGCGACAATACCCCGCAGGAGTGCCTGTTGTTCGGATCGGGTGGCGAGATCCGAATGCCGACCCCCTGGTGGCTGACCGACCATTTCCACCTCAAGGTGGACGGCGAGGACTGGCGCCGGGTGGAGGCGGGTCTCATCGGCAAGGGATTTGCCCATGAGGTCATGGAAGTGAACCGTTGCCTCAAGGCCGGGTTGCTGGAGAGTCCGGACATGACCTGGTCCCACACGATGGGTGTCATGGCCACCTTGGACACCATCCGTGCCCAGCTTGGCCTGCGCTATCCGATGGAATAGGCACAGTCTTCTCTGACAGGCCCTGCCCGTCCAGCACCGAAAGGAGCAGTGTTGCATGCATTTGGTCCGGGCCAACAGGTGTTCGCTGCCACCCGGTTCCCAATCAAGGCAGGACAGTGATGCCGGTGGCGGGGACGCGTGTTCCATGGTTGATCGGGACATGTCGCAAGTGACTTTGAAGGGCTGAAAGCCTGTGAAATTGGGCGGCGCGACCTATGCTGGGGGAGTGGTGCCAACCAATGATGACTTGGGAGATCGGGGCATGGATAAGGTGAGGTGGGGATTTCTGGGTGCGGGCAGCATTGCCAACCGTCTGGGCGAGGGCCTGATGCAGGTGGAGGACGCGGAGTTGCTGGCAGTCGGTTCGCGCACGGCCGACCGGAGGCAGGCCCTGGCGGAACGGTTCGACGCCCCGCGGCAATACGCGACCTACGAGGAGTTGGTGCAGGACCCGGACATCGACGTTGTCTACATTGCGACTCCGCACAACCTGCACAGGGAACACAGCATCCTGGCCCTGGAGGCCGGCAAGCCGGTCCTGTGCGAAAAGCCGTTCGCCATCAATGTCGCGGAGGCGGCCGAGATCATCGCCGTGGCGCGGCAACGCAACCTGTTTCTGATGGAGGCCATGTGGACCCGGTATCTGCCGGTGCCGCGCGAGATCAAGCGCATGATCGACGATGGTGTGATTGGCCAACTGACGATGATGGTGGGGGACTTCGGGTTCAGGGGTGCCCGCAGTGCCCGATCGCGCCTGACCGAACCGGCTCTGGGTGGCGGAGCTCTCCTTGACATTGGCATGTACCCGGTGTCGTTCGCGGCCTACCTGTTCGGCGGATCACCGACAAGGATTGAGACCCTGGGCCACTTGGAAGGCGGCATTGACGAACGCAGTGGGATTCTGCTGGGGTATCCGGACGGCGGCCTGGCAATCTGCTATTCCTCAATCCGCGACAACACTCCGCAGGAGTGCCTGTTGTTCGGATCGGGCGGTGAAATCCGGATGCCGACGCCCTGGTGGCTGACCGACCATTTCCACCTCAAGGTGGACGGCGAGGACTGGCGCCGTGTGGAACCGGGCCTCATCGGCAAGGGATTTGCCCACGAGGTTATGGAAGTGAATCGCTGTCTCAAGGCCGGGTTGCTGGAGAGCCCGGATATGACCTGGTCCCACACCATGGGCGTCATGACCACCCTGGACACCATCCGTGCCCAGTGGGGTCTGCGCTATCCGATGGAATAGGTACAGTCTTCTTTTGCGGGCCCGACCCGGTCAATGCCAACAGGAACTTCTCGCGTGAAATACGGACAGATACCGGGTTGCGACAAGCGGATCGGCCGCATTGTGCAGGGCACGATCATGTTGCACGACGGCAATCGTGAGGCCGGCATCGAGTTGATGGACAGTCTCTACGAACTGGGGTGCAATGCGGTCGACTCCGCCCACAATTACGGCGGTGGCGGGTCGGAACGGGCCTTGGGGCTGTGGATGGAATCCAGGGGTGTACGGGACGAAATTTTCGTGCTCACCAAGGGGTGCCACTTCAATCAGGACCGCGACCGGGTTACCCCGTACGATCTGAGCAGCGATTTGCACGACTCGCTCGCCCGCCTGCAGACCGACCACATCGATTTGTACCTGCTGCATCGGGATGATCCCGCACTGCCGGTGGGGCCTCTGGTCGAACGACTGGAACAACACCGCCGGGAAGGCAAGATCCTGGCGTATGGCGGTTCGAACTGGAGCCCCGAACGAATCAGGGAAGCCAACGCCTATGCCGCCGAAAATGGGTGCGCCCCCTTTGCGGCCAGTAGCCCGAACTTCAGCATGGCGGAGCAGGTGGAGGAGCCTTGGCGCGATTGCCTGACCATTTCGGGACGCAAAGGCGCGGAAGCGCGGTCCTGGTATCGAGAAACGCAGATGCCGGTCTTCACCTGGTCGAGCCTTGCCATGGGCTTTTTCACCGGGATCTACACGCGGGATAACCTGGACGGCTTCGAGGGCTATCACCATGCCACCTGCATCCGGTCCTATGCCTCGGAGGAGAACTTCCGGCGTTTGGAACGGGCCGCGGCGATGGGGTCCCGCCATGGCTTGACATCGGCGCAGGTGGCCGTCTCCTACGTGCTGTCCCAGCCCCTCAATCTCTTCGCCCTGATTGGCTGCAACTCGTCCACCGAATGGAAGGACAACCTGCAATCGCTGGACTTCGAGTTGACGTCCGCGGATCTGGCCTGGCTGGAGACCGGTGAAGGGGAACCCACGCACTGAGAATGCTGCCGACTGCAGCCAAGGAGTTTGGACGATGAAGGTTTGGCAGGTGGGGATTGTTGGGTGTGGCGTGATCAGCCGCGCCTATGTGAAGGGTCTGGCACTCTTCGATCACGTCGCCATCGCGGCCGTGGCGGACCTGAACCCCGACGCGGCGACAGCGCTGGCAGCGGAGATTGGCTGCCCCGCCCTGAAAGTGGACGCCCTCTTGGACCGGTCTGACATCGACATCGTCCTCAACCTGACCATCCCCAAGGCGCATGCCGAGGTGGATCTCAAGGCCTTGGCGGCCGGCAAGCATGCCTATAGCGAAAAACCCCTGGCCGTCGATCGGGACCAAGGAAAATTGGTGGTGGCTGCCGCCGCTGCCAACGGCCTGCGGCTGGGCTGTGCCCCCGACACGTTTCTGGGCGGAGGCCAGCAAACGGCCCGGCATGCCATCGATCAAGGCCTGATTGGGGAACCGGTGGCGGCCACGGCCTTCATGTTGAGCCACGGGCACGAGGCCTGGCATCCGGCACCGGATTTCTTCTACGAGGCCGGAGGCGGCCCCATGCTGGACATGGGGCCTTACTACCTGACGGCCCTGGTCAACCTGATGGGGCCCATTCGCAAAGTCAGCGGCATGACTCGGATCACCTTCCCGGAACGCACGATTACGAGCCAGCCCCTGGCCGGCAAGGTGATCCGTCCCGAAGTGCCGACCCATTACGCCGGCACCGTGGAGTTCTACTCCGGCGCCATCGGGACGATCATCCAGAGCTTCGATGTCTGGGGCGGCGCCTTGCCCCGGATTGAGGTGTATGGAACCGAAGGCTCTCTGGGGGTTCCCGATCCCAACACCTTCCAAGGACCGGTGACACATCTGGCCGGAATCTTCCGAAACCGCGAGTGGACCGAAGTACCGCTGACCCACAGCGACCAGGTGTTGAGGGGCATCGGTCTGGCCGACATGGCGCACGCCCTGACCCACGACCGCCCCCACCGGGCCAGTGGCGACCTTGCCCATCACGTGTTGGAGGTCATGGAACTGTTCCGGGAGTCCAGCGACCGGGGCAGCCACCTGAACACGACCACCACCTGCAGCCGGCCGGAACCCCTTCCGCCCGCGGGTGGATTTTGAGAGTGCTCCCTCCCTGTCCGGATCAGAAGAGTGAGTGTTGGCTGGCCTGCATCATCAGGGTGAGCTGGGCGCCTCTCACAGCGTTGGCTTCCGCATCCGGGGAATCCTCTGCCAGCGCGGCCGGCAGGCGCTGCGCGTAGCTCCCGTCCGAACGCATCTCCCACGCGTTCCGCTGATCATGGACGCACAACGCCAGCATGTCGCGTACCTCGTCGCGCAGTTTCGGGTCCAGCAGGGGCACGATGGCCTCCACCCGGTTGTCCAGGTTGCGCTGCATCCAGTCCGCGCTCCCGATGTAGCACTCCGGCTCCCCGTCGTTGGCGAAGTAGAAGATGCGGCTGTGCTCCAGGAATCGGCCGACTAGGCTGAGTACGGTGATGTTTTCGCTGACCCCCGGGATGCCGGGCCGGATCCGGCAGATGCCTCGTACAATCAAGTCGATGCGAACTCCGGCTTGACTGGCGGCATACAGCGCCTCGCAAAGCCGCGGGTCGTCCAAGCCGTTGACCTTGGCTACGATGTGACCCTCGCCCGTCCGACCGCAGTGCTCGATTTCCCGCTCGAGCATCTCGATAAACCGGTCGCGCATGTTGATGGGCGCTACCAGCAGATGCTTGTATTCCAGGCTCTGGCCGTAGCCGGTCAGATAGTTGAACAGGTGCATCACGTCGCTGACGATGTCCTCGTTCGTGGTCAGCAGACTGTAGTCGGTGTACACACTGGCTGTCTTGGCGTTGTAGTTGCCCGTGCCGATGTGCGCATAGCTGCGTAGGCCGTCCCGCTCCTGGCGCACGATCAGCGTGACCTTGGAGTGGGTCTTCAGGCCCACTAGTCCGTAGGCCACATGGCATCCCGCCTCCTCGAGGCGCTTGGAGTGGTGAATGTTCAGTTCCTCGTCGAAACGGGCCTTGACCTCCACCAACACCGCGACCTGCTTGCCGGCCCCGGCCGCGGCGGCCAGCGCCGCCACGATGGCCGAATCGTCTGATGTCCGGTACATCGTGTGCTTGATGGCCAGCACCTTGGGGTCTCGGGTCGCCGCCAGAATCACCTCCTGCGTCGTACGGGCGAACGACTGGTAGGGGTGGTGCAGAAGCCGATCGCCCTTGCTTAGCAGCCGGAACATGTCATCCGGTGAAGTGTCCGGCGAGAGTGCGGCGAAACCGGAGGGAATTTGGGGCCGGAACGATGGAAACTTTAGGTCCTGGCGCTCGATCAGGTCGGCTAGGTCGAACAACTCGGCCACATCCAGGACTCCCTTGACGCGGTACACATCCTGGTCGTGCAGCCCGAATTCGCGCAACAGAACCCCCAGCACCCGGCGCGGCATGCGGTCCGACACCTCCAGCTGCACCACCGGCGCAAATCGCCGCTGCTGCAGTTCATCGCTGATCATCTCGACCAGGTCGTCCGCCTCGTCCTCGTTGCGCACCAGGGTGGCGTTGCGCGTGATGCGGAACGGATAGGCATCGACTACTTCCATGCCTCGGAACAGCGTGTCCAGGTTGTTGAGCAGGACGTTCACCAGCGACACAAAATGGTTGGGGGGACCCACCGGGATCCAGCGGTGCCGATCGGTGGGGGCCTTGAGGCGGGCCAGCCGTACATCACCGGTGCGCGGGTCGCGCACCTCGACCGCCAGATTGAGGCTTAGGTTGCTGATGAACGGGAAGGGATGGCCCGGGTCGTAGGCCAACGGCGTCAGCAGGGGAAACAAGTCTTGCAGGAACAGGTCGCGGAGATCGGCCACCTGGCTCTCGGACAGGCCGTCGTAGGACAACAGGCGGATACCCTCGTCGGCCAATTTGGGCAACAAGTCCTGCAACAGGCATTCGTCCTGCTGGTTGCGGAAATTGTCGATCACCTTGCCAATCAGGTCCAGTTGGTATTCCGGGGTCCATCCCTGCAGCCGCAGGTTGGCCACTCCCGCAGCCCGTTGCCGCTGTAGGCCACCGACCCGTTTGCGGATGAACTCGTCGAGGTTCGAGCCGGTGATGCCGAGGAACTTGAGGCGTTCCGCCAACGGATTGCGCGGATCCTTGGCTTCGTGCAGGACCCGCCAGTTGAAGTCGAGCCAACTCAACTCGCGGTTGTAGATTTCGGGTGCCGTACACAGATCCTCCACCGAGCGGCCGGACACGTCCCGCTCCAGGAAAAACGTGTCTGTCGGCGGCACCACGGCCGCACCGGCGTGCCCGTTCAAGGCCGCCGCGCCGTCCGGGTGGGATTCCGGAGGCAGTTGGACCAGGGGTTCGTTCACGACCCCAGTGGATGCGGGAGGGGAAGGACTGACAGTCATGACAGGGCTTGATCAGGTGTGAGGTGCTTGGTGGGTTTGAGGTTCGGCCGGGCCGGGAACGGATCGGTTGCGCGCCTTAACCGGATCGGATTCCGATGTAGGGACTGCGTTGAATTGACTTCCTGTGCCGGGGTGGCCTACAATGAGGCATGACTGCAATACCGAATTCGTCGTTCTTGTTGTTGCCTGACGCGCAGGTCGACCTTGTCGTCCTGCGGCCGCACCTGTGTGGTGAGGGATAGGGGCGAGCCGACTAGGGCGAGCTAGACAGGCAAAGCCGTCAATCCTTCCCACCGGGAAGGATTTTTTTTACCCTGGTCTAGCTTAAGTTTAACCGAAAACCAACCGCGCAGCGTCCACCCACCGAGACCGGAGCCCAAAGATGCACTTTCCCCCCGATTATTTCAGGACCACGGCGCCGCCGCGCCGCATAACCGGGTCGGAGATGATCTGGGATGCTTGCGTTACCGAGGGGATCTCCATTCTGTTCGGACATCCCGGCGGCGCCATTCTGCCGGCGTACGACGCGCTGGCGATATACGAAGCTGAAGGGCTCCTGCATCATGTGTTGGTGAGGCACGAACAATGTGCGGCCCACATGGCGGACGGCTATGCCAGGGCCACCGGCCAGGTGGGAGTGTGCGTGGCCACCAGCGGCCCCGGTGCGACGAATCTGGTCACCGGCATTGCGACCGCCCAGATGGACAGTGTGCCCATCGTGTGCATCACGGGCCAGGTGCCTTCGCCAATGCTGGGCACCGACGCCTTCCAGGAGGCGGACATCGTGGGCGTGACCCAGCCGGTCTGCAAGCACAACTATCTGGTCACCGATGTGGCCGACCTGCCGATGGTCATGAAGGAGGCGTTTTACATTGCCCGGGAGGGTCGTCCCGGACCGGTACTCGTGGATGTCTGCAAGGACGTGCAGATCGCGGAGGGCGAGTTTCGCTACGACATGGAGGTGAAGCTGCCCGGCTTCAATCCCTATCCTGCTGCTTGGCAGGATGCGCTGGCCGACGCGGCCGATTTGATCAACGGCGCCGAGTCACCGCTGATCATGGCAGGACACGGCATCCATCTTGCCGGAGTGTCGGACGTGCTGCTGCGGATTGTGGAGAAGGCCGAGATCCCGGTCGTCACCACTCTGCTGGGCACTGGCAACATCACGGAGACCCATCCCCTCAGCCTGGGCATGGGCGGCATGCACGGCGAAGCCTACGCCAATGAGGCGGTCCAGGCCTGCGATGTCCTGATCGCGCTGGGCATGCGCTTCGACGACCGCATCACAGGTCGCCTGGACCGCTTCGCCAAGCAGGCGTCCGTGGTGCACTTCGAACTCGACAAGGCCGAAGTGGGCAAGAATGTGCAGCCGGATGTCTCCGTCGTCGGGGACCTGGCGGACACGCTGCCGGCCCTGGAGCCACTCATCCATCCCAACACGCACACGGAATGGCTGGCCTCGCTCACCGATCGCAAGCTCAGCAGTGCCGGCAAGGACATCCTCACCTTCGAACTGGACGAACTGGTGCCGCCGTTCGTCATGCGGCAGATCTGGTCGGAGACCACCAACCTGCGGGATCCCGACGACGTGCTGGTGGCAACCGACGTCGGTCAGCACCAGATGTGGGAGTCCCAGTACTTTGTGCACGAACGGGCCGGGCAGCTCCTGACAAGCGGCGGTCTTGGAACCATGGGCTACGGCCTGCCGGCGGCCATGGGCGCCCAGATGGCCTGGCCCGACAAGCTGGTGTGGGCCATTGTGGGCGACGGCGGATTCCAGATGACGATGCAGGAGCTGGCCACGATTCAGCAGGAAAAGCTGTCGGTCAAGATTGCCATCATCAACAATGGCTTTCTCGGCATGGTGCGTCAGTGGCAGCAGCTCTTTCACGACAAGCGCTACGTGGGCACGCCGGTCCTGTCCCCCGACTACGTAATGCTGGCGGCCGCCTACGGGATACCGGCCTGCAAGGTGGAGGAGCCGGGACAGGTGGCCGAAGCCGTGCGGACGGCGAACACCACGGATGGCCCGTATCTGATCGACTTCCAGGTCAAGGAGGAGGTCAACGTGTATCCGATGGTGGCGCCCGGCGCCGCCGTGGACGAACTGATCCGCCGGCCGCACATCGTGCAGGACCACGGCGGCGTGGTTCCGTCATTCTGACCCGATTGGCTTCCCCACCCATCTCGGAACGGCATCGATGAAACACATTCTGGCGGCTTGGATGCGGGACCGTCCCGGCGTCCTGAACCGCGTGACCGGCCTGCTGAGCCGACGCAACTTCAACATTGACAGCCTGCAGGTCAGTGCCAGCGAGGAACCGGGCATCTCGCGCATGACCTTCGAAGTCAGCGGTGACGACCGGACCCTGGAGCAGGTGCGCAGCCAACTGATAAAGCTGGTGGACGTCACCCGTGTCGAGAGCTTTGCGCAGGAGGCGATCGTCAAGCGGGAGTTGGCCCTTGTGCGCGTGGCGGTGGGTCCCGACGAGCGGCGTCAGGTTCTGGACCTGATTCAGGTGTTCGAGGCTACGGTGGAGGACATTTCGCGTACCGACATGCTGATCCAGATCGTGGGTCGCGAGGAGAAGATCGACTCGCTCATCGGTCTTCTGCGCGACTACCACCTGCTGGAGATGGTCCGCACCGGACCGGTGGCCATCGTA
This sequence comes from Caldilineaceae bacterium, assembly GCA_965208365.1. GTDB lineage: Bacteria > Chloroflexota > Anaerolineae > Caldilineales > Caldilineaceae > Bin34. Next base: position 4,342,339 of record OZ242330.1, on the reverse strand, counting down.
CGCAGTGCCGTGGCCAACGTCGAATCGGAACCGGCTCTCGAACCGGCCCGCGACACCTGGCAGGGCGGAGGCGTTTGACCGCACCCCGCTTGCGCCAGAACTGCCCGAGTCGATTCTAGCCACTTGATCCATACGTGATTCCCAATCCATCCCAACCGGCAAGGAGACCCTTTACCCCATGGCCACGATCTACTACGAAAACCAGGCGGATCCGGATCTGATCAAGGACAAGCGCATTGCCGTCCTTGGTTATGGCAGCCAGGGGCACGCCCATGCCCTGAACCTGCGCGATTCCGGGATGTCCGTGGTTGTGGGCCTGTATGAGGGCAGTCGCAGCCGGGCCAAGGCCGAGGCGGACGGGTTGGAGGTCATGAACACGGCGGATGCCGTGGCGTCGGCCGATATCACGATGGTCCTGTTGCCGGACCAGGTCCAGGGTCAGATCTACAAGGAAGAAATCCAACAGGGGCTCAATCCCGGCGACACGTTGATGTTCGCCCACGGATTCAACATTCGGTTTGGCCAGATCGTGCCGCCCGCGCATGTCGATGTGTCGATGGTGGCGCCCAAGGCACCAGGGCATCGCGTGCGCGAAGTCTTCACGGAGGGTTCGGGCGTACCCGGCCTAGTGGCCATCCACCAGGATGCCTCTGGTCAGGCGCTGGCCAACGCCCTGTCCTACGGCCGCGGCCTGGGTTGCACGCGCGCCGGCGTGCTGGAGACCACTTTCGCCGAGGAGACGGAAACCGACCTCTTCGGAGAGCAGGCTGTGCTCTGTGGCGGCGTCAGCGAGCTGGTCAAGGCCGCGTTCGAGACCCTGGTTGAGGCGGGGTACCAGCCGGAAATCGCCTATTTCGAGTGCCTGCACGAACTCAAGTTGATTGTCGACCTGTTCTACGAAGGCGGCCTGGCCTACATGCGCTACAGCGTTTCGGACACGGCCGAGTGGGGCGACTATGTCAGCGGCCAGCGCATCGTCACCGACGAGACGCGCAAGGCGATGAAGCAGATCCTGGAGGAGGTTACGAGCGGGCGTTTCGCCGAGGAGTGGATGGACGAGTACTACTCCGGACTCTCGAACTTCAAGGCCCGCCGCCGCCGCGAACAGTACCAGCAGATCGAGGAGGTGGGCCTGGAACTGCGCCGCATGATGACCTTCCTCAACGCACAGGAAATCGAGCGCGAAGCCTGAGTGACAGAGGGTCACCCGGCGGCCCGTTCATGGGAGTGGAACAAAATGGACACAGCATCCGGTACGCAACAGCCTGAAGTCGACCCTTCGGTTGACGGCGGCCAGTTCGCCATCGAGGACATGGCGGCGTACGCCCGCCATGTGGCCCGCGGGGACACCGTCCTGATTTTCGACACCACCTTGCGGGATGGCGAGCAGAGTCCGGGAGCAACGTTGGACGACCATGAGAAGCTTGAACTGGCTCGCCAGCTGGCCCGCCTGGGGGTCGACATCCTTGAAACCGGTTTTCCGATTGCCAGCCCCGGCGACTGGAAGGCGGTCCACAGGGTGGCCGAGACCGTCGGGCGCGAAACCCGTATCGGTCAGGATGGCAGCACATTGCCGCCACCGGTGATCGCCGGGCTGGCGCGCGCGAACCGCCAGGACATCGAACGGGCCTTCACGGCCACCGAACCGGCCGTCCGGCCTCGCATCCATACCTTCATCGCGACCAGCGACATTCACTTGGAGCACAAGCTGCGCATGTCGCGCAACGAGGTGCTGGAGACCGTGGGCGAGATGGTGGAGTACGCGGTCAGCCTGTGCGGCAACGTCGAGTTTAGTCCCGAGGATGCCGGGCGCAGCGATATCGAGTACCTCAAGCAGATTCTGGAGGTCGCGATTCAGGCCGGCGCGACCACGCTCAACATCCCGGACACCGTCGGCTACACGCAGCCGAAAGAGTACGAGGCTCTGTTCCGGGCGCTGATCGAAGGTACGCCGGGCGGCCGGGACGTGATATTCAGCACCCACACGCACAACGATTTGGGGCTCGCCACGGCCAACACGCTGGCGGCCGTATCGGCCGGGGCCAGGCAGGTGGAGGTGACCATCAACGGCATCGGCGAAAGGGCGGGGAATTCCTCGCTGGAGGAGTTCGTCATGGGGCTCTACACTAGGCCCCAGTTCTACAACCTGCGCACCAACGTGCAGACGCAGGAAATTCACCGCACGAGCGACATGGTTAGCCGCTACACAGGCATGGTCATCCAGCCGAACAAAGCGATTGTCGGCGCCAATGCCTTCGCCCATGAAGCCGGAATCCACCAGGACGGCGTGCTCAAGCACAAGCGCACCTACGAAATCATGGATGCGGAGACGGTGGGCCTGAATCAGCACCGCCAGGGTCTGGTCTTGGGCAAGCACAGCGGCCGTCATGCGCTGCGCACCCGCCTGGACGAGCTGGGCTACCACATGGAACCCGCCGAACTGAACGAGGTCTTCAACAGCTTCAAGGAGCTGGCCGACAAGAAGAAGACCGTGACCGATGCGGACCTCGAGGCCCTGGTGGCAGACGAGGTGTACCAGCCGAAGGAAACCTGGGATCTGGTCAATGTGCAGGTGCAGTGCGGATCGAATGTGACCCCCACCGCCGTGGTGATCCTGCGCAGGCTGGACAGCGGCGAGGAGGTGACGGACGCCGGATTCGGCACCGGTCCGGTGGACGCGGTCTACCAGGGTATCAATCGCATTGTGGGCGTGGAGAACACCCTGGTCGAATACGTGGTGCAGGCTGTCACGGAGGGCATGGATGCCAACGGCGACGTGACCATCCGCATCGAGGTGCCCGACCATGGACGGGAGGTGTTGGAGACGGCTCAGGGAAGGGTCCGACGCAGGCTCTTTTCGGGTCGGGGGGTGGACACGGACATCATCGTGGCCAGTGCTAAGGCGTACCTGCAGGCACTGAACAAACAGATTGCCAGCGAAGCCGAGGTCGCCTCGCCGGATCCGGTGGTTTGAACAGCGGCTCGCGGGTCGCTGCAAGTTCCCCGCCTTCAAGCTTTTGCCAAGCAAAGGGGATGATGTCCGTCAGGTTGTGCAGCTTGGTCCGGTCCATCCGCGGATCCTCGAGGGTGTTCAGGGTCTTGACCAGGGACGAGGGCATCGGGTATTCCATGAGGGTTTCTCCGCAGGCTCAATCCGGAACCACCCATTGTAGCCACGCGGCAACTTACTCGTACCCTCCCCCGATTTAGATGCAATCGCCCTGCCTGTCAATACCCACCGGTTGGAGGGCTGGTCGGGTGTCCTCCGGGCGCGCTTCAATCCTTGGGTCCGCCTGACGCAGGGGCCAAAAACGGAGGCAGGAGCCCTCAACTTCGTGCGCCTTCTGGCCCACGGTATGGCCTGGGGCCAGTGAACGGAACTTAGTCCCGCGCGCGGTACATGCCGATGACGGATCGGAACCAATATCAACGAAGGTGAAACAGTGCCAAGTCACATTGGAGGTGCACAATTCACCCCGGGATTGTGCAGTGTATCGTCATCCCGGCATCCAACTGTGGAGGGGAAACCAGTTCCCGTGAACGGATACGTGAGAGCAAGGGCGGTAGGAGGTACGCGACGGGTCTCACAGTTGATGCCGAAGGTCGTCTGCCGGTTGATGAAATCCCCCGTATCGCCGACGTGTCGCGTACCATGCTCTACTGGCACTTGGCACCCGACGGTTTGCTACGATGACAGCATCGATCAGACGGACCTTGACTTGTGCGCGCAGCTCATTCCAAGGAGGTAGGACCATCGACAACTTGCCGATTGACCCAGAACAGACTGAAGAGTTGCTACGACTCTTGATACAGATTGTTGGCCCTGCGAACACAGCGGTCAAAACCATCCGTGACAATGATTGGGGACCACTTTCCCAATACTATGCGGCGTTCAAATTTAAAAATCTTCTGGCACTCAACAAGAAGATTCAAGATTGTGCAAAGAAACTGGGATTCGATTTGGAGGATGCCAAGCGTGTTGCTCCCAAGGTAGGGTTTCTGTGGATCGACAAAGCCTCACTCGAAGAAGATGACGATCTTCAAACCATGTGGGCAAACCTGATGGCTAACGCCATGAACCCGAACGTTGCAGATGGAATGGGTGACTTTGAACTGGAGACTACACACATCGAGATTTTGAGCCAGTTCTCCAAACCTGATTGCCAAGTGCTGGAATACATCGTCAAGCACGGAACCGAGTTCGTGATTCCCTCGGACAAGTCCGACAGTGAACAGATTCGGGAAATTAGATTGAAGCGTGTTGAGTTTGTTGAGGCCATCATTGAGGAATTTCGGACTACAATGGGGATCACAGTGGCCCAACTCTCTGTTGAGAAGCTTGTCTGTCTTGGTTGTGCTTCTAGGGAGGTACGTGTGCCGATCGTTCCTGTAAGTGATGGTTTCAACCACGTGCAGTTGGCTTACGATATTGTGCCGACGTTGATAGGAATAGATCTTTATTTGTGCTCGTCTGGCAAAGAGGTTGCTTGGAAGAAGGAAGAATCCCAATGAAGTTCAGATTGTTCGTATTTGTTCCGGCACCTCCGGTCTTGGTCTGCTGACGGTGATGTGTGGGGTACTGTTTCAATCTCGTTGATGTTGGTGACGGGAGCGCAGACTGGTGCTGTCCATGCTGGTGGTCATCTGTGGGGCCGACAGTTGCGTGGCCATCGCGCTCTTCGACCAACTCAACGAGGCCTAGCTGCAATACTGTCTAATTAGCATGCGGGAGCCAGGATCATGGGGCTCCAGGCGTGGCGCTTGCGATCCAGGGGACCGGAGCGCCGGATGGGGTAGTTGCTCATCTTGCGCTTGACCCCGCGGGGACGGCACAGGCCGCGGCTGGAGACGACCCGCTCCTCCAGGAGTTCGCGGCACAGGTCCCGGACGCGGGCGATCCGCGCGCGGCGGCGGGGGCCGGGGTTCTGCAGCCGGTGGCGGACCACCCGCACGGCGTGATAGGCCAGCAGGAGGCCCTCCACCTCCTGCCGGACCAGCTCGGGGGTCTTGCTGCGCAGGCTGGGGTGGGGACCCAGCATGTGGGTCTTGAGTTCGTCGTAGGCGGTCTCGCTTTCCCAGCGCTCGTGGTAGAGGGCGGCCAGTTCGGCAGCCGGGGCCGTCTCCGGGTCCAGGAGGGTGGTGACCAGGCGGTAGGTTTCGTCGGGGACCTCGGTCAGGGCGTACTCGACCACGCGCACGGGATGGTCTCCGTAGCGGCTGCGGTAGGAGCCGTCCGCCAGGGGCCGGTCCACGGGCAGGGGCGTGTCGCGCCGGGCGCGCCAGAGCAGCTGGGCGCCGGTGGCGACGGCCTGATCCCAGTGGTCCTGGCCCAGGTAGCCGCGGTCGGCCAGCAGCCGCTGGCCCGGCCCCAGCTGGTCGTGCAGGCGCTGCGCCTGCGCCGCCTCCGACTCCCGGTAGGGGCCGTTGACAGGGGTATTTCCTGGACGCATCTGGCGGTGATTCCGGTGTTGCCGGCAGGCGCCGGGAGGTTTGGGGGCCGCACACGGCCCCCAAACCGGCGGACACCGGCCCTCGGTCCGCGATTCCGGGTTGGGGCGCGGGCATCCGGTCGGCATCCGGGCAGGGGCGGTCGGGCCGCAGGGCGCGGGTGGCCCCCAACGTCTCCGCCCAGTACCGGCGCAGAGCCTCGACCCAGGGCCACAGCTGCCGGGCCCGGCGGTTGAACTGGCTCTGGCTGAGCAGGTGCGGAAAGAGGGCCCGGTGGTTGGCCCGCACGAAGCCCAGGAACTGGGTCTCCCCCGGAAAGGGCAGGAAGTCCATAAGCAGCAGGAGCGTGATCACTTCACTGTCGCTGAAGCGGGGCTTGGCCCCGGCCTGGCCCTGTCGCCCGCCGGCCGCGTGGGCCTGGTACCAGTCGTCCACCCAGACGTACACGACCGTGGCCAAATCCTCGAATGCTATACTGCGCGCCATGGGGAACCCCCCGGAATGTGGCTTTCTAATCGCTCTCATTCTGCGCGGCTTCCCCTTTTTGAGTCAACCTCCTCAATTCCACATTAGACGCACTGTAGATCCTGCTGTGAAGGCTGATTGTTCCAGTAGCGCCACCAGCAGTTCTCCCGATCCTTCTGCAGGACATAGTTGTTGTCACAATAATGGGCTGAACCTATCGTTACGCCGTTACCTCCAGTTGACTGGTCTTCCGCCATACCGCCAAAGGGCTGGGAAGTCGTCATTCCCTGGGCCTGATACTGTAGATCCTGCTGTGAAGGCTGATTGTTCCAGTAGCGCTACCAGCAGTTCTCCCGATCCTTCTGCAGGACATAGTTGTCGTCACAATAATGGGCCAATATCGGACTAGCACACAACATCAGGCTCGACACCAGTACGCCAATGGAAAAAATTATCCACTTCTTGTTCATAATTGGCTAGCCCTCTTCTCGTCACCGATGGATTGTATGGCAAACATTCAGTATTGATCGTCTTCGGAACCGTGCTGATCATTCGATAATTGTGAGTTTCAGGTTCTGTTCCGTGTCCCAGTCATCGTCGAAGTCACCATTTTCTGATTCTAATCCCTTATAGAAAATCCCGGGTTGTCCTTCAAATTTTATTCCTACGTGCATTACCACCTTGTCCCCGGGCTTACCACTAATAACCAATTCAAAGTCAACATCTGAATCTGGGTCGAGTGGAATTTGGTACCAAGTTTTTTTGACATTATCCCTACATTTCTCTTCGGGAGTGAAACAAACCGAAACAACGCCCGATGTTGTTTCTTCATGGAAACTGAGATGAATATTTGCCCTATCGATGATGGCCTCATTCGAAATGCCCATCTTCTTTTTGTCGATCCCGACCTTATACCTATTGGAGGAGATGAATGTTTCTTTTTCAGGTGCCAGCTTATATTCTCCCACTTTCACTTCCACATTTTTAGGGTAGTAAAATATGATTGGATCATCTTGCGAATCCGTTCCGGTACCCGAACCAGTGGTTCCGCCAGTGGTCGTATCCGGGGTGGTAGTCGGTCGAGGATCAGGTCTGGTGGTTCGCTCGGCGGTGGGTGTAGGAGTTGGCCGGGGCGCTGGTCTGGATATCCTTTCCGGTGTGTTCCCAGGGGATGTTTCGGTGCCGGGGGTCGTGCCGGGTTCGGTGCCGGGGGTCGTGCCGGGTTCGGTGCCGGGGGTCGTGCCGGGTTCGGTGCCGGGGGTCGTGCCGGGTTCGGTGCCGGGGGGCGTGCCGGGTTCGGTGCCGGGGGACGTGCCGGGGGTCGTGCCGGGTTCGGTGCCGGGGGTCGTGCCGGGTTCGGTGCCGGTGGACGTGCCGGGGGTCGTGCCGGGTTCGGTGCCGGGGGTCGTGCCGGGTTCGCCCAATGGGGTCATGGCCACAACGTCGGACCAAGCGGAGCACACCTTGTAGTCCCCTGTGATGGCCCTGACCTGAAAACTGTAGGATTCGCTGTTGGGCAACAAGTCGATGGTGGCACTTGAGCCATCCATATTCCATCCAATGTCCGTTGTCTCGGACAACATGATCCATTGCGCATTGGCGTGGACATTGGACCGGAAGCGAACTTCATAGAAGTCCGCCAGCGGGATATCCTGCCAGTCCAGCCTGATCCTGTCTCCCGGCAACTGACTCAAAAATCCCTGCGGCGTATCCAGAATCAAATCGATGTCTATCGGCTGGGACCATGACGACTTCCCCGTGTCGCCGACCGCCCTTACAGAGAAAAGCAAGCTTGATTTCATTGAAAGGCCAAAGTCGAAGCTGTCCTCGAACGAAAATTGGACCCGCGCCTGCGAGCCGTCGAAGGCAACCTGAAACCGTTCGTTCGGCAGGATCGACCACTTCACCGCAGATTGGTCCCATACCCGAACCTGGTACGAGCCCGCGCCGACCACATCGTTCCAGTCCAAGGCAACGGCTTCACGGGATTGGTACCGGCCCGTCACTGCCTGAGGAACATTCAGGCGGGTTGCTGCGCGCGCCACCGGGTTCTGGTCGAAAGGATCCTGATTGTCGATCACCGACAGAACGGAGGTCTGAAGCTGTCCTGCATCTGCCTGCGGTGGCTGTAGGGCTTCGGTTTGATCCGGACTCTCGACGTTGGCTCCTTCGGAGGCGGCCTGCACGACATTGCGCGGAGGAATGGGCAACGGCTGTGCCCGCTCCTGCTGAATGCCCTGTCCTGATTGAACCTGCGCCACGGGGATTTCCACCGGCTGGAGCACGCTACCGGATTGGCCGCTGTCAACGAAATGGCGGTAGGCAAACTCCGCGGCCAGCAGTGCAACAAAAGCCGATGCCAGCGAAATGACTACACGCCGGTAGCTCATGTCATTGTGCTTGTTTGTAACGGTTCAGCCGGCCCGGTGGGTTCCGCCGTTGTCGGCGGGGTCGTTTTCGGGCCGGCCGGCATTGGTGGGACTACTCCAGGACGGTGAATGCGGTGGTGTGCAGGGAGGTGACGCCGACGTTGGTGGTGTCCAGGTAGTTGAGGAAGTTGCCGGTGATGATGTTCCGGAAGACGGTGTCGACCGGATGCACCCGCAGCGACTGCACGGGACTGATCACCTCGCCCTTCTCGTTGACGGCCCAGGCCGTGAAGGTGTAGGTCTCGTCGCTGGTGAGCGTGTCGGTCGGGAAGTCCCGGAACTCGTCCGGGTAGTCCACATAGACGTCGTTGGTGAAACGGAAGCCCGCCTCGCCGATGCTGATGGGCAGAGCGGCCAGCACGGTGGGCGGAACGCCGTTGGGCCGCGCAAAGAAGTTGTTGGGCGGGCGCGGGCCGCCATTGGCCAGCATGGCCGCCTGGATCTCGCCGTTGTCGTTGATCCGGACGTTGCTGAACGGCGTCATGGTGGTGTCCGTCTGTGTCAGACGACCCGGAATGATCTGCACCAGATTGTAGTTGAAGGTGGAGACCCCGCGCGTCCGGCCCGTCTCGGCAGCCGCGATGGTGGTCACATCGTCGCCTTCGGGCACCACGTCGCCGTCGCCGTCGACGATGCGGATGCGGTAGGCGTCGAAGTCCACCTCCTCCCGCGCATCGTCGTCCTCGCCGGCGTGCGCCAGGCCGATCCGCAACCGCTCCGTGGCCGGGATGGTGTGGAAGGATTCCCCGGCCACGGCCCGGTAGTTCGTGAAGTTCTCGTTGTAGCCCACGAAGTACATGACGCCGCCGGTCGGTTCCGGGTCGACGGCGGCACCCAGCCAGCGCCGGAAGTCGTCCTTGAACTCCGGCTTGGTCAGGCTCTGGTGGATGTCCGCCTCCAGAATGTCGCTGATCAGGTAGTCGCCGTCCGCCGTGTCGACCACGATTGCCATCTGGACCGTCACCTCGACGCCGGTCCGGACGCCCTCGAAGGTGGTCTTCCGGCTGGCCAGCGACAGGCTCCGGACCTGCGGCGCGTCCCCGCCGTCGTCCAGGAGCAGCACCAGGGCCGTGTCGTAGGTGTTGCCCCCCAGGCCCCAGGCGGCCGGATCGGTGCCCGACCACGACACCACGACCTCGTCCGCCTCCTCCGCGTCGCGGACCACGCTCAAGTCCGCAATCTGGCCGTCCCGCAGGCGCGTCCCGTGGGGACAGTCCCGGTAGTCGTCGTCGAACAGGTCCCCGCCCGCCAGGCTGCCGCCGCCCGCCAGGGCCAGCGCCAGCAGGGCCCACAGGACCACCCGGAGGCCGAACCCAAGTCGCGCCCCCCCCCTAAAAATTCCGCGGCGCGCGATAAATCCGGCTTGCCCGCTCCGGTACATGGTGGTATCTCCGGCTGCAATGAAATGGATGGCGACATTGAGATGATCCAATCATAGCAGACCGCATCCGCCGCAGCGACTCGGAATCGGACCCGGGCACTGTTGCCATGCGGTCATGGAGGGGATGCGGTCCGCATTGCGGACCTGTTCCCGCGCCGTCGCTTGGGGGCATTGCCCGCCTTCCACCGGCCGCGTGGACGTGGAGGCGAAGCGGGACGGCTATGCCGCGCTGGGGATCCCCGAATACTGGCGCTTCGACGAGACGGGCCGAAGGCACGGCACACGGTTGGCCGGAGACCGGTCTGGTGGACGGGGTCTATCGAACCAATCGCCATTGAGGAACTGGCGGAGGACATCCTGGAGGGCCACAGCACGGTTCTGCACTTGGACCTGCGTGGGAGCAGGGCCAGTTGAGCATGACCCGGAGATTGGTCGGCACGGGCCACCTATGATGATCAGATGGTCCGTGCCGACCAAGCCGAAGCCACACTCAAAGCCAAGCGCGAAGCACGAGCCGCCCTTGAAACAAAGGTTCGGGAACTGGAAGCGCAACTTCAATGCCCGGATCCCCGGTCGCGCTGAGACAAGCCGACTGCGGCAACCGGCAGCGAAAAGGCGGAGATCCTGATCCCGTTGACAGGGTTATTCGCACATATGTTCCGGGGCAACTGTATCGATAAAGCACACTGCATTGGCGGGCACCGACAGACTTGGAACCCGGATGGGGCCAACCCAGTGGGTGGCCGTCGCGGGTTCAGCGTGTTCCAAGACAGGGAACAGACACGGAAGCGTGGACATTTCCGGTTCAAAACAAGCGATTGTGAGGTATTTTGTGCAATACCTCTGTCAAGCCCCATCCCGTCGGTCCTCTGGACCCTGTCCCGGCTGGCCGGGCAGCGGGGGCACTGCTTCCATCTCGCTGCTCATGTTTCTTGGATCAAAATCAACGAAAGTGAAGCAGCACCACAGTGCCCAGGGCAATCGCATGCTAATTCGACAGGCCCTTGAGCAGGTATTCCCAATGCCGAATTACCAGTACGATGGGGGCTACGGTGCCTCAATTGGTGTGTTTTTCAATTGCAGTACCCAAATTTCAACCTTCCAGCACCCCGAGCCTACCCATAGACAACACCCCCCGAGTTAGCATGCGATTGCCCTGCCACAGTGCCGCCCCACCGGATGGGTCCTGAGTTGTTGTGCTACGATCGCAGCGTGCGGAGCGCGCCGGTACCTGCCAGGGGGTGCTATGCATCCCCGGCAGCCTTCGCGCCTTGTGCACGACGCCTTAGTTGGTACAAAGGAGAAACGCCATGAAGCATGGCTTGAAGTACACGGTTGATCGCCGGCAATTCCTGCGACTGTCGGCCTTGGCTGCCAGTGGCAGCATCATTCTTGCCTGCGGCCCCCAACCTGAGGCCCCGGCTGCTGGCGCCGATGACATGGGCATGGCCGAGGACGGCATTGTCGACGTCTATGTCTGGCCGTCGATTGCGCTGGTCCGGCCGGAAGGTAGCGATCCCGAAAAGTACAAGGAAGTCCAGGACTACATCACGGAACAGTTGGGCATCCGCCCCAATGGCTTTGTGCCGCCTCCGGGCGCCGCCGGCCGCGAACGCCTGAACCTGATGCTGAGTTCCCAGACGGAACAGTTGGACATGTTCACTGGCGACTGGACCCAGTACAAGGCTGCCATCATGCCGATTACGGACCTGCTGGAGGAGCACGGCCAGAACATTCTGACCGCCTTCCCCGAGGCTACCTGGAGCGGGATGAAGGACGCCAACGGCGACATCTGGGGCATTCCGCGCTTGGGCCTGATGGGGCACACTTGGAACTTCACCTGGTTCCGCGAGGACTGGATCAACGATCTGGGCCTGCCCTTCGACTCGGAACAGATGACGATTGACCAGCTCGAAGGCAACATGGCCGCCTTCCAAGAGGCCAACCCCGACGCTGTTCTGGTAACCAACAATCTGGGCAGCCTCGAAGGCTGCTTGCTTGGCGCCTGGAGCGAATACGGACGCTCGCGCTGGTACGACGAAAGCGACGGCCAGATCAAGCCCTACCAGTTGCAGCCCGGCTACGAGGCGTTCCTGACCAAGATGAACGAGTGGTGGAACAACGGCTGGTTCCACAAGGAAGTCTTTGCCAACATGGACTTCGAGGAAGTTTTGCGTTCCGGCAACATGGGTATCCACTGCGGCTGGTACTCGCGCATGACCATCCTGGGCCAGCGCATTTTCCTCGAGGATGTGATCCCGGGCATGGACTTCATCTTCCCGCTCAAGATGGTGGGTCCGATGGGTCTGGCGGGGACCAACAACGCCAATATGACCCAGGCCTATATGATTCCGGCCAACTCGCCGGTGGCCAAGGAAGTCATTCAGTTCGTGAACTGGCAGTACGATCCGGTCCGCGACAACGCCGTGACCGCCCACTACGGGATTCAGGGTACGGACTGGGACTGGGTTGACGAGACCAAGGAACAGGTGCACCGCTACGATGCCGAGGCCGGCGCCGCGATCTACGCCGGCGAGCTCTACCAGGGTGCGGGCCTGGCGATCGAAACCTGGTCGGCTCCCGAGGATCCGCTGTGGGGTCGCCACTACGACCACATCAAGAAGTACGTGTTCGACTACAGCAACGGCAAGATGCCGGTCGACTTCGACGTGCCCTACGACGGCGCCGCCATTGCCGAGCAGGTGCCGAGCATGGAGGACATCAACCGCCTGAACTCCGAAGAGGCGATCAAGTTCATCACCGGCGTGCGGCCGTTGACCGAATTCGGCGATTTCGTCGACAGCCTCTACAGGGCCGGCCTTCAGGACTGGATCGACGCCTACACGTCTCAGTACGTGGCGGCCAAGGGTCTCTAGACGAGGTCTCCGACCGTCACACTGCCATCCGAGTCCTCGGCCTGTGGGCCGGGGGCTCGGGCCACCCGGTCGGGGGACGGAGGCACCCGTCCTCGACCGTCATGTTAGTTCCAGTTCGACGGTGCCTGCGGCCATCGGTGCATTGCTTGTCGGTTGCCGATCATCACGGACAACATAGTCCATGACTGAAGTCCTGCGCATCCTGCGCAAACATGGTTTCTACTATCTGCTGTTCCTGCCGGTGGCGGGGTACTTGATCATCTTCAAGTACGTGCCGATGATCGGCATCATGATTGCGTTCAAGGACGTGACGCCGTTCATGTCCATGGGCGAGATTGTCACGTCCAGCTTCATTGGCTTCAAGCACTTCATCAATTTCTTCAACTCGTTTTTCTTCTGGGACCTGATGGAGAACACGCTGATGATCTCCATCTACAAGACCCTGTGGTCCTTCCCCGCGCCGATTCTGCTGGCGCTGCTCATCAACGAGGTGCACAACACCTACTTCAAGCGCATCTCGCAGACCATTTCCTATCTGCCGCATTTCTTCTCGATGGTGATTGTGGCCGGCCTGGTCTACGTGGTGTTCGGCGTCCAGGGTGGCCTGGTCAACCACCTCGTGGTCCTGACTGGCGGCGAACCGCAGCACTATCTGGGTGATCCCCGCTGGTTCCGGACCATCCTGGTGGGCACCACGGTCTGGCAGACGGTGGGCTGGGGCAGCATCCTCTACCTGGCCGCCATGGCCGGACTCAACCCCGAAACCTACGAGGCCGCCAACATCGACGGGGCCAGCAAGATACAGCAGGTGCGCCACATCACGCTGCCCGGCATCAGCCACGTCATCGTGATTCTGTTCATCTTCCGGATCGGCGACCTGCTGGACGCCGGGTTCGAGCAGATTCTGCTGCTGTATTCCCCGTCCGTATACGAGGTGGCCGACATCATCGACACCTACGTCTACCGGGCAGGCCTGCTCAACCTCAAGTACTCGTTCGCGTCCGCGGTCGGCCTCTACAAGTCGATCCTGGCACTCCTGCTCTTGCTGGCCGCCAACAAGTTCGCCAACTTCCTGGGCCATCAGGGCATCTGGTAAGGGGAGGCGGAGCCATGCGCATCAAGGCGACACCGATGGAACGCCTGTTCTACGTTGGCAACTACGTATTCCTGATCGTCGTCAGCCTCATGTTTCTGATCCCGTTCATCAGCGTTCTCAGCACCTCGTTCATTTCGACGGCGGAGTGGGCGCGTCGCGGCAACTTCGTTCTGATCCCGGAAGCCCCCACGCTGGAGGCCTACCAGTTCCTCTTCGGCGGCAGCAAGGGCACGGTATTCAACGCCTACAAGATCACGATGTTCCGCACCATTGTCGGAACCTCTCTGTGCCTCACGTTTACCGGCCTCGGCGCGTATGTCCTGGCCCGGCGCAACCTCCCGGGACGCACCTTCATGACGCTGTTGGTGTTCATCCCCATGGTCTTCAGCGGCGGCCTAATCCCGTTCTACCTGGTCGTGGACCGGCTGCGCCTGACCAACACGGTCTGGATCATGATCACGCCCTTCCTGGTCAATCCCTGGTGGCTGCTGATCATGCGCAACTTCCTGATGACCATCCCCGTGGAACTGGAGGAGGCGGCTCTGATGGACGGGGCCAATCCCTTGACGGTGTTGATCCGGGTCTACTTGCCCCTTTCCATGCCGGCGCTTACCACGATCGGCCTTTTCTATGCGGTCTGGCACTGGAACGGCTGGTTCTACGCCGCGGTGTTCAACTCCAACCGGGATTTGTACCCTATTCAGGTCATCCTGCGTTCCATCCTCTACCTGGGGGACGCTTCGTACCGGGGTGATCTGGGGATCATGTTCGAGCCGGAGATGATGCCGCCGGCGCAGACCCTCAAGGCGGCCATGATTATTGTTACGACGGTCCCGATTCTGCTGGTCTACCCCTTCATTCAGCGGTATTTTGTCAAGGGCATGCTGATCGGCGGGGTCAAGGGCTGAGCTGTCCCGTCCATGCTTCCGCCGGTCCCCGCCGTGCCTCGGGATTTCCGGTGCGGACAGGGGGTATAATCGGACTGACGGCACCGTTGGACATCCGGTTCGGCCGATGGTCGGCCCCGTGTGCCCGCCCCGGGAGTTCGTCGTCGCATGCTTGCGGGCGACATTAATCATTTTGCGTGCAGATACACCATGGCTGGGCTGGCCAAGACCGCCACGAGATCCTTCTACAAAAACCCGCCTGCGGCCGAGCGCGATGCGTGCGGCATCGGGTTTGTGGCCCATGTGGAAGGCGGCAGATCCCATGAGATCCTGCGCATGGCGTTGGACGCGCTGTGCAACCATGCGCACCGCGGGGCCATTGCCGACGACGGCAAGTCCGGCGATGGCGCCGGCATCCTTTCGCAGATTCCCTACCGATTCTTTGTCCGGGAACTGAAGCAGATTGGCGTCGAGGCGCCGCCGGTCTCCGACCTGGCCGTAGGCCAACTGTTCCTCAACCGTCGCGATGCCGACGACCGGGAACGGGCCCGCGAGGTAGTGCACAAGGTCGCGGCCGACCTGGAGCTCGAGGTCCTGGCCTTCCGCTCCGTGCCCGTTATCACATCGGTTCTGGGCGACCGGGCGCTCCGGTTGCGTCCCTGGATGGAGCAGGTGATTTTGCGCCGCACGGCGCGCGCCGCACACGCCGGCGAAGCATTTGAACGGCTGCTCTACCGGGCTCGCAAGCTAATTCTGAAACAGGCGCAGGCGCGGGGTGTGGAACGCCTCTACATGCCGAGCCTGAGTAGTCGCACCATCGTGTACAAGGGGCTGGTCCTGGCCGACATGCTGGGTCGGTTCTATCCGGACCTCCACGACCCGTTGTTCGAAACGTCCTTGGCCGTGTTCCACCAGCGCTACAGCACGAACACACTCCCTTCCTGGGAGAAGGCGCAGCCCTTCAACCTGATTTGCCACAACGGCGAAATCAACACGCTCCAGGGCAACGAGCTATGGATGCGCGCCCGCGAGCCGGATTTGGCGGCGGCCGTATGGCCGCAGGGCCTGGCCGACCTGCTGCCGATCATGGATACCGACACCAGCGACAGCGGCAAGTTCGACCAGCAGTTGGAACTGCTGGTACGCAGCGGGCGCGACATTCGGCATGCCCTGCTGATGATGGTGCCGGAAGCCTGGGAACGAATTCCGGAAGGCGACATGACCCCGGAGCGCCGAGCCTTCTACAAGTACCACAGTTCCCTGCTCGAGCCTTGGGACGGTCCGGCCAGCATTACCTATACCGACGGCCGGGTCGTGGGCACGATCATGGACCGCAACGGCCTGCGGCCGGCACGGTACGTGTTGTTGGAGAATGGCATTGTCATCAGCGCCAGCGAGATGGGCGCGGTCCGCTACGACGAGGCGGCGGTGCAGGCCAAGGGCCGACTGGGTCCCGGTCAAATCTTCAGTGTGGACACCAAGGCCAGTACGGTCCAGGCCAACGCCGAGATCACGGCGCAGGTGGCCAGTCGGCGGCCTTATGGCAAGTGGCTCGAGGACAACCTGGTGTCGCTGGAGGGCATTCTGCTCAAGAGCCGCCGGATTCAGGAAGCGCGCCTGGCCAGCGCGTTGCGGGGCACCGGCCATCCGGAGCCGCGTCCGGAGCGGACTGTCCACACCCCGTCCCGGCTGCCTTTGCTCGAACGGCAAATCGCGTTCGGCTTCACCTCCGAGGAACTCGTGGTAGTGCTGCGGCCCTATCTGACCAACGCCGCCGAACCGGTGGGGGCCATGGGCGACGACACGCCCATTGCTGCCCTGAGCTACCTGCCCCGTCCCCTGTTCCACTATTTCAAGCAGCGTTTCGCGGAAGTAACCAATCCCCCGATCGACTCCCTGCGGGAATCGACGGTCATGAGCCTGCGCATGCTCCTGGGCGAACGGGCCAACCTGCTGTCGGAGACGGCCGAGGGAGCCCGGCTGATTGAACTCAAGTCACCCATCCTGCACCAGGATCACTTTTACCTCCTGGAAAGTCTGGGTATGGGCTCGCCCGAGTTCTGGATGGCCACGCTGGACATGACCTGGCAACCGGACAGCGCGGCTGACCAGCCCCGTTCCCGCGGCGAGATGATGAGACAGGCCTTGCTGCAGCTGTGCGCCCGCGCCTCGGAGGCCTTGGCAGAAGGCGCGCGCATCCTGGTGCTGTCGGACGAAGGCGTCGATCCCGGGCATCTGCCCATCCCGTCGCTCATGGCCACCTCGGCCCTGCACCACCATCTGGTGCGGACCGGCCAGCGCATGCACGCCAGCATCGTGGTCAAGAGTGGCGAACCGCGCGAAGTGCACCACTTCGCGGCCCTGATCGGATACGGGGCGAATGCCGTCTACCCCTACCTGATCTACGAATCCATAAGCTCCATGGTCGAAGAGGGACGCCACTTCGGGTCGATGACGGCGGAGCAGGCCACCGAGAACTTCCTGACCGGTACTGAGAAGGGCCTGCTCAAGATCATGAGCAAGATGGGCATCAGCACGCTGGACAGCTATTGCGGCGGCCAGGTGTTTGAGGCCATCGGTATCAGCGAGCCGTTGATTGACGAGGTGTTCACAGGCACGCCCAGCCTGTTGGGCGGTGTCAGCTACGAAACGTTGGCCGAGGACGTGTCGGCCTGGCACGCTACCGCATTCCCGCAGGGTCAAACCGGCGGTCGCCGCCGTATGCCGTCCTGGGGCCTCTACAAGTCCCGGCGCGGTGGAGAGGTGCACGAGTGGTCGCCGAAGGTGGTCCACCTGCTCCAGACCGCGGTCACCGCGGAAGACGATGTGAAAGCCCAGGCCGCCTTCGACGAGTTGATCGAACTGCAGAACAGCCAGCGCATTGCGCCGCGCCATCTGTTGGACTTCAAGCCGGTGCGGGAGCCGGTACCCTTGGCGGAAGTTGAGCCGGCCGCCGCCATAGCCAAGCGCTTCAGCACCGCGGCCATGTCTCACGGGGCGCTGAGCGCGGAGGCGCACGAGACGCTGGCGATAGCCATGAACCGGATTGGCGGCAAGAGCAATTCGGGTGAAGGGGGGGAGGATCCTGACCGCTACCACACGGAACGGGTCAGCAAGATCAAGCAGGTGGCCTCGGGGCGCTTCGGGGTGACTCCCGCCTACCTGATGAGTGCCGAGGAACTGCAAATCAAGATGGCGCAGGGCTCCAAGCCCGGCGAGGGCGGACAGCTGCCCGGCCACAAGGTGTCCGACAAGATTGCCGAATTGCGGTATGCGACCCCCGGTGTGGCCCTGATCAGTCCGCCGCCCCACCACGATATCTACAGCATCGAGGATCTGGCGCAGCTGATTTTCGACCTGAAAACGGCCAACCCCAATGCCCATGTGAGTGTGAAGCTCGTGTCGGAGATTGGTGTGGGCACCATTGCCACCGGGGTGGCCAAGGGCTACGCCGACGTGATTCACATTGCCGGCGCCAGCGGCGGTACCGGTGCCAGTCCTCTCAGCAGCTTGAAGCATGTGGGGTTGCCATGGGAACTGGGGCTGGCCGAAACCCACAACGCGCTGATGGACAACGGCCTCAGGGACCGGGTGATTCTGCGGACCGACGGCGGTATTTCCACCGGCCGCGACATTGTCATGGCTGCCATGCTGGGTGCCGACCAAGTCAGTTTCGGCACCAGCGCCATGATCGCCGAGGGCTGCATCATGGCCCGGGTCTGCCACAAGGACACATGCCCGGTGGGCGTGGCCACCCAAAATCCCGCATTGCGGGCCAAGTTTCCGGGCACCCCGGAAATGGTGGTTCGGTTCATGATGTTCCTGGCGGAGGACGCGCGCCGCATCCTGGCCGGACTCGGCTACCGCTCGCTCCACGAGGTGATTGGCCATCCCGAACTGCTGACCCAGGTGGTTCACGGCCGCGAGGCCGGTTTCATGGATGTGGCACCCCTGCTTGAGGCAACCCCCGGCGACCGGCCGCGCCGCTGTGTGCGGGACTGCAACCCCCTGCTGGCCAGCACGGCACTGGGCGACATGCTGGTGGAGCAGGTGATTGCGCGGCTGGAGGCCGATCCCGACGCCAACGTCTTCTTGACCCACCCAATCAACAACACGGATCGCACCGTGGGCGCGCGTTTGGCCTGCAGCCTGGCCTTGCGGTACGGGATGGACGGTCTGAGGCCCGGCCAAATCAACATCACGTTTGTCGGCAGTTCGGGGCAGAGCTTCGGCGCCTTCGGCATTCAGGGGCTCAACTTCCAGTTGATCGGCGAGGTCAACGACTATGTCGGTAAGGGCCTGGCCGGCGGTGAAATTGCCATCCGGCCGCATGATCGGGCCAAAATTATTCCGCAACAGAACGTGATCATCGGAAACACGGCTCTCTACGGTGCGACCGGCGGCCATCTGTACGCATCGGGCCTGGCCGGGGAACGCTTTGCGGTGCGCAACAGCGGTGCCACCGCGGTCGTGGAAGGCACCGGCGAACACACCTGTGAGTACATGACCGGTGGCACGGTTGTCGTGCTGGGCGAAACCGGCCGCAACTTCGGGGCCGGCATGACGGGCGGCGAGGCCTTCGTCTACGATGTTGCCACCAACTTCGAACGGCGGTACAACCCGGAGCTGATCAAGATCCGCAGGTTGGCAGGCGGTGCCGTGGAGCGGCGGCTGCTCTCTCTCATCCAAACCCATGTCGAGCGGACCGGCTCCGTGCGCGGCACCCAAATCCTGGAGGACTGGGAGGTACAGCGGCAGGCCATGTGGCATGTGACCCCGCAGGACGAGGTGCACACGATTGAAGCCCGCAACGAGGGAATGCGCCTGCTGGACCAGGAGGAGCAGTTGGCCGTCGAGACGCCGGCCGAAAGCGGCAGTGCCGGGGACCTGACCAGGATTCTTAGTCGTTGACAAAAGGGCGAACCGAAATGGCGGCCGTCTCGGCTGCCAATGCACAACCAGGGAGTGGCAACAGGCAATGGGCAAGACACTGTTTGACAAAGTCTGGGACCGACATGTGGTGTCATCCGAGGCAGGGGAACCGACGGTTATCTACGTCGATGCCCACCTGATTCACGAAGTGACATCGCCGCAGGCCTTCGCGGAACTTCGCAGCCGGGGTCTGAGGGTCCGCCGGCCCGAACAGACCTTTGCCACGATGGACCACGCGATTCCGACGCGGGACATCCCGCTGTGGCCCGACGACGCCCAGGCGCAGGTCGGCGCCCTGCGCGACAACTGCGGCCAGTTCGGCATCACCCTGTGGGACATCAAGGGCGATGTCCAGGGCATCGTGCATGTTGTGGCCCCAGAGATGGGCGTGACCCAGCCGGGCATGACGATCGTCTGCGGGGATAGCCATACCAGCACCCATGGCGCCTTCGGGGCCCTGGCCTTTGGCATCGGCACAAGCGAGGTCGCCCACGTGCTGGCTTCGCAATGCCTGATGCAGGAAAAGCCCAAGACCTTCGCCATCAACGTGGAGGGACGTCTGGCCCCCGGTGTCACGGCCAAGGACATCATTCTGGCCATCATTGCCAAGAACGGCGCCAGCGGCGGCGTGGGGCATGTCTTCGAGTATCGCGGCAGCACCGTTCGCAACCTCAGCATGGCCAACCGCATGACCATCTGCAACATGAGTATTGAAGGCGGTGCACGGGCCGGGATGATCGCGCCCGACATCACAACCTACGAGTACATGTACGGGCGTCCGTACGCACCCACCGGGAAGGCCTGGAACGACGCGGTCATCGAGTGGAGTGCGCTGGCGACGGATGACGATGCGGAGTTCGATCGGTCCCTGGACATCGATGCCGGGGCACTGGAACCCATGGTTACCTATGGCACGAACCCGGGCATGGGCGTTCCCGTGACCGGTGCCGTCCCGCAGGGGACGGACTTGGAAGACGAACAGCAGCGCCGCGATCTGGAGGCGGCCCTGGACTACATGGGGCTGGTACAGGGCCAGCCCATGCAGGGCCAGCATGTGGATATCGTCTTCATTGGTTCGTGCACGAACAGCCGCCTCGAGGATCTGCGCGAGGCCGCGGCAATTGTCAAGGGACGGCGCGTGGCCGATCATGTCGAAGCGCTGGTGGTCCCCGGATCCAAGGCCGTCAAGGCCGCCGCCGAAGAGGAAGGTCTCGACCGCGTGTTTGCGGAAGCCGGGTTCCAGTGGCGCGGCGCCGGCTGCTCGATGTGCCTGGCGATGAACGACGACAAGGCCGGGGCCGGCAAGTACGTGGCCAGCACCAGCAACCGCAATTTCCGGGGCCGACAGGGACCCGGTTCCCGCAGTCTGCTCATGAGCCCGATCATGGCCGCGGCCGCGGCAGTGGAGGGACAGGTGGTCGATGTGCGCGGCATGCTGCGCTGAGCTTCGAACCGGTTGAATCCAGGCCAAGGAAGGCAAATCACCCCATGGAAAAGGTTGACCTCATTCGGGCCCGCGCCGTGCCGCTGCGGGCGGACAACGTGGACACCGATCAGATCATTCCCGCTCGCTATCTCACTGCGATTACCACCGACGGCATGGGCGAAGGCCTGTTCGCGTCCTGGCGCTACCTGGACACCGGCGAGCCCAACCCGGAGTTCGTGCTCAACAACCCGGAGTACAAGGGCGCGGAAATCCTGGTGGCCGGCGCCAATTTCGGTAGCGGCTCCAGCCGGGAGCATGCGGTCTGGGCCTTGGCCCAGTACGGCTTCAAGTGCGTGCTGGCCCCTTCCTTCGGCGATATTTTCTACAACAACTCCTTGAAGAACGGCTTCCTGCCCGTCGTGCTGCCCAAGGAGGCGATTGATGCCCTCTGGGATGTTCTGGAGGGCGATCCGGAGACCCAACTCTGGGTCGATCTGAGAACCCAGAATGTACGGATGCCGGACCAGCAATCCCTTCGCTTCGAGATTGATCCGTTCCGCCGCGACTGTCTTCTGCAAGGCCTGGATGATCTCGGCTTCCTGCTAGCCAAGGAAGATCAAATCGCGGCTTTTGAGGCGGGTCGGGCCCAGCCCGCCGCGGCCTGAGGCTGCGGCCAACATTTCCCTAGGAGTGCACGGCTATGGTTTCAGAACGCGACCGGCAAAGTTGGAGGGAGAAGGGATGGCACATGTGCCGGGGCCAGTTCTCCGCCACGGAGGTGTCCTTCTACCTGGAGCACTTCATGCACATGCACGCCGTCCGCCGGCGCGGCACGCGCAGCTGGGGGGAATACGACCCGGCTTCCAGCGATCCCCTGAAGCGCTTCCCGCGCATGGGCATGATGCATCGCTGGGATCGGATTACCGAGGAGTGGCTGCTGGCCCCCCGCATCAATGAAACACTGGGCGCGCTGCTGGATGCGGAACCCTACGCAGTCCAATCCATGATCTACTTCAAGCCGCCGGGTGCACGGGGGCAAGCCCTACATCAAGACCAGTACTACCTGCAGGTCGATCCGGGTACCTGCGTGGCGGCGTGGCTGGCGCTGGACGACTGCGACGAGGCAAACGGGTGTCTCCAGATCGTGCCCGGCACCCATGCCACGCCGGTACTGTGCCCGGTCGAGGCGGATGCCGGCGCCAGCTTCACGGACGTGACGGTGCCCTTGCCGTCGTCGATGCCTCCCGAGGCTGTGTTGATGAAAGCCGGGGATGTCCTCTACTTCAATGGCCAGATTGTGCACGGGAGTTTCCCGAACACAAGCGCCGACCGGTTCCGGCGGGCGCTGATCGGCCACTACATCGAGGGCGACGCCCGCCAGGTCAGCCGGTACTACCACCCCGTGCTGCGGATGAACGGGGAGCAGGTCGATCTGGGTGTGTCCCCCGAGGGCGGTCCCTGTGGTACCTGGATCGATTCGGAACCGCCGGAAGTCGTCTTGGACGGTGTGCTGGCGCCCGTCTTTGGAAGCGCAGCTTCATGAACGCAACCATCGCCTGCCTGCCCGGAGACGGGATTGGCCCCGAGGTAACCAGGGAAGCCGTCAAGATCCTGTCCGTGATCGCGGAGGTCCACGGGCATGCCTTTGGATTTCCGGAACATCCGATGGGGGGCATTGCCATCGATACGTTGGGCTCCAGCTTGCCCGACGCATCCCTGGCGGCTTGCCGGGAAGCGGATGCTGTCTTCATGGGAGCCGTGGGTGGCCCCAAGTGGGACGATCCCAACGCCGCCGATCGTCCGGAGAACGGCATTCTGGCCTTGCGCAAGGGTCTGGAACTCTTTGCCAACCTGCGTCCGGTTAGGGTCCAGCCCCAGTTGGTGGATGCCTCGACCATCAAGGCCGATGTGGTGCGGCAGGTGGACTTGGTGGTCATTCGGGAGCTCACGGGCGGAATCTACTTTGGGCCCCGACAGGAGTCGGATGCAGTGGAGTCCAGCGCCTACGACACAATGCTGTACAGCGCCCCGGAAATCGAAAGGGTCGTGCGGTTCGCGGCCGATCTGGCCCGTAGCCGCAGCGGCCGCCTAGCCAGCGTGGACAAGGCCAATGTCCTGGCATCCAGTCGCCTGTGGCGCCGGGTCGCCACCAGGGTCCTGGAGGGATATGCCGATCTGCACGTCGACCATGTCTTGGTGGATGCGATGGCCATGCACCTGATTCGTTCGCCGGGACAGTACGACGTGATCGTGTGCTCCAACCTGTTCGGCGACATCCTGACAGACGAAGCTTCCATGCTGGCCGGCTCCATGGGCATGCTGCCGTCGGCCAGCCTGGGGGAACGTCTCAACAGTCTGGGACGGCCCCTGGGCCTGTACGAACCCATTCATGGCAGCGCGCCGGACATTGCGGGACAGGACCGGGCCAACCCGCTGGCCGGAATTCTGAGCTGTGCATTGCTGTGCCGACTCAGCCTGGGTCTGGACCGGGAGGCGGATGCTATCGAGGCGGCCGTGGACCGGGTGCTGGCCGAGGGAGTCCGCACCCCGGACATTGCCGAGACCGGCACCGAGGTCGTGACCACGGCAATCATGGGCGATCTGGTGGCCGCTGCCCTGCGTGCATGAGGCCATTCGACAGGCGCTTGTGCGCCTGTTGTCACAAGTGGAATTGAAGTTGCGATCTGTTCAGGTACAGGAAGCATGAGCGACGGCAATGCGGTGGTCGTCCACCCCAGCGAGACGCGCCGCCTGCGCCGCAAGCGCAAGGTGCCGCAGTGGAAGGCCGATCGGTTGCAGGAGCAGCTCCGGCGGAAGGAGGCCGATCTCGGAATCAAGCTGAACGGTGGCACCTCGTCCGAGCGGGACACCACATTCTCGCAGCGCGACTTCGATCAGGCGCGTCAGGTGGCACTGCGGGACAACATCCGCATGCTGGTCCGACTGCTGTCGGAAACCCTAAAGAATCACGCCGGCGAAGATCTCCTGGACTTTGTGGAGCGCATCCGGCTGCTGTCCAAGGCGCGGCGGACCGACGACCCGCTGGCCATGTTCGAACTCAATGCCATCATTGAGGACCTGATTCACGATCTGCCGCGGACACAGACCATTCTCAAGGCCTTCGCGCTCTATTTCCAGCTGGTCAACATCGCGGAGGAACAGCAGCGTGTGAGGGTGCTGCGGCACCGGGCCCGCGTCTCGCAGGAGCAGGGGGTGCCGGAACGGGAGAACATAGCCTTTGCCGTCCACTGGCTGTTCCAGGAAGGCCTTTCGACCGCGGAGATGCGGCAACTACTGGAGGCGCTCTCGATCAAGCCGGTGTTTACGGCTCACCCCACCGAGGCCAACCGGCGCACCGTGCTGTTCAAGCACAAGGTCATTTCGGACGTCCTGACCGAACTCGATCTGATTGACCTGACTCCGGAGGAGGAGGCGGGCCGCCTCCGGCTGATCTCGGAAAACATCCTCTCGCTGTGGCAGACCGACGAGAACCGGGAACAGAAACCCACTGTGATTGACGAGGTGCAGCACGGCCTGTACTACCTCAGCAACTCGGTGTTCGAGCTGATTCCCCATGTGTACCGGGAATTGGAGAAGCAGGTCCGCAAGTATTTCCCCCGGCTCGACGTCCCCGTCCCGATTTTCCTGCGGTACGGCTCATGGATCGGAGGCGACCGGGATGGCAACCCGTATGTCACCCATCGGGAGACTCAACGTACCCTGGAGGAGCAGCAGCGCAGGCTGATTGACCTCTACATAGCCGAAGTCAACATCCTGTATGCCCACTTGAGCATGTCGGTCAACCACTCCGAGTTTACCGACGAGTTCCTGGACCACCTGCGTGTGGCCACCGAACGCCTGCCGCGCCGGGAATTGGCCTCGGTGCGGAAAGTACGTCGGGAACCCTATCGGCAGATGTTCACCATCATCCGCCGGCGGCTGGAGGCCACCCGGCGCCGCGCCGGCGAGCTGTGGACCGACCAGCCAGATGATCCGATGGCCTACGCCAGCCCCGGGGAACTTGTGGACGACCTGGAGGCGGTTGCTGACAGCCTGCGGCGCAGCAAGGGCGAACTGCTGGCCAGTGGTCGCGTGGCTCGCCTGATCACCAGTGTGCAGGTGTGCGGCCTGCACTTTGTGACACTGGACATCCGGCAGCATTCCGAGCGCCATTCCCTGGCCCTGGACGAGATCTTCAGTTACTACGCCGAGGCGGAGCCGGACAGCTGGATGCGGCTGTCGGAAGCGGCCAAAACGCGGAAACTCGAAGAGGAACTCACCTCCCGCCGGCCGCTCACCGCCGACCTCAGGTTTTCGGACGACACCAACGAGACAGTCCAGGTGTTCCGCACCATTCGTCGAGCCAGGGATCGGATGGGCGATCGGGTCATCGACTCCTACATCATCAGCATGACCGAGAGTGCCAGCCAGGTTCTCGAGGTGCTGCTCCTGGCCAAGGATGCGTCCCTGTTCGGGGCCATCGACATCGTGCCCCTGTTCGAGTCCATTGAGGACCTGTTCAATGCCCCGTCCATTCTGCGCGCCCTGTTCCGCTCATCGGCGTACCGCGCGCACCTGCATGCACGCGGCGATCATCAGCCGATCATGATTGGCTACAGTGATTCGAACAAGGATGGCGGTTACCTGAGTGCCAACTGGTCGCTGTACAAGGCCCAGAAGGAGGTGGTGGCGGCCTGCGACGAGTTCGGCATCGGCACAACCCTGTTCCACGGCCGGGGCGGTAGCGTCAGCCGCGGCGGCGGCAACGTGGTGCGCGCCATTGCCACCCAGCCTCCCGACACGATCCGCGGCAGCATCAAGCTGACGGAACAAGGAGAGGTGATCTCCACGCACTACGCCAAGTCCACGATCGCCCGCCGCCACATGGAGCAGCTGATCGGCACGGTCCTGCTCAACAGTGGCCGGCCGCACGTAAGCCTGCGCGAAGCGGAATGGGCGGAGGTCATGGAGGAATTGCATAGGCTGGCCAACCGGCAGTACGTGGCCTTTGTCAGTCGTCCGGAACTGATCAAGTACTTCATGGAGGCGACACCCGTCGAGGCCATTGCCAAACTGAACATCGGTTCGCGTCCGGCCAAGCGGCGCGACACCGAGGGGGTTCACGACCTACGCGCCATTCCCTGGGTGTTTGCCTGGACCCAATGCCGCGTCAATCTCTCGAACTGGTACGGGGTCGGCTCAGCCATTAACGAATTTACCGACAATGGCCGCGACCAGGATCGAGTGGAAGTCCTGCGTCGAATGTACGTCGAGTGGGAGTTCTTCCGCATTCTGATCCAGAATGTGCAAATGGCCATCTGGAAGTCCGATCTGTTCATCGCGCACCAGTACGCGGCGCTCACCGATCCGGAAACCGAGGTCCTGTTCAACGAAATCGTTTCCGAGTTCTCCCGCACGCGCGAGGGTGTGCTGCAGGTCATGGGCCGGGACGACATCGCCGACGAACGGAACTGGCTCTACATCTCGATCCAGCGTCGGAATCCCTATCTGGACCCTCTCAGCTTCATTCAGATTGCCCTATTGCAGTCCCTGCGCAGCGATCAGCATTCCCCGGAAGACCTTGAAATGCTGGAAAATGCATTGAACCTGTCGGTCAAGGGCTTGGCGGCCGGCCTGGCCGGTACCGGCTGACGACAGCCGTTCGATCGTTGCCGCCACTTGAACTTGCACCCGGGGAATGTCCCCGGAACTCTTTGATGGCCCATGCAGATTTACGACACTACACTGCGCGATGGTACCCAGGGCGAGGGTGTGTCCCTGAGTGCGGAAGACAAGCTGCGCCTGGCGCGGCACTTCGATTCCATCGGCATCCATTTCATTGAGGGTGGCTGGCCCGGCTCCAATCCCAAGGACATGGCCTTCTTCGGCAGGGCCGCGGACGAGTTGTCACTGACCCAGGCACAGGTGGCCGCCTTCGGATCAACGCGCCGCAAGAACATGGCCCCCGACGAAGATCCCCAGGTGCGGATGCTGGTAGATGCCCACACCCCGATCGTCACCCTGTTCGGCAAATCGTCGGCCTTTCAGGTACACGAAGTGCTGCGCACCGACATGGAGGAAAACCTCCGCATGATCGGGGAGACGGTCGGTTGGCTGGTGGAGAGCGGCCGGGAAGTGATCTACGATGCGGAGCACTTCTTCGACGGGTACGCGGACGATCCCGAATACGCCATGGCGACCCTGTTCGAGGCGTTGGACAACGGCAGCCGCACGCTGGTGCTGTGCGACACCAACGGGGGCCGCATGCCCTGGGAAATCGCGGATGCCGTGGCGCATGTCCGCAGCCATTTTGGGTTCCCGGCAGGCTTCACGGTGGGTGAACCCGGTACCGGCGATCCCTTCATCCTGGGCATTCACGCCCACGACGACAGCGGCTGCGGCGTGGCCAACACGCTGGAAGCCGTGCGGGCCGGGGCCATGCATGTCCAGGGGACCGTCAACGGCTATGGCGAACGTTGCGGGAACGCGAATCTGATCAGCATCCTGGCCAACCTGCAATTGAAGATGGGCCTGGTCGTACTCGAACCCGAAAACCTGGCCCGGCTCTCGGAAACCAGCCATGTCGTGTCGGAGCTGGCCAACATGAGTCCGGTTTCTCATCAACCCTATGTGGGCAGCAGCGCCTTCGCCCACAAGGGGGGCACCCACGTCAACGCGGTGGTCAAGACGGTCGATGCCTACCAGCACGTCGATCCGGAGGTTGTCGGCAACAGCACGCGGGTGCTCGTCAGCGAACTGTCCGGCAAGGACAACATCGCCGTCAAGCGCCGTCAGTTCGGGCTGGATGGCCTGGGCCGGACCGAGGAACGAGCGGTGCTGACGAAAATCAAGGAGCTGGAGAACCTGGGCTTCGCCTTCGAGGCGGCCGAAGCCAGCGTCGAATTGATGCTGCGGCGGGAGATGGCCGGCTATGCGGCGCCATTCGAACTTGTCGACTTCATGACCATCGTCGAAAACCGACAGGGACGCGGCATTCTGGCCGAGGCCATGGTCAAGTTGAGGATTGCCGGACAGGAGTTCCACGAAGCCGGGGAGGGCAACGGGCCGGTCAACGCCATGGATGTGGCATTGCGCAAGGCCCTGCTGAAGTTCTATCCGGAACTGGAACGGGTCAGCCTCCTGGACTACAAGGTGCGGATTCTGGACAGCCACTCGGCCACGGCGGCCACCACCAGGGTGCTGATTGCCAGCACCGACGGCGACCGCGTCTGGAACACCGTGGGGGCCAGCCCCAACATCATGGAAGCCAGTTGGACGGCCCTGACCGATTCCCTGGAATATTTCCTGTTGAGCGACAGGGACCGGACACAACCCCGATAACCCCATGGGCTCGGTGGTTGGCAGACGAACACGTCACTTTGTGGAGGACCAACGATGAGTCAGAGTGCATCCAATGGAACCGTTGCCAAAGTAGGCCTCAACCGCTTCAGTCGACGCCTGACTCAGGTTCGCTCGCAGGTCGGCTCGCAAGCCATGCTGTACGGTGCCGGCCTGACCGACGCGGACATGGACAAGGCCCAAGTGGGCATCACCAGCCTCGGCTGGGACGGCAACCCGTGCAACATGCACCTCAACGCCCTGGCCGGCCGCATCCGCAAGAGCGTGAACGAGGCCGGCTTGGTCGGTCTGGTGTTCCACACGATCGGCGTCAGTGACGGCATCTCGATGGGTACGGAGGGCATGAAGTGCTCGCTGGTCTCGCGCGACATCATTGCCGACTCCATCGAGGCTGTGATGCGGGCGCAGTACTACGACGCCAACATCACCATTCCGGGCTGTGACAAGAACATGCCCGGCTGCCTGATGGCGATGGCACGCATCAACCGTCCCGGACTGATGGTCTACGGGGGCACCATCCAGCCGGGTTCGCTGAACGGGCGCAAGCTGGATATCGTTTCGGCCTTCGAGGCCTACGGCCAATGGCTCGCGGACGACATTACCGAGGAGGAATTGCGCGATGTTCTGCGCAATGCCTGTCCCGGCGAAGGCGCCTGCGGCGGCATGTACACGGCCAACACCATGGCGTCCGCGATTGAATCCCTTGGCATGACACTGCCTGGCAGTTCATCCTGGCCGGCCACGCACGAGGAGAAGCAGGCCGAAACCGGTCGGGTTGGTGCGGCGATCCGGAACCTACTGGAGGAGGACCTGAAGCCGCGCGACATCATGACCAGGGTGGCCTTCGAGAATGCCATCACGGTGGTGGTGGCACTGGGCGGGTCCACCAATGCGGTCCTGCATCTGATTGCCATGGCACGGGCCGCCGAGGTTCCGCTGACCATCGACGATTTCCAGGTCGTCTCGGATCGCACTCCTCTGCTGGCGGATCTGAAACCCAGCGGACAGTACGTCATGGAGGATTTGAACGATGTGGGCGGGGTGCCCGCGGTGCAGAAGATGCTACTGGCGGAGGGCATGCTGGACGGCAACTGCATGACCGTGACCGGCCGCACGTTGGGCGAAAACGTGGAACAGGCGGCGGCCCTGGCCGAAGGTCAAACTATCGTCAGCCTGCCCGACACCCCCATCAGCCCGAGCGGTCACCTGCAAATCCTCTACGGCAACCTCGCGTCCGCAGGCGCCGTGGCCAAGATCACCGGCAAGGAGGGAATGGCTTTCAGCGGACCGGCCCGTGTTTACGACTCCGAGGAGGCGTGCCTGGCCGGGATTGAGGGCGGCGAGGTCCAGGCTGGCGAGGTCGTGGTCATCCGCTACGAAGGTCCGCAGGGCGGTCCCGGCATGCGGGAAATGCTGTCGATTACGGCAGCGATCATGGGTGTTGGTCTTGGCGACAAGGTGGCCCTGATCACCGACGGACGGTTCTCGGGCGGCACCCATGGATTTGTGGTGGGCCACATTACCCCGGAGGCCGCCCTCGGCGGTGGTTTGGCCTTCGTGCGCAATGGCGAGACCATCTCGATTGACGCGGTCAACAACCGGTTGGATCTGGATGTCGCCGAGGAGGAACTGGCCCGGCGCCGGGCCGCATGGCACCGGCCCGAGCCGAACTACACCAGCGGTGTGCTCTACAAGTACATGAAAACAGTGGCCACTGCGTCCGAAGGTTGCGTCACCGACGCCTGATCCGGGTTGCCCGCGGGCCGCAGGTGCGGTCAGTTCCAGGCATCCCGCACCTGGCCGGTCAGGGCCTGGCCG
Organism: Caldilineaceae bacterium; assembly: GCA_965208365.1. Taxonomy (GTDB): domain Bacteria; phylum Chloroflexota; class Anaerolineae; order Caldilineales; family Caldilineaceae; genus Bin34. The sequence continues at coordinate 4,312,222 of OZ242330.1, read as the reverse complement.
GCGTTCTGGAGCAGGCCGACATCCGAGCCTGCACTCAGCATGTTGAAGCCGGCGCGCGCCCAGCGGCAGGCGGATTCGGGGGTGTTCATCTGGATGCCAGCCACCTTGTTGAACCGGCGGCAGGTGTCTAGGACGTTCTCGATGGCGGACGTTACGTCCGGATGGTCCATGTTGCCCGGATGCCCCAGGGAAATCGAGAAGTCGTTGGGGCCTACGAACAGGCAGTCCACTTCCGGCAGCGCCGCGATTTCATCCCGAACGGCGTAGCTTTCCTTGGTTTCGATCTGAATGCAGAGCATGCTCTGTTCGTTGGCCTCCGCCATCACCTCCATGGCGTTGGCATTCTTGTAGCCCACATAGGCGCGGCTCAGGGCGCTTCCCCGGATGCCTGCCGGAGGATACTTCGCCATGCTGATGATGGAGCGCACCTGTTCGACGGTGTAGACCCTGGGCATCAACAGACCCTGGGCACCGGTATCCAGAACCTTGGCGGTCCAGGTGTAGGTGTGGTCGGCAGGACGCACGATGGGGGTAATCCCGTGGCTGACAGCCACCCGGCAAATGGTTTCCATCGTCTCGTAGTCGAACATGCCGTGTTCGTTGTCGAGCAGGAAAAAGTCGAATCCGGCATTGGCCAGCAGTACAGGCATCGAGGATTGGGCAAAGGTACCGACCATCGTTCCGACGGCGGTGCCGCCCGACTTCAGGCGTTCAAGGATCTGGTTGGCTGGGAGAATCCCGGTGGTCATGTACGAATCCTGCAGGGGATGGAGGGAACAATCGTCGTCGGCACCGCAACCCATGGTCTTGGCCGCCCGTTCGCGCCACCAATGGGGTCCGACGGGATATCCGAGAGCCTGGGTTCGGCTGGGGGATATCCAAACTAGGTATCCATCATACACACGGAAACGGTCTTTGGCTTCCATATGCGCTCTGCCAAATTAACAGCGGCTCTTCCAAGGTGCAAGCCTGTGGCAGTGCAAGCGGGGCAGCTTGGCCCGTAGTTGGAAACGATTGGATTTGGCTGCCCCGCATGTGGCGGACGGCACAAGCGGACACGGTGGGACGATCTACCGCATCCGGCACCTGCTTGCAGTGGGGCTTCATCCGTCCGTGCCCGCAAAAGCCCGGTGTGGCTTCGGCAACCCACCGCCAGCAGGCACATGTCCTTCGCGCTTGGCTTGGGCGGATGTGTGGAGAGAGCGGCTGGGAGCCTCTCGGAGAAGATGCGGGAACAGAACATTGGTGTCCAGCGACATGGTCCCGATTTCCCCAAGGGCCGGGACACTGTACCGCCCCACCCCAGGATCCTGGGCTACATCACGCCAGGCGGCAGACTGTCCCCGGTCTCTCCGGTGTCCGGTTTCAGACCCAAGAGCTCGCGCCAGCGGTTGGGCTCGGCGGCGGCGGTGGTAATGCGTTGGAGCATGTCGTCGGACACGCCGTCTCTTGTCCAGGCATCGACAAGAAATTCCCGATCCGACTGCGGCAGGCGCGGGAAGTGGATGTCGAGCAGGCGCGTGTGGATGTCCACGCTCTTCTTGTGGGCAATGTCTCCCTCATGGTCGCGCCACTGCCCGTTCGCATCCTGGCACCGGAACACTGGAACGTTGCCGTCCACCGGAGCATCCAGCACTCGCAGGCGTGTGTCACAGGCGGAGATGACGTTTCCCATCTCCGCCATGTGGTAGGCATTCCCCGTGTCGTCCAAGCGGAACATCCACATATTGGAGGTGCCGCTGAACTCTCCCGTGTCAACAATGACATATTCAGGGATGCCCAGGAGCCTGTACAGGTCCAGATTGTCATGGAAGTCTTTGACATCGTTTGAGCGAGACACCACTTCCAACACCATTTCAGGTGTTGGGTCTCCCTCGTCCAGGCGGATGATGCGTTCTTCCACAGTTCGTTCCCGCTCTTCGGAAAGAGTCCAGGATTCCGGCATTACCGCAATGTCCGGCGATCTGCGCTTGCGCGGTTCCCCGCTTTCGGTGAACTGTTTCAGTTCTTTGCCCATCCAAGCAGGGTAGTGCAGGTCCGGCTCCCGACACACACGGCGTCCCAGGACCAGGCACAGGGTTTGCAGAACCAAGTCGATGAACCGACTGTGGAAACTGCCGTGCGGCATGATGAGGTGTCCCTCGCTATTGTATCGGTACAGGCGCACGCCGTCCTGCTTGTAGTCGGCATCCGTGGTCCAACCCGGTTCGTATTCGTGTCCAGGATCGTAGGTGTAGTCGGGGTCATGGTGTGAAAGGCGTTGCAGATGCTCTTGCCATGCCGGCAACACCTGCAGGCGCGCCCGCGTGCGCCAAGCGCGAGCCGGGTAGGGGACTGCCGCTCTCGCCCCCGGGAAGGATGCCGGAGCCATACTCCAGTGTTTCAGGGAGGGACTCGGGTCCTCCCTGCCAGCCGGTTTGAGTCCTTCTTCGATCAGGACCTGAACCTCTGCCATGTCCTGGGCTCTTTGATTCCATGTCCGCATTGATGCTGCCAGCATAGCAAAAACTCCAAGGTCCTTGTCATACCGCCTGTCCATGGCGCCAAACAGGATTGGAGGGGTGTGGCGTACTTGTTCCTTAGCCCCAGGACCATCCAAGATATCTGACACACTGAAGTGTGAAGACAGTCACCCGTTTCGGGTGGCTGTCCTGCTTGTTGGAGAAGCGGTCTCGCTGTGTTCACCCGCTCCCTTCACACATGCTTTCCCAAAAAATGCCAGAAATGCCGACTCCATCTCGGCCCCGAAGAAGAGAAATCCGATCCGATCGTAGCAATGCCGCGATGTCCGTCGTGGAGCAATTGCCGTGCCGGATCCAGATGACCTTGGGGGTGGACTTTGCACGCAGCTCAGATGATGGAGATACGCATCCTTTGAGCCGATAGTGAGGTCATGGTTCCAGGCGTAATCCCAGATCGCAACATCGTTTGCTCGGGCCAGTCCAACATCCCGAACATGGACGGATCCCGGAAAGATGTCCCGATAGGCCAGCGACGAGACGCGGGGGCAGGTTCTCGTCGAAGAGGAGCTTCACTCGGGTGGGATCGAAACCAGCCTGCGTTCACGCTCTGCCGCGAACGTCAGCACGGCCCGGATGTCTTCGCGTTCGAGGTCCGGGAAATCCGCTAGGATTTTCGTTTCCGTCATCCCGGACGCCAAGTATTCAAGGACATCGTACACCGTGATCCGGAGCCCACGGATGCACGGCTTCCCGCCTCTCTTTCCTGGCTCCAGAGTAATGCGCTTCGAATGGTTCATGTCTTCAGGGTACCTTTGGGCCGGATCGGAGGTCAAGCCTCGCGGTTTGGCGAACCCTTCAGCAACGTGTCGACCTGCTCTTGCTCCGACCTCTCCTCTTTGGGAGTGTAAACCGATCACAATACCTGGTACAGGGATTGGCGGCGAACTCGGATTGGGCGATGCGGATGACGCTTTCCGACCGCCAGTGCCGTCCACTTCAAGGTGAGACTGGTGTGTGCAAGGGCAAGCCACCTTGCTGGACACGCAAGAAGCGCGAGAGCGGCATCCTTGGACTCATCTGATTTTTCCCGGCAATAGCCAAAGACATCACCGGTATTCGAGGTCATCAAGGTCACGGTGTCGTACGTCTGCACGATGCTCGGACGCGATGGCGGCTAACTCAGTACCTGCTGAACCCCTCGCTCTCGGTTTGTCGGTTGGCGCTGCAAGTCACGATCAGGGTCGCAACCAAGCGGATGTCCGCGTCGAATGACACTGGTCCCGAGCCGACCAAAATCATTCCCCTTGATGCACAGGGCAATTGGAACATGGCAGTGGTGTTGGCCATTGTGAATGCGCATGGGATGTGTCCTGGGTCCAGGGTAGGCGTCGAGGCACGGGTCGGAGTGCCCTTGATCTCCGGTTGGTGCAGGAAATACCTGTTCAAGGCCCTGTCCACAATAAAATGCAACCTCGGCCTCGCCTCCGGCTGTACGTGAAGGGCCTCCACAATCCATCCGGACTTGCGTCCCCACCGAGGCTGTGCCCGTCCCTGCCTGCAACGATATGATCGGCGAAAAACCTCCCGCGGCTCAAACCAATCCACGGGCCTCTGCCAACGCAGGTGTTCGATGGTCCTGGCGGCGCGCGCTGGCACTGACGCTGGTCTTTGCGGTGCTGAGTGCTGCTGGCGGAGGTGTGGGCGGCTATCTATATGGCAAGACACAGCCGACCGGACCTTCCGGCCGAGTGCTGGCTTCGCTTGCCGGCTTGTGGTCGGACGTCGGTCCGTTCCGCCAAACCGCGGACTTCGATGTCTTGGAGGAAGCCGTTGCCATCCTGGAAGAGGAGTTCATTGGCGAACTGCCCGGCGACGACGTGCTCAACCAAGCCGCCATTGAAGGGGTGTTGGCGGATCTGGATGACCGGTACACGTTGTTGCTGCGTCCCGAGCAGGCCGCTTTGGAGGCCAGCGACACCAGCGGCCAGTTCGGCGGCATCGGTTCCATGGTGGAATGGAGCGAAGAGGACTTGGCGGTTCGCATCACCGAGCCGTTCCCCGGCAGTCCGGCGGCCGAGGCCGGACTCGTGACGGGGGACCTGGTGATTGCCGTGGACGGCGAGCCCGTGGCCGAACTTGGCATGTCCGGAACCATCTCGAAGGTTCGGGGGCCCGTGGACACCGAAGTGAGGCTGGACATCCGGCGGGGTGCGGAGGAATTCGAACTGACCATCATCCGGGCCACCATCGATATGCCGACGACCAGCCACGAACTGATCGGTCCGGATGCGAACATCGGCTATGTGCGCCTGCACACGTTCAACGCATTGGCCGCCGACAAGCTGGGGGATGTCATCAAAGGCTTCGAGAGCGCGGATGTGACAGGTTTGATTCTGGATCTGCGCGGCAACGGTGGCGGGTTGCTTGACGAGTCGGTTGAGGTGGCCGGCCTCTTGGCAGGCCGTGGGCTTGTGGTGCGCCAGATATACAGTGACGGACGGGAAGAGGAACACCGTGCCCAACACCGGGCTGTCCTGACTCGGGATACGCCGCTGGTCGTGTTGGTGAACCGCAGCAGTGCCAGTGCCAGCGAGCTGGTGGCCGGTGCCCTCCAGGACAACGGCAGGGCTGTCCTGATTGGCGAACCGACGCTGGGCAAGGGCAGTGTTCAGGTGACCCGCATGCTTGCCGACGAGAGTCAAATTCGCGTCACCAATTCGCTTTGGTTTACGCCGAAAGGCAGGTCCATTAACGGGGAAGGCCTGGTTCCCGACGTGCTGATTGAACGGATGGAGCAGGGCGCAGCACCCGGAGCCGCCGATTCCGATGAGAATGCCGATCCGTATATCGAAGCGGCGCTCCGTCACTTGGCCGGTCTTCGGACTGGAAGTTGATCGGGACCCCTGATGATGCCGACACTGTGCGTGATCAAACGCGGCCGGCCCATACGGTTGGATATGGACACCGAATCATGACTCACGCCCTGCGCGGACTGGGCAACGGTCCCGAAACTAACACGATTCGAGAGGGCCCGGATTTGCCCGTCTGTCGTTCAAAGTCGAATGCCCCAGCCAAGGTTGTTGTGCCTTTGCTGGTCACGGTCCTATTTGTGTCGGTGGTAGTTGGTGCGATGGCCGGCTACGCCGCGGAGTTGGAAGTGGAAGGCGACCAACGCCACGGGGCGTCCCTTGTTCCCTTGGCGGAACTGAACCATGTCGGACGCACCGCGCGGTCGACCGATCGGTTCCCCGTGCTGCGGGAAGCCTTGGATTTTCTTGAGGAGGAATACATTGGCGAAGTTCCGACGGAAGATGTGTTGAACCAGGCGGCCATAGACGGTGTCCTGGCGGAACTCGGCGATCGGTACTCGGTCCTAGTGCGTCCGGATGGGGTCTTGCCCGACCCGGAGGAGTTCGACTTGGGGGGCATCGGCATCGGAGCGAGACTGGAGTGGCTGCCCGACCGCAAACGGCTTTTGGTCACGCAAACCTTCGAAGGTCTGCCGGCGGCCGACGCGGGGCTGCGCGCCGGCGACCTTGTGGTATCGGTAGACGGGGACCCCGTCTCCTGGATGGGACGTGAGGCTGTGTTCGCCAGCCTGAGGGCTCCGACGGGCACCGAAGTGCAGATTGGCTATCGGCGCGACGAGGAAGCATTCGATGCATCAATAACCTTGCGCGAGGTGGAGATTCCCACCGTGGACCATGAGGTTCTTGGGGCTGCGTCGAACATCGGTTACGTCAGGATGCACTCAATCGGTGAATTTGGGGCTGCCGGCCTGGCCGTGGTCCTGACGGATCTGATGGATTTCGGTGTGGAAGCCATGATTCTCGATCTGCGCGGCACCGCCGGTGGCTCAACCGAGGCCGCGGTCCGGGTGGTGGGCCTGTTGACGGGACCTCGGCTGGTTGCCATTGGCGAACATACCGATGGTGCACGGATGGAACTGAAGGCTGAGGGCGCGGCATCGCTGCCATCGGGCATGCCCCTGGCAGTGCTCGTCGACCGCTTCAGTGCAGGTGCCAGCGAACTCGTTGCCGGTGCGATTCAGGATCATGGCATCGGCTTGCTGATTGGTGAAACCACCTACGGCAACGGTAGTGGCCAGACCGACTTTGTGCTGGGCGACGGGAGTCGCCTGCGAGTGTCCGACCACCTTTGGCACACCCCCAACGGATGGGAGATTCATGGGCAGGGGTTGATCCCGGACGTGCCCATGACCAACGAGGATGCAGATGGGGATCCGGAAGACGCCGGAGTCCTCCCCGACAACACGGAAACCGATCCCTATCTTCAGGTCGCCGAACTGTATCTTGTACATTCGCTGGATGCAGCAACCGCCGGACCTTGAGAAGGTGTCACCGTGGCAGCCAAATCCGCCCGCACCAAGAATGGCCGTGGCCTTACCGGTCCACGGACCGTGGCCACCAATCGGCGGGCCCGGTTCAACTATCACCTGATCGAGGAGTTCGATGCCGGCATACAGTTGCTGGGGACGGAGATCAAGTCGATCAGGCAGGGCCAGGTGAACCTGGGTGACGGTTTTGTCATGGTGAGGGATGGCGAAGCCTGGTTGCACAATGTCCACATCGCCCCGTATTCCCACGGCAATCGCGAAAACCACGAGGAGATGCGGCCGCGCAAACTCTTGCTCAACAAGCGTGAGATTCGGCGGATTGCGGCCAATGTGGCCCAGAAGGGCTTGACCACTGTGCCCGTGCGCCTCTACATTTCCAACCACGGTCTGGCCAAGGTCGTGGTGGCCTTGGCCAAGGGCAAGCAGCAACACGACAAGCGCGACACCATCGCACAACGCGATGCGCAGCGGAGCATGGCCAGAGCCCGCAAGCAGATGTACGAGGACTGATTCGGCCGCGACGGACGGCCTGGTCTGCCGTGGTCACCTGCAGGATCTTGTTGCCGGTGCATCCACCGTCCGGAAGTCGGCATCTGAAGTAGAATTGCCACATGGTCTCCGGGCACCGCTTGCCAGGCGGCCTGAAGTGCAACCCAACATAACAACCCAAACCATGGATGTCATCCTGCATGGATTCCCTGCCAACCTGCAGAGGGAGCTTGAGGCAACGGCTCGGGACAAAGGTGCCAAACTCGAAGCCCTGTTGCCGGGCACGGTGGAGTCGCGCTGCGAAATCCACCGGCGGCATCGGCTCGGACCGGAACGGGCCTGTCGTGTTCAATTGACGATGCATGTGCGCAAGCGCATCCTGCGCTCGGAAGTCAAAGGGCCCGATGCCAAGGCGGCCTTGGACTCAGCGGTTCACAAGATGGAACGGCAGATAGAGCGGTTCAAGGGTCGACGGCGGCATGTGCGGCGCATGTCGAAGGAGGAGGCCCGACAATTCGTCGAAACCGCACCGCCGGTTAGCGAGGACTACGAAGATGTGGGCGACGGCCTCATCGTTCGGGAGAAGGACTTCACGGTTGAACCCATGGCCGTGGCCGATGCCGTGGAAACCATGGAACAGCTCAACCACGACTTCCATCTGTTCAAGGACCAGGACAGCGGCGCCATCCATGTCGTCTACCGCCGGGACAACGGGAACTACGGATTGCTGAGGCCGCGCGATGGTTAAGATCCCCCTCAGCTGCGCGGGTAAAATTTGCGTACAAAAAAGCGCTGATATTTGACGGCCTGCCTAGTGTGTGGCAGGCTGTCCGGGTCCGGGAGATCGATCCGCTCCGAAGCGCGGCGCGGGCCACTCAACTGCGCGGAAAGGGCAACGGCCCTCGCCTGGCAAACGGACCGGACTGCACGGTCGGTAGCAGAGGATGCATGGATGGCAACAGACAGGATTACGGTACTCGGCGCCAGAGAACACAACCTCAAGAACATTGAAGTATCGCTGCCGCGTGATCAGTTTGTGGTCATTACTGGTCTCAGCGGCAGCGGCAAGAGCAGTTTGGCCTTCGACACCCTCTACGCCGAGGGGCAGCGTCGGTACGTGGAGTCCTTGTCGGCCTATGCCCGACAGTTTCTGGGCCTTCTGGAGAAGCCCGACGTCGACCAGATCGAGGGTTTGAGTCCGGCCATCTCCATCGACCAGAAGAGCACCAACCGCAATCCCCGTTCCACGGTCGGCACGGTGACTGAGGTGTTCGACTACCTGCGTCTGCTCTATGCGCGGATTGGTCAGCCGCACTGCACCGAGTGCGGGGCGGCCATTTCGCAGCAGACCCCCCAGCAGATTGTGGACCAGTTGCGATCGCGCCCGGTCGGCAGTCGCCTCATGTTGCTGGCACCGCGCATCAGGAACCGGAAGGGCAGACACACGGGCGAGTTGCAGCAGCTGATGCAGCAGGGATATGTACGTGTACGGGTCAACGGCCAGATTTACGATGTGGCGGAGGTGCCGGACCTTGACCGGTACAAGAACCACACGATTGAGGCGGTCGTCGATCGCCTGGTGATCTCCGCCGACGAGGAGGACGAGAACCGGTTGGCGGATTCGGTGGAAACCTGCCTCGACTTGGGCGACGGCGTCATGATCGTCAGCGACGTGACCGATCGAGACCGTCCACGGGAGGAATCGTTCAGCCGCAACTTCGCGTGCGCCGACTGTGGCGTGAGCCTGGAGGAGATCGAACCCCGTTCCTTCAGCTTCAACAGCCCGCACGGGGCCTGCGAGCGCTGCGACGGGATCGGCATGCAGAACGAGTTCGACCTGCGGCTGATCGTTGATCAGGACCTGTCGCTGAGCAACGGATGCATCCGGCCCTGGCAGCGGCAGAACGAGTCCTCGGCACAGGCGGAGAACTGGGAACGCGGCGTGCTGGCAGCCTTTTGCCGGAAGTATGGGATCCCGACCGACATCCCGTACCGGGCACTCAGCCAGCGCCAGCAGGACCTGGTGGTGATGGGCCCCGAGAAGCCGGAACGCAACCTGGCCGTCAGTTATCGCACCAAGGAAGGCAAGGAGTGGCAGTACGAGGCCACCTACCGCGGAGTCGTGCCGAGTTTGCGCAAGCACTACCGGGACACCGGCAGTGATTCGGTTCGGGAACGTCTTGAAGGGTGGATGAGTTTCCGTCCCTGCCCCGACTGCCGCGGCATGCGGCTCAAAGCTGCCTCGCTGGCGGTTACCATCGGCAACCTTAACATCATGGAGGTGTCCCGCCTGACCGTGGCCAACGCCCTGCGCTGGGTGGAGGGTCTGCAGGCCGACGACGCGAACGACACGACCCGGGCCAACGGACGAGGTCCTCGTTCCAACGGCCGGCTGTCGGCCCGTGATCTGGCCATCGGCGGCCAGGTGCTCAAGGAGATTCAGGCCCGGTTGTCGTTCATGGTCAACGTTGGTCTCGAGTACCTGTCGCTCGAGCGCCGCGCCGCGACCCTGTCGGGAGGCGAAGCGCAGCGCATTCGTCTGGCGACCCAGATCGGCAGCCAACTGATGGGCGTTCTCTACATCCTGGACGAACCGAGCATCGGCCTGCACCAGCGGGACAACGAGCGCCTGCTGAACACTCTGTGCGGCATGCGCGACCTGGGCAACACCGTGGTCGTGGTCGAGCATGACGAGGACACGATCCGCACGGCCGACTGGGTGGTGGACATGGGGCCGGGAGCTGGTGAACACGGCGGCGAGGTCGTGTGTTCCGCACCGCAGGACGAGTTCATTGCACATGCAAGCAGCCTGACGGCACAGTACCTGCGCCGCGAAAAACAAATCAACATGCCGGCCTCGCGGCGCAAGGGCAATGGTACCTACCTGCGCGTGGTCGGGGCGGCGGAGAACAACCTGAACAACGTGACGGTGCGGTTCCCGCTGGGCACGTTTACGGTCGTGACGGGAGTCAGTGGCAGCGGCAAGAGCACACTGGTCAACGATGTGCTCTACCGGTTTCTGGCGCAGACCATGTACCAGGCCAAGACCGCGCCGGGCAAACACGAGGATGTGGAAGGATGGCAGTATCTGGACAAGGTGATCGACATCGACCAGAGTCCGATTGGCCGCACGCCGCGCAGCAATCCGGCCACCTACGTTGATCTCTTCGGTCCGATGCGGGACTTGTTCGCCTCTCTGCCCGAAGCCAAGGCGCGCGGGTACAAGCCGGGACGGTTTAGCTTCAATGTAGCGGGCGGCCGCTGCGAAGCCTGCAAGGGGGCCGGCATCGAGGAAATCGAGATGCAGTTCCTGCCCAACGTCTACGTCCAGTGCGACGAATGTCAAGGCCGCCGCTACAACCGCGAGACCCTGGAAATTCGGTTCAGAGGGCATTCGGTCTCGGATGTTCTGAACATGACCATCGAGGAAGCCGCGGGGCTGTTTGCCAATATTCCCCGCATCAAAGCGCGCCTGGACACGCTGTTGAGCGTGGGTCTGGGCTATATCCGTCTGGGACAACCCGCCACCACCCTGTCCGGCGGCGAAGCCCAGCGGGTCAAGCTGAGCAAGGAACTGAGTCGCCGGGATACGGGCAACACGCTGTACATCCTGGACGAGCCGACGACCGGCCTGCACTTTGAGGACGTGAACAGGCTCCTGCAGGTCCTGCACTCGCTTGTGGACAAGGGCAACACGGTGCTCGTGATCGAACACAATCTGGACGTGATCAAGAACTGCGACTGGATCGTGGACATGGGACCGGAAGGCGGCGACAACGGTGGCGAGGTGATCACCGAAGGTACGCCCGAACAGGTGGTCAAAGCCGTGCGTAGCTACACCGGCAGGTTCCTCCAACCCCTGCTCAACGGCAGTCGCGTCAAGGTTGCACAACCTGCTTGACACCCGGCGGGAGGCCCGACTCCAGTTCCGATGGTGCCGCGGTGCCGGTACGGCATCATTAATGTGTTGCCCGGCCCGGTTTCCGTCGGCCAAAATCTCGGGTGTTCGTCACTCCCGTCCAGCAGCACTTGATCCAAACGACTCCCAGAGGAGACAACCACGAGCATGGCCACCATCACCATCATCGGTTCCGGCAGCCTTGTGTTTACGCGTCGCCTGTGCAGCGACTTCCTGTTGACGCCGTCGTTGGAGGGCTGCGAGATCCGGCTCATGGACATCGACCCCGAACGGCTCCGGCAGTCCCACACGATCGTGCAGTCGATTGCCGACCGCATGGGTGCCCGCGCCACCGTCATGGCCACCGACTCGCGCATCGACGCCGTTCGCGGCACCGACTACGTGATCACGACGTTCCAGGCCGGCGGGTTGGAGGCCTTTCGGACGGACATCGAGATCCCGCAGCAGTATGGGATCGAACAGTGCGTCGGCGACACGTTGGGCCCTGGCGGGGTCTTTCGAGCCCTGAGAACGATTCCCGTGCTGCTGGATCTCTGCCGGGACTTGGACGATGTGGCGCCCGACGCGATGATCCTCAACTACGTCAATCCGATGGCGATGAACTGCTGGGCCATCGATCGGGGTGCCGGGAGGCCCCATGTGGGTCTTTGCCACAGTGTCCAGGGCACCAGTGAGATGCTGGCAAAGTGGATCGATGTGCCGATTGAGGACATCAATTTTCAGTGTGCCGGCATCAACCATCAGGCCTTCTTTACCGAGTTCCGACGCGGCTACGAGGATCTGTATCCCTTGATTCGCAAGGCGGTCCTGCGCAAGGAGGTGTACGGATCGGAGCCGGTGCGCATCGAAATGATGAACCACTTCGGCTACTTCGTCACCGAGTCCAGCGGTCACGCCAGTGAGTACCTGCCGTACTTCCGCAAGAACGAGGCAATGGTGGACCATCAGCTTGCACCGAAGTTCACGGACGACACACGGAGCTGGTACGACTTCGGACGGACGGGTGGCTACCTGCGCAGTTGCATCCAGCGGCTTGAACACTTCCAGTCCGAGTTCGACGAGATCGCCGAGCAGCCAGTGCCAACGGAGCGGAGCCACGAGTACGGGGTCCACATCATTGAGGCGATGGAGACCAATGTGCCGTGCAAGGTGAACGGCAACGTGCCCAACCGGGGCCTGATGCCAGGCCTGCCCGACGGATGCTGTGTGGAAGTTTCGTGTCTGGTGGACAGTAGTGGGGTTCAGCCGTGTGTGGTCGACGACTATCCGCCGCAACTGGCCGGCCTCAACCGGACCAACATCAATGTGCAGGAAATGGTGGTGGAGGCGTCTCTGACCGGCAGCGTGGATGCCGTCCACCATGCCGTGCTGCTGGATCCACTGTCCGCAGCCGTGGGCACGATGCCACAGCTACATCACATGGTGGATGAGATGCTGGAACGACAGGCCTGCTGGCTGCCGCAATTTAACGGGGCTTGATCCTGGTTTCAAGCGCAAGAGGACACCGAACCATGAAAATTACGTTCATTGGCGCAGGCAGCTTTGGATTCACGCGCAAGCTGGTCCGCGATGTGCTGACGTTCGAGACGCTGGAGCATGCCCATCTGTGCCTGATGGACATTGATCCGGAAAGGTTGGACTTCGCCACCAAGGCGGTACGCAAGATCGTGCGCATGGGCGAATACCCGGCGACGGTGTCGGCCACCCGGGATCGGACCGAGGCACTGAGGGATGCCGACTTTGTGATCGTGACGATCCTGGTCGGTGGTGCCGACGTATTCCGGCACGACATCGAAGTGCCCATGCGCTATGGGGTGGATACCAACATTGGCGACACCCGCGGTCCGTCGGGCATTTTCCGGGCGATCCGCACCGTACCCGTCATGCTGGACATTGCCCGGGACATGGAGCGGTTGTGTCCCGGTGCCATCATGCTGAACTACACGAATCCGATGGCCATGATCTGTCAGGCGCTGGCCCAGGAAACGGACATTCAGCTCACGGGCCTGTGTCACAGCGTCCAGGGTACGGCCGAGATGCTGGCCCGCTGGATTGGCGCCGACATGGCTGATGTGCAGTACACCTGTGCCGGCATCAACCACATGGCCTGGTACAAGGAGTACCTGTGGAAGGGCGAGGATGCCTATCCCCGGATCCACGCTGCCATCACCGGGAACGAGGAGCTCTACAACACGGAGCAAGTCCGCAACGAGATGTATCTGGCACTTGGCTATTACGTGACGGAGTCAAGCGGCCACAACAGCGAGTACAACTGGTGGTTCCGGAAACGGAGCGATCTGATTGAGAAGTACTGCACCCATGGCACCAACTGGAATCCCGGCGAGTACGCCTACGTTCTGAACCGGTATGCGGAACGGGCGGAGACCTGGAAGGCGGAGGCCGAGGCATGGTTCGCCGACGAGACGCCCATCGAACTGGAACGGGGCCATGAGTACGCGGCCTACATCATGGATGCCTGTGTGGGCGGCACGCCGTTCCAGTTCAACGGCAACGTGCTAAACCACGGGTTAGTGGACAACCTTCCCGAAGGGTGTTGCGTCGAGGTTCCCGTCTGGTCCAGTCCGAAGGGGCTGGAACCGGTGGCCGTGGGGGACATCCCAGCCTCCTGCGCAATGCTGACCGGTCTCAGTGCCCAGATTGAACAGATGGCCGTTGAGGGAATCCTGACGGGCGACCCCACGTTGATCTACCGGGCCATTGCCCACGATCCGTTGACCGCGTCGCTTCTGTCACTGCAGGAGACCAAGGCCATGGTCAACGACATGTTTGCCGTCAACCAGGATTGGATGCCAACGTTTGACCACTATGCCGTCTGATTTGCGGGGACGGTGATGTCAGGGCTCATGGCTTCACCCGGCAGTCGATGATCCGTTGTTCCCGCCCATGCCGATCCAAACAGGCTTCGGCAAGTCGAACGCCCTTACGATAATTCCACCGGTACACCTGTCTCCACGAGCCAATCCGTAACCAAGTGGATATGGCGTGCATGGCACTGGGGTTTGATTTCCGTGGTGTCAAGCCGGATCAACCGATTCGTTCCCGGTATCGGGCATAGTTGGTCTTCGGGAATGCTCCCTTCCGAGTATTCGTGCTGGAGTTCAGCGTCGAGGTGCCCAGGGTGACGCGTCCGCGACCGCGCCCGTATCCTGAATCGCTCCGCGAGCACTGCTGGTGTCGCGGTCACGAAGATCTGAGCCGATGTGAACGTCAGGTCCGAAGTCAGGCGGGCTAATTCATTGGCAGCGAGACCGGCCCGGAAGTTGGCCTCAATCAAACAGTCCTGGCCTTGGCTGAGCAGGCTGCGCGCGAACATCCAGAGCAGGGCTGCGGCTGCTGTCCCCAGACGGCGCGACCAGTCCCTGTCTGCCCATCCCGCCGTGTCGTATACCGTCTCCTTGATCATGTCCTTGGTCAGGACGGGTAGGGACGTGGACCCCGCCAATACGTCGGTCAGGTGCGATTTTCCGGCGCACGGCGGACCGTTGACCAGTACCAGTACTGGTGGGCGTCCTGCCGACGAACTCTGGCTGATGGTGGACAACACGGCCAAATCTCACACCAAACCGGCGCGACGGGGCTGGGGAGGCGCGGTGCCGTGGTCGCCGCACGATAGGGAGCACGCCTGGAGGGATTCGAACCCCCGACACCTGGTTCCGAAGACCAGTGCTCTAATCCACTGAGCTACAGGCGCATGCGCGCAAGGGTAACACAAATTTCGGTTGCTGCCCGGAGGCTTCAGGCAACCGCTGCGGTGTCACGGCGCTTGGCTCGCGGGCTCTTGTGAATCGTCGGCAGGGAACCCGGCGAGTGGTTCGGAACCTTGCACGGACTGCCGGTACAGTGAGTTGAACCGGCGCAGGGCATCCTCCGGATTGATCCCCGCCTCCGTAGCATCGGCCACCAAATGCCAAAGGCGCTGGCCCAGTTCCAGCTCGGCATCGGATGTGCCGTTGGCGTTGACGGTGGAGGCATGGGCTTCGGGGTCCGCACCTGCCTTGCGGGTGCGCGACTGCATGAGCCGTGCACCTTCCAGGGCCGGCAACCCCTTCGCGATGCCGTCGAGTGGACCCCGCTGCTTGCCCTTGGCCCGATACTCGGCCTGTTTGATTTGATCCCACTCCTTGAGAACTGAATCGCTGTCCTCAAGCTGCGAATCCCCGAAGACGTGCGGATGGCGTCGAATCATCTTGCGGCTGATCTCGGCCAGAACTTCGGCCATGTGAAACCGGCCCTGTTCGTAGCCGATGTTGATCAGAAAGAACGTGTCCAACAGCAGGTCGCCCAACTCTTCCGCCAAGTTCTCGTCGTCCTGGAGGTCGATGGCTTCAATCACCTCGTGAACTTCGCTCACTACCTGAAACCGCAGCGACTCCAGGGTCTGTTCCCGATCCCAGGGGCATCCATCCGGAGCCCGCAGGCGGGCCAGAATGTTGGGCAACTGGGTCAGGCTGCATTCCTCGGCCAGCGGCGGAACCAACAGGGTGTGAGGACTGCCAATGCGCATAGCGTCCCCAACCTCCTCAAGCCTGTACCGGGATGGCTGGCATGCGTTGCCGGCATCATCGTGCGACATGGTCCAAACCCCATGCCCGGCAGGATACGCCCGCGCGAGGGCCGCAACCACTGGCTGCGATTGTTCCGGGCGGACTTCGTCGACGACCAGCGGGATCGCCGCGTCGGTATGAGGGAACCACCGTGCTGCAAGCACCTCTGCCGTTGTGTATTGCCAGCTGGACGACGACATGCCCAGTTGTTCCAGGAGGCCCGGAATGCCGGTCGGTGATAGCGGGACCATGGCAGCGTTCATGCGCAGGTGTGCCTGTTCAAGGGTGGGAACCGGACTGTTGTCGAACCGGCAGGGCGTCAGGTTGCCTCGATCCGGTTTTGCAGAAACGTTTCCAACAGTCCGAACAGGAAGAGAATGGAACCGGCAACGGCGAAGTCAAGCAGGTCGAACAGTGCCATGATTCCCATCAGGCAGACGGCCAGACCCAGCAACAGCCCCTGCCGCATGGACACGTCGCGGGAACTTCGGCCTCGCAGGCCCGGCCATTGCTGATGCAGCTTGTGGGCAAGCAAGGTGCCGAGTCCGCCGACGGTCATGAACAAGCCAAGGAACATCAGCGCGATGGCTTGGACATCGTCTTGTCCGTCCGGCGTGAACGGGGCCACCGCCAATCCCAAGTACAGCACCAAGACGATGCCGGCCAGGAACAGGCAGTTGCCGATGTAGAGGGGTGCGCGCGATTCGCTGGGCTGCAAGTTCAAACTCTGACGGCGGCGGAACACGTTATGCGGATCCTAGTATATGCGTTGGTCGGTTGGCGGACACGTTGCCGCCGGTCGGGGTGCCTCAACCGGGCTTGTGCGAGCCGTGATTGCGTTACACTGACCTTGGGTCGGCGAGCCATTTCCGTTCGCTTGGCCGGGTGCGGGACCTCCATTCGGGACATCGTCGTGAAAAAGAGACAGCAGAAGTTGACCAAGGGCCAGATCGCGATGACGGTGGCGGCCGTGCTGATCATTGCCAGCATGGTGCTGGGAGGCGTTGCATCGGTCTTTAACTCAGGTTTTTAGCCCGAGCCGACTCCCCAATGTAACCACCGCCCGATGCCTGCCTCCAGGCCGAAGGGAGTGGTATATGCCGCCGCGGCGGCGCTCGTGTTCAGCACCAGCCCAGTGCTAGCGAGGGTTGCTGTTACCGAATTGCCCGAAGGTTTGGTGGCCGGCGGTCGGCTGATCATCGGCGGTGCCGTGGTCTTGGCGGTGGCGGTCCTGCGCAGGGAGCCGTTCCAACTTAAGCGGAATTGGCGGTTGGTCGCGTTCTCGGGCGCGTGCCTGAGTGTTCATTTCCTCAGTTATGTTGCGGCTATCGACCGCACATCGCTGGCCCACGCCATCACGTTGGTCTATCTGTCGGTGCCGGTGATTGCGGTTCTGTCCTGGTTGCTGTTTGGGGAAGCGTTGTCCCGCCTGCAATGGCTCGGGGTGGGGCTGGCCCTGGCCGGCCTGGCGATGTTGACCGGCTTTGAACCGATGCTCTCTCCCGGAATGCTCATTGGGGATGCCTGGGCCGTGATATGTGCGATCACCTTTGCCGTCTATTCGCTGGCGGGCCGCCGGCGCGGGGCGGACATGGGTTTGCTGGCCTACGCCGGCAGCGTATACCTGGTGGCCGGAGCGCTGGCTCTGCCGTTCGCAGTCGTTGCATTTGTGCCGGGACCCGTGTCGGGTGCCGCCTGGGCAAGCGTGGTCGGTGCCGGGCTGTTGCCCATGGCTGCAGGCCACACCTTCTACAACGCGGCCCTGAGACTGACCAGTGCCACAGTGGTCAACCTGATTGCCATGCAGGAGGTCGTGTTCGCCGTGGTGCTGGGCGCGGTGCTGTTCTCGGAATCCCCGACTCCGACGACCTTGGCCGGAATCGCGCTGACACTGGCCGGGGTGGCCACGGTGACCGGGGTTGGAGGGCGGAGCACAGCCACATGATTGATCCGGTATCGATTGGTCCGGATGGTATCCCGCGTTGCACGTGGGCGAATGCCAGTGCCAGCCTGCGGAAGTACCACGACCAGGAGTGGGGTGTGCCGGTGCACGACGACGTGGCGCTGTTCGGCAAGCTCATCCTGGATACGTTCCAGGCGGGCCTGTCCTGGCGCGTGATCCTGGACAAGCGGCTGGCCTTCCAGGAGGCGTTTGACGGCTTTGATCCGGTCAGGATGGCCCGTTACAACGAGCGGCGGATTGCGGAACTCATGGACAATGCGGGGATTGTTCGCAACCGCGCCAAAATCCATGCAGCTGTCAACAATGCACGAGCCTACCTGGAAGTTGTGGAACGCGAGGGGGCCTTTCGCCCTTGGCTGTTCCGCTGGACGGGCGGACAACCTTTGATCGACGGCTCCTGTCCCACCACTTCACCGGAGGCGGAGGCGATGTCGCGGGCCCTGAAGGACGCCGGCTTCAAGTTCACGGGACCGACTGTCTGCTACGCCTTCATGCAGGCGACCGGATTCGTCATGGACCATCCGCCGGGCTGTTGCCGGCGGGAAGCCTGCATGGCCTTGATGCAACGGTGACAGGCTGTTCTTAACATCCGGCCTGTGTGAACGCGCTGCCGGACGGTCCGACCGGCGTCAACCGGCCTCAGTCAACAGGATGGAGAGCCGATTGTATTCCCGGATTAACGAGTCAACCTTCCGTTTGTAGGCGAGCAACTCCCGTCGGCCTTCGATCTCGGCCGGCAATCGGGCCTTGAAATTCGACAGGGAATCGCTCAGGCCTGCATCCTCTTCCAGCGACATCGGAGGACGGCTTCCGTGTTCCTGAATGAACTTGATGGTGCTGACATCGTATTCACTGACATCGTCGTGCAGGTCTCTCAACTCATCGCAGGTCACATCCGGGAACGGAAGCTGGTTCAACACTTCGTAGGCGCGGTTGAAACGCCTGCGCTGGCGTTGGATTTCCTCAAGCACTCTGTCACTTTCCTCGCATTGGTGCGGCAAACGGGCTGATCAAGTATAAATTGGCATGGCCTGCAAAGTTGAACAATGGGCCGCAAGGATGGCTGTGCAATTCCAACAAAACCGGCGGCCACGCGGTGACCTTTAGGGTGCCCTTCCAGATCCGGGCCGCGTGTGGACAAGCCCGGCGCGGCCGGATGGAAACCGCCCACGGAGTCGTGGAAACTCCGGCCTGGGCGCCGGTCGCGACCCAAGCTGCGGTCAAGACCCTGGACATGCGGGACGTGGGCACAACCGGAACGCGTTGGCTGCTGGCCAATGCCTACCATCTGTTTCTACGGCCAGGGCACCTGCGTATCGCCGAGTTGGGCGGGTTGCATCGGTTCATGGGCTGGTCCGGTTCCATACTCACCGATTCGGGTGGGTTCCAGGTGTTCAGTCTGGCCCGTCAGCGACGGGTTGAGGACGACGCCGTTGTATTCAAATCCCATCTGGACGGCCGGATTGTGCGGTACACCCCGGAACTGGCCGTGGAGATCCAGGAAGCCCTGGGTTCCGATATAGCCATGGTGCTGGACGAGTGTGCGGATCCCCAGGACCGTGACGGCCTGTTGCACGCTCTTGATGTGACCCACCGTTGGGCTCACCGGTGCCGTGCGGTCCACAGGCGGCCGGACCAGGCCCTGTTCGGTATTGTCCAAGGCGGCGTGTTCGAGGACCTGCGCCAGCGCAGCGCGGCCACCCTGGCGGCCATGGACTTCGCCGGCTACGCCATCGGCGGGTTGGCCGTGGGCGAGACCAAGGAGGAAATGTACCGCACCCTGGAATTCACCTGTCCGGCTCTGCCCGAGGACCGGCCGCGCTATCTGATGGGCGTGGGGGCCCCGGAGGACGTGGTCGAGGCGGTTTGGCAGGGCGTCGACCTGTTCGACAGCGTAATGCCCACCCGGCTGGCGCGCAACGGCGCGGTTCTGCATCCCGAGGGACGTCTCAACCTGCGCAACGCTGCCCACGCCGAGGATGCCGCCCCCATCCACGCCGGGTGCCACTGCTACACCTGCCGTACCTGCTCGCGGGCCTACCTTCACCATCTCGTCCGTTGCCGCGAGGTCTCCGCCTTGCGGCTGTGTACGCTGCACAATGTGTTTTTCATGCAAACCCTGATGCAGGACCTGCGGGATGCCATCGGTCGCGGCGACCTGGACGCGTTCCGCGCAGAGTTTCATGGCCGCTATCGCATCGCGGACCAGACCGCTCGGCACGTGCAGCGCCGACTGTGGCTGGCCAGTCAGGCGAGCAGGCACCGGTAGGCGGGAACCATGCCCAAAATGCTTGACCATGAGCTGGTACAGGCCCTGATCCTGGGCCTTGTCCAGGGTCTGACTGAATTTATTCCGATTTCCAGCAGTGGGCACCTCGTGCTGCTGCCTGCCCTCCTGGGTTGGCCAACACCGTCCCTGCTCATGCTAACCGTGCTGCACCTGGGGACCTTGACGGCCCTGGTTCTGGCCTATCGCAAGGACATGGCGGCGATCCTGGTCGGGATGTTCCGCTCGCTGCGCGAACGGCGCATGGTTGACTACGCAGCCAGGGACGGATGGTTCCTCCTGTTGGCGACAATCCCGGCCGGCGTTGCCGGCCTGGTGGTGGAACCCTTCGTCTCGAACATGTTGAACAAACCGGTCCTGGCAGCCTGGGGCTTGATCGGGACCGCATGCCTGCTTGGCGGGGGCGAACTGGTGGCCTGGCGTCGGGAACACACGCGCTACATCGAGGAGATGGGTTGGACGGATGCCGCAGCCATGGGGCTGGCGCAGGCCGTGGCCCTCATCCCCGGTGTCAGCCGCAGCGGTGCCGTGATGGCAACGGGACGGCTTTTGACCCTGGACAGGGCCGGTGCCGCCCGTTTCGCCTTTCTGCTGGGCGTGCCCGTCATCGCGGCCGCGGGGGCCAAGGAACTTCTGGGTGGGGACTGGACGGCGGCCGGCGGGGGTCTTGTCCTGGTTGCCGCCTTGGCCGTTGGTTTCCTAGCCAGTGCAGCCGCCGGTTGGCTGGCCATCAAGGTTCTGCTGGCCTATCTCAGGCACCGCACGCTGTGGGTGTTTGCAATCTGGTGTCTGGCTGTGGGGTTGATTTTGATCAGGGTGTTGCCGGGAACGGCGTAACCGGGTTGGCTGCCGCGCGCGAGCCCGGCAGGTGTCCGGAATGGGCTAAACACTGACTTGCCCCGTTGAACGCGGGTGCTATAATCAGCCCGCGGGTGTACCCCGGCGAGACAGGGACTATGTCCCTGCCCGTCAAAAATCTGCACCCGGCCGGTTGGCTTTCGGGCTGTCCGGAGCTGATAGACGCTGCAAGTGGGGGAGTTCTCCCGCTTTTTCTTTGTAAGAGGGTGTTTCGCGCAGGCTGATCCACAGCCGGGGATGCAGGAAGGCGATGAACAAGGAACTGGTAGCCGGAATCAAGGCCGTTGCCGCCGAGCGGGGCCTGGATGCCAACATCATTTTCGAGGCGATCGAGGCCGCCCTCGTGTCCACTTACAAGAACAAGGATGGAGTGCTGTCGAACGTTGTCGCCAGCATGAATCGCCACACCGGTGAGTTTCAGATGTTCGCTGAGAAGGAAGTGATTGGCGATGACGAATTGGCCGACGGACTGTTCGATGGCAGAACCATGATCAGCGAGTCGGACGCCCAAGCCTACGGCGAGGTGGAAATCGGGGACCTGGTGCGCATCGAGTTCTATCCGGAGGATATCAGCCGGGTTGCCGTGCAGACCGCCAAGCAGGTCATCCTGCAACGGATCCGGGAAGCGGAGCGGGACATCATCTACCAGATGTTCAAGGATCGGGTGGGAGAGGTTGTCAGCGCCCAGGTGCGCAGCGTGGATGCACACGCCAAGACCGTGGCCGTGACCATGAATGATCGTTCGGAGTTTGTACTCAAGCGCGACGAGCAAATCCCCAACGACCGGTTGCGGCGCGGCGACTACGTCAAGCTGTACGTGGAACGGGTGGAGAAGGACAACCGCGGCCCCTACGTCAAGCTTAGCCGCACGCACCGCAACCTGTTGCGCCGGCTTCTGGAGCAGGAAATCCCCGAATTGCGCGAAGGGACCATCGAGATCAAGAACATCGTGCGCGAACCGGGCGCGCGCAGCAAGGTGGCCGTCATTGCCACGATAGAACATATCGACGCCGTTGGTGCCTGTGTCGGCATGAAGGGAAGTCGCATCAAGAACATTGTCAACGAGTTGGCCGGCGAACGCATCGATGTGGTGGAGTGGAGCGACGCGCCGCACACGTTCATCGTCAATGCCATTAGTCCCGCCAAGGCGACCGGCGTCATCCTGCATGAGGAAGGCGAACATCCGACAGCCACGGTGGTGGCGGCCGACGACCAGTTGAGTTTGGCCATCGGCAAGTCCGGGCAGAACGCACGGCTGGCCGCCCGCCTGACCGGATGGCGCATCGACATCAAGAGTGAAAGCGATGCCAAAGCCGAGGGCATTGATCTGTTCGAGCTGCAGCAAAACATGATGAAGCACGATGAACTGGCCACGGCCAACCGCCGCCTGGCCGAAAAGCAGGCGCCCGGCCTGGATCCGCTGGACCTGGCCGCCAAGCGCCTGTCGGAGCAGGATTCCCCCGATATCCTGCAGGATGCCCTCCAACGCACGCGCCGCGACCAGCCGCAGGCGGATGCCTTCGAGGAAAAGTGGCGGGAGGCGCAGGAGCAACTTCCGTCACTGGATTCGTCCACCGGCGAGGATTCGGATGACATTTTCCGCCAAGCGGCCCAGAAGGCCCTCAGCGAAATGTCCTATGAGGAATTTACCGAACGCAAGGAAGCCGGCCAGGACGAATCCGTGCCAGAGGTTGAGGAGCCCGCCGTTCCCGAGGAGCCCGCAACGCCCATGACCGCCGACATGTTGCGCGCCCGCCGGAAGGCCGAAGGGCGCAGCGGCCCGCTCAATCTCGACGAGATTGAGGTCCCGGAGGAACTCCTGGCCGGCTACATGGAAGCGGAGGCGGCTCCCACGGATGAAGAGGAACCCGCAACAGGCGGCCGCGGCCAGCGGCGGGAACCAAGGCGCGGGGATTCACCGGATGCCCGACGCTATGAAGATCTCATGGACGAATAGGGTGGCGGTGTCCAATTCACGGATGCGGCGTCCCCGCCGCCATCCCCAGCGGACGTGCATCGCCTGCCGTCGGGTGCAGGCCAAGCGTACGCTGGTAAGGCTGGTGCGGACTCCGGAAGGGGTGTTGGTGGACCCCAAGGGAAAAATGAACGGTCGCGGTGCCTACATCCACGCAACCCGATCCTGCGGGACGCGGGCCATGGGGCTGGATCGCGCACGCGCGGGCAAGGGCCGGCTGCCGGTCGAGACGGCACTGAAGACCCGTCTGACGTCGACGGACAGGATTCGGTTGGAGGAGTGGGCCCGTTCCCTTCCGACGGAAGAGGCCCAGCCGGCCCTCTCCGGGGAAGGATAGAGACTCTCGCCCGATGCCGATGGAACGCAGCATGGCCCGCGTCCGTCTTCGGACTGCGGATGTCGGCGGAAGCAAGTGAAGGATGAACCGAGCATGAGCGAAGATGGTTTGGCTGCCAACAGCGAAGAAATGGAAGTCGTCTACCTGGACGAGGGTCCAATCGTGGTCCAGGACCTGGCGGGGGCGGTGAACCGCAGTTCCATGGATTTGCTGAAGGTTCTTGTCTATTATGGTCAATACAAGCCGATTTCGGCCGAGATTGACTGGGATCTGGCAACGCTGGTGTGCGAGGAGCTGGGCATTGATCTCCGGGCCCACGGAGACGATTCCGTGGAGCCGTCGGAGGAGCAGGAACCTGCGGACGAACCCGTTCCTGCCGTCAGCCACAAGGTGCGCAGCCGGATGCAGGGCATTTGGGCAGCCGAGCCGGAAGACAGTCTTGAGCCGCGCCCGCTCGTGGTAACCGTTCTGGGGCATGTGGACCACGGTAAGACCACGCTCTTGGATGCCATCCGCAAGTCCAGTGTCGTGGATACGGAAGCGGGCGGGATCACACAAAGTATCGGTGCTTACCAGGTGGCCCACTCCTCCGACGGCGAGGAAGTCCGCATCACCTTCATTGATACCCCTGGTCACCAGGCGTTTACACAGATGCGCGCCCGCGGCGCGGAGGTGACGGACCTGGTCATTCTGGTGGTGGCGGCCGACGACGGCTTGATGCCCCAGACCCAAGAGGCCATCGACCACGCCCGGGCGGCCGGGGTGCCCATTATCGTGGCCGTCAATAAGATCGACCGGCCCAATGCCAACGTCAACAACGTGATGTCCCAGTTGTCCAATACCGGTCTTACGCCGGCCGACTGGGGTGGCGACGTGCACATGATCCCCCTCAGCGCCCTCAACGGGGACAACGTCGACGACCTGCTGGACACCATCCTCCTGATGACGGACGACTTGGCTCCGACGGCCAATCCCAAGGGACAGGTGGCCGGCACGGTGCTCGAGGCCCATGTCGACCGCCAGCAGGGCATTACCACGAATGTCCTGGTGCAGAACGGTACCTTGCGGCAGGGCGACACCGTGGTCATCGGCGAGACCTGGGGGCGCATCAAGGCCATGTCCGACCAGGATGGCGTGCGCATCAAGGCGGCTGGTCCCTCGTCTCCGGTTCAGGTTCTGGGGATCTCGGATCCACCGGAGGCCGGTGAGATGTTCAAGGTCGTGGGAAGCAAGAAGAAGGCCGTGCGGCTGATCGACAGCCGCATTGCCGAACGCCAGAGCGTCCGGGCGGACGAGATGGTCCAGCCTCAGACCCTTGAGGATCTGATGGCCCTGTTGGAAAAGGGCGACGATGAGGATGTCAAGAAGCTGCAGATCGTGGTCAAGGCGGACGTCCAGGGCAGCCTGGATCCGGTTGTGTCGTCGCTACAGGGGATCAACCATCCCGAGGTCCAGATCGAAGTGCTCCGGTCGGGCGTGGGCAACGTGACCGAAAACGACGTGATGCTGGCGGAGGCCAGCACGGTGCCTGTCGTGATTCTGGGCTTCAATGTATCTTCCGAACCGACTGCGGAACAACGGGGCCGCACGTCGGGAGTGGACATCCGAACCTATGACATCATCTACCACCTGATCGAGGATGTTGAGAAGGCCCTGAACGGCTTGCTCGCGCCCAAGTTCGAAGAGGTCGTGATTGGCCAGGCCCAGGTTCGCCAGGAGTTCCCGGTCAAGGGCGGCGTGGCCGCCGGTTGCATTGTGATCGATGGGATTGTCCGCAACAATGCGCTGGTCAAGTTCCTGCGTCCCGGACAGCCCGAGCGGCTGACCCGTGTGACGGAACTGCGGCGCTTCCGCGACCGGGTGGACACTGTGCAGTCCGGGCAGGATTGCGGAATCCGGCTGGAGGATATCGACAGCTTCCGCGATGGCGATCTGATTGAAGTGTACGAGGAGCGCCAGGCTCCCGTTGCCTGATGCCGACCATTCGTCAAGCCCGGCTGGCCGGGCTCGTGCACACCGAGATAGTGGCCTTGGTGGAGCAGGAACTTCAGGATCCGGCCTTGGAAACCGTACGGGTCCGCGGGGTTGAGCTCTCGCGGGATCGGCGCATCATCAGGGTCAAGGTAACCCATGACGACGAAGCGGTTTCGGAGGAGAACGTTCTCCAGGCACTGCGCCGCTCACGGGGCTGGTGCCGGCAGGAACTGGCGGAGCGCCAAGTGATGCAGCGGGTGCCGGATCTGCGCTTCGATTACGACCGGGATGCGCGGTCGGCCCGGCGCGTCCTGGACTTGCTGGACAGTCTGGACCTGGACCATGCCGACGATGATGCCTAGGCAGGTACCCGCGGTTCTTGCCGAAGCGGACCGCATTCTGTGCCTGGCACACCGGGAACCGGACGGGGACGCGTATGGCAGCCTGCTCGCCCTGCGTTGGATTCTGGAAGCGGCCGGCAAGCAGGTGGTGACCGGGATCGACGGCCCTCCGGACTGGACTTACCGGTTCCTGCCGGGGTATCAGGGAGTCCGTACGCCGGATCGCATCCAGGGCTCGTTCGACCTGGTGGTGATTGTGGATTGTTCCAGTATCGATCGCATTGGCGGGTTTCAGGATCTGGAAGGGTTGAAACAACTGCCATGGCTCGTGATTGATCATCATCCGACCAATGAACAGTTCGGAACGCCAGGCCTCAACTGGGTGGATGCGTCGTGCCTGTCCACCTGCAATCTGGTCCTGCAGTTGGCGGAGGTCCTGGACCGGCCGCTGTCTGCCAACGCCAAGAAGTGCCTGTTGGTGGGCATGCTTACCGATTCCCTCTGTTTCCGCATCAAGGGCGTGGATCAAGCCTTCATGCGGGAAGTCATGAAGGTGATGGGGCCCGACAGCTATGACTTCCAGTATGTCGTGTCGCGCACATTGGGGTTCATCACCCGCGATGAACTCCAACTGCAGAGCCTGCTGCTGTCCCGCATGCAACTGGACGACGGGGTCCTTTGGGTCGGCATGACCAGCGACCAGGCTACCGGGCCGCAGGGGGAGCGGCTCAAGACACGGGGCATCATCCAGCGCCTGGCCGAAGTCGACGAGGCGCGCGTGGCGGTTCTGTTTAGGGAAACGGAGTTGGATGACGGACGGACCGAGGTCAAGTGCAGCCTGCGTTGCGACCCGGACCTGGATGTCAGCCGACTGGCGCTGGCCCTGGGTGGCGGAGGGCACCAGCTGGCTGCGGGTTGCAAACTCGCCGGCTCCCTGGATGCCGTTGTGCCGGAAGTGATTGCCCGGATTAAGGACCAGGTCCTGGGGCTGCCGGTCGGTGGCTCATAGTTGCCGTTGGCCGGGCCGACCAGGCAATCTGCCATGCTGGGTGAACCATCCGGTCTGCTGATGCTGGACAAACCCGGGCTGGGCGATCCCCCGGTTTTTCCGGAGCAACCCGACAGACTGCCGACGAGCCACGATGCAGTGCAACGGGTGCGTCGATGCTTCGGCATCCGGCGCGTGGGTCACACGGGCACCCTGGATCCCTTCGCGAGCGGTCTGCTGGTGATCTGTCTGGGTCGGGCTACCCGCCTTGCCGAGTATTATCAGGGTCAGCCCAAGACCTACCGTACCGTGTTTCGCTTCGGTCTGCGGACGGATACGGACGACATTACCGGCACTCCCCTGGAGGAAGGATCGGCGTCGGTGGTCACCGAATCCCGTCTGGCGGCGCTTGTGCCGAAATTCACCGGGTGGATTGAACAGATCCCTCCTGCCTTTTCAGCGAAGCACATCGGCGGCCAAAGGGCCCATCGCATTGCCCGTTCAGGCGGCTTGGCCGAATTGCAACCCCAAACCGTACATGTGGCTGCCTTGGAGGCGTTGTCACCGGTGCAGGATGGATGTTGCGAATTCATGGTGACCTGTTCCGCCGGAACCTACATTCGCAGCCTGGCCCGTGACATGGGGCTGGCGCTGGGGGTCGGTGGAACCGTGGCGTCCCTGCGCCGGGTTTCCCTGGGTTCGCTCAGGGTCGCGGATGCAATTCCACTCGTTGAACTGGAAGGGGATGCCCCGCTGCCGGAACTTGCCGATGCCGGTGCCGGCCTGGCTTGGCCGCGACTGGTCTGCGATGCAGATATGCGGCTGCGGTTTAGCCAAGGCAGGGAGGTGGAGGCGCCGGACGTATCCATCCAACTGCGGGAAGGCGAATTGGCGTTGGCCGTGGACACCGAACGCCGGACGCTTGGTGTGGTGTGGTGCACGCAGGCTGCGGGAACCTGGCCGCCGAGGTTCCGAACACGCAAATGGCTGGCGGCTGCCTGAATCCCGACGAACCCGTGTCCCTGGCCTGATTCATGGATCGTTCCGTCGTTTCCCATGTACGGGATGTACGCTCCCTGTCGCTTGACCGGCCATCCATCGTGGTGATCGGCAAGTTTGACGGGATGCACATCGGCCACTGCGGCATTTTCGCCGAAGGGGTAAGGCGTCGCGCCCGGTTGCAGGAACAACCCGACGTGGCAGACGCCCTGCTGGTGGCCATCACCTTCGATCCCCTGCCTACCGTTTACTTCAACCCGGACGGTGGTCTGAAGATGCTTTCTTCGCCTGAGGAACGGGTCCTGCTGGCTCGTCAGCAGGGGGCAGATCACTGTGTAGTGCAAACGTTTGACCGGCATACCGCGGAGCTGACCGCGGAGGGGTTTGTGGCCCTGCTGGTCCAGCACCTGCGGATGACGGAGTTGGTCATCGGAGAGGATTTCGCATTGGGAAGGAACCGCACAGGTACTCCCGGTACATTGCGGGAGCTGGGGCGCACACTGGGATTCGATGTCACGACCGTCCCGGATGTGCGGCGCGACGGAGCCGTGGTGCGCAGCGGCACCATCAGGGATCTGCTGCAGCGCGGCGACGTGGAGCGAACCGCGCAGCACTTGGGGCGCAGTCCCTTTGTGGCCGGCATTGTGGTTGAGGGGGTGAAGCTGGCCCGCAAGTTGGGCTTCCCCACCGCCAACCTGCAACCGATTCCCGATCGCCTGTATCCCAAGACCGGTGTTTACGCCACGCGCAGCTGGGTGCCGCACCCGGTGCGCGCCTATTCCAGCGTGACCAACATCGGGTACCGGCCCACCTTCGACGGGACCGAATTCAGGGTTGAATCTCACTTGCTGGACTTCCCGCCGGAGGGCGAGGACGGCAATCTCTATGAGCAGCAGATTGCGGTGGAGTTCGTGTCCCGGCTGCGGGATGAAACCCGTTTTGCCGACGTTGAGGAGCTATGCCGCCAGGTTCAGCGCGACATCGACGCGGCGCGCACACGCTTGGCGGGCACGGCTCCCGCCCCGGAGCAGGCGGTGTTGCTGCGGTACCTGATTCGGTACCTGAATCGCTGAGCTCAGGGAGTGGCCTCAGGCATCCTGCGTCTGGATTTCGCTTTCGTTGCCGGTTTTCGCCACGCGTATCACATGGTCCACCCGGGCCTCGAATGTGTCGTCGTGGCTGATGACGATCAACTGGGGCACTTGTCGGGTGGTGTTCAGGCGCGTCGCCAGTTCAGTTCGGCGATCCTCGTCAAGGTTGGTGGTTGGTTCATCGAAGAAGGCGAAACCGACCGTGCTGAGTTCCTGCAGCATGGCCAGGTTAACGGCCAGGGCTGCCGTCATCTGCTCCCCACCCGACAACTGGCTGAAGGCGCGCTCGCGTCCCAGAACCCGGAGGGTGATGGCGAAGGTTTCGTCCCAAGTCAGTTCAGCGGCGGCGGAGTTGGTGAGTTCCTGGTGAATGGTGTTCGACCCGCGGCTGATCCGCTGGTTCAGAATCCGGGTCATCAGGGGCTGCATGTCCCGGATGGCAAGGCGCATGTCTTCTAGATCGGAGTCCCGCTGGTCCCAGGCCGCCTTCTCGGTTCTCTTGTTGGCCAATTCGGCATCAAGCAGCTTCATCTCCTCCAGTTGCCTGTTCAGTGCATCCAACTGCAGGCGAGCCTCTTCAAGACGTGTTTGACGCTCTCGGGCATCTAGTTCCAGGCGTCGCATCTCCGCTTGGTGTTCGACATGGGCGTCGTGGTCGTAGGCGTCCCGACAACGGTTCAAGTCGGTGACTGCTTCGGCAAGGCGGGCTTCCTGGTCCCCCACCTGTTGGTTCAGTTCCCGGTGTCGTTGCCCGCGTACCGGTTTCTGAGCTGCGGTGCCTTGATGCTGCAAAACGGTTTCATAGGCCCGACGAGTGGCGTTCAGGGTTTGGGTCAAGGTGGTTTCCTTGGCCTCGACGCCGGTGAACGGAGCCAGGCTCGTCTCCAATGATTCAGTTTCGGTTTCCAGGGCGGCGATTCTCACCTCCAGTTCGGTCACCACCGCCTCAATATTCCCGCGCCCATCCAGTTGTCGTTGGTGGTCCTTGAAGGCAGCCCAATTGTCCTCCAGAGTGGTCAAGTCGGCAACGGTTGCCTGAAGCCTATATTCCAGTTCTTGGTCCTCCTGGATTTGCGTCTCCACCCGGTCAAGTTCCTGCCGGGCCAGCGTCAGGTCAGAAATGGCCTGCTGCAGAGCCGCCTCGTCAGGCAACCTAGCCAGCACGGACTGCAACTGTTCAATTTTCCCTGTAACGAGCCCCGCATCCTGCCGGCTAGTGTCCAGTTCCTTGGCCAGACGGGATGTCCGGCCTTGCAGTTCCTGCTGTTCCGCCTCGGACTCGGTAACCAGTTCCAGCCATACCTCGTCCCCAATCGGCTGGTTGCAAAGAGGACACAAGTGGCTGGGTGTGGTTGCCTGGTCTCCGGCGGGCACCTCCAGCATCGCGAGTTGTCGGTTGACCCGCTCGAGCTGTTGGTTTGCCAGTTGCATTTGCTGTTCCAGGCGAACGGTTAATGTGGCCAGTTCGTCCCGCTGGCTCTCGAGCGTCTCCGCCCTATCCGCAGTTTGCTGCCTGAGTTCCAAGTCGGAGGTCAGCTGGTCGACTCTGGACTGCCTCTGGACCGCTTGGTCGTGGGCAGAGGATTTTGTGTCGTGCAGGTCCTTCATCGAACCGACCCGGTGCTCGAGGGCGGTACGCTCCTGGTCCAAGGCTTGGTACCGTCGGGCCGAATCGGCGAGCCCTGCCTGTTGGATCGCCAGTTGATCAAGGTGTTCGAGCTGGTTTCGCCCCTGTGTCAGCTGCTCTCGGTAGCCGTCAAGGCGTACGTCCAACCGCTCCTTCCGGCGTGCCAAGTCCCTCATGGCCTTGAGGTCCTCTGCCAATGCCTCCAGGAGTTCCCGGGTCTTCAGATGCCGATCGTGTTGGGTCTGATTGACCTCGACAATCTTCAAGGCGTCGGCGCTTTGTCGAAGTTCCTCGTCGGCGTTCCGCAGTTGTTGGCGGCCCGCTTCCAGTTCGACACAGGCCTTGGCGTGCTTGTCTTCCGCAGCCCCGAGGTTACATTTCAGTTGGTCGAATTCTCGGGACGCCTTGGCCAGCCGAACCAGTTGCTTCAGGGCGTGTTCTTCCTCTGCTTCGAGGCGGGCCAGTTTCAGGATCAGCGTCCGTTGTTCGGCTTCCCGGTGGTCTCGATGCTCGAGGCGCACTTCCAACCGGGCAATGTCGGTGGCAAGGGTGGTGGTATTGCATCTGATCAACCCCCTAGGGCCTTCCGATCGTCCGAGGCGGTCGTACGCTTCCTTGTACTTCTCCACTTCAAGGAGAGGACTGAAGTGTTTTTGCCGGTCGCCTGGTGTGCCCCTGAAAGGGTCGGCGAATGCGCCTTGCTGTATTCCGATGATGCCCATGTACAGCCGTCCCGGGTCGATCCGGGTGTTGCACAGGTCCTGGACAAAGAACTGCACGTCCTGCCGGCCGCGACACACTTCGACATCGCGCATCAGGTCGATCACGTACCAGTCCGCCGAACCGGACTTCTTTAGTTCCCGCACCACTTCGAAGGAAGCACCTTCTCGGCCTTCTGCCAACCCCACGGCGATGGACCCGGACGTGCTGCCTTCCCGTACAAAGTCCAGCCTGCGACCTCCGAGAGAATTGAACAGGGCGTAGCCAACGGCCTGCAGGATCGTTGACTTGCCGGCTCCGTTGCGGCCGACGATGGCGTTGACCCCATCCCTGAATTCGATGGTGGCGGTCCGGTAGGAGCGTATGTTTTCCAGATGCAGGTGGGTGAGCTTGACCATGTTCAGCCTGTCAGCGCGGTTCGGGCGTTGCCCAGGATGTTGCAAATCCCATCGGCAGTGCCTTGTTTCAGCCCAGCGTCCATGACTTCAAGGGCGGTGTTGGTCCAGTGGGTCAAGTCCTTGCTGAAGTCGGGATGGGACTCAAACAGGCCTTCCAGTACTTGTTCCTCGAGATCGCGGCGGCTCATGTCCGTCGCTTCGTTGAATGCGGCAATCCCCGGTGGGAGGGCGCGATTCGCAATGCGGCACAGCAGAGGATTCAGGATCCGCCGACCGAGTTCCTCAATGTGCTGCGTATCCACCAGTCCCGGTTCGAACCGGCTGGTTCCCGCCAACACGATGCTCAGCACAGGCCTCTTGTCGTTGGTATCGAATGCGCCTTTCTCCTGTTCCCCAAACAGGAATTCCTCGATCTGGTCGTAGAGTTCGTCCGGACCGTTGGTACGGGCCAGACTGAACGCTTTGTGCACGAAGGAACGCCTAGGACACGCCACGTGCTCGACCCGGTGCTTGGGGACGGCTTCGGTGTCGACAGTCACCAGGTAGATGCCCCCGGTTTCCTCGTGTGCCAGGTCCTGGCTTGTCAACTCCAGGCTGCCGGGATTGAACAGCCAGTTGTCTTCGTCGAACTTCATGTGGTAGTGGCCCAGGGCCACGTAGTCGAACTGTGATCTCAGTCCGCGCATGCTGCTCACGCTGATGTTGCCTGATGCGCGTTCCCGTGCGCGTCCGTCAATGCCGGTATGCATCATTAGGATGGCGTAGTCGGGATTGTGGGCAGGTTGTTCGGAGACGAACTTCTCGAATCGTTCCAGTACCATCCGCGTGGCGGCTCCGTTGAACCCAATACCGTAAATGGGCACGCCGGGGATGGGCTCGGTGTAGTGACCCACGCGACTGGCGTCGCTGGCAGGTACGGGTTCCGCACCAACTTCAAGTGGAGTGGCATCAAGCAGGTAGATCAGGCGGTTGGTTTCCGCCAGGGCCCTCACCCAGCCGAAGCGGGTCTGGTATGCCCGGTAGGGCGGCAGGTCATGGTTGCCTTCGATCACCAGGCACGGGATCCCGGCCTCCCGCAGATGCTCAAGGTGGGTCACCGCGTTGTTGAACGTGATCGCCTGGAGGTTGGAACCGGACTGGAACAGATCCCCGGCCAGGAGAACGAAGTCCACCTGCTTGGCAACGGCCTGGTCGATGGCCCAGCGGAAGGCGTCGTCGAAATCCCACTCCCGCTCTGTGTGACCGTATTGCCGGAAACCCAGGTGGGTATCCGCCATGTGCATGAAGGTGAATTTCACGGCCGGAGGCGAAATCTTCGATTCGCGCCCGGTTCACGTCGCTCCGGCGTCAGTTCGCAACGCATGGTGTCCAGGGAAGGCTTGGCCCGCAAGCCCATGGCCGTCAAGCCTTCGATCGCCTGGTGGTGGTCGGCGTCCACCTGCACGTGGAGCCGGCAGTGGGCCTGCGCCGCCATCAGCCCGGCCAGGGCGTCGAGCATGCCGTCCTCGTACTGTCCGTACTGCTGCGGCCTGGTCCACCAGGAAACCCTGTGCAGGCGTTTCCAGTGGGCGGACCGCAGGACGATGGCTGTGGCCAGTCGTTCGGTTCCCAGGCGAACGCCGAACCGCGTGACGGACGAAACTCCCAGTGCTTCCCCCAGCCACTCGCCTGCCCGGCGCGGCCAGTCGTGGACAAAGTCGCCCGGTCGGATGGGATGCCACCACTGCATGTGGCCGCCCACCTGCACTCTTGCCAAGGCGAGCATCTGCTGCCATTCCTCACCGGGCAGGGCGGAGATGGGAGCCGGGTTGCTCGGTCGCGGACCAATCTGCAACGGGCACCTGCCTTCCAGGTCCGCCATGCCGCCCAGGCGCTTAAATCCCTGCTTGGCGTACAGGTTGCGCGCAGGAAGATTGTCCGTCCGGACCTGCAACACGGCATGCTTGGCGCCAAGGGTGCGCAGATTGTCCGTGGCGGCTTGCACCAGCCTGCTGCCGATCCCCTGACGCTTATGCGAAGCGGCGACGGCGACATTGGCCAATTGCCAGCGGTGTCCGAAGGAGTCCAGTTTTTGCATGGACACATTCCCGACAACCCGGCCGCGGTCAACGTAGACGAACCCGTCGAACATGCGCATGAAGCTGAAGAGGTTCGCGGGTTCCGAACGCAGGAAGCTGTGCAGCCGGCTGTACAGCCCCGCGTTGTGCAACGGCCTGGAGCCGGTCTCCCTCAGTTCCTGCGCGAACGCTTCCCGGACCAGCTCGGTGACCTGGGGCAGGTCCCGGCCGACGTCGAACGGCCGAATGCCGGTTGCCATGCCGGCCCGGCCGGCGTTGAAATGGGTTGACGTCATGGCGGACCCGGATCCTTCCGGTGGGGCAGGCTACGCTGCCACCCGCACCATCGCCGGTCGCAGCACTTTGTCGCGGATCCGGTACCCGGTCCGCATGACTTCAATGATCTCTCCCGACTCGTGGTCTTCGCTGGGAATCTGTTGCATCGCCTCATGCAGGTTGGGATCAAACTGCCCGGAGGGTTCCATTGGCTCAATGCCGGCGTTCGCCAGGATTCCCTGGATCTTCCCGTGAATGTGCTGAACCCCCTGCACGAAGGACTCGCCGCGTTCGCGCACTTCGGCCGGTACGTTGCCCAGAGCCAGTTCGAGGTCGTCGAGGACCGGCAGAAACTTCTCGGCCAGGGATTGCGAAGCGTTGTCGATGCGCTCCTGCGCCGTACGGTCCAGCCGCTTGCGTGCATTTTGGAACTCCGCCGCCATGCGCTGGATCTCGCGTTCGCCGGCTTCGACCTTGGTGTCGAGGGCTTCCGTTTCCTCTTCCAGTTGGGCTATGCGACAGATGCGGCTGTCCAGCTCGGTTTCCAGATCCTCCCGGGTCCAGTCTGCCCATTTGCTTGCCTCCGCCGCCGGCAACTCCGGTTCCCCTTCCTTGGTGTCCGAAGGAGCCGCGACAGCTGCGTCGGGTTGGCTTGGTTCGTCCGTGAGCTCGTGTTCTGAAGTGGTCTTGGTTGTATCCGACATCGGTTCCTTGCCATTGGCGACAATCGTCGAAGCAGAATTTCGGTCCGCCGGAGGCGGGTTTAGGGAGCAATAACTTCGGGAAGAAGGTCTTCGCTCCTGGTTTCCCGCACACGGGCACTCATGAGCGCCGCCATGAAGCGCACCGTGCCCATATTGTAGCGATAGGCCATGCGAACGGGGCCAACCACGCCCACGATGCCGATGGCCTGGTTTGGGATTCCGTACGCGGACAGCACCAGGCTGATGTCGGCCAGGTCGGACCATTCCTTGCGGTCGTCGCCGGCGATCAGGACGTGGACATCGTCGGGTCGCGGGACGAGCATCAGGATTTCCTCGATGCGCGGGCCCGAATCAAAGATGTCAACCACCTTGCGTACCCTGCGGCTCTCGGCGAATTCGGGGGCGTCCAGGATGTGGCCAAGGCCCTGCTGAACGATGGAAGCGGAACCGTCACCCTCCGCGACCGGCATCAGGTCGCTGACCAGTTGGCAGAACTCCTTGGCGGCCGAGGACGCCTCCAGAGCCATTTCCTGAATCTGCGCTCGATTCAGGCCCGGCAGCAAGTGGTTCAACTCCGCGCTGATCACGGTGAGATCGGCCTGTGCCATCTTGTCGGGGACGTCCAGCATGCGCTGGCACACATGGCCGTCCTCCAGGACCACGATCATCAGGACCCGATTGTCCTGAACCGATATCAGTTCCACATGACGAAGTCGGTGGTTGACATAACGCAGGTCAGTCGCCAGTGCCAAGCTGTTGGCCTCCACCGACAGGAGACGGGTTGCCTCCAGAAGCCAACTGGGTGAGTTCGGATCGATAGCCTCGAATCTGCGCCGCAGTTGGTTGCGGTGCTCCTTGGGCAGCCGGTGGTTGCCGATGAGGTGCAGCACGTAAATGCGGTAGCCTAACAGCGATGGAACCCGGCCGGCACTCGCGTGTGGTTTGGTGAGCAGTCCCAGGGCTTCAAGTTGTGCAAGATCGTTGCGGATGGTGGCGGAGCTGACACCCAGATTCCGCTCCTTGGTGATTCGTCGGCTGCCGACTGGCTGGGCATGGGCCACAAACTCCTCGATCACGATGCGCAACACTTGGCGTTGCCGGGTTGTCAACGCATCGAATATCTGCTCGTGTTCAATCGCGGTCCCTGAGTGCGAAACCAATGACGTGTCCATGGCAAGGGGCGGTGACTTGGCGAACGGTGAAGGCGGCAATTGTAGGGAATTATATTCCTGACTTGACAATGGGTCCTGTAGCATAATGGCACCCATAAATGCGAGAGTCCGATGTCAGCCAGACTCTCCGCCGGACACGGAACCGAAACTTCCATGCCCAACAGCCCCGATTCTACAACGCAGGTCCCGGACACCGTCCACCGCACGGTGCGCCTGCGCCTGTTTCCGGGCGATGCGG
Source organism: Caldilineaceae bacterium (assembly GCA_965208365.1). Classification (GTDB taxonomy): domain Bacteria; phylum Chloroflexota; class Anaerolineae; order Caldilineales; family Caldilineaceae; genus Bin34. The sequence continues at coordinate 4,276,425 of OZ242330.1, read as the reverse complement.
AGACCGGCACCCTGCTCGCGGCTATCGCCGGCGCCTGCCGCTACGTCTGGAACCACATGCTGGCCGACTGCGAGTGGCGGTACGCGCGTTGGAAGGAGATGCACGTGCCCGCTCTCAACTGGCCGGAGGTCCGGGAAGGCAAGACGGCGTGGGCCAAGGCCGTCCGCAGGAAGATGGGACCCAGTCCCTCAACGAGCTTCTTCACCCTGGGCCAGCAGTTCACGGAACTGCGCAGCGACCCGGACCACGCCTGGCTGAAGGAGTACCCGTACAAGGTGGTGCGCTACAGCCTAAAGTACCTGGCCGACGCGTACACGCGGTTTTTTGCGGATCCTGAGAACGAAGGCAGGCCCCGGTTCAAGGCCCGGCACTTCACCGTGCCGGCGTTTACCATTCCCGAGGCCGTCAGGATGGACGGGGACCGCCTGCACGTGCCCAAGGTCGGTTGGTTGCGGCTGGCGGGATCGAACCTGTACACCGGCTGCCGGCCGCTGACCGTGCGCGTGCGCATGGAGGGCACGGAACAACACCCCAAGTGGTATGCCTACGTCTGCTACGAGGTGCCCGCGGAGCAGGTGAAGCAACCCGCACCGGACGGCGCGCTGGGCCTGGACCGCAACGTGGGACAGGCCACAGACAGCGAGGGCACGGTGTACGCGATGCCCGACACGGACAAGCTGGATGCGCAGATCGCCCGCAAGCAGCGGGAACTGAGCCGCAAGCAAGGCTGGGGGCCCAAGGACCGAAGGCCCAAGTCGAACCGGGGCCGGCGCGTGAACGGGCAGTTGAACAAGCTGCAGCGCAAGGGGGCGCGCAAGCGCGACGATGCCACGCACCAGGCCAGTCGCAAGCTGGCGGACACGGCGCACACCGTGGTGGTGGAGGATCTGAACACGAAGGGCATGACCAAGTCGGCCAAGGGCACGGTGGCGAAACCCGGCCGGCAGGTCAAGCAGAAGTCGGGGCTCAACCGCAGCATCCTGGCCAGCGGCTGGGGCTCCTGGGAGCGCAAGCTGGCGTACAAGGCGGGCGAACTGCGGAAGGTGAATCCGGCCTACACGTCGCAGAGGTGCAGCCGGTGCGGCCATGTTGACAAGTCAAACCGGCCGTCGCAGGTGGTGTTTGCGTGCGGGGCCTGCGGGTTCCGTGCCAATGCCGACCACAATGCGGCGGTCAACATTTTGGTGCGTGCGGGGCTTCCGTGCGTGCCCGTTTCGGCCCGCGGGACAGGGGCTTCTGTACGGCGAGGGGCGATCCCGTGGGGGACCCCGACGACCCGTGAACGAGATGGGCCGACTGTCCAGTCCGGCCTATGAGTCCCAATGGTAGCAAAGGGGTGCCGATCACGCAGGCCGACCCGTCGCCCTGTTTCGGGTTGGGGGATGGGGGCTTCCCGCATGGCTACTGGTGGATCGGACCCTGTGCGTTGATCCTTGCGTCCCGCGAGGATCGGATTCTGCGTTGGTATCGGTGGGGTCAGACACCGACTGGGACCGGTCCGTGTCAGTAGGCGTCCGGATGGGTCCTGAAGAGGATCTTCCAGGCGGTGATGGCCATTATCTTGAAGTCGAGGCCGATGGACCAGTTTTCGATGTACCAAAGGTCGTACTTGATTCGCTCCTCGATGGAACAATCGCCGCGCAATCCGTTGATTTGAGCCCAGCCGGTGATGCCGCCCTTCTCCCTGTGGCGCTCCATGTAGTTGGGTACGACCCGGCGGAATTCCTCAACATAGACCGGCCGCTCCGGGCGTGGGCCGACCACACTCATCTCGTTCATCAGGACATTGATGAAATTAGGGAACTCGTCGAGGCTCTTTGAGCGGAGGAACCGGCCGATACGGGTGCGTCGGGGATCGTCCGGTGTCGTCCAGCCGGGACCTTCGTCTTCCGCATCCACGCGCATGGACCTGAACTTGAGCATGTCGAAGGGAACGGCGTCCAGGCCCATGCGAACCTGTGTGTGGAAAACCGGGCCCGCACTTTCCAGTCTTATGAGCAGCGAAGCGAGCAGGAAGAAGGGACTTAGGAAGACGAGTGCGGACACGCTGACTACGATGTCGATGGCCCGTTTGACCACCACTTTCCAGCCCTGCAGCGCCACATCCCGCATGGTCAGCAACGGCAGGCCGGACAGATCCCCAATGCTGACCTCCTGCGCCATGATCTGGAATAGATCGGGAAAGACACGGATCCCAACCTTCTCCTCCTGACAAATGCTGATGAGGCGGACAATCTCCTCCTGGGATGCCTCCGGCATGCCGATGATGACTTCGTCAATGTCGTGCGCGGCCACCACTTCCGGGATTTCGTCCACCGTGCCCAGAACCGGCACTTCGTCCAGACGGGAGGTTCCGTCGTCGGAAGGAATGGCCCCGGCCACCACGAAACCCAGCTTGGGGGTGTTGCGTACTTTCTGCAGGATGATGGCGGCGGTTTGACCACTGCCGACGAGCAGTACCCGTTGGGCTCCGATACCCTTGCTTTGGGCCGACCACTGAAACTGGGTATGGATGATGCGGCCCACGCTGACCAGGAGGGATGTGATGGCCCAGATGAACAGGACGTGCCGGCGATAGACCTCGAAATCCACCAGCAACATGGTTAGCACTGCCAGCAGCAACAGTACCAGGATCCCGTTCATGAACAGGATCTTGATGGTTTCATCCAGATGGAGAATCGGCCTTCGCCGCTGGTACATCCTCGTCCACGCAAAGGCCGCCAGCAGAAGCACGGTGTGGACCACCGGCAGCGCCAGCCACTCGTTGAACGGTCCCAGTACCACTTGCGGCCCTTGACGCGTGGCCAAATGCGCGAGCCAATGGCCAATCCAAAGGCAACCCGCATCGACGGCGACCAGGGTCGCCAGAAACAGAATCTGGACCTGTGTCAGCAAGCCCGGGTGGGCGCGCCGCGGCCCCGGTTGAATGGCGGGGCCGCGATCGAATCCGCCGGATGTACTTGAGGTCATGGTAGAAACTGCATGCCGACAGGTATTTCCGCGTGGACCGCGGAACGGTTGAGGGCAAGGAGACGCGGCCAGCGCGGCTATGCCGCCGGGCCGCGGACGAAGCTCCGTATATAGTGTATTCCCATTGTCCGGCCTGTTTGTGAGCTGGCTTGGATTCCATATCGGACTGCACAGTGTCATTGTCATTTGCCACAGTCCGCGGGACCGTCGCGGCCGCCGAAGCCGACCTCTTTGAGGCGGCATCCGGCTGGGACGACTTTGTTGGGACGCACCCGTCGGGTCATGTGCTGCAACTCGAGGGTTGGGCCCGGCTCAAGCAGCGTGTAGGCTGGCAGGTTCACCAGGCGGTTCTGGCCGGTGCGGACGGGACGCTTCAGGCAGGTGCCTTGGTGCTGCAGCAGCGTAGGCTGGGCCTGTCGCTCGGGTATGTGCCCGGCGGCCCGGTAGTGGACTGGAGTTGCCCTGCGGATGTGGACGGCATCCGCACCGCACTGCTGCAGTGCGCACGCACGCACGGAATGCACGTGGTCAAGATTGAACCCGACCTTCCGGATACGCCGACGCATCGGCGGCAACTGGCCCGACTGGGCTTCAGGCCAAGCGGGCAGACGGTCCAGCCGCGCAGCACGATCAAGGTGGAACTTGCCGGCTCCGATGCCGACCTGCTTGGGCGCATGAAGAGCAAATGGCGTTACAACGTGCGCCGGGCCCGACGTGCGGGCACCCAAGTCCGGGTGGGTGGTTCGGCGGATCTTGAACGTTGGCATGCCTTGATGCAGGCGACCGGCCGCCGACAGGGATTTGCGCCTCATGCCCCGTCCTACTTCGAGGCGGCGTTTGAACTGCTGCCCGACCACCTGGAGTTGCTGCTGGCAGACGTGGAAGGCGAGACCGTGGCGGCCGTCGTCCTTGCGTTGTGCGGTGGCTCCGCCTGGTACCTGTGGGGAGCCAGCAGCAATCGGCATCGTCATGCGATGCCCAACTACGCCCTGCACTTCGCCGCCATGCAGCGTGCACGCGCGGCCGGGGCCGGAACCTACGACCTTTGGGGCATACCGGATTCGCTTGGTGCGGTGGCCACGGCCATGCGCGGGGCGCAAGGCCAAGGGGACTGGCCGGACTCGCTGCCGGTGGATTTGGCGCGGTTGCCGCAACGGGACTTGTGGACTGTTTACCGGATGAAGCAGGGATTTGGTGGTCGCATCGAACGGCGCGTGGGGGCCTGGGACCTTCCTGTCGACGAACTGGCCTGGCGGGGTTATGCGGTGGCGGTGAACCTGCAGGACCAGGTCCAGCGCGCGTTGTCCGAGGCTCGACGTCACCTGCACTCAAACCTGGAGCGGGGCAGGCCTCGTGAATCCCAACCCTTTGGTTCGTGCTCCGACGTGGCGGATCCCGTTGCCTGGAATCAGTCGATCATTGGCTGCCGACTGTCAGGCTGGCAGCAGTCCTGGCAGGCTGGGGAGGCAGCTCGGCAAGTCGGGTGGTCGGTGCGCCGATGGATGCTTGGTTTGGAAAGTGACCATCCCGACCATGCGGTGCAGGTTTTGTTGCGCAGGCTTGATCCCTCGATTCCCGTTTCGGTGGCCGAAGTCCGCGATGGGCCGTGTCTGGACTGGAACGGGTTGGCGGAGGTAGCGGGGGTGCTGGAATTATTGGAGCACCTTCTGACTGGGGAAGATTGTGTCGGAGTTCGCATCAGTCCCCTGGTCCCGACGAACTCGGCGGTGGGCATGTCTGCCTTGTCCTACCTCGAAGCTAACGGGTGGCGGCCCGTTGCCCATGGACGGCAAGGGGTTTCGACTTGGAAGTCTCCCCTTGGGAAGGACAACGCACTGCTGCCGGATTCCGGGACCGGAACTCTGGCTCCGGCCGCGGATGTGGCGGCCCAGGCTGGCCTTGCCGTGGTTACCAGCGCCTGCGTGAACGCCCGGCATGCGCAGTTTCTCAAGGATTCCGTGTGGGGTCCGGGCGACCGCGCCAGGTCCGAGGCGGCCCTGGACGTGCTGACCACGATGGACAGTTCGCGGTCCGGGTCCAATTGCGACCATCCAGAGGCACGGCTGTTTGTCGTTGAGAACCGGCACTATGATCCCGTCATGGCCGTTGTCGCCGTGCGGTTGGGATGCAGAGCCTCCGTTCAACGGGTCGTCCACGCAGTGCAGGGGGCGAACGTCGAGCCGTGCCTGTTGGCGGGCCGGTCAATCCTGGCGTGGGCCCGGCGTCGGGACTGTGTCGAGGTCGACTGGGGGTCAACCTTGTTGAATGCGGGCGGCTCAGAGGCGAACGGAACCGCTCCGATAGCCGAGGGGCTGGGGGCGGCCCGGCTCCCGATGGCCGGGACCTGGCAGAAATGGTTGTGGCAGGGGAAGTGGGCCAATCAGGTGCCGCTACCTATCGTCGAGCGCATCTGGCCCGCCCCGTAGCCAGGATCGGTCAACTGTTGGTGTCGTCGAGGACCGTACCGTCGGGTATCAGCATTGGACTGGCCTTCGGGTTGCGAATCCGCACATTCCCTTCGATTACCACGTCCCTACCAAAACGAACGTCGCCTTCCACTTCCAGCGACAGACAACGTACGAGGGAAGGCGCTCCGAACGGGAACCGTGCCTCCAGGTCCCGATAGTGGCCGTAATATCTTGGGTCCAGGTGCACCGTGGGTGCTCTGCGGGGCTGGGGATTGATGCGTTTGGGGTTCATAACGAGCCGATGGTTCCGGGTGGTTCGGTACACGTCCGACTGCACAATCAGCAAATCCTCACAGCGCTTGACCGGCAGGAACCGGATCCGGGGAACGCGCAGGGCGGCTGCGCCAGGTACGACCGAAATGGACGATCCGGCAGCGCTTTCCATTTGAATGACCTCGGGCGTGGAGACATCCATCGGGTCCACGGGTTTGCGGTTGAAAATGGGCGGCAGAGGCAGAAAGCCGCAGTGGCTGCGCAATGTCTCCTTAATGGAGGGCAAGTGGGCCCAAAGGTTGTTGGTGTTGAAGAACTGGTAGCGCCGGATGTCCTGAAATCCGTCCAGTTCGGCCTCGGGGCATTGCGCGAATTCGCGCAGGAGAAGACCGCCGTCTGCGTTTTGCGCCAGATGTCCTCCCTTGCGATCGGACAGTGTCCGGTTGGCCACCTCCATCAGCAGGGGAACGCGGTTTTCCACCATGTAGCCGAGGATTTTGATGTCCAGGGTGGCTCCGAGATTGTCCGCGTTGCTCAGGAACACATAGCGATACCCCGCCGCGAGCAGTTTGTCCAGCAGCCCCGTGGTATTGAGGGAGGCAAAGACGTCCCCGTGGCCGGGGGGACACCATTCCCGGTCGGGATTGGCCGACCAGGCCGCCGGTTCCAACGTGGTGGGATCAATTTTGGGGAACCGGTGCTGCACAAAATCCGGCGCGATGCCGTTGCGCAGCTCGGGGTAGGCCGTCAGCGCCGCCAGCGTGGCGGCCCGCGTGTGGAAGCTGTTCATGAACATCAGGGGCACATGGCGGTCCAGCTGCTGCTGAAGGTAACTCACCTGCCTGGCGATGTAGTCCAGAAACGTCAGTCCGTCCCGCACCGGCAACAGGCACCTGGGCAGATCCAGGCCCATGCTGGTGCCCAGGCCGCCGTTGAACTTCAGAATCAGGGCCTGATCCACATACTCGTAGCCAGACAGTTCGTAGCCGTCCAGCTCCTCGTAGTCCGTCAGACGCTCAACGGGGAGGGCCTCCGCAGCCGTCAGCAGTCCCGTGGCGCCTGTTTCCAGAAGCCGGTGGAAGTGGAGGAAGGATGCGATGGCCGGGGGTGGTTGACCATCCGTCCGCATGCGCTGAATGCCGGCGGACGCGGCGCGTCCACAAGTCTGGATTCGAGAGTGCATCAAAGGGCTGTGAAGAAGAATCCCGTACAGTGAAGCCCGCGGTTACGGCGGGACCGCCGAACTGTTCATGGAAGGCAGTACCTACTACCAGCCTATCGCACATCCGTCCTTGCGGGGGTCGGATCCGCCGGTGAGGACTCCGGTCCCCGGGTTGCGGGCGATGATCTGGCCACCCCCAAAACCACCGCGGTCCAATCCTCGCCGGACCTCGATGCGATGGCCCCGGTCCTGCAGCGAACGCATGACTTCCGGTTCAAAGCCCGGTTCCAGGAGCACGCGTCCCCCCGGCCGGTGTGCGCCCACGCTGTTGGGCTGATCGGCCGACGGGCCGGCCAACTGCCAGCGTGGAGCATCCAGGGCTCGTTGCGGAGGCAGGCCTTCGTCGTACATGCGGACCATCATCTGGAAGTGTCCCTGCGGCTGCATATAGCCGCCCATCACACCCATACAGGCCAACAACTCCGACTCGGCCGTCACCATGCCGGGGATGATCGTGTGGTACGGGCGGCGTCCGCCGCAGAGTACGTTGGGATGGTCCGGGTCCAGGACGAAACCGGCGCCTCGGTTTTGAAGGCTGACACCGGTGCCCGGGACCACCAGGCCGGTGCCGGTGCCCTGGTACAGGCTGTTGATGAAGCTGCAGCCATTGCCGTGTTCGTCGGCGGCGCATAGGTAGACGGTGTCGGTGCCGGCCGGCGGCAGGCCGTGCGGTACGTCCTGCGCGGCCTGATCCATGCGGATGCGGTCGCGTCTCGGAGCAAGCCATTCCTCGGTTAACATGTACTCCGGGGACACCACGGCGGATTCCGGGTCGGTAACGTAGCGCAGCGCGTCCGTAAAGCCCAGGCGCATGCATTCAATCATCACGTGCACCCGGTCGGTCTTGGCGAGTGCGGCCAGTTGAAACGGTTTCGCCAGGGCGAGGGCCAGCAGCGCGGCCAGACCTTGGCCGTTCGGGGGACATTCGTGCAGCCTGCATCCGTGGTAGTTGAAGGCCAAGGGAACAACCCAGTGCGAGCGATGGCTAGCGAGGTCTTCCCGGTCAAGCCAGCCTCCATAGCACTGGACATGGGCAGCCAGTTTGTCGGCAAAATCCCCGTGGTAGATGTATTCGGACCCTGAGGCCGCAATGCCCCGCAGGGTCTCGGCCAGTTCGGGCATGCGGATAATCTCGCCCGGCTGCGGTGCTCGGCCTCCTATCAGAAGTTCGTTGCCGCTGGGCTGCGGCGGTCCGGACGACAGGTCCGGGGTGTCCCAATCCGGGCTGCGCAGGAGCTTTGACACCTGGCGCTGCCAGCCCAGGGCAATCCATTCCGAGACAGGGTAGCCGTCTGCGGCGTATTCGATGGCCGGGACCAGAACGTCGGCCAGGGTCATGGTTCCGTGCCGGGCCAGAAGGTCTTCCCATCCGGCCGCGGTGCCGGGGACGCTGACGGCGTGGCCGGTAAAGGAAGGCATCGTGGCGTAGCCCGCGGCAACGAGCTCCTGGGGATTGGCATGCCGGGATGTGCAGCCCGAGCCGTTCAGGGCCGTAACCTGTCGGGTCGCCGCGTCATAGAACAGCGCGAAGCAGTCTCCGCCGATTCCCGTCGAAATGGGTTCCACCACGTTCAGGACGGCGGCCGTGGCCACCGCGGCATCCGCGGCATTGCCTCCTGCCATGAGGATGCGCAATCCGGCCTGCGCAGCCAAGGGTTGGCTGGTGGCCACCATGCCGCGTCGGGACCGGACATCGCTGCGTCGGGAATTGAATTCCTGTTTCAGGGTCATGGTTGGCTGCCTGTGTCGTGCCGAATGCCTGGACTGCCGGGCCTGGGCGGCGCGGACGTGTCAAGTTAAGCGGGAATGCCCAACCCGTCTTCCTCGACCCAGACATCGGGGGCCGTGTCGACCCCATGCCTCTCGAACACGGCCTGGATGCGTGTCCTGGTGTCGGCGTCCATCTCCCAGTCCAGCCCCTCAAGGTTGGCCCGGACCTCGTCGGGGTTCCGAAAGCCCACCAGGGCGGTGCTCACCAGCTTGTTGGAAAGCACCCAGCGCAGGGCCAGTTGGGCCGAGGTGTGTCCCAGGTCGGCAGCGATGGTTTTCAAATCCTCCACGACGTCCACATTGCGGGACAATACGTCGGGGCTGAGCAAGGAAAGATTGAACGCCTTGCCTCTGGCGCGCCAGTCGTTGGCGGGGAACACGGTGTCCCGGGTGTAGGCCCCCGCCAGCAGGCCGTGTGCCAGCGATCCGTACGTCATTAGGCCGCAGTCCAGCTCGGCAACGGTCGGGAAGACAAACCGCTCCAGGCGCCGATCGAACAGGTGATACCCGTACTGCACCACGTCGACGCTGCCTCCGTTGCTTGCCTGGCGGATCTGCTCTGGCCGGAAATTGCTGACTCCGACGAACCTGGCCTTGCCCTGAGAGCGAATGTCCTCCATCTTGGCCATGGCATCTTCGAAGGAGGAGTCACGGTCGGGCCAATGAATGAGGTAGACATCCACATAGTCCATGTTCAGCACCTTGAGGCTGCGCTCGATGGCCGCCTGTGCCGTCTCCGGACTGGAGTCCCGGTGGTGGGTGTCGTCTTGGGGATAGATACCGAATTTGGTCACGACCACGGCCTGATCGCGCCTGCCGGCGAGGGCTTGGCCCAACAAGGTCTCGGAGCGGCCGAATCCGTAGGCTTCGGCAGTGTCATAGAGATTGATGCCCATCTCCAGGGCCAAGTGAACCGCATCGATGATTTCCTGGTCGTCGAACTCTCCGTATTCGCCGCTCGACTCCCAGCATCCAAAACCAATCGCCGACACCTGCAGTTCGGTCTTGCCGAATCGTCTCATTTCCATGGTGTGCTCCCGACAACCTTGATGGAAAGGGGATGGCGAATGGTAGCACCCGTCCGGACCCACCGCGTGGCCGCTCCCAAGCGGTGGGCCGGGACCGCAGGCAGCCTTCTTGGTCTGCGGTGTTCGGCAGGCCGGCTGAGATGCCGGGTTACAATCCGGCCATGACCCTCATCTTTGACTATATTGCCGATCTGGCCCCCTGGATTTACGTCCTTTGCGGCCTGAGCGCACTGGTCTACCTGTACCGCGTGCGGAGGATCCGGACCGAAAGGCTGCAGGCGATTTTCGCACTGGAACGCGAACGGGCAGCCCGGGCCACTGCCGGGGTCGTGACCAGTGTGGTCGGACTCTTGGTGGTCATGGGTCTGACCTACTTCATCAGCAAGGTGGACCAGGCGGTGAAAGAGGAAGCGGGTTCGGAAACCCCAGTGGAAGCGCGAACCGAGTCAGGATCGGCACCGGCCCTTGGTGCCGATCCCGGCCTCAACCCGGCCGACGAAACAACGGGTACCGGGCAGGTAGCCATCCAGCCGGAGGACCTGCGCAACGTGCCCTTTTGCGAGGACGAGAGTGCCCTGCTGTCTTCCCCGGCAGTAGACGATGAATTGGTCGGCACCGTGGCAGTCCAAGGCACCGCGGCCCATGATGATCTGGACTCGTACGTCATCGACATCGCACCCGGGTCGGACCCTGCGGACCAGGACTTCACCTTGTTGGGCCAGGCCTACAACAACGTGCGCAAAGGCCTGCTGGGGGAGTTCGACGCGTCGACCATCGGTCTGAGCGGTCCGTACACGCTTCGCCTCAGTGTGCTTGATGCCAACGATGCACCACTGGCCACCTGCTCGGTGAACGTGCGCATTGTCAACTAGCCGGCAGCGGCTGCAATCCTCCGGGCTCTGTGGCCCCGCCGGGAGGTCAGTCCACCGCCACGAGTTCGGTGTCCGGCAGAAATTCCGCCCAGGCGAACCAGAAGTGGTCGAAGGCAACCTGAGCCTCCAGGGCCGATCCCTGCAGTTCTCCCGCCGTCGCCTCGCCCCTGATGTTCCAGGTGCTTCCGGTCTGTGCGTCCCGGACGGTACCGTCGTCGGCAACATCGAACTCAAGGTGCCGGCCGTCCAGGACACGGCTGAATACCCCGACGCTCCCAATGTCCCGGGCCGTGCCAATTTCCGCCTCGGACAGCGAGGAGGACATGCCTTCCTCGAAGAACACCACGATGCCCGGATCGCCGTTGGGCGGATCGTAATGGACCACGGTGCGAGCCCGTGCCAGATCGAAGGGAATGGCCACGCTGCTGTGGTCCGGGAATAGGACTCCCACCACGCGGTCCAGCGGCTTGAGCCTTGGATCCGGTTCTCCCGTGAAGAGCACCAGATTCTCGTTGCGGCTCAGGCCGTTGCCGTACGTGTCGTAGTTGACATAGGGATTCATGCCGTAGTTGCGGCTGAACTGATCCAAGGGGCGCTGCAGCACTTCACCCTCCGGAAACAATTCGCGAAATCGACCGAATCCAAGTACCTGGCTGGGCAGGAACGTCAGTTGGGTCGAAGCCAGTTCGCCAATGAGGGCAGTGCCGGTGAACTGTTGCCACCAGGTTTCGGTCTGACGGTCGTACATCACGAGGTCGCTGTGGCGCAGACTGCCGGTGGTACCGAAGTCAAGCACCATGTCGCCGACCCGCCGGTCGAAAACGACGCTGGCGTTGCACAGGGGACAGAAGGTAACGGTGACTGGCCGGCCGGCAATTTCATCGTTGACGATTTCGTGCCAAATCAGGACGGCCAGCGGATAGGCCCGAGCCTGTCCTCCATGTTCGTAGACGATGACCGGATCCGTGTCCGTCAACCAGTCTGCCGCCGTGGCAATGGGTTCGAAGCGCGGGGCGTCCAGGGAAGGAATGCCGTCCTTGGGCGGACCCCCGGAAATGATTTCGGTCAGGTCGATCGTGCGTTTGGTGAAGTCGGTCTTCCAGCCCCGGGTGTTGATCGGGTTGCGTCCCTCGATCGGCCGGCTTTCGACCGTGCGCACCTCTGCAATGGGAGAGGCATCGGGCAAGGGGGCCGCCACAGTGACCGGAACCGATTCTTCCGGTGGGGCGACCGGTGGCGGAATTTGGCATCCGGCGAGCAGGAAAGCCAACCATGCGACGGTCAACAGGGCCGCAGGTGATTGTGTGCTCAATCGCCACCGGGCGGTGTTGGCAATCGGCGGTGTAACACGGTGCATAGCATAGTCCGGGTTGTTGCGGCAGGAAGGCGCCCAAGCTGTCGAACCGGCACTGGATTCAGCAGCCTTGCGGGCCCGGCATGTCAGAAACAGGTCCGAAACCGATCCGGCTCTGGTCTGTACGCCTGCCTAGGATTGTGACACAGGAACGCGAATGGCACCGTACCCGGTTTCGGATTTCAAAACAGCGGCTACGCCGGTGCCATGCTTCGTCACACCGCTTCGCCATCTCCCGCAGCACATCGGTTCCAGCCCCAATGATCGCCTGTCACAGGTATTGGGTGCGAACCAACCGCAGATCATCGCAGACCGTCGACTTCGCGTTGCAGACCGGATATGAAATCGACCACCGTACATCCGGTTGTCCTCCGCTTGCAGGCTACGTTTCAGCGACTGCAAGAAGAAACCAAGGCCATGCAGGCTTTCGGCGCCTCCGGACTGGTGGTGCGGGTCCGCCTGGAGGGGGACGACCAGGAGATTCTGGTGGACGGCCGCCTTCAGGAAGTTTTTTGGGATCCGCGTCCGGGCAGGGCGGATCTGGAACTGCACCTGCCGGCCGACCTGCTCCATCGCATCCTGATGGAAGAGGCGTCGTTTCGCAAGTCCTTCATGAACGGCGACATCCGTTCGCAGGGCAACGTGTTTCGGGCCATGCCCTTTGCCGACCTGCTCCAGGCGGCGCGGTCGATATATCAGGACCTGGATGCTCGGGCCCCTTGACGGGGTTGTTGTCTTTGTAAGGCCTCATGGACGAACGTGAACAGATCCGGGACCGGATTGATCTGGTGGAATTCATTGGGCGCTACGTCACGCTGACCCGTGCCGGCAGCACCTACAAGGCCTGTTGTCCGTTCCATCAGGAAAAGACCCCTAGTTTCGTGGTGTCGCCCGAGCGAGGTACTTGGCACTGCTTCGGTGCCTGCGGCGAGGGCGGCGATCTCTTCAAGTTCCTGATGAAGGTAGAGGGTCTGGAGTTTTTCGATGCGCTCAAGAAGCTCGCGGCCGAGGCTGGCGTGGAGCTTGCGCGGAGACGGCAGGCCCCGGATCCCCTGGATCCTGTTCGGGAGATCATGGGGCGGACAGCAGCTTTTTATGCCACGGCCCTGCACCAGACCGACGAGGCCAAGATTGCCAGGGACTACCTGCGGCACAGGGGTGTGGCACCGGAGATGGTCAACACCTTCCAATTGGGTTACAGCGACAGGTCGTCGGACAGCTTGGTTTCCTTTCTGCAAGGCCAGGGTTTTTCCGAAAGTCATGTGTTGCAAACCGGCTTGCTCTACCACGACGAGAAGCAGGGCTCCTATCGGGACCGGTATCGCGGCAGGCTGATGTTTCCCATCCGAGATACACGCGGCCGGGTAGTGGGTTTTGGGGCGCGCGAATTGGACGGAGAGTCTCGCGGTGCCAAGTACATCAACTCGCCGACCACGCCCCTGTTCAACAAGAGCCAGGTGCTATACGGCATCGAACAGGCAGGCGGCCCCATCCGCAAGTTGGGGGAAGCCGTGCTCGTGGAGGGGTACCTGGATGTCATCACGGCCCATCAGTTCGGGTTTGCGAACACCGTCGCCTGTCTGGGCACCGCGGTGACCCCTGCGCAACTGGGGCTGTTGCGCAGGTATACCTCTCAGGTCGTGTTTGCCCTGGACGCGGATGCGGCGGGCCAGCAGGCGACGCTGCGGGGATTGGAAAGGGCCCGGGCGACGCTGCGCACGAGCAATCGGGATGACCGGAACGCCGGTCGCAACCGTCCCGAAATGGTCCTGCGGATTGCCGCGATGCCGGAAGGGCGCGATCCGGATGAACTGATCAGGGAGGATACCGGTGGTTGGAAAAAGGTTACTGACGATGCCCTGACCCTCGTGAACTTCTATGCGAACCATGCCGAGCGAGTCTTCGACCTGGAGGTCCCGGAGCAAAAGCAGAAGGCCGTCGAACTCTTGGTTGAAGTCCTGGCGGAAGTCCATCAGGAAGTTGCGCGGGACGAGTACGTCAAGCAGATGGAGACCCGCTTTGCTACCGCGCCGGGGCTGTTGCAACGCATGGTGGGGGACCGAATGCGGCTTCCCGAGCCAGATTCGGTTGTGGCGGAGACGGACACCGAAGTTGGCTGGGAGGAGCCCTCCCAGCGGCCCGCCGTACAGCTCCAAGAACCCGGATCCCTGCGCAACGAACTGGAGCGGAAGGTCCTGTTGGTCCTGTTGCGCGACCCGCATCGACTGCACGGACAGATCAACGCAGTCCTGGCGGGGTTCGAAGCGGATCTGCCCGCCCTGACCGCCCAGGACTTCATCGACAACCAGGCGCGGACCTTGTACGGCCTGTTGCTGAACATCGAGTCGGACGACGAGTGGGATGTCGACGAATTCATGTCGGGACTTGACGAGGCACCGGCAGCCTACCTGCAGAGAGTATTGGCGGAACAGGACAACGTGCTGTCCGGAATGGCAATGGAAGGCAACACCAACCGGGAGGCGTGCGGCGAGGCCGTAGGGCTGCTACTGCGGATGCGCGAACTGGAATCGCACCGGCGCCTCAAAACGATTGACATGGTCCAGGACGGCGAGGCCTATCGCGCCGGGATGGTGCACCTGCGCCGGATTCAGGGCCTTCGACATGCATACAACCCGCTGCAGCCTGGCAGGGCCGCAGCCTTGGCCAATTCGTAACCATCATCGACCCAAGCGACGTAGCACAGGTGAACAACATGGCTGTAATCGACACCCGCTATTCGACCAGTCTGGATGACGGCGCCATTGCCATCAGGCAGGTGGGAGCGCCACTGACGGATGCCGCACCGGCGGACTGGGCCGGTGCCCTGGATCCCATTCAGGTCTACATGCGCGACGTAGGGCGGCATCCGCTTCTGACCGCGGATGAAGAGAAGTTGCTGGCAACGGCAATGATCCATGCCGGCCAGGCCCGCGCCAGACTGGATTACGAGACGGATCCCGCAGAGTGCAGCCGGCTCACCCAAGTGATTGCGGACGGCCAGGTGGCCCAGGAACGGCTGGCCAACTGCAATCTGCGTCTGGTCATCAGCCAAGCCAATCGCCAGCGCAATAACGGCGTCAGCTTCCTGGACCTGATCCAGGAAGGGAACGTTGGACTGATGAAGGCGGTCGAGAAGTTCGATCCCACCCGCGGCTTCAAGTTCAGTACCTATGCTACGTGGTGGATTCGGCAGTCCATCAGCCGGGCCCTGGCGGATCAGGCACGCACGATTCGACTGCCGGTGCACGTCGTTGACAAGCTGAAGAAAATCGAGCGCACGCGCAAGCTTCTGCGAGGATTGCTGGGCCGCGATCCCTCGCTGCTGGAACTGTGTCTGGAAACCGACTACTTGGATCGATCGATTGAGGAGTTAATCCCCGATTGGGTGTTGACAACCGACGCCTGTCACCTGATAGCGGACGAGGATGTGCGGGCCGTGGCCGAAGAGGCCGTGGACAAAGTCAGAAACCTGCTCAGCCTGGACACAGCTCCGGTCAGTCTGTATTCGCCGGTGCACCATGGCGAGGATGCATTGTTGCTGGACATCGTCGAGGACGAGAATTCGCCGGAACCGGCCGAAGCCGCCAACATCGAAATCATGAAGGAACAGGTCAACGACGTGTTGAACGACCTTGATCCCCGAGAAAGGGGCATCATCAACAATCGGTTTGGGCTGGACGATCAGGAGCCGCTGACGTTGGACGACCTCGGCAAAGAGTTTGACATAACGCGCGAACGAGTCCGCCAAATCGTCAAGGAAGCCCTGCAGAAAATCTACGCCGAAGACTGCGGACGGCACCTGCGCGAGTTCATCATATGAAGTTTGGAAGGACGGGGACACGCTCCGCCTTCGTTCGTCCGCCCCCCACAGCTCAACTGCGCAGAACGGCCCCGAACACATCCGGGGCCGTTTGATGGGAGGCAACAAAAAGCCGGCGGTGCCCGGAGCATCCCACTCCAGGCACCGCCGGCCGGATCGGTGCAGGAATGCGAGTTATTCGAAGTCCGCAATCATGGCATCGATCTTGCTCGTAATGCTGTCAACCACTTCCTGAACCGGTCGTTCGCCCAGGACAGCCTGGCCGATTTCGTTGGAGTGGATGGTGTTCAGTTCTTCCTGGAACGGGACCGGAGTCCACGGCGTGGCCGTGTTGGTCATGTCCAGCATGTACTTCCACCCGTTGCGCGGCAGGATTTCGTTCAGGCTGTTGGCCCAAGGCTCAACGTTCACCTTGCGGAAGGGGGCTCCGAAGAAGCTCTGGGCCCACCACAGATCTTCCGCCGGCGAATTGATGAACTTCAGCAGTTCCCACGCCGCGTCCACGTTGGCGGTCCCGGTGCCGTTGATCGAATGGTAGTCGTTGCCGACAAAGTTCGAGTGGCCGTGGGACCCCCTGGGCGGGGGCACGAAGTCCCAGTCGATGTCCTCCCAGCTGGAGCGGTAGTTGGGGATGGACCAAGTGGAGGACCGGACGATGGCCTGCTTGCCGTTGGAGGCCCAGTCAAAATCGGCGGTCTCGTCGGGTTTGCCCAGCGAGCGTTCCTCGTTGATCATCACGGGCAACGTCTCCAGCCAGGCTACCACTGCTTCGGCATCCAGGTTGAAGTGGGTTACGTCCTCGTTGAACATGGAATGCCCGAACGACGGGATTACCGTGTGCAGGTTCCAGTAGTCGGCGCTCTGGTTGGAGCCCATGATGGTCCGTCGGCCGTTCTCGTCGAACTGGGTCAGTTGGCCCGCCTGTTCCCGCCAAAGATCCCAGGTCCAGTTGCCGGCATTCCAATCGCCGGCATCCATCGCCGCGTCCGGCGTGTCGACTCCCGCATCCGCGTAGATGGTCTTGTTGTAGAAGTAGAGCCGCAGACCAAATGACTCGCGAGGCAGGGCGATGATAGTGCCCGGCGGGTAGTAGCACCCGGCGGTCACAGCCGGCCACATGCCTTCCCAGTCGATATCGGGATCCCCTTCGACCAAGCCGTTCATGTCCAGCAGGATGCCTCTGTGGGCAAAGGACCAGACAGTACCCCAGGGGACGCCGTGGCAGTCCGGTGCATCACCTCCTGCATATCCGGTGAGGAGTTTGGTTTGGAATTCTCCCCAAGGCACGGAGTCGCGGACTACATGGATATTGGGAAAGGCCTCCTCGAAGTGGTCCACTGCTTGCTCAAACAGCGCGTTGGCCTGTTCGCCGCCTGTCCACCAGGCAAAGCCGATCTCGATCTGCTCCATGTCGGCGGCTTCACCGGCATCTCCCGCAGGCGCGGTCGGTGGGGCGCAGGCGACCAGAGCAGCTGTGGCGGAGGCTCCCGCCGCCAAGCGCAGAAACGCGCGTCGGCCCAGTTGACCTCGTTTTTCCAACACGGTCATCAGTATTGCTCCCTGTCTGAATGACGGAATGTGGAGTTGCGATGTAGCGCGATCGCAACAGGACTAAGGTTACTAAAACCGGAAAACCGCTTGACTTCGGCACCGGCGGTCCTGCCGGCTCACGTCTCCAAAATGCCCAGTCCGCCCAGCACCACCCTGGAATACCGGTTGAACTTCCCGTAAAAGCGTCGGATTTCTGGGTCATCGTGGTCCCGCCAGAGGCGCGGCGGCATCAGCGTGACGTCACTTACGGGGGGCCGATCGGGATGGCCGAAGTAGACTTGGATGGTGCGCCGCACTTTGTTCGTCTCGCGCAGGGTCACGCCGTGAAGCGTGGCGGCATTGAACAGAATGCCGCTGCCGGCCGTGCCATGGAAGTCAAGAATACCCCCGCGCTCCAAGTGTTCCTGTGGTGGCAGGGTCGGGCCCGCGGCCGGTTCCGGACTGATGGAGAAGCAGTGGGTGGTCTCATCCACATCGGTCAGGTAGTAGATGATTTGGGGATAGTCGAGGCGCAAGGGATGCTCATCCCAATAGTTGCGGTCGCGATGCCAGTCGGTGGGCACCGCAGTGGTCTCACCGGTGCGGTGCCGCACGGCCAGTTCCTCGAAACAGAATGGTCCGTCCATAAGCCGCTCCAGCAGGGCCAGCAGCCGGGGCGGTCGGATGGCGTGTTCAAACACCGGCTCGTTCAATAGGAGGTTGCAGTTGTAGTTGCGGGAGCCGGTGGTCCACCACATGAACGGGTTGGCCTGTATGTCTCGGTCCATGGCTTCGTTCATCTCCCGGACCAGGTCGGGTGACAGCAGATCCGGAATGACCACGCAGCTGTGGTCGCGGAAGCATTGTTCTTGGGCATCCAGGTCGTGGGGATCGGGTGTTGCCACCCGTACGCGTCGGTGCATGGCAAGCCTGTGCCGAACGGCACTATAGGGTTGGATCATATTGGTGTACGTCGCGGTCGGGCATCTTGAGCCCCAGCAACTGCAGGCGCAGGGCGGAAGCCTTGGCCTTGGCCTGCCACGGCAGGTCCGTCTCGTGTTCGTAGCGCTTCATCCACCACCATCCGAAGTAGAGGAAGATGCCGCGCCTCAGGCCTTGCGTGCGGTTGGCTCCGCCCGAATGCCAGATGGCACCGTTAATGAACACCGCGTCCCCCGGCTCGGCCAGCACCTCCACCTCGCCGGGCAGGGAGGTGTGTATGCGATCCAGGGGCGGGTACTCCTCGCCGCGGTGGGTGCCTGGAACCACACAGGTCGGACCGCGCGCGTGCGTCATCGGGTCCAGGTAGACGATCGTGTTGATGGAGTGGGGCCGGTCACCGGGGAAGATGAAGTCCCGGTGCCAGCTGCGGGCCGGCATGTCACTGTCTGCGTCCTGTCGCAGCAGGTCGTACTGCAGCAACTGGGTCTGGTTGCGGAAGATCGCCTGCTGCCGCTCCAGGATGGGTGGATGCTCAATCAGGTCGATGAACGACTGGTACTTGAGCAGCTTGTGTTGGTTGACCTTGGGTGCCTCCTGCTCCCACACCCGGTCGAATTCCGTGCGATAGAACTCGACCTGTTCCCGATCCAGGATTCCCGGCACGTGCAGGTATCCATGCTCGAGAAAGAAAGCCTTTTCAGCATCCGTCTTCATGTCCGCGTGCCTCCGGTTCAACCAACTTTGTATCGTTCCAGCGCGGTCCGGTTCAGTTCCACGCCCAGGCCCGGCTGCCGGGGCAGCGGAATGACGCCGTCCTCAAGTTTGATCTCGTCATGGGTCAGTTCCTGACGCAGGGCCGATTCAGACAGGTTGGCCGGCAGGAACTCGATGTACGGGCACATGGGCGCCACGGCGGCAAAGTGGGCGCTCGCGGCGATGCCGATGCCGGTTTTCCAGCAGTGCGGAACGATCAGCCGGCCGGTGCGGGCGGCCAGGTCCCTTACCTTCAGGGCCGGCGTGAAGCCACCCACGCGGCCGATGTCCGGTTGGAGAACGTCGAGTTTGCCGCGCAGCGCCAAGTCCTCGAACTCGAAATGGGTGTTCTGCCACTCGCCGGCGGCCAGCGGAATCGGTGACCGCTCCTGCAGCCAGGCATGTCCTTCCAGGTCATCGATATCCAAGGGTGTCTCCAGGAAGAAGATGTCCAAGGGTGCCAACTGTTGAATCACGCGCAGCGCGGTCTCCGGGTCCGGCCACGAGTAGGCCACATCCACCATCAGGGTGAAATCCGGTCCCACCGCCTTGCGGCACGCCTCGACCATGGCCACACCGAGGGCGTCGTCCTCCTGCAGACCGTTGTGGCTGTAGGGTCCGTTGATGCAGATCTCGAGCTTGGCGGCACTGTACCCGAGGTCGCGGGCTGTCGTCAGCTTGTACAGGAGCGAGGCGCCGTACTCCGAGATCGTACTGCCGTCTGGCAACAGGGATGCATACGGGGTGATGGAATCCCTAGCGGGATCGTCCAAAAGCCGATGGACCGGTACATCCCGGGCCTGGGCCCGAAGGTCCCAGAGTGCCATGTCGATGGCACCCATCGCGCAAATCAGGGCCCCTCGGCGGCCGGTCATCTTGGAGCCGTTGTAGAGATCCCACCAGATTGCCTCCACATCCTCCGGATCGCGGCCCAGGAGCATTTCCTTCAGTCCTTGTCCCATGACATGGGTGCCTGGGGCTTCGATGCAGGCCTTGGCCACCCAGGGATTGGTGTCCGTCTCACCAATGCCGGTCAGGCCGTTGTCGGCGTGGATCTCGACGACCAGATTGTCCTGGGCGGAGGAATTCGCTGCGACGCTGTACTCCGGGACCAGGAGGATGTGGCAGTCAATGCCGGTAACATTCATTGGTAGTAGTCCTTCTCAAGCCGGAACCGATCTTCACGATGACGGGACCGGCCGATCGCAGGCGTCTGCATGCAGCTTGGTTGGGGCCCTATTCGGCTTAGGGCGGGTCCGGAATGTTCAACGGGCCTGCAACGCGTGCCACCGTCAAGGGTGTCCATTCATGGTCCCGATCGGAAGGGCCGGTGTGCAGAATTCGCCATCAGAAACGCAGGATTTGCCTACCCTTTGATCCCCGTGATGGTCACGCCCTGTATGAAGTATTTTTGGGCAAAGAAGAAGATAATGAGGACTGGCAGCATCGCAACAACCGACGCGGCCATGAGGTAGTGCCAGTCGGTGCGGTGGGGCCCTCGAAACTGCATCAGTCCCAATGCCAACGTGCTTTTGCTCTCTGAGGTCAGGTAAATCAACGGGCCCAGGACGTCATTCCAAGTGGCGTTGAAGGTAAAGATACCGCAAGCTGCCAAGGCCGGTTTGGTCAGGGGCGCGAGAATGCGCCACCAAACCCCGAATTCGCTGGCACCGTCGATGCGCGCCGCGGAGTCCAGTTCGTGGGGAATCGTCGCATAGAATTGCCGCATAAGAAAGATGAAGAAGGCATAGCCGAAGAAGGCCGGCACCCAGAGGGGCTTGAAAGAGTCCGTCCAACCTATCTCGTTGAAGATGATGAACCGTGGGATCAAGAGTACGGTATTCGGCAGCATCATGGTGGCCAGAGTGATTAGGAAGAACACGTCCCGACCCCTCCAGCGTAGTCGAGCGAAAGCGTAGCCCACCATGCTGGCGGTGGCCAGGGTCCCGACCAGGTCCATGATCACGACATAAGTCGTATTGAATATGTAGAGGTGGAATGGAGCCTTGATGAAGAGGTCCGTGTAGTTGTTCCACATGAACGTCTCGGGAAGTAAGGTCGGTGGGAAGGCGAACACTTCCTTGGGATGCTTGACCGAGGTTGAGAGCATCCACCAGAGAGGAATCATGAGCACGGCGGCCCCGGCTAGCAGCACACAATAGATGAATATCTTTTCAATAATTCTGGTTACGATTGGAGCCATTGAGCGCTGACGTGCACCGGCATGCACTGCGGAGGTCCGGGTGGTCATCTGGCACGCCCCTTGATCTCGCCCGAATAAAAGACCCAGACACTGGATGAACGCAATACCACGAGGGTTAATAACATGATGTACAGGAAGAGTGCCCAGGCCAGGGCACTGGCATAGCCCATGTGCAGAAACCGGAATGCGTTGCGGTACAGATACAAGTTGTAGAAGAGGGTTGCGTTGTTGGGACCGCCCTGGGTCATGACATAGCCTTGGGTGAACACCTGCAGGGCACCGATGATGCCCAAGATGAGCTGGAACAGGATCACCGGGGACACCATGGGCAGGGTAATGTTGTAGAAGGAGCGGAAGCGTCCGGCACCATCGATTTCGGCCGCCTCGTACAACTCGGTCGGGATGCCTTGGAGCCCGGCGAGGTAGATCACCAGACCCCCGCCGACTCCCCAGAGGCTCATGATGATCAAGGCGGACAACGCCCAGTCCTCGCTGGTCAGCCAGTTGGGGCCTTCGATGTTGACAAGGGACAACAGGAAGTTCAGTACGCCCCAGTCGGCGGAGAATACCCAAATCCAAAGGAATGCGACGGCCACGCCGGACAGAACCGCCGGAAGGTAATAGACGGTTCTGAACCAAGCCAGCCCTCTGATGTCGGCGTTGAGCAGGATGGCTAGCCACAAGCCAAAGACGATCAGCAGCGGTACGGATGCCACCGAGTAAATGGTGGTGACGCTGAGGGACTTCCAGAAGAGCGGATCGTCCGTCAACATCGTGTCAAAGTTCTCCAAGCCCACCCACTTAGGGGGGGTGAGAATGTCGTAATCTGTCAGTGACAGGGAGAAGGCCGCCCCGAATGGGCCGAAGTAGAGCCAGAGCAGGCCCAGCAGCCACGGGGCTGCCATCAGATAGCCCACGATTTCCTCGCGCCGGGCTAGGCGGCTTAAGCGAGGTTTGTGCAGTTTGCCGGCTACCTGGCCGGCGGTGGCGTCAGCTGTGGTCATGGGATTGGCTGCTGTACCATGGGGAACCGGCGCGCCGGCGATGGTTGGATTATGTCCATGCCTCACATCCTCTGAATCGCATGTGTTGTCCGGGAACATACCTTGGCAATTCCCGATAGGTATTTCTTCCAATCGTGTCGGTGCCCCTGAGCAGGAAGACCGGCCAGTCCTTCTTGGTGACCTCGGTGGTGGTTGGAATGTACTGGTAGGTGCCGCCCCTGCGCCACCTGGAACTCGAATTGGCCTCGGAACCGTGGATGATCAGGGGATGGTGCAGGGAGATGTCTCCGGGCTCCAGAATGAAGTCGACAGCGTCGTCCGCGGAAATCAGGGACTGGTCCATTCCCCTCAACATTTCGCCCCGATGGTCCGTCTCGTCCGGATTCCGAGGTTGCAACGACATGTGTTGCGTGCCTGGAATGACGCGCACGCAACCGTTGGTCAGGTTGGATTCAGTATAGGCAACCCACAGCGTTACCACCTGCATGGGTTCCAGAGGCCAGTAGCTGGCATCCTGGTGCCAAGCCACGCGCTGACCCGTGCCCGGAGGCTTCGCGATGTAATCCGCGGCAAACAGGGCGATATTGGGCCCCACCACTTCTGCAGCCACATCGACAATGCGCGGATCGGAAACCAAGCGCATCCAGAACGGATCGGTGGGAGTTAGCCAATAGCCCAGCCGCTCCGGCTGCAAATCCGGATTGCGTTCGATCAGCCAGTCCACGTGACGGTTGGCTTCCGCCACCAAGTCGCCATCAATGACTTGGCGCACGATGGCGTAACCGTCCCGAGCGTAGGCCTCGCTCAGGCCTTCCAAGTTGGGATAGGCGAACTCTGCCATGTAGGCCCTCCAGATGTCTACCGCGTGCGAATGATGTTCACAGTGCGGCAGTGGATTATAAAAACTGCTGAAAACAGCCTGAAGTTGCCGGTCTGCTTCCGGAGTCGAACCCATCGGCCAACATGGGTGTGCCAACAGAACAGGTCGGTGATTCGGCGAGGGTGGACTAGGTGGTGAACCGGTCGGTGCAGGATCCCGCGGGACCACATTCAGCTACAGCTCCCACTTCTCGAAGTCCCGCCAAGTCCAGGCTGGTTCCCACCCGAGAAGGCGCTTGGCCTTGCGAATGTCGAACATGCTCGCGTAGGGGTTGTCTTCAAACAATCGTGAATCCCTAAGCGGGGGCAGGGTGCCGAATTGGGCTTGGGCCAACTCCAGTGTGGGGACCTGAATGCAGGTGTCGCGGGCGGATAGACAAAATGCCTCGAACGGGATGTCCGTGTCCGCGAAACGAAACTTCGACGCGGCCACGAAGGCACGCGCAACGTCCCGTACGGCCATGTAGCCCCCCAACCAGTCTTTGGGCTCCAAGGTCTCCAGGCCGTCTCCTCTGCGCGCATGCGCCACCATTTGTTCTACGGCTTCCGCGTTGCGCTGCAGCCAAACGGCGGTATAGCGCAGCGACACGACTTCCAGGCCGAACGTCCTGGCGTAGTTCGCTCCGATGCTTTCCCCAAAGTACTTGGACAGACTGTAGGCCTCGTGAGGCCACTGTGGGTGCTCTTCGTCAATGGGCAGATACAGTGGCATCAACTCGGCTTCGTGAATGCCAAAGCCGGAGCCGGACTCGCTGCCGGCATACACCACCCGGCGGATGCCGGTCCGGCGTGCGGCTTCAAACAGGTTGTATGACAGCACAGTGTTTCTACCCAGGACTTCCTCAAGTGGCAGGTTGCCAAAGGGATCAGGGATGGCGGCCAGGTGCACAATCTGCTCACAGTCCGAGACAGCAGCGCATGCAGTATCGAGGGCTGTCAGGTCACATTGCCGGAACTCCGTTGGTATCCGGGGTTCTGCGATGTCGAGACAAACCACCTCGTGTCCCTGGGTGATCAGTTCATCGCACACATACGTGCCGATGTCGCCGCTGCCGCCGGTCACTGCTATTCGCATGGCGATTTCATGGGTGCTGGATTGCCTCGTGCACGGCTAACTCCACTACGGTATGCCGACAGGATGATGGACCTGGTTCAAGCCTTTGGTCAAGCTGGCGTCCCCATCCGCCAGCGGTCTGGCAAACAGCATCCCAATCGGACCAGGCTTGGACATGACGCCGCATCGAGCAGTGTACCGGTGGGAGGATTGGTTTCTTGGCAGGACCGCAGGATCCGGTGCGCAGGGACTTTCGACGGTTGGCACTGTTTATGAATCTGGACGATCCCTACCGCAGCGACGGAACTTGCCTGGATGGATCGATCTTGGACTTCGCACCGCAGGCTAAGGTGAGGTCAGGAGGCCTCCACCATGCTCTTGAGCTTCTTGATCTGGCTGCCGTCGGTGAGTCTCATCATCAGGCGCAGGATGGGGCCGAACCATTGATGGCCGGACAACTCGCAGGTGGCATTTAGGGATACTTTGGTACCTTCCGCAACATCTACCAGGTCGTAGGTATAGTCCGCCGTAACGCTGCCGTGTTCTGTTCTGAGCGTGAGCTTGCGGCCTTCGTCCAGTTCCGTGATGGTGGCATGAAATGTGTCGCGGCGCGTCCTGTAGTTGATCTTTGTACCTACTTGCGTCGTGCCTTCGGCCTGCATCGACATTACCGAAGGCATCCAGGCCGTGGCTTTCGGCCAGTCGGTGAGGACCTCCCAGACCTCGGCAGGCGATTTCCGGATTGTTTGGCTGGTGGAAATGACTTTGGCCATGAGGCAGCTGTGGGGCTCGGAATGCGGCCGGCAATGGTTGGAAAGGGAGTTGGGCAGTATAGCAACAGCCGGTTGACGCCGATACGTGCAGTGGCAGAGTCACCATGAGTCGGGCAGAGCCACGAAAATTCGGTAGTGTCACCGAACCGACGTCGGAACTGGAGGCAACGCCCCCGTGTGGTGTGCCCTGTTCCCGGCCCGGTATCCGCCAAAGTGTCACGGTGGCTGTGGTACCGGTGTTGATGCAGCAGTGCGGTCCCATCTTGGGATCTTGTCCGTGTCGCTCATGGCCATGCCTTGCCTCAGCGGTTGTGTACAGGCATTGACGGAACCTCAACATCCCGCAGTCCACCGTCCGACAGTTGTCGTTTTGTCCACCGAGATCGGGCGACTCGCCAAGGGACGCTTCGGGACACCGACGAAGATGGGGTGGTTGGGGCGGAGGCAGGATGGTCCCAGTGCCCAAATCATTTGCCGTTGTTGGCGGTCGCGGCGTTGGTTTAAAATTGGAGTGTCCGGAAGGGGGCGTGTTTGCCCTGTATCTACACGGGATGCCAGGTTCGCATTCGAATCTGTGGTTCCTTGCCTTGTTCCGGAACAACCAGTCAGGAGAATTCCCATGACTCGACGCATTTCCAGACGTGAATTTCTCGTTGTTAGCGGGGCCACAGTCGCCACGGGACTCGCCGCGGCCTGTGGTCCCTCCGAGCCCGACGTCCCGGCTGACGCGGCACCAGCGGATGCACCCGCGGCCGATGCACCGGCGATGCCGATGGGCAAGTACCGTGAGGCCCCGGAACTGAGCGAAATGGTGCAGGCCGGCCTGTTGCCGCCGGTGGATGAGCGGCTGCCGGCCGATCCCTGGGTTCTCCCGGTCCTGCGGGAAATTGGCAAGTACGGAGGCGAACTGTCGAGCATCGTGGCCGATCCCACGGCCAACCTGTTCGAGATTTCCAACGCCCGCGGAGCCAATGCAGCGGGCAGATCCTACGACCTGGGCTCCATCATTCCGATTGCCGTCGAGAGCTTCTCGGTCAACGATGACAGCACCGTTCTGTCCGTGAGCCTGCGGGCTGGCCAGAAGTGGTCCGACGGTACGCCGTTCACCACCGAGCATGTTTCCTTCTGGTACGAGGACATTCTCCTCAACGAGGAGTTGACCCCGGTTGTGAACAAGAAGCTGGCCCCTGGCGGCGAAACCCTGACGCTGGAGGTTGAGGACGACTTCAACTTCAAGCTCGTCTTTGCCGTGCCCTACCCGGTCATCATCGACATCCTGCCGTCTCTGGCACTCTGGGCGCCCAAGCACTACCTGTCCCAGTGGCATTCCTCCTACAACGAAAACGCGGATGCCAAGGCCAAGGAGGAAAACTTTGACGCCTGGTACGAGGCGTTCCAGTACCACGCCGATGCGGGCGAGACTCAGCAGGACGCCGACCTGCCTGTGCTGGGTCCCTGGGTGTTCGACAAGCAGGATACACAGGGCAACACCACCTACGTCCGCAACCCCTACTACTGGGCCGTGGACGCGGAGGGCAACCAGTTGCCGTACGTGGACCGGCTCCAGAAACTGGTGGTGGAGAACCGCGAGGTCCTGACGGCCAAGATCCTGGCGGGCGAGGGTACACACCACAGCTGGTTCCTGTCCCTGGCGGACTTCCCGCTCTACAAGCAGAACGAGGCATCGGCCAACTTTACGGCACGGCTCCACCCCGATCTGCGTGCTTCGGAAATGGGTTTGGCGTTCAACTACACGCACACCGATCCGGTTCTGCGGGAGCTGTTCAACGATGTCAGGTGGCGTCAGGCGTTGTCCCACGCCCTGGACAGGAATGAAATCAACGAACTCAGGTTCGCCGGCAGGGGTGTTCCGCGCAATCCGATCATGCATCCCGGACCCCTGTTCTGGCAGGAAGGCCTGGATCAGATGTTTACGACCTACGACGTCGAACTTGCCAACGACCTGCTGGACCAGGCGGGACTGAAGGATTGGGACAGCGACGGCAAATTCCGTCTTCGCCCCGACGGCGAACCGCTGGCGCTGACCATGGAGGTCGATGCCGGACGCGCGGATTTGTCCGAAACCGGCAACCTGATCAAGGCCTACTGGGCCGACGTGGGCGTGAACATCAACGTCAAGGGCCAGGACCAGCAGTTCTACATGCAGCGCATGCGGGCCAACGAGCACGACATCGGCGTCTGGGCCATCGGCGGTTCGTCCGAGCCGTATTCGCGGCAGAACGAACCCATCCGCTACCGGCCGCCCTGGCACTGGTCCAGCACCCCGCTGGGCGGCCCGCTCTGGCGGCAGTGGCTGGACACCGACGGTGCCGAGGGCATGGAGCCCCCCGATATCATCAAGGAGTTGTGGGAGACGACAGTGCAGTGGCAGGCCGAGCCCTTCGGCACGGACCGGTACAAGGAACTGGGTCTCAAGATGTTGCAGATCAACGCCGAGAACGTCTGGCTGATTGGCACCGTGGGGCTCGTCCCGCGGGCGTCCATCATCCGCAACACCGTTCGCAACGCGCCGGACTCGGACAACATTCTCAGCATCGAGTACGGGATGTGGACCCACTTCCAGCAGGAACAGTGGTGGATCGATTCCTGATGTAGTCAGTCCGGGGGAGTCCATCGGCTCCCCCGGAACTTCCGCCGCTTGGCGGGCCGTACATGTGGAAGTTTCTCCTGCAGCGTCTGCTGCTGTTTATCCCGACCTTTTTGGTGATCTCCGTGATCACCTTCGTGCTGATTCAGGCACCGCCGGGCGATTACATAAATTCGTACGCGACCCAGCTTGAGGCGTCCGGCGAAGAGGCCAGTGAAGCCCTGCTGATCGCCTTGCGCAAGCGCTATGGGCTGGATCAGCCTGTCTATATCCAGTACGTGAAGTGGCTGTGGGGTATCTTCACGCGCCTGGACTTTGGCCATTCCATGCAGTGGAACCGGCCCGTCGGCGACCTGATTTGGGATCGGTTGGCTTGGACCGTTGTGATTTCCTTCCTCACGATCATCTTCACCTGGATCCTAGCTTTTCCCATCGGCATCTATTCGGCCACGCACCAGTATTCGGGCTTCGACTACAGCTTCACCTTCCTGGGGTTCGTGGGCGCCGGCATGCCGGACTTTCTGCTGGCCCTGATCCTGATGTGGCTGGGTTTTGCCTTCTTCGGCCTCGACATGGGAGGCTTGTTTTCGGAGGCCTTCCGCGACGCACCGTGGAGCTGGGCCAAGTTTGTGGACATGCTGAAGCACCTTTGGGTGCCGGTGGTGGTGCTCAGTGTTTCCAGCACGGCGGGTTTGATCCGGACCATGCGGGCCAACCTGCTCGACGAATTGCGGAAACCCTATGTAATCACGGCCCGGGCCAAGGGAATGACGGAGTGGCACCTGGTGTTGAAGTACCCGGTACGCGTAGCGTTGAATCCGTTCATCAGCAGCATTGCCTATGTCCTGCCCCAACTCGTGTCCGGCACCACCATCATCTCCATTGTCTTGAGTTTGCCCACCACGGGGCCTGTCCAAATCCGTTCCCTGATGAGCCAGGACATGTACTTGGCCGGCAGCATTTTTCTGCTGCTGGCGTCGCTGACCATCCTGGGCACGTTCATTTCCGACATTCTCCTGGCTGTCGTGGATCCGCGCATCCGCCTCGAGTGACTGCCCCCGGCCCCCTTTAGCCCATGACGGTAGCGACTCCGCCGAAGTCCGCGGAAACCGGTCTGTACACCGCTTCGCAGTGGCAACTGATGTGGTGGCGTTTCTCCCGCCACCGGGTTGCCGTGGTGTCCCTAGTGTTGCTCGCGTTCGCCTATGCCACGGCCCTGTTTGCCGAGGCCGTCTCACCGCACGATCCGAACCGGTTCAGTTCCAGCTGGGTACTGGCACCTCCCATGCGCCTGCATTTCATGCGGGACGGGTCGTTCAATCTGCGGCCGTACGTATTGGGGCTGACATCGGCCAGGGACGAGGAAACTTTGGCCATGATCATCGTGCCGGACGAGACACAGGTGCATCCCATCCGCTTTTGGGTCAAGGGGGATCCCTATACGCTGTGGGGTCGGTTCGACAGCGATCTCCACCTGTTCGGCATTGACGCCTGGGAGGAGCAACCGCTGTTTCTCTTGGGTGCCGACGACCTGGGTCGCGATCTTTTCTCCCGCATCATGTATGGTGCCCGGATATCGCTGTCGATTGGCCTGTTGGGGGTCGGCTTCTCCCTGTTGTTCGGCGTGGTGCTGGGCGGCATTTCCGGTTACTACGGTGGACTGATCGACGTGATCATCCAAAGGATCATCGAGCTCCTGCGGTCCCTGCCCACCATTCCGTTGTGGCTGACCCTAGTGGTAATCCTGCCCCCTCACTGGAGTGCCCTGCGCATCTACTTCGGTATCACCCTGATCCTGTCCCTGATCGGTTGGACCGGTATGGCCCGGGTTGTGCGCGGTCGGTTTCTGGCCCTCCGGGAGGAGGACTTCATCATGGCCGCGCGGCTGGCCAATGCCCCGCAGATGCGAATCATCATGCGTCACATGGTGCCCTCGTTCACGAGCCACCTGATCGCCCAGATGACGCTGGCGGTCCCCGGCATGATTCTCGGCGAGACGGCCCTGAGTTTCCTGGGTCTTGGCCTCCAGCCTCCGGTCGTCAGCTGGGGTGTTCTGTTGCAGGGGGCCCAGAATCTCCGCTCCGTGGTGCTGGCCCCTTGGCTCCTGTTGCCGGGTTTTTTCGTGGTCGCAGTGGTGCTGGCCTTCAATTTTGCCGGCGACGGCTTGCGCGACGCAGCCGATCCCTACGCCATATAGGTGGACTGCGAGGAGGCGTGACTCGTGGATCCCGGAATCCTGATCGATATCCAGAACCTGCACACCAACTTCTACCTGCGGGAGGGAGTGGTCAAGGCAGTTAATGGAGCCAGTCTGACCATTGCCAAGGGCCGCACCCTGGGCGTGGTCGGGGAGTCCGGCTGCGGCAAGAGCGTAACGGCACAGTCGATACTTCAGATTGTGCCGCGGCCCGGCCGCATCGAGTCCGGGGACATCCTGCTGCACATCGCGGAAAGCGACCTTGACGAGACGATCAACATTACGGACTTGAACCCCGGCGACCCACTCATGCGGGACATCCGCGGCTCACGGATCAGCATGATCTTCCAAGAGCCGATGACCTCCTTCAGTCCGGTGCACACCGTGGGCAACCAGCTCGAGGAAACAATCAAGCTCCATCAGCCGGAGCGCAGGGATGAAGCGCCGGCGCGTGTGTTGGACATGTTGCGCCGGGTTGGCATCGCCAACCCGGAACGCAACGTGGAGGCGTATCCGCACCAGTTGAGCGGCGGCATGCGGCAACGGGCCATGGTTGCCATGGCCCTCATGCTGGAACCCAGTCTATTGATTGCGGACGAACCCACAACGGCCCTGGATGTCACGACCGAGGCGCAGATCCTGGCCTTGATGCGCGACATGCAGTCCCAACTGCACATGGCCATCATGTTCATCACCCACGACCTGGGTGTCATTGCCGAGATGGCCGACGACGTGGCGGTCATGTACTTGGGGCGTGTGGTGGAAAAGGCGCCGGTGCGGGCCATCTTCCATTCTCCCAAGCACCCCTACCTGCAGGCCCTGCTCGAATCCATCCCCCGGATTCAGAAACGGTCCGGGGCGCGCCTGAAGGCGATCGAAGGCGTTGTGCCGAACCCGTTGGATGTGCCGTCGGGTTGCCCGTTCCACCTGCGGTGCCCGGACTTCATACCAGGAGTATGCGACGAAGTGGTTCCGGCCGATACGCCTGTCGACGAAGGCCATACCGTGGCCTGCCATCTGTATACGGATTGAGGGATGGACAGCCACGATTTGAGCGAACTTGATCCGCGGCAGGAATCCGGCCGGTCTGGTCCGGAAGAAGACCTGCTCAAGGTGGTCGACCTGTGCAAGCACTTTCCGATCCAAGCTGGTTTCTGGCGTCGGATTGTGGGGCATGTACGGGCCGTAGACGGGGTATCGTTCGCCCTGCATCGCGGCGAAACTTTCGGCTTGGTGGGGGAGAGTGGATGCGGCAAGACCACGACCGGCCGGAGCATCCTGCGGGCCATTGAGCCCACGTCGGGCCAAATCCTGTTCAATGATCAGGAACTGGGCTGGGTTGACGTGGCCACGCTCGACGAGGGGGATCTGCGGGTGTTTCGGAGACACACGCAGATGGTCTTTCAGGATCCCTATTCGTCGCTCAACCCGCGCATGACGCTGCTGGAACTGATCGGCGAACCGTTGCTCAACAACGGCGTACGGGATGCGGCGGCGCGCACGGAGCGGGTGGCTGAACTCCTGTCCCTGGTCGGCCTCCGTCCCGAGTACATCCGCCGGTATCCACATGCATTCTCGGGCGGACAGCGCCAGCGGGTGGGCATTGCCCGGGCCCTGGCCCTGAACCCCCAGTTCGTGGTGTGCGACGAACCGGTCTCGGCCCTGGACGTATCCATTCAGGCTCAGACCCTCAATCTCCTTCAGGATCTACAGGAGGCGTTTGGGCTCACCTACCTGTTTGTGGCTCACCAGCTCAACGTGGTAGCCCACATCTGCGATCGGGTCGGTGTCATGTACGTGGGCAAGCTGGTGGAGGTCGCGGACACCGAAACCCTTTACAGTTCGCCGCTGCATCCCTATACGGAGGCACTGCTGGGTGCGGTACCGCATCCCGATCCCGACTACCGCGGCCATCGCACGCTGCTGGCCGGCGAAATTGCCAATCCCGCCAACCCGCCATCGGGATGCTACTTCCATCCCCGATGTCCCTATGCCGTGGACGAATGCAGCCGCGAGGAGCCTGAACTAAGGGAGCTGCAGCCGGGCCACTTTGTGAAGTGCCACTTGGCCGAAGAGCTTCAACTCGTTGGCGTCGACCTGGAGGCTTGACCAAGCCCAACCGGTTCTCGCTTAGGAATCTCCACACACCTGAAACCAGTTCAGGTGTGTCGGCTTATCCGGAGTCGGACGTGGACGGGTTTCGAAGCCGTGTCTGGTATTCGATGCGGGGTGGCTCCGCCGCACTGCCGCCGACGAAGTTCAGGCCAACGGCCACGACCCGCCGGTCCGAGGCAAAGTAGCGCCGTCCGTAGTCGCGGGTCTCGATCTGCTCCAGGGCGATCTGCGGCGACGAGTTGTACTTGAACTCGAACACACAGACATGGTCGGGGAAGACCACTTCCAGGTCCGACCGTCCACCCAACTGATGCACCTCCGACTGAAACTCGACTCTCATCAACTGGCACAGTGCATGCAGGATCAAGTGGCAGTCGGTCTCGCCGGTGATCTTCTCGCCCGGCATCCCTGCCATGAAGGTGTCCAGCCGCGTGCAGAAATCCGCATAGTCCTCCGCTGCCAAGGCCCGGTGCAGGTCCGTCAATTCATCCGATGTGGCATACCGGCCGAAGCTCTCCAGCAGGCTGGAAGCGAAGGTCAACCGGACCTCATTGTTGGGATAGTCGTACCTCAGTTGCCGTCCTTGGTCCATCCGCAGCGTGAAGTAACCGGTCTGCAGCATCAGGCTGCCGTAGTCGATGTTGTTCAAGTCGTAAGTAGTCCGCATCAACTGGTGGACCGGCGGGGGTTTCTGGGCCAACGCGAGATCCCCGTTCCTAGCCATCCGCACCAGGAATCGGGGTGTTCCCGACTCGGACCAGTAGTTGGGCCATCCGAGTAGCTTCCACCTGTCGCCCGCGGAGACAGCCTGCATGTCATCCAGGCAATTCAGGAGCGAATAGGGGTTGTAGACG
Organism: Caldilineaceae bacterium; assembly: GCA_965208365.1. Classification (GTDB taxonomy): domain Bacteria; phylum Chloroflexota; class Anaerolineae; order Caldilineales; family Caldilineaceae; genus Bin34. The sequence continues at coordinate 4,243,796 of OZ242330.1, read as the reverse complement.
TTTTCGTCGAGGCCTGGAACACCAAAGCAGTAACCGTTGTAATGATCTCGAAGCTCCTGCGTCACCTGCTCGACGGGCTTGCCCAGGTTCCCGGCTCCGGCTTGCAGGTAGGGCCGCAAGGAACCTTGCAGATCCGCTTCGGTGAATCCGCACAGATCCGAGTACCTGGAGTCCCAAGACAAGTCCTTCAGGTTGTTCAGGGCCGAGAACAGGTTCACGTGGGCAAACCGGCTGATGCCCGTAATCAGCACAAAGTGAAGAAGCTTCTCTTGGTGTTTGAATAGGCCAAAGAACTCGCGCAGGACCGCGATGTACGGCTCCGGGTCCATGTCCCGGCCCAGCAGGTGGGTGAGCGGCGCGTCGTACTCGTCGATCAGGACGACGGGCTTGGCATTGAAGCTCCGTTCGAGCACACGCAGCAAATCAACCAAACGGCCACCTGCGGAAACCGACTCGGAACCCTCAAGCGGTGGTGGAAACCTAACCGTGCCGCCCGCGGTCCGTGGCTCAATGCCGATTGCCACGCCGCGGGCGTGCCAGTCGGTGTATACATCTTCCAAGTGTTCAAGAAGCCTGGCACGCAATCCCTCAGGGGAGTCCGAGGCTGTCATCGCCATGTTGAGCCGAACCACCGGATGCGCCTGGCTTCGGTGAACGACATCCTCCACGGCGGTGTCCCTGAACAGTTCGGACCGTTCTCCCGCATCGGGGTCAAAGGAAGACATGTCGGAACTCTCCAACCGCGGCAGATCGCCCTGGAAGTAGGCCTCCAAGGTGGAGACCAGCAGGGTTTTGCCAAAACGGCGGGGTCTGGCAAAAAACACGTACTTCGTTTGCAACCGGGAACCGTCGCCGTCGATCGGAGCCAGCAGTCTGCACAGATGGCCGGTCTTGTCGACGTATAGGCCGCCGCCCCGTCTAATGGGAATGAACTCCGACTGGTCCGGGTGCAGAAAGGGCAGGTCCATGAGCGGTAAGGAGACAGAGGTTGCGCGGGAGTTCCTCAGGCCAACCGGATTGTACTTGGCTCCAACGGGTTCTTGGGGGTCCGTTGCGTGGTGCCCCGGCACAGCGACTTCCCGGGATGCCGACTCGGGATTCAGGCACCTGTCGGCAGGGCCTCGTCACTTGGGTTCGGTGTGCGAGTTCTCGGCAAGGAGCAACGTTGCAGCTACTCTGCCTGATACGCCGGTGAGTTCCGACTTGCGCTGTGCCTACGTTGCTTGGAGCAGGAAAGGAAAGGGGGTTACACCAATCCAGCAAGTTGCATCAGCGGTGGGTAGGGCTTCCAGGGTGTCCCGGATCCAGCACCAGCCGCGCAGATGCTTCACCCGCTCCGGATTTCGCTTGCCAGGCGTTCAGGGTCGGTTCCAGGGCCCGGTGCAGATCCCGGAATAAGTGCTCGACCGGGTTCAATTCGGGGGCATAGGACAACTGCACCACTTCGTGAAGTATCACTTGGCCGAGGAGCTTCGGCCGGTGGGCGTTGGCTTGGAAGTTTGACCGTGTTGCGGACAGGTCCGGCTTGGGACTGCCCCGAACACCATTGGGGTTTCGAGGCCCTATCGATTGTCCGGAAGGGAAGAGGCCCGGATATGGGTTTGGTATTCGAGGCGGGGCGGTTCCTCCAGACTACCGTCCACGAAGTTTAGGCCGATGGCTACGATCCGCCGGCCCGAAGCAAAGTAGCGCCGCCCGTAGTCGCGTGCTTCGATCTGCTCCAGTGCGATCTCCGGTGACTGGTTGTACTTGAACTCGAACACGCAGACATGTCCGGGGAAGACCACCTCCAAATCCGAGCGACCACCCAATTGGTGCACCTCCGACTGGAACTCGACCCGCATCAACTGGCACAAGGCGTGGAGGATCAGGTGGCAGTCTGTCTCGTTGGCGATCTTCTCGCCCGGTATCCCCGCCATGAAGGTGTGCAACCGTGTGCAAAAGGCATCGTAGTCCTCGTCCGCCAAGGTGGAGTACAGGGCTGTGAGTTCATCTTGGTTGGCGTACCGGCCGAAGCCTTTCAGCAGGCTGGAGGAAAAGGTCAGTCGCACCTCGTTGTTTGGATAGTCGTAGCGCAGCCGTCCCTGGTCCATCCGCAGTGTCAGGTAGCCGGTCTGCAGCATTAGGCTGCCGGAGTCAATGTTGGTCAGGTCGTAGGTGGCATCCATCAACTGATCCACGGGTGGCGGTTCGGAGGACAAGCCGAAGTTCCCTTGCCTTGCCATCTGTACCAGGAACTTCGGAGTTCCGGACGCGGCCCAGTAGTTGGGCCAACCCAGCCACTGCCACCTGGCACCAGCGGTGGCAGCCTGCATATCCTGGAGGCAGTTCAGGAGGCAAAATGGGTTGTAGACTATTTCGCTCGAATCGGGGTGGCCGAAGCAGTAGCCACTGTAGTGGTCCCGCAGTTCCTGTGTCACCTGTTTGACTGGCTTGTCCAAGTTCCTGGCACCTACCTCCAGGTAGGGCAACAGGGCACCTTGCAAGTCCGCGTCCCGGAATCCGCACAGGTCCGCGTACTCGGAGTCCCAAGAGATGTCTGTCAGGTTGTTCAGAGTGGAGAACAGATTCGCGTGGGCAAAGCGGCTGATGCCGGTGATGAACACGAAGTGAAGGCGATCCTCAAGGCGCTTGAGCAGGCCGAAGAACTCCCGTAGTACCGCGATGAAAGGCTCGGGATCGATATTCCTGCCCAGCAGGTGTGTGAGCGGCGTATCGTACTCGTCGATCAGAACTACGGGCAGTGCATCGAACTGTTCTTCGAGTTCATACAGCAGGGCCTCCAGACGCACGGTGACGGGCGTTGGATCGGAACCCGCGGTCGGCTGCGGAAACCGGATGAAGCCTCCTTCGGTTCGAGGTTGAATCCCGGTTGCCACGCCACGGTCATGCCAGTCGGTGTACACACTTTCGAGGTGTTCAAGTAGCCTGGCACGCAACCTCTTGGGGGTATCCGCGGTTGTCATTGCCAAGTTGAGCCGAACCACCGGATGCGCTTGGGTTTGCCGAATGGTGTCCTCAATGGTGGTGCCCCTGAACAACTCCTGCCGTTTTCCTGCATCGGGACTAAAGACAACCTTGTCGGAACGTCTCAACCTTGGCAGATCGCCCTGGAAGAAGGCTGCCAAGGTGGAGACCAGCAAGGTTTTGCCGAAACGGCGCGGTCTGGCTAGGAAGACGTACTTCGTCTGCAGCCGGGAACCGTCGCCGACGACGGGAGCCAGCAGTCGGCGCAGGTGGTCGGTCTTGTCGACGTACAGGCCGCCGCCCTGGCGAATCGGGATGAACTCCGATTGATCAGGGTGCAGGAAAGGCAAAGCCATGTTCGGTAGGTGGGTGGCTCGGTGAAGTCCGGCACTGCAAGTTTGCCGGATTGTACTTGGCACTGTCGGAACCTGCGGGAACCGGACCGTGAACGAGTACGGAAACATCAGGCGGACCCGGGATCGACGAGTTGGCTTTCGAGATGGGAACGGGCTGGGATGAAGTCCACGACATGGGTCTCTTTCCGGTTGACTGCCGCAAAACCAATCGCCCGGAGCCCGTCGACCTTTCCGGATGCCGGACCAATGTCAACGAAACCGAAACAGGGCTCGGATGTTTGATAGTGTTGTGCATTGATGAAGACAGGTTATGCTCTGCATCATGAGAACCACAATCTCGCTTGACGACCAGCTCGCGAAGCAGGTGCGCCGGGCAGCAAAAGCCCGAGGCGTCAGCGTCAGCGCTTTCATTGCCAGGACGTTGGACGATGCTCTGAAGCGTCGCGAAACGTTGGAACCACCACCTTTCCGTCTGGTCACCGTGCGCGGCGTTCATCCCCGTCCTGGAGTCGACCTCGACCGGCCGAGAGCGTTCGACGCGCGGGATGACGAGGGCCGATTCGGGCACGGGGACCAGTGATTTGAGATGCTGCTTCCAGACGTGAATGTCCTGATATATGCACATGTGGAGGACGCCATCTCCGATCACGCCGACTATGCAGCCTGGATCACCCGCTTGGCGACGGGACCGGAACCGTTCGCGCTCTCCGTTCTGGTTCTGTCCGGCTTCATCCGCGTTGTCACCAACCCCCGCGTCTTCGACCCGCCATCCACTCTCGACCAATCCTTCGCGTTCGTGTCCGCGCTCGTGGAACGGCCCACGGCACGCATCGTGGGGCCCGGCCCCGACCATCTGGACATATTGGAACGGCTGTGCCGCGAATCCGGAGCCACCGGAAAGCTGGTTGCCGATGCCCAGCACGCGGCGATTGCGATCGAGCATGGATGCACGATGGTGTCCACCGACTCCGACTTCAACCGATTTTCAGGATTGCGATGGCAACATCCGCTGCGTCCCGGTGTGCTGTAGCGGACCACCAAACGGCATGTGCGATCGGTCGGAACGTCCCTGTTCTCCTTGGTCGCAGAGTCGTTGCGGACATGATCGGCGACGCGAAAAACATTCGCTGCCCTGTGGGGAGGATCGCTCAAGATCATGGAACGCGACGAACCTCGCTTCCAAGCTCAAGCACAAGTACCTGAAGTGATTCCGTCGGATTGCGATGCCGTGCTGGATTGAAGACCATTCCCGAACCAACGCCTGCAGGCGTTGGTTCGGGTCCTTCAGCGGAACTTCATCCAAGCAGCCCTGCCAACGGGCGATAGGATGTTGCAGGTATGAGTTGCACTCTACTGGTATTTGAGGTCGCAAGTGGGTATGTGCCGTCGTCGCCATCACCACCGGCACGCCGGGTTCATCCAAGTTGGTCTGTCAGTTTGGCCGAGCTTAAGGCTGCCTCATGCCAAACTCCTGGGCCAGGTATGTCCCATCATTGGTCTCAGGCCTTGGGCTGATTGGGTTCGGAGTTCCCTGGAGACTGTTGTAGGCCGAACACCTCCACATTCACCCAACCCAAACGGCGGGTGCCACAGGTCGTAAGGCATGACATTGCTCCTCGTCTTGGTCAACTGTCAGCCATTCTTGCGTTGAGTCTGGCCCAGCAGGCGGGCCAGGCACTGGCACCAGCGGTCTTCCTACCACCAGAATCAGGGTTCCAAACGGGGATCGGCAGAGGCTGGGATGAAGGTCACAATGAGGGACCGGGCATGGTATCGTGAACAGGTTTCAACGATGTAGGCTGGCCTCCGGGAGTATCTGTCCAGGTGTCGTTGGGACGGGCGGGCAATCTGGAAGCTTGAGGACTGTTACCAACCCCCCCGAAGGCGAGCCTCATTTGGATCCTCTGATGTGAAAATGGCCAATACATGCAGAGAACGAAGCGGAGCAGATGCAGTTGCTGGTGAGTGCCATCCCTGCTCTTGAACATGTCACAAGTACCCTAGCCGATTCTGATGCTGCCAAGATTGCCACCCTTCGCAACATCTCGCCCAAGTTGGCACATCTGGCAGATGTGCTTGCGGAGGAACGGGAAAAACAGGAGAAGGGGCTCAACAAGTTCGCGGCGGGTGAGAGTCTGGAGAAAATCCGGAAACTTGCAGCAGAACAGCGCAACGAGTTCGATGCACTCGATTTTGTTGGCGAATTGAGGTTTGGAAGCGGCCGTAGCCTCTGGGGCTTGGAGGAATTCCATTCCAAGGTGCTGGCCTGGCTGCTGGACCCAAGAGGCAGCCACGGCCTTGGCGACCGTTTCCTCACACTCTTTCTTCTACAAGCCGGCATGCCGCCTGTGGGTTACCCCCAGGATTGGACAGCGACAGAAGTAATCCGGGAATGGAAACATGTGGTAGACGGGCAACAGGGATACCTGGACATTCTGATCGTCAACTACGCCCAGCAAATCCTGTGCGCCGTTGAGAACAAGGTGTTTTCCAGTGAACATAGCAATCAACTCACCCGTTACCGGAAGGCATTGGAGGAATCCTCCTACTCGACCTTCGCCAAGTACCTTGTGTTCTTGACACCGCAGGGCACTTTCCCTGCACGCGAGGAAGACAAACGGCAATGGAAGCCTCTTGCCTACTCCAAGGTGTTTGGCATTGTCCAACAGGTAGTGGACGATCATAAGATTCCAGCACGCACGGGTGTACGTGGATTCTTGAACCAGTATGCAACCACACTCAGGAGAAATATCATGCCCGAAACCAGCCTGTCCCAACTTGCCCGTAAGATTTATTTGGAACATCGGGAATCAATTGATCTAATTGTCAAAAATAGACCTAACTGGACTGCTGAGGCCAAGCAGTGGATTAAGGAAGCAATCAAGCAGCAACCGAAGTGGTTACTGGACTTGGAAGATAAAGATTACATTTGTTTTCGTTCGAATGACTGGGATCGGCATGATGCAACGCAGACAGAAGGCGGGGAACTACCGGAGACTAATGCCTTGTTGCTCCTCGATTTTACATTTTTTGAAGATAATACAGACGAACCCCCACGTCCCTGTCTTCAACTTGAACTTTCGCCCAAGAATGAGACAAATGAATTCTTGAGACACAAGTTGTTTGAGGTGGTGCGGCAAAAGCCCCAACTATTCAAATCCAATGACAATTCGCTTTCTGATGATTGGGTACTCCTGCACCAATCAGATTATATTCTGGATAAAGCCGATTTTGGCACTGGATGGGATGACGGTACGACTCGTGCCAAGTTGGAGAAGTGGATCACGGACTTCGCCGCAAACGAATTCCCCGCTATGAACGAGATCATTGTTGACTGTCTCCAGGAAATCGATGCTGAGAAGCAAGCCTCGTAGGCCGGCCGATTCAACTCTCCTTCAGGAAAGTCGCCTTGGTGCACGCTTGCGGCGGTCCCACGGATGAGTTGGGATCCGCATGGCATCCTTGGAAACCTTGGCAGGTTGTCGTGGACCTCTTGGGGAGCAAGGGTATGACATGCAGAGGCATGGATTTGGCAGCATTGGCAACCGAGACACAGTGATGGCGCATCGGTTTCCGGCCCAACAGGCAACAGCGGGTTTGGCGGGTAGGCGTGTAATTGATCGGCCGGGTTCCACCGGTTGGCCTCAACTCTTCACGGAACGATTGCCGCCAATCGACATCCACAGTTGGTCTACATGACCAATTCAAGATTGGTCGAATCAACCTTCGAGTTCTCCAGCTTTGAGTACCTGAAATAGATTGGAACGGGCAAGGACGACACTGACCGCAACCGTCAGGACACCGACGGCACCCAGCAGGACGGCCGCGGCGACAACGAACTCGTCCCAGGAGGTGTGGACGACATAAGGCGGGATGGTCTGCGCAGCCGTAAGACCGGTCTGAAGGTGCGGGACGAACAGACGGCTCACAGCCACCCCCAGCATCGTGCCTCCGCCCACGCCGAGGGCCGCAATTGCCAACTGTTCCAGAGCGATGCAAAGCATCCCCTGTCCGCGGGACCAGCCAATGGCTCTCAATAGGCCCATCTGAATCCGTCGGTGCTGCAGGGCCAAAACCCCGTGGACCACTAGGGCAAGGATGCTCAGGAGTAGGCCCACTCCCAGCCCCAGAGACAGAAAGCCGTTCAACCCCAGCCGGATCGGATCGGTCCGCCAAGCCTCCAATTGTGCTTTGGCATCCGTCAGATCCAGGATTTCGACTGATGCCTCGTTCAGGGCCGCAACTACGGATGCTGTTGGTGCACGATCGGCGAGCCTCAACCAGACGTGATAGGGCATCGGGCCGCCCACCTGCGCAAAGATGTATTCCAGGTTGCCAACCACGAAGAGTTCGTCCGGAGGGTAGGCGGTCGGGAAATAGCGCAGGGATCCGACGATGCGGAATGGCACCGCGGCCCCGCTGCCGGCGATCAGGCCTTGGATGGTGATTTCATCTCCAATCGCATACCCCCCGGCTTCAAGCAGGTTCGTCGGAACCAATAGGCCGTTCGGGTTCAGGGCCAGTCGGTTCATCAACTCGCCTAGCGGTTCGGAGGCAAAGTCCGGGCGGAAGTAGGCTGTCTGTGGCCACTCAACACGATCGATTCCGTACAGTTTTGCGCTGTGTCCCCGGTTGTCAATGCGAAGATTGGCGGGGTAGACCCCCACTCTGGCTGCGCCAAGCACACCCGGTGCATTCCGGTGAAGATCAAATGGTGGAATGGACCATCCGGCTGGCTGGCCTACGGTGTCACCGTCTCCGGAACCCTGAAACCGTTTGGCCTGTTCCGTCAGGTTCACGGAGGCCCCGACTGTGTAGTACGCCTTGTCTTCCAGATGGGCATCCTGTGTGCGCATGATCGCTGCTGCCAAGGTCCCTGTCCCCGTGGCGAACAGGAGCAGGGTTAGCAGCGCCTGATGATGCGGTGCCTGCCGGGCGAGATTGCGCAGCGTGACCAGCAACACGGTTCCCCGCAGCAATTGGATTGGCCAGTCCAACCCCCGGAGGAACCAAGGAAGGAGGCGGACCATGGCGCGGACACCTGTCCACAGCCAGAGACAAGGCGTCAGGAACACGAGCGGGTTGTCTGCAAAATCGATTCCTGTCAGTCGGTCTGGCAATGGCAGGCCTCCCTCCTGACGTAGCAGGTACCAGCCGTAGGCTCCGGTCATGGCAATGGCGAGGTCCACCACAAACCAAGTCGGGGATGCCTGCGTACCCTCGCGGGACAGGCGTCGCTCCGATGTGACAGCCGTTTCCCTTGCATACCGCCAACCGGCCGCCATGGAGGTCAGGTTGACCAAACCAAGTGCAATGCCGGCGTAAAGCAGGGCGTCGGGCGTGAGTGCCGGGTCAAGGAGGACCGTGGCCGTGTTGTGTGCGTGCGGCAGCACCCAGAAAGAGGCGGATACCATCAGTTGTGCAACCGCCAGACTTCCGGGCAGGCCTGCAAGTAGACTGAGCACGGAGAGCACGACCAACTGGATTGCATACGTGCCCAGTACCTGGAATTTGGAAGCGCCGCGGCTGCGCAGCATAGCAATCTCCCTCTGCTGGCGCATCATCAGGCTTCGGGCTGTCATGCCGGTGTATAGAAGCACCAGCACCAAGGCGGGAAGGCTCGCGAACAGCAGCAGCGGTGACTGCTGTGCCACTTCCAGCCGGTACCTCAACAGCGCATTCTCGGGCGAGAGCATCAGCAACGTGCCAGGCAGTTGTTGCTGGACTTGGGCACGGGCCTCGTGGAGGCGTTGCACCAGGCTCTCGACCTGACGTACCCGGATGCCGCGGCCGTCCAAGGCGGCATACCACCCGGCTTCGAAGTACGGCCGCGGGATGCGGTACGCGGCCTCGGTCCGGTATTGCGCTTCGTAGGTGAGCAACGTTTGCGCGAAAACAGTGGGGGACAGATACCAGTAGCCGGAAGTGGGATCGGCAGCGCGCCAGATTCCCGCGATGCGAACCGGCAGGGCAAAGGCCCGTTCCCCCGTCGTCGGATTGGGGTTGGTGGCACGAAAGAGAACGTACTCCTCTCCCGCCTGCACACCCAGGTGGTTGGCCATGTCCTGGTGCATGAGCACTTCGGTGAGGTCGGCATCGGGCGCTGGCAGGCGGCCGGACAGCAATTCGACCTGCCTATCCAAGTCGCTGAGGAACCCCAGGCTGAAGTGCTCCAGGGCCTCTTCGCCCCGCCCGTAAGTTCCAGGCCCTGTCGGGAACAACTGAAACAGATCACTGCGTACGTAGTGCATTCGGGCAGTCACCGGCAGTTCCATGTCTGCCGTGAAGCCGCTGCCCATGTAGGAAGCCAGCCGATCGTATCCGGCTAGGCGTTCCGCGTCCCCCGCGAGCAACGTTGGACTGGATTCCCTGTCCAGGGACAGAAACAGGAACCCGAATGCCGGCCGGTGCGAGTTCGAACCTTCCTGCAACTCCAGGCGTAGAACACGTTGGTGCAGGGCGTCGACGTAAACAGGAACGGCCGCGCCGAGAGCCGTGGCGGCAATCCAGCCCAGCAACAGAATCAGATACAGCCACGCGTCGTGGCGCATCCGATGCAGGGCCAGCCGCGTCAGTCCGGCTACCGCCACACTGTTGGCACCAATGGGGGCGGGGAAGGTTGCCTTCCCCGGAAACTTAGGCCTTGATGGCCCCGGAAGTCAGGCCGGCGATGAAATACCGCATAGTCAGCGTGAAGAGGACGATCAGTGGAACCGACGCGATGACGTAGCCGGCAAACATTGGACCCCAACGTTCGAGGCCCCCGTATTGGCTGCCGAAGCTGACGATGCCCAGCGAAATCGTCCAGAGTTTCTGGCTGGGAATGGTGACCAACGGCCAGATGTAGTCGTTCCAGGTGGCCAGCACATTCATGATAGCCACCGTAATTAGCATGGGCTTGGACAGGGGCAGGGCGATGTGCCTGAACATCTGGAAGGTGGAGGCGCCGTCGAGGCGCGAAGCCTCGAAGAGCTCCTCCGGCAACGACGCGATGAAGCTGCGCAGGATGAAGATGGCGAACACCTGGCCGCCCGCAATGTAGGGCAGGATCAGTGCCCAGTAGGTATTGATCAGGTTGAGATCCTTGACCAGCAGAAAGGCCGGGATGAGGGTCAGGATCGACGGGATCATGAGCAGGGCCAGGATGGCCATGAACAGGACTTCGCGGCCTGGAAAGCGGAACCGGGCAAAGACGAACGCGGATACGCTGGCGATGGCCAGCACCCCGACCATGGATACCCCCGATACGATCAGGCTGTTTAGCATGTAGGGGCTGATCACGGTCCAGGCATCGCGGTAGTTGGCCCATTCCGGTGCCGTCGGCAGACCCCAGAATGTGTGCATGAAGTCGACGGTCGGTCGGAACGACGAAATCAACAGGAACACGAATGGAAAGAACGTCACGATGGCCAGGAAACCCAGCACAACGTGAATGACCAGATCGTGTTTCAGGGTGTGGCGACGGCTTTCCATGGACAGTTCAGGAACCTGTGAATTCCACGCTGGACCGCAGGTAGCGGTGGTTCAGATAGGTCAGTATCAGCGTGAGGAAGAACAACACCGTGCCGATCGCACAGGCATAGCCCATGCGGTTGTAGGCCATGGCCGCCTTGTAGAGATGCAGGCCCGGCACCAGGGTCTTGGTGCCGGGTCCGCCATTTGTCATGACCAGGACGATAGTGAAGTTCTGGAACGCTGTGATTACAGTCAGAATGACCACTAGCTTGATCTGTGACAGAACCATCGGCAGTTCCACAAAGGCGAGTCGCTGCCAGGTGGACGCGCCGTCGATGACGGCCGAGTCCATCAGTTCGCTGGGGATGGCCTGAAACCCCGCCAGATAGATAAGCGTGCCGATTCCCGCTACCCAGGGGAAGCCCACGAAGATGATGGCGTAGAGCGCCAGCTTGAAGTCGCCCAGCCAGAATCGCTGCAGGTTCTCCAAGCCCAGCAGGGCCAGCGACTGGTTGAGCAGCCCGATGTTGGGGCTGTAGATGAACATCCAGATCATCAGGATGACCAGCCCGGGCACCACCATCGGCACCACCAGGAGCACCCTATAGAAGTAGGCCGCGCGCAGGTTCCAGAGGTGGAAGATCATGGCCGCGGCTCCCAGGGGGAACGTCAGGTTGATGGCCACCAGAGCCACGGTCAGGATGATCAGGTGTGTGAACGACTCCCACCAGAGGGGGTCGTGCCACAGGTCGACGAAGTGGTTGACTCCGACGAACAGCTTGATGTTGGCACCGTTCCACTGGAACAGGCTGTGGTACAGCGCGGACAGAGCCGGATAGTAGTTGAAAACAAGCAGCAGCACGAATGTGGGGATCAGCCACAGGTACGCGGTGCGGTAGCGCGCAACGCGCGCGATGAGAGGACGCGCCACCGCCGGTTGCCCGGACGACGGAGTTGACAGCGTGGCGGACACGGTCGGCGGCGCGTCGGTGGTACGGGTTTGTCGGTTAGGCTTCCGCCCAATCCGGGTGCTCGTTCAGCAGTTGCTGCGCGGCCAGTTCCATCTCCTGTTGCATGATGGAGGACATTTCGTCGGCGCTCAGCTCGCCCGCCATGAACTGCTGCAGGTTGCGCCACATGGCATCGACGAATTCGCGCGTCAACATGCTGTCGAACGGTTCAATCCGTTCGGCGCCGAAGTTGACCAGCATGTCGGTGTAGACCGCCAGTGTCGGATCCGCGCCCGCAGTATCCTTGACGCCGGGGGCGAAGCCACCGTGGTCATTCAGGACCTCGATCAGGTTGGGTGGGGCGGTGAGGAACTGGAGCCAGTCGATGGTGTCGTCCAGCACGCCGCGTTCCTCGGCCACCGTGGTGGTGATGTACTGGAACACACCGCCCACGCCGGCCATGGCCGGGAAACCCAGACCGCCGTACTGGGAGGATTCCTGGGTGACAGTTGGCATCTTGGGGAAAATGCCCCACTCGAATTCAATCAGGGGGTCGTTGCGGACGGGTTTGTTCATCCAGCTGCCCAGCCAGGCAACGGCGGCCTCGCCTTCCGCCCACAGCCGGAAGACGTCCGCCGCGGGCAGGGCCCAGAACCCCTCCGGGTAGTGGACGGACCACTCCTTCATCAGCCGGAGCATTTCCAGCCATTCGGGATCGGTGGCGGCATAGTTGCCGTCTCGGATGGCACGGACCATGGCCGGAGGCTGCAGTCCCTCGCCCGGCTTCCAAGTGCGGGAGACCGGGGTGCCACCTGAAATCTGAGCCATCTTGTGGTCGTACAGCACGTCCTGGAACACCCGCGTGGTCCAGCTGCCGTACAGGGGCGTTCCACCCTGCAGGTGGTAACTGACGGAGAAGGGCGTGGTGCCGGAGTCCGCGATCGCCTGTTGCGCTGCCTCGTATTCGGCCCAGGTTTCCGGCACGGCCAAGCCGAGTTCGTCGAACTTGGACTTGTTGTAGAAGAAACCGGTACCAACGATGTCGCCGGTGATCAGGTAGATGTGACCGTCGGGCGCAGTGCCGCTGGCAATCACGGGTCCCTGGAAGGTGTCCTTCCAAGAGTCGTAGCCTTCGACATAGGGATTGGGCTGCGACAGATAGGGATCGAGGTTGTTGAACCAGTTCTTCTCGTAGTCGCGGGCGATCCAGCCGCGCTGGTACCAGAGGATTTCGGGAGCCGTGCCCGCCGTCAGCTGGGTCACCATCCACTCGTCGTAGCCGGAAGCCACCGATTCGACGAACTCCAGGTCCACGTCCGGGTGCAGATCCTTGTACGCCTCTTCCAAGGTCCACAGGGCTTGGGGAGGATCCCAGCGATCAGTCTCCAGCCGTTCTCGGGGAGTCAGACCTTGTGCGTAGTGCGACACGACACGCGGTGCGGCATCCGGGCCGGCCATGTCGTCGGCTGGGGTACTGGGAACGCAGGCGGCAAGCGCCAATGTTGCTCCTGTCGCTCCGGAGAGTTGCAGGAATCGGCGTCTCGACAAACCGGTGTGCGACATGTTGCTGTTTCCTTATGAGCGTGCAAGTCGAAGACACCGGCCGAACCCCTAGACGGTTTGCGAGCCTAGGGTCAGATGTCCGTCGGTGCATCGGTCGAATTCTAACAAACGATTGCATGGATATGGATTCGGCTGCGCGACGCTGGATGGGCGTGTAGGTCCGCGGTATCAGGTTGATTCTGGGTGCGTCAGCCACAACTTGGACTGATACCGCCTTGAGGGGCGCGCCCCGGCACACGGGAATTGGCGGCTAAGGTAGGACAGGGTGCCCCCTCTTTGGTTTGGTGTACTGAAATTCAATCTGAGGGACTGTCCAAATTGCTTTCAACCACACAACTCAAGCCAAAGTCGAATTACACTGCCACTGAGGGACCCGATGGTGACCCGTCCGATGTCTAGTCGTTGTTGAGGTGCCAACTGATGTGGAAAGTTGCCCGTTACGTGCGGACCTTTCCACAGGCATGGCCCCGCTTCGTCCGCATCATTCTGTTCACACTGGCACTGTTCACATCGCCCTATCTGCCTCTCGGGCTGGCGAACTCATGGGACGGGGGAGCCCGGCTGACGATTGCAACGATTGCCTACTTCTATCCTGCCTTGGTGGTCGTCTGGGGTTTGTGGAAGGCACACAGCGTAATTGGCTGGTCCGTAATTGGGATTCATGGAGCCAACTCTGCTGTTTTCGCCAGTTTGGCACTGTTGCTGGACGAGTCTTCAAACAAGAGTTCGGTCGATTGGCAGTACATCGCCCTAATACCCGTCACCGCTACCGGGCTTTTTCATCTGCTCAATTTGTGGTGGTTGGTCATATTCATGTTGTTTTGGCGATGGGATCGCCAGTTGCCTCCACCCGCGACAACCCGCCAGGATAATGGAGAGATGTCGGAACAAGGGTTCCGTTCATGGTTGTCCCCCAAGCAGCACCGGTTGTTGCTTGGGGGTGCGATCGCCTGTGTGCTCCTTGGCATTCTGTTAACCATAGGATTCTTCCTGCTATACGTGGAGAGCCATGAGGTTTCCTCTGGTCTTGCGGCGAGAACACATTGGTTGACATGGCCCGTCTCCGTCCTGGAGACGCCGACCCCGGTCTTTCACATGGTGTCGGTGACCGCTTTGGGCTATTTGTTGGCGTTGGGTTTGGTACGCCGCCGCAGCGATATTGTGGAGGCAGCCTGTTGGCTGCTGCTACCCGGGCAACTGCTCACAATCTTGCTGGGTCCCCTGCCTCTCCTGGCGGTGGTTGGCACCTCGGTCATGTTGATTCTTGGTCTGCTGGTCCTGTGGCGCCAAGGCTTTCCCATGGCCTTACTCCAGACTCGCAGAGAAGAGAGCCCAACCTTGGTTGGCACATAGCTGCTCAGGGCCCCTGTCGGTGACCCAACGGTGCAGGTTACTGTTGGTGGTGGGAGTGTCAGGTTGACGCGGCCAATCGTTCATCGTCACCTGTCGTTGTCGCTTCGAGCAGGCTCCAATCCCGCTTCTATTCCGTCTTGGTGATTCTCCTCGGCGTAGCAAAGACCTGCGGAGCCACGGCCTGAATTTCAGGTATACACCCGGTGTTGATTTTGACGCGCTTCCGGGAGGGAATTGCTCCGGTTGCCAAGTCGTCCGGCTTTCTGTGTCCAGGACCGCTCCGGTTTCCAGGTGATGCAGCAGCTCGTTGCGGTTCAGGGCCGGGATTGGTTCCGACCCAATCAGGGGGATGGCACAGGAAACGGGGCTTATCCCGGAAGAGCACCTGGGATGGATGCGCCAACAGATATGGAGCACCCATGGATGTCGCGGGTTTTACAGGGGGGGGCCGGTGGCATCCAAATGGTGACCAACATTGGTTCTACAATGGCGTGATGTAGGTGTTGCCCAACCTCCAACCGGACCATCGACCAACTGTGTCCAGAACATTCCAACTAACTTCGAGGCAATGGCTGCCCCGGGCTCCCGAGGAAGTATTCGCCTATTTCTCGGATGCCTTCAACTTGGAGAACCTTACCCCTCCCTGGTTGCAGTTTCGGGTCCTGACCCCGGCCCCAATCGCGATGCGAACCGGGACGGAGATCGACTATCGGTTGCGCTTGCGCGGTCTGCCCTTGCAGTGGCGCAGTCGCATCAGCGACTGGACACCACCATTCCGGTTCGTGGACGACCAAATCACAGGTCCCTATCGCCGATGGCACCATGTCCATATGTTCGAGGCGCAGGAGTGTGGCACGTCGGTGATCGACGTTGTGGAATACGCTTCCATCGGTGGAAGGTTGGCACAGTCCCTGTTTCTTCGGCGGGACCTTCGAGGGATCTTCACTTACCGGCAGCAACGCCTGGCCGACTTATTTGGGGCCGACCCGGACAACCCTCCCCAGTTGTCGGTCTAACGGACATCGCTGGTCAGGCATTGCAACGACGGAATGCCTCTTCCGGAAGTCCAAGCCTGTGTTCCTCTGGCATGGGGTCCCACCGAGCTCGCGGGACCCCATGCCGATTTCACAATCGTTGGAACGTTCTGTTCAGCTCCCCGGAACCGTAACCGGTTGCCGTTCGGTATCAGCGGTTGAATCTTGCGATTCTTCCCTGGGAGAACCCAGGGACCATCCCGTGCTCAAACCGATGACGAACCACCCCATGGCCAGCATGCCGGCGGCGAAGACCGTGTCGCCAATGGCCCGGAGCCATCGGAAGGTTTGCCAGGGTTCCTGCTGCAGGAATTCAGCGGAACGGGCGTACCACATGCCATGCTCCACGCTGGCCCATGTCTGTGCCAGGCCAATGGGCAGAAGACTGAGCAGGATCATCAGACCTAAACCGATTTGCATGGTCCAGAACGAGAAGGCCAGCGCCCCGGTCCGCCACTGTCGACGGACGGTCAAAATCCTGAGGCTCAGGAGCATGAGGCCCAGCCCCAGCATTCCGTAGACGCCGAACAGGGCGGCGTGGGCGTGCACGGGCGTGGTGTTGAGGCCCTGCATGTAGTACAGGGCGATGGGCGGGTTGATCAGGAATCCGAACAGCCCGGCACCCACCAGGTTCCAGAAGGCCACGGCCACCAGGAAGAAGATCGGCCACTTGTAGTGTTTGGCCCACGACGCGGAGCGGTGGAGCGTCCAGTTCTCGTAGCCTTCAAAGCCGATCATCACGAGAGGCACCAGTTCGAGTGCGCTGAAGGTGCCGCCCAGTGCGATTACGGCCGGTGCCGTTCCTGTGAAGTACAGGTGGTGGAAGGTGCCCAGGACACCTCCCGCGAGATAGAGGATGGTCGTGAACAGGACCGCCATCGTGGCAGAGCGAACCTGCACCAAGCCGAGGCGGATGAAGGCGAAGGCCACGACCGCCACCGCAAACACCTCGAAGAACCCTTCGACCCACAGGTGCACCACCCACCATCGCCAGTATTCGGCGATGGCCAAATTCATGTCGCGTCCCGCCATCAGGCCGGCGCCGTAGAACAGGGCGATGGCGGCCACGGCAAGACCGAAGATGACCAGTATCTGTCGATTGACGCCTTCACTGCGCCGGATGCCCGGTATCAAACAGCGCAGCATCAACACCATCCAGAAGAGCAAGCCGCCGAACAGTAGCAGTTGCCACAGCCGACCCAAGTCCAGGTATTCGAATCCCTGGTGTCCTACCCAGAAATTGGCATCGGGACTGAGCTGGCGGTGGATGGCCAACGCTTGCCCGGTTAAGGAGCCGCCCACCACCAGAAGCAGGGCTCCAAACAGGACGTTCACACCCAGTCGCTGATGCCGCGGCTCGTGTCCGGTCAACATGGGAGCCAGACAGAGACCCGTGGCCAGCCACGCCGTGGCGATCCAGAACATGCCCAGCTGTACGTGCCATGTCCGGGTAAGGGAGTAGGGGAGCCATTGGGCAATCGGCACGCCATACAGCGCAGTTCCTTCCACACCGTAGTGGGCAGTCACTATCCCGGCGATCATCTGCAGGACCAGGAGCAACCCCACGATCCAGAAGTACTTGACGGTGGCATACATGGACGGTGTGGCTCGCCCGGTGATCAACGGATCGCGAGGTTTGGCGGCCCGCGTGCTGGACCATGATTCCCGGGTTGCCGCGTAGAACCAGGCCAAGGCACCAACACCGCCCAGGAGGAGAACGAAACTCAACACGCTGACGACGATCAGGTGTCCAGGAGGGGTGTTCCCCAGTAATTCGTCGGGCGGCCAGTTGCTGGTGTATGTGAAGTTTCGTCCGGGCCGTTCCGTGATGCAGACCCAACTGGCCCAGAATACGAAAGCCGTCAGGTGTTCCCGTTCCCGCTCATTGGGAAGCGTGTTGGCTGGCATGGCGTAGCTTTCGCGCAAGCCGGCCAAGTCCGGTGCATCGCCGAAGAGATCCGTGTAGTGGTTCTGAACCGCCTGAATGGCCCGTGCCCGGTCCTCCGAAAGAACAATCGCTCCCGTTGCGTCATCGAACGTATTGGTTCGCATGTCGGACTGGAGCCTCGCCCGCAGGACCGCCTGCCTTTCGGAGTCCAGTCGATCATAGGGAACGCCGGCCTCGGCGTGGGCCCAGGCGTCCAGCAGGTACAGGGCCTCCCGATGCAGCCAGTCGGCGGTCCAGTCCGGTGCCGTGTAGGCCCCATGTCCCCAGATTGAACCAAGTTCCTGGCCACCGATGGAACGCCACGCGTCCTGACCGGCCAAAATGTCGTCGCCGGTGAAGATCACGTCACCGGTGGTCGTGACGATGCGTTCCGGGATCGGAGGCGCCATCTGGTAGATCTCGCCGCCGTAGTACAGCAGCAGGCCAAAGGAGAGTGCCACCACCAACCCGAGGGCGATCCAGAGGTTGCGCAGTGAGTTGCCTGTTGTGCGGATGTCCATGCTCATCCTCACCCGTGGCAGGTCGCAGGACCGGAATTCTGCGACCGGAGGAATGCGAACCGGATCTGTCCGGCAGGAACCGGCAGACGAACGTCGCTCCGAGTGTAGGACGGATCCACGGCGCGGCGTGTTGCGTCCGCACTTTCCAGAGGACAGGTGTCCACGTTCAGCAACCTGCCCGCGCCCGGACAACTCGACCAGAGGAACATCCATGGAGGATCGGCGGCAGTCCGGTGAGTTTCGAGCCGTCTTTGGTCCTGGTCTGGCATGTATGCACGCGGGATGGGCGTGCCCTTTGTCCCGGACCAATGAATTCAGTCCCCGCAACCTGCGTACCTATCAAAACGTATGTAGATCGCGGAACATTGCCAATCAATGCCGAGGAAGTGACTCGTTCCTAGTGATTTCGGTTCCAACAAAAGGAGAAACGGTTTTGAAGACACCACGTCTTATATGGATTCTGGGATGCCTGTTGGTTGCCCTATTGGGGTTGGTGGCCTATGTCGCGACGCTCGACATCGCGGCGGAGACTCTGCGGGGTATCCTGGACAACCACTACGGTCAATAGCGGGATCCATCCCTTAGGGATGTACAGGGAGGGGATGCAGTCTACGACCCCTTCCGACCGGAAACGAGTAACCATGAGACTGACGCTATGGTCGTGTGACCATATGGAATCCAGTGGCCATGAGACCTGCGGAATTTCCTCGCGTTTCTGTTGGCTCCCCTCTTCACGACCCTCCGCCATGTCCCGTCCTAAGGCACCAGGCCTCCAAGGTCCGCACCGGCCCTCCCACCGACCTCCATCGCTTCCTGCACGGAGTCGTGTACCTAATGCGCACGGGCATCCCCTGGCAGGACCTGCCGCCCCGCTTCGGTCACTGGAATAGCGTCTTTCGCCGCTACCGCTGCTGGTGCCTGGCCGGAGCCTGGACGTGCCTGCTGACGGCCGAGGCCGAGGCCCGTGCGAATCTCAGGCGGTGCATCTGGACTATGGGCCCATGTCAGTGCGGCTGCGGCACCAAGCGGCACGGCCTAGTTGACACGGCCGGACGGCAGTTGCATGTGCGTCTGGACCCCAGGCTAGGCCGGCAACACTCGCCTGACTGTGCCGTTGGGAAACTTTATCGTCGAGCAGGGAGGCGCACCGGTGATTCCGGGTCGGTGCCACCGCACGGTGCCCATCGACTACGACCGGGTGCGGTGCTGGGAGCTCAACATGGTGGAGCGCGTATGGTTTAAGCAGTGCTGCCGCTTGGCTACTCGCTTCGAGAAAACCACCTCCAGCTACCTGGGTTCGTGATGTTCGTCGCCGTTCGCCATGGGATGCAAAACCTCTTGGCTGCTCATGGCCACACGCTCTAGCCAGGTGCCTTTTTTGGGATGCTGCACCGTTTGCCAATTCCATGACAGAGGTGTGCTGGCTGCAGGTGTGGGTTTGCCTTTTTGGTTCCACTGAGGCCTTGCGGCAACTAGTCAACCAGAGGCTGATGTTGGGTATCGCGAGCCGCACTTTCGGAAGGGTAGGTGTTCCCATTCGGCAACTTGCCCGCGTCCAGACAACCTGACCAAAGATGCACCCAGCCGAAATCGTCGGCCGCTCGGTGAGATTCGAGCCGCCTTCGAAGACTGGTTGGCGCCAATGTGCATGTAGCGAGCGAGTTCCGTGTTGTCCAGAAAAAATTTTCTTTGGAGCATGCAACCTGCGTGTCCGTCAAAAGCGTATGTGGATATGTAGGTGTGCAATCTTTTCAAGAGCTATCGAGGAGTGCTCCATGACCCATGTTCGGCCGCGCCGTTCCCGTTTGTGGTGGTTGATCCCGGCGGCTATCGTGGCGGTGCTGTTGGTGCCCTTTGTATTGCTCTCCTTTTTGTCGGTGACCGATCAGGGCGAGTCTTGGCTCGATGGTTTCTACAGCTATTCGGAGACATCCACGACCTATGACGAGGACGGGAACGTTATCCAACACCTGGTGAACGGAGTTCCCGCCACCCCACAGCCCCCGCAGCCGGACCCGTGTGGTGACGACCCGTCCTCCACCTCAGGTGATGGGACTGAAGGGACGACCTTCAGCGTGACTATCGGATGTACCGAAGTGTTCAGGTCGTTTGAGCCGGACCAGTAACCAGTAAACGGCACCTGTGAACCTTGTCAGCCACCTGCGCACGGCGCTCGAAGTTCTGTTGCAGCACCGTGTGCGGAGTGGCCTGACCGTGATGGGCATCACGATTGGTATCAGTTCCACGGTCGTGATGCTGGCTCTGGGCCGGGGCGTCCAAGACCAGATTGAACAATCCTTTTCCCGCGCCGGCGTGACGTTGTTGACGGTGATTGCCCGTATGCCGCCAGGAATGCTTGAATCCACACGCAGTCGCGAACTTCACTGGGAGGATTATGAGGCGCTGGTGGCTCCCGGCCGGATTCCTCACTTGGTGGATGCTGCGCCGCTTGCCAGTTCCATGACCGAGGTGCGCTGGCAGAACCGGCAGGTTCGGGTTCGCCTCCTTGGCGTTACCGCGGCCTACGAGCAGTCGGCCAACCTGAGGCTGGCACTGGGTGAATTCCTGTCCGACGAGGACGACCGGAGCATGCGCCTTGTGGCGGTTCTGGGATCCCGTTTGGCCAGTGACCTGTACACGCAAGGCGCCTATCCCTTGGGCACGTCACCATCCGTGGATGGCAAACGGTTCCGGGTTATAGGCGTTTTGGCACCTACCAAAACCGAAGTGGACTATCAGGTCATCGTTCCGTTCCACACCATGCAGAAACGATTGCGTCGGGCCGCAACGGTTAGTGGATCACCGTTGGTGAACGAAATCCAGGTTCGAGTCCTGGATCGCCATCAGGTGGACGACACGCGCAGGGCCATCGAAGAGGTACTCCGCCAACACCGCGGCGTGGGCCCCTTGGACCACGACGATTTCCGGGTGGTGACGCAGGAGGCGGGGAGGGAGGCGATGCGGAGCATTGCGGATTCCCTGACACTATTCCTGGCCGCGATCGCGGGCATCAGCCTATTTGTCGGCGGTGTGGGGGTCACCAACATCATGCTTGTCAGCCTCGGTGAACGCACGCGCGAAATCGGCATTCGGTACGCGGTCGGGGCGACGGTCAGGGACATCACGGCCATGTTTCTGTGGGAGAGCGTCATCCTCTGCGGGATAGGAGGAATGACTGGGATTTCCCTCTGCGCGTACGGTGTGGTCCTGATTCGGGCCCTATCGGACATTCCGGCCAGACTGAGCATCGACATAGTGGCTTTGGCCTTGTGCGTCAGTCTGACCGTGGGTTTGCTGGCGGGAATCTATCCGGCCCTGCGGGCACGCCGCCTGGCTCCTGCCGAAGCATTGCGCAGCCTGTGACTGTTCCACGGCATTGGCGGAATTTGAGTGCCGGAGTGGGATCAAGAGGCAGCTGAGGATGCGCATGGTAGGTGACGGTCCCCTGCTTCGGCATCATGACGATTGTTTCGGGATCCCATTGAGCGCGGGTTCCACACGATCAGGTCTGGCACGGTACTGCGTCTGATGATGGCCAAGACGACCAGTCCCGTCAGATTGGAGGGCAAAGGCCCACAGACGGTCGAGTCGATCACCTGGGCTGTAACCGTTCCAACGGTGGATTCAGCAGCAATGTCAGGATCGCTCCTGTGAGTGTCAATCACAGGTCTGCAAATGGTAGAGCGGTTACACCCGAACCCAAAGGCAGTTGGATGGTTCCCGGATGCACGACGTACCCCGGCATGGCTGCGTCTGCCAAGTCACGTTGGAATGATTTGACGGAGGCAGCCATGGCAGGCCGCGGGGTCCCAGATAGCTTTACCTCGATGGGAACGAGTCCATCGTCGGTCTCGACTACGAAGTCAACCTCGGTTCCGGCCATCGTCCGCCAGAAGTGGACCCGAGGATCCAATCCCCGGTGTGTCAGCGAGCGGACAATTTCGGACAGCACTGCAGTTTCGAAGATAGCACCACCCATGGGACCTGCAGCTGCATGCTCTGGATCCTTCAGGCCGACCAGATAGCAAAGCGTGCCGACATCGGTGAAGTAAATCTTGGGGGTCTTGATGAGCCGTTTCCCAACGTTGGCGAAGTACGGCCGCACAACGACCACTTGGTAGGTGGCCTCGAGTATGGACAGCCATGCCTTAACCGTGTTGACTGCGACCCCAAGGTCGCGGGCCACGTCGGTCAGGTTTAGGAGTTGGGCACTCCGCGCGGCCAGCACGCGTAGAAAGTTCTGATATTGGGTCAGGTCGCCGACCTGTCGCACGGTGCGCACATCCCGCTCGAGATAGGTTTGAACATAGCTTCCATGCCAAAGGAAGGTGTCGCGATCGGGTTGGACCGCGAGTTCCGGGTAGCCTCCCTGGATGAAGCTTTGCCACAGGGCACCGAATCCGCGGGACCTTTCGGCAGACGAAATGCCCTGGCGTTCCCAGACGAGGGGAGTACGTGGTTTCCCCTCAGCCTCCCTCCTTGACAAAGGCAACAGGCGCAGCATTGCGGCACGGCCCGCCAGCGACTCGGTTACCTTCTCCGCGAGCAGGAGATTCTGCGATCCCGTCAACAGGTACTGGCCTCTTCGATTTCGGTGCGCGTCGACCTTCGCCTTGATGTACGGAAGCAGGTGCGGCGCATGTTGAACCTCGTCGAAGATGACCGGTGGCGGATATTGCTCCAGGAATCCGCGCGGATCTGTCACCGCCGCGGCGCGCACATCGGGCAGATCCAGCGAGATGTAGCGGTATTGTTGTCCAAAGACATGCTGCAGCAGTGTCGTCTTGCCGGACTGGCGCGGTCCGGTCAGGACCACTGCGGGGAATTCCCGGGCCGCCTGCTCGACTACAGGTTCCAAGGATCGTTTGACGTAGGGCTGGTTCATCACCTAGTTTTTTACTGGACATTATGCATTTGAAATGCATAATGTCAATTTTGAATGGAGTCCATTGGGCTGTGAATACTCGGCGAGCTGTGTTGACCGACAGGATCCGTGGAACTGCTCGCCCGTCACGTTCCGGTGCACAACGGGTGCAGTCGGAGATACAGGTCCCGGCAACAGGTTATTTCCAGCTGCTTTCAGGCACCAAGCTGTGAGGTCCCCATACTCTGCATGGCACCGATGGTGAACTCAGACCAACATCAACGTAACTGAACATGGACCGTTGCGCATCTGATGCGCTTGGAGGTTGGCGACTGCACCGACTTTCTGGGAGCCGTCAGAGTGCGTGGAGTGTCTCCGTCTCGGGAAACTGGCGGATTACGTTCATGGAAGCGGAAGGCTTATCGAGCGTTTGAACTCGGAGTATTACCACTGATGGCTGCCAAGGGAATCAATGTAAACATGATCCCCTCTCATCCGTGCGAATGAAGTCGCCCGGAGATCATCGAGGAATTGGGTCTCACCGTAACGAAAGCCGCCGAGATACTCGGGGTCCGCCGAGCAACGCTCTCTGCATTGCTGAACAGCAATGCGAGCCTGTCGGCTGAGATGGCGTTGTGCATTGAGAAGGCCTTCTACGTGCGTATGGATATGCTACTTCGGATGCAGGCTTGGTATGACACGTCCAAGATGCGTGCGCGGGCTAGTGAAATCGCCGTGCAGCGGTACGAGCCTGGCTAGCCAACGGGCGTTGCGGAGCTGGCTGTTCGACTGCATATCCACCCCGCAGTTTTGCATTTGCCCTGCCTGCCAGTGGGAGGCGAAGATATTCAGGGCTCAGCCTATTGGAACAGTCATTGTTGGTTGAGCAGGTCCCAGCCGGGCTTGAAGTGACTTCTGTTTCGTCACTTATTGTGTCCCCTGTATTCGTCTCAGGTACTCACGGCCCACCGGCATCAGGCAGTAGCGCTGGTTGCTGCTCCGTGGTTTGTCCGGAACGGTCATCTCGATCAGCCCTGCTTTAAGGGCGGGCCGAAGATACATCGCGCGAAAATGGCCGCTGTGAGTGAGGCCGAGTGCCTGCTGCATTTGGAGCCGGGTCATTTCGCCAGAGATCGCCCGCAGCAGTCGAACTTGGTCGGCAACTTGGTCGGTGACTTGGTCAGTAACTTGGTCGGTATCCGGTGTCCCGGGATGTTCGTCCGCCTTTGCCCGTACGTTGGTATTCGGCCGGAAGGTGGCTATGAAGAAACTGCCGGAGGCACTAAGAACACGTCGGTATGTTCCGCAGCACGCAACGCCTGCATCGCATCCAGCCACCCCTAATAGAGCATCTGGAGGGAGCCGTGAGGCAGGACAAACGCAAAGTCGCGCAGGATCGGGTTCGCAGTCTTGAACCGGCGCAGGATATACCAAGGCCCCGAAGGGTACTCCCTTCGGGGCCTTGCATTGACTTCCGAACCACTGGCCGGTTGCAAATTGGCTCCTCGGGATGGACTCGAACCAACAACCCTGCGGTTAACAGCCGCACGCTCTGCCAATTGAGCTACCGAGGATTGACAGGACGCGGATTGTACATGGACGGGTTCGCTGAACCCAAGATTCGCCCGTCGTTTCCGCGCGGTCAGGATCGGGCCAGCCGCCTCTGCTTGCGGCCGATCCGCGTCAGGCGGTGTTGCAGTTCGGCGGCGGTCTGCGGTGGATGCCGGAACGGGCTGCTTTCCCTTACATACATGGCCCACCGAGTGTAGGTGTCGGCCTGGTCGAGGTCCTTCGACTGCCATTCGTGATACTTCGCCAATTCGATGTACGGATGCACGGTGTCCACTGTGGCGGTGCTGATCCAACGTTCCCACAAACGGACGGCCCGGTCCCAGTCCCCTTGCCGCTTGTAGTGCAGGGCCAGCAGGCGGAAGGCATCCGCTTGGGCTGGCTGGCCCTGCAGGGCCCGAACCGCGGCATGCAGCAGATTTCTGGCTCGTTCCAGGTCGCTGTTGTTGAAGGCAACCACTGCCAGCGACAGCGCATCCTCACCGGCCAGGTTCGCACCGAATTCTGCGGCCGCGGAACCCGCGGCCTGAACCATGTGTTCCAGAAGAAACGGCATGGTCACGATGTCCTGGCGGTTGTGATAGAAGACCCGAACCATATCGTGAACCCGTCCGGTTTCGATGTATTGCCGGTACATGCCGGGAATCAGGGCTCCCGGAACGTCCTGCTGGGCACGGGCAAGGCCAAGGACAGCGTGTTCGCAATTGGACAAGGAGCAGCTGCCGATGCGGCGGCGCCAAAGCTTGCGGGCCAGTGGAAGGAGGTCGAGGCGGCTGGCGGTATGGTCGGTGAAGGGATCGTTCAGTGGAAGCTCGGGGAAATAAATCAGGTTCGTATGGTACCGGGCACGTATGAGGGGAATGTCGAAGGCGTCGCCGTTGAATGTGGCCCACACCGGGCGTGACACCGCGAGGTCCTGCAGAACCTGGAGAACGGCGCATTCCTCGCGGGGATGCCAGGCGAACAGTTGCCTGATCACAAAGTGGGTGGGTGCGCCGCCGGTGCCCGTTGGAGTCGGGTTGACAGCACCTTCACCGAGCACCAGGCTGCCGTCGGCATTGCGCTTCAGCACGCGGAAATCGATTTTGGACAAGGTCTCGAAGGTGCCGACGCCAATCAGAAAGGGAAGGCTCGACCGGCCCAGACCAGTGGTTTCACAGTCCAGGAACAGGCAATCGGCCACCGTGGTGCCCCCAAGCGACCCGGGCAGGTTGAAGGTTGCGACCAAGGAATCCAAGGCGGATACCACATGTCCGCCAAAGGAGAGATGCTTGAAGCTGGTGTTTAGGTCGTAGGCAGTGGCCTGGACATAGGCACAACCTGAATCGTTCCACACCGGGAAGCCCGGGATGTACTCCAGGAGCCTTGCCGGCATGTCTTCCGGCGGCTCGGTGCCGTGGTCAGGATCCGCGTTCGGGATGTCGTCCCAGGCATCCTCGCCCCAGCTGGACACGTCTATGACATTCCTGTTGTGGCCATGGACCGGATTTGCGGCTCACGTTGTGTCGGTACCGCCGTCAGCGGGCAATCGGGTTGCCGCGGGTGCCGTCAACTGGACGCCGATGTCGCCGAATGGTTGTTCCTGGCGGGCCGAGACGGTTTGCGCCTTGATCATCTCCAACATCGCCACGAATGTGACCAGGATCTCTGCCCGTGACGAGCCGGACTCGAACATCGCATAAAACGATCTGTAACGGTGTTTTCCCGCATCCTCCCAACGACGCAGATAGGCCATGAGGGCCTTGGTCTGACCCGCAACCGTGAAACTGGGTATGGTCGGGGCCTGTACGGTCTGTACGCGGGGCAGAAAACGGGCAAGTTTCACCATGGTGGATTTGAGTTTGGAAGGTTGCTCCAGTGCCGGAACGTTGACCATGCGCTGTTGGGGCAGTGGGGCTTGGCGTTGGAAAGAGTGCAAGCCTGTATCCCGGCGCTGTTTCAGCGCGTTTACCGGACCCGCGAACCTGCTGAGTTCGGTCAATTGGTCCAAGAGGTCCGAGATGTCGGCGTCGTCCTCGGCATCCTCGTCCGGTGCAAGATCAGGGACTAGGGATTTGGCCTTGAGCACCATGAGTCTGGAGGCGACATCAAGGAAGGCGCACACGGACGCCGCAGGCAGGGCGTCCAGGTTTTCGATTGCCTCCAGGTAGGCCGAGGTGACCGCCACCAAGCTGACCTCGGCGATGTCCAAGTCGTTCTGTTCCAGTAGTGCCAACAGCAGGTGCAGGGGCCCCGTGAAGGCCGGCAGCTTTACCCTGAACCCGGCCCCCAACTCGTCCCCCGGGCTGTTTCCAATCAGGTCTGCGAGGGACATTCAGGACACCGAGACCGCATCCGCAGGGTTGCCCGATAGGTAGCGGGAAATGTGGTACCGGAGTGTTTGGCTCCAGTTGTGCCCGGAACTCCACTCCTCGCCGGGGCACACCTCCTCGAACGGGTCCACGTCGCGGTGACCGGCAACATCTGCCTCGGACAAGTAACAGGTTTGTAGCAGCCAGGCAATCAGATGTCCGGCATGTTCGAGTTGCAGGGGTGTGGGGTTGATGCCCTGGCTGAACGCACCCGCCAGGCACACGGCCACGATACTGTCGTGGTCGTCCTGCGTTGAATGGCAGGCCACCGAGAGATCGTGGATTTGTTCCACAGTGCCGTCGACTTGGACGACGAAGTGGTAGGGCAGGCCCGGTTCCGTGCCGTCCATGGCCAGTTGGTCAAGTACCAGGGATTCGGCCATGGCATGCGGGGTCACGTGGCTGGGAAACCCGGACTGATGGACCACGATTTGCCGTATCGCGCTGAGCTGCCGCTTGGGGAATTCCAGGACGGGGTGCTTGGGGATGGTGCCAACCAGGTCTACGATGGGCGGTGCGTCAATGCCGATGCCTCCCTGTCCGGTCACGGACGAAGCGGGAGGTTTCACTTGGGGGGTGCGGTCCGGTTCGCCGGTCTCCGTGCCTGCGTTCGGCAGCAGGCCGGCGCTGTGGGGATGTACTTCCAACGGGCGCTGTTCGGAGCCGGCTGCCGGCTCCTGGTCAACATCCACCTCGCTGGCCGTGGCTGCCACAGCAACGGTCCAGGCCGGGCCGTGCTGCCACCGGCTGCTTCCGACGAGCAGGACATCAGCCGGGTTTCCGCCAATGGTCTGCCGTCGGTCCGCGATGGCCGGACTATGCAACAGTTCCGCCAAGAGACTGCTGCAGGCGTCCAGTTGATCCAAGTCCCGTTGGGGATGCGGTCCGCGTCCCCGTAGGCAGATGTGAATCGCATCCCTGTACTTGGGAGGCAAGTGCTCGCGCGCGGCCGCGGGCCGGCCGGTATCCAGAATGCGGCCCGACGGCTCAACCACGTAGTGGCAGTACACCTCGGAGGCAGCCATGTCATGAATCCGTCGGAACTGTGCCAGAGGCAATGTGCCGTCTTCACCGGAGACCCAGAGGCAAACCGAAGTGGCCTGCAGATGGGCAAAGCGCAGGTTCAGCCAACGGGCGGAGTCCAGTTCCAGCTGGACAAATCCCGAGTCGTCGTCGAAGGTCAGGACCGGCTCGATACCGGCGGCAGCTGTTTCGCCCGGGATGGCTGTTTCGGTGATGTCCGGTTCCGTTGGGTCCGACATCGTGTCCTGGCGGATCTCGACAGAGGTCTCGGGTCCGGACACCGGGACCAACCCGGCGGGTTCCCATTGCATCGTGTCGGCATCCGTCATCTCCGTGTCCATATCGGAGCTTGTCTCCTCCGGATCCGGTTCCCGAGCTATGGGGGGCGAGCCTTCCAATGGCAGTGCAATCGGAATGAACTTCAGGGGAACGGGCCTGTCCCCGCCGTCTGCCCAACGGCTGGACAACAGCAGGCAAATGTCCTCCAAGTGGTCGCCGGCACCGGATCTGAATCCCAAGTCCCCGTCCAGAGTGTCCACGCCCACCTCGAGTTCGGGCGGTGGATGGCCGTTGAAGATCGTGGCCAGCGCTTCGAACACCGTGTCGGCCAGTTCGTCGAACCGCGACAGCCAGCCATGGGTATCGCCTTGTACCTTGGGCAAGCTCAGCACGACGGCGGATGTCAGGTTTGCGGCATATGGTATTGGGTTGTGCTCTGCCTTGTGGATCTGGTAGGTACAGTTTGGTTCGGTAATTAGGAAGTGCAACGGAACCTGCTCGTAGCCTTGTTTGACGAAACGGTTGGTGATCTCGCTGATGGGCGGATCCCCATCGAAGCGGGACTCGACAAATACGACCCTGGTGACGTCCGCCAGGGCACGTTTCGTGGGACTCTCGGACGGGCGTCGGAAAAAGGCACTCAGGTCGATGACTGCAGGGGGTTCGCGGACTTCGGGTTCCGGGCATTCCGAAATAGGGTCCGGCGGTTTCTCCTGCCCAGTTTCCGTAAACCCTGCCGGCTCGGAAGCCCTCTGATCTTCGGGAACAATATCGGTTTCGGAAGCGGCAGCCGTTGTTTCGAGGGACGGAAGCGGCTCCGCCTCGCGATCGGGGATTGGTTTCTCCGCATTCTCCAAAGCGGCCTCGGGATCGGCCGCTGATTCTGCATTGGGTTTTCCCGCGTCGTGGTCGGTGGAACCCGCAACCGTTGTTTCCTCCGGTTCGACCTCTTCCTTCGGTTCCCGGCGCAAGGGGACCTGTATGGCGTCATCGACTACCGCAGCCGACCAGAGAAACCCCGCTGGAACAATGCCGATGAAGAGGGTGATGTCGGTGGCGACTTCGGGAGCCTGCAGCTCGATGGACACTTCACATCCCTGCCCGGCATCGATGTCACTTGGCAACGGGAAGCGTTGATCCGTCTCGACGATGCAGCTGCCGGACACCGGATCCGTGCTGCCCAGCATGCAGCTAATGCGCACCGGCGCGTCTCCGCTGGCGGTCAGGGGTTCCGTACCGGCGTTTTCAAAGGCCAGATTCGCCGTCAGAGGCCGGTCCGGCTCCACCCTTTCCGGGACCTCGACGCGGGTCCACGCGACAGGCAGCAGGGAGTCCTGATACCGACGTACTTCGAGTGCGGCGATGGAGCGGGCGATGTCCGCCGCGAGCAGGGGTTTGTTCCGCAGCGTCCACGGCGACTCGCTGTTCCAGGTGTACAAGGCCGCGCACCGCACCGGATTTTGGATGCGTGTCCGGTTGTGGGATTGGATGTCCGCCAAGGCGGTCCCGGTCCAACCATCGTTGTCGTTGCTCCAGGGCTCGAGCCGCGACACCTCGGTGATGAACACCGGCAGGTGGTGGAACCTTGGCGGGATGGCATGGATGAAGTCCAGGTAGGCCCGGAAGCCGCGCCTGCGGCTGGCAAAGGGAAAGGCCAGACGCTCCTCGGTTGTAATTTCGTCAAGGTCGGATCCGGACGTGGCCGAGTGCAGCGCAAATCCCTGGAGATCGTCCGCGCCCAGGGCCGCACAGACCGTCTCGAAGTAGCCGATCCAGTCGCCACTGGGATTGTCCGGGTCCCGAAAGTCGGTGTTCCAGGGAGCCATGGCCGCACACAGGATCAAGTCGTCCTCGTGGTCCGGCACCGATCTGATTGCAGCCCCGGCCTGTTTCAGGCATTCGGCATATTGTGCAGGAGTGATCGGCTGTGTGTTGGAGGTGGTTGTGGGGGTGCCGTGACCGGTCAGTTGGGAGTATCGGTTGGGCAAGTACCGCGGTGGTAGCACTTCCAACGTGCCTTCGGCATCGGGATGCGGATCGGCCGCAGCCCCCGGCCATTGGCTTGACCGGTTGGGTTCGTCCCCCACAACCCAAATGTGGCATCCCTGCGAGCCCTGCACATATTCTCGGCAGCGGCTGGCAAAGGCAGGCAAGTGTTCGAAACCGGGAATTGTGCCGCCCGGGCCGGGCTCCCACTCAAGGCAACAGATGATGGCCGTGCCCGCGTCCGACAGCCCGGTCCAGTCGTCGCTCCGGTACACGGTGGCATCGCTGGACAGGCTGCGTTGAAATACCGCCCAGCCGGGCGGGTGGCCCAAGGCGGTTTGCAGTCCGCCCGGATCCTTGGGATCGGGATCGACCAGGCCCAACAGGTTGGGCCATCCTGGTGAACGGTTCACTGAAGTCCGCTGGTTTGGTCGGTAGGCCCCATGAAAGCCTTAGGCAAATCCATTGTCCCTATGGAAACCATGGTCGGCACACACGCGGCTGATGTGGTCGATCAACTGCGCATGCCGGCGGCCGTTGGAGGCGATCACGCCATGGCGCAGATGGTAGTCGGCTTGATTGTATCTGCGGTCACGTCCCCAGCAGTCGGTCACGGTGGCGCCTGCGGCCTCCAGAATGGCGTGGGGTGCGCAGACGTCCCACTCCTTGAGACCAATGGATGCATGGAACCAGCAGTCCGCCCGGCCCTCGGCCACCAAGCCCGCCTTGAGGCCGGCGCTTCCGATGCGCTTGTGCTCCGCGAATCCGGCATCATCGAGACAGGTCTCCATCAATGCGGTCAGGTGGCTGCGCGACACCGCCGCACGCATTCGGGACAGTTCGTCCCGGTGGCCGGCACGGACCGAAAGCGTGCAACCGTCCCGGTGGACCCAGGCGTCCACGCCCGGAACTCCGATGTAAACCAGGCCCGAGGTCGGCTGCAAGACGATGCCCAGACATGGCTTCCCATGGAGTGCCAAGCCCACCATGATCACGAACTGTGGCAGTCCAATCACGAATTCCTGTGTGCCGTCGAGAGGATCAATGATCCAAACCCGTTCCTTACTTAACCGTTCGGTCGTGTCGGGCTCCTCTTCCGAAAGGATTCCGTCATTCGGAAAGGCATTCCTGAGGCTGGAGGTAATGAACGCGCTGCACTCCCGGTCCGCTACGGTCACGGGTTCGTCGATGTTTTTGAATTCCACGTCCGTGTCCTTCGCAAAGTACCCGGACACTATGTCACCGGCAGTTCCCAGAATCCCGAGAACGGTGTCGGTTTCGCGGTGCAACCAGGCGCCTTTCGGCATGGGATTGGCAATGGGCATGGACAGACAAGATTGGGAAGTGCCGGAACCGTGGCTGCCGAATTATAAGGTTGTGTTGCCCAACCAATGTTGTCGGGGACGGTGGATGCTCGTCCGGGATGGCCCGCGCAGAATCCGGTGTTGGGGGCAGAATGTTCGCGGCCGAACCGAGCCAAACCGGTCCTGGCACCGGTGCCGTTCTGTAGAATCCGCATCCAACAAGAACTTGGACTTTGGCAGCCTGTTGCACTTTACCCTGGTGCAACGGCAACCCCCATACCGATTTGGAAACACTACTCGTGCTCCCCACTCGAATTTCTGCGGCAACGGCGGTGAGCCGCCGTTCGGTGCTCCGGCTTCTCGGCACAACCGGCATCGCGGCCTCGGTGGCGGCTTGCCGCCGGCCCGGTTTTCTCAGCAGACCGGAGCCCACGCCTGAAATCAAGGATCTCAACCTGCTGGTGGCCGAGGAGTACCTGTTCCTCCTGGATTTCGAGACGATGGAGGGACCTTGGTCCGAAGCGTATCCTCATTGGCCGCTCGTGGTGCACGAAAGCGACCTGGACGGACTGTTCGGGCAGGCCAACCAAGCTGCTGCGGACGGATCCGGCACCTACGACGGCATCCTGCCCATTCCCATGCCCACCGAGACCCAGAACTGGCTCGACTTTGAACTGATCCAGCCCTGGGACGCCCATCTGGAAGAAGGCGGTCTCCCCAGCGCGGACCGGATCATGGAAGGCATGGATCTGCCGGTGCGGGAGGCTGCGCGGGCCCGCGGACAGCAGATGGGGCTGCCGATCAACGTCAGTTCCATTGCGCTGGGGTGGCTGAACGCCCCACTGGAGGCGGCCGGCGTGACCGAGGCCCCAGTCACCTGGGACGACACGATGCTGGCCGCCCAGGCGATCAAGCAGTCGTCGTCGCTGATTCCGTTCGACCGGGCCTTCAGTCCCCTGTCGGATCTGGTGGCCATGATTTGGAGCGGGGAGGAGAACCCCTATACGTCGGACGACCACATCAAATGGGATGGAGAGGTGGCGCTGCTGGCGCTCACCTGGCTCCAGGACATGGTCCTGTCGGACCTGATGCCGGAAAACGAACGGGGTTTCGGGATGTGGATGCAGGGCCGGACCGCCATCATGACGTCGGTGGATCTGCACGGTGCGGTGGCCAACACCTTCCAGGGTGCGGGCAATGACGGCTTCGCCACCACGGGCGCCAACATGCGGCTCGAGCGGGACTCGGCCAAAGCGGGTACGCCGTTCTGGGCGAATTGCATGGGACTGGCGCGCGGGGCCCGCAACATCGAGGGCGCGGCGGCCTTCGGGGTTTGGTGGCTGGGTCCGGACAACATTGCCCTGCAGCGGCGGATTGCCGATGTTGCACCCAAGCCGGCCTATCGCTACGTCTACGAACACGACCTGATGGCCGACGCGAAGTACGATTGGCAGCGCGCCGCCATGGACACGGTGCGCGCATCGGTGCCGCTGCGTCCCAGTACAACGTTTGCCCAAGAACTGGCGGTCGTCAGCAGTTGGATGGAGGAGGCACTGAATCCAGCCGGCTACGTGCCCGCGCAGGAGGCTTTGATCACCGCGGCGCGCGAAGCACGCGCCGTGCGCGGAGAGGCCGGAGGCTGATCCCCGGCCCAACCTTGTCGCAAAACCCATTCAACGGAAGTTTCATGTCCAAGACAGCACCATGCGGATCCTGGCAGTCCCCGATCACGGCGGAACTGCTGACCTCGAAGTCCATATCGATCTACGACCCCAAGCTGGTGGACGACGATGTCTACTGGGTGGAGATGCGGCCCGGCAACGAGGGGCGCTATGCCCTGGTGCGCCAGACTTTCGGGCAGCGGCCACGGGATCTGGTTTCGGGGCAGTACAGCGTACGCACCAAAGTGCACGAGTACGGTGGAAATCCCTACGGAGTACTGGATAGCAAGGTGTTGTTCAGCAACTTCGCCGACGATTGCCTGTACACGTGGCGCTCGTCGGGTCGGCGGCGCATCGAACAGTTCCTGCCGCCGAACCAGTGCCGATACGCGGACTTTGCGGTGAACCGGTCCACCGGGCGCGTGTACGCGGTCCGCGAGGACCACTCCGTGCCCAACCAGGAGTGTTCGAACACGCTGGTGATGGTGGACACGGAAGCGCGCGGCTCGGTGGTCGTCATGGCACAGGGCCACGACTTCTATTCCTCCCCCGTTCTCAGCCGGGATGGAACCAAATTGGCCTGGCTGGCCTGGAACCATCCGGACATGCCGTGGGACGAAACCGAGTTGTGGATGACGGACCTCGACGAGTTCGGGGAGGCGGTACAGCCGGAACTGGTCTGGGCCGAATCCGGCGTGTCCATCTTCCAGCCAGCCTGGTCTCCCGACAACGAACTGTTTTGCGTGGCGGATCCGGACGGCTGGTGGAACCTGTACCGCATGGATGCCGAGGCTCCGACCAACGTGTGTCCGATGGAAGCCGAGTTCGGAGCTCCGCAGTGGGTGTTTGGCCTGTCGAAGTACGCGTTCATCGACCGAACGCACATTCTGTGCACTTGGTCGGGCGCCTCGGGCGGCAACTTGGGGATTCTGGACCTGGACACCGGGGAACTGGATCCCGTGGACACGCCTTACTCGTCGTTCTCCTCCCTGTCGGCCAACGAACGCCACGGTCTGTTCCTGGCGGCCAGCCCCACCCATTTCCCCACGCTGGCGCTTCTGGACTTGGCGAGTCGGGAGGTTAGGGAACTCAGGACATCGAACGAAGTTGACGTAGACCCGGCGTACTACTCGATGCCACAGGCCGTCGAGTTCGAAACGGAAGGCGGTCAGACGGCTCATGCCTGGTACTATCCGCCGGCCAATCCCGAATACGAAGTTGCCGAAGGTGAACTACCGCCGCTCAGGGTCAAGAGCCATGGCGGCCCCACTTCCCAGACCGGTAACAACCTGGATTTGCAGATCCAGTACTGGACCAGCCGCGGCTTCGCGGTGGTGGATGTCAACTATGGCGGCAGCACCGGCTATGGAACGGCCTATCGCCGGCGCCTGAATGGGACCTGGGGCCTGGTGGATGTCCAGGACTGCTCCAATGCAGCCACCCATCTGGTGGAACAGGGGCTGGCCGATGGTCAGCGGTTGTCGATTTCCGGCGGTAGCGCGGGCGGCTTCACCACGCTGGCCTGCCTGGCCTTCACCGACCGGTTCCATGTCGGGATTAGCTACTTCGGGGTCAGCGACCTCGGTGCCTTGGCCCGGGAGACCCACAAGTTCGAGTCCCGATATCTGGATTCGCTGGTGGGCAGGTACCCGGAGGAGGCGCACATCTACGAGGAGCGGTCGCCTCTGACCGGAGCCGAAGGCATCACCTGTCCCGTGCTCTTCCTGCAAGGGGATGAGGACAAGATCGTGCTGCCCAACCAGGCCGAGATGATGGTTGATGCCTTGCGCGCCCGGGGCGTTCCGGTGGCCTATCTGTTGTTCGCAGGGGAACAGCACGGATTCCGCAAGGCCGAGAACATTGTCCGGTCCCTGCAGGCCGAGACCAGTTTCCTGGCGCAGTTCTTCGGCTACGAACCGGCGGAGAAGCTTCCGGACCTGGACATCGACATGGGCTCCAGAGGCGGCTGACGCATTCGGCTTCACCCCCAACCGCGAGTCGACATCCAAAATCCGGACTCGGCTGGTTGGGCGCGCTCATGTCTGTAGGATGCAGTTGATGGTTCTGCCTGAGGCGAACCGGACGTTCGAGAGTGAGTGAGACCAGAACCCCCACGGATTTGACGTTGCCTATCATTGGGGCATCGACGAGGTTGCTTGTGTGATTGGCGAGGTTGTCCACCGGACAGAAACATGTCAGAACCGGATATGTTCCCGGATTGAATCTAAGTTGCCGGCACGGCCGGTGGGTTGGCAAGCATCCCTGTAAAACCGGCACAGTTTGCGAACGGAGCCTCTCGGCCGCCGACTTATTCGGCGGCGTGCCGCGCCGTATCGAGAGCCTGTTCCAATCGACTGCGACTGGAAAGGTCCGCGGCTGTGTCCATAAACGTCCACAGGTCGGGTGATAGTCTACGCAGTTCTTCCAGCTTTGGTCCCAGGTCGCTTGAACTGCCGCCGGTGGTCGCGTATGTTCCGTGGAACGCAAAGTAGGCTTGGTTGAGCTTGCGGATAAAGTAGCCGTGGGCGTTGATGTACTGGCGCCGAGTTTCCATGTAGGCCTCCGCGTCTTCGACTAACCCTTCTGCCAAGAGCCGGTCCGTTTCCAATCTGGTTTCGCGCATCGCATCCCGGAAATCGAAACCGCTTTCCGATTCGGAATCATCTGTTTCGCCGTTGGCAATTTCCGGATCGGCCTCCACATCCTCCGGCACCGGTTCCGGTTGGATGGGAAGCATGGTGGCGGGTGGGGGTCTGCCAATAAGTTCCGGGTAGTGGCGCAACATGATGCGCCGGCCCATTTCCTCACCAAAGATCGTGGCCACCGTTTCGTTGATGGTGCGCAAGTCGTCTGACTGCAGGTAGCGAATGCCCAGGGGCCTGAAGGCCAACCAGGTGTGAATCCACTCGTGGGCCACCACTTCGTACAAGTATTCCAGATCCCGGGTGAGGGGATTGACCGATGTCGGATAGGTGGCAATCCCGCCCACGCGGCTGAGGTGGGCACTCAGGTTGTGCTCGGTCAGCACCATGTCCTCATAGGTATCGGCCTGCGCCCAAGGCGTGTTTGGCCGGACATAGGCAAAGCCGATGGTTTGAATCACATCGCGCGGGCTGTACGTGACCAAAATTGGAGGATCCGTCAACCGGAACACAACGGGCGGGAATACCCGGCCAGGGGCAACGAACCCTAGGCGCGCGAGTTCCTCCATCACCTCGAACTGAACAACGAGTTCCAGCTCGTTTCGGTGAAGGCCAAGCCACGCATCTTCCTTGAGTCGCTCGGCATCGTACCGGTAGTAGTTTACATAATCGAAAGGATCCAGGAGTTGAGTGGCCAGCCACATCCCTTCATTGGCTTGCCAACGAGCCTCAAGGTGGGACGCATATCGTCTGACAAACTCGCGGCGTTCCCTGTCGGTCCACGCTCGGGGACGTTCATTGACGAGGCGTGCCAGTGCGTAGCTGGCGGCATCGAGTTCCAGTTGGAGAACCGAATACCGCCATGGTGCAAGGTGGGCCAAGTCCGGGACAAAGGGATCCGGCCTGAGTACCGGTGCGAACGACGGCACCACGCTGATCAGGATCAGCCACCAATGCAGGCGCAGGCCCAGCAGGATGCGCGCGGCACGCCACTTGCCGTTCATGGGCAATTCCGGTGTTGCTCAGGTCGCGGTGTGCCTGTCGTCGGCGAAATCGGCCGGTTTCCGGTTGGCGGCCAAAGCCAGGTCGAGCGACCGTGCTCAGTCTGCCGGAGCAAGGCCGGCGAGGGGACCTGCCAAATCCCCGGGCAGATCGGATTGGAATGTCATGTGTTCTCCGGTACACGGGTGATCGAAGGACAACCTTGACGCATGAAGAAACTGTCTGGTCATGTGCAATCTCGGTTTCGTTAGGCCGTACACCCGGTCACCTACCACCGGGAATCCCAGCCATGCCATGTGAACCCTGATTTGGTGGGTCCGGCCCGTGTGCAGGCGCAGGTCCGTCAAGGAAAATGGATGCTGCAGGCCCGGCGGACGCGAGACCAGGTAGCGGGAGACCTTGAAGTCCGTCAGGGCATCCCGTATTCGGATCCCGGCAACCGCGGAACCTGCCGGAAAGGCAGCCTGACGCTGGTGCCAGCGCGGGTGGCGTCCCAGCGGAACATCCACGGTTCCGCTCTGGGGTTCGAGCCACCCGTCCAACAGGGTCGTGTAGGACTTGCCTACGGTGCGTTCGCTGAATTGTCGCTGGAGCTTGACTTGGGCGGCCGCAGTGCGCGCGACCACGACCAGGCCCGACGTATCCATGTCGAGACGGTGGACCAGACCCAGGCGGCTGTCGGGACCAAGGGTGTGCCAATCGGGCCAGCGATGGACGAGTGCGTTAACCAAAGTCCGGTTGGGATGGCCGGGCCCCGGGTGCATGGA
Source organism: Caldilineaceae bacterium (assembly GCA_965208365.1). Taxonomy (GTDB): domain Bacteria; phylum Chloroflexota; class Anaerolineae; order Caldilineales; family Caldilineaceae; genus Bin34. The sequence continues at coordinate 4,206,222 of OZ242330.1, read as the reverse complement.
CAGACCGGGCGGCTTGTCAATGACCGCCAGGTGCTCATCCTCAAAGACAATCGACAGGTTGATGGACCAGGGTTCGATGGTTTCCGTCAACGGTGCAGGCATTTCGACCGTGACGGTTTGGCCCGGGCTTACACGGAATGACGGTGTGGACGGCCGGCCGTCCACCAGGATACTGCCCTTCTGGACCAGCGCCTTGACTCTGGTTCTGCTCAGAGGTGCCAGTCGGCTGGCACACACTTGATCAAGTCGGAGGCCCGCGTCGCCCAACTTTGTCCGGAACGACAGCTGTTGTACATCCACCTATACCCCGGAGTCGTTGCTGCCACCCGACGCCTCCGGCGCCAGCGTCAAGGTGTCGGATTGGCCCTCTTCCTGCTGCTCGTCGTTGGCGAAGATGTCGTGTCGCCAAGCCATGAAGGTCATGATCAGGACACCGACCACGATGCTCGAATCGGCAATATTGAAGTTGGGCCAGTAGGCCTTGCCGGGAATGCCCACCTTCACAAAGTCGGTCACGTAGCCCAGCGTCATGCGGTCGATGAAGTTCCCAATGGCACCACCCAGAATGAGTCCCATGAGAACCTGCATACCTCGTTGCGATATTCCCAAACGGCCAATGCTGACCAGGATCGCAATGGAGATGACCACCGTGGTGATGACGAACAATATCCCCGCGTTCTGGAGGATTCCGAAGGCGGCTCCGTAGTTGTGGACATGTTCCAGCATGAAGATGCCTTCAAGCCAGGCAATAGGGGTGGACGAGTGATGCAGTTCGATGTGTTCGCGAACCAGCACCTTGGTCCACTGGTCCAATGCAACCACCACTGCGGCACACAGCAGTGGGAGCCAGGCTCGGTTGAGGTAGCCGCGAATCATGGCAGGCGATCGGTGAACGGAAAAATATGGGGACCACGCGTTGACAACGATTCCGATGGCCCTTGGGCATTATCCTATACGCGACGGGTTCGGGCAGGCGTAGGTTCACAACAGGCGCGGCATGACTCCAAGTGAAGAGGCGTGGGTCCGCTTGGACTCCACAACTTGCAACGTGGAGCCGTGGACCGGCGAAACATTGCAGGTCCAGTGCCTTACGCCGACGTTCGGCCAAGCGGGATTGGCCACCAACGGGGAGTTGGCATCCTTGCGGACGACCGTCGTGCCCGTGAAGGTCGGCAGATCGGTATCCAATCACCATCGTTCAGCCGTTGGACCCGCCATGGTCTCAAACTTGCCGTCAATACCGTATTCATCCATGCCGACCAAACTGCAATGGACCTGTTTCAGGCTCTGATTGCCCACGGCAATGCCTGCGGCAATCGCGTCCTCGTCCAGGCTGACTGGGAGACGGACCGCGACACCATCGAATACAACTACGTTGAGACTCGGCGCATGCTGATCGAGAAGGCTTCCTTCTCCAGCAGTGGAATGGGGATGTCCGGAACCAGAATGCGGTTTTGGCTGACCGAAGTCAACTACGTGGTGGAGAAGTATTTTGGGCCCGATCTGGCCCCGGTTGGCTGGTTCATGCCAGTCTGCGAGGAGGTCACAAATGTGGACCGGCGGCTGCAAACCTGTACGCTGTACCTCGGCATGGTGGCCAACCGCACCCGGAAACTGGTTGTAACCGGGGAGCGACCTCTGGAACGGGCAGTCGCCGAGCATCGGTTGACCCGACAGGCTGCGGACCGGTACCAGGAGCGGCTGCGCCAATTGCGCAGGGATTGTCTTTCAGGCCGGTTTCCGCCTGCCATCGTGCGAAACTTCGAGTTGGACGGTTGATCGGGGGACGGCACATGACAGTGGCCATCATCGACTACGGGGTCGGCAATCTGCGCAGCATCAGCAACTCGTTCACGCATGTGGCCGGTCCGCTGAACATCGAAGTGGTGATTTTGGACCGGGCTCAATGCCTGACCGGCTTCAGTGCCCTGGTGCTGCCGGGCCAAGGCGCGTTCGGGAGCAGCGTCGACAATGTCCGCAACAAGGGTTGGGAAGAGCCCATGCTGGAGGCGGTGGCTGACGGGGTGCCGTTGTTCGGGATTTGCGTAGGCATGCAGTTGTTGCTGGACGAGAGCGAGGAAATGGGACGCCATCAGGGTCTGGGCCTTGTGCCCGGTCAGGTCCTGCGCTTCCCGGAGGCGATGGCCGATCCTCGGGAGCCGGCGCGTATGTTGCGCGTCCCGCAGATTGGGTGGAATCAACTCCACCAACAGCGAACCGACCCGTTGCTGGACGGAGTCCCGAACCATGCCTATGCCTATTTCGCCCACTCGTACCGGTGTGTTCCCACCGACGAGTCCGTGGTTTTGGCCACGACCGACTACGGAGTGTCCTATGCCAGCGTGCTGCAATCCGGCAACCTTTGGGGCATCCAATGCCACCCCGAAAAGAGCCAGCAGGTTGGTCTTCGAATCCTGACCAACTTTATGCGGACCGTTGAGGAACGGGCCGCTTGAAAAGGCCCGTTGTCCCGGGATGGGACATCCGGCCGGTGGATGGAATTCAACCCTGACATTTTTGGTGATGGCCAGTGATCGTATTCCCCGCAATCGATTTGCGCAACGGTGCCTGTGTGCGGCTGCGCCAAGGCGACCCCAGTGCCGAAACCGTCTTTAGCCAGGAACCTTCGGCAATGGCCCGACACTGGGTTGACGAAGGCGCCGAGTGGCTCCACGTGGTGAACCTGGACGGGGCCTTGGGGCAGGTCGTGGATGAAGCAGCCGAGGTGCCGGTTAACGTGCAGGCGTTCTCGGACATCCGCCGGGCCGTGGACGTGCCGGTGCAGTTCGGCGGCGGCATCCGCTCCCTGGACGACGTCAGGTACATCCTGGATCTCGGAGCGACCAGGGTGATACTCGGTACGGTGGCCGTACGCGAGCCCGATGTGGTGAAGGACGCTGTTTTGGAGTTTGGGGCCGACCGGGTAGTGGCGGGGCTGGACGCGCGGGGTGGCATGGTGGCTACGCACGGGTGGCAGGAACAGACCGATCTGGCCGCGGTGGAGGTGGCCAGGCGCATGCAGGACCTGGGTGTGGAACTGATTGTCTATACCGATATTGCGCGGGATGCGATGCTGACCGGTGTGAATCTCCAGGAGACGGCGGACCTCGCCCGCGAGTCGGGCTTGAGCGTCATTGCCAGCGGCGGCATTGGTTCTCTGGCGGATGTGCAAGCCCTGGTCAACCTGACGGAGCCAGGAATCATCGGGTTCATTTCCGGCCAGGCCCTGTACACCGGGGCCTTGAAACTGCCGGAAGCCATCGCCGCCTGCAAAGCCGGGAGTTGATTCATGTTGGCCAAACGGGTTATTCCCTGTCTGGACGTTCACAACGGACGTGTGGTCAAGGGCGTGGAATTTGTGGACTTGGTGGATGCCGGGGATCCGGTCAGCCAAGCCATCTTCTACGACCGGGAAGGCGCGGACGAACTGGTATTCCTGGATATCACCGCAACCCACGAAGCCCGTGAGATTGTCACCAACATGGTGCGGCAGGTGGCTGATGCCGTATTCATTCCATTCACGGTCGGCGGCGGGATTCGCAGCGAGGACGACATGCGGGCGATTCTATTGGCCGGCGCGGACAAGGTGTCCGTCAACAGCGCCGCGGTGCGCAACCCCAACATCATCTCCCACGGTGCCGAGCGGTTCGGCAGTCAATGCATCGTGACGGCCATCGACGCCAAGCGGCGGGAGACACCGCCCGGTGCCGGCCCTGCCTGGGACGTCTATGTGCGCGGGGGGCGCATCAACACGGGCCTGGATGCCGTGGAGTGGGCCCAACAGGTGGAAGAGAAGGGCGCGGGAGAGTTGCTGCTGACGTCGATGGACGGCGACGGAACCCAGGAAACCTACGATCTTGAATTGACCCGGGCCGTTAGCGATGCCGTCTCAATACCGGTCATTGCCAGTGGGGGCGCGGGCCAGGCCAGCCACTTTGCCGATGCCGTAACCAAGGGCGGTGCTGCCGCGGCCTTGGCCGCATCGCTTTTTCACTTCCGGCAATTGAGCATTCGGGAAGTCAAGGAACACATGGCGGCCAAGGGGATTCCGGTCCGCCTTGACGGGTTCGGTTCCTGAAGGAGCAGCCATGACGACCGACGCACAGGTGCTGGATAGCGCCGAGTTTCTGGAAAGCGTCAAGTTCGATGCCCAGGGATTGGTTACCGCGGTGGTTCAGGATGCCGATTCCCTGGAAGTCCTGATGGTTGCCTGGATGAACCTAGAGGCGCTGGAGCAAACCACTGAATTGGGTCAGGCCGTGTTCTGGAGTCGAAGCCGGCAGGAAATCTGGCACAAAGGGGCCACCAGCGGCAACTTCATTGATGTTGAGGGGATCCTGGTCGATTGCGACGGGGACACGCTCGTACTGCTGGCCAAGCCGCACGGGCCTGCTTGCCACACCGGGGCCAGGAGCTGCTTCTTTCGACGATTGGAATCGGACTTGGAGCGGAAACAATGAGCGATGTAGTTCGGGACCTTGAACGAATCATTCGACAGCGGCAGGCCGACATGCCGGAGGGTTCCTACACCACGTCTCTCTTCAGGGACGGAACACAACGGATTGCGCAGAAGGTTGGGGAAGAGGGCGTTGAAGTTGTGATCGCGGCCTTGGCGCAGGACGATGGCCGACTGGCCAGCGAGATGGCGGACCTGTTCTACCACAGCCTGGTACTGCTTGCGGACAGGGGGTTGTCATGGGCGGATGTGGAGGCAGTGTTTGTTCGGCGCGCCCATGGTTGAGTTGAGCCCGAATTCCTCTCCGCCCGCTGGAGCGTTGCTCCAACCACATCCCCTGGGAGTGTGTTTTTGAGCATTTCGTGCTCATCGACATTCAGAACGTCTATAACTTGGCGTATTTCTTTGATTGCCAACCATTCGGTTGCGCACGATTGGACTCAATGCCCGCGACGCGATGCCTGGAACTCAGCCGTGTTCGGACCTTGGAAGGGCCGGCAACAAATTGGGGTTCTGCAGGACTCTTTCAGCCGATTGCGATGTGCAGTTCCCCATGGGAACCCACAGTCAGAATGTCGTCCTCATGCAGTACGGTCGTGCAGGTGGGTTCCTCAACGATGGCCGGGCCATGCAGTGACATTCCCTTGGGCAAAGCCGCGCGCTCGTAGACGGTATAGGTGACCGGTGATCCCGCAACGGCGCGCGATCCCTTGGGCTGAGGAGCTTGAGGTGTCGCGGTCTCCTTCATCTCGGGAATGTCGGGCCTCGGAAGCAGGCCGGTCGCCCGCAGGCGCAGCGTCACGATTTCGACCGGATCCTCCATGCTGTGCCCGTAGTGCCGTTCGTGCACTGTATTGAAGCGGGCGACCAATTCCGGTACGTCGTCCGGGGTCAATGGGTTCGCGGGCAGGGGAATCGTCACCGCGTGTTCCTGTCCCGTGTAGCGCATTTCGGCAAACGGTTCGAAACGGCGGTCCTGCGGACCGATGCCATCGGCATCCAATGCGGCGCGGGCTTCCTGCGCAAGCAACTCGCGTATACGGTTCACTGCATCCAACTGGAGGGAGGCGATACCGGAGATAAACGTTTGGGCGAAGTCGTGTACCACGTCAACCATCAGCATGCCGAACGCCGAGAAATTGGCCGCGCCCGGAGGTACTACGACGGTAGGCAAACCCAATTCCCGCGCCACGCTGCAGGCCAGCAACGGCCCTCCGCCGCCAAAGGCGAAGAGTGAGAAGTCGTGCGGGTGGTGTCCCTGCTCCACCGAGATTTCCCTTACCGCACCGGCGATCTTGACCGTGCTGATGCGAAGGACTCCGTTCGCGACATCCAGGGGTTGCATGCCGGTTTGCTTGGCCAGTTGGGAAAGCAACGCGTGTGTTCGGGTTTCCTGCAGTGCCATTTCGCCACCCAGGAAGTTGCCCGGGTCGAGGTAGCCCACTGCCAGGGCGGCGTCAGTTACCGTGATTTCACGGCCGCCCTTGCCGTAGCAGACCGGTCCGGGTACGGAGCCCGCACTTTGGGGACCCACCTGCAGGTGCCCTCCCGCGTCCACCCAGGCGATGCTGCCGCCGCCGGCGCCAATGGTGTGGATGTCGATGGCGGGTTTGGAAATGGGCAGACCCTCAAAGATCTGGTCATTGTTGTATCGAGGCTGTCCGTCCACGATAAGCGAAGTGTCGAGGCTAGTGCCGCCCATGTCGAGCGTGATCAGATTCGGAACCCCGATGACCTCGCCGAAGGCAGCCGCGCCGATGACTCCCGCTGCTGGTCCCGAGAGGATCAGCTGCACCGGCTCCGCTTGGGCCGAGGCCACCGTCATCACGCCGCCACCGGAGCGGGTCAGCAGGAATTGACCGTGCGAACCGGCTTCCGCCAGCGTCCGGTCCAGCTGTCCCAGATAGGCACGCGTGATCGGCTGGATATAGGCATTTACCACTGCCGTGCTCGTCCGTTCGTACTCCCGGTACTCCCGGCAGAGATCACTGGAGAGGGTTACCGGCAGGTCGGGACAGACCTGTGCCAGTGCTTCCTGCATTGCAAGTTCATGGATCTGGTTGGCATAGCTGTGCAGAAAGCAGATCGCCACCGCCTCCGCACCCGAGTTTCCAATGCGGGATGCAACTTGGAGTGCGTCGTCCTGATTGAAGGGAGTGAGGATTTCGCCTCGGAAATTCAGACGTTCCTCGACCTCGAAGACTCTGTGCCGCGGCACGAGGGCCGGGGGTTTGCGGTACTTGAAGTCGTACATCGGATCGCGGTCGGTCCTGCCCAGTTCGTACACGTCGCGAAATCCGCGTGTGGTGACGATTGCGACGTTGGCTCCGGTGCGCGTCAGAAGCGCGTTGATGCCGAGGGTCGTGCCGTGTATGAAGTAGGCGATTTTCTGCGGCTCGACTACCGCCTTGTCCAATCCGGCCAAAACCCCGGAGGCGGGATCCGACGGTACGGTCTCCACCTTTTCGAACCGGTAGGCACCGGTCGCTTCGTCCAGGATGCTGACATCCGTGAAGGTGCCGCCAACGTCAACTGCTATATGCACAAAATCCTCCCTGTAACCCAACCTGCCTTGGTGTTTCGGTGTTTGGTTTGGATGACCGCTCACAGAACCGTTTGGCGGCGATGCGGTCCCCTTGTTCCAAAGTCGGGAGCGGAATTGCCGAAACGGATCTGGACAGCCGCGGCCCTACAACGGTCGGCAAGGCCCTACAGCGTGTCACCTTCCCGCAAAGCTTTCGTGGCTGCCTCGTCGACCTCCATGCGTTCCAAGTCGATGGCAACCCGGTACTCGGATCGGGCGGCTTCGGGTGAGACGTATTCCATCCGAACGTCTTCCAGGACTGCTTCCGGATCGCGCCGAACAGGATCCCCCCAACCTCCGCCACCTCCGGAACAGTTGACCAGAACCTCGTCGGGTTGCATGTGTTCGTAGACGGCACCGGTGACCTTCTCCCGGTCCGTACCGGGCCGAACGATCACCTCTCCCTGAACGCCATCTCCACCTCCGGCCATGCCCCACGGACGGGTGCGGGTCTTCTTGACCAAGGTAAGGCAGGCCGCGTCCGCCAGGAAGCGGTAACTGCGCAGAACCCCAAGGCCGCCGCGGTGCTGGCCCGTACCTCCCGAGTCCTGACGTATGGCGTAGGCCTCGATCAACCACGGCGCCTTGGTTTCCAGCACTTCGATGGGATTGTTTCGGCATCCGGGTTCGGACAGGTGCATGATCCCGGTCTCGCCATCGCTTCCGGCGTGTGCCCCAAAACCAACGCCTTCGTTGGTTGCCTCCAGCCAGTACTGACCGGTATCCGGATGGATGCCGACCCCCATCACGTCAAACACGTCACCGCCTGAACAGGCCGGAATCAGATCGGGCATGCCCTGCGCCAGGGCCTTGGTGATAACCTCGGGAGCCAACAGGGAAGTCCAGAGGGTAAAGGTGGGAGCCGGGGGTTGTGCATGCATGACGCAACCTTCCGGCGCGATGACCTTCAAGGGCCGGAAGTTGCCGGCGTTGGCGGGGCTGTCGGGCGTGGTAATCGCCTTGAACACCAATGCGCTGATTCCCATAGTCGAGCCAATGGGCAGGTTGATGGGGCCCTTGACGGCGGAATCGGAGCCGGACCAGTCCACGACCATCTCCCTTTCCGAAACAGTCACGGTTGCCTGCATCTTCACCAGCCGTTCCGTGTCGATGCCGTCGTCGTCCAGAAAGTCATGGGCCGTCCAAGTTCCCTTCGGTAGCTTTGCCAGGCCTGCATGGGCCAACCGCTCGCCGTGATCGAGGATTTCGGTTACTGCCTCCCGGTACGCATCAATGCCGAAACGCGCCACTAGGTCCTGTACCCGTCGTTCCCCTGTGCGGCAGGAGGAGATTTGGGCGTGCATGTCCCCGATGACCCGATCGGGCATGCGCGTGTTGAAGCGGATGAGGTTGAGCACTTGGCGGTTTAGGACGCCCCGCTCGTAGATTTTGCTGCAGGGGAGGATCAGGCCTTCCTGATGGACGTCCGTCGTGTCCAGGCAGTAACCCGGATCCTTCTGGGCCAGATCCAGCCAGTGCTGCTTCACGGCGGTGAAACCCATCAATTCCTCCTTGTGGAAGATGGGCGATACCGCCAACACGTCCAGGATGTGGGCGGAACTCCAGTATGGGTAGTTGAGTAGGATCAGGTCGCCCGGATGGAGGTTGTCCTCACCGAGGAACTCCACCACCTTGCGTAGACCATAGTCATTGCCTCGGGTGAAGACTGCCAGGCCAGGTGCTTCGGCCAACAGGTTGCACTGGTCGTCGTAGATGCCGAGGCCAAAGTCGTGGATCTCGTAGATGATGGTGCTGTAGGAGGTTCGGATCAGGTTGCGCTGCATCTCGCGCGCCGCCGACAGTAGGTAGTTGTGGATAACTTCCACCAGAATGGGATCTGTATGAGTCATGGGTAGTTCTCCGAGAGGGAGGCGGTGCAGCGGGTTACCCCGGAGCGTTACCGGGATTCTATGGAAGTAGGCGGAGTTGCAGAAACAGATCTTCCTCAGGGATCTTGTCCCAAGACCGATTGTCCACCTCCGGGACATGGAAACGTTTACGCTCAGATCGGTGGTCATCTGTGATTTAGTCGCAATTGAGCCAAGTATCGACCTGCCATAGCCTGTCGCTCACCGGTTTTGGCGTGGCGGTCAAGATGCCCGAGCGGACGGTGCGGGCGTAGTGACGGGACGCGCGGTCGGATTTGGAAACTGGGGGTGCTGGATGGAATATCCGGTAACTGGCCGGCTAAAGCCACCTGATGAACCGGATCATTCGTGCAACTTGGAGCATCCTCGTACTCGAACGACTTGATGAAGGGAGTGTCCTACCGTTTCAGGGGTGCCAAAGTTACGCTGACCTCTGAACTGTCAATTTCACAGTCAGTCAACAACTTGTCTATGTGTTCACAAATCGCTACTGAACCCAGTTTTAAATTCAAAAATAAAGTCGGTTTAATTTTATTCTCTGGTTTAATTTCATCCTGCTGTGTATATTCTGTCCCGTCCTTGTATAAAATCTTAGTGTTTTGGAGAACATTTCTAGTGCTATTAGGAATACCGGGCCATGGCATGTCCACTTTCAGTTGATTGGTGTTGTACAACCATGTCACAACTTCTACTAACAGTGATTTCCACGATCCAATCTTCCTGCTCATACCTCTTGGCAACGTCAGCCTTGTTGGTTTCCTGCCTGTAACGTCGGGTAGGTCCCGTAAGGTGAATGTTTCAACAGAATGATCACCAGTCGTTTCATGCACTAACGGCTTGGGTGATACGGGTCCCGGTACGGGTTGCCAGTGGTCTTCCTCCGTTGCCGTCCGGGAGGTAAGGACGTTTGCTGTTTTGGGTTTGGGCAGTTGTGTCTCAAGCGTGTCCAGTGCCGGCGCGATTTGATCAATTGAGGATTGTGATGTGAGCAATCCTCTCCACAGCGACAGCAACTTGACGGCAGTCACCGTCGAAGATTGATCTGGAATCTCAATCGCCAGCAGACGTTTGGCATGGAAGTCAGTGCCTGTTTGCTCCTGCTTGTAAATGGACCAATCTGCTCCATTAGTGGCTATAGCATATGGAACTGACTTGCCGACTGCGTACTCGAACAGTTGAAGTTGGGCAGGTCCGAGGTCGGTTCCCAGCTTCTTGGCTTCAACGAAAGCGACCGGTTCCTGCTTTGAGTCAAGGAGCGCATAGTCCACTCGGATGTTGTTGCGGTTGCGTTGGCGCACTTGATACTCAACCTTCACAGTAGTTGGGTCTTGGGGATCCCAACCAAGGGCCTTGAGAACCGGATCGACTAGCGACAGCCGGGTCTGCTGTTCGTTGTTCGTAAATTCGTGCTCGAAATTCTTGATGCGGTCGCCCACCAGTGCCAGTGCGTCGGTCAGCGGTTTGAGAAGCATGATGCGGCCCTTGTGCGGGTTAGTTTGGTAACGTTGAGGACTTTGTTTGCCGGGTGGTTGTCGTCCGTTATGGGGGATCAAGCGCCCAGGAAGCCTCTGCCATGAGGATTTGCTGCTTGATATCTGCCCCCCATCGGTAGTCGAGCGGGCCTTGGCCTTTCCTCAGTGCCCGGTGGCAGGGGATGACCAGGGCCAGCCGGTTGGCTCCGCACGCAGCTCCCACTGCCCTATACGCCTTGGGCTTGCCGATGGCTTCCGCGAGCGCGCTGTACGTAGTCGTTTGCCCTAGAGATACATTGCACAGTGCTTCCCACACGAGTTTCTGGAATGTGGTTCCCCGAACATCCAAGGGATAGTCGAGCGCGCACTTTGGGTTTTGGACCAGTTTCAAGACGGTAGCTAGCCATTCGGGCTGCTCGTCGCCGACTACCCAGTTGACGTCGTTCGTCGCTGTGCATCGGTAGTTATCAACCAGCGTTTCCCGGTCCACACCCAGCTGAATATCGCAAATCCCTCGTTCGGACGCCGCCACCAGGACGGCACCGTATCGACAAGGTGCTGTGGCGGTGTTGACGACGCCCGTTTGCGGCGAACTTCCCGGATTGCATACTGCGGACATAGAGGTTGCTCTCAACAGAAAGATGCCAAAGCCGGTGCGGAACAGACCTATTGCCCGCGGAACTCCGGGTTTGTCCGCTGCTTGTTCTTGAATGCCTCGACCCCCATACTCGCGTCTTCCGTGAACTGCGTCAAGGCACCGGCAATTCCTTCCAGATGCGGTCCGTCGTGACGGCTCGACTCCGCGTCCACCAAGGCCTTTGTCGCCTGCACGGCAATCGGGGCATTGGACGCGATGGCCTCGGCCATGGAAGTGGTTCGTTGCTCGATTTCTTCCGGTTCCACGACCTCGTTGATCAGACCCCAACTCTCGGCCTTGGCCGCGGAAATGACTTCGCCCGTGAATATCAACTGTTTGGTCCGGCTGGGTCCGATCACCTGCTTAAGAACCTGTGTGCCGCCCCATCCAGGAATGATGCCCAGCTTGGCTTCGGGCATCCCGACACGAGTCGTAGTAGTGGCAATCCGGATGTCTGCGGCCAATGCCAGCTCCAAACCTCCGCCAAGGGCTAATCCGTTCATCGACGCGATCACCGGGATCGCCAATGCCCTGATACTGTTCATCAGACTGCTGCCGGTCTTGATCCAAACTCTCCACATTTCGACCGGGGACATGGCGGCCCACTCGATGATGTCCGCGCCGCAGCAGAATGAGCGGTCGCCTGTGCTGGTGATCACCAGGACCCGGACTTCATGGTTGCGGTCCACTTCCTGAACATGCTCCGTCATCGCGTGCAGCATGTCCACATTGAGAGCATGAAGCTTGTCGGGCCTGTTCAGCGTAAGTTCCGCGACATGGCCATCGACGCGGAAGTTGATGTGTTCACTCATGTGTGTAGTTTGTGTAGTTGTTGTATCAAGACGGCTACCCAATGTCGTTGTTGGTCAGCCGCTGGATGATGTTCTCGGCGGCCCGCGTGCACATTGCCATCATGGTCAGGGAAGGATTGATCCCGGGACAGCTGGGGAACACACCGCCGCTGAAGACAAAGAGACCGGGGGTGTCGTGCACTTCCAGATTCGGATCCACGACCGAGGCGGTCGGATCCTCGCCCATGCGGATCCCGCCCAGATCGTGGCAGCTGCCGACACCGGTGAATCTGGGACCCGGCCACGGATTCTGTCCGCCCATCTCAAGCAGGATTTCCTGGCACTTGTCTTCCATCCACTGCGACAGCTTGTGTTCGTTTTCGCGCATGTCGTAGGTGATGCGAAGGACGGGCAGGCCCAGACCGCTCTTGTCTCGATACAGCGGGTCCAAGTCAACGAAGTTGTGGGTGTGCGGCAGGGTTTCCGGTTGTACGCGCAAAACTCCCTGGTGTTGCCAGTTGCGGATATGTTCCTTGTACCTCGGCCCCCAGTCGGGCACGTCCGGAGGCAGGGCCTCCTTGCTGATGGCGAGTGGATTGACGTTCGGTTCGGCGCTGATGGTGGCCCCGCCAATGAAGCCGTTGGCCTCGGCATCAAAGTCGTCGTAGAGAAAATCGTCCAGGATCAAGGACTGCGGTGCGAACCCGGCATGGCGGTTGAAAACCTGATCCGGGAACATCGCCAAGACGTGGGCGAAGTTCTTGGTCATCACGTTCCGGCCCAACTGTTCCCGGTTGTTGCCCAATCCTCCGGGATGTCGGTCGTCGTTGGAAAGGAACAGCAGACGCAGGTTTTCCCACAGGTAGGTGCCCAGGATCAGGCAACGTCCCCTTTGGACGTGGACCTGGCCGTCAGGTGCAAAGTATTCAACTCCGCACGCGTGGCCCGAATCGTCCGCCAGGATGCGGAGCGCCCGGCAGCGTGCCTTCAGTTCGAGGTTGCCGGTTGCCAAGGCCTTCGGCACACATTCGGTTGCCGGCATCCAGACGCTGTCGTCAAAGGTCCCGAAACCGCATATCCAGCCGGAGTACGTTGTGGCCGGGCGGCCGCGGTAGGGCACTGTGTTGATTCCGGACGGGACCGGATAGGGTTGCAACCCCATGCGCTCGGCTGTCTCCCGGAACACCTCGCCGTAGCGGAAGGGTAGCATCGGCGGGTTGGGCAGGTCCCGGCTCCGCGGGATTCTGGGGAGATGGCTGATGCCGGAGATGCCAATGTCCCATTCCAGCCGGGAATAATAGGGCTCCAGATCCTCGTAGGAAATCGGCCAGTCGGCCGCCGGGCTGTTGTCCGGGAGCAGGTGGTCCCAGCCGTTCTCTTGGATGCGGGAACGGAGGCGGAAGTGGTGTGGGTGGAAACGCCGCAGCCAGGTGCCGTAGTGGTACGAGGACCCGCCCACACCGTTCACCATCCGGCCCAGCGAATAGGTGGCCGGTTGGGTTGGTTCACCTTCATTGCGGCGCCAGCGGGGGGATTCGCTGTTGAACTTCGGTCCCAAGCCGGCTCGCGCGTAGTAGGCCTGCTGCAATTCGTCCGGGAGGTAGTCGCGCCGCGACAGATACGGTCCGGCCTCCAGGGCGACAACCTTCAAGCCGGCTTCGGCGAACATGGGTGCCACCACACTGTTCATCATGCCCAGTCCGATCAGGATGACATCGGCCTCGCCGTCTGGAGGGTTGAGGCCGGCATCCGGGTCGAACTGCGGCGGAACCGGCAACTGACCGTCGGGCCTGGTGAACTCAAGGCCCTTCAAATCCTCCAGCGAGCGGAACCGGCCTCCTTTCATGACCGGTTCGGAGGACATCATCTCCTCGGGAGAGTGGCTGAGCCAGACACCGGGATGCCCGATGGTCTTCCAGCCCAGTTTGTCCCGGTTGCCTCCGTGCACCGGATCCGAAAACACTCCCTCCTGCATGTGGCCGATCGCCATGTCCATGAAGTCGGGGCCGGTGGGATGGCGAAATCCGGCCAGTTCGCCGGCCTTGAGGGCCTTGAGCAGATCGTCCTTCTGTTCGTCGCTACATGCTGCGAAATGGAGACCGGTAAGGTCCACTGCGGCCTGGTCCAGGCAGTCCAGTCCCTTTCGGTAGGCAGGCGCGTCCTCCTTGGCATACCCGGTCAAGGTATTTTCCAGGTACCCCATGACGCCAATCTCGGCAGCACCGGGCAACCCGTCGTCGGCGGGGAAGAGCCGCTCGAACAGGGCGGCGGCGGTTTCGTGCTGACGCGGCGAAAAGACAGGGGACGACTTCGGTTGGGACATGGTCGTGGTCAGGCGGTTGGCTGCAGCTTGAGGTTAATCGATTCGGGTGCAGACAGGGACGGATCCATCGAGCGCATGTCGGATGAGCGGTGCAACCGGAACCCGCACCGAGCCTGGACATCCCGGTCGAAGTCCACGCCGGGTGCGATCTCCGTGACGATCCAGCCGTCCGTACCGAGTTGTAGCACGCAGCGCTCCGTAACTGCCGTTACGTCCTGGCCTCGCTCCTTGGCATGGTGTCCGCTGAACGTGAAATGCTCGACTTGGTCGACAAACTTTCGCACCTTGCCCTCGTTCCGGACGTGGAGGCTCCGATCCTCCATCTCCAGGTTGAGGCCGGCCGTGGTGAAGGTGCCGCTGAACACGATTTTGCGGGCGTGGCTTGATCCACGTTCGCCACATTTCCACCGGGGACATGGCCGACCACTCGATGATGTCCGCACCGCAGCAGAACGATCGGTCGCCCGTGCTGGTGATCACCAATACCCGGATCTCATGGTTGCGATCGATGTCCTGGACATGCTCCGCCAGCGTGTTCAGCATGTCCACATTGAGTGCGTGAAGCTTGTCGGGCCTGTCCAGCATGAGTTCCGCGACATGGCCGTCGACACGGAAGTTGATGTATTCGCTCATATTTGTGCTGTTGTTGTGTCGAGACGGCTACCCAATGTCGTTGTTGGTCAGGCGCTGGATGATGTTCTCGGCGGCCCGCGTGCACATTGCCATCATGGTCAGGGAAGGATTGATCCCGGGACAGCTGGGGAACACGCCGCCGCTGAAGACAAACAGGCCGGGGGTGTCGTGCACTTCCAGGTTCGGATCCACGACCGAGGCGGTCGGATCCTCGCCCATGCGGATCCCGCCCAGATCGTGGCAGCTGCCGACACCGGTGAATCTGGGACCCGGCCACGGATTCTGTCCGCCCATCTCAAGCAGGATTTCCTCGCACTTGTCTTCCATCCACTGCGACAGCTTGTGTTCGTTTTCGCGCATGTCGTAGGTGATGCGAAGGACGGGCAGGCCCAGTCCGCTCTTGTCTCGATACAGCGGGTCCAGGTCAACGAAGTTGTGGGTGTGGGGCAGGGTTTCCGGTTGGACGCGCAACATGGCCAGGTGTTGCCAGTTGCGGACAAATTCCTTGTACTTGGCCCCCCAGGCGGATACGTCCGGAGGCGGGGTCTCCCTGCTGATCGAGAGCGGGTTGCTACTGGGTTCGGCGCTGATCGTGGCGCCGCCAAGGAACCCGTTCGCTTCGGCATCGAAGTCCTCGTAGAGAAAATCTTCCAGGATCACGGACTGGGACGCGGACCCGACATGACGGTTGAAGACCTGATCCGGGAACATCGCCAAGACGTGTGCGAAGTTCTTGGTCATCACATTCTTGCCCAACTGTTCCCGGTTGTTGCCCAGGCCTCCGGGATGCCTTTCGTCGCGGGACAGAAACAGCAGCCGCAGGTTCTCCCACATGTAGGTGCCCAGAATCAGGCATTTGCCCATTTGCACGTGGATCTGGCCGTCGGGTGCGAAATATTCGACCCCGCGCGCACGGCCCGAATCGTCCGCAAGGATGCGCAATGCCCGACAGCGCGCCTTCAAGTCCAGGTTGCCGGTTTCCAAGGCCTTGGGCACGCACTCGGCGGCCGGCATCCAGACACTGTCGTCGAACGTCCCAAAACCACAAATCCAGCTGGAGTACGTGGTGGCCGGGCGGCCGCGGTAGGGCACCGTGTTGACTCCGGACGGGATCGGGTAGGGTTGCAGGCCCATGCGCTCCACTGCCTCTCGGAACACCTCCCCGAATCGATAGGGCAGACTCGGCGGGTTGGGCAGGTCCCGGCTGCGCGGGATTCTGGGCAGGTGGCTGACCCCGGAGATGCCAATGTCCCATTCCAGCCGGGAATAGTAGGGCTCCAGATCCTCGTAGGTGATGGGCCAGTCGGCCACCGGGCTGTGGTCCGGCAGCAGGTGGTCCCATCCGTTTTCCCGGATCCTTGAAAGGGAGCGGAAGTGGTGCGGGTGGAAACGCCGCAGCCAGGTGCCGTAGTGGTACGTGGATCCGCCCACACCATTCACCATCCGGCCCAGCGAATAGGTGGCCGGTTGGGTTGGCTCGTCTTCATTGCGGCGCCAACGGGGGGATTCGCTGTTGAACTTCGGCCCCAGGCTGGCACGCGCGTAGAAGGCCTGCTGCAGCTCGTCCGGAATGTAGTCGCGCCGCGACAGATACGGTCCGGCCTCCAAGGCGACGACCTTGAGGCCGGCCTCGGCGAACAACGGCGCCACCACGCTGTTCAGCATGCCCAGCCCAATCAGGATGACATCGGCCTCGCCGTCCGGCGGGTTGAGGCCGGCATCCGGGTCGAACTGCGGTGGAACCGGCAACTGACCGTCGGGCCTGGTGAAATTAAGGCCCTTCAAATCCTCCAGCGACTGGAACCGGCCTCCTTTCGTGACCGGTTCGGAGGCGATCATCTCCTCGGGAGAGTTGCTGAGCCAGACGCCGGGATGCCCGATGGTCTTCCAGCCCAGTTTGTCCCGGTTGCCTCCGTGAACCGGATCCGAAAACACTCCCTCCCGCATGTGGCCGATCGCCATGTCCATGAAGTCGGGGCCGGTGGGATGGCGAAAGCCGGCCAGTTCACCGGCTTCGAGGGACTTGAGCAGATCGTCCTTCTGTTCGTCGCTGCACGCTGCGAAATGGAGACCGGTAAGGTCCACTGAGGCTTTGTCCAGGCAGTCCAGTCCCTTTCGGTAGGCAGGCGCGTCCTCCTGGGCATACCCGGTCAAGGTATTTTCCAGGTACCCCATGACGCCAATCTCGGCAGCACCGGGCAACCCGTCGTCGGCGGGGAAGAGCCGTTCAAACAGGGTGGCGGCGGTTTCGTGCTGACGCGGAGAAAAGACAGGGGACGACTTCGGCTTGGACATGGGGCGTGGTCAGGTGGCTGGCTGCAGCTTGAGGTTAATCGGTTCGGGTGCAAACAGGGACGGATCCATCGAGCGCATGTCGGATGAGCGGTGCAACCGGAACCCACACCGAGCCTGGACATCCCGGTCGAAGTCCACGCCGGGCGCGATCTCCGTGACGATCCAGCCATCCGCCTTGAGTTGTAGCACGCATCGCTCCGTAACTACCGTGACGTCCTGGCCTCGCTCCTTGGCATGGCATCCGCTGAACGTGACATGCTCGACTTGGTCGACAAACTTTCGCACCTTGCCCTCGTTCCGGATGTGGAGGCTCCGATCCTCCATCTCCAGGTTGAGGCCGGCCGTGGTGAAGGTGCCGCTGAACACGATCTTGCGCGCATGGGCCGTGATGTCGATGAAGCCGCCGGCCCCGGCCGTGATGGCCGGCCTGGCGGCGATCCGCGACACGTTGACGTTGCCTTCCCGATCGATTTCCAGGAACGACAGCAGCGCCTGATCGAAACCGGCTCCCTGAAAGTAGGTGAACTGGTCCGGGGACGGTACCAGGGCCTGGGCGTTGACGGCGCATCCGAACTGGAATCCCAGCAGCGGCAGGCCGCCCACTGCTCCCTGTTCAATGACCCATGTGACGGACCCGTCCAGGCCTTCCTCGAGCAGAATGTAGGGAACCAGGGCGGATATGCCGAAGCCGAGGTTGACGGTCTGGCCGTCGGCCAGTTCCTGGGCGGTACGCCGGGCGATGACCTTCTCGGGCGACCAGGCAATCGGCTCCAAGTCGGCAACGTCGACCATTGTTTCCCCGCTGATGGCCGGGTCGTAGTCGGTTTGTGTGGTCTGGCGCTGGTCGGGGTCCACGAACAAGTGGTCGACCAGGATGCCGGGTACCCGGACGGTCTGCATCGGCAGTGAACCCGCCGGCACGATTTCACTGACCTGGGCAATGGTCGTGCCGCCGTTGTTGCGGGCCGCCAAGGCCTGTTCATAGGCGCCCAGATAGGCGCCCTCGCGCCGAAAGGCCAAATTGCCGTTGGTGTCGGCGGTTGTGGCCCGGACGACGGACACGTCGGGAGTCAGGGCGGGATAGAACAGCCACTCCTCGCCCCTGAACTCCTCAACTTGCACCAGGGTCGCGTCGGTGCAGCGATTCATGCGGCCCCCCTGCCGGCGGGGATCCACGAACGTTCCCAACCCAACCTTGGTCAGCACCCCTGATAGGGGTAGGTAAAGCCGGGAGCCGGGTCAATGTGCGACCGTTTGCTCCAGTCCGGGCGGGTCCACCCACCGCAGCTCCCAGGGCGGATCCGGTCCGGGCAGGGGCTGCAGCCAGACCCGGGCCCAGCCGTAGCCGCGGTGCAGCAGCCGCTGGACCCGGGCCAGGCCCAGCTGAAAGACACTGAGCGGTCGGCTGCGGGGCACCGCCGGCTGCAGGGGCGGTGTGCGCACGCGACCGGGTGCCAGACCGCGCAGATACGCCTCCTCGACGCGCGTACCGTGGGCCAGCACCCAGAGGGTGGCGACGGCCAGGACCAGCCAGTGCCGGTCGACGCGGGCCGGGTCCAGGCGCCGGGTGCGGTGCCACTGCCAGCCCATGCGCTTGAGGGTGCGGAAGCCCTGCTCAATCCAGACGCGCATCCCGTAGGCGCCGAGCTCCACGTCCTCGGGGGCTTCGTCCGTGAGCACGACCCAGGGGACTTCCTGGCCGGGCACCCAGAGCACAATCAGGGTGCAGGCGCGCTTGCGCTCGCGGAAGGCCTTCCCGGCCGTGACCGTGTACTGGCCTTCGCCGGCCACGAAGCGCCAAGCCGGCCAGCGCGGTCCGGTCGTGGCCTGGAAGGTCATGTTTCGGTCGTAGCGCATGTAGGGGTGCCAGCCCCGGCGGCGGATGGCGGCCCACAGGTCGGGGCTCTGCAGGCCCCGGTCGCAGAGCACGCGCACGGTCATGCCCTCCGGCACGGCGGGCCCCAGCCGGTCCAGCAGGGCGCAGAGGTCCGGCATCCAGGGACCGGGTTGGCCGCCGGTCTTGAGGCGCCAGGCCACGGGGATGGCCAGGCCCCGGTAGACCACGCTCACGACCAGGGCCACCAGGGCCCCGCCCTTGGCCGTGGGATCGACGGCCAGCGTCAGTTCGGAGCCCTGCCACCAGGCCAGGACCCAGCGCAGGAGGGGCGCGAAACAGGCCTCGACCTCCAACTGCACCCCGCAGGGCGCCGCCCGGTCGGAGCCGTCGTAGAGCCATTCCCGCAGGTACTGGCGGGTCGTGTGCCAGCCCAGACCCAGGCTCAACAGGGCCCCCAGCACCGCATTCTGGCAGCCGCTGCGGGCCATCACCGTGGCCCCCACCCACAGGGCCAACCCGATCCTCTGGGCCGGCCGCAGATGGGGCAGATGCCTTTGGATTTGGTCGTGCAGGGGATAGAATGCCGTCGGAAGAAGCATGGAACCGGGGCCTGTTTGATGTGTGGAAACACGAACAGCCTACCCGCAAACCATGCTTTTTCCGTTTCCTCAACCTGTTTTTCAGGCCCGGAGCCGCTTTACCTACCCCTATCAGGGTCAGCACCCCCGGTCGCTTGGCCGACCCTTCGCGCAGCATGTGGAAGATGATGCCGCTGGGCAGGTTCCAGGCCTCGATCTCGTCGTTGTCAACCATGGACCAGATCCTTGGGGTGGGCGCGCTGGATGGTCCGCTGGGGTAGGACCCGGCGATGATGCGCGCAATCAACCCCGGCTGGGCGATGCGGTCCACTCCCTTGACGCCGTACATGTCCCCCGCTGCGATGGGGTGGATCAGCGACAGGTCGCGCGGCGTACCGGTTTGGCGGAAATGTTCGCCCAGCGCCGCTAGCACGGCGTCCGGGCAACCCAGTCCGCTGGAGGAACTGACGGATACGAGGTTTCCGTCCGCGAAGAGGGCACCGACCTCTGCCGCGGACTCGAGAATCGCAGGGCGCGGCATCCGCGTTGGGTCCAACCGCTGGCTCAGGAAGCTGCCGGTTCCGGGGCCGGGGAAATCCGGAGCGCGTGGGCCGGTGCCCCGTCCAGGGGGGAGTCGGTCCGGAAAGCCAGGCCCTGCTCGGTTTGGTGCAGGGCTGCTTCCGTCCCGTCGGCCAGGACCGTGGCCCGGGCCTCGGAGGTCGCCACCAGGCCGTTGATGGCGAACTCCCGACCACCGGGGCTGTCCATCAGAATGGCGTACAGGTCTCCGTCGCGGGTCGTGTAGCGGACGTCAACCCCTCTGTCGGTGGAGCCTTCCGCAGTGTGCCAGGGACGGGAATCGAAGATGGCTTCGCCGTTGCCGGCAAGCCAGGCGCCGAGGGACCGGAGTCGTTCGGCCTGCATGGGGGGTATCCGCCCGTCCGCGGTTGGACCCACGTTGATGAGCAGGTTTCCGTTCTTGCTGACGATGTCGATGAAGGAGTGGATCAGCGCCTCGGCCGAGAGGTACTGGTCGACCCCTTCCTGGCGGTTGTATCCGAAGGACGCCCCGATGCCGCGGCAGCTCTCCCACTTCTTTTCCTGGATTGAGTCGTACTGCTGGTACTCCGGTGTGGTGAAGTCGTGGTGCACCGGCGCGAGCTGGGATGCGCCCGAGGCATCGAAGTGCTGGCCAAACCGGTTGTTGACCAGGCCGTCCGGCATGGCGTTGTAGTAGTCCGCAAACAACTGGTTGGTGTTGTGGTGTCGCGGCCATCCGATGTCGTTCCACAGAATTGCGGTCTCGTACCGGTCAACCAGTTCCCGCCAGTGGGCATCCGCGTAGGCGACATACTCCGGGCTCTGTGGACAGGCGGCCCTGAGATCCATCCTGCTCCTGATGACCTGGGGCGTAAAGGTCCAGTCCACGCCTCCGGAGTAGTAGTAGGCCATCGTCAGGCCGCGGCCGCGCACGGCCTGCGCCAGTTCACCGCACAGGTCCCGGCGGGCGTGGTACCCCTCGAGGTACGGATTGGGCGTGTGACTGGGCCACAGCAGAAACCCGTCGTGGTGCTTGGTGGTCAGGACTACGTACCGCGCGCCCACCTCCTTGAACAGATCGGCCCACGAACCGGGATCCCACTGTTCGGCCCCTTCGTTGAACGGACCCACGAAGTCGCGGTAGGCGTGTCCGTGTCCGTAGGTTGCGAAGTGGTGCTGCTGGGTCGGGCTTCCGGGGATGCGGTAGGTGTTGGCGTACCACTCGGCGTAGGCGTTGACGGTGAACCAGTCGGCCCAATTGCCGCTCTCGATCACCTCGCCCAGATCCCCTGAGTTGGGTGCCCAGGCCGGTACGGAGTACAGTCCCCAATGAATGAAGATGCCAAGCTTGGCGTTGTGGAACCAGGTCGGCACAGGGTGCTGTGACACCGACTCCAGCGTGGGCTGGTATTGCATGCGGTCCTCGGTTGGCTGAATCAGCAGGGTGCCGCCCGGCTGGCTCGGACGGCGGGGTCTAGAACAGGGAGTCCGGGGTCGTGGAATAGCACCAGCGATTCTCAAGCAGGTAGTCGCATACCTTGGCCAATGCCTCCTGCGTGCCGATCTGCTTCAGAGCCTCGACCGCGAAGCCGCGGACATAGCGGTTTTCGTCCCGCAGCGTGGCCATTAGGGGATCGATGGCCTCCGCGGCATCGGCCCGGTACCGTCCTAGTGACAGGGCAGCACTGTAGCGCACCTGGTCGTCGTCGTCCTGCAGCGCCGGGATCAGAACCGGGACGGTGGCGGACGCATCCTCCACCATGCCGAGGGCCTCGACCGCGGTGCGCCTGACCCAGCGGTCCCCATCCTGCACACAGGCTGCAATGTTCGGGGCGATGTCGGCCGCTGCCTCCCCCTGCTCGCCGGCGGCAAACAGGGCATGGCGCCGGGCCAGGGCCGATTCGTGTCCGATACCTTCGTGAATCGCCGCCAGGGCCTCCGGACCGGCCGTGCTGAGCCCATAGCCGGCGCGGCGGCTGACGGCCGTCGATTTGGAGGCCAGCAACTCACGCAGTTGCCGAATGCCGTCGCGCCCGCAATGGGCCAGTTCGTAGGCGGCGCCGACACCGTCGGGCTCGTAGTCGCCGGCCACAAGATCCGCGAGTTCGGTGGGTTCCCGGCCCGAGTCCGGGCCGTTCCCGTTCGCACCCGGCCGTCCGGACAGCCAGTTCCAGTGATCGCGCCAAAGGGTTTCGTGCGAATGTGGAGGGCCGTCGCCGTTGAGGCCTTGCCACTCGTCGGTCCGGTTGTCCCAGGTCGGTTCCGTTGGGCGGGTCATCCGGGTGAACTGGAACTTCAGCATGGCCCGGTTGCGGTTGGAGAGGTTGGCACCGCCGCGGTGCCACAGGTCGTAGTGAATCAGCGCAAAGGTACCGGCCCGGCCTTCCAGGAACAGCGGCTGCTCGGTTTCGTCGCCCGGTCGCTTGTCGTAGTACTGCGTGCCCGGGATGATACCGGACGGCCCCATCTCGGTGTCCACCGTCTGCGGATAGTAGAAGATCATGGCCCACCACTGCCGGTGATTGCGTACGCGGGCGTAGCCCCAGTAGCTGTCCTTGTGCCAGGATTGGACCTTGCGGCCCGGCGAGGTGAAGTGGCAGTGCCGGTGTGGCTGGGTGAGGTAGTCGGGACCCAGTACGCTGCCGACCGCGCCGCGGACGACGGGATGGCGAAAGACCTCCTGGACCTCGGGGACGCGCGGCAGGATGTTGTTGCCAGGGTTGCCCTCCTGTTCCATGACCGCTTCAATCCGGGCGTTCATGGCATTGTGGAAGCTATCTGGAAAGTCCGTGTTGAGGATCAGGTAGCCATGGGCGATGAAATGGCGCATCTGCTCGTCGGTGAGCAGAATCGGATCGGATGTCATGGGAGTACTCCGGGTGCCGGCATGCAAACGCTGAAAGGCTTAAACACAACCGCAGCGTATGGATGTCGGGCCAAGGAACAGGGAACGGGAGGTGGTGGATTATAGATTCGTGCCTAAGTCGGGTCAATGCAATCCGGTTAATGGCGTCTGTCTGCAGTGAAGCATTAGTTGTCCGGTCTGCCGTTGCTGAGTGACTGGAAACTTCGGTCAGGCCAACCAACGAATTCAGTGTCCGTCCCCGGTCACTCCGGACCTTCTTTCACTCATGTCCATCGTCTCCGGCCCAGACGGTGCCTTGCCAACGGCGATGGACTACAAGGGCGCTGTCACCGGACCCTCAAAGCTTGGCTCCCTGACCCGATAGGCCACCAACGAGAATCGTTCCCCCAAGTTCAACAGCTTCAAACGCACGTCAGACTCGCGCTTGTTACGGTTACCGGAAATTCTCTCGCCAGAGTCTCCAGCCCGTGGTAGCGAGAACCAGGGGGATCATCATCGCAATCAATTGCCAGACAACTTCATGGTGCACGCTTGTGGCTTCGCCTGCCTCCAAGGTGAGCAGACTTATCCAGTTGTGGAAGAACCAGATAGCCAGGGCCGCGTTGGCATAGAACAGCGTGTGGGCGCCGCGCCGGGGTACAGGGTTGCCGTCGGACTGCGAGCGCATCCGCCGGAGGTTTACCACCAGAGCGACAAGGATGCCCAGTCCTGAGATGACGTTCATCACGTCCCACACACGCTGCGGATTGTCATACAACGGACTGAAAAGGAACTGCGCCAGGTACAGTGCCGAGTACACCATCATGAGGCCGCCAATTCCCCGCGCAACCATCGTCATGAGAATCTGCTCCTGCCGTTCGCTCGTGTAGCCGGATCGTCGTTCATCTACCGCGCAGGGTTTTCCGGCAAGGGAAATTGGACCCATCCAGTCCTTCGTCGCAGGCGGCAAGGAGAAATTGTACCCGGCTGCTACCAGTGTCCGGACAGCAGTGTGTTTGCCATGAGGTCCGATTAACAATTGCAGGCCCTGGAGATGGGTGTCGGAGTTGATGTCAATGCCGGCCGAGAGGCATCCAGCAAGCGGGAGAACACTTCTTGCCTGCGGTGCAGACCAATGGGCTGTACCGGTTTTGCCGCGAGGTTTTGCCGTCTATATATCATTGACCGGCCCCGCAGTCTTCCAAGGCTGCGGATCCTGTTCCCATGGAGCCGCCATGTGGCTCGGAGGACACGGGAACCCACCACTGAAGAAGGAACTCGGCCATGCAGGACGCATCTATTCAGGTAGACAGAGGTCAGCGACCAGGCGCCGAGCAGGACGCCCGCCTTGACTGGTGGCGGGATGCCAAGTTTGGTTTGTTCATTCACTGGGGGTTGTACGCCATTCCGGCCGGTGTGTGGCAGGGCGAGCATGTGCCCGGCATTGGCGAATGGATCATGTTGCGGGCCCGCATCCCGGTCGCGGAGTACAGCCCCCTGGCCGAACAGTTCAATCCGGTGGCCTTCGACGCCAGGGCGTGGGTTGCGTTGGCCAAGGCGGCCGGTCAGAAGTACATCGTCATCACCTCAAAGCATCATGACGGGTTCTGCCTGTTCAATTCGGCCGAGACCGACTACTCCGTTGCCAGGGGCACGCCGTTCGGCCGGGACGTGATCCGGGAACTGGCGGACGAATGCCGACGGCAGGACATGCGGTTGGGGTTCTACTACTCCCAGACCCAGGACTGGTACCAGCCCGACGGCGATGGCAACGACTGGGACTACGACGAGTCGCGGAAGAACTTCGCGGCCTACATCGACAACTATGTCAAGCCCCAAGTGCGCGAACTGCTGACCAACTACGGGGACGTGGCCCTCATCTGGTTCGATACCCCGAAGGGCATCACCGAGCGGCAGAGCCGCGAACTGCTCGAACTCTGTAACGAATTGCAGCCGGACTGTCTGGTCTGCGGGCGCCTGGGCAACACCTTGGGCGACTACGCGACCACCAACGACAACACCATTCCCGCAGGGGCTGTGCCGGGCGACTGGGAAGTGCCGGCAACCATGAACGACACTTGGGGTTTCAAGACCCACGACCACAACTGGAAGAGCGTTACGGATCTGATCCAAAAGCTGGTCGACATCGTCAGCAAAGGCGGGGTGTACCTGCTCAACATCGGTCCCACCGCGCTGGGCGAGATTCCACCGGAGAGCATCGAGCGGTTGGAGGCGATGGGTGCATGGCTGGATCGGTACGGGGAATCGCTCTACGGGACCCGGGCCGGGCCGGTGCAGGACGTGGCCGGCATGCGCACCACCCGCAAGGGTGAGGTCGTCTACCTGCACGTGTTCGACTGGCCCGCCGACGGGAATCTCTCCTTGTCGGATCTGGACGTGGACACGGCCGACGTGTTGGGTGGCAGTGGCGAGGCGGTAACGGTGGCGCGGTCCTCCGACGGCCTCCTGCTGTCCAATCTTGGCTCCGCACCAGATCTCCATTGCTCCGTCATTCGCCTGAGCCGGAACGCATAGACGGCGCACAACCAATCGCTCACCGAACAAGGGACTCCAATTCGTGACGCAGGAAACCGTTTTCTCCGTAGACACTTCATCCATCAAGTTCGGCCCCGGCTCCATCTCTGAAGTCGGCGAGGACCTGACCATTCTGGGTGTGCGCCGCGCAATGTGGCTGTGCGATCCCAACTTGGTCGGCACGGACGGGCAGGTCCGGCTCGCCGGACACCTGGCGGACGCCGGCATCGAATTCGAGCTGTTCGACGCCATCCGGACCGAGCCATCTCTCGATTCGTTCAAGGCCGCCGCCGACTTCTCGGTGCAGGGCAACTTTGACGGGTTTCTGGCGATGGGGGGCGGCTCCACCATCGACACCGGCAAGATCGCCAATCTGTTCTCGGTCTATCCGGACGACTTCTTCGCCTATGTAAACGCGCCTATCGGACAAGGCAAGCCGGTGCCCGGCCCGTTGAAGCCCATGATCGGGATACCGACCACGGCCGGAACCTCCAGCGAAATCACGGGCGTGGCCATCTTCGACGACAAGGCGACCAACGCCAAGACCGGTATCTCCCACCGGTTCATGCGGCCATCAATGGGGGTGCAGGATCCGGAACTCACCATCGACCTGCCACCGATGGTCACGGCGTGCACCGGCCTCGACGTGCTGTGCCACGCGATTGAGAGCTACACCACCATCGACTACACCTCCCGTCCAAAGCCGGAAGGCAGCCTGCACCGTCCGACCTACCAAGGCTCGTCTCCCGTGAGCGACATCTGGGCCTGTGAGGCGATCCGGCTGGTGGCGCAGAACCTGCCCCGAGTGCTCAGGGATCCGGCCGACCTCGAGGCGCGCTCGAACATGATGCTGGCGGCCGTCTACGGCGGGATGGGGTTCGGCAATGCCGGGGTGCACCTCTGTCACGGCATGTCCTATCCGGTCTCCAGTTTGGTGCGGGACTACCGGGCACCCGACTACCTGACCGAACATCCGCTGGTGCCGCACGGCATGTCGGTCATCCTCAACGCGCCGGCGGTCTTTCGGTTCACGGCCGCCGCAAATTCGGCCAAGCACCTGGAGGCGGCCCGCCTCATGGGCCGCGATGTCTCCGGTGTGCCCGAAACCGAAGCCGGCGAACTGCTGGCCGACTGCCTCATCGAGATCATGAAGGCCACGATGATGCCCAACGGATTGGAGGCAGTGGGGTACGGTCCCGCCGACGCGGAAGTCCTGGCCGAAAAGACCCTGCCGCAGCACAGGGTCACCAAGCTGTCCCCCCGACCCGCGGACGGCAACGATCTGACTCGTTTGTTCCTTGAGTCGATGAGGATTTGGTAATGGAAGCCACACCATGAGCCGCGTCGAACCCTCGGACCGCATGACCCGGGCGGTGGTGGTTGCCATCATCGCGTCGGCGCTGTCCGTGATGTTGAGCGCCGGGATCCGCCAGGGATTCGGGCTGTTTCTGACGCCAATCACCGCCGAATTGGGCGTGGGCAGGGAAACCTTTGGCATCGCGGCCGCCATCAGCAACCTGATGTTCGGCATCCCCGTCATGGGATTCCTGGCCGAGCGCTTCGGGTCCCGTCTGGTGCTGGGCACGGGGGGTGCCATCTATGCGGCCGGGTTGCTGCTGGTTACCCAATGGGTGGCCACAGCCGGCTTGATTACCGGCCTTGGGATTCTGGTCGGCATCGGCCTTGCTGCCACCACCTACGTGGTTGTCCTTGGTGCTCTGGTGCAACTGGTGTCGCCGCGGCAGCGGGGGACGGTGTTCGGCATCATCACGGCCATGGGTTCGGCTGGATTTCTGGTAATGCCCCCGGTGGCCCAGTGGCTGGTCGACACCTACGGCTGGCAACAGGCGGTTCGGATTGAGGCTGTGCTGATTCTGTCGGTCGTCCTGTTGTCCCTGGGGCTTCCCGGCAAGCAGAAGAAGGAGCATCAAACGGTAGCGGGCAAGGTCATGGAGCCCGAAGTGCCCTTGTGGTCGTTCGTTCGGGAAGGTTTCACCAAGCCCAGTTATCTGTTGCTGGTATCGGGCTTCGTCGTGTGCGGGTTCCATATTGCCTTCATTGGCACGCACC
Source organism: Caldilineaceae bacterium (assembly GCA_965208365.1). Classification (GTDB taxonomy): domain Bacteria; phylum Chloroflexota; class Anaerolineae; order Caldilineales; family Caldilineaceae; genus Bin34. Next base: position 4,178,758 of record OZ242330.1, on the reverse strand, counting down.
TGCCGGTGTTTTTGGAAGACAACGGGATCGGGCACATCCGCGGCGCCGCGCTGGCGTTCATCGGAGCTTTCAACCTGGTGGGCTCCCTGACCTTCGGTTGGCTGGCGGACCGGCTGCCCAGGCGGTTTCTGCTCAGCTTCATCTACGGCATGCGCGGCGTGATCCTCCTGATCTACCTTCTGACCCCGATTACGGTGGTTTCAACCCTGCTGTTCAGCGCGGCCATGGGACTCCTTTGGCTGGCCACGGTGCCGGTTACAAGCGGCACGATCGCCCTGCTGTTTGGTCCCAAGTACCTGGCCATCATGTATGGCTTCGTCTTCTTCAGTCATCAGGTCGGTGCCTTCTTCGGCGCCTGGTGGTCCGGCAGGGTTTATGACGCGACCGGCTCCTACGATCTTGGGTTCTATGTCGCGATTGCGCTGGGGCTGTATGGCCTGCTGGTGCACTTGCCGATTCAGGAAAAGCCCATCGAGATGAAGCTCACCCAAGCCCACGCCGCGGCATAGTGCCGGTTTGCCGCAAACCGACCGCTTGTCAACCGCAACTCCGCCCATGAGGAATCCATGAACATACAGGCCCTGCACGTCTACCCTATCGCGGTGGGCGATCCCCCTCTCCTCAATGCCGGAGGCCTTCATGCCCCGTACGCCCTCCGTTTGATTGTGGAGCTGGTGTCGGACGATGGAATCTCGGGCTTCGGCGAGGTGCCGGGCCACTTCAAGACTCGGGCCGCCCTGGAGGCGGTGCGTCCGGTGGTGGAAGGGGCCAGCCCCTTTCACTTGAACGAAATCCTGAACCGGATTGCCGCCCACCTGGATGTCGAGGACGATCGGGGTGACCGGCCATGGGACAGCCGGCAGGCAGTCCATGTGCGCAGTGCGATCGAAGTGGCGCTGCTGGACCTGCAAGGACGGATGCTGGGGCGTCCCGTGCACGAACTGCTGGGGGGCAAGGTCAGGGATCGGGTGGAGTTTTCAGCCTATCTCTTCTACAAGCACGAAGGGGCCGGGGGCGAACTCGGTTTCGACACGAAGCCCGGATTGACGGGCTGGGCCCAGGCCCGTCAGGCGGCTGCCCTGGATTCCGACGGAATCGTGGCACAGGCGCGGGCCATGTGCGACGAATACGGGTTCAAGTCCATCAAACTCAAGGGTGGAGCGTTTCCTCCCGACGAGGAGGCGGCGGCCATCCACGCGATGCGGGCCGCGTTCGGCCCGGGAACGCCCCTGAGGCTGGACCCCAACGCCATTTGGACGGTGGAGACCGCCATTCGCGTCGGTAGGGATCTGGAAGGCGTACTCGAGTACTACGAGGATCCGGTGCGCGGCCAGGAGGCGATGGCCGAAGTGCGCCAGGTCCTGGACATCCCCATGGCCACCAACATGTGCACGACTTCGTTCGAGGATCTGCCGGGAAGCGTTTCGCGCGGTTCGGAGGATGTCATCCTCAGCGACCACCACTTCTGGGGCGGCCTCCGGCCCAGCCAGGAACTGGCCGCGTTCTGCCGGGTATTCGGCCGGGGCCTGTCCATGCACTCCAACAGCCACGTCGGCATTTCCCTGGCCGCCATGACCCAACTGGGCGCCACCATCCCCAACCTGACCTATGCCTGCGACACGCACTACCCGTGGCAGGAAGACGAAGTGGTGGCCGGCGGCCACATCCAATTTGACGAGGGCTGTGTCGAAGTGTCGGACGAACCGGGTCTGGGGGTGGAAGTCGACCGGGACGAACTGGTGCGTCTGCAGGCCCAGTACGAGGCCTGCGGTCTGACGCACCGCGACGACGAAGTGGAGATGCAGAAAGTGGAGCCGGGCTGGAAGTTCGCGGCGACGAGGTACTAGAGTGCGATACCGTTCCCTTTGGCAGGCATAATGGCTGTTCGAACAAATGTGAACCGACCAAGGCAATGAGGACGCGCCAACCATGGCCAGAACCATTCACGAGAAGGATGAGCAACTCATCCACCCCCTGCACCATCCGCAGACTGTGCCCCAGACCATGGTGTTTGATCGCGCCGAGGGCATCTACCTGCACCGGGTGGACGGCCACAAAGTGATCGACGGCATGTCGGGCCTCTGGAACGTAAACCTGGGTCACGGCCGGCCGGAGTTGGCGGAGGCTGCGCACCGGCAGATGATGAGCGTGGCCTATATGTCCAATTATTCCGGTACCGGGTGTGCCACCACGATTGAGCTTGCGGACCGCCTCGCCGGGTTTGCCTACCCGGATCTCAACTCGACTTTCTTCACGTCGGGCGGAGCCGAGTCGACCGAGAGTGCGTTCAAGACGGTGCGCTGGTACTGGAAGCAGATGGGCAAGCCCAACAAGACGGCGATCATTTCGCGTTTCCGGGGCTACCACGGCGTGACTCTGGCCGCGCTCAGTGCCACCGGCATCCCCGGCTACTGGAAGCACTTCGAGCCCGTGATGCCGGGGTTTGTCCATGTCAACCCGCCGTATCCCTACCGGTTTGCAGGCGAAGTGCGCGAGGGGGAGACCGTGGGGTTGGCGGCGGCCCGCGAGCTGGAGGAGAAGATCGAGGAACTGGGCGCGGATAACGTCGGCGCGTTTATCGCCGAGCCTGTAATGGGCGCCGGCGGCGTGATCGTGCCTCCGGACGACTACTTCCCGCGCATCCGGGAGATCTGCGACGAGCACAACATCCTGTTGATTTCAGACGAGGTGATCACGGGCTGGGGCCGAACGGGCGAGTGGTTCGGGCTGCACCACTGGGGCGTCCAGCCGGACATGATGACCTTCGCCAAGGCCATCACCAGCGGCTACCTGCCGCTGGGCGGCATCCAGGTGCACGACCGGATCAAGGACGTGATGGACACCTGTCCGTTCGAGGATCGCTGGTTCCACGCCTACACCTATTCCGGTCACCCGACGTGCTGTGCCGTGGCCCTGGCCAACCTGGACATCCTGCAGGCCGGCGAATATCACAAGAAGGCCCGGCATGCCGGCACCTACCTCCTGGGTGCGCTCAGGCACCTGGAGGAGCATGACAACGTGGGTGAGGTGCGCGGCAAGGGGTTGATGCTGGCCGTGGAGCTGGTTGAGGACAAGGAGTCGCGGACGGAGGCCGGCACCGCCGAGGCCGTGAAGAGTGCCTGCATCGAAAAGGGGTTCATGCCGCGCGTGGTCGGCAACCTGGTTGTCATGTCTCCGCCGCTGATTTCCACCGACGCGGAGTTGGACCGGATCTCCGATATCCTTGCCGAGTCCGTGGAAGAGGTTCACGCTGCCTGATCCGCACGCCAGATTCTTGCCAGGAGTTTGAACAGATCGGTACAGGGGCTCCTTCGGGAGCCTCTGCTGCTTAAGGAGAATCCCATGCCCACGTGTGCTGAAGTTCTGGCCCGTTCACTGCACGATCTCGGTGTGCGTACGGTGTTCGGTTTGCCGGGCGGGGAGAATGTCCGGATCCTGGACGCCCTCCGGTGCCAGGGCATCGAATTCGTGTTGGTGCGCAACGAATCCAGTGCCGCATATGCGGCATCCGCGCGCTGGACCCTGACCGGGAAACTTCAGGCATGTCTGACCACGTTGGGGCCTGGCATTACCCATGCCGCGGCCGGGGTGGGGCACCTGTGGCTCGACCGGGCCGGCGTGGTGGTGATTAGTGCCTGCACCGCGGAGGGATCCGGGCCCATGCACACGCACCAGGTATTGGATCAGGAACACCTGATGGCTCCGATGGTCAAGGCGCACATCAAGGTGGAGCCGGACAATATCCATTCCCTACGCGACGTGTGTTCCCTGGCCGCGGAGGGCAGGCCCGGTCCTGTCTACGTGCAGATTTCCAACGAAGTTGCCGGCTTGGCGGCCGCAGGCGACGGCACCGACCCCGAACCTCGGCCTCCCGCCGGTCCGGAACCGGACATGGAAGGTGTGGAGCAGGCACTGGCCCTCATGGCGCGTGCCCACCGGCCGGTGGTGGTTGCCGGGCTTGGAGCGCGGGACGCGTCCCTACGGACCTCGGTACAAGCCGTGGCCAGTTCGTTGCAGGCCCCCATTGTGGCAACGCCCAAGGCCAAGGGCATCGTGCCGGACCGCCATCCGCTGGCCGCGGGAGTCATTGGATTGACCAGGACCGATCCGGTTTACGAGCTTCTGGAGCAGGCGGACCTGGTGATTGCCATCGGGTTCGACGTTGTTGAGCTGGTTCTGCCGTGGGAATTCGACGGCGCCTTGGTGTGGGTTGCGGAGTGGCCCAATGTGGATCCGCCCCTGCCGGCCGATGTGGAACTCACGGGGGATGTCGCGGGACATCTCGGAACCCTGGCCCAGGCCACGGAGCCGGCTATGGGGTGGATCGATACCGACTTCCACGCCTTTAGAAAGGATCGCACGGTGCCGGCTCCCGAGGCCACGGCCGAGGGTCGGGTAAGTCCGCAGGCGGTCATGCGGTCCTTGCGCCGGCATTCGGACCCCGATGCGATCATGACGGTGGATGTGGGGTCCCATAAGATTCATTTTGCCCTGGACTGGCCCACCCACGACGTGTCCGGTTTCCTGTTGTCCAACGGTCTGTCGTGCATGGGATTCGGTCTGGCCGGGGCCATCGGAGCCGCGACGCTGGATCCCGGGAGACAGGTGATCTGCGTAATCGGCGACGGTGGATTGGCCATGTGCGCCGGTGAACTGGGTCTGCTCCGCGAAATGGGTGCCAATGTCAAGGTGGTGGTGATGCAGGATGAGGCATTGGACCTGATCCGTGTTGCACAACTGCGCGCGGGAAGTCCAGTGCACGGGACCGAGTACGGGGTGTCGGTGGACCACACAAGGCTGGCGGCCGCCTATGGAATCCCCGGCCTGCGGGTCATGGATGACCCGTCGTTGGACCATGCGGTGCAGGCGGCCTTCACCCAGGCTGGTCCCTACTTAATAGAGGTCATGCTGGATCCCGTGTCCTATCCGACCTTTCCTTCCACGCCAGATGGCCGCGGCGCAACGTATCCGCAATAGGTTCCGCATCCGAACAGTGGAATTGCCACGCGGCAGTTGAGAACTGTTTCACACGTAGATGCCTTCGAGCGTGGGAGCGATCGCGCTCCAGTCAAAGCGGGTTTCGACCAGGCGTCTCCCATTGGCCACACGCGACCATGCAGGTTCCGGCTCAGTCCAGGTCCGCGCAATCGCGGTAACCAGATCGCTCGGGTTGTCCGCCAGCAAGCAGTGCGTTCCGGGTTCCAGTGGCAGGCCTGCAATCCCTTGGTTCGTTGACACCAGGGGGATGCCCGCGGCAAGGGCTTCCAGAACCTTGAATCTTGTTCCTCCCCCCTGAAACAGCGGCACAACGAAGGCGGCAGCCTGTTCCAGGTATGGCACCAGGGACTCGACGAAACCGGTGACGGTGACGCCGGGCACGTCATTCAGGGCCTGTACGTCCGTGGCCGGATCTCGGCCCAGAATCGTGAACGATGCGTCCGGGAACCGTTCGCGCAATGCAGGCATGACTTCGCGACAGAACCAGGTCACGCCTGTGACATTGGGGCGGTAGTCCATCTTGCCCATGAACAGCAGGCTATGGGGACGTACCGAATTCCGGTCGACCTTCGGCAAGGACCGGACATCCAGGCAATTGGGAACCAGCGACACGCGATGTGCAGGAACGTGTTCCAGGACTTGGTCCCGGTCCTCGGGACTGACGGTCAAAACGTGCCAGGCACTTCGCCAGGCACCCGTTTCGTGGTGCCTGGTCCTATGGGTCTGCAGGTGGTTGTAGAGGCGATAGGGAATATCGGCGACGGACAAGGCCTCATCGGCCTGCATCGATTCCCGCAGGCGATACTCGATGTTGTGTTCATCCAGGACGTAGGGAACCCTGGCTGAGAGCCGGTGACGGACCCGGTTCCACGTTCCCATCATCTCGAATCCGGCCACATGGACGCAGTCGAAGGGTTTGGTTGTATGCCGGGCCAACGCCGTGTCCACCAATGGGTCGCTTGCATAGGCCTGCCAGATGTCGGGTACGTGCCTGCCCATGTCCAGGAACCTGGTTGCCAACGGACGTGTCGGCCATACGACGACTTCGGCGAACTCGGCGAGAGTCGCGACTTCCGAGGGCAGGGTGGGCGGGCCTGCGTCGAAGGTGCCGCACAACAGCTCCACCTCGTGCCTTTCAGCCAGAATTCTGAGGAGGTGAAAGTTGCGCAGGTTACGGCCTTGGGTAAGCGGCCACGGTACGACAGGGGCAAGGAATAGGATGCGCATGGTCTCTTTACCGGATCATGTTTGGCGGGCCGCCGCGCGGTAGACGTTCAGGGTCTGTCTAGCCGCCTTTTCCCAACTGAACTCCAAGACTCTTTTGTGGCCCTTGTTCACCAGGTCGGAGGCGAGTTCCTCCGAATTGAGCAGTGCCAGAACGTTCGAGGCAACCTCCTCGGGGTCTCCGGGGTCGTGGGTAAGGGCGGCGTCGCCTGCGATCTCCGGCAGGCAGGACGCATTGCTGCACACCACGGGCGTGCCACTGGCCATGGCCTCCAGAAGCGTAAAACCGAAGCCTTCGTACAGCGCCGGATGAACCAGGCACTTGGCATGCCTGTAGGCTTGGGCCAAGGATGGTTCCGACAGTTGTCCGGCAAAGACACAGGCATTCTCGATGCCGCGCTTGGTGGCCTGTTCCTCCATATCGTCCTGGAGCCATCCCGAAGCACCCGCCAGCACCAGCTTCAGCCGACGGCCTTCAGGACGGGCATGGACCATGGCGAAGGCAGTCAGCAGGGTGGCAATGTTCTTCCGGGGTTCCAGTGTACCCACGTGCAGAAGGTAGTCGTCGGGCAGCCAGTCGGGTTTGGGGATTGCGGTGGATTCCGGTTCCATGCTGTCCTGCAGAAATCCCGGATCAACGGCATGCGGCACAACAGTCGTCTTGCCGGCCGCCTCCGGGAAACGGGCGGCCAAGTCGGCAGCCGTGTGTCGACTTGGCACCAGAATGCCCGCGGCATGCCGCACGGCACGGGGCAATTGGCCATAGTAGGCGGCGGCGTCATCCGTTAGGACCTCGGGCCACTTCAGGAAGGCCAGGTCGTGGACCGTGATTACGGTTGGCAATCTGGTCTGCAATGGTCCGATGAAGTCCGGGAAGTGGACCACGTCCCATCTTCCCAGCGAGAGTTCCAGGGCCAGGCCGGCTTGTTCCCAGGCGTGGTGGACTGGACTGAACAGGGTCCGGTGGCACCACTCCGTCGGTATGCGCTTCGCCGGCGGCTGGCGCCTGTGGTGAAAGACGGTGAATCGGTCCCCGGAATCGAGCGCGCGCAGTGCGGAACACAGGTTGCGGGTATACCGCGTGATGCCGGCCTGCCGATGGTATGCAAGCCTGGCATCAACGCCGATTCGAATCATCGGTGGGTGCAGACTTTTCTACAAATTGGTCGGTCGTGGCGGCCGACATCCTCTGGACACTTCAGTGGCACAATTATTGTGACATCATGTGTCGCCAACGGCACAGGGACCGTTTCGGCCACAAACCGCCCGGTCCCGTTCACCAGCAATCGCGTCGCTTTGCCGACCGGGCATGAGGTCTAGCATCATGGATTTGCCACAGCTGGAACAAATCGTCAATTGGCTCGACGAGGAACACAAGCGCAACCGCACGGAGATCGTGCGGTTGGGGCACCTGCTGGAAATGCAGGGCAACAGCCAGGTCGGACAGACCAAGCAGCTGCAGGAGCTGGAAGGCTCAGTCATGCGCTTCGAGGCCCAGGTGGCCCGGTTGCAGCAGTATGAGAGCACTCTGGATGGCTCCCGACAGGAACTCCTCGGGCTCATCGAACGGGAAGAGACCCAGCGCATCAAGGCCATCCGCGAGTTGGAACGGGCCCGGGAGGCGGATCGGGACACAGCCCAGCGCGACATTGCCGCCCTCCAAAGGGACGCGCACCGGTCCTCCCAGCTCGAACAGGATCTTCAAATCCGACAGTCCGACTTCACCCGCCTGGCCGAGTCGCTCCAGACGATGGACGGCCAGATCAAGGCGCTGGAGGCCGCACTGGAGGAAAAGACCCAGAACATCGACTTCATGCTGGAACTGCGCAGCACCGAGGTGCAGCGCATTACGCAGCAGCAGGAAGAGCAGACGGTCCATCTGCGCCGCCTGGATGAATTGGAGAGCATCAACATCCAGCAGGACCAGGAAATGCGCAGGCTGCGTCAGGAACTGACGGAGTTGCACGAGGCGGGCAACCGGCATGGCCGGAACTTCGATGAGCTGGCGGATGAAATGCGAGGCCAGATGATCGACTTCAGCAAGCAGATAAGGGCCGTGGATGCCGCCGTGCAGGAGTTGCCGCCTTTGATCGAGGGTCTGCAGAACCAGTTGCGCCTGCAGGCCGAGGCACAGGATCACATTCGCAGGTCCGTGCTCGATTCGCGGGGCTTGCGGGAGCAAATCGATCAGGCCATCCACCAGTTCCAGGAGTCGGAACGGCTGTTCCAGGCGCGGATTGAAAGTTCGCTCGAGGAGGCCAAGGCCGGGGTGGCGGAGCGGGAACGCAAGGAGCGAATGCAACGGGACCACCAATGGCAGGAGCAAGCGCAGGACAACGTTGCGACGAAGGAAAGCCTCATGTCTCTGTCCCAGTCCCTCAAGACCCACGAGGCGTTGCTTAAGCAACTGTGGTCCCTCCAGGAGACCTATCCCCAGCAGGCGCTGAGGGCCGCGCAGTCCCAGGTGGATGATCTTCAGGACAGCCTCAGGGAACGGGACCGGATTGTCCGGGCCCTAGAGGACGAATGGATGCGGCTGCGCCGCAATGTCGAGTTGTATGCCAACGGTTCGAGCAGACAGGAAACCGACGGCGTGGATGGCGCGGCGGTGCCGTAGGCATGCGCGTCCTGAGCACGGCCGGGCATGTGGATCATGGCAAGTCCGCCCTGGTGCAGGCCCTGACCGGCACGGATCCCGATCGGCTGGCAGAGGAAAAGCGTCGTGGACTGACCATCGAGCTGGGCTACGCATTCCTGGACTCCGACCCGCCTGATCCGGAGCGCCGCACCGGACTGGTCGATGTCCCGGGCCACCTCGACTTCATCCGCAACATGCTGGCGGGGTTGAGTGGGATCGATGCGGCGATACTGGTTGTGGCGGCGGATGACGGGGTAATGCCGCAGACGCGCGAGCATCTTTCCATCCTGGACCTGCTGCGGGTTCCTGCCTGCCTGCCGGTCCTTTCCAAGGTGGATGCCGTCGAAGATCCCGAGTGGCTCGAACTGGTCGAACTGGATCTTGCCGACCACCTGGCGCAGACGCGGTACGCGGATGCGGTGATTCTGCGGGTGAGTGCCCATGAGGGCATCGGTCTGGAGGACCTGCGCCAGGCGATTTTCGATCTGCCGGAGCGGAGTCCCGAAGCTGTTCTCGACCAACCCGCGCGCTTGCATGTTGACAGGGTGTTTGTACGGTCCGGTTTCGGCACCGTCGTTACGGGCACACTGTCTGCCGGGACCTTGGCACTGGGACAGACGGTTGGCTTGCAACCGTCCGGTCTCATCGGGCGCATCAGGGGTTTGCAGTCCTACCATGAGACGAAGGACCGTTGCGTCGCGGGGGCCCGGGTGGCCGTGAACATCAGCGGGGTATCCCACGGCGACGTTCAGCGCGGCGATGCGCTGTGCACCGAGGGAACCATGGTCCCGAGCCGCCTGACGGATGTCAAGGTGGAACTGCTGTCCGATGCGTTCAAAGGGCTGGAACACAACCTGGACATCATGCTGTTCCATGGGACCACGGAAACCATTGCCCGCGTGAGACTGATTGGTTCACAGGTGATCGAACCGGGTCGGAGAGGCTATTGCCAGCTTGTCCTGTCGGAACCGATGGTGTTGGATGCCGGAGACCGGTTCATTGTCCGTCTACCGTCACCCAGTGTGACGCTGGGAGGCGGAGAGGTTTTGGACCCGGCCCCCGATCGCCATTGGAAGCGGTTTCACACCGGCAGCCTGGAACGCTTCCGGGTCCTGGACGCTGACGACTTCAAGCTGCAGCTGGATTACAAAATCCGCACCCGTCCCCTGATTAGCCAGTCCGAACTGCTTGCCCAGGCCGGCACCGAGGCAGCTCAGTGGCGCCGGCACTTGGAACAGGAAATCGCGGAGGGTCGGGTATGGTTCCTGGAGAGCAGCAGCGGTCCTTGGCTTGTGCCCGACCGAACGGCACGGGAATGGTGGGACTTCGCGGAGGAAACGCTTGGGGAGTGGCATCGGACATGGCCACTGCGTCCCGGCCAACCCCGCGGCGAGCTCCTTGCGCGCCTGACCGGGTGGATGCGTCGTCGGCACCAGGTGTCGGCCTCGGCCCCGCAACTGAACGCAGCGATGGCCGCTTGGCATGCTGACGACAGGATCGTGGCCGATGGCGATATCGTGCGCCTGCCTGATCACAAAGTGAAGTACTCGCCGGAACAGGCTCGGTTGACGGACAGGTTGACGCAAACCCTGGAGGCGGCTGAATTCCTGCCGCCCAACAAGGGGGATGTCCTGCAGATGTTGGAAGGAGACCAGGAACTCCTGGATCATCTTCTGGTCTCCGGCCAGTGTGTGGCGCTCGACCAGGACGTGATTTTCCTGGCCTCTGTTCATCGACGGGCTCAGGAGGCCGTGTTACGGATTTTGGACGAACTTGGCAGTGTCACCATGGCACAGGTCAGAGACCGCTTACCGACCAGCCGCAAGTATGCACAGGCACTGTTGGAGCGGATGGACCAGGATCAGCTCACCCGGCGCGACGGAAACCTCCGCACCCGTGCCTGAGGCCTTTGACCCAAGGGCCTGCCGGATTGCGGCTTCCGATTTGTGCGTCAGACAATCCGGCCATCGATCGATTGACTACACGGGCGGAAGTTTCAAGCATGCGCATTCAAACGGTACAAGTTGATCACTACCGGATTCCATTGCCAGTTGTGTTGTCGGATTCCACCCACGGCGACATGAGCCACTTCGGCTTGGCAACCGTCCGTGTCCTGACCGACGAGGGCGTCGAGGGCATCGGCTACAGCTACGTTGTGGGTGACATTGGCGGCGGCGCGTTGCATGCGATGCTGGCACAGGATTTGGCACCGGTGCTCCCGGGTCGCGACAGCGACGACCGCGAACGGATCTGGCATGAACTCTGGTGGCGGGTCCACTTTGTTGGCCGAGGCGGACTGGCGTCTTTCGGTCTGGCCGCCGTCGACGTGGCCTTGTGGGACGCCGCGGCCAAGCAGGCGTCCAAACCGTGGTGGAAGTTGCTTGGGGGCTGGCGCAAGCCGGTGTCGGCCTATGCGGGAGGGATCGACCTGCAGTTTCCGCTGGACAGGCTCCTGCACCAGGCCGACGGATTCCGGGACGCTGGATTCCGGGCGATCAAAATGAAGGTGGGGCGTCCGTCATACAAGGAAGATGCAGACCGGGCTTTGGCCATGCGCGCCCACTTGGGTGACGGTTTCCCCCTGATGGCGGATGCCAACATGCAGTGGCTGCCCCATCAGGCTATTCAGGCGGCCCGGGCTGTCGGACGCCGACCTGTATTGGATTGAGGAGCCGACCATTCCGGACGACTATGCCGCCCACACCCGAATTGCACGCGAAGGCGGCCTGCCAGTGGCTACCGGCGAGAACCTGCACTCGATCCACGAATTCGAACACATGCTGGATCTGGGCGAGGTTGCCTTTCCGGAGCCGGACTTGGTGACTCTGGGCGGGGTGACGCCCTGGCTCAAGGTGGCGCACATGTGCGAGGCCCGCAACCTGCCCGTGACCACCCACGGAGTCCACGATTTGCATGTTCATCTTCTGGCAGCCGTGCCCAACGCTTCCTATCTTGAAGTGCATGGGTTCGGCCTGGAAAGATATATGGAAGAGCCGCTTGAGGTCCGCGACGGGACGGTTCTGCCCCCCGAGCGACCCGGACACGGGGTGGGACTGCTTTGGGACCGGCTGGAACCACATCGGCGGTCGCCGTCCGTGGTCCTGACACGGGATTGACTGTCCGTCGGCCGGTACAGATACAACGTACGCATACTCAGAACAACAGAACAACAGGAGAGAGACATGCAATATCGCAACCTGGGCCGTGCCGGTCTCAAGATTTCGGCCATCGGCCTCGGAACCATGCAATGGCGGTGGCGAACCACCGAAGAGGAGGCGTACACAATCATGGACGCCTACCTTGAACACGGAGGCAACTTTCTGGATACCGCCAACATCTACAGCCGGTGGGTGCCCGAGCTGGGCGTGGGAACCAGCGAGACGGTGATTGGCAACTGGCTGCAGGCGCGCGGCAACAGGGACCAGGTGGTGCTGGCCACCAAGGTGCGCGGCCCGATGTCGGACCGGCCCAACGGCGAGGGACTGTCCCGCTGGCACATCATGGAAGCCTTGGAAGACTCGTTGCGGCGGCTGCAAACCGATTGGGTGGATTTGTACCAAATGCACTGGTACGACGCAGAGACTCCAATCGAGGAAACGCTTGAGGCCTTGACTGCGCTGATCCGGCAGGGCAAGGTGCGCTACATCGGCTGCAGCAACTATCCCGCCTGGCGGCTAATGCAGGCGCTGTGGGCCAGCGACAAGCACGATCTGCATCGGTTTGCCAGCCTGCAGCCGCACTACAACCTGCTCCATCGCCGCGAGTTCGAGCAGGAACTGTCCGAGGTGTGCGAAACCTACGGCATTGGCGTTGTGCCCTACAGCCCGATGGCGGGAGGCGTCCTGACCGGGAGCTACAGTCGGGACCAAAGTCCGGAGACCCCTCGGGCGGAAGGCAACCAGGCCAAGTACGGCCGGGAAGAGGTTTGGCAGGTCGTGGACGCCGTACGCGACATCGCGGAAGGACACGATACCTGGCCCGGTGCCGTGGCCTTGGCTTGGCTCCTATCGCGGCCGGCCGTGACCTCACCCATTGTGGGTGCCAACTCCATTGAACAGTGCAGGGCCAATCTGGCGGCTGCGGACTTGCAGTTGAGTCAGGAGGAGTTGGATCGCCTGACAGAAGCCAGCGACAGAATTGGTTTGGCCTGAAGTCGAACCTATACTGACCACTGCCAACCAATCCAATCCATCAACACAAGGAAGTCCAATGTCCAATCCCTTCAGCCTGGAAGGCAAGGTCGCCCTGGTAACCGGCGGCAACGGCGGTATCGGCAAGGCCATCGCGCTGGGTTTCAAGGAAGCCGGCGCCGTGGTTGTGGCGGCGGGCCGCAGTCAGGAAAAAAACCAGGCGATGGCCGATGAACTGGGCGAGGGTCACGCCGTTCTCGAACTCGACATCCGCGACGAGGCCGCTGTCGACGCGGCGGTGGCTGGCCTGGTGGAAACGCATGGGTGCTTGGACATTGTGGTCAACAATGCAGGAATCGGTCGGCGTGGAACCGTTCTCGAGAGTCCGACTGTCAACTGGACCGACCTCCTGGATACCCATCTGAACGGTGCCTTCTATTGCGCGCGGGCCGCCGCGCGGCACATGTCGGAATCCGGACGCGGCGGCAAGATCATCAACATCGGATCAATGTACTCCTTCTTCGGGCCGCCCAACGCCGCCGGCTATGCCACGGCCAAGACCGGCATGGTGGGCCTGACCAGGGCCTTGGCGGTGGAATGGGCCGAGTACAACATCCAGGTCAACGCCATCTGTCCGGGTTGGCACACCACCGACCTCAATAGGCCGCTGCTGGCCGTGATCGGTGAAGACATCGCCCTCAAGACCCCCGCCAGACGTTTGGGCACGACCCATGACTTGGCTGGTGCGGCGGTGTTCCTGGCGGCACCGGCATCCGATTTCGTCACCGGGCAGTGCCTGACCGTGGACGGAGGTTACAGCGTTCAGGATCGCCGGTGGGACGAAGGCCAAGAGTGATTCCGAGGTCGTGAGGCATCGAGCCTGCCATTGCATTGGAGGCAGGCTCGCGGTCCGGTCAGTCCACCAGTGTCGGCTTCAGGGTTGCCGATTGTTGCTGTTCTTGAACTCAACGGCACGCACTCTGATTCCATCCCCTACCGTCGGGAACCCGGAACTCTGGCGTGCAGGTTCCAGACCGAGCATCCGCCTCATTCAATCCATGGCCGGGAGTGTGCGTGCAATATTGACAACCCCGGCAAGCCCGGCACAGGCTGCATGCCACACCGGTTCCCGAATGGCGATGTGACGTTCCCTACGGACCCGTACGGGACACTCCGAAATATCGGCCTGCCGCATCGAGGAATTCTTCGGTGGACGGGGCTGCCATCCAAGCCTGCACCATCTGCCGCGCAGGCATTGGAGCGGAACTCTGCTGCATCAGCTCCTCCAGTTGTTCCACAACCGAATTTCCATAGCGGAACCTCGCGAGGTCGGTGATGAAGGCAGCGACTTCAGTGCCCTGGTCTTCCAACCGTTGCCGCTGTTGTTCCAAGTGGACATCCTGCTCCGCCAGCAGTTCGTCCTTTTCAGCCAGCAGTTCGTCCTTTTCGGCCAGCAGTTCATCCTTCTCGTTGCTACTGGCCAGTGGCTCGCCCGTCTCGGGATCCAGAATCCGGTAGCCACCGTCGGTTTCCTCCCTGTGCAGTTCCTGCGAGAGGAGAATGTCACAGTCCAGGACCGACGAGTAGGCGGTCCACGTGCGTGCGGCCGCGTCCCAGAATGTTTTCAGCGGCTCGTAGCGGCTCTGCTCCAGCCGCCAGCCCATCAGGGGGCCGTCGGGCAGCAGCACGCCGCGTTCGAAGTGGGCAGGGTCGTTGGAGTCGATCGGATCCAGGATCCAGTACTCGCGAACTCCCATCCAGGCATACCATGTCTTCTTGATTCCCAGGTCGTTGTCTGCAGTGGATTGGGATGCGACCTCGATGACGCAGTCCGGTGGACAGGGCATGTCCTGGCGGCGCAGGGAACCCCTTCCGGTGTTGGGGAAGGGCATGATGATCAGGTCCGGATCACACCGCTGCGCTTGGCCGCGGGCGTCGATAAAGTGGAGCCCGATTTCCTGGTTGACGGCGAAGGGGCGACCGCGCCTCCTCAGGAGGGTGGACAAGGCACTGTACAGGTAGTGCAGGATGACGACGTGTCTCGGGGCCACTGACATCTCGTCGCTCCTGGGCCATTCGGCGGGGTATTCCGGCGTGTTCCAGGAAGGGATGGGCTTGGACAGGTCCACCAAGGGAACCGGTTTAGCCGTGAGCGGTTCCTCCGGTACTGTCCAGGGTTTGGTGATGGCCATCGGTCGCCTCCCTTGCAAGCGGCATCATTGTACCCGGCTTGCGACCGTCCGTGCCGGCCGGCGTACCGCGCGGCATGTCGGCATTGGGTCGAAGTAGACAAGGGGCAGGTCGTCACATGCCACGGTGCTACAATTGGTTGTCGAGAGTTCCGCGCACCGTCGCGGACATGGTCATGCAATGGCTGACTCGGCGGTTTGTTCCACCGTTGCACCTCCCCGCATGAACAAGACAGAGCGAGTTCGCGCCGTCCTGGCCGGTGAACAACCGGACCGGGTTCCGGCTAGTTTCTGGTTCCATTTCCCGGAAGGGGCCAAGCACGGAACCGCCTCGGTCAAGTCCCACATGGACTACCTGGCCGAGACGGATGTGGACTTCCTCAAAATATTCAACGAACACCCCTACCAAACCGAGTTCGACATCAAGGAACCGGCGGACTGGGGCCGTTTGCGACCGGCTCCGCTGTCGTCTCCGTTCTTCCAATCCATGCTGGAGGAAACCCGCGCCATCGTCGAAGCCGTGGACGGACAGTGCCTGACCGTGACTACTGTGTTCGGACCGTTCGGGGAAGGCAACCACGCCACCGGCGGTTTGGTTACGGACCACTACCGGGAGGATCCGGCGGCCGTGGCGCACGGACTTAAGGTGATCGCCGAGAGTCTGGCCGAGTTCAGTCTCGCCCTTCTCGACTGCGGCACGGACGGCATCTATTTCTCGGCTCAGGGCGGTGAGCGTGATCGCTTCAGTGAGGAACAGTTCCTGTCCGACCTCAAGCCCTGTGACCTAACGGTGCTGGAGGCGATCGACGGCAAGGCCGAGTTCAACCTGCTGCACATCTGCAAGGACGACGTGCGGCTGGAGCACTACACCGACTATCCCGCCAACGCGGTCAACTGGGCGGCAGCCAAGAGCAACTGGAGTATGGCAGAGGGCCTGGCGCAATTCAAGCGGCCCGTAGTCGGCGGCCTACACGACCGCGGCGTAATTGTGGATGGCAGCCTCGATGACATCGAGAAAGCCGTGCACACTGTCCTTGACGATGTCGGGGATCGCAACTTCATGGTGGGTGCCGACTGCACGTTGCCCACGGACAACAGTTTGGCAAACATCAGCCAGGCGGTGCAGGCCACGGCCAGTTGGTCCGCGCCTGCCTGAACGGTCCCCGCTTCCCATCCCATCAAGTCCCGTATCGTTCCTCAAGCCACTTTCAACAACCCTGTTTCATATCGAGGATCCATCCATGGCCAATTCTGAATACAAGGTTATCGGCACGCGCCCCATCCGCCACGATGGTGTCGACAAGGTCACTGGCGCGGCCAAGTACGGAGCCGACGTCCGCCTCACCGGCATGTTGCACGGCGCCATCAAGCGCAGCCCCCATGCCCATGCCGTGATCAAGGGCATCAACACCGAAAAGGCGGCTGCCCTCCCCGGCGTCACGGCCGTCATGACCGGGGCCGACCTGCCGGCCGTGTCCCACGAAATTGTGGAGATGGGCGAGGACTCAGTGGCTCAGGACTATCTCAGCGCCAATGTCATGGCCCGCGACAAGGTGTTGTTCCATGGCCACCCTGTGGCGGCTGTGGCGGCCACCGAGTTGCAGACGGCCCTGGACGCCATTGAACTGATTGAGGTCGAGTACGAATTGCTTGAACTGGTGCTGGATGTTGAAGAGGCAATGGAATCGGACGCGCCCATTCTTTGGGACGACCTGCGTACCAATTCGATGGGAGAGGAAGGGACCGAGCCAACCAACGTGGCTTCGCACTTCCGCTACGAGTTCGGGGATATCGAAGCCGGCTTTGCCGAAGCGGACCACATCGTGGATCGCACATTCCACACGGCAATGGTCCACCAGGGCTACATCGAACCCCATTCCTCCACATGTGTCTGGCGCAAGGACGGCCGAGTCGAGGTATGGACCGCCACCCAGGGTGCATTCCAGATTCGCGAACAGCTGGCCAGCCTATTGAAGCTGGAGCTGTCCCAGGTCAAGGTGACGCCAATGGAGATTGGCGGCGGCTTTGGCGGCAAGTTCACCTGCTACACGGATCTGCCGGCGGCTGTGCTCTCCCGCATGAGTGGCGGTCGTCCCGTGAAGATCACCATGTCGCGCACGGAAGTGCTGCAAGCCACCGGTCCGACCTCGGGTTCGGTGGTCAAGGTCAAGATGGGAGCCACCAGCGACGGCCGCCTCACTGCCAGCGAAGCCTCGCTGATCTACGAGGCCGGAGCCGTCCCCGGCTCGCCCGTGGGTGCAGGGGCCGGGGTCATCCTGGCGCCCTATAAGCACACGAACGTGCGGATTGATGGTTACGACGTTCTGGTCAACAAGCCCAAGACTGGGGCCTACCGGGCCCCGGGCGGCACCAATGCCGCTTTTGCGTCGGAGTGCGTCATCGACGAACTGGCCAAGAAGGTGGGCATGGATCCCCTGGAATTCCGACTGCTGAATGCGGCGGAGGAAGGCGATCGCCGGCCCGACGGTCCGATCTACCATCGCATCGGTTTCAAGGAAACGGTGGAATCCGCCATCGACCATCCCCATTACGCGACCCCGCTCGAGGGCAAGCACCGGGGACGCGGTGTGGCCTCCGGCTTCTGGTTCAACGGTGGCGGTCGCTCCAGCATGTCGGCCTCTGTTGAGGCCGACGGCATGGTCAACCTGATGGAAGGTTCGACGGACATTGGCGGTACTCGCGCCTCGATTGCCATGCAGTTGGCGGAGTCGCTGGGTATCACCTCCGACATGATCAATCCACAGGTCGTGGACACCGATGCGGTTGGCTACAACGACGGCACCGGCGGCAGCCGCGTGACGTTCGCGACCGGTTATGCAGCCTGGGATCTTGGTCAGAAGCTGGGCCAGCAGATGTGCGAGAAAATCGCGGAGGTTTGGGAGGTCGAAGAGGGAAGTGTCGAGTTGAAGGACGGCGTGTTCTCCCACAACGGCAAGTCGGCGAACTTCGTCGAGGTTGCGGGCGAACTGGCTTCCAACTCAACTCCCGTGGTGGCCAGCACCTCTGTTTCCCCCCCACAGCCAGGTCCGGCTTTCTCCACTCACATCGTTGATGTGGAGGTGGACGTGGAAACCGGCAAGGTGCAGATCCTGAACTACACGGCCATCCAGGACGTGGGGATGGCCATCCATCCCAGTTACGCCGAAGGCCAGATCCAAGGCGGCGTGGTGCAGGGCATCGGCTGGGCCCTCAACGAGGAGTACATCTACAGTGACGATGGCCATCTGGTGAATGCCAGTCTTCTGGACTATCGGATGCCGACCGCACTTGACCTGCCCATGGTCGAGACGCTGATGATTGAGGTTCCCAATCCCGGCCATCCGTATGGGGTCAGGGGTGTGGGCGAAGTTCCGATCGTGCCCCCGGCGGCAGCCATTGGCAACGCCATTGCGGACGCCACTGGCATGCGGTTGACCCGGTTGCCGATGAGTCCGGCCGCGGTCCTGGAGCAGCAGTGGAGCGACCAAGCCTGCGGCTAATGCCGTGTCCGCAGTAATCCAAAATGGGAACCCGCACCGATTTGGTGCGGGTTCTTTTGTTGCATTGCCAGCAATTAGGCCAGGATGATTTGGCATGCGTTTGTCGTGGAATGAGATTCGGAGGCGGGCAGCCGCCTTCGCGCACGAGTGGGCCGATGCAGCCCACAAAAGGGGCGAACCCCAAAGGTTCTAAACGAGTTCTTCGAGATCATCGGCGTCCGGCGGCGGACCGTGGCGCGTTACGAGGAACATGTAACCCTCCTCGCCAACTCAAACGGTTTCATTGACCTGTTTTGGCCGGGCATCCTGCTGGTCGAATAGAAAGGCCGCGGGGCGCGACGTAGAGGCGGTCTCTGAACACAGGTCGGCGCCTACTGCGACGCCTTGCCGGAACGGGACTGGCCTCAAGTTGCTGGTGCTACAGAGCGGCTACTTGACACACGTTGCTGCCAAGTATCCAGTTCGATCGGGTTGGCCTTACTGTGAGGTCTCACGGGTCATGCTTAGGGAGCTGGCTCTCGTTCATGTGGGCGAGCAACTGTCAGGTGTCGAGCGTGTGCTCAATTGCCTAGAGACGGGAGAGAGTACGAGGAATTTCCGATGGTCTTGCTGGATTGCCTATATGCATTTCCCTGAGACATCATGGACGACGAATTCTCCTTACCGTGCGGTACTACCTGGACTGTTCATGGGGAATGGGGGTGTCCTACCGCAATCGGAACACCCCCCAGCTCCGTAGGCCGCAATGATCTGGCAACCGCCTGCAGTGGCTCGGCCACCGTCATCGAGTGAAGTACAACCGCAGCCTTCGCGAAGCGCAGGACTAGGCCGCGCTCAAGCTGTACGGTCTGGGTTTGCTCGTAAGGGTGGATCGCCGGGCACGTGCAACGTGCATAGCCCTCCATGTAGCCAAGTCACAAATCGTGGCATACACGGAAAGGTGCAACGCGCTCAGTGCATGGCACCAGCCATGAGTGGATTCTCCTGTCCACCCACCGAAATCGACGCAGCAGGGCCCCATCCGAAACAGACGTTATTGTTGCTCCTGCTCTTGACCGGAACCTCTTCGCGTCGGAGGACGAGCAGTGTACGGCTTAACCGGTAACAACTCCGACAAATCCATATGTTGGTGGGAGGGAGTGCAGCCAAACGGAGCTGAATGGCCGTGGGCGGGACCGGAGTTGTTTCCAGTCCCGCCCGTTCTATGCCAACGGATCAGCTTCGGCAGAGCAGTGGCTGCCGGGTGTCCGCGTTGTAGTCCCAGGGGTTGCCTGTGGCAACCGACACAAAGTCCCGATTGCTGAATCCGGACCGGCACAGGCAGTCTGCCGCCTGGCGCCGTGCGGAATCCACTTCCGAACGAAGAACTTGGGCGTGGGCCGGTGACAGAAGACCTCTGAGCAGACCCAGGTTATACATTCGGAGCAGTTCTTCCTTGACACCGATGCCTCGTGTCGGGCAGGCACCGTTGGCTGTAGCGATCCGCGAATCACACGCCTGGAGTACCGGATCGTCAAACTCCATCACCGTCGGGCCGGAGTACGGGATTCCTTGGGCTGAGAGGCACGACCTGGTTTGCGGATCGGTGATTTGGATGAACACACGGCCCAAGTGGCCGGACATTCCCGTGCCGGAACCAATTACACTGATGCAGCCTTGCGCCGTGTTGCACTCGCCAAAGCCGCTGGCCGTGTCCAGGTAGCCTCCATAGTTGACGTATACGGCATCAAGGTACAGCGTGCCACTGTGGCGCGGCTGTGCCGGAGGGTGGGAAGGCTGGTATATAGGCTGGTACACGGGTGCCGGAGGCACAGGTGTGGGCTGTCGCCGAGGAGTGCGACGAGTGTACGGCTGGTCGCCGACATCGTCCAGGTCGTTTTCGTAGTCCTCCAAGGTGAAGCCGCGTGTGTCGTCTTCCTCGTCGTCCAGGTCGTTGTAATCGTCGCCGCTGCGCATGTTGTCATCGAGCCAGTCGTCGAAGGCGTCGTCGATGCACTCCCAGACATCTTCATCGTCCTCGTCGCCGTCGTACAGACACGAGCCCGCCTCGTCCCAGAGTTCACCCACTTGGGTCCATGACTTTCTGCCATAGCTGTTGCCGTCGCAGTCGTTGGCGTTGAAGCAGATGCGCAGTTCTTCGGCGCACACTTCATCGCCGCGCTTGCAGTACGGGGTGATTTCAAAGTCGTCGTCGGGATTGATGGAAGGCCAAGTTACGGTGAAGTCATCACTAGAAGGCCAACAATTTTCGAAGTCCTCGTAGCGCTCGTCGTGCCTTCCTTCGGAGCAAGTGGTCTCGGAGGTTAGCCGGTGGTCCAGTAGTGCTGCCCATTTGTTGGGGTTGCCAGTAGCGTCGGTGACAGCTTGTACATCTGTTGGCAACGTCCCCGATACCATGACCGCACAGTTTTCGTCTTTATCTTCACAGCTCCTGTTGATCGAGAAGTAGGCGTATCTGGACCCAGCTTCTACCACGTCGAAGTAGCTGCCGTGGAGATCGGTATCGGTTGCCAGCGAGACTGACGTCATGCCGGCGGCGATCAGGATGGTGCCCAGCAACACCAACAGGAACCTGGCTGGGAGTTTCGAGTATCTGTTCACGGTGTCTCTCCTACGGAGGCGTGAGGGACGGGTTGGGTTATGGCGTGAGTGTCAGGGTGCCGACTGGGCATTGTGCGAGTTCTCAACGGTAGGTCTCTCAGTTGGGAGCCCAGTCCACCATGATTTGGGCGGCAGAGCCTGAGTCGTAGTACTCGACCCTGACCAAGTGGGATCCGGCGGGCGGCGCGTAGTCCTTGAAGTAGAGCGTCGCCGACTGGGGTACCCAGCCGTCAATGACAAGGGTGTTGCCCACCCACACCCGTACGCCATCGTCCGACAGCGCCACGAACCGGTAGTTCCGGCCGTTGAAGTGGAATGTGTTGGTCCAGGACACGCTGAACAAGTCGGCATGCACACCCCGTCCTGGACTGCCCTGGCCCCAGTTGAAGTTGATCGCTTGATCCGTTCGGCTCAGGACCAACGCGGCCGGAGGCTGGTAGTGGTAGTAGCTGGCACTCCACGGCCCTGCGGGGACGTGTGCGGCCGGAATGGGCGGTGGCGCAGGCACGTAGGAGGGTGCTGCGGGGACTGGTGCGGGTGCCGGAGCGGGCCCGGTGCCCTGCCACGAGTAGTTCAGCCTCGCGTAGGACGGTAGGCACAGAATATTGCCCGGATTGACTGTGGCACCGGCATGAAGGTTGTTGAGTTGCGCCAGCGCGGTCGGATTGACTCCGTAGGCGCCTCCAATCCATGCCAGCGTCTCGTTGGGATTGACGGTGTGCATCTGCGGGCACTGGGATGGAGTAGGTCCGATCAACCCCGGAATCGGTACATTCAGCGTGGTTCCGACTTGCACGTACCCATGGGTCGGAATGCCAGGATTAATGCTCGCCAGTTGCTGCACGGTGATGCCGTGCCGAACGGCAATGCTGTGCACGGTGTCGCCATGCTGGACATAGTAGCCCGACCCGACAGGAGCCTGCGCCAAAACTGTGGATCCACCTACCGTTAACAAAAAGAGCAGGGCGAGGGCCAAGGCTCGCACCGTTTGCCCCGGTAGGTTGCGTGTAAAGCACCCGTGCATGGACGTGCTCCCGAGCTAGCCGGGTTCTGCGTGTCGCGCTTGTTGCGCGGTGCCGGCCTTTGCCGATCAAGGTGGCGCTGGCCTGAGCTGTCTGCGGAGTAGAACGGGCGGACAACCCTCGGTGAGGAGGCTGAGGGCTGTGAGAAGGAGAGGAGAGTGTTGCTGGCCTGTTCACACCATTTAGTTCAGGACTGGCGCGAACCTTAAGGGCGGTCTTGGCTGGTGCAGGACCTCGTTGGCTGAGTCAATATTTCAAGTATACACCTAATCGCGCAGTGGTGGGTGTTGTAGATCCTTACACCCCTGCCGTTGTTCTCGATCCAGGTCCGGGATTGGCGATGAGCTCTCGCAATGGTCGCACGCAAGACCAGTTGGGATTCGGCGCCCATGGAGTTTTTTGGGGCGGCGCACTATCGGTGAATTGGTCGCCACCGCGATGGAATTGGTGGTGCGATCTGTGCCTAGTGGAGTAACTTGGTGAAATTGTGGGGTGTAACATAGGCGGTTGCACGGTGGCCGCCGGCCGGCCGGCACCGTGTGCGTCCTGGCCCGGCGACCCTCGAGAGCTCCCCCATGTCCCACAAGCGATACATCGTCGAACTGTCCCCGGAGGAACGGACCCGCCTGCAGCGGCTGACCGCAACCGGCAGCCCCAAGGCCCAGGCCCGGCGGCGGGCCCGGATCTGGCTGCTCTGCGACCAGGGACCGGAAGGGCCGGCCTGGACCGATGAACGCACGGCGGAGGCCGTGGGCGTGACCGAGATGACCGTGTCGCGGGCGCGCCGGGCCCTGGTCGAGGAGGGGCTGGAGGCGGCCCTGCAGCGCAAGCCGCGCCCGCCGCGCCCGCGCAAGTTGGACGGGACGGCCGAGGCCGAGCTGGTCCGGCTGGCCTGTTCGACGCCGCCGCCCGGTCGCGCGCGCTGGACCCTGAAGCTGCTGGCGGCCGAACTGGTGGCCCTGGAGGTGGTCGATGCAATCGCGCCCGAGACGGTGCGCCGCACGCTTAAAAAAACGCGTTGAAGCCCTGGCGGAAACAGTGTTGGTGCATCCCCCCGCAGGCCAACGCCGCTTTCGTGCACAACATGGAGGACGTGCTGGCGGTCTACCAACGCCCCCCGGACGATCGTTTTCCGGTGGTCTGCGTGGACGAAACCAGCAAGCAGCTGGTTTCGGAAACGCGCGTGCCGCAGCCGGCGGCGCCCGGCCAGCCGCTCCGCTACGACTACGAGTACCGGCGCCACGGGGTCTGCAACCTGTTCATGATCACGGCTCCCCAACAGGGCTGGCGCACCGTCAAGGTCACGGCCCGGCGCACCAAGCTCGATTTCGCCGCGGTCCTGCGCGACCTGACGGACGTGCACTTCCCGCAGGCCGAGAAAGTGGTCCTGGTCTGCGACAACCTCAACACGCACCATCCCAGCGTCCTCTACGAGGCCTTCCCGCCGGCCGAGGCGCGGCGCATCGCGACGCGGCTGGAGTGGCACTACACGCCCAAGCACGGCAGCTGGCTCAACCTCGCCGAAATCGAGTTCGCGGCCCTGGCCGCGCAGTGCCTGGACCGGCGCATCGCCAGCGCGGCCGAGCTGCGGGCCGAGATCGAGGCCTGGGTGCGCGACCGCAACGCCTTGGGCACCCCTGTGCACTGGCAGTTCACGACCGAGGATGCCCGCATCAAACTCCTGCATCTGTACCCCACATTTGAGTGAAGTTGACCCACTAGCACATCATCGATTCACGCTCGCATGGTCCATGCGGGTTCATGGTTCCCACACCTCCATCGAGGACCGCACAGCTTTGCTGGAGTGGCCATGTTGGATGTTGTGAAGAGTCCGGAACAGGTCCTTGCCAGCCCTTGAAGCCCTCCTAAGGTTATGAGAAAGGCGGGCAGTGGCATGAGGCTCATGACTCGGTGGAAAGGGAGTCGAGAGCCCGCGCACAGGTGTTGCCTTTCCGGGAGGCTGTTAGCTTGATTGCAAAGATTCGGCAGTGTGCATTGCTTCCCTGCAGGGTTATGGGGGCTGTGATCTAAGGGTGATCAACGAATCTACTCCTCAACGGATGGCCAATCCCATTCTGTCCAAATCGCCTCTCCAAGCTGGCGGGCCAGAGCCCTGTAGGCATTGCGCATAAGCATAATGGTGGTAAGGGGTCCAATGCCTCCCGGTACCGGAGTCAACCAACCGGCCTTGGAACCCACTGAATCCGGATCGCAATCTCCCAGCACCGTCTTACCGACATATGTGGTCCCGATGTCAAGAACCACGGCATCTTTTTTTACATGATTGCCGGTGATGAGACCTGGCTTGCCTACTGCCACGCATAGGATGTCGGCTCCCGTGGTGAGGGATGCCAGGTTCCTGGTGTGCGCGTGGGCAATGGTTACCGTACAGCGCCGGTTGAGCAGGCGCATGGCCAGTGGTTTTCCAACAATCGCGCTGTGGCCCACAACCACTGCCTGCTGACCGCTCAATTCAAGGTCCAGGCTGTCCAGCAGGGCCATTGCGGCAGCCGGGGTGGGGGGTGTGAAGAAAATGCCGGTATCGGCAAGCAGGTGGCCCATGTTGCCGGGCGACACGCCCTCCAAATCTTTCGAAGGTGCGATTCTCCATTGCAGCATAGTTTGATTCAGATGGGTCGGCACGGGTGTCAGCAAGATGATGCCGGTAATCTCCGCAGCAAGGTTCAGCCGGTCGATGGCCTCCATGGCGTCTGCCATCCGGCAGTCTCCCGGTAGTCGCACAAGTTGATACCCGATGCCCGTGTTGGCGCTGGCCCTGCTTTGGGCGCGCGCATAGTTCAGGGCACCTTGATCGTCCCCGACCATCACGGCCGCGATGGTGGCCGCATGGCCAGTGCGTTCCTGGAATTCGCGCACATCCTTCGCGGTCCGGCGTCGGAGTCGCCGGGCCAACGCGCGGCCCTTGAGCGGTTTGGCGGTCACCGAGACTGATCCATGCGTTCCGTACAACGGTCCAGGATGCGACTGCTGAACCTGACCGCGTCCTTGATGCAGGCCGCGATGTCGGCTGCCAGCGCTTGTTGCTCCGCACCGGGCGTGGCCATGCACAGGTTGACATGCACATTGACGTTGCTGCTGTGAACGGCTGCCAGTAGCAGGTGGGTGCCTACCATCACATCGGACAGCACCGTCCTGTTGCCGCGGTTTGCCACTTCCCAGGTGTCGCCGAGCACCCCCCTGCAGGTGTCCGCGACCTGAAGGGGCACGGTGGCTGCCGTGTGCAGAGCCCGGTCGAGTTCCGCACGTCGGACTGTCCGTGCAGATGGATCGTGTGCCGACAGCTTCAGGCAGCGGTCCACTTCGGCATACGCGGCAGCGTCCTGATCGGCCAGGTTCAGTAACTCCAAACGGCTGGTCTCCAGCCGCTGCTGGATCGGCCGCAGGATCCCGTCGTGGCGCTGAAACCGCCTGCGGCCCACGGTCAGATTCAGGACCATGCACAGCAAGGCTGTTCCGTGGGAGCCGGTCACGGCGGCGGCGGTTCCACCACCCGGAACGGGCTCGCGGGACGCAAGTGCGTCCAGGAACGCGGCGGTGGGGATGGACTGGAACGAATTCAAGGACAAGGACAAGGAGCCGGCGGAACGCGCAATTATAGGTTGCTAACCAGACCGCGGTTCCATATCCGGTGTCCCCGACTGTTGGATTTAGGGTCTGTGTATGTGTTCCGTTAAGGTTCGCCGGAGGCCGGTTTTGCGACGAATCCTTGTGCTAGACTTGCTTTTCCAAGGCAGAAACCGCCTGCCTGGCGCAGAAGGTAGACAGTCCCCAGATGGATGACGAACGGGTAGACAGCCACTCGGATCAGGAAGAGGTTCTGTATGAATCGGACGAGATCAGGAATCTGGGAGACCCCGAAGTGTCGGAGGGGGAGGCGGACCACCTGAAGGATCTGCCGGTCATTCCCCTTCAGGGTCTGGTTGTGTATCCGTACATGTGGATACCCCTGACCATGGGGCAGCCCCGCAGCCTGCGCATCATCCGCGACAACATGCCCACCCAGCGTCATGTTGTGCTGGTGGCCTCCCGGTCCGAGGACCAGGAACCCGGCCCGGACGAAATTTCCGGTATCGGTGTGGTCGCGGTCATCCACAAGGTGATGAGGGCGCCGGACGGCGTCCTGCGCGTGCTGGTACGGGCATTGGACCGGGTCCGAGTCACTACCTGGAGCCAGTTGGACCCGTACCTGCGGGCGGAGGTGGAGGCCCAGCCGGAAACGGTTGAGGAAGGAGAGGAAATGACGGCGCTGGTGCGGCTCCTGCGCACTCGGTACCGGGAATATGCCGAACTCGACCGCCAGACCCCCAGCGAAGTGGCGGAGATGGCGTTGGACACCCGCTCCCCCTTGCAGTTCACCTATCTGATTGCCGGCAGCCTGCCCATGGACGTGGAGCAGAGCATGCAGGTCCTCGGCGAGGACAGCACTGCGGCGAAGATGCGCATCGTGCTGGGAATTCTGGACCAGGAAATCAAGATCATGGAGCTGGGACAGCAGATCCAGTCCCAGGCCCAGGGCGAGATGGAACGCTCCCAACGGGAGTTCTTCCTGCGCGAACAAATGAAGGTCATCAACAAGGAACTCGGCGACGAAGATGACCAGATGGTGGACATCAAGGAACTGGAGGCCAGCATAGCCGAGGCGAATATGCCCCCCACGGCCACGGAGGAGGCGACGCGTGAGTTGAACCGGCTGCGGCGGGTGCCGATTCAGGCGGCCGAATACTCCGTGATCAAGTCGTACATCGAAACCCTGGTCGGCTTGCCCTGGAACAACAGCTCGTCCGACAGCCTGGACCTGCGCAGGGCCCGCCGCGTCCTCAACGAGGACCACTACGGCCTGACGGACATCAAGAGTCGTATCCTCGAGTATCTGGCGGTGCGCAAGCTGCGCCAGACCCGGAGGTCCGAGCAGCATGAGGAAGTGAACCTGTGGGACAAGATTCGCAGGGAGCGCGAAGGGGTGGTCCTGTGCTTTGTGGGGCCGCCCGGCGTGGGCAAGACCAGCCTGGGCATCAGCATTGCCCGCGCCATGAAGAGGGAATTCGTGCGTCTGGCACTGGGCGGGGTGCGCGACGAGGCCGAAATCAGAGGCTTTCGGCGCACCTATGTGGGGGCTATGCCGGGCCGCATCATCCAGAACCTGCGGCGGTGCGGAACCAACAACCCCGTCTTCATGCTGGATGAGGTGGACAAGCTGGGTTCGGACTTCCGTGGCGATCCCAGCAGCGCCCTGCTGGAAGTGCTAGATCCCGAGCAGAACCGGGAATTCAACGATCACTACCTCGACGTGCCGTTCGACCTGAGCAATGTGATGTTTATCACGACCGCCAACATGGTGGAGGCCATTCCGCCGGCCCTGGCTGATCGGATGGAAATCATCCAGCTGAGCAGCTACACGGAGGAGGAAAAGGTCAAGATCGCGCAGAACTACCTGCTGCCGCGCCAGATTCGGGAGAACGGCCTGCACGAGGACGAAATCGGCTTCACGAAAGGCGCTCTGCAAACCATCGTGCGCGGCTATACCAACGAAGCCGGGGTCCGCGAATTGGAGCGCAACATCGCCAAGCTCTGTCGCAAGACCGCCACGGACATTGCCACCGGTTCCGACTCACGTATTACGCGTGTCCGCAAGAACCAGGTGATGGAGCACCTGGGCAAGCCCAAGTACCACAGCGAACAGCTCTCCCACCGCACCGACATGCCGGGTGTGGCCACCGGTCTGGCTTGGACCATGACCGGCGGCGACGTGCTGTTCATTGAGTCCATCATCATGCCCGGCGAGCAGGCCTTCCAGATTACGGGCCAGCTGGGGGACGTGATGCGGGAGAGTGGCCAGGCTGCCCTGAGCTTCATCCGTTCCCGAGCCCGCGATCTGGGTATCGAACCCGGCATGTTCTCCAACCACTCCATTCACGTCCACATTCCAGCCGGTTCCATCCCCAAGGACGGGCCGAGCGCCGGCATTACGATGGCAACGTCGCTGGCATCGTTGTTGACCCGGCGGCCGGTACGCAAGCAGGTTGGCATGACGGGGGAAATCACCCTGCGCGGCAAGGTGTTGCCCGTGGGAGGCATTAAGGAAAAGGTTTTGGCCGCCGAGCGGCTGGGCCTGACCACCATCCTGCTGCCCCGACGCAACGAGGCGGACCTGTCCGACATACCGGAAGCCATTCGCCGCAAGCTGAAGTTTGTCCTGGTGGATGACGTCGATCAGGTGCTCGAAGCGGCCCTGGAGCCCAACGTGGACACGGTCTGGGTGAGCAGGGCCAAGCGCGATCCGCAGTCGGAGCCGCGGCCCCTGCCATTGGACTTGCCCCTGAAGCTGCCCAAGGTGACTTCCAGGGATCCGCAACCCAGGGTGTAGGTCGGGACAGTCGCGTACCAACTACTTGGGATGGCGTCGCCTGCGGCTACGTTCCACACGCGGATTTGGGCGTCACCGGTTCAGTGACGCAACAAATGCAGGATCAGGCAGTGACGGCCCTGTCCGACCGCAAAGGCAGAGCACTGTGGAAACTGTCTTGGTGGCAGATCCGCTGCTGTGGTCGGACACTTTCGTCAGTGTCGACGGTTGCAACGGATCCAAAGGCGTTGGGTGGCAGGCAATGGTTCGGCCAAAGAGGCGTCGCCAAACCTGCCTTCCAGTTCGCTCTGCCCGGTCCCGGAACACCTGGATCATTGAGCGAAGGACCTGAAGGCTGGCTGTTCGCCCGGGACCGGGGAGTTGGTGAACGCTCCGCGCGCCAATACCGCCGCCCGACCGCCGGCAGCGGCCACGCGGGCAACCTGGTCGGAATGGGCTTCGGCGTTGACGGAGTCCGGGTCCAGCAGCGCGCGCAACTCATCCGCGAAGCCTCGCATCCTTGCCGCGTGTTCGGGGAGATCGGCAAGGTTGGTTAGTTCCAAAGGGTCTTCAAACATGTCGTACAGCAACGGGCTGCGGCCCGTGAAGTGCACGTACTTGTACCTGCGGTTTCGCAACAGGTACCAGGCATCCTCCGTGCCGACCGTGTGGTATTCGCTGAAGACGGTGCGGTCGCCAGCCTCGTCCGCCAAGGTGCCAAACAACGATTGGCCGGGCAGATCCCGGTCCTCCGGCTGTTCGGCGACGCCCGTGGCTTCCAGTACGGTCTGGAAACAGTCGACCAGGTTGACGGGCACCTCGCAGGTGCGACCGGCTGGAATCTCCGGCCCCGCCATGATGAGGGGCACGGCGCAGGTTTCGTCATGAGGGCTGAACTTTCCAAACAACCCGCGCGCACCATGGCTTTCCCCATGGTCGCTGCTGTACAGGACCCGGGTGTTGGCGGCCAGGCCCAGATCGGTTAGGGCATTCAGTACCTGGCCGATCTGGTCATCCAGGAAGGTGCACACGCCATAATAGGCGGCCATCATGCGCCGCATCTCGGTTTCCGTCACGTCCTCAAGGGAAAAGAACTGCCGCATCCAGGCCAAGGCTGGATGGGCGCTTCCCGCGGGTTCGGGGGGCAGTGTCAGGCTGTCGGGATCGTACAACTCGAAATACTCGGGTGGGGCGATGTACGGTGGGTGGGGACAGACATAGGACAGGAACAGGGCCCACGGAAGCTCGTCCGCCTCTGCGCGCGTCTGTAGCCATGCTTTGGCGTTGGCGGTGTTGCGCCGATCGTACTCAAGATACGTTGAGTTGCCCGAACCGGCCTCTCGCACCCCGCGCCAGGCCTGTCGGCGCGGTGGATCCCGTCGTACGGAAGCCAGGATGTCTCCCTGTCCGTCGACGATGTGCAGCGGTTCGATTTCGCGGCTGAAGCCGTTGTCGTCCTGCGCACCCCTGAAATGAAGTTTGCCGATGGAGTCGACTCTGTGGCCCGCTTCGCGCAGCCGGTGGTGCCAACTGGGTACCGAACCCGTGTATGGCATCGAGTTGTCCCAGGTTCGAAGCTGGTGGACATAGCGGCCCGTGGCCAGCGAGGCCCGTGCCGGTACGCAGATGGGACAGGGTGTATAGGCTGCACTGAAGCGCGTTCCGCCCGCAGCCAAACGGTCCAGGTTGGGCGTGTGGACCTCCGGACTCCCGGCGTTGCCCATGGCCTTGGGATTGTGTTGGTCTGAGAGGATGAACAGCAGGTTGGCTGGTCTTACCTTGTCCACATCGGCATCCCATATATGACTGTGAGCGTAGCTGCCAGATATCCCAGCAGGGACAGCAGCAACGGTTTGCAGAGAAATGGCAGAAGTTCAGGCTGTTCGCCAGCGTGATGGCGCAGAACCTGCCACAGGTACAGCCCTATTATCAGGCCGGCAAAGGGGATGGTGATCCCCATCGACCAACCGGGAGCCGTGCGCGAAGAGGCTGCGAGTGCATACAGGGTATAGGCCCCTGCCAGGACGGTGGCAGAGGCCCAAACGGCCGTGCCCGTTGTGCGCAGCGATACTTTGTGCAGTCCCGGCCTGAACTGGACGGCGTCTCCACCGTGGGAACCGAGTTCCGAGTGGCGTTTTCCTGCAGCCAGCAGCAAGGCAGTGATGCCAGCGCATGCCAGGAGCCAAGGGCTGGTGTTGCCGATGTCGCTTCCGGCACCAGCCAAAACCCGCAGTGGAAAACCGAGGGCGATGATGATGATGTCAAGGCCCGGATGTTGCTTCAGACCTGCCGAGTACAGGGTGTTGACCAACAGGAAGATTGCCACCCACAAGGTGGCGGTTCCGCCGGCCGCCGCCGACACTGAGAGGCTGGTCACTGCCAGTAGGGCGGCAAAGATTCGAGCGGCTCGGATTGATAAGGAGCCATCGGCCACTGGCCGGCCGCGTTTGCGGGGGTGCAGCCGATCCAGTTCGACATCCTGCGCGTCGTTGAATGCGTAGGCGGCACTTGAGGCTAGGCAAAACGAGACCGCCGCAACAACACTGGAGGTCAGTTCGCCGGGATCCAGCAAGGAGCCGGCAAAAAACGGGACGGCCAGCACGAACAGGTTTTTGGTCCACTGCTGGGGCCGTGCCAAGCGCAGCCATGGCAGGATCCGGTTCGCCGCGGTCCCGTCGGCGGCCACGGCCTAGGAACCGGCGTCGGCGGCCACCGACGGGGCATGCAACGGTTTCACGAAAACGCCAAAAAAGTCGGACAACGCGGCTCGAATGGCCGTTCGGTCCGGGATCAGGACCCACATGCCTTCTTCAGAGATGGCCTCTTCGCCATGATTTCGATCCAGGATCAGCCTGCGCCCCATTTGGGGGGTGTTGGCCGCTCCCATTTGGGCCAGTTGCAACATCCGAGCGACGTTCATGTCGGTGCCGAAGTTGCCTCGTAGCGTACGGATGATGTTGGGTGCGGCCGCCAGTAGACCGGCGGCGTTGTTGGGATCGGATACCTGACGGAGCACTGCGCTGATAACAGCCTGTTGCCGGCCAATTCGACCATAGTCGCCGTCCTGGGTGCGCGTGCGGGCGTACTTGAGGGTCGTAATCCCGTCAAGGTGCTGGAAACCAGCCGGCAGTTCGAAGGTTTCGACCCCGTAGTCGGGCGTCGGGTACTTCTCGTCGTAAATGGCCCACGGGACATAAATGTCGATGCCGCCCAAGAGGTCGATGATGCGGACAAACCCGTCGAAGTTGACCCAGGCGTAGTGGTCGATGGGTTGATTCAGGAATGCGGACAGCGTGTCGGCCAGGAGGCGTTCGCCGCCGCCGGTGGAAGGCACGGTTTCGCCGAGCGAGTAGACCAGATTGACTTTGGTCGGAGGAAATCCGGGCACCGGAACCCACAGGTCGCGGGGAATGGAAAGGATGTCAAGCGCATTGGTTTCCTGGTTCCAGCTCAGGAGCATGAGCGTGTCCGTACGCGGGGCAGACGGATCTTGCACGCGGGTGTCGAAACCGAACAACAAGATGTTCAGGCGATCTACCCGTTGCACGGTGGAGAAGACCGGTTCCCGGTCGGGGAGTTGTGGCAATGCCGGAACCTCCGGCTGTGGCGGGTTGTCGGCTGCCGGCGCAGTCGCGGGCGCGATTTCGGCAGGGGGCCCGTTGGGCGGTTGCGGTATGTGAATCGTGACTGTGGTCGTGTTCACGGCTTCTTCATAGGCCATGTTGAACACGAGCCTGCTGACAATGTAGACGCAGACGGCCAGAACTGCACCCAATGCGGCGATGGTACCGCTCCAGACTAGCCGTCTGGGTTGGGATAACCGGGCAGGAGGCCCGGTAACGGCGTCGGTCGACATGTCCATGGTAAACGGTGGGATTCAGCCCGGGGCGCGTGGGAACCCGGATGTTCAAGCTCCGCCTGACAATCCTGGGAAGCAGCGAGGGCAGGGGCTGGCCAACAAGTGGACAAACCGGCCCGTGACCTGTATGTACAAGGTCGGGTCGGTGGATCGAGGGTAGCTAGGAGGTGTTGGCCAGTGGACGGGACGGGAGGTGGGTGGCGGATGCACTGCACTCTAATGTTATCACCGCATTTGCCTGCATTGGGTGCCGGTTTGTTCAGGGGTTGAAGGCATGCTCGAACAGGGCGTGGGCAGTCAGGATGTACATGGTGTCCCTGTGCACGAATACGTCCAGGAGACCGTCGAAGGCTTCCTCCATGCCGTTGGGGGGAACAAACTGGTGCCGAAACGCACCCGTGTTGGGATCCAGCACCAGGATGCTGCCGCGTCCGGAATCCACTAGCAGCATGTAGTTGTTCTGGTCCGTGTCGGCCTCAAGGTCGACAAATCGGCTGTTGAAGCCCACGGCCCCGTGCACCGCAAACGGCAACTGAATGTTGGCTGGGTTGCCGGAATCCTGCCGGCCCAGCGACACCACGGAGTTGTTGTCGAACAACAACCAGATGTTGTCGCCCACGTGCATGCCGACCGCACCGCTCAGATCGATTGGTTCCGGTAGCCAGGGCTCTTCTTGCACGACGGCCTGGTTGAGGTTGTAGCGCCAAATCTGCCCGTGGCCGCCGTCGGCCACGTAGAGCCGGTTGGAGTAGAAGTCGATCTGGACCGGGTTGATCCATGCATTCCTGCTGCCGAGGGTTACGTGGGAGATGAGGTCCGTGTCGTTGTACTGGAACAGATGACGGTTGTCGTCGATGAGATACAGACTGGGCTTGTCGCTGTGCGCGGTCTTGGTCGGTTGGAACGCCATGTCCACGATCCGGCCGACCGTAACGCCGTCGATGACAGTGTCCTGGCTCAGTATCTCCTGGGGAGATCCCCCCTCCTTTCGGCGCAGGGAGTCCAGCCGGTATTTGGTAACCGTTCGGCGATCGCTGGCCAGGACATACAGGTCCTGGAAGTTGACCGCCATGCGTGCCGGAGGGTGATCGCGTCCAAACGTCAACAGGGGCTCGGTCAGTCCCAGCAGCGGAATGCGTTGGAAGGCATCGTCCCAAAGTTCCAGAATCTTCAACTGGAGGGCGTTCAGGCCAGGTGACGGCCCCTGTGTCTCCTGAATGCTTTGGGCCAGTTCGCGGGCCTGCTGCAGTTGCTGCTGGGCCGCTTCGTATTGCTCGCGTCCCAGCAGCGCATCCGCCTTCTCCACCTGCTGTTGGATCAGGGCCAGAGCCACCGGATCGTCCTGGCTGCCCACAGGTTCGTTGATGCGATACGCGAAGTATGTGGCGGCCGGCACCGTTATCAGCAGGCACAGGAGCAACATGGCCGACCACGACTTCGGTATTCTCCGCCTGGACTGGCGTTCCTGAAGCGCGTGGTGGATCTCCTGAAAGTTGGGAAGGGCAACCGACTTCCCGGGATTCGGTGCGGCTGCCGGTGCGGAGTGGGGCGAGACCACCGCCTCGCGCGGGCTCTCTGTGGATGGATCCGCAATGGCGGCGGGTTCCGTCCCGGCCTGTGGCTCGGCGTTCGGGTCGGGAAATGCCTCGCCGAACCACACTTTGAGTCTTTGGCCCGCCGATCGCAGGAACCGGCTGCCTCCGCGAAACCAGCCGCCTCCCGCATTCAGTCCGTGGTCGCGTGTGTCCAGTGCGGACTGCAGGACGGTTGCGGGTGCCGGTCTCCGCTCCCTGTTCCCACCAGGATTGGTGTCCGCCTCCGCGCCCGGACTTCGGGGTACCGCCGGGGTTTCCAATTCGGCTGAGGCCAGAATGACCTTCGGTTCGGACATCTCAAAATCCATTGCCTCCGGGGCTTCTGCAGCCTCGGGAGCGGATTCCTTCCTCCTGCCGGTCGGCAGTGCGTCCGGTCGGGCTTGTTCCCGTGTCGCGTCCGGATGTGCTGGAGGTACAAACCGGGTGTTGTCGGCCTGGTCGGACTGGCGATTGGAGACCGGTGTCGGGATTGCGATCAGAAGCCCGGGGGCCTCCTGACGGCGGGCCTGGTCGGCAAACCAGTCCGATCGTTCCGGCCGCGTTCCGTCTGCCAAGTCGGTTACCGCGGTGGCCAGTGTCTGCTTGGCAGCCTCCGCAGTGGCTTGCAAGTCATTTGTGGCCAGCCAGTCGGATGTGGCCAAAAAGCATCCCTGGCCTGGGGCAAGTCGACCTTGGTAGGTTCCGGGCAGGAGCCGGTTCGGCCCGCCGGCGAGACCGCGGGCGGGCACTGAACCGGTGGGGAACACGTCTGCGGATGCCTTCCCCGTCACCACGTGACAGGTTCCGTCGGTCCAGGCGACTTTCAATTCTCGGTCCCGCACCTCCGCCACCGAGGCCGTGCCCGCCAATTGGATGTTGGGGTAGTCGCGGCGGATGTATCCCAGGTACACGTGGAGTGCGACCAGGGAATCGGTCAAGGCGCTGATGCCCTTGGCGGAGGACAGGAGGTAGCTGCGGCAGACCCTGAGGCTGAATGCGGTGATCAGGTCCCCTACCTGAGCGCGGGGCAGGTGTTCCTTGAGGACCGGAAACCCAAGAACCACGCAAAACGTGGCTCCGCCGCGCCTTCGATTCTCACTGGCAGGGACTACCCGGGTGCACGACCCGGATGAAAATTCTTGTGCAGAGGGGTGGGAGGCGAAAAGGACGGATGGTTCGTCTTGTTCATCAGGTGCGATGTGGGATGGCATTGTTGTGTCAACTGACCAGAACAAGGGGTGGAATGGGGGCACGCCACCCAGCGTGCTTGACTGAAGTGGATGCCTACATGACGTTCACGGCTGGTGGTAGCTGGTGTGTAGTCAGTCGCCTGACTGTAGCGTGCGTGTGATGATGTCCAGTTGCTCGGTATCGGACAACTGGTCTTTCCGCTTGCGCCCCTTGCGCCCCTTCCGCGACCCCTGTCCCTGTTGCGCCTTCATGAATGCCAGTTCCATTGCATTCATTGGCGGGGCGTCGTTGGTGCCGAAGGGATCCTCGATCTCCTCGTCGTCCGGCGCATCCAGAAGTCGGCGGCGGCTTACATCTAGTCTCCTGCGCCGGGAACTGACCATGAGGATCATGACTTCGACTTCCTGGCCGACCTCCAGCTCGTCGTCGGCGTTCACGACATGGTGATGATCGATTTCGTCCATGGACATGAAGGCATCGACACCGACGCCGACGTCCAACAGGGCGCCCCGGTCGTTGAAGCCCTTGACCGTACCGTTGATTCGGGCTCCTCGGCGCAAATCGGAGATAAGCTTGACATCGGGTGACAGCTTGCTGACGGCAATCTGCCACTTGCTGCCCTTTTCCTTGGGCATGCTGATTTCAGTGACCCAGACATCGAACTCGTCGCCGACTTTGACGACGGCATGGATGTCCTGCACCCGTTCCTGGGACAGGCGGCTCACCGGCAGGAAGCCGTCCTTGTCGGAACCGATGTCGCAAAAGGCTGCGGCATCAATGACGGCCTTGACCACGGCGTGACGCTTTTCGCCGACCTTCAGGTTTTTGATGGACTTGTAGTCCGGCCGGATCAGCGTCAGGTCAATCTTGTTGGTTTCCCGGTTCAGCTTATGGATCCAGACATGAATCCGGTCGCCGCGTTTGAGGTGCCTCGAAGGTTGAAAGGCCTCAAGTTTCTCTTTGTTGTAGCGGAGATACGGCAGGAACTGGCTCTTGTGGAGAAACCCTTCCTTGCCCGTTCCGATATCGACCCAGGCACCCTGGCGGTCCGTAACGCGGGTAACGGTCCCGTCGCGTCGGTCTCCGACGGCCAGCGTAATGATCTTTTTCTTTTGCTTGGGCCGTTTGACCGGCTCGGGACCGGCTTGTTGCGCTGTGGAATCCGCAGTCTGCGGGTCGGGCTGGGGCGCAGCAGTGGCAAGGTCCTGTGCGCCCTGGATGCCGTCGGAGACGGTGACCTGCCCTGAGGAGGGCGCGGGAGTGTTGTCCATTGTTGATACGGGTGGTGGTGTGACTGCCGAGGGCGCGGAGGATAGGATGGCGGGACACAATTATAGGCCGCAGCCGATTCATTCCCCAAACGGGGGGCTGGGCGGCTTTCATTCTCGTTGATGCGGATGCCTGCCCCAGACAGATGGATGGGCGCCCGGCACCGACGGTTTTTCGGCACAGCCTTTCCACCGTCACCTGCAGCCCTGAGCCAAAATCCACGAAAGAGAAACAGTGTCGTTCTGGGCCGGACGGGGCGAAGCCAAGGATTCCCCTCCCGCTCCTGTTGGTCATGCATCCATGTGTGATAATCCAATACATTAGGAGTATCTTACTAGCATGACATACCGGTACTGAAGGGCATTCCGTGGTACGCTGTGGATATGAAGATCCATCAAGCCGCCGCGTTCGCGGCCAAGATTGAGGTCCACAAGAACACGGTCAAGGCCTGGAGCCTGAAGGGCAAGCTGCCGGACCGCCGCACGCCCGCCGGCCACCGCTACTACACGGATGCGGACGTGGATCGGTACTTCGGTGTGGAGCGTGCCCCCGGGTCCGGGCGCACCGTGGTCTACTGCCGCGTGTCCCACCGGGCGCAAGGGGACGATCTGCGGTCGCAGCAGCAGGCGATGGAGACGTTCTGCCTGGGGGCGGGCCTGGCGGTGGACGAGTGGCTGACCGAAATCGGGGATGGCCTGGACTTCCAGCGGCCCGTGTTCCGTTCGTTGATGGAACGGATTGAGCAGCGAGAGCTGGGCCTCGTACCGGCAGCCCACGAGGACCGTCCCTGCCGGTTCGGGTTTGATGGGTTCGCGTACTTTGCCGAGAGCCACGGCTGCGAGATCCGGGTGGTCAACCAACCCAGCCTGTCCCCGCAGGCGGAGTGGGTCGAGGACCTGATGGCCGTGGTCCACACCTTCTCCGGCCGTCTGCCTGGATTGCGCCGGTACCGGAAGCGGATCCGGGAAGCCGCCGGCGATGGCTGAGAAGGTCACGCGCCTCCTGCACAGCCAAGGGCTGAACGCGGCCAAGTACGACCGGTTGGCGCGGATCGCGGTCCTGTGCGGCAAGGTACGCGTGGATGCCTGGCAACGGTGCAGCGGGGTGTCCACGGTCCTGCAATCCCCCTACGAGATCCGCGATGCCTGGATGGCGAAGGGGTATGACTGGCACGGGCTGCCGGCACGCTTGGGCAAGGCCACGCTCGCGGATGCGCTGGGGGACATCGATGCGGCGCGGGAGGCGGCCAAGGTGCCGGTCAAGAAAGCCATCCGGCACCGCACGCGGGGGAACAGCGCCGAACGCGAGCGTCTGTACAGCCTGCTCAAGCGGAACCGCTGGACCGAGGACCCGTTCCTGCACCGGCAGATGCGGAAGTCATGGCGCGGCGGCCGGTCCCATGTGACGAACCAGATTGTGGCCGACGCGGGCTCCTACACCACCAAGGTCTGGCACGACCGGGCCTGGGTCTACCTCCAGGGTTTGGAACACGGCCAACGCATTGCCATTCCCCTCAAGGGCACATACCTGCCCTCCGGCACCCTCCGCATCCTCCTGCGGGACAACGGGCAGGTGGAAGTCCACTATGCCGTGGACGAGACACAGGTGTGCAGCACGCGTCCCTGCGGGGAGGCCACGGTCGGGGTGGACAAGGGCTATACCGAAGCCTACACGGACAGCGACGGGGAACGCCACGGCAAGGGTCTGGGCGACCTGTTGTCCGCCGAGAGCGACCACCGCAAGGTCAAGGGAACACGGCGCAATCACCTCCGGGACACCGAGCAGAAGCACCGGGCCAAGGGCAACCATCGCAAGGCCGACAACATCCAGCGGAACAACCTCGGCAACCGGAAGTGGGACCGGCGGCGGACCCGGCACCGCAAGCAGGTGCGCGACCACCTCTGCCAGGCCGCCCACGCCGTCGTGGACAAGGCCGGCACGATCGCCTGCGAGGACCTGTCCGCACGCATGAAGTCCGCCCGGTACCGCCACAGGAACACCAACCGTCGTCTGAGCGGCTGGGTCAAGGGCGTGATGGCGGACACCTTCACTTCGATATCTCGGCGCAGAGGTTCTGCGCCGGCATTGGTCAATCCGGCCTACACATCGCAAGTCGACTCCCGCACCGGCCTGTTGCAGGGCCGTCGTCGCTGGGACCGGTTTTACTGTCTTGACGGGGTTGTGCTGGACGCGGACGTCAATGCCGCCTGCAACATTCTGGCGAGGCTGTACGACGAGGAGATAACGTTGTACATGCCCTACAGGGAAGTCAAGGCCCTGCTCGCCGAACGAACCAGGCAGTCGGTGGGGACTGCTCCACCCGGACTCGAGTTGCGGGGACTTGCAACCATGCCCCCATCAACCGAGAGCGAATTACCAACGTCGGTACCGAAGTGTGCCGATTAATGGAACAGGATGCACCTGACTCGACTGGTTTCAACAGTGGCTGATTCACCTGAACCCTCGACAATGTCCCTGGCCGGACGGAGGGTGCTGGTGACGGGTGGCGCGCACCGCATCGGGCGCCGCATCTGTCTGGATTTGGCTCACGCCGGTGCCAGCGTGACCTTTTCCTGGTTGAGTGCCGAACGTCAGGCCCGGACAACCCTGGCCGAGCTGCAGGCCATTGATGCGGGAGCCTCCGCAGTGCGGTGTGATGTGACCCGGCTTCGGGATGTGCGCAGCCTTCGGGACCATCTGCACCACCGGGGGGACGGCCTGGACATCTGCATCAACTCCGCCAGTCCCTGGGAGTTCGATGCGTTTCCGTTGGCGGACTATGCATCCTGGCATCGTGTGACCCGTGCGTCCATCGACGGGTGCGTTTACGTCTGCAACGAACTGCTGCCCCTGTTGCTGGAGTCGTCCTCGCCCTGCATCATCAATGTTCTGGATACCATCGTGCGTCAACCCAGAACTGGATTGACGGCCCACGCCGTGGGCAAGGCTGGCCTGGAGGCCCTCACCCGGCAGTTGGCGCTCGAACTCGCGCCCAGAGTCAGGGTCAACGGCCTTGTGCCGGGGCCGATGCTGCCCCAGCCCGACCTGTCTCCGAAGGCCCGCCGACGCGTGGCGGACGCGACGCTGCTGGGCCGATGGGGAACACCCGAGGACGTCGTGCGCGGCGTGCGCTTCCTGATTGATTCGGACTTCGTCACCGGATCGCTGCTGTTCATTGATGGCGGGGAGAGTATTGCCATGCACCGCAGGCCGCGTTGATGCCGACGCAGGGAGGGACTGCCGTTGCCCGGCCGGCCCTGGTGGATCGGGAGTGCCTGGAACAGCGGGAGCTCGCGACGCTGGCGCCGTACGCTGTGTGCAGCCTGCACAGCCGTGGTCGCGTCCAGCCGGAGGCAGTCGACGAGTGGCGCACGTGCTTTCAGCGGGACCGGGACAGGATTGTCCACTCGCGTGCCTTTCGTCGCCTGGCCCATAAGACCCAGGTGCAGCCGTTGCCTGGCAGCGACCATGTCCGGACGCGGCTCACGCACAGTCTGGAGGTGGCGCAGATAGGCCGCTCCGTTGCGCGTCGGTTGAACGTCAACGAGGATCTGGTGGAGGCCATTTGCCTTGCCCACGATTTGGGACATCCCCCGTTCGGACACGAAGGGGAACACACCCTGAACGAACTGTTGTCCGAAGCTGGCGGCTTCGACCACAACCTGTTCACGTTTGAACTGCTGGACGTGCGGGAACGGCGTCGACCGCACAGGCCCGGCCTCAACCTCACGTACGAGGTGAGGGAAGGCGTTCTCAAGCACGGCTCCGCGCCGTCGGCTCGCCAGATCGAACGGGTGGCAGAGGAAGGGCTGCGACCTTGGGAAGCCGCGTCGCTGGAGGCCCAGATCAGCAACCTGGCCGACGAGATTGCCTATAACTCAAGCGACTTGGACGACCTGATGCGCTTTGGTGGTGGGAACGGCGAACGCTTGGCCGGGGCCGTCCGGGAATTGGAAGTGTACCGGCGCATTCGGGCGCATGCTGCAAGCCGTGAACTGGAGGAGGCCG
Organism: Caldilineaceae bacterium; assembly: GCA_965208365.1. Classification (GTDB taxonomy): domain Bacteria; phylum Chloroflexota; class Anaerolineae; order Caldilineales; family Caldilineaceae; genus Bin34. The sequence continues at coordinate 4,138,191 of OZ242330.1, read as the reverse complement.
ACTTGGACTCTTCAACCTCGCGCAAGGTACTGATTACCGAAATGGTGGGCCAGGCCATCGGCGACTGCGTGGAGGCCACTGTCAGAAACCTCCAGCGCTGCCACATTCGCAGTGTCGCCGATGTGCGGCGGTGCGGTGATCGGCCCCTGGTGTGTCTGGATTCCGAGTTGGAATCCATGTACGGCGAGTTGCGGTGGTTCCTGACGGTCAACTTCTACCGGACCCACAAGGTGCGGGTCCGTGCCGAGGAGGGCGTGGACGCCATTCGCCGCGTGTTTGCGGTTCTGGTGTCGGAGCCGTCGCGATTGCCGCCGGCTTGGCGAGGCGAATTGGACTGCCGGGATCGGCGAGCCGTGGTCGGCGCCTATATCGCGACTATGACGGACCGCTTTCTGCTGGACTTGGACGCCCGGCTCCGTTGAGAGGCGGACCAATCCCGTTTTGCCCCTCCGGCTTCAGCGTCGGGGACGCGGTTCCCGGTACTCCTGATATTCGGGGTCCTCCAACTCCGCGGCCTCGTCCTCCGAAGCTGAGTCCTCGGTCCCAAACCGGGTTAGGCCTACATCGCGCAACCGGGTGCGGGCCTGTTCCAGGAATACGGTGAACTTCCCGAATGGGGCCCGGAGACCGCCCCCTGCGCCCAGATCGACATCCGAGTGCATGCTGGCCACCGCCTCGCCTTCCGTTCCCGCAGCCGCCTCCTGGGCAATCAAGCGCCAAGCCACAAACAACAGGCCCGCGACCAGGACCAAACTGCTCAACAGCGAGAACAACTGAATGAACCGATTGTCCCTGACCAGTTCCGGAGGCGGACTTCCTTCCGATACGGGCAAGGCACTCCCATCCGGCGTCTGGGGACCGTCGATGAGCATGCCCTGCAGGGCCAGGAGATTGGCTTCGATCAATTCCTGTTCGCCCTCGTCCAGGATCAGGCCGGAATTGCCGTCGGCGCGCAGGAGACCCAGCGCCTCGTTGACCGCCAGTCTTGGATCCGATGCAATGTAGCCAAGAATTTTGGCCGCGCCGGGGGACAGCGAGTCCGAACCGCTGATCTGCTGGTCCTCGGCCAGGCTGTTGACGATCAGGATTTTGTAGGCGCCGAGCAGATCGGTCGGCAGCGCTCCTTGCCACTGAACGGGCCACGCGTACCACGCCAGGGCAATGCCGGCGGCTAGGCTGAAGGCGATGACGACCACATACTTGATGAGGGGCCGTACAAAACCCCTCACCCGCGAATCGGAAACATGAATCATGTCATTCCACCGAGGCCTGATTCTTCGATTGCTGCAATGATGGACTTGACGGACTGCATGTGGTTCTTGCGTCCCACCAGCAGGGCATCGGGAGTGTCCACAACGACCAAGTCCTGAACGCCGACCATGGCGACCAAGCGTCCGTTGGCGAAGACGATGTTGTGTTGGCTGTCGACGGTGACAACCTTGTCGCCGACCACGACATTGGCATCTCCGTCCTTCTCCAGGATGCGCTCGAGTGCATCCCAGCTGCCCAGGTCGGTCCAGCCCGTCTCAAGATGGACCACCTTGCAGTCGGCGGTCTGTTCAACAACCACCTGATCGATGCTGCATGGATCCAATGCCTTCCAGGTTTCGCCGTTCGGGCCCGGATTGCGGGCTGCCTCCAGCAGATGCGGAGCGCATTGAGCCAGACGGTGGCGCAGGCTGTCGACGCGGCTGACGAGGATGCCACAATTCCAGAGGCAGTCTCCACGCTCGAGCAGACGCGTGGCGGCCGCGGCGTCCGGTTTTTCGCGGAAGCTGCGCACGCGCGCGACGGGCGGGGTACTGGTTGGGGCCAGTGGGGAGCCGAGCCTGATGTACCCGTATCCCGTGTGTGGATGGTCGGGCACGGCGCCAAGCAGCACCAGGGAGCCGTCGGCTGCGAGTTCGGCCGCGCGGGTCAGGGCTTGGCAGAAGACGACTTCGTCCTGGATCCAGTGGTCCGATGGCAGCCAGATCGCAATCTCGCTGTCCGTGTCGGCCGGTAGATGTGCCAACACCCAGGCGAAGGCGGGGGCCGTATTACGGCCTTCCGGCTCGGTCAGAATCCGCGCCCGGTCAAGGTGCGGAAGCTGCTGGGGAACCAAATGGGAGGTGCTGCGTCCGGTCACCACCCAAGTGCGCGCGGGTGACAACAATGGGGAGACTCGGCGGCAAGTCGCTTGCAGCAGCGATTCCCCCTGTGCCAGCAGATCGTCGAACTGCTTGGGAGTTTGCTGCCGACTGCGAGGCCACAGGCGATTCCCGCTGCCGCCAGCTAGGATTACGCCTATCATCGATGATTGCTTCCAAGGCGTGGCAGGGTATCCGACCGGCTACTGCGCGGGCGGACCCTTTTCTGGTCTGGTCGATATCTTATCCTACTTTGGCAGCAGACCCGGCAGCAGGTGCACGATTACCGAGCGTCCGGGGATGTCCACCTTGGTCACCACTTCGCGGATGGCGGGCAGCAGAATTGGTTGGCTGAGTCCCAGATCCGGAGCCGGGCACACCTCCCAGACATCGTTGGCTCCGGTCGCGGACACCTCGGTCACCACACCCAGGTACAGGCCGGTATCGGTGGTGACCGATGAACCGACGATGTCGTGAATCCACCAGGTTCCTGGCTCCGGCGGCGGCACGTCCGCCTCCGGCACGGACAGCCAGGCGCCGCGCAGTGATTCGGCGGTGGTTCTGTCTCGAACCTCGACGAACTGCACAAGCAGCACCTGCTTGTGGCGTCGCGTGGACAGAACCGTCAGCGAACTCCGCCCGAGGTTGCTGTACAGAATCTGCCTTGGGGCGAATCGCCTGTGGTTATCGGTGATGACGCGTATGCCCACCTCGCCCTTGATGCCATGGGGCTTTTCGACGCGTCCGACGACAAAGTGGTCGTCGGGATAGGGGGGAGCCATTGGCGGCTACCGGAATGGAGCGCTTCAGGCTTGGCCGTCCTGCCCGCGTTCCGTCGGGGTCAGGCCATCGCCGATCTCCTGCCAGGAGTCCACGTGCAGGGCGACATGCGCGTGCGGATTGGTCGACGACGCCTTGACCAGGGCCCGAAGGGCACGAATGTTGTCCCCGTTGCGTCCAATGATGAACTTCATGTCTTCCTGGTGCACCAGCAGGTTGAATTCCAGATCTTGGTCGTACTGGTGCGCTTCCACCTCGACATCGTCCGGATGCTGCGCCAGGGTCGAGGCGATCCAGGTTACGAGCTGGCCGATGCGGTCGATGGTGCTGTCCATATCATGCTGCGACATGTTCGTCCGTTTCGGTCGTGGGCGCAGCCTCGGCGGCGGCCACCTTCAGCAGACGCTGCACGGCCGGTGTCGGCTGTGCGCCGCGGGCAATCCAATGGTTGGCCCGTTCCATGTCCACAACGATGGTTTCCGGTTCGGTGCGCGGATTGAAGTGTCCGATGTTCTCGATGAAACTGCCGCTGGTGGCCTTGCGTTGATCCGCGACCAGGATGCGGTAGGTCGGTTTGTTCTTGGTGCCTTTGCGCACCAGTCGAATGCGAACCACTGTGTTGGGGTCTCCTGAGGGTTGTTGGTGTCAGCGGAGATCCTGCTCCGCCATCAGTCGCTTCATGTGCCGCATGCGGCCACGCTGGCGGCCACGGCCGCCTCCTGACATCTCCTTCATCATGCCCTGTGCCTCGCGGAAGCGCTTGAGGAGGTCGTTCACGTCCTGTACGCGCGTGCCGCTGCCGGCTGCAATGCGGCGGCGGCGGCTTCCGTTGAGCACGCTGGGGTTGCGCCGTTCCTGCAGTGTCATGCTGTTGACGATGGCTTCGCTCTGCTTCAGGCTGTGCTCCATGTCCTCTTCGTCGAGATCTGCGAGCAAATTCCGGGCGCCCGGCAGGAGTTTCAGAAGGTCGGACAGGCTGCCCATCCGCTTAAGCGAACGCAACTGGTCGAGAAAATCCTCGAAGTCGAGCTGGCCGCGGGCCATTTTGTTGCCCAGTCGCTCACTCTGCTCGTCGTCCAAAAACTGCTCGGCCTTCTCGATGAGGGTAAGGACATCCCCCATGCCCAGGATGCGGCTGGCCATCCGTTCGGGCTCGAACACGTCGAGACCGTCCATCTGTTCGCTGGTCCCCATGAATTTCACGGGGACTCCGGTCACCTGACGCACACTGAGGGTAGCGCCCCCGCGGGCATCGCCATCCACCTTGGTCATGATCAACCCGGTGAGGGGCACACTGGCTTGGAAGCCCTCCGCCACATTGACGGCCTCCTGGCCGGTCATGGCGTCCACAACCAGCAGGGTCTCAGCCGGAGTGACCCGATCCTTGATCTCGCCAAGCTCCGCCATCAACACGGAGTCGATTTGGGTTCGGCCGGCCGTGTCCAGGATGCAGACCGTATGCGCCTTGCTGCGAGCGAACTTCATGGCGCGGGCCGCGATGTCGGGTGCCCGGGCACCTTCGCGCTGGGCGAACACGGGAACATCAATCTGCCTGCCCAGAGTCTCAAGCTGATCGATCGCAGCCGGCCGCTGCACGTCCGCGGCCACCAGGAGCGGAGTCTGGCCCCGTCTGCGTAGGTGCACGGCCAGCTTGGCCGCCATCGTGGTCTTGCCTACGCCCTGCAGGCCCACCAGGGCCAAGGCATGGGGAGCCTGGCCGGCAAAATTCAGCGGTGCCGGTTCGCCCAGCAGGGAAATCAGTTCCGCATGCACGATTTTGACCACCTGCTGGCCAGGGGTCAGGCTCTGCAGGACTTCGGTCCCGACGGCGCGTTCCCGGATGCGCTGGGTGAAGTCCTTGACCACCCGGTAGTTGACGTCCGCCTCAAGCAGTGCCATGCGGATTTCGCGCATGCCGGCCGTAATGTCCTTCTCGTCCAGGCGCCCCTTGCGCGACAGGGCGTCGAAGGTGTTCTGAAGTCTTTGGCTCAGCGAATCGAACATGCCGGCAAGCACATGGGGTCAAATCGGACGGTGGGGCACCGCGTGGTCCGGCCCGATCGAACAGGACCGCACATTGTAGCGGCGGCCGAGTTGCAGACGCAATTTTTGCGGTTTCCGGACAGGCATCGCGCCCGGCCGGGAAACCGCCCGGTCAGAGGTCCTGGTCTTCGATGTTGTTGAGGGGGTTGAAGCGGAGTTCCGACACGGAACCTTCATCGGCCTGCCCAGCGTCCGGGATGCCGTCGTCGGGAATTGGGTCCAGGTCGCCGTATAGCATGCGTTGAATCCGATCACGCGCCCGGCCCGACATGGAAGGGGTGGCCTCCTGGGCCAGCAGCCGCAGCGCGTTGGCTATGATCAGACTCTCCTCGACGACGGTGCGGTCGGAGGCCGAGAGGGACGCCAGATACCGATCCTGAAGTTCACTGTTGCCTGCCAGGTGATCGGCTTTGGCGAACAGCGTGCCAACGCGGCAATCTTCCTCCGACAGCGGGGGAAACTCCGTTTGGTGATCGAACGGGGGCATGTCGGATTCTCCTTGGTCAACCCAAGTCCCGCGCCAGGGCGGCCCTGAGTTCCTTAATGGCCCTGAACTGCATCGCCCTGATGGATACCTCGGTCTTGCCCATGATCGCCGCCACTTCCTTAACGCCGTAGCCCTCAAGGAAGCGCAGGGATATTACCTGAGCCTGGGAGTCGGGTAGGCGCGCAATGGCCGCCCTCAGGGATTCGGCATCCAGGGAATCCCGCGTGGCGTGGAACGGGTCCGGTTCGCGCGAAGGCAGGTTCATGTGCGTGTCGATGGGGAAGAATGCGGCCCGCACGTCCCGGCGGATGTGGTCGCGAATCTGGTTGTTGGCAATAGTGTAGAGCCATGAGGTGAAGGTGTACTTCCACGGTTGGCCTCTGTTGATGGCCTCGTAGACCTTGAGAAACACGTTGCCCGTGAGGTCCTCTGCCAGCTGAAGGTCGGGGATGCGCGTGTAGATGAATCGGAAAATGTGACCCGAGCACAGATCGAAAAGCTGATTGAAGGCATCGGGATCGCCGTTCCGGGCGTCATCCAGAAGATCGGAGGGAATCTTGACTCTCACGTCGGGCCGGGCTGTGAAGAAGGGAGAAAAACGAGACCCGCAGACTCGTCCGTACTGTTAACGATAGCAGTCGCAGGGCCTGTCGGGGCTGCACATAGCAAAATTCGACCGCACTCCGGGGGTGCAACCGCCTCATTCGTCCCGGGCGGGTCCACGATCGTGGCGGGCTACGTAGTGCAGCCTCTGGCCGATTGTGACCAGCAGCGCCAGACACATGGGGATCAGCACCACATCTGCCACGTTCAACATGAGGCCGACGCCCAGCAACACGATGCGTTCGCTGCGCTGCAGCCAGCCGGCCTTGCCGGGAATCTCAAGACCTTCCGCCCTGGCCTTGACATAGGACACGACCACCGATGCTCCAATCACCGCCGCCGTCAATGGAATGCTCCAGTTCAACGGCAGGCGCATCGGCCCGCCAAGCTGCAGATGGATCAGCAGCCCCAACAGGACGCAGATTTCGGAAAGACGATCGAAAGTGCTGTCCAGACAGGCTCCGTATCGCGTCACACGGCCCGTTTTTCGGGCCAGCAGGCCGTCCAGGCTGTCCAGGCCGGACACCAGGATGTAGGCCAGTCCACCCCATCGGATCCATCCGGCCGCAATCAAGCAGGCCGTGGCGACGGCCAGCCACAAGCCTGTCCAGGAGATCAGGTTGGGGGTCACCCTCAACCACAGCAGGAACCGCACGATGGGTAGTTCGACGTGGGCCAATAGGGAACGGCCCCAGGTCTCGATCACGGTTGTGCGCAGCCTTGTTCCAGGGAATCTCGCTACATTCTGACAGCATCCGTACAACGCAGGACGGTCCTCCCCGTACACAGAGGCCCTGAAGGCATGTTCGGGGGCGTGGTTGTGAGGAGTGGCCGGATCCGGTGCTTGCCGAATTAAGGTGCCGGGACGGGGTTCGCGTAAGATGGAGCTTGGCTCAATGCGGGCGACCGTGTCATCTTAGCCTTCCCGCATATCCTTTCAAACCACACTCTAGGACATGTCCCTTTCCGCCCCGATCAAAGTGGCAGTCACCGGTGCCGCCGGCAACGTTGGCTATGGGCTGGTTTTCCGCATCGCGGCCGGACAGATGCTGGGTGCTTGCCAGCCGGTTCACCTGTCGCTGATCGAAATTCCACCTGCCATGCGCCAGGCGGAAGGCGTGGCCATGGAATTGGAGGACTGTGCCTTCCCACTGCTGGCCGGAATCGACGTGACCGATTCCGCCGAGGAAGGGTTCGACGGCGTGCAGCACGCGCTGCTGGTGGGTTCCCGGCCCCGCGGGGCTGGAGAGTCCCGGGCGGACCTGGTCGGCAGCAACTTGCCGATTTTTCAAAGTCAGGGACAAGCCCTCAATGTACGGGCTGCCGATGACGTGCGAGTGACGGTGGTTGGCAATCCGGCGAACCTCAACGCCCTGATTGCCCATCGCCATGCACCGGACATTCCGGCTTCAAGGTTCACGGCCCTCACGCGCCTCGACCACAATCGGGCGGTGAGCCTGGTTGCTCGCACAGCCGGAGTGCGGCCCGATCAGGTGGCGGATGTGGCCATCTGGGGCAATCACAGTGCCACGCAGTACCCGTGTCTGACCCATGCCACAATCGATGGACACAGGGACTGGCCCCTGTTGTCGGATCAGGCCTGGATAGAGGAACAGTTCATACCCAGGATCCAGAACCGCGGCGCGGAAGTCATTGAAGTTAGGGGGGCCAGCAGTGCGGCCAGTGCGGCCGTGGCCGTTACCGACCACGTGAGGGATTGGCACTTGGGTACCGGCGGTGCTCGGACCACCAGCATGGCCATCGTGGGCGAGGGGCAGTACGGCACTCCGCCAGGTGTGGTCTTCAGCTTTCCGGTCAGGGTTCGGGATGGGGAAATCGAGGTTGTCTCAGGCCTTCAACTCACCCCTTTCGATCGTCGCATGGTGGATATCACGGGGAAGGATCTGCTGGAGTTGAGGCGCACGGCCGACGCGTTCCTGAGTTGACAACGGGGACGCGGGTCAGGTAGTCTGGTCGCATGAGCAGTGCGATTGTGTCGCGGATCAACAAGTCTGCCGGTCAAGCCAGCGATCGCCCCGCACGCGGTGGTGCCGAGCCGGCGCGCGCCTTCTCGTTTAGCGACTATTTCTATTACCGATTTGCAGGGACGGGACCGCACCGCGAGCCAGGGAGTTGCGTACAGGTCAACTGATACCGGACAACCAGGCGACGTAGGAGCGGTCCAGACTTGGATCGCTTTTTTTTTGCTTGCCCTGGCACACCGCCTTGACCGGCTGGAAATCCACCTATGACTGTTTGCAGAGGCGTGCGCGGCGCCACCACCGTTGTTGAGAACAATGCCCTGGAAATCTTGGCGGCCACGCGGGAACTCCTGGCCATGATGATCCGGCTGAACGGAATCGAGGCGGAGGACGTTGCCTCGGGCATCTTTACGACCACGCAGGATCTGGTTGCCGTGTACCCCGCGACCGCGGCCCGTCAGTTGGGCTGGATGTCCGTGCCGCTGTTGTGTGGTCATGAAATGGCAGTTCCGGACGGCCTTCCCCGGTGCGTCCGCATCCTGCTGCACTGGAACACGGACCGCAGCCAGGACGAGATTCATCATGTGTACCTGAAGGAAGCGGTGCAACTGCGCCCCGACCAGTCGGAGTTGCCGCCGGTGAACATGCAACAGTTGAACCAATGGGTGGATGACCAAATGCGCAAGCATGGAGGGGCGTGATGAGAGTTGCCTTTCAGGGAGAGAACGGTGCCTATTCCCATGCGGCGATTCTCATGCATTTTGGCGAGGATCCCGGAATACAGGCGGTTCCCTGCCGCAGCTTTGCCGAACTCTTTGCCGCGGTGGACGCCGGTGAGGCGGATTTCGGCATGGTGCCTGTTGAAAACTCGCTTGGGGGCGCGGTCACGGGCATCAATGATCTGTTGCTGAACTACGACTTCAAGGCCTCTGCGGAGATTCTTTATCCGGTGCGCCACAACCTGGTCGTGGCCCGACCGCCCGAAGGTTCCCCGCGGGATGAAATCACCCATGTGCGGAGCCATCCCCAGGCGCTGGAACAGTGCCGGGAGTACCTGGCCCGCCAAGGCCTCGCGCCGGTGGACTGGTACGACACGGCCGGAGCCGCCAAGTCGTTGGTTGAGGAACCTGCTCCGGGAACCGCGGCGCTGTCTAGCCTGATAGCCGCCAACACCTGGAATCTGGAGATCGTGGATAGGGACGTAGCCGATGGGCCGGGCAATCTGACCAGGTTTCTTCTGATCGGCCACGAGACCGCCGAGCGTACGGAGGACAGCAAGACGTCCGTGCTGTTCGCGGTCCCGGACCAGCCCGGGGGGCTGGTCAAGGCCCTGCAAGTGTTCTCCGATCGGAACATCAACCTCACCAACATCAGCAGTTTCCCCCGCCGCAATCGCAGGTGGAACTATGTGTTCTTCATGGAGTTTCTCGGCCATATCGAGGATCCGATCGTCTCGGAGGCGGTCACGCAGTTGTTGGTCAACACGGCCTTCCTGAAGCTGCTGGGCAGTTTTCCAAGAGCGCCCGAACCTGACGATCTGTCGCCGGGCCGTATTGCCGGATTGGGGAAGTAGAGCTTCCGTCCATTCAAGTTTCAAACCCCTTGCCCATTCAATCAAGCCAAGCAAAGGACCACCATGATTGTTGTAATGAAACAGACGGCCGACGCTGACGACACGGCGCGGGTCGCTCGGCACATTGAGGAAAAAGGCTTCAGCTTGCATATCAGCAAGGGTGAGGCCAGGACGATCATCGGCATCATCGGTGCCAATGAACATGAACTGGACAGCGATTCGTTCGAGGTTTTGCCGGGTGTGGAGAAGACGATGCGCATCATGCAGCCGTTCAAGGCGGCCAGCCGCGACTTCACCCAGAAGAAGACCGTGATCAACGTCAACGGCTCCCAAATCGGTGGGGATCGGGTTGCCGTGTTCGCGGGACCTTGCAGTGTGGAGACCCGCGAGCAGATTCTGGAGACGGCCCACGCGGTGGCCGACACCGGGGCGCAGTTCCTGCGCGGCGGCGCCTTCAAGCCCCGCTCATCGCCCTACAGCTTCCAGGGACTGGGTCACGAAGGGTTGGAACATCTGGCGGAGGCGCGCGAAAAGACAGGCCTATCCATCATCACCGAGGTGATGAGCGTGGAGGACATTGATCTGGTGGAGCAGTACACCGACATCTTTCAGGTTGGCGCCCGCAACACACAGAACTATCCCCTGCTAAAGGCACTGGGCCGGGCCAGCAAGCCCGTGTTCCTCAAACGGGGCCTCGCCGGCACGCTGGAGGAGCTGCTCATGAGCGCGGAGTACATCCTCAGCGAAGGCAACATGAACGTGATGCTGTGTGAACGGGGGATCCGTACCTTCGAGACCTACACGCGCAACACCTTTGATGTCAACGCGATCCCGGTGTTGCAGAACCTGACCCATCTTCCGGTCATCGCGGATCCGGCGCATGGCACCGGCAAGTGGGACCTGGTGAGCCCGATTTCGAAGTCGGCGGTGGCCGCAGGCGCCGACGGCGTGATGATCGAGGTTCATCCCAACCCCGCCCAGGCCAAGAGCGACGGGGCACAGAGCCTGACGCTCAAGAACTTCACGGCGCTGATGAAGGACCTGAAGCGGGTGGCGGCAGCGGTTGACCGCTCCATCTGATCCGGCCCGGACTGCACTTGACCCGTCCACCGAGAAGACCCATGTCGTTTACATTGGCCGACTGCCGCGTTGCGGTGGTCGGCCTGGGCCTGATCGGCGCTAGCCTGTGCGCCGACCTCACCCGCCTTAAGGTTTGCCGCGAAGTGCGCGGCGTCAGCCGTTCGTCCAGGACGGTGGCTCGCGGTATCGCGGAGGGCATCATCGACCAGGGAACCACCAGTTTGCAGACCGGCGTCCAGGGGGTCGACATCGTGATTCTGGCCTCGCCGGTCCGCATTGCAATCGGACAGCTGGAACGAATTTCCGGCCATCTCAAGGAGGGGGCCATCGTTGCCGATGTTGGCAGCACCAGCGTTGAGGTGGTCAAGGCCATGGCAAGGATGCCAGCACATGTCCAGCCGATTGCCACGCATCCGATGGCCGGCAAGGAAACCAGCGGTTTCGACTCGGCGGAACGGGGACTGTTTGACAACGCAACCTGGATTTTAACCCCTCTGGAACGGACATCGAGCCGGACCGTGGACGTGTTTCGCGAACTGGTTGTGGCCGTCGGTGCCCACCCGCTGATGATGGAGCCCCACAAGCACGATCGGGTGGTGGCCGCTATAAGTCACGTGCCGTTCCTGCTTTCCAGTGCACTGGTGGGCAGCGTCGTCCGGGCTGGTGAGCAGGATCCGGAGGTCTGGGAATGCGCGGCAGGCGGTTTCCGCGATACGTCAAGGGTTGCGGCCAGCGAGGCTGCCATGTTCATAGACATTCTGATGACCAATCGGGAGAACGTCCACCATCAACTGGATCGATTTATCGAGGGGATCCGGGAGCTGCGTTCAATGCTGGTGGAACGGCAGGAGGATGAATTGGTGGCCCGGTTGTCCTCGAACCGCGATGCGCGGCTGGCTTGGTATGCGGACTGGATGGAGCGGAACCGACCGGAGATTTGACGACAGAGGGAGCAAGGCGTGGATACACTCAGGATTCAGGGCGGCGCGGCGTTGGCGGGAGGGATTCGCGTTCCCGGAGACAAATCGATCAGCCACCGTTCAATACTGTTGGGAGCCTTGGGGGAAGGCGCGACCAGGGTGACCGGATTCCTGGACGGGCGCGACTGCCTGGCTACCGTTGGCATCATGCAGTCGCTCGGCGTGGGCGTCGAGCGCCATTCCGCTGTCGACCTGACAGTCCATGGAGTTGGCCTGCACGGTTTGCGGTCGCCGGACGGGCCTCTGGACTGCCGGAATTCCGGTACCACGATCCGTCTGCTGAGCGGCCTCATGGCCGGACAACGGTTCGCGTCCAAGTTGACTGGTTCGCCCCAGCTGTGCACGCGGCCCATGGACCGCGTGGTCGCGCCTCTCCGGAAAATGGGAGCGTCCATCTCCGGTGCCGATGGAGGTGGTATGGCGCCATTGCTGGTTCGGCCCGCGGCTCGTCCCCTTCAGGGAGTGCGATATGCGATGCCGGTAGCCAGTGCCCAAGTCAAGTCCTGTGTACTCCTTGCCGGGTTGTACGCCGATTCGGCAACCACCGTGATCGAACCCGGTCCGACTCGGGATCACACGGAGTGCATGTTGCGCGGGATGGGCGTGCGTGTTGTGACTGAAGGTCGGAGCATCACTCTGGAGCCTCCGCAACGCCTGAAGGGGACCAACGTAGCCATTCCGGGTGACCCGTCGTCGGCCGCGTTCCTGATGGTGGCGGCCTGCATTGTTCCCGGAAGCCGGATGCGGATTGTGGACGTGGGTCTCAATCCAACCCGTACCGGACTGATGGACGCACTCTTGCGCATGGGCGCCGACATTCGGGTGGAGAACCAACGGGAGGCTGCGGGGGAAGCTGTCGGAGACCTGTTGGTCGGTTACGCTCCGCTCCGCGGCGCCGAGTTCGGAGGGGACCTGATTGTGCGCATGATCGACGAGTTGCCACTGTTGGCTCTCGCCTGCAGTCAGGCCGAGGGGTCCTCCCGCATTCGCGACGCGCAGGAGCTGAAGGTCAAGGAGTCCAACCGCATCCTGGACACCGAACGGCAGTTGGCCCGGCTGGGAGCTGTCATCCACGGTACGGAGGATGGCTTCGCGATTGATGGCGGCAGTAGACTGTATGGAGCCTGTGTGGACAGCTGCGACGACCATCGCCTGGCGATGTTGCTGGCCGTGGCTGGCTTGGCTGCACAAGGCGAGACCGTGGTTGCAGGCGCGAAAGTAACCGACGACAGTTTCCCCGGGTTTGCGGAAACCCTGAAGGCTCTGGGCGGCGCAGCGGAACGGGGCCCTGCAGATGCCTGAGCCCATCACCCCCCACACCCGCAAGGTCGGCCTGATCGGCTGGCCGGTTGGGCATTCCGGTTCGCCCAGGATGCACAACGCCGCCTTTGCGGCCGCCGGAATGGACTGGGTGTACCTGCCGTTGCCCGTGCCGGTAAACCCAAAGGACCGGATTGGTCAAGCAGTCCGCGGCCTGGGAGCACTGGGGTTTCAAGGCGCCAATGTGACAATCCCGCACAAACGGAATGTCATGTCTCATCTCTCGGACATCTCAGCCGTGGCCCGGGCGGCCGGCGCGGTCAACACCGTGACCGTACGCGATGACGGGGATCTGGCCGGGGACAACACCGATGTGTGGGGGTTCTTTTCCGTGTTGGAAGAGGCGGGATGGTCGGCGCACAGCGGTTCGGCTCTGGTGTTGGGAGCCGGTGGTTCGGCCCGGGCCGTGTTGACCGGATTGCTCGAAGCCGGATGCCGGGATGTTCGTGTCCACAACCGCACCCGGACGCGGGCGGAGGAACTGGTTCGGGACTTCCGCGCGCTCTATCCCGCCGCATCAATGCGTGTGATTGGCTCCGAGCGGGAAGTTTCGGCTGCGGGCCGCGAAGTGGACCTGGTTGTGAACTCCACATCGCTGGGCATGGATCCGCACATCGACACATGTCCTGTGGCTCCCGATTTCCCCTGGCGATCCGGGCAGTGGGCCTACGACTTGGTTTACAACCCCCCGGCAACCCTGTTCCTGAGTCGGGCCGGACACGGTGGTGCCCGGTGCATCGGCGGCATGGAGATGCTGGTCCGGCAGGGGGCCCGGTCCTTTGAGATTTGGACCGGCCGGATGCCGGACCTCGACCTGATGCGAAGGGAACTCAATCTACATCTGGGATTTCAAACCGATGGTTGACAGCATGCAAGCCATTTTTTCAGCGGACGACTACGGGGTCCACTACCCGGATTCTCGGGGCAAGTTTGGGCCGTACGGCGGCAAATATGTGCCCGAGACACTGATTCCGGCCTTGGAGGAACTGGAGGAAATCCACACCACCGCCATGCAGGATGCGGGTTTCCAGGATGAACTCAATTCCCTGCTGGAGACCTATGTGGGGCGGCCCACGCCCCTGACACATGCCAGGCGCCTGACCGAGCACTTCGGCGGCCCTGAGATCTACCTAAAGCGGGAAGACCTGGCCCATACCGGTGCCCACAAGATCAACAACGCCTTGGGACAGGCGCTCATGGTGAAGCGCATCCTGGGCAAGAACCGGGTCGTGGCCGAGACGGGAGCCGGTCAACACGGTGTGGCCGTGGCGACCGTCTGTGCGCTGTTGGACATGGAATGCGTGGTCTACATGGGCTCCGTGGACATGGCACGCCAGGCACCCAATGTGTTTCGCATGCGTCTTCTGGGGGCGGATGTAAGGGAAGTGTCCAGTGGCAGCCAGACTCTCAAGGACGCCATCAACGAAGCCATTCGCGACTGGGTCACCAATGTGCCGGACACGCACTATCTGCTGGGCAGCGCCCTGGGTCCCCATCCGTTTCCGGTCATGGTGCGCAACCTGCAGTCCGTGATCGGGCGGGAGGCCCGCCGACAGATGTTGGACCCGTCCGTGGGTCCGGGACAGCTGCCGGACGTTGTTGTGGCCTGCGTGGGCGGCGGCAGCAACGCGATCGGCATGTTCTACCCGTTTGTGATGGATCCGGGGGTTCGGCTGCTCGGCGTGGAGGCCGGGGGGCGCGGCATCGAAAGCCAAAAGCATGCTGCCCGGTTTGCCGATCCGAAGATGGGCCGGCTGGGTGTCCTGCACGGAACCCGCAGCTATGTCCTGCAGGACGAGGATGGACAGATTGCCCTGACCCACTCTATTTCGGCCGGACTGGACTATGCAAGCGTCGGACCGGAGCATGCCCTGTTGCGGGATCGGGAACGGGCCGAATACTTCTACTGTACCGATGAACAGGCCTTGGCGGGATTCGAACTCCTGTGTCGGCAGGAGGGCATCATTCCAGCCCTCGAGAGTGCGCATGCCGTGGGGTGGCTGCCGGAGTTGATGTCCGATGTTTCGTCCGACGACGTGGTCTTGGTGTCGCTGAGCGGCCGGGGCGACAAGGATCTGGATACCGTGATGGCCGAGCTGGCCCCTGGTGCCTGATTCCAACCAAAGGCCCAATTCACATGAACGGGAACGACTGCATGACAGGGGTGGAGCGCATCAGATCGGCGATCGCCAAACGGCAAGGCGATGCCACAGCCGCGTTCATGCCCTACGTCCTGTTGGGATTTCCCTCCCGGATGGAGTCCGTGGCCATGGTGCAGTCGATGGCTGACGCCGGGGCCGACCTGTTCGAATTTGGGTTTCCCTTCAGCGATCCTCTGGCTGATGGACCCACCCTCCAGGCCGCGACCCACAAGGCGCTGCTGAACGGCACGACCACGCGGCAATGTCTCGACATTGCCAAGGAACTGCGGGATGCAGGGATCACCCAGCCGTTCTGCGCCATGTCGTACTACAACCCGATCTTCAACTACGGACCCGCCCGGTTCATCGAGGATGCGGCTCGGGCAGGGTTCGACGGCTTTATCATTCCCGACCTGCCTCCGGACGAGGGCGAGGAGATGGAGGAAGCCTGCCGCGAAGCCGGCCTGGCACTTGTGTATCTTCTGGCGCCATCCAGTTCGCAGGAACGAGTCGAGTTGGTCACGGAGCACAGTACGGGATTCATCTATCTGGTGAGCGTGTTGGGGACTACCGGGGTCCGTGTGTCGTTGCCGGACTACCTGACGGATCTGGTGGCGCTGGTGCGGGCCAACACGGACACCCCGGTCTGCGTCGGATTCGGAGTCAGCAATGGCGCCCAGGCGGCCCAGGTGGCCTCGATTGCGGACGGCGCCATTGTGGCGTCCGCTTTGATTGACACTGTTTCAGGTCCCAACGGAGCGGACGCGGTGAAGTGTCTCGCCCGCAATCTGGCACAGGGCGCTCACGGGCACTGACACCGGGACGGATGCCGGAGAAGTCACCAGTCGCGTTCAAACCCTCAAGGATGCCACCAGCTAAACCATCCGCCGCCGGGTGCCAAAGTGCCGCTCCTCCACGGGGGTGGAATTCAAGCTGCCGCGCAGGCTGGAAGGCATAATCCCAGCTTCGGCGAGTCCGCATGGCGTGGGGTGCCAGAATTCATTTCCGAGCCGTCCCCTGGTCACCGAGTTCAGCCAAAGGCCCAATTCACATGAACGGGAACGACCCCATGACAGGAGTGGAGCGCATCAGATCGGCGATTGCCAAACGGCAAGGCGATGCCACGGCTGCATTCATGCCGTATTTTCCGTCCGGGTTCCCGTCCCGATCGGAGTCCGTGTCCATGCTGCGGTCGATGGCCGATGCCGGAGCCGATCTTTTCGAGATCGGGTTTCCCTTCAGTGATCCGCTGGCTGATGGACCCACCATCCAGGCCGCCACCCATAGGGCGCTATTGAACGGCATGACAACGCGGGACTGTCTCGACATTGCCCAGGAATTGCGGGAGGCAGGGATTACCCAGCCGTTCTGCGCCATGTCGTACTACAACCCGATCTTCAACTATGGAACCGACCGTTTTGTCGAGGATGCAGCGCAGGCAGGGTTCGACGGCTTCATCATTCCCGACCTGCCACCGGACGAGGGTGAGGAGATGGAGGAAGCCTGCCGCGAAACCGGTCTGGCGCTTGTGTATCTCCTGGCTCCGTCCAGTTCACGCGAGCGCATCGAACTGGTGACATCCCGCAGCACGGGATTCGTCTACCTGGTGAGCGTGCTGGGCACGACCGGGGCCCGTGCGTCGCTGCCGGATTACCTGACGGACTTGGTGGCTCAGGTGCGGGCCGACACGGACACCCCGGTTTGCGTCGGCTTCGGAGTCAGCAACGGCGTGCAGGCGGCCCAAGTGGCCACGATCGCGGACGGCGCCATCGTGGGTTCCGCCCTGGTCAAGGCGGCCGAAGGCCCCAACGGTGCGGATGCAGTGAAAAGCCTGGCTCGCGAACTAGCCCGGGGTGCCCACGGGCATTGACCTGGGTATCCGGGCCGGACAGCTACAGGTTGTCCAATGAGGAGCGTGCCGCGGATGCGCCCTGTGCAACCAGGGCCGCGTCACTGGTTACGGTGATGAACTGAAAGCCCTGCAGGCGCCGTCTGCGGGCATCCTCCAAGCCGCGCCCGGCAATACCGGGAATCTTGCCTGTGTCGCGACAGGCGGCCAGTACCCGTTCCAGGGCCAACCGGTGCTCGTCCCGCGTGTCCATCTCCGACGGGTGGAATTCAAGGGACAGCGCCAAGTCGGACGGTCCCATCCAACAACCCGTGACGCCGGGCGTCGCCAGAATCGCTTCGGCGTTGTCGACGGCCGTGGCACTTTCAAGCTGGACTGCCACAAACAATTCGTTGTTGATGCAGTCCGCGTAGTCGTCGCCGTACATGCTCGCCTGGTTCCAGCCCCATGAGCGCCGGCCCAGTGGCGGCAACAGGCAGGCGTCGGCCACGCGCCGGGCGTCGTCCGGCGTGTCCACCATGGGCACGATTATGCCCAGCATGCCCTTGTCCAGGAGTTGTCCAATGAGGCGATAGTCGTTGGCGGCTGCCCGAGCCATGGGCGTGGCCGCGCCGAGGTTGATCTGGGCAATGGCTCTTCCGACCTCCCGTTCGTCCCAGTTTCCATGCTGGCGGTCGACCATCACGAACTCGGTGCCGCTCCCACTGAGAATCGCACCGGTTTCAGCGACTCCAAGACCCATCGACAGACCGAAGGCCGGCTTGCCTGCTCTCATTTTGGCCAGAGCCGTGTTCGTCTTCATATGCGGATTGTCCGAATGTGCAGGAATGGATGGAATGGCTTTGGCCGCGGCGCGGACCTGAAGGTCCGATTGGCGTGCCGAGTATACAATTCGCTGCGCCGGTTCGGATCCGGCCGGGAATGACGACGGGTTGGGAGAATGTTGATTTGAACCAGGCAGTTTTGGACACCGCAAAGGCATTGATCGAGATTCCATCGGTGTCCGCCGACAACAACGCTGAAGTCATCGATTTCCTGGCGGATCGGGCCGCAGGCCAGGGATGGGTCACCGAACGGTTGACCTATCGTGATGTGGAAGACGTACAAAAGCACTGCCTGGTGGCCAGGGCCGGCCAGGGCACCGGGGGCGTGGCATTCCTGTCGCACACGGATACGGTGCCCGGCCTGGAGGAATGGGAGCCGTTCGTGGCCAGGGTTGCGGACGGGCGGTTGTACGGTAGGGGCAGCTGCGACATGAAGGGGCCGATTGCTGCCTTTGTCTGTGCCGTGTCCGACATTCCGGCCGCGCAGTTGCGGAGCCCGGTCTACATGACCTTCTCGGCCGACGAGGAAGTGGGCCACGTCGGGGCTGCATGGATCATTGAGCATTCGGAACTGTTGGCCGGTGCCTCCGTGGAGGGCGGCATCGTGACCGAGCCGACCGGGATGGTGCCGGTCTACGCCAACAAAGGCGGCGCGTTCATGGCCGTCACGTCGCGCGGTATCGCGGCGCATTCCAGTACCGAACGCGGGGACTCCGCCAACTTCAAAATCGCGCCGTTCCTGGCGGAGATGGCCGAACTCAAGACCCGATTCATGACAGACCCCAAATTCAGGAACGAGGAGTTCGATCCTCCGACCAACGGTTTCAACATGACAATCACCGATTTTGGTTGTGCAACCAACGTGACGGCCGAGCGTTGCGAGTGCAAGCTGTCGGTTCGGAGCATGCCCGAATCGGGATTTGAAGAGGCAGTCGCGATCATTCTCGAACGTGCCAAGGTGTACGGGTTTGACCTGCGCAACCACGAGATTCCCTATTTCTACGGCAACAAGGACAGCGGCTTCACCGATCTGTTGTGTGAGATTGCGGGGATTGCCGAAGCGGTTACCGTGCCTTACGGGACTGAGGCCGCCCACTATCAGCCCGTGGTGGATTCGATTGTCTGGGGACCGGGAGACATCGCCCAGGCGCATACCGTCAACGAGTTCATCGAGCTGGAGCAGTTGCAGGCCGGTTACGAACAGTACGGGGAACTGGTGCGCCGGTTGTGTCTGTAGCGCGTTCCGCGTGCGAGATGTGGTTCCCGGACGGTGGCACACGTTATCGGCAGGACGCGGTTGGAGTTGCCAACGACTGCTGGGCAGGGCACATCGCCATCACGACTGATTCTGGCCGGATTCGCGTTCCCTGTTAGCAAGCATCGCCGGCTTGCCGGAAGTCGAATTGGATTCGATTGGCCGCTCGAAACAGCAAGACCCCTAGATCAAGATTCCAGATTTACATAACTCGCACATCCGAGTTTGAGGGCGAGTCGGTTCCGGCCGCAATCCGCGCGATGCCATAGGTCAGACCCAGAAGCACACTGAACAGAATGCTGACGGCCACGGCGGTCGGATCATTTGGTGCGTTGAGTAGGTCGGCCACTACATGGCGGACAATCGCGGTCGGTTCAAGCATGATGTCCCAGCTGTTCCAATCCAGGAAGCGTCCGATGTAAATCCCCAGTCCAGTTGCCGGAATCGTGACCGCTGCCAGTACCCATCCCCAAGGCCGGCCGAACCGCTTGGCAATCAATGCCTGCATCTGGTACAGGGAGCAAACAGCCAGGGCGAACCCGGTCCAGGCATTGAACACAATCACCATGAGGTCGTACCAGACCGGTATTGGGTACCTTGGACTCAGGTGCATGAGGTCGGTAACGATGTAGGGCGCGTTGGGAAAGAACAGAAACCAGACGCCAAACAGGACGAGATTCCCCGCGGGTACCCGCATGTTGCGGTCGTGGCCGTAGTTGAGGAGGCAACTGATCAGCATGGGCACCCAGGCCAGTGCGAGGTTCCATAGTAGGAACAGGTACGTGATGCTGCCGGTTCGCCAAACGCGGAAAGCCACCAGCAGGACACAGCAGAACGTGGCCAGCACCAACATCAGTCCGATTTGTACGGAGCGCCGATGCATCAGGTCGACGAACAGGCCCGCGGTTTTCGTCGGACGGGCACGGGGTGCCCTCAGCGAGCCGTCGGCACGGCTTGGGTTAACCAAGGTGTTCAAGGTTACTTCCTAGGGCCCCCCGTCGGTTTCCGGAAACCAGTTCGACAGCAGATCGCTCACCAAGGTCTGTACATCGTTTCCCAAGATGAGCAGAATGGACAGGAACACAATCACAACCAGGATGATCATCAGGAGCAGTTCGATTACTCCTTGGCTGGAGGCACGCGGTGAAGGGGGTCTGCGCACACTGGACTCCTTGTGGGCAGGGAACAGCACAGTGTCAGTGCGCGCCGGGCTTCTTGGGAAACTTGCGGGGGTGCCCGGCTGCTCGGCTTCTGTACGTCCGTTGATTTCGATCAAGTAATTCTAGACAACCAGTCGGAAACAGGGTGTGACTGTTCCGCGTCCTGTCCCGGACCAAACGCAGCGGTACCGTCCCGGCACCTGTGTTTCGGGACCGGGTACCACCTCGCGAGTTGTCAATGCTCTTTCACTGTTTTGTACAGGCATGTTGTGAGGGCATGTCTTGGGAAGTTGAGTACACACGAATTTGAGGAGTGACGACCGTAACTCTCGGAGAGTTCACAGGCCGCAGTGGCCGTCAAAGTTGAGAATGTGGAGGACAACGGTACCGACTTTCTGTCCTTTCACCTCAGGCTCACGCCACGGGGCATGCGCGAACTTCCCGCAGAGATGCGGCTGTACGAGTCGCACCGGGAACGGTCATTTGACTCCACGAGTTCTGGCTGTAGTGCTCGACGCAAATCTGCCCGCGGTCGCCAAACTGGAACAGAAGTCCGACGTCGAATTGCCCAGCCTGGGGTCCCACATCAAGGCCATGGTAAGGAAGTTGAAGACTGTCGCCTTCCTGAAGACCATGTCGCCATCACCAACTTCTCCCCGGTCGGTGAGAAAACCAAACTCGCTGTGACACTGACTGCCAAGACCCGAGCCAACATTCGGCCAGCGAGAGGCTCTCGGCCCTGAAAGGAGCATCACACTCGATGCCCACAGGACCTGGAACCAGCCCTCCCCAATGCAACCGGACCGGATTGTGTTTCTGGCCGCGCCGCTTCCGATGGAGACGGTTTCCCAGCACAGCATCGGCGCGTCCCAAAACGGAACGCCAATCGGTTGAGGTTTGGTCATGCACATGCGCGGATAAACGTAACGCGTGAAGGATCCCCGAGCGGCTTGCCTCAAGGTCTGCTGGACCGAATCCCCAGTCCACGATCAGAGGCTCCGCCAAGAGTGCCTTTGGCAACATGTGGCATGGATCCCGGGAGCGACGGGAAACTTCCATCGCGGTGGCTGGGCTCCGAAAGATGGGAGATGTTGGGTGGCCAAGTCAGAGGTGCTTGTCAGAGACCAAGACCACGCCCAACCTACCCGTGGCCACCACCTAAATTGGAATGCCAAGGACTGGATTCGAGGACCTGAGTACGGAACTGTACCGCCAGCCGGTGCTATAATCCACGACTTGGCACAGCAAAAAAACGTGGCGTCGTGGCAACCGATATAGAGAAGCTGTTTGACTTGCAGCAAATCGACCTGAAACGTCTGCGCATCGTCAAGCGAGTCAAGAAATCGCTGGTTAGCGTTCGCGAGCCGATCGATCTGATTCGGTTGCGCGAATCGGTCGGTTCCATGAGCGAGGAGCAGGAAAGCCTGAAGGAGAACCAGACCTTGGCTGAAAGCCAGGTCAAGGTGGTCAAGGAGAAAATTGCGGCCAACCAGGACCTGCTGAACAGCGGACGTCTGACTGATCCCAAGGACATTGCCGCACTACAGTCGCAGATTGCGGAACTCGAGTCCACCAAGTCCGCCTACGAGGAACGCGCCTTGGCGGCGCTGCTTGAGTTTGAGGACAAGAACAAGCAGTATCAGCCGCTGGTCGAGCGGTTGGAGGAGCGGACCGGGGAATGGGAGGAACTGCGTCGCTGTGCCCGGGAAGAACAGGAAGGCATGGCGGCCGAGCTGAAGGAGCTGAACCGGGAACGTTCGGTGCGTGCCAGCGACATGAACAAGGACGCATTGCAGATCTATGAGGAGCTCCTGAAGCGCAAGAACGGCATCGCGGTGACCACGATCACCAATTCGTCCTGCGATGCGTGTTTCATGAGCTTGCCCACCAGCGTGGCGACGGCGCCCCGCAATGGCAGCAGCACCTACCTCCATTGTCCGAGTTGCGGCCGGATGCTGATCCAGCGCTAATCCCGCGGTTCAGTTCCCCACCGGATCCGAACCGGCATCCTGTGTGGAGGTCAGGACCTTTGAGACGAACTGTGCACGGTTGGTGCCTGTGCCGAGATCGTTGATGTGTTCGAGTCCAAAGGTGGTCAGGTAGGCCGTTCCGCGCCCCGAACCGTCTTCGGCGTTGGACCGAGCGACACCGACAATCCGGGTTGCGCCGTCGGTCTGGTTCTGGAGGACTAGCCAAGCTTCGGCACTGTCGGACTGTGCCCCCGTCGTCAGTGTGTGCAAGGGTAGCGCGCCGTCGGCGCTGTCCGCCTGCAACGCCAGGACCGGCGCGTTGGCCTGCAGAACGGTGGTGTTGGCCGTCTGGACTTCAACATAGAGCCGCAGGCTTCCCTGCCTCCGGGCAATTTCCTGATCGGCACTAAGGTTGACCCGGCCCTGCCATTGGAACCGGCCGTCGATGGGAACCAGGTGTGGAGTGGACCACAGTGGATCGCCGGTCACCGTCGCCCCTCCTTGCTCGTGGACAAGGTTTATCGATTTGATACCCCTGAGTGCCGAACCGTCTACGGTGATGTCCATGAGCAGTGATTCAGTGGCTGGCTGCAGGGACCAGGCAACCCGCCCGGAGAGCGGATTGTTGGCCTCGGAGGTACCGGTGCCGGTGGATGTCAGGGGGGTCTGTCCCAAATCCGTATTGGGCCGCGCCAGGTCCAGCACCAGATCTCCCCAGCCATCGAGCCCGGATTGAACACCGGACACCTGAAGCTGGGAGCGTCCGTATCGGTCGGCGGTCTGTTCTTGGATCTCTACTCCGTTGAGGAGCGCCAGTCGTAGTTCGGAAGAGCCGAGGACTTTGTGACCGTGCTTCCCCATCACCAGCAAATTGCCGCCTGACGCCAGATACTGGGCCAACAGATCCATGTCGCCGTCCGAGAACGGCAGAGGAACATTGCTGGCCTTCGGGTTGCCGACGTGATCGCCCGTGAACAGGATGACCCATTCCGGGGGCGTATCGGCAAACAGGGCTGGCGGCACATTGACCAGATTGAGAGCCGTGTCCCAGTAGAGGAAATCAATCCCCAGAGCCGTCAGGGTCCGCCTGTACCAGGGTGAAACATCCGGATACAACGGGCTGAGGTCGGCATCAATCAGGACGACTTGCGGCGAAGGGGGGTGAGAGGTCAGCCAAGCGAACACCGGGGCGTGCCACTCATCCGAGCCATCTGAAATCAAAAGGAATCCTTCGAGGATGCCGGGACCCGAGACTGCATCCAGGTCAAGGGTAACCGTGGCTGTGGTGGCATCGCCAGCCGGCAGGTCGACCTGGGAAGGCATTACGGAAACATGGGACAACGGCGGCAGGCCTGTCGTACCGGCCTGCACCAGTGAAAGCTGCAGGGATCTGTCCTCTGAACCGGTGTTTGCAATCGTGATGGAGCGGGTCAAGTTCCCTGTTGCCTGTCTCACGAGACCGAAGTCGGCTTTGTGGGGGACAAGAAACAATGTGTTGGCGAGGGCGCGTTCGATGTTCAGTAGGCCGCTTCCCATGTCCAGTAGCCCGGCCGGCGAGCCGTCGGGATTGCGCAGCCCGCGGAAGTCGGCGGTGTTCGCCATGGCCGAGAACATCTGGTCGTTGGTCCATTCCGGATGTGCTTGTTTGAGCAGAGCCGCTGCCCCTGCCGCGAAGGGTGCTGCCATCGAAGTCCCGGAGGCTTGGCCGTATCCCTTGTGGCGCAGTTCACTGACTGGGGACAAGGCGTAGCCCTGGGACATGATGTTGGCTCCGGGTGCCACCAGGTCCGGTTTCAGCGTTCCGAACACAGTCGGCCCGCGTCCACTGAATTCCGGCACCACCAACGGGTGGTTGCCGCGCTGGGTGGGAGTGGTGGAGACGATGAGTTGGAGCGAGGCTTGGGCCAAGTGTTGTCGAATCGCCATTCCGGTGTCGTGGCCCATGAACAGCGCGGGGATGCGAACGGCGCGGTTGGTATTGTCCTGGGACATGCGCACCAGGGCGTTGCCGCCTCCGGCATGGTTGTGAACGACTACCGCCGAGGAGCCGGCTGCCTGTGCGTTAATCACCTTCGAAACAAACGAACAGAAACCGCGTTCGACGATCACAACCCGGCCCGTCAACGAGGAGGGCCGCCAAGCCTGACAGCCGTACGGGTTGGCCGAGTCGATGGTTGCCCCGTCCAGGAGCGGATAGGTATGGATCTGACCAGCCCTGAAGCGCGGTCCGAATTCCGCCTGATTGAATTCCAGATCCGTAAGAAGGCGCTGGTTTGGCTGCCCCAACCGACTCACGTCGGCGGACTGCATACTGAACCGACCTCCGGTTGACACGGCACCGACTGTCAGGTAACTGTCGGACGGGTTGGCTACGGAAAACGGCATCGGACCGTAGTTGCCTGCTGCCATGACGACCATCAGGTCGGCCGAAGCGGTGTTGACCAGGGCCGAATCAAGGAAATTGTAGGGAGAGCTGTTGACACTGGGACCGGTTCCCCACGAACCGATGACCACGTCCATGCCGTCCTTGACAGTGTCTTCCAATGCCGCCACACCTTCCGCCGTGAAGAACGTCGTCCTTCCGCTCTGACTGTTGTAGAACACCCGGTAGCTTCCCAGCCAGGCTTGGGGGGCTATGCCGGACAAGGTCGGCAATGCAATCCCCCTGAAGGCTGCATCGGTTACTACGTTGCCGGCAGCGATGGCACCGGTATGGACGCCGTGTGAGGAACCGGCTCCAGGCCAGGCGTGGAAGTCGTTGCTGCGCGGCGGATCGGCGGTCCGGAAGTATGTTCGGGACACGACAATCTTGCCGTTGTTGGCTGCAGTGATCCCGAGTCCGTCGTCCGGGTACCAGTCCGGATAGGCGAACCCGTTGCCGTTGAACATTGGTGCCTGGTGGTGCAAGCCGGCATCAATGGAGCCAACCAGTATGCCGTTGCCATCAAACCCGTTAGGATTGCCGTCAGATGTGCGGATCCAGGCACGAATCAACTCTGGACCGGCATACAGCTGTGCCTGGACCTCCAGATCCCGGTGCACTGCCCGAACGTTGGGGAGCGATGAGATGGCCGCCGTGGCCTCGGGGCCGAATCCCGAGCTGGATTGCAGGACCATCGCGTTCGTGACTGCGTTGAACGCAAGTGGATGGGCAACCCCGTCAAGACCTGTGTAGGAACTGGCGGCGACTTCGCTCTGCAGATTGTCCAGTTCGCTCCGGAACGCCTCTTGTTCGTTGTGCAGCTGGTAGGCGTATATCTCCACCGCGTCGTTTTGGGCGGCAAAGGCAACACTGTCGGTGCGCGCAATCCGCTCGCGGCCGAACACCTGGGCAATCCCAGGTGACTGCAACTCCACGATCAGGCGGTTGGATGCGGACTGGCCGGGAACTGTCGCCTCCTGCGGGGCGGCAGTCTGTTCGACGCTCTCGGCGGGAAGCGGCAAGGAGAATCCCAGCAACAACAGAGCCGCGGCCACCGCGGCGGCTGCGGCGCCCGCGATCCTACCGGGCGAGCGCAAAGAGGGAATGAGGCGAGGCGGCTTTGACGTCATGGGGCAGCGACCGGGTTGGGCCCGGTGGAGGGGCAGCGAGCCTGTTCGATGGCAATGGTAGCAAAGGTTGACCAATCCTGTATCGGCAGCCACGTGCCCGATGTCCGGCCAGTGGGTCCGGCCGGGTGTCAAGCGCATCAATCAGGATTGTTGATGCAGTCACATCAAATTGTTTATCTAGATTAACAATTGTGTTGTATACTGCTAACCACACGCAAGCCAAGGTGTGCCAAGTGACTGTCGAGCCGATGGATGTCTCCCGGGTCCAGGAAGACTTTCTGAAAACAGCCTATCTGTTGCGGAGCGCCGGGACTCCGGTCACGAACTCCGAACTGGCCCAGGCCATGGGCCTGACACCGGCGGCGGTGTCAGGTCATTCGAAGCGCTTGGGCGAGATGGGCCTGCTGACGTACGAACGGTACCAGGAAGTCGAACTGACCGCGCGGGGGCAATTGATCGCGCTGGAAGTCCTGCGTCACCATCGCCTGCTTGAACTGTTCTTCACCGAGACCCTAAATCTGCCGTGGCAGGTGGTTCATCAGATTGCAGAGAAGTTCGAGCACGATCTGGACGAGGTGTTGGAAGACGCGATTGACAACCTGCTGAACAGTCCGCAGGTTGATCCGCACGGCGATCCGATCCCGGACAAACAGGGGCGCATGCCGGTGGTGTCGGGGCAGCTGCTGTCCGAAGTGCCGGAACGGGCGTGTCGCCGCGTGGTGCGCGTTCTGTCGCAGGAGTCGGATGTGCTGACCTGGCTGGGGGAGATAGGGTTGCGGCCGGGCGCCCCCATCGTTGTCAAGGAGAAGCTGCCTTTCGATGGTCCTCTGCGACTGGACGTGAACGGCAGGGATGCCGTGATCGGCCACGACTTGGCGCAAAGGCTGCTCGTGTCAGGAACCGATGAGCAATGAACACAGATTGGGCAAGGATGGTTGGTGGATGCCGCTGGGTGCCGGGGTTGCTACTAGTCGTTCTTGCCGGCGGCCTGATTGCAGGTTGTGTAGGCAATGGGAACGGTGGGGAGACCGCACCCGCGGCGGATCCCTGTGCCACTGGCATGACCAAGGACGATCCGTTGCGGGTTCTGTCCACCACCGGACAAATCGGCAGCGTGGTGGACCTGATTCTGGGACTTGAGCAGATTCCGGACGGGCTTTGGGACCCCGGCACACTGGCGGAACGAACCGGTATCGCAGTCCTGGCATCGATCGATGCCGGCGCGGAACCGAGTTTGGCTGCGATGGTCAGGCCGTCCATCGCCGTCGAGACACACACCATGTTGGGGCCCGGCGTTGATCCCCATCTGTACGTGCCCACCCTCGGCGACGCGGAAGAATTCAACAAAGCCGATGTCATCTTCTACAACGGCCTGCACCTGGAAGCCCAGATGCTGGGAGCACTGGAGGAGTTGTCCGGTAGCCGGTGCGTGGTGGCCCTGGGGGACTTGCTGTACCAGGATCAGAACCTGGTGGACCGGTTCATTCACACCGAAGATGGGCTGGTGGATCCGCACATCTGGAATCATCCGGAGCTGTGGTCCCTGGCAACCTTGCGGATGGCGGAGGTCCTGGAGGGAATGTACGCCGAACCCGTGCCCGAGTTCTCGGCCAACGCGGAGAAGGTGGCGGAACGGATTACCATGGCTGGATTGCTCATCGCCGAACTGTTCGCCGGGGACCGCATTCCGGTGCGGTACTTGGTGACAGCCCACGATGCATTCGGCTACTTCACGGCGGTGGCGAATCTGGAAAGCATCGGCCTGCAGGGGTTGAGCACCGAGTCCGAAGCGTCGATATACGACATTCAGCAGATTGCCGAAACCATCGTCGAACATCGGATCCCGGCGATGTTTGTGGAGTCTTCGGTGTCCACGGACGCGGTGACTGCCGTGCGCGAGGCGGTCCGCGCCCGGGGATGGGACGTTCGGCTGGGCGGTGAGTTGTACAGCGATGCCCTGGGGCCGCAGGGATCGGAAGGCGAGACCTATCTGGGCATGCTTCAGCACAATGCTGTGACCGTCTACTTGGCTTTGGCTGAACCGATTCCGGGGGATGGCAACTGAGGTTCGGTCATGCAGGCCATGCCTCCGGCACTAGAAGTCAACGATCTGACGGTTGCCTACCGGGACAAGCCGGTTTTGTGGGACATCGACCTGCAGGTGCCGACCGGGGTCCTGATGGCCGTGGTCGGTCCCAACGGCGCCGGCAAGACCACCCTTATCAAGTCCGTCATGGGTTTGATGCAGCCTGCGGCCGGATCCGTGCAGGTGTTTGGCGAGCCGGCCGGGCGACAGCAGGTTCGGCGCATCGGGTATGTGCCCCAGCGCACGTCCGTGGACTGGGACTTCCCAACCAGTGTGCGTGACGTTGTGGCGATGGGACGTTACAACCGCGGCGGACGGTGGCGGCGTGCGGACCGTCGAGATGCCGAGCGGGTTGCACGTGCGCTCGCCACTGTGGACATGGAAGACCTGGCTGACCGGCAAATCAGCGAGCTCTCAGGTGGCCAGCAACAACGGGTCTTCCTGGCCCGCGCTCTCGTTCAGGACGCCGATCTCTATTTGATGGACGAACCGTTCCAAGGTGTGGACGCAGTGACCGAAGTGTCCATGGTGGCGGTGTTGCGGCGTCTCCAGGAACAGGGCAGGACCGTGTTGGCGGTGCATCACGACTTGCGCACGGCACCGGCGTACTTCGACTGGGTCGCACTCCTGAATGTGCGCCTGATTGCAAGTGGCCCGATGGCAACCGCATTCTCGGAGTGCAACCTCCGGGAGACATTCGGTGGTTCGGCCCCCGAATGGGCAAATCCGCCGGTGACAGCGGCCGGTTGAACAATATCGGCCAAGGCGCTCCAAGGCGATGGAAACGTTCCTTCAATTCCTCGACGACTACACCCTCCGCAATGTGTTGCTGGGTACCGCGTGGATCGGCGTGGTCAGCGGCAGCCTCGGCACCTTTGCCTTCCTGCGAAGGCAATCGTTGCTGGGGGATGTGATCAGCCACGCGACGCTGCCCGGGGTCGTGCTGGCCTTCCTGGCCTGGCAACGGCGGGAAATCGGAGTGCTGATGGTCGGCGCGGCCGGCACGGGCCTGCTGGCCACCGCCCTGATTCAGGTGGTTGATACGCGGACCAATATCAAGCGCGACGGGGCCATGGGGGTTGCCCTGGCCGTGTTCTTCGGCGTTGGTGTCCTCTTGTTATCCATGATCCAGAACCTGCCGACAGCCAGCCAAGCCGGCCTGGACAAGTTCATCTTCGGTCAAGCAGCCGCCCTGGTGCAGTCGGATGTGATCGTGCTGTTAGTGGTCGGAGGGGCGGTGTTGGTCGCCCTGCTGCTGTTGTGGCGGGAACTGAAGATCGTCACGTTCGATCCCGACTTTGCCCGAGCCGCGGGCTTTCGGGTAACCATCCTTGAGGGAGGGATCGTGACGCTGATAGTCGTCACCATCGTCATTGGTTTGCAGACGGTGGGGGTCATCCTGATGAGTGCCATGCTGATTGCGCCGGCTGCCGCGGCACGGCAGTGGACCGACCGGTTGTCGATCATGGTTCTCGTCGCGGCCTTGGTTGGCGGGGCGAGCGGGGCCGCCGGTGCGATTGTTTCGGCATTCGGCCCCCAAATCCCGACTGGTCCCGTGGTGGTCCTGGTCCTGACTGCGCTCGTGTTGGTCTCGCTGTTTCTGGGGCACAAGCGCGGATTGGTGTGGCACTGGCGCCGACAGCGGCGAAGCAGAAAGCTGGCCGACCCGGACACGGTGTTGGGTGCCTTGGGTGCACTGGAATCCGCCCACGCAGGAACGGTTCGCGGTCATCCCAAGGCCGTCGTCCGCATGGCGGTGGGACAGTCCGCCCAGGTTGGTCAGACACTGGCTGTGTTGCGGGAAGCCGGTTTGGCAGACGAACACGATGGCGACTGGTCGTTGACGGAACGCGGGCGCTCCGAGGCCGAACGGCTGGGCCGGGACTCAGGGGACTGAGCGGTGTCCAGTCTGGAATTCGAAATCCTGGCGACGGCGATGATGGTGAGCGCGGCCTGTGCGGTGCCGGGGGCGTATCTCGTGTTGCGTCAGATGTCCATGGTGGCGGATGCGATCAGCCATACAGTCCTTCTGGGCATCGTGCTGGCGTTCCTGATCGTGCCGCTCTACGGCCACCCCCTGATGGTGTTCGGCGCGTCGGTGATGGGGGTGGTGACCGTCCTGGGTATCGATCTGCTGAAGCGGACGGGGCTGGTCCGGGAGGACGCCGCCATCGGGATCACCTTTCCGGCTCTGTTCAGCCTGGGTGTCCTGCTGATTTCGCTGCTGGCCCGCGACGCCCATCTGGACGAGCACATGGTGTTTCAGGGCGATCTGGTCTATTCCGTGTTCCAGCGCCTGGAACTGGGAGGCCGCGGTTTCGGGCCGATGACCCTGTGGAAGATGGCGGGAATTTTCTTGCTCAACGGCGCGTTGGCTCTCCGGTTCCATCGTGAACTCAAGATCGCGACCTTCGATCCGGTGCTGGCGGCCACCCTCGGAATCTCGCCTGCGCTTGTGCACTTCGGACTGGTGTTGATGACCTCCGTCACGGCCGTGGGAGCTTTCGATTCGGTGGGATCGATCCTGGTCATTGGTTTCATGGTGGTGCCGCCGGTCACCGCCCGGCTGCTCACGGACTCCCTTGCTCGGTATCTGGGACTGAGCATCCTCCTGGGGTGTGTCTCCTCGTTGGGCGGCTTTTGGATTGCATGGACCGTGAACGGTTCGGTTGGCGGTTCGATCTCGCTGGTGATGGGCGCCATGTTCGTAGTGGTCCTGCTGGCTTCCCCGCGGCGCGGGCTGGTTGCCGACTGGCGCCGACGCCGTCGGCAGCGGGTGGAATTTGCAGTCCGGATGCTGGTCATACATCTTTTCCAGCACCGTGCCCTGGGGCAGCGGACCGAGGAAAACCATGCCGGTCATCTGGAAGCACATCTTGGCTGGTCCGCGGAATTCAGTCGCCGCATCACAGAGTTGGCGGAGGCACGGGGACTGATCAGGCGGGTGGACACCCACTGGCTTGGATTGACGTCGATTGGGCAGCGGCAGGCCGAACAGGCCCTAGCCGGGTGAGACGGCGCTGGTTGTCCTCGCCCGTGACCGGTCCTGGACCGGTTGCCCGCGGAAGTCATCGTTGAGGCTTCCGGTACGTTGCGTTGCGCCGTACCCTGGGTCCTGAAACCGCAACGGTTGCTATAATGCGGACGCGTGCCAAAGGATGTTGGCACGCTTCTTATACCTGCCAACCTGCCAATCAAGGCGCGGGGGAAGACGGACAATGAACTTCGAGAAGCTTAGCCAAACTGCCAGGGATCTGGTCGCGCCAGGCAAGGGCATTCTGGCTGCTGATGAGAGTTCTGGAACGATCCAGAAGCGCTTTGACAGCATCAGCGTGCCTTCCACGGCGGACAACCGGCGTGACTACCGGGAACTGTTGTTCACCACACCGGGGGTTGAGGAGGCGATTAGTGGCGTCATTCTGTATGACGAAACCCTACGCCAGGAGTCGTCCTCCGGCAAGCGGTTGGCCGAGGTACTGGCGGGTCGCAACATCATTCCCGGCATCAAGGTCGATGCGGGGGCCAAACCTCTGGCAGGTTGTCCGGGGGAATCCGTGACCGAGGGCTTGGACGGCCTGGCCGACCGACTGGCTGAGTATGTGAATCTTGGCGCAAGGTTCGCCAAGTGGCGCGCGGTGATCGACATCAGCGATACGCTGCCGTCCGCGCATTGCATTGAGGTGAACGCTCATGCCCTGGCCCGATACGCCGCCCTGTGCCAGGAGTACGATCTGGTTCCGATTGTCGAGCCGGAAGTGCTGATGGACGGCGACAATGGAATCGAGCGCTGCGAAGAGGTCACGACCGACGTGCTGCACGCAACTTATCACCAACTTCACCTGCAGGGCGTGAAGCTGGAGGGTACGCTCCTCAAACCCAACATGGTGCTGCCGGCCAAGCAGTCGGGTGAGACGGCTACCCCGGAGGAGGTGGCGGAAGCCTCGTTGCGGGCCTATTACCGATCCGTCCCCGCGGCGGTTCCCGGCATCGTGTTTCTTTCCGGCGGGCAGTCGCCCGAGGAAGCGACCCTCAACCTGAACGCGATGAACGCGCTGGGTTCCCATCCATGGGAGTTGAGTTTCTCGTATGGCAGGGCCCTGCAGCAACCGGTACTTCAGGCGTGGCTGGGTGAGGCCGACAATAGCCTGATGGCCCAGCAGGCATTCCACACGGTTGCCATGGCCAACCACCAGGCCCGGTACGGCACATACGAACCTGCAATGGCGATTGCGTAAGTCGGACCGAAAATCTTTGGCAAGCAGCAAACGACCGGGCCCAAGCCCGGTCGTTTGCTTTGTGTGCATCTTGGAACTGCGGTGTTCAGGCTAGCCTGAGGACCTGTATCAACACATCCAACTGGCCGAGATGCTGGCTTTCGTGCCACGACATGAATCCGACCACATCCGCCGCGGTGGCTTCGGGATTGTCGAAGAACTGTCTGGTTCCCGGAAAATCCTCTACGTCCCGGCTGCTCAATGCATTGTCAATCAGAGCTTGGCTTTCGTCCAGCTTGGCCAGGAGCTGTTCCAGGGTCAGGCCTTGTCCGGCCCCGGCCAAGGCATCCTCGGTGGTTCCAATGTTGTCGCTGTAGCTGTCGGCCAGTGCCTCCGGCCAGTCGAAGTCTTCGACACCGAGGGTCTTGAGTATGTTATTGCGGCTCTGGAGCATGTGGCCGATTGTGTAGTTGATGCAGTTGTGGTCCAACGGCATTTTCTTAAGGGAATCCGCGTTGCTGATGCCGTCGCACAGTTCCTTGATTTGATCGGCGCCGCGCTGAAACATAAACCGCAGGGTCGGATTGTGGTTTCCAGACATGGGATCGACTACCTGTTGATCGAATGACGAGGTTGCGGGCCCTATCTTAGGGAATTGACGGCTTAGGCTCCACTATTGATGGCATGTCCCAACCGGTCATCGAGGTTCCCTGCCGCCAATCAACGGAGGCGGCAGGGAGTCGGGACTACAATGATCCAGTCCTCTTCCCGAAGGGTTTTCGCCTGCGGGGCGTCGAGTGTCTCCGGACCCGTTCCCTAAGCGCCGCCCAACTCGGGTTGCCGGTTTTCATCCGGTGAACGGGGTCAGTGCGTTCCGGGCTCGCACCGACTCCAGGGCCAATCCTCCTGTGGTTCTCTCGTCCATGTCCATTCCGGAAGTAAACATGAAAATCGACTCGGTCAAATCGTTCCTGGTTGACAACCCGCCGCCACAATTCGGCGGACCGCGTTGGCTGTTCATCAAAATCGGAACCGACGAAGGGCTGTCCGGTGTTGGCGAGGCGACGTATCACACGCGCATGGACCACACGGCCCTGCCTCTGGTCGACGAACTCGCCGAGGAGTACTTGATTGGCCAGGATCCGTTCCAAATTGAGAAGATCTGGAACGGTATCTACGAGCAACGGTTTGTCCGACGCGTCGGTCCCATCACCTCGCCAATCCTTAGTGCCATCGACATTGCGCTGTGGGACATCGCCGGCAAGGCCGCCGGACAACCCGTCTACAACCTGTTGGGCGGGCGCTTGAACGACCGGCTGCGGGCCTATTCCTACCTGTCGGGCTGGCGTGCCGGACAGTCGGGCGAAAAAGCGGCCGAGATGGCTCTGGCCTACATGGAGAAGGGGTTCACCGCCGTCAAGTTCGATCCCGTGGACCCGCGCACCACGGACCGCTTGGAGGGCCTGCGCGACGCGGCCCTGGTGGTACGGAAGGTGCGGGAAGCGGTGGGGGATCGGTGCGACATTCTGATTGGTACGCACGGTCAGTTCAACACCCACAGTGCCATCCGGTTTGCCAAACGGGTAGAGGAATTCGATCCGCTCTGGTTCGAGGAGCCCGTGCCGCCTGAGAACATATCTGAGATGGCCAGAGTGGCACGCGCAACGAGCATTCCAGTGGCCACGGGCGAGCGTCTGTTCAACAAGTTCGAGTTTGTGACGATGCTCGAGCAAAAGGCGGCGTCCATCCTGCAGTTCGACTTGACCATCTCGGGTGGCATCCTGGAGGCGCGCAAGATTGCCGCCATGGCGGAAGCCAACTACGTTCAAATCGCGCCACACCTGTACGGCGGGCCGGTCGGCGCAGCGGCTTCCATGCACATTGACGCCTGTGCCCCGAACTTCCTGATCCAGGAAGGGATAGACGACTGGGGCGGTTTCCATGCCGATGTCCTGCTGGAACCTCTGCAGTGGGAGGATGGCTATCACATTCCGCCTTCCAAGCCTGGCTTGGGCATTGAACTCAACGAGACCGTTCTGGACAAGCACGCGACGGCCGTATCGGGTCGCAGGGCTGGTCGCACCGGCATCGATTACTACACTCGGTTTTAGTCAATATCAGACCCGGGACGACGGTCCGACTGTGCGCGGTGCATGTGGCTGCCGTTCGACATGCTGAACAGAAATTGAGGAGAGTAGATTGAACATCCTGGTGACCGGTGCCCACAGCGACCTCGGCAGACATGTGGCCGAGGCGCTGGGCGATCGAGACGAGCATTCCCTAAGGTTTTCGGACAGGGGGGAGCGGCCGCTTTGGTTGGCTGGCAAGGATTGGACCGAGGCGGATTTGACCCAGCCGGACCAGGTCGAGCAGCTGTTGGACGGTGTGGACAAGGTGCTGCACCTGGAGGTGCTGGCGCTGGCCGCACAGCCCGACATGATGCCCAGCGAGGCTGTGTACCGCAATACTTGCGGCGTCTACAACCTGGCACGCGCGGCACAGATGACCGGGGTTGAACGTCTGGTGCTGGCAAGTTCGCTCGACCTGTTCGCGCGGCTCCCGGCCCATTGGCAGGTCAATGAAATGTGGCGGCCGCGTCCAACGCCTTCCTTGTCGGACCTTTGCTGTTGGACCGCGGAACTGTCGCTGCGGGAAACCGTCAGGGCGGGTTCGTTGTTGGCCGTGTGCCTGCGGTTTGCCACCGTGGTCGATCCAGCAACCTTGGGCGACCGACCCTACAACCCGGCTTGGGTCTCGGCCGCGGATGCCGTGCACGGCATAGAGAGAGCCCTGCTGTTCGATGCGGCAAGGACCAAGAATGCCACCAGACCGGACTGGCACGTCTTTCACATCACAGCGCCTGGCCCGCGTTCGAAGATCAGAGTGACCCACACTACGGGCGATGAGGAGCGATCGATCAGTTCGGTGCCACCTTTCAGCTATGCACCGAAGGACGGCTTTCAAAGTCGATGGCCTGATCCCGAGCCGTCACCGGACCGTAGTGTCCGATGGCAGGATGTCGTCGCCGAGGGGGACCCGGTCCCGGGACGTCCCATTCGCAAAGTCGTGATCTTCGGTTCCAGTGGACCCATGGGATCCGCAACGTCAAGGGAGTTGGCGGACGTCTATACGGTTCGGCAGTCAGACCTGCGGTCCGTTTCGGAGGCTCTCACATCCTGGTCCTCGGGCATGGGGTCGCGGCCGCAGCCGGTGCAGCTGGAGGCACCGCACGAGTTCCGGCGGGTGGACATGGGGGATACACAACAGGTCGTGGACGCGTGTGCCGGCATGGACGCCATCATCAACTGTTCGGTGTTGCGGCCGGAGCTTCACGCCGCCTTCAAGGTGAACACTGTCGGAGCTTTCAATGTTGGATTGGGTGCCGTTGCCCACAGAATTCGGCGTATCGTGCAGACGGGACCGTTTCAACAGATGGATCCGGGTTATGGCAGCTATGTCTGGGACTATGACATTCCGGTGGACGCACCGTGTCGCCCGTTGGACTATCTTTATCACCACACCAAGTACCTGGGCCAGGAAATCCTGCGGGTCTTCGCCGAGTACCATGGGCTGGAGGTGCCGGTCATGCTTTTCTGGCGTTTGGCCGCCCTGGACGAGCCGCACCAAATCCCGCCGTTCGCCGTGACCTACGAGGACTCGGCGCGCTCATTGAGGGCGGCCCTGGAAGCGCCGTCCCTGCCTTCACCCTATGAGCAGTTCCACGTCAGCGTGGACCTGCCGCACCGTAGGTTCGAATTGGGCAAGGCCAAGTCCCTGCTGGGTTTCGAAGCCCGGGATCAGCTGGACCGGCACTGGATGGACTGAATCCGAGTGGAACTCGCACAAACGCGAGTCCCTGATCTGGTCCTCGACGCCTCCAGCCTACGCTATGCGTCCGGTCTCGAGGATGCGGTTGACTACCGGCATGACATCCCGTTCCACGTCGTCGTCGCAGGCAGGTGTCGGGATGCCGGGAACCAGATACCAGGTTTCCGTTTGGGTTGCGGCTTCGCCGGGAGCGAGCGAGGCCAGGGGGCCCAAGGTCTCCACTTCGAGGAACCGGGCATCGGTGTAGATTTCAACGTTGCTGTTGAGGTCGGGATACTCGGCCTCGGCCTGGTCGGCAAAGGTCTTGACAAACAGCACCTCGTCCAATACATAGGCGCTCCATCCCTGGGAGACGCGCAGGCCGACTTTCTGGGGCGTTCCCGCCCCGGCGTCCTGACGCAGGAGCACGTACTTGCCGCCGACGGTCCAGCGCGGGTCGGTCAGATCGGTGTAGGCCCACAGAACCAGATTGCTGACCGGAGCCAGGAAGTCGTCGTGGGACCCGAACGGCGGCAGGGGCACGATGGCCGTTCCGTGAAGGTTCATGACGGACACCGCCCACGGGGACAGGCGAATCGGTTCCGGGCCCCGGTTGGTAATGCGGTGGAGCACCTGGATCGATGCCTGATCCTCCGAAGGGGTGAGCACCATCTCCTTTTGCACGCCGTTGCCTGGCTCCACGGGTGCAGTGAACGCGACGGTGCCCACATCAGGTTGGGATACATTCGCCGGCACGTTGTCGGGAAAATAGGTGAACGCCGAGTCCTCCTCCGGCGCCGACCACAGCCGTTGCCCTCCGTACAGGCGGAAATCCCCTCCCCCGGTTTGGCCCATCTCGTTCGACAACTGGCCAAACATGTTGTGGCGGCCCGGAAGCGAGACGGACACAATGCGGGGTCCGACCTCGTGTACAACCACCATCTCAAGATGTCTGGTGGCTATCCGCTGGACCTGACTCCAGCCCATGTAGTCAATCCGGGTGATGTCGGCCACGGTCATGTGCTCCTGGATTTCCGATGGTCAAACAAAAGGGGGCGGAGGCAAGTCCGGAACGGTA
Source organism: Caldilineaceae bacterium (assembly GCA_965208365.1). Lineage (GTDB taxonomy): Bacteria > Chloroflexota > Anaerolineae > Caldilineales > Caldilineaceae > Bin34. The sequence goes on along the minus strand of OZ242330.1, from coordinate 4,101,278 downwards.
TGTGGACCCCGCCGCAGAACAACACGAACCGGAACAGCATCCCGGCACGCTATTGTAGCGACCAAAAAAGACCCCCACCGAAAGGTGGGGGTCTCCTAGTCTTCGTGTGACCGATCGTTTACCGGGTGACCAGCAAACTACCGGCGATGCACGATTGGCGACTACATGAACTGTCCATTGGCACCACCTCCCCGGGGCAATCTGTACGCACTCAGGAAGTTTCGGCGTAGCCCAAGGGGCGCTGCCAATCTTCCGAGGATTGAATTCTACTACAAACGCCTCCGTAGAGGCCGGACCGCGCGGTGCCGGTTCCGTTCCGGTTTGATGAGACAGGCCTATCCCAACGCGAATACCGGGGTGGCTGTTGCCAATGGTCCCGGAGGCAACCGGAAGTGGATCTTCGGCGCTTGGTTCGCCCCGGCTCGTGTCTTCCAGGCAGCAGTCCACATGGGAAATTGGAAAGTTGGATCCGGTGGGATGATCCGGATATAGAATGTCCCGCATCTTGTTGAACCGGCCGACTATCGAGGCGGCCGCCCGGCAACGCAGGTTGAGGTTGATACGGGCGAACGGGAACTCAGTCAGGAGGGAGTCCTATGGCAGGCACGGTGAATATCGGATTGATTGGGGCCGGGTTTCTGGCCGAGACGCGCATGCGCTGCTACGCCCAGGTACCTGGTTATTCGGTGACCGTGCCGGCAGTGGCGGCCCGGTCCGCGGACAGCGCCCGCAGCTTCGCCGACCGGCACGGGATTGCGCAGTGGCACACCGAGGTCACGGAGTTATTGGAGAACCCCGACATCCAGATGGTGGACCTGTGTGTGCCCAACCATGTACATAGGGACATTGCAGTCGCCGCGGCGGAACACGGCAAACATGTGGTTTGCACCAAGCCGCTGACCGCCTACACGGGCCAGGATCTTCCGGCCGACGCCACCGATGCCGACATCGCCGGGAGGGATCCGGCCTTGATGCTCGAGCACGCGACGCAGGAGGCCACGGCCATGGTGGAGGCGGCTCGAAGCAACGGCGTGCAGCTGATGTACGGCGAGAACTGGATATTCGCCCCGCCGATTCAAAGGGCGGAGGGTCTCATGGTCCGATCCGGCGGGTCCATCCTGGAAATGCGCGGCGGCGAGGCCCACTGCGGTTCGCACTCTCCCTATTCCAAGATTTGGCGGTACACGGGCGGGGGCGCGCTGTTGCGCCTGGGGGCACATCCAATCGGAACCATGCTGTATCTCAAGCAACAGGAAGGAGTGGCGCGTAACGGTCGGCCTATCCGGCCCATGTCGGTGATGGCGGAAACCTGCGACCTGACCACGATTGCCGAGACACAAGGCGCTCGCCAGAACGGGATCGCCACCGGTTGGCAGGACGTGGAGACCTGGGCGACCGCACTGATCACGTTCGAGGATGGTTCCGTTTCTGTGGCCTACGGTTCCGACAATGTGTTGGGAGGCATGCAAAGCTGGCTGGAACTGTTCCTGTCCAACAGCCGCATTCGCTGCAACATTGCTCCGCACGATTTGGTGAAACTCTACGCGCCGGGCCAGGAGGTGTTCGAGGACACCTATCTGAATGAGAAGGCCAGTACCACGGCCGGGTGGAACGCCGCGATTCCAGACGAGGACTGGAGTTCCGGTCACGTGGCCATGTGCCACCACTTCATCGATTGTGCCGTCAACGACAAGCCGACGCCTTGCGACGGCGTGCTGGGCCTGGAGGTGACCCGGGTCATCTACGCTGCCTACCAGTCTGCCCGGGAGGGCCGGCGCGTTTCCCTGTAGAAGCCATGGTCCCTGTACGCATAGGCCTCGGGCTTCCACGGCTGAGCCCGGGTCTGCACTCGACAGGTTGCCCCGGCTGTTCCGAGTTGCCGCCGCCCGCGTCACGGAGGGGGCAGTTTTTTGGTGCGCAGGAGTCCCTGACTACACCATCCGCATGCCGTCACGATAGGTGCGTTTGACCGTTGCCATGGCATGGATGTCGTCGCGGGGATCGCCATCCACTACGATCACATCGGCGCGCCGGCCGGCCTCCAGGGTTCCGAGTTCGTTCTCCAGGCCGCTGAGGGCGGCGGCGGAGCAGGTGGCGCTGCGCAGGGCAGCGTAGTTGTCGGGCACGACCCCAAGCTTGACCATGAACTCCATCTCGGGGGCAATCACATCGTGGCCCACCACCGGACTGCCGGCATCGGTGCCGAACACGATGGTGACGCCGGCTTCGGCCGCGTCCACCAGCCCCTGATAGCGCGAGGTGTCGCTGACGGCGCGCTGGCGCTCTTCGATTTTCCATTCCGGAATGTCGAAGCGCCGGGCAATTTCGGGTCTGCTCTGCATCAACACGGGCGCAAAAGTGGTCACCACCGGGATACCTTTGGCAACCAGAAGGTCGATGGTTTCAGCGGTCATGCTGCCGCCGTGTTCGACCACATCGATGCCGAATTGCGCAACTCGGTTGATGGCGTCGTTGTAGGTGGCATGGGCTGTGATGGGCAGGCCGTTGCGATGGGATTCGTCGATGACGGCCGTCAGCTCCTCGTCCGTGAATTCCAGGGTGTCGTGGCAGGCCATGATTTTGATCAGATCGGCCCCGGCCCGGACCTGGTCCCGTACGGCGCGCCGCATTTCGTCGGGTCCGCTCGCTTCACGGCAGCACCAATAGGTGTGGCCACCGGTCTGCACGATCGCCTCGCCCGTGACCAGCAGCCGCGGCCCCGGGAAAATGTTTTGCTCGACGGCCTGCTTGGCGTGCAGGTTGGCTGTGTTCATGCCCAGGTCGCGCACCGTCGTGACCCCTGACCGTAGGCTCACCAGCATGTTGCCGGCAGACTTGTAGGCGCTGATTTCCGGCGAGTCGTCAAGCGACTGGCGCGCCAGATCGTGGACTCCATCCCAGGCCAGGTGGGCATGGCTGTTGAACAGCCCCGGCAACAGGGTCCCGCCGGTGTCAACGAGTTCGGCCTCTCGTGAGCCCAGTTCGTTAACGCTGCCCACGGCCTTAATCAGGCCGTCCTGGATTTCCACAAACCCGTTGGAAAGGGCCTCTTCCCCCCGGCACGTCAACACCAGGCCCCCAAGCACGACATGTTCCTTGGGGATATCGACCATGGGCTTGATTACTTTCTGAAATCGCCAGGGGGCTTGTTCGGGCATGGTGGTTCTCCTCTTCAGGTTGTGTTGGCTTTGGCTGTAAATTCAAGCACATTGCAGTCAATAGGACACGGCCCAATGCAGACCGGTCCCACCGGATGATGTCTCCGTGACCAAGGGGCGCGGCCAAGCACGCCACTACGTGCCGAAAGTCTACCGACACTCCTCGCGGGAGGTCATTTCAGACCCAGTTCCGCCAAGGCCTTCCCGGCACCGTCGAGGCTAGTCAGGTTCATGCCGGCGTAGTTGGGTGAGAAAATGACACCGCGGCCCCCGGCCCGGTAGGTGGCCTTGACGCTTCGGTACACATGGTCGGGGGTACAGGCTGCCTGGTCTGCCTGGACCCTGGGCGCGTCCACCCCGATGCCCATGTAGACGGGCACCCGGCCCTTGACCGCCTTGACCGTGTCGCGGCACTGTCCGAAGGTGTAGGTGTCGGGATCCATCCCCGTTTGGATCAGTTCGTCCCAGGGCGCCTCGTCCAGGTTGAGGAACTGGTACATGATCGGAGTCAGCTCAGAGGCGGACACATCCCGGAATATCGACCGGTGGAAGTCCGTCATTTCCTTGTGGTAAATCTGGCCCGACTGGTGGGCATAGGTAATCGGCTTGACCCAGTCCGCATAGTCGATCTGGGGATGCCAGGGCCACTGGGCCTTGCGAATGGGGTTGAAGTGGTTGCGGTTCCAGATGTTCAGGCCAAACTCCAGGTCGGGATTGCACCACTTCACGATGCCGTACAGTTCCTTGTCCAGCGCCTGGTTCCCTTCCAGCCAGAACCGTTCGTACAGCAGGATTTCGGGATTGGCCAGGAGCATGCGCAGGAACTCGATGAAGGCACCGTCCACAAAGTCCTCGTCGGCGCGGGCCGCCTGGAAGTAGGCGTAGGCGTCGTCGAAGGCGCGTCGTATCGTTTCGACATCCAGCCCCTTGCGGGCAGCCAGGCGCGTGCAGTGGTCGCAAAAACAGGCCGGGGCCTCTCCTGAAATCATCTTGTCCAGGGGACTCTTGCGCTCGTTGCACCACATGATGCCGTCAATTTCATAGTTGCGGGCGTGGTCCTCCATGATGGAGTGCCACCACTTGCGGTAGTCCGGGTGGTTGAGGCAGGGTTCGCCGCCCACGCGCCCGATGTGGTCCACTTCCATGCACTGCACCATGCCCGGGACGGCCACCTCGCCCGCCGAACCGTGCCCGGAGTACTTGAAGAGTGGTTCCATCATTTCCGGCATCACCCGCATGCCGCGCTTGCGGGCCTCCGGGATGACCATCTCGAGGACGTCCTCGTCGCCGAACTCGGGATCGTGGGCCCGTGTGTCCCGGATGAAGGTGTTCTGGTAGTACTCGGGGCGGTGGTGCAGGTAGGACCCGCCCTTGAGCGCCATTGGGGCCTGGACGCCGTGGTCCGGAAACCCCTCGATTTCCCATGAAATGCGCCGGCCCACCTTGAGGCCGAGCCAGGAAATTGTGCCAATCATCAGCACGTTGATGCCTGCCCGGTCCTGAAGGGTATCCAGGACGCCTTCCACCCCTTCGTCCACGAAGCTGATGGGGCTGATTTGGATGCCGACAAACTTGGGGTCAACTTCACTCATGTCCTGACACCTCCGGCGGCGATTGGGTCCTGTGGTGGCTGGCTCGCTGTCTTGGATGCTCCGGATGGCCGGGAGGGGACAGACGGACAACGTACCTCAGTTGCTGCGTTCCCACGTCACCGAGTCCAGATCGGCGATGTGGGCAACGTATCCACCCGGATTCATCGGCAGTCTGACCCGGCGCGACACCACGATTCCGTTGACCGGGGACTCGCACCGCTCCCGCACCTCACTGGTCACTGGATCGACCACCTCGCCCAAAAACTGACCCTTGGCCACCGTGTCCCCTAGGCCGAGGTCCGGGTCGGGAATGTAGTAGCCGCCGGTCCGCGACCGGTAGACCACATAGTTGGACACCATGATCTGTTGAGGTGCCAGCACTGGATCGCCGTCAATCATGTCCAGATGCCGGGCGATATTCAACAGGCAGATCGCACCTTCGTCAACGGCGAAGTCCAAGGCGCAGGCACCACCCGCTTCCACTACCAGGGGAATGATTCCGTGTACTGCGCACTGGCCCGAAAGCATCGAGGGATTGATGGGGTTTTCGCGCCACCAGATCACCCGGGAGCCGAACGCTTTGGCCATGCCGTCAATCTTTGCATTGATGTCGTCCATGCGCTCGCGGGTCAGGCCGGTCTCCTCAAAGGAGATTTCGGACCCGGTGCCGTCGGCCACGCCCCCTGCCAGGGGCGGCTTGCCTTCCGGTGGAAAGGCATGCGGAAACGCGACCGGCAGCTCGTCGCAGGCCCCGGTGCCGTCGTGCATGTCCACGATGTAGTCGCAATGCTTGATGGCCTGGTTCCAGATGACGTAGGCGATCTGTTCCGTCAGCCAGGCATTGCGTTCCTTGCCCGGCCACACCTTGTTGATGTCCAGCACATCCCCCGGATTCACGCGCATCCCGGAACTCTCGACCGTGCCGCCGAACTCGACCGCCATGGGCACGGCCAGCGGCAGGCAGACGATCGTGCCGCGCAGTTCGGCCGGGTTGATCTCCAGCATGGCTCGGCGAATGATTTCCGCCCCGACGGGTTCCCACCCGTGCATTGTCGACTCATAGCAGAGGACCGGGCCATCCATGGTCCCGTTGATAACCTGGAAGGGAATGTTCACGGGGGTGCCGGCCGCTAGGTGGCCAACATGCAGGTTGCCGAACTTCCGTTCGCCGGGCTGCACTTCAACTTCACCGATGACAAAGGGATTGGGCATCATCTTCTCCAATTGGGTTAAATCGTTACGCGAGGTTGGTCCGGCGCCAGGCGGCAAAGTCCGCAATGCCTGAGCCAAGATCCCGAAGCTCCCACTCCGGCAGGTCCGACCGTAGCCGGGACAGATCCAGGGGCGCGCGGATGTCCGCCTCTAAAAACGCGAAATCCGAGGTCCCGGGATCATCGACCGGCTCCCAGCGGAAACCGGGCATTTCGGCCTGCAGCGCCGCCAGCATGTCCTGGAGGGGAAAGGACTCCTCGGAAGATACATTGTAGACGTCCCAGCACAGCCGGGGATGCAGTGCCAATCCCGCGATGGCGGCACAGGCGTCGGAAACGTGTATGTAATCGCGGGCAACCTTGAGGCCATGCACGCGGATGGGTCGGGCGCGGCGTTCCGCCCCCATGGTCATGAGCTTCGTAACAGCCGACATCCTGGAACGGGACAAGCTCGCCCGTTCCCAAGGTCCATAGGCGGTGCCCAACCTTGCGCTCGCGGTGGACAAGCCGCAGTTTTCGGCGTACTGTCGGCAGAGGTTTTCGCAGGCATTCTTGCAAACGCCATAGAGATTGTCGGGCGGGAGCGCATCCCCTTCACGGGCCCTGCCGCACTCCGCCGGGAATCCCCTGTACAGCACCGACGAACTGACGAACAGGAAGCGTGCGACCTGCCCTAGGCGGGCTGCTTCCAGGGCGTTGACGGTCCCCATCAGGTTGACATCCACCACCCGGGCCGGATCACCCTGTTCGATGTCTGGCGTAGGCGTGACCGCGGCCGCGTGCAGGATCCGGGTCACGTTCCTGTGCTGAACCAACTCGACCAATTGTTGTCTGTTCGTTACGTCACACGAAACCCACTCAACCAAATGATGCTGTGCGGGCTCCGAATCCATGTCCGGTGGACGCCTGCTCCCGGCCAGGACGCGCACGCCCTGCCGGGTGAGTTGGTCCAGCAGGTTGAGGCCTACAAACCCGTTTGCACCGGTGACGAGGACCGTCTCCTCACCGCGGTCAACAGGTGGGTCCTGAGCGGCGGTCACTTCAGGCCAGGCCCTCTTCGCGCAGGGATTCCCGGTGGGCGATGTAGCTTGCGACCGTCGGCGATTCCCGCGTTCTGGAAAAATGGGCGCTGCGCACCAGTTCGACGTCGCGCGTGTCCTGGATAAGGCGCATCAAGGCTGCAATGGCGTCAGGGTCGTCGTCGATGCGCAGATCCACATACGGGGCTTCCTCCCGGTCCACGACGTACACGGCGGCCGACTGTTGTCCCCGCTTGTCGCCGCCCGCGAAGTGACCGGCCTGCAAGGCGCTGGCTAACCGTTCGGGCAGATCCAAGTCGGGGTTGTTTCCAAAGAACTCGGTCATGGCCTCGACGGTTTCCTGACCGACCAGCATGTTGCCGGCGGCCACGCAGTCCTCGGACACGTCATGTCCGCTCCACGCGACGGTTTCCTTGCCCGTGAACCCCTGGACATTGCCCCTAGCGTCCACCAGGCCTACCTGACGCCATTCCTTGCCGGGATCCTGGTCAAGCACGGTCTGCAAGGCCGTCGGACCGTCCAGTTCGGGATCATTTGCCATCATGTTCAGCACGTCGTAACCAATGTACGGCTGGGCATAGGCCTGCACGGCCAAGGCGGCGATGCCTGGTCGGACGTAAGGCACACGCGCACCAACCGCCCAGTACCGGGTGGCCACGGCCACCCCCATCTTGCCGGTGCCGTCAAAACCCGTAATCGAAAATGTCATGTCCACCCTCCTCCGGGTTCTGGCAATTGATTGACGGTCATTCGCGTAGGCGCGGATCCAGTACGTCCCGCAGCCAGTCGCCCCAAAGAATGAAGCCCAGCACCGTAATTGTGATGGCAATGCCGGGAAATGTGGCCAGCCACCACGATGTGGCTAGGTGATCCCGCCCGTCGGCCAGCATGATGCCCCATGTAATGGTGGGCGGTTGCACGCCCAGGCCCAGGAAACTGAGGGATGCCTCGGCGATGATCACCGTGGAAATCTGCAAGGCGCCCAGGACGATGATGGAGGCCGTGACGTTGGGCAGGATGTAGCGAAGCATGATCATCCAGGAGCGCTGTCCGATGGCGCGGGCTGCTTCCACATAGTCCCGTTCCTTGACCGCCAGGACTTCACCCCGGACAACCCGGGTAAAGATGACCCAGTTGGCCAGGCCCAGGACGAGGATCAAGCGCAGCATGTTGTTGCCGCCCTTAACCCCCAGTACGCCAATGACGGCCAGGGCCAGGATGATGAAGGGGATGGACAAAAATGTGTCCAGGAACCGGGACACAAGGCCGTCCCACCATCCGCCCCAGAAACCGGTGGTCACACCCAGGAACACCCCGGTGAGCATGGCCAGGGCCACCCCGGCAATTCCCACCAGGAGGGAAATCCGCGTGCCCAGGATGATGCGGCTCAACACGTCGCGACCCAACTGGTCGGTACCCAGCACATGTCCCACGCTGCCGCCTTCCGCCCAGACGGGCGGGACCAGCCGCTGCTTGAGATCGATCAGTTCCGGATCGTGCGGGGCGATGGCCGTGCCCAACAGGACGACCAGCACGACACCCACGACGATGACAGCCCCGAGCATGCCGGTCGGGCTATGCCGCAGGCGCCACAACCAGCGGTAACGATACTTCCGGGGCTCGGAGACTGTGGACTCCGGCCCAAGTGCTTGCGGACCGGACGCGGTCATGAGGAACTGTAGCGGATGCGCGGATCAAGGGCGGTGTACAGGAAGTCCACCAACAGATTGGTTCCCATCACCACTAGGGCAAACACGCAGACCCCTGCCATGACGACGGACAGGTCCCGCACCTTGACGGAGTTCAGCAGGAGACGGCCCATGCCCGGCCAGGCAAACACCTCCTCCACGATCACAGAGCCTCCCAACAGCCAGGCCATCTGCAGGCCGAAGACCGTGATGAACGGGATCAGCGCATTGCGCAGGCCGTGTCCCAAGACTACGGCCCACCGGTGCAGGCCCTTGGCCTTGGCGGTGGTCATGTATTCCTGCCGAATCACCTCCAGCATGCTGGAACGCAGAATGCGGGCCAGGGATGTGGCCACACTCGTCCCCAAGGTGAGGGCCGGCAGGATGATCGAGGTGGCTTCCAACCGTCCCGAAACGGGCAGCCATCCGAGATGGACCGCGAACAACAGGATGAGCATGATGCCGATCCAGAAGTTGGGCATGGCCCGACCCAGGGTTGAGGTGGTGGTGACCCCCAGGTCAAGGGGCGAGTTCTGGAAGATTGCCGACAGCAGGCCCGCGGGGATGGCGATCAACAGCGCCACCAGCATGGATACCGCCGCCAGTTCCATGGTGGCCGGCAGCTTTTCGATCACCAGCGGCAGGGCCGGTGAGCGGAAGCGAAACGATTCGCCGAAGTCGCCGCGCAGCATCATCCGGAGCTGCTTCAGGTATTGTTCCGGCAAGGGCCGATCGAAGCCGTAGGCCGCGCGGATCTCGGCGATCTCTTCCGGCGAGGCCTCGGGATGAGCCAGATGCATAACGGGATCTCCGCCCAGGCGCATCAGGGCGAACAGCACCACGGTCAACAGGAACAGGGAAGGCACCATCTGGAGCAGGCGCGAGGCCAGATAGGTAGTCATGCTGAAGGGTCTCTAATGGACGCGGTACTGCTCCACCTTGCCCATGTCCAGTTCCACACCCAGTCCGGGCTTTTCCGGCACGCGCAGGAGGAGCCCTTCCGGTTCGTAGGGTTCGGCCAGGATTGTGTCGTTCAGATAGGTGTAGGGAGACGGCCACCGTGTACAGGATACGGCCGCCGCCAGATGCGCCGCCGCCGCCGCGATGACATCGTAGTAGATGGCGATTGAAAGATCGAACCCGGCGGCCTCGAAGACGGATGCAATCTTCCATACGTTCAGGATGCCGCCGTGCTTGGTGATCTTCATCAACGCCACCGTGGCCGCCTTCATGCGAACGACTTCCAGTGCGTCCGGAGGCGGGTAAATCGCTTCGTCGGCCATCAAGGGGGTATTCAGGCGTCGGGCCAATACCGCCATGTCGGCCCAACGCGCCACCGGTTGTTCGACGATGCCCAGAGAGCCGCATGCCTCCATGCGGGCCAGGGCCGGCACAGCCTGGTCCAGCGTGTATCCGGCGTTGCCGTCGACCTGGATGACAGACCGGCCGGCCACGGCGGCGGCCACGGCGGCGTATCGTCGTACATCGTCATCCGGATTGAGGCCGATCTTCATCTTCAGCACGGGAAAGGGGGTGTGATCCAGCGTGGCGGTGGCTTCCGCGGCCATGGCCGCGGGTTCGCCATGATGCACGAATCCCATCAGGTCGACTCCCTCGCGTACCTTGCCTCCCAGCAGCTGGTAAATCGGCACGCCCAAGGCCTTGCCCTTCAAATCCCAAAGGGCAATCTCCACGCCGGCATGCGACGACCAATGGTCGGGCAGCACATGTTCCATCTTCTTCACGAGCCGCTCGATGTCCAACGGAGACTCGCCGATGACGGCTGGTGCCAGGTGGGTCAGGATGTTGGCCCGGATTCCCTCTGCCGTTTCCCCGTACGCAAGGGGGGCGACGGCAGTCTGGCCAATACCGACTAGGCCTTCGTCGGTGTCGAGGGTTACCACCACCGTGGTTGCACCCGTGGCTTGAGAGTAGGACGTGACCAGGGTGTCGGTCCGTGGCAGGGACACTACCACTGCATTCAGGTTCGTGATTTTCACTTCAGCTGTCTCCTTTCCTTGCCCATTCTACGAATTCTGCTGGTCCACCACCCGCGGACACGAAACCCAAGGTCAGGTTGGGCAGAATCGGGCAATTCAAGCTTTCCGAGCCCGACGGTGGAAACCACCTGAGCTGGAAGGCAAAGACGAATGTCAATGCCAGGCTCAGCCCCACAGGGGGTATCGACATGTCGAAGTAGGCCATGAGGCTGAACAGGATATCGGTCCAGCCGTTCGGGCGTAGAGAGGACAACACTCCGGTGGTGATGCCCTGCGGCAAGGCGCATGCCAAGCTGCCCAGACTCAATCAGATGGTGAAGCCAAAGCGCTCCAGGATCACCTCGGTCGCCGAGATCCGTACCCGGATCGGCTGGACCAGGTCGCCGCACAACTTCCTGAAATGGAAACGTTGGTACTGAACGGGCAGCGGATTGTTGAGGCCCATCGCCTGCTGTAGTTCCGCGATCCGTTCCGCGGAGACCGCGCCCCCTTCGGCGCCGGCCAGCATCCGTCACAGTTACAGGCAGTGAGTCCCGGACGTCACTTGGCCCCACCGCGACAGGTAGCGGGCGGCGGAAGACAGGAGTTGGTTCCCGCCTTCCGCCGATTGTCATCAAAAGGAATGGCCGCTAGTTGTTGGGCGTGTAGTCAATGTTGCCCAGCCAAATGAATCCGTCCAGAGGCGGGTCCCAAGCAAACGTGTCGCTCAGGCCGATGGTGTCCCGCATCTGATAGAGGTATACATAGGGAATGTCTTCCGCAATGAGCTCCTGGACCGCAACATACTGTTGCGCCCGCGCTTCCGGATCCATGTTCACGGCCGCAGCTCTGATCAGTTCGTCCGCGGCATCGGCGTTGGGTCCGGCCCAACCCGAGCGCTCTCGCCGATCCGAGCGTTCCGACAGCACCGTGATCCAAGGGTCAAAGAAGGAGTTGCCCAGCGCGGTCATGTAAATCTCTTCGTTGCGGTTGGGACGATAGACCTGTTCGTTGAACGTGGTTACGTCCAGAACCTGGAGATCCACGTTGAGGCCCACGGCCTCCATCATGGCCTCCAAAGCCTCGGAAACCTCCTTTTGCGCCAGCCAGCGCGTGCTGGAGTGGTAGGTCAGTTCCTCGCCGTCGTAACCGGCTTCAGCCAGGAGTTCCTTGGCCCGATCAGGGTTGTATTCGCCCAACTGGTTGATGAACTGTTCGTCCCAGCCCAGAGTGGGGGGCGTAACGCGCGACAGGACTGGAACGCCCATGCCATCAATCAGGCCCAGCAGCGCCTCGCGGTCGATGGAAAGGCTGATGGCTTCACGGATGCGCCGATCGGCGGTTGGTCCCGACCAATCCTCCATCGTCGAGGACGGTCCCACGCGCAGCGCCAGCAACATGACCCTGGTCGTCAGGAAGTCCACCACGTTGGTGCCTTCGTTACTGTTGACCCGTTCCCAGTCCTGGGGCGGGACGGCCACAATCATGTCCACGTCGCCGGTCAGCAAGTTCGCCACCCGGGTCGAAACCTCGGGAATGTTGCGCCAGATGACCACGTCGACGTCGGGTTTGCCCTGCCAATAGTTCTCGTTGGCGCGCAAGGTGATGCTGTCGTCCTTGATCCAGCTGTCGAACATCAGGGGACCCGTGCCCACCGGCATGTAGTCCGCGCCACTCTCAGCCTGGGCCCGTCCGTGTTCAGGGGCCTGGATTCCGCATCCGGTGCCTGCCATCTTGCTCAGGAAAGCCGGTTCCGGCGTGGCGGTCACGATCTCGATGTTGTAGTCGTCCAACACGTTCATCTGATCGATGAAGAGCCACTGGTTGTAGGTGATGAACTCGTCGCGCGAAGCCTCGATGATGCGGCTGTAGGTCCACACCACGGCGTCCGCAGTGAAAGGTTCGCCATTGTGGAAGGTGACTCCCTCGCGCAGTTTCAGGCGCCAGGTGGTGTCATCAATGTTCTCGTACGATTCGGCCAGCCATGGCTCGAAATCTGCTGTCTCGCGGTTGCGCCAGACCAGGCAGTCGAACATGTTCGTGTGAATCCAAGTCGCGGCGATGGCCCAGTCGGTCGGGGGATCGAGCGACGTGACCAATTCGTTCATGCCGATGGTGAGGGTCACTTCCTCATCCATCATCGGCTCTTCCTCCATGGGCGGTGCTGCCGCCGGCGCCGCTGGGGGGGCGCACGCAGCCAACGCCAAGGCCAGAAGCAATAGCCCGGCAGTCATTAGCAATCCGAGTACACGTCTCATTCCAAATTCTCCTTGGTAGGTCAATGTCGGCAAAACTAGTTTAAGGCAGTGTCTTGGTCCGCTCTTTCAGTGCGGCCATCCAACGTGGCCAGTTCGCTGCTCGATGGGAACGCAATCACCAAGTCTCCTTCCTTGTCGGCCATCATGCCGTCGCCAGCCGCGGGTGCATCCGAAGCCCCGGGCGCTGTTCGTCCGGCCTGCACGAATACCAAGGCGAGTAGTGTTGCAACGAATTGCCCTGTTGAATTCAACTATGCGTGGACCCATCATAGCCGACAACGCCATGATTCGGCCCGGCAGGGACGTTCCAGATGTGCGAAGCTGCTGTCTAGCAGGGTTTGTGGGATTATGGAAAGGGGCTGGGCCGTACGACCAAAAAATGGGGCTCGGCACCGGTAACACCGCTTCGGGGAGTGACAGCCAATGTTGAAGGAACGAATTGTCCAGCACCGGGCGCGGGTGCAGGGAAGCCTCCGTTCTCGCATGCTCGCGATGGCATCCGAGCTGGATGACGTAATCACGCTGGGAAGGGGGGATCCGGATTTCGACGCCCCGGCGCATGTGGTCGAGGCGGCCTCGGTTGCCATGGCGGCCGGAGACACGCACTACACTCTGCCGGCAGGACTGCCCGAATTGCGGGAGGCCATTGCCAACAAGCTGAGAACGGACAACGGGTTGGACTATTCGGCCGATGAAGTCGTGGTTACGAACGGCTGCCAAGAAGCCTTGTATCTGTTGATTCAAGCCCTTATCGGTCCCGGTGACGAGTTGCTACTGCAGGAACCGCGCTACAACGCCTACGACCACATGGTGAGTTTGGCCGGCGGCTCGGTAGTGTCCGTCCCGACCACGCAGGAACTTGACTTTGCCCTGATTGCGGATGATGTCGCCGCGCGCATCACCTCCAGGACCAAGGCGATTGCAATCGTCACACCCAACAATCCCACGGGAGGCGTGATTCCTCCGGCCCGCCTGGCCGAGCTCGCCGAGCTGTGCGTGGAACACGATCTCATCGTGATTTCGGATGAAATCTACGAAAAGCTCATGTACGACGGCCTGGAACACGTATCGCTTGCCACCTTCCCGGGCATGCGGGAGCGAACCATCACCGTCAACGGGTTTGCCAAGGCCTACGCCATGACCGGTCTGCGGGTCGGTTACTTCGCCGCACCCAGGGAATTCGCGGAGGCAGTGATCGAGGTCAAGCACACGATGAGCATTTGCACAGCCACCCCCATGCAACAGGCAGCCTTGGCGGCGTTGAAGGGGCCACAGAGCGCGGTGGAGGACATGCGCCGGGCCTACGACGAGCGACGCCAGGCCTTGATGCAGGCACTGGACGACATGGATCTCACCTACGGCCATCCGGGCGGCGGCATGTACATCTATGCCAACGTGGCTTCCACCGGTCTTGACTCGGAGGAGTTCTGCCTGCGGTTGCTGCAGGAGGAGGGAGTCATGATTTTTCCCGGCACCCTCTTTGGCGATCCCAAGACCGACCACGTTCGCATCACATTGTTGCAGTCGCTGGACGACATCACCTGTGCCACTGCCCGCATGAAGCGGTTCATCGCAAATATCTGAAGCCTCTTTGCCAACCGGAGTTCCACATGAAAATTACAAACCTCAAGGCTCGATTGCTGAACATCCCACGGTCGGCAACCCTGACCACGTCCTACGGGTCGTGGGACCAAGCCCCGACCATTCTGATTGAACTGGAAACGGACGAGGGGATCACAGGCCTGGGCCAGGCTTCGGTCGACGCTCCCTTCTACGGGGAAACTGCGGTGGGCATGCTGGCCAACATCCGGCACCATCTGGCCCCCGTGGTCGTGGGTGCCGATCCCATGCGGATCACGGTGCTGAACCGGGAGATGAAGGCCGCACTACCCCACCATTACTTCTCTTATTCGGGTGTTGAGATGGCCCTGTGGGACTTCAAGGGCAAGGCCCTGGGAGTCCCGGTGTATCAGTTGATGGGAGGCAAGGTGCGGTCCGGCATCACCCTCATGGGTTTCGTGCATCACGGAGCTCCGGAGGACATGGCGGCCCATGCCACGGCCCAGTTGGACGAGCACGGCTACGGCGTGCTGAAGATGAAAATCGGGTTGGACCCGGCAGAGGATGTAAAGCGTTACGCCGCCGTGGCGGAGGCGGTGCGCGGTCGGGCCGTGATTCAGGTGGATGGCAACATCGGTTACAACCTGACCCAGGCCATTCCGGCACTGAAGGCCATGGAGGAACTGGGCGCCCTGGGTGCGGTTGAGCAGCCGGTGGAACGCATCGAGGACATGGCGGAACTGGCGAGGCGTCTGTACACGCCCATCATGGCCGACGAGGCCATCTACGGCTTGCCGGATGCCATGGAAGTGGTTCGGCGGGGAGCAGCCACGCTGGCCCTGATGAAAATCAGCAAGCACGGGGGATTGCAGACCGTCCAGCAGATTGGCCACCTATTCGAAGCCGCCGGCTTCGGTCTGTCGATTGCAATCTACTACGACCTGATTGCGGTTGCCGCCTGCCATCTGGCATCGGCCCTGCCGTGTGCACGCTGGCCGTCTCCGGCCACCGATCTCGCGGACACGTTCGTGGCCGATGCGCCTGCGCCGGTCGAAGGGATTCTGCCCACGCCCGATGGTCCCGGCCTGGGGGTGGAACTGGACTGGGACAAAGTGGAGAGGTTTACCGTCGAAGCCTGAAGGTCCGTCCCGGAACCCGCGGTGCGGCCGCCGCACCGGGTTACCGGGTATCTCCGGCCACATCCACACCATAGTCCCGCAGGGCACCCTCCCGGGTGATGTATCCCCTCCGGTAGTCGGCTAGGACCGCCTCTGTCGGCCGTTCGGATACGGGGCCGAAACCGCCGCCGCCGGGCATGCGCAGTTCGATCTCGTCTCCGTACTCCAGGGGAATCGGGGGGAAACGCTCAATGGGGCTGCCGTTGACCCGCACGGTGCCTACGCGTCCCGGTTCCCCGCCGGACAAGCCGGGCGGAGCACAGAACATCTTGTCCGGGCGCACCCGCGCTGTCAGGGTGGTCTGGGCAATGCTCTGAAACGTCATCAGCTGTCCGGTGCCGCCCCGGTATTGCCCGGGGCCCGCGGAGTCGGGCAGGTACTCCTTCTGCTTGATGAGTACCGGCGACCGAACCTCCATGATTTCCACCGGCGTGACCGAGCTGTTGTGCGGAAAGGCAATCGGGATCATGCCGTCCATGGCCTGCATGGCGCCCCGGCCGCCGTGAGGCAGGATATGGACGGAGAAGTTGCCGAACCCCTCCTCGTCGCCCCGTACGGAAAAGGGCCAAATGGACCCGCTGCCGGCCTGGGCATGTTCTCCTAGGATGGGCCATACGGCCCCGAACAGAACCTGGTTGATGTTGTTGGTGGTTTTGGCCCGGGCCCGCACCGGGAAGGGAAACTCGCAATTGAGGATGCATCCCTTGGGGGCCGTGACGTGAATGGGACGGAACAGTCCCTCGTTGTTGGGGATGCGGCTGGCCAAGGCGCACTTGAACGGATACAGCGTGCTGGAGTAGGTCACGTTGTAGACACAATTGATCGACCCGTTGCGCGTCTGGCCGGATGTACCGGTGTAATCAACATAAATGTCCGCACCGCGGATTTCGACCGTGGCATGGAGGTGGACCAGGTCAATGTAGCCGTCGATGTCCAGCCCGAACTCGTGGACACCGTCCGGCAGTTCCTGGATGCGTTGTCGCATCAGCCCTTCCGAACTGTCGTGGATGGTATCGGACAGCAGGCGCATGTCGTCCAGGTCGTAGTCGCGCAGGAATTCCCGAACCCGATTGGCGCCCAGACGGTGGGTGCCGACGATCGCCCGCAGGTCCCCCAGCACCAGGTCCGGCACCCGGCAGTTGCCCGCGATGACATCGAACACAAGCGCGTTCGGCTCGCCGGCTTCGTATAGTTTGCAGGGCGGAAGGCGCAGGCCTTCCGCGAACACGTCGTAGCTTTCGATGTCGCCGGGGTGCCCACCGGTATCCGCCAGGTGGGCAATCGTGCCCACGAAGGCGACCACCTGCCCCTTCCAAAAAACCGGTGTAATGACCACGTAGTCCGGCAGGTGGCCGGCTCCCAGCCAGGCGTCGTTCGTGACCAGGACGTCCCCTTCGACCAGGGATTCCTTGGGAATGCGCGTGAGAATGTGGCGCGTGGTACGCGGCAGGATCACGCAGAAGTCCGGGGGACTGAAGCTGGACTGGCACACGGAGTAGCCGTCCTGATTGACCAGAATGCAGGCGAAGTCGCGGCTTTCGCCGACGATCGTCGAGAACGATGTGCGGACAGTTGCGTCGTCGATCTCGTCCATGAGGCTGATCAAGCGTTGCCACTGAATCTCAAGGGTGATGGGGTCGATGGTCTGCATGGTTGGTGGGAGAGTCCATTCGGGTTGGCCGCCCGGCAGGCTGTCTGGGTCCTGCGGTGCTTCCTGGAATGTACCGCAATCGGGCGCGCAGGCAATGATCCGCACAGGGATCACTGTGATACATTCGATCCGGCGCGCCTGCGCCATCGCGATGGCATCGGCACATAGGGATGAAGGACGAAGGGTGAATGAACGACAGGCGTTCGCTGCGATTTGGTTTTGACATTGGCGGCACATTTACGGACTTTGTGTTGATCGACGAACAGTCCGGTGCCATTCGAACCCACAAGACCCTTACTACGCCCCACGACCCGGCCCTGGCTGTCCTGCAGGGCTGGCAGGAATTGGTGTCGGCCGCGGACGCGCCCCATGTGGAGTCCGCGATCCACGGCACCACCCTTTTCACGAACGCCTTGATTGAACGCAAGGGTGCTCGGACGGCGTTCCTCACCACCAAGGGCTTCCGGGACATTCTGGAGATGGGAAAGGAGATGCGCTATGACATCTACGACCTGCTCCTGGTCCTGCCAGAACCGTTGGTTCCGCGTCGTCTGCGCCTTGAGGTTGAAGAGCGGTTGAACGGCAGGGGAGAGGTGGTCACCCCACTGCGCGTGCCGGACGTGGAGCAGTTGGCCGAGGTGCTGGCGGAGGAAGATGTGGAAGCCGTGGCGATTTGCTTCCTGCACGCCTTCACCAATCCGGAGCATGAACAGGCGGCGGGAGCCTGTCTGGCCGAACAGCTGCCTGCTCTCCGAATTTCCATGTCCCACGAGGTCGCGCCCGAGATTCGGGAATACGAGCGCATGTCGACCACGGTCTGCAACGCCTATGTGCAGCCCTTGGCCGAAACCTATTTGAGGCAGATGGAAGTCCGACTGCGGGACGCCGGATTCGTCCGTGAACTGTTTCTCATGCTCTCTTCGGGCGGCGTGTCCACCCTGGAAACGGCCGTCCAGTTTCCCATCCGTCTGGTGGAGTCCGGGCCTGCCGCGGGGGCACTGGCGGCCGTGTTCTACGGGGAGCTTTTGGACGAACCCGATTTGGTGTCGTTCGACATGGGGGGCACCACGGCCAAGATGTGCCTCATCAAGGCCGGCCGGCCGGCCATGTCCGACAATTTCGAGATTGCTCGGGTGCACCGTTTCAAGCGGGGTTCCGGCCTGCCGGTCCGCGTTCCCACGATCGAACTGATCGAGATCGGCGCCGGTGGCGGCTCGATTGCGCGCAAGGACGAACTGGGCCTCCTCAAGGTCGGTCCGGATTCGGCTGGTGCCGACCCCGGGCCTGCGTGCTACGGCCTGGGAGGCGATCAGCCGACCGTCACGGATGCCGATTTGCTGCTCGGCTACCTCAATCCCGAGTTCTTTCTGGGCGGCCGCATGACGCTGGACCGCTCGGCCTCCGAACGGGCGATTGCCGGTTTGGCGGCTGAGATGAACCTGTCCGCCCTGGACACGGCCCACGGTATTTTCCAGGTGGTGAACGAAAACATGATCTCGGCCACCCGTGTCCATGTGGCCGAGCGCGGCGCGGATCCCAGGCGCCTCAAGTTAATGGCCATCGGTGGCGCAGGTCCGGTCCACGCCTATGAAATTGCGCGGGCACTCAGGATGCGCGGGTTTGTCTGCCCGGCCTCGGCCGGTGTGACTTCGGCCCTCGGTTTTCTGACCGCTCCCTCCGCCTTTGAGTTTGCCCGGACCCACATCGCGCGCCTGGAACCGTCCGGCTTGGCAGAACTGGACCGGATCTATGACGAACTTGCCGCGGAGGGAAGGCAGGTCCTGCGCAAGGCCGGCGTCTCGGAAGAGGACATGGTGTTCACGCGGGAGGCCGATCTGCGGCATGTGGGGCAGGGTCACGAGATCGTGGTGGCCCTGCCATGGGATTGCCTGGCGGACACATCTCTCGATGAACAACTGCGGCCCCATTTCTTCGACCGGTATACGGAGATTTACGGCCACGCCCATACTCATCTGGACCTGGAGATCACCACTTGCCGTCTGAACGCCTCCGGACCCAAGCCGCACATCGCGTTGCCGGAGGCCGAGCCGGGTTCCGATTCGGCGGCCGCCCTCAAAGGCAGCCGCCCCGTGTATTTCGCGGAAACTCGAGCCTATGTCGACACGCCTGTCTACGATCGGTATTTGCTGGGTCGGGGGACCTCGGTTGAGGGACCGGCCATTGTGGAGGAGCGCGAGTCCACGGCCGTCATTGGACCTCGCGGCCTTGGCGAAATCGATCGGTATGCAAATCTGGTAGTGACCCTGCGGGACTGACACCGAATACTGCCGCCCTGCACCCGGCGCCGGGTGCGGGACCACCCCTTCTGGACAACAGGACATCCAAACCCAATGGCCGGACTTCGAATTGGTTTCGACATCGGTGGCACGTTTACGGACCTTGTCCTTTACGACGAGGCAAGTGGCCGCATTCATAGCCACAAGCTGGCGACCACGGTACGCAACCCGGAAGTTGCCGTGCGTACCGGCTGGCAAACGCTTCTGGCCGAGGCCGGATTTCTTGGTTCCCAGGTTGCGAACGCCATCCACGGTACGACCCTGATCACCAACTGTCTGGTTGAACGCAAGGGCGCGGCTACGCTGCTCCTGGCTACACAGGGGTTCAGCGATGTGCTGGATACCCAGCGCGAAATGCGCTATGACATTTATGACCTGCATGCTCCACAGGTCGAGCATCTTGTGCCGCGGCCGTTGCGGTTCGAGGCTAGGGAGCGCCTCGATGCCTTCGGCGGAGTGATTGAGGAATTGTCCCTGGACAGTCTCGACGATGTCGCCCGGCGCTTGGAGCGTGCGGGGATAACGGACTCGGTCGAATCGATCGCGGTCTGCTTTCTGCATGCCTTCACCAACCCGGAGCACGAGCAGAAGGCCGGGGCCTGGCTGTCCGAGCACCTTCCCCATCTCCGCGTATCCCTGTCGCACGAGGTGGCTCCGGAGATCAGGGAGTACGAACGCATGTCGACCACGGTGTGCAACGCGTACGTGCAACCGTTGGCCGCAACCTACCTGAGGCAACTGGGTGATGTCCTCAGGGAGGTCGGATTCGAGCGCGAGATGTTCCTTATGCTCTCCTCGGGTGGTGTGTCGACTCTGGAGACCGCGGTCAAGTTTCCGATCCGACTGGTCGAATCCGGGCCTGCAGCCGGGGCACTGGCCGCCGTGTTCTACGGCGAACTGCTGGATCTGCCGAATCTGGTCTCGTTCGACATGGGTGGCACCACCGCCAAGATGTGTCTCATCAAGGACGGCCAGCCAGCCATGTCCGATCACTTTGAGATTGCGCGCGTGCACCGCTTCAAGCGGGGATCAGGCCTTCCGGTGCGCGTTCCGGCCATTGAACTGATCGAGATTGGAGCCGGCGGCGGATCCGTGGCCCGGGTCGATGAACTTGGTTTGCTCAAGGTGGGTCCCGATTCCGCCGGTGCCGATCCGGGTCCTGCCTGCTACGGCCTGGGGGGGGACGCGCCGACAGTGACGGATGCCGATTTGCTGCTGGGCTATTTGGATCCCGGTTTCTTCCTCGGCGGGCGCATGATCCTGGATCAGGCTGCGGCCGAATCGGCGATGGCTGGATTGGCAGAGCGGATGGGACTGACGGTGACTGAAACCGCCCACGGCATTTTCCGGGTCGTCAACGAAAACATGATCTCGGCCACCAGGGTGCATGTTGCGGAACGGGGTGCCGACCCCCGCAGTCTCCGCCTGATGGCGTTTGGGGGCGCCGGGCCGGTGCATGCCTACGAGATTGCACGGGCGCTCAAAATGCAAGGGTTTGTCTGCCCCGCGTCCGCCGGGGTCACGTCGGCCCTGGGCTTCCTCACCGCGCCGCCAGCATTCGAGTTTGCGCGGACCCACATGGAACGCCTTGATGCTCCATCCCTGATCGAGTTGGATGGAATCTATGCCGGATTGGAGGCGGAAGGAAGGCGCGTGCTGAAGTCCGCCGGCATCGAAGACGATGACATGACCTTCACGCTCAAGGCCGATTTGCGCCATGTGGGCCAGGGACACGAAATCTCGGTTGCACTGCCGTGCACCAAACCCTCAGACATGTCGCTGGATGGGGACTTGCGGCCGTACTTTTTCGCTCGCTATGAGGAGATTTACGGTCATGCCCACACCCACTTGGATTTGGAAATTACCACCTGCCGACTCAATGCCTCCGGACCCAAGCCTCGGGTTGAACTACCCGAGTTTGCGACAGGATCGAATTCCGACCAGGCATTCAAGAACAGTCGTCCCGCCTATTTCACCGAGGTGGAAGGCTTTGTGGACACTCCCATCTACGACCGTTACCTTTTGGGACGAGGTTCAACCGTCCACGGCCCGGCCATCGTTGAGGAACGGGAGTCCACGGCGGTGATTGGGCCGCGTGGTTCGGCCGAGATTGACCGGTATGGCAATCTGGTAGTCACGCTGGAGGAGTGAGTCTGCGCAGGCGTGTCGAGGCACAGACACTCTCTGAAGGCTGTGTTTCGGTTCCCCATTGTTCCAAGGTCGGGATGACGCATATCCGTTACCGTGCGTGGTCCAAGCCACCTCATGTACAGTGTGAGCGATTGCGATATCCCATGTCCCGTTCTGGACACCCGCCGCGGCTTCGCAGAATCGGGATTGCACCGACTGGCCGGCCGGTTCCTGCAACGATCCGCAAGACGTGTTGTTGCCCTGTTGTTCCGAACCACCAAACTTGACTGCCCATGAAACTCTCACATGATCGTTACCTGCCCTACGACGAATACACGGTCGCCCTGCAGGATCTTGTCGACTCAAGTCCCGGGCTGGCCCAACTTGAGTCGGCCGGCCAAAGCTTCCGCGAACGCGAGATCTGGGCTGTCACCCTGACCAACCGTGCCACCGGCAGCCCCGAGTCCAAGCCCGGCTTCTACATCGACGGCAACAATCATGGCGAGGAGGTGATTACCTCCTCGGTAACTCTGTACACCGTCGATTACCTGCTCAGTGAGTACGGGCAGGACCCGGATGTGACTCGTTTGTTGGACACCCGCGTCGTGTATGTGCTGCCGCGGGTAAACCCCGACGGCGCGGAGATCTGCCTGACGACGCCGTACCGCACGGTCGGCACCGGCCGTTACCACCCGGCCGACGAGTATCCAACGGGCCTGCATCTGGAGGATTTGGACGGGGATGGCGAAATTCGGCAGATGGCCATTCCCGACCCGCGGGGCGAATGGTGCCGATCATCCGCGGAACCGCGCCTGCTGGTGTTGCGGGAACCATGGGAAGCCGACGGCCAGTACTACCGCATGTTGCCCGAAGGGATGCTGCGGGACTGGGACGGGGTCGGCCTTCCCATCGTGCCTCCTCGGCACGGCAACCTGAATCGGCAGTTTCCGGTGAATTGGGAACCGGAGGGCGGGGAGTACGGTTCCGGCGATTTTCCGCTCAACGAACCCGAAGCCATGGCCATGGCCCGCTTTGTGTTGTCGCATCCGAACATCACGGGAGCCCAGGCCTACCACAGTCACGGCGGCATCATCCTGCGGCCTTCGGGCTTCCGGAGGGATGCGGAACTCCCTGCTGCCGACCTCGACATATACAGGGCACTGGGTGCCGTGGGCACCGAGGTTACCGGATACCCTCTGATTTCAACCTACGAGGACTTCACTCCCAACATGCGGAGTCCCCGGCACGGCATGTTCACCGACTGGCTCTACGATCGCATGGGCATTCCGGCGTTTGCCAGCGAGGTGTGGGATGTCGAAACCGAAGCAGGAATCCCCAAGCAGCAGTTCTTCTCCACCCGCCCGCACAACGAAGCCGAACAGATACGGTTTCTGGCATGGGCTGACGAGCACAGTCCGCGGGCCCATCAGGACTGGCGCGAGTTCGAACACCCGCAGCTGGGAACGGTGTTGCTCGGCGGCTGGGACCCCTACTTCATCCATAGGAATCCGCCCCCGTCGCTGATTGCCAAGGTGGCCCTGCCCAATACCCTGTTCACCGTGCGGCATGCCCTGGCGTCACCCCTGCTGAACATCCGGGAGTTCAAGGCGCGGCCCGTTTCGGCGGATCTCCACATTGTGCAGGCGCAGGTCGAGAACCTGGGCTACCTGGCCACGAATCTGACCGATCAGGCCCGCAACCTGGGCAAGGGTGGCGACGTCACGGTCGAGTTGGAGTTGGATCGGGACTGTGAGCTTCTCATGGGCCAGTCTGTGGTCACACTCGGGGATCTGGCCGGCAGGGAGGAACGCAGGATGCCGTACGATCCCTGGCGCCGACCATGGGGCGAGTCTGCCGGGCTCGCCGAGTGGCTGGTGCGCGGGCCGGACACGGGCAGGATTACGGTGCAGGTGCGGTCCGCCAAGGCTGGCAGCTGTTCCGCAACCAAGACATTGGCAGACTTGCAAATCGGCGATTCCAACCAGTGATGACGACCACAGATCCCTTTGCAGAAACCCCGGACTTCGATCCCGTAAGCCTTGAAATCCAATGGCAGCGGCTGATCTCGATTATGGACGAGATCGACTTCGCCACGGTCAAGACATCGTTCTCGACCATCGTCGGGGAGAGCCGCGACTTTGCCTGCATTCTGGTGGACCAGAACGGGGATTCACTCTGCCAATCTCGGTTTTCCCCACCCAATTTTTGTGTAGTCCTGCCCCGCACGGCACGCCGGCTCCTGGCAGTCCATCCCCTGGAGACCTTGAGGGAAGGCGACGTGCTGTGCACCAACGATCCCTGGATAGGTACAGGCCACCTGCCCGACTACATCCTGCTCACCCCGGTGTTTCATCAGGGTAAGCCGGTGGCGTTCATGGGAACCGTGGCGCATCTGTCCGATGTGGGCGGTCACCGGGGGGACATCGAGGCCTACGATGTCTTTACCGAAGGGATTCGGATCCCGCCGTCCAAACTGTTCATTGAAGGGAAACCAAACGAGTTCCTGTTCGAGACCATCGGCAACAACTGCCGCGTTCCCAATTTGGTACTGGGGGACATCCGGGCCATCGCCGGCACCCACCAAATCGGAATCAGGCGCTTGCGCGATTTCATGGACGACTACGCGATGCAGGATCTGGTGGAACTGTCCAATGTCATCCACGGCCGTTCGGAGCGCCTGATGCGCAGCCGTATCGAGGCGTTGCCGGATGGGGAGTTCGAGTTCGGTTTGGACATCGACGGGTATGTGGACATTGTTCACCTGCATGCCACCGTGCGGATTCAGGGAAACGACATCCACGTTGACTACGGAGGCACGTCGGCGCAGACGCGCAAGGGATCCATCAACTGTGCCTACAACACCACGTTTGCCTCGACGATGTATCCCTTCAAGTGTTCGCTGGTACCCCAAATCCCAAACAATCAGGGCCTGTTCCGGCCGATCCACGTGACGGCGCCCAAGGGTTGCATCCTCAACTGTGACGACGGGTTCCCCGTCCAGGCGCGGGCGAAGGTGACCAACAACATCAACCAAGTCCTGTTTGGTGCAGTCTGGCCCATCCTGGGGGAACACGCACAGGCCGGCAGCGGTTCGATTTGGCCGTTCTCCGTGCACGGGGACCTGGAGGGTTACGGTCCCTTTTCCGTGAGCTGCCTGCCGCACGGCGGCAGGGGAGCCATGCAGGGGCTGGACGGCATGCCCCCGATCGCATTTCCGCACAACAGTTCCGTCACGCCCATCGAGATCATGGAGACACAGGCCCCCATCCTGATTCTCCACAAGGAGTTTCGGGCGGATTCGGCGGGCGCTGGGCGCCAGCGGGGCGGAATTGGACAACGCATGACTTTCAGGAATGTCGCGGACAGCACGATTCAGGGTCGGATCAGACCCGATAAAATGTTCTGTGCGCCTCCCGGGCTTGACGGTGGTGCCCCCGGCGTGGTGGGCGAGGTTCGGTGGAACGGCCGCAACATCGACCGTTTCCCGCCCCTGGACCTGCAGCCCGGCGACGAAATCGAATTGCTGATGCCGGGTGGAGGCGGGTTCGGGACGGTGACCGAGCGGCCCGCCGAACAGATCCGGCGCGACGTCGAAGCCGGGTTTATATCCGAGGCGGCCGCACGCCGTGACTATGGGTGGGACAGTCTGTCGGAGTCCGGTTCCGGATAGATTGGTCGGGATCGAAGTTCGACGGGATCAATCGCAACAACCAACCGAGGAAAGGTTGGGAAATCATATTCCTGACTTGACGATGGGTTCCGTGGCATAATGGTGTCCATAAATGCGAGAGTCCGGTGCCAGCCGGACTCTCCATCGGACACGGAACTGGAACTTCCATGCCCAACAGCCCCGATTCTACAACGCAGATCCCGGACACCGTGCATCGCACGGTGCGCCTGCGCCTGTTTCCGGGCGACGCCGCCACCGGCATCCTGCTGACGGCCATCGCCGGGGCCTGCCGCCATGTCTGGAACCACATGCTGGCCGACTGCGAGTGGCGGTACGCGCGCTGGAAGGAAATGCACGTGCCCGCTCTCAACTGGCCGGAGGTCCGGGAGGGCAAGACGACGTGGGCCAAGGCCATCCGCAGGAAGATGGGACCCGGTCCGTCCACGAGCTTCTTCACCCTGGGCCAGCGGTTTACCGAACTGCGCAACGACCCGAACCACGCCTGGCTGAAGGATTACCCGTACAAGGTGGTGCGCTACAGCCTGAAGTACCTGGCCGACGCGTACGCGCGGTACAAGGCGGACCCTGTGAACGAGGGCAAGCCCCGGTTCAAGGGCCGGCACTTCACGGTGCCGGCGTTCACGATCCCCGAGGCCGTCCGGATGGACGGGGACCGCCTGTACGTGCCCAAGGTTGGCTGGCTGCGGCTGGCGGGCTCGAACCCGTACGCGGACTGCCGGCCGCTGACCGTGCGGGTGCGGATGGAAGGCACGGAACAGCACCCCAAGTGGTATGCGTATGTCTGCTACGAGGTACCCGCGGAGCAGGTGAAGCAGCCCGCACCGGACGGCGCGCTGGGCCTGGACCGCAACGTGGGGCAGGCCACGGACAGCGAGGGCACCGTGTACGCGATGCCCGACACGGACAAGCTGGATGCGCAGATCGCCCGCAAGCAGCGGGAGCTGAGCCGCAAGCAAGGCTGGGGTCCCAAGGACCGTCGGCCCAAGTCGAACCGGGGCCGGCGCGTGAACGGGCAGTTGAACAAGCTGCAGCGCACACGGGCGCGCAAGCGGGACGATGCCACGCACCAGGCCAGTCGCAAGCTGGCGGACGCGGCGCACACCGTGGTGGTGGAGGATCTGAACACGAAGGGCATGACCAAGTCGGCCAGGGGCACGGTGGAGGCACCCGGCAAGCAGGTCAAGCAGAAGTCGGGGCTCAACCGCAGCATCCTGGCCAGCGGCTGGGGCTCGTGGGAGCGCAAGCTGGCGTACAAGGCGGGTGACCTGCGGAAGGTGAACCCGGCCTACACGTCGCAGACGTGCAGTCGGTGCGGCCATGTTGACAAGTCAAACCGGCCGTCGCAGGTGGTGTTTGCGTGCGGGGCCTGCGGGTTCCGTGCCAATGCCGACCACAATGCGGCGGTCAACATTTTGGTGCGTGCGGGGCTTCCGTGCGTGCCCGTTTCGGCCCGCGGGACAGGGGCTTCTGTACGGCGAGGGGCGATTCCGTTGGGAACCCCGATGACCCGTGAACGAGATGGGCCGGCTGTCAAGTCCGGCCTATAAGTCCCAAAGGTTGCATCCCGCCACAGCCGACCATGCGCATGGCCGACACCTGTTGTGGCGCCTTCCCGTACCCTTTGTGTCTGCGGGGTTCCTCCAACGTCAACGAGTGCGGCAGGTTTGCCCTGCCGGAACCGACGCCATCCCTGCTGTTTACCGGTCGGCAAGGTTGCCGATCTCCTTCTCCACCTCGCTCAGCTGGGATGCGTCGAGTTGCCAGCCGGTGGCACGGACATTGGCCTCCAGTTGCTCGATGCTTGTCACCGCATTGATCACCGCCGACACACCCGGCTGGGCCAGTAGCCAGGCCAAGGCTAGATCCCCCACCCGGTAGCCGTGGTCCTGCGACCATCGATCAAGGTTGGCGATCGCCGAGAGGCGTTCCGGTGCCATTAAGGCCTGAAACCGCTCACTGGTGTTTCCATAGCCGCGCGTGCCCTTGGGGGCCGGTTCGCCAGCTCGATACTTGCCGGTCAACACTCCCTGGGCTAGCGGGGAATAGGGCAGCAGGCTTAGGCCGTAATGTAGGCAGGCCGGTACCACGTCCCGCTCGGTCCGGCGTTCGAACAGGTTGTAGAGAGACTGGCTGGCCACGAGGGGGGTGTAGCCGTTGTGGCCGGAAATCTCGCTCATCGCCGCGATTTGCCAACCTGCGAAGTTGGAACACGCGATGTAGCGAACCTTACCGGTTCGAACCAGGTCGTCAAAGGCGCGTAGAGTCTCGTCCCAAGGCGTGCCCGGATCCGGCTTGTGGGCATAGTACAAATCCACATAATCGGTGCCAAGGCGGCTCAATGTACCGTCGATGTTGTCCATGATGTGCCCTCTGGACAGGCCAGCTTCATTGGGGCCCATACGATACCCCTGCCGGATCAGGTGGCTGGGTTCCCAACCCACCTTGCTGGCGATGATGAACTTGTGGCGTCGGTCGGCCACCGCCCGTCCGATGAAGGTTTCCGAATCGCCGCCCGTGTAGCTGTTCGAGGTATCGATGAAGTTCGCACCCAACTCCTCGGCCCTGTGGATGAGCCGGGCGGTTTCGTCCGGATCGGTGAAATGGGACGTTTCCCTCTGGTGGCCGAAGATGTTGGCTCCCAATCCAAAGACGGGAACCTTAAAGCCGCTGGTGCCTAGATGTCTGTATTCCATGAGATTTCCTTTTGGTGTATTCAAACGTTGACGGCTAGCCCCCGGCCACGGGGCCAGCCACTTCAACTCAACCAGATACGAACCGTTCACATGATTCAAATCGGCCTTCGTGCATCGGGATGAGCATTGTGCACCAGGACCGGCTGCTGGCAACCGCCGGAAGATTGAGAGTTCATCCGGTTGCCGTGTGACGGCTTTGCAGGCGTTGGCCGCTTGATCATGGCAGGGCCGACCTGCCAACAGACCGTTCCAAGGTGCCTGTGCACGAAGAATCCGGCCACCATGGGGACGATTTCGCGGCCAGTTTCACCGGAACGGTATGTACGTTAGGATTCTCCTGCGCCAGAACCGACGACTTGCGATGCGCGCCGTCCGCAGGTCCCGTGCAGTCTCTTCTGTTCGGGCTGTGCCGGTACGGGTCCTGTGGCTGGTTCGGGGACCGAAATGCCGGAGATCCGCAGTTGTTGCGGGCACTGCGCAATGAAGTCCTGCGCAAAGTAGTATCCGCTTACGAAAGGTGAAGTGTGATGTTGGAAACGAGGTTGAGGCCGGGCTTGACAATAGCCGCGATCGGCCTGTTATTGGCGGCCGTACTGGCGGCGTGTGGTCCTGCACCGGCACCCGCTGCGGAAGAGCCGATGGTGGAAGAGCCGGCGGCCGAAGAGGCCATGCCGGAAGGCAAGTACAACGAGTCGCCGATGCTGGCAGCGATGGTGGCGGCAGGTGAGTTGCCTCCGGTCGACGAACGGGTACCGGTCAACCCGCGCGTGGGTGTGCCGCAGATCCCTGTCGATTGGGGCCCCCAGGAGGTCGGACAGTACGGTGGCACCCTGCGCCTGATTGACTACGATCAGGGTTCGGTGGGCCACGATGCCGGCTGGCTGCGCAACGAATTCTGGCTGGCGACCGAGGGTTTGGCCCACGATCCGGATCGGCTGCACGGCAACGTGATGGCGGATGTGGATGTCCTGGACGACGGTGCCCGGTTCCGATTCCACATGCGACAGGGCATGAAGTTTTCTGACGGCTCGGCCTTCACCACGGAGGACGTTGCCTTCTGGCACAACGATCTGCGCATGAACGAAACCGTCACGCCGGTGCTCGGTGCCGCCTGGCGTTCCGGCCGGTCAATTGACGGCGAGCCGATGACCCTCGATGTGATCGACGATTACACCTTCGAAGTCGGCTTCACGGAAGCCTATGGCAGCTTCCTGAGCCTGCTGACCTACGGGACATCTCCCTTCATTACGGACAGCGGTTTCCTCAAGCAATTCCATGGCGACTACACCGACATGGACACCCTCAATCCGATGATCACGGAGGCAGGATTCGAGGAAGGCGAATGGTGGCGTCTGCTTGGTTCCAAGATGAATCAGAACCGACAGCACGAAACCGGACTGCCCAACGTGGCCCCCTACCTGCTCACCAGCATGGGGCCGACACGGGCGACCATGACCCGCAATCCCTACTACTTCAAGGTGGACGAGGCCGGCAACCAGCTCCCCTACATCGACGAAGTGGAAATTTCCATCGTGTCCGACGTGGAGGCTGCGACGCTTGAGATCATTGCCGGCAACGTGGACCTGGCACGCCGCCCCGTAAACCCGCAGAGCATTCCGCTCTACAAGGAGAACGAAGGGAACGGCTACCAGACCCGGTTGCAGGCGCAGCATGCCTCGCTGGGCGAAGTGTTCATCAACCTGACCAGCGACGCGGATCCGGTTTGGGCGGAGACCATGCAGGATCTGCGAGTGCGGCAGGCGCTCAGCCTAGCCCTGGATCGCGATCACATCATTGATGCCGTCTATCTTGGGTTGGCCTCGCCGCCGCGTGTGATTCCGTTGAACGTGTTCGATCAGGATGCGGCCAACGGGCTCCTCGATGAAGCAGGGCTGGACCAACGGGACGGAGACGGAATTCGCCTCATGTCCAACGGCGAACCTTTCTGCATTCCGTTCGTGATGGCCACGTTCACCGGTGAAGAGCTGCCGGTGGGCGAACAGGTATCGCGCATGTGGCAGGACGTCGGGGTTTGTTCCTCGGTCAAGATCGTGGAGACCAACTTGTTCCTGGAAATTGCCGGGGCCAATGAGCACCAGGCCATGACCTGGTGGGCGCACTACCCGCGCTGGCCGTACCACGAGTACAACGACTATGTGGGCCGGGCCTGGCAATACACCTACGCGCCGCTCTGGTACCAGTGGTACAACAGTGGAGGCGAACAGGGCACCGAGCCGCCGGCAGAGTATGTCGAACTGCGCCAGATGCAGGATGAGATGCTTGCGACCGCCGACAACGCCCGCGGCAAGGAGCTGTGGGAGGCGATGAAACAGAACATCACCGACAATGTCTGGTGGATTCCGATTGTCGACGACGTACTCGGACCCCTGATTGTCAGCAACCGTTTGCAGAACGTGCCCGAAGGCGGCATCGCGATTGAGAATGCGACCGCGGCGGAGATGTTCTTCATCAGCGAATAACGCTGCGGACTGTTCCGTAGAGATGGGCCGGCCGCCCGTTCCCGCCTTGACGCGGGGGCGGGCGGCGCGGGTCCTATCCCCGTTCAGAAGTCAGATTTCCCGTGCTTGTCTACACGGTCCGCAGGATCCTCATCCTGATTCCGTTGCTGTTCATCATCTCGGTCATCACCTTCGTGCTGATCCAATTGCCCCCCGGCGACTACCTGACGCTGTACATCATGCAGTTGGAGGCTGCCGGGACCACCGTGGCGGAAGAGGAAGTGGAAATGCTCAAGCGCGTCTTCGGCCTCGACAAGCCGATGCATGTGCAGTACCTGATTTGGCTGCGGCGCATTGTGGTCTACCGCGATTTCGGGGTGTCGTTCCAGTTCCAGGAACCGGTCTCCAAGCTGCTGGCGGACCGCGTTCCCCTGACTGTGGCCATTTCGTTGGCCACGACGGTGTTTGTGTTTGTGGTGGCAGTTCCCATCGGAATCCTTTCGGCCACCAACCAGTATTCCCTGCTTGACTACTTTTGGACCTTTGTCGGGTTCATTGGGATATCCGTACCCTCTTTTCTTTTGGCCCTAGTCGCGCTCTGGATTGCCTTCAAACAGTTCAACATGAGCGCCATCGGCCTGTTTTCGCCCGAGTACATGGATGCCGCCTGGTCTTGGGGCAAGGTCGTTGATTTGCTCAAACACCTATGGATTCCGGTCGTTATCATCGGCATGGCCGGTACAGCCTCGCTAATTCGCACCATGCGCGGCACGTTGCTGGATGAACTTAGGCGCCAATACGTGATCACGGCTCGGTCCAAGGGGCTGCCGGAGATCCGCAACCTGATCAAGTATCCGGTGCGCACGGCGATCAACCCCATCATCAGCACGATCGGGTGGCTGCTGCCCGGCATCATCTCGGGCGAGGTGCTGGTGTCGATGGTGATGAACATCCCAACGACGGGCCCGCTCCTGCTGACCGCGCTGCTCAACCAGGACATGTACCTCGCCGGCAGCATCGTCCTGATTCTGAGTTGCCTGACGGTGATCGGCACCCTTATTTCCGACATCCTGCTTACCTGGCTCGATCCGCGCATCCGTTTCGAGAGCATTGCGCCGTGACCCATTCCGATGCCGAACGCCGATCCCCAAGCGCGGACCGGGACGAAGAGCGCTACTACTTTGCCTCCCAGACCACCCTCATCTGGTGGCGCTTCCGACAGCACCGGCTGGCCATGGTCGCCGGCCCAGTGCTGCTTCTGCTCTACCTGATCGCAACATTCTGCGAGTTTGTCGCTCCCTATGGTCCGCAGGAGGAGTTCCGCGAGCTGTTGCACGCACCCCCGTCGCGCATCCGCGTCCGTGATGCGGACGGAAATTTCGTGCAGCCGTTTGTCTACGCCCGCGAAGGGGGCCTTAACCGCGAGACCTTCCGGCGCGAATTTTCGGAAGTGGAGGGCGAACGGTTTCCCATCCGGTTCTTCGTCCGCGGCACCGACTACAAGATGTGGGGCTTGGTCCCCATGTCGCGACATCTGTTCGGTACGGAGACACCTGAGGCACCCGTCTTTCTCTTCGGCAGTGACCGCTTTGGCCAGGATGTCTTCTCGCGCGTCGTGTACGGATCGCGCATTTCGTTGACCATCGGCCTGCTGGGGGTATTGATCAGCTTCGTGATGGGCCTGGCGTTCGGCGGTATTTCCGGCTATGTCGGTGGTTTGGTGGACGAAGCAATTCAGCGGGGAATCGACCTGCTGATCTCCATTCCCACCATCCCGCTCTGGATGGCCTTGGCCGCCGCGTTGCCGAGGGACTGGGATACCGTCCAGAACTACTTTGCCATCACGCTGGTTTTGGCCATCGTCGGCTGGGCGGGATTGGCGCGTGTCGTGAGGAGCAA
Organism: Caldilineaceae bacterium; assembly: GCA_965208365.1. GTDB lineage: Bacteria > Chloroflexota > Anaerolineae > Caldilineales > Caldilineaceae > Bin34. The sequence goes on along the minus strand of OZ242330.1, from coordinate 4,068,794 downwards.
GTTGCTGGCACTGCGGGAGGAGGACTTCACGGTCGCCGCGATTGTGGCCGGGGCCAGTCAATGGCGCATTGTGTCACGCCATCTGCTTCCCCTTTTCCTGTCCTACATCGTGGTTTCCATTACGTTGTCGATTCCAGGAATGATCCTGGGCGAAACTGCCCTGAGCTTCATTGGTCTGGGTCTGCAGCCACCGGCTGTCAGTTGGGGTGTCTTGTTGCAGGACGCGCAGCAAATCGTGGCCGTGGCACACCATCCTTGGCTTCTCTTTCCCTGCCTGTTCATAATCCTCACGGTGTTGATGTTCAACTTCCTGGGTGATGGCCTGCGCGACGCGGCTGATCCCTATGCCCAGTAACGGTCGCGGAACCGTGGATGCATCGCTCGACACCCTTCTGACCGTCCGCGGCCTCAAGGTCCGCTTCTTCTTGCAGGAAGGAGTTGTCCACGCCGTTGAGGATGTCGATTTGGATGTCCATGCCGGCCGCACATTGGGGGTGATCGGCGAGTCCGGTTGTGGCAAGTCTGTCACGGCCCAGGCCATCCTGCGCATATTGCCTTCACCGCCCGGCCGGATTGAGGCCGGAGAGATTCAGTTGTGGCGCCGCAAAGACGACCGGGCCGAGGACGTGCCGCTCGACTTGGCAACCTTGGACGCGACCGGCTCCGTGATCCGGGAGGTGCGCGGCAACGAGATTGCGATGATCTTCCAAGAGCCGATGACATCGTTCGGTCCGATGCATACCATCGGCAACCAAATCGAGGAGACGATACTCCTTCATTTGCCTGCGGTGCGCCGGACCGAAGCTCGGGAGCGGACCGTGTCCCTGCTGGAGCAGATGGGAATCGCACGGCCCGCCGCGGTCGCGGATTCCTACCCGCATCAGATGTCGGGCGGCATGCGCCAACGGGCCATGATCGCCTTGGCGCTTTCCTGCAATCCGCTGCTGTTGATCGCGGACGAGCCCACCACCGCTCTGGACGTGACCGTGCAGGCCCAGATTCTGGAGCTGCTGTCGCGGTTGCAGGCCGAGTACGGCATGGCGATCCTCTTCATTACCCATGATTTGGGGGTGATCGCCGAGATTGCGGACGAGGTTGCGGTCATGTACTTGGGCAGGGTCGTGGAACGGGCTTCGGTCGCCGACCTATTTGATCATCCGGCCCACCCCTACACGCGGGCCCTGCTGCAGTCAATCCCGCGCATCGACTCGGTGGAGGCCGAACGCCTAACAGCCATCGAGGGGTCGGTACCCGATCCCTTCCACGTGCCGGCGGGTTGCGCCTATGCCGATCGCTGTGGGGATTTCATGCCGGGCCGTTGCGACGTTGCGATGCCGGCCTTGGCCGCATGCGCGCCCGACCACCATGTGCGCTGTTTCCTGTACGACCAGGTTCCAGAGGCCGATGATGGAGCATGAGAACGGTGCCGCCGGACCACTGCTCGAAGTGCATGCTGTTCGCAAGTACTTTCCCATCAAGGAAGGTCTGCTGCGGCGCACGGTTCGACACGTGAAGGCAGTCGATGGCGTGGATCTGACGATCGAGGCGGGGGAAACCCTGGGCCTGGTTGGCGAATCCGGCTGCGGCAAGACCACGCTGGGTCGCATGATCGTGCGCGTGTTCCCTCCGACCTCGGGCTCAATCCTGTTTCGGGAGGGCGATCAAAGGCACGATCTGACCCGGCTCTACGGCACCGAACTGAAGGCGGTCCGGCGCCACATGCAGATGATTTTCCAGGATCCGTTCTCTTCGTTGAACCCGCGCATGACGGCACTGGAGACCATTGGCGAACCCCTCCTCATTCACGGCCTGGCCAAAGGGCGCGAGTTGGAGGATCGGGTGGCCGAGATGATGGAGGCAGTCGGGCTCAAGGTGGAACACCTGCGCCGCTATCCGCACAGCTTCTCCGGGGGCCAGCGGCAGCGGCTGGGCATTGCGCGGGCCCTGATCCTGCATCCGAGCCTCGTCGTCTGCGACGAACCCGTTTCGGCCCTGGATGTTTCGGTGCAGGCCCAGGTGATCAACCTGCTGCAGGACTTGCAGCGGGACATGCAACTCACCTACCTGTTTGTTGCGCACGACCTGAGCGTGGTCCGGCACATCAGCGACCGCGTTGCCGTCATGTATGTCGGCAAAGTGGTTGAGGTGGCCGCAACGGGGACCATGATGGGGCGGCCCCTGCATCCCTACACCGAGGCGTTGCTTTCCGCCGTGCCCCGTCCGGACCCCCACAAGGAATCGCAACGGATTCTGATGGAAGGGGAGATCCCGGACCCGTCGCAGCCGCCTCCCGGCTGCATCTTTCACACCCGATGCCGATACCGCGAGGAAATCTGTACCGAGGAGGAGCCCCAGCTGATTGAACATGAACCGGGACACTTTGCCCGGTGCCACTTTGCCCAATCCCTAACATTGCAGGGGGTCGACACCCCCACAGAGGAGGCAGCAACCCAATGAACAGAGACCTCCACGGTCTGGTGGAAGAGTGTATCGACAGGCTGGACCGCGGCTCCCTGGAGGCGGGCCATCTGCGGGAAGTGCTGGCGCAAATCCCGAAAGTCGGCAACTCGGTGCAGGACCTGCTATACCTGCAGTGCTCCACGACTTCCGTGACATCCCAAGTACTGGGCGTCCAGTTCATTTCCGGCGGGCAAGTCCAGCCCGAACCGGACAGCGTGGCAGACTTCCCGTACCAGTCCGTGCTGGAGGCGATGCGCGACGGGTGGCGCGTGGTTCAGTTCCCCAACATGGCGCTGCTGCTTGACGAGGAGCGGACCTACGGACTGGGATGCGAGTTCATATTGGAACGCCGATCGAATTCGAATCCCCAGGGAGGTGGAACGGGATGCTGACCCACGATTGTCCCGCTACGCTGACGGACACGGAGGTGCTCGAGTTCTGCAAGAACGGCTACCTCATGCTGCCGGGTGTGGTGAGCGAGGAAATAAACCAGCGCACGCTGGCATACACGAGCGCCAACACCAGCCACGAGCCAACGGAGATCATCCAGGAACCCTGGTTCCGTGACGAGGTGCTGTTGAATCCCGCCGTGGCGGGGGCGGTTCGCTCGCTGCTGGGTGCACACTTCGCGTTGCCCAATCTCATGAGCAGCCACCGTATGGAAACTCCTGCACCGGCACAGGGTTGGCACCGGGATGGCGGTTCCCATTACACCCACGAACTGCACTACCTCCAGGTTTTTTACCTGCCACAGACCTGCACGGACGACATGGGGCCCACGGAGGTGTTGCCGGGTTCCCACTTCCTCTTTGCCACCTCGCCGACCATGGGGCATTACGGCGCAATTCAGGGCATGGTCAAGACATCAGCACCCGCAGGTTCCGTCTTCCTGACCGTCTACTCGATTTGGCACCGCCGCGGCGCCTCGCGGATATCGTCGGTGCGCCAGTTGCTCAAGTACAACTACTGGCGTACAACTCCGCCCACACGCGATTGGCGGATCGAAACGGATTTCGATCTGGCCAATGCTCCGTATCACCTGAGCGGCCCGCCGACCTTCCGGCCACAGTTCCGGGACAGCCGCGACTCGGCCCGGATGTTTTTCTGGCTGTGCGGTATGGACGACAAGTTCCGCACGATGGGTGGCCAGGGTTGGCCCATGCCTGCGAAATTCGAGGAACGTCCCTACGGCTACCCACTAGCCCCCGAACGCGTATGACCGCTGATCCCATCCAGGAACTCATGACGGAGGGATACTGCGTCCTTGAAGGCGCGGTACCTACCGACGCAGCGGTGGCGTTGGAGCAACGCTGCCGCGAGTTGCATCGGGATCCGGCTAACCGTTCGCTGCTTCAGGATCCCAACGACGACCTCTACCAGACCCTCTTCAGTCTCGCCAACCTGGAGGAGGGAACCTGGGAATTTGCGGCCCATGCGGATGTCTTGGCAACCGTGCGCGGCGTTCTGCAAACCGAGGTCCGCATCGGTGCCATTTGCTCAAAGTGGGTTAAGCCGGGGTCGCGGGCAGGAGGTGTCCATGTCGACTCCACCGGCGACCTTCCGGCACGGCTGCCGGAGGATCCGTGGCTGGTTAACAGCATGTGGATGCTTTCGGACTTCACGGAGTCCAACGGGGCCACGCTGATTGCTCCCGGTAGCCACTTGCGCCGGGGGCGGCCGCCCCGCGGCTTCCCGCCCGACGATCCGGCCATGAAGAAGATTACCGGCTCCAAGGGGTCCGTTGTGCTCTGGCACGCCGGAGTCTGGCACGCCAACGGTGCCAACACCAGTGAGAACGAACATCGCATGGGACTGAACATCTCCTATTATCCTGTCTGGTGGAACATGTACCGTGAAGGGGGACACCAGCCGGTCTGGCCAGAGGTGTTCGAACGGATGCCCGCGGTGATGCAGTCGTTGAACAGGCACCGCGTGGGCCGGACGCGGTCCGGGCTGTACGAACGGCCCTAGGTAACTCCGGAAGCCGTGAGCAGGGAACATCGTGCACGACGCACACGCCCACGTCTTTCCTACGGTGGCTGGTCGGACCGGGAATGGCCCGACACAAAGCCTGGCATTTGGGCGCATTCGGCATGGCGACCGTGTGCAGCAGTTGTTGTCGCCGCAGAACGCACAGACCCGATACCCGGTGGAGATGTTGGTTGCCAACTTGGACACGCTGGGAATCGATCGGACGATGTTGCTGCAGGGACCTTTCTACGGAACCACCAACGCATACCAAGCGGCTGCCTTGGCTGCCTTCCCCGATCGGTTGTGGGGTGCAATGCGCTTTGATCCTTGGTCCGACCCTCCCGCTCTCCTGACCGAACTCGTGTCAACCAAGCAGTACCGGGCGCTGAAGTTGGAATGCTCCGTTCCAACGGGGCTGACCGGGATCCATCCGGAATTGGCACTTGGTGCCCCGGACCTCGACTGGATTTGGAGGTTGCTGGCTGAGTGGGACCTGTCACTGACACTCGACTTGGGCAGACCCGGTACTGCAAGCTACCAGACAGACGCTGTGGAAGGAATCGCGCGGCGGCATCCGGGGCTGCGGATTCTGGTCGCCCATCTGGGGCAACCCGATGCGTCCTGCCTCCAGCCGGGTCCCCGCCGGGATCTGTGGTATGAGCAGTTGGAGCTCGGTACCTTGCCCAACGTCTGGTTCGACTGCGCGGCTCTGCCGGCCTATTTTCCGGACGAAGAGTATCCCCAGCCCTCGGCCGTCGCCTGCATGCAGGAAGCGTTTCGCTTGCTGGGGCCCGGCAAAATCCTCTGGGGTACGGATCAGCCGGGGGTCCTGCACCAACTTCCGCTGAGGTATCTGATCCGTCTGGCCCGGCACTGTGCCGCCGACCTGGATGAGGAAGGTTGGCACCGGTTCACGGAAGGGAACTTCCACGATGTCTACGGTCCGCGGTAGTTGGGAATCACTGCGGCAGGGAGGAACAAAAAATGTATGAGGGAGTAGCTGCGTTTCGTACACGGCTGGATCGCGACGAACTGCAAATCGGAGCATCGATTACGCTGAATGATCCTGCGGTCACCGATGCACTCGGCCCTTCGGTGGACTTCTTCTGGATCGATCTGGAACACAGCCCCATGTCGATTGAGACGCTGGCGGGACACATCCGCGCTGCCCGCCTGCACGAAGCGGCATCACTTGTGCGCGTGCCGATAGCCGACACGGCCTGGATCAAACGGGTACTCGACGCGGGAGCAGAGGGGATTATCGTGCCGCAGGTGCGGGACGCGGCTGAGGCACAGGCCGTCGCGGATGCTGCCAAGTACCCTCCGCGGGGTCGGCGCGGTTTCGGGCCCAGGGTGCCCTCCGCCTACGGGCGGAATGCCAATGCCGCCCTTGCCCAACGGGCCAACGAATTGGTGTTCGCTTCGATCCAGATTGAAAGGCGCACGGCCTTGGCCGAGATCGAGGCCATTGCCGCCATCGACAATCTTGACGGTATCGCTTTGGGACCCTGGGACCTGGCTGCCGACCTTGGTCATGTTGACGATGTCCGGCACCCGGACGTGGAGATGGCCATTCAACGCGTGATCGACGTCGCGCGCCGGGCTGGCAAATGGGTGGGCTCGGGCATGGGCGACGATCCGGAGTTGGCTCTGGACTACGCGCGGAGGGGCGTGCAGTGGATTCAGGTCGGCAATGATGTGGACTACCTTATCCGACGCATGGACCAAGTCTACGAGGCCATCAAGCCGGCTTGACCAGCGGAGGGGCCTGTAATCCGGTGCGTCGTGGAATGAAATCCGAGGACCGGGGCGCCGCCGGGTTCCGGACCAAGGGGCTTGCGAGCCAGTACCCCATGCCGAACAATGGTCCCGAGAAATGTGCATAACCATTCTGTTTTCATCCCTGCCACAGTGAACTGAACGGATGGTCCATCAATCCATGAAGACGATAGCCACAGCACGCGTCTTGGCTGCCATCTGCATTTGTACGGTGTTGACATTGGGACGGGCGAATTCCGTGGCTGCACAAGTGGAAGGATCCGGCACACATACCCATTCCGGAGTCTTTGTCAGGCCCAACGGTGAAAAATCGGCCTTTGTTTTCAACCGCACCGGGGCGCAGGTTGTGGCCACGCTCCAGCCATTCTCACCCGAAGACGGATTTGTGCTGCCCGAAGGCTACCGTCCCCTAACTCGGGTCCACAGGCGGGTTGAGGGCTATTGGGCGGACCCGGACGGCGGCAAACCTTGGCTGTCCAACATTGGATACACCATGGAGGTACATCCCGACGGTCGGTTCGGATACAGCAGCAGGGTACTCGCATACTCAAGTCCTGCACTGCAAATGCCGTACGGAGCAGGAGTGGAACAAATCACCATGGAGTGGTTTACGGCCACGGAGGCCGCGGAGGGAGATTTCGACAACCTGGCCGAACATCACCAGGGGACGTACCAGCTGGCCAAGGGGGGTGTTTACGTTTCAGCGCGGCTGTCTTCGAGCCGTTCCCCCGTCCAGCACTACGCCCGCATACATCCGGTGCCACTCTTCACGGTGCCCGAAGGCTTCCGACCGGCGGTGACCGTTACCCGGGCGGTGGTCGGCACAGCGGTCCACGCGGACGGGGCGGACACCGAGGCGCGGGCGGAGCATGTGTTTCGGGTGCGGATTTCGCCGGCCGGGGATGTCACCTATGTCGACGGTCCTGCGCTGGATGGCGTGGGCTACCTCGGCTACGCGTTCAAGATTGCGTGGGAGACCCGGATTTCACAGGACCGCCGCGTGTTGGAGGATATGCTCGACACTGCGGATCTCGACAACGTTCTGATGGATTGGGGCCGTCCCGATGTGCCGCTGGAAGACTGGTGGGGTGTGGGCACGAATGCGGACGGCAGGGTTACGCATCTCAATCTCAGCGGCGTCGGACTGAGGGGGCGCCTGCCTTCCTCCTTCGGCGACCTGTCGGAGTTGCGCGAGGCACATCTCGGGTGGGAGGGATCGAACTCGACCAACCAGCTCACCGCATTGCCCGGCGATCTCGACGGGCTCGCGAATCTTCAGGTCCTTGATCTGAGCGACAACCCCATTGATGCCCTCTTTCCGCCTGCGTGGTCCCGGTTGCACAACCTCAAGTCCCTGAACTTGCGGGGCACCAAGTATCATGGCCAGCTGCCGCCGGCATGGGCGGCTCTGATCAACCTGGAGGCCCTGAACCTGACCCGGACCGGGGTAGCTGGGGTGCTGCCTCCGGAGTGGAGCGGCATGCAGAACCTGCAACGACTGTTGATCACCGGCGTGTCGCTGGGAGGGTCCTTGCCGGGGTCTTGGCACGGCATGCCGCGTCTGAAGGTGCTGGAAATCCGCGGTACAGGTATCGAGGGTCCCCTTCCGGTCGATTGGAGTCGCATGCCCAACCTGGAAGTCCTAATCCTCAGGAACCAACTGTCCGGCTCATTGCCGTCGGAGTGGGGAGCCATGCCAAACCTTCGCTACCTCGACTTGGGCAGCAACCGGTTGACCGGACCGCTGCCGGGCACATGGAACCGGTTGGAACAGCTCGAGGTTCTTTGGCTGGGAGGCAACGATCTGATCGGTTTCCTGCCTGTGAACTGGAAGGACCTCGGTCAACTACGCGTTCTGTCACTCAGCCGCAACCGGCTTCACGGTTCCCTGCCGCCGGAGTGGGGGACCATGCCGAACCTTCGCTACCTTGATTTGGGTAGCAATCGGTTGGACGGATCGTTGCCGCGCACATGGAGCCGGTTGGAACAGCTCGAAGTCCTTTGGCTGGGAGACAACGATCTGATCGGCTTCCTGCCTGTGAACTGGAAGGACCTCGGTCAACTACGCGTCCTGTCGCTCAGCCGCAACAGGCTTCACGGTCTCCTGCCGACCTCGTGGCACGCCCTCGGCCGTCTCGAATCGCTCCGGCTCAGCAACAATGTTCTGGTCGGTGGATTGCCTCCCCAATGGAGTCGTCTGCAGCGGTTGGAGGCAATCCGTCTCGACGGAAACGGCCTGTCCGGGACTGTGCCGGAGTCCTGGCTCGACATGGACAATCTGCGCATTCTCGACCTCGGCCGGAATGCCTTTGCCGAATGCCTTCCCGCCGTCTGGCAGTCCTACCATCCTCGGCGGTCGCAGGCGGAAGTCGTGTTCTGCGACAGCTGAACCGGCCGCGGGGGCTCAAGCCCGGACGACCACATGGTGGTTGAAGGCGCTGTCCAACTCCCAGCAGGGTCCGACTACCGCCACGCTCTCGGGCAGGTCGCATTGTCGGGTGGCCGCATGGCCACATGCTACGGAAAAGCCGCGGCTCGTGGCCCGAGCTGTGCCGTATGGGCCGTCAACTACCACGGGTTGCGCCACCCCTGCGCCGCTCCAGTCCACAAGCCCAAGGCACAGGCCTGTGCCCAGCTTGGGGGGATGGCGGGTTTGGACCCAAATCAACGAAACTGAAACAGTGCTCCGACCCCTCTGGTTTCGGAACCGGGATCCGCGCCTGGTGGATAATAGGACCGTGTTCGCGCAACCGGTTTCGGAAGGGACCACCCGATGGACAAGTTGATTATCACCGTCACCACCGACGGTATGTTCTCCTACCCGGAGAACCCGAACAATACGCACTGTGACGACACCAAGGGAGTAGCCGAAGAGTACATACGGTCCATGGACGCGGGTGCGTCAATCATGCACACGCATGGGCAATATCGTTCGGATCCCGTGATTCAGCCGGACGGCCGCAAACTGCAAATCGCGGTTTTTGAAGGGTGGCATGACATCGTAGGTCGTATCCGGGAGCATGGTGACCCAATCATCCAGTTGGGCCTGGCGAGCATGCGGCTGGAGGAAAAGCTGCGGCTGTGGACGGAGATCCGACCCGACATGAGTTCGATCAACTTCAACTCCCACGACGAGTACTTTCAGCCCAATCCCGACTATCCGCCCACCACCATTTATGCGGTCCATCCGATCAGCGAGCTTCGAGAGTACGCACGGCTCGCCATCGAGTATGGCGTGAAGCTGGAAATCGAGTGTTTCAGCACCGGTGCCTTCTGGGCCATCCGCAAGATGCGCGAGGGTTCGTTCTGGACGGACGACGGGGTGCGCGAACTGGAGCCAGGCCTGATGCCGGATCCACTGTGGGCCACACTGTTCTTCGGTTGGGCCGGCCAGGGTTGGACCCCGCCTACGGCGCGGGGCCTCCAGTACATGGTGGATCACCTGCCGGAGAACGTGAACTGGAACATTAGTTGCATGCAGCCGCCTGACTACTGGCAACTGATTGCCCATGCCATCGGTTCGGGCGGTCACATTCGCATCGGCATGGAGGACTGTCCCTACCTGAGCGAAGGAGTGTATGCCCGCACCAACGCCGAACTGATCGACAAGGCGGTGCGCCTGGCACGCGAGATCGGACGCGAGATCGCGACGCCCGAAGAAGCTCGGGCCATGATCGGGCTTGAGCGCTGACGTGCTGTCGGTGCGGTCCGAATTACTGACATCATGAAGGGACTCAGCTGCAACTCGGCACTCTTTGCCCACATCGACGTGGTGGAGTGCATGGGCATCCTGGCGGATCACGGTTTCCAGGCGATTGACGTGTCGCTGGAGCTGGAGCCGCCCTTCCTGCCCGTTCCCAAGCCGCACATGTACGTCGACGCGGATGCCGCGGAAAGGGCCCGCGTAGCGCAAGGGGCCAGGGCGGCGGGCCTGGACTTCGGCACCTGCAATGCCCACACGAACCTGATCGACGGGGACCCCGAGGCGCGGGCCCGCAACCTGGACTTCGTGCTGGACGGCATGCGCGTGGCTGCGGACCTGGGCTGCAAGTACGTGATCACCGGCGGTGGCATGAAGAACATGTACGGCCGCGAAGGCACCTACTGGCAGCGGTTGCTGGATGCGCTAGCCGTAATCCTGCCCGCCGGCGAGGAACTGGGAGTGACGCTGCTGCTGGAGTGCGCGAGCCTGCCTGGGTGTCTCGTCCACGATCTGAACGGCATGCGCAGGTTGTTTGCCGAGGACGGCATGGACAGCTTGCAAGTGCTCTTCGATCCCGCCCACTACCTGGTGCGCGGCGACGATGTCACGGCGGCCTACCGGGAGCTGGCCCCCCGCGTGCGCCACATTCATGCCAAGGATGCCCTTGGATGGGTGGAGGACTTCGAGTTTCCGCCACTGGGAGAAGGGGAAATCGATTTCCGCAGCCTGATACAGGCCGTCCGCGACACGGGCTTTGCCGGTTATATCGCGTTGGAATACGAGGGGTTCGCCTGGGGCCACACTCCCGATCCCCTGCGCATTCTCCGCGAGGGACGGGATTTCCTGCTGGCCCATCTGAAAGCAACGGCCGCGTAGGACCGACGGCACACGGACAACGGAGGCAGGGCATGCACGCGGCGGTCCTCGAACGGTTCGGCGAGCCCCTGGTCTGGCGCGAAATGCCGGAACCGGTCCCCGAAGCACATGAAGTCGTCTTGGCGGTACGGGCCTGCGGCATTGACGGTACCGATCTCAAGCTGATGGACGGTTTCGGCTACGAACCCGAGCTGCCCTTCGTGCCCGGCCACGAAATTTCCGGCGTGGTGGACTCGGTCGGGTCGGCCGTGACCGATCTGCGGCCCGGCATGCCGGCGATTGTCTACAACTTCGAGACCTGTGGTGTCTGTGCGTTGTGCCGGGCGGGCCGCACCCAGCTCTGCCTTGACATGGGCAGTGTCATGGGCGTGCTGCAAGCCCATGGCGGCATGGCGGAGTACGTGAAGGTTTCGGCTCGGCAGGTGGTACCGGTGTCCGAGGCACTCTCTTCGGTTGATGCCGCCACCTGCTGCGACGCCGGCCTGACCGCTCACCACGCGATCGACCGCGCGGGATTGCAATCCGGAGAGACCGTGTTGGTGGTGGGCGCAGGCGGGGTGGGTTCCTATGTGGTGCAGCTGGTCCGTCGCGCGGGGGCCAGTCCCATCGTTGCAGAGCTGGGAATGGCCAAGCAAGCCTGGGCCCGAACCATGGGGGCAACCGCCGTGGTGGACGGTGCGGCATCGTCGTGGACGGCCGCCCTGGAGACCATCGGAGCTGGCGGTGGCGTGGATTGCGTCCTGGACATCGTCGGCACCCGGGTCACGATGCAGGCTGGCCTGGAGTCCCTGCGGCCAGGGGGGCGGATGGTGCTTGTCGGGTATACACCGGACGATTTGCAGGCGGCCGGAAAGGACCTTGCGCAACGGGAGATCCAGATTCTGGGAACGCGTGCCGGGACCCGCCGAGACCTGGAGGCAGCCGCCGGTCTGCTAACCGACGGGTTGCTGCAATCCATCGTGACCCGGACCTTCCCAATGGAGGAAGTCAACACGGCCTTGGCGCTGTTGCGGTCCGGAAAGGCCAACGGCCGCATTGTCCTGCTGGCACCCGGAACCGCCGCGTAGCCCGATCCTTGGGGCTCTGCTTCCCGTACCCCGTTTGGTCTGCCGACCGCGCGGGGCACACCCCAACGGAACTTCCATGTCGATCGAATTCGAACATCCCCGTTTCTTTCCCCGCCATATCCCGCATGCGGACTGGCAGGAGTTCTCAGCCGAAGGCTACAGGCATTCGGTGACGGGGGTTGTCTATCGTGGCGAACCGCGCCCCACCTGCGGCATGCCCGTGGGCGGCCTCGACACGGGATGTCTGGACATTGAGTCCAACGGCATGCTGGGGTACGTCACAATCTTCAACGAGCTTGTGGCGCCGCGCGGCCTTGCCAACATGCCGTTCATGGGGTACCGGACAGAGGGACGGACCCGCGTGTTGGCAACCGATCGCCGGGCCAAGGAGGACACACCCACGCCGGCCGTTTCGCCCCACCAGTTCCCGCCCACGGACTACACGCCCCGCTACCATCAACTGGACCTGTCCGGGGTTGAACTCTGCCGGAGCGTGGACTACTGGGGGCATTATCCGGTCCTCGACATGGAGTTCGACACCGGCGACAGCCTCGAAGTCGGTGTGCGGGCCTTTCATCCGTTCCTGCCCGGTGTCCGGGATGCATCCCTGCTGCCGGGAGCGGTCTTCAGTATCCGGCTACGCAATTGTGCAGACGACGCGTGCCGGGGAGTGTTCCTGTTTTCGCTGCCTGGGTTTGGCGGTGGCAAGTCAGAGGAGGGGGAGCAGGTCGAGCGCGTGACGATGAATCCGGACCCCGCCCTCGAGGCTGTCCAGGTGCATCGGTTAAGCGACCGTCCCGGGCACCGGATGGCCTACGCGCTGGCGGTTGTCGAACCGCCCGTCGGTTGTACCTGGGGCGCAGGCTTGGATGCCGACGGCGATCGTTGGGCGGCCGCGGGCCAAGCACTGTCCGAACCGGCATCGGGAGAGAGTGGACTGTCGGTGCGCATCCCCTTCGCCTTGGAACCGGGATCCAGTACCGAACTTACCGTCCTCCTCGCCTGGCATGCCCCGATCTGGATGGGAGGCGGAACCCCGGGCGCCGACGCCTCCTCCCCGTTCGTACACATGTACGAACGGACATGGCCGGATCTTGAGACGGTCCTTCAGGATTTGGCTTCCCGCCAATCTTCGTATCTGGACCGGGTCATTGCGTGGCAGGAGGTCCTGTACCAGGCGTCCGAGGTTCCAGGATGGCTTGCCGATTCGCTCATCAACAACCTGCACCTGTTGACCGAGTGCAGCGTGTGGGCACAGGAGGGATGGGCCGGTTCCGAATGGGTTCCGCCGTCGCTCGGGCTGTTCGCGCTCAACGAGTGCCCGCGCGGTTGCCCCCAATTGGAGTGCCTGCCCTGCAGTTTCTACGGGAACATTCCTCTGCTCTACTTCTTTCCGGATGCCGCCCTGTCCACGCTCCACGGTTATCGTGCCTACCAGTTTCCCGACGGACGGCCACCGTGGATCTTCGGCGGCATTACGGCCCGGGACAAAAACAACCGGGATCCCTACGACATGGCGGCTCCGGACCGCGGCTACCAGACTGTGCTCAACGGTGCCTGCTATATCGTGATGGCGGACCGGTATTGGCGCACGTCGGGCGACGATGATTTCCTGTCGGGGTTCTGGGATTCCCTGAAGCAGTGCAACGACTTCGCCCTGGCCCTGCGGCCTGCGTACGGGGATGCGCAAGTAGTGGCCATGCCGGAACCCGGTACGGATGCCGAGGGTTTGGGCGACACGGAGTGGTTTGAGGCGCCGGAACCGGGCTGGAAGGGATATGTGACGCACGCCGGCGGCATTCGATTGGCGCAGGTTGCGATCATGCGCCGCATGGCACTTGCCATGGACGACTCCGAGTATGTCGCCAAGTGCGACGGCTGGCTGGCAGCGGGCGGGAAGGCCCTGGAGGAAATTCTCTGGAACGAAACCTGCTACTGGAACTTCCGGGAACCCGATACGGAAACCGAATCGGACCTGGTGTTCGGCTACCAGTTGGACGGCCACTGGATCACCAGCTGGCACGGTTTGGACGCCGTCTTTCCCGCCGACCGGGTCTCCGTCACGCTGCAGACCATCCGCGACATAAATTGCGGCCTGTCACAATCCGGTGCGGTGAACTACGCCAATCCGGACGGCACCGTGGCGCAGGTGGGCGGGTACGGACCCTACAGCTATTTCCCACCCGAACTCTTCATGTTGGCCATGACCTACATGTACGAAGGCAACCGGGATTTCGGCATGGATCTGCTCCACCGCTGCCTGGCCAACATTGTGCACTGGGGATATGTGTGGGACTTCCCCAACACAACCCGCGGCGATGCCGATACGGGACAGCGCACTTTCGGTGCCGACTACTACCAGAACCTGATGCTTTGGGCCGTTCCCGCGGCTCTTGCCGGCAGCGACATGACGGAACCACAAGCCGTGGGCGGTTTGGTCCAACGGATGCTGGACGCGGCATACCCTGGGACGGTGTCATCGTGACGCGCAGGTTTGCTCCTACGCGGCTGGCTGCGTTTGTACAAGACATTCTGGAATCTGCCGGTACGCCAGCCGATCTCGCCGCGATCGTTGCCGATACCCTCGTCGATGCAGACTTGAAGGGCGTCGAGTCTCACGGCGTGCTGCGCGTGCCCCACTACCTCGAATTGATGGCGGAAGGGTATATCAAACCGGCTGGCCGGTCCACGGTAGTGCGCGAGGCATCGACCTGGGTGATGGTGGACGGGCAACAGGGATTTGGCCACTGTGCCTTGCTGAACCTGTGCGAAGGGGTGGCAGCCAAGGCCGAGCGTACCGGTGTTGCCTTTGGCGGGTTGACCAACACAACCCATACGGGACGGATCGGCTGGTTCGCCGAGAAGATTGCGGGGCGCGGTCTCACAATCCAGATCACGGGAGGTGGCGCGCACCGGCTGCCGGAGCACACCTCCGTGGCCCCGTACGGCGGCCGCGAGCGAATTCTGAGCACGAATCCGATCACCCTGGGCTGGCCGGGAGGCCGTTTCGGCCCCATCGTTGCCGACTTTTCCACCAGTGCAACCGCGGAAGGCAAGGTTCGCTTCCACCGCGAGCGTGGCGAATCCCTTCCGCCGGGTTGGATTCTCGATCGGGACGGGGCTCCATCAACGGATCCCGAAGCACTCTACGCCGGAGGATCAATCCTGCCTATGGGTGCCCACAAGGGCTATGGCCTGGCACTCTTCAACGAGTATCTGGGCGGCATCATGCTTGGTCCCACCTACGAGGCCAATTGGACCGTGACCGTCTTGGATCCGGCTGCATTTGGGGATCCCCAAGCCCAGCTGCAGGACGCGGAGGCCCTTTTGCAACGGATCAAGGACTCGCCTGCGGCTCAGGGCTACCGGGAAGTGCTGCTCCCGGGAGAACTGGAAGAGATGGTTGCCCGCGAACGGACGCACACCGGCATTCCGGTAGCGGATGCGATTTGGGACCGAATCACGGAGGCGGCGGCCGGGTTGGGTATTCCCCCGTTGGATGAGTAAGTCCAAGTTCCGTCTGCTCCAGCTGCGTTGTCAGGTGGTTGTCACCGCTGTGTGCCAACTTCACTGACCGGTTCTACGCCGGTGCCGTGGAATCGACTTTCGTCACGCGACGAAATCGGGACAGTTCCGAACGATGGCGATCATGGTCGCGGCATCCTCGGCACCGTGTTCCAGGGGCGTACGCGGCGGGGTGCCGGTCGTTATGGACCGGTGGAAGTGAATCAACTCGTTGCGGAAGGCTTCCCGATAGTCGGTCGTGATCTCCCGTTCGACATAGCGGCCATCCTCCATGCCGCGACGAATCACCATGGTGGGGGCGTGTTTCAGGAACGGTGAAGGAAATCGGATCGCGGTGGAACTGCCGTCGTCGCAGGCAGTGAAGGTCTCATCGAACAGCCGGATGTCGGGCATGAAGACGGCGGTGAAGACGCACCGGACACCGCGCTCAAACTTGAGCGTGGCCGTAATCGAGCGACCGCCGTTCCAGATCTCCGTTGACAGCACGTCCTCCACGCGCCCGAGACAGCCGCGCATGATCGAAAGTTGATGGCATCCACTGCCGAGCAACCCCCCGTAGGCTCGTGCCACATGCTCCGGTTGTTCGCCGATGGCTTGTTGCTGCGCCGTGCGCATTGCCCGACCTGTCGCGGCCACGCGGTCGGGATCGGCATCGTCGCCACGCAGGATCTCGTAGTGCTCAAGGAACGGTTCGTTGGGGCCGTGGGCGACGTACATCGTCGCCATGCGCACCGCGGACATAGCTCGTACCATGGCCGCGCCCGTTTCGTATCCGGGATCGTAGGGTTTGTGGTAACCGAGTTGGCCAATCAGACCGTTGCGGCGGGCCGCATCAACCATGTCGGTGGCCTCTTCGACGTTCACGCACATCGGTTTCTCCACGAAGACGTGCACCCCTGCGGACAGGGCTGCCATTACTTCGGGATAGTGGTACGGCGTCAAAATTAGGGCGGCATCCAACTCGACGGTGTCGAGCATGTCGCCAATGTCCGTGAATGCATGGGGGACCCCATACCTGCGGGCCAAGGTTTGCGCCGTCCGTTCGGACAGGTCGCAGAGTGCAACAATTTCATACAGGTTGGGCAGGGATTGCAGATGGGGCAGGTGCATTACCTGTGCCACCAAGCCGGTACCCACGATGCCTACGCGCAGCCGTGTTCCGTTCATGTCGCCGCCTGGTTTGGAAAGGCCATTGTGTTGCCAGTTGCACCGTCCGCGAGCACTTGGATCGGTTCGACGAACGGTCCCGCGCGCAAGTTTGGAATGCACCTTCCCGTTAGACGGCTTACCGTCGACAAATCCGCCCCGAGCGTCGTTGCATCCAGGGTTGCCGGAGCCGAATATGCCATCGGCATGGAATATCCAAAGGCTGTGGGAATTGACGGGTCCATGATACATGCCACGGATCGGCATCCGATGGGAATCGGATGTGGTAGCGGATTCACAGACGACTGCTATTTCGCGTTCAGGCAGGATCGGTGCCCCCCAATAGGGATTCTGGCTGATTGCTATACTTTGGCATCATCCGTGGATTTGATCGACCTTACCCACCGGTGCTTCACTGTCAGGGTGCGTCTCGGTCAAGGAGACATCATGAACGGCAATACTGTTGGTCGGCGAGAGTTTCTGCGGTCCAGTGCGATTCTGTTGGGAGGTTTGACGGTAGCGGCCTGCGCCGATCCGGCCGCCATGACTGGTGCCGAACCAAGCATGGAACCGATCGAGCTTCGGTACCACCACCGCTTGGGTCTTGAGTGCGACAACCACGGCCAGTGGGTGGAGAAATTCAACGAGGACAGGGCACCGGACGTCTCCGTCACGATGGAGTGCTTCCCCGGTGCGGACTACTTCAAGAAGTTGAACACGCTGATTGCCGGCGGCACGATTGGTGACGCCTTTTGGATCTCGTCCATCGAGGGCTACTATCGGTTGGCCGCTGCCGGCGCGTCCAGGGCGCTCGATGATCTGGTGGAGTCGTCTGGCTTTGACCTAAGCGATTTCTACGCGCTCAACATCGAGGCCGCGCGCCTGAATGGCGAACTCTACGGCCTCCCCCAGCTGGCCCATCCCGGGCGTGTGGGCCTGTTCTACAACGTCGGGTTGTTTGAAGACGCCGGTATGGATCCGCCGAACGACACGTGGACGTACGACGATCTGCTGGCGGCAGCCGCGGCCTTGACCGATCCAGACGAAGGGGTGTACGGGTTCCTGCCGTGTCTGGGCTACTTCTGCCTGCTTGTCTACCAGCGGTCCTGGGGCGGCGACATGCTGAACGGAGACGGCACCGTGGCCACGATCGATTCCGATGAATCGATCGCGGCGCTGCGCTTCGTCAGCGACATGTTTCATGAACACGGGGTGGCGCCGCTGCCCGGCACGATGGAACAGGGCACATACCAGACATTCGCGGCCAACAAGCTGGCGATGTACCAGTCGGGCTTCTGGGGCGAATACGTGAAGAACTTTGTTGAGGAGGACGCGTGGGCCGTGGCCCCGATGCCGATCGGAGCCGACACGGGTGTGCGCGGCAACATGTTCGAGTCGGACCCCGTTTGTGTCTCGCGAGCGTCGGAGAACCCGGCCGAGATGTTCGACTGCTTGACGTACTTCACGACGTTCGACGCCCAGATTGGCAACTACAACGCCATGGGCGCGCCGTCGGTACGCCCGGATGTAATGGCGTCGGAGACGTTGCAGTCTTCGGCATTGATGCGGGTGTTTGGCGGAATCATGGACGAGGCATTGCCGCTTGTCCTGCCGGCGAACTTCCGCGAAACCGAGTACTTCAAGACCATCAATGAGATGCTCCAGGTCGTTTGGCTCGGTGAGAGCGATTTGGATGAGGTGATCGGCAACGTCCAGGAGGCGGCCGCCGAAATCCTGGCCAAGCCGTCGCTCGAAGCGTAGACGAATGGACCCCGGCGAGCGGGTTGGGCACCCGCTCGCCGGTTTTGACAAGGGCCACCCGCGGATCAGCGTGGAAAGCAGGGGGGATGCGCGCCATGCGAACGGTCAAAGCCGCAGTTTGCTACGAGTACGGAAGCCCCTTGGTTGTGGAAGAGGTGCATTTGGAGCCGCCTGGCCGTGACGAGGTCGAAGTCCGAATGGAGGCGTGTGCCATTTGTCACAGCGACATCCACATCATCGACGGGGAGTGGCATTACGAGGCCCCCTTGATTCCCGGGCATGAAGCCGCCGGCACCGTTTCCCGTATTGGGGCGGATGTGGAAGGCATTGCCGTGGGTGATCGCGTCGTCGTGTCCCTGCTTTGGTCGTGTCACCGCTGTCGCCACTGTCTGGAAGGCGAACCCTATCTTTGCATCGGAGACCACCCTCTGGAGTTGCGTTCGAAGTTCACCAACCGCGAAGGCCGGGAACTCAACCGCGCGTTGAAGGTAGCCGGATTCGCGGAGTACACAGTGGTGCATGAGACCCAGATCGTGAAGGTTCCCGCCTCGGTCCCGATCGTCTCCGCGGCACTCTTGGCCTGCGGGGTGATCACCGGGCTGGGGGCCGTGGTGAACACGGCGCACTTCCGGTTCGGGCGGTCGGTGGCGGTGATTGGATGCGGAGGAGTGGGCCTCAACACTGTCCAGGGCGCGATCCTGGCGGGGGCCGTGCAGGTCATCGGGATCGACATCGAACGCGGCAAATTGGACATGGCCCGCGCCTTCGGGGCCACCCATGTGGTGCATGCCGGGGAGACCGATCCCGTGCAGGCCGTGATGGATCTTTCCGCGGGCGGGGTCGACTACGTGTTCGTGGTGGCCGGTGTCACCCGTCTGCTGGAAGAAGCGGCGGACATGCTTTGCAAGGGGGGACGCGTCATTCAGGTCGGCATGCCGCCTCTGGATGACACATTTACTTACACCGGCCAGCGCTTTATGGGCCAGCGTTCCTTGAAGGGCAGTTCGATGGGCGGAACGAACTTCCAGCGCGATGTGCCTCGCCTGATGGATCTGTATCGGCAGGGCCGGTTGAAGCTGGACGAACTGGTTACCCGTACCTACCCGCTGGAGAAGATCAACGAGGCAATCGCGGCGGTTGCGGAACCCGCCACCCTCCGCAACGTGATCACATTCTGACGCGGGTCGTAGCCCGCCATGGCGGGACGCAGGGTAGGTTAGGTGCCGGGTGCCCGGCGGGTTCCCATGCTTCGGGCATCACCCCTTGATGCCCGACATGACTATGCCCTGAATCCAATACCGCTGCAGTAGCACGAACACCAGCAGGCACGGCAACGTCATGATAATGGACGCTGCCATCATGAGGTGTTCAGTGGCTTGGCCGCCAAGGGATACCACTCTTTGGAAGTAGGTCAGGCCAAGCGCTAGGGTGAACTTCTCCGTGGTATTGAGGAAGATCAGTGGTCCGAAGAAGTCGTTCCAGCTGCCCAGGAAGGAGAAAATGCCCATGGTGACGAATACCGGCACCGACAAGGGGGTCAGGACACGGAAGAAAATCCAAAGGGAGTTGGCACCGTCGATCTTGGCCGCCTCGTCAAACTCCCGGGGAATGGTCAAGAAGAATTGACGGAAGAGGAAGATGGCGAACGCTCCACCGCCAAACCACGGCGGGATGTACAGGGAGCGGAGTTCGTCGAGCCAACCAAGCCACTTGAAGAGCAGGAACGTAGGAATGATCGTGATCTGGGGCGGCAGCATCAACGTGCTCAGCATGACCAGGAACAGGATGTTACGTCCCGGGAAACGGAACCGGGCGAAGCCGTAGGCCACCAGCGATGCGGACAGAATCTGGCCAATTCCCGTCAACACGGTGACTTTGAGGCTGTTCCAGAAGAAGAGGGCCAGCGGGGCTTGGCGGAAGACTTCGATGTAGTTGGGCCACTGGGGAGCCTCGGGCAGCCAAGTCGGCGGAAAAATGAAGATCTCCCTTGGCACCTTCAGCGATGTGAGTACCGCCCAAAGGAACGGCAGGCCAAAAGCAGCGGCCAGGATCAGGACCACCAGAAAGGTTGGGATCATACGGACTGCCTGCCGCAGGCGGATACCGCCGATGCCGGCTGCCGACGCCCGAGGTGCAGAGAGGGCGGGTTCTACCATCGTTCGCCCTGGTCAAACTCGTAGTAAACCCACGATCGGGAAAGGCGGAGCTGCCAATAGGTTAGGATCACCAGGATCAGGAAGAAGAACCAGGCTAGGGCGGATGCGTATCCCATCTCCCAGTAGTCGAAGGCGTGGTTGTAGAGGTTCAGGACGTAGAAGAGGGTCGAGTAGGCGGGCCCGCCGGCGGGCCGCGTCTGGCCGGCGCCACTGGTCGCGACGAACGCCAGCGTGAACATCTGCATCGCGCCGATCAGGCCCAGCACCAGGTTGAAGAACATCGACGGCGAAAGCAGGGGAATTGTGATACGCCAGAATTTGGCCTGGTTGCCCGCGCCGTCGATCTCCGCCGATTCGTAGAGTTCGATTGGAATTCCCTGCAGTCCGGCCAGGAAGATGAGCATGGAACCTCCGCCTACGGCTCCCCAGAGGCTGATCACGATTAGGGACGGCTTGGACCATCGGATGTCATCGAGCCAACGCGGCCCTTCGATGCCGATCAAGTCAAGGAGATAGTTGGCCAGGCCCACGTTCGGCTGGAAAATCCAGAGCCAGAGAAAGGCGGTGGCAACGATGGGCGTGATGGATGGCAGGAAGTAGATGGCCCTGAAGATGGTGCGTCCCAGGATGCGCTGGTTGAGGAGCAGGGCGCAGCATAGGGAGCCGGCGATGGAGACCGGCACGAAGACGGCAGCGTAGTAGACCGTGTTCCAGAGCGACTTCCAGAAGAGGTCGTCCTGGAACATGCGGATGTAGTTGTCCCACCCTACGAAGTCGGGCGGCGTGATGATCTTGTAAAACGTGAGACTGAGGTAGATGGAGGCCAGCATCGGGCCGACCGCGAACACCGCGAAACCGACCAGCCAGGGCGCGATGTACAGATAGCCCTCGATGGCTTCCCTGGTGGCGGAGGATATGCGCACGGGAGAACTCCTATTGGAAGCCGGGTGTCCGGGTTTGCTGGTCGTCGCAACCATTGCCGACGGGCGACACCTGGCTTTTCACCCCTATGCCTCGAACACGATCACGCTGCGGCGTGCTTCGCCGCGGGTCATCAGGTCGAATCCGTCGTTGACTTCTTCAAGCGAAAGTCGATGGCTGACCAAAGCATCCAGCCTGAACGTGCCGGCGCGGAATCGGTCGATTAGCAGCGGGATGTCGAGGGCCGGGATGCCGCCACCGGCGTGTGCACCGGTGATCACCTTTTCGTTGTCGATCAGCTCCGCCTGGTCGACCACGAGCTGCGTGCCGGGAGGTCCGGCTCCCTCCAGAACCACCATGCCCCCGTTGCGCACAACGCCAACGGTCTGGTTCATCGCGACGGCCGAACCGGAGAAATCAAAGGCGAAATCCGCCATGGCTCCGCCGGTGGCCGCGCTCACGGCCTCCACGGGATCGCCGTGCGAGGCGTCAACAGTGTCGGTGGCACCGAACTCGCGCGCCCAGTCGAGCTTGCGGGGTACGACATCAATGGCGATGATTTGCCGCGCGCCGCAGAGCTGTGCCGCGTTGATGCCGGCGAGGCCCAAGCCTCCGCAGCCGAAGACCGCGACGCGGCTGCCCGGCGCGACCTTGGCCCGGGTCAGGACGGCCGCTGCACCGGAGAGGGCGCAACAACCAAGCAGGCAGGCCGCCTCAAACGGCACGTCGTCCGGGATCTTCGTCAGCGATGCTTCCGGGACGACGCATGCCTCCACGAAGGTTGCGATCTCGTGGTGTCCGAAGCGTCCAACGCGAGTCCCGTCAAGGCTAAAGCGGCTGTCGATGTCAGGCACGGCTCGGTGTCGCTGGGGTTCGCAGAGGCGCGGCCGGCCCGTCCGGCACTGTCGGCAGTGGCCGCAGGCACCCAGCAGATCGGATACCACATGGTCTCCCACGGTGAGCGTGTCAACCCCGTCGCCCAGCGCCTCGACGATCCCGGCTCCTTCGTGGCCCGGGATATACGGCTTGGGCCAGCCCGCGTGGGTGACAACGAACTTGTCGCTGGCACAGATGCCGCTGGCGCCCCAGCGTACGAGCACTTCGCCTGACCCCGGCGAAGCCAGTTCGACCTCCCGAATCTCAAGGGGGGCGCCCTCGCGCAGGCACAGCGCAGCTTGAACTCTCATCAATTCTCCGAATTTCCATTTCCGACGGATGCAGCAAGCGATTGGCTGGTCACTTGGGCCAGCGGTTCGCCGATCACGGCTTCGGTCAGCATTTCGGGGGTGACATCGGCCTTGTCGGCATCCAGCACCTTGACACCCGCGTTCAGGGCAACGAAGTGGTCCGAGACCGCATAGGCATGGTGGATGTTGTGGGTGATGAAGACCGTAGCGATGCCGCGCTCCTTCAGCGTCTCCATCAGGTCCAGGACGGCGTGGGTCTCCTTGACGGAGAGCGCGGCCGTGGGTTCATCGAGCATGAGGACCTGGACGCCGAAGTAGAGGCTGCGGCTGATGGCAAGCGCTTTTCGTTCGCCCCCCGAGAGATTTTCCACCAGTTCCTCCGCATCGTCGAGGAAAATGCCCATCTCGGTAATCGCCCGCAGCGACTCGTTTGCCATGCGGCTGAAGTCCAGGAATCCCCACCGGCTGCGCGGTTCCTTCCCGAGGAAGAAGTTGCGTGCGATGTTCATGATGGGAACGAGTCCCAGATCCTGGTAAACGATTTCGAGTCCGGCAGCCCGCGACTGGCTGGGATTCTTCCAGCGGACCTGTTCTCCCTTGTAGTGCACCGTTCCGCGCGACGGCGGGAAGACGCCGGCCATGATCTTGACCAGCGTTGTTTTGCCGGCGCCGTTGTCCCCAATCAGTCCCAGAACCCGCCCGGCGTGAAGATCCAAGTCCACTCCGCGCAGTGCTTGCACGTGTCCGAAGCTCTTGTGGATGTCCGTCATGCGGACAATGGGAGTGCCGGTGTCGGTCATGCGTCGCTCCGTTGGAACTGGAGCAGGCGGAAGTTGCTGAAGCCGCGGTTGATGATCACCGCGAGCATCAGGATGATGCCGGTCACCGGCATGTAGATGTAGGACGAGTAACCGAAGAAGATTAGGCCCGATCGGATCACACTCACGAAGATGGCACCGAGCACGGCTCCGACCATGCTGCCCTTGCCTCCCATCAGCAGGGTGCCGCCAATCACGGCCGCCGTGATGGCCTCGAACTCCATGCCCATGCCCAACTGCGACTGGGAAGTGAGGAAACGGGCCATGTTGGCGGCACCGGCAAAGCCTGCCAGCAGGCTGCAAAGGGCGAAATTGGTTACCTTCACGCGGCTCACCGGCACGCCGGAGTTGCGTGCTGCCTGCGCGTCGCCACCGGTCGCTAGGACCCAGTTGCCGTAGCGGGTCTTGGCGAGTACGACCTGCAGAATGATGGCGAGCAGGATCCACCAAATGACGGTGTTCCGCATCAGGGAGAAAGTGATGCCGGCCACCATGTTGAGGAACTCCTTGTCCGCCTTGTAACTGACGGAGAAGCCTCGGGTCAGGATGATGTGTAGGCCCCGATAGAACATCATCGCGGCCAGGGTCACAATAAAGGACGGAATACGCAGGTTAACCGTGATCAGGCCATTGACTAAGCCAATGACCGCGCAGAGGATCAGGGTCACGAGGAAGGCCAAGGGCGGTATCAGGCCCGCGTTGGCCATTTGGGCGAAAAAGAGGGTAGCGATGAGGTAGACCGAGCCAACGGATATATCGAACTCGCCCGAGATCATCAGGAAGCCGCAGCCGAGGGCCACAATGCCAACGTTGGCCGCGACCGTGAGGATGCTGGTGTAGGAGTCCACGGTGCGGAAGTTGGCCGCACCGATCGAAAAAATCCCCACCAGGAGGACTAGGGTCGAGAAGATCCCCAGTTCGGGAATCCTCCGGACCATGCGGTTGACCCGGCGGCGGAAGTCGTCGCGCCCGCGGCGGTCGGTCCCGTCGACCGACACGGGGTCGGTGGTGTTGATGGTCATGTTCGGGTTGTGGCGGAAAGTGGGTTGGGAAAGATCGCGCCGGCAGGCTCGCCCACACCTGCCGGCGACGGCTCAATCCGCCTTCAGAGCCGAGCCAAGGTCAGGCCCGGATTCCGGCTTCTGCCTGGCCGATCAGGGCCGCGGCGTTCTCCTGGGTGACGACATAGGGTCCGGTCGAAATGTCGTTGGCAATCAGGAACTGGTTGGTTACCCACTGCCACGCGAGGGCCGCACCGTACCAACCTTGCAGATAAACCTGCTG
Organism: Caldilineaceae bacterium; assembly: GCA_965208365.1. GTDB lineage: Bacteria > Chloroflexota > Anaerolineae > Caldilineales > Caldilineaceae > Bin34. The sequence goes on along the minus strand of OZ242330.1, from coordinate 4,044,140 downwards.
ATCGATCGTGCCTACGCAGTCGCCGGCATCAATCATTCCGAGCAGTTCGGGATCCAGATCGATGCTGGTGACATAGACCTTGCCTTCCTCGAAGGGTTCGTTCACGTTGCCCAGCTTGCCCATTTCGCGCAAGACCTCAATGGACCAGGCGGCGGGTCGGCTCCAACCGGTGTGGATCGTCTCCACGTCGGGGTTGGCTATCAGGTGGGCCCGGACAATTTCCTGCATTTGTACGGGATCGACTTCCCCGGCGATGCTTTCGAAGTTCGTGCCTTCCGGCGTGAGCACATCCGACATGCCCTGTCCCCGGGTGACGAGTACCCAGGCACCCGGTACGTGCTCGATGTAGGTGGAGCGCTTGGGTGCGCGCCCGGCCAGCTCCGTGAAGGAGGCCAACGCCAGTTGGGCGTTGCGGACCCCTGTCAAATAGGTGTCCTCGCCCGCATACCGCAGGTGCGGAACCTGCTCCTCCGCCGGACGCGGGTCCTTGGAGTTCACCAGCACCACCGGCACACCTTGATCAGCGAGTTGGCGGATGGGTTCGTCCAGGGCGTCCACATCGGACAAGACGGCCACGACCGCGTCGGCGTCGCCCGCTGCTACTATCCGTTCCATGTTCTCGCGTTCTTCGGCGAAGTCGCCGTCGCGGACGGTGCCAAGGTACTGCCCGTCGATGTTGTAGTGGCTGCAGAAATCCTGGAAGCCGTTGTTGGCGGCCGACCAGAAGGAAATTTCCACAGAGCCGTGGGTGTTGAAGTAGAACTTGAAGTCCGGCGATTCCGACATCATCGACCCGTCGGATGGAGCGGCAGCGGGTGTGACCGGCATCACGCAGGCAGCCGTCATGGATACCCCCGCCGCGACCATCGAAGCACTCAGAAAGTGTCTGCGGTTCAGTTTCTTTCCGCTCATGATTTCTCCTATGGGTAGTTCCGAGTCCTGTTGTCATTGGATAGGTACTGACGACAACCACGCCGGTGTTCGGGTGTTCCGCACCTCCTGTGCTGCATTCATGTGTGGATGTGCGGGATGTGGGCGCATCCTTTGCACGGTGGAGAGATTCTAACAGCGGGGAAAATCCGCTGATTCGGGCGCACAACAGAGCTCTTGGACACCGCTCGAAGGCTGCCGTGAGAGTACGCTGACGGTCCGCGTCGTGTTGAACGATGTTCCGATTTCCTGCATCCGTTCTTCACGGATTGATCACAGTCGCCATACAGAATAGGTGGAAAGGAATCCCGGTGGCAGTTGGATTGGAGTTGGGTTTGGGATCGGCTCCGCCAGCCCGCATCACAAAAAGAAACGAGACACAATATGTACAGGCGGAGTTTCCAGACAGCACCCGGCGGCGGAGCATCTCTCGTCGGCACGGAGCCGGAACAGCCTGTTGCCTCCGGTCAGGCCAGTTCGAGGCGTCCGCTGTCGCAAACCTTCATTGCTTTGGTGATGGCTTTCCTGATAGGGACGTTTGCACTGAGCGGCTGCATGGTTGGCGAACAAACCCATGGTGAGCATGGGGAGGCGCATGGTGAACATGAAGCCGAGGGTGCGATCAAGAACATGCCGGCACTGTGGAAAGGAGTGAAGAGGAATCCGGCGACCTCCTGACCTTGGACGAAACCTATGACGTGGTTCGGCGGGGTGCCAGGCTCATCCTGGCATATAGTGCCGAGGACAACGCCTTCGTTGGCACCGTGCAGAACACCACCGCCGAAACCTTGCCGCAGGTCCGAGTGGAAGTGCATCTGGCCAACGGCGTGGAACTCGGTCCTACAACTCCGCAGGACCTTGAATCCGGTCAGACAGTGGAAGTGGTGCTCAACGCATCGGATCAGGAATTCGATGGCTGGTCGCCCCATGCGGAAGTCGGCGGTTCCGAACACGGTCATGAAGGTGAAGGCGGGGACGAGCATAGTTCAGACGACCAAGGCTGAGGTCTGTGCTTTCATCATCCGACGGCACGGACTGCCGGTCCCGATCGCCCCTGCCATTGGGTTGGCAATCGGAACACTCACTTCCCTGATCCGGGCTGCCGCAGTATCGCCGTCGCGTCAAATTACTGATTGGCCGGGACATTCATTTGCTTAGCGCACCGCAGAATCAAAGTTTCTGCAGTGCGCTTGGCGCGGGGTGTCCAGGCGATGACTGGCGCGCCGTCAGTAACTCATGGGCTTGACAGTCCCGGGACAGACGGCTGCGCTGCCACGACCGCACCTGGTTTCCATCCCTTGGCGCGTCACCGTACCCATTCCCATGCCAATTGAAACAGTCCTCTGTGCAGCGGTTTGTGGCGTCTACAAGGCAGATGGGTGATCCCCCCTGTCCAACTCGCTGCCCTCTTTACTTTCCGTTGTGATACCAAAGATTTCCCGCCATTCAGCCGGGTTGTCCAGAACCGCTGTCAGGAGATCGTCCGTGTTGCCGGGCACTCCGGAAACTTGCCAGTGCTGGGCGATTGCATCGACAGCTCCTTCATCGGACAAGATATGGCCCACAACCGTTAGGATGGTTTGCGCCCTTCCACGCTCTTCCCCACGTTCTTTTCCACGCTCTTCCCCACGTTCTTCACTTTCCCGAAGTTTGTCGCCAAGGGCATCGCGCCATATCCCCAGGTTGGGGTCGAACCACTGAAACACGGGCTCATCCTCTGGATGAACCTGTTTCAGACGCACCACACTCCCGATGACTGCACTGCGCACCTCCATGTTGGGGTCGTCCCCTTCACCTTCCACGCGCACATGGTTGCTGTCGGGCTGCAGGCGATACAGGACAAGCTGTGCCAGGTATCCCCGGGAATCCCCTTCCGGTGGTTCGCCGGGATCCACAATCAGGTATTCCTTCACGCTAAGACGTTCGTAAAGGACCGCCTTGTCCCCATAGTCCCGCGCCGCAGACGAAGGCGACACGACTTCCACAACCATTTCCGGGACAGGATGCTCGGGATCGGTTCGGATGACGCGCGATTCCTTCAAACTGCGGTCGTCCCGATCCTCCGGCAACACCACCAAGTCGGGTTTGACTTGGGTCTTGGGTTTCCTGCCTCCCGTGAACAGGCTCAAATCGCGGCCCACTGCTTCCGGGAAGTGATAGTCGGGGGTGGGTTGTACTCGGTGTACTCCCTCCCTGCCCAAGGGAGTGCAGAGTGTTTCCCGCATTTGTTCGATGAGCGGGTTGTGGCGTTTCTGGTCGGGACTCACGAAACCCGCCAAATCGTAGGGGAAGTTACGGACATTGACCTTTCCATAGTCGGGATCAGTGGTCCAGTCTTCGTAATACTCATGGTTTTCGTCGTAGACGAACTCCGGGTCGAAATGGGATAGGGCTTGCAGGTCAGCTTGCCATGCGCGGGGGTGCAGCAACCGCCACATCGCTCGCTGGTAACGCGACGCGATGGCAGTTGCCGAATCCGTGTCGCCCCGCGAGGCGGGGACTTGCCAGTCCCAAGCTTCTTGGGGTTGGGGCCGCCGAGGAACAGGCGCCGCCGCTACGGCCTGGCCGGAAGTCTCTGCTTGTGCAAGGGCCATGGTGACACCCTCCTTGCCTGTATTACCCCCACCATTTTAATCTGCCTGTTTCCGCTGAATCGGGGCAGCGGCCAATACCGGGGCTTGCTCCGCGTTTGAGACGGTCGCGTTTCCATGCACACGATGCGGTACCTGGCCGCGGTGACTGCTGTCCGCCACAATTCCACCATGCGCGCCGATTGCATGCGGTTGTGTCGATGGGGCAAACTCAGGCAGGGGAGCCCGCCGCCACGCGCAAGCTGCTTCTCCTGGCCGCGGTTCCGGGACCAGGTCTCTTGCCCACGGATCCTCTGTCGAGGGCCAACAATGCCTGTCCCTCAGCACGGTTGCAGGACAGTCACGCGAACTTGGTGCAATTGGGAGTTGCCGGGCTCCTGGATGATCTCAAATCCTGACTGCCTCACGATCATCAGTGAACGCCGCGGCCGGAAGCAATTGCCCTATCGCAACGCAAATTGGGGGCCGTGAATTCCGCGATCATAAATCCTCTGGCATGCCTCGAGGACTGCGAGGCCGGTTCGACCGGAGATGGGTGACACCTTTCCATCCCGAACAGCCTGGACAAACCCTTCAGCCTGGCGCTTGAAGTTGTAGTTTTCTCCATCCTTGGTCGACGTGTCGTCGACTTCGATGCGTTGAGCCAAGCTGTTGCCTGCGATCTCCACCGATTGGCGAGCCCGAACACGGATGACCCCCTCCGTCCCGTAGATTTCACTGCGCCATGAGGTTCCGCCCGCGGGATAGGTCGGACCGGTGACGTTGAGCGTCGCCATCGCACCGTTGTCGAATGTCAGGAGAGCGGTGACGGCTTCTTCAACCCGAGAGCCTGCGGTCAAGGTTCGGGTCGAGGCGTGCACATCGCGCAGGGGCGCATCCACAAGCCACAGCAGGCGGTCCATGGCATGAACCCCCGTGTACAGCAGAACACCGCCCCCTGAGAGGTCTGGCGAATTGATCCAGGACCCCAGATGGGATCCGCGTGGCGACGCGATGGTTTCCATACAGTTGACCGGTACCCCAATGTGTCCGGCCTCGATCCACGCCTTGGCCTGGATTGCCTCGTCGCGAAAACGGTGTACGAAGCAGATCATCAGAACCACGCCCGCAGTCCGGCAGGCCTCTTCGATGCGTCGCCCTTCCGCCAGTGAGGAGCCCATGGGCTTTTCCATCAGGACATGGAGACCGCGCTCCGCTGCCATGCATGCGGCCTCCGCGTGTAGGTGGTGCGGCAAGGCCACCACCACGGCATCAAGCTCCGATGCTGCATCCAATGCCGTTCGCCAATCCTGAAACGGTGTGGCACCGGACCGGTCGGCTTCGCGGCGGACCAAGTCCGCGTCCGTGTCGGCCACCACCGCGATCTGAGCGTGTTCAACGGCGAGAAACCCGGTGATATGCCGGGCTCCCGCCTGTCCGGCGCCCAGAATGGCTACCTTGAGGGTCATGTCTGTCATCCCATCCTTCGCCAGCGGTGACTCCAATCGCCGCTGAAGGTTTCGGCACCGGTGGGTGTAATGCGGATGTCTTCATTGATGCCCGTACTCCAAGCGGGACCATTCACGATGTTGCGCTTGGGGTGGTAGGAAAACACCATGCCTGCCTCAAGCGGCCAGTCCTGGCTCTTGCCCCAGCCCGGGGCCGCCGAGAACCAAGGGTACTCGATCGTATCCATACCCTGGCCATGGAAGTCGAAGGCCGTGGTGGTGGCACCCAGTTCCCAACCCTGTTCCCGCATGGTTTGTTCGAAGATGCCGGCCATTTCGCTCAGGTGCGCTCCCGGTTGGGCGGCGGCGCGGATGCGGTCGAAGGCCAGGAGTTCACTGTCCATGAGTTTCAGCTCCTGGTCTGTCGGATCCCGGTACGCACAGTTCACGGTCAGTTCGCACCAGTGCCCGCTGGGGCCCAGGATTTCCATGTGATACCGCACGATGTCGTCGCATCGGAGCGGCGTGTCCTGGGGCGGTTCGTGCTCACCGGGCCGTTCCCCAACAAAAACCAGAATGTCGCGTGCACCACCTGCCAGCGCCACGCGGCTGGCCTCGGCCGCCAATTCCCTTTGGGTTGCACCGGGTTGCAGCACCTCGACAAAGCGTTCCATGGCGGATTTGGCCAAGTCCCAGAGCTCGAATTCCTGGCGCATCTCCAATTCGCTCTTGATGGCTCGTATCCGGTTCAGCAGGTCGTCCGCGATTACGAACTCCGCGTCCGGCATCCCGGAGGCCAGCAGCTCCATGGTCCCGGCTCCCAGGATGAACTGGTGGCCCGCCACTCCGATGCGCGCCTTGCCGTAACCGCGTGCCACGCATTCGGCGGCCATGCGGGGAGCGATGTACACGTCGCCGCGCACGTCCGTGATCCATCCCCTGGCGGCAATGCGTTCGGCCACCGCATATGAACTGAAGGCCAGGAACGGCTCCTCCTGGCGCGGGATGAATATCAGTCCGTCGTGGCCCCATATGTGAAAGTCGGTGAGATAGCGGAAGTAGCCCCTTCCGGTCCACCAGTGCCCCTTGCCGGCGACAAAGAGTCCGTCAAGGTTTTCCTCCGCCATGGCGGCCCGAATTCGGGCCAGGCGCCTGTCTCGTTCGGCGAGATCCGGAATGGTGGTCATGTGTTCATTCCCCATGGTGATTTGAAGATTCGTGTTGATTTGGAGTGGGCCAGAGGTTGGCCGCGCCGTGGTCGGCAAACACGTGCGCGAGTTCAATCCACGTGCCTACTGCATTCGACTGCATGCAGGCCTCGAGCAATGCCAGCGTCCCAAGATGGTCGTGTGCCGACGTCTGGACGGACAGGCCTTGGTTTACACAGAAGACAAACTCGTCGAGGAGACCTTTGGCATCGTCCACGAACGGACGTTGGGATGCCAGCGGCACGGAACGAAGCTCCTCTGCTTGTTCCCGTTCCTTGAAGCGGGGACCGGTCAGTCCCAGTTCGGGTTCGAGCCGGCACTCCACGACATCGGCAAACTGGTTGCGCTGCAGGACCATGCCGCCTTCGAAGTCGGTGCGCCAGGCGAACTCCATGCCGTTCCAACCGGCCGTCCAGGTACCCAGATAGTTGACGCGTGTGCCGTCTGCCATCTCCATCAGGACCGACACGCAGCTGTCATGCCGATAGACACTGCCCGGGGGATTCCACATGTCTGCACAGACCCGTACGACCTCCTGGACGTAGCAGTAACGGATGAGATCCAGATGATGCACGGACTGTTCCAGCAGCATGGGATGCCGCATGGTCAGGGGATAGGAGTTCAGATCCCCGCGGCGTCCATCCCGGTTGCGTGTGTAGTTGAACCTGCCGAAGGCAAGCTGCCCCAATCGTTGTTCCTGTACCGTCTGCCGGAGGTGCTGGCTGGCGGCCAGGTAGCGGAAGTTCATGCCGACCATGAGTTGGCGGTCCATTTCCTGCGCAAGGCGCACCAGTTCAATCGCCTGTGCCAACTCCTCGACCAAGGGTTTTTCGCAGATGATGTGCATGCCTCGCGCAAGACATGCCTGAACTTGGCCATGGTGTAGTTCGGGAGGGGTGGCCAGCACCACAAAGTCGCATGGACTCGACTCGGGCTTGAGCGAAGCGTGACAAGCTGCCGAGATTTCCAGGCTGTCTGCCAATGCCTGTGCCTTCCCGATGTCGGGGTCCACCAAGGCCTCCAGGGACACGCCCGGATGTTCGGCAAGGATCCCGGCCCAATATGAGCCGCGGACCCCGCAACCGACCAGGCTACAGGTGAGGGACACGGACACCTTGCTCAGTCGAAGTGGCCGGGGCGCAACCAGGCACCACAACCCGGCTGGCCAATGATGCAACCTTCGCGGTAGACCACCCGGCCGCCCACCACGGTGGCATGGACCGATCCGCCGACGGGTATTTCCCGATACAACCAGCTGGCCTCGGCGGCCTTCGTGAGCCAGGCATTGCCGTTCAGCACCGCTTTCCGGCGCGGATCGAACACACAGATGTCCGCGTCCGCTCCTGGGCGCAGGACACCTTTGCGCGGGTAGAGGCCGAAGCTGCGGGCGGCGTTGGAGGCCAGCAGTTCCACCGACCTTTCAAGGTTGAATGTGCCTTTCAGTCCCCATGTCAGCAGCAGTGGAACCAAGGCTTCAACTCCCGGATGCCCTGGTGGGGCGTCAATGATGTTTCCCCAGGCTGCTTCCTTTTCGGCGGCTGTGAAAGGGGCGTGATCGGTGGCGACAAAGTCAAGTACTCCGTCGTGCAGTCCCTGCCAAAGCGCATCCTGGTCGCCTCTTTCACGCACGGGGGGATTGATCTTGCCGTAGGGACCAACCCGTTCGAGTTCGGCATTCGTGAACAGCAAGTAGTGTGGACAGGTTTCAGCGGTGACTGGTGCGCCTGCATGTTTGGCCAACCGGATCAGGTCCACGCTTGCCTTGGCGCTGGCATGCACGATGTGAACTGGCGCTTCCAACGACTGGGCCAACTGCAGCACTCCGGCAACCGCCGCGGACTCCACCACGGCCGGTCTGGACATTAAGTGACGCTGCCAGTCCTCTACCGACCGGCCACGCGCTTGGCGCGTGTGCCAGTCGATGAGGCTCTGGTCTTCGCAATGGATTGCACATCGCAAGCCGGTTGCGCGGGTAAGTTCAAGGGCGGCGCCAATCGTGGCAAGGTCGGGTGCAATGAGACCATCAAACTCGTCTTCGCGGCCGGGTGGGGCCTCGGTCATGAATAGCTTAAAAGCAATGGCGCCTGCCGCCGCCATCCCGTCCACTTCGCCCTTTTCCAAGAGGCCCGGTGCACCATACAGCGCAATGTTTACATGGGCATCCCGTACGACCAGGGAGCCGCGATTCTCCAATGCCTGTGCGGTAGCCACACCGGGTTTTGAAATTGGCATCTCAAAGATGGTGGTGACCCCTCCGGCCGCCGCCGCCCGGGACTCGGTGGCGAAGTCGCCGCGTTCCGGAAACGAAGGGGCGCGGCAGTGGACGTGCGGATCGATGCCGCCCGGCAGGACCAGCATGCCGGTTGCGTCAATGGTCTCCCTGGCCGATGGCTTGTCGGCCGGGTCCAGAATCCCGGTGATCCTTCCCCCTTCCACGGTCACGGTGCCGGGTCGGGAGGCAAAGGTTGTTTCGTACGAGGGGTTGAGGATCCTTCCCCCGGTTATGGCCAGATCTGCAGTCACGAATGATCCCCATGGGAACTGGCCCGTACCTGAGCGATCGCCTGTTTCATGCTTTGTGCCTCCAGGTCTTCCTGCGATCCCTCGACCTGGACACCGTAAGCCTCCGACGCTTGTGCCGGGGAAACCAGACCCAATGCAACATCCTCCAACACGTCCTCGCGTGTTCGTTCGTTCGGCGGTCCGTGTCCGCCCCCGCCCGGTACGCGCAACACTACCTCGTCCCCCGACTTGAACTGGTACGGTACGAATCGCTCCATTCGTTCACCATTCATGATCACGTCGCCGGGGGTGCCGCGGTGTCCGCCGCGCAGACCCTCCGCAGGGTATTTCATGAGGTCGGGGCGGATGGTCAGTGTGGTTCCCTGTTCCGTCAGGGCGCGCAACCCGATTTCCTGCCCCAGTCCGCCCCTGTGGGTTCCCGGGCCGCCCGAGTCCGGAATCAGGCGTTTGTGCGTCATCAGGACCGGGCACTGAATCTCGAACATTTCCGTGGGGGTCACGGTGCTGTTGTGGGGATAGGCCCTGGGCAGCAGGCCATCGGCGTTGTGGGTGGCGCCCAAACCGCCGTGTGGCAATACGTGGACGGCATGTCGGCCATGCCGATCATCATGACCCACGATATGGAACGGGAAGATTCCACCAGCGGCGGCAATCACGGACTCGGGCATGAGTTCAGCCATGGCACCGAAAATCAGCGGCGGGATGTGCTTGATGACCTTGGCCCGGGCCGCCACCGGGGCCGGAAACGTGCAGTTCACGATGGAGCCTTCCGGCGCGGTCATCTTCACCGGCCTGATGAGGCCGTCGTTGTTGAAGATGTACGGTGCCAGCATCGCCTTGATGGGATAGACGGCTGTTGCATAACTGATGTTGAAGGCGGCGTTAATGGCCGAATGCCACTGTTGCGGCGACGTGCCTTCAAAGTCCAGATGGATTTCGTCGTCCTTGATGGCCAGCTCTACGTTCAGGGTGAACGGCTCCAGGTAGCCGTCCGCGGTAACCGAGTAGTGGGATCGACCGTCGGGAAGTTCGCGGATGGAGGCCCGCAGCGCCCGTTCGCTGCGGCTCAGGATCTCGGATGCCAGGTCATCCATGTCGGTCATTCCGTAGTCGTCCAGGAACTCCCGGATGCGCTGGATGCCGATGCGGTGCGTGCCTACGATGGCGTGCAGGTCGCCCAAGACCATGTCGGGCACGCGGCAGTTGGCGGAGATGAACTCCTCGATGACGGGAACCACCTTGCCTTCGGAGTAGAACTTGTTGGGCATGACCCGCGTGCCCTCCATGAACATGTCCTGGGCTTCCAGGTCCCCAAGGTGCCCGCCGACATCCGAAACATGGGCGACGGTGCCCAGGAAAGCCACCAGTCTGCCCTTGTGGAACACGGGCGACACGAGGTTGTAGTCCGGCAGGTGGGTGCTACCGATCCAGGGATCGTTGGTTGCCAATACATCCCCATCCTTGAGCGTGTCCGGTGGAAAGCGTTTCAGCATGGACTTGGTGGTGCGGGGCAACATCGTGCAGAACTGGGGCGGACTCCACTGCGCCTGGGCCAGGCCGGAACCTTCTGCGTCCATGAGGGCGCACCCGAAGTCATGGCTTTCGCCCACGATGGTTGAGAACGATGTGCGGATGACCGCGTTGTCGATCTCGTCCACGATGTTGACCAGTCGCTGCCACTGGATTTCCAGAGTGATGGGGTCGAACGTCATGCGAGGGATTGATCCTTCATGGTCTGGATAAGGATTTGCCGAGGAGGCACTTGGGACGCGCGGTGGTCACAGTGTTGTTGGGGTGACCATGATGCACGGACCAGCACAACCTGCGGGTTGCTTGTATCCTCGGGCACCCTCGGCAATTGCGGCCAAGGGTACGAGCCCAATTGTAGTCCGCGCCGGTGTACCTGGTCAGCAGAACGGCTGCGCGGATCCGAGTGCCTGCTTTCGTCGGCATCCATGACCCTGTGTTCGCCACGCCGATAGTCCGGAGGGGTTGGAGCTCCACCGGGTTGGTTTTTTGAACGGGTGGCCGATGCATCAATGCAGGTGGCTCGAATCGGGTGAACCCAAACAGCCCCTCCGACAGCTTCGCGCACTGCTGGGAGCCGGAAGTTCGCCTACGTCTCCAAACCCGTAAGTTCGGTACTGACGCGCCACAGTTCCGCCGCCAAGTGCTGGTCGTCAACCGCCGATGATGCAGGGGACTGTCGTCGATTCACGAAGTAGCGACCGGTCACCCTTGCAACTTCGGGAGCCAGCGCAAGGTGGACCGGTGTTTCGGCTCCCGATTCCACCGGGCTCCCACCGCTGAAGTTCACGTGCAGCAGCTTGGTTTCGATGACTCCCGGATGCAGAAAATTGGCGGTGACAAGGTTGGGATCCAACTTGCTTGCCAGTTCGCAAGTGAACAAGGCATTGGCAAGCTTCGAGTTGCAATAGGCGCTCCATCCGTCGAAGTTGCGGGCCATGTTCAGGTCGTCGAGGTCGATGTGTCCACTCGTATGGGCACCCGAACTCACGTTGACGATCCTTGCGGGGGCACTGTCCTGGAGCAGGCTGAGCAGCAGGTTCGTAAGCAGGAACGGTGCCAGATGATTGATGCCAAAGGTGCTTTCGAACCCGTCCTCGGTGAGCGTCCTGTGGTTGGTGGCAATGGCGGCGTTGTTGATGAGAACATCAAGTTTCGGCAGGTCGTTGATCTCATTGGCCATGTCCCTGACCTGAGACAGCGAGGAGAAATCGGCCGAGACTGTCCGGATGTTCGGATTGTGGGTGGCGGCGATCAGATCCCGTTGTGCGGACCTTGCCCGTGCGTTGTTGCGTCCGTGGACGATGACTTCACAACCATGTTCGGCCAAGGCTTTGGCGGTGGCCCTGCCGATGCCGTCGGTGCTTCCAGTGACGAGAACAGTGTTCATGGCAATCCTCATAGCAACGGATGACGACTAGCCCGTCTGTACACGGTTATTCAGTACGGTTTGAGGCTAGGACTATGGCACACCCATAATACGATATTGGTTTTCCGAGTGCTATTTTGGCCGGCATAGCTTTGTGTGTGCGAGAATGGGTGGGGGCCACTTGGCCTTGATGGTCGGCATTATCTCCCGCCGGAAGGCAGGTCCGATACGGAATCGATGGAAGGTGGACGATTATGATTTCTCGTGAATTTGGCCATATTTTCGATGCCAATGGGGAACGTTCCAGGAAGACCGATTACTCGGTTTCTCATGTGGCAAGACGTGACTTCCTTGAATTGGCAGGACGTAGTGGCTTGGCATTGGGTCTTGTTCCACTCCTAGATCAGAAATCGGTAGCACAACGGAATTCGGAATCGTCTCGCATCGTCATTCCAGGAGCCAGCAGCCTGCTCGCATCCGACTTGATGCAGGACATTGTGGCAGCTGGAATGGGACCATTGACTGTGGCTGGACTTGCCCTACATGAGTTTAGCCAAGCATTCTCTCAATTTGATTTTGACAATTTGCCACAAGATTTAAAGAAATACTATCGTCAGGCAGGTGGTGCTAGCCGTAACAACACAGCGGCTAGAGATTTATGGAGAAAAGTTCCAGGAGCTGTTAGGGTAAACGGAGTTGCTGCCCTTCATGAATTCCACCGACCCAGGGTGTGGAGTCATATCATTTCTCGCGCCAATGGAGGATCCGACCTTGCAAGAAATGGCATTTGGTGGGATGCGAAAAAAACTTACAAATTGGTCCACGAAACATGACCTTGCTCAACCTGCTTGACGCAAAAGCTGCATTAACCATGGCTGGCTTGACGGCAACAGTGCCATTGGTGGTCAAGCCTTTGCTAATAGGTTCGATGGCTGGTGTGGTAGTCGTACTCGTGTTTGCGCTTGCAGAACTTGGACTTAGGTTCTACTTGGGTGAAATCTCCGGATGGGAGTTGGCAACGGGTGTCATGCTTTCGGCCTTGATGGCAGGCGCAGCTTCGTTTATTGTATCTGGGTTGATAATGGGTATCTCACTTGCATTTCCCGTGTTGCTGCCGTTTTTCCAGATTGTGATGGTGCCCTTGGCGGTTGCCGGATTGGCATTGATGCCAATCCGGGCAAATGCATTGGCGAATGATTGGTGGAGTGCTCTGGACCAAAAAGGTCATCTGGACCATTTCATTGCAGGATTGCATCTTTTCAAAGAGATCGTGCAACATAAGAATGAATTGGGATTGCGCTCAAGGATTGCTGAAGTGCGGTCCAATCTCGCGTCTTGGATTGATCCGGTCCAACGCATTCCTAGGGTGGACATTGTCGGATTCATCTCGGAACTAGGCCAAGATTTGTCGGACTTGGACCTCGAATTGGCTTGGTTGGAGTCTGTTGGCGGAGCAATTACTGGCACAAGTCAACGCGCCGTTGAGGCTTTGCCGGATTGGCGATTGGCTGTCCCATCGTGGAAATTCGACATCGGTTCAGGTAGGTTCACGCCAGACTTTGAGCTTTTGGAACAGTTGCCTGCCCTTGATATGGACCTGAAGGCACTCTTAGCCGATGTAGGAATGCCATCGTTGCGAAAATTGACGGTGCCACTTCCTGATTTTGGTATGGCAAATCGGTCGGCACAGGATGCACTCGCCAGCGCGGCAACTTACATCACCGTTCGAGGTTCTGCGGTATTGGAGCAACCGTTGAGGTGAAAGCCACAACACCCCAAAAGCACACCAGCGTGGGGCGTAACTCGACAGAAAGCCTTCAGATCGGAGACGATGCGAACCTAATCTTCATGGCGGGCTACAGCAGCTCGGTTCGTAAGGCGTCCACCAGCCGGTTGAGGTCCTCGGTCGAGTTGTACTCCTTGACTGAAATCCTCACCAGATCAACCCCCTTGGCACTGCCCAACGGAATGATGATTCGGTACTTGGTCCACAGCCTGTCCCCGATCTTCTCCGCCGAACCGGGCGGAAGCCAAGCCGTGACCATCTGGCTGAACCAACCCTGATCGTCTGCACATGTCACGGGCATGCCGAAGAGGTCCGCAATAGCCTGGCGCGTGGACTGGGCCAGATGGTGGTTCCGTTGGCGTGCTTCCTGCATGGGGAGGTCTCGGAGAAACCGGATGGCCGCTGGCACGCTCAGACGCGCACAGGGATCGATGGTTCCCTGGTAGTTCACGTACTCCCGGACCGGTTCGTCGCTCCGTGCTTCCGGATCCCAGCCGTGGCTGACGACCAAGGGTTCCAACTGCTTGTTGAAGCGTTCATTGACATAAATGAACCCTGTTCCTCTGGGACTGGACAACCACTTGTGGCAGTTGCCGGTGTAGAAGTCCACGCCGGATTGTTCCAGCGCAAGGTCGATGTTGCCCGGAGCATGGGCTCCGTCCACTACCGTCGCGATGCCTTCGGCCCGGGCCCTGGCGCACAGTTCTTCCATGGGCAGAGTGAACGCGGTGGGTGCCGTGATATGGCTCAAGAACAGTGCTTTGGTGGCCGGGGTTACGCCCTTCCAGAACGTGTCGAGCCATTCCTCCTTGTCCGTGGCCGGGAATGGTACTTCCTGGATGCGATAGCCGGCTCCGGCCTGTCGTGCCCAGTACTGCATCGCTTTCTGTGTCGCACCGTACTCCTGGTTGGTGGCCAGCACCTCGTCCCCTGCCGATAGTTGCAGGGCTCGGGCAAAGATGTTGATGCCCATCGTGGCGTTGGTGACAAACGCGAGCTGCTTGGTGGGAACTCCCACGAATTCCGCAAGCGCAGCGCGGGCCCTGTCTGTGCCTTCCGGCACCACCGAGACCATGAAGTTCACCGGGTTGGATTCAATCTGGCGGTGCCACTCCTGGAAGTCTTTCTGGACCGGTATCGGCACCGCTCCAAAGCTGCCGTGGTTGAGAAAGGCAATGTCCGGATCGAGCGAGTAATGGGCGCGCCAAGTGTCCGTGGTCTCCAGCTTGGGGTCGGTCATGGAATTGGGTTGTCCTTGCAACAAAAAGGGCTGGCCCGGCCCGGACCAGCCCATGGGTCAACAGTGAGGTCGGCTGTCCACAGGCGGATTTCTTATTGCAGCCGGGTTTCGGCAGTCAGCCGAGGCTGTCAAGGCCCGGCCAGTCAACCCACATGTTGGGCTGGGGTGGAAGCTCCTGCGTGTAGTCGAAGTCGACTTTCTTGAAGTCGTACAGGATTGCCTGGCGTAGGTTGTCCGAGGTGTTGTGGCCGGCCATATGGGCGAGGCGGTGATGCCAGAACACCACGTCTCCTGCGTCGCCGGTACATTCGACGGAGGGCTGTGTCTCGAAGAACTCCTTGGTCTCCAGGTATCGGTTTGTGGTCGCCTCGTCCTCGTTGAAGCGGGTGCCCTTGTACTGGGACTTGAACGTGTTGTAGAACCACCGATGGCTTCCGGGCCAAACCCTGAATCCGCCACCTCCGGAAACCACCTTGCCAAGGTAGGTAACGGTTCCGAGATGAAAGACGTGTTGGTCCACGTGAAGGTGGTCGTCAAGCTCCGCTCCATCCTTGCGGGGCAGGGTCGTGTAGATGCCCCGCGTGCGCATGGGCGGAACCAGGTTGCCGGCTCCCAGAAGCTGCTCGGCCATGCCGAGCAGGTCGGGATTGCGCGGAATCATGTCCATCATCCAAGCGTCTTCGCCAATGTGACGGAGATTCCAGCGATAACCCTGGCGCTGGTCTGTCCCCGGCGCCTTGTCCTCGACCGTGATCTCGAATTCCTCCCTGAAGGGGCCGATCCAGGTGGAAGGATCATCCCTGTCCAGTTGCGGGGGCGCCTCGGCCCAAAACACCTCTTGGGCCTTTGCGATGTGTTCCGGCTTCAGGACGTTGCGCTTGATGACGAATCCATTGCGCTTGAAGAACAGCATTTCATCGTCTGTGAACCGGATACCCATGCGTTGACGCTCCTTGGAAGGTGCAGTGTGCCGCGTTTCGGATGTTGACGGAGTTGTTGCCAGTTACAGCAATAAGGCGGCCTACAGAAATTATAGGGTCGAAAAGGAGCTTCCGATCCAACCATCTTCAATATGTTGGCCGAGGAACATCCGGTTGACTGGAGGTGAAGAAGTTCTCAATCCACGCGTCCTCAATCTTCAGGCCGAATCCAGGTCCATCGTTGGGCACGAGGGAACCATGGACAGGCACAGCCAAGCCGGGCGATGTGACGCCATCGGTAGGTTCCACGCCGGGATCCGTGCTCTGGAAGCACTCCAACAGCGGCACACAGGCCCGCGAGATACTGAAATGCTGGCCCCAGACCGTGTTGCCGCCTCCATGCAGAATCAAGCGCTTGCCGGCGGACTCTGCCACGGCCGCAATTTTCAGGCAGGTGGACAGACCACCGCACCAGGCGATGTCCGGCTGGAAGATGTCGATGGCCTGATGACGTGCAGCCCACTGAAATGGCTGCACTCCATACCAGTGTTCGCCGGTGGCCAGGGTTTGCCAGGGCAGACGCCGGCGCACTTCAAGGTGGCCGTCGAAATCCTCGGGTATCAGATACTCCTCCATCCACTTCAGGCGGTAGGGCCGCAGGCGGTTGGCCAGTTCCACGGTGTACTCCACATCGAAGGCCATCCAACAGTCGAGCATCAAGTCGCTTTGGTCTCCGACCCGGGCTCGGGCATCCGCCACGAATGCTTCGTTTTTGTCCAAACCCGCGAGGCCATCCGCCGGACCGTAGGGACAGGCCAGCTTGAAGCGCGTATACCCGCAGGTTTGGTACCAGTCAACATCGTTGCCTGTGGCATAGCACGGGATGGAATCCCGTACCGGACCGCCAATCAGGCTGTACACCGGTTGTCCCAAACTGCGTCCCTTGGCATCCCAAAGGGC
This sequence comes from Caldilineaceae bacterium, assembly GCA_965208365.1. GTDB lineage: Bacteria > Chloroflexota > Anaerolineae > Caldilineales > Caldilineaceae > Bin34. The sequence goes on along the minus strand of OZ242330.1, from coordinate 4,027,659 downwards.
CAAGTCCACAGCGCTGACGGCATAGGCTGCCAAGCCTCCTGAACCATAGGGCTTGGTTAGCCTGAACATCATGTCGGCCAGCCGTTCAACGGCGTAACCGTTCTCACCGACCAGGATGGGGGCCAGATGGTCGTCGATGATGGCGGCCGTGACCCTGCCGTGCGAGGTGCTCCCAAGTCCTCTCGTCCCGTCCTCGAGCGTGACTTGGCACCAGGTCTGTTCCCAGGCCGGCAGCCACAGGCTCCGATGGGATTTGTAACGAGCGTAGCCGGACATCGGATTGGCCACTTCGGCGGTGTAGTGCCAGGAGCGCGCCGTGGCACCGGCCGGTGCGGGACGATCCGGTGGAACCACGCGGACGGCTCTGATGTCAACGATCTTCATGGTCGACCTCCGGCCGCGCCACCGGCGGCCTTGCTTCATTAGCATTTGGGAACCAGCAGGACCTTGGAGACATCGCCCGGCGCGTCGATCAGCCTGTCGAACCACTTGCCGCCGGCGGCCAAGGGTGCCTCCACGATCCAGGGTTCCAACGAAATCTCCTCCCGGTCCAGCAGGACCAGCGCCTCCCTGAAATTGGCCGGCGAATAGGAGAACGAACCGCGCAGTGTGATTTCGCGGCGAATGATGTCCGCGGCCGGGATCTCGCTGGTCTCCTCATGCAGGCCGCTCAGGATCACGGTGCCGGTAGTCATGGTGCCGGCCACGCACTGCGTGCGCGTGCGCCCGGTGCCCACGGCATCCACGCTGGCCACGGCGCCTACTCCGTCGGTTCGGTTCAGGACCTCCTCCACCGGGTCGCGCTCAGCAGGATCAATCGGAATCCCGCCGTAGCGCTCGCCCATGGCCAACCGTTCCGCGTCCAGGTCGGCAACCACCACATCCTTCGCTCCGCTGCGCAGAAGCACCTGCAGTGCCAGCAGGCCGATCGGCCCCATGCCCACGATGAGGCATGTCGCATCGCGTACGTTGCCTGCCAGTTCGCCGATGCGAACGCCGCAACCCACGGGTTCGGTGAGCGCGCCGACTCGCGTGGACATGCCCGCAGGCAACGGGTGGACGGTTCGTGTGGGCACGGCCACATACTCGGCATACGCACCGGGCACGTGGGCACCCACCAGTTGCCGAGTGGGGCACAGTTGATCCAGGCCCCGTGTCTGGAGTTCCGACTCCCCAGTGCAGTACAGTGGATTGACGGTCACGGCGTCGCCCGTGGACAACGACGGTTCCGAGTCGGATACCGTCGGTCCAACCTCGGCGACTGTTCCCGCGAACTCGTGACCCATGACCAGGGGCGGCACGCGCAGGGCGTTGTGGCCCAGGTAGCCGCTCAGTTCGGAGCCGCAAATCCCGGCATAGTCGACCTTGATCAGCGTTTCCCCCGGCCCAGGCCTTGGCACATCCTGCTCCCGGATGCGCATTTCACGCGGGGCTTCCCAAACCAGTGCCTTCATGCCTCGTCTTCTCCCAACGTGTTGGATTTTGTGGATCGATTTGCGTCCCTGAGGGGATCCAGCAGGAAAGTGGCCACCCAACCGGTGAAGACGCCAAACATGCCGATGCCGCATACGGAAAGGAGCGCGGCTACAAGTCTGCCCCAGGTCGTTACCGGATAGTAGTCGCCGTACCCTACGGTGGTGACGGTGACGAAAGCCCACCAGATGGCTTCCTCGGGGGTCGTAATGTTTCCGGTCTCCGACTCCAGGTTCAGGATGAGTAGCGATCCGGCACCCATCGAAACCAACATGACCAGAACGATGAAGGAAAACGTCGCCTCCGCCCGACGGGCGGTCAGGTGTTGTAGCACAGCACTTTTGGAGTGAAGAACCTTGGCCTGGCGAAACAGGCGCACGATGCGGAACAGCCGCAGGCCGTGCAGGACCGGCAGGACGGGGATGCTGGCGATCAGGTCGATCCAGCCCCATCGCATGAAGCGCCGTTTGCTGGGGGCTTTGAGCAGGTCAAGGGCGAACTTGACCAGAAATACCGCGCTCACTGCGTAGTCGGCCAGTTCCAGAATCCGGGTTGTTGCTTCGGAGGCACCGTAGAGGCCGGGCCAGAGGAACACGGACAGGACCGCGAGCACGAGCACCGCCATCTCAAAGACGGAGAAGCTGGCTTCCGGTGCCGTGTCCGTTACCTGTTCCAGCGCAGAGGCCTGCGAACTTTCCGACATCAGCCTGGTTTGCTGGAATCTGTTGCTCGAATCGAGGGCCAAGGACAGGGTTGACCGAGAAAGTACGGTCACGGAATGCAAGACCCTGTTGCTGCAGCGACCGGCCAACAGGCCGGCAGTCGTCGAACTGGGGGACAGGCCCCAGGGCGATTGCATCTAAATGGGTTTGGGCTTGAGGCCAATCAGTTGGCACAGGTAGTCCTTGTTCCAGCCGGCGGCCAGCCGCTTGTTGGCGATGCCCACCTTGAGGGATGTGTCCTGGCGCAGCAGGTTGTGGGCGATGCGCTTGAGGATCGCCATGTTGTGGGCGGCATGGCCGGTGCGGATGCGGCTGCCGTCCTCGTCAAAGGCCACGTCCAGGACCCAGTGGTGGGCGTTCTCGATGGCCCAGTGCTTGCGTACCGCCTCCAGTTGCGGTTGGGCCCTGGGAGGCAGGCTGGAAAGGAAGCCGCGGACCTCGGTCGAGACCCGGTCCCCGCAGCGCCGTTCGCACTCGACCCAGACCAGGCTGGCCAGGTCCCGCCACTCCCGGTCGGGGTCGACATGGGCGAGCAGGTCGGGGTCGCCGGTCGTCCAGCAGCGGCGGGTCTCGATGCGCCCGTGGCCCTTCCCGACCGTGTCCGCATAGTCGTGGGCATACCCGGCAAAGCCCTCGGCCCGTTCCAGGTCCCACGTGTCCTGCAAACGCGCGTGGAGGCCCTTGTGGTTGGCCCGCACGCGCAGCACGTAGTCGGCCCCCTGTTCCCGGATTTGGCGGGCTATCTTCTTCTGGCAACCCATGGCGTCGAGGGTCACGATGCAGCCCTCCAGGCAGAGCATGCGCAGCAACTCCGGGATGGCCGTGATCTCGTTGGACTTGTCGTCCACTGCGGTCTGGGCCAGCACCAGGCGGTTGGCCTCGGCCCAGGCGCTCACCAGGTGCAGCGGTTCCAGGCCCCGGCCCCGGTCGTGGGAGCCGCGCAGGCACTTGCCGTCGACGGGCACGACCTGGCCCCCGGTCAGCTCGAAGGCCGCCTGCACCCAGTCCCGGAAGCACTCCTCGAAGCGGGCCGCGTCCAGCCGCGCGAAGACCCGGCCCAGCGTGTCGTGCGAGGGGATCCCGTGCGGCAGCGCCAGGAAGGTGCGCAGCCACTCTTCGTTGAGCCGGCCGAAGAGCGCGATCGCCACGAAGCTGTCGGCGCCGCAGATGACGGCCAGCACCGACAGCACCAGGATGTCCGTCAGGGGGTGCAGCTTGGTGCGGTCGACACGGAAATCCTCCAGGGTGCCCATGGTCTCGACCAGGGACGGGGATGTCGGGGGGGCCATGAGGGGGTGCTCCGCAGGCTGGATCCGGAACTGCCCATTGTAGCCACGGGCCGGCCGGCCCGGTCAGCCGCCCCCAATTTAGATGCAATCGCCCTGGGGACAGGCCCCGCCACCGGCACCAATCCGGATTCGCCGTGCCATAATAAATTAACCGTCGGTTCGGCGGCATCCCCATGGCGGCCCGTACGGCCGACCAATCCGCGTTGGTTGCGGCCTTGCGGTCAGTTGTATCCACCTCAGCCTCCAGTTCCCGTGACTCCGGAAACCGCTCTCTTCGCCGACGATCCCCATATGTTTTTTCCGGGTCCTGTGGACGTACCGGACGACGCCATGGCGGCACAGTTGAAGCCGCTGTTCGGGCATCGGTCCGACCAGATGGACGAGCTGTTCGGCGCGGTTCAGGACCGGCTCCGCAAGGTGTTTTGCACGGACAGCCGGGTTTACCTGCTCGCCTGTTCGGGCAGTGGGCTGCAGGAGGCCGCCATCCGGAATTGTGTCAGGATGCCCCATACCGGAGCCAAGGTGCTGGTCCTGGTTTGCGGCGGGTTTTCGCAACGCTGGCATGACGTGGCTGTGGGATGCGGACGAACGGTGGTCAAGCACGAACTACCGTGGTTCGAGGCCTTTACCCCCGACGTGGTGGCGGCCGCGGTGGAGCAGGCGAACGCGGAAGGCAACTTGGATGCGGTATGTCTTGTGCACAACGAGACGAGCACCGGCGTCATGCACAACTTGGCTGGGATTTCCGATGCCATCCGGTCCGCGGCTCCGAACGCCCTGTTCCTGGTGGATGCCGTTTCCTCGCTGGCAGGCACCGAGATCAGATGCGACGACTGGCAACTGGATATCTGCCTGACCTCGTCACAAAAGGCACTCGCCGTACCACCGGGTTTGGCGGTCGGGGCCGTCAGCGACCGTGTGCTGGAGCGCGCCGCCGAGGTTGAAGGACGCGGCTGGTACTTCGACTTCCTGAACCTGGAGGCGTACCTGGCCAGGGGGACAACCCCGGCGACTCCGGCCATCTCCCTGGTGCAGAGTCTCTTGGTTCAATTGGACCGCATACTTGAGGAAGGGCTTGAGGCCAGGTGGGAACGGCATCGCCACCTCAGGGATCTCACTCGTACGTGGGCAGTGGACCGAGGCTTTTCGTTGTGTGTCCCGGATGAACACGCTTCCGTGACGGTGACCACCCTGGCCGGTCCTCGGGGCTGGGACCTGAGTACGATGAACCAAAGGCTGGCCGCGGCGGGCATGGCGGTTGGCAGCGGATACGGCAAGGAAAAGGGCAAGTCCTTCAGGATTGGACATCTCGGAGAACTGAGGGCCCACGACCTGCAGCGGCTGTTTGCGGTCATCGAGTCCGGTACGTCCTAATTCGAGCAGATGGCCGTGTCGGATCAGCCTCCTGGCAGTCTGTACCTGGTGCCGTCACCGATTGGCAACCTGGGGGATATCACCTACCGGTCGATCGAAATCCTATCCACCGTCGCCTCGATCGCATGCGAAGACCCTCGGCACAGCCGCAGGCTCCTGTCGCGATACGGAATCGACAAACCACTTTTTTCAGTCCATGAGCACAATGAACACAGGGCTGTGCCCAAGGTACGGAATCTACTCGAATCCGGGATGGACGTTGCCTATTTGAGCAACGCGGGAACACCCGGGATTTCGGATCCGGGCTTCACATTGGTGCGTATGGCCTGCGAATCCGGCCTGCAAGTGCGAGTACTGCCCGGCCCGACTGCTCTCATCCCGGCATTGGTACAGTCCGGCTTGCCCGTGCACAGCTTCACATTCAAGGGATTTGCACCGCGCAAATCCGGCCCTCGGCGCAAGTCCCTGGAAGTTGAAGCCGTGAGCCCACACACCTTGATTTTCTACGAGAGTCCCCATCGAGTGGTCCGGTTGCTGACGGATGTATTGGACGTGTTGGGTGATCGGCGGGCGGCACTGGTCCGCGAAGCTACCAAATTGCACGAGGAAACCCTACGCGGCACGGTGTCGGAACTGCTTTCAAACTTGGCCGACAGAACCCTCAAGGGCGAATGCGTGGTGTTGGTATCCGGCGTTGAACGCGGGGCAACTACGCCGTGATTGCCTTCGTAATGAGCGGAGGCGGCAGCCGCGGTGCCCTGCAGGCGGGAGCGATCTTCGCGTTGCGGGAAGCCGGGATCATGCCGGATTTCGTGGTGGGTTCCTCCGTAGGTGCGCTGAATGCCCTGCATTTGGCTTGCCATGGCCTTGAAGAAGCGGGGTTGACCCGACTTCGCAAGACATGGGAGAAAGTGCACAAGCGCAATGTCTTTCCATCCAACCCCTGGTTTTCGGCGTTCAGATTCCTGCAGGGCAAGGACAGCTTGCATGGAGGTACGGCCCTAAGGAAGTTTGTGACCAAGCAGATTCCGTCCCAAATGAAGACTTTCGGCGATCTGCTGATGCCCTGTTATCTGACCGCCACCGACCTGCGCACGCAGCGCCTATACCTGTTTGGCGAAAGCGCAGACTCTGAGTTCCTCGAGGCCGCCTTGGCCAGCGCCTCCATTCCGGTGCTCCATCCTCCAATCCCATACCAGGATCTGCAGTTGGTGGACGGCGGGGTTCTTGACAACGTGCCGGCGGAAGTTGCCATGGACAAGGGTGCCTTGGAAATCTGGGTGCTCAACGTAGGGTATGGGGGGCAACGTTTGCAGGCTGCGAAAGGAGTACAGGAGATTTTCAGTCGAACAATTAACGTGGTCCTGACCGATTCCCTGTTCAAGGACCTGGAGCGCGCCATGGAGAACCAGAATGTGCAGTTGCACCATCTCCACCTGAGCGCCTTCCGCGATGTTTCCATTATGGATTTCAGCCGGACCAAGCAGATGATGGAGGCCGGCAACCAAGCTGCTCGGGCCTATCTGGTTTCCCCTCGGCCCCTCAGCTTCCCACAGCCGCCGCCTTCAGAATTTGTCGCACCGCTCCGCATTCCCGGGGCCAGGGAGTGGGTGTCCGCCTCAGCACGCCACATCGTGGATTGATGACTAATTCCGGCAAGGACCGAGGAATTCGGCCTACGCTGACAGTCCTGTGTGCCGGGGCCGTCGCCCTTCTCATCATGGGCGACTCCTTTTTGTACAGCGCGCTGCCTGTGAGCGCCCCGGACTTGCACCTGAGCCTGTTCCAGGTCAGCGTGTTGCTGAGCGCCAACCGCTGGGTGCGGCTTGTATCGAACACTGTGGTGGCCTTGCTGGTCCCGCGCCTGTCCCCGCGCTGGTTCTTCGCCGGGGCGTCGGTGCTGGGTATGGCCTCGACCGTGGTGTTTGTACGGCAACCTGCCTTCGGGGTCATGGTATTGGCGCGCATTGTGTGGGGATTGGCTTGGTCCGTGTTTCGGCAGGCGGCCTATCTGGCAGTGTGGCAGGAGCCCCGCGAGCGCCAGGGGCGGCAATTGGGTTACTGGTGGGGCATCGTCCGGGTCGGTAGCGGAGTGGGGGTGCTCCTGGGTGGGATCGTCTTGGATCTGCATGGCTTTACCGACGCATTCTGGGTCTTGGCCGGCCTGGCGGCTCTAGGCGTGGGGCTGGCGGCAATCATCCGGTGGCCACCGGAGGGTGTCCCGTTTGAGGAAAACATTCCCTTCGGCCTGCAACGCACTTGGCTAACTGTCTCACGGAATGCGCCGTTGCGGTGGCTGTTGTTTCTGGCAGCGGGAACGCGCCTCGTGATCACGGTGTCGATTGCGCTCATGTCCCTGTACCTGCAAACCCGGATGACCTTTTCGGAAGGATGGACCGGCATTGGATTCAGCGCCGGATTGGTTCTGTCGGCGCACTGGATGTCCCTTCTCCTGGCAGGACCGGTGGTCGGTTGGCTGGCGGACCGGATGGGCCACCTGCGAACCTTGATGCTGGTGGCGGGAACCACCTCGATTTCGCTGGCATGCGCGGCGTTCGCCCACGGCCTGTGGGCGGTTGCCGCCGGTGTGGGTGTAATGCTGGGGTTCAGCGGCTTGCGGATGGCGGTGGAAGTCGCGATGGCAGACCGCACCCGTTCCCTGCCGGACGCCCACCTCATCATGGGAGGCTATGCGTCCCTCGACGACCTGGCTGCGGCCGTGGGGCCAATCCTGAGTCTGACTTGGTTTCAGCCATCCCTAATCCCACCCCTGTTCTCCGGTTGTGCCGCCGTTCTATTTTTGCTCTCCACCGGATACGTTCGCAGCTCTTGGGGGCACCCCGCGGCGAACCCTTGATGCACCCCTGGCGTCGGCGCACACTCATTATCTGTGCGGCCCAGTTCCTGACCTCGCTGGGGTTCACCATCGTCATGCCGTTCCTGCCGCTGTTCATGCAGGAACTGAAAACCTCCTTGCCGATTGACATCACATTGTGGGTCGGCCTGGTGATGGGGGCCCAGGGGCTCACCATGATGGTGGTATCGCCGATATGGGGCATGGTCGGCGATCGCTTTGGGCGTCGCCTGATGATTCTGCGGGCAACAGTGGTGGGCGGTCTGGTCATGACCTCCATGGCCTTTGTGGCCTCGGTCGAGCAACTGTTCGTGCTACGCCTGGCCCAGGGGCTCACCACCGGGGTCGTGTCTGCGTCGAGTTCCTACATTTCATCCGACGTGCCGTCCGGGTTTCGGGGACAGGCGTTGGGTTGGGTTTCGACGGCCCGGCTGACCGGGTTCGCGGCAGGGCCCGTGGTGGGCGGAATCGTCAGCGACCTGCTGGGCTACCGAGCGAGCTTCTGGCTCAATGGCGGCTTCATGATTGCCTCCGGTTTTTTGGTTCTGTTCCTGTTGCCGGAACAGCGGGCTGCGAACCCGGTCAGGGGCCTGCGTACACCGTTCGTCCGGCTGTTCAGCCTGCTACAACGGCCCAACGTCGCCAGCTTGTACTCGTTTGTGTTCCTGACCCACCTGGCCGTGACGTTCATCACCCCGTTCGCATCGCTGTACCTCACACAATTGAATCGGTCGTTTGGCCAGTTTGAAGTCCCTGTTGCCACCGCGGCCGGAACAGTGTTTGGGCTCCATGCGGTCACTGGTGCTTTGGGGGCCCTGATACTGGGACGGTTGACCGACCACTACGGCGGTCGCCTTGTACTCCTGTCATGCGCCGTCGTGTCCGCGCTCCTGTTTGTGCCCCAGGGATTCACCACCCATCTCTGGCAGCAAACACTGCTGTACAGTGCCGTGGGGTTTGCCATGGGTGGGATTTACCCGGCCGTGGGCGCCTTGCTGGCCTCTGTGTCGGCGGACGGTCAGCAGGGCGCTGTGTTCGGTTTGGAAAACAGTACCCGTTCGGCCGCGCGGACGGTGGCTCCCGCCTTGAGCGCAGCCGTGGCGTGGCAACTGGGCCTAAGTGCCGTGTATGTAGTGACAGGAGCAGTGTTCGCGCTGTTGGCCGTGGTTGCGGCCGCGCGGCGCGGCGCGGATCCACAGGGCCGCACCTAACGACAACCGCCTCAACCCTACCGTGGTCGGCTCGTTTTCCCGGGCTCAGGCCAGCGCCAAGTCTGCCAGTTCGCGACGTTCACCGTGATAGGACTTGTCCGGAAGCGGTCTGTGCCAGCGAAACTTCCCGTGGTACCGGTTGGTCTTGCCCTCCACCGCGTCCGCGATGATCGCGCCCAGCACCGGCATGAACTTGAAGCCGTGGCCGGAACCGCCGCAGGCCACAGTCAGGTTGTCGATGTCCGGATGCCGGTCAATCCAAAAGTGGTAGTCCGGGGTGTCGCAATAGAGGCAGATGCGGCTGTCGATCACCGGGGCCGCAGCCAGTTCCGGAATGTACTTGCCAAACATGTGGCGCATGATGCGAGTTTCGGTGTCCGTCACGATACGGTCGTCGCGCATCGGGTCAAGATCCCGACCGGAGGTGTGAAGTCCAACCTTCACCACCTGCTGGGTTGGGTGCTGGGGCAGCACATAGATGCCGGTGTTGGCGATGTCCAGCATCATCGCCGGGAAGTTCGGTGGGGTGTAGGGAGCCGGATCCGCCACTTGCAGGTGAAAGAGCGGTTGGCCTGTGGGCCTCGTCTTCGATGCCACGTCCGGGACCATGGTCCCGGTCCAGGCGCCGCCGCACACGAGCATGTGATCGGCCTCCAGCAGTCCGCCGTCGGTCAACCGGAATCCGAAGCAGCGGTCTCCCCGCTCGGCTGGCCGTTCCACCATCCGGCCAACATGGAAATCCACCCCCTGGTCCGCCAGTTCCTGGAAGAGTGCACGGAGGGTCTTCAGGGATTCGGCGTAGCCTCCCCTCGGATTGTGGTAACCAACCTTGAGCGATCCCTCTTTTACCATGGGGAATCTGCGGGCCACTTCGTCCGTGTCAAGGACCTGAATCTGTTTGCCGAGTTTCCGGGCGGTGGCAAGGCTTTGAGCTTCGTAGGAGTTCGGCTTCCAGTTGGGTGCGAGCAGAGTCACTCCAGTTTCGTGGTAGAGAAGGCCGAACCGGTCGTTCCATTCGCGCCATCGGTCAATGGCTGCTTCGGCCAACTCGGTATAGGCTGGATCAGACCAGTACTCCGACCTCACGATTTTGTTGATGTCCCGGGATGCGGCCTGCGAATGGCTGGTGGGACCGGTGGGGTCGACTATAGCCACCCGATGTCCCCTCTCCGTCAGTGCAAGGGCCGCGGACAATCCGAAGGCCCCGGCCCCGGCGATGAGAATGTTGCTGGTCATAGGCTGAGATACGGCGACGCCAACGCAAGAGTTGGGTCCTGTCCGTCATGGAATGTTCCGGTTCGTGTCCGGAAGTTGAGTATAGACGGGCTGTACCCGCCCTATACTTAGCCCTTCGAGGATTGGCTAGGTGCATCCGGGAGACGCATCTGCATGCGAGTTGTAGTGTTTGCCGATGACCCGACCGAAGGTCGCGTTATCAGTGTGGCCATGCGGGAGTTCGGCATCACTGCCGCCGCCGCACCGGACCTTGTAACGCGTATGGAACGGTGGGAGGAAGATCCCGGCGATGTCATCGTTCTGGCCTCCAACAAGGAGGATCTTCCCCTGAAAGAGCTGGACACGATTTGCCAAGTAACCAAGGCGGCACCGATCCTGGTTCTGCATGAGCCGGTGCCGGATACCCAGGAATGCCTCCTGCTGGAGCGCGGGGCCGCATTGATGTTGGACCGTCCAGTATCCCTACGACTGCTGTCCAACTACCTCAAGGTGTTTTCGCGGCTGGCGGCTTCGGTTCCATCCACCATCCTGAATGAAATGGCCTTGGAACACATCGTCCTCGACACGTCGGACCGGACGGTGTCCGTGCAGGGCGGCGACCCAATGCGCCTTACCCAATTGGAGTTCAGGCTTTTGTACCTGCTCATGTCCAACCAGGAACATGTGGTCCCCACCGAATCCATAGCCGAACGGGTTTGGGGCTATCACGGAGACGGTGACTCGACATTGGTGCGGGGGCTGGTCAGCCGACTGCGCCGCAAGCTTGAGCCGAGGCCCGATTCCCCTCACTTCATCGAAAACATCCCAGGCTTGGGCTACCGTTTCCACGCCGTACCGTTGGTGGTGACAACCAGCCATTAGTCCACCAAGCGTTTCCTCACCGCCTGCCGTTTTGGCCGTGCAACTGACGAATCCCATTCCAACCATCGGTGAGGAAGGTGAGACTGGCATCTCGTACCACAGGCGGGCCGCGGGTGTCGGGTGTTCACACCTGCGGCTTGGGTTAGAGTCAACGCGGCGGGAACTGCGGCCGGATACGCCACCGAATGCTTCTTCAATTGGCCGTTGTCAAACGGGTCTGAGGCCAAATCTGAAACCACAGCCAAGAGAGGAGCCGGATGCAAGTTAGGGCCGTCGTTGTCCCCGAAGTCGATCAGTTGGAAGTGCAGACTGTTGCACTGGCGCCTCCCGGCGAGTCGGAGGTGTTGATCGAAAACCACGCCGCGGGGGTCTGTCACTCCGACCTGCATACACTCAAGGGCGAATTGCGTGTCCGGCCTCCGTTGGTTCTGGGTCACGAAGGCAGCGGCGTTGTGATCGAAACGGGCAAGGCTGTCACGTCCGTGAAGCCGGGGGACAAGGTGATCTACAACTGGTTGCCGGCGTGCAACAGTTGTGGCACATGCCTGTCTGGGATGCCCAACCTGTGTGAGGAATTTCCTTCCACCATCCTACAGGGACTGTTGCCCAACAAGGTTTCCCGGATCCTGGATCAAGACGGGGAACCCCTCAAACACCACTTAGGCGTGGCCACCATGGCCGAATACATGGTGACCCACGAGCGCAACGTCATTCCCTACGAGATCGATATTCCAATGGCCACCAGCGCGATTGTGGGATGTGCCGTGGTGACCGGTATGGGTGCGGTTTGGAACACCGCTCAGGCCCGGCCTGGCCAAGGATTGGCCGTAGTTGGATGCGGCGGTGTCGGCCTCAGCGCGTTGATGGGTGCCAAGGCTGCCGGTTGCAGTCCCGTCATCGGAGTTGATCGGGACCAGGCTAAATTGCGCTTCGCCGAGGCCCTGGGGGCCGATCTGACCCTGGATGTGTCCGAGACGGATTTCGCCGATGGCTTAAAGGAACTGTATCCCGCCGGGGTCGACTGCATTGTGGATACGGTGGGTGCGGGGACCATGGCGGACAGCCTGGCGGCCGTCCGGCCCGGAGGCAAGGTGGTCGTTGTGGGCATGCATGCCTTCAAGGACACGATCCCGATCTCCCCCGCGCAGTTGGTGGCCATGAATCGCCAGTTGCTTGGTTCCTTTGTGGGAACCGCCAAACCTCACTTCGACATCCCGCGAATTTTGAACATGTATGGCCAAGGCACATTGGACTTGGATGCCTTGATCACCAAAACATACGGAATCGATGAAGTCCAGTCGGCGTTCGACGACATGGTGGGTGGGAGCGTAGTGCGAGGCGTACTTGAGTTCAAGCACTGAAACCAAGTTGACACAGACAGGGAAGGGAACGCAAACGATGTCCGGAACATTGATAAGGGGCGGCACCGTCATCGATGGGACAGGGGCCGCACCGCGCGTCACCGACGTGCGCATTGCCCGCGATCAAATCACTGCCATGGGCCGGTTGTCGGCTCAGCCGGGGGATACGGTGGTCGACGCCAAAGGCAGCTGGGTCACGCCGGGCTTCATTGACGTCCACACCCACATGGATGGCTGGCTGGTCAAGACCCCGCTCATCGAAAGCAAGCTTCGGCAGGGCTTCACGACCGAAGTCATCATGTCGGACGGAATCTCGTACGCGCCGGTGTCCCGCCAAAATGCAGGGGAGTGGATCTACTACCTGAAGGGACTCAACGCCCTGCAACAGGAAGACTATGCGAACTGGGAATCGATAGCCGACTACATGTCGTTGGTGGATGGTCGCAATGCCCAAAACGCGTTGGCGCAGGTTCCCTACGCCAACGTGCGGGTGCTGGCCTGTGGATGGGGCCAGTCGGCACCGGATGACTACCAGACCCTAGAGATCCAGGATCGGATTGCTCAGGCGATGGACGAGGGTGCTTGCGGTCTGTCAACCGGTTTGGACTATGTTGCACAGTGTTGGGCGGACACCGACGAACTGGTTCGCGCAGCCGAGGCGATCGCCGGTTTTGGCGGCGTCTATGCGACTCACGTGCGATACAAGCATGGAACCCTGGCAGGAATGCAGGAAGCGGTTCGCATAGGCGTGCAGTCGGGCGCGAAGGTGCACATTTCCCATCTGAAGGGCAACAGCGAGCAGGAACGGGACCAGTTGCTGGAATACATTGACAACAAAGCGGTTCATGAGGTGGATTTCACGTTTGATGTCTACCCGTATCTGCCGGGTTCGACAATGCTGAACTACCTGATGCCCTACGAAGCTTGGTGCAACGGGCCGCTGGGAGTGATGTCCGCCCTGACCAGTCGGCGGCTGCGCGATGGCGTCACCCATGCTGCGGTCTCGTCGCGGTTGGAACTGGACAACATGGTCATTGCCTGGGTGCCGGGGAAAGGGAATACCTACTGGCAGGGAGCCACCCTACAGGCCTATGTGGATGCCTCGAGCAAACCTGCCGGCGACGCCTTGTGCGACTTTCTGATCGAAGAGAATCTGGCGGTGCTGCTCGTGTTCCACCGCGGAGCGGACGAACTGGCAGATGCTTTCCTGCAACATCCTTGTTTTCTCCTGGGTACCGACGGGATTTTGCATCCAGGCGGACATGTCCACCCCCGGCAGTACGGTAGCGCCCCGCGCATGCTGGACACGTTGATTGCCAGAGGAGTGCTGAGTTTGGAACAGGCAGTGCACTCAATGACCGGCAGGTCCGCCGACAGGTTCGGGTTGCGGAATCGGGGCAGGATCGCGGAAGGATACTTTGCGGACCTGTTGGTGATAGATCCCCAACGGTTCAAAGAGCGCAACGGATTCGACAATCCGGTCGTACTGGCCGAAGGCCTCGATCATATGTGGATCAACGGACAGCCGGTCATCTCCTCCGGCAGCCTGATGAACTCCACTGGGGATCGGTTTCCAGGGCGCGCCTTGCGCTATCAGCCAGCCTGAACAGGCACGGACATGTTGACGATCAGGGCCATCAGGACCGAAGGAGTCCAGGTCAACCGGCGGGGCGACTGGATCTTCGTAGTCCTGGAAACCGAAGAGGGGTTGACCGGAATCGGTGAGGCGAGCCACAGCGGCAACGATCACTCAGTTTGTGGGGTCGTGGCAAGACTTGCCGAGGATCTGATCGGCAAGGATCCCGCCAACATCAATGGGTTGCGCCGTGAGCTGGGACGTTATAGGAAGGATCGCGTCATAAATACTGCCTTGAGCGCGATTGAACAAGCGGCTCAGGATGTGCGAGCTCAGTTCGCGGGGATGTCGTTGGCTCGATTATGGGGCGGAAAGGTCCTTGACCGTGTTCTGTTGTACGCCAACATCAATCGCCATGTTGAGGAGCGCTCCCCGGCTTCCTTCGCCAAGGCCGCAGAAACGGCGGCCGCGGAAGGATTTCGCATGATCAAGTTGGCGCCGTTCGATGAAGTGAAGCCGCCGAACCAGCGACGGTCCGCGGATGAGGCGAACTGGTGGCCCGGAGTGGAACGCGTCAGGGCGGTATGTGAGGCGGTTGGGCCGGCTGTGAATGTAGCGGTGGACTGTCACAGCCGATTCGCCCTGAGTGAAAGTTTCCTGGTGGCAGCGGCACTCGAACCCTTGAACCTGTACTGGTTTGAGGAGCCGCTCCCGGTTTCGAACCTCAAGGGCCTGCACGAGGTCAGGTCAGGGATTCGGCAGCGGCTGGCCACGGCCGAAAGCCTCTTCGGTGCCGATTCCTTTCACCGCCTACTGGAAGCAGGTGCCGCGGATGTCGTCATGCCAGATGTCAAGCATGCCGGAGGCGATCAGGAAACCTTGCTTGTAGGTGAACTGGCCGCGCTGCACGGGGTTGATTTCGCACCGCACAACCCCTCGGGGCCCGTGGCCAGCATGCACAGCGGTCACGTGTGTGCGGCCGCCAGGAGATTCAACATCCTCGAGTTTGCCTGGGGCGAGGTGCCTTGGCGAGCCGAGCTTCTCGATCCGCCCGAGCAAGTAGAAGACGGCTATCTCATCGTGTCGGACAGGCCCGGCCTGGGTCATACGCTGAACGTCAAGACCATGCGCAGGTTCTGGTTGGCCGAACCGGGCACCAGGGATTCGTCCAAGGCCGAAATCTGACCTGCAGCCCGGAGCGCTTCATCCCTTGATCAGGGATTGGGCTCCGTCGATCCACAGTTCCGTGCCTGTGATGTGGGCGGACGCGTCCGATACCAGGAAATGGATCAGATCGGCGCACTGTTCAATGGTTCCCGGCTGGTCGCGCGTCAGCGGGATCTGTCCCTTTTCGAATGTTACGGGCCACACGATGTCCTGATTGCTGATCACCGTGTTATCGCTGATTTCGGTCCGAATGGACCCCGGACAAATCACGTTGATGCGGACATTGTCGTGGGCCAGTTCAGGGGCGAGCATTTTCGTCATGATGACCTGTCCGCCCTTGGAGCACGCGTAGGCCGTGGCTCCGGTGTTGCTGAAGATGCGGGTGCCGTTGACCGAAGCCACGACGGCAATCGCCCCACCGGATTGTCTGAGCCAGGGCAAAGCGTACTTGACGGTCATGAACGTACCCTTCAGGTTGATGTCCATCGTGTAGTCCCAATCGTCCTCGGAGATCTGCTCGATGGGTGCCCAGAGGCCATTGACACCGGCGTTCGCTACCACCACCTGGATGCCGCCGTAGGCTTCGGCTAGTTCGGTGATTGCACTTTGGAGCTGGTCCGACTTCGATACATCGGCGATCAACGGCATGGCCTCACCTCCACCGTCCCTGATTTCCTGGACCACGTCCAGGATTTGGACATCGGTTCGGCTCAGCACCCCCACCTTGGCGCCTTCGCGCGCCAATCGAATGGCCGCTCCCTTTCCAATGCCCGATCCGGCGCCGGTGACGAGGGCAACGCTGTTCTTCAAATCCATGGTGGTGTTTCCTTCACTTTGGAGTTGGGAAAGACTTCCCTATTGAGCCGCCTTCCACTGTTCATATTCTTCCCACCCTTCGTCCGAAAGAGGATAGTAGCGTCTCAGGTCGCCTCCTTCCTGCAGTTTGAGACGGCTGAACTCCTCCCACTCCTCATGCTCGAGGGAATGTTCCAGGACCAACGGGATCATGGCTCGAGGAACCATCACGGCTCCGTCGTCGTCGGCAATGATGGCGTCACCCGGAATTACCGTGACCTTACTCAAGGCCACCGGCACGTTGAAGGCCCAAGGGAAGAGTCTGGATTGCGAGGCGTAGTTGGGGGTGACTCCACGGGTCCACATCGGGAGATCGATATGCTGGATTTCCGTCCAGTCGCGGATGCTGCCGTCTACGACCATGCCGGCACCGCCGCGTCCCTTGAAGAATGTGGACAACATCTCGCCTACGCATCCGGTGTAGGGGTCTCCATATGCCTGTATGCACAGCACATCGCCCGGTTGGACGGATTCCAACACCGACCACAAGGCACTCCGTTTCTCAGTCTGTTCCTGGCCGGGACCTGCCAGCAAGTCTTCCCGTTGCGGCATGAAGGCGAGCGTCACGGCCGGGCCTACGATCTTCCTGCCCCGTTGTCGGGCCACAGGCCCCTGAATCCAACTGTTCTTCAGGCCCAGTTTGTGCAGGTTGGCGCTGGCCGTGGCACTGGACACGCCGTTGAGTTGTTCAATCAGTTCCGGCTCGGGTCTGGTCACCGGCCCGCCGTCGACGGGCAGTTCCAGATTGTCGGGTTGGGGGAGTTCTGGCAGGGGAGCAGTAATTTGAGGCCGGGGCATGGCGGAGATCCGTGTGCTGGATGTGTATGAATTGGGGAACGGTTTGGCGGTATTGAAGAACGGCAATTCAGCTTGAGCAGTCACAAGCAACAGCGACTACTTTACATAACATCTGTTAGGGTGAGGTGGTGTGTCTGAAGGCGAGCCGGCATTGGTTTCCTCTGGAAGGCTCTAGGTCGACTGATGTCCCGAGACTACAGGATCAGGTCTCGTTCAACGTTCAAGCTATAGATGCCTTCAAGGTACGGGTACCGTTGCTCAAGGCCCTCGGCCAATTCGACTCCAAATCCACCCTTGTTCGGGAAGTACAGCCTTCCGACCTTGATTTCAGGGGGCTCGGCTGCGAAGGTCCATTGCAAGGGCCCCTGAATCATGCACAGTTCCAGATAATCGCTGTTGGGCAGCGAGGCGACGACATGTCCATTGGCCAAACCCATGAGCCCGTTGTGCCAACTGTGTGGGTACAGCTTGACCCCTCGCTCTTCTGCGACCTTGCCGATGCGCAGCAACTCCGTGATACCGCTGAACCCGGCATCGGGCTGCACCACGTCGTAGGCACCGGCATCCAGGTAGGGGCGCATCTGCGCCAAGGTCGCGAACGACTCACCACCGGTGATGGGAAGTTCCACCGCTCGATTAAGCTCTGCGTAGGAGTCAACATCCGACCAGGGCATGGGTTCTTCGAACCAGGCAAAGCCCAAGCGGTCCAGTTCCCGGGCGATGGGCAGGGATTCTTCGGGCGTGAGGCGACAGTTGCCGTCCAGGGCCAGCTTCATCCGGCCATCGACTACCCGAACCAATTCCCGGACATGGTCGAGGAACCGATCAACGGTGATCCCATCCCAGCTCCAGTCCGTGCCGATTCGGAACTTCATGGCCCCGAACCCGCGTTCGATGTACTCCTCCGCTTCCTGAAACAGTTGATCCGGGTTGTAGCGCCAGTCATACCGACAGCCGCTGGAGGCATACAACTGCACCGACTCTACGGGTTGGCCCGTAATGAGTTCGTTGACGGATTTTCCGGCCGCCTGGCCGCGGATGTCCCATAGGGCGCAGTCGATTCCGGCTGCCGCGCCGTCGTGTCCCCGGTTGTTGCCGACCGGAGGGGGTGAAATCGCGGGATCCTCGGGATCGGCGCCGATCAGCGTGGGTGCCAGGAAGTCCACCCAGTCCCGGATGTTCAGAGGCCAACCGTAGCTGGATGCTTCCCCAATGCCTTTGATGTCGGTATCGGTATGCACCACCACGATGGTGCAGTCCGCCTTCACGGTTCGGTATTGGGCGGTAATCCACTGCTCGTGCGGGGCGTGCATCCGGGAAAGGCAAATGGTTTCCAGCTTCGTGATTTTCATGGGAGTAATCTGGAGTGGGAATTAGTCACTGTTACAGCGTGTCGCGCCAATAAGGGCATCGGATTAGGTTCGGTCGGCTTCCAGCCAGTTCATGGACGGATCCAACTGCCAGCGGATGCTGTCCACCACCTTTGTGTTGCGACCCCATTTCTCGAAGATGCTGTTGGCACTGTCGGCGCGGTCGAGCGCGTCCGAGATCGCGGCGGGATCCCAGCCGTCCAGCACGGCATCTTCCAGTTGTTGACGCACGGCTGTGTAGCCGGAATCCTGGCCCAGGTCGATGAGTTCGTCGGGGTCGTCCGTCAGGTTGAACAGCTGGCTGGGCATGTCGGCATGGTAGATCAGCTTGAAGTCGCCGTCCCGAATCATCCGCTGGTAGCAGCCTTCGTCAGGACCGAACAAGCGTGAACTGTACTCGGAGAACGCCCGATCCTGCCAGTTCGTGGATCCGGGGTTGAGTAATTCGGACAGGACGGATCGCCCGCTGCTTTCCGGCAATGGCGGTGCGCCCATGAGGTCCAGAAGCGTTGCGGTCACGTCGATGCCGCTCATGACGCGTTCGCACCGTCGGTCGGCAGGAACGCGGCCGGGCCACGACATGATGAGCGGCACCTTGACCGACTCCTCGTAGAAGACATGCTTCCACCAGAGGCCGTGTTCGCCCAGCATGTCGCCATGGTCCGAGGTATAGATGATCAGGGTGTTGTCAAACTGGTCGTGGTCTTTGAGGACCTGAATCAGGTCTCCAATCCACTGGTCCATGCGCCAAACCAAGGCCCAGTAGGCCGCGCGAGCGCGCAACACTTCCTCGTCGGGCACCTCCTGAATCTCCGTATCAGTGCGCCACCACCGCAGGAACGGGTGTTGAACGTCCTCCATCGGCACCTGTTTGGCAGGCAGTGTCATGCTTCCCGCAAATCGATCGAAGTCCTCCCTGTGGGCGACGTAGGGCGGATGGGGCAGCATGAACCCGATGGACAGGTTGAACGGAATCTGTCTTCGTCCGGTTTGGAGTTCGCGGCAGGCATCGGTCAGAAAGGACTTGGCCTCCTTGTACACATCCTCATCGTGCAGCTGATAGGCGCTTTGGCCGGCTCCGGACTTGATGAGGCTGATGCGGTGTGGGCCTGCAGTGCCTTCCAGACCGCCTCGGTCGAGGCGCGGGCCTCCAATCTGGTTGGGGCCGTGGTCGCCCACCAACCGCTTGGTGTATCCGTGCAATTGATCCGGTCCGTTGGCATGCATGCGCCCGATTAGCACCGGTAGGTAACCCGCCGCGCCAAGGGAATGGGCGAGCGTGGGAAAGGCGGGGTCGAGTTGCTGTTCATTGGTCCAGACGCCGGTTTCGTAGGGCCGCAACCCCGTGAGCATCGACATGCGCGATGGCACGCAGATCGGGGAATCGCAGTAGACGTTGTCGAAGACTGTGCCGCCGGCTGCCAGTCGCCCCAGGTTGGTTTCACCCAACAGCGGGTCACCGTAGCAGTCCAGGACGCGCTGGGCATGTTGGTCCGAGTGGATGTACAGCAGATTGGGACGGGGAGCGGAATCAGTCATCTTTTTTCTGAGGTTGAGAGGGTGGCCGACACAGGGACGCTGGCGGAAGTCGGGCGGTTGTCCATTCAAAATGCACGGCACCGCGCGGCATACTCATTCCAACTCGTGTCCCTCCATAAGGCAAGTAGCCATGAAGATAACCGATATCACTACCCATGTGGTCAACATGGGTCATCGCAACATTCCCTTTGT
Organism: Caldilineaceae bacterium; assembly: GCA_965208365.1. Taxonomy (GTDB): domain Bacteria; phylum Chloroflexota; class Anaerolineae; order Caldilineales; family Caldilineaceae; genus Bin34. Next base: position 4,007,781 of record OZ242330.1, on the reverse strand, counting down.
CCAGGTCTACACCGACCAGGGCATTACTGGTCTCGGAGAGGCGTATTCCGCCGGCCCCGATCTGGGCACTGTCAAGGTAATCGACGACTTCAGGGAGTGGCTTGTGGGCAGGGACCCGAGGGATGTGGAGAAGTTGTGGCACCTGATGTATGCCGGCTCTCGTTTCCCGGGCGGAATGGTGCTGAACGCCGCGATCAGCGGGATCGAGCACGCGCTATGGGACATCGCGGGCAAGGCAGCGGGATTGCCGGTGTACCGACTGGTTGGAGGCAAATGCAGGGACAAAGTGCGTGTCTATCAATCGGTCGGCGGAGATTCACCAGCCGAGTTGGCGGATCACGCCCGGCAACTGATAGAGATGTACGGGTACACGGCGCTCAAGATGGGACCGATGCCCAACGACTTCCACCTGAAGCCGTGGAACCAAGTCCTGCGCGAGACGGAGGCCCGGGTGTTCGCAGTACGGGACGCGGTTGGACCCGACATTGACATCGGACTGGACCCACATGCTCGCATCTTGGAGATAGGAAGGGCAGCCCAACTGTGCGAAGTGGTGGCCCCGATGAACCCGATGTTTGTGGAGGAACCACTCAGACCGGAGAACGTCGAGGCTTTGGGGGCACTCCGGCAACAAGTGCGGGTCCCATTGGCTACCGGTGAGATGCTCTATACCCGCCACCAGTTTCGCCCGTTGTTGAACCAGAATGCCGTGGACTTCATCCAACCCGACATCTGCGTGACGGGAGGCCTTTGGGAAATGAAGAAGATCGCCGCGATGGCCGAGGCTCATTACGTCTCAGTCCTGCCGCACAATCCGTGCGGACCGGTAGCCAACGCGGTCAACGCTCACTTTGCATTGAGCACGCAGAATTTCGAGGTCTTGGAGTACCACCCGGATGATGAAGGTATTCGAAGGGCAATCCTGGAAGAGCCGATACCGCTCCAAGACGGCCATCTGATTGTGCCCGAGAAACCGGGGCTAGGCGTTGCCCTGAATCCGGCGGTGCTGGAGGACGTTTCCTTCGTATCCTGGCGGCGCAGCCAGTTGTGGAAACCGGACGGGTCCCTAGCGTACCAATAGGTTTGGACGCAAGAACCAGAATCAGGCCGCGGTTCTGTCCTGCAACGCGATGATGTTCGTTGCGGAATCCGGTTCGAGAGGCGCGGCAAGCGTCTTTATTCGGGATTCCGAGACGGTGACCCCAAGCCCCGGACCTTCAGGAACGACGAGCGTTCCGCTTTGGTAGGTCACACCGCCCTCCACGACGTCATCCTCGTACAGCAACGGGCCTGTGCTGTCTCCCGGCCAGTTGACTGCCTGTGCCGACGCGGCGAGATGGGCAATCGCTGCGGTGCCGACGGCCAGTTCCTGGGTGGTGCCCAGCAGGACACCGGCGTGGGCACTCTCCGCCAGTGCCATGACTCGTTGGCAGGGCCACAGGCCACCGAGGACAAAGGGGGACACGTTCAGAATGTCCACGCAGCCACCGTGGAGCAGCTGCCACGCGTGTTGCTGCGACAGAACGTGCTCCGATACAGGTAGTCGGGAACGGTTCCTGAACTCTCGTAGCCCGTCCAGGTCGAGGGCGGGGGCGGGGCTTTCAATGAGCTGGCAGGTTCCGCATTCGCTGAGTGCCTCGGATGCGGCCAAGGCGGCTTTCCAATGGAGGTTACCCGAGAAGTCCCAGGACTTGACCCGCATTTCGTTGCCGTAGGTCTCCGCCATGGCCTTCAGGAGCATGTGGTCGGCTTCCGGACAGGCTCCCACGTAAATCCGCACGAGTCTGAACCCCAGATCGTAGGCCCAAGCCAAGTCCTTGAGTCGGTCCTGTACCTGTTCCGTGGTCTGCATTCGAAAGATGGGCAGGCACACTTCCATCGCATCCCGCACCCGACCACCCAGCAGGTTGTGGACCGGTTGGCTACTGGCTGTGGCAACTAGGTCGTGGAGGGCGATGTCCACCCCTTGGCGGACTGATGCCGACCTGCTGTAGAGGTATGTTTCCACCGGGAACAGATCCAGCAGCAAACCTTCCAGCCGGACCAGATTGCGGGGATCCTGGCCAGCCAATGCATCGGTGAGGGTTTGCTCCAAACTTCCAGTGTGGAAGTGCCAGGCGGGCAGGTGGCTGAGATCACTCATCTCACCCCAACCGGTCCAATCATTGTCCGTATCGATACGGACAATGACATGCTGGTTGTGAATGCCAGAGCGACGCCTCACGGCAACCGGATGCAGCTTTACTCGGTCAATCTTCACGGAGAGAAATTTCGGGGGTTGGGGAGTTGATCAAGTTTCGGCTGCTTGATAGGGAGGGCATTCGGTGTACCAAGCGGGCCTTCGGTTATCGTTTTGTAGAACCAAATGCCTCCGGAACAAGGCGGGCCCATACTCGCAGATAGGGGACCGTGATCCGTTTGAAATGCTCCCAACTGCCAGGCTCGGCGACGCTGTCTGTTGAGGTTTCCTCTCCAATGCCCAAAATCACAAACCCGTTGCGAGCCAGACTCCCCACAAAGGTGCTCAGCGTATGGACCCAGCTGCGCGGATGATCCACCGACACGGTTGAACCGTCCGCCAGTTCCACAGGCCATTGATCTGAACCAAACACCGCTTGCAAATCCACTTCGCCGTCCCGATAGGGATGGAGCAGTCCATATCCAACTCCGACTCTGTAACTCTCGTCATCGACCAGCTGGGTAAACGGGTTGTGCCAGTCCACGCGGTACTGTCCTCCGGGTGCCAACACTCGCGCCACTTCTGCAAACACCTCATCGACATCGGGGACGAAGTTGATGGAATGGGGGTGATAGACCATATCGAAAGAATTTCCATCGAACCGGGACAGATCCCGCATGTCGCCCTGGTGCAAATCCAGTTGAAGTCCAAGCGCACGGGCCGCTTCCCGATCGCGTTCCAATTGCTCATCCGACAGGTCCAAAACGGTGACCTGTGCACCAAGCAGGGCCAAGCAGGCGGCTTGCTGCCCTCCACCCCCTGCCAACACCAGCACCCGTTTCCCTTCTGGAGGATCCATCAACCCTTCTGTGTCCAGGAAGCGGTGTGCCTCGGTACGGTTCAGGCTAAGGAAAGGCCTGGCATAAAGCACCCTTGCTTTGGAGAGAGCGTTCCAGCGTGTGCGGTTCTGCACGCTCAACTCCCGGTCTGGGCTCTCAATCTGAGTGCATGTCCCGCTTCCACTTCCTTCGGTCACTTCCGCCTCCCGGTCTCCCATGTCACAACCCAGTATCGAACCCCGATTTCTTCTGTGAACACCGTTTCGGGTCGTCGATCGCTGTGGGGCAGTGGAACTTAGTTCCGCCTAACCTCTAGGGTATCGCTGCCAACCGCCCAACAGCGATTCTCACATCCCATGCCTGCCTTCACCCCCCATGGAACGGGACAGCGTATTGAATTGTCAGAAATGTTCTTGAGGCTGCTTGGACGAACATTCGGACGGGCAAGCCAGTACCAGCCTCCTTCTTGTGCGTCTGATGTAATGTAATGACATCCGACTGTCAACCCCAATTGGGTGGAACGCCATGACCGCAACGAACACAGATGCGCTGGCCATCGCCGAAGGCACCCCGGCCCGCTCCACACCGCCAGAGGCTCCGTTACCGGGACTGTTGGCCTATACCGAAGACGAAGAGAAGGCCGTAGTTGAGGTTATCCGAAGTCGCAACCTGTACCGCTTCATGGGTGATGAGGGAGATTCACCGGCCAGGCAACTGGAACTCGAAATGGCGGAAGCCAATGGAACCAAGCATGCACTGGCTGTTACATCGGGTACGGCGGCCTTGCTCTGCTCGCTGCAGGGGTTGGGTGTAGGACCCGGAGACGAAGTGATCGTGCCGGCTTTCTGCTGGATTGCCTCCGTGTCGGCCATCCTGGCCATCGGGGCCGTTCCCATCATCACGGAAGTCGACGACTCGCTTACCTTGGACCCTGATGCGGTACGGGCCAACATTTCCCCGTACACCAAGGCCATCATGCCGGTGCACATGCGGGGAGTTCCCGCCAACATGACGGCCATCGTGGAGATTGCCAAGGAACACGGACTGCTGGTGTTGGAGGACACGGCACAGGCCAACGGCGGCTCCTTTGGAGGCAAGGCACTGGGCAGCATTGGCGATGTGGGTGCCTTCAGTCTCCAGGCCAGCAAGATCATCACAACCGGCGAGGGCGGCATGGTGATCACCGACGATGACGAGGTCTACACGCGTGCCACCATGTTCCACGACCCATTCGCGTCGCGCCTCGTTGAGGTACCCGAGAGTCGTTTGATGTGGGGCCTTAACTTCCGCATGAACGAAATGATCGCGGCCGCGGGACGGGTGCAGTTGGCCAAGCGCAAACGGATCGTGGATGCCATGCGGGTACGCAAAGGACTCATCAAGAACGGGATTGGTGAGGTTACCACCGAGAAAGGGATTGGCTTCCGACGCCTCCATGACGAGGAGGGCGATACGGCCGTGTCCCTGGTCATGTTTCTGCCTACCCAGGAGGATGCTGGCCGTGTGGGAACGGCTCTCGCCGCCGAGAACATCAGTGCCGGGCGCATGTTCGATCCGGAGGGCGTGGACCAGCACGTGTACCCCTCCTGGCACTCGGTCCTCAACAAGATGCAATGGTCGGAGGCAGGTGGTCCTTGGTCGTGGGCTCGGCGTGACGTCGAGTATTCGCCGGACATGTGTCCGGTCAGCACGGATCTGTTGTCGCGCGCGGTGCAACTGCACGTGATGCCCACGATGAGCAACACGGACGTTGAGGAAACCATTGACGGAACCATCAAGGTCCTGTCAGCACTTCTATAGCCTCCATCGGAGACCGAACAGGCATGAAGATCACAGGCATCGAGTCGTTCCGCGTCTGGAACGGCAGCCGCAACTTCCTATTCGTGGTGGTCGACACGGACGAAGGCATCTCGGGCGTTGGCGAGGCCGGCATCACCAGCCGCGAACTGGCGGTGGAAGGAGCTGTTCGGCACTTCGACCAGGTGTTGAAAGGACAGGATCCGATGCGGACCGAGCACCTGTGGCAGTTGATGTTCCGGGGCGGGTTCTTCCCCGCACAGCGCATCGTGTCAGCCGCGATTTCCGCGATTGACATCGCGCTGTGGGACATCAAGGGCAAGGCCCTTGGCGTGCCGGTCTACGACTTGCTCGGCGGCCGGGTCAGGGACAGTGTGGTCTGCTATCCCCACAATGCCGGTCACTCAATGGACATTGAACCCTTGGTCGAGTCGTGCCTGAAGACCAAGGAAGAGGGTTGGAAGTTCATCCGGTGGGGCCTGCCTTCGGACGGTGACATCCTGGAGCCAAGACAGTCGGTTCTGGCGGCAATTGCCCAGGCCCAAGCAGTCAGGGAAGCGGTAGGCGACGACATCGAAATGTGCTTCGATGTCCACACGCGTTTGGATCTGCCGGACACGCTTTGGTTGTGCAAGGAGTTTGAGCCGCTGCATCCGTTTTTCGTCGAGGATCCACTGCGCGCCGAGAACCAGGACTCCTTCAAGACTCTCCGGCCCCGCACATCGGTGCCCCTGGCGGCGGGAGAGCACTTCTCGTCCAAGTGGGAGTTTCGGCAGATGATTGAAGAGGAGTGGATTGACTACGCGCGGATCGACCTGTGCATCGTGGGCGGTTTGACCGAGGCGCGCAAGATCGCCGGCTGGTGCGAAACCCACTACATCAAACTGGCTCTGCACAACCCGCTCGGCCCGGTGTCGTCTATGGCCTGCCTGCACTTGAACTTGGCCACCAGCAACTTCGGGGTTCAGGAACAGCCGGCCAAACCCGGAACGTTCCTGACCGATGTCTGTCGGGGTCAACCCGAATGGAAGGACGGATCGCTGTTGCCGCCGGAAGGTCCGGGTCTGGGAATCGAATTCGATCGGGAACTGGCTCGCAGTGCTCCAGCGCAGGAACGCGAAATGCCCCAGCTACGTCGCCTTGACGGTTCGTTCACCAATTGGTAGGCAGAATGCCTCAGGTCCGGCACGAGGCAGTGCGAAACAACGTTGGTACATGATGTGTATCAACAGGCACTACAGGATTGGCGCTGCCTGGAACCTTGGCTTTGCTTTGAGACAGGCGATTGAGCCAAGGCCCGCTATGTGCTCCAAACGCTGCCGGTCAAGTTCCAAACATAGACCATAGAGTGGCACCAAGAGCATTCCGTGCAGCTGGACGTCTGTAAACCCATCCTGGAACAGGTCTTTGGCTTCCAGAGTCTGCGACCCGGCCAAGCAGACATCATTGAGGCCATTCTCCAACGGAACCACGTGTTGGGGGTGATGCCCACCGGAGCCGGCAAGTCACTTTGCTATCAGTTGCCCGCGCTTGTTCTGGATGGACTCACTCTGGTGGTTTCTCCTCTGGTTGCCTTGATGGACGATCAGGTCGCGGCACTAAGGCTTTCCGGAGTAGCTGCGGAGACGATCAACGGAAACCGAAGCCGTGCCGACAATCGGGCGGCATGGCAACGGGTGTCCGCCGGACATGCAAAACTGCTGTACTTGGCACCCGAGCGGATGATGCAGCCGCGCATGATCGCATCGCTGCAGCGCCTGCCCGTCAACCTCATCGCAGTGGACGAGGCCCACTGCATCTCGAAGTGGGGGCCGGCTTTCAGGCCGGATTACGTAGGGCTGTCCCAGTTGGGTGATCTGTTCCCCGGAGTTCCGATTGCGGCATTTACTGCCACTGCGGACCGCGCAACCCGAGACGACATCTGCGAGAAACTGTTCAATCGCCCTGCTCGGGTGTTCAGCCAAGGTTTCGATCGCCCAAACATCCACCTTGCAGTCCAACCCCGCCGGAATCCGCGAAGGGTATTGCTGGATTTTGTGAACGCTCGTCAAGGACAGAGCGGCATCGTCTACTGCCTGTCACGGAATTCAACCGAGAAGACGGCCGCGCTGCTGCGATCCCATGGTGTCGATGCCTTGCCCTACCATGCCGGGTTGGATGCAGCCGAACGCCTTGAGCACCAGCAGATGTTCATGTCGCGGAGCGGCATGGTGATGGTTGCGACGATCGCGTTCGGCATGGGGATTGACAAGGCGGACATCCGCTTCGTCTTTCACGCTGACCTGCCAGCCAGCATGGAAGCGTACTACCAGGAGATTGGACGGGCGGGACGGGATGGACTGCCCGCTGACACCATGATGCTGTTTGGCTTGACGGACATTGTGCAAAGGCGCCGTTTCATTGATGAGCCGGATGCCGATCCCGAATTCCGTCGCCAGGAACATCAGCGCTTGAACCTGCTGCTCGGTTACTGCGAAGGCGTGGGTTGTCGCAGGCAAGCACTTCTGGGTGCCTTCGATGAACGGTTGGAGGAACCCTGTGGCAACTGCGACAACTGTCAGAATCCTCCCGAGGAGAGGGAGGGGATGGTCGAGGGACAGAAAATCCTGTCCGCGGCCCACCGCACAGGTCAGCGTTTTGGAGCGTCTTATCTAATTGATGTCCTACTGGGCAACTCGACGACCAGGATTCAGGAATGGGGTCATGACTCACTGCCCACTTTCGGGGTGGGCCGCGATCACAACAATGATGAATGGCGGTCTATTGTTCGCCAGTTGGTGGCCGGCAGTTTCCTTTCGACCGACATCGGCGGCCATGGCGGGTTGTCCATTACGCCCAAAGGTCGACGGCTGCTGTCTGGCGAGGAGAACTTCAGCTTCCGTATTGACCCACAGGTGGTGGCGAGCCGGAGGCGCTCAGGCTCCGGCAATGAAGGGAAGTACGACACATTGGGGGATCGGGAGGACAGAGAACTGTTCGAGTATCTGAGAACGACCCGGCTGGCCCTCGCCCGCAACCACAACGTGCCGGCCTTTATGATCTTTTCCGACCGGACCTTGATTGAGATGGCCACCCGCAGGCCCCGGACGCCTGCTGAACTCAAATTGGTTCTCGGCGTGGGCGATGTCAAGCTCGCGAGGTTCGGCGAGGTGTTCCTGTCCGCAATCGGCAGGCATGTGTCCGATCAGGGACCTTCGGAACTGTCAGTCGAGGAAGAACCCCCCGGCATGGTCCAGGAAAGTCTGCACGCTGGCCCACAGGTTGCGTCGGGCCGGAATCGTCCAGGATCAGGCAACGAAGGAAAACACGACGGATTGAAGGATCGAGAGGAAAGGGCTCTTTTTGAGCATCTGAGAACAACGCGTCTGACACTTGCCCGCGCCGACAACGTACCAGCCTTCAGGATTTTCTCCGACCGAACATTGATTGAGATGGCCATTCGCAAACCTCGGACGCCTGCCGAACTCCAATTGGTCCCCGGCGTGGGCGATGTCAAGCTCGCGAGGTTCGGCGAGGTGTTCCTGTCCGCAATCGGCAGGCATATGTCCGATCAGAGGCAGTAGCCAGGAGTGACAGTCACGGAAGAATTCCCTGGAACCGTGCCTTCGGCGATCCGGGTGCGCACCTCCGGCCGTTCCTAAATCACCTCCAGGTGATCAAGGTCGTCAATCAAGGGCAGTGGGTTGTGAGGTTCGGTCTGATACCACACTGCCGTTGAGGCGATATCGTCCTGCAGGGCCAGGTACCTGCGCTTGCCCTCCTTGGGCTTGCGCCAACCCAAGGCCTGGAGAGTTACTTGCAGGTCCTGTTCGAACCGGATGGGATCCATGATGTGCCAGCGATACATGCCGAAGCGCGTTTGGCTGCTTTGGAATCCGTCCGGCTCGATGACCTGATGGAACCCCAGGTACGGGGTTGAGTACGTCTGGTATCCCTCGCGGCCGATGCCGTGGAATCCCCAGGCTCCGCCGAAGTAGTCCTCGGTCCCGGTTCCGCAGATGGTAGGCCACTCGTCGCCGTCAAGGTAGAACTTCATCTCGCCTTCACCCCACCAGCCGTTGTTGTTGGACCCCCACGCGACATATACGCCCGCGTAGTGGCCGCGGCCCTGAACGCCGTCCAGCACGGTGTAGACATCCTTGTAGGGCAGGGGGTTGATCCGACGCCACTGGGCATGGAAGTAGGCCACGTCCTCCGGCACCTCCGTCAAGGTGTAGTCGACCTGGTAATAGAACCCGTTGGCCGGTTCCGGACTCAGATTCACGATTTCAATGCGGCCGTGTTTGTGAAAGGGCATGGGCCAGTAGCTGTTCAGCGCGCCGACGGCGTTGACTGAAACGGGCAGCGAGTTCACCATGACCGGTTCGGTCCAGCCGTTGCAGAAGAGGTCGCCCAAGGGGGCTTCGACGGACGGGTTGTCTTCGTTGTCCCAATAAGCGCGGAACACCAGCGACCGGAAATATTCGGGGCGGCAGGCGAACCAAATGTGCTGAATCTGGGCTGGCCCTTCGATATCCGCAATCGGGGTCACGGACTCGGGAGCAAGATGGATACTGGGGGACACCTTCCAGCCATGGCCCAGTTCCCGGGCAGCATCCGCGCCGGTTCCTTCGGTGGCGCGCCCTCCCTGACCGGGTGCGCCGTCCATGTTCTCGGCCGAGATGGACCGTGACTTGGCGGGAGAGAGTCGGGCGATTGTGCCCAACCCCATGTTGAGGCCGTTGAATTCCGAATTCATGGGTGCGAGACACTCCTCAGTCCAGTGAACTAGAAACTAATCAAACCATTTGGGCTGGATCATCTTCCGATTTCAGCCTCTACCGGCTTGTCGCAGCACGATCTGAGCGATTGGTTGGGTCGAAGTAAGGGATGGAAAGATCCCCCCGCACAAGTTTGAACACTGCCGGCACACGCTCCTTGTGGCCTGGTGACAGATCAGGCAAGGCGTCCTCGGCGAAAAACCCTACTTCCGTCGTTTCCGGACCTGCAATGGGGATTTGGTGTTCGTCGATTTCAACCAACCAAATGCTGGCATAGACGTGTTGCCTGGCACGACTCCCCCACAGACGGGCATCAAACACTCCGAGCAATTCCGTAGCGGATCCCTGCACCCCGGTCTCTTCGCGAAGTTCTCGCTCCACGGATTCCGCCCATGTCTCGCCAACCTCTGTAGCTCCACCCGGCAATGCCCAAAGGCCGTTGTCTTCACGTTTGATTAGGAGGATATGTCCCTCCCGAAACACGGCCGCATCGGCAGAGACAAAGGGAGTGGCGCGAATCACCGTTTCCCAGCTCTCCAGTACTGCATCGGTCGTACCGCCTTCGATCGCGGCAACCAACTGGGCGCTCAACGACCGAACTCTGCCGTACCTGGCCTTGTCGTATTCGGATTGGGCAAAGTGCAATCCCAGATCTGCAATGCTGTGCAACTCATCTGCAATGAGATGCATTTCACCGATTGCGTCCATTTGGTTCCTTAGTTGATGGTGATCCGAGACTATCAAAAGGGCCCTGTAGGGGCCCATGGACAAGCCTGCTGACAGGTTGAATCTGTCTGAGGCTTTGGACAAGCGGGTGGAGATTAGCCTGCCCCGCGTGGAACCGCGTCGGTGGACCCAGGTTGCGCACAGCCAACCAGATGTGCCTCGTGACGCAGGGGCCGCGCCTACAGCGAGATGCCGGTTGGGCCGCGCGTGATCTGAAAGTCGATGTTGCCCGTTTGCAATGCCCGGACCTTCCGGCTTCCGGACAGCACTTCCTCGGCTACCGAGAGTATCCGGACGACTTGCTCGGAGACGGACAGGTTGAGGTCTAGGGAAAGGTCAAGATCGGGGCTTGCATTGGGACCCAAACCAAATTCCACGGTCGGAATGAAGGGATGGCCCTGCACCGGATGGCCAGCGACGAGGACCAGAATCAGATCCGGGCCGGTGGCCCCCAGGCCGGACAGGGTTTCTACCCAGTGCACCGTCGGACAATCCATTAGGTGCAGGCCGTGTTCCGCGGCCTGTTGGGCATAGGCCAACGTGGGACCAGCATCGGTGGCTTCGGGAATCAGCGACAGCCAGTCGGCGTTGGCCGGCACTACCACCAGCCCCCCGTGCGCGGCGACAGTGGTGGCCAAACTTGCCAAAATTCTTTGGTCGGAGTCGGAAAGGCCACCCGCATGGGCCAGGGCAATCCGCAACTGGTCCAGGGATCCGGTCTCTGGGGCAACGGTGGGTTCGCTTTCCAACCTGCTCCGGAACCAATCCTCGACCTTGGAAAGAACCGGGGCGATACCGCCGTCCAACTGCACGCTGGCCCAACCGAGGTTGTCCGTTTCCACCCCACTGTCTTCCAGAACGTGCCGCATGAAATCGTTGTGGGTCTTTTCGCAGCCGTGTTCCATGAGCAGGCAGTGACGAACCTGGGGATGGCGGACATAGCCGGCCAGGGTTCGGGCATACAGTTCCTCGGACGTACCGCTTGAGGCTCCGCATCCCTCGTGGTGAACCACAGTGGCAAAGTTGCCGGCTGCACCCAGTACATTGGACAGTCGCCGCACCGCCAGGGCGGCAATCTGGCCGGAACAGAGGCTCGTCGGTACGATCAGGTTCATATCCCGGGGGAGTACCCGGTCCCCGCGGCGAATCCCCGGAAACGCGAAGTCGAGATCGCCGCGGCCATTGACCACCTGAATGGCTTTGCCAGCCTGTACCGGTGCCGGAGGGACCATCGCCTGGTCGTCGGAGTCCAGGGCCCAGTTGCGCCACAGTTGCACCTGCGAGTGCCCGGCCTTTTCTCCTACCGTGCGCGTGCCGCCGGCCACGGCCAACGTTTGTGCGTAAAGGTCCCGACCCAAGTCGTCCATCGGCGTGCCGTCCAAGTAGCGGCCCGCATTGATGTCCATGTCTCCCTGGAGCAGGTTGAATCGTTCGGTGGTTGTGACAATTTTGACGGTGGGTACGAAGGGAAAGTTCGTGATCGATCCGTTGCCGGTCACGAAGAAGATGATGTTGCAACCCGAGGCAACCTGGCCGGCGATGCTCTCCAAGTCGTTGCCGGGACTATCCATGAAGCAGAAGCCTGGTTCCTTCATCAGCTGCCCGTAGGCCAGAACGTGCTCCAGCCGCACGTCCGGATCCCGCTTCATGGCGGCCCCGATGGACTTGAGGAAGATGTTGTAGAGGCCGCGGAACTTGTTGCCGCCGGACGGGTTCCCCTCCGCCGAATGGCCGTGGCGGGCTGCCCGCGCCTTGAAGGCCTCCACGGTGTCCAGGAACTCGCGGGCCGTGGCCAGATCCCTGACGTTGTTACAGATGTAGGGTTCCGCACCGATCAACTCATCGGTTTCGGCAAGATTGGCTCCCCCGCCGTTGCGGATGATTTCGCGCGCCACCCAGGCGGCCAGCGGATTGCCCGAGATTCCCGAAAACGAGTCGGAACCACCGCACTGCAGCGCAAGCTTGAGTGCCGATACGGGCTGGGCGATCCGTTGTGTTTGGGCCAGTTCTGGATACCAGTTGCGAACCGTGTCGGCGGCGCGGTCAAGGTCCTCTTCAAAGGTTCCGGAGAGGGACAGGAACTCGTGCTTGACATGGCCGACCGGGTAGCCCTTGTCGGCCATCCACGCCGCGAGCGCCCGATTGTTGACGGGTTCGGTCCCATGGTCCACCGCCAACACCGCCGCGGCGTTGGGATGGATTACGAACCCGGCCAGGGTCCGCAGGACCAACTCCAGGTTGTTTGGGTCCGGAACCGCACCTTCGGTGTGGGCCACGGCCACGATTGCATCCACGTTGTCAAGGGCGTCGGCATCGGCCTGGAGTGTGGCTTCCAGGGCCCGGACAAAGCCGCCGGTCAGAGACGATGTACCTAGCAGCAAGATCACGTTGCGCGTGCCGCTGCCGCGTCCTCCGGTCCGGGGATAACCCCTGAACGTGTCCGGAACGGGATTGACCGGCACCGGTTCACCGGGCTGGAACGATTCGGCATCCAGAACGAACGGCGGGATTTCGCTTTCGAAGTTCGGGGTTGCGGGCAGGTCCATTTGCACAGCACGGCCTGCCAACGCTTCCAACATGCCGTCGTTGCACACGTACTGGCCCGGTTCGATCCCGACAGCGGCCGTGCCAAACGGCATCTGCCAGGACAGCAGCTGTTTGCCGGCTGCGATCGGCTCGATGGCGAAGCGGTGTCCCTCCAGGACCGTCGCATCCAAGGCGAACGTGCCCTGTTCCGTCGCGATCTCGGTGCCTCTTTCCAACCGGCGCGTAGCAATGGCAACGTTGTCGCCGGGCAACGGCAGGCGGGCCACCGAGGAAAACGGGAGTGATGCCATGGACATGGTGCTCGCCGGCAGGCGGAAGGTCCGTCAGTCGTGCAGTTGGACCAACATCTTGCCGTTGTTGGCTCCGGTGAACAGGTTGATGAAGGCCTGCGGTGCCTGTTCGATCCCGTGCACGATGGTTTCCTGCCACTTGACTTGACCGGTGTCAATCCACTTCTTGAGATCCGCGTAGAACTGGTCCGTGTCCTCTGCGAAGTCCGACACGATGAATCCCTGAATGCGAATGCGGTTGCCGACGATCAGCATCAAGTTGCTCGGTCCCGGTTGGGGCGTGCGCGCGTTGTAGGTGGAAATCATGCCGCAGGCCGCGACGCGTCCGTACATGTTCATGTTGGCCAGAGCCGCCTGCAGGTGCTCGCCCCCCACATTTTCGAAGTAGACGTCGATGCCGTCGGGGCAGGCGCGACCGAGCTCGGCGCTCAGGTCGTCGGTATCCCGCCAGACGATGGTTTCGTCAACTCCGGCCTCGTCCCGCAGCCACTGGGCCTTGGCCGCCGACCCGACGCTGCCGACCACGCGGCAGCCATGGAGCTTGGCGATCTGGCACACCAGTCCGCCCACCGCGCCGGACGCCGCGGATACAAAGACGGTTTCGCCAGGCTTGGGCTCCCCAACGCGCAGCAGTCCGAAATAGGCGGTCTGGCCGGGCATACCGGCGATGCCCAGGAAGCTCTGCATGGGGGCAATGGAGGTGTCGACACGGTTCAGGCCCATACCCGTGGATACCGTGTATTCCCGCCAACCCGACGAGTTTACGACTTCGTCGCCTTCCTTCCAGTTGGCATTGTTGGATGCCACCACCGTGCCGACGGCGCCACCGTACATGGCCTCGCCCTCCTGGAAGGGGGCCGCGTAGGACTTGCCCGCCCGCATGCGTCCCCGCATATAGGGATCCACGGACATGAACTTGTTCCGAATCAGCAGCTCGTTCGAGCCAAGGTCCGGCACAACCGATTCCCGGATTTCGAAGTTCTCGGGAGCTGGCATGCCGTCCGGACGGGACGCAAGAACTACCTCGCGGTTGACGATCTGGCCCATGTAAAGTGCCTGTTGGGGATGCTGAGGGGTGGAGGGGTACTCCGAGCGTCGGATTCTAGCACCTGGGATCCGCGATGCCCAGAACAATCCGGCTTGTTCAGGTCAGGGATGGTACCGCTTCCGGCTGGTGGCCAAAATGCCAAGACCAAGGACCGGGTCCGAACCCGGTCCTTGGAGCAAATTGGGCCGGCCGAAAGCCGACTTCGGGTCTTGGCAGACCCGCGCGTTCTAGCTTCGTGTGCCGAGAGTCACCGTCAGATCGACCGTCTTGCCGTCGCGCAGGACTCCGACCGACACCTCATCGCCTGCGTTGTAGTCTAGGATCAACATGCCGACCATTTCACTGAATGTGCGCACTTGGTTGCCGCCAAGCGACACCACGATGTCGCCCTCCTCGATGCCTCCGCTTGCCGCCGGGCCGTCCGGCTGCAAACGATTGACAAACGCCCCCGCGTGGATGGTGTCCAAGCCGATCGCGGCCGCCTGTCCAACGGACAGATTACCGCCGGACAGTCCCAGCTGCGGGTAGATGACGCTACCGTTTGCAATCAGATCCGGTGCGACACGGGTCAACATGCTTGCCGGAACATTGCGGCTGAGGGAGCCTTCGCCCCTGAAGCCCTGAAGTCTGCCATTGGCGATGCCAATTACCTCGCCCGAGGCATTGACCAACGGACCGCCGGAATGTCCGGGCAGGAGGTTGAGGTTGCTCAGAATCAAGTTGGGTACCGAATATCCCGTCTCGCTGGCCGGCCCAGTCTCAAATCCGCTGACGATTCCCTGGGTGAGCGTACCGAACAAATTGCCCGGGTAGCCAAAGGCATAGATGGAGTCGCCGATTTCCAGCGCGGTGCTGTCCGCCACCGGCAGCGGGGCGATCACGCGGTCAAGGTCGGACACGGCGAGGATCGCCAGATTCGAGTGTGGATCCTGGCCGACAATCTCGGCTGCCGCGAAGGTTCCGTCGGCGAACACGACGTGTATGGCCTCGGCACCGTCAACCACATGGTTGCTGGTGGCAATATGGCCGGCGTTGTCGAAGAAGAAACCGGAACCCCGGCGTCCATCGGCGAATCCCTTCTGTATCTGGTTCCTGATGGCGGGGGGCAAGCGGTCCTGCAGCGCGTCCAGATCCATATCGCCAAGAAACGCGGTTTCGTCGCCTCCGGTGGCCTCGATGCGGACCACGCTGTCGGTCATTCGGTCATAGATTGTGCCGGCATCGAGCATCGGGCCGGCAGGCGGTGCGGACTGTCCGAACACCGGTTGCCGGACGGCAGCCATCAGCACGGCGGCCGTAGTCAGCAAGGCCAGGAGGAGGCTGAGGCTGACAAGCCTCGCAGGGCGTGGCAACGACTTCAATTGCACCATGGTCTGTGTCCTATGAGTGATGGGATGAATGCGGGAGTCGGTTGGACACGGTTGACCCGAGTGATGGGATGCACCTTGCCAGCCGACCGGATACAGCGTAGTTGGCACACAGCGCAGGAATCGTTGCTCGCCTACAGGGGCGAATCAAGAAAACATAAATTGTGAAGTTCGCGTTCCCGTTTGGGGACTGAAGCCACTGCCACCCGGTCCGGCCGTCATCCAGTGGACACCGAATCCGGGCCGGGAAGCGGGATTGAAGGTGTGTGTCGTCGCAGGTCGGCTGCTGCCGATGTTGTCGCCATTCCCATCGGGGTCTTTGCCCAAAGGCCCAACTTCCGGTCACCGTGGCCTTTGGGCCGTGCCAAACGAGTCGACACCCAAACGAACAAGCAACCGAGAAGCCGGTGAACCAAACAGGTTCTTCAACCCTTGGTGCCCTTGGTGCCGGTCAATACAATGCTCCGCACGGAATACCGCTGCGGGAACACGAACACGACCGACACCGGTAGGATCGCGACTATGGAACCCGCCATCAATCAACGCCCAACTGGTATGCCATGGCTGCCGCGCTGGCGCCGTTCACCACTGTATGGTGAAGAGATGTTTGCGGTCCAGGAAGACAAATGGCCCGGCGCGGAAAGATCAGGTACGCACGTGGTTGAGCTGTCGGACGCGGCTCATGAAGGGATGGGACCTGGGGCGGACATGGACATTGGCCAAGGTTGGGGGGATTGACGACCGCGGCGAATCCCCCTTGTTGGTTGTCGTGAAGTACACCCAACCTGGACCGTGGCTCGTGTGCTTGGCTCGATCCGCGCCCTGCGAAACTGACACAGGGCGCCGGCCATCAACATGTGGTGCAAGCTGCTTTGGCCCTGTGTTAGAATCGGTGTTGTTGGATGACCGTTACTCTTCGACTCGAAGTAAGGAGATCCAATCATGGAGAGAATTGATTCTGGAATGCAGTGCCAGCTTGGTGCTGCCAAAATCTCGAGTTGTTGCTCGGCCTGCCAGGCCTGCTCAACTTGCAACTGCGGCTGCTGCTGTTGCCGTACCAGTTGCAGCTGCTCGTGTAGTTGCAGCTGCTCGTGTAGTTGCTGTCCTTCCGGATAGACGGCGAACTCCGTTTGGCGCGGTGCTCCAACCGACAGGTGCGAGCATCGCAAGACCGCAGGCTCGTCGTTGGACGGGCCTGTTTTTTTGCCTGTCCGACGTGGCCGGAAGCGGTCCGCGCTGCCCTCGTCATGGTTTGCCCCGGCCGGTCCAGGCGTATGCCCAGAGAAGGCTCGATCCGTGCCTTCGTCCATTTCATTTGAGAGAGTCCCCATGGCCAACAGTTGGAAGTCCGCCCTCCAGGATCAGATTCCCGAAAGCTGGGCACAGGAGGTAGACACCTTCGAAGGCCAGATGGGCCTGGTGTTCAATGGCACCTTGGAGGACAAGGTATTCGCCGAGACCCGGCTGCGGCGAGGGGTCTACGGTCAGCGGTACGACAACGGCAAACGGCACGACGGCATTCGGGAACAGGAACTCAATTTTCCGTCGGGCGAGGCCGTCAAGGGTCCCGACACGTTCTGGGATGCGCCCGGCATGCAGCGAATCAAAATTCCCTGGGGCGGTCTCAAGCCGGACCAGTTGGAAGTCCTGGCCGCACTGGCGGACGAATACTCCGACGGGATCCTGCACATCACGACGAGGCAGGACTTCCAGTTGCATTTCGTCCATGTGGAGGATACCCCCGACTTGATGCGCCGCCTGGCCGCGGTTGGCATCACCACCCGCGAAGCTTGCGGCAACTCGGTGCGCAACGTCACGGCGTGCCCTTTGGCCGGGGTGTGCCGCACCGAGGAATTCGATGTAACCCCCTATGCCGACGCCCTCACGTTCTTCCTGCTGGGTCACGACGATGTGCAGGATTTCGGCCGCAAGTTCAAGATTGCCTTCTCCGGCTGTGAACACGAGGCCTGCGGCCTGGTGTCGATGCACGATCTGGGTTTCATTGCCCGCACCGAGGTACGCGAGGGTCGCACGGTTCGGGGATTCGACATGTACGTGGGCGGCGGTCTGGGAGCCGTACCCCATCAGGCCCGCCTCTTGCAGGCGTTCGTATCCGAAGAAGAAATTTTGCCTCTCTCCCAAGCGGTCTGTCGCGTCTTTGCCCGGCTGGGCGAAAAGCGCAACCGGAACCGGGCCCGCATCAAGTTCCTCGTGGCCAAGCTGGGCATGGAGGAGTTCGGTCGGCTGGTTTTCGAGGAGCGGGAGATCCTGCCTCACGATGACCGCTGGATCAGCTACCTGGATGGCCTCGAAGGTTTTACCGAGCAGCCGGTGCGCCAGCCGATTGCCATCGAGTACGGGGATTCCGATCCCGAGTACGAACGCTGGTTCGCCACCAACGTCTATCGACAGCGCCAGGGAGGATTCTCCGTCGTGCACGTCGCCCTGCCGCTCGGTGATTTGACCGTACAGCAGTCTCTGGATCTGGCGGACATCGCCCGCAGGTACGTGGGCGACCACATTCGCACCACCGTGGAACAGAACTTCGTCCTGCGGTGGGTTGCCGACCAGGATCTGCGCGACCTCTACGCGGACCTGAAGGCGGCCAACCTGGCTACGCCCTGGGCCGGAAGCATTGCGGACATCACCGCCTGCCCCGGCACGGATACTTGCAAGCTCGGCATTGCCTCGTCCCGCGGCTTGGCCGGGGAACTGGGAGCGCGACTGGCCCAACAGGTGGAGGCACTGCCTCCTGAAGTGCAGGAGCTCAAAATCAAAATCAGTGGCTGCTTCAATTCCTGCGGCCAGCACCACGTGGCGGACATCGGCTTCTTTGGCAACAGCCGCCATCGCAACAAGCGGACCGTGCCCCACTTCCAGGTGGTGTTGGGCGGTCAGTGGCAGGAGAACGCCGGCAGCTACGGCCTAGCCGTGGGGGCCGTCCCGTCGCGCTCCGTGCCCGAAGTCCTGACCGAATTGACCAACCGGTTCCACACCGACCGCGAGGCTGGCGAATCGTTCCAGTCCTGGGTCAATCGCTTCGGCAAGAAGAACATTCGCGAACTTCTCAAACCTTTCACCCAAATCCCCCTGTACGAGGATAGTCCCCAGTTCTACAGCGACTGGGGCGATCCCCGGGAATTCACCACCGGAGACATTGGAGTCGGCGAATGCGCCGGCGAAGTCGTGTCGCTGTTCATCCTGGAGATTGCGCGGGCGGAGGCCGAGGTGTTTGATGCCCAAATTGCCATGGACGACGGGCGGCACGGCGAGGCCTACGCCGGGGCGGTGCAGTCGATGGTGCTTGCGGCCAGGGCCCTGCTGCGCGGCCAGACAGTGGACATCACCAACGAAGAAGCCGAGATTGTGGCGGAGTTTAAGAGCCGCTTCTACGACACTGAACTGTTCTTTGATCGTTTTGCCAAGGGCAAGTTCGGCCAGTACCTGTTTAAGCACCACCGACAGCGCGTCGAAGATCCGGACGCGGTGGCGGCCCACGAGACGATCGAAGAGGCCTATCTGTTCATCGAGGCCGCCCATGCCTGCGACGGCCGCATTGCGGCGGCCGCGACGCCGTCCACCGGCGGCATTCAGCTGTAGGGAGCGTTGGTCATGGAACAGCCCCAACGGCTCATCCTGCGCTTTGAACTGCATGGTGACGCACCAGTGAACCTGGACGATGTCATTCCGGTCTTCCATGGCTGGATTCAGAACGGCCGGCTGTCGACCATGCTGATTGATGTGGCCGACTACAAGCATGTGGAGGCCAGTCCCGGCGTGGTCCTGATTGGGCATACGGACGACTGCGGCATCGACAACGGTCTGCCGCTAGCCGAATCGGGTCAGGGTTTCCACTACACCCGCAAACACGCCCGCCTGTCGGACGAGGCATCCTTCCTGGAACGGCTTCGCCAGTTGTGGACCAACGCCCTGGAAGCGGCCGAGGCTCTCGAACAGGAAGCCGGCTTGGGAGTGTCGATCAACCCGGGCCGTCTGCAATTGACGGTTCCGGACCGGTTGCGCTATGCCTTTACGGAAACAAACGTGCAGGCGGTCGCGGCCTTGGTGCAGGAATGGCTGGCAGAGGTGTTCGGTTCCGCGGACGTTTCGGTGTCCCATCCCGGGATTGACGAACGGCTGCCCTTAACCTTGACGGTGGCAGTGGCCGGTGAGCATTCGGTGGCTTCCGTGCAGGCGTCAGGCAACTGAACCCGAATCGCAGGATCCTGAACATGTCGGTCGCTACTTTTCTGCATGCACCGCCAACGGCGGATGCGGTCGTTTCCGCGCGCGATCCGGCCGGATTCATTCCGCATGTGCAGGCCCTTGGACGCGGTGCCACCCTGCGCAGGGATCTCACCCGGACGGAAGCCTGCGATGCCTTGGACCGCATTCTCGGCGGTTCGGCCACCGAAGCGCAAACCGGTGCTTTCCTGATCGCCCAGCGGGTCAAGGGCGAGTGCGCCGCCGAGATTTCCGGGTTTGCGGACGCAGTGCGCCAACGGTGGATGGAACCCGTTCCGCACTCGGTTTCACCCCTGCTTGATCTGGCGGTTCCCTACGACGGCAAGGAACGGACGGCACAGTTGGTCCCGGCCGTGGCGTTGACCCTGGCCGCCTGCGGTCTGCCGGTCATGCTGCACGGTGACGAGAACGTCCCGACCAAGGCAGGGATAACGGTAGGTGCCGTATTGGACCAGCTGGGTATTGCCACCGATCTATCCCCCGCCGAGGCCGGATTTAGGCTGGAGGCGAACGGCGTGGCCTACTGCGGTGCCGCTCGGTTCATGCCCGCATGGCACGACCTGTTGCCGACGCGGTGGGAATTCGGTTTGCGGACCGTACTGAATACGATTGAGAAGCTTGTGAATCCTGCCAACGCCGAGTGGCAGGTGACGGGCTTCTACCACACCAAATACATCGACCATGTTCGGGCCGCCCAGACCGGCGGGCAAGCCAGTTGGATTGTCCAGGGCGAGGAAGGCTCGATCGAGATGCGCTCGGGCCGCAAGACCCGCATCTACGGACAGTCTGCGAATGAAACCGTGGTTCTTGCCCCGGAAGCCCTCGGATTCGCCCGGCGCGTGGCAGTGGAACCGAATCCGGATCCCGCGGCGCATGCCGCCCTCAACGGGCAGGCTGTCAACGACGAGGACTGTCCGGCCAGGGATCAGGTGGCCTTGACGACGGGTGTAATCCTGTCGCTGTTCGGCAGCGCACCGGACATTCCTTCCGGAATCGAGGCGGCGCGGTTGGCACTCGCCAGCGGCCACGCCAATGCCATTCTTCAATCCATGTCGAGTTGATTGTTTTCCACGTTCCAACCTGGAGGCATATGTCTCACCACGCTCCGACTTTCTTCGCCACCAGCACTGGCCGCCCGGCATTCGTCACGGCCGAGTTCCTTGAAGAAATGAATCGGCAGTTCGAGTCCTGTACGCCTCAGGAGATTCTGGAGTGGTGCCTTTCCAACTTCCGGACCGGGGTTTCCCTGGGCACTTCGTTTGGCCCCTCCGGTCTGATGATGATGGACATGGCCCTAAAGATCGATCCCCACATCGACATCTACTATCTCAACACCGAGTACCTGTTCCCTCAGACCATGGACCAGATTGCCCGAGCCGAGGAACATTTCGGGCGCAGCTTCCGCAGCATAATGCCGCACCTTACGATCCCCGAACAAGCCGAACGGTATGGTCCGGCCCTGTACAGCACGGATCCCAACCAGTGCTGCAAAATCAGAAAGGTGTACACCCAAATCCATGCCCTCAAGGACAGTTCGATTTGGATCACGTCCATCCGGCGTGATCAGTCTCCGACCCGTGTCGACACCCCGTATATTGCCTGGAACGACAAGTTCAACGTCCTGAAGCTTACCCCAATGGCAGAAGTGACCGGTGACCAGGTTTGGGACTACGTGCGGGAACACAACCTGCCCTACAACGAACTGCACGACCAAGGCTATCCATCGATCGGTTGTTGGCCCTGCACACAGCCGGTTTCGGAAGGCGAGGACGAACGGGCCGGCCGGTGGCGCGGGATGGACAAGACCGAGTGCGGCTTGCAGACCGATGACGATACTCCCGAGGAGTTGGCACTGGCCGGACAATCCGGTTGACCGGCCAGGATGCGCGTCAGTCGGCTCCTGTGCCGGAGACCTGTGGGCGACAGGTTCCGCGTTTCGGTCTCCGGTCCGGGATCGCCGGGTTGAAGCCCGCGATGTCCGAACTGGACGATGAGCTGCCGCCATGGATGGAGTGCTGCTGGTTGCCCACGGCAGCTTGCGAAACGGAGCCGACACGCCTCTGCGTGCAGTAGTCTCCGAACTGAACGCTACGTGGAAAGTCGAACGGAACGAGCCCCCGAAGGCCCTGGGATGTTTCTTGAATTACGGCGAACCGCTGCTTGAGGCTGGTTTTGCCAAGCTGGCCGCCACGGGCGCGACCACCATACGGGTCCAACCCTATTTCCTGTTCGGCGGCCAATACACTAGGCGGGATCTGCCGAAACGGCTCCGCGATATGGACCGCCGCTGGCCAGGGGTTGGAAGCGTTTTGGGGCCGGAGATTGCAGAGCACCCTGCCTGGACCCGAGCGGTGATGGAACTTGCGCTTTCTGCCATCGACCCTTCCGATCCCGAACAGGGTTGCCTGTTCGTCGTACACGGTTCCCGGTATGAGCCGGCAGTAGAGCAGGTGCGCAGGATGACTGGTCGGCTGCGGGAGCTCCTGTCGCCGGTTCCGGTTGCAACCGGGTATTTGGATGTCGAGCAACCAGATGTTCTGACCGCAGCCTCCAACCTTTATGACGAAGGGATCAGGAGATTGTGCGTGGTGCCGGTCCTGCTCAGCGCGGGCCGCCACACCCGGGAGGACGTGCCCAAGGCCATCGGATTGTTCCAGAACAGGTATCCGGACTGCGCCGTGGTCCTGACGGATCATCTGGGCGAGACCACTTTCTTGACCCCGATTCTGCACGATCTAGTCTCAAGTACGGTGGAGGCCATCGGCCTCGATTCGGTCGCTGTAGAGGCTACAGGCATGCCGCCATGACGGGGCAGGGCAAGGTCTGGCTGGTGGGCGCGGGTCCCGGTGACCCGGAACTCATCACTCGAAAAGGCCATCGACTGCTGCATGCCGCCGATGTGGTGGTTCACGATCGGCTTGTGTCCGACACCCTGATTGCCGAACTGCCACCTTCCATCGAGTGCATCGATGTGGGCAAGGCACCCGGCAGGTCGTCCCCCTCGCAACGCGACATCAACGAAATGCTGGTTCGCATGGCCCGCCAAGGAAAGCGCGTGGTCCGGCTCAAGGGCGGTGATCCGTACATCTTCGGCAGGGGAGCCGAGGAGCGCCAGGCCCTACTGGAAGCGGGTTGCGCAGTGGAGGTTGTACCGGGGATCAGTGCCTTGACGGGTGCCACGGCGACTGCAGGTCTGTCCCTGACCCGGCGTGGCCTGTCGTCAACCTTTGCCGTCATGACCGGCCGTCCGATGACAGGGCGGACCTTGCCAAACGACCAGTGGCGTGCGCTGGCCGGATTGGACACGGTTGTGGTGTTTATGGGTGTCAGCGCGGCCTTGGAACTTCAGACCGAACTAGTTGCTGCCGGTCGGGCTCCCGACACGCCGGTCCTGCTGATCAACGACGGGACCCTTCCGACCCAGTCCACCCACCGGACGGTGCTGGGACAATTGGATGCAACCGTCAGGGAACAGTCAATTGGATACCCGACCATCATCGTCATTGGCGAGGTGGCCGGTGCATGGAAACCGGGGGACGAGGACCTTGCCTCACCGGATGCGTCCGGATTTGTCAGGCGTGACGCAGACCTCCAACTCTCCTCTTCGGAACCTTCCGATGAGGTGCCGGAATCTCGGAAACCATCCGGTTTGTATCCCATGACACTGACCAACCTTGCCGGTCGCCGGGCTCTTGTGGCGGGTGGCGGCAGGGTTGGTGCACGCAAGGTTCGACGCCTGCTTGACGTTGGGGCACGGGTGGTGGTGTGCAGTCCGACCGCCACTTCTGAGCTGCAGGACTGGTCTCGGTCCGGCGAGGTGGACTGGATCCGCGGACGATATCGACCCGACCATCTGCAGGGGTGTTGCCTGGTGTTTGCGGCCACCAACGACCATCGGATTAACGTGAAGATCGCGCAGGATGCTGCCGAACTCGGTCTGTTCTGCAATGTGGCGACCGATACAACATCGGGTGACTTCCGGGTGCCGGCCGTGCTCGAAACCGACGGCTTGCTCGTGTCTGTCAGCTCCGTGGAGGGGGATCCCCGGCGTGCCCGGCGGCTGCGAGATCGCATTCGGGAAAACTTGGTTGCCCCGGGGGCTTGAATTCAGGACAAGGCCTCGACCGGGTTGGACAGGGTGCCTAGTTCGGCGATTTCGCCCCGGATGCGATCGCCGGGCTGCAACCTGAGCTTCTTCGAGTGCCCAACTCCGGCGGGGGTGCCCATGCTGATCATGTCGCCCGGTTCGACCGTGACGAACTGGGTGATGAACGCCAGCGCTTCTGCCGGCGAGAAGATCATCTGGCCGGTACTGGCATCTTGTTGCAGCTCGTCGTTCAGGAACAGTTGCATTGTGAGAGCCGAGGGGTCCGTGATTTCGTCGGCCGTGGTGATCCAAGGCCCCATGGGACCGAAAGTGTCGAGCCACTTGCCGACCAACCAGTCGAAGAAGCCGTCCCCTTCCTGCATGGGCAGGTTGTCCCGGAAGGACAGTTCGCGCGCGGAGATGTCGTTGAAGATCGTGTAGCCGACGATGGCCGACTGGGCTTCCTCTACGGAAAACCCGCGCCCAGCCCGGCCAACCACCACGGCCAGTTCTAGTTCCCAGTCGGCGAATTTAGTTGATGGCGGAATGCGAATCGCCGCGCCCGGCCCGATCACGGCTGTTGAGGGTTTCATGAAGAAGTGCGGCGTCATTTTGTCCTTGCCGGGAAAGACGCCGCCGCCTTCCAGGATGTGATCGGCGTAGTTGCCTGCCAGGCACATCAATTTTCCCGGATTGGGCAAGGGGGCCAGCAACCGCACGTCGGTCAGATCAAAGTTGGATGTCTCCGAACCGCTCTGCTGATGCCACTCTACGGCTGCCGCGGCAGTTCGGAGACCGTCCGTTCCGGCAGCGAGGAGTGACTGCATGGTGGCTGCCAGGCTGGCAGGTGCCAGGCCGCTCAGGTCCAAGGCCCCAACCAAGTCGATGATGCGGTCTCCGGCAACGGCCCCGGTACGAGGTCCGGTGTCAGATTGGTAGGTTGCAAGTTTCATTGGAGTCCTCGGTGCACATGTCTCCACGCGGCCAGGCGCACTTTGCCTGGGTTCAAGCCAGGGGCATGGCGACCTTCGCGTTCCCTTCAACGTGAGATTGAAGCATCGCCAGCAGGATTTCCAGACTCTGGCGTGCCTTGGTACCGGGTGATGCCAGAGTGCCGCCGTGGTCCAGAACTTGCACCAGTTCGGCCACCGCCCCTGCTTGGTGCACCATCGCGTATGCGCGGTCCGAAACCATATCCTGATAGGACCAGTTCAGGTAGCCGGAACTGGTGATGACCACGGTTCGGCGATCGGAAACCTCGATTCTGGCATCGTCCAACAGCAACTCGAACTGCATGCCGGTGAAGTTCGACTTGGCACTGTTGTAGTAGGCACGCACCCCGTTTGCGAATTGGATGAAGGCGTTTGCGGAAGGCTCGGAAGCCGGATCGTGGCCTCCGTCCCCCAGATATTCTCCATAACCCTCGAATCCCGGTTCCAAGGCGGCTGTCAGCCACTCAGGGTCGGACTCGGCGAAAAAACAGATCATGTCCACCGTATGCGTACCGTTGCGGAACAACATGGCGCGCGGACCGTACAGATTGGCCACAATGTTGCGGAGAGAGCCGTATGTACCCGATCTGATCAACTGGCGCACAAGGTGGAACTCATGGCTCCAGCGACGGGTGTGCTCTACTGAAAGCAGAACCCCCTCCTCGGCCGTCACCTCGATCATGCGGTCGGCATCCGCCAGTGTGGTGGCGATGGGTTTTTCGCACAGGACAGCGCGGGCACTGCCGCGGGCCGCCTCGATTGTGATGTCGGCATGCAGGTGGTCCGGTGTGACCACACTCACGATGTCCGGCTGCTCGTGTTCCAGCAGCTCCTGGTAGTCGGTGTAGCAGCGGACATCGGGCCAGACGTCGCCCCACAAATCCTTGAACTCCGACAGGGCCTCGGGTCGGATGTCACAAATCCCGACCACATCGGTTTGTGGATGCTGGTGATAGGCCGCTGCATGGGATCTGCCAACCTCTCCGTACACGGGGATCCCAGAAGCCGATTCGGGACGTCGGGCACCGATTCCGGTAAGCCCGACGATCACGGATTTATACACCTCCATGGTTGCAGCTGGAATTTGTACGGGCAGGCAGCGAGAATGCTGAAGTCCGGAACCGGGGACCTGTGGACGGCAACCCTCGCACTCTGTGAACTACTGGGTATGGCCGTTCAGTGCTTCCACAATGGCGTCCACGTCGTACACGCACCCTCCCCAAGTGCCTCCGCTCGCGTTCTGTAGGGCGGCCCACAGGCGTGTGTCCTCCGGTAGCAGGTCGTCCGGGCCCAGATCCGGGTGTGGTGTGCGGGTATCCAGCACAGCCTGAGCCTGATCCGGGGACAGCACGGTTCCGTCCGCGGTGCCGGTCAGGTTGATCGATCCGGTCAGGTTGCGCGTGTCCACTTCGATGGTGACTTGGTCTCCTTCCCGCAACCGGCCCAGCGGGCCGCCTGCCAGCGCTTCCGGTCCGACGTGGCCGATGCACGCGCCGGTGCTGACACCGCTGAATCGCGCATCGGTCACCAGAGCCACATGCTTGCCCCACTCCAGATAGCGGAGGGCTGACGTCAGTTGATAGGTCTCCTCCATGCCGCTGCCGGCAGGACCGCGGCCCATGAGGATGATGATATCGCCGGCCTGGACCGGACTGTCCGTCAAACCCTTGATGGCCCTGATGGCATCGCGTTCCCGAGTGAATACGCGGGCCGGACCGGTCATGTGCAGGACTCCGGCATCGTCCAGCACCGTCGGATCGATGGATGTGCTCTTGATGACGGACCCTTCCGGTGCCAGATTGCCGGTGGGGAAGGTTACGGTACTGGTCATTCCGTTCCGCAGCGCTGCGACGGGCCCCATGATGACCTGGTCGGGCGCGACTCCGTCCCGTTCCTCCAGGATCGACCGCACCCGCGCTCTGCGTTCGCTGCGTTCCCACTGGTCCAGATTGTCGCCAACGGTTTGGCCGGTGGCCGTCAGGGCGTCCAGCTTAAGCAGGTTCATGTTCCTGAGGTGCAGCATCACCTCGGGCACGCCGCCCGCGAGGAATGCCTGCACCGTGACCCAACCGCGGGGACCGTTGGGCAGGACGTCGACCAGCCGCGGCACCTTCGAATTGATGCGTTTCCAGTCTTCCACGGAGGGGCGGGGCAGACCGGCCGCGAACGCCACTGCCGGAATGTGCAGCAACAGGTTGGTGCTGCCGCCGAACGCGGCATGCACCACCATGCCGTTGTGCAGGGCGTCCTCGGTCAGGATGTTCGCCATCGTGATGCCGTCGGCGTGCATGCGGACCAGGCACTTGGCGGACTGCCGGGCCATGTCCCGCCAAATTTCCTGTCCGGAAGGGGCCAGGGCGGAGTGGGTCACAGACATGCCTAGGGCTTCAGCCACAACCTGGCTGGTACCGGCCGTGCCAAGGAACTGGCAACCGCCGCCGGGCGAACCGCAGGCCCGGCAGCCGAGTTCGGCTGCCTCTTCCAGCGAAATCAAATCCTGCGCGTACCGGGCGCCGATGGTCTGGACCTTGCCCGCATCCTCGCCGCGTTCCGGAGGCAAGGTGACCCCACCGGGCACGACGACCGCCGGCAGGTTCGACTGGGATGCCAGGGCAATCATCATGGCCGGCAGTCCCTTGTCGCAGGTCGCAACTCCCATGACTCCCTTGCGCGTGGGCAGGGAGCGGATGAGCCTTCGCATAACCTGGGCGGCATCGTTGCGGTAGGCCAGGCTGTCGAACATCCCCCGGGTTCCCTGGGTGCGACCGTCGCACGGGTCGCTCACATAGGCTGCAAAGGGGGTGCAGTCGAGGGACGCGATCGTGCGTGCGGCCTCCTCCACGAGGAGCCCCACTTCCCAGTGACCCGTGTGGAAGCCAAGGGCGATCGGACGCCCGTCGGATGCCCTGAGGCCGCCCTGGGTCGAAAGAATCAGGAACTCGGGTTGGCGCAATCGGCCCGGGGACCAGCCCATTCCCGCATTCTGGGTGAGTCCGAACAAGTCGCCGGACGGGGCATTGCGGAGCAGGTCGTCGTCCAAGGGCAGGGATCCGGAGGGCCCCGGTCCGGAGGTAACGATGTCGTAGACAGTCGAGTCCACTCGATCCACATCAAAGAACCATTGGGTTTCGATCACAGGGTGCCTCCGCGGTCAACTGATTGGTCCGGATGCGGTATGGGGCGCGGGCCCGCGTCCCTTGAACCAAAACGCGGCAGCCCTTGGGCTGCCGCGTACCGGTCGCCGGTGTCCAGGCGCATTGCGTTCCGCCTGCCGCGCATCCGGCTGGTTTCAAGCTCGAATGTGCTGGTCGGCGATGCCCTTCATCAAGTCCAGGTAGTCCCACTCGGTCTTGCCATCGGCCATCGGCTGGTCAAAAATGAGGGAAAACGGTCCCTGGAAGTTGTGTTCGTTGAGCACGCGCATGCCCCCAATCAGATCGTCCGGGATGATGGCCCCGTCGTCGGTGTACTGGGCCTTGGCATGGGCGGAGGTGGCATGCGGCGCAATCTTGGCAAATTCCTCGTAGCGGTCCTCGCCCTTGAAGTTGCCGAAATCGGCACAGATGGTGATTTGGCCGTCACAGAGTTCGAGGATGGCCAACAACTGATCCGCCTTCAACGACAGCTTTTTGAAATTCTCCGTGAAAACCTTGACACCTTTGTCCGCCCCGTAGGCATGAAGCTCCTTGAGGGCGGTCGCACTTTGTCGGATGTTGGGATCCTCCATCAGGCTGCCGTTGGCATGCACGGGATCGGTATCGCCGGCAATCACGCGGGCCGCGCTGGCGCCAAGTTCGCCCGCCGTGTCGATCCAACTGCGGATCCAGGCTGTGTCCCTGTCCCGAACTGCCGGATCCGGCGCTGTGATGTCTCCGTCGTCAATCAGGATTGAGTACAGTTCGACGTTGTGCGTGTCCGCTTCGGCCGCCAGTTCCGCGAGATAGCCCCCGTCGCGGGAACTAAAATGGAAGTGGCACAGTTCCAAGGTGCGGACGCCGTGGCCCGCGGCCCTGCCGGGCAGTTCCAGGAGATCGATTTCCCGGGTGGGGCCGGGCGGGGTTTGCTTGGCGGGATCGAAGCCGTCCAGCCACATTGCCCCCAGGGCTCGATGCAGGGTCCATGAAGAGACGGAAATGCGGGCGGTCATGGTCTGGTCCTCGCTATGGGCTGGGATTCCAAGGGTTGTTCCTGCATCAGGGCATGGACTGCATCCTGCCACGGCAGGCCGTTGCGTGATCCTACTGTACCGCAGCAGAGTGCAGCGGTCGCGCTGGCGAACCTAAGGGTTTCCAACCAAGGAAGGCCCGCGGCCAGGGCACCTGCATATGCGCCGTGGAAAGCATCGCCGGCGCCGTTGGTATCAAGCACTTCGACCTGATGGGCAGGCATGGACCCGAACGCACCATCTCGGGCCCACAGCAGCCCCTTATCTCCGCAGGTCACCACCAACGTCTGCCGGTCGTTGGCCAGCCGCACGACTGCGGCAGCCGGATCCGCCAGTCCCGCCAGTTCGGTTGCGTACCGCTCGGATCCGACCACGTGGTCCACGCGTACCGCCAGCTCCAGGATGTCCCGGGATGCGCTGTCGGCGTCAATCATCGATGGAATCCCCAACTGTGCGGCCTGATCCAGCACCTGGTGCGCGACAGGTAACTGCCGGCCGTCCACCAGTACACAATCGGGTTGCAAGTCGGCGAGGGAAATTGCGTCCGGTGCAATCGACGGCTGTGGCAGCTTGTGGTTGACGAGCGCGCGGCGGCCGTCCGGCTTGACCATGATCGCGGAGATGCTGGTGGGCACCGCGCCGCGCAAGAGGAGATCCGTGTGAACTCCGTGGGCCTCGAGTTCCGCGGCGTGGGCGTCCCCGAACATGTCCCGACCCAGATAGGATGCCAGCCAGGTGTCGAAGCCCAGCCTCCCGGATGCCGCGGCTGCGTTGGCGGCCAACCCGCCGCCGCACTGGGCAAGGTCCCGCGCCGTTCCCTTTTCGTCGGGACCGAAATGATGGTCGACGGTGAAAGTGAGGTCCCAGCAGGCGTACCCGATTGCCAGGACGCGCCCCGCCAGGATTTTGTCTACGGTCACGGGCCCATGGTCCTGCCGAAAAGCATCAAAGTCGTCTCCCGGCTTCAGGGCGATGTTTTACCGGTCAGGCCAGGATTTTTTCTTCCTCATCGTAGAGAAAGCAAGAGGCATTGTGATTGTTGGCTCCGACCGGGAAGGGCACGGGAGATGCCTCCAGGCATCGGTCCATCCGCTGTGTGCAACGGGGATAGAACCGGCAGCCGCTGTCCACGCTGACCCGCATTTCCTCATCGTCGATGGTGGTGGCCTCGTCGCCACCCCACTTCACGGACGGATCGGGCACCGGAATCGAATCGAGCAGCAGTTGCACGTACGGATGCTTCGGGTTCTCGATCACCGCGGCGGCCTCACCGCTTTCGGCCACCGATCCCTGGTAGAGCAGGTAGATGTGGTCCCCAATCTGGTAGGCCGTGCTCAGATCGTGGGTGATGTACAGGAAGGACATACCTTCCTCGTCTCGCAAGCGCAGCATGATGTCCAGGATCATGGCCCGCAGCGAGGCGTCCACCATGGAAACGGGTTCGTCGGCCACGATCAGCTTGGGTTTCAGCATGTAGGCCCGGGCCATCATCATGCGCTGGCGTTGCCCGCCGCTCAACTGGTGCGGGTACTTCTCCAGCACCTCCTCGCCGCGCATGCCCACCACGTTCAGGGCATTCTCGATCATCTCCCTGGCTTCGGCCTTGCTCGAGGCCATCTTGAAGTTGCGGATGATCAGGTCGAACACGTGCTTGACCCGGTAGAAAGGGTTGTAGACGGCATACGGATCCTGGAAGACGGCCTGCACCTCCCGCCGATAGCCTATGCGCTCCTGGGCGGTCATGTCCGCCAGATCCCGTCCGCGGTAGATGATTTGGCCGGATGTCAGGTCCGTGAATCCCAGCACCAGATTTGCCAGGGTCGACTTGCCGCTGCCGGACTCGCCGGCAATGGTGGTAATGGTGGCCGGGGACTCCTCGATGGTCAGGTCGTAGTCCTGCAGGGCCACGGTGACGGGGCCTGCGCTGAGCATGCCGCCGCCGTAGATTTTGGTGGCCTTCTTGATGTCCAGAAGTGGTGCCATTGCGGATGTATCTCGCGGCTCTGTGTTCGGTCTAGGGTGTGCCCGCCCTAGTGGAGGCGAATGCCGTCGTCGTCGTACAGGTGACAGGCGGTTTCGTGCCGGCTGCGCAGTGCCCGCATGGGCGGGTTCTCCTCGCGGCAAATGTCCATGACGTGGGGGCACCGCAGCTGGAAGATACAACCCTGCATGTGCGTGCGCAGGTCATGGGTCAGCCCCTCGGTCAACTTGAGCGGCTTTTTCTCCTTGATCGACGGAATCGACTCGATGAGAAGCTGCGTGTAGGGGTGGAGCTGCTCGTTGAAGATGGATTCAACCGGCGCAAACTCGACAATGCGGCCTGCGTACATGACCGCCAGGCGATCCACCAGCTGGGCCATCAACCCCATGTCGTGGCCAATCACAATCATGGAGACACCGAGACGCTCCTTGACGTCCAACAGCGTTTCGCCCACCACCCGCTGCACGACGACATCCAGGGCGCTGGTCGGTTCGTCCGCGATGACCAGTACCGGGTCCAGGGCGATCGCCATGGCAATACAAGCCCGTTGCTTCATGCCGCCGCTCAGTTCATGGGGGTACATGTCGTAGACGCGGCTGGGCAGGCCCACCAGCTGCAACAGCTGGAGAATGCGTTCCTTGAGTTCCCGGTTGGAGATCCTGCCTTCATGGGTGCGAATGGTGTCCTTGATCTGCGAACTGATGCGCATGACCGGGTTCAGCGAGTTCATGGCACCCTGTGGAATCAAGGAGAGCTTGGTCCAGCGGGTCTCGCGCAGGTCGTCCCCCTCCAAGTCGGCCAGGTTGACCGAGTCCAGGTTGATCTCCCCGCCCGCAATGCGTCCCGGGGGTTGCACCAGGCGCAAAATCGCCATGGCGGTGGTGGTCTTGCCGCAGCCGGATTCGCCCACCAGGCCGATGATCTCGCCGCGCTGCACCTTGAAGGACACATTGTCAACCGCCCGGACGTCGCCGGTCGGCGTGGAGTAGAAGACCTGCAGGTTCCGGATGTCCAGGATCGTGTCCTGTTCCGGGGCACCGCGGTCCGCCGTAACGATGTCCACAGGGTCGATGGTCGTCGCAGCGGTCATTGCTCGCGGATCCCCCGCAGTCTCGGATTGGCGATTTCGTCAAGGCCCACGGTCATCAGGAAAAGTCCGGTGAATACGATCACCAAGGCCACAATTGGCATGCCCCACCACCACCACATGCCGCGGAACAGCGCCGAGACATACATGGCGTGGTAGATGGTCATGCCCATGGTGGGAATGCGGGTTGGTCCCAATCCCAGGGCTTCGAGGCCGGTGGCGGCCAGGATGGCTCCGGACACGTTGCCTGTCAGGCTCGCGGCCAGGTACGGCAGCATGTTCGGCAGCATCTCGCGGAACAGGATGGAAAAGGTGTTGGCACCGGACAGGCGGGCCATCTGCACGTAGCCGCGCTCGCGCATCGACAGGACCTGGGCGCGCAGGAGGCGCGTCGGTCCGGGCCAGGCGAAGGCAGCCAACAGGAGTGCCAGGATCACAACGTCCAGGTTCTTGACGAAGGCCGAGATCACGATCAGGACGGCCAGTGCGGGAATCGTGATGATCGAGTCGCTGATGGTCCGGACGAAGGCATCCCACCAGCCGCCGATGAAGCCGGCCGAGAAGCCCAAGACCACGCCGATTAGCATGCCGGCACCGGCCGCGATCAGGCCGATGTGCAGCGACCGCGGCGCTCCCACCAGCAGCACCGCTGTCAGGTCCCGGCCGTCGCTGTCGGTTCCCAGCGGATACTCCGGATCGGGCTCGCCAAAGAACGGATTGTCGATGTTGGTCCAAGCAGGAGGCAGGTTCAACGGCGCGGAGGCAACCCGCGCCCGGGTCGTGTCATAGAGGCCCAGCGGACCGGCTCCCGCCATCAGCAGAATGATGGCAATCATTGACAGGCCGAGCAGAAACTTGAAGTTCAGCCACGGCGAGTCCCACGTGTTGAGGCCACGACGGGAGGAGCCCTGGCTTCCAGTAGGTGCAGCTGTGGCGACGCTCATGCCTGGCCCTTGCTGTAGGTGATGCGCGGATCAATCATCGGGTAGAGCAGGTCGAGAATCAGGACGGCGGTCGCCACACCGACGATCAACATGAACACGATGCCCTGGATCACGGTGTAGTCCGCCGAAATGATGGCCTGGTACAGGAAGTAGCCCAGGCCCGGGTAGCCGAAGATGAGTTCCACCAACAGCGAACCCCCGGCCACCGCCCCCAGATTGAGTGCCAGGGCCGTGACCTGCGGCAGCATTGAGTTGCGGATGCCGTAGAACCAGAAGATGCGCCGGGAGCGCAGGCCCTTGGCATTCGCCAGAATCATGTAATCCTCACCGTCCGTGGTCACCATCATGCCCCGCATGCCCAGGGCCCAGAACCCCATCGAGGTGACCACGATGGAGAGAACCGGCAGCAGGCCGTGGTGGAGGACGCTGAGGATGAAGTCCAGGTTCCATCCCGGTTCCACGCCGCGGCCGTAGTTGCCGAAGGCGGGGAAGATCTTCCACTTGAAGGCCAGGAACGAGATTAGGAGAATCCCGAACATGAAGAATGGGATGGAGGTGAAGGTCAGGGATACCGGCAGGATGTTGCGGATGGCCGCCGGTACCCGGCGCCAGGCCATCAACGCGCCAATCAGGTTGCCGGCGCAGAATGACAGAATCGTGGCAATGGACACCATGCCCAGGGTCCACGGCAGGGACCGGCCGATGATGTCCGTAACCCGTGCGGGGAAATTGGCCAGGGAATAGCCAAGGTCAACCCGCACCATGCTCAGAAGATAGTTTCGGTATTGGACGTGCCAAGGGCCGTCCAAGCCGAATCGGGCGCGCCAAGCCTCGATCAGTTCGGCCGAGTTCTCAATGTAGCCGGCCTGTTGGATCATCCGCTCCACCATCGCCGTGATGGGGTCGCCCGGCGCCAGGCGGGGGATGGTGAAGATTAGGGTGGCGCCAATCCAGATGGTGAGGAGCCACATGCCAAGTCGGCGCAGGAAGTACCCCAGTGTCAACTCGCTCATGTGCGTATTTCCCCGGTGGCGGCCAATTCAACGCTGTTGAACGGGGGTGGGGGTTCTGAGACCCCCACCCCCGCATCCAAATCACTTGTCGGCGTCAGCCTTTATTGGGCGGCCGTGACTTCGTGAATGATGTAGTGGGTGTGCTGCCACCAGGTTGGCGGGTGGATGTACTGGTTGTCGTAAGTGGGCCAGTTCGTCCAGTAGGTCTCCATGAACGGAATGATCTTCTTGGCCTCGGTAATCGGAATCACCGGCAGGTCCTCGAAAAGCAGTGCGGAGGCCTCCACGAAGAGATCGTCCACGGCCGGGTCGCCCACGGCCAATGCGCCGATCTGGTCGACAAGGGCGCTGAAGGCTTCGGCGTTGTCACCGCTCCATCGCCACGAGTTCTTGTTGGCGCGCTCGCCAATCGGAACCAGCCAACGGGTGTTGAAGTTGTCGAGGGTTGCCCACGGCTCGTTTACGGAACCACAGGTTTGCCAGCCCATGCGGGACTCGAAGTTGCCATTGCGGAAGTTGTCACCCCAGATCTGACCGGCCTGGTTGACCTGTACGGCATCGATGCCCTGACGCTGCAACTGTTCGACAACCACCTGCGCGATGCGCTTCTTCTCAATGAAGCCTTCGTGCACGGCAATCTCGAGCGAGAGCTCATCGCCGTCCTTGGTCCAGTAGCCGTCACCGTCGCGGGTGTAGCCCTTGCCGGACAGGATGTCGGCGGCCGTTTCAGGCGAGTGCGTGAACAGCTGGTCCACATCCCAGGTGCCGGCCGCATCGGCCAGGTCGACCAGGCGATCCAGCGGCGGATAGGCGGGGAAGGGGTGGCGGTTCTTGAGGGTTGTGCCTTCGTAGGCAATCGCCACGATTTCGTCGCGGTCGATCATGTAGTTGATTGCCCAGCGCATGTCCTTGTCGTTCCACGGCTCAATCGCGTTGTTCAGCTCGAACGTGCGGGAGCAGGGATCCGGGACCCAAGCCAGCGGCATGTCGGTGAACCACGTGACCACGTTGGGGTTCTGGGCCTGGACGGCCTGGAGCTGGCCCAACGTAATGTCCATGAGGCTGTCGATGCCGTCGTTGGCAAAGTTGTTGACCGCGGTCTCGTCGGAGGCGCTGCGGATCCAGATCAGCTTCTTGGGTTCCGGCATGTCCCGGAATCCGGCTTCAACGCCCCACCAGTTGTCGTCGCGGACGTAGCTGAACTCGGTCGGCGAAATGGTGTCCAGGATGTAGGGTCCGGTCCATACGGGCCAACCCTGGTCGGGGTCGTAGAACTTGAAGGTCAGGGGATCCTGGCCGGCCCAAATGTGTTCCGGCACGATGGGCAGGGAGCCCCAGATCTTCACAGAGTGGTGGTCCAGCTGGTAGCGCGGGTTCGGGCGCGTCAGGTTGAACACGACCGTGAAGTCGTCAACCTTTTCGACGCTATCGACCCAGTCCTGTTGCGCGGCCGCGTAGCTCAGTTCCGTGTGCTCCAACAGCATGTTCATGGTGAAGACCACGTCATCGGCGTTGAAGTCCTCGCCGTCGCTCCACCTCACGCCCTTGCGGATGTTGAGGGTCCAGACGTCGAACGTGTCGTTCGGGACGAAGGACTCACCCAGCCACGGTTCCATTTCGCCGGTCTGGTAGTTGAGCATGAACAGTGGCTCGGTCGAAGCCTGATGGTTGCCTTGGTTGCGCAGGCCGCCGGGCACGTAGGGATTGTGCAGTTCGGGATCGGCGAACTGGCCGCCGCGGGCGTCAACCTCGAAGATCAGGGTTTCGGCGCGGGACGCGTTGGAGTAGTCCTCCATCATGTCGTCGGCATCGGCCATGGCATCGCCGGAGTCGGCAGGCGCCGCGGGCTCGATGGCCGGGGTGCCCGCGCAGGCCGTAAAGGCCATCGCAAACACCAACAGCAACACGCTGAAGGGCAAAAGCTTTCTCAGCTTCATGAATTCCTCCGAAAGGAAGTGAACAAAAGAGCTCGTCCAGCGCGCAGGCCCGGAGATCCGGATCGATTGGATCGGAATTCGAACACAAACACTACGAGGATCCGTAGCGCAGCGCGCTGTGGGAGCGGATTGGGTTCGGGGATTGTAAGGCTTGAAGCCAGTCCAATCCAAAAACGCGAAAGCTCGTTGTATGGGGCAAGACCCGCGGCCGAATCCTCATTCTTGTACAGGCCTGCCACCCTGCACGGAGGTTGTAGGACCTTGGAGCGCGCCGAGATACCAAACGGGCGGCCGCGTCCGGTCTTGGCAAGGGGTCAACCTTGCGTGCCGTCCAAACCGGTACCGCGCAGATCCGCCCCTGTTAGGTTGGCACCGGTCAAGTCGGCTCCATCGAGGCTGGCATTGGCCAAATTGGCATCCACCAGAATCGCTCCGGCCAGGTTGGCATTGGTCAAATCGGCAAAGCGCAAATCGGTTCCGGTCAGATCTGCCCCTGCAAGGTTGGCCCCTGCGAGGTTGGCCCAGCCTAGGAATCGACCTCTTAGGTCCAGGCCCTCGCCGCCTTGGTTGACAATGCGCCAGACCGTTCGCCAGGTTCCCGACAACACCGTGGCATCGTTCATCTGGACATCCCTAAGATCGGCCAGGCCCAATTCGGCTCCGTGCAGGTTGGCACCCCGCAGATCGACATTGCGCAGAGTGGCCCGATCCAGATCCGCTTCGGTTAGATCCGCGTCTCTGAGATCTGCGCCCGTCAAGTTGGCATCCCGCAGGTTGGAGGTGACAAGGGAGGTGCCCCGCAGCACGGCGCCGGAGAGGTTCGCCTGTTGCAGCACCACTCCGTTCAGCATCTCGTGGCTGAGGTCCGTGCCTGCCAGTTGCCAGTCCAGTTGGGCCTGATTGTGCAGACGCCAAACCAGCATGGCCGTGGTCGGAAGCGTCGTTGTGTCGTCAATCCGGGTCTTGCGCAGGTCTGCCGCAGTCATGTTGGCGTTGGCCAAACGGGCACCGCGCAGGTCCGTGTTGTTGAATCTGGCTCCGACAAGGTTGGCCGTGCCGAAGTCAATGCCCTGCAGGTTGGCGTTGACGAAGCTGACCCCGGACAAGTCTTGGCCTTCGATGGGTTCGTTGACAATTCTCCACATCCGCGCCCAGTGGGCGCTCAGGTCTGTGTCGTCGTCTATTGTCGAGCCGCGGAGCCAAGCTCCGGTCAAGTCGGCCGATGTCATGCGGGCTCCGCGCAGGTCGGTTTCCCGCAAGTCGGCTCCCTGGAATCTTGCGCCGTCGAGAATCGTGTCGCGCAAGTCCGCGCCACGCAGGTCGGCGCGTGCGAACAACGCTCCGGTTAGGTCGGATCCGACGAAACTTGCGCGTTGGAGGCTGGTCTCCGTGAAGTTGGTGAAGTAGAGGGTTGCGTCAGTGAAGTCCACGTCCGGGGCAAGCGCCATCGACAGGTTTGCGTTGGAAAGGTCGAACCCGGCGAATGATCGATCGTGCAGCAGCTCTCCAGAGAGGTCCAGTCCCTGGCAGTCCCTAGGGCATTGCCGGATGAGCGGTTCCAGATACAGGTTGTAGCCGTAGAACAAAACCAACAATAGGGTTGGGATGGTGATAATCAGCGCGATGGCGATGCGCCGTTTCAGGATCTGTCGTTCGATGGTCTCTGCGGCGTAGGCGCTCATTGCAGTGTTCGAAACTCGTCGGACCCCTCGGTTGGCACAGGCTGTTTGCAAGGGTGTGGTGTCATCGGCTAACTATAAGCGGGCAATGCCGTCGGGCAGGCCATTCCATGCCGGATCGCGCAACTTCCTCTCCCCAACATCGTTCTTGAAGCAACCGGGTTGGGGGATAATCATCTTGGATCACTCAGGAAACCCCAGTCCAACCAACATGAGATCGATTGTCTATACCGCTCCCTGGCACATGGAGATGCGGGACACAAATGTTCCGGTACCGGGTCCCGATGAAGTTCTGGTGGACGTCAAGGCCGTGGGCATCTGCGGGTCCGATGTGCACGGGTACACGGGCAGTACCGGCAGACGCACGCCCCCCATGGTGATGGGGCACGAATTCAGCGGCATTGTGTCCCACTTTGGCAGTGGAGTCGCGGGCGTCGAGGAAGAGGACGAGGTCATCGTGTCCCCCATGTTTCCGTACGACGGAATCGGCCAGCGCCAGGTCGTCGGTGTCAACCAGCCCGGAGCCTATGCCGAGCACGCCATCGTTCACAAGTCGATGCTCTATCCCAAGCCGGAGGGAATGTCCTGGAACGAAGGAGCCATGTGCGAGCCCCTTTCGATCGCAGTTCACGCCATCAGCCGGACGCCGATCGCGTTGATGGACACGGTGGTTGTGGTTGGCGCCGGTACCATCGGGCTGCTCGCCCTCCAATGCGCGCGGCGCAGCGGGGCCGGCACGATCATCGTCACCGACATGAGCGAGCACCGTTTGGGACTGGCCCGCGCCGTTGGCGCCGACGTGACCATCAACGTGCAGGAAGAAGATCCGGTGGCCGCCGTCATGGATATGACGGGACAGGCCGGTGCCGACGTTGCCATCGAGGCAGTTGGATTGACAAAGTCGGTGCAGCAGGCCCATGCCATGGTGCGCGTCGGCGGCCACGTAACCTGGATCGGCAACAGCGACCTCATGATCGAGGTAAACATGCAGGAAGTTGTGACGCGGGAACTGACCGTGGCCGGCACCTATGGGTTCAGCACCGAGTTCGAACGGGTCATCCAGGCAATTTCCAGGAAGGTTGTCGATGTCGAATCGCTTATTGAAAAGGTCGCGCCCCTGGAGGAAGGGCCGGCACTGGTCGATGATCTGGCCAAGGGCGAACTTGACCTGATCAAGGTGATTCTCACCCCGTAACGGCACCGTAGCTGCCACCATGCACATCGCAGCCTTTCCCAAGTGCTTTCTCGATGCCATTTGCGTCGACCGTACGATGGACGTCTTTCAATGGATTGACATGGCGGATGCCCTGGAGGTTGAAGGGCTGGAACTCTACGAAGGGTTCTTCGCGTCCCTGGATCGGGGATACCTCGAGTCGATCGGCGATGCCTTGGCGCGCGGCAACCACGCGATGCCGATGCTGTGCGTGTCGGCGGATTTCACGCATCCCGACCCGACATACCGGACCCGGGCGGTCGAACATCAGCTGCGGATGATGGAAACGGCCAGGTTTCTCGGTGGTCGCGGGACGGCATGCCGCATCCTGACCGGCCAGCGCTATCCCGGTCTGTCCCTGCAGGAAGGGCTAGAGCGGGTGGCCGAGTGCTACGACCGGATTCTCCCGGTCGCGGCCGAACTGGACATCGTACTGGCGTTGGAGAACCACTACAAGGACGGCTATTGGACCTGGCCCGAGTTCGCGCAGAAGATGGCTGTGTTTCTCAAGGTTCTGGCCTCGGTTCCCGAATCTCCGCACTTTGGTGTTCAGTATGATCCTTCCAATGCCTTTGTGGCAGGGGATGATCCGATTGAACTGTTGGATGCGGTCCTCCCCAGGGTGGTCACCATGCATGCCAGCGACAGGTTTCTGGCAGAGGGCGCGACCTTGGAGGACGTCAAGGCGGCCGACGGTTCCATCGGCTACCTCGATGCCCTGCAGCATGGGGTCACAGGACAGGGTCTCAATGACTACGATGCGATATTCAGTCGCCTTGCACAGGCTGGCTTCAATGGGTGGGTGAGCATTGAGGATGGCATGCACGGCATGGACGAGATGCGACGCAGCGTTGATTTCCTGCGCGCCATGCGCACCAAGCACTTCGCATAGTTTCCGGGAGAATTTGCGGCATGGACGCCCTTGTCAAGTACGGTCTGGTCGACGGCCAGGTGGAGATCCGCCAAACGGACGAACCGGAGTGCCCTTCCGACCGTGTGCTGATTGGCGTGCGTGCCGCCGGCGTCTGCGGCAGCGACGTTCATCTGTGGCGCAACCACCAGAGTTGGGAGATCAATCTGCCGCTGGTGCTGGGGCATGAATTCAGCGGCGAAGTCGTGGCAGTGGGTGCAGACGTGGACGGAGTGGCTGTCGGAGACCGGGTTACGTGCGAGACCGCGGCAAAGGTGTGTGGCCGCTGCAGCTACTGCTTGGGCGGTGCGTACAACCTCTGTCCCAACCGGTTGGGCTACGGAGCGCTCATCGACGGCGCCTTCACCGACATCGTGGTCGCGCGGCCCGAGATTCTCCATCCCCTGCCCGATGCCGTGTCGTGGGAGCATGCGGCCCTGACAGAGCCGGGTTGCGTGGCGTACAACGCACTGGTTGAAAAGACCGACGTGCGGGCAGGTGACTTGGTGGTAGTTCAGGGCCCGGGGCCCATCGGCATCATGGCCCTGCAGATCGCACGAATTCAAGGTGCCGGTACGCTGGTGGTGCTGGGAACCGGTGCCGACCAAGCCCGATTGGACATCGCGGCCGAACTGGGAGCCGACCACGTGGTCAACATCGAGGAAGAGGACCCGCACGCCCTGGTCCGATCCCTGGGAGACGGTTTCGGTGCCGATTTGGTGGTGGATTGCACCGGCCATTCCGCCGCCCTCCAGTCCGGAATGGAGATGGTGCGTCCCAACGGTCAAATCACTAAGATTGGCTGGGGACCGCAACCGCTGGACTTCAACCTGGATCCTCTGGTACAGAAGGCGGCGACGCTGCAAGGCTGCTTCAGCCACACCTTTGCCACGTGGGAACGGGTTCTGACCCTGCTGCAGACCGGCCAACTCAATTTGGACCCGGTTATCGGGGGCCTATATCCGTTGACGGATTGGCACGCGGCGTTCTCGGCCATGGAGTCCGGGGCCAGTGTCAAGTCGGTTCTGGTTTGGAATTGACCCAACCACTGGCAACGCGAGGGTTGAGGATGCTGCTATGCCGGGAGCACTGATTCAGTTGTCGCTGGATGTAACTACCATCCCCGAGGCCTTGGAAATGGCCCAAGCCGCCTACGATGTCGGCGTGGACTGGCTTGAAGCCGGCACGCCGCTGATCTTGGCCGAAGGGCTGCACGGTGTGCGGGCACTGCGCCGTGAGTTTCCGGATACCCCTCTTGTGGCGGATCTCAAGACCATGGACGGGGCCGGCCTGGAGGGGGAAATGATGTTCCAGGCCGGTGCCGATATGGTGGTGGTCATGGGCCAGGCCCACGACGCGAGCATCCTGGCCCAGGTGGAGATGGCCAGGCGGTACGGCAAGCAAGTGATGTGCGACGTCATGCTCTGTCCCGACAAACCGGGCCGGGCAAGGGAAGCACAGGACATGGGCGTGGACTACATCATCGTCCACACCGGGTTCGACGAGCGGAACCTGGAACCGGAACGGACACCGCTCGAGGACCTTGAGGCGGTTGTCGACGCGGTGTCCATCCCGGTACAGGCCGTGGGCGGCCTGAGTGTGGAACAGGCAATAGAAACGCTTGACCTCGGCGCGCAGATAGTAGTGTTTGGGGCGCCACTGGTGATCGCCGGTGATGCCTTCAGGGCCGCGTCGGACGATTTTGCCGGTTTGATGAAGGAGATTGTTCAACGGGTACGCGAGCGGCATCCCGACTGAAAGGGTCGGGTGCAGTCAACCTTTTGGGGGAAACAGACATGCAACTGATAGAGCAAATCCAGAATCTGGACTTCCCGGCGCCCCTGCCGGACAAGGTCCTTTCGGTTCATCAGACATTCGACACGGTCAAGGTTGCGGACATCCACGCCCGGGTCCTGGAGGCTTGGGATGAAAGCGGCGTGCTGGCCCACATGAAGCCGGGCGCGGTGGTCGGGGTGGGTGCCGGCAGTCGCGGCATCGCCAATATCCCGATGCTGGTCCGGGGTTCGGTCGACTGGCTGAAGGCCCACGGCTTCCGGCCATTCGTGTTTCCAGCCATGGGCAGCCACGGCGGGGCGATCGCCGAAGGCCAAAAGACGATGCTGGCGGAACTTGGGGTCACGGAAGAAAGTGCGGGTTGCGAAATAAGGGCGACCATGGAGGTTGAACCGATTGGCGAAATCCCGGATGGTGGGCCGATCCTGTACCAGGGGAAGGACTCGATGGCGGCCGACCACTGCATCCTCGTGAGCCGCATCAAACCGCACACCGACTTCCGCAGCCACCTTGAGAGCGGGCCGTCGAAGATGTGCGTCATCGGATTTGGCAAGCAGCACGGAGCTTCCATCATGCATGGCGGTGGCGGAGCCTTCTTCCAGAAGTATCTTGCCCCTGCGGCCCGCATCTACGCCGACAATACCAACTTCATTGGCTCCCTCTGTCCGGTCGAGAACGCCTATGACGAGACCGCGCGCATCGAGTTCCTGACCTCCGACCAGGTTGGCCTGGAACCTGAAGCGGAATTGTTGCAGGAGGCCAAGGACATGATGGCCAGTTTGCCCTTCCCTGAAATCGACGTGCTCGTGGTAAGGGAGATGGGCAAGAACATCAGTGGCACCGGCATGGACACCAACATCGTGAGCCGTCTCATGATCCCGCGCCAGGATGAGGAGTTCGGGACTTCGGACGTGGCCGTGATCACGGTCCTCGACCTGACCGAGGAGACCCACGGCAATGTTGCCGGTTTGGGTCTGGCCAACATCACGACCGCGCGCGTGGCAGAGAAGATCGATTGGCATGCCACGTATACCAATGCGGTCACATCCGGGATTTTCGGCATGTTCCGGGTCAGCCTGCCCATCACCATGCCGTCGGACGAGAAGTCGCTGCATGTCTCCATGCGCGGTTGTGCGCGGCCGCCTGAGGACGCGCGCCTGGTGTTCATCGAGAACACGCTCATCCTTGACGATTTCTATGCCAGTCCTTGCCTGCTCCCGGAGATCGAGGCACATCCCCGGCTGTCCGTGACTGGGGAGGTTCCCCTTGCGTTCAGCGAACCCGGTGTGATGCAGAGCCCTTGGCGGCTCAATTGACCACGCAACCAGCCATTGGGCTTCTCCTCGGTGACCCGGCGGGGGTTGGGTCCCAGCTGGCGGTGCGGTTGTTGGCGGGGTCGCTACCGCCGCAAGTCAGGCTTTTTGTGGTTGGCCACCGCGCGTGGCTACAGCGTGGCGCGCAACAAGCCCAGTTGCCGGTTCCGGATCTTCCCACT
Source organism: Caldilineaceae bacterium (assembly GCA_965208365.1). GTDB lineage: Bacteria > Chloroflexota > Anaerolineae > Caldilineales > Caldilineaceae > Bin34. The sequence goes on along the minus strand of OZ242330.1, from coordinate 3,964,686 downwards.
GTTGCATTGACCGACCTGGACCAAGTGTCAATTGACCGCCCGATCCTGTTGGAGCCGGAAGGAGACGAACTGGACCGGGTCCCGGTTGCTTCGGTATCCCGGGAAGCCGGCACCGGCTGCATGGCAAGCCTGCTCACGGCAGCCGACTTGGTTACGCGGGGTGTGCTTGCGGGGTTCCTATACGGCCCCATGCACAAGCAGTCCTTGCAGCTGGGCGGTTCGCGCCATCCCGACGACGCCGCACTGTTGACGGAGTTGTTCGAGTGTCCGGCTCCGGCCCACGAGATCAACATCCTCGACGACTGGTGCACGTCGCGCGTTACATCCCACATTCCACTGGCCGAAGTCCCTGCCCGGGTTTCGGCTTCCGGCGTACTGACAGCCATTGAACAGCTGCATGCCGTCATGCAGAACCTGAATTTGCCGGACTCCCGCATCGGAGTGGCCGGCCTCAATCCCCCCATGCCGGCGAGGGAGGTTTGTTCGGGGACGAGGAAGTGGAAGTGATTGGTCCCGCGGTCGACGAGGGCCGCCGGCGAGGCATTCCGGTGCATGGACCGTTCCCGCCGGACACGCTGTTCGTGCGCCTTGCGGATGGTCAGTTTGGGGGTGCCGTCACGATGTACCACGACCAGGGGCAGATTGCCATCAAGCTGCTCGGTTTCGCCCGCGGAGTCACGGTAATCGGCGGGTTGCCCGTGCCCGTGACCACCACTGCCCACGGTACCGCCTTCGACATCGTGGAACAAGGCACCGCACGACCCCACTCGCTGATCAATGCACTCAAGGTCTGTTCGTCGTTGGTCACCAACAACAGGAAAAGGTCAGATGCTTCTTAAGGACAAAGTGGTTCTTGTCACCGGATCAACCACAGGCATTGGCGAGGCAATCGCCAGGAAGTGCGTGGCGGAAGGAGCTTCCGTCATGGTTCACGGACGACGTGAACATGCGGCCCAGGGCTTGTGCGTGGAACTCGGCGACGCGGCCGCCTACACTGTGGGCGACGTTGCGGACCCCGAGCTTTGCGAGTCCTTGGTGGCCAACACGGTTAACCGGTTTGGACGCATCGATGGGGTGGCCAACAACGCGGCTACCACCGCTCGGGCCACCATTGAACAGACTGACGCGGCCACGTTTGATCGCCACTATCACATTAACCTGCGGGCTCCCGCCCTCATCATCCGAGCCGCCTTGCCGCATTTCCGTGCTCAGGGCGAAGGTACCGTGGTCAATATTGGTTCGGTCAATGCATGGTCGGGACAGGCGGACTTGATGCCCTATTCCGCGTCCAAGGGCGGGCTGCAAACGATGACCCGCAACATGGCCAATGCCCTGGCCGAGGATCGGATTCGGATCAACCAACTGAACGTCGGCTGGTGTACTTCGCCCAACGAGATTGCACTCAAAATCTCGGAGGGATTGCCGGAGGACTGGTACCTGAACGTTCCCAGGGCCTTCGCTCCCACCGGGAGGCTCCTAACCCCGGACCAGGTGGCGCACCATGTTGCGTTCTGGCTGTCACCGGACTCCCAACCGGCCAACGGTAGTGTCTACGAGTTGGAGCAGTTTTGCATTCTGGGCCGCAGTTCGGCCCGAGACTGGGACGACTGATCGGTTGGCACGGGCTAACAATGAACCGTGCGCTCTTGTGGGCCCCCTTGCCGGGTTACTGGCGTGGATTGATTTGTGGGCATTTCAGATAAGACTGTCCCGTGTTCCGATCAAGCTGGGGGCGAATGCCTTGGGAAACCCACATGCTCTCTCCCACTCCAAGGTAACAACTTGGTTTACGAAGCCTACTGGTTGTCTGGCTCAAAGGTCAGTTCCGGGACAACCACTTCCCAGAGATCGCACTTGATACTGTTGTGGTACTCCGGATTGGATGCCTCCCGGCTCCATCTCACGACAGCCAAAACCTTGGCCGACCGACACCGAGTTCTGGCTGGCGCTTTGAATGTCTTGACGAGTCTCCCTACCACCAAGCCGTCTTGGTTCAACAGTTCCCAGCGATTGTTGGCCGTAATGCGGGTTTCTAGGGGATCACCGGGACACAGTGAGGCGATTGCATCGTGAATCGGATTACGTGACCTCTTCCGTCCCGCGAATCCGAGATCCACATCATTTAGGCTCAGTTCGGCAAAATGGAATTTTAGTTCTTCGATTGTCGGATCCAGTCCGGCAAAGCGGGGTTCCGGTGCATCGGTGCGATGCAAAACACAAGGTTTTCCGAGCAGGGTTTTCTGTAACCGATGGGATTCCTCAAAGTGCATGAGTGCAAGCGTCTGCCGAGCGCGTGTCATAGCTACGTAGTACAGTCTTCGAGCCTCATCGGGGTGCTCGCCTTGCCTGATGCGATTCCAGCCGCCGTCCAAGACCACCACATGATCGAATTCCAGACCCTTGGCGCGGTGTGCAGTCAGCAACAGTAATCCCCGCTGACGCCGACGGATCTCTCGGCCCCATTCCGCAAGCCATTCGATAAAGTGGTCCACGGGAGTCTCCGCGCCACCTGTTTCCAAGAAGTATTCCTCGATGGCTTGGCGCAACAACTCGTTCCAAGGGTTGATCGCGCAAGTGACCGCCCAGTCACGCAGGGAATCGGTTGTGACGGTGCCTGCCTCCCGACAGCGCAACCACTCGATGAACATCTGGGTCTCGCGCAAATGCCAGAAACCGGAGAATTCCTCGTTCCCCATCTGTACCGCCATACCGTGCGTTTCGCAAAATGCACGGACTGGGACCAGGTATTTCCACTCGCATGCAATCACCGCGCACCGGGACCAGTCCCAATCCGGCGACAGGTCAGCAAGGCGGAATAGTTCCAGCATGGCAGTTTGGGCTTGCGAGGCTGGATTGCGTCCGGTCGGCAAGATTTGCACACGCCCCTGCGAAACCGGGTCCAGCTGTTGCCACTTGCCTCCTGGTGGGTCCTTCGCACGCGCGCGGTCGATGTGGATGGGTTGCTCAACCTTCATCCGTTCCCTCGCCGGTTCGATCATCGCGTTGGCCGCGGCGATGATGTGGCCGCTGGAACGGTAGTTGTCAGTAAGGTAGATGGGACGGGGACCGTAGTCCTTTTGGAAGCGGCGGATGAATTCCACAGAGGTGCCATTGAACGCGTAGATGTTCTGATCGTCGTCCCCCACCGCGAAGAGCGTGAGCTTGCCTGCTTCGTCATCGCGAGTTCGCCCCGCAAGGGCTGAAATCAATTCGTATTGGTCTTTACCTATATCTTGGTACTCGTCCACCAGAATCCAGCGGAAACCCGCCAGCAGTCGCTCCCGACGTTCGTCCGCCTCGTCCTGAGAAAGATCCTCGCCGCGCAACAGATCCACCGCGCGGCGAATTACCATTTTGAACACATCGTCATCAGGACGCTCTGCCAGGCCCCTGAAGCTGGTACCGGCCAATCGCATCGCCAACGCATGGCAGGTGAGTACGGTTACACTTCGTGCGTCGTGGCCAATCAGGTTTGCAAGGCGGCGGCGGATGTCGACCGCCGCGTGTCGGTTGTAGGCAAGGGCAAGGATTCCGCGGGCGTTCTCGCGCCTTGCCAGTATCAAGAAGGCGATGCGGTGTACCAATACCCGTGTCTTGCCGGAGCCCGGTCCGGCAAGGACCAGCACGTTTGTCTGCTCCCGATCGTCGGCAACAATACGCTGTTGCACAGGGTTTTTGAGGGATTCCACAATCGCTCTCCAGGTCTCGGGCGTGGTCTCGCGCCCGATTTCCCGGTCCCGACCAGGCAACCAGCGGCGGAGGAACTCCTCCTCCTGCAAAGTGAAGTAATCCATCGCGAGTCGCAGTGCCTCGCCCATGGCCTCAAGGCCGCGTTTGGCGAACTCCGCCATCACATGGATTTGCAGGACCTGTCCCTTGTAGTGAAGGGCAAGAGGCTCGAAATCGGCCTTGGCGAAGCCGCGCCGTCGCTGTATCAATCGGATGGTCATGGCCGGACGGAACACCGCGAGACCCTTGTTGAGGCGAATGACTTCCTGGTCATGCAGCCATAGCAAAGCGCAGTCCAGCAGCTTCGAGAGATTTCTGATCCTGCTTCTTAGAAGTGGATCGGATTCAATCGCTTGAGTCAGCTTGCCAAGCGTAGTTTCGGCCAGCAGGTCCGTACCCCTGCTTCCGGGCGGCAGACAGGCAAGGAGGTGTTCCAGTAGGCGCGTCCCTGCCTCACGCCTCAGTCCGGCAGTCTTCTCCAAGGATGCCCATTCGCGTAGGAGTGTCACTCGCGCCGTCTCGGCATCCCGCTTGCGCACTGTCAGGCTACCCCCGGCCCCATCCTCTCCTCGGCCGTCGTAGGCGATGCTGCGCAGGATGCGCCACAGTCGTTCCGGCAAGGGATCCTCCAAGCCCTCGTCACGCAGCACCTGTGAGGCCATGCGCAGATGCAGTGGCGAAGTGTCTCCCTTGCCCAGATCCGGCGCCAATTCGCGCATGTGATCGATAAGGGCGGTCTCCAGTTCCTTCGCTTGATCAAGGCGTTTGCGCGAATGCCGTGCCACGCCCCTGTGCACAAACGCGGTCAGTGGCGTGTCGTTGCTGGCGATCCCCAACCGCTCCAGGTCGTACATCGCTTTCCGTACACCCTCGGAACTCAAACCCGATACATTCATTAGTTCATCGGTAGTGATACTTTCTTCGGCTCCGGCTCCGATCAGCACTTCGGCAATACGCAGCAACTGCCGGCGATGGGCTGCTGTGATAGATCTTCGGTTCAGCTTTGAGCGAGCCTGTTCGACCGAGGTGACTCGGAGCGATGACGGGAATACCTGAACCACGTTCTCTTCTCGGGTCAGCAACTCCGACTCCTCCAACCAGGCAACAGCAGTCCTCACCCGGGTGTCGTCCGTAGTCGAGTCACGTGCGAAGGCCTTGTCTTCATCCTCGCCAAGAATCTCCCCGGCAGTCGCCACCACCTCACCGTCCAGGCGTTTCTTGCGGTCTAGATTACGCAACGCCCTCAAGATGCTGTGGATCTCGATTCTGGTGAGGCGCGAGCGCGCCGACAGACCGAACTGGCGTTCCGCGTCGTCCGCTGTGTACAGCAGTACGCAACGTGCATCTGCACGGTCGCGTCCCGCTCGTCCCGCCTCCTGAAGGTAGTTCTCCAGCGAGCCCGGAATGTCCGCGTGGACCACAAGGCGCACATCCGGTTTGTCGATGCCCATGCCGAAGGCGTTGGTCGCGACGATCGCACGCAACTCACCGCCGATAAAGCGTTGCTGCACATCCTTCTTCGTTTCCGGTCGCACCCCTGCATGAAAGTGTGCTGCAGCAATTCCCTTCCGTTGCAGAAACTCGGCAACTTCTTCGCTCTGCCTGCGCGTCGCGCAATAGACGATGGCACCGCCCGGCATGTCCAGCGGCAGGTATGACATCAGCACTTTATGAATGTGGGCGAACTTCTCGCCGCCCGATGTCGGGATCACCTCGAAGGTCAGATTGGAACGCTCGGTGCCACCGTTGAATATCTTCAGCTCAATGTCGAGCCAGTCTCGGAAGTGGCGAACGACATCCTCGATCACGTCCGGTTTGGCGGTTGCGGTAAGGCACAGTACCGGCGGCACGGGGCCATCCCCCGCCTTCTCCCGAATGAAGCGCCCCACGTAGCGGTAGTCGGGCCGGAAGTCGTGTCCCCACCTCGAAAGGCAGTGTGCTTCGTCCAGCACCCAACCGCCGATTTCCCGCTGATCGAGTACCTGGCGCACGGAACGAGTGCGCAGCTGTTCGGGAGAGATGATCAGAATGCTTGCGTCACCCAACCGAATCCGGTCCAGCGCGTTGGACCGCTCGGGCATCGACAGCAGGCTATTGATCGTCACGCACGAGCCGATCCCCTTTGCTTCCAACCCCTCCACTTGATCCGCCATCAGCGCAACCAGGGGCGAGATCACCACCGTCAGAGCTCCCGTCTTGTCGTAGCGGGATAGGGCCGGGATCTGATAGCAGAGGGACTTGCCCGTGCCCGTAGGCAGGATCCCGAACACGTGCCCTCCGGCCATTGCAACCTCGACAATGGACTGTTGCATGGGGCGATCGTCATCGTCCACCGGTTCCGGACGGAAATCGGAGAAGCCAAACCAGCGTTTGAGTTCCTTGCGCGCATCGTGGTGTTCTTGGCACCAGGCGCAACCGGTATCATTGCAGGCGGTGTCCCTGAGGCGGCGTACCAGGCTGCCAGCTTCCGGAAACTGATAACGCACCCAGGGCGGCATAACTGAATTGCCGCCTGCAACCGACAGCCAGGCCAATGCGTATGCCAGTGGCCACCTGGCCGTCTCCGCCTTTGCCGTTACGTCACGGGCATGCGTGGCACAAGCCATACCCGCAAGTCTCTCGTTTATTGCTGACAGGACCTCGGCATCAGTGGGACGGGACAAGCCGCGAAGCCGGAAGTAGAGTTCGTCAAGAGCTCGATCCTTGCCTTGCGGTTCCGGTGTGGTCAGCCAATGCCATGCCGTCAGCAAATCTGGTGCGGCATCCCGCAATACGTGCTGTTGATCGTCAAAGACTTCAAGTGCAAGTCGGGCATCAAGCTCCGGATCATTCCAATTTCCTCGCTTGAGCCCACCATCCTGGTAGTGCTTGACGAGATGGTGGTAGGGATTACGAGGAAAGGCAAGAGGACTGAGGCGCAACGTATCGATGATCGGGAGTTGCAGTAGCCGCGAATCTGGCATTGCCGCCGCAAGGTGTGGCAGGTCGAATGCGATGATGTTATGGCCCAGAATATGGGAAGCATCCTCGGCGAGGGTATCCAGTCTTGCCAACGCTGCCGCTAAGTTGCCCCCTCTAAACACTTCGAGCTGGTTGGTGTCCGGACGCAGTCCAGCAAAGGCATGAATGCGGTTGTCCTCTTTACCAACCTCAAGGTCCAGCGAGAGGCAATTGGGGCCGAACTGTATCGTTCTGCTTGGCATTGGATTTTCCAATTCCGAACAATGGTGGGACTAGATCCCCGAGTCGTGTTTACCAACAAATGAGATCGGAACGCGGCCTTCTGTGTCAGGTCGCGCGTGACGTGGTTGGCCGTTCTGCTTTTCCGCCGACACTATTCGTTCATTCTCGTTGATACAGGTGTCCGTCCACAGTCAACGGGTTGGTTCCCTGCGTTTCGGCACGTCCGGTACCGACTGTTTTGACAGCATGCAGCACGGCGTGGCCGTTGCCGCCCGAGGCTCTTGGCCAAATTCAACGAAGGTGAAACAGTGCCCTTCCGCCAATTGGGCCAATTGGTTTGCGTACAAACGGGAAACATACCCCGGGTGCCCGGTTGGCTGGACGAATGGAACAGATCCTCGCTCAGAATTCTGGAGACTATGTCTGCCAGAAGTGATCAAGGTTGTCCAAAGGCTCCCATCCAAGGACTCGGCGAATCTTGCTGTGGTCGAACTTGCCATGGGGCATGTCCACGCTCACATTGAACTCCTCGAACGGGTTCGGCAGTTCCGGAACTTCTAAGGCTCTCCTCAGGGCGCGGCCCGAGTCGGGCCACGAGACCATGAAAGGAGGTTTACCGGAAGGCCGTTCGGGGTTGGCCATTTCCCAGTAGAGCATCACGGCCATTTCCAGGCCATGGTGCTCAGCGAAGACACGGAGGATTTCGTTGCCCAGGTATTTGGTCAGGAAGTAGAGGGATGCATAGGGACGGCTGGCTGCCTCGACCGGAATCTGGTAGTCCCAGAGATGACTGCCGTGGCCGTTGACCAAGTGCAGCAAGGGACTGGTCTGCACAATCCGTCTAATCCCAAACTCCACGGCTGCCCGCGCCATGTTCAGGGGTCCGACCGCATTGATCCGGAAGGACTTGACCTCGTCATCGCGGAGCACGGAACAGTTGACGATGGCATCCATGCCGTCGCAGGCGGCCCTGACCTGCTCCGGATCCTGCACGTCAACCTGAACAAGCTCGTGGGGCGGTTCGATATGGGAGGCCGATATGGGGAGGTAGCCGCTCCTTGCCGGGTCGAGTCTTTCCCAGGCGAGCAATACCGGTTCAATGTCCGCCAAGCGAACCTCATAACTGTCCATCATGGCCCGGGCCGCAAAGGCACCCATGGGACCACCGGCACCGAACACCACCACCTTCCGGATTGGACGGGATCGAATGGGGTTGACGGACGCAAGAATCTCCTGCCAAGGCCGAGTGTCCTTCACGGGCGGGTCGGCAGGCAAGACTCCGGGATGTTGTTCAAGACTCCGAGAAGGTGCGTAGTTGAACGGGGGACCGCCGCTGGTGGATCGTTCCTCGATGCCGGTTTTCAACCCGTACCTGATTTTGCTGTTGGGTCCTGGTGCCATGATGTGGAACACATGCCACTCCGGTTTGCCTGCATCGATGGCTTGGGACAGGTCCACTGCCAAGGCCCTGTCGATGGCATGGACCGCGTCGTCCACGTGCACCCAACGGGGATCAAACGGCTCGCCTTCAATTTCCTCCTCATCCACAACGTGGCCAAAGCGCAGGCAAATGGCTTCAATGGTGCCGAGCCTGATCAGTTCGCGGACGGATAGTTCGGTGATCCAGGGCAGCAATTCCCTGGTGGTGGGCGACGGCCGCGGCCTCCACATCTCCGTCACGTCCCAATGTGGAGGATGCCGGTCGAACAACGCAAGTGAACTGCCCATGATCACGCGGGGCACCGATGCCCGAACCGACTCCACGATCAGGTTCCGGGTACCGCGCATGGCGAGATCCATCGCATCGGGTTCGGAAATCTTGCCCCCTTCGAAAGCATCCGCCAGCCGGAGCGGCAGGAGGTGGACCACAGCGTCGACATCGCGCACCGCCTCCGCTGCGATTCGCTGGTCCGACAGTTCACCGGTTAGATACTCGACTTCGGGCGATACGTCCGGATGCTCGCGGCCCGCCACTCGCACTGCTGTGCCTTGCCGGCGGTTCAGGAATTCGATCAGACGGGTGCTCAGAAGGGACCGGGCGTCGGTAAGCAGGATGCGCATGGTTTGATGGGGTTGTTTGCGGAAAGTTGCGGGCACGCGGCTGCTGTCGGGTGGGGAGTCAAGGCTGAAGGGTGACCTTGATCGACTCCGTCCCTTGGGCGACCAGGCCGAATCCATCCTCGAAACCGTGCAACGGCAGGTTGTGCGTCACGATGCGGTCCATTGGTAAAAGGCCTTGTTCCAGCATCCGAATGGCAACCGGGTAGCTGTGGGGACTCAGGTGGGCACCGTGGATATTGAGTTCCTTGGTATCTCCGATGACGGTCCAGTCCACGGTCACCGGTTCGCGCATGACGCTGAATTCCACGAAGGTGCCCAACTTGCAAATCATGTCCAGGCCTTGTTGCACGGCGGCGGGATGACCGGTTGCCTCAATGTAGACATCGCATCCGTAGCCGTCGGTCAAGGCCAGGACCTCGTCTACGACGTCAGTCTTGGCGGCATTGAATGTCAAGTCGGCCCCGCACGCTCGTGCAACCTCCAGTCGGCCGTCGTTCAAATCGATGGCGATGAGCTGGGCCGGGCTCTTCATCCGGGCGGCGGCCACCATGCCCAATCCCAAGGGACCGGCGCCGGCGATCACTACCGTATGCTGCAGTTCGATGTCGGCCCGCTGGACAGCATGGATCCCGCAAGCCAACGGTTCCACGTAGGCTGCCCAAGCCGGCGGGATCGATTCCGGCACCTTGTAGTTGAAGGCCCGGGCCGGCAACTTCACGTACTCGGCCATGGCGCCGGGGGTGGGTTTCCGGAACCCGTAGATGTCGTGTTTCATGCACATCCAGTACTGTCCTCGGAGGCAGTACCGGCAGGCGTTGCACGGCACAATCTGTTCCGACACCACCAGGTCGCCCAACCTGAACTCGCTGTTGCGATCCGCACCGGTACCCAAGGCGACCACTCTTCCGGCAAACTCGTGCCCGGGGATGATTGGAGCCTGGCAGTAGCCGGGTTTGCCGGGTTGATCCCAGAACATCGGAGCACCCATGAAGCACTTCAGGTCGCTGGCACAAATGCCGACCGATGCCACCTCCAGAACCATTTCGCCGGGGCCGGGGACTGGGACCGGAGCTGTTTCAAGGCGGTAGTCCTCCGGCGCATGGCAGACGACCGCCTGCATGTTGTCGCCGAAGGGGAAGTCAGTCTGGAATTCTGTCGCCACGGCGGGGTTCTGCCTGTGTTGAGGTGGGGATGGTGCGGATTGTTGGCTCGGCCAATTTCACCCCAAGCCTATCCTTGAACGGAATTCCGGTTGCCCCCGGGCGCTTTCGGTTAAGCGAAACAGGCTTCCGGCATCGTTGCCATTGAAACCTCGGTCGTTGCCTCCCGCGGTCGTAATGTACATGTCGGTCATGTCGGATCCGGCAATGGTCACCGACGACACCTTGCGGACCGGCAGAGCCAGGATTTCCTTAACCCGTCCGTCAGGATCGGTGTGTACGACGGAGAACCCGTCCCAATGTGCAATCCAAAGGTCGCCTGAGGCATCGATGGTCATCCCGTCGGGCCGCCCGTAGTCAACTTCCTCCGGTGCCTCGTATACGAGCGAGCCCGAGTCCGGATCGAAATCTCCAACTGCCTCGTTCCATGCGTACGATGTAATGCGTCGGACCCGTGTGTCCGTGTGCAGGAAGCGGGAACGATCCGGCGTCCAGGCCATGCCGTTGGATGTCCCGATGCCGGTCAGCTTGGTCTCAAGCGTTCCATCGGGGTCGAGCCGATACAGCCGCCCGTCCGCCGGACCGGTTCTCGAGATTGCCATTGTCCCGCAAAACACCTGGCCTTGTGGACCGGCGGAGACATCGTTGAACCGCGTGTCAAGATCCGCGTCGATCTGAGATATGACGACTTCGGTCCGGCCGTGATTCCAGGTCATGATCCGGCCTGCCGCCATGAAAAGGAGGAGATCGCCGTTCTCCTGAATCGTGAAGCCGCCGATGGCCCGGTCCGCTTCGTACACGAGCGCGTGCCTGCCACTGGCGGGATCGTACCGGTACAGGTGACCGGGCGGAATGTCAACCCAGTACAGGCATTCTTCATCCGGATGCCAAAGGGGTCCCTCGCCTGTTTCACAGGGATAGTCCGCAATCAGTTCCAGGTACGGTTCCCTTACAGGTGGGTTCGTGATCATCGAAGTTGCCCCCAATTTTGTCAGACCAGGGAAATCTCCTTGCCCGCCGCCTGGCTCCGGTAGATCCCGTCCAGGATGGTCAACACCTGCAGGGAGTGCTCCGAGGGGACCGGAGATGGCGCACCGTTTTTGATGGCCCTGGCGAACTCGACTACCTCCTGCGCGTGTGGCTCCAACTGGTCGCGCGTGATTTTGAGGGTGCGTGTGTACATCTGCTTGGTTTCGTAGTTCGTGGACAGGAACTTTCCTTCTGGATAGTGGCAGCCGCCCTTGTCCCCGTACAGCCAAATCTGCATGTCTTCGCCATCGATGTCGTGATGCAGCAACCAGCTGGTTTCCAGAACCAGGGTGGCGCCCGTGTCAAATCGGACAAACGCCACAGCGTAGTCCTCCACATCCCAGATGTCCGGCATCGGAGCGGACGGTCTCCAAGCTGCAAACTGTCCGGGTAGATGGGCCAATGGAGCCCCCGACACGCCGGTGATGGCCACGGGCTCCGGATTGCCCATGAGCCAGAGGGTCAAGTCCAGGACGTGAACGCCAATGTCGATGCAGGGGCCTCCGCCACTGTGCTTCTTTTCGACGAACGAGGGGCTGGGAATGAACCCGTTCCGCCGCAGCATCCAGCTCCGGCCGTGGTAGATGTTACCCAGGGTGCCGGTTTCGATCTCCGTCTTCATTGCCTGCGACAGTCCTGAGAACCGGAAATGCTGTGCGGTCATGAGCAGTTTTCCGGCCTTGTCGCGCGCGGTCATCATGGCACGGATGTCGTCCGGGGTTGGGGCAAGGGGTTTTTCACAAATGACGTGCTTGCCGGCTTCGAGGCCCCCGATCGAAAGATCCCGGTGATACATGTTGGGCGTGCAGACATCGATGATGTCGATGTCCGGGTCGGCAAACAAGTCCTTGACATCGGTGTAGAGCCGGGAGATGCCGTGCATGGCCCCCCACTCCTTGAGTGCCGGTTCAACCACATCCGATCCGGCCACCACCTCGGCATCTTCCGACGCGGCCCAACCTGGCATATGCGTCCGCGCGATGCCGCCGACGCCTACGACTCCAACTTTCAGTGTTGTGCTCATTTTGGGTTCCTTGGATTGCAGTCGACCGATTGGCGGCAACGCCCTGCGCAGTCAGGCCCGGTCGCGGTCTCCGAATCGTACTCCACTCGGTTTCCCCGGCCCAAGGAGGACCGGTTCGGTTGGCCGGCCCGCATGGGCTGGCTTGGATTCTCGCAGGGCATCTGCGCCGGGCGCCCGGCGGGGCCGGGTGGGGTCCAAACGTCGCGCCCCTCGTGGTCATGGCAGTGTGCCTGTGGCGAACCGGATCCGATTCGCCGACCCGCCGAATGGTTTTGGCATCCCGCCTACGGGTAGAATTGTTGGGATACCGGATCGGTTTTGCACCATCTCCGTCCCCGCGTTTCCGGCTGTTTGCCCCGATTGTCGATCCCCTGCCCCACGCCTCCCAACCACGGAATGCATCTTGACCTACCTGGCTGTTGATCTGGGCGCGGACAGCGGGCGCGTCATGGCCGGCCGGCTGACTGACCGCGGCTTGCAACTTTCCGAAGTCCACCGCTTTCCCAATGTGCCGGTGAGCGTGCACGGAACGTTGCACTGGAACATTCTTGGGATTTGGCACGAAATCCAGGAAGGCCTGCGCAAGGCCGCCGGCTTGGGCGAACCGGTCCAGGGATTGGGCCTGGACACTTGGGGCTGCGACTTCGGATTATTGGATGCCCAGGATCGGCTGTTGGGAAATCCGGTGCACTACCGGGATGCCAGGACCAACGGCATACTGGAGGAGGCGTTTCGCATTCGGGAGCGGGACGAGATTTTCGCCTGCACCGGCATCCAGTTCATTCCACTCAATACGCTGTATCAGTTGCTGGCACTCAAGCGCCTATCCCCGCAGGACCTGCAGATGGCCGCCAGTTTGCTCATGATCCCGGACCTGCTGAATTTCTGGCTCACCGGTGTCAAGGCCGCAGAATTCTCGATTGCTACCACAACCCAGTGTTTCGACCCGTCCACCATGGACTGGTCCGGTGAACTGCTGGCGGCATTCGAACTACCAGAATGCCTGTTTCAGCCCATTGTGCACCCGGGTTACACCCTTGGGCCACTCCTGCCGGATCTCGCTGCGGAGGTCGGACTGCCGGCCGTGCCGGTGACCGTTCCCGCCTGTCACGACACGGGTTCCGCGGTTGCCGCGGTGCCGTCGTCGGACCCCGACGCTGTCTGGATAAGTTCGGGTACCTGGTCGATCATGGGGGTGACCGTTCCGGACGCGGTGTTGCATGCCAAGGCACTGGCCGGCAACTTCACCAACGAAGGCGGTGTGGAGAGGACGTTCCGCTTCTGCAAAAACATCATGGGGCTTTGGCTAATCCAGGAGTGTCGGCGAACCTGGATGCGCGCCGGGGAAACCTACAGTTACGCAGAACTCGGCGCCATGGTCCAGGCGAACACGCGCAGCCCGTCGATTGTGGACCCGGACCACGAAGTGTTCCTTGCCCCGGGTGACATGCCACTCCGCCTCCAGACCTATTGCCGCGCCAGCGGCCAGCCGGTGCCGGAGACAAAGCAGGCGATTTTGTCCTGTATCGTCGACAGCTTGGCCTTGAAGTACAGGTGGGTGTTGACGCGGTTGGAGGATGCACTGGATCGCCAACTGGGCACCATCCATGTTGTGGGTGGTGGATCCCAACACTCGGCCCTGAATCAGGCCACCGCTGATGCCACGGGACGACCGGTTGTTGCCGGTCCATCGGAAGCTACCGCGACCGGCAACGTTCTGATTCAAGCCGTGGCCAACGGCGAGATGGCTTCGTTCGGTCAAATGGGGACGGTATCTGCGGAATCCGTCTCGTTGGAGGGTTTCGAACCCACCACCGCGTCCGGACAGCGCGCTGAATGGGACGCAAGCTACCAAAAATTTGAACAACTTGTGGCCCACCCGGTTTCGATCGGCGCTTAGCTTCTCGGAATCCCTGTCGGCCCCGACGTTTAACTCGCCCAATGCCAAGGAACAATCACTTGCCCATGTCTGATCATGCCGCTGCCTGGGACCTGCTGGCCGAGTCCATGACCAACCAGGATCTGGATGTCGAAGCGGTCAAGGACAACATCAAGAATCACCACATCGAAACCCCAAGCTGGGGCTACGCCAACAGCGGTACTCGTTTCAAGGCGTTCCCGTGGTCCGGCGCCGCCCAAACGACGAGGGAGAAGCTGGAGGACGCCGCGATGGTGCATCGCATGACCGGTATCGCGTCCTCGGTGGCACTGCACATCCCGTGGGACGTACCCGAGGACAACGACTACGCGGCGGTGTTGCAGTACGCGTCCGAGCTGGGCATTCGCATCGGAGCCATCAACCCCAACGTATTCCAAGACAACGAATATCGCCTGGGATCGCTCGGCAACCCCGATCCGGCCATCAGGGAACAGGGCTTGGACCACATCCTTGAGTGCTGCGAAATCATGGACAAAACCGGCAGTGATCTTCTCAGCCTCTGGTTTGCCGACGGGACCAACTATGCGGGGCAAGATTCGCTGCTGGCACGCAAGCGGCGGTTCGAACAAGGCCTTGAGGTTGTGTCCAAGCACTTGCCGGCGGATAGCCGCATGCTGATCGAGTACAAGTTCTTCGAACCCGCCTTCTACAGCACCGATGTACCGGATTGGGGCACGGCTTACGCCTGGTCGCTGAAACTGGGTGCTCAGGCTCAGGTTCTCGTGGATTTGGGACACCACGCCCAGGCGGTGAACATCGAGCAAATCGTTACGTTCCTGCTCGACGAAGGCAAGCTGGGCGGCTTCCACTTCAACAACCGCAAGTATGCGGACGACGATCTGATCGTCGGTTCGGTCAACCCCTACGAACTGTTCCTCATCTACAACGAACTGGTCGCGGCGGAACAGAGCGAGGTCGAACACATCCGGACCGGGGCTGCGAACGTGGCGTACATGATCGATCAGGCCCACAATGTGGAAGGCAAGCTGGCGCCAATGATTTTGTCGGTCCTGAACTGCCAGGAGGCCTACGCCAAGGCCCAGCTTGTGCCCCGGACACGCCTGAAGGAACTTCAGGAGGAAGGTCGGGTGCTTGAAGCACACCATTTGCTGACCGAAGTGAGCCGGACGGACGTGCGTCCGCTCCTGGCTCAGGTCCGCACGGAGATGGACGTCCCCGTGGATCCCATCGGTGCCTACTTTGCCAGCGGCTATGAGGCCCAAATCAGTGAAGAGCGCGGGCTTTCCACAATCTCCGGCGGCTACCAGTAGCCGGCATCTGGAGGGATACCTACAATGAACATTCTGCGCTACAGCTCGGATGTCGAGGAGTCGCAGCTACGCCAGGCGATCGTGGAAACGGGCCGCATAGGCTATGCGAAAGGGTTTCTGAATGCGAACAACGGCAATATCTCCGGTCGGTTGGAAGACGGCACGATCGTCATTTCGCCTTCCGGCCTATGCAAGGGCCGCATGTCGGAGGACGATCTCTTTCGATTGCAACCGGACGGGACCGTGGTGGCTTCACCTCCGGACGAATCCCTGAGTGTCTCGTCGGAGACTCCGATGCACCTTGCCGCACTTCGCATTCGCCCGGATCGTCAGGCATGCCTCCACGCCCATCCAACCTTTTGCATTGCGCTCAGTGTGGCCGACAGGCCACTCCTGCCGCTGATGGTTCCCGAAGTGGCGGTGGTGCTCGGCAACATTCCGACCAGCGATTTTGGTCTTCCCTCATCGGACGACGACGTGCGGATCATCCGGGACCTGGTTGCGGAGCACGATGCCCTGATCCTGCGCAACCACGGCAGCTTGACGCTGGGGCGCCATCTGGATGAGGCCCTGATTCACTTGGAGCGCATGGAGCACGCAGCCGAGGTGCAGGTCCTGGCTTCCCTGATGGGCGAGGTGAACCTGTATCCGCCGAGCATGTATCCGCAGTTGGCAGCCCTGCGCCGTCGCATGTTCCCCAATGCCGGCCGGGCCGGCACCGGTCCCTGAATCCGGACACGGTGCCGCGACCGGCAAACTGCTCTGGCTCTGTTGCAATTCAGACCTCCGCCTGCGCATACTGGGCTTCTGAAGTCCATCGAGTACTGCCAGCACTGATTCATCGACCCAAGTGAGAACCGCAATGCCTGCCAACCTCTGGAACGACGCCGAAGTTGCCCGGTTGCCAGCCCTGGATGGACTGGTCTACCGAAGCAATCTGCTCGGCCGGGATCGGACCGTCTGCAACATCTTCGGAGGCAACACGAGCGTCAAACTGACGGAAACGGACCATCTGGGCCGCGACGTGGAAGTGCTCTGGGTCAAGGGTTCGGGCAGCGATGTCCTGACCATCACGGAGCAGGGGTTTGCCGGATTGCGCCAGGCCGAGATTCTTCCCCTGATGGCCAGGGACGAGATGTCGGACGAAGAGATGGTCGAGTACCTTTCCCACACCGTACATGCCCTCGACCGGCCTCGCCAGTCGATCGAGACGTTGTTGCATGGCTTCACACCGGCAGTCCATGTGGATCACACTCATCCGGATTCGGTGATTAGCCTCGCCTGCCTGCCCGACGGCAAGGCAGAATGCGCGAAGGTGTGGGGGGACCGGATGGTTTGGGTGGACTACATCCGGCCCGGGTTCACCCTCAGCAAGTGGATCGGTGAGGGTCTGCGTGCCAACCCGCAGGCCGAGTGTGTGGTAATGGGCAAGCATGGGCTTGTCACTTGGGGAGAATCCAGCCTTGCGTGTTACGAAAGTACACTGTCGATCATTGCCGAAGCGGAAGACTACGTTGCGGCGAGGCAACGGACGGTCTCGGCCGGGAGATCCCGGCCGGACGCCCAACCGTCCGGGGTTTGGGCACGCGTGTTGCCGGTGGTCAGGGGTCTGGTGTCCGCTCGGAGGCCCGCCATCCTCAAGCGGGACGACAGTCCGGAGGTGCTGGCGTTTCTGGCCCAGCCGGGCATCAAGGCGGCCACGCAGATCGGGGCGGCCTGTCCCGATCATCTCGTTCACACCAAGCGGCTGCCCCTGTTCGTCGACTGGCATCCGGACCAGAGCGAGGACGTTGAGACCCTGCTCGAACGCCTTCGCGACGGCATGGACCGGTTCGTTGCCGATTACGAGGCGTACTTTGCCGCCAATGCCGCATCCGGAGACGAGATGACGGATCCCTATCCGCGGGTGATCCTGATTCCGGGCCTCGGCATGATCAACACCGGAGCGGACGCCAATGCCGCGGACATCAGCAACCAGTTGTACTACCGTGCCATCGATGTCATCAACGGTTCACAGGCGGTGGACAAGTTCGTCAGCTTGACTCCGGAGGAGGCCTTTGGCATCGAGTACTGGCCTCTGGAACTGTACAAGCTGTCCCTCAAGCCCCCGCCGCGCGAACTGGCGGGACGCGTGGTGGCTGTCACGGGCGGTGGCTCCGGGATTGGCCGGGCTACGGCCCTGCGCTTGGCGGCCGATGACGCCCATGTCGCAATTCTTGACATAAATATGGACGCAGCCAATGCGACTGCGTCCGTGATTGAGGAGCGGCATGGTACGGGACGCGCCGTTGCGCTCCAATGCGACGTGACGGATGCGGACGCCGTGGACCGGGCCATGGAAGAGGTGGTTCTGGCCTACGGTGGCATTGACATTCTGGTGAGCAATGCGGGCATGGCCATCGCGGGTGCCATCGAGGATGCGACCGATGCCGAATGGCAACGGACCATGGACATTCTGGCCAAGGGTTATTTCCAGGTGAGTCGCGCGGCGTTTCGTGTCTGGAAGAGACAGGGGATGGGCGGCAGTCTGATATACGTGGTGAGTAAGAACGCCGTGTACGCGGGCAGAAACGCATCCGTTTACAGTGCGGCAAAGGCCGCGGAATTGCACATGGCCCGGTGCCTGGCCGAAGAAGGTGGAGCCGCCGGGATTCGTGTCAACTGCGTGTTGCCCGATGCCGTCATCCAGGGCAGCGGAATCTGGGATGCCGGGTGGAGGGAAGCCAGGGCATCGAGCTACGGCATTGAGGAGGATGAACTCGCAGAGTTCTATCGCCAACGGACCACTTTGAAAGTCAATGTCACACCCGACCACATCGCGGAGGCAATTTCGTTCCTGGCTGGTCCCAGGGCCTCCCGCACCACCGGGGGCGCGCTGACCGTGGACGGAGGCGTGCCGGCAGCCTTTGTAAGATAGTTCCGGATCGTTCGATCCGACCCCCATGCAATCCAGGAACAAGCCCATGAACCGTGTTGGATTCCTGCTCAAGGTTAAGGAGGACATGATCCCGGAGTACAAGCGCCACCACGAGAAAGTGTGGCCCGAGATGCTGGAAGCCCTGAGTCGCACCGGTTGGCACAACTACTCCCTGTTCATGCGTGAAGACGGCCTGATGTTCGGCTACTTTGAGACACCGCACGATCTTGACACCGCCTTGGCAGGCATGGACAAGGAAGAGATCAACACCAGGTGGCAGGACTTGATGGCACCGTTCTTCGAGGGTGCCGGTGAACACGCCGACAAGATGATGGTCGAGTTGGAGGAAGTCTTCCACTTGGATTGACACCAAGGGAAGGCCGGGAGTTGGATTGATGTCTGAGCGGACGATACGACCGGCCCGGGTCGGGGTTTTCGGCATAGGCCTGGCGGCCTACTGGCCTCAGTTCCCCGGAATGAAATCCCGTTTGGAGGGATACCAGAAGTCAGTCGAGGACCGGGTCGCGGCGATGGGGGTGGAAGTGGTGTCCGCCGGCCTCGTTGATGATGCCCCGGGTGCGCAGGCGGCAGGGGATCAATTCGCCACCGCAGCCGTGGATCTGATTCTCTGCTATGTGGGGACCTATGCCACGTCGTCCCAGGTTTTGCCTGCGGTCCAGCGGCACCGGGCCCCCGTGCTCATCCTCAACCTGCAGCCGGTTCCGGCCATGGACATGGAGCGGACGGACACCGGGGAGTGGTTGGCCAACGGATCGGTTGTCAGTGTCCCCGAGATTTCCAATGCGTTTGCGCGCAGCGGTATCCAATTCAATGTGGTGACCGGCCTGCTGGAACCAGTTGGCGGGGACGTGGATCGATATCACACGGACGCCTTCCTTGAGATTGAGGAGTGGATCAAGGCCGCCGCGGTCAAGAACGGCCTCTCGCGGGGTCGGATTGGATTTTTGGGCCACACCTACCCCGGCATGCTGGACATGTACTCCGATCTGACCATGGCCCATGCACATCTGGGTCTGCATATCGAGGTGCTTGAGATGGAGGATCTCGACGAGAGGGTCGCGTCGGTTACCGATTCCCAGGTGGCGACCAAGGAGACCGAAATCCGCGACGTGTTTGAGTTCGTTCCTCCCGGCCGCGACCGCATCTCGATGGCGGTCACCGACGATGGGCTGAACTGGTCGGCGCGCGTGGCCTGTGGCTTGGACATGCTGGTCGAGGACTTCGAGCTCGACGGGCTGGCCTATTACTACCGGGGCTTGGACGGAAACAACTTCGAGGAGTTGGGTGCCAGCCTTATCGTCGGCAACTCGCTGCTCACCGGTCGCGGCATCCCGGCGGCCGGCGAAGGTGATTTGAAGACCTGCATCGCCATGTTGATCATGGACAGATTGGGGGCTGGAGGATCGTTCACCGAGTTCTACGGCATGGACCTCAACGACCGCATTTTGCTGATGGGACACGATGGTCCCGGTCATGTTGCAATCAGCGAGGGCAGGCCGTCGTTGCGCGGGCTGGGCCTGTTCCACGGCAAGCGCGGCTACGGGCTCTCGGTTCAGTTCAATGTCAAGTTGGGTCCGGTTACGATTCTGTGTGTCAGCCAGACGGTGGACGGCCGGTTCAAGATGATTGCCGCCCACGGCATGTCGGAACCGGGCCCCACACTGCAGGTGGGCAACACCAATTCGCGCATCCGCTTCGCGCTCGATGTTCCCGAATTCATGGCCCGATGGGCAGCCGAAGGCCCGACTCATCATGTGGCGCTCGGGGTGGGCGATCAGACCAGTCGTCTGCAGAAGCTGGCTCGCCTGTTGGACATCGAGCTGGCAATCGTGTGAGACCGGAAACCCGGCGATGGAATCCAATTTCGGTAAACCAATGCGGAGAGTTTAAACATGGATACGACCACGGAATTCTTTGATGCAGAGCCGTTGGCACATGACGGTCCCGCGTTGCGGGAGCGCATGGAGCAGGACGGGTTCCTGTTCTTCCGCAACCGGGTTCCGGCAGACGCAATCCAGGACCTGTACGACCGAATCTGGGCCCTGTGCATCGAACAGGAGTGGGTGGATGAACAGGGCAACATCCTGGTGGATCCACCCATCACCGAAGGAGAGGACCGGTTCTGGGCCGTCTACGATCCGTTGCAGAAGCTGGAGGCGTTCCACGCTCTGGCTCACGATTTCTCGATCGTCGATCCCTTGGCCCGCATGTTGGGTGAGCCGGTGCTGGTGCACCCGCGCAACATCGGTCGCCTAAGCTTTCCCAAGGCCGAATACTTTGCGACCCCGCCCCATCAGGACTTCCCCCTGATTCAGGGGGTGGCCGAAACCTTCACGGGTTGGTTCCCATTGATGGACTGTCCCGCCCCGCTGGGCGGGTTGACGGTGCTGCGCGGTTCCCACAGGCAGGGACTGTACAGGGTGCACGATGCTCAAGGTGCCGGCGGCATGGGTATCGACACGGACAAGCTCGGTTTCGGCTGGCAGACCATCGACTATAGGGTCGGAGATCTGCTGCTGTTCCACTCCCACACCGTGCACAAGGCCCTGCCCAACGTCAGTGGCGATCGGATTCGGATTTCGGTGGACTACCGGTATTCGGCCTTGTCCAAGCCCATCGTGGCGGATGGCCTGGAACCTCATTTTGGACGACTGGCCTGGGATGAGATCTACGAAGGTTGGCAGGATCCGGATTTGCAGTACTACTGGCAGCGGATGCCGGTGCAGACCGTTGCGCGCGACGAGGAGCTGCGCGAAGCCTTGGCCGAAGAGGCTGTCTGAACGTCTGGACTCTATCGGTTGCGCGGACTGACCGCGCGCCTGGCTAGAGCGTTCCGGAACCGTCAGGCGGATATAATCCGCCGTTCTGACGGCGGCTCTGGGTGTTGGCGGGGGGATTTTCGTGCTTGATATTGCGTGGATGCGGGATAACCGCGAAGCTTTGGCGGCGGGCATGGCCTTGCTCGGGGCGGAAAATGCCCCTTGGGAGGAAGCCTTGGAACTCGACACGCGTCGTCGGTCGATATTGACAAAGGTTGAGGAGTACCGCCGCGAGCGAAACGAGGGTTCCAAACGGATTGGCGCCCTGTTCAAGGCGCAACGGCAGGATGAGGCCCAGAGCCTGCGCCAGCGGATGGCCGTGATCAACAGTCACATCTCCGAGTTGGAAGGGGAGTTGGCGGGGGTTGAGAAGAGTTTGGAGAACGCCATGCTCCAGATCCCAAACCTGCCGGAACCGGACGTACCCGTTTCCCTGGACGCAGGGGACTTTGCGGTCTTGAAGTCCCACGGTGAACTGGCCGAGTTCGACTTTGAACCCCAGCCGCACTGGGAACTGGGGGCGGGGCTGGGGATCATTGATCTGGAACGGGGAGTCAAGCTGGCCGGCAGCCGACAGTACATGCTGCGGGGAGTGGGAGCGCAGTTGCAGCGCGCGCTGATCACCTGGAGTCTGGATGTCCTCGTGTCCGAGTTCGGATTCGAAGAGATCTATCCGCCCTTTATGGTCCGGACCGACTGCATGGTCGGCACCGGCAACCTGCCCAAGTTCGGGGACGAACTGTTCCGGGACCATCAGGAGGACTACTGGCTGATCCCAACCGGCGAGGTGCCGGTCACCAACATGTACCGGGAGGAAATCCTTGGCGCGGCCGATTTGCCGATCAGCCATGTGGCAAACACCCCCTGCTTCCGGCGCGAGAAGGTACATGCCGGCAAGCATGCGCGCGGCATTCAACGGGTCCACCAGTTCCAGAAAGTGGAGATGGTCAAGTTTGTGGCACCGGAGGACGGGGCGCAGGCCTTGGAGGAATTGACCCTGGTGGCCGAATCCATGTTGGAGCGTCTCGGTTTGGCCTACCGCCGTATTGCCATCCCCACCGGCGACCTGTCCTTTGTCGCGGCCAAGAAGTACGACCTGGAGATTTGGGGTGCCGGCTGCGCCGAATGGCTTGAGGTTAGTTCGGTTTCCTGGTTCCGGGATTTCCAGGCGCGCCGGGCTCGCATCCGATATCGGCCGGATGCCGACTCGCGGCCCCGGTTCGTGCATACCTTGAACGGATCCGGTTTGGCGCTGCCGCGGATTATCATTGGAATTCTGGAAAATTTCCAGCAGGAGGACGGTTCCGTACAGCTGCCCGAGGTGATTCGACCGTACATGGGTGGCTTGTCCGAAATCACCCCTGCATAGGGTCCGGCGGGACCTCCACCGAACCGGGTCAAGCCAATCCGGGCGCTCATTGTTGACTTGCACCGGGCAGTGCCTATAATGGGCGCTCGTTGGCGGTCACCGGGCCAAGACATGGACCGAGCACCCCTTCGACGGCCCGGGAGGATGGCCGAGTGGACTAAGGCGGTTGTCTTGAAAACAACTGTAGCCGAGAGGCTGCCGGGGGTTCGAATCCCTCTCCTCCCGCCTGGCAGCCAACGGAATTGACATGGGGAGGTCGCATAGTCTGGTTGAGTGCGCCCGCCTGCTAAGTGGGTAGGGGATAAAACCCCTCGAGGGTTCAAATCCCTCCCTCCCCGCCAGACATGGAACCTCGGGTTCCCATATGTGCCCAAAGAGGCGCGGCCCCGTAGCTCAGTGGATTAGAGCATCTGGTTGCGGTCTAGAAGGTCAAAGGTTCGAATCCTTTCGGGGTCGTTGATGGTCGGAGGAGCCGGGTGCAAACCCGGCTCCTCCGCTTTGCGGTCTTGTTGGGACGGTTGGGTTGATTGGATTTGTCCGTACCGGCCGTGGAAACAGGACTTCACCCAGCTGGGATCAGTTGGCAGAAGTGGATCCCATCGGCGTTGGTCTTCGTCCGTTGCACCAACAGCGCGCAACAATGCGTTACCCGTCCAGGGATTGGGTCGTGACCATGTTGACTACCCGGAGGGAACAATGTTTGAAGAGTTGCTGGCAAGGCGCGACGTGGTGATTGTTGATACGGAAACTACCGGATTTGGCGCCAATGCTCAGGTGATTCAAGTCGCTGTGATTAACATCCGCGGCAAAGTTTTGATGAATGATTTGGTGCGTGTGTCGGACAAAATTCCCAAGCGTGCGACCCAAATCCACGGTTGGACTCGCGGAAAGTTAAGGCGGCACGGTGCCAGGCAGTGGGTGAAGGTGTATCCCAAGCTAAAGAGGCGACTTCGCCGGGCGACCGTGGTTCTAGCGTGGAACGCCCCCTTCGACGAGCGGTTGATTGCCCAGTCCACGCTGCAAGTGGCAGTGCTGCATGCGAATGTACAAACGGTTGCGGCCGGGCCGCCGATACGGACTGAAGGATGCCGCGCAATCGGAGGGGGTACGGGTTGGCAAACGCCATGATGCATTGGCCGACTGCCGGATGACATTGGCTGTCATGCAGGCAGTAGCCAATTCAAGTGACGAAGGGAAACAGGTTACAAACCAGTCCGGGCATAAACGCGGCTGTCTGGGGTTCGTATTCCGGTAGATGCGAGTGCTGCACACACGATGTGCCTGCTCGCACGGCTGTCTCGACCGAATTGCCCGTTGTCGATTCGACTTGAAACGCCGGCGGATTGGTGCCTCCCCGCTGAGAACGGTGGTCGGACAGCCGGTACCAAACCGGCTGTCCGACCACCGTGGCAGGGATGCCAATTGGGATTAGGTGTCGGTATCACTCTCCTGAACAGCACTCGCCTCTTCCGCAAGCTGGGCCAGCACTGCCTCCAACCTCGCGAGTGCGTCACCGTAACCTGCCCAGTCGCCAGCCTGTTGTGCTTGGATGGCGGTTGCATAGGCGTTGTTGGCGGCTACGATCAACTGAGCCAGAGATGCCCCCTCCAGTTCGGCAAGCGGGGGAACCGTAACGTCTGGCCGGGGTTCGGCGGCGGGCTCCTGTGGCTCGACCGGGGTTTCGGCAACGGGGCTCGGTTCCAGGAGAGCTCCTTCGCCAACCAGGCCGGCCAGGACCTCGTCGTCCAGGAGGCCTTCACCGAAGACTTCAACCAGTGCCAGGCCCAGGTTGGGTGCCATCACGACGCGGTCGTTGGCCGCCACGATTACGCGCTTCAACTCGGGAATTCCTGCCGCTGCCTGGAGGTAGAGTGGCTCGACATATAGGAGGCTGTTGCCCAATGGAATCACCAGTAGGTTGCCCCGAATCACCTGGCTGCCCTGCTGGTTCCAGAGGCTCAACTGGGCACTGATGGTCGGGTCCTGATCAATCCGAGCCTCAATCTGTTCGGGGCCGTACACCAGCGAGTCCTTGCCGAACGTAACCAGCAGTTTCTCGCCGTATTCGTCCGGATTGCTCTTGGCGGCAAACCAGGCAATCATGTTCTTGCGGTTGGCCGGCGTGAACGGAAGGATCTGGTTGAAGTCCAGCTGGTCGCTGCCCGGGAGTTGCATCAGGACATAGTACGGCTCCATTTCCCGGGGCTGGTTGTCAAAGTATTCCTGCGGCCACTGCCAGACATCTTCCCGGTTGTAGAACTCGTTCGGTTCTGTCATGTGGTACACGGTCAGAATCCGGGCCTGGACCGTAAAGAGATCCTGGGGGAAGCGGATGTGGGCGCGCAGACCGTCGGGCATCTCCGCGAAGTCGGTGAACAACCTCGGGAAGACCTTACGGTAGGCGGCCGCAATGGGATCGGATTCATCGACCAAGTAGAAGTCGACCTCACCGTCGTAGGCGTTGACAATCACTTTGACCGAGTTGCGGATGTAGTTGAGCGGCCGGTTCAGCGTGGACGGCTGACTGTACGGGAAGCGCAGGCTGGTCGTGTAGGCGTCGATGAACCAGTACAAACCGCCGTCATCGCCAATTACGATGTAGGGGTCGTCGTCGTAGACCAGGAACGGCGCAATCTCCTGCAGCCGTTCGTAAATGTTGCGCTTCCACAGGAGCCGGCTGTCAGGTCCGATGGCACCGGTCAGCAGGAGGTTGGTGTCGGCGAACCGAATGGTAAAAGCTAGTCGCGTGAGGAAATTGCCGATCCGAATGCCGCTGTCTGCATCGAACCGGGTGAAGACGTTGCCCTCCTCGCTTGGATAGTCGAACTCCTCCGTGTCGGTATTGACGATGACGTAGTTGTGGCTGAGCTCGCTGAAGTACAACTGAGGCTTTTCGACCGGAATCGACCCCTTGGGCGGCAGGTCCTTGAGAATGAACGTGGGGTTGCCGTCAAACGTGATTTCCGCGACCGGCGAGGCCGCCACGCCATACCCGTGCGTGAACACCAGCCGTTCGTTGACCCAAGTCTGGGCCTCGCCGCTCAGCTGCCGCGGGTCGAGCTCGCGTGCTGCCAGCAGGACCTGCTTGAGGGTTCCGTCAACAACGTACCGATCAATGTCGATGTCCTGGAATTCGTAGTACTGGCGCAGGACCTGCAGCTGGTTGTAGGAAATCCGCATCGGACGGTAGTCCCACAAGCGGATGTTGGCGATGGTTTCGTTTTCGCGTGTCAGATCGTCCAGCGTCAGGGTCTCGCGGGCGTTGAAGGCAACCGATTCCAGAGTATCCAGATTGTAGGCCTTGCGCGTGAGGGCAATGTTGCGCTCGATGTAGGGCTCTTCGCGAATGAATTCGTTGGGATTGACGACGAACCGCTGGATCAGGTTGGGGACAAAGTTTCCCGCCAGCACGGCCACCACGACCCAGATGCCCAGTGCGTAGACGATCACCTTCCAAGCGAACTTGAGGAAGATGTTGACCAAAACCAGCGCAGCGATGGCCAACGTAACGAAAAACAGGGTTTGGTAAATCGGTAGTTGCGCGTTGACGTCCGTGAAGCCCGCGCCGAAGACGGCACCCCGGTTGCTGTAGACCAAGTCGAAGCTTTGCAGCCGGTACTGCCAGGTAAGCAACAGCAGGATCGCAACGACAAGCAGGCTCAGGTGGGTCTTGACACGGCGATCCTCGAACCACTGCCGCCAGTTGAAGCCGTTCACCAGCATTGTGCCGATCAAGGCAAAGACGAAAGCCGTAAGCAACAGACTGCGCACGGCCTGCCAGATTGGAAGTGAGAAAACGAAGAACCCGACGTCCCGATTGAAGATCGGATCCGTCAGCCCGAACTCCACCTGATTCAGGTAGAGCAGGATTTCCTCCCAAAGGGACATCATGGCCAGGCCGGACATGACGGCCAGGATGGCGGAACCGACATAGAGTAGGGGGGTGACTCGGAAGCCGACCATCTGCTGGGCCGTGCTGTCGAGTGTTGAGCCCTCGGTGCGCCGGTTGATGCGGGATGCCAACCAGATGTTGCCCGCCAGCAACAGCCAAAACAGGATGCCGCTGACAAGGAACGTGGTGCCGGATGCCACGATGCGCGTCACGTAGACGGATGTGAGCTCGAGGCTGTCGAACCACAGCCAATCGGTAAAGTAGCCGAGCAGGCGCGTGCTCAGCATGATGAGCAGAAACAGAACCACTGACCAAATCAGGCGCCGGCCCCCGAATTGCGGGCCTTCTTCCCTGATGACTTCCTCGCCGCCGTCGTTGCCGGTGTCGTTGCCGCCACCGTCGAGCGACGGGGTGAGATTCCCGTTGCCGTTGGCCTGCTCGGATTGTTCGCGTTGCTGCAGTTGTTCAAGCAGGTCCCTGAACGGGTCGCGGCCGTTGGACTTGGTCATTGTGGGAACATTCCTCAACATCCTCTCATGAACCCCTATTCTATACTCCCTGCTTCGGTCGGGATCCCCCTGCGGTCCGGATGAATACCACAGCCGTTCGGGCCGATGCCCCCGTGCAACTCGTTCAATCCTCGCCGGTTTGATTTCAAGTGCGCATCCTGTTTGCCGCTCCGTTCGGTCTCGAAACCAAGGCCACCGTCCGATCGCGAGCCTTGCCCCTGGCACAGGGGTTGGCGTCCTTCGGCCACGATGTGGAAGTCCTCGTGCCGCCGTGGGATACGCCCGGGAGCCAACCCGGAGTCGATTTGGTGGCTGGGGTATGCGTGCGACAGGTGAAGCTGACAGGCGGAGTGGCCGGAACCGTGCTCCGCATGTGGGCACGAGTGCTTGCCTCGGCACCGGATGTGCTGCACATAGTCAAGCCGCGCATGCATGCCGGAGCATGCCAGTTCCTGGCTTATACGCAAGCGTTGGCGACCGGAGGATTGGACGCGACCAGAATTGTGCTGGATGTTGACGACTGGGAACAGGCATGGTCACCCTCGGCCACCAACCGCCTGGCGGTGCGCACTGCATTGGCCTGGCAAGAGGAATGGGGCATGCGGCATTGCCACGCGGCAACCGCGGCCAGTCAATGGCTGGTTCGCAGAGTCAGGCGCCTGAATCCGGGTGTCCCCGTGTTGTACCTGCCCAACGGGTGGGCGGCTGCACCAACCGAGGCGAGCCGGAGGGCCGGCAGAGGTTCGGCGATCCTTTGGTTCACGCGGTTCACCGAGGTTGATGTTGGCTGGATGTCCCGGTTTTGGTCGGCCCTGTCCGGCAGGCTGCCGGGTGTTCGATTGCTGGTCGCCGGCAAGCCGATCGTTCCGGAACTTGATCGCCCCTTTCGGACAGTGTTGGGCAAGGATAGCGGCCATGGCTCGGTGGAGTGGCTGGGCTACCTGACGCGGGAGCAGGTGCTGCAGGCGGCCGCATCCGCCCGTTGTGCTATCGCCCCGGCCCGAGTTTCGGTCGACAACATGGCAAAGTGCAGTGTGCGTCTGCTGGATCTCAACCGCCTGGGCCTGCCTTGTGTGGTTTCGAGCGTCGGCGAACAGCAGCGGTATCGCGCCGCACCGGGGGTGATGTCGGTGCCGGGGCACGCCTCACCTGAGGACTTCGCCCGAACGGTTGCCGATGCATGCGGCGACTCGCCAGCACGCTTCAAGGACGCTGGTGTTCAAGGGATGCCGAACTGGACCGAACTGGCCTTATACGTGGACCGCTTCTATCGACGCTTGACGGAGGACGCGGGGTGAGTGACGTGGCGACTGCCCTGCGCGAAACTTCGTTCTCCGCCCAACCCGAGGTTCCGATGGCGTCAAACTTGGTCAGGGCCGGTGAGCCGACTCTGGTCTTGACTGAACATGAGAAGCGGTTCCTGCTGGTTCCCCAGCCGGGCCGGCGGTTTCATTGTCACATCGGCATCATCGAACACGACGATCTGATCGGCAAGGCATGGGGTACCGAGGGGATGGCCCACAGCGGAGAGTCCTATCTTGTGCTGCGACCAGGTCTGGAGGACTTGATGCTCCACTTGAAACGGGCGACCCAGGTCATCTATCCCAAGGATGCCTCCCTCTTGGTCCAACGGCTCGGAATCCGGTCCGGGTCGGTTGTCCTCGAAGCCGGAACCGGCAGCGGGGTCATGACTACGGCCTTGGCCTGGGCCGTGGCACCACATGGCCGCGTGGTGACCTGCGAACAGAACGAAGCAATGTATCAACAGGCTCAGCGGAACCTTGAGCGCACGGGTTTGGTGCGCTGGGTGGACGCCCGTCTGGGCTACTTGGCGGAATGTGTGCTTGATCAGCCGGCCGATGCCGCGCTCCTCGACATGCGGGAACCGTGGCGGGTGCTCGGAACTGTCCGGTCCCTGGTGCAACCGGGATCCGTCGTGGCGGCATTCCTGCCGACTACCAATCAGGTTTCCCAACAAGTCCGGTCGCTCGAGGAAACCGGCTGTGCCGACCTCAAAGTGGAAGAAGTGCTGGTGCGGCGGTACAAGCCGGTGCCCGATCGCCTGCGTCCGGAAGACCAGATGACGGCCCACACCGGGTATGTGGTGTCAGGTCGGCTGGTGGACACTGGCCATGAACCTCTCCGTTGGTTGTCGCGCGAACGGAGGCGCTATGCTTCGCGCCAGGAGGCGACCCTTCGCTACAGGCAGCGCAAGGCGGAACAAGCCACAGGAGAAACCCGGCCGCGCGGTCGCCGACCGCTTCCCTAGAGCCCCGTACGGCCCTCCGGTAAGCCGATGGCCTCTTGGTGCTTTGGTAGAGTCAGGGTGCAACGGGCTCGGAATGCAAACGCGAGCGCCAGTTGTTGCCATTCAAATTCGAAACCCGTCAGGTTTCCAGCATACGTTGCCGTTCCAAACATCATTGCTGCCGCAACGTCTGCAGCAGGGAGGATGAAGTCCATGCGTCGCAAATTGGTAATTCTCTGGGTTCTCGCCGTGTTGGCGTTGCTGACAGCTGGCTGCATGTCCCGACCAAGCGGCGGTGCCACGGCTGCCATGGCGGGGGAAGATGAACTTGCGATTGATCTGCCGTTCCTTGTCATCGACTTCGATTCCAACGGCGATGGTAGCGTTGGTGGCGTTGGCCTCGGCGAGTTGATCGGCGGATCGGGCATCAACATTGGTGCCGATACGGTGGGACAGATGCAGACGGCCAACATCCAGCATGTGAGTCTTGAGGTTGCGCCCAACGGCGTTCTCATCCGCGTCAACGGGTTGCTCATGCTGGGCTCGCTGTCTTACGACGATCAATCCCTCGACACCCTGGCCATGGTCATCGACGACCTAGGCGGAGCAGGTTCACCCTTGGGTGGGGTGGCACCTACGCTGGGAGCGGTCCTGCCCCTTGTGCAAAACCTGGGTATTGGCGTGATCGCGAAATTCGAGCCGATGGCGGGTGTGGACACCATTCCGGTGATGCAGGAGTCCGATATGGACCCCGAAAACAACGTGGCCCGGTGGCTGCTGACGGGTGTCGAGCAGACCCCGACCATCAACGTCCCGATTTTCGTCGACGCTGATGGCGCTGTGACGATTGGCGGCCTGGATGCCGCGGCCATGGAAGCCCTTGGCGCCGCCCAGTCCATCCCGGTCGAACAGGTTGCAACCATCACCGGCATGGGCATCAACCAGTTGCGGGTCCGAACCCTGGCTGATGGCCTGTCGCTGTCCGTTAACGGCAACGATCTGCCTCTGCTGTCCACGTCCAGCGGCGAACTGTTCAATGTGCTCGCCCTGTTGCAGTCCATGCCCGGTATGGAAGGCATGGCCGAGTCCCTGCAGTTGGCCGCCCTGTGGGCTCAGGTTGTCAACGAGGTGGACGCCGTCATCACGATTACCTTCAGCTAGGCTTCCGCTTTCTAACCGAGTTTCGTCCGCGGCCCGACAGGATCGGGCCGGAAGCCTCAATCCCGGTTGGCAGCCGCCTGTGCAATGCAGGCGGCTGTTCCGCTTAACAGCAACCCCATTGGTATCCCATGGCCTTGAAGCAGCGATTTCGGAACAACGTCACCAGAATCCTGGAAGGCGCGGGAGTCTCTTTTAACGTGCTTGAGTACACCTGGAGCGAGGAAGTGCACAGCGCAGTCCAAGTCGCCCAGGCCCTCGAAATGCCCCCGGCGTGTGTATTCAAGACCTTGGTGGCGGAGGAGCCCTCCGACGGTACAAAGTTGGTATGCCTGATTCCGGGGCCCGCAGAGTTGGACCTCAAGGCGGTTGCTCGGTTGGCTGGAGTCAAAAAAGCCGCGATGGCCACTAGAACCGAGGCACAGCGCTGGTCGGGAATGGAGCCGGGCGGCATCAGCCCTTTGGGGTTGCACCGGAAACGGTGCCGGATATTCCTGGACGTTTCGGCTCTGGACCATGACCGTGTGGTGGTCAGCGCCGGGGCGAGGGGTTGGCAGGTTTGCATGGCTACCTGTGATCTCGTGGACCTGCTGGTCCCCGACATCGCACCCCTGGCACGATCCGCACCGCGCTGACGTCGATCTCCGCAGGCACTTCGAATGTCCCGCGGTCCAAAGTCACCGGATGGCCGGCCACCCCCGGCTCGGTGGAGGTGGTCAACGGGTCAGCGTGACCTTCTTGAGGTTGCGTGGGGAGTCGACGTCCAACCCGCGTGCAAGGCCCACATGATAGGCGAGCAACTGGCAGGCGGCGATCGCGGAAAACGGCGCCAGCCAGTCCGGTACATCGCGTGCCCCCGGCAACCCGATGACCGCGGTCGGCTCGGACCAACGTCCGGGATCACTGGATATGGCGGTGATCCGGGCTCCGGCGCGGTGCGCCAATGCCTCGATGTCGCTGAACTGGGGATTGGGTTCGGGCCCGGCATCGAGGAACAACAGCTCGCGATCGGGTTCGAGCAGAGCCTGGGGCCCGTGGATGAAGTCTGCGCTGGTGTAGGCCACCGTCGGGAGGTAGCAGACCTCCTGAAGCTTGAGGGCTGCTTCACAGGCGACCGGATGGTTGAACCCGCGGCCTATTGCGATCAGGTTGTCGGCGTCCTTGATGCGGGAGGCCAAGGTCCGAATTGGGCCTTCAATCGAGAGTGTCTCTTCCACATGACCCGGAATCGAGAGCAAATCCTCGTAGGGTGCCTGCTGCATGTCCAGGCAGTGGTCCAGCATGGCCAGGCACATAAGTTGGTTGGTGAAGGACTTGGTGGCCGCGATGGCATGCTCGGGTCCCGCCTGCAACCCGATATGCCGGGTGGCCAACCCGGCCATTTCGGAATCCTCATTATTGGTCAGGGCAAACACCGGTACGGACCGGCGCACGGCTTGGGTCAGGATGGCATTGAGGTCCGGACCGCTACCGGACTGGCTGATGCCGACCAGGCAGGTGCCGGGATGCAGGGGATGAACTCCCAGGTAGGCGGCCATGCCTGTGCGAAACAAATGCACCGGCACGTGCTGGTGGGCTCCCAGCAGATAGGCTCCATACATGGCGGCATGACGGCTTGTGCCGCGAGCGACCATGGTGAAGGATGTGATCCCGGCCGACTTGATCCAGGTAGCCACCTCTCCCATGGCCATGAGATTCGCATGTAGGCAGGCCCGAAGCCGGTCCGGCTGCGAGCGGATTTCGGTGTACAGAATCGAAGTCATGGGAGCGCCAAGAAGGAATCCAAGAAAAAGGTGGGCCTGATGTCTGCCGCCTGGCAGGAGAAGCACATCCCGACCGTCGAACTGGGTTTGGGGGTTGCAACCGACATCGGCCTTCGTCCGGCCCTAAGATTACATTCAGCCAAGTCGCAACCCATGGGAACTCACCGATGAATTTAGAGTTGACCGCCGAGCAGCACAAGATCCAGGAACAGCACAGGGAATTTACCGAAGGGGTGATCATTCCATCTGCTGTCGAATGGGACAGGATTGCCGACTATCCCCGTCCGCTGTTCGAGCAGGCTGCTGAGGCCGGCTTGACCAACCGGATTGTGCCGGTTAGGCACGGCGGACGCGGCCTGTCCGTGCTGGACGCAACCATCGGCAACGAGGAGCTTGGTTACGGCTGCACCGGGATCTCGACTGCCCTCACCATCAATGAACTGGGACTCCTGCCGCTGCTGCTGGCCGGATCGGAAGACCAACAGGCGGCATGGTTGCCGGGAATTCTGGCTGATCGCGAGGTCGTCTCGTTCTGTGTTACCGAGCCGGAGGCGGGGTCCGACGTAGCCGCCTTGCAGACGACCGCTGTCAGGCAGGGAGACAGGTGGGTGCTCAACGGAACGAAGTTGTGGATTACCGGCGGCAACGCCGCCGCGTGGCTGGCGGTATTCGCCGTCACCGATCCCGACCAAGGCCACGAAGGTCTCAGTTGCTTCTTTGTGCGTGCGGATGCCCCGGGCATGGTTCGCGGCGCTCCCATTGCCAAGATGGGGCAGAGGGCAGCCCCTGCCGTGCGCATCGAGTTTCAAGACTGTGCCGTGCCGGAATGCCACATGCTCGGTAGTCGCGGAAGCGGTTTCCTGACCATTATGCAGACCTTCGACACCAGCCGGCCGCTTCTGTGCGCCCAGGCCGTGGGTCTGGCGCGGCGGGCGCGGGATGAAGCCGTTGCTTATGCCGGCCGCCGCCGCGCGTTCGGCCAGACCATCAGTCGGTTCCAGGGGGTTGGGTTCATGTTGGCGGACATGGACATTCGCGTAGCGGCCGGGCGCGGTCTTGTTCGCCATGCCGCTTGGCTCAGGGATCAGGGAGCCGGAAACACCCGGGAAGCGGCGATCGCCAAGGCCTACTGCGGCGAGGCGGCCATGGCCAGCGCCACCGACGCGGTGCAGGTCTTCGGCGGGGTCGGCTACAGTGCCGATCAGCCGGTCGAGAAGCTAATGCGCGATGCCAAGATCTTTCAGATTTACGAAGGGACAACCCAGATCCAGCAACAGATAATCGTGCGCGAGCTGTATCGGTCCTGATGTCCGGCATTTGAAATCGGGACCGCGTTCCGGCAGATTGGATCCTGTTGGGAAGTGGCTCGAACCTACCCGGCCGAAATTGATCAAGGCTGCTTCAGACCCTACAATTCCGGACTTACGACCTCAAGGTGGATTGTCAATCACTCCCGGCGCCGGCGCGCCGGCTCTCAGGCCGAATTGCTGGAGGCTGCATGGCTGAATTCCCGATGTCCAACATTCGCAACATTTCCCTGCTGGGGCACAGCCGTTCCGGCAAGACCACTTTGGTGGAGTCTCTGCTCTACCACAGTGGCGCCATTCCCCGCATGGGTGACACGGCGGACGGTTCGACGGTGTGTGACTTCGACGAGGAGGAGCAGGCGCGCGGCATTTCGCTCAGCCTGGCGGTTGCCTCCCTCGTGCACAACGGCACCAAGATCAACCTCGTCGACACCCCCGGTGATCCGAGTTTCCTGGGCGAGGTGATCAGCGGAGTTTCCGTAACCGAGTTGACCCTGATTCTGGTGGATGCGGTGGCCGGTGCCGAGGTCGGTACCGAGTTGGCGTGGACGCGGATCCAGGCCGAAGGCCAGCCAGTGGCGATTTTGGTGAACAAGATGGACCGTGAGAACGCCGACTGGGACCGTGCCTTGGAGAGCCTGGGGGAAGCCTGTCCCGGGGCCACGCTGGTGCCGTTCCACCTGCCCATCGGACAGGCGCTCGATTTCCGGGGCATCGTGGACCTGGTGGCGGAGGTTGCCTGGATGGGCGACGGCGGTCAGACTTCGGAACTGCCGCACGACCTGTCCGACGAGATTGAGGAAGCCCGGATGGTGTTGGTAGAGGCGGCTGCCGAATCCGACGACGAACTGATGGAGAAGTACCTGGAGGGCGAGGACCTGTCTGCGGCCGAAGTCAAAAAGGGCCTTGCCGCGGGTGTGGCCGGCGGTACCATCGTTCCCGTGTTCGTGTGTTCCGCGACCGCCGGCATCGGCGTGCACTCCCTGCTTGACCGGCTGGTCGAGGTGGCGCCGGGGGCGGACCAGGCGGAACTGCCGCTGGTGGATGGTGGCCAGCCCGAATCGGGAGCTGAAGCACCTGCACTGGCCCTGACCTTTCGCACGATCATCGACCGGTACCGCGGGCGTATCAACTACGTTCGGGTCTTCAGCGGGACCCTGGCCAAGGGTGGCATGGTCAAATGCAGCGGCTCCCCAGCCGCCGAACCGTTGGTCAACCTGCATGCGGCACAAGGAAACGACTTGGACAACCAGGACGCGATCGGCCCCGGCGATATCGGCGCCGTCTCCAAGTTCACCGGGGTGCAATCCGGCCAGGCCTTGTACGATGCGGACAGCGAGCCGGATGTGGTTCTGCCAACGTACCCCAATCCGCTGTTCAGCATGGCGGTGGCCCCGGCGACCCAGGCCGACAGTGCCAAGCTGGGCCAGTCCCTGAGCCAGGTGGCGGAGGAGGATCCGACCCTTAGCATCGTCAACATTCCGGAAACCAAGCAGACAGTCATACAGGGAGTCGGCGAAATCCAGGTGGACGTGGCCCTGAAGCGACTGGAATCGGGTTTCGGCGTCGGGGTACTGGCGTCAACTCCCAAGGTGCCCTACATGGAAACGGTCACGCGGGTTGGCCAAGCCCAGTATCGGCACAAAAAGCAGTCCGGCGGAGCCGGGCAATTCGCAGAGGTCCACATGCGGGTAGAGCCGCTCGACCGGGGCAGCGGTTTCGAATACGAAAGCGAGATTTATGGCGGTGCCATTAGTTCGGTGTACCTGCCCTCCATCGAGAAGGGCGTGAAACAGGTGATGGACGAAGGGGTGGTGGCCGGCTTCCCAGCCGTCGATCTGAAGGTTGTGGTCTTCGACGGCAAGGAACACCCCGTCGATTCCAAGGACATTGCGTTTCAGATTGCAGGCCGGGAGGTCTTCAAGATGGCGGCCAGCGAAGCCGGTGCCACACTGTTGGAACCGATCTACAGCATGGACATCTCCGTGCCCGAGGACTGCATGGGCGACATCATGGGCGACCTGACCAACCGGCGCGGCCGGGTGCTGGGCATGGAACAGGAAACCAACCGTTCTGTGGTCAAGGCCGAAGTGCCCTTTGCCGAGATCATGCGGTACGGCACGGACCTTCGATCCATGACCCAGGGACGCGGGACCTACGAGATCGACTTCCTGCATTATGAGGAGGTTCCGAAGCACCTGGTGGCGAAGGTCATCGAGGGCAACAAGGCGGAGGAAGAGGACGAATAGGCCTGCGGTGCAGACCGGCGATCGCCAGCCCGGGCGAAAACCCGGCTCCGGGGCCGTCCCGGCGGGTTCGGTTCGGCAAGGTATTCCGTGAATGAGGTGTTTGGGTATACCTGGCTGGCGTTTGCACTGACAGCGGCCTGGTCGGGCATTGGCATTTGCCTGGCCGGCTACGGTTTCAACTCGTTGTGGCTGGCCGTCCGCGCCTTGTGCCACGTCCGGCGGGTTGCCGACGGAACGGGCATGCCGGACGGCCCATGGCCGGCCGTCACGGTGCAGATCCCGCTCTACAACGAACAGCATGTCGCACGACGGGTGATCGACTGTTGTGCCCGGCTCGAGTATCCGAACGACCTGTTGCAGATTCAGGTCCTGGACGATTCCGAAGACCGGACGCGGCATTTGGCGGAGGGGCGGGTTCAGTATTGGCGAGAGCGGGGGGTGGATATCGACCTGCTACCGCGATCCGAGCGGGCCGGTTACAAGGCGGGGGCTCTCCGGGCGGCCTTGGGCACCGCCACGGGCGATTTCATGTGCCTATTCGACGCGGACTTTCAGCCGCACCCTCGGTTTCTCAAGGCGGTGCTGGCTCCCATGTTGCAACCGGGACGGGAACGGTGCGGGTTTGTCCAGGCCCGTTGGACATCTGCCAACCGACAACGGTCCAGATTGACGGATGCCGTCACGGTGGCGCTCGAAGGCCATTTCGCAGTGGAGACGCGAGCCCGGTGCCTGCAGAGCCACTGGTTTGCGTTCAATGGTTCCGGCGGCATTTGGCGCAGGCAGTGCCTTGAGGATCCCGCGGTCGGTGGCTGGTCGACCGCCAGCCTCTGTGAGGACCTCGATCTGAGCTATCGGGCTCAGTTGGCCGGCTGGCAAGGGCGGTATCTGGATTCGGTGGCGGTGGCTGCGGATGCGCCGGAGCGCTGGGCGGACTTTCGCAGCCAGCAGTTCCGCTGGGCCAAGGGATCCGTACAAACTTTGTTGCGGTTGGCTGGCCCCGTCCTGCGTTCGGGACGGCGGCCGCCATGGCATCGGATCCAGGCGATGTTCCACATGGCCGGCTATCTGGTTAATCCCTTGTTGCTGGCGGGGTTGTTGCTGACGGGGCCACTCCTGGCTCTGGATGTCGACTTCCCGCGCTGGCTGCCATGGCTGATTCCGGGCGCGTTCGGTCCCTTGGCACTTCTTGCGGCCGGGCAGTGGCGCTTGCGGCGACCGCTGGGTTGGGACCTCGCGGCAACCTGCAGCGTATTGCTCCTGGCCGGTGTCGGGTTGTGCTGGAGCAATTCGGTGGCGGTTTGGGAGGCCGCACGGCATCGGCACAGCGAATTCCTTCGCACCCCGAAGTCGGATTGCCGGTTCGCTGTGGCCGAGACCTACGTCCGGGATCCCTGGCCGCTCGAAAACCGCATGCTCGTTCCGGAAATCCTGCTGTTGCTGTATGCCGGACTGGTTCTGGGGACCGCTATCCACGCCCGGGCACCGGCGATCGGCTGGGTTGCCCTCCTGGGCCTGCTGGGGTTCGGAAGCGTTGTGTGGCACACCTGGCGCGATCGATGGCACCGCGGCCGATGGAGCCGCATTCGACCCGGCGGGTCGGAACACGCCAGGCCGGGCCACATTTGACCGGGCCGGCACCTGCTGTTGGATTAGAATGGCGTGCATCCTGACAAGGCACCGGGCACGATATGAAGGGCAGGCGCGACAAACTGACGTGGACGCACGACAAGCGTGAGGTCGTCACGCTCTCCAACACGTCCAAGCGGAATTTCATTCTGGAATTGCCGACCGGTCGTTGCCGGCTTGACGCCGGGCGCAGAATGCAGACGATGGCATCCCTCCTTGAACAACCCGCCATCCGCAAGCTTGTCGACCAGGGCGACCTGACGGTGGATCGCTGACGGTTCGGTCTCCCATGAAAACCTGTGTCCTGATCGACGGACACTCGGAGGCCTATCGCGCCTATTTCGCCATGAGTCGCGCCAATCTGGCGGTGCGCGAAACAGGCGAACAAACCGGGGCCGTATTCGGTTTCCTGCGCCAACTGATCGCAGTGATTCGGGAGCACAACCCGGATGCGGTGGTTGTGGCCTTCGATCCCAAGAAGACGTTCCGGGATGACCTCTTTCCGGCCTACAAGGCCACCCGTGAACGCATGCCGGACGATCTGCGGGGCCAGATTGGCCGCATCCACCAGGTGTTGGATGCCATGAACATCCGCACGCTGACAGTGGACAACTACGAGGCGGACGATGTGATTGGCACACTGGCCGCGCGTGCCGAAGCGGCCGGCATGCAAGTTCTGATCAAGACTGGCGATCGCGACTTGTTCCAACTGGCTACGGATCGCGTGCGGGTCATCTACACCTCCTCGCGCAGCCGGGGACGCAACGACATTTTCGACGGTGCGGCCGTGGAGCAGCAGTTCGAGGTGCGCGCGGAGCAGTTCGTGCACATGAAGGCTCTGCAGGGGGACAACTCGGACAACATTCCGGGTGTGCCCGGGGTAGGCCCGAAGAGCGCGGCCAAACTCATCAAGCAGTTTGGGAGCGTTCAGGGTCTTTATGACGGGTTGGAAGGAATTACAGCCAAGAAGCTGAAGCAGAACCTGAGGGAATACCGCGACCAGGTTCAACGCAACTTGGAGCTGGTGCGCATCGTTCGGGACGTTCCGTTGGAGTTTGATCTGGACGACGCGGCTCCGCTGCAACCAGACCATGTGCGTCTGGCCGAGCTCATGAAGGAGCTTGGACTTCAGTCGACCCTGAACCAGTACAACGAACTCCTGGTCGGCCAGGGCGGCCTTTTCGACGACGGCCTGTCACCGTTGATGTCGACTGCGGAGCAGGAACGGTTGGACCGCGCGGCCGACTACGTCTCCGTTACCACGGAAGCGCAGCTGCAGGAACTGGCGGCTTCATTGCAGGCATGCGCCAATATGGCCTTCGACTTCGAGACCACCAGCATCGATGGCCTGACGGCGGACGTTGTGGGCCTGGCACTGAGTTGGGATGTTGGGAAGGCGGCCTACATTCCGATCGCGCATGAGACGGGAAGCCAGTTGCCGTGGGAACAGGTGCGCAATGCCTTGGCAGCCGTGTTCGCCGACGGGAAGGTGGCCAAGACAGCCCACAATGCAAAGTACGACCTGATGGTGGCTCGCGGCAACGGCCTCGAGATCGTAGGCGAGTTGCACGACACAATGCTGATGGCGTATGCGGTGGATGCCGGCCAGCACCGACTTGGCCTGAAGGATCTGGCCCTGAGGGAACTGGACGTGGTCATGCAACCCATCACCGACTTGATCGGTACGGGACGCAACCAGCAGTCGTTCGCGTCGGTCGATCCAGAGCAGGCCGCGGTCTATGCCGCGGATGATGCGGCTCAGACGCTGGCGTTGTATCACCGGTTCAAGTCCGTGCTCAAGGCAGGCGGCCTGTGGAAGCTGTACGCTGATATCGAATTTCCGCTGGTGTCGATCCTGGCGGACATGGAAACACGTGGCGTAAGGCTGGACCGAAACTACCTGCTGAAACTGCAGGCGGAATACCGGGAGCGACTTGAGGCGCTGGTGGCCCGCATGTACGAATTGGCCGGTCGCGAGTTCAATGTCAGGAGCACGCAGCAGTTGAGCCAGGTTCTGTTCGACAAAGGTGGCTTCGATCTGCCCACGAAGGGTCTGCGCAAGACCAAGTCCGGCAATTACAGCACGGCGGCCGGGGTTTTGGAGGACCTGGAGGTTCGGCTCAGGGGCGAGGACACGCTGACCGAGCGGCAGGCCGCGGGACTTGGCACCATTCTTGAATACAGGCAGTTGCACAAGCTGAGTAGCACCTACGTGGACAACCTGCTGGCCATGATGGATGCCGAGACCGATCGCGTGCACACGAGCTTCAATCAGGCTGGCGCGGCCACCGGCCGCATGAGCAGCAACAATCCCAACCTGCAGAATATCCCGATTCGGACAGAAGAGGGCCGGCGCCTGCGACGGGCTTTTATCGCGGAGCCGGGACGCGTGATGCTGGCCGCCGACTACAGTCAAGTTGAACTCAGGGTATTGGCCCATGTGGCAGGGGACGAACGACTGACCCGTGCCTTCCAGGAGGAACAGGACATCCATGCCATCACGGCGGCCGAACTGTTCCGCGTGCCGTTGGCCGACGTTGACCGTAGCCAGCGCGCTCTGGGCAAGACCATCAATTTCGCCACCATCTACGGCTCGACCGCCTTTGGTTTGAGCCAGCGCACGGAAATGTCTGTCGCGGAGGCCGAGGAGTTTCTGACCCGGTATTTCGAAACCTATCCCAAGGTGGAGCAATGGGTGGAAGACACCCGGCAGGCCGCGGCGCGCGACGGACATGTCACCACCTTGACCGGTCGCAAGCGGCTATTCCCGGAGTTGCAGGGCGGCAAGCTGCCCCCGCAACAGCGTCGTGCAGTGGAACGCGCGGCCATCAATGCACCCATTCAGGGCAGCGCTGCTGATATTCTGAAGATCGCCATGGCCCGTGTGGAGCGTGTCCTGGAGCGCTGCAACCTAGCCGGCTGCATGCTGTTGCAGGTGCACGACGAACTGGTGCTGGAAGTCCCCGAAAGGGAGTTGGCCCAGACGGCGTCCGTGGTGAAGCAGGAGATGGAGCAGGCGTTTGCGCTGCACGTGCCCTTGCGGGCCGATGTCGAGACAGGATTGAATTGGCGAGATCTGATCCCGGTATGATCTTCCCGGAGCAAACATGGCGGCCCTGACCCTGCGACAAGAGATACGGGCTCGGGTTGCCGCCGCCCTGGCCGCCTGCAACGCGGAAAACGAGTGGAATCTTCCGGCGGACTTGGCGTTTGAGGTGACCCGGCCCCGGAACCCGGATCACGGCGACTTCAGTGCCAACGTTGCCATGACGGCGGCCGCCGCGTTGCGCAGGTCGGGTGTGAACCTGCCGCCGCGGGAAGTCGCGGCGCACATTGCCGGCCGGCTGCCCAAGGACGGAGCGATGGCCGAAGTGGATGTCGCGGGTCCCGGATTCCTCAACCTGAAGGTGGCTCCCGCCTGGTTCTGGGACCGGGTGGCGGACACGGTCCTGCACCCGTCCCGGACAGGGTGTTTGGATGTCGGTCAGGATCGGCGGATTCAGGTGGAGTTCGTCAGCGCCAACCCCACCGGTCCGCTGCATTTTGGCGGCGCGCGCAACGCCGTGTTGGGCGACGGCTTGGCCAGGGTCATGGAAGCCTGCGGGTTTTCGGTGCAGCGGGAGTTCTACGTCAACGATGCCGGCGCCCAGTTCGATCTGTTCGTGCAGTCGCTCCTGGCCGCCTGCATGCAACTACACGGCGGCCAGGCCGAATTCCCGCCAGACGGATACCGGGGTGCCTACATGCACGAATACGCGGCTGCGGCGTGCGAACGCCTGGGCACGGATTGGTTGGCGGACGCGGAGGGAGCCGCCGATGCCCTGCGCGGGCCGGCCCTGGACATTGTGCTGGAGGATGTGCGGTCCGAAATTTCCCTGCTGGGCATTGAGTTCGACCAATGGTTCTCCGAACGGGAATTGCATGAGAGCGGACAGGTCGAGGCTGCCATTGCAAGGCTGGCCGACCAGGATGCTGTTTACCGCGCGGAAGGAGCCGTGTGGTTCGCCGCTAGCCGCTACGAGGGCAACGATCAGGATGTGGTGCTTGTCCGCAGCAACGGCGCGCCCACCTATTTCGCCGCCGATGCCGCCTACCATTGGAACAAGCTGCGAATTCGGGACTTTGACCGCGTACTGAATGTGTGGTCCGTGGACCATCAAGGTCACGTACCGCGCATGCAGGCGTTGGTGGAGGCCATGGGCTTGGACCGCCAAAGGCTCAAGATTGTCCTGTACGATCTGGTAAAGCTGGTACGGGACGGTGCCGAAGTGGCCATGAGCAAGCGCTCCGGTTCGTTCCTGACGCTGAGGGAGGTCGTGGCCGAGGTCGGAGCGGATGCCGTGCGATTCATGTTGCTGACCCGGGCGCCGGAAAGCGTGGTCGAATTCGATCTGGCTCGGGTAGTGGAACAGAATCCGGAAAATCCGGTCTACTTCGTCCAGTACAGCCATGCCCGCCTGTGTTCCATTCTGGTCCGTGCCCGTGCCGAGGGCTTGTTGATGCCGGGTGCCGGCGACATCCACGGGCACCTGCGGACCCATCTGAACCATCCTGCGGAACTGGAGCTGGCGCGGCTGTTGACCGAGCTTGGTGATCAATTGCTGACCGCCCTGGAGCGATCATCGCCCCACAACCTGACGTACTACGCTATGCGCATTGCATCGGCGGTCAACGGGTTCTACCGGGATTGTCGAGTTCTCGACCGATCCCGGCCCGGCCTGTCGGGCGCGCGCCTGTGTCTGTGCGATGCGGCCCGCATTGTCCTGGCCAGAATTCTCCACCTGCTGGGCGTGCACGCCCCGGCAAGCATGTAACAGGGACAATCGGATTTTGCCCAAGGTACTCGTTGCATCCGAACTTTCGCAGGCCGGTCTCGAACTTCTGACCGGAGCCGATGGCATTGAGGTATGCCAACAACCCGTGTCCACGGCGGAGGAACTCGCTGCACTGGTGCCGGGTTGTGACGCCTTGCTGGTGCGCAGTCGTCCGGAAGTCACGGCCGAGGTGCTGCGCGCGGGATCGCAGCTTCAGGTGGTGGCCCGCGCCGGAACTGGCGTGGACAACATCGATCTCGCTGCGGCTACTGAACAGGGGGTCCTGGTGGTCAATGCGCCCACGGGCAACTCCGTGGCCGCGGCCGAGCATACACTGGCCATGCTGATGGCCCTTAGCCGCAACATCCCCCAAGCGGATGCCGACATGCGCGCTGGCAACTGGAACCGCAGTCGCTGGGTCGGCACGGAGGTTCGCAGCAAGGTTTTGGGCTCGATCGGCTTGGGACGCGTTGCATCCGAACTGGTCAAGGTCGCCAACGAACTGGGCATGCGGGTAGTTGCGCACGACCCGTACATCACGGACCAGATGGCCGCCCAGCAAGGGGTCGAACTTGTGGACTTGGACACGTTGCTGGAGGCCGCGGACTTCATTTCCATCCACGTGCCGCTGGTGGACGCCAATCGCCATCTGCTCGGGCGCTCAGCCTTCGCAAAGGTCAAACCGACGGCTTATATTCTGAATGTGGCCCGCGGTGGCCTGGTGGACGAGGATGCGTTGTTGGAGGCTCTCGACGAGGGCCGGCTGGCTGGGGCCGCCCTGGATGTCTTCGAAACCGAACCACTACCGGCGGACAGTCCCCTGCTCTCCCACCCGGCCATCATCGTGACTCCCCATCTGGGCGCCAGCACGGTGGAGGCTCAGGACCGGGTGGCCCGCGACGTTGCACAGCAGGTTCTGGATGTACTCGCTGGTCACCAGGCCCGTTACGCGGTCAATGCCCCCATCGTCCCCCCGCGTGACCTTGAATACCTGGTGCCGTACGTGGACCTGGCGGCCCGCATGGGAAATTTCCTGCAGAAGATCGACAGTCGCGTAGCCACGCAGGTGGAGTTGACCATCCACGGTTCCATTGCGGACATGGATTCGGCGTTCCTGCGCGCGGCTGCCATCCAGGGCCTCCTGTCCGGCCTCATGGAAGAACGGGTCAACGTGGTCAATGCCGATCGACTGGCGGCCCAACGGGGCATGAACCTCATGGAGCGCAGGCAGGTGCAACATTCGCACCGCTACGAAAATATGGTGACCATGCGCGTGACCCATGCCGAA
Source organism: Caldilineaceae bacterium (assembly GCA_965208365.1). GTDB lineage: Bacteria > Chloroflexota > Anaerolineae > Caldilineales > Caldilineaceae > Bin34. Next base: position 3,921,310 of record OZ242330.1, on the reverse strand, counting down.
GACCGCTGGACGGTGAGGGGCTCCGTGTTGCAGGGAATCCCGAGCATCGTCTCGGTCAACGATCTTTGGGTAGAGTTTGCCGCCGAAGGCCACGTCCTGTTGACGTCGCACATGGATCGTCCGGGCATGATTGGCCGGGTAGGTACTCTCTTAGGAAACGCGGATGTCAATATAAGCTTCATGCATGTCGGGCGGCGGGCACCGCGCCAGGAAGCGATTATGGTGATCGGCACGGATGAACCTCTGTCCGCCGACGTGTACGATGCCATTGCAGTACTGGAAGAATTCGTGTGGGTCAAGTCGATCCGAATTTAGTGCGGATTCCCTTGCGGTTCAGGCAACGTCTGCTGGCGCGGTTGTCTGGGAGACCTGGTTTCGGTTCAACGCGGTTTCATGTCTGGCTCCTTTTGTTGATGGGGTTGGCAATCGCGCCTGCCTTGGCCTGCGGCACCATCTCGACCCGGTTTCCAATTGAGTCGGCGGCTCCGCCGTCCTCGCCTACCAATACGCCCCTGCCCACCAGCACGCCGATCGTGATTCCGACTCCAGCCCCGTCGGATTCCGGCGGTCTGGGAGGATCCACCGGACCCGAGGAGCAGGGGATCGAACGCACACAGCGCTCCCAGGTGCCGCTGGTCGTCGGCGAACGAGCCCGGGTGATTGCCCGCGATGGTGTCAGGTTGCGGTCGGGAGCCAGCCTCGAGGCTGCCGAGGTGGCGCAACTCCCGGCGTCGTCCCTGGTGCTGGTCGTCGACGGTCCCTTCGTCGCCGACGGAATCTACTGGTGGAGGGTGGAGGTGGTCGGCAACAGCCACTCTGGATTCGTGGCCGAAGGTTGGCAGGACGCTGTGTATCTCGAAGTGGCCGGCCACGAACAAGCTCTCGTGGACCGGGCTCCCCGCGCGGGCGACACCGTGGAGGTGGTGATCCAGAACCTCCGCTTGCGGCAGGGCCCGAACGTGTCTGCCACCTTAATCACGACGCTTGCCCTGGGAACGCGCATGACCGTGCAGCAGGGTCCCCAGGCGGCCGACGGATACCAATGGTATGAAGTCAGAACTGAGGTGGGCAACCTGACGGGTTGGGCCGTTGTGGCGGCCGACAATGTCATCACCTACAAGGTGGTCGAGTAACCTATGGGATATGGTCAACCCAACAGCAGGTACATTGTCTTCACGGCTCATCATTGTTTCCCCTAAGAATGCCTTGGGCCGTCCCCAATGGCCACTTGACAGCTCCCGTCCCTAAGCGGGTTCTGTTTATCGTTAAGTGTGGTTCCCTAACCTGTCTGAGGTCCTGAGCGAGGTTGGCAGTCCTGTAGTCAGCATGTTTCCAAGGTCACCTGCATGAAGCGAATCGTGGTCACGGGCCTCGGTGCCCTCACCCCCATTGGCAACACGGTCGAGGAGTACTGGGACAGTTTGTTGGCGGGACGCAACGGTGCTGCGCCAACCGACGCCTTTGATCCTCAGGACATGCCGTTCCGGGTTGCCTGCCAAGTGCACGGTTTTGATCCGACTGTCTACATGCATCGCAAGACTGTAAGACGCACGGCCCGGCCGACTCACATGGCAGTTGCCACCGGCAAGATGGCTCTCGAGGACAGCGGCTTGGAGATCCACGACGGCAACCGCGATCGGGTCGGCGTCCTGGTCGGCACTGGTGCCGGCGGCATTGTCGAAGTGATCAAGGCGGGCACGCAACTGCCCACAGTGGGTTGGAAGCGGGTGACACCCATGCTGGTGCCGACCAGCATGAGCAATGCGGTCAGTTGCCTGGTTTCCATTGAAACCGGAGCCTCCGGACCCGTGGTGACCAGCACGGCCGCCTGCGCCTCGGGCAGCTATGCCGTGCTGGAGGCATTCCACATCCTGATGCGTGACGAGGCCGATGCAGTGATTGCCGGCGGCACCGAGGCTGCGTTGGAATTGTCCATCGTGTCGTCTTTCGGCCGCATGGGCACGCTGTCACAGGACACGGATCCCGCCCAGGCCAGCAAACCCTTCTCGGTCGATCGTGACGGATTTGCCCCCAGCGAGGGCAGTGCCTCCATGATTTTGGAAACCGCGGAACATGCGGAACAGCGCGGTGCCAAGGTGTATGCGGAACTGTTGGGCGGCTACCTAACATCCGATGCCTATCACCTCACGGCCCCCGATCCGGACGGTCGGGGCGCGGCCCGCGCCATGCGCGAGACACTGCGGGTCACGGGTTTGGACCGGACAGACATCGATGTGGTCTTCGCCCACGGCACGGGCACCGTATTGAACGATCGAACCGAAGCCAGGGCCTTGAATGCCGTATTCGGCGATCACACTCCCCATCTGCACGTTACCAGCGTGAAGAGCATGATTGGCCACTCTCTGGGTGCTGCCGGAGCCCACAGCGCTGTGGCCGCGGTTAAGTGCCTCGAAACCGGTGACATTCCGCCGACCATCAGCTACACCCCCGATCCCGAAATCGACCTGAATGTGGTGGGCAATGAATCACGCCATGCCACCGTCGACGTGGCGTTGGTGAACGCGTTCGGCTTTGGCGGCCAGAATGCAGTGGTGGCCTTTCGGCGCCCGAGCGCGTGACGGAGGGTTGTGGCCGTCACGCAAACCGCTGGCCGTCTTGTGGCCGGATTACGAACCCATCACCTGAAACACGCCAATCACCAGGAATATCACGGCTAGGGAGTAGTACCAGAACCCGTCCCGCGCCGCGGTTTCGGCATTGAGGCTGTGCTTCATTTTGTTGTTGCCGTAGCGATACATCAACCAGACTGCGGTCATAATGACCGGGTGGCGAAACTGAATCATCGACTCGTCCCGGACACTCCACTGCTGGCTTGCGACCCAGTACAAAACCCCCAGGAGCCACTGTAGGTCGGCGCTGACCAGGAAGACTCGGTTGAGAAACGGAAATCTGGTGGGCAGGGGTCTGCGGCCGAGAACGGTGAACGCCAGGAGGGCGAAGACGACTGCCGCCAGCAGTCCGAAGGGGTAGAGCCAATAGGCATGGGCCAGGCGCAGGCTGGCCAGCCATGTTTCGTTCACAACAATCCCTTAACGCGCGCCAGGCCCAGGCCGATCACCACCATGGTGGCCGTAACCCACATCAGGGCGGTCCGCAACTTGCGATCGACATTGTCCGTTCGACGTAGCAGAAGGTTGCCGACCATGAATACGGAATGGCCGACAATCATGGTCACCGGATGTTCGTAGGACATCAATGCTTCCTGCCCTGTCCAACGGGCCTGCATGATCCAGACCAAAATCCCAAGCATGATCTGGATGTTGAGCAGCACCACAAAGACCTGGGTCGTGCGCAGAAGGCCCATGTTCCATGACCCTTTTCTGAATTGCACTGCGACCAGGGCCACCCACAGCACCGCGCCGACCGCGCCTACCAAGGGCCACCCCAAGTGCCCGTGCACTTGTCCGAGAATGCCTGTAACCATGTTGCGTTATCCTTTCGCCCGACCTCCGGACGCGTGCGAAGCAGAATGCAGGGTGTCGCCGGTACTCTAGTGTAATCCCGCACAGCTGTGTTCGGCACTCTTCCCATCGGGTTGGCAAGCTTGCCGGACTGCGGCCCACAATTCGAACGGAGACTGTGCATGAACCGCCCCAACATCGTCATGATCGTGGCCGACGACCACGCTCCCGCCGCCATTGGCGCCTATGGGGCGCGGGTTAACCGGACGCCGAACCTCGACTCCCTGGCGGCGGACGGGTTGCGGTTGGACCGCTGTTTCTGCACGAATTCGATTTGTACCCCGGCCCGCGCTTCGATCATGACCGGCAAGTACAGCCACACGACCGGCATTAGGACCCTGAACGATGTGATTGACCACGACCGGGAAAGCACGATCGGCATGTGGCTCCAAGAGGCCGGGTACCAGACGGCCATGATCGGCAAATGGCATCTGGGACACGGAGGTTCTTCGGACCCGCGCGGTTTCGACTACTGGAACGTCCTCCCCGTGCAAGGCGCGTACCGGGATCCTACAACCATCGAAATGGGCCGGGAACAACGCCACCGCGGTTACGTGACCGATCTACTGACCGACCTGTCCCTGGCGTGGCTGGACTCCTGCGAAGGCGACAGGCCTTTCTTTCTGTACCTTGGCAACAAAGCGCCGCACGACAACTTCGAGCCGCATCCGCGCCATTTGGATCGCTACCTGGAGGAGCTGCCCGAACCGCTGACCCTGCGGGATGACTTTGCGGACCGGTCTCCGGTTTCGTTCATGTCCACAGCCCGTGTCGACCGCATGCACCTCAAGGACCACCTGCCCGAACCGCCGCCGGAGGATCTGTCCGGCGAGGCGCGTCTGCGGGCGAACTACCAGTCCTACATGCGCAACTACTACCGTTGTGTGGATGCCGTTGACGAAAACGTCGGTCGCATTCTGGCGTGGCTGGATGCCAAGGGCCTTCGGGACAACACAATCGTGATTTACACGTCCGACCACGGGTTCTTTCTCGGCGATCACGGCTGGTACGACAAGCGTTTCATGTACGAGGAGGGCATTCGCATTCCCTTCCTGATGCGTTGGCCGGCGGGCATTCAGGCCGGAACGGTGTCGAATAAAATCACCCTCAATGTGGACTTTGCGCCCTCGCTGCTTGAATGGGCGGGAGTTAACCCGCCCACGGGATTTCAGGGCCGGTCGCTTGCGCCGCTGGCTGCCGGCGAGACGCCGTCCGACTGGCGCGAATCCTTCTACTACCGCTACTGGATGCATCTTGCCCACTTCAACATCCCAGCGCACTACGGGGTGCGAACCGAACGGTTCAAATTGATTTACTTCTACGGCCGCGCCCTCGGTGCTGCCGGGGCGATCGATCGCGACACCCCGCCTGCATGGGAGCTGTACGACCTCGAAGCGGATCCCATGGAATTACACAACCGTTACGGACTGGCCCCGTTTGCCGAGACCCAGACGGAGTTGCTATGCCTGCTGGATCGCTGGCAGGTGGATCTGGGAGATGCGCCCGAACACTGACCTTCCGTTGTCTCCGATCCGGATGGCCGCAGTCCTCCTCCATGGGTGCCGGCCAGCCGCAGGAACTCCGCATTGTCGCCAGGACAAGGTCACCAAGGAGCTGACGCGCCATGACCCGACCACCGAATGTAGTGTTTGTGATCACGGATGATCAGGGCTACGGGGACCTGGCGTGCCACGGCAACCCGATCATTCGCACGCCCAACCTGGATCGGATGCACGCCGAATCCATCCGCTTCACCAACTACCATGTCGGCCCCACATGCGCCCCGACCCGTGCGGGCCTGATGACCGGACACTACGCCAACAGCGCCGGGGTCTGGCACACAATAGGCGGACGCTCCCTGTTGCGCCGCCACGAACATTCCCTGGCCGACGCTTTCTCGGCCAATGGATACGCCACCGGCATTTTTGGCAAGTGGCACTTGGGCGATACGTGGCCGTATCGGCCCCAGGATCGCGGATTCGACGAGGTGGTCCACCATGCCGGAGGGGGCATTGGCAACACCGGGGACTACTGGGACAACAGCTACTTTGACGACAGCTATTGGACCGGTGCGGAGCACACGCGCTATGGGGGCTACTGCACCGATGTCTGGTTCAGAGAGGGCATGGACTTCATCGACCGCCACCGCGACGAGCCGTTCTTCTGCTACATCCCCACCAATTGCCCCCACTCGCCGCTGGTGGTGGAACCTCGATTCAGCGATCCGTATCTCGACACAACGCCGCATGAGGAACGGGCCCTGTTCTACGGAATGATCGCCAGTATCGACGAGAACTTCGGATTCCTCCGCCGGCACCTGGCGCGTCTGGGACTGGAGGACAACACCATCCTGATTTTCATGACGGACAACGGTTCGGCCACGGGGTGCGACCTGGATGCCGACGGGTTCGTCCTCAACGGTTTCAACGCGGGCATGCGCGGCAAGAAGGGCCAGCCCTACGACGGTGGGCATCGCGTCCCCTTTTTCGTCCATTGGCCGCGGGGAGGGGTTGGGGGCGGCCAGGATGTGGATGTTCTGGCGTCACATATCGATTTCATGCCCACGCTCGTGGATTTGTGCGGTTTGGCAGTCCCGAAAGGTCTCGACTGGGACGGCCGGTCCCTGGCGCCGCTGCTCACGGACGACGCTGCCTCTGCCGATTGGACGGACCGGACCATTGTCACCGACACCCAGCGGCTGGTCTATCCGGTCAAGTGGCGACAGAGTGCCGTCATGACCGACCGCTGGCGGCTGGTCAACGGCATGGAACTGCACGATATGGAGGTGGATCCCGGCCAGACGACCAATCTGGCCCGTCTGTATCCGGACGTTGTCCGCGAGCTGCGCACCGACTACGACCGGTGGTGGCGGCGCGTCGCCGGTCAGATGAAGAACGACATTCCATTCCGCATCGGGGACCCGGACTGCGGCGAGGTTGTGCTGACCAGCCACGATTGGCGCAACCTCGAAGTGGAGGCGGTCTGGAACCAGAGCATGGTCCGGGCCGGCGTACGCTACAACGGCTACTGGGAGCTGGAAGTGGCGGCGCGGGGCTCGTACCGGATTGAGTTGCGACGTTGGCCGCGGGAAGCGAACCTGCCGCTGTGCGGGTCGATTCCGGGTGCCTTGCGGGCATACGGAGACATTGCCTTCGGCACGGGCTACGGAGGCGGAACAGCCATCGATGTCGGGGCTGCCGTGGTTTCTGTCGGCGGACGCAAACAGCGCCGCGAGGTGGCCCAATCGGATGTCAGTGCCCGTTTCGAACTGGATCTCGAGCCCGGACCCGCCCACCTGCAGACTCGCTGGGAAACAGCGGACGGTAGCGACGTAGGCGCGTATTACGTGTATCTGAGCAAGGTGGATTAGATTTACGGACGGCGCGAGCGAACCCAAACCGAAAGCGGAGAACGTTTCATGTTGCGATGGGGAGTGATCGGGTGCGGCCAGATCGCCTTCGACAAGGCCATGCCCGGGATCAACAAGGCGTGCAATGCCGAATTGGTGGCCGTGTCCGACCTGCGGGACGAACGGCTTGCCTTGGTCACCGATACCTGGGGCGAAGCGGTCCGGACGTTCAGCGACTACAACCAGTTGCTCGCCTGCGACGATGTTGATGTTGTCTATCTGGGCTTGCCCAACGAGGTCCACCATCCCGTGACACTGGCCGCGGCCGCCCAGGGCAAACACGTCCTGAGTGAAAAGCCACTTTGCATCGACGCCGCCGAAGCCCGCGCCATGATCGCCGCCTCCGAGGCGGCCGGCACGCGGTTGATGTGCGCCTATATGTCCCGCTTCGGGGATTCCTTTGTAGAGACCAAACGTGTGATCGAGGAGGGACACCTGGGACAAATCGCCATGGTGTCGGCCAGTTTCTCGTTCAGTGCCTACCAGGGCTACACACTTGACAAGGTCGGTTCATGGCGCTGGACCGGAAAGCGAGGCGGCCCCCTGCTGGATGCCGGCATCTATCTCGCGTTTGCCATTCGGGAACTGCTCGGTTGCCGCGTGAAGAGGGTGTCGGCCAGCATGTCCACGGTGGTGGCCACGGATTTTCCGGCCCCGGACACCACAATGGGATGGTTCCAAATGGAGGACGGGACCCCCGGCATTCTGTCCACCTGCTACTCCCACAACGACAGCACGTTCGCCATCATGGGGACCAACGGCAAGGCTGAGGTGTACAACTGTTTCGCCCAGAACCCGGGCGGCCACCTGATTGTGAAAGCGGGCGGATACCAGTTGGACTTCGAGTCGCAGCTGCCACTGCTGGACCACTTCAACAACTACTGGAAGGAAATCGAACACTACTCAGACGCCATTCTGAACGGAACCCCCCACACACCTTCGGCCCGGAACGCTCTGGAGGACATGATGTTCCTGGATGCAATCGAGGAATCGGCCACGTCCGGTTCCATCATCGAACTGACCTACTGAACCACAGACAGTTCTTCCAAGGAGATCAACCGGTGAAACTTGCCATCAACGGTCAGATGCTGGCCCGTCAGCACTCGTTGCCGGAGGCACTGGCCTTCGTCAAGGGGTACGCCCTCAACGACATGGAAATCTGGCCCCAGAACCTCGAGGGCGGCGAAACGCCCGAGGAAAGGGAACGCTACGAAACCAAGGACATCGATGCGGCCAAGCGTGCCTACAGCGAAGCCGGGATGAATTGTGCCTGTGTGACGCTGGGGTTCAACGCCATGCGCATCTGCACCGCGTCGGGTGGTGTGCCCAATGCCACGCAGGCCTTGGTGGGCGCGGTGGACGCGGCCGCGGCGCTGGACGCCCCGGTCGTGAACTGCTACCTGGCCCACATGCCCGGCAACCTGTTCGTGGAGGCCATGAAACCGGCGGCGGCCCACGCCGGCACCAAGGATGTGGTCATCGTGTTGGAGAACGAGGCCCACGACGGATCCGGGCTGGCCGTGGACGTGCGCGACATCTTGGAGGCCGTCGATTCACCCAACTTCAAGACCCAGTACGACCCGTGCAACTACTACCACGCCGGCGAGGAACCCTATCCCTACGTTTACGATGTGGTCAAGCCGTGGATCGGCTATGTGCATGTCAAGGGCGGAATCCAATGGGCGGAGGACAAGGACTGCTTCCGCGGCGGCCTGATGCGCAACAGCCGTGATGCTTGGATCGGCTATGTTCCGCTTCCGGACGCCGCCTTCAATGTGGAGCGCATCCTGCGCCGGCTGCAGGAAGACGGCTACAACGGCTATGTGACCATGGAGCCGCACGTGCCGTCGGAAGCCCTCAAGGAGTACTTCGACATTGAGGTGCCCTACCTGAAGTCCCATTTGGGCCTGTAGTGCCCGCCGTCCGCGGACGCGGACACCGCTGACGAACATCAAACGCACCAACGTGCCGCACCGGAGCTTGACCACAATATGAGCATCACCCTTGGAGTCCTGTCCGATTCCTACCGCCGCCAGCTGCGCCGGTTGCAGGATCAACCTGTCATTGATGTTGTTGTCGAGAAAGTGGCCGCCGTGGCCCGCGCGACCGACATTGGTCCCATCGGCATCGACTTTGGCGTCGGTGCCCTGCCCAGCACCGACAAGACCTATCTGGCTGAGTTGAAGACAAAGTTCGCGGACCTGAACATGGTGCCAACAGTCATCATTGGCACCTTGGGCCTGCACGCCGACCAGGACTTCGCCGGTCCACCGATTGAAGCCAGCATCCGCAATCTTGAGGTTGCCAACTATCTGGGTTCGCCCCTGGGACTGTTCTATTTCAACTACGGCGGAAGGGTCAAGCGGGAAGGTCGCATCCGCATCGCGGTAGAACAGATTGGCAGGCTGGCCGAGGCCGCCAGGCAGTTCGACATGACGGTTACAACCGAGAACTACGACTTCTTCACCAGCGACGACTTTCTGCTCATTTTCGAACAGGTTGGCGCAGACAACGTGGGTCTGCACAACGACACCGGCAACTGGTTGATCCTCGACGAGGACCCGCTCACGGCCACGCGCAAGATGGTGGACTGGACCCATCATGCCCACGTCCGCGACTACCGTATCGTGGACGGTGTGTGCAGTTCCGTGCCAATCGGCATGGGCGACGTGGACTTCCCGTCCGTCCTGGCCGAACTCAAGAAGGTCGCGGACCGGCGCGACCGATTCGTCATGGCGATGGAGATGGACATGGATGTCGGCGACGCGGCGGCCGAGGACGAGGCGGTCCTTGAATGCGCCCGTTACATGAAGAAGTGGCTTGATGCCCAAGGTTGATGCGGTTGCGTCACAGCCTTTCCGGAACCATCGGGACTGCCTTTGCACCGAATGAATTTCGATATGCGAATCCCGCGGGAACCACAATTTTCCGTACAATGACGAAGTGCGCCTTGCCTTACGACGCCGCATGCTTGCGGATGGTTTCCTTTGGCGGGTGCCGACCGCGTATTGCGAGCATTCCCAAGCGGGTAAAGGTGTGTAGATGACTACCCAGCATGTAACCGTGCCGTCCGATGGCGAAAAGATCACGATTGCGGACGGCCAGCTGTGGGTACCGGACAACCCGATTATCGGCTTCATCGAGGGCGACGGTACCGGTCCCGACATCTGGTACGCCTGTCAACGGGTCCTGGACGCGGCCGTGGCCAGCGCGTACGGCGGCGGCCGCAGGATCGCTTGGATGGAGTTGTATGCCGGCAGCAAGGCGAACGATGTCTACGGCGAGGTGATTTGGCTGCCGGAGGAGACGCTGGATTGCATCAAGGAACACCTACTGATGCTCAAGGGGCCGTTGGCTACCCCCGTGGGTGGCGGTATTCGCAGCATCAACGTGGCCCTGCGGCAGCGCTTGGACCTGTTCGCTTGTGTCCGCCCGGTGCGGTGGTTCCAAGGCGTGCCCAGCCCCGTGCGGCAACCGCATCTAGTGGACATGGTGGTGTATCGGGAAAACACGGAAGACATCTACGCCGGCATCGAATGGGAAGCCGACACCAAGGAAGCCGGTAAGGTGATCCGCTTCCTCCAAGAGGAGATGGGCATCGATAAGATTCGCTTTCCCGAAACTTCCGCTGTGGGCGTCAAGCCTGTCAGTCGGGAAGGCACAGCGCGGCTCGTCCGGGCGGCCATCGACTTTGCGATAGCCGACAACCGTCGCAGCGTGACCCTGGTCCACAAGGGCAACATCATGAAGTTCACGGAGGGTGGATTCCGGAATTGGGGCTACCAGGTCGCGCTCGAAGAGTTCGGAGGCAAGGAGATTGACGGCGGTCCCTGGGTTGAACTGCCGCAGGGCATCGTGGTCAAGGACGCCATTGCGGATGCCTTCCTGCAACAGATTCTGACCCGGCCCGACGAGTTCGACGTGATTGCTACGATGAACCTGAACGGCGACTACATCAGCGACGCGCTGGCGGCCCAGATCGGGGGTATCGGCATTGCCCCGGGAGCCAACATCAACTATGAGACCGGCCGGGCGGTGTTCGAGGCGACACACGGTACGGCGGACAAGTATGCGAACCTCGATCAGGTGAACCCGTCGTCCATGATACTGAGTGGCGAGATGATGCTTCGCCACATGGGTTGGACCGAGGCCGCGGACACCATTGTTCGTGCCATGGAGGCCACCTTCGCCCAGAAGACGGTCACATACGACCTGCACCGCCTGATGGACGGCGCAGAAAAGGTGTCCTGCAGCCGTTTCGGCGAGTTGTTGATCGAAAAGATGTAGTCCGGCGCGCTTGGCGGCAGTTCAACATCGGCCCGTACGGGCTCTCTGCGACATGTGGCGATCCTCGATCGGCAAGAAGATCATCATGGCTGGCACCGGCTTGATTTGGATCGGTTACCTGTTGGTGCACATGTACGGCAATCTGAAGGCGTTTGCCGGGGAGGAGGCTTTCAACCACTATGCCGAGAGCCTGCGGACCCTGGGCGAACCCATGGTGGGACATGGTCACGCCCTCATGATTGCGCGCATTGTCCTGACCCTGTCCTTGGTAGCGCATGTCTGGGCGGCCATGGTCCTGACCCGCGCTGCACAACAGGCGCGGCCCACGGGCTACGCCAGGTTTCGCCAAGCATCCGGCAACTATGCAACGATCACGATGCGCTGGGGCGGACTGGTCTTGGGTCTGTTCATCCTTTATCACCTGGCGCACCTAACATGGAACGTGCCGGTTCTGACCGGGGAGTACGAGCCAGGCAATACCTTCGACAAACTGGTGGTTGGCTTCACCAATCCGGTCAACGTGGTCCTGTACCTGCTTGCCTTGGTGGCGGTCGGATTGCACCTGTGGCACGGCGGTGCGAGTTTCTTTCAGACCATGGGTTGGCGTACTGCCGCCAACCGGCAGCAAATCCGGTTCTTGACAGGGGTCCTTGCCGTCGCCATTCCCGTAGGCTTTGCCGTCGTACCGCTTGCGGTGGCGGCGGGTTTCGTGGCCTGACGGTGCCCGCAGTTGTACAGGTACTTGGCCGCGAGATGAACAATCCGGGATGCATAGCCAATGTCTGAGCATGGACACCTCTGGCAGGACGGTCCAGAGCTTGACGGACAGATTCCACCGGGAACCATCGAGAACAAGTGGGACGACCTCCGTTTTTCCATGAAACTGGTAGCGCCGGCCAATCGCAGGCACTATCACGTGATCGTGGTGGGTTCCGGTCTGGCTGGCGCGTCGGTGGCCACCGCGCTCGGGGAACAGGGCTATCGCGTCTCCTGCTTCTGTTTTCAGGACAGTCCGCGCCGGGCCCACAGTGTTGCCGCACAGGGCGGCATCAATGCAGCCAAGAACTACCGGAATGACGGAGACAGCATTCGGCGCCTGTTCTACGACACGGTCAAGGGCGGTGACTATCGTTCGCGCGAATCCAACACCTATCGCCTGGCCCAGATTAGTACCGAGATCATCGATCAGTGCGTCGCGCAAGGAGTTCCGTTCGCCCGGGAGTATGGCGGATACCTTGACAATCGTTCCTTTGGCGGCGTGCAGGTTTCGCGTACGTTCTATGCCAGGGGTCAGACCGGCCAGCAGCTGCTTCTGGGCGCCTACCAGTCACTGACGCGTCAAATCGCCGCTGGTCAGGTGGAGATGCATGTCAGATCGGAGATGCTGGACCTGATCGTGGTGGATGGGATTGCCAGGGGCATTGTGGTGCGGAACCTCTTGACCGGCGAGATCCGGGCGGTCCTGGGGGATGCAGTGGTGTTGGCCACTGGCGGCTATAGCAACGTGTTCTTCCTGTCGACCAACGCCAAGGGTTGCAATGTGACCGCCATCTGGCGGGCCTACCGCAAGGGCGCGGTGTTCGCCAATCCCTGCTATACGCAGATCCACCCCACCTGCATTCCGCCGTCCGGTTCGCACCAGTCCAAGTTGACCCTGATGAGCGAGTCGCTTCGCAACGACGGTCGCATCTGGGTTCCGCGGCATCCCGGCGACACACGCTCGCCCAATGCCGTGCCTGAACCGGACCGGTACTATTTTCTTGAGGAAAAGTATCCCAGTTTCGGCAATCTGGTGCCTAGGGACGTGGCATCCCGCAACGCCAAGCAGGTGGTGGATGAAGGCATGGGCGTCGGGCCGCAGAAAAACGGTGTCTATCTCGACTTCTCGGAGGCGATGGAACGCTTGGGACGGGGCACCATTGAACAGCGGTACGGCAACCTGTTCGACATGTACCACAGCATCACCGGCGAGGATCCCTATGCCGTACCGATGCGGATTTATCCCGCGGTCCACTACACCATGGGGGGGCTGTGGGTGGACTACCAGCTGCAGAGCAACGTTCCCGGCCTCTTTGTACTGGGCGAGGCCAACTTCTCGGACCACGGCGCCAACCGGTTGGGTGCCAGTGCCTTGATGCAGGGACTGGCCGACGGGTACTTCATCGCACCGTATACGATCGGCAACTATCTGGCCGGAATCGATCAGACCGCGGTGACCGCCGATGCGCCTGAAGTGACAGGGGCGATCGCGGATGTGCGCAACCGGCTATCGGCGCTGCTGGAGATCCAGGGTCGGCGCACCGCCCTGTCCCTGCACCGGGAACTGGGCCAAATCATGTGGGAACAGTGCGGCATGGCGCGCACCACCGAATCGCTGTCAACCGCCCAAACACAGCTTCAAGGATTGCGAGAATCATTCTGGAACGAATTGTACGTTCCCGGAGATGCAGGAGCGCTGAACCAGAACCTCGAGTTTGCGGGTCGCGTTGCGGACCTGATCGAGCTAGGCGAACTGTTGGTGTTGGATGCCCTGCACCGGGAGGAATCCTGTGGCGGGCATTTCCGGGAAGAGAGCCAGACCGCGGACGGTGAAGCCAAGCGCAACGACGAAGAATTCAGCTACGTTGCCGGTTGGGCCTGGCAGGGCGAAGGAGCTGCACCCATGTTGCGGCGCGAGCCGCTGGCGTTCGAGGCTGTCCGGTTGTCGGAACGCAGCTACAGCTGAAGTGGGGGCATTGGCAGCATGAAACTTTATCTCCGCGTTTGGCGCCAGTCGTCGGCCGAGGATCGGGGTCGCTTCGAAGACTACGAACTTGACGACGTCAGCCCCGCCTCCTCGTTTCTGGAGATGCTTGATCTCCTCAACGAGCAGTTGTTGGAACAGCGGAAGATGCCTGTGGCCTTCGACCACGATTGCCGCGAAGGCATTTGTGGCATGTGCGGATTGATGATCGACGGGACGGCTCACGGACCGGTTCCCGGTCACACCGTGTGTCAGCTTCACATGCGGCACTTCAAGGACGGTGACCGCATCGTGATCGAGCCGTGGCGGGTTGCGGCGTTTCCGGTGGTTCAGGACCTGGTTGTGGATCGCGGATCCTTCGATCGCATCCTGCAGCGCGGTGGCTTCATATCGTTTGCTACCGGCACCGCGCCGGAAGCGAACTCAATCCTGATTCCCAAAGACAGGGTGGATACCGCCATGGATGCCGCGACGTGCATCGGTTGCGGAGCCTGTGCGGCAGCCTGCCCCAACGGGTCGGCCACGCTGTTCACCGCTGCCAAGATCGGCCACCTTGGCCATCTGCCCCAGGGGCAACCCGAGCGCTACCAACGGGTGATGGGCATGGTGGGACAGATGGATGCCGAGGGGTTCGGCGGCTGTACCAATGTGGGTGCCTGTACGTCCGTGTGCCCCAAGGAGATCGGTCAGGACTTCATCAGTCAGATGAACCGGGACTACCGCCGGGCGGTGTTGGGCCGGACCGGTGATTGAAATGCCGGGCCGGCTACCGTACCGGACAGCAACCGACCCGTTGACGATTTGGGAATGTCAGTCGATGAAGGGGAAGCTTTCCCGATAGCTGATGGTGTCAAGCGTGTGTTGGGGATCGCTAACGAACAGGATGCCGGGGTGCATCGGGTTCTGCTGAAAGTGGAAGACCAGGTTGGCGCGGATTTCCCCCTTGGGGTCCGGTCCGATCTTGGCACCCTGATGGGGAATATGGCTGTAGAACACCACCGCGTCCCCCGCCTTCGGATACAGGTCGGCATGGACCTGGTTGTCGCACCAGACCTGGAAGGGATTTTGGCGGTCATCCGTGTAGAACATGTGTGACCGCATCTCATCCGGGATTGGCTGGTTCAGGTACTCCCTGAGAAAGGTCAGCCTGGCCGTGTCCGGGTCGTTGTCGGTTAGGTAGAAGGTTTGGTTCATGCACAAGGCACTCGCCGGCTGGATGCAGTCCGCCTTTTCGTCCTGGTAGTAGTAGTCGAGGAAGTCCATGTGCCATTCCTGACGGTACTCCTCGGGATTCACGTGGGCGCGGACCGAGCGCAACTGGCACTGCCGACCCATGATGGCCCGAATGTACGGAGTGGTGCGTGGATTGGTCAGCAGAGGCTTGACCAAATCCGGTCGCTGTTCCAGCAACAGGTTGAAATACACGTTGCCAACCGAGTTGGCACCACAGTATTCCTCACGGTCATACATGCCGTACAGCAGATCCTTCCACTTGGCCACCTGATCCGCGTCCAGCGCGTTCTTGACCAGCAGGTAGCCGTTGTCCCGCAGAAACTGCAGGTCCTTCTCAAAGGAGTGGTCTGAAGACACAGGTATTGCTCCTCGGTGGGTCAGCCAGAAAGGGAGAGGCTCCATTCTACGGGAGCGCACATGGAGCAAAAAAACTTAAGCCGCCCGCAACGAACCTCGTTGCGGGCGGCTTGACCAATCCGCTACCTTCTCCCTATCGGGGAGAAGGGCCATCCCATAGTGCGAATTCAACTGAGCTGGTAGGCTGCCATGCCGTGTTCGTGTTCGTCCAACCCGGCGATCTGCTCTTCGTCGGAAGCCCGCAGGCCCATGCCCACCTTGATCAGGGCGAACATGATGCCGCCGCCCACGAGAGCCCAGACCAGAAGCACGATGCCGCCGATCAACTGTGTGACAAACTGCGTGGCATTGCCTGCGATCAGTCCGGAGATGCCGCCGTACGAACCGTCGGCGAACACGCCTACCATAAGCACGCCGAACAGTCCGACGGTGCCGTGGACCGATACGGCGCCGACCGGATCGTCCACCTTGAGCACGTACTCGACAAACCGCTCGCTGAACATAAGGACTACGGCTGCCAGGCCGCCGATGACCAGGGCGGCCCACGGCGCCACCACGGCGCACGGAGCCGTGATCGCGACCAGCCCCGCGAGGGAGCCGTTGACCGCGCCCGTCAGACTGATCTTGCCGGTCCGGATGAGGACGATGTAGACGTACACCGTGGTTCCGGCCAAGGCCGCCAGCATCGTGTTCACGGCAATCATGCTGAGCCGCAAGTCGGTGCCGCTCAGGGTGGAACCTGCGTTGAAGCCAAACCATCCCAGGAACAGAATCAGGCCGCCCAGCACGATGTAGGTTGCATTGTGGGGGGGCATGTGGTTGGGAGTGCCGTCCTCGTTGAACTTGCCGATGCGGGGGCCAACCATTTTGGCGCCAACCAGGCCGACGAAGCCGCCCATCATGTGCACGACACCGGAACCGGCGAAGTCATGGAAGCCCATGTTGGCCAGCCAGCCGCCGCCCCAGACCCAATGGCCACTGAGGGGGTAGACAATGCCGCTGAGAGGGTGTATGGAAAAGCGGCATAGGGCCGGAAAAGGAGGGTCGGGAGTAGGATTCACTTGTCTTACGAGCGGCCTTGCCCCCGCTCCTCCTGTCATACCCTACATCGCCCCCTCATGGAACGCCAACCCTACGATACCGACCTGTCCGATGCCGAGTGGAAGCGCATCCGCCCCCTGCTGCCCGCCCCCTGCCCGCGCGGGCGTCCCATCGCAGTGCCCCGCCGCGAAATCGTGAATGCGATCCTGTATGTGCTGCGCAGCGGCTGCGCCTGGCGACTGCTGCCCCACGACCTGCCGTGCTGGACCCTGGTCTACTGGTACTTCCAGGTCTGGCGCGCCAACGGCCTGTGGGAGCGCATCAGCACCGCCCTGCGCGGACAGCTGCGCCGAGCCGCGGGCCGGAAGACCTCGCCCAGTGCCGGCATCCTCGACAGCCAGTCGGTGAAAACGACGGAAACCCCCGGTCTGCGAGGGTACGACGCCGCCAAGAAGGTCAAGGGCCGCAAGCGCCATCTGGTGGTGGACACCCTGGGGCTGCCCCTGCGGGTGGCCGTGCAGGCGGCCGACGTTCAGGACCGGGATGGCGCCCGGCAGGTCCTGGACCGTCTGCAGGACGACTTTCCGCGCCTGCGCGTGGTCTGGGCCGACGAGGGCTACCGGGGCCCCAAACTGGGCGACTGGGTGAAGGCGCAGGGCACCTGGCAACTGGACATTGTCCGCCGCGACCCCGACGCGGAGGGCTTCGAGGTCCTGCCCAAACGGTGGATTGTGGAGCGCACCTTTGCCTGGCTGGGCCGCCATCGGCGCTTGAGCAAGGACTACGAGCGGCGCCTGGACTCTTCCGAAACCTGGATCCACATTGCCCTCTCCCGGTGCATGCTGAAGCGCCTCAGCATGGCCTGAGGGCACTTTCCATACACCCTCTGAGAATGAAGCTGTACGCCATGTAGGCCGTGATACGCGTCCGCTCGGACATCGCGCCGGACACGATCGTGGCGGCGGTGGCGGCGAACACCATCTGGAAGAACCAGTCGCGGGCATGGGCCACATCGTAGTAGTCGCCCAGCAGCAGAAAGCCGTCGCTGCCGATGAAGCCGCCGATGTCCGTACCGTACATCACGCCATAGCCGAAGAAGAAGTAGGCCAGGCCGCCGATGCAGAGATCCATGTAGTTCTTGGACCAGATGTTGACCGTGTTCTTGGCCTGCGCAAATCCGGACTCGACCAAACCGAACCCGGCCTGCATGAAGAAAACCAACACGGCTGCGATGGTCAGCCACACGAAGGTCAACGCCTCGCTGGCCGGATCCTCGGCTTCAGCCATCAGGATCTCGCCGGTTGGATCGCCGGCTGCCAGGGCGGAACCGCCAATGACTGCCAACAGGGATACTGCAATCAGCAGCATCAAGGAAAGGCGCTTCAACAAGGATGCGTTCATGAGTCTCCTGGATCCTCCCGGATGGATGCTCGTCTGGAAGAACGATGGAGCAAGTTTAATTAGGCTATGTTGCACAGTCTTCGTCAATATGCATAGTGATTCGATGTGAATAGTGCACATCAATGAAAGTGAGAAGCAAGAGGTGTAGCCAGCATCGAGGTGTTCAATACCTACAACATGGGTGATATTTTGTGCATTATGTATCAAACTGGTAGGTTTGCACATCCAGGACTGAGGATTTGGTTTCAGGACTGGAATTCCCGTGATGCGGGGGCAGCCCCTCGTGCGGTTTGGGGATCGCCCTGAGGCGTATGCGGATAGGAATCAGGGCTCTGGACAGCCCTTCAAGACAACGATTTCGATTCAGGGCGCTATGCTAGAATCGACCTTTATGGTCAGTCGGTCCGCACCCGTGTGCCCGTTCCGCGGACCGTTGCCGGCCGGTTGGTGCTTATTGTCGAGAAAGGGGACCGGGAGACATCCTTCCGCATCATGCTGCGCTTGTCATTCCTGCCGCGGAATTCATCGTTCACTTGGAAACTGGCATACGTCACCCTCAGCCTCTACCAAAAGCTGTTTTACCGGATCACTGTGGAGGGGAAGGAACACGTGCCCTTGCGCGGTCCGGCCGTCCTTGCTTCAAATCACACGTCGGGACACGACATCGTGATCCTGGGGTGCAGCAGCCCTCGGCAGATTTTCTTTATGGCGAAACAGGAACTGTTCGAGAAAAATCCGATTGTTTCCGAGTTTTTTCGGAGAGCCGGAGTCTTTCCGGTGCGTCGCGGCAAGAGCGACAGGAAAGCCATCGCCCATGCCTTGAAGCTCCTGCGCGACGGCTGCATGCTGGGTATGTTTCCCGAAGGGAAGCGGTTTCCGGCTCTGGGCGAAGGCAAGACCGGAGTTGTGCGGCTGGCCTTGAAGGCTCAGGCTCCAATCGTTCCGGTCGCCATCATCGGGGCGCGCGACATCAATCACATGCGCCGCACGCGCCGGTGGCACCGCGATCGAGTGCTGGTCCGCTACGGGGTGCCCATTCAGGTCGAGGACGACCCGGCACACAGCCGAGACATGGATGCCGCCTACACCCACGCTCAGGAACTGACGACACGCATGATGAAGGCGATCGCTGAGATGTTGCCTCCCGAGATGCGGGGCTTGTACGCCTGAATCCGACACCGGCGCGCGTGCGTTGTCGGCTGTACGCCAGAACGAAGCCCGTCATCAATCCGCATACCACTGATCGTCGGCAGCGCGGATACCGGGTACTTAGGGGGTGATTTGCCCCAGTCTACGCTGCGTCTGGGAGCGGTACGCAGGTCCGATTGCTCCTGCCAGACCTAGTCGGTGCTTACATTGATCCGTCCATCCGTTGGCAATGGATTAGGCAGTTCCGAGCGGTGCGTACCTGCCGTTGATGGCGTCCAGCACCGCCTCAGGCGGACGCAGTTTGCGATCCGGCAGGTGCGAGAGCGGTGTTTCGGTCAAGTCAAGCATCTCGATCAGGTCTTCCTGATCTTCATTGACATAAATCAGACCTGTAATGAATTTTTGTTCTTCACGGGCGGATTCGAGCAAGTCTTCGGCGGCGCGCTTGTCGGTCGGATCATGGTTCTCGCCGACCTTCTTGAGCACAATGTAGCTGCCGTCGTGCATTTCGATGCCGATTTCCGACTCGTAGTCCTCTATCTGAATTTCCTCGGCCGGAGGCACCAGATCGACGATGTTGAGGACCAGATCGTTTTCCCTTCCCCAAGCGTAGCTCTTGGTGGACTGGTCGTGGTTGTTGAACGTAACGCAGGGACTGATGATGTCCAAAACCGAGATGCCGCGATGCTTGAATGCTATGGACAGGAGGCTCTCGATCTGCTTTGGATCACCGGCGAAACTACGGGCCACCAGGGTGGCATTGGCCGCCAGCGACTCGATGCAGATGTCTAGCGGAGGTAGTTCATTCACCCCGTGATACTTCATGGATTGGCCTGTGTCTGCGGTCGCGCTGAACTGGCCTTTGGTCAGACCGTAGACTCCGTTGTTCTCGACGATGTAAATCATCGGCACGTTGCGGCGCACGGCATGTTTGAACTGGCCGATGCCGATGGAGGCGGTATCCCCATCGCCGCTGATGCCGATGATCTCGAGTTGCCGGTTGGCTACGATCGCACCTGTGCTGACCGAAGGCATCCGCCCGTGCAGGCTGTTGAAACCATGGCTGCCTTGCAGGAAGTAGGCCGGGGTTTTGCTGCTGCAGCCAATCCCGCTCATCTTGACCACATTGTGCTGCTCCAGGTTGTGTTCCCAGGCAACGTTGATGATCCGTTGGCTGATGCTGTCGTGTCCGCACCCCTTGCAGAGCGTGGAGGGCCGCCCACGGTATTCGGTCTTCGGCAGTCCCAGCCCGTTGAGAGCCGGGCGGCGCGGTTTCCCGCTGCCTCTCGCAGGTCGGGTCGGTTTCCTAGCCATGTTGAGTCCCAGGCCTAGCGTTGTGTGATGGTGGTGATTTGTTCGGTGATCCAACGGGCGGACAGGGCCAGTCCGTTGCAACGTCGGCTAGACACCAACTGGTGGTCCGGAACGTCGGTTTCCAATTTTAGGATGCCGTGCAGTTGTCCGTCGGCGTTGTTCTCAATCACGACTGTGACTTCGTGATCGTTGATGAAATCGCGGATGGTCTGGTTGACCGGCAATGCCCGCACCCGCAGGTAGTCGGTCGGAATGCCGGTTTCGGCAAGCCGCACGCGGGCCTCCTGTACGGCCGGGTGGTTGCTTCCCAGGGAAATCAGACCGATACGTTCGCCTGAGTCCCGGACGATGTCCGGCTGCGGCACGAGGCCGCGGGCGGTTTCCAGCTTGCGTTGGACCCGTTGCAGGTTGTGCTCCCACACCTCAGGCTTTTCCGAGTAGTGGGACATTTCGTCGTGCCCGGTGCCGCGCGTGAAGTATGCGGCCCAGTTGGACGGAGTGCCCGGGAGCGTTCGGTACGCGATACCGTCGCCGTCGACATCCCGATAGCGTCCCCATTCGGCAGCCAGTTCGTCCAGTTGTTCCGCGTCCAGAACCTTCCCGCGGTTGATGGGTTCGTCGGGGTACTCGAGCGGCTCCGAAATCCACAGGTTCATGCCCAAGTCCAGATCGGTAAGTACCAGTACCGGGGTCTGCAGCTGGTCGGCCAAATCGTGAGCGCGCCAGCCGAACTCGAAGCACTCCTTGGGCGAAGAGGGGAACAGAACCACATGACGCGTGTCACCGTGACTCAGGGTGTAGGCACTCAGGATGTCGCCCTGACTGGTGCGCGTGGGCAGGCCTGTGCTGGGGCCCATGCGCTGCACGTCCCAAACCACGACCGGGATCTCGGCGAAGTAGGCAAGACCGATGAACTCGGCCATGAGGCTGATGCCGGGACCGCTCGTTGTGGTCATGCCGCGTGCGCCGGCCCAGCCGGCCCCGATGGCCATGCCGATGGCAGCCAGCTCGTCCTCGGCTTGGATTACAGCGAATGTTGGCTTGTCCGTGTCCGGGTCCAGCCGGTAGCGGGGAAGTGCGTCGGCAGCCGCTTCCGCCAGGCTGGATGATGGGGTAATCGGATACCAGGAGACCAGTGAAACGCCCCCAAACACTGCACCGAGGGCCGCCGCAGTGTTGCCTTCGATCAAAATCCGGTTTTCGTTGAACCCGGCCATCGGCTCCACACGCCAGGGCGCCAGGTTCTCGTAGGTCTCGCTGCAGTGGTCGAAACCAGCTTGGGCCACTTCCAGATTGAGCTGAATGGCAGAATCCTTGCCTTTCAACTGTTGCTGCAAAGCCCTGTGGATTTCCTCCATCGGTAGTTCGAGCAGCCATGCCAGAGCTCCGACGTAGATCTGATTGCTCACATATGCCCGGAGGGCTGTGGGAACCTTGAAAGGAGCGACCAGCGATTTGACGGGGAGCTCGATGTAGGTGACGTCGTCCCTCCGCACGGCCACGGGGATGGCCGAGTCATGGAGAATGTAGCCGTCCGGTTGCATTATCGCCATGTCCTCGACCGCGGTGGCCGGATTCATGCACACCGTGATTTCGTTCAGTTCCCGCCTTGCCAGGAATCCTTCGCTGGACACCCGGATTGAATACCAGGTCGGCAGCCCTTGGATGTTGGAGGGGAAGATGTTCTTGCCGGTAACTGGGATGCCCATGTTGAACAGGGCATGCATCAATACCAGATTGCTGGTCTGGCTGCCGGTACCGTTGGCGGTGGCAACAGTCAGGGAGAAGTCGTTGACGATGTGGTCGGAGATCGTCAGTTCCGGGACGGTGGCTATTTGTTCCATGAACGCAACGTGCGATGACCTTGGCCCGTCCTGAAGTTCAACATGTCCCTGGCACGTTCCTCAAATTACCCGACCGGCCGCATACGGCACCGGTAACCGACTGGCCCCAGCGGCGCGACTACTCAGTCTTGCGTCACGGACGGAAGAGACTAGGGTGAAGGCCTGTGCCGGAAGCAGGAAGCGGTGTTCGTTTCCCATTGAGTAGAGCCATTGTAGTGGCGCGCATGATCGTGAGTCAACAACCCGGCCCCTTGGTGAAATCGAGCTCAGACCGCCTCAGTCGGGCTTCGATCGGAGCCGCCGGACGGTGCCCGGAGTGCTGTTCAGGCGCATTGGTGCCTTGTGCTACGATCCGCAGGTCCCGGTGTCAGGGCGGCAGTGCCGCCATAGTAGCAGGTCAGCCTCCGCAGAGAGTGCCGTGAACGCCGCGGCCGTCCTGGTGGATCGGTTGAGCTTATGGCTGTGGGGGACATTTTTTTTGGACATGGTAGTCGCTTGGAGAATCAACATGGCTCGTAAATTGACACGTCGCAGTTTCCTCAAGGTAGCAGGGGTGTCCGCGACCACCCTTGCCGTTGCCGCGTGTGCGGCCCCAGGTCCGGCCGCGGCGCCTGCCGAGGGGGATATGGCCGAAGGTGCCCCCTCCGCCGAACGTGTTGAAATCGAGTTCATGAACTGGTGGGGTTCCCACCGTGAAGCCCTCATGGACGAGGCCATCGCCAACTTCCATGACATGAATTCGGATGTTCAGGTCAACAACTCCGTCCAGCCGTGGGACGGCCGCGCGGAACGGGCGGCCACCGCTGTGGCTAGCAACAATCCTCCGGCTTTGATCATGACCCAGAGAGTGGAGACCTATCAGTTTGCACACGAGAATCTGATCCTCCCGATCGACGACTACGTGCAGGCTTCGGGCATCGATCCGGACGCGATTTTCTACGCCGGCGAAATCAACAACCAGCGCTGGCAGGGCCAGCTCTACTCTTTCCCCCTGCCAACCGGTGGCGGCAATACTGGCCAGTACTTCTACAACAAGACGGTCCTGGCTGAAGCCGGCCTGGATCCGGAGACCCCGGTAGCCACCTGGCAGGAGTTGACAGAAGCCTCCAGGGCCATCACCCAACTGGATGATTTAGGCGTCACGGTCATGGGTGCGAACCTAGGCGGCGGTGCCTTTGGATTCGGGCGTTGGCTCTATTGCAACGCTGGCCAGTTTGTATCCGACGATGCCCGCACTATCATGTTCGGCAGCGCGGAGGGGGTCGAGACCCTGGAGTGGATGGTCGACTTCACCAACGAGATCAACGGAGGCATCGACAACGCCAACGAGTTCTTTGCCGGCACCTCGGACACCTCGGCTGACCATCCGTACTACAACGAAAAGCTGGGTTTTCTGTTTACAGGGGTGTGGCAGTTTGGCCACTTGCAGGCTACGGATCCGGACATGTGGGCGGACACCTCAACCTGGGGTGTCGGACAGATGCCCTACAACAGCAACAACACCAATGCGGCCCATGCTGGGGTCGCGGGCCTCGCGGGTTCCTGGGGTTATGTGATTCCAGTCGCCACACCTCAGGACCAGGCCGATGCGGCCTACCAGTGGCTTGAGTTCTTCGGCACGCACGAACAGGGCGGCTGCTTGTTCCTTTTCAACCAAGGTAGGCCTTCACCGGTGGCCCAGTGCAACGAAAACCCCGCCTATTACGACGACAACCCCTACTGGCCCGTGGTTCTGAAGTCGCTAGCTTCGGACGTGAGTGTAGCTGTGACACCGGTCCAGGCCAGGATCAACGATGTTGTCGGGACCATCGTAGATGAAGCCTATTTCGGCCAGCACTCGCCGGCTGACGCCTTGGCTAAGGGTGTTGAGGAATCGCAGCGTATTCTCGATGAGTTCTGGGCCGGCTGATTGTTCCCAAGGGGTGGCGGGGAAGAGCTGGCAACAGCTCTTCCCCGCCACTACATCTGGCCCGAATTTCGGTCTGACCCCAATGGATACCCGGTACCCATGCTGACAGGCATGCAGAGGTATCTGCATCGTCATCGTGCCAAGTGGGTGGGTTTCGCGTTCATCCTGCCTTGGATTCTGTCGGCCCTGTGGTTCGACCTGATTCCATTTGTTACAAACCTGTACCTTTCTTTTACCGACTACAGCGTGTCCACCAGCACTCCCGACTGGCTGGGCGTCGAGAACTATCGCGAAATCCTCGAGATCGACCCGCTGTTCACCAAGTCGTTGGGGAATACGGTCTACTATCTGGTCCTGGGTGTGCCGATCCGGCTGGTGGTGGCCTTTGCCATCGCGGTACTGCTGAACCTGCGGATTCATGCCTTGGGCACCTTCCGCACCATCTTTTACATTCCCTCGGTAGTGCCCCTGGTGGCGGTGTCCATCATCTTCTTCGGCATGTTCAATGCCCGGTACGGCATCTTCAACCAGTTGCTGATCCTGCTGGATCTGCCTCCAGTGCGGTGGCTGACCCGTCCCGAATGGATCAAACCGGCGATGATCATCATGAGCACCTGGGGCTTCGGTGCCCAGATGGTGATCTTCCTAGCCGGTTTGCAAGGTATTCCGTCCGAACTGTACGAAGCGGCCGAGATGGACGGCGGCAGCTACTGGCACCAGTTGTTCCGCATCACGATTCCCATGGTGTCACCGGTTATCTTCTTCAACCTGATCATCGGCATCATTGGCGGCTTCCAGGTGTTTGCGTCCGCATACGTGTTGCTGGGCCCCGGCGGCGGACCACTGAATGCAGGACTCTTCTATGTCCTGCACATCTACAACAATGCCTTCAGCTACTTCAGGCTGGGCTACGCGGCGGCCCTGTCGGTAGTATTGTTTCTGATCATCCTGTTCTTCACCGTGATCATGGTCAGAACCTCGGATCGGTGGGTCTACTACGGAGACACGTAGGGCGCAACGGAGTAATCGAGCATGGTCGAGGGACTCTATGCCCGCATAACCAAGTGGACATTCGTCTACCCGTTGCTGCTGGTCAGTTCGGTGGTGATGCTGTTCCCGTTGGCCTGGACCTTCTCCACTTCCCTCAAGACCGCACAGACGGTTACGCTGCGGGAAGTAAAGCTGATTCCGGACCCGGTCCAGTGGTCCAACTACATCACGATCTTCGAAGAGTCGCCGCTGCTTCTGTACACCCAGAACACGATGTACATGGTGGTGACCTCCGTGATTGGTGGTGTAGTGATCTGCGCCTTGGCCGGCTACGCCTTCGCGCGCATCAACTTTCCGGCCAGGGAGGTTCTGTTCTACATCCTCCTGAGCACAATGATGTTGCCGCACGTGGTGCAGATCATTCCCCTGTTCGTCATTTTCGACCGCCTTGGCCTCGTGGGCACCTTCTGGCCCCTGATCATCCCCCGGCTCCTGGGGCACAACGCCTTCTACATCTTCCTGATGCGGCAGTTCTTCCGGGGCATTCCACTCGAACTCAGCGATGCCGCGCGTATGGACGGCTGCACGGAACTGGGGATCTGGGCCCGGGTCATCATGCCGAATTCCAAGCCGGTGCTGGCAGCCGTGGGCATTTTCTCCATCCAGTTCGCCTGGAACGACTTCCTGTCGCCTCTGATCTACCTGGGTCCCAAGAAGGAACTGTGGACGCTGGCTCTGGGTCTGAACGCCCAAAAGGGATTCGAGGGCGAAATCACCTCGTTGCACAAGATGATGGTCATCTCCGTCTATATGATCATTCCAATGCTGCTGGTGTTTGCGTTCGGCCAGAAGTACATGATTGAAGGCGTGACCTTCTCTGGCATGAAGGGTTGACATAAATTACACTGCAAATCCGGCAAGGAGCACCGAACCATGTTGGAAGCCCACATCGTTCCCCAAGAGGACCTGGATTTCTTCGATCGCAACGGCTATCTGATCATTCGCAATGCGCTGGACAGTAATCAGATCGAGTCACTGATCGAGGTCGGAGATGCCCTGATCGCCTCGGATGACCAGGTTTCGCGGCAGACCGGAGCCAGTGGTCGCTACGACAGCTTCCGCAACTCGGTGGCCAAGCACCAGGTGTTCCGCGACCTGATCGATCACTCCGTGGTTCTGCCCACTGTGGTCCAGTTGCTCGGTTCCGATATTCATCTGGTCACATCCCACTTGATTTACAAGGGAGGTGATCCGGAGGGCACCCCCGACACTTTCCGTGAACCGGGTTGGCACCGGGACTACTATCAGGCCCAGAACGACATGGGACATGCCCGCATTCAGCGCCTGCTGGTGAAGTGCGCCTACTACCTGACGGACCTGAGCATGGTGAATTCAGGAGTGACGATGGTGGTGCCGGGCAGCAATCGGCTGACGCAGGCCATCGAGATTCCGGAGGGCAGGGTGGACCCCGCGGGAGCCGTCGAGCCGTCGTTGCATCCGGGCGACTGTCTGATCTTCGAGAACCGGACCTACCATGCCGGTGCCGCCAACCAGGTGGCGCGCACGCGCAAGGCCCTGATGATGGGCTACGGGTACCGTTGGATCAAGCCGATGGACTACCGGGTCCAGTCCGATGAACTTCTGGCGCTGATGACCCCGATGCAAAGGTTCCTGTGCGGCGAGCAGTTCGTCGAGCGCGAGACGTTCGATTTCCGGGGCGGTGACAATCCGATCGACGCTTGGTGCGAGAAGCACGGACTGCCCACGGTTCGATACTGATCCCCATGTCATCTGCCCGGGCGCAGGAATGCCAGGCTGCGTTGTGCCGCGGGCGGCCATTCCCACCCGCGTGGGTTGGCGCACGCTAGAGCCAAAGCGCGAGACGCTATTGAGCCGTACATCCCAAGACATGAACCCACCCCACGTTTTTGTCGCACGCCCTGCTTCCGACATGATGTCGGTGCGCCAAGTGCTGGACATTGTCCTGTCGAAAACAGAGTGTCTTGATTCTGAGGTGGTGGCCCTGCGGGAAGCTGCGTACAGGGTTGCCGCAGAGGATGTGCTGGCCCCCGCCGGGTTTCCTCCGTTTCCGGCATCGATTATGGACGGCTATGCCGTGGTTGCCGCCGACGGTCCCGGCGAGTACCCGGTGGCAGGACAGGTCATGGCTGGTCATCCGGCCGGCTATGTACAGGAACCGGGCCAAGTCTCCTACATCACGACCGGCGCTCCCATGCCTGAAGGTGCGGATGCGGTGGTTCGGATCGAAGATACGGAGCCGAGTGGTGACCGGGTACGGATCAAGGTTGGGGTGCAACCGGGCCACGACGTGCGGCAAGCGGGTTCCGATATGGCTCCAGGCACACTGGTGGTACGGGCCGGCAGCGTATTGGGACCGGCCGAACTCGGACTGGCAGCCACAGCCGGGGCAGGAACCGTGGCAGTGACCAGGAGGCCGCGGGTCTCCGTCCTGTCCACCGGTGATGAATTGCAACCGCCGGGAGAGCCCCTGGGGCCCGGACAGATTCCGGACAGCAACCACGTCATGTTGTCCGCGATGGCACAACGCATGGGGTGTGATGTGCGGCCCCGGACTGCGATCGCCGAAGACGCCGAATCGCAGCTTGGGCAGGAAGTTCGCGGCAGCCTCAGGCAAAGCGACTTGATCATCACTTCCGGCGGCATATCGATGGGCGAAGCCGACCTACTGCCCAAGGTCCTGACGGACTGTGGTGCTGAAATCCACTGCGAAAGGGTATTGATGAAACCAGGCAAGCCATTCACGTTTTCATCGTGGCAGGCTGCGTCGGGCGACCGGCGGTGCGTGGTCTGTTCCCTGCCCGGCAATCCGGCCAGCGCCATGGTTACATTTCTTCTATTTTGCGTACCCGCCCTACGCCGTATGTTGGGACACCAACCGCCGGCCCTGCCGCGCATCCAAGTTGTGTTGGATAGCGAACTGGTTCCGGACTCAACGCGGCCGGAATTCCACCGGGTTGCCCTAGCTTGGGATCATGACCTGCACCAAGGCAAGGGCGGATATCGGGCTGCGTCGACCGGTGCGCAACGTAGCAGCCGTCTGCTCAGCATGCTGGACGCTGATGCCCTGATAACGGTTCCACCAGGTTCCCAGCCGTTGCCGTCCGGCTCCACGGTGGCCGCAATTGACCTCCGCCACCTTTGAACCGCGGTGGGCTGCGGATGACCACATCCGTGCGCACCCCCGGCAAGGTGTGCTGGCAGGAGCACGCGCCCGCGCTCTATTTTGTGCCTCATCACTCTCTGTGACTGCGCTGCTCTAAGGCATAATGAGCCGGCCCCGGCTAAGCCGAGAGCCGTCTGTCCCAAATCAATTCAGTCATCAAGGAGCCGAACATGGTTCTTACGCGCCGGCGATTCCTGAAGTCAAGCGCAGTTGCAGCCACCGGTCTGGCATTGGCCGCCTGTGTTCCGGCGGAACCCAGTGTCGACATGCCTGTCGGAACTGGCAGCGACGCCGAAATGACGGAAATCACCTATCTGATTCGCTCCGACATCGGAGTCAAGATCCAGGAGTGGACGGATGAAGCAATCGCCGACTTCGCCACAGTTGAACCCAACATCGCGATCGAGACCATCGGTGTGCCCTGGGGTGACTACAACGCGAAGCTGCTGGCCCAGTACGCAGCCGGTGATCCACCAGAGATTTCCGCCAACTATGCGGCGGGATTCCCCACGTTCTATGCCAACGACGCCATCGTGGCACTGGACGAATTGGTGTCCGAGAACAACGTAGACCTGTCGGTTATCGAACAGGCTGCTCTGGATGCGGTAACCCGTAACGGCAAGCTTTGGGCACTTCCGTTGGCTCACCTGCCCACGATCGTCTATTACAACCTGGATGCCTTGGAAGAGGCCGGTGCCACGGTTCCACCCATTGATTGGGCCGACACTTCGTGGACCACCGATGCGATGCTGGCATCCGCCAACGCGGCGGCCAAGGACATGGACGACCCGACCAAGGCCCAGTACGGCATGATCTTCGGCAACGGTCAGTTGGGCGTGTTCGAATGGCTGTGGGGCGCGGATCCCTTCAATGACGTGGGCGGCCCCGAACACACCGAGGCCTACAAGACGGGCATCGTCACCGAGTCCTTCTACGACTCCGAAACGATGAACACCTTCATTGGCTGGGTCTACGACGCCATCTATGGCGGCAGTCCGGTTTCGCCGCGGCCGTCGGATACCGACGCCATTCAGCAGCTGGTGGGCTGGCCCATGATGAGCGGCCGCATCGGCATGGCCATCAATGGTGCCTGGTCGGTGACCAATTTCGCCGCTGTGGAACCGTCCTGGCGCTGGGGGGTGGGAGCTTTCCCATACGGTCCGGCCGGCGTGAATACCTCTCCGCTGTTCAACGATTCCTGGATGCTGGGCAAGGGTGCCAAAGAACAGGATGCCGGTTTCCGGTTCCTCCAGTATCTCGCTGTGGAGAAGGGAGCTGAGCTCTACGCCCAAATCACCGGCTTCTTCCCGGCGCACAAGGAGAACTATCCGATCTACTTTGACAGCCTGATGAACATTCCCAACTTTGCGTTGAGCCGCGAGGATGCCGAGACGGCACTGCTGGATGCGTTCAACTACGGTTACGTGACTCCGGGCAAGACCTTGGACTCCTATCCCGAATGGAATCGGACGTTCAACCAGACCATGGGGCCCATTTGGAACGCCGAGGTGTCCGTGGCCGACGGTCTGGCGCAAGTACAGGCACAGTTCGAAAGCGTGATCGAGTCCAAGTCCTAATCAGTCCGACTACAGGTCGATTGTCCGCACATGTCCGGCATGGCGGCGGTTGGCGCCGGCGGGGCGGAAAGGCCACGCCTTTCCCTCCGTTGGCGCGAGGCCATCAACTTCTATCTCTTCCTTGCGCCCTGGATTTTGGGTTTTTTGGCCTTCACCGCCATCCCCATCGTCGCGTCCCTGTTCCTCGGCTTCACCAAGTACAACGCCATCAGTCCACCCGACTTCGTCGGCCTCAAGAACTTCAGGTTCCTGTACGACGACCAGATTTTCTGGAAGTCGCTTCGGGTGACGTTGACCTATACCGTGGTCTTCGTGCCGTTGCAGCTGGTGTCCTCTCTGTTGTTGGCCATGCTCCTGAACCTGCGCGTGCCTTCCATGCGCACGATCAGGACCATCTACTACCTGCCGTCCATTCTGCCCACGGTGGTCACGGGCCTGGTCTGGATTTGGCTGTTCAACGCCGATTTCGGATTGATCAACTTCTTCCTCTACAAGGCGTTCGAGATTAGGGGACCGAACTGGCTGGGCAGTGAACGCTGGGTCATGTCGGCCGTCATTATTTCAGGTCTGTGGGCACTGGGCGGCGGTGTCATCATTTTTCTGGCCGCGCTGCAGAATGTCCCCGGCGAGTTCTATGAGGCTGCCGAACTGGACGGAGCCAATATCCTGCACAGGTTTTGGCACGTCACCGTACCCATGATCTCACCGGTGATTCTCTACAACCTGATGATCGCGATGATCCTGTCGCTTCAGGTGTTCACCCGGATTTACGTATTGACCCAGGGCGGTCCGAACTACGCCTCCTACTTCTACAACCTGTACGTGTACGACAACGCGTTCAGCTACCTCAAGCTCGGGCTGGCCTCCGCTCAGGCCTGGATTCTGTTTGTCCTGATTCTTCTGTTGACCGTGCTGGCCCTTCGCACTTCCGGGCGCTGGGTCCACTATTCCGGCGGAGTGTAGCGTGGCTGCCGCGACCACCGCCGGGCCGCGCCGGATGGGCCGGCGCAGTCGGGAACGCCTGTACAAGGCGATTGCCCTGCTGCTGCTGCTGCCGGGCATCCTCTGGGTGTTGATGCCCACGGTTTGGATGTTCTCGGCCGCGTTCTCGCGCCTGGAACAAATCATGCGGTGGCCTCCCGACTTGTGGCCCGATCCCTGGGTCTTTTCCAACTTCTACGAAGGTTTCGCCTTCCTGCCGTTCGGCCGCTATTTCATGAACTCGACCCAGATCGCGGTTATTCGGGTGATGGGGCAGGTGCTGGCGGCATCCATGGCGGGCTACGCCTTTGCCCGCATGCAGGCTCCGGGCAAGAACTTGCTCTTCATCCTCGTCCTGTCAACGCTGATGCTGCCCTACACAGTGACGATGATCCCGCAGTACATCATCTTCCAGAGACTGGGCTGGATCGACACCTACCTGCCGCTGATCATTCCCCACTTCGACGGCGGTGCCTTCTTCATCTTCCTGTTCCGGCAGTTTTTCCGTTCGATCCCGGACGAACTAACCGAGGCGGCTCGCCTGGATGGCTGCAGCTACTTCGGAATTTACTGGCGCATGATGCTGCCGCTGTCCCTGCCGGTGATTGCCGCATCGTCCATCCTGATTTTCCAGAACTCGTGGCAGGAGCTGCTGCAGCCCTTGATCTTCCTGCACGACAACAGCAAATACACCATCCCGCTGGGTTTGGCCAGGTTCCGCTCCAGTTACGGTTCCAGTCCCTGGCATCTGATTATGGCAGTCTCGATCGGTGCCGCGTTGCCACCCGTGGTGCTGTTCTTCATCGGACAGCGCTTTCTGCTGTCGGGCATCGTGGTGTCGGACAAATAGCTGCGGCTGGTCCATCCAGGCGTCCGAACATAGTCTAGGAGACCGAGCTACACGGGCCTCCTCGCTGGCCCGACGCGAACGGTGTTGCAAAAGGGCAATGGCACCATGGGCTCAACATCCGGCGACGATGGTTCGCCGGCCGCATCACGCATTCGTTGGTGTCAGCACGATCCAGCCCCCAATTGCCGGCGTGATTTTGCTGATCCAGTGTTGACTTGGCGTGCTCTGGTGGCTAGAATGACCCTTCGTGTCCGAGGTCCGTCAGGTGTTCGGGCAGCAG
The DNA here is from genome assembly GCA_965208365.1 of Caldilineaceae bacterium. Taxonomy (GTDB): domain Bacteria; phylum Chloroflexota; class Anaerolineae; order Caldilineales; family Caldilineaceae; genus Bin34. Next base: position 3,889,258 of record OZ242330.1, on the reverse strand, counting down.
ATTACAAATCCAGGTTCAGGGCAGGCTGAACGCCGTCGCTGTCGGCCCTTGGTCGGCAGAGGAACTTCCCGACTTCCTCCGGTCCGCAGGGCCGGAAGGTTGCCTCACGAAACAGTAAGTGAGGGCGCGTCTTGGGCAACCGGGCCGCGACTACAACCGCAACAGAGAGTATTCCCGCCTTTCGGCATGCCGGAAGGTAAGGGCTGAAACGGTGGGGTAAGAGCCCACCAGCATGTACAGAAATGTCCATGGCTGGGCGAGCGTGCAACCGGGAGCAAGGTGAGCGGGTTGCGGGCCTTCGGGTCGGCAATCTCACCGCAGCGGAAACCCTGTGGCCCGTTGGGGCCTGCGGGGCAAATTTCCGCCAGGCCGAGTGTGGTCTGAGATAGATGACGGCGACGGCGCGTAAGCGTCGTACAGAATCGGGGGTATCCAGTCTGTGCCTGACGCACATGCCTGGGATCGGATGCGGAATGCGGAAGCATCCGGCCGGCCGACGTGGCGGAACCGGTAGACGCGGTAGACTTAGGATCTATTGCCCGCAAGGGCGTGGAGGTTCGAGTCCTCTCGTCGGCACCAGGGTTGACGGTGGGCGGGGCTGGGGCCCGTGGCCTAGTGGGAAGGCGTCTCTTTTGCAAGGAGAAGATCGTCGGTTCGAATCCGACCGGGTCCACCTCAGTTGTTCGGGTCGCGCGGGTGTAGTTCAGTGGTAGAACGTCTCCTTGCCAAGGAGAAGGTCGTGAGTTCGAATCTCATCACCCGCTTTGTCTGCCGAGGTAGCTCAATTGGTAGAGCACAGCACTGAAAATGCTGGGGTTCCCAGTTCAAGTCTGGGCTTCGGCACTGGGTTCCGGAGGGGGATCGTCTAACGGCAGGACTTCGGTCTTTGGAACCGACAATCAAGGTTCGAATCCTTGTCCCCCTGTTGGCATGTGCAACCTGGATGTAATTTGACCGCGGCGGTCATAGCTCAATAGGCAGAGCACGTGATTGTGGTTCACGTGGTTGTGGGTTCAAGTCCCATTGGCCGCCCTCCGGAACGAAATGGCACTGGTGCCGTTCGACCCCTCCCAAAGAGGGGTCGCTTCGTTCAGGGCGGGTCGGGGTTGGCGTCCGACGGTACCACAGGTAGAAACGTCCTTCGCCTCTCAATGTCCGAGCCGGAATTTATAGTTGGCTTGGTACCTGTATGGGCCTCAAACCACTCGGACAATTGCATGACGTTGGTGTATACCCCGAACAATCCCGGTACCGCGCACCCCAGTCCCCAGCTAACGATGCCCACCTGAACAACCACTCCGGTGTCGTCCACCGTTAGCAGTGGTCCGCCGCTGTCTCCCTGGCAGGCGTCGCTGGATGTGAACAGATTGCCCGCACACAGCATGTTGGCGGTGATGTGGATGTCCTTTCCAGTCCTTTGACGAAACGCCTGTTGGCACACCTGGGAGTCGGCAAGGGAAAGTGTGGCCGCATGCAGTTGCGACGGTGCATTTCCCGCTTGGCTGTTGATCCATGAAGTGGTGCCCCATCCGGCAACCACGGCTTCGGCGTTGGGTGAAAGCAGGTCCTGCCTGTCGGCCGACGGCAGCGAGACCGGCTCAACATCCAGGATGGATTGCGCCAGTCGAACCAACCCGATATCGAAGTCTCCGGTCCGATCATCGTAGTGCTCGTGTCCCAACACTTCCACTACATCGGATTGGGTGCCTTGGTTGGCCGACAAGTCTGCGATGCCGACGACGACGCGCAGGTCCGCCGGCAGCATGAATGATCCGTCCGGATTGGTCAGACAATGCGCTGCGGTCAGGACCCACTCCGGGTCAATCAGCGTGCCTCCGCAACGCAACCCGGTCTGGGGACTGCTGTGGCTTGACAGCACCAGGGCCACCATCCACGGGAAGGCACCGGGTGCGGCAGGGGAGCCTCCGATCACCTCCTCCGAGGATTCCTGTTCCGGTTTCACACCGGAGGTCTGCCCATTCCGCGACTGGATGCTGACAGTGTCCGGTGTTCCGGTTTCCTGCAAGCTTCCGGCAATGGTGATGGCCAGCGCCATGAGGCCGACTACCAGCTTCCAGCGCAGTGTCATGGCGGTTCAGGGCGGCGGCAGTCGGTAGCTTGCTGCCGCAGAACGCCCCCACACCCAAGCCTGTTCGTCGGTTGTCAGGGAGTTGATGCAACCCGCGGCGAGCTCGACCACGGCCCGGTGGCTTTGCATCACGGTGCACACAGGCCAGTCGGTCCCGAACATGACCCGTTGACAGCCACAGTGTCGGAGCAGATGATCGAACCAGGGCCGGACATCGGTATCGGTTACATGGCGTTCCGGTCCTTGGTTCACCAATCCGGAAAACTTGCAGAAGACGTTGTCGGCGCGGCCCAGCTCGGCGACAAACAACTTCCACTGCTTCCAGTAGTCCGGCCCGAGCCCGGGATTGCCAATGTGGTCCAGTACAAAGATGTTGTTGGGGAATCTGATTGCGAGACCCAGCACGGTTGGCCAACTCGTCGGCTTGGCGAGTAAATCGCACGACAAGCCCAATTGCGCCATTGCCTTCATGTTGTCTGCAAATCGTGTCGAGGTTTCGACGGTGTCTTCAATGGTCGGGTTGTGTCGGACTCCCTTGAACAAGGAGTACTCGGCATACTTGGCTAGGTCATAGGTGGTGTCGGTACTCGTTAGGTCAAGCCATCCAACGACACCCACGATGTGTTCGTGGCGGTTTGCCAGTGACAGCAGATAGTCGTTCTCTATTGGTTGTTGACGGGCTTGCACGGCCACGGTGCCTGAAATGCCCGAGGCACGGTTGAGAGGTTCAAGATCGGTCGGAAGCCAGTCGCGCTGCAGCACCTGTCTTTCCCCGATCCAGGTGTACTGGGCCGGGTCGAAATGCCAGTAGTGTTGATGGGAGTCGATGCGCGTCTCGGATAGTAGATGCGACACTGAAGCCTCCTCAGGTGCTGTACGTCCGAAATTCCCGGTGGTGCGAATACCCGGTCCCGGCACATGGCCGGGCCATGGGCAACTGCCAAACTGGTTGCTCACTCGCGCGCTACAGGCACGGGCTCAACCGCCAGCACTGTTTGGGTCAACATCGTGCCATGGTTGGCCAGGGACTCGAAGTCTCCCGATAAGGTACCGCTAAACACCAAGTGCCGCTGTTCCGACATGAAATGGAGGTCGGACACCAACGCCTCCGTGCCGTCGGCTTGTTCGGGGTGCACCAGATATACATGGTATCCCGGTTCGCCGTTGACCGTCTCCACTTCACGGGCCACCAACGGAATCCCTTGGGGATGGAGTCGGCGTGAAACCGCCACAGTGGAACGAATACTCAGATTCAAGGTGCCTGACGCAGATTGGTGCTCAAGTAGCAAAAGCGACACTCCCGAACCATCTTGTTCGTGGACGAGGTCCTGCCGCGCCAGACACACGAATCCTGCCGCGGCCGAGCAACCCTCGTCGGAATCAAAGGGAATGGCAACAGACCATTCCCCACTAATCGAAATCACCAGATCGCCCTCCTGCACGGCTTGGGTATCTTGAGCGGTCGGCGGCTGCGGCCGGCCGCCTTGCACCACGGCCGCCGTGCGGGCCAAATGGCAGCCCGAACCAAGATGCACCGACGTACCGGCCTGTTGCGGAATGGTTTGGATGTGAGCGCATCCGGCCTCGTACAGGTGTTGAGGCTGGAACGACAAGTTGGGTCGCCAAAACCAGAAGAAAAATGACGATGGAGGATCGCCTTCGATGGCAGCCGGACCTTCCAGGACTTCCAGCAGCCGCCAGCCGTTGGGTTCCAACTGCGACTTCAACCCATCGGCTACCGCGATCGCGGCCCTGGGATCGGTGAAAACCACCCGAGATCCGGTCGCCAATGCCTCTTCAACGACGAGATGCGCCTCCTGTCCTGCAATCAGGTCCTTCCATTGCACCAATTTCGCCGAAGATTGACGTGGAGTCGTTGTCAGGTCCAGTGGTTGGGTGTTATTAGGGATGTCGGCAGGGCGGGACGAAGCCAGTTGTTCCTGAAAAAATGATCCGATCGACTCCGTACCGGCATTTCGCGAGCCGGAGGCCTCGCCCGGTTGGAACGGCTCGCGGTCCTGGCATCCCAGGAGGACCGAAGCAATCAGGATGCCGATAACGGTGAGGACAGACCCCAGAATGCCGGTGTTGCCCGGTTGCATGCGATAACACCATTCTCAAGCCACGGGCGGATGTCTGTCACAACCCCAGCGACTTACGCGTGATTACCGACGTTGTGAGTGTGCATTCACAGGTTCTCCGACCATTTTCGTCCTGCAAGGCAATTCGCCATACATGCGTGCGGAAGCCCAAGTGCAAGGGCCTGGCTGTGCCGGAGACCCGTCCCGAACGCGCAGGACGTATGTGGTTGGCGTTGATTTGGAGGCCGACAGCCGCCAACGTGGCTTGGTCGATGCAGCAGTTGGAGGCAATGCTGCCCACCGACTCGGCCAATACCACCGAAGCACCTCCGTGCAGAATTCCCATACGCTGAATTGTGCGGTGGTCCACTGGCATGCTGGCTGTCAAATAGTCGTCCCCAACTGCGTCGATCGTGATGTCCAAGTGTTCCAGCATGGTTCCCGGAAATCCCCTATGGAGCCGGCCAATGTCCATCTCGACTGTCCAAATGCTCATAAGCTGTGGTTTCTTGGTGTGTACTGCCAACCGAGTTGAATCAGTATAGCGACAGGGCTGCCCTTGACATGAAGGCGATCGCAGCAGGCCGGCCAAGCCGCATTGTATTTCGCATCCCTCGTGGTCTGCTCAGGTCAGGGAACACTGTGGCGAATGCGAAGTCCAAACATCTGCCAACGTACAACCGCTAAACAACAAGGTTTAGGAAACCGCTAGGACCTGCCTACAAGACTTTGCATTCAATCGCCTGCAAATTGGGCTATACGATTCAACTAGCACAAGGTGGCATGCAGCAAGAGTGGCGTTGTCCCAGCCTTCGCGTAGCGATCAGGTCTTTACCTCATGGACCATGGGTATGGTCATGGCTCATTGCCCAGGCGGCAATCAAACTGGCTGTCGCGCGTGGGTTTTCCAGATGGACCCTATGACCGGCATGCGGTACTGTGTGGGTTCGACACTTGGGAAGGAGCAATTCCATTGCGTCTGCGATGTCTCGGAACTTGATGTCGCGTTCCCCCGTGATCAGCTGTACCGGTCGGTCCAGGTGCGACAGGTCATTCCAGAACGAAGGTTGTCCCCCTGTGCCGAGCAGGGGCAGGGAGGCAGACCAACCTTGCCTAATGTTCTTGGAACTGATTCGGCGGTCCAGGGCACCGTGTGTCCGGACGCCGCCAAACAGCGGCAGCGATTCCCAGTACCGATCGAAGACACCGTCAGGGGTTTCGGCCAGGAATTTGGCTAGGTCCCGCTCGAGAGCCGCACGTGTCTGACGACTGGTGACGTCGGAGATACCGGGCGATGCGCTGAGGAGCGACAGCGATCTCACCGCATCGGGGAACCGACAGGCCAAACCAAGGCCTACCCGCCCGCCCATGGAGTATCCGGCCACATGCATCGGGTGTGGATGCCACCGGTGCATCACTTCGTGCACGTCGGCAATCGCTTGGTCGAATTTCAGATTGGGATCGGGAATGGCGCGGGTGCGGCCGTGGCCAGGAAGGTCGATGCCCAACAGGGAGAATTGGCTCGACAGAACGCAGGAGATCGGATCAAGGCTTTGAAAGGTGCCGGTGAAGCCGTGCAGGAGCAGCATTGAGGGCCCGTTCCCTGCAGTGGCTCCGTGGTAGCGGATGCCGGATGCAGCTATGCAAGTGGGCAGCGGATGCCAAATCACTGCTGGAGCTCCTCTGCGAGTTGCCGTGCGGTTGCTGCGTCCACTTTGCCCAACTCCGTTCTGGGCAGTGAATCAACCCAGACAAATCGCTTGGGGACTTCGTGGACTGCCAACCTGGTTCGCAACCTGTGGCGCAGAGCATGTTCGTCCGGTACCCGGTTGGCAAAAGGCTGCAACACCGCCACCACACGATGGCCCCATTCCCGGTCGGGTACTCCGGTGACCCAAGCGTGTTCGATCTCCGGAAGTTCCATCAAGCTTTCTGCTACATGACGCGACGAGACGTTTTCGCCTCCGCTGACAAACACCCCGTCCTGACGGTCTAGCACATGCACCGAGCCGTTGTCATCCAGCATGCCCCAATCGCCGGTTCGGAACCATCCTTGGCCATCCAGTTCGCATGACGATGACAACTGGGGTCCCCTGATCCAGATTGTGCCTTGGTGTCCAGCCGGCAGATGCTCCCCGTCGACGTTCCTGATTTGGATGCCGGCGTGTCGCAGGGAGGGACCCTCTCCCGAACTGCTTGTCCGGCCTGGTCGTTCTGCCGCGATGTGGGAACAACTCTCCGTCATGCCGTAGCTGGCAACAACGTCCAAGCCGTGTTCCCTGCACTCCGAACGGAGGGACTCGGTAACTTTGGCACCTCCTGCCAGGACTGTGCGAAATCGTTGGCCGGGAGCGTTCAAGTCCAAGTTCGCATTCAGCAAGCGCACCAGCATGGTCGGAACAAACGCAGCATGAGTCACCGCTCCCCGCTCCATGAGATCCCTGGCCTCGTGGTGGTCGAACCGGTTGCGCATGCACAGGCTGAACCCGAAGATCAGGCTCCGGAACAACAAGGCCAGTCCACCGATATGGTGCAAGGGCATGCAGTGGAGCCAGCAGTCAGAAACCCGGTACCCAAGTCGGTAGCCGGAGGCTGCCGTACTCCACAGCAGGTTTCCGAACGTGACTGTGATGGCCTTGGGCGTTCCGGTGGTGCCCGATGTAAAGACCCAGCCTTGAGTCCACTCCAAGTTTGAGTTGCCGACCATATGGGCGTTGGATTGACTCCAGACGGGCGCCGAGGAATTGGAGCCCACCACGGGCATTTCGACCGCCACTTGTTCAACTGCTCCGTCGAATATTCGCGAAGGTGCTTCATCGGGCCCCTCGCCGGCTCCGAACAACAACAAAGTTAGCGGCACCTGGGCTATGCGCCGCGCCAGCGCTGCAGACGGCAGAGCGGGGGGCAGGACCGTGGCAGGCCACCCCAGGCGCGCGCAAGCCAACAGCAGAATCACCGTTAACTTGGGGTCGGTGTTCCAAATCGCCGCGTTGTGCCCCTTCATGGTCGGTACCGCTGCCTGGAGGAACAGGCAGGCGTGTCCCACCATCGCCTCGACTTCGCCGAAGGTCAGTTGTTCATGTTCCAGGCACAGAAACGGTTTGGAGGCGTTGGCGGCAGATTGTGTGGCGAGCCAATCCGGCGGTGAAGGAACATGTCTCATGGGCGCCAGGGGTACTGACGGAAGTTCGGCGAGCGCTTTTCCACAAACGCGTTGCGGCCTTCGTTGCCTTCCTCCGTCATGTAGAACAGCATGGTGGCGTCGCCAGCCAGGCTTTGAAGTCCGGTTTGGCCGTCGCAGTCGGCGTTCAGGCCTGCTTTCAGAAAGCGGATGGCCAGGGGACTGTGACGCAGGATCTGTTGAGCCCACTGGACACCTTCCCGTTCCAGATCAGTCAGCGGTACCACCGCGTTGACCAAGCCCATGTCCAAAGCTTCAGCAGCTCCATACTGCCGACACAAAAACCAGATTTCACGAGCCTTCTTCTGGCCGACAATCCTTGCCAGGTAGCTGGATCCGAAGCCGGCGTCGAAACTGCCCACGATGGGTCCCGTCTGGCCAAACACGGCGTTGTCGGCGCTGATGGACAGATCGCAGATAACATGCAGGACATGACCTCCACCAATGGCAAAACCGTTTACCAGGGCAATGACGGGTTTGGGCATGACTCTGATGATTCGCTGCAGTTCCAGTACATTCAGGTGTGCCTTGCCCTCTTCGTCGGCATAGCCGGCGAAGCTGCGAACCTTTTGGTCCCCTCCCGCACAAAACGCGTGGACGCCGTCCTTGGGTGAAGGTCCGTTGCCGGTGAGCAGGACCACCCCAACGTCGGCATCCGCCCACGCATCCCTGAAGGCATCAATCATCTGTTCAATGGTTTCAGGACGGAAGGCGTTGCGGATTTCCGGACGGTCGAAGGCGATGCGCGCCATGCCGTCCGCCTTGCCGTATGTGATGTCGGTGTATGTTCTCACTGTCTCCCATGCGGCGGCTCGTGTCACCATAGTTCAACTGGCTCCTGCATGTCTAAGTAGATCGATGTAATGCCGTTCCCAAGCCAGATCGTCCGCGGCCGAGGTCCGGACTTCCAGGATGGAGGTGGGAGGCCCGTCTATGGCATCGGACAGGGCTACATCAAGGCTGCTCAATTCTGACACCAGGCGATGGTCCAGACCGAAAGCCGAGGCCAGTCCCGCGAAATCGAGGCCGTGTGGCGCCACGAACAGCTGTTCGGCTACGTCGGCAAGATCCGTGACTGGCAACCGTTCGAAGATGCGTCCGCCATCGTTGTTGAGGACCACGACACAGAGGTTCGTGACATTCTGACGCCGGACTTCGGCCAGACTGCCTACGTCGTGGAGCATCGATACGTCTCCAATCAAGAGAACAACCTGTTTGGATGTCGCACCGGCGACGCCGAGGGCAGTGGCCAACAATCCGTCAATGCCACTGGCTCCGCGATTGCCGAGAATCACACCGTCGCGGAGGCCGATTCCGGCGGAGTCCAACAACCTGATGGGAAGACTGTTTCCGGCAACCAGAATGGTGTTGGCCCCCAACCGCTCGATCAAAGTCCTCACCGTTCCGAGATCCCAACGCGGAGACGCTGCCGAACACATTCGCACGGTTCGCTCGGCCAATGCGTTCAGCTCCTGCCATCGAGACAACCATCCTTGCCTGGAAACCACCGGATGCTGCAGCTTGCCGGCCTCATGACAGAAACTGACAGGGTCGCCTGCGACATACTCCGTTATCGCGTTCGTGTCGTCATGGACTTCGCTCGTATTATTGACATAAATGTGCGTCCCGCCGGTGGACAGGTTGGCCGACCACCAGGCAATCAGACGCGTGGAAACCGGTAGGGAACCAAATCGAACGATTAGGTCCGGTCGCAGGTTTTGCAGGAGGCCTGCTTGCAACAGGGCATCGCCATGGGACACGACGTTGCACCGTGTGCCCACAGGAAACCTGCAACCCGACAGAGGATCGGCCACTATCGGCATCGCGGTGGACACCGACAACGCATGCACAGCATCGAGCATGGGCGGACCGATTCGGTTGGGGCCAACAACAATCACCCCTCGGCTGGACTGGACTAGAGTGGACCGGACCTCGTCCGAAAGGTCCATGTGGGCATGGGCCTCTGGCGACTCGTTCATCGGGCAGGCTGCAGTGGCTCGGCGCGTCAATTCGGCTGGTTCAAAGGGTTTGTCAAACTGCGCGTTGAGATGGACCGGGCCGGGCCGGGGGCCGGCGGCGGATTGCACCAGGAGGGTTATCTGATCTGACAGTTCGCGTTGCCATTCGCCGTGGTCGGAAACTATCGCCGGGACATCCAGTTCGGCCCTGACATAGGGGCCGAATATGCCGGGCTGCAGAATCGTTTGGTTGGATCCGGTTCCCCTTAGCCGTGCCGGCCGGTCGGCGGTCAACAAGACCAGCGGTACATTGCTCTGGGATGCCTCCACGGTTGCCGGAAGCAGTTCCGCCACGGCCGTCCCTGAAGTCGTAACGACGGCTGATGCACCGCCGGTGGTCAAGGATCGGCCCAACGCCTGGAATGCCGCACTTCGTTCGTCGTGGTGGACGGTGTGGGAAGCAGATGCATCGCGCCAGATGTTCAGAACCAGAGGCGTGGACCGGGAACCCGGACAAATGCAAAAGTGACGGACTCCCAAAGCCACCAGGGTTTGGACAATCACATCAGCTATCTGGAAGCTGGGGGGATCGGATCGCAGCATGTCGGGAATCAGGACTGGGCTGTCAGGGCCTGGTGCATGGGCTGGAACTTCCACTCGGTTTCATCCCACTCGGGCTCCGGTCGACTGCCGGCGACGATTCCGGCACCAGCAAACAGCCAGGCGCGTGCTTTGTGGATCACAGCAGAGCGGATGCCGACGCAAAACGTGCCATGGCCGAAGCGGTCGAACACTCCGAAAGGGGCGGCGTACCAGCCCCGTGGCTGACTTTCCAACTCATCGATTAAGAACATGGCTTGTTCGGTCGGATCTCCTCCCAGGGCGGCGGTTGGATGAAGATGCTCGAGCCATTCGAGAACATGCCGGGCTGCCCGCGGCGTGGCCGAGACCTGTGTATGTAGGTGGTGGACATTGTGCAGGGACAGGATTCCGGTGTGGAGATCCTGGTCCGGAATGGCTTTGAACTCATGTAGACGCGCGAGCAGGTTGTCGACCACGATGCGGTGTTCATGCTGGTTCTTGTTCGAGGACAGCAGTTCCCGGCGCGCGTTTCCATCCGCCTCGGTGGTTTGGTGGCGCGGCGCGGTGCCGGCCAAGGCCATGGTGTGCAGCCGACTGCCGTCCAGTGCACATAGCAGCTCCGGCGATGCGCCCAGGAACACCGAACCGTCTTCCTGGTGAAACAGAAAACGGTAGCAGGCACTGTAATGGGGGGCAAGGCACGCCAAGGCGCGGTTTGTGTCGGGCGGCTGGGTGAAGTTCAACTCGCGCATCCGCGCCAGTGCCACTTTGCTGATCTGACCGCCGCGTATCCGGTCCAGGGCCTTGCCGACCATACAGTTCCATTCCAACTTGGTGACCGGGTTTTCAACTGTGTGCAAAGTGCTCGTTGACACTTCTGCACAACGAGAGGGGGTGACTTGCCGCGGGTTGGCGCCATCTCGATCCAGGTCTCTGAGAATCTCGCAGCAATGGGTCACAGCTTCCTGGGTGTCCACACCAGCATCAACCAGAACGTTGATCGTGAGTCGCTCTCGATCCTCAACCAACTCGTGTTGGAAATGCGGGAGCACGAAACAGCCCGGTGCAAAGGATTGCCAGACCTTGTCGGACAGATACCCACTGGAAAAGGAGAAGCCTCCGGCCAGGCACGGGCCTCGGCCAGGTCCCCGACAGACAGCATCCCCGAACAGCAACTCCGCCTGGCGCTGAATGTCAGCGAAGCGATCTGCCGGATCGCCGCGCAACACGGCCGCCGCACCCCACCCCTTCAATGCGTGCCGCGCGACCGGGTCGAACCATTGGATTTGCCACGCATCCGGCACAAGTGCCCTGACCATGTCCGGAGAGAATCCCGAAATGGGCTTGGTGACCGATACGAGCCGCTGTCCAGCGTATGTGTCCAAAGGGTTGATGGTGTTCGGTTCAGCTTTCCGACGATGCCTCGGAATCCGCCAGGTCAGGGAGTCCCACGGACCGCATGAGCAATGGAATCAGCGTAGTAAGCATGCGGTCCTGATCGGGATATCCTGTCAACGACCACTGCATGACCAAGTGGTAGATGGAACCGGTCCAGGCGGCGGCCACAACCTCCGTGTCCACGGGGTCAATCTGCCGTTGCCGGATGGCTTCGTCCAACAGGTCTTGAATTATCGCAGCGAAACGGGTCTGAATGTCTCTGACTTTCTGGTCGAACGATGGTCCCAACGACCGGGTGTGCACCATCAGGATTTTCAATTCGCGTCGATATTGTCCGAAACCATCCAGGCATGCTTCCGTCGCCGCGGCAATGCGACCCGTCGCATCGAGGGGTTTGTCGATAGCGGCAAGGACCTTGCGTTCCACCGAGTTGGCGAACCTGTCCATCAACGACAGAAACATCCGTTCCTTGCTGGGAAACCTGACAAACAAGGCGGCCATCGTGAGATTGGCCCGGGCCGCAACCCCCTTGAAGCCTGCGTTCGCGTAGCCCCGCTCCGAAAATTCCTCCAGGGCAGCGTCCAGAATCAACTCTTCAGTATGCGGCGAGTGCATTGGGCGACATGACAGGTCGGAACAACGTGCAAGTCAGTATAGGGGACTTCCATTCAATCTGGATGACTGGACCACGTTGTGGACCTTGCACTATCCCGTTCAATCAAAGGGGCGCCCGAGGGTGGCGTCCCTGGTCCGGTGCGTTGCCGGCATTCCGTGGTTGCGAACTGGGTACGGCAGGCCTTGGGCTGCATCCTCCGACAGGCACGTGCTCGGGTGACTGAGGCCCGTGCCAATGACGCCGTGTCCGCCGGGGTGCGATCAGCCACCGATGCTCGTTGATAAGTTTGGTGTGGAAGAAACTGCTTCGCTGGCCTGGGATATCGAGGTAGCTGCCGTCGCGGTCGAGCAGTGGCTGCATTGATGCAGATTTCCATTGGGCTCAAGGGGGCCTTTGCGCAACGGAGATTGTTTTCGCCCACGGGACTGTCTGATGATGGTACGGCATTGGTTCCGGCTTTAGGATACTAGGCAACGAAGTTTCGCGGCAGAGGGGTAACCAATGGCTGTACTGGATCGATTTCGCCTGACTGGTCGAGCGGCCGTCGTGACCGGAGGTGCCAGTGGCATCGGTGAGAGTTTCGCCTTCGCGCTAGCCGAAGCCGGGTCCAACGTGGCCGTGGCGGACAGGAATGGTAGGAGGGCCCGACATGTGGCCAATTGCCTTGAGGCATTGGGCGTGGAGGCCATGAGCCTTGAGGTGGATGTCACATGCCAGGAGCAAGTTCGGTTGATGGTCGCCGAAGTCGCGGATCGTTGGGGACGTGTCGATATCGGCGTCAACAATGCGGGAATCGCCTTGAAAGCCAAGGCTGAGGAAATGACCGAGGCGGATTGGGATGCAACCATCGCGGTCGACCTCAAGGGGGTGTTTCTCTGCACACAGGCCGAAGGCCGGCTCATGCTCGATCAGGGAGCCGGTTCAATCATCAACACTGCTTCAATGTCGGGCCGAATCGTCAATCGACCCCAACTGCATGTGGCGTACAACGCCGCCAAGGCAGGGGTTGTACAGCTGACGCGCAACTGCGCTGCCGAATGGGGTAGCCGGGGGGTTCGCGTCAATTGCATCAGCCCGGGCCATACGCTAACTCCCATGACCGCCTTGAACATGGACGGCGCCAACGGTGAGATCTGGAAGTCCAACACTCCGATGGGCAGGCTGGGGCTGGCCCGCGATCTCCAGGGAGGACTGGTGTACCTCGCCTCGGATGCATCCAGCTACGTTACGGGCCACAATCTGACCGTCGACGGCGGTTACACCCTTTGGTAGTGCGGCCCCGCCTTGCCAACTCGGGCAGTTGGCCGCGCCAGTGACACCGATGGACCTTGGACTGCCAAGTCCTCCGGATCGCACCTGCAGTGCCGGAACTGCGGTCCCGTTCGACAAATCCAGTCAGCGACTGGAACGTGGATGGCCTGATTAACGGACTAAGGAATCAGGCACTAGCCCGGTGTTCTGACGTGTCCCGTAGGTGGCTTCTCAGACTGGAAGATTCAACAACCCAGTGCGCATCAGGAACATGACGCCCGCGAGGGCTGAACAAGCTGCGACGGTGCCAACCAGGAACCAAATGAACCACGTCAGGCCTTGCCGGCGCGTGGCCTGAAGTTCCTCGCTCAACTGGGCATTCTTCATCGTCAAGTCGTTGATATCTTCCGCCATCGTGGACATCTGATCCTGCATGGCCTGCTGTGCATGGATCGTCTCCGTGATTTGGCCCAGTCGGTGGTTGATTTCCGGCAGTGTCGCCAGTTGAGCCTGAGTCTGGGCCACTGCGTCGACCAATGTGAGCATCGCCGTGGTTACACTCTGGAACTCGACCGACGGCTGGACCTGGGTTTCACCTACGGGTTCGGCCTCCACCTGGGCAGGTTCGTCGGGAAAGTCCATCATGGCCAGCTTGGCCCGCACCGATTCGTGATTGAGACCGGAACTCATCTGTTCTCTGGCGGCTTTCAGGACCGCAATGTCCCGTTCGTCGAAAGTCCGGGTGCTGCCACTCTTGGGACTGGCCTCGTTCGAGAGATAGGGAGCAAACTCCTTGGCATAGCGTCGAACGGTATCGGGGCTGACTGCCAGTTCATTGGCCACAGCTGTAACGGACTTGCGAGTTACGGTAGGTGCATTCATGGCATTGGGCACCGGAGCGTGTCCTTGGATTGCGAAAACGGGAAAATGGTGTCCGAGGGGTGCGAGGCAGGGGGTCTGCGAACTTGCAGACCTGCCGCACCGGGCGCGAGGTCGTGCTGATATTGTACGGGATTCGCTGTCAACGCCTAATCGTTGCGACAGGACAGGATTGGGTTGTAGCCGCCTGCGGCACCATCCCCTTAGAATGCGGCCGGTCAGGATAAGGTGGCAACAAGGTTGTCGCGTGGGTTGATTCATGGATGCAAGGCAACGCATAAGGGTCGGAACGCGGGGTTCCCGCCTTTCTCGAGTCCAGACCTCCGCTGTTTGTCGGCAGTTGAGGGCCATTGCACCCGGTCTGGAAATCGATGTGGTCCCTGTAACAACGGCGGGGGATTGCCATCCGTCCAAACCGTTGCATGCCTTCGGTTCCACGGGGATATTCACGTCGGAACTGGAAGCGGCACTCCTGCGGCTGGAGATCGACGTGGCCGTGCACAGCCTCAAGGATCTCCCGACAACCATGCACCAGGACCTGACATTGGCGGCGGTCTTGTGCCGAGATGATGCCAAGGATGTACTGGTAACCCCAGACGGCATGAACCTGAACTCGTTGCCGCCGGGAGCGCGACTGGGTACGTCCAGCCCCCGCAGAACCCGTATGTTGTATTCCCTTCGAAGCGACTTTGAAGTCGCGCCGATGCGGGGCAACGTGGACACCCGCATTCGCCGCATGCGGGAGGCACCGTCTGAATGCCGCGGCCTTGTGCTAGCCGCCTGTGGGTTGACCAGGATTGACCAGACGGATGGTATCTCCGATGAATTTCCGCTGGCAACGTTCCTGACCGCGCCAGGCCAGGGGGCTATCGTGCTGCAGGTTCGAGGATCGGATCAACACATGGTGGATCTCGTCCAACCCCTGGACCATCTGCCCACCCGGTTGGCCACCCGGTGCGAACGGGCGTTGTTGCATGGGTTGGGCGGTGGATGTGCGTTGCCGGCAGCTGCCTACGCCACTGTTACCGAAGGCCGAATTCACCTGCGTGCCCATGTACGATCTCCTGATGGACAACGCGTTGAATCATTTGAGGCCAGCGGTGCCAGCGCCTGGCGACTGGGCATACGCGCGGCCGATGCACTCCTGGCCCAAGGTGTTCGGAAATGGCTGACACCGGTGTACCCGGCCTAGTCGGGAAACGGATCGGGATCACCCGTGCAAGGAATCAATTGCGCGGGGCAATGCAGGCGGTTGTCGAGTTTGGCGGCATCCCGATTGCGTTGCCTGCCATCGAAATCCAGACGTTGCCTGTGGGCACCCTAAGGCAAGCGCGAGAGGCGGTTCGCTCGTCGACCTGGGTGGTACTATCCAGCGTCAACGCCGTCCGGGCGATCGCTCTGTGGCCCGAGTTGAAGTGGCGTCGACCCGAACAATCGCCAAGGTTCGCCGTTATGGGTCCTGTTACGGGCCGTGAACTGCACAACTCCCTAGGCATTGAACCGGCAAGCATCTGTCACCCGGACAGAAGGTTGGCTTCCCAACTGTGCTTGGCGCCAACGGAAACTGTGACTGTGCTTCACTCCACGGCCGGACCCGGTCCAGCCCTTTCGCAGTTGGGCGCGAACGGCGATCGCGTGCGTGCGTTTCCGGTGTACCGGACATGTTGCGCCGACGGCTTGCGAGTCGCCCTGGCTCGCTTCGGCAGCCCGTTGGATGCGGTCACGTTCACCAGCGGGAGCTGCGTTCGGTGCTTTGCCCTCGGTGTCTCGGATCAACCCGGTTCGCATTCCCTCCTGCGGAGCACCCTTATAGCCTGTATGGGAGCCACGAGCCGGAAGGCGGCCACAGCTGCTGGATTGCGCGTGGATGTGTATGTCGAAGGGATGTCCTTCCACCAATTGTTGGAAGGATTGGTGCTCAGGTTTCGCAAGGGCAGTCCCGAACCATCGGACAGGGAGATGCCATGAACAGCAACGAGTTCGCCGATCCAAGAAGGCCGCGCCGGTTGCGGCAGACGGGAGCCGCGCGGACATTGGTCCGCGAGACAACCCTCGCGCCCTCGGACCTTGTGTATCCCTTCTTTGTCCAACATGGGCAGGGTTTGCGGACCGAAATCACCTCCATGCCCGGCCAGGCCCGCCTGACGACGGATTTGTTGCCGGCCGAGGTTGAACGGGTGGCAAGGCTTGGCATACAGGCCGTACTGCTGTTTGGCCTACCTCGGACCAAGGATGAAATCGGTTCGGAGAACTTTGCGTCCGATGGCATTGTGCAACAGGCCATCAAGACTGCAAAGGACGCGGTGCCGGAGATGCTCGTGGTCACCGACGTGTGTATGTGCAGCTACACGGTAGCCGGGCACTGCGGGCTGTTAGGCCGGGACGGCCGCATTCTCAACGACGAGTCACTGGCTCTGCTGGCCCGCACTGCCGTCAGCCATGCCGAGGCCGGAGCCGATTTGGTGGCCCCAAGCGGCATGCTGGACGGGATGGTGCATGCACTGCGAACCGGTCTGGACGATGCCGGTTTCGACTTCACTGGCATTCTTTCCTATGCGGTCAAGTACGCATCAAGTTTTTACGGACCCTTCCGAGAGGCGGCGGATGGGGCTCCCAGGCATGGAGATCGCAAGACGTATCAAATGGACCCGGCAAACCGGGCCGAAGCCCTCAAGGAAGTTGCGCTGGACATCGAACAGGGCGCCGACATGGTGATGGTCAAGCCGGCGATGGCATTTCTGGATGTGGTCCATGCAGTGAAGCAGGCGTTTCCCGCCGCCCCATTGGCGGCCTACAACGTCAGTGGGGAATATGCGATGCTGAAGGCCTCGGCCGAGGCCGGTTGGATTTCGGAGCGAGATGCTGTCCTGGAACTGCTGCTGGCAATGAAACGGGCCGGGGCCGATGTGATCATTTCCTATCATGCCCCGGACGTCGCCGCCTGGTTATCCGAATAATTTTCCGGCACCGCCTCCCGCGACTCCGGAAATTCCCGAGTTCCGCCAGTGATCCAATGCAATCCCATTCTGTTTCGGAAACTCCTTACTCAAGGAGTTTCCGGTTCCGCGGGGGCTGTTCGAACGTAGCCGCGAGGCTCCCATTGGCGTGTTATCCCGGTGTAGCGACGAGTTCAAGCATTCCAGTGCACCGGTACTGCCCCCGGTTGACACAATCCAAATTGGAATGTCCTGTCAACGGACCGGGCGAGCGTGCCGCATTCGGGCCCAGTCGCTATAATCCGACATCCTGCCCGTATTGTTTGTCGATGCACGGACCAGTTGTGCCATTCGGGCACACCATCAAGGAAACCACACATGATTGCCAGACGCTTCGGCCAGTGGGTGCATGAGTTCCGGTTTGAGGTCAAGCCGCTTGACGAACGGTTTCGTTCCTTGGGGCTTGCCGGGGACGCCAAGCAGTTCTATCTCATCAAGGATGTCTTCACAATGCGCGATGGAGACTGGAGGAATGACAGCCGCGACGTGGTCGGCAGCACGGAGGCCTGGGCTCGCGATCAGTACCTTAGCGACTGGAATCAGACTTTCGTGGCCGATGTCATCGACCAGCATCCGCATGTGTTTACGAGAGTTGAAACAGCCAGCGGCTTGCCCATTCGCAACAAGCAAGTCATGGCTTGGACCGGTAGATTCGAACGGGTCTTCGAATCGGATTTCCAAGGCTTTCTGGATGTGGAGGTCGACCCGACCAGTGGGTGGGGTTGGCTCGAAATGCCGGAATCTTCTATGTACGACCCGGCCTTGGAACAGGGGCCATGGTGCATCAAGCCCCGGGGTTTCGCCGAGAGCATCGAGGGCATAGGTCTTCCCAGTATGTTGGGGATTTCGACGTTCATCGTGTGGGTCGAACTGCCAATCAGTGAATACCGAACCCTGCAGCCGGCATTCGCCGGGGGAGTGAGCCGCGCTACCGAGGTCCCGGATGATTTCGCGGCGCGGTTGGCGGACATGGCCCGTGTCAACCAGGTGGTCTTTTTCAATCGGGAGGCCACGATCCAGCAGCGCATCATCAAGGATGGGTTCGTACCGTGCAGCGGGGAGTTCGAGGTCGAACACGGCGCAGATCGGTATGTGGCCCAGCTGGCCGAATCCCTACAATCCGGAGAACAACGGGCCTACTACATCAAACGGAATCTCTGGCACCAGGTACATTGGCTGCCCGTGGGGGTGGAAGAACACTGACACGGCGCAATCCATGGTCCGTTCGCCGTCCAGTTGCAACGCGGGCGGCAGCCATGGGTTGGCCCGCCGACCAACTTGGCCGTTGTCTATGAATCCAGTGACTTAGTTCAGGAGTTTGCGATGCCTAGGGAACTTGTTGCCACTGCGGTGGGAAAGGCCTCCTTCAGGGAATACGATCTGCCGCCGCTTGGCGACAGTGACATCTTGGTGAACACTACGCACAGTGTGGCCAAACATGGGACTGAGATGTCAATTTTCAAGGGCTACGGCCTGCCGAGGGGCACTTGGGATCCCGATTACCTTGCATTCAGGCCAGACTCGCAACGGCAAACCTTCCCTGTGCCCCTGGGCAATACGGCGGTTGGTCTTGTCGAGGCGGTAGGACCGGCGGTATCCCGGTTCCAAAAAGGCGATCGGGTCTTCGCCTATGGGCCCTTCCGCGAGCAGCACATGTGGCAGGAGGACCATGTTCGGTCCATTCCGGATAGAGTTCCCTGGCAGGCCGCCGGCTGCCTGGACCCGGCCGATTTTGCGGTTGGCGCCGTGCGCGACGGCCATGTCCGGCTGGGCGATGTCGTGGCGGTTTTTGGCATGGGGGCCATAGGCCTCTGTGTGTTGCAGGCGGTCAGGGCGGCCGGCGCCCACATGTTGATCGCCGTTGAGCCAAGCACGATGCGGCGGGAGCTGGCATTGGAGCTCGGAGCCGACGAAGTGGTGGATCCAACCGCTGTGGACGCCGGGCTTGCCATCAAGGACCTGAGTGACCGTCGGGGTGCTGACGTATGCATCGAGTACAGCGGAAGTCACATGGCCCTGCAACATGCATTCCGCGCCGTTGCCTACGGCGGAACGGTTGTCGCGGGGGCTTTTCCCGGTAGCTATCCGGCGGGTCTTGATCTTGGAGCGGAGGCACACATGAACCGGCCAACGCTGATCTTTAGCCGATCCTGCAGCGAACCGAATCCGGACTATCCGAACTGGGACGAGGCACGGTTGTTTGCAGTGGCCTGGCACCTGCTGTGCAACGGGCAGATCAACTCCGAAGCGTTGGTGCAACCGGTGGTGGCGTTCGATGATCTGGACGAGGTGTATCCGCGGATTGCGGAGGACCAAGAAAACTATCTGAAGTTGGGAGCGGTCAATAACTGACCTTTCGGCAAAACACGAAGGCCGCGATCGCGGCCTTCGTGTTTTGCCAGGCGTCGAAAGAGCAACGTGAACTGCGACGGGACACCCGACACCGTTAATTCTACATTAACCGGGTCCAAATCGCAATGTTGATTCGCGACTGACAGATGGCTTCCTGCTCCGGACAACAACACGGTGCGTGTCCGGCCGGCTTTCAAGGAGAAAATCATGGGACATGATTCAATTCATTGGCTACGAATCGAGGCTGCGCTGGCGGGAGAACGACACGACACTATCCCCGTCAGTTTATGGAAGCACTATCACCTGTTGGATCGTGCGCCGGGCCAACTGGCCCGGCGCACGGACGAGTTCCATCGGCAGTTCGGGTTCGACCTGGTGAAACTTACGCCCAGTGGTTTGTACGGAGTCCAGGATTGGGGCGTTGGTATCCAGTTCGGTCGTCACGACGATGAAGCGCCGACGGTGATTGCCTCTCCGGTTGCGCTGGCAGCAGACTGGAAGTCCCTGCCGGCACTGGAACCCGAGACGGGGGCCCTGGGCAGGGAACTGGAAATGTGCAGCCGCGTGCGGGAGCTGTGGGGAAACAACGTCCCCTACATGATGACCATATTCAGCCCGATTACGCTGGCTCACAAAATCGCCGGCGATCGGGTGTATGAGCACATGCGGCAGGACCCGACGTTGCTGCACGCGGGCCTGCGGACCATCCGCGACACGGTGGTGCAGTATGTGCGGGCCTGCAATGCCGTAGGCGTGCCGGGATACTTTCTGGCGACCCAGCAGGCGAGCCGCGACATTCTGTCGCCCCAGGAATATCGGGAGTTTGGACTTGCCTACGATGCCGACGTTGCGTCCGAGCTGGAGGATAGTGTCATTCGCATGTTGCACGTATGCGGTTCAAACATCATGCTGGAGGAGGCCGCTCAGCTTAACGTGAATTGCCTTAGCTGGTCAGCTGGAGGCGACAATCCGGATGTGGCGGAGGCGCGTCGCCTGACCAATAAGGCCTTGGCTGCGGGATTGAATCTCGAGACCATGCGGTCTGGTACGGAGGATGACAACCGGACCATGGTGGCGGCACAGGTGAAAGACCATCCCGGGCCCGGCCTGATTTTGGCTCCGGACTGTGTTGTTAAAGGCGATTCGCCCGATAAAAACCTGTCCGCGGTGGTCGGCGCGGCCCGAGACCTATAGGAAATCCGGCGGACCGGGAGGTCGGAGGGTGACTACCGACGTTTCTCGCCGAAACCGACAGGACCGGGTTGCCGGGGTCGTTAGATGGTCATCCCCTTCAGTTCAAGCTCCGCGGCAAAGTGGCATCTGGCCAGGTGGCCCGGCGTGTGCTCGGCCAAGGGCGGGGTCTCCGTTCGGCAGACATCCTGGGCGTAAGCGCAGCGCGGATGGAAGTAGCAGCCCGATGGCGGATCGGCAGGATTGGGAACGTCTCCCTCCAGTACGATTCGGTGCCTGTCCCGGCGCGGGTCGGGTACGGGAATGGCTTCCAGCAGTGCTTCCGTGTAGGGATGCAGCGGCTTCCGGAACAGTTGCCGGGTGGTTGTCATCTCCACGATTTGGCCCACATACATCACAGCCACCGAATCGCAGATGTGCTTGATGACGCTCATGTTGTGGGCGATGAACAGATAGGTCAGGCCGAACTCTTCGCGGAGGTCCTTGATTAGGTTGAGGATTTGGGCCTGCACCGACACGTCCAGAGCCGAAACCGGTTCGTCCGCCACGATGAACCGGGGATTGAGAGCCAAGGCCCTGGCCAGGCTGATGCGCTGCCGTTGGCCTCCGCTGAAGGCGTGGGGATAGCGGTTCATGTGTTCTGGGCTTAGGCCGACCCGCCTCAGGAGTTCTGCCACCTGGTCCTGCAAATCCTGCCCCTGGCTGACGTGGTTGATAACCAGTGGTTCCCCCACGATTTGCTTGAGGGTCAGCCGCGGGTTTAGTGACGCGTACGGATCCTGGAACACGATTTGAATGTGCCTGCGCATCATGCGCAGGGACTCCGGATCCAGCGCTTCGATGTGGACGGGCTCATCGTCCGGCATGGTATAGACAATCTCTCCAGCCGTGGCCTTGAGCAGCCGGATCACACACCGGCCTGTGGTGCTCTTGCCGCAACCCGATTCCCCGACCAGGCCAAAGACGGTGCCGCGTTCGACCGAAAAGCTCACATCGTCAACCGCCTTGACGTGGCCCACCACGCGTTTCAGAAACCCCTTGCGGATGGGAAAATGCATCTTGAGGTTACGGACCTCCAGCAACGGGCCCTGGCCCGAGCCGGATTCCACATAATCGACCGCTGCATCGGAAGGGGATGTCGGTGTCGTTGCCATTTCAGGGTTGGGTGCCGGGTTGGGAGGATGCCGTTTCGTCGTACAGGTGGCAACGAACCTGATGGCCTTCGTCGACCTGGACCAGGACCGGTTCCCGTTGTTCGCAAACTCCGGTCAGGAACTCCGGACAACGCGGATGGAATCGGCACCCCGAGGGAATGCTGGAGGGATCCGGCACGCTCCCGGCTATCACCTCCAGGCGTCGGTCCTGATCGTCGTCCAGACGCGGGATTGAACGCAGGAGGGCCTGGGTGTACGGATGTCTTGGGCTGTAGAAAGTCGTGTCGATGTCCGTCTGTTCCACGACCTTGCCGAGGTACATGACCGCCACTTCGTCGCACATCTCTGCCACGACCCCCAAGTCGTGGGTAATGAAAATGATGCTCATGTGCGTTTCGTCCTGGAGATCACGCATCAGTGACAGGATCTGGGCTTGTGTTGTGACATCCAGTGCCGTCGTAGGTTCGTCCGCGATCAGGAGCGTGGGATTGCAACTAAGGGCAATGGCAATCATGACGCGTTGCCGCTGACCGCCGCTGAGTTGGTGGGGATAGCTGGTGAAGACCCGTTCCGGTTCCGGCAGCTGTACCCGGTCCAGGGAATGGACCGCCAGGGCGCGAGCCTCCGTGCGGTCCACGTCTTGGTGCAGGTTGATGGCTTCCAGCAGCTGGTTCCCCACCGTATAGAGCGGATCCAGGGAAGTCATCGGCTCCTGGAAGATCATTGCGATCTCGTTGCCCCGAATTCGCCTCATTTCCCTGCTCTTGGGCGCCAACGCGGTGATTTCAACCGATTCCGTTCCTTGACCATTGCGCTGGTGATAGATCACCGAACCGTCGACGATGCGCCCGCGGCTCGGAACCATGTTCATGATGCACTGGGCCGTCACGCTTTTGCCGCAACCACTTTCTCCGACCACGCCCAGCACCTGACCCCGGTTGAGCGTGAAGTCCACTCCCTCCAGGGCCCGCACCACACCGCTTTCCGTATGGAAGTGGGTGTGGAGGTTCCTGACCTCCAGGATTGTTTCGGCGCGGTCGGCCATGTCCCGGAACCGTCAGAGGGCAAACGGATCCACGGCATCGCGGATGCCGTCGCCCAGAAAGTTGAAGCTAAGAACCGACACGATCACGAAAGCACCCGGCAGCATCAACCATGGCTTTTTGATAACCACACCGACGGTCTGCGCGTCCTGGAGCAACGTTCCCCAACTTACCGCGGGCGGCAGAATGCCGAGTCCCAGAAAGCTCAGGGCGGTCTCAGCCAGGATCATGCCCGGAATGGCCAGTGTGGCAATTACGATGATGTGGCTGAGGGCGTTGGGCAGCATGTGCACCATGATGATGCGGATGTGCGATGCGCCGGCGGCCGTGGCCGCGGAGGAGAACTCCATTTCCCGGAAAGCCAGGACCTTGGCTCGGACTTGACGCGCCAGGCTGGTCCACCCGATGAGGGACAGGATGATGCTGATCAGGAAAAACCGCGTGACGATGGTGATATCCGCCGGCATGGCTGCGGCGAGTGCCGCCCACAGCGCAATGCTCGGGAACGACATCAACAAT
The DNA here is from genome assembly GCA_965208365.1 of Caldilineaceae bacterium. Classification (GTDB taxonomy): domain Bacteria; phylum Chloroflexota; class Anaerolineae; order Caldilineales; family Caldilineaceae; genus Bin34. The sequence continues at coordinate 3,865,968 of OZ242330.1, read as the reverse complement.
TCGATGAACCGCTGAATGACTGTGTCCACCGGTCCTCCGAAGTACCCCGAGATCGTCCCCATGACCGAACCGAACAGGATGGTCAGCGACACCCCAATCAGGCCCACGGTTAGCGATATGCGTCCTCCGAAGATAATCCGGGAAAACAGGTCGCGGCCCAGCCGATCGGTGCCCAACAGAAAGACGGTGCCCGGCGCGTCCACCCCGTACAGGTGCCGATCTGAGGGAAACAGGCCCAGCAGTTTGTAGGGGGCTCCCTTCACGAACAGTTTCAGGGGATACATCTGGGTCGTGTCGTCCTTGTGGACCCAGTCCAGGTTGTAGGTGTCCAGTTCGGTGGTGGTTCCGTAGACGAAGGGTCGGAAGTGGAACTGGCCGGTCTCATCCCGGAATCGGGGCAGCTGGGGTGCCCGCGCCACGAAGTCCTCGTTGGAAATCAGGTGGTCGTACGGTGTGATGAATTCGGCTAGGGCCACCATCAGGTAGAGCAGCAGCAGCACGAAGGTCGCGGCCACCGCCAGCCGGTTGCGCAGGAAACGGCGCCAAATCAGGTACCACAGGGACAACTGGCCGATCTCGCCGGCACTGAGGTTGATCTCGACATCGGCGGCCTGCGGTTCCGATACGGCGGAAGGCAGTGTGAGCGACTGATCGGACATGGAATTGCTACTCGTACCGAATGCGGGGATCAATCAGACCGAGCAGGATGTCCGCCAGGAAGTTGCCCAGCACCAGCATGAAGGCCAGGAACATGAGGAACGTCCCCGCCAAGTACATGTCCTGTTGCCGCAGGGCGTTGAAGTACAGGGGGCCGGTTGTGGGCAGGCCCAACACAATCGACACGATCAGGGACCCGGAAATGATGGTGGGCAGGCTCATGCCCAGCAGCATGATGAGCGGATGGATGGCGTTGCGCACGGCGTGCTTGACCACCACCGTAGCCTCGCGCAAGCCGCGCGCGCGTGCGGCCTGCACGTACTGCATGTTGAGTATGTCGAGCAGATTGCCGCGCATGATGCGCATCAGGCCGGCAGTGCCCGAGGTGCCCACCACCACAATGGGTACCCAAAGGTGCTTGACGAGGTCGATTACTTTGGCCAAGCTCCATGGCGCGTCCACGTACTCGCGCGAAAACAGGCCGCCGACCGTGAAGCCAAACATTCTCTGAATCACCACCATCAGGACCAGGGCCAGCATGAAATCGGGGATGGACAACCCCGCCATCCCCACAATGGTGGCCACGTTGTCCCCCAGCTTGTACTGGTGGGTGGCAGTGTAGATCCCGATGGGGATGGCCACGAGCCAGATGAAAAGGAGCGAGCCAGTGGCGATGGCCACGGTGAAGCCGAGGCGCTCCCAGATCAGTTCGCTGACCTCCCGGTTGAACTCGAAGGAGCGCCCGAAGTCGCCGCGTACGAAACCTCTGACCCAGATCCAGTACTGGACGGGAACCGGCTTGTCCAGCCCATAGCGCCGTTTGAGCGCCTCCAGCTCCGCCTCCGCCGTGTGTGTTCCCTGAAGCTGGCGCTGTGCCTGGAAGACGTCGATATAACTGCCCGGTGGCAGGTTGATGATGAGAAAACCCACGAAGGAAATCAGGACCAGCGTGGAGATCATGTAGACCAGGCGCCGGGCGATGAAGGCAAGCATCGGTCAGGGTTCAGGCTGCGGAGGGCGGCGCGGGTTTGGTCACGGGCGGGGCTGCTGTGACTTCAATTGGCTAACACCCGGAGGTCCCGGTGCCACGGGGCGCGCCCCGTGGCACCGGGGTTGACAACGACAAATCAATTTACTGTTTGAAATACATCTGTTCCGGATAGACCGCACCGAAGTAGACCATGATCCAAGGGCCGGTGAAGCCGCCCAGTCCCAACTGCTCGTAAGACGGGAAGTTCCCGACGTTGTCCAGGTGGGCAACGATGGTGGGAGTGTTGGCGACGGTTCCGATGACGAACGGTCCATCCTCGACATGGACGCGAATGATGTCCTGGCTCAGTTGCAGGCGCTTGGCGTCGTCGGGTTCGACCCGGGCAGCGTTGTACAGCTCCCAAAGCCGCCAGGTCGGATCACCTTCATTGGGTTCTTCACGTGGCGGGTTGCGGTCCAGTGGATCGACATCCAGTTCCGCGTCCTCCTTCTCGGTGCCGATAACCTTGTACCAGGAGCCGTAGAGAGGCGCCCAGCGGTTGTTGTCGACCGGGATGACCCAGTTGGGGAAGACAAGGAAGTTCGGGCCGTCACCCAGGCCCCAACAACTGCGGAAGTCGATTTCGGAGTTGTCCTGCATCACACCCAGCTGTTCGTTGGGCACTACATTGACCTGGACTCGGAGGCCCACGGCCTCCCAACCCTCCTTGACGATTTCAACGTTTTGGGCATTGGCGCTGTTGGCAATGCCCCCGGCGCTGCAGTCGATGCGCAGCGTCAATTCATCGCCACTGGGCAGGTCGCGGAAGCCATCGCCGTCGGCATCCACCGCACCGGAGGCATCCAGCAGCTCGGTGGCCAGGTCGGCGTCGTAAGTCACGGCCAGGTCGCGCCACTGCCTATAGAGGTCCTTGCCGGTTTCGTCGGCCGTGAACTCAATGGCTTTGGGGCTCATGGTTCCGGTGGTTTTTTCACCCGTGCCGAAGTAGACGATTTTCTGGATCTTGTCCCGATCAATCGCGTGGGAGAGACCACGCCGGAAGTCCGTGTTGCGATACAGCTCCCGCTTCTGCGGATTGGTATGCGTCCAGTTCGGATACAGGAGGAACGAGGCACCGCCACCCACGTCCCAGAGGTAGGTCTTAAGGCCCACGGCCGCTTCCGCATCACGGAAAACCGACAGCTCGCTCAGGGGCTGGTATCGGCACGGCCGGCCACAAATTTCCTGTTCGCCGGCGATGACCCGCAGCTTGGATACCTCCAGATTCTCGACAAAGGTCATGTCGATGGAATCGATGTAAGGCAGCTGATTGCCGGCAGTGTCAACGGCGTAGTAGAACGGGTTGCGATCCAGTACCAGACGCGTGCCCGGTTCGTACTGCACCGGCATCCAGGGGTTCAGGACCGGCGCGTCCGGGTTGCTGGGCCAGTTCAGCTTCTCGTCAAGCAGTTCAAAGGTCTCCTCGTCGGAATAGTCCGGGTGGAACTGTCGCAGGTAATGCTCGGGCACAAACAGCTTTTCGTTGCCCGGGATGGTGCCGTTGGGCCACATGGCCAGGCGGTCCAGGAACAGGGGCGCCGAATCGGAGAACGTGAAGGTAAGGGTGTAGTCGTCCGTCTTCGTGACTTCGGTGACCGCGTCCGCTGACTTCATGTAGTCCGGCGGGACGTCGGAATGCTCTGTGTTGAGAACCATGTCGTTCCACCAGAACAGGAAGTCGTCGGCCGTAAAGGCATCGCCGTCGGACCACCTGGTGCCTTCGCGCAGGTACAGGGTCCATTCAGTCTTGTCGTCGTTATTGGCCCAGCCTTTGGCCAAGCCAGGTCGCTTGTCCAGGCCATCCTTGACCCAGTGGACCGGGGAATAGGCGTACATGGCCATCACGAGGTGGGAACCACTGGACGAGGTGTCGAACCTGTGCCAAGTGCCACCGTACTGACCGATTTCGTTATACGGCTCGATCACAAGCGGTTCCTTGGGCAGGCGTTCGTCGACCGGCGGGAGGGTGCCTGCAGCCACCATTTCGGCCAGCATTGGCGCCTCACCGTAAGCTCCTTCTTCGGGCATCGCCGCCGCCGGGGCCTCGGCAGGTTCAGACTCGGGTGCAGGTTCTTCGGCCGGGGCGCCACAGGCTGCTATGAGCATGGCCACCAAGGCGAGGACGAACACCCAGCGTGTGCGTTTCAACATATTCTGATTCCTCCGGATTAGGGAGTGAATGGGATGGCCCATTATACGGTAGGAAGCCTGATCGATTGCGCCGGTGGACGGTCTCCCAACCCGGTTGGCCCCATGGTCCGCAACAAAAGGCCGTGCCGACTGCTGACAACATGGCAGGCCGCTCGGAACCGCGCGTTCATCCCAGCCCGACCATCGGCGTCTGGACCTGAAGTGTCCTGTGACGTTGCCTTCTGCCGAATGTGCGGACGGGAATGGTTGTAGGTCTACTCAAAGACCTGCTTGCCGACCCGGTAGCGTTCCACGTAGTCCCAGTTGATTTCCACGCCAAGGCCGTGGCCCTCAGGCACGGTGACGCAACCCTCTCCATCGATGGAACTCAAACCATCCGAGTAGCCAAGGTAGATTGGGGTCTCGCTTGATCCGGGCGCCTTGGGATGCACCAGACCCATTTCGTAGTAGTTCGTGTTTCTGATCGAGGCCATACAATGCCGGGCAGCCGGTCCCGGTCCGTGGAACTCAATGTCCATGCCGATGGATTCACAGGCATGGGCCAGCTTCATGACCCCCGTGATGCCGTCGTATCCGATGTCGCCGCGCATGTAGTCGGTGGCATCCGCCAAGGCGAAGTCCATGTGGGGTTGCAGCGTTCTGACATGCTCCGTCTGCAGGAGGGGGGTCTTGATCAGTTGTCGCAGCTTCCGATGCATGAACTGTGATATGCCGCCGTCGCGGCCCGGATCCTCATACCAGAAGAAGTCATACTCGTCACAGGCGCGGCCCACCTTCAACACATCCGCAAATGTGTGAAACTCGCAGGCGGGATCCAGCATCAGGTCCATTCGGTCGCCCACGCGCTTCCCCACCTCCCGCACGTTGGCGACTTCCTGGGAAATGGGGGCATTGCCCCAGCCGTGGATCTTGAATGCCGGATAGCCCATGTCCAGGCATTGTTCCGCGAAGTCGGCGTAGGCTTCCGGCGAGGAGAGGCCATCCGATTGTTCGTCGCCGTGGTAGGTACTGGCATAGCAGGGGATTTTCTTGTGGTGCCCTCCCAGTAGTCGGTAGAGAGGTTGCTCGTACAACTTGCCGGCCAAGTCCCACAAGGCAATGTCCAGCGGAGCCAGACCAATCCTGGCCACTTGCCGCTGGGCCCTGGAAATGTCCGAATAGAAGCGTTCCCGCTCCAGCGCGTGCCGGCCCATCAGATAAGAGGCCAGTTTTGGGAGCTGGGAATAGTCTGCAGGGCTCCCGCCCACACACTCCCCGGATACGCCTGCCGCCGTGTTGATGACCAGAACGTGCCCTTCGGCCTGGAGCCGTGCCCCTGGTTCGTATACCAGGTTGAACCCGTTGTAGTCGGTGCCCAGATCATGCTTCTCGGTGGTGAAGGTGTGCAGTTCGATAGACGTTATGGACAGATCGCCGGCGTTGTCTGACATAGTCTTGACTGTGAATTGGACGGGTAGGCGGCGAGTGTAGCACAGTGCCGGACAGCCGATTCCTCCGGTTTCGGATAGGACCCAATCGTCATGTCAAGGACCTGATCCCGCGGCACAGGTATTTGCCCAGCAAGCAACTGGCTTACATAAACTTCCGTGTGTTCAGGTGTGCCAAGTCGTACCAGCGTATGTCGGCCACCTGGGTGTCGATCAGTGTCTTGTGAATGCCAAGTTCCCCGGGTGCGCGTCCAACCTGGTCGATTGTAATTTCCGGAGCTGGGTTTCGGAGTTGGGTGTTGGGTTCGGACCCCGGGGAATCAGTCGCGAGTTTGCAATGGCAAGATGCGGTCAGATCATCGAGGGCTCAAACCTTGTGCCCGAGGTATCCCAACTGGAACTTTGAACGACATGGGCACCACCCGGATGCTCGGAATCCGTACGGTAAGATGCATTGTCCCTTTCCTTGAGCAGATCGGGGCAGCGGAGGATTGACAGAATTCTCATTCCTACATGACCGGAACAATGCCAAACAATCAGGGCGAAAAACCATCAGCTCGCCGCGCGCGCAAGCTGATTGAGAAGATGTCCGAGCAGGGCGAGGAATCCAGGGACGCGCCTGAACTGCAGCCTGCGAAGGACTTCCTCAACAGCGTATGGCAGGGCAACGCCATCTCACGGATCCCATCTGGCTCCCGCCAGTTCAAGCAACCCGATCGCGCTCCCGGGTCCAGCCAACCAGGCACAGGAGAAGATCCGGATGAATCTGATTCGAACCCATAACGTCAGGACGATAACGATGACCGACACAGCCAAGTTTCTTGTCTCAACCTGTATCGTCCCCTGCAACGACCTGTCCAAAGCCCGGGACTTCTATGTGGACCTGGGGTTTGAAGTCAGCTACGAGCAGGCGGACTACGCGATCCTGCGCAAGGACGACGTGGCGCTGCACGTGACGTTCAGTGAGGGCTGGTACATTGATCCCAAGCTCAACAACACGCAAATCCGGATCGAGACAGACAACGTCGATGCCTTGTACGCCAAGTGCCGGGAGCTTGACATCGTCCATCCCAATGGCCCGTTGGAGATGAAGCCGTGGGGTTCGAAGGAGTTCACCATTTTGGACCCCGACAATGCCTGCATAGCCTTTTATCAGGAGATGGATTGAGGCGTTGGGTTCAACACCGTAACTCCCTTTGCGTTCCAACGATCTGCAGGAGGGTAGTCGCCAGTGGCTCCGTCAAGTTGGTCCCGAGTCTGACGGATTTCCACCTTCTCCCACCGTGTTGGTGTGGGTGAACTTGTGGCGAAGGTGTGCAGGACAATGACCTGGCAACCCAACAAGGCCACCCACAGCCAAATGGGTCTGACTTGCTGCTCCCACTGGCCAAACGCAAGAGATGCCAAACAGGCAACAGCACCAAACCGACGTTTCATCGGCTGCGCCGGTGTAGGACTTTCGATGATGTGCGAGTGGTACGCAGTATGAAGGAGCACTTGGCGGTATACGACGGTTTGCCAGCCCTGTCGTTGGAATCAACGCATCTCGTGGAGATGCGCCGGGCAGGTGAACTGTACGTGGACAAGACAGGGCAAATTCAACGATTGCTGGATGAGTCCGCCAGGCAAGTCTTTGTCGCGCGGCCCCGCCGTTTCGGCAAGTCCTTGATGCTGTCAACCATCGAGTGCATGTACCAAGGCCACATGCCGGAGGTACAAACGCTGGGTGGTGACCCTATACCGGATTCTCAATTGCCCACCGTGGCTGACAGAGAGTTGTTCGTAGGTACGTCTCTCGTACGTCTCTCGAAGGCAAACAACCCTCCAGAGAACGTCGTCCCGTGATTCGACTGGATCTGAGCAACGTGCTCGAGCCTGACTCCACGGCAGTTCGCCGTGCCCTCGTCTACGAAGTCTTGGATCAAGCTGGAGTTTGGAGGAGGCGCGGGCTTGATCCTGGCATCCCGTTGGAGTATCTGCGCGTTCCTGGCGGATGTCCAGACAGCCCTGGAAACCTGCTTCGGTGGATGATCGGCGCGCTCAAGGATAGGTTCGGCAAAGAACCAGTGGTCCTGGTCGACGAATATTGCGCGGGTTCTTCAGCTTTCTGAAGAGTGGCCGGCAGAGCCTGCACAAGGTTGTGCTGACGGGAGTTATACCAATCCAGCATGATCAAGGCGTTTCAGCGGCTGTGGGCAGGGCTTCCAGGGCTGTCCGGATCCAGCCCCAGCCGCACAGTTTCTTGACCCGCTCCGGACCCGTCTGCCAAGCCCGCAGGATGGGCTCCAGGGCCTCCTGCTTGGCCTGCAGGTCCGGATAGACCCGGCCCTCGAGGGCCCGCCGCAACTCCCGGAAGAAGCGCTCGACCGGGTTCAGTTCGGGGGCGTAGGGCGGCTGCACCACCTGGGGTGCGTCCACGGCCTGCATGTCCTCCCCTGATAGGGGTAGGTAAAGCGGCTCCGGGCCTGAAAAACAGGTTGAGGAAACGGAAAAAGCATGGTTTGCGGGTAGGCTGTTCGTGTTTCCACACATCAAACAGGCCCCGGTTCCATGCTTCTTCCGACGGCATTCTATCCCCTGCACGACCAAATCCAAAGGCATCTGCCCCATCTGCGGCCGGCCCAGAGGATCGGGTTGGCCCTGTGGGTGGGGGCCACGGTGATGGCCCGCAGCGGCTGCCAGAATGCGGTGCTGGGGGCCCTGTTGAGCCTGGGTCTGGGCTGGCACACGACCCGCCAGTACCTGCGGGAATGGCTCTACGACGGCTCCGACCGGGCGGCGCCCTGCGGGGTGCAGTTGGAGGTCGAGGCCTGTTTCGCGCCCCTCCTGCGCTGGGTCCTGGCCTGGTGGCAGGGCTCCGAACTGACGCTGGCCGTCGATCCCACGGCCAAGGGCGGGGCCCTGGTGGCCCTGGTCGTGAGCGTGGTCTACCGGGGCCTGGCCATCCCCGTGGCCTGGCGCCTCAAGACCGGCGGCCAACCCGGTCCCTGGATGCCGGACCTCTGCGCCCTGCTGGACCGGCTGGGGCCCGCCGTGCCGGAGGGCATGACCGTGCGCGTGCTCTGCGACCGGGGCCTGCAGAGCCCCGACCTGTGGGCCGCCATCCGCCGCCGGGGCTGGCACCCCTACATGCGCTACGACCGAAACATGACCTTCCAGGCCACGACCGGACCGCGCTGGCCGGCTTGGCGCTTCGTGGCCGGCGAAGGCCAGTACACGGTCACGGCCGGGAAGGCCTTCCGCGAGCGCAAGCGCGCCTGCACCCTGATTGTGCTCTGGGTGCCCGGCCAGGAAGTCCCCTGGGTCGTGCTCACGGACGAAGCCCCCGAGGACGTGGAGCTCGGCGCCTACGGGATGCGCGTCTGGATTGAGCAGGGCTTCCGCACCCTCAAGCGCATGGGCTGGCAGTGGCACCGCACCCGGCGCCTGGACCCGGCCCGCGTCGACCGGCACTGGCTGGTCCTGGCCGTCGCCACCCTCTGGGTGCTGGCCCACGGTACGCGCGTCGAGGAGGCGTATCTGCGCGGTCTGGCACCCGGTCGCGTGCGCACACCGCCCCTGCAGCCGGCGGTGCCCCGCAGCCGACCGCTCAGTGTCTTTCAGCTGGGCCTGGCCCGGGTCCAGCGGCTGCTGCACCGCGGCTACGGCTGGGCCCGGGTCTGGCTGCAGCCCCTGCCCGGACCGGATCCGCCCTGGGAGCTGCGGTGGGTGGACCCGCCCGGACTGGAGCAAACGGTCGCACATTGACCCGGCTCCCGGCTTTACCTACCCCTATCAGCATGTCCTCCCCCCGATGGCCGCCGGCCCCATCCCAGACCCAGCCGTCGATGTTCGGGTCCTCCGCCCAGACCTTCCAAATGCGGGCCATCTCCTCGCCCTTCATGTTCTTCTGCCAGGCCCACCACAGCCGTCCCGTCATCGGATCGATGGCGACTGCCACATAGAGGTACTTCCAGCCAATTTGCACCGCCTGGGAGACCGCCACCCCGCGCGGGGCCCACACCTTGCGCACCTGGCCGCGCAGCCCCACGCGCATCTCGTCGCCCCACACGATCCCCTGTCCCGCCTGCAACCCGGCCGCCCTCAGCCGTGCCTTGAGCCCCCCTTTTTCCAGGCCTCCTGGGCCTGGGGATCGGCCTGCGTATGCCGGGGCCGCGGCGTCTTGAGCCGGATCCCCAGCCGCGGCAGCAAGGTGTACATACTGCCAATCGTGTAGACCACCCCGAACTGCTCCTCGATCCAGTCCCGCACCGCGCCCGCCGTCGCAAACACTCCCTGGGCTGCTTCCGCCACCAGCTGCTGCTCCTGGTCCGGGGTCAGGTAGGAGGGCTTGCCCGCACCGCCCCGCCGATGGGACCGCACCGCGGCCAGGCCCCCCTCCCGGTACCACTGCAGCCACCGGTGCACACTGCGCAACCCCACGCCCACCGCGGCCGCCACCGCCGCCGGGGACTCGCCCCGGCGCAGCAGCCATAGGGCCTGCAGCCGCGTGCGCACTTCGATCACGGTTTCGGCGCGGTACCGCGCATGCAGGGCCGTCTCGCTATCCTCAGCGGCCCACGCGACCGCGATCTTGCGGGCCATGGGCCCCTCCCGCCAAGTGGCATCCTTTCAATGCCACCACTATACTGGATTGGTATTACCCGCAATGCCTAAGCCCATCCCCTCTCGCCCTTGAACCTCGTCGTTGACCTGACGTGGGATGCCAAGTTTGGGACGGTATGCGGGTTCACGGAGGACGATTTGGATGCTGCGGACGGACTGGGTCCGTACATTGCACGGGCTGCAGCCAAGATGGGAATGGACGAAGATGCATTGCGGGAACGGTTGCGCGACTACTACAACGGTTATCGGTTCGATCTGGAAGGAGACAGCGTTCCTGTCTACAACCCCTGGTCGTTGACGAGAACCCTTGCAGATCTTGGGACCAAGGCGGGGCGGAACAGGTTCAGGCAGGGCCGATTCCCCAAGTACTGGGCAACCAGTGGTTCCTTGCAACCTCTGGTCACATGGCTGGAACAAGCTCCTCGCGAGTTGCCTGAGACCTTGAGTGCCGAGGGAACCCTTGATCACAACGCTCTTGAGGATGCCGATCCCCGGCAGTTTTTGTTGCAAAGCGGATACCTGACCGTCAAGCCGGGGTTGGATGGTGGCCCTCCCTTCGCAGCGTTTCCCAACCGAGAGGTGGCCGAAGCGTTCCTTGAGAATTTGCGGCGACTGGGGGCCGACTCGTAGGCCCTAGCCATTGCCTATTCCAGTGACGACCGAAATCCGGTGTTTGTTCGTCTGCGTCGGATCATGCATCGCCGGGATTATGGCGATCTGCCGACCGAGTTGGCGACTCTCCTGTCGGGCTTTGCCGGAGTTCGCCTCAACGGACACGACCAATGCCTGAATGTCCTGCAGACCGTGTTCGCGGCCCTGGGCGGATTGGATGTACGGGCGGAACCAAAGGAAAAGCCGGAGGTTGGCCGGATTTGGTGCTGCGCCACCCTAAACATGCCTGTGCAATCGAGCTAAAAGTCAACCGGAGCCTTTCAGAGGCCAAACGTCAGGCTGATCGCCAGGATTACGGCCGGTCTTTGATGGCCGATTATCTACAGACCGAGGATGTGACGGTGCTGGCAATCCACGTTGTCAATCGATCGGGCCATGGCCTGCAGGTGGAAGGTGCCCAGCGATCTGTGGGGGGAGATTCGGATAGTTGGCGGAAATTGGAACCCGGAGGCCGCCCAGCGTAATTGGAAGGGACTGTCCAGTGGTACTCCATTGACAGGCATATCAAGGACCTCCTTGGTGGCAAGACTGGAAGGCCCAACCACAGGGGTGAAGGGATGTTCAAGTTACTTGACTACCAGCGCGACGCGGCGGATGCCTGCATCGCCCATATCGTGGCCGGAGAGTGGCCATTGTTGGTCCTGCCGACGGGCGCGGGCAAGACGACCGTTGCGATTGAGGTCGCACGGGAACTGTCCGCCAAGGGTCGTGTGTTGTACGTGGTGGACCGAGCGCAGTTGCGCGACCAGACGGTCATGGACTTCAGGTCCAATGACATTGAGGTCGGCATCGACGCCGAGGACCCTGACGGACCCAACGTCACCGTCGCCACGGCCCAGTCGTTTGCCGAAGGCAGCGGCGGGTTTCACAACCACGACTATGCCATCATCGACGAGGCGCAAGACCTGCGCACAGAGATGATGCACTGCCTGCGGGCCTACCGGTTCGACGCATGGATGGGCATGACGGCCACGCCATTCACGCCCGGCTTGTAGAACCACTATGGACCCATCATCTCGGGACCGACCACCAATGACTTGGTGCGGGCAGGACAGTTGGTTCGGGCCACAAGTGTGGTCGAGCCGTGGCACGGCGACTACCGGACCGCCTTCGACCACCTGTCCCTCCTGGGGCCGGCGCTAGCCTTTGTGCCGCTGCGCCAGTTGCAGGCGTGCGTGAGCGCCTGCCGCGAGGCGGGTTTCAGTGCCGACTACGTTCGGTCGGGCCTGACCCCCGACAAGATCGACGATGCCATATCGCGGTTCGAATACGGGGACACGCAAGTACTCGTCTCGGTAGCCATGCTTTCGCGGGACTACGACAACCCGGCGGTCCGGCCCGCTCTGAATTTCGCCAAGCAGACTTCGTTTGGGCTCCATGTCCAGAAGCTGAGCCGCATCATGCAGACCGCTCCGGACAAGCTCGTCGCCCGGTACCACGACTTCACAGGCAACTGGCAGCGTTTCCGCGATGCGCGGGAGCATTTTGGGGAACACGGAGTGAGGGACTGGGCCGACGTGGCCCGTTACCAACGTGTGAATTTTATGGGGCGCCTCGTGGAGTGACTCCCCCCAGACCATTTGCAAGATACAGTGTGAATTCGTTTTCCATGGTCTGGTATCCCTACCGTACATTGGTTCATACACCTTGGAAAACGAGCCGCGCGAAATGGCGTACATATAGCAGTTCTCAGTGCCTTATTTGTCAAGGCTTGATTCCTTCCAGACTTAGTCTTGTGCTGAATCTGCTTGGTAGATAATGCTGGTGCCAATCTAGGAGACATAAACCATGACACTTGCGGCCCCGATTCTCGAGCAGGACTTAGCCCAACCGACTCGTCAGCGGATCATCGACTGCGACGTGCATCACCATACGGCTTCCCATAAGGAACTGTATCCCTACCTGCCTCGGCAGTACAGGGAGCAGATGGACGATTTCGGCGCCATGGCTCCTGCAGTCGGGTATACCAACATGCCGGGCCAAGGCACGCGCCACGACCTTTGGCACGCGGTCGACGGGGAAGAGAATCCTAACAACCAGCCTTCCGTGGCGGTCGAGCACCACGTGGAAACCTACGACATCGATGTTGCCGTCCTTACCGGTGGCCCCTACGCCTACGCCGCACATCCCACCCTCGACTTCGCGGCCGCGGTCTGTCGGGCTTTCAACGACTGGACGGCTGACCATTGGCTTGACCATGACAGCCGTCTGCGCGGCTCCATCCACATCGCACCCAACGATCCTCAGCAGGCGGCCGCCGAAATCCGCCGGCTAGGTTCCGATCCGCGATTTGTGCAGGCCTTGATGCCGGCCGGTGCCCACTTTCCGTTCGGACACCGGATGTACCACCCGATCTACGAGGCCTGTGCCGAATACGGTCTGCCGATGTGCGTGCACTTTGGTGCTGAAGGTGCCGGCACCACATCCGCTCCCACGGCGGCCGGGTTCCCGACATACTACCTGGAAATGCGGATGGCCAGGCCCCAGATTGCCATGGCCCACACTGCCAGCCTGATTTGCGAAGGGGTCTTCGAGAAGTTCCCGGACTTCAAGTTCCTGTTTATCGAACACGATGTGTTCTGGGTGCCCGGCCTCATGTGGCACATGGACAGCGACTGGCAGAGCCTGCGCGACTACACACCCTGGGTGCGCCGCTTGCCTAGCGAATACCTGAAGTCGAACATCAGGTTTGGCTCACAGCCCTTCCCCAACCTGCCGGATGAGGAAGATATGGAGACCTTCCTGCGATGGCTGGAGGCGGACCAGACACTCGTGTTTGCCAGCGACTACCCCCATTGGGATTGGGACGAGCCGGCAACGTTTCTGCTGGGTGAAGACGCCGAACTAAGGGACCGTGTTCTCTACCGCAACGCGGCGGAGATGTACGGACTCGATCTTGAAGATTGAGCGTCGGCCGCGCCGCGCCGTTGTGGGCGTCCCAGACGACATTCCACCCGGTGGCCGCCGGATCGTCCAGGTGGCCGGCCGGGAGATTGGAATCTTTCACTTGGACGGCAAATTTCTGGCTCTCCTCAATGTATGTCCGCACCGAGGGGCACCGCTTTGTACGGGACGCATGCGACCGTCGGTTGAGATGGGGGAACCCGAGTTCGTCTATTCCGAAACCAACGAAGTCCTCAAGTGTCCGTGGCACCAGTGGGAGTTCGACATCCGGACGGGCAAAGCCCTGCACGGTGACTCGGCGGTCAGGACGTATCGAGTGGTCGTCGAAGGCGGCGAGCTCGTTGTCTACATCTGATCGATCTGATTGATTGCGGCCTACACGCAGATACTCCGTCCATTCTGCGGATGGAGTGCTGCGCCTGTAGGTTCAAGGGCCCGTGGCCGAGCAATCCGCAGGGAACGCCACCAAATCGGCACCTCCCTGCCGAACCCGTTCCACCACGCCGCGTGCCTCCAGATCCAATTTGACGGTGATCGTGTACCAGGAGACCGATCCGGGGAAGCTGTCACCGAGCCGATCCTCGACCCGCTCGGCCAACCGCATGAACCTGCACGGACCCTCTGCCTCCAGTACGGCGAGGATGGCCTCGCGGATCGGGTCGTACTTGGCCCGATCTATGCGCACGCCCTTCTTGCCTTGGGGATGCAGGCACTGAATCTTTTCTGACATGGCGGTTGGGTCCCAGTTTGCCGGATGGGGGGGGGGCGGTCAACTTCCTGCTCCGTTTCATTCCGGTTGAACTGATCGCTGTGCATTAATTTTCTGGTCGAGAAACTCGGCCAAGTGGAGGGCCCGTCGGTCCGTGAAGTGGCTGATTTGCTCCCGGCAGCTGAATCCGCTGGCCACCAGGTTGCCGTTGGCTGGCATCTCCCGTATCGCCGGAAACAGCCGATCCTCGCCCACTGCCTGGCTCACTTCGTAGTGGTGGTCCAAGTACCCGAACTCCCCTGCCATGCCGCAACACCCACTGGGAATCACGCTCGTGTTGAAACCCAGGCTGTTGAGAAGGTCGGCAGTCGGGTTTCCCGAAACCAGGGCGCGTTGGTGACAGTGGTTGTGCAGCCACACGTCTTTTGATGAGGCTTCCAGGTCCAGCGGCTCCACCCCCGACTCTGTCAGAAACTCCTCAAGTGTTCGGCTGTTGCTTGCCACCGTCGTGGCCAAGCCCCTGTCGGTCGCCAAGTCGGGAAACTCGTCCCGCAGCGTCAGAATGCAGCTTGGTTCCAGGCCCACGATGGTTCGACCGCGCCCAATTGGCTCCATCAATTCCCGGCAGAGTTGATCGGCTCCTGCGCGTGCCTTGCGCAATTGGCCACCCGTAATCAAGGGCCTTCCACAGCACCCCGTGTCACAAAGGATTTCCACGTCGTAACCCAACTTGGCGAGCACACTGCCGGCGGCCTGCACCACTTCGGGCTGAAAGAACCGCGACCATGTATCCGCCCAGAGGGTGACCGCGCGGCCCTTGGAACCCGCAAGGTTCTGCGAATTCGGGGCACGCCCCAGCGAGGCTTGGCGGAAGTCGGGGAATCTGCGTTCCGGGTGTATGCCCAGTCGGCGCATGCCCCATTGGCCCAAAGGCGAACGCGCCATCGCGTTCAACGCGGGAAACAACCATCCCGCCTGCGAACTCGACCAGCGCAGCGCGCCAGGCATGAGGCCCATCAGGCGCGTGAACAGGGACATTCCGTTGTGGTCATTGTAGGCCTGCAGGTATTCGACCTTGATCCGGGCCATGTCCACCGACGACGGACATTCGGTCTTGCAGGCCTTGCACCCCAGGCACAGGTCCATGACCTCGTACATCTCCTTGGTCCACAGCTCTTCCCTGGGGATGCGGCCGGCCATGGCATTGCGCAGGGAATTCGCGCGACCGCGCGTGGAGTGCTTCTCCTCCCGTGTGGCCATGAAGCTCGGACACATGGTTCCCACGTCAAGCTTTCGGCACACGCCGGCACCGTTGCACATTTCGACACCGCCGTCGAACCCGTGGTCCGCGCTCCAATCAAGCACCGTGGACCAGGTCTGGGCCTTGTAATCGGCTCCAAACCGCAGGTTCTCGATGGGAGTCTGCGCGTCCACGATTTTGCCCGGATTGAGCCGTCCATGCGGGTCGAAAATGTGCTTGACTTGCTGCAACGCACCGTACAAGGGCGTGGTGAACAGTGAGCGGTTGTAGTAGCTGCGGGCCAGACCATCTCCGTGTTCGCCGCTCATAACTCCATTGGACCGTCTGGCAAGTTCCAGGCTGTGCTCGCCGGCAAGTTTCAGGTTTTCGGCTCCGCGGGCCGTGTGGAGATTGATGAGGGGCCTGACATGCAGGCAGCCGGCGGAGGCGTGGGCATAGACGGCTGTGGAAGGGACGTCCGGCAACCCGGCACAGTAGTCGAGGATGCCGGCCATGTAGTCGGCTAGGTGCTCCACCGGCACGCTCACGTCCTCGATCCCGGGAAATGGCTTATGCTGGCCGCGCTGCCCCATCAGGAGGTTGAGACTGCTCTTGCGCAAGTCCCACACCTTGACTTGGGCTTCCAGATCCTCAACCACGGTCACGGCGCCTTTCCAACCCCGCCGCTGCATATGATCGCGCAATCGGTCGGCCTTGAGGCGTACCTCCCTCTCGTCCTTGCCGTAGAACTCGGTCAGCAGGACCGCCGCGGGATCACCTTCGATAAAGAACAGGTTGCGGCCACCGGTCAGCTTGGCCCTGGCCAGATCCATCAGTTGGCGATCCAGCAATTCGGAGGCGCTGGGTTCCATGGCCAGCACGTCCACCACGGCACTGCACGCCTCGACCACTGATTCGAAGTGGAACACCAGCAGTCCGGTGTGCGCAGGGACGGGCACCAGCTTGGTTTGTACCTCGGTTACGACTCCGAGGGTACCTTCGCTGCCGACCATCAGATTGCTTAAATTGAGCCGGTGGTCCGTGCGGTCCCGCACCGCGGTCGGCACCAGTGGCGAGTCGAGGTACAACTGGCGTGCCAGGGAACCGTCCACCAGTGGCGGCAGCAACCGGTCGAGGGCGTATCCGCTGGCTCGGCGCCAGTGACGCGGCCAGTCGGTGAGGATGTCTTCTTGGTGGTCGAGCACCAGGTTGGTTAATCCCGAATAAATTCGGCCCTCAAGACTGTCCAGTTCGCCCTTGAGCCGCGCGGCGTCCGCATCCAGGGGCCCAAAGCGGGCCAACGTGCCGTCCGACAGGTATACGTCCGTCTCGGTGACATTGTCGATCATCATCCCGTACAGGATGCTGTGACTGCCGGCGGAATTGTTGCCTACGCATCCGCCAATGGTGGCGCGGTTGGCGCTGGCCGGATCGGGACCGATCATCAACCTGTGCTTCCTAAGCTTCAGGTTCATGCTCTGAAGATTCATTCCGGGCTGAACCCGCAGTGTTTCCTCCTCGACGTTGACCTCGATCACGTCCTGCATGTAGCGGCTGAAGTCCAGTACCACGGCTGTGCCCACGGCTTGGCCCGCCAGGGAGGATCCGCCACCGCGGGGCAACACCGGGAAACCGTATCGGTTGGCGTGTTCCAGAACGCACTGGATATCGTCCGCGGTTCTGGGCAGCACCACTCCGAGCGGCATGATCTGATAGACCGACGCGTCGGTGCTGTACAACATGCGGTTGTATTGATCAAACCGTACGTCGCCGTCGATTTGGCCCGACATCGAGTCGGCGGCGTCCGCCAGCTTTTCCGCTTCGCCCTGCGGCTCGGGTTCAAGCACAGTGGTCTTGGGAGGGAAGTTCTGCACTGGTTCGGACCGGTCCTTTGGTAATGTGGGGGCTCTATCGGGGAGTTTCGATGACAAGGGGCAGGTAGCGCATGTCAGACCAGAACGATTCGCAGGTTGTTGTCTACAGCACTACCTGGTGCCCGGACTGCATCATGGCCAAGAAGGTTCTCGATTCGATGAAGGTGGAATATACCGACATCAACATCGAGCAGGATCCCGACGCGGTCGAAACCGTCCTGTCAATCAACAACGGCAGCCGATCCGTTCCCACCATCGTGTTCACAGACGGATCGACCCTGACCGAACCCAGCGTGGTGGTCCTGCGCAATC
The DNA here is from genome assembly GCA_965208365.1 of Caldilineaceae bacterium. Lineage (GTDB taxonomy): Bacteria > Chloroflexota > Anaerolineae > Caldilineales > Caldilineaceae > Bin34. The sequence goes on along the minus strand of OZ242330.1, from coordinate 3,848,387 downwards.
GCATTGAGGAACTCAACCTGGCCGGTTAGGCCGCCTCCAGCGCCTGGCGGAAGTCTGCCAGCAAATCGTCGGTGTCCTCAATGCCGCAGGCTACGCGGATCAGCCCCTTGCCGATGCCGATGGCCTTTCGTTCGGTGGCTGTCTGATCAAAGTGGGACAGCAGCCACGGCTGGTGCACAAGCGTCTCGGTGGCTCCCAGACTCCCGCCCAGCATGGCCAGCTGCAGCCGGTCGTTGACGGCCGCCGCGGTTTCGTGGTCCCCCAGATCGAAACTCACAACGCCGCCAAATCCCTCCATGAACCGGATCGCGGTCAAGTGCTGAGGGTGCGACTCGAGGCCTGCGTACCAGACCCTGCCGACTTTGGGATGGCACTCCAGCATCTCCGCCAAGGCTTGCGCGTTGGCGTTGTGTCTTGCCATGCGCAAGCCAAACGTCTTCAAGCCGCGGATTATGCTGTAGGCCGTGTGGCTGTCCAACACACACCCCAGCTGGGTTTGAACCCCGCGGAGACCCGCGATTTCCCAAAGGTCGCCGGTGATGGAGCCGGCCATCAAGTCATTGTGGCCTGCCAGGTACTTTGTCACACTGTGGATGACGAAGTCGATGCCGTGGACCAGCGGTTTGCAGTTGTACGGAGTGGCGAACGTGCTGTCCACAATTGTGACCGCGCCACAGCGCCTGCCTATCCGGGCTAGGTGTTCAAGATCGGTGCAGTAGTTGAAGGGATTCGATGGCGACTCGACCAGGATTGCGGCGGTATCCGAGCGCACTGCATGTTCCAGCGCATCCGGACAGCCGGTTTCAACGAGCGATACCTCCACGCCGAACCGCGTCAGCAGTTCGCAGGCGAACTGGCAGGTGACCCGGTACAGGCTGTCACTGAGCACCAAGTGGTCTCCTGCCTTCAGTACGTACAGCAGCAGTCCATTCACGGCTGCCATGCCGCTGGATGTCAGGATGGTGTCAACGTCCAAGTCCGTGCCGGCCGCTTCCAAGTTCGTGAGCTTGCATTCGGCCGCGCGGCGCGTCGGGTTCGTGTTTCGGGCGTAGTCGGGCCGTTCGCTGCCTGCCCGGTGCCGTTCCTCCACAAACTTCGCCATTTCCGCTGTGGACGCGAACGGAAACATGACCCCGGTCACGATTGGTTCCGTGACACTGAGGGACGATCGCCTGCGCGGTTCGCCTCCATGCACGCTGCGCGTGGATGGTCCTGGCCCTGGCGCGCTGGAGTGCTGGCTGGTCACGGTTGGGATCTAACTGCGTCTGGATTCAGGTATGGCCAACAGCCGGGTGCTGCCTAAGCGGCCGCACCAAGTCTACCGTAGCGCCAACGATTGAGGAGGGCGTCTTCCGGCCCTTGTCGTTCGATGGGACTGGACCGACCATTGTTGCCGCCAGGTGCATGTGCTGGATGAGCTCCGGGGCTGAACCGCCGGTACAATGACCGTCGAAATTGGCATTCGGTTTCCCCTTGTGTCGAGACGGCGACTATAATTGTCGCTGTACGGCACGCACAGATGCCGCCCCACGAACAGCCAAGGGCTGCCAATTCCCATGGAGATGCAAGCGGTCGGTACATTCGACGACGGCGGGCGCGAACCCTATCCCGAGGGCTTGTACGACACCATCGGTCTTGCCGAGTATGTTCCGACGATGGCGGATATCGGGCCTGACGAAGTCGCGTTCTTCAGTGAGAACGGGTATCTGGCGGTTGAGAAGTGGCTGTCCCCGTCCCAGTTGGATACAGCCTTGGACGCGCTCATGTCGTTGCTCGAAGGCGCAAACCCCGATTTCAAGGGTGTGGTCTACGAAAAAATTGCCCGGGATCATGACCTAGCCGGGATGCCGGCAACGCGCAAGCAGGACTTTGTGCGCAAGTTCTGGCGTTTCGTGGAGTTCCATCCCAGCCTGATGGAACTGGCTCTCGATCCCGAGCTGCTCGGGGTGGTCAACTCTTTGATTGGCGAAACGCCACTTCTATTTCAGGACATGGCATTGCTGAAACCGCCGCACATCGGCCGCGAGAAACCTTGGCACCAGGACCACGCTTACTTCAACTACGACTTGGACACCCGCGTGGCAGGGGTCTGGATCGCCTTGGACGAAGCCACTGAGGACAACGGCTGCATGGTGATTGTGCCCGGTTCCCACAGGAAGGGACCGGTCATCCACTTCAGGCGGCGCGACTGGCAGATCTGCGACACCGATGCCCGCCAAGATCCTCCGGTGGCTGTGCCGCTGCCACCAGGCGGGGTCCTGTTTTTCGCAAGCCTGCTCCATCACGGCACTCCGACCAACCGATCGGATTCCCGCCGGCGAGCCGTTCAGTTCCATTACTGTCCGGAGAGTGCTCGCAAACAGGCGCAAGAAAAGCGGCTACAGGTTTTTGGAGCCGAGGGCAAGGACGTAACCTGCTGAAAGGTGTGGCAATCGGCCACACGACCTCCGGTTCGGCGTTCGCCGTCCCAATCTGCTGATCGCGAATTGGGCACGACAGCACTCTCGTCCTTTGGTATCACATCCGGGTCCCGGTCTCGACGGGACGGGGGTGCTCGGAGGACGATCAGTGTTGCGTGGCATCCCAAAGAGTTACAGGTTGATGATGTGCCTGGTTGGCCAGGCGCGCCCACATGAACAAGGTATCCGACAGGCGGTTCAGGTAGTGCAGGCAAGTCTCTCGGACCGGATTCTCGCTGTCGAGTGTCACAAGTCGGCGTTTGGCCCAGCGACAGATGGTACGTGCTCGGTTGGACCAATTCGCATCTGGCAACTGCCCCTAGGGCAGGCCAAGGCCTTTCGCCGTTGAACAACCACTATAATCGACGTTCATATGGAATGTCTCCCTCCGGAATGGTAAGTGCAGTTTGAGTGCCAAACGCAGCCGATACCTCGTATACAGCCTGATACTGGTGGCAGCCATTGCCCTGCTGTTCAATCTGTCCGTCCGCATGCGCGGCACCACGGACGAACTGCCGCTCAGCACGCTGGCCAGCCAGATCAGCCAGGGCGCGATTGAACAGGTCGTAATTAGGGGCGACCAGATCAAGGTGGTCAATCGTCTGGAAGGCCAGTCGCGAATCAGCCGCAAGGAATCGGGCATCGCTCTTTCCGAAGCCCTCAACATCCTCGGCGTGTCGCCTGCGGACCTGCAGGATGTCACGTTCATCTCCGACGTGCCCAGTTCTGCCGGTCGGTGGCTCGGGCTTGTCTTCAATTTGCTGCCGGTCATCTTCATCGGCGGACTGTTTCTCCTGATCATGCGGCAAAGCCAAGGCGCAAACTCCCAGGCCATGATGTTCGGCAAGAGCAAGGCGCGCATGGTCATGGGTGAGACCATCCCCTTTAACTTCCAGGCAGTGGCCGGCAACGACGAGGCCAAGGAGGAGTTGCAGGAGGTTGTGGAGTTTCTCCAGGAACCGCAGAAGTTCATTGAACTGGGTGCTCGCATTCCGGCCGGGGTCCTGCTCGTGGGGCCTCCGGGTACCGGGAAGACACTGATGGCCAAGGCCGCCGCCGGCGAAGCCAACGTGCCGTTCTTCACCATCTCCGGTTCCGAATTCGTCGAGATGTTTGTCGGGGTCGGTGCGAGCCGAGTCCGCGACTTGTTCGACCAAGCCCGCAAGGCCAGCCCCTGCATCATTTTCATCGACGAAATTGATGCTGTTGGCCGCTACCGCGGCACCGGACTGGGAGGTTCCCACGACGAACGGGAACAGACCCTCAACCAGATCCTGGTCGAGATGGACGGGTTCGATACGGACACCAGCGTCATCATGATTGCTGCCACCAATCGTCCCGATATTCTTGACCCGGCTCTGTTGCGTCCGGGACGCTTCGACAGACGCGTAGTCATGGACCGTCCCGATATCAAGGGCCGCAAGTCCATACTTGACGTGCACATCCGGGGCAAGCCCGTAAGCCCGGACATCGATCTGGCCGCGATTGCACGGCAAAGCCCGGGACTGGTGGGTGCCGACCTTGAAAACGTGGTGAACGAAAGTGCAATTCTGGCGGCCCGGGCTGGGCGCGACGCCATTACCATGGCCGATTTGCAGGAAGCCTTGGAGCGCGTGGCCCTGGGCGGTCCTCAGCGCCGCAGCCGGATCATCACGGACGAGGAGAAGCGGATCGTTGCCTATCACGAGGCGGGCCATGCGCTTGTGGCCAGGCTCAGCGAACATGCCGATCCCGTCCACCTGATCACCATCATGGCCCGGGGTATGGCCGGCGGGTACACGATGATGGTGCCCGAAAACGACCGGTTTCTCGTGCCCCGCAGCTGGTTCCTCAGCCAGCTGGACGTGAGTTTGGGGGGCCGTGTTGCCGAGGAAATCGAATTCGGCAGCATAACCAACGGAGCATCCGGCGACATCCAGCAGCTGACTTCCATGGTTCGGGCGATGGTAACGCGGTATGCGATGACCGACGACATGGGCCAAGTTCAATATGGTCAGCAGCAGGAACTTGTGTTCCTGGGCAGGGACATGGCCGAACAGCGCAGTTACAGCGCAGCTACCGGCGAGACGATCGACGGAAGGATCCGCACGATTGTCCAAGAGTCCCATGCCCGGGTGGCCGAGTTGTTGAAGCAGCACAAGGAACAGCTTGACGCTGTTGCCGCGGCGCTGCTGACCCACGAAACTCTCAACAGGGAAGAATTTGAAATCGTCTTCAGCGGCGATGCACTCCCGGAACCCGACATGGAGGCCATGACTTAGGTCTGGCCTCAGCCGTTCAGCCATTCACTTCCGGCCATCGATGTTGCAGACAGGCCTGTACGACCTGCACGTTGCGTTGCAGGCCCGGATGGTTGCCTACTCCGGGTGGTCGATGCCCGTGCAGTATGCGGCGGGCCCCATCAAGGAGCACTTGGCCGTCCGCAAGGCGGGAGGCTTGTTTGATGTCTCTCACATGGCGCGGTTGGAATTGCGCGGCACCGGGGTTGCAGACTTTCTCCTGCGTGTTCTGACCCGCAGTGTGGCGCGACGCAAACCGGGCGACGCCGTCTACAGTCTGATGACCTACGGCGACGGGACCGTAATCGACGACCTGATCGCGGTAAGGAAGGAAGATGGCTGGTTGCTGGTGGCCAATGCCGTCAACCGGCACAAGGACCTGGAATGGTTGCAACGACAGGCCAACGGACAAGACGTCGACATCGTCGACGTCACGGAACAAACCTCGATGCTCGCGGTTCAGGGCCCGGACGCGGTGCGGTTGGTGTCGCAGGTCCTGAGGATCGATGCGGGAAGCCTTCGCCGGTTCAAGGCCCGGACCACAACCTGGGAATCGAAATCGGTTCTCATAACCCGAACCGGCTATACCGGGGAGGATGGGTTTGAACTGGTCCTTCCTCGCACTGTGGGAAGCAGCCTGTTTCAACACCTGCTGGAGACGGGGAGCCCGCGAGGTTGGCTACCCTGCGGACTGGCGGCACGGGATTCCCTCAGGTTGGAGGCCTGCCTGCCGCTCTACGGGCATGAAATCAGCCAGGAAATCAACCCGGTGGAGGCGGATCTGGCATGGGCCGTGTCCTTCCGCAATCCCAGGTTCATCGGCCGGGATGCGTTGCTCAAGGCATGGCTCGAACCACCCACACGCAGGCTGTGCGCCTTCCGGATGGAGGACCGAGGCGTGCCGCGCGCCGGTTACGCCGTTTATGATCAGGAGCAGCGGATTGGTACGGTTACATCCGGAAATAAGAGTCCGACCCTTGATCAATTCATCGGCATGGCTCTGTGTGATGCCTCGGCAACCCAAATGGAAGGGTTTACGGTGGAAATCCGAGGGCGGCGCCTGTCCGCGTTGGTAGTACCCAAGCCGTTTTACTCCCGGCCTGACTAAGCGGGTCGGCAACTGGAATCCCAGCAAGCGCACCATCTCACCATGACCGGTTTTTCAGTTCCCGCCGATTTGCTGTATGCATCCACGCACGAGTGGTGTGACCGACAGGACGATGTAGTTACCGTTGGCATCACCGACTACGCCCAAGACCAGCTCAGCGACGTGGTGTTTGTCGAATTGCCGGAGGTGGGCGAGGATTTCGAAACTGGGCAGACCATGGCCACAGTCGAGTCGGTGAAGGCCGCGGCAGACATCTACGCGCCCGTGGCGGGCAGGGTGACCGAAGTCAATGGGACCCTTTTGGATAACCCCGAGGAGATTAACTCCGATCCCTATGGCAGTTGGTTCCTCAAGCTGGAGGTTGCGCCCGGTCCGGGCAATCCGGACCTTTTGGATGCATCCGGGTACCGGGATTTGACCGAGACCTAGAGGCTGCAGGCCAAATATGCCATGTTCGGACATGGCCAAGCCATGGCGACAGTCCACAAGGTGCCTCCAATGAAGTTGGCGACCGAGGCGGACGTTGATCAGCTATGGGCCAGGATCCTTCGAAAGCGCCACGCAGGCCACGCATTCCACTACAATGTGCTGGAGGTGCCCTTGGATGCCTCCCATGAAGAGATCAGGGTTGCCTATCGCTCATGGATGATTCGGCTGGACCGGTTCGGTACCACAGACCCAGACGTTGAGAGTCTTCGCCGGAAGGTAGAGAACGCTTGGGCAGTCCTGTCCGATCCCGTCCGGCGGGAACGGTACGATGCCGATGTCCGCGGAATGCGGGAGACCGGCCATCGTTTCGCACCATCGTCGGAGATCGGCCGCGCTGCCGGCCGGTGGACACCGGAATCACCAGACTACCTTGGTCTCAGGCAGACATCCGAGCGGCTGGAAGTTCTCGATGTGCTGAAAGTGGTGAATGGATCGATTGAATTCCGACCGGTTCCGAGCCGCACCAACCAGGTTCTTCTGCGCCGGAAATTGCTGGCGGTTTTGCCGGCGGAGGAACTGCGATTCGATGCCCTGCGCCAACTCTGGATGGTACCCGCCCATCGATTGGCGGCGTTGCGGAGCGTGTTCCAGAATGTGGATTCTCTTCTGGAACAGGCAGGTCGCGACAGGATCGGCTTCAAGCTCCCGGATTACGCGGTTCCGCAGAAAACCACTGAGGTTCAAGAACGTCCGCCCAAGCCTACTTTCCGCGTTCCAGAGCAGGTCGCACCAACAGGTCAACAGCCGTTCTATACCATCATCGTAGTTGCGCTGGTATTGCTGACGGGCTGGAACCTCTACGTGGCCGCGGACAACAGCCGGACGGCCGCGGCCGAAGCCACTGCGAAAGCATCGGTACCGGTGCCGGTTATCACACCAATTCCGATTGTCCAGCCAACTGCAGCACCCGTTCCGGAACCGACCCCGGTTGTCTTGGTTGCTCGCACTGCCTATCCCCGGGTGCACCTCCGGCGCAGACCGGATCTCAATGCCTACTCCCTGACCTTGCTCCTGGCCGGAGAGGAATTGGAAGCGCTGGGCCGGTCAGCTGACACAAACGGCAACGAATGGATTCGCATCCGCCGGGGCGACTACCTGGGATGGTCCGCTGCCTGGACTCTCGAATTGGAAGGCGAAGCAGGTCAGTTGCCGGTTCTGGAGGCGCAGTAGTCCCTGTACCCGGGATCGGATTATTGGTCCGGTTCCGAGTGGTGGACGTAGAAGTACTGCGTTTCGGTTTCGGTTTTGTTGCCGGCCCTGTCGTACACCTTGATTTGCAGTGCCACCCGTTCCAAATAGAAACCATCGGCCGTGTAAATCGCGCCAAAGCCGTTGTCGAACCGGCGCATGCGGCCGCGCTTGATGCGGGAGTCGTCACTGTCGAAGTCGGGTAGCCAATCGACGGTTTCCTCCAGAACGACCTGTACCTCTCCTAGAATCTGGCCGGTTTCTTCATCGGTCACCTGCTTGACCCCTTGGACCGGCGAGTTGCTCAACTGTGCTGAGGGAACATCCCGCATTTCAATCTTCCACCGTTCGTTGAAGGGTGCCACCGCGCTGGTCTTGACCAACTCGTCGTTGATCCAGAACTCGACGCGATCGATTGATCCCTCGTCAAAGGCAGTGACATGGATGTTGACCTGCTCGTCCTCCCCTTCGACAAAGATCGCATTGGGCTCAGGAGCGGCTGTGGCAACCTCGGGCCGGGTGTTGTCCAGGACCAAGGGCACGGCCACGCGATCCACGATGCCGTTGCGGTACCGGGCCACCAGCGCCAAGTTGTAGAGACCGTCCGGCCAATCCCAGGAATGCACATGGGCAAGGGCATCGTTGAGGGTTCGCCCGTTGCCGTTAGCCAGCACGGATGCCGGTGTGCTGAAATCGGCAGGTCCCAGCTCCAGATGCCAGTCGGTTACGTTGGCATCCGAGACGAAGCCAGTGACCGGAAAATCCTGGCGCAGGTACAGTGCAGAGCCGGGTGACGTGATGGCCAGGGTGCCGGCTGTGTTCGTGCGGACGGTTGGCAGATTGGCGGTAGGCGGCTGGGGCAATCCGCTCTCCACGACCCAGTCATGTGCCTCCAGGGGCAGGATTTGGAAGAAACGCGTCTCCCGGTTCTCGGGAGGTGTCGAGGCATCCGCCAGTTCTCCGGACTGCCTGTTGATCTCGAACCCTTGCCAGATGTTGTCCGGGCGTGTGGGTTCTGTTCCCTCGACGAACATTTCCCAGCGCTGTGCCTGGCAAGCATCGGTGGGTTTCAGGCCGCTGGGAGTGCAGACCAGACTGCGCACAATACCGGGAGGCAGTTCGTACCACCGGACTGGCTTGTCTTTGTGGTACTCGTTCATGACTGCGTTCCAAATGGGCCCGGCGCCGGTCAGGCCCGACAACTCCTCCATTGGTGTGTTGTCCGTGTTCCCGATCCAGACCCCGATCGCCAACTGCGGAGTGTAGCCAAGGGCCCACGCGTCCCGAATGTTGTTTGTCGTGCCTGTCTTGGCTGCCACCGGCCGGTCGCGCAGGGTCAAATCGGACTGGTAGCCAAATGCCAGGGCCCGTGACTGGTCGTCGGAAAGGATGTCGGTGACAATGTAGTGGATTTGGGGTGACAACACGGTGGCCTTGGTTGGTTCTCCCATGGAGTGGAGAACGTTGCCGTCGGCGTCGGATACCTCCAGGATGGATACGGGATCGATCGTGCGAAAACCCGCCTTTTGGTCTGCCACCGGAACTGGTTGTCCGGCCATCACGCCGCGGTTGCCGAGCACGCTATAGGCATACGTATGGTCCAGAAGGGCAATCTCGCCACCTCCCAGAACCAAGCTCAGGCCATAGAACTGCGAGCCGCGGTTCAACCCGGTGATACCGAGTCGGTGCGATGTGCGAATGGCGTCCCCCACCCCGACCTTGTCCATGATTTTGATGCTGGGAATGTTGTAGGACCTGGCCAGAGCCGTGCGCAGCGAAACTGGGCCGTGGTATTGCCGATCGAAATTCTCAGGTACGTAGATGCTGCCGTTTTCCAATTCGAACGGGGTGCGCACGTCCAACAGCATTTCAGCAGCAGTCATTCCGTTTTCCAATCCCGCGATGTAGACATACGGCTTGAAGCTTGAACCGGGTTGCCGATCGGCCAGGGATACATTGACCTGTCCGTCGATGGTTCGGTCCTCGTAATCCAGGGAACCCATCATGACCAGGATTTCACCCGATTCTGGTTCAATGGCCACTACCGATGCGTTCGATACGTTCTTACCGGTGTTGGCCAGGCGCCGGACAGTGTCGCGGCTGGTCTCTTCGGCAAACCTGTGCAGGTCCAGGTCGAGTGTGGAGTGGACCGACAAGCCGTGTTTCCATATATAGAACGGCTCGGCCACGGTGTTGAACTTGCGCTGGAGTTCCTCCAACACGTAGATACTGAAGTGGGGAGCCAGGCGCAGGTCGAACCGCTCGGCGGCCCCGCTAGCGTAGACAAGCTCCTCGGCGAAGGCATCATCTGCCTCCGCTTGGGTGATGTAGCCCGCATCCACCATGCCGTTGAGTGTGATGCCCTGCCGTTCCTTGGCCCGTTCCGGGCTGAAATAGGGATTGAGTGCCTGGTACTGGGGGATCAGGGCCAGCATCGATGCCTCGGCCAGTGAAAGATCCGCGCTGCTCTTGTCGAAGTAGACATGGCTGGCGGCTTCGATGCCGTACGCAAGATTGCCGTAGAAGTTGAAGTTCAGATACCACTCGAGGATCTGTTCCTTGCTGTGGCGGCGCGTCAGCTCCATTGCCAGGATCAGTTCCTTGATCTTCCGCGCATAGCTGCGCTGGGCCCGCTGCTCTACCGGAATGGCCACGTTTTTGATTAGTTGTTGCGTGATCGAGGAACCGCCCTGTACTTCGCCACCAGTCAGGTTGGACAGGAATGCCCTCGTGATGCCACGCAGCGAAATGCCGGGATTGGTCCAGTAAGTGCGATCTTCCATGGCGATCGCCGATTTCCAAATCCACGGGGACATGTCCTCCAGCGCGACGTACGTGCGGTCACCACTGAAGGGTCTTGGATCGAGGCTGATCAGCAGCAGGTGCTCCCCGGTTCGATCGTAGATCCGCACCGACTGGAATTCCTCCTCCCATTCGGTGAGCGAACCGATGTCGGTCAGTTGGTCCGCATAGTACGAATACATCCGCAAGCCGGCTCCGGTCATGGCCACGGACAGAACCATGGCAAATGCTGCAGACAGCATGAACAGCCAGAATCCGGTTTGCATTCCGGTCGCCACATGGCGTGGCCGGTTCCGTCTTGCGCGGGCGCGGCGCCGGCGCTGCAGCAGAACCAGGGATGCAGGGGACAGAGTGCGCACGGTTCGCCTAACCCCCGCCAGTCACTTCGCAATCGATGCGCGTGTGGGATGAAAGGGCCATCGGGTCAATCCACGGAGCATGGCCTGGGTGCCGGTTGCAAAACCACGAAGTGGCTCAGGCCCAGCAGATCAAAGGGTGATTGGGACAACCTCATCATGGTCTGAGGAAGGCTGGCCGGCAGCCACGGCAGCGTGTGGCCGAGCGCGTCCAAGGCCGGGGGCACGATTTGCCAAGTGGCGATCCGCAGAGGCAGGTCGGACCACAATCGGCGAAGGTCGCGCCGATTGTAGGTCCGCACATGTGGAGCAAGAAAGTCCCGGTACTGCCGCGGCAGATAATTGACGAAAGGAATGTTGCCGAAGTAGTAGCGGCCTTGCCACCAGCAGCCGTGCGTCTCGAACGGGAACCATCGATTGGGTACGAAAAGGACGATGTATCCGTCGGGCCGCACGACGCGGGCCATCTCGCCCATGGCCCGGCCGTCATCATCCACGTGTTCCAACACTTCATGGCTGAACACCACGTCGAAGTGTTGACTCGGAAACGGCAATCTCTCGCACTGGGACAGGACGCAGGCCAGGTCTGCTTGACTTGCACGGGCCTGATTCAGGTAGGACGGCTCGATGTCCAGCGCGTCCACGCAGCGGAAGTACGGGCTCATATGTTTTGCATATGCACCGACTCCGCAGCCGTTGACCAACAACCGCCGGCGTGGCTGGTCGGCATCAAGTTTCAGGGCATTGACGACCAAGTCGAGTCGGCGCTGCTGGCCGACACCCCAAACCAAGCTCGGAATCCCCCTTTTGGAGGCTAATTCACGGCTCAAGATAAGTGCTCGTCGGCCAGGGTTGGCTTGCGGCCATGGTGGATCGAAATGGTGTTCGCCATGCACGTGGCAAAAGCCGTCTGCCTGAGGCCCGCTTTCCTCAGCATGCTCAACATCTCAAACGGAGACTCGTACACCTGTGTGCTCGAGGGCAAATAGGAGTAGGCAGTTGCGGACCCCGAGAGTAGGCGGCCCAGACGGGGAACCACCGAAAACATGAAGAACTTGTAGGCGTTGCCCAGCCACGTGAATTCGGGAGGCACGATCTCCAGGAACACAAGCCGGCCTCCCGGCTTCAACAACCGCACCTGCTCCCGCACGGCCGCCACGGGATTCGGAAGATTCCGCATCAGAAATGCAGAGACCACGACATCGAAATGGTTGTCCTGGAACGGCAGCTGGAGTGCATCCGCCTGGAAAAACCGTATCGGCGCAGCTCCAGGTTTGGCTTGGGCCAGGGACATCATCTCCATCGATATGTCGGATGCCCAGATGTCGAGCCCGGAGGCGGCTCGACCAAACGTCAGTGCCAGTTCGCCGGTTCCGGTCCCCAAGTCAAGTATTCGCTGTCCCGGTTCGGGATGGCAAAGATCGACTACGCGCCGGCGCCAATCCCGATCCCGGCCCCCGGTCATGATGGCGTTCATCAGGTCATACCTGTCCGCGATCGCCGAGAACATGGCTCCAATGTCCTCCGCGCGTCGTTCGTGCAGTGTCCGCATCGGGTCCGTGCCGTGGCCTGCCTCGTTCGGCAAGGGCAACCTGCCGTTCCCGTCCGCCGGGAAAGTTCGTTCCGTCATTGGGCCCATTCGGCTGGCACCGACTGGTCAGACAGGTGCCTGGGGTTGCAGTTCAAGAACAGCGGACAACACGCGCTTGACCCCCTCCGCGTCATGGTTTGGTGCGCACAGGTCGGCTGCAGCCAGTAATTCGGGGTTGGAGTTCGACATGGCGATGCCGATGCCGGATCGGGACACCATGGTCAGGTCGTTGGTTTCGTCACCCAGCGCCATGCAACGGGAAAGATTCAGGTTCCATTGATCCAGCAGCCAGGCGGCTCCCACGGACTTGTCCGACCAGACTGCATCCTCAAACTGCACTACATCATAGTCATCGGAGATCCATAGGCATGTACCCGGCGGTACCGATGTCCGAACGCGGTCCGCCTCACTGGGCGACAGATGGCTCTTGGGGCAGAACACCTTGAAGGCTTCTGCGCGGATGGCAGTTGGATCAGCGGCAATCGCATCGCCCCAACGGCCAAGCGGTCTCGGGGCATACAACCGATCGTCAATCTCCAGGCCAATCCAGGCATTCGGATTCGTCCGCTTGAGGCATTCGATGGCAGACCTGGTCAGGTCACAGGACATCGGCCGGGTGTACTTGACATCGCCAAGATGTTCGATCCAGGTACCGTTGTAGCAAATCAAGGGACACTGGTCCAGAACGGGGGAAAGGTTGCGGGCACGGCGAGGTTCCCTGCCTGTGGCAATGACAAACCCGTACCCGGCCGACAACCACCGCTCCAACAGGCCATCGGTGTCAGGAGGAACCTGCCGATCAGCATCGAGCAATGTGTGATCAAGGTCGCACAGGACCACCTTGATTTGAGCCAAGCGATCAGCCAGTCCAAGCAACTGCTGCTTCATGACACCGGGTGCCGGATGATGCAAAGTTGGCGATCCATGCCGATCAAAATGCGAAACCGCCAATGACAAGCCTCAAAGGAGGGAGGTGTTGGCTCTAATCGTAGGGTCCGATACCAAGTGGAAAACCAGTTCCAATTACCTGTGCAATGGACACACGGGGGCCTTTCAAAATCCTGTTTTCGCATAGCAAAATACGTTGGGAGCTCCCGGACAAGCTATCCTGCCGTTGGGAAACGCGCCGGTTCCGCCAGTTCAAGTATGGTAGTCAGGGCGACAGCAACGCCCTCTGATTCTGAATTCCGAACGGTGATGTCGGAAGCGGCAATGGCATCCGGCACCGCATCCGACATCGCTATGCCGATGGCAGCCTCGGACAACAGGCGGACATCGTTGGTATCGTCCCCAAGTGCAATGCAATTTCCCATGTCCATGCCGTTTTGGTCCAACCACCACGTGGCGGCAACTGCCTTGTCGGCCGCCTGATCCATGAACTGGAGAAGGTTGTACTTGGCGGATTCCATCAGGCGGGTGCCTGGTGGTGCAGTCAACCGGATGGCCTGCAGCTGGGCTTCGGTTAGGTGGCTGAAGCGGCAAAAGATTTTGGCGGCTTCGACATCCAAGTCCGCGGGATTGCACAGGATGGCATGAGGCCAACGGTCCTGGGGCTGAGCGGCATAGAGAACGTCGTGAGATTCGATGCCCATCCACAGATCAGGGCAGGCGTCCAACAGGCACCTGATCACAGCTTGTGTGGTCTCGGGCGACATCTGCCGACGGTATTGAACATGCCCCCGGTGCTCGATCCAGCAACCGTTGTAGCAAATCATGGGCCGCAGGTTGAGCCATTCCGAAACTTCGCGGGCCCTTCTAGGAGGCCTGCCCGTGGCCAGAACCAGTTCGTTCCCAGCGTCCAGCCAGCGTCGCACGGCCTGCTCGGTACGGCGCGGAAACCGCTTGTGGCCATCCAAGAGCGTGTCGTCCATGTCGCAGAGCGCGATTCTGATATGGCGCAGGCGGTCCCGAAATCCATCCAGCTGCCGTGCAGTGGCAGGGTCGAAACACGTATGGTCCGTTCGGCAAGTCGCCAACGCGGGCGCGGTCATGGCCGACTCCGGAACGTGTGGCCGCGCGGATTCTCGTCGAACGGCGTGACATCGCTGGTGGTCATGTACCAATCCAGCAGCACCAGTTCAAGCTCTCGTTGGATGCCTTGGTATTCGGGCTGGTCAATCAGGTTCACCGTCTCCAACGGATCGCGAACCAAGTCATAGAGCTCCGAAATGTCTCCGTTGCGACGGGTCAACTTGTGGGTGGCGGTCCTGACCGTAGCTGTTCTGCCAATCGTCCCGGCATCCCGCTGTTGGAGCGTCAACTTGGGCCAATAGGGATGGAGTTCACCCCAGTCCTCGTTGCGACCCTCGAAGCAGTGGGGTTCATGCGGATCGTAGCCTCCTTCGGTGAACACCATCCGATCGGGATCCCCGGGCCGGCCATGAAGCTGCGGGAGCAGATTCCGGGCAAAGTGGGTGTGTCTGGCTTCCGCTCCCGCCAACCCCAGAATGGTGGGCATGATGTCGAACAACTCAACCTGTTCGGCTACGACGTGGCCCTCCCGGCCGCCCGGTGTGCGGATGATAAGAGGTACGCGGGTGATCACATCCTCGGCCGCGCTTGGCCATTTTTCCACCAGACCGTAGTCGCCCGCGTAGTCGCCATGGTCCGAGAGGTACAACACGGTCGTGTCGTCCCGGAAAGGCGACGATTCAAGCTCGTCCATCAACATGCCGAACAGGTGGTCGTTGAACGCCGTCATGCCCAAGTAGACGGCGTTGACCTTGGCGAACAGGGTTTCCGGGCACTGGTCAAGTCGTCGAAGCTCTCGCATGCCGCTGTGGAAGGAGGGTTTCCGAGGCAGATCGGCGGGCCGAAGGCCGTCCATTACCTGTTCCGGTTGAAATCGGCTATGCCACGGTTCGGGAGCCGAATAGGGACAATGGGGGTAGATCAAAGGGAGGTACAGAACGAATGGCCTGTTGGTCGTTCCGGATCTATTCCGCAGAATGTCGATCGCCGCCTGCACGTTGGCCTGGTCCGAATGGTGCTCTAGGGAATCGGTCCAGGGCTCGTGCAGGAAACTGTAGTATTGGGGGTCTTCCGGACTCCAGGGGGACGGCCCGAACGGGTAGCCACGACCTTTGGAGCCGGCTTCGTTGACACTGGCGGCGAAGCTCTCCGGGCTCAACGCGTCGTTTTTGCCGAACCAATGCACGTCATAGCCGGCCTCCCGCAGGTAGCGGAACAGGTTGGGTTCATCGGGCCGCAGCAGGTGCCACAGTGTGCGATGTCCCCTTACGTGGGGATACCATCCCGTCAGCATGCTGCAGCGGGAAGGCGAGCAGACGGTGTGCTGTACGTGGCACTGGTCGAATCGGGTACCCTGGGCCGCGAACGCGTCAAGATTGGGAGTGACATCCAACGGATGTCCGTAGCAACCCATGCTTTCAGCCCGGAGTTCGTCCGGCATGAAGATGATGAAGTTCATGTTCGGCCTACGGTGAGTTCCCCTGATTGTGGAGTGGCCAAGCGAGTACTTGGACTGTGTCGGCTAACTCTACTACCTGGTGTCCCCGTAGTGTTTCTCACAGCTGGGGCGGATAACATCTGCACCTTACATAATGTCGCTTAGTGTTGGCCTTATCGGGCTTCCTAATGCCGGTAAGAGCACCACGTTCAACGTCTTGGCCGGTGCACCTGTGGCCCAGACAGCCGCCTATCCCTTTACCACGGTCGAACCCAACCGGACCCTGGTGGAAGTTCCGGATGACCGGCTGGCAGTTCTAGGTGATCTGACCGGGCAGCGGCGGCGGATTCCCGTGCGCTTCGAAGTCTTGGATATAGCCGGTCTGGTCAAGGGTGCTTCGCGGGGTGAAGGCCTCGGAAATCGATTCCTCGCACAGGTAAGGGAATGCGATGCCCTGCTGCAAGTGGTGGGGTATTTCGACCGGAGCGGAGAAACGATGAAGGGCGATCCGCTATCAAGTCTTGAGGTGGTGCATCAGGAGTTGATTCTCTCGGACTTGCAGATCCTGGAAACCCGCATTGGCAGTTTGACACGGGAAGCCAAGGGGGATCGATCGCTGGGACCCGTGTTGGAGATGGCCATGCAATTGCGCACCTGGTTGGAGGACGGCCGTCCTGCGAACCGTCACGGCCAGTGGGAGTCCCAGGAAGCGGCGCAGCTGGATCAGGGACTGGGCCTCGCCAGCGGCAAACCGGAACTGGTGCTGCTCAACCACGGGGACCCGGCGGATGGGGTGATCCGCGGAATGCGTCCAGAGGATGTTGCAGCCAGCATGGAGTTCCAAGGACACCGAACGGTTCTGTTGGATGCTGCGGTCGAGTCCGAACTACTGGAACTGCCGGAGGAGGACCGGGCACTGTTTCGGCAGGAATTGGGATTGGTAGATTCCGGCTTGGACAGGGTGGTTACAGGCTGTTTTGGCCTGCTTGGCCTGATCCGGTTCTACACCCTTGGAGATGCGGAAGTCCGGGCATGGGAACTTCCGAGCGGGAGCACGGCAGTCGAGGCGGCGGGTCGGATCCACACGGATTTTGCTCGTGGATTCATTGGTGCCGATGTGGTGGACTTTCCTTCCTTGCGGCAGGCGGGAAGCGAGCGCCGAGCGCGCGAGAAGGGGATCGTTCACACTGAAGGCCGGACATACCAAGTTGTGGAT
This sequence comes from Caldilineaceae bacterium, assembly GCA_965208365.1. Lineage (GTDB taxonomy): Bacteria > Chloroflexota > Anaerolineae > Caldilineales > Caldilineaceae > Bin34. Next base: position 3,831,490 of record OZ242330.1, on the reverse strand, counting down.
GGAGATGTGATTCGCTTCCGGTTCAACGTGTAGGTCCATCCTCAGGCGCGATGGCGGGTCCATCCTTGGGAATCATGGATTGCAAACCATCCCTTGCGAAATTGCGGCAACGATTGTCCCGGCCACAAACGCGGTCGAAAGGTGACGGTCCCCACAACACGCCGGAAGCAACGCGCAGAATGCGATTCGTGGAAGCCATCCACCCACCGGTTCGAGTTGCGGTTCTGCGGGGCATTGGGCTACGGAACCCAGGCATGTTGTGGGCACCGCGACCTCGACATCCGGATTGTGGACAGGCGGGAATTCCTTCCCGGGTTTCTGCAGCAACACCGCTCCGCATGGCGGAGGTGTTGGTCTATCGTCCAGCCAAGCCAGTCAGCTGAATGCCTTGGATGAAGTGCCGCTGAGCCATTAAGAAAAGACAGATGGTCGGCAGAATGAAAGTGGCCGTGGCCGCCATCATGAGCGGCCAGTCGTTGGTGTAGGTGCCCTGGAACATCCGCATGCCGAGTGCCATGGGGAACTTCTCAACCGCGTTCAGGTACAGCAACGGGCTGAGAAACTCGTTGTAGTGCTGCAGAAAGGAGAAAATCGACACCGTGACGATGGCCGGGCGCGACAGGGGAACGACGATTCCCCACAAAATGCGCAGCGAATTGGCGCCATCGATGCGTGCTGCCTCTTCCAGTTCGGCAGGCAGGCCTAGGAAGAACTGCCGCAGCAGGAAAATGTAGAACCCCTGCACGGCAAACCAGAACGGCACAATCATGGGCATGAACGTGTTGAGCCACTTGAGGTCTCGGAACAGCAGGAACGTGGGAATCAGGATGACCACCGAGGGCAGCATCATCGTGGCCAGACTTAGGGAGAACAGGAAATTGCGTTCCGGCCACTGCAGTCTGGCGAAGCTGTAGGCGACCAGGATGGAGGACACAAGGGTTCCCACGGTTGCCAGGATGGAAATGAAGAACGTGTTCCTGAAAAAGAAGACGATGCCGGGCCATCCCGAAAACGTGAGCACGTTCAGCAACCGAGGGTAGTTGGACCACACGATGGGGTCCGGAATCCATTCGATGGGGTAGGTGAAGATCCCGCCCTGTCCCTTGAACGACGTGGTGATAACCCATAGCAATGGGATTGAGAACACAAAACCAAGCGCCAACAAACAGACGTGGATGAGTGATCGGACCGAAAAACCTCTTCCCAATCTGCCACGGGCACGGCGGGAAGGTTTGGGTTCCGGTTGCCTGGCTGAAGATGTATCCGCGTGTGCCGTCATGGCGGTGCCGTCAAGCCGGCGCACCTTCTTCATAGACCCATCGGCTGGCCAACCGGAACTGGATCACGGTGAAGGCCACGATGATGACGAACAGCATCCATGCAATCGCCGAGGCATAACCCATCTTGAAGTACTGGAAGCCGTTGCGATACAGGTACAGCACCAGGAACAGCGTCGCGTTTTGGGGACCGCCCCGCGTCATGATGAAGGCCGTCGTGAAAACTTGGAAGCTGGCAATGACGCCCACCACGAGGTTGAAGAACGTGATCGACGAAATCATGGGGATGGTGATGAACAGAAACCGCTGGAAGCGACTGGCGCCGTCGATCTCCGCAGCCTCGTAGAGACTTTGGGGAACTCCCTGCAAACCGGCCAGGAAGATCACCATCTGTGGGCCCACCCCCCAAAGCGTCATGAGGATGAAGGCCGGTTTGGCGGCGCGCGGATCAAACAGCCAGTTGACGGGTTCAATCCCGAGGTTGCGCAGGAAACTGTTCAGGATGCCGAATTCGGGGTGGAGAATCTGAAGCCAGACGATGGCACTGGCCACGATCGGGGTCATGGCTGGCAGGTAAAACAGGGTTCGATAAATTGCCAGGCCCCGTACCTTGACGTTCAGCAGCAACGCCAGCGCCAGCGCTAGGACGAGTTGCAGCGGGACGCCGATGAAGGTGTAGTACGACGTGTTGCCGAGGGAAATCCCTATGGACTCGTCCCGAAACAAATCAAATATGTTGTCGAGCCCCACAAACGAGGGCGGAGACAGCAGGTCCCAATCCTGGAAGACCAGGTACACCGAATAGGACATCGGGTACAGCCAGAACGCCAGAAAGCCCAGGATGAAGGGCAGGGCGAAAATCCGCCCTTCCCACGCCTGGCGCCGCGCCACGGCGGACCTACCAGATTTTATTTCCCGCCCGGTCATCGCCTCAGACTGGTATGCCGGACCGGTGCCGGGAGCTGTGGGGCTTATCCATCGGTGACTTTGCGTTCAAATTCGTCGGCGCGAGACTGCCGTGCCGTCTGTTGGATTCGTTGCCAATAGAAATCCCGGGGTTCGTCGCGCGTCTGCGTGCGCAGGCCGAACGTCTGAATATAGGCGCGCCGCGGCTCCGCCGTCAGATTGGGGCCTGCGTAGTGCAGGGTTCGGCAGTGGTGCACCGTCACGGCCCCGGCAGGAATCGGACACGCGACGACCTCCTCCTGGTTGAAGTTGTCCACTTCCAGACCATGGACGCGCGGATCGTTGTTGATGGGGTGGTGCGGCAAGACTCCTTGGCGGTGGCTGCCGGGTACGAACTGCATGCATCCCGACTCCACCGTGGCGTCCTGCAACGGCATCCAAATGCTGAGGGAGGAATAGATCAGCGACGGATTCCAGTAGGCCTCGTCCTGGTGCCAGGGGGTGTCCGAACCGATGTACGGAGGTTTCAGGATGGCGTGATCGCCCCCTTCAGCTTCGCCCCCCAGCAGCTGGCGGGCACAGGAAGCCCCCATCTTCTTGAACGCCATGTCATTGAGCTCGGGGGCAAAACGGGTAGGCCCCAGGATTTGCGGGAGGGTTGCTTCTGCATCCTCTTCGTCTGCGCCCGCCAAGTCAAACTGCGCGCCTTCCTCTCGTCCCGCCCGACGGGCAAACAGTTCGTCATAGATGCGCTTCAGCGTTTCCAGCTCCTCTTTGCTAGCAATGGGATCCAGGACAACGTAGCCGTTGTCCTGGAAAAACTCCAATTGTTCATTGGACACCTGCATCGGTTCCATCTTGCATTTCCTTGGCTGTATGACAGACCGGAGCGGCAACTAGGGTTGCCGCTCCGCGGAACGGTTCCCATTAACCTTGGCTGGCCCAGTACTCGTCCAATAGGCTCTGAATCTTTGCGTTCAGCTCCGGGACTACCTCGAAGGCATCGGCGTCGCCCGCGACCATGCGGTCACGTGCGGGACCGTAGGCTTCCGCCGTAATGTAACGGTCGTCCACTTCGCCGGCTAGGTGAAGGATGCCCGACTCAAAGGCGTCGATCAGTGGCTGGGGATTTTCAAGGCCCCATTTTTCGATCGTGGACGGTTTCCATAGGCGTTCGTTGAAGTCGGGCGTGACCGGTTGGCGTCCGGACTGAGCCACGTACTGCTGTGCTCCTTCCCCGCCTGCGAACTTGAGGAATTCCCAAGTCTCGTCCGGGTGTTCCGTGCGGGAATTCATGAGCAGCACATGACCGAACACCATGTGGGCGCGCGTGCCATTGGATGCCTTGGGCAGTTGCGCAACGCCGAACGGCACATAGTTCTCGGCCATTGCCTCTTCGGTGCAGGACCACTCCCGGCAAGCCATCTTTGGGAAGAACCATGGCCCTTCCATCTTCATGGCCACGTTGCCGGAGTCAATCTGATTATTGCCGCCTTCCATCATGGCAGGAGTGGGGCTGACCCCGAACTCGTTGATGCAGGCATATAACTGGAAGTTGATGAAGTCCATGATGGCCGGCGTGTCCCAGAGTGCCTCCTTGGGTTCGATCTCCTGGTCCCATTCCTTGTCACCGTTGAGCCGCATCCAACAGGCCAGACGTTCATACGATGAGTTGGTCTGATATCCGAACTGCTGCTGGCCGTCGACTTCCCCGGTCAGGTTGATGGTCAGCTGGACAAAGTCCTCGTAAGTCCAGTCGTCGGTGGGATAGTCCAAACCCATGTTGTCGAAGGGTTTCTTGGAGTAGAAGATGACCATGGAGTTCATGTTCCATGGTATGCCGTACAGTTCACCGCGGAAGCGCGTCTGGGTCTCATACACACTGTCCCAGGCAGCCGGGAAGGGCGTGTCATAGGAGTCCCGGGCCTGCAGTTCGTCGAGGGGTTGGTAGACCCCCTTAGCGGAGAAGCTCTGCCACAGCCAAGTCTGGTTGTTGATGATGTCTGCGGCGGTGCCGCCGGCCAGGGCGGCCTGAAGCTTGTCGTAATACTGGCCAGGGGCCTGTTCCAGCCGAACTTGAATGTGGGGATTTTCGGCCTGGAAGTCCGCGATGGATCGATCGGCAATTTCCTTGTCCAGCACGTCGCCCCATTCGTACCAGGCGATCTCAACCGTCTCCATGGCCGCGCCGGCCTCGCCCGAGGCCGGCGCACCGGCGGGAGCAGCGCAGGCCGACAACGCGCCGAGGCCCAATGTTGCGGCCGCAGCACGCAAAAAAGACCGTCTGGTCAGTTGTATGTTCATGGGATATCTCCTGGAAGGTGATCCTGTCGCCAAGTTGTGCGACCAACAAAACGCCAGTGTAACAGGCCCCGCGCACATGCCGCTTCCGGGCCGGTTTCGACCGGCGCTGCCTTCTTCAGAAAGCTCGCAGCATGTTTGCCGCAGTGCGTTTGGGTCTGGCGCTCCCGTTGAAGAAGCAGTCTGCCAGGGATCGACAGGTTTACCTTGACGGAGGGCTTGACCGACAACGGTCGGACCAGAACGGGCAGAAGTGCATGTCCTTCCTGCACCTTTCCGGGGCCGCGTGACCGGACCCGCAAGTATGATGTTCTGCACAGACCGGTGGCAGTGCTGGATGGCATGTTACGCGACCACAGCAGGTGGGCATGAACACCAATCCCAACGTCGTTGTGCTTGTTGCCGACGACCATCGCGCCAGTGCTCTTGGATGCACAGGACGCGAACCCGTAAGGACTCCCAACCTGGATCGGCTGGCAGCCGACGGCCTCCGATGTACCCGTGCCTACACCATGGGGGGACTGACCCCGGCCGTGTGCGTACCCAGCCGCGCCAGTCTGCTCACTGGGCTGTCCACTTTCGACGCGGTTGTCAGCAAGACCGACAACGACTACCTGGGCCTCCACACCCTGCGCACGGACAAGCCACTGCTGCCCGAGCACTTCCGTCAACATGGCTATGCAACCTACGGCATCGGCAAGTGGCACAACGATGTCGCGAGCTTCAACCGGTGTTTTGCCGGTGGCGACCGGATTTTCCTGGGAGGGATGTCCGACCATGATGCGGTTCCCGTCCACCGCTACGACGCGACCGCGTCCTATCCGGCCGAGTCCGCGCAAGTGGGTCGGGAACATTCGACCGATCTCTTTGCGGATGCCGCCATCGAGTTTCTTGGGACCCGCTCGGGCGATGAGCCGTTCTTCCTGTATACCGCGTTTACGGCTCCCCATGATCCGCGCACCCCACCCGACGACTGGGCACCGGCTTACGGCCAGGTCACGGCAACCATGGAACTGCCCCCCAATACCTACCCGGAACATCCCTTCGATATTGAAGTGTCCGAAATCCGGGACGAACTGCTTGAGGCAACCCCGCGGCCGCCCCAACGCATCAGGAACCACCTTGCCCACTACTACGACATGATCACCCACCTGGACCTGCGGGTCGGCGATATCCTGAATGCGCTTGAAGCAACGGGACTCGCAGACAACACATTGGTGTTGTACCTGGCGGACCATGGCTTGTCCATTGGACAGCACGGACTGATGGGCAAGCAAAACATGTATGAGCACAGCCTGGGCATTCCCTGTGTACTGCGAGGTCCAGCTGTGGCATCGGGGACCATGGTCCCGGGTTTGGTGACCCATACCGATGTTTTTCCCACCCTTTGCGAGTTGGCCGACCTGCCCGTGCCCGCGGGACTTTCGGGTCACAGGTTGTGGCAGGGCCGTTCTGGGGCCCTCAACGACCCGGATGCATGCCTCATGGCCGCGTACCGTCACGTGCACCGGTGTGTCATTGCCGACGAGTGGAAGCTAGTTCGCTACTACCGGCAGCGCAGGCGAGGCATCGTGCCCGGCTATTACCAGTTGTTCAATCTGATTGAGGATCCGTTCGAGACCCGCAATCTGGCCTACTTCCCGGAATTCGAGAGACTGGCACAGGAGATGGCGGAGGTGCTCAATGAGCTCCAAACGCGCCACGCGGACCCGCTGCTTGAACAGCTAGCCTAACCGGATTCACCCTTGGTCTTCAGGAGGGAGTCATGTTGGTCACCGTTGGATCACTGAACATCGACCATGTCTATCAGGTTGAGGAAATCTCTCGGCCCGGAGAGACAATTCACACTCTAGACTATGCGAAGTTCAGTGGTGGCAAAGGCTTGAACCAGTCGGTGGCAGCCGCACGGGCCGGTGTTGAAGTGAAACATATGGGTTGTATCGGACAGGAAGGGCAGTTCCTGTCAGACCTGTTGGAGGAGAGTGGAGTAGACGTGTCAGGGGTACTGGTTCGCGAAAATATTGCCAGTGGACATGCCATCATCCAGGTCAACCGCGCGGGAGAGAACTCGATATTCATCTACGGCGGTGCCAACCAAACGGTCGAGGCTGCACAGCTGGCTGGCGTGCTGGATGGCCAGGCGCAGCTGGGGTGGGTCCTGTTTCAGAACGAAACCAGCGAGGTGCCCGAAATGATGCACCTGGCGGCGGCACGCGGCTGGTCGGTGGCATACAACCCCGCTCCCATGGCCGACGACCTGTCCTCCAACTTCCCGTTGGACCAGGTGTCCGTCCTGTTCGTAAACCAACTGGAAGGGGAGGAGTTGACCGGATTCAATCAAGCGGAACGGATTGCCGGTCACCTGTTGAGCCACTATGCGGACATGACTGTGGTGGTCACCAGGGGAGCGGATGGAGCCTACTGCGGTTCGGCACAGGGCACCATCGCCGTCGACGGCATTTCCGTTCGTCCAGTCGACACGACAGGTGCCGGTGACACCTTTATCGGCTACTTCATGGCCGGGTTCATGAAATCGGGATCCGCCGCAACAGCTCTTGCGCTAGCCAATCGTGCGGCGGCCGTATGTGTCACGCGCGCCGGGGCCGCTGCCTCCATCCCCTATGCAGCCGAACTTGATGATCCGGTGGCCTCTCCCCGAGAGTGATTCGCATCCGTCTGCGTTACTGATATTCGGACAGTGGCGGACAGACGCAGACAAAGTTGCGATCGCCCCAGACATTGTCGATCCGGCTGACGGATGGCCAGAACTTTGATTCGGCACTTCCTTCCGCAGGGAAGACGGCTTGCCTGCGACTGAATCGATGGGGCCAAACTTCGGTCGCGAGGATCTCCGCTGTGAAGGGCGCGTGCCGCAGCAGGCTGTCCTCGACAGCATAACGGCCTTCCAGCACGTCTTGGATTTCCCCGTGGATCCTGATCATAGCGTCACAGAACCGGTCCAGTTCCCGCAGGCCTTCACTTTCGGTCGGTTCGATCATCATCGTGAAGGGAACCGGCCAGGATACGGTCGGCGCGTGGAACCCGTAGTCGATGAGGCGTTTGGCAACGTCGTCCACCGTGAGGCCAGCCGGCTTCAGCCACTCAAGGTCGATGATGCATTCGTGGGCCACGCGTCCGTTTTGGCCCTTGAACAATATCGGGTAGTAGCCGCCAAGCCGTTCGGCAACATAGTTGGCTGCCAGGATGGCCGTCTGCGTGGCCTTGGTCAACCCGGCTGCCCCCATCATCCGGATATAGGTCCACGAAACCGGCAGGATGGCTCCGCTGCCGCAGTCCGTGGCTGCCACCGCCCCCGTTGTTTCCGTGGCCGGTTCACCGACGGGGTCCGACGGCAGGAACGGAACCAGATGGTCGGCTGCGCAAACCGGACCCATGCCCGGTCCTCCCCCGCCATGCGGAATGCAGAACGTCTTGTGCAGGTTCAGATGGCAGACGTCACCGCCGATCGCGGCGGGCGATGACAGCCCAACCATGGCGTTCATGTTGGCGCCGTCCACGTATACCTGGCCTCCACAGCCATGGATCAACTCCGTGACGGTGTTGACCGATTCCTCGAACACTCCATGGGTTGAAGGGTAGGTAATCATCAAGGCCGCGATGTGCGGTCCGTGCTCGTCGAGTTTCCGCTGGAGGTCCTCCAGATCGATGTTCCCCTGCTTGTCGCACGCGACCACCACTACCTGGAACCCGGCCAGTTGGGCGCTGGCCGGGTTGGTGCCATGGGCCGACGCGGGTATCAGGCAGACCGATCGGTGGGTTTGCCCGATGGAATGGAGGTACCATCGAATTGCCAACAATCCGGCCAGTTCCCCTTGGGATCCTGCGTTGGGCTGCAGCGACACCCCTGCAAAACCGGTGATTTTGGCCAGCCAGGCGCACAACTGTTCAGTCAACGCACGGTAGCCTTCTTGGTTGCAGGGGGGTTCGAAGGGATGTGTCTCGGCGAATTCCGGCCATGTAACCGCTTCGAGCGAAGCAGCCGGATTCAGCTTCATCGTGCACGAGCCCAACGGAATCATGGCGTCGGTCAAGGACAGATCGCGCTTTTGCAGACGCGCCATGTACCGGGTCAGTTCCGCTTCCGACCGGTACATGTGAAAGACCGGGTGGGTCAGATATTCCGATGTCCTGGAAAGTTGTGCCGGTACCGCAGGCAAATCCGCGATTCCTCGGTGTGGTTCCACCCCAAGGGCTGCGTGCAATCTGTCGAGTTCTTCCGGCGAGACACCCTCGTACATGGACACACCCAGCGCACCATCCGCGTATCTCCGCAGGGAGATCCCTTGCCGCTGGGAATCCTCCCAAACGGCATCCAGACTCTGGTCGGGTATGTCCAGGATCTTGACCGTATCAAAGATCGGGCCCTGGCATACCCGTGCACCTGCCACTTCCAACTGCCTTCTGAGTGTGCAGGTCTTCCGGTGGATTTCCGCGGCAATCGAGGCAAGGCCTTCCGGTCCGTGGTACACCGCATACATGGAGGCAACGACGGCGGGAAGAACCTGGGCCGTGCAGATGTTGCTGGTTGCCTTTTCGCGCCGGATGTGCTGTTCCCGCGTCTGCAAGGCAAGGCGCAAAGCCGGCCGGCCCGTGGCATCGCGGGCAACCCCCACCATGCGCCCCGGCATCAGTCTCTTTAGTTCGTCCCTGACGGCAATGAAGGCGGCATGAGGACCGCCCAAGCCGGGTCCCATGCCCAGACGCTGTGTGGTGCCGTACGCCACATCGGCACCCATTTCCCCAGGCGGAACGTACATGGCCAGCGCCAACGGATCGGTGGCCGTCGCCACTTTGGCCCCGGCGGCGTGCGCAAGCTCAGTAAGTACCCGGTAGTCGTGTACCGTGCCGTCCGTGTCGGGGGACTGAACCAGCACCCCGAACACATCCGCATTCGGCTCCATTTCAGACAGCGGCGCCGTGGCGACGCGGATGTCCAACGGGCGTGCCCTGGTTTCGAGCACCTTGAGGACTTGAGGATGGATTCGGTCCGTGACCAGGAAGGTGTCGGCCTGGGACCGTCTGGACCTTGCGCGCCAACAAACCGTCATTGCTTCCGCGGCTGCTGAAGCTTCGTCCAACAGCGAAGCACCGGCCACCGGAAGACCTGTCAAATCGGCAATCAGCGTCTGAAAGTTGAGCAGGGCTTCAAGCCGTCCCTGCGCGATTTCGGCCTGATATGGCGTGTACTGCGTGTACCAGCCAGGGTTCTCAAGAATGTTGCGTCGAATAACCGAGGGGACAACACACGGGTGGAAACCCTGACCAATGAAGCATGTTGTACGGCGGTTGGTGGCCGCCATGCGGCGGAGTTCCTTGAGGGCTGTCGGCTCGTCGATGGGTTCAGGCAGCGTCAGCGGTTGGGGAAGGTGGATGGATTCGGGAATCGTCTGTTGGACAAGCGCGTCAAGGCTGTCCACCTTGAGCGCGGCTAGCATAGTCGCCTCATCCCGGGAGCCGGGACCCAAGTGGCGACGTAGAAACCCGCCTGTTGTCTGGACCATCATGCCTCGCTTTTGATCAACTACGTCTGTGGCCGGTTCCCGGCGGTTCGGGTTGCCGGCTGCCGGGTTTCGCAAGGTCTGCTACCGGAACCAATCAACCACGACACGGCCGCACCTCTTCGAACCGACCGACTGGCCCGGCATCTGGATAGCTCCTTCCGATTCGGCTTGCCACGCGCTTCCAGCTCCTGCCAGCGTCTCGGTTCAGCCTTCTTTGTCACCGATCGTGCCGTCACCTTCTTCATCCTCCTCGAAGAGCAGATGTACCCACCGTTCCCAGGGAGCGAGTTCAAATTTCAGACCCAGCGAAGCGAGGGACTCACGGCTGGCATGGAGGTGGGCCAGGCTGAACGTGCGCAACCGGACCCGTCGTTGTTTGCGAGCCAGCTGCGTGCAGAAGGCAGTCACGGCCAAGCGTTCCAACGGCGAGCCCCACAGTCCCGGATCCAGTGCATAAAGGAAACGGGCTTCATCGTTGTGGGATGAGAACTGGACAAAGCCCTTGGGATCCTCTCCCTCGAGAATCTCGTAGGTGACGGTCCGCAAGGGCAGCGCATTGTGGATGGGAAGGACGATGGCCGCCTTTCTCTTGTCGCCCTGATAGTCCACCCGAATCCAGTCCTCCATGGCATCGGCAAAGGAATGAGCGTTGCGCAGCGTAAGGTGGAGATCCATCTCGTCGCGGGGCTCGTTGTGCGCCAGCGGCAAGTCAGTCACCATTTGTGCAATCTGGTAGTCGAGAGGTTCAAAATCGCTCTGTTCCAAGGCGGCGCGTACATCGTGTTCATGACGTTCAGTGCCGATGACCAGTGATTCGGTGTCGTCGTTGCGCTCGTAGATGTCGTCAAGAATATGTTCGACCATCAATCCGAACACACTCAGACCTTCTGTGCCCCAGTCGAGATTCAGTCCCCAGTCGAAGACGCTCATAGTGTCGGCTGCTGACTGTAGGCCATAGTAGCCGCACAGGATGCCGTCCTTGAGTACCACCGCGGTTTGCATGTCCTGTTGGAAGATTTTGCGGCCTGCCACATATCGGAATAGGAGGCGCTTCCACCAAGTGTTGGCAATCTGATCAATGGCGACGCGGTCGCTGGACACGCCCCGCATCCACAAGTCGATGACTTTCCCGTAGTCGGCACCCGCGGCCGAACGAAACGTATAGGTACTGGTCATGAAGTAGGAGCTCCGAGTGCCGAGAGGCTGGTTCCGTGGGGCAATGCTACAGCCATCGCTTGCGTCTGAAGAACAAAAGCATGCCGATGGTGAGAACCAAGCAGGCGGCGATCACCGCCACCAGGCCAAACGGCGACTGCGTCCCAGGCAAGTGCGAGAAGTTCATTCCAAAGAGTCCCGTCACGAACGTCAGGGGAATGAACACGGTGGCGATCATGGTCAGGACCTTCATGACCTCGCTCAACCGGTAGTTAGAAAGGTTCAGATGCGTGGTCATGGTGCCGTTGGCCAATTCCACGAGCAGGTCTGCCAAGGACTCCTGATGCACGGATTCCTCCAAGGTCACCTGGAAGTAGGCCCGTTCCTGGGGACTGATGGACGTCCGATGTTCAACCGTTAGTTTGCGCAGCAGTTCCGCTTGCGGTCCCAGGATCCGTTGCAACCGCAATGCAGTGCTCTTGGCCTGCAGGATGTCTTCCATGATTGCATGCTCGCTGGCCGCGGACAGATTGCGGGTGAAAATAACATCCCCAAGGGATTCAAGCGATCCGACCAAGTTCTCGATCAACCCTCTGGCTTGGCCCACTTGGCGGTCGAGAAGTTCGTGAAACAGCCGTACCGTCCCCAGTGCCAAGCCACCAGACCTGTGATGGACCGAATCGTGCATTTCTGCGAAATGGAGCCTGTCATCGTAGGTAAACGTCATGAGGAGGTTGTGGCCCAGGACGGCTACATGTTCGACTGTGGTCAAGCCCGCCGGATCCGTTCGCGACCCCTCGACGGAATGAAACACGATGACCAGGCAGTTGGGATATTCTGCCAACCTGGGCGTGCCCTCCTGGTCCCGCACATCCTTGCGTGCCAGTTCGTGGGCGGGGAGAACCTTCTCCAAGGCGAAATCCAATTCCGCTTCCGTCGGGTTGTTGAAGTCGAGCCAAGCCCGGCATCGACCCTGGTGCAGACACATCAGGACCGTTGCGGCATCGATGCCGCACGCCACGTGACCTTCGGCGTCAAGCACAACCGTGTCAATCATGTTGAAGGAATGTTGGCAATGTAGTTAGAGCTGCTGCGAGGCAGTTCCAACCTTGCGGTCCAACAGTGTCCGCCATAGAGATTTTGGTTTTTGGGACTGATTTCGGAAAGACTCTCGCGTTCGACCTGTGCAGATCGTGTCGATCGTCTATACTTGATGGAAGGATCCCACTGCGTCGCTTCGCCACTTTCCGCTACAGCATTCATGTCAGACATCCAAGTAAATCTTGCTACGCGCAACGGGCGTATGCACACCCTTGGCTGTGTTCTGGTGGATTCAGAGTTGGATCTCCAGCGGTTCGAACGTGCCCTGTCCACCCACACGCTGGTTGCGCTGGACACTGAAAGCAATTCCGCACACAGCTATGCATCGCGCATTTGTTTGATGCAGTTTGCCATGGTCCGTCGCTGCTGGGACGGTCGCGACAGCGAACTTGAACTTTGGCTGTTGGATCCGGACCGGGTCGACGTCCGCAGTCTGGTCCCGTTGTTTGCCGATCCAAATCGCCGGTTTGTGATGCACGGTGCCCAGAGCGAGCTGGGGTACCTCCACAAGGAGTTCCGCATCCGCGTCGCGAATCTGTTCGACACCCAAATCGCTGCGCGCCTGGCTGGTTGGACGTCCACCTCCATCGGCTCGATTCTGGAGGATGAGTTTCAGGTTCATCAAAGCAAACGGGTTCGCATGTCCGATTGGGGCAAGCGGCCGTTTACGGCAAGTCAGCTTACCTACGCTTGCGGCGATGTCGCCTACCTTGTGCCACTGTATCGAAAACTGTTCCGCTGCCTGTCGGACTGTGACCGACTTGCGGAAGGGTTGGCTCACATGGAGGAGGTCGCGTCCGCCGACTACTCCAGGGTTGGTTCGCGGGACAAAACCTTCTGGGATCACCAGACCACCAAGCAGGTCTCCTTGAAGCACATGGGGGTGTACAAGTCCTTATGGGAGTGGCGCGAGGAAGTGGCGCAGGCTTGGGACCGACCGCGTAGTCGTGTGGTGACCGACAAGGTACTGTTGTCGTTGGCTCACGATCAACCTACTACACGTCGGTTGCTTGAACAATGCAAATGCCTGGATCGCAGACAGGTACGCCTGCTGGGGGACGACATTCTCTCCTGTATCCAGCAAGGACAGAGCCAACGGGTGGCGGTGCGTCCGTTCAAGCCGTCTACTACGTCCATCACCGATCGCCGCGAACTTGGGCTTTTCAACGCGCTCCGCAAGTGGCGCTTGGGCAAGTCCAATGAACGGGGTATCGATCCGGACATCGTTCTGAGCAAGCATTCGCTCAAGGCCATAGCCGCGGAAGCTCCCATGTCCGTTGCCGCTTTGGCTGGATACCACATCCTACCGGACTGGAAGCTAGAGCAGTACGGACAGGAAGTGGTGGAAATCGTCCAGGGGTTCAGCCAAGTATCTGGCTGACAGTGGCGCCATCCCGGTTATAGGGTTCCGGCGCATGGCCCGCACCACGGCGCCGAACCCGAATCTTCAGGGGTGTGGGGGTAGTTGGCTGTCCGGGGCGAGACACAGCCGTGGATTTCGAGATCCGTCCCTTCTGCCCTGTAGACGAAGAGTATCTGGCATGTTTGGCTGTCCAAGCGTGCTACCCCGAAGATCCTCAGGACACTCTGGACGAGTGGAAGTACCATGACCAAACCGCACACAAGGACGTGTTGCGTGCCAGGTTCGTTCTTACGTTGGGCAGCGTCATCATCGGTTACGGCGTTGTCTCAGATCCCTATTGGTTGGACGTGGAGGACCGAATCCAGTTTGATCACACTGTTCATCCCGATTATGAAGGATGGGTCGTGGACCGCAAGCCGATCCACGACCATGTGGAACGGTATGTTCTGAGTCTCATTTCCGACCGGCAGATCAAGGTTCTGTTGACCACCGCGCGCGAGGACAACATGGTCAATGTTGGGTGGTTGACAGACAACGGCTATCGGGCTGTGAGGCGGTCTCCTTCTTCGTCATTGGACGTGGCCGCCTTCGATTTCGGGAAGTGGGAAGGCTGCGTCGAGAAAGTTGAGGCTTCGGGGATTGAGTTCCTTTCTCGTACCTACTTGCAGGAGCATGATCCCGCCTGGCATACAAAACTGTATGAGGCATGGGTGGAAATCAAACTCGATGCTCCCACCTCAAACGAGGAGAGGCCGATTTCGGTCAACGAATTCAACAAGATGCTGAACAGCTCCGCCATGTGTCCGGAGACCAACCTGATTGCCGTGGACAACGGTTCACAAGTGGCGAGTTGCTCTGGGTTTGGGTCCTACGCAGGGCTGACGTTGGCCAATCCCTTGCTACGCAATGCAACGATCTGGGAAATCCGGTTTACAGGGGTTCGCCGCGCTTGGCGTCGTAAAGGAATCGCAACAGCGATCAAGTTGAAGTCGATTGCCCAGGGGCACGACCTGGGGTGTGCTCGGATGAGGACCAGCAACGAAGAAAACAACCCCATGTATGGGATCAACATCAAGTTGGGATTCGCCTCCTTGCCTGCCTGGAAGGAGTACGGAAAACTCCAGTAACGAAGAACGGGAATCAGTCGGCCGAGAGGCAGCGGAGATGAACTCCATGCAACTTTCCAACCCTTCAGCGATTTCCAAGCCGACTGCCGTGAGCCATAGCATTCCAACGTGCTGCCAAGGTGGTATTTAGGCCAGCCCACAATCCTGAGAGTCGATCCGGAAACGGTCCCGGGCATGCACTTACGCAAGGCCATCACTGGCAGCTGTCCCTTGCCGGATTCCGACCGAAAACCGGAGGGGCGCGGACAGGGCCTGATGGACATCGACCAAGGTTTCTGCTGGAAGTCCTGAGGGCCAGGACCCCACATTGTTGACACCACTAACTGCCCGGTTATAGAGTCTGCGCCCTTTGGCAGGCCCGGGGTCCCGATTCGTCGAACCGAGCCAACAAAGCAAGTCGGCATTCGGCATTTTGGTAAGGAGACAGTCGTGGAATTCAGGATCCGCCCCTTCAACCCAGTTGACGAAGAGTATCTGGTGTGTCTCGCGATCGGGAACGCCTGCTGGCCGGAATACCCGCCCAACACACTGGAACAGTGGAAGTACAGGGACGAGACGGCACGCAAGGACAAGTTCAGAGCCAGGTTCGTCCTCACACTGGATGGCGTCATCATTGGTTATGGCGATGTCTCGGATCCCTATTGGCTGAACGTGGAGGGCCGAATCCAATTCAGCCACATGGTTCACCCGGATCATGAAGAACTGGTGGTGTATCGGCTGCCGGTCCACTCCCACGTTGAACGGCACGTCCTGAAACTCATCTCCGACCGGCCGACAGAAGTTCTTTTGACAGGTTCACGCGAAGACAAGACGGCAAGGGTGAACTGGTTGATTGACAACGGTTACGCAGCGGTGATGCGCTATCCCTCTTCGTCGCTGGACGTGGCCACCTTCGATTTTGATGCGTGGCAAGGCTTTGTTGAAAAGGTCGAGTCTTCCGGCATCGAGTTCCATACCCTTACGCACCTGCAGGAACATGACCCGGACTGGCATGCCAAGTTGCACGAAGCATGGGTGGAAATCGATCTTGACGTCCCTGGTCCCAATGAACCCAAACCCGTACCGGTCGACGAATTCGACAAGATGCTGAAGAGTCCGAGTCTGCGCCCGGAGACCAACCTGATAGCTGTGGACAACAGTTCGTTGCCTGAGAGCAGTCCCAGGTTCGGGCCCTACGCGGGGTTGACCTGTGTCAATCCCGCCCTGAGTGATTCGTCGGTTTGGGACATTTGGCTGACCGGCGTCCGCCGGAATTGGCGCCGCAGGGGCATTGCCACGGCCATCAAACTGAAGTCGATTGCCCAAGCCCGCGACATGGGCGGCGCGCGGCTCGAAACCGGCAACGAAGAGAACAATCCCATGTACGACATCAACATTAAGTTGGGGTTCAAACCCTCTCCCGCCTGGCAGGACTACGAGAAGCAGTTGTAACCGGTGGCCATCGGCCACCCGGACCGAGTCGACGGTGGCCGCCGTGCTCCTGTAGGATCCGGCTGTGCAGAAACCGTCCGGTACGACACAATCGGAGGCCGGACCATCGACTGCGCCATGTGGTTGGCATACCTTCGAACCGTCGGCAACTCCCGCGGCTCGCAGGTTTAGGGGAAACCGATGTTCCCGAACCGGGAGACTGTCTCCGGTGCCAAGCCGGGCCGGCATGTCCGCAAGGGGGATTGCATGGGATTCGACATTCGGGAGTTTGAGCCGATAGACGAAGAGTGCCGCGCGTGGCTTGCGGTTGGTGCAGCCTACGTACCCGACCGTCCCCCAGACACCTTGGCGCACTTTCGTGCCCGTTTGGCAACCGGAAGCAAGGACCGGTTTCCGCACCTATTCGTGGCAACCATGGACACGAAGGTTGTCGGCTGCGGCCAGGTGTACAAGCCGACCTGGATCGGAATCCAGGATTGCATGACGTACGACTTCATGCTCTACCCCGCCTTGGAAAACCTCATGGTGGGCGGACAGGCAATTCACTCGCTCGTGGAGGCGTATGTCCTGAAGCAAATCGAAGGCTTGGAGGTCGGTGTCCTCAGTCTCAAGGTGCGCGATGACAGACCAGTGCGCGTTGACTGGCTTGAAGCCAACGGCTACGTGTGCCTCCAACGCGATTTGAACTCGGCTCTGGATGTTCAGGGATTCGACTTCGATCCCTGGGTAGGGCGAATTCAAGCTGCGGAGGAAGCAGGATTTGCGTTCCACAACTTACCGAGCCTGATGCAGAATGATCCCAAGTGGTGTTTCAAACTGCACCGCGCGTGGCTGGAGGTCGACACGGATGTTCCTCGGCCATACGGTCCTCCTTCCATAACGGAGGCCGACTTCGACACCATGCTGCGCAAATCCGGTGCATCGCCAGATACATGGATGATCGCAGTCGATCGCACCGAGTCCAATGAAGCTGAAGGATGTGGACCATACGCGGCCTTCACCGCTGCCAACCGAATTCCGGGAACTCCGACTGTCTGGGACATTCGATTGACTGGTGTCCGACGCGCCTGGCGTCGGCGGGGCCTAGCAATCGCACTGAAGCTCAAGTCGATTGAACAGGCGCGCCGGGAAGGGGCGACCATGATTGTGACCGGCAACGAAGAACGCAATCCGATGCTGGCCATCAACCAGCGGCTGGGCTTCGTGCCGAAAGTGACCATCCTGCAATACGAGAAACGACTTGTCGTTTCCTGAGGTACTTCTAGCATCAGGGAGGATCCCCCAATGGCATTGGTTGAATTTGCTCCATCCAAGTGGTTTAACACCATCGGCACGCACGAACCCGAGTGCCATCTCAAACCCGGAGATGTAGTGCGGACTTGCACCGTCGATGCCGGAGGCGCGGACCATCGCGGCGAAACTGTGGCCGGCCGGCCCAATCCGATGACAGGACCGTTCCATGTCGAGGGGGCAGAGCCGGGTGACGCCCTGGTCATGCATCTGATCGGCATCAAGCCGGACCGCAGCACGGGATGGACCAGGAACATATTGGCCGGAGACGTACTTGATCCGGACTATCTGCAGGGGCTGCCGGTGCCTTCCCCTGCCCTTACGGTTTGGGATGTCGACACGGCGGCTGGTCTGGTTCGCGTATCCGATGGTGAAGCACTTCCGTGGCAATCAATGGACCCCATGATTGGATGCTTCGGCGTGGCACCGGCAGGAGGGGAGGCAATCAGCACGGCCACTCCCGGACCTCATGGCGGAAACATGGACTACCGCGGATGGCGTGACGGTGTCACGGCACTGTTTCCGGTATCGGTACCGGGGGCCCTGCTCTACCTAGGCGATGTGCATGCCCTCCAGGGCGACGGCGAGATCGTGGGGACCGGCATCGAAATTTCCGCCGAGGTGGAGTTCAGTGTTGATGTGGTCAAGAACCAGAAGCTATGTTGGCCGCGCGGGTACAACGACTCCGACATTTTCGTGGCCGGCAGCGCCCGGCCCCTGGATCAGGCCACACGACATGCGACCACTGAAGTGTCACGTTGGCTTGTTGACGAATGCGGCTACGATTTGGAAACGGTCCATCTGATGATGGGACAACAGGTTAGGTACGACCTCGGCAACATTTACGATCCGGCATACACAATGGTCTGTCGGCTGTCCCGGGCAATGTTGGCGGACTGGAATCTGGACCCGGGGCGGACGGGGCTGTTGCCGGCTTACATCGGATGATGCAATGGTCCGGTCACGGTGAACCTTGGCCACACAGCTTGGTGATCCCACATACTGCGGCAAGGGCGAGGCTAAATTGCCCCTTCGACGGAAGGGTACAGCAATCCAGTCCCAAAGCCTACCGGCCTCCCGCGCACGCGCGGGGAACCAATCGGTCACGGTAATTCCAGTGCTCGTGACGTAATAGGCTATGCGAATCCCTCTGTCGAGTTGTTAGCTTGGGTTCCATCCAACAGTCCGTTGTGCAAGCGCCCTTCCGACGTCAAAGAGACAGTTGCTTCCTCTCTGTCGTCTCTGGTCCAGACCAATACAAGCTAGTGAGACCTTTGGAATGGGAAGACCGATCTTTGGCGTCTTGCCTCAATGCCTTTGGTTCGCATAAATTGCGTACAGACTTCAGGGTTCGCAGTTTGAATCTCGGCCTGCAGTGTTTCCTTGGGGACATGCGCGAGCAAGGCGCTATTCGGATGGCGGGATTCGGGGATCGGACTCGACCGGTTGGCCAAGCTGCCCGAACCGACAGTCGGAGTTTGGTACCGACTTCCTGGACAGGCAACCAGACCATTTGGTTTCAGGCCTGAATTCGGCAGTTGTCCTGGACCAGAACCTCCGGGTTGACCACGCTGTCCGGAACTTGCCCCATGAGAACGGATGCAACGTTTTGGGCGGTTCGGGTAGCTAGGGTTCGGAGCGATTCCTCGGAGAGGAATGCGGAGTGTGGAGTCATCAACACATTGGGGTGGTCTTGCCACGGGATGTCTGAGGCGGGAGGTTCGGTCGTCAAGACGTCCAACACTGCGCCGGCAATGGAACCACTCATGAGTGCGCGGTTCAAGGCAGGTTCGTCAATGATGGCACCGCGCGATGTATTGATCAGCACAGCGGAATCCTTCATGGCCGCAAAGGCGCGGTCGTCAAACAGTTTGGTTGTTTCCGGGGTCAGCGGCGCGTGGATTGAAAGCCAGTCGGATCGTTCCAACAGGTCCTGGAAAGACTGGGCCAAGGCCACGCCATCGGGTAAGGCGGCAGCTGCAAGGCGCGGCGTATAGGCAATCACCTTCAGGCCGAAGGCCTGTGCTTTTGGCACAAGGTGCCGGGCGGTGTTGCCAAATCCAAGCAAGCCCAGTGTCTGGCCGCGTAGTTGCCTTAGGGGAACGGACGTGGCCCGAGACCACTCACCCCGTTTCACAGAAGCATCGAGTGCGGGGAGTTGGCGGGAGAGCGAAAGGATTCCCGCCATCACCTGGTCCGTTAGTTCGTCCAGGCAGAAGTCGGGCACGTTGACGACCAGGATACCCAGTTCCGTGGCCAGGGCAACCGGAATGTTGTCGAGCCCGATTCCATACCGGGCAATCACGCGGCATTGTTCCGCTGACGACACCACTTCCGGCGGAATCGTCCTCCAACACGTCATAATCGCATCGGCATCCCGCACGTATTCCGCCATTTGTTTGTCCGTGCAGTCCGGTGCAATTTCCAGGACCGCGTCCAAGGGGTCCAGGACCTCGAGTTCGGCGGCCAGGGAAGACCAGCCGATGTCTGTGACGTAAACTTTGAACTGTGGTGACATCAAACCGTATAATCGCCGTCGGATGGCTCTGGCGGTGCCGGCCCAACCAGGATGTGTGAGTATAGCAACGGGCGGTTCCGCAGCATGACTGGGCGTTTGAACCTACGACGGTGCGGGCCTGGACTGGGTTCGGGGCCATGTTGATCGTCAAGGCTGGCGGCGGGTTGTCCATCTCGATGGATTCCGTAGCCGACGACTTGGCAGGATTAGTGAACCAGGGCGAACAACTCGTGTTCGTCCACGGTGCCGCGGAACACACAAACGCAGTATCCGAAGCGCTGGGCCATCCTCCAGAGTTCGTTGAAGGCCGTAACGGATTGACCAGCCGGCGTACGGACCGGAGGACACTGGAAATCTTCCTCATGGTCTACTGTGGCCAGATCAACAAGCTGTGGGTCGAGGCATTGCAGAAGCGTGGGGTAAATGCGGTCGGCTTGAGCGGGTTGGACGGTCGGCTTGTCCGCGGCACGCGCAAGAGTAAGATACGGGTACGCAAAGGCAATCGCTGGGTAATGATCCGGGATGACTGGACCGGAACCGTAGACCACGTGGACACTCGTCTGGTTCAGTTGCTCCTGAGGGAAGGGTTCATTCCGGTGCTGACTCCGCCGGCCCTTTCCCATGACAACGAGGCCATCAATGTGGACGGTGATCGGATCGCAGCGCACATGGCCGTCTCCTTGCAGGCGGACATACTGCTCTATCTCAGCGATGTGGCGGGGCTTTTGCGGTCGTATCCTGATGAGTCAACCTTGATTTCGTCGATCAAGCCGAATCAGATTGACCAATTCATCGACCTCGCCGAAGGGCGCATGAAACGGAAGGTGATGGGTGCCCAGGATGCCCTGCAACAAGGGGTTGGCGAAGTTGTGATCGCGGATGGACGGGTGGAAAACCCGGTCACCAAGGCGTTGGTCGAGGCTCACGGAACCCATATCGGATGAACCACCAATCGTCAGTCATGTCGGAGGACATCTCCGATCTCAGAGAAATCGAACTGCGAATGTCAGGTGGTTTCATTCCGAAACGGGCGGAAATCACCTTCGCGCGCGGAGAGGGAGCCTGGTTGTTCGATACCGACGGCAATCGTTTCCTGGACTTCACTTCCTCGCAGGGCATCGCGATGCTGGGCTACTCGCATCCCGACTTGGCGACAGCCTTGTCCAGGCAGGCAGAAACGCTCACTTCGCTGTCTTCGTTTCTCTATGGCGAAACTCGAGGCCGGTTCTACGCCAAGCTGTCGGAGGTCCTGCCCGATCACCTGCCCTACGCGTTTCTGCTCAACAGTGGCACGGAGACCATCGAAACAGCGCTCAAGCTGGCCCGGATCACCACCGGTCGCGCGAACCTGGTTGCCGCGTCAAAGGCATTTCACGGCAGAACCTCCGGTTCTCTGGCGCTGACTTGGAATGCCCGCAACCAGGATGTCTTCGGTCCGCTATTACCCGGCGTCAGTCATATGCCCTACAACAATGTGGATGCTCTTCGGGACGCGGTGACCGAGGAGACCGCCGGTGTGTTCCTGGAAGTGGTCCAGGGCGAGGGAGGCGTCAACGTGGGTACTCCCGAGTTTCTTCAAGCTGTCCAACAGCGTTGCCGGGAGACAGGGGCACTACTCATTGCCGATGAGATTCAGACTGGCATCGGACGTACCGGCAAGTGGTTCGCGATTGAGCATCATGTCTTGAAGCCGGACATCCTGTGCATCGCCAAGGGATTGGGCGGAGGATTCCCGATTGGCGCTGTTGCGTTTGGGGAACAAGTACAAGAACACATCTTCGTAGGAGTCCACGGCAGCACCTTTGGCGGCAACCCGCTTGCCTGTGCCGCCGGCCTAGCCGCGCTCACCACCTATCAAGAACACGATCTGATTGGCCACAGTGCCAGAATGGGTACTTATCTACTGGACACACTGAAGGACGCACTCCGCGGTATCCGGATCATCCGCGAAATTCGCGGACTGGGACTGATGATCGGAATCGAGTTACGTTCCCGGGCGGCACCGATCCTCCGGACGATGCTGGAAGACCACAGAATCCTGTTGCTCAACGCCGGACCGCGCGTACTGCGGCTGCTCCCGCCCCTGATCATCACCCGGCAACAGGCGGACATGGTCGTGTCCGCGCTGGCCACCGTGCTCAAGGCCTGACTTCGCGTGCTTGCCGACCTCGACCTGAGGCAATTCACTGAAGTACGGGAAGCGCGTCTGGCCCACGGGGCTCCGTTTGTCATTGCCCACCGGGGCTCTTCGGCTGTAGCGCCCGAGAACACCTTGCACTCCTTCGCCCTGGCAATCGAACAGGGTGCGCACCTCATTGAGACGGATCTTTGGTTTTCCAAGAACCGCGAGTTGCTCCTGTTGCATGACCGCAATCTGAAGCGTACGACCGGCCGGGACGTAAATGTAACCGACCTGTCCACAGCCGAAGCAGTGTCGACGCCGGTGGACATGCCGGGACGAGACGCACCGGAGCCGCAGTTTGTTCCGGAGCTGGTTTCGCTGCTGGATCTGGCCTTGACGGCAGATGTCGCCCTACTGTTGGAGTTGAAGGATCCCAGGTTTTCAATCCCTTCCTGGGCACGAATCTTGGTTGAAGTCCTTGCCAAGCACGAGTTTTTGACACGCGTACTGGTGACATCCTTCAAACCCCGCTGTCTGTTGGCGATCCGCGAGGTGTGTCCCGCACTGCCGATTGGACCGGTGGCAATGAACATGCTGTTACCGGGACCCGAGTGGGATTTCGTGGGTCCAGCATGGCCGAACCTCGCCGCAAATCCGCTGTTTGTGTGGCATGCCCACCGAAACCAGGTGCTGGTAGCACCGTTGGACACGGATCCGACGGTGCGAATGTCAAAGCATGCACGGCAGGGAGTCGACGCTGTCTTGACGGACGACGTCGCTGCCACGGTCGCCGCACTATCATCCGCGGGGGGATGATCTTCTGAGCACAGAACGGCTTACCTTGGAGTTGATCGTCCTCCCAAGCCGTAACGGCCACGATCCGGAGATCTTTGTTGCGATGCACTTCGCAACACAAACGACCGTTTGTGGTAGCGTCAAGGACCCGGCGCCGACGATGACACCAGATCAATGGTCAGCGGGCCGCCGGTAGTTGCCAGCAACTGGAGTCCCTGAACCCCAGGCCTGTAGTTGGAACCCACCCTGGTCACCCGCGAATCGGACCACGGAAGCGATCTAGCCGTACAGACGAAGGAGTGAGTACGCCATGCAGGACCTGGGTCACCAACAAGGCCAGTGTTGCCATTGCAGGCGGTGGCTGCTATGACATCCCGACGGTCCCACTTCGCGCGCGACAGCTTCACAAAACAAGAATTGGAAATTATGATCTGTTCTATTTTGATAATACGATTGTTAATCAAATAGGTATTCGGCCACTTTCCCAAGTCGGGGTCCCTCCGGTCCCCAACTCGCCATCCCTCACGCATCTCCATTCTGCCACTGTCCGAGGATCACCAGCGACCATTCCTGGCTCCACCGCTGCAGGCGCTCACCGTGGGTTCAAGCTTCAGTGAACCGCTCGTCTCCCAGATCTTCAGGCGGCAATCCTTGGTTTGCAACGGACACCAAATGCATTTTTATTTGTTCAGCAAGACACTACAAAATGCATACAAAGAAATTATGCTTCAACAGATAGTATTAAATCTGGCCGCGATCCAAGTTTCGAGAACCAGGTAACCGTGCAGAAAAACAGAGACGTCAACACCATCAATTCTGAGTTGAAGAATATTTATTTCATGGCGATTCGCCATCGATAACAATACCATCCAACATTCTTGGGATGAAACTAGCAGATCAGACATATGGTCCACTTCACCAGTCAACTTCAAAATCGATTACGTGGTAGTCAAATATTTTAGATTATCAACTTTCATAAAATCAACTGGACTTGCCACTGCGTAGAGGGTATGTCGAACTCCAATGCAAGTAGCTTGGCAAATATGATGACTGGCAGTTCGAAGGATCCCGTGAGGGGGCATTGTTGGCATCGCATACTGAAGAGAAGGGTTCTGCCACAGTCTTTGGAGAGCGCGTTGGAGCGTCCTCTGCGTTGTTCGGACCGTTCTCTGCATCCAACCTATCGGGAGTATTCCTCCCCATGTGCCTATTTGTATTCGGGTAGATGACAATGAGGTGTTGTCGGTGAGTGGTTTCATACTTTGGTGCTACCAATTAATCACTTGTGTAAAAACTCATACATTGAAATTCAAGAATCGTTCAGGTGTTCGGCTCATGAAATTCGGATGTCTTCTTGTGTAAGGAAACGGAGCTGTGCTCGAAATTATATGTTGGTCTTCTTGATCAGTTGGCAGCGACAAATCACAATCCACATGGCAATGTGGATGCATGTAACGCCACTGACAAGGCTGATTGTGATCCAATCATCATGTTGCGTCCGTACTTAACTGCCACTTGCGTGCTTGGTGCTGAGACTATGATAATCTGTATTAGCTGTCCTATGTTGTGTGGGTTGGGGAATTGGATTCCAGCTTGGTGTCTGGCAAGGCGGAACGGCCTTGGACGGACCCAAAGGCGGTGTCCGGCCGATTCAGAGTACGCGGGGCGGAGGCGCACCGGATAGCTCTCAAAACGATAGTTGATGAAATATACGAGTTAAAATCTATTAGTGATAAATATGTTCGTGATTGAGTATCACTGGTATGGCGAAGGTTGGGCTGACAGGGTCGGACCACCGGTAGAAATCTTCCGCCAAGTCCCGCACACTCTGCAGCTGGCCGTGCGCTGAAGCTGGTGGCTTTCTCGCGCGGCTACAGTCGAACCCAACAAGTGAGAGCGTGTCCACATGGCGGTCGGGTCGGCTAGGTGCGGGCAAGACACTCAGTCATTCGCTTCGGGGAGGTCCATCCTGGATCGGCAGGTTGTCACAGCGCAAGAGTGGGGCGGTTTGGCGGACTTGGTCGGAGTCCTTGTTTTATATTACATTAGGCAAGTAATGTTATACTTTTCTCCATTGCCCCGCTTGGAGCACCACCATGACCGACACCGCATTGGTTTCCGTCTCGGAACCTGTGGATCAGACCGAAATCGACGAACTGCCGGCTTCGAATGTCCCGCCCGAAGCACAACGGGCCGCGGCGCTGGTGGCAATCGAGCTGGACAGGATCCAGCAAGCGGCCCGGAATGTGGATCGGATAGCCTCCGATTTGGAGCTGATCGCAGTTTGGTTGCGCAACCAGGTTTCCGCCC
Organism: Caldilineaceae bacterium; assembly: GCA_965208365.1. GTDB lineage: Bacteria > Chloroflexota > Anaerolineae > Caldilineales > Caldilineaceae > Bin34. Next base: position 3,806,272 of record OZ242330.1, on the reverse strand, counting down.
ACACCCGATCTTCCTATGAATTCGCTTGGAACACATGGCAGGCACACAGTCCGGGCCGTCCACTGGCTGACACCACTCTAGCCGATCTGCAGGACTTCCAGGCGACTCTGGCACAGGAACGTAAACCCGGCAGCGTCAACACCATGATGAGTGCTCTCCGTTCCGTCTTTGCCATGGCCCATCGCAAGGGCTACATACGATCCAACCCCTGCGCCGAGATCAACGATCTGCCCAACCCCAATAGGAGCGGTACCGCCTCCGCTCTCAGCCGGCGCATCCTGACCCGCACCGAAGTGGCGCGCCTGCTTGAGGCGGCTCGGCCGGGCCGCGACTTCGCGCTGTACCTGATGCTCTATCACACAGGTTGCCGCGTGTCCGAGGCGCTGGCCCTGCGCTGGGAAGATCTGAATCTGGAAGGCCTGCTGCCCACGCTTACTGTCCTGCAGGGGAAGGGCGGCAAGGGCCGGGTGATCCGTCTCTCGGAACGCTTGAGGGAAACCCTGATCGAGCTGCGGCCGCAAGACGCGGTGCCGGATGGCCTTGTGTTCGCCACGCGCACGGGGAGGCCCATGGCCCGCAACAACGCTTGGACTTCCCTGCGCCGTGTGGCGCGGCAGGCTGGCATCGACCGCGACATCAGCCCCCACTGGTTCCGGCATGCCCATGCCAGTCACGCCCTCGACGGCGGCGCACCTGTCCAATCTGTCAAGGAGACACTGGGCCACGCCTCGTTGGCCACTACTTCGGTATATGTTCACGCCCGCAATGGCGGGGACAGCGGTCTGTGGCTGGATTGAAAGGCAAGCCGGTTCACCGAAGGGCATGGGATACGCCGTTCGAGCTGGCGGGTTGGTCTCAAACCGGCCTGCAACGGCCCAGCTCGGGGCGAGCTTGTGATCTCGGTGGCATCAGAAGCCCTGGGATCTTCCGGGATTCCGTTTCCCGAGTTCCACTGTAGCAATCCAGGATGTGGGCCACGTCCTTACCAGTTGCCCACCACCGTATCGGATTTCAAATGGGATGCAGGCCGGGAAACATCAACCCGGCGGTCTCGTCCAGTCCGAACATCAGGTTGGCCGACTGGACCGCTGTGCCGGCGGCGCCTTTCATGAGGTTGTCGATTGCACAGATGCAGACAAGCCGGTACGTGGCACTGTCCAACGCAAACCCAACGTCGGCCCAGTTGCTTCCGGCCAGGATTTTGGGTTCCGGATACCGATAGTTCCCCTTTGCTTCCTTGACCACCCTGACGAACGGCTCAGCCTTCCAGGTCGTGCGAAACGCCTTCCAAATGTCGCGTTCTGTGGTGCCGGCTGGTACGAAGAGATGAACCGTCGCGAGGGCTGCACGCACATTGTCTACGGCAGTTCCGCTCATGTGGACCTTGGAACGGATCCCGTTGGCGGCAAGGAGTTGGAGGACCTCGGCCGTATGCCGATGCCCAACCGGAGCGAAACTGCGCACGGCACCGGCGCGTACGGGGTGATGGGAGGCATCGCCGACCTTGTTGCCCGCCTCGCTGCTGCCCACCTTTACTTCGCCAATCAGTTCCGATTCAGCGTCAATCAGTCCAGTCTGCACCACCGGCAGGATGGCTAGGTTGATGGCTGTCGCATTGCACCCGACACCGGACACGTATCGCGCTCCCCGGATTTGGTCGCGATTGAGCTCGGGCAACCCATAAATGAATCGTCCAAGCCACTCCGGCGCGGAATGCGGCCGCCCGTACCACGCGGCGTACAGGTCGGGATCGTCGAGCCGAAAATCGGCGCTGCAATCCACAATGCTCTCGGCCAGATTCTGGAACCGGTTGATTTGCTGCATCGCCTGTCCGTGCGGCAGGCAGAGAAACAGGAGTGGCACAGGCTCCAGTTCATCCAGGCCGGTGAACTTGAGCCTGGTTCGCGAACGAAGATTGGGATGGGTGAAGTGAACAAACGACCCCTTGTGCCGTTCGCTGGTGATCTGGACCACTTCAAAGGCCGGGTGATCCACCAGCAAGCGCAGCAATTCGCCGCCCACGTAGCCGGACCCTCCGGCTATGGCCACTTGGATGCGATCGCTCATGGGCTCAGGGACTCAGGACGCTGAAGCTAGAATCTGGGGATTTAGCCAACAGCGGCACGGAACGCATTGCCGCTGTGCCTTCCGGTGGCATGCCTACCCGGCTGCCGTCTCCAGGGCAAAGTCGACAATTCGGCCCGGGATGTCGACGCCCGTCGGCTTCACACTGTTGCGGAACTCCATCGTATGGTTCACCTCGTTTACCAACAGTCCCCGTTCCGGATCCTCCAGGACATCAACAGCCACTACTCCACCACCAACCGCGTTCGCGGCGTCCACGCACACCTGATTCAAAGCGGGGGTGACGGGGCAATTGCTTGAAACTCCGCCGCGCGCCGTGTTGGTGATCCAGTGTGGTGAGTCCCGGTAGATGGCGCAGATGGTTTCGTGGCCAACCACAAAGGCACGGATGTCGCGCATGGGTTTGTCGATGTATTCCTGGATGTAGTAAATCTTGTGCTGGTAGGTGCCGAGTACCTCCTTATGTTCGATTACGGCTTCGGCTGCTTCTCGATCATTGATCTTCGATAGGAGGCGGCCCCAGGAACCAACGGCAGGCTTCAACACGACGGGATAACCGATGTCCTCAATGGCCTCGAGTGTGCTTTCGGGTGTGAACGCGACCGCCGTGCGCGGCGATGGGACCCCTGCTTGGGTAAGTGCCGCAGTGGTGAGGATTTTGTCGCCACACACGTCCACCACCTGGGAACGGTTGACCGTCTTCACCCCCCAGGCCTCCAGGATGCGCAGGCTGGTGAGGGCCCGACTATGGGACAGGCACCGTTCCAACACCACATCGAACCGTCCCCAATCGTCCCGGTCCAATTTCTTGGACCCCGCGATGTGAAATGACAGTTGGCGATCGTCGAGCAGTTCGTACTGGACGGCGCGTGCGTCCAGGGCGGTAAGCAACATCTTTTCCTCGACCCGGAGACGGCCGAAGATGACTCCCATCAACATGCGTCGCTGTTACCTGCCAATAACAGGGTCGGTGCTCGTGGCGGCATTGCCTACTCGCCGTAATCCTCGTCGTCCTCTTCCAGTTCTTCGAGGGAGAAGGGGTCCAATTCCAGCACCTCGAACTCCCCGGCACACCCCTCGCATTCCACGATTTCGTTTTGCATGACATCGGTAAGGATGATGTCGTCTGCGCAAACCGGACACTCGACGGTGCCGCTGGCTGTCTCAATGTCGGACATGGTGGTTCCTGCCTCTCAACAGATGTAATCCCTTTCCAAGTGTACCGGTACGATGCCGCTGTGCCGCTCACACAGCCATCTGCTGTTTGATGTACGGAATTAAGCCCCCGGCCTCAAGGATGCGTAGAACGTCATCACTCAGCGGTTGGAATGTCGCCGTCCGTCCGTCCGACGTGGCAATGCACGCCTCGTCCAACACCACGGTGGCAGTATCGCCGGCCACGGCAAGGTCGACAAACGCCGGGCATTCAAGGGCAAGCAATCCGTTGTTCAGGGCATTGCGATACCAGATACGGCTAAAGCTTCGGGCAATTACGGCACGCACTCCCGCCAGGACCAGGCAGGATACGGCCTGTTCACGGCTGGAACCACATCCCCAGTTGCGGCCTGCCACCACAAGGTCGCCCGGTTGGACGTTGGCGGCGAAACCCGGGTCCAGGTCTTCAAGGGCGTGCGCCGCAATCTCCTCAGGCGTCTTGAGTGTGTAGGTGTACTTTCCGGGGAAGATAACGTCGGTGTTGACGTTGTCCCCGTATTTCCAAATGCGGCCGGTGAACCGCCGATCTGTGCGGGCCATGGTCGCAGCTAATCCAGTTCACGAGGATCCACGATGCGGCCGGCCACCGCGCTGGCTGCCACGACCGCCGGACTGCTTAAGTAAATTCCGGCCGATGGGGTCCCCATGCGGCCGCGGAAGTTCCGATTGGCGCTGGAAATGACCGTTTCGCCGGGAGCCGGAACGCCAAAGTGGTTGCCCATGCAAGGACCGCAGCCCGGAACCCCCAACATGGCGCCGGCGCGGGCAAACGTCTCTGCATACCCGAGTTCGATGCAGGCCTCAAGCACTTGGCTGGAAGCCGGAATGATCACCAGGCTCAAGCCTGGAGCCAGCCGCCTGTTGGCCAGAATGTTCGCGGCGGCGGACATGTCCTCAAGACGGCCGTTCGTACAGGTGCCAATGAAGGCTGCATCTACATTCACCTGGCCCAACTCGGAGAGCGGAACCACGTCGTCCACACTGTGGGGCCGGGCAATGTATGGTTCAAGGTCTTCGGCGGCGTAGTGGAGTTCCGACTCCAGTTCACAGTCCGTATCCGGATACAGGCAATCCTTTCGAAGCCCGTCCGCCAAATCGGCCCAAGCCGAACTGTCCGCTTCGATTCCGTGGCGCATGGCCAGTCGTTCCAGACACCAGGTCAAGACTGTTTCATCAGGACAGATGACGGCGTTCTTGGCACCAAACTCAGCCATCATGTTGGGCAGCACCATCCGCGACTCGAGAGTCATGGAATGGATGGTGTCACCGGCGAACTCGATGGACCGGTACAAACCGCCATCAGCACCCATGTCACCGATGATGTGCAGGGCGAAGTCCTTGGCGGTCACGCCGTCCGGCATCACACCATTGAGGTGGATGCGCATGGTCGCGGGAACCTTCAGCCACAACTGGCCCTGGGCCCACAAGGCCGCAACCTCGCTGCGACCAATACCGGCGCCAAACGCCCCCAACCATCCAAAGTGAGGAGTATGCGAGTCGGCACCTAGGATGACCTGACCGGGCCTAACCACCACTTCTTCCGACAGGACTTGATGGCAGATGCCGCGTCCCGCCTCGAAGAAGTGAGCGATCCCCTGTTCACCGACAAATTCGCGGATTTCCCTATGGTTCTGGGCATGCACTGCGGTCGGCGCCGGTACGGCATGGTCCAGGGTGATGGCCATGCGTTCGGGATGCTTGACCCGATCCTGGCCGAATTCTTCCCAGATACGCCGGATGGCCGCCGTATTGTCGTGGCTGAGCACAACATCGGGCTCGACATCCAGGATCTCGCCGACGGCACAGGTGTCCCTGCCGGCAGCCCTGGCCAAGGCCTTTTGTGCGAATGTCTGTCCGGGCATGGCGGAGGTGGACTCGGAAGGATGCTGGGTCGGAAGTTGCAGGAAAGTTTGGGCGAACGTCAGGCTGCCATCGAGTTGGAATGGTAGTCGCGCAACAGCGCGTCAACCTCGTCCTCGCGGATTCTGCGCTGGTCGGCCATCACCTTGACGCGAGCCGTGATGTCCTTGACTTCGTCGTCCGTCAAGGCCAACTGCAGCTGCGAAGCTCGTTCGCGGATGGCATTCCAACCCACCAGGCGGTGGGCAACATGGATGTAGCGGGTCAGGCCGAAGTCGGTCGGGTCCAAGGCCTCGTATGTGCTGGGGTCGTTGATCATGGCCTTGGCGTGAATCCCCGCCTTGTGCATGAACGCGGCGTAACCCGTGATGTAGTTGTTAAACGGAACGTTGACATCAACCAGATCCGCCACATAGTTCTCGATGTCCCGCAACAGAGGCAAATTGTACTTGGACTTGACCAGGTCCTTGTTGCGTGTGTAAAGGCGGGCGATCAATCCGCCCAAGGGGGTTATGCCGTTCCGTTCGCCAATGCCCAGCACTGAAGTGTCCACATGGGTTGCCCCTGCTTCAAGTGCGCAATAGGAATTGGCGATGGCACACCCCGAGTCGTTGTGTCCGTGAAACTCGATGTCGCAATCGACCACGCGGCGGACGGTCCGTACGAGATCGAATACTTGTCTTGGATCGGCCACCCCCACCGTATCTGCGATGCCGACCCGATTCACCTGCATGCCACTTACGGCACGGTACACCATCAGCAAATCTTCGATATCGCTCCGGAAACTGTCCTCGCTGCTGAAGCGCACCTCAAGGCCTGCTTCCTGAATGAATTGGATGACTTCCCGCGCGCGCTCGATGATGTACGGGATGTCTTTGCCATGGGAGAATTCGCGCAGGATGCTGCTGGTGCCGAAGAGGATGTCGATACCGTCCACCCCCGTGTCGATCGCCATGCGTGCATCGTCCATGTGACAACGGGTGTGGGTCAGGATTTTGGACTTGAGGCCTAATCCGCAGATGTACTCGATGTCCGCGCGGCTCTGGGGACTGGCAGCGGGAGAGGTCAATTCGATGTACTCCACACCGAATTCGTCGAGCAACCGTGCGATCTCACCCTTCTGGGGCTGAGTGAAGAAGGTGTTGGAGAACTGCTCTCCTTCCCTCAATGTGGACTCGATGATGCCGAAGTTGTCAATGCTCATGACGCTGACCACGGTGACCGGATGGCAATGCAGCCGTTCTGTGGCATCAATTGCCGCATCCCGTCCCATGCCTACCGGCAAGCAAGCCGACTCGTTAGCATAACCGACAAACGGGCAATCGGCTGTGAATCGGCAGATGGCATCGTACGCATGCAGCCTGCCACTCCAGTCCGGTCTCCTGCGGCTTGCGGTCTACATGTGCCGAGGCTCCAACGTTTCCAAACGGTCCAATTCACCGGTGATGCAGGCGGGCGACTGCACCTTCGGTCAAAACAGCGCCTGGCGGCCGCACGGCCGCCAGGCATTCTCGTTCCAAGGAACAACCCGTGGAAAGGAAGAAGGTCATTCCAATGTGCAAGTGTGCCTCAAGGTCACTCCTGATTCACGAGTTCGGGCGGCCAGGCCTCCATGTCATTGATCTGATAGACGGCTAGGGCTTCTCCCGTGGCACAGTCTCCGGTTTCACCGCAGGCCAGTGTCCCGGTGATGCCGGGAAAGCCTTCGATCGCGCTCAATGCATCGCGAATTGCCTGCCTTCCGATCAACAAATTGCCTTCACCGTCGTCCTGGGCAACCGATTCAATGGCCTGTAGCAGCATCATCGTGGAATCGTAGGAATGGGCGTGGAAGGCTGACGGGGGAAGTCCGCCAAACTTGGCTTCCCACTTTGCCAGCAGTTCGTCGTACTTATCACCCACCACCAACGGCGATGTGAGGTACAGGCCCAAAATCGATTCGCCCGTATTGGCCATGATGTCCGAAGAGAAGGCTGCGTCGGCACTCATCAGGATGGTGTCCTCCAAACCGGCAACATCCTGGATTTGGGCGGTGACGAAGTTCACTTCCGGCTGGAAGATTGGATAGAACAGGACATCTGGCGGATCCGTGGCGATTTCCGTCAAGATCGGCAGCATCTCGGTGTCACCCACGTTGACTGCCCCTTGGTAGGTGATACGCCCTCCGAGCTCGGTGAACACATCCGCCATTACCTGTTGCAGGCTGTCGGCATAGGGGCTGCCGTCGTGGATCGTTGCGGCTGTTCGGGCCCCCAACTGGTTGTAGGCGAATTCCCCGGCCAACCGGCCCTGGAACAGATCATTGTGCGCCGTCCGGTAGTAACCGGGTTGCCACACACCGCCCTTCTCCGGATCGGATTCGGTGAGTGTCGGCGAGGTGTTGGAAGCGGAAATCATGCTGAGGCCGGCTTCGGATATGATGGGCAGGGCAGCCGTTCCGGCACTCGAACAGGCGGTGCCCAAGGCCCCGACCACGGACGAATTGGCAGCCACTTTCTGGGCCGCCGACTGTCCGCCTTCGGCACTGCACTGGGAGTCCTCGGAAACCAGGGCAATTTCATGGCCCAACAGGTCGCCAAAGTCGTCTATGGCGATTTCAATGGCACCGGTTTGGTCCAAACCCAAGAAGCTCACAGGGCCGGACAACACATTCATGGACGCGATGGTCACAGGCTCATCGGCAGCAACCTCCACGCAACCGAGTGCGTCGGTGCATGACATTGCCTCGCCATCATCCATGGGAACAGCACAAGCTGCGCCAAGCATACCGACCAGCAATGCGGTAAACAACAAAAAAATCGATCGACGCATGGCGTCACCTCCACGTTGACGTTTACAGCAAGGAAAAGATCGAGGCTGTTGACTACTATCTTACTGGATCGGCAAGGGACAGCTAACATGACGCCCGACGGCCCTGACCGGCCCTTCCGGTGTTGCCTGGACGGTTCAACCCATTGGGAATGAGGAGAGGGAAGGACCGAAGTTCCGGAGTAATGTCGAATCCCGATTTTCCAGAAGATGCGGGATACGGCAACGAAGAATGAGTGCTGCGGACCTAGCGGACAAGCCAGTCTGCTGTGTTGGTGGACTTCATCCGACAGGTTCAGTTTGGCTGCCGCGGTGGTGAACTGATGGGATGCATGTGGCATTGCGCAGTCGGAACCCGGCGCAGGGGTTGGCCAAGATCGGCGGCAGCAGCGCATCGGTATGAATGGCGGGTTGCACGATCCTGTGCCCGATTGCCCCGGGCGATGCAACGACTCGCAATAAGCACTTGGCGGCCGCAAGGCCGCCAAGTGCACTTCACTGAAGATTGTCCCTTGGAGGGCCCTCAGTCATGTGTGGATCGGACGATCATTCCGGAAGCACAATCTCAGGAGGCCAGGCTTCCATGTCATTGATCTGATAGACACCTAGGGCTTCACCCGTCGCGCAGTCGCCGGTGTCGCTGCAGGAAAGGTTCCCTGTAATCCCGGAGAAGCCTGAGATCGCGCTCAACGCATCGCGAATCGCCTGCTTGCCAATGAGCAAGTTGCCGGAACCGTCGTCCTGGGCGACCGATTCAATGGTCTGTAGCAGCATCATCGTGGCGTCGTAGGAATGACCATGGAATGCAGATGGCGGCAAACCACCGTACTTGGCATCCCACTTTGCCAGCAGTTCTTCGTACTTGTCACCCACCACCAGCGGTGATGTGAGGTACAGGCCCAAAATCGATTCGCCCGTATTGGCCATGATGTCCGAAGAGAAGGCTGCGTCGGCAGCCATCAGGATGGTGTCCTCCAAGCCGGAAACTCCTTGGATCTGGTCAGTAACGAAGTTCACTTCGGGCTGGAAGATCGGATAGAACAGGACATCCGGCGGATCCGTCGCGATTTCCGTCAGGATCGGAAGCATCTCGGTATCACCCACGTTGACTGCCCCTTGGTAGGTGATGCGCCCTCCGAGCTCGGTGAACACATCCGCCATCACCTGTTGCAGGCTGTCGGCGTAGGGACTGCCGTCGTGGATCGTTGCGGCTGTTCGGGCCCCCAACTGGTGGTAGGCGAATTCCCCGGCCAACCGGCCCTGGAACAGATCATTGTGCGCTGTCCGGTAGTAACCGGGTTGCCATACTCCTCCCTTAGCCGGATCCGCTTCCGTGAGTGTCGGAGACGTGTTGGCCGATGAAATCATGCTGAGCCCGGCTTCGGATATGATGGGCAGGGCGGCCGTCGCAGCACTCGAACAGGAAGTTCCCAAGACTCCGACCACGGCCGCGTTGGCAGCCGCTTTCTGCGCAGCGGTCTGTCCGCCTTCGGCGTTGCATTGGGAGTCCTCAAAGATCAGATTGATCTCGTGGCCCAGCAGGTCCCCGTAATCGTCGATGGCGATTTCAATGCCACCAGTACTGTCCTGACCGAAGAAGCTGACCGGTCCAGACAATACATGCATGGCAACCACGGTCACAGGTTCATCGGCAGCAACTTCCACGCAACCGAGTGTGTCGGTGCATGTCATTGCCTGGCCATCGCTGTCCGTGGGAAGGGTACAGGCTGCACCCAACGCCCCGACCAGCAACGCAGTCAACAACAAGAAAATCGATCGACGCATAGAATCACCTCCACGTTGACGTTTGTAGCAAGGAAAAGATCGAGGCTGTCGACCACCATTCTACCGAATCGTTACCGAATCGGCACGAGTCTACAGATTTCGACATTCTGCGTTACTGACTGGTCCTTCCGGTGTTGCCGGTTGGTTCGACCAATCGGATAGGAGGAGAGGTGTACGTTGCCCCGGACCGTAAGTTGGCTCACGCCGAAGCTCCGGAGTAATGTCGAATCCCGATTTTCCAGAAGATGCGGGATACGGCAACGAAGAAAGCGGGAACCAGAAGCGTCAACCACAGAGACCCGATCTCCAGCTTGCCGGCCAAGGTCGCAGCAGGCATGGTTACAGCCCAAGCCACAGGCACCACAAATGTGAGAAGAATGCGCACGGCACCCGGGTAGACGGTGAGCGGCCACCGGGCAGTTTGGAACAATGAATCGAAGACAACAAAGATGTTGTCCACCTTGATGAACCAAAAGGCAGAGGTACCCAAGATGAACCAAAAGGCCAATACTACTGAGAAGCCGGCGAGCATCGTCACAAAGAAGAGCACGATGGTGAATAGCGAGGCCTCCAAACCGCCAACCCATCCACTCCAGACCACAAGACCCACTCCTGTAAGCAGATCGACCAAGCTCCAAATGCGGAATTCCCGGATACTGACATAAAGTTGCGAATCCAGCGGCTTCAGCAGGACATAGTCAAAGAGGCCCGTGCGGATTCCCTCCATGTAGGCTTGCAATCCGGGCCTGACGAACAGGTTGATGAACCCGCGGACGATGCTGAACACCCCGATCAGCATGATGAGGTCCGTCTGCGTCCAGTCACCGAGCAGATCCGTGTGTCGGAAGACGACGAGAATGCTGCCAATGGCCAGCAGAAAACCGAGAGCCGAATTGACCAGTTGACCGGCGAAGTTCACACGGTACTGCAAGTCCTTGAGGATACCGATACGGGCATGGACCCCTATCACCCGGGCCAGATACATTCGCAGCCTCAACCTCCGACCGCGCCAAAACGGCGCACTGCGCGGCTCCAAACCCAAGCCACAAGGCCGGCAAAGAAGGCCAACCAAGCCGCCTGAATCACCATGCCGGACATGACTTCTTCGGGCGTCAGGCTTCCCAGGAGGGTTTCCACCGGCAACGCCACACCGAGCCAGAAAGGCAGGTAGCGCGCAACCGCGGACAGCCAGTCAGGAAACATCGAAATGGGAGCAATCCGACCCGAAAAGAACATCGTGGCGACATAGTAGGCCTGATTGAACGAGCTGGTCTCGATATACCAGAACGCAGTTTGTGCTACGGCCCATTCCATTAGGAAACGCATGGCGGCTGCCAACGCTAAGGTTGGCAGGAAGGCCAGAACCTGCCATGGTTCAAACTGGAACTCCGGCTTCAGGAAGACACTCAGCAACAGGAATGCCGGTATGAACAAGACTAACCCAAGCAGCTTGTAGGTGGCGTTCATCGTGACATCGCGATGGATGGGGTGGAGTGGATACAGCAGTTGTCCGGCCAAAACCCCCTCGCGAATACGGTATGCGTATTCATGCATGATCCACGTAAAGGTCAGGTGGTTGACCACCATCAGAGCCAGGTAATAGGCAGTCAGGGTTCCCTGCGTATAGCCTCCGGCGCTGCCTCCCTCTGCCAACGCGACGGCGCGCCATACCATCATGAAAACCACCGGTTCGAGCAGCATGCTGAACAACCAGATCAGCACCGAAGCCCGGTAGATCAAGTGTTCCTTCAAATGCAAAAGGGCAGACAGCAGATAGATGCGGAAAAGACGCATTTGGACTATTCGGCGGCGAACACCTGCTCGATTACCTGTTCGATGGGTGGGTCCTCTACCGCGATGTCGCTGAGGTTGTAGTTGGCCAGGAGACGGCTTGTCACCTCGGTGGTGTCTTCCTTGGCGACTTCCAGTTGGTATGTAAACCCGTCGTGGGCCACAACGGTGCCGAGGCCACCCAAGTCAGCGTCGGCCGAGTCAAGTTCGACGGTCAGCCGTTTGACCGGGGCGAATCTGGCCACCAGTTGAGCCAACGGTCCATCGAACAGAAGTTGCCCTCGATGAATGACCACCACACGTTCACACAGAGCTGCAATGTCTGCCATGTAATGGCTGGTGAGCAGAATGGTAGAACCGTAGCGAAGGTTGTAGGACCGGACGAAATCCCGGATGCGGTGCTGCATTGTCACATCCAGACCGAGGGTCGGCTCGTCCAAAAACATGACATCCGGGCGGTGCAGCAAAGCGCCGCCCAACTCGCATTTCATGCGTTCCCCGAGGGAAAGGGTGCGCACCGGCTTGGTCAGCAGGTCATGCAGGTCCAGCAAGTCCGAAAGTTCCTCCAATGTCCGCTCGAACTCGTTATCCGCTATCTGGTAAATCGCCTGATGGAGTTTGTAAGTGTCTCCAGCCGGCAGATCCCAGCTCAACTGATGGCGGTTGCCCATCACCATGTTGATGGTGCGCAGGTAGGCGTTGTCTCGCTTCCACGGTATGTGTCCATTCACCGTGGCGGTGCCCGATGTCGGATGGAGCAGACCGGAGAGCATTTTGAGGGTTGTAGTCTTGCCGGCGCCATTCGGTCCCAGGAATCCGACGATCTCACCTCGGTCAATGTTGAAACTCACATCCTTGACGGCATCCACCAAGGTGAACTTCCGATCAAAGAGGCTTTTCACGGCCGCCCCAAGTCCGGATTGGCGTACCGGCACCTTGAAGCTCTTGGTCAACTCCCTTACTTCAACTACTGGGGCCATGGCTTGGCTCAGGGTGCGACCGTGCTTACTGCGTTCCGTTCCAACATGGTTCCGCAGCAGGTTACCTGCCTGCGGAACCGGCGCAGACGGTTCTACACCAAGTCGTGCAATGCGGCTTCAAGGTCCCCGAACGCAAACTCAAAACCTGCGTCCTGGAGTCGTTGGGCCGAGGCATTTTGGCCTTCCAGAAGCATGTCGGCCATTTCGCCGAACATCAACCTGACCTGAAAGGCCGGCAGGAACAGCAAAATTGGACGCCGCACACTACGTGCCAATGCCCGGGCAAACTCGCCGTTGGAACAAGATTCCGGACTGGCGATGTTGAAAGGGCCTTGCGCGCTCTGATTGTCGATCAGGAATATGATGGCGGCGGCAGCATCTAGGAGGTGGATCCAAGGAAAGGGCTGGCGGCCCGAGCCCAGCCGTCCACCGGCGCCCATGCGGGCAGGCGGCAACATCCGTTGCAAAGCACCGCCGTCCGGGGACAACACTACACCGAACCGTGCAATCGCCAACCGTACATTTGTGGCTGCAAGTGGATTGGCCGCCGCTTCCCAAGCCTGGCACACCTCGGCTAGGAAGTCGGAACCTGCCGGGGCGTCTTCGGTAAGGACAGTCTCGGCGGGGTGGTAACCGTAGTAGCCAACGGCCGAAGCCTGCACAAACACACTCGGTGGTGCGTCCGAGTATGCAACGGCCTCCCCCAAGGTGCCGGTCGATTGCACTCGGCTATCCAGAATCTCCTGTTTCCGCTGTTGGCTCCAGCGTTTGGCACCGATGTTGGCTCCAGCCAAGTTCACCAACGCGTCGGACCATTTGATGTGAGGGTCCAACCCAGATTCCGCACCACTCTGCCATTCCGCGTACTGAATCGTGTCACTTGAGGATAGATTCCGTCTGCGGGTCAAGATCCTGACACTGTCGCCGCGATCCCGCAGGAGTGCGACCAAGGCGGTTCCAATCAGCCCGGTACCGCCTGCAATCAGGATATTCATGGGTAGTCCTACTCGTTTGGGTTCCTGCCAGCCCAAGTCACCAGACTTGTATCGCAAAGGGACACCAGGTCGGGGTGGGTCGGGCGAATTCTAACCGCCAAACCCAGATGTCCGTTGTGGTCGGGGCACAGACTTCCCTCGAAGGCGTCCACGCCTTGGCTTGGGGAACCAGTGTGCGCCAACAACTGTCGAATTTCGATCGAAGGCGAGCGGTCCAGGTTCTCCCGAACAAATACCGCCTCGACTTCCACGTTCTCGGGAAGCACGTCCCCCAGCCGAACCCAGGCTTTGACGTCGACCCGGTTGCCCACCACAAGGTCCAAGGGACTGGCGCGCGTGCCTACGAATGACACATTGGGCCAGTTCCGCTGCATCTGTTCTTTCCAACCGGCCATGTTCAAGGCCTTGCGGTAATCGTCCGCCACCATGGCTTGGCCGTCCGACCGAGCGGGGGCATAGAGCATGTCCCAGTAGTCCAACAGCATGCGGCGGAAACTGAACTGTGGCGCACACGTGCGAATCGACTCCTTCATGACAGTAATCCAACCGGTAGGCATTCCCAATGCGTCGCGCTTGAAAAACAGGGGAATGATGTCCTCCTCCAGCGATTGGTACAGCGACGCGGCGTCGGCGTGGTCCTGCGTGTGGTCGTCCTTAAACTCCTGTTCATCGCCAATGGCCCACCCATTGCGCCCGTTATAGGCTTCGGCCCACCAGCCATCGAGGATGCTGAAATTGGGTGTGCCCGACATTGCGGCCTTCTGTCCGCTGGTGCCGCTCGCCTCATGCGGTCGTCTCGGCGTGTTTAGCCACACGTCGACTCCGGAAACCAAGTGACGGGCCATCTCAATGTCGTAGTCCTCAAGAACCACGAACTTCCCGCGAAACCCGGAATGAGGGTCATGGGATAGGTTGAACAGGTGCTGAATGAGATGTTTGCCGGCATCGTCCGCCGGATGGGCCTTGCCGGCAAACACAATCTGGACTGGACGGTCCTGCTGGTTCATGATGTGTCGCAACCGGTCGATGTCGGTCAGCAGGAGCGTCGCCCGTTTGTAGGTTGCAAACCGGCGGGCAAACCCGATGGTCAGTGCGTTTGGGTCCAGCAAATCGGAGACGCCGGACTGCGTTGTTGGGCTCTCACCGCGCTGTTCATATTGGCGCTTCAGGTTGTTGCGGGCAAAGTTGATCAGTGCATGTTTGCACCGCAGGTGGGTTTCCCAAAGCTCGGCATCGGGGATGTCAGCGACACCGGTCCAGATGGCCGGATCGTTGATGCGGTCAAGAAAATCCTCTCCCAAGTGCCTGCAGTACAAGCCTCGCAATTCGGGGGCAATCCAGCTGGGAGCGTGCACACCATTTGTGATGCCTTTGATGGGTACTTCCGACACCGGGGTCTCGGGCCAGAGAAACTGCCACATGTGGCGGCTTGTTTCTCCATGCAGTTGACTTACGCCATTGCAGTGGCCGCTCAGCTTGAGGGCCAGGACAGTCATGCTGAAGCGTGTTTCCCAGCCTAGCTGTTGCTGAGCAGACTCCATGAACTGGTGCCTGTCGATGCCCAGCCGGTGCCAAAAATCGGAGAAGTAGCGGTCTATCAGATCGAGCGGGAACGTGTCATTGCCTGCTGGGACAGGCGTGTGGGTCGTGAAAACCGTGTTGGATCGAACGACTTCCACGGCTTCCTTGAAGGTAAGGCCGTTCCCAGCCACCAGTTCGCGGGCCCGTTCCATACCCATGAACGCGCTGTGACCTTCGTTCATGTGCCAGACGGACGGTTTGATGCCGAGGGAACGCAATACACGTACCCCGCCCAGGCCAAACACCGTTTCCCAAGCCAATCGCCGTTCCTCATCGCCGAAGTACAGGCGTTGGCTCAGCTGGCGATCCTCGTCCGTGTTGAGTTCGATGTCCGTGTCCATCAAGTACAAGGTGCTGCGTCCAACCAGTACTTCCCACACCCGGATGTGGATGAGTCTGCCGGGCAACTGAACCGTCACCCTCAGGCGTCCTCCGCTGGGGTCCTGCGCCTCCCTGACAGGCAATGCATCAAAGGATAAATGGCTGTAATAGGCTTCCTGCCAGCCGGAGCTGTCCAGTCGCTGATGGAAGTAGCCTTGGGGGTATAGGAACCCGATGCCAATGAAAGGCAGACCGAGGTCGCTGGCAGTCTTGGTATGGTCACCCGACAGGATCCCAAGACCGCCGCTGTAGATGGGTAGCGATTCGTGCAGGCCGAACTCGGCGCTGAAATAGGCGATAGTGTCCGACTGCTTGTCCGGGTGGTTTCGGTTGAACCACGTTGCGGCATCGGGAGCCATGTAACGGTCAAACCTGTCTATTACCTTTCGGTAAAGCGTCAAGTAGGTTTCGTCCACGCTACAGCGATTGAGATCGGGTTGGGGAACCTCGGCGAGAAGCCGGACAGGATTGTGCTTTGTGGCCTGCCACAGGCCCGGGTTGATCCGTGCGAAAAGTTCGTTCGCATCCTCCAGCCAACTCCAGACCAGATTGAACGCCAAATCCTCAAGACGGCGCAGCTCTTGGGGCAAGGCTGGTTTGACGGTTACGTGCTGGACAATCTGCATGGGGGTTCTGCAACAGGCTCACTGTAGGTTCAAAACCGAAGGCGCACCCTCACCACTGAGAAGGGAATGGGCACGCTGGCCGGATCCACACCAGTGTGGACCGCTTGGACCGAAGTCGATGCGCGGATCCCGCCACTCGTTCCGGAGGCACGGGTCCGAAGCGCAGTCAGTGGGCACGCTCGGACCACCAAGGAGTTGCGATTATACAGAGCGCTTGCCTGCCGGACCCGGCAGAGCAGTCCCCCTGGTCTCGGATCGCGGAGCCATATCAAAACCCGGTCATGCTGTGGACAGCCGCGGGGGCACGGAGGATGAGCGAACCCCGAACAACCTACGCGTAGGCGTCCATGCCAGCCAGACAATCCCAGCGATGGGCTGCACCAGCGGAAGGAAGGCGAAATCGATTCCGAACAGACGCCAGACGGAACTGCTGATTAGATCGGGTTGCAAGACGCTGAGGACTCCAGTCACCAACGTCCCGATGCTCTCGATCCCAAGCACGCAGAGGGACAACCACCATGTCCAGGGCCGCCGATAGGCGAAGCCGATGGTGGCGGCGAGGTAGCAGAATGCCGCGAATAACGAAGTCAAGGGGCCGACTGTCGTGGCCGGTTCCGGTTTGAAGAACAATTGGTAAACGGATCTTCCCGTAGCCGAAAACGCCAGCAGGGGGTAGGAGATACCGAGCAGGTATCCGATTGCGCTCAGGACGGGCGTTGGACGGGAGGATTTTTCCATATCGTTTCCACCGGCACGGGTCTACCGCCGTTTGTGGCAAATGTGCAACCCGTCGGATAGTGGCAAGAGGCAGGAGTCGACCCGATCATCCTCGAAGGCACGTTGGTTCACCGCTCGGATCCCTTCGGTATCGGGGTCCGCTACGGAAGGGTCCGCTACCTGTCCTCCCCACAGGGTGTTGTCGATCAGGATCAGGCCTCCGGGACGGACCAGATCGAAACAGAGGTCATAGTAGTTTGGATAGTTGTCCTTGTCGGCATCGATGAAGGCGATGTCGAAGCTTTCTGCAGACCCTTCTGCCAGCAACCGCCGCAGCGAATCCACGGCCGGCCCGAGCTTCAGCGTTATTTTGTCGGCAACACCTGCGGACTGCCAGTGCCTGCGGGCGACGTCGGTCCACTCTTGGCTTACGTCGCACGTGGTAACACGTCCGTCCTCCGGCAGCGCCATCGCCATGACCAAACTGCTGTATCCGGTAAAGCAGCCCACCTCCAGGTAGCGCGTGGCCTGCAGCAAGTGCACTAGCAGCTGCATGAACTGGCCTTGTTCCGCTGCAATTTGCATGCCGCCGCTGGGCATGGCGGCGGTTTCTTCCCTCAGTGCCGCCAAGGCCGGATGATCCTTGACGGTTACGCCCACAAGGTAGCTGTAGAGTTCTTCGGTCACCGGAAGCAGTTTCATCGGGTTGGTCCTGAGTTGTGGCGGATGCCAATTGGCAATCCCTATGCCGTTACCGGCAGCCGGAGGCTCGACTGAATCAAATCCTTCAGTTCACCATATTCGCTACAGGCCTTGATGTCTGGGTGGGCAGACGAAATGTGCTCGGGGGCCCGGAACAAGGCACCGGCATCGGCTTCCTTGATCATGGTGAGATCGTTGTAGGAGTCGCCAGCTGCGAACACGGTGTATCCGATATCCCGCAGGGCTTGCACGGCCTTGCGTTTGCCGTCCCGTTGTCGGATGTGGTACTTCGTGATCATCCCCGAATCGGGGTCCACCGTGAGGGAGTTGCCGAGAATGGTCGGATACTCCATCAGGTGTACCACCGGCTGTACGAACTCCATGAAGATGTCGGACAGGATGACAACCGGCAGCCGCCGGCGAATCCAGTTCAGAAAATCCACGGCTCCCGGCAAGGGCTTGACCGATTCGGCGATCACGGATTGGAGGTCGGCCAGCGTAATCCCATGTCTGTTCAAGATGTCCAGGCGCATTCTCATCAATTCGTCATAGTCGGACACGTCCCTGGTGGTGAGCCTCAGCTTTTCGATACCGGTATGGCTGGCTATTGCCAGCCACACCTCTTCCAGCAGCACTCCTTCCATGTCTAGGGCGACTAGCGAGGGCGTGGTCATACGGCTGTCCTTGCGTGGGAAACAGGTGCCCCCATTGTTCAGGAGGACACCAACGACAGGCCATGGGAAGATTGATGTTGGCCAGGATCACAGGACGTTGGCGGATCCGTAAGCGTCTCAATCGGTTGCCTGTCGGACTCCGCCGATTATACGCCCGTCGCCGGAAAATCAGCCCCGATTGGACGTTGTGGTTGAGACACATTTATTTTTACATAACTTGCAAAATCTGCAGATCGCCGAGGACAGACGCCGAAGGGGAGCAGCCGTGTCTCGACACTACATACAGGAGGAGCCCGAAGGCAGAATGGGTAAACTTACGGTGATTCCGTTCCGCAACTGCAGACGGCTAAGGGGCCGGCACGGTTTGCGGTCGGTTACACATTGTCTCATCGTCAAGGAGAACAAAATGTTGAACAAGGTATCGCGCAGACGGTTTCTCCAGGTCTCTGGTGGCCTAGGCGCACTGGCTGTGGTCAATGCCTGCGCCGCTCCGATCGCTGCCCCGGCGGCGGACGGCATGGCTGGCGACATGGCGATGGCATCCATCACCATTTGGTCCTATCCCAGGACAGAAAACGATCTGGACATCGTGTTCAAGGGCTTGCTTGAGGGATTCCATGCCGAACAGGCCAGCATCGAGGCTTCCATTGAAGTCCAGCCCTGGGGTGGTCGCCGCGAGAAGCTTTATGCAGCTGCTGCCGCCGGCGAAGCACCGGACATCTGGGATGCCACCACGGACACGATTCCCGCCTATGTCGAGAAGGGTGTCATCCTACCCGTGGGCGACAGGTTGTCGGCTGATGATCTTGCAGACTATCAGGACGCCGAAATCGCTGCCGCGAGCTTCGATGGAGCCCTGTTGATGCCACTGTTCGAGTCCGAAGTGAACGGTCCGGCCTACAGCGGTGGTCTGCTGCGGGAACTGGACATTGATCCGGCCACGGCGGTATTCGACACTTGGGACAAACTCCACGGACTGGCGGAAAAAGCCGCGACCAAGGGCTACTACCTTGAGTCCCTGAGCACTTTCAGTTGGGGAGAATTCATTACCCAGGTGCACGAAGCCGGTGGCACCGTCTACTCCGCGGACCGAACCGTGTCCAATTTCACGGACGACCCCTGCCGCAATACGTTGCAGCGCTGGGTCACCGAATACGAGAACAATTGGGTTCCGATCGAATTCGCTATCGGCAGCGTGGACGAACAGGGAGGCCTGCCCAACTATTGGCTGTCGCTGGAACAGGTGACCAACCGTGTCGAAGATGCAGCCTGCATCACGCACGTCGAATCTCAACCCGACATGGAGTTCTTCCACGGCCATCCCAGGACTCGCACGGGTGAGGAGACACCGATTTCCGGGGTTGTCTCCGGGCAGGGATGGGCTGTCACGGCGCAGAGCGAGAACCCGGACGCGGCGATCGAGTGGGTTCGCTTCATGATCCGACCCGAAAACATCGGCACCTATTGTGAACTGGCGGGCTCAACGCCGGTTGGGACGAGGACCAAGTCCGAGTTCTGGAATCCGGAGGCGTGCGTGCTGGAACATGTCAACCGCCATAGTGGCGCCCTGTTCTCCGACCAGGATGCCAACACCCTGTGGCAGGAGAGCAAGGTGGTTTGCGGACCGCAGTTCCAAGCGGCCGTCCTCGGCGTTGCCACGGTTAACGAGGCGTTGGAAAACATCAAGACGGAGATCGATGCCATCCTGGCCGAGAAGGCCTAGTCGCAATCCGTCCGGAACCGTAGTTGTTCAGCAGGATAACCGGCGATGTTTCCCATTCCGGTTGTCCTGCGTTGCCGCACTCTGTCAACCAATTGATGGCATGAGTTCAGCCACGTTGCGCCCTGTTGCCCAGAGGCGCGCCCTGACCAAGCGCATCCTGAAGTCGCTGCCTTGGTACCCGTTCATCGTCATCAACTTGGTGGTGTTCGTCGTATTCAACCTCTGGCCATGGCTGAGCATGTTTCAGACGGCCACCTTCAAGACTGATCTGCTCAGCCACAGGGAGTTCGTCGGCCTTGACAACTTCGTGAAGATGGCGGGTGATGAACTTCTGCACCTCGCCCTCAAGAACACGTTTCTCTTCGCCCTGCTGTATGTGCCGCCGCTGGTAGTCGTCTCATTACTGGTAGCCATCCTGGTCAACCAGAAGCTGCGCGGCATGAAGTTCTTCCGTTCCGTCTACTTTCTGCCGAACGTTACGAACATTGCTGTGCTGGCACTCGTCTTCCGGCGTTTCTTGTCGCCGCGGGATGATGCCCCGTTCAACTATCTGTTGGGCCTTGTTGGCATCCCTGCCCAGCGTTTCCTGCTTGACATTCATCAGGCCCTAGCCTCCATCGCCGGTCTGGGGGTCTGGCAGTCGTTTGGCTTCTTCATGGTGATTTGGCTGGCCGCGCTGCAGGCAATTCCGCAGCCCCTCTACGATGCCGGACGTGTCGACGGGGCCTATGGCTGGCGGTTGCACCGGCACGTGACGATTCCGCTCCTGCGCCCCACAGCGGCATTCGTGGTGGTGATTACCACGATCGGCGCCCTACAGGAGTTTGGTGCAATCTTCATCCTGACCGGCGGCGGTCCTGTAAATGCCACTACTACCGCCGTCTACCACATCTATTCGCAGGCCTTCAACTTCACTCGCTTCGGCTATGCCAGCGCCCTCTCGATTCTGCTTTTCCTGATCATCCTGGTCATCGCCTACATCCAGAACCGCTACCTCAAGTTCGACGAGGAAGTCTACTGAGCCGCCATGAGCAGCCTTCGGCCACAGGCTCAACGGCCACCTCTGACCCTTCTCCGGGTATGGATCGGATTCCAGCCCAACCAGGGCCTTCGCACGGTGATCACCTATCTGTTGATGGGCGTCCTTGCGGTTTCGACCGTGGGGCCCTTCATCATCATGCTTTCCGTCTCGCTGACACAGAACATCCGGTTCCTGCTGTTTCCGATCGACCTGATTCCCAGTCCTATAACACTGGAGAACTTCCAGCTTCTCTTCGCTCGGACGCTGGCGTTGCGCTGGACCTACAACAGCTTCTATGTGGCTCTGGTCTCAACCTTGGGCGGCGTGTTCACGTCGACCATGGCGGGGTACGCCTTTGCCCGAGGAGACTTCATTGGTCGCAATATCCTGTTCTACATGTTCGTGGGTATTCTGATCATGCCCGAGACGGCCTTGATCATTCCCCAGTACATCATGCTGTCCGACCTGGGGCTGGTGAACTCCTACACCGCCCTGATTGGTCCTTGGTTTGCCTCCATCTTTGGCACGTTCCTTATGCGGCAGCAGTTCCTGAGCATTCCCAGGGACTATGACGACGCGGCCCTGATCGACGGCGCCAACATCTTCGACACGTGGCTGAGGGTCCTGATGCCTCAGTTGGTCCCGGCGATGGTGACCTTGGGCATCCTGCGGTTCATGGGCAACTGGAACTCATTCCTTTACCCATTGATAGTTACGACCAAAGCGGAAATGCGCACGCTGCCGGTGGGTTTGGGTACCGTGGCCCGTTCCGGAGGCGATGCCGGGTTGGATATGGCAGGTGCAGTATTGGGTTTCGTACCGACCTTTGTCGTGTTCCTCCTGGGTCAACGTTACATAATTCAAGGTGTCTCCCTGAGTGGACTGAAGGGATGACTGGGGACTTGCAGTTCCAACCATATATCCACCTCTAGTGGATTTCAGCCTTGGTGGTCTTGTTGAAACTGCTTCTTTGACACGCGTGCCCTGCAGGCAGTCGACTCCCACCGTCGGGACACGGCTGTTACTTGGCGGAACGGATCTGAACAATTCGAACCGGCATCGAACGCGAAGTCAAGGGGGCGGACAGCCGGGAGCCAGACTGCGAAGGTTGCAGGGCATCGTTGACAAGCGATTCCGACGGGAAGTTACGCGACCGCTCGAACCTGCTCAGTTGATTGGCAGCAACCTCCGTGAGGTGAAGGGCGCAACAAGCGATGTCAGGTCTTCAATGCCAACAACATGATTCGCAACTTTGGTCATGGACTTCGCAAGGATCTTGCCTTTGGTTGTGAAGCATTAATAGCCGTATAATGATAATTATACAGCTTAAAAGGTGCCAACGGGTGGTGGCGAAGTCCAACGGCGTGGGCGGCATCGGGAAGGTTCTCCTACGCGGTGGCGGTGCACTGACAACGAGCTTCTGCAACCAGCAGTGTCTTGCCGACCAACCGATCGCGCAGCAGGAGTGCTACATTCAGTCTTGGTTGGACATGGCGTTGGCGGCGCGTGTCCAATCGTTTCCATGCCCGGCCGCCGGAGTATCGTGTTTCATGCCCGAGACCTTGACCATTGAACGTCCAAGGGCCGCGGAAGACATTGCCTACTGGGACCAAGGGAAGGCGGATGAGGAGACTGTGCTCGCCTTGCACGGAAACTTGGCGACGAAACGGTGGTGGCAACCCCTGTTCGACATCCTGCCCCCCGACATGCGGCTCGTGGCACCGGACCTCCCCGGGTGTGGTCAGACCCCCTTGGGAAACGACCTGTACTCGGTCCAGTCACAGGTGCGTTTTCTCTCGGATTTCGCAACCTCCTTGAAGTTGCGTGGCTTGGCCTTGGTCGCTCATTCGACCAGCTGTGCAGCAGCCCTGGAGTTTGCCATCTCCCATCCCCATTTGGTCAACAGCCTGGTGCTGTGCAGCAATCCGCCTCTGCACGGTGTCAAGAGTCCCCCCGAGTTGTATCGGCATCTGCAGACCGCTCGGCAGGATCGCTCAATTATGTCAACGATTATCGCTTCCCTAATGCCGAATCTCGACCTGGATGTTCCCTCGAACCGAACTTGGTTCGAACTTCTGGTCGATGACGCAGCAAGAATGGACGGGAGGTCAATTGACGGGCTGACCAGAGCCTTGGAGCGGTGGTCGGTGGCCGACAGAATCGGTCAGCTTCGAACGCCTGTATTGTTGATGAGGGGGCATGACGACGACATCGTTTCCTACCAACAGGCCTTGGCCACCCTGCGTTCGATTGCCGTGGCCAACAACCTCGAGGTGATCCGCGGAGCCGGACATTCGCCGATGATCGAGAACCCTGAAGCCTTCGCCATTCGCTTGATCGATTTCGTGGCCCAGGACTTCGGCGCATTCGACAACCTTCCACTGAACCGGACCGGGACCTTGTCCTAAGTGCAATTCCAATCTACCCACATCACCAACCGAGTGCCGCAATGGAACATCGCATCGAACAAATCCTTGACCAACTGACCCGGGAAGAGAAAGCCTCCCTTACCGCCGGGGAAACCCTCTGGAGCATTGGCGGCGTGGATAGAGTTGGCCTGCCGGCGATGAAGGTTTCGGACGGCCCCAACGGAGCCCGCGGCACGTTTGGTGGCGACCAGACCGCCGCCTGTTTCCCTTGCGGTTCTGCCCTGGCAGCTACGTGGGACAAGGAACTCCTGGTCAGGATAGGCGGCGAATTGGCTTTGGAGGCCGCCTCCAAGGGTGTGTCGGTGCTCTTGGCACCCACCATCAACATCCATCGCACTCCGCTCAACGGCCGGCATTTCGAGTGTCTTTCGGAAGATCCGTATCTCTCGGGCAAGCTGGCATCGGCCTACGTACGGGGATTGCAGGACGGGGGCGTTGCCGCGTGTCCCAAGCACTATGTCTGCAACGACTCGGAATACCAGCGAATGACCCTGGATGTGGTTGTAGATGAAAGGACCCTGAGGGAGATCTACCTGCTTCCATTCGAAATCGTGTTCAAGGAGGGCGGAGCGTGGGCCTGCATGGCCGCCTACAACCAAGTCAACGGGGAGTTCGCTGCCTCCAGCAGATATCTGCTCACGGATGTTCTCAAGGACGAGTGGGGTTTTGACGGCATCGTCATGTCCGACTGGTTTGGAACTAAGTCCACTGTGGGTTGCTTCGAGGGGGGATTGGACCTGGAGATGCCGGGTCCGGGCATCATGATGGGCACATCCCTGCTTCCCCGCCTGGAAGCGGGAGAACTGAACGACGCGGACCTTGACGATAAGGCCCGCCGCTATCTTCGGCTGGCCGGGCGTACCGGTGTGTTGGATGGCAAGACATTCGGGGCCGAGACATCGAGAAACGAAGCCGGTACCCGTGCTCTGGCGCGTCGCGCCGCTGCCGAATCGTTCGTGCTCCTCAAGAATGAACGCGGAGCGCTGCCGTTGGACGCGGACGAAATCGACAACATTGCGGTGATTGGACCCAATGCCAGGACCGGCAGTCTCATGGGTGGCGGCAGCGCGATGGTCAAGCCGCCCTACACCTCGAATCCGTTGGAGGCCATACGGGAAGTTCTAGGCGACACCACCGAGATACGCTATGCCCAGGGATGTGCCAACCATCGGTTCTGCCCGTTGGTGGAATCCGAGATGGTTGACAACGGATCCTCCAGCCTGACAATCGAGTACTTCAACCAACCTGATTTTGAAGGCCGGCCGATTGCTATCGAGTCGCGCGATTCGTCGGAGATCTTCTGGTTTGGCCATCTGCCGGACGGCGTCGAGCCGGGATTCAGCGCCCGGGTTTCCTTTGATTTCACGCCAAGGGACACCGGAACATATGAATTCGGCCTGTACACGTTGGGGCTGGGCCGGTTGTACGTAGGCGGCGATCCGGTTGTCAACCTGTGGGAGGAATACGAGCAGGGAGACACGTTCTTCGGCATGGGCTCGCCTGAGAAACGGGCCCAGTGCCATTTTGAGACGGGCTCGTCTACCAAGGTCGTTTTGGAGTTCATGTGCATGCCAGGAACACCGGTAGCCGGCTTGCGCTTGGGAGTGGCGGTGCCACTCCCGGACAACGCGATTGAACTGGCCGCCAACGATGCGGCCGAAGCCGATGCTGCCATCGTAGTGGTGGGCTTGAATCAGGATTGGGAAGGCGAGGGTCACGATCGCGGTCACATGGACCTGGTTGGCGAACAGGATGCACTGGTTTCGGCGGTGGCGGCGCGGAATCCGAGGACGATCGTCGTCGTCAATGCCGGTTCACCGGTGCACATGCCCTGGATCGACGAAGTGGCGGCCGTCCTCTTTGCTTGGTTTCCCGGACAGGAGTTTGGCAATGCGCTGACCGATGTCCTTTTGGGGAGCACCAATCCGTCAGGTCGGTTGCCAGTGACGTTGCCGAAGCACATTGCCGACACCCCTGGTTATGTAAACTATCCGGGCGAGAAGGGCCAGGTCCGGTATGGCGAAGGGTTGTTTGTCGGTTATCGCCACTACGACGCACGGAACCTGGCACCCCTGTTTCCGTTTGGACACGGGTTGTCCTACACGGATTTCACCTATTCCAATCCTCGTGCTGAAGGCTCGCCGCACGACGGGGAACAGGGCTTGCATGTGTTCGTAGATGTGGCCAACTCGGGTACCTGTCCGGGTGCCGAAGTAGTCCAACTGTATGTGGGACACAACGATTCCCAAGTAGCTCGTGCATCCCGGGAACTGAAGGCCTTTGAACGAATTGAATTGGAACCGGGTGAAACACGGACGGTTGAGTTCCTCCTGTCGGGCCGCGACCTGTCCTACTACGATGTCCGCGCTGGGGATTGGAGGGCCGAGCCGGGCCAGTATCGACTGGACATTGGCGCATCTTCCAAGGATATCCGAGGTACCGTTGTATATGAACTGGACACAGCCTGGCCGGTGGCGGACGATGGACCGTTTCCCTTGGACTTGGAGACACCCTTGCCGGTGGTCCTGGGGATTCTCGGCGAGAGACTGTGGGAGGGTCTGGGCCCCGTTGCACAAGCCCCACAAGTCCGCATGGTGATTGGGTATGGCCTCTCGGAAGGTTTGTCCATCCAGGACGTTGCTGCGTTTGTGCCCGATGTGTTGAACCTCCAAGTGCTGGCCGGGTTCGCCGAATACCTTGGGGCGCAGTCGGCACAGTCCGACAACGATGGACAATGACGCCTTCCAGTCCGCGGCCACTCAGATGCAGTTGACACAGCCCCAATCTGTGGACTGAGGACCTCCCGACGGCCCCCCGAACGGTGCCGTCGGACTAGATTATGCGAAGAGTGTTATGTAAAACAGGCAAGGTGTACTGAACCTGGGGTCCACATCCGGTTGCACGGAGGGCATGGCCGGAACTTAGGCATTCCCTCTGTGCAGTTGGGCCTGTGTAGAGTTCCCCAAAAATTCGATAGCCGTTGTCTGCCGACTCAATCAAGCAACTCCTGCAACCCAATCCACTCGTCCCAGATATTCGTGTAGGCATCGTAGCCGGGAGCCACCCAATCGCGGTGGCGCAATCTGCTGATGAGGGCATGGCGCACGTTGGGTGACAGGTTGTAGCCGCCCTCGTGTTGAATCAGGTGGTGAGCAAGTACGACATCACCGGCCTTGCCCGTGATCATGACCGGATCCTGCGCATGGTGAATGTGGGGCACCCCCTGGCTGAGGACTTCATGCCCGACATCCCGGAAGTATGCCTGCAGTTCCCGGTGGGAACCCGGCCATACGGTGAAGTTGCCCGACTCCCTATCCGGCACGTCGGCCAGATACACGACGGCAAACAACGTGAAAGAGCGAATGTACTTGCCTTTGGCCGTTCCGTTGTTGCCACCTCCGATGCCGTCGATGTGGCCGTGTTGGTCAGGTGGCCCCTCATCAAGGGCCATCGGGAACCGCGGTGCGATCTGCACCCGTTCCACCGGGAGCATGCAACCTTCCCCCATTAGGCCTTCGGCTGCCTGGCGAACCCCGGTCCGGTTGAAAACGTCTGTCATGACCGGCTGGCCTGCCAGTTCGTAACAATACTGGTCGACCGTAAAGCGCGCGGGGTCGCCTCCGGTCTTGCCCACATGCCCAATTGAGTGATTGATGGCTCTCAGGGCCTCATCGCACATTGTGCGCGGTACCACTTCGGTCAACTGAAGGAAACCGCGGTCGATGAACCCCTGCTTCTGGGTGTCGGTAATCATGGAGATTATTTGCCTGTAGCTGCGTGGACAATCAGCCGCCGCGGGAGGTGGAGGTGCTTGTATCGGCCTGCATGCAGCTTGCGAAGGTTGCCGGTTTGTTGATTCTAACCACTGTCCGATTATCGATTTGGCTTGGGAAACAGCCAGTTCAGGAAAGCCAACGCCAGCAGCAAGGCAGCGGGGACCAGAAACAACCCGGTGGCAACTCGATACCGTTCCGGCACGTATTCATGCCAAGATTTCATGTGTTACCCCCAATCCGACCTCGATGTGTCCTGCAAGGCGATACAGTCCATCCAACGCACGGGCAATCGACAGACAGCATGGAACCGTGCTGCCTGCGGGTCAGCGCAAGGGCCAACTCACAACGTATTTTCTCAGTGTTCGCACAGAAACCCAGCGGCCTACGTCCGACGTGCAGCCCATCCCAGGCCGTGCCGCCGATTCGGAGAGGGCCACCAGGCACATGCCGGGTCATACCCTCAGCTTGCGGCGAATCCAAAGTCGTTGCAGCCTGTTGACGATCAGATGCACATGGTCGGCCAACTCTTCCTCACATGCAGGATCAATCGAACGCGCATATCGCAGTTGGACGATGTTCGTCGCCACCCCTCTCAGAGCCCTGCGCAGGAAACGGTAAGCGTCGGCGGATACCCTGCGTTCGGCTTGCAGAACCTCGTCCATCGCTGTGAGGTACTCCGTCTCGGTATCGGCCGCATGCTTGGGCGAGCCTATGCGTGCACCCCATCCCAACAGGGCAAGCCAAGCATCCCCGCGGCTCCGCCGCTCGAACACCAGCCAAACAATGTATCCCGCCGGTACCAGGAGCACGAGCCAAAATAGGGATTGGGGGGTGAAACCGCCGGTCAACGGCACGGGCGGGCCCGCACCTTCCAACGCGGCGCCATCGGCCAAGCTGCCCTGAAGTTCGATCGGGGTAACGAAAGAACGGTCGAGGCCCGCCCGCCCGGCAGTGGGTTCGAAGGGAATCCATCCCAAGCCCGGGAACCACACCTCCGGCCACGCGTGGGCCTGGGCGTCGGTGAATGTCCACTCCTCGGTGTACGGTTCCAAGTATCCGGGCGCATATCCGATAGTAAACCGTGTCGGTATGCCGGCAAGCCTCATCAACACTACAAACGCCGTGGTGTAGTAGTCGCAGTAGCCGCGTTTGAGGTCGAATAGGAAATGGTGGGCGACATCCTCCACCTCAGGTCCTGGCAGGCTGACCTCAAGGTCGTACGGATATTCCCGGAGATACGCCTCGACCGCCAGTCCCAGACTGTACAGTGCGGTGTGTCCCGCTCCGAGCCGGGAGGCGAGTTCCTCGGTTTGCGAGCTGACGGTGTCCGGCAATTGCAGGTATGGCTGCAGGGTTTCGTCGATTGATTCGCCGACGCTGTCCAGCGTCACCGATGCCAGGATGTCATCGCCCAGTCGGGGCCAGTGGGACAGGACGTTGTAGCTGGGCTGGCCACCGGCGCGGTAGAGCAGAGCCGCACCTCCTGCACCTCGCTCGGGTGAAAGCGGAATCGTGGCGCGCACCGGTTCGGGCATCGCGTACAGCAGCAACGACTGATTGTGACGCGTGACAGACTGCCAGACCGGGAGTACATGCGGATACAAGTACGGTTCCAGGTCCGCGTTGGGCTCAACGCGGGCATCCAGCCAGCTGTCGGGATTCGACCATCCGCGTCCGTCATAGTGACGAAACGTCTTGCCTCGCATATAGAAGCCGGCCGACTCGTCAAGCATGCTGCTGGTGGTCACCGTCAGTGCCAGGCTGTTGGTTATGTCCGGCGGCGCGCCAAGCAGAAAGGAATTGGGAAGGCCACCTGCTTCAGACTGGCGACGGCCGTGGAACTTGCTCTGCATCTCCGGAAACATGCGGCTGCCCACGTCGGTGGTGACCGCGTCCACCGGATGGAGGATCGAGTTGGCCCACTGTTGGATTTCGCGGAGATTGATGGAAGGTACAACCGACGCCAGAACAACCATCGCCACCAACATGGCAAGCGAACCCAGGGCCCGATCAAAGACCAGGCTTTCCGGATAGTCCATTCCGCGGCTGTCCCACGTTGCCTGTTGGTGCCGGTGCCCTTGCCACGCGTATAGCAGGAACATGCCGGCCAGGTAGGCGACCGCACTCAGTCTGGACCCCTGGCTGTAAAACACGATGAACGCGGTCAACGTCACGGAAGGCAGCAGACCGTACAGGATGGGCCGTTCGGACAAAGTCATCCAGGTGGCATGGAACGCCACCAGAAACAGGACCAATCCGCAAATGCCAATAAAAATCAGGTCGTCCTGTTGAGCACCCGGGCCTCGAACGCCTTGCAGCCAGAAACCAATCCGGCTGCCCAATCCCTTCAGTGAAGACCCGGTTTCCGCTACGGTGTGCGACCAAAGTTCCATCGCCACAGTGGCCACGGTCGTATTGTCGGCAAAGGCGGGAGACCAATCCGAAATCCTGCCTGTGATCCCGGTCAGTTGTTGGATCAGTAGCAGGCAACCCAGCAGAATGGCGCCCACGGCAACCACTGGACCAGCCACCCTAGTCAGCCGACCCGAAGCCCGCGTCAGGACGCGGACGGTCAGCCAACCAGCGAGCATCCCGCCGACGGTCAACCACTCCGGTGCGAGGCTTGCAGTGCCGAAGTCAACCCACTCGGTGGACCGCAGTACCGAAGAAATGCCCAACTGGAGTGCAGCCAGCAGGAATACGGTCATGCGGCCTGTTTGCGGCCTGTACCACCGATCAAAGAGGTCCTGAAGCCTTCGGCCCAACGTTGCGTTCCGTTCCGGATCGCCCGCGAGTTTCCGATCCGATGTGAGCACGGTCATCCAACCAGCTCCTGTTCCGTCACAGCCACGGTGCGGCCGAAAGGCGTAGTGATGTAACGGGTGGTTTGGCGCCGATGGGTCAATACCGGTTCAAATTCTGCCGAGGTATCGAAAATCCTGGGTTCAAACGCGGCCAAAGCCGTCTCGACCGGGCCGGGCAGTATGACATCCGGTGTATCTGAGTTAAACCGGCAAAGGATCACGCCGCAGGCCACTCCGGCCTGTTGCAGGGATGCCAGTTCCGAAACCCAGGCCTCCATCAAACCCACCTGTTCGGAATTGGTGGGGAACGCCGCCACTACCATGACGGAGTTGCCTCGGGCCTGACTCAGCTCCCTGCGAGTCCGGCTCAGCAGACTTGCCAACGTCACTTGGCCGGGCGTGATTCCTGCAAGGGCGTGGACCACATGCCAAAGCAGACGCGGACCCTGCGCCGGCGCAATCACCTCGATCGCATTGTCCGAACCGGCGCACAGAAGGCCGCAGCGAGACTGGTCGCGTGTGTCGAGTACCTGGGCGACCAGGCTCCCCGCGATCATGATGGAAAACTCGAGAGTGCCCGTCGGCCCGTCGCCGACATGTGCCAAATCCTTCAGATCAAGTACGACCGTCATGCTGACCCCGGGTTCGGTTTCGAGTTCGGTCACTGTCAGTTCCCCGCGCCGCGCCGTGGACGGCCAGTGGACATGGCGCAAACTGTCAGTGGGAGTGTATTCGCGCAGGATTGGGGCCTTGACCGTGCCCTGAAGGCGTCGTCGCTGGCGCCAGCTTCCGCTCTGAATTTGTTGGACCAGGCTGTACTCCGGCAACCGCACAATGCGGGGATACACCAGGATCTCGTGTTGCTGCACGAACACCCTGGTGCCTTCCATTAATCCCAGGGGATCACCCAGTCTCAGTCGAACCGGTCCAAGGCGCAGCCAACCGCGCCTTTGACACAGAACCGTTTCAGTCCATTCGGTGGAGGCGTTGTTCGAACAAGCCACCACTCTGTTGGCCGCAAATCGGAAACGCGGGTCGGCCGAGTCAAGGAATTCGCACCAGATGATCGGCAGGGAACTTTGGTTGGTGACCCGACACTGGATTTCGACTTCGTCGCCGACCATCGTCAAGCTGTCGGGCAACACACATTCAAATCCGAGATGGACAATCTGCATCCGGACCCAGGCGTAGGCAGCCCCATAAATCAGCACCAATGCGATTGCCAACGCCAGCCACAGCCCACCGGGCGAAATCAACTGGGACGCAAGAAGGAGCGGCACCAGCCACAAGGGCCAGCCATGGATCGGCCGGATACTGGTTCGATTGTCCAGGCCGTGGGCCCAAAGATTGCCGGGCAGCCGCCCGAGGCGACTGCTCAGCCCCCGCCTGACCGCTTCCAGGTTGGGGAAGTTCTGGCCGGGAGCTATGGAACGGTGGTTCGTCAAGTCCCGGATACCACAACTGACCGGGACTTGGGATCAGGCCGCATCCTCGCGATTTAGGTCCGCCAGCAGCGCTTGGAGCTTGGCCTGGGTCAAACCTGCTTCGGGATAGGTGGACACTTCCATCAGGGTCATGCCCAACGCCATGTGCAGCTGCGGGTGGGAAGTGGCTCCCGGCATATGACGTTCAAGGATTTGCTTGGCGCGTTCGTCGTTGATGAGTTCGCCAATCCTGGTCTGCATGGTGTATTTCACAGTGTGTTCACCTCGGTTTCAAGTGTGAAGGGATACCGCGGATGCGAGAATCGGATCAGGCAGCCGCCAAGAGGGCGTCCGCGTTGTGTTTCTGCCACTGCAGTTGCTTTTGCGTCGACTCGTGTGGCTGGAAACGAGTGGCCACGTCCGCGACGGGTACGCCCAGGACGTTGATTTGCTCCGGCCTGGTACACCCTAGCCGATACTTGCGGGCGTAGTGCAGGGTGCCCATGAGTTCCGGGTCGAACCCCATCACCTCGGTCATGACCGCGTCGACCGCGAAAACGTCAACGCCTGCGGCCACCACGTCCAAATCCGCCTGGTTGGTTCCGCCGGGGCCATTGCCTTGCAACCCGGTTATACCATCCACGACCGAAACATCGGGGGACAGGTAACGGGCCAGCCGAATCAGATTGACGTTAAGGTACTTGGCCTCGACGGGCTGGCGTCGTTCCGGGTGGGACGGGAACCCGTGCATCAGTACCCGATCCGGCTGGGCAATGGTTCCCATGATCATGTTCTTCAGGGACAGTGTCACCACGCACACGTCATGAGTCTTGGCTCGGGCCAGGCTGAACGTGCACGGCGCGTCCAGGAGCGTCCGCGGCATGCGTACGGTCCGGACCCGGTCGCCGGCGGTGAAGATGGTCATCTCGCGCCAGCGGGTTTCCTGATGCAGGTCGAAGAGCTCAATATCCACGTCGTACTCATCCGCAAGTTCAGAGTAGCCAAATCGCTGAAATGCGTCAGTGGTCGATCCCGCACTACCTTCTGTGATCAATACCCGACGGGGCGGAGTATCGGAACCCAGCAGGAAATCCAGGACGCCGCGGACTGTGTCGGCGTGGGACGAGGCGAGCTGGATTGAGTCGGATAGGAAGTTGGGCTTGAGCAGCACATCCTCGTGAAGGTGCGGCTCAACATCCTCCCGGACTCGGTTGAGCGCTTCAAACGCACAGGCTCGCCGATCCATGCCCCTGACCAGGGCGACCTTGGCTTTGGATTTCATGCTGGAGTCTCCTTTCGTCCTGTTCGGCATGCCGACAACCGAAGTTGGATTCCCGATTTGCCAAGGTTTCATGTTACCAACGATTGGTCGTAGCATGACTGGATTCTGCGCTGTTGCATAAACATGGGAATCGACTTGGCAGTGGTTGCGCGGCTCCCGGCCCTGAGGCCTTCAGGAGTACGTGGCTTGAAGGCCGAGTCTACCGCCCGGTATTCCAACACCCACCTTTGCGGATGTCACGGCACTTGTACGTATTGCCCGTTGGACCGGGAACAAGGGGCCCCGGTCCCTGCCGCCCCTGACATGGAAACACCGCCGCCGCTCAACCCGTCCAGTTCCGGGATTTCATTTGCCATACCGGCTGAGCCCCCATCGGAACAGTCTTCTGCACTGCCCAACTCACGCCAAGTTGCACATAGTACAGATCAGAGGAGTGGTCAACCGATAGGGCCGTCAGGCAAGACTTTCGTCGATGTTGTCTGCGCGGCCTTGGATCGACTGTCATCACGTCTCCAGACGCAGAGAAATCCCGCCCTGAGCTCCACACCGTGACGACGACTACCGAACTCCTTCCGGAATACTTGGACAGTTACTGTTCATGATCTCCGCGGGCCAGCTTTGTAAGCCACGTAGATGCTGGTTGCCACCACTGCTCCGACGGCAGCAAAAGGTGCAACAATGGGAATGCCGACAGCTGTTCCAGCTGCCGCAATGCCGATTTTAGCCAGTGCTCCACCCCCTGCTACTTTGCCAACGATTGCCCCTACCGCTCCGAAGCCGGCAGCTCCGATACCAGCAGACCCGACAGCCCCAACAACCTTCTTTGTTATTTGAGAATTTATGTAACTCAATTTTACCTTCTCTACTTGTATTTTGATAGTTTCCAAATTGCCACATCACGAATTTGAGTTTAGTCCCATTCAGTACCCCGTGCTTGCAGCGCAGGCAACAGGCACCTCATCGTGCTCTCTACTATGCTCATCCGTCATTTTGTTGACCGAACGGGCTGAATCTGCTTAATCGCGCCTCTGCCAAGGCGCCAGATGAGGATTCCGTTGATGGCACCGCTAGAGGCACTCTCAGCTATCTCTCCGACAATGGGACCGACAGTGGGAATGTCGCTGACCAAATCGCCGACCTGGCCAACGTGCTTGGTTATATCCTGCACAATGTCCTGTAACAGGTCATTTTCCGAAAGACCATCAGTCACGTCCTGCAACACTCCGCTCAGGTAGGTCATCATCACCGAGCGTGCTAAGAGTAGTACCGATTGGAACATGGTAGGCCGTAGCCCATAGATCGCCAGCAATTCTCGGAGCATTGCCATGCATGTGGACAGCACGATCGCCTGATCGAGCAGAGGGGACCGGGATGCGCCAGTTCCTAGGCCGACCTTGACCGCGTGTGCCCGAACCTGCCGCGCGGCGGCCACATCGAGAATCGACTGGAACCGCTCCCTGAATGCTTCCAGCCATTCAGGGGCGGAAAGAGTCTGCGGACCCACAAGCAGATACTGCCGCGCGTTCTCGAGACGGGTTCGCTCACCGTCACTAAGGTGAAGGTGCGCCGCCTCACTTTCGTATTTCTTCAGATATTGCCGCAGCTGCAGCCTTGCCTGATCGGAATGGTGAATCGCGAGCCGCTGCCACTGCCGACGCTCGTTCAGGGACCGTAGGCCCATCAAATTTACGGACGGACTGCGGTGGAGCCGTGCAATCACCCACCCGAGCCGTACAATCAATACCCCGAGAACTAGAGAAAAACCGCCTGCAGCTACTCCAACAACCCAATCCAACGGCGTTGGCAGGGCCCGGATGTGACCCACTGCCGCCGCCCCCTGACCGATGAGCAGCAGACCTAAAATCGACGCTACGGCTAGAAGGCTCCAGCTAAGAATATTGAGTATGGGCTCCGGTAACTGGAACCCACCCGCGTTCTGCTCTTGCAGTACTCGTTCGAACTCCCGTCGAATCCGTTCCTGCTCCTCTTCCTTTTCCTGGCGGTCGCGCTTCCGGTTCTCCTCAGGGGCTAGTTCTCGGCCTGTTTCGGTGGTGGGTGGGGGAATGCCAAGGCCATGGTCGCCATCGCGCAGTGGTTCCTTATCGGCAACATCAGACCCTAGGTCAGGAGCCGACGTGCGCGCTCGGTCACGTTTCTCCGCTTCAGTTTGGGGCGGTACTCGGTCTTTACCTGCGGTGGATGGGGGAATGCCGAGACCATGGTCGCCGTCGCGCTGCGGTTCACTCCGGGCAACGGCAGGTCTATGTTCGGGCGTGGCAGACCATGCTTGGTCGTGGTTGCGCGGCGTCTCAGCCATTGTGATTAACCCAGAACCGCAAACTTGAAAATGTCGTCTAGGTTCCGATGGCGCGGCGGGATCATAAAGTTCTCCGGGACTCGAGGCCAGAAGTGTCGGTACCTGAAGTCGCCCAGCTTCCAGGCCTGGGGCCACTCCTCCGGAAGCCGCGATACCTGAACCTCCG
This sequence comes from Caldilineaceae bacterium, assembly GCA_965208365.1. Classification (GTDB taxonomy): domain Bacteria; phylum Chloroflexota; class Anaerolineae; order Caldilineales; family Caldilineaceae; genus Bin34. The sequence continues at coordinate 3,771,130 of OZ242330.1, read as the reverse complement.
CCGAATAACGCTCCGAGGTGTAAGGTCCTGGCTGGGTCTGTCCGACTAACGTGTTTGGTCTGCTGCCGGGTCGAGTTGAGACGCACGCACTACAGGTGAACCACCTCACTTCAACCGATGGCCAGATCTGCTGGGCTGCGCGGGTGTTCATTGACCGGAGCAAGGCGAGAAGCCGGCCGTCCCGAAGGTCGTCCTCCAACACCAGATCGGACTTGCTGGCCACGAACGAGACGCGCTTCAGGGCACTCTTGAGCCGCAGCGTCCGCAGGATCCGGGCTGAGTTCGTGTCGCTGCATATCGACCTTAGCAGGTCGACCACAATCTGACGTTCGTCCCAGAAGCGCTGGTCCCCGGCCATCAGCAGTGACGGGATGTCAATCAGAACAATGAGACTTTGAGCGGACATCAGATCCCCGAACAAGGGTAGTACTACCACCCTTCGGTATTCCCGGTAATGGCGCTGCATCTCGCCGGCCAACTCCGGATTCGCGTCTCTCACGTCCCTCGGTAGCGGCGCAGACTCGCGCTCTTCATCCAAGCCGCAGCGGCGCGATTCGACCAACTTGGTCTCATCCTCGTCACGTGCGAGATCCCCGGTGCGATCCAGGAAAAATACCGACGGTGACACGAGTGGCTTATAGGCCAGGATGAGACGTGCCAGTGCGAGCCGGTAGGCCAACACAACATCTCTGGCGCTTGCCCCGGGCTTGGCGGCCGCAGTTCTGAATTGGGCGGCTACCTCCCTGCCAAAAGTGTCCTGGGAAAGATGATCGAGCAGATGGTCAGACCACTCGTTGTAGTCCTTGTGTATCACCATGGCGACATCCGCGATGCGCTCGCCGGGCAAATCGAGGAACTCCACCGTCTGCCGGCTTCGAATGCGCCATCGGCCGCTATGGTGGAATTCGTACCGGGCGTGGTAAGCGTCCTTGGTCTTCTCTGGCCACTTGTACTCCCGCGCCAGTACATTCCGGAAGCGGTTTAGGGGGAAGACTTCGTCGCGCTCTCGAACATTCCGCGGGTGAAAACCTCGGACGGCGATGTCGTCGGGCAAATGGAATCGCGTCTCGTCCAACTCCTCTAACTGCCACAGCAGAGAGGTGAGGAACATCGTCTTGCCACAGTACTGCGTGCCCGTCACCGCCACCTTTGTCATGTGAAGCTTAGCTGCTTGTCCGTTCTTGGGCAGAGCCGTCGATTGTCTTGGTAGATACAGGCACGAGCTTGCTCGGCAGGGCCGGAAAACGGCGATTGGCCACTACTGCGGAGACTACAGGCGTATTTTACATGTGCGCACAGATAACGCATTGTTAGCCACAGTGCCAGTTCCCGAACTCATTGCAACAGCCCCACCGAACTCCACAATCCCGGGCATCCGGCCGCCACCGCGCTTTGGGCCAATGCACGGTGCTGACGCACAATTCCGTGCGACCGGCGTCCGCCGACCATGCCAACGCGAGGTATCCCCATGCTGTCGAGTTCCGTCCTGGAGAAATTGACCACGTTCGACACCCCCACCATCTGCAACATCATCGAACTGTTCGATGTGCGTCCGCGCAACACCGGCTACATGGATGCCCGCATCAAGGCCGCCTTCCCTGAAATGGGGCCCATCATCGGCTTCGCCGCCACTGCCACCTTCAGGTCCGACAGCTTCCCGGCGTCCGAAGACGGTTACAGCGGCATCCATCAACAGGTCGAGTTGTTCGAATCCCTCTCCGGACCGCCCATCGTGGTCTTTCAGGATGTTGATGACCCGCCTGTGGCAGCCACGTTCGGCGAAGTCATGTGCACCACCTACCAGACGTTTGGTGCAGCCGGTCTCATTACAAGCGGTGCGGGTCGCGACCTCGACCAGGTCCGGGATATCGGTTTCCCGGTATTCACCAGCGGCACGATCGCGGCCCACGGCTACTGCCATTTCCCCCAGATTCACGTGCCGGTTCGGATCGGTGGAATTACCGTCAACCCCAACGACATGCTCCACTGTGACTGCAACGGCGTGTCAACGGTGCCGGTGGACATCGCGGCCGAAATCGCGGATATCGGCGACGAGTTCGTGGCCGCGGAGACCGTGGTGTTGGAGGCCCTGCGCGAACCGGAACCGACCCTGGAGAAAACCAGCGCGGCGCGGGCCGAAATGGGTGCGATCGTGGCGCGCCTCAAGCAACAGGTCAGTCGATCACGCTGATCCGGGCCCGCGGCAGCCTGGTGGGCATGGCACGGTTGCGCCGTCCGCCAGGCACTCCCGCGTCACCCGAACAACAACGCTTACCGCTGCTACCTCTCGGTCCTGACGGGGTTCACGCGAGTTCGCTGCACGGGACCCAGCAGCCGACGCAACGGTGCCATCCCATCCGGGCTGCACACTTGTGCGGAGAGGGAGGGATTTGAACCCTCGAGGGTTTTGCCCTACGAGCTTTCCAGGCCCGCGCACTCGGCCAGACTATGCGACCTCTCCTTGATGCTGGCCGCATTGTAGCCCCGGACCTGCCATTTGCAAGAAGAAATCCCGATTTGGCTCCTTGCGGAACGGCGGTGCCGTTCATGGTTACAGCTTTGGTTGTTCCACGGCCTGCACGGGCGTGCGTCCGTGCAGGAAGTCAAAGTCGCAGCCCTCATCGGCCTGGGTTACGTGCTCCAGAAACAGTTGGCCGTAGCCCCGGTCAAAATCCGGTTCGGGCACGGTCCAGCGCGCGCGACGACGGGCCAGGTCCGTCTCCGACACCTTTAGTTCCAGCCTGCGGCCCGATACGTCCAACTCAACAAGGTCTCCGTCCTCGACCAGCGCCAAGGGACCGCCCACTGCGCTTTCCGGCGATACATGGAGGACGATCGTGCCGAACGCGGTTCCGCTCATGCGGGCATCGGAAATGCGCACCATATCACGCACTCCTTGTTGCAGAAGCTTGCGGGGAATGGGCAGGTTGCCGATTTCCGGCATGCCCGGTCCTCCTACCGGACCGGAATTCTGCAAGACCAGAACGTCGTGTGGGCCAACGTCCAGGTCGGGAGCGTGGATCCTCCGCTGCAAATCGTTGTAGTCGCGAAACACCAATGCCCGGCCCGTGTGCTGCATCAATGCGGGTGAAGCCGCCGAGTGCTTGATGACGGCGCCCTTCGGGGCCAGATTCCCCTTAAGGACCGCGAGTCCTCCTTCCGGCTGGAAAGGCTGATCAAGCCGCGCGGTCACGATGCCGTCCGGTTCCGGTGCATCTGCCACGTTCTCGCCCAGCGTACGGCCCGTGACCGTCCGGGCGTCGCCATGGAGCAGGGGCAGGAGTTGCCGCAGAACTACGGAAACCCCGCCGGCCTCGAACATTTCTTCCATCTGGTAGTCGCCTGAAGGCCGCAGGCTGGTGAGCATTGGGGTTCGGCGACTGATGCCGTCAAACAGATCCAGGTCCAACGCCAGGCCCATGCGGCGGGCAATCGCACACAGGTGCACGACGGCATTCGTGCTGCCGCCCAACGAGCACAACAACGTGATCGCGTTCTCGAAGGATTCGCGGGACAGGAGGTCTGAGGGCCGCGTCCCTGATTGAGCCAGTTCGACAATTCTCCGTCCTGCGGATACGCCAAGCCTTAGGCGTCGACTGTCCACTGCAGGAGTGGCACCATTGCCAGGCAGAGAAATGCCCAGCGCCTCGCACACGCAGTTCATGGTCGATGCCGTCCCCATGACCATGCAATGACCTTGGCTGCGGACAATTCCGTCCTCCACGGCCGCGTAGTCTTCGGCGGAAAGGGTTCCCGCCTGGTACTCGGCTGTCAGCCTTCGGCAATCGGAACAGGCTCCGAGCGTCTGGCCCTTGAAATGACCGTTCAGCATTGGCCCGCCGGACAGGACGATGCTTGGCAGGTCCGCACTCAGGGCACCCATGATGGCCGCGGGAATGGTCTTGTCGCAATTGACCAGCAGCACAACCCCATCAAGGGGCTGGCTGCGAATCATCTCCTCCGTATCCATGGCGGCCAGGTTGCGCAGGAACATGGATGTCGGATTCAGGAAAATCTCGCCCAGCGAGATGGTCGGAAACTCGAGCGGAAGCCCTCCCCCTTGAAGAACACCGCGCCGGACCGCCTTGATAAGTTCCGGAAAGTTGCCGTGGCAGTTGTTAAGTTCGCTCCAAGTGTTGCAAATGCCGATTACGGGACGGTCCACGTCCAGATCGTCGTACCCCATCGACTTGATGAAGGCACGGTGCAGAAAGCCGGCAACCCCGGTTTCCTGAAAGAAGGTTCTGCTCCTAAGCATGGCATCCACCCGGTTGTGCCGGCCCTGCTGGGTCTCCATCGTTCTCTACACAGTCGGTTCCGTCCGCCGGACCCTGCGGTGTCAACCGCTCCCCGAGCCGAACCCCTGGCGCAAGCGGGACAGGATCGACGGATGCAGGTCCGGGACTTCCTGTGTACCGACAGGCAACACTAGCCAAAGGGCCACGTACAACAGCAATCCCCCGGTCGGCAGAATGAACAGTACCAACGCCAAAAGCCTGACGGATAGGCAACTGGCACCAGTGTAGTCGGCAACGCCGGCACAGACACCACCGAGCATACGGTGCGTCGGGTGCCGTTGCAACCTATGTTTCGTACGGGTTTCCGGTGGCATCGATAATTACTTTGGCCTGCCGTCGTAGGTTGATTTTACCGCCGAGACTATGTGTATGGCGTTCTGCCAGGGTACGGCTTGAACCCGTCAAGTCGACATCAGCAGGCATAATGGCGGTTGGTCACTGCGACTGACCTCCCTCCGCTCCTTGTCCCGCTGTTCTGCCCGTACCCATTGATTCCCGACATTGACCATCGGCGGCAGGATCCCGAACAAGCGACCGCACACAAACGACCAAGACAGCAACAAGGCAAGGCAACACACCGATGGCCTGGATCGGCAAATCATTGCTGGTGCTTTTCAGCATCGGGCTCGTGGCTGGCGGATTCCTGGCATACGTGTACCGGTGGCTGCTGACCAAACCGGTGCCCGACATTGCCGGCAAGGCAAGCAGTCCGGGGCTGGATGCCGAGGTGATCATCCGGCGCGACCATCACGGCATTCCGCACATCAAGGCATCCACCACGGCCGATCTCTTCCGGGCACAGGGATTCGTCCATGCCCAGGACCGGTTGTGGCAGATGGAGCAGCTGAGACGGACGGCGCGCGGATCCCTGTCCGCGGTGTTCGGCGAGGCGGCCTTTGATGCCGATCGCTATAGCCGGACCATCGGGTTCTGGCGGGCCGCGCAGAATGAGTTAAAGGTACTTGATCCCGAAATCCGCAAGGTCCTGGGCTGGTACGCCGAAGGTGTCAACCTGTACATGGTGGAGAGAGCCGGCCAGTTGGCCGCCGAGTTCCGGCTTCTGCGCTATGAACCGGAGACTTGGACCCCATTGGACACGGTCGCGCTGGCCAAGGTCATCTACTGGTCCATGAGCGTGAATTGGGACAGCGAACTCCTGCGGTTCCTAATGCTTGAGCGATTTGGTCCGGAACGAGCCTTTGACGTGGAACATGCAAACCCGATGGGAACTCCGCCGGTGCATCAGTCTCTGACCGCGGACGAAAAAAGCCAGGTGGCCCGGACCGCAGACGCGCTGAGGGAGGCGTATCGGAGTGCTCAGGCATGGCTGCCCCATGGAGAAGGCAGGCTGGGAAGCAATGCCTGGGTTCTGCACGGCCGCCACACCGAGTCGGGTCATGCCATCATGTGCAACGATCCGCACCTTCAAGTGGCGATTCCCTGCCCTTTATACGAACAACATCTTTCAGGACCCGGAATCAACGCAGCCGGCGCCATGTTCCCCGGCGCCCCGGGCATCGCATTCGGTCACAACGACGGCTTGGCTTGGAGCATTACCAACGCCGTCACCGATGTTCAGGACATGTATATCGAACGGGTGGACCCGAAGAGACCCGATTATTGCCTGGTGGGAAACGAGTGGCACCGCATGGAAACGTTCAGGGAAGAAATCCATGTCAAGGGGGAGGACCGGCCCCGTGTCATTGAGGTGCGTCAGTCCCGTCATGGACCGCTGGTGTCTGACCTCGTACCCGAACTGGACCGCGCCGACCTTGCACTGCAGTGGGCCGGCGCAGCGCCGGGGCACACGTTGACGGCCATTTGGCGCCTAATGACGGCCCAAAACTGTCACGACGGGGCGGAGGCACTGCAGCTGTGGCATTCCCCAACGCTCAACCTGACGCTGGCGGATACGCAGGGAGAAATGGTCTGCCTGCTGGTCGGCAGCCACCCCCGGCGCAGGCAGGGCATGGGATTGATTCCCTCTCCTGGATGGGATCCGGCTTACGACTGGGATGGCTTTATACCGGCCAAAGAACTGCCAGCCGATTGGAATCCGCCGTCCGGAATTCTGGTCAACGCCAACAACAGGACCACCGACCGGACCGATCTGCCATGGTTCGGGTGCGAATTCGATCCCGGTTTTCGGGCCCAGCGCATTCACGACATGCTGGCCGACTTGAGCGATGCCACCCTGGCCGACATGCGCCGCATGCAGGTGGACACACACAGTCTGTATGCGGAACAGCTGATTGCCGAGGTGGTGCGCCTCCAGCCACACGAGGGCTTCGAGACTCACGCCGTAAACACGCTGGCCGCTTGGAACAGCCGCATGGATCCTGACAGTCCAGGGGCGGTCATTTTCCACTACCTACTCGACGAGATTACGAAGGGGCTGTTTAGTCCCCAACTCGGAGACTTGCTCGGTCGCTACCGCGGTCAGGTAACCGGGGCCTTGTTCGATTTTTCCGGCTTCAAGTGGGTGGCCGGATCTCGGACCCTGGACTTAGTCACATCGGAGGCAACTTCACCTCGGTACGCAACCCCGGACAACCCGAACAACACCAGCCGCCAGCAGTTCCTGGCGGCTGCCCTGACGCGGGCCGTGCGCCGGCTTCGCAGCGAAGTCGGGGAGTCCACGCGTCGATGGGCATGGGGCCGCGTGCATCAAATCCGTTTTAGCCACATCCTGGGCAGCGTGCGCATTCTTGGTCCCGTTGTCAACCGGGGACCCTACCCCATTCCCGGCGACGGCACGTCGATTTTGCAGACCGCGACTCGGGCCGGCGATCCCACCGCCCTCGTGCAGGTGTCGCCCTCCTACAGGACGATTATGGAGATTGGCAATTGGGACGCCTGCCTGTCGGTCATCAACACCGGACAGTCGGGCCACCCGGCATCCCGCCACTACGACGACCAAATGAACCTCTGGCGAGCCGGCGAATACCATCCAATGCCTTTCAGCGACGAGGCTGTGGAGGAGGCAACCGCCTTCATTATGCGGTTGCGTCCGGAATGAACATACCCACCCAATAGGCGATCGCATCTTGAGCACCATCGAACACGGCTTTGAACTGCTGGCGGACAACCCACTGCCGGAACTCGGTTGCAATCTCAAATCGTACCGCCATCTGCGAACCGGTGCCCGTTTGGTGTCGGCGGTCGCGGACGACCCCAACAAAGTGTTCGGAGTCTCATTTCGGACTCCCGTCGGCGACTCGTCCGGCATCGCACATATTCTGGAACACTCGGTCCTGTGCGGGTCCGAACAGTATCCGGTCAAGAAGCCGTTCCTGGAAATGCTGCGCAATTCCATGCACACCTTCCTGAATGCATTCACGGCTCTGGACAGAACGATGTATCCGGTAGCGAGCCTCAACTTGCGAAGCTTCCGCAATCTGGTGTCCGTCTATCTGGATGCGGTGTTCCATCCGCTGCTGACGGAATCCGCCTTTGAACAGGAAGGTTGGCACTTGGATCTGGAAGAGGTGGATGGACGGCTACAGTACAAGGGAGTTGTCTACAACGAGATGAAAGGGGCCCAAGCCAACCCCCATTCGGTTTTGATGCGCGCTTCCACCAGCTCCCTCTTTGATAATCATCCCTATGCTCATGACTCCGGCGGTGTCGCCCATGAAATCAGGGAACTGACCTACCCTCGCCTAAAGGAATTCCACGCACGCCATTACCACCCCTCCAATGCCTGGCTGTTCTTCTATGGCGACGACGATCCTCGTTGGCGCCTGGAAACCCTGGACACCTTCTTCGAAGAGTTCACGTTCCGGGCTGACGATACAAGGGTGCCCCTCTACCCGCTGGTTGCCACCCAGCAGACGGTCGAACTGCCCTTCTCCCCGATCGAGTCGGGTCAGGAGATAGAGAAGGGATTCATCACGGCCAACTGGCTGCTGTCCGAAATTGATGATCCGCTGGAACGATTTCTGGTTGGCATCACATCCAGTTGTCTGCTGGGCAGCCAATCCGCCCCCCTTTACAAGGCGCTAATCGACTCGGGCCTGGGGGAATCGGTTGTGGCCGGCGGGTTCTCGTTCGACCTGCGCCAGCCCATGTTCACCGTGGGACTGGAAGGGGTCGAACTGGACCGGTTTGACCGCGTAACAGACCTGATTGAGGAAACCCTGTCCAACTTGGCGGACACAGGTTTCGACGACGACCTGATCGAGGCGGTGATCAACTCCAAGGACTTTGCCCACCGAGAGTTCGGCAATTCATCCTTCCCTAAAGGCCTGGCCATCATGGCCGGGATGCTGTCCGGACAGATGCACGGAGGCAAACGGCAGAGCGCGACGCTTGGGTTCCAGGACACGCTGAAGCAGGCCCGGGCCCGCATTGAGGCGGATCCGGGCGTTCTCACGCGTCCGTTGCGGATCCATCTACTCGACAACCCTCACCGGTCCACGGTTCGCCTGGTGCCCGATTCAGGTGCCCAAGATGCCCAACGCCGAACGGAACGTGAACGGCTGGACGAACTGGAGGCGTGCCTTGACGCCTCCGAGCGGGAAGACATCCGGGATCGCAGCCTCTGGTTGAGACAATTCCAGGCGGAACCGGACTCGCCGGAAGCCCTCGCAAGCCTCCCGGTTCTGAGCCTGTCGGACATCGACAAGGAGACGCGGGAGTACCCGTGTGAAGAGATTCCCCTTGACGGGGTTCGGTACCTTTCACATGACATTGCCACGAACGGCATCGTATACGTCTCGCTGCTGTTCGACCTGCACCACTTGCCTGCGGAATTGCTCGACCACGTTGAGCTGTTTGCCGATGCACTGCGCCAGACCGGAGCCGGCGCACTGGACCATGTGGCTTTCAGCCGTCGGATTTCCGGCACGACCGGAGGCATCGGAGCCGCCACCGACCTCCACAGCAAGGAACGTGGTGAAGAGGCAGCAGCCCATCTGGTAGTAGGTGGTAAGTGCCTGGGGCACCAGATGGAAGACATGGTGGATCTGTTGGAACAAATGCTGCAGTCGGCCCGGCTGGACAATCGGGACCGTGTCCGGCAGTTGGTAACCCAGGCACGCAGCCATGCCGAATCGTCGCTGCTCCCGTCCGGTCACTCGTTTGTCGGCTGCCGGCTGGCAGCCAACAACAGCGAGGCCGACTGGTTTGACGAAGTTACAGGCGGGATTGCAGCCTTGCAGTCAATGCGGACGCAGGCTGACAACTTCATTGCGGACTGGGATCGAATGGCCTCCGCACTGGAGGAGATACGAACCCGATTGTTCACCACCGACAACCTCCTGGTCAGCGTGACGGCACCGTCCAACGATCAGAGTCGGCTCAGGGAACTGTTGCGGCCGATCCTGGAAAGGCTCCCTGACACATCGGGGGACTGCCAGCCGTGGCAGCGCACGCAGTTTCCCGAGGAGGAGGGGCTGGTGGTGCCGGCTCCGGTCCAATTCGTTGGACGGGCCTACGACTTGCGGCAAGCGGGGTACGAATACCATGGTTCGATGGCCGCGGCTGCCAGGTTGATCAACACGTCCTGGCTTTGGGCCAATGTGCGGGAACAGGGGGGCGCCTACGGATGTTCGGCCGGGTATGACCGCCACACCGGCCAGTTTTCCTGCGTCTCCTACCGGGACCCCAATATCGCCGAAACCCTGGGTGCCTATGACGCGATACCCAATTTCCTGGAGGCCGCGGAACTTAGTAACCAAGACTTGACCCAACTGATTGTTGGGACGTTTGGTTCGTTGGATCGGGACCTGCAGCCCAGGGCCCAAGGCCAAACGGCGTTGGCCAGATTCCTGACGGGCAGCACGCCTGACATGCGGCAGCAACGCCGGATGGAGATCTTGGAGACGCGTCCGGAGCATGTGCGCGCCTTGGCTGGATTCCTGCAGGAAGCGGGGGCAACTACTAACACTGTGGTCATGGGATCGGCGGAAGCATTGGACCAGGCCGAGACCAGTGGCGCCGTGCGATTCCGCGCGCGGACTGTTCTCTAGAGGCATCGGAGCGAGACAGGGTGTCTGCCGCACTCCCACCCTGGTCGGGGTCGCCTTTGTTTGATCCCCGGCGTCCGGCCAGGGGGCAGGGCTGGCCCAGCGTAGCGAAGGCCGAGGCCTGGATGGCAAGCCAAACAGCGTGGGTTGCCGCCCGCGAACCGGTGGTACATGCCTTGGTTTCTGATTGGAACCCACATCGTTCCCGACTCTATGACCTGCCTGCGGGACCGTTGAGGGGGATGCTAGTCGGCATCAAGGACATTTTCCACGCAGACGGTCTTCCCACCCAGGGCGGCACATCCCTGCCTGTTGAGGTCCTGTCAGGTTCGACCGGTAACGCTGTGAGGCGGCTGGTTCGAGCCGGGGCTCTGATTGCGGCCAAGACCGTTACCACCGAATTCGCCTACTTTGAGCCGGGGCCCACAACTAATCCCTGGCACGCGTCCAGGACCCCCGGAGGCTCCAGCAGTGGCTCGGCCGCGGGTGTCGCCTCTGGTTTCTTCGATATTGCACTCGGGACCCAAACGGTTGGTTCCGTGATCCGACCAGCCGCCTTTTGCGGGGTTCCCGGCTACAAGCCCACGCTGGGCACCATCCGTCGCGATGGGTTGCTCGTGTTTTCCCGGACCGTTGACCACGTAGGTTTGTTCAGCCGCACCTGGGAAGATATGTTGGCCGCGGCCGATGCCTTATCGATTGTGACGATGGCGGATCCGTCGCCAAAGTCTCCGGTGCTGGGTCTGGTAACCGGCCCCTATGCGCAACAAGCATCGGGATACATGCGCGGCCAGGTGTCCACATGGTGCGAGCGAATGGAACAGGCGGGATTCCAAGTTCGCGAGGTTGCGACCTTGCTGGACATAGAGCAACACAACAACGTGCACAGGGACCTGACCGCCCGTGATTTGGCGGATCGGCACCGGCGGCTGTTCACCGAATTCTCGCACCTGTACCGGCCACGCACGGCGGCCTTGATCGAGGACGGAATGCGCATCGACAACCACCGTTATGCGGCCTGTCTGGCCAACAGGGCTGCAATCCAAGCGGAACTGCGCGGTGCGATGGAGGCGGCGGGGGCGGACCTCCTGGTCAGTCCGGCAGCCCTGGACGTAGCGCCGGCTGGCCTCACCTACACCGGTGATCCGGTCATGAACCTTCCCTGGACACATGCCGGTGTTCCGGTAGCGACGTTCCCCATCGCCCTGGACGACCGGGTCCCCGGCATGCAACTGCCGGTAGGCATTCAGGTGGCTGCCGGTTTCGGCCGTGACGCCGACCTGCTGCACTGGTCAAGGACCCTGGCCGGGCTGTCCGTGCCCTGGCCCCCCAAGACATCGTGTCATGAAAGTTGACCTTCATCTGCATACCCACTTCAGCCCGGACTCCCTGGCCTCAATCCACGAGGTCATGGAGCGAGCGCGGGCACTCGGTTTCGACCGGATCGCAATCACCGACCACAACTGCATCCTGGGTGCCCAAATCGCGTGGGAACGGGACCCGGACTTCATCATCCCCGGCGAGGAAGTCCGCACGGAAGTGGGAGAAGTGATTGCATATTATGTCAAAGAGGAAGTGCCCAAGGGGCTCCCACTGTTGAAGACCCTAGACCTGTTGGAAGCGCAGGGCGCCGTGATTTCCATCCCACATCCCGCAGACAGGTTGCGCTCCTCGGCGTTGGGCTTGCAGCACACGTTGGCGATCGTCGAGCGTGTGGATGCCGTCGAGGTCCTGAACTCCCGTTGCATGTTTCCCGGGGACAACCGCCGGGCGTTGGAACTGGCGCAACAGCACGGCAAGCCGGTTACGGCCGGAAGCGATGCCCATATGCCAATGGAAATCGGACATTGCGGCGTCCACATGCCCGACTTCGAGAACCATGCCGATTCGTTCAGGGCAGCGCTCCGGAAGGCAGTGCCATTCGGAGCCGAAGGTCCTTGGTGGGCCCATTTGGGGTCCCGCTACGCCAAAATTCGGAAACAACTGCTTCCCTACGATGCCAGCAGTCCCGAACCCGTTGGGCGCCGTTGAGGACTCTGAAAGAGCGCCCACCAGCCTGCCGACCGACGCGGGACAATCGGATTTCAGGCGTGTGATGGCGCCGGCGTTCTGCCTATCAGATTCCGCAAGTAGACGAGGCCGACCCCTGCCACGGCCGTGAGCAGCCAAGTGGATGCAGCCACCCAGGACGGCATCACCAATTGCAGCATGGAGTTTGCCTCTGCAAGCTGGGTGGTTGCCGGAGCCACTGCGTTGGTGCCGACCCAGTACATCAGTGGCCACAGCGACGCGACCGACAGTGATGCTCCCACAGTCTCTATCGCACCCAACGCAGTAATGCCGGGCAACGCAACCATACCCAAAAGCAGGCGGGAATAGACGAATAGAGGCGGCATGACCAGAATTGCCAACAACATCGCCAGCTTGAAGGGGCGGAACCGTTCGGGTACCGGATCCAATGCCGCTATGCTGGAGCGGAGCCTTTCCTCCAGATGTTTCGAGGGTCCCGGAAACTCCTGCCGAACCATTGCAGACGACACTGCACTCAACTCGGCTTGGCGGGTCCGACAGATACTGCAAGTCGACAAGTGTTCTTGCAGTCTGCTTGCCTCGTCGCTCGTCAAACGGCCTGCCAGCTGGGAGGCCAGCAGTTCCTCAAATTGCGGGTGGACGATTTGTACTTTCATTTCTCAAGGTAGTCAACACCGCGCAACCGGCATTGAATTCATACTTGGCCGGATCCGGTCAGAAGCAGGTCCAGGGCATCCAACGACGGCTGGCGATCGCGGCGCACGCCCATCTCCCGACACAGCATGTCTGCCAGGCGGCTACGTCCCCTGCTGAGCCTGGATTTGACGTTCGACTCGGAGGTTCCGGTAACCTGCGCGATTTCGTGCACGCTCAGGTCATTCCAGTAGAACAAGACCAACGTCTCCCGATAAGCTGGCGGCAGCATAGCGAGCCTAGTCATCATGGCCGACTGTCGATCCTGCTGCATGGCCTGAAGTTCAGGATCCGGCGCATCGTCGGCAAGCCATTCAGCCTGTGCATCGGGATCCGGGGCTTGGGAGGTCGGACGGCGCTTCCGGGCCCTGAGGCGGTCAAGACAACAGTTGCGCGTGACGGCGAAAATCCATGTTCCATAGGCACCGCGCCGTTCGTCGAATCGGTCCAGCCGTTGCCAGGATTTCAAGAAGGCGTCGTGCACGGCATCCTCGGCATCTTCCTGGCTCCCAACCAGCGGCCATGCATATCGCACCAAGGCTGCGTGGTAGGCCATGAACAGAGCACCGTAGGCATCGCCGTTGCCAATCCGGGCGGCGGCCAGCCAGCGTGCCTGGATCCTTAAGGTTTGTTCATCGACGAGCATGGAGACCGGTCGGATTCGATGAGAGGTCTATTCTATCTACGCCGGACGACGGCAACAGGTTGCAAACCCAAAGCGCTTTGGGTTTCGATGGCGAATCTGATTATATACTGCGCTCTGCGTTGCAGACACGGGGAAGGGAACCGAACCCGTGTCGCATTGCACCAGCCAACCGTATTGAACCCGCCAACCGGAAGTGCCCGATGCACACCACCTATCCCTTAACGGCCATTGTTGGTCAGGACCGCATGAAACGGGCCCTGATTCTGAACGCCATCAATCCGCAGATTGGCGGTGTCCTAATCCGGGGCGAACGCGGCACGGCCAAATCCACGGCCGCGCGTGGCCTGGCCGCGTTGCTACCCCCCATCACGGCCGTGGCCGACTGTCCTTTCAGCTGCAATCCAGAGCGGCCCGCTCAACTTTGCTTCCAGTGCCGTGAACTAACGGACGTGGCATTGGCGCCCACGGTTGAAAAAACCACTGCCTTTGTGGATCTGCCGGTGAGTGCGACCGAAGATCGCGTGGTGGGCACCCTGGACATCGAGAAGGCTATCCAGGAAGGCCAAAAGCATTTCGAACCGGGGGTGCTGGCCGCCGCCAACCGGGGGATCCTGTACGTCGACGAAGTGAATCTGCTGGATGACCACGTAGTTGACCTGCTGCTGGATTCCGCGGCCATGGGAGTGAACACGGTGGAACGCGAAGGAATCAGCGTGCAGCACCCCTCGCGTTTCGTCCTGATTGGTTCCATGAATCCTGAGGAGGGTGACCTGCGGCCCCAGTTGTTGGATCGGTTTGCCCATGCCGTGGATGTAACCGGCATTGAGGATGCCGAGGAACGGGTCGCCATACTCCAGCGTCGGCTGGAGTATGACCTGGACCCGGACGGCTTCGTATCCGAGTGGAAGGAAAGGGAAACGTCACTTGGCGAACAGGTCATCACTGCTCGCCGGAGCTACCACGAAGTGGAGTACACCGACCGGGACCTGTACACGATAGCTGCGTTGACCACCAACTTCGGCGTGGACGGACACAGGGCCGACATCGTTATCCTCAAGACGGCGTGCGCACAGGCGGCATTTGAGGGTCGACGGCAGATCACCACTCGCGACATCCACTACGCCGCCGAATTGGCGCTTCCGCACCGCATGAAGAAACAGCCCTTCATGGAGGCGGGACTGCATCCGGACCATCTGCAGAAGAATTTGGAGGAGGCCGAAGCCCAGGCCCAACAGATGGTCGACAGCGACGAACAGGCGACCGAGGATGTCGAAGGTACACAGTCCGCCGATGAAAAAAAAGTGAAACGGACGATGACTCGGGCGTAGTTGACGAACAGCAGGAAGGCGAAGGCAACTACCTTCAGCCCGATGACAGTCAACCCCAGAGTTCGTCGTCCGGAGACAAGGCCGGCACCCAGAAACGGGTGGAGGTCGGAGAGCAGTTCGACATGCAGAAGGTCACCTCGCCACTGGACAAGGTGACCCGGGAGAAGGCAGGCAAGCGTTCGTATTCCCGTACCAACCGGAAGCGAGGCCGGTACATTCGGGCGGTTCCGGCCGGGGACCGCCCTGAGGATCTTGCGTTCGATGCCACACTGAGAGCGGCAGCGCCGCATCAGAAGCGCAGACGCGCAGCCGACATCGACAACAGTCTTGCGCTCCAGCTGAAGATGACCGATCTGCACCGCAAGATTCGGGTCAGACGCACCGGCAACCTGATTTTGTTCGTTGTGGACGCCAGTTGGTCAATGGCAGCCAGCGAACGCATGGAAGCCACCAAGGGGGCCATCTTCAGTTTGCTGGTGGACGCCTACCAACGGCGCGACCAGGTAGGGTTGGTGGTTTTCCAGCGCGACAGGGCGCGTATCGTGCTGCCGCCAACAAGCAGCGTCGAATTGGCACAGAAGGCACTGGTTGACCTGCCCGTGGGAGGCAAGACCCCCCTTAGCAGCGGCTTGTATGTGGCCTGGCGTGTATTCGAAAACGTGCGCCGCCGCGAACCAGAGACCCAGCCCATGATGATTCTGCTGACGGACGGTGCCGGCAATGTCAGCATGACCGGACAGCCGGCGCAGGAGGAAGCATTGAAGATTGCGGAACTTTATGTCCACTCCGAAATCAAGTCCGTAGTAGTGAACATGGAACATTCCGCCTTTGACCGGGGCCTGGCTCAGACCTTAGCAGACAGTCTGCACGCCCAGTGCTACAACCTACCGGCACTGAAGGCCGAGACCCTCCTGCAAACGGTGCAGGAGATCATGGACTAGCCGGCCGGCCCACCGGGTTGTTGCACAGCGTGGTCTTCGGAGGCCATAGCTCGGGCAATCCGAACGCATAAACAATCGGGGAGTGCTACGATCGCGCATTCCGCAAGATTGAGACGAGGTGATACGTCATGGCACTGACACAAGAACAGATCACCAGATACAAGCGCGATGGATTTCTAAATGCTATCGACGTGGCCGGAGCGCAGGAGGCGTCGCGGTACGCCACCGAGTTCGACCGGATTGAACAACACGTTGGACGTGAACGGGCCCAGATTGAACTCATCGATTATCACTTCGAGGAAGAATTCATTTGGCGGTTGGCCACCAACGGGACCATTCTCGACTGCATCGAAGACCTGATTGGCCCCAACATCCTGCTGCTTGCCACGCACTTCTTCAACAAGTACGGCGAAGGCAAGTTGGGTGAGTCCTACGTTGCATGGCACCAGGACGTGACGTTCTGGGGCCTTGAACCGCCGCTGGCGATTACTGCGTGGTACGCGGTCGACGACAGCGACGTCGAAAACGGTTGCATGCAGGTGATCCCAGGTTCCCACGATCTGGGTCTGATGGAACATGGGCAGGCCGAACAGGCTGGCAATCTCCTAAGCATCAACCAAGAGGTATCGGTGACGCCGGACCAGGCCGCCACCGCGACGAACTTGGAGCTGCGGGCCGGCCAGATGTCGATCCACGACGGGACTCTCATCCACGGCTCGTTGCCGAACCACTCAGCGCGGAGACGCTGTGGCTTGACGCTGCGATACGTTCCGACTTGGATCAAGCAGATGGAAGACAACTCGCACGGCAAGAGTTGGAAGGCAATCCTGGTACGCGGCGAAGACACCTACCGGCATTTCGAGGAGGTCTCGGTGCCGTTCGCATAGATTCCGTTCCGTCCTTCGCACTTGGAACGGCCATCTCCGGCCAAAAAGCCTCGGGCCCTGGCATGCGATGCCAGGCGGGGGTTTCCGGGTTGGCACGCGCCAGTCACACGTTCAAGTAACCGGTCCGTCGGCCAAACCTCGCATTTCTCAAGGAAAAAACCTTGAGGGATGTGCTCCGGGCGGGCTCGATTTCTAGTGCTTCCAGTCGCGTGGATCGGCTCGGGTTGGCACCGAATTGAAACCGGATGTCAGCCCCGCATGCTCATCGCGGCCTGTGGACCCCGGTATTGCACCATGATGATTTCCGCCAGGATGGCCACCGCAATCTCGGCCGGGGTTCTGCCGCCGATGTCCAGTCCGATTGGTGCGTGTACCTTGGCAAACAAGGAACGGTCCAGATTGTATTCCGACTCCAGGAGTTCCCACACTGCGCGTATCCGTCGCTTGCTTCCAATCATGCCAATGTAGGCCAGGTCGTCCCCGATCAGTTCCGTCAGGCAATCAACATCGTGCTGGTGTCCTCTGGTCACCAGCACGACGCTCGTGTGCCGATCAAGCTGCCCGACATTCCGCATTGATTGGAGGGTCGTAACCAACGGCGCGGCCCGAACTTGATCGGCGGTGGGGAACCGGGTTTGGTTGGCGTATTGCGGCCGATCGTCCAGCACGGTCACCTGGAATTCACAGAGGTGCGCCATGCTGGCCAGCGGCACGGCTATATGACCGGCACCCACGATGAGCAGGTGGGGAGGCGCGGCATGCACCTCGACGAACAGATCACACTCCAACTCCTTGGTCCGGATGTGCAGCGGCTTGCTTTCCCGACCAGAGATGATCTCCAACACCTGCCCGACCATCGCCCCGGACAACCGGAGCGGACCCATCAGGGCGGATCCAACGGCAGGATCGACAAGGCACTGGTCGCCAACCGACATCCCCGGTATGGATTCCCCACGGGTCAACGTGACCACGGCGACTGACTGGCGTTCCCGCAATGCCCGATTCAATTCCTTGAGCAAGGACAGATCCATGCCGATCAAGTCGTCGATGCCCGACAACAATGGAGAAGGATTTCGACATCGTGTCTTGGTCGGCATGCAGCGTCAGCCGCAGCTCGACTGCATGCCCTCCTGTTTGGTCTCAACCGTGATGCGCAGGCGCAGTGGGGTGCCCAGCCGTGCCTGGCTTCGGCATCGCGCTGTCCGGCTTTGGTCTGTGTGCGGTGCCAAGCAACTGTCCGTGGGCAGGGGAACCACCCAAGTCCACAACACGAACGCGGTCCGCTAACCAACATCCGCCGAGCCGCAGCGTTCAATGAAAACATCCATGATCCCGCCGCAAACACCAAGGCTGTCCATAGAAATGTCTTCGGTCAAATCCACGCGCACAGTGCGAGGGTCCCCATCCTTGATGACGTCCAGGGCGGCTCGGATCACGTCCGCCTCACCGCACCCCCCGCCAACCGTGCCAACGTGGAGTCCGGCTGGATGAATCAGCATTTTCGCCCCCACTTCCCTGGGAACCGATCCCTTCACCATCGTGATGGTAGCCATGGCGACCGTGGTCCCACCCTCAATCAACTGCTGGAGCTTCGGATACAGAGAACCTGTCATGCATCACCCGGTGTCTGACATCGCCTGAGCGCGGTAGGAATCATACTGTTCCGGCGTGTCCAGGTCGCGGAAGTCGTCAAACGAATCCACATTTACGTACGCGACCGGCAGTTGAGGGTCCCCTGTCACGGCCCGCAGCGTGCTGGCGACCGGCAGTTCGCAGATGCGCAGCCACAGCGACGCCGGCAAGTAGATGGGATGGTGCCGGCGCATACCATGGCTGCAGAACACCATCCGGTGCGGATCGTGCGCCACGGTACCGACCAAGGCCCTCACCGTAGCAGCGGTCAAGCCCGGCTGGTCGCCGAGCGCGATCAGGCACCCGGGATGGGTGTCCACTTGCGACAGGTGGCGGAGACCACATTGGACGGAACTGAGCATTTCTCCGGTGTCCCAGTCCGGGTTGTACACGGTTTCGACCGCCCAGCCGACCAGTGCAGCTGCCACTTGGGTGCTTGAGGCCCCCAAGACGCAAACGACCGGGTTGCAGTCGGCAGCCAACAGCGTATCGATGACCGTTGTCAGGACAGTGCCGGACCCAAGGGGCAGCAATTGCTTTGGGCGCCCCATGCGGCGGGAAGCACCTGCCGCCATGACCAATACAGGCAAGGGGATCGCGGCAGTTGCCGACGAGATGGATGGTTGCATGGTGGAACAGGACTACCCGTGCCAGACCGGAATCCAGTTGCTCGCCGGGGCTACTTCCCGTTGCCGTCGGGATCCAACATCCGGAAACCAAAACCGCGCACCGTTTCGATGAACTGGTTTCCACCGGTGGCGTCTGCTAGCCGCGAACGGACCCGGCTGACCAGGCGATCCACGTTGCTGTCCGCCACGCCTTCGGTTTCCTCCGGCCACACGGCACTGGCAATCTCGTGCTTGCTCACCGCTTGGCCCAGCCTGTCGTGCAGCAGACACAACAAATCGAACTGTTTCAGGCTTAACGGAGGATTCAGGGGCACACCGTTGATGAGCACATGACGACTGGCCTCATGCAAGCGAAGGACAGGCGCGGTCTCGGACTTCTCCAGACTCAGGTTGGTCATCGTCGCCGCCGGATCCTCAAATCGGAACCGGGTATTGGCGAAGGTGACGACCGCACCATCCGTCAGGACCACCGATTCGTCCCGGGACAGTCGGTGCTGGTTGACCGCAATGCCATTCTTGCTGCCAATGTCGCGCACCAGGTATTGGCCATCCAGGCGATCGATCATGGCGTGCTGGCGCGACGCGAACTTGTCATCCAGCACAATGTCACAGTTGGGAGCCCGGCCAACAGTGCTCGTGCCTTCGCCCAGGACCACCTCCCGGCCACTGCCGGGGCCGTTCAGACAGACCAGCTTTCCGTGAACCTTGAAAGACATCCGTCCCTCCCACTGGACAAGTACCGGTTTGGGCCACCGTCACAACCGCGCTGTCCAGACCGTCCACCATATGCTAGACTGCCGGACGCTTGACCGGTCTTGCCTCCTGACCAACCCTATTGTGTACGGATTGTTGTTGGCGGTCAACAGGAGGCTTGGTAGCCGTGTCGGCGATCCGCTCGAGGTTCGTCCGACAATGTCCCGCGGTGGCTCTTGCCCGCCTGGAAGTCAAGGGTACCCGTGCAGTCTTTCGTAGGTCAGCGCATCGGACGCTTCCACATCTCCCGCCAGATCGGAAGCGGTGGCGCCTCGACAGTCTACCAAGCCTATGACGCGGTAAACGCGCGCAGCGTCGCGTTGAAAGTCATGCTGCCCAGTTCCGACGAGACGGTGCAGCAGCGTTTTCGGCAGGAAATCCAGATTGCCAGCCGGCTGTCCCACCCCAACATCGTCCAAACCTATCAGGTAGGTGAGTTTACGGAATTCAACGCTGGCTACCTGGCGATGGAATTGGTCTACGGCGAGACGTTGGAATCATTGGTTCGTCGGGTCGGCCAACTCAATTTTTCGGAGGTTTGCGTCCTCTTGGCGCCGATTGCACGGGCCTTGGACTATGCCCATCGGGAACACCTGGTGCATCGGGATGTGAAACCCAGCAACATTCTGATGCGGCCGTCCACGCTGTACGACGAGCACCACATTCAGATTGCTTCGCTTGACTACCCGTTCGTGCCGTTGCTGACGGATTTCGGGATCGCCTCGGCGGTCGACATGCCGGAACTGACAGCCACCGGCCGCACCGTGGGCTCCCCGTCCTACATGTCGCCCGAGCAGTGCTCTGGTGCCGCGCCGGTGGACCGCAGGGCGGATGTCTACGCCTTGGCTTCCGTACTGTACCGGTGTGTGGTTGGTAAAACGCTCTTCGGCGGTACCACATCCGAAGTGCTGTACAGCCAGGTCAACGTCGAGTTCGATCCCGAAAACGTGGATCTGCAGCAGGTTACGCTGCCAGGTGAACTCCTGGATTTGTTGACCAAGTGTCTGGCCAAGGAGCCGCGGCACCGCATTCAGACTGCAGCCGAGATGGCGGACCAGCTGACGGAGATCGGCGCGAGCACCGACATCGGCCCGTTCGATCTGGCAGAGGACCGGGAAGATGCCGAGACGCAGACCATGCCGCACCTTGCCACATCCCCCCAGCTCGCGGTGGCACCAGGTGCCCAATCCCTTCTCCGGAGAGTTTGGTCGCGAACCTCAGGGCCACTGACATCGCCTTGGAGTCCGGCGCTGGGACTGGTGCTCGCGCTCGCCGTCATAGTCCTGTTGGTCACAGCCATTCCACTGGGCCGCGGGGGTACCAACTCCACGGGCACCGCCCCGGCCGAAACGGAAGCCCCCTCGCCGATGGATACCGACGGAACCAACGAGGACGATGCCACCAGGAACCAGTCCGCGACGCCGGAGCTTCCGAAACCTCCGGCCGTGCCGCTCCTACCGCAGAACACGCCAACCGGAACCGCCGAGCCGATGGCTGTGGTCCAAGCCCAGGAGGGGATCAATGTTCGCTCCGGTCCCGGCATCGAATACCCGGTGGTTTCCAAGCAGCGGTTCGACACCGTCCTCAGGCTGACAGGACACGATGCGACCAAGTCCTGGTGGGAAGTGGATCTGAGCCAGCTGACGGGGCGGGAGGGTGCCAGAGGCTGGGTATCCGGTTCGTTTGTCCGGACCCAGGATACGGATCTGCTGGAGCCGGTGAGCGTGGTATCCCCCGTGCCCGAACCGACCGCCACAGCCACTCCGGTCCCCACGGCTACACCAACCCATACCGCCACGCCGACGGCCACGGTGACCCCAACCCCAACCCCGCTGTCATGGCGGGACGCCTGCACCAACTTCGAAGTGCATGAGGCCTTCCGGGAACTGTTTGACGAATTCGAGGCCCATCTGGAATTTGGGTGTCCGTCTCAGGTTTCCAAGTCGTTGCCGAAAATCAACATTCAGGAATTCACGTGGGGCATTCTCCTCTATGCCGTTAACACCAACCGCGTGTACGTAGCCACCGTGCAGGACGAAGATGCGGACCGGAGACCGGATGTGGAAGGGGCGTCCGTCGCCTTCTTCAACTACCCCGCGTGGGACTTTGTTTTTGTGTCCCCCAGGCAAATGCTGCCACCCGACATTGGCGACGACCAAGCCGCCGGGGTCGAATCGAATCAGGATCAGTTTTTCGAACCCTTCCTGGACCTGATGTACGAACGGACGGGCAACAGGATCATCAGCTTGCGCGATCGCCTTGGACCGCCGTTGGAACCGTCACGCGTCATCGTTGGAAATCTGCAGGAGTTCGAACGAGGTTTCATGATTCTGCTCTTGGACGAACAGGCAGGTGACGTCATCGTGCAACTCTTGAAACTGAAGCGTGAGACGTTCCAATGACGGCTGTGTACTCACCATCACCGGTTCGCCACGGCCGCGAAGCCGACGGAGCAGTCCATCATCACCGCCGGGAAGGGGACACATGATTGCAGTGGTACAGCGCGTCAGTCGGGCGTGCGTGTCGGTGGATGCCGAAGTGGTCGGTCGCATAGGTCGGGGACTGTTGGTGCTGCTGGGGGTGGGCAACAGCGACACAGACGCTGACGTCTCCTACATCGTTGACAAGATTGCGGGACTGCGAGTCTTCGCCGACGCGGCAGGCCGAATGAACCTGAGCGTGGCCGAGGCACGTGGATCCGTGTTGGCAATCAGCCAATTCACACTGTTGGGGGACACGCGCAAGGGTCGGAGGCCCAATTTCATGGCGGCCGCACCCCCGACCGTGGCGGAAGCCCTGTACGATGCCGTGGTGGCGGGTTTGGCGGAACAGGTGCCGACTGTCCAGGGACGCTTTGGCGCCATGATGGATGTGGCACTCGTGAACGATGGTCCGGTCACCATTGTGCTGTCCAGCCGCAGGGAGTTCAGCCCTGTGCCAGAATAGGCGCGGCGTTGCAAAACGCCGGCTTCTATCAAGATTGTTTCCTGCCGTCAACCCATGATTGATGATCCCGCCGAGATCAGCGCGATTTTGCGGTCTGAAATCGAAGTACTGGAAGCCTTTCTACTCAAGGGCGATGTCTTCAGGCAGATTCCGATCTCCAACCTGGGCAACCGTGCACACTTGATGTCAATTGCCGACTATCTCGAACACCGGGACATCTGGTGCTGTCTTGAACAGCAGGAATTGGTGTCGGGGGAAGGCCACCACGCTTCCCCGGCGCTGGCTGAAGGCAACGGGTTGCTGGAGGTTTTCTCCTCCGCGACCGACACGCTGGCACAGCGGGAACTGGCTTCGCGCATCCGGTCGTTGACCTGGGCGATGGACGAGTGGAGCCGGGAAGGAGAACCCAGCCAGGCGCACTTTTCCACCGCGATGGGACATCGGGCTCGTGTTCAGCGACTGGCCGACTTCCGCGGCTGGCACGGCAACCAAGCCGCGATTGTGAGCCTTGACCGACGAATCGAATCCCACAGTATGCCAGGGCCGTTTTGCGGACCAATCAAGGTCCAGAGCGCCTTCCCCGAAGCCGACTACTGGTTCCTGTATCGGCGCGTGCGTACCCAATGAATCCGGTTGCCGGCCCGCAGACGCGGATTGTATCGATGCCAAGCTGGCCTCCACAGGGGACAAATCCCCGACACGGGTTGCCGTGCGGTCCATGACCGAGGTTCATACAACAAGGCTGGAGGGAGCGGCCTCCGACTGGAAATGCTGGCAGCCGGGTGTCCTCCCGGCCTGGGCCGTAACTTTCCTGGCATTGGGGCTGTCGACTGTAGGCCTCGCGGTGTTGGACAGCCAACTCGATGCCTACGGAAACTCGTTGGGGCTGCCTTGGTTCGGTGGTTCGTTGATTCTCGGTCTGGGTTTGTGCGGAACCGTGCTCGTGGTTGCCCGGACCCGGCTTTCTGTGCGCTTCCTGCTAGTCTGTGTGACCATTGTCTTGGGGGCGTTGGCCGCAATGGGCCTCATCCTTCTGAGCGGCCAGGACTCGTTGCAATCATTTGATCCCTCCGCGCCGCCGCTGCTCGGCGCATCCATTGCCGCTTGCGCGGCTCTAGGCCTCAGCCTGGTCTGTTTCCTGCCTTCGGTGCGCCGCATCCTGGCCCGCGTCCTGCCGATGCAACCCGACGACTTCGTCCATGCGATCAGCATCGCCTGGACCGTTCAGGTGATCGGTTGGGTCGTCCTCAGTTTCGTGCCATTCAATCGGCCTCTGCTGTACGCGATGTACGAGGCGAACGTGGAGTCGCTGGCATCGTCGGAAACGGCCACCCTTGTGTCCTTGAGTTCAACGCTGGTTTGGAGCATCCCAACCGCTCTGTTGGCAATCGGGTTTCCGCTCACGCGCAACCTGGGCGGTGCGCTCGCGCGGTTGGGTCTGGGACCGGTACGATGGCGCGGCATGAGTATCGGGGTTGGGGTCGGAATCGGCTTGGCCGTGTTCATCACGGTGGCCGAGCAATGGATTGTCTCCCTGGTGGCGCAAACCGGCTTGCCCATGACGGAAGCAGAACTGTTCGAGGAACTGGCCAGCCTGCCCACCAGCCTGGTGGGCGCAATCCTGTTGGGCCTGAGCGCCGGGACCAGCGAAGAACTGTTGGTGCGGGGAGTCCTGCAGCCGAGGTTGGGTATCGTACTCGCCAATCTGGTGTTCGCGATGGCGCACGGCATGCAATACGGTGCTGATGGCCTGATTGTGGTATTTCTGCTGGGTCTGTTGTTCGGTGTGATCCGAATGCGCCTGGGCCTGGCTCCCGCCATCATGGCCCACGCCGTCTACGACATTGTGCTGGTGGTGGCCCACCAGTGGGCGACCTGATCCCGGACGACGCGGGCCAATCGGTTCAACGGCTATTCTTCCAGCGTGCTGGTGTCCCCCAGCGGTTGACCCAGGGCCTGTGCCTTGAGCAGGCGACGCATGATTTTGCCGCTGCGGGTCTTGGGCAAGGACGCCGTGAAGTGGATTTCCTGGGGCACGGCTATCGGTCCCACTTCCGCGCGGACATGTCGTTTGAGCCGATCTGACAGGTCTTCGGCAGGTTCAACCCCGTCGTTGAGAATGCAATGGGCGCTGATGCGGTTGCCGCGCAATTCGTCGGGCAATCCAATGACCGCCGCCTCCGCCACGACTTCGTGACTGACCAGTGCGCTTTCGATTTCGGCTGTGCCCAGACGGTAACCGCTCACCTTGATCACGTCGTCCATGCGGCCGATCACCCAGATGTAGCCGTCCGGATCGCGGCGGGCACTGTCTCCCGGAAAGTACCAGCCCTGTTCGCTGAACTCCGACCAGTATTGCTCGACATATCGATCCGGATCGCCCCATACCGTGCGCAGCATGCCAGGCCACGGATGCTTGATGACCAGGGATCCTTCCTCGTTGTCGGCACACGAATTTCCGTCCTCATCGACTACATCCGCAATCACCCCGATGAACGGCAGCGTGGCGCTACCGGGCTTGAGTGGCACAGCCGGCGTGGGCGTAATCATGAAGCCGCCAGTCTCCGTCTGCCACCAAGTGTCGATAACAGGACAGTTACCCTTGCCGATGATGCGGTGATACCAGCGCCAAGCCTCCGGATTGATGGGTTCGCCCACCGTGCCGAGAAGCCTAAGCGTATCCAGTCTGTGTCTCAGCGGCCATTCGTCGCCAAAGCGCATCAGGCCTCGGATAGCGGTCGGCGCGGTGTATAGAATTGTCACGCCGTACCGGTCCACGATTTCCCACCAACGATCCGGTTCAGGGTACCCGGGCGCGCCTTCGTAGACAACGCTGGTGGCACCCAGAATCAGGGGGCCGTACACGATGTAGCTGTGACCGGTAATCCAGCCGGGATCTGCCGCACACCACCAGACATCGTTATCGCCCAGGTCGAAGGCATAGCTGAGAGTGGTCGCGATCTGGACCTGGTAGCCCCCGTGGGTGTGGAGCACGCCCTTGGGACGGCCGGTCGTGCCGGACGTGTAGAGAATGAACAGCGGGTCCTCGGCCTCCATTACTGCGGTCGGACAATCCTCGGAGGCTGCTGGCGATGCCATCAGGTCGTGCCACCAGTGATCCCGACCCGTCTCCATGCCAACGCTCTGACCGGTACGCTGGCACACCACCACCGACTGCACGATCGGGCAACGTTGCATGGCCGCGTCGGCGATGTCCTTCAGGTCCACGGTCTTCCCCCGCAACCACGCCCCGTCGCAGGTTACCAGAACCTTGCTTTGGCAATCCTCGATGCGGCTGGCCAATGCCTGTTCACTGAACCCACCGTACACCACGGAGTGGACGGCGCCGAGCTTGGTGGTCGCAAGCATGGCAATGATCAGTTCCATCACCCGGCCCATGTAGATGGTAACCGTATCGCCCTTGGCCACATCCAGACTCTTGAGTACGTTGGCGAACCGGTTGACGTCCGCCGCCAGTTGGGCGAACGTCCAAGTTTGGGATTCACCTTGTTCGGACTCCCAGATGAAGGCAACCTTGTCACGGCGCTCGCCGGCTACATGGCGATCCAGTGCATTCAGGCAAATGTTGGTCCGGCCGTCCGCAAACCACTTGTAGAACGGGGCATTGGAGGCGTCCAGGGTCTGCGAAAACGGTTCAAACCAGTCCAGGAGTTCCGTGGCCCGGTCGCGCCAGAATCCCACGGGGTCCTGCAGCGCTGTACTCCGCTGTTGCAAGTAGTCCGGATGGGTCAGTCCGGCCACCATTGCAGGTGTCGGATGATGGACTTCGGATGTATCGGCGGTGAAATCCTGTTCGGTCATTATCTCCTCCGCGGTAGGGGCGATTCTTGGCCGACGGACTTGCGCCGGCCGATGGCAATGCATGGGTCCGGTCGGGTCTTCAGTCCCGGCCCTCCAGTGAAGCCTTGACGATTTCGGCCAGTTGTTCGACATGATCGGCGACCGGAAAGCCCATGCTACGGAACATGTTGATCTTGTCAGCCGCCGAAGTACCACCCCCTCCAGAGACGATGGCACCGGCATGCCCCATCCGTTTCCCGGGAGGTGCCGACACCCCTGCGATGAAGCCGAAGACCGGCAGATTGGGATGATGGGCCAAGAGGTATTCGGCTGCAGTCTGCTCAGCGGTTCCGCCAATCTCGCCGATCATGACAACCCGCTCGGTGTCGGGATCCCCGGCAAACATTTTCAGCACATCAATGAAGTTGGTGCCTTGGATTGGATCGCCGCCGATTCCGACCACCGAACTTTGGCCCACCCCGAGTTGCGACAAAGCATCGGCTACTTCGTACGTCAATGTGCCCGATCGGCTGACGATGCCTGTTGTCCCCGGGCTGAACAGCTGGTTGGGCATGATGCCCATCTTGGATTTTCCCGGTGAGATCACCCCGGGGCAATTTGCACCCAGAAGACGGCATCCCTTCATGCTGACATAGGCTCGCACCTGAATCATGTCGTGAACAGGGATGTGTTCGGTTATGCAACAGATCAACCCGATTCCGGCATCGGCCGCTTCCATGATCGCATCCGCTGCAAACCGGGCCGGCACGAATATGATGGAGGAGTCAACGGCCTGTTCAGCCACAGCCTCCGCCACGGAGTTCCACACGGGCAGGCCCAATACTTCCTGCCCACCCTTGCCCGGCGTCACCCCACCGATGACCCTGGAGCCGTATTCCAGCATCCGTTCAGCATGGAAGCTGCCCTGCCGGCCGGTAAAGCCCTGTACCAGGATGCGGGTGTCGGCATCAATCAGAATGCTCATGCTGCACCCTCCCGGGCCAGTTCCACCACGCGCTTGGCCGCTTCCGAAAAGCGGGATGCAAACTCGACGTCGTAGGGCTCAAGAATGCGGTGGGCCTCCGCCTCGTTGGTGCCCACAAGGCGCACGACGAAGGGAATCCGGGTCTCGATCTCGTCCATCGCCGCAGCCATGCCCTCAGCCACTTCGTCGCACCGGGTAATCCCACCGGCGACGTTGACCAACAGGGCGCGCACGCCCGGGTCCCTGACCATGATGCGGACGGCCTGTGTGACCTGCTCCACCGACGAACCGCCTCCCAGATCCAGAAAGTTGGCAGGATCACCACCGTAGTACTTGACCGCATCCATGGTCGCCATGGCAAGTCCGGCACCGTTGGCCAGACAGGCCACATTGCCCCCCAGATACACGAAATTCAGGCCCGCGTTGAGGGCTTCGACTTCGGTGGGATGCTGGTCTTCGCTGCCCAGTTCGGACCCGAACTCCGGTTGGCGGTACAGGGCATTGTCATCCAGGGTCATTTTGCCGTCGAGCGCCACCAGTTGATCACTGTCGTTGATGATGAGGGGATTGATCTCCAGGAGGTCCGCGTCGTGCTTAATCAACGCGGCGTGCAACTTGGAAACCAATCGGTGGAACGCGGGCCAGAGGGCCACCGGCAACTCGATTTCGCGTGCCAACCGGGTGCACTGGTAGCTGCGGATGCCCATGAATGGATCGGCATAAATTCTTCGAATCTTTTCGGGACTGCGGGCTGCCACCTCCTCGATCTCCATGCCACCTTCCGAACTTGCCATCACCATGATCTGCTGACTGGTCCGGTCAATCAAGACCGCTAGGTACAACTCCGCCTTGATGTGCGATGCCTGTTCCACCAGTACCCGTTGCACCTTGTGGCCCTTGATGTCCATCCCCAGGATGTGTGCCGCCGCATCCTCGGCCTCATCCGGATTCTCGGCAAGCCGAATGCCCCCGGCCTTGCCCCTGCCGCCAGTCAGCACCTGAGCCTTGACCGCCACCACCGAACCGAAGTCGATGGCGATTTGCCTTGCGCCGTCGGGTGTCATCGCCACGGCGCCCTGGGGCACCGGTATGCCTTCCCGTTCTAGCAACGACTTCGTCTGGTATTCGTGCAGGTTCATGCAACAGCCCTTCTCTTGAGGATGGGATTGGCAGCGGCCGGGTCACGTCAGTCCGAAGGAAGCCGGCCGCGACCCGGCAGGCCTAGGATTGCGGTCGCTTCGGTTACCGTCGCCGGTTCCAGGTTGAGCAACCGCAGTATGCGCACCGCCCTGGTCACCAGTTGTGCATTCGACTCTGCCAGGACGCCGCGCGCGTAGTAGAGGTTGTCCTCGAACCCAACCCGAACATGGCCCCCCAAGAGAGGTGCCACCGTAGTCATCTCCAACTGATTTCGCCCCACGCCCAGCACCGACCAAATCGCATCCGGTGGAAGTTGGCGATGCATGAAGAGCAGGTTGTCGATGGTAGCGGGAATCCCCCACCGGATGCCCATGCACAGTTGGTACCAGGGCGGTGCGGCCACCAATCCTTCACGCACCAATGCATTGGCCTGTTCGATGTGGCCCACATCGAACACTTCCAACTCGGGCTTGATGTCAGCCTCCCCCATGCGCCGTGCCGCCTCCCGCGCCCAATCCGGCGTGTTGAGGAACGGTCTCTCACCCAGATTGAACGTCCCGGCGTCCAAGGAACAAATGTCCGGGCACAACCCCAACACTTCCAGGCGGTGCTCGGTGTCCTGACCCGCCAGGTTGTAGCCGCTGGTAGTGAGATTCACAAGCACCGGACAGGCTGCCCGGATGCGGTCCACGGTTTCGCGAAACAGATCAAGAGCGGACGTTGCTTTCCCGGTGTCGGGTTCGCGGACGTGGACGTGCACGATGGCAGCCCCGGCAGCGTGAGCCTCAATTGCGCTGTTCGCAATTTCCTTGGGGGAGTAGGGAACTGCCGGATTCATCTCCTTGGTCGGTTGCGAACCGACTAGGGCAGCGGAAATGATGACCGGTGTCATTGCACTGAATTTCTGTGCCGGCTCGGGATGGGCGTGGCCGCGGTCACTGGGCAAGCACTCGACTGTGCCGTGGGTCAGACAGTCTTGTTTTGAATCTTCTTCCAGCTATCTCGCAACGGAACGGTGCGCAACAGCACGGGCCTGTCCGGCACGGCCGAGTCAGCCTTGAAGTATCCAATGCGCTCCAGTTGAATGGTGTCGGTGCGGGCATCCTCAAGCGCTCCCGGTTCCACCATGGCACCCGTCACGATTCGGCGCGAATCCGGATTGAAATGGTCCATCACCTCGTCCGGGGAGGCCTGTCCGGCGTTGGGGTCCGCAAAGAGGTGATCCAACAGGTGCACCTCTGCTGAAACGGCCGTACGCGAGTCCACCCAGTGGATGGTGCCCCGCACCTTGCGCCCGTCCGGAGCAGTGCCGCCGCGCGAAGCGGGATCATGCGTACAGTGGATTTCGACTACCCGTCCATCGCTGTCGCGCACGACGCCGGTGCAGGTCACCAGCCAGGCATAGCGCAACCGGACTTCGCGGCCTACGGCAAGACGGTGGAAACGGCGCGGCGGATCGTCCATGTAGTCCGCGCGCTCGACCCATACCTCTCGGCTAAAGGACACCATCCTGGTGCCCTGTGAAGAATCTTCGGGGTTGTTCACGGCCTCCAGCAAGTCCGTTTCCCCCTCCGGATAGGTCATTACCACCAGCTTTACAGGATCCAGAACCCCCATGCGGCGGCGTGCGGTCTGGTTCAGCTCCTCCCTGATGCAGTGCTCGAACTTCTGGATTTCGACCATCGTGTTGGCTCTGGCCACACCAACCTGTCGGCACAGGTTGCGGATGGCGACCGGCGGCACTCCCCTCCGCCGCAGGCCTGCCAGCGTACCCAAACGGGGATCGTCCCAGCCGTCCAGGAGGCCCTTCGCCATGATGCGGCGCAGGACCCGTTTATGCAGCACCGTGTGGGTGAGTTCCAACCGGGCGAATTCCAGCTGAACCGGCTTATACACTCCCAAGCAGTCCAAGAACCACTGATACAACGGGTTGTGGTCGGCAAATTCGAGGGTGCAAATGGAGTGCGTAACCCGCTCGATGGAATCACTCTGGCCGTGGGCCCAGTCGTACATCGGGTAAATGCACCATTGGTCTCCGGTCTGGTGGTGCCTGGCATGGGCGATGCGATACAGAACCGGGTCCCGCAGGTTGATGTTGGGGGAAGCCATATCGATGCGGGCCCTCAACACCTTGCTGCCGTCGGGATGCAGGCCGTCCTTCATTTCCCGCAGCAACCTGAGGTTTTCCTCAGGCGCTCGGTCGCGGAACGGACTGTTGCGGCCCGGTTCGGTCAAGGTGCCGCGCATCTCCCGTATTTGGTCGGCACTCAAATCGTCGACATAGGCGTGACCGAGGCGGACCAGTTCCTCGGCCCACTCGTACAGCTGTTCGAAATAGCCGGACGCAAACTTGACGGTGCCGTCCCACTGTACGCCGAGCCAGCGGATGTCCGTCTGCATCGACTCGACGAATTCAGGGGTTTCGGTGAGCGGATTGGTGTCGTCGAACCGCAGGTTGAAGCATCCGTTGTTTTCCCGCGCCAGGTCGCTGTTCAGGAATATTGACTTGGCATGCCCGATGTGGAGGAACCCATTGGGTTCGGGCGGAAACCGGGTCGTGACCGGACCTTCGAGGTTGCCACAGTCCAGATCGGTCCTGATGCGCTGGCGAATGAAATCTTCCGGGCGTTCAACGAGCCCGGCTTCGTGCGGCATACCTTGATTCCTTGGCGGCGACAGTCGGGATTGACCCCGGCTCAAGGAACGGATTCTAGCAAATGGACCGGGCTCGAGGTCCCGCCCAAAGGAAGAACCTTTCAATGACTGTGGCGGTAATGGGAGGCCAATGCGTCCCGCCCAAAGTCGTTCGCGGGATCCCGCCAAACGGAGTGGATATGGTTGGCGTCGTTCTGGTAATTGTCGAATTCGATGAGGAATCCAGGAGCCTGAATGCGGTAGTAATGGGGTTCACAGCGGCGCGCGCTGCCGGACCAGGCAAAGTGCAGAGGTGCACTTGAGAGGTCACCAATCCGGGTTCGTTCCGCTTCGGCCACATCGTCCGCCAAACAGCTCAGATAATGTCCAACCAAAGCTTGCAGGCTGGAGGCCTGGTCCGGTTTGAGGCTGGCAAGACTCACGCCGGCTCCGTGGCGTCGGATCAACAGCCTGTCGACATCCTCAGGGCCTGCCCCGGTCGCGCGCATCCAGCCGTCGGCGTCAAAGGATGGCGGCTGTTCATAGGCCACCCGGGACACACTTCCTAGGAGGATGTCCTGTGGTGCGTAGGCCGAAAGCAGCGCACTCCGCCGCTGCGACCCGTCAAGCGACTCGAACAGGGCGCGGGCACAGTCCTCGAGATCATGCAGCGGTCGCAGACTTGCGCCGCTGCGCAGCGCGCTTTCAGCGGGGTTGGACCCCAGGAACAAGGGATAAGGAGAGAGTAGGCGTCCATGTGCCACGGCAAAGTGCAGGGACACATGATGGCCTTCGAACCGCCAACTCCACGGTTCGCTCGCGTCGGGTCGCCCAAAGAGGGAAAGGCAATAGTTCTGGGGATCCCGCCCCGGAAGGGGCCGGGTAAATCCCTCCTTGCCGTCCAGGATGGCTTCCATGGCCATGATCAACTGGACCGTGTTGTATCCGGTTGGGCTGAGCGCATCATGCAGTAGTTGCATCACGAGTTGGTGTTGCGGCCGGGTCATGTCTCTGAGAGCCAGACCCTGCCTGGCAATCGGCGTGTAGTTCCAAAACGTTCGTTCCTGCTCGTCCCCAAAATCGAGGCACAGACAACCCCTCTGCCCCTCATCCAGTGCGTCCAGCAGCATGGAGAGCCGATGCCCCATGCGTTCGGCCGCGTCGCGCGCAACTTGGAGGCGAGAAGCGTCATCCATGATCAAGTCCAAGTGATTTGCAAACAAATGAAGCCGCGTGCGCGGCTTCAAACGGGCGGCTGGGCGGCCAAGACTGGGGGACAGGGATTTGAACCCCGACTACATGATCCAGAGTCATGTGTTCTGCCGATTAAACTATCCCCCACCGCAGGTCCGTAACCGACCTTGGAAATCCATTATAAGCGACGGTCCGCTGGAATTGGCTGTGCCGGCCGCGGTTGCGCGGGTCGGATGGTCCCTTCACCAGTCCCAGGGAACGAGGCGGTGTATGCCAGCGCGCCTGCCACGCCGACGGCAGTTAAGCTCCGGTGGCATGGCCTGCTGCTTCAAGCACCTGGGCCGCGTGCCGCAGGCGAGTCACAACGTTGTCCTGCCCCAATGCCTCGGCAATCGGAAACAGGGGCAGAGATGCCTTGGTACCCGACAGGGCTGCACGCATACAACCGAAGTACAGCCCCGGTTTAGTGTCGGCGCGAGCCGCTGCGTCGCGGATTGCGGTTTCCAGGGAGGCGGCGTTAAACACCGGCATGGTGGCAACCGTGTCCGCCGCGCTCTTCAGCAGCGCAACACTGGTAGCCCTGTCCTGTTTGCGGGCCAGCAGCATGTCCGGATCCGGGTAGTCAAGTCCGGCCGGATCGGCAAACAACCACTCAAGCCAGGCAGGAGCTTCCGACAGCGTGCGAATCCGGTCAACCAATTCCTCGACCACAATGGTCAGGCCGGGCATGGCGGAGAGTTGGGACGGGGTGCGTCCAAACGCCTTGGTGAGATACGGTTGCAGCATCGCCAGCACAGCTTCCCGTTCCATCTTGCGCAGATACAGGCCGTTCATCCAGGCAAGCTTGTCGTACGGCATCGTTGCCGGAGCCGCGGAAATGCTGCTCACATCGAACCGTCGGATCAGTTCGTCCCGGGGGAAGACTTCCTCGGACGCATCGGCGGTCCAACCCAACAGGGCCAGGAAGTTGAACATTGCCTCGGGGAGATAACCGGCATCTCGGAATTCGTCCACGTGCACGGGCATGATGGCTCCATCGACGAGAGGCGGGCGGCGCTTGCTCATTTTGCCCTCACCGTTGGGATTGAGGATAACCGGCAGGTGCACAAAGACCGGCACGTCCCACTCAAACGCCTGATACAGCAACCGATGGTAGGGAGCGGTGGGCAACCATTCCTGTCCGCGCAGCACATCGGTGATGCCCATCAGGTGATCATCCACCACCACCGCCAAGTGGTAGACGGCCATGCCGTCGCTCTTCAGGAGCACGGGGTCGTGCAGGGTAGCCGCGTCAACCGAGATACGGCCCCGGATCAGATCGTTGAATTGGATGGATCCGGATTCGGGCATGGCAAGGCGGATCGTATGTTCGTGGCCGCGGTCCGCCATGGCCTGGGCCTGCCGCTTGGCCAAGCGGCGGCAATGGCCGTCATAGCCAGAAGGCCGGCCCGTATTTTGCTGCCGGTGGCGCAAATCCGCCAGCCGCGCCGGCGAGCAAAAACACCGGTAGGCGTGACCGGCCTCAATCAGATGCTCGGCATGGCTTCGATAGATTGCGCCGCGCTCGCTTTGGACGTATGGACCATGGCCGCCGCCGACTTCCGGGCCTTCGTCCCAATCAAGTTCCAGCCACTTCAGCGCCGAAGTGATCGACTCAACACTTGCCGGATCGAATCGCTTGCTGTCCGTGTCCTCAATGCGCAGAATGAAGGTACCTTGGTTGTGCCGCGCCCAAAGCCATGTGAACAGCGCGGTGCGCAACCCGCCTAGATGCAGCTGGCCCGTGGGGCTGGGCGCAAACCGCGTGCGGACACTTCGGGTCACCTGGGCATACCGTGCGTTGGGTGTGGTGATGTCACGCCTCCTTGAGGGACTCGGTGCCGGTCCTGATCCGGTTGATCACATCCGCCATCGCTTGGGCGGTGGCATCGATGAACGGGACTCCTTCGGATGTGACACTGTTGCGGTCCAGATAGCCGCCGCGCCCGGTATGTTTCATGGCACCCATGTCGATCCTGGTTGTCCGTCCGGCAGCGGTAAGCCGCCGCCAAAGGGACAGCCGTGGAATCAGCCATCGACTGGGCGAAAACAACAGACAAAACCGATAGGCCTGATCCGTAGTACCGATGAATTCCCAGACGTGGCTGGCGCGATCGATGCCCGAGGCGGTGAAGAAGCAGGCCAACATCAGGACGTAAACCGGCAATCGGTACTCGTCCGACAGATACTGAACTGCACCGGCGGCGATCTGGCCAGCCCCGCTGTAGGAAACGATCACCAAGGGTTTAGGCTGGGCGAGGTCATAGCCGTACTGTTGCAGGTGATCGGTGATAACGTGGGCACAGCCGCGGTTGTATACCATGGCGTACCGGCTGTCGGCAGAAATCAGGATGTGCAGAATGTTGCGCAGATTGATAAGGTAACCGAGGGCCGAATTGTGCAGCCGTTTCTTCAGCTTTTGGCGCAGGGCCCACCGCCACATAGGGCTGAGTCTGCGGTGGGATACCAGTGGCAGGTTGTTGATCGAATACGCGAAGACATCGTCCAGCAGGACGGCGTCGCTGCACAGCTCCGCCAGCCGGTGCAGAATGCCCTGTTCCCGGCGGCTCATGGTCAGAGCCGAAACCCGGCCCACGCCGGATAGGAACAGTACGAAGGCATCTCCATTGGGATTGGGTTGCCTAACCTTGTTGTCCGGTGGGATGCGATTGCGATGGATGTTGATCTTGCAACCGGCTCGGATGTAGGGTCCCAGGGTCAGGATTGGGTAAATAGCAAATCCCAGAAACACCGCCAGCACGCACCCCCAAATCCAAAAGGCTGCGTCCAGGGGGACATTGGCAATGGTGGGCACGGCCTCCCCCTATCCACTGCTGTGGGCGAAGCGAGGATCCACTGCCGGCATCACGGAGTCTCCGGAGTCAGAGGAAGCAGCTTTGGGAATCAAGCGCTGTACCAGGAAAAACACCGCGAGTGCCAGAAGACAGGTTATGGCGTTCTGCCAGGCATCCAGCGCGTACCCGACATCGAGCACGCGCCACAGCAATCCCGCGGTCCAGATGTTGAGCAGCACCCCGAATGTCCGCCCCAAATAGGGTAGGAGCCGATAAATGATCAGGATCCTGGGTAGGCCCGCCATGATGAACAGGGGTAGGAAACGGGAGAACTCGACGTGAACCCCGTAGGCTTTCGTTAGCAATGCATAGACTACGGCACTGGCACCCAGATAGGCGGCGGCGGTCAATGCCCCGGCCGTTAGTTGAAATCGGAACAGGCACCAACCGGTAAGTGTCCGCATGAACTGCTCTGCGCCCCGCACCAATACCTCTGCCAGCACCACGACTGCCAGCAACACGAGGGCATACTCCAAGGGCGGCACCATGCTGCCAACCTCCGCCAAAGAGTTGCGCCAAAGGAAAAGGGGACTGAACAACTCAAACATGATCCAGACGCCCGCAAACTG
The DNA here is from genome assembly GCA_965208365.1 of Caldilineaceae bacterium. GTDB lineage: Bacteria > Chloroflexota > Anaerolineae > Caldilineales > Caldilineaceae > Bin34. The sequence continues at coordinate 3,735,160 of OZ242330.1, read as the reverse complement.
CGGCGGCATCGGAGACTGCCGACCTGTGGCGGCCGTCGGCTACCGCCTCCTGCAACTCGGTTGATGACCCGATACAAGCCCGCATCGGACCCGGCATTTTACTTGATTGCCGGTTTCTTCGCCTGCCTCACCACACTGTGGCCCGCACTTATGGGGGTTTCTTGGCTGATGGTATCGCTGCAGGTCATTGGTTTGACTGCTGTGACTGCGACCGCGATTCTATCCGGCGGGATTGGCCAGCAGGCAGCAGTAACTGTTTTGTGGCTGGCGGTACAGGCCGCGACCATCAGGGCAGCGGTCTGGGTCGGGCCTGCTGCGGTTCTGAACGCAGTCCCCGGCGGCTTTGACCTGCGCGGGCTTTGGCTCCAACGGTTCCATGCCAGCCTTAGGCCGAATTTCGGTTTTGGGCCCGATGGCGAGGCGGTGGGCCTGTTGCTCAACTCGCTCCTCCTCACTCTTGGCAGCTTGTTGACCGGAGGCCTGACCGGTTCCTTTGTGATGGTTGAGCAGACCAATCGGGCCGCCCTCGCGTGGGCTGTCTTCAGCGCGGACGTTGTCGGACCGCAAGCCGGCACCGCGCTTTCCTTTGCCGTTGCCAACCTGCGTTCCGGTCCCGCCCTTCTCCTGTTGGGCTCAATGGCGGCGCATCCGGTGTTGGCCCGAGTTACATGGAAGCGCGGCCGTCAGCCCACAGATGACGTGTCCGCCCGCAAGCTGTTGCTGGGGACAAGTGGTTTGGCCATGGTCGGTGGGGTGATTCTGTGGATGTTCGCGGGAACATGAGGCTGTCCCCCAATCACGGCTCTGACGGTTTGTTTCCGTATTCGAAACGGATGTCGGACCCGAATCGCTATGATGGGTTGCAGGAGCTGTCGCGGGTGCATCGGGACTGGTCTGTGTCCATGGTTGGCAGCTTGCTGGATTCGAACACGCGCCTGGCAAGCGGATGAAATTGAAATCCATTCTGCTCCAAGGGTTCAAAACCTTCGGGCGCAAGACGGAAATCCGGCTCTCGACCGGGATCACGATCCTGGTCGGCCCCAATGGCAGCGGCAAGAGCAATGTCGTGGACGGGTTGGCATGGGTCCTGGGGGAACAGGCCCCCACATCCCTGCGCATCAAGCGTGCCGCGGACCTGATCCACCGCACCCTCAACGGCGCGCCGTCGCGCAATCTTGCGGAAGTGGAAATTCGAATCGACGAGGCAACCGACATTCTGCCGACCGACGCCTCGGAACTCACGGTTCGGCGCACGGGATATCGGGACGGCGACAGCGAATACCAACTGAACGGACAACGGGTCTTGTTGCGGCAAATCCGGGAACTGTTGGCACCCTATGGATTGTCGCAGCGCACCTTCAGCCTGATTAGGCAGGGCCATGCGGATGCACTGCTCGACGCGGATCCGTTGCGCAGGCGCCAGGCCATCGAGGAAGCGGCCGGAGTCTATGGCATCAAGCTGCGCAAGCAAGCGTCCGAACGCAGGCTGGCGAGTGTCCGGGCGCGCCTTGCCCCGGTTCGCAGGGAAGCGCGGGACCTCGAAGTATCGATCGAGCATCTTGCCCGCCAAGCACGCACCGTGGCCCGGCGCAATGCGTTGGCGGAGCAGATGTTGGCAAGCCTCGAAGACTGGTACTGCAATTTTGTCATGGAGCGGGATCGGAAAGTCGATGCACTGACCCTGGAGGTCGTCGAGACCCAACAACAGGAGCGGTCCCTGGAGGCGGGACTGGAAGACAACAATCGGCGGTCCAGGCAGTTGCAGGACGATCATCGGAGCGCGGCCGCGGATCTGGCCCTCCAGCAAAGGAAGGTGCAGGACGCACAAGCGGCACAGGCCGAAGTCCTGAAACTCGACGCGATTCTCAGGGAACGTCTGGCCCAGCTGGAAGGGTTGCGCCAGGATCGCGAACGTCGACAAAAGGAACTCGTCGACGAGGTTGCCCAGGCCGGATTGGAGACGAGACGCGCGGAAACGGAACTGACAGAACTAAAGACAGTCCAAACCCGGCAGACAGAAGAAGTGGATGAATTGCAAACTGCCCACGACCGTCATCGGGCAACCCAACAGAACCTGCATCGGGAACTGGAAACCGTACACCGAAGCCTTGGAGAGCTGGACCGTACGGCGCGCCGCCATGCCGAACGACACCTGAAAGCGGACCTTGACAGGCAGCGGCTGGAGGATCGACTGGAAGCCAATCGGAAAGCCTGGGCGGAGATGGGGGAAACGGGGCAGGCGGCCAACGAGGCCCTGGCTGGCGAACGCATACAGGGCGATGCAGTCGAGATGGAACTGATAGAGTTGCGGGAGCGACTTGAACGGGCGGAATTCAACGAGTTGGACCTCCGCAACACGTCCGCGGCGGCATTGGCTCTGCAACAGGACTTGGAGCGTCGGCAGATTGAAGCCAGGGTCCGCAGACAACTGCGTGCCGAGTACTTGGACGCGCGCATTGGGGATTTCAACCTGTCGCAGACACAGGCCGATTCCCTCGACACCATTGGCCTGCTCGGCTCACTACTGGATGTACAACCCGCATGGCGTGCAGCCGTGGCCGCATGTCTGGGACGCTGGGCACAGTGTCTCGTGGTACGGCATTGGAATGGTGCCTCGCAACTATTACCGCCGAACACTGACGGATACCTCGGCGTCATGGTCGCGGCCGTCGACCGCGTGCCGGCATCCTGGCCAGTTCCGAACCGACGTGAGGGAGCCGGCGTGGCAAGCGAACTGGTGCATTGCAGCAACGAGCTGCGGCCTGTGGTGCGGGCACTGCTTGGACACTGTTGGGTGGTTGAGAACTTCGAGGCTGCCAATCGTCTGTGGGAGGAACTCGAGCCCGGCCAGGCATGGCAGATTGCCACTAGGGACGGATGTCTGTTCAGGGCTCCGGGAATGGTCGGTACGACTGCCACGGAGGCGGAGGCGGATCGCCTCCTGTCCATGGTGCATGAGAATGAGGCGGATCGAGAGGCGGAAGCCCAGATCGAAATCCGGCTGTCCGAGGCGCGCGCGCGGACGGATCAGGCACACCGCGAGGTGGACGAAGCTGCACGGCACACAGCCGACATGCAGCATGTCCTGGAGACGGCAGAAGCAGCCAAGGAACATACCAGACGGCGAATCCGCGACCTGACAGCCCAGCTGCGCGGCCTGCAGGCTGAACAGGAAGCGACGGAGCAGGAGTCGGACCAATTGCGGCAGGCCGTTGACGATCTCAACCAACGGATGCGGACCCATCAGGACAGCGAGCGCGAGTTGCAGGGCCGGCGGTCAAAACTGGAGACCAGGCTGGCACGTCTGCGAACGGACGCTGATCAAGCGGACGCACACGACACGACTTCCAAGTTGGCTGAGGCCCGTCAGAACCTCCACGAGACCGAAATCGCCGTCCAGAAGGTTGCAGAGCAGGTACGGCGGGCGACGGCCGCGGAAAGCACTGCGCAGAGGGAGTCGGGGCGCGTGGTGGCAAGCTTGGAGTCACTTCAAGTCCAAACCGCACAACTGGAGCAGGAAGTCCGGATCCTGGCGGACCAGCAGACGGACCGATCCAACCTTCTTGTAAGCGAGACCGAGCGCCTTGAACAGCTTGGCAACGCCACCCGAATCTTTTTGGACCGGCACAGGGAATTGGATGGGGAGCGGCAGCGCCTGCACACAGATTTGAACGCGGTGCAGACCCGCCTGGCACGACTTGAGATGGAGCTGGACATTGCCAGAACCAAACAGGCCGCGCTGCCGGCAATGTTGGCAGACGACCTGGCCCTGGTGCGAGGCGAGGCGATGCCCGAAGCGGACGAGCTCCAGGCCCAGGAGCGATTGGCGCGATGTCGGGTCTCGGTTTCAGCCGGAACCTGGCAGCCGCGGGAGGACCTTCCGCAACGCAAGGGACTGCGGCAGCGCATTCTCCGGTGCGGAACCGTCGACCAGGACATCTACCTCGCGTTCAAGCAGCAGCAGGCGCGCCTCGACCTGTTGGCCGAACAGCTGGCGGATTTGGAGGAATCGGAAAACAGGCTGCTGGCGATCGCCGAAGGCATTGACGAGGACCTCGAAATGAAGACCCTGGCCGCCTTCGATCGGATCAATCAGGGCTTCAAGGCCTATTTCGGGCGGCTGTTCGGCGGTGGCAAGGCTTGGCTGGAATTCGCCGAACCACTACCCGACGTTGTGCCCGGGGTTCACTTGTTTGTGCAGTTGCCGGGCAGGCCGGTACAACCGACGTTTGCCTTGTCAGGTGGGGAAAAGGCACTGACGGCCGTGGCACTGACATGCGCCATTCTCAACTTCCACCAGCCTCCATTTTGCGTGCTGGACGAGGTGGATGCCCCCTTGGACGAGGCCAACATCGACCGCGTGGGAGAAGTCCTGCGAGAGCTGGCGGTCGTCACCCAGTTCCTGGTGATTACCCACAACCAAAAAATGTTGCAATACGCAGATGCCGTCTACGGTGTGACACTTGCCGTGGACGGTACCAGTCAGACCCTCAGCATGCGGATGGATCGCACAGAACGCTTGACAGGAGCATCCTGAACCGGGCCGGCTCACGTTGCCGGCGCATTTTTCAGGCCCGATCCGCTGAGGATGCCCACCACGGTGGTTCCGGGTTCGAAGTCGGAGGCGTGGCCGGCGTAGGCGGCACACGTCGTCGCGCTGGTGTTTTCGACGAAGATGCCGCGGCTCGCCATCTTGGCCCGCGCCTCAAGCACTTCGCGGTCGTTGACCACCTTGACGGTTCCGCCGGATCGATATACCGCCTGCAGGACACTGTCGCCTCGGGCTGGGTTGATGATGGAAATCCCATCCGCGACTGAGCTGGCAGGTGCCCGTTGGGCCGGCTTGACACTGACCGCATCGGCTTCGAAAGCCCGGGCAATCGGGTCGAAGTTGGCGACCTGGACGACCATGAGGCGGGGCAACCGATCCGCCAGGCCCGAATCGACCAGGAGTTCGAAACCCCGCCACGCTCCCAGCAGCAGGCCACCGTTGCCAACCGGGCCAATCAGCCAGTCCGGGACATGGCCGCCCAGTTGTTCCCAGATTTCAAAGGCTACAGTCATCTGCCCCAAGAGGAAGCAGGGATGCAAGGCGTGGGAGGCATAGCCCGTTTCCTGGTCCTGGTCGGCCGCCGCCGCCGCACCCGCGAAGTGCCGGGGCCCCTCGACCTCAATCAACTCGGCGCCATAGGTTGCGATTTGGCTGCGTTTGGGGGCCGGGGCATCGGCCGGCACGAATATGCGGGACTGGAGTCGGGCGCGGGCGGCATAGCAGGCCAGGCTGGCACCGGCGTTGCCGCTCGAATCATCCATGACCGTTCGGAAACCGTGATGCCTGAACCAGTTGACCATCACGCTGACGCCGCGATCCTTGTAACTGCCCGTGGGCATGTGGGAGTCCATCTTCCACAGGACCCGATGGCCTTGCCGATCCTCATTCAGCAATGGGGTCCAGCCTTCGCCCAGCGTGATGAATTCCTCAATGGGCAGCAGCGCCGACAACCAAGGCCAGTAGCGCCACTGGCCGGGCAGCGCCTCGTCGATTAGATGCCGCGACAGGTGTGTGAAGTCCGTGAATTCCAAGGGTCCGCCGGTGGACGGACAGGTCAACGGAAATGAATCGGCGGAGGTGTGGAAGCCACTCGAGGGACAATGGACATACACGGCAACTTTCCCTCATGGGACGCGGACCGCTAGGACATCCGCAGAGACATGCGCAACCCGGCACAGGCCGCCGCCTGTGCTTCCGGACAGATGGTTTTTGGGGGTAGCGCGGACCATTCCGGCATGCTGCGGATTATACTTGAGCAGTTGAAGGCCCGCCCGACGGCCTGCCGGAGTGCTTCCGGACAGGCACCGCCGTTTCCTAGAGGGAGGAACAAACCCTGTCTCCACTGTTTGGCAAAGCGCGCAATGAGGACCGGGACGGACTCAACGCCAGCCTGGCCAAGACCCGCCAGGGCTGGCTAAGCAGGATCAGGACCGCCTTCCGTACCGGTACCATCGCGGACGACACCTGGGAGGAAATCGAAGAATACCTGGTGATGGGCGATGCCGGCCTGCACGTGGCGGAGGGGTTGATTGCCGACACGCGGGATGCCCTGGCGCAGGAACGGGATGTGTCCGCAGAGAATGCGTACCGCATCCTGCAGCGCCAGATTCAGACCAGGATGACCTCCACCGAACCGTTTGAACTGGAGCGTCCGCGCTTGCTCACGGTAGCTTTCGTGATTGGCGTCAACGGGGCCGGCAAAACCACGACGATTGGAAAGTTGGCCAACTACTACCGCAACCAGGATAAGCGGGTAGTGGTGGCGGCCGCGGATACCTACCGCGCTGCCGCGATTGACCAATTGAGGATTTGGTGCCAACGGGCAAGAGTGGATTTGATCGCGCAACAGCAGGGCTCGGATCCTGGGGCTGTGGTCTACGATGCCATCAGGGCAAGCCAGGAAAGTCGCAAGGCGGACATGGTCCTGGTGGATACCGCAGGCCGGCTGCACACGCGCCAAAACCTCATGCGAGAACTGCAAAAAATGCGCAAAGTGGCCAACCGACAGGTCCATGGAGCGCCCCACGAAGTCCTCCTGGTCCTGGATGCCACCGCTGGTCAGAATGCGTTGGAACAGGCTCGCCGATTTACGGCCGCAGCCGGCGTCACAGGCATCGTAGTGACCAAGTTGGATGGGTCTAGCAAGGGGGGAGCGGTCATCGGGATCAGGGACACGCTCGGTGTCCCTGTAAGGTTTGCCGGAGTGGGCGAGGGTCTCGGCGATTTGTTACGATTTGACCCTGCGGCATTTGCCTCCGGCCTGTTCGAACAGGTCTAATCACTGCCCCCACTTTCGGACATCACCTCCATGAGCCAGACAGCAGCCAACGCCCAGGCCCTGCAAGCGCGCATCGACGTGATCAGGGGGCGGCTTTGACCTGCCCGGCAAGCAAGCGCGCATCGACAAACTGGAACAGGAAGCCGCGTTGCCGGGATTCTGGAACGACCAGGCTAAGGCCAGAATCAAGTCGCGGGAACTGGACAGCCTGCGCAAGACGGTCGAGGGTTGGGACAACCTGCGCCAACAGGTAAACGAAGTGATCGAACTGGCCGAGTTGGCCGAGGACGATCCCGAGTTGCTGGCGGAACTTGACGAGGAACTGGCCGACGCAGGCGAAGCCTTCGAACGCCAGGAGTTCCTGCTATCGCTGGGAGGCCAGTACGATGCCGGTGATGCCCTGGTCTCCATCCACGCCGGCGCGGGCGGCACGGAAGCACAGGATTGGGCCGACATGCTGATGCGCATGTACCTCCGCTGGTGCGACCGCCGCGCCTTTCACCACGCGATTGTGGACAGGACGGACGGGGAAGCGGCGGGAGTCAAAAGCGTGACCCTGGAGGTCAAGGGGGATTACGCCTACGGCTACCTGCAAGCCGAACGCGGTACCCACAGGCTTGTGCGCATCAGCCCGTTCGACGCGGGGAACCGCAGGCACACCAGTTTCGCCAAGGTGGAGGTCATCCCATCCCTCGACACCGACATCGAGATTGAAATCAAGCCAACCGACCTTCTCATCGACACGTTTCGCAGCAGCGGCGCCGGCGGCCAGCACATGCAGAAGAACGATACGGCCTGCCGCATCACGCACAAACCCACCGGCATCGTCGTGTCCTGCCAGAACGAAAGGAGCCTGACCCAAAACAAGGAGCAGGCACTCAAGGTGCTGCGGGGCAAACTGCATGCCATGGAACAGGAGAAGATTGATCGGGAACGGGCCAGGCTCAAGGGCGAAAACATCCAAGCCGATTTCGGCACCCAGATTCGCAACTATGTCCTTCATCCCTACAACCTGGTCAAGGACCTTCGCACCCAGGTGGAGACCGGCAACACCGGAGCGGTACTGGATGGGGATCTGGACAGGTTCATGAAAGAGTGGCTCAAGCATCAGATAGGGCTATAATCCGCGTTCCGTCGGGAGCTTCGAATGCCGCCCGGAGGAAGTCGCGGAGAGGTCGCATAGTCTGGTTGAGTGCGCGCGTCTCGAAAACGCGTAGGGTCCTGCCCTCGAGGGTTCAAATCCCTCCCTCTCCGCTCCCCCGTGCCATGGGGATTGGATGCCGGGTGCCCACCTTCCTGTGCCGATGCCGGCCGTGACCATGTGGAAGTACCGGACGGACCTCCTGCGCGATCCTGATTTCAGGGAGGAAGTCCTCCGCTTTCTGCGCTTTGCCCTCGTTGGCGGCCTGGGTACGGTTACCGATGTGGGCATTCTGAATCTTCTCCACAAGGTGGCGGGGCTTCCTTTGTTCTGGGCGAACGCCGTCGGGTTTTACTGTGCCGTGGCCCAGAACTTCATGCTGCACCGGAGATTTACATTCCCCAACCAGGAGCGGGATACCGCCGCCCGCCAGTTGGGTCTGTTCACGGCCATCAGCATGATTGGTCTGGGGCTGAGCCAGCTGGTCCTGCTCGGCCTCCACCGGTTGGCCTTGGACTACTGGGTTGCCCTCCTGGGGGACCCTGGAGCGGGTTACGACGTCAGCTACAACGCTGCCAAGCTGATCAGCATTGCCGTGGTGTTGATTTGGAATTTCACCGGCAATCGGCTGTGGACCTTTGCCACGCCCGCTGCCAAGGACGGCGCGCGCCATGCACATCCTGATTGACTACACTCCGGCCGTGCGTCAGCAGGCAGGGATAGGCCGCCTCACACGGGGCCTGGTTGAACACTTGCCCTGGGCCGAACCAGAGCATCGCATATGGCTCTGGTCCAATGGCCGGCCGCGGCCGGATCTGCGGCACGTCCGCGGCAATCCAATCTGGTACTCGCCCTTGAGGGAACGGGATATGGTGCGGTTGTGGCACCGCGCAGGATGTCCATGGCCCCGGGTCGAGTGGTGCACGCCGGTCAAGCCCCACATCTTTCATGCCACGGACTTTGTCCTGCCGCCTTCCGGAGCCCCATGCCAAATCCTGACGGTTCACGATCTGTCATTTCGCAGATTCCCGGACACGGCACCGACTTCCCTGGCCAGGTACCTGCATCACGTGGTGCCGCGCAGCGTGCGCAGGGCAGACCACTTGATCGCCGACAGCCATAGTACGGCTTGCGACCTTCAGGATTTCTGGTCCGTGCCCGAGCACCGGATTTCGGTAGTGCCCGGTGCCGTGGACAGCGCCTTGTTTCGACCTGTCACGGAGCACAACGTGTTGGAGGCCGTGCGCCACAAGTACGGAATTGGTGCCAGGCCCTTCATTTTGGGCGTATCCACCCTCCAGCCGCGGAAAAACTTCGCCCGCCTAATCAAGGCTTTCCGGGCAATTGCGGACAACCACCCGGAGTTGATCCTGGTTATCGGCGGAGGGAGAGGTTGGCGGTCACAGGGCATTTTCGATGCGGTGAACGAAGCCGGTCTAGAGAACAAGGTGTTGTTCCCGGGATTCGTGGAGGATCGTGACCTGCCTGCTTTGTACAGCACCGCGGAATGTTTCACCTATCCCTCTCTGTATGAAGGCTTTGGCCTACCCGTGTTGGAAGCGATGGCCTGTGGTACTCCGGTATTGACCGGACTCAACTCCAGTCTGGCGGAAGCCGGCGGATCCGGCGCCCTATACGTGGATGAACACGACGAGCACGCGATTGCAGCCGGGCTGGAACGCCTGTTGGAAGACAGTGCGCTGCGTCAGGAACTCCGGCGCAACGGCTTCAGACACGCGGCCTGCTTCACGTTCGCACAAAGCGCCCGCAAGCTGTGGCAGGCCTATCGCCGTGCCTGGGCCCAGGTCCGGACATAGGTCACCGAGCAGCGTTTGCCTGCCTCGCCTAAAGGTTCAATGGTTATGGTTCAGCGGGTGGCACACAGGTGCCGGACATGGCCGTCCGTTTGTTGATTCCCACCGCGGCGCTCCTGGCCGCTTGGAGCTACCTTTCCGTCTGGGTACCCCACCCGGTGGCGGGCCTCAAGGTGCTTGGCGTGGACCTGCTGACCTTCTGCAAGCTATTCACCGGCGCGCAGATACCGTGGCCCTGGCAAAATCCCACATTCTTTGTCCTGCCGCTGGCAATGACCAGCCTGACCCTCAGCCAACTGGGTTGGTTCGCGGACGCGCCCGGCCATTGGCACCGTGCAGTCGTCTGGAGTGTCCGCCTGGCCTTGTGGATCGCGTCGCTATATGTTGCACTGCAGATCCTGCCGCTGGACTGGAAACCTTCCAATCTTTTTTGGACATCCAATCTGCTGCAGACGGCTGGATTCGCCTTCTGCACCGGATTTGCACTGCTGGCGCCGCTCACTTCGCCACTCATGACGGGACTGGCCCGTTGGTGGATTCCCCCTGCGGCGCTGGCTGCCGCGACTGCCCATGCCGCGTTCCTGGTCGCCTACCTGCCTGAATTCGCAAGGTTGTACCGGCAGCCACTGCAGCCCGGTCCCGGCTTCTATGGCACGGCACTTGGGTTGGCAGCGCTAATCATTGCGTCGATTGCCAGCCACCCGCGGCCGGTCGACCATCTTGAATGGAGGAAACAACGATGAAGTTCGGAGCCATGAACAACCCGGTTGAACCCCTCGGGCCGCAAATTGAGCTGTTTGCCCGGATGGGTTTCGACTTTCTTGACCTGACAGTGGAGGAACCGGCGGCCGGGCCACACCGCGACGACTGGTCCCTCACAAAAAGAATGTTGAATGACAGCGGACTTGGAGTGGTCGGTCACACAGGTCCCTACCTGCCCATCGCCAATCCCTCGCTGCGCGTGCGACAGGCAGCCTGGGATGAACTCAAGGCCAGCGTCGACATTGCTTCGTTCATGGGTGCGACGGTATGCACCATGCACTTTCTGCGGTGGCCCGGTTTCATGCCGTTCGAGGAGGGAGTCGGCATCTATGTTGAGGGCCTGTCCTCCTTGGCTGCCCACGGCAAGGACAGAGGGGTGCGCGTCGCGATAGAGAACAGCCCGCGCAACGAACACCAGTTGAAACCGCTGCGTGAAATCCTGCACCGGGTTCCGAATCTCGGTTTGCTGTATGACATTGGCCACGGGAACGTTCAAACCCAAAAGCCAATGACGGAAGACTATCTTTTCGATCTACGGGACCGTTTGGTTCATGTCCACTTCAGTGACAACAACGGATTCGAGGACGGCCACCTGCCTCCCGGCGCACCACAACGGGGAGGCCTCAGTCTTCCGCAGGAATTGCGCAAACTGCGCAACTTCAACTATGACGGGACCCTGACACTTGAGGTGTTTGGACATCGCATGTGGCTGGAAGCGTCATTAAATTATGTAAAGCAAATCGTCGCCAACCTGCCTTGATCCGCTGTTAGCCGGCCCTCTCGTCGCGCGGCAGCATTCTCAGGTAGAGGTCACTAATCCAACCGTGTCGCTGATCAACGGTGGCGACGGCATGCCACCGGCGGCCTCCGGCGAAAACCGGCAAACCATCGGCTTCACTTGCACTCGTGACCAGGGTTCCCGGGGGCAGCCACGCCATGGCCCCGCTGCTTTGGTCGGGGCGTTCCCGGAGCGCAACCATCGCGCCTCCGGAACCCGCAATTTGCAGCGTGCGTCCTGCCGGAATGTGGGACGGGACAACATTGTCAAGCCGCGCAATACGCTGGTATTCGTCGTCGGACAGCCGTGGAACGGGACACTCCGCCGCGTCCTGCAGACCCATTGGCTCCGCCCAGGGGATGGGTTGGGCGGCTACTTCACGCAACACCGCGGGGTCGCGCAGCACCTGTACTTCCGCTCCCCCGGCCGCGACATGGTCGACCACAAAGCGCCGGTCGATGGACAAGGCCAGGATCGAGTTTCTGGGGCGGGTCATGCCAACCTGGACCAGTTGGACAAGCTCGCCAAACGACAAGTCGGTCGAAAGATCGTCCCTGAGCAGCGACAGTGCTAAGGGCAAAAGCTGCACGGCCTTCACCGGATCCAACTGCTCTCTGAAGGCCCACAGCAAGGCCCGTTGACGGGCGATCCGGCCGAAGTCGCTGCTGAAGCCGCGCAGGCGAGCGTACAGGTAGGCCGTGTTGGCATCCATGTCGACGATGCCCGACGGAATGAGCAGCCATTCCATGCGATTGGTGTTGACATCCCAGACCCGCTCGTAGAACGGACAGTGCAACTCCATGCGCAGCGTGCCGATCAGTTCGAACAACGGCTCCATGCCGTGCATGTGGAACCGCACCCAGTGGTCCACCCGAATGCCCATGAGGTCGTCCAGGACATTGGCTATGTACGCGGGTCCCATGCCCGCTCCCTGCAGTTCGCCCAGGTAGTCCAACTGGTTGATGCGCAAGGATCCATGGCCGGGCAACTGCACATGAAGGTCCCGCGGGATGGAAATGAGGACAATGTGGTCGGGTTGGACGGAGGCCAGAATCAGGGTGTCGGTGCGCCAGGGTCCAAAGGTTGCGGTTCGATCCGTTCCCAAAAAAAGCACATAACCCGCCGGCTCGGGCACCGGGACGGCCAGTGGTTCCCCTTGTCCAGTACCTGCATCGAGACGAGGCGGAACGATCGGCAGGTCCGGAAAGGGAGGCAGTCCCTGCAGGCACCCTGCACTCAGCCATGCGCCTACCACCAGGATTGCAATGAGCATCCGACGGCCGATCCCGTCCGCGCGCGGCCCACGGATCGCTGCCCGATCCCGGTGCAATGCGTACTTGCAGGTCATCCGGATTGGAAGGCGGTGGTCAGCGACAGACAGGGGCCGCCGCCGTCGCACCCACGATCGGGTCGCCCATCTGGCCTCCTGGCTCACGGTCGAGCGCCGCACTGATGTCCGCGCGAATCACATCCCACACTGGCAGCCACACCTGCATGCCCTGCTGCCAGCCGGTTTCCATGTGACGTTGCGGAGACAGCGACACGATTTCAACCTGTGACGAATCCAAGTCGTATGCCAACCGCGCCAGCTGGATTGCACTGAGAAGCCCTATGTTGGTGTCAACGGCATCTTTCACAGTAGTGTAGAGGGACGGAATTTGGGATACAAGCTTGCGCACCTGGAAGCGGCTGCGCAGGGCCAGCAGGACCTGTTGCTGGCGATCGACCCGGGACAAATCGCCTCCCTGCGCGCGGCTGCGCACGTAAGCAAGCGTCTGGGCGCCATCAAAGTGGTAGCGGCCCGGTTGCAGGTTGAGGTAGATGTTCTCCGTCGGTTTGATGTCATACAAGGCACAGGGCACGTCGATGTCGATCCCGCCCAGGCTGTCCACGATCCGGACAAACCCTTCAAACCTGAGTTTCGCGTACAGATCGATCGGAATGCCGAACTGTTCATCGATGACGCGGCCCAGCAGTTCGGCACCCCCACCGGGTTTCCACTGCTCGCCCCAGTAATCGAATGTGTTGATTTTGCTGGCCAGCTCCGGCTCGTTCGATTCAACCCACATGTCCCGTGGTATGGAGACGACCACCACCTTGGGCAACTCCTTGTTGATTACCGCCACCATGATCACGTCGGTTCGCCAAGTTGGGTCACTCGGGCGCTGGTCGCTGCCGAGCACGAGAATGGTTTGAATACCCTTGCCGGTTCGTACCAAGGGGGCTTGGGGTTCTTGGAGCTGTGGCGCGGGACCGAGTCCGGCAGGTGTCGGCCTGGGTCCGGCTGGTTCTTCCCGTATGGGGATTTCGATTTCGGGCACATCCAGAGCCGCCGCCGGACCCCGCACCGAATCCTGCCGACCATTGGCCGGGTCCGGCGATTCGGACAGGTCGGATTTCTGGCCAGGCAGTTCCCTCTGCTCAAAATACGGAATGCTGACCGAACCAGACGGAGTACCGTTTTCCTTTACGGGTTCGGGTGGTTGGTTGGAGAGTTCAGCTTGGCCATTGGAGGGCAGGTTCACCGAAGGAATCCGGATTGCGGTCGGCGTGGCGGCCGCGGGGACCGCCTCCCCCAAACGGGGCACAGCCCCTCTGCTGGACGGCAACCACTGCGATTGCCAGTCGGTGACACCTTCCAGCAAGCGCATGGGATTGAGGTCAGCAGCATCCAGCTGTCCGGGATCCGGTGCAAAGCGCACCAAACCGAAACAGAATGCGACGGTGCAAAAGACCGTCAAGGTCCGGATCAACAAAACACGCACAGGGGATGGAGGCCCCCTCTGAACCCATGGTCCGCGGGGGGCCGCGTGCAACGACGTGGCCGCATGGTACTTCGGCCGTAGAACAGATACTACCTGAACTTCGGACTTTCCTCTGTTTTCAGTCCGTTCCGGTTTTCCGTCGATATCAAACGCACATCTGTCAGGGACCGGCGACGAGGGTCCGGATAATCCTCTTCACGCACGGGACAACAACCATCGACGGACCAAATCAAAGCATCGGTTGCCTATCCAGATCGCCGTTAGTTCATCCGTGCCACCAAAGGAGAACCGGGCCCGGTGTTCTCCGTGTCGATCACCCAGTAGCACCCAAGTGTGGCCTTTCCGGTTCTGGTAGACACCGTGGTCATCCCCGGTTGTTCCCAGGACCGTTAGGCGCAGACTATCGGGACAGGCAGCCGACAGCACCAGATCAATGGCTTCCAGCGCCCGTTCATACTCCGCTTCGGACGCGTCTGCTGGAGGCAGGAGCGCAGCGACGCGGGACCTTACTTCTTCGGCTTGACACCGTTCGTCAAGCACCGCATCGCCTTCGTGCGATCGGAGACGCTCCGCAATGCGGCCTTGAGTGTTAAGTTCGAACGACGCAAGGGTTTGATTGTGGGTCTCCAGCAACTCGACAATGTGTCTGGCGATGTCCAGGCCCTTGATGCCGCTGTAGATGTGATCTCCCAGACGACTCCGAACCTGTTCTTCCATCTTGTCCAGGAGGCGGTCCGCCTCGTCCGCGTCCCGGCCACGGGCCGTCAATCGAACGTCAGCCTGCCCGGTGTGCGCGGCCAGCCCCACCGTCGGGTTCTCGCCGGCCATCAGATCCCTAATTTCACTGTCGATTGCACTTTCGCCGATTCCGATGGTCCTCAGGGTCCGCACATGAATGACTCCTGTTCCGCCCGTCTGTTCCGAAAGCCAGGGCAAAACGCTGTCGGCCATCATGCGCTTCATTTCGCGTGGAACCCCCGGCAGTGCGAAAATCGTGCAGTTCCCTCTGGCAACCCGAAAGCCCGGAGCGGTTCCGACAGGATTGGGCACGATGGTCGCGGTGGCAGGAATCAGTGCCTGCTGTTGATTGTTGGCTGTCATCCGCGTACCCCAGTTCGAGAATCGGGCCTGCAACGCCTCCACTGTTGCCTGGTCAAGAACCAGTTCGTCACCCACCGCCAAGGCGATGGCATCGCGAGTGATGTCGTCTGCCGTGGGCCCCAGGCCGCCGGTCACAATGACCACATCGCTCCGGGCAATACACCGTTGCAACACTTCGGTCACCCTTCCGATGTTGTCGCCGACTGTACTCTTGTAGTACAGGTTGATGCCGATCGCGTTCAACCGCTGGGCAATCCAGGACGCGTTGGTGTCAACCGTCTCACCGAGCAGAATCTCGGTACCGGTGGTTACGATTTCACCCTTGAGCCAGGCAGACGAGGTCATAACGAGCAACTCCTTGACCGCGCAATCGGAGTGGTGGACGATCCAAAGTGCAAGGTATGGCCGAATTCTCCCGGTGCCCGGCTTGATCCGCCTAGAGCAAATCAGCGCCTCAGCACAAGCTCATTGCGCAATGAGCGGATTTTGCGGGCCTGGACATCCATGTCGTTCTCGCCGAGCTCCTTGGCCATCGTGTCGAGCTTCTCAAGCAACGAATCGCTGATCAAGTCGCCGTGTCGCTCCATCGCCGCACGCGTTTCACCCACGGTGCGGGCCGAGATAAGGGTGAAGAGGAACCGATCCTCCTCGGACATGGCCTCCGCCTGGATATTGAGAGCAATATCCCGGATTTCGAGTAGGCGGTTCACCACCTGCGGTGCCTGATTCTTCTGGGCTTGGGCCAACATGTTCATCAGGACATTGAAGAAGGGCCCGCGCAGCATGCGGCTCTGCCGGCGGAGTACCTCGGCGGGATCCTGGCTTTGCAGAGCGGCCGAAACGATGGCCACACAGGCCTGGTAGGCGTTCTGTTGCAGGGTCGCCATCTGCTGCTGGATCAACTTGATCTGGCCGTCGATTTGTTCCCGCATCCGGCCCAGACTCTCCTTGACCTGAGCATCGGTCTCCAATTCGATGAGGGTTGACAGTTCCAGCAAAAACTCGTAGTCAAACTGCTGTGGTACGGCCTGCACCAGAGCCAGGACCACGTCCTGACCGTCTCCGGCCGTCCACAGTTGGACCAACCGTGCCGCCAACTCCTCCTTGTCCATGCCGGCCTGAAGTTGTTGCAGGATGTCCTGAAGCGTGTCCTGTTGCTGCTTGATTTCCAATCCGGCTTGCGTGTTGGCGGACAGCCAGGAAATGACCTGCTGCAACGGCGAGCCTGCGTGCTGCTCGGGTGCCTCCTGCGAACCCAATTGCATGGCCAGCAGAAGGAACTCGCGATCGATCAGGGTGGGTTCCGACCGGGCGAGTTCAGCCAGGGCAGAAGTGTCGTCCGCGACCCCCAACATGCGCTGCAGCAACGACATGGCGGCCGCCCGGTGTTCCCGCATCTCACGGGTTACGCCCTGAAACTCCCACAGGGCGTCATGCAGGCGATCCAGTGCCATGAACTGGCGCGGGGCCAGCATGTAGCCCTTGCGTTCCCCCGCGGGCACACGGGCAAGGAACGTCGATTGCAAACTGCCGATTACAGCCTGCGGCGAGCTTGCGGCTCCGGCCTGTTCCGGCACGACCACCCCCAGAAACTCCTGCTGGGGCCAATGCACCATCACGGGAAACTGGGTCATCAGCTGATTGCCACAGCTTCCGCATTGGGCGGTGTTGAGCTGACCCGACAGGAACATGGTGAGCAGAGTTGGATTTGCTCCATAGTCCTGGATTGGGAAGACCAGCGATGTTACTCCGGCACTGCACTGCGGACAATCCAACTGGACCTGGCTCGGGGGATAGCGCAGACTCTTCAGGAACTGTTGAACCTGTTCCAAGCCGGCAGCCGCGCCTCTGTTGTCTGCCGAATCCCCCGTTGGCTGTCCGCCCGTTTCGGATGCCGGTACGTCCGCAGGGGACGTATCCGACGATAACGGCACCGGTTCTGGCGGCCGTGAACCGGTGCCGGGGACAATCAGTTGTTCCGGCCCTGCAGGCTCGCTGGGTTGTCCGGGAATGATGAGTCTGTCACTCATGTAGGGTTCCTGTACGGACTTGGAATTCCTGAACGACGGCAGGCAATTCTGAAACGTGGTCGATGCAGGCGGCCGCCCCGGCCTCTAGAAACAACCCGAACTCCGATTCGGGTACGACGCTGACCGCGCCAATCCACAAGGACGCGGATGGTTCCCGCGCGTCCCATCGGTCGTAGTTGAGTACCAGATCCAGATCGTCCCGCGTGTCGCCGGAGTACAGAATGGTCAATGCGCGGCCGCGCTGTGCAGGGAGGCGGGATCGCATGCGATCCACGCACCATGACACAACAGCCGGATCGGGTTTTTTCAGTATGTCGCCACGGCACATGCAGTCAAAGTCGATGTAGTCGAGCAACGGCCCATTGTCCAGCACGGTCTGCAATTCGATCAAGGGCCGTCCGGTAGCGATGCCCATGGCATCGATTCCCAAATGCCGAAGGCTATCCAGCAGGAACGCGGTCACCAAGGGGCGTTCGGCATGCCAGGTGCCGGGTAGGTCTACGACGTGGAACGGGGGGGTGTCCAGCACGCCGCCGATGCGTTCGCTGCCCCAATACACAAGGTCGAACCAGTACCGCAGCAGTTCGAATTCCAGGTTTGCACCGAATCCACGTTGCTCCTCAGCCCAGACACGGCCCCTTCCGCGTGTCGCCGCGGCCGCCGCACCCAGATCCTTCCAACCGGCCAACAGCGCAACCAGAACGACATAGGTGAGGTCCCAGTCACTGTTCAACCCGCCGGCCAGCCTCATCGCACGCAGATCGGATTCTCCAACCTGACCAGACAGGTCGTCGCGGCCCATGTGTTTCGCCAATAGGTCGATGGTCTGGACGATCGCGGGATCGTAGCTCCCGGTGGTGTCCCACAGAACACCATCGACATCGAAAATCAGACTGTCAACGCGCCGGGGAGGGGTGATGTCAGCGGCCAGCACTCGGGCCATGGGGGTTCCTTTGGCCTGGTAGTTTCAGGACCTTGTAAGGTGCGCGCCGACTCGGTTGGCATCAAACGCCATGCGGTCAGCATGCAGGACGTGCGTGCACGCGTCCGGGCAAACCGTGGGCATATCGCAACCCGACCCTTGCCGACGACGCAGGTCGGGAAGAGGCAGTCTGCTTCCACGAATGGGTTTCGGTCCCCCGTGCAGAGACGAAGCAACGTTGAGCATGTGGATTCAAGGACAAACAACACGCCCGCAACAAAGCACCGACGGCCGGCAATTCGCCGCAGCAAAATGTATCATACGGTCGATTGCGTTCGGCAAACCTGTACCGGAGCGTCCTCAACAGGCGCGCTTCCCCGCGAATTGCCGCGATGTTTCAGCGAGATGATGCCGGACTCCACAACGTGCTGAACCTACAAGACAGGACCGCGATTGTCACTGGGGCCAGCAGCGGTTTCGGAGCGGCCACCGCGCGGGCGCTGGCCGCCCGAGGTGTGCGGGTGGCCATGATGGCACGCACGGCGAGCGCACTGGAGCAACTTGCCGGAGAGATCGAGTCCGCGGGTGGAAGTGTACGGACGATTCCGGTGGATGTGGCCGACACGGATGCCCTCGGTGCTGCCTGCGAGGAAGCCGCCAACCACCTGGGTCCGATCGAAATCCTGGTAAACAATGCCGGCACCAACGTCGTTCCGCGCCGTTACGCCGACACCAGTCTTGACCAGTGGCGAACGGTTCTGGCCGTAAATCTGGACGCGGCGTTTCTGTTGACCAAACTGGTCATGCCCGGCATGCACGAACTTGGGCGCGGCAGCATTGTCAACGTCGCATCCCGGGCCGCGAACTACCCCAGCCTGTTGGCCGGCGTGGCGTACAGCAGCAGCAAGTTGGGCATGGCGGCGCTCAACCGCATTGCCAACGAAGAAGGCAATCCCTTCGGCATCCGCGCAATTCTGGTCAACCCGGGGGTTGGTGCCACGCCGATCCTGGATCGACGTCCTGAGCCCCCTCCCCAGGAACTGAGGAATCGGATGCTGCAAGCCGAGGACGTGGCGGACACCATCGTGTTTGCCGTCTCGCTGCCTTACCGGGTGTGTTTGGAAAACATAGACGTCTATCCCACCGACCCGGATGTACGCTAAGGATTCGGATGACAAAGGGCCTGCCCCCACCGGGCCGAGAGGAATGACAGCAATGGACAGGAAATTCCACATCTGGACGGTCGGCTGCCAGATGAACACGGCCGATTCCCAGCATGTGGCCGACGCGCTCACCGACCTTGGCTACACTGCGACCCGCGACCCGGATGAAGCCGAGGTCGTCGTCCTGAACACCTGTGTGGTTCGCCAAAGCGCAGAGAACAAGGCGGTGGGCAAACTCGGCGCGCTCAAGGGCTGGAAGTCGGGGCAACCGGATCGGACCCTGGCCCTGATGGGATGCATGGTGGGAGTCAATCCGTCCCCCGCCCTCATCGAACGGTTTCCCCATGTGGACGTGTTCATGCCGCCCAGCGAACCACTGCCTCTGGTCAACCATTTGCTGCAGGACACCATCAATCAGGACTCGGAATCGCTGATCAGGGACCTGACCTCCGCGCGCCACACACTGCAGGACACGGACGAAACCCACAATGTCCCCGGCCGTACGGGCGGGGACAGCCTGCATCATGAAGGCGTGACCGCCTATGTGCCAGTGGTGTACGGGTGCAGCCATGCCTGCACCTTCTGCATCATCCCGTTCCGGCGCGGCGTCGAACGCAGCCGGTCCTTGGAGGACATTCGCAGGGAAGTGGAACTCCGGGTGCGCCAAGGTGCCCGTGAAGTAACACTCTTGGGTCAGATCGTGGATCGGTACGGCTACGACCTGCGCGGACCCCTGGGCCACAGCGGACAGGTTCCGGTGCATGGAGGCCTGTCGAATTCCAAGGTGCCGGACCTTGCCGACCTGCTGCGTACGATCCACGACATTCCCGACCTGTGGCGTATTCGCTTCCTGACCAGCCATCCAACCTACCTGTCGGATCGCATCCTGGACACCGTACGCGATCTGCCCAAGGTGTGCGAGCAAATCGAGGTGCCGGCCCAGGCCGGCAACAACGACGTCCTGCGCAACATGCGACGCGGCTATACGCAGGAGGAGTATCGCGACCTGATTGGACACATCCGAGCCAAACTGCCGGACTGCAGCATCCACACCGACATCATTGTGGGATTCTGCGGGGAGACGGACAGTCAGTTTCGGGACACCGAGGCCCTGCTGCGCGATCTGCAGCCGGAAAAGGCACACCTTGCCCGGTACAGTACCCGGCCGGGCACGGTCAGCGACCGTCGGATGGAGGACGATGTTCCCGATTCCGTGAAGCGCGAGCGGCATGCCCGTCTGGACTCACTGATGCGCGACATCTGCCTGCGCAAGAACCGCCGCCAGCTCGGCGATTCGGTGGAATTGCTGATTGAACGCCGCCACAAGGGCCGGTGGCTCGGGCGCACCCGCCAGAATCGGCTGGTTTTCGTGGAACACGATCAGGACCTGACGGGCTGCAGGGTGAACGCACGAATCAGTTGGGCGGGGCCGTGGTCCATGCAGGGACGGTTGGAATCCATTCTGGACAGCCCGTTCGCCTGCTGATCGTTGGGCTGCGCCTTCCGGGACCGCAGCTTCTGTCCAATACCAAAGCCGAGTTCCCCTGTGAGCGATTCCGCCCTTCCGATTCTGCTCCTGCAAATCGTCCTCGGCCTAGCCGGATTAGTTGTGGCCGGGTACGGCTTGGTCTCCAGCGCCAGCGAGCTGGCCTCCCGCCTGGGCATGTCGCCAATCATGATTGGCCTAACGATTGTGGCTCTGGGCACCAGTCTGCCGGAATTGCTGGTGAGCATCCTCGACAACCTCAATCCCAACACCTCCGGAACGCTTGCCATCGGCAACGTGGTTGGCAGCAACATCGCCAACATCGGCCTGATTCTCGGACTGGGTTCGTTGATTGCAGCCCTCCCCATTCAACGTCGCTTGTTGACCCGGGAGTATCCCGCCATGCTTCTGGTCTCGGTGGTGCTGGTCGCGTTCTCGATCGACGGTACCGTGATGCCGTGGGAAGGAGCGATTCTGTTGGCGGGTTTGGCGATCTTCATGACGTACTCCATCGCCTTCGGTCGGGCCCATCCCGAAGCCGTCGAGTCCGCGGACGACTCGGACTTCTGGCAGCGATTTGGGCGCTGGGGACTGACGGCCGTTCTGGTGGTCCTTGGCTTTTCACTGGTAGGCATGCCGCTCAGCGCCGACGCACTGGTCAATGGAGCCGGTGGCATAGCACGCCTGTTCGGGATCAGTGAGTTGTTCATCGGACTGTCCATCGTCGCCATTGGTACCAGCCTGCCGGAACTGGCGACCACGCTCATCGCCATCCGCCAAGGGGAACGTGAAATCGCCGTCGGAAATCTCGTGGGCAGCAACATGCTCAATATCCTGGCCATCGTTGGTGTCACGTCGGTGGTCAAACCCATGCCGGCACCGGTCTCCATGCTGGCGTTTGACTATCCGATCATGCTGCTGTCCAGCGCACTGCCATTCCTCGTGGTCTGGTGGACCGGTTTCCAAGCCCGGCGTTCGGTGGGCATCCCCCTGGTCTGCCTGTACGCCGTCTTTTGCTGGAGCGTTGTCTTGAATGCCATGGGCCGTTGGCATTGGCCACCCGAAGGCCTGCCGTTGTTCGAGGCCGTGGCCAGGCTGGCTGACGGGATCTAGCGCACAAACGATCGTCCGGGATCAGCCTCGGCCCGGGATCGAAGCTTGACGGCACCAATTGGAGCGGTGTCGGTCTGCGACAGTAGGCGGCAATTGGGTCTGATAGGATCGAACATGCCGGACCGAGAGCTACGTCCGGGCGAATCCACCGTCCCACCCACTTCCGGAAATTGATCCCCCATGCAGCAAATTTCCCGACAGGAAGCACTCGACTACCACGAGGGCAAGCGTCCCGGCAAGCTCAAGATTGTCCCGACCAAACCCATGTCCACCCAGCGCGATCTGGCTTTGGCCTACTCTCCCGGCGTCGGCGAACCGGTCGAGGAAATCGCACGCGATCCCAGCTTGGCGTACCGCTACACAGCCAAGGGCAACCTGGTAGGGGTGATCAGCAACGGGTCTGCCATCCTGGGCCTTGGCAACCGCGGCGGGTTGGCCTCCAAACCGGTCATGGAAGGCAAGGCAGTACTGTTCAAGCGGTTTGCCGACATCGACGTATTCGATTTGGAACTGGCAACCCTGGATGCCGACGAAGTAATCAACTTCATTGTCAATGTTGCCCCCACGTTCGGCGGCATCAATCTGGAGGACATCAAGGCACCCGAGTGTTTTTACATCGAGGAGATCCTGCGCAAGGAACTCGACATCCCTGTATTCCACGACGACCAGCACGGGACGGCCATTATTTCGGGGGCCGGGCTGCTCAATGCACTGGAAGTGGTCGGCAAGCAACTGGACGAAGTTTCCATTGTCATCAACGGAGCCGGTGCTTCGGGACTGGCTTGTGCCGAGTTTTTCATTGCCCTTGGGGCCCAACAGGACAACATCGTGCTCTGCGACACGCGGGGCGTTATCTACGAAGGGCGCACGGAGGGCATGAACATCTACAAGAAGCGTCATGCCTCCCGGACAAGCAAGCGGACGTTGCGCGAGGCCGTGAACGGTGCCGACGTATTCATCGGTCTGTCGGCCAAGGGGGCAATGGACGTGACGATGGTGCGGAGCATGGCACGCGATCCGATCATTTTCGCCATGGCCAATCCCGATCCCGAAATCGACTACGACTTGGCCAAATCGGCGCGGACGGACACTGTGATCATGGGCACCGGACGCAGCGACTATCCCAATATGGTCAACAACGTCTTGGGGTTCCCGTTCATTTTCCGGGGAGCCCTGGATGTCCATGCCAGTGCCATCAATATGGAGATGAAGATTGCCGCGGCCCGCGCCCTGGCCGATCTGACCAAGGAAGATGTTCCGGATTCGGTTTTGGCGGCCTACGGCTTGACGTCTCTGGTCATGGGGCCCGAATACGTCCTGCCCAAACCACTCGACCCGCGTGTCCTGATGTGGGTTGCACCAGCCGTGGCCCGAGCCGCCATGGAATCCGGCGTCGCACGGCGCACGCTGGACATGGACGACTACCTGAACGAGTTGACCGAGCGTCTGGGCAAGACCGAACAGGTCATGAGGTTCATGCAAATCAAGGCCACCCGCGACCCCAAGCGTCTGGTATTTGCCGAAGGCAACCACACCTCCATCGTCAGGGCCGCCCATTCCATTGAGCAGGCCGGCATCGCCAAGGCGCTCCTGCTGGGCAACCAGGACCACATCCGCGAGTTGTGCGACAGGCTGAAGCTGGACTTCGAACCCGAAGTGCTCAACCCGGCCGACAGCCCCGAACTGGATGAGTACATTCAGGTGCTGTACGAGGCGCGCCAGCGCAAGGGCGTCACCCACACCATGGCCCGCGAGATGATGTTGCAGGAAAACTACTTTGGCAGCATGATGGTGAGGACGGGCTACGCCGACGCCTTCATTTCCGGGTTGACCTACAACTACCCGGACGTGTTGCGCCCCGCCCTGCAGGTGGTCGGCGTCATGGAGGATCGGGAAGTGGTCAGCGGGGTCTATCTGATGATCGTGAACGATCAGCTCTATTTCTTCTCCGATGCCACTGTCAACATCAATCCAGGCGTGGAGGAGTTGGCATCCATCGCCATCAACGCGGCGGATGTGGCGGCGCGCTTTGACGTGGAGCCTCGCATTGCCATGATTAGCTATTCGAACTTTGGCAGCACCCGGGGGGTCGAATCCGACCACATGCGCGCCGCTACCGAACTGGTCAAGGAGCGTCGACCCGATCTCACAATCGATGGCGAGATGCAGGCCGACATTGCGGTGGAGCCGGATCTCATGGCCCAGTTGTACCCGTTCAGCGAAGTATCCGATGCCAACGTGCTCATCTTCCCGTCGTTGAGCGCCGCCAACGCGTCCTACAAACTGGTCAACAGACTCGGCGGCGCAGACAAGATCGGACCAATTCTGGTCGGCCTGCGCCGGCCGGTGCACGTGCTGGAATCCGGGGCCGAGGTGCGCGACATCGTAAACATGGCCACTGTGGCCGTGGTCGAGTCGCAGGCCTTGGATGCCGGCGACGAAAGCCTGGCGTCAAGAATGTTCAACCTCTGGCCGATTTTCTGAGGCGCGATTGATCTGGTGAATATCAATTGGAGGTTATGGCCATCCTTGCGGGTCAGGTCATACCCCAACGTTCCTCCAGGCTCAGAACCTCGCTGTAGTTCTCCAGGCTGCCGTCGGACAACTCCAAGAGCTCGATCGGCTTGTAGAGGTCCCCGACCAACCGTTCGCCAATCAGGCGCGCACCGTGGCTCTCGCCGGTCTCGTCGAAACGCCAGTATTCGGGGATGCCCAGGGCCGCGTAGTCGGCCGGCTTGTCCTGGACGTCAATGTGGCCAGTGGAGCGCGATGCGACTTCCAGCACGAAGTCGGGGGGTGCCCTGCTCGGGGTTGATGTAGGCGTTGCGCCGGGCGCAGGCCTCGGGGTCGAAGGCAATCAGTGTGTCGGGTGCGCGCAGTCCCTTGATGCTCGACAGGGAATCAGGCGAACGTACGCCGTCCCATCAATCACGGTGGTGTCGGGGTTTCCAAAGTGCTCGACCAGGTAGTGGGCGCCACCGATCACGGCCTGTTCGACAGGATGTCGGCCACTTCGGAGAGACATTGCTCTGTCTCGCCGGGGTTGCCAACCGAAATCCGCACCCATCCCGGCATTTGGAACCCGGACAGTTCCCTCACCAGGATGTTTCGCTCCGCCAGTTGGCTCTCCAGCCACTTGCCGGAACAGTCCGGACGAAATGCCACGAAACTGGCTTGGCTGGGCAGGACCCTGATTACACCATCCATCCCGGACAAGGCGTTGTACAGGACCGTGCATCCTTCCTGCATCAAGCGGATCGATTCGCGGACTCCCTCTGTATCTTCCAGAGCCGCCAGCCCTGCGGCCTCGGTCATCAGGTTGACGCGAAACTCGGAAACCGGCGGACTAAACTTCTGCTTAATGCGAGGCGACGATACTGCGTAGCCAAGACGCAGGCCAGCCATGCCGAATGCCTTCGAAAAACTATGCAGCACCACGACATTGCGGTCTGCATGCACATGTTTCCAGGCTCTCGCCTGGGCAGGATCACTGGCGAAGTGCCAATATACCTCATCGAACACAAGCAGGACATGGTCCGGCAGATGTTCCATGAGCCAGTCCAATTCATCCTGCGTGGTGAGTGATCCGCAGGGGTTGTGGGGACTCGTCAGATACATCATCCTGGTGGCAGGAGTGACCGCATCGAGCAGGGCTTGCATGTCCAGCCTGTAGTCGTTCAGTTCAACCTGCACCAGGGTCGCGCCGCGGTTGGCCACGTTGTTGACATAGACAGGGAAGTTCGGTCTGGGAACGATGGCTTCATCGCCCGGATGCAGGAAGGCAACGGCCAGTTGGTGCAGCACATCCACGCCCCCGTGACCAACCGAAATGTTTTCAACGGCCAGTCCTTTTCCAAGGTACTCGGCCAGCCGACCGTGCAGCATGTTGGGCACCTTGGGATATCGGTTGAGGCCGGACAGGACTCCCAACACTGCATTGGCCACGTCCTTGCTGGGTGGGCGCGG
This sequence comes from Caldilineaceae bacterium, assembly GCA_965208365.1. Taxonomy (GTDB): domain Bacteria; phylum Chloroflexota; class Anaerolineae; order Caldilineales; family Caldilineaceae; genus Bin34. The sequence continues at coordinate 3,709,289 of OZ242330.1, read as the reverse complement.
GTTTTCGTTGAGGTGCAGATAGGTAGGCGCGTGTTCGGGCATTTGGTGACCGGGTTTGGAGATTGACACAAGCGAAGGGAACGGACACAGTTCCAGACCAGCTTAGTCCACAGCCAGAATCCGTAGCCGCCTGTCGGCAGATCCTACCGCGAGGGTTGCCCCATCCGACGACCAGGCCGCGCAGGTCAGCACATTGGAGTCGACCTCAATGGCGTCGAGCCAAGTCCAGTTATCGAGGTCAAACAGGCGAATGCAACCGGCTGTTAGGACCGCTGCGCACCGGCGCTCAAGGTTCAACCAGCATCCCGTAATGCGCTCGTCCGAGAGCTTTGCGGAGCGGACCAGATGCCATCCGTCTGCATCCCACACCTTGAGTTGGCCTTCGTACCCAAGTGTCCACACCTGCCCGTTGGCACCATCCGACTTCAAGGCGCTCAGGGCAATGTCGTGGGCTGGCACAGCCCCCAAGGGCTCTCCGTCCGGAAACGACCAGATGGTGAGTTCACCCCCTAGGCCCCCCGCCAAAATTTGGGTGGAATCTGCCCAAAAAGCTACGACTGTTAGATTGCCTCGGCTGGCCTTGAATCCGGCTACAGGTTGCCCGTCGAAATCCCAGGCCGCAATTCGCCCCCCGTAGGAACAGATCGCGAACAGGTCGGTATCCGGAGACATGGCCAGGCCCGATACAACCTTCTTGCGATCCCGCACCCGATGCCGCTCCTCCAGACCGGGAAATATTCGGATGGAGGCCGTGCAATCACTGCTCCCGGTAACCAGGACGCTCCCGTCCAGGCGCAGGGCCAATGCGTTGATGCTTTTGTCATGTGCGTTGATGTGGGCTTCCCGGCTCCAGTTGGCGGTCTGCCAGACTGTCAAATCATTGTTCATGCCAGCAGTTACCAGGCGGGTGCCGTCGCGGGAGAATGCGGCGGCAAGGGTGTAGGGGTGTTCCAGGGTTTGTAAAAGATGCATGACAGGCGCTCCTGACGGTGGTTTCCGGTAGACTTACCCCCGAGGCAGAGGATATCCGTTACCCAACAGCAAGCCTCCGGAACGGACGGTGTCGGGCCCCAATTGAACCCCGGCCGACATCCGGAAATCAACCGTTCACCCCCCCTTGGCCAGACCGTTGTCCTCCCCAAACCCCACCGCACGTCAGGCATGTTGCTAGGAAGTCTGGCCATATTGAGCCTGACAGGCTTGATCCTTTGGCGGACCAAGCCCGAAACCACCCGGCTTTCCGCGTGGTTCGGCGCAGCCATGCCGTTGGCAATTCTGGGCTGGATTTGGCGGCGCACCGCCATGACGGATGCTCCTTACCACGAACATTGGGCCTGGCTACCTTCGCTCAACCTGGACCTGACCTTTGGGTTGGACGGCTTGTCGTTGCTGTTTACGGTGATCATCCTGGGGATTGGCGCGGCCGTTGCACTCTACACGCACTACTATCTGGAAGGCGATCCTCGACAGGGTGCCTTTTACCTGTTCCTGTTTCTCTTTATGGCCAGCATGCTGGGGATCGTGTGGTCGGACAACGTGTTGGCGTTCTTTGTGTTCTGGGAAGGCACAACGGTCACTAGCTATCTTTTGATTGGCCACGGATTCAGTGCGACAGCCAGTCAACGCGGCGCGCGCAACGCCTTGATTGTCACCGGCGGCGGCGGCTTCGCGATGCTGGCCGGCTTCCTGCTGTTGGGTCAGGCGACGGGGGATTGGACATTTTCGGCATGGAACGCGACACCCCCGACAAGAGTCGACGACACGACCACGGTGGCGCTGGCGTTGATCCTGCTCGGGGCATTTACCAAGTCCGGTCAGTTCCCCTTTCATTTCTGGTTGCCGGGCGCCATGGCGGCGCCAACGCCGGCATCCGCCTACCTGCACTCCGCGACCATGGTCAAGGCCGGCATATTCCTGGCAGCCCGCATCCATCCCGCGTTTGGGGATCATCCAGCCTGGCTACCCGCGCTGGTCGGGTTTGGTGCCGTGACCTGTGCCGTCAGCGGGGTACTGGCGCTGACCAAGACGGACCTGAAGGGGATGCTCGCCTATGCCACTCTGGCCCAGCTTGGATTGTTGTTTGTTGCCTTGGGACAGTCCGGCAAAGCTGCCCTGGTGGCCGCGGTGGTCGGCATCCTGGCCCACGCCCTGTACAAGGGCCCCCTGTTTCTGTCCGCGGGGATGATCGAGCACGCCACGGGTACGCGCGACATTCGGCGCCTCGCCGGGCAGGCCCGTCCATTGTGGACCGTGTCCATCATCGTGATGGCCAGCGCCCTTTCCTTGGCTGCCCTTCCCGTGTGGGGAGGATTCCTATCCAAGGAATACCTACTTGACAGCCTGCTGCACCTTGCCGACACTGCATGGATCGCTTGGTTGGGCCTGATTGGGGCCCTGATCGGCAGTACAGCCTTTGCATGGTTGGCGATCGCCTTCGTGCACAGGATTTTTTTACGCCGGGAACCGGACACGGCGGTGGACCGAACCCACCAACTGCACCCTCCCGCGGCGACCATGGTGGCAGGGCCAATGATATTGGCGGTGATTGGATTCACGTTTCCCTTGACTTTGGACCGCTTGTTCCAACCCTTGGTACAGGGCGCGGTGTCGGCCGTCGCCGGTGAGATGCAATCTGTTCACATCCACTTGTGGAGCGGCTTCAATGCCGTGTTTCTGCTCTCATTGGCCGCGTTGGCGGCCGGTACCGGGTTGTACCTGCTTGGGGATCGCGCGCTGCGCGTCCTGCATCGGGGAGTAGACCGGGTGCCCTCCGGGGACTTGCTGCTGGACAGGACCTTGGGGCTGGCCGCGCGCGGGGCTTCGTGGATTTCCCATGGCCTGCAGGACTTGTCCCTTACTAGCCACGTTTCCATCGTTTTGGGGTCAGCCGTATTGGTGGTGGTCCTGGTGGCCAATCGTCTGGGATCGCTCTTCAATCCGTCCGACCTGCGGCTCGTGGCGGAGAGTCCTGTGGCACTGTGGTTGGAGGGAACCATCCTGCTCTTGTCACTGATGGCGACCCTGACAGTTCTTGCCTCCAACAACCGACTGGCACCCATCATCGCCTTGAGCGTGGTCGGATTGAACGTGACCCTGTTCTTTGTCCTCTTCGCAGCCCCCGACCTTGCCTTGACACAACTCCTGGTTGAGGTTCTGGTGTTCGTGCTGATCATCCTCATCCTCTACAAGCTGCCGGCTGCGCAGCCGCCCCGGCTGCCACCGGGGCACAAGATCAGGAACATTGGCATCGCCTGCATCACGGGCGCATTCGGGTTTGTGCTGGTCCTGCTGGCATCCGGACGGCCGCGGTTTGAGCCAATCAGCAACGAAATGATCCGGGCCACGTGGCTGGACGCGCACGGGGCCGCCAATGTCGTCAACGTGATTCTGACCGACTTCAGGGGGTTCGATACTTTCGGCGAAATGACCGTGATTGCCATCGCGGGCATAGGCGTGTACAGCCTAGTGCGCGCCTATCGGTTTCGGCCCCGGCGCAGCCGGGCATCGGAGTAAGCAGGATTGATCCGGACGTGGGTGCGCCATGACCGAACTCTATCTGAAGTACGTCCTGAACGGCCTTACCGCCGCCTTGATTCTGCTGGCGTTCTTTTTTCTCCTAAGGGGCCACCTGCTGCCCGGCGGCGGTTTTGTCGGCGGTTTGATGGCTGCCGCCGTGGTTGAGCTGGCCATCATCAGCCAAGGCGCCGTGACGGTTCAGAGACGGGTCGGCCGCTTGCTGCTCCCGGTGTCGGGCCTGGGCCTGCTGACGGCGGTGTTGGCGATTGTCTTCGGCTGGCCGAAGTCCGGCACCGTGTTCGCACCGGTGTACTTCCACCTGCCTTGGCTGGAGGTTGAATTCAGTACGGCCCTGGCCTTTGACTTTGGCGTATTCCTGGTCGTCATGTCGGTAACGTCACTCTTCCTCCTGGATCTCACGCTGACCCGGTCGGCCCGATTGGAACAACTGCTGGACATGGAGGACATGGAAGACCGGTCGGTAGGCAAAGAGCAGGTTTCCCCGCCATCATGAGTGTCCTGCTGCTGGCCTTGCTCGTCATGCTGTTGTTGGGGTCGGGCACGTACCTGATCCTGCGCCAACATGCCATGAAGCTGATTTTGGGTTTGGGACTGATCAGCCACGCCTTCAACCTCATCATATTCAGTGCCACCGGACTGACTGCGGGAACAGTGCCGATTCTGCCCTTGCCGCCGCGGAAGGCCGATGAATTGCCGGAAGCCGGCCATTTTGCCGATCCCCTGCCCCACGCGCTGATTCTGACCGCCATCGTAATTGGCTTCGGGGTGACCGCCTACCTGATTGCCCTGATTCAGCGATTGCACGAGGTAAGAGACGGCGCGGACTATTCTGCCGGTACCGCCTACCATGACGTTGAGCATTTCAGTCCGGGCCGTACCGGGGAACCCGACGACTACATGTACCTCGAGGACACCCTGAACGAACCTCCGATCGGCCGCGCCGGTACGGATGCGTTAGGAGAGGCCCGGTGACCGCCAGCGCCAATCTTGCCAACCTCCTGGCCCTGTTCGCGATCGCGCCTTTGTGTGCGGCCGGAGGCAGCTTGTTGATTCCCCGGTTTCAGTTGCTCCCGCGGCTGCATACACACAGCCTGGCGGCGCTGTTGGCCGGGGTCGTCAATCTCATACTGGCCCTGTGGCTGATGGCATGGACCGTGCAGGGAACCCACCTCGTCCTTCATGTTGGAGGCCATCACGGCCCGTTTGGCATCGTTTTGGTGGCGGATGTGTTCTCGGCCCTGCTGTTGTTGCTGACGGCCGTGATTTACCTGGGAGCCGTACCGTTTGCAATCGACGTTCTCGATCAGCGGGATCGGATGGGGTTCTACCCCCTTTCCCTATTTCTGCTGATGGGGGTCAACGGCACCTTTTTGGCAGGCGACCTGTTCAACCTCTATGTGTTCTTCGAAATCCTGGTAATCACCAGCTTTGTGCTGGTAACACTCGGCGGGCAACGGGACCAGATCAGGGGCGGATTGCGTTTCGTAGTCCTCAACCTCCTGGGCAGCATGGTGTTTCTGGGTGCCGTTGCCGTTGCCTACGGAACGCTCGGCACCCTCAACATTGCCCACATTGCCGTGCTGCTGCCCCAACCAGGCCTTCCAGCCTGGCTGGCACCGATGATGGCCGGTCTGCTGTTTGTGGCGTTCGCCGGCAAGTCGGCCCTGTTTCCCCTGCATTTTTGGCTGCCTTGCAGCTATCACACCACCCACCCGGTGGTCAACGCCCTTTTTGGAGGCCTGTTGACCAAAGTTGGCCTCTATTCGCTGTTCAGGCTCTTTCCGCTCCTGTTTCCCGAACAGTTGACATCCTGGCAACCCGCCTTCCTGACGCTGGCCGGAGCTTCGATGGTCGTAGGCACACTGGGAGGCCTGTCCGGTGACACCATACGGCGCGCCCTCAGCTTCCAAATCGTCAGCCACATTGGCTTCATCTTTGCCGGGTTGGCACTGGCCGGCGCGCGCAACGGGGCACTGGCCGTCAGCCTGGCGCCGGCAATCCTGTATCTGGCCCACCACATGGTCGTCAAAACCGCCGTGCTCATGGCAGGAGGGGCGGTTGAACTGGAACTGAGAACCGGAAGGGTGGTCCCGGGACCGGACGGAGGCACCGGGGGACTACTGGCACACCGCCGGTGGCTGGCGATCTGGTTCTTTCTGACGGCACTGTCGCTGGCAGGCATCCCTCCGTTCAGCGGTTTCACCGGAAAGCTGGGTCTGTTGCACCTGATGGTTTCCATGGAGCAGTGGCTGCTCCTTGCCGTCGCGGTCCTGTCCAGCTTCGTAACCCTGTACATGATCATGCGCCTCTGGCAAGGCGCGTTCTGGGGATCGTCACCGGTCCGGCACGAGGTCGGGCCGGTAACCGGTCCCACCCGACTTGGACCCGGTTTCGGCATGCTTACCCTGACTCCGATTGCAGTGCTGGTCGGCTGCAGTCTGTTAATGGGTGTGTTTGGCGAAAGCGCCTGGAGCGTGGCCAACCAGGCTGCGGCTACGCTGACGGATGTGGAAACCTACATCGACAGCGTGGCGCTCACCGGGCATTTGGCGGACGTAGGCCATTAGGATTGCCGGAGAAGGCACCGGGACATGACCCAAGACACAGCCAGGTTGGCCACCGAACGGTTCGCCGTTTGGCGTCACCTCATCATGCTGGTTGGCAACACCCTGATGGCCATCCTGTGGATGGTGTTCAACAGCACGTTTACCCTCAGGACGGCTGCCGGAGGCTTCCTGTTCGTTGCCGTGGTATTGACGATCTACCGCAGGTCGTACCTGCGCTGGCTGGCCCGCATCTTCCTGTACACCGGGTATTTGACCTGGCAGATTGCCGCCTCCTGTATCGAGGTGGCTGTGAACATCCTCACCGGCAAAAGGCACCGTCAGGCACTGGTGGCCTACGAGTTGCGGGCCGACACGGACATCGAAACGCTGTTGCTCGCCTCGTCGATCACCTTGACACCCGGCACAATCGCGGTCGACAGCCGCTTCCGTCCCGACGGCCGGCGGCTGCTGTACGTGCACCTGTTGGACGGTCGCGACCCGGAACAGTTCCGGTTGCAGACACGCCGCGGATTTGAACGGCGCATCATGCAACTGGCTCGTGAGTAGCCCCATGGAATCCGTCTACGCGCCGTTTCAAACCGGTGTCCAACTCTGCCTGTTGATCATCGCCGTGTCGATGGTGCTGACCGTTATCCGCCTGGTGCGCGGTCCGGAGACCCCCGATCGGACGGTGTCCTTCGACCTCCTGGCGGTGCAGGCTGTGGCAGCGGTCCTTGTGGTGTCCATGTTGCTGGGACGTTCGGACATTTACGACGTGGCCATTGTGACCGCCGTGCTGGGGTTCCTGGGAACGGTCCTGCTGTCCCGATTCCTTGAAGGGGACGGCTGACGCGGGCATACCCATGGAAGTCCTCACCCACTGGGAATATTGGATGCTGCTGGGCGTCATGGGCTTGGGCACCCTATTGATGCTGACGGCATCGCTGGGGGTCCTGCGCATGACGAACGCGCTCGCGCGCATGCATGCAGCCGGCCTCGGCTCATCTCTGGGAATACTTCTCCTGCTGCTGGCTACGGGCTACTACTTCCAATTCATGGGCAACCACGAAAAAGGTTCCCTCCTGCTGATGGTTGCCCTTGGATTCCTGTTGTTGGTAACCAACCCAATCGCCACCACAGCCATGTCACGGGCCGTGATGAGGTCCTCACCTGACCACGACCGACAGTACTTGGCCGTGGACGAATACGCCGTTGGCAATCGGCTCACTGTACCCGTTCCTTCGGAGCCAAACTCCATGATTTACGTTGATCGACGCGGCTGGGATTCGAGCAAGTGGGAAACATATGACCGCGATGTGATTCCGCTATGGGTCGCAGACATGGATTTTCGATCCCCAGACCCCATCATCAAGGCGCTGCAGGTGCGGGCCGCCCACGGCATCTTTGGCTACGGGGCCACGGAAGAGGCTGTGGGTGAATGGTTCTGCACCCATCTGCTTGAACAGTACGACTGGCACGTGACCCCGGACCAACTGGTCTTCCTGCCGGGTCTCGTATCCGGCCTGAACCTGGTAGTCCGTGCCATCGGCCGGCCCGGTTCCGGTGTGATGACACACGAGCCCGTCTACCCGCCGTTCCTGGTCGCGCCGGGGTTGCAGGACAGAAAGCTGCAGTCCGTACCGATGCCGCATGACCACAACGGCGGCCTTCTGCACTTCAGATTGGATATGGAGCGGTTCAGGGCGGTCGCGGACGATTCCACTACGCTGTTTCTCCTGTGCAATCCCCACAACCCGACCGGCCGTAGCCTGGCCCGGCACGAATTGTTGGAACTGGCCGAGTTCTGCCTCAACCGCAGCATCGTGATTTGCTCGGACGAGATCCACTGCGACCTCATGCACGAAGGCCGCCGGCATCTGCCCATCGCCTCGCTCGAGCCGGAAATCGCCGACTCGACGATTACGCTGATGGCGCCCAGCAAGACATACAACATGCCCGGGTTGGGTTGCAGTGTGGCAGTGGTACCCAACCCGGCGTTGCGCACCCTCGTGCAACAAGCTGCCATGGGCATCGTGCCCCACGTAAACGTCATGGGATACGCGGCAGCCTTGGCCGCCTACAGTCATGCGGACTGCCGTACTTGGCTGGAAGAGTTGCTCCGAACCCTGACCGCCAATCGCGACTATATGGAACAAGCACTGCTCGCCGCCTTCCCCGGTGTACGAACCACGCGGCCGGAAGGCACGTACCTCAGCTGGGTTGACTTCGGTGCCGTGGTGGAAAACCCCTACCGATTCTTTCTCAACCACGCCCGGGTGGCCCTGAGTGAAGGAAGCCGCTACCACACGGCGGGTGGCCACACATGGGCACGCATCAATCTGGGCACAAGCCAATCACTTCTGGAGGAGGCCGTCGCCCGCATGCAGACGGCTGTTACTCAACACCAAGGTTCCTGACCCCTGCCGGCATACCCTTCGGTCAGTTCGCTTCGAGGTTGCCGATCAGGTTCAGGAACGCGCCTTCGTCCAGTACGGATACCCCGATTTTTTGGGCCTTGGCCAGCTTGGAACCGGCATCCTTGCCGGCCAGCACGTAGTCCGTCTTGCCGGAAACCGATCCGGTCACCTTGGCACCGAGTTCCTTGAGGCGAGTCGTCGCTTCGGACCGAGTGAAACCGGACAGCTTGCCCGTGATCACAAAGGTTTTGCCAGCGACCCCCGCCTCCTTGGGCTCGGACACCGCAGCTCTTTCAGGTCCCAACATACAAAGTCCAGAAAGGGCCAACGAGTGCAATTCCTGGCGCCGCACCGGATCATTGAAGTATTCGGTCACGGCACCAGCGATCTCGGGTCCCACGCCGTCGATCAGTTCCAGGTCATCCTCGCAACAATGCGGCAACTCCAACAGGTTGTGCACTGCGTCACAGATGAGTTCCGCAACCTGCAGACCAACAAAGGGAATGCCCAGGGCATGCAGCAGCCGCGCCGGGGGTCTGGACTTGGCTGAGACCAATCCGGCCTTGAGGCCCTCGATCCGTCGCTCGCCATACGATTTCAATTTGGCGATTTTAGACCAGGGCAAACGGTACACGTCGGCCACGGCGGCGATGAAACCTTGGGTGACAAACAATTCAGCTTGGCGTACACCGAACGAGCGAATGTCGAGTGCACCCCGACTCACGAAGTGCTCCACGGCGCGTGTCAATTGCCGCGGGCATTTTCGGTTGAGACAGCGGTGGGCCACTTCATCTTCCTGTTGGACCAGTACCGTCCCGCATGACGGGCAATTTTCAGGCGGCCTCCAGGGACATTCGCTGCCGGTTCGGTGTTCCGGCAGTGCCTTGACAACCCGCGGAATCACATCGCCGGCGCGCATGACCATGACCTGATCCCCCTCCCGAAGGTCCAGGGAGGCCACGTAGTCGAAGTTGTGCAGCGTCGCGTGTTCCACGACCACGCCCCCCACCTGCACCGGTTCGAGCCGGGCTCTGGGTGTCACGACCCCGGTGCGGCCCACGAACGTCTCAATCTCCAGCAGACAGGTGACCACCTGTTCCCCGGCCCGTTTGTAGGCCCGGGCCCACCGCGGATCGCGTCCGGTCTGCCCCAGAGCCCGTTGAGCGGCCACACCATCCACCTTGGCCACGACGCCGTCCACTTCGTACGGAAGGTCAGCCTTGGCGTCCAAGAACCGATCGGCCGCCTCCACCAACGCCACGAACTCGCTGTCGGCAAACCTGTGGATGGCGGCGCAGGCCACCGGAAACCCAAGCTGCATCAGGAAATTCAAACGCGCCTCGTGCGTCGGGAGATCTGGTCCACCTTCGATGTCCAGCAACTCGAAGACCCACAACCTGAGCGGCCTCCTGGCCGATTCGTTGGGGTCCAACTGGCGCAGGCTGCCGGCTGCGAAGTTGCGCGGATTCGCGTACACGCGATCCTCCTGGGCAGCCAGGGTTGTGTTGAACGCCGCGAAATCCTCCTTGCGGACGTATACCTCGCCCCGTATCGTCAGGACCTCCGGCACCGGTATTCCAGCCGAAGGCACAGCCGGGATTCGCAACGGGACTTGCTTGACAGTCCGCAGGTTTGCCGTCACATCCTCGCCTACGTCACCGTCGCCTCGCGTTGCACCCCGCATGAGCAATCCGTTGCGGTACTCCAGAGCTACCGACAAACCGTCGATTTTGGGTTCAAGCACCCACCCCAGTGATTCCTGCAGATCCGGCTCCAGTTGTGGCACCAGCCGTTCGCGCCATGTCATCAGATCTTCGGCGCTGAACACGTTTGTCAGGCTGAGCAGTGTGTGCGGGTGTTCAACCTTGGAGAACTGACTGGCCGGGGAACCGCCGATCCGCTGGCTGGGACTGTCTGGGGTTACCAGTTCGGGATGGGCCCGTTCAATTTCCAGCAACTGTTCCCAAGCCGCATCGAACTCCTCGTCCGACAAGTCGGAACGATCGTCGACGTAGTACTGGTGCTGGCTGGTTTGAATGAGCCTGCGCAAGCGCTGCAGGCGCTCCTGAACGGTCATGCAGACGAGCGGTGCCGGGTTTCGCCTTTCCGTAACTTCATTCAAGGTGGGCTTCCTGAACCCAGCCTGTTAGGCCGTCTTGGGCCTGGACACGCCACCAGCCTTCGCCGTCGATGACCACGGGGTAGGAATACTCCAAGGACGCTTCCACAATGCTGAAGCTCGTCGCCGGTCCATACATGGCCGCGATCATCGAGGGATTTTCGGCATCTGGGTCCATCCGCAAGGGGATTTGGGACATGCTGGTGACTCCCTGAACCACCGTGCCCACCGTCCAGGTCGGGGAACCGGCAATCTGACTACTTCGAACTTCTGCAGCGAGCGCGTCGTCTCCAGACGCTGTCGACAGCTGTTCGCCATCCGAACTGGTGGGCGTAGCCTGGACGCGAACTGTGTTCTCTTCACCCAGCGTAACGGGTGATTCAACTGTGGGGTTGCCTGTGACGTCTGAGTCGACACCGGGCGACAACCCATCAGGTTCCTGATCCGAACCGAGCAAATCTGCCAAAGGCAATCCCGTCAACTCGCCAACCGCGTCCTGCACAAGGGGTATCCGGGCGATGGATTCGACCAGCTTCGGATATTGATTCCGTGCCAGGCCTGCCGCCGTAACCACCGTTAGGATGACAACCCAGCGCACCCATTTTCGCCGACCGGAGGCACCGGTTTGCCCTGTGGTGTCCGACGGCTTGCTGGGCGGTGCCGAAATCGGTTTGGACCGGCGAAACATGGTGCTTTTCCCGTCGACTGCTCAGTGCCAGCACTTCAACCGCTGAACCATTCAAGAACCTCCTCGACGGGCCGCGTGTTGAGAACCTGTGACGGCTTCAACTCGGCGCGTCGGGCAATTCCGAGGCCGTATCGAATGAAATCGAAGTGGTTGACATCGTGGGCGTCGCAATTCAGGACCAGGAGGCAACCATGACGAGCCGCCATGCGGGCCAGTTCGTCGCCCAAGTCCAAACGGGCGGGGTTGCAGTTGATTTCCAGGGCGGTTCCATGTTCCCTGCAAGCCCTGCAAACGGCTTCCATGCCCAGTGCGGATGGATCGCGGCGTCCCAGAAGGCGACTCGTGGGATGCCCCAGAATGTCCACATGGGGATTGGCCACCGCCTGCAGGCAACGTTCGGTAATGGTATCCCGGTCCTGTCGCAGGGAACCGTGAATGCTGGCTACGACTACATCCAAACGGGCCAGCGTATCATCGTCCAGTCCAAGCGAACCATCCGCGTGGATCTCGGCTTCGATGCCCTTCAATAGTCGGAAGTCCAGCCCTTCCTCCTCAAACAACGCATTCAGGCCGTTGATTTCGAACGCTTGATTCTCCAGTCCGGCGGCGTCCAGGCTGTCGCCAAACCCGTGGCCCTTCCCGTGATCGGTCACCGCCCAATAACTGTATCCGCGACTTTGGGCGATCCTTGCCATCTGCTCGATGGACTGGTGACCGTCACTGTAGGTCGAATGGCCGTGAAGTTCGCCCGTCAGGTCGGTGAGGCCCACCAGATCGGCACCCGGCGTCAACGACCGGTGAAGGTCCTTGGTAATGCGATGTCGTTGTTCCGGAACGAAGCCGGGAATGCCCAAAAACCGGGCCAGACCCTGCTCACTGACCGGTTCCGGCTCCATGCGGTCGGCCAATTCGGAAATGAACTCGGCGGAATCCTCACTGCTGGACAATATGGTCATCAACCTGTCCCAACGGTCGGCATCTGTCATGACAACGGACAGTTCAAAACCGGCATGTAGGACCACTGGGCACGTTCCGTTCTCGATGTTGCCCACGGTTGCGACCTGAGACAGGCCGGACAAGACCTTGCCGACGGCATCCGGGTGGCGTGTCTCCACCAAAATCATGGGATCGCGCACGGTTGCACGCCATTCCCTCAGATCCCCAACCAACGAAACCCTCGCGACCGCCGGACCACTCTCAGCTATCAAGCCCTCGACAACCGATTCCACTACCGGAAGCACGAATCCAATCGGGTCCTCTGGCGGAGGCCGCTCCCTGATCTGACGGATGGCCGTGGCCAGCGAAACTTCCGTTCTGGCTGTGAACCCCTTGAGTTCCCTCAGTCTCCCGCTTTGTATGGCCGATTCCAAATTCGACAGGGATTTTATGTCAAGTTCTTCCCATAGGAGCCGGGCCTTGCGGGGTCCAACCCCGGTAACGCGCACCACTTCCAGGAGGCCCATGGGAATTTGTTCCGCCAGGGAATCCAGGGCCGGCATGCGTCCCGTGTCAACCATGGCCTCGATCTCGGCCTCTATGCTCTTGCCAATTCCCTTGATGTCCCGCAGGTTGCCGTTGTGCGCCGCGTCGGCCACGCCGATTTCCAGGTCCTGCACTTGATCGGCCGCACGTTTCAGGGCGTTGACCCGGAAGGCATTGGCGCCCTGCAAGGCCATCAGGTCCGCAGTGTTGCGGAGGGCTTCGGCCACATCGCGGTTGGTAACAGGGGAGTCAGCCATGCCTGAATTCGGCGGCCTTGTACAAACCTGTTGGATCAAGGCCTTCGATCTCCGTGTCCCTACCGGTGTGTTGCTTATAGAGGGCCAAATTCCGGTCAATGTCCTGGCTGTTCAGTCCCTGCCGGCGCGCCCATGAGAAAAATTCGATGATCTCAGGACGGGCGGACACAACTTCCCAGTAGAACAACTCCACAATGGCACCGCCCGTCTGAAACTCCTCGCGATCGAAGTATGCTCGCAGCGTCTTCTCTCGATTGTAGGGCACTTTGCGGAAAGTGGCTGCCCAGCCTTCGCCCTCGTCGGCACCAGGCAGGCTGTCCAAAACCACATAGTCGGCACCGGAATCGCCGTTGAGGGGCAACCCGACCGAACCAGGGTTGATGATGTGCCAGTGGCCAGCCCGCAACTCCGGATCCTTGAAGGGCGGGTTGGGCGACAGGGCGGACGGTGCATGTGCCTGTCGCGCCACCCGCCGTTCGCCAGGTATGTGTGTATGGGCTGTGACCACGGTGTGTTCAACCACGCCGGCAAGAAGTTCCGATGCCTGCTCGTCGGTCGTGAACGGAAACACGGCAGCACGCGGATCACCCGGCATGCCGTGGACCACGCGCAGGGGCTCGTGTGACGGCCACTTCAGCGACAGGTCGTCCGGCAGCACGGCCAAGTAGCTGCCCATGTCCGCCGGAATCAACCGGCTGAGGTGGTGTAGCGCCTTCCAACGCACTGGATTTTCGAGGTCCGGATGGACGCGGGGCGAATTGAAGTCGAGATAGTAGAACTCGTGGTTGCCCCTGATGACAAGCCAGTCCCGTTGCATGATGAACTCAACCACCTCGACGCTGAACGGCGTCGCGTTGATGAGATCTCCCGCAACGATCACATGGTCGGGCCGATGGCGTTCGACATCGTCGACCACGGCCTCGAGCGCTGGCAGGTTGCCGTGGATGTCGGCCAGTACAGCCAACCGCATCACACACCATCCGAACCGTCGGCAGCATTCCCGTTGCGGGCAACCCGCCGGATGGTGGCACTCACCACCCGGGCCCTAGCCGGTGCATCTCCCAGATACGTTTCCACCGACATGAGGGAGGCCACTGTCTCCGGAGACAACCAGGCGCGCATGTCTGGATCAGCCACCAGCAGGTCGGACAGTGGATTGTCCCTCCCCTGCTCTACTTCGGACCATGCAGTCATACAGTGGCGGCGCAACACTTCATGCAGGACCTGGCGGTTGCCACCGGCGCGCACCGCAGCCAGCAGGACGCGTTCACTGGCTGCGAATTGCCCGTAGTCGTCCAGGGTCGAACGACTCCGCTGACGGTCCAAACGCAAGCCTTTGAGCAGTTTTCCGGCACCGCGCAGGATTTCGTCGGTGAGAAGGAACAGTTCCGGCAGAAACAACCGTCGATTCCCACTGTCATCGAGAGTGCGCTCCAGAATGGCATTGGCATGGTTCTGCCAAGCCACCGAGACTTGGGCCGACACTTGCCGCGCCAGGCTGCAGATATTCTCAGCCGCGATCGGATTGCGCTTGAACGGCATTGCGCTCGAACCGACCTGGTGTTCTCCGAACTCCTCGGACCACTCGCCGATCATCCGGCTCTGGAGGATGCGGCTGTCCAGGGCAAACTTGTGCAGGGAGCCGGCAATGCCGCTGAGAACCTGTGCTATCTGCAGTTCCTGCTTGCGGGGCATGGTCTGCGTTGCGACCGTAAACGCCTCCAACCCCAGGCTTCGCATAACCATTTGCTCCAATTGGACAGCGGTCCAACCAGTGCCTGCCAACAGTTCCGCGAACGGTGCTGCCGTTCCCACGGCGCCCTTGACTCCCTTGCCCTTGACAGCGCGACGCTCCCGTTGCACAGCCGCGAAATCCATCAGCAGGTCCTGACCGAAGCAGGCAATCCGGTATCCGGCTGTAGTGGGTTCTGCCGGCTGGATGTGGGTGAACGCCATCACCGGCACGTCGGCCCACTGTTCAATGCGGTCGTCAACCGTTGCCAGCAGATCCGCTAGAAGCCGTTCCACCAGAACAAGACTCTCCTGCATACGCAGTGCATCGACGTTGTCCAGGGCATCGTTCGACGTTGCCCCCAAATGAATGATGCCTCCGCCTACGGGGCACTGCTCAGCAAACGTCCGGATTTCGGCCACCAAGTCATGGCGCACCTCGGCCTCGATCTCGGCAGCGCGACGCAAGTCGACATCGTCCTGCCTGGCTTCCAGGTCCCTGGCCTGTTCCCAGGTCACGACGCCACACTCCGCCTGTGCTTTTGCCAAGGCGACCCAAAAACGCCTCAGCAACTTGCGTTTGCGGACCTCGCTCCAAACGGCCCGCATGGGTCGGCTCCCGTAACGCCAACTCAACGGCGAGATGAAGGTGTCGTGGCTGAACGTTTCGGTCATCGAGCCATGGTACGGGGTGCGAACTTCAGTCGCCGGGGTTGACCACCATCTGGTCACGCGCCGGGCCGACGCCGATGTAGGGAATCGGGATCCCAACCTGGTCGGCAATCCAAGTCACGTACTCCCGGGCATTGCGCGGCAATTCGTCAAAGGAACGGCACCCGGTGGTGTCCACTTCCCAGCCGGGAAAACTTTCCATGATCGGAGTAATCCCCGCCAGATCGGCAGCATCGGGAACGCTGTCCCGCTCGAGCCGGCCATCAGGCATGCGATAGCCCGTGCAAACCCGGACCGTCTTGAACCCGTCCAGGACGTCGAGTTTGGTCATGCACAGCTCGGTGATGCCGTTGATCCAGGCCGCGTAGCGCAACCCGACCAGATCGAGCCAGCCGCATCGACGGGGGCGTCCGGTGGTGGCTCCGTACTCGTGGCCAATCTCCCGCAATCTGGCACCGTCTTCGTCATGCAATTCCGCCGGCATCGGCCCCGTGCCCACAGCGGTGTTGTATGCCTTCGCAACCCCCACCACGCGACAGATAGCCTGAATGGGCAGGCCGGCACCGGCTGCGGCAAACGCGGAGGTGGGATTGCTGGAGGTGACAAAGGGATAGATCCCCCAGTCAAGGTCCCGCATCACCCCAAGCTGTCCTTCCAACAGGATTTGATCGTCCGCATCGAGAACTTCCTTCATCATGGGTACGGTGTCCACAATCCGATCCGCCAAGGCGGTACGGGCCCGATCGCAGACATCCATCATTCGGTTCGCGTCCACTGGTACGGCCCCCATCGACTGACGATACCGATTGGCCCGTGCCACCGCGCTTTCCAGTCGTAGTTCAAGCCAGGAACTATTGAGTAGATCGCCCATCCGCAATCCTTCTCGTGCCGTCTTGTCACTGTAGGCCGGACCAATTCCCTGCCTGGTTGTGCCGATTTTCTGATCTCCGCTGCGCATCTCCTCCTCAAGACCGTCCGCTTCCCGGTGATACGGCATCAACATGTGGGCCCTGCTGCTGATCCAGAGATTGTCTGTGCTGACTCCCCTGGCTTCCAGATCCTCGATCTCTTCCTGTAGGGTCACCGGATTGACCACACAACCGCTGCCAATGACATTCCGCGTATCCGGGAAAAAGATCCCACTGGGGATTCCGTGGAGCTTGAACGTGCCGTACTCGTTCACCACGGTATGGCCGGCATTGCTGCCCCCCTGGAACCGGACCACCATCGCCGCACCGCGAGCCAGATAGTCTACGATGCGCCCCTTGCCCTCATCTCCGAACTGCGCTCCGACGATTGCTGTTGCTGGCATGCTTCTAACCTTCTGTTTGGGAAATGGGCCAATTCGGGATGCGAACCCCGATCATATGGAGGTCAGATGCGCGTTTCGCCGCCGTCCACCGTGAGAACGGCTCCGGTCACAAACGCTGCCTCGCGTGAGCAAAGGTACAGGGCTGCGTAGGCCACATCCTCGGGACTGCCCAGGCGCCCGAGCGGGATCAGGGGAATCTGGGACTCAAAGAATTCGTCCGGATAGTCCGCAAAGGCCTCCGTATTGATCAGACCTGGCCGTATCACGTTGGAACGAACCCCGTCCGCGGCCAGTTCCACCGCCAAATGCCGGCTGAAACCCTCCAGGCCACTCTTGCTGGATACGTAGGCCGCATCATCGTAGTCGCCTGCAACAGCGCTCGCGCTGCTGATGTGCAGGATGCATCCGCGGTTCGCCTCTAGGCTTGGCAGGGCACTTTGGCAAAGCCGAAACGCAGCCTCCAAGTTCGTGGTATAGACCGTCTGCCACTCCGCTCCGGTCATGTCGCTCATGGGTTTACCCACCGAGGTGGAAGCATTGTTGACCAGAATGCTAATGCTCCCCATCGCAGCTACCGCGGTCGCCACGATCCGTTCACTGTCCACGGCAACGTCGCCCGGGACGGAATGCAAGGACATGGCGTGTTGCGGAACGCTGTCGCGAAACGCCTGGAGTTTCGATTCCCGACGGCTGGCGATGGTCACCCGGGCGCCCATTTGCAGAAACAGCCGGGAAATGGCGGCTCCGATTCCGGTGCTCCCTCCGGTCACGAGCGCGGACTCGCCATCAAGGCTGAACAGTCGGTTTGCGGCCACGATTCCGCCTACCTTCCTGTGCCCGGGGAGTGCGTTTCTGAGGACGACATAGAGAGTCTGGCACGCGTCCGACGCATCCCTTCAATGGTGGGAACAATCCACTGCGCGAAGTCGGTTTGCAAACACCGTTGAGGACAACCTGGATTACCGCGTTCCCAACAACGCCCGGCCAACCGTCGAATACCGTGTGCGTCGCAGGAGACTAACCACGGCACCCAAGGGCGATTCTATCACTCGGCTGACGCCAAAGGCGTCAAGTACCACAACATTCCACCGGGTTCGGTGTGGAACCCCATTGTGGGCGGCGCGGGCAGGCAAACAACCTGTCTCTGCCTGCAGTGCCGCAGCACCAGATTTTGTCCGCGGATCCCTGTGCATTACAATGTTTCAATAGAGCGGTCTGCGCCGAGATTGTCAAACAGGGCACGGACCGTTTCCTCCAATGGCTGTTGCCGCGTCCGACCAACCCGCGCCATCCGGTTTAGAGCAATACCTGAGGCCGTTGCGGCTGTTGCGCCACCACAAACTGACTGTGGTGGGCGCCTATGTGGGAACGATCGGCCAAACGATCGTTACCTTGATCATTCCCCAGTTCGTCAAATGGATCGTTGATTCGGGGATAGGCGGAGCGCCCCTTCACGCAGGCATTCCCCGATGGGTTGCGGATGTGATTCCACCGGCCCTAGCCGCCGACAAGATGGGACTGGTCGTGGCATCGGTGACGATGCTGCTGCTGTTGAGCTTCGTGCGGGGTGGTTTCACCTATTTGGCGGGGGTCAACTCGGAGGTGGTCTCGCAGTCCGTGGCCTACAGGCTGCGCAATGCCCTCTACCGCAAGTTGTGCAGTCTGTCCTTTCGGTTTCACGATCGGTCCACGGCCGGGGATCTGCTGTCCCGGGCGGCCCAGGACGTCGAACGGCTGCGATTCCTGACCGGTCGCGCGCTGCTGGGCATTGTCAATGCCCTGTTCCTGATGATCGCCACCGCCGCGGTTCTGTTTGCGATGGACCCCCTCCTGGCGATTCTGGCCATGCTGGTCATTCCTCCGCTCACGTGGCAGGCCTGGAAATTCGCCAAGGCCTACCGGCCACTGTCGATGGAAATCCAAAAGCAACTCGGCGTGTTGACAACGGTTCTCGAACAGAACCTGCGGGGCATCAGGGTAGTCAAGGCATTTGCCCAGGAGAAAGCGCAGGTGGGGGCGTACAACACGGCCAATTCGGTGTGGTTTGAGCACTCCGCCGACGCGGCCCGGATGCGTTCCGTGCGGATTCCCCTGCTCGACCTCTTGGCAGGCCTTGGATCGGTGGTGGTGGTCTATTTCGGCGGACGGGCAGTCATCAACCAGTCCCTGTCATTGGGCGAACTGTTGGCCTTCATGACCTATCTCGCCCAGTTGATCATGCCGATTCGACGCATGGGCATGATCGTTCCCTTCGTCGCTATGGCCGGCGCATCCAGCGAACGGGTGTTCGAAGTCCTCGATACCAAGTCGGCCATTGCGGATAGAGACGGTACCCCATCGCTGCCGCCCTTCCGGGGCGACATTGAATTCGATCATGTCTCCTTCAACTACACCCCCGCCAACCGTGCCATCACGGATGTCTCGTTTGAGTTGAAGGCCGGCGAGATACTGGCCTTGCTCGGTGCGACCGGGTCCGGGAAATCAACGCTCATCAACCTGATTCCGCGTTTCTACGAAGCCTCCAGTGGCCGGGTGTTGATTGACGGAATTGATGTCCGGGATGTCCAATTACACTCCTTGCGGAGGCAGGTGGCAAGTGTCCTGCAGGATCCGGTTCTGTTTGCCACGTCGATCCGCGACAACATCGGTTTTGGCCTGGACAATCCGGACCAGGACCAGATCGTGGAGGCGGCCAAGGCGGCACAGGCACACGACTTCATTATGGAGATGCCGCAGCAGTACGACTCCCGGGTTGGAGAGCGGGGCACCACCCTGTCCGGTGGGCAGCGGCAACGTCTGTCCATTGCGCGTGCCTTGATCGTGAACCCCAAAATCCTAATTCTGGACGACGCTACCTCCAGCGTGGACACCGAAACCGAACGGTTGATCCAGGCTGCCCTCGACAACCTGATGGCGAATCGAACTTCCATCGTGATCGCCCAGCGCCTCAGCACGGTGCGCAGGGCAGACAAAATCCTGCTGTTGGACAAAGGCCGTGTTGCCGGGTTGGGCACGCACCGAGATCTCTGGGAGTCCTCCTCGATTTACCGGAGCATTTACGAAGGACAACTGCAGCGATGACCCGCCGTATCCCGCCCTCGGCAAGGAGAAAACGGCCATGTCGATGAGCACCTCCGCCTACCGCTCGATTGTACGGTCGGTGCGTCACAACACACCCGGTTCCGACGACACCGAAGCGGATGTCCGCTTTTCCCGCTATATCCTTGCCCGGCTCCTGGCATACCTGAAACCGCACAAGGCCAAGATGGCCGCGGCGTTCGCGGCGATGTTGCTGGTGACCGGCCTGTCGCTGTGGATTCCAATCCTGATCAAGGACGCGATCGATGTCCACATCAAGGCTGCGGATACCGGGGCACTCCTACGCGTCTCGGTGACCATCGCACTCGCCTACGGAGGCACATTCGTGTTCCAGGCGCTGCAGCGTTACTTCATGGCCTGGGTCGGCCAGCGGGTACTGGCCACACTTCGGCTGGAACTGGTAACCAAGTTGCAAATCCTGCCGATTGACTACCACACGCGTCGCATCGTCGGAGTCATAGTTTCGCGGGTCATCGGAGATGTATCGGTAATCAACGAGCTCCTGTCACAGGGTCTCATTCAGTTGTTCAGCGATGTCATCCTGCTGGTCGGCATCGTATGGGTGATGCTGGCCTTGGACGCGAACCTAGCCCTGCTCACGTTTACAGTCATCCCCTTCATGGTCCTGTCGACCTACATCTTTTCCAAGAAGGCCCGCGACCGTTTCCGGCAGACGCGGACCCTAGCCGCGGACATGATCGGTAACTTCGCCGAGACCCTGACCGGGATGCGGGTGGTCCAGGCCTTCGGCCAGGAACAGAAAATGACCCGCCTGTTCGACGCTGACAACAGCAACACCCGACAGGCCAACATCCATTCGATGAAGCTGGCTTTCACCTTTCTGCCGGTGGTGGAAATCATGAGTGTGGTTGCCACCTGCCTGATTCTGCTGTTCGGCGCCCGCGCTGCAATCAACAACCTGGAAGGGATCACTGTTGGGATCGTGGCTGCGTTCCTTGCCTACGCCACCCGGTTCTTCCAGCCCATCCAGGAGTTGAGCCAACTGTTCACAACCATGCAGGCGGCCATGGCCGGCGGCGAAAAGATCGTTGAGATCCTGGACACTGACGAAGGTGTGAAGGACCCGGAGGACGGTCATCAAATGCCCCCTATCCAGGGCCGCATCGAGTTCTCGAACGTCGGGTTCCACTACAACGAGTCCGTTGCAGTTCTCCACAACATCAACCTCGTGATCGAACAGGGCCAGACGATTGCCCTGGTTGGTCCCACGGGGGCCGGCAAGACCTCAATCGCCAATCTCATACCTCGTTTTTATGACGCGACCGACGGTCGGGTGCTGATCGACGGTGTGGATGTCAGAACCGTCACCCAGAGCTCGCTGCGCTCCCAGATGGGTATGGTGACCCAGGAACCCCACCTGTTCACCGGCACCGTAGCTGACAACATTCGGTTTGCCCGTCCGGATGCCGGCATGGACGACGTGATCAGGGTTGCCAGGGAGGCCAACGCACACGATTTCATTGTCGAACTGGCGGACGGCTACGAGACCGAGGTGGAGGAAGGCGCCACCAACTTGTCCGTGGGGCAGCGGCAGCTGATTTGCATTGCCCGGGCCATCCTGGCCAATCCGCGGATCCTGATCATGGACGAGGCAACCTCCAGTGTGGACACCGTCACCGAAGCCATGATTCAGGAGGCGCTGGACCGTCTGTTGGCTCAGCGGACTTCGGTGGTCATCGCCCACCGCCTGAGCACGATTCGCAACGCCGACAAGATATTCGTGCTGGACCACGGCGATGTCGCGGAGGAAGGCACCCACGACGAACTGTATGAGGTTGACGGCCTTTACCGCACCCTGTACGACATGCAGTTCCTGGACTATCAGGCGGAGTTGGGCATCCCGACCGAAACTCCCTCCGCGAACGGCTTGCACCCGGCGGCCGCGCCCGCCGATCTTGGAACCCGCCAACCACGGCGGACGTGAGAACCCGGCCGAACACCCTCAGGGACGAACCGGTGTTCCGTCGGGCCACCGAGTCTGTGTCCAGTCGATGACTCTGGTTTCACAAGGCCAACGGGCAGCAGCTTGCTCGTCAAGGTCGATGCCCAAGCCAGGTCCGTCGTTCGGATACAGGTAACCGTTGCTAACTTTGGGGGTTCCGGGAAATACTTCCCGTGCCGCGTCACCGAACCGACACCACTCCTGAATGCCGAAGTTTGGTGCCCACAGGTCCAACTGCAGGTTTGCGGCATGGCCCACCGGAGATGTGTCGCCGGGACCGTGCCAGGCGGTCTTGATGTTGTAGGGCAGGGCCTGCAGGACCACCTGCCGTGCCGGCGTGATCCCGCCGATTTGGCTGACGTGCATGCGCAGGTAATCCACCTGCCTTCGCTCAATCAGCGGCGTCCACTCGAGCGGGTGGTTGAACAGTTCGCCCATGGCCATAGGCGTCGTGCTGTGCGCGCGCAACTGGTCGAACCACTCGATGTCTTCGGGAGCCAGGGCATCCTCCAGGAAAAACAAGCCGAACTCATCGATCCGGCGTGCGAACTCGACCGCATGCACCGGCTGCAAGCGCTCGTGGATGTCGTGCAACAGTTCCACGCGGTCGCCCATGACACCGCGCACATGGGCCAGCATGACCAACGTTTCGCGACAGTACTCCCTGGGGTCGTAGTAGGCACCGCCGACCGCGCCGGCCGGCTGGTGCATTGCGTGGCCCTTGCCACCATAGCCGCCTTGCTGGACGCGTATGTACCGGTAGCCCCGATCCTCAAGATCTAGGGCGGACTCGAGCACGGCCTCGGGGGTGTCCCCCGAGGCGTGAACGTACACCCGTGCTGCCTCGCGACAAGGGCCGCCCAACAGGTCTGCCACGCTCATGCCCGCCATCTTGCCCTTGATATCCCAAAGGGCCTGGTCCAGGCCGGAAATGGCATTGTTCTGAATGGGACCATTGCGCCAATAGCCATTGTGCATGGCCACCTGCCAGAAATCCTCTATGCGGTTGACCGCCCTGCCGACAGCTAAGGGAGCCAAGTGACTCTCCAGGGCAGCTACGACAGCCTTCCAACGCTGTGTGAAAGTGGCACAGCCAACCCCATACAGACCGGGTTCCGATGTAACCACCTTGACGGTTACAAGTGGAGTTCCCTCCGGCTGGGTTGCGACAACCCGTACTTCCTTGACGGTGACTTCAGACGGCATGGCAGTTTCTGCTAGATTCATTGATTGCACACAAAGTGCGCCCGCCGGACATCAAACGGATCAGGACCACACGTGATCATGCCTGCTGTTGCCAACCCAACAACCACAGCCATCAGGGAGCGGCTGCCTGCCGCGACCGTGGCCGACCTCGAGTTCATTGCGGGGCAAACTGAAACCAACCACATGGCGAAGGTGTTCCTTGAGCAAGGGGCGATGGTGGTCCGCGGACTGATGAAACGCCACGTAGCCACCGTCCGCAGGGACATCATGCAAACCACGGACGAAGCCATTGCCCAACTGGATCGTGCCACGAGATCCGACGTCGGTTGGCACACTCCGAATGGCTCCCTGTTTATCCCGTCGCCGTCCGGGTATGTGCGGGAACAGCAGATCATGGTTACCGGAACCAACTACAACACCAGCGCGGCATTGTTGCGGTCGGCCCTGGAACCCGCACTGCTGGACATCGTGGAAGCCATCCTTGGTCCCAACATCGAGACATTCAACCTGGGGCAGTGCCTGGTCAAGGAACCAGCCGGAGGCCATCCTAAGCACCTGCACCAGGATTCGGCCTACTTCGAACACCGCTATCTAGGACCGGTCGGCGTGTTGGTGTACTGCGTCGACACCAATGTGGAACGGGGTGCCCTGCATGTCGTCCCGGGTACCCACAAACTTGGCCAACTGGACCACGTGGACACGTTCTCGCACCTGGGCCTTGACGACGGCGAATGGCCGTGGGAAGCAGCACTGCCGATTGAAGGAAACGCCGGTGACGCGATCTTCTTCCATGTCAGGACAGTGCATGGATCCAAACCGAACTTCACTGACATTCCAAGGCCGGTGTTCATCCATCGCTACCGTAGGCCCGACGACTACATTGTTGCCGGCGGCACCACAGTCGAGAATCGCAGTGCACGGGGCGAACACGACGCGAGCCAGGCTCAGGGCCTGATGGTCCGGGGTTTTCGCTCCCAGCGCGATTGACGGACCGCGACATGGGTCAGGGAGGTGCAGGACTGCCGGTGATATGCGCAACCAAGGAGAAGAAGGCCCTTTTGCGTTCACTGCCGATGCTCCAATCGACCGGAACGCTCTGGAATCCCTCCTGCCAGTCTTCGTGGCTGCGGCGATAGTCGAAGAAACCCCAACCCGCGTGTTCCGAGATAGCGGCAGTCATGTTACAAAGCGGCGTGTCAAATCCGTAGTGGTCGTCCTCGTTGAAGAGGATTGGCTGCCCCCGGTAGGCCGGTGAACTCCGGGTCCGGCGAACCATCTCCGCGATGCGCAGGGGATCGGGCACGCCGTTGCCATGCAGGAGGACAAAGTCCAGCACCTCCAACAGCGGATCCGACGGGACGGATCCGCCCTTAAGGCTTGTACTGACCGGCAGAATCCATCCGTCTGTGAAGCAGGCGGCTATTCGGCTCCGGACAAAATCCATCAACTCCGGTGTGCGATGCGAGGACACGAGCGAGTCTCCGTAACCCCATGGATTTCGCACGATGTCCACTTCGTTGCCCAGTTCCAGGAGAACGTTGCGGTAACCGCTTTCAGCCAGCCACCCGATCGCACCCGCTACCGCCGTGCGCACCGCGTTGTCCGATCGGCATCGGTGAAATTGACCAAAGTAGAACAACCCGATGATCACCGCCATGCCCAAGGTGTCCGCTTCGGCCAGCACCCGACCCAGGCGCTGCATGTAATGCGGGTCGAGACTGCCGTCCGCCCCAAAGGCGGAGTTGTGCCACGGCTGGTCCTGGGAGTATCCGAAAGGACTGCCGCCCTGCAGGTTGACCGTGATGCAGTTGAGGCCGGTGGCGCGCCAGTCGGCCATGGCCCGAACGCACGCTTCCGTATTGCGGTCCGGGTCCCAGACACCAGCCGGCCCGTCCCCAAGATTCCGGGTGGCCGGATTGAGGTCGTCAAAGGTGGCCTGAACCATACGACTATTCAGAAGCAGACCCTCCGCTCTGTGCCCTTCCCAGACAGCACCGGGACAGGCGGGGAGGCCATTCACAACAAAGTCATCGCCTTGGATTCTGATTGCGGTGGCGGACATGTGCGCTCCTAAGACAACAGTCGCCCGGCAGTTGGCAGGGCCAAAGCAAGGTACGTGGGGAGAACCATGGCAAAGTCAGTTGACTGGAAACGCGCACAGGTGAACGTCCGGATTGGACTCACCCGGGCCAGCCTAAACACTGTGTTCAGTCGTTGTCGGCGACCGAACCGAGGCAATTCTGTTCTCAAGGATACTGCGGTCGGACCAATCGACGACGCGCATGGCCTCGGCATCCCCCTCGGCAAGTGCAGCACCGGGGATCAACCCGACCACTTCGGTATGGGATACCCGATTACCAGCCTGCATGGCGAGATCGTCAATTCGGTCAAACAGCCGTCGCGGGCCCGTCTGTCGCCAGTCGAGGATGTTGCAACTGACGTGCACCTGCGATCCGATCGAAAAACCGCGGGCCTGGATCGCGGGCAATCCTGAACGCCCGCGCACCGCACGAGCAATGCGGCGGGCCAGTGCTGCATCGGGTTCCGCCAGGACAAAGTTGATCGCAATCAGAACGGGCCGCGTACCCAGCACCACAGGTCCGCCAGGGCTCGGCCGGGACGGGCCAAAGTCGGGTTCCCAGCGGGGATCCTTGCCGATTCCGGCATGCCAGGCCTCGAATTCTCCTCGCCGAATATTCGACAGATGGTGTCTGTCCGGCCGCAGCGCGGACTGGCCATAGAGGTAGACGCAAATGCCCAGTTCCTCGCCGATCCGCTGCGCCAGCATGCGCACATCCTTAATGCATGCCTGGATGTCGTCGCTGTGCAACGGCACGAACGGAAACACGTCCGTGGCTCCCAGACGGGGATGGGCGCCCGAATGTTTCGTCATGTCGATGTTGCAGGTCGCTACCTCCACAAGACCCAGTGCGGCTGTCGCCAACTTCTCAAACCTGTCGGCGAACGTGAGCACGCAACGGTTGTAGTGGGCATCCACGTGAGTGTCCAGGAGTGCGATTCCAGTCGCGGACACTGTGTGGCAAAGCATTTCCACCGTAGCGCGGTCCCTGCCTGCACTAAAGTTCGGCACGCACTCCCGCAAGGGGGACAAAGGCATCCCGCTCATGGCGTTCCCATCGCGCTGCTTGGCTGACTGTGGGTTGTCGAGGTGGTGTTGATCAACCGGTCAAGTCGCGCAGTCGCGCCGCCGCCTGCTCGGGGGTCAAGTCGCGCTGGGGTTGCGCAAGCATTTCGTACCCGACCAGGAACTTCCGCACCGTAGCCGACCGCAGCAGTGGAGGGTAGTAGTGGGCGTGCAACTGCCAAGGCGACCATTGATCGTGCGTGCCGTCACAAGGTGCGCCATGCCAACCCATCGAGTACGGCATTCCGGTGTTGAAGAGGCGGTTGTAGGCCGTCAGCAAGACTTGCAGGGCACCGGCCAGAGCAGCCTGTTGATCGTGCGTCAGGTCCTGCAGGCGCGCAACCTGGCGTCGGGGTAGAACCAGGGTTTCAAACGGCCACACGGCCCACCAGGGAACCAGCACAACCCACTCTTCGTTGGCCCACACGAGTCGTTCACCTGCCAACAGTTCCTGGTCAAGGTAGTCGATCAGCAGGTGCGACCCGTGGCTGCGCAGATAGCGAACCTGACGGTCCTGTTCCTGGGCCGGCAGCCAAGGCATGTGGTCGGTTGCCCAGAGCTGGCAATGGGGATGAGGATTGGAGCATCCCATGATCTCGCCGCGGTTTTCGAAGATCTGCACATAGTGGATGTCTGATCTTTCCCCTGCCTCGCGGTCCAAATCGGACCACAACCGGGCCACCCTCGTCACCGCAGTATGATCCAAGTCGGCCAGGGTCAGGTCGTGCCGCGGCGAGTAACAGGCCACTTGGCACCGACCCGTTGCGTGGTCCGAACGAAACAATTCGGGCTGCACGTCGTCGATGGTTCCGGCTGGTTCGCCCTGCAAAGCCGGAAAATCGTTGGCGAACACGAAGACATCGCGATACTGCGGGTTGACTTCACCGTTGGCCCTCTTGTTGCCGGGACACAGATAGCAGTCGGCGACGTACCGCTCGATCCCATCCGCCGCAATCGACTCGGTCTGTCCCTGCCAAGGACGCTGCAAACGTTGTGGTGAATTCAGTACCCACTCGCCGGTCAACGCGTTGCGCCGCCGATGCGAGCCGTGAGTCCTTGCGGAGAGCGCCATCTGTCAAGCTGGGAGGGTTCACCGCGGCCGCCGCCAACCACGGGCACAGGCTCTGTTATGCGCGAGCCCTGGTGGCCAGTGCGATGGCACCCAGGACACCCGACTTGTTGCCCAAGGCTGGAGGAACGATGAACGACTCGAGACTGTCCAGGAGCCGGGGCACTTGGAGGTACCCGTTCATCTGGCGCAAGACCTCCTTCCTCACCATGCCGTAGAGGAACCGGTTGTCCATGACGCCCCCTCCCAGGATCACCACTTGGGGCGACAGCACGTACAGCATGTTGATGATGCCGGAAGCAAGATATTGGGCTTCCAGCGGCCATGCGGGATGATCAGGCGGCAGAGTCTCGCCTTTGGCCCGCCACCGGCCTTCCAGCGCAGGGCCTGCGGCGAGCCCTTCCAGGCAATCGCCATGATAGGGGCACCACCCCTCATAGGGATCCTGTTCCCAGTCGTGCGGAACCGTAATATGGCCCATTTCCGGGTGCAGCATGCCGTGGAGCATTTGACCGCCAACCATTCCGCCACCGCCAATGCCGGTGCCGACCGTAAGGTAAATGAAAGTGTCCACTCCCCGCGCCGCGCCCCACATGTGTTCGCCTAGGGCCGCGCCGTTGCAGTCGGTGTCGAAGTTTACCGGCACACCCAGGGCGTCTCGTACCTGTCCGGCCAGGTTGATGTACTGCCAGTTGGGCTTGGGGGTTGTGGTTACATACCCGTAGGTGTCGGATTCAGGATCAAGGTCCACCGGTCCGAAGGATGCAATGCCGACCGCCGCCAAATCCGGTTGCCATCGCTTGAACATGTCAATGCAGCCACCGATGGTTGCATCCGGGTGGTCTGTCGGAAACCGCGCCTCTTCCCGTATATCATCCGGTCCGGTTCCCACGGCGCAAACGGTCTTGGTTCCGCCGGTTTCAATACCACCGAAAATCATGTTGAATCCCTGAAGTCGCCTTGGGGTCCGGGACGGGCAGCCAGCTTCACGGCTGATCGCCGGCAGTGTATCACCTGGCGGCATCTCGGCTTCCGGCCATGCTTGTCCATGTTGGCCCCAGTCACACTGCCGTCCTACCGCTGCCTGCAGCCCTGTCCAGTCCCCGAACTCCATGCTCATTCGACACTACCGCTACTGTCCCCAATGCAGCAGGGAGTTGGCCCCGGGGATCGACGGAGGCACTCCTTACAAGGTGTGCCGGCCGTGCGACGTCCGATTCTACGATGAGCCGAAGGTGGCTGTGGTTGCCATGATCCTCGATGCCGACAGTGTTCTGCTCGTCAAGCGGTTGAACGACCCTGAAGCCGGTTCCTGGTGCCTGCCCGGCGGATTCATGAACGTGGCCGAAACCCCACAGGCGGCAGTAACCAGGGAAGTTGGGGAGGAGTGCGGCTTAACCGTGGCCGACCTGAAGCTCCTGGGTGTGTTTCCCATGTTTGGGGACGGCAGGATCACCGGTGTCGTCATTGCCTATGCGGCAGTTCCCGACGACACGACGCAGCCTCCGCGGGCAGGTGACGACGCCGACGAGGTCAGGTGGTTCAAGCGCGGCCAGCTGCCAAGTCCAATTGCATTTGAAACCAACCGCCACCTGCTTCGCGACTGGAGCGGGACGGTCTGAAACGGGGCTTCCCGGCATGAATTTCAACCGCCACGTCGTCGTCACCGGAGGTTCCGGATTCCTAGGGATCAACCTTGTCCGCTACTTGCTGGAACGCGGCTGGAAGGTTTCCGTACTTGATCTGGAACCATGCAGGCCCGAATTCGCAACGCGGATTCACATGGTGATCGGTGACATCCGCGATCCGGACGCCGTTCGGCAGGCTGCATCCGGGGCCGACTGCTTGGTCCATGCGGCCGCCGCGCTCCCCCTGCAGGATTCCGCCACCATTCGCTCCGTGGACGTGGACGGGACACGCAACTGCCTGGAAGTTGCCCAAAGGGAGGGCCTTTCACGGTTTGTCCACATTTCCAGTACCGCCGTATACGGCATTCATGACCAATTGAACACCTGCGAGAATGCTGCACTGGACGGCATGGGCCCGTACGGCAGGGCCAAGGCCGAGGCAGAAATCGTTTGCCGTAAGTTTCGCTCCCCCGACTTTGCTGTCGCGATCCTCCGCCCCAAATCGTTCATCGGTCCAGAACGGCTAGGCATATTCGGCCTCCTCTACGACTGGGCTGCGGACGGCCGCGGCTTCCCATTGCCGGGCGGAGGTAACCATCGGTTTCAGTTGCTGGACGTAGCGGATTTATGTCATGTGATTGTCCAAGCCTTAACGAGTGCCCCTGAACATGCCAACCGAACCTTCAACATCGGCGCGTCCGAATTCGGAACCTTGAAGTCAGACTTTCAAGCGGTGCTGGACTACGCCGGCTTCGGCAAACGGGTCTTGAGACTTCCCAGTTCGCCCGCGGGATGGATGCTAGGGCTTGCGCACCGGTTGGGCTTGTCACCGGTCTATCCTTGGGTGTTCCGCAACTTGACGGTGAATTCCGCCGTGGACATCACGCGCGCCCGGAACCTGCTCGGGTTCCATCCCAGCTATTCGAATCGCGATGCGCTGATCCGCAACTTCGAGTGGTACCTGCGTCACAGGGACCAATGGCGCAGGCAAACCGGAATCACCCACACCGTGCCTTGGGGCCAAGGCCTGCTCGGTTTGGCAAAGCGGTTGTTTTGATGCGACCTTGAGAAAGCAGCGTCCGCGGTGGAGCCACCGTCTTGCCAGTCCGGATTGTTGGCGGTTCGTGTTCCGGTCCCTATAATTCCGGGCTGATTCGCGTGTTCAAATCAGGTTGGTTTGTCTGCCATGGCCAGAAGCAAGGTATTACTGAAAGAGCCGGTCGACGGTCTGGGTGTGGCAGGTGACGTGAGGACGGTGGCACGCGGCTTCGCGCGCAACTACCTGTTGCCGAACGACCTGGCGATTTGGGCCACGCCGAGCGCCTTGAAGCAGGCAGACGAGATTAGACGAGCCGGCGTGGCCAAGCTGGCCCGTCTGCAACAGGAGGCCAATGCCGTCGCCGAAGTCCTGGGAGGCAGCCAGTTCCTCTTTGAGGAAATGGCCGGCGACACCAATCGGCTATACGGATCCGTAACTGCTCAGGAAATCGAGGACCGCATCCGCGCGGACAAGGACCTGGACGTGGATCGGCGCACCTTCCTCATGGACGGGCCCATCCGGCAGTTGGGTGTTTCGACCATCCGCATCCGGTTGATGCAGGACATTGAAACAACCGTCGAAATCGGAGTTGTGCGGGAAGGGGAGACTTGGGCGGAGGCCGTGGCCTACCAAGCTACCCTCGAGGCCGAAGCCGAAACCCAAGCCAACAGGGAAGCGCGGGTCGAGGCGGAAGCCGCCGAGGCCGCGGAACCACCCGCCGCCGCGGATGCCGATGTGCTGGAGGTCCTCCAGGAGATTGAAGCCGACACGGCATCCTGACGTGAACCGCCCGGGCGGTGCCTCCGGGACTAAGCACTCACGTCGCGCCAGCACCGCGCCCCGAGCTGATGTGTTCCCGGACAGGGGTGAAACCACCACCGGTGCATGCCCCTGTTCACAGGCTTCCGAATTGCTGTGACACCGGCTCAAACTGCCTTCAAATTGGTATAATTGTGGTCCCGTAGCAGCCAGGACGAGTGCTGCTGACGGGGCACTTTTATGGCCGATTACGCACCTCAGGACCCGGCGGATCAATCCCGTGGCAATCAGGCCGGCACCAACCAGTCGGTGGTGCCGAACTACTTGGGGAGGGTTGAGCCCCAAGCCCTAACCACCGAGGTGGAGGGCAGCTTTGTCGATTACGCCATGAGCGTAATCGTGTCGCGCGCCTTGCCGGATGCCCGCGACGGATTGAAACCGGTCCAGCGCCGGATTCTGTATGCCATGCACTCGGATTTGCGATTGCGTCCGGGATCCCCCTACAAGAAATCGGCGCGCATTGTTGGCGAAGTGCTCGGCAAGTACCACCCGCACGGCGACGGTTCGGTCTACGAGTCCATGGCGCGCATGGTGCAGGACTTCAGCCTGCGATATCCCCTGGTGGACGGACAGGGGAACTTCGGCTCGGTGGACGGAGACAACCCGGCTGCGATGCGGTATACGGAAGCGCGCATGGCTCGCTTGGCCGCGTCCATGTTGAACGACATTGACGAGGACACTGTCGCGTGGAAGGAAAACTTCGACGATTCGCTCCAGGAACCCGTAGTCCTGCCGGCCCAGGTTCCAAACCTCCTGATCAACGGCACTACCGGCATTGCAGTGGGCATGGCCACCAACATCCCGCCCCACAACCTGGGCGAGATTGTGGAGGCCCAGAAATTCATCATCGACAACTGGACGCGGCGACACAGCTTGACCATTGATGAACTGATGATTTATGTCAAAGGGCCGGATTTTCCATTGGGTGGCCAAATTCTGGGCACGGACGGCATTCGCGAGGCCTTCGAGACCGGGCGCGGGCGCATTGTGGTAAGGGCCGAGGGCCGCATCGAGGAGATTCCCGGGCGCAGCCGAACGCGCTTGGTGTTCGAATCCATTCCGTACGGCGTGAACAAGGCCAGCATGATTGCCCGCATCGCCGACATCGTCAACAAGGGTGAGCGGCTGCAGGAAATCGTCGACATGCGCGATGAGAGCGGCCGTGACGGCATCCGACTGGTAATGGAACTGAAGAGCAGCGCCACCCCACAGCGAGTCCTGAACCAGGTGTACAAGTTCAGCGATTTGCAGATGTCGTTTCCCGTCACGCTGCGCGCCTTGTTGGACAACCAGCCGGTGGTCCTGAACCTGCGACAGGCCCTGCTATGCCATCTCGACCATCGGATCGACGTGGTGGAGCGCCGCACCGAGTTCCGGCGAGCGAAGGTCAGGGTCCGCGCCCACGTGTTGGAGGGTCTGCTCAAGGCCTTGGCCAACATCGACCGCGTGGTGGAGGTTGTCAGGGCAAGCGACTCGGCGGCGGAGGCCAGCTCCCAGCTTCAAGGCGAGTTCAAGCTCACAGAGCGACAGGCACAGGAAATCCTGGATATGCCACTTCGGCGGCTGGCTGCCTTGGAACGGCAGCGGCTGGAAGACGAATATGCGGACGCGCTGGAACAGATCAGGGGCTATACCGAATTGTTGGAGAATCCCGACAAGCTGAGGCAGGTAGTCCGAGAGGAACTGGACCAGCTCAGGGAAAACCACCGGGACCCCAGGAAGACCCAGATCCTGTACGGGGTGCAGCCAGAACTGTCCGACGAGGACCTGGTGGTAAAGCAGGACGACCTTGTCGTTGTTTGGCAAAGCCTATACGCACGGCGGACCCAAGCCACCGAGTTCCGGGGCCAGGGATTGGGAGGTCAGGGGGTAAGCGGTCGCTCCGACAAGGAGGACAGCGCCGTCAAGCACCTCCTGTACGCCAATTCACTCGATGCCTATCTGGTCTTCACAGACCGGGGGCGCGTTTATCCATGCCGCGCCTATGCATTGCCCGAAGGCTCCAGGACCGCCCGGGGCGAAACCCTGCGGGGATGTGTTCCCCTGGAACCTGACGAGGAGGTACAGGCAGTTCTGCACCAGCCGGCCGGGGGCCGCTGGCGCAGCTTGATTCTTGTAACGCGCCTGGGGCGCATCAAGCGTATGCGGATGTCGGATTTCACCAGGTTGCGGACTGCAGGCAAGTTTGCTATCACGCTGCACGACGGGGATGCCATTGCCAAGGCCGTTGCCACCGACGGTGACAGCAACCTGTTCCTGTTGACCACCCAAGGTAAGGGTCTGCGTTTGGATGAAACCGCAATCCGCTATCAGGGCACTACGGCGTCCGGAGTACGCGGCATCCGGCTGCGGGCCGACGATTTGGTGGCGGACTGCCTGCCGGTGTCAGATGATGACCATATTGTGCTTCTGTACGGCCACGGGAAGGGCAAGCGCATGGCCATGGCGCAGTGGTCGGTGAAGGGTCGGAACTCTCAGGGCAACTGGGCCATGTCACATCGGCGCTTGGACGAATTGGGTCCGATTGCCTGTGCCGTGATTGTGGCCGACGACAAGGAATTGGCGATTGCAACCGCACAAGGCAAGGTGATGCGAACCCCGATCGCCCCAATTCGTTCCTTGTCGCGCACTGCTGCCGGCAGCCGAGTCATCCGTACAGCTGAAGGTGATCAAGTAGCCGCGGTGGCGGTCGTGCCCATGACCGAGGACCCGGAAGCCGACGACATTGAGGCTCCACCAATGTTGCCCGAGATCGGACATACTGCCGGGGCAGGGCCGGAACCAAATCAGGACCAGTAGTAGATCAGGCATGGGAGGAGGCTGGGCTGCATGCAACCCACTGCCACCTTTACTTCGAATTGGAGGCCCCAATGCTGGGATCGACGGTTGGGGGTGGTACCGCTGTCTGTCCATGTCCGCTTGAGTCGGTCACCGTAAGCCGCGAACATGATCCGGCACTCGACTCGATGCGGCAGCCGGCAACACCAAGACACATGCCGATCCCATTGGACGGGGTTGCCCGACACCACTGGCCTGAGCAGGCCCACCGACGAGGAGGACGGCGGCCTGTCATCTTGCGACGAGTAGGATCCCACCCATGACGATTCCTCCTTTCAGCCCGGCAGACCTGAAGGCAGGCCCGCGTCTGGCCCTGCTCGGTGAACCGGATCCGGATACGCTGGCGCAATGCCTGGTGGCCATGGCCAACACCGACGGTGGTCGGATCGTGCTGGGTGTCGACTCTGACCAAGCCATCCACCCCGGAGTGGATCCCGCCTGGGCGGACCAGTGCCTGCGCGTAGCCCAAACCCAAACCTCGCCGCACATCCAGGTTTCCTGGCAGGAGGAAGAGGCGCCGAGCGGAACACTGATCATCCTTCAGGTGTCTCCGACCGACCAACTGCACTCGCTGTTGGACGGCCGTGTTCTTGTACGTGCGGGTTCCGTCAACCGCATCGTGTTGGGGCCGGAGCTCTACTCCATGCTCCGAAACCAAACGATCGCGGGGGAGGACGCGCTCGCAGGATCGGCTTCCGCCGCCGATTTGGATTTCGACCAACTGGAGGCATTTCGGCGCCAGTGGCGCCGGACCAGCCTTGCACCTCGGGATGAGACATTGAACCGGTTTCTTGGGGCCCTGGGCGTACAGGATCCCCAACAAGTGCCAACCATGGCCGGGCTTCTGCTCTTCGGAAACAACCCTCAGTTCCACATTCCCCAAGCACGGATCACATTTGTGAACTTCAAGGCCATGCCAGGACAGGAGGAAAATCGGGACGGACACCGCTACGCCAGACGCGAAGAAATCACCGGCACCGCGCCGCAACAGATCGTCCGTGCCTGGGAGATCGTACGGAACGAGATGGACATGCACTCCGTTGTCACCGGGCTTGAGCGCGAGGACCGCACCGAGTATCCGCTGTCGGTGGTGCGCGAAGTCCTGGTCAATGCGGTCGCCCATCGGGATTACTCGCTGACGGGACGCGCCATCGAAATTCGCATGTATGACGGATACCTGGAAGTGTCAAGTCCCGGCAGCCTTCCGGCTCACATCACGGTTGACAACATGCTGGACGAGCATTTCAGTCGCAATCCCAACCTTGTGACGGGTCTGTATCACCTTGGACTCGTCGAAGAACTGGGGCTTGGGATTGACCTGATTTACAACGTCCTAGCCCAACACGGCCACCTACCACCCGAATTCGACGCGAACGCACACAGGGTGCGGGTCAGATTGCGGAAGTCGAAGAACCCGCCGCGATCACCCAGCCATTGGGAGCACTCGATGAACCAGCGCCAGATGGAAGCCTTAAGGTACGTGGCGGATGAAGGGGCCATAACCAACCGAGAACTGCGGGCGCTGTGTCCCGGTGTGAGCGCCGAGACCCTACGTCTGGATCTCAACGACCTGGTCGAGCGGGGGATCCTGCTCAGGATCGGAGCCAAGCGCGGCACCAGGTACCTGCTCAAACAGTCATCCCTTGGAAAGTGAACGGCAACGGCGATTGCTATAATTCGCTTTCCCAATGTTTCGCCGTCGTACCAATCGCCACAGCAGGTGAATTCCTTGGTTGCCAAATTCGCCAGCGACACGCTTGTCGTTGATGTTCGCCGTCAGCCCCGAAGGGCCGTGCCTCAATCCCTAACCGCCGGGACGGGGGTGAATCAGGCGGCGGCAGTCCCCGGGACGGTACCGGGGGCGACACCGCCGGTTGCGATTCCGATTCCGTCCGATTCAGCTGCATCCGAAGAGAGTCCGCGCAGATTGTGGCGCGAGATCCTGGAGACTTCAATTCTCACCATTGCCGTGTTTGCGCTCGCCCGGATGTCGGTCCAAAGCTATCGAATCGCCGGCACTTCGATGGAGCCGAACTTCACCGAACGCGAGTTCGTAATCGTCAACAAGCTGGCCTACTTAACCCGGGAACCCCGGCGCGGAGACGTGATCGTGTTCCAACATCCCGATGCTGGAACCGGTGACCTGATCAAACGGATCATCGGGGTTCCGGGCGACACAGTTGAGATTCGCAGGGGGCAGGTCTACATCAACGGCTTGCCCACCACCGAACCCTGGCCGCTCATTGAGTACGAATATGATGCAGGCCCGGTACTCGTGGGGATGGACAAGCTGTTTGTGCTGGGGGACAACCGCGCCGATTCGCGGGACAGCCATGTTTGGGGACTACTCGATCGGGAAACATTGATCGGCCAAGCCTGGTTAACGGTGTGGCCGCTCGGGGAAACCGGCGTGATCCAGCATGAACAACCTGCCATCCAGTTGACGGTTCCCTCGTCATAGGCGATGGATAACGACCCGCCTACCGACCGGGGTTCCCGAGGCCGATGCACGGTCAACGGCCGATTGCCGGTGAAGATGTACTGTGCGAATCTCGGACTTTGATCTGGCCATAGGCCACCTGTGGCACTGCGATCGGTGCAGGCAAACGTTTCTCGACAATCCCGCCTCTGTCATGACCGGCCTCAAGCTCAGCGAAGACCAACGCAACGTGCTTAACAGTCTGGCGGCCAACCCCGACTTGCTGCTGGACCGGCTGCGGCATGCCTCGACCGATGACACCGCGTTCGAACGGGCAACCAGCCATCCCCGAGCCCGGTTGCGGCATCTGGGCAGCACGGTGCGCGTGCCAGGCAACCGGACATGAAGGAACTGCTGCCGGGTCTGTGGCACTTCGAGAGTCCTGCGCCCCGCGTCAATGCGTATCTTTGGAGTGGCCGCAGGGACCTAACCCTGGTTGATTGCGGCTATCCAGGACACGGCAAGGCAATGCTGGAGGAAATCCAGGATTGCGGGTTCCGGCTTACCGACATCGGCCGCATCGTCCTGACACATGCAGACTTGGACCATGCCGGCGGCCTATACGAGTTGAGCCACGCCTTGCGGGTTCCGGTGCTGTGCCACCGGCTGGAAGCCCCGGTGCTCCAGCATCCCGGCATGCGGGAGTTTCGGACAGCGGACCAGCCGGACCCGACGCGCCTGATGGTGAAGCTGACCCAACGGATCGGCAAGCCGTTTCCGGGCACTTCGCCATCACACTTCGTTGCCGACGGCGAGATGGTTGGAGGAGAATTCACAACCATACACACACCTGGCCACTCCCCTGGACACGTCAGCTACCTGCATGCGGACACGGGCATCCTGTTGACCGGCGATTTGTGCACATGTTATGGCGGTGTGGTGCGGGTTCCGCTCTGGCACATCACTCCGGAACGGGCCGAGTGCGTACGCAGTGTGCGCAGAGTGTTGGCGACATACGGCAGCAGCTTGCGGTATCTGGCATGCAGCCATGGTCCTCCGGTTGCGGACGATGCTGCTCGACGCCTAAAATTGTTTGTGCAAGAACAGTTCCTGCCCGAGGACTGATCGTGGCTTGGTCGGCCAATTGTGACAGGACGAATTCCTGATTCAAGGCAGGTGCCGGGCCGGCGGCATAGGCAAGTCACCCCGCCCTTGGTTGTCGCACAGACTACAACGCTCGGATATCCCACGGTGGCAGGACGCCGCCCGGAACCAGGTCGCGAATCGCAACCGCCCCCCATTGGCAACTGAATCTCACACTTCGTTTTTGGGGGTCCGGTGGTAGTTCTACGGTATAGTTCCCCGGCTTACTCCGCGGCGCGCAAGCACCGCCCAACACACCGGGGAGGATAGAAAACGTGTATAGGTTCATGCGATCACACCAACACCCCGGTGACCGGATTCTCCGATAGAACAACCTCGCTGGCCGCCTAAAGGACTCGAGCCGCGGAGATTTGGTCCGCGGCTTTTTCTTTCCCAGGCGTTTTCGGAGCAGCGACCTTGAGACCAACCCTAGCCCTGTATCGCACCTTCCTGGCGCGTTACTTGGGCCCCTACCGCTGGCACGTCCTGTTGCTGGCACTGGCCGTCCTGACCAGCACGATTGGAGCGGTGTGGGGTCCGCGCATTCTTCGGGATTTCATCGACGGTGTGGTAGCCCAGGACAGTCAGCGCATCCTGCTTCAGGCAGTGGCGTTGTACGTGTTCGTCAACATCGTCCGACACCTGGCCGATGCCCTGATGCATTACCTCGGCGAATCGGTGGCGTGGGCCGCAACCAATCGGCTGCGCGAGGACCTGCTCCAACACTGCATCGGGTTGGACATGACGTTCTTCAACCGGCACCCACCCGGCGTGATGCTGGAACGAATTGACGGAGACAGCAATCAGTTGGCCCACTTCTTCTCGGTCTTCGGCATTCGGCTGGTGAGCGCCTCCCTGATTCTCCTTGGAATCCTCGGTGTCGTGGCAGCCGAGGATTGGCGAGTCTTCGGGGGAATGCTTTGCTTTCTGGCGCTGTCCATCTGGGTCATGCTGGCCATGAGGCACTTTGGCGTGCCGTACAACGAACGACTGCGCGAGGCGACTGCCCAACTATTCGGCTTTGTCGAGGAGCGACTGGCCAGTCTCGAGGACATCAAGTCGCTGGGTGGGGTGCCCTACACCATCCGTCAGATGTTGAACCTCATCCGTGAACAGATTAGCCGAGGCCAACGAGCCTTCAGCCTGGGCAATCTCATGTGGCCCCTGAACCTGGCCATCATGGGCACAGGAACCGGACTCCTGGTTGGCGGTGGTGGATGGCTGGTCCTGCGAGGCGAAATGTCCATCGGCACGGTCTATCTGTTGATGGCCTACCTGAACCTATTGTTCTGGCCCCTTGAGAACCTTTCCCATCAGATGGAGGAACTCCAAAAGGCAGGAGGAAGCCTGGTCCGCATTCAGGAACTGCTGGACACCCGGTCGGCTTTGGCGGACGGAAGTCTCTCAAACGCGGGTCAGGCCCCGCCTCGGGTCCGGTTCGCCAACGTGTCCTTCCGTTACGCATCCAATGAAGGCCCGGTCCTGGAGGATGTGTCGTTTGACATTGAACCGGGACGCACACTGGGCATCCTGGGCCGCACCGGCAGCGGCAAGACGACGGTCACTAGGCTGTTGAACCGGTTGTACGACCCGGATGCCGGGACCATTTCCCTGAACGGTACGGATCTCCGCTCATTGCGTCTGCAGACGCTGCGTTCTCTGGTCGGAGTAGTCACTCAGGAAGTCCAGTTCTTCCGCGGGACCCTGCGCCAGAACCTGACGATGTTCGACCCGCAGATTCCCGACGAGCGCATTCTGGCCGCGATTGACAGACTCAACCTGACCGGATGGCTGACCGGCCTGCCGGCCGGATTGGAAACCGGATTGTCAAGTTCAAGCCTAGCCCTGTCGGCCGGGGAAGCCCAGCGGTTGGCATTGGTCCGCCTGTTCCTGCGCGGCCCGTCCATCGTCATTCTGGACGAGGCCGCAGCGCGTCTGGATCCGGCTACGGAACTGGAAGTGGAATCCGCACTGCAGGAACTGCTTGACGGTTGTACGGGGATCGTGATTGCGCATCGCCTCAAGTCCGTGGAGAAGGCGGACGACATTCTGATCCTGGAGAACGGGTGCGTGCGCGAATACGGCGACCGGCTGTCGTTGATGGCCGATCCAGACTCCGAATTGAACGAACTGTTGCGCCTGGGATTGGAATAGGGGAAGTCACATGGCGTCAGCACAGAGATCGTCATCTGCCGAGGGCCGAGGGCCTACCGTCCGCAATTTGACGCTCAAATTGATGGGCCTCAGTCCCTGGTGGTATTTGACCAACGCGGTTGCCTGGAGTTCGGCACATGCCATGCCCTTGCTGCCGGGCCTGGTACTCAAGGTTTTCTACGATGGGTTGGCATCCAATGCTCCGGCAACACTTTCGCCCGGTCTGGTCTTGGCACTGTTGACAAGCATTGGCTTGACACGGGCCGCGACCACCTTCGGTGCGGAATGGCTTTGGGGAGGAGTGTGGCACTTCATGACCGGCCAGGTCCGACTGAATTTCATGCGGTTGATTGCCGGGCTTCCAGCCGCGGTGGCCACGCCCAAGTCGTCCAGCGAAATCGTCAGCCGTGTGCGCGACGATGTGGACGAAGCCTGCATGGGCCTTGAAGAGTGTGTTGATGGTCCGGGCGTAATAGCCTTTGCCGTAGGCGCCATCGCCATTATGGCAGGCATTGACTGGGTTGCTACGGCCATGGTGGTCACCCCGGTGATGCTGGTGTCCCTGTCCGTGCACTTGGCCCACACCCGGATCATTCGATTGAGGAC
Organism: Caldilineaceae bacterium; assembly: GCA_965208365.1. GTDB lineage: Bacteria > Chloroflexota > Anaerolineae > Caldilineales > Caldilineaceae > Bin34. Next base: position 3,669,400 of record OZ242330.1, on the reverse strand, counting down.
CCGTTCCCGGGAAGCAGGAGCCGCGGTGGCCGAATTCGTGGGGGAGGTGTTCAATGCGCTGCTGGCTTTCAAACTGGCTCCGACCAGCCGGGGACTGCCCGAGGCGTTCGCCGAACTCAACCAGGAACGGCGGCGCGCCGCTGTCGCGGAAAAACTCCTGTCCGAGCTATTCGACTTCAGCAACTCGGCGGTGACCGCGGTGTTCACCGGTGCCTTGATGTACTACATCACGGTCACGCGGGGCGACAATGCCTTCACGGTCGGCGAATTTGTGCTCTTTGTCACCTATCTGGACCGCATCACCGAATATGCCGGTTGGGTCATCTGGATGACCGGCAACTTCAAACGGGCCAAGGTTTCCATCAGCCGCATTGCCGAAGTGGTGCCCACCGGGCCGACAGCACACGGTCTGGCGGGACGTGACCCGATTGGTTTGGCGACGTCCGAATTGACGGTTCCAAGCAGCCAGGAGGACCGCCTGGAACGGATGGAGGTTCAGGATGTCTGCTTCAGATATCCGGACACAGAGGGAGGCGTGTCCGACATCAGCCTGGTCCTGCCGGCCGGATCGTTCACAGTCGTAACCGGGAGAATCGGTTCAGGCAAGTCCACACTCCTCAAGGCCTTGCTGGGGTTGTTGCCGATGGACCGTGGCACGCTGCTCTGGAATGGAGAGACCGTCACCGATCCGGGCAGGTTCATGACCCCGCCCCGGGCAGCCTACACCCCACAAAGTCCTCGTCTGTTCAGCGACACCCTCCACAACAACATCACGCTGGGGGAGCAGGTGCGAGATGACAACGTGGATGCTGCGGTGCACACGGCGGTGCTGGAACCCGATCTGGACCAAATGGCGGATCGTCTGGAGACCGCTGTCGGGCCGCGCGGCCTGAGGTTGTCGGGAGGACAGGTTCAGCGCACGGCCGCGGCCCGCATGTTGGCCGCCGATGCCCAACTGCTCGTGGTGGACGATGTGTCAAGCGCCTTGGACCTGCGCACTGAACGCCTGCTCTGGAATCGGGTCCTGAGCCATGTGGAGGGCGGACCCGACCATGAAGCGGCTGGACCGCCTACATGCCTCGTGGTGTCCCATCGACGCCGGGTCCTACGCCGTGCGGACAACATTCTGGTACTCAAGGAGGGCCGTCTGGAGGCTCAGGGGACACTTGAGGAACTCCTGGCCACCTCCCCCGAAATGCAAGTTATCTGGAGCCAAGCCTCCCAGGAAGCCGAAGAACTCGACCGCAGCCCGTGACGGATCCCTCCACGTAGAGGAGGGATCCGTCACGGGGATTCGCCTCGGAACCTTTTCTATTCGACAGAGGTGGGAACGTCGATGAAGTTGGCTTCGGGGTCGGGGTCGCAGTCTCCGTACAAACTACAGTCGGTGTCGGTCAGGCCGGCACCGGACGAACTTGTACTGCCCGAAAGATCCAGAGTGAACAGCGTGCCGGGGTTGTCCGCTGCATCGAAAGGCAGAATCTGGAGGTTCTGGAGAGGAGCGTCGGGCACCCTGGGCCACTGAAGCGGCTGGGCCTGCCAGTTGCGGTACGGAAGCGAGACGACCATGACCTGGTCCAGGCCCAAGGAAACGACATCATGCCAATGGACACGGAATTCAACGTCGGTTTCCGCTTCAAAGAGATGGAAGTCGACGGAGAATGCCTGGAAACCAGGCCGGGATCGCAAATCGGACACATAGAGGTTCCTGAATCCGGCGGTCTTCGTTCCCTCATCGTGCACAACATCCAACTTGGCAACCAGTTCAGCGGGTCCGGCTTCCTTCAAGTACGGTCGTTCCAAGTCCGGGACGCGCAACCTGAACACGGCGCGGTACGAACGGCCGGCCGGCAAGGTACCGGTGTAGGGACCATGCCAGACTCCCACGTCATGCGTCACTGGCTGGGCATACCACAACAGGCCGTCGGTAGCTCCCGGTTCCTGGAAGATGGCACCGCTTCCGGTGGTGTAGGCAAACGCGCTTTGCTCCCAAGTCCAGTCGCGTCCCAGACTGACACCGTCTCCGGGAGTGGCCGAAACGGTTATCGGAAGTGTGGCGCCGTTTCCGGCACCAACGCGCAGTTCAACCCAATCGGGACCCAGGTGATCCACCGTCACCAGTTGGGTATCCAACAGGGTTTCACCGCTGTAAAGCTTGAGTTCGAGTTCGGTCCCCGACACTACGTCGCTCGGGAACATCCAAACCCGAATATCGGTCGGGAGACTGATCGTAAGCGGCAACACCTCCAAATTTGACGCGGTAGTAGGAGTGGTCACCGGCGCGGACGAATCTAGAACGGCCGCTTCGGAAACCTCGACTGTCCATTCGGTTCCCGCCTGGAATTCACCTTCGGCCGCCACCGGGGTCTCCGCGGATGTCGCGGCGAGCACTTCATCAGCGGGATTGTCGTCCGCGGTGTTGTCGGGCAGCGCCTGCAACGGTGTGGAGGCATCGGGTTCCGGGTTGTTGTCCGGCACCACAGGGAGCGTTGACTCGTCCACCGGAGCATCGTCTGTTTGGGCTACATTGCCCGGAGCAGGATCCGAAACTTCCGTGACGTCACTCACGACCACCCTTAGGGTCGAGGCCCCGGCTGACGTGAGGGCGCGCAGGTGCAGGCCGGAACCGCGTGCATACCCCGAACCACCGTTGGCCATAAGACATCCCATCGGCGTATCCGGGTCCGAGAAGTTGTTGATGTGGATGTTCTGGTAATAGTGGCCCAGGATCTGACAATAGGTAAGGCCTTGTTTGGCCAGCCGCTGGGCGCCCAACTGGCTCAATCCCCAGCCATGTCCGCGCCGAACTTTGCCCACGGCATTCGGATCCGGAATGCTCTTCAGGTAGTTGACGTAGGTATTTTCGCGGGTCGGATGTCCGTTCTCGGCCGAGTACATGGCCGTCAGCGGCAGCACCCTAGCATCCCCTTGGACACTCAGAATGATGCCGGCGGTTTCTTCTGCCGCCTGATCGGTCCGGGCAGTCCGGTAGTCGCACATCACCTGATTGTTAATCCAGTCGCTGATGTCGAAGGGATTGCGGTTGTTGCGATTCTGCCAAATCTTGTTCCAGGCATATGTGCGCGCTGCGACGGCTTGCGCCTTCAGGGCCTCCATATCCCACGACGGAGGCACTTCGGCAGGCAGTACGCGGGCTACATACTCTTCAAAGGGAACCTCAACAATCTGGTTGTCGGCCACGTTCTTGCGGCAGTAGTTTTGCGAGAGGTGGCGGACGCGAATGGTCTTGGGATGAAACGACCACGGAGCGGTTGTCTGTGCTGTGACCTCGTCCGAGGAAGCATCAAAGAACGTACTTTCGCCAACGTGCAGGTTTGGCTCCGCGCTGATCACCGACGTGGCCTGGGTTTCCAGGTTGTAGGCAGCAGCCTGGTGGTCTGGTGTCACGTAGGTCAGGCCGTAGGTTTCGTTCCATGCCGGAGCGTAGCCAGGAAACGATGCGACCTCCGCGCCCGACTCCATGTTGTAGACATGGACCTGTCCCAAGGCAGCGGTTTCGGTGCCGGTGGGGGCAATGTCAAACGCGACGATTGCCCCTGAAGGGTCCACCTGCATGGCACCCAAATGCGCCTGTTCCTGGTCCACCACCACGGTCCCGCCGATCAGGACGCGTGCATGCGTGATCGACCCTTCCACTGTGAAGCCGGGGGAACCGACAGCCTCGGAAACGACTTCACCGGTGTCGGCCGGATCGGAGCCTGTGGTACGAAGGTTGACGGCATTGGCCGCCAGTGGATTGCCGAACTCCGATAGGACGAAGAACCACAATCCTCCAAGAAGTGATGGCCACAGTAACCCCATTGTCAGGGGACCTATGACCGAACGCCAGACGGGCTTGCTGCGACGCGATGGATCCATGAGCCACCTGGGCGGTACGTCGGTAAATCAATTGTTGAGCCTATTGTAGCCTGTTCCGTCTTCCACGGGACAGCCGGAAGACGGCTGGGGGCAATCGAACGTTCGTCCGTTGAGCCCCACGGAACCGGGTACGGGAAACCGTCAGCCGCCCAAAAACCACGCATGGCAACGGGCCAATCCCAAGTAGTGACGTCCCTGCACTGGGCACTGATCCACCTTCCGGCTGAGGATTCCAGGTTGCAGCCGGCGGGGCGCGGTCACCCGCCCGTTTCTGATTAATGGCCACACGCGACCCCGGTCCGGGCGGGTTCAAAGTGTTGGCAAGGCCGCATTCCTTGCATTTCCGTCAACGACAACGTGTGCGCTTGAGGGCCAATTGAGGCATCACTGCGCATCCGTCCGCGGCGAGGGCATGTGCTTATTCCTGATCGATTCGGAACAGCATGCAGGAAGACGTGTCGCCATGGCATTCGACTGTGGAAACGGTCGGATACCAGAGTTGACCGACCCCCGACGGCCGGTCCGGCCGCATACCGACGGGTTACAACAGCCAACCCAGGCAGAACAGACCGGAGTAGAGCACCAGCAAACCAGCTGTCTTGGCCAGGGTGTTGTTCAACCCCGGACCGGACAGTGTCCAAACTTCCTTGATCAAACCGGCCGAAGGCACCAGGCCAGCCGAGGCCAGAAGAATCCAGGGAGGGGCGTACCCCAGCAGCCAAAGCAGGACCGGCACGAATGCAGCCACGACGCAACACAGCGTGTATTCCCAGCGTCCGAATCCCAAGCCGTACCGAATTACCAGTGTTCGACGCCCTGCGCGTTGGTCCTGGTCACGGTCGCGGATATTGTTGACCGCCAGAATGGCGGTCGACAACAGGCCTGGCGCCGCGCCTGCCAGCAGAACGTGCATGGCGACTTGACCCACCTGTACATACCAGGTTCCGGCTACCGCAAGCACCCCGAAGTACAGCAAGACCATCAGGTCGCTGAGACCGTTGTAGGCAAGGGGGGATGGGCCCACCGAGTAGAGGAATCCCAGCAGTACGCCTGTCACGCCAACTGCCAGGACGAAGGGGCCGCTGTGCAGGAACAGGTATGTGCCGGTAACCAAGACACTTCCGAACACAAGGCAGATGCCGACGGTCATGGCCCTCGAGGACAACAGCCCCGCCTGCATGACCCGTTGTGGTCCAATCCGATCCGGCTGATCGGCGCCGCGACGCCAGTCCGCAAAATCGTTGACGAAGTTGGTTCCAACTTGAATGCCAACGGACGCCAACAATGTGAGGACAGCGGAAATCCACACCAACGGTGCCGCGGTTGAAGCCATTGCCAAGCCGATCACCACCGGTGCCACGCCGGCAACCAAGGTCTTGGGCCGGGCAGCCTGAATCCAAATTGACAGCGGCGAACGCTTGGCAGGCATTGGGCACACCGAGGGGAATGGCCGGACTGGACCTTGCCGGAGAGGTGCAACACGTCCAGCGAACGGACCAAAAACCGCGACGAAGGTTATAATCCAGACAGAACGCGATCCGGTGCGTTAGTGTCGGAGCGAACACGTCCGGCTGAGTGGCGAGGAATTATGGCAAAGAAAGGCAAAGGCGCGCGGATCCAGGTAACGATGAAGAGCACAGAAAGCTCGCATCGCTATCTCACGGAGAAAAACCGGCGCAACAACACCAGCCGCTTGGAACTCCGCAAGTTTGATCCCGTGTTGCGGCGGCATGTGATCTACAGGGAATCCCGTTAGGGTTCCGATTCAATCCACAACCTGACGGGTCCGGTCTCCCGCGATCGGACCATGTTTGCGCGCCTTTGGTCTGTCAAGGGCAAGTTGAACACTCAAATCAGGTCACCCATGGTCCCCACCGAATGGGCAAAGGTTGCGCGCACAGTCCTCCAGGGCTGTTGCATGGGCGCTGCCGATGTGGTTCCGGGAGTGTCCGGTGGAACCATGGCTCTCCTGCTTGGGATCTACCCCGAACTGCTCGCAAGCCTGGGAGCCCTGTCTGACAAGGCGTTGTGGCGGGACGCGGCCAGCCTGCGTTGGCGATCGGTGCTGGACAGGATCAACATTCGGTTCTTGCTCCCGTTGGGGGGTGGCATAGGTGCCGCGCTGCTCGTTTTGGCCCGGGCCGTCGAAGCCGTGTTGTCGCGCTGGCCCTTGCAACTCTGGAGTTTTTTCTGCGGCTTGATACTGGGATCGGCGATCGTGATCGCCTTGGACAGGGTGGCTTGGCGCTCGGACAGAATCCTTCTGGCCCTGGCAAGCCTGGCCACTGTCTGGTTGTGCATGGGTCTGGCGCCCGCTGTCACCCCCACCGCACCCTGGTTTCTGTTGCTGTGCGGATGGCTTGCCGTGGGAGCCATGCTGCTTCCGGGGGTGTCGGGTTCCTGGGTCCTGGTCATGATGGGCCAATACGGCCCCGTCCTGGCCGCGGTCAACAATCAGGAGTTGGACATTGTCATGGCGGTCCTTGCCGGGGGTGCCATGGGGCTGGTGACGGTGTCGAGAGCCCTACTGTGGCTGTATCGCCGTTGGACGCAACCCATGCTGGCTGTTCTGGCCGGAATCATGGCGGGAAGCGTACGGCGGATTTGGCCATGGAATTCCACGTTCGCACCGTCCAGTGCGGACACCGGCCCAGGCATCCTGGGGCTAACCATTCCGGACATCACTTCCGAGTACGCGGCCAGCACCGAGTTTGTGACGGTGTGTGCGGCAGCATTGGCGGGACTGGCCTTGGTTCGCATCCTGGCCCGAAGTTCCGCCGCGTCGGCGACTTCCCAACTCGAACAGCCTCGTTGACGAAGTCACGGAAGTATCCATGCCGGTGACCCCGGCATGGCGCATCTTACCGATGTTGGCGGGGATGCGGATTATCGAACTCCCCGTACAAGCAATCCGGCACCCAGTCCCGGAAAGCCAAACGACGGCGTGTACGAGGTGTCCGCGTGCATTGATTGGCAAACCGGTCCAAACTTACTGGCTGGCCGATGGTAGTCGCAGTTCCAGGAGGCGGCTGTTGGCAGCGTCCGCGACCACAATCGTTTCCGTCAACCCATCAACGGCGATCCCAACCGGCATGGGGGATTCCTGCCCCGCATCCTGGAAGGCCGTCAGATCCTGATAGCCGAGCAGTTCACCATCAAGGCCAAAGAACACGAGCCGGCCATGCAAGGGGTCGGTCACCACCAGGCCGCCTGACACCCCACCAACAAACGGCTTGTCGTTGGAGTCACGGGTTGACCACATGGACAGGGGCACCGAAATTTCACCCAGCGGCACATTTGCAGCAGAGATCCGTTGAATCCGACCGTTCCAAGTGTCGGTGACCCAGAGGTCGCCGTCGGCCCCGGGCAGTACCGCAACCGGTTCCTGGAATTGGCCGGGAATCACCCCGGGAGAACCGATTTCCGCCATCAGAACGCCCTCGGGCGAAAACCGCAGCAGGCGGTGGTAACCGGTATCCGCCACCACAATATTGCCGTCCGCCTCGACGGCGATGCCTCTGGGACCGAACAGGCCGATTGGGTTCCGGTTCGGCAACCTCGCGTCCAAGGACGCCCCCCAGGCCAGTTCAAAGGCCCCCTCCGGCGAAAACCTCTGTATCCGATGATTCCAAGTGTCTGCAACGTATAGCCGCCCATCGGCCGCCATGACGGCGCCCCACGGTTGGTTGAACTGCCCGTCACCAAGCCTGAGAGGTCCGTCGCCATCGAGATCGCTGCAGGCAGCCGGTTCGCGAAGGTTGCAGTATCCCCCGACTTCCCAGAGCAGCTTCCCGTTCCGGCCCAACACCGCGACCCGGTGTTGGTCGCCGTCGGTCACTACCCGCTGGCCATCCGGGCCAATCGACACGCCCAGCGGCCTACCCATCTCCGCCTGTCCCGGCCCACCTTCAACCACCTGCACCAATTCGAGTTCCAGGGCCAGCTCCGGATTCATCAACTGGGGATAAAGGTTCGGGAACTCGGCTGGTGGCCATATTAGGGGTGCCAGGTCCCACTTAACGTGCATGTCGAAGGAGTTGACATGCGGCCAGGCTGCTTCGCTCAAGCCGGGATGTTCCCTCCATAGGAAGCGATCCAGCCAACGCCTCCGCACGTTCCGGTCCAAAATCCCGGCCAGAGTGTCCGCGTTGAGCTCCTTGTAGGACTCCTCGGGCCACCAAATCAACCGGAAGCGACGTGTCACGTGGCTGCGCTGGACCAGTGGCTGAACATTGGCTGCAATCGCGGCCCCGGCCAAGACGACGGGAGCTTCCCACAGGTCGGTGGTCGGGGACCTGCCGTCGTACACCCACACCGCCGCGTCGTCGCGGAAGTACCACGCCATCGGCCAGGACACCTCGTGGTCGTACATGACGGTTGGCTCGTAGCCTTCCGGAAGCGCCCTGCGGACAACATCGATGTCCGCCAATACCTGTTTGACATCGGGGGTGCCGTGGGCATAGACCAAGTACTCGCGGGCACTGTCATACCGTACATAGGCCAGGTTCCAGGCAACGTGCACCGTCAGGATGCCAAGCGCCAGACCCGCACTCATGCCCAACAGGCGGCCATGGTTTGGCCTGCCCTGGACAAACCCCACTGCCAACGGCACCAGCAACCCACAGCCCCCCACAACCAGCGACAGCCATTGCATGGTCTCGCGGACGGCTTCCTGGTCGCTGCCGGAAAAAGGCGTGCGGCCCGCAGCGAACAGCCAACAGGCGAAGCCCGCGCCGCCCAAGGCACAGGCAACCAACCCCGGCTTGTCATCGGGGGAAACGGTGCATATCCACCTGGATACGGCCCAACTCCCCAACAGGACCGTCGGCAACACGAGATGGACCATGAGCCAGGGCATTTTTTCGCCCGCCACCGTGTAGCCGGCACAGCTGCCGATGGTCCAGACGAGCAGACAGCCGGGCACAAGCCAGGGAACTTCATGGTCGGATGGACTCGATCGCCGTCTCCGGGACAACCTCACCAACGAATACCGGACCAGCAAGGGGACCGAGGCTAAGAGCAGGGTCAGAGGCAGAAATTCATACAGCAGGGCCAGATACGGGTAGTAGAACCACGGCTGGCCGCCGCGCATCACCTCCTGTTGTCCCAGCCAGTACCCCAGGCTGCCCACCACTCCGGACTGTACCCCTGCAACCGCCGAAAACAGATTGGTGTAGAACGCCAAAGCCACAAACCAGAATCCAACAAACAGGATGGGCAGGTTCCTGTGGGTCAGGGGTGTATCCCACCAAACCGGACGCAGGAAACGAAGAAACCCGATGGTCCCTGCCAACCCGATGACGCCGAGCAAACCCGCGCCCACCAGCGCGGTTGATTGGCTGTCGTAATCCACGGGCAACGGCTCGCGCCCAGCCAGGATCAGGGCAAACGGAACGAGGAACGGTGCCACCAGGACCCCCATGACCAGTGCGGTATCCGCGAGACGGCAGGCCGCAAGCCGAGCCGCGCCCTGAGTCCGCCAAACACCCCATCCGGCACCGCAGAGGCTGAAGAGCCCGAAAATGGCCCCGGTGATGAAGGCGTTCTCCTTGCTGACCAGGGCTACCAGCATGCTGGATGTCAGAAGGTACAGCCAGCGCTGAAAGCCGGTCTGCACGTAGCGAATCAGTCCCAAGGCCCACAACAGACTGCACAACGCCACGTAAATGTCGTTGCGGATGTACCGGCTGTGAAACAGCAGCGAGGGGCTGATGGTCAATAGGACTGCCGCCAGCAGGGCTCCACGTTGGCCCAGGATGCTGCGGAACCACCAGAGCGATGCCACCGTGGCGGTGCCAACCAGGGCCGGGAACAACCGGGCTGTGAAATCCGACGCTCCGAACAGCAGGTACATCAGGGCGTTCACATGGAACAGGAAGGGACCATGCATCATGGGATCGTGGCTGTATCTGAAGGCATCCGTGATGTACCACGAGTACAGTGCATGGAGGCTTTCGTCGTGCGACAGGGCGCGGTCTCCCAGCCCCACCAGGCGCATGCCCAAGGCCACCAAGGTCAGAGACACCCAGAGCCAGTGCTCGAACGTCAACGACCGCAGCCGGGATCCCCATCTGCCGGCAGCGCCGGTTTCACCGTTGGGATGGCGACCCGCCGCGCCCACTGTATGAACGGTTGACATGACTGCCGGTGTTCAACCCCCGGGTACAGCGTCCGGCCGCGCCAGCAGGAGATAGGGTTCCATGGACCACACGGTGACAAGGACCGACTGCAACTCCTGTCGTCGTTGCGTCGACACCGCAAACCGTGATTCTTCGATTGGCCCCAAGAGCAGGAATTCCACGCCCCAGAGGCGCATTAGCGCCACAATTTCGTCAACGGGTCGTCGGACGTACATGCCCTCCAGTGCATCGACCCTGGCGGCCGCCTGTGTGGTGAATGCCCTTCCTCTCCACTGTGCCTCATGGCCTTGCCAGCCCATCAGCGTCGGTCGGCCGGTCAAGCCGCTAATCCAACTTGTTTCCGGTCGGTAGCTGATGCCGGGAGCCTCCGCGATCACGGCCTCGGGATCCGTGTGGTGGCGAATCCAGTCCACCGCCGCCGCGCGAGCCGGATCGTACCGCTGCAGGTCGCGGAGTGCATTCAGGGATGGCGGTCGACTCGCATCGGCGGCCTTCCCGGCCAGTGCGGACACGGGGTACAACAACCCAACTGCGAATACGGCGCTGACGATTCCTACTGCCAACGCGCCTGCAAAACGCTGACTCCCGCGCACCAGGATGACGATCGTTGTCGAACCCGTTACGGCCAACAGGATCCAAGCCTGGTAATGGAACTTGAACACTGTGTTCATTCTGGCCAAGGGTCCGAAGACATCGCGCAGGAACAAGAACTCGGGCACGGCCAACAGGAGCAACCCGCCTGTCAGCAACACGGCGTGCAAAACTGCGCCCGGGTATCCTGGATTGGGTGCATTCACCACCTGCCTGAGACTGTTGCACGACCAGCCGAGCAGCGCAAGCAGGAGAACGGGCACGATCCATCCGAAGGCCCAACGTTCCGCAATCAGCGACTGCACAATCCGCAAGTCGATCCCCAACACCGCAGACAGGCGGTAGGCGGGTGGCCCAAACGTTGCCGCCAACATCCAGGCAAGGCCCAGCAATGGTGCTCCGCCAATCCATACCAAAGCACCGGTCCAATCGCGCGGACGGGTCCGGTGCAGCATCCAAAGGCTCAGCACGACGCCTGACAGCAGCGGGCCCCACATCAGCAGAAACTGGCCGGGCCGACTTGGATTCAGCAGGTTGAACGCGACACCCTCCACCTGGTTCCGACTGGTCAACAGGTAGGGCACGACCATCACGGCGGCAACGGCCAGCATGGTTGGAACAGCCAACCCGAAGACCCCGATACGTCGACGCCACGTGTCGATGTCCGGCGCACCCAGGACCGCCGCCGCCGCCAGCAACCCGCAAACGGACAAAACATCCCACGTATTCATGAAAAACGCGGCGGCGACCAAGGTCGCGGCCAGGCCGAACCGGCTAAAGACCGAATGAGAATGGGCTTGACCGCGTTCACCGGCCAGCCACTGCAGGGCCAAACCCATCGAGAGGAAAAGGAACGGGGCCGACAGGACATGAGGATGATTGTCGCCGAGCAGAAAGCTGAAGAACGGAAACTCCGTAATTACCTCCAGGTGGCCTCCATCAAGCCCGCGGTCGGCCATGACCCGTGCACTGTCCCACCACCACCAGGACCCCCATTCCGGTCCGTACCAAGGGACTTCCGCACCGTTGCCCACACCCAACGGACGCCAGTCCAACTGGTGCGAAAGACGCTCCAGGCCGATGCTACGCGCAGCCAGTTGGTCGCGGACCGCCTGCAGATTCCCCATGACCGCCACCGCGGTGGCGGTCACTCCTGCGGCCACCCAGTCAAACCGTCTGCGGGAAAGCCCGGCCAGGCTCCCACCCATGCCCAGCGCTCCGGCAATCAGAAGCGCAAACCACGTGGCCTGTCCGATGTGGTAGGCCAGGGCCGGCTGAACTGCGGCCGCCTTGGCAACCGTCGTCAACAACCAATAGCCCAGGTAGTAGTAGCTGACAGGCTGACCAGCCAGCCAGGCATCCTGAGGCGGGTATTGCCGACTGTTCCACAGGCTGTTGATGAACATGAAGTCCATCGGCTTCTCCGTATGGAACACCCCGGGTTGAAGGCTTGCCACCCACAGCCAGAACAGAAAGGGTCCCCAGAAGACGAGTTCGACCAACGGCCAGGCAAGACCTTCGGCTGCAGGCTGGTTGGATTGGCCCACAATGTAGCCTCGCCGCCGTTCCCTGCGCCACAGTGTCCACGTGCCGGCACACAGCAGTATCCAGGTCAGCCACGGCAGCCACGAGTCGAATGGCAAATGCAGCCAGGCATACAGCATCCAGCTGCCAAAACCAACCAGCAGCACGGCCAGGGATTTGGCGAAGAGGACACCCCTGTGCGGCAGGTTCGGAAACAGAACGGAGCACAGAATCTGGCAGGGAATGGCCCATGCCTGGACCACGACGCACCAGCGGAAGACTGCACCCCATTCGAGTGTGTTCATGGTTGCCGATGGATTCGATGGTGCCGGTCAACCCCGGTACACGGCCGGAACCGCGTAGATCCGGGTGAGGTCGGAGTCATACAGGAGATCAAGCAACCCCTCTTCGTACATGAACGCGAACCGTGCCACGCCATCCGGATGTTCGGCTTGTTCCAATTGGCCGGCGTAAATCAAGGCAATGGAGTGGGTTTGCAGCAAGTCGAGCAACGCCTGGTGATCCCGGGTTGTCCATAGGGTGCGGTGCAGCGCGAACCGGCTGGCCACGAGTTCCGGATGCCGCTTTTCGTTCTGGTGGCTTCCCATCAGGCCGGGCAGGCCCGTGAATGTTGCCGCCCGGGTTCCGCCGGCACGGTAGTAGTCCGTCTCGCTCGACTCCAGAATGACCCAAGCCTTGTCAATGTTGGCATTCAGCCAGTTGATGGCATCCATGTCCGATGCAAGTTCAATGAAGCCCCCTCCCGCGGGCCACACGTACTCGCCAAAGCGCATGAATTCCAGGCCGTTCAACGTTGAGAAAGGTGCCGGTGGGACATCGAAACGGCGTATCAGGCGGGGCGGGGTACCCAACGGCAGAAACACGAGCGAGGCGGCCAGCAGAACCCCGAAGGCCAACCGCGCGGCTTGCATCACGCGCAGCCCCCATGCCTGCCGCAACCGTTGCCAGAGCCCGGGCAGGGCCATGGATCCGGCCAGGGCGACCAGGACCCAGGCCTGAAAGAAGAACTTGAATACGGTATTCATTCTGTAGTAGTCGCTACCGTCCAGGAAGTCGGCCACATAGACCACTTGGCTGCCGGCCCAGATGCCCGTGACGGCCAATAGGAGCAGATTGACTTGAAAGTCGGTGGAATCAGGTGTGGACCGTTGTTGCCACACGAGCCACAAGGCAACGGCCAGCATGGCGCCGGTCAGAAGCAACACGGGAAGTTCCCACCACAGAAGCGTGGCCGTGGCCAGGGCGACCAAAGCCGCGGCCAGCCACCAGTCGGCTGCAGTCCGATGTGACAGGCGTTGCCCAGGCCCAGCCTTGACCTGCAATACCTGCCAACTTAGAACCAGTACCACAAACAAGCCCCACATTTTCAGCCAGGGAGCCAGTTCGTCACCGCCCCGGACAAGGTCCAGACCGCCCACCGCAGATGTGAGTTCAAACGTTCGCCAGAACGGGAAACCGGCCAGATAGGCCACTGTCCCGAACACAAGCGGGATGGCGGCGAATTGCTGCCATCGGGGACTGTTTCCCACTCGCAGGCAGACCAGAGTCGCGGTCGCAAGAATCAGGCCGCCGTAAAGCGGCAATTCCCAGAGGTTGGTTGCAACCAACACGCTCCACAGAATAGCGGCACATCCAAGCAAAGCAACCGCCTGCCGGCGGGACAAATCGAAGTTGAGGCCAATCACCACCAAGACACACACACCGAGGGCCAGCGGAAGCGCCATAAGGTGGGCATGGAGGTCTCCGAACAGAAAACTCCAATAGGGAAACTCCGTAATGGTGGCAGGGATAGTGCGGCTACTGGCCCACCAATCATGGGCGGCCAGCGAACCGTTCCGGATGTCGACAAATGCGCCTGCCAGAACTTCTCCTATCACCCTTGCCGGCCATGGCTGTTCGGGGAACTGGCCGGAATCCCCAAGTACTCGTCCTCTCCACACGTCCAGCTGCATCAACACTCCGCACAGATTGCCGATGCCCACGAGCAGGAAAGGCGCCCACAGGGCGCGGCGCAGCGAAACCCGCCACGCCTGTTGGCCGCCTCCTTGGGCATGGTGGAAATAAAAAGCACTCGCCCACGAGAGTTGCACAGTCAAGGCAAACCAAACCACGAGTGCAACGTTATAGAACACCTCGCTCCAGATGCCTGTCAGCTTAGCCAGGAACGCAACGAGGTATTGGCCAAAGTAGTAGTAGTTGATGTACTTGCCGGCGAAGTGGGGATCAATGGGCGGGAAGGACGGACTGGCAAGGATTCCGTTCACCATCGCGATGTCCATGAACTTCTCGCCGCCTTCCCACGGGTGCCACAGGTCGGGATTGGCCAAGCGCAGGACCGACATGAAGAGCACAGCCAACAGCACCCCGGCTTCGATCATCAACAGCAACCGCCAGCGCGACACGAGTGACGCCCGGAGTTCCGTGCGCTGCCGCCAGGCACTGCCTGCCGCCAATGCGGCAAACAGTGCCACCGTCGTCCAGAGTCCCCAGACCGTGAATGCCCGGATGCCGGCGTGGGCCACCCACCACACCGGCAGGGAGGCTCCCAGCACACCGGTGAGGCGGGCCAGCATCCATCCCTTGTCGGGCAGCGACGGAAACAGCCGGAACAGGAATGGCCAAGCAATCAGGGCCAGCAAGAACATGACCAGCCAGCCGCCGAAAATGGCCAGACCCGCCCTAAGGCTGAACAACTGGTTGAATCGATAGTTGTCGAATGGCCCGTCGGGAATCAGTTGGTGGTCCAGAACAAGACCGGTGGGAGGACCAAACAGCAACCGTCCGGCCAGTGCCCTCAGGGTACGGGCGTCCGGCTCGCGGACATCCATCGACACATCTTCGATGTCTCCTCCGGCCAGCAGACCCAAACCGAAATCCACAGCGCCAAGAACGCCTCTCTCAACGAGAGTCGGCTGTGGCAACCACCAGTGCCGCGCATGCGCCAGATGGGGTTCGAGCAGGGAGTGCACCTCCGATTCGGTCATTGTCCGCCGTTTTTGAAAGATGCTGACCGGGGGGTGGTCGTACAAACTCCAGCTTTCATCGGCGTTGTCATCCCCCATCCTGATTCCGAACAGCCGAGGGTCCGCATCCGCCCGAAACACCTCCTCGAATCCCAGTTCGCCGGACCACATGGCCTCGTAGTAGCGGATGGTCATGGGATACCGTTGGGGAAGGCGGGGCACGCTGTCGTAGATGCGATTGGAGCTGTACACCACATAGTCTGCGGCCGCCAGTCCGGCCGCCAGTGACGCCAACTTGGCTTCGTCATCGTTGTCGAATGCGCTGAACTCCACGTACCGGTAGCCTTCCGTCCGAGCATTGCGGACGTTGCCGTCGGAGTCCGTGATTTCACGCGGCAAGGGGTCGTCCCACAGCTCCCACATGATGGTGGAACCGGGTTCGACATGGGTGTAGATCCAGCGCGAGGCCTCCAACCAGGTGTGGCTTTTGCGATAGATCCCCTGGATGTTGGCGGCGAGCCAAAAGACGCTCCCGACGGTAACCAGCACAATACATGTCCGGCCAAACCGGTTGGACCTTTTCGCCCCGAGGTGCGGGTTGCCGCCCGGAACCGATTCCGAGGACATCCGCTGTGCGAGCTGGTTGGAGCCCCACCAACCGAGGAACCAGGTTGTCCAAGCTGCGCCGAGGACGATCATGAACGGCAACAACGGGAGCATGTACCGGTTGAACTTGGCCAGGAAGACTCCCGTCAGCAGGAAATAGGGCACAACCCAGGCCAGGATCACCCACTCCCCCGGCCTCGGCCGCAACAACCATGATCGGGCCCGCCCCGTCACAGAGGCCGCGGCCCGCAGAATCAGCCATCCACTGCCGATGCAGGCGGCAAGTCCCAGGGGATACCACAGGCCATACTGCAGTTGCTGGCGCAGGAAGTAAAGGTACGGAAGGGTGCCCCGATACTGGCGCGTGAACGGCCAGTCGCTGGCACCGCTCACCATGTCGCCCTGCATGTCGATCACGGCAAATCGGTACTGCGCCCAATCCAGGAGGGAGAAGGGACTGGTCACAGCGAATGCGACAAAACCAACGGACACTGCCAGGGCCACCATGGCCGCGGCGCGGGCACTTCGCCTCGGCAATGAAACTGACCGCCAAGCCAGGGTCGGCGCCGCCACCGCCAACCAGCCGGCCACGACAGGCATCCCAATGGACACCAGTGCGGAAAATTTGGACGATACACTCAGACCAACACCCAGGCCGGCCAGAACCGTCCCCAACCCGCGCCGTCCGTCCTGCAGCATCAACACACTGCCCAGGCCGGCCAAAACCAAAAACGTAGTTGCAGCGGGATCGAACGCAAAGAAGTGGCTGTCCTTGACGGGCTGCATGGCCAAGGCGTACCAGCCGGCCGTCACCAGTCCGGTTCCGGAACCATACACTTGGCGACCCAACAGAAACACCAGGACGATCGTGGCCGTATCGAGCAGCGCGATGGCGAGACGGGCTCCAAACAACAGGTCCCGCGGATCGCGGGTGCCGTTCCGAACTGCCTCCAGGAACCTTCCACCGATGCCGACAGACTCCAACAGGGGTTCCATTCGATGCAGGGCATGGGCGACAGCCACACCCAAATACAGGGGGAAATGACCGTAGGTGAAGTTGTGCTTTTCGGAACCGTCCGGATTGAGGAAAGGATTCAAGGGGCTCCGGTCCGGGTCCAGCCACAGCTCCGGGCTGACGGGAGCGCGAATCCGCATTGCGTAATAGCTGTTGGACCGTTCGTCCGGGTGGCTTCCCATGCCCTGGTCATAGTCCAGGTGCCACACGCGGACGGCCAACCCAACCGCTACGATGAGGACGAGACACCATGTGGTTCGAAGTGTCCGGATCACATGCAACATGGGTGCCAGAACCGCCATGGGATCGGGGGAGGAAGACCGGACGCCGACGGATTAGCGGTCGGCCTGGATCGGCGGCAGAATCCAGACGATCTCATCTGCCGGCGGCGGTGGCCAAAGCAGGTACACGTCCGACCACCGGGCCCAGCTCCGATAGTCCTCGTCGGTATACCCCAAATCCAGATCCCGCGGGCCCAGGCCGCCGCCCGTGTCAAGCACCTCGCCCTCACCGTATCCCTCAACAAAGACCCGGGTGCCAAGCGGCAGTACATCCAGGTCCGCCGCCACAATGCCGTTGCGCATGGGTTCTCCGGAGAAGGTGTAGCCATACCAGGGGGCGTCGATTGGCGTTCCGGCCCGCGCGGGACTGTAGCTCGTGGTCCACATGCGCATTTTCCGCCAGTAGTCCACAGAATCGCCTGCAGGCGATTCGTATACCCGGCGGACGATCATCCGGCCGTAGGCAATCCGCCTTGGCTGTGGTGCGTCCGCCAACCAGGATTCCGTGTGCCGGAGATTGGGCATGGCTTGCCCGTCATGGTGTTCGTCCAGGTTTCGCTGTACCGTCGAACCGGCGCGGCCCGGTGTGCGCAGTGCCTGATGGTCGATGGGAAGCGCGGGATCGCCCTCCCAAACCACCTCGTAGGGGACCGGCACCAGAGCTTCGGAAACGCTCCGTTCGCGGACGACAATGCGAATGTACATGTCAGCATCGACCGGTGTTTCGAGACTGGGATCGACCAAGTCCAGCGGACCTACCGCGATGCGACTCCATGCAAGAGCGTCTGCCACAGTACCCGACGGGACTTGCAGGTTGTGTTGGCGGTCCCCAATCTGAACCACCAAGGGCACCATGGTCGAGATGGCTGTTCGAGCGGACCTGTTCGTCAAGGCCGAAAGGGCCTGCACTCCAACCGGCGTGTGGCACAACGTACACAGGAGAAGGATCGGTACCGCAACACACCCCCACCAACGCACCCGATCGAGGGGGATCAGTCTCGACTTTCGTATGGGTGAAAGCCCCTCAGGAATTGTCGGCATGTCCACTAGCTTGCTCCCCGGGGCCGCCCGGGTCACCGGGTGGACCAGGGCTTGGTTGCTACAATTTTGTCTGCCCGTGCCTTGCATACTACGTTGCAGGACTCCTTCGCGCATGAAGCAGATAACACTCACCGAGCCATTTTGCCTGCGTCAGGAAGACGTACCGGTTCCCGAACGCAAGGCTGGTGAAGTACTGGTGCGGGTGCGTCGCATCGGCATCTGTGGAACCGACCTGCACGCCTACCGCGGACGTCAACCGTTCTTCACCTACCCGCGCGTTCTGGGTCACGAATTGGCAGTCGAGGTCGTGGACCCCGGCTCCCACAGGAGTTGCAGCTCAGGGGACCACAGGGTCGTCCTGCCATATCTGGCATGCGGCAGTTGCGGCGCCTGCCGACGCGATAGGTCCAACTGTTGTGTCCGGATGCAGGTCCTTGGTGTGCATACCGACGGCGGGATGCGGGAATCGCTGAGTCTGCCTCCCGACCTCCTGCTGCCGGCAGACGGGCTTAGCCTTTCGCAGATGGCCCTAGTCGAAAACCAGTGCATCGGCGCCCACGCAGTCCAACGCGCGGCCATTCACGGCCGAGACACGGTTGTGGTTGTGGGCACCGGTCCCATCGGCCTGGGGGTAGTGCAGTTTGCCTGCATGGCCGGCCCGGCCCGGGTCATTGTGGCCGACATCGCCCAGGACAAGCTGGACTTCTGTGCCGAACACTTCCAGGGAGTTACGGATGTCTGCCTGGTAGACGAGGACTTCGAGACCCGTCTGGCCGACCTGACGCACGGCGAAATGGCCCACGTGCTGTTCGACGCGACAGGCCATCCAGGTTCCATGGAACGCGGCTTCGATCTGGTGGCTCATGGTGGCACCTACGTGCTCGTGAGCCTGGTCCAGGCCGACATCACGTTCCATGATCCCGATTTCCACCGACGGGAAGTGACGCTCAAGAGCAGCCGCAACGCCACCAGACAGGACTTCGAGCGGGTGATTTCCGCCATGCAGAAGAATGTCCTGGTGACCGATCCGCTGCTAACCCACGAAGTCCCGTTTGATGACGTCACCGCCAGTTTCGGCGGCTGGCTTGATCCAGAGGCCGGCGTCATCAAGGCCATGGCCCACTTGTAGTCCCAAGGAACAGCCCGATGCAGGAATTTGCGCTCACCATCGATCTCGTGGACGATGAGCAGGCCGTCGCCGAGTATGTCCGCCACCATGCCGAGGTTTGGCCGGAAGTGATCCGGGATCTCCGCTCGGTAGGGATCACCGACATGCGCATTTGGCTGCTGGGACGCCGGATGTTCATGTTGATGCAGGCCCGCGACGACTTCGAACCGGACCGCGACTTTGCCAAGCTGGAAGCCAGCAGTCCGCGGTACAACGAGTGGCAGCGTCTGATGGACACTTTCCAGTCGCGGGTGCCGGAAGCCCAGGCCGATGAACACTGGGCCGCTATGTCCAAGGTGTTCGACCTATCCGACTACCATTAGGCGTTGCCACCGACGCGCGCCAGAATCTTCACCATTCTTTCATTTGGGAATTCCGCCATGTTGCAAGAAGCCAAGAAGATCCAGTCCAAGGTCGTTGCCTACCGCAGGGATATCCACCGGAATCCGGAGTTGGGATTCCAGGAGTTCAAGACCGCCGCCCTGGTGGCCGACGCCCTAACCGAAATCGGCACACAGGACATCCGGACCCAAGTCGGCCGGACCGGGGTGACCGCCACCATCGGACCCGCCGACGGGCCGGTCATTGGCATTCGAGCGGACATGGACGCGCTTCCGATCGAGGAGCAGGTCGGCCATTCCTTCAAGTCCGACAACCCCGGGGTCATGCATGCCTGCGGCCACGACGCCCACACGGCCATGCTGTTGGGTGCCGCCGAGATCCTCCAACAGCACTACGCAACCCAACCGGATGCGTGGAAGGGCCGGATCAAGCTACTGTTTCAACCGGCCGAGGAAGGTTTCGACGAAACGGGCACCAGCGGCGCCACAGCCATGATCGAGGACCAGGCGGTGGCGGAGCTGGACCATGTCATCGCACTCCACGTCAATTCGACGCGGCCCTCCGGCGAGGTCGCCGTGTGCAGGGGCGATGCCTTGGCGGCCGTGGACAGTTTTGAGGCCTGGGTTCGCGGCGACGGCGGCCATGGAGCCATGCCCCATCAGGGAGTGGATCCCCTGTATTTGCTCAGTGCCATCCTGCCCCAGCTGTACGGAATTCCTTCCCGCCGCATCAGCCCCAAGGACAAGTGCGTGGTCAGCCTGGGACAAATTGCGGGCGGTGCGGCCTCCAACGTGATTCCGGCCGAGGTGTACCTGCAGGGGACCATTCGAAGCCTGTCCGACGAGGTGCGCCAACGGCTGTGGCATGAAGTCGAACAGTGCTTCAAGGTCGCGGATGCCCTAGGCGGAGCCTACGAATTTCGACTGCACAAGGGATACCCGGCCATGGTCAACGACGCCAATGTCACGGATTGGCTGGAAGGCGCCGCGGCCGATCTGGCCGGTCCGGAGGCCATCTCCAGCCCGGAGGCTCCGTTCAGCATGGGGGCCGAGGATTTTGCCTATATGACGCGTGCGGTTCCGGGATCCATGTTCATGCTCGGTGCGGCCGTGGAGAACGGCGGAGCCCACCACACACCTCTGTTCGACATCGATGAGGACGTGTTTCCCCTGGGGGTTGCCGTGCTGGCGGAGACGGCCCGGCGCTATGTGACAGGTGAAGCCAACGGCCTGGCCACAGGCCACCATTAATCCGGGACTTCGGTCCCTGGTCCAACCCACTGCCGCCCCCATGACTTCCGGACTCCGGCCGAAACTGAACCGGGACTTTCTGAGGGAAGTCCTGTTCCGGCTGATTGCCATCGATTCCCGCAACCCGATTCTGACCCCGGGTGCACCCGGGGAAGACGACGTGGCGAACTTCATCATGTCGGAGCTGGCCCGCACGGGCCTGGATCCAATCCGGCAGGAAACAGCAGAACCCAACCGCCCGAATGTTGTGGCCACCATGCCCGGGCGACGGTCCGGAGCACCTTCCCTGATGTTGCTGGCCCACATGGACACAGTCGGGGTTGACGGTATGTTGGCGCCCTTCCTGCCATGGGAACAGCATGGTCAGGTGTACGGTCGCGGAGCCCAGGACATGAAAGGCAGCATTGCGGCGATGCTCGCCGTCGCCGATGCATTGGTGCAGGCCGGCCACGGACCTGCGGGCGACCTGACTCTGGCGTTCGTTTCGGATGAAGAGGCGGACAGCATTGGCGCCCAGCGATTGGTCGAGGATCCGATTGCAGAGCAAACATTGGTCCTGGAACCGACCGGCATGGAGATCGCGGTCGCTCACCGCGGCTTTGCCTGGTACACCGTCACCGCCGAAGGGCGCGCCGCACACGGGAGCCGCTGGCAGGAGGGCATTGATGCCATCTCGTGCATGGGCGTGTTCCTAGCCGCCCTGCACGAACACGCCGCCGAACTGGTGGCGCGGCCGGCGTCAACCGCCGCCGGCCCGCCATCGATCCATGCCTCCACCATCGCGGGCGGCACGGCAATCAGCATCTATCCGGCAACGTGCACGGTAAGGGTGGAGCGCCGCACCGCTCCCGGCGAGGCGGTGGCTGACGTGACCGGTGAACTCAGGGATCTGATCGGAACGGCAAACCGGCATTTGGGTGCCGAGCGGTTGTCACTGTCCCTTGATCTCGTACGCGAACCATTTGAAAGCCGCGCCGACGGCACCTTGCTGGGCCGGCTGCGCACGGTGGCATCCAGTGCGATGGGCGTTGAACCCGAAGTCGTGGGAGCTCCCTATTGGACCGACGCGGCAATATTGGCAGCAGCCGGATCCGACTGCGTCATCTTCGGTCCCCTGGGACATGGGTTGCACACCACCGAGGAATGGGTGGACCTGGCGTCGGTGAACCAGACGGCGGAAGTCCTTATCGACCTGGTCTGCGCCGGGTAGGCAATCTGATTCCAGTGGTCCCCGGACCTGCTCCCGTCCGCTCAAGCGTGTGACGGACTAGGGTCCTTGATCGCGAATGACAATGCGAGTCCCGCGGCGGCTGCCACCGCGAACCCGCCAAAGGTCTGTCGATAGGCCATGACCGGCTCGACACCTGCGTCGGTGAACCCCTGGAAGATGACACCGGCCACGGCAACGCCGATGGCTACACCGATGAAGCGCACGAAGCTGTACATGCCTGCGGCCACCGTTGCGTTCGACTCGTTGACATCCAGGAGTGCAATCCTGTGGAGGGATGCGAGCATCAGTCCCATACCCAGACCGTGCCCCCCCAATAGGAACCCCAGGCCCAAAAGGGTCTGGGGCAAGGGCGACTGGTAGAGGGACAGCATGACTGCGATCTGCAGCGCGAATCCCACCATCAGCGGCTTGCCGCTGCCGAACCGGTCGGCGGCCGTGCCGCCGAATCGGACCATCAACGACATCGCGGCCGGATTGATCATCAGCATCAGGCCGAGTGTTACGCCGTCCACTTGGAACATGTCCACCAGGAACAGGGGAACCAGCAGGCTGGTACAACCCATCGTGACCATCCGCAGCGCCGCTCCCAGGGATGCCTGGCGAAACAACCTGCTACGGTACAGGTTGAGGTCCAGGAAGGGGTTGTCGATGCGCCGTTCCCACCACAGAAGAGTCGCCAGGGGAACCACGGAGGCCAAACCCAGCCGCCAATCCTGCAAGGGCGCGACGCCGGTGATGGGCCTGCTGGACAGATAGGCGAAGAAGCAGATTATGAAAATGGCCAACAGGCCCACGCCGGTCCAGTCGAACCGCCGCCACATGTGGGGCTGGATGTTGCTCATGCCCGGGGGTATGGCCCTGGCCACCACGATAATCGACAGGACACCCGTCACCATCGGCAGGATATAGGTGACACGCCAGTCCCACTGGCTGATGAGAATGCCGGCCAGCAACGGGCCAATCCAGGCCACGGCCGGTCCCACGGAACTCCAGGTGCCAAGCGCCTTGCCGCGCTCGTGCCGCTCAAAGATGGCGGCGATGTAGGCCATGGCCAGCGGCATCAGGCCGGCGGACCCGAACCCCTGCAAGGCCTGGCCCACCATGAGCACCCAAAGGCGGGGCGCCAACATGGCAACGCACGTTCCGACCAGGAAGACCGCAATCCCGGCCAGGATCAACCGGCGCCGGCCGACCATTTCGCTGAGCCGACTGTAGACCGGCATCAGCACCATGTAGGGGATGGTGAAGGACATCGACAGCCAGGCCAGGTTTTCGGTTGAGGCCTGGAAGGTGTCGCGAAAGAGCGGCGATGCCACCCGCACCACCGACGACGCCATCGGCATGATCGACGACGGAAACATCAAGGCGATGACAATCAGCCACGCCTGCTCGTTGGACAAGCGCCGGAAATAGGCGCGGGTCGAAAGCCAGGTGGTGAACGGCAGCAGCCTGTGGAAATCCATCAGGGAAGACGCTCGCCGGGTTTGTGCGGGGCGAAACGATGGTACGCCGGCCCCCTGAGGCACGGCCCTGCCACCGCAAACCCAAGTCTGGTGCGCGCTGCGTTACTTGCGCCGGCCGCGTCTGGCGGCGTTGCGGGCGTACCGCCCCGTCAGTTGAGGCAGGGCCGGCTGCATGCGCCGGGCCGGCAGATCGTTCAGGACGGCTTCCAGATCGTCCACCACCATGCGGCCGATGTCCCACAGGGCTTCCGGCACGCTTCCCGCCCGGTGTGCGGAGAGGATGGCGTTCTCCACCTGGCGGATGGGGTGATCGGGTGACAGCGGTTCTTCCGGAAAGACGTCGATGCCGGCCCGGAAGCGGCCTTGCTGCAACAGGTCGGTCAGGGCGTCGAAGTCCACAACGTGGGCTCGGCTCATCAAAAGGAACACGGTATCCGGCCCCAACCGTTCCAACAGCGATCGGTCAATCATGGCTGAGTTGTCCGCGCTGGGTACTGCCAGCACGAAAACAAAGCGGTTTTGCGACATCAGTTCCGGCAACGACACCGGGGTGCAACCCTGACTCCGGATGTAACCGTCCGACAGCCAGGGGTCATAGACCTGAATGCGCGGTCGAAACGGCTGTAGAAGCTGCCTCAGATTTTGGGCCAGCCCCCCGAAACCGATGAAGCCCACGGGTTTGTCGAAGAGCGTGAACGTGTCCCGGTTGCTGGCCCAGAGGTAGGTTTCCGTCCCGTCCCTGAAATCCCGGTCCGCCGTTACCATGGTCCGGGCCGCCGCAATGGCCAGTCCCAGTGCCATTTCCGCGACCTGCGGACCGAATGCCGGCGCACACGACAGGTACTGAATGTGGCGCTGGTGGCAATACTCGTAGTCGAAGTCGGTCTGAAAGCCCCCGGACACCGAGAAAATGGCCTTCAGCCTGCGTGCCTGGTATATGGAGTCCCCATAGCGCCATTGCGAGCAGACCACGGCATCGGCATCCAGCACTGCCATCCGGGCCTCCGCCTCCGGCATCGGTTCGTCCTGTCCCCACACGATCGAGCACAGATCCTCCAGGCGTCTGCGGTCGAGTTCACTGAAGATTTCCCCCATCTTGCGGAACGCCGGGTCCACCACAACCTTGTGTTGAGCCATGGATAATCCTCCGGGACGGGGTGTACTGCGGGTCGCATCCAACATTCCCGGCGGACCCGTGTGCCGGACGGGGCTCATCGTATCAGACCATGCCGGCATCCCTGCCTACCGCAGGTGTCGCGTTCGCCGGGACCCGCGGCCGGCCCTTCCCTTGGCGCGCATCGCCATGAGCTTGACGGCAACAATTGCATTTGAAACTACATCCAGACGTATATTCTTGGGTAAGATTCAAGGTTGTGAACACACACGTGTGACAGTGCCGGATGTCTCGCCGGAAACGTGCGGACAAGCGGTGTTCCAAGCCCAAGCCGGGCACGGGAAGTTGCAGCGTATCCGGAAAGTTCGCCCCCGCCATGATCGAAGTTTCACAGTTGACCAAGACCTACGGCGCCATCACGGCATTGGATGCCGTGGAGTTCAAGGTTGAACGGGGTGACATCGTGGGCCTGCTCGGCCCCAACGGTGCCGGCAAGACCACCCTGATCAAAATCATGACCGGCTACCTGCACCCCGATGCCGGTACAGTCCGCATTGGCGACATCGACGTGATGGATGATCCCCTGACGGTTCAGACCCGCATTGGATACCTGCCTGAGAACGCCCCCCTGTATCCGGAGTTGACGGTCCAGGGCTACCTGCTCCTGATGGCCGACCTCCACCGCATGGAACGCAACCGTCATGTGGATGCCGTGCTCAAAGCGGCGGAAGCAACCGGTCTGACGGACCGTCTGACCCAAAAGATAGGCACGTTGAGCAAGGGCTACCGACAACGGGTGGGGATAGCGCAGGCCATCATGCACAAGCCGGATTTGCTGATCTTCGACGAGCCGTCGGTGGGGCTCGATCCCACCCAGATCATTGAAATCAGATCCCTGATTCGATCGCTGGCGGAGCACTCGACCATTATCTTCTCCACCCACATCCTGGCCGAGGTGGAGGCCCTGTGCGACCGGGTGCTAATCCTTCTCAACGGCAAGCTGCGCTCCAACGCACGGTTGGACGAGCTGCAGGGTGCCACGGACGTGGTGCTGGTTCTGGATCGGGACGAATCCGATCTCAAGCCGACACTGGCGCGTCATCCCGCGATCGGCGAGGTGCATCGGCTGCCGGAAGCGAACGGCCAAACCCGTTACCGGATTACCGCAGACGACGCCCAAGAGGTGAGCCCCCTGGTCTACCAGACAGCGGCCAAGGCCGGTTGGGCGGTGCGCGAGCTGTATTGCGAAACCGCGAGTCTAGAGTCCACCTTCAACGATCTGGCACTCCGGAACTGACCCCCCGGCCGTCCTCGTCGAGACCGGCGGGGCCGGTTTCGAGCCCTTTGTCCACAACCTCCGCCCACTCCTGCAATGAAGCATTTGCGTTCGCTTGTCGGCAAGGAACTGGAGAGCTACTTCGGCTCTCCCATGGCCCTGATTTTCCTCGGCGTGTTCCTGGTATTCACGCTGTACACCTTTTTCTGGGTGGAAGCCTTCTTTGCCGGAGGCCTGGCGGAACTGAGGGGTCTTTTCCGGTGGATGCCCATTCTGCTGATCTTCCTGATCTCCGCCTTGACCATGCGGCAGTGGAGCGAGGAGCAGCGTTCGGGGACGCTCGAGACACTGTTGACCCTGCCCGTGGGTTCCCTCACGTTGGTGGTCGCCAAGTTCGCGTCCGTGATGATCATGGTGGCACTGGCCCTCGCACTCACGCTCCCCTTGCCCATCACTGTGGCCAACCTGGGAAACATCGACTGGGGCCCGGTCGCCGCCGGCTATCTGGCCACACTGTTGCTGAGCGCAGCCTACGTCGGCCTGGGCCTGTTTGCGTCAAGCCGCACCGACAACCAGATCGTTGCGCTCATCATCACCGTAGTCGTGGGCGGCCTCCTCTATTTCGCCGGCAGCACCACCGCCACCGAGTTTGTACCGCCGGCCATGGCCGATTTCCTGCGTGCCATCGGCACCGACAGCCGCTTCCAAAGCATCCAGCGCGGTGTGCTGGACCTACGCGACCTGGTCTACTACCTGACGCTGACCGGCGTGTTCCTGACCCTGAACGTACTGTCGGTACAGTCCATTCGCTGGAGCCGCGGCCATGATCGGGTCCGACAACGCGAAATCCTGCTGTCGTCGCTTCTGATCGCCAACCTGGTCCTGTCGAACATCTGGCTGCATCCCCTGCGCTTCCTGCGCGTGGACGTGACGGAACAACAGGAGTACTCCCTTTCGGAAACCACGAAGACCTTGTTGGACAGCCTGGTCGAACCGCTCAAGATTACCGGTTTCTTCAGTGCCAAGACGCATCCCCAGCTGGCTCCCGTGGTTTCGGGCATCGCGGACATGCTGGCCGAATACGACATTGCCGGCGGCGCCAATGTGGAAGTTCAGGTTCTGGACCCGACCACCGATCCCGACCTGGAACTCGATGCCACCCAAACCTACGGCATCAATCCGATCCCGTTCCAAATCGAGGAACGGTACGAATCGGCCGTCCGCAACTCCTACTTTCATGTGCTGATCCGCTATGCCGACCAGCACATCGTTCTGCAGGTGGCCGATCTGGTGAAGGTGACCAACGACCGGGACGGCACGACCAACGTCCAGCTCGATACCCTGGAGTACACCCTGACGCGGGCCATCAAACAGGTGGTATATGGCTTCCAGAGCGTGGAGGCGGTCCTGGACAGCTTGGGCGAACCCGTGACGTTGTCGTTCCTCGTGACCCCCGGCCAACTGAACGAGCAGGCCAACACCGACATGGAGCTCATCATCGCGACCGGCGAGGAGCTTGCGGCCAGTTCAGGCTACTTTGAGTTCGAAGTAGTCAACCCGGACGCGGAAGGTGCCCGGTTCCCACGCGAGATGCTGATCAACTCCTGGGGCCTTGAGCCCTATCCCCCATCGATGGTCTCGCCCAGCGACTACTACTTCCACCTGGTCCTGGATCTGGCAGGGGAACTGCACCTGATATTCCCCAGGGGCGGGATCTCGCGAGCCTCAATCAGAACCGTGATCGACGAGACCATTCAGCGAACCCAGCCGGGATTCCTGCGTACGGTCGGCCTCTGGCTGCCGCCCAACATTCCCACGCAGTCGATCCTGGGCCAGCAGCTTGACCCGTTGGCTTCGTGGAACACGGTACAGAGTTCGCTGTCGTCCGAGTTCGAAGTGGAAGTGGTCAACCTTGAATCAGGGCCGGTTGGAGATCACATCGACGTCCTGTTCCTGATCGCGCCCCAGTACATGTCGGAGTTTTCCCTGTTCGCCATCGACCAGTTCCTCATGCGCGGCGGCTCCCTAATTGTGGCCGCCTCGAACTTCGGCATTGCACCCCATCCGCTGAGTGGAGACCTATCGCTGACCGGCACCCCGCTGAACCTCAACGAAATGCTGACCCACCACGGCATCGTCGTTGAACCGCTGCTGGTTCTCGACCTTCAAAACACGCCATTTCCGGTCAACATTCCACGCCAAGTGGACAACCTTACGGTCAGCGAGTACCAGGCTCTCGACTATCCCTTCTTCGTGGATATCCGATCGGACGCCATGGAGGGCAACCATCCGGCCGTGTCCGGCCTGCCTGCCATCACCCTCAACTACGCTTCGCCGATTACCATCGACCCCGAACTCAACGCCGAGCGCGACGCGGTCACGCTCCTGTATTCCAGCGAGGACTCCTGGGTCACGGACGTGCCCGACATCCAACCCAACTTCGAAGCCTATCCGGACTTCGGTTTCGACGTGGCACCGGAAGATGTGCGCAAGCGCCATCCCCTGGCGGTGACGGTCCAAGGGCGCTTCGACAGCTTCTTCACGGATCGTCCCAACCCATGGCTGGAGGAGGGCGCGGTACCACCGGAAGATGCGGAGGGCCTCCTGACGGAGTTCAACGTCATCGAATCGTCCCCCCTCGACACCCGGCTGGCGGTCATTGGCAGTGCGGAGTTTCTGGACGACCTAATCCTCGACCTGATGCGCATCCTGGTGCAGGACCAGGTCACCAACAACCTGCGGTTCGTGCAAAACCTGGTTGACTGGAGCCAAGAGGATGTGGAACTGCTTTCGATTCGGGCACGGGGCAACACCATTCGCCTGCTCAAGCCCCTAACCCAGCAGGAACAGATCCGGTTCGAGGTCCTGAACTATGTCGTTGCCCTGCTGGTGCTCATCGTCATCGCCGGCATTTGGCGGTGGCGGTCCACCAATCAGATCCCACTTGATGCCGACCCCGGCGAACGCATGCTGTAGCCTGTGCCCGTTTCCCGGTTGGGCGGCACATTCCACCCTGATGCCACGATGCAAACCATCACCAGCTTATTTGTCAACCGCTCCCAACGGGACATGTTCAATGTCCTGGCCGTCCTGCTGCTGCTGCAGATCGCGGTCGCTGTGGCCCTGGTGGTTCCCTGGGATTTCCGCGCACCTGAACGGGAGCCCGTGCGCCTCCTGACCGCCATGCAGGATGCAACCGTCAGGGAGCTGCAGATCGAGGACATGCAGGGCAATGTCATCCATTTGATTCGCGAAGACGACGGCGAATGGCGGTTCAACGACTTCGACGGCTATCCCGCCTCGAACATCCTGTCCGATCAACTGGTTGAAGACATAGTTGAACTGGACGACGCCCGGCCCGTGACCCAGACGGCCCGCAGCCACGACCGGTTGAGGGTCGGCGAGGAGAACTTTGAGCGTAGACTCACTGTGACACTGGACACGGGCGAGGACGTGGTGGCCTATGTGGGCACGGCGCCGCTGCCCCGGGCCACGCACGTGCGGGCAGCGGATCAGCAGGCGGTGTACATCTCCACCGACCTGAAGCACCGGGAGGTTTCGACCCAAATTACCCGCTGGCTGGACACCGTCTACTACTCGGAAGGACAGAATGACATCCGTGAATTCAACCTGACCAATCCCAACGGAACCTTCAGCTTCAAGCGCGGCGAGAACGACCAGTGGATGATGGAGGGGCTGGCCGAAGGCGAGGTCTTCAACCCGAACAACCTTATTTCACTGGTCACCACCGTGTCCACCATCAGCCTGACCCGGCCGTTGGGCAAGCAGGAACTGCCCGAATACGGAATGCTCAACCCACAAGCAGTCGCCACGTTCCGCGTGCAGGACGACGATGAAGACGAGATGGTATCCATCGTGATCGGCGCCAACACCGAACGGGCCAATCGGGTTGTGGTGAAGTCGACCGAATCGGAGTGGTTCGTGGAGGCCAACCGCTTCACGGTTGACCGCCTGATCGAACGGACCCGCGACGAATTCCTCGTCAAGCAACCCGAACCGAAACCCGTCCAAGAGGAAGTTCCGGCTCCGGTCGAGGAACCGGAAGCGACCTCGACGGAAAGCGAATAACCCCAGGGCCCGGACCGCCTCCGTCCACAGCCGCCATGTCCGCAACGCCCGAAACCGGGCCGGATCCACTGGACATCGAGAGCCCAAATCATCTGCTCGGCTGGTTGGAGGAGCAGGAGTTGGCCGCCCCGGGCGAGAAAATCGAAACCTCGGTACTGGCCGGTGGCGTCTCCAACCGGACTGTTCGGGTGCAAGCCGGTGGCCGCGACCTAATCGTCAAACAGGCCCTGGCTAGATTGCGGGTGGAGGACGAGTGGTTCAGTCCAACCGACCGCATCCTCACCGAGTTTGCAGCACTGGGGGTGTACGGCTCATTTTTGCCGGGTCAGGTGCCGGAGCCGGTTCGACAGGACCCGACACGCAACATCATCGCGATGGCCGCGGTGCCGGAACCCCATGCGAACTGGAAGACGCGCCTTCTGCAGGGATTCGTTGATCCCGGTTCGTGGCAGGAGTTCGGCCGCATGCTGGCCCACATCCACGACAAGGCCAGACCGCAGGTCGACCGACTGCCGGCGCGTCTTCAGTCCAAGATGCACTTTCACTCCCTCCGGCTGGACCCGTACTATTTGGTGAGTGGCCAGCGGGTTCCACAGGCCGCCGACTTTATGCAGGACCTTGTGAACGCGGCAACGAACTCACGCAACACACTTGTTCACGGCGACTACAGCCCCAAGAACGTTCTGTTGCAGGACCGGCGGCTGTGGCTGCTGGACTTTGAAGTCAGCCATGTGGGCACACCCTGGTTCGACGTTGGTTTCGCACTTACCCATGCGCTGGCCAAGGCCTTGTGGTCCCCGCTGTGGCGCAGGCAGTTTCTGCAGGGAGCCGAGTCCTTCTGGGGTGGCTATCGGCAACGTTCCGGTCCGGCCATTGCCCAGGATGGGGGCGAAGCCGCAGGATGCAGACACACTACCGGTTGCCTGCTGGCCAGGGCGGTGGGCCGGTCCCGGCTGGAGTATTTGAACGATGCCCAGTTGGATCGCCAGTGTGCGCTTGCCCTGCGGCTTATGGCCAACCCACCCTCCACCATCCCCGACTTGATCCGCGAGGTTGCCGGGCAGCTTGGGGAAACCTGAACGTCGACTTGCTGCAGGGAAGGTTCCAATGTTCACCATAGACAACCTGGACGCCCATGAAATCCTGGACAGCAGGGGCCGTCCAACCGTCAAGGCGTCACTGCTGCTGGCATCCGGGAATTCCGGTGCGGTGTCCGTTCCCTCCGGCGCATCCACCGGCATCCACGAAGCCCATGAACTGAGGGACGGGGATCCACACCGTTACCGGGGCAAAGGCTGCCTCAAGGCGGTCAATTCGATTCGGCACATCGGGGCGGAGGCAGCCAATCTGCCCTGGCGTTCCCAGCAGGAGTTGGACAACTTCCTGATCGGCCTGGACGGCACCCCCAACAAGTCCCGGCTGGGCGCAAACGCAGTGCTCGCCGTCTCATTGGCATTTGCCCGCGCAGTTGCCCAGGCAAAGGGCCAACCTCTTTGGCAACACTTTACGTCGCTCCGCACCAACGCTGCGCCCATGCCCGCGCACCTGCCCTCACCCACCATCAATCTGTTCAGCGGCGGGGTCCATGCCGGCGGTCAGGTCGCGCTGCAGGATGTCCTTGTCCTGCCGTTGCCGACGCGCCCGATTGACGAACAAATGGCGGCCATGGCCGAAGTGTATGCCTGTGCCGTCGACCTGATCGCCCGCGACTACGGCCAGCGCAATCTAACCGCCGACGAAGGGGGCTTGGCCCCGCCCTTCAAGAACACCCACGAAATGCTGGCCCAGGCTGACGTTTGTTGTCGAACCGCCGGATTGGAACCGGGGATCGACTACAAACTGGCAATCGATGCCGCCGCCAGCCATTTCCATGTGGACGGCCGTTATCACGTGGACGGCCAAACCCTGTCCGCCGGGGAGTTGGTCTCTCTGTATCGAACCTGGTGTCGGGCCTACCCCATGTACAGCATCGAGGATGGGTTGGCCGAAGATGACTGGACTGGCTGGCAGGAGCTGTACGCGGAACTTGGCGATGCCACCTTCGTCCTGGGCGACGATCTGCTGTGTACCAACCCGAATCGAATCAGGCGGGCGGCGGAGTCTGCCTGCGCCAACGCCCTGTTGCTGAAAGTCAACCAGATCGGGACGCTCAGCGAAGCGCGGGATGCCCTCGAACTGGCGCGCGGCTACGGTTGGAACGTAGTAGTGTCAGCCCGCAGCGGCGAGACCGAAGATGATTGGCTGGCTGATCTGGCAGTGGGGTGGCAGGCGGACAACATCAAGGTCGGCTCCATTACCCAGTCGGAACGACTGGCCAAGTACAACCGGCTGCTTTACCTGGGCGGCCGCGAACCATTTGGTCCCGCAGCAGGGCATTTGGCTTGACAAAGGCAGTTGCGGGCCGGTGGCCGGATGCCCCGGGGACAGGCGTATAATCTCACGCACCTTGCCCGCGCGATGCGATCGATTTTGGCGCAGCGGCTTGACGCGCCGGACGATACCGCCATCTTCCAACCCATGGACCCTTGCCCATGCCCGCCATTGCCCCTTCGGACCTCAACGACCTCGTAACCGGAATTCTGCATGGCTCGGGGCTGCCCAAGGATCAGGCCCGACGGACGGCCAACCATCTGGTTGAATCGAACTTGATGGGACACGACTCGCACGGGGTGCTGCGGGTCCCCGGATATGCCGAACAGATTGAGAAGGGCAGCATCAAGGCTCTTGGCTCCCAGATCGTGGAACGGGATTCGTCCGCTACGGCAGTCGTGGATGCCGACCGCAGCATCGGTATTCTCATGGCCTACGAGGCGATGGAAATGGCAACCCGGAAGGCCGAAGCTGTCGGTGTCGGGGTTGTGACCGTACGCAGGGCCAGCCACATTGGACGGTTGGGGGCCTTTCCACCGTTGGCCGCCGCCAAGAACTGCGTTGGCATCATCATGCTTAATGGCGGAGCCCGATTCGCAGCCCCCTTTGGCGGTACAGATCGCCGGTTGCCGCCAAATCCCCTAGCCATCAGCGTCCCCACCGATACGGACGATCCCATGATGTTGGACATCACCACCAGCATGGTGGCTGGCGGCAAGCTGGAAGTTCTGACGGCGCGCAACCAGGAGGCGCCGGAGGGGTGGCTCGTGGATGGTGACGGCAACACCGTCACCGATCCTGCGCTATTGCGCACGCCCCATGCTGCCATGCTTCCGCTGGGCGGTGCACTAGGACACAAGGGGTACGGCCTGTCCATGATGATCGATGTCATGGCAGGGGCATTGTCCAGGGCAGGATGTAGTCAAGAAAACCCAACCCGGGGTGCCAGCGGGTTCTTGTGCATGGCCTTGCAAATCGAAGCCTTCGTTGACATGAACGAATACCGCACCGAGGTGCGTCATCTGAGCGACTGGATCAAATCCTCCCGCGTGATGCCGGGAACGGATCAAATCTACCTGCCCGGCGAGATCGAGCAACAGCGCATCAGGGAACGGACTGCCAGTGGAATCCCAATTGAGGACGCAACCTGGAATCGCATCGTGGAGTCAGCGTCGAAATACGAAATACCGGTTCCTGCCTAATTTAGTGCTTGGAGGCAACCATGGACGGCAACGGTCGTTTTGAACGGATTTTCAGGTCCCCCTACGCTGTCCCCAACGGCATCGCAGCCTGTCCGGACGGCGTTTGGGTTGTGGACCAGATCACGGATCGGGTGGCCCTGGTCAGCCTGGACACCCCCAACGACTACCAGGTAACCCATTTCCTGAAGGATTACCCCAGCGATTCGTCGAACACCAGCGGCCTGAGCTGGCACGACGGCGATCTCTGGCTGGCAGCCAACGGGAGTTCGGACCTGTGGCGGCCATCCCGCGAGCAGGATGCGCGGAAAGGGGCCGGCGAGGTGTTGAGAATGGATACCGACACCGGCGCACTGAAGGAACGGCGTCTCCTGCCCGGCGGCGGCGGCACGCACGGCATTGAGGTTGACTGCCGGAACCCGGACTACATTTGGCTGAGCACCTTGGCCAAGCAGACTCTCAGCCGGGTTCGCATTGCGGACTGGAGTGTCACCGCAACCATTCCTCTCCAACACGATCGATCCCACGGCTTGGTCAGCACCGAAGAGGCGTTGTGGATCGTCTACACCAACGAACGGACCATCGTTGAGACGGATCCGGATACCGGCGAGCCCGGTCGGACCATCAACATTCCCGACGACATGCCGCAACCGCACGGCATGACCCGGCAAGGCGCCGACTTTCTGTACTGCGACGCGACAAGTGGCTGGATTGTGAGAGTCCACGACGTTATCAACGGCTGACACCAACGGTACGTCGCGCACCGCCCCACGATATCCGGTAGTTCGACATCACTACTTCCGGAGTTCGCCCTGGGAGGCATCTCCGATGTGCCAATATGGCACGGGAACTGTCGGCTTGCCGGAAATGTTCCTGACTTTCGCGACCCAATGGCAATGCCCTCAAAGGGAATTGGTTCCGCCAACACCATGACCCAACAACCGTCCACATCCGGGTGGGATACGGATTTTGAGAACCAGTGTCGCGTCGGGTGCGGGGCATGCTGCATCGCCATCAGCATCAGCACCACAATCCCCGGTATGTCCGGCCCCAAACCGGCAGGGGTACGGTGTATCCAACTGACCAGCGACAACCGCTGCCTGTTGTACGGCAAACCCGAACGGCCCGACGTGTGCCGCGAGTTCCAGCCATCTGCCGAGATTTGTGGCCGCACCAACGACGAGGCGATGCGCAACCTGATTGAACTGGAAGCACTTACCGCCGCCTGACACACCTTCGGCGTTGCGAAGTCGTTGACCAGACTACCGAACGAGCCACCACTTCCAGCCCCGATCTGTCGGCACGGTGTCAGGCCAAGCACGGCAACGATTCGGCCAACCGCGGCCGAGACCAATACTAGTGGGCCTTTATGTCAACCATGCAAGCGGTTCTTCCTTGTAACCTTCACCTTGGGTCTGGACCGTGCACCGCGGAACGGTGTTGTTAATAACTGCCGATGTCGTTTTGCCTTCCATCGAAGACCGAACCATGGCTGAACCACATTGGACTAACCAAACCATCTGGACCGGGGACGGCCACCGGCAACTCTTGCCCAAACCACACTATGTGCTGACTGCAGGAACCAGCTTCGCCACCCGCGGATGCACGGCGCCAATCACGGTCTTGAAAGCTGGCAAGTCCGACGCCAACGGGCCAAGCCATTGCTCCCAAGTCTCTTCGACTTTCACAAGCATGCGCTCATCGGAGAAATCGTTAGAACCTGTAAACGAAACGTCCCGGACCGCGCATTTCTCTCGGAACAACATGTCGAAGTCTGCCCATTCCATCCGGTCCCCATAGGAACCAAACACACGCCAGAGGTCGTAGCAGTCGCGGGCGCTCGTCCACAGTGACCTCGACCATGACGCGGATCTGGACGCGGCTGTGTCAGGGAAACCGCGCTTGAACGGTGAAAGCCTCCTGTGGATGCGGCTCCCTCTCCGTGTAACGCTTGCAGATGATCTCCACAGACGTATATTCGTCCAGTAGTCGAACCGCAGTCTCACACGATCCCCTACCAGCCTCTCCAACTCATCAGACCTGTGGAAACCTCCTCCAGCGCAGAGAAATCCAAGTCTTCGGAGAAGCGGTAGTTGCCGAAGTAGCACTGCCTTAGAACCGTTCCGCCTTTGAACACCAGCGTGCCACGGAGCGCAGGCACTTGGGTGATACCGGCCAGCACCCAAGACTACAGATAATCCCTTTCGAGTGCTTTCCAAGGAATGTCAGGATGCCACAGTGCTTCCTGTAGTCGTGTTCGAAGGGATCTCACGCTTCTACCATTCCCGGCAGGTTCTCCTGGACCATCCAGCGGCTGTTGCACGATCCCTTCCGAGGTCCTGTGGGATCGAGTTTGCAGTAACCCTTGATGGGCAGTTCCGCCAACACCGCCAGTTCAGACCTGGGAACCCCTTGGGATTCCAGTACCCATCCCAGACGCTTGGCAGTCGTCACTCCCAGTCTGACGGCATATTCCAAGATGAGTTCGATGTTCAACCGGTCCATGCCAACTTGCACGGCGTGGAGCACCTCGGCGAAGTCCCCACAGTACCGGGGCATGGAGAGTCCATCCAGCAACGTGCGCTCCAGATCCGTCATGGGTACGCGAATCTCACCGATCCACCGCTGTCCGCCGCCGAAGAAGCGGTCGGGCTTGACCTGGGTGAACCGATACAAGGTATCCCCTACCAGGAAACCACTCCCGGGCCTCCGCCCCTTCGCCCTGTCCTTCCTCGGACGGGGAATCCAGGCGTCCGTTGTGGTAAGAACGAACACGTCCCTCGGTATCTGCTCTGTCAACCTGTGATAGTGCAAAGCCGACCAGTGGGAGATCATGGCTGGAGAGACGAGGGCCGCGGCGACTTCGAATTCATGGGCGGCTACAACCCCGGGCACCACGGAAGAGAGCGCGTAGAGTCCTCGGCGAAGCGACACGATCCAGTTGTTCCTGCGGAGGTGGTACAAGGCTTCGACAAGGTAGGCGTCCTTCAGGCCGACGCGGGGTGCCAGCTGCCTGGCCCGGTCAGTTGTGAAGATGCGGTCTCCTTCGTAGGCAAGGATCCGGACCAACTCGATGCCGGCAAGGGATTGCTTGGGCTTTGTACCGACTGTCATTGAAGATCCCAAGGATTGTATCTGGACGAACAAGCTATTTGTTGGAAAATCTATGGCAAAAGTTGGACAGTGTCAAAGAATCTGTGTCCTTTTGGTGCAGGATGAGAGGTTTGGGAATGGATGGCATCATCTTCCGCCAACCAACCCTCACCCCTTGAGGCTAGGCGTAATCGAGACCACGGCTGGATGCGCAAGAGCGACAATCAACCTTTCTGTACCCAACCACCATCCACGTTCAATACTTGGCCCGTCACATTGACGGCACTGCACAAATACACGGCTGCCTGCGCAATATCCTCCACTGTTTGCGGTCGCCGTAGGGGCACATTGGCGTTCAGTTTCTTCTGCATCCAAGTGGCATAATCCGGACGCTGTGCAGCATCGAGCCGGGTCACATTGGCTCGATAGACGCGTTCCTGCATGGGCGTGTCGACAATTCCGGGAGCGATCAGATTGCAGCGAACCCCGTACTCCGCCATATCAAGGGCCATTACCTGTCCGAAATTGATCAAAGCGGCCTTAGCGGCACTGTAGGGGGGATCATTGCGCGCGCCAAACTGCCCGGACACCGAGGCCAGCAACACGAAGCTGCCTTCGCCCCGTTTTACCATGGGTTCGACAAAGGCGTGGGCTACATGTACGGCACCTAGGGTATTGACTTCAAAAATTCCGTTCCAGTCCGACGGCCGCAACCGCCAGAACGGAAAACCCGACTTGCCGGAACCCAGGCCTACGGCGTAAACAACATGATAGACCGGTACTTGAACCTCACACGCCGCCGCTGCAGCTTGCACCTCCGTCCAGTCCGTGACATCGGCTCTCAAGCTCGTGCAACCCAATTCTGCACCCACGGATTTAACCTGTCGGTCTCGGTCCACCAGCGTCAAAACCGCTCCGGCCCGGCACAAAGCCCTGGCGATAGCGGCGCCAATGCCTCTCCCGGCGCCGAACACGACTGCGTGGCGGTTGGCAATCTGTGACATTGTGTGAATTGGTTTCATGTTCGTTGATTGTGGTACGAGCTTGGACAAAACGTGTGAGACACAAACTCTGTTGCTCCCACCGCAAGCAGTGCTCTTTGACGACATCATCCTAGCCACTGCTCAAAGCATTCACGAATTTGCCGCTCCCCGGATTCGGAAGGGCCCTTCCGGGCTCTGACGGACAGCGTGTAGGTTCAGTGCTTCAGCTACATGGCCTGGATTGAGCTCCTGGGTGTGGGCCAAGTGGGCACTTCATCCTGAAGCGAAAGTACAGGAGGCTATCCTGAGCCAAACCTATGCTGCAAAGGTATCGTTACCCCTGTCACCCTGATTGCAAAGGTCTGACTCTCAATCGCGGACCGGTGTCTGGTAACAGTGGTTAGCAGTGCGACTTGGTTCTCTGGTTCAGGCACTTTGGTTTGGCAGTTGCGGTGAGCGATGACTGTGACCCCTACCCGCGGTTTTCGGTCCCGGTGGGGGTTGTGGGAGGCCACTGCGCCAATGAGGATTACCTGCGCTCATTCGGGGCATGGGCTTCCGAAATGACAAGTACCGCATAATCTCCGACTCGGCAGCACACACGATAACGACCCCGCAGTGTTCGTCACTCAACCGATTACACTGGGCGGACCACCATTAAAGAGGACAACGCGGCCAAGGACAAACAGACCGGCAGGAATGGCAGATTCCTGCCGTCATGGAATCTTTCCGAGGCGAACAGCATTGACTGACGCTCGTCCATGGTCTGCAATATGCTTATTGGCCAATCCGAATCTATGAACAAATGTTTCATTTCAAATAGTATTAAGATGTTAGTTGCTTGGACAAATGAATGTTTAACATGAAAATATACATCGTGTTATTTACTATTTTCTATTTATTTTTAATGATCACGCCAAGAGTTTGGGCGAGTTCCGATTGTACCGACCAATTGGCGGAGATTGATCTTGGCACCATAAACGCAAACGGGTTTACTGCCCTCCAAACGGCGGTGCAGGACGGCAATCACTCGTTGACACGGTGCATCCTGGCCTCAAATGCCCTGGCTGATGTACAGAACAACGAAGGTCGCACTCCGTTGTACTTGGCGGCTTTAGGCGGATACACTGAGATTGCGGAAATGCTGCTCGAGGCCGGCGCCCAAGTCAACTTGCAGGACAACAGCGGCTGGAATCCACTACATATAGCAACCTGGCAAGGGCATCCCGAGACCGCGGAAGTACTGCTCGCAGCCGGAACCGACACCGAAATGAGCGACAACCACGGCCGGACCCCGCTGCACCTTGCGGCCTATGTAGGAAACGCCGAAATTGCCGAGATCCTGTTGGCAGCCGGTGCCCAGATTGAAGCGTTGATGGACGATGGGGGAACTCCCTTGCACTTAGCGGCCTGGCTAGGAAACACTGATGCCGCGGAGGTACTGCTTGACGCCGGTGCCCAGATCGAACTGCAAATGACCGGTGGCCTGACTCCGTTGCACATGGCGGCCGCGGCAGGAAGTGCAGAAACCGTGGAAGTGCTGCTCGCGGCTGGTGCGGACCCCAACGCGCAGAGCCAAAGCACGAATACTCCCTTGCACCTTGCGGCACAGGGGGGATTCGTACGAGCCGCAGAAGCGCTGCTTGCTGGCGGCGCGCATACCGAAGCGAAGGGCGCACACGGATGGCACCCGTTGCATGTGGCCGCCCATGAAGGACATCCCGAGATTGCGGCAATGTTGCTGGGCGCCGGTGCCCAAGTCGAATCGCAGACGCACGATGGCCTCACCCCGTTGTATGTTGCAACCTGGGAGGGAAACGCGGAAGCGGTAGAAGTGCTGCTTGCGGCCGGGGCGCGCTCCGACAGGCAAACCATGGGTGGCTCGGTACCGTTGCACGTAGCTGCAGCAAAGGGATTTCTGCAAACCGTGCAAGCTCTGCTTGCAGGTGGTGCAGATGTGGATCCTCTAGACAACGACCAACGGACTCCGCTGTTCCATGCGGCATTGGAAGGACATGCTTCAACCGTGAACGTGTTGTTGGGTGCAGGTGCTCAATTCGACATGCGGAGCAGACACGGATGGGCCCCTCTGCACGGAGCAGCCACCGGTGGGCATCTGGATGTTGCAACCATGTTGCTCTCGGCTGGCGCCCGGGTCGACCCACGCAGCGACGATTACCAAACCCCATTGTATGTGGCAGCCGGGGAAGGGCATACGAGAGTCTTGGAAGTGCTACTGACGTTTGGTGCCCAAGTAGAGGCACGGGCCGGGTCGAAGTGGACCCCACTGCACCAAGCAGCCTGGGAAGGCCATAAGGAAATCGCGACCGTATTGCTGGCTGCCGGCGCGCAAGTCGACGCACGGGACTCGGAAGGCCTTACCCCATTGCACCGATCGGCTTGGCAAGGCCATGCGGAAGTCGCGACAGTGTTGCTGACCGCCGGTGCCCAAGTTGAGGTGCGGAACTTGGAGGGCTGGAAACCGCTGCACATGGCGGCTTGGCAAGGCCATCCGGATGTCGCGACCGTGCTGCTGACTGCCGGTGCCCAGGTTGAACCGTACAGAAAGGATGGGCAATCCCCGTTGTTCCTCGCAGCCCGGGAGGGACATGTACGAGTGGCAAAAACGCTGCTGGGTGCCGGTGCAATGGTTGGCGCGCGGGATGTAGAGGGTTGGACGCCGCTGCACATGGCAGCGGCAGAAGACCACGAGGAAGTTGCGTGGCTGTTGCTGGCTGCCGGTAGCGATCCGCATGCGGTCACCAAAGATGGATGCGGATGGGCCTCGTATGACATGGCTGCCCGGAAAGGCAACTTCGAGTTGGCGAAAACCCTTGAGATCGCGGGTCGGCTTTGGTCCACAGGAACCTGCATTTCAACAGCAAACAGACCTTGAACCAACCGGCCAGGACTGGACAGCATCAGTTCAGGGATTCGCGGCAATCCTACACATTGCGATACTGTGGCGCGCGGGGGAGAAACATGCACACACAGGAACAGTTGCGCAACTGGTGGTCGACCGAATCACTTATCCGGCTTGAGGCCTGCGAGAACATCAACAGGCAGACCGTTTCGCATCTCCACACTGGTCGTTGATGACCAGAAGTCAGCATCAACTGTTAGCCAAACGAGTAGCAGATTGTCCAAGATTTGGCCTCAATCCGAAGGCAACCTATCCTCATAACCTCGGGAAACACTACCTTAGTCTCGGATCGGGTTTTGCCAACCGCCACGCTTGTCAACCGAGCACTGGAGGACCGCAAGGCAGTTAGTTGGCACGATTTGGTTCGCTGCCCGCCGGACGCGCATATCTCCTGCGGAACCAACCGGTTGGTTGATCAGGACCTCTCTGTGGTTCAAGGAACAGGCCAACCTGCTCCAGAGGCTGAAGCCAGAGGCCGGGCTCACACCTGTTCACCTTCCCCTTGGACCAATGCAGGAAATTGGGCCCTTCTCCACTCTAGGAGGCCCGGCGCGTAACCGGACATCAACCCACCGAAACTGCAACGGTACCCATAGGGTCAAGGCGTAATTCCGAGGGACAAACTTAGTCACTGGAGTCGATCAGATAGCCGGCGGCGGAAACCTGCCGGTGGAGTTCGACCAACTCCGGGTCGTCCCCAACATCAACCATGGTGGTGGTCACCCCCGACATGAGAACGGGCAGAGTTCCCCTGCGGAAGAACATCCAAACGGCCGACGAGTTGTGGGAATTGTTCGCAAAATGCACCGTGAGGCCATCCGGTTGACGATAGGTAACGATACGCGGCGGAAGGTCAATTTCGTCGCCGCGTGCCTTGAATCTGGATAGTGCTTCTCGGTTGAGATCCACACCAAGTCCCGGTCCGTCCGGCACGGTCACGAGTCCGTGTCGCACTTCAAGCGAAGCCGTCAAGAGATCGTGTTCGTATATGCCGGTGCATGTGATGGCGGGCCACTGGGCGTGGGAAAGCACCGAACCGATGTGTGCCGCCAAG
This sequence comes from Caldilineaceae bacterium, assembly GCA_965208365.1. Taxonomy (GTDB): domain Bacteria; phylum Chloroflexota; class Anaerolineae; order Caldilineales; family Caldilineaceae; genus Bin34. Next base: position 3,627,784 of record OZ242330.1, on the reverse strand, counting down.
GCAGCAGTTAGGCCGGTTCCCACCATTTGCAGGAAGAAGGGTTGTCCATGTGCCGCAGCCGCGTGTCCGCCGCGCATGACAGCGGAAACCCCGCCCGCCATGACGTATCCGTCACATCCGCCGTGGTCAATGCGGAGCGCAAGTTCGTCCGAGTAGTGATGGGCTACCGGACAGGTGATGGCATCGCGAATGGCCTTGTTGCCGCTGGAGTCGGCAGCCGGGATTGGCCCCTCCACGAGCGCCATTTTCGGGAACCGGTCCTCCAAATGCCTCAGCACCGGAATGGCGCGGGGCGCGGACAACAGGAAGTCGTTCCAGTCCGTATCGATTTCAAATGTGTCCGGCGTGGCATCGCTGATCAGGTCGAGGGTTTCGACCACGTCGAACCAAGGCCGCGTCTTGATCTTCATGCTGGTGTAGCCGTGTTCGATCGCCCACAACGCCTCCTGTCGATACAGATCAGGCGGCATGTCGTGGCCCCAGTGGGACACGGGACAATGGGTTCTGCAGGGCTCGCCCAGCAAACGGGAGACAGGCACCCCCGCCTCCTTGCCCGCGGCATCCAACAATGCCATCTGCAGTCCGGCACCCAGCCGGTCCTGCCACATGAGTTCGAACGGGTTGCCGCCGACCACGGCCTGATGGTTAACGGAACGACCCCACGTGTAGTTCTGGATTGTCTCGCCCGTGCCGATGACCCCGGACTCCAGTTCAACAATCGTCACTTCAACTTCGGACCAGGCGTGGATCAACGCCCTCTCCATCTCCCGGCGGATAGCTTGCCTGGTGGGTACCCACAACAGGTGAGTCTCAACGGAGGCGATGCGCGATTGGTTCATGGGGAAAGTGCCAGCGTGGACGTAAGGCACAGGCGGGTGCGGCCGGATCTTCGGCAAAGGCGATACGCTACGGTGCAGTGTTCCGCCTGGCACCGCGATTCTACTCAAACCAAGACGGCTTCCGGCGGCAGCCCTTCCGTTCGCAGTTAAACGTCACCGGGCGGTCCAGCCACCGTCCATGACCTGCGTGGATCCTGTGATGGATCGCGCATCCGGTCCCACCAGGAACAGTGCCATCCGGGCCACTTCCTTCGGTTCCACCAAGCGTTTGACCGCAGCCGGTTCCAGTATGACCCGTTCGACCACCTCCGACTCTGGAATGCCGCGGATGCGCGCCAGATCCGCGATCTGGTTTCGGACCAGAGCCGTGTTGACGTATCCGGGACAAATGGCATTGACCGTGACACCGTAGGCGGCCACTTCCAGCGCCGCCGTCTTGGTCAAACCCACCAGACCGTGCTTGGCCGCGATGTACGCACCCTTGAACGGACTGGCAATCAGTCCGTGGACGGAGGCAATGTTGATAACGCGGCCCCATCCCTGTTGCTTCATGCCTGGCAGAACCGCCTTCATCAACTGAAAGGGGGCCGTCAGCATGACTTGAATGATCCTGGACCACATGTCGTCGGGAAACTCATCAATGGCACTTACGTGTTGCAGACCGGCGTTGTTGATCAGGATGTCAATGGGGCCGAAATCCGCAATTACCCGGGAGCCCAAGTTGCGCACCGTGTCCATGTCGGACAAGTCGGCCTCGACAAACGAAGCGCCGATGGCCTCCGCCACTGTCTCCGCTGAGGGATCGATGTCGGTCACGATGACCCTGCCGGACTTGGCGGCGAAGGCCGTAGCCACCGCTTCGCCAATCCCGCGGCCCGCACCGGTCACCAACACCGTGGTGTCGTTCGCAATGGTCATGGATTCCGGATCCTCCAGCCTGGCAATCATGGGGAACCGGGATTCACAGTCGACACGGGGCAGGTGCCCGAGTGCGTCGGGCAACCGGATATCCTGATTGGGCCGTGTGGCTGCCAGGTCAGCGAAACTGGCTGGGCAGGCCGCATGGTTCCACGCGAAAAGATGGCAACGGGTTCGCGGGCGGATACGGTCCATGTGCCCGCCTGCAGGCAGGCCAGCAGCACCGTCAAAACCTCCATATAGGCAAGGTTCATGCCAGGGCAACGACGAGGACCGCCGCCAAACGGAATGAAGGCGTACCCCGCGTCCTTGGCTGCAGCAGGATCCAGAAAGCGCTCCGGGTCGAACATATCCGGGTTGGGCCAGTGTTGAGGGTCCCGGTGAATCAGAAAAGGCGAGATGTTGAGCAGATCCCCTTCGCGTACCACCAGGCCGGACGGCAAGGTATCCGGTTCCAGGGCCACGCGCCGAATGGCCCAGCCGGCAGGAAACAGCCTCAAGGCCTCATCAACGACGGCACGTCCGTAGCGAAACTTGGCCAGATCCTGGAGGGTCCAACTTCCGTCTGCCGGAAAGGCCAAACTGGCTTCCTGCAACCGCCGCGCCACATCCGGATGTTGTCCAACCAGCAACAGAATCCAGCAAATGGTGGCCGACGTGGTTTCGTAGCCGGCCAAGAGAAGTGTTACCAAGTCGTCGCGCACCTCCTGCCTGGTGAACTTCGCCTCGCCGGTTTCTTCATCGTGCGCCAGACAGTAACCAAGCACCGTCTGGTCATCCATGGTCCCCGCATCAATCCGGTCGTACACAAACCGGTCAATGGCGGCCAGGTTCGAGTGATAGGCGCGGGTCCACGGCCACGCCCGGGAGGTCAGGAATGACGGCAGGGCGGACTGCCAAACCTGCTGGGACACAAGATTGTCGAAGGAATCCAGGAACTTCCTCCACCCCTCCGGCCGTTCCGCTCCGAACAGTGCGGTATAAATCACCCAGCGGGTAAGGGCAACGGCCGCTTCCTCGACCGTGGACGACGAACCCTCCACCAACCTGCGCACGGCTTCCTGGGTGCGGGCCTGGACCAAAGGGAAGTATCGGGCCAGCTGCCGATGGTTGAACGCCTGCTTCAGTTCACGCCGATGGTGACGCCAAGCCGGACCTTCGGAGTTGGAAATACCCTCTCCCAGAAGCCTGTCCGTTGTGTCCAATCGCTTGCCGTAGGCCTTCGCCCGGTCCTGCATGACATGCTTGACGTCTGCCAAGTCGCTGATGACCGTAATCCGAACGGACCCGAATCGGAACCGTGTAATGTCTCCCTGGCGATGCCACTCCTGCTGAAAGAGATTGTGCAGGTTGCCCCGCACCAGGTACTTGATCGCCTGGAGGGGATTGATCAGACGATACGGCGGATCCCTTGTCATGGCCGGACTCAACTGGCCTACCTGTTGGTCACGGCCACCACACCGTCGCCTGCAAACCGGGATACTCAAGGCGCGGCAGTGCTGGCCGTGAACTCGCCTCCCGGATCAGGACGGGGCAAACACCAGATCGCAGGCCTCGGCAGGCATCCAGTGCGCGTCCTGGCCGATCCACTTCACGTTGCATCCAATCGGATTGGTCAACGGTTGTGAGACAGGTTGGCCCGAAGTATGTTCCGCCAACGCCTTTTGCAGGTCGTTTAGGGTGGCCTTGTCGCCTTCGCGTGGATTGTCGATGCCGCGCCCGGTGTACACCAGCTTGCGTTCGCCGTTGAAGACATAGAAGTGGGGAGTGCGCAAGGCACCATAGGCCAGCGCGGCCGATTGTTCCTCGTCCCGGAGGTAGACCCACGGAAAGCGATGTTCGGACATCCGCTGCACCATGCCCTCGAACCCGTCGTCGGCCGCGACGTGCACGCTGTTGGAGTTGATGCCGACAAAGCGGACTCCCCGATCCTTGAATTCATCAGCCGTGGCGCGGGTATTCTCGTCGGACCCGATTACAAAGGGACAGTGATTGCACGTGAAGAAGACCACAAGGGTTTCGGCATCGTCGAAATCGGCAAGTGAGTAGTCCTTGCCGTCGGTTGCCGGCAGCCTGAAGTCGGGGGCCGTCTGGCCCAGTTCCAGTGTGAACGCCATATTGGGGCTCCTTGTCTGGTTTGATGCAAGTGGATTATAGGTTGCGTAACCGGAGGTTGCATCCGGTCCGGCCGTTGTGCACCTCTATTCGTAGCGCAGGGCCTCGGCCGGATAGATCCGGGTGGCCTGCCAAGCCGGGAGGGCCGTGACCGCAACGGAAAATAGATAGGTACCTCCGGCCAGCAACAGGATGGACTGCCACGGGATCCCAAGTGGTTCGTCGGTGGCAAACGTGTAGAACGCGCCAATCAACTCGCTGCCGGTGATCATGCCGACGGCCGTGCCCACCAGAATCCCGGAAAGGGCCACGAAACTGGACTCCAGGATGAACATCCAGGCAATGGCAGCCGTCGGCATGCCAATGGCCCGCAGCATGCCCACCTGTTGCCGCCGCTCCACAACCGTGCGGGCGCTGATCACCGCCAGGCCAGCCAATCCCGTGATCAGTCCCAGGGCCAGGAAACCCTGGAACAGCTGCAGCATGCCGCGCAGGATGGCCTGGGTAACGGTGAAGCGATCCGACATGAGCGAGGCGTTGAGGCCGCCGCTGAGGAGGGAACGCTCGGCGGCCTGGGCCACTACCCGGGCTTCTTCTTCGGTGAGTCCCTCCCGAACCTTGATGTAGTGTGCGTCCGGAGTCGGCGGACGGGCGGTCAAGGCCGGAAAAACACCTCGGTTGACCAAAATGTCGGAATCGGCCAGCATGGGTCCGTCCTCCAAAGCACCGATCACCTTCAGATCAACCGGTCCCAATGCGTCCGCATCGGTCAAGGACAACTTGATGGTCATGGGCGGGAGTGTATTCCCGCCCGAGGCGTCGGCCAGCGGCTTTGTGGCCAAGTTGGATTCCGATTCATCGCGCTGCCACAGTTCTTCCACCAGCCAGTGTTCCATGATCGCGACATCGGTCCGCGCGCCGAGGGCTGCCCACGCGTCCGCATCGGTTGCATACTCGGGGGCACGCCATTGCAACGAATACAGTTGCGCTGCCTGGGTTGTATAGGCCGCGTCCACACCGGAAACTGACGCGCCCCAATCTCCATGAATGCCAGATGGTGGCTGCAGGTACTCGATCTCGGCGAAGTCATCAATGATGGACGACATCAACGCCACATCGGACAGGGGAAAGTCCTCCCGTTCTTTTGCCTCCGTTTCCAGATCATTGATGGGATCGAAGAAACTCAGCGGCCCCGTAGTAAGTTCAATGTCGAAGTTGCCATTGAGTTCAGCCTCGGGCGCCGCGGCCGTATTGGTTGCCTTGATGACATAGGCCATCACGATTACGGACAGGATCACGGTCGCAAACAGGAACATGACGGTCCCCGTGCGAAACCGATTGCCCAGGGAATAGGCAATGGCCAGGCGAATGGACGCCGCCACCTTGCGAAGGGGGGCCACAAGCCGGGTTGCCAGTGTAGCCACGGGGGCCGCTCCGGCCTGGATGACGAAAATCGCACCCAGCAGGGAAAACGGTGCGGACAGAATCTGATCCAATAGCACCCAGCCCGGATCGAGGTCGCCATCCACGACTTCGTCAAACCTCAGCCAGGGATAGGCCCAGATGGCCAGCCAACCCACACCCAGCAACGCGACCGGTGCGGTTTGCCTCAATCGGCCGGGCACACCTGTCCGTACAAGAGCAAAGTAGACCGTCAGGGCCAAGCCGCCAGTCAGCAATGTCGCGCCCCACCGGATCGGCGACATTCCGGTACCCTCAATCCACCAACGGCTCAAGAGCAACGCTGCTCCCCCAACCAGCAGCAGTACAGCCGCAGTTGTCAGGGCAACCCAACGGGTCCTCTGACCTCTTCGCCGCAGGGTTCCTTCCGGGAGATTGCGAATGGCCGTCACGATGGAGACCCGACTGACGCGTACGGACGACGTCAAGATTACCCCCAGGGTCAGCAGAAGTCCCAAGCAAAAGGCCACCACCAGCGACCAAGCAGAGACCGACCACTCCAGCTTGAACAGAAACTCCGGTCCCCTGAACTGTCTACTGATGGTGGACAGCAATCCGGTCAGGAAATCGATCATCCCCCAGGAGACAAGCAGGCCCAATCCCAGGCCCAGAACACAGGCCGCCAAGTCGTACACCAAGCCTTCGGTGACAAACATCTGAACCATGGAACTGCGACGCATGCCCAAGGCCCTGACAATGCCCAGTTCCGATCGGCGTTCGGCCGCCAGCATCACGTAAATCAGGAAGATAAGGACCAGACCGGCCAAGATGGAGAAAGTGCCGGACACCGTAAACATGGACCCGAAAGCCACACCTGCGACACCGGCTCCCTGGACTGCCAGTTGCTTGCTCAACGGAGTAAGAACCTGGAACCTCTCAAGTTCCGCAAACCCTTTGACCAGAGCTGTTCTGGAGGAGGAATCCAAGCCCAGGTCCAATATCCACTCCCGCACGGCGGCGCTGGCCAAGGCGGTCCTCAGTTCCGAATCCGTCACGGTGGGAGCAGGGCCTGCATCGTCTCCCGAGGCCGCGGCCCAAGTTGCCAGCGTGCCAACGTGCTGTCGGAAGTCGGTCGATCCCGAAAAACTTTCGGCGATGTCCACCAGGAAGTCAGGCGCCCCTTCCATGTCTCCCACATATGGATTGTCTGCGGAGGCACTCGCCGATTGAATGGCGGCTTTTACCTCCGAACGGGCCAGCACCTGCATTACACCTGCAAACTGTTCGTCGTCGAGGGACAGTTCCCGCAACCGCTGATTGACCGTGTCCGTCAATGCCATGCCTTCTTCCTCGTCGCCGGCGAACGACACAAGAACGGCATTGTTCCGTTCAGGCATGAACAACAACCGGCGCGCCTCTTCGAGATCCATCATCACGACGGGTCCAAGCAAGCCCAAGGGTCCCGACTCCTGCACAATGCCTCGGACACGGTAGGGAACCGGAATCGGCCCGACAAACACTTCCAACAGATCGCCTGGACGGGCGTTCAGTTGTTGTGCCCCCAGCTGGTTCAGGTACACATCGCCCTGCCGGATCTGCAATCCCACCTGGTTCAGCTGCTCGTCAGTTTGTCCGAGCAGCGTGTTCAGGTTCAGAAACTGAAACAGGTTCAGATTTTCGGGAATCTCGATGCCCAAGGCCTCCAGGGTGGGCAGGTCCACGACTGCGTCCGGATCGATTCCCAGAGAGGCCAGATCCTGGTCCGCAATCCCCAGACCCTCCAGGCTAAGTTCCGTGATCCCCTGTTCCGCCAAGAGCGACGTGTCCAGTCCAAGATCCACCAGGGTCTGGAGATCAATGCGGACATCCCGCAGGGAAACCGATTCACCCTCCAACTCCGTTGCCAGGAACCAAAGGGCGGCCGCTCCGGCCAGTACGGGTGCCGCCGCACTGTCCCCAAAGTCGCCCTCGACCACTTGCAATACGGTGGCGGCCGTATCGGCTACCGTACCGACCACAGGCGACATGATGTTGCCGACACCGGGTTGCAGTACGTCCATGCGGACTGGTGCACCTGATGTGTCGTGCAGACCGAACTCGGATGTGTATTCATCGTCGACGGCAAAGATGAACCCGATGGGCTCTCCTTGCCCTGTAGTTGCATTGCGCACCACCGAAGGGAAAAAGATGGCCCCGGCCATCCCGTCAATCAACGGTTCGTCCTCGGAAGCGGCACGCAGGTTGCCGTAGTCCGCAAGGGTTATGCCCGGCAGACCTTCCTCGACCAACTGGACAATACTGTCGGCATCGCCGTCAGCCAGACCCTCCAGCAACTCCACGAGGTTCGTGTCCTGCTCGGAGGAGTCTTCGTCGGCTTCAAAGTCGTCGTCCTCCGCAAGCTCCAACAATGTTCCCAGGAATGCCGGGGAAATCACCTGATCGACATGGCCGTAGGCCTCAACAACCTGGTTGCGCAGGGAATAGTTCAGGGTATCCCCAAGGCTCAAGGCGGCCGTGAAAATGGTGGTGCTGAGCGTCAGGCCGACCACGATCAGGAACGACTGCAAGGGGCGCCGGGGAATGTTGCGCAGGCCCAGCCGGGCCAGGATCGGACTACGCACCGACAGCGCAACCATCAACAGGCCCACCAGAATTAGTGTGGCCGCCATCCACAGGGCGGCGGGTTGCATGAAGTTCATGTTGCATCCGGCCCGGTACCGGTTATTGCGCCGTCCTTCGCGCCACTATCGGCCGATGGGCCGTCCCTGACACTGGTCATACCCGCGATGCCCGCGGCCTCCTCGGTCACAGCATCGGGTTCCGTGTCTTGATCATTGGCATCTTCCGCGGCGGTGGTCAAGCTGTTCCGGTCGGCCACCATTCGACCGTTCGCCATGCGCACCACCCGATCGCAGAAGTCCCCGACCTTGGGATCGTGCGTCACAATCACGAACGTCTGGGCGTGTTCCGCATTCAAGCGGCGCATCAGGTTCAGGACCTCCAGCGATGTGTCGTCGTCCAAATTGCCGGTGGGTTCGTCCGCCCAGACAATGGCAGGCTGGTTCGCCAGTGCCCGGGCAATGGCTACCCGCTGTCTTTGGCCTCCGGACAGTTGTGCCGGCCGGTGGTGCTTCCAGTCCGACAGGCCAACCGCGTCCAGCATGTCCAGGGCCTTGTGGCGAGCCTCCCGGCCGTGGACACCGTTCACCAACAGGGCCAGTTCCACGTTCTCGGCAGCGCTGATGACCGGCAGCAGGTTGTACGACTGAAAGATGAAACCCATGTGTTCGGCCCGGTACCGCGTCAGATTCCGATCACCGAACTTCTCGAGCGACTGTCCCTCGATCACCACCGATCCGTGGTCGAAGGTATCCAGTCCCGAAAGGCAGTTGAGCAGTGTTGTCTTCCCACAACCCGAAGGCCCCATCACAGCCACCATTTCGCCGGCCTGGACCGAGAAATCCACCCCCCGCAGGGCTTCAACCTTGGAATCGCCAATGAAATAGACCTTGCGGACATCGGTTGCGTTGATGATGGGTAGGTTCACGAATGGGCACTCCGGAAGTTGTTGATGGGCACTTGATGCAGTGCCAAGGGCACCGGCCCGTGTGCACCTGCACATGGCAGCTTGAAGGCGGCGTACCAACCCGCCGCCTTCCATGCCGACCACGCCTTTTTGCGAGACCGCACGCACCATTGTGGCCCAATCCCTGGCCCGCGCATGTAGTGCAGCCGACCTGGACACAGGCAGGCTGCCCCGGAATTGCGGGATTCCAACCCACACGAATGCGGGTATGATCTCCGCACACCACTACTCGCATGGAGGATAGACAGACCATGGCATCGGTCAGGCGCAACGAAACCATAGAACTAACGTTTGAAGCGGAGGTTCAGGTTGCGAACCCCATGCGTGAAATCGAATTCAATGTCGCGTTCCGCGAAGCAGGCGGCACCGAGGTTGTCCTGCCCGGTTTTTGGGACGGCGGGAGCACTTGGAAGGCCAGGTTTGCCTGGCCCCGGGACAGCGAGTGGCAGTGGACCGCGTCCAGCAGCCCGGAAGATGCCGGCCTGCACGGCCGGACCGGTGCATTTTCGGTCCAGGGGACCGACGACTCCACCGGCTTGTCGATCAGGGGGCCCATTTGCATTGCCGACGATGGCAGGCACTTCGCCCATGCCTCGGGCACCCCTTTCAACTGGCTGGGCGATACATGGTGGATGGGCCTGTCGCGGCGGCTGCCGCTAGAAGGTCTTGAATTCCTGATTGAGGACCGCGTCGCGAAAGGGTTCACGGTAATCCAAATCATTGCCGGCCTCTATCCCGACATGCACTGGTACGACGAGCGCGGGATGGGCGACGCCGGCTACCCGTGGGACCAGGACTTCAATTCGATCAACCCCGCGTACTTCCGTGAAATGGACCGGCGCATCGGCATGCTGGTCAACGCAGGGCTCTCTCCTTGCATCGTCGGATTCTGGGGATATTTCATGGACTTCGCCGGCCCGGACGTGTTGCGCCATCACTGGCGCAATCTCGTTGCGCGCTATGCCAGTCTGCCGGTCACGTGGTGTGTTGCCGGCGAAGGCCTCATGCCGTTCTATGTGGACGCCCATCGGATCGAGGACATGGATGAATGGCGCAGGACACGCAGCGCCGCCTGGTCCGCCATGGCAACTTGGATTCGCTCCCAGGACGGCTTCCAGCGTCCCGTCACGATTCACCCCACCGACTTTGGCCGGCAACAGGTGAACGATCCCACCACCATCAACTTCGAAATGCTCCAGACCGGACACCAGGGGTTTCCGGCCCTCTCAAACACCATCAACATGCTCGAGTCTTCGCTGGCCAAAGATCCCGCCATGCCCGTGATCATCAGCGAGGTGAACTATGAGGGCATTCTGGAGTCGAGCGGTCCCGACATCCAACGATTCCTGTACTGGTCGAGCGCCCTCTCCGGCAGCGCCGGGTTCACCTATGGCGCCAACGGGCTGTGGCAGGTCAACAGCAATGAAATGCCCTATGGTGCCTCGCCGCACGGCATGGCTTGGGGTGGTCCGTCGTGGCGCGACGCTAGCCAGTTGGGTGGTTCCGGTCAGATTGGCTTGGCCAAGCAGTTCCTCGACACGCTGGATTGGCCGTCGCTGACCCCGTCACCCCATCTTGTGAGCGACCACGCATCCGAAGAAGACCGCATCCTGCCATACGCCGCGGCGGCGTCCGATGGGACGCGGATTATATTCATCCCCGCCCCCGCCATCTTCCTGCTGCGCCGCGGAGGCTTGCAACTGCTAGAACTTGAACCAGGGTCGAGGCGCGAGGGTTTCTACCTCAACCCCAAATCCGGTGAGGAACTGGAGGCCGTGGACATTGTGGCCGAACCGGACGGGACAAGCTTTATGCCAACGCCGCCCATCATCCAGGACTGGGTGTTTGTTCTGCGGCCTTGAAGTTACCGTCTGGTCGACCCTCGTCATGATGCAATCCACATGGAACAAGCAGTGTTTGCCGACGGCATCCTGACCAACGCCCGAATCCTCACGAACTGGCCGGCGATGCCGTGGGCGACTGAACTGGTTTGGCACGGAGACCGCATCACACACGTGGGTGGTCCCGGCAGTTCCAACGGAGCCGCGGGGCACGGCACGCTGACCGTTGATTTGGGAGGACGGCTTGTATTGCCCGGACTATGCGACTCCCACATGCACTTCACAAACTGGTCGCTGTCCTTGCAGGAGGCGGACCTCTTTGAGGTGCCCTCCTTGGCAGCAATGCTTGACCGGTTGCGGAGTGCCACTGCCAACCTGAATGAAGGTAGTTGGCTGTTGGGCCGGGGCTGGAACCAGGCTATTTGGCCCGAAGGCCGGTTTCCAACCCGACACGACCTTGACTCTGCCTGTGGTCATCGACCGACTCTGCTGTATGCCAAGAGTGGCCACGCCGCAGTCGCCAGCAGCTCGGCCCTAAGTCAAGCCGGCCTACATGCAGGCGCCGTCGCTCCCGCCGGGGGCTTCGTCGAGCTGGACGACGACAACAAACCCACCGGCCTGCTGCTGGAAAACCCGGCCATCGGATTGGTCGAACAGATTTGTCCGGCTCCTTCGGCATCGGCCATGGAAACGGCCTGTCTGCAAGGACAGACACGCCTTCATGCATGGGGAGTTACGTCGGTTCACGACTTTGACGGCAGACAGGGATTCGAGGCCTTCCAACGGTTGGACAGGTCGGGCCAGCTGCGGCTGCGCGCCGTAAACCATGTGTCCCAGGACCAGTTTCCCCATGCTCTCGATTTTGGATTGACAGGACCGATGCGCGGTCCTTGGCTCACCGTAGGGGGCCTGAAACTGTTCGCCGACGGTGCCCTGGGTCCCCGGACCGCGGCCATGGCCGAGCCATATGCCGGCGAACCGGACAACTACGGCATGACGGTGGTGGACAAGGAGGAAATGCTTGAACTTGTGGCATTGGCCAGCAGCCGCGGAATTGCCAGCTGCGTCCACGCCATCGGCGACAGGGCCAATCGGGATGTCCTGGACGTGTTTCAGGAAGTTCGTCGGCAGGAACGGGAGGCGGGCGTGACACCCGAAGAACGCCGCCATCGGGTGGAGCATGCCCAGGTCCTGTTGGAGCAGGACATTTCCCGCTTCGCCCACTTGGGCATCAACGTTGCAGTGCAACCCATCCATGCCACGCAGGACATGGCGATGGTAGACCAGTACTGGGGCCCGCGGGGCCAGTACGCCTATGCCTTCAAGTCGCTGCTGTCGCACGGAACCCGCATGGCGTTCGGCTCGGATGCACCGGTGGAGACTCCCAACCCCTGGGTTGGTCTGCATGCCGCGGTCACGCGTCGTCGTGCCGACGGAAACCCCGGACCCGACGGCTGGTACCCCGCTCAAAAAGTGGATCGGATGTCGGCGTTGCGGGCCTACACGGTGGAGGCAGCCTTCCTGGAAGGACTCGAACGGGATATCGGGACCCTGGCTCCCGGCATGCGAGCCGACCTGACGGTTCCGGATCGGGACGTGCTGGCATGTTCCCCGGACGATCTGCTGGACACCAAGGCACTTCTGACCATGGCAGGAGGCGAGATTGTGCACCGCGACCCGAATGACCGACCTGTCGTGCCGGATTGATGCCACTCCGGATCGCGGTAGGCAGCTGGTGGCCAGTCCAGGTTGATCACTTCAGTCACTGCAGGCGCGCATGCCCCGTCCACGCGAGGTGCGCTCCGGCAATGCCCATTTCCCCTGCCACCGAATAGATCAAGTAATCCTGCTCTTCGGAAGTGAAGATGCATGGATCCCTCAACTGTCGCGCCGGACCGTGGATGGCGCCCCGCGCCGAGGGTTCCAGAACCTGATCTATCCCTTCGTACGGGGTTTTTGGTTCCAACACTTCGAATTCCGGACCGGCCTTCCACTCGATCCAAGGACCTTCGGTAATCAGAGGCGCGGCCTGGATGCGCTCCGGGCAGTCGCCGGCCTTGCTGAAAAACACGACAGGCCGCGCATCGCCGGCCAGAACAGCGAAGTGGCGGTGCGCCTCGCTGAACAGGTGTGGCCCTTCCTCGAAATCGTCCCATGCATCACCAGCTTGCCGATACAAAATGCCGGGCATCGCGATGGCATATCTTCGTTCCCTCCAGCGGAATACCCGATAGTAGCTCGGTCCCAAGATGCGGTTTCCGGACACGAAGTCGATGCCGTTGTGGGACGTGGCCAGCAGCGAACGCTGACCTCCCAGATAGGGAAACTTCAGATACAGGGGATCGTCAGCGAACCGGTCCCGTTTCAACACCGGCCCGTGGAAGTACATGAGGATTTGTCGGCGTTCCTCGTCCACATGAACGTCCGGCGAGGCGATATGGTGATGGCAGGGAGTCTGCGCAAGCTGCAGTGTTCCCGGCTCGTAAACCCGCCAGGGACCATCCAGCTGATCGGCGTGGGCCAAGCGGATGCTCATGCCCTGATGGTGAGCAAAATACATGTAGTACCGACCCATGCGGCCCGGAAGCCATGTAGGAGTCTCAATCACCGAGGCTCCGTTGACATTGCCTTCAAGCGCGGGATGGCAGTCGGCGTGAACCAATGGGTTGGTGGAAAATCTTTTGACCGTGAACATTCGATTCTTGCCGGTTTGCCAAAGAACTTGGACACTGACTGCGGCCTATGACCGCAAACACCATGCCAATGACGAGGTACGCCGATCCTAACCCAATAATCCGCGGCTACTTGCCCACACAGGCGGAAACCCACAGTTGTGAAACCGCATAATGATCAGGTGCTCGACTCGGTTTGTACCGCGTTTGGTCACTGAAAAGCCTCCAACAGGAAACGAACCACATGTACTTGTCTCTGTCCGTGCGTGTGGCCGAGAGCTTCACCAACAAACGCATCTCCACCGTACCGCTTGCCGACATCGCAGCCTCGGCCAACAAGGCCGGCTACCGGGCTCTTTGCATGCGTGCATCGGTCGTTGGGGTGGCTGATGCCCCGTCCCACCAGACCGAGGTGTTGGCTACGGTGAAGCGGACCGGGCTGAGCGTGTCGATGGTGACGCCCGACTTCGCCGTGCCCGAAAACAGCCCCGAGGGACCGGGCGTGTTGCGGAACATTGAGCCGGCCCTGGACCTGTGCGAGCGATTGGATTGCGATCTCATTCGGGTCTGCCTCAAGGAACAGGTAGACATCGAAGCCGCGCGGCTTGCCTCAGACAAGGCCCGCGAGCGAGGAATCCGCCTGGCCCACCAGTGCCACACACAAAGCCTGTTCGAAACCATCGAGGGATGCCTGGACGTGTGTAGCCGGGTCGACCGGCCCAACTTTGGGTTGATTTATGAACCGGCCAATCTGGCGTTGTGTGGTGAGCCCTACGGACCGGAGGCCATCGAACGGTTGGCCGAAGTGATTTTCAACGTGTACCTCCAAAACCACACTCCGGACCCCCAAGGCACACTCATGATGGATACATGGAGTCAGGGACGGATTCCAACCACGCTCCACCGCTTCACGGACCCGGGTGGAATCGACATGCCGGCAGTTATACTGGGCCTTGAAGGCATTGACTACACCGGCAGCGTCACGCTGCATCACACCCAGCTCGATGTTGTTTCTCCGTTGGAAGCAGCCGCCGACAGTGCGGGTTTCCTCCTGGCTCTGATGGCATCGGGCTGACCTTGTTGAGGGATCGATCAAGTTTCCGAGCCGACCCATGTCCCATGTAACCCAACAACAACGAGAGCAATACCGGACCCAAGGATATTTCATTCTTGAGGGTGTCATTCCCCAGGACCAGCTCGACGGCCTGCGCAGCGAATGCGACCGGCTCGTGTTGGAAACCGATCGGGAGATGGAAGCCAAGGGGATTACCTCCTATGGCATCAGCCACTACAAGCAGCGCTACTTCATCGCCAACCGGGGCAAGGAGAGCGACGTCATCGCCGCGTTCCTCTTCAGCGCTCTGATGGCCGACGTAGCCAAAGCCACGCTGGGTGACAACGTGTGGCTGTTCCACGAGCAGTACGTGGTCAAGGCACCGGAAGTGGGCACCAAATTTGCCTGGCACCAGGATTCCGGATACATCGGGCACTACCACACACCGTACCTGTCGTGCTGGTGCGCCTTGGACAACATGACTCTTGAGAACGGCACCATCTACGTTCTGCCGTACGACAGGGCAGGCATGACCCCGGACGATCTGTTCGACCACACGGTGGAGGCGGAAACCAACGACAAAATCGGATACAAGGGAGACATCCCGGCCATTGTTCCGGCCGGCAGTATCGTGGTGTTCTCAAGCCGCACGTTTCACCGGTCTGGCACCAACGTTTCCAAGAACATTCGGCGCAGCTTCCTGGCCCAGTATTCCAAGGAAATCATTATGAACAAGGACGGCACCGCGCCTTGGGGCCAGGACGTTCCCTTCATCCAAGACGGGCAGCAGGTCAGGCGCGGTCTGGCGGTACTCGCCTGAGGCCGCAACCCAACACTGGTCCTCTGGCGGACGACCGCTGAACACGGTCGTACTGTCTGCGAGAATCCAGATGTGCCATTGCCCCCATTTCACATGAACGGACAGACACATGCTGTTGGGGCCGGACCTCGCCACACTGCAGGAGGGCACTGGAGACTGTGAAGCCACGGGGACGAGACTACCGTCCCGGACACGCAGGACCGTCCCGAGACACCAATTCCGGATGACGACAACCCTACCTCCCGTCCCGATCAACCAAGCGTCGATTTCCGGAATACATTCGTTTGTTTGCCTCTGAGGCCCGACCCATGACCATCAATGCCGACCGCGCCGCCAACTGGAACCATCTTGTCCGGCACACCTTTATCGACTTCACCCAGACTACGGAGTTCCTCAAGCAACCAGTCATCATCAGCAAGGCGGATCGGATCACCTACACCGACGTGCATGGCAAGGAGTTTCTGGACGGACTGAGCGGGGTATACGCCGTATCCCTGGGCCACAATCACCCCAGGCTCAATCAGGCGGTGTCGAGCCAACTGGAGCGAGTCACGCTGGCTCCTCCGATGCACGGCATCGCCGATGTCTCCCTGCAGCTTGTGGCCGCACTCGGTGCCGTGGCGCCTCCCGACATGACGTTCGTCAAGAGTTTCAGCGGAGGTTCCGAGGCCAACGAGGCCGCCTTCAAGTTTGCGCGCCAGTACCACCGGCTGACAGGCAATCCGGGCAAGTACAAGATCCTGTCGTGCTACGACAGTTACCACGGTGCCACCGCGGGTGCCATGGCAGCCAGTGGCACCGGTTCGCGCAAGACCGCATTCGAACCTCAGATGGGCGGTTTCCTGAAGTTCCTGCCTCCCGCCTACCTGACACAAGCAGCGGGATCCCCCGAGGCTGCGACAAACCTCGCCCTTCATTTGCTGGAACGCCAAATCGAAGGCGAAGACGCCTCCACAATTGCGGCCCTAATCATTGAGCCCGTCATTCACCTGGCCGGGATTGCAGTGCCTCCCGCAGGTTGGCTGGAAGGGATCCTGGATCTGTGCCGGACGCATGACATCCTTCTGATTTATGACGAGATCATTACCGGCATTGGCCGGACGGGCCAGATGTTCGGTGCCCAGACCTTCGGTGTCGCCCCGGACATCCTGACTTGCGGCAAGGGTCTGTCCAGCGGAGTCCTGCCGGTCAGCGCCATGGTTACCCGTCCAGACTTGGCCGAAGCCTTTATCGGTGCCGAGGCGGACCAGCGGCACTTCAACCATGGTCATACCTTTGCCTCCAATGCCCTGACCAGCGCAGTCGGCGTAGAGGTGCTCGCCATCATGGAGGAAGAGGATGTGTGCGCCAACAGTCAGGCTCAGGGACGCCTGGTCAAGGAGACACTGAAGGAATGGCAAACCGAACTTCCGATCGCCAATGTGCGCGGGGAAGGCCTCCTTGTGGGATTCGATCTGGTTTCGGAACCCGGTTCGCCCAATGTCAACCAAGGGTTGGGGCCGGTCTTGCGCCGCAAGGCGATAGACCACGGATTGATCATGCGTGTCCAGCCCACTTGGGGAGCCTTGGCACCTCCGTTGGTTTGTACCGAACAGGAGACCTGGCAAATCCTGGAATGCTTCAGGGAAGCAATACTTGATGCATGGGACGCTGCTGCGTGACAAGGGCAGGGAAAGCGATAAACCCGCGCCGTGGCGGATGTGCGTCGCCTGGCATGCCACCAACAGTCTGAAGTTTGGACAAGCCTGTAGCAATCCGACAGCAAGACTGGCGAGTGGAAAGTCCCCAAATGGGTTATGCAATTGAACTCTACTTTGATCCCGACAGCGATCTCGCCGTCCGAAGAATTTGGAGCGGAATCGCAGACGCGTTCGGCTTGTCCACGATGTTGACCAACGGCGGGAGACCGCACGTATCGCTCGCTGTGTATTCCGATGACTTTGACCATCGCAGCTTCCTTCAGGAGCTGCCCGCGTTTTCCAAGTCATTGGCTCCCCTCAAGGTCCAACTGGGCAGTGTGGGAACCTTTCCAACCGAGGAGGGGGTGATTTTCCTGGCACCTGTAGTGACGAGCGAGTTACTCGCCGTTCACGAACGGTTTCACACAGTCTTTTCCAGATATGGAGGCTGCGCCTCAGCCCACTACCTGCCAGGGAATTGGGTACCTCATGCCACCGTTGCAACTGACCTGACAGGTGCCGAGATTGGACAGGTGGGCAAACACTGCTGGGAGCAGTTCCGGCCGATACGGGGATGGTTTCAGGAAATCGGACTGGTCGAGTTCCGCCCGGTCAGGGAATTGGCAACCTTCAAACTCGGCTCGACATAGCCTCCAAGTCATTGCCTGAACACTGTGTTGAGTGTCCAGCCTCGGCCATTGGGGACAGAGACAGAGTCCGGCAGCCGGTAATTCAGGGCGGTGCCCCGGTATCAGTCGCCGACCACAGCCAACCTCAACCAAACACACCACACCGAACCAGCGACCCTTCCAACGAATCTCGTAGCTACGCAGTACCGGCAGCACCAAGTCCCTCCAACACTGCGTTAGTACTGCAAGCTGTGATCAAGGAACCACGGCCGCTAGGCATGGTCGCGGTCATGCCTAGCGATTTATGTCGAGTATCGAAAGGCTGCCGATTGGGTAACCTTCAAATTAGCCTTGCCTACTGCATATCCCGCCCGCGAGCTGATTGGCAGAGCCAAAGAGGATGGCCTTCTTGAAATCCCATTATGTGCGGTCCTTCGCGTGCATCCCTTGATCATATTGGTGGGGAGGTCTTTTGGGGATCCGGACATTGGGAATTCGTACATCGAGTGTGGTGGCGCGGTCAAGGTGTCACGAATCCCGAACCACAAGGGACTGTGCGGTTCCGATTGTGACTTCAGTCTCCAAGGTGAGCTGGTCACCCTTACGCTCAAACGGAACCGATTGTCCGTCAACAGTCACCATTGGATCGTTCATTCCACCGAGGACCGGTACCTGCAAGTGGCGCAGGGGAAGGTCTCCGTGGAGCACACTCAACCGGCAGCCGTCGGCATCCAACTCAACCGTGCCCCATCCCCGATCCAATGACCAGAAGCATCGGAACTGGTCCGTGCCCCGGAGTACTGGATTGAACCCGACCAAACCCTTGGACATGTCGAACTTGAACCCTGAGTAGGCGTTGAGCAAGGCGTAGGACGCCATGCTGCGTGCGTAGTTGTTGCCACATTCGAACTCGTTCCACGGATTTCGTTTGGCTCCGTCGTACCGGTCCCGAATGGCTTGTACACATTCCAGACCTTCATCGACCAGACCCACCATGATCATGTGGGTTGCCGCGGCATATTCGAACCCGTTCATGGTCTCCTGCGAATAAGGGGCGGGAATCAACGGCTTGTAGGCGCCTTCCGGCCAGGCACAGATGACCAAACCACCTTCGTCGTTGAGGCAATAGATGCGGCACGGGTTGTACACCCGGCTCATGTCCGGGATGAAGTTGTGCCGATAAATCGCCGCGCACGCCGATTTCACTTGCTCCGGATCCAACAGATCACCGAGGCCATACAACGAGGCATGCCACTGGCCCAGCACCTGGTCGATGCTGCTGCCTTCCCCAATTTGGTATTTGATCTCCTCATGTTCGCTGTTCCAATACGCTCCCAACGGGGATCCGCCGCGCAGCGTGTCGGCATGGCTCCCAAAACCCTCCAGCAGTGCCTTGTCCCTCAGATCAACCTGCTGAATGTAGAACTCGCCGTTGAACAGGTGTTCGTCAACCCAGGCCTTGCCACTTTCGAACATGCCCAGACAGTCGTCAGCAAATCTATGCTCTCCAAGATGGCGTGCCATCTTGGATGCGGCCTTAAGGGCACCCAGGTAGAACCCTGTCAGCCAGGCATTCGGCCCGAACAGCTCCATGTCCAGCGTATGGTGCTGACGACCGGTCAGTACCCCCGAGCGTTCTGGGTCCCACCGATCCGGGTTGTGTTCGCTCCAGGCATATTCAAGCGACCGCCGCACTGCCGGCCACAATTCCCGAAGCCAATCGTCGTCACCGCAGATCTTCCAGTCGCGGTACGTCTTCATTACACCACCAAGCTGGCCGTCGCTGCAGGGACGGAAACCCCAGGGGGCAGTTCCCAGTGGAAGCTGCAGTCTAAAGGGCATGCCGCCGTCCGGTTGCAGGTTGTACTGGTAGTCCGCGGTTCGCATGGACCGCTCCAGCTCGGGAAACAGGAAGGCGAGTGCTTGCTGGTAGTTCCAGACGTGGGTGCAGCTGCCTTCGCAGCACCCTTCGTCCGGATGCAGGCCTTCCCAACCGTAGAACGTGCCGTCTTCGAGACGCAGAGCAGTGGGAGATTTCAGAATGGCCAGGTTGGCCGAAACGGCATCCAGGGCAACGGGCGGCAGCGTCGATCCAAACAAGGCCTCCCTGAACGTGTCTGTGACCGTGTAGAGCCGCGGCCAGTCCTCAAGTGCGTATCGTGCCGTATCGACGGAACTATCCCAACGCATAGCGTAGTGGTTCTTCCAGGTGCCGCGGGTTTCCTCCGGATGCCAATAATCCTCACAGTTGGGAAAGTTCCAGCTGATCACGAAGCGCACCCGACGACTTGCCCCGGGTTTGAGCGCGAAGTGGACAGCCAGCAGGCCACTGTCTTGATCATCCAGGCGCACCCCGTGCGCCCTGGCAGACGAATCCGAATACGTCCGATTGGCGAAGGGGCCCGCGGTCTCGAGGTCCTTCCAGTAGATCTCCAGATTGTCGAACCAGGTACCCCGAAACCAGTACTCCTGCCAGCTCACCTCCATGTCGGCATCGTTGCCGGCATCCGTGGCCAGGGCCATGTCGCCAAAAGCCGGATCATCGGGTTGGGTACCCTCGCCCGACAGCTTGAGCACGGTTCCCCACGGGGTCGATTCGACCCGATTTCGCGTAGGTTTGGCCAAAGGGTTGGACAGGACACCGACCAGCGAATAGGTGAGTTCCCCGTTGGTCGGGTTCTGAACGTTGAACTCGAAGAATGCCGCCGGCAACCCGGAATCGTCGGCATCGGTGGGGATGAACGGATTGAACGCCGTCATCCGCACCTTGCCGGGAAAGGAGGCGTCGACAAAGTCCAGGCCGGCAATCGGGAACTTCCCCGTGAAATCCACGGAGGCAAAGTGCGGGAGGCCGGTCAGATACTCGCGGCGAGGACCCCACCCGAAGGTACCAAACGTGCCGCCGTGCAGTTCTCCCTGATAGGGAGCCGCCAAGTTGCCGTGCAGAATCCGTGCATCCACCACCTCGTCGCGGTTTTCCGCCTTGATGGCAAAATGGGAAAAGCCGTTGACGCTGCCCTTGTTGGGCCGGTTGAAAATCTCCCAGTCGATCAGGCGTCCGTTGCCCGCCAACCCGATACAGCCGGTTCCAATGCCCCCCAGCGGAAAGCTTATCTGGTTGGTGTGCTCGCCGCGGTATACGAACGGATCCATGTTGACAGTGTCCTTGGTTTTGGGTCTGCGACCACGTTGAAATTTCAGTTCCGGTACGGCAGCGGGTACGCCCTGCGCAACGGGCACCTTCAGGCTTGTGCGAATTCAGCCTCCACTACCGCCAAGCCGTTGCCGGCGATGAACAAACCGTACACGGTGGGCAGGAGCAGGACCAAGCCCAGACTCACGTATGCAATGCCCATGCCAAACAACACACCCATGGCCAACAGGCCCACAGCGTGGGCCGGATGCCGACTTGACAGGATGAGTGCATCGCGGATGCAGGCAACCGTGCCCAGTTCACGCTGAACTAGGTTGGGAAACGCATAGAGGGCCAAGGTCGCGGCCACTGCCAGTGCAAAGAGGTTGGCGGCGATCCCGAACCAGAGGCTTGCGGGCACCGCAACCTGTCCCTCCAGCGCGGGCAGCAATGCCAGCAGGAACGCGGCGGGAACTGCCGGCAACAACCCAAGCAGGCAACTTCGAACCCAGTAGCGACACAAGGCCTGCCAAAACCGCACGATGCCAGCCGACCGCTGCTGCAACAACCGTGTCTCGTATGCGAGCAAGGCGCTCCAGCCCGGGCCTACTGTCACCACTGCAGCCACCAAGGCAGGCACCAGCCATCCCAGAGCGAAGAACGCGAATGCAGGTAGGCCAACGAGATTGAACAGCAGGGCACCCCGCAACAGTTGCGGGGCGCTCTCCCACAACGTGCGTACCGTCTGACCCAGATAGGTGTCAGGGTTGATGCCGTGTTCCAGCGAGGTCATCCCTTCATGCCGGTTATGGCGGCCCCCTGGACAATCCAGCGCTGGGCGAACAGGAAGAACACCAGGATGGGGAATACGGAGATCATGATCCCTGCCAGAACCTCAGACTGGTTGCCGGTGCCCATATATCCCCTAAGGGTGGCGATGGCAATGGGGAACGTGTACAGGTCCCAGTCCCGCAGGAAGAGTAGCGGACCCACAAAGTTGTTCCAGGAGCCCAAGAAGGTGAATATGCCCAGGGCCGATAGGGCCGGACCAGTCAGGGGCAGAAGGATTTGCCAGTAAATCCTGAAGTACGTGGCCCCATCGATCTTCGCTGCGTTGATGAGTTCCTCCGGTAGCGACTTGAAGTGCTGCCGCAACAGAAACACACCGAATGCACTGGTAATGCTGGGTAGAATCAGTGCCCAGTGGGTGTTGATGAGTTCCATCTCCTTGATGAGGATGAAGGATGGAATCAGGGTTACGGTGGCCGGCACCATGAGGGAGGCTAAAAACAGGCCGAAAAGAAAATCGCGTCCCCTGAACTGGAGCCGGCCGAAGGCAAATCCAGCCATGGAACAGGTAAGCAATTGCGCTGCCGACACGATGAGAGCGATCTTGAGACTGTTCCAGAAGAACAGGAGGAACTCGATGTCGGGCGAGGTGATGACCGTATGGTAGTTCTGCCAGTGAAACGCAGTAGGCCAGAAATCGGGTGGAAGATCGAACGAATTCTTGGGATCGCGCAACGAAGTGGAGAACATCCAGGTCAGGGGCGCGACTTCGATCAGGGCGATGCCGACCAGCAAGGCCCACAGCACCGACTCCCCCAGATAGTGCCAGGGCGAGCGCCGTGCGCGCCGTGCAGCCGATGCGGTCTCTGTGTTGCTGCTCAGGGTACCTGCCACGCCGACAATCCCGGACTTTGCTGGCTATTCGTAGTGGACCCAGCGACGGGCAACCCAGAACTGGCCAAGGGTGAGGCAAATCAGGACCATGAACAGCGTGAAGGACACGGCGGACGCATACCCCATTTCGAATCCACGGAACGCTTTCTCGTAGATGTACATGGTGATGGTGCGCGAGGCATCGCCGGGACCGCCCGACGTCAGAACCCACACGTTGTCGAAGATCTGGAACGCACCGATCAGCGAAATTACGACCGCGAAGAACGCGGTGGGTGAAATGAGCGGCAGGGTCACGTTGCGGAATTGTTGAAACCGGCCCGCCCCATCGATGCGCGCCGCTTCGTAGTAGACCAACGGAATGCCTTGCAGGCCCGCCAGATAGATAACCATCAGGAAGCCGCAACTCTTCCAGACATCGTAGATTGTGGCGGAAATCAGAGCCCACCGGGAACTGCTGAGCCACGGTACCGGATCCAGGCCGATTTGGCCCAGCAGGAAATTGACCACGCCGCGGTCCTGGGTCAG
Organism: Caldilineaceae bacterium; assembly: GCA_965208365.1. GTDB lineage: Bacteria > Chloroflexota > Anaerolineae > Caldilineales > Caldilineaceae > Bin34. The sequence continues at coordinate 3,604,889 of OZ242330.1, read as the reverse complement.
GAGAAAGCGCCAAACGACCGCCAGGGAGGCCGTGGTGGTGAGCACGGGAAAGAAAATGGACGTACGGAGGATGTAGCGGAGGATCCAAGGCATCGAACGGTTGAGTCCAACTGCCAGAAGCAACCCCAACACGTTGTTCAGGAACGTGGCACCCACCACCAACTGTACCGTGTTCCTGTATATGATCAGCATCCGGGCATCGTCGAACAGGCGGCTGATGTTGGACCCGCTCGCCCATGTGGGCGGGGTCAACAGGTCGTAGTTCAGAAAGATCAATACCAGCGAAGCAACGATCGGCAACGCAGTGAAGCTGAGCAAGCCAATCAAGGCCGGTGCCGTGAACAGATACCCTGCCAACGCTTCGCGGCCGGCGATGCCCCAGTGGGCAATCGAAAATCGCCGCCGAAAGCCGCTCGGCGCAGACAGATCTGCGGTTGCCATGGAGTTGAAATCAGTTGCTTTCAAGGGGCTGAGGATGCCCAACTGTGCCGGGGACGGCAATCAGCCGTCCCCGGATCATTGCATTCAAACCGGACCAATCACGAACATTTAGCCCTGTAGCTTTGCCATTTCGGGGACCAGTTCGTCGTGGGCCGCCTGCATGGCTTCCTCAACGCTTTTCTCTCCGTTCCAAATCGTCGCGTAGTTCCGGTTCAAAATCGGTTCGACAGCATTGAAGTTGGGCGGGGACGGCACGGTGGCCGCGAAGTCCAACGTTTCGTAGAACAAGGCGGTGTTGGCAGGACCGTAGTCGGCGAACAGCGGCATCTCCGCCACCGACCGCAGGGCTGGAATGTTGCCGCCCAGCTGCACCATGTCCAGTGAGGCTTCGGTACCCGACAGAAGCTTCACAACTTCCCAAGCCTCGTCCGGGTTTTCGCTGGAAGTCGAGATGCCCCAGCCGTCCGTGCCGGCCACGGTGCGGATGGGTCCCGCCTGGTGTGGCTGGTATTGAATGTTGTAGGTGGTGAAGTCGGCTTCCAGGGATCCCCCGATGCACCAGCGGCCGCAGGTGCGCATCACGAGATTGCCGGCATGGAATTGAGCCCACTCGTCCCAACCTTCCGGATTGGGAGCCACCTTGTGTACCAGGATCAGATCCGCCAGAAATTGGAGCGTCTCAAGAACCTTGGGATCCAGCACGTTCGACTCGAGCCAATCCTCACTCAACGGCGACGTGTCGTTGTTGAAGTACCAAGCCGCCATGCCGAACATGCCGCCACCCCAGAAAGAATAGGCGAACCGGTCGTCGGCTCCACCGGTCACGCGGGCGACCGCGAGGCACGCTTCCAGAAAGTCGTCCCAATTCCAGTCGTTGGCGGGAGGTTCCAGGCCTACCTCCTCGAACACAGCCGTGTTGTAGTACATGACCATGTTGTTCCACGAAAACGGATATTCCATTTGCTGTCCGTCTACCTGCAGCATTTCGCGCAGCGTGACATGGACATCGTTCATGAGGATCTCTTCAGCCTCGGGATCCCCCTGGATGAATCCATCCAGGGGAACCAGAACGTTCTTGGCCGCCAGGAGGCCGAGACCCTCAATCGCGATCATGATCACGTCGATCTGTTCGCCGCCCGCGATCCTGGTCAGAAGCGTGTCGGAGTAGCCATCCCAACCACCGGCACCCCAGCCGTTGGCGTTGACTTCCAAGGCAACGTTGGGCAGCCGTTCCAGCGATCGCTCGATCGAGTTGTCAAAGGTGTTCACGGGCATCTGGGTAGTCGCGATGATGTCCACCGGTTCCTGAGCCGCTCCGTCCTCACCGGACGATGCGCCATCGGGCGCGACACAAGCCGCCAAAGCGGCACCCACAACTCCCAGGCCGGACAATCGCAGCATGTCCCTTCTGGACACACCGTGTGTTGAATGGCGCGAAGACATGTTGCTGTCAAAACTCCTTTTCTTTACCGGATTCCAAGCCAACCAAAGCAGTTGACCGTGGTTGATTATAGTCGGGTGCGAAACTGTTTGAGGCCGCATGGCATTTGGCAATAGGCAACCGTCTCAGCCCGCGGGATCCAGGACATCAGTGGCTCCCGGGAAGCCCTGATGGAGTGCCGAACCAGTCCCGGGCCAACCCGTTCAAGCCAAGTGATGATAACTGGATGAACCGCCAATCAGGTCCCTGAAACATCGCCCGATGTCGAGATCCCGGTGACTCTCTCAAGGCCAGCATAGGCCACGGCGCCAAACCGAATGTCCAGCACCTCGCCCGGTTCCATCGTGCGCGTCGCCGAGTGCGCCTGGGTCTCGGCGAAATGGTGGTACGGTGCCGTCCACGGTTCCAGGGCAATGTTGTAGGTGCGCCCGTACCAGGGATGGCCCGCGCTGCCCCGGTACACCTGCCAGAACCAAATGGAATTGAAGATCTCGGTTGGCCAGTACATGCCGAAGCCCACCTGCCGCGCCTGGTTCGTCAATCCGTACCATCCCGCTTCCAGATCAAACAGGAACGCCAGATCGTGGGACTTGGTTTCCGGGCCCGGTATGCGGCTCAGGTCAATCGTGCTGCCATCCCTGCCCTGGACGAATGGCCAAGTGTAGTCTTCGCCCGATTCCAGGCGAGTCGTGGGTTCCGCCTCGACCACGCGCACCTTGGCGCCCGGAATGTCCACCACGCAACTGCTGTCGAGAAAGGGAGCGCCAAACGCGGGATGATGACCCCAGAGAATCTCAAAGGGAACTTCGCCTTCGTTCGTCACGATTTCATGAAACTGCAGGTTGGCCTGCCAACGGTGCAGGGTGACGACCTTCTCAATGCGCAACGGCGAACGGTAGGTGCGGACATCGAACTTCACCGAAATGCACTCGGGGGTGTCCAGCAGGACTTGCATGTTCCAGGGCATCAGCGGGGTTTCGCCGTGCAACCCGAACTCGCCGTCCGCGACGGTGGTCGGATACCCGCCCACCGGGAAGCATTCCTGCCAGCCGCCGAAGTAGTAGTCCAGGAAGGGCCCGTCGGCCCGCGGGTTTGAGGGGACAAAGTTGCGCGTGGCGCGTACCCCCAGGGGAGACCGCCACATGAAGTCCGTGTCGGTGGGCTTGTGCAGGAATTCGAAGATGTCGGTGCCCTTGTCCACCAGGATGGTGACGCGCAGGAGCTCGTTCTCCATCACCAGGGACTTCAAGCCCCGGTAGGTCATCTCGGTCAGACGGCAACCAAAGTTGCGCTCATGCGTGTAGACGGGTTCCAGCACGACTAACTCCTTGAGTCCGGGTGGCGACCGTTTGACGGTCAGTTGACAAAGCCAATGTCGGCCAGGTACCTGCGATTGCGCTGCGCACTTTCGAACGGCGAACCCAATCCCGCCACGACATCCTGCTCAACGGTGACATAGCCGGTGTAGCCGGTACGCAGCAGCCAGTCGCGCACCGCGGGGAAGTCCACATCCCCCTGGCCCAACTCGCAGAACACGCCCTTGGCCACGGCTTGAAAGTAGTCGAGTTCCGCCTGGGCGACCTCGGCGGCAAGACGCGAACTCCAGTCCTTGAAGTGGACATAGCCAATGCGGGAAGCCAATCGGTCCATGGTTGCCAGAACTGTATCGGCGCTGCCGGCGCCCAACGCGAAATGACCGGTGTCGAACACGAGGTTCACGTGGTCGCCCACATGCTCCAGCAGCCTATCGATCTCGCGCGGCGTTTCGATCCAACCGGCCGCGTGGAAGTGCACCACCGACGCAATGCCGGCCTCGTCCCGCGCCGCGACCGCAATCCGGTTGACGGTCTCTCCCAGTACCGGCCAGAGGCCATCCTCCAACTCCATGTCGGGGATGATGCGCCCGGCGTTTTGTATGCGCACGGGATCCGATCCGTTGTCCGCAGCGACCACCAAGAACGGGGTGTGGTCCTGGTGGTTCAGGTCCGCAACAGCGCGCAGCTGCCGGGCAATCATCAGATTGTGTTCGACGATTTCGGCCTGTTGCGACGCGTCTTCAAGCCGAGTGCCGACATAGGCACCGGTCATATCGAGGGAGCGCTCCGCCAGCGCGGCGGCCAGATGGTGTGGATCCGTTGGGAAAAATCCCCAGTCTCCAAGCTCCGTGCCCGTGTAACCGGCCTCCGCCAGTTCGTCGATCATGGTGTCCCACGAAATCCGGTCATCCTTCAGGGAGCCGAACTCCAAGGTCCCCCAACTGCACGGGGCATTGCCAATTCTGATCTGATCCAGGCGTGATTCCATAACTTCATCCGGTTTGGTCGTCAGGGGCTTTCCTGGATTTGAGGGACTTCGACCCAGCCGCCGGTCGCCCAGGATTGGGACGCGGCATGTTGGGCTTCCGCCACCCGCAAGGCATCGTGCACCGACGGTGCGTGCGGCTTTCCTTCATCGATGTTCCGAACAAAGTGGAACGCCTCCAGTGCCTTCAGGTCGTCGTACCCCAAGGAAATGCCGGCACCCGGCTGAAACCAGGCAAAGTCGGGGTGCTCGGGCCCTGCCAGTATGCGTGTATACCCGTCGTACGGGTCTGGTGCCCGGCCGATGGCATTCTTGTCGGTGGGCCGGTAGACCCCCAGTTCGTTCATCCGTTCGAAGTCCCAGCGGAGGGCGCCGCGGTCGCCGTGCAGGTCGAAGGCAAACTCGCACTTGGGGCCGTACATCACGCGGCACGCTTCGAGCACACCGCGGGCACCGGATGCGTACTCTGCCAAAACGGCAACGAAGTCCTCGTTGGTCACGGGACCGGCCGGATCCTCCGGAGCCCCCAGTGTAAAGTGCGTCCCCTTGCCCGGAACCGGCAAGGGCCGGCTGGGAACGAAGGTGTGACGCATTGAGCAGAGGCGTACAACCGGACCCGCGAGGAAGTTGGACATGTCCAGCACATGCGACATCAGGTCGCCCAACGAGCCGTACCCCGCCTTGTCGTGTTCAAATCGCCAACTCAGCTGGCTGAGCGGATTGTGGCCGTACATCGAAAAGAACCGGCCCCTGAAATGCGTGAGCTTGCCGAGGCCGCCCGACTGTTGCAGTTGACGCGCATACTGCACGAGAGGAGCCCAGCGGTAGTTGAACCCGACACACGATTGCACGGATGCCCGGACAACCGCTGCCGCGATTGCCCGCGTATCCTCGACACCGAGACCGACCGGCTTTTCGCACAGAAGGTGCTTGCCGGCTGCAGCCACAACCTCGGCCACGGTCCGATGCAGTTGATTGGGCACGGCAATCGTGACGATGTCCACGCCCGGATGGGTCGCGACCGTGTGCCAATCCGTCGAACAATCCTCGAAGCCGAACCGTTGGCGGGCCTGTTCAGCCCGGTCCGCATCCTCATCCGCACAAATCACCAGACGGACATCAAGTCCGGACTTCCAAAACCGTTCGGGGATTTGTCTGAAGGCCCGGCTGTGGGTTTCACCCATCCAGCCCATGCCGATGACCCCAATTCCGTAGGACGCCATGGTTGTGCGGAGTGCCTGTTTGCTGGCCGCTCAGATGCAGGGAACTAGGAACCGGGTGTTGCCACGACTTTGACCGCGGCTCCGGTGCGGCACAGGTCCAGGCCCTCTGCGAGGTCGGCCAAGGGCATCGTCAGGTTGAGACCGGACGGCTGCAGCATGCCGTCCTCCAGCAGTTGAATGGCCTGCGGGAAGGTGCCCACACCTACGAAGGTCCCAAAGATCCGGAGTTCGTGTTCGGTCAACCGACTCTGGTTGACTGTTGGGGTGAGGGAGTTCAATCCAAAGCAGCAGATTTGACCCATCATGGCCGCCAGGTCCACCGCGGTGCCGAGCTGCCCGCCCACGGCGTCGACGATCAGATCGACTCCGCGGCCGTCGGTCACTTCGTTGACCACCTCCGCCAAGCTTTCCACCTGGACGTTGACGGTCCGGTCAACGCCGGCATTCCGGACCTGTTCCAGCCTGGTGTCCGCGAGGTCGGCGACAATCACGGACAAGCCTCGGGACTTGAGCATCAAGGTGTGGAGGACCCCGATGGGGCCGGCACCAATGACCAATGCCGTGTCCGTGTCGTTAACCTCGAACTGGTTGAAGCCCCCCAGGACGCAGGACAGCGGCTCAATCCACACTGCGTCGCCCAGAGGCAAGTCCGGCGCAATCGGCAACAGGGCCTTGTCCGGTGCCAGCACGTACCTTGCAAACCCACCGTCCCGGTGGATCCCGATGGTGTGGAAGTTCGCGCAGTGATTGGTCCGTCCCCTGAGACATTGCGGACACGGCTCCAGGTTCTGTTCCCTGCAGTACAGGTTGGGGGCCAACACAACCCTGTCCCCCTCCCGAACGGAAGTGGCCGCAGCCCCAAGTTCCACCACATGGGCGGCCAACTCGTGTCCAAGCACCACACCGGGATCGGCTGGATGGCCGGGAGGATCCTTCACGATTTGCAGGTCGGTGCCGCAAACCCCACAGGCATCGACTTCAAGCTTGACCCAATCCGGCGGAACCGTGTCCAGCGACGGTTCCGGGCGGTCCTCGACGATGAATTGTCCGGGAGCGGCAAACACTCCTGCCTGCATGATGTCTCCTTAGTGGATCAGCTACCAGCGTTCGACCACGACCTTGGTCTGCGTGTAGAACTCCACACCGTGCCGCGACTGCGCATGGAGATCGCCGAAGAAGCTCTCGTTCCAACCGCTGAACGGGAAGAATGCCATGGGCGCGGCCACGCCGATGTTGATGCCGATGTTGCCGGCATCGGCGCGGTGGCGGAACTCGCGCGCCGCCTTGCCGTCCCGAGTGAACAGGCAAGCCATGTTGCCGAATGCCCGATCGTTGACCCAATCGATGGCCTGGTCCAGATCATCGGCCTGCATCAGGCTGAGGACGGGGCCAAAAATCTCATCCCGGGCCACGAGCATGCCGGGTTCCGCATTAAGAATGGTCGGATGGATCCAGTGTCCGGCCGGGTGTCCGTCCACGCTGCGGCCGCGGCCATCCACTACGAAGCGTCCGTTCCCGTCGTCGGCCTGTGCCAGGATCCCTTCTATGCGTTGGCGGCTTGCTTCGGTGATCACCGGTCCCATTTCGGTATCGTCATCCAACCCGTTGCCCACACGTCGCGAAGTTGCCAGGTCAGCCATGGCCTCGGCAAACGGCTTGTGCATGTCACCGACCGTGATCGCTGTCGATAGGGCCAGGCACCGTTGACCGGCGCAACCAAAGGCGCTTTCGGCCATGGCATTGGCTGCGCCTTCCACATCGACCCCAGGCATGATGACAACAGGATTCTTGGCTCCCCCTTGACACTGTGCGCGTTTGCCGTTGGCGGTGGCGCGGGCGTAGACCAGTTTGGCCACCGGCGTGGACCCGACAAACGAAACGGCGCGCACCAAGGGATGATCGATGAGCGAATTTACGACATCCACGCCGCCGTTGACCAGTTGCACAACCCCGGAGGGGAAACCCGCCTGCTCGATCAGACCGAACAGCTTCTGGCTGGTCAGCGGGACCTTTTCGCTGGGTTTGAGGATGAACGAATTCCCCGTGGCCACTCCGTAGGGCAGAAACCACAACGGGATCATCGCCGGGAAGTTGAAGGGGGTGATGGCCGCCACCACGCCCAACGGCTGGCGGATCATGTGTTCGTCGATGCCGTGGGCAATGTCCTCGTTATTCCACCCTTGGATTAGGGATGGCATGCCGCAGGCCACTTCAACATTTTCGATGCCCCGCCGAACCTCGCCGCGCGCCTCGACCAAGGTCTTGCCGCACTCAAGGGTCACCGTGCGGGAAATGTCCTCGAAGTGATCCTCCAGCAGGGCCTTGAGCCTGAACAGCGGCTGAACCCGGTCCACGACCGGGGTGCGGCGCCATGCCGGATAGGCGGCCTGGGCAGTCTGCACAGCCGTGTCGACTTCAGTGGCAGTCGTCAACGGCAGTGTTGCCAACTGTTCGTTGGTGGCCGGATTGCGCACCGGCATGGTGTCTTCGGATTGGCTGGCCGCAAACGATCCGTTGACGAAGTTCTTGACAATCATGGCTTGCATCCTTCCCTGCTTGTCGGCGCCGGAGCACCGTTAGCGGTCCTCCGGTCCCGAACCTTGGCTAGCGGTAGAAGCGCTCCTTGGACCGCATCTGCTCCCATTCCTCGCGCGCCGCGTTGACCGTGTCGATTTCGCTGACTTCGGCCACGGGCACGTCCCACCAGGACTCATAGACATCCACGCCGAGATAGCGGTCGTTGGTGACGTGGATGACGACCGTGCGGTCAATGTCCTTGGCGCGTGCCAGTGCCTCCACAACATCATCCACCGAGTTGCAGCCAATGACCACGGCACCCAGACTTGCGGCGTTGGCGGCTAGGTCCACCGGTAGGGGCCGCTTGTGGCCACCGGCCTCATCCGTCGGCAGCGCACCGTTCTCGGGAAACAGATATCGCGTGCCGAATCCACTTTGGCCCAGGGAGCGGCTTAGGCCCCCGATGCTCTTGAAGCCACTGTTGTCCATCAGCACGATTGTCAGCTTGTAGCCCTCCTGGACCGAAGTGACAATCTCCGAGGCCATCATCAGATAGGAACCGTCTCCAACCAGGATATACACCTCTCGGTCCGGTTCCGCCATCTTTACGCCGAGGGCGCCGGCGATTTCGTATCCCATGCAGGAATACCCGTATTCCATGTGGTACTGCAGCGGATGGCGGCTGCGCCAGAGCTTGTGGGAGTCGCCCGGCAGGCTGCCGGCAGCACCGACCATCACAGCGTCCGGATCGCCCTGTTCATTCACGGCGCCTATGAGCGCACCCTGCGCGGCTACTCCGCTGTCCGACTCGTGCAAGGCATAAATCCGGTCCACCTCCGATTCCCACTCCTCCTTGAGCGCCGCGATGCGGGAGTCAAGGTCGGCGTCGGTGACTTTGTCTGACAGCATCGCGTCCAGTTCCTCCAGGCAGACCCTGGCATCGCCCGTAACCGACACCCCTTGGTGCTTGCCGGCATCAAATTCGGACACGTTCAAGTTGATGAAGCGGACTTCCGGATCCTGAAAGGCGGTCTTGCTGGCGGTGGTGAAGTCGCTCCAACGGGTGCCGACCCCCATGACCACATCCGCGTCCCGGGCATAGATGTTGGCAGCTGACGTTCCGGTCAACCCCATGGCCCCCAAGGATCTGGCATCGTCGAAGTCCAGACTGCCTTTGCCCGCCATGGTCTCGGCGACGGGGATGCCGGTTCGGCCCGCAAACGCGCGCAATGCGTCTTCGGCTTCACTGTATTGGACGCCACCACCCGCCACGATGAGCGGCCGCTGGGCTCCGCGCAGCAATTCCGCAGCCCGTTGCAGGCTGGCCAGGTCTGCGCGCGGGCGCGGCACGTGCCACACCCATTTCTCGAACAGCGCTGCGGGATAGTCGAACGCTTCCGTCTGCACATCCTGCGGGATGGAAATCGTGACGGCACCGGTATCCGCGGGGCTGGTCAGGACGCGCATGGCCTCCGGCAAACTGTAAACCAACTGGTCCGGGCGATTGATGCGGTCCCAATAGCGGCTGACCGGGCGAAACGTGTCGTTGACCGAGAAGTCTTGGCTGTGTTCGGACTCCAGTTGTTGCAGGACCGGTGCCACATTGCGCCGGGCAAAGATGTCGCCCGGCAACAACAGCACCGGAAGGCGGTTGATGGTGGCCGTGGCAGCCCCCGTCACCATGTTGGTGGCGCCGGGACCGATGGAGGAGGTACAAGCCAGCGTCCGCAACCTGCGGCTGTGCTTGGCAAAGCCAATGGCGGTATGCACCATTGCCTGTTCGTTGCGGGTTTGGTAATAGCGGAGCGCAGGATACTGTTGCAGGGCTTGGCCCATTCCGGACACATTGCCGTGACCGAAGATGCCGAAGCATCCGGCAAAGAAGGCTTGGCGCCGGCCGTCACGCTCCGTGTACTGGGCACACAGGAAGCGTACAATGGCCTGGGCCATGGTGAGACGCACAGTTGGTTCGGTCATGCCTGCTCCTTTTTACCGAATCGGTTGCTACCAGCCGCCGTGGCTGTCGATGAATTCGTTCACCTGGTCCCAGGTGGGCATGAAGTTGGCACAGCCGTGCCGCGTCACGACCATGGCTCCACAGGCGTTGCCCAGCCGGGCGGACCGCTCCAGCGTCCAGCCGCTGACCAGCCCAAAGATGAAACCGGCGCCAAAGGCATCCCCGGCACCCAGAATGTTGTAGATGTCCACCGGGAACCCGGGCACGTCGCGGGGAGTCTCACCGCAGGTGTGGACGCGCGCTCCCAGAGCACCGACCTTCTCAATCACATGCTGCGGACCCAGACTCTGGATCCGCGCGATGGCCGCCAGGACATCTCCCTCGACCTGGGTGTCGGACACCTGCGAGTCCGTCACGGTCATTTGGGCCGGATCGGCCAGCAAGGCGGCGTTGATCTCGTCATGGGTACCGACCACGATGTCCACCTGCTGCATGACAGACCGGGCCACCACCCCGAACGCCCGCGCGTCGTGCCACTGGTCGGGGCGAAAGTCCAGGTCGAACACTACGGTCGCACCGTGGCTGCGCGCCGATTCGGCCGCAAACATGGTTGCCGACCGACTAGGTTCGCGGGAAAGGTTGGCGCCGGCAAACTGGAACACCCTGCAGTCGTCGTACGGCGAGGCCAGCACGTCGTCGATGGTGACGTTGATGTCGGCGCAATTCTCCCGGTAGAAGACCAGCGGGAACCGGTCCGGCGGTTCGATCCCCAAGACCACCGCACTCGTGCGCAGCCCGGGCTTGCGTACGACCCACTGTGTTTCCACGCCTTCGTTGACCAGGAACTCCAACACGAAATCCCCAACCGGATCGTCCCCGATCCCGGTCAGGAGCGCAGCCCGGCGCCCTAGCCGGGTCATGCCCACGGAAATGTTTGTGGGCGAACCGCCCACGTAGGCGGCGAAGGACGTGATGTCCGGAAAGCGGGTTCCCACATCGTTGCTGTAGAGGTCGATGCTGGACCGCCCCATGTGCAGGGAGTCAAAGGACTTGGCAGAGTCAGTCATGGCCAAATGAGGGAAGCGGGACGTCCGTGCAGGCCTAGGCCGGTCGATACAACGGAACGTCGGGATTGGTGGTTCGGTATGTGTCCTTAACCCAGGCGTAGCGCGGATCGTCCTGGTTCGCCAAGCTCTGCGCGCTGCCGGCGAGCACATTCAGATAGTAGGTCACGTAGCCCGGAGGGCTGACCACCGGATGGTAGCCCTCGGGCACCAGCACCACGCAGTCGTTGCGCGGACGGACCAGGGCATCGATGGGCTTGCCGGCCTGGTGGAGTGGGGAAGCTTCGTCAGTATAGACGCGTTGATAGGCATACCCGTCGGGATCGTAGGTTCCGAAAGGATCGCTGTGGGTGGAAGTGATTTTGTAGTAGTAGACTTCCTCGAGGTCCGCCTCCACCAGCTCTCCCCGGTCATCCTCGATGTGGACATCGTGCTTGTGGCCTGGATAGCTGCTCCAGCCACCGCTGGGCGTGTACACCTCAACCAGGACCAACCTGTCCACCGGGGAGCCGGGCGGCAGAGGGTCGTTGATTTGCCTTGTCGCGTTGTCTCCTCCCCGCAGGTTCATGTCCACCTGGCCGGGGAGGGTAAGGAACGGTGAATGTTCCACCTGTGCCGGAGCCGTCGCGACCGCAAACTCGCCGTCTTCCACACAGGTGACCGTCAGATCGGACCCGGGTGGCAGGTACAGGGTGTGGCACGCGCCGGCGAAGACATTGGGCCGTCCGCCGAATTCGTTGGACAGGTCGATGCGGTCGGACTTCAGACGATAGCGTCCGCTGAGGTTGACCAAGGCCAATTCCTGATCGCCGGTCGAGGTTTCCCAGCTCCGACCGGATTGGATGCGGTGAACTTCGAAGCCGATCCAGGCCCAGCCGGCACTCTCCGGGGTCACACGCGTGACCAAACCCGGTTCGCCCGACTCGGCATCGGCATGCGGCAGGACCAGAATGTTCTCTGCGGTGTACTGCATATGTGGTTCTCGTATCCAGGGGGGCGAAGGCCGGTTCGCCGGCAACGTTGGCACCAAGGCGGGCAACGAAAGTCCGCTGCCAACCGGGAACCGGCGCGGTCTGCAATCTGCGTCCCGTTATTGTCCAACAGAACCCCGCGTTTTCAAACGGTCGCCGAGGTTGGAGGGCCGAACGTGACGGTGCCAAACCGGATTTCCGGGATCGACGGCGGCATTCGCCGATGCGTGGGCTGCCCTACAATCCGTACCGTACCGCACTCCGGCGTCCATGTTCTTGAGGGCGCAGCGAGTGCAACCAGTCACACGACAGTGGAACAATATCATGACCTTCAAACTGGGATTCGCAACCCTGCGATGGCACGAACCGGACCTGGAACCCTGCCTGGAAGCACTCAAGGAAGCGGGATGGGATGGCTGGGAAGCCCGGTTCCCACTCGACTGGATGGGTACGCCCAAGCGCCTCCGGGGCATTTGCGATCGCGTCGGCCTGCCCTTGGCGGTACTGACTGCAATCGGCAGTCCCGACCACAGGGATTCGCGCGTGTTTGAAATCAACAAGCGGCGCATGGAATTCGCCGCCGAAATGGAATGCGACTGCTTCATGTTCATGTGCGCCGAACAACCCGCGGACCGGCTGGCCAACACCGACGAGGTGCACCGGGCCGCGGACGCGGCGGACGAATGGGCCGAGTTTGCCGGCACCCTCGGGCTTGAAATCACGATGCACATCCATACCAACCACACGGTCAATTCCCTTGAGACGTGGGATGCCTACATGAAGCGTCTGAGCAGGTCGGGCCTGTGCATCGACGTCTCCCATGCCCATTTATGGGGCATCGATCCCGTGGAGGCCCTGACCCTCTACCGCAGCCAGCTCAACTACGTGCACCTCCAGGAGTACACTTCGGTGGACATTCGAGACGACCGTTGGTACTACCCGGAATGGGTCGATGTGCACGTACCCGGTCACATGGACTTTCCCGCGATCCGGGCAAATCTGGCCGAGTCGGGTTTCGACCGCTGGGTCACCGCGTGTCCGGGAGCTCCGATTCCGGGTGCCAACTCGCCCATGGACGAAGCCCGTCGCAGCGCGACCACACTGCAATACCTGCGCTCCATCGATTTTTGACGGCCGGCCAAGGACGGAATCGCGCTTCGATTCCGTCCTTGGCAGCGACACTCGAACCGGAGGCCTTCGAGTTACCGGTCCGCAAGTTCTTCGCGCAATTTATCAAGCCGGAGCTGCATGATTTGCCGTTGCTGCTCGGCAGCGATTGGCAGTTCATCGTCCGGCGAATTGCCCAGGCGTTCCTGCAGGAGTTCAAGCATCGCCGCCGCGCTCTTGCCCGTGGCGCACACGATGAAAATGTATCCGAAACGCTGTTCGTAGTGCCGGTTGCCCGCTGCCAAACCCGCCAACACCTCCTCGCTGGCTCCATCTACTCCGGACTGTTCACCCTCGGACCAGTTCCTTGTGGTGGCAAACCTAGCCCGCAGCGAATCGATGTCGCCAATCCTGGGGTGGTGCGCAAACGCTTCCAGCCAGTCGTCCCGATCCAGCCCCAGCCAAATTTCGTCGGCCTCCGACCGCAGGGCCTGCCAATCCGCAAACGGAATCCGCTGCACCATGGATTGAACCCAACGCTCGGAACCACAGCATCGTTCCAGCAGCTCCGCCTGCCGCGCCGCAGGCAGGCGGTTCAGAGCAACCGTTGCTTCGCTATGCATGGATCGTTCCACCACCGACACGGGTCAACCCACATCGCACCCAGTCGAGACCGTCACCGGTCATCGCCCTCGTCGCCCGTGGATCCACCCGGGATCCTCGGTCGCAGGCGCGGTTCGTCGAGCTGACCTGTAGAACTAGCCAATCGGTTTCCGCGAACCACGGCAACAATCCGGACTTGGATCCGACAGATAGGTGCGTCTATTGGTAGATGATGATGTCGGGTGGATGGCCCAGCCCCTGCACTTGTTCCGGAGTCATGAGCGGCGTGTCGTATTTAAAGAACAGCTTGAGGGCGGGCCGCTCGGATGGCGTGGGGAGCGCGAAGCGCCTGTAGCCGTTGAGTTTGGCACCGGTCCCCCCAAAACCATCCATGTCGAACGATAAATGAACGGCATCATAGTCTTTTATGCCACCGCGATTGCGGAACATCCGCTCCGCGAACTGGTGCACCATCAGGAGTTTGGGAGGCAGCCCTTCCTCGTGCACGATTGAGGCTAGGTAACGCTGCACCGCATTTACATCATCGGCGGAAATGGAGCCAAGGGCCTGTCCCGGACGCACTCCCAGTCGCTCCGTCGCAAACTCGGGGTCCAGGGCGACATGCACGAACGGTTCCCTGAGGAAGGGAGTGAGGAGCTTGACTTCCGCCAGCGGATCGCTCCACCCAATCTGCGTGTCCAAGAACAGCAGCAGGCCCTCCTCACGGGCCGCCTCAACGTATTCGGCTATGCGATCGTGGGAGAGTCGGCTGATCCATGCGCCGTCGGGTGTGGGGCCAGCCTGCGCGACCCCCACAATCAAGTGAAACGCGGGTTGAGTGCTCCGGGGACCGTTGAGCCGATCGTAACGTTCGGCCATGGCCGCGATCCGGGGAGCCACGTCGCGCGGCGTGCCGTCACCCAGCACTCCCATAAACGGTATCCCCGGAAAACCGTAGAACGAGACAATTTGGGCCTCCGACCAGGAAAAAGCGGTGTCCGCCGGAGAGTCCGACAAGGTCTCGCCTTGCTCAACGACCTGGACAACACTGTCAGGATCCTGTGGGCCCGCCTGGTTCGGTGCCGGATCGGGTGCGGGCACCGGCGGCTCCTGGACCGCGGGTGGTTGCGGTGCCGGCGGTTCGACGGGAAGTACGGCTCCATCGGCATGATTGGGAAACTCAATGACTTGGCCTGCGAACAGCAGATCAGGGTTCTGCAGGCGATTGTGCGCGATCAGTTCCCGCATGTCCACACCATAGGCGCGCGCAATGACATGAAGTGTGTCCCCCCGCCGCACCCGGTGCGATGTTGCGTCGGGATCCACTGTGATCGGCTCCGGTACCGTGATCGGCTCTGGTGCGATCACCGGAGTCTGGGGTCTGCGAATGGAGGCAACGGGAACCTGTATGGGCTGACCAACCCAAATTGCAGACGACGAGTCGATGCGGTTGAGAAACAGGATCATCTCCAGCGGCACACGGTAGAGGGCGGCAATGTCAGGCAAGGAATCGCCCACACGGACTGCATGGGTACCCGGGGAATGGACCGAGATGGACTTGACGGCAGGGATCTCTACCCGTTGGCCGACGAAGATAAGATCTCGGTTTTCGATTTCGTTCTGGGAGACCAGAACGGAAATGGGGACATCGTATCGGCGGGCGATAATCGCCAGCGTCTCCCCTCTCTGGACTATGTGAACCTGGTTCAAGGCCATCGCTGGCGCTGCCGTCACCGCCAACAGCAGGACGCCCGCGCACAGCACAATACCCAACCGATGCAATCTGTACATGACTCCCCTCACGACCCGAGCAACAGGTCCCGAATATCTGTCGCAAGGGAGTAGAGCGCAGATTTACAACGACGGTGCAGGGGGCACCGGCCTGCAACAGAATCTATTAAGATGATTAATTCAAAGGATATACCAAATTGACCATCCTTGCTGACGACCCGGCAAACGTCAAGGTGACAGCATCTAAATTGGCTGGGCCAACCGGGTGAGTTGGCCTGTAGCTATTGTGGGTAGGTTCCGGATCCAGCCAACGGAGAACCCTGGATGCACAGCCTGATGCCTTCGCCCTGGTCGAGGCCTTGGCACCCCCGGGGACCGCGGGTGGATTGGACCCAATGGCACCATCTGACGAATATGTTGGTGGTAGCGGTGCCGGCCGTCATCTGTGGTGCGGACAATTTCGAGGCCAGCGCACCGAGGCTGGGTTGCTCACCTTCCCGAAGTTGCCTCACGGGATCCCCTCACACGACACGTAGGAGGGGATCTGCGCGCAGCGGAATGCAGCCCGCCCGAATGGAGAAGGGCTTTTGGGACGGGGTGCAGAACATCCTGGCCCTGACCGCCGGTCAGATCGTGGTCATCGCCTCAGGTACTCTATGATGTTTCCTGGATTTGCCGTCGGCCAAGCGATTCTTTTGGCCGACCACACCTGATTCGTGCTGGCATGAGGATGGACTGTGCACCTGTGAAACTTGCAGCCCACACCTTCGGCAAAGCCCGCGTGCGCGTTTTGCGCCTTGTGCGCGAACAAACCCTGCACCGAATCTCGGAGCTCAGCGTCGACATGGCCCTGTTGGGTCGGTTCGATCGTGCCTACACCCACGGAGACAACGCGGATGTGGTGCCAACCGACACCATGAAGAACCTTGTGTACATTGCGGCCTGCCAACACCCCAACCTGGAAACCGAATCGTTCGCCATTGAGTTGGCACAGGGAATGTTGCAACGATACGGCCACGTGTCGGAAGTGCACATTGACCTGGTCGAAACCCCGTGGCACAGACTGCATGTCAACGGTTCCGACCATCCACACGGTTTCGTGCAGTCGCAGGCCTGCACTCCGATAGCGGGGGTGATAGTGGCCCGGGACCGGCAAACCGTCAGGAGCGGGTTCCGAGACCTTGCCCTCATGAAGACCACAGGATCTGGTTTCGCCGGCTTTTTGCGGGACAAGGTCACAACCCTCCCGGAAGTCGACGACCGCATCTTGGCCACACGCATGCAGGCCAACTGGACCTACGGCGCGGCTCCTGCCGGCTACACTCAAACCGCCGGGACCATCCGCAGCACCTTGGAAGAGGTGTTCGCGGCCACTTACAGCAAGTCGGTACAGGACAGCCTTTGGCGCATGGGCAGCGCCGTTTTGGAACGGATCCCTGAAGTCGAGGACATCACGCTTTCGATGCCCAACTTGCACTACCACGAAGTCGATCTGGCGCAGTTTGGTCTCGATGCGTCAAACCGCGTGTTTCGGCCGACGGATGAACCGCATGGCCATATTGAGGCAACCGTGACCCGGTAGCGGTGATCATGTCCGTGCTCGGGCCACAGCCCGGCCTGTTTCGGCACGGACCCAAACAGAACAACCCCGGAGATACGGAAATGGGCACCCTGACCACGCATGTGCTGGACACGGCACAAGGCAAGCCCGGGGCCGGCTTGCGGGTGGATTTGTACCGCTGGACTGACGGCCGCCGCAAGCTGGTGAAGTCCGTGGCGACCAACCACGACGGCCGATGCGACGAACCGCTCCTGGAAGGCGGCGCTTTTGAAACCGGGGAGTGGGAACTGTTGTTCCACGTCGGCCGCTATTTCGCCATGCAGTCGCTCGACCTACCCGATCCACCGTTCCTCTATCAGATCCCGGTCCGCTTTGCCATCGCCAGGGACGACCACTACCACGTGCCCCTATTGGTATCGCCCTGGGGCTACACGACGTACAGGGGTTCGTAATCCGCACGCCTGGCCCGAATCTCGCAATCAGAACAAGGACTGTTGCATGAACCACTCCCATATGCGACGGGCGATAGAGTTGTCCCGGCATGCAATCAACACCAATCTGGGAAGCCCATTCGGTGCGGTTGTGGTCCGCGGTGACCTGGTGGTCGCGGAAGGTTTCAACCGCGTCACGTCCAGCCTCGATCCCACTGCCCACGCCGAGGTTACGGCCATCCGCGCAGCCTGCACAACCCTGGGAACCTACCAGTTGACGGACTGCGAAATCTACACAAGCTGTGAGCCGTGCCCCATGTGCCTGGGTGCCATCTACTGGTCGGGCATCACACGCATCTACTTCGCCAACTCGCGTGAGGATGCGGCCGCGGCCGGGTTTAGTGACCAGTTTCTGTACGAGGAGATCCCATTGCCCGTCGAACAGCGAACCGTCCCATCCGTCAGGCTTCTGGGCAACGAAGCGCTTCGGGTATTTGACGAATGGCGGGCCAAGCAAGACAAGATCCCTTACTGACCATTCTGGCGCCGGACAAGAAGATCCTTGGATCCGAACGCCGTTTTCCCGGCACCGATGCGATCGGCGGAATCCAAGTTCAGGATGCTGCAAGTTCCGGCATTGAGGAGTCTGGCACCTCGATGCCAGTCGGGCTCTCGACAGGTGAAAAGTATTTCTTCGGACGTTGGCAGCCGGGTTGGGACGGAAAAATTTGGGGGTGGGGATCCCTGCGCGATGAACACCGTATCGTGGCAGGCCTGTTGGCGGTCTTCCTTGCCAAGTAGCCACAGATCCGGGCACAACCGGCAATCGTCTGAAGATGGTACGGAGCGGGTCGGCTGCCGGGAGCGTGGTTGAGAATGTCCCGTGGCTGGACAAGCCCGCGGGCTTCGGTTTGGGACTCATAGGCCGGACTTGACAGCCGGCCCATCTCGTTCACGGGTCGTCGGGGTCCCCCACGGGATCGCCCCTCGCCGTGCAGCCGCCCCTGTCCCGCGGGCCGAAACGGGCACGCACGAAAGCCCTGCCCGCACCAAAATGTTGACCGCCGCATTGTGGTCGGTGTTCGCGTGCGGAACCTGCAGGCCCCGCACGCGAACACCGCCTGCGACGGCCGGTTGTCCCTGTGCACATGGCCGCACCGGCTGCACCTCTGCGACGTGTGGGCCGGGTCCACCTTAACCACCTGCCCGGTCTTGTAGCTCCAGCTTGCGCTCCAGACCGCCCCAGCCACTCGCCAGGATACTGCGGTTGAGCCCCGACTGCTGTTTGACCTGCTTGCCAGGTTCCTCCACCGTGCCCTTGGCCGACTGGGTCATGACCTGCGTGTTCAGGCCCTCCACCACCACGGTTGCGCCGTGTCCGCCAGCTTGCGGCTGGTCTGGTGCGTGGCATCGTCGCGCTTGCGCGCCCGTTTGCGGTGCAGCTTGGACCTGACAGCCCAGGGTTCCGAGCACTACCGCCAGCAGCGGAAGGCTGACACCAGAACATACAGCCGGGCCCCAGTGCCTCCCCGCCGGCCGTCGCGAGACGGTGTGGTGGGCGACCTGGCACGGCCCGCGCGGGCCCGGACCACCTTGAGGAGGACCAGGGTGCGGGTATCGGTGCCGGGATCGGCGAGTGGGGCATTCAGGATGGGCAGGGGCTGGGACGCAGTCCGCGACGAGGGTCGCTGCCAGGTGTGGAGAGCCTTGCCGAACAGGCCGACCGCGGTCAACAAGTGGACTGGTTTGCCGGGTCAAGAGCCACCCGGATGCCCAAGTGGCTCTCGACAGCGGTACGGTACCTTCGCTCCCCTGTGAAACGATCAGCGCCTCAAGCCGGCGCGTGCTGTCAGGATTGCATGCTTCGAATCGTCCCAACCCACTTTGTCCCTACTTGATAACGGTGAACTCGGCAATGATTGCCTTTCCGGCACTCACATTTTGTGCTTGCCACCGGTCTACCTCACCACCAGCATCCTGAGTCTTGTTGTAGTGCAAGAATTTTTCGCTGCCCTTCAAGTCAAGTTCCGTAAAGACGGGTCTGATCGTGATGGACGCCTCCGGACTGATGATTTCGCGGTCTTCATTCACAGCCCAGGCCTTGATGACCAGAGTCTCGTCGGACCTGACAACACCCGTTGGGAAGTCGCGGTGGTGGTCCGGAGCAGTGGCATATGCTGTATGTTCGAATTTTTGCTCCACCTTTTCGTTTGCGTGCACTCCCCACCCTTCAGGAAGCCCTACAGCCCAAGCAGATATTGGCATCCCTACCGCAACCGGTGTCAACTTACAGTTTATACACGAGGTTCTACCTACGGGATTGTTCCCCAAGTACGGGCTCACGGTTACAGGCGTTTTTCCCGACTCCGTCGAGGCCATCTTCCGCAATTCGTGAGGCGAATTCTCAGCGTAGATTGCAGGTTCAATGTTGCCATTGTCACTGATGCGAACGTTGCTGAAGCTTGTGGTCGGCTTCTCCGCGAATCTGATGATTAAGGCATTGTCCGAATGGTGTTCTGGAATTAAGGTACGCTGTTCTGGATCTAAAAAAAGGTTATCATAAGAAGCATAATGATTTCCCTTAATATATGTATTTTTTATGAATATAGTGTTAGGACCAGTACCCCTATCAACAATCAAAATTTTGAACGTTGTCGTCCCGTAGTCGGACGGCACCGTGTCCACGTCGTGGCCTCCGGGCAGCACGTCGCCCGAACCGTCCTCGAGGCGCAGCACATACGCATCGAACTTGTCGTCGTCGTCGATGTCACCGGCGTGCTTCAACCCCACCCGGAACCGGGGCGTGGCCGGGGTGGTGGGCGTATCGGTGGCAATCAGGTAGTTGGCGAAATTCTCGTTGTAGCCGATGTAGTACATCGCGCTGCCCTTTATCTCCTCGACTTTGCCCTCATTGCCCGATTTGGCGCCCTTGGCATCAATCCTTTCGAAGCCGTCCGCGTCGGTGTACCAGGCGGTCGAGAACGAGGGCTTGCCGATGCTGGCCCGAATCCTGGCCTCGCGTATGTCGCTGAGGAGGTACTTGCCGGCCGCATGGTTGTGCACAATCGCCAGCTGCACCTTGACATCCGTGCCCCTGGCCACACCTTCGAAGGTGTGGCGGGTCTCGCCGAGGGCCAGCGTGGCCGGGGGATGGGTCTTGACGCCGTCCCTGAGAAGCAGGACCAGCGCAGTGTTCCAGGAGTTCGAGCCCAAGCCCCAGGTGGCCGCGTCCGTGACCGTCCAAACCACGTTCACATGGTCGTCTTCCTTGGGGTCGCGGGTGACGGTCAGGCCGTCGATCTCGCCCCTTCTCAGCCGGACCTTGGCAGGGCAGTCGTGGTAGTCGTCATCGAACAGGTCGCCGGCCGCGAGGCTGCGCCCCCCCACAAATTAAGGCCAACGCCAGCAGGGCCAGCCCAATGCGCGGGAACAAGCAGGTTGTGGTGGCCATGGCATGTCTCTCCATGTTGCAGGTACGGCACAGGTGTTCCGGCCCCTCCGCCCAGGCGGGCGGACACCTGCGGACATTATAGGGGATGTCTGCGTGAACAGAAAGTGAACATATGATGACTATTTTGGTGATATATACGATGGGCGGGCATCCGCCAAGCCAGCCTGGCACGGGGACCGGCCGGCCGGGAGGTGCCCTGCCCCAAGCCGGGGGATGGCTGTGGGGGACGGGGACAGGCTCCCGGAGCCGCGGCGGCAATCGGACTGCCCGGTCCTGTTTCGGTTAAGTCGCTGTGGGGCCGTGCCCGTGATGGGAGCATCCCCCGCGCGTGAATGGGGCCCGTCCGGACGCGTCAAGCCAAGGCGCTCGCCATCCGGTGCCCCCGGTTGAGGGCCCCCGCCTCCGTCTGCAAGCCCCGCAGGAAGGGGGTCGTCCCGCGGGCCACGCACCAAGTCCCGCCCGTGGGGACGGTGGGGGCCGGAAGACCCGCGGGGTGCGGCAGACGGCGTACGGGCCACACCGCCGGACTCCCGGGTGCCGGAAGAACCGCGTATGCGGTGGCGATGTCATTCCCGGCGGCGACGGCGAGACGGGGCCGCACCCGGAGCTGCAGCCGCCGTGCGGACCGGGTTCGGCAAGTGGGCTTTCCGGATGGGGCGGGGCCGGGACGCAGCCCCCGATGAGGGGCCCTTGCCCTTTCCGGGCGCGGACCAAAACCAACGACAGTGAAACAATACCGTCCCTTCGGTTTCCTACGCGATCACTATCCGAATCTCACCCATCATCTGATCGGGTACATCCCCCGTCCGGCAGCGAATGTCCAAGGTGAACTCGACTCGCCCGGGAATCTTGTTGTTGGCGCCGGGATGCACCGTCAGCATGTCCATGGTCACGACCACCCTTGATGCGCATGACTCTTTGCTGCGGCTTCCGTGAACAGGATGGTGCTTGTGGCCCCCGATGCATCCCGTCAATCCGGCATAGCCACCGTGCCGTCGTGTCCGCTCTCGCCGGTATCACGCGGAGCTCCCCAAAGGATCCCGGCCCACATCCTTGTAGTACAAGTACCGTGCCGGTTCCTTGCCCACGGCCGTGAACCACTGGGGACAAAAGGGAGCCATCCAGATCACATCGCCGCGCTGCACCGGATGCCAGTCGTCCCCGAGCCGGTAAATTCCCTTGCCCTGCACCATCAGCAGCCCATGTTCCATAACATGGACTTCCACCATGGGCAAGGCGGCGCCGGGGGCGAACTCGAACAGATTGACGGCCAGGTCGAATTCGGGCGCATCGGGCAACAGAGTCTTGAGCATGGCATCCGGATCGCCCATGAACGGCTCCGCCGAAACCGTCTTTTCGCGGCCCGACACCGGTTGAGGCGCGGACAAACCGGCCAACGGCACGTATGGTTTCTCAAACACGGTCAGACGACAGCCTTCGGTTGAGGCAAGCAAGTGTTCACAATCTGCCGGGATGAAGGAAAAACCTCCCGGTGCAAGATCCTCGCGGGAGCCGGCGACATCGAGCGTGCACCTGCCCTGCTCGACAAAGACGAACCGTTCGATGCCGGGTGCGGGCGCGGCGGCCGCCGATTCAGGCCCCATCAACGCCGCGAATTGACAGAATCCGGCCCCCATTCGCGGCGAAATCAAAATCACTCCGGAGGAATTAAGCCAGTTGGGCAAAGGCGCCTCAACGTGGGATGAAGGAGTAATCAGTGCGTAGTGGCGGCAAATGCGACTGCGGGTAAATCCGAATGGGTCCATGGGCAACCTGTACTTTCTTCCTTGTCGAACACCGCATCATCGGGTCCGGTGGAGCAACCGGCCAAAGCCGGGTTCAACCCGGATGGCCTCCTGATGGTAGACCGTGGTTCCTCTCACAATGGTCCGTTCCACTGCGCCGCGGAACGTATGCCCCACAAACGCACTATGGCGATGGCGGTAGAACAGGTGGTCGGAAGTCAGTGTCCACCGGCAGTCCGGATTGACGACCACAAAGTCGGCATCGCTGCCGGGTTGGATTGTCCCCTTGCGGGGATACAACCCCAACAGGCGAGCCGGGTTTGCCGAAGCCATCCGCGTCAAGGCCGCCAGCGACAGACCCCGCTTGTGCACACCTTCCGTCATCAGCGCAGGCAACATGGTCTGGATGCCGGAAATCCCGCCCCAAGCCCGCCAAACGTCGCCTTCCCCGATCTGCTTGAGTTCGGGAGGACAGGGTGAGTGATCTGATCCGAACGTGTCCACGTCCCCTGCCAGAACACACTGCCAAAGGTCTTCCACGGTCTCGCGGCTGCGCAGCGGAGGCGCGCACTTGGCGTCCGGCCCGATCCTCTGGAAGTCGTCGAGATCGAGGAGCAGATGGTGGGGACAGGTTTCCACCGTTACCGGGACTCCCCTGCGCTTGGCCGCAGCCACAAGTCGCACCACATCAGGTACGGACGCATGCACAACATGCAGGGCTGCGCCGGTGGTTGCCGCCCAGTGCAGAACGCGGGCCACTGCTTCCACTTCCTGGTGTCCTGGGCGCGATTCCGCCCAGGACAGGAGATCGCGCCGTCCTCGCGACCGAAGTTCCTCGGCTAGGTACAAGGTCACGAATTCGTTTTCGGCATGTACGGCCAACAGGCTGTTGAGGGCGCGCACCTGGCGCATACCGGCGAATACGAGGTCGTCATCCACCCGAGGGAAATCGGGACTGGACACCAGGAACGCCTTGAAGCCGACCACCCGTTCGGCGCAGAGGCTCTCCAAGTGAGCCAGATTGTTGTTGATCAACCCGCCCCACAGGGCATAGTCCACTACGGCCTGGTCGCGCACTGCTGTCTGCTTGCGTTGCAGTTGAACGCAGTCCACGGTCGGCGGGGATGAATTCAGCGGCATGTCGACCACAGTGGTGACGCCGCCCGCGGCGGCCGCCATGGTGCCCGTCCGAAACCCTTCCCAGTCCTCCCGTCCGGGCTCGTTGAAGTGGACATGGCCATCCACGAGGCCCGGCAACAGCACGCGACCTTGCAGTTCAAGGCAGGTTTTGGCCTGGATATCGGGAGACCCGGCCACAACCTGGGCCACGACACCGTCCTTCACGACCACGCCACCGCGATACTCCCCGGTCTCCGTGACGACCAACGCGTCCTTCAGATAGAGGTCGGCTTGCATTTGCCTGGTTCCGGACTTTGCCTGGCGCGCTGCGAAGTGCCGGCCGGCGCCGCACAACCGAGTCGACAGCACCGCCCCCGCCCAAGGCCTGGGAGATTGCTGCAGGGGAGCGGAAGCAACACCGATTCCCGAATTGCGCTGGACCGACGGAACGTCCCCTTGCGCGTTGATCCGATTCTGCTAATACCCCTTGGCCATGTCACATACGTTGGCCAGTGGCTCACCGGCCACATACCGTTGCAGGTTCGAGGCAAAAAAACGGACCACGTTGCGGTGGCGATCCGCCGAAAACCCGGCTTGATGGGCCGTCATCAAAAAGTTTGGCGCGTCCCATAGAGGACTCGATTGAGGCAGGGGTTCAACTTCCTGAACGTCAAGGCCGGCGCCTGCAACAAGCCCTGTGTGCAATGCTCTTGCCAGCGCCTCTTCGTCGATGATACCGCCCCGCGAAACATTGACAAGGTATGCATGGGACTGCATTCGGCCAAACTCCTCGTCGGCAATCCAGTGGTAGGTTTCCCTGGTCAAGGGACAGGCAACCATCACCACGTCGGCCACCTCGAGAAAGGCGTGAAGATTCTCCTTGGTCGGCTTCCTGATTTCGGCCACGCCCGGTGCTTCGGTCCGCTCCGGGTCCAACGAAAGAATGTTCAGATCGTAGCCGGCGCCCCGTTTGACAATCTCCTGCCCAAAGCCGCCCATGCCCAGCACCAGCATCGTCCGCCCGGTGATTTCGGCAATGGGAACCTTCTGCCACTTGCGGGCACTGTGACTGCGAACGGCATCGGGCAGGCCGCGCGCCAAGGCTAGCAGCAGCGCCCAAGCCTGCTCTCCACCGGCGGCGGCATACAAACCCGCCATGTTGGTCAGGATCACGTCGGACTCGACCAACTCGGGGAACAGAACATTGTCCAGGCCGGCCGACGCAGACTGAAACCACTGCAACGAGCCGGCCTGCGCGAAAACCTCCTGCGGCATCAACCCCATGATTGCCTCGGACCCGTCGGCCGCCGCGGCAGCCTCGTCCGCAGTCTTGGCGTGCACGATGTCGGCATCAGGTGCCGCTGCCTGCACCTGGGCCAGATCCGACTTGGTCATGGACGGGTAGTAGACAAGAACGCGCATGGAAACCTTCCGCAACGCAGCCGGACACGGGAGTCAAAAAGAAATTCGGAGGGAAGTCGTCAACCGGAACCGGTGGCCTCGGGCATGTCCGACGCACCGGGAATGTCCACGTAGACAACCTGTTGCCGTACCTCTACTTCAAAGGACTCCGCCTTGTACGGGCCCTCCACCGGGCCTTCGTTCACGGAAACCTCATAGGCCCTCACACGCACGCGCGCCGGGTTGTGCCACGACTGCCCCGTCCGAATGTCGAATTCCCAGCCATGCCAGGGACAACGCAGGATCTCCCCTTGCCGGGAGTACACGAGCGCGCCGGGCTGACCGTGCAGGAAGCCCGTTACGCGTCCACTGCAAAGGGGCCCGCCCTGATGGGGGCAGGTGTTGCGCAGCGCGAAAAACTCGCCTTCCAGGTTGAAGATGCCGACGACGCGGCCGGCAACCTCGACAACCTTCCGCTGACCTGCCGGAATCTCGTCAACGGTTGCGACCGCGTACTTGGGCATTGCAAACTCAGATGGGCAGGTCGTACAGTTCCGCGGCGTTCTCGGCCATGATGCGCCGGCGCGCGGCGTCGGCGACGGTGGACGGGATGGCGCGCATTGGATTGTCGAAGTCCCAGTGGGGGTAGTCCGACGCGAACATCAACCGATCGGTCATGTCCAACTGGTCCAGCATCTGATTGAACTGGTGCGGATACAGAGGCTCTTCGATGGGCTGCGTACTAATCCACATATGCTCGCGAATGTATTCGGACGGCGGTTTCTTGACCCGGGGCAGTTCCTTGTGCAGCTTTTCCCAGGTGCGGTCCAGTCGCCACATGAGCGGAATCATCCAGGCAAACCCGCCCTCGATCAGGACGAACTTGAGGTTGTCGAATATCTCGAACAATCCTTGGCTAACAATGCTGGTCACCTGGGACTGGAAGCTTTGCGCCATCCCCGCATGATCTTCAATGTAGTAGGTTGGAGATCCGGCACCCGTGATGCCACTGCCGCCCACACCACCAAAATGCACGGCGATCGGGAGGTCGTATTCGCAGGCCGCCTCGTAGATCGGCCAGTAGCGCCTGGAGCCCAGAGGGTCGCGGGTCCGGGTAACCAGAAATACCTGCGCCATCGAGGGGTGGTTGCCCAATCGATGAATCTCCTCGGCCGAAAGCGGTCCGTCCTCGTAGGGAATAATGATCGAGGCGCGCAACCGGCTGTCGTGCGCACACCAGTCCTCAATCTGATAGTCGTTGACAGCCTGGGCATGGGCCAGCCCGAAGTCGAAGTTCAGGACTTCGCCCGTGCCGGTGAGCGGGGTGAGGATGGCGTAGTCCATGTCGAACTCGTCCAGGAGCTGCATCTGCGTGAACTCCAGGTTCGCACCCGGTATGTCGCCATTGGGAGGCCACGCGTCGTGCCGGGCGGCCATGGGCATGGACCGGGGGAACAGCATGCCGTCGTAGGTGCGCTTGCCGAAATTGAGGTATTGGTCCCTCCAGAAGGGAGAGAGGTGCCTTTCGAGATCGTCGGGTTGGATGTACACATGCACATCCGTGTCGATGATCGGAGTGCGCACAACCTCGGCGCCGGTGCGATCTTGCAGTGGGCTTGTCAAGCTAACGGCCATGGCGGGACCTCCAAATCGGCGACTGGTGTGGACAACAGCAATCCAAACAATCCTTCCGCGGTCACTCTAGACTATAGAATGCGCGCGGATTCTCAAAACACACTTTTCGCCGCAGGTCTTCCGGCATCCAGTCCGGGACCGTTGGCGCGATCTCCTTTTGCTGCCAATGCGGAAAGTCGGTGGAGAACATTAACAGCTCGTCCGCTTCCATCATATCCAGAATTTCAAGCATCTGATCCGGATCATCCGGTGCATCCAACGGCTGCAGCGACCACCGAAAATGGGTTCGGATATAGTCCGCGGGCCAGTTCTTGACCCACGGCACATTGTGCCTCAGCCCCTTCCACTCCTTGTTCATCCGCCACATTAGCGACGGTGCCCAAGTGAAGCCACCCTCCAGCAACACAATGCGCAGTTGCGGATAGCGGTCGAACAGTCCTTCGTAGACCATGCTCATGACCTGCGACTGAAACACCTGAGCCATGCCGGCATGAATTTCGTAATAGGTTTGTGGCCAGCCCACACCGGTGGGGGGCACACCCGGAGCCCCTCCGAAATTGATGGCCGCAGGCAGTCCGGAGTCTGCGATGGCCTCGAACAGCAGGTCCATGTTGCGTACCCCGTACGGCACATGCGACCGTACAGGGAGAAGGACCTGCACAAAACCCGGAGTGTTTTGCCAGCGCCGAATCTCCTGGACCGCTGCCACGGGATTGTGGCTCGGAACAATAATCGATGCACGGAACCGGTTGTCCACTGCCAGCCACTGCTCCTGCTGCCAGGTGTTGACCGCCGTGGCCATCGACGCGGCCAGGTCCACGGAGTGGATGGATGGAACCCTGAAGGCATTGTTCAGGACGGCCACTGAAATCTCCAGCGGATCCAGCACCCGGTCCTGTATCAATCGAACGCGTGCCGCCGTGTTGCACTGTCCGTCGCCGAAGTAGTCGTCACGGATGTCGGGGTGCACGGTCGTTGCCACCATTTCCGGATAGTCGTTCGCATCCGGCCCTTCAAACGACGACTCCTCCGTATAGTCCACCCAATGTTGCGGAAGATACGGATACAGTTCCTCCAAATGCGGAACCTCATTGTGAATATCGCAGTCGATCACGACCGAAAACGCCTTCTGTACAGCGAGGAGTGCATTGGGAATCCTACATCAACAACACCGGGCCGCGGCCCCTGCGCGATGTCCGTCGCCTACACGGCCAGACCGGCGCCGCCATCCACCTTGAGGTGGGCACCAGTAATCATGGAAGCCTCGTCCGAAGCCAGGAACAGGAAGGCCTGGGCGATGTCTTCGGGCTGGACCAGGCGTCCCATGGGTGTTGCCTCCAGCCGGCGCCGGTAGTTTTCCGGGACATTGATGCTGGTCGACTCGTCGTTGGGGCTGTGAGGTGCGTTGGCCCTGAGGAAGGGTGTGTCCACATGTCCGGGGGACACGAGGTTACACCGAATTTGATCGGCGGCATAGGACGCGGCCGTACTGACGGTCAAGCCCAGCATGCCGACTTTGCTGGCGGAATAGGCGGGATTGCCCCCGGCATGGGTCACCGCCAAGGATCCGGTGTTGATGATTGAGCCGTGTCCGTACCTGCGCATGGCCGGCACAACCGCCTTGATGCCAAGGTAGGCCCCGGTCAAGGCGGTTTGAACGATGAAGTGCCACTGCTCTTCGGTCTGTTCGTCGAAGCTGTTGCGCACATTGCTGCCGGCTATGTTGCACAGCGTGGTTACCTGACCAAACGCGTCCAGTGCGGCGCCAACAGCCGCCTCCCAGTCCGCGGCCGAACGCACGTCGCAGCGACAGCAAATCGCCTGCCCGCCTGCCCGGCGGATCCCGTCCGCGACCTCCTCGCCTCCCCTTTGATTTATGTCAACTATACAGACCGAAGCTCCTTCGCCGGCAAACAGCCGGGCCTGGGCCCGGCCCATACCGGACGCACCACCGGAGATGATGGCAGTCTTGCCGGCCAGTCGCGTGCCCATGCGCGTCGTTTCCAGTCTAGGGATTCAGGAAGTCGCGTTGGCCGGTATAGCGCGCCACAGCATCGGGATCGAGTTCAAGTCCCAAGCCCGGACTGTCCGGTATGGCCAGATGCCCGTTGGCGTCCAAGTGCCAGACCCCCGCCCGGAGTTCATCCACATAGGCCGAACCTGCTATGTACTCCACCAGGTCCGTTCCCGGAAATGCGGATGCCAGATGGAGATCCGCCGCCAGTCCGCAGGCGGTGTTCCAACCGTGGGGGATGTAACGAACCCCGGCATCCTCGGCCATGCGGCCAATGCGGCGGGATTCGGAAATCCCGCCGACTTTGGTGACATCGGGCTGGACGATGTCGAAACACCCGCGGTCCAGCCATGGCTTGAAGGTTTGGCGCCGGGTCAGGACCTCGCCGCCGGCAATGGGCAGGGGTGCATGCACACGGAGTTGCTCAAAGTCCGCCATGGCGTCAGGCGCCAGCGGTTCCTCAAACCAACCCACATCGTAGTCTGCCAGCATATGGGCGGTCCGCAGGGCCCACTTGTAGCCTTTGGTCCAGAAGGCGTCGCTGGCCCCGGCATCCACCATCAACAGGCAGTCGTCACCGACCAGCGACCGCGATTCGCGCACGATCCGCTCGTCCAGACCCTGATCCTCACGGCCGAAGGGTCCCCAGCCCATCTTGATGGCACGGTATCCCCGGTCACGCAGCGGCAACAGCACGTCGGCCATCCGGTCGGGATAGTCCATCAGCACCGAGGCATAGGGCATGACCGTCTCGCGATACCGGCCACCCAGCAGCCGTCCGACGGGTTGGCCGACAGCCTTGCCCAGAATATCCCACATGGCAATGTCAACGGCGCTGATCGCGTGGGTTACCGATCCTCCCCGGCCGGTCCAAAACGTGTGCTGGTGAAGCTTTTCGGCGACCCGTTCCGGTTCCAGGACGTTCTCGCCGCGCAACAAGGGCCACACTAGATCAAGCGCGCCCTTGACCAGCGCTTCCGACGTAAAGGCACTGCCCAGGCCGGTCAGACCTTCCTCCGTGACTACCAAAACCAACGTGTGGACACAGTCGTCGGCTTGCAGTTCCTCATCCCAGCCGCCTTCCGGAGTTGCTCCCCGCAAACCGGCACAGCGAA
Organism: Caldilineaceae bacterium; assembly: GCA_965208365.1. Lineage (GTDB taxonomy): Bacteria > Chloroflexota > Anaerolineae > Caldilineales > Caldilineaceae > Bin34. Next base: position 3,575,061 of record OZ242330.1, on the reverse strand, counting down.
TCTCGCGAATCCTCATGTCAGCCATCCGGACGGCTTACTGGTGTTTTGGGTCGCACATTGGAAGTCGTTGGGTGCATAGGGTTTTTGGTTCGGGCGACCTGACCTCGGATTACCATTCTGCTCCGAAACACCCTAGGAGGAATGCAACCATGGAATTGCACTGGACCACCGATGCCGAACTGACGGACCTGATGAAAGAACATCTGTTTCCGGCAGTGGTGGGAGATGTGATGGACGCGATTGGTCTCGACCATCAGTTCCTGCCCGCTGACGTAAGGCCCATTGAACCGGACATGATCTTGGCCGGCAGGGCCGTGCCCGTGCTGTCTCGGGACGTGAACCGATCCCGGACCAAGACCGACACCGCGGAACAGCCCTTTGGGCTCCTGATGGATGCATTGGACGATTTGCGGCCCCATGAAGTGTATCTGGGAACGGGAGGCAGCTTGGATTATGCACTCTGGGGAGAGTTGATGAGTCTGCGAGCGCAGAGGTTGGGAGCCGTAGGGGCCGTCCTAAACGGTTACCACAGGGACACCGGTGGCATTCTGGAACTTGACTTCCCAACGTTTTCCAAAGGCGCTTACGCTCAGGACCAGGGCGCGCGGGGCCAAGTGGTTGCCTGGAGGATTCCGGTAATGATTGGCCAAGTCGAGATCAAACCCGGCGACCTCCTGTTTGGCGACCGGGATGGCATTTGCGTCATTCCGCAAGCCAGGGAACGGGAAGTACTTGCGCTGGCCTGGGACAAGGTCCGGGGTGAAAACACGGTTCGCAACGCGATTCGGGACGGCATGGGTGCCGCCGAGGCATTCAGGAAGTACGGAATCCTTTGATCTTCGGGCTCGTGGATGGCCCGACGTTCGCCGGCTTGGTTGAGGACCGACACGATACCGTCGGGCCGGGAGAACTGGGCAACGGACCGAATCCCTGCCGCCACATCGGATATGGGAAACGGTTCCGGGAGTCTCTCAGCCGCTTCGCTGGGAACTGCCGAACTGCTCATCCATGTCGGCGCGGCAGGCACTCCCGATTTCCGCGTCGCACGGCGCATCCAACCCTTGCGGGTCAATCGAGTCGTTGGTCACTTCCAAGTAACATCGACAGATGTAAGCCTTCTGCCCCAAACCGGGAACCGTCACCTTGACCCAGTTTTCGCTGTTGGTGACCGTTAACCCGTGGGTTTCGGCACCGGCCTTGATGGACATGAACTTGTCCAGACTTGGCCAGGTCCGCACGTATAGGTCCAACTCCGGCACATCGTCACGAAGCCGAACCGGAACAGGCGGGTTCAACTGTCGTTCAAACTCCTTTGGTTCTTCCAGTGGTGGACCGGCCGGAGCCTCGTCTTCTCGGGCACGACCCCCGCAGGATGCCAACTGCAGGACCAGGGCAAGCAACACGAGGCTGCCGAGAATGCGCAACGGAATATCGAGCTTCATGTCCCTGAAATTCCATCAACAATCCTATCGGCGGCCCCCGTCGGACGCCTAGACAAAACAACCTGGGTGGATGCTTTCGGGATGCCGACCATGAGACCCCGCACATGGACCATGTGCCGCCCAGCGGGGAAATGGGACGTCATGTCTCGTTCCGGCGCCGGGACCATCCACGCATGGTGGATGGTCCCGGCGGTATTGGATTGCCGTCGAAACGTTAGTTGCCGGTCGGTTGCAAGCTGAACATCACGTACTTGAATTCCGGCCACCAGGTGAACGGAACCGCGTAGACATTGTCCGAGGTCGGCCATCCATCCCAGTAGTGCCAATTGAACGGCATCACGTAGGTGGTCTGGACAATCGCCAGCCCCGGCAGGTGTTCGAAGTACAGGCGCACAGCCTGCCGATACAGGTCCTCGATGGCCGGATCGTTCGGGCTCATCTGTTCAATCTGGTTCATCACCTCGGTTAATTCGGGGATGTTGACGCGCCACCGGTTGCCGGTATTGGTCTTCTCGCCAATCGGGGTGATGTTGGTGTGCTTCCAGTCCGAGAACGTCAACGGTCCCTCGGCCCAGTCGCCACAGAACCAATGGGAACTAATGTCGAAATTGCCGGTGTCCAGGGAGTCCCACATGGCCTGACCCTCGATTCGCTTGACATTGGCCTTGATGCCTATCTTGGCCAATTCCTCGGACAGATCGAAGGCAATGTTGTACTCGGTGTTGGCAAAGCCCGGAACATTGATTTGGAACTCCATCGGGTTGCCTTCGCCGTCAATGCGAATGCCGTCATTGCCGGGCATGAAGCCCAGTTCGTCGAGGATCGCATTGCCCCGGTCGATATCGTAGTCAAGCTCGAACTCGGCCCGGATGTCCTCGAAGGAGTACTTGTCGTGCACACCCCAGTCGGCCCAGGGGAAGCGCGCCGGAACCGTCGGCACGCCAAACAGGAGATCGGCCACTTTCTGCCGATTCACCGCGGCGTTGATGGCGTGGCGCACCTCCGGCAGCGACAACGGGTACTTGGCGTTGTTGAACCAGATTGCCCGCGGGCACGGATCGCGCCAGCCGGCCAGCTGGATCGCCGGGTTGGCATCCACCGCAGCCTGCATCAGCGTGGCGTCGCCCAGTGCATGGGGATGATCAATCTTGTTGACCTTGACATCGGCAATCTCGGTTTCCGGCACCCGCTCCAGGCGTGTGACGTAGTAGGTGGGCCCTACTTCAACACCCATGCCGTCCATGCCCCAGTAGTTCTCGTCCTTGACCCAGATGTTCATCGCCTGATCCGGAAACTCCTGGTGGAGCTTGTACGGACCGGTAAACACCGGAGGATAATTCTTGAACTCAAGCGGGTCGTTGCCTTCCCACACATGCTTGGCCTGAACCGGGAAACCCCAGGCCCGGGCAAAGTTCATGTGGAAACGCGGGTTCGCCTTCGTGAGATTGATGACCACGGTATGGTCGTCGGATGCCTCGACAGAGGCGACCCACTCCTGCATAGTCGAACCCATCCGCAACGCGATCTCGCTCTGCACCATTTCAATCGTGAACTTGACATCGTGCGCCGTAAAGGCCGTGCCGTCGTTCCAATGGGCCTCGGGACGGGTCTTGATCGTCAGCTGCGTGAAGTCGTCGTTGTAGTCGTAACTCTCCGCCAACCAATAGACGAAATCGCCGGTGGCCCAGTTGATGTTGAAGAGATGCTCCTGGGCCGCCTGCCAGATGCCGGGGGCCGCGGCATTCGGTGCCAACAGGTTGTAGCTCTCCCAGACATCCCAATTGCCGCCGATTTCATTGACGATGACGGTCTCGTTGCGCGGCGTGGGAACGTACTCGCCGGCCACACCTTCGTCGGCCTCTGCCACGGGTTCGGGAGCACCGGTGTCGGGCGGCGGGGCAACCGCACAACCGGCCAACGCCGCCAATGCCAGCATCAGCAATAAGAGCAACAGTCTCAACTTCATGGTTTCACTCCTGACAACAATAAGAAAACAAAGAACAACGGGCGCGAACCAGTCTTGGCTGTGTTCGCGCCGGAGCCGGGAGGTCATGCCGTCCCTTGGCGTGTGCCGACCCTAAATCGGACGCAACCGACCTGGCCGCTGAATTGAAGTCTTGAACGGCTCAAGTTAGCACGGATCCGCAAACTGTACAAACACAAAGACCTTTCAGGGAGGGGGCAGAGGCATGGAAACCGGGACCTCGCGCCCCCCTTGCCTGGAGGAATCGAGAAGGCCTTGGATGATCACGTTGGTCATCAGCGCCTGCCACGGATCTATCGGCGAGGGTCCGCCGGATTCGATTGCGGCATAGAAGGCTTCGCACTCCCGCTGGAACTGCACGTGCGGATGACTCGCCTCCACGCCCAGCCTGATGTCCGACAGGACACCCCAACTGTCGCGGAAGACGGTGAGCTCCGGGGTCAGGCGCAGTCCCCCTTCTCGTCCCAGCACGAATGTTTCGCCGACCGAATCCATGTGCATGGCCCACACCGACTTGATCACCATGGCCGCACCGTTGTCGAAACGAACCCAGCCGGCCCCAAACTCCTCTACGTCAAGCTGCGCGGGATCCCATTGCCAGTGTACTCCCCGGGTCGGAGGGCCGCCATGGCCGATGTGGGTCAGGGTCATCCCGCTGACCGACACCGGCTGTGGATGCTCCATGAGCCAAAGCACAGCGTCCAGGGCGTAGACCCCGATGTCGGCCGTCGCGCCAAACCCGGCGGTCTTCTCGGAAATAAAGGTGCGGCCGGGAATGCCCCGGCGACGCTGGGCTACGGTTTCCGCGTAGTAGATGTCCCCGAGATCACCACTCTCCACCACTTCGCGCGCGGTCAACAGATCGTCGGAGAATCGTGTCTTGATGGCGCACATGAGCAACCGGTCATTGTCGCGCGAGGCCTTGACCATGTCCGTGGCGTGATCGAGGCGGGCCGCCATGGGCTTTTCCACAATCACATGTTTGCCGGCATTCAGGGCATCCACGGTCGGATCGCGGTGCGCTTGGTTAAACGTGCACACATGGACCGCATCCAGATTGTCCTGGGCCACCAAATCCCGGTGCGAGTCGAACGCCTGGGGGATGCCGTAGAGGTCGGCCATTTCCCGAGCTTTGCCCGGAACGACATCCGCGACCGCCGCGACCTCCACATGATCGAGGGTCTGCAGGGCCCGCAGGTGGGCGCGCGCGATACCGCCGGCACCGACGATCCCGGCGCGAAAAGAGACAGGACTCATGATGGGTTTAGACGTTGTGGGGAAAGGAAGGGCACGGAGCCAAGGACCGCTACAGTTTTGCCTCCAACGGCCCTGAACACGCGGGGGTTGTAGTATACAGGTTGCTTGCTAGGCGTTGCCGCCGACCTGTGCCGCCTTCAGGCCATCCCCTGTCCCCAATCCGCCCACCCCGAACCAACCAGGTGTGATGAAGCCGCTCGTCTCGTACGTGATCACCAGGGCGCTGATGTTTGTCCTGAGCATCTGGGGCGCCTTCACACTCGCCTTCTTCTTCTTCCACCTGATCCCGGGCGACCCCGTATCGGCCTATTTGCAGCAGTTGGAACAGCAGTTTTCGCAGACAGTTGACGCGGCCGATGCCGCGGCCATGGCCGCGGAGATGAAAGCCAGGCTGGGCATCGACGGTTCGCTGCCCGAACAGTATTGGCGGTTTCTGGGCAACGTGTTCATCCGGTTCGACCTGGGGCCTTCGTTCATCAACTTCCCCAAACCAGCCCTGGAGCACATCCTGGAGAAGCTCCCTTGGACCCTTTGGCTGCTCGGGACGTCCACCATCATCTCGTGGATCCTGGGTTTCGTCGTAGGCGGCATCATCGGCACCTTCCGAAACAACTTCGCTTCGCAGTTTCTGATCAATTTTTCGCTGGTTATATCGCAGATTCCCTCCTATTTCACTGCGTTATTCGCTCTTTTCCTGTTTGGGTACTGGTTTGTGTTGCTGCCCACCAAGGGCGCGTACGATCCCGGTATCGAAAAGGACCTGCTCAATCCCCGCTTCCTGCTCTCCGTGGCCCGTTATGCCATCATGCCGGCCATGGCGGTGGTCATGGTGGGTGTGGCCGGCACGCTGATTTCGACGCGATCCCTGGTGACCACCATCCTTGGTGACGACTATCTTCAGTTTGCCCATGCCAAGGGGTTGCGCCGGTCCCACATTCTGATGCGCTACGTGCTGCGCAACGCCATGCTGCCCCAAATCACCGGTCTTGCACTGTCCCTGGGCTTTGTTTTGAACGGGTTCTACCTGGTCGAAATCATCTTCAACTATCCCGGGATGGGATCACTCTTCCTCTCGGCCATCCGGCTTCTCGACTACAACCTGATTTTGGGAATTGTGCTCATGAGCATCACGGTGGTGCTCGCAGCCACGTTCATCATCGACTTGTTCCTGCCCCTAATCGATCCCAGAATCAAGTTGAGCGACTGACGGTACCATGTTCGTCGTTGACGCCTGGAAACGCAGCGGCTATTTCCGCGTGGGCGGCATCATGCTCGCGGTGTTGCTTGCAATCGCCGTACTGCAGCCGTGGCTGAGCCAGCTTGCGCTCCAAAATCCCGATGTGTCCCCCATGTCGATGGGCACCTTCGAACCGTACGCCGATCCTTCGCTGCGCCACCCTGCGGGCACCGACAAGCTGGGCCGGGACATGCTGGCCCTGCTGTTTCTCGGGATTCGGGTTTCGATGCTGATTGCCCTGATCGCGGGTTGCACCGCCACCGGCATCGGCATCTCGCTCGGATTCATCGCAGGCTACAAGGGAGGATGGGTCGATGCGGTGCTGCGCACCGGCACGGACATGGTGTTGGTCATTCCCAGCCTGCCACTGCTGATCGCGTTGGCGGCCTATCTGCCCACGATCAGCATTCCGGTCATGTCCCTGCTGCTGGCCGCGTTCGCCTGGCCGTTCACCACACGCATCATCCGCTCGCAGGTGCTTACGCTTAAGCAACGGCCTTTCGTAGACTTGGCCCGCACCAGCGATCAGGGCGACATGAGCATCATCTTCCTGGAAATCATGCCGAACCTGCTGCCGTTCCTAGGGGTGTCCGTGGCCGTGGGCATGAGTTCGGCCATGCTGGCCGAAATCGGCCTGCAGCTGATTGGCCTGGGGCCGGCCAGCATCAACACCCTGGGCCTCATGGTCCAGCAATCCGTGCAGTCAGGCGTCCTGGCCATTGGCAAATGGTGGATCCTGTTTGCACCGGTAAGTTGCCTGATCGCGTTCTTCGTCGCGCTCAATCTGATCAACATCGGTCTTGAAAGCGCGTTCAACCCGCGTCTGCGGTCCGTAACCGGAGATTGACGATGACCGACGCGAGGCCCCTCCTCACAATTGAGGACATGCGCATCCACTACGACAGCGTACGTGGGGCGTACAAGGTGGTGGACGGGGTGGACATCGAGGTGCATCGCAACGAGATCTTCGGCCTCGCCGGGGAATCGGGATGCGGGAAGTCCACATTGGTGGAAGGCATTCTGCGCCTGATCGAACCTCCTGGCCACATCCGTTCCGGGACCGCGTTGTTCCGCCCGTTCCCGGAGGATCCGGAACGGAGCCTGGATCTCGTGCAGCTCGACTATCACGAAATGCGCGAGATCCGCTGGAAGCACTTGTCGTACATCCCGCAGGGTTCCATGAACTCCCTCAACCCGGTCATGCGAATCCGGGACCAGATGACGGATGTGGTTATGCACCACGAACCTGGTGGCCAAAACGAGATCATTCGCAACATTGCGGCCGCCTTGGAAATGGTCGGTCTGCCCGAGTCGCTGGGCACCCTGTATCCGCACGAACTGTCCGGCGGCATGAAGCAGCGAGTCTGCATCGCGATGTCAATGCTCCTGCAGCCGGCGCTGGTTGTGGCCGATGAACCAACCACGGCATTGGATGTCAACGTGCAGAGGGCAGTCCTGGAAACCATTGCCCATCTGCGCGATCAGATGGGGGCTGCAGTCGTTTTCGTTTCGCACGACCTAGCCGTCCACGCCGAACTGGTCGACCGCATGGCCATCATGTATGCCGGTGTCGTAATGGAACTCGGCACGGTTTACGAAATCTTCGACAACCCCCAACATCCGTATACCAAACGGCTGATCCACTCCATCCCCGCCCTCGGCGGGCCCCGCGAACGGCTCGAATCCATCCCGGGCATGGCTCCGTCGCCGCTGGCGTGGCCGGAAGGATGCCGCTTTCACCCGCGGTGCCCCGATGCCGTGCCAGCGTGCGGTTCGACTACGCCCCGCACCATCGAACTGGACACCGGACGCAAGGTTACCTGCCATCTCTTCGATCCGGACATCGACCTGGAGCAAGGTTCGGCATGAGCGAAGCCCTGTTGGCGGTGGACCGGCTGTCGGTGGTCTTCAAGGACACCGGCCTGTTCCAAGGCAACAAGACCACCGTGGCGGTCGACGACGTCTCGTTCGAGCTCCCATCCGAACCAACGCTGGTCACGATTGTCGGCGAGAGCGGATCCGGCAAGTCCACGTTGGCGCGGACCATTCTGGGCCTCCAGCGGTCGGCATCGGGTACAGTTCGGTACCGCAACCGCGACCTGTCCGGGTTCCGCGGAGCAGACTGGCACGCCTTCCGGCGCGAGGTTCAGCCGGTATTTCAGGACCCCTATGCCACCTACAACCCGTTCTACCGCATCGACCGCGTACTGAAGGTCCTGGTACGGAAGTTCGCTCTGGCATCCAACGACAGCGACGCCGAAGCCCTGATCGAGGATGCGCTGCGTGCCGTCGATCTGAGGCCCCAGGATGTTCTGGGGCGCTATCCCCACCAGCTGTCGGGGGGCGAGCGACAGCGCGTGATGCTGGCCCGCGTCTACATGATGAAGCCGAAGCTCATCGTGGCCGACGAACCCATCTCCATGATTGATGCGGCGCTCAGGGCCCTGTTCCTCAACATTCTCCTCGACTTCAGGGATCAGGGCATTTCCTCCATCTTCATCACGCACAATCTGGCTACCGCGTACTACCTGGGCGGCCGCATCATGGTCATGTGCCGGGGTCGGATGATCGAATACGGCGACATGGACCAGGTGGTGCTCCATCCGTCGCATCCCTATACCCAATTGCTAATCGACTCGGTCCCCAGCCACAATCCGCATCACCGGTGGCAGGAGGAACGAAGCGAGTACGCGGTCGACGCGTCCGAGTTTGTCTTCTCCGAACATGCCTGTGTCTTCGAGGCCCGTTGCCCACATGCCATGGACGTCTGCCATCTTCAGCGGCCCCCGTTCGTGACCGCGGACACCAAAGCCTCCCAACAGAGTGCCTGTTTCCTGTACCACGACGAATACCGTCCGGACCAAGCTTGAGCGCACCGTTCCATGCTTCGGCCAGCCGGGGACCTGCCGCAACCCGGGCCAATTCCGACGAAACCACTTCAGCCTGACGGTGATGGCCGCGCCGGGCGCCCGGCTCCTATTCGTGTTTGCCTGCTTGTCCATGATGGGCATCTCATCGACGAAGTGCAACGGCAACTCGACGCCTGGGCCGCGGAGAACAGTCAACAACGGCATTCCGACTCCTCACGGCCCGGTCGGCCCCGAGGGCCGCTCGGGCCGTGTAGGGACAATCAGCACCGCCTGCGCGTCGGCTTGAGTCGGCGTACGGGTTACAATGAATGTCCTTACTCCAAGACCCTCCTTGCTGGAGATCAACTGCATTTGGGAGACTGCAATGGCATATTCGCACAAGAACAAGAAGGGTGTTACCTACTACCTTCATGCCAACGAGCGTGCCACGAAGACGGGCAAGGTAACGAAGCTCTACTTCTTCTCGCGGGACGTGCGTCCCGAAAAGGCGGTTGACGAGCTGCCCGAGGGCCGCCGGGTGGAAGAGACCGCAACCGGAATGTTGGTCCTCAAGAAGGAGTAGTCCGGAAGAAGGCCGGAGTGCTCTCCTCAAGGTGTGCCCGTGCCAAACCCCGCAAGACGAAAAGCCCGGAGCGTTCGCTCCGGGCTTGTTGTTTCCGATCCGGGCAAGCGGACGCTGCCCCCATCAATTGACGTTGTCGAATCGGACGCGCCTGGGATCAGGCACGGGTTCCAGTATCCGGGAAGCTACATGGCCGCGGTCAAGGCCTGATCCAAGTCCGCAATGATGTCATCGATGTGTTCAATGCCGATCGACAGACGCACGTAGTTCTCATTGACTCCGGTGGCGGCCTGCTCCTCGACTGACAGCTGGCTGTGGGTTGTGGTCGCCGGATGGATCGCCAGCGTGCGGGCGTCACCGATGTTGGCCACGTGGTAGATCATCTTCAGGCTGTCGATGAACCGACGTCCGGCATCACGGCCCCCGGTCAGTTCAAACCCGACCAGGGCGCCGAGGCCCCCGGTCATGTAGGTGTCTGCGCGACGGCGCTCCTCGCCTTCGAAGAAGGACGGGTAGATGACCTTGGTGATGCCTTCACGGCCCGTCAGGTAGTCGGCCACCTTGGCCGCATTTTCGCAATGGCGCTCCATGCGCAGGGGTAGGCTCTCGAGCCCTTGCAGGAAGAGGAAGGCATTGAACGGGCTCATGCATGAACCGAGGTCCCGCAACAGGGTGACGCGGGCCTTGAGGATGTAGGCAATCGGACCCAGGGGCTTGACCGCCTCGATCCAAACTGCGCCGTGGTAGCTGGGGTCCGGCTCGGACAGGAGGGGGAACCGGTCCTGGTGCTTTTCCCAGTCGAACGTTCCGCTGTCGACCAGCACGCCGCCGATGGACGTGCCGTGGCCGCCAATGTACTTGGTGCTGGAGTAGACGATGATGTGGGCACCATGGTCGAACGGACGGCAAATCACCGGGCAGGCGGTGTTATCCACGATCAGCGGGATGCCCAGATCCTCGCCAATCGCAGCCACTTCCGCGATGGGAAAAGCCTGAAGCTTGGGATTCGGCAGGGACTCGGCGTAATAGGCTTGGGTCTTGTCATCCGAGGCGCGCCGGAAGGCCTCGGGATCCGCCGGATCGACGAACCGTACCTCAATGCCTGCCGTCTTCAGCGTGTTGGCAAAGAGATTCCAGGTTCCGCCGTACAGGTCCGTGGAACTGACCACGTTGTCCCCGGCCTGGGCGATGTTCTGAATCGCAAAGGTCGACGCGGCCTGGCCGGACGAAAGGGCCAGTGCCCCGACGCCACCGTCCATGGCCGCCACGCGCTTTTCCAGAACATCGCAGGTCGGATTCATGATGCGCGTGTAGATGTTGCCCAATTCCTTCAGGGCAAACAGGTTCTCGGCATGCTGAGTGTCGTTGAACTGATAGGACGTGGTCTGATAGATCGGCACGGCCACCGCACCGGTCACAGGATCCGAACGATAGCCGGAGTGGAGGACCACGGTCTCAGGATTGGTGTAGCTTGGCAGGTTGTCGTTCGACACGGACGTGCTCTCCTTGGCAAGGCCATTGGAACGGGCAAAAAAAACGCATGCGGTGACCGGGTCGAACCTGCGTCGAACCAGCGCACAGCACGCGGGACCCTCGGATTATAGCCAGAGTCGGACGCAGGCGCCAAAGGGTTGGGTTTAGGGAAACCTGCCATCCACCCCCGCCGGAAACCCGACAGGTTATCTTGCGGGGACGCACTGCACCTGGTTTGATCCGGCCCAAGTTTGTGGTTGTGGCCCGGGCCGCGTGGAAACCTCTGGGTTCAAACGCTCAAGTGCCGATGGCCGTACCTTCCCTTGGGACCGTCAACGACGAGTCTGGAAGCCGCCTCGGCCAAATCGCTATGGGTGCAGAGCGACCTCACGCTCCCAGGTGCCGGCAACGGTCACTCCATATTCCCTCAATCCCCCGGTGGCGGCGGTACCTGTCACGGCAACTTCGACGCCTTTCCCGCCCAAGCGTACCCCTTCCCCGTAGTCTGTGTTGAAGAAGTGAAAGGCCAACCCCGCGCGCTCGCGGTCCGAGTTGTTCTTCTTGGTAGCGTGGGCCGTCCCGTAGTTGAAAAACACCGCGCCGCCTGCCGACACTTCGCAGGGCACCTCTTCGCCTTCCAGGCCTTCGATGTGAATGTGGTGGTCCGAATCGGGATCGCGCGTGTGGCCGAACTCCGTCCGGTGGCTGTTCGGAATCACATGGAGCGTGCCGTTTTGAATGTTGGCATCATGGAGCGCGATCCACATGGCTGTGCCCTTGGTCGGATCCTGCAGCCTGAAATAGGCATTGTCCTGATGCCAGTCGGTACCGCTGCCGAGGCCGGGAGGCTTAAGGAAAATCTGATCAAGGTGGCGCACGAATGGATCGCCAATCAGGGCGGAAATGCACGCAACCACCTTGGGCGCAAACGGTAAGGCCCGTATCAGGTTGCTCTTGTCGTTAAGCGGAATAATTTGGTAGTTGACCTTGGCATCGGGATCGGTTGAAACATTGCGACCAAGTCCCTCCCGTTTGAAGCGCTCGAGTTCACTCAGCAGGGCCGCCACCTCGCGCTCGTCGAAAAGGCCAGGCGCGACCGTATATCCGTAGTCCCTGAAGTGCTGTACCTGACTGTCCGAAAGCACGGCATTCTCCTTTCGCATGAAGGTTGTACTGGATAGACATCCCGCCAAATAGGAATGTCAAGCAACCAGATTGCCAAGCGGCAGGCAAGTCCGGTTCAATCCATAGGATAGAGGCTGCATCCGCCGTCGACCAACAACACCGAACCGGTCATATAGGCAGCCATGGGAGAACACAGAAACAGGAAGGCATGGGCTACCGACTCCGGGGTCTGCATCTTACCCAGGGGAATGGCCTTGCGGGCCCTGGTCCGGTAGGACGGTTCGGTGTCCCATTGTCGTTTGGCCATGCCCACGCCGACGATGCCGGGCGCTACTGCATTGGCACGAATGCCCCGGTCGGCCAGTTCCCGGGCATATCCCCGCATGAGGGTGCGCAAAGCCGATTTGCTGGTGGTATACGCAGTTATCTCGGGCCACGGCACGTCCTGAACCCATGAGGTGGTGTAGATCAGGTGGCCGCTCATGTCCATCGCCAGCCACTGTTCGACAGCTGCCCGGGACACCAGGAACGCTGATCCGAGATTCAGGTCGAGCGTTTCCTCGAAGTCCTTCGTGCTGAAGGTTTCGATGGGTCCCGGCCGTACCAATCCGGCATGACAACAGACAACTTGCGGCATCTGTTCCGCGCAGGCCAGTTCAGCGAAGAACGCGTTCACCTCGGCTTCCGACGTGCAGTCGACCTGTGAACAGTCAACTCCCTCGTCAACAACGCCGGCACTGTCCAAAGCCGCCTTGATTTTGTCCTCCGGTTCAATGTCCACTACACGAACCTGCGCGCCGTGTTCCGCCAATACCCGGACCATCACGCGCCCGATGGCACCGGCTCCTCCGGTGATTAGTACGGAAAGCCCCGTCAAATCAATCAGGGACGACGCGACGGGAGAAGAATTCGGCTGCTTCATACGAGTTCCGTGCCTGTGGCCCAAAGTCCATGGTCTACCAAGGTTGCAACACTACTTTCCCGCATTGGCCGGTGCATTGCAGTTCCCAGGCTTCCCTGAGGTTCGTCAGCGCAAATCTGTGGGTGATCATGCGATCGATTGAATCGCCGACAAGCCCAATCTGATCGAGCAGGCGATGCGTCCAGGCTCGGTTGTAGTGCCAGGAGCCGATGATGGTGAGGCCCTTGAAGAGGATGGTTCCGCCGAGATGAACCGACGCGTGTCCCTTGGAGGAACCCACCACGGCCACCCGACCCTTGACAGCAGCGGCTTCGATGCAGAACTCCTGCCCGGGCACCGTGCCGGAACACTCGACAGTAACATCGGCGCCGCGCCCGCCAGTCAAATCCATGACTTCCGCCAAGGCCCCGTCGCGACTCGGATCAATGACATGGTCCGCGCCCAAGTCCAAGGCCAGATGCCTCCGCCAGGGATTGGGATCGCTGGCCACAACCAGCGACTTGCGATGCCTGCCGTTAATGACGGCACCCAACCCCACCGGGCCCAGACCGGAGACGAGTAGAGCGGCATCGCCATCCACCTGCATTCGCTCAAGCGCCCCAAAGGAAGGTCCCAAGCCGCAGCAGGCCATCGCCGCGTGGTCCAGTGGCATGGCATCAGGCACTGACACCAGCTGGTCGGCAGGCTTGAGCATGTACTGGGCAAACGTACCGACAGCGGCATCACTCTCCAATTCGGTCTCCGCCGCTCGCTGTTGCCGACAATGGATGTACTCGCCTTCCAGGCAGATGCGGCAGTGTCCGCAAGGAAGCTGAGGCATGACCGCCACTCGATCCCCCGCCGTGAAGCGGCCCGATGCGGCAGGGTCCTCCACAACGCCGGCCGCCTCATGCCCCAACACGCCTGCAGCCTTGCCTTCGGCATAGCCATGGTACTCGTTGCACATGGGGACACTCAGCAACTTCACCAGAACCCAGTCCCCCCTTGCCGCCGGCACCGGCCTTTCGATGCACTGGACCGCCTTGTCGGCAGCCAACCTCATTTCAATCATTTTTCAACGTCCTGTTGCGCGGCTGGAACCGCGGTCTGGCGAACCGATGCGGCGGTCTCACGGACCCGGCTGAACGATCCGGATCCGGATATTCGCCCCCCGTCTATGGTCGCACCTCCTCCTCCGCGCGCCGGACCAAGGCCTTCATGTAACCAATGGTAAAGGCGGTACCGACCCGCGGATGGCCGGCCATGTTGGGAATGTGGTCGGGAATGAGGACGCCGTCGAACCCAACTTTTTGAAGTGCCTTCATGGCCTTGTACATGTCGAAGTACCCGTCGTCGACAAACGTCTCCACGAAGTGGGGCAACGGGGCATCCACATTCCGGAAGTGCACCTTAAAAATCTTGTTGCGGCCACCGAAGTCCAGGATGGACTCCTCCACGCCCTTTCCCATCAGACTGCCGCCTTCCAACCAGCAGCCAATGCAGAAACAGATCCCCACATTGGGGCTGTCCGCCACCTGCAAAGCCCGGTCGTAGCCTTCATGGCTGGAGAAAATGCACCGGGGTACCCCGGCCAGTTCCGGCTGAGGGGGATCGTCCGGATGAATGCCAATGCGCACACCTTCGCTTTCCGCCACCGGCGCCACTTCCGCAACAAATGTTTCGTAGTTGCTCCAGATTTCATCGGTGGTGTACCGCCGACCATGCGAAAACGGCAGTTGAAATCTCTGATCCTGCCAACGACCCGATGTCGCCGTCGCCAGATTGAACCCGCGGGCGTCCGCGCCCCCGCGGGTCAACTCCCGCTCTGTGCTCCAGATGCCGTTGGCCATGTGCGCATAGGTGGTGTACGGGATCCCGGCCTTACCCAAGGCGCGCAAATGGCTTTTGTACTCGGCAACCTTGGCATCCCGGTTCTCTAGGTTGAGCACGATCGCATCCTGGTTGTGGACATCAGAGTTGCCGAATCCGTAAATCTTCAGGCCGTGATTCTCAAACAGACGACGACGGGACGCATAGTAGTCGTAGTGGGCGTTTTCTCCGGTCGTCCAGAGCACGACGTAGTCCACACCCATCTGCCGTACAAACGCCAGGTCCTCCTCCGACGGCTCGGGCGACATCTGTGCCGCAATCTTCATTCCCGGTGGGATTTCCAGCATCGATGCCATGGGGGTACTCCTTTCTTGCGGACGGGTTCCCGCCCGGCGCAGTATGCATCACGAGGAAAGTTGCCCGAAACACACGCCCACAGGGCAAAGGGAACCTCCAAACCAGCTAGCCAAGGCCCGGGGACATTCATGGGTTGGGACAAAGTTTGTACCCTGCGGCACACTTGGCGCGGTCAGGGTCCGGCATTCGGCTGGGGTAAGATCCGGCCAAGTTTCCTCTGACCAATGTGCCGGACAGGCATTCAGGAGCATGCAATGAAACTCCTCTCGTTTTCGGATGGCGGTGAAAGTCGGCTCGGGGTCCTGCAGGATGACGGATCGATCGTCGACGTGTGCAAGGCTGATGCCGAAATCCCGACCACCATCAAGGGCCTCTTCGCCGCGGGACCGGATGCAATGGAGCGGGTAAAGGCCGCGGCCGCCGGGATTGCACCCGAAAACATTCTGAGCCAAAGCGGAGTGGACATCGGCCCACCGATTCCCGATCCCGGCAAGATCCTGTGCATTGGGATCAACTACAAGGATCACATAGAGGAAACCAACTCCGAAACACCCGAGTTTCCAGTCGTCTTTGCCAAGTATGCCAATACGATTGTCGGTCCCGAGGCCGATGTCCATCTCCCGACCTATTCGACCAAGGTCGACTACGAAGCGGAATTCGCCGTCGTCATCGGCAGGACGGCACGCAACGTGGCCAAGGAGGACGCGCTCGACCATGTCGGCGGTTACACCTGCCTCAACGATGTGAGCGCCAGGGACCTGCAGCAGCGGACCTCGCAGTGGGTTATGGGCAAATCGCCGGACACCTTCGCCCCGATCGGTCCGGTGGTCGTCACCAGCGACGACGTGCCCGACCCGCACAGTCTTGACATTAAACTAAGGCTGAACGGCGAAACCATGCAGTCCTCCAACACCAAGCACCTGCTGTTCCGTGTGGAGGACCTGATTTCCGACATCGCCCGTGTCATTACACTCGACCCCGGAGACATTATCTCGACGGGAACACCCGGCGGAGTCGGCGCCGCCCGGGAACCCGCGGTGTTCCTCAAGCCGGGAGACAGCATGGAAGTTGAAATCAGCTCCATCGGCATCCTGCGGAACGGAGTGGTGCAGGGACTCTAGAAACCCCATACGATACGCTCGAGCTGTGAACCAGCTGCGGCACTCGGGAGACCAAGCAGGCAGGAACGGAGGGGCATTCCCATGGAAAACGAATTGAAGACGCGATTGGACTTCGAGTTCGAGGCCGGCGAGGAGGTGACCCAGGAGCAGATCGACTCTTTCAACCGGAACGGATTCATCGTGGTCCGAAACGCCCTCGACACCAACCAGGTCGACCACCTCCTGGACGTCATCATGGAGTTGAAGGCGGACCTCGAGCGGTCGGAACACCGGAGCGACACCTATGGTCTCAACATTCGCCCGGTGGTGGACAAGCACGACGCTTTTCTTGACCTGTTGGAATGCCCGACCACGTTCCCGAAGGCAGTCCGCTTCCTGCAGCACTTCAACCTCCAGCTCTTCACCTCGCATCTAATCATGGTGCCGCCGGATCCTGAACGAAGGGCGATCGGATGGCATCCCGACGGCGGCAAACCGGGTATCGGCTTCTATGGTCGCAGGGCCCTGGCCACGCTCAAGGTGGGGTACTTCCTGCGCGATCTGAAAGAGAGCAACATGGGGGCCTTGATGGTGGTACCGGGTTCCAACCGGATGGACGGCGGTCCGTCGTTCCTCAACGGGGGTGATCCGGTCGGAGGCATGGAATTGAAGGTCGCAGCGGGGGATGCCGTCATCTTCGGCCAACCAACCTGGCATGCATCGGCGCCGAACCATTCCCACCAGGACAGGGTCGCTCTGTACTACGGCTACGGCTACCGCATCCTGCGGCCGATCGACTACGAAACCATGCCGCGGGAGATTCTGGAGAAGTGTTCACCGATCGGTCGCCAGTTGCTCGGCCACAAGTCGAGCCACTTGGGCTTCTACCTGCCCACCGATGAGGACGTGCCGCTGCGGGAGTACTACCGGGAGCGCTGGGGCGAGACCTGGCAGGACCTGTAGCTCCAGAATACGCATGGGCACGGAAGCATCTTGATCAAGGCGTTGGTGTTCGATGTCTTCGGCACCCTGGTGGATTGGCACACGGGTGTGCGTCAGGCCGGGGAGCTGGCCGGCCGCAGCGTTGGATCCGAACGGGATTGGAGTCAGTTCGCCTTGGACTGGCGTGCGGGTTACGGCCCGGCCATGGCCGCCGTCAATGACGGACGAGCGTCCTGGCAAACCATCGATGGCATCCACCGGGCCATCCTGGACGGATTGTTGGCCGGTTATGGCTTAGAAACGCTGACGGAAGCTAATAAACAGGAACTCAACAAGGTTTGGCATCGGCTTCCGGCCTGGCCCGATGTCGGCGAGGGCCTGGACCTGCTACGCCGGAACTATCTGCTTGCACCGCTGTCTAACGGCAATGTGTCGCTGCTGATCGGTTTGGCGCGCACCAATGGCTGGCAATGGGACTGCGTTCTGTCCAGTGAACTGGCCGGGAAGTACAAGCCTGATCCGTCCGTCTACCGGACAGCGGCCAGGTTGCTGGATCTGAATTCGTCCGAAATCATGATGGTGGCGGCCCATGCCGGAGATCTGCGGGCTGCGGCCGCTACCGGCATGGCCACGGGGTGGATTCACCGGCCGTTGGAATTCGGACCGGTCGCTCCACCATCGAAGTTCCATGAGGTGTCACAAACGATTGATGCGGACCTGGTTGCCCCCGACTTGACCACCCTGTCCCGGAAACTGGCGGACGTCAACAAAGGCAACAGCGCTGGCACTTGACGGTCTGGCCGAAACACCGGATTCCAGGTGATCGAACCGCATTTTCTGTGCGACGGTGCCCAACAGGTTTGGCAAACCACACGTGCCAGTCCCCGCTTCACGGCCGCGGACCCGGACAGGCCCTTGACAACAATCGGGCGTCCGTGCCTGAACCCGCTGCCAACGTGCCCCCCATTGCGTATCAGCGCTGACCAGACCGGACTCAGGCAATGTCCTCCGGATCAATATAGGCGGCTACCAGATGTGAATTGCCGCCGGTGTCGCCGTAGTTGGTGTAGTCGGTGAAGTAAATCCTGCCGTCGTCCAGCAGTAGCCAGGACGAGTAGCCGTGATCGGGTCCCGGCTTCTGGTCCGGATGGTTGCCGTGAATCTGAACCATCCGCTCCCGCTGGTAGTGATCCGGCAGCAGGCCGGATGATGCCTCCCACGACCAATCGAAGTCGTCCAGCGTTCGATTGCGAATGGAGCAGGACACACTGGACCACCAACTGCGGCCGCCAACATCGGCCTGGCCCCAGGCCGTGTACCCCGACAGGTCACCCGATCGGATGGCATTGCCTACCGGTTTGGACTCCCTGAAGATGCACATGTTGATAACCGTCTCACCATCCACCTTGACCTGTAGCCAACCGCGTCGGTGGTGGAGTTCAAGATCCCGGGGCCGGGTCATGTCCACCGGGTGCATAAAGTCGTGCCCCGGACGCGTCCGGACTCCGTTGGGACCGATCTGAAGGACGACTCCCAACTGGGAAATCGACATGAACGAATTCGGTGTGGACGGGCCACCTTCAACCCGCACGCGGGCAGAAAACCTCACTTCGCTGAAGGCATTCTCGGGCGGCAGCAGGCAGTAACGGGCCTCATGGCCGGGCAGGTTCCGAATCTCCAGCTCGCCATCTGCCAAGTGCGCCTCGTACTTGCGTCTGGGCCCCCCGATTTGGTAACCAAGTTCGGACTTCAAGTCGCCGCACCAGCCGTAGGTTCCCAGCGGTCCGTTCATGTGGCGGCCGGTCACGAATACCCGTCCGTCCGGGAGTTGCTTGCCGTAGGGTCGGTCCAGGGCGAAGGGACACATGGCCGGCTTGGACCAGCTGTGGCCGTTGTCCTCCGAAAAGGACACGAAACTGGGGGTGCCGGCATGATGGTTCTCCCGCAGGATGCAGGCCAGCAACCGGCCCCCATCCATGATGACGATGCCGCCCTCGCAATAGCGGTAGTGCCCGTCGTGGGCCACGACGGCACGTCGTTGCCAGGTGTTTCCACCATCCCCGGAAACCGTCAGGACTTCTCCCAGTTCCTGCGTGTCTCCGAACATGAGGTGGGTTCCGACCCCGAGGGTCCCATCCGGGAGATCCAGGATTCGATCCGGCTCGAAGCCCAGGATGGCAGGCTCCCGGGGACTGCTCCATGTATGGCCCTCGTCCTCACTCCACCAAATCCAGTTGCCGGTGGGCTGATCCTCGTGGAAGAAGGAATGATCGTCGTGATCACAAATGGCCGCCAGGCGGCCGTCCGCCAACTGGCTGAGGCGCGGCGTGACTAGGCGGTGGTCGCCGGCCGCCATCACCGCCCGGTCCACCTCGGCTCGCTTGTTCCAGGTCCGGCCGCGGTCCTCGCTGGCCAGGATCGTGATGATTTGGTCGGTCTGGGACCAGTGGGCGTCGGTGTCCGAATAAATCAGGAGGAATGCACCGGATGGCGTTTCGACAATATCGGGGTTCTTGGTAAACCGTCCCGGGCTGCGCCAAATGTCGAACACCTTGTGGGCCACCGAGCGGGGGTGAATGTGCATGGGCACCTTTCCTAACAGGAGCTAATTGACATGTCTTGTTTCCCGGCCGGGAGCCGGCTTGGGAGTCAGGCGAAGGCCGTCGCCACCGATTTGGTCAAGCCGCTGCCCTTCGCCACAAGTTCCGCGCGCCATTCGTCCCAGGTCGGACGTCTGGCCTCCCCGGCCAGGGGAATCCGGGCGCGATTGGGAGCCAGCTGGTTCTGCATGAACATCTCGCTGGCTACAACCTGTTCCGACAGTTCGTGCTCGTCCAAGGTGCGCGAATACCGGATATCGATGCTCCACCGTACGGCGTCCGTGAGATTGAGGGTGCTCTTGTGGAAGGTCAGGTTCGAAAAGAGGAAGATGTCGCCCTTGCGCATGGGCAGTGGCACGGCCGTGCCCATGGAGTCGATGTCGCGGTTGGTGCGCATGTTCATGTCCGCGCCGCGCTTGCCGTGCAGAAGGCCCCAGGTTTGACTGCCCGGCATGACCTGCAGGCAACCATTCCGCTCATCGACATCGACCAGTGGAATCCAGACCGTGACGATCAGGGCGTGCTGGCTGTCCGCGCCGTAATACTGGCTGTCTTGATGCCAGGGAAACGCGGTGTACGAACTGTTGGGAAGCTTGGGACGCACATGGTAGTCGCCGTTGAAGCCAAATCCGGGACCCAGGATCGGCAACAACGCACGGGTAATGCCGGGGTGGCAGATAACGTCATACAACCCCTCACCCATCGCGATGTTGTTCCAGCTGCGCAACCGCTCCTCGGTGCCTCGGTTCAGGGCTACCAGACGGTGCGGAAACGGCAGATCCTCGTGAGCGTCACTGATTTCGCCCCTGGCCCGCAGGCTTTGGGCGTATTCGTCGATGGCTTCCTCGATATGGGCGATCAACGGATCCAGATCCGTGGGTGGCACCGCATTCCTGACCAGCAGGCAGCCGTCGCGCTCGAAATCGAATTGTGTTTCCATGGCAGGTACCTCAGCCTCCCAGATCGTGTTTCGTGGGCAGATGATTCAGTGCGGATTCCCGGATTTGCATATGCAGGACACGTTGCCAAGACTGGGACATGAACAGATTCAAAACGCCTTCGTCGGCAAACCCATCGACGTAGGAACATTGGTAGTTGCGAAACGGTGAACCCAAATCGGTTCGCCGGGCCATGGTGCACAGGAACCCGGGTTCACTCCAGGTGCGACCCCAATCCGTCGACAGGGACATCCACAGCTGGCCCCGGTCGTACATCCCATCCATCGTGCCGGCCAGGCCCACATATTGGCTCTGGGTGTGGACATTGTGATGGATGCTGGCCCAGGTTCCACCGTCGGACAGGGGAAACAGCATGGGCGGTGCATCCGGATGCACCATGGACGTCGGCTCGGGGTCGGACCAGGTCCTTCCATCGTCCAGGCTGCGTAGGTCCCAGAGACGACCGGTAGGCGTACGGGCCAGCAAATACACCTCACCGCCCGCCGCCGCCAATGGACGGCCCTCGTCCATGCGGCCCATAGGCGGCGCATGCCAGCCTCCGTGCCGGACTCCCGGCAACAACTCCCAAGTGTTGCCGCGATCCTCGGACCGCAGAACATACTGCCTGGTAACGAGCGGGTTGTAGCTCCAGTCGCCCTCGTGGCTCCCCACCAGCCAAGTGCCGCGCGCAGTCTCCGTCATGCGCATGACGGACATTCCGCGAAACTCGGGATCGTTCACCGGGCGTATGAGCCTAACCTCGGACCAGGTATGGCCGTGGTCGTCGGAGTAGCGATACCCGATGGGGGTATTTTCCTGCAGGCCGCGCTCACGCGTCCACATGCCCGGAATTGGCTGGGTTCCAAACGCGTACACCCGTTCGGAGCCGGCCGGATGCAGGGGAATGAATCCGTGTTGGCTGTAATTTATGTCAAATGCAGGCTCCGGACCATCCCAAGTGCGCCCCCGGTCCCGGGACCGGTAGGCCAGCATGTCGTTGTCCTTGTCGCGGGTCCGTCCGTAGTGGTTGCCGTCCGGAAACATCAACAGGTAGTCCCCGTTGGCCATGCGCGTGCCCCTGGATTCGAACAGACCTTTTTCGGGATCGCGGGCATTGTGGACCACTTGGCCCGAGAGTCCCGGAACGCATGCCAGTCCCAGGTCCCGATCCAGCTGCAGGTCTGCTGGCAGCGCGGCGGATTCAACGGTCCCGGTCGCGATGCGAACCTGTTCCAGCAACGGCATGCGAGCACCCCCGGTGGGCGAATTCAAGGTGCCCGGCTCAGCCGATGCCCAAGTGGGACTTAATCAGGTTGATGATCAAACCAACGTCGTGATGCACCTCGGACAGGGGCGTGCGGCACTCCCGACCTTCCCTGATGCAACCGTGAAACGCCTGCATCTCGCGGATGAAGGCGCTGGCCCAGTCGATAGCGGGGGTCCGCGCCACCGTCATGCCGTTGGCGTCAATTTCCTGTACCGTCACTTCGGACAGCTGACCCCGCGAAAAGCCCGTGGGGTACTTGAGCGTGACGCGCTTGTCGTCGGCGCACACTTCCAGGGTCTCCTTGAAGTCCCACAGATCCGGCAGATCGATCCAGGTACCGTTGCACCGGGCTCCGTTCGCGTACTCCACCTGGAAGGTCACCGCCCGCCCCTCCTGCCAGATGTCCACATTGTGGATTTTGGTCGGCACACCCATGATGTGACGCAGGCCGTACAGGTCGTGGATCATGCTTCCGGACAGAAGGAAAAAAGCCCGCGCCACGTCATCCGGAAGGGGGGTACCGAACCCGCGGACCAAAGCGGCCTGGCGCGCGGCACCGGTCCTTTCGATGGCAACCGCCGGCACATCGTCGAAACGCTGGACATCGAACTGGGCCAGATGCAGATCGTTGGTCGGGTGCAGATGATGGATTTGCACGAATCGCACGTCCATGTCCGCAGCTTCCGCTGCCACAACTTCGAATGCCGGATCGTAGACCTTCATGTAGCCGGCCTGGCCCACCACTCCGGCCCGTTCCTGAGCCGATACCATGACCGAGATTTCGTCCAGGTTGAAGCAGACCGGCTTCTCCACGAAAACGTGTTTGCCGGCATCCAGTGCTTGGAGCACGTAGTCCGTCTTGGGATCGGTTTGGCAGAACACCACCGCCTCGATATCCGACGCCAGAAACGCCGCATAGTCGGTGAAGTGGGAGGGAACGTCAAAACGGTCGGCGACATGGGCCGCCGCCTTGGCGGACACGTCGCATACCGAATTGAGGTCGTAGAGGTGCCAAAGCTCCTTGAGATTGGGTGCGTGGTGGACCTGGGCAATGGCGCCACAGCCCACGATTCCAATGCGTACGTTGTCCATGGGGATTGGCCTCCAGGCCTGGCTGGGGTCTCGGACCCGCCGATTCAGTCGTTGGCGCGCGGTGCCAGCTCATTCCAGGTATCGTCCAGGCGCGCCAACCGGGTGTGCAACTCACGCAGAGCCTCCCAGATCGTCTCGCGCGTCCTGGCTTCGAATGCTGCCGTCTGACCAATCACTTCGGACGCCTGCCCGGCGGCCTCCGCAACGGCGCCGCTGGCGTTCGCCAGCCGGACCAGCAGTTCCTTCTCGTCCACCGATTCGTCCACTTCAACATCGTAGCTGGAACTGGGTGCGAACCGCGAAGGCTGACGCGTGCCGTCCTCATTCCAAAACGTATGGGTGGGTTGGACATGCGGCGTGACCGACAGATACATGATCATGGGCTCGTCGCCGACGACCCTGACCTGATGCCACTGGTCCACCAGAGCCACACAGAGCTGGCCGGGACCCAGCACCTCGGTTTCACCGTCGATCGTGAACTCGCACCGTCCGGAGAGGATCAGAAAGATTTCGTGTCCCAGATCATGCGTGTGTCCCTGTGCCTCAGTGCCCGGTTCCATCCTCAGGAACCGTGACCTGATCTGGGGGGTAACCAGCATGTTGGTGATGTGTTCCGGGTTGCGGAAATCGTAGACAGGGAAGCCCATGGCGCGGTGACACCTTAATTTTTTCGGAACAGGGAAGGCACCCGGAATGCATTCCGGGCACAGAATCATAACCCGGAGGTGGGACTTTCCAATTCCGGCTTCCCATAGGTCACGGATTGTGAATGTGACTGGCCTCCGCCCATTTGCGGCCAAGTTCCCAGCCGTGCCCGGCTGTCCCTACCCGGGCTTGCCATGGCCGGGGCAATCACCACCGCCGGGTATGCCGCCTCCAACGCCGAGCGGGCAATTCGAATCAATTGAAATCCGCACGTTCCGGCGAGGCGGACAGCCATCTCATGCGATTGGTGCGGGACCGCACGTAGTGTCGGGTGCGCGGAGAGGAGATGTTGCCGGAAGACGGATAGTGAGCGATGGCCTCCGGAACAATATCGATGCCAAGCCCGGGCCGGTCCGGAACCACGATGTGACCGGCCCGAATCTCTGGTTGGGGCTCCATCACCTCGTACCGCTGCGGCACATCGTCCTCCAAGTGTTCCAAAATGAGGAAGTTCGGCAGTGTTGCGCACAAGTGCACAGCCGCCATTTCGGCCACCGGACCAAGCGATCCGTCATGCGGAGCGAACATGACAAAGTGGGTTTCGGCCAACGCCGCAATCTTGCGCATCGCGTTTAGGCCTCCGGCACGGCCGGTATCCGGCTGTACAACGTCGATGATGTGATCTTCGATGAGTTGCTGGACACCCCAGGTCCAGGCATGCCTCTCGCCTGCCGCGATGGGCAGGTCTACATTCTTGGCCACTTCCGCAATGGCGCCGGGAATGTCCGGTGCGACCGGATCCTCATAGAACAGGAGGTCGAACTCCTCCAGCGCCTTGCCCAGTCGAATGGCATCCGGTACGGTCAACCAGGGCGGTCCGTGCACATCGGCCATCAGGTCAACTTCATCGGGGAGTTCCTCCCGCAATTGCCTGATTTTCCCCAGGGGTTCCGTGACCCCGCCCGTCTTGAATGCGTCAATTCCCCTTTCCATGTAGCGCAGACACTGGTCCGGGGTATGGGCATGGGTGTAGAGGCGCAGCGTGTCATGCACCTTGCCGCCCAGAAGGTTCCAAACCGGTGTGTCCAACGCCTTGCCCTTGATGTCCCACAGTGCCATCTCGATCCCGGTGATGGCTCCGGCACCCACCACGCCGGTCATGCCGTGGCCCATCATGGCCACCTGCAACTGTTGGACGATGGCCTCGATGTGAAACGGATCCTGACCGAGAAGCAATGGAGTCAGGTCCCGGATGGCCGTTTCCACCACCCTGGGCCAACCGCTGCTTTCACCGACACCGTACAGACCTTCGTCGGTATGAACCCGGACAAACAGCCAGTTGCGGGCACCCCATCCTCCACTATCTGGAACACTGGCATGCATAAGGAACGTGTCGACGGACGTGATTCTCATGGGTAAATTCCCTCCCTTGCAAAAGACATGGGTTGGCCCCCGGGCTGGTTAAACAAGCCTGCAACGCCGAGTCCGGATGATGCGAGACACCATGCTGGACAAAGTTCCTGATTCCGGGAACGTTCGCAGGTGGGTCGATCCCAAACCACCGGAGCCTAGGTCGAGGCAAACCAACATCCAAGAAGGGCCCATATGTACGTTCATCCCCACTTCGGCCGCAACTGCCCAGCCATGCCCGGCCACGGAAACAACGCGGGTCAACCAAGCAGCCAAACCATCGCATCCGGGTTCCTGGACCCGTCCCCCGAAAGGACGAACCAAGGATCCTCAAGCGTGTTATGGGTGTTATGGCATGCCAATGCGGTCGCCGCTCGAATCGCGCGGCGGCACCGGCCAATGAATGCCCCGTTGCCCAGACAGGTCCCTGTTGGGGACGGTAGCGAAATCCGGCTCGGGCAGGCCCACAAGCTTCCCGTCCCCAACCCAATCCAGATCCGGTCCATACAGCTCGGCAACCAGGAGCCGCGTCAGTCGCTCCAAGTCGTCGGCATGGTCGGGGAGGGACGCCAAGTCCCGTTGCTCGGCAGGGTCGGCGTCCACATCAAACAGCTGGCGACGATGGCCCCAAGGGTAGTAGATCAGCTTCAGCGAACCCTGTCGAATCATGCGGCTCGACTTGGGTCCCTCGCCACACTCTCCGTACAAATGGTTACGGCACTCGGACCCGAACATCGACCGGCCTTCCACATGGTCAGGGATTTCCAATCCAGCCATGTCCAGGAGCGTCGGCATAACATCCTGCCAACCCACCAGCCGGTCGGACACCGTGCCGGCGGTTTCGGCGGCCTGTTCACGCGTGCCCTGAACCAACATGGGCACATTCGCCGAGGCTTCGTAGTAGACGCGCTTGGCCCACAAACCATGGTCGCCCAGCATGTCGCCGTGGTCGGAAGTGAACATGATGATCGTGTTGTCCAGCAAACGTTCTTCGCGCAGAGTGCCTATCACCAGGCGCATCTGGTGGTCGATGTGCGTGCACAGGGCATAGAACGCCCTGCGGATACGCGCAATCTCGCCCGGAGGCATGTGCTGCCACTTGGACCGGATCACTCTCAGGAGATAGGGCAGGTTGTCCGCATCGCCACTCCAGTCCCCCGTGCAAGCTTCGTCCATGTCCAGGTCCCGGTACAGATCCAGATATGCCTGGAGGGGCACCAACGGCGGATGGGGATGCACGTAGGACAGATACCAGAAGGCCGGCCTGGTCGGATCGCGCCGCTTGATCTGCCGGCACATCGTCCGGGTAATCCAATTCGTGGTGTGGTGGGATTCGGGCAGGTGCCATGGTCTGAAGGTGTACTCGTTGTTGCTCATGCCGTGGGCATAGCCCTGGCCGGCCTGTCCCTGATCCCCCAGCCACAGGTCGTAGTCGTCGACCGCGCCCAGTATGGGACGCCCCTCCTCCTCCAGCATCACATCGTCGAAGCCGATCCGATCCCGCTGCGGGTACACATGGAGCTTGCCCACGGCCTGGGCCTGGTAGCCGTTGTCGCGGAAGGTTTGGGCCAGGGTCGGGAAGGCCGGCATTGGTTCCAACACCTTGAACTCGCGGTCGCCGTGGGCGCGGGTGGACATGCCCGTCATCAGCGTGCGGCGCGCCGGTATGCAAACCGGACATTCACTGTAGGCATTGGTGAACCGGACCCCGTTGCGCGCCAGGGTGTCCAATGTCGGAGTCCTGGCCACCGGATGTCCGGCCTCACCCATCAACCGGGCCGGCCAGTGGTCGGTGCAAATCAACAGCACGTTGGGTTGGCTGGACACGGCGGAATCCTGATGGCAAAGAGGCAGGGGATGCGGTAAGTCCCGTCCGAGTGCCGTTCTTGGGCAACAGGGGCGACTAAACCGCACACACCCATATAATACCAATCCAGCATGATTACGGCGTTTCAAGGTTGGCGGGCAAAGCTTCCAGGGCCTCCCGGATCCAGTCCCAGCCGCACAGCCGCTTGACCCGCTCCGGCTGGGCCTGCCACGCCTTCAGGACCGGCTCCAGGGCCTCCTGCTTGGCCTGCAGGGTCGGATAGACGCGGCCCTCGATGGCCCGCCGCAGCTCCCGGAAGAAGCGCTCGACCGGGTTCAGCTCGGGGGCGTAGGGCGGCTGCACCACCCGGGGCGCGGCCAGGGCCTGCACCTCCTGGCCCTTGTGGCCGCCGGCCCCATCCCAGACCCAGCCGTCAATGGCCGGCTCCTTTTCCCACACCCCCCAGATGCGGGCCATCTCCTCGCCCTTCATGTTCTTCTGCCAGGCCCACCACAGCCGCCCCGTCAGGGGATCGAGGGCCACCGCCACATAGAGGTACTTCCAGCCGATCTGCACCTCCTGGGACACCGCCACCCCGCGCGGTGCCCACACCTTGCGCACCTGGCCGCGCAGTCCCACGCGCATCTCGTCGCCCCACACGATGCCCTGGCCCAACCTCAGGCCGACTTCCTTCAGCCGGGCCCCGAGCCCCCTTTTTTCCAAGCCGCCTGGGCCTGGGGATCCGCCTGCGTGTGCCGGGGCCGGGGCACCTTCAGCCGGATCCCCAGCCGCGGCAGCAGCGTGTACAGGCTGCCCGTGGTGTAGACCACCCCGAACTCCGCCTCAATCCAGTCCCGCACCGCCTGGGCCGTCGCAAACACCCCCTGGGCCGCTGCCGCCGCCACCTGCTCTGCCTGTACCGGCGTCAGGTAGGAAGGGGTGCCGACCCCACCCTTGCGCCGTCTGCATACCTCGGCCAGGCCGCCCTCCCGGTACCACTGCAGCCACCGATGCACGCTGCGCAACCCCACGCCCACCGCCGCCGCCACGGCCGCCGGGGACTCGCCCCGACGCAACAGCCACAGCGCATGCAGGCGCGTGCGCACGGCGATTACGGTCGCCGCCCGGTACTGGGCGTGCAGGGCCGCTTCCGTATCCCCCTCGGCCCACACGATCGCGATCCGACGAGCCATGGGAACCCTCCCGACCAAGTGGCATCCTTACATTGCCACTATTGTACTGGATTGGTATAATACGTGACCAATTTCGATCCCGTTTGCCGTTGCCGATCCGTTGCGATGGACCGGCCAATTGGCTGTTTGCGGCTGTAGCCGATGGAGCCCGATCAGGATGAGCATCGTTCCGGAAGTACGCGTGGGCCTCAATGCACTGGTTGGCGAGGGCCCGATCTGGGACTCGGACAAACGGGTGCTGTGGTGGATTGACGTCTTGGGCAGCGAGCTGTACGCGTTTGATCCGGCGAACGGCAGCAACCGAACCTGGGACACGGGCCGCCATGTGGGCACCGTGGTGCCATGGACCGAGACCCATGTGCTCCTGGCCCTCTGGGACGGCATCGGTTCACTCGAACTTGAGACCGGCCGGATAACCGTCCACAACGACCCGGAGTCCAACCTGCCGGGCAATCGATTCAACGACGGCAAATGCGATCCCGCGGGCAGGCTGTGGGCAGGGACGATGGCCTACGACAATCCCACCGATCAAGGAAGCCTCTATCGCATCGACACGGACTTCAACGTCACCAAGATTCTGGGCGGCATCGGCATATCCAACGGCATCGTCTGGAGTGCCGATCAGTCCACGATGTACTACATAGACTCCATGTCCTACAAGGTTCGAACCTGGAACTTCGACCCGGAGTCCGGCGACATTTCCGGTGAACAAACCCTCCTGGAGGTCGAGCCGGACTTCGGGTTGCCGGACGGCATGACCATCGACGAGGAAGGACAGCTTTGGGTGGCCTTCTACGGAGGCGGCAAGGTTTGTCGGGTTCACGCCCAATCGGGAGCGATCCTCGACACCATCGACCTGCCCGCACGCAACATTACAGCCTGCGCCTTCGGGGACGACGACCTGGGCACGCTGTACATCACGAGTGCAGCCCAGCAGATGTCCAACGACGAACTGGCGGCCGCCCCCATGAGCGGAAACCTGTTTTCCTGCCGGCCGGGCATCAAGGGCATGCCCGCCATTCGGTTTGGCGGCTGAACCTGATGTCGCTCCCTGCACCGAGCGACTCGGCCTGACGTTCGGCCAACATTGTTGCAACCCCGAGGCCGAACTTGTACCGATGCAAGGCCACCTGCCGCGCATACGCCAACATTGCCTTCGTCAAGTACTGGGGCGTAGTTGATGCAAACCTGAACCTGCCGGCCAACGGGTCTCTCAGCATGACCCTGAGCCATGCGCATGCCACCACCACCGTGGCATGGACGGATGGGCCTCCCGCCTGGGAGGCCGACATCGTGGTCATCGACGGCAAGGAACAGTCGGAAGCCGTCTATCGGCGCACCGTTAGCCACTTGGATCGGATTCGCACCGCCATGGGCGTCAATTGGCCTGCGCGGGTGGAAAGCCGCAACAGCTTCCCTGCCAGCGCGGGCATTGCCTCCTCGGCCAGTGGGTTTTGCGCCTTGACCGTAGCAGCCTGCCAGGCACTGGCCGCCGGCGGCCATCACGATGTCCCGGACCGACTTCACCAGGCGCGGTTGGCACGACAGGCCAGTGGCTCCGCCTGCCGCAGTTTCCAGGGAGGGTTTGTGGAGTGGTCTGCGGGCGGCGACGACTCCACGAGCGTTGCATGCCAGGTGGCCGGTCCGGACCATTGGTCACTGTACGATGTTGTGGCCGTGCTCGATTCCGGCTCCAAGTCGGTGAGCAGCCACGATGGCCACCGACTGGCTGCAACCAGTCCTCTTCAGGAGGAACGTGTGCGCCAAGTGCCGTCGCATCTGAACGCCGCCCGGGCGGCAATCCGCGCACGCGACCTCAAGATCCTGGGCGAAATCAGCGAACGTGATGCCATGCTGATGCACGCAGTCATGATTTCGTCGGAACCTCCCCTGCTGTTCTTGAGCGCAGGTTCCGTTGCATTGATGCGACAAATTCGGGACTGGCGGCTACAGGAGGAGCTGGAGGTCTACTTCACTGTTGACGCGGGTCCGAACCTCCACGTGCTCTGCAATGAGGCCGACGTTGGGGAAGTGGCGCACCGCCTTGCCCGTAGTCCTTGGGTCTTGGACACCCTTGTCAACGGACCGGGCCCGGCACCGGAACTTCGGAATTCGCACCTGTTCTGACCGCCTGGCGGGCCGGCCCGCGCGGTTGGTCGCTGCTCGTCAGCCGTCCGCTCGCGGACATCCCGCGATTGGGCATCGGCCTTCCGGTCGGGCTGCCCAGATATAATCCGGCAGGCATGGACATCCTCTACATCCACCCGGCCAAACAGGAAGTAGACGCCGAGTACGGGAAATACCGGGCCAGTCCCTTCTATCCGATCATTCCGGTCGGCGTGATAGGAATGGCCAATCTGTTGCGTAGCCAAGGCTGGTCCTTGCAGGGCCTAAACCTACCGCTGGAACGCATGCTGGACACCGGTTTCCGGCTGGAACGCTGGCTGCAGGAGGTCGAGCCGCCGTCCCTGGTCATGATTGACCTGCACTGGTACGAACACTGCTTCGGGGCCGTCGACGTTGCCCGCCACGTGCGCCGGTTGCTTCCGGACGCCAAGATCGTGGCCGGCGGTTTGACTGCAACATACTTTGCCGAGGAAATCCTCGCCACCCATCCGGAATTCGATTTCATCATTCGCGGCGATGCCGAGGTGCCTCTCGCCACCTTGGTTGACCAGGTCTGCGGCGATGCCGTGTTTGACCCGGTGAGGGTGCCGAACCTTACCTGGCGGGAAGGCGGCCGCGTTCGCAACAGTACGGAGTTCTACACAGCCGATGCGCCGATGTTGGACTCGCTTGACTTTGTCAACCTTGACTGGCTTGCGAACGGCGAGAGCTACGGTGCCCTGCAATACACGGGAGGCGGCCGCATCGATGCCCATAGAACGGAGCGGAAGGGTCACTGGCTGACCATCGGGCGCGGCTGCGCCTTCAACTGCATCTACTGCGGCGGCTCCAAGGATGCCCACACCGAACTGGCCGCGCGGTCCGGCTACGTCATGCGGGACCCGGTGAATGTCGTTGACGACGTGGAACAACTTGCTGCTTCAGGCTACAAGCAGGTCTCCCTGTCACTGGATCCGGCCACTTTTCCGGCCCGATGGTGGCGAACGTTCTTCGGCGAATTGCAGACTCGGGGCATTCGAATTGGCATCTACAACGAGTTTTTCCAGCTCCCGTCGCAGGAATTCATTCGGTTGCTGGGGGAGACGGCGGACCCGGAGCACACCGAGGTGGCCATTTCGCCGCTGTCGGGCAACGAGGAAGTACGCAACCTGAACGGCAAGCACTACTCCAACGAACGGTTCCTGCGGATGCTGGGCAACCTGGAGCAGTACCAAATCCCGATCTTTGTGTATTTCAGCCTCAACCTACCCGGTGAAACCGTGCTGACGTTCCGGGAGACAATCCGACTGGCCAGGGCGGTGGGCAAGGCCTACCCGGCCCGGCTGCTACGCATGCTCAATCCCTGTCACACCATCGATCCGATGTCGCCCATGAGCCGGCTCCCGGACAACTTCAAGATCCATGTCGAATACAACTCCTTCAAGGACTATTACGAGTACTGCCGCACCACCGGGTGGGAGCCCAGAAAGGTGGTCCGCGGTGAACGGCGTGGCTTCTCAATGGACGGACGACCTGCGGAGACGGTGGAGCAGATGGCCCGCATCTGGGACGGCTTTGCCCAAACCCAACGGTTCCAGTGCTTTCCGGTGGCAAGGGTCTGGTGAGAGCGGCGCCGAAAACCAGCCCGGTTGCCCGGTCCCAATCGCTGCCGCATGCCCGAAGCTGTACAGGGCATGCCCGTCCGCCTGTGTATCGCCAGCACAAGGCCGACCCGCGACTGCCGTGGCTATGGATGCCCGGTGTTCCTGGCCGGTTCGATGCAAAACCGAACGATGACGGCGGCACAGAAAGCTCGCGGCACCGCCATGCGTCCGGTTGGCTCCGCGCCCCGCGGCCATCGTGTCCAACCCGGCTTTGTTTAACCCATTGCGCGCGCACTGTCTATAATCAGGAGTCCCTCCGGGAACAGTGACGCGCCTGCCCGGCCTGTTGCTGCGACCCTGACCGTTGTACACAAGGCATGCCTCAAGCCGAAGCCATGGCTACGCCGCGCAATACATCCTCCATTACACAGATCGACGACTTCAGCCGAGTGGCCTACGACAGGTCGGACGGCCCCCTGCGGGATGAGCAGGGGCTAGTCGTCTCCGAACCGCAACGGGAACGGGCTGTTGTGGTCGGTATCGAACTCCGGTCGGAACCCGGAGCGCTGTCACTGGAAGATTCACTGACCGAACTGGAGTTGTTGTCCGACACGGCCGGCATCGACGTGGTCGCGCGCCTGAGCCAGCGCATGCAAACTCCGAACCCAGCCTCCCTGGTTGGTGAAGGCAAGGTGGCTGAACTGGCCGAGGTGGTCGTGGAGACCGGGGTCGGCGTGGTTATTTTCGACGCAGAGTTGTCGCCGAGACAGCAGCGCGTCCTGGAAACGGCGGTGTCCGAGAACGTCAAGGTGATTGACAGGACTGCCCTCATTCTGGACATCTTCGCCAAGCACGCGCGCACGCGCGAAGGCATCGTTCAGGTTGAACTGGCCCAATACCAATACAGACTCCCGCGCCTGACGAGGGCTTGGACCCACCTTGCCCGACAGGCCGGTGGGGGAGCCGGAGGACCGGGAGGAGGAGTTGGTCTGCGAGGTCCGGGCGAAACCCAGTTGGAACTGGACCGGCGACAGATTACGTCCAGGATTGCCAGACTCAACGCCGAACTGGAGACCATCAAGGCTCATCGGCTGCGCACCAGTGCCCGCCGCACCCAGGATGCAACCCCGCGGCTGGGCCTGGTCGGCTACACCAATGCGGGCAAGAGCACGCTGCTGAACCGGTTGACTGACGCCTCGGTATACGCCGACGACCTGCTGTTTGCCACGCTGGATCCGATTACGCGCAAGTTGAAGTTGCCCAAGGGCCAGGAAGCCTTCATAACCGACACGGTGGGTTTCATCCAGAAACTGCCTACCTCTTTGGTCGCGGCCTTTCGGGCCACCCTGGAAAGCGTCAACGAGGCCGACCTCCTGTTGCACGTGGTGGATGCGACGCATCCCAACCTGGAGGAACACATCAACGTCGTTGAGGAACTGTTGGATTCGCTGGGTGCGGGACGTACCCCGGTGATTCTGGTACCTAACAAAACCGACCGTTTGGCAACAGGCCAAGACCCGCTGACCCGACTGCCCTCCGGATGCCGGGAGACCTATCAGGCTGTCGCACCGGTCAGCGCGGTGCACGGAACCGGCGTGGCCTCCCTGCTTGACACGCTGGTTGAAGTGCTCGCCTCGCAAATGGAACCGGTCACACTACACGTACCCTATGCCCGAGGCGATGTGGTTTCGCTGATTCATCGCTACGGACAGGTTGAATCGGAGTCCTACGACACCGACGGAACGCATTTGGTGGGGCGCGTGCCTCAACACCTCAGCGGGAAGCTGTCCTCCTTTGTAGTCAACTGAGCCGTACCACCGCCGATCCCGCACCGAAATTTGATCGGGAGCTGAATTGATGTCGCAATCCGTAATCCTGACCGACAGCCATAACCGCACGCAGGTGGAGATGCCCGTCATCGACGGTGCCATCCCGGCCAAGTCCCTCCAGAAACTACGGGTGGCGCAAGACGGGGCGGGATTGGTGTCCTACGACCCCGGCTACCAGAACACGGCTCCAGCGATCAGCAGCATCACCATGATCGACGGCATGGCGGGGAAACTGTTGTATCGCGGCTATCCGATCGAAGTCCTGGCGGTTGAATCCAACTACTTGGAAGTGGCGTTCCTCCTCAACAACGGGGAATTGCCTTCCACCGCTGCCGCGGCTCGGTGGCGGGAGGAAATTCAGGCACATGCGACGGTGGACCCGTTCATCGTCGACCTGATTCGCTCCTTTCCGCGCGATGCTCATCCGATGGGCATCCTGATCAGCGCCCTGGGTGCCATGGGCACGCTGTATCCCGAGGCCAAAGAGGTTCTGGACAGCGATGTCCGGCGGCGGCAAGTGTATCGGCTGCTTGGGCAGCTGCCCGTGGTGGCCGCGCACATCTATTGCCACGGCCAGGGCATCGAGGCCGAGGAACCCAAGGCGGACGACGGCTACATCGGCAACTTTCTGCGGATGGTCCGAAACTTCGGCCTTGAAACCGCCGAGGAAGTCCCGGCCATCCGGGCCGCCATGAACTGCTTGTTCATCCTGCACGCCGACCATGAGCAGAACTGTTCGACCACCGCCATGCGTTCCATCGGCTCGTCCCATGCCGATCCCTACAGCAGCATGGCAGGCGCCGTGGCCGCCCTGTATGGCCCGTTGCACGGCGGCGCCAACGAGGCGGTGTTGCGCATGCTCGAGGAAATCAAGTCCGCAGACCATGTGGAGGGTTTTCTGCAACGCGTGATCAACCGGGAGGCCCTGCTGATGGGGTTTGGCCACCGGGTGTACAAAAACATGGACCCGCGTGCAACGTTGATCAAAACCCTGGCCTACAGCGTCTTCGAAGTCACGGGCGCCAATCCCAAGATCGACCTGGCCCTTGCCCTAGAGCAGACAGCGTTGGGCATGGAGTACTTCCAAGCCCGGCGACTCTATCCGAACGTTGACTTCTACAGCGGCATCATCTACCAAGCCTTGGGCATTCCGGCGGACTATTACACCGTCCTGTTTGGCATCGCGCGCGCCGCGGGATGGCTGGCCCACTGGCAGGAACAGCTGGAGGATCCGGCACAGAAAATCGCGCGTCCGAAGCAGATCTACCGCGGACCGGACGAGCGGGCATTCGTGCCCTTGGACCAACGTTGACGGTCGGGACCCCGCATCCGCCCTTCCACCTTCCGCCAGGAGGCAACAGCATGAGCAAGGCCAAGGTATTCGTGACGCGCATCATCCCTGAACCGGGCATGCAGACGGTGCGGGACGCCGTGGACGCGACGGTTTGGCCAGAGGATTTGCCGCCACCCAGGGAGACCGTCCTGGAAGGAGTAAGGGGATGTGACGGCATTCTGTCCCTGCTGACCACGCCGATTGACCAGGAGGTCATGGATGCCGCGGGTCCGCAGTTGAAAGTGGTCAGCAACTACGCGGTCGGCTTTGACAACGTGGACACGGACACCGCGACAGCCCGGAATATCCCCGTCGGACACACCCCGGATGTTCTCACGGATACCACCGCGGATTTCGCCTTTACGTTGCTGATGGCCGCGGCCAGGCGGGTCACGGAAGGATCCCGCTATGTGCTGGAAGGCAAGTGGCAGACCTGGGGACCCTCGCTGCTCCTGGGTCAGGACATAACGGGCGCAACCCTGGGCATTGTCGGATTTGGGCGGATTGGCAAGGGCATGGCCCGCCGCGCTTCGGGTTTCGACATGGACATCCTCTTTGCCGACGACTGGGTGGCGGCAGATGATCCGGCCGCGGTCGCGATGGGTGCTCGCAAGGTGGATCTGGATACGCTCCTGGCCGAGTCGGACTTTGTGTCCGTGCATACCCCACTCACCCCGGAAACCACGCATCTGTTCGATACCTCGGCCTTCACCAGGATGAAGTCCACGGCCATCCTGATCAACACCGCCCGCGGTCCGCTCGTGAACCCCGACGATCTGTATGCGGCCCTGAAATCGGGAGAAATCCTCTACGCGGCCCTTGATGTCACGGAACCCGAACCGCTTCCACCCGACAGTCCGCTGTTGGAACTCGACAACATCATTGTTGTGCCGCACATCGCCAGCGCGAGCGTGGCAACCCGGGCGCGCATGTCCGAGATTGCGGCCGCCAACCTTCTTGCCGGCTTGGAAGGCAGACGCCTCCCGCATTGCGCCAACCCCGAAGTGTACGGTTAGCCGGCCGATGTGGCCCGCTGCCCCCGGATTGACCACAGGCAATCCGGCAGGGCACCTTTGCCGCCGGGACGGAGCGCGGGACAGGGACTGAGCCGCAAGTCCACGCGAACCACAATTAGTTGGTCCCCGCATTTCTACCCGGCCTTGTGGACAGGCCTGCTTCATGCAGTTTCGGGCGCGGCCTGACAAGTGTCGGACTTCCAGCCTCGTCGCCACTGGGATCCCAGACTTCCGTCAAACTGTCTGGACCGAGCCAACAGAAACGTTGAATTCAGGGAGCCAGTCGTCAGGCCGGAGGGTCTGACGAGTACGCTGTCTCCTGCCGGCGGTGCTCGCTCGCGGCTAGAACGGTATTGCGGGTTGCATGGATGAATCGGATTTGTCCGGTTCCGGGAATTCGCGCGCGATCCATTCCACAACCTGATCGTCGATCCAGGAAGCCCTGTCCAATTCCGACAGACCCGTCTGTCGTGTGCCCATGAGTTCCCCCGGCCCCCGTTGCTTCAAGTCGTGTTCGGCGATTTCGAAACCATTGTCCAACGATGTCAGGAGTTCCAATCGCTCCCGGGCCTCCTGATCGGCCGTGCCACAAATCAGAACACACGTCCCGGGGTGGCTGCCCCGCCCGACCCGACTGCGCAACTGGTGCAGTTGGGCCAACCCACAGTGTTCGGCGTTCTCGATGAGCATCAACGTTGCATTGGGCACATCGATGCCGACTTCGATGACCGTGGTGGCCACCAACAAATCAATGGTCCCCTGGCGGAATCCTTCCATCGCCGCGTCCGCCTCGTGCGGGTCCATGCGCCCATGGAGCTTGGCCAACCGCAGGTCGGGGAACACATCGCGGACCAGCCACTCGAACTCCGTTTCCACCGCACCCACCGACGCCTCGTGCCGGTCCGCGTCGATTCGGGGATAGACAATGCAGGCCTGTCGGCCTTCCGCAACTTGTCGCCTCAGGTGACGGTGCACCTGTCGACGATCCTCCGGTCTGCGGAGCAGGGTCCGGATAGGAAGCCGGCCGGCCGGCCGGCTTCGAATTTCGGTGACATCGGAAAAGCCAGTCAATATCCGGTTGAGCGAGCGCGGAATCGGTGTGGCCGACATCGATATCACGTGTGGGGTTAAGCTCCCGGCCGCACCATGCAACTCGTCGAAGACGCTTTCCCGTTGGTTTACGCCGAATCGGTGTTCCTCGTCGACCACCAGCAATCCAAGACGGTGGAACCGCACCTGTGCCTGCACCAAGGCCGTAGTGCCAACCACGATGCGGCTCTGGCCGTTGGCCAGCCGCGTACGGACTTCGGACTGCTCCGCCTGGGTCTGGGATCCCGCCAGCAGGTCCACTTGGACCGGATCCAATGCCCGATCGCCCTCCATGCCCTTGACTAGGGCATCAAGCGTGTTCCGATGTTGGCGCGCCAGCAACTGCGTGGGCGCAATCATCACAGCCTGGAACCCCAGGTTTGCAGCCAAAATCATGGCTGCTGCAACGACGGCGGTCTTGCCGCTGCCAGCTTCACCGCGTACCATGCGGCGGGTCGGAACATCGTCGTCCAAATCATCTAAGATCTCAATCACCGCTCGTTGCTGCTCTTCCGTGAGCTGAAACGGCAGCGACGCGGCGTACTCGGCAATGAACGTCGGTGGTGCCGGCATGCGCGGTGCCTGCCGATCGAGCCACGCCCTGCGGCCGGCCTGAATGCGGGCGTGCAACCCGTGCAGTTCCTGGAACGCCATCCGCCGGCGCGCCCTGATCCACTCCTCCTCCTCTGCAGGTTGGTGGAGCATCTTGAGCGTCATCCATAGGGAAGGAAGGTCGTAGCGCTGTCGCAAGTCCCCCGACAAGGGATCGTTGAGCTGCTGGTGCAACCGCGCATCCAGGAGGCTGTCAACCAGCTTGCGCATAAAACTGTTGGTCAGGCCCGCCGCCAGCCGATAAATGGGAAAGCAGGTGTGGCGGGGCATGTGCCCGCGGGCGGCAAGATCCAGATTCTGTCGAACGGTTCGGCCGTCTATCGGTTGCATCTGGGGATTGTTGATAAAGCACCGCGTGCCCCGCTTCTCGACTTGGCCGTAAATGTGGTAGAGCGCCCCTTCATCAACTGCATTGAAAACCCACTGATTCCACCAAATCAACTCGACTTCCCCGGAACCGTCCGCAATCCGCGCCCGGATGCCCGTTTTGCCCACATGCTTGCCGTAACGGAAACGAGCCTTGCTGCCGGTCACAACGCGTCCCATCACGGACACCGCACGTCCGGGTTCCAGTTCGCTCAATTGCAGGTTGTCGAACATCTGATACCGCCTTGGGAAAAAAAACAGAAGATCCCCCAAGGTGTGGACATTAAGTTGTGCCAGCCTTTCGGCCATCGCCGGTCCTACTCCTCGGACAGCAGTGACCGGATCATCCAGTCCGGCATCGGCTTTAACCAGGTCCCGCCCGGCATGTCGATCGTTCATGGCCGCGTGTAGCTCCTCCTCCTCCTCCGCGTCCAAGTCCGCCCCGCTTTGGTCCGAGCCCTCGCACCAGCCGCGCAGGTGCCGAAGCAGCGACGGCCGCAAATGCTCACAGTCGTCATACAGTCCCAACAACTCTGCGACCGTCTCGATGGCATCCGTGGCCAAACCGGTCGTTTGAGCCGCGTGGGCCCAGCTGATCCCCAACTTTCGCATGCCCCAGGGGGTACTGCGATTGGCAAAACCCTGTGCTTCTTCCAGATCGAGGACCAGCTGCAAACGCGCCAGGAGCGCCATGCCATCCTGATTCGGCGCGTTCACAGTCACAAGCATCGCTCCACCACCACCGCACCGACCACATTGGGGCCCAATTGGGCCGCCAATCCGGGAGGATACGGCAGATCCACCACACTGATCCCCGGGATTTCCTGGGGAAGGCGTTCCCGCAGACTGGTCACCACGTCGGCATAGGCATGGTGCATGATGCCAATCTGCTCGATCTGCGTGTACTCCAGGACATGGGCACACAATGTGTTGGTCAACTGCTCCCGGCTACAAACTTTCTCAATGGGGATCAGTCTGCCTTCCTCCATCGTCAACAGCGGCTTGATCCCCAACAGCGATCCCAGGCGGCTCAACGAAGCTGTGAGGCCGGTGCTTCTCTCGAGATAATGGAGGCTTTCCGCGAAGAAGGTGGCGAACAACCTGGGAACAGTGCCAGCCACCTCCCGGGTAATCCAATTCATGTCCGAGCCCGCGGCGGCGGCCGCCGCCGCCGTCTCAACGAGGAATCCCAGTCCCAAGGAAACACTGAGCGAGTCGATGACACGTACGGACACCCCCGCCAAGTCCCTGCTCGCGCTCACCACCGCCTGATGGATGGGACTCACCATGCCACTGCTGTGAATCGCGACGATGCTTCGGCTCTCGCGGGCCGCCAACTCAAGGGTTGCCCGCACCGTATCGGGCTTCGGCGGCACCACTTCCGGCATGGAGGCAGACGTGCACGGTCCCGAACGGACCAGCCGGTCGAACATAGCGTCCGCCGTGAGTTCCGTATCCTCCACTTCCTGCCCAAGCAGGCGGATCCGATGGGGAATGGTAAACACCGGCAGACCCGTCCGAAGAAAGGCGTAGCTATCCGTGACGATCGCGGTGTCTTGCATGAAGATGTTCGACGAAGGTCAAGGACGCCTGCTACTCGATCGCAAACAAGTACATGTGGTTCCGTTGGCGGGTGTCCACCCACTCCAGGTCAAGTGAAGTGGCAGCGGCAACCAGCGCCTCCACGGCCGCATCCTGATCAGGCCCGGCATCGGCTCCCCGGTACGCGGTCAGGAACTCCGCCTGTCCTTGCTGAATCGCTGCAAACTGAGGCTGAAGATACTCCCTCAGCAGAAAGTCCACTGCGTCCTCAACCCGGGACCATCCTCCCAACACGGTTTCGCCACCAGCGAGCGCTACGAACTGTCCTTCCAACACCGGTCCGCGCTCCGAACCGGAATTGCGCACCGACTTGGCTACAGAGCCGTACACGGACGCATTGGCTGCTTCCTGCATTCCGCCCACAACCGCATCCCAGGGTCCCCCGCTTGGTTCGAACCTGTACATCGCGGCCACGCCGGACAACACAAAGGGAGTACCAATCACGGTCGCCGAGGCGGGCGGTAAACCAGCCACGGCAGCCTGTGCTGCCGGCAGGGCATTGCTGTGGTTGGGCAGCACGAGCACGTGGCTGCCTCCGGCAGTCCGGATTGCATCCTGAAACTGGCCCACCGAGGGGTTGTAGGTATCGTTGCATTGAATCAAGCAATTGGCTCCCAGCGACTCGAACAATTCCGCGAACCCCGGGCCAGCCGCAACCGCGACCAAGGCCAGTTCATCGGATCGGGCTGGTTGAAGCACCTGTACTGTCCCTTGGTCCTGTGTGGATGCCCGGTCCTTCGCCATGGCCGCGGCCTGGGCATCCAGATTCTCGACCACGACATCCGTAATGAAAGCACTGGCACAGCCCCATGACAACACTGCGCCCGGATCGCGCGCATGCACGTGCACCTTGACCAGTTCCTCGTTGCCTTCGACTAATCCGTACTCGCCCATGGCTTGCAGTTCGGCGCGCATTTGATCCACGGGATTGACAGGATGGTGTGCCAGGAACTGGATATCGAAGCCGTGTTCGACAGCCGGAACTTCGCCCTTGGCATAACCGACAGGCAACGGTGCTATGGATTCGGCCGGCGGATCGAATTCAGGAACCTGCACGCCCCTGAAACCCTTGAGCAGACCTTCCAGGTAAAGTGCCAAACCCCATCCACCTGCGTCCACGACTCCTGCCTCCTTTAGGACAGGCAGGAGTTCCGGGGTACGTTGAACCGAATCCCTGGCTTCCTCACACGCCGCGGACAACATGGCGTCGAAGCCGACCGACACGGGCAGCCGGGCCACGTGCTCCGCAACATCCCGAGCCACGGTTAACACCGTACCTTCCCGCGGTTCGGCCACGGCGGACTGCGACTTTCCGGCTCCCGCCGCGAACGCCTTCGGCAACACGGAGGCATCCAGACGGCCGGCTGATGTCACCTCTGCGGCAAAGCCAGCCATGAACTGGCTGAGGATGACACCGGAATTGCCCCTCGATCCGGCCAAGGCAGCTTGCGCTGCCCGAGCCCATATGGCCCGGGCGTCGTCCGGGCCCGAACTGCCGGCAGCCTCTACGACCGCCTGCAATGTCAGTGTCAGGTTGGTGCCAGTATCTCCGTCGGGAACCGGAAACACGTTCTCGCGGTTCAGCTGCTCCCGGTGCCGCGCCACCCAAGCGGTGGCCATACCAAGCATGCGGACGGCCACGTCGCGGGATACGGGTCCTGTCTGGGATTGCACGGGGGTATCGCTGAATTTGCGCCGAACAGGCAAGGCCCACCAAGCCGGACGGTGGACACCATGCCCTCGGTGCAAATTATAGACATTCGAACCGGTTGGGCCCCGGTATGGGGTTGTCCCGGTAGGGCCCCGGGTTCGAAAATCGCGGATTGGGCCCACAGATCCCTGCCGGCACTCTCGCGGCCGGTCGGGCGCGAGCCGACCTCCGCAACCAACGGATCTGGTTCAACCCGGAAGCCTCGACGACGTACTGCAAACCCCTGCCACTGCCGTCGTTGGATCAAACCTCCACCCAAATCGGGCGAGTTGGAGTAGACTGTCTGCTTGCCTCCCAGGTGTCCACGCGGCGCCCACACGGAAGGCAACACGATCGGGACTGTCGAGAGGAAGCAACAATGCCAAAGTGCGACAACTGTGCCAAGGGCCCCCTGTACGGCAACAACAGACCCTGGTCGAACAAGGCAACTCGAAGGCAGTGGCACCCCAACATTCAAAAGATCAAGGTGATCGAGGCCGGCCGCAAGGTGACCAAGCGACTGTGCACCTCCTGCATCAAGTCCCTGAGTCGTTAGGCGACACTGTCCCCGGCTTGCAGCGCAACGGGTGCGGATTCCAACTTGAACCTGGTGCTGAGTTGGCCGCAGCCAGCGTCCATCTCGACACCGCGGCGCACCCGGACGCTGACCGGTACCCCACTCGCCTCCACTTGCGCGGCGAACGCCCGAATCCGCCCATCCGGTGTGGGCCGGTAGGGCTGTCCGGGTATCGGGTTGAACGGAATCAGATTGACGTGGCAGCGCCGTCCCCGTAGCACCCGCCCAAGTTGTCGGCCAAGTTCAAGGGTATCGTTTACGCCATCGAGCATCACGTATTCGTATGTGACCCGGCGTCCAATTCGTTCGACGTATTCGTCTGCCGCCGCCATGATGTCGCGGATGGGCCATCGCCTGCCCGGCGGCACCAGTTGGGTACGCAGGTGGTCATGGGGTGCATGAAGGCTAACGGCCAGCCGCAGCTGGAGTCCTTCGCCGGCCAGCCTGCGCATGGCCGGCACCACGCCGATCGTGCTGACGGTTATGTTGCGCGCACCCAGTCCGTATGCCTCGGGGGATGTCAGTACGCCAATTGCATCCCGCACTGGAGTGTAGTTGTGCAGGGGTTCGCCCATGCCCATGAAAACAACGTTGGAGACCCGCGATCCGTTGGCCCGTGCGCGATCCGTTGCCAAATCCCGGCGCTGTGCCAGCAGACTCGACAGGGCCAGCACCTGCCCCACGATTTCCCCTGCCGTCAGGTTGCGGGTCAGACCATCCAGACCCGTGGCGCAAAATGTGCAGCCCATGGCACAGCCGGCCTGGCTGCTGATGCACAGGGTTCGTCGCCGATCGTAGAGCATCAGGACCGCTTCGATCGTGGCACCGTCGGCAAGCCGGAACAATACCTTGAGGGTGTCGCCTGACCGTGACAGGCGACTGTCCGCGATCTCCAGTGGCCAAACAGCCCCCCAATCCGCCAGTTGCCGTCGCAGGGATCCCGGCAGGTTGACCATCTGCTCGCTGGCTTCAACGTATTGTCCAAACACCCAACTACGGATCTGCCTGGCCCGGTAGGCCGGGTATCCCCATGCGGCCAGCAACCCCACCAAGTCATCCCGAGACAGGTCGATCAGGGAACGCATGGGCCGTCAGGTTCGGCAGGAAACAAGGGCTTGAACGGAACGGACTCGGGACCTGGCAGGCGACCGCGTCCATCCTGTGTCGCAGCTGGGCGATGAATGTCCAAGGCTACGAGTCTGCCACCCCACCGTCCAAGTGGAACGCGCCGTACACCCGGCGCGTCAGACCTCCGGCCATTCCACTTTCGAAATCAGGTGTGCAACGGGCTACGGCCTGTTCGTCGACTTCGACTCCGAGCCCTGGCTGGGTCGGAGGTTCGATCCAACCGTCCGACACCGGCAGCGGATCGAAAACCAGTTCGTAGACATCCGGATTGTCGTCCGGATCGATCATTTCCTGGATCACGAAGTTCGGCATGGCTAAGTCCGCGTGGACACATGCTGCCGTTGACACTGGTCCGTAGGGATTGTGGGGGGCAATGCCGGCATAGTGGACATCCGCCATCGATGCAATTTTCATCAGCTCCGTAATGCCGCCTGCGTGGCAACAATCCGGCTGCAGAATGCTGGCGGCATTGACATCAAGAATTTCCCGGAAACCCCAGCGTGTGAACAATCGTTCGCCGGTGGCGATCGGAGTATCCAGCTTTTCGCGCACGGCCGCCATGGCCTTGGGATTTTCGGCCTGGCAGGGTTCCTCGAGGAAAAACGGCGACGCCTCTTCGAATGCACGACCATAGCGGACAGCCATTTGCGGGGTCAGGCGGCCGTGCAAGTCCAATAGGATGTCGACTTCATCGCCCACCGCCTGCCTAACTTCGTTCAGGGACGCAGTGGCCTGTTTCACCTTCGGCACCCCTTCCACGATTCCGGTGATCGGCACCGGTACGGTCTTGATCGCAGACCAGCCTGCCTTCTTCTTGGACACCGCCGATTCCGCCGCCGATTCCGGAGTGTCGCCACCAAAGTGGGTATAGGCCCGGATCCGGTCCCGAACCCTCCCCCCCAACAACTCGTACACCGGCCGGCCGAACTCCTTGCCCTTGATGTCCCATAGGGCTTGGTCGATGCCGGACAGCGCCGACAGACCGATCACTCCCTGTCTCCAAAAACCACTGCGATACATCAGTTGCCAAAGAAACTCCGTGCGCAGAGGGTCCTCGCCGTGAATCATGGAAGCGAAGTCCTGGAGACAACCCGCCACGGCACGCGGCTTGCCTTCAAGAGAGGCTTCACCCCATCCGACCAAACCGGGCTGGTCCGTCTCGACTTTGACAAACACATATACCCGGCTCGCGCCGGCTGCCAGCAGGGGTTTGACGTCCGTGATTTTCATGGGGCCGTGCGGAAATGCAAGGATTGAGGCAATGCGGTTCCTATCCGTATCAGTACTTGTAGTCGTCCCTGATCGGACTGAAAATGTCCACCACTCTGGCGGATTCCGTCCCCTTGACAACTACGCTGTGCTCCACGTTGCCGGGAATGAAAAACACGCCACCGGAGCCTACCGTAGTGGTTTCGCCTTGCATGGTGAATTCGAGGGTTCCGGAAACGACATATCCCGCCTGTTCCTCCGGATGGCTGTGGGCGGGCACCACCGATCCGGCGTGCATGTCCACGAGCGATATCATGATGTCGTCGCCCCAGAATGTCCGGAGGGCAGGGCCCTGGTCGCCGAACGGTTTCAGAGCCGAGCGGTTGTCGGAGTTGAAAAACGGCACGAATGTGCTCCTGGCTTGCATGAATGGCCTGGCTGCCCCCTGAACGGTGGGGATCGGCAATCCCGCTCCCCGCCATTCCCTTGTCGGCGCCCCGGCCGGCGCGCCAGTGTGCCACAGAGCGCCCGATGCGCATCGATGCGGTTTCAGCCATGGCGACGCGGACACGCGGATCCTGCGCTAGAATGCTGCCCATACCTCCATCCAATTTCCTGTCCATGACCCGGCGTCATCTCACGGCTGCAGTGGCCGTCAGACCAACCCTCTTCAACGCTCTGTTCTCCGAACAGAGCCAGCAGGACTTGGCATCGCTGGCTGCGTTGCGCTACCA
Organism: Caldilineaceae bacterium; assembly: GCA_965208365.1. Lineage (GTDB taxonomy): Bacteria > Chloroflexota > Anaerolineae > Caldilineales > Caldilineaceae > Bin34. The sequence goes on along the minus strand of OZ242330.1, from coordinate 3,530,134 downwards.
GGAGGAGGACGATCGCCTTTCGGAAGACGAAATGATCGCCCTGGTCCAGGATTGCGAAGTGGCGGTCACCGGCTGGGGGACGCCTCCGTTCTCCCAAAACGTGGTGGATGCCTGTCCGAATCTGAAGTTGGTGGCCCATTCCGCCGGGACCATCAAGCATCTCCTTCCCGATCCGGTCTGGAGCAGGGGGATAAAGGTTGTCCATGCGGCAGCCGCAATCGCACCGGCCGTGGCCGAGATGACAATCCTGTTGATGCTGATGTGCCGTCGGGATGTGCACAACATCAGCAGTCGCATGCATGCGGGCGAGCAGTGGCCCCAACCGGAGTTGGGCTTTGAACTAGGAGGGACCCGGGTCGGGGTCATCGGAGCCGGTCACACCGGCCGCAACGTCATCAAGCTCCTGCACGGCTTCGCCGCGGACATCGTGGTCTACGACCCGTACCTGTCCCTGGAACGAGCCGCCGAACTGAAGGTGACCAAGGCATCGCTGGAGGACTTGATGTCCACCTGTCCCGTCATCACGGTTCAGGCTCCGACAACGCCAGAGACCTACCACATGATTTCCAGGGAGCATCTGGCCATGATTCAGGACGGTGCCCTGTTCATCAACACAGCCCGTTCCCATGCCGTGGATGCCGATGCCCTCTACGAAGCCCTGAAGACGAACCGTTTCCAAGCCGCACTCGACGTCTTCGACAGCGAACCCCTGACTATCGACAGCCGTTTGCGCGGGCTGCCCAACCTGGTACTGACCCCTCACTTGGCGGGCAAAAGCGAACAGGCCCGCACGCGTCAGGGGGCTCTGATTGTCGAACAGCTGCAACTGTACGCGGCAGGCAAGCCGTTGACGCAGGAAGTCACGCGGGCCATGTTGGCCACCATGGCCTGAACATACCAGCCCCTGCAACATGCGCATCAGCCTTCAATCCCAATCACTCCGGACCAATTCCCAAGGACTGTCGGAGTGGGCCAGGGAAATCAGGGAAACCGAAATCGAACCAGCCTGCAGCGCAATTCTGGTCTGCGACGTATGGGATCGGCACTGGTCGAAAGGCGCGAATCTGCGCTTGGCGGCCCTTCTGCCTCGGATGGAAGACTTCCTGAACCGTACACGCAGTCGCGGCTTCCACATCGTCCATGCGCCTTCGGACACGTTGGAGTTCTACGCAGACTCCCCGGCACGGAAACGCATTGCCGAGTTGCCGCTGATTCCCCCGCCGGCAGATGCGGCCCGTGAAGATCCACCCCTGCCAATCAACGACCAGGGCGGCGGTTCGGATTCGGGCGAGGACACGCCGACTGCCGTTTGGACTCGCCAACACCCGGCTCTGACCATCGATCAGGACAGGGATGTGGTGTCCGACAACGGACCGGAAATCTGGAGCTGGATGCAACACACCGGCATCCGTCGGCTGTTCATCCTGGGTGTCCACACCAACATGTGCATTCTCAATCGAACCTTCGGCATCAAACAGATGGCCCGCTGGAATGTGCCTGTGGCCCTGGTCCGGGACCTCACCGACAGCATGTACAATCCGGCCTGTCCTCCCTATGTCAGTCACGATGCAGGCACCGGTCTGGTCATCGACTACATAGAGAAGTTTTGGTGTCCCACCGTCCACAGCCAATACTTGTTCGGCTTGTAGACAACCTGGCGGGACCCGTCATCGCCACTACGTTCACAGGAATCAGATCAGATGCCCCTGGGTACCGCAAACCAAGTCATCGCCGGTGGCGGCTGCCACCACATCGCCCTCCAGACCCGTGACTGGGAGGCCTCGCTGAAGCTGTACCGGGATGTGCTGGGCATGCCGGTGTCCGCTCAGTTCGGCACGCCGGAACGGAGGGTTTGGCTTCTCGACATGGGTGACGGCAGTTTCATGGAACTGTTCGAACCCACGGCGGACACCCTGGCACCCGGGACCAAGGCAGCCAACGATCCCATCTTCCATTTCGCGTTGGCCACGTCGGACACCAAGTCCAGCATTGAACACGTACGGTCCGCCGGTTACGAAGTGACCGTGGAACCCAAGACGGTTGAACTTGGCGACATGACCGTAACAATCGCCTTCTTCAACGGACCCAGCGGGGAGAGCATCGAGTTCTTCCAGGTGCACTGACAGCGGCTTCGCCTGGTCGTCCGCGCATCGGTGCCACGACAACTGGCGCGACGCCACTTGGAATCCTTGTTGACGGGGCCCTCAGCACCGGCCCCGCACGTTGCGCGCTTCCGGCGAGAGGCTGGCTGTGACCGGGTTGCCAACCGTGGCCGATAAGGCGGCGGCCGAGGCCAGATCACCGCTGAAGCTCTATGTGCAGGGTCCGTACGGCACCGGCAAGACCTCCTTGTCCCTGCACAGGTTGGCCTGGCTGCAACAAACCTTTCCGGCTGAGGGCTTCAGGACGGTGGTCCTCCTGCCGACCAACCTGTCGCGGCCCGAGTTCCGCAGACGATGGCGCCCATTCGCCAACCGAACCGCCAACCAGCCGCGGATACTGACACCCCATCGCCTGGCCAGCACCGCGGTGACCCTGGCTTGGCCTGAACTGGCGGCGGAAGCCGGCTTTGCAACGCCGCTGGCCGAACCTGTCCCCATCACCCGGGAACATGTGCAGTACATCCTTATCCCCCGTGTGAAGTCCCTGTTCCAAGAGGGCAGACTGGCGGGGGCGGCAGCCAAGTACAGCCGCCGGGAACGGAGGGTGGTACGGGAGGCGATTGAAATCCTGCGGGCGTCCGCCATGTACGGGCTGACGTTCCAGGAGGCGCGGGACCGCCTGATCGACGGTCTTCAACCCGGACCCTACCGGGAAGGGGTTGCGGCATCCCTGACCAATGTCGCGGACCTCCTGGCAGACTTCCGGCGCTTCTGTCTGGCACAGGGCCTGATCGACGAAAGCCTGCTGATCAGCCTGTTTTACCGGGTTATTGAACGTGAAGACCTCCTGCAAAGCTGCGTGTTACCCACCTGTCGCCACTTGCTGGTCGAGAATTTAGAGGAACAGACCTATAACACCCACGCGCTTATTCGAACACTGGTGCCCCATTTGGAATCACTCCTCATCACGGCGGACGAGGATGCCGGTGTCAGGTACTTCGACGGTGGACACCCCGAAGGCTGCAGCGACATTGCCGCACTGTGCGATCTGCGCGTGCGGACCGCCAATCCGGCCAATCCGATCCAATCCCTTCTGGCCGAAGGGCTCAACGCAGCGAACAGAGACCGGGATCCTGCCCTATCCGAAGTCATCGACTGGGACGTGGACGGGCGGATCGAATTGCGTTCAACGGGTGGCAGGGCGAAGGGACCACATGGCGGACGATTGGTCCACTCCAGCCACCAACACAACATTGACATGCTCGCCGGGGCAGCGGATCTCGCGGCGAGTCTGATTGCAGGCGGCGTTGAGCCCGGCGCCATCGCCTTGGTGGCCCCGATCGTCACCAATCAAATGAGGGTGACCCTGAAACAGCACCTTGCCGATGCCGGTGCCAACCTGTACTCGCACCGTCCCAGCCGCGCCCTGCACGAAGAACCAGCCACGAGAGCATTGTTGTGTCTCGCCCGGATCGCCTATCCCGGACTCGCCGCGAGTGGACCCGGAGAGCTTGATCTCCGCGTTGCATTGATGAAGTCCATCAAGGGTCTGGCCGGTCTGCAAGCGCACCACTTGGCCCAGGCCTGGCTCCCCCACTGGGAGTCCGATGAAACGGGATTCATTCACTTGCCCGCCGAGATAGGCGAGCAAATCGGCACAGCCCGTGGCCGGGACTGGGACGCACTAAGGAATTGGTTGGTTGCCTACCGAAGCGAGGAAAGCACATTTTCACTGCACGGATTTCTCGCCCGTCTGATCCACGAAGTGCTGAGCAAACCCCAGTATGGATTCGACCGTAATCCAGAGGATATGCGAGTAGCCGAGCATTTGGCACGTTCGGCTGCCGTGTTCAGGGAACTCGTACTGAAACACGGCATCCATACGGACTTGGCAACCGACCCGGAGAACGGGGCCGCCGCGCTGTTCACGGATCTCGTGGAAGAGGGGTTGCTGGGCGATCCCTATGTCCCGGACGAGGATCCGCCCGGAGACGCCGTCTTCCTGGCACCTGTGACATCCCTTCTGATGCGGTACCGGTCGTGGCGACACCAGATATGGCTGGACATCGGCAGCGAACTCTGGGGGCAACGCCTGCGCGGGCAGCTGTCCCATCCGTGGGTGCTGTCCCCCACGCGCACGCATGGCGGCCCGTGGCGGGACGGCGAGGAAACCCTGGTCAGCAGGATGCTCCTGCATCGCTTCGTGACGGGCCTAGCACGGCGCACCCGCGATTGTGTATGGCTCCTGCACTGCGACTACAACGAAAGGGGTGGCGAACAACGAGGCCCGTTGTTGCCCGTTTATCAGTACGTTGCCAATGTGGAAGAGGAAAGCATCCCCTCCCCCACCCCGTACGAGGTTGTGCAGCCCTGGAACCGGTCATGAACGAAGAAACAGCCTATTGGAACAAGCGGTACACCCATGGCAGTACGCCTTGGGACACCGGCATCACACCACCCGAAGTCGTTGCGTTCTGGGAAGCCCACAGCGACCACTTTCCCCCAGACGCCTTGGTCGTGGATGTAGGTTGCGGCACACAGACCAACCTGGAGTTCCTGGCCCAACAGGGCGTCCGTGCCATCGGTTTCGACTTGAGTCTGGTCGCCCTGGTGAAGGGCCTGCATCGGCACCGGGAGGCTCGGGCTTCCGGTTTGCGGACGGGAGCTGCCGTCGCAGACGCGTCCACATGGCCATACCGAACGTCGGAAGCCAGCTATGTGCTCGACGTCGGCTGCCTGCACACTCTGGAACCGGACCAGCGACGTGCGTATGTCCATGAACTGGCACGCGTGCTGAGACCCGGAGCCTGGTATCACCTGTTCTGCTTTCAGCGGCTATCGCCGGCGCCACTCGACCTGGAACAGCGCAGGTTCTTCCTCAAGGGGGAGCTGGATGCGTTGTTCGACGAACAGTTTGTCACCGACCTGGAACAAGTGGACGAACAACCCCAAGACGGGAAACATGGCACGTGGAGGCTGATGCGCAGCAAAGGGTGATCGCAGCCTTGACCCGTGCGCACCGCTTCCCGACCTTCGCCGACGGTGATTCGGCCGCGCGGGGAGGGAATGGTCCGGGCCGTCCCCGACAACAGGCAGTTCCCCAGGCCGTCTAACATTGAGCGATTGTTCAGGGACCAGACCTCGATCCCGCAACCAAAGACAGCGTTCACCATGCCAGATTCCCAAACCCGATTTCGGTTGGATAATTCCTTGGAGACTCTTTACGCCGGACGGGCTGCCGACCTGGCCTGCACCGCCGACGATCCCCGCTCCCTGTTGGCGTGGCAGGTCGCAACGCGGCGTCAAGCGAAGGCGATGTTGGGCATCGCGGATGTGCCAACTCCCCGCATCACGTCCAGGTCCCTGTTGCACAAGCGGGATCGGGGCCTCATCGAAGAAGAAAAGTGGCTGGTCGAGACCGACTCGGCTCCGGACATACCCCTGTACTTGTTGCGGCCAACCGCGTCCAATCCCCGGGGCACACTGCTGGTCTTCCACGGACACAACCCGTCCGTCCAGACCATTCTGGGAAACTACCCTTCGAAAGAGGAGCAGAGTGAGGCCGAGGGACGCGACGGCAACTACGCCCAACTGTTGGCCGAAGCCGGCTATCTAGTGTGTTCGGTGGAACAGCGGGGTTTCGGCGAACGGCAAAGCGGAACCCCTATGCAGGACATTCCCAACTCGTGCCGGCACCAGTCGTTCTTCTACCAGATGTTGGGGCGCACCATGGTTGGGGAACGGTGTCTCGACGGCAAAGTCGCATTGGACTTCCTGGCCACCATGGAGAACCCGGTGTCCGGCGACATCGGCATAACCGGCAACTCCGGCGGCGGCACGACCACACTCTGGCTGGCAGCCATCGACGAGCGGCTCGCGGTGGCCGTACCGGGATGCTACTTCTGCAGCTTCAAGGAGTCGATCATGGATATCCGGCACTGCGAATGCAACTATGTGCCCGGGTCCGCCGGTCGGCTTGACATGGGAGACTTGGCCGCCTTGATTGCCCCGAGACCGCTCCGGTGTATTCAGGGAATCATGGATCCGATATTCCCGATCGACGCATCCCGCGCGGAATTTGCACGAACCAAGAAGGTCTACGAACTCCTGGAGGCTTCGGATCGGATCAGCATGTCCGAATTCGAGACCGGGCACGCCTACAACGCGGGGGCCGCGGCCGATTGGTTCGACCGCTGGCTTTGAGCGTACCGGTTGGCGAAACCGGGCACGTGAGGACCGCAAGCGATGCAGCCCCTGCGCGCAACGGATCCGGACCACCAGACAGCGTGCATCGCCACTTGGCAAACGGGCAGCTCGGGGTTCCCGGCGGCCTGACTGCCGGAGGCGAAACCCAACCATCGTTTCCCGCACCTTCGTCCGGTAACCTACAATTTCCGTGCCGGGCCCGGTTCCCGCAGCCCGATCGTTCCCGCCCCCTGCAACCCGTCCCGCGAGGTTTCCATGGCCGCAGCGCAGTCACGTCCCAACCTGATCCTGATGGGCATCGATTCCATTCGTGCCGACCACATGAGCTGCTACGGCTACGAACGCCTGACAACCCCGCATCTGGACAAGTTCGCGGACAGCGGCGCCTTGTTCGAGAACACCATCAGCGCCCACATTCCGACCACGTCGGCCTACGGTTCGATGCTGACCGGCCGCGACACGTTCGGAACGCAGGTTGTGGCCCTGCGCCACCGCGGAGGTCTGCGACCGGACATCAAGACCTTGCCGGAAATGCTGCGGGCCGTCGGATACGACACCACGTGCGTCGGGTTCACGGGCAACCCCAGCTCGCGCGGCTTCGACACCTACCTGGACTATGCGGCCTGGGGCAGCTGGGCCACGGGACGCAGTCCCAAGGCCCAGAACCTGAACGAGGTCGCCATACCCGAACTGGAACGCCTGGCGGAGGGGGACAGGCCTTTCTTTCTCTTCCTCCGGCACATGGATCCGCACGCCCCCTACCTGCCGCCGGCACCATACGAAAGGGCGTTCTACCACGGCAACGAACTGGACCCCGGCAACCGTTCCATGGATCCGGTGATGGCGTTCAAGCCGTTCCGGGACTTTTTCCGCCAGTGGATGCCGCCCGGCATCACTGACAAGGACTACGTGATTGCCCAGTACGACGGTGCGATTGCATACATGGACGCCTGCATCGCTACGCTGCTCGAATCGATCACCGCCCTGGGGCTGGACGACAACACGCTGGTGGTGATCAACGGGGATCATGGCGAGACCCTCTACGATCACGAGTGCTGGTTCGACCACCACGGCATCTACGACAATGTGCTGCACGTACCGCTGCTGATGCGGTTCCCCGACCGTGTTCCGGCGAGTCTGCGCCTGGCCGGCTACAACCAGCACAAGGACCTGGTCCCGACCATCCTCGACTATCTCGGGGCGGAGACCGACCAGGATCTAGACGGACGCAGTCTTCGCAAGCTGGTCGACGGGGAGATGGACACCTTCGAAACCGGGATTTACATCACAGAATGCACCTGGATGCGCAAGCACGGCTGGCGGACTCCGCAATTCAAGTACATGCATGCCCTGGAACCGGATTTCCACTTCAAACCCGAAATCGAACTGTATGATTTGAGTGTGGATCCGGAGGAAGACCACAACATCGCACCGGAACACCCCGAACTGTGCGACTACTTCGAAAGCCGGGTCCAGGCTTGGATCGCCAAGCGAGAGGCCGAGACCGGCCTGCCCAACCCCGTGCAGAACCAGCCGCACTGGCATGGGAACATGGACATTGAATACTTCAGTTCGTCGCAGGAGGCCTACGACACCCTGCACATCGGCGATCCCGCCCAGGGCCAGCGCCTGCAGGCGGGCGAGAGCGAGGATTGACAGGCCTCGGACCGTGGCTGGGCACAACCCGATACTTGCCGTGAACCAATGCCCTTGAGAACCGGACCAGAGGAGAACACGACTCCCATGTTGAATCAACAGCAAATCGATCAGTTCCACCGCGACGGCTTCCTGAACGCCGGCAAGGTCCTGTCCCAGGAAACTGTTGACCGCCTCAACGCGGAGGTAATGCGAACCATTGAGGAAAGCGAAAACCCAGAAGTTCAACAACCCGTCAGCTGCCGCAACCTCAATGTGAACGATGAGGAACCGGTGTGGCAGATTGTGGACATCTGGATCAGTTCGGAAACCTTCCGCGAGCTGATTTTCCACCGGGACGTGACTCAGGGACTGGCACAGCTGACCGATGCCACCGAGTTGCGGATCTGGCACGACCAAATTCAATACAAGCCACCGCAGAAGGGCGGAGTCAACATGTGGCACCAGGACGCGCCGCTGTGGCCCATCATTGCGCCCATGACGGAAGTCACAGCCTGGATTGCGCTGGACGATGCGGGAATCGACAACGGCTGCATGAGCATGGTGCCCGGATCCCACAAATGGGGCGACAACATCGACTTCCTCAATACATTGGAGAACTATGAGGCGATGCCGTCCACCTTTGATGGTCATGACATTGAAGTCCGGCGGTGTCCGGTCCAGGCCGGCGAGGTCCACTACCACCACTCCCTGACTTGGCACGGCAGCCACGCCAACACCAGCGGCCGGCCGCGGCGAGCCATTGCCCTCCACTACATGACCCAGGAAACCACATACGTTGCCAGCGGCGAACACATCATGAAGCCCTATGTCACCGTCAACGACGGCGACCTGTTGCAGGGCGAGTATTTCCCGCGCGTCTATCCACATTAGATCCGGACCCAACCGGGTCGACAGTCCAAAGGACCTTCCCCATGCTCAATGTTGCCGTGGTCGGTATCGGGAACATCGGCCAAAACCACTCGCGCATCTACCAGGCCCACCCGGACACGGAGCTCGTGGCGGTGGTGGACGTCGTCGAAGCCGCTGCCGTCGCCGGTGGCGAACGATTCGGCGTACCCCACTTCACATCCATCTCGGACCTGCTCGCGAGCGATATCCACGTGGACATGGCCAGCGTCTGCACCGCGGGCAAGGAAAACGGCGGCGACCACTACGAACCGACCATGGCCCTGCTCGGAGCCGGCATTCCGGTGCTGGGGGAGAAGCCGATTTCCAACGAGCTGCCCAAGGCGCGGGAGATGGTGGCCCTGGCCCAAGAACGCAACCTGCGCTACGGCATCAACCTGAACCATCGGTTCACGCCCGCCGCCATACGGGCCAAGGAGTGGGTGGATGCCGGCCGCCTCGGGGAACTCAACATCATCAACATGACGATGTGGATCAACAACCCCAACGAGACGTCGGAGCATTTCCACATGCGGGCGCTGCATCCGCACTCCCTGGACGTGATGCGCTACTTCGCCGGCGATGTCGAGAAGGTGCAGGCATTCTTCAAGAAGGGGAAGGGCCGTGCCATCTGGTCCAACGTGCAGGTCAACCTGCTCTTCCGGAACGGCGTCATCGGGCACCTGACCGGCAGCTATGATGCGGGGGGCAGCTTTGGGCTGGAGACCCTCGAGGTTGTGGGCTCCGCCGGCCGCTTCGTCCTGCGCGAAGCCTGCCAGCATCTGGAGTTCTACCCGCGCCACAGCATGGAAACCGAGTCCTACGCCTACCTGGGCGGCATGATGGCGTTTCCGGAAACCTTCGACTCGAGGCTCGCACGCTGGATCGAGCAGAACAAGGCCGGCGCGGCACCCGACGACATCGATGCCTCGGGGGAGGACGCCCTGCGAGTTCAAACCATCATTGAAGGCGCGATCGAGTCCTGGCACACCGGAAAGGTGGTGTCCGTCTAGCCTACTTTCAAGTCCAAACTTTCGCCTAAGGAGCCCACATGCAGCTTGGCATCAATTCGGTCCTATTTGGGGGCCACGACCTGGAGACCGCCTTCAAGTACGCCCAGTGCGCCGGCTATGACGGCATTGAGCTGGCCGCCATCCCCGCAATGGCCGACCACTTGGACCTGGATCGATGGCAGGACCAGGCCGAGGACATCCGAAACCTGTCCCGGACCTACGAATTGCCCCTGCTAGCGATGGAGCAGCCGAGTCAGGAGCCCGAGGTGATGGAGAAGGCCATGCAGGCCGCCGCCGAGATTGGCGTGCCCATCGTCAACTGCGGCCCGGGCGGCGAAGCCGACAACGAGGAGAGCCTGCAGCAGTCCATCGAGGCACTGGGACGCTTGGCGGACCGTGCCGAGCACTACGGTGTAATCCTCTGTGTTAAGGCCCATGTGGGCAACGCCGTGTACAACACGCCCACTACCCTGAAAGTCATGGAAGCAATCTCCAGTCAGGCTTTCGGCATCGACATGGACCCCAGCCACATCCACCGCGCGAACGAGAATCCTGTCGAAGCCATCGCGGCCGTAATCCAACGGGTAAAGCACGTTCACATCAGGGACTGCCGGGGGCGTCAGGAAGGACCTGGCGATCCGGAAAACCAAGCCAACGGCCGTGGCGACATCGATCTTCTGGGGTACATTCGCGTACTGCACGAACACGGCTACGACGGCCCCTTGAACCTGGAGGTGATTGGCGCCAGGGAATATGGCGTTGCCGAATGCTGCGTGATTGCCGCAGAGGCCAAGGGCCACATGCAAGCCTGCCTGCAGGCTTGCGGAGCCCGTTGAGGACACTGGGACGGAATCCATGAGGGGCGGCGGCTTGTGCCGACAGCCCGTTGACGGACACCCCAAGCTGACGAACCATCGCGCATGCGTCTCCTTGAGACGCCCCCGCCTACGAACGCCGGACCGGACCCGTAGGGCCGATGGTCTGGGCCGCTCGAATTATCCGGACTTCGCCTGCGGAGGCCCCTCCCATGTCTGTGCAGGCTGAAGTCCTGCAAACCATATCGAGACCGCTTGAGGCGTCACTCCAGACCCTGTTGCGGCCTGTTCGATTTTTTAGAAATTACAACCCAGACGACTTTCCCGCCGATCTAGTGGCGGGCATTACGACCGGCATCATCCTGATCCCGCAGTCGATTGCCTATGCCCTGATTGCCGGCCTGCCGCCCGAAGTCGGCCTTTACACGGCGATCGTTGCCCCGATCGCCGCCGCATTGTGGGGTTCCAGCAATCACCTCCACACGGGTCCGACCAACGCAGAGTCATTACTGGTCCTCATGATTGTGAGTTCCGTCGTGACCAGCAGCGATCCGATCGAGTTCCTCCTGATCGCGGGACTCCTCACCGTGCTCATCGGTGTCATGCGGCTGGCCTTGGGGTTGTTGCGGGCCGGATTCATCATTAATTTCATTTCCGATGCGGTCATGGTCGGCTTTACGGCTGGTGCCGGCCTGCTGATCATCACGTTCCAACTAAGCGGGTTGCTGGGGCTGGACGTGGAACGGACGTTCACGTTCATCGATGCCGCGCGCACCCTTGGGCAGACGTGGGAGGGCCTGCACTTCGTCAGCCTGGCACTGGGTTTGGGCACGGTAATCCTGATTTTCGCGCTACCGCAGCTCCATCCTCGGCTGCCCTCGCTCTTCCTGTCCGTGTTCCTTATGTCGGTGCTGGTGGCCTCGTTCGGCCTGGCTCACCGCGGTGTAAGCGTGATTGCGCCCGTGCCGGCAGTTCTGCCCCCTGTCGCCAATCTGCCCCTGACGGATTTCCAGTTGGTCGCCAAGTTGATCCCGGGCGCCTCGGCCATTGCCCTGATCGGCTTGATCGAGGCCCTCACGATTGCCCGTTCGATCGCGAGCCAGACCGGCCAGCACCTGGACAACAACCAAGAAATCGTCGGGCAGGGAGTTGCCAACATTCTCGTCGGATTCCTGTCCGGATATTGCGCATCCGGCTCCTTCACCCGCAGCAGGGTGAATCTCAACGCCGGCGGAAGAACGCCCATGACGACCCTTTTGTCCGGCGTGTTTGTACTGGTGGCCGTGCTTACCCTTGGTTGGGCCATCCGCTACCTGGCCAAGCCGGTGCTGGCAGGGTTCGTGATTGCCACCGCCATCACCCTCATCAACCTGCCCCACGCTCTTCAGATCCTGCGTACGAGCAAGTCGGAAACCTTCATCATGCTCGTTACCTGGGGTTCGGTGTTCGTCTTCTCCCTGGTCGAAGCAGTGGCCATCGGCATCACCGCCTCGCTGCTCGTGTACGTCTACAAGACCAGCCGACCCCGCGTGGTCCCACTGGTCCCGGACGCAAAGTTCAAGCACCTCCGCGAACGGAACCCCAACAAGGACCCGGTCTGTCCCCAACTGGATATCATCGCCATTGAAGGCGATTTGTACTTCGGGGCTGCGAACCATGTGGAGTACCTGCTGAGAAATCGGCTGGCGGATGCCGGACGCCAGTACTACGTTCTGCTGAACCTGCAGAACATGGTGAGGGTCGATATCAGCGGCGTCCACATGCTGGAGAATTATGTAAATGAAATCAGGGGCCAGGGAGGGGATGTCTATTTCTTCAAGATGACGGACATCGCCCGGCGCCTGTTCACCTCTTCGGGTTTCATGGACCTGGTCGGCCCGGATCACTTCCTGCACGACGAAAACGCCATCGACTACCTGTTCCATCGTGTGCTGAACCCCAAGGTGTGCATATACGACTGCCCCCTGCGTGTGTTCCGCGAATGTCAGAACCTGCCCAAAATCTCCATCCCCTTCCAGGACAAGGTCCAAGGCATGACTTCGCTGCCGTATGTACCCCTGATCCACGTGGAGGAGTTGGAGAGCCGATGCACACGGCGGCCCCTGGACTTCGAACTCATTGACGTGCGGGAGGAGATGGAGTGGGACCGCGGCCACATTCAGGTGGCAAGGCACATGGCCTACTCGACCTTCAGCGTGGAGGACCTGGATGTGACGCCCGACCGCGAGGTGGTGGTGATCTCCCGTTCCACCCGTCGCTCGCGCATCATCGCCTACGTGTTGATGGAGTCCGGTTTCAGCAATGTCAAGGTGGTCGAAGGGGGCATGTCCGCCTGGATCGACGCCTCCTTCATGACCGCCATAAGCGTGTACACATGACGATTCCCAACGACCGTCCGGCATGGCCAAACCATGAGATACCGGAACATCCGGAACCCTACCCCTACGTTTTCATGGGATTCGAGCTGGCGCGGGCTACGGAAGCCGCAGCGCTGGCCGCAGGTCGGTATGTCGGTTTGGGGCTGCCCCAACAGGCGGACGAAGAGGCCTCTGCAAGCCTGCTCAAAGAACTTGGCTGGCTACCGTGCCAAGGGTATGTTATTGGCCACGGGCACCGTGAGCGGGAGGTCCAGAATCCGGACGATCCGGATTTGTGGGTTGGAACGGGTTCCGGGCCGGAGATGGACGTGGTCTACGCCGCGGTCGACGGCGCAAACCTTCTGGCACAGGGCAGACCCGGTGCCGTCTCCGTGATTTGCGCCACACCCCGGGACCAGATGTGGCTGCCCCGCTCGGCCCTCAACATGCAGAAAATCGTAGTGGATCGCAGGGTGGCGAAGGCCCTGGTACCGGAGTGTCTGGACGCGCCGCCCGGATGGGTCCTGGCCTTGGTGGCACGCGAACTGGACAAGGACATCAGCGATTTGGTGGTCTGGGTACTCGACAGACCCCGCCACACCAACCTGGTATCCCAGATCCGTCTGGCAGGGGCCAGAGCCCAAATCCGCATTGACGGCGACATCGCCGGTGCCTTGCTGGCGGGCAATCCGGACAGCCGGGTGGATGTGCTCATGGGCGTGGGCGGGGCGGTGGAAGGCCTCTTGGCAGCCGCCGGCGTCAAGGCCATGGGCGGGGCCATGGTAACCCGGCTGGCTCCGCGCGACGAGGAAGAGCGCAGGATGGTCCTGGACGAGGGACACGACCTGCAGACCATCCAAGAGCTTGACGACCTGATCAAGACCAACGACATCTACTTCGCGGCCACCGGAATTACCGACGGCGAACTGATACGCGGTGTGACCTTTACGGGCCGGCTCGCGAAAACCCACTCCCTGATCCTGGGCGAAGGCGGTGTCAAGCGATTTGTGCAGTCCGAACACCCCATGCGCGGCGGTCGTTCGATTGCCATGCAGGACAGTCACACCGTGCGCGCAGCCGATCCGGAAGCCGTCAGCGTTCCGCGATTGTGATGTCCCCCGCGTGCGCGGCGATGAAGTCCCAGTCGTAGACAACACCCAGGCCCGGTCCCTGTGGCACCGGGACGCAGCCATCCTCGTCCAACGCCTCTGGGTGATCCAGATAGCCGCAGGCATATATCGGAGGAACGCAATTCGGCATGTCCGGACCGATGAGTGCCATCTCGTACATGTGCGTGTTCGGCAGCGCCGACATCAGCGCCCGGTGACCAGGCCCGCACGCGTGCAGTTGCAGGTCGAACCCGAGCGCCTGGCACACGTGTGCGATTTTCAAGGCTCCGGTAATGCCCATGTCGTATTCGGGATCGACATGCACCATGTCGCAGGCACCGTCCAACAGAAAGTTCGCCTTCAATTCGATGCCGCGCACATGTTCGCCCACGAGCAGCGGTGTCCGCAGCCGTTCACGCAGCCGGCGATGGCTGCGCGCCGAGGTTCCGCTGTCGCGGTAGGGATCCTCGTACCAGAAGAATCCGGCCTCGTCGCAGGCCTGGCCGACGTACAGGGCATCCATCCAGGTACGGAGCTGGCAGGCCGGATCCAGCATCAGCCTCCAGTCGTCGCCCACGGCCGCACGCACGGCCAGGGCGTTCTCGGCCTCCTCACGGGCGTCGCCTTCGTGCCAGCCATGGATTTTGAAGCCCCGAAAACCTGCCGCCCGGCATTCGCAGGCGTAGTCGACATAGGCTTTAATGCTGTCGAGGCCGCCCGGTTCGCGCTGACCGTGATAGGTGCTGGCATAGGTCGGCAACCGAGGGCGAAACCCTCCAAGCATGGCTGAGACGGAAACTCCGTGTGCCTTGCCGGCCAGGTCCCAGAGGGCCAGATCGAGGGGCCCGTGTCCCATATGGTCGTAGGCGCGAGCCTCGCGCTTCAACTCCTCGTAAATCAGTTCCCGCTGAAGGGGATTCCGGCCCAGCAGCAAGGGTGCCAGCATCCGCATCTGCCCGAGTGTGGATTCGGTACCCACCCAATGCGTTACATACTCCCCGCTCAACCCGTCGTCGCAGAGAATGCGCACCGCGAAGCGCCGAACCGACAATGAGCCGTCCCGATCGGCAACCATGTTGCCTACGCCCTGGGCGTCATGTGCTCCAAGGGACAGACCGGCCACCTGAAATGTGAACGGGTGGATCTCCACGCGGCGGATTTGGCTCATGGCTTTGGCACCGAATGCATGGTGGAAGGGGAATCGACCTTAGATCCTACCCGCAGGCTGTAATCGCCAAGGACCTCTGGCAGGTCCAAGGCCGTTGATCGGGGTCTGAAACCGGCCAGTGGGAACCAACCATCCGCCCTCGGTACCTGGCCACATCGCAGCCCCGCACAGGCAATCCAGCTTCCTGCTTGCCACAAACTTCAACCGGCGTCAACCCAAGAAACAGTCCGGCTTGACCGCTGCCCGGCAGTCTGCCTATACTGGGAGGAGTTCAGCAGAGAACTGGATCGCACCGGACCAGTACCTGCCCAACGCAGCTGCAGAGAAGAGGGCCGCAAGGCTGAAAGCCCTCCGCTGGCAGTGGGCAGCGAAGTCACCGGGAAGCCAGGGCAGGTGAATCGGCGGACAGCCTGCTTCGGGTCAGCCCGTTACAGCTGCGCAAGAGAGCGGTGCCGGCTGCAACGGGTGCCGAATCAAGGTGGTACCGCGGAGACCGCTTCGTCCTTGTACGAGCGGTCTTTTTTGTTGCCAACAACAACGGACTCACGGTGATGCCCAGCAACGCAAGCCAGGCTTGGAACCCATCCCAACACGAGGAAGCCCTGTACCGGGCGTGGGAAGAAGCTGGATATTTCCGGCCCGAGACCCAGGTCGCCCTGGGTCAGGCGGACCCCGAAAAGGACCCCTTTGTGATCGCCATGCCGCCGCCCAACGTGACCGGCGCGCTGCACCTCGGCCACGCCATCATGGATGCGGTTGAGGACTTCCTGGTGCGGTACCGACGCATGCAGGGCCATCCCACACTCTGGGTGCCGGGAACCGATCACGCGGGCATCGCCACACAAAGCGTTGTGGAGAGACATCTGGAGGCGCAAGGCACCAGTCGGTCGGATTTGGGCAGGGAAGCCTTCGAACAGGAGGTCTGGGCCTGGAAGGACGAGTATCACCAACGTATTTCGAGCCAGCAACGACGCATGGGCATCGCATGCGACTGGAAACGGGAGCGGTTTACATTGGATCCCGGCCTTTCCCGTGCTGTGCGGTCGTCGTTCGTCCAGTTGTACCGTGAAGGCCTGATCTACCGCAAGCACTACCTGGTGAACTGGTCGCCCCGCCTTCAGACGGCGGTGTCGGACCTTGAAGTTGAGTACAGCGAAGAGACGGGAACCCTCTACACGTTTCGCTATCCCTTGGAAGACGGTGACGGGTTCATTCCCGTCTCCACCACAAGACCAGAGACGATCCTCGGGGATACCGGTGTGGCCGTGCACCCGGATGACGACCGCTACCACCGGTTCATTGGCCGCCACGCCATGGTGCCGGTCATGAACCGGCGCATCCCGGTGATCGCCGACGAAACCGTGGATCGGGAATTTGGCACCGGGGCCCTGAAGATTACTCCCGGCCATGACCATACCGATTACGAGATCGGCGCGCGCCACGATCTTCCGACCGTGACGGTCCTGGACAGGCATGGCAACCTCAACGAGAACGCCGGTAGGTTCGCGGGTCTGGATCGTGAGACGGGACGCAGGCGTGTCTGGGAGGCACTAGAACAGGAGGGACTGGCAATCGGCACGGCACAGCACCTGCAAAGAGTGCCCAGATCCCAGCGTTCGGGCGAAATCATCGAGCCCAGACTGAGTCTGCAATGGTTCGTATCCATGCAGGACATGGCCGCCGCTGCGTCGGATGCGGTGCGCAGCGGCGAGATCCGGATCGTGCCCGAACGGTTCGAGGCCGTGTTCCACAACTGGCTCGACAACATTCGCGACTGGTGCATTTCCAGGCAGCTGTGGTGGGGCCACCGCATACCGGTCTGGTACGGCCCGGACGATCACGAGTTCTGCGCCATGGACGAAGACGAAGCCCGCATGCAGGCGCGGGCACACTACGGACGCGATACAAACCTGCGTCAGGACCCGGATGTCCTGGACACGTGGTACAGCAGCGGTCTATGGCCCTTCAGCATCCTGGGTTGGCCAGACGACACCCAAGACATGCGGGATTGGTATCCGACCACGGTGCTGGAGACCGGTTACGACATCATCTTCTTCTGGGTGGCCCGCATGATCATGATGGGGCTCAAGTTCACCGGGCGCATTCCTTTCCGCACGGTTTACCTGCACGGCCTGGTGCGTGCCGAGAGTGGTGAGAAGATGAGCAAGTCGCTTGGCAATGCCGTCGATCCCCTCGACCTCATTGCCAAATACGGTGCCGACGCACTGCGATACTCGCTGTTGACCGGAATCACGCCGGGCAACGACGTGCAATTGAGTACCCAACGCCTGCAAAGCAACCGGAACTTCGGGAACAAGCTTTGGAACGCCGCCCGGTTCGCATCGATGCACCTGGACGGCGTGGACCTCGCCTTGACCGAACCCGCCAACCGATTCCAAACAGCGTACGCGGTGGATCGGGAGCGGCTGGCCTGTCTGGCCAACCAGTGGATCCATGATCGGTGCCAGGCCGTCACGGCGGATGTCACGCGCCTGATCGACAGCTGGCAGATCGGCGAAGCCGGAGCCATTCTCCATAATTTTGTTTGGCACGAGTTCTGCGACTGGTATCTGGAGTCGGCCAAGGTGTATCTCCAGAGCGGACAAGCAGATACTGCAGCCGAAACCCGTCGCACCATCGCCTGGAGTCTGGAACGAATCCTCCGGCTGCTGCATCCCTACCTGCCATTCCTGACGGAAGCGGTTTGGAAGCAACTGCCCGGTATGCCCGATCGTGCCGTGACCCTCATGATGGCCCGGTGGCCGGATGTGGACAGTGTGCAGCCCGAATCCGTGCGCGACTACGCCCTGATCCAGGGCATCGTCCGCACCGTCCGCAATCTCAGGTCGGAGTACCGCCTGGACCCCGGCCGACGCTTGGAGGCATGGCTCGTGTCGCAGAAGGATTCCGAACTCCTCACCCGGAACCGTGACATCCTGTGCTCGCTGGCCAGGCTGGATGCGGGGTCGCTGCAAATCCAAACCGAAACCCCGGCCCAGTCACAAACGGCCACCGCAACCTCGGGACCGGTAACCATTCATTTGCCCCTGGCCGGAATTCTCGACATTCCGGCAGAGCGCACGCGGTTGGTCAAGGACCTCGAATCCCTCGAGGCCAGACGCGGACACGCCGTTCGCATGCTGGACAATCCCGGCTTTGTTGCCAAGGCTCCTTTGGAAGTGGTCCAACGGGAACGGGACAAGGTCGACGGTTTGACCTCCGAAATCGAACAGACGCGGACACGCCTGCACGCTTTGGGGACCTGATTCGGGAGCCCGCACCGCCGATGAATCCGCATTTTCCAACCCTGTGCGATCCGGTCCGGCAACCGATTGCTGTGCTACAATTCGCGCCGATACCGGGGCCACAAGCACGTAGATTTTTTGGACTTTCCGCCGTTGCTGACTGTTGGTGATCCGACCCCCACAGTTTGTTGATTGCTACTCGTGTTCCCGCTGTTGTCCCCTGCCTTCCTCCCTGACTCCAGTCATAACCCCGATCGTCCGCATCCTGCCCTAGATGGCCAGGATGGTTCCAGCGCGTAGTCAATCCCGTGGCTGAACTTTCATCTGCCGGCCAGGCGCACATCCTGGAAGCCAAGCGAAGAGCCGCCGAAAGGCTGGGCATTCCGTTTGATCCGGAGGCCGAGGCTGCGGTACCGGTACCGTCTGCCACCGAGACTCCATCGATCCCGGAACCGGAGGCACGCACCGACCCGCCTG
Source organism: Caldilineaceae bacterium (assembly GCA_965208365.1). GTDB lineage: Bacteria > Chloroflexota > Anaerolineae > Caldilineales > Caldilineaceae > Bin34. The sequence continues at coordinate 3,511,098 of OZ242330.1, read as the reverse complement.
CAACGGAAGCTTCCGTTGCAGCGGAGGAGGAAACGGCCCCCTCGATTGACGCAGCAGAACCTGCACCTCCCGTCGCTCAGGCTGATGCAGCCCCGGCAGCGACTACCCCGCCGCCCGAGCCTGCGGCTCCTGCGGCCACACCGCGACCCAGACCGGCCACTCCCGCGCCGCCGCCCGAACCGGAAGTTGCGGAACCCACCTACTTCCAGAGTCAGGTCCGGACCGTTAACCGACGGGAGTTCCTCGCCTATTCCTGGTCCGCGGCCGTGGGTATCGTCACCGCCCAGAGTTTGGTCGCCACCGGCCTGCTCATGTATCCGCGGTTCAAGGCAGGCGAATTCGGCGGCGACTTTCTGCTCGGCTCCTCGTCCGGCCTGCCGTCGCTGGAGGCGGCGCCGCAAAGCGACCCGATCGGAAAGTTCTGGCTGGTCAACACTGACGAAGGCCCGCGCGCCCTCTACATGGTGTGCACGCACCTGGGCTGTCTCTACAAGTGGGTGGACGCCAACAAGCGCTTCGAATGCCCTTGCCATGGTTCCAAGTTCACGCGCGAAGGGGACTATCTCGAAGGACCCGCGCCCCGCAGCCTGGACCAGTTCGTGGTTGAAGTAACGCAAAACGGCAGCGTCGTGGCTTCCACGCAGAGCGCGGACGGCGGTATCCAGCCCCCGGGCGCGCCCGCCGAAGGCACCGAAATCGTAGTCAAGACAGGCAGCAGGATTCAGGGACCAGCCCGTCCGTAGTTCGATGTCAGTTCAAAGTCCCGCGCCCCAAAAGAAACCCTGGTTCATCGCGTTGCTGTCCGCGCTGGACGGCATCTTCATCTACCTGACGGCCGGCATTTCGACCCGCGAGTTCCGAGCGATGTTGCGCGGGGATGCACCAGGACGCCCCAACACGCGGCTCACGCCGCACGCCGATGCCTTCCTGTTGCACATCAAGCCTTCCTACTACCACGAAAGCGTCACGCGCTTCACGCACACATACCGCCTGGGCCTGCTTTCGACCTACCTGTTCCTGTTTGAAACGATCACCGGCATCATCCTCATGATTTGGTACGCCCCGACCCCCGAACGGGCGTACGTGGACATGATCCGATTGCTGAACAACGTTCCGTTCGGGCAACTGATGCGCGACCTGCACCGCATCGGCGCGGAACTCATGGTGGGCATCGTGACACTGCACATGGTGCGGACCTACTTGACGGGCAGCTACAAGCCGCCCCGGGAGTTCACGTGGCTAACGGGTGTGCTGCTGTTGGTCATTACCCTGTTCCTCAGTTTCTCCGGCTATCTGCTGCCCTGGGATCAGTTGGCGTTCTGGGCCGTCACCATCGGCACCTCGATGGCCGAAGCCGTGCCTCCCGCATTTGTGGGCGAGATCATCAACCTCCTGGCACGCGGCGCTCCGGACATTGCGGCCAACGGCCTGTTGCGGTTCTACCTGTTGCACGTACTGTTCCTTCCCCTGCTGTTGATTCTGTTCTTCTTTGTCCACTACTACAAGGTCGTCCTCTACGGCATCAGCCTTCCGGCGCAGGAGGAGGAAGTGGGAGAGGATACGGCCAACCGGGTCCCGGCCAACCGCCGGGTCTACTACCTGCCCGAGGTCCTGTTGGACGAAGGCACGTTCCTCCTGGCGGTGACAGCCATCATCACCGCGGTCACGGTCTTCCTCTTCCAGGCACCCCTGGAACACATTGCCAATCCGCAGCAGACTCCGTTCCATACGGTTGCACCGTGGTACTTCTACTGGCTGCAGGGCCTGTTGAAGATCGCCGACAAGATGTGGGCGGGCGTCATCATTCCCGGGGTCCTGCTGGTGATGCTCATGGCCATTCCGTACCTGGACCGGAACCCCAGCCGTCGGGGAGCCGACCGCCGAGTCGCAACCATTTCCGGCATTGTGGCCGGCGTTCTCATGATCATCCTGAGTTGGATGGGCACTCCGGCCTATGCGGTTCAGGGTGCTCCTGCCCTGGAGGTTGTCGAGAAATTGATGCCCGAAGAGAAGGTCGGCATATCCCGGAAAATCGGCTACAAACACATTCCACTCGGAACCTACGACACCAGGGAATCCATCACCACGGACGACGCGGAGTTTGCCAAGTTGTTGGACAAATTTGTCCACTTACTTGAGGACTGGGAGGAAAAGGCACCCGATTTCAATGATCCCTGGGGCCTGTTGACGGTGACGCAGGACCAGGCAAACCTGAAACACCTGAGATGGGAGATCACGTGGATCAGCGACGCGGGAACCGAGGAGTACTTCAAGCAGGACTACTGGCTCCACAAGGGCTCCTACTACTGGGAACAGTACGGCCGCAAGAAATTCGGCGTGCCTGAGTTCCTTGAAATGCAGAACGGCGGCTGAGCCATCCGGGCCATCCGGCGTCGCAAGCCCGTTTCAAACCCAAGAACCGTTTGATGCGCTCTCTTTACGTCCGCAGTTTTGGCTCCAAATTGATTTGGGGGCTGGTTTCATCGTTCGTGATCGTGGTCTGCGTGGGCCTGACCGCCCAGACTGAGGACACCCGCATGGAGGTCCAGACCAAGAATTGGGAAGGCCGCGGCATCGAAAACGGCGCTGTCCTCTTTGCCAACAACTGCGCTACCTGCCACGGACAGCAAGGCCAAGGTCTACAGGGGGTTGCACCGGCCCTGAACAGCCGCTACTTCTTTACCCGCCGCTTGGGGGATGTGGGCCAGGACGGGGTGATGACCCTGTCCAACTACGTCTACCTGACGGTGGCCGCGGGCAGGCCCAGCAAGGACAACTCCCAGTGGGCCAACCGCATGGTCCCGTGGAGTTCCCAGTTTGGCGGCCCCCTGCGCGGCGATCAGGTGGTCGACGTGGTGGCCTATGTGATGAATTTCGAGGAGACGGCGCTGCAGCAGACCGCCTCCGAGGATCCGTTCCAGCCGTTCCTGGACGTGTCCAAGCCGCCCGAGTTCCAGAACATCGGAATCAGCGCGGATGCGGAGTGGACACCGGTCCAATTGGCTGTCACTTCGGTTTTGCCCATGGGCGACCGGGATCCGGACTACCTGTTCGGAGCCATGGCGTGCAGCGGCTGTCACAAATTGGATGAACCGCAGGCTCCATCGTCCATGGGCGAAAGCGGCCCCAACTTCGGGACCATTCACGAACTGGGCACCTATCGTCCGGAAGCGGCTGCCGATCCGGCCGCCTACCTCAAGGAAAGCATCATGTCACCCGATGCATTCCGCGTGGAGGGCTACGACGACGCCATGCCCGACGACTTTGCCAGCCGCATGACGGAAGAGGAAATCGATCGGCTGGTGCAGTGGCTTCTGGATCCCGACCGCGTCACCCATACGAGGGATGCCGGAGGCAACATCATCGACGAATAGCATCTCGGATCGGAGTTTGTGTGCGTTTCACCTTGGCGTATGATTCCCGCCAAGGACAATGGTTTTCCTGCCTGCGGGTGTAGTTCAGTGGTAGAACGTCAGCTTCCCAAGCTGAATGTCGACGGTTCGAGTCCGTTCACCCGCTCTTCGCTCCGGCGCAGTTCCTAACACCGGTTTGCGCCGGCCTTCGCAACCGGCCAACCAGCAGTTCCACCTGCGGGCGGGTGCTGCCTGTGGTAATCCCAAACATCCCCTCCGAGATCTGGTTCTCCGCCATATTGGCGGCGGCAACCTATCTCTTCATCACGGCCCGGGTTTCGTGGGAACTCACGTCGATCCTGATCATGGTGGGCTTGGCCTTGACCCGGATCCTGACTCCGGCGGAGGCGGTGGCCGGCTTTGCCAACTTGGCCACGGTCACCATCGCAGCCATGTTCGTACTGAGCGAAGGCATGGTGCGCACCGGCGCCTTGGAGCTTGTCAGTGTATTTCTGGGCCGGGTAGTCAAAGGGAGTTCCGTGCGCCTGCTCCTAGTCCTGGCCGCCACCGTGCCGCTGCTCAGCGCGTTCATCAACAACACGCCTGTGGTGGTGATGATGGTGCCTGTGATCGTGTCCCTCTGTCTGCGGAACCGGCTGAGCGTGTCCAAGATCCTGATCCCGCTCAGCTACTTCTCCATTCTGGGCGGCACCATGACTCTGATCGGAACCAGCACGAACATCCTGGTTAACGAACTGCAGATCGCCAGTGGCGAGCCGTCGTTCCGCATGTTCACGTTTGCCCCCATGGGCGTCGTTGCCATCGCCGGAGGGGTGTTGCTCATCATCGCCTTGGGAGACAGGTTGCTTCCGGATCGCGATGCCGCGGAAGGCGATCAGGACATGCCTGCCCATGCATTCTTTAGCCAGATGCTGATTCCGCCCCACTCGGCCCTAGTAGGACGTCGGATTGTCGAGTCGTTTGCTAACCTCAAGGTGTCCCAGAGCATGCAACGAAGAGTATCCCGGGTACGGCGCCTGGACGGGGACCCCGAACCGGCCGACGAGAATGCAGAGGTCCGGCTGCTCGCCCTGGGCAAAGGCGGCACCGACGAGCCGCACAGCCTCGAGCCTGGCCAGGAGTTCCAGGCTCACGACTTGGTTCACATGAAGGGATCGGCACACGGCTTGGCGGCCATCCGCGACAGGTACGAGCTTGAACCAAGCTTGGCCCGGGTAACCCGCCCGCACCGGCAATCCCAATCACCGGAGCTAGAGGAAACGCTCCAGGCCGTAATCCTTTCCCGCTCGGCACTAATTGGACGTACCTTGCTGGAGGTCGAAAGCCTGCGCAACTTCACGGTCACGATCGCAGGGATCCTGACAAGCGGCTCCGGTCCCATGGACCGCGTTACGGCCAACACCGAACTGGTCAGTGGCGACGCCCTGTTGCTGACGGGACCGCGGACCGAACTGAACCGCGTGCGCGACCGGTATGGGCTCCTCTATACGGAAGACGATCCCAAGCTGCCAACTTCGCTGGATCGCAAGTACCTGGCCATCGCCGTCATGGCGCTCGTGGTCCTGGGCGGCGCGCTGACGGCGATTCCGATTGCGATCCTGGCCTTGATTGGGGCCTGCATCATGGTGATCACGGGATGCCTCACCACCGAACAGGCCTTCGCCGCGCTGGACACCAAGACCCTGATGCTGATTGCCGGAACCATACCGCTGGGCCAAGGCATGCAGACATCCGGTCTTTCCCAGCGCATTGCGGATACCCTGATGGCCAGCAATGCCATGCAGGACAACGTCTACCTGACCGTGTCGATCCTGTTCATGGTTGCGTCCGTCCTGTCCGCCTTCATCTCCAATGCCGCGGTTGCAGTCCTGCTGGTCCCCATCGCCCTGCAGATGGCAGGCACTATGGGAATTGCCGCCCGGCCCCTATTGATGGCGGTCTGTTTCGGTGCCAGTTCCAGTTTCAGCACACCCATCGGCTACCAAACCAACACGATCGTCCAACGACCAGGCAGATACCGCTATCTGGACTACGCCCGTCTGGGACTGCCGCTGCAGGTAATGGTCTGGGGCTTGTGCACGTTTCTGCTGCCCGTCTTCTATCCCTTCAGGTGACGCTGCGTCCGGCTTGGAGCGGGACGGCCGTTGACCGCTGGGCCAGCACCAATCGCCGTTACTCCGCATCCAGCAGGTGGGGGCCTTCGTTGCCGGCGTCGTTCACCAATCTGCTGGCTGGTTGGACATCAAGGACGTCGTCGGGACAAGCCTGACAGAGATCCCGCAACCCCGGTACTGCCCATTCGTCGGCCATCAGCCACATGTCGTACTGCCTTGGGTGCAGGATCACGGGCATGCGGTGGTGGTAGGTTTGCATGAATTCGTTGGCATCGGTGGTCAGGATGGTACAGGACTCGATCTCATGGCCGTCGGGACTTTGCCAGTGTTCCCAAAGCCCGGCCATGGCAACGTAACTGCCATCGGCCATTGCGAAGCGGTACGGTTGCCTGCCACCCTTCTCCCGTGTCCATTCGTAGAAGAACGTTGCCGGAATCAGGCATCGCCTCCGCTTGAACGCAGAACGGAAAGACGGTTTCTCGGCCGCGGTTTCACTGCGCGCATTGATGAGGCGCGCAGCCCAGGAGGCGTCCTTGGACCACCCCGGAATCAGACCCCAGTGTGCAAACGTCAATTCCCTGTCTTCCAAAACGGTGTTGCGGCGGACGATGGCCACGGGCTGGGTCGGTGCAATGTTGAACCGCGGCACGATGCCCTGGGGCAAATCCACCGCGAATTGCAGTTGGAAGGAAGCCTGCTTGGGGATGAGACCAAAGCGTCCACACATGCGACAGTCCTCGAATTGTGCCGCGACCAAGTGCCCGCGGTTTCCTGATCGGTTGCCTGCACCATACAATAACGCCCCGAAGAAGGTACGGCCTCAATGTTCGGCTCTCAGGTCCGCCCGATCCCATGCCCGTCTACGAGTACACCTGCCCAGTTTGCTCCATTCGGTTCGCGCACCTTTGGAAAACGATGGCGGCGGCTTCCGCAGGGAACAACCCGGCCTGCCCGGAGTGTTGCCATCCCGACACCAAGCGGGTCGTTTCGCAGCTTGCGGTACTGGACAGCATCGGCGGCCTAACCCCGGGGGAAGTCAATCAGGTCAAGGCAGCCGAAGAACGGGCGGCGTCGTTCACCCCCCGTGAACACATCGACCAGCTCAGGGCGGGACGCGCCCCTTCGGAAGGAGCGTAGCCGCACGAGGCACATGAACACCGAGAACACGCTTCCGGCCGGTGGTGGTCGGCGGCCGGAAGCCACAAATCGGCGGCACTTGCCGCTGGGGGTACGCGAGTACCTGTGGCAGGACGCCCGTCTGCGGCAGCAATTGGAAACTGCGGTCAACCGGACATTTCGGACCTGGGGCTACAACACCGTCATCCTGCCGATGTTCGAATTCGGCGACATGTTGACGACCCGCACACACGCCGCCACCCACGATCGCCTGTACCGATTCCTGGACATGGAAGGCCGCACGCTGATTCTGCGGCCCGACATGACAGCCGCCGTAGCCCGCCTGGTGGGCACGCGCCTGGCCGGGATGGAAGGCCCCTTCCGATTTTGCTATGCCGGCAGCGTGTTTCGTCACGAGGAAACCTCGGGTTTGGAGTATCAGCAGGAGTTTCGGCAGGCCGGAATTGAGTTGGTGGGATCCGCCGACGCCATGGCCGACGCTGAAATCCTGGCATGCATGGCAGCCGGCCTCAACGCATGCAACCTGTCGGATTTCAGGATTGTGGTCGGCCACGCGGACTACTACGGTGGATTGTTGGACGCCCTTGACCCGCAGCCGTCCGATGCCCGACAGTTGCGGTGGGCGATGCACCGCAAAAGCGAACACGCCTTGGCCCGGTTTGTCGAATCCTGCCGCCCGAGTCCGAGGCAACGGGCCACGCTGGAGAATCTGCTCACGCTGCAGGGTTCGGATGTGGTCGGGTTGTTGGAACGGGCCGCGGGGTCTTGCCTCAATCGGCGCATGGAATCCGCGCTGCTCAACCTGAGGGAACTGACCGAACAGCTGGATGCATACGGCATCCTGGAACGAGTCACTCTGGATCTGGCCGAGTATCGGAACCTGGAGTACTACACCGGAACGACATTCGAATTCCTGTTACCCGATTCGGCTGCCGTAGCCGGCAGCGGCGGGCGATATGACGAGTTGATAGGCAGATTCGGGCGCAGTCGGCCGGCGGTCGGTGGAATCCTGCATCTCGACCGTCTGGTCCGGGCTGTGCATGCAAACCAAGCACCGCAGGCCCTGAGCCCCAAGCCTCCGCTCTGTCTGGTGGGACAGACCAAATCCGGGGTCGCACTGGAGTCGATTGGCAAGCTGCGCCAACAGGGACTCGACATCGTCGTGCACACCGATCCGCTTTCCGAATCAGAGATGCTGGGCATGGGACGCAGTCTGGGAGCCCGGGTCGTGGCGGACTGGTGCGACCAAACACAATTATTCCATGTGCTGGCATGCACGCTTCCGGAGTGTGTCGGGCCAATGGACTTGTCAAGGTTCGGGCAACTGCTTGCGAGCCTGCAGCGGACCGAGTTGTCCGTCCCCGAGCCATCCAACGCGATCACAGCAGGGGACGATGTCTGACGCAACCTGTAGGCGGCCCCTGCGCATATCCTTGCCCAAGGGACGCCTAGCCGACAACGTGGCGCGGCACCTACGGGCTGGGGGACTGGACGTGCCGGACTTCTCGGCCTCCCGGCAACTGACGCTGCGCACCGCAGACGGCACTCAGGAATACATTCAATCCAAACCCACCGACGTTCCAACCTTCGTGGTGCACGGGGGCGCGGACATCGGGTTCTCGGGCTTGGACACGCTGCGTGAAGAAGGGGTGGACGTACTGGAACCCTTCACGCTCCCCATCGGCATCTGCCGGATTTCCCTGGCGGGACCGCCGGCGTGGCGCGACGTGGACCTGCATCTGAAGGACCACCTGAGGGTGGCCACCAAGTACACGCGCCTCGCGTCCGACTGGTTTGTGTCCCAGGGCATCAATGCCGAGGTGATCAAGCTCAACGGATCCGTAGAACTAGCACCCCTGACGGGGCTTTCGGACCTGATCGTCGACTTGGTGGAAACCGGCCGCACCCTGCAGGCCAACGGACTGGTAGAACTGCAGCACGTATTGGACAGCAGGGTGGTAATCATCGTCAACCGCTCGGCGTCCAGGCTGAGGGAGAACGAGGTTAATCAATTCCTGTCCTGCGTCCGACCCGGTTCGCCAGGAGCCTGAGCGATGGATTCCCCATCCCGCGCGCCGACAACCGAAATTGCCGACATCGCAATCAGAGTGCCGCGGTGGTTCGAGGATTCCAGGGGGCGTTTCGCCGAAACATGGCGTTCGGAGTGGTACCCGGGTTTCGACATGTCCCAACTGCAGGGGAATCGCTCGGACAGTCGTCCGGGAGTGCTGCGCGGCTTGCACTATCACTTTCTCCAGTTCGACTATTGGCAGGTGGTCCAAGGTGAAATCGAAGTCGGCCTGGTCGACTTGAGGGCCGATTCGGAAACCTTCCTCCGGGCCGAAGTCCTGCGCCTGAACGCGCAGGAGGGCTGGGGATTGTTCATTCCGCCGGGCGTGGCCCACGGCTTCCACAGTCCCCGCGGGGCAATTCTGACGTACCTGGTCAACCGGTACTACACGGGAACCGACGAGTTCAGCGTACTCTGGAACGATCCGGATCTTGCAGTCCCGTGGACCTGCACCGATCCCATCCTGTCCGATCGTGACAGCCAGGCACCTCGCTGGCAGGACATTCCCAATTCAGACAGACCAAGGGCAGAGGCTTTTCGATGAACGAACCGATTCGCATCGGTGTCCTGGGCGGCAGCGGCGTCTACGACATGGAAGCCCTCACAGACGTGCGGGAACTGACCCTCGAAACCCCCTTCGGTGCTCCTTCCGGCCCCTACCTGGTCGGAAACATCCAAGGGCAAAGGGTGGTGTTTCTGGCCCGGCACGGCCGCGGACACACCATCTCGCCCTCGCGCCTGAACTTCAGGGCCAACATCTACGGCTTCAAGCAATTGGGGGTCGAGTACCTCATCAGCGTCAACGCCTGCGGCAGTCTGCAACGGCGATACAAGGCCGAGCAGATCATGGTGCCGGACCAACTGTACGACCACACGCGGCTGCGGAACCTGTCGTTCTTCAACGACCCGGAGGTCGGGACCGAGAATATTGTGTGCCACATCAGCCTAGCCGACCCGTTTTGTCCGTCCCTCAGCAAAGTCTGCCACCAGGCCCTGGTGGACACGGGAGCCGACGCCATCGCAGGCGGCAACATGATCACGATCGAGGGTCCTCGCTTCAGCACGAAGTTCGAAAGCCGGACCTTCGCCAGTTGGGGCACGGATGTCATTGGCATGACCACGTCACCCGAAGCGCAACTCGCCCGCGAGGCCGAGATGAGCTTCGCAGTCATGGCCCACATCACGGATCAGGACATCTTCGACGAGGAGGCCACGGTTACCGTGGAGGTGGTACTCGGACACATGGAGGCCAACATTCGCGCCGTGCGACTCGCCCTTGTCAGGGCAGTGGAACTGTTGGAGGATGCACCACACTCCCCCTTTCACAGGGAACTGGACTCCGCCATTCAATCCGGACGCAACTACATCACCGACGAGCAGTACCGTCGATTTTCCCATCTCATCGGACGCCTGAAGGCCGTCTGAAGCGAGATGTCCTTGCCGGTCTCGGACCGCGCAGCCTGCCGTCTGCTGCGCAATCTGGTCGAAATCCCGTCGGTCAGCGGCGACGAACTGGCCGCCAGCCGATGGCTGACCGCGCAGATGCGCGATCTCGGCTACGACCATGCCGAGGTGGACTCCGCCAACAACGCCGTAGGGCGCATGGGCCGGGCCGATGCTCCGCGCACCGTGATGCTGCTGGGCCACATCGACACAGTGCCTGGACACATTCCGGTGGAACTCAAGGTTGTCGGCGGGAAACAGGTTCTGTACGGCAGGGGCACAGTGGACGCCAAGGGACCGCTGGCCACCTTCACCGTCGCGGCCGCAAACCTGAAGCAGGCATTGCCCGAGGACTGCCAGGTAGTGGTGGTGGGCGCGGTGGAAGAGGAAGCCGCCACGTCCAAGGGCGCCCGTTGCATCAGGGACCGCCACAACGGCCTCATCCTCCCAATTCCGGACTACTGCCTGGTCGGGGAACCGACCGGCACCACGGGCATTGCGCGTGGCTACAAGGGCCGCATCCTGCTGCGCTTCCAAGCCTGGCAGCCCACGGCGCACACCGCCGGTCCGGGTACGGAAATCGCGGAACTAGCGGTAGCATTTTGGCTTTATGTAAAGCATTTGGTGGAAGCCGGAGGACAGCCGGAGTCCCAGGTGTTTGAAGCAACATCCCCCAGCCTGCGCGAAATCAACACCGAACTTTGGCGGAACGGTCAAAACCATGTCAGCACCCTGATTGGGATTCGCCTGCCGGTGGGTTTCGACGCGTTGCACTTTGTGCAGAACCTGCGCCGCTGGTGCGAAGAGCAGATCGGACCGGTCCGGGAACCCATGCCGACGCGCATCGATGCGGACATCCCGATCGAGTTTGCCTGCGCCGGACCGATCGTCGAAGCCCAACTCGACCTGAGCGGATTTGAACCGGCCTGGCTCACCCCGCGGCGCAATCACCTGTCCACCTGCCTGCGGGGCGCCATTCGGCGGGTCACCGGCGAACCACCCCGCTTCCTGGTTAAGACCGGCACCTGCGACATGAACGTGGTCGGCCCAGCCTGGGGCTGTCCCATGTTCGCCTACGGCCCCGGCGACTCCGAGCTAGACCACACCCCGGAGGAGCACATCGAAATCAAAGGATATCTCGATGCCGTTCGCGTTCTGACGGATGCCTTGGGCACTTTGGTCAGGATGTTCTAACCGGCTGCCGGCGCGGGCCGGAGTTTCGTTTCCGGCTTCCTGCCAGATTGGTGAGGTAGTCGCCGAACGTGCCTGGGAATTCCCTCAGGGTGCCGTTCTGCAGGACCACGACCCGGTTTGCCAGGCCGTCCAGGAAGTGTTGTGCGACACCATCAGGATGGCGCCGGCAAATCTCAACAGGACCTCCTCCAGGATTTCGGCCGACTGGATGTCCTGGTCTTGGTCGGTTCGACCAAGACCAGGAAGTTGGGTTACTGAAGCATCATCAGGGCCATCTGCAACCGGCTCCGTTCGCCACCCGACAACGCCCCCACGGGATCCAGGCACTGGCGGTAGCCGAGTTGGATTTTTGCAGGAAGGAAACGGCGGTGGCCTCGGTCATGGTCATGGAGCGGGCATTAGGCGGCAATTGTTCCGGTATCCCTGTTCGAGCAGCCCGAGGGTCGGGGATGCGACGGTATCGGGTTTAGGGTGGGACGGGATCCGGCCACGGTGCGTCGGGGTCCAACCACAGGAGGTCGAGGAAGTTTCGCCCCTGCATGCGGGAAGGATTCCCAAGCCGCAAACCGGCGGCAATCGAATGCGGGCCCCTACAAGGCAAGACCCGATTACCTCACCAAGTCCTCGACCATCATGTCGCCCGGCAGGACCCCCTCGTAGGTGATGGCGTCGCCGAATCTCACCCACCTGCCCCCTTCGGCTCGTACCAGGAAACTCCCTTGCGCAGGATCGTGGTCGGTGGGGCTGGTGTTGACGGGCCCAAGGCAAATGGAGCACCAAAAATCGGTGATTGACTCCGCGGCTTCGATCAGGCCCTCGCGGGTAAGGTCCCGACCAGCCTTTCTCAGGGTCTCCTCAACCAACTCTCCGATGTACTGGCCGTACAGGGTCAAGGTGTTGCCGTTCTCCGCTCCCATGTAGTCCTGGACCAATTTATGGTGTTTGGCGACGTCGGGGTCGTCGATTTCAAAAGCTGATTTGAGGTATCCAAGGGACACGGTGCCTTCGATGACTTCCGGGCCGGCCAGGAGCACGGTTAATTCGTTGGCACTGACCAAACTCAACACAAAGGGCACGTCCCAATTCAGGTTCAGACGCGCGTGCTTGACCGCGGTGGCGAAATGTTGGGGCGTGGCCCAGATGGCAATCACGTCGACTTCCGCTGCGTGGAGGCGGTCCACCTGGGAGGACAGGTCCACATCCAGGACTTCGTGGGTTTCTTCACCCACTATTTCCAGGGCATTGCCCACTCCCCGCCTGATGCCGGTCATTCCGTCCGCGCCGAAATCGTCGTTCTGGTACATCAAGCCCAACGTTAGCCCGGGGTAGGTCTCCGCGATATGTTGCCCCAAGATTATCCCCTCGGCCACGTAGTTGGGGATGGAGCCAAAGACCATGGGTCTGGCCTCCGGGTCCTTCACCCACTCGATCGCCCCGGTCGCCACGAACAGGTCGGGCACTCCGTTTTCCTGAAGATAGTCCACCACCTGCAAGTGGGTAGGCGTTCCAAATCCGTTGACCAAGGCGAAGATTTGGTCTTCCTCCACCAGCTTGCGGACCAGGTCGACCGTCTTGGGAGGCGAGTAGCTGTCGTCTTCGATCAGAAACTTGATTGTCCTGCCGTTGACTCCCCCCTTGGTTTCGTTCACGTATTCGAAGTAAGCGTTGATGGCCAAAGCAATTTGGGAATACACGGCGACGGGTCCGGTAAGGGCGGTGTGAGTTCCCAGCACCACCTCATCGTCCGTAACCCCGGGTACCGGTGCCTCCTCGGTAGGCACCGGAAATTCTCCGACACCCTCCACGCATGCGGCTCCCAGGAACATCGCCGCGAGCAATCCGGCAACAACCCATGTCCAAGCTTTTCCCGAGAGAGTCATGTTGTCACTCCTATTGTGCTTTGCATTCCGTTGAACGGGTTTGAATGCAGGCCTTATACCACACTTCGGGTTGTTGCTTTGGAGGGCCGTAGGCTTGCTTGGATGTCGAACGGCGACAGCGCAAACCCGCACACAGGCAAACACGCGGTGTCATGATCTGGACGACCAGAGCCTTCCAAGATTCCATTCCCGGAGTTTGGGCCACAAAGGCCTTTGGAAAAATCCCGCGATACCCTTGGGAAATAGAACGATCACCGCGATCAGGGATGCCCCGTAGAAAACGTTCCGCAGGTTGTTGGCCCCCGGCACGAATCCGGCCAAAGCGCTGATGGCTTCAGACTGGAAGGTCAAAAACAACGCTGCGACTATGGAACCAAGCACACTGCCCAGGCCTCCAATCACTATCGCCACCAAGAAGAATATCGAGTCTATGAGACCGAGGCTGTCGGGAGAGACGAATCCCTGTACGGCAAAGAAAAGCCCTCCCCCAATGCCCGCATACAGCGAACTGACGCCGAAGGCCAACGCCTTGTACCTCGGCACGTCGACTCCCATCTGCTCCGCTCCCACCTCGCTGTCCCGCAAGGCTACGAACGCCCGGCCCGTGCGGCTCCGCGTAAGGTTCACGAACAAGACCGTCATGGCCACCGCCACGGACATCGCGACGTAATACATCCACGCCCGACCGTCCAGTACGCCCCCCAGAAAGCCGGGAGGTCCCACCGCGCCTCCCCTAATGCCCAACGCCCCTTGGGTCCACTGGGTCAGCACATTCAATTTGAGGATTTGAGGAAAGGCCAACATCAAACCAAACGTGGCAATGGCCAGGTAAGGTCCTCTCAAGCGCACTGCGGGGATGCCTATCGTCACCCACCCCACGAGGGCGGTCGCCGCCCCCGACAAGCCGATGGCACCCCACAAAGGGAAGCCGTATTGTTGGGAGAGCACCGCCGTCAGGTACGCGCTGGCCAGGACCAGCGCCGCGTGTCCGAACGAGACCTGTCCGCTATATCCGGTCAGCAGGTTCATGCCAAGCAGAACGAGTAGCCAAACAGCAAACATGGTGGCGTTGAAGGTTCGGAATTCACTTAGGAACATTCTGAAGAAAGGCCACTCGTGAAGGAAGGGAAACGCCACCAGGAACACGCCAAGCAGCAGTAACCCTATCGGCTTGGGTCCAGGTGGGAGGGCTTGCACCGGCTACACGCGCATCCGGACAGGTCGCCCGAAAATGCCATTGGGCCGCACCATCAGCACCAGCACAATCACTGCAAAGGCCACGGCCAAGTCGATACTGCCTACGCTGGAAGGCGTATAGGTGCCAGCCAAATTCTTCACAACTCCGATGATCAACCCTCCGACCACGGCTCCGACAGGGCTGTCCAAACCGCCCAGCACCGCCGCCGCCAAGGCGAACAGCACAACAAAAAACATCGTCCGGATGTCCAGCCCCAGGCTTTGGGCCGCCAGTATTCCGGCTATGGCACCCACGGCGGTGCCCAAACCCCAACCTGTGCTCAACATACGACCCACCGGGATGCCCACCAACCGGCTGGCCAGCCGGTTTAGGGCCGTTGCCCGCAACGCCAGACCAAACCTGGTGCATTGGAACAGCAGATACAACAAGGCCGTGGTCACGATGGAAACCACCAGGATACCCAGGTTCAAACGCCCGATGCACACCCCGCCAACGCAAGACGCGCCTCCGCTAAAGAAGCTGAAGGGGCCGAAACTCTTGGGCAACGGTCCCCAAATATATAAGGCCAACCCGTCGAAAATGAGGAACAACCCCATCGCCACAATAAGGGAGTTGAGGTCGGATGTTCCTTCTACCCGCCTCACGATCAACCACTCGACCAAGGCCCCCATCGCCAGCGCGGACAACAGGGTCAGCAAGACCGCCGGCCAGAAGCCCATGCCTGTGCTCATCGCCGACCAAGCGACGAACATCGAGAACATGGCCATTTGCCCTTGGGCAAAGTTGAGGGTGCCGGTGGATCGGTAGATCAACACTATGCCGAGAGCCAGGATGGCGAACATGCTTCCGCTGGCGATGCCGCCGATCAGCTGTTGCAGAAAGAGGTCCATTGCATTTCCGCGGCTCCAGCTACGCTCAGTGGCCCAGGTAAGCGCCGCGCACCTCTTCGTTGTCCAGTAAATTTCGGGCGGTGTCTCCCAGCACCACCTTGCCCACTTCCAACACGTAGCCATACCCAGAAATTCCCACCGCCAAGTCGGCAGCCTGTTCGGCCAGCAACACCGATATGCCCTCCGCTTTACTCAAGCTCATGATTCCGGCAAACATTTCTTGGGCCAGAAGCGGTGCCAAGCCCAACGAAGGTTCGTCCATGAGCAACAGCCGGGGCCGCGCCATCAACGCCCGCCCGATGGCCAGCATCTGTTGCTCGCCGCCACTCAGCAGGTAAGACGACAATTCAAGCCTCTCGCTCAGGGCGGGAAAGTAGGTGAGCACCCGCTCCAGCTGTTCATCGAAACCCTTGCCCTCCCCTTGGGTGTACGCACCCAAGCGCAGGTTCTCCAACACCGTCATCTCGCCGAACAATTGGCGTCCCTCAAGCGTCGCGCATATGCCCAACCTCACGATGGTCTCGGTGGACAACCCGGCGATCTCCCGACCTTCAAAATCGATGGATCCGGCCTGGATCGGCAAAAGACCCGCCACCGCGTGAATGGTGGTGCTCTTTCCGGACCCGTTGGCTCCGAGAAGAGTCACGATGTGGCCTTCCGGCACTTCCAACGAGACTCCGTGCAAGGCGGGCGCTTGGCCATAAGAGACGTGAATGTCCTTAAGCGTCAACATGCGGCGCACCAAGGTACGTCTGGATTACCGCAGGATCACGACGCACTTCGGTCGGCGTCCCGTCGGCAATCTTTCTACCGAAATCGAGTACGCACACCCTGTCGGAGATGTCCATCACCAATCCCATGCGGTGCTCCACCAGCAATACCGCAACTCCCAACTCGTCTCGGATTCCCCGGACAATGCGGGCTATGGAGTCCACTTGTTCGTGGGTCAGGCCGCCCGCAGGCTCGTCGAGCAGGGCCAGCTTGGGCCGGGAAACCAGGGCCCTGGCTATCTCCACACGCTTTTTTAAGTCGTAAGACAGTGCGTGAACGGCTATGTCCCGGACCTGCGTCAGCTCCATCAGCTCCAAAGTGTCTTCTGCCCGCGAACGAGCCTTCTGCTCCTCGCGCATTTGCCTGGGAAGGCGGAAAAACGCATCCAGAGCACTGTACCGTATTTTCGAGTGTTGACCCACCAGCAGGTTATCCAACACGGACATCGAGGAAAACAGTTCCAAATTCTGAAAGGTGCGCGCCACGCCGTTGGCAACAACCTGGTGTGGCCGCATTTTGAGCAGATCCCGGCCCATGAACCGAATGGAACCCTTCATGGGATCGTAAACGCGGGTGAGGCAGTTGAACACCGTCGTCTTCCCCGCGCCGTTGGGACCGATGATCGACACAATCTCCGCTTCGTTCACAGAGAAACCGACCCCGTCCAACGCCAAGATACCCCCGAACTGGATCGAAAGTTCTTCGACTGTTAGTAGAGGCAAGATAAGGCCTCCCGCACCGTCAAACCGCTCGCCCCCGCGCTACATCCAGAACCTCCAACAAATATTGGGGATTATAACTAAGATTCGATGCCATCTAGCAATTGATGCACTGGGATCCCAAAGGCTTTCCGCGATGTCCGGAAGGGAGCACAATCACGCCAATCGACCCTTGGATTACCCTGCCAGGGCCCTGGACCGACTACCTGTGCATGTCTTGCCATCGCTGTTCGATGACCAAGGGTCGCGCCCAATCAACCCAGCTGCCAAGTCCCGCACTCCGCCCGCCACGGCGTTCGGCATCCGCCATGTGCTGAGCACCGGCTGTGCCTGGCGGATGCTGCCCCAAGTCCGGCCGCGCCCGGGGGCACCAGTCCAGTCCCTGGACAGCGATCCTCGACAGCTAATCAGTGGAAACGACGGAAAAAGGGGGCCCCGTGGCTACGGTGCGGACAAGGAGGTGAAAGGACGCAAGCGCCACCTGGCCGTGGACACCCAGAGCCTGCTGCTGGCTCTGACGCGGCTGCAGGTCGTCTGGGAGGATGCCGGCTACGCCGGCCCCATACCCGGGGACCGGGTGCAGGCAACCCTGCCCTGGAACCTGGAAATCGTCCGTCCCCCGGAACCCGGCACCGACTTCCAGCTCCTGCCCCGGCGCTGGGCCGTGGACCGCACCTTTGCCTGGCTGGGACGGCACCGGCACCTGAGCAAGAACTACGAAGTACTTCTGGAAGCCGCCATAGCCTGGATCCATGCTGCCATGACTGGCCTCACGCTGCGTCACCTAGCACAAAATTAATTTTCCGACACCCTCTAACGGACTCGTTGGGTGCCCTGGTCAGGATGTTCTGACCGGCTGCTGGCGCGGACCGGGGTTTCGTTTCCGGCTTCCTGCCAGATTGGTGAGGTAGTCGCCGAACGTGCCTGGGAATTCCCTCAGGACACCGTTCTGCAGGACCACAACCCGGTCTGCCAGGCGATCCAGGAAGTAGCGGTCGTGCGACACCATCAGGATGGCACCGCCGAATCCCAACAGGACCTCCTCCAAGATTTCGGCCGACTGGATATCCAGATTGTTGGTCGGTTCGTCCAGGATCAGGAAGTTGGGTTGCTGAAGCATCATCAGGGCCATCTGCAACCGGCTCCGCTCGCCGCCCGACAACGCCCCCACGGGATCCAGGCACTGGCGGTAGCCAAACTGGAATTTCCGTAGGAAAGACACGGCGGTGGCCTCAGTCATGGAGTGGTCGCGGCGCACCGTGTCAACCAGGTTCAGCCGGTAGTCGAGGTTGCCGTGTTCCTGGTCATAGAAACCCAGCTTCAGGCTGGGACCCAGCTTTATCGTGCCACCGGTGGGTTGTAGTTGGCCGCGGATCAAGTTGAGCAACAGGGACTTGCCCGCGCCGTTGGGGCCCACGATCGCCACCCGTTCGCCCTTCCAGACCAGAAGATCCGCGCGGTCGAACAGCCGGACACCCGTATCAGGAAAGGTGAAGGAGACGTTAGTCAACTCCAAGACCTTCTCGCTCCCCCTCCGGTATTGCAGGGTCAGGTCCATGGTTTCGGAGTCGGTGACCGGTGCATCGATGCGGTCAATACGGTCGATGCGCTTGAGAATACTCTTGCCGCGGGTGATGAACTTGGGATTGTCGAAGACGGCGCCCCAGGTCAAAAGGCGCTTGGCCGACTCCTCCAGCCGTTTGATTTCCTTTTGTTGTGCCTGGTAGTGACGGGCCTGACTGGCAACCGCAACCTCCTTCTGGATCACGTACTCCGAATAGTTGCCCGGCCACGCGAATACCTTGCGTCGTTCCAGTTCAATGATGGAATCGACGATCAGGTCCAGCAGGTAGCGATCGTGGGACACAATCGCCACGCCACCGCCGAAGGCACCGATAATCCGTTCCAGCAACTGCTTGCCGCGCAGGTCGAGATGATTGTCGGGTTCATCCAGCACCAGGAAATCGGGCCGTCCGACCAGGATGCGCGCCAGGGCCAACAGCTTCTTTTGCCCCCCGCTTAGGTCGGAGACCCGCAGGCCGAAGCTGTCCTCCGCCAAGCCGACCTGCCTCAGGGTCGCTTCGATGGTCCGTTGGAAACTGGGACCGCCCAGTTCGGTATACCGGGCAACCAGTGAGGCCTGGCGAGCGATGGCCGCCTCCAATCTGGCCGGATCCCCGTACACCTCCTCCAGTCCCATGCTGGCCTCGACCTCTTGGAGTTCCGCCTCAACCCGGTCCAATTCCGGGAGGGCTCCCTGCATCGCCTCCAACACGGTCGCGGACCGAGGCAGTTCGGCCTCCTGCGGCAGATAGCCGAACCGGACCGAACGGTCGCGGACCATGCTGCCGGCATCGACGCCGTGAATCCCCGTAAGGCACTTGAGCAACGTGCTCTTGCCCGAACCATTGCGTCCCACGACGCCGACAGTCTCCTGGCTGTAAACAGCCAGAGTCACGTCCTCCAGGACGGGTTCGTCAAAGTAGGCCGCCGTCACTTGGTTGAACGACAGGACCCTTTCCTTCATCGTAGCCGTCCATCCGGGAACCGCATCGCCATCAAATGATCAATCCACCTGCCCCGTGGTCAACGCGGCCGACCCGCGGAGACTCGGGAGGGGGCAGGACACCGAATTCGAATTAGGGAAGGGCTCCCATAAAGCCTCCGTCCGCGGCCAAACCGATGCCGGTGATGAAGCCTGCCTGCCTACTGCACAAAAATGTGACCGCCGCGCCAAACTCCATGGGATCCCCGAGGCGTCCCAGCGGTACCGTGGCTGCCCGTTCGGCAAACGCCTCCTCCACGGTGATGCCTTTCTGGTCGGCAGCCTGTTGGGCCAATTCATCAAGCCGATCCGTCTTGGTCACACCCGGGCACACGGCATTCACGGTCGTGCCGGTTGCAGCAAGTTCCATGCTCAGGGTCTTGATCACGCCGTGAACTCCGGTACGCGTGGCATTGCTCAACACCATGCTTTCCATCGGGTGCTTGGCGCTAACGCTGG
The DNA here is from genome assembly GCA_965208365.1 of Caldilineaceae bacterium. Taxonomy (GTDB): domain Bacteria; phylum Chloroflexota; class Anaerolineae; order Caldilineales; family Caldilineaceae; genus Bin34. The sequence goes on along the minus strand of OZ242330.1, from coordinate 3,491,303 downwards.
TGATGGCCACCAAGCGGCCCTGATCACTGGCGGTGACATGCGGCAGGGCGGACCGGAAGAGTCTGACGGCACTCATGAGGTTCAGTTGCAGCGCCAAGGCCCACTCGGTGTCGGTCTTGTCCGCGAACTCCCCGCTGGGCGGCCCCCCGGCGTTGGCCACCACAATATCGAGGCCGCCGAACCGATCGGCGGTGGCCTCGATGAAGGCGCCGGGAGCCTCCGCGTCGGACATGTCCGCCACCAAGGCCAGTACCTCGGAACCGGTCTCCTCCCGTATCCGATCCGCAGCAGCCTGCAGGCGGTCTTCGTTGCGGGCGCAGATGGCGACGCGGCAGCCTTCCTGCGCCAAGGTCAAAGCTGACGCGAAGCCCAATCCGGCACTGGCGGCCGCCACAGCCGCGGCCCGGCCCTTGAGGTTCAGATCCATGGTTGCTCCTCGATGTGCACTGGCGATGAGTTCTGGGCAACCGAAATCGGCATAACCTGCCGGTTCGGCCTGCGGCCAGAATAGCACGGTCGGGCCGGGCCGGGCCGGCCTACAGTTTCAGAGCGCGCACGAACAGAACCGGGGGGATATCCGGCATCGAACCGTACGACAGGGGTTGGAACGGTTCTTCGGTCGGCGGAAAGGACGGCTCCACCAAACCGTTGACAACCAAGCCCACAGCCGTGAGGTGGCTCACGATGGCCTGTAGGGACCGATGGAAGTAGTAGTGGGTTTCCGGTTGCGTACGGATTCCGGTGGCCTTGTATGGTTCCACATTCAGGTAGCGGTGCACCATGACACTGTTCCGTTGTCCGGTGATGCCCTGCGCAGCCACGAGTTCCGAGTCGGGAGTGACAAAACAGGGATGCTGTTGGGAAATCACCCAGACTCCTCCAGAGCGCAACAATGAGGCCACTTGCCGGCACATCAGGTCCACGACGGCCACATCCATGAACAACATGTTGCAGACCACTGCGTCGAACCATGTGTGGCGCCGATGCAGTTCCGCCCAATCCTCTTCGCTGGTGACGTCCAGGCGCAGAATCTCGCAACCAGGATTACGTCGGGAGGCAATGTTCACAAACGATTCCGCCCCATCCGTGGCCACAACGTCCGCTCCCGCCCGCAGCAGGTCACGGGTGTACAGACCCGCGCCGCATCCCAACTCCAGGATCTTGCGGCCGCGCACCGGCTCCAGCAGTTGCATGGCAACGGGTCGAACCAGAACGTTGTGAAACTCATTGCCGTGGTCGCCCATGTAGGCATCCCAACAGTCGGCGATCCGTTCCCAAACGGCCAAGGCATCCCGGTTGTACTCCGGCCACTGGCCATCGCGGATCGAATTGGCAGCAGTGCTCACAGGGCCTCTGCACAGTGTCGAAAGGCAACCATGGCCCGTGTCAGTTTTTGCGTTCTGGCCGGACGGGTGAGCGGTCCTAGCCAAGCTGCAGGGCCATGCCAGGTTTCCCTCACCTTCACCTGGCAGCCCCCAACAGAATCCTCGACTTCAAAAACAAGCACGGCAGTCGAAGACCAAATCTGCACCTCGATGATCGCCATGCTCGGCTCTGCCGCCAGCCGCACGCATGCCCCAAGCACTCCCCATCGGCTGTCAAGCCGAAGCATGGAGCCATCCGTCCACGGCTTCCCTTCAACCCACGCCGCGTCCCGGATGCCGTCGTACCACGCCGGCCAGGCAGACGTATCCGCGAAAACCGACCATGCCCGATTGCGGCTGGCTTGGATGAATGTACTCGCACTTGCCTGCATAATGGCTCGGACCGCCGGGAATCGCGGGACTGCACCGGCCGGTGCAGTTTGCCAGTTTCGATTGCAAACCGGAAGCCATCCTGCCCCACTTCCGCCTCAATGGGCCGTTTCCGGAGATCATGACCGGGTGTGGCAAATGCAATTGATGTCCGGGCGGAGCCTGCCATGACAACTCTCAATTCCTGTGAAATCCATCTGACGCTCCGCCCCGAGCAGTCCCGGGTTCTGGACCAGTTCCTGGAGACATGGGGGCCTCCGGTTTGGATTGTGGGTGGCATGGTTCGCGACCACCTCCTGGGAATTGCACCCGGACACGACCTTGACTTGGCGGTACCGCGCTCGAACCCATTGGAGGACCAACGCTGGGTCCCCGGCGACTGGCACGCCTTTTGCCTGGACCCCCGCAGGCAAATCTGGCGATTGGCATCGCACCCGCCGTCCGAGCGGGAGCCGGTTGGAACAATCGATTTGGTCGTCTTGGGAGGCAGTGGCATTGAAACCGATCTTGGACAACGCGACTTTCGCGTGAATGCCATGGCGGTCCAGGTCAAGTCGGTCGACGGCACGCACGTGACTGGCACGCTGGTCGATCCCTTCGGGGGGCGGATTGACCTTGCCCAACGCACAGTAGTCCCCGTCTCCGAACACAACCTGTTGTCCGATCCCTTGCGCATGCTCAGAGGCGTCCGGCTATCCCACGGCCTCGGGCTGAAGCTGTCGGCGGAATTGCGGTTGTTCATAGGGCAACATGGCCACCTCGCTGGACAGGCTGCGCGAGAACGGATAGGGCCGGAAGTGTGGAAGCTGGTAACCAGTTCCGCCTCGTCCATTCGTGATGTCGCACACGACCTGAACGAGCTGAACCTCTGGCCGCTGGTTGCCGACAGGGAAGGCGGAACGTTCATCCTGTCCGAGAACGATGTGCGCTGGCTTTCTCGTTTGCAGGCGTGGACAAGGTCAACGAAATCGGACCGGAGCCAGGGCGAACGGAACCCGAATCCTATGGAACCGGACATCGATGCGGTGATCGACCTTCAGCAGATGGCTCGCGGGTATCTGGGTCCGGGGCGCCTGCGCGGTGACTGGTGGGTCTTGGCCGCCCTCCTTTGGCTGATCCTCCCGGACACGACTACGGCTAGTCCAGGTGTCGGCATGAAGCGCTGGGGTAGACGATGCGCCTTTGCCACTACGGAGCAGCGGTGGCTGGGTTCTGTCGGCGCGGCCCTCGACCATGTGTGGAGACGGTGGGTACATCCGCCCAATCGTTGCCATGCCCGAGAGCCGACGGTGATTGAGTGCCACCGTTTGATGGAGAAGACCGGCTGGCACATTGGCCTGCCTGCGTTGCAGGATGCATGCGCAATCACAGCGCCGTTGGCCAGGGCAACCGAAGCCGGGGCGCACTCCCGCCTGACGGCAATCCAGCATGCCGTCAATCATCTGTGGAGACTTGGTCAAGGTGGACCAGTGCGGCCGCTGGCAACGGGGCGGGATCTCCTGACCCGGTATGCCCTGGCGCCGGGCCCGAAAGTCGGACGATTGCTGACCCTCCTCGTTGAGGCTCAGGTGATGGGCCGCGTCACCTCGCCCGCTGAAGCGCGGGAGTTTCTTGATGGTTTGCTGTACCATTGAAGTGCAACCGATCCTTTTCAAGGACCCGACACTTCCCGGCCACAACGTCGGACCTGCAATGGCACTAGCTAGTTCATGGGACTAATCGCGATCCTGGGTTCGGTTGTCGCGATTATCCTGTTGACTGCCTTTTACGTCGCTGCCGAAATCTCTCTTGCAGGTTCGCGGCGTTCCCGGATCCAACAGCTGCAGGATGATGGCAACTCCCTCGCCGACAAGGTGGGCGGCATCATTCACGACCCCAGCCAACTCAGTGCCTACATTTCAAGCTGCCAAATCAGCATCACGATTTGCAGCATCGTCCTTGGCTTCGTGGGCCAAGCCGGGGTGGCGCCCCGCATTGAGCCACTGCTCCTGCAACTGGGCCTGAACCCGACCACTGCCACCTCGCTGGCGGTGGGTTCCACGCTCTTGGTCTTGTCCACGGGCCAGGTGTTCATCGGCGAACTGGTGCCCAAGAACCTGGGCATCCGCATTCCAGAGCGGTTGGCCATGTCCACCGTAACCTACCTGCGGGCCTACCACTTCCTGTTCCAACCTTTCCTGTGGGTCTTCAATCTGTTCAACCGGGCAATCCTGTTCCTTGCCCGGGTCGAAGTCACACACCAGCACGGCCTAGTACTGACCGACCAGGAGATCCGGCGGATTTCCAGGGAGAGTCAGGAGCAGGGCCAGTTCGACTGGGACGAAGGAGGTGCCATCGACCGCACCCTCAACATCGACAAGGAACCGGTTTCGGCGAAGATGGTGGCTCGGGAACACATTTTCGCGGCCCCCGAATGGACGACCCAGGACCTACAGCGAGACCTTCTGGCCAACTCCCCCTACTCCCGCATGCCCGTCTTCGACGGCTCCTTGGACAATCTGACCCGCACCGTTCATCTGCGGGATCTAATCTGCGAAGCAGCACCGCGGTCCGGCGCTGATGCGGACCCTTTCCCGGCGTTTGCAGAAGACATCAACGTGGACGACGCGCTGGCGGACATGCTGCACAATAAGGTGCACTTGGCGATGGTGCGGGACGATGCGGGAGCAACCTCCGGAATCATCACTCTGGAACAGTTGGTGGAAGCCGTCGTAGGGGACATACGGGACGAGTTCGATCAAGAAGCACCGCCACCCTTTCGATTCGTCAACAACGACGTTCTGTTCATTGAAGGATCGGTGGCTCCGAAAGCACTCTCGGCCGTCTTCGATCCCGAACATCAAGCCCTGGATCCCAACGCACTCCCACTTGAACCGTCCCCGCAAGCCCCGGCCCACATGACGGGCATCCCGCACGAGGGCCTCCGCCGTGCCGGACCCAATGTGGCGGACGGCTTTTTTGTGAACGCCACCGAGAAGACAGTCAGGCTGGCACTGCAACTGCGGACGGTCTCCGCCAGCCAGGATCCGTCCGGACACGGCGACCCATGATGGAAGCCTTGGTTCCTATTGCGCTGATCGCCTTGTTTGTGGCCGCCAACGGCTTCTTCGTCGCGGCGGAATTCTCCGTGATGCTGGCGCCCTATCCCCGAATCGAAAGTAGGGAGGAGGCCGGGCACCGTCAGGCACCCTATGTCCTGACCATTCTCCGGGACAAGGAGCGCCGCAACGACTTCATCGCCACCTCCCAGATTGGCATCACGCTGGCTAGCCTGGCTCTTGGCATGTATGCCGAGGAGCGCGTGGCACATTGGCTGCACGAGGTACTTCACCTGCCATGGTTGTCGGAGCAAGCCGTATCCACGGCCGCGCTGCTCATCGCGGTTTGCGGTCTGTCGTTCCTGCATGTCGTCGTAGGCGAGATGGTTCCCCAGACCATTGCCGTCCAGATGCCGGAAACGGTGGTGCTGGCAGTGGCCGGCACCATGCGGCTCTGCGAAATGATATTGGGACCCTTGGCACACCAGTTGAACCGCGCGGCCGAATTTCTCATCGTCAGGTCTCCAATCCCCGTGGACCAGGATGACGGACTGGCCTATTCGAAGGAGGAAATCCAGATCCTGATCGAGGAGAGCTACCACGCCGATCACATCGAGGAGGACGAGTTCGGCTACCTGGAACGGATTGGGAACTTCGACGATCGCACCGTCAACGAAGTGATGACTCCCCGAACGCGGGTTGTGGGCATCCAGGAGGATGCAACCTACGCGGATGTGATCGCGGTGATGCGGGAAGCCGGCCAGTCCCGCTATCCCATCTACGGAAGCAACCTGGACGACATCAAGGGGATACTCCACTTCAAGCAGCTGGCGCGGCTGGACCGCAGCGCCGAGTTTCGTCTCGTCGATATCATCACCAGGGTGCCGGACGGGGATCAGGACCAGGGGACAGGCGCCTTGGTGGTCCCAGGCTCCACACCGCTGCCCCAAATGCTGAAGCTGTTCCAGTCGCGGGGAGCCTACATGGCGGTGGTGCAGGACGAATTCCAAGGAACGGCGGGATTGGTGACCCTGGAAGACCTGATGGAGGAAATCTTCGGCGAAATCGAAGACGAATCAGACCTCGAGGCAAGCCGCGTTCGGGAGGCACCCCGGCTCGAGGTCCGGTCCCGGACCACCGTGGTGGCCCGGCTCGACGTTCCAGTGAACGAACTCCCCGAGGATTTCGCGGAAGCACTGGGAGAGACCAAAGGCGAGGCGGAAACCATAAGCGGGATGATCATGAACGCGATCGACAGGGTTCCGGCGAGGGGAGACGAAACCCGCCTGGGGAAGGTCTTCGTACGTGTGGAGGGCGAACCGCCGGAATTGTTGGCCTTGCTGAAGCTGTCACCATCCAAGACTTCGGGCAACTGACGGCCGACGAGAACCCGAGTAGGCGGAGCACAGGGAAACCTGTGCTCCGCCTACACCTTCCACATCCGTGCAGGATCCCCACATGGCCCCAAACCGCCGCATGTCGACGCTCTTCAAACTGATCTACGGGTCAGGAGAGTGGATTCCGGCCATCACCTCAACCAGCCGCTCCCTGATCCTGAACTACTTTCTGGTGACCGTGGTTGGCCTCAGGCCGGGTATTGTGGGCGTAATCCTGATGATTGGCCGCATCTGGGACGCGGTCAACGATCCGCTGGTGGGTCTCATCAGCGATCGGCTGCAGACCCGGTGGGGCCGGCGGCGTCCCCTGATGCTGGCGGCCGCCGTGCCCATGATGGTGCTGTTCGCCCTGTTGTGGACAAAACCCTTCGACAATCAATGGAGCCTGTTTGCTTGGTTTGTCGTGATTTCCGTGGTGCTCGATACAGCCATCACCGTGTTCTCGGTACCCCACACGGCCTTGGTGGCGGAATTGTCCAGCGACTACGAAGAGCGGATTGACCTAAGCGTTTGGCGCAACGCTTTCTTTATCCTGGGCGCCCTCGTCATCGCGGCCCTGTTCAAAATGTTGGCGGAAGACTGGCTGGGCATGCTGGGCGGGGAGTCCAACGTTTTCCGCGGCTACATGCTGGCCGGGTGGCTGTTCGGCGCTTCACTGCTGGTGGCACCGGTCCTCAACTTCATCACGGTAAAGGAGCCAGCCAATGTAGTATCCGAGGTCCCCATCAGCGTGATGGGGGGGCTCAGAACCGCCTACCGCAATCGTCCCTTCGTCCTGCTGTCGACCGCCTATTTCCTCGCATTGACGGGACTTGAAGTTGTCATCGCCACGTTTGTCTGGTACTTGCAGATCGTCTTGAGGGCGACACCGCTCCTAGAGTCACTGTTGCCGGCGGTGCTGCTAGGTTCGTCCCTGCTGGCCCTGCCCCTGGTCAACCTGCTGGTCAGGAAACTGGGCAAGCTCAAGGCATACATATTCTGCGGCTTCCTTTGGATTGCAACGCTGCCGGCATACGCCCTGTATCCGCAGGGAGCCGCCGACACATTTCTCTATTTTTGTGTCTGGCTGGGTTTCACATACGCAGCGGGCATCACCATTCCGTGGGCCATGCTGCCCGACGTTCTCGAGTACGACGAACTGCAAACCGGTAACCGCAGCGAAGGACTGTTCACGGCGTACATGGTCTTTTTCCGCAAGTTGGGCGGTGCCGTGGCGGTATTCGTCGCCAATCTTATCCTGGCCCAAGCCGGCTTCATTGAGGCCACCTACGGCACCGGCATCGAGCAGCCCCAATCGGTGGTGACAGCCCTGCGGCTCCTGTCTGGCGTGCTGCCGACATTGTTGGTGGCAGTGGGCATCTTCGTCATTCGCAAATACCCGATCACGCGCGATCGCCATCAGGAACTCCTGGCGGAACTCGCGGAGCGCCGCAGGAACGATCCCGTTGCCACCAACTGACGCCACGCATTCTCCAACATCGGTCCCCGCCTTTGTCCGACCGGATCACTCGTGCCGCACTCCATCGCCATGCCTCCCGTACCCAACGAACCGCTGAACATCTACGGTCTGCACGACGCGGGCGGCGAGCATCTCTTCGAAGAGGCCGACGTACACGGCTGGGTGGTGTTCAACGAATTCATCGGTATGGACGACGCCGACCGTTCCGGCGTGGACTACAGTGCCTGGTCGGAACGCGGCTATGGCGTCATTGTCAAACTGCAATTGGGTTTCAATCCGGACGGCACGCTTCCGGCGGTCGACAACCACCTGAAATTCGCCCGGCGATGCGGCCGGTTCGTCAAGGTCTCCCGTGGCTGTAGTCACTGGGTGATTGGGAACGAGTTCAACAATTGGGTCGCGCGCCCTGGCGCCGACGCACGCGCCCGGATATCCCTGCTCAAGGACGTGAAGGACCCGGCACAGGTACAGGCCGTGCTGCGGGCCCTGCCCGAGCGCTTTGACGCGCTCCATCCCGATGGGACCGCGACCAACCTGGCCACCGTCGGTGAAGCCATGCACCCGGATCGCTATGTCGCCTGTTTCAGGCAGTGCAGGGAGGCCATCCACCAAGCCGACCCGGATGCACTCGTCATTACGGGGGCCGTTACTCCATGGAACACCCACACCCGCTATGCGGGCAACGAGAGCGGTGACTGGATCACCTATTTCAGCGACATCCTGAACCGTCTTGGGCCCCAGGGTTGCGATGGCATTGCGCTGCATGCCTTCACGGTCACGGACGATCCCGCCGACGTTACCGCCGATGCCTGGATTCCCGAACGCTCGCCACGCCGCCGCAGCGGCTTCAGGGCCTACCGCGACTTTATGCGCGGAATTCCGTACCACATGCGCCAACTGCCCGTATACATCGTGGAGGCGGACCAATTCCAGTCCTGGAGCCCACGGCAAAACGGATGGGTGCAGGCGGTCTACCGCGAAATCAACGGTTGGAACGAAGGTCCGGGGCACCAGCAAATCCGTTGTGCCGCCCTGTTCCGGTGGGCAACCAGTCCCGGCGGCCGCTGGCAACTCTCCGCATCCGCGGCTGTCTTGGCGGACACCGCCGCGGCCCTCAACCAACACTATGCATGGGATCCGCAAAAGGCTCCCCTGCTCAACCCCGAACAGCCCGATGCCTCCGCCAGCCTGTCCCCCGGCAACGTAATTAGGACCATCGGCGACATCAATCTGCGAGCCGTTCCCGGATTCGTGGGTTCGCCCCCGGACGCCATCGTGACGAAGCTTCCGTCGGGCCAGCAGTGCCTGATTGTCGACGGACCCGAACAGGTGGACCGGCTGATTTGGTGGCGCGTCGCGGTCACGGTGTCCGACCGTACCCAGGTTGACGGCTGGCTGGCGCAAGCCGGCGTGGATGCGCAACCGTTCATCGCCAGGGTATCCGGCGCCCCGGACTTGGCGGCCCCGTTCGATCCGGTGCCAATCCCGGACACGGACGCCATGGCACCGGGTACCTACTTCCTTGTCCAGCGACCCACCGAACTGCGGCGCACGCCAGGCATCCGGGCCAAGGAGGCGGACGACCTGTTGGGCACCGTCCCCACAGGGACTCCGGGTCTCGTACAGGAAGGACCCTTGTACGTAGAGGACAGTATCTGGTGGCGCGTGCGCGCGGCCTGGCCGGAAGGCAGCGACTCGACAGGGTGGCTTCGAGAGGAAACCGACCGCAACAAGCGCAACCTGCAGGTCATCGCCGTGCCCGGAACCCCGGCCATCCCCGAACCCAGGTTTGCAGTTGGCGACACAGTTTGGGTATGGCGCAATGCCCTCCTGCGCCGTTTGCCTGGAACCTCCACCCAGGCAATCGACGACATCGTCATGCAACTGGCTCCCGGCATGTCATTGACCGTGGAAGGCGGCCCGCGGATGGAAGACAGACTGGTGTGGTGGCAGGTAGTCACTCATCCGGCGGTTGAGCCCGTGCTGCGCGGATGGGTCTCGGACATGACGTCGACCGGCTACGACCTCCTTCAGGACTCTGCCCCGAACCTACCCGGTCGGGACAGGCAAGCGCTCCAACCGGGCGACAGCATCTGGGTGATTGCCGCAAGCCCGATGCGACGCACCCCGGGGCTGGACGGGGATGCGGGCTACGATGTACTTGGTGAAGTGTCCCGCAACACGTTGTGTACGGTCCTGGGCCATCCACAGGGCGTGGGCGGAATCGCTTGGTGGCTGCTGGCAGTGGCCACGGATGAACAGGACCGGATGTGGGGATGGGTGGCCCAGAGTGCACCTGACGGCACACCGCAGATGGGAACCAATCCGCTGCCCGAGGTCAGTCCTCCCGTCCCGCGCCGTGCACCCAGCGCCCGGGAACGTCGGACCTTTGCCAACGGTGACCGCGTCATGAACATCCAATCGGATGTCCTGCGGATGCGCAGGACTCCTGGCCAGGTCGGCAAGCCGGATTCGGACATCATCGGACGTGCACCGTCCCGCAGCACCCTGCTCGTCAATGGCGGGCCGGAGATCAGGGACAATCTCCGCTGGTGGTGGACGGACATGGTGATCCCACCTTCGAACCAGCCGTCGGGCTGGGTTACCGAAGGTTCGCAGAGCGGACTGCGCCTGCTGGCCTACGACTTCCTGGCCGACCACATCGACATCGCCACTCCGTTTCCGGGCCGTTTCCCGATGTCCCAGGGCTGGGGCACCAACCCGCAGTTTTACAGTCGATTTACCTACGGCGGGGTCCCCATGCGGGGCCACAACGGCCTTGACTTCGCCTTGCCGGTAGGCACACCGTTGCTGGCGACCGATGCCGGCAAGATCACCCGAACCGATTTCGGTGTGGGCGGTTTCGGCAAGTTCGTGCTCATGGAACACGACTGGGGGGAATCGGTATACGCGCACATGAGCGAGTTCTCGGTCAGTGTCGGGCAGACCGTCGGACGTGGTGCCACCCTGGGACTTTCGGGCAACACGGGTGCCAGTACGGGACCCCACCTGCACTTTGGCATACGGATTCTGCCGTATCGCAGGCCCGATGGCTGGGGCGGGTTCTGCAACCCGGCGCAATTCATGTCGCAGGACATTTTCCGCAATCGTCCGGTGGCCATGGAACCGTCCCCGCCCGGCCTGGAGAGCGACTCCAACATCCTTCCCTGAACCGATTCTCCGCTGTGGCCCCAGCTCCCGTCGTCCAGCTCGCAGTCTCCAAAATCCCGAAATACGCCACGCGCGAAAGCGGGGACACGGTCGAGGTGGTCGAAAGGCCGCACGGCGGTTTGAGCGCGGTCCTGGCCGACGGCCAGCGCAGCGGCCGCAGCGCCAAGAACATCAGCAACCTCGTGGTGCGCAAGGCCATCTCCCTGTTGGCCGAAGGCGTGCGCGACGGAGCCACGGCGCGGGCGGCGCACGACTACCTTCGCACGTATAGACGGGGCCAGGTGAGCGCCGAATTGCAAATCGTCAGCATCGACATGGACTCCTGGACGCTTGTCGTCTCCCGCAACTGCCACTGCCCGGCCTGGTTCCGGACTAGCCACAGCCAGGGACTGCTGCAGGCCCATAGTCAGGCCATTGGCATCCACCGCAATACACGGCCGGACATCACCGAGCTGCCGATCGAGGCCGGCAGCATGGTGGTGGCGGCCTCGGACGGGGTGTGGGAAGCCGGCCGCCATCCGCAGGACCGCATGAATCTGCCGGCCTTGGTCTGTGAAGCGGACCCCGACGGCAGTCTGCCGGCGGACCGTCTCGCCCAACTGCTTCTCGACACCGCCCTGATCCTTGAGGAAGGCCGCGCCCGGGACGACCTGACGGTGCTGGTCGTGAAGGTCCTGGGCCGTAGCGAACGGGATGACGCGCGGCATATGACAGTCAGTTTTCCCTTGGGATAGGAGCCGATCCGGCTGGGGGCCGGAAGACTGGAGTTGGGATGCAGCATCCGCTCATCAAGGTTGTAGGGGTCAGCGCGGCCGGGAAGTCCACCTTGGTGGCGACCCTGGAGCAGTTGGGCATGCGCGCCCGATGCACCGGCCAGGAACACAGTTATGTCAAGGACATGTGGCGAAGACTGCATCCACCCGACATTCTGATATACCTGCATGCGGACCTGGGAACCCAGTTGTCCAGACGCCCGTGGGGGCGGTATACGGAGGCCGGCCACCGGGAGGAGTTAGCGAGGCTGGCCCATGCTCTGGCGCATGCGGACCTTGTCATAGAAACCTCGCCGATGACAAAACAGGAAGTAGTCCAGACAGTTCGACGGTTTTTGGATGATCGGCATACCTCCAACATCCGGTGCGCTCCCCGAGGCTGATATTTGGTCACTGTTTCGGCCACGGATTTTGCCCAAGACGGCACTGTTTGTTGTGTTATCATCAAACATGGCTGAACAGCCTGGATTCAAGGATTGAATCGGGTCGGATTGGTTCCGTGACGCGCGCCCGCGCGCGTTCGTTGTCGGAGTAGTAACAAGGGGTAAACGCAGCAATGGCTATGCGAAAGATTTCCAGCAACGGCCATCTGTCGGCCAACGGGCGATCCCATGGCAGCGGAAACCTGAACGGTGCGGAGCCCAAACCGCGTTTCCCCGGCATTCAGACCACCTCCGATGGTTCCGGGACGGTCACGTGGGTTGAAACCCAAATCACGCAGGGAGCCTGCGCCTATCCGATTACCCCAACCACGACCATGGGCGGCGGCTACGGCGCGTCCGTGGCCAACGGTGCCCGCAACCTGTGGGGCCAGCCGCTAAAGTTCCTTGAACCCGAATCCGAACACAGCGCGGCCACTGCCTGCGAGGGCTTTGCCGTGGCGGGAGGGCGCGTCAGCAACTTCACCTCAGGCCAGGGCCTGGTCCTAATGAAGGAGGTGCTCTACACCATTAGCGGCAAGCGCCTGCCCGTGGTGTTCCACATCGGTTCGCGGGCCATCACACGCCAGGGCCTGAACGTGCATGCCGGGCATGACGATGTGATGTGCGTGGCGGACTGCGGCTGGGGCATCCTCTTTGCCAAAAACGCACAGGATGCCGGCGACCTGGCGGTGATGAGCCGTCGTATCGCCGAAGACGGCTTTACCCCCATCATGAACGTGCAGGACGGCTTCCTGACCACCCACACGGTGGAAGACGTTCTGTTGCCCGAGTCCGAACTCCTCGAGGAGTTTGTGGGGCCTCCGGGGGACAAGATACCCAACCTTTTCGATCCCATGAACCCCATCATGACCGGAGTTGTCCAGAACCAGGACAGCTACATGAAGGGCATCGTAGCCCAGCGCAACTACTACGACCGTCTGCCCGGCATCATTGACGACGTGTTCGCGGAGTACTCCGCACTCACCGGTCGGCCGTACGACGTGATCGAACAGTACCGGATGGAAGACGCCGACTACGCCATCGTGGGCATCGGCTGCTACATCGAGACCGCCCGCGCCAGCATCGACTACCTGCGCGAGACATTCGGCATCAAGCTGGGCATCGTGCACGTCACCTGCTACCGGCCATTCCCCGGCCGTCAACTGGTCGAGGCCCTGGCCGGCCTCAAGGCCTTCAGCATCATTGAACGCATGGACGACGCGCTGGCCCCCAACAATCCGCTGGCCAACGACATCAAGGCTGCGTTCGGCGACGCCATGATGGGACATCCCGACTTCCCACAGATTACGCGGATTCCACAGATCTTCTGCGGGATTGCGGGTTTGGGCAGCCGCGATGTGCGGCCGGCCGACTTTGCGGCCACCGTCCGCAACATGCTTGAAGGGCACCAGCGCTTCTTTGTCCTGGGTGTGGACCATGACTTGACCCTGCCACCGGAGCACGATCCTGACTTGCGGCCTCCGGGAGCCTTTTCGATGCGCGGCCACTCCGTCGGCGGTTTCGGCTCCGTGACCACCAACAAGGTGATTGCCACGATTGCCGGCGACGTCTTCAACAAGAAGGTGCAGGCCTATCCGAAGTACGGATCCGAGAAGAAGGGTCTGCCCACCACCTATTACCTGACGGTGGCGAACGACCAGATCCTGACGCACTGCGAGCTCAACCACGTTGATTTCGTTCCCATGAACGACATCAACGCCTTCGTGTCCGGCAATCCGCTCAGTGGCATCCTGAAAGGCGGGGCCATCTTTGTCCAGACCTCGAAGACGGACCCGGTTGAGATTTGGGCGGACATTCCACCTGATTCGCAGACCAAGATACGCGACTTGGACATTCGTGTGTTCGCGGCGGATGCTGCCTTGATTGCCCGCGAAGAAGCGCCCATTCCGGACTTGTCGGTGCGCATGCAGGGCATTGTGCTACTGGGCATTTTCCTAAAGGTGACCCCATTCTCCGAGGAAGCCGATCTGACTTACCCGCAGGTGATGGAAAGGGCCGAGAGTGCATTGCGCAAATACTTCGGCAAGCGCGGCGAAGCGGTTGTGCAGGCCAACCTCAAAGCCGTGAAGCGCGGCTACGACTCGGTTATCGAACTGTCTGCGGAGACCAAGGCCCTTGAGGTCACGGCACCCAAGTTCGATCCTTCCGCCCAAATTGAATTGTTCGTTTAGGCTGCTGTTGACAGACCGCCGCCACTGCCACCCGGCGCCCGGCGTCAGGGAGTTTTCATGGTAACCACTAACGAAATCGACGTTGCCTCCATTAGCAAGACCAAGAACGGTTCCGGCGAAGGTCTCGACGCCACAATTGTGGACGTCAACGATTTCTTCGACCGCATCGTCCAGGGTTACAACGACGGCTCCGGGGAACTGCATCTCCCGGCGGATGTAGGCGTCGCGCGATCCGTGATCCCGGCCGGCACCGGCGCAGCCCGCGACTTCAGCTACATCGCCCCCGAGATTCCAGAGTACATCGAAAGCAGTTGCACCGGCTGCATGAGCTGTGTCAACCAGTGCCCCGACACGGCCATCCTTGGCAAGGTTGTGAAGGTGGACGTCCTGGACAATGCCCTGGCCGAATTGACCGATGAAGCCGAACGCGGCTTCATGGCCAACCAGTTTGCCGAAACCAACAAGTTCTTCAAGGTGCCCCAGAAACGCAAAAAGGATCCGGGCAAGTTCGGCATCTTCATCGATCCCACCAAGTGCAAAGGCTGCGCCGAGTGCGTCGAAGCCTGCGCGGATCTGGGCTACAACGCCCTGAAGATGATCCAGAAGGAAGACACGACGGTGCCGATCTACCAGAAGAGCATCGACTTCTTCCGGTCCCTGCCCGCAACGCCGGACGAATTCATCAACGAGCGCATTGCCGTCGACATGATGCTGGCGGAGCAGAGCATGCTCTACGTGGGCGGTGCGGGATCCTGTGCCGGCTGCGGCGAAGCCACCGTCATCCGGATGTGGCTGGCGGCCCTGGGATACGTGTACGGAGCCGACAACATCGGCATCGCCGCCAGCACCGGCTGCAACACGGTCTATGGCAGCACCTATCCCTACAACCCCTACATTGTTCCGTGGAGCAATTCGCTCTTCGAGAACGGTCCCGCCTTTGCCATGGGCATTCGCATGAAGTGGGATCAGCAGGGATGGGAGAACAAGCAGCTCTGGGTCATGGGCGGCGACGGGGCCATGCTGGACATCGGCTTCCAATCGCTGAGCCGAATGCTGTCCAGCGGCATGAACATCAAGGTCCTGATCCTGGACACACAGGTCTACTCCAACACCGGAGGACAGACCAGCACCGGGTCCTATACGGGCCAGGACTCCAAGATGTACTCCTACGGCAAGGAGAAGCCCGGCAAAACGGAATTGCGCAAGGAAATTGGCCGCATCGCCATGATGCATCCCAACACCTTCGTGTCGCAGACGGTAGCCTCCATTCCCAACCACTTCTACAAGTGCATCCTGGACGCGGCATCCTTTGACGGTCCGGCCATCGTAAACACCTTCACCACGTGTCAGCCGGAACACGGTGTGGCCGACGACATGGCTCGCCACCAAGCCAAGCTGGCAGTTGACAGCCGGGCATTCCCCGTGTTCGTCTACGACCCGCGCAAGGGAGATACCATCAAGGAGCGGTTGAGCCTGCAGGGCAACCCCGCGGCCAAAGAGGATTGGTACACCATTCCGAAGACCGGCGAGACAATTGACTTCATCACCTTCGCCCGTTCGGAGGGTCGCTTCGCCAAGCAGTTCGACCGCGAGGGAAACCCGTCGGAAACGTTGATGGATTCCCAGGCCGACCGTCTTGCCAACTGGCGCATGCTCCAGGAAATGGCCGGCGTGCGCTGACCCCCCCTCTCGTCAATCAAGTCCAAAGGGCTGGCAATGCCAGCCCTTTTTGATGTTCGGCCAACTTGCACCCGGCGAGTTGGCTTGTTGCCGTGCGGCTGGCACTGAAATTCCCCTTCGGACGACTGCCAGATGGCTTCGGGGCGTGCCAATCCTGAGATTGAACCAAGCGAACAACCGCCATAACCGAGCGCAGGTGGAAACACGCCTGAGCCATCCGGTGGACGCGACAACCCGGATGCTTCGCCTATACCGGCATGTCCTCACTTCAAGTCGGGCACGGACAACAGTCTGCCGATGAATTCCTCTAGCAGGTCAACGGGCCTGCCTTCCAAGTGAAGCGCGTGTTCAATCTCTTCCTGAGTCTGGCGGATCGCATCCAGTTGGCGTCCGTACAAGTGCAGACATCGTTCCTTGATACCGGCCGCGGCCAGCAGCACCAGGGTTGCCTCCACGTTCTCGGCCGTCATGTCCCTGCTGTACAACGCGACCATGCGTTCGCCAATATCCCGATCGGCGAACGCAAGCGCGATCGGAAACGATTTCTTGCGGCGTCGGATATCTTGATGGGGTGCCTTGCCGGTATCGTCTTCATCGGCCCAGATACCATTTATGTCATCAAGCATTTGATAAGCGATTCCGGTCTGTTCACCCAGTTGCCTGAAACGCTCGCGCATCGGCCCATCGTTGGTGCTGAGATGCGCGCCGCACGCCAAGCAGGTTCCGAACAGGGCTGCGGTCTTGCCCTGAACCATGCGCGTGTAGTCATCCAGTGACAGGCGGGTGCGCTGTTCGAAGTCAATGTCCAGGAACTGGCCCTCCGTCAGGGCAATGCTGGTGTCAATCAGCATGGACATGGCAACAGCCACGGTATCCGATCCGAATCCGGTGCCATGCAACCCGGCCATGGCTCGGAATGTACAGCCAAACAGGCCATCTCCCACGTTGATGGCCTGGGGTATTCCCCAAATCTTCCAGACAGTCGGGGAGTGCCGTCTGTATTCGTCCCCATCCTCGATGTCGTCGTGCAACAGGGAATAAGCGTGCAGGAGTTCCACACTGACCGCTGCCGGCAGAGCCTTCTCCGCGTCAAGTCCCAAGGTCCTGCACGCCAACAGAAGGAGCAAGGGCCTTGAACGTTTGCCAACGGAACGAGCAATCGGCCGGAACTCCCTGTCCACCCAACCCATGTGGTAGTGCATCATGCCCATGTACGGATCCAGGACGGGTTCCGGGCTCGCGAGGTGTTCCCGCAATGAGGTTTCCACCATGATGCGCCAGTCAGCGAGCAATGCTTCGAGAGTGGTGTTTGCCATTTTCGTCCCTTTGCACTCTTCGATGTCTATGGCTGGGCCGTCGATGATTGGGAGTTCTCCCCTCGGTGACCGCGCTCCAATCGGGAGCAATGTCTTGTCTCTTCCCAAGTTCCGGCAGGAAAGGGCATCGGGTGTTGAACCATGACTGTCGCCTTTGTTTCCGGAACCGCGGCCACCCTGTACCGTCAATGTTGCCCCGGAACCCCGATGGCGCCGGGCTTTCCGCCAACCAGGATTGACAGACCACCAAAGGCGAAATCCGCTATCCAATGAATGGCGGTTCGGCGGGAACCACAATCCGCCGGTCCACATCCGACACGGCGAAGCATCCACTGCAGAACATGGCTATGCGCAGTACCGAGTCCCATATCTCCAGTTCCTCGACGACAGCCTCCGCGGACTCCACCGCCTTGCGCAGGAGCGGCCCGGCCACTCCCGCCAGATCCGCACCCAAGGCCAAGGACTTTAGAATATCCAACGGCGAACGCACCCCGCCGGACGCAATCACGATCGGCCTGTCCAATCCTGCGGAACGGTCGCCGACGATGGCACCGACTTCCTGCAGACATTCGGCGGTCGGCGTGCCCCAATGCCGGAATGCAGCCGCAATCCTTTGTTGCCGCCGCGTCCCGGCCCGGTGCATTTCAACCTCGCTCCAAGACGTACCACCGGCGCCGGCCACATCGATGCCGGCGACGCCTGCCTCAAGCAGGCGTTGGGCGGTGCGGCCATCGATGCCCCACCCGACTTCCTTCACGATCACGGGTACCGGCAACTCCCGACACACCTGCTCGAGTTTCGCCAGCAGGCCTGTCCAGTCGGTGTCGCCTTCGGGCTGCACGCATTCCTGCAGAACATTGAGATGCAGGATCAGGGCCTCGGCCTCGATCACCTCCACCACCTGAATGCAATCCGCAAGTCCGAACCCCTTGTTCAGTTGCACCAAACCCAGATTGGCCAGTAGTGGCACATCCGGCGCCACGCGCCGCAATTCCCGCCAGTTGCGAGCGGCTTGGCGTTCTTCCACCATGATGCGCTGGCTGCCAACCCCCATCGCAACGCGCCGGTGCTGCGCCGCCTCGGCCAAGTTCCGGTTTACCCGACTGGCGGTGTCCGTGCCGCCGGTCATGGAGCTAATCAGCAATGGCAGCGTCAAGCGCCGTCCCAGGAATTGGGTCCCAGTGTCCACGCGTTCGAGATCGCCTTCCGGCAAAGGGCAGTGTCGAATCCGATACCGTTCGAAACCGTTGTGCACCCGTTCCGATTCCACGTCCTCGGCGAGGTTGATGCGGATGTGATCGTCTTTCCGGTTCTGGGAACTCATCGGGTTTGTCCATCGGCAATCCAGGCCGGACGAACGGTTGCAGGGCCTGGCCAGCGGTGTTGCCGCGTGCATTGACCAACCCCGTCCGTAGGGGCACAAAGCCCTCGGTTATTGTTGACTTCGGCTCCGGCACTCCTATAGGATTCGGCACTGTGCAGGGACCTGAAGTCAGGCGTCCCGCATGCTTTGCCCTTGCCCCTTGGACCCGGTCGGGCCCAAGGATGCCCTACAACGCCGCTGAAGCCGGGAGACTGACCGATGAGCTCTACACTTGACCGGGTCAAGGAAATCATCGTTGATCATCTGGATGTCGATTCCGATGAGATTCAGATGGATTCCAACTTCAGGGACGACCTGAATGCCGACAGTCTGGACCTGGTCGAACTAATCATGGCTTTCGAGGAAGAGTTCGAAAGCGAGATCAGCGACGAAGAGGCACAGGCGTTGCAGTCAGTGGGCGATGTCGTGAACTACCTCGACAATCAAAGCTGAACCCAATCCGGACATCGAAAAAAGGTGAGGATACACCCCACTTTTTGATTCCCGGATTGCCTGCATGAAGACCGGCGTCCGGCACCAAAGGGATCGGCGACACTCGGGACCGTCTCGGTGGACCGAGCCCTTTAAAGTCCCGCTTCCGTCCAGCAGGCTCCCAAGGCTGTGCTTGTCTCGGCAATGGCTTCGTCGGCCGTCGCGTCCCGCAGGCGTTGCAGGAACGGCTCCACCGAGCAGGGGCCGTCGTAGTCAATCGACTTCAGCTGCCTCAGCAATCCGGCACAGTCGGTGACTCCGTTCGCGCCCGGCAAATCCCTGACCAGATCCAGTTGTTCATCCGGCCCCAGGCCGGCCTGCCCATCGTTCAAGTGCACGAGAACGATGTCCCGGCTTGTAAGACCGCCCACGTCCTCCAGCTGCGTGTGCGACGTGTACAGGTGAAACAGGTCCACCAGCAGCCCCACATTCGAACAGTCGAGGGCTGCCGCCAGTCCCAGCACCGAGTCCATGGTGTGCAGGAACGGATGGCGGAACGTATCCCTCAGGGTGCGGGGACCAATGAATTCCAGGCCCAGTCTCAGTCCGTGGAACTCCAGGGCTGCGGCAACCGAACCGAGCCGGACCACGTGAAAGTCCCAGTTGGTCTTGAAGTCCCTGTCGTTGCTGCCCGGCATGACCACCGTCGTCGTGCGGGTGTAGCCGGCAGCGTAGGCCGCATCGGCCGTGTCCGCGAAATCCCTGGTCAAGTCCCCTGCCAGAACCGCCTCGGGGCCGGTATACCGGATCGGCAACATGACGATGCCGGGCACCAGATTGTGGCTCTCGAGGATGTCCTGCACCTGGGACGCACCCAGTTCCTTCAGTTCGGAGCCTGCGATGTCCACACCTTCAAAACCATGTTTCCGGGCCGCGGCACAGGATTCCGCGAAACCAAGGCGGTGCCCAAGCATGTTGGGATTGAGCGATCGATACATGCACTGACTGTTCCTTAAAACTTGTTGGTTTTCAGGTAATTCGCTCTCGGTTGATAAGGGTTTGCGGTCCCTTGCAACTCGAGTCCGGGTGGAGCAGTCCCCACCGCGGCCGGGTCGAAACCGGCGACAGACAACCCCATGCCTTGCGCTCCCCTTGCGGTTAACCGACGAACCTGACGACCCGCTACCGTGCGTCCGTCGTTCGATCGATTGCGATGCATGAGCATGGTCAAGGTCATGTGCCCGCGGCAGGAAACCTTCCTGCCGTGTGATAGTAGCGGAACATTCGCTACCGGCTTGGCACATCCAAGCCGCGCATGCTGTGACGGTGGGTTCACAGCGAACCCCTTGATGGCATTGGCCCTCCTCTTCATCATCAGGTTGCCACAAGGGGCAACGCAACAGGCGGCTTGTTCAAGCTCCAGTTCACCAACTTGCACGGGTAATCCTAACGGAAGACCCGCCACCGACGTAACAATCGGTCCGGTCCGCAGTTGAACATTGGGACACACCCTTATGCCGAAGCCACCACCGACCGACTGTTGTGGAAGGGATCGAGGGCCCGCCCCTTTTCCTCCCGGAACTGGCTTGTGTACAGATGGTGGTAGTAGCCCCCGGCCGCCAGCAATTCACTGTGCGTGCCCATCTCCTCAATCCCACCACCACGTACCACCAGAATCCGATCCGCCAGGCGGATCGTGGACAGTCGGTGTGCTATCACCAGACTCGTGCGGTCGCGCAGGACTTCGTTCATGCCTTGTTGGATGAGCGCCTCGGTAAGGGTGTCGACCGAACTCGTGGCTTCATCCATGATGAAGATGTCCGGCTGTGCCAGAATGGCCCGGGCGATACTCACCAACTGCCGTTGGCCGACGCTGAGCTTGACACCTTCTTCCCCCACAACACTCCGATATGCATCTGGAAGCGTGGAAATGAAGGCATGTGAGCCGGCCAAACGCGAAGCGGCCAGAACTTCCTCGTCGCTTGCATCCAAGCGGCCATAGCGGATGTTTTCCTGGATCGTTCCTGAGAACAGGTGCGGCACCTGAAGCACCATCCCGACACGGGACTGGACCGAGCGTTGTGACAACGTGGCCACATCCCAGCCGCCAATCGAAATCCGGCCGCGCTGCGGCTCGTAGAATCGGCAAATCAGGTTGACCAGTGTTGACTTGCCGGCCCCGGTCGGTCCCACCAGGGCAACCGTTTCGCCATTCCCGATGGTTAGGCACAGGTCGGTGAACACCGGCACATCGCTGTCGTAGGCGAAATCCACGTGGCTGAACTCGATGTCTCCCCGCATCGATGTCGCGTTGGCGGCGTCCGGTGCATCGACGATTTCCGGCTTGGCCCCAAGCAGGCTGAAGACCCTCTCACCGCAAGCCACGGCCTGCTGCATTTCGGCAAACACCCTTGACATCTCCTCGATCGGCATCAGCATGAACGCGATGTAGGCAACGAAGGCTTGAATCCCTCCGATGGTGATGTCGCCAAGCTGAAACTGCCATCCGCCGTACCCGATGATGGTGCCAACGGCCAGGGCTGCCACAAGCTGGACGGAAGGCAAGAACAGCGCGGACAGGAACGCGGCGCGGAAACTGGATCCGAACATCTCCAGGTTGAGTTCGTTGAACCGATCCGAATTCAGTTGCTCGCGCGCCAGGGACTTGACCACCCTGACCCCGGTCAACATCTCGTTGTATTCGCCGGTCAAGCGGCTGTTGGTGCTGCGGACATGCCGATACGCGCGTATGATGCGCGTCTGGAACCGCAGCGCCACGAAAAACAGCAGCGGAATGATTGCCGCCATGATCAGGGCCAGCTTCCAGCTGATGGCCACCATGAAGCCCAAGGACACGCAAATGCTGGACAGGCCCCAGAACAAATCCATGAAACCCCACGAGATCATTTCGCCAATCCGCTTGGCATCGGCGGTCAGGCGCGCCATGAGCCAACCCACTGGCGTCCTGTCGAAATAGGACAACGACAACTGTTGCAATCTGGCGAACATGTCCCGGCACAGGTCGTACCGGATCAACTCGCCAAGGTATCCGGCCCCCAGGATGAAACCCACCACCGGAATGCTGAACGCTGCAAACACCGCTCCGTAGTGGGCTACCAACCCCACCACGTGCGGCCAATCCCCCGCCAACAGCCCTTCGTCCACAATGCGCTTGGTCAGGAAGGTCAGATAGGCCTCCTGCACCGCAATCGCCAGATTGGACACCAGATAGACCGCCACCCACCGCTTATGGCGCAGTTTCAGCCGCAACAACCGGATCAGGGTTCGGCCGTCGAACGCGGTTTCGAATTCCTCTTCCTCGAAGTACTGGTGGGTCATGGCATTCGACCATAGGGCTCGGCGGGTCCGGCATGCCCGGACCCGTTTATTCCGGTGTGCAGTAGCGGATCGGCAGTGGCTGCCGCCCTCCGCAACTCGTTCTGCAACTCGCTCTCAATGTCGGACTGGATGCGGAACACGTCCCGGTATAGGCCATCCCGGTCCTTGAGGTCGTGATGGCGTCCGCGTTGGACAATGCGGCCCTTGTCCAGAACCAGAATCTGATCCGCGTGCATGATCGACTGGATGCGGTGGCCGATGATGAAGGTGGTCCGATCCTTCATCAACGCCTTCAGGGCTGTCCTGATATGTCCTTCCGTCGCAACATCCACCGACGAAAGGGCGTCGTCCAAGATCAGGATGCGGGGATTCTTGAGCAGCGTGCGGGCAATCGTCACACGCTGCTTCTGGCCACCCGAAAGGGTGACCCCCTTTTCCCCCACGATGGTTTCGTACCCGTCCGGAAACTCCTGGACCACATCGTGGATGTGTGCAACCCGCGCCGCGGTGTAAAGGGTCTCGTCATCGACTTCACCCTGGACGCCCATGAGTATGTTGCGGCGAATGGTGGTGGAAAAAAGAAAAGGATCCTGCTGAACAATGCCGATGTGCCTCCGCAGCCAACCGCGCGGAAGCGTTTTCAGGTCGTGTCCGTCGATCGTGATGCGGCCCTGTGTGAACTCATAGAACCGCGGAATCAGGGATACGAGCGTCGACTTGCCGGAACCCGTGGGTCCCAGCAGTGCAACGACTTGGCCGGGCCGGACCGTGAACGATACGTCTTCGAGCACCGCGGGGGACTGGGCCACTTCGGCGGGTTCCAAGTCGTCCACCTTGGCGGTTGCGTCGTAGGCAAACCCAACGCGCTCAAAGCGAATCTCGCCCTCCATGCCCGACGGTGGAAGACTGGTTCGTTCATCAGCCGCCTCGCGTTCCTGGCGCACCACGGCCATGATACGGGTATAGGACACCCAACCGGTGGACACCCTGGTAATCACCTGTCCCAAGTTGCGCACAGGCCACATGAACTGGCCCAGCATGGCAACGATCGCAAGATAGGAGCCAAGCGTCAACTCGCCCGCCAGCACCGCGCGCGCACCCAGGTACACCGACAGCACCATCTGGGCAGCCACCAGCAGGTCGGTCCCGGACCAGAACACCGCATGCAGGTTGGTGAGCTTCATGCCTTGGTCCTTGAGCCCGCGATTGTCCCGTTCGGTCATCCGGATTTCGTAGGCCTGACGCACAAAGGCGCGCACAACCCGGATGCCACTGAGGTTTTCCTGCAAGCGGGTTGAGAGACGGGCCTCCTGCTGCTGTGCCAGGTCGTACCGGTTCCTGATCATGGGGAAAAACCGGAACGAAGCCGCCAGGATGAACGGGACGGTAACCGTGGACCACAGGGCCAAACGCACATCCAGCAGGATCATTCCAGTTATGAACACGGCAATCAGAAGGACAGAGCGACCGATACCCAACAAGGTGTTGGCAAACAGCTTGCGTACCGCCTCCACATCGGACGTGGCCCGTTGAAGCAGGTCCCCGGTCGCGTTGTTGTCGTGGAACAGGAACGGCAGGGCCTGCATGTGGTCGTAGAGGTAGCTGCGAATGCGGAAACAGACACCCTCGGCAGTCTGCGCTGCCAAGCGACCCGCGCCGAAACTGCACGCACCGGTCACCACCCCCAACAACACGAACCCGGTTGCATAGGCTGGAAGCGGCCAGCCTCCGCCACCCATCAGACCGTGGTCCACGAAGTCCCGCAGCAGAAACTGGCTGCCGGCGCGCGCCAACGCCGCCAGCCCCAAACTCAGAATGGCGACCCCGTACGCGGACTGATAGCCCGTGATTAGGCGCCACAAGGCCACGACGCGGCGGGAGTGTGCAGTCTCCCTGAGATCGAAGTCGTTGGCGCGCAGTAGCCTTGGGGCTTCTGTCACGCCTACTCCGAATGATGTATCCGACATCGTCATTCCTGCAAACCGAGCTGCCAAACTGGCGGGAGACGGGCATCCCGCCGCGTAACGGACCGGGAGGTATACCAAAGCCGCCCTCCAAACGCAACATTTCCGTACAAAAAACAGGCCCGCCGAATGAGGCGGGCCTAGTCCAAGCCTGTGGATTTGCCGCGCGGGGGCGCGGCAGCGGACACATCCATGGAGGAAGTAACTTCTTAGGGTTTGCCTGGCATTACCGTCCCGACTGCAACGCAGTTCAACGCACGCCGAGCAGCAGATCAATCAACAACTGGTCCAGCCGTTCGTATGGCTTGCTGCGGTGGCCCAATGCCTCCCGGTCAAAGTCGTGTTGCTGGAGCTTGCTGTTGCGGTCGGGAGCATATCCCCCTTCAAGCCACATGGACATAGATCCGTCGTCAGCCGTACACTCCGCAATCAATGCCTGAATCTCGCTGTCCGCCGTGAACCGTTGGCTCTTGTCCTTCAGGATCAGGTAGGTACGCATGCAGCCCCGCGCAAATTCCTTGACATCATCGAGATCGCTGGAACGATAGGCATGGGCATCAAAGTGGCGCGGGTTGTCATACCCAACGGACTCGAGGAAGTGAACCACATTGAACGCCTGCTTAATGCTGTGGGAGCCGAACCTGAAGTCCTGATCGTACCGGTCCATGTTCTGATCGTTGAGATCAATGTGGAACAGCTTGCCGGCTTCCCAGGCCTGGGCAATGGCATGCATGAAATTGAGCCCCGCCATCTGTTCGTGGGCCATTTCCGGGTTGACTCCGACCATCGCCGGATGATCCAGGGTTGCAATGAACCCGAGCATCGATCCCACCGTGGGCAGGTAGATGTCGCCACGCGGCTCGTTCGGCTTGGGTTCCAGTGCAAAACGCAGGTTGTATCCCTGGTCGAGCACGTAGTCGCACAGATAGTTGATGGCATAGCGGAAGTGCCGTCCCGAATCGACCGCACACTTGCCCACATCGGTTTCCGTCCCTTCGCGACCACCCCAGAACACGTAGGTTTCCGCCCCTAGTTCGACACCAAGGTCGATGGCCGCCATGGTCTTTTGCAATGCATAGGCGCGCACCTCGGGATCGCTGCTCGTGAAAGCGCCGTCCCGAAAAACCGGATGCGTGAACAGGTTGGTGGTGGCCATGGGCACCACAATCCCAGTATCGTCCATGGCCTTGCGGAAGTCCCGCACGATGCGATCCCGTTCGGCGGCCGTGGCATCGATGGGCACCAGGTCGTTGTCGTGGAAGTTGACGCCCCAGGCACCAACCTCGGCCAGCATGTGGACGATTTCGACCGGTGTCACCACCCCGCGGACCGGATCGCCGAACGGATCGCGGCCGATGTTGCCCACAGTCCACAAACCAAAAGTGAACTTGTCCTCCGCCCGGGGAATGTACTGGTTGCTCATGTTCTGCTGTACGCCTCCTTCAAAAAGCCGGCCAGACCGAAGCCTGGCCGTTCTCACAATGCAACTGATCCGCGACCGTGGCCGCCCGCGGCGGTCGGCCTAGTAGACGCAGTCCACCTGCCGCCGGGTCTCGGCCGACTTCAGAATGGCATCGCAGATGACCGCATTCCGGTAGCCGTCCTCGAAGTCCGCCCCGATCGGAGCCACATCCCGGTCGTTCACAATGCAGTCCAGCAGATGGGTGATTTCGTGCACGAACGTGTGCTCCCACCCGATGATGTGTCCTTGCGGCCACCAGTTCTCCCACCAGGGATGGGTGGGCTCGGACACAAGAACGTTGGTGAAGCCGCTGGTATTCGGGTCTCCGTCGTTCCAGAAAATCTGCAGTTCGTTGAGGCGCTCCAGGTTGAAGACCACCGAACCCTTTTCGGCATTGATCTCAATGCGCTGGCCGTTTTTGCGGCCCCCGGCGAACCTCGTGGCTTCCACGGTACCCAAGGCACCGTTCTCGAACTCCAGCAGCGCGGCGAAGGCATCGTCCACATCCACCTTGCCCATGGTGCCATCGTCCCACGGCCGTTCCTCGATGAAGGTTCGGGTCATGCCGGACACACTCTTGACATCGCCGACCAGGTAGCGGCCCAGGTCGATGATGTGGGCACCCAGGTCCCCCAAGGCTCCGCTGCCGGCCACGTCTTTTTGCAGCCGCCAGATCATCGGCAGGTTGTAGTGGGGCATGATCCACTCCTGCAGGTAGACCGCGCGGAAGTGGTAGACCTGTCCCAACAGTCCCTGATCAATGAGTAGCCGAATCTGTCGGATGGCGGGCACGAAACGGTAGTTGTACGCCACCAAACCCTTGACGCCGGCCTTGTTGACAGCATCCAACATGGTCTTGGCTTCCTCTCCGGTGCGGGCCAGGGGCTTTTCGCAGATGATGTGCTTGCCAGCCTCCGCGGCAGCGATGGACGGGGCAGCATGCACGTTGTTCGGCCCGCCATTGTCCAACACCTGAACGTTGTCGTTGCCGAGCATCTCCTCCCACGAACTGTAGGTATTGCGGTAGCCGAACCGTCGGGCAGCCTCGGCGGTCGCCTCCTGGTCGCGTCCGCAAATGGCCTCCAATACCGGAATGGCCGGCGGTGGATACATCATGTGCGGAATCTTGAGCATGGCATTGGAATGGGCCTTGCCCATGAAGGCGTAGCCCAGCATGCCGATTCCAATCTCGGGTGCTTCGCCGGTGGCTCGCGCACCGGCCATGGCGGTAAAGCCGCTTCCGTCACTCATGGCTATGGGGTTCCTTGGAATGGTTGGTAAGGATTGACACACCCCGGCTGGGGTTCTGGCTCAGTCGGCAAAGGCTTCGTCGAACACGATGTCCGACGAGGGGAAGTCGAACCTGCGCACCTCGGCCAGGGATTCCCGGGCACCGAACTCCCGATCCATGCCGCTGTCTTCCCACTCGATGGAGAGCGGGCCGTCATAACCGAGACGGTTGAGGGCCCGGATGATCGGGTCCCATTCAACGTCGCCGTGGCCCGGTGACACGAAGTCCCAACCCCGCCGGTGATCGCCGAAGTCCAGGTGGCTGGACAAGATGCTGTTGCGGCCGGTCAATTGAAGCTTGCTGTCCTTGACATGGGCATGGAAAATGCGGTCCGGGAAGGCGTTGATGAGTTCCACCGGATCCAGGAACTGGTGTACCAGATGGCTGGGATCGAAGTTGATGCCGAACGCCGGATGCCCGTCCACGGCCTCGAGCGCGCGGCCGAACGTGATGATGTCATAGGCGATTTCCGTTGGATGCACCTCCAGCCCGAACTTCACGCCCTGGGCCTGAAAGTGATCCAAGATCGGAGTCCACCGCTGCCCAAATTCCGCGTAGCCGGCTTCAATCTCGTCCGACGAGGTGGGCGGGAAAAAGTAGAGCTTGTGCCAGATCGGACTACCGGTGAAGCCGTTGACAACATCCACGCCGAACAGCTTGGCCGCGGACGCCGTGTCCTTCATCTCCTGGGCGGCCCGTTGGCGGACCCCTTCGGGATCGCCGTCTCCCCAAATGCGGGGATCCAGAATGGCTTGATGCCGGGCATCAATCGGATCGGCCACGGCCTGGCCCACCAAATGGTTCGATATGGACCAACAACCCAGATTGTGACTTTCCAGCAGGTCACGCTTCTCGCGAACATAGGAATCGGACGATAGAGCCTTGTCCACTTCGAAGTGATCGCCCCAACAGGCCAGTTCCAGGCCGTCGAATCCCCATTCGCTGGTCTTGGCGGCGAGTTCGGACAGTGGCAGGTCAGCCCACTGGCCGGTAAACAGCGTCACATTCCTGGGCATGGATTCCTCCCCGTTGGAACATCAAGATGGGTTTGGATTTGCGGGCGCGGCATACGCGTCAGTTGCACCTCCGATTATACCGCCCGGCCCAGCCCATGGACACTTGCAGCCGAAGGGTTTGCAAGTGTCCTCCAAATGGCTTGGTGTGGTCAGATAGGCCGTTCCCGGGAAGGATGCCGGATCCCGCCGACCTGCCTCCGGTCAAGCATATCCAAGCTGCCGGTCCGCCAAGCGACCAGCAAGGCCCTACGCAGCAGCGTCCTCCCGCCATCGGGATCGCAGGAAGTGGGCGGCCATCTTGGGCCGGCGTTCACGGGTGAACACCCCCTTGTGGTTGAGCGATGCCGGTCGCATAACTCCCTGTCCCGTCTTGAAGTCGGCGAAGTTCCAGACGTGCAGGCCCGCAATCCACGGTCGCTCCGCCGCGATATCGAGCGTCATCCTCAGCACTTCAACCTGGTACTCCTCAGAGAACATTTCCGCCGGCTCGCTGTGATGGCCCGCAATCGTGTCCGCCCCGAACTCGGCAATGATGATGGGCTTTGCCAGCCGCTCGTGCAACTCATCCAGTTCCTCTTCCATCCCGGCCCGTGCCTGCTCGATTTGCCCGCCCAGTCGATACCAGCCCCAATACCGGTTGATCATCACGGCATCGCAGAGCTCCAGCCATTCAACCGGTCCTCCCATCACCCCGGCCAGTGAAAACGGTCGGCTGCGGTCCAGTTCTCTACCCGCGTCCACTAGGGCAGCGAAGAATTCGGTTCCGGCATCCACAAAGGCCGGATTGGCGTCGGCACCCCGGAACCGGGCCATGAAGTCGGCGGTCATCGGTTCGTTGGCCACACTCCACATGATGACGCTGGGATGGTTCAGGTCGCGCCGAATCAAGTCGTGCAACTGGCTCTTGCAAACCTCAAGCCAACCGGCGATCCGGTCGCCGTTGTCCCCGAACATGAGCCCGACCGCCGGGATTTCGTCGATGATCAGCAGGCCGGCCCGGTCCGCGTACCGAAGTGCTTCCTCCGCGTACGGGTAGTGGGACGTGCGATAGGAGTTGGCACCAATCCACCTGAACAGTTCCCCGTCCTTCACGATCAGCGGCAGGTTCAGGGCCCGGCCGTGCACGGGGAAGTCCTCGTGCTTGCCAAAACCCTTCAGATGAATCGGCTCGCCGTTGAGCAAAATCCGACTGTCCCGCACCTCAATGGTCCGTACACCTGTTTCCAGTCTGTAGGCATCGCGAGCCTTGCCCTCGTCGTCCCGGAGTTCCATCGCAACCGTGTACAGGTGCGGATCGGCAGGGGACCACAGGCGGACCCCAGGCAACTCAAAGCGGCACTCCACCGTACCGTCCTTCACGTCGCATGTTCCCTCGGCCACAATCCCGCCGTCGGCATCGAGCACCTGGCAAGCCAGCCGCGCAGCAGCCGCGCCGGCTACTTCGGCCCGCAGATTGACGTATCCGGTAAGGTCGTCGTTGCGATCGAATTCCGTCTTGACGCCCGCGGAGACGATGTGCACCGCGTCCAGCATTGAAACCCACACCGGGCGTTGGATGCCCCCGTAGGGAAAGAAATCAAAGCTGGTCGGAGGGAACGACGACATCATCGACGAGAAGGGCGAATCAGACGCATTGCCCGGGGGCACGCGGTCCGGCATGAGATCGTTGTTGACAAGCACGGCCAGCCGGTTGCGCCCGTCCCTTGCCAAATCCGAAATGTCGAACTCGAACGGCAGATGGCCGCCATCATGGGATCCGACTTCGGTCCCGTTGAGCCACACCCGCGCGCTGTAGTTGACAGAATCGAAACGCAGGCTCAACACCGAGCCGGGACCGGGAGCAAAGGCATCGAACTCCGTGACATGCCAGGCATCCCCAAGGTAGTCGCGGTGCTCAGGGAACAGTTCGTTCCAACTGCCAGGGACTGCAATCTGCCGGCCGGCAGGCAGGCCGTTCCACCACTCCTCCCGCTCCCCCACCCCTTCAGGATCGACTTGGAACGACCAAAAGCCGTCCAAAGACAAGAAACATCGAAAACGGTTGGATTGGGGATACAACATTCCTGATTTCCTACTGCGTCCTCGGCCCAAAATGTGGACCGGCCGGCCCGGCGGAGCGACCCGCCGACTTGCTCAGGATGGTTCCGCAGTGTCCGCGGGACTTTCCCGGTACTTGCGACCCTCGTCAATTAGCATTACCGGTACGCCGGAGCGGATCGGATACCGATAGCCATTGCGGGGATTCAACAGAAATCGTCCCTCGTCCACCAGTTCAAGGCTGCCCTTGTCTTCCGGACATACCAGAATTTCCAGCAAATCGGGACTTACCTCACCCCCCAACGGTGCTTCATCGTAGGGCTCGACATCCTGCTCCGGGATGTTGGCGGCTGACATGTCCGCCGGTTCCAGCAGCTTCCGGGCGTACTTCACCACAAAATAAGCAATCGCCAGGAAGAGTAGGATTTTGATGAGTCTGCGCATGGAGTTGGTTTCCGAGAAAATCCTGCAGGTATACGGGGTTGACTGGTCACAGGGTTTGGTCAGCCTGCAACCCCAACAGCGAAAGGCCGCCGGAGATGGATCATATCAGAGCGGTAGCGCGCCGGCCGGTGGACCTGCCACCGGCGCTGCAGGCCGGACGGGTCCACCAGACCGGTTCAATGCGGGCCGGTCCGGCGGCATCCCAGGAGATTCGATCCACGGAACAGGTCCAGGAACTCCGCCATGTCCTGCACCACGAAGTTCGGCGGTTGGTCCTTGCCCCGGAATTCCGCAACCGATGTCACCCCGGTCCCGATGCCCAGGGTCCAGATGCCGATTTTCTGGGCACCTTCAATATCTGTTTCGTAGCGGTCACCCACCATCAGGCATTCGTGAGGCTGCAGCGCCAGCCTGGCCATGGCCTCCTCAAACATGCCCGGACTCGGTTTGCCGATGACGGTTGGCTCCACGCCCGAGGCCGTCTTCAAGAGCGACACGATGGCACCGGCACCGGGGATGTTGCCCTCTTCGGACGGAAACGTGGCGTCAACATTCGTGGCAATGAAGTCGGCTCCCGCCGCGATTGCCAGAGTTGCCTCAGCACATTTGCGGTAATCCAGGTTGAAGTCCATGCCGACCACCACGAAATCAGCGGCCTGCGGCGAATTGGCCGGCTGGAATCCCCGCGTGATCATCGCGTTCCAGACACCGGGTCCCCCCACAATCTGTACCTTGCTGCCAGGCTGAACATTGCGCGCCATCCAGCCAGCGGTGGCTTCGGCGCTGGTGATGATTTGGTCAGGCAGCGCCTCAATGCCCATGGCCGCCAACTTGTCGACGAACATGGAGGGCGTCTTGGTAGCGTTGTTGGTTACATACAGGAGGCGAATCCCCATGCCCTCCGACCAGGCAAGGAAATCCAAGACTCCGTCAAGGATGGTCTCACCGCGATACACCACTCCATCCATGTCGAGCAGAACGGCCTTGATGGCCCCGGTGGCTTCCCGCACCTCATCCAGGCCATGACTTGAAGTACCGTTTGCACCGGGCATATTGCCTGTCCAGCAATCCCTGACCGTGAATGCCATTATTCCAGTGATCCTTGTTCCGTCTTTGTTGTGCGGGACGAAACCGTTCCTCGCGTCCGCGGATCGCAGAATACATCCTGCACCGCCAATAACGAAGCGAACCGAAGGCGCACAGGTGGATCGCGTTCCGTCGTTGCAGGTTTCCGATCATGCGGCGGGCACTCACAGCGGTACCCGTTTCCCGACCGTCTCCGCGCGGCCAAGGAAGCATGCCCCTGGCCGTGGACAAGCGGAACCTGAATGTTGTCTGCGTGTACATTCGGCATCGAGGAGCAAGACCCGGTGGGGGAAGGCCGGCCTGCGGCTTCCTGTCTATAATGGGCGGACGTCAACTTCCATCGAACAATTCAGACGTGCAGAACGAACCCAACTCGAACAAATTCCGGCCGGTTGACGAACAACTGGCCATCCTGATGCGCGGCGTGGACTGCGGCGATCCCCAGACCCGCGACAACATGGAGAAAGAGCTCCGGGCCCGCTTGGCCGGCTCCAAGGCCTCAGGCAAGCCCCTGCGCGTCTACTGTGGATTCGATCCGTCGCGGTCGGATCTTCACCTTGGCCACACGATCCCCATGCGCAAGCTGCGCCAGTTTCAGGAATTGGGTCATCAGGTCGTGTTCCTGATCGGATCGTTCACCGGAACCATCGGAGACCCCAGCCACCAGGATTCGGCGCGTGCCCAGCAGACCCTGGCGGAAGCCCTGGACAAGGCGGAAACGTTTGCGACCCAGGCCTTTCGCATTCTGGATCGCGACACCACCATCATCGACTACAACCACCGCTGGCTTGAGAAGCTGACCTTTGGCGATGTGATTGACATCGCCAGCCTGTTCACGGTCCAGCAGTTTCTGGCCAGACACAATTTCCGGCAGCGCCAGGAACGCGGCGACGCAATCTGGCTGCACGAATTCTTCTATGCATTGATGCAGGCCCAGGACGCTGTCGCCCTCGAAACCGATGTCCAAATCGGCGGCACCGACCAGTTGTTCAACCTCATGGCGGGACGCAAGCTGATGGAAGCGCGGGGCATGAAACCCCAGACCGTGCTGACCTATCCCATCCTTCCGGGCACGGACGGGGTCCTCCGTATGAGCAAGTCCTCCGGCAACACAATCAACATCGATGACGAACCGGGCCTGATGTTTACCAAGGTCCTGAACCTTCCCGACGAAGTGGTTCCCCTCTACTGCGATCTCGCCACGCGATGGGACCAGGCCACCCTGGACGCGGCTCAACACAGGGGGAAGGATGACATCGCGGGTGTCAAGCGGGACTTGGCGAAGGAAATTGTCAGTACCTTCCACGGCGACGACCTGGCCGGGCAGGCCGCCACCGACGCAGCCCGCATGCACGGTGGTGACGCACCCAGTTCGGCACCCGTTGTAGACGTATTGGAACCGATGTCGATCCTGGACCTGCTGGCGGACACCTCCTTGGTTAAGAGCAGAGGAGAGGGCCGCCGCTTGGTAGCCCAAGGCGGTGTGCGCCTCAACGGCGAAACCGTGTCGAATCCGATGCTGAAGGTACACCCCCACCCTGGGCAGGAACAGGTGTTGCAGGCAGGCAAGACAAGATTCCTGCGTCTTGCCCATCCGATGCCGAAAGAACAAAGGACCGGCTGAAACGGACCTGTCCGAATTGCGGGTTGGGAGCCTCGGATACAGTTTTGGATGAGCCCCCTCCTCACAAGCAAAACTCCAGTCGAAGAAGGTCACACATGTCGCTAGAAGGAAAGCAAGGCCTGATATTCGGCGTTGCCAACAAAAACTCCATTGCCTGGGGCATCGCACAGGCTCTCCATGACCAGGGAGCCGAGTTGGGATTCACCTACGCCAACGAAAGACTCGAACGCCGCGTGCGACCCCTAGCCGAGAGCGTCGACAGCCGGTTCATTGAGGAATGCGACGTGACCGACGAGGCGGCCCTGGCCCGAACCTTCGAGCATGCCAAGACAACGTTCGGAACAATCGACTTTTTGGCCCACTGCATCGCCTACGCGCCGCGCGAGGATTTGAGCGGACGCTTCCAGGACACGTCCAGGGAAGGGTTCCAGATCGCGCTCGATGTCAGTTGCTACAGCCTGATCGCGATGTCGAGGCACGCGGCCGCCCTGATGCCGAACGGCGGCAGCATCATCGCCATGACCTACTTCGGTTCCGAGAAAGTAACCCCCAACTACAACGTAATGGGAGTAGCCAAGGCCGCTCTGGAAGCGTCCGTTCGGTACTTGGCCTGGGACCTGGGGCAGGACAACATCAGGGTCAACGCCATTTCGGCAGGTCCCATCCGGACGCTCTCGGCCTCCGGCATTGCCGGGTTCCGCAAGAGCCTGGACTACATCGGCCACGTTGCCCCGGGGGGTACGGTAACTCAGACCGACATCGGCAATGCAGCCCGGTTCCTGGTCTCCGACCTGTCCACCGGCATCACGGGCGAGGTCATGCACGTGGACGGTGGATACAACATCATGGGTGCCCCCGACGACTCCGTAATCGGTTCCCTTACGCTGAAGCCGGACGGCTGATTCGCGTCTGGCGAACCGGCAGGGATAACCACACGGAGCGCGGCGTGGCCGGCCCGGAAATCCGCATCGCAGTCTCGCTGTCCGGTGAGGATTGCGTCGACATCCTGGACTATGTGCCGGAAGAAGGCCGCCTGCTTCGGGTAACCCGCCTGCTCGCCCACTCCCGTCCCGGTCCCTTGGTCCAGTCCCGGGACGGCTCCACTCTGTACGGTGGCCTTAGGGGCTCCTGCCAACTGGCAACATGGAAGTTGGCGGGAGATGCCTGGGCCACGTCTGATCCGGTGCAAACCGTTCAGTTGGACTCCGATCCCTGTTATCTGGACTTAGACAGCCGAGGGAAATGGCTCCTGGCCGCCTATTACGGAGCCGGATGTATCTCGGTCCATTCCACGCAGGCGGGCAAAGGCCTGTCCACGATGCCGGTTTGGACTACCGCCACCGGTCCGAAAGCCCATTGCATCAGGGAAATCGGTGCAACCGGTCGTCTCCTGGTCGCGCATACCGGCGAGGAAAACGCAATTCACGAGTTCGAACTTGACCGGCACACCGGGGCACTAAGGGCATACGGCAAGGTCACAGCGGAGTCCGATCCGTGGATCGGGCCGGCAGGGCCGCGTCACTTCGAGGTTTATCCGGACAGCTCAAGCCTCTTCGTCTCCAACGAACACAGCTCCACAGTGGGGCACCGGCGCCTGACCGCCGACGGACGACTGGGCCCTTGCCTTGGTTCCGTTTCAACGCTGCCCCATCCATGGGGATTGGCCAACACCTGTGCCCAAATTCGGCTCACGAACGATGCCCGGTTCCTGTATGTCAGCAACCGCGGACACAACAGCCTGGCCTTGTTTGGGGTTGATCGGCAATCCGGTAACCTCCGGCAGCTGGGTTGGCAGTCAACTGAGGAAATCCCCCGCGCCTTCGGCATTTCGTCCGACGATCGGTTCCTGTTTTGCGCCGGCCTTGCCACAGGCTGTATGACTGTCTACGAAATTTGTTCTCATACGGGTCGGCTGGATTTCCGAAATCGGTTTGCCGTCGGTATGGAACCGATGTGGATCCTGCCGTTGCGATCGGCAAATTGAAGGTCGTTCGCGGCGACGGCAGAGCAATTGCACCGTTGCGTGCCTGCCCCTCGGCAGGTTATCGGTCTGTCGCCGGGTTGATCGAAAGTTTGAAACTCTGTTAGGAATATGCGGTTGTTGTCGTATAATCAAAGTTGTTGCAAACTGCACAGATTCCGATCAGGAGCATAGCAATGCCACGCACAGGTAAACGCGGAAAGTACAAACTGCGTGAACTGACAGATCGCCAACGCAAGATGTTCCAGTTCATTCACGAATACATTGCGCAAAGACAATACCCCCCGTCCATCCGGGAAATTTGCGACGCAATCGGCGTGCCCAGCTCCTCCGTGGTCAACTATAACCTTGGCAAGTTGGTTGAGCACGGTCTCATTTCAAGGGAACGGCATGCCAGCCGCGCCATCAAACTCAACTACTCCAAGGCAGAGGAAAAGGGGTTTGATATCGAGGAAACGGATCGGCAGAACCACCAGATGGTACCGGTGCTGGGCAATATCGTCGCCAGCAATCCGGTGGATGTGGGAGAAACCCGCACCTGGCTGACCGCGGACGAACATGTTCATGTATCCCAGGAAATGATTGGATACCGCGCCAATGTTTACGCCTTGCGCGTCCAGGGCGATTCCATGATTGACTCCGGGATTCTCGACAACGACATTGTCGTCATGTCCCCGCCCCAGGAAGGATCGGTACGCAACGGAGACTTGGTGGCTGCCTGGATCGCGGACGACAACGCCATGACCCTGAAACAGTTTTACCGCGAAGGGGATTTTGTGCGTCTCCAGCCGTCCAGTCCCAACCACATGCACCAGCCCGTCCGACGCCACGCATCGCAGGTGGAGATCCAAGGCAAAGTTCTTGCGGTTCTGCGCAGCCTCGACTGACGTCGACGTCTTTTCAATTCGGTCGTTTGCGGCGGTTGCGACCGACAACGCCTACAGCCAAGCCTACAACCGTACCAGCAGGCTTGACTGTTTCCAATCCTGGGCAGACCACAAAGCCGCCCGGCTGTCGTGACTACACGCTTCAAGCTGCGTACCGGTGTTGCCACAGCGCTCGGTGCTGCATGTCTGCTGACCGGCCTGATTTGGCTGACCCTTTCGGGTCACCGCACTTGGACCGTTGTATTCCCTGAGGACGCATTGGTTGCGACCGCGGAAACCCTTGCAGCCGGAACCATCGTGTCAGCCGACAGTGCGGTACTGTCTGGTGCGATCTGTCGCTCGCCACAACCGGAATCGATCCCCACAAACCCACCATGTCGGGCGAATGACGTATTGGAACTTGACTTCACCTGGCATGGAACGGACCTGTGGTTGGCACTGGACAGAGCGGATGTGCCTGCGCAGTTGCAACTGGTTGTCGATAAAGTGCCCGCCAGCCAGTTGCGCCGGTTCCTAGATTCCGAATCTCTGCTGGGCACATTACCGCTCCTGTCTCCCTGGGAGCACCCGCGGATGCGGCCGCGGACCGAGTGGGTGCTGGCCCACAGAAGTTCCCGATCCGGACTTCATTCCACGTCCTTGGCCATTCGGCAGGCCCCCTGGGTAGACGAACCGTTTCAATTGCAGGATTTTCTGTCAGGAGCTGCATCGGATCCGGAGCCAACTTGGGAACTGCGGGCGTGGCCGGGAGGTAGCCCAGTAAGCCATGACTACGGAAAAGCCGACCATCAGGGGGTGCCGGCGTGGCCAGGAGTCGGTTTGTCCCTGTTGGGTCTGGCCTGCTGGACGCTCGCCCCCTGGAGACCCTTAGCTCCCGCTTGGCGCAAGTCCACGGGCGCACTAGCGAACTGGGGGCTGAAAGCCGCTTTGAACAGGCTGTCGCCCTCCACGTCTTCGATGCAGGTTGGGGTTGCCGCGGTAGCCGCGGTAGGTATCGGAGTCGGTATCGCGACCCGCACCTGGTGGCTGGCCTTACCCAGTCTCTGCCTTTTGACACTGACGGGTGTTAGGCAGCCAATCCTGTGGTTGGGACTGACCCTAGCCGGCCTACCATTCCATCTTCACCCCGTGCCGCTGGCTCCAGGCCTAGCACTAAATCTGGTCGAAATCGGTACTTGGGGTGGTTTCGCCGTTACCTTGGTGCATGTTCTGATTTACGAACCCACGGCACGGGAGTATCCGTTCCAGAATTGCATGAGAGTGGTCGCGAAACTCCTGTTCCTGACAATCGGACTCGCGCTTGTCTCGGCCTTGGCCGCGTCTTACTTCCCCCAGGCGATCCGGGAGTGGCGCACCGTTTTCCTTGCCGGAGGGATGTTCCTGGCGTCGCTGCTCCTGCTCCTTCAACATACACCGGAACCCGAACGCGCGGCCCAAGCCCTGATTGTCCTGTGGATGGCAGGGGCCGTCGCGATTTCGCTGTTCAGCATCATCGCTTGGACCCAGGGCATTCAGGTGACGGACGTTGAGGGTGTCAGGCGGGCGCGGGGGCTGTTCGGCTCGCCCAACAACCTTGCGCTGTACTTGGAACGATGCATGCTGGTTGCCCTAGCCATGCTGGGATTTGCGGAGTCGTGGAAATGGCGACTGACCTGGGGCTTGTCCGCGGCCCTGACCGCAGGCACGGTGCTCCTCACATTCAGCAAGGGTGCACTGTTCCTGGGGCTGCCTGCAGGCGGCCTGACGATCCTGCTGGCGACCATCGTCGTGAGTCGACGCTGGCCACAGGCCAGGTCGTTCATCTGGATTTTGGCGGGGACTGCCGCAGTGGGACTGGCGGTGCTGGTCCCTTTCCTTGACACTCCGCGGATGTCGGGTGTTCTGAACCCGCGTGAAAGCTTTACATCAGTGGTTCGCATCCACCTTTGGCGCAGCGCACTGGCCATGTTCGCGGCTCACTGGTGGTCGGGTGTTGGGCCCGACAACTTTCTTTACTGGTACCGCGGATTCCACATTGCGTCTGTGGTATGGAACGAACCCGGCCTGAATCATCCGCACAACATCGTTCTGGACCTGTTGACCCGTCTGGGCCTGCCAGGCTTCCTGACCGGTTTGGCCTTGGCGCGGGTGGTTGCAGGTGGACTTCTGCAGCAGTTGTTGTCCGCGCGACCCCGCCCAATTGCCGTGGGCGCGCTGGGCGCTTCCGCCGCGGGCATCGCGCACGGCATGGTGGATGCCAGCTATGCACTGCCGGAACTGTGGTTAGTTTGGATCCTGCTGCTGACTATGGGATTAGTGCACCGACAGAGCACAGAAGCAGCCTGAGGGACAGGACGATTGCATGTAAACTCGACTTTGCATAAAGTCGAGCCAAATAGGTTTGGGCTTGAGACCAGCCAGCCAACACAGGCAGCCCTGGTTCCAAGCCGCTGCCAGCCGCTTGTTGGCGATGCCTACTTTGATGGACGCTTGCGGCGGCAGATTGTAGGCGATGTGCTTGGGATGGCCATGTTGTGAACCGCGTGGCCCGTGCGGATGCGGCTGTCGTCCTCACCAGAGACGACAGCCAGTACCCTGTGGTGTTCGTATTCGATGCCCGGCGGCGGCTTGCCATAGGAGCTTGGCCTTGGGGACAGGCTGGAAATAAAGCAGCAGACGTTCATCTCGACCCGATCACCACAGCGACGTTCGTATTTGACCCAGATCAGACTGGCCAGATCGCACCACTCGCGGTCAGAGTCGAGAAATTGGGGGGGGGACCAACAACAGATTTGTTGGGCAATTGGGAGGGCGCGGGATTTGGTGCGTTCAATGAAGTCTGGGGTATGTACCCCAGAGACAGTCAACGATCAGGCGCAGCCCTGCCGGCATATCCGCCCGCTCAACGAAGTCTGGGGCATGAACCCCCAGAGACAGGGCATCGGCGCGGCCGTGTTCCGCAACGAAGGCTGCGCTCAACGAAGTCTGGGGTATGTACCCCAGAGACAGTATTGCACAGCCGCAGGGTCCAGCTCTCGCAATTGTCCGCTCAACGAAGTCTGGGGCATGAACCCCAGAGACAGTCCTGGTCCGTGCCCTGCGGGATCCAGGTCGGATAGACCGCTCAACGAAGTCTGGGGCATGAACCCCAGAGACAGAGACGGGATCGAACAGTGGCAGTGCCTATGTTTCCCCGCTCAACGAAGTCTGGGGCATGAACCCCAGAGACAGAGTTGCCGGACCCCGTCGGTACGGCCAGATGGTTCCACCGCTCAACGAAGTCTGGGGCATGAACCCCAGAGACAGTGGTGGTTACGTCGAGGGCGTCGGATGCGAGAGTGATCCGCTCAACGAAGTCTGGGGCATGAACCCCAGAGACAGTTGTTTCCCGCGGTCCGATGGTTTGGACGGTGACGGGATCGCTCAACGAAGTCTGGGGCATGAACCCCAGAGACAGACCCGGAGGCGGCGTGGTTCTCTCCAAAGGACTAGCGCTCAACGAAGTCTGGGGCATGAACCCCAGAGACAGGCCTTGGCGTAAGGAAGCACAGGCAGTTCGGGTGCGCGCTCAACGAAGTCTGGGGCATGAACCCCAGAGACAGTTGCAGACGGTCTTGCAGTACAGCTTGTTGTGTACGCGCTCAACGAAGTCTGGGGCATGAACCCCAGAGACAGACGGTGTCGGCCGTGGGTTCCGGCCGGCAGGCCTCGCTCAACGAAGTCTGGGGCATGAACCCCAGAGACAGTGGGCCAGGGCACGC
The DNA here is from genome assembly GCA_965208365.1 of Caldilineaceae bacterium. Lineage (GTDB taxonomy): Bacteria > Chloroflexota > Anaerolineae > Caldilineales > Caldilineaceae > Bin34. Next base: position 3,451,435 of record OZ242330.1, on the reverse strand, counting down.
GTCGCCGACACGATCTGCTCCCGCTCAACGAAGTCTGGGGCATGAACCCCAGAGACAGGGCTAAAAGGCCAAATCAAGCCATTGGAGAGTGAAATTCAGCAGTTCAGGGCGCATTTCAAGTCTCTCCACCCCAATGAAATCCGATTATGTCACCGGAGATACGACATCACTGGAGGTTCGCAAGCCTCTCACAGGATCCACGGTTCGCCGAGTTTCCGTTCCTGTTTGTCGCAACCAAGACGCAGTGTAGCACTCTCCATCTCACCGGGGAAGCGGTAGATGATGACAGAGTCACAGGACTTGTCGAAGACATCCTCAACCTCGCCGATCATTCGTTCCAGTTGTGTGTTGGATACGCGGCACTCGAACACCGAGAACTGGACACGTTGCCCGTACTTCTGGCAGACCTTGGCGATGCGCCTCAAGCGTTTCGCTCCTTCTTCCTCGTCGGTATCGGCGATGTCGTAGGTAACCAGCACGTCCATTGATCACCACGGTAGGATGAAAGGCGGGTACGCAGGGATATCTCCGCGCAAGTGTCTGGCCAAAAGTGTAGCTTGAACCGCGGGCAGTGCCCACCGGCCCACTGGACGCCCCAGTAGACGGTGGCGAATGTCTTTGTCCTTGTGCGCCTCCCACGCTTGGAGCAACCGCTTTTTTCCTTCGTTGGTGAGGTAGACCGCACCGCCGGGTGTGTGCTCGAAGTTGTCTGCGCTAATCTGCTTCCGGCGCATCAGCGACACGGCAAACCGATCCGTGAGTGCCCGAAACTCTTCGGTGATGTCCAGCGCAAGCGATGGCCGCCCCGAACGAGGTCGATGCAGAAAGCCCAACTGGAAGTCAAGGCCGACGCTTTCTGCAGCTCCGGTACATTCTGTCACGAGTAGGGCGTAGCAAAATCCCAGCAGAGCGTTGACCGGATCCCTGGGTGGCCGTCTTGTCCTGGCCGTGAACTCAAACCCCGTGTTTGATACTGCCTGTCCAAGCGCACGGAAGTAGATTCGTGCAACATCCCCCTCAATGCCCCTTACCAGGTTGGCGGAATCAGCATCCGCCAACCGTGCAACGCGGTTCTTGATCTGGGAGGCACGCTCAGCAAGTTGCTCCGCATGCCCTGCATCCTTCTCGTCCCGTGCCCATCTGTCGACCACCATCGCGCTGTTTTGGACTTTGGCCGCAACAATGGACTTGGCGATGACCACAGACTTCCTGTCGTCCGTGGCCGCATCGAACTGGGCCAGGCGCAAGTTGATGTTCCCGCTTTTGGCTCCCGACACGGTGAACCGGACGCTCCCGCCCATGTGCAAGGCGGCGACAGTGACTCCTCGTTGCGCGCAGACACCAAGGGCCTGCGATGTAATTTGTGCGTTGCCCAGAATGACAAGGGTATCCACGGATTCCAATGGGATGCGCTGCTTGCCGGCTGGCGCGTCGACGATCAGAGAACCCTGGCTGTGACGCACGCGGGCTCGATGATCCCGAATATAGACGGTGCTCAAGAGTCGCATTGGAACACCACGGATGTCATGTAGTCGGTCACAGTGTGTGGAGCACTTGTGAGTTGGGGCAGACAGTGGTGCAACAGCTGGCACTCCGTACAACGGGCGTCGTTGGGTGCATCCGGCAGTGCAGTCGTCAGCAACTGTGTCCTGATTTGCTCAATGACATCGCACACGTCTCGACGCAACACTGGAGAGAATTCAACCTTCTCGCGACGCCGGGGCCCCCCGTACCAGACAAACCCGTAGGGAATATGTACACCCAGCATTTCCTCCAGGCAAAGGGCTTGGGCGCAAACTTGGAAATCCGCTGCTGAACCGTGCCGTACACCCGACTTGTATTCGACGGGGCGAACTTCCCCACCTCTCATCTCGATGGCATCGGCGCGGCCGGACAATCCCAGAGTATCTGACCAGAGGGGTATGGAACGCAGAACCTTCCAGCCTCGTTCCTGCCGGTGCTTCCCACTATCTACACGCCGATGTGCGCGTGTTCCCCGAACGATGTGGGCATTGTCACTCCACACACCGTCGCAATGGATCAACGCGCATTGCCGCGGGCAGTAGATAAAGTGCTCGATAGCGGAGATCAGAACGACAGGTTCGGGTGTCATAGGCGTGCAGATCCAAATGCGCGTGTGGCATCCAGCGCACCTTGATGTTGGTACTGGACACTCTGCCACGCTGAATGGATACCCAGCAGGGGCCATCTGGCCTGCTGGGCGGGATCCCAAGAGTCTAGGAGCGCGTCGATGCCGTCTCGACCAAGCGGCGGGGTCCATGCGGGCCAGTGAAAGTTGCGACGCACTCCAACCTTCAACGGCATAAAACCCCTCTGTTGCTCAGCGATGTTGGCACGGCCGTCCAAACGTCTGTCGGTTCCTGGTCCCCTTACCGGCAGTAGGCAAAGACCAAAGAAGGCAAGCACTTCGACGACGGGATTGACCAGAGGGGATGTTGCGTCGGACGAAGAGGCGAGGCGACCTTGATCGAACCCCAGTCCGTTGTTCTTCACGAGAAGCGGTTGCCCCCTCAGCGCATCTTGAATGTGGTTTGCGTTTGGATCCACATGCTCGTGGACTCTCACCAATCTCTGATGGAGGTAGGCACCCTTCGGCGCGGGCGGGTCGAAAGGTGCGTGCGCCACATACCCGTCTTGATCGACACAGAGGTCTGTCATCGTGGATGACAGCGTCCATGCGTGGCGATGGCCGCGGGCTGCCTGGACACGCTCCCTGAAAGCCTCAACTGGAACTTTGCGCTTGACTGCAGCAGTTCCGCTCCACGTCTCCGCGACGGGCAGATCGGCCAGAAACCCCGCATCAGGCCACGACTCAATCAGGCACTCAACTGGGTCGGTGCCCTGTGCAGAGAGTACGGCCACAGGCGAACCCTGGGATGTCCAGTGCAACCGAATGCGGTGATCCAACAGGGTTGCGCCAATTGCTGCGAGCCAGGCATTCACCCAATCCGCAGGTAGGCCCGGACATTGCACTTGGATCATGGTTCGCGTTCCTCATTGGTGTATTCCCCCGCAGATACCGTATGGTCGGCAAGTGTGACGATGGCTTCCATGAGGGACAGCCCCCAGGGTCCCAGCCACTGGTTGAGCCGATAAAACCGGGTAGGTTGCTCCCAGTCCGGATCGGCAAGATTGGCGGAAACCTGGACCTGCACGCCGTCAATCAGACTGGACACTTGCGCGGGGCTGTCGTCAGGAACCGGCATCGTGAACGGACGGGCTTTTCCATGATGGCTGGCGATCAGGTGGACGAGCAAGTCTTGTTCCCGCCGGTTGAATGGGGGTTTGCCTTGTTGCAGCCAGGCAAGGACCAAACGGGCAGACAATTCTTCGTGACGCCCACCGCTGGGCCACCCTGCTGCCTCGCGTGTCGCATCCCAACGATGGCGGGGCGTGTTGGATTTGGCTCGCAGCAGCTGCCCCGGCTCGAAGCTGGATTGCAGCCAGCGTTGAAACCGATGATCGGCTTTGCCGATGTCGTGGAGTTTTCCCGCCGCCTCTGCCACACAGGCCAATGGCGGAGGAATACCAATCCTCTCGGCGATCCGCGCGGCTAGGTTTGCTACCGCCTCGCCGTGGGCATCCAAACCGGTTGCGTCAACAGCCAGCGATGTTTCATCCAGGTCGCTGCTATTCCAGGTGCCGTCGTTGTCGTTCGTGTGCAAGCGCAGGACGCTGCGTCGTGACCGCTTGGGATCCGGCTGCAAGGAATCGAGGAAATCCTCCCACTCCGACCACTCCCATCCGGCCGGTGCGGGAGCAGCCCGGACTGCATCCAAGAGTGCCGAAACCGCCTTGTCGCCAGCGTCTTGGTCTGCACCCTCGGCCTTGAACGCTTGGTTGCAAGTGTCGATGTATCGCCCAACGTCAATGCCACACAGACGCTGAATTGCTTGTGCGTCAAGCGGCAATCCCTGCCCGGTCAGAGACATGTCTCTGACCGGATCGAATGCTTCGGGATTCCAACCGAAATCGTCCATCAGGCCGCGGTCCATGGCCAACACAATGCGGTCTCCCGGTCGCAAATCCGCAGGTGTGGCTGCTTGGATTGTGAGGTTGTCAAGGGCCAGTCGACAGACGGTTTCCGCGGGGTCCAACACACTCCGAACTTCGTGGATGGGGACTTCCATCGCTTCCCTGTCCGTGGTCCGAGGCCAGAGACGGAGTATGTTTTCGTCTTCCGGATCCGGAACATGTGCCCGCCAGATCAAGGACACCGAGTACTGCGCTCCGCTGATGCCGGCGAAGTAGGGTTCTACCGGGGCTTCGCCCTCGGGCGGGGTGGTCGTTTTCACCCACTCCCACAAAATGCCCTGCATGATTTCCGAGGCGCGTCCGATGCCGTCGGCCGGATCTCCCAAGACCTTGGCTGCCCTGGCAGGAGACAGGTCCACCGTGCTGGTCCCGCCTTCTGTAATAGCCCCCTGAAGTCGCTCGAGAACCTGCAAGGGCTCCACACCATAGACCGGCCAGGATATTTTCGGCTTATTGCCTTTGGGCGGGATATGGACATACACCGCACGCGCATGGGCATGGTGTCCGAAGCGGTTCAGGCGGCCCAGTCTCTGCGTAAGGGCCCGGACTCCGCACGCTTCGGACACCATGTACTCGGCATCGATGTCTGCGCCCACTTCCAACGTTTGCGTTGCGACGACAATGAGATGCCGCCGGCGTTGGACGGTGAATGTATCGACCATGCCTTCCTGCGGGTCTAGGATGCGTTTCCGCAGCCGTTCCGCTTCCCACTCGCGCTGGCGGCCAGTGAGCAGCAGGACTTCGGCTTCCCGGCTATGCCGTTTCCGAACCCGCTCGAAGGTTTTGCGGGCAGTGTCCGGCGTGTTAGCGAAAACGATGACAGCGGAGGGCGGTCTGCCCTTGAGTAGGTCGGAGCACGCCTCGGCAAGATGTTTTCCGGCCTCGCCCTTGCACTCTCGGATTTCCAGCGGCTTTGCAGCATGGATGCGCTGTTTGACAATTGGATGTGCCTTGTCGCGGTCGTCCAGGTCGAACCGTTGTCCGGGTTGCGCCCGTCCAGTTGCCGTCAGGGATGTCAACTGAGGCCTGGAGCGACGTTCGCCGAGAATCGATACGGTGCCCGGCATGCATTCATTGAGGGCCGGGATCAGGTTCTGCAAGTGGGGAGCGAGGTGTGCTTCATCCAGCAGGATCAAACTGTCTGTCCCAGCCATTGCTGCATCGACGGAACGCAACCGTGAGCCGTATGTGCGAAAGAGCAAACGCGAGCCGTACATGGGCAAGGTGCAAAGGATGATGGTAGGGCAAGATGGATTGATTGGAGTGCGCCCGGCAATGCCGCCGCGGAGCCGAATGACATCCAAGGCCGGTGCACGTCCGGCAGAGAGAAATCTGAGTTGCTGCTGGACCGCCAACACAGTCTGCAACTCCCGCCCGGTAACATCTTTTTTCCACGGATCCTCAAGGATATCCGCTATGCGTTGGGCGTGATCCGCAGTGGCATCCACCAGCAACCGGCGGTTGACAACCCACCAGATACGCGTCGGCGCAGTGCGGGCAACCGGTTCCCGATCTGCTTGCGAAGCAAGCCACCACACGGCAATGTCAAGGCACGAGGTCTTGCCCAGTCCGGTCGGAACTCCGATTTCCGCAGGCCAGGCACCGGTTTCAGCAACGCTGTTGGCTAAGCGGTCCTGCCAGGGGAAAGGTTCGTATCCGTTGCAGGCCTGGTAGAACTCTGCGAATGTCGGCTTGAGCATCATTGTGTCCTGGTTGAGGAGCGTATGGAATCGTCCATCGGGATACAGAGCCCAAATCCTCGCTGGCGGCCTGCACCGAACACAACCGGTCCCGGTATGGGTTCCTCAAACCGGATTTCAATGTGCGAGTAGGGTCGCACGGGCCTTCCCGGGCGATGAACCTCGGAAGGTGCAAGATCAATCCCTCCAGGAACGAGCGGGGTGCGGGCGGCACGGAAGTCAACCGGTTCCGGCAATCCGGCATGAGCGCACCAAACCGCGAGGTTGGTCAACGAGAGACTTCGCCAACGTTCGTGGATAGCAGGAACAGCAGTTGCCCATGTGCGAGACTTCCGTTCCCAGCGATCGGGATGGGTCGCCCGTGGATGGATTGCACTGTCTTGGCACACTACCGAGACTTGGATGCCGCGTCCCGTCAGAGTGCGAATTGAAAGGGCCGCGTCACGCGCTCGCCTACGGTCCAACGACTCGGAACCCGGTGGCATCCACAAGGCCAGTCCGTGGATCAGTCCTTTGGACCACTGGAAGCCGACATCGGGAAGGGCCAAGTACCGGGCAAGGTCGTCATGCCCCTTCCCGTTGATGCCGTGGCCGTGCAACACCGCCGGCGGTCCACCATATGTGAACTGGTACTTGGCCAGCAAAGCCTTTTTGAACAGTTCAGTCATGGCCGCGACGCGCCGCCCGGACACTGCAGGTTCCACCCGTAGCCAGACCACCACCTGACCGCGGTCCAGCGGAGGTTGCACTTCCATTGCCGGGTTGCGGTAACGGACCTCGTGTTTCAGGGCATGAAACTGTGTTCGACTCAAAGCCGCCCCCCGTTCGGTCCATTGCTCGTACATCCGATCCCAGATGGCAAGATCGCCGGGTTGCGGGACGTTGACCAGCATTTGACCATCCGGGCACGCGGCAAACCCTTGGCATTCCGGCAGGTCTAGCAATCTGTCGTCCGTCAGGACCTGTACGCGCGCCGGGGAATCTGCCGTACCAAGGTAGCCAATGCGCGCTGCACGTCGTTGAAGCGCAGCGAAGATGTCGGCTGGCGGGATTGGTGTGTCCCATGTGTAGTGGATCATGGGTGTGCGCGGGCAGACACGCACGCCCGGCCAAACGCGTGTCCCTTTGCGGGCCGGGTATTCCTGGTGTTGGTTTTTGATGCCGGATTTGCGTTGCTCAACGACGTACCGCGGAAGGATCGGCGTATGTGTTGGTTGAGGATCCGCGTAGATGATGGGCGGTTGCAGCCCTTCCAGCCATTCCAGTTCCGATCCGTCGGTCAAGCGACACGCAATTCCGGTGCCATCGGCCGCCACAAAGGCAGCAAATAGACGGGCGGGTGACGGCGGCCACTCACCCTTGCTCAGATGCCCGGTGTTGGCTGTCCCGTCCGCATCGCCCCGAAACACGCCATGCAACAGTTCTACGGAAACAGAGAACATCAGTCTGTGCTCTTTGGCCAAGTGGAACGGATGACATTAGCCAAATTGGGTTTGGGTTTCAACACCGTTGATGGTTGGTCCCATCCGGCCAATGGCACACCAACTTCAAGGGCGTGAGCCTTTGCTTCCTGCAGGAGCGAACCTGTTGACTCGACTTCACAAGGTTCGTCCTCTACGCCCAGCCATGTCTTGATTGTGGACCGGGGGCGAAGGTCCGCACCTGATCGAAGCGAGAACGCACGCTCAAAGGCGATGCGATGGGCATGCAGGCCCATGGCCACCAGCAGGGCACGAGCGGCCGCGTCGGTTGCGGGCGGGGTGCCACGCCCCAGACTGACACGCCGAAGCTGGGCAAACGACACGGTGGCCAACTGGGTCACGCGCTGGAACGACACAGCAGCAAGCGCGGAATCGGTGCCTGTGAACGGTGTTTGACCATGTCCGATGCCTGAAAGCTTTGAAGATGAACGTTTGTCCGCCTTGGTACCGTTCTCTTTGCCGATGCTCCAGTCGCCCAGATCATTGGAGTTGACTCTCACCTCCTCGTCTATGTTCAGGTTCAGGGGATCGCCCTTCAGCCCAAAGGTCCTGGTCTCGGTGTCGGCGGGGTTCCAGCCGATGATCTCCGAGACCCAAGCGCGGGCATGCTTGCTGTTGTGCCGTTTCTTGCCAAGATGGGATTGCCAGAACCCGTACAGCAGGGCCTGCGGGAACCATGACATCAGTGGGCCGCACTCACCGGCGGTTGCCCCGAAAATGGACTGTCCAATCTCTGTTTTGAGGAAATCGGTGCCGTCCCAAGTCGAATCACGCAGGTAGGCGTCGGCATTGCGATGCGGAAACTGGAACGAGGACAGCGAGCGGAGCACATGCGACGGCAACGCTCCCAACTCGGCCAAATCCAGGAGGAACTCCGGGAGGCCAAGCTGTTCCCGGTTGCGACGTAGGGCATCTTCCAAGCGATTGGCTTGGGAAGGCACGTTGTCAATGACGATCACCGGCGTCGGTTCTGCATCGGACGTGTCGGCGAACCGCTTGTCCAGTTGGTACTGGCCACCTGCGTACACGGCCGGTTTGACAGGCCCAGCCGGCCCCGACAGCGGTTGCAGGACTGTAGCCATCTTGATGCCCGCGTCGAAGGAGTCGTCGGAGCAGCCATCCAGCAGTCGTTTGAGGTCAATACGGAGCATTTGTGCACACCCTCCGGCGTGTTGGGTTGTGTGGCCCAGTAGTTAGATGTAGCGGGCAGGATAACCATGTTATGGAACAAATACACAATCCCAGCTCTGAAATAACAATGTAGACATGTGAGCGGGTCGCGGGAGTTCCCCATTGAGAACGCTCCTCACCGCAGTACCGTTTCAATCTCGTTGAGTAACCGTTTAGCAATTTGTATGTTGTATTCGACCTGCAGATTAGGGAATCTGTGAGGTTAGGTGAGAGGGGCGCGCCGTTAAGCAACTGGGTGCGGTGGCCCGCCGAGGGACATCTTGGTTGCCACAGGAGGAGTGGTCATCTGGACCTTCAATAACTTGACATGGAACACAGATACTGTGTTGAAGGTCAAGCCTCAACAGCCGTGGACACAGGTTCCTGCTGCCAAGGAACCTGTATCCCAGATCACCGCGTTCAGGGTGAGGAGCAGCTAGCGCATGGCCGCGACGAGTGCCACCTTTCTAGACTTGCCCCGTCGGCACAAGTGGGTGTCGAAGTCGCGGATGGTGGGGTTGTGGCGGGTAATAGTCACGGTGGTCGTGCAGGGGATCGTGCGCACGGAGGCACAACCATCCCAGACGCGACGCTGGCCCCGGTACCAGCCGATGCCCGGTCAGGAGGGCAATGCCGACCCGCGCGGCCATTTCGCGTCTGTTGAGACAGTCCAACTCTTGCAACCCATTGTGGCCACGCGCCAACCACACGGTCGCGCCACCCAATTTAGATGCAATCGCCCTGGCCTGAGGGCTGTCAATTCAGGATGCGCGAGATGCCTTCCGTCAGGACCGCGGCACTCATTTCCCCCGTCACCTTGGCCCTGATGACACCGCTGCGGTCTATGAAGTAGGTGGTTGGAATGCTGCGCACGTCGTAGTCCGCGTGCCCCCGACCTCCCGAAGCATCCACCGAGAGTTCGTAGTTGATGCCGAACTCGTCCGCCATGGTCCTGGCCCCGTCCGCGTCGGATGGCATCACAATCCCCACCACACGCACTTCTTGCCCAAAGCGCTGGGTGGCCTCCACCAGTTCCGGGATCTCACGGCGGCACGGGTTGCACCAGGACGCCCAGAAGTTGAGGACCACGGGCACCTCCACTCCGTTGACAACATTCGCAACGGTTGGATCCTCCAGTGACACCAGCTGAATTGGCGGTGCTGCATGGCCGATGAACGGACCGGCCGAGTCCTCCAGCACCGCAGATGTGCGTCCGGGTGCCGACACCCAGATCCATGCCAAACCGAGAACCAGCGTCAGAAGCGTGGCCGCGAGCCAGAATCGTGCCGGGGACGTTGTCGGCACGGGACTGGTGGTCGGGTGGGCCTGGGTGGACATGGGCTTACGACCATGTTGAATGAAAGGTTCCGGGCCGATCGGTGCGCTCGTAGGTATGGGCCCCGAACAGGTCCCGCTGAGCCTGAATGAGATTGGCGGGCAACCGTGCGCTCCGGTAGGAGTCGTAGTAGGCGAGACTGGCCGACAGTCCCGGCACGGGAATACCGGTCTTGACCGCCTCCGCCACCGTGGTGCGCCAAGCCGGCAGACGCTGTGTCAAGGCAGCTCGAAATTCCCCGTCCAGCATCAAGTTGGGCAGGTGCGAATCCCGCTCGTAGGCCTCCGTGATGCGATCCAGGAACCGAGCCCGAATGATGCATCCACCGCGCCAGATACGGGCGACCTCCCCCAGGTTCAGTGCGTAACCGTATTCGTCGCTGGCCAGGCCCAGCAGTGCCATGCCCTGTGCGTAGGCGCTGATTTTGGCGGCATAGAGAGCGGCGCGCACTCCTTCAACCAGGGTTGTCCGGTCCACATTCCTCGGAGGCGCGACAGGGCCGGGCAAAACTCTTGATGCTGCCACCCGCTGGTCCTTGAAACTCGACACGATGCGGCCCACCACCGCCGCGTTGATGGTCGGAATCGGAGCCCCCAAGTCCAGGGCGTCCTGGCTGGCCCACTTGCCCGTGCCCTTCTGGGCAGCCTTGTCCAGGACCATGTCCACCAGATCGTTGCCGGTTTCCTCATCGCGGGTTTCGAAAATGGTGGCTGTTATGTCAATCAGAAAACTGTCCAGTTCCGCGGAGTTCCACTTGCTGAACGTGGCAGCCAGCTCCCGATTGTTCAATCCCCCCAGATTGCACAGGATTTGATAGGCCTCCGCGATCAGCTGCATGTCTCCGTATTCGATGGCGTTGTGGACCATCTTGACGTAGTGCCCGGCACCCCTCGGTCCCATGTAGGCGACACAGGGTTTGCCGTCCTGCTCGGCCTTGGCGCTGATCGCGGTCAGTATGGGCTCGACTCCAGCCCACGATTCCCTCGATCCGCCGGGCATGATGGACGGTCCCCACAAGGCACCTTCCTCACCACCGCTGACGCCTATTCCCATAAACTCCAAGCCGGCGGCAGCCACCTCTCGGCTGCGCCGCTCGGAGTCGGTGTAATGGCTGTTGCCGCCGTCAATGATCAAGTCCCCTTGATCCAGCAATGGAACAAGCTCTCCAATCACCGCGTCCACGGCACCGCCGGCCTGCACCATCACCATGACTTTGCGGGGCGATTTGAGATCGGCCACGAACTCGGAGAGTGTTTCCCATCCCGCAACGGAAACCCCCGCATGGGCGTTTACGAACTCCGTCATGCGCGCAGTGGTTCGGTTGTAGACCGCCACGCGGTACCCGTTGCGCGCCATGTTCAGGACCAGGTTCTGGCCCATCACAGCGAGACCAATCAATCCAATGTCAGCTGTAGGCATAGGCGTCCTTCAAGTCGCAGTGCGGGCAAAGCAACAGCCACATCCGCACCAAGTTCGGGAAAATTGAGTTGCAGTTGCCGGACCGGCAAACCGACCGGTACTCCAACTTTGCGACGCAAGCACCGGGGCACCAGTTGTGAACGCATGTCCGAAGCCAGCGTCCTCCAGGAAGCACAATCGGGGAACCGACTCCCTTCGCTGGACCCGCCAACGGTTGTGGCTGTCATCCTCTCCCCATGCATTGGACCGCAGACACGCTGTTTCGCAGACGAGGCCAACCACACACGGAGATCAATCCCCTGTCGGCTCGCCCCTACGACGGGGATCCTGACCGATGATGTCACCGGACGCTACTTCTCCCTCGGATGGAAACGCATCTGCACCAGTTCGAGAGTGAACCTGGACGTTGCGTCCGATTCTGTAGCCGGACGGCACATGGGAATCGAGACCAATCAATGTCAGGCCCGTGTTGAGCACGTCGGGCAGTTGTCGGTTTGGAGCCTCGTCCTCTCCGTACCCGACCAGGGCACCCGCGCCGATCACGGTGTCGTCGTCGATAACGCACCGGTCCACCACGGCATCGGCGCCAATGTGCACGTTCCGCAAGACCACGGAGTTGGTCACGCGGGCTCCGGCCTCGACCACCACCCCGGGTGACAGCACACTGTGCCTTACCGTTCCGCCCACCCGGCAGCCATTGGACACCAGGCTGTCGGACACGTCGGAATTCGGTTCGATGCGTGCGGCCGCCTGCGTTTCGCTGCGGGTCCGCACAACCCATTGGCGGTTGTACAGGTTCAGCGCCGGCTCGTCGGCAATCAGTCCCATGTTGGCTTCCCAGTAGGCCTGGACCGTGCCCACGTCCGCCCAGTAGCCCTTGTACTCGTAGGTGTGAATCCGGGCTTTCCGTTCCAGGAACCACGGAATCACGTCACGGCCGAAGTCGTTCAGTTCCGGATGCGAAATCAGGGCGTCAGCCAGAGCGTCCACGTCAAAAACGTAGATGCCCATACTTGACATGGACCGGCGGCTGCGGCCCGGCTTTTCCTCAAAAGCCAGCAGTCGCTGCTCCTGGTCCGACACCAGCATCCCGTAGCGAAAGGCATCGTGCGGCGACGTGATGTGGCGTGTCCCCACAGTGGCTTCGCTGCCCCGTTCCATGTGTTGCCGCAGCATGGGACGGTAGTCCATCAGGTACATGTGATCTCCCGCCAGGATCAATACGTCCGTAGCGCCCTGATTGCGGATGAAGTCGAGATTGCGCCGCACCGCATCGGCGTTACCGCTCTGCCAGCCACCCCACATTCCCCCCATGTAGGGTTGCAGCAGGCGCATGCCGCCGGTAGCGCGATCCAGATCCCAGGGTTTGCCCACGCCGATGTGGTCGTTCAGGGAACGGGGCATGTACTGGGTCAGAACCCCAATGTTGTACAGCTCGCTGTTGGTGAGATTGCTCAGCGGAAAGTCGATCAGCCGGAACTTGCCGCCGATGTGCAGGGCCGGCTCGGCCCTGGCCTCCGTGAGCGCGCCCAGGGTTTCGCTGGCGCCCCCCGCCATGATGAGGGACAGGATGCGGTCTGAGGCAGCTGACTTCATAACCTTGCCGTTCTTCAACCGATGGTGGAGCCGTCCGCCACGACCCCGTCCGGCGGAAAGTGCGACGCGTCGGCATCCGCTGCAATGTGAACGTTGCCGCCGATGACGCAGTGATCGGGAATGAAGGCTCCCTTGCCCACCACGGTTAGTCCGGTGTGGAGCCGGTCCGGATGAACCTGGTTGGGATCGCAGTCACCGGACATACCGATGCGAGCACCGGCAGCGACCACAACCGACTTGTCGAGGATCGCGTTCTCAATGCGTACCCCGGGTCCAATCCACGTGTCGCTCATGAGCACACTGCGGACGACCTCGGCGCCCACGCTCACCTGAACCCCGGGGCTCAGTACCGAGTCGTGGACCTTGCCCTTGATCACCGACCCGTTGCAGACCAGCGACCGTGAAATCTGGGCCTGGGCCGACACCTTGGCCGGCGGGTGTTCGGTGGACCGGGTCAGGACGGGCCATTCCCGCGTGTACATGTCCAGTGGCGGATCCGGTTTCAGCAGGTCCAGATTCGTGGACCAGTAGGAGTCCAACGTACCCACGTCCACCCAGTAGCCATCGAAGTTGAAGGCATAGACCCGATCGTTGCATTCGATCATGGCCGGAATGACATGCTGGCCGAAATCGTCGCGGGGATCCTCGTCCGTGCCCTCCCGCAAACGTTGCACCAACCGGTTCGTCGAAAAGATGTAAATCCCCATCGAGGCCAAGTTGCCCTTGTCCATGCCGGGCGGCTTTTCGTGGAACTCCACCACCCGGTTGTCGTCATCGGTCTCCATAATGCCGAACCGAGGCGTTTCCTCCAGCGGCACCGGCATGACGGCGACCGTCAGGTCGGCCTCAGTGCGCCGATGCTGCTCTAGCATGGGCATATAGTCCATCTTGTAGATGTGATCGCCCGACAGGATGAGAACAGCATCCGGATCATGATCCTCAATAAAAAAAAGGTTGCGCAGGATGGCGTCGGCAGTACCGGTATACCAAGCCTGAGCGTCCGGCGCGGTATAGGGCTGGAGTACGCGGATTCCGCCCTGCGCGCGGTCCAGATCCCACGGTTTGCCGATGCCCAAGTGGTCCTGAAGGCTGTGCGGCTGATACTGGGTCAGGACCCCGACCGTGGAAATGCCGGAATGTACGCAGTTGCTGAGTGCGAAATCAATGATGCGAAACTTGCCCGCGAAAGGAACCGCGGGCTTGGCTCGTTGCTCCGTCAGGGACATCAACCGGGTCCCGGCACCTCCGGCCAGGATCATCGCCAAGGTCTTGATGTCAACAGCTCCCTGCAAGTCGACTTGGAACGCCGGATGACATTATGAACGAAAGGCTGCCCAATCGTACAGGGCCAGGTGGCTTGAGTTAAAGCCGTTCCAGACCGGTTGTCCCGGCAGCAGGTGCCGCAACGTTCCCGTTATCGCGCGCGGTTCAGGGCCGACATCCGGGCGACGGAAACGGCGTAAAGCATTTCGGTTGGTGCTGGCATCAAGTCTATCCAATGGTATAATTATCAGTATGCGTCGACCTGCCGCGGCAGGTCGACGCTTTGTAAAGCGAGCTTGTGATTCCCCGTGATTCCGCCCTGCCGACTCGGAGTTCCTGATTGATGTTGCGCAAGACGTTGGACCCCCACTTCTGGACATCCGAGTTTACGGCCACCGACGGGGATCTTGACTTTCTGTACGAGCAACTGGCAACCGGCCAACTAGGCACCCCTGCACCGTTCGAGAAGCTTGCCATCCGCCTGATTGAACACTATCAGGCCCGCGAAAACAGTCAGATCGAAAAAATGCTGAAGTTGGGCACCATGTACCAGCCCGGCAAGAAATTCGCCAAGGACCAAACCCTTGTGTTCACGGCCATGGACTACCGCACCGGCATGGTCATGGACATTCGGAACGGCTACAACCCCGAACACGGCAAGTTCTCCGTACTTGAGGTTCTGATGTCCGACCCCGAGGAAATCTGTGAATTTGCCGCACAGCTCAGAACCAAGCATCCGCTCAACGACCTGGGCGAGGAGGACTTCAGTGCGGCTGGCATGCTCACCTCGGAAGAAATCTTCGAACAGCACGAGGAAGAGATTGAGGATGCACTTCGGTATGCCCTGGAAGCGGGCCCGAGATCCGAAGAATTCATCGAATGGAACGGTGGATGGCTGTTGCGCGACCAGCTTGTCGAAGTGGACGAATTCAGCCTGAACATGGCGGAAGCCAAGATTTACGACGAGGAACGACCTGTCTTGTCCTCGGAAATCCTTGGCGTCCTCGATTTGAAGGCCGACGAACTCAGCCCGGAACTCCTGCAACTGAGCCTCGACATTGGACTGTCACAGGATCCCCGGTTCGAGGAAGTCATGGCTGGTGGCGTTGCCTGTTGGCACCGAGCCAGCGGCCTTCCCGCGGCGGCCCGCTCCGTACCCATGGCGCTCCAGCCGGTCAGGGTCAACTACGTCTATTCGACTTTCACCAACGATCTACTCAGCCTGGAGGCGAACCTGGCGGACGAGTGGTCGGAGCGTCAGCCGCAACTCGACACGCTGGGACAGGTTCATTTGGTGCTCCTGTACCCCCACAGGCTGCACGGCACATTGCCCGTCACCGGTCCCATGGAGGAGCTCCTGGATCTTGATCCGGACTTCAAGACCCGGATCGAGATGCGCGATCCGGTGCACGGAGGGGTGATGGAATGCTGGTATGTTCCCGAAGGCCGCTATATTTGCGGGTTGGAGGAGTACTACCTGAGCCACAACATCCCGGCCGGTGCCAACCTGTATGTCGAGCGTCGTTCGGACGGGACGATAACCCTCAACTTCAATACGCGTAGGCCAAAACAGGAGTGGTTCTGGACCCTGAACGCGGTTGAGGATCCCCTGCTGGACGGGGCCCCCGGCGAAACGGCGCCACTCAGGCTTGAAATTGACCGGACCAAGTCCATCATGACCATCGGCTGCGAACTGGACTTGCATCAGGCCGTTGCCTGTACGGACGAGGAGAAACTTGCCGAGTACAGAACCCATTTCCGAAATCGCGAGAGCGGCAATTCCATATTCAACCTGGTGGAGGAGGTCGCGATGGAGCTCCTCAAGAAACCGGACAGCACCGTCCACGCCAGTACCGTGTACAGCGTCGTCAATGCCATCCAACGCTATGCGCCCGGTCTGGTGATCCACGCCCTGACCTCCAATTCGCGCCTGCGCAGCCTGTCCGACCCCCGTGAATTCGGACTGACCAACTGACCACACACAACGAAAGGCACCGACCGAGACCTCAGGGAGATACGTCCGCAAGATGTCAGAACAGTCAACCCGCGTCCACGCATCCCACCGCTTTGGTCCGGGTGAGGACACGGAGTTCCACATCGACCACGAGTGGTGGGCCAACAGCAGCCTCGACTACCGCTTTCACCTGTACCAGCAGTTGTGCGACGAATGCCAACAGCGGTTTCGCACCCATGTGGACACGGAGGAGGTCGACTGGGTGGACGCGGAAACCGGCGAGGTCCGCCGGGTGGATGCCCTGACGGAGTGCCTGCGGATCAACTGCACCCATCAACCGGATTTCATTGACGACACGCTGCCCCTGACGGCTGCATGTTTCAGGGTCTTTCTGTCCAACGACAACAGACCCTTGTCGCCCATCGAGCTAAGCGGCATATTCGAGCAGTCCGGGGCATCCCGCCGCAGTCAGTGGACCCCGAAGGAAATCCTCCGGATCCTCAACGGCAAACAGGTGTTTCTGGGCATTCGTCCAGTCCCCGCCGCTCAGTGAGCGGCACGGGGCATGGTGCGCGCGCCGTCCCATCCACACCGCTTCTGACAGGATCCCCCCCTCTAGGGGAGGTGGGCAATTCGGGCCCGATTGCAAGGGGCTTGTGCCGCCAGCTACCGACAACTGGCAGAATGCTGGGCGATGTTCGCAAACGATACCCAACATAGCGCCCTGCGTTGTTTCAATCGCTGCGGGAACACGGCCGCGTACTCCGTCGACGAGGTCGTGTACCGATGCCCGGCTTGCGATGGGCTGCTTGAGGTTCAACACGATCTGCAACGGCTGGCCAGCCGTTCCGGCCGGGAGTGGAGAACCCTGTTGGACGGCCGCAACGGATCCAGCACCTACCCCGTAGGCAGCGGTGTATGGCGCTACCGCGAGTGGGTCATGCCGGATCTGGCCGACAATCACATCGTCAGCATGTACGAAGGCAACACCAACCTGTTTCGGGCCCATGCCCTGGGCCGGCATCTGGGGTTGGGGGATCTGTGGGTCAAGATGTGCGGTAACAGCCACACGGGCAGCTTCAAGGATCTTGGCATGACGGTCCTGGTAAGTGTGGTCAACCGCATCGTCCAACGCGGTGGCAGTGGCATCCGAGCCGTGGCCTGCGCCAGTACCGGAGACACGAGTGCGGCTTTGGCCGCCTATGCCGCCGCCGCCGGCATTCCCGCCATCATCTTTCTGCCCTTGGGCAAAATCAGTCCTGCCCAGCTCATTCAACCGATTGCCAACGGCGCCCACGTCCTGGCCCTGGACACGGACTTCGACGGTTGCATGCAGGTGGTGCAGGCCGTCACCGCCGACCAGTCCATTTACCTGGCCAACTCGATGAACAGCCTGCGGATCGAAGGACAACAGACCGTGGCCATGGAGATTGTCCAGCAGTTCGAATGGGAGGTGCCCGACTGGGTGATCGTGCCTGCGGGCAACCTAGGCAACATCAGTGCCGTGTACAAAGGTTTCCAACTGATGCGAACATTGGGTGTAATCGACAGGATGCCGCGTTTGGTGGCGGCCCAAGCGGAGAAGGCAAATCCGCTGTACCGGAACTTCCTGAACGGATTTGTGGGATACGAACCCATGACCGCCAAGTCCACGCTGGCCTCGGCCATTCAGATTGGCAATCCGGTCAGCTATGACAAGGCCGTGAAGGCGATCCGGGAATCCGATGGCCTGGTGGTGTCGGTAACCGAACACGAACTGGCCAATGCCGCGGCCCTGGCGGATCGGTCCGGCATGTATACCTGTCCCCACACCGGAGTTGCCCTGGCCGCCGTGATGCAGCTCGTGGAGCAGAAACAAATCCGAGAACACGACCGCGCCGTGGTTGTAAGCACAGCCCATGGCCTGAAGTTCACCAAGTTCAAGACGGACTATCACTTCGCAGGCCTGGAGGAAGTGGAAAGCACGCTGGTCAACCCTCTGCGGGAGTTGCCGGCAAGCGTGGATGTGGTGCAGGAGGAAATCCACCGTATTCTGAACACCGCCGGTGGACACTGACGGTTCGGTCCGGCAATCCTCGGTGAACACCGGGAACACACCGTTCAGCCAAGGGCGCATGGACTTCCCGTGGGAACCCCTGACCGCGGAAGACCATCGACGCATCCTGCGGGATTGGCAACGCGGCAAAGGCCTGCTGGGCGGCGATCCGCGCCTGCGGCCATCCGATTCGCTTGAGCCCGTATGGGCCGAGGGTCAGCGATTCATCCGTTCCCTGATGCTTGACACACCGGAATCGAAAGCCGCCGCTCAATTTCTGGAGAGCCGGGGAGCTGCCCGAGCCATCGAGCTGGAAATCGGACCCGCCCGAGCCGACTTCATCCTGAACCGGGCCCGCCACGAACCGGACACCCTCTTTTTGGGAGTGGAAGTCTTGACCGCAGCCGTCCGACGCGCACTGATGCGGGTCGCCAGGCAGAAACTGGCCAATGTTTGGTTCTGCGATGACGATGTACGATTCGCCTTGCCGAGGCTCTGCACAAGGCGATCCCTGGCGGCGGTGCACGTGCTGTTCCCCGATCCGTGGTGGAAACGCAGGCACCAGCATCGAAGGCTGATGTCTCCGCCGTTCCTGTCCATGCTGGCCGAACATATGGCACCGGGAAGCCTTTTGCACGTAAGGAGCGATGTACCGGAATTCATGGCCTGGACAGGTTGGCTCGTGGAACAGTCCCCGGACTTCCAGCCGCCCGACAGGTCCCTGGCTTGCCGATTGCAACCCTATCAGCCGACCCATCGCGAACTGTGGTGCAGGTCGCACGGACTCCCGATATCCGTCCTCTGCTGCCTACGGGCTTAGCCGCCCAAACTGAACCCCTGCATCCGGTTTACTCGACATGGCCGTTATCCCCCAGTGGTATCTCGACAACTACAGCCTGGTCCGCGACACCGAAGACGGTTCCACGGCCCTGCCTCCCTTCACCGTGGTAATCCCTACGCTCAACGAAGCGGATTCCTTGCTGCCGATTCTGCACGTCGCCCGGCAAATGGCCGATGAGGTACTGGTGATTGACGGGAACAGCACGGACGGGACGGAGCAGGTGGCCACCGCCGCCGGGGCGACCGTCCTGCGCGACAACGGCATGGGCAAGGGCGCAGCCGTGCGCCAGGGTCTGCTGGCGGCGCGCAACGAAATCGTCGTCCTGATGGATGCGGACGGCTCCCACGACCCCACCGAAATCCCCCGCCTGATCGGCTCCATCGTGCGCAATGAGGCCGACCATGTATCGGGCTCCCGCATGATTGGCGGCAGTGATGAACTGCACGCTACCGTCAAGCAGTCCATCCGCCTGTTTGGCAGCCAGGTCATTACGTTGATCATCAACTACAGTCAAGGGGTCCGCATGACCGACTGCCAGAACGGCTTCAGGGCCATTCGGCGCTCGGTGGCCCTGGACCTGGGGCTGACGGAGGACATCCACACCATCGAGCAGGAGATGATCATCAAGACGATCCGTTGCGGATACCGTCTGTGCGAAGTACCCAGTCATGAATTCCCGAGGGCCAACGGCGATTCCACCTTCCGCATTCGCGACGTTTGGCTGCGCTTTGGGCTGACCCTGCTCTACTTCCTGTTCTGGTGGTCCCCAGCCAAGCGTAGCCCGACGACGGTCTGACGGCCGAAGCCTTGCCCGGGAAACCCGCGGCGCGCAGTTCCTGTCGCACGCCATGCACGCCACCGGCCCGAAGCCTTGGCCCGAGGGTCGTGAACGACTCTGGATTGCCGGCCTGCTGTTGCTCTTCGCGCTGCTGGCCGCGTACTTCAGCGTCGTAGTGCCCGCCTTTGAAACCCCCGACGAGTTTCAGCACCTCGCGTTTGTCCAGCATATCGTGACCTGGTACGACCTGCCGCGTTCGGAACCGAACACGCCGGGTCTCTGGCAACAACAGGGCACCCAGGCCCCCCTCTACTACATCGCAGGCGCGATCCTTACGGGGTGGATCGACATGTCGGACTTCCCGGTTTTGGCCGACCGCATCAACCCGTATGCCCGTCTGGGTCAGGAAACGGCCACGGAGAACCGGAACTACTTCCTAGCGCACGACGACGACGGTTGGCCGTGGTCAGGCACTTTCCTGGCCCTACACATCCTGCGCCTGTGGTCCATCCTTCTGTGTTGTATCGCCCTGTGGGCAACCTACCGTTTCGTCCGGTTGTTTCTTGCCCCTTCCCTGGCCCTGCCGGCCACAGCTGTGCTCGCGTTCGTGCCGCAGTTTGTGTTCATCGGGGCCTCCGCCAACAACGACAACCTGATAGTCGCCGCGGCAGCCGTGCTTATCTGGCGTCTGGCGGAATGGATGCGTTTTGGGGATGCTCCGCACTACCCCCAGGATCGGCGGGTCGCGGTACATCAGGGATGGTCGCTGGGGGCCTGGCTCGGCATCGCGCTTGGAGCCAAGCTGAGTGGTCTGGGGTTGACGGCCGTGGTTCTGTTGGCCTTGACTTGGATTGCCTGGAGGCGCGGCGACGGCAGGTTCGTCTTCGACACGGGTTGGCGGATGGCGGTCCCGGCCACGATGGTGTCCGGGTGGTGGTACATACGCAACCTGTTGATGTACCGTGATCCGCTGGCTTGGAACATTTGGGAAGCCAACATCGACTTGCGCCGGGAAACTCTGACGATTTCCGGCTTCGTCCGTGAACTCCCGTTCATGTTTCGCAGCTTCTGGGGTGTCTTCGGTGGGCTGACACTCCCATATCCAAAGGTTGTTTACACAGTCCTTGGCATCCTGACCCTGGTCGCGGTGGCTGGCTTTCTGCTGTGGTTTTTGCGATGGGCACGCCGCCTTGACCCCGAACAGTACCTCTTTCACGATGCCCAATTCATGCAGGGCATGCTGGCCTTCTCCTGGCTGGGAATCCTGCTGGTTGCCTGGCTGAGGTTCATGTTGGTGGCGCCGGCGGCGCAGGGAAGGTACTTGTTTCCCGCGATCCCGGTGCTGGCACTGGTGGTCGGCTTAGGTGCAGGCCTCTGGCCCGCCGGGGTCCGCAAAATTCTGGTGATTGTTCCGGCCGGATTGTTCCTTCTCAGTACCGCCACACCATCCTGGATCATTGATCCGGCCTTTGTGCCACCCGAGTCCCTGCGCTACGCGGATGCGGGCTGGGAAGTCCACAGGGACTGGACCGGTCCGGTAGACGACCATCCCAGCATGCAGCTGTCCGCTGTTGATCTGCCGTCCACGGTGACTCCCGGGAAATCAGTCCGGGTCCACTTGCAACTGGTAGCAATCGATCAGCCGCAGTTCGACTGGGCCCTGTTCCTGCATCTGCGCGACCGGGACGGCAACATTGTGGCGCAGTTCGACTCGTTTCCCGGAGGCGGCCTCTGGCCGACTACGCAGTGGCCCATCGGCGAGGAACGGCAGGAACGAATTACTGTATCGGTTCCCGCGCATGTGGAACCCGACGCGGAACTGACCTGGGTGTTCGGCCTGTACCATCCGGTCCACTGGACACGAACCCATTGGGTGGACGCGGATCATATCGGGCCGATCAATCGGGATGCGACCTCCAACGAACTGTTCCTGGGGACGTCGCGCGTAGTGCAGCCGGCGGCTGCGGAGGGCTGACCGAGAGTACCGATCGCGAAGTCTCATCCTGTTGGTTAACGGGATGCGCTGGGACCTGCCTCGGGGAGCCGCCCCACGCAGTTGGCTAGTGGGCCGTCAGGCTCACCTCCCCGACATAGCTGGTATAGTCGTGTCCGCTCGCATGAATGCGGACATAGGTAATCGTTTCGGGTGGATTCAGGGCCAGCAGGTTGAAGAGATCCGGGGACTCATAGGCAAACCAAGTACTTTGCGGGATTTGTTCCCCGTTTTCGATCCAAAATCCGGCGATCGGCTCGCGGTAGTAGAAGCCGTGCCCCCAGGCCCGTTCCTGCCCGTATATATCCGTGTAGCCAATCTCGACACGCACCGGAAATTCGGAACTCAGCACGCCGGCGCCCGGCAGGGACTGGTAGTTGATGCGCACCGTAAGGCGGAGATACAGACTCTCATGCAGACTGACATTCCGATCAACGGATTGGCGCAACTCGAACTGATTGTGGGCATTGTCGCCAACGGCACGGTGAAAGCGAATCACCCAGCGGCCGTCCTCCTGCACACGCTCCATGGTCGGAGGCGGAATGTCGCTGGCCACCACGGCATGGGACCAGTTCTCGTCGACCGGAGCCTCAAAGCGCCCATCGGTCAGGATTTCGGAACCGATGTCCGGAACCGGCTCCGAAATGCGGTTGTGCTCGAAAGTTAGCCGCTGGCCTTCCCCTAACCGGAAGGTCGCTCCGTTCCGGCTGTGGCCTGCCACTTCCCCGTTGATGGCGACCACTTCCGTCTGCCGGTTTCCCACCGACAGACGAAACACGCCTTCGTGCAGTTGGACCGACCCATGCGGCGTCTTGACCTGCATTCGAATCGACTGGCCTTCCGGCATCAGCGTTACAACCCGGATCTGGCCCTTGGGCAGAACCAGATCCACCAGATGGTCGGCCCCATTGCCCGGAAACAGCGGCCGTTCGACCTTGAGGATGTCGAGGATGGTGTCCGATGAAATCTGGACCGAATTGAGCATGCCGCCCGTGGTCCGGGAACGAAACAGACCCAACACTCCTTGGGTTGCCTCCCGTTGAGTCACCAGGCGGCTGCCGCGGTTGATTTCGGATACAGGAGAGGTTACCGCGACGGCATCCGCACGCCCGCCGTTGTGCAGGTACACCGTGCCGATCGTGGACTGTAACAACAGTTCGCCCCGCATGGTGGCGTTGCGGTAGGTGAATACGGACACGGCCGTGATCAAGACGGCCAGGAGGCAGAAGCAGGCAAAGGAGACCAGAATCACAGTCCACGCAAAGCGGACGGGATCCGCCCGCCGTCCGGCCCACTGCACTTCGCTGTCCGCGGTATGTGCGGAGAGCATTGGAGGATGCCGGTCCAGTCGGTGCCGCGCGGCATCTTCCCGAGTCCGATCAGCGGAAACGGGCATCAGGCCGAACTCTCCTCCGGCGGGCCGGCTCCCAACAGGGCCATGGCTTTGGCCCTCAACTGAAGGTGCTCCCAGACGGATCAGTGTCCGTTTCCAAGCGTTCCAGGGCTATTTCCACCGCCAGCCGCTGCTCCTCGTCTGTCGTTTCGCCGGCGTAGGCCAAGGCGCGCCACGCGACGGCACCGCCCAGATCACCCAGGGCCGCAATGGCACCGAGACGCAGCTTGGACTCTTCCTCGAATTCCACCACGTTCAGGCAAATGTCCAGGAACCCCTGCAGTCCCAGCCGGCCGGCCGCGCGCAGGGCCGCGGCCCGGACATCGAGATCCGGGTCCTCACGCCAGATGCCGAGAACCACCGATTCCCAACTGCGGTTGGTGCTGTTGGCAATGCCGGCCAACGCGGCCTCCCGCCGCACTTCCCATTCCGAAAGCAGGTTGGCGGCCAAGGTCTCACGTACTTCCTCCAAGCCGCAATAACCCAGATTGGCAAGAGTCACCGCGATCAGATCGGGCGCATCCTCCGCCGACCAGTCAATCAACCTCGTGGCCGCGGCGGTCTGCATCCCTTCAGGCCACGATTTCAGTTCACCTGCCAGTAGAAACCGGCCCAAGGTTTCGGCTGCGGCAAGGCGGACCCAGTCGTCGGTTTCGACCTCGGCCCGGGCCAGCAGCACCTCCAAGCTGGCAAGGTCGGGATCCAGCCCCAGACCAACCATAGCCGCGGTTCGGACTTGGGGATCCGCGTCGTCCGCCAGGAATCTAAACAGGGCCCCGCCGCGAAAGGCCGAATGGTCCTGCGCCAACTCCTGACAGGCAACGGCCACCCTGAG
The DNA here is from genome assembly GCA_965208365.1 of Caldilineaceae bacterium. Classification (GTDB taxonomy): domain Bacteria; phylum Chloroflexota; class Anaerolineae; order Caldilineales; family Caldilineaceae; genus Bin34. Next base: position 3,427,585 of record OZ242330.1, on the reverse strand, counting down.
GCGCCGCGCCTGGGGCACTAGGCTCCAAAACTCCGAAACCTCGGCCTGCTCGTCCGCCCGCAAGTCGTCCAGGCAATGCAGTTCCTCCCACGTCGGATACTCCAGCTCGGTCACCAGGGCGTACATGAGTTCCTGGACTGTGTAGATGGAGCCTGCCATGGTTTCATTGCCGGCGCGGCTGGGCCAACATCTAGGAATTCAATAGGATCAACAGTACTGCCGCCGCTCCCAGCAAGGGTATCAGCCACGGCAATTGCAACGGTCGGGGGCGTATCTCGGTTCCGCAGCTGGTGCATACGACCAGTGCAGTTGATTGGGTGTGCCTGCAACCCGGACATCGAACGCGGCGCGTCACGAACCTCAGGGACGTGCCGCACACCCGGCATTTGACCGCGGATGCAAAGTTACCGGCCCCACACCAACCACAGGGATGGCTTCTTTGCACCGCATAGCGGCCCGCTGCATTTCCGGCAGCGGGCCGGTTCCGCCCGGCCCGCGTCGCAATGCTTCCCGTGTTCCGTCCGTAGACGCCGGATTCAGTTGCCGAGGAGTCCATACCAGTCGATGGGCTGCTGCGGGTCCGTCACATCCTGAACCGTCAAGGCCACCATCAGCACCAGAAGCAGTGCCATGCCCACAAAGTGGACAACCCGAGCCCGTTCGGGATGCACCGGTCTGCGCCGAACCACTTCGATCACGACGAACAGCAGGCGGCCGCCGTCCAGTGCCGGAAGCGGCAACAGGTTGACCACGGCCAAGGCGGCACTCAAGGCACCCGTCAACCTCAGGACCGGCAGCCAGAGCCCGGTCCGCGTTGTGGCTTCGATCGCATCCCCCACCATGGAGGCGATACCAACCGGTCCGACCAGGCTGCCGGACACATCGGATTCCCGGTCCCGGATCATTTCGGCGGGAAGTCGCAGCGTGGCCCACACATAACCGAGTGTATCCGTCAATCCCAGGAGGGCCGCCCGTACCGATCGGACGTAGCCAATCCGCGATGTCGTCGACACCGTGATCCCCAAGGGGCCCTGGCCATCGGGAGGATCCATCCTCGGTATTATGCGTGCGGACACCCACTCGGTTCCGCCACGCAGGACCTCAATTGACACTTCGCGCCCCGCATGAGCCTGGGTCCGTTCAATCAGAGAGTTGCCGAACAGCGAAACCGGCTCCGCCGCCAGCGAATAGATGCGGTCGCCGACCTCCAATCCGGACCCCTCAGCAGGACTTGCATCTTCCACCGCCGTAATCATCGTGCTGAGCACCGGTCGGTATCGAGATCCGTCCAAGAGATCCTTGAGGCCGATGTCTCCGGTCAGGGGCAGCTGCTTCAGCGCTCCATTGTTCATCACAGTCACTTGGCCGGTGGCCTCCATCGAACCGACCGGAGCACTGCGCAAGCCATTGATACCCACCCACTCCGTCAACATCGGCACACTGGCCGCGGCACCGTCCACGGTGAGCACGATGTCACCTTCCTCCAGGGACAGGGTTTCCGCAACGGACCCCCGGCCGATTTCCGTCAGCTCCGGCAGGCCGGCTGACACCGGGACGCCGGCCCGGTAGGTCACGGCAAAGCAGACGATCGCGACCACAAGATTCATGCCGACCCCCGCCAGCAAAATGAAGGCCCGGTTCAGGGGCGAGGCGGCATCGAAGGCATCGGGAGCACGATCACCGTCATCCGTGCCCTTGAGGCGCGCGAAACCACCGTAGGGAATCCAGTTGAGGGTAAAGTCCGTACCCTGGAAACGGAACAGTTTGGCCAGGCGGGGAGGGTAGCCCATGCCAAACTCCTCCACCTTGACCCCCGCCAGCCGGGCAGCCAGGTAGTGGCCCAGCTCGTGAATAAAAATCAGAAAGCCAAGAATGGCGAAGAAGCCAACGAGCCGCAAAATCATGGCCCTGATCCACTGTCAAGCCTAAGGCGGAAGTGCCCGATCAGCTTCCCTCGATCAGGAGTCCGATCACCCAAATTATAGCGATGCGCAATCCCGGCGGACGGCGGGTTTGGCCCGCCAGTCATGCAACTACCGGGATTGGTCCAGTCCCACCACGCGCGTTCCCACTTGCAGGTCCGGATCCGTCAGAACTGCCTGTACCGCACCCAACGGACGCCCATCGAAGATGTGCACGTACGCTTCCGGACATGCCTCAACCATCTCCAGGCACAGCTGCAGCTTGGTACGCATGCCGCCTGTTACATCCACGCCCCTGCTTGCACCCGGGACGAGGGGAAGGTCTCCGCTCCGAGCCAGTTGTAGTCGGGGAATAGGTTTGGTCTCCCGCCACTGTTCCGCAGGGCCGGACATGATTCCCGGGACCTCGCCGGCCAGCAGAATTCGGTTAGGCCGGAGACTTGGTACCAGAAAGCGAAATATCTCCTCGGTGCTGGCTATGCACACGCGCTGTTCAAGGTCGAGCATCACGTCGCCGTGAACCACGGGCACCAAGTCGCTGGCCAACGCACGCGCCAACACGTCGGCAGGGCCCCCGCGCACCCGGCCTCCTTGGGCCATCCAGGCACTGCCTGGCTGACAGCTCCAGGCGTTGACGCCAGCCTTGATGAGACAACCGGTGACATGGCGTACCAGCCGCGCCGCGCTGTCGGCCGTGATGGCCGTCCCCATCCATGCATCGGGATGATCCGCCCCTTGGGCCAAGCCGTACTGGAATGCCGGGAAGTGTCCAAAGCTACCCGATCCAACTCCCAAAACCAATTTCAGTTCCGGCCTTTCATCCAAGACCGTCGCGATCTGTGCGCAAATCGACTTCACTCGGTTGGCCTGCAGGACCTCCTGCGCGGTCTTGTCCGTCAACAGGGAGCCGCCCAGCTTCAGGAAAACCGTTTCGCCGCATGCAGTCATGCATCACCGGCCATGCACTGTCAAAAGAGCCTGTACCAGAACCTGATCCTGGTCGGGAAAGACCGTGCGCAGGTCTAGCACCAGTTGCCCGTGTCGAATGACGGTCACTACCGGCGGCTTCCCGGCTCTCAGGGACGCGGACCACATATCGGGGCGATCAACGCGCACGGCAATCCCGGCACCGGGAATGGGGGTGCCGGGCATGCTGCCGCCACCGGCAGCCCCGTACAGATCCACTGTGGTCACCGGCACCCCATGTCCCGACAACGTGCGGCACAGGGCCTCGGCTCTTGTTTTGAGCTCGGCCGCGGACTTGGACGCCATGGACAACGCTGGGATCGTCACGGTGGCCTCATCCCGCACATACGGCTCCAAGGTAGCCCCCAACGCGGCCAGTATCAGCTTGTCGACTCGGAGCGCACGCAAAAGGGGATGGCGCAATAAAGGGGCTACGGCGCCGGCAGAACCCACCACGACTCCGGCCTGTGGGCCCCCCAGCAGTTTGTCACCACTGAAGGCGACCAGATCCGCCCCGGCCGACACGCTGTCGGCCACTGTATGCTCCGCCTCCAGGCAACCACCTAACGGCATCAGGAGGCCACTGCCCAAGTCATGCAACACCAAGGGCCTGTCGGCGTCCCGGAAAGTGCCCCGTACGGCACTGACCAAGTCGGCCAGTTCTGGTTGTACCGTGTAACCGACTTGATGGAAGTTGCTGGCATGGACCACCAGCACCGCGGCGGTTCGGTCGCTAAGGGCCTCCAGGTAGTCGGACACGTAGGTGCGGTTGGTTGTACCCACTTCCCGCAGGTGCGCCCCGCTCTGCTCCAGGATGTCGGGGATACGGAACCCGCCGCCGACTTCCACCATCTGACCGCGACTGATCACTACTTCACGGCCTTTGCAATATGCTGCCAGAATTAACATCAAGGCCGCTGCATTGTTGTTGACCACCACGGCATCTTCGGCACCTGTCAGGTAGGCCAGCACTCTCCGCGAGTGACGGTAGCGATCGGAACGCGCGCCGGTCGCGAGGTCGAACTCCAGGTTGCTGTATCCCAGGCCCACCTGTTGTATGGCGGACAAAGCGTCGTGACTGAGTGGAGCCCTGCCCAAATTGGTGTGCAGAATCACTCCGGTGGCATTCACGACCGGAGTCAGCGTGGGTGTCAGGTTGGCTTGCATCCACTCCGCCAGCCGGTCGGCCAGACCGGTCGCATCCGGAACCGGTTCGCCCCTCTCCAGCGTGTCCGTGCGGACCGCTGCCAACACTTTCCGGGCACCAGCCACCACGGCGGCCTGGCCGTATTCGTTCGCCAAACTGACCGCCACCTCGGTTTCCAGCAACCGATGCAGTGCCGGCAAGCGTCTCAGTTCCCGGGCCGTGTTCATGCTAAGCAGTGATCGTGGGTGCCGGCCCGCCAACCACCGCGGACGAATCGTCGGGAATCCATCCCAAATCCAAGAGTATCAATTGCGGACAGACGGATCCGGTGTGCGGCGACAGGGCTGCCCCGCCGCGAACGGGTTGGCCGGGAAAATCGCAGCACTCGATGATCCTTCCCGTGCCTGCTACCTGGGAGAGGCAGCGACCGGTGCAGTCTACATGCATGTTCCGACCGGAAATCTTTGAACTGGCAGTCCGGAACCGTTGCCCCCTTGCACTCGTCAACGAAATTTAGTTCCGGATGCAAACTCCATCCCGGACAGATGGCAACGCTGTGGGCGGAGAGGGACTCGAACCCCCGACCTCTTCGGTGTAAACGAAATGCTCTGACCAGCTGAGCTACCCGCCCCGATTCCCGTCCGACACTTGCGTTGGGTCGGGAAGGGAGTATAACAACATTATGGTCACGGGAACCGGAACAGGGCTGACGGCCTAGCGGACTCGCCCTGGTCTCGGGATAAGAAGAGAAAACAACATCCTTGGGGCCGGATATCGGCCCCCTTCCGGCGAACCGCGGACATCGGTTCCAGGACGTGGCCCCGGACAACCCAAAGCGAGTACGGCCTGTCAGTGCACCTCGCGTCCAAAAAGCCCGCGCCACGGTTCGACGCGGGTTGCGGGGGCAAAGGCGTGAGCCTGGTCGCGCCAGTGCGCCACCACTTTCTTCAAGTCGTCCTCGTCAACCCAACTGCCCTGCACGCGCTGCTGCCGGCTGCGTCCCTGGTTTTGGAAGATCATGTCGCCCTTGCCCATCAGGGTTTCCGCCCCCGGCCCGTCCAACACCACACGGCTGTCCGTACTGCTCGACACCGCAAAGGCCACGCGTGCCGGGAAATTGGCCTTGATGCTGCCGGTCACCACGTCAACGCTTGGCCGCTGGGTCGCGAGGACAATGTGAATGCCCGTAGCCCGGCTTTTTTGTGCAAGCCTGCAGATTCTCTGTTCGATGGTGTCGTCGCCAATCAGCATGAGGTCGGCCAGTTCATCGATGACCAGCACGATATAGGGCAGGGCCTCGACGCTGCGCCTGCTCCTCGCCAGACGATTGTAGGCCGCGATATCGCGGGCGGCCACGCGCCGGAATTCCGCATAGCGGCTTTCCATTTCCATGATCAGCCACAGCAGCATCGTGGGCACTTCGGTCGGAGAGGTCGCCACCTTGCCAATCAGGTGGGGAAGGCCATTGAACTGTGTCAGCTCGATCTGCTTCGGGTCCACCAGCATCAGGTTCAAGGTGTCCGGCCCGTGGTGCATCAACAAGGACACCAGCAGCGCATTCATGAACGTGGACTTGCCCGTCCCGGTGGCGCCGCACACCAGCATGTGGGGAGCAGCCACCAGGTCGGTCACGACTTCGGCCCCCGAGGTATCCTGCCCCATGGCGATGTGCAAGCCCTGGGTGCTGCCTTCAAAGGACGGGCTCTCCAGGACATCCCGCAACGCAACCACCAGCCTCTGCTGGTTCGGGACCTCGATGCCAATAAAGTTCCGGCCCGGCACTGGAGCCTGAAAACGGAGACTCTCCGCCTCCAGTCCCATCTTCATGTCTTCCCTCAGGGCCAGCACATCCTTGACCCTGACTGGCCGGTAACCATCTCCTCGTCGCACCTGCAGCGGCTTCACCCCAAAGCGCGTCACGGCCGGACCCGAATCGATACTGATGACTTCCACTGGTTGCCCGTAGTCGCTGTATAGGTTTTCGATCCGGTTGGCATACTGCTGGACTGCCACCTCCAGTTCGGGATTCAATGCCCTGCTCAGCAAGTCCAGCGACGGCAGGACGCATTGCCGCTCGGCGTCCGCCTCGACCTCCACCGCCGTGTGTTGCTCCTCCAGAATTTGCTCGGCCTGTTCGCGTCCGGAAACTCCGCGCTTCCGGTCTGCCGCCGGGAGGCCCGCCTGGGCCGGTGCCATCACCGACCCGGTTCCCGCCACCACCGGTCCTGGGGGGGCGGCAGCCTGAACAGGTGCCGGGTCCATCTCCACCTGCCCACTCTCCTCCCCTTCCTGAACCGGAGGATCCAATGCGGCAGGCTCAGCGATCGGATCGATTGGCGCGGCCGGGACCTCGCCAATGCGCAGGACATGCATCAGACACGCCATGATCCAGATGGGAACCGACATCAGCGGCGAATGCCGGACAAACAGGTACAGCCCCAGCAGCGATGTTGCCCACACGATCATGCCGGCTGCGGGTCGGCCCACCCGTTCCATCAGCATGTTGCCGAACGCCCTGCCAATGGCTCCGCCATTGCTGCCATCGAGCGCGAAGGCCCAGTCGACACCCGGTTGTTGCCAAATGAACGTGCCGACCATCTGTGCCACAAGCGCCAGCATCACACCAATCATGGCCTGAAGGCGCCAATTGGGCAGTCGATCGTCGTACAACAGGAGAATGCCGGATCCGATGCAGGCCGCGCCGACGAGGGGCCCCAGCCAACCTGTGACAATGGTCAGTATGGGCACCCCGTTGGACAAGGCCAAATTGGCAAACGCGGCCACACCAAAGGAAAGGATGCCCAGGCCGAATACTTCCTCCGGTGTCAATCTTCGGACTTCAAGTCGGGACGTGCGGGGCTGGGCCTGCGATCTGGACGCCACGGTGTGTTTCCTGCCGAACAATGCAACAAAGGGAACCCGGCCGCTTCAACGCGGTCCGAGGTCGGACGCAATGCAGATCCCCTCTAGACATTAAGACGACGGAAACACCAATTCGTTATGCTCCAATCCGGTTTTGCCCTTCCGTTTCAACCTCCTTGTCCAGTTCGGACTGCTCCATTTCCTGAATGATCCCGGCCACCTGCCGAATGGCAATCCGTTGCTTGCGATACAGATCGCTCTCGCTCATGGCCAACTTGCCGGCAATGTCGCGCACTTTGCGCCCCTGAATGAACCGCATGTCCAGAATTCGATACAGCAGCGAGTCCAGATGCCCCAGTTCCGTACCTTCGTCCGGCCGCATCCGCTCGATGGCATCACCCATCACCAGGCGCAGGGCCTGCTGGGCATTGCCGTTGGTTCGCTCCAGGTAGGTGCCGACAATTTTGAGTTTCATGAGCGGACTGCCGCTCAAGCGCGGTCCGCCCCACAAGTCCCTGAGCGCGTCGCGCACCCATGCCGGGAATTCAGGGTTCAGAATCTCGGTCTCGGTCCACAAGGAGGGGGGCCGGCCGGCCGCTTCGATCGGATAGGGGAGTTGAGACCTCAGGTGCTGGATGCGATCGATCTCCGACATGATGGGCTGTAGGCCGGAGATGACATTGGCCTGGATGCGGTGGTCCGTCAAGGCCTCTGCCATCTTGGACCGCATTGATGAAAACACGCGGGCCGCGGCGGCCGCCAACGGAAGTGGCCCCTGTTCGGCGGCCACGCCAATCACGCCCAGGAGGATGGTCTCCCGACGCGGCCCCGCGGCCCCGCGCAACGGCCACATGCGGAAGTCCACACCTGGCACCGTAAAGGCCTCGTACCGATCCTGATCATGGACCAGCGCCGTCCTAAGCACCTCCCGCCAAGCCGCCTCCGGCATCACCAGTTCCGGATCCATCTCGGTGCCGACAACAGCTTCCACAACCAGACTGTCGGCAGCCAGGGAAGCCACGAATCCTCGTCCGGCCCCCAGGTACTCGCAGGCGGCCGTCAAATGGTTCTCCAGGAATTCCCTGACATCGCTGTGCGTCAGGAGGCGCCGCTCCAGTTCACGGTACAGTGAAATTTCACGAATGTCGTCCCGATAGATCACATAGTCCATCAACCGTTTCGTGGCCGATACGGCTAGTTGGCCAACCACGATCACGGCGGTGACCACATAGAAGAGAATCAGGTCGCGCGGAATCCCGAGCAGCGATTCCACCCGCGGGACCACTTGAATCGCGATGATGACGCAAATGGCAATCGCCGGGCCCCGGATGAGGTACCGCATCAACCGGTACCGGACCACCCGATCCGGCAGGTGCACGCCGTAGAACGCAACCGCCATGACCATCAGGGTCAGCAGTAGCGATACGATGCCGTTGACCAGTAGCGAAACCGTGTAAACCAGATGGGTGAATTCCCCCAGTTGCGGACCCAGGAGCAGCAGGAACGGAAAACACCCCAGGACGGGACCCGCGAAACCCAACAGCAGAATGTGGACGCGCCGGCGGCTGCGCTGGGTCAGGCTCCGGCCCCGGGTAAGCAGGAGATCGCGCACTGAAAGGGCCAAGACAAGGGCAAACATGCCGGCGAAAGGCCAGAACAGGGGACCCGGCGCGAAGAAGTGGAACGCTTCGGAGGCAGCTACATTGCGTACGACCGAATCCCCAAACTGGGTCAGCGCCACCAGCACAAGACAGGTTCCCATCAGTACCCAACCCGCCCACGAGCGCGCGGGGGAGTGCAGATTGGTGGCCTGCAACACGCCGGTCGCAAACCGGTAGTAGACGGCCGGCAGCACCCCGATCCCGACCCATTGCAGGCGAAGCCAGAATTCGGCACTGTCCAGGTCCGTGACCCGGTACAGGGCCACATCGACAGCGTAGACCACAAGGACGCTCAAGGACAGATAGGCGAACCGGCGGGCAACCGCGGAGCGGAAATTGAAGTACAGGGCATAGACACCCAGGGCAAAGGCCAGGATGGCAACCACCGAGGTCGATGCCAGGAACAATGCCCGCAGAACATCCAGGAACGTGATGCCGAACCAGGGTTCCATGACGGTTCAGCGAGCCCACTCCCGTTCTTCACGCGACACTACCCAGTCGTCGCCAACCCGCGTGAAATGCAGACGAAAGCCGGCACCGGTCAAGAGAGAGCGATAAATCCTGATTTTGAGCGTGGCCCGGTTGAGACTCGTGAAGGAAATCGGATCGAGCTCCACCATCGGCCCGTCCGCCAGGCGCGGCCGGTGTTCGGGTCTGAGCCAATGGATGCGCCCGGCGAATCCTAGTTCGCCAGGTGGTTCGTCGCCGTCGGTGAACACCAGCAATTGCGCCGGTACCTGGTTGTCGCCGGGCGGAAGCCATCGGCGCTGTCCCAGCTTGTGGATTAGCGCCGTTCTGCGAATACGGAGAGTGGCAGCCTCGGATCGATCGGCACAGCGATAGTAGTTGACCAGGGCCTGGACCGGTGCAAAGGCATGCTGGGCACTCATCAGGCGCAACAGCTCCTCCCGTACGGGAGTCCACTGGCCCAGCCAAAACGCGTCCTCGACCTGATCCCCGTACTCAAGCAGTTCCTCCACCCGTTCACTGCCCAGCCGTTGCAGAATGGCAACGGGCGGCACCGAGGCCGGGCGCCGCTTGAGCCGTGCAAGCAAACCGGCCGGCTCCGCATCCGCTTCATGCCGGAGACCATCCACATTGGCAATCCGCAGTCTCATCCAGACCGCCAGCAGCAAGGCTCCGATCGCGAACCCCAGCATGGTCCAGGCCACCGGATCCATCGCGTTTACCAGGGCCGCCGGCGGCGGCAGCGAATCGCCGTCGAAGCCTTGGCGTAACTGATCTAGGAGTTGCTGAAGTCTCTCCATGGCAAACAACCGGCTGGTGAAATCGGCCTGGACTCGGCCGCTCAGGCACGAGACATCCTGCGGGTTAGCAGACCACGGCGCTTCCACCGGGCCATGCCGGTCGCCGCGGCGTTGCACCAGAGTGCTTCAGACCTTGTTGGCAGAAGGGCAGATATCCTCCATCAGGCACTCGCCACACCGGGGTCTGCGGGCTTTGCAAACCGCGCGGCCGTGCAGAATCAGCCGGTGGGAAAAGTCGATCCAAGTTTCCTCCGGCAGCCGCGACATCAGATCAACTTCAACCTTGGCCGGGTCGGTCGCACGCGTGAGGCCCAGAAGCTTGGAAATCCGTTTGACGTGGGTATCCACAACCACCCCTTCCGCCTTTCCGTAGGCAACACCCAGCACCACGCTTGCGGTCTTGCGGGCCACACCGGGCAGTTTGAGCAGTTCGTCCATCGAGTCGGGAACCCGACCGTCGAATTCCTCGACGATCATCCGGCTGGCCAGGTGCAGGCTCTTGGCCTTGTTCCTAAAAAAGCCGGTGGTGCGCACCAAGGCTTCAATCTCGTCGCGGTTGGCCCGGGCCATGGCTTCCGGGGTTCCCATTCTGGCGAACAGTTCGGGCGTCACCATGTTGACTCTGACATCCGTGCACTGGGCCGACAAGATCGTGGCCGCCAGCAATTGGAACGGAGTTTCGAAGTGGAGCGCACACTCCGCTTCCGGGTAGGCCTGCCTCAGCCTAGCGGAAATCTCGGCTGCAAAGGTCCGTTGGCGGGCCGAGGTCCGCTTCTTCCGTGGCTGGGCCATATTGCACCTGTGCCTCTGACTGCGATGGTTCAGGCAGGACGGTTGGCGGAATCTACTCCACCGCGCCTTCAGTCGTCGGTACCGGCCTCGGGCAAGCTCACATATTGCGACACGGATTCCTGAAACGAACGCATCAATGACCGATGCACCTTGGAGTCCGCCGCCTGCTTCTGAACAAACTTGACGAGTTCGGGCCCCTGAACCACCGGCAGGCTGGGGTTCGAGATCTCCAATGTCATTTCGGGATTGATGAAGGCTACGGCACCTGCAACCGGAATCGAAGCGTACTCGGACTGGCCGAAGGCTTCTGGCATGCCTTCGATGAACCTGTCGATTCGGCGGGTGTATTCCTCAGCTTCCCGACCAGGGTGGCCCAGTCCTTCCCGGCTGAGCAGAGTGAAGAGCCGTCCCAGGCTGAAAGGCTCGCGCCATCGGTCGCCTTCCACCATGACCCGGCCCTTGTCGCTGCGGACCGAGAAGGCCAGCATGCCTCCCGGTCCAATCAGCAGGTGCGGGACACCAGGAATGACGAACAGGTACAAGGCGTATTGATTGCCCAATCCCTTGAGACACCGGGCAAAAAACTGATCCGGCCGCTCCAGTGAACTTGCCCTGTGCCACCGCCGCGGCGCAAACCGATTGATGAAGTAACTGCCGACGGTGGCTCCGATGAAGCCAATCAGCAACGCGGCCATGCTGAACACCGCGTAGTACTCGACCAGGAACTGCAGCATCGGGTTGGCTACCTCGGGACTGCGCGCCCACTCCATGTTGGGCAGGAAACTGACCATCAGGCCGCTGGTCAGCGCCAGCACCGCTACTAGGAACAAACGCCTGCCAAGGGTTTCACGCTTGGTGATGTACTCGAGGTTGCGATAAACCTTCATCCTTGAGTCCTCCCGGGAGGGTCGCCGAGGTGCCGTACGCGGATTCCCGGAGTCTCACCCAGACCCCGCGCCATCCGCTCCAACATGCAGCCTGCATGGGCATCGCGCGCCTGGCGCACGGCGCTGCACACCGCCTCCGGACCGGCTCCGCTGTGCGCCACAATAACCACGCCGTTGATGCCCAGGAGCACCGCGCCGCCGTATCGGCCCGGATCCGCCTTGGCACGAACCGCGCCCACCTGGGATCGGACCAACAAATACCCCAACCGACTGCGCCAGGAGGCGGTAAAGGCGGTGCGCAATCCGGTTGCGAACATACTGCTGGCGGTCTCCATGGACTTGACCAGTATGTTGCCACTGAAACCGTCCGCGACCAGGACGTCCACATCTCCGGAGGCGAGCGCGTAGGGTTCCGCAAAGCCCGCGTAGCCGGGGAATCCATGTTTCATCAGCGACTGGTGGGCGGTCTGAACCAGTTCGTTGCCCTTGGACTCCTCGTGTCCAATGTTCAACAGGCCGATACGGGGCCGCTCCATCGACATGCAGGTGGACGCGAAGGCCCGACCCATCATCGCGAACTCGACCAGATGACCAGGTTGGCAACTGACGTTGGCACCAACATCAAGCACCAGCACATACGCGTCGGGGGTCGGTACCGCGGCGGCAATCGCGGGCCTGTGCGCGCCGGCAATACGACCGAGCCACCGCAGCGAAGCTGCCAGGACCACCGCCGTATCGGCAGCGGAAACCAGCGCGTCCGCCGCTCCCGCACGGACCAACTGTGCGCCCTTGGCTGCGGCAGATTCGGGATTGCGCAGGGTCGACCCGTTTACCGGCCGGTGGCCGGCGGCGACGATGTCCAATCCGTTGGGCCGCCATCCGCGTGCCAGTTCGGCCTCGATCTCGTCGGGATGTCCCAACAGGGTCAGGCCAATCCGGTACCGCTCGGACGCCAGGAGGGCACCGGCAACCAATGCGGAAGGCGCATGGTCCCCTCCCTGGGTGTCAACTGCAACGCGCATCCGGCATCAGGCGACTGCGCCAACAGGATAGGCCGCGAGGCCCAAGGTGCCGATGCCAGCCAAGGCCACGATTACCGGGTCCAGCTCCACGATGTGGGCAGTGTCGACATTGAGAAGGGATCGGGCCTTCTCCAACAGTTCATCCGCTTCGTCCGGCACCTTGGCGTGCGACACGGCCACGACCACGGGTTGATCCCCATGGTCGGCCGCTGTCCGCTTCAACAGTTCGCTTACGGCCTTGCGCCGGCCCCGCGCCTTCGCTACGGGAATTACCTTGCCGTCGACGACGGTCAGGATGGGCTTCAGGTTGAGCATGTTGCCCATGTTCTTTTGCAACCCGCTGACACGCCCGCTGCGCGCAAGGGCATCCAGATTTTCCACTGTCAGGTAGGTGCTGAGCCCTGACCGAACCTCCCCCATCCGTGCGATCGCGTCCTTTCTGGCACCCCCCGCTTCCAGGAACTGTGCCGCCGCAATCGCCTGCAGGCCGCTGCTGATGCTGACGAAGCGTGAATCCCACAGTTCGATGTCGGCTTCTGGAACTTCGCCAATCGCCAGCCGAGCCGAGTTCCAGGTGCCCGACAGTTCCGAACTGACAACCACCACCAGGATTTCCTCAGCCCCATCGGCCACGGCCTGCCGATAGGCTTCCGCAAACAGTGCAGGGGCCGGCTGGCTGGTGGTCGGGTGCTCCGGTCGGGTCTGCAGAAGCTCAAAAAACTTTGGCAGATCAATGTCCCGGTTGAGCTGGTAGTCGTCGGAACCGAAATGGACCGTTGTGGGCACTTCCAGGATATTGAATTGGGCCAGGAGGTTGGGCGGCACATTGCTGCTGGTATCCACCACCATCCTGACGCGGGTGTTTGAAGTCTGTAGGCTCACGTGATCGCTCCTGGCATTGGATATGGGATCTGCTGTAGACGGATTCACCGGGTCAATCGTGGTGCCCGATCAGGCGCGGCATGCCATGCCGAACCGACGGCAGTCGATCCGAGGCGCGCTCGGCCGGTTCACCGCGCACCGGGAGGCCCGTTCACAAAGAACTTCCGGCTTTGGCCTCAACGGGGGTGCTGTGTGAACACCCTGGGAACATCCTGCAGGACATCGGAAGCCAAGGTACTGTCCGGTCCCAGGCGTGTGCCGCTCAAACGACCCGCCTCCGACAAGACCAGTATGGCCGCCGCGGAAGCCTGCAGGGGATCCGCTACACGGGTTCGCAGACCAGCCAGCAGTCCCGCGAGCACATCGCCGGTCCCTCCCGTGGCCAAGGCGGAATTGGGTTCGACCAGCACCCGGACCTGACCGTCCGGCGCAGCGGCAAACGAAGCATGGCTCTTCAGAACCACGTGGCAGCCCCAGGCTTGTGCCTTCGCCGCCGCCAGCTCCAGGCTGTTGGCGGCCACTTCCGACAACGGCAATCCGCACAGACGGGCCATCTCGGCCAAGTGGGGAGTCAACACGGTTCCTGCGGGCAGAAGCGACGGCCAGTCCGCTTCGGAGGCAAGGCAGTTCAGTCCATCCGCATCAATTACCAGCGGTATCGGGTGGGTGTCTCGCAATCCGATCAGCAGTTCCCGCAGGAAGGCCGCACTGGCATCCGTGTGCCCAATTCCGCAACCGACCAGCAGGGACTCGTAGCGGGAAACTTCCTTCAGGAAGAGCGCAGCGGCACCGGATTCCACCGTTCCGCCCTGGTCCGGCAACGGCAGGTGTGTGGCTTCGGGCAGCCCGGCCGCCAGCCCGGCGAGAACGGGACGTGAGCCAGCCACCGTCACCAGTCCAGCCCCGGACCGAAGGACTCCGGCCGCAGCAAGGATCGCGGCCCCGGGGAACCGCCCGCTGCCAACCGCGCACAGGACGCGACCGAATGTTCCCTTGTGACTGTAGTTGCTCCGCCGGGGAAGCAGCCAATCCAAATCCGCGGCCCGAAGCCCCTGGGCATCCGTATCCCGAGATCCCTCCGGGAACAGACCGATGTCCACCACCTCGATGCTGCCGAGATTCGGCAGACGCCCGTCGCGGCAAACCTCGGACTTGAACGTGCCCAGCATGATTGTGAGATCGGCGGGAACCGCAGTCCCATCCACCCCCGTCCCGCTGAGTGCGCCGGCGGGCAAATCGGCGGAACACAGGCGCAGGCGCGGCTGATGCCCGCGAACTTCGTCCAAAATGGCGACCAGATCCGCCGGCAAGGGACGGTTGGCGCCGGTGCCGAGCAGAGCATCCACACACCAGGAACTGTGGCGCAACCAACGCGTCAGAACGAACATTCCCTCGTCCTGCTCTGCGTGCACGATTTGCACCTGGCGGTGCTTGAGATCGGCGATCAGGGAATCCTCTTGGTCGGAACGGTTCCAGAGGTACACGTACACACGTTCCCAGGCGTCATGCAGCCGGCGCGCGCAAATCAGCCCGTCGCCGCCGTTGTTCCCGGGACCGGCTAGCACCACCACGGGGCCAGTGGCAACCTGTCGCGCTCGAGCCCATGCATGCAAGGTCGACGCAAGTTCGGTGCCGGCTCGTTCCATCAGGGCCTCAACGGGGACCCCAGACTCGACAACCCGGCTTTCGAGTGTCCTGGTTTCGGCTATGTTGGCTATTGGATACATGGCCAGGGAATTCTGTACTGGATCACGAAGGAATGCTACTTGCGAGATGCCGGCTTTGGCAACGATTATCCAGATTCCGGCTTTGGGGTCGTTTGATGGTTTGAGATTCGGCACGTCCGCCTGAGCGGACGGACAACGAACCGTGCTAGGCTGAAGCGCCCGCGGCGGAAGGCGCCTGGTCCGTAGGGTCGGCATTGTCGGCACCGGCCTCCGGATCATAGCCAACCAGGTATACGGCGCGCCAAGGTTGGTAGACACTGCGGAACGTTTCCGTCCGGGAACGGCCGTGCTGGACGATGGTTCTGTCCACCGTGACCGTCATGCCGAGCTTTTCCGTTTCCACCAGCCGTTGTTCGCCCGGAGCCAACGCGGAATTTTCCAGATAGAGAGGTTCCTCCGGCTCAAGCACGTCTGAAATCACCGGTTTGGAAACCGTGACGACGCGATCGAAAGCCGTACCAAAGATGTCGAAGGTCAGGGTGCCCTGAGCCAGGTCCAACCTCGGCTGGATCAGGATCCAGGCGCCGGTGTCGTTGCGGAACCGAAAGTCCACATACGGTGAGTAAATTGTGGCGTCCTTGCCCGGTTGGCCGTACCAGCTGACCACATAGCCATGGTTGTACCGCTCCACAATCGGAAATCCGCCGTCGAAGGCCGCGCGGAACAGGGTTGTGCTTACTTGGCAGACCCCGCCCCCGACTCCCACCGCTGTGCGATCGCCCCAGATGATCGCAGAATCGGCATACCCGTTGGCTGCGGTGATGGCACCGACCGTATCGTTGAAACTGAAATCCGCCCCCGGGGGCACCATGACGTTATACAACTGGCTTGTGGTCAGTTCGATGTTGTGGATCCGGGAGGCGCTGCTGCCCTTGAACCAAGTCGTACCGGATGCGACGAGTTCCCGGATCCCGTAGACCTCGGGATTGTCGGTGCCCACCACCGGTTCGACCACCTTGAACTGCGCCTGGACCCGGTTGCGGCCGAGAGCCACGGCATCCGCCACGGCGCGTGCCGTGCCCTCCACATCCAGGGCTAGCCCCGTCTGGCTCGGAACCACCACCTGCAACCTTCCGCTGCTGCGATCAAAGACAAACCGGCCCTCGCGCGGGGGCCTGGCCAGCAGTGGTTTCCAGCGCGCAACAAGGGTTTCCAGAACCTCAAGATTGAGTTCCCGGAAACCTGGTCCTTGCATTGCAAGCGACAGCTGGAACGGATCCAAGGCCAACCTCAGCCCCCGTGCAGGATCTTCAACCACCACCGTGCTTCGATTGAAGTCCGTCGGCAGGAGTTCCGGCATGTCGACGGCCAGGCTGTCAGCCACAACCCGGATCGAATCGGACTGCCCGCCGTCCGCCGCGGCCGCGATGTCAGCCGCCAACTGCTCGGTATCCACCTCCAACCCGTCAATCGCCGGCACCTGGACCGAGCCCACGCTCATGGAGGGCCGGCCGGGCCGTTCAAGGGAACGCTCGACATGTGCCACCAGTTCGGCGGCTTTGACGGGGTCGTAGACCACTGGCGGATCCAGATAGACGCCCTGTATCACCAGGCGCCATCTAGCGATCTGATTGGCCACGGGAGACCCGTCGCGCCCCTGGAGCCAAGCCCGGTGGATCAGCAGATGCAGCGCCTGATCGGATGCATCCCACGTTCCACCCAATGCAAACTGACGGGCGTCCAGTTCAACCAGAACGGGCTCCAGACCGGCCCTCGACTCCAGACCGGCCAAAACGGCGCGCGCTTCGGCCACGGTGAGGCCACCCATCGGGACCTCGGCGATGTACACCCCGGGGTAGATCCGATCGGTGAACCACAAGGCATGAACGGCTCCGGCCAAGACCGCCAAAGCCAGGACCAGCAACGGCAACAGCAACAACGAGGCCGCCAGGCCACGGCCGCGTGGAATTCCCCGCATCGCAGTATGTCCGGGGTCGCCTGCGGGATGGAACTGGGAAGGTGCTACAGCCAACGGATCTCCATGGCCGCGCCGCAGCCAACACGCGATCTGATCGGCCCGTCGTCGGTAGGACCGGCCCGTTTGGTTTGGACTGGGGCGGCAAACACCTGGCTACGTCTGTTCCTCAAACCTTGTGGGTTCCTGGTAATTCGCTCTCGGTTGATGGGGGCTCCGTTGCACGCCCCCGCAACTCGAGTCCGGGTGGAGCAGTCCCCACCGCTGTCCTGGTTCGTTCCGCGAGCAGGGCCTTGACCTCCCTGTAGGGCATGTACAACGTGATCTCCTCGTCGTACAGCCTCGCCAGAATGTTGCAGGCGGCATTGACGTCCGCGTCCAGCACAACCCCGTCAAGACAGTAAAACCGGTCCCATTGACGACGGCCCTGCAACAGGCCGGTGCGGGAGTCGACTTGCGATGTGTAGGCCGGATTGACCAATGCCGGCGCAGAACCTCTGCGCCGAGATATCGAGGTTAGGGTGTCCGCCATGACGCCCTTGACCCAGCCGCTCAGTCGGCGGTTGGTGTCCCTGTGGCGGTACGGAGCGGACTTCATGCGTGCGGACAGGTCCTCGCAGGCGATGGTGCCGACCTTGTCCACGACGGTGTGGGCGGCCTGGCAGAGGTGGTCGCGCACCTGCTTGTGGTGCCGGGTCCGTCGCCGGTCCCACTTCTGGTTGCCGAGGTTGTGCTTCCGGATGGTGTCGGCCTTGCGATGGTTGCCCTTGGCCCGGTGCTTCTGCTCGGTGTCCCGGAGGTGATTGCGCCGTGTTCCCTTGACCTTGCGGTGGTCGCTCTCGGCGGACAACAGGTCGCCCAGGTCCTCGCCGTGCCGGTCTCCGTCGCTGTCCGTGTAGGCTTCGGTGTAGCCCTTGTCCACCCCGATCGTGGCCTCCCCGCAGGGACGCGTGCTGCACACCTGTGCCTCGTCCACCGCGTAGTGGACTTCCACCCGACCGTTGGGTTGCAGGAGAATACGGAGGGTGCCCGAAGGCAGGTGCTCACCCTTGAGCGGAATGGCGATGCGTTGGCCGCGTTCCAGACCCTGGAGGTACACCCAGGCCCGGTCGTGCCAGACCTTGGTGGTGTAGGAGCCGGTGTCGGCCACAATCTGGTTCGTCACATGGGACCGGCCGCCGCGCCACTGCTTCCGCATCTGCCGGTGCAGGAACGGATCCTCGATCCAGCAGTTGCGCTTGAGCAGGCTGTACAGACGTTCGCGTTCGGCACTGTTTCCGCGCGTGCGGTGCCGGATTGCCTTCTTGACCGGCACCTTGGAAGCCTCCCGCGCTGCCGCGATGTCGCCCAGGGCATCCGCCAAAGTCGCCTTGCCCAGACGCGCCGGCAGCCCGTGCCAGGCATACCCCTCCGCCATCCAGGCATCGCGGACCTCGTAGGGGGATTGCAGGACCGTGGACACCCCGCTGCACCGTTGCCACGCGTCCGACCGCACCTGTCCGCACAGGACGGCGATCCGGGACAGCCGGTCGTACTTGGCCCGGTTCAGCCCCTGGCTGTGCAGGAAGCGCGTGACCTTCTCAGCCATCGACCGCGGCTTCCCGGATCCGCTTCCGGTACCGGCGCAGGCCGGGCAGGCGGCCGGAGAAGCTGTCGACCACGACCATCAGGTCCTCGACCCACTCCACCTGCGGGGACAGACTGGGCTGGTTGACCACCCGGATCTCGCAGCCGTGGGTGTCGGCAAAGTACGCGAACCAGTCAGACCCGAACCGGCAGAGACGGTCCTTGTGGACCATCAGCAGGTGGACAACCGCCCGCGCCTCGATGCGTTCCAGCAGCGACAGGAACACCTCGCGCTGGAAGTCCAGGCCGCCCCCGATTTTCGACCGCCATTCATCCACGGCCACGCCCCCCATGCAGTACGCCTCCATCGCGGAAACCTAGCGTTCCAGGTCGGCCTGCTGCCCTCGGCGGGACACCCGACAGTAGACCACGGTCAGCCCCTTCGGGGCCGCGTCGCCCTCGCCCAGGAACTGCAGGGCGTCGGCCTCGGTGTAGTACCGGTGCCCGATCGCGGTCCAGCGGGTCGGGAACGTGCCGTTGCGGTCCATGACGCGCCGGATGCGCCGAACGACCCACGCGGGCTCCGAACTGCAAGATGCGGCAGATCCTATCCATAACCACATGATGCCGCACAAGGCATCACATTATTGAGGGCTTATTCGTGCTCCCTAGCCAAGACCTCGTCGGCATCCAGTTTTGTGAACAGAACCCGCGGCTTGCGCATCGGTTGGCCGGCCGGCAAATCGGTTGCGGCCCATTCACCGCGCGCACCGGCATGATCGTAGCGCAGAACAAGGTGCTCTCCACGGGCATCCTGCACATTTTCAGTGTACTGCCGGCCAAACAACCGGCCTTCGTGTCCCAGATCCTCGTGCAACACCTGGGACGAAAACGGCAGTATTGGCGCCCACATGATCTTGAGCCAATCCACTGCTTGCAATGCGGTATAGATGATGGTATGGGCCTGTTGCCGGTCGGACTTGATGACCTGCCACGGTTCGCGGGCGTTCAGGTACTGGTTGACCTTCTGGCTAAGCCGGCGGCAGGCCTCCAGGGCAGCCTTGAGGTGCACCCCCTCGTACAAAGTACCAACCTCCATGAATCCCTTGCGGACTTCCGCCAACAGGGTGGCATCGGCCGGTTCCAGTTCGCCCGGTGTCGGCACCATTCCGTCGCAGGCCCGATAGGCGAACCCCGTTACGCGGTTGACCAGGTTGCCCCAATTGGCAACCAGTTCGTTGTTTACCCTTTCGATGAAGTCATCCCATGTGAAATCGACATCGGAGGTTTCCGGCGCCATGGCCGTCAGGGCATAGCGCCAGGCGTCGGGCTGATACCGTTCCATCATGTCGTTGATGGAGATGCTAATCCCTCGGCTCTTGCTGAACTTCCGGCCCTTCATGTTGAGGTACTCGTTGGCCGGC
Source organism: Caldilineaceae bacterium (assembly GCA_965208365.1). Classification (GTDB taxonomy): domain Bacteria; phylum Chloroflexota; class Anaerolineae; order Caldilineales; family Caldilineaceae; genus Bin34. The sequence continues at coordinate 3,407,544 of OZ242330.1, read as the reverse complement.
ACGTCGTACGGGAGACAGAAGCCGTCGCGGCCCAACAACATGGCCGGCCAAATGATGGCATGGAACACGATGTTGTCCTTGCCAATGAAGTTGTACACCCGACTGCCTTGACCGGCACCGGTTTTCCACCAAGTCTGCCAGCCATCCGGATCACCACTCAGGAGCGCATGCTCCACGACTGCGCTCAGGTACCCGATTACGGCGTCGTACCAAACGTATATCCGCTTGTCCTCCCAGCCTTCAACGGGGACATCGATTCCCCAGTCAATGTCCCGTGTAATGGGTCGGCCGCGCAGTTCACCGCGCTCCAGTTCCGACATGGTGAAGCGATAGACCTGAGGACGCCAGTACTCCTTGCCGTCCTTCAACCAAGCCAGTAGGTCCGCGTTCAGCTTGTCCAGAGCCAGAAAGAAGTGCTCGGTTTCCCGCACTTCCAGTTCGGTGGAATCCGAAATGGTCGACCTTGGTTTGCGCAACTCGGTGGCGTTGTACAACTTCCCACAGTTGTCGCATTGGTCGCCCCGCGCCTCGGGGCTACTGCAATAGGGACAGATGCCGACAACGTACCGGTCGGGCAGAAACTGCCCGGCAACGGGGTCGTAGAGTTGTTCCTGGGTGTCGGCGTAGATATAGCCCTTCTCACGATGCACCAGGAACATCTCCTGGGTCACGTCCCAATGGACCTGGGTATCCGTGTGGGTGAAGAGATCGAACGTCAAGCCCAGCTTCATATAGGCATCAATGAACATCGGGTGGTAGCGTTCAACCACCGCGTTGGGTTCGATGCCCTCCTGCTGGGCCAGGACGGTAATCGGCGTGCCATGCGTGTCCGACCCGCTGACCATCAACACATCGTTGCCCCGCATGCGGTTGAAGCGCGAGAACACATCCGGGGGCAAATATGCTCCGGCGATGTGTCCGATGTGCTGCTGGCCATTGGAGTATGGCCAGGCCACACCGACAAGAACCCTGTTCTTAGCCATGTCCTGTCCTGTCTTGCAACGACTTCCGGAGTACGCCGCGGCCCGGGCCCGTACCTGTGCCTGACGTGCCGTCCGGCGGCCCCGCCCGGCCCGCTTCCTGACCGGCACCTGCCTGCATTCTAGCCTGTCCATTCGGGGCAGGGCATATAATCCGCAGCGACCGGCCATTCCCCGGCTACACAACGCGACCCGAAACAGGTCCCGGTCACCCTCTTTCCGTCAGGCTTGACCCCATGAGCTTCCTGCAAGGCATCAACGATTCGATCGTCCGCTCCGGGACGGTATTGTGGAAGACGATCAAATCGGTCTATGGGGACCTGTTCCCGTATGTGTGGATGAGTGTGCTGTGGTGGGTGGGGACGTTGACGGTCATCCTGGCACCCCTCGCGCACACAGCGATGCACCGAGTGGCCCACCGTACGGCAACCTACCGACGCATCGACAGCGACTTCTTCTACGAAGGCCTGCGCATGCACAAGGGTCTGGCCTATCTGATGTACTGGGGCAACTTCCTCGGCTCGGTGGTGATACTGGTCAGCATTTGGTTCTACGGCAGTATCCAGTCCCCGTTCGTGCAGCTTTTGGTAATCCCGCTGATCTGGGTTGCATTCCTCTTCCTCTTGGTCACCCAGTTCGTGTTTCCCCTCCTTTGGGAACAGGACGAGGTCTCCCTGGCATTGATCTACAAGAACGCTCTGATTCTGGTACTGCAGCACCCCTTGTTCTGCGTCCTGGTCACCTTGTTCAAGATCACGATTCTCTTCCTTTTCTCACTGCCGGCCTTCATTCCCCTGTTTCTGTTCGGGCCCGCATTCTCAACCGTGTTGTCGAACTACGCGCTGAACTACCTGTTGATCAAGGTGGAATTGGCGCCACCCCCGCCCAGCTGGGCGGACTGACCCGGACACAGCCGCACCGTCAGCGCATCCACGTCCGGTGCGGACATCCGATACCGACCCGCGATCAAGGCACCTCCTGCCGGTTCCGCGGCTGAGGAACTTATGTCAAGCTGGGGAGGGCAGCACAGCCCAACTCCTTGTACCGGGTACGCAAGAGATCCGCGGACGCGCCTTCCCGGTATCGTGTGAATACAGCTAGCCGGCGCGTTTCGTAGTCCTGGCGGAGCGTCTCCCTGATTTGGTTCCGGACTTGGATCGGGACGTTCCCTTGGACCGCCGGCGCTTGGGTGCGTTGCGCCTCTTTTCGATCAGATCCAATGCCAGCTGCATGTCCACCGACTCGACTGGGGTGTCCTTGGGCAGGGACGCGTTGACTTTCTGGTACTTGATGTAGGGCCCGTACCGACCGTCAAGGATTTGAACCGGTTCGTCGTCATCGCTGCCCGGAACCGGGCCCAAATCCGCCAGAACACGGACTTGGGTTGTCCGGCCCGGTCGCGCCGCGGCCAGCAGTGCCTCGGCCCGGGCCAGTGAAATGTTGAAGATGGTGTCGCCCCCCTTGAGCGATGCCGACTTCCCGTTCCACGACACGTACGGTCCATAGCGTCCCATATGCTTCGTGACCTCCATGCCGTTCTCCGAATGGGAGCCAAGCACGGCAGGCAACGCCAGCAGTTCCCGCGCCTGTTCGAGCGTGACCTGTTCGGGGGCTAACCCGTCGGGCAGGGACACGCGCTTGAGCCGTCCGTCCGCTCCATCCGGCAGGCCAAGTTGAAGATAGGGGCCGAATCTCCCATGCAGCAACTGAATGTCCGCCGAATCCGTGGCATCGCGGCCCAGCACCGCCGGTCCGGCTTCCTTGCGGCGAAACAGTTCGTCCGCCAGTTCCGTGGTCACATCGGCAGGAGCCAGGTCTTCAGGCACGGAGACAATCACGCGCTGCTCCGACCTGCCGACGCTGGAATCCGAGGACACATCGTCGCCTCCAGCCGGTTTTTCGATGAACGGGCCGTATCGTCCGATGACCACCGGATAGCGGCATCGGGGCAACTCCACGGTCCGGTAGATTCCCGGATCGATATTGGCCTCGTACTCGGCGATCTGCACTTCCAACCCCTGGTCACCCAGGTAATAGTCCTCCATATAGGTGAGCCAGGCCGCGTCCCCGGCAGCGATGTTGTCCAGGTTGGTCTCCATGTCGGCCGTGAACTTGAAGTTCACCAGATCGCTGAGCGAGTCCTCCAGCAGTTTGACCACAGCGAATGCCATGAAGGTGGGCACCATCTGCTGTCCCCGCTTGATGCAGTAGCCCCTGCTCTGCACCGTCTCGATAATGGTGGCGTACGTGCTGGGCCGGCCAATTCCGTTGTCCGTCAAGGTCTTGATCAGGGAGGCGTCCGTATATCGGGCCGGCGGCCGGGTCTCGCGTCCCTGGGGTTCAAGATGTCGCACTGCCAAGAGGTCCCCTTCTGCCAGTTCAGGCAGGGACTTCGCGGCTGCCATGTCCGGATTCGCGAGCAGGAACCCGGGAATCAACACAGTTACGCCTGTGGCCCGAAACCCGGCTGACTGGACAGCCAAGGCATCGGTGGCAGATTCCGGCCGGTCAGAGGCTTGGCGGGGTGCAACCTCAACATCCAATGTCACATTGCGGATTTGGGCGTCAATCATCTGGGTCGCGACCGTGCGCCTCCAGATCAGATCGTACAGATCCCGCTCGCGGCCGGACAGTCCCTTCTCCGCGGCCGGCACCATGCGTTCGCCCGCGGGCCTGATGGCTTCGTGGGCTTCCTGGGCATTCTGCTGGCGGGCCCTGAACACGCGCGGCTTGGCGGTCAGCTGATCCGCTCCGAACTGGGCTGCCACGCGCATGCGGGCCGCCCGAACCGCTTCGGGCGCCAGGCTGACGGAATCGGTCCGCATGTAGGTGATGTGACCGTTTTCGTACAGGCTTTGTGCCGTCCGCATGGTGTGTTCGGCAGACATGCCCAAGCGCCGGTTCGCCTCGATCTGCAATGTACTCGTGGTGAAGGGCGGACCGGGCTTCCGACTCCCCACCTGGGCCGCAACCCGCTGAACCCTCCAATCCATCTCCGCCAGTTGCCGGACCGCTTGACGGGCCTGATCCTCACCCAGGACCAACCGGTTCAAACCCTCCTTGATTTGCCCCGTGTTGTCGTCGAAGTCGCCCGAGGCGGCCAGACGGAGGCCGTTCAGCTTTCTCAGTTGGACCCTGAATTCATCATCGGCACCCGAACCCACTGCGCGCGCCAGGGTTGCCACCAAAGTCCAATAGCTGCCCTGCATGAACTTGGCGCGCTCGCGTTCCCGGTCCACCAGAATGCGGACGGCCACGCTTTGGACGCGGCCCGCCGACAGCCTGCCGGCAATCTTCTTCCACAACAGAGGGGAAACCGTGTAGCCGATCAACCGATCCAGGATCTGCCTGGCCTTTTGGGCATCAACCAGGTTCGCATCCAATTCGCGCGGATGGGCCAACGCCTCCTGAACCGCTGTGCGGGTGATTTCATGAAAGACAACTCGCCGCACCGGGACCGCGGGTTTCAATTCGTCGCACAGGTGCCACCCTATGCTCTCTCCTTCGCGGTCCTCATCGGTTGCGATCAGCAATTCGTCCGCGGTCCGGAGCGCCTGCTTCAACTCGCGCACAGTGTCACGGCTTTCCGGAAACACGATGTAGATGGGTTCGAAGTCCTGGTTGACGTTGATAGCCAGGTTGGACCAGGGCTCCTTCTTGTACTTGGCCGGGATCTCGCTGGCCGACCGCGGCATGCCCCGGATATGGCCGCGGCTGTCGAGGACGGTGTACCCGCTGGGCAGAAACCGCTGGATCGTTCGGGCCTTGGTGGGGGATTCAACAATGATGAGTTTGGTCATTGACTCTCGTGCTGACAGACCGGGTGTGCGACCCGTACTCGGACAGGCGGTTCGCGGCGCTGAGCCGCGTTGAACCTACAATGCGGCCCGGGCAGAGTCCACTTGGTCGGACACAGGCCGCTGCCCTTTCATATTACAGACATCAGGGTGCTAACGACCATGTCTGCCGAAAATCGTAACCGTTTCAGAGCCGGATTGACATTCCTGATCGCCCTTGCTGTGGCAGGCTGCGTCCTGCCACAGGTCCCGCCAAGCCCGGAGACGCCACTAATCGAAACGTCGGTTCCGGTCGAGGTTCAGGTCGCGACCGGGCGCAGCGAGACCGCCTGTGACAATTCGTTCCACCGGCACACGCTGATCCACGAGACAACGGCGCCGGAATGGACCGTGTCCGGGTTCGATGCCAACGGCTCGGGCATCGCGGCCGGGGACCTGGACCGCGACGGTTGGCTCGATCTCGTATTGGGGGGCTATGCGCAGTCCAACACCATTCTTTGGAATGACGGCAACCTATCCTTCGAACCGCAACAACTAGGTGAGGGCCTAACCCGCGAAGTCCAGCTGGTTGACGTGGATGGAGACGGCCTTCTTGACATCGCTACCACGCGCAGGGGATCCGGTTTGGCGGTCTGGCGCAACACGGGCGCGAACGAACGGGCCGCCATGTTCGAACGCGTGGTATTGCCCGGAATCGATCGGCCTCTTTACTCCATGGATTGGCTGGACGTGGATGCCGACGGGGACCTTGACTTGGGTGCAGCAACGTACGATGCGGAACTCAAGGATCTGTTTGGCAGCGAGTTCCTGATGAACAATGCGGGGGGCGTCTACCTCTTCAGCATGGAGAACGGCCGATTTCGCCTGCAGCAGCTGACATTGCAGGCGCAGGGCTTGGCAACCCTGTTTCTCGACGTGACCGGTGACGGTAAGGCGGAACTACTGGTCGGCAACGACTTCGCCACGCCGGACTTCATTTTCCAGCAGGAGGCCAACGGCTGGAACTCCATCGAGCCGTTCGACGTGACCACCCATTCCACGATGAGTCTGTCGGCCGGGGACATCAACAACGACGGCCGGCTCGATCTCTTTGCCACCGACATGAAACCTGCACCCGACGACCAGGCTGCGCTTGCAGCCTGGCAGCCGGTCATGGAGGCCATGATGGCAGCAGGGATGGAGGAGCACGATGAGCGGCAGCTGATGCAGAACGTGTTGCAGATCGCCACGGGTGACGACGGCGGCTGGGTCGACGCCGCGGACTCGGATCCATTGGCAGCCACCGGCTGGAGCTGGTCCGGACGCTTCGGCGATCTGGACAACGACGGATGGCTGGACCTGTACGTGGTCAACGGCATGATCGAGGCAACACTCTTTGCCCATCTGCCCGATCACGAACTGGCGGAGCAAAACCGCGCGTTCCGCGGCGGCGCGGATGGTTCCTTGATCCCCGCGCCGGAATGGAACCTCGGCGATCAAGCCAGCGGTCGGGGCATGATAATGGCCGATCTGGACCTGGACGGCGATCTCGACATCGCGGTCAACAACCTGCGCAGTTCAGCGGCCCTGTTCGAAAACCGTTTGTGCGGAGGTGTCGGGCTACAGCTGGATTTGAGGCAGGAAACAGGCGGCAACAGCCATGCGATCGGAGCCAAGGCCATTGTGGCTGTAGGCTCCCACAACTGGATGCGGGCCGTGCATGTGGCCGACAGCTACCTGTCCGGCGACGCGCCCCGGCTTCACTTCGGTTTGGGCGACCAGGATCAGGATGTGCAAGTGATCGTCGAGTGGCCGGACGGCGAGCATACAACCATCGGCGGAGTGGCTCCGGGCAGCCTGGTCACGGTGATCCGCGAGTGATCCCGGCCCGGGGTGGAGATCTGGCCTGTTTTATAATTTGCGCATCCTTGGACACCGTTCCGTTTGATTGTTATTGCCCGTCCCTGCAAGGAGGCCCTGATGCGAACCCGATTCCTTACCGTTCTGGCGTTGCTGGGCGTGCTGGCAATTGCCGTGACCGGGTGCGCCGCCGCACCACCGGATGCGGCCGCGCCTGGTGAAACCGTTGTCACGTGGGCCATGTGGGGCAGTCCGGCCGAACTTGCCACCCACCAGTCGGTGGCCGACGCCTACATGGCCGAAAACCTCGATGTGACCATCGAGATTTTGTCCGAGCCGTGGGGTGACTACTTCACCAAGATGCAGGCCCTGTGGGCCGGCGGCGACGGTTCGGTCATTCCGGACATCCTGTTCCTATGGCCGACTCCCTCCTATGCGGCCGAAGGCGTGCTGGAGAATCTCCAGCCCTACATCGACCGGGACGGCTACAACCTGGACGACTACTGGCCCGACCTCCTTGAGTCCGCGAAGTACGACGGCGACGTGTACGGCTTCCCGCGCGACATCGGCCTTGAGGTCCTGTACTACAACAAGGACATCTTCGACGAGGTCGGTGTTCCCTATCCGGACGAAACTTGGACCTGGGCGGATCTCGAATCCGCGGCCAACCAGCTCAAGGTGGTGGACGATACGGGCCGGGTTTCCCGATACGGCCTCGGCATGGAGGGCGGCAAGTACATGCTGTGGGTACTCCAGAACCACGGCGCCCTTCTGGACGACTACCGCAATCCGTCCTCCTGCACCCTGGATCAGGCCGAGGCGGTGCAGGGGCTTGAGTTCTTCGCCAACCTGATGGCCACCAACGCCGCCATGACCAGCGACAACCTGAACCAGGCCGGAGGCGACGCAGCCGTGTTCCAGGCCGGCCAGGTTGCCATGATCATCCAGAATGCCAGCCGCGTCAGCGCCTTCAACGCGGCCGAGATGAACTACGACGTTTCCGTGGTCCCGATTCCGGACGGAGGCCGCCGTGCGGCCAGTGCCGGCGGTGCGGCCTGGACCATGAGCGCGGGCAGCGACAACAAGGAGGATGCCTGGCACTTCCTGCAGTGGCTGCAGAGTACCAACGGCGGCCAGCGGATTTACACTGCGTCCGGGGAAATTTTCCCGGCGCTGCAATCCACCGCCATGTCCGATGCCTTCCTCAATCCGGACAACCCGCCGGCCAACCGCCAGGCGTTCCTGACGGAAGGCCTCAACGCCACCGTGGGCCGTTTCGGCTACTTCCCGGAGTGGGGCTACCTGAGCGGCAACTTCGTGTCGCCCCACATCAACCAGATCTGGACCGGCGACCTGACTCCCGCCGATGCGGCGGCAGCGGTTTGCGAGGGTGTCAACCAGTATCTGCAGGATGAGGGCTTCCCGAAGTAGGCAAACCCGAACCTGACATTTCGGCGGGTGTCGCTGTCCTCAGCGGCGCCCGCCTTTTGTTTTCCGTCCATGGCTTCCGACGCGTCCCCGTTGCGTCCACCTCCCCGGTGGCGGCGCTGGCGCGCCGATCAGCAGTCCGAAGGCTATCTGTTCCTCCTGCCCAGTCTGGCGGGATTCCTCCTGTTCGTCCTGATTCCGGTCGTAGCAGCGCTCGTGCTGAGCCTGTACGAGTGGAGCCTGCTGTCGCCCGGAGAGTACGTCGGCCTCACCAACTACCTGAACCTCTTCCGCCGCGATCCCACCTTCTTCAAGGCGCTTGGCAACACGCTCTACTTCACCGTGACCATTGTGCCGCTGCAGTTGGCGGCAGGCCTGGCCGTGGCCCTGGCCCTCAACCAGGCAATCAAGGGTCTGGCGGTCTACCGGTTGATTTATTTCATGCCGGTCGTGACCACCATCGTGGCTGGAGCCTTGGTGTTCCAGTGGATCTTCAACAAGGACTTCGGCATCCTAAGTGCCGTCATCTGGCGTATCAACGAACTGACCGGCATTCCCGTCCAGCCGCCGGATTGGTTGACCGATCCCGCCTGGGCGCGCCCGGCCGTCGTGATTCTCACGCTATGGAAAAACGTCGGCTTCACGATGGTGATCTACCTGGCAGGTTTGCAAGCCATCCCGGTGGAGCTGTACGACGCGGCGGAGGTGGACGGTGCCACCAGCTGGCGTCGGCTGCTGTACATCACGCTGCCCATGATCTCGCCGACCACGTTCTTCCTGATGGTCATTCAAATGATCGGGGCGTTCCAGCTGTTCGACGAGGCGTTCGTCATGACCCGCGGTGGTCCTGCCCAGGCCACCACCACGATCGTGTACTACGTTTATGTCAACGCGTTCGAGTACCGTCGCTTTGGCATGGCCAGTACGGTGGCCTGGGTTCTGTTCGCGTTCATCTTCGCCTTCACCTTCCTACAAAACCGCCTGCAGCACCGTTGGGTGCACTACGAAACCGACGATGGCCGCTGAACCGTCGCCCGCAGGCAACACCGGCCTGACGCGCCAGGCGCGCACGCGCCTGGGCCACATCGTCCTGCATGCCGCGCTGCTGGTCGGCACTTTCTTCATGGTCATGCCGTTCCTGTGGATGCTGTCCACCTCGCTCAAGATGCCCAAGGAGATTTTTCGGTACCCGCCACTCTGGATTCCCACGGAGTTCGCCTGGTCCAACTACAGGGACACCCTGACCGCCCTGCCGTTTGATCGCTTCTACTTGAACAGCGCCATTGTCAGCGTGTCGTCGACCCTCATCCAGGTGCTGGCCGCAGCCTTGGCGGCCTTCGCCTTTGCCAGGCTGCGCTTCAAGGGCCGCAATCCCCTCTTCCTGCTGTATCTGGCCACGTTGATGATTCCATTCCAGGTCACGATGATTCCGAACTTCATCCTGATCTCCCGGGTGCTCGACTGGTACAACACCTATCAGGCCCTGATTTTTCCGACCTCCTTTTCCGCCTTCAGCGTGTTCCTGCTTCGCCAGTTTTTCGCCGGCCTGCCCATGGAACTGGACGAGGCCGCACGCATGGACGGCGCCTCCACCCTCCGCATCTGGTGGCAGGTCATCCTGCCGCTGAGCGGCCCGGCCCTGGCCGCCCTGTCCATCTTTTCCTTTCTGGGTTCCTGGAATTCCTTCCTTTGGCCGCTGGTGGTGACCGCCTCCAACGAAATGCGGACGATCCCGGTGGGCCTGAGTGCCTTCCAGGGCGAACACAACACCGCCTGGAATTTGCTGATGGCCGGATCAGTGATCGCGCTCGTACCCGTGTTGGCGGTGTACATGGTGGGACAGAACTGGTTCCAGCGCGGGATTACGCTCTCCGGCATGGGTGGGCGGTAACATGAACCCGGCTGCCAATCCTTCGGGGACCGTCCGTTGTCCGACAACATCGGCTCAGCCAACGCCATCGGCTGCATCGTAAAGACCAACTCCCACGTGGAGTACCTGTGCCGCATCTACCGCCACAGGGAAGTTGACCACACACCCCACGCCGAAGACTTTCGGTTTGGCCGTTTCGTTACGGTTGAGTCGGGAGACAACCTCGGGGGAGCCCTGGGCCGCATTGTGGGCCTGATCTGCAACACGCATGTAGTCAATCCAGACTTCGGGTCGCCCTTCAACCCGCAGATGGTGTCCGACGACTTCGACATCACGCTGCCGCCCTACCTACAGGCCGACTTCACCGCGGTGGAGGTTGTGGGGATTGGCTGGGAGTCTCCGGACAGCAATTACCTGCAATTGGTTCCGCCCCACGCCCCGATGATGAATGCACCGGTCCATCCCATGCCCGAAGCCGATGTCGCGCGGTTTCACCAGCAAGGGGACCGCGGGCTGCAGGTGGACTACCTGCCGTTCCTAATCAACTGGAACCATCCCTTGGCCCAGGATCTTCTATTGCATCAGTTGCGGTTCCTGCGCGCCAGCTTTTCCGAACACGCCGATGCCCTGACCGTGGTGGAGAACATGGTCAAGTGGAAATCCATCGTGGGAGGCCTGCGATGAGCCGGACCGGCGGCCCCCTGGGCCTGGTGCGGGGCCCAGGGGAGTCTGTATCCGAGTTCGTGTTTGTCTCGCCGGACCCGGACCAGGCGGCGCGCATCGGTGAGTTCGTCTACTTTGAGGATCCCGCCATCGAAGGAGGCGTGCGCATCTACGGACGCGTTACCCAGCGGGAAGCGGTGCGACTGTGGCCGGACGAGTTCATGGCGGATCCCGACATCGCCCCCGCCAGAGTGGCCGGACTGCTCGGGTTCAATCAGGAGCCGGCCCGGTCGAACACGGACCTGTTTGCCCTGACCGTCTCCATTCTGGGTCACTTCGACAGTCAGGTTAGGGACTTCATCAATCCCCGCATCACACCCAGCAGCGGACTGCCGATTCACCTGACTTCCAGTACCGAACTGACCAGGATTCTGAATGCGGTGGAACCGACGGCGGCAGGCAGCGCCCTGGTGGGGGACCTCATCACCCGCGCACCGTCGGAGGTCCCGATCGCTCTCAACGTGGCTGCCTTCACCAGCACCCATCTCGCCATCATTGCCACCACCGGCAGCGGCAAGAGCTATTTGGCCGGTGTGTTGCTGGAAGAGATGATGCGGGAAAAGAACCGGGCCGCCGTCCTGGTCGTGGATCCGCACGGCGAGTACGACACCCTCAGCCAAATGGCGGAGGAACACCGAACCCGTTTCGCGTCCAACGGATACCTCCCAGCCATCCGCGTCCTCCAGCCCGATCAGGTCAAGGTTCGCATCGACAGCCTGTCCGAAGCCGACTTGAACGCCTATCTGCCGGACATGTCGGAACTCATGAAGCACAGGCTGCGGGAAGCCCTGAAACAGGTCCGTGCCAACAAGGACCGCTACACACTGGCCAACCTGCTGCAAGCGGTCGAAGGGGCCGGCAGAGACTCCGAGAACGGTTCGGCCAGCGGCTCCAGGGAGGACAACACGACACAGGCTCTGCGTTGGCGTCTGGAAAGTCGCCTTGCCAACAGCAGCCTGTTCACCGACAGCGAGGAACTGGAACTGACGCAGTTGTACCAGCCAGGCCAGTTGACGGCCCTGCAACTGAACGAAATCGACACGGCCGAACAACGGATGATTGTCACCACCATCCTTCGACGGGTTATGAAGTCCCGCACCGACTCCATTAAGAACCGGGGCCACGGTGACGCCAACGACCTGGGATTTCCGGTGTTCACGCTGCTGGAAGAAGCGCACAACTTCAGTCCTGCCCACGAACACGCGGTCTCATCGCCCATCCTCAAGCGCATCCTGAGCGAGGGACGGAAGTTCGGGGTCAGCATTGGCCTGGTCAGCCAACGGCCGGGACGCCTGGATGCGGATGTCCTGAGCCAGTGCATGACGCAATGCCTGATGCGCATCGTGAACCCGGTGGACCAGGCGAAGATCGCGGAATCCATTGAGAGCGTAGGCCGCGATCTCATCAATGAACTGCCCAGCCTGTCCCGCGGCCAGGCCATTCTGGCGGGCGCCAGCGTAAACACGCCCGTGCTCGTGAAGGTCCGGGCCCGAATCACGGCACACGGCGGGCAGGACATCAATGCCCCGCAGGAATGGCGCAGTTACGAACCCAGGCGCAGGCGGACTGCCATTCCGAGGGACATGGGAAACGGACGCAGACCCGACGGCACCGTCCGCTGAAACCGCAGGCGGCAAACCCGCCCAAACCCGGAACACTCCACGGAAACCGTCGTCCAACGGGTGATCGAAGTCCGGCATGACATGTCCCGCCGGACGCCACGGACCCGGCCCCAAGGAACCCCATTTCGACCCTTCATGTGGAATTGGAGGCATGGCAGTCAAGTCCGGACTTGCCGCCGCGCACAGCGTCCTCAAGGCCAACGCACTCGCCAGTCAACTGTCCACCTGCACGCAACCACAGTTGATCGCCGGTACCGTTCGCCGGTCCCTTCCGGTGATAAGATCGGCTCGAATCCGTCCACTGCGGATGTCCGATGAGTCAGGGAGGAATTGCGGTGGCCACTTCCCCATTTGCCAGTGTGCGCCGAACGTTCAGCACTTCCCGGGGCGATTGCGCCTACTACCAGATCCACGACTTGGAAAAGCAGGGCCTGGGTGCCGTCAACCGCCTTCCGTGGTCGTTGAAAATCCTGCTCGAATCGGCTGTGCGCCAGTATGACGGCTTCAGCGTCACCGAAGAACATGTGGAGCTGATCGCCAACTGGAATCCGGACACCGCCGGCAGGGTTGAAATCGCATTCAAACCGGGGCGCGTCGTCATGCAGGACTTCACGGGGGTTCCCAGTGCCGTGGATCTGGCAGCCCTGCGCAGCGCGATGCAACGCCTGGGCGGCGATCCCGCCCGGGTCAATCCGGTGGTCCCCGTGGATTTGGTCATCGACCACAGTGTCCAGGTCGACCAGTTCGGCAGCCGCTTTGCCCATCTGTTCAACGCCGAGCGCGAGTTCGAGCGCAATGGGGAGCGCTACGAGTTCCTCAAGTGGAGCCAAAACGCCTTCGACCACTTCCGCGTCGTGCCCCCGGCCACCGGCATCGTCCACCAGGTCAATCTCGAATTCCTGGCCCAGTGCGTCATGTCCGGGCAGGAAGGCAACGCACGGATTGCCTATCCGGACAGTGTTGTGGGCACCGACAGCCATACCACCATGATCAACGGCCTGGGAGTGCTGGGCTGGGGCGTGGGCGGCATCGAAGCGGAGGCCGTAATGCTAGGGCAGCCGATCTACATGCTGCTTCCGGAGGTCGTCGGAGTGCGACTGGAAGGCGCGCTGCCGGAAGGCACCACCGCCACCGATCTGGTTCTTACGATTACGGAATCGCTGCGCGCCCACGGGGTGGTTGGCAAGTTCGTCGAGTTCTTCGGCCCGGGTCTGCCGCTCCTGTCGCTGCCGGACCGGGCCACAATCGGCAACATGGCCCCCGAATACGGTGCCACCATGGGCTTCTTCCCGGTAGACCAGGAGACACTGCGCTACCTCGAACTCTCGGGGCGGGCGCCGGAACAGGTGGAACTCGTGGAGGCCTACACCAAGGCAGCCGGCATGTTCCATACCACCGACAGTCCCGAACCGGAGTTTTCCGACGTGGTGTCGGTGGACATGTCCTTGATCAAGCCCAGCATTGCCGGCCCCAAGAGACCCCAGGATCGGATCGAACTGACGGACCTGAAGTCCCAGTGGCCGAGTCTTCTGTCCGCGCCCATCGGCTCCGGCGGTTTCGCGGTGGAGCAGGATCAAATGGATGCGGTTGTCCAGGTGGAACACGAAGGCGACACCTTCGAGTTGACCCACGGCAAGCTGGTATTGGCCGCCATAACGTCGTGCACCAACACCAGCAATCCTTCCGTCATGGTTGCGGCCGGCTTGTTGGCCAAGGCCGCGGTCGAACGGGGCCTGCGGACCAAGCCCTGGGTCAAAACCAGCATGGCGCCGGGCAGCAAGGTGGTGACCAGCTACCTGGAGGCCGCCGGCCTGGACCACTATCTTGAGGAACTCAACTTCCACACGGTGGGCTATGGCTGCACCACCTGCATTGGCAACAGCGGGCCCCTGCCGGACTACACCATCAAGGCGATCGCGGATGGGGACCTGACGGTGTCCAGTGTTTTGAGCGGCAACCGCAACTTTGAGGGGCGCATCAATCCGGACGTCAAGGCCAACTTCCTGGCATCGCCGCCACTGGTAGTGGCCTTTGCCTTGGCCGGGACCGTCGACATCGACCTGTCATGCGATCCCATCGGAACCGGTTCGAATGGGAGCTCCGTCCTGCTTGAGGACATCTGGCCATCACAACAGGAAATCCGCGATACCATTGCCGGGGCACTCACACCGGAGATGTTCCGCACGCAGTACGGCAATGTCTTCTCCGGCAACCAGGCCTGGAACGACATCCCAAGTGCCGAGAGCGACATCTACCACTGGGATCCCACCAGCACCTATGTGCACGAGCCTCCCTTCTTCATGGGCCTGTCGCCCAATCCCGAACCCATGGAGGCCATCCACAACGCCAACGTCCTGGCCATCATGCCGGACTCGACCACGACCGACCACATCTCGCCGGCCGGGTCGATTGCCACGGTGTCACCGGCGGCGGACTACCTGAGGGGGCTGGGCCTCGAACGGCGCGAATGGAACACCTACGGCACGCGCCGGGGCAACCACGAAGTGATGATGCGGGGAACGTTTGCCAACGTCCGGATCAAGAACCAGATGCTCGACGGTCGCGAAGGCGGCTACACCATCCATGTGCCCACGAAGGAGGAAGTGACGATCTACGACGCGGCCATGCGCTACCGCGACGACAACACGCCACTCGTAATCCTGGCTGGCAAGGAATACGGAACCGGGTCCAGCCGCGACTGGGCAGCCAAGGGCACGCACCTGTTGGGTGTCAAGGCGGTCATTGCCGAAAGCTACGAACGAATCCATCGCAGCAATCTGGTCGGGATGGGAGTCCTGCCGCTGCAGTTCAAGGATGGCACAAGTGCCGATTCCCTAGGGTTGACCGGGCTCGAAACCGTCAGCATCGACGGCATCGACGACAACATGGAGCCGGGGCAGACCCTTGTCGCCCGGGCGCGTTCAGCCAACGGAACGGTGACCGAGTTTTCGGTCGACAGCCGTATCGATACACCGGTTGAACTCGAGTACTACCGACACGGCGGCATTCTGAATACGGTATTGCGCTCGATGCTCAAGAACGGCGTAGCCACCTGATTCCCCTCTGGTCCACGGAACTACCCAGCCCCCGGTTTTGCCGGGGGCTGCTGTTTGCGGCAGGGGCAGGTACAGCAAGGTCCCACCTGGCAACGCGGATGGGCACGCGATCGGACATGTCCGGCCGGGGTTTGACAACCAGCGTCGATCCCCGCCCACAATCGAAGGCCGGATTTCGCCCCGTCCTCCCGCTGAATGGCTCAGCCACAGCAGGCCAATCACGGATCCGATTTTGTCGGTGCCTGATCCAACAAGGTGTCGGTCCAATGTGGCCGAGCCAGACCGACCTTAGCCAGACCGTTGCGCCTCCGGAATGGGGATCGGGATCATCAAGGCAGGTTCCTCGGGTTTGGTATCCCATGGTCCCGCTTCCGTCACCGGAGCCTTATCCAGGGTTTCCGGGTCATAGAGCAGTACCTGAAGCCTGAAGCTACTGTCTTCGGCCAGTTCCGGTGGCGCCTCGACGTGACTGTACGCCAACTCCACCAAGCCGACGCGAGCAGGGTCAAGGCTGAAGGTTCCTTGCTGTTCCGAATGCGGCAACTTCAGCCACCGGCCGTCCGCCGTGTGCTCTTCCAACCACACGATGAAGCGCCAAGGCCGGTCCGGCACCTTCAGGTATTCCCAGTACAGTGTCAGGGGTACCTGTCCCTCGGACCACAACCGCGGTTCAACCTGAACGTGACGCAGCCTCAGTTCACCATTGAAATCCGCATCAACAGCCACTCCGTCATCGGGAAGTACGGCAACGGGACTTGGGTTCTCGGACAGAAACAGAAACAGTGTCAGACTGGAATTGGGGTGGTAGAAACCCCACTCGCCCTGTGTGTGCATTTCGGCGCGCATCCAGGACAGAACTTGATGTTCCGGGTCCTCGTACGGCAGGGTCCTGTCCTCGACCAGCCAAATCCGTTCATATCCTCCGACAATGTCGCGCAACCGGTCGCCAACGGGCGTGGCCCAACCCATGCCCGGTACCATGACTGGAGGCACCGCGCGCCAATGGATGCTGGCTCCGGCATCCCGCGCCCCGTCGATTTCGTCCATGGGGAAGAAACGGCGAAACAGGCGCCAGCTGTTGGGCCCCTTGAAGAGCACGATGTCCCCATCCCGGATGCCGTCCTCCAGGATGGAACCCACCAGGGCATAGTTGGGCGCCTTGCCGTAAATCGGTTCCCGAAAGTACCGCCAGCTGCTAAATCCGGTTCCGACAACCACCAGGACTGCCACCGCAAGGGCCGCCAACGGCATCCGTCGCTGCCAAGCGGCCAATCCGGCTCCGGCCATCAGCAGGTACGGGCCGAGCAGTTGTGCGTGGTGCCGCACAGCCATGTAGTTCGGTTGAATCAGCGAGGCAACGAACAGGAGGAGAATCGGTGCCGCCAGCACCGCAGGCAACAGCCAGCCGTGCCTGGACCGGTTGTGTTCCGTACCCGACAAGGTCCATGCGCCTGTAACCGCGGCGGCCAACAGGACGCCGTCCAACGGAACAGTCCACCCAGCCGGAACACTGATTCCCATGCCAAAACCATGGACGGCCTCCCACAGGATGCGATGGAGGCCGATCGGCGCGTAGTTCGAGCCGGCTCCCGGCTGCCCCGTAATCATCTGGAAAACTGCGACTGCGATGGCCGTCGTCAACACTCCCATGAACGCCAACGCCTCCACCGCCAGCTTGCGGTCGATGCGGAGCAGGCCGACGAACACCAGAAGCGCCTGGACAGGCACCAGCAACAGGGCATAGAAGTGGGTGGCCAGGGCGGCCAACGTGACCAGCAGCCATGCCCCGGCCCACCGTTTGCCGTGTGAGAACCTGCGGTGCTGCCACTGCCAGGTCGCGATCCACTCCGACAATGTCCACAGGGACAGGAGCGACAACAACATCCACATCGTGTAGGGGCGCGCTTCCTGCCCGTACCACAGGAGCAACGGGTTGAGCGCCACCAGAATCACCGCCCATGATCGGGTACGGTCCGGTGCCAGACCTGTCCGTTCCAGGAATCCGCCAAACCCCCAGACGGCGGGCACCAGAAGCGTGGCGGCGCAAACCGACATGATGCGCAGGACCAGGACACTGTCCCCTGCCAACCTGATTAAGATTCCGAGCAGGGCATAGAACGCGAAGGGGTGCTGGTCCCAGGTAATCCGTTCGGACACGCCGTCCTTCAAGACCAGTTTTCCCAGCAGAAGGTCGCTCCAACCCTGTTCCGACCGTTGCAGGCTCAGGCTTTCATCCCACCAGAGGGTCTTGGCATCCAGGTCGAATATGGTCTTGCCAAAGACAAATAGCGTGCAGGCAAGCACCAGGACCGGTTGCCACTGCACGCGGCGCAGCCACAGTCGGAGGGGCTCGGGAATGGAATTGAGCATCGTTTCACCCAAACACACAAAGAACGCGTCCGGGCACCCAAAAGACCGTGCCGGCAGCAATCCGTGAAAGGCCCTGTGTTGGGGGCAATGCCAACGACACCGTCACGGCGCCATACCCAACGCATCGGATCCTGTGGCTTGGCACGGCCAAGGACGCGGCTGCGGCTCTTGAATGGGCCCGAATCCGCCGGATCCTGTGCGCGATCGATCGCGGACGGCTAGCGCTAGCGGCCGGTCAGTCCAGTTACCATCACACCCTGAATGATGTGGCGCTGGAAGATGCCATAGAGAATCAGAACGGGCACCGTGGTGAGGGCCGCGGCCGCCATCCCCAGCCCCTGCATGGTGTAGCCCTCGTGCTGCAGGATGGACAGGCCCACCGGCAATGTGCGCATCTCGTTCGAGTTCAGGGCAATCAACGGCCAAAACAGGTCATTCCAGCTGCCCAGGAAGGTAAAAATGCCAAGGGCAATCAGGGCCGACCGAGACAAGGGCAGAACGATGCGCCAGTAGGTTCCAAATTTCCCGCACCCGTCGATGATGGCAGCGTCTTCCAGTTCCCTGGGAATGGATTGGAAAAACTGGCGCAACAGGAAAATGCCGAACACACCGGCGCCGGCCGGCCAGATGAGCGCGTTGTAGGTGTCCAGCCACTCAAGCCGCCGCATGATCACGAACGTCGGAATCAGGGTTACCTCACCCGGTATCATCAACGTGGTCAACACAAAGATGAAGAGGAAGTCCCTGCCCGGAAACTCAAGGCGGCCGAAGGCATAGGCGGTCAGGCTGTTGATCGTCAGAACCAGCGCAGTGACCGAGGTGCTCACAATGAAGCTGTTGAGCATCCAACGCATGATTGGAAGGTTCGGCCAGGTGACCAGCAACTGGAACGAAGCGAGCGTCGGTTCCCGCGGAATGTATTCGACCGGCCAGTTCCTCACCTGCTCCTCGGGCGTGAAGGCTTGGGAAAACATGTACACCAGCGGCAGGATGGTGGCAATCGCGACGGGAATCAACAAAATCAGGATCGCCGCCATGTCAATCCGGTGCAGCACGGTCTTGCGCTTCCAGAATGGCAAGCTGTAGTCGACGGTCGGCTCGTGGGTCCGGGTTTCAATGGCCATGGCGGAAACCCTAGTACTCGACCCGCCCGCCCAGGAAGCGGAAATTGATCAGCGTGACCACCAGAATGATGGCCGCGAGCCCGAACGCCAGCGACGAGGCATATCCCATCCGGAAGAACCGCCAGCCGACATCGTACAGGTACATGACAACAGAGTAGGAGGAGTTGCCCGGCCCTCCCAGCGTCATAATCCACATCTGACCGAACACCTTGAAGTGGGCAATGAACTGGGTCACCACGATGAACAGCGTCACCGGCTTGAGAAGCGGCAGCGTGATGTGGGTGAAGGACTGCAACCGGTTCACGCCGTCGATGCGCGCCGCCTCGTAAATCGGTTCGGGAATGTTCAACAGGCCGGCCAAGAACACCAGGAAGGGAAAGCCAAACGTCCACCAGACGGTGGACAGGGACAGGATGGGAATGACAAATCTCTGCTCGCCCAGCCACTTCTGGGTGGGCAGACCCACCATGTCCACGTAGTAGTTGAGCAGCCCGAACTCCGTATTGAAAACCCTCGCCAGAATGACTCCCATGACCGCCACGGACAGGACCACCGGCGTGTAGAAGAGAAAGCGCAGGATTTGATGGCCCGGGGGCCGCTGCTTGACCAGAACACTGGCGAACAAACCAAGCAGGACGTTGCCGCCCACGGTCAGGGCGGCAAACAGCACGGTGTTTCTAAGGGACAGCCACCAAAGTTTGTCCAGCCACAAT
Organism: Caldilineaceae bacterium; assembly: GCA_965208365.1. Lineage (GTDB taxonomy): Bacteria > Chloroflexota > Anaerolineae > Caldilineales > Caldilineaceae > Bin34. The sequence continues at coordinate 3,388,022 of OZ242330.1, read as the reverse complement.
TCCTGGTAGTTGCCAAAGCCCAGGAACGGCTTGTTCGGCAACAGAATGTCCCAGTTGAACAGGCTGATGTAAAACCCGTAGACATTGGGTCCGGCCAGGAATAGAAAGAAGAAAACAAAGTAGGGAACGAGGAACAGATAGTTGGGCAGCAACTTCCGCCATCTAGGCATCGGTTTGCCGATCCGCCTCTGCTCGGGTGAAGTTGCGGCCATGGCAGTCACACTGGAAATTCAGTTGCCGCGAGCAGGCACCGGTCTTGGGGCCGGTGCCTGCTCGCCTCAGGTTGGCAAAACCCGGTACGCTACGCGTCCCTATCCAGAACCTCCTGCACGCGCAGTTGGGCCTCCGCAATGCCCTCGGACACCGTTTTCACGTTGGTGATGACGGCCTCGAATTCCTGCTGGTAGGCATTCTGGATTTCGGTGATGTTGGCGTGCTGCTGTTCCGTACGGCCGATGGCCTGGAACTGCGAACCAAAGTTGCCCGTGTGCCAATGGTCCTGGAGGACCTGATCGTTCTGCAGCGAGATCCTGGCCGGTGGCTGGCCGGAACGGGCCCAGTCGAGACCATGGTTCGACAGCCAGACAATCAGCTCGGAAGCCCCCATCGTCCCTTCCTCGTCGGTGCCGGTGGGAATGCCCATGACGTGGGCGCTCATCCAGGCAACCGGCTCAACCAGACCGTATTGGGGAACCCGCCAGAAGGTTGTGGTGTCCACCAGGTTCGAGTCCTGGATGAAGTTGCGCCACCAGGATCCGGCAATGGCCAGGCCCAGGGTGTTGTTCTGGTAGGAGTCGGTCATGCTGTAGCCGACCGGCACGGCATGGAGATGGTGCTCGTGCACCATCTTGTGCCAGAAGTCCAGGGCCTCCGTCACCTCCTCCGAGTCGATGGTCGCTTGCGTGCCATCCTCATTGATGGTGTTGCCACCGTTCTGCCACATGCCTTCAAGCATGGCCCAGCGCCGCCAGAAGTGGGAGTGGAAGGCGTACTGAACGATGTCTTCGGGATCGAAGCCGGCATCCGTCGGATTGCGGCCCTGCGAATCCAGCGTCAGCAACGACAGTTGCTCGACAAACTCGGTGCGGTTGGTGGGCGGGGACGCCGGATCGAGGCCGGCCGCCTCCACCAACGCCACGTTCAGGTAGCCACCGGAGCCGTGGGTGTCGAGCAGCACGCCAAGGGGCGAGCCTTCGTAGTGGATGTTCTCGAACACGGCGGGGATGAAGTCGTCCCGCGGCACGCCCATCGAGTCGTAGAAATCATCCGCGGCGCTCAGGACGCGGCGGGGGCCCCACTGGCCGATCGCCCACTCGTGCGTGATGATCATGTCAGGCGGATTGCCGGCAATCACCGACGAGGGCACCTTCTGATAGAAGATGTCCCACGTCAACAGTTCCTCGTTGACCGTCACATGGTCGTTTTCCTCCATGTATTGGCCGACGAGCTCGGTGAAAGTCTTGCCGTCCGCCCCTCCGAGCCCATGCCACAGGTCGACCTCGAGGGCTTCCGGCATGGCCGGCGCCGCGGCTTCCTCGGACGTGTCGCTGGCAGCAGGCACGGGTGCAGCACACGCCGCCAGCGCGAGTGCGACCACGCCGCCCGAGCCCAATAGGAACTTGCGTCGGCTGAGACCATGAACAGTGTTCATCGCATAAATCTCCGTATTCGATTTTGCTGGATAGGGCCCGTATTCTACAACGATGTCTCAGGGCCGTTGGTCGGACCATCAGACCGGCAACCCTGAGGCACCAGTCCGCCGGCGGACCCGACGCACGGTCTGTTTCACATGGCCAGGGTGGTTGTGTGGCCGCGACAAGCTTGACCGACCCAACCGGGAGACCGCTCAAGGCAGCCCAGTCCGACCAGCCCCTGAACCCAAAATACCGGACCCCGCTCAGCCCACCTTGCGAAACACCTGCCGGACATTGGGCAACCGCTCGATTTGGGAGACCACGCGCGACAACTGTGGTATGTCGCGGATCTCCATCTCCACGTGAATGGTTGCGATGCTGTCCCGGGAGTCCACGGTGGCGTCGGCATGCAACATGTTGATCTTGGCGTCCGCAACCACACCGGTCACGTCGCGCAGGAGTCCGGCACGGTCATAGGCCTTCACTTCAATCTGCACGTTGTAGAAGCTGTCGCTCCGCTCCTCGTTCCATTGAATCGGCACGATGCGAGCCGCCTCTCCCGGCACCTCGCGGCGCGCCGCCAGATTGGAGCACTCCGCCTTGTGCACCGTAATACCCTTGCCCTTGGTGATATATCCAAGCACGTCATCTCCTGGCAGCGGCTTGCAACATCCGGCCGGCTGCGCCAACAGGCCACCCTCGCCTTGGATCATCACGCCTGTAATGTTCTGATTGCCGGACGCCCTGCGTCTTTCCGAGGCAATCAGGCTGTTCAGTTCCTCCTCCTCCTTCTCCTGTCGCTCCCGGTCAAGAATTTTCTTGACCAGACTGGGAACCGTGATATCGGCGTAGCCGACGGCGGCCAGGAAGTCGTCCACGCTGTCGTAGTTGAACATCCCTGCGATTTCATCAAAGCCGTACTTGACCGAGTAGCGCTTCAACTCGCGGTCCACCACGAGCCGACCGTGTGAAATCGACGACTCCCGCGCCTGCTTGCGGAAGTACGACATGATCTTCTGACGGGCCCGTTGCGACCGGACGTAGCCGGCCTCGGCATTGAGCCAGTCGCGGCTGGGACCGCCCCGCTTGGCGGAGATGATGATGACCTGATCCCCGTTCTGCAGCTGGTAGTTGAGCTGCACGATCATCCCGTTGACCTTGGCACCGCGGCACCGCTCCCCGAGCTCCGTGTGGATGTGATAGGCGAAATCGATCGGGGTGGATCCGGCGGGCAGGTCGATGACCTCGCCCACGGGGGTAAACACGTACACCCGGTCCTTGAAGATGTCGGACTGGATGCGGTTGACGTACTCCTCGGCATCCGCCTCATCCTGATTCCACTCCATCAGCGCCCGCAGGAGGGCCACCTTGTGCGTGAGTTCCTTGTTGGGGGGACCGCCGGCCCGAATCTGTTCCTTGTACTGCCAATGGGACGCCACACCCAATTCGGCCACCGTATGCATTTCTTGGGTACGGATCTGAACCTCCATCGAGTTCCCACCGGGACCGATGACCGCCGTGTGCAACGACTGGTACATGTTCTCCTTGGGATTGGCGATGTAGTCGTCAAACTCGCCGGGGATGGGACGCCACAGGCCGTGAATGAGGCCCAGTGCGGCATAACAGTCGGACACCTTGGAGGTGACGACGCGGAATCCCTGGATGTCATAGATCTCACTGAACGGGATTCCCTTGCGCTCCATCTTCTTGTAGATGCTGTAAATGTGCTTGGGCCGCCCCGTCACCTCGGCCTTGATGCCCATGTTGTCCAGCTCTTCCTGAATCAGGTCCCGGGTCGATTTCGCCCAACGTTCCCTGACCACCCGCGTTTGCGCCATGGCCTGTGAAATCTCGTCGTACGCCTCCCGATCCAGATGGCGGAAACTCAGGTCTTCCAGCTCCCACTTGAACTGGCCGATGCCAAGCCGATTGGCCAGGGGAGCATAGATTTCAAGCGTTTCCGAGGCGATGGTCTTCCTCTTCAACGGAGTCTGACCATCCAGCGTCTGCATGTTGTGGATGCGGTCCGCAAGCTTGATGATGACCACCCTGATGTCGTCGACCATGGCCACGAACATCTTGCGCAGCGATTCGGCCTTGCGTTGCGACGGTTCGCGATCCTGGTCCTGCATCGAGCTCGACAGGACGTTTATCCGCTGCAGTTTCGTAACGCCGTTGACCATTTCGGCGACGGCGGGAGAAAAGCACCGCTTGATCTCTTCCAAGGGGAACCCGGCATCCTCCACCACGTCGTGCAACAGGGCCGCACTCAGGCAGTCGGCATCCATGTCCAAGGTGCGGAGGCGGTCGGCAACGGCCAGCGGATGTAGGACGTATGGTTCACCGGTCTTGCGCCTCACGCCATGGTGGAGGATGTACGCCAGTATGAACGCCTTGGCCACGCGGCCGCGTCGCGGCGGTGGCATGGTCTCCATGAGGTTCAGCATGAACCGGTTGAATGCGTCCAGGACATCCCGGTCGAACTCCACCTCAAACTCGTCCGAGTCGGCGTGGGCGGGCAAGGGAACCGGATGCGCAGCCCTGAACCACTGCCGCATCGCGGGGGTGAACATCCGTTCGCTGCGATAGACAATCGGGGTTGACTTCAGGTCCGGCGAATCGCCGGATTCGGAAACCCTAAACTCGTAACCGGATTCCGTCACACGCAGTTCGTGTTCCGAACCCGTTGCGACTGCTGTTGCCATGGCGCCGGTCATGTCCAACCCGCCGCCGTGCCATCGGGCACGCCGGCCTCCGAAGAAATCAAGCGGTCAACGATGATCAACTCCAACGTCAAGACCGCAGCCACGGCCGGCGGCTTGCCGCCACCCGATTGCCGCAACCGGACCCGAGATCCGGCTGAGGCCAGTATAAAACAGGGCCCACAGCGCAAAATTGGAGGTTCGCAGATGGTGGGAACCAATCGGAGCAATCGGAACCGATCCGAAATCACACGCCGAGTAGGCGGGCGGGAGGCGTTGCGGCGCAACGCCGTGCGGATTGACACACAACCATCGCAGGAATGAGGTGGACCTGCACGCGCCATGTCGGACGGGCGCCGATGGGACCTCCGAACTCACCTGCCGCAACCTACCTGTGCGCCAACCGGGCATTATCCGGGAATGGGTGGGGCACCTCCGGGAGAAGTCAGGCACGGCAAGCGCAACCGAATCCAAACCGATGGCCCGGCCAACGCGACCGATCCCATGGCTCGCGAGTCCGATTTGCCACCGGCACAGCACCGACGGAGGCCAATGTCAAAGGCGGACGCGGGAGGGGAAATGACCTGCATTCCGCAAGCTTCGGAAAGCAAAGCCAACTCGGTCAGGTCTCCATTCCTGATCAATCCGGGACCAATCAAATGAAACGACAACGAAGAGGCCAGGGGCCTTGTTCGAGATCCGAACATCCAAGTGGTCAGGCAATGTCCTGTTTCTCCGATGGCCGATCGGCCGCAAAGTCGGTGCATATGTCCCGCGCAATACAGTCCAACCCGACTAGGGAAGTGTCGTACCACCTGATGTCCTCCATGCGGCGGAACCAAGTGTACTGATGACGCACATACTTGTGGGTCGAGGTCTTGATGGCGTCCACTGCCTCGGCCAGTGATCCGCAGCCCTGCCTGAATTTGATGAGTTGCCGGTAACCCAACGCCGACAACGCCGGCAGATCCGGATCGTAACCGGCTGCCAACAGGTCATCGGTTTCGGTCAGCAGGCCGGAATCCATCATGGCATCAACCCGAGCATCGATGCGGGCATGCAGAGTCGAGCGGGGGCTGGTCAGTCCGATTTGCAGCAACCGCCACAGCGGCGGCCTGCGACCTTCAAGCGAAACCTTCGACTGCCCGGTGGCAACGAAGATTTCCAACGCCCTGATGATCCTTCGCCCGTTGGACGGATCGGTGGCGCGGGCGGTGTCCGGATCCAGCGACTGCAAACGGTCGTACAACGGTGTCGGTCCCCACCGCACCAGCTTCGCTTCAAGCTCCTTGCGCAACGCCGGCATGGGCTCCACTTCCGGGATGCGCAGGTTCTCGGTGACAGAACGCAAATACAACGGCGTGCCACCGGCCAGAACCGGCACCTTCCGCCGTTCCATGATGCCGTGGATGCAGGCCACTGCCAGAGCCTGAAACCCGGCCAAGGTCAATGGCTCATCAGGCTCGCGGACGGCAAACAGATGATGGGGACACACGGTCTGGTCCTGCGGCGTGGGCATGGCCGTACCGATGTCCATGCGCCGATATACCTGTCGGCTGTCCGCGTTGACAACTTCAATCGGAAGCAGCGAGCCGAGGTGCCGTGTCAGAGCCGTTTTGCCGATGCCGGTGGGTCCGGCAATCACGAGAACCTGTGGTGCCAAGGGTTCCGCCTGCCGCCGAGTCATTCCTCAATCGACGACAGCAGCGGCTGTTCATCCGCCAGGGGCTTGAACGACATGCGATGTTCGGTGCACGGACCCTGTGCCGCCAACTCCGCCGCATGCTTGGCCGTGAGGTATCCCCGGTTGCGGCCGAACCCAAATGCCGGGAAACGGTCATGCAACCGGTCCATCAACGCATCGCGGTGAACCTTTGCCAGGATGGACGCGGCGGCAATCGAGACGTGTCGTGCATCGCCTTTCTTGATCCGGTGCTGTTCGGCCGCCGGTGCCGCGTCCAGGTTCAGGGGCCATCGCCGAATCCAATCCGACAACACCACGTCGAACGTCCCGGCACCCAAGTCCTGCAAGGCGCGCTCCATGGCAAGTTGATTAGCGCGGTCAATGCCAATCCTGTCGATGGCGCGGGGTGCGACGGTGGCGACGGACCACGCAACGGCATGGTGCCCAATCGCTTCGGCGAGCTGGCACCGAATGCCCGGCTTCAACCGTTTGCTGTCGTCAACCTGCTTCCACAGATTCAATTGGGCGGAATCAGGGTTCAGGACCACCGCGGCGGCGACAATCGGACCCGCCACGGCACCCCGCCCGGCCTCGTCCACGCCGGCCACCCGCAGCCCTTGGGACCAGAACAGGCGTTCCCGCTCCAGCGTCGGCACAAACGCACCGAACTATGTCGGAGTTGGGTTACTTGCGCGAACCGATTCGTTCCTTGAGGCGGGCCGACTTGCCCTGGCGCGACCGCAGGTAGTAAAGCTGGGCCCGCCGCACCTTGGACTTTCGCCGTACTTCGACCTTCAAGACATTGGTGCTGTGCAGGGGATAAGTCCTCTCCACGGCCACGCCGTGTGCCGCAATCCTGCGCACCGTGTAGGTCGCGCCGGCATCCATGCCTCCCCTGCGGGAGATTACGGTCCCCTCAAACACCTGTACCCGTTCTGATCGACCTTCCGTAATGCGCTGGTGAACGCGAACTGTGTCCCCGACTTCCACGCTGGGGGTGGATTCGGTCACTGCCGGTTGCAGCGAGTCCATAAGATGCTGGTTCATGGCACTGGCCAATCGAGTGGAATCCGGGTGCGCTCCTCAACAGCGCGAAAGAAAATCCTAGCACAGTCAGGCGGAGGCGGACACAAACCCACCGGCACTGGCAGGGCGATTGCATCTAAACGGGTTTGGGCTTGAGGCCAATCAGCCGACACAGGTAGTCCTTGTTCCAGGCGGCCGCCAACCGCTTGTTGGCAATGCCCACCTTGAGCGACCGGTCCTGCCGCAACAGGTTGTGCGCGATGCGCTTGAGAATGGCCATGTTGTGGGGGGCGTAGCCGGTGCGGATGCGGCTGTCGTCCTCGCCAAAGGCCACGTCCAGGACCCAGTGGTGGGCGTTTTCGATGCTCCAGTGCCCGCGCACCGCCTGCAACAGGGGCTGGGCCCTGGGAGGCAGGCTGGAGATGAAACAGCGGACATCGGTCGCGACCCGGTCCCCGCAGCGGTGTTCGCACTCGACCCAGACCAGGCTGGCCAGGTCGCACCACTCCCGGTCGGGGTCGACATGGGCGAGGTAGGCGGGGTCGCCGGTCGTCCAGCAGCGGCGGGTCTCAATCCGGCCGTGGTCCTTCCCGACCGTGTCCGCATAGTCGTGGGGACAGCCGGCGAAGTCCGCGGCCCGTTCCAGGGTGAAGGTATCCTCCATCCGGTCGTGGAGCCCCTGGTGGTTGGCCCGCACGCGCAGCAGGTAGTCGGCGTCCTGCTCCCGGATTTGGCGCGCAATCTTCTTCTGACAACCCATGGCATCGAGGGTCACGATGCAGCCCTCCAGGCACAACATGCGCAGCCGTTCCGGGATGGCCGTGATTTCGTTGGAGTCGTCCTCCACCGCGGTCTGGGCCAGCACCAGCCGGTTGGCCTGCGCCCAAGCGCTCACCAGGTGCAGGGGACCCAGCCCTTGGCCCCGGTCGTGGGAGCCGCGCACGCTCTTGCCGTCGATGGGCACGACCTGACCATCGGTTAGCGCAAAGGCCTCCTGCACCCAGTCCCGAAAGCCCTCCTCGAACTGCGCCGCATCCAGCCGCGCGAAGACCCGTCCCAGCGTATCGTGCGAGGGGATCCCGTGCGGCAGAGCCAGGAAGGTGCGCAGCCAAGCCTCGTTGAGCTGGCCAAAGAGCGCGATGGCCACGAAACTGTCGGCGCCGCAGATGACGGCCAGCACCGACAGCACCAGGATGTCGGTCAGGTTGTGCCGCTTGGTCCGGTCGACCCGCGGATCCTCCAGCGTGTCCAGGGTTTCGACCAGGGACGAGGGCATCGGGCCGTCCATGAGGGGCTTCTCCACAGGCTGAATCCGGAACCGCCCATGGTAGGCCGGTGTCCATCCGCCCCGTCGCCCCCCCAATTTAGATGCAATCGCCCTGCCGGCACTGGCACTGTTTCAATCTCGTTGATTTTGACCAAGAGCCATGGGCGGGGTTCACACCGTGCTGAATGTCGTCCAAACAGTCGGTGCGGGACGTGATGGAACGCAAGGAACCACCCCGTGGACAGTGGACGGATACCAATATCAACGAGATTGAAACAGTGCCTAACCGGAACGCTCCACTTGCCAACGAGCGTCGAAAGGGCCCTCCCTTCACCTCATGTCGGCAAGGAAGGGTATTGCTATTCCCTCGGCAGCGCCGCGTAGGGGCGTAGGGGTGCCGGACCACCACATACCGAGGCTGCGTTCCATGCCGTAGGGCCGTGGAGGGGCCGGCAACATTGTCGCCGGCCCCTTGTCCTGTGCTGACTGTCCGGCCAAGCCGGGCTAGTCGTCGTCCACGATGGTCATGGTTCCCACCGCGTCGGGCAGTCTGAGGCTCCCGGGCAGGTACGCCTCCACCGCGAAGTACTCGTCAGGCTCGTCATCGTCGTCCTGCTCCAGCCACACCTCTCCTGTCAGCTCCGTCACTCCCGGCGCAAACACCAGCTCGCCCTCCGCGGCCTGGTAGTCGGACGTGTGCGCCCGGTCGTCCAGCAGGTCGGTCGTCGCGGTGAACCATCTGACCCTGATCTCCTCGGTGGACGCCGCAGACAGCCGCACCCGGAACTCCAGCACGTCGCCCTCCACCGCCGAGCCGTCCGCCACGGTGACGCTGATCTCAACCTCCGGCGCGTCGTCGTTGTCCGACACCGACACCGTGGCCGCACCTTGTGTCGAGGACACCGTGTAGCCGCTGCCCGCATCCACCGTGGCCGTCACCGAACCGTCGGCCTCGTCCGCACTGTCGTCCGTGGTGCCCACGGTGAAGCTGACGCTGCCCGTGGTCGGGACCGTCACCGTCCGCTGGCCCGTGGTCGCCCCGTAGTCCCCGCTCTGGGTGACCGTGACTTTCACGTCCAGGTTGGCCGCCGGGGCCGGGTTCGCCGTCACCGTGAAGGTGGCGGAGCCGCCCTCGGTCACCCCGCTGCCGCCGCTGACGCTCACCTCAGGCATCGGCGCGTCGTCGTTGTCCGACACCGACACCGTGGCCGCACCTTGTGTCGAGGACACCGTGTAGCCGCTGCCCGCATCCACCGTGGCCGTCACCGAACCGTCGGCCTCGTCCGCACTGTCGTCCGTGGTGCCCACGGTGAAGCTGACGCTGCCCGTGGTCGGGACCGTCACCGTCCGCTGGCCCGTGGTCGCCCCGTAGTCCCCGCTCTGGGTGACCGTGACTTTCACGTCCAGGTTGGCCGCCGGGGCCGGGTTCGCCGTCACCGTGAAGGTGGCGGAGCCGCCCTCGGTCACCCCGCTGCCGCCGCTGACGCTCACCTCAGGCATCGGCGCGTCGTCGTTGTCCGACACCGACACCGTGGCCGCACCTTGTGTCGAGGACACCGTGTAGCCGCTGCCCGCATCCACCGTGGCCGTCACCGAACCGTCGGCCTCGTCCGCACTGTCGTCCGTGGTGCCCACGGTGAAGCTGACGCTGCCCGTGGTCGGGACCGTCACCGTCCGCTGGCCCGTGGTCGCCCCGTAGTCCCCGCTCTGGGTGACCGTGACTTTCACGTCCAGGTTGGCCGCCGGGGCCGGGTTCGCCGTCACCGTGAAGGTGGCGGAGCCGCCCTCGGTCACCCCGCTGCCGCCGCTGACGCTCACCTCAGGCATCGGCGCGTCGTCGTTGTCCGACACCGACACCGTGGCCGCACCTTGTGTCGAGGACACCGTGTAGCCGCTGCCCGCATCCACCGTGGCCGTCACCGAACCGTCGGCCTCGTCCGCACTGTCGTCCGTGGTGCCCACGGTGAAGCTGACGCTGCCCGTGGTCGGGACCGTCACCGTCCGCTGGCCCGTGGTCGCCCCGTAGTCCCCGCTCTGGGTGACCGTGACTTTCACGTCCAGGTTGGCCGCCGGGGCCGGGTTCGCCGTCACCGTGAAGGTGGCGGAGCCGCCCTCGGTCACCCCGCTGCCGCCGCTGACGCTCACCTCAGGCATCGGCGCGTCGTCGTTGTCCGACACCGACACCGTGGCCGCACCTTGTGTCGAGGACACCGTGTAGCCGCTGCCCGCATCCACCGTGGCCGTCACCGAACCGTCGGCCTCGTCCGCACTGTCGTCCGTGGTGCCCACGGTGAAGCTGACGCTGCCCGTGGTCGGGACCGTCACCGTCCGCTGGCCCGTGGTCGCCCCGTAGTCCCCGCTCTGGGTGACCGTGACTTTCACGTCCAGGTTGGCCGCCGGGGCCGGGTTCGCCGTCACCGTGAAGGTGGCGGAGCCGCCCTCGGTCACCCCGCTGCCGCCGCTGACGCTCACCTCAGGCATCGGCGCGTCGTCGTTGTCCGACACCGACACCGTGGCCGCACCTTGTGTCGAGGACACCGTGTAGCCGCTGCCCGCATCCACCGTGGCCGTCACCGAACCGTCGGCCTCGTCCGCACTGTCGTCCGTGGTGCCCACGGTGAAGCTGACGCTGCCCGTGGTCGGGACCGTCACCGTCCGCTGGCCCGTGGTCGCCCCGTAGTCCCCGCTCTGGGTGACCGTGACTTTCACGTCCAGGTTGGCCGCCGGGGCCGGGTTCGCCGTCACCGTGAAGGTGGCGGAGCCGCCCTCGGTCACCCCGCTGCCGCCGCTGACGCTCACCTCAGGCATCGGCGCGTCGTCGTTGTCCGACACCGACACCGTGGCCGCACCTTGTGTCGAGGACACCGTGTAGCCGCTGCCCGCATCCACCGTGGCCGTCACCGAACCGTCGGCCTCGTCCGCACTGTCGTCCGTGGTGCCCACGGTGAAGCTGACGCTGCCCGTGGTCGGGACCGTCACCGTCCGCTGGCCCGTGGTCGCCCCGTAGTCCCCGCTCTGGGTGACCGTGACTTTCACGTCCAGGTTGGCCGCCGGGGCCGGGTTCGCCGTCACCGTGAAGGTGGCGGAGCCGCCCTCGGTCACCCCGCTGCCGCCGCTGACGCTCACCTCAGGCATCGGCGCGTCGTCGTTGTCCGACACCGACACCGTGGCCGCACCTTGTGTCGAGGACACCGTGTAGCCGCTGCCCGCATCCACCGTGGCCGTCACCGAACCGTCGGCCTCGTCCGCACTGTCGTCCGTGGTGCCCACGGTGAAGCTGACGCTGCCCGTGGTCGGGACCGTCACCGTCCGCTGGCCCGTGGTCGCCCCGTAGTCCCCGCTCTGGGTGACCGTGACTTTCACGTCCAGGTTGGCCGCCGGGGCCGGGTTCGCCGTCACCGTGAAGGTGGCGGAGCCGCCCTCGGTCACCCCGCTGCCGCCGCTGACGCTCACCTCAGGCATCGGCGCGTCGTCGTTGTCCGACACCGACACCGTGGCCGCACCTTGTGTCGAGGACACCGTGTAGCCGCTGCCCGCATCCACCGTGGCCGTCACCGAACCGTCGGCCTCGTCCGCACTGTCGTCCGTGGTGCCCACGGTGAAGCTGACGCTGCCCGTGGTCGGGACCGTCACCGTCCGCTGGCCCGTGGTCGCCCCGTAGTCCCCGCTCTGGGTGACCGTGACTTTCACGTCCAGGTTGGCCGCCGGGGCCGGGTTCGCCGTCACCGTGAAGGTGGCGGAGCCGCCCTCGGTCACCCCGCTGCCGCCGCTGACGCTCACCTCAGGCGTGGGCGGCGGAGGCGTCTGCGCTGCCGCCGCCTCCAGCGCCGTCAGCTCGGCAACCACCAGGTCCCACACCGGGCTGCTGTGCCTGTCCGCCATCTCCTGCGCATCGGCCGCCGCCATCGGACCGCCCGTGACGCCGGTGCCGTCGTGCTCGCCGAAGGCCAGCAGCACCCGGTTCCAGCGGTTCACGTGGGCCGCGCCGTGCTGCGTCTGCGATGCCAGCTCCCTGACCTGGGCGATCGTTCCCGGGTTGACCGTGTGGCCGCCGTCGTTGTCCGACACCGACACCGTGGCCGCACCTTGTGTCGAGGACACCGTGTAGCCGCTGCCCGCATCCACCGTGGCCGTCACCGAACCGTCGGCCTCGTCCGCACTGTCGTCCGTGGTGCCCACGGTGAAGCTGACGCTGCCCGTGGTCGGGACCGTCACCGTCCGCTGGCCCGTGGTCGCCCCGTAGTCCCCGCTCTGGGTGACCGTGACTTTCACGTCCAGGTTGGCCGCCGGGGCCGGGTTCGCCGTCACCGTGAAGGTGGCGGAGCCGCCCTCGGTCACCCCGCTGCCGCCGCTGACGCTCACCTCAGGCATCGGCGCGTCGTCGTTGTCCGACACCGACACCGTGGCCGCACCTTGTGTCGAGGACACCGTGTAGCCGCTGCCCGCATCCACCGTGGCCGTCACCGAACCGTCGGCCTCGTCCGCACTGTCGTCCGTGGTGCCCACGGTGAAGCTGACGCTGCCCGTGGTCGGGACCGTCACCGTCCGCTGGCCCGTGGTCGCCCCGTAGTCCCCGCTCTGGGTGACCGTGACTTTCACGTCCAGGTTGGCCGCCGGGGCCGGGTTCGCCGTCACCGTGAAGGTGGCGGAGCCGCCCTCGGTCACCCCGCTGCCGCCGCTGACGCTCACCTCAGGCATCGGCGCGTCGTCGTTGTCCGACACCGACACCGTGGCCGCACCTTGTGTCGAGGACACCGTGTAGCCGCTGCCCGCATCCACCGTGGCCGTCACCGAACCGTCGGCCTCGTCCGCACTGTCGTCCGTGGTGCCCACGGTGAAGCTGACGCTGCCCGTGGTCGGGACCGTCACCGTCCGCTGGCCCGTGGTCGCCCCGTAGTCCCCGCTCTGGGTGACCGTGACTTTCACGTCCAGGTTGGCCGCCGGGGCCGGGTTCGCCGTCACCGTGAAGGTGGCGGAGCCGCCCTCGGTCACCCCGCTGCCGCCGCTGACGCTCACCTCAGGCGTGGGCGGCGGAGGCGTCTGCGCTGCCGCCGCCTCCAGCGCCGTCAGCTCGGCAACCACCAGGTCCCACACCGGGCTGCTGTGCCTGTCCGCCATCTCCTGCGCATCGGCCGCCGCCATCGGACCGCCCGTGACGCCGGTGCCGTCGTGCTCGCCGAAGGCCAGCAGCACCCGGTTCCAGCGGTTCACGTGGGCCGCGCCGTGCTGCGTCTGCGATGCCAGCTCCCTGACCTGGGCGATCGTTCCCGGGTTGACCGTGTGGCCGCCGTCGTTGTCCGACACCGACACCGTGGCCGCACCTTGTGTCGAGGACACCGTGTAGCCGCTGCCCGCATCCACCGTGGCCGTCACCGAACCGTCGGCCTCATCTAAATCGTCGTTGGTGGTGGCCACCGTCAGCGCGGCGTAGCCCGCGGACGGGATGGTCACCGTCTGCTGTCCCATAGTTGCCCCGTAGTCGCCGCTCTGCGATACCGTCACGCTCACGTCCAGGTCCGCATCCGGCGCCGGGTTCGCCGTCACCGTGAAGCTCGCGTCCCCGCCCTCGGTCACGTCGCCGTCGGCGGTCACGCTGATCACCGGCAGCGACGTGTTGGGCGCGGGCGTCTCGAAGTCCACCGTGAAGGTCTGCGCCGTCGCGCCCGCCGCCAGGGTCGTCACGGTGAGCTGGCCCAGCTGGGTGCTCCCGACGAGCACGGAGACCGTGTAGTACGACTCGGGGTCGAGGCCCGTGAGCTGGTACTCCGTCTCTGTGGTCGTGACTTCCGTCAGGACCGGGATGCCCGCGAAGGCCTCGTGCCAGACGACCATGTAGGTCGCGCCGTCCTCCTGCGGCTTCCAGGCGATGGTCGCCGTGGTGTCGGTCACCTCCTTGAGCTGGACCAGGGGCGGCGGCGGCAGGTCGTTGTTGGCGATGTAGACGCTGGCGTAGCTCTTGAACTTGCTTGGCCGGTAGCCCTCGCCGAAGGACACCCCCGCGCCGAGCATCCCGTTGGAGGCGGAGCGGGCGTCGTCGTTGGTCGGGATGGTGAACGAGGCGCTGCCGCTGGTGGGCACGTTGACCGTGCGCGTTCCCAGGTGCTGGCCCGCGACCACGGAGCCGGCGGATGGGCCGACCACGTGCACCCTGACGTCCAACGGCGCGTCGGGCGCGGGCTCCACGGTGACCGTGAAGGTTGCGTCTTCACCCTCGGTGATGGTGCCGCTGGCGGCGCTGATCGACACCTCCGGCATCCGCTCCACGATGACCGACGTGGGCTCCGCCTGGACCGGCGAGCCGGCCGAAAGCGTGGTGAACCGAATCACCGGGCTGGCGGTGCTCAACTGCGTCGCGCCGTGGTCCTGGTAGTAGACCACCGCCCGGTACTCGGTATCCGGCTCCAAGTGCCGGATGTTCCAGGCCGGGTCGGTCGGCTCGGCCCCGAACCAGGCCTCGTCGGCGGGGACGCCGGGGAAGGGCGAGGTCGTCGACCAGTAACGCACCTCGTAGCCCTCGGCCCCGACCACCTGCGGCCAGCTGAGGTCGATGCCCGAGTCGGAGAGGTTGGCGAAGCTCAGGCCGCCGACGCGCTCCACCACCGGGTCCGGCAGGTCCCCCAGCAGCCGCTGGCAGCCCACGCAGGAGCCCACCTTGCGGTAGAAGCTGAAGCTCTTGGTGCGCACCGTCTTCGGCGGCGTCTCCGTCGAGATCTGGTTGTCGTTGCGCTCGTACAGTTTGAAGCCCTCGACATCAAAGGTCACGGTGCCGGTGAAGTTGTCGCCGACGTGGATATCCACCTGGATCGGCGTGCGGCTGACCGTGACTGAGCCGGAGCCACCGGCTATGTCGTATTCGCGAAAGGTATGCAGGTGGCTGGCGGCGGGACTGGTGAACCAGATCCGGTGGGACCGGAAGTACTCCGACGTGCCGGTGTTCAGCAGCGCCAGGGAGGGGTGCCGGGCGATGACGGAGAAGCGCTTGCTCTGATCCGCCGGCGGGTCGTTCTTCAGCCGCACCCAGAAGTAGTGCGCCTTGCGCCCGGTGTTCAGCGACGGCGGGAAGGCCAGCGACAGGCCGCCGTCCTGCAGGGACATCCAGGTGGCCCCGTCGTCGATCGAGAACTCCAGGTCCTGTTCCCACTCGTCGTCGTCCCTGATGATGAGCGGCACGTGCACCTCCGGGAAGTCGAAGCTGTTCAACGGCAAGATGTGGCTGTGGCCTATGGATTGGGGTGAGTGGATCAGGAACGTTTGATGGTCGAAGGCGTCGCTGTCCTGCCCGGCGGCGACGGACACCGGACGCCACTTGTTGGTGTCGTTCTCGTAGATGAACTGGGTCACGAACGGGCAGCCGTCGTGGCGGTCCAGAAGCGGGCCGGCGGTGCTGCCGTAACCCATGCGTACTGCCTGGGGCGGCGGCACGTACACGATGGGGTCGCCGAGATTATGGGGCCCCCGACCGCCCGTGTGGCATATCAGCCGGTCCCGGTCCGGGCTGCCGGGCCCCATGTAGCCGCCGAAGTTGCTGCGCGGCTCCGTCACCTGGTCGGAGACGCGGTGATGCCGACGCCCCCGGGGGTCCACCGCCTGCCACTGGTAGGTCACCACGGTGCTGCCCTCAGTCAGCGTGATCGTGGGCGGCGGGTCGTGCCTGGTGTAGTTGGCGATCACCCAGTCCGTGCTGCAGCTGTTGCCCGAGACGTCGCCCTCGCAGGTGCGGAACTGCACGAAGGGGTCCGCGGCGCCCAGATTGAGGCCGATCTTGAGGGCCTCGGCTTGGGGCGAGCTCCAAGAGCTGCCGGTCGTCGACCAGTCCCGGCGGTCGTTGCCGATGCGCCAGCCGTCGGGCAGGCGCAGGCCCTGCTGGCGTTCGGTGTTCGACGCGGTGACGCGAAGCGTGTTCGTGCCGGTGAGATTGATGAACCGGTCCATCACCACCACCCAATAGGTGGTGTTCGGCTCGAGCCGCAGGCCCGACTCGTTGGTGCCGTCAGTGACGTCGTCGTCCATGTAGGTGAAGGTGAACGTGCGATCGGAGGTCCCCGTTTGGAAGGCGGGGTTCATCAGGGTGCCGACGACCGAGTTCCGGTCCGGCGCACCGCCGGAGTCGTTCAACACCTGGACGCGCAGTTTTGAACCAATGTCGGAATCGCCGACCTGGGCGAACTCGATGTCGACGCTGTTCAGGACGTAGTGCCCGCCGTTGTTGCCGGTTGTGAACGACTGCGCGCGGTCGCTAGTCGTCAGACCGAGCGCGGTGCCGTCCGCCTCGCCGAGGTTGCTGAGCACCGCCGGCTCCCCGGGCGGCGCGTTCGTCGTGGAGCCCACCTTGAAGCGGGGCGAGATGGCGTAGAACGCGTGGTCCTGGACGCTGGCGGCGCGATTGTGGTCGATGGGCTCCGTGTCCCCGCTCGTGCTCCAGAACCGTCCTCTCGCGACGTTTGGAGTGTTGCCCAGATGGTCCGCGGAGTGCTTCGTCCCGTCGGTCTGGGTGCCGGTCCACGGCCAGTCTGATCCCGTGTCCACCGCGCCGGTCTCGAACCGGCGGTCCGCCATCGCCCAGTTCTCCCAGGTGCTGGACCAGAAGCCCGCCTTGTTCTGCGCGATGCGCTGGCCGTTCAGCCACCAGATGGAGGCGTCGGGGTGCCCGGAGTTGCGGGGATTGGTCGCGGTGTGGTCGCGGGCGTCCACCGCGGCGGTGGAGCCGACCACCCGGAACAGATGGGCGTAGGGCCGGATGGCGGCGTGCCCCTCGCGGGCGATGTTCTGCACGAAGATGTCGTAGACATCGATGTCGGCGGCGGTGGCGTCGCGCCAGGCGCTGGTTATGAACACCAGCCGGAACTCGTCGCCTTGGCCCAGCCCGGAGGGCTTCAGCGGCCAGCCGAAGGGAACGGTGTAGGAACCGTCAAGGTTGGGTGTCAGGGGATCCCGCGCGACGACGGTGCCCCTGATGGCCATCTCCTTGGATTCAGCGAAGGAGGTCCAAGAAGCGCCGGGAACGTTCCAGGTCCGGAAGTGGCTGTCGTCAGCGATGCTCCAGCCGTCCGCCCCGCCCAAGTCCTCGGCATCCGACGCGGTGTGCTGGATCGTGTTCGTGCCCAACGCACCGCTACCGTCCACGTCCACCACCACCCAGTAGGTGGTGCGCGGATACAACTGCAGGCTCGAATGCGTGAAACTGTTCGTGCCGACGGTCACCGGGGAGGGCTTGGTCAGCGTGCCCACGGAGTTGCCCGGAGTCCCGTCGTCGTCTCTGTGGATGCTGACCGTCAGCTTCGAAGCCAGGTCGCCGTCGCCGACCGTTGGAAACGAGAAATCCACAGCGGTCAGGAGGTACCCGCCGATCTCGCTCCCGGTCGTGAACGCCTGAGCGTGATCGTTCGAGAACCCCCCCGTGCCGCCGTCCGCCTGACCGAGGTTGCTGACAAGGGTCTGCGCCGTCTGCGCGTCAGCCCGCTCCGCGGGCAGCACCACCAGCGCCGCCATAACCAGTACCGCCAGCAGCAGGACCACCCGGAGACCGAGCCTGCCCCCCCTAAAAATTCCGCGCCACGCCGCAAACCCGGCTTGCCTGTTTTGGTACATGGCGTTACCCACTTATGGACAATGATGAGATGATCGGCGGCACTGTTTCAATCTCGTTGAAAGTGGCTTATCCACATTAGGCGTACGGACATATACGGCTTCCTTTCCCTTGAAGCCCGGCCACCAGGACCGTGTAAAAAGAAGCCGTTCAGGTCCACCTGAACGGTTTTCAACGAAAGTGAAACAGTGCCATGATGATCTAATCATAGCAGACCGCAGCTTCAACTCGGACCGGGGGCACTGTTTCGGGCACTGTTTCAATCTCGTTGATTTTGACCAAGAGCCATGGGCGGGGTTCACACCGTGCTGAATGTCGTCCAAACAGTCGGTGCGGGACGTGATGGAACGCAAGGAACCAACCCGTGGACAGTGGACGGATACCAATATCAACGAGTTTGAAACAGTGCCCTCTGCAGCGCCCTCGTCCAGACGCTTTATCAGCCGCCCGAACGATCCTTGGTCTTGATATCCAGGCCATGCAGGTCGTAGCCATGGCCGATCAGGAAAGCAGCATCCTTCTCGTCGGGTGGATACTTGCGCAAGAGGTCCGGACGCCGTGCCGCCGTTCGCAGCAGGCTTTGCTCATGCCGCCAGCGATCAACCTCCGCATGGTTGCCGCTGGTCAGGACAGGCGGAATCGATTGCCCCCTGAATTCCGCCGGACGGGTGTAGTGCGGTCCCTCTAGCCAGCCCGACATGCCGGCCGAATAGCTGTCATTCCTGTTACTGTCGTCAAACCCGAGCACGCCAGGGACCAAGCGGCTCACCGCCTCGATGACGACCATCGCCGCAACCTCGCCGCCGTTCAGGACGTAGTCGCCGATGCTGATTTCGTCCGTGGCAAGGCCGGTGCGGATGCGTTCGTCGAAACCCTCGTAACGCCCGCAAATCAGCGCCAATCGCCGATGGGTGCTCAAGTCCTCGACAATCTCCTGCGTAAGCAGCCTCCCCTGAGGGGACAGCAGGACCACGGGAACATCCTTGCCGGCCACACCGGCGTCACCGCCAAGCACATGCTCCACCGCCGCGTACACGGGTTCGGGTTTGAGCACCATCCCGCCACCACCACCGTACGGGGTTGCATCGCAGGTGCGGTGCCGATCCGAGGCGTAGTCCCGGATGTTGTGGAGGTTGATCGCGACCAGGCCGCGGTCAATCGCCTTCTTGAGTATACTTTCGCGTAGAAAACTATTCAGCAAGGGCGGGAACAGGGTGAAAACCTCGAAACGGCACCCGCCACTGAACTCAGCCATTTCGACCCTACTCCGGATTCCACTGTCCTGCTAACCGTCTTGCCCTGACAGAGGCAGCAGGCGCGGAATCGGTTCAGGTCAAGGACGCCTCGCCAGTCCTGCATGTCCAGACTGCATTTGCTGCTGGCACCCGTCCGCACATTGCTGGTACAGGGATCGGTTCCAGGCTTTTATATCACGCTGGGCGCCAGCGGCGCTTGTGCACTGGCCCTGGTCGTGTATCTGTTCCTGATTTCGGTCGGGAGCCATCAGGTAGACGCCTCCGCAGCGGAGGACATCCAAGTGGTCGGGGTAGTCGATCCCACCACTGCCAGGGCCACACCGGAAGTCGCGCCCTTGCCACTCTTTGTCCAAACCGAACCACAGATCAATCCGCTGTTTGCGCCAACCGAGACACCGACGCCAACGGTGACCCCGACCCTTACCCCCACGGCCACGCTCACCCCGACACCCACGCAGACATCCACGCCCACGCTCACCCCCACCCCGACGCCCACGCCCACGCCCACGCAGACACCCACGCCAACCCCGATTGTTTATCCCCATGAGAGTGAGCCGTGGCCTGACCTGATCCCTCAAGAGGGCGACCACTTCCCCATTGACAGCAGGCTGATTCCGTCCAGTCAAAGGTTCGCGTACGGCCGCACCTTTCCCTATGGCATGGATTTGGGAGGAGACTACATCCACCACCATGGCGTCGATCTGGGAGGCTCAACAGGAGACCCAATCCGTGCCGGCACTGTTGGCGAAGTGGTTTTCGCCGGGTGGGACGAACATGCGGGCCTGGCCTACCCGTTCTACGGTCCGTTCTATGGAAACGTGGTGATTGTGCGACTCACGGAACCACTGATCACCGAAACGGGGCCCCAGGATGTGTATGTCTTGTACGGCCACCTGCACAGGGTGCTTGTGAGAACCGGCTACCACGTGGCTCCCGATACCATCGTGGGCACGTTGGGTCAAACCGGGGTTGCGAACGGCCCGCATCTCCACCTCGAGGTGCGGATTGGTGACAACCAGTACGTCAACACGGTGAACCCGCTGTTGTGGATCGAGCCTCCTGCCGGAACCGGGACCGTAGCGGTGCGCCTGGTATCGGCTGCCAATCGGATCTGGGAAGCGGCCCACATCAATCTGGTCGCAAACGACGGCTCGGCGCGCTACCAAACCGTGAACTACCGGCTGGAGCCGGGGATCCAACACGATCCCTGGTGGGGTGAAACCGCAGCCTTCGGAGCCATCCGGGTGGGCGCGTACACGGTCTTCGCCACCATCCGAGGCGAACGGGTGTCGGCTCCCGTACTGGTAACGGAAGGCCAAACCACATTCGTGGAACTGAAGACCGCCCGAACCCGGTTCGAACCAAATCAGTGAAGGAAGTGCCTCCGGCCGGTCATCATCATGACCAGGCCCAGATCATCGGCGGCCTTCACCACCTGGTTGTCCCTGAGTGAACCGCCCGGCTGCACAACCGCGGTGACACCGGCCGCAGCCGCAGCCTCAAGGCCGTCGGGAAACGGAAAATAGGCGTCCGAAGCCAACACGCTGCCGCGTGATCGGTCTCCCGCCTTGCGGCAGGCCAGCCAAACCGAGTCGAGTCGACTCATCTGGCCCGCACCGATGCCCACGGTGGCGGTGCCGGCCGCCAACACTATCGCATTGCTCTTGACAAACCGCGCGACGTGCCAAGCAAACCCGAGCGATACCAGTTGGGATTCGGTAGGTTGTTGGACAGTTGCACACTCCCAGTTGGCAGGGATCAGGTCGTCCGCACTTCTGTCGCTCTCCTGAACCAAGTATCCGCCGACGGCCGAGGAAACCTGCCAGTCGGATTGCAAGTCCGTCCGGGCCTGCAGGAGCCGAACGTTGCGCTTGCGCTGCAGGCGCTTCAAGGCGTCCGGTTCCCAGTCGGGTGCCACGACAACGTCGACAAACATAGAGCCAATTCGATCGGCTGTGGCCAAGTCCATCGACCTGTTGGCTGCCACAACGCATCCGAAGGCACTAATGGGATCCGAAGCCAGCGCCTGCTTCCATGCGGTTTCAAGCGATGGCGCGGTTGCCAGACCGCACGGATTCCCATGCTTGATAACGGCCATCGCCGGTTGGCTGAAGGCACTTGCACACCGCCACGCCGCGTCCAGATCCTGCCAGTTGTTGAAGCTCATCGCCTTGCCGTGCAGCTGGACAAACGGCAGGTCTGTTCCCGGACTGCCGTAGTACCCGCCAGCCTGATGCGGGTTTTCTCCGTACCTACACTCCTGAAGCAGTTCCAGATGAAGATCCATGGTTTGTGGCAGCCCCGTGTCGTCCCCAGGTCCATTCCCGGCCAACCAGTCTGCGATTGTCCGGTCGTAAGCCGTGGTGCGGCGAAACGCGTCCACGGCCAGGGACCGGCGCAGGGGAGCATCGACTCCACCGTCCAGGATGCCGGCGGCAACCCGCGGATAGTCGGCCGGATCGGAGACCACCGTGACATGTTCATGATTCTTGGCGGCCGCCCTGAGCAGTGCCACACCCCCGATGTCGATCTGCTCGATCGCCTCCTCAGGAGTGACATGGCCCCGCGCCACGGTCTCCTCAAAGGGATACAGGTTGACCACCACCACATCGATGGCGCGAATGTTGTTGGCTTCCAGTTCCGCCAGGTGTGCCGCATCCCTCCGAGCGAGAATTCCGCCGTGAATCTGCGGCTGCAGCGTCTTCACGCGCCCGTCCAGCATCTCGGCATGGGCCCCTAGGTCCTCGATGGATGTAACCGGCAACCCGGCACCGCGCAGCACGGCTCCGGTGCCGCCGCTGGCAATGTACTCCCCGACCTTGGGTTCCACTGCCCGGCAAAACTCGACAATGCCTTCCTTGTCCGCCACCGAAACGAGAACCCTCAGATTGTTCATTGTTGCCGCGCCCGATGTCTGCTGATCCGAGTACCTGCATTGTGCACCCGTACAAGGGGGATCACTCAATTCGGTTATTGTTGACAGGCTGGCAGGACGGCCGCATACTTGGGTCATTGACCACGACGAAGACAGGTTCGCGTGGCCGGCGCCTCAGAGAACCCGGTGGGTGGTGTGAACCGGTGTCGTTCGGCCGATGCGAACATCCCTTCCGAGTCGCGGACCGAACCAGTTTGGCTGCAGTAGGCTCCGCCGGCGTTGTGCCCGTTAGCAGCACAGTCTGATCCGGCCATGCGGCCGGGGACAGGCGCTTGAGGTGTCCGGGGTGAGCCTGGGAACTGGAGTGGTACCGCGGCCTGGCCGTCTCCTGACAGGGAGACGGTTTTTTTGGCCTTGACAGGGGAGGCAGCATGAGCAAATCGGACGTGAAAGCAGTATTTGCGCCGGTATCCGCCGGGATTGACTATGCTGCCATGGAGGAGGACATCCTGAAACGCTGGCGCGAACTGTCCCTCCTCGAGCGCATCCAGGAAGAACGCGCGGACGGGGAAGACTTCACATTCTTCGAAGGTCCGCCGACGGCCAACGGTCCGCCGGGCATCCACCATGTACTGGCCCGGGCCTTCAAGGACATGTTTCCCCGCTACCGAACCATGCAGGGCTGGCGCGTACTGCGCAAGGGCGGCTGGGACACCCATGGGCTGCCGGTCGAAATCGAAGTGGAGAAGGCCCTTGGCCTGGGCGGGAAAAAGGCCATTGAAGACTTTGGCATCGCCGAATTCAACCGCCTCTGCCGGGAGTCGGTGTCGGAATACATTGGCGATTGGGAGGCCATGACCGACCGCATGGCATTCATGGTCGACATGAACGATCCGTACGTTACGTTCAAGAACGAATACGTCGAATCCCTGTGGTGGATTTGCAAGCAACTGTGGGACAAGGATCTGCTCTTCCAGGGCTTCAAGTCCGTGCCGTACTGCCCGCGCTGCGGCACTCCGCTGTCAAGTCACGAACTGTCCCTTGGCTACAAGGACGATACGGAGGATCCTTCCGTATATGTGAAGTTCAAACTGGCGGACGAAGAGGCAACGTACTTCCTGGCCTGGACCACCACGCCGTGGACTCTGCCGGGCAACGCGGCACTGGCGGTGGGACCCGACCTTGACTACGTGCAGGTGCGCACGGAATCGGGCGAGCGCTACTGGCTGGCAGCCGAACGGCTGTCAGCGGTCCTGCCGGCAGGTTTCGAGGAAACAGGGCGTTGCAAGGGATCGGATCTGGTAGGACGGAGATATGAACCGCTGTACTCCTTCCTGCCGGTGTCGGCAAACCATGCCTACGTGGCCGAAGCCGACTTCGTAACGACCGGCGACGGCACCGGCATCGTACACGTGGCACCGGCCTTCGGTGCCGACGACCTGGCGCTGGGTCAGGAACTAGGGTTGCCGGTAATCCAGACCGTGCTGCCGGATGGAACCTTCCGGGCCGAAGTCAAGCCCTGGGCCGGACAGTTTGTGAAAGACGCGGACCCGGGCATCATCAAGGACCTGGATGCGCGCGGTTTGTTGCTCAAGGCCGAGACCTACCTGCACACCTATCCATTCTGCTGGCGTTGCGATGCACCGCTGCTGTACTATGCGAAAGAAACCTGGTACATCCGCACCAGCGCCTTGCGGGAACGCCTGGTGGAACTCAATCGGGAAGTCAACTGGTATCCCGATCACATCAAGAATGGACGCTTCGGGCGCTGGCTTGAGAACAACGTGGACTGGGCCCTTGGACGGGATCGCTATTGGGGCACACCGCTGCCCATCTGGCGCAGCGACGCACCTGGAAGCACGCACACCGTATGCATCGGCAGCGTGGCCGAGTTGGCGGAGTTGAGCGGCCGGGACCTGACCGATCTGGACCTGCACCGGCCCTTTGTGGACGAAATCACCTGGCCCGCTCCGGATGGCGGCACCATGCGCCGGGTGACCGAAGTGGCCGACTGCTGGTTCGACAGCGGTGCCATGCCGGTAGCCCAATGGCACCATCCATTTGCCAATCGGGAACAGTGGGAAACCCACCGGCAGGCGGACTTCATCTGCGAGGCAATCGACCAAACCCGCGGCTGGTTCTACACCCTGCATGCGATTAGTTCCCTGCTGTTCGACCAACCGGCCTATCGCAATGTCATCTGCCTAGGCCATATCTTGGACGCCGAGGGCCGCAAGATGAGCAAGTCCCTCGGCAACGTCGTAAACCCTTGGGACGTAATGAACCGGTACGGCGCGGATGCCACGCGCTGGACCCTATACAGTTCAGCGCCGCCGGGCAACAGCCGGCGCTTCAGCCTGGATCTGGTGGCCGAAACCGTCAACAAGTTCCTCAACAGACTGTGGAATAGCTACAGTTTCCAGGTCACGTACGCCAACCTGGCCGGATGGACGCCCGAAGCCGCATCCGAACCCAGCAAACATCCCCTGGATCGGTGGCTGCTGGCCGAGTTGCAGAGCCTGATTCGGCGCGTGACCGACAGCTACGAAACCTACGATGTGCTCGGATGCACGCGGCCCGTGGTGCGTTTTGTCGAGCGCATGTCCAACTGGTACGTGCGACTGAACAGGCGCCGGTTCTGGGACGGCGACGCGGCAGCCCTGCAAACACTTCACACCACGCTCGTGACCTTGTCGCGGCTGATCGCACCCGCAGCGCCATTTGTGGCAGAGGCCATCCACGAAAACCTGGCGACGAAAACGGGGAGGGACGCACCAATCTCGGTCCATCTCTGCCGCTGGCCGGAGGTCGACGAGAGCCTTGAGAACCAAGACCTGACCGCTGCCATGTCCATAGTCCAGGAAGTGGCCAGACTCGGATTGGCAGCCCGCCAGAGTGCAGGCATCAAGGTGAGGACGCCGTTGGCACAGGCGGTTGTCCAGCTGGCGTCACCCGAGGAGCGCGTGGCCGTAGCCGATTTCAGCCAACTCCTGTGCGATGAGCTGAACGTGAAGAGGATCAATCTCGAGTCCACGGACAACCTGCAGGAAACGGTTGTGTTTCCGCTCCCCCGCCAGCTGGGGCAGAAGTATGGTGCAGGCTATCCGCGCATTCGCGACGCCATGGCCGCCATGGATCAGGAAGAACTGGCACGCGCGTTTACGGGAGGTCGGTCCCTTGCCCTGGACATCGACTCCGACACATTTGAGATTGCAGCCGAGGAGGTTGAAGTACGCAAGACCCCAAAGGCCGGGTTCGCCGTGGCCGACAGGCCTGGCAGACTTGTGGCGGTTGCCACGGACCTGACACCGGAACTCAAACGGGAAGGACTAGCCAGGGAGCTGGTCCGCCATGTCCAGCAGAGGCGCAAGGAGTTGGATCTTGCCATTTCCGACCGGATCCACCTGGAGCTGTGTTCGGACGACCCGGAACTGGCCCGGATCATCGACGAACACGGAACATGGCTGCGGGCAGAAACCCTTTGCACCGATTTGCAGTTGGCCGATACTAAGCCAGCCGGTGAGGGCAAAGTCCCACAGGTAACCTTGACCAACGGAACGGTCGCGATCCACGTCCGCAAGGCGGAGCAGATCAAAGGAGCATAGAGATACATGGCGAAGAACACAATCACACTGGGCGGCGGCTGCTTCTGGTGCCTGGAGGCGGTGTACCTGATTATGGAAGGGGTGGAACACGTCGAATCGGGCTATACCGGCGGAACGGTTGCGAACCCCTCCTATGAGCAGGTATGCACCGGTCGTACAGGTCACGCCGAAGTCGTCCAGGTAACGTTCAACACCGATGTGACATCCCTGGATGAGATCCTGGCAGTCTTCTTCACAATCCATGATCCGACTTCCCTGAATCGACAGGGAGCGGATGTGGGCACGCAGTACCGTTCGGCGATTTTCCATCACTCGGAAGCGCAACGGAACGCGGCCCAGGAAACCATGGACCGGATCACCGCCGAAGGGATTTGGGCGAAGCCGTTGGTAACCGAACTCGTGCCGCTGGGTGACTACTACAAGGCGGAGGACTACCATCAGGACTACTACGCGAACCATCCGTACCAGGGATATTGCAGGGCAGTGGTCGAACCCAAGGTCGCCAAGTTCCGCAAGCAGTTTGCCCACAAGCTCGCAGCTGTCAGTGCCGCCTGAACCATTGCCCACCATAAGCTGCCGAATGGCATTGTCGTGATGGACCTGCCGGTTTCCGCACCGGACCGGGTTGAGGCCGGCCACGTCCTGTTGTTGGGGACACCAGGCTCCTACCGGCTCCGACCGTTCCTGGACGCCGCCGCACAGTTGGGAGTCCGCGCATCGACAGCCGTCGACATGCCGTGGGAACTGGCGGGGGACGGCAGACACGGCCATGGGTTTCCATTCGCTGAGGTCGAAACCTGTGTGGATCTCATTGACGGCCTACACCGAACACTCCCCTTGAACGCCATCCTGGCAGTGGACGACAGCGGTTCCCTGTTGGCTGCGGCGGCATCCTTGGAACTGGGCCTGCCACACAACTCCCCCGAGGCGGCATTGGCAGCCAGCGACAAGCACCGCATGCGGCAGGTCCTAGCCGAAAGTGGACTGAACTGTCCACGGTTCCAGCTTGTGACAGCGGACATGGATCCGCTGGATGCGGCCGCCGACGTGGGTTTCCCGCTGATCATCAAACCGCTCGGGGCCAACGGTTCCCAGGGGGTGATGCGCATCGACAACCCGGAGGAACTGCCGAAGGCCGTGGCTCGGCTCGCTGCAATCATCGGCAGTGACCCCGGCCAACGCCGTTCCGATTTCCTGATGGAGAGCTACATTCCGGGTGTTGAAGTGGCCGTAGAGGCGCTGGCCCACGGATTTGCATTGACTGTTCTGGCCATCTTCGACAAACCCGATCCCCTGGAGGGCCCCTTCTTCGAGGAAACTATTTATGTAACGCCATCCCGACTGGCTGCCGATACACAGGAGTCAGTGCGCCGGTCCACCCAACGGGCTGCTGCGGCATTGGGATTGGGATTTGGGCCGATCCACGCCGAAATGCGGATCAACGATGACGGGGTTTGGATTCTGGAACTGGCCGGTAGGTCCATCGGCGG
Source organism: Caldilineaceae bacterium (assembly GCA_965208365.1). Taxonomy (GTDB): domain Bacteria; phylum Chloroflexota; class Anaerolineae; order Caldilineales; family Caldilineaceae; genus Bin34. Next base: position 3,360,897 of record OZ242330.1, on the reverse strand, counting down.
ACTCTGCTCGCGCACGCTGCGCTTTGATACAGGGGTGTCACTTGAAGCGTTGATATTGCAACAGGCCTGCGGCCTGTCGCTGTCACTGCACCGGAATCGCGACACCGCCCAGGGGGTCATGATGATCCCCATCCCCGAATCCGGGATTCTGTGCGCGGTGGACGGGGTCTGCAATGCCGAAGCCGTCAACATGGTGAACGACGTGGAAATCAGCGCCCTGCCGGGTACCAGCCTGCAGGCCCTGCCGGAAGGCAACAGCTATCTGGGCTTTATCTTCGCCAACGGTCCGCACCCAGAATCCGTGGAGCAGGCCCTGCGCGACGCCCATGCATGTCTGGACATTCGCATCGAACCGGAGATCCCGCTGGTAGCAGGTTAAGCCGCGGGTTCGGCGGTCCGGACGAATCGAGCGCCGACGACTTCGCGAGCAGGGGTTGGGAACAGTGTCTGCTGTCCGGCCACCGCGTGAATTGGAACGCGGCGCGGCGCCGCCTCTTGCCGGCCCAGTTCCCGGCTGGGGGAGCCTGGCAGACTGCCTTCGACTAGAAAGGCGATCCCTTGGTCTGCTGCGGAATGCCCGAACCAGGCACGCCCTCGGGGGTCCAACCTTCCGGCATCGGAGCATCCGGACCGAAGAAGAAGTCCTCCATCTGCAACATCAGAAAGTCATGCGCCTTGGGGTCGCCAAGGCTCAGCCCGTAGTGGTTGATCAGGATCACCGACTGGGTCATCCACATTTGCCAGGCATCCTTCGAGATCTCGTTGTAGATGCGCGTGCCGATCTCCGACTTGTAGGGTGGTTTGTCCAACCCCTCCAACTCGCGGTTGAGCTTGACGCAATGCACCATGCGGGCCATGGACCACTTCCCTGGATTAACGAACAACCTGTTGTGACTGCCAGGACGAAAAAAGCCGCTGATCGGGCTCGAACCGATGACCTACGCTTTACGAGAGCGTCGCTCTACCAACTGAGCTACAGCGGCGAAATGATCGCCTGTCCGGCGATTATACCCGGGTCACGTACCGTCCGTCGCGGGTGTCCACCCGAATGGTGTCACCTTCCTTGACGAACATGGGAACCTGGAGCTTCAGTCCCGATTCCAGTTCCACGGCCTTGGTCGGGTTGTTGGCGGTGTCGCCTGCGACCGCCATTTCGGCCCATGTGACCTGCAAGTCCACGGTCGTCGGGAGAGTCACCCCCAAAGCCTCCTCGCCGTAGAATTCGACTTCCAGGGTCTGGTTGTCGGACAGGTAGTCCAAGGCCTCACCCAGGATCTCCTGCGTAAGGGACACCTGGTCGTAGGTGTTGGTGTCCATGAACACGTACTGGTCGCCTTCGGGATAGAGGTACTCCATAGTGCGGCCTTCCAGCCTCACGTCCTCGACCCTGGCGCCATTGTTGAAGGTCTTTTCAACCAGGGACCCGGTCCGCACGTTGCGAACCTTCAGCCGGATGGTGGCACCCCCCCGGGCCATCTTGATGTGATGGAACTCCATCACGCGCCAGAGGACATCGCCCTCCACGAAGATATTGCCCTTGCGCAGGCTGGTTACGTCCGCCATGTTGGTCTCGTCAATGCTGACTTGCTTCCTCACGCAATCCTATGTCCGGGTGCCGCGCGCTGTCAAAATCGCTACGCCCACGTGACCAAGAGGGAATCGTCGGGGCACGTGTTGGCGGGAGCGCGGGATTGATTTACGGCATGGCTGCTTGGAGCAAGCGGCCTCTCCATGTGATAGATGAACAGCCACACCACATGGTCGGGCAGGGACATCCCGTCGTCGTGTTCGTCGATGAACCGTCCCCCACGCGTAGTCGAGGGGGGCGGTCCAGTCAGATTCGTGCTCGCGGGCGGCATCGTAGGAATACTCGGCCCGATCGTGGTGAAGATGCTCCCGAAGCTTGCACCGCCAACCCGACAGGTCCCGGCACCGCCGCTCGCAACGCTCGGCGCGCGTCATGAACGGAGCGTCCAAAGCCGGAGGCTCGTGTCCTGGACAGGCAATGCGGATCACCCCATACGCGTCAGTGGATGCCGCGTTTCCCGTTGTTCCGACAGCTGTTCCGACATGCGGCAAGCCTCCCGCCAACCGGTTCAAGGATTGGACATGTTCCACCCATGCCAGCTGCAGGAATGGGCGGGTTTGAAACACAGTGGGTTTGGTGCGGCCGTGGTCGGCGGGAGGACAGTTGGATCGGCATGGTCGCGCCGGTCTGCCCACCCCCAGGGAGTTTGCTATTCTGTGGACAATCGCAGAATGGAACATGAAGCTGGAGGGCATGCCGTGTCCGACACTCCGGTCCCAACCACAATTAGGGCATCCGTCAGGCCGGTTGCCAACGCGCGCTCGCAGGATGCGCTGCCTCACTGGAGCCTGACCCCGGCCGCGCTGCCGGGTACGGATGTCGCCGCCCCCTACCCCGCACGCGCTTGGCACATCCGGGCACGCCTGCAACACCTGCCAGCATGGCGGGCGCGCCTGCAACGGCTGCCGCACCACGACCCCGACTACGTCTACGACCCCGGTCACGAGTATGAGGCGGCTTGGACCACCGACCCCCACTACAAGCAGGACGGCGTGCGTCTGTACCAATACGACGACGAGGGATTTCTCATCATGCCGCACGGCAGCTTTCACGGCAAACTCGTTGAGTTGTTGTTGGAGACCCTCTGTCTGGTTCTGGGACACCGGGTGTGCAAGATGCCGGACCTGCACTATTCGGCCCGGGTAAGCGAGATGCTGGGGCAGCTCACCGCAGCCGGTGAACCGCGCACGCTCCGGGTACCGGACTTGGCGGTCATGCCACCTTCGTGGACCTTGCCTGCGGCACGCGAGCGCACCGTGGCTGAACGCATCATCCGTCTGGACAGGGGCGATCCCACGCCCGAAATGGTGTTGGAAATCGTGTCGAAGTCCAACCAGGACAAGGACTTCAACGAGAACCTGGACCTGTACGCAGCTCTGGGCATTCCCGAATACCTGATTGTCGACACGGGCGAGTTCAGCAACGTCCCAAACCTGTGGCTGTACCGCCTCCATGAAACGGACGGGGACTACCGCTTGGCGGAAAGTGCCCGGACCGTCACCGCCTGCGGCGTTCCCATGCGGTTGCAGGATGCCGACACGCCCGGCAACGCTCCCGTGTTCCAGTGCCGGGACGCGCACGGCCACTGGCGAGACCACGAAGGCGACATCGCACTCCAGGAACGCATGGACATGGCCTTGGGCCAGCTCCGGCGCGTGCTGGCGGCAACGGACCCGACGGCCGCGGACCGCATCGCCGCCCACTGGACCCGGGTTGGCGTGCCCGCGGCCGTCGCCGACCGCGTCCTCGACATCGCCGCCCGGCCCCGGGACTGGCAGGGCATCCTCGGCATTCCCGACGACGATGACACCGCCCTCGGTACCGACCCCGCGGCTGGCCCGCCCGCTCCCAAGGATGACTAACTAAAGCGTCTGATCCCAATAATTTGCCGATTTGGGAAGGGAGCCCGGTACAGGTGCATCATTCGAGAGGGTTGTGCGCCATCCACAAAGTCCAAGCCCAAATGGCAGCCAGTCTGCGCACACGAGACCCGTGACGTTCGAGCGCGACCCAGTACACTCAAGTCGGCTATTGACCCAAGACATTGGTACCAACATGACCCATGCCCCTCGGTGGCCGAACAACCATTCCGCTTGCGACTCGCTAGGTCGTGTTCACACTACTCGCAGGGCTTCCACAATCAGTGCAAACAGGATGAAGCCCCAGTACATCATGTCCAGCTTGTCGTAGCGGGTGTAGACGCGCCGGAAGCCCTTGAGCCGCCGGAACAGGCGCTCCACCTCGTTGCGCCGCTTGTAGAGTTCTCGGTCGTAGTCCCAGGGCTCCCGGCGGTTGGCGCGCGGCGGCACAACCACGCGGAAGCCCATCCTCTCCGCCAGGTCCCGGGTCTCGTCCCCCTCGTAGGCGCGGTCCATGACCAGGGCCAGGTCGTCCGGCAGCCGGTCGTGGTCGGCCAGGGGCCCCAGCGCCCGCAGGAGCTGGCGTCCCTGGGGCGCGTCCCCGGCCTGGCCCGGTGACAGGGCCCCGATCACCGCAGTCCGCTCATCCGCGGCAACCAGATGAAGCTTGGTGGTCCCGCCGCCGCGGGAGCGGCCAACGGCCTGCGGTCCGTTTTTTTGAGCGCCCCCGTGCCGTCCGGGGGCACCGGCACGATCGTGCTGTCCAGCCCCACCACTTCCAGCTTGATGCGCACCAGCCCCAGCTCCTGCAGCCGGGTGAACACCCGATCCAGCACACCCTTCCGGACCCAGCGGTTCATGCGCATGTAGATCGTGTGCCAGGGACCGAAGTGTTCGGGCAGCCGCCGCCACTTGCAGCCGTTCTCGGCGACATAGAGGATGGCATTGAGAACCTGCAGATTGGGCACCCGCACGTTGCCCCGCTGTACCGGCAGCAGGGGTTCGATGTGCTCGCGAAACTGGGCTTCCGTGATTTCCATGGGGATCGTTTCCTGCTCCTGGAGTGGCCGACCCCCTAGTCTACCCCATAGTGTGAACACGACCTAGTACTACAGTTGTAAAGTAGCGGATTGTGCGCGCCTGCGGTAGTGGCAGCACAGGGCCGTCCAGGCATGGCTCCGCTTCCAGTCCAGCCAGGCCAGCCAGTGGTCCGCGGCGGGGACGATGCGCAGCCACAGCCGCCACAGCAGGCAGCGCACGGCCGCCAGGCTCAGGCCGACGCCAGCCCGCGGGACCGCTTGAAAGCCGCCAGGCTGTTGGTGGGCTTTTTTTTGACGGGGGGCGCCGTCGGGAGCGTACCGGCCCGGAGCACGGCCAGCAGGGCCAGGGCCCAGAGGGCCAGGGTCATGTGCCGGTACCAGCCGGTGGCGCTGCGCACCTCGTACTCGTCCAGGCCCACCTCCTGCTTGGCGGCCTCGAAGCCGCTCTCGATGCACCAGCGCGTGCCGGCCACCCGCACCACGGTGTCCAGCGCCGTGTCGCGGGGTGCGTAGACCCGGTAGGCGGTCCAGTCCTCCGGGTCCGTGCAGGCACGCCGAAACAGCAGCGAGCGCACCCGCGGCGCGGGCGGATCCTCGCTCCCGGCGACCGCCATCTCCGTCCGCAGCCACTGCCACTCGTACCAGCGCTCGCCCTTGCTGCCGGGCCCCGCACTGCGGCGCTGCCAGTCCGCCTCCGCCAGGGCCGCATGGATGGCCGACACGGCCGGCTGTTGCCAGCCCCACCAGACCTTCTCGTGGCCGGGCACCGCCAGCACGTAGGCCTGTCCCCGCTCCTCCAGGGCCTGCCGCAGGTCAGCCGAGTGGCCGTAGACGCTGTCGCCCGTCACCCAGGCCAGGGGCAGCCCCGCGTCCAGGGCCCGCGCCAGCATCCGCCGGGCCAGTTCCGGCTTGGTCGCCAGGGGCGTGTCGGGCGCCAGCCCCACGGACTGCAGCCGCGCCGGGTCGCGGGTCCAGGTCTTGGACAGGTAGAGTTCCCGGTCCACCAGCACCGTCCCCCGCGCTCCGGCGTAGGCCAGGAAGACCCCGATCTGGCAGTTCTCGATGCGCCCGGCCGTCCCGCTGTACTGCCGCGCCACCCCGGCCGAATGCTCTCCCTTCTTCAGAAAGCCGGTCTCGTCGATGATGCCCACCCCGGCCCGGTCCGCCAGATGGTCGACGACATAGGCGCAGAGCGCATCCCGGCCCGCCTCCGGCGACCAGGCCGCGCGGCCCAGCAGGTGCTGGAAGCCGTAGGGATTGGCCTCCCCCTGGACCTCGGCCAGCTGCCAGCTGTTCTTGCGCGGCGCCGTGCTGAACAGGCCCTCGATGTAGGCCAGCGCCCGCCGGTGCGTCCGGCGATAGGGGAACACCGCCTGCAAACGGGTGGCCACCTCCGCCAGGTGCTCGGGCCAGGCCGCCAGGTCCTCGAGGGCCAGGGATTCCGGAGGCGGCGGCGGGGCGGAGGCGGACAGGGACGCGGACCTGGACATGGGGACTCCCGGACAACGGCGGCAACAGTCCCCTCAGCCTATCATGCTACTTTACAACTGTAGTACTAGCCTGGGAATCCAGCCCCATCGGCACCGTCGTTGCTCACCGCGACGGAACATCCCAGAGACTTGCAACGGACGGTGCGTATGCCACTGAAACGGGTGGCAGTCCCGCACCGAATCCGGCCTTGACCATACATGGAGACAGTTGGAACACCTTGGCCTCGTCGCTAAAGGAGCGTTTGGCCTTCGTTGGTCTGGTACCCAACACCCGGATTCGGCCGCTAAACGAAGCCCTTGCCCTCTACATGTCCATTCCAGAGGGTGTGCGAGCCCAGGGGAACGTGGCAGTCCGCGATTTCCTGGACATGCACACCGTGTCGCGGATGGTCTCCCCAGCGGACGTTTTCTCCATGGCCACCAGTGCGCGCAACAGCTTGTGGGAATCGTCCGAGAGTGCGCTGGCTCGGGGATTGGAGCCTCCCACAGCAGCAGACATCGTCACGGCCAGAGAGGATTTGGTCGAAATATACAGAGAGGACCTTGAGGTCTTACAAAAGGATCCTGTTCTTGCCGGTCTTGTGGCCGGACTGTACGTGGGTGGTCAGCAGGTGCTACCTAGCCTGCAAACCCCGCCTCCACCGATCCGGCCCGGCGGAACCTGGGAAACGCTGAGGCCTTTTCTGCGCCAGCAATTCTCAGGCCGGGGCATTCCCGTGGGCCTGCCCCGTCGGACGATCCTCGAGGCGCAAGCCCTGTACTTGACCGTTCCCCCATCCATTCGCGTGCAAGGCAATGCCGCGGTGCAGGACTTCCTTGACACGTTCCAGTTGTCCTACCGCCAGCCCGTGACCACGTTCCCGGCCCTGGCGCGGGTCCCGGGCAATGCCCTCTGGGTGCCCCGTGAAATCGTCGTGGATCCTGTCAAGCCGATGACCGCCGACGAGGTACGCCGGGCCGCGGCCGCCGTAAGACAGGCCGCCAGGTTCGCGGCGACGCGCAGCGGCATGACTTGGTATGCCCTTATAGACGAATCGGGGTTCCTGCACAACTTCAAACAACGTGGTTTGAGGAACGCGTACCGCACGCAGAGTGAAGCCAAAGCCCTCTACAAGACTGTTCCGAGGGGAGTGCGGAATCAGGGTCCGGCTGCGGTCAAGACATTCCTGGATGAAGTCCACCTCTCTCACATTGTGCCCGTTAGCGAACGCCCGGACCTACAAAAGCGCTTGGACAATGTGGTGTGGGAGGATCCCGAGCTGAATGAGGGACGCGGGGCGCAGAGGATGACCGATGATGAAGTGCGCGCGGCACGAAGGGAACTTAGGCGGATCGGCAGGCAGGCCGGATCACAGTCCAATCGAATCTGGTACGCCATTGCCCAGAATCAAGACCGTCTGGGCAAGTTTCGTGATTTGGACTCTCCGAATGGAGTACCGCATAGTCGATATCGCGCGAAGTCACTGTACGAGCAGATACCACACCAGATACGGGATCTGGACTGGGAACAAGTGGATGAATTTGTAAAGGAGTTCGATTTGACGAATAAATCGGGCCATGAGGTAACCGCCGACAACGCGGACCTCATCTGGGAGAAACGTAGCCAAAAAGTCAAGCGGGGAGACACACCCTTGTCGCCCAAAGACATCGAACGGGCCCAAACTGCTGTTGACGCCACAGTGAAAAACATGGTGACCGCCCGCAAGGCCTTGCGGGCCACCGCGCGCAAGGCAGCGCTCAAGACAGCCACCAAGAACGCCTTGGCAGGCGGATTGGCCGGGGTTGTGCTTGAGCTTCCGGTAAGCGGCGGGATTACCTTCATGGACTGGCACCGCGGGCGCATTTCCACGGAAATGGCCATTCGACAGGTGGCACAGGATGCCACTATTGCCGCGGGGGTGAGTGCTGCGCTGCTAGGTGGGGGTACCTTGCTGGCTCCGGTTGGCGCGGGAGCGATGTCCCTGTTGACAACCCTGGCTCCTGGGGTGGTTACAGTTGGCACAGTTGCCGCACCGGTGGTGATACCCGCTGTCCTGGTAGCCAGTACCGCTGGCGGGGTAGCCTATCTGGCTTCCCAGGTCCATCAGTTCTGTGTATCGGCCCAGCCTGAACCAACTGCTCCTTAACCGGTTGCCGGAGAACTGGTTAGGGATCTTGCCGGCGGGACGTTCGTGGCGCGCCGAAGGTGTGACCACACAGTTGCCCCGAGCTGCACAGGGCGGAAGCGAATCGTTCTGCCTCCGTCTCCGGTGCAATCCTTTGCTTGTGCAACGCGCTGAATGTCTCAAAGTATTCGATGGGGCATCGGTCCACGGCCCGGCACAGAGCGAGTCCCCCAATCCCAGTCATGAATGCCCCAGCCCAATCCACGGGCAGCACTGGAACACGGGGTACAAGCCGCTTGACAGGGCCCCGGACAACGTGATTAGGAATCAGTTTGAAGCACACAGCGGTCCCTTCCGGTACCGCGAGCCCAAACTGTTTCGGTGCGATGAGCCTGACAATGATGATCCTACTTGTCGCACTCCCAACTGCGCCTACCGCGAGAAATGCGCAGGCCGATACCAAGCCAGTGCCTTCAGCCGCTTTGCAGACGACGCTGCCGCACCCGTTTAACGCACACCCGGCACCAAATGCCTAGCCTGATCAGACGTGCCCAGCAGGCGCGCGGCCCAACGCCAGGCTGCACTTTTGCACAGGCCCTCAGCCAAGCAGCTGTAGGGCTGCCTTAAGGCGATTTTCGATCGCCTCGACCTCCTCCGGAACCTGTGCCACGGCCTGGCTGGCTTGCGCGACGGGAAATCCCATGTCGACGAGGAGCTGAATCAGTTCCCGATCGGGTGCCGCGGCGGGGGCCGGCATCTCCGCGTCAACCACCAGGTCCTCCACACGGTCCTTCAGCTCCAGAATGATCTTCTGGGCCGTGCGCCTGCCAATTCCGGGAGCCTGAGCAATCATTTGGGGACTATCCGACAGGATCGCCTGGACCAGTTCCGCAGGGCCAAGGGAACCCAACAGACTGCAGGCCGCCCGCGGTCCAACCCCACTGACCCTGATCAATCTCTGAAACACCTTCAGTTCCCCTTCGTTCGGGAAACCGTAGAGACTCAGTTCCTCCGCACGAACATGGAGATAGGTGTGGAGGACCACATCGCTGCCAACTGCCAGGCCGGCTTGGTGGGACAGAGGCACGTTTACTTCCAGCACCAGATCGGGGAGCGAAGCCAGCGCAACATGCACCCTGTTGTCGTCGACTCCCACCACCGTTCCAGCACACCGCCTAATCATCGAGCCGGATTCCCTGCCTGCTGGAACACCACTGTCCGAAACTTCTGTCGGTACAGGTGGCAGAGGGCCACAGCCAACCCGTCCGCCGCGTCATCCGGGCGGGGAACCGCATCGAGGCCCAGAGTCAACCGGACCATCTGTTGCATCTGTTGCTTGTCGGCTCTGCCCGTTCCGGTCAGCTGCTGCTTAACCTGAGCCGGCGCATACAGCGACACCTTCATCCCGCGACCGGCCGCGTTGGACATGACCACGCCGCAAACGCAGCCAACCGCAAAGGCCGTCGGACTGTTGCTGCCGAAGGTAAGTTGCTCCATGGCAACAGCCTCGGGACGGTGTTCGTCCAGCAGGCCGCCAATGTCCGAGTTGACTTCCTGCAGCCGTTCTTCCAAATCCCAGTCCGCCGGTGTCGTGATTACTCCGCAGTCCACGAATCCGAGCGAACGGTCCGGTCTCTCCCGCACCAGACCGTAACCCAACCGGGCGATGCCGGGGTCAATGCCAAGAACCAGGGACATGCATCGGTCCTAGCCGGCCATCTCCGCGAGGACTTCCGGGTTGAGCACCAGGTTGTGGAACACCTGCTTGACGTCATCCAGGTCCTCCAGCGCCTCCACCATCCGCAGAACCGTCATGGCATCGCCCGGAGCCAGGTCGATGGACTGGTTGGGATGCATGATCAGCTCGACGGATCGAACCGGAAGACCGGCTTGGCGCAGGTTGTCCGCGGTCTGTGCCAAAGCGGTGCCCTCCGTGTAGATCTCGAACGTGCCATCATCCTCCTCGATGTCCTCGGCACCGGCCTCCAAGGCCTCCATAAACACGTCCTCGCCGTCGAGTTCGGCCTCCCCTGCTTCCGCTTCAACCAATATGAGGCCGCGACGCGTGAACTGCCAGGCCACGGCGTTTGGCTCGGCCAGGGCCGAATTGGCCCGGTTGAAGACCCGTCGCACCTCGGCGATGGTCCGATTGCGGTTGTCGCTCAAACACTCGATCAGCAACGCCACGCCGTGGGGAGCATAGCCCTCGTAGGTCACCTCCTCGTACTGGGCGGCATCCTTGTCCTTGCCAGCACCGCGGCGGATGGCACGATCGATCGTGTCCCGCGGCATGTTTTCTGCCCGCGCCCGTTCCACCGCCAGACGCAATGTGAAGTTGGCATCGGGATCGTCCCCCGCGCGTGCCGCCACCTGGATTTCACGCGTCAGGCGCGTGAAGATTTTGCCGCGCGCGGCATCCACGGCGCCTTTGCGGCGCTTGATGTTCGCCCACTTGGAATGTCCGGCCATACCTGTTAACCGTCCTGGTTTGGGCACGGGCGCCTACTGCGCGGGCAGCAGCCTCCTGCGCGAAACAACGGAACGCTAGTCGTCGGCGTCACCGCCAACATCGAGCAATTGGGCCACCTCATCCCGCAGGGAGGCGTCCGGACATTCCATCGCCGCCTCGATAAACCGGCGGAACAACGGATGCGGTTCCGTCGGGCGGCTCTGGAATTCCGGATGAAACTGGCAGCCAACCATGAAGGAATGGCCTTCCAGTTCCGCAATCTCAACCAGTCGGCCGTCTGGCGACTGGCCCGACAACCTCAGGCCTGCCTCCTCGAGCGGTGACCGGTACTTGTTGTTGAACTCGTAGCGGTGACGGTGCCGTTCGGTAATGTTGGGCCCCAGTCCCAGACGCGCATAGGCATCGGCGGCAATGGATCCCTCCTCCAGACGACACGGATAGCTGCCCCGCCGCATGGTCCCGCCCTTGTCGACCACAGAGACCTGATCCGGCATGAGATCGATGACGGGATGCGCAGTCAGCGGGTCGAATTCGGTGCTGTTGGCTTGGGGGGCGTCGAGCGCATCGCGTGCCAGTTCCAGACACATCACCTGCATGCCAAGACACAGCCCCAGGTACGGAACCTGGTTGCGCCGGGCATAGGCGGCCGCAGCCACCTTGCCTTCGATGCCTCGGGGACCGAAGCCGCCCGGCACCACAATGCCATCCAGGCCCTCCAGGTACGTCGTAGGATCCGCCTCCTCCAGCAGTTCGGAATTGATCCACCTGAGATCGAGCCGGCGGCCCAAGTCCGCGCATGAATGATCCAGTGCCTCCTTGACGCTGATATAGGCATCCTCCAAGGATACGTACTTGCCAACGATGCCGATCGTCACCGGCGGATGGTCCCCCGTGCTGGCATCCACGTAGGTCCGCAGATGTTCCAATTCGCCACTGGGAGCCCGGTACTGACGCAGCCGGAAGTGATCGGCAATCCACCGGCCCAGCCCAGCCTCCTCCAGCGCCAGCGGGACACTGTAGTGGGTTGATGCGGTTTCCAAGGGGATTACCGCGCCGCGGGCCACATCGCAGTGCAGGGCCACCTTGTCCATGAGTTCGGCCGGTATCGGCAGATCGCTGCGCAACACGATGACGTCGGGCGGTTGGCCGTTGCTGCGCAGCGTCCTCACGCTGTGCTGGGTGGGCTTGGTTTTGAGTTCCTTGGAGGATTGCAGGTACGGCAGCAGAGTCACATGCACGAACAGCGAGTTCGACGGGCCGATCTCGCTGTACATCTGGCGAATGGCCTCCAGGAACGGCAGTCCCTCGATGTCGCCGACGGTGCCGCCGATCTCGATCAACGCCACATCCGGATCGTCGTCGCGGAACGAATCGCGAATGGCCGCCTTGATCTGGTCCGTTACGTGCGGTACCACCTGGATGGTGCCGCCCAGGTACTTGGCGCCACTCCGTTCGTCGCTGATCAGATCAGCGTAAATCTCTCCACTGGTCACATTGCTCAGGGACGACAAACCACTGCCAATGAAGCGTTCATAGTGGCCCAGATCGAGATCTGTCTCCGCACCCTCACTGGTAACAAACACTTCGCCGTGCTGGTACGGCGACATGGTCCCGGGATCGACGTTCAGGTAGGGATCCAGTTTCAGGGCGCCCACGCTCAGGCCACGGCTGCGCATCAGCACTCCGATTGAGGCTGCAACCACACCTTTGCCGATGCCGGACACGACGCCGCCTGTCACAAAGATGTACTTGGTCATGTCAAGAGGTTCCTCGCGTTTTTTTTCGGTTCGGCGGGGCACGGCACCTTCATTCCCGGACGGCCACGACGAAGGCGAGCACCCAAGGACCGTCATGGGACAAACTGATCGACCATGTGTCCACCCCGCGCGCCTCGGCCACGGCCCGGGCGTGGTCGCTAAGGCGGAGGCTCGGTTCACCGGTAACCTGATCGCGCAGGATTTCGATGTCCTGCCACGCCACGCCGGACCGCCACAGCCCCGTGCCAAGCACTTTCGATACCGCTTCCTTAAGGGCAAAACAGCCAGCCAGCGATTGTACACTGTGACCGCACTGCTCCCGTTCCAGGGGAGTGAAGACCCTGTTCAGGAAACGCTCGCCAAACCTGTCGCGGACCCTTGCAAACCGTTCCAGGCTGAGCAGGTCGACCCCGGTTCTAAGCACGCTGTCCGGATCCCCGCTCCCATGCCTGGCCGCGGCCAATGCCGCGAAAGACGAAGCCAAGTTTCCGCATGGCCGCCGGATCGCAGACGCCGCGCCCGTCCAACAGAATTCGGCGTCGCATGATCGACGCGATGCGCTTCATGTCCAAGTGCCGGAACTCGTTCCACTCGGTACAAATTACGAGGACATCGGCTCCCTCGGCCAGTTCCCAGGCGTTGCGGGCCGGAACCAAGTCCGGCAGAAGCGCCAAAGCCTTGTTCAGGGCCGCCGGATCGTATGCCTTGACCGTGCAGCCCGCGCGTTGCAACTTCCTGGCAATGTCTATCGCCGGCGCTTCGCGCAGATCGTCGGTGCCTGGTTTGAAGGCCAGGCCGAGCAGGCCAATCTCGGCCCCGCGCATGCAGTCTCCCAACAACTCCTGCACTTGTTCCAGCACCCACGCGCGTGCCGAACGGTTGATGGACAGGACCGCATCCGGCAATGCCGTGTCGATTCCATAGCTGCGGCCCAAATGCCTGAGTGCCTGCAGATCCTTGGGAATACAACTGCCACCGAAACCAAGTCCCGGTGACAGGAAGCCGTCGCCGATGCGGCTATCCAGGGCCATACCCCGCGCCACTTCCTGAACATCCACCCCTGTGGCTTCGCACAGCCGGGCAATGTGATTGATGAAGCTGATGCGCGTGGCCAGGTAGGCATTGCTGGCAAACTTGATCAACTCGGCGGTTCGCAAATCCGTAAACACAAACGGCGCTGCCATGGGCTTGTGGAGCTCCGCCACCCTATGGGCCACATCCGGCAGAGGGCAGCCAATCACGATGCGGTCCGGATACATGAAATCCTGGACCGCCGATCCCTCTCGCAGAAACTCCGGACAGCTGGCCACCGACACCGGACTGCCGGCAAGCTTGCCCGAAGCCAGCCGCTCTTCAACCCATTCGCCGGTCCCAACGGGCACCGTGCTCTTGTTGACCAGGACCACCTGATGCGTTACGGACGCCGCGAGCGAGGTAACCGCCGCTTCCACGCGCCGCATGTCGGGACGTCCATCGGCCAGCGGTGGTGTGTCCACACACAGGAAGATGAACTGTGACCCCGCCAGTCCCTCTCGATAGTCGGTGGTGAAGAACAAGCGCTCGGCTGCGGTGTTGCGCGCGACCAATTCCTGCAAACCGGGCTCCCAAATGGGCACCTTCCCAGACTTCAGGGCGGCAACTTTGGCTTCGTCAATGTCGACGCAGACAACCCGGTTGCCAAGGTCGGCGAAACAGGCCGCCGCCACCAACCCGAGGTAACCGGTCCCGACAACGGAAATTCGGACCATCAGCTCAATACCAAGCCGGTGACGGACCGTCCCGTTGCCGGCTGTGCATCAGGGGCGCGGACTTTGACGCAGTTCAATCCCCTTGGAGACAACCCGCGTCTGCCCACCCGACCTGGAAACCCACCGACCCGCGCGGCGGATCAGGAAACGGCTTCCGGCTTCACGGCCGGAGAGACTCCGGCCCCCAAGGTCTTCTCGATAGCCATGACATGTGCACAGACAAACGTTCTCAGGAACTCTTCACAGTCGCACTTCCACACGTGATTCTCGTATTCGATCACATGACTGGAGTGTTCGCCCTCAAACGTGCACCTTAGCAACTCCACGCGAATTCGCTCATCACGTTCCTCAAAGTACTGTCGGGCCTTGATGATGCGACTTTCGGCGGAGTACATGAAACGAATTCTCCTAACTGGCGCAGACTGTGGATAACGCAGGCATTCAGCCGCCGCGCTTGCGGGGAGTGTATGCAACCCCAAGCCGGGGAGTCAAGTCGCTTGGCGGTGACCGGTCGGACCCAGGGATTGAACATCGCGGAAGTTGGGTACACTGCGTAGACAAACATGTCATCAACTGTCGCCTGTGGGCAACATGCCGGGGAACATTCGACCGAGGAAATGCCAACCCACTGCGCACCATGCACTGAGGGTTGGCCCGGACCCGGTCCGGATCGCGGCTATATAATGTCCTGCATTGCCAATGACCCACCGCTCAACGCCCACCAGAGACTGACCATCGGCTGCCACCGACTACAGTTCCGCCCTCGTGACGGAGCTGCCCGTTCAGACTACGAGGCCCGGCAAGGCCCCCGGGACCGGCCGGCAGTTTCGACATGTCGCCATCCAGGTCGGCTTCCTCCATCCGCGACTCCCCCAACCCCACGGACCCTCACGCATGTTCAAGGAATTCTTTGACGGTTCGCTTCGCGCGGTTTCCACCGTCGTACTGGTTCTGCTGGCGGTGACCGTGCTGATCCTCCCGCCGCTCAACCTTCCAGCTCGCCTGGGCTGGGAACTGGGACTTCCCAACCTTGGAGACAACCGCGCGCATATCGGCCCACAGGGCGGCCTGACCACCGATGAAACCAGGGGTATCGCCGTAATTTTCCTGCCGGAAGACATGACCGCCGACGCCAGCGTGGTCCTCACCGGTATCCCCATGGACAGTCTGGGCAACATGCGAGGCGATGCCGCCCGGTTTCAGGCAGGAGTCGACGCGCTGGGCATGGTCGGCCTCAAGGCCAAAAGCAGTCTGTTCCTGATTGACTTCCGGGGCAGTGCCAACCAACGCGCCACCATTCAGATGCCGATCCCGGAAGAGATCACAGCCTTTGAACGGCTCAAGCTGGTCACATGGAGGGATGGCCGTTGGCAGACCGTGCCATCGACGATTGTGCGATCGGCACTGCAAATCGAATCCCGGTTGGACATTGTGCCCGACAACCTGTTGCTGGTGCAGGATGACATTTCCCTGCTTCCGGACCTGACGCTGTTGATGTCCGCCGACCAGCTGCCGGCACCTGGCACCGCCCACGAAGTGGTCGATCGGGTCGGGGTTGCGTTCAGCACGCTGAGAGGAGACGGCGGCCTGGAAGGCGAAATTGCGGCGGTTGACACATCCGCCAAACCAGTCCTGCTCGGTATCAGCAACACGGAACCCAACGGCACGGTGCGGGCCGACCTTCTCATCAACATGCTGTCCAGTGGCGGCCAGTTGCAGAACCAGTCCATCTCCATCCTCGATGCGGTCAGGGAGTTCGGTTTCCACGGGCTGTACCTGAACTACGGAGGCCTTTCCCTGCAGCCCGAAGCCGGCCTCAACTTCACGGCCTTCGTGGCTGGACTGGCGGCCGATTTGAAGGCGGACGATCCAACCCACAGGCTGATTGTCCAGGTGGAACGCCCGCAGCAGATCTCGGAGGCCGAATGGGACACCTTGGGCTACGACTGGGCCACACTGGCCGAATTCGTCGACCAGGTTGTGATCCCGGTACCGTTGGATCCGGAGGACTTCAGGCCCGGCGCCTACCCCTTTGAATCGCTACTCATGTACGCGACCGGCCGCATTCCAAGGTCCAAGCTGACCATTGCGCTGCACACCGCCTCCGTGGGGGTTTCCGACACGCAACTGGCGATGATCCCGTTTTCGTCCGCCATTGGTCTGATGAAGGGCTCGCTGTCGGTCGATGCGGTCGGTGACAACCTGATGATGCAGTTGGACCGAAGTACCCTCGCGGAGGAGCCGCGCTACGACCCCATCCTACATCAGTACACGCTTACCACCAGAGGTGGTGCCAGTGGTTCCCAGAAAGTGTATGTAGGCGACGCCACAGCCCTGCGCGCCAAGCTCGGCATCCTGGCCAGGCACAACATCTCGAACATGGTCCTGGACGTATCGAACAATCTGGATATCGACCCGGCGGTTTGGGATGCCGTGGCCGAGTTCAAGTCGGCCCCATCCGAATTGGTGGCAGCTCCTGCCGAGTACAGGGTTGAGTTCAGCATCTCGCTATCCGGCGAGGACAAGGCCCACCTTTGGGCTCCGATCGAGGAAACCAGCAAGGCATTCCCGTTGCAGGAGACCGGTACCTATCAGGTGGAAGCCGTGATTGCCATCGGCGACCAGTCGTTTCCCGGATCCGACATCAGAACTGTGACCGTCACAAGTCTGATGGAACCGAGCGCGCAGACGCTGGACAAGCCGGTCCTGGTACCGGGACCGGGATCGAACATAGTGGCCCACAGCGGCCCCGGTAACAACTACTTCGAGGTGGACGTCGGCCTCACCAAGGGCAAGACCTACGAAATCGTCGGCCGCAACAACGGAGCCACCTGGCTGCAGATTGAAGACGAAACCGGGCTGGTTGGATGGGTGAACGCACCGACCAACAGCGAGTGGATTCAGGGTACACAACTCCTCAACCGGCTACCCGTGATTTCAATTACACCAGAGGCTCCACCACCCAGTCCCGCCGTTGACCCATCCACGTCGGCATCGGCCCTGTGGGGCTATGGGGTCCAAGCTCACATGCTGGGTGGAGGCAACCTCATTGCCCAGTCCATGTTGTCAACCAAGCAATTGGGCTTTAACTGGATCAAACAGCAGGTTAGGTGGAAAGACTTCGAACCCCAACCGGGAAACCTTGATCCCAAAAATATCCAGGATTTGGACTGGATTCGTACGGAAGCCGAAAAACAAGGCATCTCGGTGCTTCTGAGCGTGCTTGCAGCTCCGGACTGGGCCCGCGAAGCAGGGTTTGATGCGAGCGTGGTCGGTCCGCCAGGCGACAACGCAACCTTTGCACGGTTCGTGGGAAGTCTGGCAACCCGTTACTGCCGCTCGTCCGTCCGAGCCATTGAAGTCTGGAATGAACAGAACCTCAACTACGAATGGGGCAACAAGCCGATCAATGCGGCGGAATACGTCCAATTGCTTAAGGAAGCCTCGGCCGCCATCCGCGCCGCCTGTCCATCCATGTTGGTGGTCAGCGGCGCGCCGACACCGACCGGCGTCAGAGATCCCGCAGTGGCGATTGACGATCTCGAATACCTGAAGCAAATGATTCAGGTGGGCATGCTCAACTACGTGGATGCCGTGGGTGCTCATCCCAGTGGTTACAACGTACCGCCCCAAGCCACCGGGCAAGACTACTGTTCCATCATCGCCGGTACGGGCATGACGAACTTCAACGCAGGATGCCCCGGCAACCCGCACCGATCATTCAGTTTCCGCAGCACGATGGAAGAGTACCGGGCGGCGGTGGCAGCCGTGAATCCAAACATTCCGATTTGGCCCACCGAGTTCGGGTGGGCGGTGGCTACCCCGCCGGGTTATCGCGACCTAGGCTATGGCTATGCCTTGGACAACTCGTACCAGGAGCAGGCCGACTGGACGGTCCAGGCCTATCAAATGATGAAGAACTGGGGCTGGGTGGCCGCCCCCATTTTGTGGAACCTGAACTTCCGTGTCGTTGCCCCGGGCACCGAACGGGAACAATGGGGCATCGTGAACCCCGATTGGAGCCCGTTGCCGGTCTACAACAGCCTCAAGGCGATGGCCAAGTGATGCCCGGAAGTTGCCAGTCCCAATCCCGCTCACGAATCCACCAATCAATCGACGCTCCCCGGAGATTCCCTTGAAGACCTCGTCCTCGCCCAGCCGTCCCGTTGTCCTGTGTATATCCCTGCTACTGGCAGTATTTCTGGCCGCTTGCAGAAGCGGGGGTGACGGGCGCGCCTCCGCGCCGCCAACGGCAACACCGGTACAGGAGCCGACACAACCCGCCCCCGAACAATCCGAGCAACCGGTTGAACAGGTTGACCCGCCGACGCCGACTCCCGTCCCGTTCAGCGTACTTACCACGACTCGGTTTGCCATCCAAGCGGTCGAAGGTCCGGACTATCTCTACCATTTGGTGCATCGACTACCAGGCCAGGCACAGGTCAGGGTAACCGCGCAAAACAGCAGCGGCAATTGGCTTAGAGTGGATCTCGACGGCACGGCGGCCTGGATCGCGCGCTGGGCCCTGGAACCACAGGCAGGATTCAGGGAACTGCCCCAAGCCTCCGCCGACATCCCTCAGCCGTCAACATTGGAACGCGGTCCCATGCCGGACACCCCGCCGCCCATCGAGTTCGGGTACGGCACCCAGGCCCACATGATCGGCGTGGATGTCGATCACATCATGTGGGCGACGCGGGATCTCGGTTTCAACTGGTTGAAGCAGCAGATTCGCTGGAACATTACTGAACCGGAACAGGGAAGCTACAACTGGCGGGATCTGGATCTGATCGTAAGCCGCGCCGCCTACAGTGATGTTGACCTCCTCTTCAGTGTGGTGACCACACCGGACTGGGCTCGGGAAGCCGGCTACGACGCGACCGTGGACGGCCCTCCGGCCGACCCGCAGGACCTAGCAAGCTTCATGTCCGCCATGGCCACCCGATATTGCGGCACGGCGGTGAAGGCCATCGAGGTTTGGAATGAACAGAATCTCCATTACGAATGGGGCAATCTCCCCCTGAATGGGGCTGATTATGTCAATTTGCTGATCCCGTCATCGCAGGCGATCCGTGCGGCCTGCCCCTCCATGTACGTTATCAGCGGGGCCTTGACGCCGGCCGGCAGCGTACCCAACCTAGCGATTGACGACTTCACCTACCTGGAACAGATGCTGGCCAACGGGTTGGCCAGGCATGTGGACGCCATCGGTGCGCACCCCAGCGGCTACAACGTGCCGGCCAATGTACGTTGGCAGGACGGGTGCGCCGCGATTGTCCAGTCGGGCAATACCTTCAATGGGGCCTGTGACAACCCGCACCACTCATGGAGTTTCCGCTCCACGATGGAAGGCTACCGCGACATCGCGCTGCAGTACGGTGTCGACCTACCCATCTGGCCGACCGAATTCGGCTGGGCCGCCGGCGGCGCCTACCACGAAGCGTACGGTTATGCCAACGACAACGATTTCGACGAGCAGGCCCGTTGGACGGTCGAGGCCTTTCAGATGATGAAGGAATGGGGTTGGGCCGGACCCGCCATCCTGTGGAACATGAACTTCCGCGTCATCGCAGACAAGACCGAACGGGCCCAATGGGGCATTGTCAACAATGACTGGACACCCCTGCCCGTCTACAACGCGCTCAAGGCCATGGTCAAGTAGCCGTTGGTTCTTCGGCGGCTGCCGGCCCTGTCCGTCTCAGGATACGGGGGTTGCGAGATTGAAGAATACCCAGATTGCAGTCTCCAGCGCCTCGGCGAGCCAAACAAACACATAGTTGCGGAAGAAACTGTCGGCGGTGACCGTCAGATCTTCGGGAACGACCGGTGGCATCGCCAGTCCGGTCAGGGCACCGCAAACCGCCAACAGCAAGGGGAACGCAAGCAGAAACCGCAGCGGATGGCGACTGGCGGACAGATCGCGGGCGCGGGGCGGCTTGACAGGAAGGTGGGCCAAGACCGGGCGGTGTGTAGGGGAATGGATCCGCATCCCCGTATTATGCCGCGACAGCCCTGAACGGCTGTTGCAAGTTTGCTAAAATGGGCATTCCGGGTGAGTAGCTCAGCTGGTTAGAGCGCACGGTTCACATCCGTGAGGTCGGGGGTTCGAGTCCCTCCTTACCCACATTCCCTTTCCCCGTTTCTCTCCGGGGCGGTATTGCCGGTTTGCACCAAGCCCGGCGCGTCCGCGAACGTCTGTTCGATTCGAATGCCATGACCGCGACTCCCGAACGCTTCGCCCCGCTGGTCCGTCTGCTCGACGGTGTGATGGCGACATCGCTCAGTCTGGCGTGGTTGGAGGAACGGTGCACGGATCTGGGCCTGGATCTGTACCTTGAGGACCACCTGTTCATCTGGCTGATGGACGAGTTGCACCACCGCGGCATCACGCTCTCCGACGCCAACGCGGCCGCCGAGGATGTGCAGTCGGAAGAAGGTCTGGAGGTCCAGGCCATTGCAGAGGACATCGAAGACATCGTCAGCCTTCAGGAAAACGCCGAGGACCGGCTGCTCAGCCGGGAGGAAACGACCCAACTCCTGCGTGCCGTCCAGGAGGGCATGGAAGCCCAGGCATGGCTGGAGGCCAATCCGGACGCGCCCGACAAGACCGCCAAGGAACTGCTTGTCGCCAAGAAGTCGGAAGCCGAATCAACCCTTCTGACGCGCAATCGGGGCCTTGTGCTCAGGGTGTGCCAGCAATACCGCTCCTCGTTGAACTCCATGACGCTCAGCGACTTGGAGCAGGAAGGCAATCTGGGCTTTCTCAAGGCCATTGCCAAGTTCGACCTGAACCGCACAACAGTCCTGTCCACATATGCGGTCTACTGGATCCGGCAGGCGGTTCAGCAGGCCATCGCCAACCAGGACCGAACCATTCGCCTGCCCGTACACAAGCGCGCAGAGATCCGCCACTTCCGCATCGCGGCCGAGGAGTTGCAGAACCAACTGGGGCGGGAACCCACTGTGGGTGAGATTGCCCTTCGGTTGCTGGCGGCGGAATCCGAAATGGAGGATGTTGTAGCCAGGCTTCAGGATGGTGGAGAACAGGCCTCCGCCACAGATCGGGAACACCTGAGAAGAGTCGAGGAAAACGTCAAGGAACTTCAGACGTACGGACGGCAGTCCCCGTCCAGCCTGGACACGTTTGTCGACGACGAGGAAAGGGATCAGCACGAACTCCTGTCGGACGACCGGACCGAGTCCCCCGAAGGCGAGGCCTTGAAGCAGGAAGTCATCGGCAACATTGACGAGCAGGTGGACAAGCTGCCTGAACCCGACCGGACGGTCATGCGGCTGCTGTACGGCCTCGACGGCGAGGAACCCCGAAAGACCAGCGAAATCGCCACGATGTTCAACCGCGATCCGGACATGCTGGCACTGTTGCCGTCCAGGCAGTTCACCGGTTCCTACGTGGAGTCGATTCGAAAGGACGCGGCTTCGCTCAAGGCATCGGGGGACTCTTCGGCGCCGGAACAACCCACCGAGCTTGCAACCAAGATCATGAACCTGTTGGAAGGTACCGAAGGTGTGGCACCCCGCGCACCAAGCGAAGTGGCCGACATACTCAACAGAGACTCCGGCTTCCGGCATCCGCTGTCACCCACCAGCTACAACACGACCCGCATCAGGGCCATCGCCGACAGGGCGATTTCATCGCTGAAAAACGTCAAGTCCGTGGAAACCTTGTCCTTGGACACCTAGCTGTCGGCGGAAAGGCGTTCGCTCGGACTCCTCAGTGCCGGTGGCGGACGGGCCGGGTGCCGGTCCCGGTTGTCCGCATCGGCGATGCCCTTCACCAGGAACAGGACCGACCCGCCATGGACTACGTACAACTGGGCAGCACGGATCTGTCGGTGTCCTCAATCGCTGTCGGCTGTTGGCCGTTTGCCGGAGGCGAAGTGTGGGGTCCTCAGGACAGGGGCGATTCGATCAACACGGTCCACGCCGCACTGGATGCCGGCATCAACTTCTTCGACACGGCCCCGGCCTACGAGGCCGGTGAATCGGAACGCGTGTTGGGCGAAGCCCTCCTGGGCCGTCGACACGAGGCGGTGGTGGCAACCAAGCTGGGTGGCTCGCAGACCCGGCCGGATCGAATCCGGGCCGTTTGCCGGGAGTCCCTGCGCAACCTGCGGACCGACTACATCGATCTGTACCAGATTCACTGGCCGGGCCATGATGTGCCGGCTGCCGAAACGGTTGCCGCGCTTCAGGAACTCAAGTCGCTGGGCTGGATCCGCCATTTTTCCGTCTGCAACTACGGAGTGCAGGATTTCGGCGAGATATCCGGCTTCGCCTCGATTCCGTCCAATCAATTGCCCTACAGCCTGCTCTGGCGCGTGGTGGAAGCCGAAATCCTACCGCTGTGCCGGCAGAGGGGTGCCGGTCTGATTTGCTATAGCCCCTTGATGCAGGGGTTGCTAACCGGCCGCTATGCCAGTGCGGACGAGGTCCCGGACGGTTTGTCCCGCACCCGACTGTATTCCTGTTCCCGCCCCCTTGCCCAACACCGCGATCCCGGGTGCGAAGACCTTGTTTTCTCCGTCCTCGACGAAATCAGGGATGTGGCATCCGAGGAAGGTCTTTCCATAGCCTTGCTGTCACTGGCCTGGGTGCGGCATCAGGCAGGCGTCGCGTCGATCCTGGTGGGTGCGCGCAATCCGTCCGAACTGACTCGAAACCTGCCGGTGCTCGAAGTATCCCTTTCCCAGCAATCCCAAGCCCGTCTCGCGCGGATTACCGAACCGGTCCGGTCCCACCTTGGTTCCAACCCGGACATGTGGTTCAGCGAAAGCCGCTTCCGCTGACCCGCGCCCCCCACGCCGATTCAACCCGGGTGCCGTGCCAGTGCCCGGAACGAGGTCTACTGTACTGCCATGCGCCGCAGCAATCGTGCATACAGGCGCTGGCTGCGGCGGAAGCTGGACAGACGGAAGAATTCGTTGGGCGAATGGGCCAGTTCATCCTTCAGGCCGAATCCGAAGTTGACGGTGTGCACGCCCAGATGATCCCGGAAGCATCCGGTAATGGGAATACTGCCGCCGGCGCGCAGATAAACTGGGGCCTTTCCGTATTCCTCGGCGAGCACTTCGGCGGCAATTCGGTTGTAACGGTTGCCGGAAGGAATTTCATACGGCTTGCCGTCCATGGACAGGCGTTGGGCCTCCACCGTCACCCCGTCCGGGACGGCGGTGGTCAAATGGTCGATGAGCAATTTTCGAATCTCCTCGGGATCCTGATCCGCCACGAGGCGACAGGTGATTTTGGCCCCGGCCCGACTGGGCAGGACTGTCTTGATGCCGGCTTCCCGGTAGCCGCCCCATACCCCATTGATTTCCAGTGTAGGCCGGTGCCAGATGCGCTCGCGCGTGGTATAGCCCGGTGCGCCGAAGACGGCGGGAGCTCCGGTTTCGGTCAGAAACTCCTCTTCGCTGAACGGCACGGCAGCCGTTTGCGCCCGTTCCTCCGCCGTGGCCTCGCGAACCCTGTCGTAGAACCCCGACACCGCCACGGAGCCGTCCCTGTGGTGGAGCCCCGCCAGCATGGCGGCCAACTCGTGGATGGGGTTGCAGATGGCACCGCCATAGCTGCCGGAGTGCAGGTCGCGGGAGGGCCCGGTGACGTCCACCTGCACCGCACATATGCCGCGCAGGGCCACCGTCAACGATGGCTGAACCGCATCGAACTGGCCACCATCGGAACTGACTGCGATGTCGCAGGCGAACTTCTCCTTGTGGCGTGCAAGGAAATCGCTGATTTGAGGGCTTCCAATCTCCTCCTGGCCTTCGTAGCACAGCTTCACATTGACCGGAAGCCGGCCTTCGGACTGTAGAAGGCCTTCCAGCGCCACAATGGTGGGAAACATGTTTCCCTTGCTGTCAGAAGCCCCGCGGGCCGACACCTGGTCGCCGGCCAACCGAGGTTCGAAGGGCGGATGATCCCATAGGTCCAAGGGGTCGACGGGCTGGACATCGAGGTGTCCGTAAATCAGCACCGTGGGCTGGCCGGGGGCGTGCAGCCAGTCGCCGTACACGACCGGATGGCCCCCTGTCTGCATGACCTCCGCGTTCTCCAACCCGGCCTGTGCGACGCGGTTGGCCACCCACTCGGCGGCGCGTTGCACGTCCGGAGCATGTTCGGGCAGGGCCGAGATACTTGGGAACCGGAGGAATTCGAGGTACTCCTCCACGAACCTGTCCTGATGCGCATCCAGGTACTGCTGGTATTCCATACCGGACCTATCCGTTGTCAAGTGGGCAGTCAAGAGTCACGGCAGCCGGGCCTGGGCCCGGCTGCCGTGGGGATCGGGGCGACCAAATTCGAACGCAGTCTACTTGGGCAAGGCCTTGAGTGCTTGGTAGGCGGGCAGCGGCCCCCAATCGGATTCCACGATGCCCCACTGGGCCCTCTCGGTTCCGCTCGCCACCACGCGGAAGTTGAGGTTCCAGAGGAAGGCGGGACCGACCCAACCCCAGGACTTCATCATTTGATAGGCCTGCACGGTCCAGTCGGCCTGCTCCTGGTATGAATTGTCCAAGGCAAACATATAGGTCGCTCGATAACTTGGGTTGCCCGGCGGCCTTTCCACCGCCCACCCGAACTCGGTGGGCCAGATTGAGATGGCCGGATTCACGGCCGCCACCGCTGCCCTATACCCTTCCATCGTGCTTCTGAAACTGAACGACCGATGCGCGTTATTGCTGTTGCATCCCGCGTCGAAGTTCGCCATGCCCGTGTCCCGGATCACGGAGCAGTAGTTTTGCAGGGTGGCGTGCGGCGGTATGTTGAAGCCGCTGGGATGCGCGCCCACCGCATCAACATAGTTGAGCATGCCCAGCTGAATCATCTCCTTGAGGTATTCGAGATCGTCCCTCGCCAAGACGAAACCATCGGGTCTTCTGTTATTGCCTGCCGGTGTCAACGCACCGCTGACTATCAGCATGGTTGGGCAGGCCGCCCGGATGGCCGTGTTGGCCGTGCGAAGCATGGCGATGTAGTCATTGGCGCTGATGGGAAGGTTGCCCCACTCGTAATGGAGATTCTGCTCGTTCCAGACCTCCAAGGCCTTCACCGATGAATTGCAGTAACGGGAGGCCAGGGCCCCCATATAGTTGGCGAAATCCTGGTCATCCAACGGCGGTCCCGCCACGGACATGTCCGCACCGGATTCCCGAGCCCACGCCGGGGTCGTGACAACGCTGAATAGCACATTGACGTTGGCCCGGTTGGCCCGATCCACCAAGTCGTCCAGCTCGCCCCATTGGCGGTTGCCCCGCGATGGTTCCATATCCTCCCAGCGCACCTGCTGCTTGAGCCAGGTGAATCCCAGGTCGTTGATCGCGCGCAAGACAGGTCGGGAGTTGTGCACCTCGAGGGCATGGGCCTGGATGCCGTAGGCAAAGGCCCCGGGGGCCACCGTTCGCGGTGCCGGAGCCGACGCGGGCACCGGTGTCGGCGCGGGTGTCGGCACAGGTGTCGGGGCCGGAGCCTGGACCTGACTGCGTTGTGCCCAGCGCAGGCTTATCTGCGCGCTTTGGTTTCGATCGTAGTACTCGAGGCGCACCCGGTGCGTGCCCGGTGCCAGGGAGATGTCGGCAAAGTAGGTGGAAGCAGCTTGGTCAAGCCACGCATCCTTGACAAGGACATCGTCAATGTACAGCCGCATCCCATCGTCCACCACGATGGTGAAGCGATAGGTGCCGGCAGCAAACGTGAAGTCCCCTTCGAACTTTGCGCTGAAGCCATCGGCAGCCACTCCGGTTCCGGGCGAACCGTGTCCCCAATGCAGGTCAAGCGGAGCAGCGACCGTCTGGGACAGTACCGGAGTTCCGCTCAGGTCCGCGTTGTTCCAGTACGATGCCCGGAACTCATTGGTGCCTACGCCAGTGACCGCGGGAGGTTGTGTAGCCGGGGCCGGGGCCGGGGCAGGTTGGACAGGCGCGGGTTGAGTGACCGTGGTATCGGCACCGGGTATCACCAGCACCTGTCCGATGCGGAGGGTCGTCGGATCCGTGATGCCGTTGACAGCCATCAGGAGGCCTGTTGGGACACCGTACCTGAGCGCGATGCGATACAGGTTTTCGCCTGCGGCCACGGTGTGAGTGGTTGCCTGGGAAGGACCGGTTGGGGTAGGTGTGGACACCGGCGCCTGCACCACGCCAGACGTTCCGGACGGAATGCAAAGCTCCTGGCCAATGCCGATTTGATTGGCGTCGGCGATGCCGTTGGCGGCAACGATGGCCCCCATGGACACTTCGTACCATAGCGCGATGGCCAGCAGGTTTTCACCGGCCTGTACCACATGCGTGGCAGAGCACCCCGCCCCGCCCGACGGGGCTCCCCCGGAGGTGCCGGGAATGCGAAGGACCTGACCAACATGGATGTAGGCTCCACTGGACAGTCCGTTCAGGGCGACGATCGCGTCGACGGTGGTGCCGTAACGGGCCGCGATCGAATACAACGTATCGCCTGTGCGGACCACGTGCTGGTTCTGGCCCTGAGCCAACAAGGTCTGGGACGGTACAAGCGCTACCGCCAGCCCGAGGACCAGCAGCAAGAGGCACACGCGCCCCCAACGGTTTGCGACAAAGGTAGCCATGCAACGTATTCCTTCGATGTCTGTCCGGCGGCATCGCATCCGACCGTCGGCGAAGCCCCGAGGGACGATCCATCCAGTCTGTCAGGCGAGCCCAGGATGCATTGGGCGCAATGCCTCTGATCATTAAGACGATCAACTCCATCAAATGTTGCGACTCCACCCAGCGCCGGTCTCACCGGATTTCATTGCTTCCGCTCCGGAATGGCGGTCCCTCATGGTGCCGAATTCACCGCGCGTATCCAGGTTGAACCCTGCCCCGACAAGGCGCTGGCGCCTTTCGTCGATTTCCGGAGCCAACAGGCCTCCCGGCCAGGGAGCAGGACTGAATCCCCGCTGCAGACCTGGGCCGGCTACAGCGCTCGGGCAGCGGAAACTCGAATCCGACGGGCATACCCCCACGGTTCCACCTGCGTTTCGAAGAGTTTGGAATCCGGCTGTCGGCGTGCGTGATACGATCGAAACGTCCCTCCCCTCCTCAAGCCAAGGGCATGGCTCATGGACCTTGTCACAATCGATGGCGAGCGCGGTTGCCGGATTGTCAGCGAACCCACACCCAGGGCCGTCGACGACTGGGTGGTAATCAAGGTCGAGACCACTCCCATGTGCACGGAGTACAAGGCCTACCAATCTGGATACAGCACGCACTGGCTGGGGCACGAGGCCGCGGGCACCGTATTTGAAACGGCCACCGGAGCCGGCCGCCTGCAGGTGGGGGACCGGGTCCTGGCGCTGCCCTTGATGGCCTGCGGCAGTTGTCGGCACTGCAATGCCGGCGAATACAATCTTCTGCCAGAACTGGCGCCAAAGTCCGAGGCCGCTCAGCACCTATGCCCAGTACCATGTCAAGCCGGAATGGATGTGCTATCGGTTCCCGGACGACATCGAAACGGAGAAAGGGGCGCTCGCCGTCTGTGGCCTGGGACCATCGTTCGGTACGCTGCAACGCATGGCGGTTGACGCATACGACACGGCGCTGATCACCGGCCTGGGGCCCGTAGGCCTGGGCGGTGTCATCAACGCCAAACACCGGGGAGCGACGGTCATCGCCGTGGAGGCTCAGCCATTCCGCAAGCAACTGGCGGCGGATCTGGGCGCGGACCATGTTCTGCATCCCACGGACGGCGGCAACCTCGGCTGTTCCCTGTGTCGGTCCTGGAAGTGCCTATCTGGCTGGCTCATAGGGCCTGGGTGGCTGTGTACGGTCAGGACTGGCTGAAACGGGAAGTAGGTTGCTGTCATGACTTGGTTGCGCCGGCGGCCTAGGAGGCTGTTTGTGGTCCTGAGCTTGGTTGTGGTCCTGGGTTTGGCGTCCTGGTGGTTGGGGCCGGGCTTGTATTGGTCCTGGGTCCATTCTTCGAATTTGCGGGCGGCGGATGCGTTGCATGTGGAGTTGGCGCGGGCCGGCGTGGATCCGGCTGATGCGACGGTTGGGGCTGTCCTGGCTGTCCTGGGGCGTGATTCGGCGGTGATCCCTTTGGCCTATGAACTGCTGTACCTGTTGGAACTGGCGGGATACGGTGCCTATTCGGTTTGTGAGCGGGAATCGGCGGCGGCGGCCCTGGTGGCTGTGGCGATGGATCCGCGTAGGGGCTTGGATCGGACGCTGTCCCGGGCTTTCGAAACGGCTGTTGATGATGATGCCTTCCTGTACGTGTCTGCTCGGATGGCTGGGGCTAGGTGTGGATAGTTGGAGCTCATCGAATCAAGTCGCATCGGATCGCATTGGGGGACCGGCCCCCTGCGGCCGTCGATGTCGTATCCCTGGTCGAACTGGCGGCCAAGTGCGTCCAGTTGGGCGGTGGGTTCGGATCTGGACCAGAGGGATCGGATGTGCCTTGCCTGCGTCCCGGGATAGGCGGCCAAGACCCCTACATCGCAAGCGCTTTAACTAGCAGAGCGGCCCATTGGGTTCATCCGTCTACCGCTTCGTGGGGCGTGGAAAACGGGCGAATCCGGGGGATTCCCTGCGGGTTTCGTAATTACCCGCTATGGTAGGGCTGCGTGGGGGCCGTTTGGGTGGTGTGATAGGGCTGTGATTCCCTCGTAAATCCGGGGGATCGGGCTACGGGTGCAGATTTGAAACTTAGAACGATGCACTCGCGCCACAACAGGCCTCCCGGCCAGGGAACGGGACGAAGTCCCAGCTGCACATCTGGGCCGGTTGCAGCGATCGGACAGCGAAAACCCGGACCCGACAGGCATTCCCCCACGGTTCCGCCTGCGTTTCGAAGGGTTGGGAATCCGGACGCCGACCTGCGTGATACGATCGAAGCGTCCCTCCCCTACTCAAGCCAAGGGCATGGCTCATGGACCTTGTCACAATCGATGGCGAACGCGGTTGCCGGATTGTCAGCGAACCCACACCCAAGGCTGTCGACGACTGGGTGGTAATCAAGGTCGACACCACTCCCATGTGCACGGAGTACAAGGCCTACCAATCCGGACACAGCACGCACTGGCTGGGGCACGAGGCCGCGGGCACCGTATTTGAAACGGCCGCCGGAGCCGGCCGCCTGCAGGTGGGGGACCGGGTCCTGGCACTGCCCTTGATGGCCTGCGGCAGTTGTCGGCACTGCAATGCCGGCGAATACATCTTCTGCAAGAACTGGCGCCAAAGTCCGGGGCCGCTCAGCACCTATGCCCAGTACCATGTCAAACCGGAGTGGATGTGCTATCGGTTCCCGGACGACATCGAAACGGAGAAAGGGGCGCTCGCCGTCTGCGGTCTGGGACCATCGTTCGGTGCGCTGCAACGCATGGCAGTGGACACATACGACACGGTGCTGATTACCGGTCTGGGGCCCGTAGGCCTTGGCGGCGTCATCAACGCCAAACACCGGGGCGCCACAGTCATCGCCGTGGAGGCGCAGCCGTTCCGCAAGCAATTGGCGGCGGATCTGGGCGCGGACCATGTTCTGGATCCCACGGACGGCGACACCTTGGAGCACATCCGCGATCTGACCGAAGGTGAAGGTGTGCCCAAGGCCGTGGACTGCTCAGGCAATCCGGCGGCACACCGGCTGTGCATCGACGCCGCCGCGATCCGCGGCCAAGTAGCCTTTGTGGGCGAGTGTTCGGACGACACGATCATTCGGGTCTCCCCGGATATGATCCGCAAGGGCCTCACCTTAATCGGCTCTTGGAACTACAACCGCGGCGACATGGAAAAGATCATGCAGGTAATCCGGGACTGCGACTCGGATCTGGACAGGTTCGTAACCCACCGCTTCCCGTTGCGCAGGGCCAAGGATGCCTGGGAACTGCAAATGACCGGCAACTGCGGGAAAGTCCTGCTCAAGCCCTGGGAGGACGCATGAGCAACCGATACCGATGCGCCATCGTGGGGGTCAGCGGCGGGCGCGCCCGTGGGCATGCGGAAGCCTTCGCCCACATCCCACGCGGGGAACTGACGGCGGTCTCAACCCGCACGGCCGAGAACCTGCGGCAATTCGCCGACCAGTGGAAAGTGCCACACGCCTACACCGACTACACAGAAATGTTCCGTGAGCAGGATCTCGACCTGGTCCTTGTCAACACCCCTCCCGACGTGCGTTTGGAAGTACTGGAAGCCGCCGACCTCCACGGAGTCGGATCCGTGATCGTCGAGAAGCCGCTGGCCCTGCAGGGGGAGGACTGGCAGGCACTGAAGGGGTTTGCCGAGCAGAGCAGCCTGAAAGTGGCCATCAACCATCAACTCCACTACCAACCGCGCCGCCTGACCCTGCAGGAACTGGTACGACAGGGCGGAATCGGGTCCATCCGTCACCTCGATGCCAGTGCGCGCATGAACATGGCCTACCAGGGCACCCACGTACTACAAGCAGTCCAAGCCTTCCAGCCCTCGCCCCCCATTGCCGTGTCCACGTCCCTGTTGCGGGGTGCCACAGGATTGGAACCCAACCCTCGGATGCACTTGGCGCCGGACGAGTGCGAAGCGGAGATCCAGTTCGCGGACGGTTCCACGGCACAGTTCAGGTGCGGAACCAATGCGCCTGCGGACAACCCGGACGACACGCGCATCAGCCACCACAAGCAGGTCGCGGTAACCGGGGAAACCGGGTCGGTACAGTGGACCATGACCCGGTGGGAAACCCGGCAGGGCGACCAACACCGGCACGGTACACACGACTACCACGAAGAGGACATCGTGGGCCAAGCCAACATGTGCGAAGCGATGTTCGACTGGCTGGACGACGACACCGACGTGCATGCCCTGAACCTTGATTCCGCCTTGCGGGACTTTCGACTCATGCTCGCGATATACATGAGCGGGTTGTCGGGTCGGCCGGAGAGTCTCGAAGGTTCACCGATGCCCGACTTACTGGCAGAAATGCGGTCCCGCCTGGCTTGACCGGGACCGTTCGTGGCCGGCCAATTGCGCATCGACAAACGGCGGCGGCCATCCCGGCGGTTCATGTATCATGGGGGTGGCGACTACCCGCTCCCGACCATGAATTATGGCTTTCTGTGCCGCCTCCCTGCACGGTGGAGGATCACTCGGTACCCCGCTGTAACCTGAGGGGTTCGGTGGTGCCTGCCTGCCCTGCACGAAACTTCGTCGAGCTTCCCGTGACATCCACCAAGGCCGCCACTGATCCAATACTCAGCGTCGACTCGTTGTGGAAAGTGTTTGGGAACCATCCCGAGCAGGCCTTGGATCCGGCCAACCAGGGACGGTCCAAGCGCTACTTCCAGGATGAGCTGCAGTTGGTGGTCGGCTTGCAGGATGTTTCATTCGAGGCTGCCCGCGGCGAGACGTTCGTCATCATGGGCCTGTCGGGTAGTGGCAAGTCAACGCTGGTGCGCACGCTCATCCGTCTCATCGAACCGACATCCGGACGCATCGTCATTGACGGCGACGACGTCACCGCCATGGACCCCGCGGAGTTGCTTCAGTTCCGCCGCACCAAGGCGGCCATGGTGTTTCAGCACTACGGCTTGCTACCCCACCGCAACGTCCTGGACAATGCGGCCTGGGGGTTGGAGGTGCGCGGTGTTCCCCGTGCCGAGCGCCATGCCAAAACCGTGCCCATTCTGGAACTTGTAGGCCTTGCCGGCTGGGAAACGGCCCATCCAGGACAGCTATCGGGCGGCATGCAGCAGAGAGTGGGATTGGCGCGCGCATTGGTCGCGGACACCAACATTCTCCTGATGGACGAACCCTTCAGCGGACTTGATCCGTTAATTCGCAGGCAAATGCAGGACGAACTCATCCGATTGCAGGATGAGTTCCGCAAAACCATCATTTTCATCACCCACGACTTGGACGAGGCACTGCGTCTTGGGGACCGAATCGCCATTCTGCACCACGGACGCGTAGCCCAGATTGGCAGCGGCACGGACATTGTGCTGAACCCAAGCAACAGCCACGTGACGGAGTTCACGCGCGGCGTGAACATGACAGGCGTCCTGACTGCAAGTCACGTGATGAAAAGGCCATCCCGGGCCTTCGACTACAACGAAGCCACCGCATCCGTTCTGGATTACCTGGGATACGACCCGTTTGGGTTTGTCTGGGTCACCGGGCCCGACAACAACCTTCAGGGTCTGTTGGGCAGCGGCCACCTGGAACGCATGTACGCAGAGGGCCGCGGGTCGCTGCAGGATGGCAACGACATTATCGTGCGCTGTCCCCCGATTACACCCGACATGTTGCTCGACGCACTGATTCCAGTGGCCATGGCCAGCGAACACCCGGTCCCGGTCACCGATGCCGAAGGGGCGCTGGTGGGTGAAATCCACCGTGCCAACCTGGCCAAAGTTCTGGCACAGCACGCACCCGACAAGCGAGAGGAGCACAACCATGTGGCGGCATGATGGCTGCACCAAGTTTCCACCGTCGTTGGTTGCCCACCCAAGGATTGGCTGTGCCCCGCGCCTGAAGCGGCCCGGGTCCGTTTTTGTTCCCCTTCCGACATGCGCGGCGCAGAGCATCCGCACTCTCAGGCGACTTGCATGAGTTCCATGTCCCCAACCATAAACCTCGCCGCCAAGACCGCCGCAGTCATTGCGGCGCTGGCGATTTCACTGGCCCTGTGGGGACCAGCCATGGAGTATCCGACCACCGTTTCGCGGGTCGAGTCATCCGGCGGGGGGGACGTGGTCCTCACTCTGGACAAGTCTGTGCGGCAGGTAACGGCCGGGGCCATCGACGACTTCGTGGACTGGCTTACCGTCAAGGGCAGCTGGCTGTTCGACGGCCTCAGCGATTTCGTGACGCGCGTCCTGGTCTTTATTTCCAGATCCCTGCTGTGGATTCCGTGGCCGGCCCTGGTCCTGTTGTTGGCCCTGTTCGCCTACGGCGTCGGCCATTGGCCACTTCTGGCCTTCACCCTCGGTGCACTTCTGTTCATCGGCTTCATGGGCCTGTGGAATCAGATGATTGACACGATCGCCCTCATGGTCGTGGCCGTGGCCATATCGGTCCTGATTGGATTCCCGACCGGGGTGGTGAGTGCCCGAAATCCCTGGGTGGACAACATTCTGCGGCCCGTGCTCGACGCCATGCAGACGATGCCCAGCTTTGTGTACCTGCTTCCGGGCATCCTGTTTTTCGGCCTGGGCAAGCCGGCGGGCATCTTCGCGACCATCATCTACTCCGTGCCGCCGGTGATCCGTTTGACCAGCCTCGGTATACAGCAAGTATCGCCCGCGGCCATCGAGGCCACGCAGGCATTCGGCTCGTCGCCCTTGCAGACCTTGACCAAGGTCCAGATTCCCATGGCGCTCCCGACCATCATGGCCGGGGTCAACCAAACCACGATGATGGCGCTGGCCATGGTCACCATCGCCAGCATGGTGGCCGCAGGCGGACTGGGCGACACGGTGCTGCGAGCCCTCCAGAAAAAC
Source organism: Caldilineaceae bacterium (assembly GCA_965208365.1). GTDB lineage: Bacteria > Chloroflexota > Anaerolineae > Caldilineales > Caldilineaceae > Bin34. Next base: position 3,327,393 of record OZ242330.1, on the reverse strand, counting down.
GAACCGGGCAACGGCATGATTGCCGGACTGGCCATTGTCTTCCTGGCCATCCTGCTGGACCGCATGACGCAGGCCGTAGTCAAATGAACACCGTCCACATCACCGCGGTGCGGCCCGGGCGCAGTACGCATGACCCCAATCTCCCGCCAAGCCGAACACGGACATACTGGCAACCCGGGTCACACCCGGCACCTGCCGCCGGCACGCAGCAGCCCAAACCCACAACTGCGACAATGTCCAGACAGACAGGGGATCATCGCACCCTGTCCGCCTCTCTATCCGTTTTCTCAACGTCGCATGCCTGGAGTCCAAAGGTTTGCCCCTCTGGACGTACAGCACCAACGCACAAGGAGGTATACCTGTGCATCAAACCATGAGAATTCCCGGCCATTCCCTGGCCCTGACAATCCTGTTGACATTGGCCGCCCTGATGGCGGCCGCCTGTGCCATGCCGACCGACTCCTCGGAGTCGGACATGGCGGGAGCCGCAGAACCGGTTTCCCACGACCCCATCATCTTCTCCGACCTGAACTGGCAGAGCGCCTTAATCCAAAACCGCATTGCGCAATACCTGGTGGAAAAGGGATACGGCTACCCCACGGGTGCCACCTTCGGCGCCACGCTGCCCCTGTTCCAGGGGCTGCGCAATGGGGACACCCACGTGACCCTTGAGATTTGGCTTCCCAATCAGCAGGAACCGTGGGATGACGCCATCGCGGGCGAGGAAGTCGTCGACATCGGCAAGACCCTGGTTGGTGACTGGCAGTCGGCCTTCGTCATCCCGGCCTATCTGCAGGAACAGTATCCCGACCTGGACAGTGTCGAGGATCTCAAGGACGAGAAGTTCAAGGCGTTGTTCACCACGGCCGAAAGCGGTGACAAGGCACGCTTGGTTTCCTGTGTGATCGGCTGGGCCTGCGAGGTGGTTAACGCCCAGCAGGTCGCGTCCTATGGCCTCGAAGAGCACGTATACATCGTGAACCCGGGCGATGGGGCCGCGGCCAACGCCGACCTGTACGGGGCCTACGAGCGGGGCGAACCTTGGCTGGGATACCAGTGGGGCACCAACGAACCCGCCCTCGTGCTGGATCTTGTCCGGCTTGAGGAACCGTCCTACACCGAGGAATGCTGGGCCACCACCAAGGCCTGCGCCTACGCGTTATCCGACATTCGCATCGCAGTGCATCCCTCAATGCTCGAGCGGGCACCCGAGGTCGTGGACATGCTGCGCAACTTCAACATCGACATCACCCTGTTCAAGGACATTGCGCGCTGGACCCAGGCCAACGAAGGCGCCACCGAGCAGGATGCCGCGCTGTGGTTCCTGCAGGCCAAGCAGGATGCCTGGAACCAGTGGGTAACCCCCGAGGCGGCGGCGAAGATTCAAGCGGCCCTGGACGCCGGCGAGGCCGCGGACGGCTGGCCGGACCAATAGACTAGGATTGAACACTGGTTTGCAATCGGAGGACGTACACGCACTGATCTCCGGATGAGTGGCCTGGACCCTCGCCTTGCAAAGGGTCCAGGCCGTTCGGTACCTACGCCAGAGCGTCGGCAACTCTGGTCACGCGCAGTTCGGAACCGGCTCCGATCGGTTGTCTGCAATCCCGCCCCGCAATCAACCCACCGACCATTCCGGCCCATTGGCATTCCATGTTTGCAATCTTCCGGCTGGGATGTGCCGGACGTTCCTCAGCCCTGGCAATACTGCTGGCACTGATGGTCCCGGTGATCGCCGCCTGCGGTGTACCGTTCGACTCCGCGCGTTCGGACATGGCACCGGCCGCCGAATCCGTCTCCGGCAACCCCATCGTCTTCTCCGACCTGAACTGGCAGAGCGCCTTAATCCAAAATCGCATAGCGCAATACCTGGTGGAAAAGGGATACGGCTACCCCACGGATGTCGTCTTTGGCGCCACGCTGCCCCTGTTCCAGGGGTTGCGCAACGGAAACATCGATGTAACGCTCGAAATCTGGCTGTCCAACCTGCCGGAATCGTGGGACGCAGCGGTCGAGGCGGGGGAAGTCGTCCTCATCGGCAAGACCCTGGTTGGCGACTGGCAGTCGGCCTTTGTCATACCGGCCTACCTAAAGGAGCAGTATCCCGACCTGGACAGTGTCGAGGATCTCAAGGACGACAAATTCAAGGCGTTGTTCGCCGCGACCGAAACCGGCGGCAAAGCCCGGTTGGTGTCCTGCATGATCGGTTGGGCCTGTGAATCGGCAAACGCCCAGCAGGTCGCATCCTACGGTCTTGAAGAGCACGTGTACATCGTGAACCCGGGCGACGGGGCTGCGGCCAACGCCGACCTGTACGGAGCGTACGAGCGAGGCGAACCCTGGCTAGGGTACCAGTGGGGCACCAATGGACCCGCCCTCGTGCTGGACCTTGTCCGGCTGGAGGAACCGCCCTACACCGAGGAATGCTGGGCCACCACCAAGGCCTGCGCCTACGTGGACTCCGATATTCGCATCGCCGTGCACCCCTCGATGCTCGAACGGGCACCCGAGGTCGTGGACATGCTGCGTAACTTCAACATCGACATTGCCCTGTTCAAGGACATCGCGCGCTGGTCCCGGGCCAACGAGGGCTCCACCGACGGAGATGCCGCGCTTTGGTTCCTCCAGGCCAAACGGGACGCCTGGAGCCATTGGGTAACTCCCGAGGCGGCAGAGAAAATCCAGGCGGCCCTGGACGCCGGCGAGGCCGCGGACGGCTGGCCGGGCCAATAGACGAACAACGGAAACCTAGTAGATACGAGGTTGGTGGCCAACCTACTCTTGTTCACGGGTCGTTAGGGGTCCCTGACAGGATCGCGCCTCGCCGTGCGGCCCCCGGTTACGCGGGCCGGAAGGCGAGCCTTGGCGCCTTCCAGAGCCTGTGGTCTTACCCAAGCCTCTGTCCACTCGCTATCCGGTAACTCAAGGGAAATCGCCGGAGATGGAGCGGGGCACCCATCCCCCGGATGAACGGCCTGGACACTCGTTATTTGGAACCGGTCGCGATCGGTTGTTTACGGCCCTGCAATTGGAGTCCTACAATTAGCATTGCAATCCGGCCCAACCCCATGAGCGACCCATGTTGGATACATTCCGCAACGATCACGGTGGCAGCCTCTCGGACGAGCAGATACACTTTTACGACGCGGAGGGCTACCTCATCGTGCCCGGCGTCCTTGACGACGCGGATCTCGAACCGGCGCGCGCCGCGATGAAGCGCAAGGTGGACATCATCGCCCGGAGACTGGTGGCCGACGGTCTGGTGTCGGATCCGATGGCTGACCGTCCGTTCGAGCGGCGCCTAGCGGATCTGTTCGCCGACCTGACCGACACGGACTTTCTGGTCTTTGGACGCGGTTGGCGGGACCGCGATCCGGGCTACTACGAGCTTATGGCCAATCCGGTCATTCTGGACGCGGTTGAATCACTGATCGGTCCCGAAATCTTTTCCAATCCCGTTTACAACACGCGCCCCAAGGTACCGCGCGTGGCCGCGGGCGTGGTGCCTTGGCACCAGGACAAGTCCTACTGGCCCGATGCCAACGCCAATCCAGTCATTTCGGTCTGGATCCCCTTCGTGGACTCGACCCTGGACAACGGGTGCCTACACGTGATGCCGCGCACACACCGACAGCGGGTGAAGTCGTGGCACAAGGAAAGCTATTCCGGCACCGGATTCCTGGAAATCGACGCCGAGCACCTGCCAGCCAACCGCCAACCGGTACCGTTGATCGTCGCCAAGGGCGACCTGATTCTGTTCAACGACCGGTGCGTGCACATGTCCACGCCAAACAACTCCGACGAAGTGCGCTGGAGCCTCGACGTCCGCTACCAGCCGACGGATCAGGATCCCATGCCGGAGCACGGCGCCGGTTTCCTGGCCCGCAGCCGACTGTTTCCGGAGCGGGTCGCGACCAGGGAGGACTGGCTGGCTGGCAGGCCCGAGCGCGTTCCCGCCTGACCCAACCGACAAAAACAATGGAGAACTGCCGGCCTGACAACACGCTACCAGGAAGCCACGGCCAAAGCCTGCTCCACAAGCCGTTGCCAAGCCTCCAGTGACGGCGAGCCAACCTGCGACGCCAGGAAACGGCCGGTCCTGTCCTCAATGCGGAAGACGGGCGTGGACCATCGCTCCGGCAGCAGCCGATCCTCGGCTATGGCCTGAAGTTCGGCCACCGCGGCGGGAGCCTGCGTTTCGATGCAGGTCTGCAACACCGACGCTTCGGCTCCTGCCTCTTCGGCCAGCCGGAGCGAGAATTCCTCGCCTTCGGCGATCCAGGAGGCCTGCCCTTCGTACAGATCCGTCCAAAACTGCCACTGACTTTGGGCACCGACCTGCCGGCCCAGACACCAGGCCGTGAAATGCGCCTGCTCGCCCCACTCCGGACTGATGGCCAAATCCACCATGACCATCTGGACCACGCCGCTTTGGACATGTTCCCGCACCAGGGACGGCAACCGGGACCGGTGATGGTTGCCGCATCCCGGGCAATTGGCGTTGAAGATCTCGTACAGAACCAGGGGGGCTTCCGGGGACCCAAGGTAGAGAAATCCCTCCCGGGTGTGGCCCACGGGCAGCTCACCCGGAGCAATTTCGGCCGCCTGGGCCAACTCCTCGCCGGCCACGCGGGGGACCGGTTCTTCAGGAGCATCGGGCCGACAGGCCGCGAGCATCAACATCAAGACAACAACGGCGGCCAGGGCCTGCCAGAGATGGCGGGGCAAGAGCGAAAGGGCCATGCAATGAGTCTGCCACAGCCAGACCGCAGTGCTCCCTCCGGCAGACGGTGCAAGCGGGATCACAGCATCGGCGAGCCGCAGGCGGCACTCGAACATCGGAAACGGTACATCCCGGCCGACCACCCCTTCAGATAGTAGAATGGAGGTCCGCTCCGTACTCCTCATCTTTGCCAAAGGATTCTGGCCATGGCGGACAAGGCCCTGAACCGTTCCGGTCAGTCCCTGGACCAATCCCTTCACGATCATCTGTGGGGATACCGCGACACGCGCTTCCGACTCAACGAGCGCGGCGTGGTGGAATTGACCGGCCACCGCTATGACATGTCGGGGACCGAAATGCCGCTGTTCTGGCCTTTCGTTCAGGACATCCTGGGCCACGAAATCGATCCCACCGACTTAAAGTCGCCCAACACCGCGCCCGATGTACCGGATCCGCGGCCGTGTCCCGAGTTTCGCCGGGCCATCGAGACAACCTTGACCCAGAACCGCGTCTCGGACAACCCCAAGGTGCGCCTCAATCACAGTCACGGGCAAACGTCGAATTGGGAGCTGTACCAAGTCATCTACGAGAACCTGGAGCGAGTGGCCGATCTCGTGGTCTGGCCCGAATCCACCGAGGAAGCCAAACAGCTGATCCAACTGGCAGGGCAACACGGCGTGTGCCTGGTACCTTATGGCGGAGGCACCAACGTCAGCAACGCGCTACTGCTGTCGCCGGCGGAGACCCGTCCCATCGTGTCGGTGGACATGAGCCGCATGAATCGGGTGCTGTCGATCGACGAGACGAATCAGACAGCCTGCGTGCAGGCCGGCATTACCGGCAGTGAACTGGAACGCGCGCTGCGCGCCGAGGGCTGGATTGTGGGCCACGAGCCCGACAGCATGGAGCTGTCCACGCTGGGAGGCTGGATTTCGACCAACGCCAGCGGCATGAAGAAAAATCGATACGGCAACATCGAGCAGATTGTCGAGAAGGTTACCCTCATCAGTCCCCGGGGCGAGATCACCCACCATGATTCCGCGCCGCGCCGTTCGGCGGGCATTCAGCCGCGGGACCTCGTGTTCGGCAGCGAAGGCAACCTGGGCCTGATCACCGAAGCGGTGGTCAACATCCATCGGATCCCCGAGGAAACCCGGTACGCTTCGTATGTGTTCCCGGACTTCCCCCGGGGTGTGGATTTCATGCTCCGCCTGCAGCGTTCCGGAGTGGTGCCGGCCAGTGTGCGCCTCGTCGACAACCTTCAGTTTCGATTCAGCCAGGCCCTCAAGCCCGAGGCCACCGGCCTCAAGGCAGTGGAGCAAACGATCCAGCGCACGGCCCTGGAGAAACTGTACCGGTTTGACCTGCGCAACATCTCGGCCGCGACCGTGGTGATGGAAGGTTCCAGATCGGAAGTCTCCCATCAGGCCCGCCACATCAAATCACTGGCCAAGTCGTTTCGAGGCGTGGCCGGAGGCTCCGAAAACGGCAAGCGGGGCTACATGCTGACCTATGCCATCGCCTACATCCGGGATTTCCTGGCGCCCTATTACATTTCCGGCGAGACCTACGAAACCTCCACCACCTGGGACAACATCCACAACGTGGTGGACTCGGTCAAGCAGGCGGCCCTGGATCTGCATGCCAAACACAACCTGTACGGCAATCCGTTCATTTCCGCCCGCATCACGCAGGTGTACCACTCGGGGGTCTGCATCTACTTCACCCATGGCTTTTCGAACCGCGGCCTGGAAAATCCCCTTGAGGTTTTTATCGACATCGAGCACGGAATCAGGGAGGCAATTCTGGCCGCCGACGGTTCCATCTCCCACCACCACGGCGTTGGCAAGCTGCGACAGCGATATCTGGATCGGGTCATGACCTCGACCAGCCGCTCAATGCTCAGGGAACTCAAACACAGCGCCGACCCGGACAACGTCTTTGGAATCGGCAACGGCGCCTTCGGCTGATTGGCCCCCCGCCTCTTGCATCAGGCCTGCAACGGACGCCGCCGCGGCTGACCCTGGCCGCGCGGGTACTTGGTCGCGGTGGTCCGGGTCTTCCGGAACACCGCCACCCGCCGGGTTGCATCCAACCCGGGCACCTGGACCGGGATTACTCTTTCCACGTCCACCCGCAGGGCCTGCAGGGCCGGGCGGGCCGCCTGCAGTTCCCCGGGCAGGTTCGGTCCTTTGTAGGCCAGACACAGACCGCCGACGCCGGTCAACGGAACCAGGTACTCCAGTAGCGTTGGCAAAGGTGCAAGTCCCCTAGCCACGACCACGGGAAACTGTTCCCGGAAGGCCGGCTGCCGTCCCAGTTCCTCCGCCCGGCCGTGCACCACGGCGACTTCCGTCATGTCCAGCGTCTTGCAGGCCGCGGTCAGGAAGTCCACCTTTCTGAGAGTGCCGTCCATCAACGTGAGTTGAATGTCCGGATCAAGGATGGCCAGCGCGATACCGGGCAACCCGGCACCGGTTCCGACATCCAGCACGGCCAGTCGGTTGCCCACCCTCAAGTCCTCAAGTTCGCGGGATAGCGCCGGCCACACCGCCATCGAGTCCAGGAAGTGTTTCAACACGATCCCTTCCACGTCCGTGATGGCGGTCAGGTTGATCCGGGTATTGCCATCCCGCAGACAGTCGGCGAAAAGGGCGAACCGCTCCAGTTGGCGATCATCCAGCGGCAATCCCATGGCGCGAGCCCGGTCCGCCAGGAGACGGCGCACGGCCTGTCGAAATGAGGAATCCGGTTTTGTGTTGGTCATTCGGGGAACGAGTATAATCGTGTGCTGCGTAGGATTGTATTTGTTCCAAAAACATTGGCAGAGGTGTTCCCATTACCGTAGATCTCCGGCCTGGCGAATCCCAGGAGTCGCTGTTGCGACGATTCCGCAAAGCTGTTTCCGAGGCCCGCATCCTGCCCCAGGTGAGGCAGAAGCGCTGGTTCACGTCCAGAAGCGAAGTCAACCGCATCAAGAAGCAGAAAGCCATCCGCAAGGCCCAACGAACGATGTCGCGGGCGCGCAGCAGGCGCAGGTACTAACCTCTGGGATCGAAGCCGGACCAGCCACGGAGAATGGAATGAGATGAGCAAGGAAAAGATTGAGATGGAGGGATCGGTGGTGGAGACGTTGCCCAACGCCAACTTCCGGGTTGAAATGGAAAACGGCCACCGCATCCTTGCCTATCTCTCCGGGCACATGCGCAAGAACTACATCAAGGTCCTGCTCGGAGACCGCGTGACCATCGAGGTCAGTCCGTACGACCTGACCAAAGGGCGCATCACCTACCGCCACCGCTCCCAGGCCGGCGGCACCTACCGCCGGTAGGCCCTACCCGGATTTCCGGACGGGCCGATGGAACATCAGGCCCGCGCCTGCAGCTTCCGCCAAACCAATATTGCTTCGGCCAATATCCGTCGTTCGGCCTCAAACGTCAGCAGATCACGCGCCAGGGCCCAAGGACGCCACATCGTTCTGAACTGCCGTTCATCTTCCGGGGGCCGACCCTGCCTGACGGCCGAACCGAGCTGGTAAAGGAACCAGTGCTCGGTTCGGCGGACCCGTTTGTTCAGGTACTCGAACTTTACCGTCTGCACACCCAAATCGGCCAACAAGCGCAGATCCGCGAAGCCGGTTTCCTCCGCGGTCTCCCGCCGAGCGGCCACCTCCGGCTCCTCCCCCGGTTCGACATGGCCCTTGGGCAACCGTATCTCCTGGCGCGAAGGCCTGTCCAGCAGGACCACCTGATCCATGCACAGGACCACGCCTCCGCCGGTTACGTACCGAAGTCGAGCCACGGCTTCGAAGCGACGACCACTCGCAGGCCGCGGTGTGCCACCGGAATCAAACCGACCGCCCAAGCGGTCGGTTCGGTCAGTTCCTGATCAGTGCGGGCAACGTCCGACCCGGCCTAATAGTCGTTGTAATCTTCGTAGTCGTCTTCGAATTCCCCGGAGGCGGACCAGCCCGACGACGCGTTGAGAACACGGGCGCGGCTGAGACCGATGCGTTGATTGGCGGCGTCGATGCGGATGATTTCCACTTCAAGCCGGTCGCCCTCGTTGATGGTCACCATCGGGTTGCGCTCCGCCTTGGGCGCCACTTCGGACACGTGAATCAATCCCTCGACACCGGGTTCGAGCTTGGCAAAGGCGCCGAAGTCCTTCTTCTTGGTGATGTCCACCCACACTACCTGGCCCACGTTGTACCGCTCGGGCACAGTCTTCCACGGGGTCGGTGCGAGGGCCTTGCGGCTCAGCTTGACGCGGCCCTTCTCCCGGTCGATGTGCAGGACCTTGACCTCCAGAACCTGGCCTTCCTGGAGGTAGTCGCTGGGGTGTCGCACTAGGTCCCAGTCGATCTCGCTGATGTGCAGCAGGCCTTCGACGCCGCCAATGTCGACAAAGGCGCCGAAGTCCCTGATGTTGCGCACGGTGCCTTCCACCACGTCACCCACCTGCAGGGTCTCGAACAGGGCCGCCTTGTCTTCGCGGTTGCGATCGAGGACAGCCTCCTTGTTGGACAGGACCAGCTTGCGCTTTTCGCGTGTGACCTCAATGACCTTGACCGGCATTTCCTCGCCTTCGTTGACCCAGCGGTTGAGCGCTTCCTCGCGCTGCTCCGGCTCGCGGAAGGAGGGGAAATTCCAGATGTGCGAAATCGGCACAAAGCCTTCCAGCATCCTGCCGAAACGAACCAGCAGGCCGCCTTTGTTGTACTTGGTCGGTACGGCGGGGAATACGTCGCCGGAGCGCAGGGCGTCTTCGGCCAAGCGCCAGTCCTCCTCACGCCACAGGCCGGTGATGGTCAGGTCGTAGTACATCGGCTCATCGGGGTAGGAATTCCGGGCCGGTGTACGCCGCACGAAGAACTCGCAGGTGTGGCCCTCCTCCCGCAGGTCCGCCTGCATCTCGGGCGGCAGTTGGCGAAGCTCGGTTTCCGAGACCTTTCCCTCGAACCGCGCACCGTTGATTTGGACGATGATCCCGCCATCGTCATCCTCGTGCAGAACCGTGCCATTGACGACGGAATGGCGCTGGACGCTTTCCAGCGCATCGTCATAGTTGCTCTGTGGCCGCCCGCCCAGCCGTTCACTGTACCGGGAAGGATGGTCCTGACGGCCTGCATAACCGCGGCCGTCCGGTGCACGATCGCCGCGGTCGCGGCCATACCCGTAAGAATCGTTCATCGCTATTCACTGTCCTGACTGAAACAGACAAACCCGCCCACACAACAGGGCGTACCGCACCTGCCCAAGGCAGGCGTTACTTTCCACTGAATGACCCGATCTATATCAGGCGCCAACGTCACAAGCTGGATGACAGTACCGGCAATCTGCCAAGGGGGTTCAGATGATGTGCGGCAGGTTCCGCCACCTGAAACCTGAATTCCAACTTATCGATTTCTGCATTCCTGGATTCCGACCATGAGTCTAGCACCATGCGATTCAAGGGTCAATTCAGCCAGCGGCACTGTTGCAATTGGCGTGGGTTGCGGGGCCCAAGCGCGCACTGGGGGCCAGGCGATAGTATATGGGCTGTTCACCCACACATCCCACACCGGACCCCAGGGCGATTGCATCTAAATTGGGGGGGGTACCGAGTAAGTTGACGCGTGGCTCCAATGGGCGGTTCCGGATTCAGCCTGCGGAGAAGTCCTCATGAACGGCCCGATGCCCCCGTCCCTGGTCGAGACCCTGGACACACTGGAGGATCCGCGGATCGACCGCACCAAGCTGCACAACCTGACCGACATCCTGGTACTGTCGGTGCTGGCCGTCATCTGCGGCGCCGACAGCTTTGTGGCGATCGCCCTCTTCGGCCAGCTCAACGAGGCGTGGTTGCGCACCTGCCTGGAGTTGCCCCACGGGATCCCTTCGCACGATACGCTGGGACGGGTCTTCGCGCGGCTGGATGCGGCCCGCTTCGAGGAGGGCTTTCGGGGCTGGGTGCAGGCCGCCTTCGCGCTGACCGACGGTCAGGTCGTGCCCATCGACGGCCAGAGCGTGCGCGGCTCCCATGACCGGGGCCTGACAGGGGCCTGACAGCAACTGTGTTGTCAGTCAAGTCCCTGGCATAACCTGAGGAGGTAGTCGCCAAGGGGTCCGGTCTCTCATCACGGCGTTGAGGAAGGTCAACAACTTGTGCATGGCGGCGACCAGGGCGACCTTCTTGGGTTTGCCGCGGGCCACCAGGCGCGTGTAGAAGGTTCGGATCACGGGATTGGCCCGGATGGCGGAGACTGTGGCCATGTACAGAACCCGACGCACCGGAGCCCGACCGCCCCCAATCATGCGTCGTCCCTGGAATGGGCCGCTGTCGCGGTTGAAGGGGGCGACCCCGACCAGGGCTGCCAGTGCGCGATGGGACAGCTGGCCGAGTTCGGGCAGTTCCGCCAGCAGGACGCCGGTGACCACGAAGCCAATGCCGGGGACACTCATGAGGAGCTCGACCTGTCCCCGCCACACGGTATGCGCCTGCAAGACGCGTGCGATGGCCTGGTCCAGTTGGTCCCGTTCCTCCGTCAGCCAAGTCAAATGACGGTCAATGCGCGCCTGCATGTCGGGTGCGGCCGTATGGCGATGGGTGCGTTCTTGGGCGATCAGGCGCACGACCTGCCGCCGGCGTCCCACCAGGGCGCGCAGGGCTTGGGTCTCGGCATCCGGCAGGGGACGGACCGCCGGCCGGATCGGCTCGGCGAACCGGGCCAGGAGGGCCGCATCGATCGCATCCGTCTTGGCCCGATGGCCCAGCGCGCGCCCGAAGTCCCGCATGTGGCGCGGGTTGACACGGGCCACGGCGTGACCGGCTGCCGCCAAGGCCTGGGCCACTGGCAATTCCAAGCCACCGGTGGCTTCCACGACGACCCGGGCCGCTGGGGGCCAGACGCGTACACAGGGTCTCCAGGCCCGCTTCCGTGTGGGGCACGCGCCAGGGGGCCGTCTCGCCCGAGACCTGTACGTCCAGATGGTCCTGGGCCACATCAATGCCGACATGGGTCTCGTGTTTGCTCATGTCCTGCTGCTCCCTTATCCTTGAAATCGTGCCTTTCTTCTCTGGCCCTGCCTGGCACATGCGGACTCACGGTCCAGGCAACTGTACGGGCTCCGGGAAGAAACCCGGGCGTGACGACCTTGCTGTCAAACGGTCTCGCCAGGCGGACCTGGGGTAAGTACGGTCTGTCACCCCGGAACGGGAGCCACCGGCCGGTGGCTCCCGTCACTTCGGATCATACTAGGGGTAGGTAAAGCGGATCCGGTCCTAAAAAACAGGTTGAGGAAGCGGAAAAAGCATGGTTTGCGGGTAGGCTGTTCGTGTTTCCACACATCAAACAGGCCCCGGTCCCATGCTTCTTCCGACGGCCTTCCATCCCCTGCACGACCAAATCCAAAGGCATCTGTCCCATCTGCGTCCGGCCCAGATGATCGGGTTGGCCCTGTGGGTGGGGGCCACGGTGATGGCCCGCAGCAGCTGCCAGAATGCGGTGCTGGGGGCCCTGTTGCGCCTAGGTCTGGGTTGGCACACGACGCGCCAGTACCTGCGGGAATGGCTCTACGACGGGTCCGACCGGGCTGCGCCCTGCGGGGTGCAGCTGGACGTGCAGGCCTGTTTCGCGCCCCTCCTGCGCTGGGTCCTGGCCTGGTGGCAGGGTTCCGAGCTGACGCTGGCCGTCGACCCCACGGCCAAGGGCGGGGCGCTGGTGGCCCTGGTCGTGAGCGTGGTCTACCGCGGCCTGGCCCTCCCCGTGGCCTGGCGCCTCAAGACCGGGGGCCAACCCGGTCCCTGGATGCCGGACCTGTGCGCCCTGCTGGACCGGCAGGGCGCACAGGTCCGGCGGACATGACGGTGCGCGTGCTCTGCGACCGGGGCCTGCAGAGCCCCGACCTGTGGGCCGCCATCCGCCGGCAGGGCGGGCACCCCTACATGCGCTACGACCGCCACATGACCTTCCAGGCGACGCGCGGGCCGGCCGGGCGCTTCGTGGCCCGCGCGGGTCCGTACACGGTCACGGCCGGGAAGGCCTTCCGCGAACGCAAGCGGTCCTGCACCCTGATTGTGCTCTGGGTGCCCGGTCAGGAAGCCCCCTGGGTCGTGCTCACGGATGAAGCCCCCGACGACGTGGACCTCGGCGCCTACGGGATGCGCGTCTGGATTGAGCAGGGCTTCCAGACACTCAAGCGCATGGGGTGGCAGTGGCACCGCACCCGGCGCCTGGCCCCGACCCGCGTCGACCGACACTGGCTGGTCTTGGCCGTCGCCACCCTCTGGGTGCTGGCCCACGGTACGCGCGTCGAGGAGGCGTATCTGCGCGGTCTGGCGCCCGGCCGCGTGCGCACACCGCCCCTGCAGCCGGCGACGGTGGCCCGCCCCCGACCGCTCAGTGTCTTTCAGCTGGGCCTGGCCCGGGTCCAGCGGCTGCTCGCCCGCGGCCATGGCTGGGCCCGGGTCTGGCTGCAGCCCCTCCCCGGACCGGATCCGCCCTGGAAACTGCGGCGGGTGGACCCGCCCGGACTGGAGCAAACGGTCGCACATTGACCCGGCTCCCGGCTTTACCTACCCCTAGTATGATCCGAAGTGACGGGAGCCAGCGACGGGAGCAGGTCTATCCCCGCGTGTGCGGGGGAACCAGTTGGCCATGCAGGCCGCGGGCGGTCAGCTGTGGTCTATCCCCGCGTGTGCGGGGGAACCCTTTGGCCGGGAAGCGTCATGCTAGGTCTGCCCGGTCTATCCCCGCGTGTGCGGGGGAACCCCGCTACCTGCCGTCCACTGCCATCGAACCGCTGGTCTATCCCCGCGTGTGCGGGGGAACCGTGGGGCAGGGCGTCGCGGACCTGTGGGCATGGGGTCTATCCCCGCGTGTGCGGGGGAACCACCGGAACAGTTCCGGATCGCGACCGTCCAACAGGTCTATCCCCGCGTGTGCGGGGGAACCAGCCAGACCGTCAGGTTGCTGGCCGTGATGTCGGGTCTATCCCCGCGTGTGCGGGGGAACCAGTGAGAACCTTCATGCCCCCGTCCATAGGACTGGTCTATCCCCGCGTGTGCGGGGGAACCCTGGTGGCCATTGAGGTCGGTAATGTCCGGGTTGGTCTATCCCCGCGTGTGCGGGGGAACCAGCGTTGGCGAACCGGGGATGTTGTCGGTCGGAGGTCTATCCCCGCGTGTGCGGGGGAACCCCGATCCCGATCTCTATGCCGCACTCATGGTACGGTCTATCCCCGCGTGTGCGGGGGAACCTGCGCCTGATGCGCCTGATGCAGCTGCTATGGCGGTCTATCCCCGCGTGTGCGGGGGAACCTCGCACCGAGCCGCCATCGGCGACACTCGAGAAGGTCTATCCCCGCGTGTGCGGGGGAACCAGGGACGGCCTTTTCCGGGGCCTCAGCGTGGAAGGTCTATCCCCGCGTGTGCGGGGGAACCGACACTGCCCCCAAGGATGGCACCCGTGTGCTGGGTCTATCCCCGCGTGTGCGGGGGAACCATGAAAGGTTTACCAGAGTCATGCGCTGGCACAGGTCTATCCCCGCGTGTGCGGGGGAACCTCCGATGATCACGGAGGCGGGATTCGAGGAAGGGGTCTATCCCCGCGTGTGCGGGGGAACCCATTCCGGGCATCGACCTGAAAAACAGCCACACGGTCTATCCCCGCGTGTGCGGGGGAACCTAGCGGGCCTGAAGAGCCTTGCCTGCGAGACTTGGTCTATCCCCGCGTGTGCGGGGGAACCATGCTGGACGGCCTTCAGGTGCTTTCCGCCCGTCCGTGGGTCTATCCCCGCGTGTGCGGGGGAACCTGGTCCGCCCTGCCCTCCATCGACACCGACATCGGTCTATCCCCGCGTGTGCGGGGGAACCGACTTCGACACCGCCGATCTGCAGGGCGCGGACGGTCTATCCCCGCGTGTGCGGGGGAACCCACTTCCGCAACATGGGACTGGCCGCCGACGACGGTCTATCCCCGCGTGTGCGGGGGAACCAGACCGTTCCGCCAGCAGGAGAACCCGTAGCTGGGTCTATCCCCGCGTGTGCGGGGGAACCCTGGTTTGCTGCGGTGGGTGAATACATCATGTGGGTCTATCCCCGCGTGTGCGGGGGAACCAGCTGCCCTGACCGGCGTGGCCGCGGCGGGAGCCGGTCTATCCCCGCGTGTGCGGGGGAACCGACGCTGCGCAAGGTGTTGCGGGAGGCGGGCGGGGTCTATCCCCGCGTGTGCGGGGGAACCCGCCCTCGGAAGTCGCAAGCAAGTATACGCAGGGGTCTATCCCCGCGTGTGCGGGGGAACCGCCCCCGGCGCCGACTGTCGTCCAGGATGTCGCGGTCTATCCCCGCGTGTGCGGGGGAACCAATGGCGGGCGGCCGTCCGCAAGGGCACGGGCAGGTCTATCCCCGCGTGTGCGGGGGAACCTCCGCCGGCATACCGGAAGAGGAACTGGTTTCGGGTCTATCCCCGCGTGTGCGGGGGAACCGGCCGTCGGGGCCAAGTGGCAGTGGTTGGTCGAGGTCTATCCCCGCGTGTGCGGGGGAACCTAAGAGACCTGCCCGCAAGGAGACCTTGACATGGGTCTATCCCCGCGTGTGCGGGGGAACCCACTGCCCGCCGGACATCGTCTGCCGGACGGAAGGTCTATCCCCGCGTGTGCGGGGGAACCCCACCGCAATGTCCCAGCGCACCGGACGGAAGTGGTCTATCCCCGCGTGTGCGGGGGAACCTGGGGTTCAGTCCTCTTCCGTTCGCCGCCAGAAGGTCTATCCCCGCGTGTGCGGGGGAACCGCTCCATAGCGCATCGCATCACAGGCATGGTCCGGTCTATCCCCGCGTGTGCGGGGGAACCGCGCCCGGCTGCGTGTCCAGCACCCGGAACCGCGGTCTATCCCCGCGTGTGCGGGGGAACCGTCCGGCAGGTCCGTGGGAAACCAACACTGAGGGGTCTATCCCCGCGTGTGCGGGGGAACCTCGGCTTCCATGCCGGGCAGGATGCCTTGTTGAGGTCTATCCCCGCGTGTGCGGGGGAACCTCGGCTTCCATGCCGGGCAGGATGCCTTGTTGAGGTCTATCCCCGCGTGTGCGGGGGAACCTCTAGAGTGCTGTGAGCATGGCGCGCAGTCCATGGTCTATCCCCGCGTGTGCGGGGGAACCAGGAACAGGCACAGCAGCAGTCCGGTGGTGGGGGGTCTATCCCCGCGTGTGCGGGGGAACCGCCAGTTGTCGGGTGAGAGGCCGAAGGACTCCAAGGTCTATCCCCGCGTGTGCGGGGGAACCCCGATGATGAGTGGGCAGAGCATATCGACGACAGGTCTATCCCCGCGTGTGCGGGGGAACCCCTGTGCGATGCGGGCGGGCAGGCTGATGCCGGGGTCTATCCCCGCGTGTGCGGGGGAACCCTGGGGTGTGGACATAGGACCTTCTCTCCTGTGGGTCTATCCCCGCGTGTGCGGGGGAACCAGTTCCCCTTCGCCCTCCACGTCAAACATCTGCGGTCTATCCCCGCGTGTGCGGGGGAACCAAGTCGCGCCGCCGCTTCCGCAAGACCCTGTCGGGTCTATCCCCGCGTGTGCGGGGGAACCACGCTGCGGTGGTCGAGCACCTCGTTCCGCTGGGGTCTATCCCCGCGTGTGCGGGGGAACCTTCGTTTTTGCGCGGTGCAATGGACCCGATCCAGGTCTATCCCCGCGTGTGCGGGGGAACCCCGGGTTGAGTGTGCGGGCGACTACTGGGGGTGGGTCTATCCCCGCGTGTGCGGGGGAACCAGGCGTTCAAGTGCCTTCGTGATCATGCCTTCCCGGTCTATCCCCGCGTGTGCGGGGGAACCCGTCAACTTTTTGTCCATGAGGGGTCTCCTCTCGGTCTATCCCCGCGTGTGCGGGGGAACCTCGAGACCAGGCCGGCGATCGGGCTGTCGATCGGGTCTATCCCCGCGTGTGCGGGGGAACCATGATGTGTGCGGTCCTTGGTCGTCTGTCAGGGGGTCTATCCCCGCGTGTGCGGGGGAACCTACGGTGGTGTCTGTCGGTGGCCTGACGGTCAAGGTCTATCCCCGCGTGTGCGGGGGAACCATCGGCGTGGTGCAGTCGAACTACTACACGGCCGGTCTATCCCCGCGTGTGCGGGGGAACCGCATTGCAGGGCTCGGCTCCCTACCAGTTACGAGGTCTATCCCCGCGTGTGCGGGGGAACCAGGAACTTTGTCCAATCACTCACCGCATCGGTGGGTCTATCCCCGCGTGTGCGGGGGAACCTCGGCAGGTGGCAACGCACCTGGGAGTCGACAGGGTCTATCCCCGCGTGTGCGGGGGAACCCAGCGCATGATCGTCAAGACCCGCCGTGTCTGGGGTCTATCCCCGCGTGTGCGGGGAACCGTCAGCAATGCGGATTTAGCTTCTGGGAGAGACGGTCTATCCCCGCGTGTGCGGGGGAACCCATCCAGCTCACGGAGCCGGCGCCCACTCTCCCGGTCTATCCCCGCGTGTGCGGGGGAACCACTGGAAGAAGCAGGTCTCATCAAGCACACGAAGGTCTATCCCCGCGTGTGCGGGGGAACCGAATTGGCAATTTCCGAACAACCTGAGGTTGGAGGTCTATCCCCGCGTGTGCGGGGGAACCGTCTCGGCGGCCCTGCCGGGGCAGATTATCGAGGGTCTATCCCCGCGTGTGCGGGGGAACCAGTCGCGCCAGCAACGTACCGACGACCGTAGGAGGTCTATCCCCGCGTGTGCGGGGGAACCTCGCCCCCACCACCGGCGGCGACATTGCCCTGCGGTCTATCCCCGCGTGTGCGGGGGAACCTTTCCCTGGCACATCTGTGTCATCTTGGTGGAAGGTCTATCCCCGCGTGTGCGGGGGAACCAACCCCGACAGCCAATCGACTAACCACCGCCACGGTCTATCCCCGCGTGTGCGGGGGAACCCAGGTGGGGGCCTCCAGCAGCGCACCCTACCGCGGTCTATCCCCGCGTGTGCGGGGGAACCAGGCACCGGAGTTTTCTCCACAGGCACCGGAGTGGTCTATCCCCGCGTGTGCGGGGGAACCACACTCCCCGTGAAAAAAGCGAGACATACCCTAGGTCTATCCCCGCGTGTGCGGGGGAACCGGTGGCGGGGAGTTGGCGGGTGACTCTTGATTAGGTCTATCCCCGCGTGTGCGGGGGAACCGAGGGCCGGCGCGATCCGGTCTTAACCGGCCAGGGTCTATCCCCGCGTGTGCGGGGGAACCCCGTTCCTTCCACGGCGAACTCGATCACGATGAGGTCTATCCCCGCGTGTGCGGGGGAACCTGTCCCTGTCCAGCATTGGCTGGGCCCCCAGGGGGTCTATCCCCGCGTGTGCGGGGGAACCAGCAGTCCGCAGTTCATCGGCGCCATATCCCACGGTCTATCCCCGCGTGTGCGGGGGAACCATTCAGTCGCTGCATCCATCGTCCAACTCCTTGGGTCTATCCCCGCGTGTGCGGGGGAACCGGCAGACAGGGTAGGACCCAGAACGCCGTCGAAGGTCTATCCCCGCGTGTGCGGGGGAACCCCCCTGACACCCCCACCCCATGGTACCAGTCCCGGTCTATCCCCGCGTGTGCGGGGGAACCGCGCTTCGTCCGACTTCGAGACGATGGAAGAATGGTCTATCCCCGCGTGTGCGGGGGAACCGGCCCGCGATCCTGTCCCGGACGACCGGATGCCGGTCTATCCCCGCGTGTGCGGGGGAACCTACGGCCGCGGGGTTGCAGACCGGAGCTTTGAAGGTCTATCCCCGCGTGTGCGGGGGAACCCCCATCCAACCAAGGAGAAAACGAATGGGACAGGGTCTATCCCCGCGTGTGCGGGGGAACCCGGCTGGATCGATGCGGAGGTTGCCATTCCGGAGGTCTATCCCCGCGTGTGCGGGGGAACCTGCGCGACCCGACGCCGGCCGGCCACGGTCTGCGGTCTATCCCCGCGTGTGCGGGGGAACCAGCATGATCGGGCACCATGCCGGATCGACGACCGGTCTATCCCCGCGTGTGCGGGGGAACCGCCGTCGGCGAATGGGTCCTGAAGGTCGGGGAGGGTCTATCCCCGCGTGTGCGGGGGAACCCAGGACGCCGACCGGGTGCTGAAGGAAATGGAAGGTCTATCCCCGCGTGTGCGGGGGAACCCGGAACTCGGCGAGCAAGCTGCAGGGGTTGACAGGTCTATCCCCGCGTGTGCGGGGGAACCACGCTATCGCCCGTGAAACCGGTTACACGGCCAGGTCTATCCCCGCGTGTGCGGGGGAACCACGGGCTGGAGTTGGCCCGACCTGTCCGCGTCCGGTCTATCCCCGCGTGTGCGGGGGAACCTCGATGGGGAGACCCTCATGCGGGTGCCTGTAAGGTCTATCCCCGCGTGTGCGGGGGAACCCGCACGACGCGGCGAATCTCCTTGCGTGCATCCGGTCTATCCCCGCGTGTGCGGGGGAACCGATCCCGGCCGCGGCCACGCTGCGGCCGTGAAAGGTCTATCCCCGCGTGTGCGGGGGAACCTAGGTGTCATGGTGGCATTCTCCATTATCGGGGGGTCTATCCCCGCGTGTGCGGGGGAACCTGTGAAGCCTGCGCGCATTCCCTTTTGGTTGCGGGTCTATCCCCGCGTGTGCGGGGGAACCGGATGGACTTGGGTGAAGCTGAGCCGCGACCAGGGTCTATCCCCGCGTGTGCGGGGGAACCGCCGTGGGCATCGGCTTGCTCTCGATGTGTGGTGGTCTATCCCCGCGTGTGCGGGGGAACCCCGGCAGAAGATCGGAGGTCCATTACGATACGGGGTCTATCCCCGCGTGTGCGGGGGAACCAAGGCCAACATGCCAATCCACAACAGAATGATCGGTCTATCCCCGCGTGTGCGGGGGAACCAACATCCGGCAGGATGGTGC
Organism: Caldilineaceae bacterium; assembly: GCA_965208365.1. Classification (GTDB taxonomy): domain Bacteria; phylum Chloroflexota; class Anaerolineae; order Caldilineales; family Caldilineaceae; genus Bin34. Next base: position 3,307,791 of record OZ242330.1, on the reverse strand, counting down.
CCAGCATTTCCAGGGTCTATCCCCGCGTGTGCGGGGGAACCGACACATCGCCGTGCAACCGCATATCGTTGTGCGGTCTATCCCCGCGTGTGCGGGGGAACCTGGTAGTTCCGCCCCCTTGGCTTGCCTGGTGGCGGTCTATCCCCGCGTGTGCGGGGGAACCGCCTTCGGCTGGGCTGCAAACAAGCGGGGCTACGGTCTATCCCCGCGTGTGCGGGGGAACCTAGCCGTGCACGGCTGCATCCCGTTCCGTGGCCGGTCTATCCCCGCGTGTGCGGGGGAACCGCATGGCGGCCACGGCCCAACATGGATCGCTGCGGTCTATCCCCGCGTGTGCGGGGGAACCATGGCGATCAGGGCGTACACGTCCCACATCTGCGGTCTATCCCCGCGTGTGCGGGGGAACCTTCGGTGGCTTCACGGACAGCCGCTTCAGGATGGGTCTATCCCCGCGTGTGCGGGGGAACCTCATACGGTGGCTCCCAGCTGGCCGTCGAGTGGGGTCTATCCCCGCGTGTGCGGGGGAACCTCGGTCTCGGCTCGTTGTTGGTGACACGCTGGAGGTCTATCCCCGCGTGTGCGGGGGAACCGCATCCATGACTTCACCTCACTCACTGATTTCCGGTCTATCCCCGCGTGTGCGGGGGAACCCATGTGGTCGCCGGTCGCCACGCGTGCCGTGCGGGTCTATCCCCGCGTGTGCGGGGGAACCATATCGATGTCGCGACGCCCGTCCAAAACCAACGGTCTATCCCCGCGTGTGCGGGGGAACCAGTCGAAGGGAGCTCCCCCCACCCCTGCACACAGGTCTATCCCCGCGTGTGCGGGGGAACCCCTTCTGGAATTGAAATAAAATAGACCATGTGATTTTATTTTTGCATAAATCAGTACTAGTATACTTTTTTACATTGAAATCTCTTTAGTTCGACTAGCCATGTTTGACGAGGTAAACTCCGTCGGCATCAACCAACGTCTTTGGAGGCGTTCCGAGTGTCTGAACCAGTTGGGAACCAACTCCTGACGGATCCCTCCAAGTCATGACAATGGATCCTTCACGGGTCTCGCTGTACCATCGATCAAGCACATCCCAAACCCTTTCCCTAATGCCTTGTGTCATGTTGGGAGATGTGTATACCCCAGGGGCGATTTCAAGCATCACAGATGCCAGGAAGCCACGGAACCGCCCTACCACGTTCACGGTCACTACAACGGTCACAGCTTTTCCTCGCGCGGGGCCTAACGTTTGAAAAGGTGACAGTCAGTTCAAGGAGTGGAACCGCTCGGACCCAATCGGTTCAACATCATGGAAGAGTTGCTTGATGATGTCGATCATCTTCGGTATGACCTGTTCAGTCCTGATGGCGTGCCCTGCTTTCCTGCGCGTGTGCCGTTCGATGTTCATCCCGGGGTTGTTCATCACTTCGCTGGCTGCCTCAAAGGCCACTGGCAACAGGACCGAGTCCCTATACAGATCTGCGATGTCCAAGGGAAAGGCGTCGCCGCTGTGCTCGTGGATGAATCCAAGTTGGGGGATTGCTCCCACTGCATATACGGCCACTACCGCTGCGGAGGTCACCGCCACGGACGCATGGTTGATGGCTTGATTGGGCAGGTCCGCAGCGGATGGGTTGGCTCGGTCATAGCGCCTCCCCAACCAACGAACCCCATACCTGCGGCTGATATTCACGTAGGACCGTTTTGCGCGGGCACCCTCGATACCCCTGAGTGTGTCGAGGTTCGTACTGGGCAGGACTTCGCCAAAACGGATCGAGTACATTCTACGCGCAACCTTGATCCTGTCACCCTCCGGATCCGCCCAAGCCCGCATCTGTCGACGTGCCACCTCGGAGGTGCCGGGTCCTAAAGGTGGTGCCGTGTAGCAGCGAACCCCATCTTCCCCAACCGCTACCAAGCCCGTCCCATGGCGAGCCATCAACCTCAATGCGTCGTGGCTCACCGTGGAACCGGGACCCAACAGAATGAGCGAGATGGCCTGAAAGGGAATCCCATAGTCACCAGGTGACAGTGCGCTGTCATGGCCCTGAGGCTCCTTCCGTTCGAACCTAAGAGTTCCATCTCTAACGGTCAATGCACCGCGAGACAACCATAGAAGGCCATGGCGATCCGCGTGCGGAACGCGCGCCGTCTCCAAGCCCAAACGACCCTTCAACATGGCTCAACACCCAGTGAGTAACAATATGTTGTTGTTAATCTGCTGCCAAGGACAACGGGCGAAGCTATCTCGACTTGCCTGTATTCTTGGTCATGAGTATCGATAATAGCATTTTTCATCAAGCAGTAGCATCGGATTACAAGCTGGCGGCCATATGCGGAGGACGGAGCAGGAGCATGCCGTAGCCATAAGCGCGATGTCGGCCGATTCCATGGGCAATGAGGCGTGTGAAGTTGTCGACATCGGTGACAGCAAGGGTGCCTTGCAACACAACATGCGGTCCCTCTGTCGCGTTGGAGCGGTGCTTTCGCACTGTCTTCACCCGCCGGAACGACTGCAGCCTGGTCGCCGACGCGTCCAACTCTGCGCCACCACGCCGCGCCATCTGTGCAGCCAGCCATTCGGTGTAGACCTCCTCCCGACCACGCGTCATCGTGCGCTGTGGATGTCGGTTCGCCTCCCACTGCCACATATCAGTTTCTGCACCAGGACGCCTGATACCGCCGCGGGTGTTGAGGCGGCGCTTTTGGGGACGGGCCACCGGGCGGACGAGTACCTCGAACCCTAGACGCTGGCCAAGTCGCCAAGTCGTGGGCATCAACTTGCTCTCAATGCGTGGCGCCGGCAGTATTTTGCTCTGGAGCGGATCGGCATACATCGCCGCCGCGTCACGTAGGACTTCGGCATCGCACTGCGCGTAGCCGTAGAAAGTGCCGCGTCGTTGCTGACCCGAGGTCGGCCGGGGGATCATTGCTCGAAATGGCTTGGGTGCTAAGTCGCTTCCGAAACTCTCTACCAAGAGGCAATGTAACGCGTAGCCGATATCGAACACATTCTGGGCGATCAGGTCCCGCGAACCGGCCCAGCGGTGGAACGCATTGACATCTAAGTCGGCGCGGATCATGTGCAGCGGTGTGTGGGTAGTAGTCATGGTTGTACCTCCTCCCGCACTTCGTCGCCAGGGGGGAACACGACAATTGGCCGGGAACCTTCGAATACCTGGCGTCCTCCACCGTGTAGGCCGGTTACCCAGTTGCGCTCGTCGGTCAACTGGTACGTCCGGTTAGCCATCACATCGTCTACCCCCTCGTCAGCCGGCCAAATCAACCGCACCAACTCATTGGGGGTTCTCGTCGATTCGTCTATCGGTATGTTCATCAGAACTGCCAGCGCAGTGGCTCCCTCGTCGCTGAAGCCCCTGAAGAGACGACTAGAAGGCATACATGGTTTGCGCCCGATGAACAGTGGCCGTTTAGGTTCGTCCAGTACTCTAGCAAGGTCATCAAGCGTCGGTGTGTCTGCAGCCGGTTCCAAGCGCAAGGCTAAGGTCACGCGCATATCGGCAAAGTAGTCGCGGTAGCGCAGGTGCGGCGAATCGTAAGTGTTGGCACCACCGGCCCTGCCTTCAGGCAACCCGCGAGTGGTCCAGCCTCGATCTTTCTTGTCCAGCTGCGCGGTCTGGAAGTCGGTCAGGCGTACGCCGCCGGCTGGCTCTCGGTCAATGCGAGCAGCAAACACCAATCGGTCTTGCAGCCGTTGGTGGCGCTTACCCTCGATGCGCTGCCAGCCAAGGGCGTTGGCCAGCAGTCCAGTGAGCATAGACGCCGCCGGAAAGTCACGGATGACACCGTAATTGTCTATTGTCTCACCACCAAATGCCATCAAGGGTGCTTCGAGGTTCAGGATCAGGTGCCGCATGGTTCAGCCGACCTCTCCGTTCCGGACCGTCTGCGCGACCCAAGTGGCTAGGTCATCAAGGCAAAGCCGCTCTGCCTGGGGCAAATCACAATCATCCATCGCCATCACCCGACGGTGCTCCCGTGCGCCATAGGCAGCATCTAGTTTGGACAGGTATTCATCCAGGGCATCCACAGCACTCTTGATCTGTGCTGGCTCCACTGGTTCCCGGAAGGCATTGGCGAGGCTGCGTGGTTGGCGCGACCCAATCTCAATCAGCATCAAGTCGGCGTAGCTATAGGGCGCAGTGGAGCCGAGCTTGGCCCCCGGCGAGACGGTAGCAATCAGATGCACTAGATGTTCCACTACCTGACCTGCGAGTGTCCTGTCGGCACTGGTCCACTCTTCGGCGGCACAGCCCGTCAGGTTGGCCACCAGCCCAGGTAGGTCCACGACGACGTAGCCGTAGAACAGTCCTGTTGTCAATTCCATGTCACCGATATGGTCAGCTCCTGGGTCTTCGTCCGCGGACCGCAGGTCATCTACCACCGAGAAGTAGTCGCTCTCACTCTCCTCTCTGTGAACAGTGAAGGCGTGGGCAACATGAATAGCGGCATCAATGTTTGCGCCGGGATCGGACGTTACCATCCGGCCAAACAGGGCACCGACAAGTCCACCTGGCAGCTTGGTCTGCTCGCGGAAGGCTTGGAAGTTCTCGCGCTGCTCATTGCGTCGCTGAGTGCTGAATAGCAACTTTGCGGCCTCGACCGCAGCTTTGGGATCGTCGTGATGCTCTATGCAAATCGCGGTGGCTTGGTCACGGAGGTATTCGACCTCCGCGTGGCCGAGTAGCAAGGGTTGCCGTCCCTTCTTGTCTGCCCCTTTTTCCCCGTACACCCCTTTCTGGAATTCCATCTCGACACCTTCCAATACGTCCTCGGTAACACTCTGGGCCTCCCGTAGTGGCTGGATCACACTGCGTGTGACCACCTCACGCGAACGGATGGCATCCACAGCCCCGTCAATGTTGCGGAGCGCGAACTCATCATCTGCCACACGCCAGTGCCGTTTGAGGCACTGCGACGAGATACGGGTACGCACGGCACCACCGAACGGCATCCGCTTGGCGAGACCGCTATCGTCGCGGTTCAGCAGTGCTGCCGGGTATGAATGCAGGGAATGTATCTGCAGAAATCTTGGGGTCGCCACTTCAATATCTCCTTACTCTGTGTTTGCTTCCTGGTCCTGTAAACGGCCGGCACGGTTTTCCGCCCGGTAGTAGTGCCTTGCAATGTCATGACGAATCCGGTCTGCCCGTTCCTCGTTGTGTCCCTCAGCGAGGATCAACGAAGCCATTCGATACCAGTTGAACGTACAGCCTTTGGCACCTAACATACGGAACAGCCGCGCCTCCAGCGTCCGCAGCATCGAACCGCGCGCAGTCAACAGTCGATTTAGGCGCGACTGACTGTAAAACGCGGTCGTCCTGCTCAAGTCGTCACCATAGAACAACACCTCACCAATGGGCGCATTCCGGTCATGCGCTGATCGGTTCATGGCGTTGTCGCCAGCCGTGCGGGTCATTAGGGCCAAGCCGTGTAGGACCAGTGCCCACTTTTGTTCAATTTCGTCATGGCCTGACCACCTTTTCAGTGACTCCTCATTGGCCATCAACCGCCAGAAGACAGCCGCGTCTGGCGCATCCGGATCCATGCGGCGCAACTCAGCCAGATCGCCGCGAGGAAAACCCTCGGCTGCTAACTGACGGGCAAAGCCGACCGCTATCTCGCCCCAAGGACGATCCTGGGTTGGCTGGTCAGGAGCTTCGGGGCTCCTTTCTGTTGTCACTCGTCACTCTCCTCTTGGTCGTATAACTCTCGGAATCCGTCTTTTGAGCCATGGATGCGTCGTTGGAACACGCTGTCGGCGCGTACCCTGGCCCGGTAACGTTGGATGGCCGGACAAGGTAAGGAATTCTCGGCATCCCGAAGAATCCGCCAAGCCTGGTTTATCACGCCGTCGCCACTTTCGTTTGTCAGCCACCTGTTGCGAATACGTTTACGCTTGCCCGGATCATCTTCCGCAAACTCCGTTTGCAGCGCGTCGAAGAACGACGTGTCAACGATCTCATCGAGCTTGTTGGCCCAGAGGTTGGCGTGAGAGCGGTGCTCGTCCCTGACATCCTCGGTGTTGCCGCCGGCAGCAAATACTGAGACAGCGTGTCGCAGAATACATTGCACCTTGCCAACCTGCTCGATGCGTTCCCCTGCGAGCCGGCTCAGCTCTTGCCGTGCAGCCGTGCGGCCGAAACCCCGGATCACCTGCTCCTTGAAGGGGACGATCCGCTCGTGGTAGCCCTCGGTCTTGCCCTGCCCACGTACCATCCCGCGCGCGATCAGCAACATGTCCTCTGGGGAGTGACGCTCGGCAGCAGTCAGAACAAATAGGGGTGCTGGTTGCCAGTCGCGAGCCAGGAGGTAATCAACGGTGCGTTTGTAGGTGAAACCGCCAGTGGCCAAAGTCAGTGACTTGCCTTCCTTATTGTTAATAGGTGTCCAAGGATCACCGGTACGGCCATTCTGTGCTTTGGCCTCGATCCGGGCCACTTTGGAGGTTGCACGGCGGGCACTTATGCTGCCTTCCGGATCGGCTTGCAAGCGAACGCGCCGGCAGACCTCGATAAAAAAGGGATCGAGGTCACTGAGAAGCAAGGCTTCAGCCTTCGTCCCGTCCCAAGGCTTGGTCCAGAGGAGTTGAACACCACCATCGCGCATGAGGTCTAGGTCGAGGATGTTGTCGCGTTGCTCCAACAGCGCCCCAAGATCGCGGCGCACGTGAATCCCCGGGCGCACGGATGGTGTGAGCGTGAAGGCAGGTCGGCATCCCAACCCACCGTTCATGCGGGAAATTCCGTAGTTACCCGCACCGCTAAAGCCCTCCGCGGTCTGGAGGCTAATCAGCGCGAAGAGCCAATCGTTGTGTGTGCATGCTGAAGCGACGGCGGCCTTGAGATCATGGTTTTTCGACGTGACCAGCATGTCCAGTTCGTCAGGTGTCTTGACCGGGCTCTTGTACTCGGCCAACTTGCCCGCGTTGGAGGCAGGGGGTTGCATGAAGGCAGGCTTGGTAATGTCCGAGACAACCAGTTGCCAAGGCTCGTCGTTGGAATGGCCGGATATGAGGCCGCGGAGTAGAGTGCGCCATTCGACGGCCGCGTCTGGTGGTGTGCTGCGGCCGGCCCGGTGTAGTGCCATGGCACCGAGCTGGACGAGGAAGGCGTGCCATGCATGGCGCTGGTGTGGCCGCAGTGCCGGGAATGCGTCTATCGTGTCTGCCATCAGCCCGGCATAGACTTCCGGGAGCGTGGCCGCGTCTGTTCGGCCGTTGACATTGGCGTTGATGAGCCGGTCTTCGAGTAAGTTGAACATGACAGTTGTTCTTCCTGTGGGGATCAACACCTGGAACGGGTGTGCGGGAGAACAGTTGCCCCAAACCCCTGTCTAGAATCTGGTAACGACAGCCTCAGTTCATCCTGCTCTTTGGACCAATTTGGCACTGCTACTGCTACCTGAATACTTACGTCCTCAGTGCTGATCGAGACGCACACGGGAGCCTCATTGATTTCTGCTCGCACGATGGAGCCCTTACAGGTCGCCAGGCCCACATGGACTTTGGATGCATGAAATGTTGTCATGGCGGTTCTCGTCTCCTCTGACGTGAATGGTGGCCTGCCAATCAGTATAGCCTATGTATGTACAAGCATGGCAATACAAGGTTTATCTAAAAAGACTTGACTATAATAGGGGTTGCAGGGCGCTGGTGTCAAGGCACCAATCGATTCCCCGCGGGCACGGAGCACAAGCGGGGGTAGTCCACCTTGTATGGCGATGCTCGCACACTGCACATCGTTTTCCCCGCACACGCGGGGCTGTAGGCGCCTGGGGCAGTGCCGTCTAGAGACGACGCTGTCCTAGGCGGTCGTAGCGGTAGCGGTACTCGCCGATGGAGAACTCGAACCCGTCTCCGGTAGGCACCGGTGGTACCGACTCCAGTACCTCATTGGGCGGCAGCCAGTGTACCGACAAAGCCAGTTTGTCAATTTGCTGTGAGTCATCAAACGGGCTGGGCTGTGGTGGATCGAGGACTACGTCGACCCGATCGTCGCCAAGGCGCGTGCGTATTTTTTCGTCGCTGCTCACAAACACGACATCTCGGTTGTGGGTAAGGAATGAACTGTCGCGTCTGATCGTTAAGGCGCGCGCGGTCTGACCATCGCCAAGCTTGCCTCCCTGGATTTCCCGCGTGTGTGCCTGCCAGTCCTCCCCCAACCCTTGAGTAATGGCCTCCAGTGCCTGCGAATGCGTGGCTCGCTCCACCAGCTCCCGGTTCATCTCCGGGATGCGCCACAGCGGATATTCATCGATTAACCGCCGTGTCGCTTCCAGCATCCGCACATCTTCGTAAACATGGCCGTGTGGTCCCAGTCCGTTCGCTTTCGATGTGGGTTTCAGTAAGGAGGTGAGATCGTTGTTCGGTGGTGTCAGGACGGTGCAGGTCGGAGTTGTATAGCCGTCCGGCCGATCATTGCGCTCGTGGCGGTGGAGGCGACCGATGCGCTGGAGCAGTACATCCATCGGGCAGAGATCAGTCACGAGTAGGTCCGCGTCAATGTCCAGTGACTGCTCCAGCGTTTGCGTGCCAACGATGATGTGTCCGTCAGAGGATCGCGGCTTGTCTTTACCAAGCCGCCACTCAACCTCTGCATCCAGCAGCTGGCGATCCGCCGTAGCGAACCTGCCATGGTGCAGCGTTGGCTTGCCGTGGATGGTGAACAGCCGCCTGGCATCCGATGGACCGGTCAGCTCTTCCAATGCTTCTTGGGTTTTGATGGCGTAGTCTACGGTGTTGCGGACTACCAACACCTTGGCACCGGCGCGGGCCGCTTTCAGGGCGCGTTGGGCGACTAAGGCAAACTCGTGAATCTCCTGTCGCGCCGTGATCTGTACATGCTTGCGTTGGTCGTTCTCGCTGACCGAAGTGACCGCTTCCGTGGTGTCTCCGGGAGTAGTGACGGCTGGGTAGGCAGTGTTGATCGCGTCTTCCTGCGGGAGACATGGGATCTCGCTTGTGCGGCGTGAGCGGCAGAGCCAGCGCAGACGGGCCGCGGAGCCGAGTGTTGCGGACATCAGCAGGGCGTAACCACCAGCATTGATATGGGCATTGAGCAATTGCTCCAGAACGATGCTCATGTAAGTATCGGAAGCGTGGACTTCGTCTACGACCAGCAGGTTGCGTGATAGACCCGCGGCTCGCATGTGGGCGTTCTTGACTTGGAGCGCACCCAGCATCGCCTGATCCACGGTGCCAACAGCGATCTGGGCAGTGAGATATCGCTTGGGGTGCTCGGCAGCCCATGGGCGGTCGTGGTCGTTCTCTCCGGCTACCGCCCAGTCGTAATCGGGCAAGGCCACACCAGCGGCGTTTGTGCCGGGTTCGTAGCCCGGGACGGCAAGTACTACAGGCGGCCTGTGCGCAGAAAACAGCTTGGCGATGAAGCGCTTGACGCGTCCGTGAATCTGGATGGCGGCGGCGCGGGTTGGCAACGCGAAATACAAGCCGTCCACCAGTTCTGCTTCGTACATCCGAGCAAACCGCCACAGCGCTGCTTCCGTTTTGCCAGAACCGGTTTCCGATTCGACAATGATCAGCTGTTCATTCAGTGGTACCTGTTGTGTTGCCTCCTGAATGGCATTGGCCACTGTGATGTTGGGAAACAGCTCTGTGAGGTTGGGTACTCCGGCATTGGCGATGCTCTTCCGTTGCGCCGTTATGTTCAAGCCTATTGCATCAATGGCGGCGCGAGCGCATTTACGGGCGGTGACGATGTAATCATCCCGCGGCTTGTCATCGTATGGGAACCACGTTTCGTTGGAGCCAATCCAGTCCGCTAGGTTGCACAACCCCAGAAAGTGATGCTGGAAGGCTGGCGCCGCCGGCAGCGGCGGTGCCCCGGCGGCAAAAGCCGCTGTAAACCAAGTCCGCGTCAGCCACCCGATACGCACTACATATTCGCGTGGGGCCAGAAGCTCGAAAGGCTTCCAAATCTGAGGGTCTGAGCGATTGCCAGCCAATGACAAGGGCCGTCCGTGATGGGAAAGCACGGCTATGAGCAGACCGGAGACCGTTTCGCCTCCGCAGTCATCCCACAATTCCGTGGCATCGCCCCACCAATCCAGGGCTTCGGAGAACCATTTGGCTGTGGCACAGTCATCACCTTTCAAGACAGGGATCAAGTCCAGCGTGTGTCCGGCGCGATCGGGACGACGCTGTCCCTCTGGAAAATCGTTGCCGCGCCAGATCTGAGTTTGAAATCCGATGTTCACCTTGCCGATGTCGTGTATTGCCGCCAGGAGGCACAGCCGTGCTACCGTTGTGTCATCAAGGTCTTCCCGACCGGCAGTATGTGCCAAGTTGTGCTGGATGATCGGTTGCTTTAGTAGCACCTCAAGACACGCAGCCACGTCTGCAAGATGGTGCTCCAACAGGTGGATTCGGCTTGGGTTGTTGCGGTCTGCTTTCCCCCAAAATTGCTTGAGGTAAGGTCTGTTCTCCATACGACGGTTGTTCTCTCCTACCGAACTCTGTTCGCTGTCCCTTTTGTTCCCTAGACTGCTTTGCAGCAAGTAGTCAGACCTTGATGGTCGTCGTTATCAGGGTGGATCTGCCAATAGCGAATGCCGGAGAAACTGACGAATCCATGGTAGCTGATCGAAGTCCGTGTTGCGTTGTCATTCCAGACGTCCTGCGATATAGCCTTCCCGCGAGATGGCCTCGGGTTCCGCCTCGGAATCGTATTCGGATCATGCGTGCTCAGGCCCCGGAGCGTCCTGCAGGTCAGGTGCTCCAGGTACCGACCGGTGTTTTGCACCTCGTGGAAGGCGCCTTCGATCCGTTCCCGCAGGAGATTGAGCCACCGCTGGACAGCAGCGGGCCGGGCCGGACGCTGGTGGGTGCGCGCGGGGGTCAGGATCGCCAGGCCCCGGGTCTCCCGGTAGCCCTGTTGCCAGTCGGCCCCGATAAAGCCCTTGTCGCCGAGGATGCGGGCCTGCCACACCCAGTCCGGCACCTGTTCCCCCGCGACCCGCTCATCCGTGGAGGCCGGCACCAGGTCGTAGGCGACGGGCACGCCGGCCGGCGTGCAGAGCAGAACCCGCTGGTACCCGAAGTACTTCAGGTGGCGGCTGGCGCAGACCCCGTAGGCGGCCGTGGCCGCAAAGTCGCTGCGGCTCTTGTTGCGCGTGTAGCCGACCACGGGCAACGGCTTGGTGTCCAGCAGGTAGAGGGACGCGCGGGTGGCCCCCAACGCCTCCGCCCAGTGCCGACGCAGGGCCTCGCCCCAGAGCCACAGCGGCCGGCCCGGCGGTGGAACTGGCTCTGGCTGAGTGCGGAAAGAGGGATCGGTGGTTGGCCCGCACAAAGCCCAGGAACTGGGTCTCCCCCGGAAAGGGCAGGAAGTCCATGAGCCGCAGCAGCGTGATGACCTCACTGTCGCTGAAACGGGGCTTGGCCCCGGCCTGGCCCTGCCGCCTGCCGGCCGCGTGGGCCTGGTACCCGTCGTCCACCCAGACGTACACCACCGTCGCCCAATCCTCGAATGCTATACTGCGCGCCATGGGGAACCCCCGGAATGTGGCTAATGACATGCATTCATTCTGCGCAGGTTCCCCTTTTTGAGTCAACCTCCTTAATTCCACATTAGGCTTTGCCCGGGAGCCTGCCGTCGATTGGCACCCAAACCCACTGGACATTGAGAGGCGCTCGTGACCAAACCGCCCAACATCCTGTTGATTACCTCCGATCAACAACACTGGAACACCCTCGGAACGACCAATCCCAGAATTTGCACACCGGCCTTGAACCGGCTCGCCCGCGAGGGCACGACCTTCACGCGGGCCTATTGCCCCAACCCCACCTGTTCACCGACCAGAGCCTCGTTGATCACCGGACAGTACCCTTCGCGGCACGGGTGCTGGGCCATCGGTGTCGGACTCCCGGAGAACATCCCAACCGTGGGCGATACCTTGACCCGGGCTGGTTACGGGACCGGTTTGATCGGCAAGGCACACTTCCAGCCCTTGGCATCCACTCCCGATTCGCCCTCCATCGAGTGCCAACCCTTGCTGCGAGATCTGGATTACTGGCATCGGTTCAAAGGCGATTGGTACGGGTTCCAGCATGTCGAAACGGCACGAATGCACGGCTTTGAGTCGCATGCGGGCCAGCACTACGCCATCTGGATGGAGGAAAACGGCCTCGCCAACTGGCAGGACTACTTTCAGCAATGGCCGCCCGATCCCAGTGACAAGTACGCGCGCGGCCGCTACCTGCGCGGCGGCATGACCTGGGACCTGCCCGAACGGTTCCACCACTCGCACTGGGTGGGCGAACGCACCTGCGCCTACATCGAGGATGCCGCGGCTACCGAACGACCGTTCTTTCTGTGGTCCAGTTTCTTCGATCCGCATCCGCCCTATGTCATCCCGGAACCCTGGTCCTCCATGTACGACCCTGCCGACATGGAGATCGGCCACTTTGTCGAAGGCGAAATGGCATCCATGCCCCGGCATCACCGGCTGACCAGGGAACCGTCGCCGGACTTCTCCGACTGGAACGAGCCCGGAGGCCAAGGCGTCCACGGATTCCATTCGCACCTGCACTCAGAAGCCGACATGCGCCGCAGCATGGCGATCTACTACGGCATGATCGGGTTGATGGACGCCAACATCGGACGCATCCTGGATACGCTGGACGCGCAGGGGGCGGCAGACAACACCCTGGTGATCTTCACATCGGACCACGGCCACTTTCTCGGCCAGCACGGTCTTATTGCAAAGGGTCCGTTCCATTACGAGGACGTGGTTAGGGTACCGATGATCGTGCGCCACCCGGGCAAGGTGCCGGCAGGTACCAGATCGGCAGCGCTACAGAGCCTGGTGGACTTCCCCCAAACCTTCCTGAGCGCAGCGGGATGTGAAACCCCCGGCGTGATGCAGGGCGTGGACCAGCTCGATGCCTGGCATGGCTCCACCCACGCCGTGCGGGATTGGGCCATGGTGGAAAACCGCCACAATCCCACAACGGTGCACCTGCGCACGTTGATCACCGACCGATACAAAATCACTCTCTATCGCGGCACCGCGGAAGGGGAACTGTTCGACCTGGAGGCCGATCCAGACGAAACCCGGAACCTGTTCCACGCCCGCGACCACGCCGAGGTGCGGGCGAACCTCATGCACAGGTTCCTGCAGGCGGAAATGGAGAGGGAGTCCTCGCCCATGGCTCGGGTCGCCGGAGCCTGACGATCAACGCCAAATCAACTGAGGCAGTCGATGTGCAATCCGATGGATGACATCTGGGCGCGAATCTTTCGGCATCGAACAGCGCAGCGGACAAAAAGGGGCGCCGATCACCCAGATGGCGTGCCTGCATCTCTGCAGTCGTAGCTCGACAGACACCAACCAGGACCATGCCCTCATGTTGATATTGGGACTTATGTCAGGCACATCGCTGGACGGTGTCGACTGTGCGCTGACATCCGTCACCGGATCGCCGCCGAATCTTGCGGTTGAGCTCAAGGCGTTCCAGTGCCGGCCGTACACGGACGAACAGCGCCGCCGCCTGGCTTTCGTTTGCAGTTCGGAACAGGCCGGAGTCGCGGACGTGTGCGAACTCAATGTCCTGACAGCCAACTGGTTCGCCGACGCGGTTCAAGCCACCTTGTCGGAAGTTGGTGCGAATGCCTCCGACATCGATCTGATTGCATCACACGGACAAACGATTCACCACGCCGTGACTGTCGCAGGCAGAGAACCGGCCACGCTCCAAATCGGAGATCCGTCCGTATTGGCACAGCGAACCGGCATTACCACAGTGGGCAACTTCCGTCCGGCGGACGTGGCGGCGGGAGGCCAAGGCGCCCCATTGGTGTCGTACGTCGACTGGTTGCTGCACCGATCACCGGTCGAGGCCCGGGTTCTGGTCAACATAGGCGGCATCGCCAACCTGACCTACATGCCTCGAAACGCAGGTTTGGACGACGTGCTCGCCTGCGACACCGGGCCCGGCAACATGATGATCGATCGGTTTGTCGAACTGATGACCGGAGGCGGATCCAAATGGGACCAGGACGGCAACATCGCCCGCCAAGGTATGGTGGACGAAGCCTGGCTGTGCGAACTGCTGGCCGATCCCTTTTTCAGGCTCCCGCCGCCGAAGTCCACAGGCCGGGAACAATATGGACAGGCACGGGCAGACGACCTGTGGTCGCAGGCCGGCGACAGGGGGTTGGCAAAGGCGGACAGAGTGGCAACCGTCACCGCCCTGACCAGCCGGTCCATTGCCGGTGCGGTGCGCGACCTGTTGCCGGGGACCACCGACCGGGTCTGGCTCAGCGGAGGCGGCGTGCACAACAACACCCTCGTGACTTGGCTGCAGGAGGACCTTGCAGAGATTCCCGTGGCGCCGCTGGCGAACGATCGGAGCGAGTTGAACGCGAAGGAGGCCGTTGCCTTCGCAGTCCTGGCACACGAAACCCTTCACGGCCGGCCGGGCAACCTGCCCCGTTGCACGGGAGCGGACAGAGCAACGGTTCTGGGCCTGGTGGCCCCGGGACGCAACTTCCGCAAACTGTTGGAGACGGTTGGACCAGCCGCCACCTGAAACACCCACACACAAACTACACACGGCTTGCCACCAACCTCGCGGACTTGTCTGCCGTTCGAACACTGGATTGCCGGGGAGCTTGGAGAGGGGCATCCGCCTCCTTCAGGGCAACTCGGAGGAACCGGGACGACGCCACAGTGCCCTGATGCGTCGCAGAACCTGCTCGGCCAAAGTCACATCCCTTTGGTTCACGGATTCGGAACTGTACCTGGCCCTGTAGAACGCGTCCGTCAAGCCTCCCACGTCCGGTGTAGGTTCAGTCGAGGGTTTGACTGCTTGTTCACTGCCGTTCTCCGGTTTGGATTCCCCGTCTTGCCCCTCAAACTCCTGTTGCGCCTGTTGCGCTGCGGTGTCCTCTGCCAGCATCCGGGCCAGCCGCGGTGCATAGCGCCTGGGGGTTTCGCTCGGTTTGCGGCCCGCCCCTCGCTCCGCTGCCTCGTCCAGCACCGACAGGTAAGTGAATTGCACCTGCTCGTCCAAGGACATCCCTTGGGCGGCCTGCCGGACAGAGGACTGACGCGGTTGAACATCGATCCCAGTAACGCGGTTGACCACGTTGATCAGGAATTCCACACCGGCACCAACGGTCCAACGGAACAACCCCAGAAACATGCCAAAGCGAGCAATGAGCCGCGCCCAATCAAGTCCCCGCGCAGCTAGAAGGTGATACACCATGATCAGTCCGGAAACACCGGCTGCCCCAAAGAACACCCACTGGGCTAAGTTGAACCCATCACCACCCGCCTCCGGCACCATCTCATCCTCAATTAGCTGCGGCATCTCCATCGCGGCAGGCACAGGTGGCTCACTGGCCCCCGAACCCTCCCGCACTAGGAGGCTGGCCAGCCAGCCGAAGATGTGCAACAACAGGACCATGAAGTCGGCCAGCACCTGTCCCACCGCCTGAATAGCCTTGAACAACAGGATGGTGTCGCCGATCGGCACCAGACTGGTTATCAGGCCGACCACCGCCACAAACGCCACCACATAGGCCATCCAGTTCCTGAACCGGCCCTCGTCCACCGCCAGTCCGTCCAAGGCCCAGCGCGCCCGCAACGCCACCAGCCGGGCCTGGCCAATCACCAAGAAGCCCGCAAAAAAATAGATAATGGTGGACACAATGGCCCGCGGGTGGATCAGTTGGGACCGAATGGTCAGAAAGCCTTCTCCTTCGGTCGGGCGAACCTGGCTGCCCGCAGCCAACACAATCATCAGGATGCCCAGGCCAATCCACAACGCGATGAATCGATCCAACTGGGCCCTTCGGTCGCCGCGCAATGTGTTCTCGACCGGTTCCGATAGCCTGCCGTAGGCACGGGCAATATGGTCCACCTCGTCCGCCTGCAGGGACAAGACCAGTAACATCCGGTTCATCGCCTCCGCGGCACTCCAGACCAAGAGAACCAGAATTGCTCCTGCAACGAAAGTGGCATCGAACACGGCGGTGATCGGTTCCCTCACCAAGTACCCAAGCGTCGGTGCCGATCCAACTAGCCACAACCAAGTGCGCAGGATCACAATCCAACCCAAGGGTTCGGCAATCCGAAACCTTAGACGCTCGGAATTCCCCTTGCCGGCCTGCCAGGTCAAGGCTCCTGTCGCACACGCCGTCAAGGCGGCAGCACTGCAAACCACCACGATGATGTTCGCCATTGCTTCCGTGAACCCGTCAATCAACACCACGAAAACGTAGGTGCCGGCGGTCACCACACACCCCAGCATCAGTGTGAGCAGGATCGGGCGCAACAGCGAATGCTGCCATTGGCGGTCAAACTCAGCCGTGGTCAGCTCCAATTCGGGTTGTCTCACATCCTCGACAGGGATGGTGGACATTCTCTCAGCTTGGTTCATAGGCCAGCTCCAGCAGATCCACATTCCGCTCGATAAGCAGAACCGTGAGGCCCAAGGCCTCGCCTTGGGCCCTCAACCTGGACAGGTCGTGATGGGGCACCAGTACCATAACCAGAATGTTCATTCCCTTGCGATAGCGGTCGTGCAGGATCCAGAGCAGATCGCCGGTGAGCACCGGAACAATCACGATCAGGGTCGTGCCCCATACCAAATCGTAGGTGTGGGTGCCGAGCCAGTCCGTGAAGCCTTCTTCGGGTTCGGTCACCTGTACCCGGGCTAGGGCTTCCAGCAGCGCAATCAGGTGCGCCCGGCCGGGCGCGGACGGCATCATCTGCATCCGCTCTTCGGTCAGCGCATCCCTCCCGTTGGTGCGCAAGCCAACGCCCTGCTGCCGTTCACTCAGATGCGATGCCAGCGAAGCCGCAATCACAATTGCCCACTCACTGTGACTGACCACGCCGTGCGTACCGTAGGATCGGGTGTCCAGATCGATCGCAATCACCACCTCATAGGCGATGGCCGGATCGTACTTCTTGGTCTGCGTCCGCCCTTCGCGCGCCGTGGCCTTCCAGTGGACGTGCTTCAATTCATCGCCTGACATGTACGGCCGCACCCCGGACAGGCGGGTGGGATCCTCGAAGATCCGGCGCCGGGTGGCGAGGGAGCCGAACAGCATCCTGCTCTGCAGACCGATCTTCTCCAAGGGCAGGACCCGGGGGAACACGATCATGGTTTCCGGCTCCTCCTCGACGAAGCCGCTATCCGCGAAGCCAAACAGATCACCGGTCGACAACGAGAGCGGCCCAACCCGGAAGTACCCCCGCTGGCGACACCTTAACTCGTACACAAAGTTCACCGCCGAGCGTCCGTTCAAGGACACCACGGTCTGGTAGCGGTTGCGGCTGCGCAGTTCCGGCGGGACCGCCTCACGCGCCCTGACCCAGGGCACCGGAACCAGTCCCAGATTGTCAATCCGCACCGCACCCTCGGCCAGTTCGCCACTGAAGGCGTGCGAAGGGGTGGTGCGGGTGACGCGCATCCAACGGAGGTGGTACTTGGCCCACAGCAGGCTCAACCCCCAAACCCCTCCGGCCACATACACCAGGTAGTACACCCAATCGAGCCGCAGAAGGACGGCCACCACCAGAAAGATGATGAGCCAAAAGGTGTACTCGCGCATGCGGGGCGACTCCCGACGGTGAATCCGCGGGGTCGGAACGGGACGTCCGCCTAATCAGCTTCGCCAACTGTGTCCGGTAGTTCCAGGTCCAGGGGGGTGACATCGAGAATATCCCCCACCACCTGTTCGGCTGTGCGGCCGCGCAGGGCACTGTCGGCCTTCATGATGCAGCGATGGGGCAGGGCAAAGGGTACCAATTCCTGAATGTCGTCCGGTTGGACGTGATCCCTCCCTTGGACGGCCGCCTTGGCCTGGGCACCCCGATACAGGGCCAGAGTGCTACGCGGGCTGGCACCCAACTCCAACTCGCTGTGGTCGCGCGTCGCGTGCACCAGGCTCACGATGTAGCGCCGGAGGCTGTCCTCAACATGCACCTCCCAGACGGCACGACTCAGTTCCGGCAGTGAGGACCCGTCCACCGAACTGGTCAGGGAATCGATGGGATGGGCCTTGCCCAAATTGCCCATCATCGTCAATTCATGGTCAAAGTCCAGGTAGCCCAGCCTGAACTTGAACAGGAACCGATCCAGCTGCGCTTCCGGTAGCGGAAACGTACCTTCGTACTCGATGGGATTCTGGGTGGCCAGGACCATGAAGGGACGGCTAAGGCGCCGCGTCACCCCCTCCACGGTGATTTGGCTCTCACCCATGCACTCCAGCAGGGCCGCCTGGGCGCGCGGCGTGGCGCGGTTGATTTCGTCCGCCAGGAGGATCTGCGTGAAGGCCGGGCCTTCAATAAACTGGAACTCCCGGGTGGCCTGGTTAAAGATCGACACGCCCGTGATGTCGCTGGGTAGGAGGTCGGGGGTGCACTGCAATCGGCGGAAATCGATGTTGAGCGCAATCGCCAGGGAACGCGCCAGCATGGTCTTGCCCACACCGGGCACATCCTCCAGCAGGACGTGCCCTTCACACAAAAGGGCGATCACCAGCAGTTCGACCGCGTCGTCGTTGCCGACAATGACGTTGCCGACCGTACTGCGGACATTGTCTGCAAATGCCTTGACCTGTTCCATGAAGCGATTCCTTGGCTAGTGGCCGCCGCGGGTTCGGCGGATGTGAAACCGGCACTGTCTTGACCGACTGAATGGCCGGATGTACGATCCCTGTCCGTTCCTGCCCTCTTAGCTCAGCGGATAGAGCAGTGGTTTCCTAAACCACGTGTCCCAGGTTCGATCCCTGGAGAGGGCGCCTTGCGACACGCGCCGGCCACAGCCCTCAAGCCTACGTATAGGCGGGCAGATAATCGGCATGGGCTTCCAGGAGTTCGTCGACCATGGACCAGATTTGGTCCAGGTCCAGTTCCGCGGCCGTATGGGGATCCAGCATGGCGGCATGGTAGACGTGATCCCGGTTTCGGGTCAGGGCAGCTTCCACGGTCAAGGCCTGCACGTTGATGTTCGTCTGCATCAGGGCAGCCAGGTGGGGCGGGAGTTCCCCCACCGCCTGCGGGTGCAGGCCATCGCGGTCCACCTTACAGGGAACCTCCACGCAGCAGTCCGCCGGAAGGTTGCCGATCAGATCGCCGTTGCGCACATTGCCGTAGATGAGATCCTCCTCACCGGTTTCCATGGCATGGATGATCTGGGAGCCGTACTCGTGGCTCCGCTCGATCTCGTACATGTTCTCAAAGCCATGGCGCACCCGCGGCAGATGGTCCTCAGGAACCCCGGCCTCAGCCATGGCCTGCAGGAATTCCTCCGTCAGGTCCGCATCGGGATCCTCGATCTTGCGCTTCATGTAGCGCCAACCGGTAATCTGAACCTCGCAACGGCGCAGGTACTCGTCGATCGGCACGTTCATGGCCTCGATCAGATCGGCGCGGTCGCGCTTGATGTACCACGGAACGTACTCGGCGAAGTGCTCGCTGGACTCCGTGACGAAATACCCGGTGCGCGTGAGCATGTCGTATCGGACCCGGTTGTCCTCCGGCACGAGCCCGTCGGCCACCACTCGATGCAGTTGCGGGTACAGGTCCTCGCCGCCGTTCCGGCGCCGAAAGTCGAGGTAGAAGGCCATGTGGTTGATGCCGGCACAGAGGTAGTCGACCTCTCCAATCGGCACGTCGATGTGCCGGGCCAGCATGGCGGCCGTGCCCTGGACGCTGTGGCACAACCCCACCGTCCGGATGTCGGACGCGCGGCTGATGGCCCAGCAGTTCATGGCCATGGGATTGGAATAGTTGAGGAACATGACCTCCGGACAGACGGCCTCCATGTCCGCACACAGGTCAAGCAGAAAGTGGATGGTTCTCAGGCCGCGCATGATTCCGCCGATGCCCAGTGTGTCGCCAATGGTCTGCTGCAACCCGTACCGGGCAGGGATTTCGAAGTCGTTCACGGTACCGGGCCGATACCCGCCGATCTGCACCATGTTAATCGCGTAGTCCGCGTCCTGCAGGGCCGTCCGGCGGTCGGTCGTAGCCACGATGCGCGGGGAGGCATCCAGGACGGATGCCACCTTGTGGGCCACCACCTCGGAGGTTGCCAGCCGTTCACGATCGATGTCGAACAGGGCGATTTCGGCATCCTGGAGGGCCGAGTATCCAAGAATGTCGCCCAGAAGGGTCTTGGCGAAAACCGTGCTGCCGGCACCGATGAAAGCGATTTTGGCCATGTTCGAACCCTTGGAGAACTGGATTTTCGGGTGGAGGCGGAATGGCGACGACAAGCGGCAAGGTCGGACGGACCTGTCGCGTCTTCACCTCGATTCAATATTCCATCAACCCCGGGCCGGGCTGAAACCGATGGTCAGGATCCCGGACGATACCGCGTTGTACAGGCCCCATGCCAGGTAGCCGAGAACAGCCACGAGCAATACGGTAACTATCCACTCGCGCCGGGCCCAGGACCGCTTCAACTCCTGCCACGTGCTGCCGGGTTTCAACACGGCAAAGACAACCGCGATCAGGAGTAGTAACAGCAGCCAGCGCAGCTTCATGGATCAGGTCCGGTGTGGGTTCCTTCCCGCACCGCGGTGCCCGCTTGTGCCGGCGGACGAGACACCTCGGCTGCGACCGCTGTCCCGCCTCGGCCGCACAGAAACCTAGCGGAGATAGAAACTGGCAACCACGATCGCGGCAAAGAGGACGGCCGAGGTGACCGACATCAACTTGAGATCCCGGCCTACATAACCGTATTGTTCCTTCCAAGCGGCCGTCGCCGACGCCACCGGGGACTTGGCCGGTGATGCGGCAACCGGCACCGCGACCTCCCGGACTAGCGGCACCTCCGGTCGCGGCAATTGCCTGGCGACGCGATTGGGCCTTGAACCGGCAGCTTGGCCTCGTTGCCGACCTCGACTGCGTTGGCGCTTGCGTTTGGACATGGACAAGCGATCCTCAAAGAAACAGGTGCACGGGCTTCCGTGCGGAGTGTTGGCGGTGAATGCCCATTCTACATTGAATCCGGGCATCACGGAGAGGCCCGCCGAACCTGAGACACTGTTTCAATCCCGTTGACATTGATTCAAGGCCGTCCTCGGCAGCGTCCTTGGGTAGACAAGATCCGTTGGCCAGATTCGAGACCATGGCATCCGCCGGCACGCGCACCAAGTTCAGGCCCCTGCCTCCGTCCCAAATCCCCCGCCAGACGTACCTTGGGCTTGAACCGCCCCCCGAGGATACCCAACCAGGATTCCAGCCGGTGTCAAAGCAGCTTCAGCACCGGCGGCCCTGATCGCGTGCCTGTGGAGCTTCCGGCCCGTTGTCGGTTGCGGAGACGGCGGGGCGGGCTGTGTCCTACCGGAGTTCGCGGGGAGGGATGGCAGGGGGTTAATTCCCGGATTCGTTCGTACCGGAGCCTGCGAACGGCGTTGCCAGGAGTTCGCGCCAGCGGTCGGGCTCGCCCTGCAGGGACAGGATGCGTTGCACGGCCGCGGCGGGCAAGCCGGCCTCCAGCCAGGAGGCTTCGATGCGCGCCCGGTCGGTCGGGGACAGGGAGGGCAGGACGGCATCCAGCACCTGCAGGGCGGTGTGGACTTCCCCTCGGCGTTCCCCTCGGCGTTCTCCCCGGCGTTCGATGCTGCCCTCGTGATCATGCCACTGTCGGATATCGGGATCCTGGCACTGGAATACGGGCACGTTGCCGGGAACCTCCGCCGGCCGCAGGCGCATGGGGGTGTTGCATGCGGTCACAGCGAGACCACTCTCCGCCATGTGGTAGGTCCCGTCCGTGTCGGCGCGCCGAAACAGCCACATGCTGGGGTCGGTCTTGAATTCACCGGTTTCGACCAGCAGGTATTCGGGGATGCCCAGAGCCGCATACAGGGACAGGTTGTCCTCGAAGTCCTTGGCTTCAGTGGAGCGCGAGACCACTTCCACCACCAGTTCCGGGGCCGGATCGCCCCCATCCATGCGGATGATGCGCTCGTCCACCGTCCGCTCCCGCGCCTCGGCGAGAGTCCACGACGACGGCATGACCGCCAGATCCGGAACGACCCGCCGACGGGGCTCGCTCCCCTGGGTCAACAATCCCAGGTCCTGGCCCAGCCGGGACGGGAAGTGCAGGTCCGGCTCGCGGCACACGCGACGCCCCAAGACCAGGCACAGGGTTTGGAGCACCAGGTCGATGAACCGGCTGTGGAAACTGCCAGGCGGCATCAGGAACCCCTCCCTGTCAAACCGGTACAGACGCACCCCGTCCCGGCGGTAGGTGGGGTCTGTGGTCCAATCCTCCTCGTACTCGTGCCCCGGGTCGTATACGTGGTCCGGGTCGTAGTGCGAGAGGGTTTGCAGACATGCCTGCCAGGCCGGCCACACCTGCACGCGGGCCCGCGCGCGCCAGGCGCGGGCGGGATAGGAGGCCGGCGTGTCCGCTCCCGGCCAAGTGGACGGAGCCAAACTCCAGTGTGGCAATGCCTCCTGCGGAGCCGCGTGGGCACCCTGGGGCTGCGCTTCTCCGGTTGCGGTCTTGGCGACGTCGGACATGGCGGGCCTCCTGCTGCCTGCTCCATGTGCCCACAGTATAGCCACCGCAGGCGGGGCCTGAAGTCCATGAGCACGGTTTCAATCTCGTCGATGCAGAGATTCGCTTGTTGTAGAGAGCTCAGTTATCTGGCCCATCGCGTCCGGTACCGACGGTTGTCGACGACATGTCGGCACAGCGTGACCATGACCACCTATTGCCCCGGACCCGTTATCAACAAATCTGAAACCGTGCCTGCAGAACAGTACGCGCTGCGTCGGCCCCCGCGCTCCGGAACCAGGGCTGCTGTACCGCCAGGGGCGTTCCCGTCAGGAACCGTGAACAAGAGCAGATTGGCCGCCAAGCCCGTTTCCACTAGGTTCCAAGAATGGTTGTGCCGTCATGGACCCGGCCGCAGCCAAGGGAGTTGGCTCTTGGCGTATTGAGCCAGTTCAACCAACTCGGTAGTGCGCAATACAAGAAGGCAACCGAAGTAGACTGCGCAACCAACGCCGCCTGACAGCGCAATGTCAACCAGATCATGCCCAGCAGACGGAGACATCACCGCGGCGACTGCCCATCGAATTAAAACAATCGCGGCCAGGCACAGTGAACCCCCAATCGCCAGCCGCCACGCCAGAGGAATCAGCTCCACGGCCAAGCCATGCCAGGTACCAAATCCCCTCCGTCCGACCAGCACCAACATCACAATCATGTGGACCGCGTGTTTGGCGGTGTCCGCCCAAACAAGGCCCAGATAGCCGAACCCTTCGAGTAGCAGGAACGCGGCCACAAAGTAGGCCAGGACGCTGACCATCCCCACCAGCGCTGGCACCAGGGTGTTTTGGCGCGCGTAGAACGCATTGTTGAGCAGTTGATCCAAGGCAGCGCAGAACGCACCAATCAGATATATCCGGACCGCCGGAAGCACGCCGGCCGTGTCTACCACCGTGAACGCACCGCGTTCGAACAGCAGTCTGACGATGGGTTCGCCCAACAGTGCCATGCAGACGAGCACCGGTGTTATCCACAGCAGAACCTGACTCAGGGACGCGACCGTTCGGCTACGGAATTCGCTGCCGCGGGCCCCGGCATGGCTGCGGGCGAGACCCGGCAAGGTAGCCAACCCAATCGAAAAGCTGATCAGGCCCAGCGGCAGTTGTTGCAACGTGGTCGCAGTTCTCATCCAGGCAATGCTCGACAACCCGGTACCGCTGGCGAAACGCCGGTCCATCAGGACCTGAACCTGACTGACCACAAGACTGGCGATGATCGGTACATAGCGCCGGAACAGTCGCCACAAGCCGGGATCGAACACGTTGCTGAACAGCCGCCGGACGGCCCGTTTCAAGTCCGCGGCCAAAATCAGCGCTTGCAGCGCATGACCGGCCCACAAGCCCCACACCAAAACCATCACGCCTTGCTCGCGAGCCCAGAGCGGCGCGATGGCGATGATTCCGATGTTCACCGTGGCATTGGCCACCGCCGGCCAACTGAAGCGATCCATCGCGAACAGGATCGAATTCAGGACGCCGGACATCCCGATCAACCACAGGACGGGGGTCATCCATCGCACCATGACAGCCGTTTCGTCGAGCAGTTCGGGACTGAACCGGGCAAATCCCCCTGCCATGATCCGGGCAATGGGATCGGCAAACCACAGCATCAGGGTCGCCACACCCAGCAAAATCAGGCCAAACGCAAACAGGAGCGCGGAGACCAAGCGACCATAACCCGACCTGCCATCGGCCTCCAGCCTGGCCGCCAGAACCGGTACGAACGCCGCGCTCACATAGCCGCCGACGATCAGGTCATGCAACATGACCGGAATCTGGCTGGCCACCACAAACGCGCTGACCCGGCCACTTTGGCCGAACAGACGCGTAATCGTGATTTCGCGCACAAGTCCCAGGGCGCGGCCTGCCAGGGATCCGGCCGCGAGCAGGCTGGCGTTGCGCGCCGTGGCGCCTTCGGGTTCGGGGGCAGCCACATCTGCTGCCGCCCGCGGGTTGGAGGACATACAGCCCGTTGCGGCCAAGCCGCTTCAGGTCGTCCGCATCCAACAGCCGGATCCTGAGCCCGGCCAGGGACTAGGCGTGGGCGAAGGACAGCACATCCGGATCCAGTTCGCGCGGATCCGCGTGTTTGCCTGCGAACGGATGGGTTTCCAGATCCTCGATGAACTTCCCAGCCTGCATGGCGGCCGCACAGCCCTGCCCCACACTGGTGGCAACCTGCTTGAAGACCTTGTCCTGGATCTCGCCGGCGGCAAAGACCCCGGGGACGTTGGTGCGCATGTGCTTGTCGGTCACCAGATAGCCTTCGTCGTCGAGGTGGAAGTCGTTCCGGTACAGATCGTTGTTGGGGATGTGGCCGATGAAGATGAAGACGCCGTCGGTCTCAATGTTGCTGTCTGCCCCGTCGACCGTATCCCTGAGGTCGATATTGGTGACCGTGCCCTCTTCGCCGGCGTGGATGGAGGTCACAACCTTGTTGAGGACGAACTCCACCTTGTCGTGCTTCGTGGCCCGGTCCTGCAGGATCTTGGAGGCCCGGAATTCGTCGCGTCGATGGATGACCCGGACGCGACTGGCGAACTTGGTCAGGAACAACCCTTCTTCCAAGGCGCTGTCGCCTCCTCCGACCACCACGACATCCTTGTCCCTGAAGAAAAACCCGTCGCATGTAGCGCAGTAGCTCACGCCACGCCCGGTCAGTTCCTCTTCGCCTGGAATATGCAGGTATCGGGGACGCGCGCCCGTGGAGGCGATGACCGAACGGGTTCGGTACACCTTGCCCGCCTCCGTGCGGAGAGTAAACGGATGTTCGTCCACGTCAAGCTCGGTTACATAGTCGAATTCGACCTTGAGCCCGAACCGTTCCGCCTGCAGCTTCATCCGTTCCACCAATTCGGGGCCGCCGAGAGCCTCCGGGAATCCCGGATAGTTCTCAATTTCGTAGGTCAGGGAAACCTGTCCGCCGTACTCCTGGCCCGTGAAGAGAATCGGGTTCAGGTTGGCGCGGGCCGCATAGAGCCCGGCAGTGAATCCGGCCGGACCGCTGCCAATGATCAGAACGTCGTGGACATGTGCGTCGGCGCTGGCGCCATTGGGGGAGAAGGTCATTGAAAGAGGGCTCCTGATGCGGTTGGGAAACGTGACCTGATGCGAACAAAATTATAAACAGCCGCCGGACCGACGCCGGTCGATACTGCCTGAACAACTCCGCCCCGGCGTTGGCTACCCGCGGGCGGCGAGGAGTGCAACCCAGTCTTCTTCGTGCCGGGCAAGGGAAACTTTGAAACCGTGTCGCTGCAAGGCATCCACCACTTCGGCTCGACGCCCATCGATGATGCCCGACAGCAGCAAATGACCAGTCGGTGCCACGTAGGAAGCAAGTGAATCTCGGTCCAGCAGGGACACGATCACGTGGGGAAGGATGTTCACCACCACCACATCGAATTCGGCAGATGGGGGCAAGGATCCTGCGAACGGTACCAGGGGCCCGGCCGGCCCGCAGGCAACGTCGTTGTAGGAGGCGTTTTCTGCGACGACAGGCAAGGCGGTCGGATCCGTATCGGTGGCCACCACCCGAGCAGCACCCAGCTTGAGCGCGCCAAGGGCCAAGATTCCACTTCCCGTGCCCACGTCCAACACCCGAGCCCCTTGCACATCCAATCCCTCCAACAACACAAGGCAAAGCCGTGTGGAGGGATGCAAGCCTGTACCGAAAGCCATGCCCGGATTCAGCCGCAGCACATGGCGGCCGGCGGGTGTGGCACCAGCCTCGTCCCATGCCGGCTGAATCAGGAACAACCGCCCGACCGCGAACGCGGCGTAGTGCTCCTTCCAAGCTTCCTGCCAGTCCTTGTCCTCAACAACTTCAACTGTCGGTTCGGAAACGGGATGGAGGCGGGAAAGCCAGTACAGACCTTCCCGGATGCGCTGCACCACAGCTTCCGCATCGGGCCCCGGGGCGACGAAGGTCTTGACACGCAGGGCTTGTGCCATGTCCATCGTTACTTCGTGCGGTTCCAGGTCGGCATCGTCCGGAAACCCGGTTGCCTCAATGACCGCGCGCGCCTCCCCGGCATGCGGGGTTCCATCCTGGACCGTCACCGGACGGTTCAGTTCGTTGAACAGGGAACAGACCGCCTCCGCCCCTTCGGTGTCCACCGAAACGCTGATTTGCAACAGGCCGGCCACGACTGGACGCGCGTTGCTCGCTTCTCGAATGTCCTGCCCGGTCCGGATCAACTCAGCTCAGGAGTTCCTGAATGCGCGAGAAGAATCCTCTTTTCTCGCCGTGGGCCTCCTCGCCTATGGCATCGGCGAGTTCCCTGAACAGTTCCTTTTGACGCTCGTCAAGGCGGGTGGGGATGGCGACCTGCACCGTGATAAGCATGTCACCGCGTCCATGGGACTGGAGCCGGGGAATGCCCTTGGACCGTTTCCGAAAGACGGTACCCGGCTGCGTGCCGGGCGGGATCTCCAGCGGCTCCTCATCGCCCTCGAGCATGGGAATGCTAATAACGGTGCCCAGGGTCGCCTGCGGCACCGTAACGGGAACGTCCAGTAGGAGGTCCGTGCCCTCGCGGGTGAACGTAGGATGGGGCCGGATGTCGAATTCAACGTAAAGATCTCCAGGCGGGCCTCCATTGAATCCAGGCTCGCCCCGCCCCGACAGTCGCAGTCTCTGACCGTCGCTGACACCAGCCGGCACCGAGAAGTTGACGGTCCGGGAGACCGGCGTCCGCTTGTCCCCGTAGCACTGCCGACACCGGTGCGTGATTTGCTGACCAGATCCCCCGCATACCGGACAGGTCTGTTCGCTGACCACCGAGCCGAACAGGGGAACCTCCTGCCGCGTCCGTACGGACCCGTGGCCATGGCAATGGCTGCAGGATTCGGGAGGGTGCCCGGGTTCGGCACCGGTGCCGTCGCAACGGTCGCAGAGGTCCAGGATATCGATGTCAAGGTCCTTGGTTGCGCCGAACGCTGCCTCGCCGAAACTCAGGCTCACCGTGGCCTTGAGGTCGTTGCCGGCCCGGGCCCGCCGGGTCCGGCCGCCGGAGCCCCCCATGCCCATGCCGAAGAACTGCTCGAACAGGCTGCCGACATCGCCCATGTCCACGAACGGCGAACCCGTCATCCGTTCGGCGTCGTGGCCATAGCGGTCGTACATCTGGCGCTTCTGGTCGTCGCCCAGGACCTGATAGGCCTCAGCCACTTCCTTGAAGCGGCTTTCAGCGTCGGCCTCCTTGTTGCGGTCGGGGTGGAACTGCTGGGCCATCTTGCGGAAGGCTCGTTTGATTTCGTTGCCGCTGGCGGTGCGCGATACGCCGAGCACCTCGTAATAGTCTCGCTTTGCCATGGGTTCAGGTCAGAGCCACAGGAGGGAAGTTGGGGACCGTCAATCCGCACCAGAACCGATGGAGATGATCCAGGTGCAGAGCGCCGCCAGCACCAAAACCACTCCCGTCAACACCACGATCTCCCTTCCCGAGGCAAAGGAGTTTCGCAGTGTGATCGCCATGATGAGGACCATGGCGACGGACAACACAAGGAAGGTCCGCAGCCAGGGAACGCCAGTCGGCCGATGCACCTAAAGCACCTCATCCGGGTGCGCGGGTTTCGAGCAAACTGCCGATTCTACATTAGGGTCTACCGACACGGAGCATCGTCGGCGATGGTGAATCACGGCCACGGCACAACCTACAATGAGGATACCCGACTGAGGTTCCCTTGGGTTCGGCAGCCCGTGAACCATTGGTGGCCGTGCCGTCAACTTCGTCATTGGCCCTGATCCAACTTTACTGATTGCACCGCGGCTGCCAGGCCATCGATGCCCACAGGATCCGCGAGTCTTTCAACTCCACTCAGTCCGATGGATTTCTGACCATCGGGGAGAGCATTGGACCGGACCACGTAGAACCTCCATTCGGCGTGATGGCGGTGGTCGGCAAGACCAACGTCGGCCTCCGGATGCCAAGCAAACACGTAGATGTCGGCAAGTCTGTCCGTCGGTTCGATCCATCCCGCTTCCTGTGTCCAGGCGCGGGAACCCTTTGCAATGCCAAATCGGGCTTTCTTTCGTGCGGCTGCAAGGGATCGCTGGGTACCATCGTGCCAACCTTGGCACGCTGCGGACTGCTTGACTTCCACTTTCGTACCATCCGCGTGCTCGATGTCCCAGGACAGCCAAGGGTCGCCGTGGGCTCGCCATCCTTCACCAAGCGTGTCCAGCACCAACAGCTGCACGTACTCCCCCCTGTGCGTGTTGTTCATGATCGGGATGTCGTACTGCCGTTGAATGCGCTGCAACACCCTGCGGTGTCGCGCGTCGTGACGCGAGCGTTGGTCGACGAATTGATTGGTCATAGTGGTTACGGGTGTAGGGACGGTGCTGTCAACGTCCGACCGGGAAACGCGGATCGCCGGAGGGATTTCATGGTAACGATTTCATGGTAACGGTTAGAGCCGCCGCGCAACGCCTGTTGCCATGGTTTGGACAGGTCGGCGTCGGTTTTGCACTGCAAGTCCTGCCAATGCCAGGATGTTGGAGACAGGAGGTGATTGTTCGCAATGCGGCTTGGGCCGTTGGCCTCGTGCGCCAATCTTGGTCCGGTGAATCCAACCAACCCATGCGTGGCAAGATAGTCAGCGTGGCTAGCAGACGGCAAGCCATAACCTTCAGCAATTGACACTCAAGACGATGCTGACTGAACAAGAGCTACATGTCCTCTGGCGAGAAGGCGAGTCTTTTCGAGTCGAGTTCAAGGAAAGGCTGGTCAGCGAGCCGATCCGGGAAGCCATCTGCGCGTTTGCCAACGACTTGCCCGGTTCCGGCCAAACGGGCGTCGTGATGATTGGAGTACGTGACAACGGTGACGTTGCCGGCATGGAAATCACCGACGAATTGCTTCGCACGCTCACCGACATGAAGACGGACGGCAACATCCTGCCGCTTCCTTCGATGACCGTGGGCAAACGTGTCCTCCAAGGAAGGGAAATTGCAGTGATCGCCGTCGAACCGTCCGATTCGCCTCCTGTCAAGTACAGGGGCCAAACATTTGTTCGAATCGGACCACGGCGCGGCATCGCCACACCTCAAGACGAGAGAATTCTCATAGAGAAACGAAGATACGGCAACCGTCCGTTCGACCTTCAGCCCATCCATGGCACTACGCTGTCGGATCTGGACCTGAACCGATTCCAAACCGACTATCTTCCACGAGCCATCGCGCCCGAGGTCCTGGAAGCGAATGATCGTGAGCTGCCTCAGCAGCTTGCCGGTTCCAAAATGATCTTCTCTGCGGACGTTGCCGAAGCCACGGTGCTTGGCATGCTCGTACTCGGCAACAATCCAAGCGAATCCTTGCCTGGTGCATATGTGCAGTTCCTCCGCATCGTTGGAACCGAAATGGCAGACGACGTTGTTGATGAGGAGGAGATACGGGGCACTGTTACGGAAGTGATCGGCCGGTTGGAGAGCAAGTTGCAGTCGCACAACCGCACTGCAGTGGATTTCGCCACAAGATCCGTTGAACGGCGATCCCACGAGTATCCCTTGTCGGCATTGCAACAGATTGTCCGCAACGCCATCATGCACCGCACCTACGAGGAATCCAACGCTCCCGTGAAAGTCGTGTGGTTCAGTGATCGGATCGAGGTATCGAGCCCAGGGGGTGTCTATGGGGCGGTCACTCCCGAAAATCTGGGCGAAGGCGGCGTGACAGACTACCGCAACCCCAACTTGGCGGAAGCCATGAAGGTACTGGGATTCGTACAGCGGTTCGGTGCAGGGATTCCGCTGGCCCGTCGTGCACTGGAAATTGCCGGCCAGCCTCCACCGGAGTTTCAGGCGATGCCGACTTATGTCATTGCCACGGTGCACAGGGGGAATTTGAGCACATGAACCCTGTACCTGTCTTGGCGTTCGTCAATACCAAAGCGGGAGTCGGCAAGACATCGCTGGTCTTTCACCTGGCTTGGATGTTGTCACGCGTCGGGCACCGGGTCTTGACCTGTGACCTGAATCCACAAGCCAATCTGACATCCTCATTCCTGGATGAGGCGTCCCTGGAAGAACTGTGGCATCCGAAAACTCCGGCTGCTGATTCCTGCAAGACAGTGTTCCAGAGCATCAGGCCCTTGATGGATGCACTTGACGTGCGGCCACTAGCTCCGAAACGGATTGCAGCCGACCTGTTCCTGATCCCGGGCGACCTGTCATTGGCCGGTTTCGAGGACACCCTGTCGGATCAATGGCCCAAGGAACAAAGTTCCGTGGAACTGTGTCAATCACTCCGGGTGCAGACCGGGTTCCATCGCCTGGTGCAGCAAGGGGCTGCGCGGGTGGAAGCATCGGCAATCCTGATGGATGTTGGCGCCAACCTTGGCGCCATCAACCGGTCGGCACTAATTGCGTCCGATCATGTCATCGTCCCGCTTGGGGCAGACCTGGCTTCCTTTCGAAGTCTCGGTTCTCTGGGTTCGACGCTCAATCGATGGCGCGAGGACTGGAAACGACGCAAAGCCCATTGGCACGACAATCGACTGAACCCAACTCAAGCGAATGGGTTAACCCTTCCCGGCGGCAACATGCACCCTCTTGGATACGTTGTGCAGAAACCCGGGTACCACCTAGGCCGTCCCATCCAACCGCGCGACCGGTGGTTCAATCGCATACCGGCCGAATTCGGCCGGAAACTGGCGGGGCAGAGAACCGACATCCAGTCGGCAACCCCAGCCGATGACGAACACTGTCTGGCCGTCATGAAGCATTATCGCAGCCTCGTGCCGATGGCCCAGGAGATGCACAAGCCGATGTTCGATCTGACACCGGCAGATGGTGCGGTCGGCAGTCACGCGGTCGCAGCGCGCGACGCCGAGCGCAGCTTCCGGGAACTGGCAATGCGCATAAGCACCGCCGCGAATCTCATGCCTGTCAACACCTGGCCCTGAAGTTTGATCGGGGAGGTTAGTTTGGCACCCTGGACAGGCCAGAGCAGCGGTCCAAGTGGCTAACAACAACTACATCTGCAGGAAGCACTGGTAGTCCACCTGCAGACCGCAGGTACAACCCAATGCTGACAATAAAACGGGAGCCCCTCCCGAAACCAACCACCTTGAAAACCGGGTGGGAGTGGCACTGCCCCAGAAACGGAATACGGTTTCGAGAGCCTCCGGCCAAGATCAACAAAACTGCAACAGTAGCTCTGTGGTACTGGGATCGCATGGCTTTGGAGTGCCTGCTACACTCCATGGAACGAGAACATGGTATCCAACCGGAGTGAGAGACCATGACCATTGCCCCAAAGCCGCCCGTTCCCCACGATGGTTCACCTCCTCCCATGCCGTCCCATACCAAGCAGCAGGAGAACTTGCTACAAGAGAACCTAATGCAGGCCTTGATGCACCAAGTACAGGCCATGCAGGTCTTGTTTCAGAATCAGGATGAGCAATTGCAGGTCCTGCGGGAGATTCAGGACCTCATTGATGATTGGACGGATGCCCGAGAAGCCCAATTGGCGTGGGACGAGTACGAGTTGACCGATGTTGAAGGCACCCTGTCTTATGACGAGTACAGGGAGAAGCGTCTTGGCGCATAAGTCTTCGTATGAAATCCGGATGGACCGTCGTGCCGAACGTGATCTGTCACGCCTGCCCGACGAAGACTACGAAAGAGTTGACACGCGGATTAGCTCCTTGGTCCAAAATCCTCGTCCCCATGGAGCAGTCAAACTCAAGGGCCAAAAGGCCTCGTATCGGATACGCATCGGTCCCTGGAGGATCATCTATCTTGTCGATGATGCAAAGGGGATTGTAGTGATAGCTCGTGTCCGGCGGCGAGACAAGGACACATACCACAGTAGCTGATCTTCATGCGCCAACGAAGGGAAGCTTCAGGAAACGGCACAGTTTCAGCTTCGTTGATTTTGGTCCGAGGCCACAGCCACGACGGACATGCTGTGCCAAGTGTCGCTGAAACCAGTTGGTGCAGACACGGTGGAACACCGGGAACTGACCCGTCCACCGTGGGTGAATGTTCCCTGTCAACGAGACGGAAGCAGGTCCGCTGCATCACCCCAATTGTGTACCGTACCCATGAAGTGCGATTATCCGTCGGCAACACTCTCTGTTTGCCCAAGGCTGCAACCATGTCCCAGAATGCGAAAGCGCATCATATCGTCCCCCATCCCAGCGGAGGTTGGAGTGTCAAAAGGGCCGGGAGGCCGAATCTCACCGGCCACTTCGACACCAAGCAGGAAGCCGTCGCCGCCGGCAGGCGGATCAGTCGGGAGCAAAACACCGAACTCGTGATCCACGGCCTGGCGGGAATGTACCAAGGCCAGGTGGAAATCCGCGGGGACATCGTTTCCACCCCGGACACCGCCGATGCCTATTGCGCGGACCAAGCGGTGTCTGCGTGATCCTGCTCGATACCCATGTAGTCCATTGGTTCACAATCAACGATCCCCGCCTGGGACGGAGAGCGTGGAACAGGATCATGTTGGCAGGCTGAACATTCACCGAAGAGGATGTCCGCGTGACCATCCTGCCTGAGTGGTATCCATCGATGACTCACCGTAGGCAGCTGACAATCACCTGCAACTCAAATCCGCCTTGACGACGGACAGCCAAAGCTCGCTGACCTGTCGTTCCAGATCCTGCATGGATCCCGTGTTGGTGATCACCCGGTCCGCCTGTTGAATCTTCCACCCCTGGCTACTCTGGTTTGCCAGCCGGGCAAGTCCGTCCTGCTCCGACATCCCACGCGTCGCCTGCAGTCGCGCCAGTTGCAGTACCTCATCCGACGCGACAACCCAGATCTGATCGCACAACTCCCTGGACCGACCACCCTCCAGCATCTTGATGGCTTCGATCACGACCACATCCGTGTCCGCTTTCTCAACCAGGGTCCTGCCGATCCCGCCCACGATGGGATGCAGGATTTGCTCAAGGTCACGCAGATTCGCGGGGTCGGCAAACACCATCCGACCAAGGCGAGCCCGATCGATCTCGCCGGTGTCATCGAGAATCTCCCGCCCAAACCGTTCCACCACCGGACCGAACCCGGCCCCGTTCGAACGCAACGCATCGCGCGTCACCAGATCCATATCAATCGTGGTCGCACCCCGGTCGGCCAGCAGCCGCATGACCGTTGACTTGCCGGCCGCGATGTTGCCGGTGATTCCAATCACCAAGGGACGCCGCCGGGAGTTCATGCCTCGTACAGTTCGGCCAGGGCCGCCCACTTGCCGTCCGACTCGTCCTGGAGGAAACGGTGTGCCTTTTGGAGCTTCCGTATGGCTTCGCCGTCCCCCGCGGCCGACGCTGCGTTGAGCCGTTCCAGGACCGCCTCCATTTTCTGGTCCAAAAGATCTATTTCCCTTTCCAGGCTGCGCTCGGTCTCCACCCGTTGCCGCTTGGCCGACTGGTTTGGAGCCGTGGTGTCCGCATCCTGCACCCTGGGCACCGGTGTTGTGTCCGGCAGGGCCCTACGACGGCCGTTGGCGCGTTTGTTGCGCCACGCTGACCAGGAACCGTGAAAAACCTCCAGTGTGGACAGTTGTCCCTCCTGCCCGGGAGCAATGTGCCAAACCTGGGTAGCCAGATTGGACACGAGGCGCTGATCATGAGACACCACCAGAATCGTGCCCCCGTACCCCTGCAACGAGGTCAACAGGGCGTCATGGCTGTCGAAGTGGCTGAGCGGTTCATCCAGCACCAGAAGATTGGTGTCCTGAAGAGCCAGGTGGGCAAACATCAATCGGCTCTTCTGACCGCCCGACAAGGTTCCCAAAGGGCGAAACACATCCTCGCCACTTAGTTGGAAGGCGCCCAGATGATCCCGGACGTCCTGATCCTTGAGACGCATCTGATCCTTGATGAGGTCAAACGGCGCCTGTGCAGGGTCCAACACGGAGAAGTCGTCCCGCACGTGATGCTGGGCAAAGTAGCCGGGCCGTATGCTCGCGCCCATTTCGAACTCGCCTTCAACAGGCTCCAGGTGCCCAACCAGTGTCCGTAGCAGCGTGGATTTGCCGGCACCGTTGGGACCAACGACGGCTACCCGCGCCTGACGCCTGAGTTCAAGGTCGGGCACCCGCATGATGGGCTTGCCGGGTCCGTAGCCCACCGCGAGGCCGTAGGTGCGCAGCACGATGTCGCCACTTCTGACCCGGGACGGAAACGAAAACCGCAGGGCCGGGTCGGCATGGACCCGTTCCACACCGTGCCGTTCGAGATGCCGGGCCAGCCGGATTTCCCGGCCGCGCGCCTGCCGAGCCAGGACGCCGGCCTTGTTCCTACGGATGAATTCCTCCGTCTTGGCCACAAACGCCTGTTGGGCCGCATACTCCCTGGCCTGCCGCTCGCGCCGGGCTGCCCGTTGCTGCCGGTACGCGGCGTGGTTGCCCTTGTATTGGGTAAGACCATGCCGGTCCAGTTCCCAGATCCTGGTCGGCACCTGTTCCAAGAACGCGTAGCTGTGGGACACCACAACCACGCTGCCCGACCAGTTCTTCAGGGTTCGGATCAGCCAAGGGAGCGAGGTTTCGTCCAGGTAGTTGGTGGGTTCGTCGAGCAACAGGAGCCGTGGCTGTTCCAGGAGGACATGACCAAGGTGCAGCCTTGTTCGCTGGCCGCCGCTCAGATCCGACACGGGGGATTGCCAGCTGGACTCCGGGATCCTTAGGTTGGCCAGCGTCTCCTCGAGCCGACTGTCCATGGTATAGCCACCCCGTGTTTCGAACGCGGCCTGAACCCGGGCATAGCGTTCCAGGAGTTCCTCGTGCCGGGATCCTTCGACACCCGTCCCGAGCTCGGTCGTCAGATTCTCCAGTTGCCTGCCAAGCTCGTCCAGTTCGCGGAACGCGGAGCGGAGGAAGTCCAGCACCGGGAGGCGGATGGTACCTGGAGGCTCCTGGGCCAGGTATCCGATGGTCAGCCCCCGACTGTAGGTCAGCTGCCCATCAAAGTAGTCGTCAAGACCTCCAATAGCCCTCATCAGCGAGGACTTGCCGCTGCCGTTCGGCCCGACCAAGCCGATGCGGTCGCCCTGGCCGATCGCGAAGTCCAGACCCGTGAAGACCAGATCGTCGCCATACCGCTTTTCGAGGGAGCGGCCAACCACCACGCTCATGTCGATCCCAAGTGTTGTTGTGTGACCAAGTGCGAGTAGATGAGTTTGCCACTGTTTCCAGGCGCATCGCACCCGTCAGTCGGCATTCCGGATCCGAGGTCGCCCACAGCCTATGTGCGCTTCGTAATTTCGTAACAATATCAACATTCGGTCGTCTTATATAAACAGGGCACCTGTACCCTGAGTCGCTGTGCTCGCATGCAGGCGCGGGATTCGCTCCCAAACGGACGCATCACGGGCCGGGTCAGGCTTGGCGATGAGTGGGGAACGGATCCGTCCCGAAGTCGGAGACATGCCGAATCATGCGGACATTGCCGAGGCAAGCACGCCGATCGTTGGAGAAACCGAGGAGTCACACGATGTTGAAATCGATTGTTGCGAGACCCCTTGCCAGGGTGTTGGCCCTCGGCGCGGTACATCTTGTGCTGTCCCTAGTTGTTATGTCAACCGTTGTCCTGGCTCAATCGGGCACGACGACGTACATCATCCGATCCGGCGACAGTCTTCGCCAGATCGCCGAGGATCACGACACCACGATTGAAGAGATCCTGGCGTTGAACCCCAGCATCGGGAACGCCAACCAGATCTACGTGGGGGCCACGATCCTGCTGCCCGGAGAGGAAGAAGTAGAAGAGGAAGCGGATCCCGGCACAGTCACGGCCGTGTGTCCGAATACCTACACCACGGTAGCCGGGGACACCTTCGCCTCTATTGCGGCGGAATTCGATGTGGAAGCTTCCACACTGGCCTTGGTCAACAACAAGTCGGTGGTCTCGTGGCTGGCGGCAGGCACGGAGTTGTGCATTCCGGGAGGCACCGGCGGAACGCCGTCCAGCGGTACGCAAATCACGCCCCCCTCCACCGCACCCCGAACGCCTACTGCTTCCCAGCAGGATGTTCCGCAGGCCGGACAGGGTGACGGCCGCTGGTACACGATCCAACGGGGTGACTTCCTGGCTCGAATCGCCCTGAACACCGGCTGCGCGACCAGTTTCCTGGCCCAGGTCAACAACATTGCCAATCCGAGCCTGGTTTACACCGGGCAGCGCATTTGGCTTCCCGCTTCCTGCTCAGGACCAGTGCCAACCCAGCCACGGACGCCAGCACCCGCTCCGGCTCCCGCACCAGCGCCTGCACCGGCACCCGCACCAGCACCAGCACCCGCTCCTGCACCGGCCCCAGCGCCTGCACCCGCTCCTGCACCGGTCCTACCCCCGGCAGCGGCACCGGCTCCTCTGGCCGGCTACTACGGTGTGGGTCCGTGGTCCGCGCAGTACTTCGCCAACTCCAGTCTGGACGGCGCTCCAGTGGTGACCAGACAGGACAACCAGATTGCCTTCTACTGGCAACAGGCCTCACCTGGAGCCGGCATTCCCACCGACTTCAGCGTACGCTGGACCGGCCAGTTCCAGTTCACGGGCCAAGAGTATCGGTTCATGGCAATTGCCGACGACGGCATTCGGGTCTGGGTTGACGGTCAGTTGATCATCAACCAATGGAAAGGGCAGGCCGCCACGCTGGTCTACCGGGACCATGCGCCGCGCCACGGTATACGTACCGTCCAGGTCGAGTACTTCGACGCCGCGGCCGATGCCACTGCGATTGTCAACTGGGTCGTCAAGAAGTAGCCCGATTGGCAACCTGACACTCTCGCCACAACACAACCCATTCCTCACGCCTCCAGAGGAGAGACATCGTGAACAGACACTCGAAACTTCCAGCCCGATTCCTGTTGGTGTTGCTGGGCACCATCCTGATCGCCGCCGGCATGACATCGGTCTCGCTGGCAAGAACCGACACTGATTGGGGCGGCAGCTACTTTGATGTGGTCAAAGCGACATCCGACACTACTGCTTATTTCGCAATCAACACCAGTTGTGATGTGGAAGATGAAAACTGGGAATACTGTACGGTCAAGGTCACGGGCGATGTGTCGGGGCAGACAGGTGATAATGCCGAAGCCAGATGGGCAGCAGGACTCGACGACTGCACCCCGGCCGCCAGCAGCGGTGATGGGCGCTACGAAAGCTTCGAGAGTTGTTGGAGTGCTGACTCTGTGACTTGGCCCACCATCAATCCCGGCGACGACTTCGAAATCACTGGGTACTGCAAGGGCGCCGACTATGAGTGCGCCGAAGAGCTCCGCGTCTGCTTCAACGCCAACGACTGTGACGACAACAGCTATAGCTCGAAGCCTTGGACCCAAATCGGTGAGCTCTGGGACGATGCCGACCACTGCCTGTACGACGAAGATGATGACGATGTCTGGGAGTGCTTGGACGATGCCTTCGACGATTGGCTTGATGACAACATGCGCCGCCATCATGACTATGACGACCTGGAAGATGAGGAGGATGAAGACCGGGGCTTCACCCTGGAGGACTACGAGGACGACCTGGACGATGTCGGCGACCGGCCGTCCACGCGCCGTTCCGAGACCGTGCTCGAACGCTACCAGCGACATTGGGCCTCCCGAACCCCGATTTCCATTTACCAGTCGATGGACGATGTGGACACCCACGGACCCAGCTTCCGCCTGACCGCCGACGAATACCTCACCGTCAACTTCACCACCTTCCTGGAATCCACCGCGCCGTACCAGATCTGCAACACGACCATCGGATGCGTCACCGTGACCACCTACAGCAACACCTTCCGCAGCTACATGCAGAACCTGCACATTGTCATCCAGGACCGGTCGGTCATGCGCTGCATGGACCGGGCCGGCTGGGACGTGGAGGACGATCACGCCATACCCTTCGACAACCCCGACCTGATCCTCTGCGACGAGCGCATGAAGACAGCCAATGAGGTCTGCCCGGCCAAGGACACCGGTGCCAGCGACGACCTGTTCGCCATGTGGGACACCGGACTTCTGAGAGGTATTCTTCCCGACTCGTTTGCCCAAGGGTTGCGCCTACAGGTGGAACGGGCCCGGGATCGAACTCCGGAGTGCCTGTGTGCCGCCGGGTTCGCAGAGCGAAACTTTGTCATCACTCCCGAGAACACCGAAGGTCCATGGGAACGCTCCGGTGCACTGCGGACAGAGGACGTGTGCGACTGACCAACTGCTCCGGCAATTCGGGTTTGACCTGCTAAAGTCAGACTTGAACAAGCCCCGGATGCCAGCTCTGCGGAACGGTATCCGGGGTTTACTGCATCTACACGGGCCAGGAATATTGGTTCATAGTGATTGCCGACGGTGGCATTCGGGTCTGGGTTGAGGACGACCAGTTGATCATCAACCAATGGAAAGGGCAGCCGCCACCCTGGTCTATATCGGGACCATGCGCCGCGCTACGGCACGCGCACGGTCCGGGTCGAGTACTTCGATGCCGCGGCCGATGCCACTGCGATTGTCAACTGGACGACCGTCAAGAAGTAGCCCAGTCGGCAACCTGAACCTCACGCTACTACACAACCAGTCCCTCATGCCTCTGGAAGACAGACACCATGAACAGACATTCGAAGCTCCCAGCCAGGTTCCTGTCGATGTTGCTGGACACCAGCCTGGCATGACCTCAGTCTTGTTGGCAACTGGGTACCAACCTTGAAGGCCGCTATTTCAATATGATTGCAACTGCAAGCAATGGGATTTCAACCCCGAATGCCGGGAACAATGGGCACTGTTTCATTTCGTTGAAAACCGTTCAGGTGGACATGAACGGCTCCTTTTGCACGGTCCTGGTGGCGGGCTTCAACATCAAGCAGGCCACCGTGTTGGCCACCGCTATTCCGGACATCGAGCCGCCCCTGGAGCGGTTGCGGGCCGAGTTGCGCGGGAAGATTCAGGACCTGCGAGCCAATATGGAGCGGCGGCTCAACACCCAGACCTGGACCGCTGGTCGCTCTTGGAGCCCTGCTGGCCACCAACCTGTGGAGCTGAGCATAGGCTCCGCGGGACCAGTCCGACGGACTGGTCCCGGTTCCGGCAGGTCCTGCTGGAACCGGGAAGCCACCTGAGCCAATGGACGGTTGGCAGCCTCGTGACGTTCACCACCCTGCTCGGCGGTTGGATCACAGTGCTCACTGTGCAGTTGGATCTGTTGGCCTGACCCGTCCAGCAGAGTCAGTCCTGACAAACAACTCCGTACCTCACCCAAGGGACATGGAATCCGAATCCGCTCTGGTCCGCTTTCTGTCGGAACTGCAACACAAGGCCCGGCAGGGGGACTACGTGTTTCGCGGGGAACGGGAAGCCAAGGGCCAAGACGGCCGCGAGCTTCCTGTCACATCCTCTCTTTACCGCTGGGTACAAACCAACTGCCGAAATCCGGACCACGCGATTCCCGGCAGGTTGGACCATACCCCCTTGTCGACGGCCGAGACACGACGGTTGCCGACCTTGCAAGACAGGATCGCAAACGAAATCAACCGGCTGCTGCCGGAACTCCATGCCGGGACGGATAACTTGCAACTACTGGCGCGGATGCAGCATTTCGGCGGTCCGACCAACCTGATTGATTTCACGCGGGATTGCTTGGTGGCTTTGTTCTTTGCCTGTTGGGACCGGGAAGGGGAAGAGAACGGCGTAGGCTGGACGGGCGGGGAAGGGCGTATCGTTTTCCTGCCGGAGGATGAGGATGACGCCAGGATTGTGGAGGCACCGATCACGGATGCCCGGGCCATCGCGCAGCGCAGCGTATTTTGCGCGGAAGCGAGCGGAGTCCTGCCCGCGGATGCCTATGAGGTTCTGTATGTTCCCGGATGCCTAAAACAACAGCTGCGCATGTACCTGGCCCAGTGCCACGGCCTCCGAACATCCGCGTTGTTTCCGGACTTCCCGGCCGCGGTGCGCCATGTGTCGTCCCATGCCACCCTCAGTGCCCTATGGGACGAAGTATCCTGTCTGAACAGTTCCTGTTGACGTGACCTCGAACCATGCGGCCGCACGGTCAAGCGCAACCACTGACCTGATGCCGGTCCGCGGTCATCAAGACCTAGTAGTGCAACGAAGCTTTGAGAAAGTTAGAAGCTCAGTGATGGGACTCCCTCATCGTACGCTTCGTCATGCCCCTCGCCGTCTGCCATCGATACTGTGAGCAGCTGTTCCAACGCTATGAAGTTTCGTTGCACTACTAGGTCTTGTGTGACCTGTTCCACCCGGATTGGCCCGGCCCCCGCCCGATTGGAGCCCATCATGGCCCTGTGACGACTTTGCCAATGCTCTGAACCGACTTGGACTGCTTGGACAGGCTGTGGATTTCAACACCGAAAACCTTGGAGGACATCCATATGCCCCAAACCGCGAGACCGAAGTCCCAATCTGGTTAGCCCTGCGTGCTGCACTGGAACAGTTGCAGGAGACCGTTGGCCTGCCAACCGTCCTGCCGTCCAGACTCGTGTTGCTGGCTGTCGAACCCGCCAGGCCCGAACACCGTTCCGCCGTCTTGCGAACCGGACCGAATGGCGGATACCACCTGCAACTGCTGTGCGACGCGTGCAACTCCATGAAAGGCACGGGCACACAGCACACCCCCTGACCAAACTCATGAAGAAAGGCATCAGAGCATGACGAACGACAAGCCCAAGCGACCCGCAAATCATTCAGTCGAGGAGACAGCGGCCGAGATTCGCAGGCAGGACCGCGGGTGTCCACCGCAGTACCTCCTTCCAAAATGCATCGATACCTTACCGGCATGACATCGGTCTCGCTGGCAAGAACCGACACTGATTGGGGCGGCAGCTACTTTGATGTGGTCAAAGCGACATCCGACACTACTGCTTATTTCGCAATCAACACCAGTTGTGATGTGGAAGATGAAAACTGGGAATACTGTACGGTCAAGGTCACGGGCGATGTGTCGGGGCAGACAGGTGATAATGCCGAAGCCAGATGGGCAGCAGGACTCGACGACTGCACCCCGGCCGCCAGCAGCGGTGATGGGCGCTACGAAAGCTTCGAGAGTTGTTGGAGTGCTGACTCTGTGACTTGGCCCACCATCAATCCCGGCGACGACTTCGAAATCACTGGGTACTGCAAGGGCGCCGACTATGAGTGCGCCGAAGAGCTCCGCGTCTGCTTCAACGCCAACGACTGTGACGACAACAGCTATAGCTCGAAGCCTTGGACCCAAATCGGTGAGCTCTGGGACGATGCCGACCACTGCCTGTACGACGAAGATGATGACGATGTCTGGGAGTGCTTGGACGATGCCTTCGACGATTGGCTTGATGACAACATGCGCCGCCATCATGACTATGACGACCTGGAAGATGAGGAGGATGAAGACCGGGGCTTCACCCTGGAGGACTACGAGGACGACCTGGACGATGTCGGCGACCGGCCGTCCACGCGCCGTTCCGAGACCGTGCTCGAACGCTACCAGCGACATTGGGCCTCCCGAACCCCGATTTCCATTTACCAGTCGATGGACGATGTGGACACCCACGGACCCAGCTTCCGCCTGACCGCCGACGAATACCTCACCGTCAACTTCACCACCTTCCTGGAATCCACCGCGCCGTGCAGCATCCCTGGTTCCGCAGGCCGGGAGGCAAGTCCGGGGTGTCTCCAAAAGCCTGTAGTCTGCCAACGCTCCTGTCTACTCACTACTTCATCAATCACGCGTGCAAAGCCGAATAACCGAAAGTTCATGTAGAGTTGATTTTGGGCTCGCATCCACAACGGACAAACCCGTCCCGGGACGTTTGGCTGCTTCGCAACACTCCCACCTTGGCTTGCCACACATTCGACACAACTCCATGTATGCCATGACCGAAACCTTGACTACCAGCTATCCGGCCGTTCGCACTTCGCCACAACGAACCCTTTCCCGGAAGCGCAAGGCTTGGCTGAGCGGCGCAGCCGTTGGATTGCTGGCCGCCTTTCTGCTGGTGTTCGTGTTCGGAAGTCCGGTCAAGGCCGCTTCCGCGAC
Source organism: Caldilineaceae bacterium (assembly GCA_965208365.1). Taxonomy (GTDB): domain Bacteria; phylum Chloroflexota; class Anaerolineae; order Caldilineales; family Caldilineaceae; genus Bin34. The sequence goes on along the minus strand of OZ242330.1, from coordinate 3,265,257 downwards.
CGACTTCGCCGGTAGCTACTTCGAAATCCTGTCCGCGACCGAGAAAACCGCCCACTTTTCGATACTGCCGGCGGGCCAGTGCACCAGACTGGACATCCACTGCTCGGTACAGGTCACAATCCGCAACCGCACCATTCCCAATCTGGACAAGAAAAGCCTGACCGCAGCCTGGACCGACCAACTCGACGCTTGCAGTGTCTCGACCGCGGCCGATGAAAACAGCCGCAATGCGGCCTTCCACGCCTGTTGGGACGACAAGTTTCCCATCTACGATCTCGTCTGGCCCAACTTCACGCTGGCGCCGTCGTTCGAAATTTCCCCCTATTGCGAACCATTCGACGACGAGTGTGCCGAAAAACTCCACTTCTGCTACAACGCGGCCGACTGCGCCAGCGTACTCTTCAAGAGCAGCGGCTGGACCCGGGTTTCCGAACTGTGGTCCGCGGCCGACGGCTGCTTCTACAGCAACGACTGGGATCGCATGTGGGAGTGTGCCGATGACGCCCTCTGGATCTGGTTGGACGCGCACGTGCCCCGCTCCAGCGCCTACCGCACCATGGACTTTGTCCGCCCGGACCTGCGCGGCTTCATCCTCCTCGACTACGCAGACAGCATCAGCGATGTGCTGGATGCCGATTCGGCCGCGCGCACTATCGCCACGGTGCTGGACCGATACATCGATGACTGGGACCGCAGGGCTCCCCAATCCATCTTCCGGCCCATATCCGAGGTCGACAACGCCGGGCCGGTTTTCCGGCCCTTGGGATCTCACGTGACAGTCGCCTTCACGTCCTACCTGGAGTCATCGGCCGCACAATCGATCGAGGTCTGCAACACCGTGCTCGGATGCCTGAACGCCGAAGTGGACAGCGGCATGTTCAGGTCCTACATGCGCAACTTCCACATCGTGATCGAGGACAGCCACGTATTGAACTGCATGGACCGCTTGGGCTGGAATATGGACTCCACCACCGCGGTTGAGTTCGACAACCCAATCCTCGCCTTGTGCGATGAACGAATCAGGACGGCAGCCAAGTACTGCCCCGACAAGAACACCGGGATCCTGCGCGAACTGGTTCTGCTCTGGGACATGGGTCTGTTCAGGAACCTGGTCGACGATCAGTTGGCCGTATCAGTCAGGTTGTTCGTGGAAGAGGCCAGGGACCGGACCCCGGAGTGCCTTTGCGCTGCCGGTTTCAAGGAGCACAATTTCGTCATCGCGGACCATGCAAGCTCCAATCCCTGGGCTGAGACTGGCGCGTTGCGGACCAAGGATGTGTGTGACTGACCGCGGACGCCACATTCAGAACCCGATGCGCCATCCACTCTGGGCACCGAATTTGACCTTCCTTTCCGGCAGGGGACCGACGGAGCGCCGGCTTGGTTCCATCCTCGGTCCGGAGCCGTCCCCCACAACCAACCTGCGGTGATCGGGAACCAACACCCGGCTGCATGTTCGGACAATGTTGACACCACCCGATCCGGCCTGTATCCTTGAACCAACCATAAACGGACTGTGATCCGGGCTAGTAGCCTGCCAGTCTGCCTTCAGAGAGCTTCCGGACGGTGGAAAGGAAGCAGGCAAGGGGCAGGTGAATGGACCGGTGAGTCGCAAGCCGAACGGAAACCCTCCCAGTAGGCAAGCCGGAGACGCCACCGTTATCAGGGCGCGGGGAATCGGACGCAAGTCCCGTTCCTGCAGAGAGGAGCGAAGGGCAGTGCCCGGATGCTCAAGTGGGGTGGCACCGCGGAATCCCCGGATTTCGTCCCCGGATGTCCCGTCGAACACGGCATCCGGGTTTTTTGTTTTCTGGAGGTGCAGCGGTGAATTTCGTTCCGGCCTTGGCGAAGGTCAAGGCCCATCGGGGAGAGGCAACCCGGTATCCCGTCTATCGGGAAATCCCGGCCGACATGGACACGCCCGTGTCCGTGTTCCTGAAGCTGTGTCGACGCCCCGACCAGCAACTTATCCAGGGATCCCAGGCTACCCAGCCCTGCTTCCTGCTGGAGTCCGCCGAGGCCGGGGAACGATTCGGCCGCTACAGCTTCATCGGGCTGAACCCCTCCCGCAGCCTGGTGGCCTACGGGGACCGCATGACCCTGGCCGACCAGGACGGCTCGGTAGAGGAACTGTGTGGAGACCCCTTCGATGTCCTGCGCGCGCAGGTCACGGCGGAAACCGTGGTCGATGTGCCGGACCTGCCGCGCTTCAAGGGCGGCGCCGTGGGCATGTTCGGCTACGACATGGTCAGGTTCATCGAAAAACTGCCGACCACCGCCGAGGACCTCATCGGCACCCCGGACATGGTCATGCTGTTCAGCGATGAACTGGTGATCTTCGACCATGTCAAGCACCGCCTCTTGGTGATGGTGAACCTGGACCTGACCCACCCGGACCTGGATCGGGCCTATATCGACACCTGTCGTCGCATCAACGCCATCTGCGATCGCATCCATGCGCCGTTCGCCGAACCGGACCTGCCGGAAATTGACGACAACTCCCCGTGGGCCTGCTCGAAGACGCCGGAGGAATACGCGGAGATCGTGCGCCGCACCAGGGAATACATCATCGCCGGCGACATTTTCCAGGGCGTACTCAGCATGCGCCAGACGCGGGCGACGCAGGCGGATCCCTTCACCATCTACCGCGCCCTGCGGATGGTCAACCCGTCCTCCTACATGTTCTACCTGGACTTCTCGGGCATCCCCGGGCTCAAGGGTCCGCCGATGCGCCTTGTGGGCTCAAGCCCCGAGATGCACGTGCGGTTGGAGGACCGCGAGGCCAGCCTGCACCCGATTGCGGGATCGCGATGGCGCGGCGAAACCCCGGAAGAGGACCGGCAACTGGCGGAGGACCTGTTGGCGGATCCCAAGGAACGAGCCGAGCACGTCATGCTGGTGGACCTGGGCCGCAACGACCTGGGGCGCGTCTGCGACTACGGGTCGGTACAGGTGGACAACGTGATGCAGATCGAACGTTACAGCCACATCATGCACATCGTCAGCGATGTCCAAGGACGGCTCAGGGACGGCATGGATGGCATAGACCTCATCCGGGCGACGCTGCCGGCCGGCACTGTCAGCGGCGCGCCGAAGATCCGGGCCATGGAGATCATCGAGGAACTGGAGGCGTCCCGCAGGGGGCCATACGCCGGGGTGGTCGGGTACATCGACCACGACGGGACCATGGACACCTGCATCACCATCCGGACCATCACCATGTTGGGTGCGACCTGTGTCCTGCAGGCCGGCGGCGGTCTGGTCATGGACAGCCAGCCCGCATACGAATACAACGAGGCCATGAACAAGATGCGCGCCCTGACCACGGCCGTCGCCCTGGCCGAAAACGCCTTGCAGCTTTGAAGGAGAACAGCAACCATGAGCGATACCAAACCCCGCATCCTGACCGGAGACCGACCCACCGGACAACTGCACCTGGGCCATTTCATCGGCAGCCACCGGCACCGTTTGGCCCTCCAGGACAAGTACGAGTGCTTCTTCCTGGTAGCGGACCTGCACATGCTGACCACCAAACCGGATAAGGCCAGCATCGAGGCCATTGCCGACAACGCCCGGGCCATCGTGCTGGACCACTTGGCCATTGGCATCGATCCCGACAAGGTCACCTTCTATCTGCAAAGCGCGGTGCACGAGGTCTACGAAATGAACCTGCTGCTGGGCAGCCTCGTGACCGTCGAGAGGATCCAGCAACTCCCCACCATCAAGGACATGGCCAACGCCGCGGGCATGGACCAGGTTCCCTACAGCCTGCTGGGCTATCCAGTCCTGCAATCCGCCGACATCCTGATGCCCCGTGGCAACCTGGTGCCAGTCGGACAGGACAACGAAGCCCATGTCGAGATGACCCGGCAAATCGCGCGGCGCTTCAACCTGGCCTACGGCGAAGTGTTCCCCATTCCCGATGCGATGGTGGTGGGCGGCACGCTCGTGGGCACGGACGGCAACGCCAAGATGAGCAAGAGCCTCAACAATGCCGTCTTTCTGGCGGATGACGAGGCGACCGTCAACCGGCGCGTGATGGGCATGTACACGGATCCGAAGCGGATTCGAGCCGATATTCCCGGCACGGTCGAGGGCAATCCGGTGTTCGAGTACCTGGACTTCTTTCACCCGGACGGAACCAATCCGGCGATTCCGGAATCCCAACGCAATCCGGGCGGGACCGTGGTGGAGGACCTCAAGGATCGGTACCGCAAGGGTGCCGTGGGCGATGTCGAGGTCAAGCAGACGCTGGCCCAAGCCATCAACGACTTCCTGGAACCCACCCGCGAGCGCAGGGCCCATTTTGAGTCACGGACAGGATTCGTCGACCACTTGTTGGAGGCGGGTACCCAACGGGCCCGCGCGGAAGCCCGGGAGACCCTCATGGCCATGAAGAAGGCGATGGGGCTGACAGGCATTTGGAACCGCATCCGGCGCAGCGGCGAGAAGTTTGCCAAACGCCAAGCCGCCACCCGGGAGGCCTGACATGGTGATTGTGATCGACAACTACGACAGCTTCACCTACAACCTGGTCCAGTTCCTGGGGGAGCTGGGGGCATCGCTGAAGGTCTACCGCAACGACGAAGTGCCGGTGGCCACCGTGGTCGCCGACAAGCCCTCCCACATCGTGATCAGCCCCGGGCCGGGAACACCCCAGGCGGACTCCGGCATCAGCAACGAGCTGATAGAAACCATGGGCGAACGAACTCCAATCCTCGGCGTGTGCCTGGGCCAGCAGTGCATCGGCCACGTACACGGCTGCGAGGTGTCCGGCGCGCCGGAGATTATGCACGGCAAGACCAGCCAAATCCACCATGACGGGGAAGGGTTGTTCAAAGGCATCGCCAACCCCTTCACCGCCACACGCTACCACTCGCTCATCATCCACCGACCCGTGTCCCCTGAGCTGGCCATCACAGCCTGGACCGCAGGCGGCGACATCATGGGAGTGCGCCACTGCAGCAAGCCGATCCACGGCCTCCAGTTCCATCCGGAGAGTTTTTTGACGCAACAGGGTCACGACATGCTGCAGAACTTCCTGGACTTGCCCGGTCCCGATGCCCGCCCAGCCTGACCGGCACATCACCTGTCCATCCGCGTCTCCTTCAACCATGGCTTCCGAGACCGGGACGATCCCGGATCCCCTGCATTGGCTGGCTCATGCCCCGGCAAGCCCGGTGCACGGCCAAGCTGTCCGTCTCACGGACACACTGACAGGCGACAGCAATGCCTTGTGGAAAGTGGAAACCGGCACGGAAAGCCTGGTGCTTAAGATGTTCCTGGATGCAGGCCAGGCTCGTGGGCGACGCCAATACAATGCCCAGACGCTGGCTTGGCGGGCGGACCTGGCGCCGGAACCGTTGGTGTTCGATCGTTATCCCGAGGGTCTGGCGCGCCAGGTGCTGGTCTACCGATGGTGTCCGGGGTGTCCGGTGGACGTTCGCGATCCGGCCCACAGGGAGGCTCTGGCCCAAAGTCTGGGCCAGTTGCATCGCCTGGCGCCGACACCCGATACGCGGCTCAGCCCGCATCCGATCAATGCGGAGTACCAGTGGAATCTCATTGAGGGCAGCCTGCGAAGGCTGGAACGTTGGCGGCTGGAACAACCGTGCGATGAACTCAATGCAGCCTTGACCGCGGCAATGCAGGAGGGGTCCCGCCAGTTGCCTGCACTCGTCACCAGTCTGGAGGGCTCAGCCCCGGCAGCTGTCGTCCACGGGGAACTGTACGCGGAACACTGCCTGATGTACGACGGGCGCGTCCGGATGGTGGATTGGGAACTGGCTGGCATCGGCGATCCGGCCCGCGAATGCGCCCACGTCATACTCCACATGTTGAGGAATTTGCCAGTGGACGACTGCCAGGCATGGCAGGATCGTTACTTGTCGGAAGCGGGTCAGGCCAACTTGGCCCCGCGTGTGGAACTGTACGTCCGGTTGCTGCCCCTTGAGGGACTGCTCAACCTGGCCCTGCTACTGACCCGGCGGCAGCCGGCGGCCGAAGCCGACGCGGACAGGGTCGGACCGTTGCTGCGGGTGGCATTCCGCGAATGCATGTCCGATGTGACCCGTGCCCTGAAACTGGACTTCGCAGACGAAGAGCTGGATCAATTTGCCTGCCAATACCAACGCAGGCTTCAACCTGACATGCCGATGGTGGCAGGAGGCGAATAGAACATGGCACAGACAATGGACTTGTCCACCGCCATTCGACATGTGATGGAACGAGGTGATCTTTCGCAGGATCAGGCCCAGGCCGTTCTCAGCGAGATGGTGTCGGGCAACGCCACCGATGCCCAAATCGGGGCGTTCCTAGTAGCCATGAACATGAAGGGCCCGACCGTGGACGAAATCACGGGGTTCTGGAACTCCCTCATGGAACACGCCTCCCCGTTCCCGGCCAATGGTCGGCACGAACCCCTGCTCGATGTCGTGGGTACCGGCGGCGATGGATCGCACAGCATCAATGTGAGCACCACGGCCTCCCTGGTGGTGGCCGGTACAGGGGTGTCGGTGGCCAAGCACGGCAACCGGGCCGCCAGCAGCCGCAGCGGGAGCGCCGATGTCCTGCGGGAACTCGGGGCCAATCTCGACATGTCGCTGGACCAGGCGGGAGCCTGCCTCGACGAAGTCGGGTTTGTATTCCTGTTTGCGCCCCACTGCCATCCCGCCATGCGGCACGTGGGCAAGGCCCGGATGGAACTGGGCATCCGCTCCCTGTTCAACCTGATTGGACCGTTGTCCAACCCCGCGCCGGTAACCAATATCCTGATGGGGGTCTACAGTCCCGACCTCAGCATCGAGCTGGCCCGGATGCTGCAGCGCGTGGGCAAACGAGCGGCGTTTGTCGTCCATGGTGCGGGCGGCATGGACGAACTGTCGTTGGCTGGCCCCAACCACATCGTCCACCTGCGCAATGGCCGCATCCAAGAAATGACCGTGGACGCGGTGGAGCTGGGTTTGTCCCGATCCGGCCTGGACGAGATCAAAGGCGGTGACCCGGCGGACAACGCGGGATATACCCGCGGGATCCTGGCCGGTGAGGTCAAGGGCCCCATGCGGGATGTGGTTGTCCTCAACGCCGCTGCGGCCCTGGCCACGGAGGACGGGGACATCGGCGCCCACCTGGCGGAGGCCGGGGAAAGCATAGACTCGGGCAAGGCCCTGGATACGCTGGAGCGGTTTGTCGCGTTTACGCAGGAGCGACAGGCATGAAGCGGTCGCAATTGGACATCGCCAAGTTCCAGGGCAAGGTACTGGACAAAATCATGGCCGTGCGCCGCAAGGAGGTGGCGGCGGCCAAACACCGGGTGCGGGAGGAGGAGCTGATCGCCATGGCACGACTCGCGCGGCCGGCCCAGGATCTGGCCGGTGCCCTGGTGCGCGAGCCGGGTGCCAGCATTATCGCGGAAATCAAGCGCGCCAGTCCTTCGCGCGGCCTGATTGCCCGCGACTGGGATCCGGCCGCCATGGCCTCGGCCTACGTGCGCGGCGGCGCGGCCGCCCTGTCCTGCCTAACCGACAAGACCCACTTCCAGGGGGATTTGGCCTATTTGGAACAAGTCGGGAACCGTCTCGAGGCGGAAGGGCAACCCGTTCCGGTTTTGCGCAAGGACTTCATTTTCGATCCGTATCAGGTCTGGGAGGCACGGGCCGCCGGCGCGGATGCCCTGTTGCTGATCATGGCCGTCCTGGGAGACCAGGATTGCCGGTCCCTTCTGGATCTGGTGCACTCCTCCGGGATGCAGGCCCTGGTCGAAGTACATGACGAGGCGGAGCTGGATCGGGCACTGGCACTGGATGCCCGTATCATTGGCGTCAACAACCGCAATCTGCGCACGTTTACGGTGGACCTCGAAACCACGCGCAAACTCCGCGATCGGATCCCCGAGGATCGGGTTCTGGTCGGCGAAAGCGGCATCACGACAGCCACCGATGCCGCCACGATGGCCGAAATGGGGTGCGACGCGATTCTGGTCGGCGAAGCCTTCAGCAAACTGCCCCAGTCCCGCCGCGAGCGCAAGGTGCGGGAATTCGCTGCCGCCGGTTCGTTGGTGGCGATTGAAGAATAGGACCCCAGGAGGGCCTTGAACCATCGATGAAGGTCAAGATCTGCGGCCTGACCAGGCCCGAAGATGCGGAAGCCGCCTTGGACGCGGGCGCCGACTACCTTGGGTTCGTGTTCCATCCGCCTTCGCCGCGCTTCATCGAACCCTCCAGGGCCGGTGAACTCATAAACCACCTCGGCACACATGGACCCCTGGCCGACGGCCGAGCCCGTTGCGTCGGCCTCTGCGTGAACCTCACCCCGAAACAAATGAATGAGGCCGCGGCCCTCTCCGGCATCAATCTCCTACAGGTGTACGGCAACCCGGACCCGGAGGACTTGTTGGCACTCGTACCGGAGTGCTTCATGGCCGTGCGTCCGCGTTCCCGGGACGAGGCATCCGAGTTGGTTAGCCGCTATGGCGCAGTCTCCCGGGGTGTAGGCCCCGGCCTGTTGGTCGACAGCTACTCGCGCAAGGCATGGGGAGGCACGGGCGAGCAGGCAGACTGGTCTCTGGTACGCACTGTGGCCGCTTCCGTGCCTAGAACCATGCTGGCGGGAGGCCTGGCGCCGGACAACGTGGCACAAGCCGTGGCGCAGACGGATCCCTGGGGCGTGGATGTGTCCAGCGGCGTTGAGGCTGCACCCGGTCTGAAGGACGTCGACGCGGTCCGCGCGTTCGTGAGCCAAGCGCGCCAGGCGGTCGCCAACCGGACGGCCATGCAGGCGTAGGGACGGTACACCGTGGAGATCCTGGGCGGACCGCTGTTCGCCGTCGCCGGTGCAGGCGAAAGCCATGGTCCGGCTGTGACCACCATCGTCTTCGGTTGCCCTGCCGGCCTCGAGATTGAGCGGGACCGGATTCAGGACTTCCTGGACCGCCGCAGGCCCGGCAGCAGCAAGCACGGCACACCCCGGCGCGAGGACGATACCGTGTTCCTGACCGGAGGCCTGTACCGCTCGGAACACTTGCTGGACGGGCCGTCCATCCGCCTCTCCGTTGCGGACCCGGACAGTCCGGCCCTGGAAACGTACAGCGGCGGCTTCACCACCGGTGAACCGCTGTCCGCGCTGGTGTTTTCGCGCAGCCGCAAATCTGCCCACTACGACCAGTTGCAGGGATTGCAGGGAGCGGTGCGGCCCGGCCACGCGGACCTGGTCAAGTACCACAAGTCACGGGGCTTCACAGACGTGCGCGGCGGCGGCCGCTCCAGTTACCGCTCCACCATTTCCGACGTAATCGGCGGCAGTGTGGCACGGCTCTACCTCCAGCGAAATTTCGGCACGGTGATCGTCTCGTCGATCTGCCAGGTCGGGGAACTGAAGTCGGACCACTCTGTGCTCGATCGGTTCGCAATCGGGCGCGGCCGTATTCCAGCCGAGAGCATTGCTGAACTGGAGCGGGAGCTTTCGGACAACGATCTCCATACCTGCAGCACCGAATTCGCGACGGCGGCCGGCCGACTGATCCGCGATACGCGGGTGCGCGGCGATTCACTCGGCGCGGGTATCGAGGTGGTGGCCCTGAATCCCCCGCCCCTAGCCGGTGAACCCCTGTACCAGAGCCTCAAGCTGCGCCTGATGGGCAGCCTGGGTGGATTGCACGCGGTACAGTCCTGCGAGATGGGTTCGGGCTGGGCATCGGTCGGCCGCCGGGGCAGCGAACACAACGACCCCATTCGCGCCCGCGGCTACCAGGGCAATCACCACGGCGGCTTGCTGGGTGGGGTCACCACAGGCAGCCCATTGTCATTCCGCGTGGGATTCAAGCCCACGTCCTCCATTGCCCTGCCGCAACAGTCCGTAACGAAGGGATTGGACGAAATCGACTTTCAGCTGAAACAGGGGCGCCACGACCCTTGCGTGGGAGTCCGCGCCGGAATCACCCTCGAGTCCCGCATGGCGATTGAATTGATGAACGCAGTCCTGATGCACCAAGCCGGGGACACGGATCCGGACCGTTTCAGATTGTTTCCGGAGAATTGAGGCAGCTATGCCAGGCAACGGCAACATCATCCTGACCGGCTTCATGGGCACGGGCAAGACTACCGCCGGCAAGGCGCTGGCTGCACGCCTGGACCGCAGGTTCCAGGACATGGACGACCTAATCGAGGAGGGTGCCGGTTTGACGGTGCCCGAGATCTTCACGATTCACGGTGAGACCCGGTTCCGCGACATTGAAAGCCAGGTATGCCGGGACGTGGCCGCACGGACCGAACTGATCGTGGCCACGGGCGGTGGCGCCTTGGTCAATCCGGAGAACCACCGGGTGCTGGCCGAATCGGGCACCGTAATCTGTCTGTCGGCAACACCCAAACAGATTTTGGAACGAATCCGCAACGAGACCCACCGGCCGCTGTTGGACCTGGCCCCGGACAACCGCTTGGCGCGCATCCGCGCTCTGTTGGCGGAAAGGGATGAGCGCTACAGTTCGATTCCGCTGCAAATCGACACCACCGACTTGACCGTCGACCAGATCGTGGATCGCATCCTGACTCTGGTATCTGACGGAACCGAGGCGGAAGTGCCGTCCCCGCATCCAGCCGTGCCTGGCACGAACGGTTCGTTGCAAGTCCTTGCCGTGGACAACCCGGAGGGGTCCTATCCCATTTGGACGGGTTCCGGAGCCCTGGCGGCAACAGGCCGCCTGTTGCGCCAATGCGGCCTCGAGGGCGTCAAGGTTGCGGTCCTCTCAAACCCGGATATTGAGTCACTCCATGCCGCCGGCCTGGTCGACGCCTTGCGTGCGGACGGTTTCGATCCCCGGGTTTTCACCATGCCCGAAGGTGAACAACACAAGACCCTGGAAACGGTCCGGAGGCTCTATTCCGACCTCCTGGCGGCGGGCATGGACAGGCGCAGCCCGGTATTGGCCCTGGGCGGCGGCGTGGTCACCGACACGGCCGGTTTCGTGGCTGCCACCTATCTTCGCGGCGTGCCCTACGTGGTTGCACCCACCACCCTGCTGGCCATGGTGGATTCCTCGGTCGGCGCCAAGTGCGGGGTGGACCTGCCGGAGGGCAAGAACCTGATCGGCGCCTTCAAGCAGCCGGTGGGCGTGCTGCTCGATCCGGATCTCCTGGACACGCTGCCGCCGGCCGAACTCCGGGCTGGAATGGCGGAAGTCGCCAAGCACGCCATTCTCGGGGACGAACATCTGTTTGAGATGCTGATGCATGCCCCGGCAACCCCTGCGGCCGATTGGTTGGCGGCCGCCGTGCAGGTTAAGATCGATGTAGTCGAGGAGGACCCGCTGGAACAGGGACGCCGGGCCATCCTGAACTTCGGCCACACCTTTGCCCATGCCCTCGAACAAGTCAGCCAATATACGATTCGCCATGGCGAGGCCGTCGCAGTGGGGATGACGGCCGCCACCCACCTGTCCGTGCAGGCCGGCCTGTGCTCTCCGTCTACGGCACAGCGCGTCCGCAGCCTGCTGACAGGGCTGGGACTGCCGGTCCGCGTGGACGATATCAACTCCGCGCCGGACCTGTCCGGCCGCGCCGGCGACCTGCTGGCAGCCATGGGCACCGACAAGAAACGTCGGGGAGCCGTCCTGCGCTTTGTCGTGATCGAGGACCTTCAGCAGCTCACCGTGATCCCCAATCCCGGCGACGAACTGGTACTGTCGGCCTGGGAACACATCCTGAACTGACCGGGGAACTCCACATGGCTCGCATCCAGATCGTCAATGGCCCCAACCTGAACCTGCTGGGCACCCGCGAGACCTCGATCTACGGCACCTTTACGCTGGCCGACGTCGAACGGTCCCTGACCGCTGAATTCGGCGAGCGGCACAGCCTTGGATTTTTCCAGTCCAATCACGAAGGTGAGATTGTCGACGAGTTGCACCGGTGCCGCAGCCAGGCGGATGGCGTAGTCCTGAACCCCGGCGCCTTCACGCACTATTCGCTGGCCATTCACGATGCCATCAAGGCCATCGAAACCCCGGTGGTGGAAGTGCACATCAGCAACATCCACGCCCGGGATTCATTTCGTCACACGTCGGTTTTGGTGGCGGCCTGCCTGGGTCAGGTGAGCGGTTTCGGTCGGAACAGCTACCACCTAGCCGTGTCCGCCTTGGAACGCCACTTGCAGGCGACGGATTAGGCGGCTCCCACCTTGTTGGTGATGCTTTCTCAAGGAAGGTTCGGCCGGGCATTGCGAGCGGCGGCCCGACTTATCCTGCCAGTGGCGCTCGGCCTGGTCCTGGCAGCCTGTGTCGAAGAACCCGCCCCGGGTCCCACCCCGGAATCCACCCCAACACATGCGGCTCCGGCAACCGCTACCCCCTTGCCAACTCCCACTTCGACGCCCGAACCCGAACTTGGTTTGGCAGGCGACATTGTCCTGTGGCACTCCTGGAATGGCGAAGACCTCAAGATCCTCCGTTCGATGTTGGACCGGTTGCAGTCCGATCATCCGGACCTGTACCTGGACGCGGTCCACGTAGGTCCGTCCGAAGTCCGGCAGCGCCTGCTGGACGCCATCCTGGCTGGGAACGGCCCCAGCCTGTTGCTGGCGCCGATCTCCCGATATCCCGATCTGGCGTCCGAGGATCTAGTCCAACCGCTCAACGGCTACATGGACCTGGTCCAGGAGGCCGACTTGCTGTCTTCCGCCTGGTACGGCAACACCATTGCCTCCAGTCTGGTTGCACTGCCAGCATGGGTGGAGACTGTCGCGCTGTATGTCAACACGGACCTTATCGCGCCGAATGAAGTTCCCCGGACGCTGGACGATCTGTTGGTCCAGGCCAACTTGTCCGACACGCCGCTGCTGGGCCTGTATATAAGCCCGTTTCACCTCGGTTGGGGTTTCCCCGCCTACGGCGCGGTCATGCTGGATGCCGGCTATCGCGTGGTGCTGGATCAGCAACCGGGTGCAGAGGCATGGCTAACGTGGCTGCGCGAGGCCAATCTATCCGGAGGTATTTGGTTCTCCCAGGACTATGCCGAACTCCAGCGTGCCTTTCGTCACGGAGAACTGCCCATGATCATCGACGGGTCATGGACCCTCGACTCCTTTGTCCCGGCCTTGGGAGACAGCCTGCGCGTGCTGTCCATCCCGGATGGCCCGGCCGGCCCGGCACGACCCTTTGTGAATTCCGAGTCGTTCTTTGTAATCGCCGGGCAGTCACCTCGGGACACGGACGCCAGCGTTATGGCGGCCCTTGCCCTGATTGAACTGGCGGCAGATTCTCCACACACCACGCGCGGGTTGCCAGCCGCCCAACGAGAGTCCGAAGCCGATTCACGCGCAGCCCGCGAACTCAAGGCGTTGCTCGAGCAAACGGTCCCGATGCATGTGGGGCCCGGCGCCAAGGTGATTTGGGACCTGGCCCAGATCATGTTCGAGCGTGCCCTGGCAGGTCAGGAACCGCCTGCCGATCTTGTCGCCAGGTTTGCGCTGCTGGCCAACGAACAGACTAGTCGCTGACCGGTCCCTTTCGAACGCGATGCCCGAATTCGAACGGCCCGAGTTGGCGCGGCTGCAAGCCAGTCCTCCCCACATTTTCGCAGCTGCGTACGTTGACCTGCCCCATCCCCACTTCGCCGGTCCGCGACAGGAACTGGTCTTCACATTGGGCATCACTGCCGTCAGAGGCAACATGGTCCTCCTTGGGCTGGCGGTGAATCTGTTGGCGGACCACCAGATATTGTCCGAACAGGCCTGGACGGCCCCGATGCTGCAGGCGCACACCGGCCTGCCGTCCCTGGAGATCGAGGAAGGAACGGGTCTGGCCATCCAGCACCTGTACTTCAACGCTCCGGCCTATGTCCGCGCGGACAGCGTGCTGGTCACGGCCGTGTTGACTTCCGCGAACGGCGAAACCTGGAACGAGACCCTCCGGATACCAGTGACGTTTCCGCAACAGTCCACCGATCTCCGATTTCCGCTGCGGGGCAACTGGTGGGTGATTCAGGGCAACGACTGGCGGGACCTCCACAAGGCGGAACCGGTCAGCCAAGCCTTTGCGCTCGACTTCGTCAAGTTGGGTTCCGACAACCGCTTTTTTGGCAACACCGGTGCCAACCTCGAGGATCACTACGGTTTTGGGGAACCCGTGTACGCTCCCGCCTCCGCGCGGGTGGCCTTCACCATTTGGGACATGCCGGATATGGCGCCGGGCCAGGTTCCCGACCCGGCCATGATGCAGGGAGACGCGCGACGGGTGTTGGGCAACGCTGTTGCCCTCAGTCACCGCAGGGGCGAATTCTCCTACCTGGCCCATCTCCAACAGGGCAGCGTGCAGGTTAGGGTAGGCGATCACATCCGGCGGGGAACCCTCCTGGGGTACGTCGGCAACAGCGGCCACTCTCCCGGCCCGCACCTGCACTACCATCTGATGAACGGCCCCAATCTGTACACGGACCAGGCCCTACCCGTGCAATTTGGCCATGTTCGGGCATTGGGCGTCGAGCACAGACAACCCATCACTCTGACATCCGGGATGATCGTTTCCGACATTGAACCAGAACAGCAGCCCCCGGAACTCGGGTAGGGTTTGGGGGATTCCCGCCGAAATCGGCACGTGGAACCAGCTCCGGTCCTCCAGCCGAATGTACCGATCGCAGCAGTGGTTGTGGCTACTGCGCACCCCCACCCAGGCCATGGCCACCCCGGTGTCGAGCGTCCGGTTCAGCATGTGCCGAGCCAACTCCAGCCTGGTTGCGAAGGGGATATCGGAGGCCAGACCCACCTTGCACAGCCGCGCGCGTTACCCCGCTGGGTCGGCCACCTCCCTCCTTCAATGAAGGACCGGACCAAAAGCAAAGGTTTCTGGCCGGTTCAATTGCAAGTTCTGGAACCGGCCAAACTCGGGGCTACATTCTCGGGGACGCGACCAGCCCTGTTCCTAGCCGGGACGCAATGGACGCCAACTGTTTGCCACGGGATCAGTTCCGCTTGACGCGAACGCTCCCGCTGGCCGCGGATCAGCCTTCTCGGTCGGTGTCCGGCGGCCACCGGTTACTCCCGTTCAACCTCGGGCAACGAGTACTGACCCCGTATCAGCCACAGTGCCCACCCACCGGCTCCCACAGCAAAGCACATTCCAAGGGCGAAAAAGGCAATCGGAATCCCGCGATCCGGGTTGCCGGACGTAAGGGCCGGCAGCACAACTCCCAGGATGCCGGCCAGGTTCAACAAGAGGAACTCGGCCGACAGGACGTGGTCCCGCATCGCGGCAGGTACCCGGCTGAGCAGGATCTGGGAAGAAAAGGTCCAAATCAGCACTGCCCCCACATTGCGCAGCGCCACGCCGAACAACAGAATCGGAAAAGGCGGGATGGGAGCCTGGAGCCACATGCCGAGACCGGTCAATAGGAAACTCATGGTCACCGCGTGCCGGAGCTTCATATGGTCATTGCCGGTAAACACCCTTGTCACCAACGGTGCAAAGAAACTCGCCAAGCCACCGATGCCAAAGATGATCCCCACCACGATGGCGCTCGGCCCAATGTGTTCGTAGCGGTAGCTGAGCATGACCTGCAACACCTGGGTGGGCACGAAGCTAAAGACCGTCACGACGGTCTTCATGGAACCCACAAACAGAAAGTCGAGGTTGACCCGCAGGAACCGAAACAGATCAGGATACGTAACGCGCTCGTCCGTCGCAGGCGTGCCAGTGCCCCGCGGTTGATCCGGACCTGTGTTGCGCTCGTAGTGCATGAGCGTTATCAAGCCTGCGGAACCCAGGAACGTCAGGGCATCAACCACAAAGGAGACGTTGATCCCCGCCTTGGCCGTCACCACGCCTCCCAGCGACATGCCCAGCGCAATCATGGCCGTCCAACTCAACGACGACAGGGTGTTGGCAGTCCCCAGCTCATGTTCGTTGACCACAATCTTGGGCAGAATCGCCATGCGCACCGGCATGAACATACCTGCCAGAAACCCCTGCAGGCCAATCATGGTGTAGAGAATCCACAGGTCTTCCGGACTGCGGATCAGCAACAGCGCCAGTACCGAAAAGAATCGAATTACATCGGCGCCAATCAGCAGCGTACGGCGGCGCATGCGCCGCACAATGTACGGCACCAGGGGCGCACCGAACACCGGGCTCGCAGTTCGAATGCCGACGAGAATCGAGAGCGCCAGGGGCGAGGGCGCCAACTGGGCCACCAACTGCGTCGATGCAATGAAGTTGAACCAGTCGCCAAACAGGCTCAACACGTGGGAAAACCACAGCCAGCGGACATTGCTGTTGTATCGAAGCAGGTCGCTGTACTGGGTCAAGTGTTGAAATATGCTGGTACCCGCCCGGGCCTCTGGCATGATCGCGCGTTGCGCCCGCCCGGTGGCCGGGCGATCCGCCCATGATAGCGGGGATGGATGGAACCCGACGCATATTCCCTGCTTCCGGCCATCATCCTCCCCGGCGGGGACAGCACACAACCCAATCCTGATACAATTCTGCTTGGCAAGCCCGCGACCCGGTCCCGAGCGTCCACCCAGTTAGGAGATTTCAACGTGTTTTCCATGATGACTGTTGCGGCTGGTGATGCCGGGGCGTCCGGCGGCAGCCAGCCTCTTGTAAACAAAGTCTGCCTGTACACGTTTGTCGCCAGCTTGATTGGCGTGGTGGTGGCCATGTTCCTAATCAGCTCCGCCACCGTTGTCAACGTTGTCATCGCCCTGCTGGTGATGGGCGCGCTGCCGGCGCTGGGCCGTGCATTGGGCAACGGCAACATTGGCGAGGGGATTGTGCCGGCGATATTGGGTGCCGTCGGCAGCGCCCTGGGCTTGTTGGTTCTCTCCGCACTGTTCTGGAGCCTGTTGGTCGGCGCCACGGCCAAGGGTGTCGCGTTCGGACGCTTGGTCCTGTTCAGCATCGTGGGTTGCATCGTCGGAAGCCTGCTGGTGCTGGTGCTGGCAAGCCCTCTGGGACAGGATCCCAACTGGTTGCAAACCGCCTTTGTCCTGTGGGGGGTTGTTTGGAGTGCCGCGATAGCCTTTCCCATGAGTCGGTGATCGATTCGAACCGTTCGGTCCCGCGCGGTCGGCTTGCAGTCGGACGTTGAGACCGGCCCCGACCGACAAGTACAACCAGAGCCGGAACGCACCGCTCATGAGCGGTGCGTTTTCTATGCAGATTGCACGGCAGCACTGAAGATTGCTGCCGCCGACAACAATGCATATGGACTGCTACGAGAATTTTTTGTACGCTATGACCAATGAAGAGGCTGATCCCGTACGGATCACAGGGTGAAACGGTGTTTGGACACCCCTGTTCAAGAGTAATAGGTTGTGTCGTTATGCAGATTGCATATAATCAGGCTCGAGGGCATCTGCCTACCATGATCCAGGCCCAATCGCGGACCTGTTGCAGGTTGAGGAACCCGTGCCTTCGGCGCAGACCATGAACTTGACCGCCACAACTCTCGAAGAAATCTTCCATCTGGTATTGCCGGTGGGCACGGAGCTGCTCACCCCCGACGCAAATTTGCGCGTGTCGGTCAGCTGGGCCTGCAGCAGCCGTCCCAGCCCGCCGGCATTCCCCACCCTCGAAGGCGGTGAACTCGCTCTCATCAATATGGAAGACCTGCGGGTGTTCGAGGCCAGCGGCGATTTGGGCAACGTCATCTCGCGGTTGCGCGAAGCTGCCATCTCGGGGGTCGCGGCCCAAGGCCGCCTGTCCCGTAACGCGCGCGAAACCGCCGTTCGGGAGTCCGTTCCATTGTTTGCGATTCCGGACGGTGTATCCCTCTTGCAGGTTGAGCGCGACATCATCCGTCTGATCGTCGACCGTTCCGCCTATGTCCTGCAGCGCGCGTCGGACCTTCAGCGGGATCTGAACCAAATCACATTGGACGGAGGCGGCCAGAAGGCCATCGCGGCCCAGATTCACCACGTTACCAACCAGCCGTTCCTGGTCCTGGACGATGCAGGGCACATCGTCACGGCGGCCGGCGCGGAGCGCGCCCGTGGTGGCATCGCCAGTCTGCAAGCCGCCCTGCCCAACGTGATGCGGTTGCGCAGTTGGGCAGTGGGCAAGTCCGGGGAGGAGTTGGCCAACAGCGTTGAGACATGGGAACTGGAGGACCGTTTTCCGCTGCGGGACTGCAATCGGGTGGCGATTGGCGCCGTAGTGGCAGCAGAGAGAATCCAAGGGTATTGCATGCTTCTACGCCGCACCGGGGATCCGCCAAACCTTTCACCCATCGAGGAAATGGCCATCGTGCAAGGGGCTGCCGCAGTTGCCCTGGACTGGGTCACGCGCAACGCGGTGGGGGCCGCCGAGGAACGCATGCGCGCGTCGTTTCTGGACGAGCTCCTGGGTTCCAACATCGCGGACGAACAAGCTTGGATTCGCAGGGGCCGCTCGCTGGGCTACGCGCTGGACCAACCCCATGTCGCGTGGATGGTGGAGGCTCAAGGCCTCGAGCCTTGGCCCGACGTCCTGTTCACCGCGCTCGCCAGAAGAAACTTCAAGGTCTTGTCCAGCAGCCGGGACCAAAGCCTGCTCCTCTACCTGCCCGTGGATCCGGAAGGAGACGAGTCCAATGCCGCCGGCAAGCAGCTTGCCCAGGACTTGGTGGAGGATCTGACGCGCGTTGTCTCTGACAGCGAAATTCACATCGGCATTGGCAATGCAGTCCATTCGCTCTCGGCATGGCTGCAGAGTCAGCAGCAGGCCTGGGAGTGCCTGCGGGCCAACAAACGCTGGGGATCATCGTCAGTGACCCAGTTCGAGGACCTGGGACTATACCGATATCTAACGGCACTCCGCTCCTTTCCCGAAACGGAACACTTCTACCAGTCAACCCTCGTGGATCTCATCGCCTACGACAACTCCCACAAGGCAGGCCTGATGCAGACACTGGATGCCTTCTTTGCCTGCCACGGCAACATCAGCCAGACGGCCGCCTACCTGCAGGTCCACCGCAACACGCTCACCTATCGGCTAAACCGCATCCACACCATCACCCAAATCGACCTGGAAGAGGCTGATGCCCGATTCGGCCTGCAGCTGGCGCTGAAGCTGCGCAACCTGTACGTTTGAACGGCGAAGCCGGTGCCGGCCTGTCGGGAACCGCAACCACGCGGATTAGCCGCGCATGGGCAACACCAACTCGGCAGGATAGTTGGTCAGCCAAACGAGTTCACCGTCCTCGTTGAGGGCCACGGCATCTTCGTGTCGTACCCCCCATCCCTGGTCCGGATAGTACAGGCCGGGTTCCACCGTAATTACATGGCCCGGCTGAAGCACGTCCGTATTGCCTTGGGCCAGGCTCAGATTGGGCCCCTCGTGGACATCCAGCCCGATCCCGTGGCCCAGGCTGTGCACGTAGCCTTCATGGGTTCCCGGATGGGTACGCGGCGTGGAGTGGCCCAACCCCTCGTAGAAGTCGCAGGCCTGTGCCTGAAAACTGGCGCAGGCTTCTCCGACCCTGAACCTAGCCATCACCTCGTCGAACAGTTGCTTGGTGGCGGTCCAGGCTTCGGCCACATGATCCGGAGCATGTCCAAGGCACCAGGTTCTGGTCATGTCATGAAAGTAGCCCGAACGCCCCTTGGGGAAGATATCGAAGATAATGGGCGAACCGGTGCGCAACCGAACACTGTTTGTGCCGGCGTTGTGCGGGACGCCGGCTTCGGCGCCTTGGGCGAATATGGTCTGATGGTCTTCCGCCAGTTCCTGCAGTTGTAGGCGGCCCTGGAGGAACGTCCTCACATCGCCAATGGTGAGTGGCGTGCCATCCTCCTTCACCACGTGGTCGCCGGCGACCGCATGGCCGGTCAGGAAATCCTCAACCTCGTGTACAACCGTACAGGTCCGGCGCCCAAGCTCGGCCAATTCGGCCAATTCACGATTGTCCTTGGTTGCACGCGCTTCCGTAAACAGGGTCTGGCCAAACTCGCCCTTGATGTCGATCCCCTCCAGCCGGTCGGCCAGATTGTTCAGCAGCGTCCATCCGGCTCCCACGTCCTGGGTGCCGTAAAACCCGACCGTGCCCTGCATGCCGCTGTCACGCAGGACGTCCAAGAGCATGTGAACAGAGGCATCCAGCTGGTTGCCTTCATGGCGTTTAAGGTATTCGTACGCGTTGTAGACCTGGTCCCGATCAATCAGGCGGTATCCGGTACCCGCGGCGTTGTCCCGCTCCATGGACCCATGAATCAGTGTGGTTTCGCCACCGACCGGTTTGTAGATGAGAGCGCGCTCGAAGTGGACGTTCCCCACCAGGTACTGCATGACCGGATTGCCGGAGCTGTCCCCCACGACCAGCAGCCCGTCCAGGCCGCGGTCCGCCATCAGTGTGTCGAGATCGGAGAGCATGTGAATTTCCAGACTGGGTGATCAAAACCTAAAGCAAGGCCAAGGAACATACACCAATTGAGTACGGCCACAACATCATTGATTATGGATTGGGGCTGGTTTCAGCGCACGCCGGATCCGGAAGCGGCCGCACGGACGGCAAACACGGACCGGATCGATCTGCCAGAATCCATTGTCGCGCCACATATGAAAAAACCACTGCACCGTCGAGACAGGAGGGAAGTCTTGGGGAGTATTCACCTTTGGCCTCCCACCCAGGCCATTTGCGTCCCCGTTCATGATCCCGCGCAGATCGGTCCTGCGCGGCCGGCCGATGGGGGGCGGTGGCACAAAAGGCTTGATCAGAACCCGCCCACAGTCGATCAAATCACTTGCGTAACGCGGGCAGGCACGCCGACACGCTCGGCAAGCGGTTTTGGTCCAGGGCATTCGTGGCTTCGTTCAGCTTTGCAAGCCGACAGCATTGCAAAACCTTGGCCTTACTCAACCCTATTGCATCCGGCTCTCAGGCAGTGAAAGCGCGAGCGGTCTGCCAAGCCTTCAATGATGCGACACTGCTCGACGCGGCCACCATCACATGCTTCAATCATTTGTTCCATTTCCAACTTAAGCACCATGAGGAAAGCGATGCATCGGTTCATGTCATCGAGGTGTCCGCGCGCAATCTTCGTGCCCGCCGTGCATGACCGATCCGGATGATCGGCAAGATACAGAAGGTCTCGGATCGCCGACTGCAAGAAGCCCGACAATGTTGGATGAAGCCGAGACGCGCCCGATGCGCTGGACCATATGGTCGCGTGTTCCCAGCCGACCGAGGGGAACTGACAGCAGTCCGATCTTGCTTGTGGTAGCGAATGGTCGATACCGTGCAGCCCGTCTCACGCGAAAGCTGGCCAATCGTAATTTCAGTCTCTGGCACCACATGCCTCTTGCATCTATAGTAGCCGCAGATTGTAGTGGGAGTAGACGTGCAAGGTTCCAAAGGCTTTATGGGGAGTCCGCCACCATGTCCGGTTGTGGCTGCGGTCATGATGTGAAGTTCGATGGTTTCTCGGCCGCTTACAAGCGAATGCTCTGGGCCGTAATCGCCATCAATGCGGCGATGTTTGTGGTCGAGATGGGAGCGGGCCTGCTGGCCGACTCCCAAGCACTCAAGGCCGATGCACTCGATTTCCTGGGCGATACCGCAACCTACTCCATTACGCTCCTGGTGATCGGCATGACTCCCTTCTGGCGAGCGCGGGCCGCCCTCCTGAAAGGCCTGAGCCTAGGTGCCATGGGGCTTTGGGTCTTTGGCACCACGGCGTATCATGTCCTGGTCCGCGGCATGCCTCAGGCGGAAGTCATGGGCGCGATCGGCGTGTTGGCCCTCATCGCCAACCTAACCAGCGTCCTCCTTTTGCTGAAATACCGAGACGGCGACGCCAACGTCCGGTCGGTTTGGCTGTGCAGCCGCAACGATGCCATCGGCAATCTTGCAGTGATCGTCGCCGCAAGTGGTGTGTGGGTGACGGGAACCGCGTGGCCCGACTTGATCGTCGCCGGCATCATGGCCAGCCTGTTTCTCTGGTCCTCAACGCAGATTATTCACCAGGCTCAGGGGGAACTGCGCGCGCCTCAACCCAAAGCAAACGAATTCCGGTTTACTGGTTTGGGGGGCGGAGCCTGCGAGTAGGATGGGAGCGGTCTTTGCCTCTGTCTGGAACTTCCATCATGAACGCCACTGACGCGCCCGCGCTCCTGATGGCCTTGGCCACCGTGACCGCCATCCATCACAACCCCGCCATTCGCGCTTTCTACACGCGTCCATGCGTAAAGGGCAAACCCAGGAAGGTAGCTCTTGTGGCTGCCATGTGCACGCTGTTCACCGTTCTGAACGCGGTGAGCCGGGACCAGGTTCCTTGGCAAACGGAACCCTTGTCAACGGCGCTCCATGTTTGACAAACAACACAGTGGCCAAGCAAAGCGTAGGACGTCCCTCCAAACAACCTCCGGTTCCGACGGCTCCCCACCGGCTAGGGACCCGAACTGCAAGGCTCCCTGAAACCACAATGGGTGACAGCTGCACTGCCACCGGTGGTTATCCCGGCCGAACGCAGGTTCAAACAAGATACCCGCCATCCAATGGAATGTCGGTTCCGTTGGCATAAGATGCCAAGCCCGAAGCCAGGAACAGGGCCAGGTCCGCCACTTCCTGCGCCTCGCCGGCGCGTCCCAAAGGCGTCGCCTTCACATAGGACGCGTGTGACAGGTCATTAGCCTCCAGTTCGGGCGCGCTGTCCATTTCGAAGAGGGCTCGACTGAAATCCGTGCGCACGAGCCCGGGCGAAATGGCATTGACCAGGATGTTGTGCGGTCCCAACTCCCTGGCCAGACAGGCCGTGAGCATGCCCACCCCAGCCTTGGAGATTGCATACAGTCCCAATCCCGCGGCCGGCCTGTGGCCCGCGATTGACGACACATTGAGGATCCGACCACCACCAGCTTCAATCATGCCGGGTGCGAAGGCCTGCGCGGTCCGGAAATATCCCAGGAGATTTGTGTTCAGCGTGGCCTGAAAAACCTTTGTATCCGCCTCAAGCACCGGACCGAAATGGGGACTGGTGGCAGCATTGTTGACCAGGATGTCCACGTATCCCCAGGCGTCCGCTACGGTGTCGCGAACTCTGGCAACATCCTCATCCCGGCTGGTGCTGGCGGCCACGGCCAGCGTTGACCCACCGGACAATTCGACCTCTCGAGCCGCCTGTGCCAACGCCTCCTCCTTGCGCGCCACCATCGCCACCCGTGCGCCAGCCGATGCGAAAGTCCTGGCAATGCGCAAACCGATGCCCCGCGATGCACCGGTTACCAACGCGGTCCGGCCGGAAAGGTCAATTTGCATGGACATGTTCGCCCCTGCTGTCTGAATGCAGATTGTCTGGGATCCTGGCCGGCCGTTCAGTCAAAGACGCCCAGACTCACATACTTGCTGCCGTCATCCGGAAGGATTGTGACAACCACCCCGTGCTCAAGCTCTCGGGCAACATCCAAGGCGGCTGCCACGGCCCCGCCCGCACTCAGCCCCATGAAAATGCCCTGTTCGCGGGCCAGGCGACGCGCCAGATCCCAACTGACTTCGGGGTCCACGGTCATCTCCGACGTTGCCACACCGGGATCGTAGATGGGCGGCACGATCGACGTTGGCAGATGTTTGAGGCCCTCAATCACAGACAGTTCATCGGAGGGCTGAACGGAAACCAGCTGTATATCGGGGTTTTGCTCGCGCAGGTAGCGGCCAACGCCAACGAACGTTCCGGTGGTGCCCAAACCGCACACGAAATGGGTGACGCAGCCCTCGGTCTGTTGCCAGATTTCGGGACCGGTAGTTTCGTAGTGGGCCTTCCAGTTGGCCGGGTTGGCGTACTGGTCGGCGTGGAACAGGCTCGGATCCTCGGCAACCAGCCGGCGCACCACGCGGATTGCGCCATCGGACCCTTCCAGAGGGTCCGACTCAATCAATTCGGCACCGTAGGCCTGCACCATGGTCTTGCGTTCAATCGACACATTGGCCGGCATCACCAACTTGACGCGGTAGCCCAGCGCCGCTCCGATTTGGGCGTAGGAGATGGCCGTATTGCCCGAACTGCTGTCGATCAGGCACCGCTCTTTCGCCAGCGCGCCCGAGTGCAGGGCTTCCCGGAAAATCCAGGCGGCCGCCCGCGCCTTGACCGAACCGCCGGGGTTGAACCACTCCGCCTTGGCCTGTACACGGACCGCACGGGGCACACCTTCCCCCCAGGCCCACGGCGAAAGGTCCAGGAGCGGCGTGCCTCCCACGAGATCCAGGATCGACCGGACTCCCGAACCTCCCGCGGCCGATGTGTTGTGAGCCGCCACGGCCGCCGTCAACCCGTCTTAGGCCGGTTCGGGCACCGCTTCCGGATGGTCCGCCAGGCTCGGAAGACCGCAGAACTCCTCGTAGTCGATCAGTTCGGTGACCGTCGGTCGACCACCGCACAACGGGCAGTCCAGGGCCGCGTCCACACGCAGCGTCCGTACGGTCATGTCGGCCGTGTCAATCATCAACAGGCGACCGGACAGCGACTCGCCAAACCCGACCAGCAGCTTGATGGCCTCCAAGGCCTGCATCGAGCCCACAATGCCCGGCAGCACGCCCATGACTCCGGCTTCGGCGCAACTCGGGACCTCGCCGGGAGGCGGGGGATCCGGATACAGGCACCGGTAGCAGGGACCGGTGCCGTCGTAGACCGTGACCTGACCCTCAAACATGAAGATGCTGCCGTCGACCAGCGACTTGTCCAGCAGATAACAGGCGTCGTTGACCAAGTAACGGGTCGGGAAGTTATCCGACCCGTTGATGACCAGGTCGTACTCCGAGATGATCTCCATGGCGTTGAAACTCTTCAACGGCACGTTGTAACCCACCACCTCGACATCCGGGTTGATGTCCTGAATGCGGTCGCGGGCCGAATCAATCTTGGGACGTCCCACATCCTTCTGCCCATGCAGCAGCTGCCGCTGGAGATTCGAAACGTCGACCGTGTCGAAGTCGATGATGCCCAGCTTTCCCACCCCGGCGGCCGCCAGGTACATCGCGGCCGGACTGCCCAGACCGCCGGCGCCAATCAAGAGGACGCTGCTCTCCAGCAGACGGATCTGGCCGGCCTCGCCGATCTCCGACAGCATCGTGTGCCGACTGTACCGGATCTGCTGCTCGTCGTTCAGCACCACCGGGACCTTGAACTCCAGGCCTGCGTTCTTCCAGCCGTTGAAGCCGCCGATCAGGGAAATGGGATTGCGGTAACCCATTTCCTTGAGATTGCGCGCCGCCAGGGCCGAACGAACCCCGCCCGCACAATAGAGCACAATCGGCTCGTCCCGGTCCGGCTGGTGCTGTTCCACCTGAAGCTCCAGGTGGCCCCGCGGAACAAAGGTGGCATCGGGCACGTGGCCCTGCACAAACTCGTCCCGTTCCCGGATGTCAATTACCGTCAGATCCTCGCCCTGATCAAGGCGCGCCTTCAATTGATCCGCCGTAATCTCCGTTATCTCGCTCTTCGCCAACTCCACCAGTTGGTCCCTGTTCAAGTGCGCCATGTCCTGTTTCTCCTGATTCCCAATCTGCTTCAGGCTGTTGCCGCACCGCCCGCCATCGCGGGGACGATGGATATGCGATCCCGTTCCCCGACCGGGGTATCCAATCCTTCAAGCGAGCGGATTTCATCATCATTGCAAAACACGTTGATGAAGCGCTTGACCTCGCCGTCGGCATCCAGAATCTTGGCCGCCACCCCCGGATGCTGCGCATCCACGGCCTGGATGAGTTCGCCCACCGAACTGCCTTCCACCTCCAGTTTGGAGGCACCGGCCGTCAGGCGTCGCAGGGGAGTGGGAATGTAGACAGTGGTCATGCTGGTTATGTCAGCTTTCTGATGAATGAAGTCCAGTCTCGGGCAGGTGTCTGCCCGTTTCGCTCGATATCTTAGCACCGGGAACCAAGTTCAATCATTGGAGATGCGTTAGGGGCAGGGCAATTGCATTCTAATTTGACAGGACCTTGAGCAGATACTCGTTGTTCCAGCCGGCCTGCTTGCACTGGGCGGTGATGACACCCTTGGCCATGGTCTCGCGGCGCAACAGCAACTTGCATGTTGTATTCGACCTGCAGATTGGGGAATCTGTGGGGTTGGGTGAGAGAGGCGCGGGGCGGCGGCCCTTTGTCCTGCGGGAAGGTGCCAAGGGTCCCCAGGCCATCCTCTGCGCCGGCCCATCGAGCAGTGCTTCCGGAACGGCAAGCAGCTCTTCGGGCTGGGCGACTACGAGGCCCGCAGCTGGCAGGGCTGGCACCGCTCTGCCACCCTCGTCATGCTGGCCCACTTCTTTGTGGTACGGGAGACGCTGAGGCTTAAAAAACACTTCGGCCTGACCGTGCCCCAGACCTGTCTGCTGGTGGATGCGTCCTTGCCCCGCACCGGCTCCCCGACCGACCGCGCCATCGCCAACGCGGCCGCCCGCCGCGCCAATCCCAGCGCCCAAGGAGGTACTGCGAGTACCTGTTCCGGCAATATGAAGTTTCGTTGCACTACTGAGTCGTCACGGCTGACCCTTCTCCTCCGTGATCTGGATCAAGTTGCCGCATGAATCGTCGAAGACCGCGGTAATGACGGTCCCGAGATCCGTCGGCGGCTGCACGAATCGCACGCCCTCGGCCACGAGACGCTTGTGCTCGGCTTCGACATCATCGACCGCGAAGCTGGCCAAGGGGATCCCGTCCTCCACAAGCGCCGTCCTGTATCGACGGACTGCGGGGTGTTCGGCAGGTTCGAGCAACAACTCCGTTCCCTCCGGGGCTTCCTCGGATACCACGGTGATCCACGCATACTCTCCGAGAGGGATGTTGTGCTTCAGCCGAAAGCCGAGCGTTTCCGTGTAGAAACGAAGTGCCTTCGCCTGATCATCCACGGAGACGCTGGTCAGGTTGATTCTCATTCTTCGATGCCCTCTTCTGTTGGGTTGGAAGTGTCCTCGTCCGTCGCGATCGGCCACCGCTCGCCTATTGCCTTCAGCGGGGCGCCCACAAACCAGTGGAGCTTCGACCTCCCCTCGCGCCTCGTGCGAATGAGCCCAGCGGCTTCCAAGACGTCCAGGTGTTGTGAGATCGCCTGCCGCGAGGAACTGATGCCGTGTTTCATGATCAGGCGCCCACAAAGTTCGAAGAGCGATTGACCCGACCGATCGACGAGTTCATCCAGGATGGCCCGCCTGGTTCGGTCAGCGATCGCGCGATAAATGTCCACATGGCGAATTATATGCAAGCATGTACTTGCATGTCAATTCCCGCAGGTCGATAGTGCCGCGAAGTGCCCACTCCCGCCCGAGCAGATCGCGGACGTGAAGGACGAGAGCATCGTTTCCAGCGACATACCGAAACTGGACGAGGAACGCTGGGACCGGACGGAAGGTGCATGCACTGTCCCCGCAGGGACTGGAGCTCCTGGCAGTGCTGGCCCGGGCACTGTATCGGCGGCGGGGGCTGTTGCTGGACGAGGGGCCGGTGCGCACGGTCGGGGAAGCGTCTGCCAGACAACCCATCCGCCATACCGACAGGCAACGGCGGACAGGTATAGGTTCTGGAGACCGGAGGCTGTCGGCGGGAACCGGCAGGGGATCAATGCGATTTGATCCTGAATTCCCCAATGCAAACCACCCGCACCTCGGGCTCGTCGGCCGGATCCGGCTGGAACCACACCACATAGAACGGATCCCGGGCGGGAAAGCACGTCCGATCAAGTGCCTGGGGCAAGGGCGTACCGGCAGCCCGATACCAGGCAAAGAGGCCAGGCCGCGTTTCGTAGAACGATGTCTGTTGCTTAAATGCCGTCAAGTCGAAGTCGGCTTCGATGTCCAGCAGTTCAAAGCCCCGAATCACGGGCTGCAATACCTCCAAGGAGCAGATCAGGTAAACGGACTCCGGATAGGCGGCCGTCCAGGCATCGGTGGCCGAGGGATAGGCCGCAGACTCGGGATGCGAGTGGTAGATGGCCACCATGGAGTCGCCCGCGTCTTCGAAGGCGAACTGTTGCATCAGCACCGATGGTTCCACGAGATAGTTGATGGTCCGTTCTTCCGCCACGTTCCGTGACGGCACCAGCGCCGTTGCCTGTCGATCCCGGCCCCTGACGATGCCGCAGATCTCCTCGGGTTTCCCCGCGAGCGACTGATCGATGATTTGCAGTTGCAGCGAGAAGGGAAGCACCAGTTCGCGGGTCATGGTCAACGTCCGGGTGGCCGTACTTCAGGTTGGCTGATCACGGTTCAGACCTGGGGCAGCCGGGCATTGCGGATACTGGCGATCAGTTGATCATCCATCGTTGCCAGAGCGGTTTCCGGCAGGACTGCCCCTGCAAACACGGCTTGCCAATTGGGTTCGACCACCGTCTCCAGCAACTCCCGGTGATTGGAGCCCAAAGAGTTGTCGCCGACCCTGTCCGCCATGCGCGGCAAATCCACGAACACGGAACCGCCTCGGGCACGACGCTCGTCAGTCAACCACAGGTCCGGCCGTCCGGCTACCGGATGCGCGCTGTCCCGCGCCATGTGCGCCGCCCCTTCCCCGGTGGTCATGTGTGCCAACAGCTTGGCCGACTCGTCGGGGAACCGTGTGCCGCTGGCGACGGCCAAGCCGGTGCTCCAGACCATGGTGGCACTGGGACCGTCCGCATGTGCCCTTGGCGCTGGGACCGCTTTCCAATCCACTCGATCGCGTTGGTCTTCCAAAAGCCGCACATCCAGTGACGAGGCCATCCACATCGCGAGTTTGCCTGACAACTTCAGGGATGCCGGACTGCGGCTTCGCAATTGCTCGGGACCGGGAGCCACCTTGTGCACCAACCACATTTGGGAGAGCCATGCCAAAGCCGAATGATTGGCCTCGTGCGAAGCGGTCGGGTTGGCAAAGTCCGCCACCGACCGGTCGAACAGGCCAGGACCGCCGTTCGCCCACAACCAGTGTTCCGCTCCCGCCACATCAAGTTCCGTACCCCATCCCCAGGTTGCGTCGCTGCCTCCCCGGCGGGTCAAGGCATAGGACAACTCGAGGCAATCCTGCCAGGTCCAGGTCGCTCCAGGCAGAGGCTGGCCTGCGTCTGCAAATACCGTCCGGTTCAGGAGCACGGCATGGGACACGAACTCAAGGGGCAGGCCGTACTGGGCCTCCCCCCATGCATAGGCCTGCAACAGCGCGGAGGGGAATCCATTGGCCGCGGACGGCAACGCATCCGCTAGCCAGGGGTGCAAATCCAGCAACTGGCCCGAACTTGCCCAGAGTCTGGGCAAACCGTGAGTGGCGATCGGCAGGAGATCGATGCGATTGCCCGAGGCGAGGACCGATCCAACCTGAACCTGCATGTCGTCCCAGGCGGAATCGATTTCAATTGCCTCGATGTCCAAGTCGGGAGCAATTAGCTTGAACAACCCGAACGCTTCAATGCGCGTCTCGTCCAAGGGGTATCCGACGTACAGAAGTGCATCCACCTCGGTACTTCCGGCGGCCGTGGCTGCCGGAGCAATGGCGGAGGGTTCGCAGGCGGACAGCAACAGTCCGGTCGCGGCCAACGACACCTTCAGGAAGGTGCGACGGGAAGCGATGATGGGCATGGCCTTTCGGGAAATCAATTGCAGTTAGGGTTGAATTTGAACGGGACAAGGACGACAGGGCATGCCTACCGTCATCAGGACTAATACTATCCTGACGGAGCGGGTTTGGATACAAGTCAGGCCGGATTGGTTTCACCGTTGGAGATGGACGACATGCGACCCACCAGCCATAGCAAACAGATGTGGTCTGAGCAATATCCTGCAACCTGGTCGGTTAACGCCACCCCGCGAGAAGTATCGGCCCGTGCGATACTGCCTGCAGAACACAACAGTTGACCAACCCTTCACAGACACCCAACCGTGGATCTAGGGCTTCGCCACGTAGACAGCTGGACCCGACATCCGGTCGCGGCCGTGCTTCTGATAATCCTGTTGGCCGCCTATTTCGCGGGTCGATCCCGTCTGGCAACACAGGACCGGCCTGCACGGTACACGGTAGCCGTGTTTGGCCTCGGGTTTGTGTGCCTTTGGGTCGCGTTCGTGTCGCCTCTGGCGGAACTCAAGTTCAGCTACCTGTATGCCCGAACGGTGCAGCAGGCCCTGGTCGGCATCATGGCCCCGCCATTGCTGTTGCACGGACGCATGCTGGCCATGCTGTGGAATCTGGTACCCAGCGACCGCCAACACAATCTGAATCTATGGTGGCAGGGGACGTCTCCATGGTCCACAGTTCTCCATTGGGTTACCGGTGCAGGCCCGGTCTGGCTCTTGACAGTGAGCGTCTTTGCCCTGTGGCACGACAGCGCAACGGTCAATTGGCTGATGGAACGGCCGCGATGGGCCAACGCCGCCCTGATGCCGTACTGGGCGACCTACATGATGTTCTGGTGGCACGCCATGGCTGCGATGCCCCACTTGCACAGGCCGCTGCCGGTCTGGCTTCGCTTCCTGTACCTGATCGTCGGAGGCGAAGTAGCCAACATGATTACCGGGGTCACACTGGCCTTTCGCCAGGAAGCCACTTACAACTACTACCTAACCGCGAACTCCCTTGAACAACTGACCGCAGTGCAGGACCAGATGATCAGCGGCGGCATCATCTGGGTCACCGGCAGCTTCATCTACATCGGTGTCGCGGTCGCGCTACTGGGCCAGGTGCTGGTGCAGCGTCGGTTCGAGCCTCAACTGCCGCCGCGGGACTGGCAAACCGCAACCTTGTTGACGATTGCTCCAGGGTTGGAGGACCGGGTTTCGGACCAACCGGTGCCCAAACCTGCGCAGCGGACTGGCTGAGCGGCGCGCGCAGCGTAGCTTTCATATCCTGTTTCCGTCATCGCACCTTGTATCTTGCGAGGTGATCGACACGCGAGTCCACTGGTCGCACCTTGGTGGTATCACGGCCCATCCCGCCGTTGTTGGAGGGAAGCCACTACGAAGGAATCGCTGATTGGAAACCCAGGGCCGGACCCGGACGCCATTCGAGCCTGCGTCACCTGCGCCCGGGTTGTCATTGCCCAAGGCTGGCCCGGAACCAATGTCTACGAGATTGAAAGCCATCCGAGGGGCTCGTGCCATTCTGATCGGGTGCCCGTGTTACGATTCGGATTGCCGATTTGGCCCAGTTTTCTGTTCGAGACTGCTTGTGGACTGTCCATCCTGCGGTCAGCACAACCCTGACGACAAGCGCATTTGCTGGAAGTGTCAGGCGGCAATCCCGCCGCCGCCGCCACCGCCCAAGCCACCGCGCACCTATCTCGGACTTCCGGTTTGGGGCTGGGTCGTGTTCGCAGCCATGTTCATCGGTTCGTTCCTCGTGTCCCAGTGCAACCAGGCGAACCTATTGGGCGGTTGATCGACGGCGTTGCACTTGAATCTCCGCGGCAAGGATCCGCTCCCGGAATTTGATTGACAAGGTTGCGGACTGGCAATTGGCCAACGCCGAACCATTTCCCTGGCGTTCCGCGCCCCACGGCTTCCGGGATCCCTACCGGGTCTGGATCGCCGAGGTAATGGCACAGCAAACTCGGCTGGCGACCGTTGTTCCCTACTTCAATCGCTGGATAGCGGCCCTGCCTTCCCCGCGGGCTGTGGCACAGGCGGACGAGGATCGGGTGCTCAAACTCTGGGAGGGCCTTGGCTACTACCAAAGGGCCCTGAACATTCATCGGGCGGCCAAGCAGATGGTGCAGCGCCACCGGGGACAGGTGCCTGGCACCAAAGAGGAACTGCTGGCACTTCCCGGCATCGGCCGCTACACCGCGGGCGGCATTCTGAGCCTGGCGTTCAACCAACCTGAACCGGCCATCGACGGGAACGTCGTGCGCCTGTATTCGCGCCTTCACAAAACTCTGTACACAGCGCAGCGCAAGGCAAATCTGGACACAATCGACACTCACATTCGGAGATTGTTGGCCGCCAATCCCGCTGTTTCACCAGGCCTGATTGCAGAAGGCTTGATGGCGTTGGGCAGCAAGATATGCAAGCCGATCAACCCTGACTGCCCAAACTGTCCCGTGCGCGAACATTGCACTACCTATTCATCGAATTCATCGGCCCAGCCTGCGCCGCCGCCGGGCCGCAGCCCTGTCAAGCCACTCTCTATCAGACACTATGTCGGGTATGTGCTGCTTACCGTGCAAGGGGGCCAACAGCGGATTTTCCTGGTCCGTAATCGGCGCGGCGACATGCTTGGGGGACTGTGGGGATTCCCGGCGCTGCCGGTTGAAGAGTTGCCCGCAGCCGATGTGTCCGCGGCAGCGCGGATTGCCCAGGACCAACTGTGTGTAGCCGTTGGCCCAGTCCGACACCTTGGCCGACAGATCCAGGACTACAGCCACTTTCGGCGCCGACAGGACACCTATCTGGCGGTCTGCCATGATGTGGTTCCCGCAACCCCACGCTGGGAAGAGGGACAGTGGGTGCCGGCGGGGGAGATAGGCGACTTTGCCCTGTCGCGCATTGACCATAAGATTGCGGCCCTGTTGACCGCGAACGCCGAGACAAAGGCATGCGCGGACTAACCCTTAAAACTCGTACCCGATCCACCGTCAACTCCACACGGCAACGGCCGGAACCGTCATGACCGACTCGCCCGTCCAAGCCGCGCTTCTACGTATCCTGGCGCTGCAGTCCGCGTCCCATGTCCAGGAACCATGGGGCAATCTGTCCGGCAGTGAATGGTCCGACCTGGAACAGACCGCCAACACCCAACGGGTGGGGGCACTGCTCCACTACTGCCTGCAACAGGTGCCGGAGACATGCGGCCGACCGCCGGACCTGGTTTGCCAGAGTTTGGCGGACACATATCGGCAAAGCGTCCTGCGCAATCTTTTCCTTGCAACAGAACTGGCGGAACTGGCCCAGGCCCTGCAAGCCAGAAACATCCCCTGCCTGGCCCTCAAGGGCATGCACCTGGCCCATGATGTCTATCCGGAAATCGGCACGCGCCAGATGGACGACATCGACCTGCTGGTACCCAGGGAATGGCTCGCAGAAGCGGTGCAGGTGACCAGGGAACTGGGATACATCACCCGTGAACCGATGGATGTGGAGGCCTGGTCGGCAGATGTACACCACCTGCCGCGCATGTTCAACAACAACAATACTGTCCTGGAACTACACTGGAACATCACGTGGCCCAAGGACCGGTACGCCCTGTCGGACCTGGATAGCCTCTGGGACCGAGCCACGCCAATCGAGGGTGCGCGCGGCCAGGTGCTGGGCCTGTGTCCGGAAGACCTGATCCTGCACCTGTGCATCCATGCCTCTTACCAGCACCTGTTCTATACGGGGTTGCGCCCGGTCTGCGACATCAGCGCCACGATTGCCCGTTACCGCGATGTGCTCGACTGGGATGCGTTGTCAGACCGGGCCCTGGGCTGGGGATGGCAGTCCGGCGTGTACCTGATGCTGAACCTGGCGCGCACCACCCTGGGCGCCCGGATCCCAAACCGTGTGCTGGAGACATTGCGCCCGGACATTCCCGAGGAAGCCGTGGGTGCCGCGCGCTACCTGCTGTGGAACATCACGTCCGATGCGATCACGCTGCCCCGCAACATGGCCCGCATGTGGTCCCGCGGCAGCCGCCGCGGGAAGTTGCGGGACCTGGCCGCCGCCATGTTGCCGAATCGGGCCCGGCTGGCCAAGGAATACGCCCTCAATGCCGGCTCACCGTTCGTCTGGTTCCACTACCCCCGCTTCGTCGTCGATCTGGCGGCGCGCAACTACGGTGCCTGGAGGAGTCTGCAACAGGCGGACCCGGATACTCGGCGCATGGCGGTGTCCAAGAACCTGCTCATGGAGAGCCTGTATGGCGAATAGCAGGTTCGGGGACCTCCCGGTGCGATCGTCGAGGACCTGTACAGTCTTGAACGTTGGATCCAGGCCGCATGCGACCGCGCGCGGCGGAGCATGGGCAAGGTCCTGCCCTTCCTTCCAACAGCGAGGTTGTGCGATGGAAGACAGAATGCGGTCGCGCACCCTGCGACACCGGCCCCGCACGGCCTGACCGCGGACCACCCGGGATTCCCTGCGATGGGCAACTTCCTGCGCGAGCTGGCGGGAACCCTGCGGCTGACGCGCCGGCGCACTCCAAATGTAGCCACTTTTTGGGAACTGGACGCGTTGCGCGGCATCGCCATCGTCATGATGGTGACCTATCACCTACTGTTCGACCTGGATCGGCTGATTCCGTTCACTGCCGCCATCGAACACCCCTTCCTGGACATATACCACCCCTTTTGGGACCTGTTCCAGAAAGCCACGGCCTACACGTTCGTCACGTTGGCCGGTGTCTCGTCCGCGGTGGCCTACCACTCCGCTGCCGGCAGGACCCGCCCCCCGATGCAGCGACGGGCGCGGCAATACAAACGGGGATTGATTGTTTTTTGCTGGGGCATGGTCCTGACTCTTATCACCTGGCTTGTGTTCCGCGGGGGAGCCTACATCCAGTTCGGGGTCCTGCACATGATTGGACTGGGGCTCATGGCCTGCGCGCCGTTGCTCGGCAACCGTTGGCTTGTGTTGGCAACAGGCGCGCTCAGTGGCACCGCCGGCCTGTGGCTGTCCCGTCAAACCTGGGACGGGTGGCTGGCGGATTTCGGCTTCTGGCTGGGTTTTCAGCCGGCCGGCTACGCCGCCCTGGACTACGTGCCGTTCCTGTTCTACTTCGGCCTGTTCCTGTTGGGGTCGTTTCTGGGCATCCTGAGATACCAGGGCCGCACGCCGCCTCAGGTTCGATCCCGGGTGGCACAGGCGATGCCGGTACAGTGGCTTGAAACACTGGGCCAGCACTCCCTGGCAATCTATCTGCTTCACCAGCCTGTTCTGCTGGCCGGGCTGCTGTTGTTGTCCCTGATAGTGGTACTGCTTTAGCCGCTGTGCCGGTGGCAGTGCACTACGCATCACGCCGAAAGCGGCATACAACCTCTACTCCGGGGCAGCCTGCATTTCCGGCCCGTGATCCCTGACCCAAGCCCTCTCGTCCTCAATGGACCGGAGCATTCCGGCCAGACGCAGAACCCGCAGCTCCTCCAGAATCCGGCCGAGGGTCCTTCCCGGTGTGTATCCGAGTTGGATCAGATCCCTGCCGTCCAGTCGGGGCCCGGGATCTGCGGCCCGGGCCATCAACCGATCGATTCGGGGGTGCAAATGGGGAAAGTACACCTGCAAACTTCGCAGGACGAGGCTGTCCCGGGAAACGGATCCCAGCCGGCGGGCCAGGGTCAGATCGGACAAGGTGCCTTTGGCCAACGCCGGATCCTGAAGCAACGACCGGAACACTTCCGCCCGGACCTGCATCTTCGGCGGCAGACCCAATTCCTGCCCGGCGGTGCTGGGCTCGGCCTCCGCCGCACCCAGCAACAGCAGCCAGCCCATGTCGATGCGGTTGGCATCGGTTTCAGACATGCGCCCGCAGGCCTCTCGACCTTCCTCGGCGCGGGCGCCGGTCAGCCCCATCCCCGCCAACAGCCCCTGGTGGGCAAGGCGGTTCAGGACCGCCGCGACACGGGATTCCAGAAATGCAAGCTCCACTTCGTGGCGAATTCTGGTGCCGGATACCGTGGCCGGGCAGTTTCCGGCCACCGCGTTGCGGAATAGATCCATCGTCTGTCCGGACATCCGGAAACCCAGGCGTTGTTCATAGCGAACAGCGCGGAACAAGCGGGTAGGATCGTCCACGAAACTCCCCGCATGCAAGACCCGAATGATTCCCTGCTCCAAGTCCTGCAAGGCCAACGGATGGTGGTGAACGAGGCATTGACCGGCACCCGCGCACAAATCCGCCGCTGTCTCCAAGTCTAGGGCCAGGGTGTTGACGGTGAAGTCGCGCCGGTGGCAATCGTCTGCAAAGGATCCGGATACCACTTCGGGCAGTTGCCCGGGCTGCGGGTAACTCTCGGACCGCGCGGAGATGAGGTCAACGGGAGATGCCGACAAGTGTTCGGGCGGGTACCAAGTCGCGTTTGCAAACTGCCTGTGTGCAGTCAATGCCCCGCCATGAATTTCCTGTAGGCGAATGCCCGCGGTAACAGCGTCGAATTCCATAACCAGGTCCACATCCAAGCCCTCATGGCGCGGGACTCGATATCCGGTATCCCAGGTCGTGAGCAGAGCCCGCGGCAACCCGCCAACCAAACGCGCGGCGGTAGGCGACGGTCCGATCTCCTTCAGCAACGGCAGGACCCGACCCAGCTGAACCCGAATGTCACGGGCAGCGGGAGTGTTGGGAATTCCAACACGGGTGGCTACTGTAGCGGGTTCTGCCATGGACACTTCACCGATGCAATGCAGTGCATGGATTGTGTCAAACCGGCTGCGTAGTTCCACAATGTTGGGGACTTATATGCCTGTGTACCAAGGAGGAGAACCCCTCGGCCGTGATGGCATACCTTGTTCACGGGTCATTGAGGTCGATTTGACCGTCGCCCCAGGCAACGGACAGGGACCGAGCGCCTCTCGCCGTGCAGCAGCCCCTGTCCCGCGGGCCGTCGGGCACAGGGCCAAGCCCCGCGCCAGGATGTTTTGGGCGGCATTGCGGTCCGCGTTCGCAGTGTGTCCGCACGCCGTGCATCGGAAGTGTGCCCGTGTCTTGCGATTCTCCTTGCTGACGTGTCCGCACGCCGCACAGGTCTGCGACGTGTAGGCCGGTGGAACCTTCAGTACCTGCCCCGCCTTGTAGTCCAGCATCCGCTCCGTGCGGCCCCAGTTGGACTTCAGGATCCCGCGGTTGAGCCCGGACTTCTGCTTTACATTCTGGCCGGGCTCTTCCACCGTACCCTTGGCACTCCTGGTCATGGCCTTGGTGTTCAGGTCCTCCATGACCACGGTGTGCGCCGTGTCGGCCAGCTTGCGGCTGTGCTGGTGGGCGGCGTTCTCCCGGCGCCGCTTCTGCTTGCGCTTCAATTTTTTCAACTGACCGCACACGCGCCGTCCGTGGTTGGACATGGGCTGGCCGTTGGCCTTGGAACGCGCCCGCGCCTTGGCCGCCTGTCGCTCCTTGCGCTTGATCTTCCCATCCAGCTTCGGGTCGTCCGGCACTTCGTACACTTCGCCGTCGCTGTCGGTGGCCTGGCCGACGTTGCGGTCCACCCCAATTGCACCTGTCCAGGCCGGTTGCTTCAGCCGGTCCACCGGCACTTCATGGAACACATAGGCGTACCACTTCGGATGATCCTCGGTGCCTTCCTTCCGGATGCGCACCTGCTTCGGCTTGCAGCCCCGGTACAACCCGCTCCCTTCCAGGCGCACCCACCCCACCTTCGGGATGTGCAATCGGTCGCCGTCCATGCGCACTTCGCCGGGAATGGTGAAGCCGTCGTCCTTGTCGAACTTCTTCCTGTACTTCGGAAACCCCTTGGGCTTGCCGTCCGACTGGCGCACGCCCAGCGACTTTCCTTCCGCCTTGGCCACCGCCGCGCGTGCGTAGAACGCAGTGTAGGCGTCGGCCAGGTACTTCAGCGTGTAGCGAACAGGGGCATACGGCAGGTCCCGCAGCCAGGACAGATCCATCTCCGCGTAGCGGCGGCCCCAGGGGGAACGCAGGAAGGAGCGCATCCAGGCGGCATCGGGTCGGCTCCTGATGTCCGTGAACCGTTGGCCCAGCGTGAAATACGACGTGGACAGATCCGGTCGGTGCTCGGGCGGGAAGTCCGTCCACTGGCCGTACGCGCGCGCCAACCGGTACCGGCGCTCGCAGTCGGCCAGCAGGAGGTTCCACACCAGTCGGCAGGCACCCGCGATCTGGGCGCACAGGGCGGCTTGGGCGCGGCGGTCGAAGCGGATGCGGTACCGCTCGCTGCGGACTTCGGTTGTTTTAGACTTGGGGGCAGCAGTCCGGGTTGCCATCTTCAACCTGCCCTGTCAGGAGGCCGTGCAGTGCTCTTTACACTCACGGCTTCCGTTCATGGTAGCGCACAGTCCTGATACACAGGTATATAAGTCCCCAATGTTGCCCGGATGTGCTCCAACGAAATCCGGACTGTGGGGTCCGGTACCCAGTCCTTGAACCTTGCTGTAGGTACGATGATCCGGCCCATGCCATGCGCGTATTGATTCTGGGAGCCGACGGCCTGTTGGGCCGGGCACTGCGGGATGCATTTCGCCAGCACGATCTCGTTTCCTGGGGACGGGCGGAGTGCGACATCTCCGACTACCGGTGCCTTCGCACCATTCGCAGCGCCAACGCAGACATTGTGCTGAACGCCGCGGCCTGGACGGATGTAGACGGAGCGGAGCATCCGGCCAATGAACCTGCGGTCTGGGCCACCAACCGACAGGGACCGGCCAATGTTCGCACCGCCTGCGACCAGTCCGGCGCCAAATTGATTCACTTCAGCACCAACGAGGTGTTCGCCGGCGTTCCAGGCAGGTTCTATGCGGAGATCGATCAGACCGGGCCCGGCAACACCTACGGACGCAGCAAACGGGCCGGCGAGGTGGCGGTGCTCGCCAACCAAAGCCGCCATGCCGTGGTCAGGGTGAGTTGGCTGTACGGATCGGGCGAAGCTGATTTCCCAGGCAAAATCATGGGTGCGGCCCGCCGACTGGGACGGTTGCGCGTTGTGAACGATGAATTCGGCTCTCCCACCTGGACCGCCGAGGTGGCCAAGCGTGTGGAACTGCTGAGCCGCATCGACTGCCGCGGAGTGTGGCACATGACGGGTGCCGGTGTGGTCAGTCGATACGATTGGGCCGTATTCCTCCTGCGGCACGTCGGCCTGGGTGATATACCGGTCGATGCCATCGGCAGCGGGGATTGGCCCAGGGCTGCCACACCGCCACGCCACGCCGTGCTCAAGGACACGCGATTGACGGGCGTCGGCCTTCCGCCCATGCCTCCATGGCGAGACTCGGTGAAGGCTTGGCTTGCCGACCGCACCCGGAATGGTTGAGATGTGGGCTCAGGGTTGCACCGGCCTGTCCCGGTTCCGGCTTGGCTGTTGGATGGCAGTGGCCGCCGCGGCGGCATTGTCCGCGTGCCAAATCCCGTCCGCGGATCCGGAGGCACGACCTGACCTCGAACCGGTGACGGCAACCGCAACCCCTGTGCAGATGCGCACCGGTTATCCGGAACAGACGGTTCAGACAATCCCCCTGGCGGGCCCGGCAGCCGAACCCGAGGCGGAAATCTCAGGCCTGGACTGGTTCGGGGATGTGCTGGTACTGCTGCCCCAATACCCGGGCCGGTACGACCACAACCTGTTTGGGTTGCCGCGTCAAGCCCTGGCCGCGGCGCTGTCGGACCCTGGGAAAACCCCGATCGAACCGTTCCCCATACCGCTGGTCAACGGATCCGAGCTGCGCAGCCTCGAAGGCTATGAGGGCCTTGAGGCCATCGTGTTCACCGGATCCCGGTTCTACCTGGCAGTGGAGGGACGCTCCAAGGGCAGGATGCTGGGCTACCTGATCCCCGGGAAGGTTCTGGGCCACCTGGACGGCCTGGAACTGGACCTTGCAAATGCCTTGCTTTTGCCACCACAGACGTCCCTGATGAACAAGGCCTACGAATCCTTGCTGATGCAGGGCTCTCAGGTTGTCGCCATCCATGAACTGGCAGGCAAGGAGACCAATCCGGAGCGGCATGCCCTGTTGTTTTCCGCGGAGTTGGAGACGGTGGGCACTCTGGATGTACCGGAGGTGGAATTCCGCATCACGGATGCAACGAGGCTGGATCGGTACAACAGGTTCTGGGCCGTCAATTTTCACTGGCCAGGCGAAAAACAGTTGCCCACCCAGGCCGATGCCATTCGGGAACGGTGGGGGGAAGGTGCTTCCCACAAGGACGTCGCGATCGTTGAGCGGCTATTGGAAATGGAGATCCGCGACGACAGCATCGCACTAATGGACCGTCCACCGGTCGAACTGGTTCTTCTGGACGAAGTTGTGGCCCGCAACTGGGAAGGAATCGTACGCTGGGCCGACGAGGGGGTGCTGGTGGTTACCGACCGCTTCCCCACCACGATTCTGGCATTCGTTCCTTTCCCGGAGGACGAGTAGGCACCGGGGCTGATCCGGTTAGCGCGCTTGGTTCTCGGAAACAGACTGGCTGTTTCCCAACTTGATCACGGTACGCCAATGGATTTCCGGACGCTTCCAGTTGCGGATGCGCCAGATCCACCCCACCGGATATCCCGCCATTTTGGCCATGTCGCCCAACACGCGAATCAAAGGCACCATGGACATGGCTGCCATCAGTTGCAACGGCGTCATGCGGTATTGGCCGAGCTGTATGATCCGCGCCAACGGCCTGCGGCAATAGGCGGCAATCCCGGCTGTCAAACCCACCCAACCCAATCGTCGGCGCCAGGAACCGCCGCCGATGAGGGACAACAGCAAGGGAATCAGCACGAGATAGGTCCCGTAGCGAATCGCATGGCGGCCGCGCCAAAGGTCGGCCTTGCCGTCGCCACGGGCATAGAGGTAGTACTGCTTGAAGAACGCCTTCAGGGATTCCCGGGGCGGAACCCGTACCACGGACAACTCGGCCAACGGCAGGCCCTTCACTCCGTCCGCCGCCAAGTCCTCCATCCGGAGGTCGAACACCAAATCCTCGCAGTAGTCCAGCCACTCGGGAAAGCGACCGGCCTCTTGCCATGCCTGCCGCGTAAACAGCATTGAGCGACCGGCGGGAAGGAAGGTCTCGGGATCAACATCCCTCCTCAACGGCTGCGTGGTACCGGCCAGCGCCGTGTCCAGCACTCCTTTCACTTCCGGCAGGAAAAATCCGGCAACTCCTTGGACCGACGGTTCGCTGTCATGGGCTGCGAATGTTGCCACCAGCTGTTCCAGCCAGTCCGGTTCCGGCCGAATCCCGGCATCCGTGACCGCGATCAGGTCGTGGGTCGCGACCTCGATGGCACGGTTCCTTCCCTCGCTGATG
Organism: Caldilineaceae bacterium; assembly: GCA_965208365.1. GTDB lineage: Bacteria > Chloroflexota > Anaerolineae > Caldilineales > Caldilineaceae > Bin34. The sequence goes on along the minus strand of OZ242330.1, from coordinate 3,224,443 downwards.
TTGGCGCCCTCGGCCACCAGCAGCGTCAACTGCGTGGCTGTGCCCTCCATGGACTGCTGCAACGCCCTGAGGCTGGACATCGTATTGTCGCTGCTGCCACCGTCACAGATCACGACTTCTGCCGGCACGTGGGTTTGGTCCAGCAGCGCCGAGATGACGGTCGGCAACGAACGACCTTCGTTGAGAACGGTCATAATGACCGACACATGCGGTGCTGTAGCGTTCATCGAATTCCTGGGGGGTGCTCTCGACCCGACTCAAACGGCGGAACCAAGGCGGATCCTAGGCTACAGTTTGGCACACAGGCATCCCTGGCTGCCGTCGGGCAAGCCACTTGGTTGCGGATGTTCACTCGTCCGCCCGCGGTGTGAGACAACCGCCGCACTTTCGGCCGAACCGAATTTCCGCTTCCCCACCCAACAGCCGCTCAATTCCAACCCGACAACATATGAACCTGGACCAACTGGATTTGTTTGCCGAAGCCGTTGACAGGGAGCCGTTGGACCCGGTGCCGGCCAATCGCACCGTGTTCGCAGTGCTGGACCTGGAAACGACCGGGCTGAATCCGCGCGATGACAAAATCATCGAGGTAGGCGCCCTACGCTTTGACTGGGGAACCTCCCTGGACACTCTGGATGCGGCCGATCGGCTTGACACATTGGTCAACCCGGGCATTCCGGTGCCTCGGGATGTAACTTTACTCACCGGCATTGCCGACGCGGATGTGGCCGACGCGCCGCCGATCGAACAGGTGGCCCCCAAAATCAGCGAGTTTCTGGCCACCGCCACCTGTTTCGTGGCCCACAAGGCGAGTTTCGAAACCTCGTTCCTGGCTGCGGCCGGCATTGACACGGACCACATGCAGGTCCTGGACACCCGCGATCTGGTCGTGATGTGCCAGCCGTCCCTGATCACAACATCGTTGCCGCGCGTGGCGCCATCCCTCAACCTGCCCGGCGGCGGCCACCGGGCCTTTGCCGACGCCCTGCAAACCGCCCAAATGCTGGCCCTGTTTCTGAACCGGGACTATCTGGGAGGCCTAAGCGACAACGTACTCCTGACGATTCTGGGGCACACCCCCGAGCCGTGGGGGCCCCGGCTGCTTTTTGTGGAGGAAGCCCTTGACCGCGGCATTACCGGCGCCCGGACGCCCAGGCGCCTGTGCGCGGTGGACTTCGAATCCAAGTCGGGAAGCGCAAACGCGGCAGCCAAATCCGCTGTGCCCATCCCCGACGCACAGTGTGAGGAAGCGGTCGTAGCAGCCTTGGATGCCGGCCAGGCCCGGGTGCTCCCGGTAGTCCCGGATCCAGCCGCTACCCACGGCTTGGCCAAGGGGATATTAACCTGGGCCGGCCAGGACGATCGCCGTGTGCTGGTCGCCGTACCCGCCCTGGCCGGTACCGGTGTTGTCGGGTCCCTGTGGGATGCAATCAAAACCGTGGGAACCGGTCCAGCAGTGGCCTGTCTGATTGAACCCGAACGCTATGTGGACTTGCAACGCCTGGAAACCTGGTTGGCCGGTCGAGTGCTGGACAACCGCCCCGAATCCAAGGATTTTGGCGAGTCCAGGATGCTGGTGAAACTTCTGAGTTGGATGACCCACGTTGCCAGCTTCGGACGCCGGCAGCTTCGCTTTCTGAACCAGCATGACATGCCCATGCTGGCCCTGGACCGGGGTGTGCACTGGCCGGCCGTCAAGGGTGATGCCGAGTCGGAGGCAGAATCTCTGGCACCATCCGGCATGTCCAACCTGCCCGGCCACAGCCACAACCCTGACCACACCAACGTGGTTGTGGCGGACCATGCAACGGTCATCCACACTGCGTTGGAAGACCCGGAATTCGCCGGCGACTTCGACGCCATCGTAGTGGAGGATCTTTGGCATCTGGCGCGCATGGATGCCGAACGGGATCAGGAATCGCACACCTTGGGGGAACTCTCCCATCTGATGGACCGGGTGCAGGAGGCGTTCGAACCGGATGCCGACACCTCGGCGGCCGCATGGCTTCCGGACCGGTCCGACCTGACCGCGTGTCTGCGGACCTTGGGCGATGTGCGCCGGACATCCGCCAACACACTCGCCCGCCTTGCCAATGTTGTGGCAACAACCGCCTCGGAATTGCGGGAACTGGACGGAAAGCGCGACAAGCGATGGCCTTCGGATCAGTCGCTCGACAGTTGCCGAACGGCCACGGCCTGGGGCGAGCTTGTCAATGAAGGCCAGACACTGTTGGCCACCCTCTCCAAGCTAACCGCCACACTCGACAATCTGCACGGGTTGTTCGGCAACGCTGCCGATAGCGATTCCCGCATATCGGGTTTGTGCTCCCAGGCCAGGCTGCTGAGCGCACAGATCAAGCGGCTTGGGAACTTCCTCGAAGTGTTCCTGGCAAGGACGCCTACCACCGCCGAACCCAATGCTGTCTACTGGGTTACGGCCCGCAACGACAATGCCGGCGACTCCGAAACTGATCCGCTCGAACGGCTGGGGTTTAGCCGCACTGCGCTGCTGCCGTCTCAATTTCTGACGGAGGAACTGGATACGCAAACCGACTCGCTCGTGTTGACGGCGCGTACCACCGCTTCGTGGGAGTTCGGGGACTTCGTACCGGATCGCCTTGACATTGAGAACCTTCCGGTTGCGATTCCGCCGTCGCCACCCCGGCGCGCAACGCTGCTGATCGGTCCCACCGGACTGGACGCGACCAGGATCAACGGGATCCTCGCGGAACTGCTGGCCCGTCTCTATCCGCCCACCGGCCGGTTCCTCACGGAAGGCTGCACGATCGTTGTACCGCCACCGGCCCGAACCGACGAGTCGGAGTCGGATCCGTTTCAGGGGATCAGCCAGGATCTGGTCCGTGTCGTCGCCGGCAACATGGCGCCGTTGGCGATCCGCCAAAAGCTTCTGCAGCCGGGACCGCACCTGTTGACCGGTTCCGTGCGCGACCTTGCATCCCTTGACCTGGAATGCGTTGACGTCCGCCTAGTCGTGATCACGCGCCTTCCATTTCTCCCTTTCTCGCATCCCGTCCAGGAGCAACTGGCCCGCAAAATGAGCTCCGGCTACTCGAGCTTTATGGACTACACACTGCCGGAGTCGATTGCCACCGTCCAGCGCCTAGTCGACCTGACACAACATGCCTCGGGAGGCAAAGCAGCCGCCGTCCTCCTGGATCCCCGTGTGGAGGAGAAGCGGTACGGGCCAGACTTCATGGACAAGGTCGCGTCCCATCGGACCTCCTCGCCACCGGCATCCCGCGTCGTGTCCACCGTACTGGACTGGCTGCAAGGATAGGTACCACAGGAGTTGTGTCCACGATGCGTCCCAAAGTCATCCTGGACGCCGGTCCTGCCGTGCATCAGGCAGCCGGCCTCGGCAGATACGCGACGGAACTGGCCACCGCACTTTGGCGCGGCGAATCGAACCGGACCGAGCTGGCCCTGTTCTACAACGACCACAGTGGACACCGGCTGCCCGCTGCGCTGACAAACGTGCCGTCCTCGCGGCTGCCCATGGGCCAGTACCGCTGGCGGCTTTCGGCGTTGGCGTCCCAGGTTGTGCGCCGGCCGAACCTGCAGCGTCATCTGCCACCCGGCGACATCTACCATGCAACCGAACATCTGCTTCCCCGCATGGCGCGGCGTACGGTCTTGACGGTCCACGATCTGATCTTCAGGCATCTGCCGGAAACCCACACCTGGCGGAACCGGGCTTTTCTGGCCACGGCCATGCCAATATTCGCCCGTCGCGCCGACGCGATCATTGCCGTCAGCGAGCAGACCAAGCGGGATGTCGTCACAGCCTACGGTGTACCCGCGGCCAAGGTCGAAGTCATCCCCGAAGGCATTGATCAGGACCTGTTCCAGCCCGTCTGCACAGGCTGCGACCTCAGCCGAACGCTGCAGCAGCGCCATGGCGACTACCTGTTGATGGTCGGCACGTTGGAGCCGCGCAAGAATCATGCCGCCGCCGCGCGCGCCCTGGCCATCCTGAACCAACGCGGCCGCAATCTTAATCTGGTGGTGGTCGGCGGCTCGGGATGGAAGTTCAGCCCCTTTCACAAGCTGGTCGAGGAGCTGAACCTGGGCACCCGGGTCCACTTCGCGGGCCGGGTGCCGGACGCGGAACTGCCGGCCTACTACACCAACGCCCGCGTGCTGCTCCAGCCCAGCCTGTACGAAGGCTTCGGATTTCCAATCCTGGAAGCCATGGGATGCGCCACGCCAGTGGTGTCGTCCAAGCGCAGCAGCCTGCCGGAATTGGCCGGCGACTGTGCTCTGCTGGTCGATCCGACAGAGCCGGCCGCCATCGCCCATGCCGTGGAACAGGTCCTCGACCAGCCGCGGCTTCGTTCCGAAATGATCCGCGGCGGCCGCAAACGGGCGGCAACCTTCACCTGGGCCGAAGCGGCCCGACGGACCGTCGACATCTACCTGTCCCTGTTGTAACCGGCTACCAGTCGCCCGGGCCCAGGACTCGGGCGCCGGCCGAAGCTTCGCTCACGTATACATCAGGTACCGGGTAGTGGGCGTCGGGAAACTCCCGCACCAGTAGGTCCGCCATGTCCTGCTCCGCGCCCTTGGCCACCAGGGCTACGGCACATCCGGCGAAGCCGGCCCCGGTCAACCGGGCGCCAAAGCAGCCCGGTGATGACATCATCAGCGCCACCATGCGATCCAGGGCCGGACTGCTAACTTCATAGTCGTCCCGCAGACTCTCGTGACTGGCGAACATGTGGGTGCCGGCCTCGTCCAGACGGCCATCTTCCAGACAGGCCGCGGTATCCCTGGTCCTCTGGATTTCGGTCACGACATGCCGGGCCCGCCGGTACAGAACGTCCCGGCCCCCGGTCCGCAACGGTTCCAGGTCGGCCAACTCCAGATCACGCCATCCAGACACGTGCGAATGCCCGATGCGAAGGCTGGCCAGGCCTTCGTCGCACTGTGCCCGGCGCTCGTTGTAGGCGCTGTCGACCAGGGAACGGCTGGCCTTGGTGTTGCCGATGACGAGCACCGCGTCCGCCGGCACCGCGATCAGGTCGTATGCCAGGCTCAGGCAGTCAAGCAGCATGAGGTGTCCGGGTTCCGCCAGGACGGAGATGAACTGATCCATGATTCCGCAGTTCATGCCGACAAAGTCGTTTTCCGCCCGTTGCGCCAGTTGTGCCAACCGCTTCCCTGTCAGTTCCAAACCCGCGAGCCGACGAAGAGCCGTGCCGACGGCCACCTCCACGGCCGCGGAACTGCTCAGGGCATTTCCGATGGGCACATCGCTGGCGAGCACCATGTCCGCACCGGTCAGATCAAATCCATCCTCCCGAAGGGACCAAGCCATCCCGGCCGGGTAATTCAGCCATGCCGGTTTCAGTCCGGCGGTCGGCCGCAAGTCGGCTAGGCTGAACTCCCCGGTTTCCTGAAAGGACATGGCACGCACGCGGACGCAGCCATCCCCTCGGGGCGCCGCGGCCACGCAGGCGTTGAACCCGATGGCCGCCGGCAGGACGAAACCATCGTTGTAGTCCACGTGATCGCCAATCACGTTGACTCGGCCAGGGGCCATGGCCAGGAGTTCCGGCGTGCGCCCGCCGAAGACCTCGGAAAACACGGACAGGGCTTGTCGGGCGGGGGGTGGCAGCGTTGCGGCAGGCATGGTCGGCAGAAATTGTCAGGAACGCGTGTAGACAGAGTACAGGTTTAGGTGGCCATCCACACCGTCCGCCCGACGATGAAACAGGTTGCGGCATCCTGCATGTTCGCCCAACCAATCCATTTCCGCAGTGGTCGTTTCGTGCACGTAGCGCATGGCGCGCCGCCCCCGGCGCCAAGCAACCAGACGATCACCTTCCTCCACATCGGTCTCCGTCAGTCCAGCATAGGCCCAGTCCAAGAACTTGGCGCGTTCCCGCGGAGATCGCGACGGCTGCCAATTGCTTAACACCAGCAATCCGCCGGGCCGGAGGCATGAACCAAAACCTGCCACCGCGCGGCGCCGGAGTTCCAGTCCGGGCAGATGGTGGAGGGTGGCAAGGCATAGGACCAGATCGTATTGAACGGTGGCAGGCAACCGGTCAGGCCATGCGTCCAACGCCAGATCGGCCTCCACGAAGTCCAGGATCGGAACGGGAACCGCCAGCCGGCAGGCCCGGCCTGCGGCGAACTGCAGCATCGCCCGATTGGAGTCCAGCCCGGTATACCGTGCCAGGGACAGCAAGCCATGCAGCCAAACCAGGATGCGCCCGTTGCCGCATCCCGCGTCGAGGACGGCTGCCGGATGGCGGGCATGCCGCGCCAGCAGGTCACTGCACGACAGCAATCCGGGCCACACCTGCCGACGGGTCTGGTCAAAGTCCTGCGCCGCACTTATGTAAAATTGACGGTTTAGGTCCAGCAGTCGGTCCCGAACGTCAGGCAACACCGATTCTTCCCCCGGGTGCGATGCTATAATCCTGCGCCTTGATGCACTAGGCAACGGCCTCGATCGCGTCGTCCGACCGGCAACCCCCGTCCGTTTTCCCATGCCAGTCCGGCGCATTCTGCCCACCGAAGAAATTCCGGTCCAGGTACGCGACCGAACCGAGGAATGGCGCCGGCAGCGGTTGGATTTCGATCCGGCCGAACACGCGTCCGCCCTTGTCTACATCTTCAGTGCGATTGGGCAGGTCAAGGAAGACGACTGGGACGACCAGTCCTCGCTGCGGTTTATTTTGAGCCAAGTCCCCAAGGACGGTTCCGGATTCTATTCCAAGTCGAATCTGGTTGCCGGCTACCGGTGGATGGTAGAGCAGGGGGACCTGGACGAGGATCCCGACCTCCTGCGCCGGATTCGCATGAAGCCGATGCGCACGGCCAGCGGAGTGGCGCCCGTAACCGTCCTGACGGCTCCCGCCGGTTGTCCCTCCGCCTGCATCTTCTGCCCCGACGACGTGCGGATGCCCAAGAGCTACATCCACGACGAGCCGGGGTGCCAACGGGCCGAACAGGACGGTTTTGACCCCTTTCGCCAGACGCTGGGCCGCATCCAGGGGTTTGAAAGCATTGGCCACACGGCCGACAAGGTTGAACTGCTGATCCTGGGCGGCACCTGGAGCGCCTATTCGCGCGAATACCGCAACTGGTACGTTCAGCGGTGCCTGGACGCCATGAACTGTGGCGACGGGTCGCACCATGCCCAAAGCCCATCCTTGGCAGTGGCACTCGAACGCAACGTCTCCGCGCGGCACCGCAACGTCGGGCTGGTCGTCGAGACCCGGCCGGACTGGATCACCCCGGACGAAATCCGCCATCTGCGCTCCCTGGGGGTCACGAAGGTCCAGATTGGGGTCCAGAGCCTCGACGACCGCATTCTCGAACTCAACAACCGGGGCCACACCGTGGCGGAAGTGCGCAGGGCCCTGGACCTGTTGCGGACGGCCGGCTTCAAGCTGCATCTGCACTGGATGCCCAACCTGTACGGAGCCACGCCGGAATCCGATCGGCGCGACTTCCGCCGCTTCTTCAGCGACCGGTCCATATGTCCGGACGAGATGAAAATCTATCCCTGCTCGCTGATCGCGGGCACGGAACTCCACCGACTGTGGCAGCAGGGGCTGTACCGTCCCTATACCGAAACGGAATTGGTGAATCTGCTGGCGGACGTCAAGCCGACCATCCCGCCCTACACACGCATCAACCGACTGTTCAGGGACATTCCGGCGCACCATATCCAAGCGGGAGTCCGAACCAGCAACCTGCGCGAGGTGGTGCAGCGCGAACTGGCGCGGCGCGGCACCCCGTGCGGCTGTATACGCTGCCGCGAAATCAGCCAGGCGCAAGTGGATCCGGATCGGCTGTCCATCGAGACCACACGGTACCAGACAACGCTTACGGAAGAGTTCTTCATTGCCTGCACCACGCCGGACCCGGAACCGAACCGCAGCGCTAGGCTGGTCGGTTTCCTGCGGCTTAGCCACATCCGGGAACCCGGCACGGGCAGCCATGCATTTCTGGACGAACTTTGCGGCGCCGCCATGATCAGGGAGGTCCACGTCTACGGAATGGCCCAGGGGCTCGGCCGAGGCCGGGCGGGAGCCGCCCAGCACGCCGGTGTCGGCCACCGCCTCCTGAACGAGGCTGCGCGCCTCAGCGCGGATTGCGGTTTCGACCGGCAGAGCGTGATCGCGGCCACCGGAACCCGTGGGTACTACGCGGCACGGGGATTCCACCAAGGCGAACTGTACATGCACCGCGATCTGAACTGACGGCCGCCAGTCCGGACCTCTTGCCCAGCCGTTCGACGCCTGCCTCGTGACCCGTCCGACACAGTTGCCGCGCTCCGACCTGGTGGCCGTCGTCCTGACATTGGACGAGGCCCCCGAGATTGCGGCCTGCATCCGTTCGCTCGCGGCGTGGTGTCCTCGGATTCTGGTACTCGACTCCGGCAGCCGGGACGGCACGGTGGCGATAGCCGGTGCCATGGGGGCCGGTGTCTGTGCACGTCCCTTCGACAACTACGCGAGCCAGCGCCAGGCCGCCCTGGACATGGTCGCCGCGGAATGGGTGTTGTTCGTGGATGCCGATGAACGGGTCCCGCGTGCACTGGGCGAGGAAATTCTGGCCGTCGTTCGGGACGGTTGCAATGAGGATGACCTGGCCGCGGCGCGGATCCCTCGCTCCAACATCATCATGGAGCACACCATGCAGGCCGGCGGTTTCCATCCCGACTTCCAGCTCCGGCTACTGCGCAGGGGTCGAGCCTCCTACAAGGAGGCCGCCAGAGTCCACGAGGAGGCTCGGGTGGACGGGCGGGTGGTGTCGCTGGCCGAACCCCTGCTCCACTACAACTACGCCAGCTGGCAGGAATTCCACAGTCGGCAGCGGGCCTACGCCCGACTGGCCGCCTTGGATGCGGAACCGCCCCCCGGCCTACCACTGCTGCGCATCCTCAGCCAGGGTTGGCACACGTTTCGCTGGCGGTTTGTTCACCTGGAGGGTTGGAGGGACGGCCCATTGGGGTTGTGGTTGGCCCTGTGGCTTGCCTGGTACTACGGATGCCTGCCGGTGCTGCTCACCCTGCTCCGGCCCACCCGCGAGGCCCCTCCGGCCTGAACCGGATGGGTCGGTTGTGCCATGTCCCGTTTCCACCGCACACGAGGCCCATGCGCCGTATGGCTCACATTCTGATTATCGAAGACGAACCCGACCTGCTGCACACCTGGGCCTACTACCTGGAACAAGGCGGCCACAGAGTCACGGCCGTCATGGACGGGGCCACTGCCAACAACATGGCGCGTGACGTCAACCCCGACCTCATTATTCTGGACCTGCACCTCGTGCACAACCAGGAGAACGAACCGGTGCGCGGCATGGACATCCTACGGGAACTGAGAGCCGTCTCCAACGTGCCCGTTCTGATTGTCACGGGCAACTTCACGGACCAGTTGGACCGGGTCCTGGGATTTCGTCTGGGTGCCGACGACTACCTGATTAAGGGCAACTTCGGTGTGCAGGAACTCATCGCCCGCGTGGAATACCAGTTGGCCAAACACAGCGCCAACCGGCACGACGCGGAACCGCAAGCCGCGGAACACGACCACAGCATCCTGGCCGCGGGCAACCTGAAGCTGGACCGGGATCGGCAAATCGTGACCCGCGGCGATCGGCAAATCGACCTTTCGCCCCAGGAATTCAAGGTGCTGCTGTGCCTGATGCTGAACCGGCGCCGCAACATGACCTTTATCGCCATCTGGCGCCACTGCTGGGGGGATTCCTCCGCAGACATGGCCTCCATCCGCAACAACATCCGGATCCAGGTTTCCGGAATTCGACGCAAGCTGTACGACACCCGTGCCGCCAACCCGTTGATCGTCAGCATCCGCGGTGTGGGCTACTGCTTCCGCGGCTGACAGCAGACGACCGGCCACGTGGGCTATTCCTTCGCTTCGCGACTGCTCCGATACGGCACCGCGGTCGCCGCCGTTCTTTGGACAGTCTGGTTTCTGCTTGCCAGCCCGGCCATTCCGTCGCCGGAGTTCTTCGCGTCCCTGGCCCTGGCCCTGGTGCCCACCGTGGCCTCCTGTCTGACCGCCCGGACCTACCAACGGGAACTCTGGTTTCAGGCCGGCAAGCGACTGGCGGAACGTTCCGGGGAGATGGGCACAAAGGAGCGGCCGCTGACGGACCCGCTGCGGCCGTCTTGGCTGCAGCGCCAAATGGAGGAGATTTTGGCTGACGCAGCTGTCGGTGAAACGGTGCTGCAGGATCAGAACCGGGCTTTGGCACACATGCTGGACACCCTGGCCAACGGTTTGGTCACGGCATCGCCCAACGGATTGGTCCACGCCGTCAGCCCGGGAGCCGCCCGGTTCTGGAATGTAGCCGCGACCTGGAGACAACAGCTTCTGCACGTTGATGCCGTGTTTCACCGGCGGCCGGCGGTATACGACTCTTGGCGGGAGTCTGTGCAGTCCCGGATGCCGCTGGCCGTCAACTGCGAGTTCGACGATAGCAAGGAATCGCTTCTGGTGATTCACCAGCCGGTCATCGGACGGGACGGAGAACGACTCTGGTACACGGCCTGCCTCGACACGAGCGAGCTGACACGCAGCCGTATGATCCGCAGGGACTTTATCGGCAACCTGTCCCACGAAATGCGCAACGCGCTGGCCAAGATGCGGGCCAACGTTGAGATGATCGAGGCGACACGGCACGGGGTCGAACCACTCGCAATCTCAGGCGGGCGCACGTCGCCCGAGAACAGGTTGTTGGCCACCATCGGCGAGATGCATGCACTGCAGGAAGGTCTCATGGACCTGTACATGATCGAGACCGGCCTCAATCCGGTGTCGCCCAACCCCACGCACCTGCCCACGTTCCTCGCCGACTTCTGCGACAGTGCCGAAGCAGAAATCCTGGCCAGCGACCTTGTGCTGCGCCTGGATCGGGTGGCAGACCTGAGTCTGCCTGTCGATCAGCCAAAGATTTCACGGGTCCTCACCAACCTGGTGCACAACGCGATTAAGTTCACACCGTCCGGCGGCACCGTCAGCATTGCGGCCGAAACCGGACCGCTGCCGTATGCGGATCCCACCTTCCAGATGGGTTTGCCGTCCAGCCTGTCGGGGGCCGAACGGGCCCGTCTGGCTCCGGTTTCCATGGTCATGATCCGGGTTCGGGACTCCGGACCCGGCATTCCCCTGATCTCCATCGCCCGGGTGTTCGAACGGCTCAATCAGCTTGAGGACGGCCAGGAGCCCGCAGGCACGGGCCTGGGTCTGTCGCTCGCCTGGCACACGATGCGCGCCCACGGCGGTCTGATATGGGGGCAGAACAACCAGCCAGGACCCGGCATCACCTTCACCATCGCCCTGCCCCTACCAGACACGAACAGCGCGGCTATACGGTCAAATTGAGCGGGTTGGCGGACATCAGCCACATGAACAGAAACACCATCGACGCCCCGATCAGGATCCCCACCAGGGTTTGACCCAGATCGTGGAAGCGCAGGTGCAGGCGCGCCCACACAACCAACGGCAGCAACAGCAACAGCGGCAGGTAGGCGGGCCCCACATCCAGCAGAAAATAAAGGGCCGAAAGGACCAACGACACCGCCAGTGAATGGAGGCTGACCTTCCACCGGGTGGTGATGGCCCAGAACACGGCAAAACAGACGGCGGCGGCGACATCGGTATAGACGTGGGATCCGAGGCCCTTCCACCGCCACATGACGAGGCCAACCACAGCCACTCCCGCGATCGTCATGCCCAGCGGCAACACCCGGTCTGCCCTGCGGTTCAGTTCAAGGTCGAGGTCCTTGCCCTGAATCCGCAGAATGGCCCAGTAGGCGGAAAACAGGGCCGCCAGCGCCCCCAGGTGAATCCCGGCGAACACGAGACTGGGGCCGTCCCGCGCCAGGGACCACGGCAGGAAGAACACCAGGGACATCAAAATCAACGGGTTCAGGGTATAGGACACCGCCCAGGCCAGCGTGTCCTGCCAGGTATGGCTGTCCGGAGCGACCGTCGGCGGCGTCACAGCGGCCGCGGACGGTCTCGAATTAGGAGCCATGGCCCACCGCGGCGGCCCTGCGTTCGCGCATGCCGGCTTCCATGGACTTGGGGTAGCGGGACCGAAGCCGGGAAATCTTGTCCAATCGCGCTTGGCTCTCGGCATCAAGATCAAGGTCCAAGGATCCCACCGAGTCTTCAAACTGGCCCAAGGTGCGGCATCCCACCACGCAACTGGCCACAGCCGGCTGCGACATGGCCCACCTCAAGGCAACCCTGGCCGGTGTTGCGCCGATCGACGCGGCCACGTCGCACAACGCTTCCAGGACCTGATCGGCTTCCGCCGCGAAGTAGACGGACGGAAAGGCCCATCCGTCCGCGGATCGGGTCCCTTCAAGCGAGCGCTGGCCCGCCCGGTACTTTCCTGTGAGAAATCCCCCCGCCAACGGCGACCAGGTCACGATGCCCACGTCCTGGGCCAAGCAGGCGGGGACCAGTTCCTCCTCGATGTCGCGGACCACCAAGCTGTATTGCAGCTGGTTGGCTTGGAACCTCTGCCATCCGTAGCGCGCACTCAGGCCCAAGGCGGCGGTCATGCGCCAAGCCTCGTAGTTGCTGCAGGCGATGTAGCGCACCTTGCCCTGCCAAACCAGATCGTCCAGGGCCGACAACATTTCCTCAAGCGGTGTCTCTTCGTCCACATGGTGGATGTAGAGCAGATCGATCCAATCAGTCCGTAGTCGGCCGAGACTGGCCTCCACACTTTGCAGGATGTGCCGGCGCGACATGCCGGAATCGTTGATTCCGGGCCCCATGGGATTGAAGAACTTGGTGGCGACCACCAAGTCCTGCCGCCGCGTGCCCAAGAGCTCCCCCAGCATCGACTCGGAGCGGGAATCGGCATAGCTGTTGGCCGTGTCCAGGAAGTTGACGCCGCACGCGAGCGCGGCGTCCAGGATGGAGGTTGCCTCCGCATGATCCGTGGACTGGCCGAAGGTCATGGTGCCCAAGCAAAGTTCCGACACCTTGAGCCCGGAAGCTCCAAGCCGGTTGTAATTCATGTCCTACTCCCCTGGAGGCCGGATCGTCGATCCTGTTCGGCACGCAGGCGGTGCAACAGCGTGGGCGGCGGCATGTCGACGTCCTGTCTGGCAATTGCGGCGCCCTGGGCCACCGGCCGCCGCAGCCGCGCCCCGGCGCACAGGCCCAGGGGCAAGAGCCCTTGGGCGGCAGCCACGTCGGCTCGTTCGCTGAGACCCACCACTGTGTATCCGCCGCCGCCATCCAGTTCGGTTCCCGCCTTGAGATCGGTCTTGGCCACCGTGATCACGTCGGCCACAGGCAGCGGGGCCGGCTTGCCCGTTGCTTCACCCATCAACACGGCACGCATGATGGTCAGGGGCGCTGTCACGGCCACGAGGTGATACGGACGCCATAGCAGAAAGGTGTCACCGTTCCCGCCGCAGAAGCCCATGTAGTCCAGCAGATCCTCCTGCACATAGGCATGCTCTGCGCGAAAGACGGCAAACACGCCCATGCCCAAGCCGTTGGTCAAGGGTACGCCGGTCTCCGGATCCACGGAGTTGGCCAGTTCCACCACCCCCTCGCGGCCCAGTATCCCACCCCCTGCGCGTCCGCAGTACACGGCGGGGATCTGTTCCCGGTTGACGGACCGTTCATGCATGCCGCGCACATCGGGCACTAGTCCCGTCATGTTGGCCAGCGCAGTCATCTCGACCTGGGCCTTGGTACCGTCCCTGAACGAGTTGTACATGCGCGTGTTGATGGTCCGCCGCGCCATTTGCTCGTCGGTAAACCCAAACCGCTCCTGGACCGTGTCCGGGGTACCCGCCCGGTCGGCGGCGTGCATGATGGTCCCGCGCCCGGCGGCCACGACTTCGAATCCCAACAGGCGCGCCCAGTTGACCAGATTCATGGTGGCACCCGGCTGGTCACCGTCCACCAGCGTGTACACCAGGCCCTTGGAGTCGGCGCGTCGGCGCAATATGGACCCTATGGTCGTATCCGCTTCCACATTCACCATCACCACGTGCTTACCATGCTCGATGGCCGTGGTGGCGATCAGGGCACCGGCCAAAGGGGAACCGGTGGCGTCCACCACCAGCTCGATGAGTTCGCTCCTGGCAAGCTCCGCGCCGTCGGCCAGCACACAAGGATGTCCGTTGCGGATACAGTCGTCCACGGCGGAGGCGCTCTCAACCTCCTGCACCGCTTGTTCGGGCACTCCGGCTGCCGTCCAGGCATGCCGCGCGTGGTCGGGATCCACGTCGGCTACGCCACCCACATTGATGCCGTCAATGGACGCTAGCTGAACCGCCAGTCCAGTGCCGAACTTGCCAGCGCCCACGATCCCGATCTGAACAGGGCCGTCGTTGAACAAACGGCCTCGCAGCAGATTTTGGAGCAGTGTGTACATCAGGTCGGCTCAGGTCCCGCGCAAGGGCTGTCGCCCGATATCCAGAGCAGAACTCCTCGGCGCCGGCCCCACGTCAGCAAAGCCAGGCACGCCCTGGACCAAGCGACACGGTGGCCATTCGGCGCGTTTCGGGTTTCTGCGGCGGGCCGTGCGCCATTCTACCTGAGCAGGGACAGGCCGCCATCGTTTCGCCGATGGATATGCGATGGGATCAGGGTTGGGCCTGTTCCCACAACTCGTCCAGCCGATCCACCAGTTCGCGCCGGATCCGGTCCCGGGTCCGGCGGAAGGCATTGCGCTTGGCATCGCCGGCTCCGATTGCATGGGAAGGATCGGGCAGGGGATAGTGCACCACCGCGCCTTCTTCCAGCCACACCGGACACTTCTGCGCAGCACTGTCGCAGACGGTCACCACCAAATCTGGTCCGGCATCCCTGAATTCGTCCAGGTGCTTGGGACGGAGTGTACTGGTCGGCACACCGTTTTCCTGCAGGACCGCCCGGGCCTGCGGATGCACTCCCGCCGAGGATGGTGCCACCCCCGCCGACACGGCTTGCCACTCCCCGGGACGGGCATGGTTGGTCAAGGCTTCCGCCAACTGGCTGCGCGCCGAATTGCCGGTGCAGATAAACAGAACGGTCTTCATGGACAGACTCCGGGTATGCGGGATCGGGAATCGCCGGCTACTGGGAGAAGCTGATCATTCGGGTGTATTCCTGGACATCCCGGGCCACCATGCAAACCAGATCCGCGAAGCGCTCGACTTCACGCGTGGCTCTGATGTACTCGTATAGGGTGGCGATCAAGTCTTCGTCGCTCGTCTCGGCCATGTGCCTGAACAGCTCCTCCTTGACTGTTCGGTCCAGCTCATCCACTTCGTCGTCGGCGGCAATGACCCGATCAATCTGCTCCAGGTCTCCCTGCTCCCAGGCTGAAAAGGTGGCATCGTGCATTTGCCTGGCCTTGTCGTGCATCAGGGCCAGGCCGTGCGGCAAGGGGCACAGCGGCTTGTCCATCACCCGGCGCGATGAACGGGCCAGGCCCTTGGCCTGCTGGCCCATGCGCTCCAAGTCCAACGCCACGTTGTAGTAGACGATGATGCGGCGCAGATCGTGGGCCACCGGCTGCTGCCGCGACAACAGGGTGAAGCAGCCCCGTTCGATTTCAGAACGCTTGTCGCGCATCTCCTCGTCGATGGCGTACACCGCTTCAACCGCGTCCGGATCGCGATCGGCCAGCGCCTGGAACCCCAGATCGAACTCCTCCCGCACCACCGCCGACATGATGTACAGCCGACTGCGCAGGTCGGAGAGTTGGTTGTCAAAGGTGCGTCGGATGGAGTCCGCCATGATGTCAATCCTGCCTAGCCGAAGCGGCCAGTGATGTAGTCGTTGGTGCGGGGCTCCTCCGGGCTGTCGAAGATGCGATCCGTGGGGCCGACCTCGACCAGTTCGCCGGTGCGTGTTTCAGGGATCACCGAGAAGAAGGCGGTGTAGTCCGACACGCGAGCCGCCTGCTGCATGTTGTGGGTCACAACAACGATGGTGTACTGGGCAGCCAGGTCCCGCATGAGTTCCTCGATGTGCAGGGTGGCAATCGGGTCGAGGGCCGAACAGGGTTCGTCCATCAGGACGATATCGGGCTGGACCGCAATCGCCCTCGCGATGCAGAGGCGTTGCTGCTGGCCGCCGGACAGCGACAACCCGCTTTGGTTAAGTTTGTCCTTGACCTCGTCCCATAGCACTACCCGGCGCAGACATGCCTCCACCAGCTGCTCCATATCACCCTTGAACCCGTGGATGCGCGGTCCCCAAGCCACGTTCTCAAAAATGCTCTTGGGGAACGGATTGGGCTTCTGGAACACCATGCCGATGCGGCGGCGCACTTCGACTGGGTCCACGTCCGGACCGTAGATGTCCACGCCGCGATAGTGGACCGAACCCTCGACGCGGGCCGTATCGACCAGGTCGTTCATGCGGTTGAAGGTGCGGAGGATTGTGCTCTTGCCGCAGCCGGACGGGCCGATCATGGCGGTGATGCGGTGGGTTGGAACCTCCAGACTGACATCCGACACCGCGTGGAAATCACCGTACCAGACCTGCAGGTGGGATGCCGTCAGTGCGTAGCCGCCGCCTGCAGTGGTCCCGTTGACGTGCGAAACAACCATGGCTCCCTACATCCGTTGAGATTCGGCGCGGTTGCGCAACAGCACTGCGGTTGCGTTTGTCACCAGCAACAGTGCCAGCAACACCAGGATGGCAGCGGCCGCGATGTTGCGAAACTCCGCTTGAGGCCGCGCCGTCCATTGATAGATTTGGATTGGCAGCACGGTGAATTTCGCGAACGGGCTGGTCGGATCGACCGAGATGAAGGTGGCCGCTCCAATTACGACCAGGGGTGCGGTTTCGCCGAGCGCCCGCGATACGGCCAGGATGGCGCCGGTCAGGATGCCGGGAACAGCCATCGGCAGGACGTGCCAGCGAACACACTGCCAGCGGGTACAGCCCACACCGTAGGCAGCCTCGCGCAGGGAATCCGGCACAGCCCGAATCGCCTCCTGTCCGTTGATGATGATGACCGGTAAAATCAACAGTCCCAGAGTCAGGCCGGCCGACAGAATCGTGCGGCCGCTGGCTTCATCCGCCGACACGGTGCCAAACAGCGAGCCGCTGGTGATTTGCGTGAGAGCGCGCACGAAAATCACCAGGCCCAACATGCCGTAGATGATTGACGGTACCCCTGCCAGGTTGTTGATGTTGGTTTCGACAATCCTGCCGAACCAGTTGCGGGTGGAAAACTCCTCCAGATAGATCGCCGCACCAATGCCCAAGGGCACGGAGAAGCAGATGGTGATGGCGATGACCCACAGCGACCCCAGCAGCGCCGTGCGGATTCCCGAAATGGCCGCGTTGGCGGATTGGGGGCGCACCAGAAAACCGGGCGTCAGCCAGCTGTGGAAACTGGCAACGGCACCCTCCACATCTGCGAATGCCTTGATTTCGGCTGGTTGCACCAGGGATTCCCGCAGGTTGAAGGTCGCCAGGACCTCCGGCTCCTTGACCCGTTCCTCCACCAGCGACAGGAGGTTGGAGCGGCTGCGCTCGGCCATCGGTTCGTCGCGGTCATAGCGTCGGATCAAGCCGGCCGACAGGTGGGTTTCCAGAACCGACAGGAGTTCGGCCGCACCCAGGCTGTCCAGAGTTGACAGATCCTGGCGCGCGGCCCAGCGGCTCAGGATGCCGTCTTCGTCGACGACCAACACCAACGAAACGCTCTCGGCGGGCCAGCTCGAGACCAAGTCGGACCAGCGGCTGCCTTCGGGCAGAAGTTTCAGCAACAAGGCTTCATCAAGTTCCAGCAGGAACTCGTTGTCCTCGGACACCAGTGCGATCAAGGCCAATTTGGCATGTTGATCCCCGATTGGCACTGTCCGATAGCCATCCGGCACGGCCGGCACCAGGTTGGGCGTCAGCACCACCACGGCATTCGGATTGCCGGCCACCTCCTTCAAGGCATCCACCCGCCGTTCCGCGTGGGTGATGTGGGATCGCTCCAGCAGGACAATCAGCTGATCGCTTAACTGATCACGCACCACCACGTATCCCCAAGTGCTGTTGACCACGTTGTACAGGAGCGTGGTCAACACCAGCAGGCCAAAGACCGTGGAACACCGGATAGCCACGCGCCAAGCCCAGCCCCGGCTTCGGCGCCGACGGGTATGGGATGCCTCCTCCGCACCCTCCGGCCAGCCGGCCGCGCCAGCCGTGGCCTTATCGGCGAAGACACCCATCAGTCGTACCGCTCCCTGAAGCGGCGCGCGATGGCGCGGCTGAAGATGTTGAGGCCCAACGTCATTAAAAACAGCAGGAGGCCGATGGCGAACAGGCTGTCATAGTCCAGCGAGTCGTAGCTGATGTCGCCTCCGGAGATGCGGACGATGTGACCCGTCATCGTTTCGGCAGACTGGAAGAGGTTCAGGGCCTTCAAGCCGCCCAGCGCCTCCCCCCAGCCGGCGAAGTTGCGGGGTCCTGCCCCAGCTGCCACGGCAACAATCATCGTTTCGCCCACGGCACGGGACATGGCCACGATGAAGGCCGCGGAGATACCGGACAGAGCAGCCGGAACAACCACGCGCACGGAGGTCTCCAGCCTAGTGGCACCCAAGCCGACAGCCGCTTCGCGCAGTGCCACGGGTACCGCCCGCAAGGCGTCCTCGCTCATGGACGTCACGGTGGGCAACACGAGAACCCCGATCACCAGCCCTGCCGATGCAATGTTGAAGATTTCAACCACTTCAATTCCAAACAGATTGCGCAGGATTGGGGTAACGAATGTCAGCGCAAAATAGCCGTAGACCACGGTCGGGATCCCGGCCAACACCTCCAGAATGGGCTTGAGAATACGGCGCGCCCGGGCGTCCGCATACTCGCTCAGATAAATGGCGATGAGGAGTCCCAGGGGCAGGGCCAGGGCCATGGCGATCAGGCTGGCCCCCATGGTGGCGTTGACGAGCGGCCAAATGCCGAACTGAAGGGTCTGAGGCTGCCAGGTCCAGCCGGTCAGGAACTCCGTCAGGCGGACTTCCGGCCGCCGGAAGAAAAGGAGGGCCTCCTGTCCCAGCATGTACACAATGCCGATTGTCGTGAGGATCGAGATGGCACCACACAACCAGAGCGCGCCATGCATGAACTGCTCAAACGGTCGGCGGCGCCTAGCCAGTTCCTTCCGGACACCCACCTCCATGCCAAGGCCACCGGTCAGGAGTTCGGCTCCAGGTTTTACGCTCATGGATGCTCGCACCCAGTCCCAGGAACAGTCAGCGCAGATCGTAACAAAGGGAGGGGGCGGATTGGCTCCGCCGGAACCGACCGCCCCATGGGCTACCGTCAAATTGTGTTTGAAAACGGTATCCAGCAGCCGTCCTACTCCTGCATGGCCATCTTCCAGCCATCGATCGCCGCCTGCATGTCGGTTGCGGAGGCCGGGAAATAACCCACATCCACGATTTCCTCGTTCACGTAGCTGAGTACGAAGTTGAGGAAGTCGGCCACCTGCTGCTTCTCATGGAAAATGCTGGCGGTCGTGTACATGAACAGGGGACGGGCCAACGGGTAGGACGCGTTGTCCACGTTGTCGGCGGTGGCTTCCACACCGTTGATGGACAGAACCTTCAAGGTGTCGGCGTTTTCCTGGTAGAAGGCGTAACCAAAGTAGCCGATGGCAAAGGAGCTGCCCAGCACGCCCTGTACCAGGACATTGTCATCCTCGCTCAACTGAAGTTCGGATGCAGCCAGGATCGGTTCCGGGTTCTTGTCAAACACCTCTTCCACGAAGTAGTCGAATGTGCCGCTGTCGGTACCCGGGCTGAAGCGCTGGATGGGTTCGCTGGGCCAGTCCGCGTTCACGTCCGACCAGTTGGCCGCCGTGGAGAAGATCATGGCCAATTCCTCCATGGATACGTCCGTCAGGAAGTCGTTCTCACCGCTAACGACAATCGCCAGAGCATCGGTGCCCACACGCAGTTCGATGGGAGCGCGTTCGATGGCATTGCAACTCTCCACTTCGCTGTCCTTGATGGGGCGCGAAGCGTTGGAAATGTCAGTCTCGCCGGCTACACAGAAGCGCTCGAAGCCGGCACCGCTACCGATGCTGGAGATCGAGATGCTGCCGTCATAGCCCTCGTCCACGAACCGTTCCGCCATGCGTTCGGCGAGAGGGTACACCGTAGAACTACCGGCAATGATGATCTCTCCCGTGACAGCCATGGGATCAACCATCGGAAGACCGGCGGGCCCCATTTCCATCGGTTCTTCCTCGGCAACCGGCGCCTCCTCGGATTCCGGCTCGGGTGCCACAGCCGGTCGGGATCCACAGGCGGCCAGCATCGCTACCAGCAACAACAGGGCTACGACCAACTGTTGGCGCATTTGATCTCTCCAATGAGAAGCGGTTGGATACACCGGGAGTATGTCGGCTTTCCGGCCCACATGCGCGCAAGGTTTGGCAAGTTAATTAATGGACTTTCACAAACCGGGATGGCCGCTTCGCTGGTGGACAGCCCGAAGTTCCAGCCGATCGGAGCATGGAGCCTGTGAAAGAGCAGCCTGTCCTTACGGTGCCGATGCCGAATCCCCAGAAACCGATGCAGCTTGGCTCAAACCCTTGCGATACCGGGGCAGCGCCGAACTTGCACCGTAAACGCACAAGAGACCAGCCTACTATCCGGTATGACCTTGCGCTTCCAAACGCGCCTGCCGCAGAAGTCATCATCCAAGACAAAACGATCCTGTCCAAGGCATTTGGTCGCATGGTCCCGATGGCCTGCGCTATAATCGGCCGTCCGAGCATTCAGTGCCCAATCGTCTTACTGGTCCGCCCTTGAGGCGTCGTTCACCCTTTTCCGATCCGACATGGCCGCCAAGCTGTCCGGTTTGCAACGCAAGGAAGAACTGGCAGGTTACCTGTTCATCCTGCCCAACCTGATCGGTTTCCTGGTCTTCCTGGTTTTCCCAATTCTGGCTGCGATCTACCTCACCTTCACCGAGTGGGAGTTGAGCGCGCCCCCCACCTTCGCCGGCTTGGCAAATTTCCGGGCCATGATCGGCGACGACATTTTCCTCAAGGCATTCGGCAACACCTTCTACTACGCCTTCGTGGCCGTTCCCACCGGGGTCTTCCTGGCGTTTGTCCTGGCACTGGGCGTCAACCGGCCCATGCGAGGGGTGTTTGCCTTTCGGCTCATTTACTTCCTGCCACACGTCACCCTGACCGTGGCCGCCGCCATCGTCTGGGCCTGGATCTATCACCCGGAATTCGGGATCATCAACTACCTGCTCAGCCTGATTGGCATCCAGGGCCCCAACTGGCTTTTCAACAGCAAGTCCGCCATGCCCGCCCTGATCATCATGAGCAACTGGAAGGGCATTGGCTACGCAATGCTGATTTTCCTGGCAGGGCTGCAGGGCGTTCCGGCCGAGCTGTACGAGGCGGCCGTGATGGACGGTGCCAACGGTTGGTACAGGCTGGTCAAGATCACGATCCCCATGCTGTCGCCGACAACATTTTTTGTGCTGACCACCTCGTTCATCGGCGCTTTCCAAGGTTTCGACCAGTTCTACATCATGACCAACGGAGGACCGTCGTTTGCCACCACGACCCTGGTCCTGCACATCTTCAACAACGGCTTCCGCTACTTCAAGATGGGCTACGCCTCTTCCATGGCCTTCGTGCTGTTCCTCTGTATTCTGTTCATCACGCTGATTCAGTGGACCTCCGCCAAAACCTGGGTGCACGGGTTTACGCAGGACTGATCGCCTAGCCCGAGCCAACTGCCACAACTCCCATGAAAGCCGAAGCCGTCCAACCCGAACGGATTGCCGTCCCGGCCGGCACGCGGTCGATGGCCGGCCTGGGCCGCAGAACCCAGACGCTGCTCGTTGACGTGGTGGCATGGGCCGGCCTGCTCGTCGGCAGCATCATCTTCATCCTGCCGTTCTTCTGGATGGTCTCCAGTTCCTTCAAGGAATTCGGCGGCCTGTTCAACTTTCCACCCACGTTCATCCCGAGCACGTGGCAGTGGACAAACTACCTTGAGATTTGGCGGCGGCTGCCGTTCCACCTGTTCTTCCGCAACAGCTTCTTCGTCTCCTCGCTGGAGACGGCCGGGGTCCTGTTCACCTCGTCCCTGGCCGGCTACGCGTTCGCCCGCCTGCGGTTCCGCCACCGGGACACCATCTTCCTGATCTACCTCTCCACGATGATGGTGCCGTTTGCGGTCCGGATGATCCCGCTGTTCGTGCTGATGCGTACATTCCAGTGGGTGGACCAGTTGCAGGCCCTAATCATCCCGGGCATGTTCAGCGCTTGGGGTACGTTCCTGATGCGGCAGTTCATGCTCACCATTCCCAGGGAACTTGAGGACGCCGGCCTGATCGACGGCGCCAGCTTCTTCCAGATCTACTACCGCATCATCCTGCCGCTCACCGGGCCGGCCTTGGCCACCCTGGGCATCTTCACCTTCATGGACAGCTGGAACGCCTTTCTCTGGCCGCTGATCATCATCAGCAGCATGGAAAAGAAGACGATTTCGCTGGGCATGGCGGCCTTCCGGGGCATGACCGCCATGAGAACTCCCTGGCACCTTGTGATGGCCGCATCGGTCGTCAGTGTCCTGCCGATCATGGTGCTGTTCCTGGTCGGCCAGAAATACTATGTGCGTGGCATCGTCACCACCGGACTGAAAGGTTAGCAAAAATCCATGGCCGCCGTTCCGCGCATCATCTGGGCCCTGTTTCTCTGCCTCGCCGCGGCACTGGTAGCCGCGGCATGCGGAGGCGGCGACGGCGCCGAAGCGGCGGATGCCGACGCGATCGACCTGAGCGCGACCATCGAAGGTGATGGTTGGAAGGTCAACCTGGCCGACGCTCCGGAAAAGCACCTGATCCTGGGCAAGGGCAATATCACCTATCAAGCCGAGGACGGGAACATCTATCTCCTCGTGTTCCTTGATCTCTCCAATACGGGAACGGTCCTCAAGGTTGTGGACCGCAGCCTGCTCCAAGTCAGGGACGCGGGCGGCAACGAGTACAGGGCCAGCATCTCGGCCCATCAGGTTGCCTACCTGGAACAGGATGGGAGCAAGGAGGGTTACTCCATTGTGTTGGACAGTCCCCTGCAACCGGGCAAGAGCCGCCGCGGCGTGGTCACCTTCCTGGTCCCGGACAGCGCCACCGACCTGCAACTTATGTTCAGGGGCTTCGACGGGACCATTGAACTTGGATTCTGACGTGCTCCCCCTTGGGAGCCCGACCCTGTTTTGACAACGTCCGTTTTGAACCGGGAGGTAATGACGATGGACGAAAAGAGAAGGTATCTGCTGAGCCGGAGGCGTTTCCTGCAGGTGGGTGCCGCAGCTTCGACTGTGGCACTGGCCGCCTGCGTAGCTCCCACGGCACCGGCGGCGGAGGACATGGCCGCGGGTGAAGCGGTCGATTCCGAGGCTGCGGCCCGCTGGCTCACCGGTATGGGCGACCGGGATGCGACCGGAGACTTCAAGATTATGAGCTGGGAGGATGAAGGAGAGATCCGGAAGTTCCTGCTCCACATCAACGAGTTCTTCGACGCCTTCTATCCGGGCCTGGAGCCCGAGGTGGAGTGGGGCATCCCATGGGGCGAGTACTGGACCAAACTCCCGACCCTGATGGCGGCGGGCACCCCGCCCGACATGGCTTGGCAGCACCAGTCCCGCGGTCAGGTATTCCCGTCCAAGGGCTGGTCGGTTGACCTGACCGACTACCTGAACGCCTATCCACCCGATGGCTGGCCGGACGACTGGTGGGAGGCTTCGGTCAAGACCATGAGCTGGAACGGCACGGTCTACGCCATCCCCTACGATTGGGCCACGATCGGCATCTACGCCAATCGGGGTCTTCTGGACGATGTTGTGGGCGGCTATCCGGCCGATCCGGACTGGACGTGGAACGACTTCGTGGAAACCGCGATTGCCGTCACCGGCGAGGACGACAATGGCATGCCCGTCTGGGGCGCCAACATTGGTCCCGGAGCCAGCACGGTTTGGAACATAGCCCAGGCCTTCGGCGGCTGGTACTTTAACGACGACATGTCGCAGGCCAGCTTCACCAATGACGGCGTGGTCACGGCGGCGAATCTGCTGTGGGACTTGCGCTGGAAGCACCGTGCCATGCCAACCCCCGAAGACACGCAGTCGATGGGCCTGACCAGCGAGTTCGCGTTCGCCTCGGGGCGCGTTGCGATGCACCGGGCGCTGAACGACACTGCCTTCCGCATGGAAGAGGCCATCTCGGGCACCGACAACCCGTTCCCCTGGGGCGTCTACGCCTGGCCACGGGGCCCCGAAGGCCGAGTGGCCTTCGCCGGCAACTCCGGCTGGTTCGTGCCGACCGGCTCCCGCTATCCGGACACCGCCTACGAGTTGATCCGCTACGGCCTGTCCAACCCGGACCTGCTGCCGACCACCGGGGTCATGGGCAGCATGATCGTGTCCCGCAAGTCCTTCTGGGAATGGGGCTTGCCGCAGGGCGAGACCGCGGAGTTGATCCCGAACTTCCAGAATGTCTTCGTGGACATTCCGGCCGAGAACCAGAGCACGTTCCCCTACTGGCCCGGATACCAGGAATGGGACGCCATCTGGCTCAAGCACATGGACCCGATCTTCACCGAGGGTCAGGAAGGGCTGGAAGAGGCCCTACAGGCCCTTGAGGACGAGACCAACGAGTTCCTGGCCGCCGAAATGGAAGCCAGTTCGTAGACCAACCCACACCCTTGATCCAATGAGGGGTGTCCCGATCGGGACACCCCTCATGATTCTCCGGGCTCCGCGGATGCGGTCAAACGGAACCCAACGCCATGCCGCAACCGTCACCTGAATCCCCGGCTCCACGGCAGGCGCGTCCCGGTCCCCGGGCACCGCGCATCCAGGTCATCGATGCGCTGCGGGGTTTCGCCCTGCTGGGCATCCTGCCCATGAACATGATCTCCTTCGCCAACCCCGACTGGATCCTGTTCAATCCCACGGTGCACGGCTCGTTCGAGGGGGTTGAGAAGTGGATTTGGGTGGTGTCCCACGTCCTCGCCGACCAGAAGTTCATGACCATCTTCTCGCCGCTGTACGGTGCCGGCATTCTGCTGTTCACGGCCAACCTGGAGAAAAGGGGCATGAGGCCCACCGGTGTGTTCCTGCGCCGGTCCCTGTGGCTGCTGGCCTTCGGCCTGCTGCACTATGGTCTGCTGTGGGACGGGGACATCCTGATGCTCTATGCGCTGTCCGGCATGGCCGTGTACTGGCTGCGAAACCGATCCGCGGTGTTCCTGGCCATGGCCGGCCTGGCGATGATTGCGGTCCATGCAGTTCTGATTATGAGCGCGGGACTCGCGATGCCCTTCATGCCCGAGAGTGAAGTAGCGGCCATGTATGCCGACTACGCGCCGCCCGCGGACGTAATCAATGCCGACATTGCCCTGCGTCAGGAACCCTATCCGGTTCAGGTCCGGCACAGGTTCGCAGCCGCACCCGAAGAGGCGGCAATTTTGTTTTTGGTGTGGGGCTTTTGGAGGGCAGCGGGACTCATGCTCATTGGCATGGCCGCCTGGAAGCTTCAACTGTTCACGGCCGAACGGTCCGACCGGATCTACATTGGGATGGCAACGGTCGGCCTGCTCGTGGGTCTCCCGATTGTGTCGTTTGGTGTCTGGGACAGAATCCGAGTGAGTTGGGACGCGGCCTACGCCTTCTATGGCGGCGGCTACCAGTACAACTACTGGGCCAGCATTCTGGTGAGTGCCGGCTACATAGGTGCCGTCATGCTGGCGGAACGGCGGAACTGGCTGCCCGGATTGCGCCGGCGACTCGCCGCGGTGGGCCGCATGGCCTTCACCAACTACATCATGCACACCGTGATCTGCGTGGTCATCTTCCAGGGATTTGGCGGCGGCCTGTACGGAACGACCAGCCGTCTGGAACAGACCGTCTTCATCCTAGGCGTATGGGTGTTGCAGATCATCCTTTCCCCATGGTGGCTAAACCGATTCCGCTACGGTCCCCTGGAGTGGCTGTGGCGCTCGCTCACCTACGGTCGCATGGAACCATTCCGTAGAAGCACAGGCGAAGCACAAGGGTAGCCCCAACATCAAGAGGCTGTGCTTCGACAAGAAACCCCAAATGCAAGCTCTGTCACGCCCCCGGCCATGATGCCACCCGCACCCATGACTACGTCCGCCTCTGAACGGTCTCGCCGACCCGCCTTGGGGGTGGCATGGCAGCTCCGGCCGGTACAGCTTCCGTGGTCCCGCCAACGGCCGTTGGCGGGACCGAACTGTGACGCGCCACCACGTGTTGGGACAATCGGCCACTACCGTTCCTAAACCCGTTCCGAATTCACCGTCCTACCATACGCCCCCGACACGTTTTTGTACGGTACGGGATTGCAAATTGTGCGGGCCGCTACTCGCCGCGTTTGAAGGCGGGCCTAGTAACCTTCCAGGGATCAAAGTCGGCTTTTCCGGCACAGATTGCGAACAGGTGCGTCACGTCGTGGCGTACGTTTTCCAGAAGCTGATCCACGTCCAAATCCAATTCCGGAGTCTCGTACGCGGTGCCGCCGCCGAAGGCCGACAGCACTTCCAGATTGGATTGCAGTGTGAGCCCCGCAACACATGTGCGTGCAGGACCAAGCAGATCCTCGAACTTGTGCTCGTGCGGATATCGTCTGCCGTGTGCGGCAATCACGGCCTTGAGCGCATGTTCGAGTGCGCGTTGCGCCTGTTCGCCGATGGCTTTGTCCCACTCCAGGGAATCCTCATACGAGTCAACCCCCAGGCGGTACACGTTCATCAAGGTTGTGAGGTGGCTGCGGGCGTGCCAGGCCCGTTCCATTGATTCCCGCCTTCGGTGTTCCGGCAGATTGGGTTCCCCGGGTTCGGACGGTGGTCGATAGAACTCTCCCATCGGCGTAATCCCTTCCCTGGCCGCATGGGCGGCCACATGGTTGATGCCGTGCTGCATGAAGTCGAAGTGGTCGGCCGCCAGCGGCGTGATGTCGACGCTGACGGAGTGGCCGTACTCGTCGACCGTCGCATCCCGCGCGGCCTGCACGCAGGGCAGGAAGACATCGCTTCGGGTCTTGGTGGTTTCGTACACCACAACCAGATCGAGGTCGGATTCAGGCCGGAAATCGCCACGGGCGCGTGAACCGAACAGGATCACCTGTTCGACACCCTCGACCTGTTCGACGACCTGTGCCACACGGCAGGCGTGCGCGTCGTGGGCATTCGTCTGTGCAGCAACCTGGTTCATGGGTCGATTATAGAGGGCTTTCCGTGCCGTTAAGTTTCGTTGCATTATTAGGCCCTGCCTACAACGATCGAACCACCGTCAAATCCCAACAATCCGGCCGCGATTGGCTTGGCGTCGTCCACGGAAGCGACGATTTGTGCGGACGGAATCCGTTCCAACACATTCAAGGCCTCCAACGTAGCGGCTGCATCGCCGTCCAACCCCGTCACGATGCAGTCCGTGTCTTCATCCAGCGCGGTGTCGATCAGTTGTTCGATGACCAAGGCCGCACTGTCGTCCACATAGTGGGTATCGGTGAAGTCAAGGATTACGACTTCGTGCTCCTGAACATCCAGGCTGATGACTTTGATAAGCCTGGTTGCGGACGCCACCGTGAAAGTGCCGTTGAGCCGGACCAATCCGACATGGGCCGAGAAGGGATCATCATCCACATCGGTCCCCGTGATGCCAAAGAAGGTTTGGTTGAGCAGCGGAACCGACACCACGCTGTCGAGTTCCAGCCGTTCAAACTGAAGGGCACTTGCGAAACCGGCCGCAATCAGGCCGAACGCCACCGCGGTTACCAGATCCACAAATACCGTCAATCCGAGTGTCACCACCATCACGATCAGATGTTCCCGCCGCACCTTGTGCAGCCGCTTCATGAAGCGCCAGTCGACGATGTCCCAACCGACCTTGAGCAGGATTCCGGCCAGGGCGGCATGGGGAATCACCGATACATACTTGCCGAGCCCCATGACCAATGCCAGCAGCAGACCTGACCGCAACATGCCGGACAGACCGGAGCTTCCGCCCGCACGCAGGTTCACGACCGTGCCGGGGGTCGAACCAGCCCCGGGAACACCGCCAATGAGGCCGGCCGCGAAATTGCCGATGCCCTGTCCGATCAGTTCCCGATTGGGGTTGTGTTGGGTGCGGGTCATCGCGTCGGCCACCAGTGAGGTGAGCAGGCTGTCGATGGATCCCAGCAGGGCCAACGTAATCGCCGGCGCAATGGATCCGATGAGAAGGTCGGGCGACAACACTGGCCATTGGATTTGGGGCAGACCGGTCGGTACTTCCCCAATCACCGGGGTGCCCCGCAGCCAAACGATCGCCAACAGCGTGCCCACCGCCAACGCGGCCAAGGGCGGGGGCACGTACTTCCGCGCCCGTTCCGGCAACGCCACGGCCACCACCAGGGACGCGGCACCGATGGCCAGGGACTTGGGGTCGAAGTTGCGAATGGCCTCGGGCCACACGCGGATGGCTCCGACCGGTCCGCCCTCGGCCACGGCCCAGCCCAGGAATGGCAATGTCTGAACCACCATGATGATGATCCCGACGCCGGACATGAAGCCTGAGACCACCGAATAGGGTGTGAAGGACACAAAGCGTCCAATCCTGAACACCCCGAGCAGGATCTGAATGGCTCCTGCCATGAGGATGATGATGATGGCCTGGGTGAGGTTTTCGGCGTGCATGACCATGATGGCAGCCATCAATACGGTCATGGAACCGGTTGGTCCCGAAATTTGGGATCGGGTTCCACCGAACATGGACGCGAAGAACCCGACGGCAATGGCGCCGTACAGTCCGGCCAAGGCGCCCAGGCCCGACGCAACACCGAAGGCCAGGGCAATGGGCAAGCCAACGACGGTCGAGGTCAAACCGCCAAAGAAGTCTCCCTTCAGGTTCTTCAGATCGAAGTTCAGGACGCTCATGTCAGTCTGGGTGCCCTGGGCATGTGGTGGCCTGCCAGCGGACACATCGTTGCAGGCCTGGAAGGGACCGGCGCTACTTGCGGCAAGCGCAAACCGGCTCCTTTCCAACGCGGGACCGGGGCGTTGCGCGGTTGTCGGCCACAACCGCGATAGGGCTCAGGCCATCGCTGCTTCACCCTAACCCGCATGTACATCGGACTCCTGAACCTCAAAACCAAGCAGCCCGGCCGCGATCGGCCTGGCGTCTTCCACGGCGGCAACAATCTGTGCGGACGGAACCCGTTGCAGGACATTCAAGGCGGCCAACGTTGCAGCCGCATCGCCGTCCAACCCCGTCACGATGCAGTCCGTGTCGTCATCCATCGCCGTGTCAATCAATTGTTCGATGACCAGGGCCGCACTGTCGTCCACGTAGTTGGTATCGGTGAAGTCAAGGATTACGACTTCGTGCTCCTGAACGTCCTGGCTGATGACGTTAATCAGCTTGGCCGAGGACGCAACGGTGAAGCTGCCGTTGAGTTGCACCATCCCGACATGCGCCGCGAAGGGATCCGCGTCCACCCGGGTCCCGGTGGTTCCGAAAAAGGTTTGATCGAGCAGCGGCACCGACACCACACTGTCGAGCTCCAACCTTTCGAACTGGCGGGAACTGGCCATGCCCGCCGCAATCAGACCGATGGCCACCGCCGTCACCAGGTCCACGAAGACAGTCAGGCCGAGCGTTAGCACCATGACGACAAGATGTTCCGGCCGTACCTTGTGCAGGCGCTTCATGAAACGCCAGTCAACGATGTCCCAGCCGACCTTGAGCAGGATTCCCGCCAGGGCCGCATGGGGAATGACGGATACGTACTTCCCGAACCCCATGACCAATGCCAGCAGGAGGCCGGACCGAATCATTCCCGACAACCCGGTGCGCCCTCCGGCGCGCAGGTTGACCACCGTTCCGACCGTTGAACCGGCCCCGGGCACGCCGCCGATGAGGCCGGACATCAGGTTGCCGATGCCCTGTCCGATCAGTTCCCGATCCGGGTTGTGGCGCGTACGGGTCATGGCGTCGGCCACCAGCGAGGTGAGCAGGCTGTCGATGGATCCCAGCAGCGCCATTGTGATCGCCGGCGAAATGGACTTGGCAAGCATGTCGGACGACCCCACAGGCCACTGGATTTGGGGCAGGCCGGTTGGAACTTCCCCAATGACCGGTGTGCCGCGCAGCCAGACCACCGCCAGCAATGTGCCCACTGCCAACGCGGCCAGGGGCGGTGGTACATACTTCCGGGTCCTGTCCGGCAGGGCCACCGCCACCACCAGGGATGCAGCTCCGATGGCCAGGGCCTTGGAATCGAAATTCCGGAGCACATCGGGCCAGGTGCGAATGGCACCGATCGGACCGCCTTCGGCCACGGCCCACCCCAGGAAAGGCAAGGTCTGCACCGTCATGATGATGATGCCAACCCCCGACATGAAGCCGGAGATCACCGAATACGGAGTGAAGGACACAAAGCGTCCGATCTTGAAGATGCCCAGCAGAATCTGAATCACGCCTGCCAGTATGACGATGGCAAAGGCCTGTGCCAGGTTCTCGGCGTGCGTGGCCACTACGGCTGACATGACGATGGCCATGGGACCGGTTGGCCCGGAAATTTGCGACCGCGTTCCACCGAAGAATGCGGCGAAGAATCCGACTGCGATGGCGCCGTACAGGCCGGCCAAGGCACCCAAACCCGATGCGACACCGAAGGCCAAGGCGATCGGCAATCCAACGACTGTGGAAGTCAAGCCGCCGAAGATGTCGCCTCTAAGGTTCTTGAAATCGAAGTTTAAGAAGTTCACGTCGTTCCGGGTTCCCTGGCAAGACGACTGTCTTCCGCAGGATGCATCGTTGAAGGTCTGAAAGGAACTGGCGCTTCTTGCGGCAAGGGCAGACTGGCTTCATGCGCCAACCAAGCCGCGGGTGGTGGATGGACACGACCGGAAAACCATTCGGGTTCCGGCCCCGACAACACACCCATGTTTTGGATCGTAACGCACGCCCGAATCCGCAGGAACAGGGGCGGCGAAGAGTTCCGCCTCTGTCTGCATCGGGCAACGCGAACCGGCTTTGGACTTTGAGCTGCTATAGAACAGGAGCAGATGCATTTCGCTAATTCTGGATCCAATCCCAACCAAGGTGGGGGTCGAGCACCAGTCCACGGGACCGAGTCCCAAGTGAAAACGGAGTTCCAAGCTGGCTCTTGCCAACCAAACACAATCTTCAAGCCTGCTGCAGTTTTGGGCCGGCGAAGCGTGCTACGATCCGAACAGGTTGGCCGCAGAGCACGAGATTTCAATCTTCCGGGAGGCGTTGTGACCACCAACGAGGAAGTGTTCGCCGATGAAATCAGACAGATGCTGGATGAACGATTCGGAGATGAGTTCGAGTTCGGTCCAATCGAGGTTTGGGCGGATCAGGATGACGACATCTCCTTCCTCCGAACCTACATCGTGTTCGAAGGCGACGTGAACAATCTTGATCCCGCCAAGACGTCGTCCATGGAGGAACATCTTTGGACCCGGGCTGTCGAGTTGGGATACCCTGGGGTTCCCCTTTATTCGTTTGTATTGAAGTCGGAGTGGCCGGGTCTGCTGCGCGCGCTTGAGAAGGCGTGGGAGTGATGTCGCCAAATAGACTGCTACGGCTGGCGCGACGTTTGGCAGAAGGTGCCCACGGCACAAGGCCAGGCCGACCCGATCCGGTTGAGTTGCAACGGGCTGTCAGCACGATCTATTACGCTTTGTTCCATGCTCTTGCACGGTGTGTTGCCGATACTCTGACAGCGACATCGAGAGCCGCACGAAGCCAGCCAGCCTAGGTTCAGGCCTATCGTGCAGTGAACCACGGCATTGTCAAGGAGCGGTGCAGGAGACAAAGCCATATGGAACTCTTCCCATCTGAGATTCGGGCCTTTGCCAGGTTCTTGGTTGCCATGCAACACCACCGCCATGAAGCAGACTATGATCCGATGGCATCATGTGCCAGAGCCCAAGTAATGGGACTTATACCAATCCAGCATGATTACGGCGTTTCAAGGTTGGCGGGCAAAGCTTCCAGGGCCTCCCGGATCCAGTCCCAGCCGCACAGCCGCTTGACCCGCTCCGGCTGGGCCTGCCACGCCTTCAGGACCGGCTCCAGGGCCTCCTGCTTGGCCTGCAGGGTCGGATAGACGCGGCCCTCGATGGCCCGCCGCAGCTCCCGGAAGAAGCGCTCGACCGGGTTCAGCTCGGGGGCGTAGGGCGGCTGCACCACCCGGGGCGCGGCCAGGGCCTGCACCTCCTGGCCCTTGTGGCCGCCGGCCCCATCCCAGACCCAGCCGTCAATGGCCGGCTCCTTTTCCCACACCCCCCAGATGCGGGCCATCTCCTCGCCCTTCATGTTCTTCTGCCAGGCCCACCACAGCCGCCCCGTCAGGGGATCGAGGGCCACCGCCACATAGAGGTACTTCCAGCCGATCTGCACCTCCTGGGACACCGCCACCCCGCGCGGTGCCCACACCTTGCGCACCTGGCCGCGCAGTCCCACGCGCATCTCGTCGCCCCACACGATGCCCTGGCCCAACCTCAGGCCGACTTCCTTCAGCCGGGCCCCGAGCCCCCTTTTTTCCAAGCCGCCTGGGCCTGGGGATCCGCCTGCGTGTGCCGGGGCCGGGGCACCTTCAGCCGGATCCCCAGCCGCGGCAGCAGCGTGTACAGGCTGCCCGTGGTGTAGACCACCCCGAACTCCGCCTCAATCCAGTCCCGCACCGCCTGGGCCGTCGCAAACACCCCCTGGGCCGCTGCCGCCGCCACCTGCTCTGCCTGTACCGGCGTCAGGTAGGAAGGGGTGCCGACCCCACCCTTGCGCCGTCTGCATACCTCGGCCAGGCCGCCCTCCCGGTACCACTGCAGCCACCGATGCACGCTGCGCAACCCCACGCCCACCGCCGCCGCCACGGCCGCCGGGGACTCGCCCCGACGCAACAGCCACAGCGCATGCAGGCGCGTGCGCACGGCGATTACGGTCGCCGCCCGGTACTGGGCGTGCAGGGCCGCTTCCGTATCCCCCTCGGCCCACACGATCGCGATCCGACGAGCCATGGGAACCCTCCCGACCAAGTGGCATCCTTACATTGCCACTATTGTACTGGATTGGTATTATATACCTGACTACGCAGTCGGCATACCTTGTTCACGGGTCCTTGAGGATCCCAATGGATCGCCTCTCGCCGTGCAGAAGCCCCTGTCCCGCGGGCCGAAACGGGCACGGGACGGAAGTCCCGCCCGCGCCAAGATGTTGAGGGCCGCATTGTGGTCGGCGTTGGCACGGAACCCGCAGGCCCCGCACGCAAACACCGCCTGCGACGGCCGGTTGTCCCTGTGCACATGGCCACACCGGCTGCACGTCTGCGACGTGTAGGCCGGATCCACCTTCCGCAGGTCACCCGCCTTGTAGGCCAGCTTGCGCTCCAACAAGCCCCAGCCGCTCGCCAGGATGCTGCGGTTGAGCCCCGACTTCTGCTTGACCTGCTGGCCGGGTGCCTCCACCGTGCCCTTGGCGGACTGGGTCATGCCCTTCGTGTCCGGATCCTCCACCACCACGGTGTGCGCCGTGTCCGCCAGCTTGCGACTGGCCTGGTGCGTGGCATCGTCGCGCTTGCGCTGCAGCTTGTTCAACTGCCCGTTCACGCGTCGGCCCCGGTTGGGCCGTCGGTCCTTGGGCCCCCAGCTCTGCTTGCGGCTCAGCTCCCGCTGCTTGCGGGTGATCCGCGCGTCCAGCCGGTCCGTGTCGGGCATCGCGTACACCGTGCCCTCGCTGTCCGTGGCCTGCCCCACGTTGCGGTCCAAGCCCAGCGCGCCGTCCGCGGCAGGCTGCTTCGCCTGCTCCGCGGGCACCTCGTAGCAGATGTACGCATACCACTTGGGATGCTGTTCCGTGCCTTCCATGCGCACGCGCACGGTCAGCGGTTTGCAGCCCGCGTACGGGTCGCTGCCCGCCAGCCGCAGCCAGCCGACCTTGGGCACGTGCAGCCGGTCCCCGTCCATCCGGACGGCCTCGGGAAGGGTGAACCCTGGCACGGTGCGGTGCCGGGCCTTGAACCGGGGCTTGCCTTCGTTCTCCGCATCCGCAAAAAACCGCGTGTAGGCGTCGGCCAGGTACTTCAGGCTGTAGCGCACCACCTGGTACGGGTACGCCTTCAGCCAGGCGTGGTCCGGGTCGTGGCGCCGTGCCGTGAACCGCAGGCCCAGGGTGAAGAAGGTCGGAACGGGCTTGGGGCCAATTCGGTACACCTGCCACAGGCGATAACGCCGCTCCTGGTCGGCCGGCAGGTGGTTCCCGACATGGCGACAGGCCCCCGCGAGGGCCGTCCGCAGGAGGCCGGTCGCGGCCTCGCCGGGGTACAGGCGCAGGCGGACCGTGCGGTGCACGGTCTCCGGGGCCTCTGTTGTCGGATGGCGGGTGTCGGGCACGGAACGGCTGCTTCCTGTCCGGTGGAGAGTCCGGATGTCCGCCGGGCTCTCTTGTTGGCAGGACACGATTACAGCACAGGTGTACAGGGTTGTGCCTGTCGCACCGACTGCGTAGTCAGGTATATAAGCCCCCAAGTAATCCAGTGGGTGAATCGGGCCGAGCATGAAATCACGCAGTTCGATAAAGTTGCCAGAAAGGACAGGCAAGCGTTTGCGGTGTATGTCACGCTGCCGTTTCGCAGCAGCCAGCCGCCCAAAGTTCGGGTTTAGGGACTGAAGGCTCCGATCCCGGTTCCGCCAACCACCCTGTTTCCTACCACGGGAGCTTCGCGTTGTCTCCCGAGTCCACTTGCCACTTGAAACGATGAGCCCAGCCTCACATCGGTTGGCCCCGCCCGGATCCCACCGCGCGCTATACCAGCCGCCTGGAAGGTGGGCAATCCGTCCATGGGAACCAAACACGAACATAGTCGTTTCGGCCATTGCCTCCGCCCTTGTCCGCTTCAACTCCACCAAGTTCGGGAATCCGGAACCTCAAGCCACGTCCCGCCCTGGGAAATCGACTCCTGGCTGACCAGACCGGGCAATGTCATGTCCATTGCCATGTGCACGTCGAGGCGATTCGGCCGTTCCCCGCGGACCACCGCGATGAAGTCCTCCAGTACGAAGTGGTCTCCCCCGCCGTGCCCGGACTTCACGGCTTCCGTAGATGCCTGACGCCACGCATCGGGTAGGAATCTCCCTTCAAGTTCACGCAAGTCCATCCACTCCCTGTTTCCATCATCCAACGCCGACAGCCAAACTCGGTTGACCTCCGAATCCACACGCGCCGATTCGTATGCGCCTTCCGTCCCCTGCAACTGGAAGTTGTGCATGGCATGCGGCCGGGTCGACACCATGTCCACACGAATCTTGATCAGGGCTTCCTGCCTGGTCTTGGCCAGCATGACGCACGTATCCTGGTTTTCGTAGTGATCTCCTCTCGGATCCCGGTTATGGTGTCCGCTCCCTTGGCAACACACACTCACCACCCGGTCTCCGGGCATCCACCGCAGAATGGGTCCCAGACTGTGCGTGCCGTAGGTAATGCCGTCAACCCCAGTCTGCCAACGACGCCGCCATCTTGTGATCTCGTTGAGATCCTTCAGGTCATGAAGGTACTCACCCTCCGCGTAGTAGACCGTCCCGAACAGGCCTTGCACGACCAAAGCCTCGATCAGCATGTTGGACTTGGTGTAACAGTAGTTCTCGGAAAGCATGTAGGTGGCCGCGGACCTTGCCTGGGCCGCCACCAATTCCCGGCATTCTTCGACGGAGACCGCAGCCACCACCTCGCTGAGCACATGGATGTTGCGGTCCAAGGCCTTCACCGCCTGGGATGCGTGCAGTTGCATCGGGGTACCCAGGATTACGGCGTCCAAGTCCGCTTCGCCCAACATCCGGTCGTAGTCCATGTAGGGTTCGGCACCAATGGAGGCGGCTGCCGGGGCCAACCTCTCCCCATCGATGTCGCACACCGCTTGGACCCGAGCATGGGGATGTCCCTCTACCGCGGCCGCCAGGCTGCCTCCCCTGCCCAGGAAGCCGGCTATGCCGACCTTGATTGCGTTTCCCATGACCCGATTTGCTCCATCCATTGAGTGTCGGAACAGCAACAGTGACCTGCAAAAGCAGCCATCATCAATCATGCATCCTTCGGCAAACAGCACATCATCGGTGTGCTTGGGATGGTCTGTAGAGAACGGTCGCAACAGAGGCAGGACGCGGATGCTGCGACACTTGCAATCTTGATTGCGATACGGAGCGGCAATGCAAGTAATGCAGACGTTTTGGGACGGGTCAGGCACAGGTGTGGTGCACTTTCGGCATCGGCCCAGGTTGTCGAGACTGGCACACAGGCAGTTACGAGATCAAACCGCCGGCCAAGGTGATCAACCCGAGGATTTCGTTGTGCGCTGATCCACGCCCACACGCGACAAAGCGGGATTACCAGCCGGATCAACACTTCGGCAGCGGAATGGGTTTGGGGCTTATATACGATGGTGGACACCACGCATATCCGGTTCACGGGTCGCGGGAGTCCCTGTGGTCGGCCTTGCGGCCGACCAGGGAGGGAGCGCTCCTCGCCGTGCAGCAGCCCCAGTCCCGCGGGCCGAAACGGGTGCGGGCGGAAGTCCCGCCCGCACCAGGATGTTGAGCGCCGCGTTGTGGTCGGCGTTCGCTTGGAACCCGCAGGCCCCGCACGCGAACACCGCCTGCGACGGTCGGTTTGACTTGGCGGTGTGTCCGCACCGGCTGCAGGCCTGCGAAGTGTAGGCAGGATCGACGAACCACAACTCGCCGGCCTTGTACTCGAGCTTGCGCTCCAGCTGTCCCCAGCCGGAGGCCAGGATGGCACGGTTGAGGCCGGCTTTCTGCTTCACGTTCTTGCCGGGGTTCTCGACCGTGCCCTTCGCACTCTTCGTCATGGCCTTGGTGTTCAGGTCCTCGAGCACGACGGTGTGGGCCGTGTCCGCCACCTTGCGACTGACTTGGTGTGTGGCGTTGTCCCGGCGTCGGGCGCGCTTGCGCTGGAGTTTGCGCAATTTCCCGCCGGTCCGGCGGCGTCGGTTGGAGCCCTTCTGCTGTCGGGCCATCTTCCGCTGGTACCGCTTGATCTTCGCGTTCTCGACGGTCGTGTCGGGGATTGTGTGTACGGCTCCGGTGCTGTCCGTGGCCTGCCCCACGTTGCGGTCGACGCCGACCGCTCCGGACTCCGCGGGCTGGCATACGTCCGGGTGGTCTTCCGGCACCTCGAACACGATGTAGGCGTACCACTTCGGCTGCTTGCCCTCCGACTCCTGCTTGACCCGCACCGTCAGAGGCTTGCCGTCGGCATACCGGTGGATGGGACCGAGACGCGTCCAGCCCATCTTGGGGATGTACAGGCGGCCGTCCTCGATGCGCACGCGGGACGGGATGGTGAAGGCGGGCTGGGTGTAGTGCCTGGCCTTGTATTGCGGACGCCCGTGGTCGGGACGGTCCGGATCGAAGAACGCGGCGTAGGCGTCCCCCATGTACTTGCAGGCGTACCGGACGATTTCATAGTTGTAGTCCTTCAGCCACTCGTTGCCGGGTGCGTTCCGCAACTGCGTGAACCGCTGGCCCAGCGTGAAGAAGGTCGGACTGCCGGGACCCTCCCCCAGCTTGCCGAACGCCTTCCACATGCGGTAGTCCGTCTCGTGCCCGGCCAGTACGTGGTTCCACGCGAACCGGCAGGCTCCGGCCAGTTGTTCGAGGTACTGTCCGTTCGCGGCCGTGCCGGGATACAGACGCACGCGCAGTGTCCGTATGACGGTCGAGGGCTCCTGCGTTGTAGACTTCGGAGTGCTGGCCATAGTGTTCCCATCACCGTGTCTGGTCGAGGGCCCGGTTCACAGTCGGGTCCTCTCTTCCGCAGCAATTATAGCACAAGAGTTCGACTGTCAGCTATTGGATATAAGCCCCAATGAGTTTCGCATTCATCGGAATACGCGGTTCCACCCCCCTCCGTGGTCAGTCTCGGAGCATTGTGTTAACGGGCTGCTCCCGGAACGTCAGCAACTCTTGAGACTGTAGGCCCGAGGCTACCGGGACGGTGGGGTTTGGTCGGTGTCTGCGGGTACGCGGAGGTGGTCTCGCCAGCGGTCGGGCTCCATCGCGACTGCCAGTACGCGCGCTTCGACATCCGCCGGCAAGCCGTTAGCTGCCCAGTGCTGTGCCACCCGCGCCACCGCCCCGGGATACGCGGCTTCCGGCAAGGCCCGCTCCAACAGCTGCAACAGTGCCTCAACGCGGCCCTCGACACGACCCTCAACGCGGCCCTCGGCGTGGCTTGCGAGCAAGGGGGTCGCCTGATCGGTCGCGCGGTCGCGCCAGCGTCCCGTGGCCGGCTCGTGCCACTGAAAGAACACCCGCGCCTCCGGCTCCGGCCGCAACAGGCGCAGAGATGTTCCACAGACTTCGCTGTGCACGGACTCCAAGACCTCGGCCGCCCCGTCGGTACCGGACGGAAACGAAGCCGGGTTCTGCCCACCGTCTACCTGCACGTAGTCCCCGTCCCGTAGACGGTACAGTGTCAGCCGCGCCGACCGGGCAGGCAAGTCTCCGCCATCCGGCCGGCCGGGATCCAAAATCAGGTATTCACGCACGCCGAGAGCCCTGTACAGTTCCCGCTTGCTGCCTCGATCGCGGGCCGCGGTGCTC
This sequence comes from Caldilineaceae bacterium, assembly GCA_965208365.1. Taxonomy (GTDB): domain Bacteria; phylum Chloroflexota; class Anaerolineae; order Caldilineales; family Caldilineaceae; genus Bin34. The sequence goes on along the minus strand of OZ242330.1, from coordinate 3,185,779 downwards.
GGCGAGGCGATTTCAACTATCAGTTCCGGTACCGGATGGTCGGTATCCACGCGCAACACGCGGGACTTGGGCAGCTGCCCGTCGTCCCAACCTTCCGGCAACACCGCCAAATCCAGCTGTACCTTGGTCTGTACAGCACCGCCCTCCGTGCGCAGCCCCGCCGCCCGCCCCAGTGCCTCGGGGTAGTGGTAGTCCGGTTCGTCGAGGATGCGGTCGGGCTCCAAGACATCGCCCAAGACATCCTTCCCGGCCTCGATGAGAGCCCGGTGCTCTGAAGGAGGCGGCATCAGGAACCCCTCCTCGTCGAACACACACCAGTGGAGATGGTTTCCGTCCCAACAGTAGTCGGGATCCGTGGTCCACTCATCTTCGTATTCGTGGCCCTCATCGTAGACGTAGTCGGGATCGTAGTGGGGCAGAGTCGCCAAGTGTGCCCGCCATGCCGCGGGGTGTTGGATGCGGTCGATCGCGCGCCGGCGACGCGCGGCCTGTGCTGCGTCCGGCGTGGTGTCGCCGCGCGTCGGCGGCACGCGCCAATCCCGATGGGTCCAGCGCGGCATTGCAGCCAGATCGGGAACCCGGTCCCTGTCGGAGGAGGGTGCTTGTTCCCGTACAACCGTGTCGGGGGTCATGACATGCGTGCTCCTAATATGAGGTGCCCGGTAGGGACCATTATCAACGAAACTGCAACCGTACCGTAGGCATTGGAGCCGGGAACCGGTGCGAGTCTCCGTTCACCGTGCTGAACAGCCGACGCCGCTTCCGGGCAGAAGGTGGCAGGAACTACGCGAACGCGGTTCGCCCCCGATGTGCCGATTTCCCAGTACAATCCATGCGGATTGGTGAAACGGCGCTGGATCAAGGGCATCCGTTGCAACACTCGGTAGACATCAAGACACTGGGCAGGTCCGCGGTGCTCGGTGCGGCCTCCAACGTCCTGGCCCTGGCTTCCGTGATTGGAATCCTCTACCTTGGTTTTGCCGTCGTGGGTGTGTTCTACGGCTTGGCCAACACATTGGCACGAGCCGGATCCGAACTCGGAGCCCTGACGGACAAGACCACTGGTGAACTGGTCCTGGAAAGCCTGGGAGGAACATTCAGCAACGCGGTCAACGGTTTGGTTGCGGCTTGGCCGGCGTTCATCGTCTTCGCCGTCCTGGGCATTGTCGCCGCCACCGGCTGGTTCCTGAGCGGCTCACTCACGGAAACCCGGCGCTGGTTCGTCAGTTTCGGGGTCATGGCAGCCGTCATCGGTGCGACCGCAATCGTCTGGATGATGCTTCAGCGCAACCAGATACAGATTTGGATCGCCGAGTCTCCGGAACTGTTCCGTTGGCGCGAAGTGCTCATGCGCTCCATCGGCACCGACATCTCCGTGATGCTGGTGTTCAGTTTGCTCGTGGCCGCCCCAATCTGGATGGCTTGGCGCTGGTGGTTTGAGCGGCTGACCCAACGGCGCAACCGTTTGCCGACACCCAACATGCCCCTGCCGTCGGCGCTGCCGAAACAAAACCAACCAAGACGGGACTCGGGGACACCGTTCGGCAGGCGGTCACATCCGACTGGTACCGGTGCCGCGGATCCCTATCGGTCGCTCCTACTGTCCCGGCCTTTCCTGCTTGGGGCCTCGGTTTTGTTTTTGTTGCTGTCCGCTGCGGTGCTGTTGTTGAACTCGCAGTACAAGCAGTCAACCCTGCGCCTTGAGCACGGTGCCTTTGTCCTGACGCGCGTCGATCCCGTCAGCAGCGATACGCTGTTTCTCGACCCCGATGCCAGGAAGATCAGGATCGTCAACGTCAACGGTGAAGGCAGCGTGACCGTCCGGCTGACATCGGCGGAATCGAATGCTGCGGCCTTGGAGCCCGTAACGGACTGGTCGTTCACCCGGCGCAACGACCAGGAGTATTTCTACAAGGAATTTTCCCTAACCGGTTTGACTCCGGGTGCCTACAGGTTGGAGTTCGAACAGATCAAGGGCTGGGGATGGTACGAGTGGACACTGAGCCAAGGCACCACGCAGGACAGCACGATTCTGTCACTGGCAATGGGAATTGTGTTGGCCAGTGCCTTGGTAACAGCTGGACTATTACTCATTAGCGGTATCCTGGCAGTACACCGCCGTCTCTGATGCAACCGCGAACTGTACCTCAAGGTTTGGTTGCTCTGTAGACCAGGGCTGCCCGCGTGGGCCCGGCCGTCCACCTTGCACTGATCCAGCATCAAGCCGCGCACCGCTCATCCAAACGCTGCCCCGGCATCGGGTCGATACCGTCCTCGGACCGAGACCAGTGACTGCACCCTGGAAACTCAGCCGGAAATCCCTGTATGGGTAGAGGGCCAGCGGCAGCGTGGACGATCTGAGCCAAGCCCATATGCAGGGCAGCAGGAGATGGCGGCGCCTTGCTCGACGACGACCTCTTCCTTGTCGGGCCGCCAGACGCTGCATATGTTCAGAGGCCCAGATCCCCCAGTACGACGTGGGCTGCGTTGTGTCCTGGCGCACCCGTAACCTCGCCGCCGGGATGAGTCCCTGCGCCGCATAGATATAAGCCCTCGACCGGTGTCCGGTAGTCGGACCACCCAGGCAGCGGACGTCGTGACATCATCTGCTGAGGGATCATGTCAAGATGCCTTATGTTTCCGTCCGTAAGGCCGACGCGCTCCTCAATGTCCTCCGGAGTCAGCAGGACCCAGTCGATGATCGCGTCCCTGAAATTCGGGGCATACTTGCACACCTCGTCGATGAGACGCTCCCCGAACGGCTGGCGCATCTCCTGCCACGAGCCATCCCGCACGTGGGACGGCACGAAGTAGACCCACAGCGACAGCACGTGGCAGCCCTCCGGGGAGACCGTCTTGTCGTACACAGTGGGGATTTGGAGGTGGATGATGGGCGTGTCGGGCACCCGACCGTTCTTGGCTTCGTGCCAGCTGCTCTCACACTGGTCAACCGTGGGGCAAAGAGTAATCATCGCCAAGTGCTCCGGGTTGTACCCGGAGCCAAGGTAGCCGGAAAGGTCGGGCAGTTCTTTCAAGGCGCACAGAAACTTGGCGGAAGCCGCCCGTGTCTTAAGCCCTCTCACCTCATTGATGAACTCCTCATCAACGTCCGTCTCGCTCAGGAGCTTGAGGAAGGTCCGCTTCGGGTCGGCGTTCGACAGGACAACGTCGGCCTCGATTACCTCACCGTCTTCGAGTACGACGCCTGTGGCCCTGCCGCCGTTCGTCAGAATGCGCCTCACTGCCGCGCCCGTCCTGATTGACACGCCCGACGCCTCTGCGGAGCGGGCCAGCGACTGGGTGATGGAACCCATGCCGCCGCGTACGATTCCGTAATTCTCAGTGTCTGGCCGGAAGGCGCTGAAACGATAGAGTGCGGTGATGTAAGCGCTGCCGGGGGCGCTTATGTCTCCCATGTCGACCGCCCCGGTGGTTACCGATGTCTTGATTTCGTCCGACACGAAGTAACGGTCAATCAGGTCCCTTAGCGGGACGGTCAGTAGCGTCTCCAGGAGCTCTTCCTCGCCCTCCTGACGGAACCTCTCGGTAAGCTGGGCGAGCGAAGGAGGAGGGCCGAGGTAGTAGTCGCTAAGTATCCGAACGGCACGGTGCCAAAAGCCGGCCCATTCGGGCCAGGCATCGGCATCCTCCGGCGACAGCGCCCGGATTTCCTCGGCGGTCTTTTCGTCGTCGTGCCAGAGAGTCATCACTTTTCCGTTCGGGAAGGGGTGGACACGCGACGGGTCAATAGGATAGACGTGAAAGCCGTACTTGCGCATCTCCAAGTCGTCGATCACCTTCTTTTGGAGGATGTGGCAGATGTAGGAACAGGTGGAGATCTTGTAGCCCGGAAACCACTCCTCAGTCACCACGGCGCCACCAACGATGTCCCTACGCTCCAATACCTGGACGTTTAGCCCAGCCCTTCCCAGGTAACCTGCAGCGACCAGGCCGTTGTGCCCCCCGCCAACGATTACAACCCTCGCCTGATTGCCCATGACAGTCTCCTGTAGTCTGTGTTTCGGAAATCCTAGCAAACTCAGGAGCATGCCTGGAAGTCCCATCATGCACCCAGTTTTATAGGGTTCGAAAGTTGAAGACCGTGGAAGCTCCGGAGGTCGGACAAATCCACCTTTCGGAACAGACAGGGAACTGCGTTCCGGTCTGTGCGCCCAAACAGCCCGACGGGACCCCTCGTCGTGGACTTCATCCTGGCGCCTGCCCATCCCGAACGCCAACGGGCCCTGCCCGATTCGCCTGCCGCCGCTGCGGTGCCTGTGCTTGGTGCCGCAACGGTACCTATCCTCGGCACCTGGTCGTCCTCGGCCGACTGGCGGCCCGGCTGTACGTGTGGTGCGTCAGCTACTGGGGGTGTCGGCGGTGCTCGCGGCCCTTGAGGAACGAGTTCCCCGGGACCATCCGCGGCGGCGGATTAAGGAAGTGGCCGCTGCGGCCCTGGAACGACTCTCGCCGGAGTTCGACCGCAGTATGCCCAGGTGGGCCGGGCCTCGGTGCCGCCGAAGCGGCTGCCGAGGCGTCGCTGTTGATGGCCCTGTGCTCGGTGCGCAGCGAGCGCGCCTGCTGCGAGAAACTCGCATACAACCTGCCCTGTCGCTGGTTCCTGGACATGGACCTGATGGAGCGCAGCTTCGATGCCACCGTCTTCACTCGGAACCGGCTGCGGCTGCCGGCACATGACGCGGGCCGGGCCCTGTTCGACAAGGTGGTGTGGGCAGCCGACGGGAAAGGGCTGCTGTTGGACGAGCACGTCAGCGTGGACGGGACCCTGATCGAGGCCGCGGCCAGTCGCAAGAGCTTCCGATCCAAGGAGGGACCGCCACCGCAACGAGACGCATGCCGGCACCACGGGTCCCGAGGCGTGCCTGCTGCGCAAGGGGCAGGGCCAGGAGGTCCGGCCGGCCTTCCCTACGCTGCTGGACCGGGAGCTGTACCTGCCCGCGGCCTGGACCGACGACCCGGCCCGGCTGCAGGCGGTGGGGCTGGCCCCGGACACGCCCTTCGCGACCAAGCCGCAGCTGGCCCGGCGCATGCTGGAGCGGGTCCTGGAGGCGGGACCGTTGACAGGTATATGTGCGTGGCTCCGGGTAGGGGTTCGGTGGTAGATCCGACGGCCGTGCGCCCACGGCCCAAGCGTTCCGCGGCGGCGGTGCGGGTTCCCAAGGCCATGCGGCCGGACAGGTGCCCGGCGTGTGGGTGTGGGAGGCGTGCAGGCCTGCCCGCGGGGTGCGTGGCCGGGGTTGTGCGTAACGGAGGCGGTGTTGCGCGTCAAGGCCCCTGGTGGGCCCGGCTCTGGCTGCGCCCCCGGGCCAGCAGGGCGCCCAGACAGGCCATGCCCTGGCGCAGGAGGCTGAGGCGGCGGGGGGCCGACCGCGCCGGGACGGTCGCCGGGGGCGCACGCAGCCGTGCGGGGTTGCGGCCGAGGGCGGCGGCTTCCTCCCGGCGCGTGCCGTGGGCGACCGCCAGCAGGGTCGCCACGGCCAGCACCAGCCAGTGCCGTCCGGCGCGCACGGGGTCGGTGCGCCGCGTGCGCGGCCACTGCCAGCCGGCCCGCTTGAGACCGCGGAAGCCCTGCTCGATCCAGTCCCGGCAGGCGTAAAGGGTGACCTTCGTCCGGTCCGGCGGCGTGTCCGTCAACAGGACCCAGGGATGTTCATGCCCCGACCCGTGGAGCACCACCAGCGTGCCCGGCAGGGGGCTGTGGCCGGGCGAGGCCACCCCGCGGCCCACCCACAGCATGCCCTCGCCCCCACCCCAGGCCGCCGCCACCCGGTCCAGACAGCCGTTCTCGGCCAGCAGCAGGCCCTGCAGCCACAGGGCCAGGCTCTCCGTCAGGGGACCCGGCGGCAGCGGTAGACGGCTGTGCAGCAACTGCTGAATCCTGTACCATGACCGGCACCGACGCATGACAGTCCTCGCAGGGTGGAGTGGGGAAGCGATACCGCCACTCTACCTGAGGACCATGCGTCGGCCCTCCCGGCCTTGGCCGCACCCAGGGACCCTGCACGGCAGGACCGGGACGCTACATATACCTGTCAAGGGCACCCCCAGCCAGCGGTCATGGGAGCGACGGGCGGTCTTGCCGTCTATGGCGACCACCTCGCCCGGCAGCCGCGCGGCCAGCGACTGCACCCAGCGGCTGAAACAGCGTTCCAACACCTCCGGGTCCAGTAGGGCAAAGACCCGACCGTAGGTGTTGTGCGAGGGGATGCCGTGCGGCAGGGCCAGGAAGGTGGACAGCCAGTCGTGCTTGCTGCGACCGAACAGCTCCACATCCGTCCAGCTGTCGGCACCGCAGATTACGGCCAGGATGGTCGTGACCAGGATGTCGTGCAGTGAATGCAGCCGGGCCCGTTCCACGCGCGGATCTTCGATGTCGTCGAGGCAGTCCACCAGGGGGACGGCGACACAGGGAGTGGTGGTCATGAGAGGAAAATCCGGGGTGGGAGGCGACAACCCCGGTTATACCCCATCCCCATCTCCCCAATTCATAATGCGATTGCCCTGCTACGCGAACGCGGTTCGCCCCCGATGTGCCGATTTCCCAGTACAATCCATGCGGATTGATGAAACTGCGTTGGATCAAGGGCATCCGTTGCAACACTCGGTGGACATCAAGACATTGGGCAGGTCCGCGGTGCTCGGTGCGGCCTCCAACGTTCTGGCCCTGGCTTCCGTGATTGGAATCCTCTACCTTGGTTTTGCCGTCGTGGGAGTGTTCTACAGCTTGGTCAACACATTGGCACGAGCCGGATCCGAACTCGGAGCCCTGACGGACAAGACCACTGGTGAACTGGTCCTGGAAAGCCTAGGCGGAACATTCAGCAACGCGGTCAACGGCCTCGTGGCGGCTTGGCCGGCGTTCATCGTCTTCGCCTTCCTGGGCATTGTCGCCGCCACCGGCTAGTTTCTAATCTGGACTTTGTACAAAGTCCAGATTAGCTGGATAGCTGAACAGCTACGTGTTCAAACACGCTTTGGTGAGAAGGTTGATCAACCTTCTATTGCCTAATTCTTCAGCCAATTTGAGCGGTGAAACATCTTGATGGTTCTCAACGCAGGAATTAGCACCACCCCTGATCAATGCTTCGGAAAATTCAGTACGAATGTCACTACGAAACACTCTTCGTATCAAATTTTGTTTTAGGTTGACAGCCTCGTGCAAAGAGGTGTTGCCCTGCTTGTTCTGAACATTGGGATCAGCGTTGGCATCCAACAGCAGCTTGGCCAAGTCGAGATTTTGATTGGACACGGCCCGGTGCAGCGGCGTGCTGCCGTCCCCGTATACGATGTTGGGGTCGGCACCGGCCTCCAGCAGCACCCTGAACACTGCACTCCCCACGTCCGCCAAGTGCAGAGGGACACTGCCGTCCCGGTCCTGAATGTTGCGATCCGCACCGGCTCCCAGCAGCACATCGACCGCGTCCAATGCCTCCTCGGATACGGCCCGGTGCAGCGGCGTGCTGCCGTCCCCGTATACGATGTTGGGGTCGGCACCGGCCTCCAGCAGCACCCTGAACACTGTACTCCCCACGTCCGCCAAGTGCAGAGGGACACTGCCGTCCCGGTCCTGGATGCTGAGGTCGGCATCCGCTCCCAGCAACATGCTGACTATCTTCACCGCCCTCCTGGACACCGCCCGGTGCAGCGGCGTGCTACCGTCGCCGTACACGATGTTGGGGTCGGCACCGGCCTCCAGCAGCACCCTGAACACTTCAGAGCCCCAGGCCGCAAAATGGAGCGGTGTCCTGCCCCTCTGATCCTGAATGTTGCGATCGACATCCACTTCCAGCAATACCTCGACCACCTCCACCGCCCCCTCGGATACGGCCCGGTGCAGCGGCGTGCTGCCGTCTCCGTATACGATGTTGGGGTTGGCGCCGGCCTCCAGCAACACCGTGAACACTGCACTCCCCACGTCCGCCAAGTGCAGAGGGACACTGCCGTCCCGGTCCTGAATGTTGCGATCCGCACCGGCTCCCAGCAGCACATCGACCGCGTCCAATGCCCCCTCGGATACGGCCCGGTGCAGCGGCGTGCTGCCGTCCCCGTATACGATGTTGGGGTTGGCGCCGGCCTCCAGCAACACCGTGAACACTGCACTCCCCACGTCCGCCAAGTGCAGAGGGACACTGCCGTCCCGGTCCTGGATGCTGAGGTCGGCATCCGCTCCCAGCAACATGCTGACTATCTCCACCGCCCCCCTGGCCACCGCCCAATGCAATGGCGTCCTGCCGTCCTGGCCCTGAATGTTGCGATCCGCACCGGCTCCCAGCAGCGCATTGACCGCGTCCAATGCCTCCTCGGATACGGCCCGGTGCAGCGGCGTGCTACCGTCTCCGTACACGATGTTGGGGTTGGCACCGGCCTCCAGCAGCACCCTGAACACTGCACTCCCCACGTCCGCCAAGTGCAGAGGGACACTGCCGTCCCGGTCCTGGATGCTGAGGTCGGCATCCGCCTCCAGCAACATGCTGACTATCTCCACCGCCCCCCTGGCCACCGCCCAATGCAATGGCGTCCTGCCGTCCTGGCCCTGAATGTTGCGATCCGCTTCGGCTTTCAGCAGCGCATTGACCGCGTCCATGGCCCCTTCGGACACGGCCCGGTGCAGCGGCGTGTCACCGTCCCCGTATACGATGTTGGGGTCGGCGCCGGCCTCCAGCAGCACCGTGAACATTGCGCTCCCCACGTCCGCCAAGTGCAGAGGGACACTGCCGTCCCGGTCCTGGATGCTGAGGTCGGCATCCGCCTCCAGCAACATGCTGACTATCTCCACCGCCCCCGTGACCACCGCCCGGTGCAGCGGCGTCCTGCCCCTCTGATCCTGAATGTTGCGATCGACATCCACTCCCAGCAATACCTCGACCACCTCCACCGCCCCCGTAGCCACCGCCCAATGCAATGGCGTCCTGCCGTCCTGGCCCTGAATGTTGGGATCGGCACCGGCTCCCAGCAGCGCATTGACCGCGTCCAATGCCTCCTCGGATACGGCCCGGTGCAGCGGCGTGCTACCGTCTCCGTACACGATGTTGGGGTTGGCACCGGCCTCCAGCAGCACCCTGAACACTGCACTCCCCACGTCCGCCAAGTGCAGAGGGACACTGCCGTCCCGGTCCTGGATGCTGAGGTCGGCATCCGCTCCCAGCAACATGCTGACTATCTCCACCGCCCCCCTGGCCACCGCCCAATGCAATGGCGTCCTGCCGTCCTGGCCCTGAATGTTGCGATCCGCTTCGGCTTTCAGCAGCGCATTGACCGCGTCCATGGCCCCTTCGGACACGGCCCGGTGCAGCGGCGTGTCACCGTCCCCGTATACGATGTTGGGGTTGGCACCGGCCTCCAGCAGCACCGTGAACACTGCACTCCCCATGTCCGCCAAGTGCAGAGGGACAATGCCGTCCCGGTCCTGGATGCTGAGGTCGGCATCCGCCTCCAGCAACATGCTGACTATCTCCACCGCCCCCGTGACCACCGCCCGGTGCAGCGGCGTCCTGCCCCTCTGATCCTGAATGTTGCGATCGACATCCACTCCCAGCAATACCTCGACCACCTCCACCGCCCCCGTAGCCACCGCCCAATGCAATGGCGTCCTGCCGTCCTGGCCCTGAATGTTGGGATCGGCACCGGCTCCCAGCAGCGCATTGACCGCGTCCAATGCCTCCTCGGATACGGCCCGGTGCAGCGGCGTGCTACCGTCTCCGTACACGATGTTGGGGTTGGCACCGGCCTCCAGCAGCACCGTGAACACTGCACTCCCCATGTCCGCCAAGTGCAGAGGGACAATGCCGTCCCGGTCCTGGACATTGGGATCGGCATCCGCCCCCAGCAATACCCCGGCCACTTCCACCGCCCCCGTAGCCACCGCCCAATGCAATGGCGTCTTGCCCCCCTGGTCCTGAATGTTGGGATCCGCTTCGGCTTTCAGCAGCGAATTGACCGTGTCCATGGCCCCTTCGGACACGGCCCGGTGCAGCAGCGTGTCACCGTCCCCGTATACGATATTGGGGTCGGCACCGGCTCCCAGCAGCGCATTGACCGCGTCCAATACCTCCTCGGATACGGCCCGGTGCAGCGGCGTGCTGCCGTCTCCGTATACGATGTTGGGGTCGGCGCCGGCCTCCAGCAGCACCGTGAACATTGCGCTCCCCACGTCCGCCAAGTGCAGAGGGACAATGCCGTCCCGGTCCTGGATGCTGAGGTCGGCATCCGCCTCCAGCAACATGCTGACTATCTCCACCGCCCCCGTGGCCACCGCCCGGTGCAGCGGCGTGCTGCCATCCATGTACGGGATGCTGGGATCAGCACCTATATTGAGCAATACTTCAACTACGTTCACGGCCTCTCCAGATATAGCCAGAGACAGCGGTGTATAGCCCAACATGGTTGCTATGACCACGGCAAGGACATTCACAACCCTGAAAAAGGACAGGTGCAGTGGGGTGGTGTTACCTTCGTATGGGATGTTGGGATTGGCACCAGCTTCCAGTAGCACGGTGTAGACTGTAGACTGCACTTTTGCAAGATACAGCGGTGTCCTGCCCCGCTTGTTTTGAATACTGAGATCGGCATCGGCCGTCAGCAATGCCCTGACTAAGGCCACCGCTCCCGTGGGCGCGGCCAAATGCAACGGCGTATTACCATTCTGGTCCTGGACATTGGGATCGGCACCGGCTTTCAGCCACTCTCTGACAGCATCTTCATTCCCCGTGGCCACGGCCCGGTGCAGCGACGTGCTGCCGTCCCCGTATACGATGTTGGGGTCGGCGCCGGCCTCCAGCAGCACCGTGAACACTGCACTCCCCACGTCCGCCAAGTGCAGAGGGACACTGCCGTCCCGGTCCTGGACATTGGGGTCGGCACCCATCCCCAGCAATACCCCGACCACCTCCACCGCCCTCCTGGCCACGGCCCAATGCAGCGGCGTCCTGCCCCGCTTGTTTTGAATACTGAGATCGGCATCGGCCGTCAGCAACGCCCTGACTAAGGCCACCGCTCCTGTGGGCGCGGCCAAATGCAACGGTGTATTACCATTCTGGTCCTGGACATTGGGATCGGCACCGGCTTTCAGCCACTCTCTGACAGCATCTTCATTCCCCGTGGCCACGGCCCGGTGCAGCGACGTGCTGCCGTCTCCGTATACGATGTTGGGGTCGGCACCGGCCTCCAGCAGCACCGTGAACACTGCACTCCCCACGTCCGCCAAGTGCAGAGGGACACTGCCGTCCCGGTCCTGAATGTTGGGATCCGCTTCGACTTTCAGCAGCGCATTGACCGTGCCCAATGCCTCCTCGGCTACGGCTTGGTGTAGCGGCGTGCTGCCGTCCCCGTACACGATGTTGGGGTCGGCACCGGCCTCCAGCAGCACCGTGAACACTGCACTCCCCATGTCCGCCAAGTGCAGAGGGACACTGCCGTCCCGGTCCTGAATGTTGGGATCCGCTTCGACTTTCAGCAGCGCATTGACCGTGCCCAATGCCTCCTCGGCTACGGCTTGGTGTAGCGGCGTGCTGCCGTCCCCGTATACGATGTTGGGGTCGGCACCGGCCTCCAGCAGCACCGTGAACACTGCACTCCCCACGTCCGCCAAGTGCAGAGGGACACTGCCGTCCCGGTCCTGGACATTGGGGTCGGCACCCGCCCCCAGCAATACCCCGACCACCTCCACCGCCCTCCTGGCCACGGCCCAATGCAGCGGCGTCCTGCCCCGCTTGTTTTGAATACTGAGATCGGCATCGGCCGTCAGCAACGCCCTGATTAAGGCCACCGCTCCCGTGGGCGCGGCCAAATGCAACGGCGTATTACCATTCTGGTCCTGGACATTGGGATCGGCACCCACCCCCAGCAATATCCCGACCACTTCCACCGCCCCCGTGGCTACGGCTTGGTGTAGCGGCGTGCTGCCGTCCCCGTACACGATGTTGGGGTCGGCACCGGCCTCCAGCAGCACCGTGAACACTGCACTCCCCATGTCCGCCAAGTGCAGAGGGACACTGCCGTCCCGGTCCTGAATGTTGGGATCCGCTTCGGCTTTCAGCAGCGCATTGACCGTGTCCATGACCCCTTCGGACACGGCCCGGTGCAGCGGCGTGTCACCGTCCCCGTATACGATGTTGGGGTCGGCACCGGCCTCCAGCAGCACCGTGAACACTGCACTCCCCACGTCCGCCAAGTACAGAGGGACACTGCCGTCCCGGTCCTGAATGTTGGGATCCGCTTCGGCTTTCAGCAGCGCATTGACCGTGTCCATGACCCCTTCGGACACGGCCCGGTGCAGCGGCGTGCTGCCGTCCCCGTACACGATGTTGGGGTCGGCACCAGCCTCCAGCAGCACATGGAAGATCAGAGCCCCCAATTCCGCCAGGTGCAACGGTGTCTGGCCCTCCCCATCCTGAATGTTGCGATTCGCACCTGCCTTCAGCAGCATCCTGACTACGTCCACACTCCCTGTGGACACAGCCAAGTGCAGGGGCATCACCCCCTGTCCATCCCGCACGTTGGGCTCGGCACTCGCCTCCAGAAGCGCCCCGACGGTGTCCACCAGCCCTTCGGAAACGGCTACATGCAGCGGCGTGTCCCCGGACGCGTATACGATATTGGGTTCCGCTCCGGCGGACAGCAGCGCATGGAAGATCGGAGCCCCCAATTCCGCCAGGTGCAACGGCGTCTGGCCCTCCCCATTCTGAATGTTGCGATTCGCACCTGCCTTCAGCAGCATCCTGACTACGTCCACACTCCCTGTGGACACAGCCAAGTGCAGGGGCGTCTTGCCACCTTTGTCCTGAAAGTTGGGGTTGGCACCGAATGCCAGCAACCTCGCGACTTCTTTCACCCCCCCCGTGGACACGGCTAGGGACAATTCCTCATCCTTTGCGATGGGGATTGCCGGACCCAATATCGCCGATTTGAATGCCGCAGCCGACTGCGGTCGCTTCTCAACCCTGACTTGAAGGGCCTGTTGAATGGCATTGCCCATTGGGCCTCGTAGTTCGACGGGGAATCCAAGCTCATCGTGGGGATTTTGAACACGGTCCAAGACGGATGGAGGTGGGGTGCCGGTCAACGCGTGGTACAGGGTTCCTCCAAGGCAAAATATGTCCGTATAGGGACCGAATTGGGCATGAGCACTGAACATCTCAGGTGCTGCATAGCCCACTTTCAGGATGCGCGTGTGCCTCACGGTTTGTCCCATGGCGAAGTGGCGGGCCGAACCAAAGTCGATCAGGACCATGCGCCCGTCGTCAGTCAGCATGATGTTGTCCGGCGAGATATCCCGGTGCAACAATGATTGCCCGTGCACCTCGGTTAGGGCATCGCAGGCGGCCATGGCGATCCGGTGCACGTCATCCGGAGGCAGGGAACCCTCCGCTTCGATGTACTCCTGCAGCGATCGCCCCTCCAGGTACTCCATGACAATATACGCCGTGTTGTTTTCCAGGAACGCGTCATGGACTTCCACAATGTGCGGAGAATCAAGGCGAGAGATCACGCGTGCCTCCTCCAGCACGCGCTCTTTCTCCATGTGGAAATCCCCCTTCTGGTGTTCGGACACCGAAACGTTGGTACCGTGGCGCCTCGCCCTCTCCGGAAACAACTCCTTGATCGCAACCGTGCGTTGCAGATGTTGGTGCGCGCCAAGGTAGGTGATGCCGAACCCCCCTTCCCCCAAGACCCTGCCCAAGGTGAACTTTCCGTTCTGCAGATGGGTGCCTGCAGGCAAATTGTGAGTCAGAGCCGCAGGAGCTGCGCCGCAGACGGCGCACGGTCCCGCACTGTCGGAGCGCGGACTGTTGCAGAAGACACAGATGGCGGAACTCATGGGCCTAAATCCCTACACCAAGTCCGTGGTACGGACCGATCCGGCAGACCGAGACCGGTCAGGCATCAAACAACTTGACCAAGCCGAGTTCCACGGTACCCAACATGATGAAGTCGCCCTGTTTCAGGGATTGACGGCACTGTTTCAATCTCATTGACATGGGTTGCGGTTGCGGTCGCACAAACGACGAAGGTTCCAACAATGGCAAGGAGACGGATCTTTGCAGTGCACGGCCAAAACCACCCTCCACAGCACTACTCCCATAGGCGCACGGTCATGTCGGCACCGCCACTGGCCAGGGTCCTCCCATCCGGACTGAACGCCACGCTGTAAATCGATCCACTTGACGCTCCAACGGGCTGACGCAGGACACCCGTGTTTGCATCCCACAGGCACAGACTGTAACTGCTGCTGACTAGGGTCTGCCCGTCGGGGCTAAAGGCTACACCGTTGACTGCTCCGACACTTCCGGTGCGCCATTTCAAAGTGCTGAGGCAAGTGCCAGTGGCCGCATCCCACAACCGCGCACCGTCCGTGCCGCCGCTGGCCAAGGTCTGCCCGTCCGGACTGAACGCCACGCTGAAGACACTCCCCTTGTGGTTCTTCAGAGTGTGGCGGAGCGTCTCCGCGTCCACATCCCACAGACGCACAGTGCCGTCCCCGCCGCTGCTGACCAGAGTCCGCCCATCTGGGCTGAATGCCACGCTGTAAACCCGATCCACATGGCCCCACAGGGTCTGACGGAACGTACCTGCATCCGCATCCCACAAACGTATGACGCGGTCCGCGCCACCGCTGGCTAGGATCCATCCGTCCGGACTGAATGCCACGCTGTGAACCGCTTCCTCATGTCCCCCCAGAGTCTTCCTCAGAATGCCTCTGGCCGTATCCCACAAACGTATGACGCGGTCCGCGCCACCGCTGGCCAGGATCCATCCGTCCGGACTGAATGCCACGCTGTGGACCGCATCCCTATGTCCAGCCAAGGTCTTCCATAGAGTGCCTGTGGCCATATCCCACAAACGCACGGTATGATCCGCCCCGCCACTGGCAAGCGTCTGTCCGTTGGGGTGGAAGGCTACACTCAAGACCTTGGCCGAATGTCCCCTCATGGTGTCGCGGAGGATGACCGTAGCTGGTTCCGACGGGAGGATGGTAGGCGAGGCTAAGTCCACCATATCTTCTGCATTGGACACTACAGGGTCCAGAATCGCCGATTTGAATGCCGCAGCCGACTGCGGTCGCTTCTCCACGCTGACTTGAAGGGCCTGGCAAATGGCATCGCACATTGGGCCTCGCAGTCCGACGGGAAATCCAAACTCGTCGTGGGAGTTTTGGAAACGATCCATGAAGGATGGCGGTGGGGTACCGGTCAACGCGTAGTACAGGGTTCCTCCAAGACAAAAGATGTCCGTATAGGGGCCGAATTGCGCATGAGTACTGAACATTTCTGGGGCCGCATAGTCTCTCTTCAGGATGCGCGTGTGCCTCACGGTTTGTCCCATGGCGAAGCGGCGGGCCGAACCAAAGTCGATCAGGACTATGCGTCCGTCGTCGGTCAGCATGATGTTGTCCGGCGAGATATCCCGGTGCAGCAGCGATTGCCTGTGGACCTCGGTTAGCGCGTCGCAGACGACCATAGCGATCCGGTGCACGTCATCCGGAGGCAGGGGGCCTTGTGCGTCGATCCGCGCCTGCAGCGACCACCCCTCCAGGTACTCCATGACAATATAGGCCGTGTTGTTTTCCAGGAACGCGTCGTCGACTCCCACAATGTGTGGGGAAGCAAGACGAGAGATTACGCGCGCCTCCTCCAACACGCGCTCCTTCTCCATACCGAAATCCGCCTTCTGGCTGTTGGGCACCCAAACGGTAGTACCGTGGCGCATCGCCCTTTCTGGAAACAGCTCCTTGATGGCAACCACCCTCTGGAGGTGCCTATGCGCTCCTTTGTACGTGATTCCGAATCCCCCCTCCCCCAAAACCCGCCCCAGAGTGAACCTTCCGTTCTGCAGGCGGGTACCTGTAGGCAAATTGCGGGCAGGGGCCGCGGGAGGCGCCCCGCAGACTGCGCACGGTCCCGCACTGTCGGAGCGCGGGCTGTTGCAAATGGAACAGATGGCGGAACTCACGAGATGGTTTCCCTACGCCACATCTGTGGTGCGGCCCAATCTGGTAGACCGAGGTCAGTCAGGCATCGAATAACTTGACCAGGCCGAGTTCCACGGTACCCAACTTGATGAAGTCGCCCTGTTTCAGAGATGTACCGTCCCGGGACAAAGTGACATCGTTCACGGATACGAAACCATCGCCCAGAGCCGTCAACTTCAGATCCTGCCGGCTGAACTCAAGCACAGCGTGCCGGCCTTCGACCGAGGCATCTCGGATCACAATGTCACATGCCTCATCGCTACCCAACAGAATGCGGTCCTGCATTGGCAACTCGAATTCCTCGTCATCCCCAACCAGTGCCCACCGATCGGCCTGGCTAACGGTACCGGGACTTTCCCGGTTCTGGAACACGAACTCGGTGTTGCCAAAACGGATGGATGAGCCATCTGCCAGATGGACCCAGTCGGCCACTGACTGTCCATCAACGGTTACGGCACCGACCGCTTCGCGGGAGGTGGGGACAAAGTGCCAAGTGTCCTGTGCAAGCTCAAAGTGCCCGACGTGGCCCCCAATGTCCGTCTCCTGGTTCAGATTGATGTCGTTGTTGCCGGAACGACCCACCGAGACCGAGGACTTGGCCAGAATGTACTGCTTGCCTTCGTAGAAGCCCTTGGAGAGACCCAGCAGCCAAGTATTCTTCAGTAGTTCCTGCCCAACCTTGATGGCCAAGCCAATCGCGAGCCCTAGGATGGCAAAACCCACCAGACGCGAGAACAGGGCCTGCAGTTCTCCGCCAGTGGAATCCAAGCTGACATTGCGGAAGAACAAAGCAAAGACGATTCCGCCCACCAGACCGCCGATCAACCCGAAAATGGCACCCCGCCGCGACTTGGGCGGAATACGCAACAGTGAACGCAGCCCGGTGAATTGGTTCCCTGCCAGATCCGTCAGTCCCAGCGCAGCACCGCACGACAGCCCCACCAATCCCCAGGTAACAATCCCAAGGCGGAGCACATATTCGCCCACGAGGCCGCCTACGTAGCCTGCAATCCCGCCGGCAACAGGCAGCCACCACATGTCCCGCCACCAGTTACCGCGCAGGCCCCACATGTTTTCGGTTGCCAACATTGCGGCTGCCAGGAACAGCGAGACCACGAATACGACCGTGAGGCCTTGGGAAGTTGTCGCGGTGCCAAACGAGCTTGTGGCAATGACCTGTGCTGCCCTGTCAAAAGCACTGGCAAAGTCTCCCAGCCGGGTGGTAAAGACGTTGTCGGAATGCCCGGTCAGCTGCTCCAGGTATCCATAGTTGGCTCCGGTGGACCCAATGGCCACGATCACTGTGCCGCGCCCCCTCATCTCTGTAGCCAACCGTTGCGTCGGACCCGGTCTGCTGGGCATGCCGTCCGTGAACAGCATCACGGCATTGCGCGACGAATCAATGCTATCGAATGCTTCCTGTGCCTTTTGCAACCCCAGCAGCATTGCAGTCCCGCCAGCCGCTTCCAACCTCCTCAGTTCCGGAATCAGAGGGTCGGCAGGCTTCTCCTTCGCCAGAATGGGGTGGACAATGGATGCGTAGGTATTGAACGGAATCACGGCAACATGCGTGTTTGACCGATCCCAAGTCTCGAGAAACCGGATGGATGCGTCCCGCACCTCCGCAATGGGTTCTCCCTCCATACTGGAAGATGTATCGATCAGCAACGCAATGACCAACGGGTCGTTGGGATCCACCTCCACAGGCGGAGGCTGCATCGCCTGCACGAAGATCTCCGCGACCAGAATGGCCACGATGCAGGTCACCGTCCCCACGGCGGCATAGGGAACATAGGCTCGCAAGCCTGAGTTCCGCAGCCGGATTGCCAACGCACCAATTCGGGCGGGGAACGAAACCACTTGTATTAGCCCACTCGCTTCAGTACCACAACGGTGGCGTTGTCATCCGCCCCCGCATCCAGTGCGACCCGCACCAGGGAATCGGCAACCGCCTGTGGTTCACGGTCCTCCTCGGTGATCACCTGACACAGCGCGTCTGAAATCACGCTTTCCCGATACTCCCAGGAACCCCAGATACCATCCGACATCAGGAGCACCAAGTCGCCCACCTGCAGCTTAAGCGTCTCGCCGTGCACGGATCCGCCGGCCGAATCCTTCAAACCGCCTAGGGTGTCCACATATTCCTCCGCCAGCACATCCTGCCGACCATCCCCCAGGGCTCTCAGGATTTGGTTGGTGTCCTCGCTTGCCGCTGCCTCATCCTCAGTGATCAGACCACTGTCCAGAAGTGCCTTGATCTGTGAATGATCGCGGCTCAGCAGTTGCAATCCTCGCTCCCGCGAATGCAAATAGGCGCGGGAATCACCGACATGGGCCAATGTAAGGCAGTCATTCACCACAACCACGCCCGTAAGGGTGCAGCCCCCACCGGAATCCGCCAAGACATCGAGTACGGCGCGGTTTGCAGTCCAGCCCAAGCTCCGGGTCCACCGAATTTGTTCTTCAGTCTGCAAGAGGCTTGTGGGAGCAGGTGCATGACAGAAGGCGTCCACAGCGGCCTTGCTGGCGACTTCGCCGGCTTCCTCGCCTCCCATGCCATCGGCCACGCAGGCTCGGACCAGTTGCGGACGCGAGTCGTGGTACTCGCACTGGCTGTGCACAACTCCGTAACTGTCTTCGTTGCACAGTCGATCTGGATTGAGTCCAACCGTTGTGGCCGCCCCGACCATGTAGCGGGGAGCCGGCGAGACCATGAAGTCGCGACAGATGTCTCGCAGGGTCCGCAGATCAGGGCAGGGATGTTGCTGTTCCAGCGTGGCGGCAAGCAATTGAGGCAGACCTGGCTCGCGCAGCCGCACCAACGCATTGGTGTCCAATCCTTCGGCAGAGAGCGGCTCACCAGTCACCAAGGCGTGGAGCATTGCACCCCACAGGAAAACACTGGTTTGTTCCGAGGCTTTCTCAGTCTCGGAACCCTCAATCGGGGTCGCACCGTCACTGCAACTGACATGTGCCGGCTCGTCCATGGGAACCAAAGCCGGAAGGTAGCGCAACCGTAGCCCCGTGTCCGTCGTGGACACGAGACCCTCAATACAGATATCGGTGACTGCGGCTCGGCACCGAACACTCATAAACCGCATTAGCTGCCTTACCCTATCCAGTGCCTGCAAGGCCTGCTGCAGCGACAAACCGGTTCCGATCGGCTGGCCTTCGATATCCTCCAGCACATGACCGTCCTCGCCTTCATACTGGATCTCGGGCAGCATGCGATGGCGGGACCCGGCATCCCGCCAAAGATCCCGGTGGCTTAGGGGACTGAGATGAAATAGAACGGCTTTGGTCTCGTCCTCAAGTTCGTTGTGCCCTCTGTAATAGCCCCGGGGCAGGCACTCCGTTACGACATAGTGCACGTCTCCCATCATGTGGACTACACCAGGCTCCAAGGAACCGTCCTCCGACAGCGGTTCCAGAATCATTTCCTCCAGATCGTCTCCATCGACAAACGAGGAGGTGTCGAGACCGTTGGCGGTTTCATCGACATCATCGGGAACGGTTTCTCCAAGAGTAGGAATATGTGCGCCGTCATCACCCTCCAAGGGATCTTCAGGCTTCGACTCCGGATCCGCTGGATCAGACTCCCGTTTGCTCGTGAACTGAGTGTCCTGTGTCGGTCCAACCATGTCCACTTCTGCAATGTCCTGGTCATCCGACATCGAAACTGTCTGCTCGGTGAGGAAGTCTTCCTCTGACATTTCATCGGATGACCCGGGTTCCGCAACGTGTGGCTCCGCCATCTCCGATGGCTCCACGGCCTCGCCCTCATCTCCACTGTGGTTCCGGTCACTTTGGACACCGGTCTCCTCGGGAACTACGGCCGCGAACTCTCCGTCCGGCGGCACTGCGGCTTCGCCACCCGAAGAGAGCCCCTGATTGTCCAATGCCTTGTCCTCACTATGATCCTGAGACGGTTCGGGGAGTGATTCGGTAGAGGTTGAGCGATCCGGTTTGCTTGGATCCCCTTCGGATAGGCCATCCAGACTCTGTCGAGATGTGGACTCCTCACCCAACCAAGGCAGTTTCTGCACAAGTTTGTCTAGCGTGGAGGGTTCCTTGTCCTGCCTCGGATTGTTGCTGGATGGTTCGCGACTCATGACATCACCTAGTCTGGAAACAACCAATTTCTGATCCATCACCGTGGGAAAACAGGGGAAGTACCAAGCTACTCGCTTTGGTCTGGTGACAGCCGGAACATGAACCTGAGATTGCCGAAGGCGACTTCATCCCCGTCCTCAAGTTTCATGGGGCCCTGTAGTCTGGGCAGGAAATTGGAATCCTTGCTTCGGCGCACGAACACACCGTTGGTGGAGCCAAGGTCCCGCACCGTCCAACCATCGTCGAAAAACAGTTCGCCGTGTCTGCGGGACAGGTATTCATTGCCGGGCAGGTTGCTCAAGTCGATGTCAATAGGTCCTTGGGCCGGATCAAACTTGCCAAGCATCAGAGGACTCGTTTTGAGAGGAATTACTGTATCCGTGGACTGGCCAAAGGAGATCAAGGTCAGCGAGGCGGGAGGGATGTCGGTTGTGGCCGGCTCCATTGGAACTTCAGTTTCTGGCGCGTGGAGAACCTCATCCAGGTTGGAGGTTCCCCCGCCATCCTGGTCATCAGCGGCCGCAACCGGCTCGAGCACAGTCTCTTCAAGTGCATCCGGTTCGGCAAGAGGTTCTGCTTCCAATGTCGAGGCTGTGTCCAACCCGGCATCCGAATCACCGAGTTCGATCCCGCATTCCTCGCAGAACACCGCGGAATCCGGATTTTCTGCATTGCAGGTGGTACAGGTTAGTGGCATATCCGATCTCCTGTTTGACAAACTTGTGATTCCCCACCGAGGCGACGAAGCGCAACGGCCACTCAGGCACCCGTCAGCTTGCGGATCTCTTCCGACGAGGGCAGCGCTTCCGACTCCGCGGCACGCAACGTCTGGGTCTTTGAACCCATCCGCATCGTCTTGGCCGTGCCCAGACTGATAGTCTTGTTCGTTTGCAACTCGTCCAGAGCCTTGTCCAGCACCTTGGTCATGTTGCTGTTGCCCAGCTTCTGGGTGAGATTCTGTGCCAGCCGCAGGGTCTTGGCTGCAGCCGCGGGATCCGAGTGCGCCTCTGCTGCAGCTCGCTTGATGATGCCCTCGACATTGCGCTGCTGGACCCACTGCAACACCCCGTGATCCAGCTCCGCAAGACGGGCCTGATCAGTCGTGTATTCCACGACCACGTCCACAGGATCCGCCTCGCCCCGGTAGTCCGCTCCCGGCACCTGGTAGGTCAGTCCCAACTGCGCAAGTCGCATGCGGTTGGAGGGTCGTTCCGGCAGCGTGCACTCAACGATGAAGGTGGTCTCTTCCCCGTGGGCTGCATTGCCAAGCAGGTAGGGACGACCAGTTACGTCCACCTCATTCTGCTGAGGCGCCACTCGGGTGATGCGATTAACGGTGACACCTTTGACAGTCCGGCAGGTCAGAGCCATATCCGTCACCACCTCGCGCTGCGCCTGACGCACCTCGTCCAGGATTGCCTCTGGCAGTTGACTTACCGCAATCGATGGAGATTGCGGGTCCACCTCTCCCGCAACCACATCCAGCACGCGGCCTTGGGTCTGGTCGGCAACACCGGTCAGGATTGCTTCGTTGAACTCGCCCACGCCGATCGCCGTCACGGGAACTTGCAGGTCGTGCAGCTTCCTGCCCATCTCCTCCACCAGGTCCGCGTCCATGGTCTCCCCGTCCGTCAGCAGAATGACCCGCTGGCTACCGGATTCCTGCTTAAGGAGCTCGTATGCTTCCAACATACCGGCACCCATGAGAGTGCCGCCTGAATACTGGTTCAGGCTGTGCACGGCAGCGCGTAGGCGGGCGCGGCGGCTGGCCGGAACAAATGGAACATTGACGCGCGTTTCATCATCGAAACTGACAAGGGCCAGACGATCCCCGTCTTGCAGGCCTGCCGAATCCAGCACACCCTCGACCGACTGCATGACGAGTTCCAGCTTGGTCAACTTTGGACCGCTTCGGGAGGTGGCCCGATCGCGCATGGAGCCCGAGGTGTCTATGACGAAGACGATGCTCAAATCTGGACGATGCTGCGCCGTACCCCAGTTGGGTGCGGCGGACAGCTGCAGAAAGAGGCGCTGGTTGGGGGTGTGGGGCGTAAAGAACTCCTTGTGGGACTTCACGGTTACAGTCAACATGGGTACAGGCCTCAGCTACAGGTATAAATATACGAATATAAAATTGACTTATAAATCACCTGGCAACGGCAACTCAATCAGAAATTGCTGCTAATAATTCCGCACATGAACAACATCACCACCAAGCCAATAACCCAAAACCAGATTTTGGCCACCTGTCGGGAACGTTCCTGTTGGGCCTTCGGCGCCAGGACCTTGAGGGCAACAGCGCAGCCAGCGCTGTTGTCTGCTTGCCCGACCAACTCCGAAAACCATCGAACCTTCATGGCCTTTTCATCTTGCTGGGCCCGAACCAATAACTTCTGGGTTGTCCGGGCACCAACCAGGATGGAGAACACACGGAACATGGCCAACTCTGCTGTATGGTCATAAGTGGCAAGTTCTTCGGTATCCAGATGGCTGTGGATGTGCATGCCGTAAACGTGGCATTCCGTGAAGGTCCGCTCGTGCAGAGTACGAGCAAACTTCTTGGGATGGGCCAGCAGGACGCCATGTGTCAGGCAACGGTGGACCAGGGATCGCCGCGCCGGTTGGTCGATCCCACACCAGGTGCAGATGGCCTCTTTATGTTCCAGGGGCATTCCCCGGTAGGAAGGCTTCCAGTCCGGGTCCATGATGGAGAATACGCGCATCAATCGGCGCTCCTGCACTGCCATCTCGGCGATGCTGAAGGATGATTCGCCGGCCAATCGCAACTGGCCTTGATGCACCGGCTCAAGCTTGAACAGTTCCTCACCGTCCATCCGATCGACAGTCCGCTCAAAGGTACCGCCTACAACCCCCCTTGTCATCCAGGCGCGGATATAGCCATTGCGCCATTCTTCAATGGCAGCATCCCAGTCCTTTGCCAAGGCAGCCACAAGGTCCGCAGGAGTGTGGTACTGTCTGCCCCCAAATTCGTACGGAACAGCGTTGTGTGTATCCCTGCCCACCGCGGTCCGGGTAGCTGGCACGGAAGTGCGCCGGGCCAGTGATTTCTTTCTGCCACCGAGGAGGGCTCTGAACTCTTCTACAGACTGGGGCCGATCCTCAATCCGGCAGTTTAAGGCTCCTTGCACCGCCCTCCGCAGGCCATCCGGGACAGCTGACGGAAGCTTCACTGTCTGGTCTGCGGCCTGCAAACGATCCATGACTGGCGGCGGTGGCGCACCCGTCAGGGCGTGGTACAAGGTGGCGCCCAAGCAAAACAGATCGGTATAGGGCCCGAACCGAGCCGTCTGGCTCAACTGCTCCGGTGCCGCGTAGTTCAACGTCACCAACCGCGTGTGGCTTTGGGTCTTGCCAATCTCGTACTCTCGTGCGGAACCGAAGTCTATGAGCACGGCACGGCCGTCTCGGGCCAGCAGAATGTTGGCCGGCTTCACATCTCTGTGCAGGAGGTTCGTACGGTGCATCGTGTCCAGCGCATCGCAGACTTCGTCGGCAACTTTGGTCACACCTCCTGCGGGCAGTTGGCTCAGCCGTTCAATTTCCTGTTCCAGCGTGGGCCCCTCCAGATACTCCATCACGATGTAGACGGTGCCGTTCTCGTGGAAGAAATCGTGCACGTCCACAATGCTCTGGGAATCGAGGTTGGCGATGACGCGGGCCTCTTGCACCACACTTTCCTGTTCCCTACGAAAACCCTCCGTTCGGCTGGTCGTTACCGCTACGCGCAGTCCGGCTCGCGTCGCAAATTCGGGGAATAGTTCCTTGATCGCGACCGGACGCTGGAGCCTACTGTGAGCTCCCTTGTATGTGATACCGAATCCGCCTCGTCCCAAGACCTTGCCCACCGTGAACTTCCCGTCCTGCAATTCGGTGCCCATCGGCAGGGGGAAATCGACAGCAGCCCCCACCCCACACGCCGGACAGGCAGTCAGGCTGGCGGCGTATTCGGTTCCGCACAGTTCACAGTTGAGGGTACTCATCGGGAATCGGGAAAAACACCGCGGTTTGGGTATCCGGCAGGTAACGGGTGAGCGGCGAGACGGGCCGGTTCCACCGTAAGTCAAGAATTGTCCAGGCACTGCAGAATGGTTGGTTGGCTGCGGCCAAACCGGTGGCACAGTACCCCGACCCGAATCGCAAACGCGGATCGGCCGGCCACCCAAACCTCCCAATCAAAATTTGGCTGCAGAGAGGGATCTCTCCGATGGAAACACAATCCGAATGTCTGGCAAGCAGCGACGGCGGGCGTTCCGGCGGGCGACGAATGCTGTATGGGGACATGCGGATTGTACAACTCGGTCCCGCCCAACAGAGTCTTACACCAGAGCGTATACCATTCCTTCACGATGCTATGCCCCTTGGCCCGGTCCGAACCATGGTGATTGGACAGGTCAAGCTGCCGTGTTCGACAGTCCGCAGCTTGGCGGAAGACTTCATGGAGCAGAACCGCGCGCCTTGGAACCTCACCACAGCTGCACCACCGCGATTTAACTTCGACGTACTTGCAGATGCCCTTGTACGAGCCAACTGCAATCAGGCAACGCCAACAGACCCAGACGGCCAGACAACTCTTATTGGAGGTTTAGGGCCAAAGGTCCGCCACACTCCGCCATTGACGGGGTCACAACACTCTTGTTGATGATGCTGTACCTCCTGCAGGTACGGGCACTCACTCCTGAAGCTCCGGATTGTGCTTCCCAAACAACGCTCAAGTAACAGGCGGGACGGGGCTGGTTCCAATTGATGCCCAAGTCGGGCATGCTCCAGATTGGCATCCCCAGTCCCTGGTCATATGCATCGTGACGGCACGTGCACGCTACTGACCGATCTGCAGAGGCGGGCTTGGGAGAGCCAGTCCTACAGGTCGTCCGGGTTCATGGCACCGGGCCCAAACAACAACGCATAGTCCTTGTTCTCGGTGGAGACGGTGCCGGCGTCCATGTAGCAGACGCTGAAGGCTCGCCGGGCAATGTCGGTGCTGTTGACGCCCGAACGATGCGGCAGGTGGTTGTGGAGGAGCAAGGCTTCCCCCGCCTCCAGGGTCAGGGGCTCGGCCTCGAATTCCTCCGCCAGGGCTTCCGCCTGTTCAGCGGTAAGAAAGCCGGACCCGTCGGACGGATTGATCAGTTCGTTATGCCGTCCAGGCGTGACCCACATGCAGCCGTTGTCTTCCCTAGCCGGATCCAACGCCGTCCAGATGGTGATCAGCGGATCGCGGTCCAGTGAAGTCCACCGATCCTGGTGCCAGGCCAAGTCGGTGCCTTCATGGGCAGGCTTGTTCATGAACATCGCGCGGTAGGAGGACACCGGCGTGCCCAAGCCGTAGGCCCGTTCACAGATGTGCTTGAACAAAGGCCGCTGCATGTACCGCAGGAATAGCGGATCAAACTCGAGATCCTGGATTTTGCGGTAGGAAAGCGTGGCCAGCTTGTGCCCCTGGGACTGGGGACCCGGCTGATCGGAAACCCCAGGCACGGAGTCCAGCTGCATCAGCATGCGTTCATACGGCACGTCGGCGGTGCCCATCATGATCGCGTCGATCCGCTGCTGCAGCGCACTGAGTTCCTCCGGGTCCAGCACCGGTCCCAGCCGCACGTAGCCCTGCTCCTTGAACTTCGACCAAGCCGCATCCGTAATGCCGTTCCGCATCATGAAACTTCTCTCCTGCCGGCCAACATGGAACCGGCTGTCTGAAAGGCGTCCGGAATACGTCCGGACAGCCATGGCCTGGCGAGGGTTGGCTACCCCTTGACCCCCGTCATGACAATGCCCTGGATGAAGTAACGCTGGGCGATGAAGAAGATGATGATGGTCGGCATCACTGCGATAAGCGCGGACGCCATCATATCCTGGATGTTGGACCGCATGTAGCCCTCGAAGAGCCTGAGTCCCAGGGCCACCGTGTACTTGTCCACCTGCTGGAGGTATACGAGAGGATGCAGGAAATCGTTCCAGGTAAAGGTGAACTGGTAGATGGCGGAGACCCCCATCACCGGCAGTGACAAGGGAATGTGGATGCGCCCGTAGATGCCCAGCCAACCGCATCCGTCAATCTTGGCGGCGTCGTCCATCTCCTGGGGAATGGTCATGAAGAACTGACGCATCAGGAACACATGGAACGGCGGCGCGAACCAGTTGGGAACAATCAGCGGGAGCACGGTGTTGATCCAACCCAGCTTCACAAACAGCAAGTAGGTGGGGATCAGCTTGATGTGCTCCGGCAGCATCATCGTGGACAGAACCACGATGAACAGGAGATTGCGGAACGGAAAGCGGAGGCGGGCGAAGCCAAAGCCCACAAAGGAAGCCGACAACACGACGCCGAGCGAACTGAGTACCGACACGATGGCACTGTTCCCGAACCACCGTGCAAACGGGAACGGCCCCACAAACGGTGAGCGGAAGTTGACGAAGTTAATCGAGTCCGGAATCCACTCGGGCGGGAACAGGTTGACCTGGTAGGGCGGCATCACCGCCGTCCGGATCATCCAGTAGAACGGGATGGCGAAGATCACGGCACCCCACAACACCACGAGGTAAAGCAGCACGCGCCAGAGAATCACCCCGACATTGATGTGCCGGGAGTGCCGAATCGGCAGGGATACTGAATCCGGAATGGCAGCGGTGTTTTCGGCCATGGTTCAACGTTCGTACTGGACCCAACTGTTGCTCGTACGAATGGCGAACAACACAAACACCAGAATCGCCAGGAACAGTGCCCACGCCTGGGCGGAGGCGTAGCCGAATCGGAACTGGCTGAACCCCGTGTTGTACAGGTGCAGCACCATGGTCAAGGTGGCGTTGTTGGGTCCGCCCTGGGTCATGATCAACACCTGTGTGAACACCTGCCAGGACGCGATGATGTTCAACACCACGTTGAACAGGATGGTGGGTGTCAGCAGAGGTATCGTGATCGAGAAGAACTGCCGGATGGGACCCGCCCCGTCAATCTTGGCGGCCTCGTAGAGGGCGGTGGGAATTCCACGCAGTCCCGCCAGGAAAATCAGCATTGCCCCGCCGGCACCCCACAGGGCCATTATGATCACGGAGGGCATTGCCCAATCCTGGCTGAAGACCCAGCGCGGTGCGACCAACGGGGTCTCCAGGGACAGCATGTCGCTGATCCGGAACAGAATCGGATTAAGAATGGAGTTCAGCAGGCCGATGTCCGGCTGATACAGCCACTTGAAGAGAATGGCCACGGCCGCACCGGCCACCACGGATGGCAGGTAGTAGACCGTGCGCCAGAAACTCTGGCCCTTGATGTTCTGGTTGAGCAGTACCGCAATCAGGAGCGCCAGAGTGGTGCTCAGAGGCACCATGATGAAGGCGTAGTAAGCCGTGTTGAACATGGCCTTGCGGACCAGCACGTCCGTGAACACGGCCTGGAACCACTTGAATCCAACCACCTCCCAAACCTGAAGCAGGTCCGTCCGGTAGAAGCCGAACACCAAGGAGGTAATCATCGGTCCCAGGGTAAAGACCAGGAACCCGATGATCCAAGGGGAGATGAACAGAAAGCCGAAAAGGGCTTCGCGCTTTTCGGGCGTCCACCTGCGACCCGGAGTACGGGTGTCTACGTCGGCCGCAGGATTGAGGGTTGACATGAAAGGACTCGAGACGGCTTGGCGACGTAGAGCTTCAACCTATCTCGCTGGTCGCCAAGCCCGTGGCGGGGAACAGGCACCCGGAAAGACCCGAATGCCCGTCCCGTCTTTTTTGCTGCCGCGACCGTGATTAGCCGAGATCCGCCATGGCGGCGCCCAGGTCCTCCACGGCGATTTCACCGGCATTGAACCGGTTGACGATATCCGCATGCTGAACAATCAGGTCGACCGGAGCCTCGTTCAACAACATCACTTGATCAAACGCAGGTTTCAGAATCGTGCTCTTGCAGGTGAAGTCGTTGGCAAACATCTCCTCCGGTCCGCCCAGCGACGCGGCAATGGAAGAGGTGAAGACATCGATATCGATGTCGCCAAACCGTTCGTCCCTGTCAATCAAGGCCGATTGGAACTCCGGCAGGACGCTGATGCGGGACGGCTGCTTGGTGCCCCACTTGGCGTACAGCTTGCCGTAGAACGGGCTGGTGAGCCACTTCAGCGTCTCCCAGCTTTCGTCCGGATGATCCGTCTTGTTCCAGATCATCGTGCCGTCCACCGACTGGTGGGTGGTGATTTCCGACGGTCCCATCGGCAGCGGCGCCACATCCCAGCGGAAGGTCGCGTTGCGCATGGTGGCACCCAGGCTCCAGGGCCCCATCTCCATCATGGAAATGCGTCCGCTCTCGAACAGCTGGTTGACGCCCATGCCGATGTCGGAACCATAGGCGAAAATCTGGCTGTCCCAGATGATGCTGTGAATGTAGTTCAAGGCATCGACGGCCGCCGGCTCGCCCAGACCGCAAAGCTTGTTGTCGTCCGGGTTGACCATGTTGGCGCCGAAACCGCGGATCCAGTACTGGGAAAGCCAGTTGGCGTTCATGCCGTAGTTCGAGGTGGCCCAGCTGATGGGCTGTCCGGGTTCGCGGGAGACAAAGTTCTCGCCAATGGCCACGTAGTCCTCGTGGTTCCAGGCACCCCACTCGTGTGGAGGCGTGTCAACCCCCATTTCCTCGAACATGTCGATGTTGTAGTACAGGGCCATGGTACCGGTGAAGCGCGGCATCAGGTGGATGTCGCCCTGCTCGTCCACCCACGGATCGAACTGTCCTTCGTAGTAGTCGTCGAGATCGACCTCGTCGGCATCCCGGTCGATGTAGGCCTGCAGGTTCAGGGTCTCGCCCTTCTGCACAAAGAAGGTGGAGCTCCAACAACAGAACTCGATCAGGTCGGGGGCATCGCCGGCCACCATCTGGGCAAGCACGCCCTCGCGCAGGTTCACGCCGCCCGGCTGGGGCAGGAACTCGACCTCGATGTCGGGGTTGTTGGCCTTGAACTCGGGATAGAACTCCGACCACAACTCCTGTACGCCCTCGGCTTCCTGCAGCTCGCGGGACTGGTAACGAAGGTTTACCACCTCGGCGGTGGCACCCGTACCAACGGCGGCCTCCTCAGCGGCGGGTGCACAGGCGGCCAGGGCCAGGCCGGCTGCTCCCAAGCCGGTAAACCGGATGAACTGTCTTCGGCTAACTCTCTGCACGGGTCTCCTCCATACAATCAGTCGCGCGCCGGCACCGCGCGGTGCCCGGTCGCACAGGAAATATTCGGCTGGTACACAGCGCCCTCGGATTTTACACCAGCAACCTCGCCAAAACCGCCGCCGTCCTTGTCAATCCAGGGCGATTGCATCTAAATGGGTTTGGGCTTGAGGCCAATCAGTTGGCACAGGTAGTCCTTGTTCCAGCCGGCGGCCAGCCGCTTGTTGGCGATGCCCACCTTGAGGGATGTGTCCTGGCGCAGCAGGTTGTGGGCGATGCGCTTGAGGATCGCCATGTTGTGGGCGGCATGGCCGGTGCGGATGCGGCTGCCGTCCTCGTCAAAGGCCACGTCCAGGACCCAGTGGTGGGCGTTCTCGATGGCCCAGTGCTTGCGTACCGCCTCCAGTTGCGGTTGGGCCCTGGGAGGCAGGCTGGAAAGGAAGCCGCGGACCTCGGTCGAGACCCGGTCCCCGCAGCGCCGTTCGCACTCGACCCAGACCAGGCTGGCCAGGTCCCGCCACTCCCGGTCGGGGTCGACATGGGCGAGCAGGTCGGGGTCGCCGGTCGTCCAGCAGCGGCGGGTCTCGATGCGCCCGTGGCCCTTCCCGACCGTGTCCGCATAGTCGTGGGCATACCCGGCAAAGCCCTCGGCCCGTTCCAGGTCCCACGTGTCCTGCAAACGCGCGTGGAGGCCCTTGTGGTTGGCCCGCACGCGCAGCACGTAGTCGGCCCCCTGTTCCCGGATTTGGCGGGCTATCTTCTTCTGGCAACCCATGGCGTCGAGGGTCACGATGCAGCCCTCCAGGCAGAGCATGCGCAGCAACTCCGGGATGGCCGTGATCTCGTTGGACTTGTCGTCCACTGCGGTCTGGGCCAGCACCAGGCGGTTGGCCTCGGCCCAGGCGCTCACCAGGTGCAGCGGTTCCAGGCCCCGGCCCCGGTCGTGGGAGCCGCGCAGGCACTTGCCGTCGACGGGCACGACCTGGCCCCCGGTCAGCTCGAAGGCCGCCTGCACCCAGTCCCGGAAGCACTCCTCGAAGCGGGCCGCGTCCAGCCGCGCGAAGACCCGGCCCAGCGTGTCGTGCGAGGGGATCCCGTGCGGCAGCGCCAGGAAGGTGCGCAGCCACTCTTCGTTGAGCCGGCCGAAGAGCGCGATCGCCACGAAGCTGTCGGCGCCGCAGATGACGGCCAGCACCGACAGCACCAGGATGTCCGTCAGGGGGTGCAGCTTGGTGCGGTCGACACGGAAATCCTCCAGGGTGCCCATGGTCTCGACCAGGGACGGGGATGTCGGGGGGGCCATGAGGGGGTGCTCCGCAGGCTGGATCCGGAACTGCCCATTGTAGCCACGGGCCGGCCGGCCCGGTCAGCCGCCCCCAATTTAGATGCAATCGCCCTGCTTGTCAATCCAGCGGAATGCCCTCGTCTTGGCAGATGTCCGATAGGTACTCGACCGACAGTTCAACCTCGCGGGCAAAGGCATCGGTGGCCACGCCGTCGTTGGCGCCGGCGGTACCCGGCACATCCTCCAGCTCGATGGAAATCACCCCGTCGAAGCCCACATCGTGCATCGCCACCATCACCGCCCGCCAATCGATCTTGCCCTTGCCCGGACGCCAGTGGGCGTTGGTGGTGCCGTCGTTGTCCGAGAAGTGGGCGTGGAACAGACGATCCCCCAGTTCGTACACCGCCTGCTCGGAGATTTCACCGGACGGAAAGAGGTGGCTGGGATCAAAGTTCATGCCCAGGGCGGGGGAACCGACGCTGTCGATCAGGCGCAGCATGGAACCCGTGTTGCGGACCCACCGGTAGGGATGGGGCTCCAGGGCCCAGCGCACGCCGTTTTCCTCGGCAATCTCGCAGCAACGGGCCGTGGTCTCGACATAGGCGTTCCAGTTGGCGTTCCAGTCCAGGCCGCGGGGCAGATCCACACCCCACTCCTGGGCCGTGGGCTTGTCCATGATGCGCGGCATGTCCAGGTTGAATGCGTTGGGCGATACCGAATTCACCATGTCCGTACCCAGGGCCCGGGCCGTGTCCACCATTGCCCGGAAGTGCTCGACCGCACCGTCCCGGTCCTTCTGGTCCTCCGACGCCAAGCCGCGGGGGGTGGAGACGAATTCGGACAATTCGAGGCCCAAGTCGTCCAGGAGTGTCCGCAGATGCCGGATGGTGTCAAGGGTGTAGTAGCTGTCCAGCACTTCCCGCCGCCAGGCAATGAGTTCCGCGGCCTTGAGACCGCAGGCGGCAATCGTGCGCAATCCATCGTCGTACGGAGGTTGCCAGTTGAAGGTCCATACACTGCCACCAAACTTCATGGCTACTTGCTCCCTTGTACGGTTGTCCGGGTGTTGGTCCACTGAAGTATAAAGGGGGGACTGACCTCCCGACGGCCGCCGACTGCGGCGCGACCGTTGCCACTGCTCTCTTCATACGAGGTGTTGACATGGAACACTCCGAAGCCCTGCACAGGTACTTCAGCAACGCCAAGCCCGCCATGCTGGCGTCCATCCGGACTCTGGTGGAGATGGAATCGCCCAGTACCGACATCGACCGGCTGGACCAGTGCGCGGACCACCTCCATTCCGTCTTCACGCCGGTTGTCAACCAAGCCGAGATCATCTCCGTTCGCGACGGCGGCAATCACCTGCGCTGCGAACTGCAGGCCAAGCGGAAAATTCTGCCGCCGATACTGGTGCTGACGCACTTCGACACGGTCTGGCCCGTGGGAACCCTGGAACGCATGCCGTTTCGGGAGGCTCCGGACGGCAGAGCCTACGGACCTGGCATCTTCGACATGAAGAGCAGCCTGGCCATGATGGAGCACATTTTCAGGGCTTTCAGGGAACTGGACATCGACCCGGGGCGGAACGTTGTATTGCTGGCGACGGCAGACGAGGAAATCGGCAGCGCGACGTCCCGACAACTCATCGAGAATGAGGCCCGCCAGGTGGATTGTGTACTGGTTCTTGAGGCACCGTTGCCCGGCGGGGTACTCAAAACCGCCCGCAAGGGCAGCCGGCACATAGACGTTCACATCAAGGGCATCCCCGCCCACGCCGGAATTGAAATCGAGAAGGGAGTTTCCGCCATCGAGGAGGCCGCCCATCAAATCCTGGCCATCCAGGCCATGACGGACCTGGAAACAGGGTTGACAGTCAACGCCGGCGTCCACCAGGGCGGCACGCGTGCCAACGTGGTGGCGCCCCATGCCGACATCCAGATTGATGTGCGTGCCTGGCGGGACGCGGATCTGCGGGATGCAGAGGACCAACTGCGGAATCTGCGCCCGCGGCTGCAAGGGACATCCATCGATGTGGTCAGCGCCCGATCACGCCCGCCCCTGGAGGAAACCGCAACCAGGGAGGTTTTTGCCAAGGCCCGGACCATTGCGTTGGGTCTGGACATGGAACTGGTCGCGGGCCGCACCGGCGGCGGCAGCGACGGCAACCTGACCGGAGCCCTGGGGGTGCCGACGTTGGACGGTCTCGGTGTGCCCGGTGCCGGGGCCCACGCCGACCACGAACACATCGAGACGGATCAGCTCGTGTCCCGCACCTGGCTTCTGTCGGAATTGCTTCTGGGGCTTGTCGTCGGGGACTGACCGTCCCCGAAGGCCTCGCGGTGGGCTTCCTGTACCGCGCTGTCCGCCAACTTCGCGTAAATCCTGGTGGTTACCGGACTGGCATGCCCCAAGGCCGTCTGGGTCACGGCCAGATCGGAAGTGGCCCGGTACATCCGCGTGCCGAAGTAGTGCCGCAGCGCGTGCGGAGTGACGTCTTTCAGGTCCAGACCGGCGCGCTGGGCAAGTTTGCGGAACATCCGCTGCACCGCCCCCGTACTCAACGGAAGCACCTCGGTGCCCGCCCGACGGTCGTGCCGTGCAAACACCGGCTGGTCGCCCAACGGGCCGCGATAGGTCAAACCGGCGCTGTGGCGCTGCCGCAGATACTCTGTGGTTGACTGCCAGGCAAAGGCGGCAAAGAACACCTTCCGCGTGCGCCCCCTCTTGCCGGTGACCCACGCGGAACCGTCTGCCTCGTCCAGTGCGCGTGTTCGGAGCGCCACCAGCTCGCCGACCCGCATGCCTGTTGACAAGAGGGTTTCCAGGATTGCGATGTTGCGAGCCGCGGCCAGACGCTCGCGCGGGTCCGCACTGATCGCCGGCAGCCGTCGAGCCACCAGCAGCAATTCGTTCAGTTCCGGGTCTTCCGGTGGATGCGGGACCAGTTCAGGGGGTTTCTGGTTGCGCCGAAGCCGGCGCATGCCCTCCTGCAAACGGGCATAGTCGCTGCTCGCAATGGGCTGGAGATCCCGAACCTGCAGCCATGAGATGAAACTCATGATCGCGGACAGATAGGTCAACAGTGTGCGCCGGTTGACGCCTTGCACGTCGGTAAGCCAGCTGGCCCAACCCAGCACCAGACTCGCCTGCAGGACCTCCAGTTCCTGGACCTCCGGATCCAGGCCGTTCGCCAACAGGTACTCCTGGAACCGATTGAGACCCGTCCGGTAGGTGCGGCGGGTTAACGGCGCACCGGCGGCGGCATCGGCCAGAAACCACTCGATTTCGGTACGGATGGTCATACCGCGTAGTGTACGGCACAACGCGGGTTCGTGCAGGTCCGGTGCATCTTCGGCAAACCGCTGCCGAACGGGCCGTTCTTCCGGCTCTGTTTCAGTCCGTGTACTCCATGCAAGCCGCGCAGGTGGTACGGCCGCTACACACGGGAAAGCCCAGGATCAAGTGTGCTGACGCCTGCTCTCTGACATGTTGCGGACTGTTCCCAGGCAATTATGGCCCGCGCGGATCGAGCGGGTGGTCGGGGCCACAGTCGTCATCAGGCGGGAACTCCAACAGGACGGGCCATGCGTGGGGGTTTTGCAGCACGGTCCGGACGCGGCGGGCGGCATCCGCCGGGGGCCCGTCCCCGCGCCAGACTGCCTCAATCCGATCCAGGTGCTCTGGTTCCAACTCCGACTCCAAGAACTCGCGCATCATGTCGATGGCCATGTCGGTCCGTTCCTGCGCGGCTTGATCCCGTTCCTGCGCAGCCTGGTCCCGTTCCTGCGCGGCTTGATCCCGTTCCTGCAGGATCCGGTTCCGTTCATGTTCTGTATCGGTATCGGTGTCCCGCCAGCGGCCCTCTTCCGGGTCGTACCACTGGAAGCGCGGTGCCGGCCGTTGCCCTTTCGGCAGGTGGCGAAACTCCTCTGCCCCCTCCCGCGCATCCGGAAGGAAGCGGATGTGCGTGTCGAACACGTCGCTCCAAACCGTATCCGGATCCGATACGGATGTCTTCTTCAGGGGTGCAACCGCTTCGTAGGTTCCATCCACCAGCCGATACATCAGCAGTTCCCGGGGCGAATCCGACCAGCGCTTGCCGCCCAGGTCGTAGACCAGATATTCGCCAACCCCAAGGGTTTCGTACAGGCGCCGCTTGGCGTCCAGGTCCCGCGTTGCCGTGGTCTTCGACAGGACCTCCAGCACCAGTTCCGGAACGGAATCGTCAAGCTGTGCGGTACGGCCCGGCCTCGGGTCGTTCGCCTCCAGCACATCCGCTTCCGAGGGCATCACCACCAGATCCGGCCTCACCCGGTCCACCGGGCTGCCCTGTCGGGTGGTCAACTTCAGATGTGCGACCTGTTGCGGCAGGAAGACGTAGGTCGCCTCGGTCATCGTGCGGCGGCCAATCCGGTCGCGGGCCGTAACCAGCATGTGCTCCTGGAGCCAACCGGGTCGGGAGTCGTCGTCGATTAGCACGCCGTCCTCTTCGAATTCACTGAAATACACGCCTTCGGCACCATAATCGGGATCGGTCGTCCAGTCGTAGTCGTACTCGTGGGCAACATCGTATGGATAGTCGGGGTCGAAGTGCTCCAGGGTTTCGAGGTCGTGCCGCCACGCCGCCAAATGCTCCAGCCGCCAGGCAATCCGCGCCTCCCGCGCCACGCGCGTCATGGTCGCGTCGACGTATCGTTCCCGAACGCGCCCGTTGGACACCGCCTGTGGGTGTTCCCGTTCCCGAACGACTGTTGCCATGATCTGTCCCCTGCATGTACTGCGGCTTGAATTCTACTCTGCCGCTTGGACGGGCCACCTCAAACTCCAGCCATTCTTTCGGCCACAGCCAGCGCTCCAGACCGGCCAAACCGCTTGGACATGCGCAGGGCATCGGGCATTGTGCACCCCCTTCATGTTTCATGACGACTTCGCCTGTCTCGTTCGGCCAACACACCACCTAATGGAGGTTTCATGGACAGCCGCGGCTTCCGGTCAACCCTCGGACTGATGCCGCAAGCAGGACGGGAAGCCAAGGCGCGGACCACGGGAAGCAAAATCCGGAAACGAACCGCTGTGATACGATTCGGCTCCCTCACTGATTGCGCCGCGAGCATGAACCCGTCGAACTTCGCAGCATTCAAAGGATCTGGTGAATGAGCCTCAGAAACCTCTTCTCAGACCGACGGAAGCAGGGGCAACCCTCGGCTCCGGAACTTGCGTCGGATCCGATGCTTCAGGCAAACCCTGAACCAGCAACCGCACAAAACACAGGTATGCAAGTGGAACCTTCATCCGTCAATCTGGCCTCACACTACGGTGTGGCCATCGATTCGATGCTTCCCCAAGGGACTGGCCGATATTGGAAAGTACGGCAGGTCCGACACTTGTCCCCCGAGGAAAACCAAGGGCGGCACCATATCTTTGTCCAGGCCCATTTCCATCCGGACAGCACGTCCGACGAGGTCCTGTTCCTGGTCGAATGGGAAGACGGCAGTCAGGAATACAAGTTGCGCCGAAGCCGACGCGAATCAATTGGCCACGTTGCCATGTTTACCTGGCAGGTTTGCAATGTGCAGATGCTGGGCGCACCCAGCGAAGTCGTATCAGGCCTGACGGCCAACCACCCGGACGAATTGCTGGAGGACGGCACCCGCAGCGGCAACACGCTCTTCCACCATTCCTTCCAGATCGAGTTCGAGGAAGTCATCGAGGAAACCGAGGAAAGCATCATCCACGGCCTCGTGTCCAATGGCGTTGGGCTTACCTTGAGGCTGGTGGCCGACAACGAGATCCTCGGGGAGGGAACCATTCCCCGCAGCGGTTCCTATCGGTTCAAGTCAATTCCGGCCGGCGACTGTGTGCTTCAGGTGATCGACCCCGACAGCGGCGACCCGGTCGTCGAGTCGCAGGTCATTGAACTGGACGGCAGCAATGAAGTCGAGTTGGACCTGGATGTCCCGGAGACACCCGCGGCCAGTGAACCGGCGCCGGCGGCACCGGCAACCGAATCCCCGGAGAGCCCGGCACCTGCCCTGGACAACGGCCTGCCACCGGCCCCGGTTCCCAGTGCCGAACCGTTGACTCCCGCTATGCCACCCGCCCCGGTGGCGTCTTCATCAGCCGACTTGCCGGCTGTTCCGGCCGCACCGCCGGTCCAGCCCGTTGCGCCTGCCCAACCAGCAGCACCGTTGCAGGCCGCAGGCGTTCTGTCGGTCAAGACCATCGAGCACTACATTCTGTTCGGGCCCAGAGAACACTTTGCGACCAAGGTGTACCTGCCACTGTTGGTCGGCGAACTGACGGCCACCGGCGCAACGTTCGGCTTCAGTGCGGACGAAGCCGTCCATGCACGACGCGTCACCATTTTGGCCAGTCCGGACGTTGTGGGTCCGGAAGTCGACCAGAACCTGCAGCTGCAGGGCACGGTGGTGCAGCGAGCCTACGGGGATCTCGCTACGATCCGGGCGGCAATCGGGTTGACAACGTAGGATCCCGGGATCGGAAGGTTCACACTCGGTTGACATCCTGATTCGGCTCGACCCACAGCTTGACGCCCAATGCCTCCAGTTGAGCGGGCAGGTTCCCGTTCTCCAGGTCCAATGGCATGGATTCGGGGTACCTGAATCCTGTTGACAACCCGTTCACGCTGACGATCAGCTCCACTGTCCAGCGGTCCGGCCCTTGGGCCGCGTTCAGCGTGTCGTTGAGTTTTTGCACCGCGGCCACCTGTGCACCCGCAGGCTTGCCCTCGTCGAGCCGCAGATAAAGGGCCACGCGGCCGGCCTCCGCCTGCATGTCCGCGGGAGACTCAGCCTGCTCGTGATGGTCCAACTTCGTCGGCGACGCGGTGGCCGTGGTTTCGCGTGCAGTCGGCTCCGATTCAGACGGAACTTCATCCGATTCGCCGATCTCTTGCCGGGGTTCCGGTTCCGGTTCCGACACGTGTACGGCCGGTTTGGATGGCGCTTCGTTAACAACGACCGTCTCGGCCGGCCGCCCCGCCGGTTCGGAAGTGTCCGGCGGTTCGTCGCCCCGCCCGTCGGAAGCAGGCGACGCGGGCGATCGCTGGACGGCGAGGCGTTCCTTGGCCTGATAGTCCGTCAGATCCGAGTAGGTCCTCACCTGTTCCAGGTGAAGCGATTGTTCATCCCGCGCCTGGTTGTAGCTGAGTTTGCCGTCGCACAGCAACTGGACGCCCTCCACGACGGTGCGTGCGAGTCGGCGCCAGGCATCCGGAAAGGCGACACAGGGCAACTCGCCGTGGGCATCCTCAAGCGTGATGAATGCCATCGCATCGCCCTTCTTGGTCCTGATGGTGCGCACCTCTCGAACCAGGCCGACAATCTTGATGGGCCGCGCTTTTTGTCTGACTGTCGTATCGCCCGCGGCCCTGGCGGTCGTGACCAGGGTGAAGTGATCCTTGAGCCGGTTGTACAAATCCGTCACGGGATGCCTGCTGCTCAAGGACACACCCAGCAATTCCTTCTCGACACCCAGGTACTCAACCATCTCCGCCGGTGACGGTTCCGCCTCGGGCAGAACCACGGACGGCGGCTGGACCGCCTCTTCATCGTCTCCAAACAGGCTGTTCTGCCCCTCCAAGCCGGCACTGTGGGCCACTTTCGACCGTGCCATCATGGGGTCCAGGGCGTCCATCAGCTGTTTGCGGTTCCCCCAGCGATCCAGGACCCCGGCCTGAATCAGGGTCTCGACCGAACGGCGGGAAAATGCGTGGAGGTCACACACCTCGCAGAATTCGTCCAGACTGGCGAATCCGTCCGGTGGCCTGGGAGCAACAATTTCGCTTGCCACCCCCTCGCTGGAGATCCCCTTGACGGCAGCCAGGCCGAAGCGAATGGTGGAACCCTCGGGCACCGGAAAGTCGAAGTTCGACTGGACAGAGGTGGGGGAACCTGTGCCATCCCGAAGGTGCGGCCGCACCTCGATGGTGAATTCGTGGCTGCTTTGGTTGATATCCGGCGCCGCCACCTGAATCCCCATCCGCTGGCAGTCGCTGATGATGCGGGTCACCTTGTCCGGTTTGTTCCGCTCCACGAGTAGCATGGCCAGCATGTATTCCTGGGGATGGTTGGCCTTGAGCCACGCGGTCTGGACCGTAATCTTGGCGTAGTCGGCAGCGTGGCTCTTGTTGAAACCGTATCCGGCAAACAACTCGATGTCCTGCCAGATTTCGTCTGCGACCTTCTCACCGATGCCATTGGCGGCGCATCCCGTGATGAATCCTGCCCGGGACTCGTCGATCTTCTTGCGTTCCTTCTTGCTGATCGCAATCCGCACCAAATCGGCCTCGGCGGCCGTATAGTTCGCCAACTCCTGAATAATCCGGATAATTTGTTCCTGATAGACAATGATGCCGTAGGTTTCGGCCAGAATCGGTTCCAACTCCGGATGCTTGTACGCCACGGAAACCTCTCCGTGCATCCGACGGTTGTACAGGTCGATGTAATCCATCGGGCCGGGCCGATAGAGTGACAGGGCCGCGATGATGTGCACGTACCGGGTCGGCCGCATGGAGCGCAGTGTGTCCTGGAACCCCTCCGATTCAACCTGGAACACCCCCGCTGTTTCACCGCTGGACAGCAGTTCAAACGCCCGTTCCGTGCCTTCCCCTTCATAGGGAATGGTGTCGATGTCCCACTCCTCCCCGTGATACTCCTTGATCAGCCGACAGGCTTCCCGCATCACCGTCAACGTGCTGAGGCCAAGGAAGTCGACCTTCAGGAGGCCTATCGATTCCAGGACCGGAAACTCGTACTGTGTCACGTACTCCGAGATGGTGTTGCGACCGCGCTTCAGCGGGGTGTAGTGCCACAACTCCCTCTCGGACATGATCACCGCCGCCGCGTGGATGCTCTCGGTGCGCGCGACCCCTTCCAGTTCCGGGGCGACATGCATCAACTCGGCCAGCGGTTCGCTCTGGGCGGCCGCCGCCACGTCGGGGTCGTGGGCTTCGTGCTGCAGGTCGAGCAGTTCCTTTAGCTTGGCCGCGCCCAATCCGGACGGAATCATCCGGGCCATGCGATCGACATCCCCCAGGTCAACACCCAGAACCCTGCCCACATCCCGGACGGCGGCCCGCGACTTCATGCGCCCGAAGGTCACGATCTGGGCCACGTGATCCTTGCCGTACCGATCGATGGCGTACTGGATCATCTGTTCCCGCTGGTCGTCGGGGAAGTCCAGGTCAAAGTCCGGCATGGTCAGACGGCCGGGATTGAGAAAACGCTCGAATATCAGGTCGTACTTGAGGGGGTCGACGCTCGTAATCCCAAGTGCACGGGCCACAATCGAACCGGCTCCCGAACCCCGCACGTTGAACCAGATGTTCTCCGCCTGGGCATACTGGCAAATATCGGCCACGATCAGGAAGTAGGCCTCCAGTTGCATATTGAAGATCATGTCCAGCTCGGCCCGCAGGCGGTCCTGTGCGGTGCTTTCCTCCGGACGGCCTGCATACAGCTTCTGCAAACCCGTAGCGGTCAACTCCTCCAAATAGGATTTGTCCGTCTCGAATCCCTCCGGCAGCGGGAACCTGGGCATGTGATAGGCATCGTCCTCCGGATTGACGTTGCACATCTCGGCAATCTCGATGGTCCGGTCAAACACGTCGCGGGGAAGATCCACCTTGTTGCGGAAAGCATCCTCCATCTGGCTGCGGGACCGGAGGAAGTAGCTGTCTCCGGTCATGCGCATCCGCTTGGCATCGCTCCGCCTGCTGCCCGTCTGAACACATAGCAGGACATCCTGGTACTTGCCGTCGGACTCGCACGCGTAGTGCACGTCGTTGCTGGCAATCATCTTCAGGTCGAATTGTTTGGCCAGGCGCAACAGGCCCTTGTTGACGACATCCAGTTCCGGGATGTCGTGCCCTTCCAGTTCCAGGAAAAACCGCTCCTTGGTGAAGGTCTCCACATACCACGCCGTACGCTCCGCGGCCTCTTCATCGCGCCCGTGGGACAGCAGCCAGGGGATTTCCGCCGACAGGCAGCCGGACGTGCAGATCAGGCCTTCGCTCAACTCCCGGAGACGGTCGTGATCCACCCTGGGCTTGTGGTAGAAACCCTCCAAATGAGCCTCGGTGCACAGTTTGAGCAGATTGCGGTAGCCGGTGTCGTTCTGGGCCAGCAAGAGCAGATGGTGGCGCTGGGCATCCAGGGACTTGTCCCGACCGCCCATGGGCCGACCCCACCTGGTCAGGTAGGCCTCGATGCCCAACACCGGGTGGATGCCGTGCCCTCGACAGGTCCGGTGAAAGTCGATGGCGCCATGCATGACGCCATGGTCGGTCAGCGCCAGGGACGGCTGTCCCAATTCGGCTGCGCGTCCCACCAGCCGATCCAAGCTGTTCAGGCCGTCCAGGAGGGAATATTCGGAGTGGGTGTGGAGGTGGACGAAGGAATCTGACACGAAACTTGGCTCCGATGGGAAGTTGAATAGTCAAAGAGGGGACGACGGAAGGGCGCCGGACACCTCGTCGAAGACCACGATGGTTTTGGTACCCCGCCCGGTGCGGACCCGGTCCACGGCCGCCACGATGTCGTCAAGCCGACAATGGTGCGAGACAATCGAATTGACGGGTTCGGGATCCTCCTGCAACCGGGTCCAGGCTTCCCGGAAGTCCTGCACGGACGACGCGAAGGTTCCGGTCAAGGTGATTTCTCCGTAGTGCAGCCAGCGGGGATCCACCGTCATCATATCCCCGCGCGGGGTGCCCCCGAAGACGTTGAGGACACCACCCGGACGCACATAGTCGAAGGACTGACAGACCGCGTCCACGAAACCCACGGCGGCAATCACGATGTCGGCCCCAAGGCCTTCGGTAGCCTCCAGCACGCCTTCCCGGACCGAGTCCCTTTCGGGATTGAGGGCCGCCTGTGCCCCCAACTGCCGAGCATGTTCCAGGCGTTCGGCATTCATGTCCACGGCCACAACCTTGGCGCCCAAGTGCCGGTTGGCATACACATGCAGCAGGCCCATCGGCCCGCAGCCAACCACCACCACGGAACTGCCTTCTCCCGTCCCACATTGGCGCGAGGCTGCCAAGACGCAGGACAAGGGCTCAATCAGGGTGGCCGTGGCGTACGGAGTGTCTCCGATGTCCACCAAGCCACCCAGAGACAGCACCTCGGAAGGCACGGCCAGATATTCGGCGAAAGCTCCGTCGGCGCCTCGACCCAGGCCGTACTCGCGAAGGCAAAGGCTATGTCGTCCGGCCAGACAATAGAAGCATCCGCCACAGGCCGCGATGGGGTACACCGCCACTCGTTGGCCTACCTGCCAGTCATCCACCTCGGGTCCGGTCTCGACAATCAAGCCGGCGACTTCATGGCCCAGGATCGCAGGAACGGTTCGGGGCGGACTCAGGCCTGCCAGGGTCTTGACATCCGTGCTGCAAACCCCGGCGGCACCCACCCGTACCAGTACCTGCGCGGGCCCAATCTCCGGCATCGGCACCTCGTCGATGCGAATGTCGTTCAGGCCGTGCACCACTGCCGCCTTCATCCCGCCGGCCCCCCGTTCGGTTCCAAGGCACTCCACGCCGCCAGAAGTTCGGCCAGACGCTTCGGATCTCGGTGGCCCACCTGTCGCTCAACTCCACTGCACAGATCGACGCCGTCCGGTCCGGTCTGCCGAACAGCTTCATGCAGGTTTCCGGCATGGATGCCGCCGGCAAGCATCACGGGGACCTCCCGAATCCCGGCCATCCAGTCGGCCATGCGACCCCAGTCCCCAACGCGGCCGGTCCCGCCAAATCGCACCCCGGCCTCCCCTGCCACCTGGGAATCAAGCACCAACCTGTCCGCTCCGGCCCGCACATAGGCCGCGGGCGATGCCTGGGACGCCACGACGGGCAGGTGCACCGCCTTCCAGACTTCGCAATCGACGGCTGCCCTCACCCGGGCAACCTCGGCCGGCGATTCGGCACATTGCAACTGAATGGCAAACGGCCGCACATTCTCGACGACCGCCGCCACAAGGCTGGGTGCCGGATCGCAGAGGAGGACCACAACATCCCGGTCGGTTGCCGCGCGGACGCAGGCAGCCTGTTCGACACTCAGCGAGCGCGGCGAAAAATTGGCTTCCACCACGATGCCGCACCACCGAACAGAAGTGCCGTTCAGCATGGCGGCGTCCGCGGGGCTGGTCGTACCGCAGACCTTGAGTTCAAGAGGGTGCCCGGTCACAGAAGTACCCGGCAACCATGATTGTCCGCCCTTGTTATGAAGGCCGGCTTCCCTCCCCGGGCTGTCAGCCAAGGATCCAAGTCGTTCTTGAGAGGTACCAGGTCCCGGCCGAAACTGAACACCACAGGTCCCCAACTGCTCATGCCGACCCCCCGGGCATCCAAATCGCGCAACCGGTCCATACATTCCTGGACGACAGGCAGCTGCGTCCGAACTTCCGCCACCTTGAACCCCAGCCGTTGATAGGCCTCGAGTCCGTCACAGAACTCGTCCAGGTCTTCCTCCAACACGGCAGGGGCGATCCGAGTCAGAAGCAGGCGGCACATCACGTCCACTTCATGGTCGGGTACGGGGCACACCTGATGGAACAATGCCAGTTCCTGCTTGCCACTTATGTCAAGTCCAGGTGGTTGGGCAATGAGAATCTCCCAAGTTTCGGGAAACGGCTCCTGCATCAGCACTGGAGGCGGCGGGGCCGCCGCGGCACCGGAGGGCTCAAACTCCTGCTTGGACCGCGGACCGCGCCTGAATCGATGCCCACCGTCCAACACGAAACCGCCGCCGTCCATGACTGCGGTGCCAATGCCGGACGTACCGCCCCGCCCCATGCGGAGGGCCAGATCCGCGGCGGATACGGCGTGTCCTGCCAACAGGCAGAGAGCCCGGGCGGCACCTACCAGCAGCTGCGTCGAACTGCCGAAACCCGAGTGGGCACCCGGTCGCGCGAGCACTTCAACCTTGGCTCCCGGAAGCCCGAAGTCCTTCCGCACTGCAGCCAAACCGGCCTCCATCCGCTCCTTGAGTCGGTCGTCCAAGTTGCCGGGACACACATCCAGCTCGTCCGACCATGCGACTTTGATGACGGAAGCCGGTTCCTGGATGGCCAATCCAATACCACCGTCCACGCGGCCATGCGATCCGTTCATGTCCAGCAAACCGAAGTGAAGGCGAGCCGGCAGGCGGCAGGTCAATGCGCGGATGTCCGACATGCTCGCGGAAAGCCAGGAATCAGGGGATGGGAACGCCCATTATACTTTCGCAGCCCCGCTTCACCCTGTGCCACAAGGACAGCCGACAACGGGTCGTGGGCGGAAACCGGGCCACCGACAGCCACCTATATGCCAACCCGTGATGAGCGTTTCAGATCCGAAATCCGCCCCCCAATCAATGGACCTGACAGAGGTTGGACAACAGGTGTCGGCAGCTCTGGTTCATGTCACCGAACAACTGGATATCGAACTCGCCAGCGTGACCATCGTCAAGGTGGAACACAAGCTGTGGCCGGACGCCAGCCTTGGCATCCCCGAGCCGGGCGTCGCATATGTCCAGGTATTGACCCCCGGCTGCATCATGCAGATGCAGGCTGGCGACCGGACCCTTACGGTGCACACCGGCCCCGGGCCGACCGCCAAGCTGCAGGGGATCCCCACCGCGACGGAGTTCAACGAGGATGTGCCCGTTGTGGCATCCGCCATGCTGAACCTGGCAACCATGGAGGGCCTGCGGTTCTCGGATGTCCAGCTGGTTGGCGTGCAAACCGAACACAACCCGGCCATGGACTGCATCCGTCTAACCGTCACACTTGAGGCGGCAGGTCGTCGGTATGTATGGACAGGTCCCGAAACCGGACCACTGGAACTGTTGGGCCAACCAGCGGGACCAAAAGATGACTGACCGCGTGGGTTTCAGGGCCGCCTGATGATCTTTCCGGGAACACTGTGACAGTGTGAACACCGGGCCTCGTAGGATTCCTTGCCGCCAATCAGGATCAGCGGCGAGTCGATGCGGGCCGGCTGCCCGTTGATAAGGCGCTGGGTCCGCGAAGCCCGACGTTTGCACACGATGCAGATCGCGTGCATCTTGGTGACGTCGGCGGCCACCGCCATCAGACGCGGCATGGGGCGGAACGGGTTGCCTCGGTAGTCCTGGTCAAGGCCGGCGGCCACCACGCGCTTGCCCCAGTGCGCCAGATAGATGCACACGTCGACCAAGCGGTCGTCAAAGAAATGGGCCTCGTCGACACCCACGACGTTGGATCCGGGTTCCACCTTGG
This sequence comes from Caldilineaceae bacterium, assembly GCA_965208365.1. Classification (GTDB taxonomy): domain Bacteria; phylum Chloroflexota; class Anaerolineae; order Caldilineales; family Caldilineaceae; genus Bin34. Next base: position 3,140,974 of record OZ242330.1, on the reverse strand, counting down.
CCAGCAAGTCCAAGGCGTCATCGGCGTTGGTTGCACCTTGACTGGGGGTGCCGTCATGCGTGACCACGCTGTCCGAACTGTAGCGATCGTCAATCACGGGCTTGAACAACTGGGTGCGCTGCCCGGCTACCCGGGCCAGGCGCAGGCGTCGCAGCAGTTCCTCGGTCTTACCGCTGAACATGGAGCCGCAAATGACTTCGATGTCACCCTTGCGCCTTGGCATAGCAGATTCCTTGAATCGTCACGCGCCCAATTTGAACATACGTGACAATCGCACCCAACATCAATCAGGGATCAGGGCGATTGCATCCAAATTGGGTGGGCTGACCGCGCGGGTTGAGGGATGACTTCAAGAGCAGGTTTCGAAACCTGGCTTGGGGGAATTACCTCATTGCCGCCGTGATGCCTCAGCCGCTGGTTGAGATCCTGGAACAATCAGGGATCTGCATGCCGAGCGGACCCACCTACACAACCTGACGGGACATCCCGATGCTATCGGTCTCCTGCAGCACGGACCGGTTCGTGGACATCGTCATCTTCAGCCGGCTCAACAAGGCTTGGCGGTGCAGCTTCCCAACACTGCCAAACGGGAGCCCCTCGCGCGACGCCCGTTGGCTCATTCGAAAAAACGCGTTTGTGTAGTGTTGGGCAGATTGCAGCGAACGGCTGCGACCCCTACCTCGACGCAACCAACGCGTGTCCGTAGTCCGGACTCGAGGAGTTCGGCAAACAGGCCGGAGAGTTGCCGAGCCAGACACGGCCACACCAGTTCTGAATGGCAACAGCGGTGTCCCGTAAACGGGGAACAACCACAGCTTTATCGAACAGCCTGCTCGGTGGGAGGCGTCAATCTGCCGTCGCCCACCGTACCCAAGGCCCCTGTTGGCTGCTCCGGGCCGCAATGCCTGAGCGTTAGCAACACCGCCGCGTGACGGCAACCCGGCCGCCCGCAGGCACCTGAGACCTACTCAGCCTGAATTTCTTGGCGCACCGCCTCGCGGGCCGCCTCCACATCGTCACCGCGTGCCCGCGCCCGGCGGACAGCCTGCTCCTCGGCTTCGCGGGCGGACACGATCGCCTGCCTGGACTGGTCCATGTCCTGCTTGATCTGCAAGCGCTTCATGAACCGTTCAACCTGGCCGGCCGTGTCGATGATCCGCTGCTCACCGGTGTAGAACGGGTGACACGTGCTGCATACGTCCGTACGTATTTCGGATCTGGTACTGCCGGTCACCCAAGTGGCGCCGCAGGAGCACGTGACGGTGGCTTCCGGAAAAAACTCCGGATGAATGCCTTTCTTCATAACTGCTGGGAATCCTCCACCGCCAGGACACTGACGTTCTTGCGGTTCTTGCGAGCCCAGCCATAGGACACAACACCGTCCTTGAGGGCGAAGAGCGTGTCGTCCTTGCCGCGGCCGACATTGAGGCCCGGATGAATGCGGGTTCCTCGCTGGCGCACCAGAATCGAACCGGCCTGCACCGCTTCGCCGCCATAGCGCTTGACACCCAGTCGCTGCGCATTCGAGTCTCGATTGTTGCGGCTCGAACCGCCGCCTTTCTTATGGGCCATGACTGAATCGCCTCCTGTTCCGGCCTTCTGCATGCAACCCTGGTGTGAACCAGGCAGGGCTGCGAATTCCCCCGCCTACGCGGCAGGTCCCGAAATCCCCTCCACCTGCAGACGGGTGTACCGCTGCCGGTGGCCGCGCCGAACCCGGACGCGTTTCTTGGGTTTGTACCTGAACACTTCGATCTTGCGACCCTTGTGCTGCCCGGTAATGCGCGCGGTAACGGAAGAGCCCTGCACGACCGGCGTACCGATGGTCACATTGGTGCCGTCCGAGTGGAGGAGGACATCCGTCAGCTCAATGCTGTCGCCGACTTCACCGGCCAACTGCTCCACCTCGAAGGTCTGACCTTCCCTAACCCGGTACTGCTTGCCGCCTGTACGCACAATGGCATACATGAAGATTCCTCACCGCTGACTGACATCCTGGCGCGCTGGGCGCGAACCTGCATTATAGACTTGCCGGCGGCCATGGCGTCAAAATCAGCCGTCGTTGGCTTTGGTTGCCGGACTGCGGGCAATTCACCTGTCAGGGAGTATTTTTGTGACACAACCGCTTGTGACGCAGCTTGAGTTCACCCGTCGAGAATTTGTGCGTGTGATGGAAGGGGTTTCGGCCGAGGAAGGGGAACGCGTGATTCCGCCGTTCAACAGCCTGAGTTTCGTGGTGGCACACATGGCCTTTCATGAACACACAATGTTCGTTTTGCTGGGCCAAGGGGTGGACATGGACCTGGATGTCCAGGTGGCCCATTCCGGTGCCGATGCATCGGTTCCGTCCTGGAACGACATGTGGACCCAGTGGCAGCAAATCACCGGCCAGGCGGACTCCTACCTGCAGCGACTCACTCAGGAGAACTTGCACGTCCGGCTTCGCCACGGGGACAGGGAGGTACCCGAAGTCCTCGGCCACACGCTGCTGCGCGTGATTTACCACTATTGGTTCCACCTCGGGGAGGCCCATGCGATCCGACAGGCCCTTGGGCACAAGGACATTCCCGAGTTCGTGGGCGCGGTCGACACAACGAGCTTCAAGTAGGTCAATCCAATGTCAACGCGGCCCTTCGGAGCGAACCGTCGTTCGGAGTCAACCGGTGGATTTGGGTCCCGGACGAGATCCCATTGGTCAGCGTCTATTCCACGAAGTCGTTGAGTTCTTCCCGAGGGGCATCAGGGGTGCACCGACACTGCCGTCTTCGTCACCCTGGTCGGCTCCCCACCGCCAGCCGATGGGGTCGGGCCCCTCAAACCACGGGATCAAGATACAGTGCGTAGAGGCTGGCATCTTCCGGCCGGATGCCACCGAAGTCGACGCGCAGCCTGATCCGCCCCTCCGTGGTCGGGATCGCGTCAAGGCCGTCCGCCCAGGTCACCGGTTCGGCCAAACCGGCTGCGACGGGCCGGCAGTCGGCGGCAGCGAATCCGGGCAACGGGCACATCCGCTCGTCCAGCACCGAACAGCGTACCTGCCAGTGTTCGCCCTGACCGTCCACATTGAGGGACAGGCGGGCGGGACGGCCTTCGAGATCGATAGGCGCCGATATCATGTGCGAGTCGCCCCGCGACGCCATGCGCTGATCCAGGTAGGGCTTGAAGGAGCCAAGCCGATCGCGCGGCCAACTCGCGACGCGGATGCCGTCGCTGGCCTGTTCCGGCCACGGCGCGTACCAGAACAGGGTTTCCTCGCCGAGGTTCTCGAAGCCCTGTCCCTGAATCAGCGACGGATAGTTGTCGCTGGTGCGGGTATCCGGCAGGACTTCCCATCCGTCCTCGGCCGCGGACACAATCGGACAATCGGGAATCGGCTCCCGGTAGTGGAGACCGTCGTTCGTTACGGCCAATCCCAGGTGCATGACCACCAGCCGCCGATCATTGGACGGATGGCCGTTCCACATGCCATAGAAGCCAAGCATCACGTTGTTCCGGTTCCATAGGGCTGCACCCAGGTGAATCTGCTTACCGGCGGTGCCCTGCCACTCGTGGAACAGCCGGTCCCCACCGGACCGCTGCATGCCCAGCACGGAGGCGGAGCTCCAGTCCTCAAAGTCATAGGAGCATGTATCTAGCATAACATATCGACACTGAAAGATATGATGTGGTATAGTGTGGCATGAAGATTTACCGCGCGGCCGCGTTCGCGGCCAGGATTGGGGTCCACAAGAACACTGGTCAAGGCCTGGAGCCTGAAGGGCAAGTTGCCGGACCGCCGCACGCCCGCCGGCCACCGCTACTACACGGAGGCGGACGTGGATCGGTACTTCGGCGTGGAACGCGACCCGCCCGAGGCCGGGCGCACCGTGGTCTACTGCCGCGTGTCCAGTCGTGCGCAACGGGACGACCTGCAGTCGCAGCAGCAGGCGATGGAGACGTTCTGCTTGGGAGCTGGCATTGCGGTGGACGAGTGGCTGGCCGAAATCGGCGGCGGCCTGGACTTCCAGCGGCCCGTGTTCCGTTCGTTGATGGAACGGATCGGGAAGCGCGAACTGGGCCTCCTGCCGGGAGCCCACGAGGACCGTCCCTGCCGGTTCGGGTTTGACTGGTTCGCGTACTTCGCCGAGAGCCACGGCTGCGAGATCCGGGTGGTCAACCAACCCAGCCTGTCCCCGCAGGCGGAATGGGTCGAGGACCTGATGGCCGTGGTCGACAGCTTCTCCGGCCGTCTGCCCGGGTTGCGCCGGTATCGGAAGCAGATCCGGGAAGCCGCCAGCGATGGCTGAGAAGGTCACGCGCGTACTTCACAGCCAGGGGCTGAACGCGGCCAAGTACGACCGGCTGGCGCGGATCGCCGTCCTGTGCGGCCAGGTGCGCGCGGATGCCTGGCAACGGTGCAGCGGGGTGTCCACGGTCCTTCAATCCCCCTACGAGATCCGCGATGCCTGGATGGCCGAGGGCTGTGACTGGCACGGACTGCCGGCGCGTCTGGGCAAGGCCACGCTGGCCGATGCCTTGGGCGACATCCAAGCCGGCAGGGAAGCCGCCAAGGTGCCGGTCAAGAAGGCCATCCGGCACCGTACGCGCGGAAACAGTGCCGAACGCGAGCGTCTGTACAGCCTGCTCAAGCAGAACCGCTGGCTCGAGGACCCGTTCCTGCACCGGCAGATGCGGAAGCAGTGGCGGGGTGGCCGGTCCCATGTGACGAACCAGATTGTGGCCGACGCGGGCTCCTACACCACCAAGGTCTGGCACGACCGGGCCTGGGTGTACCTCCAGGGTTTGGAACGCGGCCAACGCATTGCCATTCCGCTCACGGGTGAGTACCTGCCTTCGGGCACCCTCCGTATTCTCCTGCAACCCAACGGTCAGGTGGAAGTCCACTACGCGGTGGACGAGGAACAGGTCTGCAGCACGCGTCCCTGCGGGGATGCCACGGTGGGGGTGGACAAGGGCTACACCGAAGCCTACACGGACAGCGACGGGGAACGCCACGGCGAGGACCTGGGCGACCTGTTGTCCGCGGAGAGCGACCACCGCAAGGCCAAGGGAACACGGCGCAATCACCTCCGGGACACCGAGCAGAAGCACCGGGCCAAGGGCAACCATCGCAAAGCCGACAACATCCGGAAGAACAACCTCGGCAACCAGAAGTGGGACCGGCGGCGGACCCGGTACCACAGGCAGGTGCGCGACCACCTCTGCCAGGCCGCCCACACCGTCGTGGACAAGGCCGGCACGATCGCCTGCGAGGACCTGTCCGCACGCATGAAGTCCGCTCCGTACCGCCACCGGGACACCAACCGCCGTCTGAGCGGCTGGGTCAAGGGCGTGATGGCGGACACCCTCACCTCGATATCTCGGCGCAGAGGTTCTGCGCCGGCATTGGTCAATCCGGCCTACACATCGCAAGTCGACTCCCGCACGGGCCTGTTGCAGGGCCATCGTCGCTGGGATCGGTTTTACTGTCTTGACGGGGTTGTGCTGGACGCGGATGTCAATGCCGCCTGCAACATTCTGGCGAGGCTGTACGACGAGGAGATAACGTTGTACATGCCCTACAGGGAGGTCAAGGCCCTGCTCGCGGAACGAACCAGGACAGCGGTGGGGACTGCTCCACCCGGACTCGAGTTGCGGGGGCGTGCAACGGAGCCCTCATCAACCGAGAGCGAATTACCAGCGTCGGTGCCGAAGTGTGCCGATTAATGGAACAGGTGTAGGTCACCAGATTGCGCAGCCGACGCGCATGGTTGCCGCCTTGTCCGATCAGGAAATAGCAGTCGTTGAACCGCATGCCACCGGCCATTTCCAGCCAGTAGCCCACGGGATTGTCCGGGTGTGGTTTCCAGGAAATGCCGTCCGCACTGAAGGCCACCGCAAATCGCCAGTCGTAGATGCGGGTCTGGTAGACCATCTTGAAGCGGCGGGCCGGATCGGGAGCGTCGGGATCGTGGAATACGACACAGGACTGGACATGCACATGGCCCTGGTGCAGGCCCACCAGGTTGTTGCGGCTGCTGCCCTTGTACTCCACCAGTCCCAGATTCGGTTTGTGCCAGGTGTGCCCGTCCCGGCTGGTGGCCAGGCACACGCGGCTGAACCAGCCTTGATCATGGTCCTGCCCCAGATACCACATGTACAACTGGTCCCCCACCCGGTGCACCGAGCCATAGTAGATGGCGCGCAGCGAGTCCGGATCGCCTGGGGCACCGGGCTCCAACACCCTGGGGGTGGTTCCGTAAGGCGCGGTATGCCCCTGCAGTTTGAGTTCCACGCCGTTCTGGTAGGAGAGTGGTCGTTGAACGGGAACAGTACCAAGCATCCATGACCAATGTGGGGACCGCCGTTTTCGATGCGCATCTGGGAAATCTCCTTGAGCCACCGCGACCCTTCCTGAGCACCGCGACACCCCGTTGCCGGACTGCGGGCCGGCACCACCATGGCTGTTCTGTACGGAAACCAAGGACTTGGAAAGAAGAAAGCCCGGGACACCTGGAGGGAAGGCGAACCCGGGCTTTCGGCCACAACCCATGATCACGGGCTGTGGCGGTGGTAGCGCATACGGGATTCGAACCCGTATCACCGCCTTGAGAGGGCGGTATCCTGAACCATTAGACGAATGCGCCCCAAAGCCAGAGTAGGAATTGTTGGCTCAGGCATGTGACCGGATTCTAGGCCGCATCCGGACGGGTTGTCAAGAGGCAGACCGCCAACCGACTCTCATTCCGGGCAGCCTGCGGCACGGTTGGAGTACGTTGAATCCTTGAGCCAATCGGACCAGGGTGCGTTCTGATAACCGGCCTTCATCCCAGCTTCGGAAATTGGGGTCCGGACTGCGATCCGACAGCTTGCCTGCGTGCTACAATCGATGGTCGTGCTAGGGAGCCGTTCCGCTCAACCCCCTTTTTTGCATTCGGCTCAAGCCGGAATTCGATAGTCACTGCCAACGTGGTTGGATTTTTGCATGCTGGCCACACCTGAGGCGATCACACAAACCCTCGACCGGGTGTTGCCGCGCGTCAACGTGCCGGCCCGGTACACGGGCGGCGAGTTGAACAGCGTGGTCAAGGATTGGTCCGATCGCGGCCTGCGCGACCGGGTTGCATTGGCCTTCCCCGACATTTACGAGTTGGGAGGCAGCAACCTCGGCCTGATGATCCTGTATGACCTCATCAACAAGCGCCCCGACATGCTGGCGGAACGGGTCTATTGCCCGTGGCCAGACTTTGAGCAGGTGATGCGGGACGAAGGCGTTCCGTTGTTCAGCCTTGAAACCCGCCACCCCGTGCGCGACTTCGACATCCTGGGGTTCAGCCTTCCGTATGAACAGCTGTACACCAATGTCTTGACCATGCTCGACCTGGCCGGACTGCCCCTGCGGGCGACGGACAGGGAACCCGACCATCCGATCGTTTTGGCCGGAGGCTCGGGCTGCTACAACCCCGAACCCATGAGCCCCTTCTTCGACGCCATGGTGATTGGGGAAGGCGAAGAGGTGATGATCGAGGTCATCGAGGCGCATCGTGCATGGCGACAGCAGCGCGAGGCCGACCCGAATCTGGACCGGCTTTCCCTGTGGCGAATGCTGGCCGCCGTTCCGGGCATTTACGTGCCGGCACTGTACGAAGCCACCTACCATGGCGACGGTACCCTGGCAGCCACCAAGCCCTGCGATCCGGCGGCGCCGGCCGTTGTCATGAAACGGGTCGTCAAGGTGTTGCCGCCGCCCGTCACACGGTTCATCGTGCCGTTCGTGGACACCGTCCACAACCGGGCCGCAATCGAGATCATGAGGGGTTGCACGCGCGGCTGCCGCTTTTGCCAGGCGGGGATGATTTTCAGGCCGGTCAGGGAACGGCCCGTTGAGGAAGTGCTGGCCGCCGTCGACGAAATCTGCGAACACACCGGCTTCGAGGAGGTCAGTTTCCTCAGCCTCAGCAGCAGCGACTACACCTATGTCGAGGAGCTGGTCCGACGCGTCGTGGAGAAACACGGACATCGGAAACTCTCCATCGGCCTGCCCAGCCTGCGCATCGAATCCTTCAGTGTGGGGCTGATGGAACTTCTTGAAAAAGGCCGACGCCGACCTGGATTCACCTTTGCGCCCGAAGCCGCCACGGATCGGCTCCGCGACGTCATCAACAAACCGATTGCATCCGAGGATTTGCTGGCCACGGCCGCCGAGGTCTACAGCCGCGGCTGGACCACGATCAAGATGTACTTCATGATCGGGCATCCAACCCAGACCGACGAGGATGTGCAGGCCATCGCCAACCTCGCCAAGGCGGTGCTGGCCCGGGGCCGCGAGGCCATTGGCGGCAAGGCCCGGGTGCGGCTCGGCGTCAGCACACTGGTGCCCAAGCCGCATACGCCGTTCCAGTGGGTGCCGCTGGAACAGGAGGACCGCATCCGCCGGCATGTGGACATCCTGAAGGCCAACCTGCGCGATCGCCACATTCACTTCACATGGAACGACTTCCGCGAAACCATGCACGAAACCTTCCTGACCCGCGGCGACCGGCGCACGGCCGATGTTGTGGAGCAGGCCTGGCGGCTGGGCTGCAAACTGGATGCCTGGAACGAGTGGTTCCAATTCGATCTCTGGCAGCAGGCCTTCGAGGACTGCGGCCTCGACATGGCGTGGTACACGCACCGGGAACGTCCGATCGCCGAAACATTGCCCTGGGACCACATCTCGGCCGGTGTGGATCGCGAGTTCATGGAGATGGAGTACGTGCATGCCTTCCAGGGAGGCGTGGTCGACGACTGCCGCGAACACTGTTTCAGCTGCGGGATCCTGGGATACTTCAAGGAAGAGCGCCGGTCCACACCGGACGCAGCCTGGGCCTGCCCGCCCCTGGGCAAGAACAAGGCGCGCCAGCCGGTGGACATTGTCCCGGTGCCGATGTACTTCAATGACGAAATGTCGCCGGAGCTGACGGGCCAGTTCGGCGAACGGGTGCCCCAACGCCGTCACGGAACGGTCAGCCAGCGCATCGAACCGGGAGATCCGGTGGATGCCTGACCAGGAGACGGGCAGCCAGCACGAACCACAGCGCCTGCGGGTGGTGTACAGCCGCGGCGAAGTCCTGCGGTTCATCTCCCACAAGGACGAATTCCGCATGTGGGAACGCGCCCTGCGGCGTACCATGCTGCCCGTGGCCTACAAGCAGGGATTCAATCCGCAGCCGCACATTCAGTTTGCGGCGCCGCTGGCGGTCGGCTGTTGCGGCCGGGCCGAGCACATGGATTTCCGACTGTCCGAACGGATGCCGGTGGTCCAGGTCGAGAGCCGCCTGAAGGCGAAACTCCCTCCCGGGGTGTCAATCCGTTCAATGCAGGAAATCCCGGTCAAGAGCCAACCCTTGCAGGGACTGCTCACCGGGGCCGACTACCGCATCCGCGTCATCGCCCCGGCAACCGCCACCGGTCCACAGGCGGTGCACGAGTTCCTGGCCCGCGGCACCGTGTGGCGGAAACGGGAGCGCAAGGGCCATCCGTATCGGTACAACCTGAGGCCCCTGGTCCACCGCCTGGAGTGGGTGGGATTCGATGCCACGGGACCGTGCCACAACCTGCTGCTCCGTGTTCAGATGGTGGAAGGGGCCACGGGACGTCCCGATGAAGTGGTGGACGAACTGGGCCTGTCCGAACACGCGCTGGTGCTCGAAAGAATCCGGCTGTACTTTGCGAACGAACCGGACACCGACGTCGCCTTTCCGCCGGACACCCTGGCCTCGCAGGCGGATGTCCGGGATCCGCACGAACCCCCGCGTCCCCCCCGCCGCCAACGACGGCGCGGCCGTCGCCGCAAGCAGGAAGGGAATGTTCAAACACAACAGAAGGTTCAGTCGTTCAGCGACAAGGCTGCCGACGAGTTTCGCTGACGCCATCACCGGTTGATCCCTTGCCCCGGCCGATCCGCCCCGTATCGCACCCGTTCCCGTCTTCGCTCCACCATCCATTTCCCAACATGCCCGATTCCCCCGCCATCACACCCGAGGATCTGGACAAGTACTGTCCGGTTCGCAAGCTGTCCTCCAAGGTGTACATCAACATCAACTACAGCACCTGCACCACCGGCTGCATCGTAACGCGTGAGGGAGCAGTCCTGATCGACACGCCGCTGATTCCGCAGCAGGCCAAACACTGGCGCAGCCAGATCGAGGAGTTCTCCAAGAACATCCCCATTGCCTACATCCTGCTGACGGACCACCACCGAGGCCACGCGCTCGGTTGCCAGTATTTCATGCCCGCTTTGGTAATCGGCCATGAACGGGCCCACAAGGAGATGCAGGGATTCTCGGAGAACTTCAAGGAACGGGTGAGGAACAGTTTCCGGAAAATGCCCGAGATCCAGGCCGAGATGGAGGAGATCACAGTGCATCCTCCCCAGATTACCTTTACCCAGCGGGCCGGTTTCTTCATTGGCGGTACCAGCATCGAGTGCATTTTCGTTGGCGGCCACACACCGGCCACCTCCATCATCTGGCTGGAGAAGGAGCGGATTTGCTTCGTCGGCGACACAATTTGGACCGACCAGCATCCCTACATGGCACAGGCCAATTCCGAGGAGTGGCTGGAGGCGCTGAAACTGATTCGGTCGCTGGACCCCGAGGTCATCGTGCCCGGCCACGGCGAACCCCTGCAGGGCCTGAAACGCATCCGGCTGATGGAGGACTACATCCAAAGCCTGCGGCAACAGGTTGCAGAGTGCCTGGCGGCCGGCAAGGACAAGAACGAAACCAAGAAGGAGCTGGTCAAGGACCTGATGGACCGGTTCACCGTACCCAACGCGCGCAGATCGAAAATCGAAAGCCAAATCGGTTCCGGCATCAACCGCGTCTACCGCGAGCTTCAGCGCGCGGCCCAGGTGCAAGCCTGAGCGCGAACCCGAATCGGACGGAAAACCGCCATGGCACAGCCCAACCCCAACACCGAATCCCTCAGCGATGCAGCCAAGCTCAGGGATCAGCTCAACGAATTGGAGAAGTTGCTGGTCAAGGTCAATTCGAATACGGTCGTGCGAACCCTGCAACTGCTGGACACCTGTTGGCGGCTCAAGGAGGATTTGCGCGCACGAGGCGTCGATCTGAAGGCCGAAGATGGGCTTTGGGCAGGGTTCGAGTTCCGGCTGAGCGAAATTGCCGGCGAAATTGTCAAGGCAGCCAACACCCACGGCGGCATGGCCCAACTCCGCCAGTCGCTGGCGCAAACCGACGGGTTCTGGTGGACCCTGGACGAATTGCATGCCGAGCAAACCCGACGCACGTTGTTTCGGTGGCTTCGACTCGTCGGCGGCCTCGCGGTGCTGGGCCTCACCGTATGGATTCTGGTCACCTATGTTTTTCCGCCCGATCCCAATGCCGTGCTCATCACCGATATTGGCTACGACATCGAAAAGGCGGTCGACATCCGTGATTGGGACACCGCCCGGACCGTCGCCCAGGCCGGCCTTGAGGCGTCGAACAATGCCACGGAAGTCCTGCTCTGGGCCGCTGTGATTGAGGAACGCCTGGACAACCCCGAACAAGCCGCCGACTACGTGGCCGAGGCCCTGTCGGATTCGAACATCCCTCCGTACAACATCTGGGTGACGCTCGGGACCAATCGCCTGCGGGCCGGAGACATGGACGGTGCGGAATGCGCAGCGCTCTTCGCCCTGGAAGCGGATCCCGACAACGCACAGGCCCATTTTCTGATCGCCAGCGTAGCCGAGGCCATGGGCGACGCGCAACGGGCAGTGGACTACTTCAACAAAACCTACGACCTGGCCTCCAATGGCCAACCGCAGCTTCAGGTCATCGCCAGGGTCCGGCTCGGATACCTGATGCAGTCGCCCGGCAGCTTCGACGCGCAGGAGACGGAGGAACGCGAACTCGACTGCGGCTGACCCAACCCGCGGGCCTCCGGGTTTCCGCGTCGGCAACGGACGCGGCAGCCAGCGGGCGGTCCTATTCGCGCGCGCCGTCGATCACCATGACCAGGGCCGGCAGGATGAAGAGCGTGAACATGCCCGTCAGGACAAGACCGCCCACCATGCTGACGACAAAAGGTACGATGAAAATCAGGTCCTCGCCACGCTCGTAGAGTAGCGGTGACAGGCCCAGGATTGTTGTAAGGCTGGTGAGGAACACGGCTCGGAAGCGGTGGCGCGTGGCGGCCGAAGCCGCGGCGATGGCCGGCACCATCTCGTTCTCGCGCCGGATGGTGTTGTAGCGGTCCAACAGTACCAGTGAGTCGTTGACTGCAACGCCGCAAACAGCGATCACGCCGAATATCGACATCCAGTCGAAGTCCCAGCCCAGAATCCAGTGCAGCAGAACGGCGCCGGCTAAAGAAAGCGGGAATCCGGCGGCGGCCACCAAGGGCTTCCAGTAGCTGCGCAGGAAGCCCGCCATGAGCACGTACATGGCGATGAGCACAACCGGCAACAACAGTGTCAGCGTCCGCACACTGTCTTCGTTGTCGCGTACCCCTCTCCCCGATTCAATGCGCAGACCGGGGTACCGTTCCAGCAACTCGGGTACGAGGTCGCGCTCGATTGCCTCCCGCGCGTCCGACGCGGTCACCACCACCACATCGGCACGGGCATTCACCTCCGCAGCCTGTTCGCCGTTAACTCGCATGCGGACTGCTGGTTCCCGGCTCTCGTCCAGGTGTGCCACGGTGAACAGCGGCACCTCGGTTCCCACCGGAACCCGAATGCGCTCGTCGGCCAGCGCCTGCAGGCTCGTCCGGTCTTCCGGAGGGTAGCGCACCATGACCTTGAGTTCCTCTCGACCCCGCTGGATGCGCTGCACCTCCACTCCGTGGAATCGGGCGCGCAACTGGGCGGCAACACCCCTCGGCGAGAGCCCCGCGGCCTCGCCCGCGGGGGTGAGTTCGACTCTGAGGTGCCGTTTGCCCGGAGCCAGGCTGTCGTGGATCTCCACCACGCCGGGGATCCCCTGCAGGAAGGACTGCATCTCCGCCGCGGCCTGTTGCAGGACAGTCTCGTCCGTATGCAACAGGATGTACGCGACATTCGGTCTGGCGCGCACCTGGTCGGTCCAGAATTCAAGCCGCTCCATGTGTGGGACCGGGCCCAGAGCCTGGCGCCAGGCCCTGATCACTTCCCGGGCCGTGGTGCGCCGCAGCGGCGGCTCGTTCAGGTGCACACGGACCCCTCCGATGTGGCTGTGCGTGGATAGCGGTCCCACCACCGGATAATTCACCGGCTGGCCCGCGAGAACGGCAACGGATTTGACGGGTTCCCCCGGCAACTCCTCGTTGACTGCATCAACCGCGGCGGCCACCTGTTCCGTGGCCGCGCGCGTCGCCTCCAAGGGGGTCCCCACCGGCATGTGGAGCGCCGCCTGCACAAAGTCGGTTGGCGGATTGGTGGACAGGACCAGTCGCACTGCGTCGAACCGCAGGAGCAGCAGCGATACCACCACTATCCCCACGCCGGCGGCGAGTGTGGCGGCGACATGCCGCACGGCCCAGGAGACCGCCGGCCCGACTGTCCGGTCGGTGAGCCATTGGAGCCACGCGGATGTCCGCGCCTGGACGGCCGTCAGCGGCCACAGGCTCCAGCGGCCGGCATGCCCGAGATGGGCCGGCAGGATGAAGACGGACTCCAGAAGGGACACCGCCAGGACAAAGAGCACTACCGGTGGAAAGACTGAGACCACCTGACCCCCGGCCGCCGTCATGAAATGGAAGGGCACAAAGGCCAGTACCGTCGTCACCGCGGCAATCGTGATCGGGGCCACCACGGACCGAACGCCGTCGATGGCCGCTGCCAGCGGCGCCTTGCCCCGTTCCCGTTCTGCCGCGATGCTCTCTCCTACCACCAGGGCATCGTCCACCACCAAGCCGATCATCAGGAACAGAGCCAGCAGGGTGCCGGTGTTTACGGTCAGGTTGGCCGGCTCAAAGAAGACCAGGGCTCCGACGAATGAGAGCGGGATACCCACCGCGATCCACACCGCCGCCCGCAGGTCAAACACCAACACCAGCAGCAGGAACACCAGAATGACGCCCGCGACCATGGTGCGGGTCAGACTCCCGAAACGGTCCAGGTGCGGCTGTGCCAAGTTGTTCCAGATCCGGACTTCCGCATCCCGCGGCGTCTGGTAGCCGGCCAGCCAGGCGCGGACCTCCTCGGCAATCGCGACAATGGACCGGCCTTCGGTAAGGCCCACCCGCACGAACACCGCAGGCACCCCATCCACGCGGGCAATGACTCCCCCGTCGACGAATGCATCCCGGATGGTGGCCACATCGCCCAGGGTCACGATCGTGCCGTCCAGGCGCGTGACAACTGGGATACCCGCAAAATCCTCGCCGCGGGCGCGCTTGGCGACCGTGTGCAGCACCACCCCGCCGGACTCGGTGCGCAACTCGCCGGATGTGAGGTTGACAGAGTTGCGTCGCACAGTGTTCGCCACTTGCGAGAGCGAAAGGCCGTGGCGGCGCAGTGCCTCCGCGCTCAGTTCGATCGAGATCTCCCGATCCCGTGTGCCGTGCAGATCCACCCGGGCCGTGGAAGGTAGCTGCAACAGTTCGCTGCGCACCTCCTCCGCCACGCCCCGCAGGGCATCTTCGTCCAGCACGTCCGAAGACACGGCCAGCGTAATCACCTCGCGGTTCAGCTCCAGCAGCTTCACCTCCGGACGTTCCGCGTTCGGCGGCGGAAAGTTCGCGATGTTGTCCACCGCTTGCTGGATGTCGTCCCGCACCCGGTCCGCATTCGCAAACGTGGTCAGTTCAACACTAATCGTGCCAAGGTGTTCGGCCGAGGTGGACCTGACCTCCCGAATCCCCTCCAAACCAATCACGCTCTCCTCGACACGGCGGACGATGTCCTCCTCCACCTCGCGCGGCGACGAGCCAGGCGCAATCACCGTCACGAGCACGGTGCGCCAATCGAACTCGGGATAGTCCTCGACCGCGATGCGGAGGCCGGCCACCACTCCACTGACCAGGATCAGCACTATCAGCAGGTTGGCGGCGATCGGGTTCCCCGCAAAGTAGGCAATTAGGCCCGGCCGGGGGTTGGAGGCCGGTTCTCCATCCATATGCTCCATGGCGTTGTGCTCCACGGCGTTCATACCTCCCTTCCCGTCACCGTCAAGGCGCTTCGACGGCCTGTGCCGACACCTCGAGCCCTTCCTGGGCCCCCGGCAGCGCACCTGTCACCACACCCTCGCCCGCATCGAAGGCCTGTACTACCCAGCCCGTATCCGTCCGGCCATGTTCCTCCGGCTCGAACCGCTCCAGACGACCGTCCCGCACCACCCAGACGCGTCCCTGGTCCTGCAGCACCGTGTTCGGCAGCACGTACGCATCCTCAAATGCCGGGCCCTCGATTGCGATTTCCACGAACGTTCCCGGCAACGGCAGCGCATCCGCGGGTCTCGACGACGGAAAACCGATGAACACCGTTGTCAGGCGCGAAGTCGGATTGATGAGGGACGATACCCCCACCACCTCCGCCTCCCAGGACCCCATCTGGCCCGTCACCTGCACCGCACGCCCCACCACCGGCTCCAGGTACGCCAGGTCACCCGGCTCGATCGGTACCGCCACCTCCAAAGCATCGGGACGGTACACGATCCCCAGACGGGTTGTGTACACCGGATCCCCCGGATCCACCCAGGGCGATTGCATCTAAATTGGTGGACAACGGGCCGGATGGACACCGGCCTACAATGGGCGGTTCCGGATCCAGCCTGCGGAGAAGCCCCTCATGGACGGCCCGATGCCTTCGTCCCTGGTCGAGACCCTGGACATGCTGGAGGATCCGCGGGTCGACCGGACCAAGCTGCACAACCTGACGGACATCCTGGTGCTGTCGGTGCTGGCCGTCATCTGCGGCGCCGACAGTTTCGTGGCCATTGCGCTCTTCGGCCAACTCAACGAGGCCTGGCTGCGCACCTTTCTGGAACTGCCCCACGGGATCCCCTCGCACGACACGCTGGGACGGGTCTTTGCGCGGCTGGATGCGGCCCGCTTCGAGGAGGGCTTCCGGGACTGGGTGCAAGCGGCCTTTGTGCTGACCGATGGTCAGATCGTGCCCATCGACGGCAAGAGCGTGCGCGGCTCCCACGACCGGGGCCGGGGGCTGGAGCCCCTGCATCTGGTGAGCGCCTGGGCGCAGGCCAACCGCCTGGTGCTGGCCCAGACGGCGGTGGCTGACGACGCCAACGAAATCACGGCCATCCCGGAGCTGCTGCGCATGTTGTGCCTGGAGGGTTGCATCGTGACCCTGGATGCCATGGGCTGCCAGAAGAAGATTGCGCGCCAGATCCGGGCACAGAAGGCCGACTATGTGCTGCGCGTGCGGGCCAACCACCAGGGGCTCCACGACCGGATGGAGGATACCTTCACCCTGGAACGGGCCGCGGACTTCGCCGACTGTCCCCACGACTATGCGGACACGGTCGGGAAGGACCACGGTCGGATTGAGACCCGCCGCTGCTGGACGACCGGCGACCCCGCCTACCTCGCCCATGTCGATCCCGACCGCGACTGGTGCGACCTGGCCAGCCTGGTCTGGGTCGAGTGCGAACGCCGCTGCGGGGACCGGGTCGCGACCGACACCCGCTGCTTCATTTCCAGCCTGCCCCCCAGGGCCAAGCCCCTGCTGCAGGCAGTGCGCGGACACTGGAGCATTGAGAACGCCCACCACTGGGTCCTGGACGTCGCCTTTGGCGAGGACGACAGCCGCATCCGGACGGGCTACGCCGCCCACAACATGGCCATCCTGAAGCGCATCGCGCACAACCTGCTGCGGCAGGATCGATCCCTCAAGGTGGGCATCGCCAACAAGCGGCTGGCGGCCGCCTGGAACAAGGACTACCTGTGTCGGCTGATTGGCCTCAAGTCCCAACCCGTTTAGATGCAATCGCCCTGCGGATCCACCCACTCGCCCACCGCCATGTCCGTCAACATCACCCGCACATCGTATGGAAACGAAATGCTCGTCTGTGACAGCCGCAGTTCGGCCAGGCCCAGCGCCGCCTCCGCCGATGCCAGTTCCGCACGCGCCAGCGCCAGGTGCGGAAGCCGCTGTACCCATGCCGACGGCTCCCCGTCCGGCTCCGCCAGCAAAAACGCGTCCACCGCCTCCGACGCCTGCAACTCCTCCAACCACACCCGGGCCGATGCACCATCGACCGCCGCCTGCGCCGACGCCACCGCCAACTCGTACGCTGCCGGATCCAGGCGCAGCAGCGGTTCGTCCGCGGCAATCGAACCCCCCGCCGTGTATTCCGGCGACACCCAGACCACCCGACCCGACACCGCCGACACCACTGTTGTGCGCTTCTCCAGGGAGACCGTACCTGTCAGGTGCACCGTCAGGGTCTGCTCTGCAGCCTTCGGCAGGACCACTTCGGCCACGGGCCGCACGGCACTCGCAGCATCCACCGCTGCATCGCCCAGTGCCGAATCCACCCGCGGTGCCCGCGCAAAGTACCACGCCACCGCCAGCACCAGCACAATCAGGGCCACCTGTGCATAGCCGCGCCACGTCCGCTGGTCCGTCACCGCTTCGCTGCCGTTCCCGTCTTCCTGCATGGCTCTCTCCTCTGCGTCAAGACACAGGTGGATCGTGCGGGTGCCGGTGCCGTGCCTAGATTACCGCGCAACCCCATGAACTTGCTCTTTAAAAGCGTAGTACAAACTCAAAACAACCCGACAACAAACCGCTTTGGTGCACACAGACGGGCACCGTCCATGCGCAGCTGTCGGGAATGGTGAAGCCATTCTTGGTGTAGTGCCTGGACTTGATCCACACGCAACGGCAGGTACCGGCAATGTGGGCGCACAGGGCCGCCTGTCGCGGGCCGTAGAAACGGATGCGGTACCGCTCGGAACGGATCACCGAGGGCTCGGGAACAGCAATCGGGGTTGCCATCTGCAACCTGCCAGAAAGCCGTGCAATGTTCCCGCACTCACGGCTTTCTATAGGCCATGTCAACCCCTCGGAACAACACCCAAACGCATCCTTGCGCAGGTTATGCAAGATGATGGCGTGGAGGCGCATCCATTTGGTGCCGCTGTTGGCTCTGGGACGCCTTTGATGGGCTGTAAAGACTCCAGTCCGCGCCGTGGTGGAAAAGCCCAAGCCTTTTAAATATCCTTGTGTCGAGGTTCTGCGTGGGGACTGGTCAATCCTACCCGCGCATCGCCAATGGCGTCTCGTATCCAGTGGGTATCCGGCCTGTTGCCAAACTATTGATGTAGGTCGGATTTCACTGTTCCTTTACCTGGTACATTTCGGTACCGGTTCGGGTAATTCGCTCTCGGTTGATGGGGGCATGGTTGCAAGCCCCCGCAACTCGAGTCCGGGTGGAGCAGTCCCCACCACTGTCCTGGTTCGTTCGGCGAGCAGGGCCTTGACCTCCCTGTAGGGCATGTACAACGTTATCTCCTCGTCGTACAGCCTCGCCAGAATGTTGCAGGCGGCATTGACGTCCGCGTCCAGCACAACCCCGTCGAGACAGTAAAACCGGTCCCAGCGACGTGTGCCCTGCAACAGGCCCGTGCGGGAGTCGACTTGCGATGTGTAGGCCGGATTGACCAATGCCGGCGCAGAACCTCTGCGCCGAGATATCGAAGTAAAGGTGTCCGCCATCACGCCCTTGACCCAGCCGCTCAAACGACGGTTGGTGTCCCTGTGGCGGTACGGAGCGGACTTCATGGATGCGGACAGGTCCTCGCAGGCAATGGTGCCGGCCTTGTCCACGACGGCGTGGGCGGCCTGGCAGAGGTGGTCGCGCACCTGTTTGCGGTGCAGGGACTGCCGCCGGTCCCACTTCTGGTTGCCGAGGTTGTTCCGCTGGATGTTGTCGGCCTTGCGGTGGTTGCCCTTGGCCCGGTGCTTCAGCTCGATGTCCCGGAGGTGATTGTGCCGTGTTCCCTTGACCTTGCGGTGGTCGCTCTCCGCGGACAACAGGTCGCCCAAGCCCTCGCCGTGGCGTTCCCCGTCACTGTCCGTGTAGGCCTCGGTGTAGCCCTTGTCCACCCCGACCGTGGCCTCCCCGCAGGGACGCGTGCTGCACACCTGAGCCTCGGCCACCGCGTAGTGGATTTCCACCTGGCCGTTGTCCCGCAGCAGGATGCGCAGGGTGCCGGAAGGCAGATATGTGCCCTTGAGCGGAATGGCAATGCGTTGGCCGCGTTCCAAACCCTGGAGGTACACCCAGGCCCGGTCGTGCCAGACCTTGGTGGTGTAGGAGCCCGCGTCGGCCACGATCTGGTTCGTCACATGGGACCGGCCGCCCCGCCACTGCTTCCGCATCTGTCGGTGCAGGAACGGATCCTCGGTCCAGCGGTTCCGCTGGGCAGGCTGTACAGCCGCTCGCGTTCGGCACTGTTTCCGCGCGTGCGGTGCCGGATGGCCTTCTTGACCGGCACCTTGGCCGCCTCCCGCGCCGCTGCGATGTCCCCCAGGGCGTCGGCCAGCGCGGCCTTGCCCAGACGCGCCGGCAGCCCGTGCCAGTCACAGCCCTCGGCCATCCAGGCATCGCGGATCTCGTAGGGGGATTGCAGGGCCGTGGCCACCCCGCTGCGCCGCTGCCACGCATCCGCGCGCACCTTGCCGCACAGGACGGCGATCCGGGACAGACGATCGTACTTGGCCGCGTTCAGACTCTGGCTGTGAAGTACGCGCGTGACCTTCTCAGCCATCAACCGCGGCAGCCTTGATTTGCTTCCGATACCGGCGCAACCCGGGCAGACGGCCGGAGAAGGTGTGGACCACGGCCATCAGGTCCTCGACCCACTCCGCCTGCAGGGACAGGCCGGGCTGGTTGACCACCCGGATCTCGCAGCCGTGGCTCTCGGCGAAGTACGCGAACCAGTCAAACCCGAACCGACAGAGACGGTCCTCGTGGGCCAGCAGCAGGAGGCCCGGTTCGCGCTTCCCGATCCGTTCCATCAACGCACGGAACACGGGCCGCTGGAAGTCCAGGCCGCTGCCGATTTCGGTCAGCCACTCGTCCACCGCCAGGCCCGCCCCCAGACAGAACGTCTCCATCGCCTGCTGTTGCGACCGCAGATCGTCCCCTTGCGCCCGGTTGGACACGCGGCAGTAGACCACGGTGCGCCCGGCCTCGGGGGCACGCTCCACGCCGAAGTACCGATCCACGTCCGCCTCCGTGTAGTAGCGGTGGCCGGCGGGGGTGCGGCGGTCCGGCAGCTTGCCCTTCAGGCTCCAGGCCTTGACCGTGTTCTTGTGGACCCCAATCTTGGCCGCGAACGCGGCCGCCCGGTAGATCTTCATATCCACAGAATACCACAGAATTCCCTTTAGTACCGATATGTCGTGCTAGTAAGATACTCTGTGAAAATAGATTGCATTGGCCCCGGATGCCAATGCCCCAACACCGCCTGCGATTTACGTGTGCAGTTCCTCAAGGGAAATACCCGACAGGCCATTGAAAGCCCTACTCAAGGAGCAAACCAGGGGGTTGATGGGACCGTCCCCCTGCCATTCCGAATGGCAGGGATATCCAGACCGGTCCCGATAAACGTAACAACCGGAACCACAGGTTTTGGGCAACCACCACATCCGGTCGATTGTCGCTCGAGTAGCCTAAACCGCTCTCAACTGGTGTCGGGTTGCCAGAGATTGGGTTCTTGCGAACCTACCCGATCCACTGGAATGTCGGCCCGCCACGTTGAGTCGGCAATGATCTTGGCCGGGTCGCAGCGGTCAGCGTAGCGCCTGGCCACCTCGATCACCTCCTCCAGCAGACCTTCGCTGAGGGTAACCGGATCCAAGCCCAGATCCAGGAACTGGCAATTTTCCACCCTAAGGTCGTTCTCAAGCGCTTCGTTGCGCGGGTTTGTGTAGTACCTGACCTCTGCACCGGTCAGCTTCCCTACCAACTGGGCGAGGTCCCTGACCCTGTGGGTTTCGGTCACCTGATTGAAAATCTTGACCCGTTCGCCGCGTTCCGGTGGATTGTCGATCGCCAGGTTCACACACCGGGCGGTATCGCGGATGTGGATGAAGGCGCGGGTCTGGCCGCCGGTACCGTAGACCGTGATGGGATGTCCGACCACGCTCTGCATCAGGAAGCGGTTGAGGACCGTTCCATAGTCCCCCTCGTAGTCGAACCGGTTGACGAGGCGTTCGTCGGCCAGGGTGTCGGCCGTGTTCGTGCCCCAGACAATGCCCTGGTGGAGATCGGTAATGCGCACCTGATCGTTTTTGTTGTAATAGAAGAACATCAGCGCGTCCAGCGTCTTGGTCATGTGATAGACGCTGCCGGGATTGGGCGGATAGATGATTTCCATCTCGTGGCGAACCCCTTCCGCCTCCACTTGCACGGGCAGGTAGCCCTCGGGGATTTTGAGTCCGGCCGTGCCGTAGCCGTAGACACCCATGGTTCCCAGGTGGACCACGTGTATGTCCAGCCCGGTCTCGACAATGCCGCAAAGGAGATTGTGCGTGGCGTTGATGTTGTTGTCAATCGTGTAGCGCTTGTGGCGCGGCGACTTCATTGAATAGGGCGCCGCCCGTTGTTCGCCGAAGTGCACGACGGCCTGCGGCTGCAGATCGCGCAGGAGCGCCACCAGGCTGGCATAGTCCTCTGCAATGTCGATGTCGACGTGGCAGACATCCTGCCCCGTGACCTCCCGCCAGGCAGCCAGACGTGTGTCGATTGGGGAGATTGGAGTCAACGACTGCGTGCCCAGTTCCACATCGGTCTTTCGCCGGACCAGATTGTCTACAATCGTGACATTGAATCCCTGGCGGGATAGCCGCAGGCTGGTGGGCCATCCACAGAAGCCGTCTCCGCCGAGTACCACTACATTGCTTGCTCGATTCGCACTCATGAATCCCTTCTTGCTACGTACTCGGTTCCGGGAAGGGGGTTGCGAGGCGGAAAGGGCAGTCTCATCATCCGGACAGGCTGGCTCATGCCCTGCGCCGCGCGGGTCCGGCAAGGCGATCCGGACACTCCCCACAGGACAGGCTAAACCTCGTTGAGGCAATCGGCATGGTAGCACACGGAAGCCCATCCGAATCCCAGCCGGACCAACCGCAGCGCTTGCGGATCGGGCTCTTTACCGAAACGTTTCTGCCCAAGATCGACGGGGTGGTCAACATCCTGCAGCTGCTCCTCCGATACCTGGCTTCCAAGGGACACGAAGCCATCCTGTTTGCGCCTTCCGGCGGTCCCAGCGAGTTCGCCGGCTTTCGGGTTGTGCCGGTCAACGGCATCACCGCCCCGTACTACACGGAACTGAAGTTCAACTTTCCCCGGTCGGATTCGTTCCGGACGTTGCGCCGGTTCCAGCCCGACCTGGTACATGTCCTGCACCCATTCGTGCTGGGACCGTTCGGCATGCGCATGGCGCGTCGGCTGGGGGTCCCGGTGTTGGCCTCCTACCACACGGACATCGCGCGGTATGCGGCTTTTTACGGCCAAGGCTTTCTGACCGGGTTCTTGAGGCGATACGCCACCTACCTGCACAACCGAGCCACTCTGACGATCTGCCCCTCCAGCGTCCTGCGCGACGACCTGAGGCAACAGGGCATCAGCAGGGTCCGCTGGTGGCGACGCGGCATCGATACCGACCTGTTCAGCGCCGGCCCGGTCGATCCGAAGGTGCGCGAGGAACTGACACAGGGACATCCCGAAGACTTTCTGGTCCTCAACGTAGGCCGCCACGCGCCCGAGAAAGGACTGTTCGAGTTGCGCGACCGGCTGTTTCCGATGAAGGGCTTGCGCCTGGCGTTCGTCGGCGATGGTCCCAGCCATGCCGAACTCAGGGCCTGGTACGCGGGAACCCCCACCACCTTCACCGGCTACCGCTATGGCGAGGACCTGGTCGCGGCCTATCGCGCCGCGGACCTGTTTGTCTTTCCGTCCACGACCGAAACGTTCGGCCTTGTGGCCCTGGAAGCGATGGCCTGCCGCCTGCCCGTGATCGCCGCCCGCAGGGGTGGGATCACCGACACGGTCGCGCACAACCGCAACGGACTGCTGTTCGATCCGGACAACCCGGGCGAAATACGCGAACAGGTCAGACAGATGAGGGACAACCGATCCCTCCTGCAATCCTTTGCCGAAGCCGGCTGGCAACACGCCTTGCGCCAAGACTGGCACAGTACCATGGATCAACTGGTGGGCTTCTACCGGATGGCGTTGAGACAGCACCGAATCTTCGGATAAACCACTGCGTGCGAACGCTGCGCGGCCCGATTCGGGGCCTGCGGCACCGGTCTGAATTAGAATCAGCCCGAATCGGATGCCTGTTGGAGGCGCCGGCCGACACCATTTGCGGAGACATGCTATGAAACTGGGCATCCTGACAGGCGGCGGCGACGTTCCCGGTCTGAATCCGTGCATCAAGTCCATCGTGACACGGATGACGGAAGCGGGACACGAAGTGGTCGGGTTCCGCCGCGGATGGGCCGGCCCCCTGGAGATCAATCCCGACGACCCGGAGTCGGTCGCTCACCACACCTACAACCTCGACGCCGAAGCCGTCCGCACAATCGACCGCACCGGTGGCACGTTCCTGCATTCCAGCCGAACCAATCCGGGCAAGGTCAAGGGCGGCGCGATCCCGGAACACCTGTCAGTGGGCGATGCCACGGACAACGGCGGCGGCACCTACGACTTCACTTCCACGGTGATCAAGAACCTGGACGCGCTGGGTGTGGAAACCCTGGTCCCGATCGGAGGCGACGACACTCTGGGTTACGGCGGGCGATTGCACGCAGAAGGAGTCCAGATTGTGGCTTGTCCCAAGACCATGGACAACGATGTCTATGGCACCGACTACTGTATGGGCTTCAGTACCGCGGTCACGCGCAGCGCCGAGTTCATCACCAACCTGCGCACCAGCGCCGGCTCCCACGAACGCGTCGCCGTGATCGAGCTCTTTGGCCGCAACTCGGGGGAAACAGCCCTGCTCAGCAGCTACGTGGCGGATGCCGACCGCGCCCTGATCTGCGAGGTGCCCTTCAACCCGGACCGACTCATGGCGCTGGTCACCGAGGACTGGAACCGCAACCCCAGCAACTATGCCATGGTGGTGATCAGCGAAGGCGCCACGGTGGAGGGCGGCGAGATCATAGAGTCGGGCCAGGCCGATGCCTTCGGCCACCGCAAGTTGGGCGGCATTGGAGAGATGGTGGGATCCCTGATCGAGGAACACACGGGATTCGGGATCATCAACCAGAAACTGGCCTACCTAATGCGCACGGGGGCACCGGACGCCCTGGACCTGCTGGTTTCGCGAACCTACGGCCACATGGCGGCGGATCTGTTGCTCCAGGGTCAAAGTGGAAGGATGGTGGCACTCCGCGACGGCCGGTTCACCCACATCGACATGGGCGAAGTGACCAAGGGAACGCGGTGCGTCGATGTGGACCGCCTCTACAACGTGGAGACCTACAGGCCGGAGATGAAGAATCCGTTCGGTCTGCCCATGTTCCTGTATTAGATTGCCGCCGGTGGCATCGAAACCCTCGGAATCAAGGACCGCTCCCGAACGGGAGCGGTCCTCTTCACACGATGCACCGGAATGCCTCACAGGGCGGCTTCGCGCATACCTGTCCAATGGGTGCCGGTGTTCGGCTGAACACGCCGACCCAGAGTGATCAGGATGGTACCCAGCCAGGCCCGGAAGGGCGAGACTGTTGACCGCACCTCCTCCTGGGTGGGCTCCCGATACACGAACACTCCCTTGCTCATCATTCCCAGCGCCAAGGTTGTTATCAATTCGGACATGTGACTTCCCTTGTGTAACTCAACCATCAAGGGAAGTGTCCGTTCTAGGCGTGCAGGAACTGTGTCAGGCCTGTGCCAGGTCTGTATCAAAACTCCGTCTACACGGCCCGGAGATGTCCAGGTTCGGAGCGCGGCCGGCCAGCCCCTTCATGCGCACCGGATTCGCGGTCTCGACGCTGGTGTACAATCCCGCCGCCAGCCTCCTTAGCTCAGCTGGATAGAGCAGCTGCCTTCTAAGCAGCGGGTCGTGGGTTCGAGTCCTACAGGAGGTGCCAAACCGGTTGCAGCGTCAGGTCCAAGACCGCGAACCCGTCGGCGTCGCCGACGGGTTCTCCGTTATGTTCCGGGATCAGCCGACGCGCACCCGCTCGTCCGAGGCCGCGCCGATGGGTTCGAGCGATTCCCGCTCGTTAATTGCCACCGGACGCGTGGAGCCCTTCTGCGAGTAGGGGTAGGCCGGGCCCGCCACGGGGGCTGCCCACTGCACCGCGTTCGCCAGCACCCGATGGATTTCCGGCTGGGTGTAGATCGGAAAGGTCTCGTGTCCGGGGCGGAAGTAGAAGATCTTGCCGTTCCCGCGGTGGAAACAGCATCCGCTGCGGAACACGTTGCCGCCCTCAAACCAGCTGACAAATACCAGTTCGTCCGGCTGCGGGATGTCGAACAGTTCCCCGTACATCTCACACTCGGGAATTTCGAAGTAGGGCGGCAGACCCTGGGCAATGGGATGGCCGGGCCGCACAACCCAGATCCGCTCCCGCTCGCTGGCCTCGCGCCAGCGCAAACTGCACGAAGTGCCCATCAGCTTGCGGAAGATCTTCGAGAAGTGCCCGGAGTGGAGCACGATCAGCCCCATCCCTTCGAGCACCCGTTTCTGCACCTTGTCGACAATGTCGTCGTCGACCTCCTGGTGGGCCATGTGGCCCCACCAAAGCATGACGTCCGTAGCCTCCAGGACCTCGTCCGTCAGCCCGTGTTCCGGCTCGTCCAATGTCGCCGTGCCCACATCGGTGATACCGTGATCGGCCAAGCCATCCTTGATAGCGGCGTGCATCCCGTCGGGATAGAGGGCCGCAATCTCCGCGTGTATCTTTTCGTGACGGTATTCGTTCCAGATGGTTACTCTCATTGTGACCGGCCTCCATGGAGCCGTGATCGAAGGAAAAACAGGGGTGGGGACGTCAACAAGGGACCACCTGGCCATTCCGGGCGGCTGATTCCTTGATGGCATCCCATAGTCTCAGCATCCGCAAGCCGACTTCGGGAGGCGACGGATTCTCGATGCGGCCGGCCCGCACGTCCAGGAACCGATGCCAGGCTGTCCGCATGGCCGGCAGCTCCACGCGCCGGAAGTCCTCGTCGCCGTCCTCCTGAACTTCCACCCAGCGCCCCCACATGCACGCCTTGAGGTGCGCCTTCTCGGCGAAGACGTGGATTGTGGAACTGCAGCTCTTGACTGCATTGCCGCACCCGTGGATGGTCACGAAGGTTCCGGACTGCAAACGGCCCATGGCCGCCGCCATGATGTCGACGGCCATGTCGTCGTTGTTGAGCCAGGCAGCCACCTCCACGAAGTCCTCGCCGGCCAGATCGGCAATCGTGTTCATCAGGTGGGCTCCGGTGTCGAACATGAACCCGCCGCCGGACACGTGTGGATCAAGGCGCCAGCGGCCATCCGCCAGTCCTTTCCAGCTCTGCCACACGGTGCCACTGATGGCCAGCACCCGGCCGTAGGGTCCGTCGTGCAGCTGTTCGGAAGCCCATCGGATTTGCGGCGACAGGCTTCCCTGGAAGGCCACGGTCACCAATTTTCCGGTTTCGTCCCGCTTGGCGATGACGCGTTCGGCTTCCTCCTTGCTCACCACCATGGGCTTTTCGACCAGGACGTCCAACCCCGCGTCGAGACTGGCCACAACGTGGTCGTGGTGCATGGCATGGGGGGTGACGATGAAGACGGCATCCAGATCCGCTGCATGCCTGTCCAGCATCGCATCCAGATCCGGCACGTTCTCGGGGACCGCGACTCCGGCCTCCTCAAACAGCAGACAGGTCAGCTCGTAATTCTCGGC
The DNA here is from genome assembly GCA_965208365.1 of Caldilineaceae bacterium. GTDB lineage: Bacteria > Chloroflexota > Anaerolineae > Caldilineales > Caldilineaceae > Bin34. The sequence continues at coordinate 3,114,156 of OZ242330.1, read as the reverse complement.
CATGGGTTCGCATACAACGCTGACATGCGTGCCCCGGGGATCTTCCAGAATGGAACGGAGGTGGTTGCGGGCCATGCCTCCGCATCCGATGATGGCCGTGCGCGTCACCGCTTCCTGGACAGCAGAAGTAGACGCCATGTGTTGAGGAACCTGGTATTGGGAGAATCCGGACCACCGGGAAATTGCCCGGACATGCGACCTCAAAGGCGATTGAGGTCCCCCAATTGTACTTTGCGACTTCGGACGGTGCACGATTCAAGTATCCGCATCCCAATTTGTTCCCGGCGACCACCGTGTCCGCCTTACAGTGCCAAAGCCACGAAAAAACCCCTATGACTTCGGACACCACTTCCTGGAGTGGAACTCTGGTCCTTGCCTCGGCGAGTCCTCGGCGACATGCCTTTCTCAGGGCATTGGGACTTCCGGTGCAACTCCATCCGGCGAACGTGGACGAATCGCCCCTGCCCAACGAAACCCCGGATTGCATGACCTTGCGGCTGGCGTCCCTGAAGGCGGAAACGGCCCGGAGGGACCTGCCAAGCGAACCGCCGGCCGAACCGGCCCTACTGCTGGGCCTGGATACCACCGTGGTACATGCGGGCGACATTCTGGGAAAGCCAAAAGACGCCCTTGAAGCGGAATCGTTCCTGCGTCGACTGCGCACCGGACCGCACGAAGTTTGCACGGGTTATTGTCTGATCAACCTTCAAACCGGGAGACGGCGGACGGGGGTGCACGTATCCCGACTGACCATGCGCAACTACACGGACGCGGAAATCGACCGGTATGTCCGGACCGGCGATCCGTTCGACAAAGCGGGAGGATATGCTCTGCAGGACCGGGACTTCAATCCCATTGCGCGTCTGGACGGCTGCGCAGCCAGTGTGATGGGCATGCCCGTGCACGATCTACTGCACCTGTTGCGGGACGAGGCAGGTTGGCCCGTTTCAAGAGACTTCGGTGCGGTCTGTGTCAGACTCACCGGGCGCGCCTGCTGCCAAACATCTTGATTCGCCGTGACCTCTCATCCCCTCCTTGCCAAACTGAACACCGCCCAGCGCGAAGCGGTCTCACTACCCATCGGACCGGCGCAGATTATGGCCGGTCCGGGCTCGGGCAAGACCCGGGTCCTGACCCATCGGATTGCCTGGCTGGTTCAGGAACTGAACGTCGCTCGCAACCGCATCCTGGCCGTAACCTTCACCAACAAGGCTGCCGGCGAGATGCGGCAGCGTGCCCTCGAACTGCTTGAGTCCCAGGACCAGGATGAACTCGGCTTCGGATGGCGCCGGCCCATGGCCATCGGCACGTTCCACTCCATCTGTGCCCGCATCCTGCGCGTGGAATTTGAACACACGCCGTACGAGCGCAACTGGATCATCGTCGATGCCGACGACCAAAAATTGGTCATCAAGGAAATCCTCGCCTCCCGAGCAGCCTTGGACAACAACGAATTTGCCGTGCTAGCCGACATCAGCCGAGCCAAGGACCGGGGAATGACCGCATCGGAGTTCGCAGCCCAAGCCTCCTCGGTTCTCGACGTCCGCCTAGCCCCAATCTATGCGGACTATGAGAAGGCCCTGAGGACCAACAACGCCCTGGACTTCGACGATCTCCTGCTGCATGCGCTGCGGTTGTTTCGCGGCAACCGGGATGTGCTGGACCGGTACCGTGCCCGTTGGCCGCACGTTCTGGTCGACGAATTCCAGGACACCAACGGGATCCAGTACGAACTGGTGAAGCTGCTGGCCGCCTATCCGGATTCGTTGCAGAGCCTGTTCGTGGTGGGCGATGAGGACCAGTCGATTTACGCGTTTCGCGGTGCCAACCGCCGCAACCTGGCCCGGCTGCGACGGGACTTCCCATCGCTCCGAACTGTCGTGCTGGAGGAAAACTACCGCAGCACGCAGCAAATCCTAGACGTGGCCAACAGCCTGATCCAGCACAATCGCGGACGCACCCACAAGGAACTGTTCACAGGCAATCCCGATGGCCAGCAAGTGGTGCTCGTGGACGCCGCTGGTGGCGACTCGGAGGCCGACTGGATCGCCCGCAGCGCCGCCAGCCTGCTGCACGACGGAGCGTTTGGGCATGAGGACATCGCGGTGATGTACCGCACGCATGCGCTCAGCCGGGCCCTGGAGGAAGCTTTCCTGAACCATCGCATCGCCTATCGCCTGATTGGCGCCGTGCGGTTCTACGACCGGGCCGAGATCAAGGACGCCCTGGCGTTCCTGCGTTTTTTGGTCAACCCGCTGGATGCCCTGTCGCTGGCGCGCATCATCAACAAGCCGGCGCGCGGAATCGGGGCGAAAACCCTGGCGCGACTGATCGAGTGCCGGGACCGGTGGGGGCTCTCCATCTCCGACGCCCTGACGGTAGCCTGCCGCGGGCCCGAAGCAGTGGCGCACATGGCTCCGGACGCCTGGGAACGCCACCCGTCACCGTTCACGCGGCGTGCTCTGCGCAGCCTGCAGGTATTCGAGAGTCTGACTGCCGAGTGGCGGGAACGACTGTACACCGAGGACCTCACCATCGATGCCGGCCTTTTTCTGGCCGATGTCCTCGAATCGTCCGGGTACCGCGCGCGGCTGGTGGCATCCGGCGAGCAGGATGAACACCGCCTCGAAAACCTGGACGAACTGGTGGGCCTGGCCTCGGAATTCGAACCGGAGAGCGACGCGGAGGAGCTGGCCCTCAATCCGGTGGAACTGTTTCTGGAGCACGTCAGCCTGATTTCCGCGGCGGACGAACGGGACGACGACGAGCCGAAGATCACGCTCATGACCCTGCACAACGCCAAGGGGCTCGAATATCCGGTTGTCTACATCCCGGGTGTGGACGAGGATCTGTTGCCTCACTTCCGCGCCCGCGATACCGGCGACCGGGAAGACATCGAAGAGGAACGACGGCTCCTCTATGTCGGAATTACCCGGGCCGAACGGCTGCTGTTCCTAACCCGGGCCGACCAGCGCTTTGTCAGTGGACGCACCATGCGCTACCGGGAAAGCCGGTTCCTGAACGAGATCGACCCCGGCCTCCTCATCCGAGAAACGTGGCCCCAGTGGCGCGCGGTGGGACAGGGCTCGTCCCTGGGCGGGCGGCAGGCCGACGCCTACAGGATTCGCCCGTCACGCCATGACTGGTCGTCGATCGAGGCCGATCCGGGACCGACCGCGGCCGCGCCGACCGGGTCGCAGTTCAAGGCGGGCATGAACGTGCAGCACCGGATCTTCGGCTCGGGCAAGGTAATTGGCTCCAAACTGCTCGCCGACGGGGACGAGGAAGTGACGGTCGCGTTCCGCCAGCATGGCCTCAAGACAGTGCTGAATTCGATCGCCGGACTCGAGCCGGACTGAGGCACCCGATTCCCAACCGTGGACGAACGACACGCCCCAGCGCCAACCCAGCCCGTCGACCGCGAAGTGCGCTGGTCGGCCAACACCAAATTGCTGGCATCCCTCCTGTTCCTGGCGACCGTGGCCTGGATGTTCTGGCGCTTCTCCAACTTAATCCAGCCACTGGTTCTGGCCGTAATCCTGGCCTACCTCCTGCATCCGGTGATCACCGCAATCTCCCGTCATACCTTCCTGAACCGGGCCGCGGCCGCCGTCTTGGTCCTGGCCGGCCTGCTGGTAGTGGGCTTCACGACCGCGTTCTGGCTCATTGCGGAGTCGATCCAGCAGTTCAATCTGCTGTACAACGCCCTGCCTTCCATCCTGGAACGGCTGCAAACAGCCCTTCAATCATGGGCCGCGCGGGCCGCCGGAACTGTCGAATCCCTTATGCAGCGTCCGGGCTTTGGCTTCGTGGAACAGTTCTCCCTCCAATGGTTGGAACCGATTTCACCGGACGGCTCGCAACTGGAGTGGAATCTGGGAGCCATCGGCGACCAGGCCCTGCAGTGGCTGAACCCGCTGCTGCAGCAGAGCCTGGTCACAGCCTCGGGGTTCGCCAAGGGCACGTTCAACGTCCTGGCTGTCACGCTGCTGGTCCTGATCCTGTCGCTGTACATCATCATCGACATACCGAAGATCGGCAGCTACATCGACAGTCTGGCGCCGGTACGGAGCATCCAGCAGGACCTGCAAGCGCTTTGGCGACGGTTCAGCGAGATTTGGAAAGCCTACCTGCGGGGCCAGATCCTGATTTCGCTCCTGTTGTTTGCGGTCTACACGGTCCTGCTTCCCCTGCTCCGCGTCAGCAATGCCTTCGGCTTGGCGCTCGCCGCCGGAGCCTTGGAATTCCTTCCGGTCATCGGGCCGGTCGCCAGTTCGGTGCTGATCATTCTCGTGGCCTTGTTCCAGGACTCGACGGCCTTTGGCCTCACGACGGTGCAATACGGATTGCTGGTTACCCTGTGCGTGGTTGCGGTCCAGCAAATTGAAAGCAACGTCATCGTGCCGCGCATCATTGGCAATTCGCTGCGTCTGCATCCCGTCGTCGTGCTGCTCAGCGTGTTGATGGGCACGTCGCTGGCCGGGGTTCTGGGTGCGGTGCTCGCCGCACCGGTCATGGCCTCGGCCAAGCTGGTCGTGACCTATGCCTGGTACCGGGTCCTGGACCAGCCCCTGACATTCCTGGAAGAAGCCGAGCAGGAAGCCCCGAGGCCTCAAAGGCGATGGTTTAGCGGACCCTCGCCCCGGCGCGAAGAGAAGGACGACGCCCAGGATGAGGACATCCAGGACAAGGATGCAACGGTATCCGAGCCCCGGGTTCCCGGTGGAGAGACGACTTGAGTTCCGGCCAGCGGCTTGATCATCCATTGTGCTTTGTCCCCCATATGCGGGATGCAGTGTGGGGCGGACACAGACTCGCTGAACGACTGCCATGGGTTCCGGCCGGCTCGCGCCTGGCTGAGGCATGGCTTGTGTCGGGCCATCCGACAGCCGAGACACCGGTGGCGCACGGCCCATTGGCCGGTCGGCGGCTGTCCCGGTTGATCAGGGAATTCGGAACCGATCTGGTGGGCACGCGGCATGCAGGCACCGTCGCACAGGGCCACTTCCCGATCCTGCTGAAGTTGCTGGATGTCGACGAGTGGCTGTCCGTGCAGGTGCATCCGGCCCAAGGCGACGGTCGACACGAAACCTTCGGCAAGACCGAAATGTGGATCGTCCTTGCCGCCGAGCCAGACGCTGAACTGATACTCGGTCTCAAGCCGGGCACAACGCGTGCGGACATTCAACAGGCCGGCCCTTCCCGGACCCTGACGCATTGGCTGCAGCGCCATCAAGTCCGTGCCGGGGACACGTTTTTCGTACCGGCCGGGCAGGTACATGCCCTGGGACCCGGGATTACGGTCCTGGAAGTGCAGGAAACCAGCAACACCACCTGGCGCATGTACGACTGGGATCGGCCGCCCCGGCCGGAACAGCCGAGGCCGTTGCACTGGCGCCAATCCCTGGCGTGTTTGGACACGGCCGTAGCCGTGTCCAATCCGGTGGTGCCGCGACCAGAAACCTGGCAGGGGCTGGACGCCAGCAGATTGATCACATGCCCGCAGTTTGCGGCGGACCTCGCGACTGTCGCAGCCGGCGAGTCCGTGGTCGCAGAAGGGGATCCTACAACCTGTCGGATCATGGTGGTCCTGGAGGGCTCCCTTGGAATCACCGCTGCCGGCGGCTCTGCGGAGTTGGGTCCGCTGGACTGCTGCCTCCTGCCCGCCGCCCTTGAATCCTTTACAATGACCGGCCTTGAGCACAGCCGGGCGGCCTGGGTCCACCTGCCCTGAACTGCCGCATCCCACTCCGACACGAGTTCCCCAAGGAGACGACCTTGTCCAGTCTCGACTGCCAGAAGCGCGCGGATACCGCCTACCCCATCCACGAACACCTCGCGGCCCGGTGGAGTCCACGGGCCTTCCGACAAGCAACCTTGGACTGCGAGCAAATCGGAAGCCTGTTCGAGGCTGCGCGTTGGTCCGCCTCTTCGTTCAACGCGCAGCCATGGCGGTTTGTTTACGCAGAGCGCTCGGCCGACCCTGAGGGCTTCGAGCGAATCCTGGGCACGCTGATGGACATGAATCAGGCCTGGGCACGCAACGCCAGTCTCCTGATGATCGCGTCCGCCAACACCGTGGCCCAGGGACGTACCAACCGCAAGGCGGTGTACGACACGGGCCAGGCGGTGGCCAACCTCGTGACCCAGGCCACCGCCATGGGCCTCCATGCACACCAAATGGGCGGCTTTTCGGGCGATGCCGCGCGCAAGGTCCTGGCTCTGCCCGACGAATGGGAACCAGTGGTCGCAGTCGCGATCGGATACCGTGACGAACCGGACACTTTGGCGGAACCGATGGCGGAACGCGAAGTGTCGGCACGTGAGCGCGAGCCGCTGTCCGCCATCGTTTTCACCGGCACGGCCAATTCGCCGGCCGCACTGGGGTGAAACCCGCCACGCCGTGCGCCGGCGCGGGCAAGAGATTCGGCGACTGGTACAACCATCCTGACCGAGGCCGATTTCACCCGCCTGGGACGGCCTTGCGGCGAGTTCGGGCCTAAATCTGCCGACTCCGCGTCAAGGCGTTGCCATGGAAGCCCTGCGCGGCTTGGCCACTTCTCCACTCTTGCCTCCGCTGCTGCTGCTTGCGGGCCCGGTGGCACTGTCCTTTGCTCATCCCACGCGCAGTCGGCCGGACCGACTGCTGGCACTGGCCCTGATCCTGCTCGGCATCTCGCTCGCTGCCCTGGTCAGTCAGGTGTTCCAGCGCGGGCTGCCGCTGTTTGCCCTCACTTGGCAGCCGTCCCTCCAGGACAGCTTTCAGTTTGTATGGCTGCATGTGGGCTGGAACTGGAACATATCGCTCCTGGCGGGAATTTTGGGCGCGGCCGGCCTGCTCTGCTCCGGACAGCGGCTGTCCGATCCGGAAAAGATGTCCCCGGAGGACAGGTTCTTCTTCACGCGGTTCCTGGCCCTGAATCTGGCGACGTTGGCCTGTGTGTGGCTACTGGTCAACAGTGGCAACATGCTGACCACGGTCTTTACCTGGGTCCTCCTGGATGTGATGTTGGTCTTCCGCCACACGCAGGTGATGAATCAGCACGCGGTGGTACAGGAGGAATGGTCCGTGGTGTACCACCGTGCTTTGGGCATGGGTATGCTGGGCACGCTGGTATTGCTGATTGGACTGTTTCCGGCAGGGGTCAACGGCCCCAATCAAATGCTGATTGGCTCGTCCTTGCCGATCGAGACCCTCTACGCCCTGTTTATCGCCGGCGCCGTACGCGGGGGAGCCTATCCCCTGCACCTTTGGCTGTTGCCCAGCAGCCACCTGAACCTCAGCGTATCCGAACGGATTTTCAGCCAGGTTCTGCCGGCCCTGTCGGGGCTCTGGCTGTTGGGCCTCACGCTTGAGTTGGCCCAGCGACAGCCCGAAATCCGGGCCCTGGTGTTGCCGGCAATCACACTCATGTGCCTGATCAGCGCCGTTGTCTGCCTGCACCGGGGAAGCCGGTCCCTGCGCCGCAAGTCCGTTATCGTGACATCGGTGTCACTGACCGGATTGGCTGCCATGCTGGGATTCAGTCAGGGGCCCATGGCAACCCTTTCCTCGGTCGCCGCCTGCTGCCTGTCGGGGGCGCTGTGGCTTGTGGCGCAACGACTTCCCCCAACGCGGGTCGGCCTGGCATTGCACCTGCTGGGAATTCTGGGCCTCCTGGGGATGCCCCTGACACCGGGATTCATCGCACTGGGTCGTTGGCTTGAACCCGGCACCCTCCCCCCGGTAAGTGTCTTGAGCGCCACCTTCCTGCTGGCTGTCCTCGTGTTCAGTGCCTCCCTCTGGCGTCCATGGCTGGACGCCATCCGCAGGATGCAGGTCGGAATCCCTCTGCACCGAGATCCCCAACTGGGTGCAGCATGCCTGCTGGCCGTGTCAAACCTGCTCCTTGGGCTCGTTCCAGGCTGGATTTGGCTGCATGCCGGCGGCGCGGAATTGCCGTCCCTGTGGGAAAGCCTCGGGCAATTGCGTTCTCCCATGGTTCTGACCTACACGGCAGTCGCCACAGGCGGGGGTCTTTCGGTCGGCTGGATGCTGACCCGGATGCGCGAGCCGGCCTCCCGGCTGCTGCACAAGATCACCCTTAACCTGTCTCTGGAGTGGGTATCGGGAGGCATCCAGTTCGGTGCCGCCCGGATCAGCGTGGTGTGGTCCAACACACTGAATGTGATCGAAGGGTCCGGCCTTGTGGGCTGGTCTGTGGCTTTGCTGGTCCTGCTCCGCGCCATTCTGCGCTGAAGGCAATTGTGAGCCAATTCGACTGGACACTGCTGGCCGGAACCCTGCTCCTGCTGTTCGCCAGCTGGGATCTCCGCGCCACGGGTCCGCTGTTGACCGTGGCCATCCTGCAGGTCGTGCGAATGCTGCTCCAGGTCGGGGGGGATCCAATGGAAGTAGTCGTTGGCGTTGGCCTGGTACCGCTGACGGCTGCGGTTGCCGTAACTCTGGGCAGCCTGCTGAGCCAGCCCGGCGGATGGAGCCGGGAACGGCCCGCGCTTCTGATGCGCTTGCTGGGTGCGATGGCCATGGTTCTCGCCGCGCGCTGGGTGCCTGTCGACGATTTCGCAGACTTCCTGCCCCAGGCCCTGCAGCAACCTTGGTTGTTGCGGTCGACCATCATGCTCACCCTGAGCGGATTCCTCTTCACGGGTCTGTCCGACAGCCCGGCGGACTTCGGCCTCGGAGGGGTGCTCGTTCTGCTGACCTTAAACCTGGTGGTCTATGTGACCTACAGCCAAACCGTCCCATTGATTTTTCTCGTCAACGGGGCCAAGCTCCTGGCGGTCCTTGTGTTTGCGCTCCAAGCCACCCGCGCCCGTCCCACGCCCGTTCCGGCATCGCTTCCATGATCAGTCCGGCCGAGTTCCTGCAGGGACAGGATCCAACTCCCATTTTGGTGTTGCTGGCACTGCTGGCCGGCAGCGGCCTTTGTCGAATGCTGCGCCGGAATGCGGTTGTCACCCAGGCCAGTGGCCTTGTCCTGGCCTGCATCATTGGGTTGCTGCTGACCGAACTGCAACAGCGCAGAAGCCATCTGGGCGTAGGGCAGTTGCCAGTCTGGGACTTTCCCCGTCTGGGTGTCGAATTGTCCCTTTCCAATGAGTCCCTGCCCGGCCTGCAGCTGGCGATCCTGGTGTTGGCCGGGGCCTGTCTGGTAATGCTGTTGACTGGCAGTGCGGCCGACTCCCTCCCGGGTCTGTTTCTGGCGTTCGCCGGGTTCGCGTTCGTGTTGACAACCTCGGCAACTCCCTTGGCCATGCCGTTGCTGCACCCGGTCCTGTTGCTTCCGATTGCGGCCTGGACACCGTTGATGTCTTCCAGCACCCTGCCTCGGCTGCGTCGTCTGTCGCTTGTCCCGATGATCGCGCTGATATGCTTCATCCTTGCCAACTGGGTTTTGGTGGCACTGATCCCTATTGACCCCCAAAACACGGACCTGGTCCAACGTGCCCAGTTTCTTTTGTCGGCGGGTCTTTTCGTCCTGTGCATGCCTTTTCCGCTGCACCAGCTGCTGCGCGATCCCAACGAAGGCACCAACCCAATCCCAGGCGCGGCCGTTGACCTGATGTTGCAGTTCTGCATCCTGACCGTGCTGCACGGCACCCTGCTCAGGCATCCCATCCTGCAGAGCTACGAACCCCTATTCGCGTGGCTGGGCTGGGCGGGCATCCTGACGGTGGTCTGGGGCGGCCTGTCCGCCTTGGGCACTCAGGATCCTCGGCGCATTTGGTTCTACGCCTCCATGTTGAACTGGGGCATGATCCTGCTGGTGGTGACACTGCCCGTGGGACGCGTCTGGGGCACAATCCTGGGATTGTTCCTTGTCCGCATCGTCTGCACCATGTGCTGCCTGGCCGGCCTGACCCAACTGGACATCAGCCGCATCCGCGGAAACTTTCAGTGGGCTGGTTTGGGCCACAGCCTGCCTTGGAACATGGCCCTGTATCTGTTCGGCACGCTGGGCCTGGTCGGCTTCCCCCTGACCAGTGGCTTCGGCCACTTCTGGGTCACATGGCAGTTCATCGCCACAATCGACTGGCGGGTTGCGCTCGTGCTGGCACTAGGCACGGCCTTGGCCGCCGTGGGCCTGATCCGGGTCTTGCGCATACTCCTGCGTCCCGAGGCGGAAACCACCCATGCCCAGGAGCCGATGGCACTGCGCCTGCCCGCCGCCGGCATGCTGGGCCTGTTGGTTTGGATTTCGTTTGTGCCCCAGATCCTGCATCCATTCGTGCAGGCCCTGCAGCAACAGTTTCCCTGAACGCGCCCGACTGTGACCATCCCTGCCCCTGAAACCCCAGCGCCCTTGGCCGGTCTACACCGGTTGGAACCGGACGCGCGACTGGACCTGCTCCAGCAACAACGCCGGTTGGACCAACGGGATCGCGCCGTTCTGGACGCCGGCCTGTCCCTTCCCCAAGCCGACGCCATGTCGGAAAACGTAGTGGGCCGCTATGCATTGCCCTACGGCATTGCCACCAACTTCCTGGTCGACGGCGAGGAGCTGGCCGTGCCGATGGCGGTGGAAGAACCGTCCGTGGTGGCAGCCGCCAGCAAGGCAGCCAAGCTGGCCCGCACCTGCGGCGGCTTCCGCACGGAAGCCACGCCCAACCTGATGGGCGGCCACATTCAGTTGGTGAACGTGCCGGACATCGATGAGGCACAACGGACCCTGGCAGCCGCGGAACGCGAACTCCTGGCGCATATCCCGACCCGCGGATCGTTGTTGGCGCGTGGCGGAGGCCCCCGGAGTTTGACCACACGCCACATTCCGCACTCGGAAGCGGGCCCCATTCTGTTGGTGGAACTGACCATGGACGTAGCCGATGCCATGGGCGCGAACATCGTCAACACGACCCTGGAGGCGCTGGCACCCCTGGTGGCGGAACTGACCGGCGGCGAAGTCGTCCTGAGCATTCTGAGCAACCTGTGTGTTCAGCGCCTGGCAACTGCCGAAGTCCTTTATACCTGGAACGCGCTGGCGGACAGCCGGACGGAGGGTCGGAATCTCCAAAGGCGCATTGTCCAGGCGGACGCGCTGGCACAGGCGGATCCCCACCGCGCCGCAACCCACAACAAGGGCATCCTCAACGGTGTGGAGGCGGTGGCCATGGCGACGGGCAACGATTGCCGCGCGGTGGCGGCCGCGGCCCATGCCTGGGCCGCAGGCGAAGGTCGCTATCGGGGTCTCACCCGCTGGATGGTTGTGCCGGATGCCGACGCGCTACCCCGAGACAGTCTCGTCCGCACTCGGGGTGTGGATCCGGCAGGTCCCCTGCTGCACGGCCGCCTCACCTTGCCGCTGGCCCTGGGCGTGGCCGGACACAGCACTAGGGCCCATCCCCTAGTACCCATTTCCCTGAAGCTGTTGGGCAATCCCGACTCGCGCCGGTTGGCCCGCATCGCCGCGGCGGTCGGACTGGCGCAGAACCTTGCGGCCTTGCTGGCACTGGTCGACACCGGCATCCAAGCCGGGCACATGCGACTGCACGCGCGGCAGGTGGCGTTGGCAGCCGGCGTACCGGCCGGGCAGGTGGCCCGGGTTGTGGCCGAGATGGTGGCATCGCGCCGGATTTCCACGGAGGCGGCATTAAGCTTCCATTCCTCGCTTGCGACATGAGCCCGTGAAATCATGGAAGTTCTCCAACACCCGCAGCACGACACGAACCGGAATGCCATTGGGCGTCCCGTTGGCATTATGGGCCACGGCGCCTACATTCCGCGGTATCGTTTGCCCGCCCGCGAAATCGCCCGGGTTTGGTCCGATCCGGACACGGTGCCGGTCGGACAGGAAAAGTCGGTGCCCGGGCAGGACGAAGACACCGCCACCATGTGCATGGAAGCCTCCGCCAACGCCCTTAGTCGGGCCGGCGTGCCGCCCTCCGCGATCGAAGCCGTGTGGATCGGCAGCGAGAGCCATCCGTATGCCGTCAAGCCCACGGGGACCATCGTGGCCGAAGCCATTGGCGCCACTCCCTTGACGCTGGCGGCGGACTTGGAATTCGCCTGCAAGGCCGGCACCGAAGCCCTGCAGGCCGGCATGGGTTTTGTCGGTAGCGGACGCGGCACGTATGCATTGGTGGCGGGCATGGACACGGCCCAGAGCCGCCCTGGCGACGCCCTTGAGTACACCGCCGCCGCCGGTGGCGCGGTCCTGATCCTGGGCCCGGCAGAGGAGGCACCGGTCACCATCAATCACGCGCTGTCCTGGGTCACCGACACCCCTGATTTCTGGCGGCGCCCAAACCAGCCCTATCCCATGCATGCCGGCCGGTTCACCGGCGAACCGGGCTATTTCCAGCATGTCCTGGCCGCCGGCCGCAAACTCATGGAGGATTCGGGTACCCAACCCTCCGACTACCACCACGTGGTGGTCCACCAACCCAACCTGAAGTTTGCAACGCGGGTGCTGACCGACATGGGTTTCCAACCTGACCAGTGGCGACGGGGCCTGCTCGTGGGCAAAATCGGCAATACGTATGCCGGTTCCACCCTGCTTGGCCTCAGTGCCATCCTGGACCGCGCCGACGCGGGCGACCGCGTCCTGGCCGTGAGCTACGGAAGCGGCGGGGGATCCGATGCCATTGACATGACCGTCACCCGCGATCCGGCTGCCTGGCGGAGCAAGGCCCCGGAGACGGCGGACTACTTGGCGCGAAGGGTGGTGATTGACTACGCCACGTATGCCCGCATGCGCGACAAGATCCAGACCTGACGCGCAGGTCGTTCCGGTTCCCTACCCCGGTTCCCACCATGGTCCCGTTCCTGGAAGCCCTGCAGGCCGGCCCCTTGCTGGCCGACGGTGGTATGGGGACGCTGTTGCTGGCCCATGGGGCGCGCGTGGACCAGAACCTGGAAGAACTTTGTCTCACCGAGCCGGATCGCGTCCGGGAACTCCAGCTGGCATACGCCAGGGCCGGTGCCGACATCCTGTTGACCCATACCTTCGGCGCGCAGTCGCTGCGGCTGGCAGAACACGGCCTGGACAGCCAGGTGGTCGCCATCAACCGGGCTGCGGCCCGAATCGCGCGCGACGTGCGCGAAAGCAGTGGCCGGGACATCTTCATCGCCGGTGACATCGGCCCCCTGGGCCGCGCTCTGGCACCCCGCGGGCCCATTTCCACAGAGCAGGCCCGGACCGCATTCCGCGAACAAGCGGCAGCGCTCCTGGAGGGCGGAGTCGACCTCTTCTGCGTCGAGACCATGACCGATGTGGCGGAACTGCGACAGGCCGTCCTGGCCATAAGGGAACTGTCGGATCTGCCCGTGCTGGCCAGCCTGACGTTCAGTGCGGACGGCGAGACCCTCTTCGGCCTTGATGCCGCGGCCGCCGCCGAGATGCTGACCGACCTGCCGATTGACGTGCTGGGAGCGAACTGTGCGGTGGGACCGACCGCCCTGCTCGATGTCCTGGCGACCCTGCGGGCCGCCCGGCCGGGCATTTGGCTGTCCGCAATACCCAATGCCGGCTTGCCCACGCGCGTGGACGGACGCTTCCAGTACGAGGCGGGGCCAGAATACTTCGCCGCCATGGTGCCGGAGTTTCTCGCCCGCGGCGCCAGGATTGTGGGTGGTTGCTGCGGAACCACGCCAGCGCACATCAGGGCCATGCGGCAGGCATTGGACAGCATCGAATCCGACCACGAAGGAGATTCGGTACACCTTGAGACGGAGCCGTCCGTCGAGTGGGGGGTCCGGGTATCCGAAACCGGCGGACCCCACGCATCGGACCCGGTTTCAGCATCCGGACTGCTGGCCAAGATGCGGGCCGGAGAGTTTGTGGTCAGCGTGGAAGTGGATCCACCGCGGGGCCTGAACCCGGAACGCCAGTTGGCCGGCGCCCGTCTGGCCAAGGAACGGGGGGCCGATGCCATCAATGTGGCAGACAGCCCGATGGCACGGGTACGGATGGGAGCCCTGGCCCTTTCAACGCTCATCGAAAATCGCGTTGGGATTGAGACCATCCTGCACTTCACGACCCGGGATCGGTCGTTGATGGGCCTGCAGGCCGACCTACTGGGCGCCCATGCGCTGGGCCTGCGCAACATCCTCGCCCTGACAGGCGATCCCCCCAGTCTGGGAGAGAGCCAAAACAGTTCTCCGGTCTACGACACGGACAGCGTGGGCCTGGTGCAGATCCTGCAGCAGTTCAACAGAGGCCAGGATCTCCAGGGCAAGGAGATGGGCCAGCACAGCAGTTTCGCCATTGCCGTGGCTTGCGACCCGACCCGGCCCGACCTGGAACTGGAGACGGAACGACTGACCCGCAAACTCCAGCACGGTGCCGATTTCATCATGACCCAGCCCATCTATGATCCCATGGTCTGGATCCGTTTTGCGGACCTGTACGCCTCCCGGTACGGACCCATTCCGGCACCGGTGCTGATCGGAATCCTGCCGCTGCAAAGCTTTCGCCATGCCAGTTTCCTGCATCATGAAGTGCCAGGCATCACCTTGACTCCAACCGCGCTGAACTCCATGAAGGAAGCCGGCAAGCAGGGCCGCCAAGCCGGCGTGGCCATGGCCCAGGACCTGTTGTTGGACCTGATCGACGCGCCCCATGTCCAGGGGGTGTACCTGATGCCAAGTTTCGGACGCTACGAAACGGCCTGTCGCGTCCTGGACGTGCTTGATCGCACCCCGGTGAGGGAGCATCTTACTAGTACGACATATCGGTACTGAAGGGGATGTTGTGATATTCTGTGGATATGAAGATCCACCGGGCCACCGCGTTCGCGGCCAAGATTGGGGTCCACAAGAACACGGTCAAGGCCTGGAGCCTGAAGGGCAAGCTGCCGGACCGCCGCACGCCCGCCGGCCACCGCCACTGCACGGATGCGGACGTGGATCGGTACTTCGGCGTGGAGCATGCCTCCGAGGCCGGACGCACCGTGGTCCACGGCCGCGTGTCCAGTCGTGCGCAAGGGGACGACCTGCGGTCGCAACCGCAGGCGATGGAGACGTTCTGTCTGGGGGCGGGCCTGGCGGTGGTCTGGACTTCCGGCGGCCCGTGTTCCGTGCGTTGATGGAACGGATCGGGAAGCGCGAACCGGGCCTCCTGCTGCTGGCCCACGAGGATCGTCCCTGCCGGTTCGGGTATGACTGGTTCGCGTACTTCGCCGAGACCCACGGCTGCGAGATACGGGTGGTCAACCAACCCAGCCTGTCCCCGCAGGCGGAGTGGGTCGAGGACCTGATGGCCGTGGTCGACAGCTTCTCCGGCCGTCTGCCCGGGTTGCGCCGGTATCGGAAGCAAATCAAGGCTGCCGCCATCGATGACTGAGAAGGTCACACGCATGCTGCGCAGCCAGGGGCTGAACGCGGCCAAGTACGATCGGCTGGCGCGGATCGCGGTCCTGTGCGGCCAGGTGCGCGCGGATGTGTGGCAACGGTGCAGCGGGGTGTCCACGGTGCTTCAATCCCCCTACGAGATCCGCGATGCCTGGATGGCGGAGGGCTGTGACTGGCACGGGCTGCCGGCGCGTCTGGGCAAGGCAACCCTGGCGGATGCCCTGGGCGACATCCAAGCCGGCAGGGAGGCGGCCAAGGTGCCGGTCAAGAAGGCCATCCGGCACCGCACGCGGGGCAACAGTGCCGAACGCGAGCGGCTGTACTCGCTGCTCAAGCAGAACCGCTGGACCGAGGATCCGTTCCTGCACCGGCAGATGCGGAAGCAGTGGCGCGGCGGCCGGTCCCATGTGACGAACCAGATTGTGGCCGACGCGGGCTCCTACACCACCAAGGTCTGGCACGACCGGGCCTGGGTCTACCTCCAGGGCCTGGAGCGCGGCCAACGCATTGCCATTCCGCTCAAGGGTACACACCTGCCCTCAGGCACCCTCCGCATCCTCCTGCGGGACAACGGCCAGGTGGAAGTCCACTACGCGGTGGACGAGGCTCAGGTGTGCAGCACGCGTCCCTGCGGGGCTGCCACGGTCGGGGTGGACAAAGGCTACACCGAGGCCTACGCGGACAGCGACGGGGAACGCCACGGCGAGGGTCTGGGCGACCTGTTGTCCGCGGAGAGCGACCAACGCAAGGTCAAGGGAACACGGCGCAATCACCTCCGGGACACCGAGCAGAAGCACCGGGCCAAGGGCAACCATCGCAAGGCCGATGCCATCCAGAAGAACAATCTCGGCCACCAAAAGCGGAACCGGCGGCGGACCTTGCACCACAGGCAGGTGCGCGACCATCTCTGCCAGGCCGCCCACACCGTCGTGGACAAGGCCGGCACCATCGCCTGCGAGGACCTGTCCATGTCCATGAAGTCCGCCAAGTACCGCCACAGGGACACCAATCGCCGACTAAGCGGGTGGGTCAAGGGCGTGATGGCGGACACCCTCACCTCGATATCTCGGCGCAGAGGTTCTGCGCCGGCATTGGTCAATCCGGCCTACACATCGCAAGTCGACTCCCGGACCGGCCTGTTGCAGGGCACGCGTCGCTGGGATCGGTTTTACTGTCTTGACGGGGTTGTGCTGGACGCGGACATCAATGCCGCCTGCAACATTCTGGCGAGGCTGTACGACGAGGAGATTACGTTGTACATGCCCTACAGGGAGGTCAAGGCCCTGCTCGCCGAACGAACCAGGACTACGGTGGGGACTGCTCCACCCGGACTCGAGTTGCGGGGGCGTGCAACAGAGCCCCCATCAACCGAGAGCGAATCACCCGAACCGGTACCGAAATGTACCAGGTAAAGGAACAGGTGGCATGAACCCGCCGCATGCGGCCGCGGAAGTCTGGGAGGGCCGGGCCACGCCCCTGTCCCAGGCACAGATGGTCGCGGGCCTCCAGGCCATCGTGTCTCCGGAGCGCGTCCTGCACACGGCGGCCCAGCGCACACCGTTCGAATCCGACGGCCTGACCGCATTCCGGGAACGTCCGGGAGCCGTGGTGCTGATTGATTCCACGGACGAGGTGGTGGCGGCCGTGCGCTGGTGCCACGAGACCGGCACGCCGTGCATGGCCCGCGGTTCGGGCACCAGCCTGTCCGGCGGAGCAGTACCCATCCCCGGCGGGGTTGTCCTCGCACTGAACCGGCTGAACCGCATCCTGGACATTCGCCCGGCCGACCGCATTTGCCGCGTGGAGCCAGGCGTCATCAACCTCGATGTTTCCAAGGCCGTGGCGGCCCACGGCCTCTATTACGCGCCGGATCCGTCCAGCCAGCCGATCTGCACCATCGGGGGCAATGTGGCCTTCAACTCCGGCGGCGCGCACTGCCTCAAGTACGGCATGACGAGCAACCATGTCCTGGGCATGAAGGTTGTGCTGCCGGACGGCACCGTGGAGGAGTTGGGCCGGGACAGCCTCGAAGGCGTCGGACCGGATCTGCCGGGCCTGTTCGTGGGTTCCGAAGGTCGGTTCGGCATCGCGCTTGAGGTCACCCTGCGCCTATTGCCGCTGGTTCCCTCCTACCGCACGGTGTTGGCGGCCTACCATTCGCTGGGTGCCGCCGGCGAGGCGGTCGCCGCCATTGTCGCCAGCGGCCTGCTGCCCGGCGCCATCGAAATCATGGACAGCCTGTCCATCGAGGCTGCCGAAGTCAGTGTACAGCCAGGCTATCCCAAGGCCGCCGCCATCCTGATTGTCGAGTTGGAGGGCGAACCCGTCCAGGTCAAGGCGGAGATGGTGCAACTGGAGGCCATACTCCGGGAGTCGGGCTCCCATGAAATTAGGCCGGCGCGCACGGAAGCCGAGCGACAGCTGATCTGGAAGGGGCGCAAGAGCGCCTTTTCGGCCGTGGGCCGGCTCAGCCCCGACTTCATCGTGCAGGACGGTGTTGTTCCCCGCACGCGGTTGGGCGAAGCCCTCGAGTTCATCGACCGCCTGAGCACACGGTACGGGATCCGAGTGGCCAATGTGTTCCATGCCGGCGACGGCAACCTGCACCCGTTGATTCTGTACGACGGCCGCGAGCCGGGTGCCCTGCACCGCGCCGAGGAACTAGCGGGGGAAATCCTGACCATGTGCATCGACATGGGCGGATCCATCACCGGCGAACACGGCGTCGGCCGCGAGAAACTGGCCTACCTGCCGCACATGTACACGGGTGCCGATCTGGCCTTGCTTCACGATCTGCGCAAGGCCGTGGATCCGGGCATCTTGGCCAACCGGGGCAAGATGCTGACCGACGAACTGCCCTCGGGGCACTCCGGCTCCAAACCGGCGGAACCACCGGAACAGTGGCCCGACAACATCCGGGTCCAGGTACATGCCCTTCAGGAGAGCATCCGCAGGCACGACCGCGTGGCGGTGCGGGGAGCCGGCAGCAAGGCCGTCCATGCGCCGGACGACCACACCGAAATTCTGGATGCCGGTTCGCTGACCGGAGTCCTCGAGTACAACCCCGCGGAGTTCACGATTACGGTCTTTGCCGGCTCCAGGGTTGCGGATATCCAGGACCTGCTGGCCGCGGAAGGACAGTACCTGCCCTTCGATCCCCCCCGGGAGGGCCAGGCCACGCTTGGTGGCACGATTGCCTGCGCCTTGAGCGGCGAGGGCCGCTGGCGATACGGAGGCGTGCGGGATTTCATTCTTGGCCTGCGTTTCCTGGATGGACGGGGCGAACTGCTGTACTCCGGCAGCCGGGTGGTCAAGAACGCGGCCGGATTCGATCTGCCGAAACTGATGGCCGGCAGTCTGGGCTCCCTGGCCTTGATTGTGGAAGCGACATTCAAGGTCTTTCCCCGTCCGGAGGCTTCCGGAACCGTCTCGGTGTCAGGCCCGCTGTCCGACCTGATGGACACGATGGCCGCGCTGTCGTGCGGCCGCCACGAAATCGCCAGCCTGGTCTTGGAGACAGCCGCCACCGAATCGGTTCTGCACATCCGGCAAACCGGTCGCGCCGACCAGTTGCCGGCGCGCTTGGAGGATCTTCAACACACCTTGGGCGGATCAGGCACCCTCCTGATGGAAGACCAGGCCCTGTGGTCCGAGAAGTCGGAATGGTCCCGGAACAGATCCGCAACCGTGATTCGAGTGCCGGTTTGTCCTTCCCGAATCCAGGAACTGGTCCAGGAGTTTGCGCCTCTGGACATGGGGATGCGCTGGGGCAGCGGCGGTCATCTGCTGTGGCTGTCCGGCGACTGGCAGGACCGCATCGAGCCGCGGCTCGAGCAGTTGGGTCTGACGGGTGTCGTGCTGCGCGGACCGCGTGCCCCCCGCCTGGTTGGTTCCTGGCGGGAACCCCGACTCCTGAGCCGCGTCCGC
This sequence comes from Caldilineaceae bacterium, assembly GCA_965208365.1. Lineage (GTDB taxonomy): Bacteria > Chloroflexota > Anaerolineae > Caldilineales > Caldilineaceae > Bin34. The sequence goes on along the minus strand of OZ242330.1, from coordinate 3,094,937 downwards.
TCCGTGTTGGATCCGGACGGCAAACTGGCGGGCGGTCTGCCTAACCGCAGGGATTGATGGCCATGCACCATTCCATTGACCTGACCGAACTGCCGGCAGCCGGCCCCGAGATGGCGGAGGCCATCTCCAACTGTGTGCATTGCGGGTTCTGCCTGCCAGTATGTCCGACCTACTCGGTACTGGGGGAGGAAATGGACTCGCCCCGGGGTCGCATCTTCCTGATGAAGGAGGTGCTGGAAGGGAACCTTGACCAAGGGTCGGTTCAACCCTACGTGGACCGGTGCCTCGGTTGCATGGCCTGCGTCACAGCCTGTCCATCCGGTGTGGAATACGGTGAACTTCTGTTCCCGTTCAGGGCCGAGGACAGCAGCCACGAGGAATCCGACCGCTGGCAACGGCTGCGCCAAAGGTTGGCCCTGAACGTGCTTCCGTTTCCGCGGCGGCTGCGCTTGGCCTTGCGCCTGGGTCACTGGACCCGATTCGCCCACCGACTGGCCCCGGCCGGCCTGCAGCCCCTGACTCGCATGATCCCAGAGCAGCTGCCTCCCAGAGTCCCCCAACCCGTCGTCGCGTCGCCACCAGGCAAGCCGGTAGCGCGGGTGGCCCTGCTGCCCGGGTGTGCCCAAAGCGTCCTGGCCCCTCAAATCCATGCCGACACCGTACGCCTCCTGACGGCCAACGGCATAGAGGTTGTCCGACCGCAATCCGACGTTTGCTGCGGTTCCCTCGACCTGCATGCCGGAGAGGCCGATGCGGCTCGGACCCATGCACGGCGTCTGCTGGCCGCCTTGCCGGCCGACGTGGATGCCGTCATCACCAATGCCGCCGGCTGCGGTTCCGGCATTCACGAGTATCCCCTGCTGTTCAAGGGGACCGGCGATGAAGAAGCCATGTCCGACCTTGCCCATCGGTCGGTGGACATCTGCAGCTTTCTGGTCCGGTTGCCATCGCTGACGCCCATGAGGCTGCCTAGGCCGCTCCGGGTGGCCTACCACGACGCCTGCCATCTGCAGCACGCCCTCAAGGTAGTGTCGGAACCGCGGACGCTGTTGGGGCAGGTGGAAAACCTCGAACTGGTTGAAGTTGGCGGCGACGGTTTCTGTTGCGGTTCCGCCGGTATTTACAATATCGATCATCCGGAGACAGCCGACCGGCTGGGAGCGGCCAAGGCAGCTGCGGTGGCGGACACCGACGCCGCGTGCCTGGCCACGGGCAATATCGGATGCCTCAACCAGCTGCAGCTCCATTTGACCGGGCGCGGCCTAGACATCCCCGTCCGCCATACCGTCTCCGTACTGGCGGATGCCCTCCCTCCTTCCAACGGACCCGCATGACCCATGGACTCCCTCACCATCACCTTCACCGGCAAGTCCCAGCTGGAACTCAGGAGCCTGCCGGTCGACGAACCCGGTCCGGGCGAAGTTCTGGTCGCGACACAGTCCAGCCTGATCAGCACCGGCACCGAGCTCATCTGCTACCTGCGCAATTTTGAAGAGGGCACTCACTGGGACATGTGGGTCCGGTACCCGTTCTTCCCCGGCTACAGCAACGCCGGCATCGTGGTGGCACGCGGCCAGGGTGCCGACCGGTTCGAAGAAGGCCAGTTGGTAGCCTACCGCGCCGGCCATCGCCAATATGCGGTCGTCCCCGAGAGTACCCTGCTGGCGGTGCCCCCCGGGGTGACCGCGCGGGAAGCCAGCTGGATTGCCCTGGCCAAGATCGTGCAGAACGGCGTGCGCCGGGCCGAACATGTCATGGGCGACGACGTGGCCGTAGTAGGCCAGGGCATTTTGGGCCAACTAGTCGTGCAGTACGCGCGGTTGATGGGAGCCCGCAACATCATTGCCATCGACTTGGCAGCACAGCGGTTGGAGTACTCTGCCGAAATCTCCGGCGCGACCCACACACTCCAAATGCCCGTGGATGAGGCGCTGCCCAAGGTAGCCAGTCTTACAAGCAACACCATGCCGGATGTCGTCTATGACGTAACTGGTTTCCCGGCTGTCTTTGCCTCGGCCCTCAAGCTGCCGCGCAAGTTTGGGACGCTGGTGCTGTTGGGTGACACGGGCACCCCTTCCGGCCAGCAGCTGTCGTCGGATGTCATCATCAAGGGCCTCAAGATCGTGGGAGCACACGACTCCCATCCCCCGAACGAGCCTTCGGACTGGAACCACTGGACCAGCCAAAAGATTTCCGCACTCTTCTTCACCTACCTGGCACGCGGGCAGATGAACGTCAAGGACCTGACAACCCACACCTACAAGCCCCGACAGGCCCAGGAGGCCTATGACATGCTGGCCCAGGACCGCACCAGCGCCCTGGGCGTTGTCTTCGACTGGACATAGGTCCCGGACATGAACAAGGAGTGGTTGGCCTCATTCGGCCTGGCCCTGTTGATTGCCTCGGCCGGGGCGTCCGGCAACGCTTTCTTCGCCTGGTGTCAGCGCAAGGCGATGGCCGACACCTCGCCGCTCGTGTTTGTGGCGATGGTGGCTGCAACCTACCTGTTTGGCGCTGTTGTGACGGTCGCCATCCTGGCACGCGTCAACCCGGGCCAAGTCACGGTAGCCGGCTGGCCATGGGCCGTGGGCGGCGGACTTGGCCTCTACATCACGGTGTTGTGCTTCTACTTTCTGTACACGCGTTTCGGCACTGCCTATTACGCGCTGTATGCCGTTCTGGCCATTCTGACCACTACGCTCTACGTCGGCCAAGTAGTGTTGAGGGAACCGATTAACAGGTTCCATCTCATCTCGATTGCCCTTGCGATTGGCGCTGTCGTCACCTTTTCGCTGGCGTCCAATCGCTCAATATAGCGACTTCAGCCACATGGACCATGCGGCGGGGTGCGCGTCAACGCTGACCCTGCACATCGACAGACTGTTACGGAACGCTCGGGCCGTGGCCTCCTGCCTGACTCAGGGAACCCGCCTTATGGCCGTGGTCAAGGCCAATGCCTACGGGCATGGCCTTGAAGTGACCGCCAGAACTCTTGAACCCCTGGACGAAGTAGCCGCGCTGGCGGTGTCGGCGTTTCGGGAAGCCACCGTTCTTCGAAAACACGGGGTACGGAAGGCGATTTTGATTCTGGGGCCGACCGCCTGCAACCACTATCCGCGCGCGGCGGCCACGGAACTGTCACTGACGATTCACCAGCCCCGACAGATCGATGAACTGGCATGGTACGCCCACAAGGCGGCCGCGGGGACCCTATCGGTTCACCTGAAAGTCGACACCGGCCTGCATCGGTTGGGGTTTGCCCCAAGCGAGATACCTGGATTGGTGGAGGACCTGGCCAACCTGCAGCCATCGGTCAAGGTTTCGGGACTGTACAGCCACTTCCACTCCGCCGATGTCGCGGACCTGGCTTCGGCCAAGGTGCAGCTGGACCGCTTCAGGAGTCTGGTGGCAGACCTTGAACGGCGGAACCTGCGACCGGCCCTGTGTCACATCGCCAACACCGCCGCGACCCTGCGCATGCCCGATGCGCACATGGACATGGTGCGTGTAGGCGGCGCTCTCTACGGGTTGAACCCCAGTCACAAACACTGCCCTTTGCCCGAACCGATTCTGCCGGCCCTGTCCTGGCACACGGAAGTGGTACAGGTACACGAAGTGCCCACCGGAGCGGCTCTGGGTTACGGCCACTGCTGGCAGGCACCGCGACCCAGTCGGATTGCCGTGTTGCCGGTGGGATACGCGGATGGTTTGCCCCGCAACGAACCCCGAGAAGTGTTAATCCGCGGTCAGACTGCCCCGCTGGTGGGCACCAGAAGCATGAACATGGCGTTCGCCGACACCACAGCCATTGGGAATCCTCCGGTCCAGCCAGGGGAACGGGCAACCCTGATGGGAGCCGAGGGTGGAAATACTCTCTACTGCGATCGAATCGCAGACTTGGAGGGAACCATTGAATACGAGGTGACGGCGCGCATTCCTGCGAGCCACAGAATCCTGCGCGCTTGCACCGGCGAATCGCTCCCGTCCGGTTCCGGGCCCCTGTAAATTCGGGCCGAGCCCGGCAATTCAGGTTGGCGAAGGACGGAGCGGGCCGTCAATCAGCCGATTGAACAGCCTGAAGCTGCCGGGCCAGCCGGGACTTGGTGCGATCGGCGAGATTCGAGTGAACTGCGTGTGCTCGTGCAGCCCGATCCAAGGCGCTGGACGCAGCCTGCACGCCCTCTGCCGCTGCGTCGGCGTCTCCGGCCGCGAGCAGGAACCGTGCCCTGCTAACGGCATTGCGGGCCTTGGCCCGATAGAAGCGGTTGGCTGAGCGGCGCTTCGGATTCTGGCGGGCTCGCTTGACTGCAGACTGGATGTTGGGCATGTAGGAGATCGAGGGATTGGACCGAACACAAACTGAACGACCTATCCGAGGTCGAACCGCCATTGTAGGACCTGCCGCTCACCGGGTCAACAACACGCCCCCTTGACGGGGGCGCCGGTACCGAGGATCCGTCGGAACCCGTGGCGGCCGGATCATCGAGACGAGCAGCACCCCGACGTAGGCAATCGCCCTCTACGCGTGCTCCACCCGCAAGCGCCGGCGCTGACTGGTGTACAGGTCGTGGTAGTGCCCGTGCAGGTCCATCAACTCCTCGTGGGAACCGCGTTCCACGATGCGCCCATCCAAAACGAAGAGGACGACGTCCGCGTTGCGGATGGTGTTGAGGCGATGGGCTATCACGAAAGCCGTCCGATGCTGGATCAGGTCGAGCAGCGCGCTCTGCAGCTGAACTTCGGTACGGGTGTCGACACTGCTTGTGGCCTCGTCCAGGATCAGAACCCGCGGCTGGGCCAGGACAGCCCGCGCGATGGCGATCAACTGACGTTGCCCTTCCGAGAAATTGTGGCCCCGTTCCGACACCGTCGAGTCGTATCCGGACGGCAGCCGGCGGATGAACCAGTCCGCGTTGGCCACGCGGGCAGCCTCCACGATCTCCGCGTCCACTGCATCGGGATTGCCAAAGCGAATGTTGTCCTTGACCGTGCCCGAAAACAGGTAGGTGTCCTGCAGGACAACTCCAAGCTGCCTGCGCCAGTCGGCTTGTTTGATGTCGCGCAAATCCATGCCATCCACACGAATGGCACCCTCGGTGACATCTAGGAACCGACTCAGCAGACTGACAATCGTGGTTTTGCCGGCTCCCGTGGGCCCCACAAGCGCCACTGTCTGGCCAGGCTCCACCTGCAAGTTTATGTCATGCAAAACAGGTGTGCCGGGGTCGTAGGCGAAGTGAACATGATCGAACTCGACAGCTCCTTCGACCCTGGGCAGCGGAATGGCGTCGGGCCGATCCGTGACGGACGGAACCGTGTCCAACACCTCGAAAATCCTCTCTGCACCGGCAATGGAGGACTGCAGCTGGTTGTACAGCATGGCCAGACCGCGCAGCGGCCGGAAGAAGTTTCGGATGTAGATGATAAAAGTGGCCATGATACCCACCTGCACATGGCCGTTGATGGCCAGCCATCCTCCGAACAGTGCCAGTGCCCCCAACGTGATCACACTCATCGTGGAGAACATGGGCCCCAGGATGGCCAGGATGACTTCGGAGTGGGTCGCGACATCGCGATACGCTTGGCTGGCCTCCGCGAATTCCTCCTGCGCTGCCTCCTCGCGGTTGAAGGCCTTGATCTCGCGGAAGTTGGTTACCGACTCCTCAATCGTGGCGTTCATGACGCCCAGTCTGCGCTGCACCCGGCGAAAGGCGCGCCGGCTCCGGACCGTAACCTGGCCCGTGATGTACAGCATGGTCGGCAACAGGAGCAGGGCTCCCAGGCCCAGCTGCCAGTTCAGGACGACCATGAACACCAGGCTGCCCAACAGCAGCAGGACATTGGAGACAAACTCGATCAACCCGTTGGACAGGGTTTGGTTGATGGTCTCCGTGTCGTTGCCGACGCGGCTCATCAAATCGCCGGTGCGCCGCTGGTTGTGATCCGCGAGGGACAGGCGCTGGATGTGTTCGAAGATCAGGCTGCGCAACACGCTGATGAACCGCTGCGCAATCTCCACCATGAGAAGACTTTGGGCCATGGTGGACAGGAACGCAGTCCCGTACACCACCAACAGGACCGACACGGTGCGTGCCAAGCCGTCGAGATCACCCTGTGCGATGAACCGATCGATGGCCCGGCCGAGCAAAATGGGGCCAAGCAACCCCAAGGCCGTACTGACCAGGACGCAACCGGCCACTAGGCCAATTCGGCCCTTGAACCTGCGCATGTAGCCGAACAGGCGTCTCAGGGTGGTACCCGGATCGCGCGCCGATTCCCCCGTTGGCCGGCCGCCCCCCCCCATCCCACCGATGCGCGGACCGCCGGCGGGGGAGGATTGAGCTGGACGGGCAACGCCTACGGACATGGCTTCAACCCAACTGCGAGTCGTACAGTTCCCGGTAGATGGGACTGGCGATCAGGAGCTCCGCGTGGGTGCCGTCGGCCACCACGCGACCTTCGTCAAGGATGAGGATGCGATCAGCATCGATGATGCTGGTCACACGATGGGCGACGATGATGGTGGTCCGGCCCCGGGAGGCATCGCGAAAGGCCTCTTGGATTTCGGCTTCGGTCTCCAGGTCCACGGACGATGTCGCATCGTCCAGCAACAGGATGCGTGGGTCCACGGCCAGGGCTCGGGCAATGGCCAGCCGCTGTTTTTGGCCACCGGACAGGTTGGCACCGGCCTCCTCCACTACATGGGCCAAACCGTCGTCCCTGGCCTCGATGAATGCGTCGGCCTGAGCCATGCGGGCCACCTGCAACACATCCTCCGCGGGTAAATCAGGGTTGCCAAAGGCAATGTTGTCGCGGATGGAGCGATTGAACAAGGCCGGATGCTGGGCCACCAAACCTACGGCCCGGCGCAGGGATTTGAGATCCCAGTCCCTGACATCGATTCCGTCGATCAGGATGGAGCCAGCCTGGACATCGTAGAACCGCGGTATCAAGTACATCAGGGTCGACTTTCCGGAACCAGTGGCCCCGATCAGGCCAATGGTCTGGCCGGCCTCGATGGTGAAGTCAAGCCCGGACAGAACCTTCTCGCCGGCGCGCCGTCCGTGGCCCGCCGCGTAAACTCCGTTGGCCGTCCCGTTGGGCGCAGCCGGACCGGACCGTGTGTAGGCGAAATCGACATTGCGGAACTCCAAGCGACCGGCGAGATCACGGGGGGGAGGTAAAACCGGCGGCTTGACAGCCGGCTCCGTGTCGAGTATCTCCCAAATGCGCACCGAAGACGCTGTGGCCCTGGAAAACATGGCCAGCATGCCGCTCAGGAGCAACAGGGGCGTTAAGCCGACCATGAGATAACTGTTGAACGCCACCAGTTGTCCAAGCGAAATATCCTCCGCAATCACGGCGCTCCCACCGAACCAGGCGAGGCCGACCAGTCCCAAGTTGGTGAACAGGGCGATCAGGGGCATGGAGACGGCAATCAGGCGGCCCACTTTGATGTTCTGGTCCACCAGCGACTCGTTGGCGTCGGAGAACCGGGCAATTTGAGCCTGTTCCTGGACGAACGCCCGCACTTCGGACATGCCGGACAGGTTTTCCTGCACCACCACGTTAAGGGCCGCCAGGCGGGCCTGCACGATGGCATAGAGCGGCGTGGCCTTGACGAACACCCACCTCAGGACCACACCTGTGAGCAGCAGCATGACCCATGCAATCAGGGACAGTCGCACATCGGACAACACCAGCATGATCATGCTGCCGACCACCATCAGCGCGGCGCGCAGGGCCAAGGAAACACCCACACTGGAGAACATGCGCACGACATCCACATCCGAGGTCAGGCGCGTAATCAATTGACCGGTCTTAATCTGATCCACATCGGGATGGGACAGCTGCATGACCTTGGCGAACAGTTCGTTGCGAATGTCGAAGGCCAGGGCCTGTGACAATCGTGCCCTGAAAACACCTTGGCCAAACGTCGCGACCGCACCCACAACCGCGGCCAGGAACATGACCAGGGCTCCCTCCCATACCGCTTGGAAGTCCGACTGGAGAATGCCGTCGTCAATGACAACCCGCATGAAGCGCGGAACGGTGAGTTCCATCATGACCGGCAGGATGGTCGTCACAATAGTGCCTGCGATCAGCCCCTTGTAGGGTGACAGGAACCGGCCGGCCCTGACCAGTGAACGCATGCTTCAGATTCCCACCAAGCGATTAATCACAACCCGCGCCTGCCGACATGGCCAATCGCGGAACAACCGACCGACACAAGCCCGACCGTCCGGGTGGAGCATCCAGTACCGAGCAAGGCAATACCACTCGGCAAATTCGTGTCCAGGACTCGGTGGCGAGGCGCACCGCAGGCACCGTGATTGTACCTGCAGTCGGGAAGTGAGGGGCCATGGTACTGGGGAACACGGGCACTGTTTCCATCTCGTTGATGTTGGTCCGCACCCGGAACGGACGAAAGAGCCCTATGGTCGGGTTGCGTTTCACCAAAAACCGTCCCGCAGGGTGGCGTTCAGTCCGGATGGCCGGGCCCTGGCCGTAGATATGGAACCTCCACCGTACGCCGCTGGGACACGAATACGAGCATCCCCCAACACACCTGCCGCCGGAGGTCCAGGGCGGTCGCGGCCTCCTTACTCCCTCTTTCCTGCATGGTCACCATGACTGCCACCCGCCACAAACCCGCCATCCGCATCTTCTGCACCCGTTGACACCGGCAGGACCAACCCGGGGACGGTGGCACGCGTAGCCCCCATGTGCAAGTTGCTCCTTGCCCTGGACAAAGTGATCCGAGACCAGGTTCCTTGGCAGAAGGCCCCTGTGTCAACAGCCATCGAGGCTTGATTGCCCACACCGTTGCTGAACGGTTACGGTCAGAACCGATCTTGAATGGATCCCCAACCGATCCGGGCTGGGTCTGAATAGCCCAAGTGCATGAACCTACACTCTCGGCCCACACGTAAACCATGCGGGCCCAAAGTGCGACATGAAAACCAGAGTCCTGTTCCTGACAGTGTTTTTGACGTTGATGGGGGCCGTGCTCTCCACGACCCAAGCCAGCAGTACAACCGTAGTCGTTTGCCCGCCCACAACGGCGGCGGGGCTTCGTCATTTCAAGGACTACGGTTCCTCCCCTTTCTTCACTACGGCGGAGCATGACAAGTCCACTTTCGCGCTTGATGTGGATCGTGCATCCTTCGACGTGACCAAGTTGTGGCTGCGCAACGCCGAACGTCCTCCCACTGGTGCCATAAGGCCCGAGGAGTTCGTCAACGCCTTGCCCTACCAGTATCCGGTACCCGACCAGGGTCTCAACCTGTCATTGGATGGCGTGAGGCCACATCCTTTCAGCGATGATGACGCACTCGGGTTGTTACGCGTGGTGATGCAAGCGGCCGATGCTCCGCCCCGTTCCCCCATGAGCATCATCATCTGCTTGGATCGCTCGGGCAGCATGGGGGAACACACGGGACTGCCCGGTCAGAGACGCGTCAAGTTCGACTTGGCGCGCGCCCTGATTCGGCAGTTGGCGGACGACCTGCAAGTCCAGGATCGTCTGGGGCTCGTATCCTATGCCACCGATTCCACCGTTGATGTGGAGACCGCGAGAATCGCCACGCTCGCGGACCCGCTGCCAGCCGCCTTGCAATCCCTGGTGCCGGACAACTCTACGAATCTCTTCTCCGGACTGCACCTTGCCTACACGCAGGCGACTCGGGAAAAAGAATTGTGGCCGGACCGTGAAGTCGCCATCATCCTGATTTCGGATGGCGCGGCCAACACCGGCCTGACAAATCACCAGCAGATGCTGGAACAGACGGAGAGCTTTCGGGATCAGGGGATCCGTCTGTCCACTGTAGGCATCGGATTCGAAACGCTCAACGACGAGATTCTTGAGCAGTTGGGAGACAAGGGGGACGGTCAATATGTCTTCTTTGGTGATCTGGAAGACAAGGAGAGGGTGCTGAAGACCGTAATGTCCCACCTGTTGCCGGTGGCCCTGGAGGCACGCAGTCAGCTTGTGTTCGAGCCTGCCGCGGTGACGGCCTGGCGTCAAGTTGGTTTCGAGAACCGCAGCATGCGGGACGAGGCCTTCAGCGATAACAGCGTCGATGCGGGCGAGGTGGGATCAGGGCAATCCGTGACGGTTCTGTACGAAATTGAGCTGACGGATCCGGATCCAACCGGCGACTCGCCGGAAACCGAGCAGATAGTGGCAACGGCCCACCTGCGCTGGCTGGATTTGGAAGGCCAGTGGTTCGAAACCTCCGTCATTCTGAAGCGAGGGGATCTGAAGGAGGACTTGACAGATGAACAGTTCCGCGCTGCCGCGTTGATGGCGCGCTGGGGGCAACTGATGCGCCGGGAGCAGGACTGGGACAAAACTCAATTCGATCAGGCCTACGAGCAACTAATGATGTTCGCCTTTAGCCCGGAAACCTCCGGGGAGAATGATCCGGCAAGGGCAGCACTGCGCCAGCAGATTTCCACAGTACGCGCCATGATGGCCCGTGACTTTGGCCTGGGTACGGGGCAGTGATGGGATGACGCAGGCAACAATGGAGCCCTACGCTCTGCAGCCGATGCCTGCGAGGTCCGTTACGTGGACAAGGGCCTGCGCGATATCGACTACCTGAAGCCCAGTGCCAACGGCAGCTGAACCTTGGCCGCGAACGACGACACCATACCCGAGATCTGACAGGGACTGGCAGTGCCGGCAGCGACACCGCAGCCGGACAGCGGCACGGGTTATGCCGTGGGGAGGCTGCCGACCGACCTGACGCACATGAACAGGACTGCTTTCACACGTTGGGGTGCCGTCCCGGATGCAGGCCAACACAACAGCAGCAACACTGAAACAGCATCCCCGGAACGTTCAGCCCTAGGCCGGCAATCACCGCACCGTCGGAACGTCCAAACCGGATCAAGTCGGCTGCACCGACGCTGAGCGGCGACACGCCATCGACACGGGAACGGAATGCACCGCGTGGATCCAATCCAGTCGACGGGCGGCAAGGAAGGTGGACAGAATCCCGACCGCGCCGAATTGGCTCCCCAATGGGCCGGACATCCATCCCCTCCTAAAGCCGATTGGCGGCGAACTGCTCCAGCGCCTCCCGGCTGGCCACCTGTACTCTGGGCAACAGCGCTCCGGCAACTCCCAAACTGAACAGGCTGCCGCTGAGGGTTCGCCACAGCCATGTACTCTCGCGCCAGCCGAATACCTGAGTCAGCCCGTCCACCGCCATGGGCACACACAGCAAGGCTCCAATCCAAAGCGCAAGGGGGGACCATCGACGCCCGGTCAGGCCAAACACAAGGCCGTACAGGAAAAGTGATCCGTAGATCGCGAGATTCCGTTGACACAACGCGGTCTTCCAGCCGATGGCGGGCGAACCTTTCCAAAAACGGTCGTCAACCAATTCCACCGGCAAGGGCTCCCCGCGGCCGAAGACCAGATAGCTGGCACCGGGTTCCTGATGGCAAACCAGAGAGTACAAGCCGTGCAGCGCAGTGCCAAGTCGGAGCCAACCCAGAGACATGGCCACCGGTGCCAACAGGGCAAGGCCGGCATACAGGCCGCTCAGCACCAGATATAGGACGAGCCAGTGGCGCAGGCTGAAACGCAACAGGGACCACAGGCGGTCCGCTCCAGCCTCCGATATCAACACATGATCGTCGGGTTTGTGTGTCGGCGAAGCAGACATGCATGTTTCCCGAGCCAGATCGCCAACCCGCCCGCGTCAGCGGCCGAGCGAGGCATCCGTCAACTGGACCAGCTTGGCCCGATCCAGCACGCCCCGCCAAGTCGCAGTGAGGTTGCCCTGTGGATCCACGAAGACCGTGGTAGGCAATCCGCGGACACCAAACAGATCCCCGACGTTGCCATCCGGGTCAAGCACGATCGGCAACTCCATCCCCACCTCTGTTGCAAACTCCACGATCTTCGATTTCGGCTCCCTGACATTGACGGCCAGAATCAGCAAGTCCTCCGGCAATTCCGCCTGACGATCCACCAATAGCGGGATTTCGTGGCGGCAGGGGCCACACCAGGATGCCCAGAAATTGACGGCCAAGGCCCTCCCGGACAGGGCCTCACTGGAGATGGAGGTGCCGTCCGGCGCGGACAGGGAGAACGCCGGAACCGGATGTCCCTCGACCGGATCCCACAACCCCGGTCGGCCTGGCACGCTTCCCGTCAGGAGCGAATCGCCGGGGACAAAGGGGGGAGTTAGCAGAACCCCAATCTCCGGCGGCACCCGTCCCGGATCCTGGATTCCCGCGTTGGGGTCCGGCGCACCTCGACAGCCTGTGACGAGCAACAGGACCAACAGGCCCACGGACAGGCGCACGAACATCAGCGCAGCGACGTTCCGCTGAGGTATCCGATGTAGGCGGGAATCAGCGGCAGGACGCAGGGACTGAAAAACCCAATGACCCCCGCCAGAAAGGCCAACGGAGCACTGGCCACCAGGCTGGCATCCAGATTGATGGTCAGACCCAGTGCCTCTGTGAACCATTCCTCCCATTGGAGCGCGACCACGTTGAAGGCGCCGAAAGAAGCCGTCAACCGCACCAGTTGATCCTGCCACAACAAATACGCGACGGCCACCAGAAAGATGCCACTCACATAGCTGACAATTTTGGTGTGCCGATTGAGACGGCGCAACCATTTTGCCACCGTGCCGAAGGCGGCCCCGGTGACCAGGAACGGGATGCCCAGACCGAGGCTGAAAATTGCCAGGAGCGAGGCGCCCGTCACCACTGTGGCGCTGTCGCCGGCAAGGAACAGAATGCTGGCCAGGATTGGTCCGACACACGGCACCCAACCCGCACTGAAGCTTACGCCCATCAGAATGCTGCTCAGATAGCCCCAACCCTGGCGTACCTCGTGCATCTGCGCCACCCGGCGCTCCATGTAGAACAGGCCGTTGGCCATGTCGAGGCCGCGCACCAACAGTGCGGCCGCAGGATTGACGGAGAGATCCATACGTCGGCGCAGAACATTGGCCAACCGGTTGACCAGGCCCGTGACAACCAAGGCAAAAAACACCAGCAGCACGGCGCCAATCTTCTGCACGACGGGCAGCAGGTAGTTCAGGTTGCGTCCCATGAGCCCTGCCGCGGACCCCAGCAGTGTGAAGACCAGACCGAACCCAACAACAAATGCCAGGGAATGCAGAAACGTGTGGGACCAGCGTATTTGGACAGCCGGTGGGGCCATAGTCGCCGTTTGTTGGGTCACAGAGACGCCTCCGCGGGAATTCGTTCGGTACGGGAATCCAAGTCGGGTTCAACTGATCATTGTCGTTGCCGGCCGCGTCCGGCCCGCGTTGAATTGACCATTCCTCAGTCGCCGGATTCCCGAGCCAGCCGTTGTTGCAGTTCGTGAACCAAGGTCTCGAGCTGTTTCTGCTTGTTGATAAGGAACACCACATACAGCAGGGTGATGGTCCAAACGACAGCCAGGGCCAGGAAAAGATACTGCATGCGTTGAGGATTCCGAAGCGGATGCCGCGACATGCAGACCCTGCCGGGTCCCAAGGCCGCAGCCGGTTGGTCAGGCCAAACGGGCCTGCAAAATCTGTATGGTTCGATCCAGGCGCAGCATGCGCCAGCGCAGGAACACGAGGCACAGAGCCAGCAACACGAACGCCAGCATGGACCACTGGAGAGCCGAAGTCATGGTGGGTCCCAGGAAGGGGCCGAAATCACCCTCACCGGTCGGATTGTCGTCCAGGAAGATCATCGGATGGATGCTGCGAAACCATACGGCGGAATAGTAGGTCAACGGCACCGTGGCATAGGCCAGGAGGGCGTACACGGCGGCGAATGTTGCCCGCGTACGCGGGTTCTCGAGGCCGTTACGCAGAATCAGGTAGGCGACGTAGACCAGAACAAGCACCAGCGTGGTGGTCAGGCGCGGGTCCCATGTCCACCAGGTGTTCCAGGTGGGCTTGGCCCAGATGCTGCCGGTGGCCACTAGGCAGAGCGAGGCCACCAAACCGACCTCGACACCAGCCGCGGCCATCAGGTCCCAGTCGGAACGTTTGCGCAGGAGCCAACCGAGACTACATACAAAGGACAGTGCCAGACCGGTCACGGCGGCCATGGCCGTTCCCAGATGGGTATAGAAAATCCGCTGCGCAACCTGCTCGACGCCGACGAGATTGGCGGCCGGACGTGCATTGACGAGCCCAAACCACTGGGCCGCAATCAAACTGAGGAACGCCGCGAGCGTCACCAACTCGTGGGCCCGATGCCAACGCAGCGTCACTTGGGTTGATCCGTTCACTGCCAATCCTGCCAAACAAGGTTGGCAAGCAGTATACCGACCGCGACCGCCACAAGATCAAAGAGGATCACCATCAAAATCCACGCCCCGTAGGACTGTGCCGACGCTCCCTGTGTCAGCGCGTTGCAGGCACCGGTTCCGGCCAGCAGCAATGGGATGGCCAACGGCAGCAGGATCACTGCCACCAGTCCCTGCCCCTGGCGCATGCCGGACATCATGGCAGCCACCGTCGTGCCCACGGCGGCAAAGCCAAAGCATCCCAAGAACAGCACCCCCAAGACACCGGGCTTCCACAACTCCGCGTCGAACAGGACGATCACCCCTATCAACGCCAGCCCCCCCGCGACCGCCAACAGCAGGCTCCAGACCCAAAGCCGACCCAGGAAGATCGCCGTCCGCGATACCGGCGCTGACAGGAGGAATCCGGTCATGGACCGTGCGTCGGCCGAACCAAATTGCCGTTCCAAGCCGGCCGAGCCGGCCAGCATCAGGGCTGCCCACAGCACGCCGGATGCACGGGTGCCGTCGGCGGCCCCCGCCGCTTCGAACACGAATCCCAGTACCAGGATGGTCAACACGCCCAAACTGGCCATGGCCGACAGAATCGGCAGGCCCCGCAGCTCCGCACGCATCTCAATGCGCACGATGGCTGCCACTTGGAAGCACAGGGCTGCCAACGGCCCGCGTTGCCGAATCCGGACGTCCGGCGTCAATTCCTGGTTGGGCGCGGGGACCTCGCGGATAGTACCGCCTGGGTCAACCGGACGAACGGCAGCCATGGACTACCCGGCCCCCTCCGCGAGCCGGGCCTCCTTAAGGATCAGGACCCGGTCGGCCCAACCTGATGGTGGCCGATGGCCGGCAAAGAGAATTCCCTGTGCCCCGGCCCGACGTTCGCCCAGCAGGGACGCGAGGAAGTCCAGACCTTCGGCATCCAGGTGGCTGTCGGGTTCATCCAGCAGGACAATCCGGGGATCCGGCAGCCAGGCGCGGCACAATGCCAACCTCTGGCGCCAGCCCCTGCTCAGATCCCGCGTACGCGTGCGCTGCATGGCGGCGAGGTCGGCTCGTTCCAGCAGTTCGTCGATGCGTACGGCGGGAGACACCATGTCAAAGCAGACGGCCGCAAACTCGAGGTGTTCGCGCACAGTCAACCGTCCGTCCAGGTAGGGATCATGGCCCAGATAGCCGACTGCCCCGGTCCGGACCAGCTCGGCGGGAGTCATTTCCATCCCGGACACCAGCAAGGTGCCGGCATCGCTGGGGGTCAACCCGGCCAGTATCCGCAGCAGGGTGGTCTTGCCCGAGCCGTTGGCCCCCTGTACATGAACGCATTCGCCGGTGCGCAACTCAAAGCGAACCTCGCTGAGTACAGTCCGGTAGCCGTACGCCTTGGAGAGTCCCTGCACGGCAAGGAGCAGAGGAGAGGCATTCGGTTGGTGGTCCGGCACAGGAGTTTCGCCAAGCCGCCCTCAAGCGGCTTCCATGTATATCTCCTCGGGGCCCTCCTCATAGCGGGATGGGCACTTGAGTAGCAGACTGTCCGCCACGAAACGTCCGTCCGCGTCCAGGGAACCGTCAACGATGGCCGACGTGCCCGGCCTGAAATTATCCGGGCGCGGGCCGTGGTAGACAACAGGCAGCACGGCGCCCCCCTCAACTTCGTAGAGTTGGAAATCCAACCGGGTCGCAGTGGCATTCCACTGTTCGCTGTCCGGCACAACCAAACCGTTGAGGCGTACCCTTTGACCGGCCAGGGAATCCTGCCGCGCCGCGAACTCCTCCACCGTCAGGTAGTACATGGAGGTCTGAACCGTGGCCCGCACGATCAGGAAGATGACCAGTGCAATGGCCGCCAGGCCGACCAGCGTCAGCTGCACCCGCGGACTCAGGTGTACACCGGACCGGGCCTCGAGCAACCGGTCCCGACTGGAAATCACACGTGCCATGTTCAGGTTCAATTCGAAGATTGGATCTGCTCGTTCGGCATCGGTTCCATATCCCGGTCTCCAGAACCTATGACAATCTCAACTTCCTGCGTGAAGCGGAAGTGGACTGCCTGTCCGGTTGACGCTTCGGCGACCTTGCAGGCCCACAGTCGGGCCCGACTTACGGGTCTCCACGTCGGCGACGGCCGACCTGGCCGCCGGGTCGAACGCCTGGAGGTTCCGGGCGCGTTCTCGTCCCGGTCGCACTCGAACCCACACTGCAGACAGCGGTAGGTGCGCTCCGACAGCAACAGCGACTGCTTCACGGCCCCGCACGCACTACAGGTCTTCGAGGAGGGGTACCAGCGGTCCACCTTCTCGAAGGCGGTCCCGTACCAGGCACACTTGTACTCCAACTGGCGGACGAACTCCCCCAGACCGGCATCCGAGAAGCCGCGTCCCAGTCTCCGGTTGCGCTGCATCCCCGCGATGTGCAGGGTCTCCACCTTCACCGTCCCGCCACGCTTGGCGATCGCCGTGGTGGTCTGGTGGTGGTGGTCGTTGCGCAGATGGGAGACATGGGCGTACTGCCGTCTCCGCCGGGCGTACAGAGCTTCCCGCCGGTGGGAGGTCCGGTGCTTGCCGTGGATCTTGATAGATCGGCTGATGGCCTTGTCGATGCGTCGCAGCTCGGCCAGGGCCTCCTGCAGGGGACGCGGATTGAGGATTTTCGTCCGTTTGTCCCCGTCCCACAGCGTGGCCAGTGTCTGGATGCCCATGTCGATGCCGACGGTCGGACCGGGACGCTTGGACGGTTCCGGCTCCCCGGTGTCCACCTGGAAGGCGATGTGCCAGCGGTCGGCCTCCAGGCTGACGGTGGCACTCAGGATGTCCCCGGCGAAGCGCAGCGGCTCCCGCATGCGCACCCAGCCGATGGCCGGGATGCGGACCCGGTTGCCGTCCACCCGGATCGTGTTGCGCCCGTTGGTCGGCGTGAAGGCCATGTGCTTGCCACGCTTGCGGTACCGGGGGAACCCGACCCGGCGCGGACGCTTGCCCTTCTTCAATGCCTTCCTGTAGGCGCCCCAGGCATCCAGCCCCTTGCCAGTGTGGATGATGGCATTCTTGGCCACGTTCTGGGACAGGGGCTTGGACCATGGGAACAGGTCCCGCTTGACGGCGTTGAACTGCTTCCGCAAGTCCATGTCCGAGAGCCATTCATTGTCCTCGCCCTCGCCGGTGAACCAGGCTTCGGCGAAGCGGTCGATGGACCAGTTGGAGGCCACCCGCGCCCAGCCCGCGTGCTCGGCCAGCAGGGAGGCTTGCCGGTCGTTGGGGCACAGGGCAATCCGGTGCGCCTTGACCAGGCCGCGGGCACCGTCGGCCGGGGGCGTTGGGCAAGGGCTCCGTTGCACCGGGTCCGTTTGCTTCAGGGGGTCCATTGTACCGTGCGGAAGATGGCTCAATTGTATCAATTTCCAACAGATATCTTCAGATTTCAGCGAGCAGTTACTTCCCCTGCATCCTGCGGGGTTGCCGACAGAACCTCGAGGGCACTGTCAGCCAGGTTCGCCGGCACCAGAATTCTGCAAGTTGCCATATCGCCAACGGTAACAGGATAGGCGTCCCGCGCCGAATCTCGCTGAATCATCACCGGAAATCCGTGGGTTTCGAGGACGCCTTTCAGGACCTCGGCTTCCAAGGGGTGGCTGGTTTCCAGAACGCAGACCGGTTCGTTGCCGGATGGCGCAGCGAAGGACTTCAGCCCCTGCCGCAGACGCTCAAGCCAACCCAATGCCGCACGGGTCATGACGGGATTTTCCCAAGTGATTCAGACCACAAACGTGGCATGTTCGCCGACGTACGGGTTCTGGACCCGTTCCTCGCCGATCGTGGTCTCCGGCCCATGTCCCGGCAACACGGCGAAGTCATCCTCCAGAGTCAACAGTTGATCGGTGATCGATGCCAACAGGGTGGGACCGTCGGCACCGGGGAGATCGAAGCGCCCAATGCCCCTGTGGAAGAGGGTGTCCCCCACAACGGCCAACCGGTGCTCCTCTTCCACGAACGCAACATGGCCGGGCGCGTGGCCGGGGACAAACCGAACCTGCAGCCGCATGGTTCCGAACTCCAGGGTCTGGCCTTCCTCCAGGTAATGGTCCGGATGCCGGACCGGTGGCACGCGGGCGCCAAGCCAAGCCTCAACCTGGGCCGGGACCGCTTGCAGCGTGGGCAGGTCCAGTTCATGCAACCAGAACGGGACCCCCGTGGCGTCCACGATGTTGTTGACGGCCAACACGTGGTCAAAGTGAGCATGCGTGTTGACAATGGCCTGCAGTTCCAGGCCATCCTCCTCCACCTGCTGGAGGATTGACCGGGCCGAATCGCCCGGATCAATCAGGACCGCGGCCCGTGTCTCCTCGCATCCAAGCAGGTAACAGTTTTCCTCGAGTAGGCCAACCGTGATTTTCTTGATGATCAAGGTGGTAAGTCCCGTTTGTGTCTTTAACAACCCCACCCTACGGCGGGGCGGACCGGCTGTGCGAGTCGCGCCTGGAGCCGAACCAGTAGTGCAAGTCGTACCAAGCCTGTGATGGCTTGCCATTATGGTCCATCAACCGAAACCAAGCTTGCGGATCACCCCTTTCCTCCCAATCCGGCAGGGCCCGTTTGAAGTACCAGACGTTGGCCAGCGTAAGCCACGGCCATTCGTCCTCGATGCGCCGGAATGCCTGAATCAGGAACCGCCCCTGGTCGTCCGGAGTGACCCGGCCGAAGGGTGCCGGCCGGTCCAAGGGCACGGTGTTCCAGTTCATTTCGCTTATCCACATCGGCGTAGCCCCGTCACCATTGCGCACCATGAGATCCCGCACATACCGGGCGCGGCCAAAGTTCAACACCAGCGGATGCATTCGCCGGTCCAGGGGGCCGGACCAGAGTCCGTACCCCTGCACCGCCAGGATGTCGAACCACTCCGCGGCTCCTGCGTCGTACAGCCGCTGCAGGTAGATCAGATCGTTCAAGTTGCCACCCGGCTCCGTATCGCCTGCATAGGCGGTCGTGGCCGCCATCGCCGCCAGCACGATGACGGCATCGGGATCCACCGACCGAATGGCGCTGGCCGCGGCGGACAGCAGTTCAGCGTAGGCCTCCGGAGAAACGGGCTGCTCTCCCCACTCCGGATAGATGTTCGGTTCATTCCAAATCTGATAGTACCGAACGCGCCCCTTGTACCGGTCGGCCACGGCCTTGACAAAGGCTGTGAAGTCCGCGGGATCGTCGGGCGGGGCCTGCACACCGACCCCGTCACCCCCGGCACGGGTCCAGGCCGGTGGATTGTCGAGACGGAAGACCACTTCGAGGCCGTGGGCCTCGGCTTGGCGCACGATGGTGTCGTACTTGTACCAGGCGGAGCGCGGCGGATGATTGCGTCGGTCCTCGAAGTCGCCGCGGCCGTGGATCTCCACATCCTGCCAGGGCATGGGCTGCCGAATCCAGGTGAATCCGGTTTCGGACACCATCCGGGTCACGCGTGCGCGACGGGCCTCGCCAACCTCGTGTTGCAGGAATGTGTTGACTCCCCAGGGAAACCCCTCGGGAGCGGACACGGGCGCGATCGGCGCCTGGTCGTCGGTGCGCACTCTGGGCCGCACCGCCTGCCGCACCAGGTCGGTGATGCCCTTGATCTGTGGCAACAGTTCGGTTTCCCCGGTCAACGACTCCATCCAGCTTCCGGCCGGAGGCGTCGCGGCGATCGCCATTGCGGCCGCACCAATTGCAAACACCAACGTCCACAACAGGGCCAATTGGCCCCAGGTCCCAGGCCGACCGAAGTTCATGACCTGTACAGTCGGTACCTGAACGAAAAACCAATCGGCACCGACAGGGCCGTGCTACGGCGAACAGTCAACCTTCCTTGACATCTCGATATTGTTGTAGACGCCGGCCACCCAGGCCTCACCGGAGGACACGTCGGGGTGCCGGATGCGAAACCAATCGCCGTTGGGGTTCTCTGCGAGAAACGGGAATTCCTCGTTCGGCGCAAGCTGGACAACCACGGGATTGGCAATCCCCGGCCCGGAACGCACGTTCACTCCGTATTGGACTACGACCCGCACGCATGTTTCCGGAGCCGGCACGGGCGTGGGTTCCGGGTCAGCGGGTTGCGGATCCGAGCCCGACGGCACCGAGGAGGGTTGTTCGCCCTGGGAACCGACGCCGGAGTCGACCCAGACGACTTCCTTGGTGGGCGCCGCCTGGACATAGAGCGGATCCGGGGTTCTGGTGGGCGGTGGGGGTTCCACCGTCGCCTGGGTGCAGGCCGCCAGCCCAAGCATGGCAGCCGCAAGCAGCAGGGATGGGAGTAGGGAATGGGATCGCACGGGGGAAACGCCTGATTGCGAGGTTCTGCGATTATACAACCGGAATCGGTGCCCCGATGGTCCGGTCCGGCCGTCGGGGCACTGTTTCAATCTTGTTGATTTTGGTACCAGACCATTATCGGCATCTTCCGCGCGTGGGATGGGTTTCGTTCGCTTGTCTCAGGTCAGGACCATCGCCTTCCGATGGGGGACGTGGCATCTGGGAACAGGGTGGACACTTTCGAGAATCCGGAACTCGTCCTCGGAACCGGGAGCACACGCCCACCGGCCCGTAGACGTAGAGGCGGGCCTGCCGCCGTTGTCGTGGCCTTGGGTCCGTGCCCACGCAAGAGCCCTGCGGCCCCTGCGTGGTTTCATCGCGTCCACCATCGGCCAGGCCGACGACAAAGGCCTGCATCCGGTCCCCCTCCGTCCCGAGGCCCACTCACCGCGCCTGGTTTTAGGAATTCCTCTCTGTCATTTTGATGGAGCGCCGCCACTCATATTTATAACGTTGCACACATGTGGGTTGTGTACAGGCATGGAGTCGGTATAGAATCAGTTATTGACTGGCGGGTCTTGGGGAATGGCGTGCGTCCCGCATCCATCCCGGCGCCCACGCAATCGTCGAAGCACATTGCGTTCACCCGCCGGAAGGAAAGGACCGCTCGTCCGGACGACGAGATCCACGAGCGGGAAGTCTGGGCGCAGGTCAGGACGGACCGCCACGGGAGATCGTCTCCATCGACGTGGTCGGCGGTGATTGGGCCATCGGAGACAGCCTTCGTAAAACAGTGAAGTGACTGTGGGCACAACGTCCAGAGGCGGTTGACGTCCGATCCCGGCAAGTGGGTCATCGGACGAGGTATCGGTTCGGCGCGAGATCCCTGTCGGTCCCCAGCCCGGAACGAAACGATTTCGGGTGCATCAGGGCATTGGGCCATGCCCCCCTTCACCGGATCGGGAAGCTGGTTGCCATCGTGCTCCCTGTCTTCCGACCAATCATCGCGCTGTTGACCCCAACCCACTTGAGCGTGACGAATACTCCCCATGAACGCTTGGAAGGCAATGCCGAAACCCGTCCGCACGACTGGTACGACGGGAAGCCCCAGGGGGACCGGCGGAACCTCGCTCCAGAGTGCCTTGCTGGCACTTCTGGCGTTGGCCGTGATCAGCGGAGGCGGCCTCGCGACTGGCGACCTGTTCGACGATGACTATTCGGACTGCCCCCACGGAACCCGCTTTCGGGAAGGCCAGATTGCAGACTTGACGGTAGCCCGCGATGCCGACGCTGAGGATGAAGTCAACGTAGCGTGGACGACCACCGATCCGGCGACCTGGGGTCTGGGCCCCAACACATTCAACGCATCCCTCGTGGTCATCTTGGACGACGGCGACGATCTCGACACCAGGACCTTGTCGCTGGGTACGAGGAAGACCACCTTCACCGACGTCAGGACCGGTACCGAGGTGAAGGTCCAGATGGCGATTGTGGTCGATACCCCGGACGACGGCTACCTCATCAGTGACATCCTGGAGGTGCGTGTCAACCAGAGTCTGTCCGCGCCGGCTTACACGACTAACATCACGGTGATTGAAAGCAGCAGCTTTGTCCTATTTGAGTTGGTGCCGGTTGGCACCTTTTACTACGTGGGTTACAACGAACGCTTCGGAAACTACAGGGCGGATGGCTTGCTGACCAGGCCGCGCACGGCGAGGTTGAGGATCGGCTTGGCCAACACCGAGAAAGATGCAGACGGCAGACCCTACAAGTCGGATGCGGGGCCCTACGATGATGCGGACTTCGAGGCCTACATCATGCGGATCACCGACGAAGGTAGCGACGTGGTGCCTGGAGGAGACGACGTTGCCACCGTGGCATCCGAGGCCAGCTATCAAACTGCACTGACTGTTGGAAAAACCATCCCTGGATCAAGTGCCTCCAACTTTGCCGACGACAACAGGGTTCTCAGCAACGTCAGGATCAACGATGGCGGCAAGATTTTCGTTGCGATGCAGAATCTGTCCAGCCTGCCATTCACACCAAATACAATCATCCCTGCCAATCAAGGTCTGTCCTTTATCAACGCACCGCCGCCAGAGGAAGGTAGCCTCATCTTTGCATTGGCTCCGAATGAGCATCGGGATTTTCCAATCAATACGCTTGCCAGTGACGAGACCTACAAGTTCACGGCATGGGCTGTCAACGACAGGGGCGCAATCATCAGTCCGGTCGCCTCGCTCACCGTGCGTCCAATAGACTACGAGGCGAATATCAGTTCCGTCACCGACTATGCCAATACCGGTACTTCCGTGACGAACGCATACGTCACCGAGTTTACGGTGTTCAAATAGACCGCGGGCGGTCTCGCGTCTGAACCACAAGGCAACCTGAAGTGGGACGGATACCGGACAGTCCCAAGGCCGTCCAAGGTTCCTGGCGTGAAGACAGCCACTCGTTGCAGGCGGCTGTCCTGCTTGTTGAAGCAGCTGTCATGTGGTTGCCTTGAGGTCTTCACCTTGAAGTACCGATTTCCGAGTCGGCCGGTCATGGCCCGCGATGCAATTGCAAGCATCCGGACCAAGCTTGCGATTCGGGTTTCTGGGCCATGAGGGGATTGTTTCTCCCGACCTGTCCAGCATCTGATCCCGGCGGGGACCGCAGTGGTCACACACGCTTCCACACCTCGCCACGCCAACCCCAGCGTCGGGTACGTAGGAGTTTCATCGCTACTCACATGTAGCCAAGTCGTGGCACCCGCGACGCGCAGGTTGCGCCGTCATGGCGGTGCCGGATAACCACTCCGGTACACCTTTGTGTGCGGGGGATGTCGACGGGGACGGACCAAACTCAACGAAAGTGAAACAGTGCCACCGTCGGAGTCGCCTTGGCAACCGCTGCTGCCTGTCTGCCAACACCTGTCTGTACCGGTGCTAGAATCGCCGGGCCGAGCGGTCGGCTGCACGGCTCCACAGGCGGCATTCAGACTTCATTGGACTTGGATTTATGTTAAGCGACATCCAGAAAAGGGAGTTTGTGCGCGATGGTTACATCCGTGTACCGGACGCGATTCCCACGGCGTTGGTGAACAGGGCGCTCCGGGCCGTGAATCACTCCATTGGCAACGTCGGCAAGGGAGGCGAGAATCGCGAACGGAACCGGTCGGCCTTCTTCTGTGCAGAATTGTTGCAGGCCGATGTGATCCTCGATCTGTACCGCAAGTCAGATGTGATGCCAATCGCGGAGGAGCTTCTGGGCAAGGGCAATGTCCTGCCGGTTGAATCGGCCAAGCCCTACCCGCGCTTTCCGGATGCCCCCGGGAGTCCGGCACCGCGCCTGGGTGGACACATCGATGGCGTGGGCAGCGGCGGCAACGGCATGGCCAAGGGAACCTATTTCCGCTCCTTCACCATGTTCGCGGTGGTGTACCTGATGGACTTGCCGAAACCGGAAGCCGGCAACTTCACGGTCTGGCCCGGATCGCACTTGGCCTTCCGGGACTATTTCCGCGAACACGGTCACGAGGTGCTGGCCAACGGCACCCCGCGGCCCGACCTGCCGCACGATCCTGTCATGGTCACGGGCAAGGCCGGCGACCTGATCCTCGCCCACCACCAGATATTCCATGCCGGCGGCTACAACCTGTCTCCTCATGTGCGACAGGCAGTCATCACCCGGCTGCGCCACAAGGACGTGGCGGTTATCGATAAGGACGCCTACACCGACATTTGGCGGGAATGGGAAGGGCTGCAGCCGTTCCTGAACTGATCGACCAGTCGTCCTGCTTCCGCATGGCAGGGGCGGTGCGTTCAACGCACCGCTTCGGGGGGATCCTCCAACCTGAAATAGCGCGACTTGCGCGCATTGAAGACCCTGTGCTGGAACCACCGCTCCCAACGTTCGGGTTCGACATGGGTGGTAATCACGGTGGGCAGATCGGCATCGAACCGGTACTCCAGCAAACTGCGCAATCTCTTTTCCGTCCAACCCGACCCGCGCCGCACCGACTCCCAGGTATCACTGAAGCCGTCCAGGGCGAGGAACGAAACCTCCCGAATTTGCGCGGTACGCCGCGCCGCCGCGGCCCCATCCGCCTGGATGGTCCGTCGAAAGTAGTCCTTCAGGTCCTCGACCGAGGCAAACAGGACATGGCGGCCTGAATTGCGCCACCGGTTGGCCAGTGCAGCCGCCAAATGGGTCTTGCCGCTGCCGGGAGCGCCGGCAAGTACCAGCCAGCCCCGTGGCTGCTCCAGCCACTGTTCCAGTTCCTGGCAAACCATCGCCAGACGATCCTGTTGCCCGTTGCGACGTTCGGCCCTGCGCACGTCGAAGGTGTCGAAGGTCTCGCCTTGATGCAAGTCAAGGCGGTTGAGATCGGCCCATGTCTCGCCCCCCGGATCCGATGACCAAACCCTGTAGTCGGGTGCGTTGATGTGCACTTGGTTCACCAGGTGCTTGTCCCCCAGTCGGCTTTGCAGTCGAGGTTCGAATTCCCAGAGAGGCAGATTGGTGGTGATCACGGTAGGCAGTTCGCGTACGTGGCGTTCGTTCAACAGTTGGAACAGCTTCTCCGTAGCCCAGGGAGTCGAGCTTTGGGCACCCAAATCGTCCAACACCAGTACGTTCACGCTCTCCACCAGGTTGTACATTTGGTTGAAGGTTTGCGGGGCATCAGGGGCAAACGTGGCGCGCAGCCGATCCAGCAGGCTGGGAACAGTCAGCATCAGGACAGGAATCTCGGCTGCCGCCAGTTCGTTGGCGATGGCACTTGCCAAGTGCGTCTTGCCGCATCCGGTAATGCCGGCGAGGAGGATCCACCCTGTCGGGTGGCCGGCAAAGTCGCGGCACCTCCGGTGGGCTTCCCTTAGTGACGCGCGCGCAGTCTCACCGTAACCGGGCGGCTCCTGCAGGAAGGACGAGAAAGTCTTGTCCCGGACGGCCTCAAGGTAGGACAGGGCATGGAGCCGCTCAAGGGTGCGCCGCCGGTGGCTGCGTTGGCGGCACTCACACGGAAAGGCTGCACCGAAGTCCGGATGATCCGGTGCCACGTCAACCGTGTAGAAACCAAACCCTTGGCACACCGGGCACCCCGGAACAGCTGTTCCAGCCTGGTTGGCCTCGGCCTCATTCCCAGCGGCCACGCGGTCTTGAAGTCCATTCAGAGTGGTCATCGTACGGCTCCATTGGATCCCGGGGCCGTGGGCATCCATCGGGTTCGCCCGACTCCCGCGCCTCCCGTTCCCATCGGTTCAAAATCGCCTTGACATAGGCCAGCGCCTTTTTGTTTCTGGCAATGGCGATCTCCATCGCCTCGCACACCCAAGACAGCGGGAATTCCTCGATCAAACTCCGCAACTGATCCGCCAGGACCGGAGTCAGCAGGCCGAAGTTCTGGTGATAGAGCCTGAACGGCTCCGACTCCGCGAGCCGGGCGATCGGGGGAACACTGCCATTGCCGCGGACCGCGGTTCCTGCGGCATCCATCTCCGCGCGCAGTCGACGGCCCGCCTCCGTGTTTGGAAACAAGGCCTTGTCGTCAGGTTCGCCGTCCGCGCCGGGCAGTTCCAGTCCCAACAACGCGTTTCGGACCAGGGCCTTTTCCAAGGCATCGTCCAAAACCTTCCGGGGGGAGTGCAGTTCTGACAACCCGGACATCAAGTTCAGCAGGTCCGGGTCGGACCGCAAATCACGGGCGCGCAGCCAGGCCGACTGTCCGGACAACCGGCCGATTTGCTGGTAGCAGTAGAGGGTCAACCGGGTCTCGGCCAGGCTGTCGATTCGGCTCAGGAGGTCGGTCAGCAACCGGGCGGGAATCAGCACTTCCTCCAAGCCGCCGGCCGGAAATCCGACGAAGGCATCGGCCGGCCCAGCGAATCGTCTCCCGGGGTTCATGTTTGGCCCATCGATGCCGGATCGTAGACGGGAGCGGACTTGAACTGGGTCAACGTCTCCTCAAAGGCCATCCGAACAGTGCCCGTGGCGCCGTTCCGGTGTTTGGCCACATTCAGTTCGGCCACCTTGTCATGGATGGTTTCCGGGTCGTAGTACTTCTCCCGATACAGAAACATAACCACATCGGCATCCTGCTCGATACTGCCACTCTCGCGCAGATCCTGGAGCATGGGGCGCTTGTCCTGCCGCGCCTCGACCCCTCGGCTCAATTGGGACAGGGCCATCACCGGTACATTGAGTTCCCGCGCCAGGTTCTTCATGGCCCCGCTGATGACCGTGATCTCCTGCTGACGGTTCTGCTGACGCGGGTTCTGCCCCGATTCCCCGGCCGTCATCAGTTGCAGGTAGTCAATCATGATGAGATCGATGTTCTCCCGCGCATGCAGGCGCAGGGCCTTGGAACGCACGGACGTCACGGAGGCACCCGGAGTATCGTCAATGAAAATCCGTATCTTGCCCAGTTGGGTGCCGGCCTGCCTGACAGTTGCCCAATGGTCCTCGCCAAAACGACCCACGCGCAGGTTCTGCAGATCCGTGCCCGACTCGATGGCCAGCAAGCGCTGAACCAACTGGGACGCACTCATTTCCAAACTGAAGATGGCCACCTTGAACCCCTGCAGGGGAGTCCGAACGTGCTGTGCGACATTCAGGGCGATGGTCAGGCCCAGGCTGGACTTGCCCATGCCGGGGCGGCCGGCCAGCACAATCAAGTCGCTCTTGTTGAAACCGCCCAGCAAATCGTCCAGTTGTTGGAAGCCGGTGGGCAGACCCGGCGTGTTGCCTTCGTCCAGATAGGCCTTTTCCAAGTCGCGGACCACATCCCGCATGATGTCCCGGATGTCGGTCAGATCCTGGTCCGCGCGGGACTGGCCGATGTTGTAGATCGCCTTTTCCGCGTCCGAGATGATGTCTTCCACATCCTTCTCGGTCGTGATCAGGTCCTGGATGTCCAAGGACGCCTGGTTCAATTGCCGCAGCAATGCCTTCCGTTCGACAATCCGGGCGTAGGTGAGCAGGTTGACGGAGGTGGGACAGCTCTCAATGAGGTACTGGAGGTAGGCGGTGCCCCCCACGGGTTCCTCCAGACTACCCTCTTCCCTGAGCCGGTTGGCCAGTGCGACCGGATCCGGCTCGAGGCCCTGGTCGCTGAGGGCCTGCATGGCATTGAAAATCGCCCGGTGGGCCTCGACCGTGAAATAGCGGTCGCGCAACAGGGCGCTTACATCAATCAGGGCTGCTGGACGCAGCAGCAGGGCTCCCAAAACCGCCTGCTCCGCTTGCGGGCTAAACAGGTTTTGGGCCGAGGTATCAACGTCGACCTGGGGCGGTATTTCAAGCAATTCCAACTCGCCTTTCGATGCAACGCGGCATCAACTGCACCGGCCACCACCAGTCTGCTGAACGGGGCCGGAATTCAATTCGGAAACGCGTTGGAACCGCCGGTGGCGATCCCATGTGGCCACGGTTGCCGAAACGGGCGCCACCAAGGAAGGCCGCCACCGCGGTCCGCCTGGGTGGTCTTCCCACGCCTTGCGGGCATTGGCAGGACGGTGTCGGCAGGCGCCGCACCTTTCCGGGCTGCCACGCGCTAGTCGCTGAGACTGCCGAGGTCCAATCCCTCCACCACGTCGCGGAACAGTTCAAGGTCCTCACTGCTTGCATCGGGGGCATCGCCCTCGACATCCTCATCCAGGGGAATTTCCTCGTCCGGCACCTTGCCGGCCGCGTTCATGACCTCTTCATCCACATAGATCGGGCAGCCGAACCGAACCGCAAGGGCCAGGGCATCGCTCGCCCGGCAATCCAATTCGTCCATGATGGGGTTGTCTTCCGCATTGAAGACCAAACGGGCCAGATACACGTCGTCCATCAGGCTGGCAATTTCCACATATACCGGGTCGTGTGCGACCTCCAACAGGACCTGATGCAGCAAGTCGTGAGTCAGGGGCCGGGGAGACTTTTCCTTCCGCAACTGCATGGCAATCGCTTCCGCCTCAAAGGGACCAATCCAAATCGGCAAGTATCGGTCCCCGTCCTTTTCCTGCAGGACGGCGATCCGGTGCTGAGACAAGAGACTCACGCGGACGCTTTCGATCTTGACCTCGATCAACCGGTTGCTCATGCTGTAACTCCTTGTACGGTAGCCCAAATTGCAGCGGTTGGGAACCCAAAGTTGTCCGGTTGCTGCACGGGCTGTTCGGGAGGCTGCGGATCAACGGGTGCCGGCGATTGTAGCATAGGGAATGCTGGCTTGATTCCCGCCTTTCGACCCTGTCCGCAGGGGTTTGGCGAAAGCCGCCCACCCCGCCTCCCACCAGTCTGAAACGCCAACATCCACACCCTCCGATCAAGTTGTTCCACACCATGGCCAGCCACCACCCGCGCGCCCGCAACATCCTGTTCGCATCGGCATTTCATGCGGGCAGTCATCGTGCCTGGCTGGAAGGATTCATGCGACACACCCGCCACCGGTGCCGGGCGGCAACGCTGCCTGGACAATTTTGGAAGTGGCGCATGCAGGGCGGAGCCGCCGAACTGGCGCGGCAGGTGCGAGCCATTACGGCAACGGGTTTCCGGCCGGATGTCCTCGTGGCCACGGACATGGTGAACCTGGCGGCCCTATTGGGTTTGGCCCGGGACGCCCTGCCCGGGGCGATGCACACCGTCCTGTACATGCACGAGAACCAGCTTACCTATCCCGACCGCCGCAGGCCCGACCGGTCCCTGCCACTCGTCAACTGGCTGAGCCAGTTGGCCGCCGACCACATTGTGTTCAACTCCGCCTTTCACCGCGACGACTGGTTCGCACATCTTCCCCACCTGCTGGCCAATGTTCCCGACCTGCCCGAGACTGCCTCCGTACCTTCGCTGCAGGTCCGGTCCGCCGTTCTGCCCATCGGACTGGACTTCCCGGCGGCAACTCCCTCCGCGGTCCGACAGGATGGTCCCTTGCATATCCTGTGGAACCACCGATGGGAGCAGGACAAGCGCCCGGACCGGTTCTGCGCCTTGCTGCATCGCCTGCATGATGCCGGCATTCCATTCAAGGTTTCGTTTGCCGGCGAGCCGGGTGCTCACACCCCTCCTGCCATGGTGTCGGCCAGGGAGCAGCTTGACGAACACATCGATCACTGGGGGTACCTGGACAGCCGCGCCGACTATTGGGAACTGCTGTACCGGGCCGATCTGGTAGTCAGTACCACCGACCACGAGTTCTTCGGCCTGAGCGTCCTGGAAGCACTCGGGTCCGGTGCCATGCCGTTGCTGCCACACGGGTTCAGCTATCCGGAACTGATTCCGGAACGTTGGCATGCAACCTGTCTCTATCGGAACGCAGACGACCTGTATGACCGAGTCGGGAAACTGGCGGGAACCAACACCCGCGCACCGGCAGCCCTGGTCCGGCACATCAGGCGCAGGTTCTCCTGGCCGTCGGTTGCGGCCGCCTACGACGAGTGGCTGGACAACCTCGGGAGCCCCGGCACATCGTGAATTCCGCACGCGGGTCCGGCAGGGAACCAGTCCTACAACGAGTCCGCCTTGTTCCGGGAACCACGCTTGCCGTCGGATTTGTCAGCGGCTCCCCGGTCGGGGGCCACAGAAGCGACCAGCCGGTCCGTCCACGCCTTCAATTCGGTAGCCGATGCCTCCACGCTTACATCCTGAGCTTCAGGGCCCCTGCGGCCCGCAATTCTCCGAAATGCAACGACATCCCCCTTGCGTAGACGGCGACCCTGCTCAACCTCCGCACTTCGACAGAATACGCGCCGGCCGTCCGACCCGCGCAGAAACCCGAATCGCCGACGGCGATTGAACCCCAGAACGAGACCGCGCTCCCTGCCGGGCGCCGGTGCGTGCCGCCGGCACACATGGCACGCGGCGGCCGGTGCACGCGCCACGGACCGGTGATCGCGGGCATCAGTGAACGGTGCACCGCAAACAGAACATGGACTGAGGACCGATTGACTCACGGGACGGCAGGAACTGGCACGGAAGCAGGGGTGTTTTTTGTGGGCAACCGTCGCCAGGGCGGACACAATTTTGATAGCATAGACCGGGAGCCGCAGCGAAGTCACGGAACTGCCGGTTCCATCGGACATCGTTCACGCCCGGATGGCGACGTAGCCAAGTGGTTTAAGGCAGAGGTCTGCAAAACCTCCATTCGCCGGTTCGAATCCGGCCGTCGCCTCTTAGTTCTCCACCAGGGAATGCTTGTCAAGTCGATGTGACGGGGGCGCTGTACGGTCAGCGCCCTCAGCATTCGGACCGTTTCTGGATCCAATCTGGACCAATCGGCAACGGAAACCGGACGCTGGTGATAGAATTGACGTATCGTTCCTGTCGTAGCCGTGACCGGGCCGCCGAAGTTTCGTTGCGGTACCCGTTCTCCGCGTCCGGCAGTCAGGCTCTCCGCGCTCCCCCTTCATGAACGCCATCTTCAAGCGTCGTCATGTAGCCATTCGCATAGTGGCTTCGCTGGTGCTGCTGGCGATTTCGTTCATGCTGGTGACGTTTTCGACGATCAATGCGCAGGACGAGTCGCGCATTCTGCCCGAGGCGGGGACCCCCTATGTAATTCAGCCAGGCGACACCATGGCGCGCGTGGCCGCCTACGCCTACAACAACGGCGAGTTGTACCAGGCGTTGTGCGATTTCAATGAGATTGAGGACTGTCACAGCATCGCAGTCGGCACCACGATCGACATCCCAACACTGGAAGCATTGAGCGAGGCCCTGGACATCCCACTGCCGACCAGCACGCCCACGCCCACCTCCACGCCAACGCCAGCGCCCACCCCCACGCCAACACCCGTGCCGGACCCGGCATCCCAACTGTCGGCCGAACTGCAGGATCAACTGATAACCATCGCCGCCGGCGACACCCTCGCCGATTTGGCTGCCGCCAACTACAACAACGCCACGGTGGCCGGGCGCCTCTGTGCCTACAACATGCTGCCCGACTGTTCCGAACTCGAACCGGGCATCCGCATTTTCGTTCCGCCCATGGAGCAACTGCTGTTCGGCGCGCCCCGGCAGTACCTGCCCCCCGTCCAAGACTCGATGGCCGCGGCGGACCAGACCGACACGATGGCGGAACCCGAAGCGGTGGCTCCCACGGACGGTCCCACAACGGATACCGACACCGAGCCACCGGCCCCGTCGGCAGACAGCGAAGATGCAACTGTCGAAGACTCCACCGGGACACCACCGACCGAGTCGTTGCCCGAGGTTACCCCAACCCCGGCACCACCCACCCCCACGCCTCTGCCGCCCGTCGTTGTCGATCCTGAATCGCTCACGATCGCCGAGTACATCAATCAGGATTTCCGACTGGAAATCTACGCCTACGCGCTAACCCTGAGTCCGGTACGGGCAACGTTGGGGCAGGATGGACCCTATACGCTGCTGGCGCCAAGCGACGCGGCCTGGGTTGCCGCCGACACCGCCACGATCAAGTCCATTTTCAGTTCACTGGACTCGTTGGCCGCATTCAACCGGTCCCATGTGCTCAGCGGCGACCTGAGTCTTGCCGAATTGGCGGATGCAGGGACCGCAACGTCCATCGGCGGCCGGGTGTGGACGGTCACCCAAACCGACCAGGGACAGACGCTGATTGGCAACGCCAGGGTGGTTGCCACGGTGTCCACACCATGGAACGGAACGATCCACATTCTGGACACACTCATTCGCTAACCCGTCCAGACAACACTCCGGGCCAGATGTTTGCCCAACCTCGCGGCCGGCGGGCTCCGTTCCGGCACCTGTAGTTTCCTCCGCTCCCACGTCGTCCCCGCACGCAACATTCCACCCCATGGACCTCGTAGCCGAAACGACTTCGGTTTTCGGCGTCACCGGTCCGCTTGCCGCCAAGCTACAGGACTTCACAACCCGCGTGCCGCAGGTCCGCATGGCGGCGGAGGTTGCACGGATTATCTGCGAGGGCGGCATTTCGATAATCGAAGCGCCCACCGGTGTGGGCAAGTCCTTTGCCTATCTCGTGCCGGCAATCCTGAGCGGTCGCAAAGTGGTGGTATCCACCGCGTATCGCACCCTCCAGGATCAGCTGATGGACAAGGACATACCGTTTCTGCGGGACGCCTTGGCCCTGGACACCTCGGTCGAAGTGGCCAAGGGCCGCAGCAACTATGTATGCCACTACAAATGGCACATGCTCCGCGACCAGGATTCCCTGTTGGAACCGGTGGACAACGAGGACGCACAGGTCTTTGACGAAATCGAACTGAAACTGTCCGATCGCACGTTCACGGGAGACGTCGCCTACCTGGAACACCGGCCACCCGGCCCGGCCCTGCGCGACATCGTCTCGCTGCCGGTGGACTGTCTCGGGTATGCCTGCACCTACGCTCAGGAACCATGCTACGTTGATTCCATGCGACGGAGGGCCCAGGAGGCCAATCTGGTGATTACGAACCATGATCTCCTCCTCTACAGCCTCAAGGAATCCGTTGCCACCGGTCTGCACGAGCTTGTGCCCGAAGCCGACATCTACATCCTGGACGAGGCCCATCACCTGGAGGACATTGCCACACGGGTGCTGGCCACCGAATTGACCGCCGGCGAGATAAACTTACTGTTGAACTCCCGCATGTTCCGCCGCACCTACCAGCGACTCGGCGACCAGCGAAGACGGCTGGAGGACATCTGTGGGCTGCTGCTGCTCGAGGCGGGAGGCGCCGCCGACGGCGACGGCGTCGTGCACGGCCCCCTGGAACAGGCGTTGAACCTGGCCGAAGAGCTTGAAGCCGCCGCGCAGGAACTGACAGACCAGGTCCCCGTGTCGGAGTCCGTGAACGACTCCCAGCGGGAGGCATCGGCCCGCAAAGACATGGCCGTCGCGGCCCTGGAGCTGCTGGCCAAGACCGCCAGGGACATGGCGGAACCCGATCCGCTGTATGTTCGCTACATCACCGGCAACCGGCAGCAGGAGAAGCGTCAGGCTGCCCTCGTCCGGGCACCGCTGGATCCTGCGTCGGCTTTGGACGAACTGCTGTTCGCGTTGGGCAAGACCTTCGTCTGCACCAGTGCCACACTGACCGTCGACCAGTCGTTCGACAACTTTCGGTTGCGCTCCGGGCTGCTTGAACACCCGGTGGCGGAGACCAAACTGCCCCACGTCTTCGACTACCGCAACCAGGCCCTACTGTTTCTACCCAAGGTGGACGCATTCGATTTCCGACAACGCGATCCTTGGTATGAAAGCATCAAACGCATTATCTCCGCGTTGGTCGACATCACAGACGGCGACACGCTCTGCCTGTTCACCAGCTATGCCGCGCTGCGCGAAGTGCATGACGAACTCCGGGACAAGGCCCGGCACGGAACCTGGCAGGTGCGCTCCCAGGAGGATGGGAATCCCGGGGAGCTGATCCAGTGGTTGCGGGAAACACCGCACAGCGTACTGTGCGCAACCCGCAGCTTCTGGGAGGGCATCGACATTCCGGGCGATGCCGTGGTGTCGGTCATCATCGACAAACTTCCCTTCGTGCCCCCCAACGATCCCGTGTACAAGTACCGAACCGAACTGCTGAACGACCGGTACGGCGAAGGCAACGAATGGTGGGCCTGGAACAACTACGCTCTGCCGGCGGTAAGCCTGTCCCTGAAGCAAGGTTTCGGGCGCCTGATACGGCGCACTTCGGATCGGGGGGTCGTAACAATCCTGGACTCGCGTCTGACCACCAAGGGCTATCGCTTTCGCATATTGAAAGACCTCCCGCCAGCCAGAACGGTTCGCTACGTCAACCAGGTCCGGGCATTTTTCGAATAGGGTAGTCTTTGCGATGCGACGGCGGCCAAATGCCAAGAAACCTTGGGAACCCTGCGCCACCGCTCCCTTTGGTTCAGGTTTGGGTCGGTGTGGACCAGGCCATCAAGGAAGCCATCGCGGTGCCATCGTCCGAGTTTCCATGATCGTCGCCCCCAATGACACACCAGCCACCATCACAAGAAGACGGGCCGTTGCCGGACCCTGAAGGCGAAAGGAACCTGCCCCATGTACCGGAAACCGATGGTCCGGAGCAGCAGCAGGCGCACCGGCACCTGCAATCCGAGTTTCATCAAGACCGGTTGCCCACGCCGGCCGACCTACGCGAACTGGATGACATTCTGCCGGGTGCTGCGGATCGGATCCTGGCCTTGGCCGAAGAACGGTTGCGCCAGGCAGGCCGCGCGCAGGACCAAAATCACACGGAGGCAATGACACTCCTGCAATCCCGGCAACAGCTCGTGCGGCGCGTTCAGTGGATGGCATTCGTGGTCGCGTTGTTGCTTGTCATTGTCTTGTTGATCCTTGCTACGGTAGGTCTCTTGGAATCGACCACGAGTTGGGGCATTGCCGTCGCCATGGGAGTCTTGGCTGCGGTGGTTGGTCGATTTATTTGGAACTTCGGCAAGCGCTACGCTCGATCACATCGCATGGAGGACCGCCAAACCGACGCGACGCACCCCCCATAGGCATCAACATGGATTGCACAACCGTGCAGCAATCATGTTGAATGTCATATCGCGCTGGTCGTTGGCACAGAGACGTTCCTCCCGGGAACCGGCCGCTGATCCCGCGCTGGCTGATTATCCCTTGGTCACGGGCGAGTTGGAAGTCGGGAACGGGTTGCAACGTGGAGACACGTCCGAAAATATCGTGCCAGGGAATGCGCGTAATGGAACTGATTGGCATTTGCAAGAAACCTCCCATGGGGCCACATGGATTGTGTGGTCAAGACACACCGAACCAATCCATGCCGGACAAGCCACTGGTCCAAACCGACTGCCGGACTAGGAACCCGCAGCTTCAGGCCGCGGCCCGACACACGGTGGCGAATGAACTGCGCGTCGGTAGCCGGGCACCAGTCTGGAAGTACCTGTAGGTCGGCTTATCCGCTGCAATCATGGAGAAAGCGATGCTTGTCACGGACGATGTTTCGACCAGTTTGGCCTTCAGTTCTCAGCAGCCGCCCAACTGGGTCCAGGACGCAGTCTTTTACCAGATTTTTCCCGACCGGTTCCGCCGTAGCGAGGGCAGCCTTGCCCGGAAGGAGCATGCCTTTCAACCTTGGGGCTCACCACCTTCACGCACGGGCTTCCAGGGCGGCGACCTGGACGGAATCCGCGAGAAGCTGGACTATCTCCAGGAGCTGGGTGTTACGGCTCTGTACCTGAACCCCGTCTTTGCCTCCGCCGCCAACCATCGGTACCACACATACGACTACTACACGGTCGATCCTCTGCTGGGCGGCAACGATGCCCTGCGACGACTCTTGGACGATGTCCATGCCCGGGGCATGCGGATTGTCCTGGACGCTGTCTTCAACCATGTCGGAAGAGGCTTCTGGGCATTTCACCACGTCTGTGAATCCATGGAACAGTCCCCATACCGCGACTGGTTCCGGATCCGCGGGTATCCCCTGCGGCCCTACACCACGCCCGAGGCCGGAAACTGCAACTACGAGGCATGGTGGGGGTTGCCGGAACTGCCCAAGCTGAACGTGGACAATCCGGTTGTCCAGGGCTACCTGCTGGATGTGGCCCGCCACTGGATTGACTTCGGCATCGACGGCTGGCGGCTGGACGTGCCGGAGGAGATCGGCACCCCAGGGTTTTGGGAACGGTTCCGTTCGGTGGTGAAAGGGGCCTCAAACGACGCCTACATTGTGGGTGAACTGTGGGGCACGGGACGCGGATGGCTGGATGGCGACCGCTGCGACGGGATCACCAACTATGAACTGGGCCGCCTGGCACTGGGGTTTTTCGCCCGGGATTCGCTGCCGGCCGAGGGCATCTCGATTTCCGGATACGCAGTGCCGGGTTTGGAGGCGGCGGCTTTTGCCGGACGCGTGGAGAAAATGCTGAAGACCCACGCTTGGGAATACGCGCTGGCCAGCCTCAACTACCTCGACAGCCATGACATGCCCCGCATCCACCATCTGGCCGGAGGCGATGCTGGCGCGGTGCGGCTGATGTTGGCCTTCCAAATGACCATGCCAGGCGCCCCGATCATCTACTACGGCACCGAAGTGGGCATTACCGGCGCCGGAGACCCGGCGTGCCGCAAGGCGTTTCCCTGGCACCAGCCCGAAACGTGGGATCACGACCTCTTGTCGCATGTCCGATGGCTGGTGCAACTGCGCCGCGAACATGAGGTTTTGCGACGCGGATACTGTATCCATTTGCGCGCTCGGGACGCTGTGTTCGCATTCAAGCGGACGTGGCACGGGAGGATCGCGCTCGTTGTATTCAATGCCGGCCGCAGCGACACCCGCGTTCAATTGACCAACGTGGGCGGTACCGTCGAACATTTCACCCTGACGGATGCCCGGGACAGTTCGGCCCTGCGCTGCATCGACGGACGGTTCGAACCGGTGCATGTGCCGGGCCGGGATGTGCGTATCTTTACCGGCCGCGAGGACCGACCACCAAGCGCCTGACCCAATTCAACGTCGTTCCCGGAGGGCTGGTCGGAAACCAGCGACCGGCCGGCGAATCCAGTGATATATTTATTGTTTAGCCGTTGCAGGATCGACCGGCCGCACCGTTTTCAGGTTCGCATCGCAGGCGTATCGGCAAGATCCCGCAAAGGCTGCCACACACTCCCCCTCAGGCGCCATGAAGCACTTTACGGACATTTCCTGTCTGTCTCAACAGAAGTTCAGAGGACTTCTGCAGCTGGCCCGCAACCTCCAGGACGAATGGGTTCGCGAAGGACGCAACGAGCCGGTGCTGGACGGACGCAGTCTGGCCATGGTGTTTATGAAGGCCAGCCTGCGGACACGCGTGTCCTTTGAAGTCGGCATGCGTCATCTGGGCGGCGGAGCGCTCTACCTAAGTCCCGCGGAAGTCGGCCTGGGCGAGCGCGAGACTGCGGCGGATGTTGCGCGGGTCCTCTCGGGCATGGCCGACGGGATCATGGCGCGGGTGTTCGAACACGAGGCGATCGACGATCTGGCACGTCATGCAACGGTACCGGTCATCAACGGGCTCAGCGACCGTTCCCATCCGTGTCAGGCCCTGGCCGACATCTACACGATCGAGCAGATTGCCGGCGCCTGCCATGGACTGACCATTGCCTTCGTGGGAGACGGCGACAACAACACGGCCCGCAGCTTGATCGAGGCCGCCGGCCTGGCCAACATGGAGATTCGGGTGATTGCACCCAAGGGCTACCAGCCTCGTCCCGAGGAATGGGACACCGCATGCGAACCCGATCTCGTCACGGATTCGCTGGATGCGGTTGAAGGTGTCGACGTCCTGTACACCGATGTGTGGACCAGCATGGGCCAGGAGGCCGAATCCGCGCAGCGCACGGCGGACCTACACGACTACCAGGTCAACACCGGCCTGTTGGACCGGACCGGCAACCCGGACGTGATTGTGATGCACTGCCTCCCCGCACACCGGAACGAAGAGATCACCGACTCCGTGATGGACGGCCGCCACAGCCAAGTCTTTCAGCAGGCCCACAATCGCCTGCATGCGCAAAAGGCGCTGTTGGCCCACCTCCTGGGCCGGGTGCCGTTGCCGGACTAGCCTTCATGGAGCGACTGGGGTTCCTGTTCCAACTCTTCCGTGAGGACTCCGCAGCGGGCAACGTGGTTGCCCACCTGCCGCGGCTGCTGGAACCGCTCAACCTGCTTGATGTGGCGGCCCTGTGCGCGTTCCTTTACATCCTGCTGAGCCAGCTGGCGCGTTCACCGCTGCGCAGGCTCCTCAACGGCCTGTTGTTTCTCCTGGTGCTGTTTTCCGCCGTCACCGCGTTCGAAGGGCTGACCGCTCTCAACCTCATCATCCGCAACAGCTACCTTGTCGTCCTGGTTTCAATACCCATCATCTTCCAGTCCGAAATCCGCAACATGCTGTCCCAGGCCGGACGCGGGGTCGGCTTCTGGGATCGCATCCGACAGGCCGGCAGCCAAGGCCGCCTCAACGAACAGTGGATACAGGAGATTGCGGAGAGTGTCCGCTATCTGCACCGCAACCGTCTGGGAGCCCTGATCGTGCTGACCGGCCGGGACCTGTTGGCCAACACCGCCAGCGACGGCATCCGCCTCGACGCGGCTCTCTCCCGACAGTTGCTCAACTCCGTCTTCGAGAAGCAGTCCAGTCTGCACGACGGAGCGGTGATCATTGCGCAGGGCCGGATCCAACGGGCCAATGTCCTCTTCTCCATCGGCGATCAGGCGGGCCGTACACTGAGCGCCCGCGCGGAGACCGGCACCCGCCACCTGGCGGCACAGAACATCACCGCCCACAACGACGCGCTGTGCCTGGTCGTGTCCGAAGAGACGGGCGGGATAGCCTATTCGATCGACGGCCAGCTCACGGAGACGTCGCCGGAGAATGTCCTGTCCGTACTGCACGAACTGGGCGCACTGAGGTTCCTGAGTGAGCCGGGCATCCGGCCCGGACCTTCCCCTGCAGTGGAGGATCGGCCTTGAGACCGATTGCTTCCCGGTGGGTTCTGCGGCTGCTCCGGATGCTGGTGGCCCTGCTGGCTTCCGTATTCGTCTGGTTGATCATCATCAGTCAGCAGGATCCGATGATCGTGCGCACCATCGCCAACGTGCCGGTGCCCTGCCCGGATCTGCAGGACACCGACCTGCAGTGCGCCGATGTGAATGCCACACTCACGATCCGCGTACGTTCACCGCAAAGCCGCTGGGCCGATCTGCAACCTCCTTATGCCCAGTACCTGGAGGTTCTATTGCGGCCCGCGGACGAGGAACACGAACTGACCAGCGGCGTTCCCCGCTTCCTCTGCGATGCCGCGTCCCGCGAACCGAGTCTCCAGGTTCTCTCGGTGCGGGCGTCCACGGCGCCGGCCGGAGCGGCCTGCGCCGTGGACATCGCGCTGCAGTCCTCTCCCGAAGTGTTGGCCGAGGCCCTGGCCCTGCAGGAACAAAGTTCGCTCTTCCCGGTGACCTTGGTCCGGGTGGGAGACCTGCCGGACGGCTATGTGCTGGAAGGGACGACGCTTAACACAACCCACACGATGATCACAGGACCACAGGAAGACCTGACGCGACTGGACCGTGCAGTCGCCTATCTGCCGTTCTACTCCACGGCCTTCACCATCAACGCGGGTTCGTTCGAATTGCCCTTGTCGGTACAGGCTGTAGATAGCAACGGCAACGCGCTGACGGCGCTGACTGCCGATCCGGGCATCGTATTGGCGACGGTGCGCTATTCGTCCCTGCCCAATACCCGGCGCGTACGGGTTATCCTGGAGCCGTCGGCGACTGTAGCCGCTGGCTACAGTCTGGAGGAGGTGCGTACCGATCCGGAATTTTTGCTGTTGCGCGGTCCGCGGGACGTGTTGGAATCCGTGCCGGACCCGCTGCCGCTGAATCCGGAGGAACCCGTCAAACCCCTCACGCGCACCACCACGGTGGTCGCGTCCGTGGACGTGCCGGAGGGTGCGACCACCAACACGGCGGAGGTCGCCTTCGTAATTGCAGTGGATCACGTCATCCTGGACAATACGCAAAAGGCCCGAGCGGTCTGTCAAGTGGAACACCCGGACTTGGTCTACGAATTCACGCCTCTGTTCATGCACCTGCGCGGTCCGTTTGAAGCCTTCGAACAGTTGTACGCCATGGAAGCCGCGGGCGAGTTTGCCTGGCTGGCCCTCTTTGACTGTCCGGCCGAACAGGGCACATGGGAACTTGCCCCTGTCCGGTTTGTCTTTGCGGATCCGGCCGTTGAATCCTCCAGCCTCATCACGCTGGTGAGCCACGATCCCGCCCAGGCAGAGGTCGTCGCGAGCCTGAGGTCCGCCTTGGTTCCGTCCTCCTGAATCCCTGGGACCACTTGCAACATGTCGCCCGCACTCGTAGCCTTGGTAGGCCGTCCCAACGTAGGCAAGTCCACGCTGTTCAATCGACTGACTGGTGTCCGTACGGCGATTGTGGAGGATCTGCCGGGCACCACCCGCGATCGCCTGTACGGCACGGCGGAATGGCAGGGACAGCGGTTCGCGCTGGTCGATACAGGAGGCCTGCGCTTCCGCGATCCCGGTGCGTCCAAAGCCCGTTCACGCTCAGCCAACTCGTCCGAGGAGTTCTCCCTTTCGATCCTGGAACAGGCCACCGTGGCCTTGGACGAGGCGGATGCCGTCATCCTACTGACCGATGTCAAGGACGGCGTGGTAGCCGAGGACATGGACGTGGCCACATTTCTGCGCCAGCACGACAAGCCGGTGGTGCTGGCAGTCAACAAGGCCGAGACCGATGCCCGCGTTCTGGATGCCGCCGAGTTCTGGCAACTGGGCTTGGGCGAACCGATGGCCATCTCCGCCCTGCATGGCGACGGCGTGGCGGAACTCCTGGACAGCCTACTGTCCAACCTGGCCGGCACACCGGCCGAGGACGGGGAGGACGATTCCGTCCGAATTGCCCTGGTGGGACGGCCGAACGTCGGCAAGAGCAGCCTGCTCAACGCCCTGATTGGCGAAGAACGGGCCATCACCAGCGAGGTACCAGGCACCACGCGCGACCCTGTCGACTCCCGACTCACCTGGCATGGCCGGGACGTGACCCTGGTCGACACCGCCGGGATTCGTCGGCGAGGCCGCATCGAACGCGGCATTGAACAATACAGCGTGCTGCGCAGCGCCAAGGCCATCGACCGGGCCGATGTCGCCCTGCTGTTGTTGGACACCACCGAGGGGGTTACGGCACAGGATGCGCACGTGGCCGGCATGATCGAGGAATGCAAAACCGGAGTGGTCCTGCTCGCCAACAAGTGGGATGCGGTGGCCAAGGACGAGCACACCATCCTGGAATACGAGAAGAAGATCCGATCGGAACTGCAGTTTCTGCCCTACGCGCCGCTGCTCTTCATATCGGCCATGGACCGGCAGCGGCTGCACCGCATCCTGCCCATGGCCTTGGAGGTGTACGCGGCAAGGACGCAAAGGATTGGTACCGGCCCCTTCAACCAGCTTATCCAACAGGCGTACTTCCAGGGAGCCACGCCGTCGCGCAACGGCCAGCCGCTCAGGATCTACTATGGCACCCAGGTGGCCGTGGCACCGCCGACATTCGTTCTCTTCGTGAACAACAGCAAGTTGGTGCACTTTACCTACGCGCGCTACATCGAGAACGCAATCCGCGAGCAGCATCCCTTCATTGGCACTCCGATTCGCGTCGAATTCCGCACGCGTTCCTGAACCGAGATCTCCAAGTTGCCGTGAAGAAACTCCTTGAACGATGGCGGGGTCGCCGCTCCGAACTGCTGCTCGGGGTTCTGGTTCTGGGTTGCTTCGGCTACGGGGGACACCTGGGATGGGGATACTTCTCCCATGCCGTGTACGGACCACCGCCATTTGACGGCGAACGAGCCTTGGAACACGTACAGGCCCAGGTCGACCTGGGCCCTCGCCCAACAGGCTCCCTGGCCAACCGCCGCACCAGGGTCTTGATCAGGCAGCACCTGGAAGCCTTGGGCTGGCAGGTGTACGCCCACCCATTTGCCTTGCCAAACGGTGATCGCGGCGAAAACCTGCTCGCCTGGAAGGGATCCGGACCCGATTTGCTGCTGGGCGCCCACTTCGATACGCGCTTGTTTGCGGATGAAGACCCGGATCCGGATCTCCGGACGCGCCCCGTGGTCGGGGCCAATGACGGGGCGTCGGGCGTGGCGGTGCTGATGGAACTGGCACGGGCTCTGGAGACCGACAAGACAGGCCACCGGATTTGCCTGGCCTTCTTTGACGCCGAGGACAATGGCAACATCCCCGGCTGGCACTGGATCCTGGGCTCCGCGGCGTTCGCGGCGGACCTCGATCTGTTGCCGGCCTGCAACGACCCCACGGCGGTTGTCATCGTGGACATGGTTGGAGACAGCCGGCAGGAACTGCCCCTTGAGCGCACCAGTACCCCGGAGCTGCAGGCCGCCATTTGGCAACAGGCGGCCAACCTGGGCCTGGACGCCTGGTTCCAGCCGGTACAGGGCTACTCCATCCTCGACGACCACCACCCATTCCTGAATGCCGGGATTCCGGCGGTGGACATCATCGACTTCGACTACCCGTGGTGGCATACCGTCGGCGACACGATGGACAAGGTCAGCGCGGACAGCCTCTGGCGGGTCGGAACCGTCCTGGAAACCTGGCTGGAATCGGGTGCCGCATGGCGGTGACATCGCCACTTTCCGGTGTGGCTGTCCTGTGGCCACCAAGACCGCGACATCCTTAAAGCCTTGCCGAATGTTCCGACCGACGGCGTCCACCTAACTTATACTGACTCGCCAACCGTCGAGTGTTGGCCTGCGATGTGACCGCCGATCCGGTCTCCCGTCCTCTCAATATTCCCTTTAGGATCCCCGTCCCATGAATCCCATCCTGCTGGAAGTCGGCAATTTTTCCCTGCACTGGTACGGGCTGCTGATTGTCGGAGGAGCTGTGCTGAGCGCGTTTTCAAGCACCTTGTGGGCCAAGCGTTCGGGCGGGGATCCCGACCACATCTGGAACCTGCTTGCCTGGTGCCTGATCGTCGGCATCCTGGGCGCGCGGGTCTACCACGTGCTTAGCTCGCCGGCGGACGGCGGCGGCTGGTCCCACTACCGCGAAAATCCGATGGACATCATCAACTTCTGGTCCGGGGGATTCAGGGGGCTGGGCATCTATGGCGGACTGATTGGCGGGGTTCTGGCCGTCATCGTCTATGCCCGGATCTCAAAAATCAACATACTGCAGTACCTGGACTACATCGCAGTCAACGTCCCGCTGGCCCAAGCCGTCGGCCGGTTTGGGAACTTCGTCAACCAGGAGTTGTACGGTCCGGCCACAGACTTGCCCTGGGCCTTCCACATCAACCCAGACTACCCGTGCCAGGTGCCGGCCGACGCCTTGGGTGTTTGCGGCGATCCAAACATCACACAGCAGGCCATCGACTGGTACGCCACGAACGGCTTCCATCCCACCTTCTTCTACGAGATGCTTTGGAACCTGATGGCGGTACTTGTCATCAACCTGCTGTTTCTCCGCTTCGGCAGCCGCCTGCGCTTCGGGGACGGGGTTCTGATGCTGTTCTTCTTCTACCCGGTGGGTCGCTTCCTGGTCGAGTTCCTGCGCCCCGATGCCTGGATGATTGGCACTTCCCTGGCAGCCGCCCAATGGTTCGCGCTGATTTCGGTGGTAGTCACGGTGGCCGCCTTCCTGTACCGTCATGTGGACTGGCCCGGATATCCGGAGGCCAAGGATTCATGGATCGGCATGAGCGATCCGAAGGCGGTGGCCGCATCCTCATAGGGCGACCCATCCCGGCCCGGCCGATCCCGGGCACGGGAATTCCGGCCGGCATTGTTCGAGCGGTGGTGGACGCGAAGCCTTGGTCGTTCAGGCAATCAGTTCGACGTGGCTGTCCAGCACCTCGACATCCAGCCGGGCATCCAGAACCCAGTTGAGAACAGCCTGCAATTGGCTGTGGACGTGGCTGTCGTTAGTGCTCACGACCACCACGGAGATTTCCGCACGGGTCAGCACATCCTGGGCATCCGATTCACAGACGGAGGCGTTGAACTTGGTCCGGATGCGTCGGACGACGGGAGCAACTCGGCTTCGTTTCTCCTTGAGGGAGGTGGTGCCTCCCAGATAGAGTTCGAGGGTCAGCAATCCAACCGACACGGCATCCTCGCCATCTGTTTGGGGTCCGTCGCCAAAGCGATGCAGTTCACTCAGAGGGTGCGGCAGAGGCTTGACGTGCAGCTCACCGCAGATTGAGCCAAGCACCGGCCGCATAACGAACCCTCGCCAGCCGGGCCGCTGCCTCCAGTTCCGCCGGCCGGCTGCCGTCTTCGGTCCAGTCCACCTGGGCATAATTGCCAAACCCACAGGCAAACGCGCGCGCCAGGGGTTGCCATTCCGGCAATTCGCCTTCGACGCCCGGCATGTCCATTTCATGTGCCAGGGTAGTTGCCGTTGCCCTCAGGTTGTCGCGCAGCCGCTCCCGGCCACCGGTATCCAGGCACAACACTTCGGCCAAGGCAGCCGGATCCCCGTCCAATGGCAGACTGCCATGCTGGAGAACGTAACCGTGTCGCCGGCACTGGGCACTGCCCACCAGCTTGCGGCCCGCGACGGCAAGCTCCCACGAACTGACCTGCTCGAGACAGGCAGCCGAAGCAGCCGCCATTCTGCGCGCACGGGCCTTCAGAGGATCCGCGTTGACACCCAGAGCCGCGAGGGCAGCCCGCAAGGATCCGGCCAAGGCGCGGTAGGAATCCAGGATGCCCAGTTGTGCGACGGGGTGTGCCAGGGGCAGCAGAAGCGCGTAGGTAAGTTCGTTCCCATGCAGGAGCGCCCGGCCGCCGCTGAGCCGACGCACCCAGTCCAAGCCCCTAACGTCAAGTCGCTCCAAGTCCAGGTCGGCAACGGATTGAAACCGGCCGATGCTGACCGCGGCCGGAGACCACCGATACAGGCGCAGGGTTGGCGG
Organism: Caldilineaceae bacterium; assembly: GCA_965208365.1. Classification (GTDB taxonomy): domain Bacteria; phylum Chloroflexota; class Anaerolineae; order Caldilineales; family Caldilineaceae; genus Bin34. Next base: position 3,049,980 of record OZ242330.1, on the reverse strand, counting down.
TGCACAACCGGATGCCACGGATTCGGCCAAGGCTTCGTCCATTGCCATGTTGATGCTGGCCCGCCGCGGTTGCGGCTCGATGATCAAGCGCCAGGTTTCAGCCACGGACAACCTGCAAATCCGAACTCTCCGCCGATGCCACCGTACACATCCACACGCGCGCCCTAGACCAAGCTCGCTTGGCGCATGGCCGCCACGACGGCAGGCCGGTCTCCGGCCATCACCATCTGTCCTGGCGCGAGTTGTCGGGAACGGACAACCGCCAGCGACGGCCATGTGTGGTCGGCTGACACCGAACTGACGGAGGTGACCTCCCCCAAGGGCCGCCCCTCCAATTTGACAGGATCCCCCGGGGACAGCGGCTGATCAGACTCCAGCAGCACCAGCGCTCGGGCCACGCGATCGTAGTTGACCTGCCGTGCGATCACCTCCTGCCCGGGATAGCATCCCTTGTTGTCCGAGCAGATCGCGTCTAGGCCCACCTCCAGGGGATTGAACGCCTCCGTGTATTCGTACCCGTAGCCGCCCCGCACGGATCGGATGCGCAAATGGTCGTATTCGTCCCAATCGGACCACAGCGCACCGTGGCCCTGTTGCACGGCCCGGCGGACACCATCCGTCTCGGCCGCGGGGATCAACAGCCCAAATCCGGGAAGTTCGAGCAGGTTCTCGTACAGACACATCCGATCACCGGAACGGGCGACCACAGCCGGTTCCGCCGCGGCGAACCCCAACAGCTCGACAACATTGGACGCCCCATGACCCACCAAGTACAGGAAGTCCCATTGGTCACTCACATCCTCCACAGTGACCTGATCCATGAAGAAGATGTTGCTCTGCAACACAGTGCGCAGAGCCTCCGACCCGTGTGGCGGTGCGATCAGCCAATAACCTTCACCATCTCGAATCACATTGAACACAGCCTGGATACGGCCCGTGCCCGTCAGAAGAGCCGTTGGCCGATGTCCCCCAACCGGCAGACGCATGTCGTTCGTCGTCATGCGCTGGAGAAAATCCTCACTGTCATCGCCGCTCATCCACAGAACCCTCGATCCGCGATCCGGAAGCAGGCAGGCTCCCTGCGGCACGTGTTCCTTGCCGATTTCGAGTCCTCCGGTATGGGTCATGATTGCTCCGAATGCATGCAAGTCTACGGCAGTCCTGCAGAGAATGGGTTTGAGTCTACTTATCTTCGTGTGGATTGTGGGTTGTTGTTCCAGGCGATGAAGCAGATCCCTTTCCAGGCACGATTCTTGATTTTGTTGGGTACCACACCCGTACCGTGCCGTCATCACCGCCACTGGCCAGGGTCTGCCCGTCCGGGCTGAACACCACGCTGTTGACCACGCGCTGGCCCTCCAGGATGTGGTAGAGGGTACCCGCGGCCACATCCCACAGACGGATCGTGTCGTCCCAACCACCGCTGGCCAGAATCAGCCCATCCGGACGGAAGACCACACTCGTGACCACATCCGTATGTCCTTCCAGGATGCGGAGGAGGGTGCCTGTGACCGCGTCCCACAGGCGAATGGTGTTGTCCCCGCCACCGCTGGCCAGGATCCGTCCGTCCGGACCGAACGCTACGCCGAGGACTTCATCCGTATGACCCCGCAGGATATGGTGCAGCTCCCCTGTGGCCGCGCCCCACAGACGGACGGTGTTGTCCCACCCGCCGCTGGCGAGGATGCGCCCATCCGGACTGAACGCCACACTAAAGACTCCATCCGCGTGGCCCAGCAAGGCGCAGCGGAAGGTACCCGTGGCGGCATCCCACAGGCGGATGGTGTCGTCCCACCCACTGCTAGCCAAAGTCCGCGCGTCCGGATCGAACGCCACACTGAGAACGTAATCCGTGTGGCCTTTCAGGACGTGCCGGAGACTACCCGCGGCCGCATCCCACAGGTGAATGGTGTTATCCCCGCCACCGCTGGCGAGGATCCGCCCGTCCGGACTGAACGCCACGCTGTGGACCCCATCCCCGTGGCCTTCCAAGGTATGCCGGAGGGTACCCGTGGCCACATCCCACAAATGGACAGTATCCTCATCACCCCCACCAGCCAGAGTTCGCCCGTCCGGACTGAATGCCACACTGTCAAAACGCATCTTGAATTGGGTCGTGGTGTCGGTCGGCAGGATGAGTGTGGTCTGCATCATGGGCAGATGAATTCGCTTGGAACGGCCGTTCTTGACACCTTTGCTGAGGTTGACCCACATCTTGCCGCCTGTATGGGCACCATGGGACATCGTCGCCAAGTGTAAGCAGGGCGTCTGGCAACACTCAAGGTCGTCATCTATCGGTGACCGGTTTTGCGGCCCTGCCAACCTTCTTCTACAGGACTGCCTCTTTGTCGGTCATGGAATCGTGCCCTATTACCGAAGACCAGGTGCAATCAAGGCAATCGAACGTTGCAGCTCGGGAAACCGGGACCAGTGCGTCGCCTATGGCGTGTCAGACGGTTGTTCCAGCCATCCATGGAGGAAGTCGAGCACACTGGCGAACAAAAAGCGCGTGGTGTCTGAAGTTCGGACACCCAACTTCAGATAGTGGCTCTCGTCCTCGAAGTAAATGGTCTCCACCGGCACCCCGGCGTCACGCAGTGCTGCTTCGTACTCAAGCGACTGGGACAACGGCACCATTTCGTCCTTCAGTGTGTGAATCAACAAAATGGGCGGCATCGCGGATGCCGAATACACCGGCGCATATTGCATGTAGCTGTCCGGCCGCTCGTTGGCCGTACCCAGCATGGCCAAGGCGTAGCGAAGGACCAGCGGCCACTCCATTTCGCCCGAATAAAACGCCGCCGCGCCCGTGAACGCGTTGCTGATTCCGCCCAGGGTCACCACCGCGGCAAACTCTCGATCCGAGATTCGGATCAGCTTGTTGAGAATGGCGGCACCATAGCTGCCGCTGATGGCCAGAAGCCTTGAATCGTCCAACCGGGGATCCAGGAGGCCCTGCGAGGCAAACTGGAGCATCAGGCGCGCATCCAGGGCATGTTCGGTGACATTGCGGCCCCGAGCACCGATTGGGGACATGGCCACGACGCCGAAACCCTGACTGGCAAATCCAACACTGATGTCCTCCCAGTTCCTGGTGGCATTGGGATAGAGTGCCAGAAGCATCGGGATTGGATCTTGCGGGCCGGCGTCGAGCGGCAGGTATAGGTACAGCGAATCGTTGACCGCCTCCGCCCGTTCAAAGGTCCATCGGTGCACTTGGGCTCGGGCCCCCTTGGGGAACGGGGTCTCCACAACGTAGCTGCCGGCCGGTTCAAGACTATAGGTCTCCGCGGCAACCGGACCCAACACATCCCGAAGCTCCAACTCCAGTTCGATCACAGGTGCCACCGCAGTCACATTGTCCTGGACGGTGACTGAGACCGGCAATCCCAGAATCGACCTCGGCATCCCGTACTCGAAACCCGAAGCTCCAGCGATGGGCACGTAGGGGCCTTGTGGCAAATCTGTCAGCAGATAGTGCCCCTTCGCATCCGTGTGCGTGACATGCGGTGTTCCCGCAGGCTGGGCCACCAATACCACGGCATCGGCAACGGGCTTGCCCTCGTGCACCACCTGACCAGCCAACATACCTTGTCCAGGCGGCAGGGGAGGACCAAGATGCGGCTTTCCCCCGGCCCTTGCCATCTCAATTGGATTGGTGATCACCGACATGCAACCGGTTGCCGCCCAAACCGTTCCAACCAGGATCCAAAACAGGCTGACGCGCCACTCCCAATATGAGCGGGATCGCGTGTTCCCGCAGGCCGAAGCCGTGTTCGGGCGCGAACCGACGCGGCCTTCCTCGCATCCGGCTTGGGCATGCAACTTGCGGGGGCGGAGGGAGGATTGCATGGCAGAGGTTTGGCGGGAGGTCCCGTGGACTTGCAGAAGGCCTGAATTACCGGGAAATCGAGCAGCCGCCATGACAACCGTCCGGAACCCACTGTGCCTTCCTATCCAAAGCGTAGCAAGCCGGAACGGGAATTGGCGGCAGAATTTGGCCCTGTCGAAGCGAAACGCCGACGAACCATGTTCCGTTGTACAGCCGCCTCGATCGGACGCTGCCTGTGCTCCGGAGATTCGGGCGCGCTCTCGACCAATCTCGGATTTGCACCGGCTTCGGATCCGGATTTCACTCTCTCTTTGCGACAATGGTCCGGTTCCGGTTTACAACCGGGCCTTGTGCCGGAGTCGGATACGGGCAGTGGCAACGCCTAGCCCCATCTCTCCGCATCCGGTCGGCGCCGACCGGCGCGCATGCATCCCCGCCTTTGGAACACACACATGCAGGGTTACTACCGACATCCGACCGTCCAGAGAGATCGAATTGTCTTCGTCAGCGAAGACGACTTGTGGTCCGTTGGCCTTCAGGGCGGAGTTCCTCTGCGTCTTACCAGCAATCTTGGCGAGATTGAGTTTCCCCTGCTGTCTCCCGACGGGTCCCGGATTGCGTTCGTGGCCCGCGACGAAGGCGCTCCCGACATTTATGTAATGGATGCCACCGGCGGCCCTGCCCAGCGCTTGACGTGGCAGGGAGATGCCATGCAAACGGCGGCGTGGAGCCCCGACGGCGAGTGGATTTACTTCGTGACATCAGCCCGCCAGCCCGTGCGCGGATCGACGGTTCTCAATCGGGTTCGAAGTTCACCCTCCCGATTTGTTGTCGAGGAGGTGCCGTTGGGGCGGGCCTCAGCGATCGGGTTCGGACCCAACGGCGCGATGGTACTGGGCCGCAACACCGGCGATCCGGCCCGTTGGAAGCGATATCGGGGCGGCACGGCCGGCCGGTTGTGGGTATCCCCCAAGGAAGGCGAGCAGTTCAACCGCATTCTTCCTGATCTGGACGGCAACCTGGCCTCGCCCATGTGGATTGGAGCTGGCCAAGGCCTGGCCGACGAACGCATATTCCTGGTCAGCGACCATGAAGGCTGCGGAAACATCTACAGTTGCCTGCCTTCCGGCGAAGATCTCACCAGGCACACCGACCATGCCGACTTCTACGCGCGTTATCCAGCCTGGGGTTTGGATGGCGATGGCCGGCCCATCATTGCCTACCATGCAGGAGCCGACCTCCACCTGCTGGACCTCCTGAACGACACCGCCGTTCAGATCGACGTGACCTGGTCCTCGCCGAGGGTGCAGCGCAACCGCAAGTTCGCAGAGACGTCCGGGCATCTCGAGTCGGCCGATTTGCATCCGGAGGGCCATTCGGTCGCGCTGTCGGCGCGCGGCAAGGCTTTTGCATTCGGAAACCATGCCGGCGGGGTCCTGCAGTTGGGGACATCCCAAGGCGTGCGCTATCGCCTGCCTTCCTGGCTGCGGGACGGCAAGCGCATCGTGACCGTAACCGATGCCATGGGCGAAGAGCGTCTCCAGGTGTTCACACCGGGCCGCGAGCCGGCCAAGTCGGACTTGCACGAGGGGTTCGCCTTCGGCCGGGCCATGAATCTGTACGTCAACCCGGCGGTGGACATGGTGGCGATCACAAACCACCGCTACGAACTCTGGCTGTACAACCTGGAGGACCGGACACACCTGCTGGTCGACCGATCGCCGCACGGCCACATCGAACATGCCGACTGGAGCCCGGACGGCCGCTGGCTGGCCTGGGACAGGGCTCCCACCCTCCACAGCCATGCCATCCGTCTATACCGCAGGGAAGTGTCGGTACCCGACGGCAAAGAACCCGATGGTTCGGAACCGCCCCTGACCGTGGACCTTGGGACACCCGTACTGCAGGACCACTGTCCGGTATTCGACCCCAAGGGCCGCTATCTCTACTTTCTGAGCAGCCGGATCCTCAACCCGGTCTATGACACTGTTCAGTTCAACCTGTCGTTTCCCGCCCCCATGCGCCCCTATCTGGTTACGCTGCAGCAGGATGTGGCCAATCCGTTCGTGCCGCGCACCGGTGAGGATGCGGATGAGGAAGACGAAGAGGAAAAACAGGAACAGACCAAACCCGACGAAGACGGCACCTCCGCGGCGAACGGCGATTCGACTGCGGAAACCACCGACGGATCTGACAATGCAAAGCCCACCAAGGCGGAGGACTCCGTTCCTGAACCCGTACGGATTGACGTTGACGGCATCGCGGACCGAGTTCTCCCCTTTCCGATGCCTGCAGGTTTGTTCATTGGCCTGGCGGCGGCCGAGGATCGGGTGTTCTGGCTGGCTTCGGAAACCAGGCAGACCATGAAGGATCCGTGGTTGGACGATGAAACGCCGCACGGAGCCGCACTCCAGGCTTGGGTGTTCAAGGACCACAAACCGAGTGAGGTGGCCGCGGACGTGTCGGACTTCAGTCTGTCCGCCAACCGCAAACACCTGCTGTACCGGGCCGATCAGCGCCTTCGGGTCATCAAAGCCAGCGAAAACGCCGACAGCCTGACCAATGAAGGCGCGCCCCGCGTCACCGGGTGGTTGGATCTCGGTCGCATTCACCTGTCGATCGAGCCTCCGGCCGAATGGCAACAGATGCTCGCAGAGGCCTGGCGACTGCAAAGGGACCAATTCTGGACACCCGAAATGTCGGGTGTGGACTGGCAAGGAGTTCACGACCGGTACGCACCCTTGGTGCAACGACTCGCAAGCCGGCGCGAATTCAGCGACCTGTGCTGGGAAATGCAGGGCGAACTGGGCACGAGCCACTGCTACGAGTTCGGAGGCGACTACCGACTGGGCCCCAATTGGCCAATCGGCACCCTGGCCGCGGAGTTCGAGTGGCAGGCGGATCCGCCGGGATGGCGGCTCGACGACTGGATCGAAGGTGACGTGTGGGAGCCCGAAGTCCATTCCCCGTTTGCCGAGGCCGGGGTCGACGTGTCCAGGGGAGACCTGCTGGTGTCCGTCAACGGACAGCCGGTTTCGGAAAGCGTTCCCCCCGCCAGATTGTTGGTCAACCTGGCCGGTCAGGAAGTTCAGCTTGGTTTCCAGCCTGGCACCCAAGTCGAGTCTGCCGACAATGAGTCATCAGCCGAAACCAACATGCTGAAGGAAGTCACGGTCCGCACCATGACCGGGGACAAACGTGCGCTGTACCGGGCCTGGGTGAACACCAACCGGGCGAATGTGCATGCAGCGTCGGACGGTCGTCTTGGCTACCTGCACATTCCCGACATGGGACCGTGGGGCTATGCGGAGTTTCACCGCGGCTTTCTGGGTGAACTCCATCGGCAAGGCCTGGTTGTGGATTTGCGCTTCAACGGCGGCGGCCATGTGAGTGCCCTGCTGCTCGAAAAGCTGGCGCGCCGCCAGATTGGGTTCGACCAAACCAGGTGGGGTGGAGTCGCACCCTATCCGGAGGAGTCGGTGTCCGGCCCCATCGTGGCCTTGACCAACGATGCCGCCGGCAGCGACGGCGACATATTCAGTCACGCCTTTAAGCTGATGGGACTGGGAACGCTAATCGGCACGCGGACCTGGGGCGGCGTGATCGGGATCTGGCCGCGCCACGCCCTGGTGGACGGCACGGTCACTACGCAGCCAGAGTACAGCTTCTGGTTCAAGGACGTGGGCTGGACAGTCGAGAACTACGGCACCGACCCGGACATTGAAGTCGAGATTTCCCCCGACGACTTCCGCGAACAACGCGATTCCCAACTCGCCACCGCGGTGGCCGAAGCACTTCGCCTGCTGCAGGAACAACCGCCTCTCCAATTCGAACCCGGAGATCTGCCGAATCTGGCCGGCGCGCCCCAATTGATACCGGGAACAACAGCGGAGGGCAACGACCAATGACCGGTTCCGGCGGCAGCCGCTTCGACCTGCGCGTCCAGGACGCGGACCCGGAACGCAGACACACCGTACTCCAAGTGCTGGAGGCGGCACTCGAGGCCGTGGACCCGGCCCGTGCGGTCCTGCACCATGTGTCGCTGGACGGCAACCAACTGCGACTGGCGGATCAAACCATCGACCTGTCCGCCGTGGACCGCATCCTGGTGACCGGAGCGGGCAAGGCCGGAGCATTAATGAGCCAAGCGTTGGAAGCCATCCTGGGGGACCGGATAACCGCGGGCCTGGTGGTGGTCAAGGACGACCATCGGGCACCAACGGAAATAATCGAAATTTGCGAAGCCCGCCATCCCGTACCCAACGAGGCCGGCGTGACGGCGGGCCGCCGCATTCTTGAACTGCTGGCGGACACCACGGAACGGGACCTGGTGATCAACCTTCTGTCCGGCGGTGGTTCCGCGTTGCTGGTGGCCCCGGCCGAAGGCCTGACCCTGGCCGATCTGCAAGCCATGACAGCCAGCCTGCTTGGGGCCGGGGCGACGATCAACGAGATCAATTGCCTGCGCAAGCACTGCAGCCTGGTCAAGGGCGGGCAGCTGGCCCGTTCCATCCACCCGGCTCGCTTCGCAACCCTCGCCGTGAGCGACGTCATCGGCAGTCCATTGGACGTGATTGCCAGCGGACCCACGGTCCCCGACAGCGGTGACTGGCAGGAAACCCGGAGCATCGTGGAGAAATTTCAGTTGATGCCGTCATTGCCGCCGCCAATCCGCGCCCGCCTGGAAGCAGGTTGGCGCGGCGACCTTCCCGATACTCCGAACGCCGACGATCCTCTCTTCGAGGGCAATCCCACGCTTGTGGTGGCGGACAACCGCACAGCCATGGCCGCGGCCGAAACCCGGGCGCGCGAGTTGGGATTCAACACGGTGTGGATGTCGTCGTATGTGGAAGGGGAAGCATCCGAAGTCGCGAAGGTGCTGTGCGGCTTCGGACGCGAGGTTGCCGGATACGGCCTGCCCGTGCCCGCTCCGGCCTGTCTTCTGTTCGGGGGGGAAACAACGGTAACCCTTGGCGATGACAGCGGCGAGGGCGGCCGCAATCAGGAACTCGCGCTCGCGGCCGCCTTCGAATTGGCGAACCAGCCCAGCACGGTCCTGGCCTCGCTGGCCACGGATGGAACAGATGGCCCCACAGACAGCGCAGGCGCGCTGGCGGATGCGGGATCCCTGCGGCGAGGCATGGCGGCCGGTTTGAATCCCCGTCGGCACCTCGCCAGGCACAATGCCTACCCGTGGCTAATCGCGGCCGGTGACATGCTGGTCACCGGGCCCACAATGACCAATGTCAACGATTTGATGGCCCTGTTCGTTTTCGAATAGGCGGTCGGGCCCGTAAGATTCGGGTTCGCGCAGATCCGCCGACCCGCTCGGCAACATCGCCCACCAAAAGGAGTACTGCACATGAGCACTGTTAACATCACTGTCCAGGGAGAAGGCACCTTCTCCGTTCCGGAAGGCAAGCGCCTGGTGCTCGCGCTGGTGGACGAGTGCGGCATCGACCAAATGCACGCCTGCGGTGGCAACTGCATGTGCACCACCTGTGCCGTCAGTTTCGTGGAGGGCGAGCCCACCGTCACCACGGCCGCCGAACAGGCCAAGCTTGCGGAGCGGGGGTTGAGCGGCGTCCGCCTGTCGTGCCAAATTCAGGCGGCGGACGGCATGCAGGTCGAGATTTTGAATCGCCTGGAGGGTTCCGGCCGGCCAGATCCGGGCAGTCGTCCCAATGACGACATCACACCTGATCCGGAGTGGGTGGATCTTTAACAGCAGTACGCGGCGATCGAACGGCCGCGTGCACTGCCCTTCCGGCGGGTCTCCGCACAGGATGACGCGAGCCGACGGCAGCGCCTGATGCGAAAGTTAGTGCAAGTTCAACACTGTCCCAGCACGGGCATCAGCACAGCGTTGATCGTCCGCCCTCGGGCTTGCCTCTGCAAGGCAAGGGTGTGTTCCATGGATGTTGGGTGGCTCTGACCACCGAATGAGCCTGCCGGTTAATGGTGCCGCAGGCTCAATGCCGCAACACACGGAGAGCGTGGAATTGCTCCACGCTCTCCGCGTTCAAACCAGTCTCCGACCCTGGGGCTCCGCGATGGGCATCAACCTCGCATCTTCAGTCCGGAGTTTCGGGATCTAGCCGAGGGTCAGCAGCCTGGCCAGCGCCAAGGCCAGCGACGCAGGCTGAATTTGACCGACGAGCTCGCCTGTCAACGCGTTCATGTCGCCCATGCCGGTAGCGACCGCGATTACGAGTTCCTGCAGCGTGTCAGGGTTGATGTCCTGGAGCAAAATGCCACCCCAGACCTGTTCGATGGCTGCGTCGGAGAAGAGACGCTCGGCCAGTTGCCCAGGCAGCATGTCGCCCATGCCGGCCGCAACCGTTTCCTGGACAAACGGCGCGCGCAAGGCCTCCTGCACGATTCCGCGCCACGTCTCATCGGCCAAGTCGTCAGCCACCATCGTGATGTAGTCAGCGGTAGACATCATCTGGCCCATCAGGACGCCATTCACGATGCCGGCGACTGTCCCGGGGCTGAGATCGCCCAGGATCAGTGCTGCCACGCCTGTGCCTGCCACAAGGTCGCGCATGGAGTCGTCAAGCACGACACAAGCCGACATGGCCTGGAGGTTGCCGCTGGCATTGATGCCGACCGAAACCCGACCGCTGCTACTGAACGACACAGGGCTGATGGACGCATCGGCCGTAGCCAGGCAGCCGGTCTGGTAGAGCGCTGCCACCTGACGCAGCCACGCGGTCACGGGCGTAACGTTGGCATCTGCGATCTGGTTGAGACGGGCCGCGGACATGGTGGAGTCCTCACCCAGGCCGGAAATGGAGTTGACGACCAGGGACACACCCAGATCGTCGATACCACCCTCGGTTACCGTAACCGTGTAGTCCACGTTGTGCACGCTGCTGGTGTAGAGCGACATGTTTGGCTCGCACGTGCGTTGGGACAACTGCATGCGGGAGCGGAGGTTCATGACATTGTCGGCACCGCTCGTAATGACGGTGGAGGCGGGGACCCAGCGCATGCGAACTTCGCAAGACTCCTCGACAGAGCCGCCGTACGCCAACTGATCGTCGATCAACTTGACCACATCGTTGAGATCGACGGTCCCGTTGATCCGCATGCTGAGAACGCCGTCGTCCATGCTCACCGGATCGATGCCGTCGAAGGACACCGTCACTGTGCGGTAGCCAGCCGGAATTTCGATTTCGCCGGCCATATGGCCATCGGCCAAGGCAGCCGAAGGAGCCAAGAGCAGGATCAAGGCTGCCAACGCCAAGGCGGATAGCAAAGTGAGTTTGCGCATTGCGCTCTCCCAAGTTTGGAAATGGAATGGAGGCACTCGATGTCTGCCGACACGAATGACGTGCCGCGTCGATTGTACACCGGAATACTAGTGATGGATTTTAACGTTTCACGGTCGAACCACCCCACTAGGTTGGTACACGACAACGCATCCCGGTGCTGTCTGACAGAAGTGCGGAAGCATTGTTGTCCCCGCGTAGGCAAATCGTCAGATTCAGACTGTACGAACCAATCGTCTTCAAAATTGGCCACCGTCACGGCTCGTCAGGGAGGCGGCACGGTGCCAGGCCTTGCCAATGGACGACGGCCCGGGCTCGAACCGTACATCGCGTTCCCGTCTGAAACGCGGCGGGACTTCAATGCGGAAAGGAGGAGGGTTTCAGTCCATGTCCGCCGACAAGCCCGCCTTCTCGGCCTACGCCCGCGGCGAGGGGTTCCTCGCCAAATCGCCACCGCCAAGTCAAAGCGTCAGCCAAAGGTAGGGGCGTTCCGCGAACTGTCTGATGCGTTGCAGGAATTCGGCGGCCGGTGCACCGTCCACCGCCTTGTGGTCGAACACCAGACTCAAGGCCATGGCATGTCCCACACCGATGTCCTGCCGTGCCTCGTCCAACACCATCGGCTTGACAGTGATGCGGCCCAAACCCAGGATGGCCGTGTGCCCCACCGGAAGAATCGGGGTGAAGTGGTCCACACCCATGGCTCCCAGATTTGTCAGGGTGAAGGTGCTCCCCTGCATATCCAGACCCTTCAGGCGGCCAGTTTGGGCCCGAGCGATCAGGTCGGTGGTGTCCGCATGGATCTGGCCAAGATTCTTTTGGTGGACATGCCGAACCACCGGCACCAACAGCCCCCGGTCGGTGTGGACCGCCAACCCGATGTCCACCTGTTCGTTCATGCGCACGCCGTCTTCCAGCACGGTGGCATTCATCACGGGGTGGTCCAACAGGGCATGCGACGAGATTTTGAGAAACAGATCGTTGTAGGTGGGAACATCGGCGCGATCATCCGCCTTCAAATGATCTCGCAGCCGCACCAGCTCGGTGGCGTTCAATTCCGTCGTCAGGGTCACCGGTGCGGACCGGGCTAGGCTTTGGGTCAAATTGGCGGCGATGGTCCGACGGGTGGGAGTAAACGGTATCGCGTCCTCTTGAGGCTTGGCGGCGGCACCAAGCTGCTGCACCATGTCCACGGTGATGCGAACATTGGGGAAAGCCTTGGCCAATACATCCATGCCCACGCCCAGTTCCCGGGCCAACCTTCGGGCCACGGGCGAAATGGACAAGATGCCGGACGTATGGTCAGCCGCGGCCGCCCGTATGTCGCGTTCCACGATGCGGCCAGTGCGGCCGCTGCCCTGCAGGCCGGTCCAGTCAACCCCCAATTCCAACGCCGTCTTGCGGGCTCGGGGACTGATAGCCGGACGCACGTGGTCGGCGGAACTGCGATCGGCTACGGTGGAAACGGCCCTCAGGGCGGGAATGTCGGCCTGGGTGGCGACCTCTTGGGTGGAAGCGCGGTCCAATGGGCCTGCAGGCGGTTCTTCCCCGTCTTCCAGAATGTAGGCCAGCAGTTGGCCCACCGGCACGGTGTCACCCGGTTGCGGCGCGTCCGGCGGGATATGCAGGATGCCTCCATCCAGCGACTCGATTTCCTCGACGGCCTTGTCCCCCTCCACCGCGAACAATACATCCCCAGGCTTAACCGACGCACCACCGGGCATCAGCCATTCCTTCAGCACCCCTTCGGTGGCGGTCCAGCCCAGACGAGGCATCACCACTTCTACTGCCATTGATGCCCACCGCCCACCATGAATCGTCCTGCATCACCTGTGGCAGGTCATTCGGCCAGCAGGTCGCGGAGAGCCTTGACGACCGCATCCTGGGAAGGGACCACTGCCTGCTCCAAGGGAGGACTGTAGGGAATGGGTACGTAGGCGCCGTTCAGCCGGGCGACAGGCGCATCCAACAGGTCAAAGCCGTCTGCACAAACCCTGGCGCTGATTTCCGCCCCCACACCGCATGGCTGGTAGTCCTCGTCGGCGATCAGCAGCCGACCAGTCTTGGCCACCGATTCCAGAATGGTTGCTGTATCCAACGGCGCGATGCTCACCAGGTCAATCACTTCGATGTCGTGACCGGACTCGGCCAGGCTGTCGGCTGCCGCGACGGCCTTGGGAGTCATCACGCCGACAGCCACGACGGTGGCGTCCCGGCCGGAACGCCTGACTCGGGCCCTGCCCAAGGGTTCCAGGTACGGCTCGGACGGCACTTCGCCCCGGGTTGCCAGCAGCAGCTTGTGTTCCAGGAACAGCACGGGGTCGTCGCTGCGAATGGCCGTCTTGAGCAGACCCTTGGCGTCGTGTGGAGTTGAAGGCACGACGACCTTGAACCCGGGTTGGTGCAGGAAGAATGGGTAGTAGTTACCCGAATGGTGGGTGGCTGCGGAGCCGCCCACCCCGATGCACCCTCTCAGTACCATGGGCATGCGCAGCCTCCCACTGCTCATGTACTGGATTTTGGCCACCTGGTTGACCAATTCCCCGAAGGCGTCCAGGATGAAATCCAGGAACATGAAGTCCACTACCGGTCGCGCCCCTGCCATGGCGGCGCCGGTGCACATGCCCACAAATCCTCTTTCGGTGATGGGGGTGTCGCGAATCCGACTGGGGCCGAATCGGTCGAACAGGCCCAAGGTGGTGTTGAAGTTGCCGCCCCGTTCGCCAATGCCTTCTCCCACCACGAATATGGAGGAATCGCGCTCCATCTCCTCCGCCAGACCCTCGCGGGCGGCTTCGGTAAACGTCAGTGTCCGCAGGGAGGCATTCATGAACACCGCGCCGCTTCGGCGGAGTCGGAGGAATCCACGAATTCGAAGACGGTGCTGGGATCGGGCCAGGGGCTCGCCTTGGCAAACTCGATGGCTGCCAACGCCTCCTCTCGGGCCTCGTCTTCCCAAGCCGAGATTTCGTCAGTCGCAACGCGCTCCGTGCCCATGAGATGGCTTCGCAGCAAGGCGATCGGATCCCGTGCCTTCCAGGAGTCGACTTCCTCCTGCGTGCGGTAGCCGACCTCCGGCATGCCCTCGGCATGGGCCCGCGTGCGATAGGTCTTGCATTCCAGCAGGGTGGGGCCGTCCCCCCGGCGGGCCCGTGTCACCGCCTCCCCAGCCACGGTGTCCACTTCCATCACATCGTTGCCGTCCACCACCCGGCCCGGACAACCGTACCCCTCGGCCCGCATGGCAACTTCCGGGTTGCCGGCGGAGTAGGCGAACGGCACTTCAGTGGCATACAGGTTGTTCTCGCAGACGAAGACAACCGGCAGATCCCAGATGGAAGCCAGGTTGAGGCCTTCGTGAAAGGCACCGTTGTTGACGGCACCATCCCCAAAGAACGCCACGGCGACCCGATCCTCGCCATTCAACTGAAAGGCATAGCCTGCACCCACGGCCTGGAGGATGTTGGGGCCCACGATGCCGGTGGTACCCATCATGCCCACTTCCGGGGAGAAGAGATGCATGCTGCCGCCCCTGCCTCCCGAACAACCGGTGGCCCGTCCGAACAGTTCCGCCGCGACCTCCGTAGCCGCCACACCCTTGGCCAGGGCGTGACCATGTCCCCGGTGTGTCGAAAAGACAGCATCCTCGACCTGGAGATGGGCGCAGACTCCCACCGCGACGGCTTCCTGACCGACATAGGTGTGACAGGCTCCCATGACGTGGCCGTCCCGGTACGCGCGGGCAAGCTGCAGTTCCGTTTCCCGAATTTTGAGCATCTCCTTGTAGAGATGCGCCTCCCTCAACGCTTGCTCCGGATGGGCAGCGGTGTGGACTGTCTGTGCAGCGGACATGGTTCCGTGCCTCAAAACACGCCGGTCCCCGGCGTGCCTCCGGCATTCATGGCCAGATTGCCGCCGTCCATGGGAATCAGGGTCCCGGTGATCCATGAACTGGCGGGGGACGCCAGCAACACGGCCAATCCCTTGATGTCCCGCGGATGACCCAGTCTGCCCCTGGGTATCCCAGAGAGGTATTGCACCTCCAGATCGGGATCGGAAGCGATACGCTCCCGCAGGCCGGGATTGAGCACCTGGGCGGGCAGAATGGCATTCACCCGCACGCCCCGACCACTCCAGGCCGTACTGAGTTCACGGGTCATCTGCACCACTGCTCCCATGGCCATGCTGTAGGCGATGTGTCCCCTGCCCAAGGCCGTGATGCTGGCCAGGGATCCGATATTGACGATGCTGCCCGACTGCCGGGCCAGCATGCGCCGTCCGGCCTGCTGGCACATGGCGAAGCGGCCCACTACCAGGTTCTGTAGAACCTGTTTCACATCGTCGATTGCAATGTCTTCCGGCTGGGCCAACAGGCCGTCTCCCGCCACGTTGCCCAGGAAATCCACATGACCCAACTCACGGTCATGAAGCTGAAACAGGGCTTCGATCTGTTCCGGCTCCGATACGTCGCAGACGTGAGGAACAACGGTGCAGCCCAGCGCGGAGATGGCGTGGGCGGTTTCATCCATGCCTTCCCCGTTGCGATCCGCCAATGTCACATCGGCACCGGCTTCGGCCACGGCCATGGCGATGGCCTTGCCCAAACCGCTGGCGGCACCCGACACCACGGCTGCCATGCCGCTGAGGTCGAACTGGTCAAGGATCATGGAGCATCACGATTCTCAAAAGCCGGTGGTAATTTCCACCGGGCAAGGGCAGGACACCGCATTGTAGCGGAAGGGATCGCCCACTGTTGACCGACGTCATTCAAGACAGGCTCCGGTCCTTCGGCCGGGTCCAGGCATGACCACACCAAAACATCGTCACCGAACCTGGGCACGTTGTTGAAACCCGGCCCATCCCAACAACAGCATCCGGAAAGGCCAAGTGGCCCGCAACCCGTTGGGCCCGTCGACAGCGTGAAATCCGAGTGGAATGCAACAGCGGCATCGGCCACCCCGGTCACTGTCGGGCCGGGCGGTACCCACTCGCAAGACACAGACCGGTTGGTGATAACCTGCCCTGCACCAGGACGGGCTCGACATTGGCGCTTCAGGTGCGCTCGTGAATGCCTCGCCTGATCATTACCCATCGGCGTTAAACGAGGATCGATGATATGAGGCCTGAGCCTTCACCCATGTTCACCGACGTGGACAGACAGGATGATCCGCACCCGACATGGACATTCCGCACGGGCCTGGTGGCCTATCAGGAATCGTTGATTGGTGGCCAACTGGTCGGCCGGGGTTGGAACGGTGCAGGTTTCATGGCACCGGAGAGCCAGCGCATCGACACGAGTCAGCATGCCGAACCTCAGGCCTTCACGCTGGAAGTCGACGGACAGTCCCTGCGTTCCCACTGGTCCCTGGTGTCCGAAGAGGTTGTATCCGTCGAAACCGGGATCGAGTTCGTCATGGCGCTGGCACACGCCCACCGTCCCGTTTCGGTCAAAGTGCACACGCAGTTGGACGGAACCAGCTTCATGAAGAGGTGGTTGGAGGTCACCAACCACTCGGAAGCGGCTGTGCCGCTGTCGGCCGCCGGTTCCTGGTCCGGGGTGTTCCAATCCGTCACGGAGAGGGCCTTTGGCGCACCCGGCCCATATCGGCTCGGTTACTTCCAGGATTCCCACTGGGGCAACTGCGGCGATTTCGATTGGCAGGAGATGCCGTACGCGGGGTACAGGATCGACGGATACTTCCGCCGTGACCGCCACCGCCACCCCATGTTCATCCTGAACAACCGAGAGACCGGAGAGAACCTGATTGGATCCCTAGCCTTTTCGGGGGGATACAGCTTCGAGTTTGATCTGGATGACGGACCCGCCCGCGGCACATCCCGGATATCGTTCAAGGCGGGTCCCGCCGGCCCGGCTCCCTTGCGGGTGCTGGATCCCGGGGAGACGATCGTCACGCCGGCGCTGCATCTCGGCTTGGTGATTGGGGATCTCGATGAATGCATCAACGCCTTGCACGACCACACCCGCCGCAGTGTGTTCCGGCCCTTGATGCCGGGCAAGAGCGGACTGATCACCAGCGGCATCGGCCCCGAGATGGAGGTTACGGAAGAGGCCGTAATGCATGAAATCGAGATGGCTGCCCAAATGGGGATTGAACTGTTCATTCTCGACGCGTCATGGTATGCGGAACCTTACGGCGACTGGTTCGCCACGGCGGGCGACTGGGAAGTCAATCGCCAGCGGTTTCCCAAGGGCATTGAATATTTTGTGGAAAGCGCCCATGAGCGGGGCCTGCTCTTCGGTCTTTGGATGGAACCCGAAAGATTGGGCACCGCGAGTCAAATCCGCAAGGAACATCCTGAATGGGTTGCCCACCGTTACGACGACACTCCCTACGAAACCGGGCTGATCGATCTCACCAATCCGGAGGCAGTGGCCTGGGTCGAGGCCAACATCTCCCGTCTTATCGAGACCTATGGCCTGGACTGCTTTCGGCTCGACTACAACGTCGGTTTCCTGGAGGCGGCAGGTTACTCCGAGCGGCACGGGTGGCAGGAAAACCGGTATTGGCGGCAGTGCGAGAACCTGTACGGTCTCTTCGATCGTCTCACCCGCAAGTTTCCCGATGTCATTTTTCAGAATTGCGCCAGTGGCGGAGCCCGTACCGATTTGGGTTTCCTGCGCTATTTCGACCACACCTGGGTCACGGATCACCAGATCGCGCCCCGATCGTTTTCCATCACCAGCGGCATGTCCATGGCCCTGCCACCCGAACGCATGGACAGGTTGATCGGGTACGGCCAGTACTGCGGGCGTACCGCGGACATCGACTTTCAGGGCCGACTGGCCCTGTTCACCCATGCCACCATGGGGTGGTACCACTTGATCGGCGCCAAACCCAACCTGGCGCAGCGGCCCCATGTCCAACGGTTCGTGAGACTGTACAAGGAGGTGGCGCGGCCCATGCACGGGCAGAGTCGCATCTATCACCACACCCCGACGCACGACGGGCTGGAACCCTCGGGCTGGGGTGCCCTGGAGTTGGCACATCGGGACCGATCCCGCTCCATGGCCGGTGTGTTTCGGCTCCAGGATCCTGCGGAACCGGTGTACCACATGCGGTTCAAGGGTGTGGATCCGGGTTTGCGCTACTCCGTGAGGTTCGACAATGAGGACACCGAGGGGGTCATGGACGGATACCACCTGAAGTATGTCGGGATACCCGTCCGGCTCGACAACCCCTTGACTTCGCAGTTGTTCGTAGCCGAAGCCGTGACGTAAGTCCGGTTGGACATTGGCAGTCCAGCAACACGGAGATCACCGGCTCGCCATTGCAGACCAAGGCCTCCACTTGGCTCTGGAGCTGCATGCATCCCGGAACGCCTGCCCGGACTGCATGGCGGAGCAGGTCGTGCGCATGGCCAGGCTGTACATGAAAGTTCCCGACTGTTTCCGCATCCAGGCCCGGCCTCAAGCGGCTGGACGACGACGGCGAGGTCATAGGGTTTCTGATCCACGAGATGAGCACGCTCAAGGAATCAGGACCCGTCGAATTCGAATTGGCCTCCGAGGCCCCGCCGATTATGTCGCCAACATCACGGTACGCGAGGCGGCCGTTCGCCTGGGGATCTCCGAGCGCAGGATGCGTCAACTGGCCCGCGATGGCCGGGTGCGGGGAGCGACCAAGACCGGAGCCGAGTGGCTGATTCCCATACCCATCGATGTGGTTCCGGGAAGGCACGGTCCCGTGGGCGTCGCAGGAAGTTGGCATGCAACAGAAGTCCAGCAGTCTTGATCGAAGGCGTGCCGCCACCTTGCGGCAACCACATGGAATCGGAGCCAACCGCCCGTATCCACAACTGGTTTCACCGCCCTGTATCTGATGACGGCCTCCATGACCTGATGCGCACAACAACGGACGTTCTTCATGCGCGGAGGCCGATGGCGGGCCCGAACCCAACGGCCACGACGATGAAACAACACCCAACATTGCACCTAAACACCCAGTGACTCGTGCCTCGGGGGGTGTTTGTTAGAATCCGTACGTTCTCCCAGCCGTGCACATCCGTATCGAAGCTCGGCCATGACCGGCTTCCGGTTTGGGATGGATATGCCGTGGTGGCTGTCGTGATGCGTACGCCCCCCGGGGTATTGAAGCTGCGGCAGTAATTCAACAGGAGTAAAACGGATGCAGACCAGAACGATCAATCGCCGCGTGTTTCTCAAGGGATCGGCCATGGCCCTGGGGGTTTCAGCCCTGGCAGCCTGTACCGTCGTCGCTCCCACCACCGACGGTGGAGCCCCCATGCCCACGGCGGGCGTGTTGTGGGGACTACAGTACGACCACCACATCGGAGCCTACGAGCGCCTGTCGGACCTCTACCTGGAACAGTCCGGAGTGGAGTTGACCGTGGCTCCGCAACCATGGCCCATCGAGACCAAGCTCATCGCTGCGCTGTCCGCGGGTACCCAGCCCGAGGCGGCCTGCATCATGGGAAAGGTGCTGGTGCCTCTGCACATCCAAAACGCGCTGATGCCGTTGCGGGAGTCGGTCTACAACCACAACGGTCTTGATGTCGACGAGGACTTCAATGGCGATTCAGTGGAGGCCTACTCGTGGGGCGACGACATCTGGGGCGTGCCCACCGAAATGAACGGCGTTGGCAGTATGGTCAACGTGCCCGTGGACGAAGTCGAGGCCATGGGTATGGCCGATGCATTCCCGCCCACGAACGGCGAACCCTATTTCGACTCCTACACCTCCATGTGGGAACTCGCCAAGTCCTTGCAGGTGGAAGAGGACGGTACGGTCGTCCGTTGGGGGCTCAGCAGCAAGGGTTGGGACGCCCAAAGCTATCTCGGCATCGTCCGCAGTTTGTTGGCTGCGGAAGGCACCGACTGGTGGGACAACGACAACAAGAACTTCAACGTCGACACCGATGCCGGCGTGCAGGCCATGGAGTTGTTCGTGGCCACGCCGGTGGAGATGGGCATTGAAACCGAACTGGACCAGAACCATGTGGATGCGGCGTTGGCGGGCAAGGTGGCACTGGCCCGAGGCAACGGCACGCCGATGATCGAGGGCCACAAGCATGGCTACTCCTACGAACTCACAGGCGCACCGCGGGTAACTCCGCCCGACGCACCACTGTTCGTGGGCGAAGGCGGCTGGGGCTTTGTGGCTCCGCGCCAGTCCAAGCAGCCGGATGTTTCCATCGACTTCCTGCGTATGGTGGGTACGCTGGAAGGTCAGACCGAGTATGCCCGGATCTATGGCGGTGCCGCCCACACCGCCTGGAGGGGCCTCGTGGGGGTCTACGACCACTTTGAGGACTCGTCGGACGCCAGCTCGGCCGTCAAGGCGCACAAGCTGCTCCAGGCTCTGGCGTCCACCACCGGATACTACGGGCAAGGCTTCGGCAGTCCGTCCTCCGTGGACGGAGCCGTGGCTCAGGTCTGCTCGGAAGTCCGGCAGCAGAACCTGACAGCGGCGGAAGGCGCCGCGGTCTTGCAGGGACGCCTGGACGCGATTTACGCCCAGTTCCAGAGCGACATGTCCACCTACACCCCCGCCTGAACCGGCAGGCAGGGAACTGAATGGGATGTGCCGGGACTGTCGGACGGACAGGTCCCGGCACATCCCCCACAGGTTTATCGGTTTGGGCCGATTGCGGCCAATCTCCATCCTCGTCCTCGAATACCCTCCTTCGAGGACGCAGTCTTGACACCATGACCACGGCACGTTTGGCCAGCGGCTCCCGCCGGGGTCCAGCATGGGACTGGGTCCGCATCCGTCGGGTGTTGCGAAAGTCTCAGTTCCACTTCGGCGTGGCGGTCATCGTCCCCACGCTGATTTGGTACTTCGTGTTCATGTTCCATCCAATCTTCCAGGCGTTTCGCATCGCCATGGTGGATTACAAGATCCTGGACCCCCAGAACAGTCCCTTCATCGGTCTGGGCAATTACCAGAAACTGCTGCTGAACCCCCTGTTTCTGGTGTCCATCAAGAACACGTTCACCTGGACCCTGTACATCTTCCTCTTCATGCTGCCGATTTCGATGCTGGTGGCCACCACCCTGTCGAATGTGCGGCGGCTGCGGAATCTGTATCAGGCCGTGATCTTCATCCCGGTGGTAGTGTCCCTGGTGGCCGTGTCCCTACTGTTTCGCATGGTGATGGATCCCGAAGTGGGCCAGCTGAACCGCATGCTGGACTTCCTGGGCATTCCCCCCTTCAAGTGGATGTCCTCCAGCCGTTCCGCCCTCGCGGCCATCTCGGGCATTGCGGTATGGAAAAGCATGGGGTTCTACATCGTGCTGCTCACGGCCGGCATGCTGAACATCTCGGAGGAGGTCATCGACGCCTCCCGGGTAGACGGTGCCAACGAGTGGCAGCGTTTCTGGCGCGTGACCATCCCGCTGCTATCCCACACCATCATTCTGGTCGTAGTCCTGCTCACGGTCGGTTCGCTGCAGGAATTCACGTTGCCCTACGTCATGACCGAAGGGGGACCCGGAACCGCCACCTACTTATACAACCTGCTCATCTACGAGGAAGCCTTCACACACATCCGGTTCGGCACGGCCACGGTGGCCGCCCTGTTCCAGTTCGTGTTTATCCTGATTGCCAGCCTGATCCAGATCCGCGTGCTGCGGCCCAACTGGTCCTATTGAGAATCCGGGCTATGACCAGCTCCGCTCCCGCCCTCAAACCCGCGCCCCACATAACGTCCCCTTGGCGCAATCTGCGACAGGGCATTCTCCATGTTTTCCTGGGCTTCATGACGATCGTAGCCCTGTTTCCCTTCGTGTGGATGGTGTTCGCTTCCTTCAAGCCCTTCAAGGAGCTGGTGCAATCCAAGGCGCTGTTGCCCATCAACTGGACCACGGAGAACTACACCGAGATTCTCACACGGGTCAACTTCGAGGTGGCGGTCGCCAACAGCATCTATTCGGCCGTGACCGTCACCGTGATAACCCTCCTGACCTCGTCGGCCCTGGGCTTTATCTTCGCCAAGTATCGGTTCTGGGGGAAGGAATACCTCTTCATCCTGTTGCTGTCCACCATGATGGTGCCGTTCGCGGTGGTGCTGGTGCCGCTTTACATCACGATCGGCGACCTGAACCTGGTCAACAAGCTGTGGGGCTTCATCATCACCGGGTTGTGGTCCACCTTCGGCGTGTTCCTGATGCGCCAGTTCATGGAGGTCATCCCGTACGAATACCTGGATGCGGCGCGGATCGACGGAGCGTCGGAATGGCGAATTTTCTTCACCATCATCATTCCCCTGTCAACGTCGCCCATGGCGGCCCTGGGCATCTTCGCGTTCCTGGCCAACTGGGACAGTTTCCTGTGGCCCCTGGTGGTCCTCAACACTCCCGACAAGCAGACCCTGCCCCTGTTGCTGGCAGGTTTGCGCAGCATCTACTGGGCCCGGTATGACATGTGGTCGGCCGGGTCCGTCATGACCACCGTGCCGATCATTTTGGTCTACGCCTTTGCCTCCAAGTATTTCATCCGCGGCATGGCGTTGACCGGCATCAAGGGTTGACGCCGGCTGCCACCGCCCACTGGAGACATCGTGGTGCCCCAACCTCGGGTGGTGCAGGCTCTGGACGCGTCCCGCGTGTTGCGGGAAGGCATTGACGTCATTGCAGACCTGCTGGGCGGCATGTTGGGGCCCATGCCGGCAGTGACCATGGATCAGGCCCATGCCGGCTACGGACTGGATGCGCTGGATGACGCCCCCACCGTGGCACGGCGCATCATCAGCCTAGGGGATCCGCAGGTGGATGTCTCCGCCATGCTGCTCCGCAATCTGGTCTGGCAGATGGAGGAAAACCTGGGAGACGGCGGGGCCATGGTTGCCGTGCTCACCCAGGCCCTGGTGCACGACTCCTTCCGGCTGGTGGAAGGGGGGGTGTCACCCGTGCGGTTGGCTGCCGGACTGCGGCATGCCGTGGGCATGGTGGAGGAAGTGCTCGCCTCCTTCGCCCGACCCGTTCGGGATGAAAACCAGTTGGCGCTGACCGCCAGGACTGCAACGGGACACGAAGAGGCCGCGGCGCTGATTGGCGAAATGCTCTATGTGATGGGTCCCGATGCAATCATCGACGTTGAAGAGCACTTTGGCCGAGTGCTGGAGAGTCGTTACACGGTTGGCGCCGCCTTCAAGGCGTCGCCGGCGCATTGGAACCACCCGGAAGGCAACGCAGATCGTCTGCAAATGAACGACTGCCTTGTGGCAGCGGTCGACGGCGAACTGGCCGACGACGACGATATGCTCGCCCTGATGACCGCCGCGTTGTATGCCCGAAAAGGCAGCCTGCTGATTTTGGCGCGGGGTTTCAGCGAGACCATGGTGGCTTGGCTGGCCCTGAACGACCGGAACTCCGACAGTCGCGTGGCAGTGTCCGGAGTCGTATTTGAACCCACATCTTCGGCCGCGGATTGTCCCTATGAGGACCTGACCTGCCTCACGGGTGCCACCATCCTGGGTTTGCCCTTCACAAAACCCATGGGCCAAGTGCAGCCCGACGACCTGGGGCATGCGGTCACCGTGGATGTATCCCGGGAAGGGATTCGGATCGTGCCCGAACCCCACCGGGCCGCAAGGATCCATGAATGTGCGCGCCAACTGCGAATCAAGCGCGATCTTCTGGATGCGGAGGATCCGTCAGCCGATTGGTTGCGGCGACGCATTGCCGCCATGGATCTGGGATCGGGGCAGATCCGCGTGGGAGCCGATACGGATGTGGAACGCGAGTGGCTGAAACGGATATTGGAACGTGGGATCCGCTCGGTGGGCCACGCCTTGAGGGAAGGGGTGGTGCCAGGCGGTGGATTCGGTTACGTGCACGCAGCCAAGGACTTCCGCGCAGTGACCGGCCTCCATCCGGAGGAGCAGATGGGACTCGACTGCGTTGGCAGGGCGCTGGACGCACCGGCCCTGCGCATCATGGCGAATGCAGGTGTTCAGGCTCCCGGTGTGAGATTGGAGGAAATCCGCGAAGCGGGCAGTCCGTTTGTCTACGACATCCCGACCGGTACCGTAGTTGATGCCTTTGCCGCAGGCTTGGTGGATCCCCTTCCCGTGATGCGCGAAGCATTCAGGCTGGCGGTGGCGGGGGCTGCCACGGTGCTTACCGTTGACACCCTGGTGTTGCGGCGCAACCCACCCAAGATGGTTAGGCCATGACCTTCGGACTGATGAAACCGGCGCGACGTGTCGGCGCGGCAGGGAGCCGGGTTCGTTGACCGGCATGTGACTCGCATTCGACCTGAATTGGAAGCGCCTCCCGGCGACAGCCGACGAACGACACTTCCGGTGAGGAGTCCGATGGCTGGTAGACCGATCACAGCCAAGGTAGCGAGGTACGTTGACAAGCCCCGTATTGCCATTGGCAATTCCAAACCACCAACCATACGAACTGCAACGGTAGTATTGGTGCAAGGCTTTCGCCATGGTCAATGGGAGTCAGTTGCGATCGGACCATCATCAACCAGGAACGTAGATTTCCCTTGTCGCAGCTTTTGCAACAAAAGCCGAGCGTGTCATGCCACGTGCCCGCGCGGCCTCGTCCATCGTGTCAAGCAGCCCTTGGTCCAAACTCAGATTGACCCGCACGACCCGGCGACGGTCGGCAATATAAGGGATCATCATCAAAACGGCACCGGTGGCCAGATCCTCGGCTACTTCCTCGCGGACCTCCTCGATGCTGCGCGCCGGAATAATTTCCCTGCCTTCAAAAAACAGGGATAGTGCCTCGATCGCGTTCGGGATAATCTCGTTGAACGTGTCGGCTGCCGAGAAACAGCCGGGCACGTCGGGGAAACGGACACCATAGGCACTTCCCACATCCTTGTCGATCACGGCCACATAGTGCATGGTCCAACACTCCTTACATCCAGCCGGCCGACTTGGCGATGGCACGAGCCGTTCCCGCTGGAAGATCCTTCTTCGGATGCAGAACGATCACCGTGATCGGCCCCTTGCGGAACTCATGGTGCGATCCTGATACTTTCACGAGTTCAAAACCTTCAGCCTGAAGCCGTTGAACAATCGCTCTGCTGTATCGCTCCATGCGCAATTATATACACACGGAATCCTCGTGTCCACAGATTTAGTTGTCCTAGTGTCCTGTCCCGTCCGATCGGTCGACCCTGCAACTCTGCAGTCGGCATGCACACTGCCTTACCGACAATCTTGGAAGTTGGCTGGATGATGCCGTTCATACTGATGTCGGACGGAAACTCCTGCTCCAAACCTTACCAACGGAATTTCCACCCGTTATTTATGTCTGAACCCACTCGGACTCCACCTCGGCCAACCAACCAGCGGTGGTGGCTGTCAAGGACACTTGCTGCCGCAATGATCCTGTCCGTGGCCTCGACTACCGTCGGTTGCACCATGATCATCCCGCCGCGCGAGGCCGTGACGACATCCGAAACCGGTCCCGCAGTTGCCACCACGAAACCTGAAACCGAGATTGCGGACGGCGCAACCATCTCCGCTCACGTCCTCCGTGTCCTCAGCGGAGACACCATCGAGGTCGAATTGAACGGTCAACCGGTACTGGTCCGCTACCTGTACACCGACAGCCCCGACTCCACCGAAGAGTTGTACAACGAAGCAGCCAAGCTCAATCAGCTACTGGTGGGCAATGCCGACGTGTTGCTGGTCGCCGGAGACACCGACAAGGACGAAGACGGCCGGTTGCTCCGCTATGTCGTGATAGGCGACGGTCTGCTGGTCAACGAGCGCATGATCGCGGAAGGCATGGCCCGGTACGAACCAAAGTCGGATACGTCCCTGCATCACGCAGCGATGGCAGAGGCCGAGGCGGCAGCCATGGAGCTGGGGATTGGGGTGTGGCGCTGAAACCTGGGGTCAGGTGGTCTGTCCGGCCTCGACAGGCCGCCGGGTGCGCTTCCGGACCATAAGGACATAGCCCACACCCAGAATGAGCGAAAACAAAAACCATTGGATGGCATAGCTCAGGTGATTGCCTTCGCTGAGATGCAGATCCTTGGACTGGCGGCGGGGCCAATCGGGTGCGCCTCCCTCGACAGGCTGCACCAGCAGAAACATGGGAGCCACCTCCATGTCCAGGACACGTCCCAGCAGCTCCAAGTCCTCCCGGTAATACAGGCGGTCCGGAGATGAACCGATGTCCGCACCGGAAGGATAGGGGTTGGCATCCTGCAGGAGACCCCGCACCTCCACCAGTCCTGCGCCCTCGTCGTACTGTGACCAGTCGCCGGACACCCAGGCCTGCGGAATCCAGCCCCGGTCGACCATCAGAATCTGGTCCGAATCCGCCAGCCGCATGGGCGTCAGCAGGTGAATCCCAGCCTCCTCCTTGTAGAAACGGTTCTTGATTCCAACCTGGCTGCGATAGTCGAGGATTCCCCGGGCCACTGCCTGCCGGTCATGCCAGTCGGCCTCCCAAACCGTGTCTCCGGTGACGGCAACCGGGGACGCATTCAGCCGGGCCAGGGTTTGCGTGTTCATGCCGCGCCGCCACTCCAGGCGGTCCAGTTGCCAAAACCCGAGCTGGGCCAGGCCTGCCATGCCCAGCAGGATAAGTATCGTTGCCGGCCGCCAGCGTCGCGACACCAGCACGCGCAGCAGATTCGGGGGGCCTTGCAGTTCCGAGGGGGTCTCGGAGGGCGCGGTCGCGCGGGCGGTCATGTCAGTTTCGATTAAATAGGGCCCTGAACCAGTCCAGAAATGCCTGCCAGGCACTCGGTTGGGACGCGACATCCACTTCAATGGAATGGACAACCTGTTCCGAAGCATCGCCCATCAGGAGGTCGATGGTCCAGGGTCCGGCCTGCTTCAAATCCAATCGTCCCTCGTAGAACAGCTTGTTAAGCGCATTCTCGTGGGTAGCCGGCGCTTCGACTTCCCAGCCGTCGGGATGGCGGGCGCGCATCAGTACGGACAAACCGGTCACCGGCTCGGATGCGCCGTCTGCATCCATGTTGACCGACACCGTGACGTGCAGCTCTCCGGTTTGGGCCGGCAGCGGATCCAGCCACACATACAGGCTGTAGGGACCGGCCGCCACGTCCGACAGGAACGGCTCTCCGCCCCCGTGTCCCCAAACCACCGATGCCGACAACAGCAGCGACAAGACCAATACGGCCGCGAGCGACCATCGCAGGGAACGGTGTCCGGCACAGACAGGTCGCATCCTCATGTTGCTTCTACCCCGTTTTGGTCCAAGCCGGATCCAATGCGGCGTGCAGCTTGGTTCAGGTGACGCGCCAGCAGAATGACCACGCCCGCGATGTACATCATCCCGGTGGGGATCCACATGATGATGCCGGCCAGCCGCTGGTCCTGCATCACATCCATTCCCCAGAGCCGCGGCACCGTCAGATAGTGTTCGTACACCGGGTTTTCAACAAAGCTGAGCAGGGCTCCAATCACCACGTGCGGGGGTACACACAGCAACAGCACCGCCATCCGTCCGGCCAGCGAGGTGGGATGGTGGATCCGCGGCGCGGCACCCATGACCGGCCACCAGAACAGCATCCCGGCCACGAAGAACGTGATGTGCTCCAGGTCGTGGATCAGCCCGTTGCCCTGGGCCAGGTTGTACAGGCTGGTATCGTGCCACAGGACGATGGCGCCAATGTACAGCGCATACAAAGCCCCCGGATGGGTCAGGCGTCGCGTCTCCCGCCGGAAGCGCGCCTCGGGACGCAGGAAGCGGACCACCGCGCGCCGGGCCACGTCCGGAAGCCCGTACAACAGGATGGGAAACGGGTTGGCCCACAGCAATAGGACGGGCACCAGCATCAACAACAAAACGTGCTGCACCATGTGCATGAACAGCAACAGGGCGCCGTAAACATCGATGAAGGACAGCAGGGCGGCCAGCAACAGAGCCAAACCCAGCAGATAGGCGGCCAATCGCCACCAGGCTGCTAGGCGAATCCGGCCCTGCCGGCGGAGTCCGACCCATCCCACGGCATAGATCGCGGCGGCTAGAAAGGTGACGGCCAATACCGAGGGCCGCCATTCCCAAGTTGCAAGGGCCGCCTGCAGTACGGGGTTCACTGTCGGAGGCGGGCACCCGTCCCCGACCGGGAGTGCGGTGGACCGGTACCCGAAAGGGTTCGAGCTAGTGGACTGCGTGTCCGATCAGGTAGATGGCCGGGTAGAAGAAGATCCAGACTAGGTCCACGTAGTGCCAGTAGATGGCGCAGGCTTCGACGCCCCAATGCCGTTCTTCGGTATACACGTCGCGTTTGCCGTTGCGCCAAACCACTACGATGAAGGCGACCCCGGTGATCACATGGATGGCATGCATGCCCGTCATGCCGAAGATAACGGCCCCAAAAACGCCGTCCGTGGGTCCAATGTGATGCTCCACGAACGGAAGGTGGATCAGGCCCCACTCGAAAATGACCACACCCAGCAGAAACACGACGCCGAGAAATCCGGTGATCCACAGGCTGACCAGGAAGTCGCGCTTGCGGCCGTTGGCAATGGCCACCTCGGACCGGTTCATGAAGTAGCTGGAAGCCAGCAGGACCACCGTCACGATGAGTCCGACGTTCTGGTCAAGTTCGGGCCGGATGATGTGGCCGTCCTCGTCCACCCACAGGGCGAACCGGGTTATCAGCAGGCCCCCGAAGAGGAACAGTTCGGAAAAGAAGAACAACCACATGCCCATCCGGTTGTTCCGGGTGGCAGTGCGGTAGACCTCGATAGCATCGGCCGCCAGAGCACTCATTGCCTAATGTTCCTCGTCTTCCCGCCAGAGGCTGGTGATGTGCATGAAGTAATAGACCACGAGCACGCCCTTGGCCGCCCCGAGCAGCAGCAGAATCGTCGCGCTGCCGGTCTGCAACGCGACCAGGTACTCGATCACCGTCAGGATGAACAGCGCAATTCCAACAAGAATGCCTTGCCGGAACGGAGATGACTTGCTCATGAACGCTTCAAGGGTGGGATTGGTTCAGGTGGTGCGGAACGCGTGCAGCCTCAGTGTGCCTGCGCGTGGCCGGCCTGGGATTCGTCCATGACGACATACTCCTCCTCCAAGCCGTAGTCGTACGGCTCGCCCACCACCTGCAGCGGGGCGGCGTAGCTGTGCTCCGGCACCGGCGAGGGAATTTGCCATTCCGGCGAACGGGAGCGCCACGGATTGGCGGGGGCCCGGACACCGATTTCGGCGCTGGTCACCAAGTTGTAGATCATGATCAGGATGGAAAGGCCGATCAGGAAGGCAGCAATCGTGGTCTCCAGGTGCCGCGCCTCAATCAATCCTCCGCCCAGCGTCGGATCGTAGTCCACGATGCGGCGCCGCATGCCCATCGTGCCGACCGTCATCTGGCCAATGCTCATCAACCAGAAGGCCGGCGTCATGATGTAGAAGTGAAGCTTGCCCAGGGCCTCGTTGTACATCCTGCCGGTAATCTTGGGGAACCAGAAGTAGATCGCGGCGCAGAACGGGAACACGAAGCCGCCGAACAGCGTGGCGTGGAAGTGGCCGACCACGAAGTAGGTGTCGTGGAGGTACAGGTCGGAGGCGACCGTGGCCAGAATGGGACCGGTCAGGCCACCCAGCAAAAAGACCGAAATGGCACCCAGGGTGAAGAGCATGGGCGTCGGGAAGCGGAGGCGGCCACCCCACATGGTTGCAACCCAGCTGAAGAACTTGACCCCGGTGGGGATCGCCACCAGGAGGGTCGCAATCATGAAGGGGGTCCGCAGGTACTGCGAATAACCCGAGGTGAACATGTGGTGACCCCAGACCAGGAATCCGACCAGGGCGATCGCGAGACTGGACAGGGCAATCCACCGGTAACCGAACAGGGGCTTGCGCGAGAACACCGGCAGCAGTTCACTGATGATGCCCAGGCCCGGCAACACGAATACATAGACCGCCGGATGGGAGTAGAACCAGAAGATATGCTGGAAGAGGATGGGGTTGCCGCCACCCTCCGGGTCGAAGAATCCCATGCCCAGGGCCCGCTCCGACAGTCCCATGAGGAAGGCAGTACCGATGGCCTGCGTGGCCGTCAGCTGAATCAGGCTTGTGGCCAGTACGGCCCAGCAGAAGATCGGGATGCGGAAGAGGTCCATGCCCTTGGGCCGCATCGTCAGAATGGTCACGAGCAGGTTGAGCGAGCCCAGGATGGAGGACAGGCCCACGAAGTAGATGGCCAGGAACAGGAACTGGTAGCCGACAGCCCCCTGAGTGCTGAGCGGCGGGTAGGCGGTCCAGCCGGCATCGAACCCGCCCAGGAAGGCGCTGGCCAGCAAGAGCAGGCCTCCGGGGACGTTGATCCAGAAGGCGAAGGCGTTGAGCCGGGGAAAGGCCATGTCCTCGGCCCCGATCATCAGCGGCACCAGATAGTTGGCCATGCCGCCCACCCCCAGCAGGATGGCGGCGATCACGGCCCAGCCGTGGAGGCCGATCAGCTTGTTGTACATGCCCATGCCGAGGAACTGCAGATCGGCCTGTGCCAGTTCCGCCCGGAAGATCAGGGCAAAGGAACCGCCAATCATCAGCATCAGCAACGAGGTCACGGAATACTGGATGCCAATGACCTTGTGGTTGTAGTCGGTGGAAAAATATCGGGTCCATGCCGGCTTGTCCCGGGGCGGACCATGCACAAGGGGCGTTGCCTTGCCGCGGCACCACTCCAGCCAGTCGTCGATGGCCCCCACGCCCCACATGAACGCAAAGCCGCCGACCAGGCCGCCGACCACAAAGACCACTTCCTGGTCCCATAGGTCCATCCCGGCCAGGAGACGCCAAACCATGGTCACCACCATACCCAGGACGGTGCCGGCCGCCTGGTAGATGAGACCACGGGTCAGACCCAACTGCATCAACATGGCATTCTCCACAATAACCGGACCGCCTTCACGGCCCCGTTGCCGACCTACTCCAGCTGCTCTTCAATCCAGGCGTCGAAGTTTTCCTGTGAAACCACCCGCACATCCGCCAGCATGTAGGCATGGCGCAAGCCGCACAGTTCGGCGCAGCGCAGCTGGAACTCGCCCACCTCTGTGGGGGTAACCCTCAGCTCCGTGGTAATGCCGGGTACGAGGTCCTGCTTGACGCGCCACTCCACAACCCAGAAGGAATGGAGGACATCCACGGCCGACATCGACAGCAGGAGCGGTTGGTTGACCGGAACCACCATTTCCACGGTCTGGAATTCCCCGTGTTCGGGATAGGCGAACCGCCAACTCCACTGCAGGCCTTCCACCTCCACCGTCATTTCGTTGTCCTGCGGCGCGGTCACCTGTGCCAGAACCTGAACCCCGATAACCCCGTAAATCGTCACGACAATGAGCGGGATGACGGTCCAGGCAATCTCGAGGCCGGAGTGGCCGTGGAAGTAGTCGCCTTCCTCGTCCTCCTCGCCCGGCCGTGCCCGGAAGGCGACGATCGAGTAGCCCATGATCACCAGCACCAGCGCGCCAGCGCCCGCGATGAGCCAGACATGCTGGCCGATCAGGTTGTCGATGGCGGTCGACTGGGCACTGCCCTGGACTACGGGCAGCGGCAGCGACAAATCCAGAATCCACTGGATGACCAGTGTGAAGACGACTACAAGGATCCCCGCGTACAGGAAATGTCTTCGATAGTTGCTGCGCATCCTTGCAGGGGCCTCAGTACGGGAACTTCGCGAGGCATCGTCACCCTCGCGCCGACCGGCCGGATTGTAGCACCAGAAAGGCCCTGAAACGGCATGGACAACCGCCCGTCCGCGACGTGCCAACCTTGCTGGCCGCATGCCACAGAGGACCCTTTACGCGGTTGCGTGGACACCAACTCTCCGTGGCAGATTACCGTCCACGCGGCCCCGATCCCCGAACCACGGACCTGAAGGATCGCATGCTGCTCGGATGTGACCAGGATTCGCGCTTGATCTACAGTGGAAGGGAGCGGAGCCTTGCGGGGTCCGTTCTACGCCCGTTCCAATTTGCTTTTACCCTTATGAACTCTCAAGCAAACCAAGAGCAATGGATCCTCGACTGCCCGGAACTGAGGCGGTTTATTGAGGCCGTGCAGAAGGCAAGATTCTCGACCGGTTCCCTGCCCCACCTGCTGGACCGCCTGGAACCGTCCTTTGAGGAGCTGCTGGCGAATCATGCCTGGCTACCCGAACGGTTCATGCACCCTTCGGAGAACAGCGGGATGGGCGGAGGCATCGGCATGTGGCTTCTGTACCGTTCGGCGGATGGTGATCTGGCCTTTTCATCGCTGGTGGTGCCGGCCGGCAGCGAAACGCCGGTCCACGATCACCTGACCTGGGGTCTGGTAGGGATCTACAGGGGCACGCAGGAGGAAACGGTGTACCGAGCCGCGGGGCCCCTCACGGACAGCAGCGCGCCCTTAGCCCTTGCGGAGGTGCTGCATCTGGCGCCCGGAGACCACTATCGGTTGACACCCGACAACGATATTCACAAGGTGCGGACCACATCGGCCGAAACATCCGTGTCGCTGCACCTCCTGGGCAACGACAACGGCTGCACCTGGCGCCATCGGTACGACCCCGATGCCGATTCGGTTGCGGATTTCAGGTCGGGTTGGCTAAATGCCAAGTGCCGCGAATATTAATGTCCGTTCCGCGCGGCGGAACAGCCGTCCCTGCTGCACCTCACACCCTTTCCCTACGCGCAATCAACTTGGGCTCGATCGGTTATAACGGTATACTCATGGATGTTCGACCGCATGTCCTCCCGTCGGCACGGGGGACTGTCGGCCCCCAACAAGAGAACGCTGCACCTGCGGCCCAGTGGTCCGAACTCCTCCCCTTCGGGGGAATTCCGGTGCATCAGTACACGAACCGCAATGACAGGCAAAGACGCTGACCTGATCGAAATCGACGTTAACGACAATCGAACGCGGCGGGCACGAAACGACAGCCGTCCTGCTGCCGTTCCGCCTGCGCCTCCCGAAGGCCAACCGGACTCGCTGGGCGAACAGTTGGTCCGGTACGGCACCCACTTGGCCGCCTCCGACCTTGCGGAGAACACCAAACGGGCCTTTGCCAGCGACATCCAAATCCTGACCGAGTATTTCCCGGAGCACCTGAGCGTCGGCAGTTTGACGCTCGGGAAACTGGAGGCCTACTTCGACTGGATGCAGAAGGAGCGCAAGGCGCCTTGCAACAACAAGACCCTGTCTCGCCGCATCACGTCGACACGGTCCTTTTTCGGCTGGCTGATCCGGGAGGGACACCTGCAGGAGGATCCGACCCAGGACCTCAAACGGGTCACAGCGGATCCGCACGTGCCGACCATCCTCAATACGGGCGACATCAAGCGTCTGAACCAGAAGGCCAGCGATATCTTCTGGCAAAGCCAGAATCCGGATGCCAGGCCGCTGTTGCTGCTTCAGCTTCTGCTGCAAACAGGCATGAAGAAGAAGGAGGTCACCAGCCTCCGCTTTTCGGATTTCACGTTCGACAACCGTGCCCTGGTCCATGTCCGGAGCGGAGACGGCCAACCGGCCTATCGGGACCGGCACCTGCCCCTTAGTCGCAACTTCGGCTCAATCCTGGAGGCCTACCGCAGCCAGTACGCCGCCGACAAGGACAACGACGCGCCGGTGTTCGACTGCACGGCGCGCAACTTGGAATACCAGCTGGAGGACTTGGGCAGACAGGCCGGCCCTGTCAGTTGCAAGGTCGGCTTCGAGGTGCTGCGTTGGACCGCGGCGGTGGGCGATCTGCGCGTAGGGGTTGCTCCGGAAGCCCTGCGCCGCAAGCTGGGCCTGTCCCCGGTGGCCTGGCGCAACACCCGCGTCCGGCTGCAGACGCTCATTTAGAGCGGCGTACTTCGGCTACAGCGGAGGCAGCGGCCTTCCACTCGTCAACCGACAGGGTTTCGGGCCTGCGCGCCGGATCAATCCCGGCCCTACGCAGATTCTCCGCCAACCGCTGTCTGGACACGGCCAGGGTGGCGCCCAAGGTTTTGGCCAATTGCTTGCGACGCTGCCCGAACGCGGCGCGGGCCACTCGCATCACGTCCTCGGCGTCGGACGGACATGGCAAGTCCGGACGGGTCGTCAACTCCAACAGGGTGCTTCTTACCCTGGGCCGTGGGAGAAACGCCCCCGCCGGCAAACGCAGCAGGGGCTTGACATTCGCATGAAGCTGGCAACTAACAGACAGTAGGGACATATCGCCCGGCCGGGCACAGATACGGTCGGCCACATCGGACTGGACCAGGGCCACAACACGCTTCGGACGGAGGACCGATCCGGTATACAGGTGACGGAGAATGCGGTTTCCGGCGTGGTAGGGCAGATTGCCCACGGCCATAAACCCCAAGGTCCGCACATCCCCGTCCCAGGCCAGGGCGGATGGGTCCACAGCGGTGGCGTCCGCGTGCAGGATCCGCACATTGGGGCGATCGGCGAACTCGCCTTCAAGAATTCCGGCGAGGACATCATCCAGTTCGACGGCGATTACCTGTCGGGCTGCTTCGGCCAAGTAATGCGTCAGGCCACCCAAGCCGGCCCCAATCTCCAAGACCAGCGCATCCCGATCCAGCCGGGCGGCGTCGGCAATGCGCCCGAGCCAGGACTCGTCGACGAGAAAGTTCTGCGAAAGCGACCGCTTGGGTCGAATCCCGTGCCTGCGCAGCAGAGCCAGTTGACGGCTCTCAGTCATCCGCCAGGCTGAAGATCGACATGAATGCCTCCTGGGGGATTTCCACCTGCCCCACCATCTTCATGCGCTTCTTCCCTTCCTTCTGGCGTTCCAGCAGTTTGCGCTTGCGTGTGACATCGCCTCCATAACACTTGGCCAGCACGTCCTTGCGCAGGGCCCGCACATTGGCCCGGGCGATCACCTTGTTGCCTAACGCCGCCTGAATCGGAACCTGGAACATCTGCCGCGGAATAAGTTCCTTCATTTTGCTGACCAGTTTCTGGCCCCAGGGATGGGCCTTGTCCCGGTGGACAATCACACTCATGGCATCCACCGGCTGCTGGTTGACGAGAATGTCCATCCGCACCATGTCCGAGGGACGATAGCTGTCGAACTGGTAGTCCAGACTGGCAAACCCGCGGGTGGCCGACTTTAGTTCGTTGTAGAAGTCGACGATGATTTCGGACAGCGGCATGCGATAGGTGAGCTCCACGCGTTCCGTGTCCAACCACTCCTGCGACTTCACTTCCGCGCGGCGGCCGGTGGTGATGTTCATCACGGCGCCAATGAACTCCGACGGCGTGTAGATGCTGACATCGCACCACGGTTCCGCAATGTAGTCGATGCGGGTCGGCTCCGGCATGTCCACCGGGCTGTCAATGAACAGACACGTGCCGTCCGTCAGTCCCACCTCGTACTGCACGGAGGGAGAGGTGAAGATCACGTCCATTTCGTATTCGCGTTCCAGGCGTTCCTGGATGATCTCCATGTGGAAGAGGCCCAGGTAGCCCACCCGGAACCCGAACCCCAGGGCGTGGCTGACTTCCTGTTGGATGGACAGGGCCGCGTCGTTGAGCTGTAGCTTCTCCAGGGAGTCCCGCAGGTCGTCGTAGTCCTCGGCCCGCACCGGATACAGGCCGGAAAAGACCATCGGCTTCATCGCCTGATAGCCCGGCAGGGATTCCACCGCGGCGGCCTGGCCCAGCGTCAGGGTTTCCCCGACCTCCAGGTCCCTGACGCTCTTGAGGCCGGTGGCCACATACCCCACTTCGCCCGTTGCCAGCGTGGATCTCGGAGTCGGGGCGGGGGTCAGGCACCCAATCTCGACCGGTTCCACCTTGACCTCGGTATTGACCGCGCGCAGGGGCTGCCGGGCCTGCAACACGCCGTCCACCACGCGGACATGGGCAATCACACCCTTGTAGGAGTCGTAATGGCAGTCGAAGACCAGGCTGCGCAAGGGGGCGTCCGAATCGCCCGCCGGAGGCGGCACGTCCCTGATGATGGCATGCAGGACGCTATCGATGTTGACGTGGTTCTTGGCACTAATACGGGGAATGGCATCCGCCTCGACACCCAGGAGACTTTCGAGCTCCTCGGCAACCCGGTCGGGCCAAGCTGACGGCAGATCAATTTTGTTGATGACCGGCACAATCTCGAGATCGAGATCGATCGCGGTGTACAGATGTGCCAAGGTCTGCGCCTGAATGCCCTGGGTTGCATCGACCACCAGCACCGCCCCCTCGCAAGCAGTCAAGGCACGGGTCACCTCATAGGAGAAGTCCACATGGCCCGGAGTGTCGATCAGGTTCAGTTGCCAGGTTCGCTCCCCGTCCGACCAGGGCATGCGCACGGCACTGGCCTTGATGGTAACGCCCTTTTCGCGTTCCAGATCCATGGAGTCGAGATGCTGGGCCTGCATCTCCCGGTTGGCAACCGCACCGGTGTATTCGAGCAGGCAGTCGGCCAGGGTGCTCTTGCCATGGTCAATGTGGGCAATGATGCAGAAGTTGCGGATGTCAGACTGGTTCATTGAGCCCCTTGTCCAATACCTGCCTGAACCAGCCAACCGTCTGGTCCAGTCCATCCAGCAGCGAAACCCGAGGTTCCCAGCCCAAGTGACGACGGGCCCTGGTTATGTCGGGTTGTCGGCGTTTTGGGTCGTCGGCATGCGGCAGTTCGTGGAACACGCAATCCGCCTCGTTGCCGGCCAAGTCATTGATAATCTCCGCCAACTCCAGAATGGTGCGTTCGTCCGGGTTGCCCAGGTTGACAGGCTCCCGCAGGTCGCTGTTCAGAAGCCGGCACAGGCCCTCGATGGTGTCCTCAACGTAGCAGAAGCTGCGGGTCTGCGTACCGTCGCCGAAGATGCAGGCCGGTTCGCCACGCAGCGCGGACGACACGAAACTGGGGATGACGCGCCCGTCGTCCGGCCGCATGTGAGGTCCGTAAGTATTGAAGAGGCGGGCGATCGACGTCTGCAGGCCGTGTCGCCGATGGTACGCCATGACCAAGGCCTCGCCGAACCGCTTGCCTTCGTCGTAGCAGGAACGGGTGCCAATCGGATCTACATGGCCCACATAGTCCTCGCGCTGCGGGTGAACTTCCGGATCACCGTACACCTCCGAAGAACTGGTGTACAGGAATCGCGCGCCTCTGGCCCTAGCCAGTTCCAACAGATTCCACATGCCGTGGCTGTGAACCCGGAGGATTTCCAACTGCAGGGACAAGAAATCGACCGGACTGGCCGGACTGGCCAGATGAAAGACTGCATCCAGGGGACCGTCGACCGCCAATGACCGAACAATGTCCGCTTCCAGGAATTCAAACTCGGGCCTGTCCAGCACCGGACCCAGATTGCGCCTCAGGTTGCCCGTCAGGAAGGAGTCCACACCCAGGACCTGCCAGCCGTCGTCCAACAGGCGTGCCACCAGGTGGCTGCCCACGAATCCGGCTGCGCCACAAACGAGGGCTCTCATGTCACAGCACCCGGACTTTCCATCACGGTCACTACGCCGGATTCTATGCGGCTTTCGGCTTGAAACTGAAGGGACTGCATCATCGGATGGTTCCTGACCAGCGGCAGGGTCGTCACCGCGCTAGGCATGCCAAGGGTCGGCAACATCTTACTCGCACAAGGGCCTGCAGCACTGCGCGTCACCCCCCGGCCGGTTGAGTTGGACCTCGCCGCAGCAGGCATCCCCGGCATCAATTGCGCGCCGCCGAAGCCCTCGGAGACGTGGACGGTTTGGGGTGTTCAGTGCGCGCCAGAATCTGACATCGCGCGGGAAGTTGCGTACAATCTTCCGCCCTTTTGCCTGGAACGCTCCTTGATCATCGCCCTCACCCTGCCCCAATGACTTTGCCCGCCGCAGCTGTTCCGCGCCGCGAGTTCAGCATCAGCAACGAATACAACTACAACCGGGCTTCACCGATTCGATGGATCGCGTCCCACGTCATGCGGCACGCCGGCGTATTGGTCCTGGCTCTGGGGGCGGCCGTGGTGGCGAGTTTCCTCTATGCCTGGGGATCGCGTTTGGGCGGTACGGCGGTCGACACGATTTCCCTGGGCGACGAAGCGCCGGCGGCCCTGTTGCGCGTGGTGATCACCATCAGCGTTGCGGTCGCGGTCAGGACCGTCTTCGATCTTGTTAGCGGTTTCATGAAGGAGGTGCTGGGGTCTCGGTTGCAGCGCGATGTGCGGGAGGAACTCGAAATCTCGTTGCTGGGCAAGAGCCAAACCTTCCACAACCGGCAGCGCACCGGCGACATCATGGCCCGGTCCACGGACGACGTCAGGCAACTGGGCATGATGATCACTCCCGGTATTGCCCTGATCTACGACTCGGTGCTGTTCATCATCTTCCCGATTGCCATGATCGGAACCATCCACCTCCAACTCCTGGTGGTGCCGTTGGTCTACATCGCGGTGTTCCTGATCGCCCTGCGTCGGTTCAACCGCAAGCTGTCGCCGGTGTCGGGCGCAATGCAGATGAACTTCGGGCGCATGAACACCACGCTCAACGAGTCCATCACAGGCATTGAACTGGTCAAGTCGGCAGCACGCGAAGCCTTTGAGTTGCGCAAGTTCCTTCGGACCGCCGCGGCTCATCGCCGATACTTCATGGAACAAAGTCGCATTCAAGCCACCTACTGGCCCATGCTGTACCTGGGTATTGCGTTGTCTTTGATGTTCGGCCACGGCCTGTGGCTGGTCACGCAGGACCTCATCACCATCGGCGACCTGGTGGCCTTCATGAGCCTGGCCTACCTGCTGGGCTTTCCCACCTTCATCTCCATTTTCTCGTTCACGCTCGTCCAAATGGGGATGGCAGGGGCCAAGCGCATTCTGGACATCATCAATCAGGATACGGAACTGGATGAGAACCGAGCCGGAAACCGCGGCCTGCTGCGCGGCCATGTGGTCTTCGACCGCGTCACCTACAGCTACGATGTCGTTCCGACCCTTGAGGACGTTTCCTTTGAGGTGTCGCCCGGCGAATGCATCGCCATCGTCGGCCAGACTGGCTCAGGCAAGTCCACCTTGACCAAGATGGTCAACCGCATTTTCGACTGCGATAGTGGGGCCGTGGTCGTGGACGGCGTGGACGTGCGTGACTGGAACCTTGAGTCCCTGCGCAGCCAAATCTCAATGATCGAGCAGGACATATTCCTGTACTCCCGGACCCTGAGGGAGAACATCGGATTTGGCCTTGGCGGTGGCCGACTCGACGACGAGCGGATCCAACAGGCCGCCCGGGCAGCCCAGGCCCACGAGTTCATCATGGGCTTTCAGGACGGATACGACACGGTGATCGGGGAACGGGGCGTGACGTTGTCCGGTGGCCAGCGCCAGCGCATCGCCATCGCCCGGGCCCTATTGACAAACCCGCGCATTCTGATCATCGATGACTCGACCAGCGCCGTGGACAGTGCCACCGAAGACGAAATCCAACGAGCCATCAACAACGTGATGAAGGATCGCACCACGTTCCTGATCACCCACCGCATTGCCCAAATCCGGAAAGCCGACAAGATCCTGGTGCTGACGCGGGGCCGGGTCGTCGACTTGGGCAGCCACGACGAACTCCTGGCCCGGTGCGATTTGTATCGCCGGATTTTCATCCGGACCGAAACCTCCGCCAACGCGATGACAGGGAACTGATCCCATGGGCTTCTTCATGGATGGCCTCGACGCCGAGGCCTACGACCGCACCTACTCCGACCGGCAGCTGGTAAGCCGGATCATTGCCCAGTTCAAGCCCCAATCGCTGTTGATGGGAATTGTCTCAGTCACGATCCTGATGCAGTCCCTGATGGATACGGCCCTGCCCCTGTTGACCGCCCGGGGTGTGGATGCAATGGTCGGCGAGGCGAACCTGCAGCAGGGCCTGGTACTGATGGTGATGATCCTGATCGCCGGCGCAATGGGTTGGGTCTACAACTATGTACGCCAACGCCAAACCAGCCGCGTGGTGGCCAATGTGGTCTTCCGCATGCGCCAACAGGCGTTTGCCGCGATCATGCAGCGGGACATGTCCTTCTACGACGAGTTCCCCAGCGGCAGCATCGTGAGCCGGGTGACATCCGACACTCAGGAGTTCTCCAACACAGTCACCCTGACCCTGAACCTCGCCAGCCAGCTGCTGCTGGTGCTGATCCTTCTGGGAGTCATGTTTTTCATCCATGTGCGGCTGGCGCTGATCTCCGTGGCCCTGCTGCCTCTGGTGACGGTCGCGGCGCTGTCGTTCCGCCACATCGCCCGCAACGTCACGACCCAGGTTCGGCGCATCCTGGCCCAGGTCAACACTACGGTGCAGGAAACCGTCACCGGCATCGCGGTAGCCAAGAACTTCCGTCAGGAACAGGCCATTTTCGACACGTTCACGGATGTGAACGAGCGCTCTTATGGCCTCAACCTGCGACAAGGGTTTGTGTTTGCGGCCATTTTTCCGATCCTGTTCCTGCTGACGGGCGTGGCCACGGCCTTGCTGCTGTACTTCGGGGGCCACCTGGCATTTGCCGGCGAACTGACCACAGGGGAGTGGTTCCTCTTCATTACGACTGTCGAGAGGCTCATGTTCCCGATGACGAGCATCGCGTCCTTCTGGAGCCAGTTCCAGCTCGGCATGGCGGCGGCGGAGCGGGTCTTCGCGCTGATCGACACCGAACCCCTGGTGGTGCAGCACGACAACCGACCGGTTCCCCTGCTGGAGGGGCACATCCAGTTCCGGAACGTTCACTTCCGCTATTCCGAACAGGAGCAGGTGCTGGAGGACTTCAATCTGGACATCGCCCCCGGCGAAACCGTGGCCCTGGTCGGACACACCGGCGCCGGCAAGTCGTCCCTGGGCAAGCTGGTGGCCCGCTTCTACGAGTTCCAAAAGGGGCTGCTGCTGGTGGACGGCATCGACATCCGCAGCTTCGACCTCGACGCCTACCATCGCCAACTGGGCATGGTCGCGCAGTCGCCCTTCCTGCA
Source organism: Caldilineaceae bacterium (assembly GCA_965208365.1). Taxonomy (GTDB): domain Bacteria; phylum Chloroflexota; class Anaerolineae; order Caldilineales; family Caldilineaceae; genus Bin34. The sequence continues at coordinate 3,009,012 of OZ242330.1, read as the reverse complement.
GGGCGATTGCATCTAAATGGGTTTGGGCTTGAGGCCAATCAGTTGGCACAGGTAGTCCTTGTTCCAGCCGGCGGCCAGCCGCTTGTTGGCGATGCCCACCTTGAGGGATGTGTCCTGGCGCAGCAGGTTGTGGGCGATGCGCTTGAGGATCGCCATGTTGTGGGCGGCATGGCCGGTGCGGATGCGGCTGCCGTCCTCGTCAAAGGCCACGTCCAGGACCCAGTGGTGGGCGTTCTCGATGGCCCAGTGCTTGCGTACCGCCTCCAGTTGCGGTTGGGCCCTGGGAGGCAGGCTGGAAAGGAAGCCGCGGACCTCGGTCGAGACCCGGTCCCCGCAGCGCCGTTCGCACTCGACCCAGACCAGGCTGGCCAGGTCCCGCCACTCCCGGTCGGGGTCGACATGGGCGAGCAGGTCGGGGTCGCCGGTCGTCCAGCAGCGGCGGGTCTCGATGCGCCCGTGGCCCTTCCCGACCGTGTCCGCATAGTCGTGGGCATACCCGGCAAAGCCCTCGGCCCGTTCCAGGTCCCACGTGTCCTGCAAACGCGCGTGGAGGCCCTTGTGGTTGGCCCGCACGCGCAGCACGTAGTCGGCCCCCTGTTCCCGGATTTGGCGGGCTATCTTCTTCTGGCAACCCATGGCGTCGAGGGTCACGATGCAGCCCTCCAGGCAGAGCATGCGCAGCAACTCCGGGATGGCCGTGATCTCGTTGGACTTGTCGTCCACTGCGGTCTGGGCCAGCACCAGGCGGTTGGCCTCGGCCCAGGCGCTCACCAGGTGCAGCGGTTCCAGGCCCCGGCCCCGGTCGTGGGAGCCGCGCAGGCACTTGCCGTCGACGGGCACGACCTGGCCCCCGGTCAGCTCGAAGGCCGCCTGCACCCAGTCCCGGAAGCACTCCTCGAAGCGGGCCGCGTCCAGCCGCGCGAAGACCCGGCCCAGCGTGTCGTGCGAGGGGATCCCGTGCGGCAGCGCCAGGAAGGTGCGCAGCCACTCTTCGTTGAGCCGGCCGAAGAGCGCGATCGCCACGAAGCTGTCGGCGCCGCAGATGACGGCCAGCACCGACAGCACCAGGATGTCCGTCAGGGGGTGCAGCTTGGTGCGGTCGACACGGAAATCCTCCAGGGTGCCCATGGTCTCGACCAGGGACGGGGATGTCGGGGGGGCCATGAGGGGGTGCTCCGCAGGCTGGATCCGGAACTGCCCATTGTAGCCACGGGCCGGCCGGCCCGGTCAGCCGCCCCCAATTTAGATGCAATCGCCCTGGCCCTTCCTGTTCTCGGGCACCGTCCGCGATAATATCCGCTACGGGCGGGAGGACGCCACGGACGACGTGGCCGAGAAGGCGGCCCATGCCGTAGGCGGCGGTTTTTGGCTGCGCAGCCTGCCACAGGACTTGGATACCGAGACCGGCGAAATGGGCAGTTCGCTTTCACTAGGCCAGCGACAGTTGGTGGCACTGGCCCGCCTGCTGGTCCAGGACCCGAGGATGATCATCCTGGATGAGGCCACGGCCAGCGTGGACCCTTTGACCGAAGCGCAAATCCAGGAGGGGTTGGATTTGGTGCTGCGGGATCGGACCGCGATTGTGATAGCCCATCGCCTGTCGACGATTCAGGCCGCCGACCGGATCATCGTCATGCGGCACGGTCGGATCATCGAGGAAGGCAGCCACGACAGCCTGATGCTACAGGGCGGCCACTACGCGGAGCTCTATGCCACCTACTTCCGCCACCATGCCATGGACTATGAGCTTGCCTGACGCGAACCGCCACCGGCATCTCACGGTCCGAAACGGTGCCACAGTGTCCTGTGCAGGCCTGCACGGCTGACCGGAGCTTTGCCAGAAACCTGTTCGACTGCCGATGCACTCGACCATTCAACTGGGTTCGGTCGCATTGCCGGCCGGCCCCCTGACTTCGCTGTTGGCGGTTTGGCTGGCAACCGAAGTCGCCGCGCGCATGGGCCGGCGGTACGACCTCACGTACGACCGGCTGTTTGGACTGTGCACATCAGCGTTGCTGGCAGGCCTGGTGGTGGCGCGACTGGCCCATGTGATTGCCTTTTGGGAGGTGTACAGCCAGTCGCTCTTGGATGTCCTGGCGTTGCGGCCGGGCGGATTGACCCCCTGGCCAGGAATCATCGGCGCATTTGTGGCCGGCTGGATCTACCTGATCCGTTTTCGCCTGGACCCGGAACCGGCCGGGGCCTCAGTTTTGACCGGCCTCGCGGCGGGAGGGGTGGTCTGGACAATTGGCGGATACCTGACCGGCCGCGTGGTGGGTACCGAGACCGACATGGTCTGGGCCGCCATGTACGGGGAACAGGCGCGCCACCCCACGGGCCTGTACCAGTCGCTGGGTTGTGCCGCGATTTGGGCTCTCCTGTGGTATCGGACACTGGAGCCGCGCAAGGTTCTGCTGACCGGTCTGTTCCTGGTGGCCGCGCTGTTTCTGTTGACGGAAGGTTTTCGGATCGGCCGGTCGGACGAGCTTTGGCTCGACGCAGTCCAGATCGGCTGGTTGGTACTCGCCCTATTGACCGGCTACGGCATGTGGCGGACCAACCTGTCGCCACGCACCGACCCGCCTGACGCCGAGTCGGTCGGGCCGTAGCCAGCCTGCACAATTCAATCCCGGGAAGGTCCCTTTCGCCCCGATTGAGACCGCGTCCCACGAACGGAGATGGCCGGACTGCCTTGGTCCGAATCCCTGTTGCCGTAAGATCCCATGGCGTTGTTGGATCCCGTCAGAGTCGCAAAACACGTTATGGCCGACATCAGCACCAACGAAAACATTCGGTATGAACCGGAAGAAAAACCACCCATAGCCGTTGCGTTGGGAGTTGGCCTGCAGGCCGCTCTGGTTATCCTGGCGCCGATTGCCTTGACGGTGGTGATTGTCGGGCGCATTGCCCAACAGCCGGAAGAGTACATTTCGTGGGCGGTGTTTGCCGCTCTGTTGATCAGCGGCCTCACCACGGTTCTGCAGGCGGTCCGGTTCGGGCGCCTGGGCTCGGGCTACGTTCTGATGATGGGCACCTCGGGCACTTTCATTGCGGTATGCGTCGGCGCTCTGATCCAGGGCGGTCCCGAGACCATGGCAACGCTGATCGTCGTGTCGGCCCTGTTTCAGTTCCTGCTGGCTGCCAGACTGTCTTGGCTGCGCCGCATCTTCACGCCCGTGGTCTCCGGAACGGTCATCATGCTGATCGCCGCCACAGTGATGCCACTCACCTTCGCTTCCTTGACGGACATTCCCGAAGGAACCTCCACCACAGGCGCACTCTGGGCGGCGGCATCCACGTTGTTGGTCGTGGTACTCCTGATTCTGCGCGCACCTCCCCAGCTTCGCCTATGGGCCCCCATCATCGCGATCGTGGTAGGCACAGCGGTATCAGTGCCGTTCGGCCTGTACGAAACACGCAATGTGGTGTCGGATCCCCTGATTGGCCTGCCCAAGGGTTCCTGGCCCGGTTTGAATTTCAATGTGGATGCAAGGTTTTGGGCACTCCTGCCTGCCTTTGTGGTGGCGACCATCGTGGGAGCCATTGAAACCATCGGCGACGGTGTGGCCATTCAGTCGCTGTCCAGGCGCAAGCCAAGGGCCACCGACTATCGGGCCGTACAAGGCGCCCTCAACGCGGACGGTCTGGGCAACCTCCTTTCCGGCCTGGCCGGCACCCTGCCCAATACGACCTATTCCTCCAGCATTTCGCTGGCCGAGGTCACGGGCGTAGCGTCGCGCCGGGTGGGCATTGTCATCGGAGTCGCGATCGCCGCAGTGGCGTTCTTCCCCAAGGTGGCAGCCCTCCTGATCGCAATACCGGCACCTGTGGCAGCCGCCTACATCATTGCTCTCCTGGCTCTTCTGTTCGTCCAGGGCTTGCGCATCATCGTGCGCGACGGTGTCGATCACCGCAAGGCGATCGTGGTGGGGACGGCATTCTGGCTTGGTGTGGGATTCCAAAACCATGCCATCTTCCCCGGCCTCCTTGGCGACGGCGTCCTGGCCATACTGCTGAGTAACGGCATGACCGCAGGTGCCATCGTGGCAATCCTGTTGATGGTGTTCATGGAACTGACAAGGGGACGGCGCCGCCGGATGACGACGAACCTGGAAACCGCATCCCTGCCCGAGTTGAACGAATTCCTGCAAGGACTGGTTTCCAGGGCGGGTTGGGACGCCGACGCCACCGAGCGGTTGACCGCAGCCGGCGAGGAAACACTGGCGGTCCTGATGCAGCAATACGGGGACGAAACCGACAACGTACCCACACTGCTCGTGACCGGGCGCGTGGAGGGCCCCTCCGCGGAAGTCGAATTCCTGACCGCAATCGAAGGCGAAAACATGGAAGACCGTCTTGCGTACCTGGGCGAATTGTCACCGGTGCCGGACGACCGCGAAGTGTCCTACCGACTGCTGCAACACTACGCGTCCTCGGTCAGCCACCAGAAATACCACGGCATGGACATTGTCACGGTGATGGTCAAGAACCAAGGTGGGTAGCCGGACACAAGCCCCTCCTGCTCCTGCCGCCTGCGGCTCCCGCGGTGCCATCCAATCCTTGGTTGGAATCCCGGGATGCGGGCCGGCGTCCGACGAACTGTTGCATGGACCGAAACGGCAGGACATCCATCCACTTCGCATAGCCTCATAGGCTCCATGGGCGCAATCCGAGAGGGATCGGCCGCAGTGTCCGCCCCATGGCGTTCAGTTTGGCAATGTTGCAGGCATCGCAGAACATGATCAATCGAGTCGAGATTGACCACCTCCTGCTCGGCGTACCCGAACTCGGTGCAGGAATCCGGTGGATTCGGGACGAGTTCGGCATAGCAGCCGGTGAAGGGGGCCGCCACCTGGGCGTGGGCACCCACAACGCGCTGGTGGCCCTGGGCGGCCGGACATACCTGGAAGTCATTGCTCCCGACCCGGAACAGCTGGTTCCCAAATCCGCGCTGCCCTACGGCCTCGGGGCGCTGTCGGCGCCTCGGTTGATCAACTGGGCTGTGAGGGTGCCCGACATGGACGCATGGGCCGCCCGCCTGTACGAACTGGGAATTCCCACCCAACTGAAGGCAAGGGATCGTGTAAACCCCGATGGACAACGACTCGCATGGCGCACCGCCGCCATGCCGGCCACCACGAGCGTGGACGGGGTAAACCTGACCGGCCTCATACCGTTTGCCATCGACTGGCAGGACACCGTCCACCCTTCGGAGACTGCACCCGAGGGGATGATGCTTGAGTCGCTGTCGCTGTGCCATCCCCAAGTCGCCTTGGTGCAAAAAACGGCAGCCGTCCTTGGGCTTCCGGTGCTGGTCGAACAGGCGCAGAAGCCCTGCCTGAAGGCGCATGTACGTTGCAGGCAGGGGATCCGGGAAATCCGGTAGGTTCCCCCGCCCGCGCCAATAGTTCAATATTGACTATTTTTATGCGAAATCCCTCTGTATGGCCACTCTTGGCGCGGTGGCCCAGACGGAGACATGCCAGCACAAGTTAGTCGTCTCACTTTGGCAGCCGACTGTTGGCAAGACCCCTTGCCGGAGCCAGTCAACACCCTTTTGGCCCGCGCCGATTTCACCATGGCCAGGAACTTGCAGAGCCCGGATCTTGGCTGATTGGCGATTGGTCTTCCCGGTGTACCGGCCCGACGACAGAGGCCCCGACCGGTTACTGCGTCCGGTCATGCATGGCGGCCCTTAAATCCCGTTTGACTCCTTTGGGCACCGTACATAGGATCTACACACCTCCAGGGTCTGCACCCAATGTCACCGCATCGGAAAACAATCCTTGGCGGTGCCTTAGTTCCCAGCACACAGAGAGGACCATCACTATGTCCAGCCAGTTTGCACTGTCCCGTCGTCAGTTCCTGAGGACGGCATCCTTGGCCACCGTCGGTGCCGCCCTGGCAGCCTGCGCGGTGCCGACCGCGGCCCCCAGTGGCGAGGGGGAAATGGCGGCTCCCACTGAACTCACCTTGTGGATGTTCGGCCTGACTCCGGAAATCATCGACTACATCAATGCCGAGGTTACCCCCGACTTCAGGGAGGTGATGCCCGGTTTCGACATGATCGCCGAACACGTTCCCTATGACGGCTACCGGCAGAAACTGTCCACCGCCATTGTGGGCGACTCCTTGCCGGACGTACACGAAGCCGGCACCCAGGCGGCCGGCCGGGTCGCCACGAGCGGCGAGGGAACGCCCCTCGACGACTACATCAACGAGTGGGAGGACCTTGACGACTATTTCGAGGCCAATATCAAGGGCACCCAGATTGCCGGTCGAACCTGGGGCGTTCCCACCATGAGCCAACCGTCCCTGACCCTCTATTGGAAGAGCCAGTTGGAGGCGGCAGGCCTGGATCCGGACAATCCTCCGGCCACCGATGTTGAGTACCTTGAAGCCGCCACAGCCCTTCAGAACGTGGAGGAAGGGCGCACGATCGTACTGGGCGGATGGGCGCCAAACGACTGGCGCAGTTTCTTCCAGGAGTTTGAGGTACAGCTTCAGCGACTGGGTGGCGAGATGGCGGACCAGGACTACACGGAAGTCCGCTTCAACAACGAACTGGGCGTAGCAGCCCTTGCCTACCTGGTCGAACTTTCGCAGACGGTGTACCCCGAGGGGGTTGCCCGCCTGCCCGATGAAGCCCCGATTCCGCACTTCCCGGCCGGCAACATGGCCATGCACATGCGCGGCCACGGTTCGCAGCCGCGGGACGTACTCCGCTACAACCCCGACGCCTGGGACGACCTGGGATTTGGCTTCCCGTTGATGGCCCAGGAAGGCACGGGCCGCATGAACTCCATATCCTGGCGCAACTTCCTGTCGGTGTCCCCAACATCGGCCGACGTGGGCGCCTCGGTTGAATGGGCGCATGTGTTCAGCTCCACCGAGCACAACGTCAAGTACAGCGAGTTCCGCGGCACCGTCCCGGTGCGGCGTTCCACCCTGGACACGGACTTCGTCAAGGAATCGCCGTTCCTTGGCGTCTATCTGGAGATGGCTGCGCCTCACGGCTACGATGTCATCAATCCTCCGGGCTACTTCGAGCTGCGGCAATCCGGCGGCAACCTGTTCGAGCAGGCGGGGTTGGGCAACATCTCCGTCGAGGAAGCCGTTGCCGGATGCGCCGAGATCTGGCAGGAGGGCCTGGACAACGCGCCTCCGTACAAGATTTAATGTTGACCGTTTAACCAACACGGTCCAGCACCGGCCGGGCACGCCAAGCGGCGCCCCGGCCGGTGCCCCGTTTGATCCGGACCGCCCACGGCCGCAAGCCGCCCCAGGCCAAGATTGCGGACGGTACCCACAATGCTCCAGGAACACTTCCTAACCCGTAGCCGCCGGCACGAGTCGCTGATGGGCTGGCTGTTTGCCACCCCGTGGGTCCTGGGCCTGCTGCTGTTCAATCTGTTCCCGTTCGTGTACTCGTTCGGGCTGAGCCTAACCAGCTTCCGCATCGGCTACCCGACCGAATTCATCTGGTTCAACAATTACGTCGAGATGTTCACGGAGGATCCGGTGTTCGGGAAGTCCTTCGGCAACACGGCGTACTTCGTGGCGCTCGGCGTCCCGTTGGGGCTCGTCACATCGTTGCTGCTGGCCCTTCTCCTCAACCAGAAGGTGATCGGGGTGCCCTTGTTCCGCACAATGGTGTTCGTACCGTCGATCGTGGCCGGGGTGGCCGTGGCCCTGCTGTGGATGTGGATCCTCGATCCGAACATCGGCTTGGTGAACCACCTGCTACGCGAAATCGGGATCCGCAGTCCTCCGTTGTGGCTGCAGGACGAGGATTGGGCCAAGCCGGCCCTGATCGTGATGACGCTGACCGGTGCCGGCGGCGCCACAATGGTCATCTTCCTGGCCGGTCTCCAAAACATCCCCACCGAACTCTACGATGCCGCCCGCATTGACGGCGCCAATAGTGTGAGGCAGTTCTTCTTCGTCACCATCCCGATGCTGTCGCCCGTGATTCTGTTCAACACCATTACCGGCATCATCGGTGCGTTTCAGGTCTTCACGCTGGCCTACGTGGCCACCGGCGGACTGGGCGGTCCCAACAACTCGACCATGTTCTACGCCCTGTACCTGTACAACATCTCGTTCTGGTGGGGTCGCTTCGGCCTGGGAGCGGCGATGGCATGGTTCATGTTTGTGGTCATCATGGTGTTCACCATGGCGCAGCTCGCACTGTCGAAGCGCTGGGTCTTCTACGCCGGCGAATAGGGTAGGCAACCAACATGGCTACCACCGCCACACAGCCGCCGGCCGTCGGAACCGGTCTTCGAACCGGTCGTCGAACCGGGATCTACTGGCCCAGAGTCCTGCACAAGGCCGTCGTCTACGTGCTGCTGGTGTCGATTTCGCTCTTCTTCTTCTTTCCCCTGCTGTGGATGATGACCACGGCCATCAAGCCCACCAGCCAGATGTTCCAGATCCCTCCGATCTGGATCCCCAGGCCACCGCAGTGGGATGTGTTCCACACGACCTGGAACCGCGCGAACTTCAACGTCTATCTTGGCAACACGGTATTGATCACGGTCCTGTCGATGATCGGGCGCGTCGGCAGTTGTGCGCTGGTCGGATTTTCGTTTGCCCGCCTGCGCTGGCCCGGCAAAAACGTGTTGTTTCTCATTACGTTGAGCACGATGATGCTGCCGTTTCAGGTTCTGATGATTCCGCAGTTCCTCATCTTCAAGGAGATTGGCTGGATCAACACCCACTACCCCCTCTGGGTGCCGTCCTTCGGCGGAGCCGCGTTCTACATCTTCCTGATGCGTCAGTACTTCATGACGATGCCAAGGGAGCTGGACGACGCCGCCAAAATCGACGGGTGCGGCTGGCTGGGCATCTTCTGGCGCATCCTGCTGCCGCTGTCCCATCCGGCCCTGGCCACCATCGCCATCTTCACCTTCATGTCCCAGTGGAACTCCTTCCTGGAGCCGCTGATCTTCCTCAACTCGTCCAAGAAATACACACTGGCCCTGGGCCTGGCCATGTTCCGGGACCAGTTCGATGTGGATTGGAATGCCATCATGGCCATGTCGTTCCTGATGGTCCTGCCCTGCCTGACCATCTTCTTCCTGGCTCAGAAATACTTCATCCAGGGGATCTCAACCACCGGTCTCAAGGGTTGATCCGGTCCGCTGTTGCATTTTTCCCCTTTCTGCTGCATGTTCCAGCCAACATCCGAAGAACCCGCGAACCTTGTTCACGGACAGGACCGCGCGGCGCGCTCCCGGAGATGTCCACGGTGGTTGCTTTTGGGCACCGTCCCGATACCGGCCGTTCCACGTTCCAGGCTGGAATGGCAAACCCAACGCTACGCCAACAGCCCCAAGCCGGTGTGGTTGCCTCAGCCAGCAGATCCGCTGTCCGTGAAGCACAACGTGTGCAACGATGAGGCAGCGCATCCACCGTGCTATCGACCACCTTTGGCACCACTGCGCTTGGTAGGTGCGTGCTGGTCTGTCCCCGAAGTACTCATCGCACCGGCCATCAGGACCCAGACTGGACGCTCCCGAAAGTGAATTCCCCGCGATGCCTGGGCAAATCCAACACACTCTGTTGGACCCCATGGGCCTGAAAGCTGCCTGTTCAAGTTGCTGCCGGCAGTTTGTTTCGAGCCAGCTACACTTGAACTGTGTGGTTGGAACTCGTCTGGCACCGACGGGAACAGACGCGAACCATCTGGACCGATGCCGGCAAGTTGCATCCGGACAGGGGCCAACTCCGATCCCGTGAAACCATTTGGGAGCGGCCGGGGAGCCTATTCCGGCCGTACTCAACTTCCAGCATGGCAAGGTCCCAAAACCCCGGGTGCCAGGCTCGCTGGCAGGCAACAGCAATCCTCTTGGTCCGCTCGGATTCAGTTGCGGCACCCAGGCAGGATCCAAGCCAAATCATTACACGAAACGGAAATCACCATGCTCATACGCGGTTTTGCAGTCCGGTTGGGGTTGATTCCATGGCTCTGCCTGTTGGCCTGGGCCACTTCGCTGGCCGGACCACCTGTGTTGGCACAGGATCCAGATGAACCGGACGAACTTCCAACGTACGAGGTGCAGGCCGGAGACACACTTCTGGAACTTGCACAGCGGTTCGGGGTACCGGTCGAAGTGCTTGTGGCCCTCAACAATCTGGAGGAACCTCTGGGACTGATCTTCATCGGCCAACAGCTGTTGCTTCCCTCCTTTGCCAGTCAACCCAACCAGGACTCGGGGCAGGAATCCGTCTGCGCAACACCCCATGTAGTTGTGGAAGGCGACACCCTTTGGGGCTTGGCGGACGGCTGGGGTGTGACCGTTCAACAAGTTCGGGAGCTGAACGGTCTGCAGGCAGGGGAGTTCCTGTTGATAGGCCAGACAGTCTGCGGTCCCCCGGTCATCTCGGACCTCCAGGAGATCGGATTGGACGAGCAGGACAACGTCGAAGGACCGCGGAGACAGCCGGAATTCGATCCCGGATGGATTGTCCACCCCACCGAGTCCTTTTGGTACACGGTCAACCTGGGCGACACCCTGGCGTGGGTGTCCGCACGTTATGGAATGGCCACGGAAGCCTTGGCGGACGTCAACGAGCTACTACCCGATGATGACATTCAGCCAGGCCAGTTGTTGCTGGTACCGGCAAGTACTGCCGCCAGAAAACCGTGGACCGCCCGTTATTGGGCCGTTCCGGACCTTTCGGGGGAGCCGCTGCTGACCCGCGGTGAAGATGCCGTCGCACACAATTGGGGGAACGGCGCTCCTGCGGGCTCGCTTCCATCCGATTCGTTCAGTGCCGAATGGACAGGTGATTTCGACTTCGTCGGCGCGACCTATCGCTTCATCGGTCTGGCCGACCAGGGGGTACGCGTGTTCTTTAACAATGACCTGTTGCTGGACAATTGGGATGGCGAAACAACTGGGCCTCTCATCGCCGACACCGTGCTTGAAGCCGGCACGCATGCGGTGCGAGTTGAGTATTGGGAGGAAACCGGACCGGCCATGGTCTACGTATTCTGGTTCCAGTCGGTGCCCGCCACCCCTGAATGAGCCAACCCCAGCGGCAATTGCCCGGACGGTTGGCTGGCGGACCGTCGCAGCGTCCCTCAACACTTTGCCGAGTTGTGTTGGGTCAAGGCCGCAGGCGTGCGATAATGTGTATTGGGTGGCAGCGCCCGGTTCGGTTGCCTCGCGATATTCGTTGAGCCCGGGCCTTGGTTGTTGTGCGGAGCCTGCCGCGGGTACTTCCAGGCAGGTACCCCATCCCGGGTTTGAAGTAAGGTTGACAGGGTCCGGTCATTCTGCTGAAGGCTGTTTACGGAGCTTGCCCGGAATGCGGAATTGGACTTTGTTCCGCTGTCTCGCCAAGATCGGGCGTTGTCCTGCTCCCCAAGTCAGTCTCAGGCCTTGACAGGGCTAACCGCAAGTAGACCCCATGATCATTCGCCGTATCCTGCGGCTCATGCAATCGTTGACCTTCGTGGGGACTGTCGCCGCTCTGGTGTTGTGCGCATCGTCCCTGGCCGCGTGTACCGCCTTCTTCGCCGGAGCGAATGTCAACAAGGTCGAAACCGCGGTGGAAGCCGCCGCGGCCGCGTCCCTGGACCAGGTGCCTCAAACCCTGCAACGATTCGCAGGCCAAATCACCGCCCTGGACTCGCAGCTCGAACAAGCGCGGAGTGTCGAGGCCAGTCTCCAGCCAGTCCTGCCGGCACAGACAGTTGCCGGTGTAACCGAGCAATTGCAGCAGTTGGCGGACAAGGCACAGCCGGAGGATGGCCAGACCCTCCAGTTGGACGTGCAGTTGGAGCCCGCCCTGAATCTGCTGGACTCCGCGGTGCACAGTGCCAACCAGCTCAACCAGGCATTGGATGACATCGACAGGGTCGCAAGGCTCGCACCGAACCTTTCGCGTTCGTTGAACGACCGTCCAAGCCTGGTCGAATCATTAAATTCACTACCGACTCCAGGTGGATCCAACGATGTCGATTACCTGATCGATCCCACCCCGTATCTACAGTCCTTCGCGTTAAGTGTGGAGGCATTCCAGGACTGGACAGCGGCCCTGGGCGGTCCTTTTGCCGCTTCTGTGACCTCGGACAACACGCCGACCCTGGATCTGGCGCCGTACATGTTGGCGGTGTTGGATTTCATGGCAGGCGCCGAAACAACCCTGGTGCAGTTCAGTGCTGCATTGACCGCGGTCCTGCAGGCCGGACAGCTGGGAACGGACATCGCCGGCGCAACCAGGATGGGAACCGAGATGGCGGAATCCCTGGCACAGTCCTTGGGGGACTTGGATGTCCAACAGACCGACCTTGATCAGGTGGGACCGTTCCTGGAAGCCGTGCCGGTCCACGGAGCCGCACTTCTGTTGCAAGCGCAACAGGCGGCAACACGTCTGGAGACTGTCACCGGTACCGGTCAGGCACGGCAAGTGGACGTCCCGGTTGCGACTGCACTTGACATCATGGGCCGGATCGCCCGCAACAGCGGGCAGGTCGGACAAACCCGCCACCTAGTAGAAGAAACTCTCCTACTCGCTCCCGAATTGGCAGATGCCATTGGCCAACGGGAACGTGCATCCGTTGCCTTGATGCAACTATCGGGCACCCTGGAAGACTTGAACAGGGCCTTGGTGTTGCAACCCGACCAGCAACAGGCCATCGCCCACGCAACCGCCTTGGTTCAGTCATGGGCCATCCAGACTTCGGGCCTGTATCCCGAAGCCATTTTCGACTTCAGGGCGGTTGCCCACCTTGATCCCCGCATCGACACACTTGCGGGATTGATCAACCAAGTGGAACTGGAACTGCAGGAGCTAAGTTCCGCCTTGACCGGCTTCGACCAGGCTTTCCGGGATGCTCCCGAGTTGGCAGATGCCATCGTTTCCCAAGTTAGTGCAGGCATCAATCCGGCACTGTCCTTGGAGGCGCTGAACCTCCTGAGCCAGACACTCGTGCTGGATCCCGAACAGCAGCAGACCCTGGCCCGCACAGTCCCCTTGCTTCAGGCCTGGGTTGCCGAAGCCTCGACTCTGTTCTCCGAAGATGTCGCCACGCTGGAGCTCGAACCGCAGGTCGCCACCCTCGTCGCGTTGCTGAGCCAGGCGGAACCGCAATTGCAACAACTGGGTTCAACCTTGACCGGCGTTGATCAGGCTCGCCAGAACGTTCCTGCTCTGGCGACATTCTTCGCCTCCCAAATCGATGCAGGGATCGATCCGGCGCAGTCTTTGGGAGCGCTGAACATCCTGAACCAGGTGCTCGTGCTGGAACCCGAACAACAGCAGGCCTTGGCCCGCACAGTCCCCTTGCTTCAGGCCTGGGTTGCCGAAGTCCCGGCTCCAGCGCTGGATCTCGAACCGCAGGTCGCCGCCCTCACCGCGTTGCTGAATCAGGCGGAACCACAACTGCTACAGCTGGATTCGGCCCTGCCCGGTGTTGACCAGGCTTTGCAAGGTATTCCCGGGCTGGCCACCCTCATTGCTTCTCAAATCGATGCCGGAATCGATCCGGCACTGTCCTTGGATGCGCTGAATTTCCTGAGCCAGATACTCGTGCTGGATCCCGAACAGCAACAGACCTTGGCCCGCACGATATCCCTGATGGGAGCCTGGGTTGCCGAGGTCCCGACCCTGTTCCCCGAAGCCGTCGCCACCACGGCTCCTGTGTTGGATCTCGAACCGCAGGTCGCCGCCCTTGCCGCGTTGCTGAACCAGGTCGATCCGCAAGTGCAACAGTTGGATTCGGCCTTGAGCGGTGTTGACCGGGCCCTTCAAGGCACCTCCGGTCTGACTGCGTACATCGCGTCCCAAATCGATGCCGGCGCCGATCCGGCACTGTCCTTGGAGGGACTGAGCATCCTGCACCAGGTGCTCGTACTGGATCCCGAACAGCAACAAGCCTTGGCCCACACGGTCCCCTTGCTTCAGGCATGGGCCGCGGACGTCACAACCCTGTTGCCCGGTGCCGTCTCCACAATGGGCCCGGAATTGGATCTTGAACCGCAAGCCACTGCACTCGCCGGCATGTTGACCGGCACCGCACTGGGGACCCAAAGACTGAACGATGCCTTGTCCGGTGTGGACCTGGCCTTGCAGCGCACTCCCGAACTGATCGATGCCGTCGGGCAACTCAACGCGGCCGCTGACCTGCTGCTGTTCCTGGAAGCCCCCGAACTCCTGAACCGGACCTCGATACCGGTTTCCGACCCATTCCAGGTGCTGGTCGACTCGACCGCACAGCTGGAAGAGTGGGCCAACCAACTGACCGGCTTTGTGCAGGGGGTGCCAGGTGCAGGCGCGGGCACCATCGATCTGGACCCGCAACTGGTGGCGGCCTTCGACTTCCTCGGACGCGCGCAGGCGCACATGCTGCGGCTCAACACGGCCCTGGTCCATCTGGAACTCGCTGCGCAACAAGCACCGCTCCTGACCTATGCGGGATCGGGTGAAGGGGTTGCCGATCTTGTGGCAGGCCCATTGGGAACCGCCGGGCGCACCGTTCAGGCCCTTGCCTCCGGCACCGAAGCGGTGGCAGCACTTGATTTTGGAGACGGACCGCAACCGCAGGTTGAACGTTGGAGCCAGGAACTGGTCCAGATTCTTGGCACGCCCCCCCGCCTGGTCGAGGACATTGGTCGGCAGGCCGATGAAGCCGGTTCCCTTATTGGTCCGCTGGCCGCTTCGGATCAACCACTACAAATACAGCCCGGTCCACGGCTGGTTGGCATGTTCCGATCCATATCCGCCACCAGCGCGCTCGCACAGGGATGGGCGTATGAACTGGCAGGCAGGTATCCGGAGGCGGTGTCCGGATACAGCCAGGCACTTCACTTCAATCCGGAGCTGACATGGGCACTGAGTGCCAGAGGACGCGTCAGATGGCATCTGGGCCAACTGGCCGAAGCGTTGGTGGATCTGGATCAGGCCATTTTCCTGAATCCCCAACTGGCCGAAGCCTACCGACTCCGCGGCCATGTGTACCGCGAGCTGGAACAGCTGGCGCAGGCGATCAGCAACTACGACGAAGCCCTGCGCCTCAGTCCCGACGATGCCGCCACACTCATTGGCCGCGGAGAGCTCAACGAACAGCTTGGGTATCCGCTGCTTGCCCTCCGCGACTTTACGCAGGCCATTCGGCTGGCCCCCCGATCTGCGATTGCCTACTACAACCGCGGCCAGGTCTTCCGGGATTTGAGTCAGTCCCAACAAGCCGTTGAGGACTTTGGCCAAGCCATCCGGTACAGACCCTTGTTTGCGCCGGCCTACAACGCACGGGGCGCGGTCCTGGAAAGCCTGCAGCGTCACCAGGAAGCCATGGACGACTTGAACGAGGCCGTACGTCTCGCCCCCGACATGGCCGATGCCTTCCACAACCGCGGCACCGTATATCTGAAACTGGAACAGATACAGCGGGCATTGGACGACTTCAACCGGGCACTGCTACTGGACCCCGACTTTGCAGCCGCCTACAACAGCCGGGGCACGATCCTGTTGCAACTGGGCAAGGCCATGGAAGCCCTGGCCGACTTCGACACCGCCATCCGGTTGCAGCCGGACTTCGGACCAGCGCTCCGCAACCGGGGCACGGTGTACCAGACAACTGGCCTCCTGCAGGAAGCCGTCAGCGACTACTCGCGCGCCATCGAACTGGAACCCAACGAACCGATCACCTACATCTACCGGGCCAGTGTCTACGACCAACTGGGCCGCCCGCGGGATGCCGTGGCCGACTTCAGTGAAGCCATTGAGCTCGATCCCGACCAGGCGCCGATCTACTACGATCGGGGCGTTCTGCAACAGGAACTGGGACGGCTGCGGGAAGCCTTGCGCGACTTCGACCAGGCGATTCGTCTGGAGCCCGATTTCACCGTCGCCTATCACAGTCGCGCAAACTTGAAGACCGGTCTGGGCAACCTGGTGGATGCCCTGGCCGACTTCACGGCAGCCATCCGCCTAGACCCCGACTTCTTGGCGGCCTATCTCAACCGAGCCCGGCTGCACCTGGAACTCCAGCGGTACGCGGAGGCAGTCAGTGACTTCGGCGAGGCCATCCGCCTCGACCCGGATCTCTTCGAGGCCCACTACCAGCGCGGCGTGATCCGCCACCTTCAGTTCGGGCAGTTGGAAGAGGCGGCAGCCGATTTCACGGAGGCCATCCGGATCAAGCCCGACCATGCCGATGCCCACAACTACCGAGGCGAAGTCCAGGCCGCTCTGGGCCACCCGGATGACGCACGGTACGACTTCGACGAGGCGTTGCAGCTCGAACCCGAACACACGGCAGCCCTGTACAACCGCGGTCTGGTGTTCCTGGAACTCGACCGCCCTCGGGATGCGCTGGATGATTTCGACGCAGTGGATCGGTTGGCTTCCGGTCAGGCCACGGTCCATCACCACCGCGGCCAGGCCCGCGAGGCATTGGGGTTCCTCGGAGCAGCCTTGGACGACTACCACGCAGCCATCCGGCTGGATCCGGACTACACCGCGGCCTATTTCCGGAGAGGGCAAGTGCTCCAGCAGTTCGACAGGCTCGCGGAGGCACTCCAGGACTACACTGCGGCCATTCGTTTGGATCCCGAACTGGCCGCCGCCTGGTTCCGCCGTTCCGAAGTCCTGACAGCCCTGGAACTGCCAGTGCCGGCCCTGAGCGACCTGGCCATGGTCATCCGTCTCGAACCGGCCCATGTCCAGGCTTGGCTCAACCGGGGCGTTCTGCGCCAGGAGCGGGGAGACTCCGCGAGAGCACTGGCCGACTACACCGAGGCGTTGCGCCTGGATCCGGACTTGGCGGCGGCCTATCGAAACCGAAGCGCCATCCATCTTGAGAATGTCAGGCTTCCGGAAGCGCTGAGCGACCTCGATGCGTTGATCGAACTGTCACCCGAAGAAGCCACCGCCTACTACACCAGAGGCGATGTCCACAAGACGCTGGACCATCCTGAAGAAGCCCTGCAGGACTACGACCGGGCGGTTCGATTGGGGATTGAAGAGACACGCCTGTACTACAACCGGGGTGTGGTCAAGATCGTCCTTGGCCTGACCCGCGAGGCCGTGGAGGATTTCACCGCAGCCCTGCAACTGACTCCAGACCATGTCCCGGCCCTGCACAGCCGGGCCCGCGCCCAGCAGGCTCTGGGCAACCTGGAGCCAGCACTAAGCGATCTGACCGCAGTCATCCGTTTGGATCCCGCCAATGCAACAGCGTTCCACGACCGGGGCATGGTGCAACAGGGGTTGCAAATGCCCAATGCAGCCCTTGCCGACCTCGACGAAGCGGTGCGGTTGGATCCGCATAATGCCGTTACTTTCCACAACCGGGCTTTCGTCAAGCTGTCGGTACGCCGTTACCGGAATGCCATCGCCGACTTCACCACCGCGCTGGAACTGGAACCCGACTACGCCAGTGCTTTCCATGGCCGCGGCAGTGCCTGGTGGGCCTTGGTGGATCACACGAAGGCCCTGGCCGACTTCAACGAAGCGATCCGGCTGAATCCCACCGAGGCCGATGCCTTCGGCCAGCGCGGGCAGGTCTTCCTGTACATGGGACTGTTCGACGAAGCCCTGGCCGATTTTGATCAGGCCATCGAACTCAATCCCGAGGCCGCCCGCACCTACTGCGATCGGGGAGTGGTCTACCGCTTCCTCGGGGAATCGGAAGCGGCCCTGGCCGACTTCAACGCAACGCTGAACCTGAAGCCCAATTCATACTTTGCCCTTTACTACCGGGCCAACACCTTGCGTGACCTGGGCGAACCACTGGCCGCCCTGGACGCCTACAGCAGAGCCGTGCGGCTGAACCCGAACTTCACCCACGCCTTCTCCCGGCGCAGTGCAACCTACAAGGAACTTGGGCAGTTGCCGCAGGCCCTGAGTGACATCGACATGGCCATCCAGCTCAATCCCGGCGATGCCAGCTATTACGGAGAACGGGGCCTCATCCGCTCCGCGTTGGGGCAGACGGACCTCGCCCGTGCCGATTTCCAGGACGCCTACTGCAGGTTCCAACGGGCGGGGACCAGCTCAGGGGTGGATTGGATTCGATCCCTGTCACCCGATATCGCTGCCGAAGCCGTCTGCGACTGAGCCTGGACCATGCGGCTTTAGGTACACGGTTCGGAGTACAGTCGATTATTCCAGGTGCCATGTAGACCGAGCCGCGGAGAGGCATCGGTCGGCTTTCACCCAATCATCAGGTCGCCTTTGATGAAGGCGATGCCCCCGCACCGAATGAGCCACAGTTCGGTTCCAACCTACCGATGCTTTGACCATCAGAACCTGACCCACTGGCCAGCAAGTAAATCGGATTCAGTTCGTCAGGATGGTTATCACGTTGACTGACCGGTTTGTCGTCCGCCACCGCGTCTCGCTTCGCATTTGGCGTACCGGCTCCGCGCCTGCGACTTCCTAGCCGAGAGGATGCCTGATGGATGTCTTTGCTTTCCGAAAGCAGCTCGTTGCGGAATACGAACGCTTCTCACGAAGCTTCACAACCATCCGAGCGGAGGATATCCGCCAGACTGTCGATGCTTCCTACAAAAGTGGTCGTTTCTGGCCTGAGCCGCTCATCCAGCTGAATCCTAATTTTGTGCCAGGTGGGAGCATCGACGAACTCGTGTCCTCAGGGACACTCGACCCGGAATGCGCAAGGATCTTCAGACTCAAAAAACCTGACGACACCTTTGGCACCCGTCTGAGGTTGTTCAAGCATCAGACCGACGCTATTGATGTCGCCAAGCTGCGTGCAAGCTACGTGCTGACTACGGGCACGGGATCCGGCAAGTCTCTCGGCTACTTCATTCCCATCTGTGACGACGTGTTGCGTCGGAAGAAGGCCGGCGACCCCTGCAAGGGCATCTCGGCCATCGTCGTGTACCCCATGAATGCACTGTGCAACAGCCAACTCGAGGAGTTGGAGAAATTCCTCAGACTTGGTTACGGCGAGGGCAAGGAACCGGTGACCTTCGCCCGTTACACCGGACAGGAGTCACACGAGGATCGGGAGCGGATTGCCAAGAATCCCCCTGACATTCTGCTCACCAACTACGTCATGCTTGAGCTGATCATGACCCGGTTCCTGGAAACCGACAAAGCGGTCCGCGAACACGCCGCAGGACTTCGCTTCCTTGTTCTGGATGAGCTCCATACCTATCGGGGGCGACAAGGTGCTGATGTCGCCATGCTGGTCCGGCGTGTACGGGAACGGTTCAATGATGACCTCCTTTGTATTGGCACCTCCGCAACGATGGCTTCAGAGGGTTCAACGGAAGATCGGAACAAGGCGGTTGCCAGCATTGCAACCAGCCTTTTCGGAGTACCAGTGGATGCGAGCAATATCGTGACCGAGAGCCTCGAACCTGTGACGGACGATGCAAC
Source organism: Caldilineaceae bacterium (assembly GCA_965208365.1). Classification (GTDB taxonomy): domain Bacteria; phylum Chloroflexota; class Anaerolineae; order Caldilineales; family Caldilineaceae; genus Bin34. The sequence continues at coordinate 2,989,647 of OZ242330.1, read as the reverse complement.
GCCGATCGACGAACTGAGCTTGCGGCATGCCATTGAGGTGGGGGTACCGCAGGGCGCATCCCACGATTTCCTCGCAAGACATCCGGTCGCCGCGTGGGTGGAACAGAACCTTGGTCTAGAAGTTCAGGACGGCCAGCACGTTCGGATCTCGCGCCCTCTGACAGTCCTTGAGGCATCGGAATTGTTGGCGCAAGCCAGCGGACTCGAAACTGCACTGTGTGGCAATTTTCTCGCTGAGTTCCTTCTGACTGCCTATCAAAGTCAGAACGAAGCCGGGCACAGTTTCTTCGCCTTCCGGCTTCATCAGTTCATCAGCGGTGCTTGGAACGCGTATTCCACCCTTGAGCCTTCAGGAGAACGGTATCTCACTCTTCAGGGCCAACAGTTCAAACCTGGTGACCGTGACCGGCCCTTGTTTACGCTAAGTTTCTGCAGGGAGTGCGGTCAAGAGTACTTTCCTGTTTGGGCGAGTCTTGTCGGCAACCAGCCTTACTCCTTCACACCACGCGACATCACCGAGCGGTCCAACGAAGATGAGGAGGTTCGGTTCGGTTACGTCATGCCAGACAGTGACGGTATTTTCGAGTCCGACAATCTGGAGGAGCAGTACCCGGAAGAATGGCTGGAATTCCCTAGTGGTGTCGCTCGGCTCAAACGTCACTACCGAAAATATCAACCGGTTTCGGTTCGGGTGGATACCAAGGGAGGCGTTGACGGCGACGGCTTGCCGGCCTGGTTTGTTCCCGGTTCATTCAGGTTCTGTCTCCACCCGGAGTGCGATGCCTACTACGACGGAAGCGTGCGCAGCGATCTGAGCAAGCTCTCCGGTCTGTCGAGTGAAGGGCGCAGCTCAGCAACGACGATGCTTGTACTGTCCTCTTTGAAACACCTCCTCGACACAGACCTCGACGAAAGGACGAAGAAGCTTCTTGCCTTTACCGACAACCGACAGGATGCGAGTCTTCAGGCAGGTCACTTCAATGACTTCATTCAGATCCTGCTGCTGCGCGGAGCTCTGCTTGCCTCGATTCAACGGAATAAGGACGGATTTCTCACCGACGATGTGCTGACGCAGCGGGTACTCGACAACCTGCATCTGGACCCAACAGACTTCGCGGCCAACCCCGAATCCAAAGGCATCAAGGCCCAGAACACTCTCAAGACACTCCGTGACGTACTGGGCTACCGGCTCTATTTCGACCTGCAGCGCGGGTGGCGGATTACCAACCCGAACCTTGAGCAGCTCGATCTTCTCAAGATCCGCTACCGGGATCTTCTGGAATGCTGCCAGGACGAAGAGGAATGGCAATTGAGACATCCTCTTCTCGGCTCCATAACCCCCAAGCAGCGCCTGGAAATCGTCCGAGATCTCCTTGACCGCATGCGTAAAGCATTGTGCATCAAGACCATCTACCTCGATCCGAACTTCCAGGAACAGATACGCAACCGTAGCTTCAACGAATTGAAGGAACCTTGGGGCTTGTCCGAGGACGAGGGTCTTTACTCGCATGCATTCATGGTTCCTCGGCCAAGCTCCCGCGGACGGCCACGGGATTTCCGAATTCTGCACGTATCACATCGGTCCGCCTTTGGTCGACGCTACAAGTCCCAAACGTTCTGGGGACGGGACAACCCCCACTTTCCAGCCAAGTTTGACGAAACCGTCTACAACACCGTCATCGACGACATCTTGCGCGTGCTGACTGTCTACGGGTATGTTGAACCCACAGACTTGGACAACGAACGGACGGGCTACCGAATAGACAGCTCGGTGCTGGAGTGGCGTTGGGGCAACGCCACAGACAATGCCAGCAGAGGCCCAGCCAACGAATTCTTCCGAGTACTCTATGAAAACGTCTCCCAAGTTCTGGACGGAGACATCCGGCTCCTGCACAAACTGGAAGCTCGTGAGCATACGGCACAGGTCGATGCAGAAATCCGAGAAGAGCGCGAGGAGCGTTTCCGTAAAGGACTTGAGCCAACCGGGTTACCCATCCTCTTTTGCTCCCCGACCATGGAACTGGGCGTGGACATTTCCACACTCAATACGGTCTACATGCGCAACGTACCACCGACTCCTGCGAACTTTGCCCAACGCAGCGGGCGCGCCGGACGTAGTGGTCAGCCAGCCCTGGTCATCACATACTGCGCCGCCAAGTCCCCCCATGACCAGTACTTCTTCTCCGATCCGGCCCGTATGGTTGCCGGCGTTGTCAACCCTCCAACCATCGATCTCGCCAACGAAGACTTGCTCCGCAGTCACCTACAGGCGGTTTGGCTAACCGAGACGGGCATCATGCTGGGCTCGTCTGTTAGCGAGGTACTTGACAGAGAGCGTTCAGACGATTTGCCCCTGCTCAGCGACATCGCGGAACAAATTGGGAGCGATCAGGCCGTGCGTACAGCAGAACTCCGCGCACGACGCATTCTCAAGACCCTCGAACAAGAACTCTCCAGGCAGTCTGCCCCGTGGTTCACAGACACATGGCTTGGCAGCGCGATAAATTCGGCAGAACGCCGCTTTGACACTGCGTTTGACCGTTGGCGCTCCCTCTACAGAGCAACGGCCAATCAAATGAAGGTCGCCAACGCCGTCCTCAAAAATGCTGCCGCCACACAACAAGAACGGAGTGAGGCCAAGGACAGGCATGATGAAGCGTTCAGGCAGCAGAATTTGCTGCTCGACAGCCGACCAACCATGAACTCGGATTTCTACACCTACCGATACCTTGCGGCCGAAGGTTTCCTGCCGGGATACAACTTCCCACGATTGCCACTAATGGCCTACATTCCGGGAAGAAGGGAGAGATTCGCCCGCAATTCGTTCCTGAGCCGACCACGTTTTCTGGGACTCACCGAATTCGGACCACAATCCATCATCTACCACGAGGGCAGCACGTACCGCGTGCGGCGTGCCATCCTTACGGTACGCGATGAGGAGAACGTGACCACGTCCGCCAAGCTACCAGTTCAGGTAGCCCGCATCTGCCCCGTCTGCGGATACGGACATTTCGGCGACCAGAAGGAGGCAGAGCGCTGCGTAAGCTGTCAGGAACTCTTGGAGGGTAGCCGTACCATCACCAATCTCTACCGCATCGAGCAGGTTTCAACACGTCGCGCGACGCGCATTACCTCTGACGAAGAGGAACGACAGCGCCAAGGCTACGAGATGGTGACAACGCTTCGCTTCAGTGACGAAAACGGCAGGCCGCGGGTAGAAGGGGTGGCACTGGAAGAGCAAGGCGAGACGTTAATGGAACTTCGCTACGGACCCGCCGCCACCCTCTGGCGCATCAATCTGGGGTGGCGCCGGCGCGAACAGAAGTCGATCTACGGCTTCAGTGTAGACGCGAATACCGGTGAATGGACCAAGGACTCACAGGCTCCAACAGACGCAGAAGACGATGGCGTGCAGGAAGGCAAATCCATCGAGCGCATCACACCTTACGTCGAGGATACCCGGAACGTCCTTGTCCTCCAGCCAAAGATCGACCTTTCGGACCAACAAGCCATGATCTCTCTGCAATACGCACTCAAGCGGGGCATAGAGCAGGAGTTTCAGTTGGAGGAGTCGGAGCTTGCCGCTGAGCCTTTGCCCGATCGCGACCACCGCACAACCATCCTGTTCTACGAAGCAGCAGAAGGTGGTGCGGGTGTGCTTACGCGGCTCGCCAGCGATCCCAGTGCCATTGGGCGGATCGCCCGCAAGGCACTGGAGGTGTGCCATTACACAACGCAATCGGGAGAATGGACGGACTTCGACGACCTTGAGAATCACGATGCCGAATGTGAGGCTGGCTGCTACCGTTGTCTACTGAGCTATTACAACCAGCCGGATCACCCCCAGATCGACCGGCAGAACCCCACCATGCTCGATCTTCTCTGTCGTCTCACGCGCGCGGAGCGGAAGAGCCTCGACTATGCAACAGGCAACAAAGACAGTTTTGAAGAGATGCTGAACATCTGCACGTCGAGTCTCGAGAAGGCATGGCTCAGAAACTTGAAGGCTCGGGGATACCACTTGCCTGACCGAGCTCAACCATACCTTGAGGAGTTCAAAACCCGGCCGGACTTCGCCTACAGCAATCATCAATCCCTGGTCTACATTGATGGCCCTCATCACGAAACACAGAACCGAAGAAACCGTGACGCCGAGTTAGATCAGCGCCTCGAAGACGCGGGCTTCACGGTTGTCCGCTTTGACACCGACGAGAAGTCGTGGGAACGCATCGTGGCCAAGTACTCCTGGATCTTTGGACAGGGCACGTAACCAAAGGCCAAGTCGCAGAGAACATGGCAATGGATGCAACAATCGATTTCATGCCGGGGGCCCTGGTCAGTGCACGTGGGCGAGAGTGGGTTGTTCTGCCCGAAACCCGGCCCAACCTTCTGAAGCTTCGCCCGTTAGGCGGGGCAGAAGATGACGCGACACTTATCTACCTGCCACTGGAGCCGGAGACGCCGGTCCCAGCCACCTTTGACCTGCCGAACTCCGACAAACCAGGTTCTCAGGAAGCGGCTCTACTTCTATGGGACGCGCTTCGCTTGAAGCTCAGGGCCGGAGCAGGACCATTCCGCAGCTTCGGCAATCTCAATGTGGAACCACGCGCCTACCAACTGGTGCCCTTGCTCATGGCTCTCAAGCTCGACACGGTCCGGCTGTTGGTCGCCGACGACGTTGGCATCGGCAAGACCATCGAGGCGGGCCTGATCGCGCGCGAACTCATCGACCGCGGCGAGATTGAACGACTGACGGTGATCTGTCCGCCTCATCTGTGCGAACAGTGGCAACAGGAACTGGCGGGGAAGTTCAGCATTGAGGCCGAGGTCGTGCGCACAGGCACGGCAACGCGTCTCGAACGAGGCCTGCGACCAGATGAGTCAATCTTCGAGGTTTATCCCTACACTGTCGTCTCCCTCGATTACATCAAGTCCGACCGACGCCGCGACGACTTCCTGCGAGCCTGCCCCGAGTTCGTCATCGTCGACGAAGCACACACTTGTGTCCAGGCGAATACAAACACCCGCCATCAGCGCTACCAGCTCCTTAAGGGCTTGGCTGAGAACCAACTGCGAAACATGGTGTTCCTCACCGCTACACCACATTCCGGCGACGATACAGCTTTCCACAACCTCCTCGGCCTGTTGGAACCCAGATTTGTGCAACTGATGGAATTGCCCGAAAGCGATGAACGTCGCGCCCTTCGCAACGAGCTCGCGGCGCATTTTGTACAGCGCAGACGAGGTGACATCGCAGAGTGGCAGGATGATGATGGTTTTCCTGTCCGGGAAAGCCGAGAAACCACCTACCGCTTAACGGGGTCCTGGGGAGGCTTGTTCGACGAGGTTCTTGCCTATGCTCGGGCTATGGTCCAACGGGCCGAAGGTGGCACGCGGCTGCAGCAGCGCATGTCTTGGTGGGCGGCACTTGCGCTTCTACGTTGCGTTTCCTCCAGTCCTGCGGCCGCGTCCCTTGCGTTGCGTACACGCATGCAGGCCGCGGAGGGCGAATCCGAACAAGCCCAGATCGCAGATTTGGACCGATCCGTCAGCGAGACTGTCATGGATGAGGCAGCCGATGATTCGCTCACGCTCGTCGAAACAGTGCCCGCCGGCACCATTGACTCCGCCGAGGATGTCGCGGCCTTACGTGGGCTCATCAAACAGGCCGACGGCCTTCGCGGTCCCAGACAGGATCCCAAGCTCAAGGCGTTAATCGATGAGGTACGACAGCTCATGTCGGCAGGTTATAGACCTGTCGTGTTCTGCCGCTACATCGCCACCGCCCATTACGTCGGTGAAGAACTCAAGAACGTGCTGCCAACGCAAAAGGCACACGTTGAGGTTGTGACCGGGGAGCTCACCCCTGATCAGCGTGAGGAGCGCGTAAATGAATTTGGAGATCTTGAACCGACGATTACGCCTGTCCTGGTTGCTACGGACTGCCTGTCCGAGGGAGTCAATCTACAGGACCATTTCAATGCAGTGGTGCACTACGATCTCACTTGGAATCCAACCCGTCACGAACAACGCGAGGGACGCGCCGATCGTTTTGGTCAGGCATCACCAATCGTCCGGGCACTAATGCTCTATGGCGAGGACAATCCCGTTGATGGCGCGGTATTGCGCGTGATCCTGCGCAAGGCCGAACGGATTCGCCGAGAACTCGGCGTAGCAGTACCTCTACCGGCCGACAACAACAAGGTTGTGGAGGCCATCATGAAGGCAGTGCTGCTCCGAGCCGACACTGCGCGTCTAAGGCAAACGACCCTCGATTTCGGCGAGACCGAGGACCAAGTTGACAATGCCTGGCAGACCGCTCAGGACAAGATGACCCGTACGGTCTTCGCCCAGCGGCGGCTGCGACCTGATGAGGTCCTGCCAGAATGGCGAAAATCCGTGTCCGTGCTTGGCGGACGAAACGATGTAGCGCGTTTCGTCCGCGTGGCAGCCAAACGCCTCGGAGCTGGACTCGACCAACGCGACGGGTACAGCCGTTTACCGGTCGGGCACTTCCCGAAGCCGCTCCACGACCGACTTGACGCCGTCGGATTCAAGCCAACCGCCAGGATTGCTTTTGACCGGCCTGTGCCAGCAGGTGCGGCCTACATCCATCGGGCACATCCGCTTGTCGCAACGCTTGCCGATTATGTTGCTGAACAAGGCCTGGACGCCGACAGACCGGAGATCGGCGCCCGAACGAACGCGATGTTCACCAAGGAAGTCAAGACGCGCACTGTTCTCTATCTTGTACGTCTGCGCAACCAGATCCAGGTGGAGCAGCGGCGTGAGGATGGCCGTTACGCATTGCACAAGTCCCTCCTCGCAGAGGAGTGTCTGGCAATGGTGGTTCAAGGCAGTGGAACTCCTGAGCGGTGGAGTGAAACTGACGCCTTGGCCTTGCTGGCATCGGAGCCTGGACGCAACATGGAGATGAGACAAAAATCCAACCTGATAACGCAAGCCCTCGATAGGGTCATGTCGCTGGATCCCATGTTCGAACACATCGCACACGAACGGGCTCGGGAGTTGCTGGAGGATCACCGCCGGATTCGGGTGGCGAGCGATGCCCGGGGCCTCCGCTACCAAGTGGTTCCTGCCTTGCCAGTCGACAAGATCGGCATCTACGTGTTCCTACCCATGGCTAGTCTGTGAGTCAACCATGACACCCGCACGCAACTCTCATGGATTCACAGCACTTCGGATCGAAGGCAGTATTCTGCCAGCGGAGTTCCTGCAGGACATTGCCGCTCTGGAGGCGCCGCAACAAGCCGGTACCGACTACGGACTCTCAAAGTCATTGGCACTCAAGGAAGAACTGGCTCGCTTCTGGCGTATTGCCAACGATCTCCACGATGACTACTCCAAACGCCGAGTTCGTCAGTACCTAAACTCAGAGCGAGTCGGCATAGATGATTGGCTCGTCCCCCTCTTGCGCACAGTCCTCGGCTACGACGACCTACTCCCGGTCGGCAGCATGACGTTGGGTGATCGCGTCTTCAAATTGACCCATCATGCTATTGGCGAATCGGTTCCGTTCCTTCTGGTAACGGATGACTTCAATCTTGATAGAGCTGACCCGAGGCTCGGCCACGATGGACGTCGGCAAGCTCCTCACGGATTGATGCAGGAGTTCCTCAATGCTGAAGACGACTGCCTGTGGGGAATGGTCTCGAACGGTTCCAAACTGCGCATCCTCCGTGACAATCCAAGCTTGACAAGACCGTCGTTTCTAGAAGCAGATCTTGATCTTCTTTTCTCAGAGCAACTCTATTCGGACTTTGCCGCGTTCTGGCTCACCGCACATGCTAGCCGCCTCACGCCGACGGAAAGCAAACCATCCAGTTGCATCATCGAAGACTGGCGAGCCAAAGCCCACGAAACTGGTGAACGCGTACTGGCGAACCTCCGCGACGGTGTCACCGAAGCCCTACAGCATATTGGCAACGGCTTCTTACAGCATCGAGACAACAGCGAATTGTGGAGGGCACTCAGTGAAGGAAGACTAACCCCCGATCGCTACTTCCAGCAGCTTCTCCGTCTGGTCTATCGCCTGCTCTTTCTCTTCACGTCCGAGGAACGTGATCTGCTACATGCGCCAGATGCCACCGAAGAACAGCGAACCATTTTTGCAGAGGGTTACAGCCTGTCCCGGTTACGAGAGCGTGCACTCCGTCGGCGGTACTACGATCACCACCAGGATATCTGGCAGAGCCTCCAGATCACTTTCTCCACTCTCACTGAAGGAGCACCTGCTCTCGGACTCCCGGCATTGGGTGGGTTGTTCCACGCCAAGCAATGCCCCGATCTGGATGCCGCGACAATTGCCAACGAACGGCTCCTCGACGCCATACGTAGCCTCGCGTTCTTTCGTTCGAGATCAACACTGGCACGGATTAACTACCGGGACATGGGCACTGAGGAGCTGGGTTCTGTCTATGAGAGTCTACTGGAGCTACAACCGGTTCTAGTGGAGTAACTTGGTGAAATTGTGGGGTGTAACATAGGCGGTTGCACGGTGGCCGCCGGCCGGCCGGCACCGTGTGCGTCCTGGCCCGGCGACCCTCGAGAGCTCCCCCATGTCCCACAAGCGATACATCGTCGAACTGTCCCCGGAGGAACGGACCCGCCTGCAGCGGCTGACCGCAACCGGCAGCCCCAAGGCCCAGGCCCGGCGGCGGGCCCGGATCTGGCTGCTCTGCGACCAGGGACCGGAAGGGCCGGCCTGGACCGATGAACGCACGGCGGAGGCCGTGGGCGTGACCGAGATGACCGTGTCGCGGGCGCGCCGGGCCCTGGTCGAGGAGGGGCTGGAGGCGGCCCTGCAGCGCAAGCCGCGCCCGCCGCGCCCGCGCAAGTTGGACGGGACGGCCGAGGCCGAGCTGGTCCGGCTGGCCTGTTCGACGCCGCCGCCCGGTCGCGCGCGCTGGACCCTGAAGCTGCTGGCGGCCGAACTGGTGGCCCTGGAGGTGGTCGATGCAATCGCGCCCGAGACGGTGCGCCGCACGCTTAAAAAAACGCGTTGAAGCCCTGGCGGAAACAGTGTTGGTGCATCCCCCCGCAGGCCAACGCCGCTTTCGTGCACAACATGGAGGACGTGCTGGCGGTCTACCAACGCCCCCCGGACGATCGTTTTCCGGTGGTCTGCGTGGACGAAACCAGCAAGCAGCTGGTTTCGGAAACGCGCGTGCCGCAGCCGGCGGCGCCCGGCCAGCCGCTCCGCTACGACTACGAGTACCGGCGCCACGGGGTCTGCAACCTGTTCATGATCACGGCTCCCCAACAGGGCTGGCGCACCGTCAAGGTCACGGCCCGGCGCACCAAGCTCGATTTCGCCGCGGTCCTGCGCGACCTGACGGACGTGCACTTCCCGCAGGCCGAGAAAGTGGTCCTGGTCTGCGACAACCTCAACACGCACCATCCCAGCGTCCTCTACGAGGCCTTCCCGCCGGCCGAGGCGCGGCGCATCGCGACGCGGCTGGAGTGGCACTACACGCCCAAGCACGGCAGCTGGCTCAACCTCGCCGAAATCGAGTTCGCGGCCCTGGCCGCGCAGTGCCTGGACCGGCGCATCGCCAGCGCGGCCGAGCTGCGGGCCGAGATCGAGGCCTGGGTGCGCGACCGCAACGCCTTGGGCACCCCTGTGCACTGGCAGTTCACGACCGAGGATGCCCGCATCAAACTCCTGCATCTGTACCCCACATTTGAGTGAAGTTGACCCACTAGACGTGAACGCCTCACCCTGGACCTTCAGCTTCATTGGTAACGGAATTGGCGAGAAGTCCAGAGGTTCCGAGAGAAAGCTGACCGGGTCCTACTACACACCGTCATCGCTGGTAAACGAATTGATCAAGTCGACGCTCGAACCCATTCTTGCTGAAGCCATTTCAGCAAACCCGAACAATCCGCGTCAGGCTATTCTGAGCCTTAATGTCCTGGATCCGGCCTGTGGCTCGGGACACTTCCTCCTGGCCGCGGCACGGCGTATGGCAGCTGAGATCGCGCGCATCGAAGCTGGCACGGACACCCCCGATGAGACCACACGCCAACATGCACTACGCGAGGTCGTCCAACATTGCATTTACGGCGTAGACCGCAACCCACTCGCGGTGGAACTGTGCAAGACCGCTCTCTGGATCGAGACAGTGGAACCCGGCAAGCCATTGACTTTCCTCGATGGGCACATTTTGCTCGGAGACAGTCTTGTAGGCATTCTCGATCCCGAGGTTATGGCAAAAGGCATCCCTGCGGGGGCATACAAGCTGCTCACAGGAGACGACAAGAGCATCTGCCAATCCCTCAGGAACCGCAACCGGCAGTCAGGTGATTCCGTACAGAGCAGTCTGTTTGACGAAGACAGCATGTTCGAGGTGGCACTCGCCACTGCCGAAGTCGATGCTATGCCAGAGGACACGCTCGCCGACATCCAACGCAAATCCGAAGCTTGGGACACTGTGTGTAAGGACAAAATCAGAATGCGAGAGGAGCTACGCGCCAATCTGTTCCTCGGAGCATACTTCGCACCTAAAACCAGCGAAACCGCCACCTGGGTTCCGTATACCGAAGACCTCAATCGCCTCAAGCTGGAAATGCCACAACGTAAGGATGTTGAGGATCAAAACCGCAAACTGGCTCAACATCGCCGCTTCTTCCACTGGCACATCGCTTTCGCCGAGATCATGCAGGAGGGGGGGTTCGATGTTGTGCTCGGGAATCCACCTTGGGAGCAGGTGCAACTCGACCCTCGAGAATTCTTCGCGACTAAAGACCGGGAAATCGCCGAACAACCCAATATGGCAGCGCGGAACCGGGCCATCAAAAGGCTCGCAGTGACCAATCCTGCTCTCCACTCCGAGTATTTCGCTGCAGTCTCCGAAATGAAACGGCTTCATCACTTCATCCATACAGCCGGACGGTTTCCCAAGACAAGCTATGGTCGATTGAACAGTGCTCCCCTCTTTGCAGAACTGACACTTCAACTACTGTCCCCAAGGGGAAAGGTGGGGCTCGTACTCCCAACAGGCATCGCGACTGATTCTTTTAACCAGTATTTTTTTGCTGACCTTGTAGAAAAACAAGCGCTGGTTAGCCTGTACGATTTCGAGAACAGAGAGAAGGTTTTCCCAGGTATCGATAACCGAATCAAATTCTGTCTACTCACGCTGAGCGGCACCGACCGACCCTGTCCGGAAGCGGAATTCGCTTTCTACCTGCGCCAAACAGAGCAGCTTGGTGAGAAAGAACGTCGATTCAAACTATCGGATGAGGACTTCACGCTGTTCAATCCCAATACGCGCACCTGTCCCATCTTCCGCACACACCGAGATATGGAGATTGCCCGCAAGATGTACCGCCGTGCAGGCGTATTCTGGAGAGAGGAACGTGACGGTAAGCCGGAGATGAATCCATGGGGTGTCAGCTTCCAACTCATGTTCATGATGAACACCGATTCCTCTTTGTTCCGAACGCGTGAGCAGTTGGCCGAAGATGGCTGGGAACTCTGCGGCAACGTGTTCACGAGAGACGAGGAACGGTATCTTCCGCTCTACGAGGCCAAGCTGTTCCACCAGTATGACCACCGCTTTGCCACCTTCGAAGGGGTTTCCGCCAAGGACATCAAGAAGGGAAACACAAGGGAGATGACATCAGCAGAAAAAACGGACCCAGAGATGGTCTCCCTACCTCGTTACTGGGTTCCAGAAGAAACTGTAATCAAAAGGCTTGACAAGTCGGAATCTACGTTAACCACAATTGAGCAGAGCAGAGCAGAGCAGAGCAGAGCAGAGCAGAGCAGAGCAGAGCAGAGCAGAGCAGAGCAGAGCAGAGCAGAGCAGAGCAGAGCAGAGCAGAGCAGAGCAGAGCAGAGCAGAGCAGAGCAGAGCAGAGCAGAGCAGAGCAGAGCAGAGCAGAGCAGAGCAGAGCAGAGCAGAGCAGAGCAGAGCAGAGCAGAGCAGAGCAGAGCAGAGCAGAGCAGAGCAGAGCAGAGCAGAGCAGAGCAGATACTACGTCGCGCTTCGGCTCATCACCAGAGCGACCGACTCTCGAACGATTCTCAGCTTCATCATCCCAAGCTACGGGCTGGGACACAAAGCAGCAACCATCCGGTTCACAGCTGGACATTGGCGTTGAGGCTGATCACCAACTCTACCAACCAGAGAACACTGATCGCGGCGATCATTCCGGACGTTGGACTTGGACACAAGGCAGCAGTGGTGGACCTGCCCCGTGGCCCGTACCAATCCGGAAGACTGCAAGAGCGACAGACGAACGAACCTGCATCACCACCTTCGTGCCGAGGTCAGGTATGAGCGATCGTGCACCTTTAATTCACTTTTCTGATGCTGAAACTGCCGCATGTATGGTTGCCGCGCTAAACAGCATCGTCCTAGATTTCGCAGCTCGAACTGCTGTGGGCGGAACAGACCTCAGTTATTTCATTATTAAGCAGCTACCAGTACTACCTCCGGAGAGCTACTTGGATGAGGCAGCCTCAGGCCAGACATGGACCGAACTGGTGGTACCCCGGGTTTTGGAACTCACGTATACGTCCCGCGAAGTCGAGCCCTTCGCCAGGGCACTCGGCTACTACGGTCCCCCATTCCGTTGGGATGACGACCGCCGACACCACCTCAAGTGTGAACTTGATGCCATCTTCGCTCACATGTACGGGCTTGAACGTTCCGAATTAGAGTGGATTCTTGACGCACCATCTCCAAGCTTTTCGTTTCCTGGTCTCAAGCGCAACGAGTTGAAACAATTCGGTGAGTACCGCACCCAACGATTGGTCCTATACGCATTCGATCGGTTGGCTCGTGGGGAACTCTTGATCCTTGAAAATGAGACACCGTAGGAAAACAGAGACTTCACTCTTCACAACAGTTCAGATACTTCCGATTCTGGCTGCCTGACAGCCTGAGGAGACCAGCCAGGATTGGCGGGAAGATTGCGAGTTTGTACCACACTGAGCTAGTACCCGCCATGCCTGCTCCGTCCCTCGCCGACCGAGTGCTAAGCCATTCGTATGGACCAAGATCAAGATGCAGGTTGTTCTTGTCAGACCTTGTCCACCCGCCCCCCTGCACGTCCAGCTCACCGCCCGCCAGCGCCAACGGCTGAGGGAACTGCGCCGCGCTCCCGATCTGGCCTCCCGCGAACGGGACCGGGTCGAAATGTACTTGCTCTCGACCGACGGGATGACGGTGCCCGCGCTGGCGCGCCACTTCGGCTGCTGCGAGGCCACGATGTGCCGCTGGCTCCGGCAGTTCGAGGCCGAGGGGCTGAAAGCCGTGCGCCACAAGCCGCTAGGAACGGGGCCGGACCATGCCCGTCGCCAGGCGGTGCGACGGGCTTTGAACGGGCTGCTGTCCCACAAGCGGACCTAGACGGCTGCGCCGCTGGCGGAGATCTTGGCCGAGGAGAAGGGGATTGTGATACAGCCGCCCACGGTGCGCAAGTACCTGCACCTGATGGGGACCCGCTATCGACGCACCCAGTACAGCCTGCGCCACCGGCAGGTCCCGGAGCGGGCGGCCGCGGCCCGGGCGGACCTGGACGGCTTCCAAAAAAGCTTCCGCCGGGGACCTCGACCTCTATTTCCTGGACGAAACCGGCTTCCACCCCTGCCTGCCCCCCACCCAAACCTGGTGCCGACGCAGGCACCGCCCCAAAGTCCCCCACGAGAGCCCCTAGGGACAGCGCGTGAACGTCTTGGCCGCCCTGGCCGCCCCCGGGGCCCCGACCGCAAGGAAGAAAAAAAGAAGAGGCGCCGCCGCCCCTGACCTGGTGGGCGGCCGGCCGCACCTGGAAGGGCTAGGATCTGATCGATTTTTTCCACGATACCCTGCCGGCGTCCCGCGCGTGGTGGTCCTGGACAACGCCTCCTTCCACTGCGGGCAGAAGGTGCGGGACTCCCTGCCGGCATTGCGGAAACAGAATCTCCACCCTCATTACCTGCCCCCTACAGTCTGGAACGGAACGACATCGAGCATGTCTTCCGCAAGGCCATGCCCCAACGCAACCAACCCCAAGAACGCGCCCTCCTGGCCGCCGTCCACGCTTGCATCCGGGAATTCCAAGACGAATTTGCATCATGACATTGGTCCACACGAATGGCTTAGCTCGAAACCCAATGACCGACTTCAACACACCAAAGTGTCCTAAATACCCCGATTGCCCAAGAAATACGCTAAAATCCGGTCGGAACCGCCTACGAATCAATTCACCGTTGCGGTTAATCCATCTCAACGAATTTCCACAGACCGACAACCAAAGGAGTGAAGCTAACCCAATTCACCCACGTGCCAGTTCCACTCCAGGGACCCAAACCGGATACACCTTTGCACCTTTCACGTCAAATTCCGCAACCCCTTTTCAAATGGAAACCGAACCAATGACATCCATGCCCGAACCAACACTGAGAACCACGGCTGACATCATAACCGACATAGAGACCGTCTGCCAAGAACCAGGCTATCTATTGGCTTACGCGGCGATGGTTTGCGAAAATTTATTCATACCACAACACATGATAGCTACTGTCAATTGGCACGACCGTTTGAATGAAAATGAATTGTCATGGATTTTAGGCGTGATGATGCGAAATGAATGGAATTTAGACGTTTCACCATCCGAACACTCAATCAAAACACACATAGCTACAACTTGGGAGCTGATGCAAGAACTACATAGTTCACTCCTGCCAACTGTTAACCCTCACCCTGACAGCGAGAACGACACAATCGACCCGCAGTCTCCAAATTTGCAAGCACTCCAAGACTGGTTAGACAGTGGCGTACGCTTCACCGAGGCCATATTCTACACTGAACTTGGAGCATATGATTTCCAATATTTGGACTTTGCAAAGCGGCGATACGTATTGGACTCTGAATGGATAGAAGCACATTTAGGCACAAGCATTGAAACTCTAACAGAGATAGCCCAACGAGTTACAAATCTTCTGAGCATGCGAGCCAACCAAAGGGAGTCCAAATCATCTTTTGTCGAGTATTGCCATCACTGTGTTTCAATTTTATCTTTCAGCAAAGAAGATATCTTTGGCGACGCACAGGATATAGCTGACTGTGTGTTAAAAATGTTTTCATGTACCCCTGGAGATGTTAACCAAAATTTTGGCACCATTGGTACGTATAACGCAGTTCACTCACATCCATTGATACATCTTGACCACAATCGCTATTTCTTGCCTCTGACCTACAATTTCGCACGGGCAATCTATGAATCTCCAATTTATTGGATGCGTAATGATGCAAACTATTACGAAACAGCCATGTCAAACAGAGGATCGACAACAGAAGGAATAGCATACGACCAATTGGCCAAGCTGTGTGGACCGCATAACACTTTCCGCAACGTGAAAGTCCAAAAAGGCAAAACTAACCTGAGCGAAATTGATGTGTTAGCGATTTGTGGCAACAAAGCTGTGATCATCCAAGCCAAATCCAAATCACTCACCGAACTTTCGAGGCAGGGAAACTCAGGTAGTCTCAAGAAAGATTTTGAGGCAGCAATCCAAACTGCATATGTCCAAGGGATTGTATGTAGGAACGCGCTGCTATCAAAAAATATCCGACTCAAAGATGAAAATGATCAAGTGTTCCAACTCCCAATTGACATTGATGATGCGTATATCATTTGCCTCACAGGCGATCACTACCCGGCAGTGCTCGCCCAATGTAGTGTCTATCTTCAGAAACAACCAAGTGATCCTTTTCCGATTGCATTGAGTCTTTTCGATTTAGACATGTTAATCTTCTACTTGAACGATCCATTTGAATTTGCGTATTACTTGAGGCAACGCTCACTATTCGCTGAGCACTTTCTCGCAGATTCTGAGTTGTCGTTGCTTGGCTACCACCTTTGTAATAAACTTTCTGCAACTGAAGGATTTGATATTTCATGGGTCCCCAATAGCTATGGTCAACGGATTGACGCTCACTTTCCTTTTGCTGCTGGGCATCGAGTTGGCCATGGGGCAGTTGGAAAGTTGATTTTTCACTGGAGAAGCGATGCATTCAACTTTTTGATCAGCCAACTCAAATTGACACAAGAAGCGCTAGTCACTGATGCTCTGTTCTTCTTGTTTGATTTGGACTCCGAAGTTAGCAATAAGATCGTCGATAAATTTGAAAAATTGAAAGAGAATACACGCAATGCTAGCAAGAGGCACAGTGTTTCTGGGCAATTGGTCAGCAATAAGTCGGGGTTCACCTTGATGGTTTATCCAAAGACGATGATCAATGTTGATGAATTCCTATTCATTGCGATGAGGCGGAAATACATTAGTCGGTCAGACGAGTGGTTTGCCTTGCTGGGGACTGAAGACCGATCTCCATTGTTTCATGCTTTTTTCTATGATAAAAATCCTTGGCATAAAGATGTAAAATGGGAAACTTTGGGAACAGAGGCGTGACTATTTAGTTGCCGTGATAAGAGCGCTTTATTTGCATGCTGGCGATCGTGGACTTGGAGGAACGGATCCCCCAAGACCATCCCCTGCGGCGGATTGAGGAAGTGGCCGATGCGGCCCTGGCACGGTTGTCGCCGACCTTCGACCGTATGTACGCGCGGGTGGGCCGGGCTTCGGTGCCGCCGGATCGGCTGTAGAAGGCCTCGCTCCTGATGGCCCTCTACTCGTTGCAGAGCGAGCGCGCCTTCTGCGAGGAGCTCGCGTACAACCTGCTCTACCGCTGATGCCTGGACATGGATCTGATGGAGCACAGCTTCGATGCCACGGTCTTCACCAAGAACTGGCAACGATTGCGGGCGCACGATTCGGGCCGGGCCCAGTTCGACGAAGTGGTGTGGGCGGCCGACGAGGAGGGGCTGCTGTCGGACGAGTACTTCAGTGTGGACAGGAACCTGATTGAGGCTGCAGCCAGTCCAGGAGCTTCCGGTCCACGGATGGACCATCCCCACCTGTGGACGACGATCCGGACAACCCGTCGGTGGACTTCCCGGGGGGAACGCCGGTGCAATGAAACCCACGCCAGCACCACGGACCCCGAGGCGGGACCCCGAGGCGCGCCTGCTGCACAAGGGGCCGGGCAAGAAGGCCCGGCTGGCGTTTATGGGCCACGCCCTGATGGAGAACCGCCACGGTCTGCTGATGGACTTCACCTTCAGCCAAGCCACCGGGTCCGGCCGAGCGGGATGCGGTTCCGGAACTCCTGGACGGGCTCCGGGAACGGGGCTACCGACCGCGCACGCTGGGGGCCGACCGCGGCTACGACACCCAGGATTGTGTGGGGGACATGCGGGCACGATGGGTGACCTCGCATGTCGCACAAAAGAAAGAAACACTCGGCTATCGACGATCGCACGACGCGCCATGCCGGCTATGCCGTGAGCCTGCGCATCCGCAAGCGGGTGGAGGAGGTCTCCGGCCAGATGAAAACGGTGGGCGGCTTCCGGCGCACCCGCTACCGGAGCGTGGAACGCACGGGCCTGGCCGGCTACCTGATGGCGACCGCCTACAATTTAGTCCGACTGGCCAAGCTCCTGGTCGAGCCGGAGACCGCGGCCGGGCCGTCCGGGTGAGCCACCCAGGGCTCTGCGCGCCCATCAGGGGTGCCAGGGGGCCTGCGGGGCCCACGAAACCCGCGCCAGGGGATCGCAACGGCGGTTTCAGGGACCCTCAACACCGATTCCGCGCACCCGTCTGGTGGCCGCGGGCATCCCAAACCTATTCTTCCGCAGCCTGATAGTGCTGGACACCGCCCGGCTGTGGGATGTCCAGGAGGTCGCGTCCCTGCGTCGCGGCTGATTGCGAACAATCTCGACCTTGACACGAGTCACTAGGCTCCGTCCGCGGGCTGACTGTCCGCCCTGCTGTGCTGGTTTCTTTCCTATGCTCGATGTCAAACTGTTCCGGTTGCCTGTCCGCGGGTTTCGAGAATGCCGGATGGTGGTCTGCTATTGGTTGTGTTGGTCCCCGTCCGCCAGTGGATTGACTACGAATTCCCTTAGCCGCTGATGTCTGGATCCCCAAGAAGCCCAATCGAACTCCCGGTTGGAGTTGACGGGGGTTCGATTGGGCTTCTAGCCATTCCCTCCTCAAGGAGGAACGGCATCGCTAGGAGTCAATATGACTGACGTGTACAGAATGCAATCAGAACGGAACGTCCTGCCCGTCGTCGATGTCGGACCCGGAAGCACCGCCGTCACCGGTCGAACCTCCGGCATCCTGGCTGCGCCAATCGCCGCCGCCTTGGTTCCCGCCTTGCCAACCGCCACCGCCAGAGCCGCTATTCCAGTCGCTGCCGGAGCTGCTGCCCCCACCATAGCCACCGCCGGAACCGCCGCCCCAGTCACCTCCGGCCTGATCGTCGCGGCCACCCAGAAACTGCACGGTATTGGCGCGCACATCCAACGATGCGCGCGGCTGACCATCCTGGCCCATAAAGGCGTTTGACTTCACGCGACCCGTCACCAGGACCTGGCGGCCCCTGCTCAAGTACCTGCCGCAGGGCTCAGCCTGGCGACCGAAGACCGAAACCCTGAACCAGGTGGTATCGGTTCGACGCTCCCCCGACCGGTCGTTGTATACGTTGTTTACGGCGACATTGAAACTGCAAACCTTGTCTCCGGAAGGCATGTCGTAGGGTGGGCCTGTTCCGGCTGTCTCATGGACAGGTCAATGATGGTTGGCCTCCCTCCGAACCGTGCGTGCGACTTTCACCGCACACGGCTCTCCAGCTCGTACCTGCTCCCGCTCCCTGATGCACACGTCCTCAATTCGGTTTGCCCGGTAATCGGTACCGGGAATCTTCGCCAACCATGAATCCTGCCAGGCGGCCAGATGATCCCCTTTCGGATCCAGGACGGTGTTGACACGGCACCGATGCTTGTGGGCCAGCGTACGGGCCCATGAAGCCTTGAGGGTTTGCTGGAATCCTCGCAACGGTCCGCGATCCTCGGCCAGCGCGTAGTACTGGCGAACCGCCTCGAATTCCTCCGCGTAGAGATTTCCGATCCGGTGGTCATCCAGAAAGGTCCGGTCACCGCGCTCCGCAGGCTTGCCGCGCCGGTGAAACGGCCTGGCAGCCTTCCGCATCAGTTCGGGTGACGAACGCAAGGACGCGGAGCCATCTTCACGGCACCGCATTCGATAACCCAGGAACTGCACGTCCGACCCTGTGTCCCATGGAATCCACCTGGGTTCCTGGCCACCGGGAGCATCACCCCCCATCAGGCCTCGGAGCACAGCTGTCACCTCGGCAAGCAGGGCCGCTGCCGTGTCCCGGCTTCCCGAAGCCGCCAGCAGCAACGCGTTGCTGTAACGAAGACTCTTCAGAACCGTTCCATCGCGTTTGTGCTTTAGGGCCGTTCGCGTGGATTCGAGATGGTCGTCCAGGTCCGTCAGGGCCAGCTGTGCACAAACACCATGAAGTGATGCAGGTTGCAGGACCCCGCTGAAGACCGTGGACGATTCAGGATCGGCCACAGGATAGGCATCGAAGTATCGGCTCAGCAACTCGGTGAACCGCCCGTCCTGCACCATATGCGACAGCTTGGGTCTGGATTGACATCCGGCAACGAAATCGGACGTTGGCACGACGATTGCCGTGACCCACTGCTCCCCGGCCACCATGGCGCGGGCAGCCCTGAGGGCCGAATGCAGACCGGTGTCCGGTGTCAGTCCGTGGACAAACCCGGGACCATGCCCGGTTAACCAGACGCCGACTATGCCAGCCAGGACTTCGGCCAAGGCCCGGTCCTGAACCACATCACCACCCCAACGAAACGTTTGGCCCCGCAGGGCCTCGATGAGCGACGGCAGTACCAAGCGTGCATTCACCGTAGCGAACTGCCGATAGAGATTGGGATTGAACAGCAACCGATAGGCCCTTTGCAGGGGCTGCCGTTTGCGTCCAAGTGTGAGCAGAGCATCCTGTACCGCTGCGGCGGACTGCATTACGCATACCTCGCGGACCGATGCCGTACAAGCCTGTTCCCCTTCGCCCTGCCGCGGATGTTGGTCCGCCACCGACTATTACGGGAACTCCGTGGCCATGGCATGGCTGCCAACAGGCCATCCCGCGGTCCGTTCCATGTGTCCGTGTCTAGTCTGCTGTAGGTGCTCCGTTCGATTCTCATCCGGACATACAGTCCGGCGAATCCGCCCTTGGGAGCACAGCCGGCAAGGCGCTCATGCCGACTGCTTGGGCGGATTGCGGGAAGGCGCCGGGCCTTTCCGCAGTGTCCTGAGAGGCACTCTGGAATCTGGAATTCAGGCAATTCAGCTTTCACCATGGCAAACAGGCGCGCTGCGACATGCTTTGGTCCCCTGCAGCCTTTCGGCATCGGGTCAGTCGCGGCGCCTGGCACGAACTCCCTTGTGCCGCCGGCTCCACCGGCAAGACACATGGACGGCCTAGCGGCGCACGCGCAATTCAGGGTCGGCACCGAGATTGCCGACGATGGTCAGAAGTTGGTACATGAACATTCCTCACTGGTGTGCAAAACGCAGGGAGCCGATACCGGCGGCAGCCATTGGTCTGCCTGCCCAGGCGGCTTGTCGGATATATTAACAGGAGAGTGCCTCTCCTGAGGTCAGCCACCCCACTTTGACCATGCCTTTCCCCCTTCCCGAAATTCAGCACCGGATAAGACACGCCGGTCTCGACGGATGGCTCCTGGCGGACTTCCGCGGCACCAACCCGGTTGCCCTGCACCTTTGCCGCTTGCACTCGTCGGGAACGCGCCGTTGGTTCCTGTACATCCCCGCCACTGGTTCCCCACGCCTCCTGGTGCATGCCATCGAGCAAGGAACTTTCGCCGAACTGGCCGCCTCGTTGGACATTCCGCTTGATACCTACGTCGGGTGGCAGGAACTTCACACCCGCGTCGGCGAACTCCTAGCCGAGGCAAAGGTCGTTGCCATGGAGTTCAGCGCCAACAACGACATGCCCACTCTGGATCTGGTCGGGGCAGGCACGATTCAGTTGGTCCGGGAGATCGGACAGGTCAGGGTGGAAGGCAGCCAGGATCTTGTTCAGGCATTCCAGGCAGTGCTCACACCGGACCAGGTCGCCAGCCATCGCGCAGCCGCGGCGATTGTCCTCGAAACCAAGGACGCCGCCTTTGAAAAAGCCGCACGGGCCATTGAAGACGGCCGGTCGTTGACCGAATATGAACTGCAGCAGTTCATCGTGCAGAGGCTCGCAGGCGAGGGCCTGGACCCCGACCATGCACCAATCGTAGCCGTCAACGCCCACGCCGCCGATCCCCACTTTGAGCCGGCCAAGCAGGCAAGTTCCCCGATTCGAAGAGGCGACATTCTTCTGATCGATCTGTGGGGTAAACAGGTCAACAGGCCGGACAGCTGCTTCGCCGACGTGACCTGGACTGCCTGGTGTGGAACACAGGTTCCATCGCCGGTGGCAGCCATCTTCGAGACGGTCGGGAACGCCCGCGACGCGGCGCTCGAGTTCATGGACCGCGAACTGTCCGCCGGCCGTCCGGTGCAGGGAGCGCAGGTGGATGACGCCTGCCGACAGGTCATTGCAGACGCCGGCTACGGAAATGCGTTCATCCATCGCACCGGCCACAGCCTGGGCACCCAGGTGCACTTCACCGGGGTAAACATCGACAATTTGGAGACCAGGGACAGTCGAACCCTGGTTCCAGGCGTGATGTTCACGATCGAGCCGGGGATTTACCTGCCGGACCTGCCGTTTGGCGAGGACGGGCGCGTTGGCGTCGGGATCCGATCCGAGGTCAATTGCCTGGCACGGGAACGCGGTGTCGAGGTCACTACCCTGCCCCTGCAGACCTGCATGACGGCCCTCCTTGCCTGAAATCCGCCCATGCAACACAAGAAGCAGTTCGAACAACCTCCACGCCGCGTGGCCCTGTTTGTCACCTGCATGGTGGACATGATCTATCCACAAGTGGGCCGGGCCGCGGTCCAGTTGCTGGAGGAACAGGGTGTGGAGGTGATCTTTCCCGAGGACCAGACCTGCTGTGGCCAGCCGGCCTTCAATTCCGGCTACCATGATGAGGCCGTTCCCCTGGCCCGCCACTTCGTCGACGTGTTCCACCCCCTGATTGCATCGGGACAGGCGGAGGCCATCGTCCTGCCCAGCGGCAGCTGCGCCACAATGACCAGCCATTTCCATTTGGAGCTGTTGGAGAACGATCCGGCCTACCTTAAGCGCTCCAAGGAACTGGCGGCGGTCACCTTCGAACTGACCGAGTTCCTGGTGGATGTTCTGGAGGCCCAAGTACCCGAGGCACATCTACCGGGCAAGGTTGCGTACCACGCCTGCTGCCACCTTCTCAGGGAGTTGCGGATCGACGAACAGCCCCGTTCC
The DNA here is from genome assembly GCA_965208365.1 of Caldilineaceae bacterium. Taxonomy (GTDB): domain Bacteria; phylum Chloroflexota; class Anaerolineae; order Caldilineales; family Caldilineaceae; genus Bin34. Next base: position 2,967,313 of record OZ242330.1, on the reverse strand, counting down.
CTCCTGGCCGAGTCCGGCCTGGACATGGTGGACATGACGGGCAGCGACGAGTGCTGCGGGTTCGGTGGTCTCTTTGCCGTCAAGAATGAGCCCATTTCGGTGGCGATGGGCAATGCCAAGCTGACGAGCATCGAAGCCTGTGGCGCAGACCATGTGGTCATGTGCGACGTCTCGTGCATGACCCACCTGCAGGGTCTCCTGCAGCGTCAGGATCGTCGGTGTCGTGCCATGCACATTGCCGAAGCCCTCGCCTCCCGCCACCCAAAGGCGGACGGCGAATTCAATACACCAGCCCAATCCAAGGCACCGGACGTTGGCGACAGACCCCGGCGTTGGCAGGATGTAGGGACGAATTGATACCGGCAACCGCGACCATGCGTTCCCGCATCGACATCGAAGCCCCCTTCAAGACCCGCGTCAAGCAAGCGGTTGCCAACCCGACCTTGGCGGACACCCTGACCCGGGCCACGCTGCATCTCAAGGAACAGAAGCGCCTCAGCTTGGAGGAACTGGAAGCCCAGCGCCTCCGGGATCAAATGCGCCAAATGAAGGCGCACACGCTGCGCAATCTCCCCGAGCTGTTGGAGCGGTTCGAGCGCAACGTAGTCATGAACGGCGGCCGGGTCCACTGGGCCGAGGACGCCGACGAGGCCAACCGCATCATCGGCGAGTTGGCGGAGCAGCACGATGTGCGCAAGGTCGTGAAGTCGAAGTCGATGGCCACCGAGGAGATCCACCTGAACCACCATCTGGAGGCGAAGGGCATCACCTGTGTGGAAACGGATCTGGGAGAGTACATCATTCAGTTGGCGGCGGAAATCCCCAGCCACATCGTGGCCCCGGTGATTCACAAGCGGATCGACGAGATCTCGGACCTCTTCGCCGAAAAGCTGTCCATGCCCCGGACCCTTGATCCCCAAGCCCTCTGCGCGCGGGCGCGCGTGGAACTGCGCCAGGAGTTCCTGAGCGCCGACATGGGCATTTCCGGCTGCAACTTCGCCATCGCCGACACAGGCACGGTCTGCATCGTCACCAACGAGGGCAACGGCCGCATGGTCTCCACACTGCCGCGGGTTTATGTCGCTGTGATGGGGATTGAGAAGCTGGTGCCCACCCCCCAGGACGCCTTCCTGCAATACCAGTCGCTGACCCGCAGCGCCACGGGCCAGCGCGTTACCGTGTACCTGTCCATGACTTCCGGTCCCAAGCGCTTGGAGGATGTGGACGGCCCCGAGGAATTCCACGTGGTCCTGATGGACAACGGACGGTCCCGGATGCTGGCGGACGGCTACGGCGAGTCGCTAATGTGCATTCGGTGCGGAGCCTGCCTCAACGTATGCCCCGTCTACCGCCAAATCTCGGGCCACGGCTACGGCAATACCTACAGCGGTCCCATCGGCGCCGTCATCTCGCCGCTGCTGTCGGAGGAGATGGCCCGCAACAAGGACCTGCCTTATGCCAGCACCCTGTGCGGAGCGTGCCGTGATGCCTGCCCGGTCCAGATCGACCTGCCCAAAATGCTGCTGAACCTGCGGCACGATCTGGTATCCGGCAAGCACATGCCGGGCGCGGAACGTCGGGCGATGCAGGGGTTTGCCGGAGTGGCGAGCCGTCCGGCAGCCTATCGGGGTACTGCCCGCGCGGCACGGACCGGAACCAGACTTCTGTCGGGGTTTGGCGACCGAAACCTGCGCAGGCTGCCACCGCCCCTGCACCACTGGACTCGCCAGCGCGACTTCCCACCGATGGCGAAGCAAAGCTTCCGGGAGTGGTGGGCCAAGCGATCCGGGACGCGGGGACCCGCAAAGTGAGCCAAGCCCGGCAACGAATCCTGGATCGGCTGCGCCAGGGACTGGCCAACCCAAAGCTCCCGTGGCCGCCCGCGGACGCGCCTCCGTTGACTCCGGGTGAACACATGCACGTGGCCACCCTCAGGGCCGAGGATGCCGGGCTCGAACAGCGATTTGCTGGGGAACTGGAGAAACTGCACGGCTCCAGCAACATCGCCGATTCGATCGTGGGGGCGCGCATGTTCACAGTGCAGAAGATCCTGGAGTGGCTGGACGATACCGGGCCCCGGCGCGTCCTTGCCTGGTCCGAACTGAACTCCTGGATTCCAGGTCTTGAGGAAAGCCTTTTCGACAGGGACGTGGAGGTGGTTGTCCCGGAGTCGCTGGACAATCCCGACACGCGAGGCGACCTGCAGGAAATTCGGGTGGGCGTCACCGGTGTGGAAGTCGCGTTCGCCGCCACGGGTTCCGTCCTGTTGAAGAGCACTCCGGGCCAAAGCCGCAGCGCCTCCCTTTTGCCGCTCAACCACATCGCGCTGATCCCCGGCACGCAGCTGCTGCCCAATGTGGAGACCTGGTTGGAGCAACACCAGCAGGATGGCTCCCTGGGACACGCCATCCGCAACAGCGCCAACCTGACGCTGGTGTCCGGTCCCAGCAAGTCCGCGGACATCGAGTCGAAGCTAACCCTGGGGGTGCACGGCCCCAAGGAACTGCACGCAGTGCTGTATCCGGCACCCGGCTAGACCGACAGTCAATCGTTTCGCCCAAGTGTCGCGGTCCGAGCAGCAGCTCCCGCCACGGACCACCATCCCAAAGAGGCATTTCAACCAATCCCAAATCCCTGCACCACGCAGGCAATCCAACCTTCAGGAGCATGCAACGTGAGCGACAAGACTTGGAACGTAGGCATCATTGGTTGCGGGTCCGTAGTCCAGTTCGGACACCAACCCACCTTCTCGATGGCCGTGGACAACTGTCAGGTTGTGGCAATCTGCGACGTGCAGGAAGAACGCGTCACGCAGTTTGCCGCGGAGCGCGGCATTCCCTCGGCCTATACCGACTATCGGGAGATGCTGGACAAGGAGGACCTGGACCTCGTGGTCGTTGCGGTTCCGAACATCTTCCACAAGCCCATGTCGATTGCCGCCCTGGAAGCCGGGGCCAGCGTGCTGTGCGAGAAGCCGGTGGCCCTGACCTTGGCGGATGCCCAGGAAATGTTTGAGACTGCGGACAAGGCGGGCAGGACCTTGACCGTCGGCACGCACTACCGCTGGTCCACAACCATGAGGATGGGCCGCAGGGCGGTGGACTCCGGTCAGTTCGGCGACATCTACCACATCCGTACGGTCTACACACGCCGGGCGGGGATTCCAGGCTTCGGCAGCTGGTTCACCAACAAGGACATGGCCGGGGGCGGTTGCGGGCTGGATATCGGCGTACACGCCCTGGACAAGGCCCTGTTCCTGATGGACTACCCCAAACCCGCAACGGTGTCTGCCGTGGCCTACGACCGCTTGGGTTCGCAGGGCGTGGGGACCGGGGGATGGGGCATCGACCGCGCGGCCAAGCCCCGGGAGGGCGGTCGATTCGATGTCGAGGATCTGGCCTACGGCCTGGTGCGTTTCGAGAATGGAACCTCCCTAATCTTGCAGAGTTCCTGGGCCATGCATCTGCCGGCGGCCGAACTGGTGGAAGTGTACGGGGACCAAGGCGGGGCGATCATCCGCCCCGACAAGCTGGAGATCTTCCAGGAGATGCACGGTGAACCGGTGACCATCGATGTCGAGGTGCCCACAGGCGGAGAGTATTCCTCGGTGTTGCAGAGCAAGGACCTGATCCGGCACCTGTCTGGGGACGAGACTGCCGACGTCGTAACCGCGGAGCAGGCCCTGGTGGGCATCGCCATCCTTGAAGCAATGTACAAGTCGGCCGCCAGCGGGTCCGAAGTGGTCCTGTAGTCCTTGGCGGAAATGGCGACGCTGGGTGATTGCATTGCCCGAGATTGATCCACCACGTGCCGGGCCATGTCTGCCTGTGGTGATCCAAGGGCTTGGGCAATGCCTTCCGCAGGGATGTTCGCGAGGTACCGTGTTCAGTTTCGACTCAACCGGAGCACGGCAGCCACAGCCTGAACCGGCACCTCCCACATGAAGCGCTTGGCAGTCCTCATACTCAACTACAACAACCGGGAGTACCTGGAGTCCTGTCTCGACGCCCTGGGCAAGGGTTTGAGGAGAGTCTCCCATGACACCTGGTTCCTGGACAACGCCTCCACCGATGGTTCCGCCGCCTGGGTCCGGGAACACTATCCCGATGTTCGGGTTCTGGAGAATCCGGAAAACAAGGGATTCGCCTACGGCAACAACCGGGGCCTGGAGCGGATAGGCATCGGCGGGGATCCCGATTCAGGTCCGCTTGGGCACGAATTTGTGCTGTTGCTCAACCCGGACACCGAAGTAGAGAAAGGTGCCCTACCGCGCATGCTATCCCATATGGACCGCCATCCGCAGGTGGGGGTAGTCGGGCCAAGGATGATCCGTCCCGACGGATCCCTGGACACCGGGTGCAAGCGGGGGGAACCGACACCTTGGAAGTCACTGGCCCATATGACGGGACTACGCAGATTCTTTCCGCACAGCCCTATCTGGGCCGGCTATAGCTGTGGTTATGTCAGAGACAATGAGCCAGCCTGTGTCGACTCGGTGATGGGAGCCTGCCAGATGATGAGGGCGGAGGCCTTACGGGAAGTCGGCCTGCTGGACGAGGATACCTTCTTCATGTACGGCGAAGACCTGGATCACTGCGTGCGCTTTCGCCGCAAGGGTTGGCAGGTTGTCTTTTTGCCGGAAGCCCGCGTCCTGCACCACAAGGGCGCGGCCACCCGCAAAGACAGCGGGCGGATGATTCTGGAATTCCACCGCGCCATGTGGACATTCCACCGGAAACACTACGCCGACAGCACTCCATGGCTGGGAAACGCATTGATCCGCATGGCCTCCTGGGGATTGGGATGGGTGAAGTGGGCGTTGAACAGCCTGCTGCCACCCGACCGGAAGCATGTGGGTTCGGCCAACATCGTTGACGCTGCCAGCGACAGATGCCGCTAGGCGACACTTCGCTTCGCTTGGAGCAACGACCTGTCAAACTGGAACACAGGTCACCTGAGCAGTTGTGTTGCCAGAAACTCAAGAAAGCCGATTTGGGCGCATCTCCCCGGAATGGCACATGTGGGATCCAATCGTCGAAGCCAATCCAAGCGACAGCTTGAGGTTACGGTTCCAAGCATTGCGAGGCTGGCCTGCGAGATTTCATGTTCACACGTTCAAATTCAATGAAGGAATTTTTCATACACGTTAACAGCCCAATGATTTCCCTTGGGAGAGGCGGGACCTGACCACCCATCCCCCACCAGCCTCCGAGCAATGAGTCGGTTCAGGAAAAAATGACCGACCAACAGCACAGACTGGTTGGCTTCAGCCTCAGCGGACAGCCGCTGTGCAGCTATCCGAGCTCTGCCTTTGGCCTGTCGCCAGGACTCCGCCTGATAGGCGAATCCACAGAATCCAAGCAAACGGAATATGACGGACCAGGCCGTGGTGTTCAACTTGGGCCAATGCCAGGGACCATGTGGAAGTTCCAGTTCACGAAACAACTTGCTGGCAACAAAGTCTGCTTCGGGGCACACCGTCTTGATGGAACAAATGGATCTCTGCAAATTGCTGCACCATTTGGAGTTGCACTTGGCGGCCACAGCCATTGTTTCCCGTCCCGGTAGAGAGCGACTGCACAGTCCTGCTTGATCGTATTCATCAAGCCACTCGGCAAACTCATATGCGGAGAGGCCCTTCCGGCCGGCAATGACGGGTTTGCCGTGCCGTAACAGAACGATTCTTACGCGCTTGCCCCTGTCATCCTGTGTTCGCAACTTGGGGACTTGGTGTTCGCTGAATGTCATGCTCTTCCTGTCGGTTTGCAATACGCACATCCGGTATCAGGTGGGAACACAGGATATTGAGCAGATGCCCATGATACAGCGGGTGCAGGGGTCCAATGTCCAGAGGAGCGTGCTAGAGCGGAACCGCACCGCCAAGCCGTTCCCAACCGTCATACCCCATGGATGTTCCCAGACAATCCCGTGGGCGCTACCTGGGGAAGCGACGAACCGCACAATACATCCGTCCCCTGAACTCTCAAGCACCCCTTGAGAACGACATGTCAACCAGACGCCGGGGTGGCAACTGCTGAGAGACCGGCATGCATGGCGTCTCCCGAAACAGCTGACGATCGATGCCGGATCCAGCGTCAATCCACGACCCACGACATGGTGCCCAGGTTGAATGCGCAACGACATGGGATTGTTGGGATGCCGGCGCGCCGCTTTCCGCACTAACTCCTGAGTGGATCCCGGACCTCGCCCTTGCCATGGGTCAGATCCGTGAACCACCGCACGAATTCCTCGCGCCGATGCGCCGGAAGCACAGCCCAAACCTGCACCCGATCGCTGTAAACCGTATCTTCAACCTGGACTCCGAAACGCGTAGAGGACCGCTGAAATCGGTCCAGCATTGGGTATTCCAGCGTTAGGGCAAGCCGAACCATCTCGACCTTGCGGACAGTGTCCAGAACCTCGAGAGCAGCTTGAACACCACCCGAATAGGCGCGGACCAGTCCGCCGCGTCCCAACTTGGTGCCGCCGAAGTACCGTGTGACGACGGCCACAACCTCGCCGACTCCGGAATGCAGGAGAACTTTCAGCATCGGCTGCCCAGCCGTGCCAGTGGGTTCGCCGTCGTCGGAACACCCCACACTGGCGGTGGAGCCGGGAGCTCCCGCAACAAAGGCCCAGCAATTGTGACTGGCGTCGTCGTAAAGTTCCTTGATCTCCGCAATGAAGGCGCGGGCCGATGCCGGATCGGGTGCAGGCGCCAGGGAACTAATGAACCGGCTCCGCAGGATGACTTGTTCGGACTGGACGATTGCGGCCGGAATGGGAAAACCTTCAGTCATGAACCGTGAACTCCAGGAGGCGGTTGTACGGACATCCAAGGGTGACGAGGTTGATCCACCATGAGGATGCCTGCGCGTTCCAATCGAAAGCGCGTCGGAGAAACCCATGCCGGTTTCCGCAACGTGGACAAGCAATCACTCCCCCCTGTTCACAGGACTCCCATTCCGAGTACCGTTTGACATCGTAGCAATCCCGCTCCAGAGGCGAGCCCATATCCCCCACTGTGAGTGCCTGCGGTTGAAGCCCATCGCTCGCGTACCAACGCCAGGGTCTGCAATCCACGAGGCTCTCCGTTCCAAGTTTCCCACCGGCTGGATGTCTGCCGACAACCCTGGATCGAAGATCTCCGTGCAAGTCCCCTTACCTGATTCGTTCACACACCTGCCAGAATCCCGGGTGGACCGATCCTACTTCCGGTCGCCCCGTTCATCGGAACCCAACACACATGCCAGCATCCCCCAATATCCTGTTTGTGATGGACGACCAGCATCGTCACGACTTTCTGGGCCTGGACACCCCCACGGTTTCCACGCCGCACATCGACCGCCTCGCCCGGCAGGGCACACGGTTCACCCACTGCTGCGTGAATGCCCCAGTCTGCGCCCCATCGCGCATTTCGCTCGCGTCCGGCCTCCATCCCTGGCGCATGGGTGCCGTGGACAACAGCAGCTATCTGCCGCTCCGCATCCCCACCTACTACCAGCGCCTCAGGGATCACGGCTACAAGGTGGCTTCGGCCGGCAAGCTGGACTTGGCCAAACCGGCCGGATACAACGGGCGGCATGGCACCCGGGCCTGCAACTACCAATGGGGCTTCACGGACCCCTGCGAAATCGAAGGCAAGATGCACGCGGGCCGTTCCGATACACCACAGGGACCGTACGGCTTCATGCTCCGGGAAAAGGGGCAGTTCGACGCATTCGTCAACGACTATCAGAGCCGCCATGACCGCGGATGGATCAAGGATGCCTCCCACGACTCCGTACTAACCGAGGAGCTTCACTCGGACACCTATGTGGGGGAACGCGCCAATCGATGGCTCCAGGACGCACCCCAGGACGCACCTTGGCATATGTTTGTCTCCTTCGTCGGACCGCACGATCCCTTTGACCCTCCCACCTCGTGGGCGGAGCGGTACCGCACTGCGGACATGCCGGAACCCATCACAAGCGATGCAGTTGACAAACCTGCTTGGGTCCAACACCGCAGGCTGGATATGAGCCCTGAGGAAATCCTCCAGACGCGCCGCCAGTACGCCGCCAACATCTCCCTGATCGATCACTGGGTTGGCAAGATGCTGAACACCCTTGCACAGCGGGGCATGCTGGACAACACGATAGTGATCTTTGCCTCGGACCATGGTGAAATGCTGGGCGACCACGGTCTGTACACCAAGAGCGTCGCCTACGAAGCGTCGTTGCGCGTTCCCCTGATCCTGTCCGGTCCCGGCATCCCAGCTGGAGAAACCCGCGACACATTAGCGGAACTGTCGGACATCAACCCAACCATCTGCGAACTTGCAGGGGTTCCCTACCTGGGATCGGAGGCCAACTCATTGGATGCCAAGTCCCTAATGCCAACAGTCAGGGACTCCGGCACACCGCACCGAGACAACGCCATGGCACAACTGCGCGGCTTCGCCTCGCTCCGCACGGATACACACAAGTTGATCCTCAACTGGAACAGCCAAACGGAACTCTATGACCTCGTCGAGGATCCCGGAGAGTGTCACAACATTGCGGATCAGGAACCCAACCTGGTCAACCACCTGCGAGGCCAACTTCAAAGCCGCTCCCTGGAAGGAGGCTGGCACCGCTGAGGCATCGAGGAACGGCCGGGACTCCCGATCCCATCGAAACAATTAAATTACGTTTCTGAATTTGCCAGGAGTCTGAATTTATGTTGCACAGCCTACAGAGCCCCTCCCTCTCACATGAGGTGCTGGAGCGTTTTCGCTCACTGGTCTGCATTCCGGCGCCTTCCAGCCGGGAACACCAAATCGCCACCACAATCTACGAACAACTCCAGGCAATGGGGCTGCAACCCGAAAGGGATGCCAGTGGCAATGTAATGGTGGAAGTACCGGGCCGCAATCCGGAACTTCCCCTCTGGTGCTATGCCGCCCACATGGATGAAATCGCCATCGTGGTGACCCGGGTCCGTCCATCCGGGGACTTGGAAGTCGCTCGGTCCGGCAGTCTCTATCCCTGGAAACTGGGGGAAGGTCCCGTGGAAATCCTGGGGGACAAGGAGACTGTGGTGGGCATATTCAGCATGGGTTCCATGCACATCCCCCTGTCCGAACGCAAACCCGTAGGCTGGGAAGGCGTTTGGATAACCACGGGCATGACCGAGGAGGAATTGGTGGAAGCCGGGGTACGGCCCGGTTCACTGGCGGTCCTCCATGCTTCCCGGCGGGGGCCTTTCCTCTTCGGCAGCCCTGACAATCCCATGGTGGCTGCCTGGTCCTTCGATGATCGGATGGCATGTGCCTTGCTTCTGGAGCTGTTGGCTTACATGCAGGCTACGGGGGAGAAACCGCTCCATCCCAGTCTCTTCGCTTTCACGCATAACGAGGAAGTAGGGGGTTGGGGCATGAAAAACCTTGCCCGGATGAAGACGCCGGAAGCTATCATCGCCCTTGATTTGGCTCCAACTCCTCCTGGTACTCCTTTGCAAATGGATGATCGGCCCGCGATTTGGAGCAAGGATTCCCATGGCCACTATGACCACGCACTGATCCTGGAACTACTGGCGGCAGGTCACGAAGTGGATGTCGAGCTTCAGACTGTCGTGTATGAACGCGCCGCCAGTGATGCTTCCATCGCCTACACGGCCGGTTTGGCTGAACGGGCTTTGTGCTTCGGTTGGGTTTGTGGAAACAGCCACGGATTCGAAACCATGCGACTGGGGGCACTGCGGAACATCATGCTTACGCTTCACCGGTTTGTCACCACACGCTGAAGCTGCTTCCGCGAACGTCGCAACATCCGGAAGACCAGCTGCATCGCTTGGGTGTATGGCAATGCAGCCCCCACTTGGAACCTGCCGTCCGCACCCAAGTCCTACAGGAATCCTGCAAGCGTTACCGGACCCATCCACCGCAGTGGAGTCGGCATCGGGAATACCAGTAGCAACGGAGCGCCGGTTTTGCCGGCGCTCCGTTGCCTTATGTCAAAAACAAGGACCTGGCTTTCCAGATCCTGCACCGTCCAACGTCAGGCAGGCTGGATGCTCACCTGCTGGGTGGCCGTCCGGCCCTCCTCAATCAGCAGCGCGACACCTCCGGTCCGCAGACCCTGGTCCGGTACGTCCCCGGACAGCACTTCCGCGCCGTCCACGGAACATGCAACCCGTCCGCCCTTGGTGCTGACGGTCACATCATAGGTCTGGCCGAACACAACCGGGTAGTCCGTCTCGGCCAACACCTGTTCGTTGCCATCAAAGACATGGACCAGCCGCGCCTTGCCGTCGGCAGCCAGTAGAAAACCCACGTACCGCTTCATCCCGTGGACGTTGACGCCCACACCGCAGCTCTTCACCATGTGCGGGGTCACGTCGGCCTGCACCTGGTAGCCGTCCCACTCCCGGCAGCCCGTCATCAACAGACCCATGCCTTCGTTGTGGATGATGCGGAACGTCTCCGGATAGAACCGCTCGTAGTGGTCCACGCCGTTCACCCAGGCATGCTTCCACATGATCCCGCTCTGCTGGAACCGGTTCTTGCGCGTGAAGACGTCCGGGATCCGGAAGGTCGTGTCCGGAACCCCGTCCCAGGTCAGGTAGTCCAGGAAGGCGTAGCCGTTCAGGGCCTTGTCGGAGCAGAGTTCCAGCCCCACCTTGGCCACCGGACTGCCGCCCGTATCCGGAATTGTCCACTCGAAGACGTGCACACTGCCCGGCTGCAACTCAGCGCAATCGGAGCGCACAATCTCCAAATTGTCGTCCTTGCCGAACACCTTCACATACAGGCAGGCCATCAGGTTGCCGCCGTTGTGGGGACAGGCTTCCAGGCGCGCCTTTACGGTTTGCCCTGCATACAGGGCCGGGGAGGCATACAAGGCATAGCCGCGGTTTGCGAAGTATTCGTGTGTTTCGAGGTCCGGCACAAAGACATCTGTGTCAACCCGGCTGTTCTTGCCCAGGCCCATGCCGCGGAAGCGGATGGCCAGCGCACGATCTCCACTCTCACTGTGGCCCCGGATGTTGCGCACCGTCGACACCCCAACGGAGTCGCGGGAGGGATCCTCCTGGAACCCCTGCACCGAACCGGGGAACGAGAAGTGGTAGCGGGCACCGTTTTTGTAGACCGGCGGTTCCTCTCCCGCCAGCCGGGCACCGACGTTTACCAAGCGCGTAGTCTGCGTCACCGCGTCCGTTACGGCATTGCCGCCGTCGGCCGTGGGCAGAAGCATGCGGTCCGCGACCGGTCCGCGCCAGTCGGGGCCGCTTTCCTCGATGCCGGCCAGGCCGTTCTTGATACCCAGCAGGCAGCCGACGTTGCCGGAGTTGCAATCGGTATCCCAGCCACAGGTGTTGACAATCATCAGGCTCTTCTGGAAATCGTCGTCCCCATGCAGCAGCGCGTGGATGATGAGGGCATGGTTGGGCACCATGTGACAGTTGCCACCGTAGGTGTCATACCCGTACTTCTCCGCAATCAGCTCGCGGCCCTTGCGCCAATCCGGCACCTTCTGGTGCCACTCGCGCAGTTCGTCAATCATTCGATAGATCACACTGTCACGGGGAATGAACGAGACGGCCGTGTCAATCAGCTTGTTCAGGTCGTTCTCGACAAAGGCCTGGGCCTCCATGGCGGCCACCACCTGGGCACCATAGATGGCCTCGCCGCCATGGGAGACCATGGATGCCTCGGCGGCCAGCCGGGCCGCGCGTTCCGGATCTCCGGGATAGATGAGGGCCCAGCCGTCGATGAAGATCTGGGACCCGATCTGTTCGGCCACCACCTGGCCGTTGGTCTCGATCGAGCCGCTGTCCGGTCCGTCAATACCGCTCTTGAGGCGCAGGTAGGCCGTATGCTCGGTCGAATTGCCGAGACCACCCCACCAGAGGACGGTGCGCTCCTCAATCAGGTAGTTGAGCCAGGTGCGGCCGATATCGCGGGCAGACAGGTTCTGCTTGAAGTGGTAGTCCTCCATCGCCCGCACAAAGGTGAACGTCCCCGAAATGTCGTCGTCGGTGACCACCAGCGGCACATCCAGCATGTCGTGCACGTAGTAGTTGATCTCACCCAGGTGCTCATCGATCATCTCGATGGGCCAACCTTCGAACGGGCGCCCCAGATAGACGCCAATAATTTTGCCCAGCACGCCCGCGTAGACGCGCTCGGCGTAGTCAGCCTGTAATGCCATCGGTCTTTACTCCTTCCGAATGGAGGGGAAATGGGGTTTGACTGAAGATCTGTGCGCGTGCGGACCAACCAGCCCCCGGCACCACAGCACCAGCGAACTGCGGTTTCCGCCCTACGCCATTGTGGTCAGATGGTCGTGTACCTCGGCCGCGTGTTGTGCCTCGGCCCAAGCCAGTTTCAGTGTCAGGGCAGTCAGGCCCTCGGCAAGGGAGTCCAAATCCATCCTGTTTTCCCTGGCCACGGTCCGACGCCAGTGCACTGGAACGGTGTCGGGTGCCATGGCCCCGGCGATGCTGCCGGCCATGCCAGCCGTGGAGTCGCAGTCCCGTCCGTAGTTGGCGGACGCCTGTACCGCACTGACAAAGTCGCCACCGGTTACCATCAGCAGACCCAAGGCCGCCGGAACTTCCTCAATGCTGTGTTCTCGACTGGGTGTCCAGTCGTTGGTGCGATTGCCCCGGTCCCGGAACACCTCCGGTGCGGTGTCGTAAGGGGCGATGGCCGTCCTTACCACCGAAATACCCTGACGCCAGTCGGGAACTCCCTGCACGGCCTTGCGCACGGCGATCAGGCAGTTGCGGGTGCCTTCGTGGGCCCGTTCCTCGACCACGTCAAAGAGTTCGCCAATGGAAATTCCGGGTATGAAGGCCGCCGACACCGCCACGGCCATGAGGCCCGCGGCCTCCAGCCCAAAGCTGGTCTGGTGGGCCGAAAAGATGTCTATCGCATCCCGGTAGGCCAGATCCGGATTGCCCGCGTTGACAATCCCAACCGGTGCGGCGTACATGGCAGCACCACAGTTCACCATGTTGCCGATACCCGCGCTGCGCGGTTCAGCGTTGGCCAGGGCATTGCGAATGTAAATCCACTTCTCCGGGAAGAACAGCCGTTCCAGAAGCGTGGCCTCCCGGCCATACTCCGCAATGAAACGGGACTCGTCCGCGATGCGGCCTGGCATGATGCGGGCGAAATCGTAGACGTCCAGCCGCTTGTCCTGCTCAATGTAGATCTCGGACAGCAGCCGGATCATGTGTGTGTCGTCGGTGTGCCGGCCGTCCCCCTTGCCGATGTCTGACGGACCATCCCAAGGCTCCACAAAATCCAGGATTTCGCCGTAGCGTTCCTTGATCTCCTCCGGGTCCTTGCCCTCCGGCGGTGCACCAAGAGCATCGCCAATCGCGCCTCCGTACAGGGAGCCGGCGATTCGTTCAACAAGGCTGGGTGAGGATGTGTCTGGCATGGAAACTTCCGAATTGGAGACAGCAGTGGTCAGGGAAGGGACAAGGAGTATTGCCGTGTCACTGCCTGGACACGACGTTCACCTGTGTTATGACGTGGTTGGGCAACAGACTATCGGTGTGTCGGGCTACCAACATGACCGGATACTCCCAGCCGCGCTGGCCGGGCTCGGCAAAGACAACATCGATGATTCCAGCGTACTGTACGCTGGTGAACCGCTGTAGTAGACCACTACTCATCGGTCCCTGGCAACACCGGCTCAGCCGCAACCATAACGTGACTTGGAGCCATACACCGGTACTGCTGCGTTGACGGAGTTCGGCAAGTCGCAGGACTGCCGGGATTGCCCGGTGCAGTGACAATCCAAACACTTCGACCGCGCTCTGCATCGTGATAACTACCGACGTTCCGGGATCGGTGGGACTGCGCCTGCCGCGAACTCCTCCTGAAACAGATTGTCCAGTCCCTGGAGGTACTCCTTGGCCGTGATGTCGCCGGACCAAACCCGTTCGATTTCCTCGTAGATGTAGGCATCGCTCCTGGGCGGCCAGAAGGTCCACGTGGTGTAGCCGTAACCGCCGCTTTCGGAAGCCGCCGCCAAGTCGATGAAGATGGCCGCAATGCGCGGATCCACACCTTCCATGGCGTCGTCGGTCAACCGCACTGGGGCGGGAGCCTTGCCGCAGTTACGGAGCAACGCAGCCTGACTCTCGGGTGAGAAGCTGTAGGACAAAAACTTGACCACCGCTTCCGGATGCTCGGAGTTGCGGTTGATGGACCAGGTGTTGCCCATGCCGATTGTGTAGATCGGATCACCGGTCTGGGACGGAGTTGGAACCCAGTCCCACTCCATGCCGCCGTTTTCCTCGGTGAAATACAGTGTGTCGAGATCGGCCGCAATCCAAGCGGCCTCGATGTTCATGGCCGCTTCGCCACGGCCAAGCATGCCGCGCACTTCGTCGAAGGTCAAGGTGTAGTAGAGCTCAAGGCCACCGGAGAACCAACCGTTCTGCTGCGCTTCGTCCAAGAGTTCGACTGAGGTCACGAAGTCCTCGTGCGTCCACGGAATCTGACCGGTCAGGGCTTCATAGACGCGGTCCGGGCCCGCGACGTGGTTGAAGTACTCGCCCACATGCCACTCGTTGGCGGGGCGCCACTCGGCATTCGTGTGTGCGAACGGAACGATGTCGTCCGCCGCAATGACCGCCGCCAACTCGTACAGCTCGGCGACCGTGGAGGGCGGGATCCAACCCTTCTGCTCGAACAGGGTCTTGTTGTAGTACAGGACCAAGGTTTCAAGTTCGTCGGCCAGCGAGTAGATGGTGCCTTCAACTTCCCCTAGGCTCAGCGCCCAGCCGACAAACAGATCGTCCCACCCTTCGGAGGCGACGTAGTCGTCCAAGGGCAGTAGTTGACCGGCCTGCGCCAGCTCGACTACGAAGGACGGACCAGAAGTGCGGACAATGTCCGGACCTTCTCCGGCCAAGAGGGCCGTGCGGGTGGCATTCCAGGTTTCGGGCTGGGCCACGGCGTCCACGAAGATTGTGTCGCTCATCTCATTGAAGGGATCAATGACGGTGGTCTGGTAGCAGGTGGCACCTTCACCTTCCACCGACGGGTCATACCAAAACAAAATTACGGCATCTTCGGCTTCGGCAGCCTCGTCGCTGGCTGTCGGTACTGCGGCCCCACAAGCAGACAGCACCAGCACCAGCAGGAGCAATGGGGAAAAGACCAGTCGTTTGCACATGAAGGAATCCTGCACTCACATAAGGTGTTTTGCAACTGCAGGCGCACACACGCGGTTGTCCACCCCGAAAAGGCGACCGGCGTGGAACAACCTCCATCCTTGAAAGTCCCACCTGGGGCCAGGCCCGGGTGGACAGTTCCCACATGGTGGTATGCAGGTGCTTTGTTGACGTTGCACGGAATTGTCTCGGGTGAGTTAGGGAACAAGCCAACCTAAAGGCCGCAGACCGCAACTGACCGCAGCAACTGGTGTCCCGGCTGTTCGGTCAGGTCCGAGTCAAGGCGCAACCGCATTGCATGGGGATAGGTGACGTGCCCGGCAACTCGAAACCAGACCTGATCGTCACGGGTACAGGCCAAACCCAACAAAGCTGAAACCCCTGGCCCTTGATCAGACTCCTTCCGGCCGGGCCCGGACCTTGTGCTATTCTGCCGAGCGGCCGCCCGGACCCGGCGGATTTCCCCTCCGGCAAACCACTCCCCACCCGTTTTGGACTTCCATTCACCGTATCGGCACGGTTTCGTGCGGGTCGGCCTTGGCACGCCCCGCGTATGCCTCGCGGACCCGGCCGCCAACGCCGCAGAAACGCTAAAGACCCTTCGGGACTGCCACGCCCGCGGCGCGGCCCTGGCCCTGTTTCCTGAACTTGGTCTCAGCGGATACAGCATCGACGACCTGCTGCACCAGGACGCGCTCCTGCAGGGAGTTCTCGACGGCTTGGCCGAACTCCTGGCCAACTCCCGCGACCTGCCCACCGTTGGCATTGTCGGAGCACCCCTGCGCTTCGGCGGACACCTCTTCAACTGTGCAGTCGTGTTCCAGTCGGGAATCATCCTGGGTGTGGTACCCAAGACCTACCTGCCCAACTACCGGGAGTTCTACGAAAAACGGCACTTCACCTCGGCCAACCACACCCACCGGACCCAAGCCGACCTTCTGGGCCAAACCGTTCCCTTCGGTAACCACCTGCTCTTTGCCGCCGATGGAGTGCCCGACGTCACGATCCACGTTGAGATTTGCGAGGACGTCTGGACACCCATCCCACCCAGTTCCCACGCGGCCCTGGCCGGGGCCACGATTCTGACCAACCTATCGGCCAGCAACATCACGACGGGCAAGGGCGCCTGGCGCCACCAGTTGTGCGCGGCCCATTCCGGCCGTTGCATTGCCGCCTACCTGTATGCCGCCGCCGGCTGGGGCGAGTCAACCACGGACATGGCCTGGGACGGACATGCCATCGCCTACGAAAACGGCCGGCTGCTGGCGGAATCAGAACGGTTTCGGCACGACAGCCACACAACTCTGGTGGATCTGGACTGTCGGCAACTTGTCCAGGACCGTATGCGGCTGACCAGCTTCGGAGACAGTGCCCGCATCCACCGCGATGCCGTGGCGCGCATGGAAACAGTGACCTTCGGTTGGGACCCGCCCGACCATGCCCGCGGCCTGTTGCGTGCGATCGAACGGTTCCCATATGTGCCCAGCAGCCGGACCGAACGCCACGAACGCGCGGCAGAGGTATACAACATCCAGGTGTCGGGGCTGGCACAGCGGCTTGAGGCGACCGGGATCCGCAAACTCGTCATAGGCGTGTCCGGCGGCCTGGACTCGACCCAGGCCCTGATTGTTTCGGCCAAGACCATGGACACTCTGGACCTGCCGCGCACGGACATCCTGGCCTACACCATGCCGGGGTTCGCCACGACTGCCGGTACCCGATCCAATGCCCATGCCCTGATGAACGCCCTTGGGGTTTCGGCCAGGGAGATCGACATCGTCCCCAGTTCCATGCAGATGTTTCGGGACCTGGAACACCCGTTTGCCGAAGAGGAAGCGGAGTACGACGTCACCTTCGAAAACGTGCAGGCGGGGGAACGAACGTCCCATCTGTTCAGGCTGGCCAACCACCACGACGCCCTGGTAGTCGGTACCGGTGACCTGAGCGAACTGGCACTGGGTTGGGCCACTTACGGCGTAGGCGACCAGATGAGCCACTACAACGTCAACGGCTCCGTGCCCAAGACCCTGATTCAGCATCTGATCCGCTGGAACATCCACTCGGGGCAGTTCGATGAAGCAACCGGTGCCGTGCTGCAGCGCATCCTGGACACCGAGATTTCCCCGGAACTCGTGCCGGGAGGCGATGGCGACAACCAACCGGCCCAGAAGACCGAGGAGACGATCGGCCCCTACGAACTACAGGACTTCCACCTCTATTACATCTCCCGCTTCGGCCATGCCCCATCCAAGGTGGCCTGGCTCGCCCTGCAGGCCTGGGGTGACCGCGGCAGGGGGGCATGGCCGGATTTTCTGGCCGAGGATGCGCGCAACGAGTACTCGCTGGCGGAGATCAAGCGCTGGCTGAAGGTGTTCCTGTTCCGGTTCTTTCAGATATCGCAGTTCAAGCGCACGGCCGTACCCAACAGTCCCAAGGTGGGTTCAGGCGGTTCCCTGTCGCCCCGCGGCGATTGGCGTGCACCCAGCGACTCCCCGGCCACCGTCTGGCTCGATGAACTGGCCCGGAACATTCCGGATTGACCCGACTCCAACCCGACAGAGCCGATCCGTGCAAAAGCAGAGAGGGGACCGACTTCGGTCCCCTCTCTTCACTTGGCGGAGACGACGGGATTTGAACCCGCGACCTTCGGCTTGACAGGCCGATATGCTAACCGCTACACCACGCCTCCGCGCTGGGACCGGAATTGTAAAACAGATTGGATCGATTTGCCTTGATTTAGTTCGAATTTGCCCGATGTCGCTGGTCGGATTCAAGGTTCTTGAGTTGGTCCCCAGAGTGGTCTCCAGACTGATGACCTTGGCAAGGTAGAACCCCGGTTGCCCTTCGGTGGTGCCGTCGTCCAGAGGATGGAATGGGAACTTCGTCGGAATCGAGTATGGGTAAGCGGGGGTTCCGGCAATGCGATTGCGCCATTGTTGATCGGATCGCGAAATCGCTCACCATCGGCGGGGCCGGCTCGTGGAGGAGCACAAAATGATGCATGATGCATCACAGAAGAGGACGCGCACACTTCACTCACGCTCAATGGTACTTCACCGTGTCCAGATGGGGGCCGATATAGCCGATTTCAATCCTGCGGGACTCGTGGATCACGCGCAGGTGGATTCGGTATTTGCCCATCATCGCGTGGAGTCTGTACAAGGCAAGGTCACCTTCCGGATCTCGAAACCTGCGCTGATATCCGTACTGCTGCAAGGTTGGTTCGCTCTCGCTATGGCACATAGGCAAATCTGGAAAAGCCATCGTCGGGTCAAGGCGCCATGCATGGGACGCGGCATCCAAAGTCAACAATTTGGTGACCACGCCCTGCAGCATCCCATGCGGAAGTGCCTCTAATTGGCCATCCACGTCAAGGCCGAACTCCAAATGAGGGAAACACGCGTGCTTCCTGTCGGCCAAAGTCAGTAGATCATCTCGTAGATCTTGCCTACTCCGTTCGAGCAGGAGTTCTGATAGGTCCGCGACTTGGGATGACTCGGACAAGTTGAGGGCTTCAACCTCTTCTGACTGCTCTTGGCTGTCTTCATCCAGCCACCTGTGCTGCAGTGGGATCTGAATCCGGCTCCATCGAGCCTCGGATCGAAGGCTGGCACCGATTCCCGCGAATAGAAATGCGGCACCGAGGCCTCTTGCCTCCGCACGATCTCCCGATTCCTCGCCAGTCTCTCGGGCAAGAACGAACTCCGACAAGCTAAAGCGATCGCGCAGTGCTTCATCCGCCTCCATTGGCAAGCCGCTCTTGCTAGCAATGGCAAGCAGCAGGTTTTTGAGATCCGGAACCGTGTCCGACAACCAATTCACAACTGTATACCCGGGTGCCAACTCGGCCGTCCAGAGATTGGGTTCTCCAACGGTTACGAAAGTTGCAGGGCGGCCATTCATCGTGGTTGCCACTGCGGAGACCAATTCGTCCATGCGTCTGCGGCCCAGATGACTGGTAAGGGCTGGGACGCGGGCTGACAACTCGTTGAAGACAAACCAGATCTGCGCCCCTGTAGATGTCACGGTGAGACCTACGCCGACCCGTTGGTGGGAGCTGCAAGACCAATCAGCCGGGAAAGATTCCGTTCATGCTGGTCGAAGAACCCTGCGGGCCAGATATCCAACTGACCGTTGGGAGACAGTTCAGGAGTCGTAACCCGGACCTCAAGCCCTTCCCGCTCAAAATAGTGAATGGCCACCTGGTCCGGAGCCAGGATCCTGTCGTGCACCGAGAGGCGTACTCCGTTCAACACATGGTCGCTATGAGTCTCCAGAATCACCTGGGCACCGCCTGCAACAGCACGGGAAGCCAGTTCGGCCAGCGAAGTTTGACCGGCGGGATGAAGGTGCGCCTCTGGATTCTCGATGATGACAAGGGGCTCTACAGTACTTTGGGAACTACTCTTCGGAGCCAGAAGGGCAACGATCGGAGCGAGCCCGTAGCTGATGCCAAAACCCACATTTCCAGCGCGAAACCAAGAACTGGGCACATCATCGGGCTTGGCGTACCGGAAGGTTGCGACGGCCTGATCGGCCTTGGCAATCACCTCGATCTGCAGCTCAGCACCAGGACTGATGACACTCAACCACGCGCTGGTTTGGGCTTCAAGGGTGCTCTTCGGTTCGGCTTGGTGCCGAACGCGATGGTGGACTTGGGCATCGCTGAACTTGTTCAGATACCAGAGCACATGCTCCCCACGCATCCCCAAGGGTGTAGCCGAAGCGTGTCCTTCTTCCAAGTATGGCAGGGCAAGTCGCGGTCCAAGCCGATCGGCGGACAGATAAAACACATCTCCTCGAAACCATGGCTCAGCACCGGAATCGATCCCTGTGGCCTCACTTTCACCATCATGCTGGTGCGGGTCTGCCTCAAGACACGCTCTCCCCCTTCCCTCAAAGAAGGATGCTTCGAGCCGCACCGCGTCATCTAAGGCATCACTGTGACGTACATCTCCGAACGGCCCAAGGTTCATCAGAGAACCACGCCATGGTGACACCGGAATCGGCCCCCATCGCTGGCGGAGTGCCAATATGGCCTGAATTACGCTGCTCTTGCCCGCACCGTTGAGGCCGGAGAGAACGGTCAGTCCACCGAAGCGAATCGTCTCTTCTCGGAAGCACTTGAAGTTCTTAAGACGAACATGGTCGATCACAGCAGCACCCTCGCAACATCTCTCGTATCCGCCCAAAACGGACTGTCACCTGTCTGGTTGTCTGAGTTCCCACGGAGATGCTCTCAAGGAACTCGGCATCCTCCTTCATCAATTGCTCGAGGTCTTTGACAATCTCCACCTTCCGCCTCCTTAGTTCTTCGATGTGCTCATCGGGAACTTCGGCCAAGACCACCGAGAGGCTCTCGAAAAGAGGCTTGTTCACAGGACTCTTCCATCGGGCTGCGTATCCTGGTCTGTTCGGCTTTCGAAAGGCCTCTTGTCCAAAGATGTCCGACGCCAGTAACATGGCACGACGAAAGTCGCCCCCCAATGACGTGTGTTTTTCCGGTACGCTGTTCAGAAACCTCATCGCACGCATCAGGAAATCGTCAAGCCTGCCTTCGTATTGCGCCTCACCCAATGAGTGGAAGGCCAAGAAACGCAATACACATTCCCGATCCGCCATCCGTTTCGGATTGATCTTACCGTCGGTTGCCGTCAGGAATTCATCCGAACGGGCCAGCTCCTCAAGAAGATCGCGGGCTGGACCCGGATTCAGCGCATGGCGAATTTCCTGTCCCACCAATGGCCTTCCCTCGGTGTTGATGCGTTTGAAGACGTTGAACATCACTTCGGGTGGAGTGCCCGGCTCGATAACATGGCAGGAAAGTTGGGTCTCGGTGATCCGGCGCTGCATCGGACGCGGAAGATCGTCAAAGAAATGACCGTCAAACTGCCTCAAGTACTCCAACTTTCGTAGGTGCAACGTTTTTTTTAAAATGAAGTCGCGCAGCACACTCAGCCTCTGCAATCCGTCCACGACCGTCCAGTTATCGTCCCGGTCGGCTGCCATGTAAAAAACCGGAAGGGGAATCCGAAGGAGCAGAGACTCGATCAAACGACTGCGCGTCGGTTGCGGCCACACGTCATCGCTTCGCTGGAAGTCTGGCTGAAGGATGATTTCTTCGTGGCGCATCCTCTCGACAACCAGAGCAACGGTCGTTTGCTTGGTTGAAATCCGAATCCTCGTCGGATCGAACGGATCGTCAATGGGCGCAGCGTCGGATGCATCTTCCAACTGCTCCTTCTCAATCCCCTCCCCGGCAGCGGTCCCTTCTTCCCGGTCATCGTATGCGGGATTCTCGGACGACAACCCAACCTCGTTCGACGATGTGCCGAGCATGCCGTTTGGTATTGCTTCGGCTGGCGCACTGAAGCGGGATCCGGTGTTTACTGGAACCGCTTGCCTGCGCGACGCATCCCGGACGGCACCTACATTCCGGCTCTGGCTTTTGCGTTCATAATCCGAATCCTGCATGCCGTCCTTTCACCTCCGTCTCGAATGGATCAGGGGAAATTGCGTTCCGTGAAGTCGTTCCAGAGCAACGCGGCAACTCGTTGTTTTCACAAGAGCATCGGCCCCGATCTCCCGGGACTCCTCTACCAGCATGATAGCCGTCATGACACTGTACTCCACGGACCTTACGCGCAGTGTCAACGGCAGTTGAACGGATCCGACGGTCACCCTGAAGACAAGGCCAAGCGGGATCATCCTTCAGCCTTTACGGCATGACTGGATTGGAGGCTGCCCCATTGGTGCTGAAACACCGCCCCTTCAGCGCCCCAGACGCCGATCCTCGGCTTCCAGCCACTCCCGGGGATTGAAGGGCGCCGGTTCCGGTTCGGGCGACAGGCCCGCGGCCTTCCTGAACTCAACCAGAGGATGACTGCGCGGCAAGCCCGCAATGGAAACCAGCCGACGCTCCACCGCGGACAGGAAAATGGCGTTGATCACCTCCAGGACGTGGTGGCCTTCCTGGCCGCTGCTGGGATGATCCCGATTTTCGTCCAGGGCCCGCGCATAGTGGTCCACAAAGGTGTACTCGTCCACCTGACAGTCCATGCCCGGATCCCAAGTGTCGGGAACAAGAGGTTTCAGCGGTTCCCATTGGGCGTTTTCTCCGGGCGGGTTGCTGAGGTTCGGACCGGGAGGGATTGCCGGAGAAGGCAGCCAAAAGGCACCGTGTGGCCGCCACAGAAGCCGCCCCTCGGAACCGTACACCTCGACCACATGGGCATTGAGATCCATCGTCTCAAAGCGGTGTTGCAACAGGGTGGCACAAACTCCGTTCTCGAATTCCAGCAGGGCGGTCACATTTTCGCCGGCCACAATGCCCATGCCGGCAGGAGAATGCAACACGTCCTCCGGGCCAATGTCGCGCCCGTCGGTCAGCACGCTGGCCGAAACCGTTCGGACGCGGCCGGCCAATTCGAAGAGCATGTTCAGGAGGTGGGTGCCGATGTTGGGCAGGCCATAGCCTCCGTAGTATCCCTTGCCGCTGGCATACATGTAGCGCAACTTGCCGATGCGGCCCGCCTGCAATGCCTTGGCAATCGCGGCCGCAGCCGGCGCGGTCCGCCATTGGTGATGCACCGCAATCCGCAGTTTGCGGCTGCTCGCAAGACTTAACAATTCGTCGGCTTGGTCGAGATGTTCGCTGATCGGCTTTTCCACATCGATGTGGCATCCGTGTTCCAAGACCCGCTTGGTCAAGGGGAAATGAAACTGGGTGGCAGTCGGAATCAGGACGATGTCCGGACATTCCTTGCGAATCATTTCATCCAAGTCGGCGTACAGCGAGGACACTCCCAACTTCGCCCCCAACTGGTTCAGCCGCTCCCGATCGATGTCGCACAAGGCGCGCAGATTCATGCGCGGATGGGCCTTGTAGGCCCTCGCCTGGGCCCTGCCCCGGTGACCGCAGCCAAGCAGACAAACCTGATACACATCTTTCATGGAACTATCTGATTGATTGGATGTTGGCGGGAAGAGTTGTTGCAGAACCGCCGCGCAAACTCGGCAATCCGAAAGTGTGCCGTGGCGCAACAAGGAAATTATCCTCTCTTCCGAACCATGCACGTGCACCGCTCAGGATCCTCCACCGCAGATGGGATGCTTCAGGTACTGCCGATCACAGCTCGGCCGGCTCCAAGATGGATAATGCAGGACTGGACCGGTGGCTCCCACGTGCATCGGAACCCGCAGGTCCGGCCCTCACGGTCCCGCAAACCCATGGGATTCGAGCACGCTGTTCCACCCGAGTTCCCGACAAGCCCCCAACCCGCATTCATGAACAGCCAGTCCCCACCGGACGATGTCCGATCCGCCATTGTGCAGATGACCGCGGTCGCGTCGGATCAGGAATTCAAGCGGCGCCTCGACGATCTGATCGGCCGTTTGCATCCGGAAATCATTCTGGAGGGAGTTGTGGATTTTCTGGACGACGCGGACTTCAAGACGCGCAACACACTCGGGCGGATCGTGAGGCGTCTTGATCGCCAACGGGCAGTCGAGGTCCTCAACGCCGTGATCCTCAACAGTCGACGATCATCCCAGGCACGCCTCTCCGCCGCTACGCTTCTGGAAACCTACCTCGAAACCGAAGTGGAAACGTCATACCTGGAGGATGTCGGCGACCAAAACGAGGTGATTCTGGCAAGTCTCAGGGAGGCGCTGTCGGCCCGGGCCCAATTCCCGGCCGTCCTGGTGGAGTACGCCCGGCAGTTTGCCGAGATTGAGCCGGACCAGCGCGCCCGTGTTCACCAAGTGCTGCGGTACCTGTCGGAGACCGACGCCTGCGCGGTCCTGGCCGCCATGGCCCTGAACCCGGTGGATATCGTCGCGGAGGAAGCACTCGATCACTTGGGGGCACTGCCTTCCGCCGCGGCGGAAGGCACACTCTACTGCCTGATGCACAGCCTCTATTTGCATCCTCAACGCCAGGTCCGGACCCGGACCCTGTGGCGCCGCCTGCGATTCAGCGGTTGTGGACACGCACCCCTGCCGCTGGATCAGGGCCTGACGGCGGAGATCCTCGGCTTCGGTCCGGATGCATCCGTCATTGCCGTGTTGGCCGCAAACGAGGACGAGCCCCTACTGTTCGCCTTCAACATCGTGTCCGGCATCACGGCTTGGTCCGGGTTGCCGCAGGTGCCGGCGCGCAACGGGCCGGCACCGCAGGGCAGGTTCCTTGAAGAGCCGGTGCAGGTTCCAATCCAGGCCTTCTTTGGGTTCCTGCACAACACGATGAACAACCTGGTCATCCGCGATGAGATTCGTCTGCGCGGTACATCAGGCGCGAATGTTCCGGCCTATCCAGACCTGTACCAGGCGGAAATCCAGCGTCTGTGGAACTTCCAGCCACCGGAACCGGTGGCGAGGCCCATTGACATCGGCCCGTTGGAGGGACCGGACGTCCACAATTGGCTGGCGGCCCACCTACCCAATGCCAGTCTGGCACGCGAACTCAATGCGGGAAGAATGTTCCAGCCGCTGCTGAAGGCCTCGCGGGACTGGCAAGTTGGCCAGGAGGTTCACAATCCGGTATATGGCGAATACGAGAAGCTGTACTGGTGGCTGGAGGCCCACATCTTGATTGCGCAAGCCAGCAGAGACACTGCCCAAGCCGGCCTTCTGGTGCAGGTTCAGGAAACGGTCAGACACCGCCGCGACGAACTATGGAGTGCGGTTGGGAAGCCATAAACCGCTTCAGATACCGATCTTGCGCAACCAGGAAACTCAAGGCGCGTCGACTCCCAAGTTCCCGGTGGCCGAACCCTGATTGGATCCGGCCACTGCGGAAGGCAGGGGCACGGGGCCCGTCGGGCAACGAACCTGCCGGTCCCCACAGACGCGCCGCGCTGACGCAGAAAGCAACTGGCGGAGAGATGCGTCTAGCCGCGGGACACCACGGGCTGTCCGCGTCCGATGCCCGGGGACAGGCGTGCAGACACCAGCGCTTTTGCCGCTCTGGGAGCGGCAACCGGAAGCCACGGGCGCGCGGGAAGTCCAGCAGGAAGGACCAGTACCGGGGCTCCGGAACGTCTCACCAGGGTCGACGCCACACTGCCCATCATCCATCTTGAGAGCCCGGTACGTCCGCGGGTGATCATCGCGATCAGGTTTTGGGGCGTCTCGTGTGCCAAGTTCAGGAGAGCCCGAGCTGCCGGCCCTGCCAGCACCTGGCTCCGGACTGTCAATCCCTTGTCTCTGAGATGTTGCGCAACCTGTTCCAGATATTCGGTGGCTTCCCAGTTCATTTCCTCTCTGAATTCGGGCACCCAAAAGCCTAATTCAGCATCGGTGTAGACGGGGTGCTCCGTTCTAACCACCCTGGTAAGCAGGACCTCCAGTGAAAGAATACGGGCCAACCGCTCAACATAGGGCAGTGCACGTTGTGAGAGCTCGGATCCGTCGAGAGGCGCAACGATGGTGGTTAGAGGTGCACCTTCCTCCCGGTTCTTCCTCGCCCTCACCGGAGTCACGGTCAGCACCGGAATGTTGGAGGCACGGATCACCCTGTCGGTGATGCTGCCCAGGATGCTGCGGCCGATCGGGTTTCGGCCATGGGTTGACATCGCAATCAGGCCGCACCCTTCTGCCTCGGCAACGCGCAAAATCTCCTCGGCAGGATCTCCGATGGTAACGGTGGCCTTTGCCTCCATCCCATCATCCTTCAGACAGGTTGCAACCCCGTGCAAGGTGTCCTGGGCATGCACCCGGGAACTTTCCTCAATCCGGACCCGGCATACGGCCGTGGGTTCCCCAGCCGACGGAGACTCGGCGGACATGACCGAGGCGGGACAGTCGATGGCATCGGGATCAACAGCGGTAAACAACACGAGGGGAGTGTTGGCCTTCCCGGCAATTTGCAAAACATAGGGAAGGATGCCTGTTGCCACATCGGACCCATCCAATGGAACCAGAATGGGCTGGGACAGGATATTGATGGCGCCGTCTTCGACGACATCATTCACTGTCATGGCTACCCCCTGCCTTGTGCGACGTTCTATTACCGCATCGTAGTACACGGTCAGGAAGGCGAATGTACCCCGAAGACAGACGGCGCTGCTTCGGTTTCGTTAATGTTGGTCTGCACCCGGCATCGGCACCTCCGGGTGAAAAAAGCTCCGTTGCCCTTGCCTCAGGCCCTGGTGTGCTCGCTGCGCACCGTGTACCGTCGGCACTCCAAGCCACAGGCCATCCACGGCCCGCGGGTCAACACCTTCCGTCGGGCGCGGCCATGGCCGCGCCGCGTCTCTTCGGATTGCCCCACCCTGTCTTGTCCGCCGGGCCAACACGTACCCGACTCGGAGCCGGGTGTGCCGTTAGTAGATGCCCAATTCGTCCTTGGCCTCATCGGACATCATGTCGGACGACCAGGGATACCACCCACCAGTCAACCTAGTTGCAGAACTCCCCCGGTTCCTAGCTGACAAAGGTGGTCATTCAGGCATACAACTATGAACGGGGAAGTCCCTTAATCCGGCGACCGGTCTGGACCACTACTTCGGTTCCGTCGGTCACTTCCACGGCAAACTGATCCAGACCGCGGGGTGCTGGCCCTCTGATTAGCATTCCTTCGCGGGTGAATTGGGATGCGTGGCAGGGACATTCAAAGCGATTGTTGGCGGCAACCCACTTGTACAGACAGCCCAAGTGGGGACAGACCATGTATAGGGCGCGCGGCCCTTCGGCGGTGTTAACCAGCCAAAACTTCCCGATGGGATTGCTTTGGGGCGGTGCATCCGGTGACGGCAACGCGGACAGTGAACCCCAGTGGAATTCGCCGCCAAACTCGCCGGCCCTAAACCGCGGGTACATGAGCAACCCGTTGGCAATCGCAATCTGCGATGTTACGACCACAACCGACGCGGCCCAGGAATAGACCAGGAATTCCCGCCGGTTGATAGAAGGCGTTTGCAAGGTCATGTTCTTTCGCATAATCGTTCCCAGGTAGCGGTTGCCGTGTCAAGTGCGGGCATTGGCATTTTTAAGCAAGACATGACTGTCGAAAGCATTCGCCATCTGGTTCATCGCATCCGAGTGCCGGTCCGTTGCTCCCATCCGTTGATCGTGGTGGACTTGAACATGGAACGAAACGGCCATATTGGCAACGAGTCTGTTGCACATCTGTACCATCTACAGTGTAGAACAAGGGGCATCGTCAATAGTCAATAAATACCCAGTTCGTCCTTGGCCTCGTCGGACATCATGTCGGGTGACCAGAAAGGCGTCCACACCAGATGCACGTTCACCGTTTCCAGTTCCGGGAAGGCCTTCTGCGCCTCGTCCTGCACCGACTTGATGATCTGTGGACCGGCCGGGCATCCCGGGCTGGTCAGCGTCATCGTGACGTCGGCCACCGTTTCGCTGGCCATTTCCACATCGTATATCAGGCCCAGATCGACGATGTTCATCATCAATTCCGGGTCCATGACTTTTTCCTGCAGCACGTTCAGGACCGCGTCCTTGTCGGGCATGGCGTTGCTCCTTGCAGTGTCTTGGTTGGGCCGAACCGCTCCCGTTCAGTCGGGCACGGCCACCCAGATGTCGGTTCCGTCCACCCGCGTCTCGTACCGGACGGCCGGCTGAAAGGCCGGCATGCACAGCGCCGCCCCGGTCCTGATGTCAAATCGGGCCCCGTGCCGCGGACACTGCACCTCCTGGCCGTCGATGAGGTCGCCCTCCACCAACGGGCCGCCGTCGTGCGTGCACATGTCCTCCAGGGCATGAATCTCCCCGCTCAGGTTGAACAGGGCGATGCGGCTCAGCCCCACCTCGACCAAGTGGGGATAGCCCTCTGGAACCTCGGCCAGCGTGGCCACTTTCACAAAGCCGTTCGTGTCGGCGGTTGCGCCCATCAGTCGAGTTCCTCTTCTTCCAGTTGGTCCAGGCCGTAGATGCCCTTCTTGAGCACCTTCAGCGACAGCAGCGCGCACTTCATGCGCACGGGGCCAATTTCGATGCCCAGCATGTCCAGGATGTCATCGCGCGTCCAAGTCTTCACCTCATCGAGGCTTTCATGGAGGATCTCCTCCATCAGCATGGAGGCCGAGGCCAGGCTAATGGCACAGCCCTTGCCATCGAAGGCCACACCCCTAATGATCCCCTCTTCGTCGACCCTGAGCTCGATCGTCAGTTCGTCGCCGCAAAAGGGATTCAGGTCGTGAGCCTTGTAGTCCGGAGCCTCCAGGCAGCCGTAATGGCGCGGATGCTTGTAGTGATCGATGATCGCTTCACGGTACAGTTGATCCATGGCGTGGAACGCTCCGGTCAGAAAATCCGACGAGCCCGTTCGATGCCGGCTGCCAGGCGATCGATCTCGGACTCGGTGTTGTAAAGGTAGAAGCTGGCCCGCGCACTCGCAATCAGGTCCAGGGACCGATGCAGTGGCTGGGCGCAGTGATGACCGGCTCGGATCGCCACGCCATCCAAATCGAGGATGGCCGCGAGGTCGTGCGGATGGACTTCATCCACGTGGAAGGACACCAGGCCCATCCGATCCCCCGGGCCCGGTCCCAGAATGTGCACGCCCTCGATTTCGACCAGCTGGTTGTAGGCATAGTTGGTCAAATAGGCACCGTGGCTGGCCACATTGTCCATGCCCAGGTCCATCAGGTATGCCGCCGCGGCCCCCAGGCCCACGGCCTCGGCAATGGCCGGGGTTCCCGCCTCAAACTTGTAGGGAAGTTCATTCCAGCGGCTGCCTTCCAGTGTGACCTCCCGGATCATCTCGCCGCCGCCCATCCAGGGAGGCATTGCCTGCAGCAGCTCGCGTCGTGCCCACAGGAGACCGATACCGGTCGGACCGCACATTTTGTGTCCGCTGTAGGCGTAGAAATCGACCCCGAGCGCTTGCACGTCCACCGGCAGATGCGGCACGCCCTGGGCACCGTCCACCAACACCAAGGCGCCCGCGGCATGGGCCTCTGCCGTCAGTTCGGCCACTGGGTTGATGGTGCCGAGCACGTTGCTTACATGGGTGAAGCAAACCAGCTTCGGCTCCTCGGCCATCAGGGAACCAAACACGCCCCGATCCAAGTGCCCTTCGGGGGTCACGGGCACATACCGAAGGTCGAAACCCCGTTCCGCCTGCAGAATCTGCCACGGCACAATGTTGCTGTGGTGCTCCATGGTGGTGGTGACCACCATGTCGCCCGGTCCCAGGTTGGCCCGGCCCCAGGACCCGGCCACCAGATTGATGCCTTCCGTGGTGTTGCGAACGTAGACACACTCGCGGCTGCTGGGCGCGTTGATCAGTCGCCCCGCATTCTGGCGCGCCTCCTCGTAGAGCACCGTGGCCTCCTCGCTCAGCGTATGCACGCCGCGGTGGACATTGGCGTGGCTCGTGCGGTAGTAGCGGGACATCGCCTCCAGGACCGCCGCAGGCTTTTGGCTGGACGCCGCGTTGTCCAGATACACGAGCGGAATGCCGCCCTGGACCTTGCGTTCCATGATTGGGAACTGGGATCGCACGGCGGCCCAGTCCAGGGTTTCGTCGGCGGCTACCGCCGCACGACCGTTCAGGTTACGGGAAGTGGCCATCGCTCAACCGCCAATCTTGCGTTCAATCACCTGTTCCAGCTTGTGCACCACGGACTCCACCGGCACGCGCTCCAGCACGGCCTGGAAGAATCCCTGCACGATCAGCCGTTCCGCCTGCGGACGCGAGAGGCCGCGCGCCATCAGGTAGAAGACGTACTCGTCCTCGACCTGGGCGGCCGTGGCCGCGTGCGTGCAGCGCACGTCGTTCGCCTCGATTTCCAGCCCCGGAATGCTGTCGGCCCGGGTACTGGCGTCAAGCAATAGGTTGCCGTTCCGCTGGAAGGCATCCGTCTGCTGCGCCTCTGGGGTAACGCGGATGCTCCCCATGTAGACACTGCGTGCCCGATCCTTGAGCGCACCGTTGAACAACAGATCACTGAAGCAGTGCGGCGCCTCGTGCAGCTGCAGGGTCTGATGGTCGATGTGCTGTCGTCCGGTCGGGAAGTAGATGCCCAGCAGGTCGGCATGACCACCCGGGCCCCTCAACACCAGATCCAAAAACGCCTTGGTCAGCATGCTGCCCCAGCTGACCTGGATCCAGCGGAGATCCGCATCCCGCTCCAGATGGGCCCGGCCGTGCATCAGGTTCCA
This sequence comes from Caldilineaceae bacterium, assembly GCA_965208365.1. Taxonomy (GTDB): domain Bacteria; phylum Chloroflexota; class Anaerolineae; order Caldilineales; family Caldilineaceae; genus Bin34. Next base: position 2,937,019 of record OZ242330.1, on the reverse strand, counting down.
GGCCGACATGTCCAGGTCCTGAAGATGCATGTAGCGCACCTGGGAACCGGGTTCCTGCACGATCTCGATAACGGAGTTCTGGAGTCCGCGGCGAGCGCCCAACAGATCGTCCATCACGGTTACCTCGGCGCCTTCCTCCGCCACCACCAGTGTGTGGTGGTGGCCGGCCTGGCCCTCGCCCTGCCAGTTGATGATTTGCAGTGGCAACTCGACCCGGGTGTTGCGCGGCACATGGATGAGAGTGCCGGAGTCCCAGAGCGCAGCGTGCCGGGCCGTGAACACATCGGTCTCGACCGGCACGACGCGGGTCATGAAGTATTCCCGCAGCAACTCTTCATGTTCCCTCGTAGCCAAGTCCAGCGGCTTGAAGATGATTCCCTGTTCTTCCAAGGCCGCCACACCAGTGCGGTAGCGCATCAGGCCATCCTCGAAGATGAGTGTCGCGGCACTCTCCATCTCGTTGAGTTCGGCCTGGAGCAATGGCGACAGGGCCTCTTCGCCCACGCGACCCTTGTGGGTCGGGCTGTAGCTGAAGTGGTCCGGATCGAGGCCGGTCAAGCGCGTGCGCCGCCAAGCCTCGTCCGTCAGCGAAGGCCAGGGCATGGCCTTGGCGGTGGCCCAAGCCTGTTCCCGAAACCGGCGCATCCAAGCGCCTTCGCCGCGGGCCTCAGAACGGGCCAGCAGCGCGTCCCGAGCCGGGTCGGTGCCATTCAACGTCGGGACGCTCGTCCCGTCCAGTACTTGCGTTTGGTCGTCCAGCATGAATCGTGCCTGTGCCCGGTCAGCCAATGCTGCCTTCCATCTGCAGTTGGATCAGCCGGTTCATTTCCACGGCGTACTCCATGGGCAGCTCCTTGACCAGCGGCTCGATGAAGCCACCGACAATCATGGCCGCCGCCTCGTCCTCGTCGATGCCACGGCTCATCAGGTAGAACAGCTGCTCCTCCCCGATGCGGCTGACCGACGCCTCGTGGCCAACCTTGACGTCATCCTCTTCAATCTCGATGTAGGGGTAGGTATCCGAGCGGCTTTCCTCATCCAGAAGCAAGGCGTCACACACCACGCTGCTGCTGCTGTGCACCGCACCCGGCGCAACCTTCAGTAGGCCGCGGTAGCTGGCGCGTCCCCCGTTCTTGGAGATGGACTTGGAAACGATCTTCGAGCTGGTGTCGGGTGCCGCATGTACCACCTTGGCTCCGGCATCTTGGTGCTGCCCCTCGCCGGCAAAGGCAATGGACAGGATCTCGCCATGGGCCTTGGGGCCCATCATGTAGACGGCCGGGTACTTCATCGTTACCTTGCTGCCCAGGTTGCCGTCGATCCACTCCATCGTGCCGCCGGCCTCCGCCACAGCCCGCTTGGTGACCAGGTTGTACACGTCCGTGCTCCAGTTCTGGATCGTCGTGTAGCGGCAGCGAGCGTTCTCCTTGACGAAGATCTCCACCACGGCGCTGTGGAGCGAATTGGAGGAGTAGACGGGAGCCGTGCAGCCCTCCACGTAGTGAACGTTGGCCCCTTCCTCGACGATGATCAGGGTGCGCTCGAACTGGCCCATATTCTCGGCGTTGATTCGGAAGTAGGCCTGCAGCGGGATATCCAGGTGCACGCCCTTGGGCACGTAGACGAAGCTGCCTCCGCTCCAGACCGCGCTGTTGAGGGCCGCGAACTTGTTGTCGGCGGCCGGAATCACGGTCGCGAAATACTCGCGCACGATGTCCTCGTGCTCGCGCAGGCCGCTGTCCATGTCCTTGAAAATGACCCCGTGCTTCTCCCACTCCTCCTGGAGGCTGTGGTAGATAACCTCGGAGTCGTACTGGGCACCGACCCCGGCCAGGAACTTGCGCTCGGCCTCGGGAATGCCCAGCCGATCGAAGGTGGTCTTGATGTCCTCGGGCACATCGTCCCAGCTGCGGCCCTGGTTCTCCGTTGGGCGCAGATAGTAGTAGATGTCGTCGAAGTCGATGCCGGACAGATCGGCACCCCACTCCGGCATGCTCTTGGCCAGGAAAATGTCCAGGGCCTCGTGCCGGAAGGTGCGCATCCAGGCCGGCTCTTCCTTGATGTCGGAAATCTGGTCGACGGTGTCGTGGGAGAGCCCCTTTTCGGTCTTGAAGACGCCTTCCACGTCGTCGTGGAAACCGAATTCGTAGTCCTCCTTGACTCCCGAAAGGTGCTGCTGGTCGGCGATTGTGGCCATGTAGGTGTCCTCCTTTGCTTGCGGCCCGGTCAGGCCGCCAGCTCCGCTGGGCCGAACTGTTCCTCGACCCAGTTGTAACCCTTCTCCTCCAGCTCCAATGCGACTTCCGGACCGCCGGTCATGACGATTCGTCCGTCGTGGAAGATGCTGACGTAGTCGGGTTTGATGTAGTTGAGAATGCGCTGGTAGTGTGTGATCAACAGGAAACCCCGCTCTTCGGTGGCCAGCTTGTTGATGCCGTCGGCCACCACCTTGAGAGCATCAATGTCGAGACCTGAATCGGACTCGTCCAGGATGCTGAAGCGGGGCTCCAGCATTGCCATCTGCAGAACCTCCGTCCGCTTCTTCTCACCGCCCGAAAACCCTTCGTTGAGGTAGCGGCGCGCGAACGAGGAGTCCACCTGGAACTCCTTCATCTTGGCCGTCAGCTCGCGCCGGAACTTGCGCATCGGCATGAGGTGGCTGCCGACCACGCCACCCTCCTGGCTGGCCAAGTGGGCCTCCTTGGTAAAGCCCCGCACGTTGGACACCGCGGTGCGCAGGAAGTTGGCCACGCTGACGCCCGGCACGGACACCGGATATTGGAAGGCCAGGAAGATGCCGGCCTGACACCGCTCATTGGGTTCCATCTCCAGGATGCTTTCGCCGTCCAGCAGGATGTCGCCTCCGGTCACTTCGTAGTGCGGATGGCCCGCGATGACATAGGCCAGTGTGGACTTGCCGGAGCCATTGCGCCCCATCATGGCATGGATTTCGCCCGGTCTCAGTGTGATTGAGACACCGCGCAAAATGTCCTGGCCGTCGACCCGGGCATGCAGATCCCGGATTTCCAATTGACTCATTCCTGAACGATCCTCTCTTGGCTGGGATTCAGCTGAAAGCCGAAGTTGCAGCTGCCGGCATCCTCCATGATGCAGTCCAGCAGTTCGACGGGAGCGCCGACTGCCTGGCTAATCATGTCGCGGTCCATGTCGCAGATTTGGGGATGCTCGGCCGCCAACTCGTGGTATGGACAGTTGAACAGCTCAAGCCGCATGTAGTCCCGGCCCGCCTCCGTGTGCACGGAGCAGATGATCCCCTGCCTTTGCATCAGGACCGCCAGTTCATGGACGCGACTGCGCACATCCTGGGTCTGCATGTGCGACGAATAGTCCAGGGCCACCTTCTCGGACACCCGTGACATGAGACCAACCAGGGTTTCGGCCGTCACCAGGCTCGAAATCTCCCCCAGCAGCGTCACGGCCAGCGAACCGCAGTGGCAGTTGAAGAGGGAACGGGCCTGTTCGGAGTTCGCAAACTCCAGATGCGGTCGCCCCACGCCGGAATGCACCGTGCGCTTCTCCAGGTAGCCGCCAGCCTCCAGGGTTGCCAAGTGCTCCCGCACTGCCGTGCGGGTCAGACCCAGCAGATCCTCCAGGTCCTTGACCGACGCCCAGCCCTCCCGCTGCAGGTACTCGACGATGGTCCAGGCGGAAGCCTGTATCTGTTTCGGTGGCTCGACGGGAAGCGGTACGTCCATCCCAGACACCCGTGGTTGAACAATCCAACGCCCGGATTGTACGGGTTGGGAAGGGGTTTTGTCAATATTTCCTGCCAAAACTGTCTAAATCAGTTTTGGCCCACTCGGGAAGTGGTCAGTTCGCCGGGCCGGGAGAGGGGGCCAGTGCCGGTGTCGGGGCCGGCGCGCGGGTCGGAATCAACAGAAGCGCGCCCGCGAGAATGGGCAGGAAGGCAAGGGTGTACATGACGGCCCGCAACGTGAAGATGTCCGCGAAGAATCCGGCCACGCCGGTCATGACGGCGCCGCTGGCGAACATGACGCCGAGCGCAAGACCGGAGGCCAGTCCCTCCCGCTTCGGAAGCATGGCCTGGGCCTGCACGACAATCACGCTGTGCGAGGTATTGGATATGAATCCGGCCAGGGCAGCACTCAGGTAGTAGTAAATCCCGTCCTGGTTGAGGGTCAGATAGAGAAAGGGGATGCTGAGCCACAACGACCACATCATGAGGTGCTTGCGCCGCAGACGCCCGTCCAGCAGCCCTCCCACCAGCGTGCCGAGGGAACCGCCTAGTACCAAGGCTCCGGCCCGAGCCCCGTAGCCGGCCGAATCCAGTCCCTGATCCGCGAAGTACTTGGGCAGCAGGCTCATGAAGTTCTGCAGGGTGGCTGACCGCGCGACGACGTAGAGAATGAAGATGGTAGGCGCAATGACGAGCGCGCTCCGTGCCACGCGTGCAGCGCGATTCCTGGTGGTCCTGCTGTTGGGGACCGCCACCGGCCTGACCGGTGGCATGGGTCGGTGCAACAGATACTGCATGATGGCCACCATGGGCAGCACCGCCAGCGCCATGTACGCAATCCCCATAAGGCCGAACTCGCGGATCAGGACACCGGCGATGATGGGGCCCGTGGACAACCCGATCTGCCCCAGGAAGAAGAAGATCGATGTAGAGAAGCTGGCGTGGTGGACGCCGCCTGACAGCGAGGCAGTGCGCGTACCCGTCGCATGAAAGGCAGCGCTGCCGAGGGCACCCACGGCCAACACCACCAGCAACAAGGGATAGGTCGGGATGAACGGAACGAACAGGAACGCCACGGCGGTCCACAGGACACCAAGCTGAGCCAGCCATCGTCCGTTCCACCGATCGGCCAGAATGCCGAACAACGGCATGGGCAGGGAGGCCATCACAAAGTAGAAGGTGATGCCCCAGGCAAGATCGGCGTTGCTGAGGTCGAAACGGGCCACGAGGGCCGTCAGGAAGATGGCAACGGCCGCATTGAGAATATCGATGCTGCAGTGGCCAAAGGCCACCGCGCCCAGGTATCCGACCCGAACCCCGTCCAGCCGCTGGCTGAACCAGGCCGATGCGACGGCGCTCATGGTTCGCGGATTGGTGGGGAGACGTTACTGTCTTGGGACAGATTCACAACAGCTTGTCGACAGTGGGGTTGAACCCGGTTCAGTCTAACCGCGGCGGCAGGCCGCAGTGCGCTGAATGCCGTTCAAACCGTTGCCCCGTACAGATCACTGAGCTTCGTCTTCAGGTAACCCACGTACGGCCCGGCATCAATTCCGGTGCCGATGCTTTTCTCCAAGAGTTCCCCGGGGGTGTAGCGCCGGCCATGCCGATGGATGTGGATCCGCATCCATTCGAGCAGCGTGTCGAACTTGCCGCGCCGGAATTGATCCTCCAAGTCCGGATGGTCCCGTTTGGCCGCCTCGTACAACTGTACGGAAATGATGTTGCCCAGGCTGTAGGTCGGGAAGTAGCCCAAGTAGCCAAAGCTCCAGTGCACATCCTGCAACACGCCTTCGGCATCGTCCTCGGGGCGCACCCCCAAGTACTCCTCCATGCGGTCGTCCCACTCGCGTGGCAGATCCTCCAGGTCCACCTTGCCCTCCATCATCGCTTTCTCCAGCTCGAACCGCAGCATGATGTGGAGGTTGTAGGTCACTTCGTCGGCTTCAACCCGAATCAGGCTCGGTGCGACGCCGTTGATGGCCCGGTAGTAGGTCTCCCGAGGCACCGCGTTGAACTGCGGAAAGTGGGCCTGCAGGATTGGATAGGCCCAGTCCCAAAACGGACGCCCGCGCCCGACCAGGTTTTCCCACATCCGGGACTGGCTCTCGTGGATGCCGAGGGAACATCCGCTGGTAATCGGCGTCCGGTCCCAGCCCGGATCGATGTTCTGGTCGTACAGCGCATGGCCGCATTCGTGCAGCATGCTGAAGAGGCACACGTTGAATTCGTCGGAGTACACCCGCGTGCAAAGCCGCACATCGTCCCGGCTGAAACTGGTGCAGTACGGATGGGTGACCTCGTCCACGCGCCCGCGGCTGAAATCGAAGCCGAAGGCGCTTACCAGCGTGCGGCCCAAGTTCACTTGGGTTGCGTGATCGAAGTTGCCCGTCAGGCAGGACTTGTCCAGTTGCACGCCCGAATCGGCAACGGCCTTGACCAGGCGAACGGTCTCGGCCCGCAGGGGCGTAAAGATAGCCTCCACCTCTCGGGCCTTCATATCGGGTTCAAATTGATCCAGTAGGGCGTCGTAGACGTGTTCGTCGTAGCCCTGGTAGTCAGCGTACTCGTGTGCCAAGTCCACGCACTTCCGCAACCACGGCAGGAACTGTCCGTAGTCGGCGGCATCCCGGGCCTTGCGCCACGCCTCGTTGGACAGTATGTGCGTTTCGGTTGAACGGTTCACGTACTCGGCCGGAAGGTTGCGCTTGCGCCTGTAGTCCCGGGCCGCGACCTTGACCAGATCCCGATCCTCCGCGGCCAGGCCAGAGTCTTCCGAGGCAGGTTGCAGTTCCTCCAGCCAGACTCCGACTTCGTCGGCAACAAACAGCTCGTGGGCAACCCTGGACACCGTACCCAGTTGCGCCGCGCGCGCAGCCGCAGCGCCTTCCGGCATGACCGTTTCCTGGTCGTGGTGCATCAGGCTGGCAGCCTGGTTCAGATCGGTGACGGTGGCCAGCCGTTCCTTGAGTTTGTCCAGCGCGTTGCTCATTACCGGTTATTCCATGGGATCGATGAAGGGGGACCATTCTGCCACCGGGATTCCGGTCCTACCAACAGCGGAGGCCATCAACAACAGGACCGTCCAGTCTGCCTGCCCTTGGTTGTCTGCAATCACTGGTGAATCATGCTGTCCCGAATCAGTCCCTCAATCCAAAAATGGGGATTCCATGCGACTTCCCAAAGGTGGCCGTCGGGATCGGCAAAGTAACCGGAGTAACCTCCCCAAAAGGCATCTTGAGCCGGCTTAACCAACGTGGCACCGGCAGCTACGGCCACGTCCAGCAGGGCATCCACCTCTTCCTGCGTACGGACGTTATGAGCCAGGGTGACACCGGAAAAGCCCTGGCCCTCCGTGACAACACCCACATCGGCGGCCAGGGCATCCCGAGGGTACAAGGCCAGCCAAGTGCCTCCAGTCTGGAAGAAGGCGATGGATTCGGTGTTTTCATCCACAAGGGGTAGTCCCAATCCACCCCGATAAAATTCCACTGAGCGAGACAGGTTGGCAACGCCTAGGGTAATAAGGCTAATTCGCGGTTCCATAGATGTTTTTGACCACGAAGAGATGAAGACATATCTAAGGATGGGCCGAGATCCGCCACTGGAGGCATGGTCCGGATCGAGCCGGCCTGCGTCCAAGCGTGTCAGCCGTGACAGACCGCCGCTACCCGGAATCGGCCGCAGCCCGATACACCTTGGCAGCGCCGGTCAGCACGTCGTCCAGATCCTCTTCCGACCACAGCGGCCCCACGTTCAGGACGATCGACCGATTCATCAGATCCTCCGACCGGGGGCACATGCCCATGCTGTACTCCACGGGCTCGGGGAAATAAGCGGGGCAGTCGAAGGGACAGCCCCGTGCAGCCAAGCGTTGGTTCAGCACCTGATCGGCGGCATAAACCGGAACCCCACCGTAGATCTTGCCGACGGGCAACCCTTCGGCGCGAAGCCACTCGATGCGCTCGGAAGCGTCCTCGGCACTCTCGGCATAGTCGATGACCCAGACGGAATGCCGATCGCGGCCTTCGACCCGGGGCTCCAGGCTGGCTCCGGCCAGTTCCTCCATGCCAGTCCTGAGGGCACCATTGGTGGACTCGATGCGATCCAGAACGGCGGGCAGCTTGCTCAGTTGGCAGCCCATGATGGCACCTGCAATCTCGTTCATGCGAAGGTTTTCGCCAACAATCGGATCGGCCTGCAAACCCTTGAAGTGATCCCTGACTCCCGAATGGGATGTCCAGAACTGGCCGCCCTGATCGGAATAGATGGTGGCCCGACGGTAGAGTTCCGGATCGCTCGTGATCAACGCCCCGCCTTCGCCACTGGTAATGTTCTTCTCCAACTGGAACGAGAAGCAACCCACATCACCGATGGTGGCCACGGGCCGGTCCCGATGGACACTGCCTACGGCCTGGGCCGCATCTTCTATTACCTTGAGGCCATGGACTCGGGCAAAGTCGCACACGGCATCCATGTCCGCGCACTTGCCTCCCAGGTGGACGGGCATGATCGCCTTGGTCAAGGGAGTCAGGCACCGTTCCAGATCCTCCGGATCCAGAAGCATATTGGCGTCTACCTCGCAGAACACGGGCCGGGCACGGCTGGCGACAATGGCGCCAACCGACGCAATGAAGGTGGCGGCTGGTACGATCACTTCGTCCCCCGGACCGACCCCGAGGGCCGCCAAGCCGAGGCGCAGCGCCGCCGTACCGTTGGCGGCGCCCAAGGCAAACGGCACGCCCAAATAGTCCGCCAGGGCCTGTTCAAAGGCCGCCACCTTGCCGAGGTGGTTGGGACCGTAGTACCGGAACAGGGACTGGGCATCCAATACTTCCATCACGGCCTGCTTCTCCTCGGCTCCAAGCAGACCGGCACCCTTGAACAGATTGAGATCACGGTCTACCGCCTTGGGGCCGCCACGGATGGCCAAGACACTTTCGCCAGCGCTGGGGGTTTGGGAGTTGAGGTTCATGGGCGGAACACCAATGGGTAGGAACCAAGACAGGCGGAACACCCGATCAGTGTACTCGCAAGTCGAGAACGCACCAGACACCGCCGACCGGAACCCCGAGACATGACGCAGCCCGAATTGCCCGCATCCACGATTCGGGTCCTGGCCTCGGGGCTGGGCTTCGATCTGTGCCGCATTGCCGCCCCGCGGTCCGGGGCCGTGCACGCCGACTACCTGGAGGCCTGGCTGGAGGAAGGCTGCCACGGCGACATGGCCTGGCTGGCGCGCAACCCGGATATCCGCATGCATCCGGACCGCCTGCTCGTGGCCGACAGTCAGCCTGTCCGCTCCCTGGTGGTGCTCGGCGTTGACTACCTGCATGCGGATCTACCCGAACACGTACGCCGGGATCCGTCGCGCGGTATCTTTGCCCGGTATGCCTGGCACGAGGACTACCACGACCAAATCAAACCCCGGCTCTTTGAACTGGATGCCCGGATCCGGAAACTCAGCGGCCGTACTGCCCATGCCCGATGCTGGGTGGACACCGGGCCAGTGGTGGAACGCGACTGGGCCATGGCCTCCGGCCTGGCATTCACCGGCAAGAACTGCTGCTCCATCAACCCGGACCTGGGCAGCTGGATTTTCCTGGCTGTCCTGGCCATTCCGGAAACCGTCGCGCCGGATCCGGCTCCCGCGGTTCGCTCCTCGGCGCCAGCCTTGTCGCCCATCGCCGTTATGGACGGCCTGCCGTACGAACAGGACATAGGCTCGTGGAAAAACGCAGAGGCGGGCGATACCACACGCACCATGACTTGCGGCCGGTGCACCCGCTGCCTGGACCAGTGTCCCACCGATGCCTTCCGCGGGCCTTTGATGCTGGATGCCCGCAGGTGCATCAGCTACTGGACCATAGAAGCCAAGGGGGCCGTGCCCAGGGATCTCCGCAGCCGATTCGGCAACCTGGTGTTCGGGTGCGATGTCTGCCAAGAGGTCTGTCCCTGGAACCACGATCGACAACCCGGTGCCGGGTTTCTGGCGAGCCAGCCGATCCAAACCGAGTGGATGGCACCCAGGCTGTTGGACGGCTTTCGGGAAAACCACCCCTATTGGCTTGACGATAGGGCATTCAGAGCGTACTTCCGACGCTCCGCGGTCAAACGGGCCAAGCGCACTGGAATGCTCCGCAACGTATGTACCGCCTTGGGCAACTGGGGAGCACCTGCAGCCCTGCAGGCCTTGGAAAAGGCACTGCAGGAGGATTTGGCCGCGGTTCGGGAACACGCCGTCTGGGCATTGGGGCAGGTCATGCGCAAATCCGCAGGCTCGAATGCAGCGGACATCCTGCGGACACACCAAGCCGGGGAAACCAATGCCGGAGTGCGCGAGGAACTGGTGGTCCAGCTGATCCGGTGAGCAGACCGGATTCCGGAGACCAACGTTCCGCGCACCAACCCCAGCGACGCGGTTGCCCGGTTAGGGACCGCTTCGGTTGACCTGCGTCGCAGCTCCCGCTTCAACCATGTTCAGGAACAGACGGTGCCAGCGCAAATCCCCGGACAATTCCGGGTGAAAAGCCGTCCCCAAGATGTGGCTCTGACGCACAGCCACCTGGACAGCGTGGCCGTCGGGATCCGTCCACTCCGCCAGAACTTCCACATCTGGACCGGTTTCGATGACGGCCGGCGCGCGAATGAACACCGCCGGTGACGGGGCATCCCAGCCGACAACCTCCAGTTCCGCCTCGAAACTGTCCCGTTGGCTGCCGAAGAAGTTGCGGTCCACCGACACGTTCAGGCCGCCCAGCAGTGGCTGTCCGTCCCGCTTCTGGCCCGTGGCCCGATCCGCCAGAAGGATCAGCCCGGCACAGGTTCCCCAGACCGGCCGGCCTTGGGACACCCACCGCCGTAGGGGGTTGACCAACCCCCAACGTTCCGCGACGAGGCCCATGGTTGTGGACTCGCCGCCGGGAATGATCAGCCCGTCCAGCTTACCGAGCTGGTCCGCCCGCCGCACTTCAACGGCCGCAGCTCCCAGAACTTCCAGTTTTTGTATGTGTTCCCGAAAAGCTCCCTGCAACGCCAGTACGCCGATGCGCAGGGGTACGGCCTCACTACCAGCCGCGATGAGCCATCTTCTCCGGTTCGGACAGCGTATCGAGATTGATGCCGACCATCGGTTCGCCTAGGTCCTCGCTCACTTCGGCCAGCACTTCGGCATCGTTGAAGTGGGTCACCGCCTGCACGATGGCATGGGCCCGCTTGGCCGGCGCTCCGCTCTTGAAGATGCCCGAGCCCACGAACACACCGTCCAGGCCCAGCTGCATCATGAGCGCGGCGTCCGCCGGGGTGGCAACCCCGCCGGCCGCAAAGTTGACCACGGGCAGGCGGCCCAGGGTTGCCGTCTCGTTGACCAGCTCCACCGGTGCCTGAATGTCCCTGGCATACGCATAGCGCTCGTCGGCGCTCATGGTCGAGATGCGCCGAACCTCCCCGAGCACGCTGCGCGCATGGCGCACCGCCTCGACCACGTTGCCCGTACCGGCCTCGCCCTTGGTTCGGATCATGGCGGCGCCTTCGGCAATGCGCCGCAGCGCCTCGCCCAGGTTGCGGCAACCACAGACAAAGGGAACCGTAAAGTTGTGCTTGTCGATGTGGTTGTTCTCGTCGGCCGGGGTCAGGACCTCGCTTTCGTCGATGTAGTCGATGCCGAGGGCCTCCAGAATCTGGGCTTCGACAAAGTGGCCGATGCGCGCCTTGGCCATGACGGGAATGGTGACGGCTTCCTTGATGGCGCGAATCACCTGGGGATCGCTCATGCGGGAGACACCGCCTTCCTTGCGGATGTCCGCCGGAACGCGCTCAAGCGCCATGACGGCGCAGGCACCCGCCTCCTCGGCGATCCGGGCCTGCTCGGGTGTCACGACATCCATGATGACGCCGCCCTTCAGCATCTGGGCCAAGCCGGCCTTGACCGTATATGTACCGGTCCGGGCTCCGTTGCTGGAATTGATGTATCCGTTCTTCTCCATTGTTTCCATCCCTGCCTGCCGCAAGCATCCATGCAGACCTGTAGATTCGACTATTTTAGTCCAGTGGCCGAGGTCCACACCAAATCATCCGCCATTGCAGTGCAATCTCGCCACCGGATTTCCGGCTTCCGGTTCAGGACCTTGCCATGGCAGCCAGATACGGAAGGAAAACCGCGGCTCCGACTGCAAGGCTGACCACCACAGCCACCAGTACTGCACCAGCGGCAACATCCTTGACAACGCGGATCTGCTCGCTGCGCACGAGTCCGGTTGTGTCGGCCAAGTGTTCGACCGCGGTGTTGAGCAGTTCCGCGGACAGCACTAGGCCACAACAGATCACAACGACCAACCACTCGATGCGTGTGATTCGCAACCACCAGGCCATCGCGAGGGCCGCGAGGCCCAAGGCCAATTCAATCTGGAAGTTGCGCTCGCGTCGGGCCGCATGGGCCAGTCCGGACAGGGCATGCCGGACCCCGAGCACGAATCGATTCATGGCTGCCTGGATGCAGCGGAACACCCGCGATACGTCGTCCGAGGGCTATGTCCGAGCCTGCGCACGACCCGGTCCTGCAGGTGGAACATCACATCTTCCTCCTCCGGAGTTCCATGGTCCAGACCCAGAAGGTGCAGAAATCCGTGAACGAAGCACAGGAGCAGTTCCGCCGCAGGCTCGGTGCCCACCCGCCGGGCGTACCGGGTGACATAGTCGGGGCAGAGCACGAGTTCGCCAAAGACAATCGGCTCCTCCAGAAGCCGCATATCAACCGGGAGGGCATCCGCGTCCTCCCCGAAGCTGAGAACGTCCGTGACACCGTCCACCCCGAGAAACTCGTGGTTCAGGGCTCGGATTTCATCTTCCGCAGCGAACAACACGTTCAGGACGGAACCTCGCGGGGGAGACAGTCGGACCTTTGGCCCCACCTCGACTGCCACCAGGGCAACCGCCTGTTCCAAATCCCCGGAATCGAGGCATCCGGGAAGGATACCGACGAACTGCAGCCGAGGAGTTTCGATCACTATTCCAATCCCAACGGACCGACATTCCCGGTTCCGGCGACCGGCCAGTCGACCTCAAGGCTACATCTGGACTTGGGTGTGCGGGGGCGCTGCCGAAATCGTCTTGGCGGACAACGTCGACGGCCGCGCCCAACCCTCGTCCGAAATCGGATAGGGAATCCGGCGGTGGTTGACCGATTGAAGCATGGCCCCCACGATTCGGCGCACCGTCTGGAACTCCGCCAGCCGCAACGGACTGTCGATCAGCGATCCGTCCAACAGTCGGGCCTCGAATTGTCCGCTTACCAACTCCTGGACGGCATCCTCGGTTTCAGGGCGCATGGCACGGAACGCGGCCTCGCAGGAGTCGGCCAGGAACAACACGGTAGTTTCTCGGGTTTGCGGCTTGGGACCCGCGTATCGGAACGGTTTCTCACCGACCTGGACGTCGGTTCCCGCCTCCTCCAAGGCCCGGTGGAAGAACGGCACCATGATTTGGTCGGCATGGTGTTCCCTGATGAAGTCGAGGATGCGCGGCGGCAAGTTGTGCTCCTTGCCCATCCTGACCCCGTCCGCCACATGCCGAATGATGATCTCCGCCGACTCGCGGGGCGACAGGTCCTGGTGAGGATTGTCGTCCGGGCCCATGTTCTCGACGAACATGCCCGGGTTCTGCAGCTTGCCGATGTCGTGGTACAGCGCACCCACCCTGGTCAACAGAGGGTCGGCTCCGATGGCATGGGCCGCCTTCTCGGCCATGTCGCTAACCAACAGGGAGTGCTGGTACGTGCCGGGGGCCTCTTCCCGCAACGCCGCCAGCAACGGATGATCCGGGCGTGCGAGTTCCGCCAGGCGGAAGCTCGTCACGCGGCCGGTCGCGTCCCCCAATCCGTAGATCGCCCCCAAGGCCAGGCTGGACGCGGTCAAGCCGTGCACCACGGCCGCCAGTCCCATCAGAAAGGGGCCGCGGGCGAAGAAAGCCGGACCGGTCTCCAGCCAGTTGCCGGCCGAGCCCGACAGTTCAGGCAAACCGGGCGACTTCTGCAGCCAGCCGGGAACAATCAGGAGTGAAGCCAGAATCGCCACCCAAACACCCGCTTTCATGAAGTCGCCGATTCGATGTGTCTGGCGCAGCGCGACCAATCCGGTCGCAACGGTCATCGCCAGGAACACCATGTGCGGGAGCGTCATCCGAGGCACGAACCCACAGACAATCAGGAAAACCAACATCACCATCGAGGCCACCCGAAAACCGGCCAGGGCCCTGCCTGTCATGCCCAGGGCGGCCAAGGGAATCATGTACCGGAGCCAGGGTGCCAGATGCGCTTGCAGGCGAACCACCAGCAGGCCGGCGGCAATCAGCAGCACCAAGGCCTTCAACTCCCGTGGCTGCTGTACCAGGTATTGGTTGGTCTCCGGGATGACGCGGTACAGAAGAAACAACAGGCCGACCACGACCGGAAACAGAAACAGAAAGCGCGGTGTGATCCACCCTGTCCACACCAAATCCAATCGCCTCAGAGCCGCGACCTGCACGCTGTCCAGCGGCATGCCCGGCACGGCCACGGTCGCACCCGAGCCAAAGGCGCCGGCGGCAGCCCGTTCGGAGATAACCGGCAGCAACAGGGAAAAGGCGATGTCCGCCTGCCCCGGCGGTAGGTTGTTCAGTTGCCTGTACAGATGGTCCCGGTATCCGGCCAGATCCTGTGGGACCTGCGTTTCGGTGTCCACCAGTTGCAGAGCTTCATCCAGGGCGTGCCTCAAGGCCGACCAAGCATCGTCCGACATAGCCAACAGCTCGGGCAGCAGTGCCTTCTGCAACTGGCTGTAGCCTGCCGGTGAAGTTGCCGGTTGGCTCCCGGACTGCCTGTGGACCGAAACGGCATCCAAATAGCTGCGGAGGTCCGGTTCGCCGGCCCGTGCGCCGTCGGAGGGAGACCCTTCGCCCAAAACCAGATCGAAGGGCGCAACAATCCGAACCGGGAGCGTGCCACCCGTTTCCACCTTGAAACGCGTGACCCCCGGAATCTCAAGTGCCACCACGGACGTCAAGCCCAACGCGAGCACAACCAACGAGACAAGGTGAGCCGGTCTCCGGACCAAACCACCCGCCGGTATGTTCATTGCCGATTGAAAGGCTAGTGAACGAAATGGGCCCAAACCGGGCCCCCAGGTACCAACATTGTCGCAACGGTCAGAAACGCGGGATTATACACTGTAGATTCGGCACGGATCCGCAACCCCTGAATCGGATGCACCGTCCCCAACCAGCCTCCCGACAACCATCACGGAACCCATTCCCACAACATGTTCTTTGACCGAGCGCGAATTTGGGTCCAAGGCGGCCAGGGCGGCGATGGCATCGTGGCCTTCCTGCGGCAGAAGCACGCCCCGCGCGGCGGCCCGTCCGGCGGCAACGGCGGCCGGGGCGGACATGTTGTTGCCGTGGCGGACGCATCCATGAACACTCTCCACGGGCTGCGCCGAAAGGTGCATTACCGGGCCGGCAAGGGAGGACGCGGAGGCAATACGGTCAAGCAGGGAGCGTACGGCGCGGACCTGGAGGTGCGGGTGCCCGCTGGCACCCTCGTGCGCAATGCCGAGGACGGCAATCTGATGGCGGACCTGACGGACGAGGGTCAACGAGCCCTGCTGGTCCGGGGTGGGCGCGGCGGCCGGGGCAATGCCTCCTTCCGTTCAGCTCGTCACCAAGCACCGCGCCTGGCGGAGAAGGGCGAACCGGGCCAGGAGCACTGGCTCGACCTGGAATTGAAACTGGTGGCGGAGGTCGGCATCATCGGGGTGCCCAACGCCGGCAAGTCGACACTGATCAGCCGCATCAGCGCAGCCCGTCCGGAGATCGCCGACTATCCCTTCACAACCCTGGTGCCGAACTTGGGCGTGGTGGAACTGGACCACCGGCAACGGATCTTCGTGGACATCCCCGGCTTGGTCGAAGGGGCCCATCAGGGCACGGGACTGGGCATCGAGTTTCTTCGTCACGTGGAACGCACACGCCTGCTGGTACACCTGCTGGACGGATCGTCGAACGATCCGGGCGGGGAGATGGCGATAATCGAATCGGAGCTGGCCAACTACAGCGAGGCACTCGCCGCCAAACCGAGGGTGGTGGTCCTGAACAAGCGGGACCTTCCACAGGCCCGCGCCGCCGAAGCGGAACTGAAAACGACCATGGACAAGCGCGGGTTGCCTTTCTGGTCCATCTCGGCCGTCACCGGCGAGAATGTGCAAGACCTGCTTTGGGCTCTGGATCGCCAACTCGAGGAGATTCCCGCAGTGGAAGCAAGCACCCTTCCCGACCTTCCGGAGATCGCCGTGTCGGAAGACGACCGGGCCTTCACCGTGACACGTCTGGGTCCCGACCGCTGGCAGGTCGCCGGTGTCGGCCTGGAACGAATTACGCGCATGACAAATTGGGATCTGTCGGAGTCCGCCCTGCGCTTCCAGAACATCCTCGACACTTGGGGGGTTTCCGAGACCTTGCGCGCCCAGGGCATCGAAGAGGGAGACACCGTGAGGATTGCCGAATCCGAACTTGTTTGGGGGTTCGATAATGCCTTCTGAGTTCCCGACCATCGCGAAAGACACACTTTGGCACGGCATCCACTGCACCATGAGGACGATCGGTGTCCGCCACACGCCAGACCGGTTTTCGATGGCCGGAAATGCGATACCCCGCCTTGGAGTGTTCGGAGGCACGTTCGATCCGGTCCACGTGGGCCACTTGCTTCTGGCCCAAGAAGCGGCCCTGCGCCTTTCCCTGGACCAGACCTGGTTCGTACCGGCCAACTACCCTCCCCACAAGGCTGGCGAGGTACAGACGCCATTTACAGATCGCCTAGCCATGGTCGAGCTGGCCGTGGCCGGCAATCCCGCCTTCAGTGTCTCACTGCTCAATGCCGACGATGCTGTGCCGAACTACACCGCGGATCTGATGGAGATGCTGCAAACGCAACTCGCCGGGCGCGCCAATCTCTACTTCCTCATGGGCATGGACAGCCTGCGCGACCTGCATACTTGGCACAAGCCGGACTGGCTTGTCCAAAACTGCGAACTGGTGATCTTGAACCGTCCTGGCGTGGAGAAGATCTGGCTCCGGTTGGACGAAAGGTTTCCTGGGATCCGGAACCGTGTCCACTTGATGGAGATGCCCGGGGTCGACTTGTCCGGCACCAATATCCGGACCCGTATCGATGCCGGCGAACCGATCAGATATCTGGTTCCGCTGGCAGTGCACGACTACATTGAGGACCATTCCCTGTATGTTCCGGAGATGGGAGACCCGGGATCCTGAAACCTGCGAGGCTAGCTCCGACTGCAAGCTGATTCCGGTCCCATCACCCACGCCGACTCCCACACCCCTGCTGGGGGCCACCGCGGTTTAGCGACCTACGGCAGTGTTCGAACCCGACGCAGTCCACCTACTGGCTACCCAGCTGACCGCCGGAACCGTCGCATCCGGCACCTTGGAGGTGGACAGGATCCTGATGCCCGACGGCCAGACCTTGACCACTAATGGCAGGGGCACGACGCCGGTGTGGCCGCCCACGACCAAAATCGAACTGACTGCCGAACTGGTGAGACCATGGTTTGCACCAATGTGCACGGCCTTGTCGACGGTTGCGACACGTTACCCGCGGCCGGCCGCCAACCCGCCGGGATACCAGCAGCGCTGCCGGCGGCGCATTCTGCAGCGCGCTCGGAGATGTGACCTTCACCAGAACCTTAGTCCCGTACTGCTGGTGGTGGCCACCAACACCTCAAGTGGCAGACCCAATCGCTGGGAACTGTTCCTGTGTGTGACCACTGGGACCCTGCCCGCGGCAACGCCCAAGCCATGGCTACCGCCAGTGCCTACACCAACGCCTCCGACACCCTCATCGTGGACCGGCACCTCGCCAACCGGGTAGCCCAACCCTCGGCCACGCCCTATGCGGGCAGTACTCCTTGGTAAACGCAGATTCCCTTCGACCGCCGAGGAGCTGGCTAACATATACTGGCTGCCTGTTCAGTAGTAGCATTCATCCAACGGAAACCAGCTCCGTGCCCACCGATGCCCACCCCCAAGACTATCCGCCTGAGTTGAAGAGTGCCATTGATGACTTCAACAAGGCATATAATACTAATCCATTATACTGTCATTACTTGACATGTGGATGGTAGCGCAGGGAGGGACGGTCATGGCTCGCAAGACAGCCATTGTCTGGGCCGCCGAGGACACGGCGGACGCGCTGCATGCCCGGTACCGGGCCGAGCCCGTGGCCGAGGTGCGCACGCGGCTGCATGCCCTGTGGCTGCTGCGCCGGGGCGAGGGGCCGACGGCGGTGGCGGCCGTGGTGGGGGTCAGCCGCAATGCCGTGCAGCAGTGGCTGCGCTGGTACCGGTCCGGGGGGTTGGCCGCGGTGCGGTCCCATCGGCGGGGCGGTCCGGGCAAGCCCTCCTTTCTGACGAAGGACCAGCAGGCGCAGCTGGTGGCGGAAGCCGCCCAGGGGGTGTTTGGGACGGCGCAGGCGGTGCGGGACTGGATCGAGGCGCGGTTCGGAGTGGTCTACAGCGTAGGCAGCATGTACACCTTGCTGCCGCGGCTGGGGATCCGGCTGAAGGTGCCCCGGCCGCGCCACCCGCAGGTCGACTCCCAGGCCCAGGCGGCCTGGAAAAAGGGGGGCTCGGGCAACGTTTGAAGGCGGTCGGGCTGAAGGCGGGGCAGGGGATTGTGTGGGGCGACGAGATGAAGCTGGGGCTGCGCGGCCAGGTGCGCAGGGTTTGGGCCCCGCGCGGGGTGGCGGTGTCCCAGGCTGTACAGATCGGCTGGAAGTACATCTATGTGACCGTCGCCCTCGATCCCCTGACGGGGCGGCTGTGGTGGGCGTGGCAGAAGAACATGAAGGGCGAGGAGATGGCCCGCATCTGGGGGGTCTGGGCGCAGGAGCCGGCCATCGACGGCTGGGTCTGGGACGGGGCCGGCGGCCACACGGGCGAGGAGATGCAGGCCGTGGACGCGCCCCAAGTGGTGCAGCCGCCCTACGCCCCCGAGCTGAACCCGGTGGAACGCTTCTTCCGGGAGTTGCGCCGGGCCATCGAGGGACGGGTCTATCCGGACCTGCAGGCCAAGCAGGACGCGCTGGAGCCCATCCTGAAGGCGTGGCAGGCCGACCCGGAACGGGTCCGGCAACTGTGCGGCTGGGCCTGGATCCGGAAGGCCCTAACCAAGCTGCCTGCCGACACTCAAGTAATCCAGGCATGATGGATTGGTATAAGACCCGCACGCTGAACTATGTGAGGCATTGCGGGCATCATGCCGAAGTTGTGTGTGAAACCGCACGCAAGGCGAAGATAACCTTGCGTCGCCTCAAGGGCACATCGGTAGGTATAGAGACCCTCCGACGACTGGCAGTGGTCAACCAGTGCACCGATGACCAATTGGCCCAATGTACCAGTTTAAGCCAAGCTTGGCGACAAGCCTACGGGAGAGGCTGTGAGCCCAAGGTCAAGCAGAATGGTCTGCCCTCTGTGCCGCCATCACCAAAATCCTGGGTGTATGCTAACCGCTTGAATTGTGGAAAACAATTTCGGGTAGGCGAAACAGACAGACACCCTGCGCAACGAGCTAATGAGAACTCCGCGCTCCAGAACACCTTCGAGGCGGAAGAGTACGCTTGGTGGGAACGTCCGTGCCCTGAACTCAAGGAAGCCGAGCGTAAGCAGCTTGAGGAATTTCTACACCATAACCTTGTTGAAAAAGGCTACGAAAGAATGGGCACACTGGGTGGAAGGCGCGGAGACATGTTCAAGTTCAATGAGCGTTTCCCTGAACAGGCAAAGCAGGATTTGAATCAGCTTGCCGACAGCTGGTTCAGGATGCGCGCGGTGCGCGCAAGTGGCGGTCCTCTCTTTTCAGCGTGCGGCTTGGCTCCGCAAAGGGAAGCAGACATACAGACATACAGTAGGACTGTCGCTGAGGGTTGTGATACAAGGTTGTAAGTACACAGGTACGGCCACGCTTTTATTCCGTCAGCCTGTTCTGCAGTGGAAGGACAGCACCGCGTCGCGGCAGTAGCGCTTCCGGGTCACGGAGTACGAGCCCTCCAGGTCCGGCAGTGGGTCGGCTGTTGTCCGTGCCATAGAAGCCATCCTCGTGGTCGTGACTACATGCTTCGCCTTCAACCGCCGCCACCCACACCACTACTAGGCATAAGCACAGGACCATAGCCGTGCAGAACAGCCAGACCTTACGCAGATCGCCCCACCGGGTCCGCCTCCGCTCATGCTCATCATCGGCGAAGTCCGCGGGCACATCGTCTGTCGGCAGCAATGTTATCCGGAGCGGCGCGTTTTCATCCAGTTCAGTCAGCGTGTTCGGAGGCAAGCGGTTTCTTCAGTCGAAGCCATGGAATGGCTTCCAACTTATCGAAGATCTCCCGATAACCCTCAAGGTTTAGTCGGACCTCGGAATACTGTTCGGCAAAGAAGGCAAGTCGTCCAAACACCGCTTGTTTCTGGTCGAACGACAGTCGGGATGTTCGGCCCTGTTGGAGGATATCCATCTCACGCTGGAATGCCTTGAATTGGGCATGACGAACCTCGACCACTGTCCATATCTCCTCATTTACTTCAACCGCCTGCGCTCCGTAAATCAGATCCCGGTACTTCTCAATGGTCCGAGTGAGGAATACCCTCTGATTTCGATATTCCAAACGCGCCTTCAACCCTCTAGGGGCAAACAGGATGACTGAGGCCACGACAGTGCCCAAAACCCCAATGACAATTCCCTGAACGACATCTTTCGTATCAAATAGATCCATGCTTGTATTTCCTCAGGGCATTGACAATGTCAACACAGAGCAATGTTCGGCACCAAGTCAGCAGCTTGCTGGTCCGGGATTGTGGTCAGGATAGCCATGAACTTGCACCGGACAGTCGAACGCGGCACCCATGAACACCCGGGCCCCGAGATGTAATCCGCGGCCACTCCGCTTCACCAGCTGAGGTTGCAAGCCGTCGGTGATTTGCAACCCCAGTTCGTTCGCACAGCGGCGGTCCAGACCGGGTAGTTACGATCATGGTTCCTTGATCCGCCGCCTCCGGATACAGATGTCCTGTGAACTCCCACACCCAGTGAACCGAATCGGCAACGACATGCCACGCATCCATTGAATCCGTTGGACTCCAGCGGACCGTGTAAGTTGGTTGATAGCAGGGATAGGACGTGCTTCATCAGAATCAGACTCGTGACTGACACCATAGAACAAAATCGTGATCAGGAAGACCAGACGTTGTTCAAGGGTATCAATCCGGGCACGCGCCGTCTCGGACAATTCGATGCCCTACAAGCCAGCAAAAGCAGCCCGGTATTCGACCATGCACATGGTGTCAGCCACGAAGCGGATCATGACCACGCAGCCGGTCACCATCCAGACAACGACCGCGCCCGTGGCCGTGCGGCAAGGGGTCGCCACTGCCGCATAGCCGACTGCCATCAGAACTAGGGAGCCCAACACAGGAGTCCATTCAGCATGACGGTGGTGCTGCGTGCCCACGACCACACACCCGGAACACCCAAGCCATGGGACAGCGATTCCTTCTCAGGTTCTTGGTCCGAATATCCGATCCGAGTCTTCCCTGATCATGACCTTGGGGCATGCACAGAGGTACGCAGAGGACCATATGCTAATTTGGTGCCTCCGCCTGTGGCACGAAATAGCCCCGTCAGCTGCATGGAGCCATTCCGGGAAATCGGGACAGAGCCTCAACAGTGAAGTCCACAGGCTCTTCCGGGGGTTGTCTCCGTAATCTGCCCACCGATGGACAATTCTATTCCTTGTCTCCGTCCCTTCCACACCGAGACGCGTCCGCGACCGAAGGTTCAGCCCCTCCCGACAACATACTCCAAAAATGATGGTGCTCATGGGGTATGCTGCGACGAACACTGGAAAGGGGTGCCGCAGGCAAACCCTGCAGGTCCGGCAACATCAACTGGAGACCGGTCATGAAACTGCAATCTCCGCGGGAACCGCGTCTGCCGCGGCGCGGCGACCGAGACAAGGAAAGGGAAACCCGTTACGCTGACTGGGAGGGCATTCAGCCCCTGGCTGCCGCGGACACGGAACGCGCGTTCGACTACGAGGATGAATGGAACCTGCGCTTCCAAAACCTGCGTGCGAACCTCGCAGCCCAAGACCGGATCCGAGAGGGTCTGGAACGCCTGGAGCGCAGCATGGCCATCGAGACCGGTGTGATCGAGGGCCTGTACAACCCCACCCATGGCGTCACGCAGACCTTGCTGCGGGAAGGCTTCCGCGTAGAGCATGTGCGCCGACAGGGCGTGGACGTGGAGCCGGAGCATCTGGTGACTGTGTTGCAGGACCATATGGCAGCTGCCGCAATGGTCTACGCCTTTATTCGCGAGGACCGCCCCATCACCAAGCACTCCATGCGCGAGCTACACGCCCAAATAACTGCCCACCAGGAAACACACCATGCAGTGGACATGCTGGGACGGCCCGTGCAGCGCAGGTTGCGACGCGGAGTGTGGAAGGACTATCCCAACAACCCCACGCGACCCGACGGCACGATTCATCTTTACGCCCCACCGGAGCAGGTGGACCCCCAACTGGACCTCCTGCTGGACCTCTACGGCCAGTACCGGACCAGGCAGCACCCATTGCTGACGGGAGCTTGGCTGCACCACCGCTTTATCCAGATTCACCCCTTCGCGGACGGCAACGGCCGCACAGGCCGTGTGCTCCTGAACTGGCACCTGATACGCGCAGGCTGGCTGCCCATCTGCGTCCACCGCCAAGATCGCAGTTACTACCTGTCTGCCATGCAAGCGGCAGACGTGGGCGATCTATCGGTGTTGACCGACTTCCTGATCGCCATGGCTCGGCAGTCCGTGCGCATGGCAATGGCGGATTTCGCCGCGGAGGAGCGCATGCAGGTGCTGGGTCCCGATGAACCCGATTACGTGTACCGCAAGGAGGACGGTTGGCGGAACGGCATCTGAACTCCCACCGACACGCGGAGTCATGACATGAAGCAACCATGCCGGCAGAAGCCATATGCATGAAGCCACCGGCGAATCGTCGGGGCATTCCTTGGCCGAGGCTGAACAGCCACCTACCCAAGGCAGCCCGGAAACAAGATCACCGAAATTCTCCACGTAGCGCATAGACTGACCATAGTTCCCAACAGCCAACCGCACGCACTGTGGACCCTGACATCAAGCTGACAACGCTGGCCTCCTGCGCCGGCTGAGCATCGAAACTCCCGCCCCGGGAGCTGTCGCAGGTCCTGCGACAACTGAACGAAATGCAGGGTTCCAGCAACGGAGCCTTGCGGGCCGGCATCCAAAAGCCTGACGATGCCGCCGTATGGACCCTGCATGAGGATCAGGCCCTGATCCAAACCGCGGACTTCTTCACCCCCATCGTCGATGATCCCGAAACCTTCGGGGCCATCGCGGCCGCCAATGCCATGAGCGACGTCTTTGCCATGGGCGGCGAAGTCCTGTTCGCCCTGAACATCGCCGGAATGCCCGAGTCGGTGGGCCTTGACGTACTGTCCGCCATCCTGGCGGGCGGTGCCAAAAAGGTCCGGGAAGCCGGAGGCGTGGTAGCCGGCGGGCACACAGTGACGAACCCCGAACTGTTCTACGGACTGTCCGTGACCGGCCTGGGTGATCCGGACCATCTGCTCACCAAGGGCGAAAGCCTGGATCCGGGCCAGACGTTGTGGCTGACCAAGCCCCTGGGGACCGGCATCGTGACCACGGCCCACATCGTGGAGACACACTCGCTGATTGATCCCGGTGACCTGGAGGCGGCCATCCAGTCCATGTTGTCGTTGAATGCGGCGGCCGCCACAGCAGCCCGGACGTCCGGTACCAGGCGCGGCACCGATGTGACCGGCTTCGGCCTGTTAGGCCATGCCTGTGAAATGCTGGGCCTCGACACACAGAACCATTGCGGTCTCCGCATCAAGGCCGATTCAGTGCCTCTGCTGCCAAACGTCCTCGCCTACGCGCAAAACGGAGTGCAGACCCGGGCGGCACAGCGTAATCCGGAGCACTTCGGACAGTCCGTGCGCTTCGCGGACACCGTGGTGCCCGAGCTCCGGCAGGTACTTTGGGAAGCAGAAACCAGCGGCGGCCTGCTACTCGCGGTACCGCAGGGAAACGAGGAAACCTTCGAAAAAGCTTGCCAGGACCTCGGTCAGGACTGCTGGTGTATAGGTGAGGTTGCGGCCGGATCGGGAATCAAGGTGACATGACCGCAAGGACAACTGCCGGCTCGCACACGGCCGCGATGCGGACGCGGGTTCGGAATGAAGGGCTGGTGGCGATTGTGCGCGGAGGCTATTCGCTGCCGGAGATCATTGCCATCGCGGATGCCATGCTGGCCGCGCCCCTGCCGTTGCTGGAAATCACCATGAACACGCCGGACGCACTGACCGCAATTCAAACCCTTCGCCAACGATACGACGACAGCATGGCGATCGGAGCGGGCACCGTCCGTACTGCGGACCAGGCTGCGGCCGCCATTGAGGCCGGCGCCGAATTCCTGGTGTCTCCCTGCCTTGATCCGGCCAGTGTTCGGGTCGCTGTCGAGGCCGATGTGCTGTTCCTGCCGGGGATTTTCACCCCCACCGAGGCACAACAGGCCTGCCGGCTGGGCTGCACCATGGTGAAGCTGTTCCCCTGTCCCGATCCCGCCTATCTCAAAGCTGTCAGAGCTCCGCTGTCTGACATGGAGTTTGTGCCCACGGGCGGCATCGACGCCGACAATATCGGCTCCTACCGCCAGGCTGGTGCCGCGGGCGTGGGAATCGGCAGTTCGCTTGTGGGCAGCGACATTCGCCAAGACGTCCTGATCACCAAGGCCCGCCTGCTGCTGCACAACTGGCAGGCCGCGAAGTAACTCCCTGGCGCACCGGCGCACCTGTCCCGGTTGGGTGTTGCCGCAACCAGGCCGACATCGGCAGACCGCCCGCGCCGGCGGCTCACTCCTCGTCGGGATCGATGCCGAACCCCTGATCCGGTATCACCACCTCCAGCACATCGCCGTGGTAGTCAATCACGACTCGGAAGCCCAGCAGCGCCAGTAGGTCCCGTTGTTGCGGTGGCATCTCGATCCGCTCGATCTCGTCGACCCGGTCCAGGGCAGACTCGATGGCCGCCTGCTGGAAAATGTCGCCGTGGGTCAGGGCCTGCAGGGCCTCCGGCGGAATCTGGTCGCGGTGTTCGACAAATATCTGCTTCATGTGAGACCAGATCGCAGCGTCCACCTTCCCGGCTTCCAGGTGCCAGTCGAACCCGTCCTCGCGGACCACGTACACCTCGTCCGCACCAACCTGGCGTACGTTAACAAGGTCGCCTTGGCTGTCCTGTACCAGCCCGCCGAACATGGCGCGGGTAGCCATCGAACAGCCCTCCCGCAACCCGCCTCAGCCACCCAGGTGGCCGGCGATGAACTCGTAGCTGTTGGTGATGCTCTGGACGTAGTCGCCGGGCATGTCGTGCTCCACGATGTACCACCGGGCACCTGATGCGCTGATCTGAGGGAAAATGGCGTCCCAGTCCAGGGTGCCGCTGCCGACGTCGGCCAGACCCATCTGATCCTCGTTCTCCCCCTCCGGGGCGAGATCCTTCATGTGGACACAGGGCACGCGGCCGGCATATCTGCGCAACAACTCGACCGGGTTCTGGCCGCCCTTGGATATCCAGGCGCAATCCGGTTCGTATCCCAGCACATCCGGTTCGGTATCGGCCAGGAGAATGTCGATGGCCAGTCGGCCGTCAAACTGTTCCATTTCCTGCCAATGGTTGTGGTACAGCAGGTTCATGCCGGCATCGCGGCACCCCTGGCCAATGGAGCGCAGACTGTCGGCCAGCCGCGCCCAGTCTGCCGCCCTGTACTCGGTGCCCGGGCTAAAGAAGTTGCCACCCGGGGCCGGCACAATCACATGCTCCACACCCAGATCGGAATAGGTGCGCAGTGTGCCGTCAAGGTCGCTCTCGAAAGCCTCCTGGGGCACATGGGCCGACACCGCGCGCAGACCGTGGCCGTCCAGAAGCCTCTTCCAATCGGCACCGGACAGGTCGGTCCGGTGCACGGTCTCCACATAGGCATAGCCGGCGCCTTTGGCGGCGGCCAACACCTCGTCCTCGGTCGCATCCATGTTGCGCAGGGTGTAGAGCTGAAGGCCGATGGGCAGTGCGGATTCGGTCATGGCGAAAGTCCTGGGGATGGTTCAGCCGGCAAACGGAGCAACGCCGGCGGGAAAATCGAAATCAAAAGGGAACGCCCTCCGGAACCTCGTCCCGGCTCAATTTCAGGGACAGTCGCTCCAGGAGCGCGGTGTGGCGATCCCTGACCAAATGGTTGTTGACCGCCATGCGCAGCGCCGCCTTCTGGCCCACGATGACCACCAGCTGCCCCGCGCGCGTGAGCGCAGTATACAGGAGGTTCCGGCGCAGCATGATGCTGTGCGCCTTCATCATCGGCAGGACCACGGCCTTGTACTCGCTGCCCTGACTCTTGTGGATGGTCATGGCGTAGGCCAATGCCAGATCGTTGAGCTCGTCGCGCTCGTACTGCACGCCCCGGCCTTCGAAGCTGACCACTGCCTCCCGCGTGTCCGGGTCCAGGCGCACGACGTATCCAAGGTCCCCGTTAAACACCTTCTTTTCGTAGTCGTTGCGGGTTTGCATGACAGGGTCGCGCGGGCGGAACACCTGACCGTTGGCAAGTTCGATCGTCGGAAGCGAGGAGCCGTTGATGGAGGCCTGCAGGGCCCGGTTGAGTTCCAGGGTTCCGATCGGTCCCCTGCGCATGGGCGACAGTACCATGATGTCGGATGGCCGGAGCCCCGTGAATTCGGGCAGCCGCCTGCGGACCAGGTCGGTGCAAAGGCGGCAGGCCCGCACCGGATCCTCCTCCGGCATGAAGAAGAAATCGCGGAAGCGCCGATTGTCGAGGACGGGCATCTGGCCACGCCGGACCTCGTGCGCGTTGGTGACGATGGCGCTGTCCGCGGCTTGGCGGAAAATCTCCGACAGGCGCGTGACCCGTGCCCCGGAGTGGCCGGGCTCGACGCGTTCGGCATGTTCCTCGACCGCCCGAATGACATCGTGCAGGACCGTGCCTGAACCGACGCTGGGCAACTGGTCCACGTCGCCCACCCACAGCATGTGCATCGCATCGGGCACCGCGCGAACCAGGTGGCTGGCCAGGTGTACGTCCAGCATCGACGCCTCGTCCACAATCAGCAGGTCGCCGTCCAGCGGATTTTCCTCGTTGCGGTCGAACTCCAGGCTGCCGTCGACATTGGACACCTCCAGCAACCGGTGCAGAGTCCTGGCAGGGTGGCCCGAGGCTTCCTGCATGCGCTTGGCCGCCCGGCCGGTGGGAGCCGCCAACTGCACATCCAAGCCGTAGGTATCGCACAGTTCCAGGATGGTACGGATGGTAGTGGTCTTGCCGGTACCCGGTCCCCCGGTCAGAATCGTAAAGGGATGGACCAGAACCGACTCCACGATGTCCCGCTGACCCCGGTTCAACGGGGTGCCCCGCTCCGCGGCGGTGTCCAGCAGTGCCTCCACGTCGAAGTCGCGGCCGTATAAGGGTGAAAGCTCCGGTCGCCCGATGCGCTTCAGCAGCCGGTCGGCCAAGTCCTTTTCGCTGTGATAGTTCCAGGGCGGATACACCTGCCGGCCGCCACTCCCGCCTAGGACCGACGAATCGCGTCCTTGTGTCTCGTCCTCGTTGCGGACCGGCTCCTCGGGCAAGGCCGTCCAATCGGTTTGGGGTTGCCAGCGCGCGTGGCCGGGCGCTTCGGTAACGATGAGGTCCTCGTCCCGGATCAAGAGTTCCAGCTGGGCCTGCACCTCGTCCCGCGTGGCTGGTGGACCCACCTGTTTCAGGGCTTCCTCGACGAGTTCGTGTTCCGGCAAGAACACATGGCCTTCGCGGGTGGTCTGCTCGCTCAACACATACTGCAGGGCTGTCCGTAGGCGGCTGGGATCGTTGCGCCTAATCCCGACAGACAGGGCCATCTGATCGGCCCGTTGGAACCCGATCCCCTGCATCCGGGTCAGGAGATACGGGTTGTGCTTCAGGACCTGGACTGCGTTGTCTCCGAACTCTTGGCGAATTCGGCGCGCCAGGGTCAGGGACACTCCCAGATGCTGCAGGTAGGCGGCCAATTCCCGTTCGCCGGCCACCTCCCGCCAATGGTCGCCGATCACACGGGCCTTGCGGGGGGAAATTCCCCGCAGTTCCGCCAAGCGTTCGGGCTCGCTGTCCAGAACTTCCAGCGTCCGCTTGCCGAACTTGCCGACCACCTGGCGGGCCGTGGCCTCCCCGACGCCCTTGAGCAGGCCGCTGCCGAGGAACCCGATCAAGCCCTCCTTGCTCGTGGGCTGGATGAATCGGTGTCGGCCGACGGCGAATTGCCGACCGTGGGATTGGTGAACCCGGTACTCCCCCTCAACCTCGAGTCGCGCACCTTCGCGTATGCCGGGCAGAATACCGGTGATGCGCTCAAGCGCGTCCAGTGGAGCGGGCGCCGCCGGGGAATCGGCATGGCCGTCGGCACGCTGGTCGACATGCAAATCCGCCACCACGAAGCCGTTGCCTTCGTTACAATAAACGACGGAGGCTACCGTCCCGACCAGCCTAGGCATAGCTCGGGATTTTAGCACCCGGCCGTGGCCATCCTTGGCTGCGGCGTTCCCTCCCTCGCACACAGACGCGGCACAGGCACCACTGAAGGATTTGTCCATTGAGCCAGCAATACTACGGCGGCCAAGCCATCATCGAGGGCGTCCTGATGCGCGGCGCCTCCACATTCGCCGTGGCCGTGCGCACCGCCTCCGGAGAAATCCGTCTCCACCACGAGCCGCTGAAAGCCTGGATTTACACGAGCCGGCTGGGCAAGCTGCCCTTTGTGCGCGGGCTGGGCCTGTTGTGGGAGGCACTCGGGCTCGGCGTGCGGGCCATCATGTGGAGTGCGGACATCGCCGCCCAGGATCTGTCCCTGGACGATGACGACGCGGATCCGGACGGAGAGGCGGAGGACAGGGAAACCCTGCGCTTCCAGGGCCCTCTGGCCTGGGGCACGGTGGCCCTCAGCTTTGCCTTCGGCATCGGCCTGTTCTTCCTGCTGCCGACGCTGGTGTCCGGATGGGTCGCCGAATTCTTTGGGGCCTCCGCCTATACGGACGCGGCGATCGAGGGTGCGGTCAGGCTGGTGCTCTTCGCGCTGTATTTCTTCGCCATCAGCTTCATGAAGGACATCCGACGCATGTTCGGATTCCACGGAGCCGAACACAAGGCCATCAATGCCTTCGAGGCCGGCTCCAACTTGTCCGTCTCCGACGTCCAGCGGCACAGCGTCCAGCACGTACGCTGCGGCACGTCCTTCATCCTGTTTGTGGTGGTCATCAGCATCATCCTGTTCTTCCCGTTGTCCTTCCACGGGGTGGAACCGGCCTGGCTGGCACTGCTCCTGCGGTTTGCAAGCCGTTTGCTGCTGCTGCCGATCGTGGCCGGAATTGCCTACGAACTGATCCGGTTCAGCGCGAGACATCAGGAAAACACCCTGCTGCGCGTCTTCATCCAGCCGGGCCTGTGGCTACAGAAGGCCACCACGCGCACCCCGGACGACGAAATGGTCCGGACGGCAGTGGCGGCCCTGATTCCGGTGCTCGAATCCGACGGCGTCGAGGTGGACCCGGCCACGCGAGCACTCCTTGCGGACCGGGTGGTTCTGTCCTCCATGACTTCCTGAAGGCGCGATTCCGTCCCCGTGCCGCGCGGCATCGGCCCCTAAACGAAGTCGACCGGAACCGTGTACCCATCGTACGACACAACATCGCCCTGCCGCAGCTTGCGGCCGCGTCGCTGTTCTACCTTGCCGTTGACCTCGACCAAGCCACGCTGGACCACAGTCTTGGCCAACCCTCCAGTCGCACACAACCGTTGGACTTTCAGGAACTGGTCCAGGCGAATGGTCTCGCCATCCGGCGGGCGGTCCTTTTGGTCGGGCCTGTGCGGGTTGTGGGTCATTCGCCGTTTCATGCCTTGTACGATTCCATCGTAACGGTATTTGCGGATAAATACAGCCC
Organism: Caldilineaceae bacterium; assembly: GCA_965208365.1. Classification (GTDB taxonomy): domain Bacteria; phylum Chloroflexota; class Anaerolineae; order Caldilineales; family Caldilineaceae; genus Bin34. The sequence goes on along the minus strand of OZ242330.1, from coordinate 2,907,171 downwards.
CTCGCAGGACGGTACGTCACCATGTTTGAAATCAGAGAGTCCGACGGCACTTCCACCAGCTATGCGGCCATGTCCAACATTCTCATGGCGGTGGCGCCCAACAATCCCGTCTCCGGGGACGACTTGGCCAACGAGGACCTGAGCCTTGGGGAATCGCATCCGGGCTACCGCTGGTTGACCTGGAGCGGTGATACCCCGGCCGGTTTCTTCGCAGGTGCGGAAGAGACGTGGGACCGATCCCCGGGGCGCTTTCGGGTGTATGCCGCGGTGGATCCGCGCTGGCAGGGTCAGGGCGCGGGACGCGAGCTCTGGAACCACTGTCTGTCGGCCCTGCTGGACAAATACGAAGTCACGGAGCTCGCTTGCGAAACGCGGAGCGATCAGGAACGGGGCATCCGATTCCTGCAGGACAGGGGGTTTGTCCTCAAGAAGTCCGCCCACGAAAGCGAGTTGGAGGTCATAGGATACGACCTGACCGAGCCACTGCGCCGCCGGCGCGGCCTGCTGGCACAAGGCATCGAATTCCTTTCCGTGGCCGAGTTGTCAACGGACGATCCCGCCTGGTTCGAGAAATACCACAAGTTGCGCATGGAGTTCCAGGCCGACATGATGTATCCGCCAACCCCTCTGACGCTGGAGGAGCACTGGGCGGAGCATCAGTCCAATCGCGAGTTTGATCCCTCCATGACCTTGGTGGCCGTGCGGGACGGGGAATGGATGGCCTATACGGCGCTGCGGCAGTCGGGGGCGGACCCGACCCTGTGGTGGACATCCCTGACCGGTGTGGGCCGCGCCCACCGCCGGCTGGGTCTGGCTTCGGCCCTCAAGACCACGGCGATCGAAGCGGTACAGCAGCGCGGCGGTTCCCGCATCCGCACGGACAACGACGCCAGGAACCCGATGTTCAAGATCAATCAGGCCTTCGGCTTTAGGCTTTTGCCGGACATACAGAACTGGCGCCGGCCGTTGCGAGGCGAGGCCGACATCCGCGAGGTCCTGCGTTGAGCATCCTGATACAGACCTGCAAGCGTGCGCCGAACGCCATTGGTCGTGTGGGCAGCAGCTGCCCGAGCAGGAGCAAGTCGGCCCTGTCATTGCCCTCGACGAAACCCCAAACCCCAACCTTGGCGAAGCTCTTGGACTGACACAGACGCCAGAACCGGTCCTGTTGCATGACTTGCCGCTGGAGGTGGCCGTGCTTGTGCGGCTGGTCCGCCCCTTGCCGCTCAGTGCCCTGTACGATTCAGTCACAACAACGACATTGAGATTCCGCGCCCGTCCACCTGCAACCAGCGGCCATGTTCGACATCAGACAATCCGACGGTACCCCCGCCAGCTATGCGGCCATGGCCGAGGTGCTCGCGGCCGTGGCACCGCACCACCCCGTCTCAGGGCAAGACTTGGCCAACGAGGATCCGAGTCTTGGGGAATCTCATCCCCACTACTGTTGGCTGAACTGGAAAGGAGATACCCCGACCGGTTTCTTCGTGGGTGCGGAAGAGACGTGGGACCGGTCCCCGGGACGCTTTCGGGTGTATGCGGCAGTGACTCCGCGCTGGCAGGGCCGGGGTGTGGGACGCGAACTCTGGAACCACTGCCTTTCCGCCCTCCTGGCCCGGCACGAGGTTGCGGAGCTTACCTGCGATACCAAGTCCGATCAGGAACGCGGAATCCGTTTTCTGCAGAACAGGGGATTTGTCCTCGGAAAGTCCATCCAACAAAGCGAACTGGACGTCACCGGCTACGGCCTGACCGAGAAACCGGATCGGCGACCCAGCCTGTTGGCGCAGGGCATTCAGTGCCTATCCCTGGCCGAGGTGTCTGCCGAAGATCCCAACTGGTTCGAGAAATACCACGAGCTGTGTATGGAATTCCTGGCCGACTTGGTGTATCCGCCTGCTCCCCTGACACTCGCAGAGCACTGGGCGAAGCATCAGCGCAATAGCGTGTTCGACCCTTCGATGACGTTCATTGCCGTCCGAAACGGGGAATGGCTGGCCCTGACGGCGCTGTGGCAGTCAACAGCGGATCCGACCCTGTGGTGGACATCCCTGACCGGCGTGGGCCGCGCCCACCGTCGGCTGGGACTGGCCTCGGCCCTCAAGACCACCGCGATCGAAGCCGTGCAGCACCGAGGGGGTACCCGCATCCGGACGGACACCGTCGCTGGAACCCCGATGTTCAAAATCAATCAGGCGTTCGGTTTCCGGCAGTTGCCTGATGCACAGACCTGGCACCGGTCCTTGTGTGGGAAAGCCGATGTTCGGGAGATTCTGCGATGAGCATCCTGATGCTGTCCTGGGAGTATGCACCGAACATCATCGGCGGCCTGGGCAAGCATGTGACTGAACTGACCGAGGCCATGGGCGGTGGCTGCCGGGAGCAGGAGCAGTTCGACGTCCATGTGCTCACCCCGGCCGCAGACGGCGCACCGGCCCGGGAAGACCGCAGCGACAAACTGCACATCCATAGGGTCGACCTGCACCCTCCCGAAGAAGGCGACTTCTTCGACCGCAACGTCGCCAGCAACGCCCAGTTGGCACATGCCGCGCGCGAATTGGCCTCGGAGATTGACTTTGAACTAATCCACGTGCACGACTGGCTGCCGGCCACCGCCGGCCTGGAACTCATGCACGATTGGAGAATTCCGCTGGTGGCAACCGTCCACGCCACCGAGCACGGGCGGTACATGGGGTACCTGCACACGGAACTCAGCCGCAAAATCCACGATCTGGAAGCCCGCCTCTGCCGGGAAGCGTGGAGGATCATCGTCTGCAGCTACTTCATGCGCGACAGCCTGATGCGGACTTTCGGCCTGGACCGCGACGTGGTGGATGTCATCCCCAACGGGATCAGCATCCATCCACCCCAGGCGCGGGACCAGGCGCGCGAGCAGCAGCTGCGACAGCTGTACGCCCAACATGGCGAATTCCTGCTGCTGTTTGTGGGCCGTCCCACTCATGAGAAGGGACTTCACGTCCTGTTGGACGCGATGGTCCTGATTGCCGAAACCCAGCCGGACGCGCGCCTGCTGGTCGTAGGGCGCGACAGCAGAAAGCAGATCATGGCGGTCCAGCAGCGGGGCCTGGCCGACAAGGTGGACCTGCTGGGCTATGTGGACGACGTCACCCGCAACTGCCTTCTGAAGGTGGCCAACGCCGCGGTTTTTCCCAGTCTGTACGAACCTTTCGGTATTGTTGCACTGGAAGCCATGGCCGCGGGATGCCCGGTCGTGGTGTCCGACGTGGGCGGACTAAGCGAGGTGGTGGAACACGAAGTGACTGGACTGACCGTCTATCCCAACGACCCGCACAGCATTTGCTGGGCGGTCGAACACATCCGCAGCAAACCCGACCAGGCCCGCGTCCGCGCCCATCGCGCCACCCGTGTCGTGAGAGACCAGTTCAACTGGGATCGGATCACACGGCGGGCCCGCTACACCTACCGCACCTTGATTGACTACAGCAGCCGTGTCCCAGCCTGAACCGCGATTGACGGCCGTCATCTTCGACTTCGACGGCACGCTCATCGACTCCGAACGCATGGAGTTCGAGAGTTGGGCCCGCATCTTCGAGGACCACGGGGCCGAACTCACGACCGAAATCTGGGCCGATTTCGTCGGCGTTTGGGTGCATCCGGCAATCTTCGACGTCCTGCGCGGGTTGACCGACCGGCATGTGGACGAGGAAGCCATCCTGGCACGACACGGCGAACTGTATCCGGAACTGAGCAAACACCTGACGCTGATGCCCGGTGTCGAAACCCTAGCCGACGCGGTCAGGGAGGCCGGCCTGCGTACCGCCATCTGCACCAACTCGGATCGCGAATGGGTCGACCAACATTGGCAACGCCTGGGCCTGGACCGCTGGTTCGACGACGACCACGTCTACACGGGCGACATGGACCGACGGCACAAACCCGCGCCGGACCTGTACCACCTGACCCTGCACGGCCTAGGGGTGACGGGCCACGAGGTGGTGGTCCTCGAGGACTCGGTGCATGGTGTGACGGCCGCCCTGGCCGCAGACCTCACCGTCTTCGCCATCCCGACCGCAGTGTCGCAACAGGCCGCCTATCCGGCAGGAGCCAGGGTCGTCGATTCGATGCACGACCTGACCGTGGACGACTTGCGACGGGCCCTATGTGAAAAGGTCGTCTGAAAAATGCCCACCATGTCTCCATCCTCATCCACGATCACGATCATCGGGGGCGGCCTGGCGGGCTGCGAAGCGGCCTGGCAACTGGCGGAACGGGGCCGGTCCGTCGTCCTGTACGAAATGCGTCCGGTCCGGCGTACCCCGGCGCACCAAGGCGACCGTCTGGCCGAACTGGTCTGCAGCAACAGCATGGGATCCCTGCTGCAAGACCGGGCCCTGGGCATCCTCAAGCGGGAACTGTTGCTGCTGGGCAGCCTGCTCGTACGCACCGCCTGTGCGCACTCGCTGCCGGGCGGCGCGGCCCTGACCATCGACCGGGAAGCCTTTGCCGCGGAGATCACCTCCCGCATCAGCTGCCACCCGTTGATCGACCTGAGACGGGACGAGGTCTGCGCCGTTCCCGAAGGGCCAACCATCATCGCCACGGGGCCGTTGACCAGCCAGGTCCTAACCAAGTCCATTCAGGCCCTGACCGGCGAGCGGAAACTGCACTTCTTCGACGCGGTGGCACCAATTGTGTACCGCGACTCCATCGACATGTCTGTCGCCTTTCGCCAGAACCGCTGGCAAAAGGCGGAGGACGGGACACCGGACGGGGACTACATCAACTGTCCGATGAATGCGGACCAGTACACCGCCTTCGTGGCCGCGGTCAGATCGGCCGAGAGCAACGCTCTGTCCAAGGCCGATGCCGACTTGGAGCGCTATTTCGAAGGCTGTCTGCCGATCGAGGTCCTGGCCCGGCGCGGAGAAGATGCCTTGGCCTTCGGTCCGATGCGGCCGGTCGGCCTCAGGGATCCGCGCACCGGAAACCGTCCCCACGCGGTGGTGCAGCTCCGCCAGGACAACGCGGCCGCCTCGCTGTACAACCTGGTGGGTTTCCAGACCAATATCAAGTGGGGCCGGCAGGAGGAAATCCTGCGTCTGATTCCGGGCCTTGAACAGAGCCGCTTCGCCCGCATGGGCCAGATGCACCGCAACACGTTCATCAGCAGCCCTGACCTGCTGTTGCCCAGCATGCAATCCCGGATCCGCGACGATCTTTTCTTCGCCGGACAAATCACAGGCACGGAAGGCTACGTCGGCAGCACGATGGGCGGCCTGATCTGTGGCCTCAACATGCACCGGCTGCTCGCCGGGCACATTCCGTGGACGTTCCCGCCCGAAACCATGGTGGGAGCCCTGCTCCGCTACATCACCCACACCGATGCCCGTCACTTTCAGCCGATGAAAGCCAACATGGGCCTGCTGCCGGAACTGCCCCAACGGGTGCGGCGCAAACGCGATCGCTACCGGGCTTTTTCCGAACGGGCACGCCACACCATGTCCGAATTCATGCAGACCCGTGGCCTTGAGCCTCTGGATCTGAATGCCGGAGACCACACACTGGTGACTCGTTTGACCGAAGCGCCGGATCCGACGCCTGAAGCGGTCGCCCAGGCCTGACGGGCAACCATGGCCGGCTCGAGCCTTCCCCCAACGGACTACCGCCGCGGCTGAACGCCGTCGGGGCCATTGTCCCCTCCTCCCGCTGCGAAGCCTGGCAGCCGTCATTGCACCTGCGGCTTCATGAATTTGGAACTCAATTGTCCAACTGGACGACAGCAACACCCGGTGCGCGGTTCCCTGGGGCCTCCCGCCCGAATGCCCTTTGCCGAGCCACCGCCCCTGCCCTGCGGCCCGGGAGACGATTCCGGTGTCCGCAAGATCCCAAGGCAGATCGTGCCTGTTCCCCCGAATTCCGGTCTGCCCAGCCAAGTACACAAGCCCCATGGATTTCCTGAGGCGACACAAGGCTGACCTGCGGGCCATACTGGCATTGGCACTGCTACCTGTGCTGTGGTACAGCCCGGCGTTGCTGGCGCCGTGGACCGGCCTGACCATCCTGCCGTACGACACGCTGGCGGTCACTGTTCCCTGGCGCGACCTGTATCCGGCAGTAGTGCCGCACAACCATGCCGTTGCGGATGCGATTCTGCACCACAACGCCTGGCACTACCTGCTGCATGGGTACGTCCAGTCGGGAACCATTCCGCTTTGGAATCCCCACCTGCTAACCGGGGTCCCGTTTCTGGCCGGTGGCGAAGCCGGCCTGCTCTACCCGCTGTCCACGCTGTTGCTGCTCGGTGAGCCGGACGTGGCCTATGCCATCTACGCGGCGATGCACGGCTCGCTGGCCGGCATTGGCATGTACGTCCTGGGCCGCAGCCTTGGTTTTCACCCCTGGGCTGCCCTGACGGCAGGTCTTTCCTGGGCCTTCGGGGGCTACGTCGCAACCCACGCGGCCTATCCCACGGTGCTCGCGGTCGCGGCCTGGCTGCCTTGGCTGTTGGCCATGGCCGAAGTGATTCTGGGCAAGCAGGAGGCCAAGGGCACCGTCAGTTTCAGGCCCATCCCCTACCTGCTGGTAGGGGCCGTGGCCATTGCCATGAGCGCCATGGCCGGCAACCCGGAGCTTCTGCTCTACGCGGTGGTGTTTTGTACGGGCTACATCCTGCTGCGACTCATGGGTTTGTACCTGAACCTGGTGCGGGACATGCGCGCCGTCCCGTTGACCACCGTCGAGTTCCAACCCGTTGAGCCGCCGGAACCGCCGGGCTGGTGGCAGCCAACGGCGCTGCACCGGGTGGCCAAACAGTCGCTCTGGTTGGCGTTGATGCTGGTTCTCGGCCTGGGCATGGCGGCGGTGCAGATCATTCCGTTCGCGGAAAACTGGCTGTTCAGCTTCCGGGACACCACCGCCACGTTCCAGCAAGTGTCCGACCTAGCCTGGCCCAAGCGCCAGCTCCTGACCCTCTGGATTCCCAACGCCTTCGGCAACCCTACCCACCATCAGTGGTTCGATATCTGGAACCTCCGGTGGGCGGATGCACCACTGCACCGATTCGGGCGCGACACGCAATCATTCGACTTCGGCCTGCGCAACTATTCGGTTGGGTCCACGTACGTCGGCCTACTCCTGTGGCCCTTGACTGTCCTGGCCGTGTGGGCCGGGCTGCATCGCCGCGGGCTCACGGGCACCCAACGCCGCACGCTTGGGTATTGTCTGGCGGCTGGGTTTCTGGCCCTCTCCTTCACACTCGGGCTTCCGACCTACCGGGTGCTGCATGCGCTGCCAGTCTGGAACACCGTCCTGTCCGCCTACAACTGGACCCTCGTCTTCAGCTTCTGCCTGACGCTCGCGGGAGCAATCGGGTGTCAGTCGCTGATCAACAGCTGCACGGTCCACCTCCCGCAGTCGGGAGCGCGGGTCATTGGAGTCTCGTGCCTTGGCATCGCAGCCACCTGCCTGATCCTGTTTGTGGTGGCATGGGCAAGCCCCGGTTCCCTGGAACTACCGGTCGAGCGCCTGTTCCAGCTCAGCGAATACATGCGCCATGTGTTTGACCACCCGCGCATGTTCATCGGATACCAACTGCACAACCTGCTGCATCTGGCCTTGGTGGCCTGTGGAGCCGGCCTGTTGCTGTGGCGCGCCGATTGCCTGGCCCGAAGCGGGCCCGGCACGGTTCCGGGCGCGCTGCCCCTGCTGGTTTGCCTGCTGCTGGCCGCGGATCTGTATGCCGCCCACGGACGATACCTGACCGGCGCAGACCGCGGCGTGTCGCCCACGGAACCACTGCCCGGGGTAGCGGCATTTCTGGCGCAACGAGAGGCACACAGCCACGAATGGCGCCTGACCACCTTGAGCCCGCGGGCACAACGACCCTGGAAGGCCAACCTCGGCTTCTACTTTGGCTGGCACGACCTGCGGGGCAAAACCGGCCTGATTCCGGCTCAATTCCAGGCCGTGTTCAGCGAACTTGGTGTGCCGGGTTGGCGCGGCCACGAGGTTGATCTGCGGATGGACCGCGCGGGGTATTTGTATTCCGAGTTTGGCAGCCCGTCCTTCCTGGACTCCCCTCTCCTTGATCTGTGGAACGTGAAGTATTTGTTAACCAAATACCAAGTCCGCCGGTCCGGCTGGCGGGAAGTCTACCGGGACGCGGATGCCGCCCTCTACGAGAACACCGACGTGTTGCCGCGGGCGTTCCTGGTACCTGCAGCCGTGCGGACCGGAACCAATGGAACATCGTTGGCCAACGTCGATGTCCGCACCACCGTCCTGCTTGACGACCTGTCGGTTGCCCGGGCAGGCAACCCATCTGCCGACCTGCAAAGTGGTCTCGCCAGATTGGACGGCTATTCGCCGAACGAACTGCGGATCCGAGCGGAAACCGACTTGGCCGCGTGGATGGTGGTTGGGGATGCCTGGTTCCCCGGTTGGAAGGCTTGGCTGGAGCCGGACGGAGGCGGAGAGGTGCAGGAGACTCCCGTGCTGCGTGCCAATGGCTCGCTCAGGGCCATCGAACTGCCTTCGGGTTTCCGGGGCCACGTGCGCATGACCTATGAACCGGGCAGCCTGCGCATGGGATTGTTCTTCTCGTTCCTGACCGCGGCTTGTGCGCTGATGATGCTCCTGTGGTGGGGCTGGGGCCGGTGGCGCCAGCCGGACACCCAACTGACCGAGGCGACTGTGGTAGCCAAGAATTTCCTGGTGCCGCTGAACCTTACGCTGATGACGCGCATCATCGACTTCGCCTTCGCCATGTTCTATGTGCGGCAGCTGGGGCCAGTGGGAACCGGTCAGTTCGCCTTTGTGGTCGCCCTGTACGGAGTGTTCGAACTCATTTCGCGCTTCGGACTGGACACGCTGCTGACCCGTGATGTGGCCCGCGACAAGACTCTTTCGAATCGGTACCTGACCAACGTGTGTGCCCTGCGCACCCTCATCTGGGCGGGCACGACCATTGCGATGGTAGGGGTGGCCCTGGGTTTTCGAGGCGTCGAACGCATCACGGACGTGGAAGTCGTCACCATCGTGATCTTCTCCCTTGCCATGTTGTTTGCAGGTTGGTCGGATGCCCTGAGTGCTGCCTTCCACGCTTGGGAAAAGATGGAGTATCCAGCCAGCCTCACGACCGTCTCCACGCTTCTGCGCTCCGGCCTGGGTGCCTTGGTGCTGCTGCTGGGCTGGGGATTGCCCGGCATCGCCTGGGTGGCCGTGGTGACCGTCGTGATGCAGGTTGTCTGGTTTTATGTCATGTTGCGGCGCACGCTGTTCCATTGGCACTGGGAATGGGACTGGCCGCTGCAGCGCTGGATGCTGGCCAACGGCTTTCCGTTCATGCTCAACTCGCTTCTGGCCACGGTCCTGTTGAACATCGACATTTGGGTCCTGCGGCTGATGTCCGGGGAAGTTGCGAGCGGGTTGTACAGCGTGGCCCTCAAGTACCGCTTCGGGATCACGCTGATCCCCAGCATGTTCAACTTCGCCATCTTCCCGCTATTTTCCCGCTACGCCCGGCAAACCGGCGACGGCCTGATGGGTGCCTATCGGCTGAGCATCCGCCTGCTGACCCTGGTCAGCGTGCCCATCGCCTTCGGCACCACGCTGCTGGCCAAGCCCCTGGTACTGGTGGTGGGCGGCGCGGAATTCCTGGGTGTCGAAGAGACGTTCGAGGTTCTTGGACGCAGCTATACCTTCACCGGCGGATCCCATCTGGCGTTGCAGGTGGTGATTTGGACCATTGTCTTCAACTTCATCAATGCGGTCACGCAATACGTCCTGATCGCACTCGACCAACAGCGCTATCTGACCAAGGCATTCATTGCCGTGGTTGTGTTCAATGCCGTCGGCAACCTGTTGTTGATTCCGGTATTCGGCTACACGGGAGCCGCGGTGGTGACGATCCTCAGTGAAATGTTCCTGTTCATTCCCTTCCAGGCCGGGATCCGTAGGCATCTGGGCACGGTGGTCTGGATGCCCCTGATTTGGAAGCCGGCGGTGGGGCTGGCTGTCATGGCAGTTCTGTCCGCCGGTCTGGGCCATCTCGGCTGGTCCGTCTGGATAATCTTCCTGGCTGCCAGCGCGGCATACATGGCAACCCTGTACGCAACCGGTGAAGTTCGCTACTTGATGGAGCGGTTGCCCCTATCCAACCTGAAGGAGTTGATCAAACCCGCCGGTTGACGTGGGGGCAATACGTTGTTCGCGTCCACGGTGCCGCCCGGTCCCCGGCACCGGAACAGTGCCTTCTCCGTGAACACCAACCGGCCTGGGCATTGGTCGGGCATCATCCGGTTCGGCTCGCACCAAAGCCAATGAAACTGCAACCAGTGTCCAAAAGGCGAATTTTTGACCAGTGGAGTGTCGTCTGGGGTACAATTCCGACACGAAGGAGGAGCCATGGTCTGGGACACGGTTACGGAACAACAATTCCTGGAGAGACTGGACACCTCACCCAAATTCAGGGATGAGGTCCGCCGGCGCGTGCTGTCCGCCGAGCTGATCGCCATGCCCGAGAACCTGGCGGAAACATCCGCTCAATTGGCGAAGTTGTCAAAGGAGTTCGGCACCTTTGCAGGCGAGCAGAGGACAATCAACACCGAACTTCGCACTGACATCGCCGAACTCCGCACCGACGTGGCCGAACTCAAGGAGGGCCAGGCTGAACTCCGCGCCGACGTGGCCGAACTCAAGGAGGGCCAGGCTGAACTCCGTGCCGACGTGGCCGAACTCAAGGAGGGCCAGGTTGAACTCCGTGTCGACGTGGCCGAACTCAAGGATTCCAATACCGAGATCAAAAACACGCTCAAGCGGATCGAAACCGACGTGGGCGAACTCAAGGGAAATGCGGCCTATTGGATCGCATTGTCCCGCTATGACGAAATCCTGGATCACCTGAACCTGGAGTGTGTACGCCTTCTGGACCGCAAGGACCTGACCAAGATGGTGCGCGGGTTTGGTGCGAACCAGTTCGAATGGGACGATCGGCGCAGTTTCTACAGGGCCGATTTGGTTATGGAAGCCACGGAAGTTCAAGACCCCGATACAACGCGCTACGTGGCAGTGGAAGCCTCGTACACCGGTGATCCCCGGGATACAAACCGCGCGATCCGCAATGCGGAAATGCTCAAACGGTGCACCGGACACGAGGCCTCAGCTGTTGTCGCCAGCGTCCGCAACGACCGGGACATCCAGCCTGTCATTGATGCCGGTACTGTGATCTGGTTCCGACTGAACCCGGATGACTTTCAGGCTCAATAGCAGCAAAACCACATCCGGGACAAGAGACAGATTCAACGGCCCGGGCACCGCGCCGGTTCCCGAACTCCATCCGTCATCGAACCACCTGCTAGGTGAAGACTGTTGCCTTCACCAGGTTACAGTCCGGCGTCCCGTACTTCGGCACGCAGAAATGCTCGTTCCCGGTCGAAGAGCCATCTTGGCCGCTCTTCCAGTGCAAACCAGCGAGACTAGGAACTTGCTTTAAGACCACGAGCGGGCAGGGCCAAGGGCAGGCAAGGTGGGGTTCACCACTTTTCGATTTCTCCCAGCAACAACCTTTGATCCTTGGTGCCGTTGGCTCGCAACTCCACTACTTTGGGACCGTCGAACGGCTCTCGCGACTTGATCCAGGCGTTTTGGTAGCACATCAGGCAAGTCCGCCGCCGCCCTTCCGATTTGTTGGCCATGCCGCGGTGGTAGATCCAGCCATCGAACATAACCGCTTGGCCAGGCTGGGCAAAGACAACGAGTTCGTCGGGGAACTTGGGATGTCCTTCCGGAGGCTTGAACAACGCCTTCTGGCTGCCAGGCACCACCGCGATGGGACCATTTTCCAATGTCAGCGAGTCCAGATAGTAGCCGCAGTTGATCTGGGCAGGAACGCTGCCGTACGGCGTCCCTTCGGGATCCACAGGCCAAGGCATGTCTCGATGCCAGTCCTGATCCGGCGTACCGGGCTCGGTCACGCGGGCGGTGGCGCTGTGCAGCTGCACGCAATTTCCCAGAATGGCCCGCATTCGGTCCAGTACGGGTGGATTGTCGAGCAGGAATGCGAAACGGTCATCCTCCTCCAGTAGTTGGTGAGTGAACATTTCCCCCTTGCGATCGAATGTCTCGTCCAAGGCCTCCCGCAGCGTTTCCACCTGATCAGAGGTGATCGCGTCCTCGACTATGAGGTAACCCCACTTCCGGAAGAACGCAACATCTCGCTCCAATTCCGCAGTCAGCAGAGGATTCATCTGGTTGGGGATGATTGAGTAATCCGGGCGCTCCATAGCTTTCTCCAAATGCCGAAATGGTTCGGGATGCGAAACAGGCTGCCTACGGCAAAGGCCGCTAGCCTTTGCTGCCAGACAGCACGATGCCTTGAATGAACAGGCGCTGCGTGAAGAAATAGATAATCAACACGGGCACCAGCGCGAAGGTAGCTGCGGCCATCATGTGGCTCATTTCCATGCGGTAGGAGTTGCGAAAGCGCGACAAGCCCAGGGCTACCGTAAAGAGCTTCTCGTCCGTCAGATAGATGAGCGGTGTGATCAGGTCGTTCCAGTGGTAGACGAAGGCGAAAATGGCCACCGTCGCCAGCGCGGGTCGCGCCAAGGGCATCACGATGCGAAAGTAGATGGTCAGGGAATTGGCCCCATCCATGCGCGCGGCGTCCTCCAATTCATGGGAGATGCCGAGGAAATACTGGCGTAGCAGGAACGTGTAGAACGGCACGGCGAAGAAGCCCGGCACGATCAGCGGCAGCAACGTACCGTTCCAGCCGAAGAACTTGAAGAGCAGAAAGGTGGGCACGATTGTGACCCAGATCGGAACCATCATGGTACTGAGCATGATCAGGAAAAGGACGCGCCGCCCGTTGAAGCGTAGCCGCGCGAATGCGAAGGCGGGCAACGAACTACCGAAAATGTTGCCGGCGATGTTCAACGCCGCGACCAGCGTGGAGTTCTGGGTATACGTCCAGAATTCTCCTTGGCTCCAAGCCTCAGCGTAGTTGTCCCACTCGACGGGCTTGGGAATAAATTCCGGGGGAAACAGAAAAATCTGTTCGGTAGGCTTGAGGCTGGTCAAGACCATCCAGCCGAGGGGGGTCAGAAAAACGGCGCTGCCCACCAGGAGCACGACCAGCTGTACAACGGCCCGCCGTGTCTTGTAGGTGAAGGTCCAGCCTTGCGGCTTGTCCGCGGGCGCTTGCAGACTCACTCTTTTTCTCCGGAATAGAAGACCCAGTACTGAGATGTGCGCAGGACCGCCAAGGTCATGACCAACACGATGACGAAAAGAACCCAGGCCAGAGCGCTGGCGTAGCCCATACGGGCATAACCGAACGCGTTGTTGTAGAGATGCAGGACGTAGAAGTACGTGGCAAAGTTGGGTCCGCCTGCGGTCATGATGTAGGCATTGGTGAACGTCTGAAACACAGCAATGATGCCTACCACCAAGTTGAACAGGATGGTTGGAGTCAGCATGGGCAAAGTCACGTGCAAAAACTGCCTTACCACGTTGGCCCCGTCGATCTGAGCTGCCTCGTACAGGTTCTGGGGAATGGCCTGCAACGAGGCCAGGTAAATGATCATGAGGCCGCCAGCACCCCAGAGGCTCATGACCGCGAACGCGGGCAGCGCCCAGCGCGGCTCAAGCAGCCAGGCCGGGCCTTTCACGTTGATCAGGTCGAGAGCCCAGTTCAGGAGGCCGAACTCGCTGTTGAAAATCCATGCCCAAAGCATGGCCACGGCCACGCCGGAGGTGACCGCGGGCAGATAGTAAATCGTACGGAAGACCCCGATGCCGAAAACCTTCTGATTCAGGAGCAATGCCATGGCCAAGGCGACCACGATACCGGCGGGCAGCGCCATCAGGGAATAGTTGAATGTCACCCCCAGACTCTTCTTGAACAGGTCGTCTTCGACAACCATCAGCCTGAAATTCTCCAGGCCAATGAAGTTCATACCCAGACCCACCTGCCAGTCAGTGAAGGAAAGACCCAGAGACACGAGGATAGGGCCGATGGTTAAGACCAGAAAGCCGATGATCCAAGGTAGCAGGAAGAGATAGGCTTCCAGGTTCTCCCGGCGGGCGATGCCCAAGCCGCCCTTACCTGTCCGAGCATTCAAGGTTGTGACATCCAGCGCGTCATGGCCATGGACCACCCTGCCGGGCCGGGGAGCGCGTAAGACTAACGGCCTCCGCCACTGCCGGAGGCGGCAATGACAGAGTCGGACAAGCCGCAGATCCAGTCCCAGCCGCCCTCGTGTGAATTCATTGGCACCATGGAATGGGCCGGCCGAAGGGTATGGGGCGGCAGGCGGTGGACCGTCGGAATGGCAAGGGAGAGGCGAACTTGCGCCTCTCCCTCTGCCTTTCTAGACGTACTTGTCGAGTACTTTTTGTATTTCCGCCTGGATATGAGGCAGCGCTTCTTCCGCCCTGGACTCGCCAGTCACGAGGATCGGCGCAATCAGATTGGGGTAAACGTCCTCAATCTCCTTTTCCGCCGCTGTGACCGGCACGCTGCGACCCGTCTCCAAAGCCGTAATCCAGTGTTCCGCATGGGCCGGCATGCCGGAACCCGTCGAAAGCACACCGTCCAGCCAGTCCTTGGCCACTGATCGGCGTCCCGGCAACGCCCAGTTGTCTTCAACGATGAACACCTGCTGCATGGACGGCAGAGACAGGTACCGAATCAAGTCCCAAGCAGCATCGGGATGCTTGGTTTCAGCTCCCATGGCGTACCCCGCGCCGTAGTTGATGGACAGGTTCTCCCCAGGATTCAGAGGGTTCTGAGGGATCAAGGCAATATCCCAAGCCATGTCTCCGACCTGATCCCGCGTGCTGGTGATTTCCCAGACTCCGGCCATGTTCATGGCCAGCCGGCCGCTGGCGAACATGTTGACGCCCTCGGGAATGTCACCGCTCTGCGGAATCAGCCGATCGCGAAACCGCATGTCCTGCAGCTGATTGAGAGACTTCACGTTCTCCGGCTGGTCGATGATGCACGTGTTGGTATCCGTGTCCACGATTCCGGCGGGCAACCAGATCCAAGCGAAACCGCTGTATTGGAACATCCAGCCGGCGTCAAACCCCCACTGCGTGGTCTCGTCACCGTCCCTAATGGTCAGTTCCTTGACTATGTTCGGCCACTCCTCGTAGTAGGACCAAGGCTCATCCGGCGCGCTGAATCCCGCTGCCTCAAGGGCTTCCACCTGATACCGCATAGTGATGGAGGAAATGTTCTCCGGGATCAGGTACCAGTCGTTCTCGTATTGCAGCTGAGGCACCTGAATCGGCCAGAAGTCGTCCAACAGCAGATCTTTGTCAGGATCGGCGTCGATGTACCCGGTGATCGGCAGTATCCAGCCCAAGCGAGCGCGTGCCGATGTCTTCTGCGTGCGGCTGTAGAAGACGTTGGGCATGGTGCCGCCCGCCGCCCA
Source organism: Caldilineaceae bacterium (assembly GCA_965208365.1). Classification (GTDB taxonomy): domain Bacteria; phylum Chloroflexota; class Anaerolineae; order Caldilineales; family Caldilineaceae; genus Bin34. The sequence goes on along the minus strand of OZ242330.1, from coordinate 2,891,749 downwards.
GGTAGTCAGCGACGCTTCCCAATTCGTGGTGTAGTGCGTGTAGTCAACCGTGATGTGTGGAAATTCCGCCTCAAAGTCCGGAATGATCCGCTTGTAGCGCTCTTCCCGCCAACCCACGTCGTTGGTGTAGAACGTCACGGACACTTGCTCCGCATCCGCATCCGCAGCGGGCCCAGCCGTGGGCATGGCGCAGGCGGCCAGGGTTCCCAGGACAGTGAGACCGCCCCCTACCCGCAAAAATGTTCTGCGCGACAATCGGTCAGTCATGACTTCTCTCCCCTTGGCGATGGAACATGGCTTGCCTGGAACCCAGAAAGCGTCGGAACTCTTCCCTGGCGGCAGATGGTGGTCGACGGTATCCGGCCGCCCTGAGGAGACCCTGCAGGCGTCAGGTCTGGATGCCGAAGACCCGTGGATTATAGCACCCGCCCCTACGATTCCCCCTGCAATGTTATGTAAAATTGGACTTCCAGCGGAAGTCAACTGGGCGCGCAGGAATCGGTGTCAACGGATGCTCTGCAAACCGACGATTGGCCATGAGCTTGCACCTTGAACAAGCACCAACCTCGTTCCAATTGGCACTACACTTATTGCACTGTCCATACAGACCCATCCCATCCAGGCTTCCCAACCCCCGCTCCAACCGGAAAGGTGCGCTCAATGCAACCGTTCATAGTTTCCAACGACCTGTTGCACGAACCGTCCGCCCTGCGCGACCGGGCTGATCGCGACGGATATTTGTTCATGAAGGGATTTGTCAATCAGGACGACATCCTGAAAACCCGCAGGGACATGGCCCGGCTCCTCCTTGAGTGCGGCTGGATTGCCCCGGGCACCGACCTTCTCGAAGCCATCACCCATCGTCCAGCAGCCATCCATGGCGATGAGGAGCACCAGCCGGTATACGAACGCATTCAACTGCTTGAGTCGTTTCATTCACTGGCTCACGACCAGGCGGTCATGGACCTGATGACCACTCTGCTTGGCAGCGATGCCATGCTGCACCCAGCCAACATCGCCAGAGTCATTTTCCCGTCCGCAACGGAACACACCACACCTGCACATCAGGATTTTTTCCACATCCAGGGCAATCCGGATGTCTGGACCGCCTGGATCCCGCTGGGAGCCTGCCCTCAAAGCCATGGCGGATTGAGCGTGCTGGCAGGGTCTCACAAGGTTGGCATCCTGCCAGTGGCGCCTTCGCTTGGTGCCGGGGGCGTAAAGACCCTGACGCAGGGTGTTGAAGGTGAATGGGTGTCCAGTCCCTTTGAGATGGGAGATGCCCTGTTCTTCCACAGCCACACCGTGCATCGGGGTCTCCCCAACCGCTCAGGCGACAGGCTTCGCTTGTCCGTCGATTACCGATACCAGCGGACTACCGAGCCGATCGTGGACTATGTGCTGGTACCGCATGGGACACAGCAGACTTGGGAAGAAATCTACAGGGACTGGAAATCCGACAAGTATCAGTATTTCTGGAAGGCACACGACCTTACGCCGGTGCCGAGGGTACCCATCACCGTGGTAGATGAAGAGACCGGGGAGCCTCTGAGGCAGCAGTGACCGCCGGGCCACACAGATATCGGGTCCGGCCACGGTCCCCCATGCCCCATGGCTATTCCGGAAAGTAGACCGGTTTTCCGGTTTGTGCGCTCTCCAGGAGACCCTCCATCATCCGCTGGACCACCAGGCCATGCCTCAAGGGGGCTTGGCATTCCACGCCGTCCAGAATGCAATCGATGAAGTGTTGGGCCACGTTCAGCCAAGCTTGGAGTTTGTCTTCCGGCTGCTCCACCGCGATGTTCTGCTGCTCGCCATCGCAGGTTCGAAACAGCGTCAATGGGTGGAGCGTCGCTCCACCCTCCGTACCGAACAGCTCAATCTGCCGTTCCGGTTCCTGGTGGCTGGCCCAAAAACTCTCGATGATCAAGCCGGCACCGTTCCGAAAACGCACAATTCCGCCTCCGTAGTCGTCCGCCTTGAACTGCCGCCAGTACTCCTCCGGCGGCCGAACCCGGCCCTCCGGGGAGAAGTAGCCTTGGCCGCGGGGGCCGAACTTGGCTCCGGCCACCCCCATCACGGACTCCGGTTCCGGCAGGCCCATCACCCACCAAGCCGAGTCCAGATAGTGGACCCCCATGTCCCGGAAGGCACCGCCGCCCTCCCGCACAAAACCGGGGCTCCAGGCCGGGATTCCGTCCCGGCGCACGCTGCGTGCCCGCGCGTAGTAAATCTCACCCATGGCCCCTTGCTGCACTTGGTGTCCCAGGAACTGGATAGCCGGGCTGTAACGAGTGGACAGGGACATCATGTTGACCAGTCCCGTGGATTCGGCAAGCGCAACCAAGTCCTCGGCGGGTTGGAGTGCATCGGCCAAGGGTTTGGTCACCATTACGTGCTTGCCAGCCTTGAGCACATCCATGGCCACCGGCACATGGAACTGATTGGGCGTGCCCACGAAGATCGCGTCCACTTCGTCACTGGCACAAAGTTCGCGGTGATCCGTGAAGAAGAGGTCCGGTTGGCTGGGAATCTGAGCGGCAATCTCGGGCATGCGCTCAGGTAGAATGTCGCAGAGGGCCGTAACCCGGCAGCGAGGGGACGAATCAAGGGCGATTGCATTCGCGCGCCCAATCCCCATTCCGATGATCCCCACTCTGAGTTCCTGCATCCTCGCTCCCTCCTGGACGTAATTCCGTTTCGACCCGTCCTCCGATTCTGCACCACTTGGGCGGCCGTCAGCCATTACCGATCCGGCCGCCTACAACGAGTTGCATCCCGATATGTTCTCCAATCCGTTGCGCATCCACATGTGGTCGGGACCGCGCAACATCTCCACAGCCACCATGTACGCGTTCCGTGAGCGGTCCGACACGCTGGTGGTGGATGAACCGCTCTACGCCTCCTACTTGGCAGCCACGGGAGCAGACCATCCCGTGGCTGACGAAGTAATCGCCAGCCAGGAGCAGGACCCGCGGAAGGTCATCGCGCGACAGTTCCGCGGTCCCGCCGTCAAGCCGGTCGTATTTTTCAAGCAGATGACCCACCACCTGCTGGATCTCGACCGATCGTTCCTGCGCGAGGGCCGGCATTTTCTGCTCATCCGCGATCCTCACTCCATGCTTCCATCGCTGGGAAAGGTACTGGCCGCGCCAAGGTTGGAGGACACCGGCCTGGCCCTGCACCTGGATCTGTACCAAACCCTTGAAGGCATGGGGCAGGAACCCGCCGTCGTGGACTCAAAGCTGCTACAGAACCAGCCGGAAGCCGTGCTGCGTCTTCTGTGCAGGCATCTGAACATCCCCTTCGAACCCGCCATGCTGTCGTGGCCGGCCGGGCCCAAACCCGAAGACGGAGTTTGGGCTTCCCACTGGTATGCGGCAGCCCACAAAACCACGGGGTTCAATCCCTGGGTGGCCCCTGCGGAACCGTTTCCGGACCACCTGAACGATCTGCTGCAGGAGTGCCTGCCGTACTACACAACCTTGCGCCAAGTCGCGTTGGAACCGAAGGAAAATCACACATGACACCGGACCCGGCCCTTCCGGACAGCCGCAACGCGGACATCCTGATTCACGTCGGTGGGGAACTCCTGCCCCGCGCGGAGGCCAAGGTCTCCGTGTTCGACAGTACCGTGCAGGGCGGCGACGCCGTGTGGGAAGGCCTGCGCATCTACGACGGGCGCGTCTTTCAGCTGGATGCCCATTTGGATCGGCTGCTGCGGTCCGCACGGTCCATGCACTTTGCCGACATTCCGAGCCGGGACAGCATCAAGCAGGCGCTGTTCCAAACCCTGCAGGCCAACAACATGAGGGACGGGGTCCATGTCCGCCTGACACTGTCACGGGGCATGAAGGTCACCTCCGGCATGGACATCAGACTCAACCAATACGGCAGTTGCCTCATCGTCCTGGCCGAGTGGAAGCAGCCGATCTACAAGCGGTCCGGCATCCGCCTTGTCACTTCGACCTGGCGCCGCAATTCGCCCCAGAGCCTGGATTCCAAAATCCATCACAACAACCTGATCAACAACATCCTGGCCAAAATCGACGCCAACCTAGCCGGTGCGGACGACGCCATCATGCTCGACCTGGCCGGCTACGTGGCGGAGACCAACGCCACCAACCTGTTTCTGGTGCAGGACGGCGAATTGCGCACCCCATGGGCCGACAGTTGCCTGCCCGGCATTACCCGGGGCGTTGTGCTGGAGATGGCCCGGAACATCGGGCAGTCCTACCGCGAAATGCGGATCACCATGGCCGATGTCTACGGTGCGGACGAATGCTTCACCACCGGCACCATGGGCGAACTGACCCCGGTGCTGGAGGTGGACGGTCGCATCATTGGCACCGGAGCCATAGGCCCGGTTACAGCGAAGCTGCAGGCCACGTACGCCGACCTGACGGCGGCGTCCGGGACCCTCCTGCCCTTCTGAGGGGCCTTATATGCAGCGGCAGCGATACTGGCGCATCGTCGCAACTTTCTCCGCGACCGGCATGGTGCTGAAGCGGATGATGCATGTGTGAGGCAATCACTGCACGAAGACCAGTTCGCCGAAGTTCTTGTCCTCGGTGATCAGGATCCGTTCTTCAACTCGCGCCAGGGCGAGTAGCTCCCCGCCGGTAGCCCGCGGCGTGTGCTCCCCGCCGACAGCACGTCGTGCCCAAGCGCGGTCAATGTCGTCTGCATGCTGCGCGACGCGGGGCAAACATCGAACAAGAACCTCACGGTCTGCTGACTGGCACGCGATCGTGCACATCCTCACCGGCGATCGAGCGGTAAGCGTAAAGCAGGCAAGCTTGAATGTCCTCGGGCTCCAGGAAGGGATATTCGTGCAAGATCGTCTCAGCCGTATCGCCGGCCGCGAGCATGCCGAGGACGTGTTCCACCGCGATTCTTAGATCGCGAATGATCGGCTTGCCGCCGAAGACATCCTGGCGCACGGTAATGCGTTCCATCAGTTTGAGATCCGCGGTCATGCTTTCGCCTCCGAAGGCTGTTGCTTCCAAGTTAGGGAACCGCGAGCAGCATTGCGTCCAGCAGCCGCTTTTGGTCGCTGCCCCATGGACAGAGCGCCGTGAGCGCGTTGATCAGGCACAGGAAGGCGGGACCGCGTTCCTGTTCGGCGCGTAGGAGAGAGCGCAAGGCCGTACTGTGGCCCGATGCCTGCAACAGCATCGCGACGTGAATCCGACCGAGCGTCGTAGCGTTGAGTGGGGTGTCAAGCTCTGCGCCTACGCGTCCCCGCCGTCGCCGGGCAGAACAGCCACTCCCGACCTCTCGATTGCAGGGCTAGACAAGCCGTCCCACTGAAATCCAGCGATTGCCCTAACAGGCACGGTTTCACTCTCGTTGATATTGGTTCCGGTCGCACAGACAAAGAGGGGTCCCTGCCATGGTGTTGCCAAGACGACCCAAGAGGACCCCTCGTCGTGGACTGCATCAAAATCACCCCGGGTCCAGGAAGGTTCCTCCGTCCTCCGACAGGGCCTCATCGCGTATTCCCAGCAGTTCGCCCAAGACGTCCGTTTCGCACTCCAGAGTGATGTCGTCCTTGTTGCGACGGAGGTTCAGGGATACGGCCACCACTTCCAACCCGCGGTTCAGGTGTTCGCGTCCGTACTGCCGGTCCCGAATCTGCCTGCGGGCCGCGACGAGGGACTTGTTGTACTTCACCTCGAAGACATACATCCGATTGCCAAACCGGATTTCATGGTCGGCGCGTCCACCCAGCGTGGACTTCTCCGACTGCGTGGGCAGTCCCATTTGCAGCAGCAGGGACTGCAATAGGGTGCGGAAGGTGTCCTCGCTCCGCAGATTGTGAAACGAGAAGTGGAAAAGGTAGTCCTCCAGGCGTTGGTGGAAGGCACCCTTCACGTCCCCGACTGCCAGGGCCGCCTTCAGATCGGGGACCAGCTGTGCGTGCCGGTCGGACGGATACCTCCCCCGATCCAAGATGTCGCGGGTCCATGACTCAGCCACTTCCAGGTTGGGGAAGTTCAGATAGGCAGGCGTGACGTCCCCGCCTCCGTGCCAAGTGTAGTAGCCGGTGTCGACCATGAGGTCGGCATAGTTCGGATGGGTCAGATCGCCCATCCCGGCGGCCTGTGCATCCCGGGCCTCCACGGGGCCGCCGGCTGGCAACGCCTGGCGGATGTCGGCAGCGAGACGTGCGATGAGACCCGGATGCCCCGACTTGCTCCAGGCGGACGGCCAGATGCCGTCCGCAGCCTGGTGTCGCAGTCCTTCCACCGCCAGCACGTCGGTCAGCCCATTGGTCAGGGTGAAGGGGTTGTAGACGCGCGAGGCCTCGGGCAGGGGAGAGAAGCGGTAGCCGTTGTAGCGCGTTCGCCAGTCGGCGAGGATATCGCGGTGGCGCAACCGCGGTTCCATATCCGCCAGGGCCTCCCGGTAGGGGGCCAGATCCCGGTCCACTTCGTCTTCGGTGAAGCCGCACAGCGCGCCGTACGGTGGCAGTTCGGAAATATCGCGGAAGTTGTTGGCGGCGGAGAACAGGTGGTGGCGCGCAAAGCGCGTGATGCCCGTCACGAACACCCCGTAGAGCAGGCCCTCGTCGTCCTTCAGTGCGCGGAAGAAGTCCTGCAGCGCTTCCACTGCAGGCTGTAGATTGCGGTCCGTGCCGATGTGCTTCACAACAGGGGCGTCGTACTCGTCCACCAAAACCACGGGGGAACACCCGTAGGTTTTTTGCAGGGACCGAACGAGAGCGACCAAGAGATCCGAGGGCGACTCGGGGGGCAGGGTTCCGGGCATGTTGGACAGCCATTGCATTCCGCGGCGGTGCCAAACCCCGATTGCCTCCCCCAGATAGACCTGCAGGGCCCTGTATGTGCCTGCGGGGTCGGGGTTGTTGACACGGGAGAGGTCCAGGCGGATTGCGGGATGCCAACCGTGTACGCCGTGCAGGTCTTTCCCCTCCAAACCCTCCCACAGCCATGCGGGGAATGTCCAGCCCGTTGGCATGCCGTCCAGGTTGCCGGCCAGGCCTTCGGGATTTTGCGGGTGGTTCGGCGACAACCCTTGGAACCAGGCCTCCAGCGTGTTAATCAACAGCGTCTTGCCGAACCGCCGCGGACGCGCCAGAAACTGGTGGCGGCAGGTCAGCGGCGGACTGGAGATGGTGCTTGGATACGTCTCAAGCAGGTCCCGGAACAAACCGGTCTTGTCCACATAGAAGCCACCCCGGCGGCGAATGGCGGCAAAGTCGGCATCGCTGGGGTGCAGGGGTGGAAGTTGTGTTGCCGGCATGGATCTCCTTCCATCAACGCGGGCACCCCTTGCGGGCGGATTGATCTGTCAACCTGCCAAGGTCGGCAGAAAACCTTGTTCACCGGATATCGGGCCAGCCTTGAATGCATTCTACAACCTTGTTCGGCGTGTCCGGGGGAGACCTGCTGGACAATCAGGATTGGTGGCGGCCGAGCACGTACCTGGGCTGGCATGTGCAAGTTGCTCACCGTTCTGAACGCGGTGAGCCGGGACCAAATTCCTTGGCAAACGGAACCCTTGTCAACGGCGATTCCTACTTGACAAACAACATGCAAGTTGTTGGTGCACCGCGAGACCACCGCCAAGAACGGCATTGCCGCCAAGCGCAAGCCGGTATAGCCGAGGAACACCCAGAGCCGGGCCGAGTCCAGCGGCGGGGCTTTTGCATGTTGGGGCGCGGCAGGGACCGTGCCAAAGGGAATTCCCGATCAAGAGGGTGAGACGCACAAGGGCCAGAGTGTAGTCAAGAGGGGGCAAGGTCTCGGATGTCGGGCGACCCGGTGATGGGATTGGCGACCGACACTGGGTGCCTGCGTCCGGTCAGTGGGCCAGAAACCAGCGCCGCTTGTCCGTGACGTTGTGCAGGGGACGACCCGCGGCGAAGCGTGCCAGATTGTCCGCCACCACCCGGATGTGACGCTCCCGAATGTGCGGGCCCCGAGCCGCGGCATGGGGAGTGATGATGACGTTCTCCATGGCCCAGAGCGGATGGCTCTCCGGCAACGGCTCGATGGCGAAGACATCAAGCCCCGCACCCGCAATCCGACCCGCCTGCAACGCCTCGGTCAGGTCGTCGAGGTTTACCACCACGCCTCGACAGATGTTGATCAGGTAGGCACTCGGCTTCATCAGGTTCAGTTCCCGGGCGGTGATCAGGTTCACCGTCTCCGGGGTGTGCGGGACGCACAAAATCACAAAGTCGGCCCGTTGCAGCACCTCGTCAAGGTCCTCGATGCCCGCGATTTCGTCGACTCCTTCCGGCTTGTCGATGGGACGCACTTCCACGCCCAACACGCGGGTTTCGAGGGCCTTGGCCCGCTTGGCGGTCGCCACGCCAATCCCGCCGAGCCCCACCACGGCCACCGTGCAATCCGCCAAGTGGCGCACCGGGGCGTTCTTGTCCCAAACCCCTTCCGCTTGGGCCGTTCGGTAGACGTGAAAACCGCGGGCGAACATCAACAGATAGGTCAGGGCGTGGTCGGCGATGACGTCGCTGTAGATGCCGGCCATGTTGGTAAAGACCACATCGCTCTCGGCCAGGGCGGGAAACACGTAGTGCTCAACTCCCGCCACGGGGGCCTGCACCCAACGGAGTCTGCCCGCTTGTGCAAACAGCTCGGGGGTCAAGGCACCGTAGAACCCGTCCGCATCCGCGATGTGGGCTTCCGCTTCGGACAGGGACGCGGCGTTCACCACCTCGCATTGACCGGCTCCGGCGTTAATCAGGTCCAGCTCATCGGATGGGACAGCCGGAAATATCAGGAACTTCATCACACCACCACAGAAATGGAGAAGGGCTGCCCGGACGACCGGGGCGACCTGCACCCGATCCGGTCAGGCCCAAGCGCCCTTGGCCATCATGCCGCCATCCACGTTGACCCACGAACCGGTCATGAACGAGGCGTCGTCGGAAGCCAGGAACAACACCACGCGCGCGATGTCCTCAGGTTGCCCAATCCGGCCGATGGGGTGGTCCTCCGCCCAGCTGTCCCGCAGGTCCTGAAGCGATGTAACACCCGGTCGCACACTGGCCGCCGCGGCTTCGGCCACCAAGGGCGTGTCGATGGTGCCCGGGTTTACGGACAACACCCGAATGTTGTCCACGGCATAATCGAGCGACAACTGCTGCGTTAGGGAAAGGAGGCCCCCCTTGCTGGCAGCATAGGCCGACACCATTGGTGCAGACTGCAGACCCTGCACGCTGGCTGTGTTGATGATGACGCCCCCGCCCTGGACCTGCATGTGCGGGATCGCGTACTTCGCCATCAAGAAGGCGCTCTTTAGGTTTACGGAAAGAATCCGGTCCCAATCCTCCTCCGGAAGCTCATGGGCCCGGACATACGAGGACATGGGCTGAATACCGACATTGTTGCAGACCACGTCGACCCGGCCTCCGATGTCCATGGCGGTCTCAACCAGGGACCGACAACTGTCGGCCGTTGACACGTCGATCGCCACGAAGTGCACGGAACCGTCAAGATCCGCCGCGGCGGCAGTCAGGTCTGCTCCGGCCGGCTCATCCACATCAGCGCTGACGACGGTGGCCCCGGCCGCGCCAAAGGCCAGGCTGATCCCCCGGCCAATGCCCTTGGCCCCGCCGGTAACAATCACGACTTGGTTGGAGTAGTCGAAGCTCATTGAATCTCAATCCTCACTGGGTCCGGTCACGCGGAGACATCCGGGTGCAGGTGCTGTCGGCGCAGTAGGTGGATGTGGCCTTCCGAGCGGGCCTCCGCCGAAGGGCGTTGCACTCGGTACCGAAGATTCTAAAGCCTGGAGGCTCGGGCCGCGACCCGGCACGCGACAGATGCCTTGTCCATCAGGGCAGTTCGCGGGCCAGTTGCTCCAGCAATGCCGCGTCCATCAGGACCAGCATGTCTATCACCGCGGCAATGGGCTTGCCTGGACCTGTGACATTCCTCAGAGCCTTCGCTTCGGGGCTCCCGGACCTGGGAAGACCCGTTGTCAAAACCAGCAACGGGCAACGTTCATCCGCTGACGCGGCGGAAAGCACCGCGGCCTTGCCCAACACCTTCCACAACACATCACTTCTCTTGAGACCGGGCCTGTTGCCGGAATTGGGACCACCCAGCAACACGTTCACGCGCCGGCCACCCGGTGTCCTGACCACGAAATCCACGTCGATGCCTTGTGCAGCCAGTTTGCGGTTCTTCCACTCCACGTCAAATCCGCACAACCGGAGCATGGCCTCTCCAATTTCCGCGCTGCGCAGACCGCGGTCGGCGGCGGCATCCATCAGTTCCTCCACCGTTGCAAACTCCTTCGGTAGTCTGCCTCCGGGCACCAAGGCCGCCCCAGTGCCTGGCCAATCCGTCAATTCGGGACTCTGCAACCTTTCGTGGGCCAGGGCGACATAGGCGGGGTCCAGATCAAAGCCGGCAAACTGCCGGCCTGTCTGCACCGCGGCCAGGGCCGTTGTGCCCGAGCCGAGGAACGGGTCTAGGACCACATCGTCTCTGTAGGTATACAGCTCTATCAGTCTTCGGGGAAGCTCCACCGGAAACGGCGCGGGATGACCCACGCGCGACGCGCTTTCGGCCGGGATTTCCCAGACGTCGGTCGTGTATTCCATGAAGTCCTCCTTGGTCATCGTGCCAATGTGCGGCAGGTTGCGCTTGGCACGCCGCGCTCTGGGGACCGCCCGGTCAAACCGCCCCTTGCTGGCAATCACGATGCGCTCCGTGGTATCCCGAATCACAGGATTGGCCGGGCTTTGGAAGCTGCCCCAAGTACAGGAACCGCCCAGGGCACGGGCCTTGACCCAGACGATTTCGCCGCGCAGGAGAAAACCAAGACCCTCCAGAATCCGAATCACTTCGGCCGCCAGCGATCGGTAGGGCTTGCGCCCCAGGTTGGCAACATTGACCGCGATCCGACCGCCAGGCTCCAGTTTGCGCAGACACTCGGCAAACACATCCCTGAGCAGGATCAGGTAGGACCGGTAGTCCGAGGGCACCTCACCCTTGCCCAGCTCGATTTCATAGTCCTTGCCGGCGAAGTAGGGCGGTGACGTGACCACCAGGGCGACGGAGTTGTCGGCCAACACCGGAGACCCGGGCTCGGCCGCGATGCAGGCGTCCATGTCGCGGGCGTCGCCCACCCAAAGGTGGTTGATCGTCGTCTCGCCCCCCTGCACCTCCTCGGCATCCTCGATAACCGGAGGTTCGAACCGTTCATAGAAACGGCTTGCATCATGGCCCTCCCGCCGCGAAAAGCCAAACGACGACGTCCGCGTGCCCTTGCGGGAACCATCGGGCGGCTGCTCCGCCGTGGCTGCATGTCGTTCGTCAGACATCAGAGCGAATCGATCCTGCTGGATGCCTCACGTGGATTCCCTGGCATGCAACGCGATTGATGAAGGCCGATGGGTCTTTTGGGAGAGGGCCTCCAGCATGCGGGTCAACCGAGAACCGTCACGCGATCGGCCTTGTCCCGGTCCAACTCCATGCCCAGGCCCGGCGTGTCGGGCACGCTCACCATACCGCCCTCCGGATGAACCGGATGCTTCAGGAAGAACTGGTGAACCGCATTCCACTTAATCAGGTACTCGAGCATCGGGCAGGTCGTCACCGGCCAAGCCGCAATCAGGTGGATGGAGGCCGGCGTGGAATGGCCGTGCGGGATGACCGGCAGGTCGTAGGCCGAAGCCAAGGCGCAGATTTTCATCATCTCGGAGATACCGCCGGCCCAGTAGATGTCAGGCTGCAAGACATCGCAAGCCCGTTTTTGCATCAACTGATGCAAGCCCCAGCGCGTGTACTCGTGCTCACCGCCGGAGATCGGGATCCTGGACTCGGTCCGGATCTGGGCATACTGGTCCACCTTGTCGGGCAGCACCGGCTCCTCCAGCCAGCGCGGCTGGTACTCCTCGAGCCGCCTGGACATGTCAATGGCATAGGGCACGTCCCAGCTCATCCAGCAGTCCAGCATGATGTCAATATCGGGACCGGACGTCTCCCGCAGCGTACGAACCAGTTCCAAATTCAGGCGGCGGCCCTCCCGCCCATCATGTGGTCCGTGCCGGAAAAACCACTTGGTCGCCCGGTATCCCAGATCCGCGATCATGCGCACGCGCTCCGCGACCAGGTCGGGTTCCAGGGAGTAGCCCAGTGCACTTGCATAGGCGGGTACTTCGGTCCGCACCGGACCACCCAGCAGTGAGCAAACCGGCGCATTGAAATGAATGCCCTTCAGGTCCCACAAGGCGCAGTCCACCACGCTCAGAGCCATCATTTCAATGCCCTTACGGCCATGGACCGCCGACCGGTAAAGCCTGTCCCAAATCCGTTCGATGGCCAACGGATCCTGACCCATCATCAGGGGCCGGAAGGACGAGAGTATGATGCGGCCTTCGGTTTCCCCGAACGGACCGCCAATGCCAATCTCCCCCGTGTCCGCCTCAATCTCGAGAAAGCACGGCTGCAGACGCAGGCGGCCCGGCGCCTGCTCCAGCATGAGTTCGCGGGCTTCATGCTTGTGCTCGGGATAGATATCCAGGGGACGGATCAGGCGCTCTTCCCAGAACGGCCCATCGTGTTCCAGCACGCCTTCCAGTTGAAGGACGCGCACGTCGGAGATTCGCATGTTGGTGCAACCTGGAGTGAGGAAGTGATCAGGATCCAACCCGATGTTTCAGGGTTGAAGCCGTTCCGATTATACGAGGACCGGGGATATCCGGGATCCCACCATCGCGGGTTCCCAAGGCAATCGCATTCACATTGGGAGCGCATTTTTCAGGTACCCAAACCCTAGCGGTGATGGAACACCGGGCGCGTGCGGTGCGCTGCCGGGTCTAAACGCGGGTACCCTTCCCGACCGGCATTGCCGGACCGGTGCAGTTCGGTCCGCGCCTGGACATCCTGGTAGCCTACCAGTGTCAGTAGCGCGGCTAGCTCAGCTGTTGCAAGAGCTACACGGCGCGGCCCTGGCGACAAACGCGATCGAGAACTTCTGTCGCTGTGTGGCCGGGCGGCTGATCGTCCCTGTGGGAGATGGCCGCGGTCTGGGACACCCTCCTAAACCGGCCCTAGACCACTACGAAGACCTGACATCGCCCACCGCCGCGGCTACAAACTAGCCTTGGCGAGGGGTACCGGGATGCCTGCATGCGCTTCCTGACCGACCCGCGCGGGCCCATCACCAACAACCGGGCCGAGCAAGCCCTGTGCATGGCCAAACTGCAAATGAAGATCTCGGGCAGATTCCACCCGTGGCCGGCGACGAGCGCTCCGCCCAAGTGCGAGGCCTGCTGGAAACCGCACACAGGCAAGGCTGACCCCTCTTGGACACCCTGACGCTCCAGAACGGCTACACCCCTATTCTGGTATCCAAATAGTTACGCTTCGGGATTGCTATCGACTAGGATTGGTGGATTGCGGAGCTGAGCGAATGCACCGTTCCAACTGACAGTTTGGTCTTCGAGAATGGCAACGAGCACAGCAGCCGTAGTCGTGAAGACCGATGGTGTGATACCAATCCAGTACAATAGTGGCAATGTAAGGATGCCACTTGGTCGGGAGGGTTCCCATGGCTCGTCGGATCGCGATCGTGTGGGCCGAGGGGGATACGGAAGCGGCCCTGCACGCCCAGTACCGGGCGGCGACCGTAATCGCCGTGCGCACGCGCCTGCATGCGCTGTGGCTGTTGCGTCGGGGCGAGTCCCCGGCGGCCGTGGCGGCGGCGGTGGGCGTGGGGTTGCGCAGCGTGCATCGGTGGCTGCAGTGGTACCGGGAGGGCGGCCTGGCCGAGGTATGCAGACGGCGCAAGGGTGGGGTCGGCACCCCTTCCTACCTGACGCCGGTACAGGCAGAGCAGGTGGCGGCGGCAGCGGCCCAGGGGGTGTTTGCGACGGCCCAGGCGGTGCGGGACTGGATTGAGGCGGAGTTCGGGGTGGTCTACACCACGGGCAGCCTGTACACGCTGCTGCCGCGGCTGGGGATCCGGCTGAAGGTGCCCCGGCCCCGGCACACGCAGGCGGATCCCCAGGCCCAGGCGGCTTGGAAAAAAGGGGGCTCGGGGCCCGGCTGAAGGAAGTCGGCCTGAGGTTGGGCCAGGGCATCGTGTGGGGCGACGAGATGCGCGTGGGACTGCGCGGCCAGGTGCGCAAGGTGTGGGCACCGCGCGGGGTGGCGGTGTCCCAGGAGGTGCAGATCGGCTGGAAGTACCTCTATGTGGCGGTGGCCCTCGATCCCCTGACGGGGCGGCTGTGGTGGGCCTGGCAGAAGAACATGAAGGGCGAGGAGATGGCCCGCATCTGGGGGGTGTGGGAAAAGGAGCCGGCCATTGACGGCTGGGTCTGGGATGGGGCCGGCGGCCACAAGGGCCAGGAGGTGCAGGCCCTGGCCGCGCCCCGGGTGGTGCAGCCGCCCTACGCCCCCGAGCTGAACCCGGTCGAGCGCTTCTTCCGGGAGCTGCGGCGGGCCATCGAGGGCCGCGTCTATCCGACCCTGCAGGCCAAGCAGGAGGCCCTGGAGCCGGTCCTGAAGGCGTGGCAGGCCCAGCCGGAGCGGGTCAAGCGGCTGTGCGGCTGGGACTGGATCCGGGAGGCCCTGGAAGCTTTGCCCGCCAACCTTGAAACGCCGTAATCATGCTGGATTGGTATGATATGGATGTTGAGCAGAGCGTAAGTCAAATTCCTATGGACGACGTTCAGACTGCGTTCTACGGATTGCGGTTCCGTGTGGCGTTTCTCGAGAAGAAAGGTACCGAGTTCCAAGACTGGTTCGTCAGGCTCGCGGGGCTTGCATTCGGATCGGATTTCGAGGCTGTTCGTGCGTACGGTCCTAGTGGAGATCTCAAATGCGATGGTTACCGGGTCAGCACTGGCACGGTTTTCCAATCCTACGCACCGTACGAGATGAAGGAAGCACCATTGAACACGAAGATCGAAGAGGACTTCGTTGGGGCGTATGAAAACTGGGACAACATGGCGGAATGGGTGCTAGTGCACAATGACCATCGAGGCTTGCCTCCTTCATCGATTCAGCTACTTGAGCACCTGCGAGAGGACTACCCGGCCGTGAAGATCAACGTCTGGACCGAGGCACCATTACGACAGCTCATTGATCGTCTATCCTTAACAGAACTGCAGTCCCTATTCGGTTTCGCACCGTCGAAACCCGGATTGGAGACACTAGCTATGGATGACCTCCAGCCCGTGATTCGCCAGCTTCAGTCAATGGATCCCAAACCAGGTGCCGAACCGCTCACGCCACCGTCGGTGGACAAGTTGGAGAAGAACCAGCTCTCGACGGAAGCAGCCGAATTGCTGCGTGTGGGACGACGCAAGGAAGCGCTGGTCGAAGCTTGGTTCATGAAGGATCGTCAAGCCGATCGAGGTGAACAAATTGCAGAGGCGTTCCGGCTGCGTTACGCGCAGTTGAAGGAGAGCAACCAGTCGCCGGACCAAATCCTGGGACATCTCCAACAGTACGCCGGCATGGGCGGCAACCCTAGACAGCAGACCGCAGTGCTAGCAGTGCTTTCGTACTTCTTTGAGCGGTGTGACATTTTCGATGATCCGGAGGCAAGACATGATTCTGCCAACGAAGCACATGCGGTCTGAGCGCGCGTTGATCGGCGTCGGCGGTCAAGTGCTCGACATCCTCCAAGAGCCGATGACCATATCCAGATTGTGGGACGAGATTCGGGCACGACGATCCGTTGAAGCGTCGTACCCGGTGGTCGATTATCGCTGGTTCGTGCTAGCACTCGATTTACTTTACACAATTCGGGCTGTAGATCTTGAGCGTGGCCTGATTCACAGGGCAGAGCGATGATCCGCCAAGTCAGTGCCGACCAGGAGACGTTCAAGACATTGACGTTCGACTCCGGCCTCAACATCATACTAGCGGACAAGAGCCGAGATTCAGGTGATAGGCAGTCTCGCAACGGTGCCGGCAAGAGCAGCTTCGTCGAATTGGTCCACTTTCTATGCGGCGCAGATGCCAAATCCGACGGAATTTTCCGATCAGAAGCCTTACAGAACTGGAAATTTACTACATCAATCGACGTGGGTGACAATCGCTTATCGATCTCACGAAGCGGTAGCGCGTCCAGTCGTGTGTATGTTGCAGGTGATGACACAATCGGGTCAGCCGCGTCGAATGTACCACTGCCCTTAGAATGTGACCAATCATGGCAGTCGGATACACAGCGCGAACTCTCGAATACACAATGGAAGAACACCCTTGGTGCACGTTGGTTCGGATTGCCGGATGACGAAAGTGACAATGCTAGAAAGTTCCGGCCCACACTTCGGTCGCTGTTCTCCTTCGTAGCCCGGCGACAAGAGAACGGTAGCTTTCAGAACCCAGTAAAGCACACAGCGATGCAACCGCTGTGGATCCAGCAGGTTGCTGTCTCTTACTTGATCGGCTTGGATTGGACGATCCCTAGCCGTTTTCAGGAGTGTCGGGCAAGAGAGAAAAGCATAAAGGAGCTTCGCAGAGCCGCACGAACTGGAGAACTCGGACGTCTTCTGGGAAACTCGGCTGAGTTGCGAACCCAATTGACAGTCGCTGAAGATCGGGCGAACCGCCTCAGCGATCAGCTAAGCGCCTTTAAGGTTGTACCACAGTACCAAGAACTAGAACATGAGGCGAGTGAATTGACCGGCCGGATCGAAGCACTAAATGTAGACAATATTGTTGATAGAGATTTGATTCGTGAATTTAGGACGTCGCTTACAAAGGAGAGCACACCGGACTCCCGAGATTTGGCGAAGCTGTATCAAGAGGCAGGAATCGTGCTGCCGAACCTGGCGCGCCGGCGGGTCGAAGAAGTTGAGCGATTTCATGAGGCTGTTGTCGAGAATCGACGTTCACATCTCGACAGGGAAATTGAAAGTGCGGAAAATCGTATTATAAATCGTAATCGGCTCAAAGATGAGCTAGATCAACGTCGCGGACAGCTCATGGGTTTATTAGAATCGGGAGGAGCCTTAGAACACTACACTAGGTTACGTGAAGAGCTTGCAAGGATCGAAGCTGACGTCGAAATACTGCGCCAAAAGTGTTCCATGATCGAGCAACTTGACACTATGAAAACTGAACTAGAACTGGAGCGCGCCCGTTTGACTCAAGCACTGAGAGACGATATCTATGGACGCGACGATATCGTTCGAGAAATCATTTTGACATTTGAGGAACTGTCACGATCGCTCTACGAGCGCGCTGGCAGTTTAACGATCTCTGCAACACCAAACGGGCCGATGTTTGAGGTACATATTGCAGCGGACCGCAGTAAGGGAATTACGAATATGCAAATCTTCTGTTTCGATTTCATGCTAGCTGAGATTTGCACTCGGCATGGCCGTTGGCCGGGGTTCCTTATCCATGACAGTCATCTCTTCGATGGAGTGGATGAAAGGCAGGTAGCAAAAGCGCTTCAACTCGGAGCACAACGTGCCGATTCTGCTGGTTTTCAGTACATTGTCACATTGAATTCTGATTCAATGCCAACTGACGGGTTCACAGATGGATTTGACCTTCGAGATTATGTAGTCGAACCTAGATTGACTGACGCGACCGAAACAGGAGGTTTGTTTGGTTTCAGATTCAATTGATTATGTGGCATGTGGCGAACCGAGGGCTATGGTGTGGGGCTTATGTCGAATAGTTGTCAGCCACCGTTTCAGCGGATTGGGCCAGCCGAGTCCGCCCCTGACGACCCGCAATCCGAAACGGGGCTTGTGGCGACACACGGCCTGACGGGCGGACCGGGCACCAACCCGGCACCGCACGTGGATTTGGTCTTGTCCAACCATCTCCAGCCGATGAGGAGCAACCTTTCCACCGGACCACTGCCGAAGCGCCTGTGCATCACGCAGCATGCAACGCAGTGCTTGCAAAACAGCGTCGCAGTCTCTGCCGTTTTGGTCGCTGCTGGCAGGCCACGCCGCGGCTCGTTTGGCTAACATTCTAGTTACTATCAACGAGATTGAAACAGTGCCACGCAATCCACATCACCAAGTTTGTCGCTGAAGTGGTAGATCTGCTTCATGGTATTGATCCCTCTCGCCAAGGCCTGCACCTGATATCGCAGTTGGTGAACACGTCCACTATCTGGTCAATTCAATCTCTAGTGGGCACCCCTCCTCACGTAGACGTTGGAGGATTTCAATGGTTCGGACGCTCTGCTTTTCGGATGGCACCTTGGATGGAATCGACATCGCGACGTTCAGTATCCCCTGCTCGGTCGCCGAAAGAAGCCCCTTGGATATTCCCCACACCTTTACGTCACTCCAGAAATCGGGTCCAGCTTGGACCACGGCCATCTGAGCCTCTATGCCGTTCAACATCCGTTGGTCCTTGACTGCAGCCCTCTTCGCCTCACCCCGATCGGATGAACTGACTAGTTCGGTCTCCAAGGCATCGGGCCATAACACATGAAGGCCCTTCACTCGATGCCAGCAGGCCTGCTGCTTCGCCCACTCGGTGACATTCCGCATACCTTCTGGCGGATCAACAATCACATCGTGGACCGACTTCGAACTGATCACGAGCGCGTCCCTGAGAACGGGCGATATTCCCTGTGCTCCCCAAATCCTCTCGAAGTTGATGGACTCACCACCCTGCGCCACATCATGGGCGAGCTTTGCGATTGCATACGCCACGACGTTGGCTCGGTAGCCTCCCTCATACCACGGCTGCGCGGTGACAAGACGCTCGACTGATCTGAACACAATTGCCTTGGCAATTGCCTCCCGGTAGTACATCTCGTTGAAATCGTTGGGGCGTTTGTTCCACTCTCCCCCTACGAACGAGGCGAAGTCGGCGAAGTTCTTCTGTGCTCCCCTGCTGACTATGTCCGGTTTGTCGCGCCATACGTTCAGGAACTTGGCGAAGTCCGTCTTCGTGAACATCTGTGGCTTCGGATATTCAAGGTCGAACCTCCTTCTCTCTGCTTGGGTCAAGCGACCTCTGGCATCCTGATACTGGCCACGTGCTCGCTCGTAGAACCATTTTGACTGACGGAATGTTCCATCCTTCGAGGGAGCGTAAAGCCTTCTTGAGAACCCCTCCATCCTGATGTGGAACGGGTGATTTGAGAAGAAGTCAGCCGCGCTCACTCGATTCTGGGTGTTCGCATACTCTGAAATCCTAGGGACAATCTCCAGTGCCCTATCGGAGTTGACGATGGAGAGTTTCATCTGGACGAAGACTTGATCCAGGTCCACCTCCTTGTTCCTCAGCGCGGCATGAATGGACGCCGTGGTTTGCCCACCATTGACAATCTGAAAGTTGCGCATACCCGTCAGGAGCAGGCCGTTGGGGGACTCCAAGGCCTCGATACTCTCCGCGGTTGCCGTGATCCCATTGTTGTAGGCGAAGAACATCTCCGGATTATTCGCGATAGTGTTCCTCAGACCTCGATTGACTTTCCCACGTGCTTGGAGGAACACGCGGACATTCTGCTCCAAGAGACGGGACCCCCACCGGTCATAGATCATCGCCAACTGACGGCCGGGAAAGACGGCCAGATAGGACTCATGGTCGGCCTGTTGCATATGTGCGGGCAACACCAGCAGCGGGCTACCGAATTCATCCAGGTTGACCATGTAGTCCTCACGCTCACGTCCAGAGGTAGTGAAGCGGTGCAAGCGCCCCAAATCCCATACGCTATAGGTGATGGGGATCCCCCGAAGTTGACCCGCCTCCATACCGTCCACCCTGGAACTGAGAACCCGGTTGGTCACCAGGAACAACCTCACCCTGGATATCGAGGGCCACCGTCTCGCGATGAGGTCAGTCAGTCCGAATACGGGTGCGGACTCCTCCAAACTGTTCCGATATCCAGCATCCAGCGACCGGTCGAGAAAGCTGGACAACCGTTTGAAAGTCGCGTTCATGTTGGTCGCCGTCAGCGTTGCGACCTCCTGTGCCTGGCTGAAGTCGGTGATGATCAGGCTCAATACAGCATCGGAGTTCACAGGGTCTCCACCATAGCCGTCAACTCGAATGCCCCGAGGGGAGGCGTGGTAAACCCTGTCCGCGGTCTCAATCTCACCGGCGTCAATCAGCGCTTCCGTGAGGACGTCGAAGAAGGCGTCCTGCGCAAACCTGCCCTCGGTATCCGCGCGGCTGTGGACCTCCTGAAAGAGCTCCTCATGGTACTCAGCAATGTCAATCGTCATCCGAACCTACCTTCCTGCCAGAGCTTCGTCCAGAGTGGTGACCGAGATTGCGAAGGGCTCACAGTCGGCCAGTGAAACCGAGTAGCGTACATTTGATACACCCGAACGGATCTCGCCCGAGGTGATGCGGGGGAAGTCACCAGACACCAGGTAGATGTGGGTCGCCCCCTCCAGCCAGCGGTGGCTGGAGTAGTCGTCCTCCATCCTGTAACCCGCCGCCGATAGTCGTGTCTCAAGAATCCCGGTTGCCCCGGGGTCGAGCGAGTGGAGCCGCCCGCGAATCCGCTCGGCCACCTCATGGAGGGTCACGCCCTGCCTGCTGTCCATCGGAGCCTCATCCAACTCCACCACATGAAGGAACAATGAGTCCACACCGCTCTCATCCAGTTGGCTCTCCGACGTGATTGAGAGAGATGGTGTGGCTCCGCCGCGACGCGCCTTCGCTTCAATCGCAACTCTCGCAGCCTCAAAGTCTTTGGGTGCACCCAGTGGGCCTCGCCATGCTGTCACCGCAGATGAGGCATCCATGCGGGGCAGTAGCAGACGCTCCAGCACAAACAATTCTCCGAGCAGCCCCTTCTGCTCCTCTGGGGATAGAAGGGCGCTTCGACCACCCCTCAGCAGATGGTGCCATCTCCACGTCCTCGACAGTGCAGCGGACACCGCACCGGTTTCGGACTCGGACTGGATGGCAGCGGAGATGATGTCCTCACAGAGGGTCTGAAAGATGTCCCGTTGACTCGAGTCGAGAAGCTTGAGTGCGAGGAGTTGCGTATCCGCCTCATCGGGCGGGGCAAGGGTCACCTCAATGTCGCGCAACCTCGGCAGTTGAGCGGTCGGTGCCGACGAGGTGGCGTGGCGAAGTGTGAGAAGAACCCTTCCGTCCACACCCCGGGCCCAAAAGAAATCCCAAGGCAGATTCGCGTCGACGCGACGAGCTGTGACCGAGCCGGCGATGCTGGGCGGGTCAATCTCCTCCCAAGGGTCCTTACCCATCATCGCCTTCCATCTCGTCCTCGTCGATGTCATCGCCGTGGTTCTCCCTGAGCCACGTGGTGTTGACCACGAATTCCACGCGGCGCTCCTCCCTTTCCGTGCCGGGAAAGCTGATGCCCCATGCGGCTACCGGCTGTCTTGGGGGTACATCCAGTCCATTGGACTGAACCTCAATCAGATGGATCATCAGAAGCGGCTTGGTTCTCTTTTTCCTGTATGCCCAGTCTGGATACTGGATTTTGCGGCCCTCTACAGATCTACCATTCTTCTCCAACTCATCCCGATAGGCCTCCTCTGCTGAGGCCCTCTGCCTACACGTGAGGCCCGTACGCTCGATCCCTCTGGTCGAGACCCTCTGTCGGTTGCTGACCAGCAGTGTCCTTGCATCGCTCCTCTTGCCGGAGGTCCTGCGCTGGCAGTTGATTACCCTTCCAAGAGAGTCGTCCATTCTGTTGCCCTTACGCTCTCCCACACCCGCAAAGAGCACGTCCCATTCCGCAAGCTCGTCGTCTTGTTGTTCCTCTATGTACCTCCTTACAGGTTCCCCATCGGTTTTCAGCGAGCCGGGGTGGTTTCGAAATTCGGTGAGAAAATCCAAGATCGGAGCCACCGGAACATCCCTCAGGAGGAAGCCGAACTCCACACTCTCAGCAGTCTCAATGGGGAACCCAATCTGCCCAAGCCGGCGGGCGAGCCTACGAGCCGCATTCCGGTTGGTCTCCAGGCTCCCGTCGTCTCTGCGCAGCGTATGCGTCTCGATCAGGCTGAATGCTAGACCGATACTCACCACTATGGAAGAACCGGATCCCATCTTGTTGCGTGCTGTGACGATCAGGGAATCCGGATGACTCCGGACCTTCAGACCAAACTCCATAGGCGTTGCGTTGGAAGCCTCCATGCTCCTGAGCTCACTCCGCAACTCCTCTATGGACTCTGCAATGTGCTCGTACCATCCCTGTGCCTCATCCGGCATCCATATGCGGCAAAGATCCTGATAGTCCGGTCGGAATCCGAACCACCGCCCCATCTGCATCAAAGTGTCGTACATCATCGAGTTACGAAGGAAGTAGCTGACCATGAGTCCCTCGATCGTCAGCCCACGGGAAAGTGAGAAGCCGCCAACCGCTATAACGTTGAGACCATCCTGCCGATTTCCGGTGTAATCCAACGTACCTGGGGACTGGCTGTTCACCTCGACCACCCTGATGGGGGAGGCGGCCTCAAGTAGGTACCTCTGCACTTGGGCCCAATCGAATTCCGTGTCGTGGAACTCGCGTTCCCAGACCGCGTGGAGTGCGTTGATCTCCGGGTCTAGTGGAGTAACTTGGTGAAATTGTGGGGTGTAACATAGGCGGTTGCACGGTGGCCGCCGGCCGGCCGGCACCGTGTGCGTCCTGGCCCGGCGACCCTCGAGAGCTCCCCCATGTCCCACAAGCGATACATCGTCGAACTGTCCCCGGAGGAACGGACCCGCCTGCAGCGGCTGACCGCAACCGGCAGCCCCAAGGCCCAGGCCCGGCGGCGGGCCCGGATCTGGCTGCTCTGCGACCAGGGACCGGAAGGGCCGGCCTGGACCGATGAACGCACGGCGGAGGCCGTGGGCGTGACCGAGATGACCGTGTCGCGGGCGCGCCGGGCCCTGGTCGAGGAGGGGCTGGAGGCGGCCCTGCAGCGCAAGCCGCGCCCGCCGCGCCCGCGCAAGTTGGACGGGACGGCCGAGGCCGAGCTGGTCCGGCTGGCCTGTTCGACGCCGCCGCCCGGTCGCGCGCGCTGGACCCTGAAGCTGCTGGCGGCCGAACTGGTGGCCCTGGAGGTGGTCGATGCAATCGCGCCCGAGACGGTGCGCCGCACGCTTAAAAAAACGCGTTGAAGCCCTGGCGGAAACAGTGTTGGTGCATCCCCCCGCAGGCCAACGCCGCTTTCGTGCACAACATGGAGGACGTGCTGGCGGTCTACCAACGCCCCCCGGACGATCGTTTTCCGGTGGTCTGCGTGGACGAAACCAGCAAGCAGCTGGTTTCGGAAACGCGCGTGCCGCAGCCGGCGGCGCCCGGCCAGCCGCTCCGCTACGACTACGAGTACCGGCGCCACGGGGTCTGCAACCTGTTCATGATCACGGCTCCCCAACAGGGCTGGCGCACCGTCAAGGTCACGGCCCGGCGCACCAAGCTCGATTTCGCCGCGGTCCTGCGCGACCTGACGGACGTGCACTTCCCGCAGGCCGAGAAAGTGGTCCTGGTCTGCGACAACCTCAACACGCACCATCCCAGCGTCCTCTACGAGGCCTTCCCGCCGGCCGAGGCGCGGCGCATCGCGACGCGGCTGGAGTGGCACTACACGCCCAAGCACGGCAGCTGGCTCAACCTCGCCGAAATCGAGTTCGCGGCCCTGGCCGCGCAGTGCCTGGACCGGCGCATCGCCAGCGCGGCCGAGCTGCGGGCCGAGATCGAGGCCTGGGTGCGCGACCGCAACGCCTTGGGCACCCCTGTGCACTGGCAGTTCACGACCGAGGATGCCCGCATCAAACTCCTGCATCTGTACCCCACATTTGAGTGAAGTTGACCCACTAGCAGCGCAGTTTCAGAGGGCAAGGCTCCGTTTACCCTAATGGAGCGTTGTATGCCATCCAGCAGTCCGTGAATCTCATTTCGCAGCTGGTGCTGTACGTTCATGAATCGCGACGCGTTCAACAGCATTGAACAATGCTGCCGTTCGTGTCCTCTGGCGAGTCGAATTGCCCGGGCCAGGATGAAGGTTCTCACGGCGGCAGTGAGAGAAGGGGGGATGGAGGACAATACGAAGTCAATCTTATGTCTGATAGGAAGGTGATCCTCGTTGTCCTCGATGTTGCGAATGTACTGCTCGCCACCCTCAATAAAGACGGTGGTGGCTCCGAAGTAGTTGGATGGGGGATCAAGACTCACGATGAAACTGCGGGGGAAGAGATCCTCGCCACGCATCTGGTCGTCGGTATCAGGGTCAATGAAGATGTTGGCGAAGGGCGTGGCTGTGTATCCCACATAGCAACTTCTGTCAAACATACGGAGCAGGTCACGAATCTGTCCATTGATTCTTGAGACCTCGCCGGCTCCATGTCGGATGTTGATGGACGCGTTGTCAGCCTCGTCATCGATGAGCAGCATGGGCTCATCAATGGTTTCACTGTCTCCCCGTGCGCTGTGCTCCTTGAGCCACTCAAGCAGATTCTTCAGGGTGCTGCTGTTCTTCTTGATCACGAACACCGCGGGCTCGGTTAGGTTCTGGAGTGGTATTCCGACACCAGTCGCCGTCGTCTTATTGAAATCCCGTATGGTGTTGGTGAATGTGACAGGGCGCCTCGTGTGGTCGAACCGGCCAACTCCCACGTACATGTCATCCTGCCTGCTCAGCAACCGCGCGCTGTCCCTGCCGACAAATCCCTCGTCGATACGTCGCTGCGTCTGGCTGCGCAGATTGTTGTGAACCCCTGCGATGACCACGATCAGCTTGTATCCTACATCCGCGGCCTTACAGATGAGCCCCGTGTAGTTGGCCGTCTTGCCCGATTGCACATGTCCGACAACCATCCCACGTCTATCCCAAGGTCCATCTCTGAGAGGGTCCTGCATCAGTCCGAGCACGCGATCTGTGACTTCATCCAAAGTGTTGATCGCCGCGGTGGGAAAGCCATCCCGAATCAGGTGCTGACGATAGCGACTCCAGTAGTACGGACCTATCCGCGCCCTGGCGGCATCCAACCAAGGGGTGTGGTCGCGTTCGATCAGAACGGAGCCGAGGTTTTGGGTAATGCTGACACGTTCTTCGAGACGCTTCGCCAGTCTCTCTGCGTCATCGTCGGTGATACTTTCGAACATGGGCAACTGGCGGAGATTCCCGATCAGCTCGCGGATGTTCTCGGCGGTGGGCCCCTGCTGATTTGCGAGAGCGGCAGACACCATGCTCTCGATGTCTGATAGGGGGTCATTCATGCTGCTACTTCCCGTTACGTTCTTCACTGAGAATCTGCTCCGTGCGCTCCCAATTCGAGCGGAAGGGCTCCGCAACTCTCATCATGGTGAGCACATCCTCCATTGACTTCACCGTCCTGCTGAGATGAGCGAACGTTGTCACTGCCGCATAGCGCAACGCCGGTTCCGAGGTGGCATCGCCGACCACCGAGGTGGTGTCGCCACCAAGGTCGGCGAACAGCGCATCCATGGGTAGCGACGCCCCCGCAACCTCGATCACTCTCAGGAAGTCACCCCGCGCCTCGGGGGACAACTTGGACAGTAGGTCGAGGAACATGGGGTGCTCATCGTTGATTCGATAGGAGATCTGGTTCTTGTTCTGAATCCTGCTCCAAACCGGGATGCGGTTCTCCTCGACGAGCTTTCGACCTCTTTTCCTGTACACCCTTTTCGATGCCGCTCCAAGCGGCTCGATGATGCGACGCAAGCGATCTCGTACCGGCGGTGGCAACTGCGCAGATGCCTTCTTCACATCGATCTTCCAGGCTCCATCAAGGGAATTCGGCATATCTATGCGGACGCGAGCCAGCTTCGTAAGCTCGGCTTGACGCGCCAATCCAAACCAGGTGCCATGAATGATCAGGCGCCGCTCCCTGTAAACGTAGAAGCCCTGGTTTCTGAGATAGCCCTCCGGTCCTGCGTAGCGTTCCCATTCCGAGGGCGTGACCTTGCCATGGTGCGGAAGGGTGAAGGCCTGCACCAGAACATCCTCATTTGCAACTCGAATCAGTTCTTCTGGGCCTGCAATCGTCGCCGGATGTCTGGAATGGAATGGATCAAATGGTTCCAAGGGACGGTTGTTCATTTCAATATTGACCCTCCGGCGTGCAATCTCACCGGAGAGAAAGCGGTGGAACACCAATTCCAGGTGGGACCGAGCCTCATCCATCTGCCGAACAAAGTCGGCCGCATTCCCACCCGAATCTCCGCTGTCCTTCCCGAGACCGAGCTGCTCCCAGACCACGAGTGTCCCACTCGAACCGAGATGTTCCGTCCAAGGGATGGATGTCATATCGTCAAGGAGCTGGACCTGCCACCTGCCCGTCTCGGCGATGTGATCCAGGTTCCACCGAGCACTCGCGGTCGTTCCATTGGTCCGGGTCACAACTGTGAGCACACGACATTGGGAGAATGAGGCCGTCTTCAAGCCGAGACCAAACCGTCCGAGGTCGGACTTGGCCCTTTCCTCCAAGGGGCTCCGGCTTCCCAGCCGCATCGCTTCCAGAAGTTCGGCCTCGGTCAACCCCACCCCGTCATCCACAATGCCGACGCTGGCCTCAGCCGTCTCCAGACTTGCGAATATCCGAATTGTCTCCGCTCGTGCCGCTATGCAGTTGTCCACGAGATCGGCAAGGGCAGTACTCAGTGAGTATCCGATTGCACGTATGCTTTCGATGAGTGGAGATGGCTTGGGCGGGATCTCGACGACGCGCATTCAGCTTGTGCCCGTTCCCGTCGTACAGAAAGCGCGAACGGGGCATTCGTTGCACTTGGGAGAGCGGGCCGTGCAGACCAACGCACCCAAGTCCAGCAGTGCCTGGTTCCATTCAACATCCGCCCCCTTGCGTCCGGCCAATTCGTGCAGGGCAAGTCTGAGCCGCCAACTCGGTTGGGCGGAACTACCCAGCAGACGACGGGCTATTCTCATCGTGTTTGTGTCCATGAGCACACTGGGGCGCCCGAATGCGAAACAGAGAACGGCGGAGGCGATGTAGTCTCCCACCCCGGGGATGGACGTGAGTTCCTGCCAGTTGTCGGGAACCTCCCCAGCCAGACGATCACTGACAAACTCCGCCGCGGAGGTAAGATTCGCGGAGCGCCAACGGAGGCCAAGCGAGGCCAGCCTCGGAGCCAGCTTCTCTGAGTTGCCCAAGAACGAAGCCGGAGTCTCACCGAGGGTGAGAAGCTCGTCCGCGATCCGGGCCACCTGTTTTGCTTTCGTGCGATGTAGACACATTTCCACTAGGAGAACCTGCCAGGGACTCAATCCCGGGCGCCTCCATGGAAATTCGCGTTTGTTGTGGCTGAACCATCTGACGAGATCATTTCGGAAGTGTTCCCCACTCTTGGGATGGCTCCCATTGGTTCCAGCAGCTGCAGCCCTATCTTCCAGGGCAACCTTTACCGACGAGGCAATCGCCGAGGCGAGAAGAGGTGGTACGGCGTTGCCTATCTGCTGGTACCTGTTGGACGGGTAACCCGCAAACCGGAACCTGTCTGGAAATGTCTGAATTCTGGCCGCCTCTCGTATCGAGAGGGTACGATCCTCCCTCGGATGAATGTACCAGTAGCCATCCTTGGCAATGTGGGCGGTGATGGTTCTCGACAGGTCTTCGAAAGACAGCCTCAGATATTTGTCCCTGAAAATGTCAGACCGGTACCTTCTAATACCAATCCGGTATAATTAGAACACTTATCCTTGGGGTTTTCAGCAGGGAGTGGGCCATGGCCCGCAAGACCGCGGTCGTCTGGGCCGCCGAGGACACGGCCGCGTCGCTGCATGCGCAGTACCGGGCCGAGCCGGAGCCGGAGGTGCGCACGCGGCTGCATGCCCTGTGGCGGCTGCGCCTGGGAGAGGGCCCGACGGTCGCGGCGGCCGTGGTGGGCGTGGGCCGGCGTTCCGTGCAACGGTGGCTACGCTGGTACCGGGAAGGCGGCCTGGCCCGGGTGCGGTCGCGGCGGCGGGGCGGGGCGGGCAAGCCCTGCTTCCTGACGCCGGCGCAGCAGGAGCGGCTGGTGGCGGAGGCGGCCAAGGGGGTGTTTGGGACAGCGCAGGCGGTGCGGGACTGGATTGAGGCGCAGTTCGGGGTGCTCTACACGGTGGCCGGCATCTACACGTTGCTGGAACGGCTGGAGCTCCGGCTCAAGGTACCCCGGCCCCAACACCCGCAGGCGGACCCCCAGGCCCAGGAGGCCTGGAAAAAGGGGGGCTCGGCGAACGCCTGAAGGCGGTCGGCCTGAAGGCGGGGCAGGGCATCGTGTGGGGCGACGAGATGCGCCTGGGACTCATCGGACAGGTGCGCCGGGTATGGGTGCCGCCCAAGGTCGCAGTGCGCCAGGCGGTGCAGTACAGCCGGGTGTACACGTACGTGGCGGTCGCCCTCGATCCGTTGACGGGCCGGCTCTGGTGGGCCTGGCAGGAGAACATGAAGGGGGCGGAGATGGCCCGCATCTGGGGAGCCTGGGCGGAGGATCCGGCCATCGACGGCTGGGTCTGGGACGGGGCCGGCGGCCACACGGGTGAGGACATGCAGGCCGTGGACGCACCCCGGGTGGTGCAGCCGCCCTATGCGCCCGAACTGAACCCGGTCGAGCGCTTTTTTCGGGAGCTGCGCCGGGCCGTCGAGGGCCGCGTGTACCCGACCCTGCGGGCCAAGCAGGAGGCCCTGGAACCGGTGCTGAAGGCCTGGCAGGCGGACCCGGAGCGGGTCAAGCGGCTGTGCGGCTGGAAGTGGATCCGGAAGGCCCTCAAGAACCTGTCCAACGACCCGTCGGCGGCACCCACCGGCCCCTTGGCATAAGTGCCTTTGACTTACCGGATTGGTATAAGGCGTTCCGGCACGTCCATGTATGTGTCCCCAGGTTCCAGCAACCTGTAGATCTCCGCATCATCCGGTCGAACCGACCTCGTCACGTGATCACGAATGAGCCGGGCCTCCGAACCCCTCAAGCCCTTCCGTAGTAACTTGGCAAGCACGGACCTCGGGGGACCCTCGTACACTTGGACTTCGTCTCGGACATCCGCCTGGACCACTGGAAGGTCTCTTATCGCCTGCCCGACCGTGGGTCGTCTCCCGATTGGCTTGGGCCACTCGAAGCTCTCACCCCCCGCAAGTCCTACCACAAACAACCGAGACCTATGCTGTGGAACGCGGTACCGCCATGCCTCCAGTACCTCCACATGCACCCCAAACCCTCGTCCCTTTAGTTCGTCCAGCAAAGCGATCAACAGTGCTCCGCCTTGGGCTTGGGCGAAATTCGGAACGTTCTCGAAGAGCATTGCTCGCGGGTTCAGCCGGTCAACGATGGCGAAGAAGCTGTGCCAGAGATCAGCCCTTTCGTCGCGGGGACATCGGTCACCTCTCCTCACCAGGTCACCGATCTTCGACACGCCAGCGATGGAGAAGGGCTGGCATGGAGGACCACCTGCAAGAAGGTCCACGTCTTCTATTCCCCAATCGTCCAACTGGCGAATGAACGCACTGGGGTCGGAGAGGTTGCCAGTCCAAGTGAGGCCCTGAAGGTTCGCCCCATGAGTCTCCGTGGCCACCGGATCAGAATCCGCAGCAGCCACCACTGAGAACCCGCCCTCCTCAAGTCCCAAGCTCAACCCGCCGGCTCCGCAGAAGAGGTCTATTGCCCAAGGGCGTGGTCTGCTTTCCAACCAAGCGTGAACACAGTCTCTGTCGCTCGGATCAGGGGAATCACGATGAGGATTGAGGTCGATCCTCGGTCCCCGGCGGTGTTTTACCCGGTACTGTAAATTGGATTTGGCCCCTTCCATGTGAACTGTCATGGTTGCATCTGCCGCGCGGAGCGAAGCGTACCTTTATCTGGTTGGTTCTTCCGAGCGGCAATTGGGACAAACGATATTCTGAGTGTCCCAATCTCGCCACCTTCCATGCACATCCCCAATTGCTCCATCGAGCCCACACTCACAATGATCTCTCACCCTTCCGCGGCTTCCATCATTGGTGTTGGCCAACACCTGAAGCCGGTCCCACTCCATGAGCCACTTGTTCTCGAACTAGATGGCAGTGAGCAAGCCTCCCCGTATCAGAGATTTTACCGTCTCAGGGTGGACGTCGAGAATCTTGGAGGCCCCCGCGACATCAATTATAGTGTTAATAATCTAACTTCACTCAAATGTAGAGCACAGATGAAGGAGTTTGATGTGGGCGTCCTCGGTCGTGAACTACCAGTGGACGGGCGCGCACAGAGCGTTGCGGGCGCGTACCCAAACCTCGATTTCGGCCCGCAGCTCGGTTTCGCTGACGATGCGCCGGTCCAAGCACTGCGCGGCCCTAGCCACGAACTCGGGTTGGGCGATGTTGAGCCAGCTGCCGTGCTTGGGCGTGTAGTGCCACTCCAGCCGCGCCGCGCCTCAGCCGGCGGGAAGGCCTCGTAGAGCACGCTGGGCTCGTAGAGCACGCTGGGATAGTGCGTGTTGAGGTTGTCGCAGACCAAGACCACCTTCGCGGCCTGCGGAAAATGCACGTCCACCAAGTCGCGCAGGACCGCGGCGAAATCCAGCTTGGTGCGCCAGCCCTACTTGGGGCCGCGAGCATAAACAGGTTGCAGACCCCGTTGCGCCGGTACTTCGTCGTCGTAACGGGCTGGCTGACCGGGCACCGGCAGCAGCGACACACGCATTTCCGACACCAGTTGCTTGCTGGTTTCATCCACGCAAACCACCGGGAAACGGTCGTCCGGGGGATGCCGGTAAACTTCCAGCACATCCTCCATGTTAGTACACGAAGGCGGCACTGGCCTGCGGGGGGATGCACCAGTACTTCTTCAGCCACGGCCTCAGCGCGTTTTTTGAGCGTCCGGCGCACAGTTTCAGACGCGATCGAGTCCACCACTTCCAAGGCCACCATCTCAATGCCCTTGCGGCCATGGACCGCCGACCGGTAAAGCCTGTCCTAAATCCGTTCGATGACCAACGGATCCTAGCCCGTCAGCAGGGGTCGGAAGGACGACAGTATGATGCAGCCTTCGGTTTCCCCGAACGGACCGCCAATGCCGATCTGCCGCGGGGTAGGTCCGGTGCCTGTATACTGCAAGTCTGACTGGCCCTAGACATCCAGGGTCTGGGACCGGCCCCAACACTGACACAGGTTTCCCATGCGCAAGCTGCTCTTCCTGGTGCTGATCCTGCCAGTGGCACTGACCGCGTGTGTCGTGCCTCCCATGCCGGCCACAACCGACACCGTTCCTCCAAGTGACCAAGGCCGGTCCGCCGACATATCCAACCTTCCGGATCTGGGACCGGCACCGGAAATCGCCAACACTGTATGGATCAACAGCGATCGGCCGCTGCGCCTGGCTGAACTGGAAGGCAAGGTGGTCCTGATCGACATGTGGACCTTCGGCTGAATAAACTGCAAGCGCACGATTCCCTCGTTGAGGGAATGGCACTCCAAGTACGCGGACCAAGGCTTGGTCATCATCGGCAACCACTATCCGGAATTCAGCTACGAGCGGGACTTGGCCAACGTGCAGCAGGCGGTGAAGGACCTCGAAATCGAGTACGCCGTGTGCATCGACAATGACGGTGCTACTTGGCGCGCCTTCGGCAACCGGTTCTGGCCCACGAAGATCCTGATCGACAAGCAGGGCCACATTCGCTACCGACACATCGGCGAAGGCAGGTATGCAGAAACCGAGACCGCCATCCAAAGTTTGCTTGCCGAGGAATACCCCTCGTCCTAAAGATCGAGCCTCTCCCTACGAGAGGCCATCTCCTGCCTTTAAACCCATCCAATTCGGTGCTGCCATGACCTGGAAAGTTGTGTATGTCGATCCCTGGCGCAAGTCCGACGAGCAGTTGACGATCGAACGCACGTACTGGGACGGACTGGATATGGACGTGGTGATCGTGGATCCGCCGGCCCGCACCGAACAGGAAATCCTGGAGGTGGCGCACGATGCCGACGTGGTTCTGTTCGCCGGCCAGTACACACCCTTCAACGAGACGGTGTTTTCCGGCCTTGAGCAATGCCTGTTGGTGCAGCGCTACGGAATCGGCATGGACAGCGTGGACCCCGAGGCAGCCACGCGCCACAACATCATCGTGTCCAATCTCGCCGTCTTCTGCGTGCATGAGGTAGCGGACCAGACGGCCGCCCTCATCTACGGGGCAGCCCGGCAGATCGCCTTGTGCGATCGCTCGATGCATCAGGACCAGTGGGACGAGATTCGTCCCCGCATGCGCCCTGTACACCGCATGAACCAACAGACCTTGGGTTTGGTCGGGTTCGGCCGCATTGGCAAGGAAGTGGCAAAGCGCATGCGGCCCGCCATGGGCCGGGTTGTGGCTCACGATCCCTGGGCCAAGCCCGAGGACGCGGCGGCACTGGGTATCGAACTGTGGGACCTTTCATCGATCCTGCAGGTTTGTGACTACGTATCCGTGCACGTGCCGCTGTCGCCGGCCACGCGGGGACTCGTCGGTTGGAACGAACTCAAGCAGTTGAAGCGAACCACCTATCTCATCAACACCAGCCGCGGCGGCGTCATCAACGAGCCGGACCTGATCAGGGTGCTGCAGGAGGACCGCATCGCGGGCGCCGCCCTTGATGTCTTCGAGACGGAACCAATGCCGGTGGACCATCCCTTCCGCTCCATGGAGCAGGTCACCCTGACACCCCATACCGCGGGCGGGTCCGTCCACTCCCACCTCGAGGCCCGGCACACCGTGGGCCAAGCCGTTTCGAACGTACTGCGGGGTTTTCTCCCCCCGCATGTCTTCAATCCGAGTGTCACCCCGAGGGCCGACCTGAAACCCGCTCCGGACTGGACGCCACCATTCAGCGTCCACTGACCACGACGAGCCGGAGCGCACTAACAGGTTGCTGAAGAATGGGTTTGGGATGCCCTTGGCAACGACGACGGTGCGCGGAAGCGGAGTGTAGACAGTCCGAAGGACCTTGCCACCGCCGTCTCAGCCCTAGGGCGCGGTCTTTGGGGCCCCGCAAGCCCCCGGACACCCTTGGTGGGCACACAAAGCCCTCAAGGGGTCACCTGAGCAGTCCAGTCGCGGCCTCCGGCTCGTCTAGGAGCTTGGCCAGACGCACCAGTAGTAGCTAGCAAGTCGAAGCACTTCAGCTAGCAGAATTCAATAGTCACAACCCATTTCACAATGCGTCCCACACCGGATCTTTTTGCCAAGGGGTCTTATCATAGAAGCAAGTGTAAAACAAAGGCGAGCGGTCTTCGGTACCCAGTAAGCCAAACCACTCGTCTGAGCGAGTATTGTATTTCCGTTTCATCGCGATGACATGAAATTCATCCACATTAACCATCGTCTTAGGATAAATCATCAAGGTAAAACCCGACTTCTTGTTTTCAAATTGCACAGACACGCTGTGACGCGTGCCATCACTACGCGTTTTTGCTTTCAATTCATCAAATTTATCAAATATCTTATCGCAAACCGCGGAGTCCAGATCAAATAAAAAGAATAGAGCATCAGCAACTAACCCTTCTTGTACCAACTTGAATTGACTGACCAAAAGATTAAATGTGTCGCTTCTCCAACGAAAAACCAACTCTTCCAATGTGTCATGGCCAACTCGATGCCCGGTAGCAACAGGAAAGTGAGCATCAATCAACTGCCCATAGCCACCCGGGATCAATGACTTATCAAATCCTTCAGTTGCAGATAGTTTCTCGCAAAGGTGGAAGCCAAGCAACGACAACTCAGAGTCTGCCAGAAAGTGTTCAGCGAACATTGAACGTTGTCTCAAGTAATAGGCAAATTCAAATGGATCATTTAGGTAAAAAGTTAACACATCTAGATCGAAAAGGCTCAATGCAACCGGAAATGGATCATTTTGCTGCTTTTTAAGATAAGCGTCACATTGGGAGAGCACTGCTGGATAATGATCGCCTGTAAGACAAATGATATACGCATCATCAATGCCAAATGGGAGTCGAATCAGTTGACCACTTTCGTCTCTAAGTCGGATATTTTTTGTCAGCAACGCTTTTCTACATACAATTCCTTGAGCATATGCATTTTGGATTGCTGCTTCAAAATCTTTTTTTAGACTATTTGTGTTGCCCTGCCTCGAGAGTTCTGTGAGTGATTTAGATTTGGCTTGGACGATTACGACTTTGTTGCCACAAATCGCCAACACATCAATCTCGCTCAAGTCAGTCTTGCCTTTTTGAACTTTCACGTTGCGGAAAGTATTGTGCCGCCCACACAGATTGGCCAATAGATCATATGCAATCTCTTCTGTCGTCGATCCTCTGTTTGACATGGCTGTTTCATAGTAGTCTGAATCGCCACGCATCCAATAGGTCGGAGATTCATAAATCGCCCGTGCGAAGTTGTAGGTCAAAGGCAAGAAGTAGCGGTTTTCGTCGAGATGTATCAAAGGATGTGAGTGAACTACGTTATATGTACCAATTGGACCAAAATTTTGATTGACAGAGCCGGGGACACACGAAAACTTTTTTAAGATGAGGTCAGCTATATCCAGTGAATCACCAAAAATATCCTCTTTGGTGAAAGACAAAATGGAAACACATTCTCGGCAATAATCGACAAAAGACGGTGTGTGTTCCCTTTGGTTAACTCGAGCACTTAGAAGATTGGTGACTCGTTGGGCTACCTCAGTCAGAGTTTCAATGCTTGTACCCAAATGTGATTCTATCCATTTGGAGTCCAAGGCATATCTCCGCTTTGCAAAGTCTAAATATTGAAAATCATATGCTCCAAGCTCAGAGTAGAAAATGGCCTCGGTGAAACGAACACCACTACCCAACCAGTCTTGGAATGCTTGAAAATCTGTAGATTGTGGAGCAACTTCATCTGTCACCTGGTTAGCATGAGGGTTAACAATCTGCAAAAGAGACTGATGTAGTTCTCGCATCAGTTCCCAAGTTGTTGCTATTTGGATTTTAACTGAGCATTCAGACGGCGACGCGGTCAAGTTCCAATCATACTTCACCATCAATCCCAAAATCCACGATAATTCGCTCTCATTCAAGCGGTCGTGCCAATTCACAGTAGCTATTGCATGTTGCGGCACGAACAAGTGTTCAAAAACCATTACGGCGTACGCAAATAGATAACCGGGTTCTTGGCAAAGTGTCTCGATGTCTGTGATCACTTCCGTCGTGGTTCGCGACATTGGTTTAGATATAGAATTCATTAGTTTGGGTTCCTTTTTGAATGGTGGCGATGGAAGACCACATGAATGCGGCATCGTGCCGGCCGGCCTGTAATTCTTATGAATGGTGGGAAGTTGGCAAAGGAGATGGCTAACTGCTTTCGTCGGTCGGTCTGGTAGCTGTCGCGGAGAAGGATGATGTGCATCGGTGATAGGGTTCGTGAGTTGGTGAGACTTGATCTTAGCGCATTATCCCGTTTAGCAGGCTGCTGAAAAACACTGCCGGTTAGGATTAGGTCTGCTTGGCAACGGAGGAGTTCCTGATGCGCGGTCGTCCCAACCCCCAACGCAACATACTGGCCATTGTAGGCCTGGAGGAACGGATACCCCAAGACCATCCCTCGCGGCGGATTAAGGAAGTGGCCGATGCGGCCCTAGAACGGTTGACGCCGACCTTCGACCGCATGTACGCACGGGTGGGCTGGGCCTCGGTGCCGCCGGCGCAGCTGTTGAAGGCATAGCTCCTGATTGCCCTGTACTCGGTGCGCAGCGAACGCGCCTTCTGCGAGGAGCTCGAGTACAACCTGCTCTACCGCTGGTTCCTGGACATGGATCTGATAGAGCGCAGCTTCGATGCGGCGGTCGTCACCAAGAACTGGCAACGATTGCTGGCGCACGCTACGGGCCGGACCCGCCGCGGACTTACGGGCCCTGCACGCGCTCGTGGTGCGCCGGCGTCAGTTGACGGCCATGGGAGCCCAAGAGGAAACCCGCCTGGACAGCACGCCTCCCGACCTGCAGCCCCGCCTCTAGGCCCACCTGGACTGGCTGCAAGCCGAACTGGAACATGTGGACCGGGCACTCCCAGAAGCAACTGCAAACCCACCCGATCTGGTCTGTCCAGACCGAGTTGCTGGGCATCGGTCCCGTCGTGGCCGCCGTGTTGGTCAGCGAATTGCCGGAGCTGGGCCAGCTCAACAGCCGTCAATTGGCCGCCCTCGTCGGTGTCGTGCCCCTGAACCGGGACAGTGGCCAACTGCGTGGCCAGCGCCGCATCTGGGGTGGTCGCGCGTCCGTGCGCAAAAGCCTGTACATGACCACCCTGACCACCATCCGTTACAACCCCGCCATCCGCGCGTTCTACACGCGTTTATGCGACAAGGGCAAGCCCTGGAAGGTGGCGCTTGTGGCCGCCATGCGCAAGCTGCTTACCATCCTAAACGCTGTCATGTGGGACCAGGTTCCTTGGCGAATGGAACCCTTGTCAACGGCGATCCAGACTTGACATTGAACACAGTATCTGTGTTCAATGTCAAGCTCCTGGACGAGCCGGAGACCACGCCCGTGCCGTCCGGGTGAGCCGCCGAGGGCTCTGCGCGCCCATCAAGGGTGCCAAGGGGCCTGCGGGGCCCACGAAACCCGCGCCAGGGGACCGCGACGGCGGTTCCAAGGTCCTTCGGACTGCCCTACACTCCGCTTCCGCGCACCCTCCGTCGTTGCCAAGGGCATCCCAAACCCATTCTTCAGCAGCCTGTTAGTGGACGAAGCCCGGCCACTACCCCTATGGTGATACTCCGGGCAACCGAGACTGGGGTTCCACGTAGCGCTTGCATCCAAAGCCGCCAGAACTCTGTGGTGGCATCGTCAATCTCGGCTTTGCGCATCAACACCGGCATAGAGCGTATAGCTTGCTCTCGTTCCGCGTCCAGTTCCCACATGTCGCAGAATGCCTCAATCTGATCAGGCAAGGGGCGTCCAGTTTCATCTTCGTAGATAGCGTTGTACTGCCGGTTGCTGTTGAAGGGCGGGTCCAGGTAGATGAGGTCCACACAATGCGCTGGCCAATTCGACATGATAGTTAGGCAGTCGCCGTAGTAGAGGCGGTTGGGAGTGTCTGTCGGTATCATGCGACTATCTGTGCTTGTTCGAGAGGATCGCAGCGGCACCTACGATGCTTCCAACGAAAATCGCAACCCAGAACACGGGGGCATCCCGCTCATGATGTGGTTAGAGGTAAGGTGAGGCCGTGTAGTTAAAACTACCGTTACCCCTTCAGAGCCCCGAACGTCAGACCGCTGGTAATGTACTTTTCCAGGGCCATGCCCGCCGTAACTACGGGAATCACGCTCACCAGCGAAATCGCACTCATGTTCCACCATTCGGTGTAGCCGGTCTGGCTCACCTGCATCCCCATGAACAGTGGGATGGTGATCGAGTCCCGGAAGGTCAGGGTCAGGGCGACAATGTACTCGTTCCAAGCCCCTATCAGCGACAGGACAAACACGGCCACGAGGCCGGGTGCTGCCAGCGGCATGGCAATGCGAAAGATCACCACTAGGCGATTGGCCCCGTCAATCAAGGCGCTTTCCTCAATTTCGACCGGCAGGCCTTCGAAAAAGTCCCGCATCACCCACACGATGAACGGGATGGCGCCGGCGGCATAGACGATCACCAGGGCCGTCTTGGTGTCCAGCAGCCTCAATTCCCGGAACATCACCAGAAAGGCCAGCATGAACAGGGCACCGGGAAACATCCGTTGCGCCATGAACCCAAGCACGATGGAGTTGTTCTTGCCGTTGAAGTCAAAACGGGCCAGGGCATAGCCCGCCATCGAGCCGACCACCAAGGCGATGGACGATGAGACGAACGCAACGATCATGCTGTTGGAAAAGGGCTGCATGAACCAGCCCAGGCGTTCGACAAACAGATAGCGCCAGGCGTGCAGTCCCGGCTCGAAGTCCAAAAATGGCAGGTAGGTCGCCTTGATGGACATGTCCACCGGATTCTTGAACGACGTGATCACAACCCAGTACATCGGGAAGACCAGCGTCAGCGACCACAGAATCAAGATCCCGTAGGACACGCCGCGGATGAACCGCCGCTGTGTGGAAACCTTCACCTTGCCACCCCGCTGCCTCGACCAGCCCCGGTTCAGTCCTTGGTCTGGGACATGGTGCGGCGTGTCAGGGCCAGGAACGCGCCGCCAAACACCACCATCACCAACAGCAGGAAATAGGCCTGGCTGCTTCCAAACGCCAAGTCGCCACCCTTCACACCGGCCCGGTAAATGGCCAGCGTCACGGACTCGGTCGCCTGACCAGGTCCGCCTCCGGTCAGGACCATGATGATGTCCACCACCTTAAAGGCGTCGATGATTCGAATCAGCAGCGCCGTGGCCGCGATGGGAAGCACCAGGGGCAACGTAATGCGGAAGAAGGTCTGCCAGAAGGAAGCGCCGTCGATGGAGGCCGCCTCGCGCAAGTCGTAGGGTACCCCCTGCAATCCCGCCATTAGCATCAGGATCATGAAGGAGCTCCACTGCCAAACATCGATCACCATGATGGTGAACATGGCCCAGTTGGGGTGGGTCAGCCACGGAACCCCCTCGAATCCCAGCCACCGAAGCAGTGAATTGATCGGTCCGATGTCCTCCTGGAACAACATGCGTCCAATAACGAACGCGACCACCACCGGACTCACCATCAGCGGCATAAGGAACCAGGTGCGGAACAGCTTCAGGCCCCGCGTGACGTTGTCCAGGCAGACTGCCAACACCATGCCGATCAGGAACTGCATCGGGACCACGCCCAGCATGAATACCACGGTGTTCCTGGCGGTGCGCCAAAACGAAGAGTTGCCCAGCAGCTTCTGGAAGTTGTACAAACCGACCCATTCGGTTTCCACCCCGACCCGGAACAGGTGCAGGTCGGTGAACGCCGCGTACAGCGTCCAGACCACGGGTGCAATGAACAGCACCGTGGTCATCAGCAGGGACGGCAGCAGCAGCAGCCACTTCCACAACCGATCGTGGATGGAAAACTGCAGCACACCGCGTGCCGGAGGCACGGAGCGTTGGGCAGTGGCCATCAGTCAGACACCTTGACGGGTTGCAGGAAGGGCGCATGTGCGCCCTTCCGTGTCTTTCATGCTTGAGGCGGGAAAGCGAGCCGCAGCCCGCCCCCGCCTTCAGTCGATACCAAACAGCGACTAAAGGCCCAGCGTCAGCCGATACAGTTCCGCCTGGCGTTCCTTGCCGCCCATGCGGTCGCTGATTTCATCGAAGGCCGCCGCCACTTCGTCCATCGCACCCTGCGGGTCAATCTCATTGGCCATGGCCTTGGAGACACCCAGTTCAAGGGCATCGCGGTACTGCACCCAGCCGCCAAAGGCCTGGTCGGTGACCGCGTTGGGATGATCCAATGTCGCCTTGGCCGCGTTCAGGTAGTCGACCGCGACCTCCTCGCCCAGCTGCAGGGGGCCGTTGGCGAACTCGTCCACGGCTTCAAGTTGGCTGAAGCGATAGGGGCTGCATCCGGTCAGGTTGGTGACGAACCAAATGCCCGACTCGGGCTTGGTCAGCTCGATGGCCATGTTCCAAACCTGTTCGATCACGCTGTCATCGGTCAAGGCCGAGACCGCGATCACCCAGCCGCCAAAGGCCAGGAAGGGTGCTGCACTCGGTTCCTCGAAGGCCTCCCAGCCGCCTTCCTTGTGGTTGTAGACCTCGTGGGAACCCGGCAGGTGGTTGTAGCCCTGCTTGCCCTGAATAACGGAAAACTCGCCGGCGGCGGCCGTGGTGACAGCGTCCCAGTTGTAGGTCTGGACCACGCGTCCGCCGTTCATCGCGTTGAGCGAGTCGCCGTAGGTAAAGCCGGTGCCACCGGGCGGCGACCAGTTCTGGTTCTCCTCCACCCACTCGGTCAGGGCACGCACGAAGCCGGGGTTGTTGACCCGGGCCTCGCCCGTATCGACATCGATGAAATAGGAGGGATCGTCCGGATGCTTGGCATAGGCGGTGGCGCGGGAATGGAAGCCCCACCACAGGGTGTCGCCGCGCTTGTTCATCGTGGCGATGCCGTAGTCGTCCTCCTCACCGTTGCCGTTCCAGTCCCAACCGGTGAAGTGTTCCGCAATGGCGCGCCACTCGTCCCAGGTCTTGGCCCCCGATTCGGGATCAAGCTGGTAGCCGGTCTTCGACTCGAAATCGGCGGCAATCGCCGAGTCTGCAAAGAGATCCTTGCGGAAGGACGAGTAATGGATGTCCCCGTCGTAGGGCAGGGCGTAGACCTGACCACCCCAGGAGAGCGTACCCACAATGCTCGGCAGGACATCGTCGAAGTCGATGGCGTCCAGTACAAAGTCCGGAATGGGATAGAGTGCACCGGCGTTGATCACGTCCGAACGGGCGTTGGACGGGAACTGGAAGACGTCGGCCAGGTACGTGTCCGTGGCCACCGACTGCATGATCTTGTCCGTTAGTTCCTGCTGTCCGAAGGAGCCGCGCTCCCAGCCGTAGCCAACATCTTCCAGCCAAGGCAGGATGAAGCGTTCCACCGTTCCACCCATGCCTTCCAGGCCGGCGTAGCGGATAACCGCCTGTTCGGCCTGGGCAACACCGGTGCCGTCACCGGGAGCACCCGGGGCACAAGCCGCCAGTGCCGTAATGCCGGCCGCTGCGCCGGACAGGCGCAGAAAATCGCGTCTTGTCAGATCACGACCCATATTCAATATCCTCCTGTGAAGAAAGCGCGCCCAACCCACCTCACCACTGGGTGGCAGGCACGGAGGCTGGAGCGCCGAGGCGGCTTAAGTATATGGCACAGGACAGCTGATGGCTGTTCCCGTCGGCTTGCCGCCGAACCCAGGAGCCACAGCACACCGGCCCGCCTGTCCCCTCTGAACCGGCTTCGATGGGGATTGGCCGGCATGCACAAAAAGCGGCCTTGCCTGCGGACCTGTCCGCATCGGCACGTTCCGCACCATGTCCACCAAAAGTGCTGTTTCAATCTCGTTGATGTTGGATCGAGGCCGTCATCGGCAGGTTCCGTTCACTGGCCGCACACTGTTGAGGGCTTCCACTTCCGCCAAGGAACCCCGCACCCTGGACTTGAACCGGCCGCACCAGCCCTCCAGTGTGGGAAGCCGCTCCACACTGAAGGTCAGGTGGATTTCCACGGCATGATCCCTTTCAAGGATCTGGCCCTGTATCTCCCGGAACAGCGCCTCGATATCTCGCGATTCACTGCCGGAGCGCGTCCACGCCACAGTGCCTGCATCTCTACCCGGAACCGACGCCTACCTGTACTCACTGCCTCCGTAACGGGGGACTGGGACAGTGCAGGCAGGACCCGGTGTCATACCGTCTCTACTGGCACCGGGGCGGAATCCCCACCCCGAATACCCTTGGGGAACACCGGTGGGTGCTCCGTTCCGGTTGGGCCACCCTCGGTGACACCCGTACCCGAGACTCATTCCATTGCAACTTTGATCTGTTTTTGCCCGTTGAAGACCATTGCACATAGAATCGTGCCTTCGAAACCGCGGCAGTCCGGTGGTCGCTCCAGCCATGGCAGTGCACGACAGGCGCTACAAGCGCATCCTCACCAGTCCCGTCTTCGCCTACGACGTGGCCCGTCTGTTGGCCGACGAGTTCAACCTCGGCACCGTCGCACGACCTTCCCTGCGGGCCGGTCCCACCAGTTCGGTCCGGGAGTCCGAGCGCGAACGCATCGCCGACGCCGCCTGGACCTTCGACACCGAGCGCCAGCGCACCGTCATGATGATCGTCGAGGCCCAGTCCGCGCGCCAGCGCCATCTCGCCGTCCGCCTGCTGCGCTATGTCGTCGACCGGCTCCTCGAGCTGTGCGAGGACCGGGAGCGGCACGACCCGGTCGGGGGTCTGCCGCCGGTGGTCGTGGCTGTTCTCTACACCGGGCCGGACCGGTGGCGGATGCCCTCATTGCCGGACCTGTTCAGTCCCGTGGCGCAGGTTCTCATGCGGTTCGAGTTCCCGCTGCGGTACTACGACATCCACCACATGGACCGCCGCGAGGATCCGGACCAGCCGCTGCTGCGTCTGGCCTTCGACATCGAGCGGGCCGGGGACCCGGGCGAGACCGTAGCGGCGGCGGAGGCCGTCCGGGCCTTGGCGGATGAGGAGGCGTACGCGCTCATGACGCGGTTCCTGTCGGATAAAATGCGGCAGTGGATCAATCTCAGGGATGCCCGGGGGCGGCGTTTGGTGGATGTCGACCGCCTGGACGACGGCCGTCCGCTCAAGGAGGTGGAGAGGGAAATGGAGACCATTCAGGAACGCTTCAACCGTCTGATGGACGAACGGCATACCGCAGGACGGGCCGAGGGGCTGGCCGCAGGGGAGATTGTGGGAGTACTGGTCAGCTTCCGGCGCGCCCTGGCCGACAGCGGTCTGGCCCCCCGGCTCGCGGCGGAGGTGGAGACCCATGCCGACCGCATCGTCGAAGCGGCCCGGCGCGGCGTCCGCTTCGACCTGGACGACATCCCGGATGCCGCACGGCTCATGGCCGCGATCCAGGACGGCGGCGGTCCGGCACGGGTGTCCGCCGAAAGAGTTTGGGCCCTGCTGCCCCACATCCCGGAAGAGGATGCGGAGCCGGAGTAGCCCGAGTCCGACACCGTCCCCTACACCGGGCCGGCACCTGGTGGAGGTCGACTGCCTGGACGACCGCCGTCCGTTCAAGAAGGTGGAGAGGGAAATGGAGACCATTCAGGAACGTTTCAATCGCCTGATGGACGAACGGTATACCGCAGGCCTAGCCGAGGGTCTGGCTGAGGGGCGGACCGCAGGAAAGATTGCGGGCTTGCTGGTCAGCTTCCGGCGCGGCCTGGCCGACAGTGGTCTGGACCCCCGGCTCGCTGAGGCCGTGGAGGCCCACACCGACCGCATCGTCGAAGCGGCCCGGCGCGGCGTCCGTTTCGACCTGGACGACATCCCGGATGCCGCACCGCTCATAGCCGCGATCCGGGACGGCGGTGGTCCGGCACGGGTGTCCGCCGAGCGGATTTGGGCCCTGTTGCCGCACATCCCGGAAGAGGATGCGGAGCCGGAGTAGCACAAGTCCGACACCATCTTCGGGCAGCCATACCAACCGCAGGCCGGGCCTGCCCTGCTCGACCGTGGCTTCCATTGGGCCCGGAGAGTATCAACGAGACTGAAACTGTACCTCAGCCGACCTTCCTTTATCGTCTGTGGCCCCTGTGCCATAATTTCCTTTATTCACATTACATCCGACAGGCCCAGACGCGTGTCGGATACCGAGCACACTCGAGGGGTTTACGGACATGGCCGGTCTCACCGCCAAACAGTTGAGGCATTTTGACGAGTTCGGTTATGTAAAGGTTGAAAAACTGATGCCCCAACGGGTATTGGATGACCTGATTGCGGAGTACGGGACGGTTCTAGATACCTTGGCGGAAGACCTCCATGCCAATGGTGAGATCGAGTCCACCTACGAAGAGTTGCCCTTCGGGGAGCGCCTGACCCAGATCTACATGGACACCGGCAAGGGGTTTGCCCAGTACTTCGACTTCCACCTGCCGGGTTCAGCCACCGAAGAGGACACTCCGTTCTGGACCGGGCCGGCGGTATTCCGGGCCCTGACCGAACCCAGGCTGATTGATGTCGTGGAGAACCTGATCGGACCCGAAATCTACTCCAACCCCGTTCAGCACGTGCGCATCAAGCCGCCCGAGGACCAAATCCCGATCGACGGTGACTACAACCCGATCATCAAGGCCACGCCCTGGCACCAGGACCATGGGGTGGTCATGCCGGAAGCGGACGAAACCAACATGCTGACAGTCTGGTTTTCGCTGCTGGACGCGCCCGTGGAGAGTGGATGCCTCCAGCTCATCCCCAAAAGCCATCGGCGCGAGCTGCTGACGCACTGCACGGGGAACATGGGCATCCACGTCCCGGACCAGTCCCTGGAACTGGACAGCGCCATTCCGGTGCCGATGGAAGCCGGCGACGTCCTGTTCATGCACAAACACACTTGCCACGGCTCCCTGTCCAACGTCTCGGACCGCATCCGCTGGAGCTTCGACGTGCGCTACAACCCGACCGACCAGCCCACGGGCAGGGGCTTCCTGCCCGGGTTTGTAGTCCGCAGCCGCCGGGATCCCGAGACCGAATTGAGGGATCCGGCCGAGTGGGATCGGCTGTGGCACGAAACCCATGCGCGCTTGACCGCCCTACCCTC
This sequence comes from Caldilineaceae bacterium, assembly GCA_965208365.1. Taxonomy (GTDB): domain Bacteria; phylum Chloroflexota; class Anaerolineae; order Caldilineales; family Caldilineaceae; genus Bin34. The sequence goes on along the minus strand of OZ242330.1, from coordinate 2,847,714 downwards.
CGACGCCACCACGACGTATCGATGGGATGGCGAAGCCGCGGTCTGCGCCTGAACGGTACCCCCGCCCCCGGAGCCATCCGGACCGGGACGAACAACCGGTAGGAACCCGGTTCCACACCCAATCCGACGAACAGCGGCACGCCTGACGGCGTGCCGTTCGCTTGTCGGGCCAACCATCCTCCAGGAGCCATTCGATGAACATCATCGTCGTCATTGCCGACACTTTCCGCTACGACAACATCTATCCCCTCGGCCGGGGAGCCGTGGGCGGACCACACCTGGAAGCCTTTGCCCGGCAAAGTGTCAGCCTGAGCAACTTCTTCACGGGCAGTTTTCCCACCATCCCCCAGCGCACGGACTTCACGACTGGCCGCGTGGGTTGGCCCTGGTATCCGTGGCAGAGCCTACTGCGCAGCGGACGCAACCACTTGCCGCGTCTGTTGGCACCGCACGGATATGTTTCCCAGTTGATCGGAGACTGTCCCCACCTGATCAAGGCCCAGTTCGATCACGGCTTCACCGGGTTCCATCAGGTGCGCGGGCAAGAAGGGGACACGCACTTTCTGCGTCTCAATCACGAAATCCGGGAAGTCATTCCGCCGGACAAGACCCGGCCCGGATCCCACTTCCGGGATCACAACCTGGCCGACCTACACCGCTGGATCAACCAGTACTACCAACGCGAATCACAGACTTTCGCCTACCGGACCGCAAGTCTGACCGAGGAATGGCTGGAGGAGAACTACCTCCAGGATCCCTTCTTCCTGTGGGTGGACTTCTTCGACCCGCACGAACCGTGGGATCCGCCGGAGTACCTCGTCCGCAAATACGACGACAGCGGCTACGACGGCCCGCCGTTAATCCATCCGAACTACGGCCGGGCGGATGTCTACACGGACGCGGAACTGTCCAACCTGCGCGCCCACTACCTGGCCGAGGCCTTCCTGGTCGACCGCAGCGTGGGTCGCATCTTGCAGAAAATCGAGGACCTCGACCTCTTCGACAAGTCCATCGTGATCTTCATGTCGGACCACGGCATGAGCACCGGCGAGCACAACCGCACGGGCAAGAGCAACATCGGGACTGGGGACAGCCGGTACTGGCCGATCTTCCCGGAGGTGGCCCACTGCCCATTCATAATCCGTGCGCCGCAGCTGCCGCAGGACACCGCGGTGTCCTCCTACATCCAGCCCTGCGACATTCTGCCGACCTTGGCGGAACTGGTCAACCTGAACCTGAACTACGAAGACCCAATCCATGGACGGTCGTTCGCCGGCCCGCTGCGGGGCGAGGCGGATCCGAACCCCCGAACCTTTGCCGTGACTGCCAGCTTCTCCGTACCGGCGGATGGCTCGGTCGCAGACAGGTCCACCACACCGGTGGTGTATAGCGATGAGTGGATTTATGTCCCCATTGGCATGGAAGGGGAAACAGCACTCTTCAACCGCACAGCCGATCCCATGGCGGAGACCAATGTGGCTGGGGATCATCCGGCCAAGGCCAAGGCCATGCAGGACCTTTTGAACGGGTACTTGGCCGACCTGGATGCCCCGGAGCGCGCGGTCAAGGCCGTGCAACCTCTGGCCCAAGGCTGACCTGCGCATCGAGGGCCGGTGCCACTCCACCTACCAGTCGATGGCGGCGCCGTCATCCGGATGGAAGGATTGCGGATTGGCCCAATCGTGGCCAATCTTGTCAGCCAGGGCGTCCTCATCCAGTTCAATGCCCAGACCCGGCCCTTCAGGCAGAGCCACGAATCCATCCTCATCCAGTTTGAAGGGGTTCTTCAGGTAGCCTTCGCCCAAGGACACATGTTCCTGTATCAGGAAGTTTGGGATGCAGGCGTCCAACTGGACGGAGGCCGCGAAGGCAATCGGTCCCAAGGGACAATGCGGTGCAATCGCCGCGTAGTTCGCCTCAGCCATGCCGGCGATCAGGCGCACTTCGAAGATTCCACCGGCATGACTGATGTCCGGCTGCAGGATGGAGGCGGCGCGCTGCTCCAGGATCTCGCGGAAGCCCCACTTGGTAAAGATGCGTTCGCCCGTGGCAATGGGCAAATGGGTGCCCCGCGCCAAATCGGCCAGGACCGGCACGTTCTGGCACTGTACCGGCTCCTCAACAAAGAACGGTTGCATGGGTTCGAGTTCGCGAATCAGCAGGGCAGCCGTCTGGGGACTGACCGCCCCATGGAAGTCGATCGCCACATCCACGTGCGGCCCGACTGCATCCCGCAGGACTCCGAAGCGGCGGACCACTTCCTCCACGAACGCCGGCGTCTCCACGATCCGGGCCGGACGGCCCCCGGCGGGGCCGGTCTTCATGGCCGTGAAGCCCTGGGCGACCAGGGTCTTGGCATTGGCCACCACTTCGTCCAGATCCCCGGAACTGCCCACACCTCTGTAAATCCGAATGCGGTCGCGCAACGGTCCGCCCAACAGGCGGTAAATGGGCAGGCCAACCGCCTTGCCGGCCAAGTCCCACAAGGCGTGTTCCACGCCCGACAGCGCGCTGGTCAGGATGGGACCACCGCGGTAGAACGCGTGCTTGTACATGGCCTGCCAGTGATGAACCACGCGCGTGGGATCCTGTCCAATCAGATAGGGCTCCAGCTCCGCCACCGCCTGGGCCACGGTCAGTGCCCGACCCTCCAGAATGGGCTCTCCCAACCCAATCAGTCCGGAGTCGGTATGAATCTTCAGAAACAGCCAGCGCGGCCGGACCGGAAAGGTTTCGAGGCGCGTGATTTTCATGGACGATGCAGGTTGTGCACCATCAGACGAGTGAACGTTCTGGGTAACTTGGTCGAGAAGGTCGCGCATGGCTGTTCGGGGTGCCTTGTTGAGTCAATCCGTCACTTCAGCGTGATATTATGCGGGCCGTCGGGCGGGCCACGCACTGTGCCCTGCCGCGGATTTTCCACCTGATGCCTGGCGACCTGCTTGAGTTCGCCACGTGGCCGCATACCGTTATCCAGCCACCCATCGTGTTACCTGATTCACGAACTCGCTCGACGATAGATCCGTACGCCGCGCCATTCAACAGCCCCAGCCGGATCCGAACCCGGCCCGACGGGTTGCGCCAAACCATCTATAGACTCTAATCCCCGAACGCCGGCGGTGCTCGCCGCGTCGGATACCGCCCTTGTCAACGTACCTGCTATCAGCCGCGCGCGGAGAACCATATGCGCATCCTCTACATCGACATTGATTCCCTGCGTCCGGATCACCTGTCCTGCTATGGCTATCATCGCAATACGTCGCCCAACATCGACGCGATCGCGTCCGAGGGTGTTCGCTTCACCAACTACTACGCCTCCGACACGCCCTGCCTGCCCAGTCGCACCGCCCTGTTCACGGGCCAGTTCGGCATCCGCACCGGCGTGGTCAACCACGGGGGCCTGTACGCCGACATGGCGCCCCAGGGAGCGGGACGGGCGTTCCGGTCCCGGCTGGCACAAGGGACTCTTGCCAGCGCCTTGCGGCAGGCCGGCTACCACACCGCCAGCATCAGCCCGTTCCCGAACCGGCACACGGCGTACCAGGTCTGGTACGGGTTTAGCGAAACCTACGACACGGGCGGCAACGGCCTGGAGAATGCGGACGAGATGTATCCCCCGGCCAAGCGCTGGTTGGAAGCCAACGGTCGCAACGACAACTGGTTCCTCCACGTCAACTTCTGGGATCCCCACACCCCCTACGACCATCCCGAAGACTTCGGCAACCCGTTTGCCGACGACCCGATGGATCCTTGGATTACCCAGGATCTGATTGACCGCCAGAACGCCTCCTACGGGCCACACAGCGCCACCGAGGTGCCCGGGCTGAATGACCGCCTGCCTCCGGTTTCAACCATGGGCGCGGGCAGCATCGGGACGCTGGCAGATGCCAAGGCCCACATGGACGGCTACGACACGGGCATCCGGTATGCGGACCACTATGTCGGCAAGCTGATCCAGGATCTAAAGGACCTCGGCGTCTACGAGGAGACGGCCATCGTCATTTCGGCCGATCACGGGGAGAACCACGGCGAACTCAACGTGTGGGGCGACCACCAGCTTGCCGACCACATCACCAACCGAGTGCCTCTCATCGTGCGCTGGCCCGGGGTTACCAACGGACAGGAGGGAACGGTCCGCGGCCAGTTCAACTACAACGTGGATCTGCCGGCCACACTCATGGATCTGGTGGACGGCGAGTGTCCCGACTTCTGGCAGGGCCAAAGCTTCGCCGGCGCACTGAGTTCAGACGGTGGCGGGGAACGTCCCTACCTTGTACTCAGCAACGGAGCCTGGAGCTGCCAGCGCAGCGTGCGCTGGGACGACTGGCTCCTGATCCGGACCTATCACACCGGCCTCAAGAATCTGCCGGCCTACATGCTGTTCAACCTAACCGATGATCCCCATGAGCAGCACAATCTGGCTGCAACCCGCCCTGACATTCTGGGGACCGGGCTCCTGCGCCTGGACCAGTGGATGGGAGACCAGATGGGAACCTCGGAGCGCGGCGATCCCTTCTGGGGGGTGATGGCCGAAGGCGGACCCCATCATGCCAACACCAACCATCCCTACTGGCCCGAGTACCTGGAGCGCCTGCGCTCCACCGGGCGGGAAGGCCATGCCGACAATCTCGCTCAATACGGCGGACGCCCCATCCACTCCGGATTGGACACGTAGTTGCCGCCCCTCGATTCGACCATCAGCCAACCACCCCAAAGGAGGATGCCAGCCCCAATGCCCAAATCCCGGTTGACCGCCGTCTGGTGCGAAATCCAGCAGTTGTCCGACGCGCTGCAGGCGTTTGGCCCGGACGTGAAGATTCTGGTTCCCGACAAGGGACACCCGGACCCCGTTGCCACGGCTGTCGAAGCCCAGGCCATCCTGGCCAGTTCGGGCCTCCGCTACGACACGAAAGTGTTCCGACGCCCCCCCAACCTCGAGATCCTAGTTCGTACCGGCATTGGCACGGACAACGTGGTGACCGAGGACGCCACCACGGCCGGAGTCCTGTTCTGCAACACTCCGGCCGGTCCGACCGAATCGACCGCGGAACACACGGTTGCCCTGATGCTGGCCTGCGCCAAACGGGTTCCGGAAGGCGCCGCCCAGCTGGCCGAGGGCCGGTTCGCGCCCAGGGCCGTGCCGATGGGTCGCGAACTGATGGGCAAGACCCTGGGATTGATGGGCTTTGGGCGCATCGGCCAGCGCGTAGCCCACATCTGCCAACGTGGATTCGGCATGCGGATCGTGGCCCACGATCCCATCATGACCAAGAAGTCCGTGGAGGCGACCGGATTGGAAGTGGAACTGGCCTCCATGGATGAGGTTCTGGCCCAGGCCGACTTCCTGTCCCTGCATGCGCCGTCCATTCCGTCCACGCGCCACATGATCAACTGCGAGACCATCGCGCAGATGAAGGACGGTGCATTCCTGTTCAACCTGGCCCGCGGTCCCCTGGTCGACGGCGACGCCCTGTTGGATGCCTTGGACTCCGGCAAGCTGGCGGGAGCGGGAATCGATGTGTTCGACCCCGAGCCGCCCCCTGCGGATTCGCGACTGAGAAACCATCCGAAGCTGGTGGCCACACCCCATTCCGCGACTACCACGGTGGAGGCGCGCGAACGCATCGAAGCCATGGCCGTGGAGGAAATCCTGCGGTTCTTTGCCGGCAAGGAACCCCACAACCCGCTCAATCCGGAAGTTCTGGCCCGGACAGCACCGTAGCTCCGAACAACCCTGGAAATTCAATCCCTACCAACGACACGGCCCCGGAAAAGCACCGAATTCACCTGTTGGGCAGGGACCACAACCTATCATCCAAGTAAACAACCAGTAACTAAGGTGTCGAAGTGAACCTGTTCCGCTCCGGAAAGGAGACACATGAAATCCTGCAGAATCTGACCTTGGCCCTGGAGGCACTCACGGCCGAGGTGCGGAGTCTGCGTGGTGACATCCGCAGGCTGCAGCAAGAGCGTACGAACGCCGCTCAACCAGCTCAGGCTCGGACCGAGCAGCCGCGGGCAAGCCAAGCGCGTCCAAGAACCCAGGCCAGACAGCCAGCGAAGAGAGCGGCCAAGGGTGCCTCCAAGGCCCAAGCTGGCACCACACGAACACGCGCCCGCACCGGCCAACGTCGGTCGCGCAAGGCACCGGTGCCTGTTGCCGTCACCGGTGTGTCCAAGCCTGCCGCCGACTATCTGACTGATCGTGGCTATGTCATCGAGGCCTACCAGGACACGATCGACGAGCAGGTCACCGAAACCTGCCGCTTCCTGGGTCGGCGGCACGCGACGTCGCTGGCACCCCTGTTCAATCAGTTGAGCCGGAGCAAGGCGGAAGAGCCGCTGGTGGTGGACCTCGGCGACAGGACAGCCAAGGAGTACAGCCACTCCGTCAATCTCTGCCAGATGCTGAAACGCACCAAGTATTTGGACAAGTTCGAACAACGCGATGACACGCAGCGTCTGCGGGTCACGCTCACCAAGGACGGAGTCCGGTTCCTGAAAGGCTATTGGCTTGAACAGTTCGTCGGCAGCCGGTTGGACGAGTTCCTGCACGACAGCAATGCCCGTTACTCGATTCTGATGAATGCCAAGATCGCGAATGAAGGCAACAAGCACGAGCTGGACCTGTTCGTGCTGGAGGAAGACGAGCCGCTGTGGATCGAATGCACAACCGCCAAAAACACGTTGGACCGACGCAAGAAGATGCACCAGATCCGGCGCAGGTTGAACGTGGTTCCCGAACGGACAATCCTGGTAGCCTCGGCGGCCTCGGACAGCCAAGTCCGGAACATCGCCAAGACGAGCCCCTTTCAGTTCACGAACCTGGCCAACTTCATCCCGACTCTGGAGAAGGCGACGCGGTACGACCCCAAGTAGCCGGCCGTCCTGTCCCGAAATCGAGGTTCCGCATCGGCATGATGTGATGCCATGCCAATTCGGTGCGCCAACCCTTGTGGCGGCCGATCCACTTTTTCCGACTCCGTCGGTTCCAGGCAACAGACACAATCCCAAGGCCGAACCGCCACTTAAATCCGAACGATGTACGATCAGTCCACAGTCGGCAGCAAGCCTCTGTGCGGCGGTTCCCGGGCCAGACCGGCCTTGCCATGCGCACCATCGTCACTTGATCTTGCAGCCACTGCCAGCCCACCCTTACGGAGGCCACCAACATGAGCCTTGACACCGTTCAGCAATACCTGTTCGATCTTCAGGGGTACCTGGTCATCGAGAACGCTCTCAGCACCGATGAAGTGGCGACCATCAACGCCATCCTGGACGAGCACCAGCTACCGGAAGAAGGATCCAGGGAACGATTCGGCAGCGCGCCGGACGGGCCGGGATTCCTGGACTGGGGCCAACCCTTCTGCAACCTCCTCGACCACGAAACAATCATGCCCATTCTCCGGCAGCAACTCGGCGACTGCTTCCGGCTGGATCGGATTTACGGCATCTGCATGGAGGAAGCCACGGGACGCGTGCTCACCAGTGCGCTCCATGCCGACTACGGCGCCACCGCGCCGTTCTCGGGCGTGGAGGAAGGGGAGTACTTCGCCTTCAAATCCAATCAGATCTACAACGGCTTCGTGGTGGTGACCTGGAACCTGACCGATTCCGGGCCGGGCATGGGAGGCTTCTCCTGCATCCCCGGCAGTCACAAGAGCAACTACAAGGTGCCCCGCGCCATCTTCGACTCGCCCGAAACATCGCCGGCGGTGGTCATGCCCCACGCACCGGCCGGCTCCGTCACACTGTTCACGGAGTCGCTGACCCACGGCACCGCGGTCTGGCGCAGCAAGACGGGACGACGCTCGCTCCTGTACAAGTACTGTGTATCGCACATGGCCTGGAAATCGTCCCGCGTCCAGATACCGGACAGCGTCAAATTGACGGATCGCCAGGAAATCCTGTTCGGCGAACCGGGAGACCCGCACCGGTATTTCCCATCCCTATTTGTATGAAGCCGGCAGTGCCGCGCCTTCAAGGCTGTCGCTGCTCGAGGAACATGGCCAATGTGATGGCCGGGATCAGTTCCTGCAGGCACCGTTGCTGAAGCCGGTAGGTGAACGGTTGCCTGGAGAGGACCTGCCAAGTCGTCCGGCTCCGTTCAATGTCCAGGTATTGGGCCACCTGGGAGTTGGGAGAACATCTGCCCAACAGATCCTCAACGGCAGGAGTGTCGGACAGTAGCCGCTGCACGATGTCGGCTGCCTGTCTTCCCCTTGACAGCGACCCGGTCACGGAGTTCGGCAACAGACCCTGCATGGCCTGACGAACAAGCCAACGCTGCGATCCCGCCGGCCCGGACCATTCCCGATCGGGAATGGACAGCGACAGTTCCACCAGGGCCTTGGTGGCAGTCGGGTCCCGGACGCGCAGGCCAAGGGCATCCGCGCCTTCGGCCCAACGTCCCCCCACGCGGGACTGTCCGGCTTCAATGACCTGCCACCGATCGATCCGCGGGTCCATTTCGAACGAGTGAAACCAAAACCCGTAGGCCTCTTCGGCGATGTATTCCCGGAGGTGAACCTTCCTGGCGAACTCCGGGCGAATCAAGGTGCCCGCAAGCCAGGGTTCGGAGCCGATCCGCCACCGGTTGACTCCGTCGCGCCCCATCCGCGACAGCAACGGCCTTAGCAGCTTGTGCTGTACGGCACCGGCCGGTGAACGGTGTCGCCACAATTCTCCGAAGGAACGCGACCAGGGCCTGCCATACCAGGAAATGGTCCCGTTTCCTTGCTGCCCGGTCAGGATCAGGTCGTGACCCCGTGCCTTGGCCTCCCGGAGCAGCGCGGAAATCCAGTACATGTTTCCGGCGCCGATGCTGGGTTCCAGGCGTGCGTCGAGCATCCAGCGAATGCCATCCAGTACCGACACTCCCGCGGCGGGAACCGCCCGCACAGGGTCCACGCCGGTCATCCGACCGATTTCCTCGGCCAGAGGGAGCTCGTTGGCAACCGCCTCGGCAGGCCATGATGCCTGTGTGTCATGTACAGGCACCGAACAGTATCCGGCCACGGCCCTTGACGGAAGATGCGCCTGACTGGTACCCCAGGCCACCGCGCCCGAGTCGAGACCGCCGCTCAGCTGTAGGGCCGGGGATTCGGCCTGGACGGCCATGCGTCCCACTGAATCGGCAATGCCGATGCGCAGGGCTTCCTGGTAGGCCGCACTGCCCTGTCCTTCCCACAGCGGTGTGTCTTCGGGGAACCAATACCGTTGCAGCCGACTGTCGCGACCGTCCAGCGTTGCCATCCATCCCGGCGGAAGCCGACACAGGTCCGCATAGACGGTCCTACGGCCAACCGGCTCCATGTTGGCGACGATGCAGGCCAGGAACAGTTCATCCAGCCGATGCGAAATCCAGGGCAACGCCAACAGGGCGCGGCCCGAAGTGCCAAACGCCATCATGCCGGCCTGACAAGCGAAGTAGAGGATGCTGTTGCCGTTATGATCCCGCAGCAGCGTCAGTCGGCGACGTTCACCGTCCCACTCGATGCAAACCCAGTCTCCGATCAGGCGATCATGGCAAGCGTCCCCCCAACGGCGCCAGGCCAGTGACGCGAGTTCCGGGTCGGACAACCGGAGTGCCTCGGTTGCCGGCAACTCCAGGTCGCCAACCAGCTCCTCTCTGTTGTCCAAACAGGCTGCAACAGCCAGCATCGACGACGACCCGTGCCGCTGCACCCGGGTTCCCGCCAGCGGCAGTTCCCGCTGGTGATTCAGACCCGCACAGGCGAAGCCCGGGACATCCAACTCCTGGCTCGACAGCTCCCCGGCCGGATTCGCAGCCTCGCACACGGCAGTCAGCTGCCGTTGTAGTTGCTCGCCGGATACTGCACCGGCAACGCCAAAAAGGTAGCCCATGGGACCACGCCCAATCCCTCAACGCGGGCAATCCACCGAGCCCGGAACAGGCATCCGATGGGGAATCCGACCTCTGTACCGCCGGCAAACCGGGTGCGCAACAATCAACCGCCCTACTCCAGGATACGCTGGTCGGACAGGTCCTTTGAACCCACTGTATGCGTGGTGGTGGCTCCCAGAAACTCCAGCGGTTCCAAGTCCGCCAGACCGTTGACCACCTGGTACTGGGTGGGCATGTCTTCCCACCGGGGACGCCGGAACTCCAAGTGCCCGATGCCCTTCCACATGGCCTTTACCTTGCTGTTGGGCGTCGCGGCGGGAGTGAGGACCGCGTACTCGCAGTCCGCCGTGCCCCATTCGCCGGTGCGCGGCATGTACTTGTAGTGCAGTTGCCCGTCGTTGCGGTGCGCCGGCGGAGGCACGGAAGCGGGATCAACCTCTTCCATGTCGGTCAGGCTCATCTCCAGGAAGCGATAGCCCAGCCAAGCAGCCTCGCAGGTCGTGTCCTTGCCGATCGTGCGCGGGGGCGGAAGTTCGCAATAAATCTTGGCGAAGCCAAGCTCTTCCCGCCCGGTGATGATGGGATCGGTCAGGTTTTCCCAGAGGACGGTCAGGAAGGATCCGTGCACCGAGTCCCTGTTCCCGTGGAATTCGGCCGGGAAGGTGGCACCCAGAACCGCATACCCGCGGCCGGCCAGCCATTCGATGTTCGACATGTAGGTTGCGGTGACCGTGACCACGGGGGAGTGCCCCAGACTGAATCCGAGAGGGCACAACTTCTGCAGCAGTTCCGGGTGCGTGCGGAAGGCAACGGAATGGGAAACCGAAGACGGAGAGTCCTCGTTCATAAAGCGCCGCCCGTCCGGTCCTCGCCGTGGTCCGGTGGCAGGGCCAAAACAATAGGGCATGCGCCACATGTCCGGTGCAAACAACGAATCGCTCATCCAGTTCCTCCTGTCCTTAACATTGCCATGCCCCGGCGTGGCCGTCCTGTAAACCCAACTCGGACCAACCGCGACTGCCAGAAACAGCCCGTTTGAGTTTAGTCTACAGACCGTCCCTTCCATGCCCGGGACCGCAGGCTACCGGTTGGCTCACCGTCCTGCCACGCAGACACCAAGCTCCATGCAGATCCACTCCACCACCCGCGCCCAAGGATGGCAAATCGCAGTGTTTGTCGGTGCCGTCTTCTGCTACTGGGTAGGTCTGTACCTCTACGCGCCCACCCTTCCCATTTACGTAAAGCAATACAGCAGCCATCTGGGTGTAATCGGCCTTGTTCTGTCCATGTACGGCCTCTGGCAGGCCCTCCTGCGCTTTCCCGTGGGTGTGACGAGCGATCTCCTGGGGCGGGCCAAACCTTTCATCCTCTTTGGCTACCTGCTTACGGCCTTGGGGGCTTGGCTGATTGGATTCGCCGACGACATCTTTTGGATTGGGGTTGGCCGGAGCGTCACCGGCTTGGCCGCGGCCACGTGGGTACCCATCGTGGTGGTGTTCAGCCGGTTCTTTCCACCAGCACAAGCCATCCGGGCCACTGCGTTAATGGCCATGGTCGGCGGCTCAGCACGGATTCTTGCCACCGGTGCCACCGGATTCGTCAACAGCGCCGGCGGCTATTCCCTGGCCTTCAACCTGGCGGCGGTTGCGGCCGTTCTAGCCTTGTTGTTGATGCTGTTGGTCAGGGAAACGCCCCGTGCCCCGACCAAGCCTTCGCTCGGTCCCATCGCGGCACTTGCCTCGCGGCCCCACGTGCTGTTTCCGGCGTTGCTGAATGCGGCCTCCCAGTTCGTGAACTGGGCGGTTACGTTCAGTTTCATTCCCATCCTGGCGGTCAACATGGGCGCTTCGGACGTAGAGGTCAGCCTCCTCATGACCGTCTTCATGGCAATCAACCTGGTGGGCTTGTCGACCACGGCTGCCTTCGTCAACCGGATCGGCGCGCGCAAGCTGGTGCGCACGGGGTTTCTGTTGTTGGGCATGGCCACCGTGCTGGCCGCCTGGGCGCCAACCGTCTGGTGGCTATTCCTGGCACAGGGATTGGTCGGATTGGCCACCGGCATTGGTTATCCGACGCTCATGGGCCTGAGCATCAGGGAGGTGTCCGACCACGAGAGGACCGCTGCCATGGGCCTGCATCAGGGCATCTACGGTGTCGGCATGTTCACAGGACCGTTCGTCGCCGGCTTCCTGTCGGAACAGTTCGGAATCCAAACCACATTCCTGTTGCTGGCGGTGCCATGTCTGCTACTGCTGGTACCACAGGTCGGGGGACGGTTGTTGCTGCCCGCCACTGCCGATCCGACGGAAGCCGGACACTGACCCCGATTTTGGAACCGGGTCCCAATTCGAGTTCACGCCAAATTGCAGCTTTTGTCCTGTGTCTCACGTGCTCGAACACCCGCCTCAGCACAAGTGAAACGGTCCCGTCTTGCCTGTCCCGCATCAGGACAGTGGTCATGAAGACAGACCACAGACGTTGAAGGGGCCGTCCCTCATCCCGTAAGGTAGTGGAAAGCTCCCTTGGCAAAACAGCGAGCACTCTACAGAAATCTGCCCACAATCCGTTGGCGGAAGCAGGTTCAAAACCAGTGCCAAGCGGGGCTGCATTTGGCCACAACCACCAGCGAGACCAAACATGCAGGTCCAAGTTGCCTACGGACGCACCGGGCTGGACATCGAGGTGCCTTCCGGTACCGAGATCATCCAATCAACCCAACTGCCCGGGGTCACGTCGGAGAAAGCGGCCCTGGAACAGGCACTGCGCTCGCCAATCGAAAGCGCCCCTCTTGCCGACCGCGTCGATCCCTCCAGCCACATCGTGATTGTCCACACCGACATCACAAGAGCGACACCCAACGGCCGCATCCTGCCTGTGGTGCTGGATGAACTGCTCGATGCCGGAGTTCCTCGAACCCACATCACCCTGGTCAACGCTCTCGGCACCCACAGGCCGCAGACCGAAAGCGAGCACCGCGCACTCGTTGGGGATGCCGTCTATGAGAACTTCCGGTGCTTCCAGCACGATGCCTTTGACGACAACCTGCTGGTCGACATGGGTCGAACCTCAAACGGCCATCCCGTCCGGCTGCACCATCTGCTGGTGGACTCCGACCTATGCATTCTGACCGGATTCATCGAACCCCACTTTTTTGCAGGGTTTTCAGGCGGTCCCAAGGGTGTACTGCCGTCCCTGGCGGGTTTCGAAAGCGTTCTGTCCAACCACGGACGCCAAATGGTGGGCAGTCCCAAGGCCACATGGGGCTTGCTTGACGGCAATCCCATCTGGGAGGAAATGAAGGAAGTCGCTTTGATGCTGGACGAGGTGTTCCTCCTGAACGTCACCCTGAATCAGCAACACGAGATCACCGGGGTGTTTGCCGGAGACCTGTTGGCGGCCCACCGGAAGGGAGCGGACTTCGTGCGCCGACACTCCATGGTGCCGGTGGGCGAACCCTATGACATCGTGGTCTCCTGCAACAGTGGCTACCCGCTTGACCAGAACCTGTACCAGTGCGTCAAGGGCATGAGTGCCGCCAGCCAGATCACCAGGTCCGACGGCCACATCGTGATGGCCGTCGAGTGTGCCGATGGCATTCCCGATCACGGCAAGTATGCGGAACTGCTGCGCCGCGGCGGATCACCCGACGGCATCCTGGCCATGCTGAATGAGGACGGATTTGAAGAGCATGATCAGTGGCAGGTTCAGATTCAGGCGCGCATTCAACAACAAGCGGACGTGCATGTCTTCAGCGACGGCTTGACCGAGGAACAGGTCCGGGAGGCTTTGTTGATTCCCTGCGCCGACGTGTCCAAGACTGTTGCGAAACTGGCTGTCCCAGCCAATGGAGCCGCACCGCGCATCTGCGTGATGCCGGATGGTCCCATGACCATTGCCTACGTTGACCGCGATGCCTGTTGAGTTCCGACACGGACAACCCCGGATCGCCCGAGGACGGATTTGTCAATCCCAAGCGGTTTTCTGACCAACCTCTGTCCGGTCCCAAGCAAGCCGCAACCACCCGGCGGCAGGGAACATCCGCACCTGTGGGACCGTGTGTTGAATTGAGCCATGCAGCATCTGACACGGGCGCGACGCGTTGGATACCCTTCCAATACTACAGTTGTACTTGATGCAGTTTGAGGTACTGTCAACGGCAGTGGCAACCCTGCGCCACCTACGGGTGACGGCGGTGCCAGTGGAACCAAGCCAGGACCCGCCGCACCTGCAACAACAGATGCCGGATCTCGGACAGGCTCAGTCCCCAGCCAAGCCGCGCGACCGGTGGAAGGCAGCTAGGCTCGGCAGTCCCGAACTCTTTTTTTGGAGGGGATGGAACGCGGCAGGTCCGCGTTCCGCACTACGGCCAGCAGGCCAGGGCTCGGAGCACCAGCGTCACGGACCGGTGCCAGCCGTGCGCGCTGGGCTTTGACCCGGCCCTGCTGCTCTCAACCGACGGAATACGGGTGGCCCAACTGGCCGCCCACTTCGGCTGCTGCCAAGCCACCGTACGGTGCTGGCTGCACCAGTTCCCGGCCGCGGGTTTGAAGTCCCCGCGCGACCGGCGGTGGAACCCGGGGCCGAATGCCGTCCTCCCCAACCCTCTCTTGGAATATGGTATCAGTAATGCTATCATACCCCATATGGATAAAGTACTGGCGAAAATCAGACGGAACCCGAAGAATGTCCGGTTTGGTGACCTCCGCAAGGTCTGCGACCACTACTTTGGGCAGCCTAGGGTGAAAGGCAGCCACTTGTTCTATAAAGTGCCTTGGCAAGGAGAACCGCTGGTCAATATCCAGCCTGTGAGAGGCATGGCCAAGCCCTATCAGGTACGACAGGTGATCAAGGCAATCGACAACTTGGAGGAGTAAATTGCGATGAACGGACATGACCGTTATACCTATCGCGTCATCTGGTCCAATGAAGATGAGATGTACGTGGGCCTGTGTGCGGAGTTCGGGTTGCTCAGCCACTTGGACGACACGCCTGAAGGGGCCTTTGCAGGCATCAGGGATGTGGTGGCGTTCGCTGTGAACAGCTTGCAGGAGGATGGCGAGCCGATCCCCGAGCCGCTATCCACACGACGATTCAGCGGTACCCTCACCCTCCGTGTCCCCCCTGAGACCCATCGTGCCCTGGCGATGGATGCAGCCGAAGCAGGCGTCAGCATGAACCGCTTGGCCGCGGAACGGTTGGCGCTCCGTCGTTGAGAATTTTGTGGTCCCACGCCTGCTACAGTTGTGCTTGTTGCAGTTTGAGGTGTTGTCGGTGGT
This sequence comes from Caldilineaceae bacterium, assembly GCA_965208365.1. Classification (GTDB taxonomy): domain Bacteria; phylum Chloroflexota; class Anaerolineae; order Caldilineales; family Caldilineaceae; genus Bin34. Next base: position 2,832,570 of record OZ242330.1, on the reverse strand, counting down.
CGTGACAACACGCACCATCCACTTAGGTCCCGTGCACAGACACAGGGAGATCAGGCTTCGTGCCCGACATGTGGACTGCATCATCGATCGGGACCGCTATGCCGTCGGCAACCCCTATGGTGTGGTGGGCAAGCCAGGAGTTTGACCACGGTTCTCCGTACCGTACGCCGTCACCGCGGGCAAGGTGTCGTTGTCTCCGCGCCCTACCGGCATGAATCAGGCGGATGTCGAAGTGCCTGCCATTGGAGGTCCAGCTGTGTAACGCGATCGTATTCCCGATCCCAAAATGTCTGGTCCTGCATCGAGTCGATGAAGTCCGCGCTATAGCCGTATGGAACCCATGTATCCCGCTTCATGCCATGCAAGCGCTCCCGGTGATCGCTCTCATGGATATCCAGGACCTGCCGGGCGGGCTCAAGCTCCTGTACCTCGGACCACCACCCGGACAGATCGCGTCGATGCGGCTGCCTGCCGAGGTTGTTCGACAACTGGTCGAGAATAGACTGATACCGATCGTTCGCATCCGTTGCAACCGTGACGACAGTACGACTCTGGTCCAAGCCCAGATAGGAGGCAGCCTGCATTGCACCGACGACGTTGCAGATGCCGCTCGGCCCAAAACGGCCCTGCAAACGGGCCGCGCAATCCGCATCGACTCCAAACATCGCCATGATGTCGTCCGTTGAGCTGCTGAACACCGCCGTGCCCCTGATTGTGTGGACATCCGGAATCCGCACCACGAGATCGGTGGCATGCACGTTGTGTATGAGCGTCACCATCTGGTCGCCGATCCCTTCGATGACGTGCGAACCTCGACCGCCATCCGTGAGCGTGGAACACTCCTCGGGTTCCACGGCGGCAATACACAGATCGGGAAAGGACTCCCGCAGTCCTTCTCCGGCAGCCAGCGTGCCCGCGCTGCCGGGCGCGGACACAAACAGATCAACGCCGTCCAATCCAAGCCCCCGGACCGCACGTCGTACGCCTTCCGCCGTGACATGGCGGTGAAAACGGTAGTTCGCCAAGTCCGAAAATTGCCCCAACACCGCGCAGTCCGACTGCCCGGCATACCGGTCCTGCGTCCGCTGCAGGGTCAGGTTGACATCGGCCTCGGAGCCGGGTGTCAGGTCCGTGGTCGCGCCGTAACGCTCGATCAACGCGTACCGTTCCCGGCTCATCCCCGAGGGCATCACGACGCGTGCCTCATACCCTTTGACTCTGGCCACCCAGGCCGCGCCGATGCCGAAGTTGCCGGTAGAGGGGGCAATGACCGTGGTACTGCCGGGCCGTATACCCTCGTTGAGCTCCCGCTCCATCAACATGGCGTAGGCAGGCCCGACCTTCATGCTTCCGGACGGGAACGTGCCGCCGTCCATGACAACCAGGTTTGCCGCCAACCCGGATACCGCCTGCGGCACCAGGAATGCCGACACGCCGGTGTGCGCATCCTGCCAGTGGATGTTGAACAGATTATCCCGGTGCAACGGCAAGTGATTTTGTAATTCCGCTGCACGAGCCCGAAACACCGGACCCAGGAGGCCTGGATCCCGCATTTCCGCATAGGTGGGACCATATACCGCATGTTTCGGATCAGACATCTGCGGCAAGCCTCCGGCAAAGCGTATCTTGGGTTTGCGGCCCTATAATCCCAGGTCGCGTGCGGCCCTTACCGTACTACGATTCCGTGTGAACCAAGCGCACGGGTCATTGCCTCACTCAGTTTCCGACGAAACGGCCCTTGATGAGGCACGCCGCGGATCGCCAATCCTCGAACTCCGGATTCAACACTGCCGACACCATGCCACAGTCAACACTCACCCACCTTGAATGCAGCCTGACCGGCGAAACCTACGAAGCGGACCAGGTCATGAACCTGGCGCCCAACAGCCAGCGTCCCCTCCTGGCACGCTATGACCTGGCCGAAGCAGCCAAGTCCCTTACACCGGAGAACCTGGTCCGCCGCAAACCCGGCATGTGGCGCTATCGGGAAGTGCTCCCGGTCAGGTCGGATGCAAACGTAATTGACCTCGGAGAAGGTTCTACGCCCCTGCTGAAGGCCGCGCGCCTGGGCGAGACCATCGGCTGCCCGAACACCTACATCAAGGACGAATCGCTGAATCCAACCGGCAGCTTCAAGGCACGCGGCTTGGGAATGGCGGTTTCCCGCGCCAAGGAACTGGGCGAAACTGTCCTCGCCATCCCCAGCGCCGGCAACGCCGCCGGCGCCATGTGCGCCTACGCGGCGGCCGGGGGGCTGGAAGCCCATGTCTACATGCCTCGGGACGTTCCGCACACCTTCAAAGCCGAATGCCAAGCCTACGGCGGCAGCGTGACGCTGGTGGATGGCCTGATTACCGACTGTGGCGCCAAGGTGGCGGAAGGCGTGCAGGCACACGGCTGGTTCGATCTGAGTACCCTCAAGGAACCGTACCGCCTTGAGGGCAAGAAGACCATGGGCTATGAAATCGCCGAGCAGTTCGATTGGACGCTGCCGGATGTCATCATCTACCCCACGGGTGGCGGAACGGGCCTAGTGGGCATGTGGAAAGCCTTCGCGGAAATGGAGGAGATGGGGTTGATTGGCTCAAAACGCCCGAGGATGGTGTCCGTGCAGACCACGGGTTGTGCCCCCATCGTCAGGGCCTACGACCGTGGTGAGCGGTTTGCTGACGAATGGGAGAATGCGGCCACGATTGCCGACGGTCTGCGCGTGCCCAAGGCCGTGGGCGACTTTCTGATCCTCGACGCGGTTCGGGCCAGCGAAGGTACCGCCATCACCGTGACCGACGAAGCCATCATGGAATCGGTCGGCCTCATGGCATCCCTGACCGGGGTGTTTCCGGCTCCCGAGTCCGCCGCCTGCCTGGAGGCACAGAGGGTCCTGCTCAGCCAGTACATGATTGGCCGGGACGAGACCGTGGTCCTGTTCAATACCGGCACCTCCCTCAAGTACACGCATCTGTTCGACTGAGGGAATGCCGCACCGGCCCCTCCTGCACACGACCAGGCACGGCACTCCACGCGCAGCAGGGACTCAACGATGGACAACGACCGCTCCCGCGTTCTCATTACCGGTATCACGGGCCGCATTGGATCCCATTTGACATCGGAGCTTCTGGCACGGGACGTTGCCGTCAGGGGTCTCGTGATGCCCAACGACCCGCTCCGATCAGAGGTGGATCCCTCGGTTGAGGTGTTGGAAGGCTCCCTTGACGATGCCGTTGCCCTGGACGCAGCCGTGGCCGATGTGTCGCACATCGTCCATTTGGCGGCGGTAATCCTCTATCAACCCCACCAGGACGATCTGATTTGGCGAGTCAACGTGGAGGGCACGCGCAACCTCATGCGCGCGATCCAGCAACGGCCTCCATCACCGCTCAGGTTGTTGTTCGCCTCCAGCGATCAGGTGTACCCGAGGCCGTTTCCCAGATACACCCCTACCGATGAGGAACATCCGCTGGAACCCACCACCGCCTATGGGATCAGCAAACTCATTGGCGAGGAGTTGACCCAACACACGGCCCGAGTCGTGCCGAACTGCCGGTTCACGATTGTCCGGTTCTGCCACAACCAGACCTGGCAGGAAATCTTGGACCCGCACGGCTTCTTCGCCGAACGACAGTTTTATGTCAAAGGCAGACTGGCTTGGCTTTTGGACAGCGGACGCACCGACTCCGTAACCACGGAGTCCATCCGCCGTCTGCGGGCTGTGGATGCAGACGACAATCCTCTCCTGTTGAGCCTAACGGACACAGGGGGGCCATTGGTCTTGGAAATGATGGACACCCGCGACATCGCGGCCGGTCTGGTACCCGCGTTGTTCAGGCCGGAGGCCGAAGACAATGTGTACAACTTCGCCCCGGACAGCACGGTGTCCTTCACTGAGGTCGTGCCGTACATGGGCAGGGCTCTGGACAAGCGATGGGTGGAAGTCAGACTGCCAGGCACTCCAGCGAGATCCAATCTGAGCGGTGCGAAGGCGATGCGTGACCTTGGTGTGCATGCCCGATACTCGGTGTTCAACATGATCGACGAGGCAAGCCGGACCGGTCATCACCGATAGAAGTGCGGGGCCGCAGGAAACTACCGGATAATGCCTTCCGCAACGTGCGAGTCAACGCTTCGTTGGCGAAATCAGGACCACTAAAGGCGGTGTACACACGAACTCTCGGATCGAGATAAACTGCAATCCTACTCGGAGAATCGGATGGGAATGCCTGCTCTTGGCGGGAATGGCGTGTCCCGTTCCAGTGTTGTCCCCGCCCACGACCACTTACGGCGGAGCCCAGACATGAGCCCTAGAAATTTCTGGCTGCTACTTTGTGGCGTGTTGGTGCTGGCGAGTGCCGCCGCTTGCACAAGCGAATTGTGTGCTGCCCGATTAGCGGATGTTGATCTGCAATACATGGACGAGGACGGGAACTCTCGACTCCACATCGCGGTGTGGAATGATGATCTCTTAACGATTCAGTGCATTCTGACCGCCGGCGCGAGTATCGAAGCACAGAACAACCAAGGTTGGACACCGTTGTATGCAGCGGCAGTGGATGGAAACACCGGAGCAGTACGGACATTGCTATTCGCCGGCGCAGATGTCAGTGTTCAGGACGACAAGGGTTGGACACCGTTGCACACGACAGCTTTGGAAGGCCATGTTGAAGCGACGCAAGCATTGCTGGTTGCCGGTGCCCAAGTCAACGAAACGGATGCAGATGGCACGACTCCGTTGTACATGGCAGCCCTGGCAGGCAACACAGATGTCGCGAACTTGCTGATTGACTTCGATGCCCAAGTCGACGCGCAGGACGAGGATGGATGGGCACCATTGCATGGAGCAGCTGGAGAAGGCCATGCCGAATTCGCGAATTTACTGCTGGTTGCCGGTGCAGACGTCAACTTGCGCAATGTCCAAGGGATGACACCGTTGCACGAAACGGCCATGCACGGAACCATGGAAGTGACAGAAGTGTTACTGGGTGCTAGTGCAGATGTCGATGCACAGAACATCGACAACGGGACCCCCTTGTACACAGCAGCGTCTCACGGACACACCGCAGTCGCGAACTTGCTGCTCGCCGCCGGTGCCCAGGTCGACGCGCAGAATGTCAACGGCTGGTCCCCCTTGCATACGGCGGTGTGGGAAGGGCACACCGAAGTCATGGAAGTGCTGCTGGCTGCCGGTGCGAATGTGGATGCCCCGGACACTGAAGGCTGGACCACCTTGCATACGGCGGCTTGGCAAGGGCATATCGATGTCGCCAAAGTCCTACTCGTTGCAGGGGGCGATGCCGACGCACAGGACGACACGGGCTGGACCCCGCTGCACAGGGCCGCTGGAGAAGGGCATACGGAATTTGCCAAGGTCCTGCTCGTTGCCGAAGCCCAAGTCGACATGCAGGACATTGACGGCTGGACTCCCTTGCACACGGCGGCTTGGCAAGGGCATATCGATGTCGCCGAAGTTCTGCTCGCTGGCGGTGCCCAAGTCAACGCACAGGATGTCGACAACGGGACCCCCTTGTACACGGCAGCGTCTCACGGACACGCCGCAGTCGCGAACTTGCTGCTCGCCGCCGGTGCCCAGGTCGACGCGCAGAATGTCAACGGCTGGTCCCCCTTGCATACGGCGGTGTGGGAAGGGCACACCGAAGTCATGGAAGTGCTGCTGGCTGCCGGTGCGAATGTGGATGCCCCGGACACTGAAGGCTGGACCACCTTGCATACGGCGGCTTGGCAAGGGCATATCGATGTCGCCGAAGTCCTGCTCGCTGCAGGAGGCGATGCCGACGCGCAGGACGACACGGGCTGGACCCCGCTGCACAGGGCCGCTGGAGAAGGGCATACGGAATTTGCCAAGGTCCTGCTCGCCGCCGAAGCCCAAGTCGACATGCAGGACACTGACGGCTGGACTCCCTTGCACACGGCGGCTTGGCAAGGGCATATCGATGTCGCCGAAGTCCTGCTCGCTGCAGGAGGCGATGCCGACGCACAGGATGTCGACAACGGGACCCCCTTGCATACGGCAGCGTCTCACGGACACGCCGCAGCCGTGGACTTGCTGCTCGCTGCCGGTGCCCAGGTCGACGCACAGAACAATGGCAATTGGACCCCCCTGCACATGGCAGCCTGGCAAGGGTACACCGAAGTCGCCGCAGTCCTGCTCGCTGCAGGGGGCGATGCCGACGCACAGGACGACACGGGCTGGACCCCGCTGCACAGGGCCGCTGGGGAAGGGCATACGGAGGTCGCCAAGGTCCTGCTCGCCGCCGAAGCCCAGGTCAACCCACAGGCCCGCGACGGTTGGATCCCGTTGCACACGGCAGCCTGGCAAGGACATACCGAAGTCGCCGCAGTCCTGCTCGCTGCAGGGGGCGATGCCGACGCACAGGACGACACGGGCTGGACCCCGCTGCACAGAGCCGCTGGGGAAGGGCATGCGGAATTTGCCAAGGTCCTGCTCGCCGCCGAAGCCCAGGTCGACATGCAGGACATTGACGGCTGGACCCCGTTGCATACGGCAGCCTGGGAAGGACACGCTGAAGTCACCAAAGTGCTGCTGGCTGCAGGGGGCGATCCGGAGGCAAAAACCTCCGTTGGCTCCACCCCGATGCAGTTGGCTGCCCAGCAAGACCATTTGGACCTGGTGATCATTCTTGCATCCCAGGCTCGGTAGAGATTCACCTGTAACCGCGCTGTTACTGCACACAGCCGAGTGAACGCCCGACCTGCAACACAACCAATCGGAAGTCGGAGATGTACGCCGAGGCATCCGGTCAAGTTGAGAAGCAATTCGTATGTACTTTGTGAGGCAGCCTCGTCGTTCCCTCCTGTTCGCCGGCTTTTTGACGCACTACGCACGCCACGCCATGCCGTCGCAAGCCTGAAACCTGCGTGAACCTCCCAGCCCCTCGGCAACCGGGCCTTGTTGCGAACACTGCAGACCACCGCACTGCATCGCCAAATCTGCGTCGCTTGGCCGGTGGAACAGGACGGCTATGCCTTGACCAAGCTGTTTGGCAATGGTTGTCCGTGCCGTAGCAGTTCGGGCATCGCCCGTCTCCACTGACCCAACAATCTGTTGAGCGACGCGGACTGTTGCAAAGCTGCCCATCAAATTCGATGGCTCACCCACTCACATCTCGACATCCCCGTAGACTCACGATCGGCGCATCGTCCCAGATCGCAACCCTTGGGGCAAGAACCAACTGTCGTACGTTTTGCCATACGGGAAAAATTACGTGGATTGGGCGCTCGTCGGTTCCAGATTCAGTATCGCGTCCCACTCCGCAACCGGCAGCCCGGCTACCCAGCCGCTGTGGAACGTCTCCAGTTGAACCTGATCCCATTCGGGCACCACCGTGCGGATCTTCTCGGGACACTGGCGCAGGAGTTCCGCATAGGCATGCTCCAACACCCGATACCCGGACGTGGGGGATCGTGCGAACTTCGGGTGGGAGGCAATCAGTCCCTGGTCTACCAGTTCCGCATCCAGGATGTCCGATATTTCCTCCAGAAACCTCAGTTGCTCGGCAGGCATCGTCCCCGGCCACACCGCCGCCTCCACTAGGTGCCCCATCTTCGGCCACATGGTTGGCAGGTCGCGGAACCGATGCATGATCCACTTGTCGTACGGGTAGAACCTGCGCTCCAGCATGAAGGCCATCTGCACGGCCCAGCGTATGCTGCGGCTGGCGGTGACGTTGGCGTAGTAGTGATCGTCCCGCAACAAGGCACGCTGCAAGGCATACACTCCCATCCCGGAGAAGTAGCGGCACCAATGGGCCAGCCGTCGCATGCGCACGGGTTCCGGCCAGTAGTCCGCGAAGGCACGCCGGATCTCGGTGAAGCGTCCGGAGTCGTCCCGCCAGACCCACCCGTTGGTCACGTGGGTCACTTCCTCTTCCGCAATCGACAACCATTCGGCCAATGTCTCCGGCACACCCGGCAGGCCAATGGTCCGCTGCATGAAGCCTTCGAGGCTGTCCGGAGCCAAACCCGCCCCCGCCACATGTCCTTCCCGCAGGGCCATGCCCAGAAACATCTCGGGCAACGCACGCGAGACGACCTCCCGCAGCTCTTCGGCCTGAGCTTGAAACAGTCGTTCCGGCATCAGGGCGTCAATGCGCAAGCCGAACTGGTGGTCGCGGGAGTGTTCGTCGTCAAGGCCCAGTGCCTCCGAGCCGTAGCCGAACAGACCGAACGCCGTCTCGGCCGCCACCTCCGGGAACCGCGCGTCGAGAATTGGTTGCACTACCTCGACAAACAGCTGTCTGCTCTGCTCCACAATTTGGCTGGCCATCTATTCCACCCCTATATTATGATTATAATGTTCTATGTTTCAGTGATTGCCTGCGCCCAATGACTTCTGAACCTGTATTGCCGGCGGGACACAGCCCCGTGCCCCTGACCGAAACCGTGCTGGTGGACGGCAAGCCCGTGCTCACCCTCAAGGAACTGGTGTCTCCCTCCATCCATACGCTGATCGTCGGCATCAATCCACCGCCGCCCGCGGTGGCGGTGGGACACTACTATCAAGGCCGATTGGGCCGCCAGTTGTGGCGCTGCATGCGCGTCGCCGGCATCGGCAACCTGCTCGAGAGCGACCGCGGCCAGGAAGACTCGGTCCTGCTCCACCAGGGCTTTGGCTTTATGGATCTTGTGCGGCGGCCGACCGCGCGCGCCAGCCAACTGCGTTCCGACGAATGGCGGCAGGGAGGCGATTCCCTGATTCAACGTGTGGCCGCCCTTGCATGCAGACCTTGTGTGGTCATGGTGTACAAGAGCGTTGCCGACATTGCGGGCGGCCGTTTCCGCGAACTGGGCTATCGTACCTTTACCATTGGCTGCAACCAACGCCGATTCCGCGAGGAACGCTTTCACGAACTGGCCTTTTGGCTCCACTGCAATGCCCTGCCCATGCCCACGGCCATCGATCTTCCGGTTAACGGGTAAGTCCGAACAATGCCCTTGACTCGTCGCCGCTTGGTTCTCGTCAACGGCTGGTTCCTGCAGCAACCAACCACCGGATCGGGACAGTACCTGACAGCACTGCTGAGGGAATTCTCGGCCCTGCAAACCGAGGTTCGGTTGCGCACGCTCGTACCCTTGCCGACCGCTCTGGCCGGCAGTTGGACCCCGCCGCCGGACTTGCCGAACGGCATGGAGTTCCTTCCCGTCCCGTTGCCACCGGGTCCCGATCCCTTGGCCAAGGTCTGGTGGGAACAGGCTGCCTTGCCGCTGCAGTGCCTGCGGCACCGGGCCGCGGTCCTGTGGAATCCCTACTGGTCCGCCCCTGTCTGGAGTCCGGTACCGGTGGCCGTGACCGTACACGATGTGGTGCCACTGCTCCGCCCGGAATACCGGCAGCACCCCCGGCAACGCGCCTATCTGATCCTCAATCTGTTGGGGCTGCGCAAGGCGCGGGCAGTCATCACCGTCAGCCAAGCCGGCGCCGAAACCCTGCATCGGCATGTGCCGGAGTTCCGGGGCGAGGTTGCCGTTGCCCTCAACGGCGCGTCGTCCGGACCGGCCGCCCCGCCCGACCCGGCACGCATCCACGAACTACGCTCAACATATGGACTGCCCGAGCGGTTCTTCCTTTATTTGGGTGGTTTCGAACGCCGCAAGAACGTGGCAGCCATTCTGAAGGCCTACCGCCGCTATCTGAACCTGGGAGGCGACCCTGCAATCAAGCTGGTGCTGGCCGGCCGGCTTCCGGCCCGCGATACAGCCGTCCTGCAACATCCTGCCCCGCTGATCCGGAATCTGGCCCTGGACGGTCAGGTCCTCCTTACGGACAGGGTGGACGAAGCGGTCAAGTGGGATCTATACCGCATGTCACTGGCATTCCTGTTTCCCGGCCTAGCCGAAGGGTTTGGCCTGCCGGTCGCCGAAGCCATGCAGGCCGGGACGCCGGTTGTCACCAGCTGCTACTGATCTGTTCCATTAATCGGCACACTTCGGTACCGACGTTGGTAATTCGCTCTCGGTTGATGGGGGCTCCGTTGCACGCCCCCGCAACTCGAGTCCGGGTGGAGCAGTCCCCACCGCTGTCCTGGTTCGTTCGGCGAGCAGGGCACGCACCTCCCTGTAGGGCATGTACAACGTTATCTCCTCGTCGTACAGCCTCGCCAGAATGTTGCAGGCGGCATTGACGTCCGCGTCCAGCACAACCCCGTCAAGACAGTAAAACCGGTCCCGGCGACGCGTGCCCTGCAACAGGCCCGTGCGGGAGTCGACTTGCGATGTGTAGGCCGGATTGACCAATGCCGGCGCAGAACCTCTGCGCCGAGATATCGAGGTTAGGGTGTCCGCCATCACGCCCTTGACCCAGCCGTTCAAACGGCGGTTGGTGTCCCGGTGGCGGTACGGAGCGGACTTCATGCGTGCGGACAGGTCCTCGCAGGCGATCGTGCCGGCCTTGTCCACGACGGTGTGGGCGGCGTGGCAGAGATGGTCGCGCACCTGCCTGTGGTGCCGGGTCCGTCGCCGGTCCCACTTCTGGTTGCCGAGGTTGTGCTTCCGGATGGTGTCGGCCTTGCGATGGTTGCCCTTGGCCCGGTGCTTCTGCTCGGTGTCCCGGAGGTGATTGCGCCGTGTTCCCTTGACCTTGCGCCGGTCGCTCTCCGCGGACAACAGGTCACCCAGACCCTCGCCATGACGCTCCCCGTCACTGTCGGTGTAGGCCTCGGTGTAGCCCTTGTCCACGCCCACGGTGGCCTCCCCGCAGGGGCGCGTGCTGCACACCCGGGTCTCGTCCACCGCGTAGTGGACTTCCACCTGTCCGTTGTCCCGCAGGAGGATGCGGAGGGTGCCGGAAGGCAGGTGCGTGCCCTTGAGCGGAATGGCGATGCGTTGGCCGCGTTCCAAACCCTGGAGGTAGACCCAGGCCCGGTCGTGCCAGGCCTTGGTGGTGTAGGAGCCCGAGTCGGCCACGATCTGGTTCGTCACATGGGACCGGCCGCCCCGCCACTGTTGCCGCATCTGCCGGTGCAGGAACGGGTCCTCGGTCCAGCGGTTCCGCTTGAGCAGGCTGTACAGACGCTCGCGTTCGACACTGTTTCCGCGCGTGCGGTGCCGGATGGCTTTCTTGACCGGCACCTTGGCCGCTTCCCTGCCGGCTTGGATGTCCCCCAGGGCATCCGCCAGGGTCGCCTTGCCCAGACGCGCCGGCAGCCCGTGCCAGTCATAGCCCTCCGCCATCCAGGCATCGCGGATGTCGTAGGGGGACTGCTGTGCGGTGGACACCCCGCTACACCGTCGCCAGGCATCCGCGCGCACCTGTCCGCACAGGACGGCGGTCCGCGCCAACCGGTCGTACTTGGCCGCGTTCAGGCCCTGGCTGTGAAGTACGCGCGTGACCTTCTCAGCCATCAACCGCGGCAGCCTTGATTTGCTTCCGATACCGGCACAGGCCGGGCAGGTGGCCGGAGAAGGTGTCGACCACGGCCATCAGGTCCTCGACCCACTCCGCCTGCAGGGACAGACTGGGCTGGTTGACCACGCGGATCTCGCAGCCGTGGCTCTCGGCGAAGTACGCGAACCAGTCAAACCCGAACCGGCAGGGACGATCCTCGTGGGCTCCCGGCAGGAGGCCCGGTTCGCGCTTCCCGATCCGTTCCATCAACGCACGGAACACGGGCCGCTGGAAGTCCAGGCCGTCCCCGATTTTGGTCAGCCACTCGTCCACCGCCAGGTCTGCCCCCAGGCAGAACGTCTCCATTGCCTGCTCTTGGCCGCGAACGCGGCGGCCCGATGGATCTTCATATCCACAGAATACCACGGGATACCTTTCAGTGCCGGTATGTCGTGCTAGTAAGATGCTCTAGTCCTCACCCGGGGCAAAACAGAGCGATGTTTCGGTCTCGGCCGGGTGATCCAGGCCAAACAGGTCCGTCACCTGCCACGAAGCGGGTTCCTGCCGGATGATGGGCAGCGCAGCCTGACAGGCCTGCACCGGATCGGCATGTTCCGCGTAGGCCGAACGCCAGGCATCCGCGATGCGGACATGGATCGCGTCGGTGCCCACGTCGGCCTTCATGTCCTCTAGGGCCAATATGCTGGACCGCATGTCCCCTGCCAGTCCGTGCGCCTGGACCAGGCGGAACCAGGCAAGGCCGCGCAGCAGTGACTTCTCCTGATCCGGATTGGTGCCCACAATGCTGCACGTTGTGAGGGTTGGGTTGTCGAGAATGTCGCCGTACATCTGAATTGCGGGACCGTATCCGTAGTAGGGCCCCCCGGCCAACAGATAGTCCGCTTCGACCAGGTTCAGGCCAAGGCAGCGGCTGTCCGGATCCAACGGGTCATACTCAAACCAAACCCGGTGGAACGGCAAACCGCCAATGCTCTCCCACAACTCCACGTGGCTCACCTGAACGTCGGTGTCCAGCAAACCGGACACGCCGCCCTCCAGGACAATCTGATAGCCGTCGCCGGGATTGGTGTCCGGCACCGGCGCCAGCCGTGTCGTGCCATTGGTGATGACGGCCCCCTTGCCGATGAAGTTGTTGACCGTGTCCCCGTTCCAGGTAAGGACCTCCACGGTCGACAGACACACCGCGTTGCACACCTCGTCCACCCAGGCCAGTTCCGACTTCGTGTCGTTGTTTAGGTCCTGCAGCGCCAACAGGGATGGCAGACCAACCACGGCCGGTTCGAAAATCAGGCTGGAGGCGTTGCCGAACGACCCGTAGTAGACAGCCAGACGGCCACCGTAGCCGTCCGGTCCTTGGCCGTCGGTCTCCTCGCGTCCCACAATCGCCACCGTGTCGTCGTGGCCATCGCCGTTCAGGTCCAGCTGAGACAGAGTCCCGATGCTGTCGGAGACCACCTCGCACAACCGCAGCCATGTCTCCACCAGCAGCAGATCCCCCTGCAGTCCGTTGAGCAGGCTCTCAATCATGCGCGGATAGCCGCCCAGCGTGCCCGGACACTCGGGCAGGTCGTCGGAGGCCGCAAATGCTTCGGGGGACAGGTTGCGCAGTTCCTCAGCATTGGGGAACAGGGACAACTCGGCCGGGGGCGTCGTGGATGCCTGCGGATCCACCGCCGGTTCGATGTCAAGACGCTGTCCAAACTCTCCTTCGATCACCGGACACACGGCGTCCGGGGTCATGCCGGGGTTTGACCAGCCAAACAGGCCGAAGGGCTGCCAAGTTGCCGGATGCGTCTTGGCCCAAGCCTGCGCGGCGGCACAGCCCACAATGGGATCGTCCGCGCCGGTATAGGCCGCGAGCCAGTTCCGTCCCAGGCCAGTGAACGGCGATGCCGGATAGGCCTGCTCCAGCACGTTGACAATCTCCGCCGCCACATCGGGCTGTTGCTGATACGACGCGATGACAGCCAACCGCAGAAGGCTGAAGGCCCGCATGAAATCCTGTTCCGTGGCGTCGTGCCAAACCTGCAGGCTGTCGTCCGCCAAGACCTGCCGGTACAGCTGTTGGGCACTGTGCAGATCCTGGTACGGGGACTGCACCGTTTTCAGGTGCGCCTCGAGCACGACATGGTACAGGTGGGTGGTGGGACCGAATTCCAGGGCCTGCAACGCAAAGGGCTGTCCCTGGCGGCTGGCCCAAATCTCCGTGCGCGCCCGTTGGGGGCCGGCTCCTTCGGCCTGATGCACGCCACCCTGCAGGCGAATCGCCAAGCCATCACCCAAAACGTCGGCATCCATCAAACGTACATCCGCGTTGACCATGGAAATTGGCGTCTCGGTCCAGTCGCGCCAAGTCGCTGTCTCCTGATCCCAGCTCATGGCATGGACGCGGGTGTAGCAGGCACTTGCCCCGCAGGACTGATCCGTCCAGACCAGATCCCGCCGCAAGTCGGAATTGACATCCCCGGCCGCGAGCAACGACACGCGTCCCGAAGCCCTGGTCTGCAGCGCCGGTTGCAGGTTTTCCCCAAGCCAATGAAGCAGCAGCAAATCGGTGCGCTCCGGTACATCGGGTTCCGCCAAACCGCCGCTCTCCAACGTGACCAGCAGATCGTTGAAACCGTCGCCGTTGATGTCCTGGCCATCCACCAACTCGCCCACGGTCAGATTGCACAGACCGGCACTGCGGGCAATCCCCTGTGCCTTGCCCTGCCAGTAGTCGAGGGCACTGCGAATGAAGTCCGCATACCCGGTCGGAGCCGTGCAGACCGGCGGCGGCACAGCGGGATCGGGGATCAGGCTGCCGCCGACAGCGTCCTCCGACTGCAGGCCCGGCGCGTCCGGCTTAACCCGGTAGCTCAGCGGAACCACCACGCCTTCCGGCAGGCTGGCCATGGCCACGGACGGGTCGAACTCAAAGGAGAGCCCGCTGTCCGCCTCCGCATTGAGCAACGGGACGAGAAGCCGCACTCCAACCGCCAAGGATCCTGCACTGCCGCCCAACTGGGGATTGGTGGCCACCAGCAGTCCAACCGATACGTCGTACGTACTGGCAACCGATGCCAGGCTGTCTCCCGGCTGCACATCGTGATACCGCGGCTGCCCGGCAGACGGCACCTGGATTTGCTCGCCGGTGTACAGAAGATCGAAGTTGCGGACTGCCTGTGGATTGACCTGCTGCAGTAAGGAAATGGTTTGTCCGGTCGCCTGGGCAATGGCGAACCAAGTGTCGCCGGGCTGCACATAGTAGGTATAGCCGCTGACCCCGGTCTGGGCCAACGACGCAACGGTCTGGCCTGTGGCCGGCCACAGGCAGGCAACAACCAGGATTTGGACAACGAACCGGACCCATCCAGGCCGGGGACGCACACCAAGATCGGGCAGGTCCCTGCCCCTCTTCGCACGCTGGCTCGGATGAAACCGCTGGGAAGGGATTCGCACGGAGGATTGTTGGGGTTTGCGTCGATGCATGCCTGCCCCGCGTTGCGGAGGTGGACTTGACCGGCGGGATGCAAACCGGGCGATGAAGGCGGCGAAACGCGGAAAATCGTATCACAGCAGCCGATACCCGACATTCGCTCCGGGCACTGCCCTCAGGGCAATCGCAAGTTTAGGTGAGATCCAGGACTTGCTCCATGTAGGCGTGCGACCGGCCTCGCGGCGGCGGATGGCCACTCTGGCCTGGACGGTAGTGCTCTGCCGAAGCAGGTTGAGTGCCAGGTGCCTCAGCAGACACTGGTGGCGGAGCACGTGGCTGGTCCACACCCGGCTCTCGTCTTCCCGAAAGGCCGCGTCTGGGATCCAGTGAAGGCCGTTCTCGATACCTCAGCGCGCCCTCACAGTGGCCAACAGATGCCACGCGTCGGAGGATGGCTGGAGATGAAGTAACGAATCTCGACATTGACCCGGCCTCCCACCCGCCGTTCTGCCTCCATCAGCAGGAGGTTGCGCCGATCGAGCCGGTGCCCTTCCGGGTCGTCCAAGGCCCAACCCCGACAGCTCTCGACACGTCCGTAGTCCCATTCACGATGCAGCGGG
Source organism: Caldilineaceae bacterium (assembly GCA_965208365.1). GTDB lineage: Bacteria > Chloroflexota > Anaerolineae > Caldilineales > Caldilineaceae > Bin34. The sequence goes on along the minus strand of OZ242330.1, from coordinate 2,817,155 downwards.
AAGGAACACATCGAACCATGCAGAGCGACAATGGGAACGGACCACCCATCGGGACGAGGTGGCGGAGACCCTGCGGCTGCGGTATGCCACAGCCCTGCCACCGAGTATCCTGTCCAATCCAGCCCTGCGGCCTACGATCGTCCAACTAGCCGCTCCTGAACTGACGGCGTTGCCGAACGCCGTCCCAGGGCAGGGGACCAGTTGCGCACCGTGACCTTGGACCTACCAGAACTCACGGTGCTGCCGGATACCTTCCTGGCCCATCTCCCCGCGGTCGCGATCGCGACCGCGGGGGAATATCCGAGGAATTCTGATATCTGGCTGTACTGGACGCATCCGGAACTCCGTTTCCAACCTTCCCTAACCCTGTCCCTGCACACCCTCCGACTGACAACCCTGCCGGAACATCTGCTGAACGGTCCCTGGGTCAATCTTGAGTATCACGGCAGACATCCCGACGGCAACACCCCCCGTCCGGACAACGGGACCCGTTACATCTGACTGGAACTGGCCCTGAATGGGACCATGAACCCGTCGGAGGCACGCCTAATGCAACAGAACAATCGCTGGCGACGGCCCAACTCACCGCCCTGCCGGACGGTTTCCTGGCGCGCAATGCACAACTTGAAAACCTGCGTCTCTTGAATGTCCATGCCCTGCAGCGGCTGCCGCCTGCGTTTCCATTTTGCGGGTCGGACCAGCGGGTTTGAACCAATATTCGCGGTAGCCCAAGTCCAGCTGTTCCAGCCGTTGCAGTTCCCCCAGTTCCGGCAGGAGGGGATCGTTGAAGTGGTAATCGGTGTCCACCACTCCAACAATGCTCGTCCGAATGCGCCTCCAACCCGGTCACGCGTCCACCCGCATCGAACGTCACGAACGCACCCACGCTGGTAGCCGGTAACGTTCCCCAGTACACCGACTCTGAGGCGAGACACCTGAACTGCACGGGAGGCGGTTCGGCAGACAGGAGGGTCTTGCGGAACCAGTGGCGATCCAGGATCTCGAGGACGGCGCGGTCGTTGGCGGCCGGCGTCGTTCCCCAGACGGTGTCCAGCGTGTAGGCCAGGTACCCCACGCCTTCTACGTGGGTGTCGTCCACGTAATGCACGGCCCCGTCGGGGGCCCCGTCGGGGTCCACCCGCAGCAGGAAGCGGCGAGGCTCAGGGTGGTCCAGGTCTGGGATACCGTTGGCGCGCACCGGCGTGCCCACCGCGGTGCGCGCCAACGGGGTACGGCGGGCGGAACGGCTCCGGGACTGTGAACAAAGGTTGCGGAACCTACTGAGCCCAGTACTGCACGGGCGAACAGGCTGTGGAGAAGGTGGCTGCGACCCGCGACCCGGCCAGCTGCAGGGCGTAGCGACCGTCGGCGTGCTCCGCTAGGTTGTCGTACGCCCCGGCCCACACGAGGGAGGGGGTCGGTGACGGAACCGCATGTATGAAAGTGGGGGTGAACGTGGGGGTGGCTGTAGGGGTGAAGGTAGGTACCGCCGGTGGCGGTGGCGAGGTATCCCAGACCGTGTGAAACACATAGGCCAGGTGACCCGCGCCCTCCACCCGGGCATCGTCCACGTAATGCACGGCCCCATCGGGGTCCAACCGCATCAGGAAGCGGCGGGGTTTGGGGTGGTCCGGGTCCGGAGTACCGTCGGCGCGCACCGGGATGCCTTCCGCGGTACGCAGGACGGGGTATGGCGGCCGAAACGGTGCCGGCACTGTGAACAGCGGAGCGGCCACTTCCCTATCCCAGTACGGCACGGGCGAACGGGACGTGAACAGGCTGGCTGAGACCCGCGTCCCGGACAACTGCAGTTCGTAGCGACCGTTCGCGTGCTCCGCCAAGTTGGCGTAGGCCCCGGATTGCGTCAGCGAGGGGGTGGGCTTGGATGTCCCACTTGGGATGGACGCCGCGGTGTCCCAAGCTGTGTGTAGGACATATGCCAAGCGACCCGCACCCTCCACCGGGCATCATCCACATAGTGCACCCCACCGTCGGGATCCACCCGCAGCAGAAAGCGGTGCGGAGATGTCCGCGCCTCGTCCGGGGCGCCGTCGGCGTGTACGGGCCGGCCCTCCACCGTGCGCAGGACGGGATACGGCGGCCGGCACAGCGCCGGCACCGTGAAAAGGGGCAGCAACATCGCCCTCACCCAGTTGCTGACGGCGCGCCCCTCTCACCCAACCCCACAGATCCCCTGATCTGCAGGTCCAATACAACATACAAGTTGCTGTCAGGCCCCACCCGGAGAGCGGGAGGCCACAGGCTCCCAACGAAGGGACGCAGGCGCGGCCGACGGAAGCCGATGTGGGCCCTTCCCGTCAATCCGGAGTCTGGTCGTCGCCTTCCAAGCACAGGGGCCAACCCAGGAAGTACCCCTGGCCCAGGTTCCCCACCAACCGCGGTTGCGACGGGTCCGTCTCCAACCGTTGCCGCAACCGACGGATCGCCGTTCGTACCTGCCCCTCGCCGATCACCATCCCCCGCCGCCGATACAACTCCCGGGCCAGTGCCAACGCCGGTAGGGATTGCGGGTACGCGCGGGCCAGCACCACCAGGATCTCCAGTCCCTGCGGGGACAGCGCATGCACCGCGCCCGGCAGCCGGAGTTGGCTCCGGGTCAAATCCAGCACCCGTGCCGGCGTCCCCGGCCGTAGCAGATTCTCCACCAGTTGCAGGCAGCGGACGGCATCCAGCGGCTTGGGCAGGAAATGGGCCGCGCGTGCCAGGTGGGGATTGACGTAGCCCGGGACCCGCGCCGGGGCGCCCCCGCTCACCAGCAGCAACGGCATCTCCGTCCGGCCCCAGGCATTGGCGGCCAGCGGTCCGCCCGGTAGGGATCGCGGGTCGGCAGTACCGCATGCACAAACGTCTCGTAGGCCATGCTGCCGGCCGGCAGCGCATACTCCAGCAACAGGACCTGCGGCGCCCAGTCCGCCAGCAGGGGACCGGCTTCCTCGCAGCGCGCCACCTGCCGCACCTCCAGATGCCGGGACGCCAGCAGGTCGCACCCCGCCTGAATGTCGGCCGGGACCGGATCCACCCACAGGACCCGCCCCCGCGCGCGTTCCGGCCCGAGCTCCGCGGCCGGGTCGCCTTGCGATCCGGTGTGGGGACGCCGACGGCCGTTGCGGTCATCCATGGCGTACGTGCCTTCGGCGGCATCGGCCCCGGGGGTGGCATCATCCACCGTGGGGACGCCCAAACCGTGCTTGTGGGACATGACGGGGTTCTTTCTCCTGGTTGTGGACCGGACAACGCTGCCCGAACCTGAATGCGGTCCCCCAAACGGGAACGGTCCCCAGTCTGGATCCGCTTCGGCCCCCTGTCCATACCCGCCGCGTCACCACCATGTCACCACCGCGTCACATCGGAAAAAGGATGCCGTGAAGCCTGCCGCAGTCCCACCTCGGAGAACCGGCCCTGCCCGTCCGTGCCGTGCGCCCGCACCTTGTGTGTCCTCCCCGCGCCTTGCCGGCCCCTGCCCATGGCCTGTCCCCGGGCTCGTCCACAAAGGGGAGGTGGGGAACTGTCCGGGCGCTCGGTGGCTCAGTCATTCGGGTTTGGGCGCCAACACCGGGAATGACAACCGGTCAGTTGGATGGCTGACACAGCCAGTGATTCCCGGTGGGGCAGCCGACCCCACGCGGGCGGCGGGGGCCTGTCATCCGGTTGTCTTGCAGCCATGGCGGTTTCAGGTTGGCGGGTGGGTCTCACTCGGGGGAATACGGTCAACTGGTTGCGACTCGGGGCGACCATCCGCAGGCGGGCGAGTTGGCTCCACGCCAGGGGCAGCCGGGTCGGCCGGTTGCCACGCAGACAGAGGTCCGCATGGAGCCGTACCAGGCCATCGCACCGGCAGGCTTGTACGCGAAAGGGGCCCCCAGGGATACCGGTCATGCCCGCGCAATGTCGCGTCGGGAGCGTGAAGCGGGGCTGGCGGAGATCCGTGCGGCGTCTTCCGTCAACAGGCTTGTATGGGCGAAGAGATCATGGAGCCGCATGCCTGCGTCCCAATACCCCCCAAGCCCCTCCCGTGGTTGCGGAATACCCCGGCGGGGCGGAAGCGGCAGACCACGGATCGTCCATGACCCCAGGCGAAAGCGGCATCCGAAACCGGCTCCCCGGGCAAGGGCAGTGTGGCGATCGAGATGGTGCACAACCGGCCTCCGGTCACTTCCCGAATGCCCTGCGGCAACCATGTCACCATCCGCTTCGGCACGCATCCCGTTGCCGGTGCCGGCTTCAATCATGCATATGCCAATCCACGGAAGGGAACATCAAGGTGGGCGAGCGGTTGCCCTTGGCCACCGGATCGGAGTGTCCGACACCACCGCGTCCCATCCCCCGGGCACCTCATGGACTTCGGGGCGGACGGCACGGTGACCGATGAAAACGAACCCTACTGGAGCGGTACCGCCAACCACAAGCAGAACACGGACGTAACCTCCCGCCTTCTCGGCTGAACTTCACCTGCTTCCTGCTGCCCGGCTTTTCAGGTACCGACGGTGAAGATCCCCGCCGGCAGTGATCGGCGCATCGCCGGCCTGCACGCCGCCCGGGTCCGCTGTCGGCCCCGTGTGGTTGCCGCGGCTGCCCAGAAGGGCTGGTGGGGGAGCCGACGACGGCTCCTGTCTGGCCCATGGCCTACCCCCTGGACACAGCCGTGTCGGTATCAATGTGTTCGAGGGGAGGGCAGTCCCTGACAGCAACTTGTATGTTGTATTGGACCCACAGATCAGGGAATCTGTGAGGTTGGGTGAGAGGGGCGCGCCGTCAGCGACTGGGTGCGGCAGGGACTGCGGTCCTGCACGGCACCGCAACACAGTAGGGCACCCCTCTCACAATCGATGCCGCTCCGAACAGATACAAGGGCGTCAGGCCCGCATCTACAAGTGTGGAGGACAACGATACCGGCATTGTACGCGGGGAGGTGGGAACATGGTGGTAGCGGGTATCGATGTGTCAAAGGCCCTGTTGGATGTGTCCGTGGCAGACGGCCCCGTGCACCGCTTCGCAAACAGCGGCCCGGGCCTCCTGGAAATGCCGGCGGACACAGGACCGAGTGCATGCCCGGGAGCGCACGGTCCGATCCAGTCCGACGGGCGCTGACCGAAACCGAGCTGGACCGGATGTCCCCAAACCCGACCAAACCACTGCCGCCCGTGCCGGGAATGGCTCAGTCGGGGCAGCCTGGGAGATCGGTGTTGACGGTGAGTTTCGGGGACACCTTGGAGTAACAACCGGTCAGTTGGTTGTCCTCCAAGCGCAAGCGCTCCAGGTTGGTCATCCGGGTCCACTCGAGGGGCAGAGGACCCGTCAGCTGGTTGCCGCGCAAGTCAAGCCACTGCAGGCTGGTGAACTGATCCCATTCGGGAGGCAGGGAGCCCGTCAGTTGGTTGTCGTGCAGAAAGAGCGTCTGCAGGTGGACGAGTTGGCCCCATTCAGGGGGCAGGGGACCCGTCAACCGGTTGCCGTCCAGGTAAAGCCTCTCGAGGCTGGCCAGTTGGCCCCATTCAGGGGGCAGGGAGCCCGTCAGCTGATTGTCGTCCAGACTGAGTACCTGCAGGCTGGCGAGTTGGCCCCATTCAGGGGGCAGGGGACCCGTCAGCTGGTTGTCGCGCAAGTCAAGCCACTGCAGGCGGGCGAGCTGGTCCCATTCGAGGGGCAGGGGTCCTGTCAGCTGGTTGTCTTCCAGGAGGAGACGTTCCAAGCTAGCGAGTTGGCCCCACGCGGGGGGCAGGGGCCCTGTCGACTGGTTGTAGGCCAGGTCAAGCGTCTGCAGGTTGGCGAGCCGACCCAGTTCGGGGGGCAGCGCAATCAACCGGTTGTAGGCCAGGTCGAGTGTCTGCAGGTTGGCGAGCCGACCCAGCTCAGGGGGCAGCGCAGTCAACCGGTTCATGACCAGGTTGAGCGTCTGCAGGTTGGCGAGCCGACCCAGTTCGGGGGGCAGCGCAGTCAACCGGATGCCACCCAGGCTGAGTGTCTGCAGGTTGGCGAGCCGACCCAGCTCGGGGGGCAGCACAGGCAGCCGGTTGCCTATCACGTGGCCCTGCCACTGGTTGGTGCCCAGATCCAAGTGTGTCAGGGAGGCCAGGTGCCCAATCTCCGGCGGAAGCAGCCCGGCCAACCGGTTGCCGCCCAGCTTGAGCGTCTGCAGGTTTACGAGTTGGCCCCACGCAGGGGGCAGGGAACCCGTCAGCAAGTTGTAGCCCAAGTCCAGGTGCATCAGGGAGGTCAGGCGCCCGAGTTCCGACGGGAGCGGCCCGGTTAGCAATTGTCCCTGCAGGTCCAGGTGATGCAGCCGGGAAAGCTGCCACAGTTGCGGTGGGATCGCACCGGTCAGGGCACCCGTGTCCGTCGGCACGCTGCCGCCCCGATCCAGTATCCATCCCACTTCCATCCTGCGGGTCGGACCGCCGGGTTTGAAATCATATTCCCGGTAGCCCAGGTCCAGATGCTCCAGCCGGTGCAGTTCCCCCAGTTCCGGCAGGAGAGGACCGTTGAAGTGGTACTGGGGCGCGCCCAGCGTCCGCCGACGATCGTCCGAGGGTGCGCCCAATGCCGTCACGCGCCCGTCGGCATCGAACGTCACGAACGCACCCACCATGGCAGCCGGTATCGTTCCCTCATATTCATATCCCTCGAAGGCGGGGACCTTGAACTGTACGGGGGGCGGTTCGGCGGACAGGAGGGTCTCGCCGAACCAGTGGCGGTCCAGAATCTCGAGGACGGCGCGATCGTTGGCGGCCGGGGTCGTGCCCCAGTCCGTGTGCAGTGCGTAGGCCAAGTACTTCGTATCCTCCATATGGGCATCGTTCACGTAGTGCACACCGCCGTCGGAATCCACAAGCAGCAGGAAGCGGCGGGGTTCGGGGAGGTCCGAGGCCAGCGCACCGTCGGCGCGCACCGGGATGCCTTCCGCGGTGCGTAGGATGGGGTATGGCGGCCGAAACGGTGCCGGCACCGTGAACAGCGGAGCGGCCACTTCCCGCGCCCAGTACTGTACGGGGGAACGAGAGACGGTCAGGGTGGCCGCGACCCGCGCCCCGGACAGTTGCAGTTCGTAGCGACCGTCCGCGTGCTCCACCCGGTTGTCGTAGGTCCCGGACACCGTCAGGGAGGGGGTGGGTGGCGGCGGCGCGGTGTCCCAGACCGTATGCAGGGTGTAGGCCAGACGGCCCGCGCCCTCCACCCGGACATCGTCCACGTAGTGCACCCCACCGTCGGGGTCCACCCGCAGCAGGAAGCGGTGCGGAGAGGTCCGTGCCGGGTCCGAGGTGCCGTCGGCGTGTACGGGCCGGCCCTCCACCGTGCGCAGGAGGGGATACGACGGTCGGAACGGCACCGGCACCGTGAACAGGGGCAGCGACATCGCCCGCTCCCAGTGCTCCACGGGGGAACCGAAGGTGGCAAAGGTGGCTGCGACCCGCGTTCCGGCCAGCTGCAGTGTGTAGCGACCGTCCGCATGCACCGCCAAGTGGTCATAGGTCCCAGATACCGTCAGGGAGGGTGTCGGCGTGGGCGTTGCGGTGGACCGGGGCGTGTCCGTGGGGGTGAAGGCAGGCACCGGCCGCGGGAACGATGCCGGTGTCGGCACCGCGGTCCGTCCGCCGTCCGGTGGCGGGCCGCGGAACGGGTGCGCCAGACAGCCCGACAGAACCACCATGGCCAGCAGCAGGGCCTGCAGGCGCAGGCAGGACAGGCAACGCGGGCAGCCGGGCATGGGCGGTACTTCGGAGTGTGGAGGCAAGTTCCATGATACCCAAGTCGGAAGGGGGTACGCGAAGGACACGCGGTGGCTATGGCCCGGGCCCCGAACCGGGTCCAGACTGGGGCCCGTTCCCGTTTGGGGACCCCATTCACACCATGGCCGGGCGGGAATGCCCGGCCACAGCTAGGAGACCCGACATGACCATTACCAGTACCCGCCACGGCCTGAGTGTTTACACCACGGCCGATGCTGCCACGGGAGCCGACACCGCCGACAACCGGCGTCTGCGTCGACCCGTTGACGAAGTTCTCAGCAACACCTTCAACGATGCCACCTCGGGACACAGGTATAAGCATCCCGCCGGCCACGAAGGCATCGATTTCGACAGCGACATTGGTATCGAGGTCAAGGCCATGTACGGCGGCGTGGTGGTCAAGGTTGAAACCGGCCACTCGGCCTACGGCACCCTCGTCACCATCCGCTCCTGCACGGATCCCGCTACCGGCACCGGTTTCGAGCACACGTACGCGCACCTGCAATCGACGGGAAGCATCAAGGTGGGCGATGCCGTGGCCAAGGGCGACCGGATCGGCGTGTCCGGCACCACCGGCACCAATGTCCGCCATCTGCACGTGCACCTCAAGGCCTTCGGGGCAAACGGTACCGTAACCGACGACGATACACTGGGATGGGATGGCAAAGCTGACCGCACGCAGAATTCAGATGTGGCTTCCCACATCCTCGGCTGCCTGAACTTCGCCTGCTTCCTGCCGCTCGACGCACAGACCGCGGTGAACAACCACACCCACGTGCCGGCGCCGATTGCGTCCGGAACGGCCACGTTGCTGAGCCCGCGGGACGCCTACGCAGTGATCCCGGTGCATGGGGACAACAACGGCGAACGGGGATCCGCTACCGGACGCACAATCCATGGCAAGTATCTGGCCTGCTACGCGGTTCTGGGCACGGCGCAAGTCGGCAACACCACCTGGTACCGGATCCAATATGAAGCAGGGACGGCTACCGACCCCGGCATCCGTTGGGTGTCCAGCCAGGGCACGGTCAGTGGCAGTGGCTATGCTGGCGCGGTGACCTGGGTGCAGGTGGAGAACGCTCCGGCCACAAAGCCGAAAGTCCAGACCCGCCCGCACTTCGTGACGCCCCAGGTCCAGGGCGAAGACGACTACGTCGATGTCCATGCCACGCCTTCCCTGGATGCAAATAAAGATGGCCGCCTGGCTGCCGGCCGCTGCTGTGCCGTGCTGGGCAAATGGCAAGCGGCCTCGAGCGTACCCGAAGCAATGCGGCGCTGGTGGCGGATCCGATGCAAGAACGAAGACGGCACCGTCCTGACCGGATGGGTGGAGGGCAACAAGGTCTGGGTGTATGGGGACGAGACCCGGGTGCCGGTCTACACGGGCCCGGCCACCAATCTCCAAGTCGCTCCGGGGACCCCGAAAATCGACAGGCTGCAAGTGGTCAAGGAGAGCGTGACGGTCCACTGGACGGCACGGAAGGAAGCCACGCCCGTGACGGGCTACCGCATCTGGCGGGGACCCAGTCCGGAGAGCCTGAAAGAGATCCACCAGGCGAGGGTCGGCACCACCTCCTGGACGGACCAGCCGACAACCCCGCTGGGCACGCTGTACTACTATGCCGTGTCGGCGTACAGGGCTGGCATCGAGGGGGAACGCAGCCCGGCCGTCGGTGTCATCACCGGCCACGGGAACCTCGGCGGGACCAAGGCCCTGGCGGTGGCCGAGACCAACACCCACACCCGGTCCACGCCCAGTACGGGTCCCAACTCGCTGGCGGTCATGCTCCCATCGGTCTTTCATGAAGTGAAGGGGGTGCTCTGGAAGAACAAACTGCCGGTGTCCCTGGCGGTCGCGCTGCCGCCGACCCGGCCCTCCGCGCCCATTCAGGAGGGCTGGGTGCCGGTGTCCGCCGTCAAGGTGCTCGGAACCAACGGCACTCCGGTCGCACCCACCAGCCCCGCGGGCATCCGCCTTCTGGCACCGATCGCGGCTCGGTCCCATCTGCGCCTGCGTTCCTGGGTCACGGGCCTGCACCTGCGCACCGGACCGTCGACCGCCTTTCCCATCTACCGCCTGCTCACCGACACCGCCGTATGGTACGCGGTGACCGGCAGGACGGCCACCACCCCCGTCTGGTACCGCCTCCGCTACGACACCACCTTCCAGGGCTGGGTGCGCGGCGACTACGTGGAACTCTCGGAGTCCGCTCCGGCCGTGGCCGCCGTGACCCCGCCGGCCATGCCGGCCGAGACCGGCCCCGCACACGAGGCGGGCACGGGCACGGGCACGACCACCGGCTCCGCCTCCGGCGACTTCCGCAACCTGGTCACCAACCCCGACGGACGCTGGGCCGTCAGCAAGGCCGGCACCACCGTCACCGCCAACTTCAGCAGCCCCCGCTCCCCCGTCCAGTACCATGCGCGCCAGAACCCCCAGCCCCAGTTCGTCCTGCCCGCCGGCTTCCGACCCGCCGCCCCCGTGACCCGCACCGTCACCGACGGCACCCGGGTCAACGAGGATCGCACGCCCGTGCCCAACGCCCCGGCCGCGTCCTTCGACCTGACCATCGGCACCAACGGCGAGATGCGCTACGTCAACAACAGCAAGGTCGACCACCTGGGCTACGTCAGCTACAGCGTGACCGCCCTCAAATGGCAGTCCAACGAGGCCCTGACGACACCGGCGCAACCCGGCGACACCCAGGCCTCCGGCGTCTACCTCAACCAGCAGGTCAACCGGGGCAGCTCCTGGAAACTGCAACGCCGCGGCAACGCCGTCTCCGGCTCCTTCGGCTGCACCCGCTCGCCCGTCCACCACTACGCCAACGGAAGCACCCGCGCGGCCCAGTTGCTGCTGCCCGCGGACTACCGGCCCCAAGCCAATGCACGCTTCCAGGTCAAGGGCGCCGTGCGCGTCAACGAGGACGGCTCCGACAGCACCGACACGCGCAAGGTCGACTTCTGGCTCACGGTCCAGCCCAACGGCCAGATGTGGTACGACGCCGACACCAACCTGCAGACCCTGGGCGTGGGCTACCTCCGCTACACCGTCAACGTCTCCTGGACCGCAGCCCCGCGCATCACGGTGCCCGGGATCCCGCGCGAGCTGGAGGCCGAGGACATCGAGGCCACCGAGCTGGAACTGGACTGGCGCCGGCCGGCGGAGGACGGCGGCGCCGCCATCGACGGCTACCGCATCCAGGTCTGGGATGCGGACGACGCCGAGTGGGACACCGAGGAGTCGAACACCCGCTCGACGCGCACGCGCCATGACCTGGAGGATCTGGATCCCTACACCACCTACCGCTTCCGGGTGGCCGCCCACAACCGCGTCGGCTGGGGCGCCTTCTGCCCCGCCATCACCGTCACCACGCGGCGCCGGGCACCGGGCGCCCCCGCCAGCCTCTCCGCCACGGCCGCGCACGATGCCGTGACCCTAAGCTGGGGCACCACGTCCGGCACGGTCACGGGCTACACGCTGGCCCGACGGACCGGGAACGGGGCCTGGGACATCCTGGTCGCCGACACCGGCACGACGGCCCGCGGCTTCGTGGACCGCACCGTGAGCCCGGCCACCACCTACCGCTACCGGGTCCGGGGCCACAACCGCGGGGAAGCCGGCGCCTGGTCGCCGGAGCGCAGCATCGCCACGGCCGCGGCCCCCACCATCCCGGGCCGGGTCACGGGCCTGGCGGTCGCCCCGGGCACCGGCAGCCGCCTGCAACTGACCTGGACCGCCCCAACCGACACCGGCGGCGGCGTGACGGGATACCGCATTGAGCGCGCGCCCGACACCGCACCCCGCACCTGGACCGTGGTCCGGGAGGATACCGGTTCCGACACCGTGAGCTGGGGGGATGACGACGTGGCCGCCGACACGGCCTACCGCTACCGGGTCGGTGCCCGCAACCGGGCCGGCGTCGGCACACCCTCCGCCGAGGCCATGGGCCGTTCCCGGCCCCAGTTGCACCTGGGTGGAAGGCTGCCCTATCCCCTCACGGCCCACGCCTCGCCCTGGGCCGACGTGGCCGTGACCGCCACCTTCGCCGCCTACCTGCCCGGACGCGCCTACGACCTGACGGCCCGCGTGCCGGACCCCGACGGCTGGTGGCGCGTCCTGCTCTTCGGACAGGGCACCACGGGCCCCTTCTGGCTGCCGGCCGCGGCCGGCACCGCCCGGGGCAACACCGCGGCCCTGACCCAACCGCCGGCCGCACCGGCGAGTTTCACGGCCAGCCTGGCCGGTGGCACGGTGACCCTGACCTGGACCGCCCCGCCCGCGGGCACCGCCGCGACCGGCTACCGGCTCTGGCGGCAACAGGACGACGGGACCTGGACCCGGCTGGGACTGGACCTGAACGCAACCACCCTCACAGCCACGGACAGCACCGTGACCAACGGCCACGTCTACCGCTACCGCCTCCAGGCCCTGGCCGACACGGGGCCCGGCCGCCCCTCCAACGCCGCCGCCCTGGCCGTCATGGCCACACCCGCGGCCCCGGCCGCGGTCACCGGCCTGAAGGCCACCGCCACGGCCAACACACTGCAGCTGGCCTGGACCCGCGCCGCCACCGGCGGCCTGCCCACGGCCTACCGCGTCCAGTGGCGCGTCGACGGCACCGCGGACGACTTCCTCGAGACGGAGGTCATCGGCACCGCCCACACCCTGGCCGGCCTGCGCCCCCACACCGCCTACGCGCTGCGCGTGGTCGCCTTCAACCAGGTGGGCGACGCCCCGGCCACAACCCACACCGCCACCACACTGCAGCCGGTCCCCGGCCTGCCCGGGGCTCCGAACGTGACCGTCAAGGGGCGGGATGCCACCGTCACCTGGCAGGCCCCCGCCACCGGCGGCCCGACCGACGCCTACCACCTGCAGACCAAGACCCGGGCCACCACCGACTGGCCGGACACCTTCACCACCGTGACCGGCACCACCCACACCCTGACCGGCCTGGCCGGCGCCACCGCCTACGACCTGCGCCTGCGCGCCGCCAACACGGCCGGCGCCTCGGACTGGGTCGCCGCAACCTTCACCACCCGGCCGCAGTTGAGCCTCAAGGCCTCCGCCACGACCGGACTCAACGTGCGCTCCGGACCCGGCACCGCCCACGCCCGGATCGCCTCCATTGCCGGCGGCTCCACCACCCGCTACGACATCCTGGGCAAGGATGCCGCCACGGCCACCTGGTACCGGATCCGCTTCAGCTCCACCGTCACCGGCTGGGTCCACGGGAACTACGTCCAGACCCACGGCAGCCTGGACGGTCTCACAGTCACCTGGACACCGCCCCAACTGAGCCTCAAGGCCACCACCACCTACAACCTCAACGTGCGCTCCGGGCCCGGCACCGCCCACGCCCGGGTCGCCTCCATCGCCGGCGGCTCCGCCACCCGCTACGACATCCTGGGCAAGGACGCGGCCACCCCCACCTGGTACCAGATCCGCTTCAGCTCCACCGTCACCGGCTGGGTCCACGGGGACTACGTCCAGACCCACGGCGACCTCTCCGGACTCACAGTCACCTGGACGCCGCCCCAACTGAGCCTCAAGGCCACCACCACCTACAACCTCAACGTGCGCTCCGGACCCGGCACCGCCCACGGCAAGGTGGCCACCATTCCCGGCGGCTCCACCACCCGCTACGACATCCTGGGCAAGGACGCGGCCACCCCCACCTGGTACCAGATCCAATTCAGCTCCACCCTCACCGGCTGGGTCCACGCCAACTACGTCCAGACCCACGGCGACCTCTCCGGGCTCACAGTCACCTGGACTCCCGGCCCCCAACTGAGCCTCAAGGCCACCACCACCTACAACCTCAACGTGCGCTCCGGACCCGGCACCGCCCACGGCAAGGTGGCCACCATTCCCGGCGGCTCCACCACCCGCTACGACATCCTGGGCAAGGATGCCGCCATCCCCACCTGGTACCAGATCCGCTTCAGCTCCACCGTCACCGGCTGGGTGCACGGGGACTACGTCCAGACCCACGGCGACCTCTCCGGGCTCACAGTCACCTGGACCCCCGGCCCCCAACTGAGCCTCAAGGCCACCACCACCTACAACCTCAACGTGCGCGCCGGAGCGGGTACGAACCATCGTGTCGTGGGCTCCATCCCCGGCGGCTCCACCACCCGCTACGACATCCTGGGCAAGAACGCCGCCACCCCCACCTGGTGGCAGATCCGCTTCAGCTCCACCGTCACCGGCTGGGTCCACAAGGCCTACGTCCAGACCCACGGCAACCTCGGCAGCGTCCCCATACGCTGAACCTCTGCAAGCGCGCAGCGGGGGCAGGACTGTCCCCGCTGCCGCGGGGGGCCACACGGCCGCCGGACAAGGACGTCTGCGCCTGGTGGGAAGGCGATCCGGCTTCCGCGGTCCCTCCCCCTGCCGATACCGAGCCGGACGCGGTGACGCGGTGACCGCCGCAGGGAAGGTGGCGGCCGCGGGGGAGCCTTCCTTGGAGGTCCTGACAGACGGTCCCAACCTTGTATGGTTGTACCGGCGCGTCGGACACAACGGCAGCGGCGGGTTGCTCGTGCAGTCCACCCGAGGCCCGGTCCGGTGTGAAGCGAATCAGAAACCAGCCATGGGCCCCTTCATCCTTGCCGGCCGCGAACCAACATTAACGACACTGACACTGTGCCGATGATGTCATGCCGTCTTGACGGCTGGCAGCCGAGAGTGGGTAATATTCAGGCAGTGAAGGCCGAACCCTTGACATGTCAACCAACAACCGGAATACCGGCGCGCAACAATCGATGGCGGACAATACAGCCTCCGTTGCCGTCCGGTCGGACGTCGCGGCGTGGAGGGAATTGGCCGAACTCATGCTCGCAGGCCATTCCCCACTGGCATTCGCCGCCGGACACCTGCTCCTGGCGTTGCAGCCGCTGATGACAGTGCTGGGGGTGACGGTACCCAGGTCCAGAATTCTCCAACTCATGGGGTTGCCCCCCATGGCCCACCATCCTGAACAAACCCATCTCGATGATGCGTAGATCGCCGTTGGTGGCGTTTTGGCGCCGTGCCGGCTATGAGGCAATGGAGGCTGCCCGACAGCCAATCCTTTGGCTTGAAGGGGACCTGACCGGAGCTGGACAACTTCAAGTGCATGCGGCCTTGGAAGAGTGGCACCGCCAAGCAGCCCGGAACACCGGAGCCGCGTTCTGCTGCGAAGGCGACGGACTGGGCTGGCTGCTGGCCTCGTGTGCCCTGGAATCCACATCGCCGGGAGCCCCGCCGCGGCCTCGCAACCCTTCACCGCCCGGCGTCGCCTGGTGCGGCCCCACACTCGGCATGGCGACCTCGGCCCTGAACATACAATCACGGCGGGGGATGGTCAACGGGATCCTGCAGGGCAGGGAGCCCGATCCGCCCCATCTGCAACATTCCCTGGCCACGGCAACGGCGAACGATCGCCAGGTGATGCTGGACTCGGCTCGGGTTCCGGCATGGAGTCCGGAAGCCTTCCCGGTCCGACACGGGCCCGCACCCAGGACCCACCTTTGGGTACGGTGGGTGTGGCTTGTGATCGCGCTGATCTGGCTGGCAAGCAATCTGATCCGCTTCATGGCCGGCCAATAGGGGCGACCCATTATTCGGCACTCTTTTCGATCCGGATGGCTGCACACGTCCCGGTGGATCGTGTTCGCCATCGTAGCCGCATGGGTTCTGCTGGACCGGCTGGTCGGTCCGTTGCAACTGGGATCAACCCAGCTTGTTCTTGTACCCGTGTACTCCGGTTATGTAACGCTGGCCGCCCTGGCGCTACTGGCCGGCCTCGTTCAGGTATTTCTTTTCCATGTGCGTCGCGTGTGGCTGGCCGAGGAAGAGTGGTTTTACAGCCTGATCCTGCTGGCTGCGACCATCGGCGTCGCAACCATGGGCATGTTCGGCGAACAGGGTGTTGCGAGCCTGCAACTGGGTTGGGTGTTCCGCTGGGTGATCGCCCCGGCCGAAGAAGCCCTGATGGCAGCCACGTTTTTTACTTTGGCCGGAGCATACATCTTGGCCCTGCGCAGACGCCGCGCGGGCCATCGCTGGTTTGCCATCGGCTTCCTGGCGGTCCTGGTATTGCAACTGCCGTGGCTGCAGCCGCTCATCCCGCAGCCGGCCCAACGCTGGCTGGATGATTCCTTCGCCCTGTTCGGTACTCCGGTCATCAGGGGCATGCTCCTGGGTACGGTCATCGCCGCCTGTGCCTTCCTGGTACAGCACCTGATTCCCGTCGCCGGACATCGTGGCCCGGAGGATGCTCCGGCACCCCAATATGACACTTCGGAGACCTGACCCACCATGCCCATGCGGCAAGTCAGCTGTCGGCACTGCGGCCACGAAAACACCATCCACGAGCCCTACTGCCTCGCATGTGGCGCCCGTCTGGATTACGTCGGCAGCGAAGACACGACCGAAGCGGACGACATGCAGCCCTCGGTGGATCCTCCGGCACCACCTGCGGTGCCGACCAAACCCGTGGAGGAGCCACCCCGGCAGGAAGAACCTTTGGGCCGTCCGGTCATCTCGGATCTGGAAGGTCTTCTGCCGCGGCCGGAACTTCCGCACCCGTTTGCATGGCAGGATCCCGCGGCCGGCGGCAGATCCTTGAGCCCGGAATCAGTCCAACGCTTACAGGGCCTTCCCAGGGTGGGGGTTCCAGCCGGCGCCGCCCGAGACACGGTGCGCGGGGCCTTCCCACGTTTTGCACAGGTCCAATGGCCCATGCTGTTCCTGCTGGCGACAGCCCTGTTGGCGACGCTCCTCGGCTCCGGCACGGTTGAGGACGTGCCCTACCAATACGGAGGCAGCCAGTCCGCGGCCCGACACCTCGCCGAACTCAACGAAGTTTCACGCGTGTTGGTTTTTTGGCAAAACCACCCGGGAGTCGCTGGGGAATTGGACACGGCGGTTGCACCCGTGCTGACAGTATTGTTGCGGTCCACCGCATCCCTGGCCTTTTTCAGTCAACATCCCTTGGCACTGCCGCGGGTCCAGACCGTACTTAACGATGTCCGCACTGCATTGCTCAGGGATTTGCCTGAAGGATCCATGCCCACCGGTATGACAACGGTCTTGGCGATGGCGTATTGGCCGGGAGGGCCCGCCGCCCTCCCCGCCATGGCATCGAACGGCAGTGCTGTTCTGGCCAACGAAAACGGTGGCCATCCAGCATCCGTATCCGGAGTCCGGGGACAACTGCGGGCTTCGGACTACAACCTGCACCTCATCGTCACTGATCAGGCCCTTGACGTCGTTCACTGGCTGGAACTCGTTTCACCCGCAACACAGGTGCCGGTCTTGGCGGTAACCAGCGCGGCGGCGGCTCCCCTGCTTGGCCCCTATCTCGAAACAGGCCAACTGGCGGGAGTCGTGAGCGGCATCGGCGACGCGCACCACTTGGCGGAACCTCTGGCGGGCAGCGCAGCGAAGGACCTGACGCGGCACACGCTTGCCTTGTCGCGTTTCCAAAGCTGGCTGTCCATTGCCTTGGTACTTGTCGTCCTCGGCGCACTCCTGGTGCGCGGCATGGCGCCGCAATCGTGAAACCGGGCCCAATCAATGGAACCGGACAGCATGGAGAAAATCGGACTTTGGATCGGTCTGTGTATGTCCCTGGGCCTGTTCAGCATGATTTGGCGCGAACATCGCATTGCCAGGCTGCTGCAATATGTGCTGGTGGGTGCAACCGTCGGCTGGCTGTTCGTTCTGGTTTGGACATCCCTGCTCCAGCCCCGGATTGCGATCCCCATCCGCACGGGCGAATTGCAGGCGGCGGTGACCGTGCCGGTGTCGCTATTCCTGTTGCTGGCCTTGGCAACCTGTCTGCCCCATCCTCCGGCTCCGACCAGTCTTCTGAACCCCTACGCAGTGCCAATTCGGATCCTGAAGGCGGCTGCCTCCCTGGCAGCCACCGCGATCCTGGCCTTTACTGCGGCAACCCTGGTCGGCGGGATGCTGGTGGGCACCCTGATTCCACAGATGACCGTTGCCACCCGAACCGGGTGGCAGTTGCTGGCCACCTCGCTCCTTACCGGCCTGACGCTGCTGGCCGGCGCAACTGCGGGGCGCAGGATCCAAAACCTGCCGGACAGGGTGGCAGGGGTGGTCCAAAGCGTGGCTGCGCTGGGTCAGCCGCTGTTGATGCTGACCGCCGGCATGGTGTTCGCCCGCCTGATGACCTCCCGCATGACCTTGCTGGGTGCTTTTCTGGAAGGCCTGCTTGAGTCGCTGGACTTGCTGTCGCTGACCGACTGGCTGGTTCGGCTGGGTGGTTGACCTGATGCCGCACCTCGTACGCGCCCTGGACCGGCCACATCCATGACAACGACTCTCTGCCTCGGGCTCGAAGCCTATCGCGTGCACGCTGCAATCTGTGAGAAGCATGGGGACCGGCAGCAACTGATCACCTGGCACGCCCTGGACCTTGACAAGCCCTTGCTGCCGGAGCGCAACATGCCGTCGGCCACAGACCCCGCCCTGGCGGCCGTCGACACGGTGCTGGATCACGTCGGCAGCCTTGTGGGAGCCGAGATCCGCCAGCCGGAGCCGAATTCGGAGCCGAGGACCGTCCCGGGCGCATGGCGCATGGATCACCTGTACCTGACGCTGGACCCACTGCCTCCGCTCCGCGTTTGGCTCTGTGCCTTGACGCCCGTCTGGCAGGAGCCGGCCGAGACCATCATCCAGTCCGCAGCAGGCCATTTGCTGGGAACCACCCTGATGTCCGACACCGTGCGACCTCTTGAGTTTGTCCACGACCTTGAGCAGGCGGCTCCCGACCTGGTCCTGTGCTGCGGTGGTTACGACATTGCGACGGAAATGCAACCCAACCTGATCAGGATGGCCCAACTCCTGGGTATCGCCCTGACGGAACTCGGACCCTCCTTCACTCTGATTCTGTTCGCCGGCAACCGGAGGGCCGGAGCGGAGTTCACGCGGATTGTTCAGGACGCATCGCCGCGGACACCCGTGACCGAGGCCGACAGTCCCATTCGCTTTGATGTCGCCGCCCCGGCCGGGAGTGTCCACAAGGCCCTCGTGCAGGTTCGCTCCCGGGATGCCCGGGCCCTGCGCCTGAAGGACATCCTAGTGCGCCGCCTGACACCGGCAGCATCACCCTACACCTTCGCTTCCAACTTCGCCCGCCTGTGCCAACTGACCCTGACGGCCACCGGACAGCCTTGTCCGGTCCGCAATGTCTGGCACGGGGTTGACCAGCGATTCGACCTTCTCCACCCTTCCGCCAAACCGGGGGATTGGCGGCCCGTGTGGAGTCCCGGTCCCGGACCGGCGCCGGCCACCCTGGGTTGGCCCGAACCATGGATCGAAAGCGGAACCGTCCCCCTCCACCGTGTTCCGGAACTGGCGCCCATTCGGGATGAACGGGGGCTCCTGCCGGTATTGGCCCCGCTGATCGAGTCGGATCCGGGTGGAAGCTGGCCCATGCTCGAGCAGGAGTTCGGCATCCTGCCGGCAAGCTGAAGCCCGGACGCGCAACGACCCCGGTTGCCCGGGGCCGCTGCTGGATGCGCAGGACGGCGCTCGATAAGCGGGAATGGTTTGATCGCCGATATCAGACAGGTGCCGGCGAGATGGGGCGCGGTCCCTGGATGCGGGTACCGATGCCGATCAAAAGCCGGGCGGTCCACTGCCGCAAGGGCGACGCAACCAGTGGCTTCCGCAAACGCTGGACCTTGCGGGCCCGACGCTGTGCGGCGGCCTCCTTCAGCCGTTCCTCGTACATTTCCCGAGCGACGTACTGGTCCAGGTGATTCATGTGTTCTCCTCTCTGCTGACCAGACCCCAACGGCATGGAGTATCGGACGGCCCTGTTGAAGCCGGGTGCAAAGACCGTACCAACCATGTGCAATCCCGCAGGCAGGTGTGATGCGTAGGAGTTGTACCGCCCGTCGCGGGCATCCCCGGCATGCTCTCGAACACCGGGTGTCGGCTATAATCCGGCCTAGTTGAGAGAGACGAAACCCATGACCATGTCCGGCCCAACCTCCGAATCAGCCTCGATGGAACCGATTCGCTTCACCGGCTTCAAGCGCAACGTCGCGGCGTCGGTGGGCCTGATCCTGGGCGGCGGTCTTGCGTTCACCATGAACCTGACCGACACCTTCTTCGCCGAGGCGATTGCCTGGAGCTTTTTCGCCTGGGGCGTGCTGCTGCTCTATACGAACCTGCTGGAAATGAACGAGACTTTCATCGTGACCAGCGAGGGCCTGCAGGTGCGCAACCCATTCCGGGTATGGGCCATGAACAAGTTCTGGACATGGGACAAGATCGAACGCGTCGACATCTGGGTTCGCCGATTCGATCCCACCTACGAAAACATCTATCTGCAGGTCTATCACAATGCCGGGGACGAACTGGACCCCGGCGTCCTGCAACGGGAAGACACCCGCTACCGGGCGGAACTGGCCAGCCTCATCATTGAGCAAGCCGGCCTCAAGGCGGACGGGCACGATGTCGCGGACCTGACCGATCTGCCTGCGGAGCAGCCGGCACGCTACAAATGGATCTGACCCGGACTCGGGTCGGTTCGGCCGGTGGTCGGCCGAATCCGCTTCCAACCTGATCCCGACGGCTCAACGTCGGAATCGCGGGTTAACCAAACAGCTCCCCGGCACGGCCAGCCATGCCGCCGGCGACAATTCAGTTGCGATCGCGGCGCGAGGCAAACCTGCGTTCCACGCGGCGCCACATGCTGCGCGCGGCGCCGGCGCGGTAGGCCGCCTGCTGCCGGGCCCCCTGCCACCAGTGGCGCGACACGTCCTGTTGTGAAACCGACCAGTTCACGGCCAGGGCTCCCCAGCTGAGTCCCCCGCCAAACCCGACCAGAACCAAATTCTTGCCCGGGCTGATCCTGTCCTCGGCCAGGGCTTCGCACAGGGCAATCGGTATCGAAGCCGTGCTGGTGTTGCCATACTCGGCAATGTTGATGAAGACCTTTTCGGGCGGAATCTTGAGTTGCTTGATTACGCTGTTTTGAATGATGCGGCTGTTGGCCTGGTGTGGAATCACCAGATCCAGATCGTCCAGCGTCCAGCCCTGTTTCTGCAGAACCGACCGCGTGGCATCCGCCATCACCCGCGTGGCAAACCGGAACACGGCCGGACCGTCCATGCGAATAAAGTGCTCGCCGCTGCTGACCGTCTCCAAGGTTGCCGGGCGGGCACTGCCGCCGGCCGGCAGGGTCAGCAGATCCCCCCCGGAACCGTCACTGCCCAGTTCGCAGGCCCCGATGCCGCCCTTGACATCGCTGGCTGCAATCAGCAACGCCCCCGCGCCGTCGCCGAACAGGATGCAGGTCGACCGATCGGTCCAGTCGACGAACCGACTCATCACCTCTGCGCCGACGACCAGGACATATTCCACATCCCCCGCCACAATGGCCGACCGGGCCATGGCCAAGGCATAGACAAATCCCGAACAGGCGGCACTCAGGTCATAGGCGCCGGCGTTGACGCAGCCCAAGTCGTCCTGAATTTGGCTGGCGGTGGACGGAAACACATGGGTCGGTGTGCTGGTGGCGCAGATGACGAGGCCCACCTTCTGCGGCGGGACCCCGGCCACGTCCAGGGCCTGCCGACCCGCCTGGGCTCCCAGCGTGGCCGAAGTTTCGGACTCGTCGGTCACGATGTGGCGCGACACAATGCCGGTGTGCTGCCGAATCCATTCGTCGGACGTGTCGACAATGTTGGCCAGGTCGTTGTTGGTAACCACCTTCCTGGGAGTCACATAGCCCCAGCCCACCATCTGGGCGTACGGACCGTGGGCCGGAAACGTGGCCAGGGGATCCGTCCGGACCTGCGCGATCGGAGCGGACGCGCCGTTCGCGCCGTGCTGGCCGTCGGCCCTGTTGACCACCGGCACTGACACGGTATCGTCCGCGGGTCCCGTTCCGTTTTGGATGACGGCCATAGTGAAAGCCCTTGCCGGACCGGGTGCCCAGGCGCCTCAGTCCGGCTTGCTGAAAATCATGCTGGAGTTGTTGCCGCCCAAGCCAATGCTGTTGTTCATGGCAGCTTGCACCGGCCGTTGCTGTGCAACGTTGGGAGTGTAGTTCAGGTCACAGTCCGGATCCGGGGTGTGCAGGTTGATGGTCGGAGGCACCGTGTCCTCGTCCACCGACTTGACCGCCATGATGGCCTCCACGGAACCGGCAGCCCCCATCAGGTGGCCCATCATGCTCTTGGTGCTGCTGATGTTGACATCGTACGCATGCTCGCCGAAGACACCCTTGATGGCGTGGGTTTCGACTTTGTCGTTGAGCTTGGTGCCGGAGCCATGCGGGTTGATGTAGTCCACATCGCTGGCATCAATCCCCAGCAGTTGCTTGGCATGGTAGAGCGCCACGCGCATGGCATTCTGGATGCCGATGCCGTTCTTCTCCATGGCCACCATGTCGTTGCCGTCGTTGCTCATGCCCCCGCCGGCCACCTCGGCGTAAATCCGGGCGCCGCGGGCGCGGGCGTGTTCCAGGGTCTCCATGATCATGATCCCGCACCCCTCACCGATGACGAACCCGTCCCGCTCGTTGTCAAACGGCTTGGCGGCCTCCTCCGGCATGTCGTTGTTGGCGCTGAGTACGCCCATGGCATCGAAACCGGCCACCATCGGCGGCACAATGGCTGCTTCGGAACTGCCGCAGATGGCGATGTCCACGGAACCGAAGCGCACCTGGTCGAACGCTTGGCACAAGGCCGTCAGGCCCGTGGAACAGGCGGTCGTGACCCCCATCGTGGGGCCCTGCAGGCCATAGCGGACCGCAATGCGGGAGGCCAGGCTGTCCACCAGCATCCGCGGCACCAGAAACGGCGACACCCGTTGCATGCCGCGCTTGAGCAGGGTCTTGACCGAATTGGTGTAGTCCTCGATGCCGCCCACACAACTGCTGATGGTGACTCCCACCCGTTGGATGTCCTCCCGCGAGAACTCCAAGCCCGCATCCTTGATGGCCTCCTGGACGGCTGCCACACCAAAGCGGGAATAGGTGTCGAGACTACGCGATTCCTTGCGCGACATGAAGTTGAGGGGATCAAAGCCCTTCACTTCGGCGGCGATCTTGGATTTGATTTCGCTGGGATCGAACCGGGTCATGGGCCCGATGCCGGAGCGGCCGGCCAGCACATTGTCCCAGGTTTCGACGGCTGACAACCCCATGGGGGTCAGGGCGCCCAAACCGGTAATCACAACACGACGCGGAATGGGGCCCGTGGCAGAGAAGGTCATGTAACTTGTCAGCCTCGCTGGCTGGTGGCGCGGATTAACACTTAATCTTACACTTACAGCCTCTGGCAACTGCCGTTCCCGACCGGTTTGGGCCCGCGGAGTGCCTCCACGGCCCGGCGGATGCGTTCACTGGTAAACGGCAAATCGCTGAGATTCACACCCACCGCGTCCCGGATGGCGGAGGCCAGGGCCGGGGCCGTGGGCAGCAGCGGCATCTCGGCCATGCCCTTGACACCGAGCGGATGTTCCGGTGCGCCGTCCTCGACGATCACGGGCACGATGCGCGGGGGCATGTCCAGGGCGGTCGGCAACAGATAGGTCTCCAGCCCCCGGTTCAGGACCCGCCCGTCCTCTACGCGCAGGTCCTCCCAAAGCGTCCAGCCCAGTCCCTGAGCCACGGCACCGGCCACCTGACCCTCGATCTGTTGGGGATTCACGGCCCGGCCCACGTCGTTGGCGGAGACGACCTGGAGGACCTGCACCTTGCCGGTCTCGGGATCAACGTCCACATCCACCACCTGGGCACAGTACCCAAGCGTGTAGAAGGGGTTCCCGCGGCCCGTCTCCGGATCCATGGCCGTGGTTCTGTCCGTCCTGAACACATGCTCGCCGCGTGCCGGACGCTCCTCGTCCTCCCACTTCGCCAGTGCCTTCCGCACGGCACCGTGCAGGGCCGCGCCCGCGTATAACGTCAAGCGGGAGGCGGAGGCGCTGCCGCTGGATTCGGCATCGTCCGTACTGTCCGCGTGCAGATGGATCCGCTCCAAGTCGACATCCAGCAGGTCGGCAGTCATCTGCCGGAAGGCGGAGTGCGCGCCCTGACCGATATCCGCCCCGACCGTGCCCACATGCACATCCTCCACCTCGACTCCCCCGCGCAACTCCACCCAGGCGTGGCACTCGTCCACCGTGCCGTGCCCGAAACCGATGTTCTTCACGCCCAGCGCGAGACCCCGACCGCGCCGGGGACCAGGTGCCCAGCCCCTGGTCAGGGGATTCGGGGGCGGCAGGCGGTTGGCCGCGGCCACCGCCGCGTCCAACACCTCGGCGGCCTGGCAGCCGGGAGGTACCGGCGACCCGGTGCACATCAGCGAACCGTCCGACCACACATTGCGCCGCCGCAACTCCGCGGCATCCATTCTCAATTCGCAGGCCAGCCGATTCATCAGGGACTCGATCATGAAGGCGCCCTGCGGACCGCCGAAACCGCGGAACGCACCGGCAACCGGATTGTTGGTCACGGCCAGACGCGCCGTGATGCAAACCGCGGGAATGTTGTAGGGACCGGCGGCACAGACCGCTGTGTTGCCCAGTACCGCGGGACTGGTGCTGGCATAGGGACCGGCATCGCCCAAGATGTCCAGCTCCAGGGCCGTCAGGCGGCCGTCGCGGTCGGCCCCAAGGATGCCGTCGAAGACAAACGGATGACGCTTGTGCGTGTGCTGCAGGCTGTCGCGCCGCTTCCAGGCCGCCTGCACCGGTTCGCCCGTTTTCCAGGCCGCCAGTGCCAGAACCACCTGCAGGTGCACATCCTCCTTGCCGCCGAAGCCGCCGCCAATGGCCGCATAGGAGACCTGGACGCGATCCTCGGGCAGTTGCAGGGCCGCCGCAATCTGGTGGCGGTCGTCGTGCAGCCACTGGCCGCCGGTTCGCACACAGACCCGACCCCGGTCGTCCAGCCAGGCCGAGCCGGCCTCGGTCTCAATGTAGGCATGTTCCTGCCAATGCGTGCTGCCCCGCATGGAGACCGTTACGGACGAACGGGCCAGGGCTTCTTCCCAGTCCCCATGGCGGATGTTCTGCAGGCACAGCAGGTTCGACCCGCGCGCCAGGGTGGGGACAGGTCGCGCGTCGTAGTCGTGCAGTTCGGGCGCACCCGGGGCCAGGGCGGTGGCCGGATCCGAGACCACGGGCAGGAAATCCCACTCCGCCTCCACTGCCGCAGCCGCGTCCAAGGCCTGACGCCGGGTCCGGGCCACCACCAGGCAGAGGCGGTCGCCCGGCCAGCGCGCCGTACGGGCCGCCTCCGTGGAGTTCAGGCCGCACAGCACGGGTTGGTCGGGAAAGACGATGCCGTACCGGTTGTCCGGCACATCCGCGTCGGTCAGGATTGCCACAACACCGGGCATCCGCCGGGCCCGCGCAAGGTCCAGCTTGCGGAGGCGGGCATGTGGCACACCGGCAAACACGACCTCCATCCAGTTGGCACCCGGCACACGCTCGTCGTCCGCAAACCGGGCCCTGCCTGTTACCTTGGCCTCCGCGTCGTGCCTGATCACGGAGTCGCCCATGTGCCCGCGCTGGCGGGACCGCAGGAGACTGGCGGTATGCCCGGTCACAACAGTTGCCGCAACGGAGTCCTGAGCGTGTGGACGACTGTATCAGGCCACTGCCGTCATCCCGGGTACGCGGTACAGTTCGGGCGGCGTGGCCACAGCCCTAATGGAGCCGTTGTCCATGGACTGGATCATGGCCAGCGAAACGATTGGCAGGCCATAGGGGGTCAGCACGCGGCGACCGTTCTGGAACGACTTCTCGATAACACAGCCGAAGCCGGCGACCGTCGCGCCGGACTGCGACACCAGGTCGTGGAGTGCGGCCAGGGTTTCGCCGGAGGCCAGGAAATCATCCACAAGCAGCACCCGGTCCTGGGGACCGATGTACTCCGGATTGAGCACAATCTCGACTTCCTGGCCCTTGGTTGGACTGTTGACCCGACGCGTGTAGCTGTCCTTCGGCATGGTGACCGGACGCACCTTGCGGGCAAAGATGGTTTCGATGTCCAGTTCGATGGCGGTTTGCAGAGCAAACGCAATGCCGCTCACCTCGGCCGTCACCACCTTGGTGGCGTCGTTGATCCCCGCGTCCCGGAACTTCCGCGCCAGGGCCTTCCCTATCTCCCGTGTCAGCTGAGGATCCAGCTGATGGTTGATGAACCCATCCACCTTGAGGATGTTGTTCCCCAGATTGACCCCGTCCCGAAGTAGGCGATCGACCAAGGCCTGCATGGATGATGTGCTCCTTAGCTTGTACCGGGAAAGCGAACCGTCCCCAACTATAAACTCATCTCCCCGATTTGGGCGCCAAAACGCACGCGCCGCGGCCGGTACAGGACACCAACATCCAGGGCGTAGCTGGCTACCTGGATAAAATCCGCCATCTCCTCCTCCCCGGTCAGGATTGCGTCGCCGCAGCGCAGCCAGGCGTGGGCTTCAATCTCCGTGTCCCCGCTCCTGGCCACGCCCAAGTAGAGGGTGCTGCCGAGACCACGCCGTCGGCACATGCGCTGCGCAGCCAAGGCCTGGGGCAGACAGGCACTCTGCCAAGGGGTGTGGTCGGCGATGCGCCGGACGGCGAATCCGATTTCCGACGCCAGATGCCGTTGCGCGTGGCTGCTCCCGCGCAACGTCTCCGCCATGAACCAGCCGTGTAGCCAGGCAAACCGGCGAAATCCGACCGTCAGAATTAGGAGACGATACCAGCCCAGCCACCAAAAGGCCTGCCAGGCCAACGTGCGCCGCAGGGGGTCCCACCGCCTCAGGGTGTGCAGACGGAGGCGCCAAGTCTCAATCAATGATCCGAATGAGACCTTCATCCTGGAGTTCGGTCAGGAAGGCGATTACATCCCGCTGGCATTCGTCGATGTCCACATCGTCGAACTCGGCGGTCAGCTCCTCGCACAACTGCTCGACCACGATCGGCTGTGCGATGCGCTCCCAGATGGCGCGCGCCGGGCCCTTCAGCGCGAAGTAGCTGTTCCGCTCCTGGCTGAACATCATCAAGTCCTCGTCGACCGGACTGGTCGCAATGGGATTCGGGGACTGCTGTACCCGCGTGGCCAGGTGAATCTTCCGCGTGGCTGGGTGAATCTTCGGTTTCGATGCCATGGCACTCAGGAAGCAAGAAGCTCGTGTTCAATGAAATCGGCCAGAGCCGGCAACTGCCAACCCGTGTCCGGGCGCTGGACGGCGAAGACGTCGGTGGCATTGCCCACGGCGGCCACCTGTCCAAAGTGGTGGCTGCGCCGGCCAAGGCCATCCAGGAACGACTGGTTGAAAGTGTACTTTACAAGCGTTCTCAGTTTCGCCACGGAATCCAACTTGCGCATGCACACGCGGTCCACGGCGGACGGTTCCAGCAACACGGCGGCCTTCAGGGGCAGCCGTCGGCGGTTGAACCGATCATGGCTGAGAACGCTCAGTTTGGCCTCGCCGGGACGGACCCGGGCCACGCCGTCCTGCGGTTGGTCCAGGTGTTCCGCGGCATCCAAGGCCAGTTTCAACTGCGGGAATCCCGGCACCACTTCGGGTCGGCCGCTGTCCAGCACAATAGGCGCAATGTCGTCGGCCTGGAGGGGATGGCCCCTGCGCACCAGCTCCGCGGCCAGGGTCGACTTGCCGGCACCGGAGGGCCCCATGAACAGGACGGCTCCGTCGTGCGCCGCAACCGCGCTGGCATGCATGGGCAGAATGCCCCTCTGCAACAGCAAGGCCGTCATGACGATGGACAGGAACGTGTAGCGAACCTCGTCGTCGTGCACCCAGGGAACGCGCTGCAGGACGATGCGGCGACCGTCCCTGACCAGTGCCCGCGTGACGCCGGTCTTGTTATACAGGAAAGCCCCGTCAACAAACTGGATCTGATTCCAAGAGCCGTTGAACACCGGCCGGGTGATGGACGGCACCGGTCCGTAAACCACCTCCACATCCGATTCCGAAGGGGGGATCGCAAACAACTCGGGGCAGGGAAAAGGGGTGACGAACACCAACCCGAACGCCTCGTGGAAATGCCGCCCGCGGTCGAGCAGCGTGGGCAGATGCCTGCCCCGATCGGGATCGAACAGCGCCAACCCGTCGGGCCTGGCGGCGTTGGCGTTCAGGACTCAGTTGGCCCGGATGGCGGGTCCGGCGCCTCTTCGGTGTCGGCCGCGGCCGCCTGCACGTCGGCGACAGGCAGGACCCTGACATCGGCAGGATTGGGAATCGCGGGATCCCGTTCCCGGACGGTTGGCTGTTGTTCAGCGATCGCGCCGTCGCTGAGATACAGAATTTCATCCACGTATTCATCGGACAGGCCGTCGTGCGTGACCATAAGCACCGTCACCTGCTGCTCGCGCACAATCTTCTGGAACAGGCCCAGGATTTCGCGGGCCGTCTGCGTATCGAGTTCCCCGGTGGGCTCGTCCGCCAGAATCAACCGGGGGGAGTTGGCCAGGGAGCGGGCGATCGCCACGCGCTGCTGCTGTCCGCCGGACAGTTCGAAGGGCCGATGGTGCATCCAGCGCGTCAGCCCCACGAGTTCGAGACACTCCACGGCCTTGGCCCGGCGCTGCCGGCCCTTGACACCCGACATCCGCAGCATCAGCTCCACGTTCTCGTAGGCGGAGAGCGAAGGCATGAGACCAAAGGACTGGAAGACGAAACCGACCGTCATGCGCCGCCACATGGTGAGCTTGCGTTCGGTCCACTGGTCAATGGATTCACCGAAGATCCGGACCGCGCCGGAGGTAGGCGTATCCAGGCCGCCGATGCAGTTGAGCAGGGTGGTCTTGCCGCTGCCGGAGCGGCCCTTGAGGGACATGTAGCGCCCCTCCGGCACCACCAGATTGACGCCGCGCAGGGCCGGAATATCCTGTCCCCCCATGCGGTAGGTACGGGTCAGTTCCTCCGTCAGGATGGCGGGGACGGTGCCCTCCATGTCCATGCCGTGGTCGCCGTTCATGTCCGTCATTCCTGTCCTGTGTCGGCTTCGCCCGCCCCGGTCTCGGCCGGCCGCCGGCGTCGTCCGAACATGCGGCCGAAGAAACCGCGGCGCCGGGTACCCGTCGTGGCTTCCTCCAGGAACCGTCGCTCGTCTTCCAAGTGTGCCTCCAGTTCCGGGGCGTCAATGTGCTCTTCGGCCGGCCGGATGAGGATGCCCTCGTCGGAAATGTCGATGGTGGCCCGGCCCTTGATCGAGAAGTGCTCCAGTACTTCCTTGGGGATCGTCAGGCGGCCGGCGGAGTCCAGAATAACCAGTTCGTCGAAGGCCATGCCCGGTTCGCTTTCCTCGTCGGTCTCCTCGTCGAACACCATCTGGCGCCGCGTCTCGCTGGCCAGCATGCCGTCGCGGATGGCCACCACCCGGTTGACCTGACGCGCGATTTCCGGATCATGGCTCACGATCATGGTCGTGAGGTTGAACTCCTGGTTGAGGTGGGCGATCGTGTCGTAGATCATCTGCGCCGTTGTCGAATCCACCTCGCCCGTCGGCTCGTCGGCCAGGAGCAGCACCGGATCGTTGGCCAGGGCCACCGCAATCGCCACGCGCTGCTGTTCGCCGCCCGACAGTTCCCGCAGCGAATGCCGCATGCGATCCCCGAGGCCGACGGACTCCAGCAGGTACTCGGATCTCTCCCGCTTCACGCGGCCACCGATGCCGGCCAGCGTCATGGGCAGCTTGACGTTCTCGATGGCGTTGAGGTAGGGCACCAGATTACGGGCACTCTGCTGCCAGACGAACCCAACCTGTTCCCGGCGGTACCGATTGAGGCCGCGGTCGGAGAGCTTCAGCAGGTCGGTGTCGGCCACCTTGACCTGACCGGCCGTGGGGCGGTCCAAGCCGCCCAGAATGCTCATGAGGGTGGACTTGCCGGAGCCCGACACGCCCACGATGCCCATCAGTTCGCCCTCGCCAACCGTCAGGTTGAGGCCCTGCAGGGCCACCACCTCCAGATCGGCCATCTTGTAGATTTTGACCAAGCCGTCGCAGGCGATGTAGTTGTGGATACTGCCAGACATGGTCCACTCCGT
This sequence comes from Caldilineaceae bacterium, assembly GCA_965208365.1. Taxonomy (GTDB): domain Bacteria; phylum Chloroflexota; class Anaerolineae; order Caldilineales; family Caldilineaceae; genus Bin34. The sequence goes on along the minus strand of OZ242330.1, from coordinate 2,787,369 downwards.
CAGACGGTTTCACCCAGCTTGATGGCCTGGAAAATCCGCATGCGCAGCAGTGAAACCACCAAGGCCATGAGCGCCGAGACGAAGAGGAGTCCGAACAGGGCATAGACGCGCGTAATGGCATCCCAGGCGATGTCCACCTGATAGGGCGGTGTCACGTCCTCCGGGCTGGTGCCCACCTGCAGATAGGGGATGAAGGAATCGCTCATGAAATAGCCCAGCAGGGTTCCGATGCCGATGCCAACACCAATCAGGAACGCCAGTTCCCAGGCCAGAAACAGACTCATCTGTCGGCGTGACAACCCGACCGCGCGCAGGGTGCCCAGTTCGATGAAGCGGCGACGGAAGGAAAACAGCGTATACAGCAGGAACCCCAGAATGGTCAGGATGGCGGACGCCACGAAACCGACCGACAGGACCCCGAACAGACCCTGGCGCTGCGGCTGTGCCTGTTCGGATGCGATGTTCTGCCGCGCCGAGTAGTAGTTGAGGACATTGATGTCGAACTTGTACAGGTCGCGCTGCATGGTTTCAAAGTCGGTGTTGGGCAGCGTCTCAACCAGCACATCGTACGGAAACTGGCCGCCCATGGTTTCGAACAGGTAGTCCAGGTTCCCGACGATCAGGGCACCGTCCTCCGGGTACCAGCCCGGGAAATAGTCAAACTCGCCCAGGACCGTCATGTCCGCTTCGCCCCGCATCCCGTAGCGAATGAAGCGCATACGCACCGTGTCCCCGACCCGAATGGTGTTGCGTCGCATGAACGGCCCATGCATGAGCACGCCGGCCGAATCAAGCGCCAGCGAATTCATCAGCGAGCCGAGGTTGGCGGAGGCAAAGTCTCTGCGCCAGAAGGCCACGGTCGGGAAATCCAAGCGGTCGAGGCCGCGGTACTGCACGGGCCGCCAGTCCCCCTGCAGCTGGATGGCCGCCTCGAACTCGGCCAGGCGCGTCGCCTTGGTGATGTTCTCGTGCCGGAGGTGCTCCGACACCGGCACAAAGGTCCAACTCTGCTGTGCGTTCGGATCCGCCAGAGCCGCATCCCCGCCGCCCCCGCCTGGCGCCCCACCGCCGGCGTCGGGGAAGTAGCCCAGTTCCACCAGGCGGGAGTTGGCGCCCACCTCGTAGTGGATCTGGTCCCACAAGTGGTTGTCCAGGGTTTGGGCCAGTGAGGTCGTGAAGGTGGAGAGGGACAGGGTCAGGACCAGCAGCACCATGGGCGCCGTGTAGAGGCCGCGGTTGCGCGACAGATGCCGCGTCGCCAGCAGGATACCAACCCCGCGCGTGCGGGACACGATCCAGGCCAACAGGGCCATGAAATAGGGCAGGAAGCGCAGGGCCACCAGGGTCAGGGCAAAGAGCCCCAGGGCCGGCACCAGGAACAGCAGCGGATTGTCGAAGAGCGTGGCGCCGGTCAAGGGGCCGGGCCCGGCGATGTTGCCCTGCTGCTGCAGCAGGTAGATGCCGTAGGCCGCGGGCACCAACAGGAAAACGTCCATGTAGGCGCGCTGCCACCAGGGCGGTCGCAACGTGCGCGCCTGTTCCTGCTTGTAGGTCACGATAGTGAAGCGGGAAGCCCCAACGGTCGGCAACAGTTGGGCCACGACCGTTACGGCCACGGCAAACCCGCCGATGCGCCAGGTGTTGGCGTTGAACACAAGCCGCAGATCGGCATCGGTTGCAAAGTTGAGGAACGTCTGCGTCGAGCCGATGATCTGGGCCACGAAGGGAGCTCCGTAGTAGGCCGCCACCAACGCGATGCCGGCCAGCAGCACCGATTCGATAAAGGAGATGCCAACCACCTGCATGGAGGTGGCGCCACGGCTGCGCAGGACCGCCACCTCGTTGCGCTGGCGCGCCACGGACAGGCCGACCACGAGGCCGATGAAGGCCAACAGCAGCCCCATGATGGGAACGCTGAAGGCATAGAGCAGAACCGTCAGCTGGCCCGACTGCAACTGGTAGCGATCGAGGGCATCGCTGGGAGAGACCCCGAGTCGGGTATTGGACAGCAGCGCGGCCGTCTCCTGCTCCACTTCCGTGGTGTTGGCGATGAGCTGGGGCACGGTGGATGCCGTGACATCCGTGCCGTCCATGATTAGGTACCAGAGGCCCAGGTACACGTCGTTGGCGTAGGTCGGGGCAATCCGGCTGACGTAGGTCTGCTCCGGGATGATCAGGACCGTCTCGAAGGTGTTCGGGTTGTAGAACCAGAACTCGCTGGTTGGGTCCCGCGGTTCCCAGACCCCCGTCACCACCACCGGCACCTGGATGGTGCGTGTGCCCTCGTCGGTGCGGGCCCGGCGGAAGGTCATGAAGTTCTCGCCGCTCTGGATCCCGATTTCGTCGGCCATGGCCGCGGAAATCAGGACTTCGATCGGAACAGTCGGATCACCGGAGGTGGTCGGATCCGGAAACCGGCCCTCCACGATGTCGATGTTGTTCTCAAAGTCGGTGACGAACCCGAAACTGACCCATTCGAGCGGATCGGTGATGTCCGAATAGACGATGTTGTCGGCCGGGAAGAGGCGCACGTTGTCCGTCTTGAAGTGCCGGACGGTGCGCACATGGGGCAGACCCAGCTTGCCGGCGGCCGGACCGGACAAGTAGGTGTCGACCGGCTGCATGGCTTCCCACTCCTGGGCCCCGTAGGTGGAGCCCACGTAGCGGAACATATAGGAGAAGGGTGGCCGCCGGATGCTGCCGGTGCCCGCCGGCCCTTCCAGTTCGTCCTTGAGCAGCTTGTAGTAGACGGCATCCGCGTAGAGCGGAATGCTCATGATCAGGGAGATCGATACCACCAGGCCCACCAAAATCGCGACGGTCAGCCCGCGCTGGGCAAACAGCCGCTTCAGTGCGACCGCGAAAATGGATGTGTATCGATTGAAGAGCTTCACGGCGAGCGCGCCCCGACCGTCCCGCAGCCGGCGGCTAGGGACCGATGACCACGTCGTTGAGCTCAAGGCCCTCTACGATTTCAACCCTGTCGATGGTCTGGATGCCCACCTTGACATCCACGCGCTGGTCGCGGCCGTCCACACTCTTGACCACGAACCGGCGGCCGTCGAAGACGCGGATGGCCTGCGGCGGCAGCCACAGGACGTTTTCCTTGCGCTCCAGTTCGGCCGAAACCCGCACCAGGTCTCCCAGCCGCATGCCGACGTCGGCCGCGGGCACGTTCAGCGAAATCCGGGTGGACTTGTCCAGTTCCTCGACCGTGGCACCGGAGCCGCCACTGCCGTAGGGATAGGGAAGCTTGCGAATATTGCCCGTGACCGGGTCGCCGGGACGGCCCAGCAGCAGGACGTTGACCGGCATTTCCTCGGCCAAGTCGGCCAACTGGTTGCTGATCAGGTCGGCGGACACCTCAAGGTCGTCCGGATCGGCCAGCACCACCACTGGCCGGAACTCCTCCACACCGCGGCCCACCGACAGCGACAGGGACAGGATCATGCCGTCGAAGGGGGCTATGATCTGTGAATCGGCCACGCGCTTGTCGATCCGCTCGAGGGCCAACTCGGCCTGAGCCACATTGTTGACCAGGATGGGATCCACGGTCGTGCTGATGTTGGCCAGTTCGAGCTGGGCCCGTTCGACATTCTTGCGCTGGATGGCGATCTCAACCGAGCCTTCGGGTTGGGTGCGGATGGTCTCGATCAGGGCGAGTTCCGCGATGTCCAGGTTGATCTGGGCCATCGAGACCGCGAACTCCACCTCCTTCTGCACCGAGTCGAGGCCGGCCTGTGCACGCGCGAGGTCAAGCCGGCGCGCCTCCCGTTCGGCTTCCAGGCCCTCGATCTCGAGTTCGGCAATCACATCGCCGGCCTGGACCAGGTCGTTGCGTGCAAAGTAGACGGCCTTGAGGCGACCGGAGGTCCGGAAGAACAATCCTTCCTCGCGCACCGGCGCGATGCGGCCGTTGAACACCAGGTCCTTGACGATCTCCCCCTCCATCACCGTATAGGTCGGCTTGAGGGGCACGATGCGCGTTGGAATTGGCGTCGGGGTGGCTTCACTGGACGCCACCTCCGACGAACGGCCCTCCGGCAGCAGCGAGAACTCGCAACCGGCGAGCAGCAAGCCGGCCAACAGGACCGGAAGCAGGACGCGCACAGACAACCGCAGTTGTCCCAAGAGTATTGAAGGCATGGAATGATGGTCCCCTACTGGACCACGGACTTGGGGGTGGCAAGGATCTTCTTCACATCGATCCCCTTCTTGCGGTCCAGCATCTCGTCGGCCAACGGCTTGAGTTCGTTCTTCCAGACACTGTCCTCGTAGACGGCCCGGTAGAGCTGGTCGCGCTGTTCATCACTTTCGAACCGGCGGATCCATACATACAGATCCTCTTCGTCCTCGCCGATGAAACTTCCGACAACCACCATGCCCTTGGAGATCTGGAACGGGATGATCCTCTCGTCCATCACCTTGGCCCACTGGTCCAGCATGCCAGGCTTGGTGCGATAGGTGCGTAGTTCAAAAAACATGCAGGCAATCCTCTCCGTAAGTGCGCAGGCACCGGACACAACATGTCACACTGCCGCGGCGGGGCAGGACACGGGAACCGGTGCCGGACCGGGAACGGGGCAATGTCAGTCGGCGCGATCAAACCAGCGGACAGCGTCGCGCGGGGCGGACTCTGGCCCAAGTCTACACCGAAAACGCCGATTCCGGTCAACCAGTGCCACGATCAGGGCGCCATCGGCCGCCACCCGTCTACAGCAGCGGCTGTTTTCTCTGGACAAGCTGGAACGGTGTGCCATAGGGATCGCGCAGGAAGAGCAGCCGATCGCCGGCCGGCGAGGTTCTGCCCGCAACCACTTCCGCGCCCCCTGCCTCAAGCCGGGCCTGCTCCGCGTCCATGTCCTTGGTGGTGAAGGCAAAGTGGATGCTTTGGGGATCGATGTTTGCCCAGTCGGGAACCTCCGCCTCTGCCATGGCATAAATCTCCATCATGGCACCGTCGTCGTCGGCCAGGAAGTGCATGAAAGGCGGTTCGTCGCTCTCCATGACGATGCGCATGCCCAGGTGCTCACTCCACCATTGGGCAACCGCCTTGGCATCCTTGACGTTGATGGCCGAATGTTCGAGTTTCATGTGGGGAACTCCTGCCGCCACAACCTGCGGCATTGAAAACAGAACGGACTCTGCTTGTCGGGGTAACAATTCATTGTAGGTTTGGCAAGGACCGCCGATCAAAACGATTGGCCAAGGATTCGCAGTCGGATGACCACCAGGGGCTCCCAGCACCACCGGCAAACCACTCTCAACGAGGCACGGTGCCCGCGGGCTTGGACAGTCCCAAACCAGCCAGATATCGCGCTGTAGGCGGTCTGCGGTTCCACACCATCAAGCAAGCCGAGGCACGCAAGCCGGAAGCCGGGTAACTCAATGCGGCTTGCGTGTCTCAGCCAGAACCGCCCGTTCGCAGACGTGCAGACCAACGCGGGACCGAACCACGTCCGGTTACGGACCGGGAACGCTCCTACAATGTTCCGCCGTTATGACGGTGGTCCCGCGATTCGCCGCGTCCAACAGCACCATTCCTTTGTCCCGATGTTGTTCCGCAGGTTCATGTCCACCATGCAGAAGGCCGTCGTGATCGGGTTGCTGGCATCACTGCTCCTTGCCGCCTGTCAAGCGGGCATGGAGAACACGCCTGCGTCCGCCGCGAACCAGCCTCAGGCTCCGGTGCCCGTACCCACCTTTACCGCGACTCCCCGGCCGACGGCCACCACAGTGGCCGAGCCGGTACCAACGCGAGCGCCTGTCCATACCGCAACTCCAACCGCTGCGGCCACCGTGGAAGAAGACGCGGACGGTCCGGCAACCAATCGGGTCTCCAACCTGCGGGAAGGCCCCGGTACCGGTTTCCCAAGGACCGGATGGTTGGAAGCGGACACGCCCGTAACACCGGTGGCACGCAATCAGGACAGTTCCTGGCTGGTACTCGCCGACGGCCATTGGATTTGGGCACAGCTGGTGCGCAATGTCCCCGGGAACCTGCCGGTGGCCGACATCATTCCCGAACCGCCAGCACAGCCTGTTGCGTCCAACCCTGTTGCGGATACGGGCAGTTCCGCCGAGCCCGTGGCCACCCCAAGCGCATCCCCTCAGACGCCTACCGGCGGATCCCCGCTGCCATCGGGTCTGCCATTCGCCTACGGCATCCAGGCCCACGTTATCGATGTGGGCACCCGGAATCGCAGGCAAATCCTCGACGCGGTCCAAGACCTGGGCTTCACGTGGCTGAAGACCCAGATCCGCTGGGAAGACTTTGAACGCACCCCCGGCTACTACCAGTTCACGAGCAGTCGCACAGAGCTGGACGCGCTGGTGGCCGATGCCGGCCGCCGCAATATCAAGCTGCTGCTCAGTGTCACGGCCACCCCGCGCTGGGCCCGCGAACTCAACGACGACAAATTCGTGGCGGGCTTTCCCAAGGACCCGGCTGCCCTCGCCGGATTTATCGGCGAACTGGCCCGGCGCTATTGCGGCAAAGTGGCGGCTATCGAAGTCTGGAACGAGCAGAACTACTATGTGGAAACCGGCGATCGGAACATGCACGGCAGCGACTACCTGGCCGTGCTGATTCCGGCCTCGCAGGCGATCCGCCAACAATGTCCCGGCATGTTCATCATTTCGGGCGCCCTAACCCCTGCGGCCAGCATCACCGGCGTTTCGGTGGACGATTTCGTCTACCTGGAGCAGATGCTGGAGGGCGGCCTGGCCGAATACGTGGACGCCATCGGAGCCCATCCGCACGGGTTCAATGTTCCGCCCCATGCCACATGGGAAGAAGCCTGTGCGGCCATCCAGACAACGGGCAACGAGTTTTTCAACGGCCCCTGCGACAATCCGCACCACTCCTGGAGCTTCCGCTCCACCATGGAAGGGTACCGGGAACTGCTCATGCGCCACGGAGCGGACCACCTGCCGATCGTTCCGACCGAATTCGGCTGGCCATCGTTCCAAAACAGCGCGGACAACATCCACGCGGCCTACCTGTATGCCAACGACAACAGCGAGGACGAACAAGCGGAATGGACGGTGCAGGCCTTCCGGATGATGGAGGCATGGGGCTGGACGGGACCCGCCTTCCTCTGGAACCTGAACTTCCGGGTGGTCGCCCCGACTACCGAACGAGCCTTGTGGGGCATTGTGAGCAACCAGTGGGAACCGCTCCCGGTCTATAACGCCCTGCAACAACTGACCCGTTGAGGATCCGTCTTCCCGTTGCCGTCCGCAAGCCACCTCCCTTCAGTCAGGCTACAATTCCTGCGGAACACACGTTGCACTGCCTACCCCGCACACACAGGAATCCACCATGGCCGAGATAGTACGAATGGGCGTTGTAGGTGCCGGCAGCATCGCCGTGCGCGGCATCATGCCCCATCTGGCGATGGAGGATGTCCACGACAGGGTGCGCATGACGGCGGTCTGCGATCCGGCGCCGGGACGGGCCGCGGCGGCATCGGAGCGGTTCGACATTCCCAACCACTTCGAAACCTACGAGGAACTGCTGGCGTCCGGAACCGTGGACGCGGTTTCCATCGCATCGCCCATCGGCCTGCACTTCGACCAGGGCATGCAGGCGGTCGAGGCGGGGGTGCACATGCACTTCAACAAGACCATGACCACGACCAAGGCCGAAGCCGACACACTGATGGCGGCGGCCGAGGCCAAGGGGGTCAAAATCGTGGCCAGTCCCGGCGAGATGATTCGTCCGGTGCACCAGGAAATCAAGCGCATGATTGAGCGCGGCGACCTGGGCACGCTCACCTGGGCCATCTGCGGTTCGGCTTTCAGCACCTACCACGAACAGGAAAGGGTTCGCCACGGCGACGATCCCCTCTCGAACATCAATCCGGCCTGGTACTTCCGCAAGCCGGGCGGCGGTCCGCTCTACGACATGACGGTCTATGGGCTGCACGCCACGACCGGCATCCTGGGACCGGTGAAGCGGGTCACCGCCATGTCCGGCGTGCGCATCCACGAGCGGGAATTCAGGGGCGAAATGTTGCCAACCGACATGGACGACAGCACGCTGATCGTGGTCGACTTCGGTGACAACCTCTTCGGCTTCGTCTACGGTGTGGCCGCGGGCGCGCCGCGGGCGGACGGCCGCATCACGCTGTTCGGCACCAAGGGCACCATTTCGGGCCCCATGTTCAACGGCGAGATGATCGACTACCCCGGCCGGGACGAGGACACCAAGCACGGCGGCTACAACCTGAATGGATCGCTGCCCCATGTGGTGGGTCCGCATCAGGAGCAGGAGGAGGCCCACGTCTACGAGGACATCATGCAGCTCGTGGACCTGCTGCTGTACGACAAGCCCACCCTGTCCACGCCGGAGCACGCCCGGCACGTGATCGAGGTTTTCGACAAGGCCTACCTGTCCGCCGAGACCGGCACTGTGCAGGAAGTCGTTACGACCTTCTAATGCCCCTTCCCGGCCAGATCGCGGTCCGGCCGGTCCACCCCTACGGAGCGGGTTTCCGGCCCGGCTGCGCGCCCCCATGCTGACACGCCTTGGCCTGACACCCTACTCCTTCCGCGCCACGGCCGCCTACTACCTTTCCTTCATCGGCCTGGGCGTGATCAGCGCATCGATCGGCCCTGCGCTGCCCTTTCTGAGTGCCCAGGTGCAGGTTACGGTGGCCGAAGCCAGCAGCCTGGTCGTGGCCAAATCGGCCGGGTTCATGCTGGGCTCGTTCCTGATGGGTCGCCTGGCGGACCGGGTCCGGGCCCACGGCCTGTTGCAGGTTTGCCTGCTCTTGAGCGCCGGGTGCACGCTGGCCATCCCCAGCCTCTCCGACTTCGCGGCCCTGTTGGCGTGCCTGTTCCTGCTGGGCACCTTTGTGGGCGGGGTGGATGTGGGGGGCAACATCGTGATCGTCTGGGTATTTCGGGAGAAGTTCGCCCCCTTTCTGACCGGTCTCCACTTTATTTGGGGCATCGGCGCCCTGGCCTCGCCCCTGATCATCGTCACCTTCGTGGAACTCACAGGCGATCTGCGCCTGTCCTACACGATCATCACGGGCGTGCTGCTGGTCATGTCACTGCTGTTCGTCCGGCTGCCCAGTCCCGAACCTATTCGGGACCGCGAGGAGGCGCAGTATCCGATCCCGCCCCGGCCGATGTTCATGATGGTGACGATGTTGTTTTTGGCGGGCACCATTGAACTGGTAGTGGCCACTTGGATTCTTACCTATGTCCTGGAACTAGGGCTGGCCGACAAAATCACCGGCGGCTACCTCAACTCCAGCTTTTTTCTGGGGATCATTGGCGCGCGCCTCGTCAGCATCTTTCTCGTCCGGCGGTTTTCCATCTCGCAGGTTCTGTACGGCAGTCTGATCACCATCGCCGCCGGCTGCCTGTTGCCGTTGATCATGCCTACTTCACTGGCGGTCCTCTGGGTTGCGGTCGTCCTGGCCGGCATCGGGGTTGCATCCCTGTTTCCCTTCTGCCTGAACTTGGCCCCGACCTACCTGCCGCCCGAAGGGCGCGTGACCAGTTGGATGTATGCCGGTGCCTCCTTGGGCTTTCTGGTCATGCCATGGATTACGGGCCAGTTGTTCGAGTCGGTGGGGCCCCACATCATTTGGCACTTCGCCCTTGGTGGCGCCCTGCTCAAACTTGGACTGTTGTACGCATTGGAAAAGATGCCGCGCTACGTCCTGCCCGGATTGAAGGCCGGCGCCGCTGCGTGATCGCCCCGGCGCCCGCCTGCCAACGGCAACTCCCATGCTGGCGCGCCTGGGTCTGACGCCCTACTCCTTCCGGGCCACGGCCGCCTACTACCTGTCCTTCGTCGGCCTGGGGGTGGTCACCGCCTCCGTCGGACCGGCGTTGCCCTTCCTGAGCGAGCAGGTTCAGGTCACCCTGGCCGATGCCAGCGGCCTGGTGGTCGCCCAGTCGGCCGGGTTCATGCTGGGCTCCTTCCTGGCAGGACCCCTGACTGACCGCGTCCGGGCCCACGGCCTGTTTCAGGTCTGCCTGCTGGTCAGCGCCGCCTGCGCCCTGGCGGTCCCCAACATGCCCGACTTTCCCCTCCTGCTGGTGTGCCTGTTCCTGATGGGGACATTCGTGGGCGGGATTGACGTAGGGGGCAACATCGTGATCGTCTGGCTATTCCGGGAGAAGTTCGCGCCCTTCCTGACCGGTCTCCACTTCATCTGGGGTCTCGGTGCCCTGGCAGCACCCCTGATCATTGTCACATTCGAGGAGCTCACGGGCGACCTGCGCCTGTCCTACACGATCATCGCGGGCATTCTGCTGGTCATGTTGCTCCTGTTCATCCGCCTGCCCAGTCCCACCCCGATCCGCGATCGGAAGGAGACGCGCTATCACATCCCGCCCCGGCCGATGTTCATGCTGATCGCCATGATGTTTCTGGCAGCCACCAGCGAGATTGTCGTGGCCACCTGGCTGCTCGCATACGTGCTCCAGAGGGACCTGGCCGACGCGATCACCGGGGGCTATCTCAATTCCAGCCTCTTCCTGGGGATGCTTGGCGCGCGCCTCGCAAGCATATTCCTCCTACGGCGGTTCACCATTGCGCAGGTTCTCTACGGAGGCCTGTTCGCCCTTGCCGCAGGCTGCCTGTTGGCCTTGGCCATGCCGGCGTCGCTGGCGGTGCTTTGGATTGCAGCCATCCTGGTCGGTGTAGGATTTGCACCCCTCATCCCCGGCTGCCTTAGCCTGGCCCCAAACCATCTGCCGCCCGAGGGGCGCGTTACCAGCTGGATGTACGCAGGGGCCTCGCTGGGCTTTCTGGCCATGCCGTGGATCACCGGGCAGTTGTTCGAGTCGGTGGGCCCCCAGATCATTTGGCACTTCTCCCTTGGCGGGACCATACTCAGCCTGCTGCTGCTGTATGCGTTGGAACAGATGCCGCGCTATGTCCTGAAGGCCGCCGCGTGACCACCCCGGCGGCGGCTTCCCAACGGCAATCCCCATGCTGGCGCGCCTGGGCCTAACCCCCTACGCCTTCCGGGCCACGACGGCCTACTACTGGTCGTTCACCGCGCTCGGCGTGAGCCAGATCGCGCTGGGACCGGCCCTGCCCTTTCTGGCGGATCAAATGCAGGTCTCCCTGGCCCAGGTCAGCCTGCTGGCCACGGCGCGGGCGGCCGGCTTCCTAGTCGGCTCGTTCTTGGCCGGACGCCTGGCCGACCGCGGCCGGCCCCACGGCATGCTGCAGATCTGTGCCGCGATGGCCGCCGCCGTGACCTTGGCGATTCCCCACGTTCCCCTCTTCTGGTGGCTGGTCGGCCTCCTAATCGTCGTGGGGTTGTTGGAGGGCCCGCTGGACATCGGGTTCAACGTCCTGATCGTCTGGCTGTTCCGCAACCGCGTCGCGCCGTACATGACCGGCCTCCACTTCGTATGGGGCATCGGCGCGCTGCTCGCCCCGCTGGTGATTGTCCTCTTCCACGACCTAACCGGCGACCTCGCCGCGTCCTACGCGGTCATCGCCTTGGCACTGCTGTCGATATCCCTCGCTTACGTCCGCCTGCCCAGTCCCGAGCCGGTACGCCAGCGGCATGAGGCACGCTATCCTCTGTCACCGTGGCCCATGTTCCTGTTGACCGCCATGCTGTTCATGGCCGCCGCCCTCCAGTTGTCGGTGTCCACCTGGCTGTTGGCCTACATCCTCGAACTGGACCTGGCCGACGAAATTACGGGCGGTCTGATCAATTCCGAGTTCTTTCTCGGGATCATCGTGACCCGGCTCGCAAGCGTGCCCCTGCTGCGGCGCGTGTCCATCGCTCGACTGCTTGCTGTCAGCCTCCTGTTCGTGACCTTGGGCTGCCTGGCTGTCCTGGCCTTTCCGCAATCGCTACCGGTCCTGCATGCAGCCATGATCGTGATTGGGATCGGATTTGCCAACCTGTTCCCCGGTGCACTCAACCTAGCTCCCAGGTACCTGCCGGCCGAGGGCCGGGTCACCAGCTACATGTACATGGGCTCCGGAATTGCGTTCTTTGTGACACCGTGGATCACCGGCCAGATGTTCGACTACATCGGCCCGCACGTCATCTGGTTCTTCGCCCTCGGCGGCACAGCGGCGTTGATGCTGCTGCTGGTCCTGCTGGTGCGCGTCCCGCGGTACCGGGGGCCGGGCGCTGCCGGGGCTTGAAAGTGACGGGAGCTCCTCAAAACCGACAGGGACGTGCTTTGCAACCAACAAGCAGGAGCCAGACGGAAGGACACAGTCACATGAAGCAAGAGCCAGCGTTCCCTGGTCGCGCCCGGCTCGCCCAAGAACGAAACACTCGACCTCAAACCTCTACCAGACGCACTCTCTTTTTCTTGTGTGTCATGACATTTCTGGTAGGGGTATTCGTGTTTGTGACGCCCGTGCAGGCAGTGGCACAGGCCAATTCCGACACCGACAAGGAGTTCGTCTCTATCCAAGGCTCACGGGGAACGTGCGAACTCAGACGGACTGGACCAACAGTCGTCGCGATCGTGACCAACAAGCCCGTTCAACATTACAGATAGCGATGACCCAAACATCTACTGCCGAGTGCCTGAAGGATTCCGCCCCTTGACCAAGGTTTGGCGGGAGGTCGCCGCGTACATAGGCAATCCCGCATCCGATGATTCCGTCAGAGCCGATGTCCACCTCTATGTCTCCGCTCATCCAGACGGCTCCATCACAAGCAACGGCGGACGTCTTGTACCGTGGGGGAATGGGGCCGGCGGTCTCGGTGTCAGCTTCGCCTTGGACTGGTTTACCGCCACTCACGTGGTGGAAGGAGCCTTCACCAATCAGGACGAACACCGGGGCGGACAATTCAAAGTTGAGCGCGGCGGCCACTTCGTCCGTGCCCGCCTGTCCACCGACCGGTCTCCCGTCCAGCACTGGGCCCGTCAGGCACCCATGGATCTCTTCCGTGTTCCGGACGGATTCCGTCCGTACACTTCAGTTGTCCTAACCGGGGAAGGACAAGTGGTTGACTCCGAGGGGGTTCCCGTTGACCCGCCACGCACAGTCAGCCTTGAAATCACTGTGACCCCGGATGGTACAGTGCGGTACAGGGACGGTCCCCACCTCGACGGGATAGGCTATTTGGCCTATGGACTCGACACCGCCTGGGAAACCACACTTTCACCCGACCGAGCAGTGCTCGAGGACCTCGTGGCCTTGTTTCCGTCGGACTATCTGTCCAACTGGCGAGATTCGCACTTGCCACCAGCCAAGTGGAGCAGAGTGTCCACGGACGCGTTTGGTCGGGTCACGCACCTGGATCTTGCCGGGCTTGGCGGCCGCGGCCACCTCCCGCCGTCGATCGGTCGGCTGCAAGCACTTCGGACACTGCACTTGGGGGACGACGACAGATGGGCGGACAACCAATTCACGGAGATTCCAGACACGTTGGCCAATCTGTCACAGTTGGAAAGTCTCATTCTGGACTGGTTACCGCTAACCGGTACACTTCCGGCCGAATGGGCCCGGTTAACCAATCTCAGGACCTTGTCCCTCTTGGGGACCCAATTCACTGGTCCGTTGCCGCCCGAATGGTCGAAGCTGCAGCGGCTTGAGGTGCTTGTTTTAGAGCAGACCCCGATCGAGCGCCGCCTTCCGCCCGAGTGGAGCGTGATGAGGAACCTGGAGTACGCGGACGAAAGGGTTTTCGATATGGCTGGGTTGCGGCGGTGGCACGCGTGGCATCTATTCCGCACCCATGACTTGAGTCGAAACCGGCAAGGTTTTCCATGTCGGGACGGCTACATTTCCTACCTCCACCATTGCAACAATATGGAAACGGAGTAAGTCCCGGCGGTTGGTGACAGTGCGGGAGTTTCCGGTATCGCCTCCGAGCCGCTCCGGTCCATCTGGTCCAAAATCACCTTGTTGCCGAATGGCGCGGCACGGTATGTGGACAGGAGAAACATCCGAATTACATGAACCGCCTGGCGTTCGAAGTCGACAGGTCATGGCGGTGTCGGATCTCCCCCTTTTTTGCGTGCCGCTGCGCCATTCCCATGCTCATTGCAACAGACCCGTCAAGCCAGACGTGCACATCCCACAGTAGAATGAGCTTGGCGCCGGACTTCCAACCCGCACGCGCTTCCCTGTCCAAGTCCAAATCCAGAAACCCGGAGGAATACCCATGCAGAACGTTGCCATGCTGGGGACCGGCCTGATCGGCATGTTCTATACACAATCGCTGAACGGCCAACGCAATCGGGACCGAGTCACCATCGTGCAGTCCCGCTCGGAGGAAAGGGCCCGGCAGTCCGCCGAGGAGTGGGGCGTGCCGGCCTGGACGACCGACATCGACGAGGCGCTGCGCCACCCCGGGGTTACAACAGTCGTGATCGGCCTGCCGAACTTCATGCACCTGGAGGCCGTGCAGAAGGCGGTTGCGGCTTCCAACATCAAGGCGATCCTATGCACCAAGCCGCTGGCCCGCAACGGAGCCGAAGCGGCGGAGATTCTGAAGGTGGTCGAGGATGCCGGCGTCTTTCATGGATACCTGGAGGACCTGGTCTACGCCCCCAAGGCCCTGAAGGCGATCAAGTCCGTGCAGGACGGCGCCATCGGGGATGTCCTGGTGGCGCGCTCGCGGGAGACGCACCCCGGTCCCCACAGCGCCTGGTTCTTCGATGCCGAGAAGGCCGGCGGCGGCGCGGTCATCGATCTGGGATGCCACTGCATCGAGATCATCCGCAGCTATGTGGGCAAGCACAACCGACCGGTCGAGGTGATGTGCTGGCACGACACGATGGTGCACCCCATCCAGGCCGAGGACACGGCGCTGGTCTGGATCCGCTTCGAGAGCGGCGCGGTCGGCCAGTTCGAGGTCAGCTGGACCTTCCGGGGCGGCATGGACCTGCGCGACGAAATCTCGGGCACCGAAGGCACCATCTGGCTCAACCACTTCCTGCGCACCGGCTTCGAGATGTTCACCTCCGGCGAGGGTTCCGGCTACGTGGCGGAGAAGTCGGAGGTGGAGAGCGGCTGGCTCTTCCCTGTCGGCGACGAGATTGTCGAGCTGGGCTACACCGACATGTTCACGGACATGTTCAACAGCCTGGAGCAAGGCACCAGTCCGACAGAGGACTTCTACGACGGCTACGTGGTGAACTGCGTCATGGACGCCTGCTATCGGTCGGCCAAGGAACGCACATGGGTGCCGGTGGAGGTCGACTGGCGGCACGGCAAGGCGGATCCGATTCGCCGCGAGATCACGGAGTACGACGGCAAGAACATCGTCAAGCAGGAGACCATGCCGGACGGCCGGGTCAAGATGATCCTGATGGAAAAGGACACGGGCCGCATCGTGGACATCACGGTCTGACCGCGCCGATGCCGGACAACGGGGCAGGTTGGGATCGCTTGGCGGTTGGTTGGACTGAACCTGCCAATCGGGCGGGCACGGCTTTCAATAACAGCACCAGACCTGGACCACCGAACCCACGCACCGAGAAACCCAACCGGGGTGATCAGCCAGCGGGCCGTTGGTGGCGCCAATTACAATGGTCCCGCTTGAATGGGAGGCGACCGATGGCCATCACCAAACCCTGGACCGTACCGGAAGAACCACTCACGGCCGAACCGGTTCCCCCGGTGGACCTGTCCAAACCGATCCCTTCCTGGAACACCCCGGAATACCCCGCCGAATGGCCCAGGAGCGACGAGATGTCCGTGGCCCCGAGACACGTCGTCATCCTGCGTTACCTCTATGGTGCCCTCTCCGCCCTCCTGAGGCGGCGCGGCCGCCCCTTCGCCGTCAACCAGGAAATCGGGCTCCACTTTGTCGATACCCGCGGCCACGCGCAACGGTGTGATCCGGACCTGATCATCATGCCCTTCCCCAACACCGGGAAGGGCTCCCTGCGCCGCCGGGACATGCCCTGTCCACCCGACTGCGTCATCGAGGTCGCATCCCTGTCCACCGCGGACAAGGACCTGGGGATCAAGAAGGACTGGTATGCCTGGATGGGAGTCTGCGAGTACTGGATCCTGGATCCGGTCGACTCCGACGACCCCGCCCACTTCGAGAACGGCCTGCTGCTGCCGGACGGCCCCCTGATGGGCTGGCAGTTGGAGCAGGGCCGCTACGAGCCGCTGGACACGTTCCGGGACGCGGCCGCCCGCGCGTGGTCCGCCTACTCGCCGACCCTGGACTGTGACATCATCCTGTCTCAGGAACTGCACAGAGAGGAAACCGACGGTGGCTACCGCATTCTGGACCCCGAAACGGGGGAGCCGCTGGCCAGCGAACGCGAGAAGGACGAACTGCTGGCGAAGCAGGTTGACCAACTGGCGGAGAAGGAGAAAGCCCTCGAGGCAGCAGTCACAGCCTTGGCGCGGTTGCGATACGGCGACCCCGTCTCCGATCAGTTGCAGTTGATGATGCAACGGACCGCGACTCCCACACCGCCAATTGATGTGGTGCAAGGCTGGATGTCGGCAACGTCGCCGAAGGAATTTCTGGACTTGGCGCGCCGATATTTCGGATTGTCAGAGTAGAGCCAATAAGGGACTCAAGTAACCGCACTGACTCCGCCAAACCGTACCGATTGCTGCTGGCCGACAGGGGCTGGTCAAGTCGGCACAGGTCGGCAATGAGTTCAGTAGGGACAGCGATCCAGAGCGGTTATCAGATCGATGTTGTCCTTGGGGAAATCGCGGGGCACACAACCGGTCAACGGATTGTAGTACACCACCAGTTTCCTCAGTCCGGCCATCCGCCCCAGCTGGTCCCAGGGCAAATCGGTCAACTGGTTGTTGTTCAGGTTGAGGGTATGCAGGTTTGTCAGTTGCAGTAGGAGCCGGGACGGGATTGAGGTCAGTTGGTTGTGATCCAGGTCGAGAACCTGCAGGCTGGGGAGCCGGCCCAGTTCCGGCGGCAACGCGATCAAACGGTTGTTACTTAGATCAAGTTTCCACAAGCTGGGGAGTTGGCCCAGTTCCGGGGGCAACATGGTTAACTGATTGCCGCTCAGAGAGAGAAACCGCAGGCTGGGGAGTTGGCCCAATTCCGGCGGCAGCACGGTTAACCGATTGCCACTCAAGACGAGGTGCGCCAAGTTGGGAAGCCGGCCTAGTTCGGCAGGGAGCACGGTCAGCTCGTTGCCATGCAGAGAGAGAACCTCCAGGTTGGGAAGTCGGCCCAGTTCCGGGGGGAGTGCAGTCAGTCGGTTGTTGCTCAGATAGAGATGGTGAAGACCAGTGAGCTGTCCGATTTCGGGAGGCAGCGCAGTCAGCTGATTGTTGCCTCCATAGATCTCATACAATCCGGTAAGCCGACCCAGTTCGGGGGGAAGCGTGGTCAACTGGTTGTCCTCCAGATACAGGAGGCGGAGGTTGAGATCCCCGATTTCAGGAGGCAGCGCAGTCAGCCGATTGTCCTCCAGGGACAACCTGTCCAACCGGTTAAGCTGTCCGATTTCGGGAGGCAGCACGGTCAGTTGATTGACTCTCAGGCCGAGGTAGCCGAGATTCGCGAGGTTCCCGATTTCGGAGGGGAGCGTAGTCAGCCGGTTGCCCTCCAGACCGAGGTAGCCGAGATTCGTGAGGTTCCCAATTTCGGGAGGCAGCGCGGTCAACCGGTTGCCGTGCAGATAGAGCGACTGCAGGCCGACGAGTTGGCCTAGTGCTGCGGGAAGCGACACCAATTCGTTTTGGCCCAGATGCAAGTTTTCCAGTCGGGCCAGTCGTCCAATTTCCGGAGGTAGTTCGCGCAACCGGTTGCCCGCCAAAACCAACTCTTCCAGTTGGGCCAGCTGTCCGATTTCCGGAGGCAGGGCCGTCAAGCCGGAGTAGTTCACACCCAGGGTCTTCAACCGGGTTAGCCGTCCGATTTCCGGGGGCAGCGAGAAGACTTCTGGGAGCCGCAAGTTCCATGCCAAGCCAAATGGGAGCAGCTCCAGGTGTTCCAGCCGGGAGAGTTCGCCCAGTTCCGCAGGTATGACAGCCGAGGACGGGCTTGGCCCGTAGCCTTCCGTTTCCAGTGGTTGCAGGGAGGTCACCCGCCCACCCGTGGTTCGCACCAGTCCGTCCTCCGTGTCCCAGGTGTCGAGATCCATCAACACTGGCAACGGCTCCGTCGGAAACCACAGCCTATCCAGGATTTCAAGAACGGCGCGGTCGTTGGCAACCGGCGTCGTACCCCAAATCGTGTCCAGGGTGTAGGACAGGTACCCCACGCTTTCCACAAGGGCGTCGTCCGCGTAGTACACGGCTCCGTCGGGGTCCACCCGCAATAGGAAGCGACGGAATTCGGTCTGCTCCGGGTCCGGAGCACCGTCGATGTGTACCGGTCGGCCCTCCACCGTGCGCAGGACGGGATACGGCGGTCGGAACGGCTCCGGAACGGTGAACATGGGCACGGTCACCTCCCGGGCCCAGTACTGTACGGGGGAACGGGTGGTGGAGAAGGTGGCTGCGACCCGTTCCCCGGCCAACTCCAGTGCGTAGCGACCATCCCAGTGCTCCGCCAGGTTGTCGTACGGCCCGGACTGCCGCACGGAAGGCATTGGTGTGGCAGTCGGGATACGCGTCGGCTTCGGCGTGGGGGTGGGCGTCGGTGTCGGCGTGGGGAGCGAGCCAGTCAACTGGTTGCCACCCAGCCGGAGCTCCTCCAGGTTCGTCATCTGTTCCAGCCCGGAGGGGATGGGACCCGTCAGTTGGTTGTTGTTCAGCCGGAGTACTTTCAGATTCGCAAGCTGCCACAACTCAGGAGGAATTGGGCCCGACAACTGGTTGTGGTTCAACCACAAATTCTTCAGGTTTCCGAGATGTCCCAGTTCGGGGGGAAGGGCGCCCGTCAGCTGATTGTGGGACAACTCCATATACTCCAGGGATGCGAGTTGGCCCCATTCGGGTGGGAGGGCGCCCGACAACTGATTGCCCGGCAGTCGGAGAACGGTCAGGTTCGCAAGTTCACCCCATTCGGGTGGGAGGGCGCCTGTAAACTCACTGTCGCCCAGATCCAGGTACTCCAGGGAGGCCAAGCGCCCCAGTTCAGGTGGGAGGGCGCCTGTAAACTCATTGTCGCCCAGATCTAGGTACTCCAGGGAGACCAAGCGCCCCAATTCGGGCGGCAGGGAGCCCGACAACCAGTTGTGGCTCAAATCCAAGTACTCCAAGGAGGCCAAGCGCCCAATATTCGACGGGAGGGTCCAGGCCAGCAGTTGTCCCCGCAGGTCCAGGTAGCGCAGACGGGGGAGCCGCCACAGTTGCGGCGGGATTGCGCCCGTCAGGGAGTTCGGTCCCCTCCCAATGGCTCTTTCCTTGGAAGGCACCCGGTAGCCCAGGTCCAGATGTTCCAGATGGTGCAGCTGTCCCAGTTCCGGCAGCAGGGGGCCATTGAAGTCGTATACAGGTGCTCCCGCCAGAACCTTGTGCTGGTGGCTGGGCACACCCAGCGCCGTCACGCGCCCGTCCGCATCGAACATCACGAACGCGCCCACGATGGCACCCGGTATCGTTCCCCTCTTGATTTCCGCATGTGCGGGAACCTCGAACTGCACCGGGGGCGGTTCGGCAGACAGGAGCGTTTTGCCGAACCAGTGGCGGTCCAGGATCTCCAGCACGGCGCGGTCGTTGGCGGCCGGCGTTGTGCCCCAGGTCGTGTGCAGGCTGTAGGCCAAGAAACGACCGGGTCGTCCGGGAGCAGCGGCGCAGTTGGACGGTGGTGGTGGCTGCGCCGCGCCCGCGGGTGCGCGCAGGGTCCCGATGGCGATGCCCGCGGGTGGACGCAGGCTCCCGATGCCAATACCCACACCCCTTAATCCCACCAGGTTCAGGCAGTAGGCCTGCCGGTCTTCACCCTCTACCTGGGCATCGTCCACATAGTGCACGGTCCCGTCGGGGTCCACCCGCAGCAGGAAGCGACGAGGCTCGAAGTGGTCCAGGGTGCCATCGGCGCGCACCGGGATGCCTTCCACTGTGCGCAGGACGGAATACGGCGGCCGGAACGGCTCCGGGACGGTTAACAGGGGGGCGGCCACGTCCCGCGCCCAGTACTGTACGGGGGAACGGGTGGTGGAGAAGATGGCCGCGACCCGCGCCCCGGACAGTTGCAGTTCGTAGCGTCCGTCCGCGTGCTCCACCGGGTTGTCGTAGGTTCCGGACACCATCAGGGAGGGAGTGGGCAACGGAACCGCGTACACGAAGGTAGGTGTGGGGGTGGGGGTGGCTGATAGGGGTAGGTAAAGCCGGGAGCCGGGTCAATGTGCGACCGTTTGCTCCAGTCCGGGCGGGTCCACCCACCGCAGCTCCCAGGGCGGATCCGGTCCGGGCAGGGGCTGCAGCCAGACCCGGGCCCAGCCGTAGCCGCGGTGCAGCAGCCGCTGGACCCGGGCCAGGCCCAGCTGAAAGACACTGAGCGGTCGGCTGCGGGGCACCGCCGGCTGCAGGGGCGGTGTGCGCACGCGACCGGGTGCCAGACCGCGCAGATACGCCTCCTCGACGCGCGTACCGTGGGCCAGCACCCAGAGGGTGGCGACGGCCAGGACCAGCCAGTGCCGGTCGACGCGGGCCGGGTCCAGGCGCCGGGTGCGGTGCCACTGCCAGCCCATGCGCTTGAGGGTGCGGAAGCCCTGCTCAATCCAGACGCGCATCCCGTAGGCGCCGAGCTCCACGTCCTCGGGGGCTTCGTCCGTGAGCACGACCCAGGGGACTTCCTGGCCGGGCACCCAGAGCACAATCAGGGTGCAGGCGCGCTTGCGCTCGCGGAAGGCCTTCCCGGCCGTGACCGTGTACTGGCCTTCGCCGGCCACGAAGCGCCAAGCCGGCCAGCGCGGTCCGGTCGTGGCCTGGAAGGTCATGTTTCGGTCGTAGCGCATGTAGGGGTGCCAGCCCCGGCGGCGGATGGCGGCCCACAGGTCGGGGCTCTGCAGGCCCCGGTCGCAGAGCACGCGCACGGTCATGCCCTCCGGCACGGCGGGCCCCAGCCGGTCCAGCAGGGCGCAGAGGTCCGGCATCCAGGGACCGGGTTGGCCGCCGGTCTTGAGGCGCCAGGCCACGGGGATGGCCAGGCCCCGGTAGACCACGCTCACGACCAGGGCCACCAGGGCCCCGCCCTTGGCCGTGGGATCGACGGCCAGCGTCAGTTCGGAGCCCTGCCACCAGGCCAGGACCCAGCGCAGGAGGGGCGCGAAACAGGCCTCGACCTCCAACTGCACCCCGCAGGGCGCCGCCCGGTCGGAGCCGTCGTAGAGCCATTCCCGCAGGTACTGGCGGGTCGTGTGCCAGCCCAGACCCAGGCTCAACAGGGCCCCCAGCACCGCATTCTGGCAGCCGCTGCGGGCCATCACCGTGGCCCCCACCCACAGGGCCAACCCGATCCTCTGGGCCGGCCGCAGATGGGGCAGATGCCTTTGGATTTGGTCGTGCAGGGGATAGAATGCCGTCGGAAGAAGCATGGAACCGGGGCCTGTTTGATGTGTGGAAACACGAACAGCCTACCCGCAAACCATGCTTTTTCCGTTTCCTCAACCTGTTTTTCAGGCCCGGAGCCGCTTTACCTACCCCTATCAGGGTGGGGGTGGGCCATGGAGGAGGTAGTGTGGGTGTGAAGGTGGGAGCCGCCGGTGGCGGTGGCGCGGTGTCCCACACCGTGTACAGGGTGTAGGCCAAGTGGCCCGAGCCCTCTATTCGGGCATCGTCCACGTAGTGCACGGTCCCGTCGGGGTCCACCCGCAGCAGGAAGCGGTGCGGAGAGGTCCGCGCCGGATCCGGGGTACCGTCGGCGTGTACAGGCCGGCCCTCCACCGTGCGCAGGAGGGGATACGAGGGCCGGAACGCTGCCGGGACCCTAAACAGGGGCAGCGATATTGCCCGCGCCCAGTACTCCACGGGGGAACCGGAGGTGGAGAAGCTGGCCGGGACGCGGGTCGCGGCCAGCTGCAGGGCGTAGCGACCGTCCGCGTGCACCGCCGGGTTGTCATAGGCCCCGGACACCGTCAGGGAGGGCGTGGGCGTGAAGGTGGGCGCCGGGGCCTCGGCCCCGGCGCGGTCCGGCAACGGTCCGCCGGACGTGCGGGGAGCACAACCCGACAGGCACGGGAGCAGGAGGAGCAGGGCGGCCAGGCGAACGGCGGAGACGAGCATGGTCGATACAACGGGATGGGATAGCGGTCAGATTTACGATACCCCAACCGGAAATCGGCAGGGGTCGCCATTGGGAACACCCTGGGTTCGGCCGGGAGGTTCCGGGCTCCGCCAGACTGGCGACCGTTCCCGCTTGGGAACCGCATTCAGGGCCGGGCAACACCGTCCGGACCACGGCAGGGAAACCCGACATGACCGTTGCCAGTACCCATCAAGGCTTGAACATCCACACCATGGCCGATGCTGCCAATAGGGCCGATGCCGCCGACACGGACAGTGTCCCCGACTGGAATTCCTCCACCTTCACAACCGCACCCGAACCCTCGCCAGACCGCAGATCCGACTGGCCCGAGGCAGCTAAAATGCCGCGCAGTGGAAGACCGTCAACCCGGCCGGCCCGGATATCCGGGCCGGCCGGAGCCATGAACGGTATTGGTTTCTGCAATCCAGGCGGTTCTGCGCCTATAATGCCGGGTCCTGGACCGGGACAGGCCCCCATCGTCTAGTCTGGCCTAGGACACCAGCCTTTCAAGCTGGCGACAGGGGTTCGAATCCCCTTGGGGGTACCAACGACGGCCGCCAAGCCTCACGGTTTGGCGGCTGTTTGCGTTAACCGGCCCAAGCCTGCGGACTCGACCGTACCGCTTCCCCGGTCCGCATCGATTCCTCGATGAGCAGGGTCAGGTACTGGTCCTGCGCACCCTGCGCAAGGTCGTAGAAGCGGCCGCCTGCGCGTACGTTCGCACCCATGCGCAGCAGGCAGTCCGCCGCGGCGATTTCGTCATCGGACAGCCGCGCCGGCACTGTCGGATTGCGATAGACCCATTCTTCGCCGACCTGAATCCCGTGGTTGTGATACCCCTCCAGGAATCCCAAACGGCCGCCATCCACACGCTCCAGGGGCAGGGACATTGGTGTCTGCGAGTCCCTGAGCCATGCAATGCGATCCTGCACAATCTCACCGCGTGTGCCGCGGATCAGGACGCGCGGCGCCCGCACCCAGGACCAGTACTGATCCCAGGTGAAGTCGAAGAGACCGGACTGCCCCGAGTCAAACTCGAACAGAGCCAGGATCTGGTGGGAGTCCTCAAATTGGTCGGCAGCCGGACGAGCCGATCGTCGGCGACTGGCCAACAGGCGGGACTCGACGCCGAAGGCGTGTATCGTCGCGTCCTGGAAACCCACGCCAAGCATGCGCCGCATCAAGCTGACACCGTGGTAGCCATGCGCCGCCGACACCTGTGCCTGCGTGATGTTTCCCAGGCGGCCGTCGCGGGCCAACGCAATGCGGGCCGCATGCAGGGGCTGAAACTGGTACTGCTCAGCCACCTGAATATGGGCACCGTTGTGCGTCAGGGCCGTGAGCCGTTCCAGTTCGGCCACGGTCTGGCCCGGCGGGGTTTCGGTCAGGACCGGCATCCCGGTTGATGCCACCGACGCGATCACCTCTGCAGCGGCGGGCTGGCTGACCGATACGAGCACGAACTCCAGTTCCTCCCGTTCCAGCAGTTCCGGCAGAGTGTTGACCACGGGCAGCTGCCACCGGTCGGCATAGGCCTTTCCCTTGACCGGATCCCGGACCTGTATACACACCACCTCGAAATGTTGCGGCATCCGACGGGCAATGCGCAGGAAGAAATCGGAACGCCCACCGGCCCCAACCAGCCCGAAGCGAATCCGGTCGGTCATATTCAGGGGCTCCCGGACAGCTTCCGCCCATTTCGACCGCCGCCCGTGCCTGCATAGGGCTGGCCGGGATGCCAGTCCCGGGCGGGTGGCGGCCCGAAGTCATCCAACGGCAGGTTTACGCAGCATCGGTGGAAACTCGACCGGTAGGCGGCATCGCAAATCTCGAGTGCCTTGAGCGAATCTTCCGCAATCGTGTAGTCCGCCGTGCCTTCATCGATCTGAAGGGCCAAATTGTCGAGGTGCACCTGATGCGGGGTGCGGGTTTCGCAGTTCTCGGGAGCAAGATCCGCCCCACCGGGATGATCGGCGTTCACGATGCGGTACCCTTCGGACCAAGGCCAGAACTCGATCGTGCCTTTGTTGCCGCAGAAGCGCATCAGCGTGTCCCGTCCCGGCCGTCCGATGTCCACAAAGTCCCCGGTTTGCATCACGATACGGGTTCCCTCGCGAGTCACCGCGTAGGTCGCGGCCACCGTCTCCACCTGCAGGCCGTCCCGATAGGTTCGGCTGGAGGTGTCGCACAGGGCCATCACGTGGTCCATGTCCGGCGAGTCCAGGGCCGTAATGCAGAAGTCGAGCCAATGGATGCCGGCATTGATGATGTCCCAGCCGGTACAACGGATTTCGATCAGCTGCACCTGGCCGATGTCACCGGCGGCAACATGGGTCAGAATCTTTCGGGGCGTTGTCTGCACCAGCAGACCGTGTGGCACGCAAATCGGCAAACCACGTGCCCGGATGGCGTTCAGGATGGCGCGGCCGTCGGCCAGGCAGTGTCCCAACGGCTTTTCGACCAGAATGCCCCGCAGCGGCAATTCAAGAGCATCCATGACTGCAGACCGGTGCAGGGCTGGAGGCACGGAGACCACGACCACATCCGTAGGACATTCTCTGAACATCGACTGCCAGTCGCCAAACGTGTCTACATCGGCAAACTGCTTGCGGACTTGGGCACGGGCGGCTTCAGAAATGTCCGCCACAGCGCGCAGGTCGTAGTGGGGCGAATTCTCCAGGGCCTTCAGGCTGGCATTGCCACCCATGCCAGCTCCAATCACGGATGTTGTCAACATGGGGGTTGCAGGGCAAAGCTGGGATTTTGATGCATGACCGATCGTATCAGCCGCATCTTTGCTGTCTGCTGCCGCATTCCACCGGCGGTGTCAACGGAGAAACCCTTGAGAGACCAAGAACGGCTTCAAGTCACCGCGCGGATCAGGCTGAAAACTGGACGTAACATGAATATGGACAGAGATCAATATCCGCGTTTCACCCATGGAGATTGCCCCGGGCGTGGTCCCGGTTCATGAGGCAGTCGTTCCCTCGGATCTACACCGCCCAGCACATGGTGCAAGTTGGTCGCGTCCCTCCGGTGGCCGCGAACACGGCACCGTGCAGGTGCCGGTCTCCGACTGTCGATGTTCCTGTCTGCAGTTATCTTGCCGGTACCGTGCCTTCGACGTGAAAGCACTTGGGACAACACATGGCGTTGCAGGGCGCTGAACCAGTCCGCAATCGGGTTCAGCCAGGAGGAATGGGTGGTGATGCAGTGGAAGTGATAACGAGGGTGGGATCTTCAGCCAGATCTG
Source organism: Caldilineaceae bacterium (assembly GCA_965208365.1). Lineage (GTDB taxonomy): Bacteria > Chloroflexota > Anaerolineae > Caldilineales > Caldilineaceae > Bin34. The sequence continues at coordinate 2,762,013 of OZ242330.1, read as the reverse complement.
TGTCAGATGAAGAGCCTACGGTTTCTTGGACTCCTCTCGGTAGTCTCGAAGGTCACGGCACTGGTCGTAGAGTTTTCGGTTGATCCTGATCCAGTCGGTCTTGTTGATCCCTCTCCGGTTCCGGCTGTCGGAACTCTGCGGAAAGGCGCAGGCGATCTTGATCCACCGTCGCTGTTCCCGTGCAATGGTTCGAATCTCTTCGGCGACCTCCGAGAGATCCTGATCTTGGCTCATGACCAGTGCCACGTCGTATTCGCAACGATGAGCAAGGGCTATCACATCAAGCGCGATCCGTACGTCGATCCCCTTCTCCTCCCTTGTCAAAAAAGAGTGTTGTGTGCCGTCGGGTAAACGCTCCGTGCGTTTCCGGTATCGAAGCGGCCGGCTATATACGATGACCCCTTGTCGTCCCATCACCGCGAGCTTGCGAGTCCAGAAGGAGTGTCATCTGCGATCCTTGTGGACATCAGGATCAGGAATCCCAGTGTAAAAGCGTACCTGGACCAGTTGCCATCCCTGGTTTGTACAAACTTGCTTGGCGAGGGCTGAAACGTCGTAGTTGGGGTAGGTATAGCCGAACGCTTCGCGAGCAGCATGGAACAGGTTCTGACCATCCACAAAGACGACTGCATGCTTGAAGGGAGGTTCGCTGTTCATTGCCCAATAAAAAAATAACCCCGCTCGAGGCCTTTCGGCGTGTCGGGCGGGGAGCAAGTAGACGGCAGTGTATCACATTGGAATTTACCTCAATGCGAGAAACGCAAAGGCATTCACATTCTCTGTATTGACAGGTCCTTGGGCCTACAAATCCGGCCCCAACCGACCTAAGCGTAGCCGCGATGCTCCAAATCGACGTGTTTCACCGGTGCAGTGATGAATCGCAGTCTTTCAGCACATCGATCCTTCCCGCCGGTGGCACAACCAAAATGAGAATGCGATTGCCCTGATACCCAACCACGGTACGGCGGGACCGCGCGGTTTTGTGGTACCTGATCCGACGATCTACTCGGGGACACGGCCAAGTGGCGCAATTGGCACGGCGGACTGGTTGAATCGCCTACCTTGAGGACGAGCAGGCCTTCATGCCAATATGGGACAGGATGCCAATATGGGACATGCAATTAGCCCGTTTCATTTGACACCACCGACGTGCCACTGGAAGATCCGCATAGCCCAGAGGCCATGTTGCCGGTTGTTCGCCCAGAGCTTTTCGATGCTTCCAAGCCGCCTGCACACCTGCGAATCCTTGATCCTGCGTTCCCGTGACCATCGCGAGGCGGATCGCATATTGACTTTGCTGACCCCGGACCTTGGCCGACTGGATGTTCTCGCCCGCGGCGCACGCAAGCCGGCCAGCCGCAAGTCGGGCAAGGTGGAGCCCTTCATGCTGGTCCGCATCCAGCTGCAGCAGTCCAAGTTCCTGCCGTTCGTGGGCGAAGTTCAGCTTCTGAATCCGTTTCAGGGATGCCGGGAATCCCTCCAGGCCATAGTGGCCTCGAGCTATGCCTGCGAGCTGGTTTACAACCTGACCGTCGAAGGCGAAGAGTCGGATCTGAACGAAGAGGTGTTCGGGTCGTTGCTGACGGTCCTGACCGAAGTCGATGACGAACCGGATCGCCCGAACCTGCCCTTGTGTTGGCTGGAACTGCACATGCTATCGGCTGCCGGCTTTGAGCCGGCCTTGGAGTTTTGTGTCGGATGCGGTGTGGAAGCCCGTCCGGAACCCTGGGGGTTTTCCGTCGCGGAGGGCGGCATCCTGTGCCCGGACTGTCTTGGCGCCATGCCCGGCGGCCGACCATTGCCGCTGGAGGTATTCAAGATTTTGCGGTTCCTGCAACGAAGCACATGGGAGCAGGTGAAGTCTCGGCGCGTCGCGCAACCGGCGCTTTCGGAGGCCCGCAACATCATGCGCGAGTACCTGAACCATACATTGGAGCGCCCCTTGCGTACCGCGCAATTCGAAAGGCGGTCCGGCCGCGGCCTCAAATGATGACCTGCCAAGCCGCCGGGATGCATACCCAAGGTTGAGCCCGCGAAGAAAACCATCCAGGGAACCCGATCGTAGAATGGCCTTCCCGCCGGTGTCCGATCCGGCCAAGAACCCCAAATCCAGTTGCCCCGACAGGGCTTGGAGCCGTTGATGCCCTCCAGTCTCAAGCACTTGACCGCCGTCGCCCGCGGCGAAGCCGCACCGGACCTGGTGTTGGCCAACGGGCGCATCCTCAATGTCTTCACCGGCGGGTTCGAGGAAGCGAACGTCGCGGTGGCCAATGGTCTCATCGCAGGCATCGCGCCCGACTATCAAGGCCCGCACACCATCGACTGCAAGGGATTGACCATTTCCCCCGGCCTGATCGACGCACACGTCCACATCGAGAGCAGCCTGTGCACGCCGGGAGAATTCAGCAGGGCAGTCACGGCCCGAGGCGTCACCACGGTTATGGCCGATCCCCACGAGATTGCCAATGTTTGCGGCGTCCAGGGCGTTGTCTTCATGCACGAACGCAGCCAGGCCACCGACCTGGACATCAAGCTGATGGCTCCCTCCTGCGTGCCCGCGTGTCACTTGGAGACCAGCGGAGCCGACTTGGATGCGGCCGTCCTGCAGGAACTGCACGAGGAAGGCCTTGTGCACGGCCTGGCCGAGATGATGAACTATCCCGGGGTGTTCCTGGGCGACGATCGCTGCCTGGCCATTCTGGAGGCGTTCCAAGAGGAAGTAATCGACGGACATGCACCGCGACTGTCGGGAAAGGAACTCAATGCCTACCTGGCCACCGGCATCGGCAGCGACCACGAATGCACCACGGCCGAGGAGGCCCTTGAGAAGCTGGCGCGCGGGATGTACATCCTGATCAGGGAAGGCACGATCACCCGCGATTTGGATGCCCTGCTGCCCATCGTGGACGAGTACAACAGGCGCAGAATCTGCTTTTGCACCGACGATCGCATTCCGGACGACCTGCTGACCGAAGGAAGTGTGGACTTTCCCGTGCGCAGGGCCATTGCAGCCGGCCTGGACCCGGTTGCCGCCCTGACCATGGCCACCTTGAATCCCGCGGAATGGTTCGGTATGCGGGACCGGGGCGCCATTGCCCCAGGCCGCCGTGCGGATCTGGTCGTCTGGCGCGACCTGGAAAGTCTGGAACCGGCCTGGGTCGTAGCCGGCGGCAAGGTGGTGCTGAACGACGGCAATGTACCGGACGCATCCGATCCGGCATCCGCGACCCTACCGGACGGAGTCGGCGGAACCGTAAGGATTGATTGGGACGGCGTGGACTTTGCCGTACCTGGACCATCAGATGCGAGCGAGGCAACCGTGCGTGTCATCGGGTCCATCGAGAACCAGATCGTTACGGAGGCACGGCACTTCCCATTGCGCGTAACCGACGGTTGTCTGGAAGCGGACCCAAGCCAGGACGTGCTCAAGATAGCCGTAATCGAACGACACGGCCGCAAGGGAACAATGGCTACGGGCTTCATTCAGGGTTTCGGTCTCAAGTCGGGCGCCATGGCCGGCACGATTGCCCACGATCACCACAACCTGGTCGTGATCGGTGCATCCGACGCGGCCATGCACACCGCGGCCCGTGCGGCCGCCGAACTTCAGGGCGGCATTGTGGTGACTTCGGAAAGTCAGGTTCTGGCCAACATGCCCCTGCCGGTGGCGGGCCTTATGACCGACGCACCCATGGCGCAGGTCAGGGAGCAGTACCGCGAACTTCAGGCGGCCGCCTCAAACCTGGGTTGCCGCATGCATGATCCGCTGATGGCGATGAGCTTCATGGGTTTGGAGGTCATCCCGTCGCTCAAGATCACGGACCTCGGCCTGGTCGATGTCGACCGATTTGACTTTGTTCCCGTGGTGGTCTGAAACCGATCTCCGCGACCCCAACTTGGGCGCAGAGGTTCCAGACACGACAGCGTGCGATGGTCCGGCACATGTGAGGACACGACCGACAGGCATCAGCGCTCGTTGATTTGATCTCGCTCACCCCCCAATGTCGGGCACAGCGTAGTCGCGAGGTCCACCCATCTGGTCCAAAACCGGCAATGGAACCAGTGTGCGCACCGAGATTCGGCGACCTGCACGCTAGTGGTACTCTGGGTTGAGCCGACTTGCGAATGTTGCCCGATTGCAGTTCGTTCCGAGATCGGCGTCCTTGGTTTCCGCTTCACGGTTGGGGTTGCCGCAACCGACTTCGATGAATCCTGCGCAAAACCTCTGGTCGGAACTTAGGAAGTCCTGGCACCTGTACCTCTTCCTTCTGCCGACCTTCGCCTTCATCCTGATCTTCCGCTACTACCCGGCCGGTTCCGCGGTGTTTCATGCCTTCACGCGCTGGAACGGAGCCGGCATTGCCACCTGGGTCGGCCTGGAAAACTTCCGAACCCTTCTCACGGACTTCATCTTTGTCGCATCCCTCAAGAACATCGGGATCATCCTGGCCGCGGCCCTGATCAAGGTTCTCATCTTCCCGATGCTGGCGGCGGAGTTCATTTTCAATCTGCGCAGCGAGCGGGGTCAATACTGGTACCGTTTTCTGCTGATCCTCCCCATCGTGGTGCCGGGTATCGTGGTCACCCTGGTCTGGCGCTTCATCATGGGCCCCAAGCCCTTGGGCGTCCTGAATGCACTGCTGGAACTGCTGGGCCTGACCGAGTGGCAACATGCATGGCTGGCGGACCCCAAGATCGCCCTGATCGCGGTCCTGCTGGTGGGTTTCCCCTGGATCGATGCCATTGCCATGCTGATTTACTATGCCGGCCTGCAGAACATCTCAGGCGATGTCCTGGACGCGTCCATGATTGACGGTGCCAGCATCTGGAAACGGGTGATGCGGGTGGATCTGCCACTGCTGTTCGGCCAGTTCAAGCTCCTGATCATCATCACCACCATCTTCACGCTCCAGAACTTTGGCGGCATGCTGGTCCTGACCAATGGCGGCCCGGGGTACGCCACCATGGTGCCGGGCCTGTGGATGTACCAGCGCGCGTTCCAGGCCGATCGGTTCGGCTACGCCTCGGCCATTGGCGTGGTGCTGCTGGTCGTCATGCTGGCCCTGACCTGGATCAACAACAAGCTTCTCAAGGAAACCGACGTCACCTACTGACCGACCGGTCCATTCTCCCTTCATGTCCACAATCTCCACTTCGGACACCACCTCGGCCTTGACGTTGCGGCCCAGTCGAACCCGGCAACCGCGCCACGTCAGCAACTTTGTCGTATCCATGGTGCTGGTGCTGCTGGTCATCCTCACCCTCTATCCGTTCGTCTTCATGGCGATCACGTCCACCAAGTCCTATGCACAGTTCCTGCACAGCTACTGGATTCCCGCATGGCCCCCCCATATCGTTGAGAACTACGTGGCGGCCTGGAATCAAACCCGCGGCTACCTGCTCAACACCATCTACGTGGGTGTGCTCACCGTCGTGGGTTTTCTCTTCACCACGACGCTGGCGGCTTTCGTCTTTGCCCGCTTTCGCTTCCCGGGCAAGGAAATCCTGTTCGGCAGCCTGATGATTCTGATGATGATCCCGCAGATCCTGCAGTTGATTCCGGCCTTCATGTGGGTGCGGAAACTGCAACTGCTCAACACCTACTGGGTTTTGATCCTGCCCTACATCGCCGGCGGGCAGGCCTATGCGGTGTTCATCCTGCGCACCTTCTTCAGCTCCCTGCCACAGGGCCTGTTCGATGCGGCGCGCATCGACGGCGCCCGGGACTTCCAAACCTACTACATGGTGGCCCTGCCGCTCTCCAAGGGCATTCTCGCCACCCTCGCCATCCTGCGCGTACAGCAGGTCTGGAACGACCTGATCTGGCCCTTGATCACGCTGGCGGACGACTCGAAGCGGACGATCACTGTCGGCCTGTACTATTTCCAGGGCGAGACCCAGACCCAATACGGGGCCATGTTTGCGGGCTACCTGATCGCATCGGTACCGCTGTTCCTGCTGTTCCTTGTGGGAATGAAGCAGTTCATGGCCGGCGTCACCTCGGGTGCCATCAAGGCTTAGGCAGCCGAAGGGGTCCTAACCTGCCTTAGAATTCCTGTTCACAACATCGGAGATTTGGGAGGAAAACACAATGGCTACAAAGTTGAGCAGACGTACGTTTCTGCAGGGCCTGTCCGGAGCCGCCGCCCTTGCAGGCCTGGCTGCCTGTGTGCAACCTGCCGGCCCGCAGGGGGACGATATGGATGCCGCCAGGCAGACGATCGAACTTTATGTCGGAGGCACGTTCCAGCCTGAAGTGGCCCGCGGTGAAGGTCTGGACCACCTGCATGAAGCCCGCAATCTGGCGGACGAATGGGAAGCGGAGCATTCGGAGTACGCCTTGGATTTCGTGGCGGGCCCCGGCGGCGAAGGCATTGAGCAGTGGGTGAAGTCCCTGCAGGCCGCAGGCACCATGCCCGACATCCTGAACGCCGTGGACAACTGGCTGAACCGGGACATCGGCACGGACTACTGGGTCATCATCGACGACTACGCGGAGGAACCCAACCACTACATTCCCGACGGCGAACTGGGCCATGATCGCTGGCGGGACGCCTTCATCGCCGGCTTCGATGCCCGCAACCGCATGATTGACAGTCATTACTATGGAGTGCCCCAAGCCATCAACGGGGTGCAGATCTTCTGCAATCTGGACATCCTGGAAGCGTCCGGAGTCGACTTCGAGTCGGAGATCATCGACCCGCGCTGGACCTTCGACGACATGCTGGAGATCTCCCAGCGCATTGCCGACGCGGGCCACACCCCCTGGTCGCTGGCCTGGAACGTCCCCTACTGGAACTGGATCCAGACCACGTCCCTTTCCGGCTTCCTCAAGTCCACGGGCAAGTGGTCGGTGCTGGACACCAACAACGACGACTTCGTGACGTCCATCGAGCGTTTCAAGGCCATTGACCGTGGCGACTGGACCGCCGACTCCGTGGAGTTCCGGGCCATGCACCAGATGGCGCAGGATTGGACGCAGTACTGGAGCGAAGGCTTCCTGGGCCTGACTTCAGCTGAAATGTCGGCGTTGTTCGCGCGCGGCGAAGCCGCCTTCTGGTGGAGTACCAGCAACTCGTATCCGGTGGTGCAGAACGATCCGTTGAGGGAATTCGATTTCGCCATCGCCCGTTTCCCCCTCTGCTTCGACCGCATGGCCACGATTGGCCAGGGCGGTCCCACCCAGTACCCGGGCGGAGCCTACAACACGATCGCCATGACGGCCACGGCCACCAGGAACGGCACACTGGATCCCTGTGTCGACTTCATGAAGCTGTTCACATCCTGCGAGGGTCAGGGCCGCCTGAGCCGAGAACACGGTGGTGTCGTGCCGGCAGTCTTCTGCGCCCAAGGCCGTCCCGAGCTGGAGCAGTTCAAGCCCGATGTGGGTGAAACGTTCCTGCTGACAATCCACATGAGGTCCATGCACTTCGACTATGGCGAGACCTACTGGCGGATCACCAGCGAATGGCTGGGCGGAACCCTGAGCTACGACGAGGCCATGGCCAAGTTCCAGCCGGTCATGGAGCAGTTTGCCAAGGACGCCATCGAAAGGGCCGAGGCCTGAGCACACCGACCGGGGCGGGCCGCAATCACTCTGTGCGGCCTGCCCCGGTCCGCATCAACCCAACTTGCCGGTTCGCCCTGGAGCGAACCGGCTCTCGTTTCTCCTGCCCTTGGCTTGACGGCAACCCCTGGTTCCGTTTCTCAAAACCTGCCGGTTTCGGGCAACTTCGCTCCTGGTAGAGCAGAGCCGGGTTGCATCCCCTGAAACTCCAGGGCGGGTGAAGCAGTCTCCACCCGCCCCCACCTGGCTTGCTCCGCGAGCAGGGCATCAGCCCCTCGGCGTAGGCCAGGAAGGACGTGCCTTGGTCGCGGCGCGGGAACAGGGGCTGGAAGCACTCCAGATAAGCTTGCAGCGAGGGCTTGAGCTGCAGCAGGTCGTCGCAGGTAAACTGCGGCACCGGGGGCGGGATGGCGGCCATGGCGGAACTCCGGGGCTGCATCCAACCCCGGCAACCTACCATACGACTTTCTCGTTGCAGTGATAGCTATCCCCAGTGCACCTCGCCCTGGACCTACATCAGGTCACAAGCGGAGTTTCCAAATGACAACGGTCTCATAGGCGCTGGTTTCAGCTCTCAACTCTCGCTGACAGAAGACCTGAAATTCCCCTCGCACTGACCTCCCTAAACACACCTAACGCAACAAGTCGACACGAGAATCGTCTTATATAGATAAGCAGAGCTACGCCTCCTGCAGGCCACTCTTGGCCTTCCTCTCTTCTGGACTTCACAATGTTTTTGCTTGAAGGCAATTCACCCACTACCTTGAGAATGCGCTTGGAGAGCGTGTCCACTAGTGGGTCAACTTCACTCAAATGTGGGGTACAGATGCAGGAGTTTGATGCGGGCATCCTCGGTCGTGAACTGCCAGTGCACAGGGGTGCCCAAGGCGTTGCGGTCGCGCACCCAGGCCTCGATCTCGGCCCGCAGCTCGGCCGCGCTGGCGATGCGCCGGTCCAGGCACTGCGCGGCCAGGGCCGCGAACTCGATTTCGGCGAGGTTGAGCCAGCTGCCGTGCTTGGGCGTGTAGTGCCACTCCAGCCGCGTCGCGATGCGCCGCGCCTCGGCCGGCGGGAAGGCCTCGTAGAGGACGCTGGGATGGTGCGTGTTGAGGTTGTCGCAGACCAGGACCACTTTCTCGGCCTGCGGGAAGTGCACGTCCGTCAGGTCGCGCAGGACCGCGGCGAAATCGAGCTTGGTGCGCCGGGCCGTGACCTTGACGGTGCGCCAGCCCTGTTGGGGAGCCGTGATCATGAACAGGTTGCAGACCCCGTGGCGCCGGTACTCGTAGTCGTAGCGGAGCGGCTGGCCGGGCGCCGCCGGCTGCGGCACGCGCGTTTCCGAAACCAGCTGCTTGCTGGTTTCGTCCACGCAGACCACCGGAAAACGATCGTCCGGGGGGCGTTGGTAGACCGCCAGCACGTCCTCCATGTTGTGCACGAAAGCGGCGTTGGCCTGCGGGGGGATGCACCAACACTGTTTCCGCCAGGGCTTCAACGCGTTTTTTTAAGCGTGCGGCGCACCGTCTCGGGCGCGATTGCATCGACCACCTCCAGGGCCACCAGTTCGGCCGCCAGCAGCTTCAGGGTCCAGCGCGCGCGACCGGGCGGCGGCGTCGAACAGGCCAGCCGGACCAGCTCGGCCTCGGCCGTCCCGTCCAACTTGCGCGGGCGCGGCGGGCGCGGCTTGCGCTGCAGGGCCGCCTCCAGCCCCTCCTCGACCAGGGCCCGGCGCGCCCGCGACACGGTCATCTCGGTCACGCCCACGGCCTCCGCCGTGCGTTCATCGGTCCAGGCCGGCCCTTCCGGTCCCTGGTCGCAGAGCAGCCAGATCCGGGCCCGCCGCCGGGCCTGGGCCTTGGGGCTGCCGGTTGCGGTCAGCCGCTGCAGGCGGGTCCGTTCCTCCGGGGACAGTTCGACGATGTATCGCTTGTGGGACATGGGGGAGCTCTCGAGGGTCGCCGGGCCAGGACGCACACGGTGCCGGCCGGCCGGCGGCCACCGTGCAACCGCCTATGTTACACCCCACAATTTCACCAAGTTACTCCACTAGTTGCAGCAGCATTCCATTGCGGGTCTTGGGGCTGATTGTTATGGCCCTACTACTCTTTGCCCATCAAAACGTGGTGGCTGAAGCTCAGAATTCCCATCAGACCCACATGGTTCGGACAGGCGACACCTTGGTCTCCATTGCAGAGCAATACAACACGACAGTAGCCCAGTTAAGGCAACTCAACAATCTATCAGAAACTGAGGATCTGTACGTTGGCCACACGTTGATCGTGTCCCAGGTAAGCGTCTCTACCCCGCCGCCCGCCCGCCCGGTGGTGCACTCAGCATGCCCTGTTTCTCACGCGGTTCAGAGAGGCGAAACGTTATGGGCCATTGCCAACCGCTATGACGTAAGCCTGACCGGCATTGCCCAAGCCAACAACCTATCGAACAATCACCTGATTCGAGTCGGACAATCGCTATGCATTCCGGGTACTACCAGTCAGCCATCCCCCACTCCCGGGCCATCAGCGACACTTCGCACCGGACCTCAACCCCAACCCAACACAGCCAGCTATACGGTGCTGGGTGGCGACACGCTCTTTTTGATTGCCCGTGCACACGGTGTTTCCGTGCAAGATCTGATCGAGGCTAATGGCATCACCGACCCAAGAAGGTTGTACCCCGGCCAGGTATTGCGGATTCCCGGTTCAAGCATGGTGGAAACAGGAAATACCGGAACTACTGCTGCCACCGATCCAACATCTGGTTTCTTTACAGTCCAGTTTTTCAACAACCTGAGCTTCACCGGCTCCCCAGTCCTGACACAGCAAGTCGCACCAGGCACTCGCTATGACTGGGGCTTGGCTTCTCCAGGCCCGCAGGTCAATCCCGATCACTTCACCGCCAGGCTGGAAGGCCAATTCAGTTTCGAAGAAGGCCTGCACCGTTTCAGCGTAACTGTTGACGACGGCATGCGACTGTATGTGGATAACAATCTGGTCCACGAAGCTTGGCACGATCAGGCTGCCACCACCCATGAGGTCGATGTGCATTTGACGGCTGGCCTCCATCAGGTGCGCCTGGATTACTACGAACGGACATCCTCTGCAATCCTGTGGCTCCGTTGGCAACGGCTGACTCCTGGGTTGATTGCGCCCCCACCATTAACCCCCGTTGCTCCCATGCCAGTGCCAAACCCTCCAGCCGATGCTTTCAATCTGCAGTTTTTCAACAACGTAGACCTGAGCGGGCCGCCTGTGCTAACCCAAGTCGCTCCAGTGGGAAAACGGTTTGACTGGGGTACGGGTTCCCCGGATCCTCAAGTCCACAAGGACAATTTCAGTGCCCGCATGGAAGGTAACTTCCACTTCACTGAAGGCACCCATCGCTTTTCTGTAACCGCTGATGATGGTCTGCGTCTATACGTTGATGGTGAACTGGTGTTGGATGAATGGGGAGACTCGCCGGAACTCACCGTCTATAAGGATATCGAACTGACGCCAGGTTCGCATCACGTACTGCTGGAATATTACGAAAGGGGCGGCGTCGCGGTCATGTGGTTGCGCTGGCAACCTCTATTTCCCTCAAACACAAGGGTTCCACAGACCGCAATCACTCCTCCTACACCAGGTTCAGGCACTTACACTGAAGAGGACAAACGGGCATTGTTCCACGCCATTCTGAATAACGACATAGTGACGGTGCGTCGCATGATCGCCAGTACGGGATTTCCAAGGTTCCGCAACAAATTGAGCGGTACGGCCCTGCACTGGGCAGCCAGAGTGGATGCCTTGGAAATCATGGCCTTGCTACTAACTTACCCTGAGGCGGACCCCAACGTTCGTTTTGACAATGCCAATTCAGCCCCCTGGAACAAAAACCGGACCCCGCTTCATGAAGCTGCCACGCACGGCAATGCGGCAATGTCGGAGCTGTTGCTTGCTCATGGAGCCGATCCTTCGCTTGCCACGAGAAAAGGGTTTACCGCGTTGCACTTTGCCGCGAGCAGCAAACATGCGGATGTGGTTGAAATACTCCTGAAACACAATGTCGATCCTAATGTTCAGGAACAGTTTGAAGGGAATTCTCCCTTGCACAGCGCCACAAGATGGAAACCCGATCCAGAGGTTCTGGAAATCCTATTGAGACATCGAGGAATCAGACCCAATCTGAGGAATCACGATGGGCAAACACCTTTGCTTGAGGCGATTGTTTTCGAGCACAGTGCACAGGTGGTAATCTTGCTCGACCACCCTGATACTAATCCCAATATAAGGGATGAACACGGTTGGACTCCACTCTATCGGGCAGTGGTAAACGAGAACAAAGACCTTGTGGAGTTGCTACTGGACAACCGCGAAATAGACCCCAATAAACGGAATGACATAGGATTTACCGCACTCTATCGGGCCGTGTATGATGAAAACGAGGATCTTGTGGAGTTGTTACTTGACCACCGGAAAACAGATCCCAACATCGACACCAAGAAGGAGTGGACTCCATTATTCAGGGCCGTTTCGAATGGTGACCGTGACATTGTTGAACAATTGCTGGAACATGATGATATTGATGCCGAAATCGAGACTCAAGGTTGGACGCCACTGATGTTAGCCCGATACGAAGGCTTTGACAGAATTGCAAGAATGTTAGAAAGGCACCTTGGCTACCAGGGTTAGGAAAGGTAATTGGCTCAAGGGATCCACTAGCAGGCTGCGGAAGGCTAGGTTTTGGATGACACCGGCCACCACGAGAGAGCGCTGCTCCGGGGTTTGGGGACATCTCCGGGATCCAGCCATCGTTGCCAAGTCTTGCATCGTTCCCTGTCAGTCAAGGTGGAGACTTCCTTCAAGGATTGATGCGGTATCAAAAACCCAGTTAGCAGCAGTGGTTCGGGCGGCACCGCCCCGGTACCTGGCGGAGGCCGCGCGCCTTGGTCTCGGATCAGCCAAGGGTGGAACCCCGGTCCCACGCTAGTACGGCCATCCCGGAGATGCTCGAGGTGCTGGTATCGGGAACTGCATGGTGACCATTGATGCCATCCACTGATTCGACAGGCTACAATCCACCCGGTCACGGGAACTGTCCCGTTGAACCGCAGCAACTGATGCAGGGATACGATATGGCCGAAGCCAATCCGAATACCGGCGCTGACATGGAAGATGCGAGCCCTGTGCCCCCGAGGCTCTGTCCCTGACAACACACCAACAACTCTGTACTCACGAGGCGGTCGGCAAGAGTGACTATCGAACCCAATGGCACTGGATGTGAATCGCTGGCCCCCACTCCAATGAGATAGCCATGCCTGCCAACCAGGACCTGTTGAGACGCATCACAGCCCGTCCCGATGTTTTCGGAGGGAAGCCGATTGTCCGCGACATGCGAATATCCGTGGAACTCATCCTCAGCCTGCTGAGCCAAGGAGCCACACAGGAGGAATTGCTGGACGATTACCCCGGACTGGAACTGGAAGACATTCGGGCCTGCGTCGCCTACGTCCATGCTGTCATCGCCAAGGATCGGCTCAACACGATTTCGATAGCCGAGGCATGAGTTTTCTGGATGACGGACCGTAGGACAACCAGTCACGCGATTCTCGGCATCTACTGGCTCCGAGGTGTTGGATTGTCCCGAAAGCACCCACACCATTCGCTGACTGCCACCCCACCTGACTCCACCGTGACCGTTTGATGTCTCCTCTCCTTCGCAACCAACTGGTCCCACCGTTGCTGGACGGCTACGGAGCGCTCTACTCGAAGTTGGGCCGCCCCAAGCCTGGTGAGGAAGAAACCTTCCGGGCCAAGTTTCTGCAAGACTACCTTGCCCCCGCGGACCAACGCTCCGACCTGCTTCGCTTGTGTCGCAGACTTGGCTCTTCGCTGCTTCCCCAGGCGCCCGTTCAGGTGGGAGGAGTTCAGCTACCCCAGCCTTTCATTCTGGCGGGAGGCTGGATCAAGGGCAGAGGCTATGCCAACGAGAGCGAGGCTCTGGCCCATGTGATCCGCCCCGATTCGTTCCTGCCGGGCTGGCGCGCGTTGCCCTTGTTGGCCGGGCCGGTGGAGTACGGCTCGTTCAACCGTTGGCCCCGACTCGCACCCGGTGTCTCCGGCAACCCCGGTATCCGCGCCGCAACAGCCTATTTGTCCTTGCATCGATCGGACCTTCCTTCCACCTACGGCCTCAACATCTCGCCCCCTCCGGTACCGGGTGATGGTGAGGAAATGCGACAGGAGATCACCGAGTCCCTGGAGATCATCTTCGCCGCGGACCTCAACCCGTCCTGGATCACCCTGAACCTCGCGCACCTCATGATGGACCCGGAGTTGACTGCCACGGTCGATGACCTCGTGGAGGTGGCCAGTCAAGCCATGCCCACTGTCACCCCACTTTGGTTCAAGGTGAGTCCCGAGCTGCCGGCAACCCGTTATCGGGAACTCCTGACACTGTGCGACAAATGCAACGTCAGGGCCATCATCGCGACCGATGTCCTTTTCCAGTACCACCCGGATGGCTCGCCGGCTTTCCTGAGTGGCAAGCCACTCGCCCCCTTGGCACGCAAAGCCCAGATCGCCCTGGCCACCTTGAAACACATCCACGGCCATGAAGTGGATCTCGTGGCCTGTGGGGGAATTTTGGCCGGTCGGGACCTGCCCGCATTGAAACAGTTGGGCATTCGGGCCTGGCAATACCATTCAGCCCTGGGTCACCGAGGCCCGCTTGCCGCCCCCCTGATCTGGTGGGAGGCCGAAAGACGGCGCTGAACCGACATTGGAGGAACGTGGGCGGTACCAGTGGGGCTAGTCTGGCACTACAGTTGTAAAGCAGCAAGCTGGGCGCGCTGGCGGTAGTAGCAGCACTGGACCGTCCAAGCGCGACTCCGTTCCCAGGTCGGCCAGTGGTCCGTGGTAGGGACGCTGCACAGCCACATCCACCACTGCGGGCGCCGCACTTGGACATGCCGCATTGGAGCGATGAAAACCGGCTCAAGACTGTCCAAGCCGGTCAATGCCTACATGTGGATTCCTCGTGACCCAAGACTTCTAAAATGATGTATCTTCAACGAACAGTCCCATTCTTACGCGTCCCTGATTAAATTTGCTGGCGCTCCCTATTTCCCATAACCCATGCGTAGCCCTTCCACAAAGTAGGGCTGGAAAATTAGATACAGGACCAGAAGTGGCAGCACGGTCAGTACCGACCCGGCCATAACCAGACCATAGTTGATGTTGAATTCGCTCTGAACCGTTGCCAGCCCCACGACCAGCGTGCGCATTTCGTTCGCGCGCAGAACAATCAGGGGCCAGAGGAAGGCATTCCAGGCATTCATCACGGTGAAGATGCCCAAGGCCGCCATGCCTGGCGTGGACAGGGGTATGACAATGGACCAAAAAATCCTGAGCTCACTGGCCCCGTCAATGTTGGCCACTTCAATCAGGGCTGTGGGCAGACTGGTTATGTACTGCCGCATTAGGAATATGCCGAAGGGCGTCGCCAGAGCGGGGATGATGAGGGCCCAGTAGGTGTTGAACAGGCGGAACACACGGATGATTTGGAAGGAAGGCAGCAACACCACCGCCACCGGCACCATCATGGTGGCGAGGAGCAGGGCAAACACCAAGTCGCGGCCGTAAAACTCCTTCTTGGCGAAGATGTATCCGGACAAGGTGTTTAGGAGCAGGCTACCCGCCGTGATCAGGGTGGTGGTGAACACCGTATTGAAGAACCAGCGTGGAAACAGACCCTTTTGAAACCGGAAAATGATCTCAACGTAGTTGTCCAGGGACGGATTGTCCGGAATCAGGGTGGGCGGGTACGTCATCATGGTAAATGACTTCGTGAAGGACGTGGATGCCATGAACAGGAATGGCACCACCGTCACCACCGACATGGTGATCATCACGGCATAGAATCCGGCCTGCCACAAGCGGGTGGCGCGCCGGGTGCGCATGCTACCGAAACTTGTGGTCATGGACTGCTCCGGCCCTCCTCTGGATGATTATGAAGCGGAAGCCCGCGCCACGGAGCGGAACCCGGACCGCGGTGCGGGTGAATCGGATGCCGGCATGGTGCTGGCGGGCCGGGCTTCACCTGCCTGGCGGACGGGAAATGTGGGCGGCCATGCATCAATATTCGATGTCGGTGCGGAAAAACCGAAGCTGCATCAGGGACAGGGTCAGGATGACGATCAGGAGCACCACTCCCATGGTGCTGGCGAAGCCGATGTTGTCCGCCTCGAAAGCCTGCTGGTACACATACCAGCTAACCGTGGAGGTGGACCAGGCGGGCCCACCCTTGGTCAGGACATAGACAGCGTCGAACAGCTGGAAGTTGAAAATGGTGGCCATGATGAAGCAGAACCCCAGAGCCGGCCGTAACAGGGGCAAGGTTATGCTGCGGATAATGCGCCAGAATTGGGCACCGTCGATGCGCGCCGCCTCGTACATCTCGCGCGGTATGGCCTGCAGCGCGGCAAACAGGATGATGACGTAGAACCCAAACCCACGCCAGATTTCCATCATCACGATGGCGGGGATGGCATAGGTGGGATTTCCAAGCCAATCGATTCCCGGCACACCGAACCAGCCCAGAATGTGGTTCAAGGGGCCGAAATCCCGATTGACAATGTAGGCCCAGATGTTGGCCGCGATCACCACCGGAGTGATGAGAGGGAAATAAAACGTGCCGCGGAAGAAGCCTTGGCCCTTGGGCACCTGAAAGACGATGATGGCGACCACAATGGACAGCACAATGACGGTGGGCACCGTCATCACGGCATAGAGGACTGTGTTCTGCAGTGTGCGCAGGAAGATGGGGTGGCTGGCAGCCCGCACGTAGTTGGCAAAGCCCACAAAGGTCTTCGGGCCCAGCATACTGCCCTTCGTCAATGAGTAGTAGATGCTCCAGAAAAGGGGAACGGTGGAGAATCCAAAAATGATCAGCAGGCTGGGCGACAGCAACAGGTACCAGAACAGGGACCGGCGCACCTTGCGCCAGGTCCGGTGCCGGGCAATGCCCGGAGACGAGAGGCTCATACAACTACATCCTGGGCCGAGAGGACCTGCGGGGCAGGCCGGAGGGATGAACGCTCCTTACCTTGTTCCAGGCACGGTGACCGGAGAGGAGATGAAAATGGTGCCACCCATCCTTGGCGTGCCTTGGACACTGCTTCCACCACATAGGAAACCAGGATTGGGCTGCAATCCCCACGGCTTGCCAGACTGGCGGCATGGATGGGGTGCCGCCAGTCCGGAATCATGCAGGTGATTGGGGTTATTCGCCGTCCAGAATCGGGTTCACCGTCGCTTCGACATCAGCGAGGGCTTCCGCCGACGTTTTGATGCCGCTCATGACAGCATGGGACTCCTGGACCAGCGAGTTGGTCGCGTCGCGCCACCGGATGCTGATCTGCGTGCCCACGCCATAGCCCTTGCCCAGCCAAGAGACCATTTCGGCCACGATGGGATCAATGTCGTCAAGCGGCGCGATGTCTTTCTTTAGCGGCAGTAGATCGACGCTCTTCTGTACATAGTCCACCTGAATTTCGTCGGTGGAGAGGTACTCGAGAAACGTGAACGCGCCGTCATTGCTGGCGGAACTGGAGGCCATGAACATGAAGCCCACATTGGCCCAAGCAGCGTTCTGCCCCTCATCGGTCAACTGAAGCATCGGAATGATGTCCAGCTCCAGATCCGGGGCTGTAGTGCGCCACTGGGCCTTGATGGCTGAATTTTCCTGCCATATCATCCCAACCTGCCCCCCCAGGCTCAGATCCCGGCGCTGGTCGCCCGTGAAGCCCACCGGAATGCTGGACTGATCGGCATAGGTAATGTTTTCCAGCAGTGCCTCGAAAGCCGCGCGGCCTCCTTCCGTGTTGGCAGTGACCTCGGTCAGGTCGTCGCTCAGGAGCCTGGCACCGCCCGCCGCCAGCAAGGGAATCATGGTGACCCAGTTGGTCGAACTGGCAGGCACGTTGATCCCATAGGTGCCCGCATCAAGGTCGGTCATCACCTGGGCAGCCTGGCGGAACTCCTCCCAATTGGTGGGGACAGAATCCAGCCCCTTTTCCCGGAAGAGGGTCATGTTGCACAGCCAGCCCTGCACCACCCCGAGGAAGGGGGATCCCCATGTGCTGCCTTTGTAAGTGGCGATCTCCCAAGCGGACTCAAGATAGTTCTCTTCCCAATCAATGATCCGATCAGTCAGATCCAGGATTTGGCCCTGCTGCACGTATTTGGGGTACCACTCGTCAGGGAGGTAGAAGACATCAGGCGGTGATCCTCCGGCGAAGGCAGCAGTGAACTGTTCGTCCACATTACCCCAGGGAATAACCTGATGGTCCACAGTGATGCCGGGATTGGCATCCATGAACCGCTGCAGCAACGGCTCCCACACCTCAGCCGCCTTGGCACTGTGGGGCGGCTTCCAGTACAGCACATCCCAGGTGTCCGCCCCTGCTTCACCCTCAGCGGGGGCACTCGGCGCGGCGCAACCGGCCAACGCCGTCAAACCGGCGAACGTGCCCAGTGTAGCGGACAGGCGCAGAAATGAACGGCGTGAAATGTGGCTAATTTGACGTTTTTCATTCAACATAATGTCAAGCCTCTGATTATTTTGGACAAAAAATATAACGACATGGATACTAATATGGACATGTCCGGGACCGGCAGAAGAATGCAGATCTCAAGCCGCAGTGTAGTTGAGGGAAGTTTTTCTGTCAATATGGCATTGTGACGGCCAAGGGGATTGAAACAACTGTGCTGAAAGTCAAGCTTCAAGGGGAGTAGTTGCAAATCTCGGCTGCTCCGGGACCTGGTCCCGGAGCGTGGCGTTGAGGACAAGCAGCTTGCCCATGGCTGCGGCCTTGACTACCTGCCCGGGTTTCCCCTAGCAGCACAAGCGGGCGTGGAAGTCGCGGATGGCGGGGTTGTGTCGGGTGGCGGTCACCGTGACCACGCAGGGGATTTTGTGCTTGGAGCCACGGGCCTCATTGCTGTCCGCGGTCCCGGTTCAAGAGAGACACCAACGGTACTTGGCGACCACCAGCCAACTCCACAACTTTAGAACTGTTGTGCCGCGACCTGATCAATCAGGTGCGGAAACTCCTCGGCAGGCAGAGACAAGAGAAGGGCTCCACGAAATACCCGGGAGATTCAGATCCAAGGCATGCCGGCGGTATCTTCCGTGCAGTACGCCGAAAAGACCTTGTTGATTCCTGCCGCGATGGCATCGCAGTCCTCGGGAGCCCACCATTGATCCAGGCGAATGGTCACACAACGGGCAAACAGATCATCCGCTACGGGACAGGCACCTCGGACATACGTGGCCACACCATCGGCAGCATGTGCGAAGGGATGATCGGAGGCCATGGTTCCGGACTGTGTGGTTATGGGGTACATGTCCGAGTAGATGTGCCAGTCCGGAGGAGCGTTCATCCCCCGTATGCCACAGGGAATGCCTTCCGCGTTGAGCGCTTCGACCAACTTCCGGCCCAGGGCAGTGGATTCAGGGAAGAACAGCAGCAGGTAACCAATCTCGCCATCGGGGTCGTTGAGCTTCTGCGGCGTGATCTCCCGGTACGTCTTCAGTCCATGCAGAATGGACATCTTGACTGTATGGTGGCGGTCAACGATTTGGGGCAACTTCTCCAGCTGGACGACATCCACCGCGGCTTCCAACTCGGACATCCGGTAATTGGTACCCGAAAACAGTTCGCCTTCGTATCTCGGGGGCGCGAAGCGGTCCGTCCGCCAGAGCCCGCCGCATTCCGCCAGTTGGTTGGCCCTTTCCCACAGTCGTCTGTCGCCCGTCAAGACCAGGCCTCCCTCGCCGCCGCCGACAATCTTGTAGCAGGAAATGCTGAAGCATCCCAGATCACCGAAGGTACCCACCCATTGGGAGCGGAATCGGCCACCTGGAGACTGAGCACAGTCCTCCACGACTTTGAGACCGTGCTTCCGGGCGATCTCCATGACCGACCCCATGTCACAGACACTGCCCATGACATGGGTCGGTGCGATGGCCACGGTACGGGGCGTGATCAGGGCTTCGATTTGGGTGGGATCGATCCCCAGCGATTCGTCCACATCGCAGAAGACGGGTACCCCCTTCGACTGCACCACGGCCGCCGCTGTGGCATAGAAGCCGATGGCCGGGCAGATCACCTCGGTGTCCGGCCCCACCCCTGCCGCCACGAAAGCGCTGTGCAGGGCGGCGGTGCCCGAACTGACCCCCAAGGCAAACGGCACACCAAACATCCGGCGCGCCAAGGCCTCAAAGGCTTCCCCCTTGGTTTGGGAGGGACGAGCTGTGGCGTACCGAGCCAGATTGGGGCCCGGACCCAGGTCCTCATTGGAAATGACAGCGCGGATTTCTTCCTGAACCGCGCCGGAGAACCCAAACCGCTGGGCAATGGACATGAACTCATCCACGCCTATCTTGGGCTGGGGCTGGCCCACGATCTGTGAGACTGCTTTCGGTCCGCCATTCAGGGCCAGGGATGAAGCCAAAGCTTGCTTCGCCATGGGACTACCTCTACAAGGAGTTGGGGGGCGTCGAGAAGCCGTTACGGAGCAGTGCTTGCCTGCACCGTTCGCTCCCATTGGGACTTATATACAATGGTTGACACCACGCATATCCGGTTCACGGGTCGCGGGAGTCCCTTTGGTCGGCCTTGCGACCGACCAGGGAGGGAGCGCTCCTCGCCGTGCAGCAGCCCCAGTCCCGCGGGCCGAAACGGGTGCGGGCGGAAGTCCCGCCCGCACCAGGATGTTGATCGCCGCGTTGTGGTCGGCGTTCGCTTGGAACCCGCAGGCCCCGCACGCGAACACCGCCTGCGACGGTCGGTTTGACTTGGCGGTGTGCCCGCATTGGCTGCAGGCCTGCGAAGTGTAGGCCGGCTCGACGAACCGCAACTCGCCGGCCTTGTACGCGAACTTGCGCTCCAGCTGTCCCCAGCCGGAGGCCAGGATGGCACGGTTGAGCCCCGCTTTCTGCTTCACGTTCTTGCCGGGCTTCTCGACCGTGCCCTTCGCACTCTTGGTCATGGCCTTGGTGTTCAGGTCCTCAAGCACGACGGTGTGGGCGGTGCCCGCCACCTTGCGGCTGATTTGGTGTGTGGCGTTGTCCCGGCGCCGGGCGCGCTTGCGCTGGAGTTTGCGCAGTTTGCCGCCGGTCCCGCGGCGGCGGTTGGAGCCCTTCTGCTGCCGGGCCATCCGGCGCTGGTACCGCTTGATCTTGGCGTCCTCGACGGTTGTGTCGGGGAGGGCATGGACTTCGCCCGTGCTGTCCGTGGCCTGCCCCACGTTGCGGTCGATGCCGACCGCTCCGGTCTCCGCGGGCCGGCACACGTCCGGATGGTCTTCCGGCACCTCGAACACGATGTAGGCGTACCACTTCGGCTGCCTGCTTTCGGACTCCTGCCGTACGCGGACGGTCAGCGGCTGGCCGTCGGCATACCGGTGGATGGGACCGAGACGCGTCCAGCCCATCTTGGGGATGTACAGGCGGCCGTCCTCGATGCGTACGTGGGACGGGATGGTGAAGGCAGGCTGGGTGTAGTGCCTGGCCTTGTACTGCGGACGCCCGTGGTCGGGACGGTCCGGGTCGAAGAACGCGGCGTAGGCATCGCCCATGTACTTGCAGACATACCGGACGATTTCGTAGCCGTAGTCCTTCAGCCACTCGTTACCGGGGGCGTTCCGCAACTGCGTGAACCGCTGGCCCAGCGTAAAGAAGGTCGGACTGCCCGGACCCTCCCCCAACTTCCCGAATGCCTTCCACATGCGGTAGTCCGTCTCGTGCCCGGCCAGCACATGGTTCCAGGCGAACCGGCAGGCACCGGCCAGTTGTTCAAGGTACTGGCCATTGGCCGCGGTGCCGGGGTACAGACGCACGCGCAGGGTCCGCATGACGGTCGGGGGCTCCTGCGTTGTGGACTTCGGGGTGCTGGTCACGGTGTCCCCACCACTGTGTCCGGTTGAGGGCCCGGTTCACAGTCGGGTCCTCTCCTTCGCAGTAATTGTAGCACAAGAGTTCGACTGTCCACTATTCGATATAAGCCCCTTCCCATTCGGCTTGATACGTGGTGGTGGGGATGTTGTGCGTCTGGAGATGGGTGAACAGAAGTTCAAGCATCTTCATCTCGGGATCGAACCGGGCCAAGGACCACGGATGCAGAATCAGCGAGACGTAGGGCAGGTCCATGTCCACGGCGCGGTCAATGAACATTCGATGGATGGCGAACTCTTCCTCGGGCGTGGCCACGGGCCGGGCCGGAATGGTTTCGGGATAGGCAGGAGGCCAAGCCAGTATGCGCTGCATTTTGTCCGTCAGGTTATGGGCTTTGAGCAAATTCTCGTGCCACCCATGTCCCGGCAGTTCCCACAACTCGGGAAACCCGTCTTCAGCATAGGTGAACGGTGCTTCCAGCAGCGCGGGCAGCGATGTCTCGGGACCCCACAGGACGGAGCTGACATACTGGAAACCCGTTTCCATGACGGATTCGATCAGCCAAGGATCCCCGCGCAGCCCATTGGCAAACCCACAGCCGGGCCGCAGGCCCACACAGGGGCGATCGAAAGTCCGCTCCACCCACTCTTTGCCCTGCCGCAGTTCTTCCAGCCGCGTCTCCTTGGCGGGCGCGGGGCCACAAAAAGGATGATCGCGCAGCATCTGATGGGAATAGGTGTGGGATGCGATTTCAAAGGAAGGCACATCGCCCAACAACCTGCGATAGGCCTTGCCTTCCTCTTCAAGGCGGACTCCCACAATAAAGAATGTAGCCGGCACGTCGAATTCAACATGAACCTCGCGAATTCGGACACAGGCCTCCAGGCAGGTTCCAGCCATTTCAGTGTCATAGGCAGCAATAAAACGGGTCATGAGAACCAATCCTCAATTGCAGGTGGAGGTGGCAGGTTACTGCACCATCTACTCTGACACACTCTAATCTATGGTTTGGACAGTTTCATGTTGGGTTGTGTCGGTGTCCCTGCTCATGCCGTTACCCGATGCCGTATTCTGTTGGTGGGATCGCGGTAGATCGAGTGGATGTGGCCTTCGGCAGCCCCCAGTGGATCCTGGGTGGAGAATTCGGCACTGTTTCACTTTCGTTGAAAACCGTTCAGGCGGACATGAACAGTTCCTTTTGCACGGTCTTGGTGGTCGGCTGGCTTCAAGGGAAAGGAAGCCGTATATGTCCGTATAAGCCGCTTTCAACGAAAGTGAAACAGTGCCGAGAATTCGATGAGAACCGTGTCCCCGTGAATGACATAGTAGATGGAACCCGTGCCGTTGGCGGGGCCATGCCAACCGAAGTAGGCCTGCTCCAACTCCGCCTCGATCTCCTCCAGGCGCACCGGGGCGCTGTGTTCCGGCATCAGGTTCACCCACAGCGCCGCCGCGTCAAGTACGGCCTGTCGCTGCGCTGCCGAGAAAGATTCTAAGGAGGCGCCTTCAAAAGGCACGAAGCCGACCGGCCCCGTGCCACTCTGCAGGGCATTGGGGCGTTCATCGAGCAAGGCCGTTGCTGCGATGTTCCCGTCCAGGCTGTTGATCACGGCCAACCCCGCATCCACCCGGTCCATGAACGGGACGTGGATACCTTCGGCATCTGAAAACCGCGCGGGTTCGATGCCAAGAAAGGTCGGCGACATCGAGACGCGCCCGTCGCGCACGCTCATGTTGATGGCCAGATGATGGCCGCCGAACTGCCAGCGCCAGGGGTTCGTGGGAGACGGTTCCCCGAAGAAGGCCAGCCAGTAGTTGTCAGCACTCCAACCCACTCGCTGGGCACGCGCAGACTCTTCCAGCACACCTTCCGCCGCTATCACCGCGGTGACCGTGTAATAGCCGTACGGACTCATGGCCGCGGCCAGGAAGTCGTGCAGGGCCTCCTGTTGCGTCTCGTCAAGATCGCCGATCCGAACACCGTTCCGTTCGAACCGGAGGACTCCCGGCGGCAGGTTGGACCAGTTCCTGATCAGATCGCTGTCGTACGGCAATACGGCTGCTTCGCGCTGTCGTTCATCGAGTTGGGTGAGGAAGCCCGCCGCAGCGATGGCTGCGGCTTCCGCTTCACCGCGGGCACCGTCAGACCCCGGTTCGCGGTCGGGACTCTGCTTGGCAGTGCCGTCATAGGGAATATCGGATTCGGTGGCATCTGCAGAAGCAACTGGCTGAGCCGTTTCGGCAGTCTCCGGCTCCTCGGATACGCCGGCACAGCCGACGACCACCATCGTACAGAACAACAAAAAGACGGCCGGTTTCGGCATGGATGACTTTCGGAGACGGACACCGCGCCTCGATAGCCAACGCGCAACTTCAAGCAGAACAATCGTGCCATGCTTGGAATGCATCAACCTGCCCCATCGCCACATGCCTGCCCCCCTCCACCCGAACACCCCCAACCTCAGATACCGGCTGCCGCCAGCCATTCGGACGCGATCCGGCGATGCCGTGCCAAATATTCCTCGACATCGGGCACTGTGAGGCAACCGTCTCGCACCACCGGCTTGCCCGCCACTACGGTATCGCGAGCCGCCACGGGTCCACAGCGAAGCCAGGCCTCTACCGGATCCGACAGTGCGCCCGCGAACGGAACGCCTTGCAGGGACCATACCGCCAGGTCGGCGGCCTGGCCCGGAGCCAGTGAACCAATGTCGTCGCGTCCCAAGCAGGCCGCACCCCCAAGGGTGGCCAGTTCCAAGGCATCCCGGGCACCAAAGGTACCTGGCCCGCCGCGCAACCGGGCCAGCAACAGGGCCGTGCGCGTCTCGAGCCAGAGCGAAGCACTGTCCGCCGAGGCAGAGCCGTCACATCCAAGACCCACGGACACACCCGCGTCGATGAATTCGCGCACCGGTGCGAGACCCGAACCCAGGATCTGGTTGGAACTTGGGCAATGGGCAACGCCGACGCCCCAGGAGCCGAGCATGCGGATCTCCCGTGCGTTGGGATGCACACAGTGTGCGACCCAGGTTCGATCCCCGGCCCACCCGACGCGTTCCAGGTATTCAACCGGACGACAACCAAAGGTACGAAGACAAAACGCGTCCTCATCGGGAACTTCCGCCAGATGGGTGTGCAGCCGGACATCCAACCGCTCCGCCATGGCAGCCGTCTGCGCCATCAGTTCAGGGGTTACCGAAAACGGCGAACCAGGCGCCAACGCCACGCGGGTCATGGCACCCGGGGACGGATCGTGGAATGTGGTCACCAACCGTTCCGATTCGGCCAGAATGTCGTCCTCGTTCTCAACCAGGTCGTCCGGTGGCAGGCCTCCGTCCTTGACCGACAAACTCATCGAGCCACGGGTAGGATGGAACCGCATGCCAAGTTGCGCGGCGGCCGCGATTTCGGCGCTGATCAGGTCGCCTGCGCCCGGTGGAAAGACGTAAAGATGATCGGTGGTGGTCGTGCAACCACCCAATGCCAGCTCACACAGGCCGATCCATGCCGAGACATGGGCAGCCTCCTCATCCAGCCGCGACCAGACGGGATACAGCACCTTTAGCCAATCGAAGAGACCGCCACCAAGCGCCGGAGCGAAGGCGCGTGTCAGGTTCTGGAACATGTGATGGTGGGTGTTGATCAGCCCGGGCGTGACCAGGCACCCGGAGGCGTCAATCACGTCCCGTGCCTCCGGTTCCTGCCCGGGTTCGCCCACCGCGGTGACAAACCCGTCGGTTGCCGAGACCCATCCACCCGGGATCTCTCGACGATTGGCATCCATTGTGGCCACCAAGTCTGCTCCCCGCACAAGCAAATCGCCTGGATTCTGTTCCTGCATGTGTAGATTTCCCCCCACTGGACCGCATCGGATGTGCATCAAGTCACAAGCCAATAAACTATAGGATCCGGATACGGCTTCCCGGAAACCAGCCCACCGCTCCGACACCAGCCGTGGCCGTACCAAGCGGAAGGACCTGCCTTCCACACTCGCCGGTGCTAGACTCACGGGGTCGACAGACTGGCCGGTGGCCGGCGCATTCCGCGGTCCGTTCGGGCACCCCCGGCCCCTACGACCGTTCCTACGGCATTGGAAAACCCAAACGGGACAAGGACGGAAATCATGTTGCGGTTCGTTGAGGAAACCCTCTTGCTCCTGATACACGATGATGGGCGCACAACTCACGTTCCCAGTTGGGTGCTGGACTACGCCATCGCTGGCGGTGTATTGATGGATCTGGCGCTTGAGAACCGCATCGACACGGATCCCCAACGTCTCATTCTGGTCGACTCCACGCCGGTGGGCGACACCATCCTGGATCCTGCGCTGGCCGAAATCGCGGCCGGGGACCCGCACGACACCCGCTTCTGGCTGGACCACATTGCCCAGAACGCCCAATCCATTCGGGAAAGGGCGCTCGCCCGGCTGGTGGAGCACGGCATCCTGGAACAGTCGGAGGGCCGTTTCCTGTGGGTTTTCCGAGCCCGCCGCTACCCCATCATCGACGGCAAGGTTGAACGCGAAGTGAAGATGCGCATCCTGCGCGTACTCTTCTCCGATGAAATCCCCGACCCGCGCGACGCGATGCTGATCGGTCTGGCGGATGCCTGCGACATCTTCAAGGAACTGCTTTCCGCCCGTGAACTGCATCACGTGTCGGATCGCATCGCCATCGTCGGCAATTTGGACCTGATTGGTCATGAAGTGGGAGAGGCCATCTTCGACATCCGACGCCTGGTCAGTGCCTCCGTCCAGTCCCACATGTACTAATTCGCCGTAACGTGGCTGCGGCAGTCGTTGGCCGCGGTATGACGCGAGGTGCGCGACGGCCTCAATCCCCGGGTTTCGCCCCTCACGGGACGTTGCCCTCCTCTCTTTGCCCGGCTTCCACTCACCCGATCGCAATTTGATCCCCTGATCCATCGGTGTATCGCACAGCCTCATGCACATCTTCACCGACATCCAAGCGGTCCCGCCCGATCCGATCTACAACCTCACCACCGCGTGCAACGCGGATCCCAATCCGCAGAAGCTGAACCTGGGCGTGGGTGTCTACAAGGATGCCGCAGGCCACATTCCGGTACTGGACTCGGTTAAAACCGCCGAGCAGCGCATCCTGGCGGACGAGGACACCAAGAACTATCTGCCGATCGACGGCACCCCCGACTTCGGCGAAGCGGTGCGCAGCCTCCTGCTGGGTGCGGATCATTCCCTGGCCACCGCCCCAGACAGCATCACGCTGCATACCCCGGGTGGCACCGGTGCCTTGCGCCTGGCCTGCGAACTGGTGGCCAAGAACAGGCCGGACGCCACGATGTGGCTGAGCGATCCAACCTGGACCAACCACGCGCAGATTGCGCAGCAGGCCGGCTTGGCGGTGCGCACGTATCCGTACCTTGATGCCGAAACCCACTCGATCCTGCGGGAGAAGATGTTCGCGGCATGGGCCGCGGTTCCGGCCGGTGATGTGGTATTGGTGCACGGGTGCTGCCACAACCCGACGGGCCTGGACCTGGAACCGGATTACTGGCAACGCCTGGCCGAATTGTCCCGGGAACGCGGCTTCCAGGTATTGGTGGACTTGGCCTACCAGGGATTCGGCAGGGGCTTGGACCTCGATGCAGCTGGGGTGCGCGTGCTGGCCGATGCCGGCCTGCCAATCCTGATTGCCAGTTCCTACTCCAAGAACTTCGGCCTGTACAACGAACGAACGGGAGCCTTGACCGCCTTCGGCTTCGGTCCGGCATCCGACGCCATGCTGAGCCAGTTAAAGGTGCATGCCCGTTCCCTGTGGTCGAGTCCTCCCGCCCACGGAGCCCGGATTGTGTCGAGCATCCTGACGGACCAGGAACTGCACACGGCCTGGACTGTCGAACTCGCCGCCATGCGCGACCGCATCAACGAAATGCGCAGCTTGCTGGCCGAGTCCATGCACCAGCACGGGGCCGACCGGGACTTTTCCTTCATCACGCGCCAGTACGGACTCTTTTCCCTGACCGGCATCGACGCGCAGACCAATGCCCAAATGCGGGCGAACCAAAGCATCTACTTCATGTCCACGGGCCGCATCAACGTAGCCGGCCTGTCCGCGGCCACCATCGAGTATTTTTGCCAGGCCTACGTTGCCACCCTGAATTAACCCAACTCGGTTGACCCACATGCGCGAACTGTCACGTCTACTGTCTTCGATGCCGCCGTCCCCCACGGCGGCCATGATGCAGAAGGGACGGGAACTGTCCCTGGCCGGTCACGACGTCATCAACCTGGCCGGCGGCGACCCGGACTTCGACACGCCGGTCCATATCCAAGAAGCGGCCTTCGACGCCATCCGCAGCGGGGACACGCACTACCCCACGTCGCACGGGTCCCCGGAACTGCTGGAGGCCATCTGCGCCAAGCTGGCGCGGGAGAACGGAGTCGAGGCAACACCGGACCGTGTCATCGCCACACCGGGCGGCAAGTGGGCCCTGTACGTGGTGCTGATGTCCATCCTGAACCCGGGCGACGAGGTGTTGATCCTCGATCCCGTCTGGGTCAGCTACGACCCCATGGTACGCCTTACGGGAGGGGTGCCGGTGCACGTAGCCCTCGATCACGGCGACGATTTCGCGGTTCACAAGTCCGCCCTGGAAGCGGTGGTGACCGAGAAGACCAAGCTGGTCATGCTCAATTCGCCGAACAACCCCACCGGCTATGTCATGTCCATGGCATCGATGCAGGCGGCCGCGGAGGTGTGCCGGGACCACGACCTGTACCTGCTCAGCGACGAAATCTACGAGCACATCCTGTACGACGGCCACACCCACGTGTCACCGGCCACACTGCCGGACATGGCCGAGCGCACGTTCATCGTCAACGGATTCAGCAAGGCCTATGCCATGACTGGCTGGCGGCTGGCTTGGATTTGGGGACCTCCGGACGCCATCCGCAACGGCCGCAGCTACATGACGAACTCCGTCACGTCCGCCGCCAGCTTCACCATGGCGGCCGGTGTCGCGGCCCTGAACGGTCCCCAGGAATGCGTGTCCGAGATGACCGCCGCCTATGCCCGGCGGCGCGCCTTCCTGTTGGACGCCCTCGACGAATTGGAAGGGGTGGAGGCATTCGCGCCGCAAGGGGCCTTCTACTTGTTCATGCGCTTCCCACACACGCCACGCAACAGCCTTGAACTGGCGAACTTCCTGCTGGACGAAGTCCATATGGCCACGACTCCCGGCAGCGCCTTCGGTGAGGCCGGGGAACAGCACATCCGCATCAGCTTCGCGGCCGCCGACGACCAGTTGCACGGATTCGTTGATCGGCTTGCCCGGCTCGCGCCCGATTTCTAGCCTGCCCGAGGATTCGTTGCCGACCTGACCGGCATCCGGGCGCGGCACACGCCGATGGAGGATCTTTCCCTGCTCAAGGCCGGCCTGGCCATCGTTGCCGGCATTTTGGCCGGCATCATCAATACGCTGGCCGGCTCGGGGTCCACCATCACGCTGCCGATGCTGGTCTTCCTGGGCGTTCCCGCCCACGAAGCCAACGCCACCAACCGCATCGGCGTGACGTTTCAGAACACCGCGGCGGTGATCACGCTGCGCAGCCGCAAGGCACTGGACATGGACGGCCGCGATTGGTGGCTGACCGGTGCCATGGTTGCAGGCTCAGTCGGCGGAGCCGCCATTGCCGCCGAACTGTCGGAGCAGGTCACCAACTGGGTGATTGTGGTGGTCCTTGCCGTGGTGCTGATCACCATCCTGTGGAAACCGGAAAAGTGGCTAAGGGAACAATCCGAACCCGTGACCGGTGTCCGACCGTCGTTGCCCCAACTGTTTCTGTTCGCGTTGATTGGCGTCTATGGCGGGTTCATTCAGGCGGGAGTGGGGTTGTTCATTCTGTCCGGCATGGTGCTGGTCGCCGGCTCGACGATGGTCAAGGGCAACATCCTCAAACTGGTGGCCGTCCTGGTGTTCACCCTGGCCGCCATGGCCGTGTTCATGGCTCAGGGCGTGCGCATGTGGTGGTATCTCGGCCTGGTCCTGGCAGTGGGCCAGAGCATCGGCGCCTGGCTGGCAGCCCGTTTCATGACTGGAAGCGACATGGCGAAGGTCTGGATGCGCTGGCTTCTGATCGTGGTGATCTGCTACTCCATCGTGCGATTCAGCGGCGTGCAGGACTGGCTTCTGCAAGCCCTTGGTTGAAGGTTTCGGCGTAGCCGAACCAATCAGGCACCGCCCATCGTGATCGCAACCAGCCGATCTTCCAAGCCTGAGCTTCACACTGACACCAACCCGGCAAACCTGTTATTGGCGGGCCTGTACCCGGGCAACGACCGCCGGACAGTACCCATAGGTCCATGACCTTGCGGGGACACCCCTGCCGTGATCCGACAGCTGCGAAGGTAGGGCAAGCCTGAAGCATGGGGTGATAGGGTATTGAGGCCGCGGAGAGGCGTTCAAATTACCGGTAACACAGTTGACTTGGGTATCGGCAGATTGGATATGGGCAACACGACAGCCGAAAGCGAGATTGGTCGCGATCCGGATGCGGAGACCACAGCTTCCAATGGCCTCAGTGATTTGGACTCGACCATTGGCCACACCGAGTCTTTGATCCGCCCTGAGCGCCCAAAACCGAAACCTGACGCCGTAGCGCCGGCAGTACCCAGCGAACAGCTTCAGGCCGGCCTCATCAAGCAAGCGAAACTGCCGCGCTGGTCCAAACCGACCTTCCGAATTTGGCCGGGGCAAGACAAATCGATTGACAAAGCCTCCTCAAACTCAAACGATCCACCTCCGAAAAACCGCATCCTGGAGTGGCTGGCCAGACTCTTGGAACGGGCGGAAGATACGGTTGACTACCTGAGGACCAACCTGGGGCGCATGCCCGACAAGGCTGACCCGGTTGCCAAGGCCAAGTCGGAGGAAGCAGAACAGTTGCGGCGCGCGCTTGATGAACAGCTCGAGGCAGGTACATCACGGTCCGACTTGGTCAAGGCGACCATCGCCAATCGAGCACGGCTTTGCGCGGCCCTTGGCGGGTTGTTTGCGCTTCCCGGCACGATACCGGGCATCGGCACCGCGGCCCAGTTTGTCTTGGGCATGGCCGCAACATGGCCCGAAGCGGACCTGATTCGTCATCAGATGTGGTGTTTGCAGGTGGAACTCCTATACCTCGGCGGCCTGGATTACACGGAAGCGGACGCCGAATTGCTACGGGAAGGCTCCCTGAATTACGAATGGATCAACAAGGGAGGCGAGGCCTTCACCCGAAGATTGCTGGCCCGCCTGTATCAGTCGACGGCTGCCGCAACCGGATTCCTGGACCGGTTCCTGTTGCAAATTGGGGCCTCCGCAGCACTGCGGGAGTCCGCCGGTCGTATTCTGGCAAAGACTTTGCCACTGGGGATCGGCGTGGCTGTCGGGGCCACAATCAACTATCTGAAACTGCACCTGTTCGCCCGCAGACAACACCGCAGGATGCAGGGCACAGGCAACTAAGTTGTGCTGGACGAATTTGCAACACCGGTCCGGTCAGCCTGCCAACTCCAAGTTGAATAGGTCCGTCAAACCGTCGCGGAAACGGTTCTTGCACACTTGGCTCCCGACGGCAATGGACGGCTCCGAGGCGGATCTGGCCGCCTTGGCCCGTCTGGAGAACCGCAACTTCTCAGACGAACCCACAACCGTCGAGGTCCTGCGGTACCGGGCTCGGAAACGACAGTCGTTCTACTTTGCACTCGAAGAGGCGGTGTGGTCGGGGGGCTGCATGATCGGGTACGGCTCCCTGCACAGGGCGTGGTGGCTTGAACAGCCCGGACGCTACCGGATATACGTGTCGGTGGACCGGGACTGGCGGCGGCGAGGCATCGGAACCTGCATCTGGCAACGCCTGTTGTCGCTGGCGATGATCACGGAACGCATCCGTTGGCTTGAATCGGGCGCAAGGGAGGATCGGCCCGATGCGCTTGACTTCCTAACAGCGAGGGGATTTGAATTAGAGGATCGGGTTGAGAAGTCCGAACTCACCCTGGGCGGGTTCAATCCCGGAAACTGGCAACACCAACGCACCGCTCCGTCGAAGGTCGGAGCAGCCATCTGCAGCCTGCAGGAAGCCATGGAACGGTATCCGGACTGGCAGCAACGCCTCTGGTATCTTGAACACCGCTTGTACCGGGATGTTCCTTCCGCGGTGTCGTTCCGTCCCCTGGAGTTCCGTCACTGGTTGGCACAGAGAATGGACAGCCCCGGATTCAGCCCCGACGCTTGCTGGTTGGCCCTGGACCAAGCCACCGGCGACTGGATCGGATTTACCAACCTGCTCGAAGAGACAGGCTACCTTAGGGGGCTTGACACCGGCTTTACCGGGGTTGAAAGGGACTGGCGCCGGAAAGGACTGGCGACAGCCCTCAAACTGCACGCGATCGAATGGGCACTGAACGAGAGATTTGAGTACATTCGGACGGACAATGGCTCCAACAACCCCATGTACCGCCTGAACCTGAAACTGGGCTTCAAACCGCGGCCTGCGTGGATCGGGATGGTTTGTGAATGTCCTGGTTGAATCACGCGGGCGCGGCTCACCACCGTCTCCTTTGATTTGGGCGATGCCGGCATTCCGGCACCGACACTAGCCGGAACTTCCCATAGACGACCCATTTCCGGGAGAAGCCAATACCCGGGAGGGCGTCCCAACCGGGGTCGGAATATATGACCGACGGCCTATCGCCTCTGGAGTCGCTTTCTCACCACCATCCGGACTATCCCTACAGCCCGGGCCACCGCTCCAAGTAATCGAACCGAGACCTGCCGGTGCATTCAAGCACCGGTACCGGTCCGTCAGCCCGGCTGCGACTACTGCCGATCGGGCGCGGAGCGCGCCAATCTTGTCTTGACAAAGGCAAAATCGGGGTTTTTGATGGCCGTCTGCTATAGGATCCGCCGGCTGTTGTCCCATGACACTCGGAAATGCTCGAAACAGCCATGTTGATCCGCGACTTCAGGTTCGATGCCTGCGACTATCGGGCCACGCGTATCCTGCTGGAAAAGGTTTATCCCCGCGAACCAACATCGGTCGAAGTGCTGCGCTTCGAAGATGCCGCCCGTCCCAAGATCTGGTGGCGGAAACGCGTGGCGGAGATCGATGGCCACTTTGCGGCGTTGGGCATGGTGAGCGAGGCCATTGGGTCACATCGGGAAGGCGACTTTCGCCTCCGGGTCCATGTGGATCCAGACTGCCTCAACCAGGGCATCGGCACGCAGTTGTACGAAGATCTCCTCACCTTGGCGCACGGACACGGGCCGGTTGGCCGACTGGCCACCAACACTCGGGAGGACCAGACACGGGCCAGCAAGTTCCTCAAGGAAAAAGGGTTTGCAGTGGTCATTCGCGAGCCCGTCTCGGAGTTGGATGTATCCACGTTCGACGAAACCCCATTCGTTCACAAAATCCGTCAGGCCGAGTCCCACGGCATCCGGCTGCTCAGCCTGGCGGACCTGACCCGGGAATGTTCCGACTGGCAGGAACGGCTCTGGCAGCTTGACACGACCATTCATGGGGATGTGCCATTGCCCGATCCCTTCAGGCCGCAACCACTAGAGGACTTCCTCCGACAAAAGGTCGAGAATCCCGCATTCACTCCCGACGCCTCCCACGTGGCGGTCCACGGCGAGGAATGGGCCGGCCTTTCGGAACTGTACATCGACTCCAACCATCCGCAGGTAGGTGGCACCGGCTTGACGGGAGTCACACGGCCGTGGCGGCGCAAGGGTCTGGCCACCGCCCTCAAGTTGAAGGTGCTACGGAGAGCCAAGGCCAAAGGTGTCAGGCGGGTGATAACGGACAACGAAGAAAACAACCCGATGTTTCAAATCAATCTGATGCTCGGTTTTCGGGCCCAGCCAGCCTGGCTGGGTTGGCAATTGAATCTGGCTGAAGGTGACTGAACCGCGGCTCCCAATCCCGATCCTGGACCGCGGTACCGGTGAGTTCGTGCCGGCAGCCGCGAGCACGGCTGCAACTTCGAGACCTGCGGCCGTCTGCCACGGCGGCTCCCATGCCTGTGATGCGGATTTGGGAGATGGTCCGCCTGCCGTTCCGCCCCTTGCCGTCCATTGCGTACAGATACAACGGATACCGCCATGTTAATACGCGACTTCAGGTTCGACGACAGCGACTATCAGACTCTCCGTATCCTGACGGAGAAAATCTATCCGGACGAACCAACGTCGGTTGAAACCCTGCGTTGGGATGATGACAGCAGACCCAAGGTTTGGTGGCGGAAGCGCGTTGCCGAAGTCGACGGCAAGTTTGCGGCATTGGGCACCGTGGGCGAACCGTTCTGGTCGCTTCAGGAGGGCAAGGTTCACCTGTCTGTCGAGGTGGATCCCGACTACCTCAACCGGGGCATCGGCACGCGGTTGTTCGCAGACCTTGAGGCACTGGCGCACGCACGCGGACCCGTGCGCCGTCTAATCACCGGCACACAGGAGGATAAGACAGCGGCCAGCGACTTTCTCAGGGAACGGGGCTTTGAAGTAGCCATCCGAGAACCCATCTCGGAGTTGGACCTGCCTGCCTTTGATGAAACTCCGTTCGTTCACAAAATCCAACAGGCCGAGGCCAGTGGCATCCGGCTGGTCAGCCTGGCGGATCTGGCCCGGGAATATCACAACTGGCAGGAACGGCACTGGCAGCTCGACACTGCCATCATGCAGGATGTCCCAACTCCCGATCCGTTCAGTCCGCGCACACTGGAGACGTTCGTCCGCCAGCATATCGGCAACCCGGGATTCTCACCGGACGTAACACACGTGGCGGTCCACGGTGGCGAATGGGTAGGCATTTCGGAGTTGTATATCGATCCCAGCCATCCGGAGGTCGGCGGCACCGGCCTAACGGGCGTCACGCGGCCGTGGCGGCGCAAGGGACTGGCCACGGCGCTGAAGTTGAAGGTCCTGCACCAAGCCCGGACCAGGGGTGTTCGGCGGGTCATTACGGACAACGAAGAGAACAACCCCATGTTCCAAATCAACCTGATGCTGGGCTTCAAGGCCAAGCCGGCCTGGCTGGGATGGCAACTGAACCTGTCGGAAAAGGACTGAACAACCAGCAGCAGACCTAGCCGTACTCCGCATGCGAAGATGGCAGAACCTCGTATCGGATCTGATGAAGTGGGCAGGGCCAGGATGTTTGCCTGCCCTACGCCGCTGATTGCCACCCACAACCCTCGGAAATCCCCAAAACGGCAATGCTGATCCGCGACTTCGGATTTAACGACAGCGACTATCAGGCACTTCGGATCCTGATGGAGAGGATCTATCCACAGGAACCAACATCGGTCGAATTTCAGCGTTTCGAAGATGAAAGCAGACCCAATGTCTGGTGGCGGAAGCGCGTTGCGGAGGTCGAAGGGCAGTTTGTGGCGTTGGGTACCGTGGGAGAGCCGTTCTGGTCGCTTCAGGAAGGCAAGATTTACCTCAGTATCGAAGTGGATCCCGACCACCTCAACCGGGGCATCGGCACGCGACTGTTCGCAGATCTTGAGGCGCTGGCGCACGCACGCGGACCTGTTCGCCGTCTGATTGCTGACACGCGGGAGGACAAGACGGAAGCCGGCAACTTCCTCAAGGAAAGGGGCTTTGAAGTGGTCATCCGAGAGCCCATTTCGGAATTGGATCTGCCGACATTCGACGAAACTCCTTTCGTGCAGAAAATTGAACAAGCCGAAGCCCACGGCATCCGATTGGCTAGCCTGGCAGACCTGGCCCGGGAATATTCCGACTGGCAGAAGCGGTTCTGGCAACTCGAAACGGACATCTTTCGGGATGTTCCAACTCCCGATCCATCCAGTCCTCCCACGCTGGAAACCTTTATCCACCAGCACGTTGGAAACCCGGGATT
This sequence comes from Caldilineaceae bacterium, assembly GCA_965208365.1. Taxonomy (GTDB): domain Bacteria; phylum Chloroflexota; class Anaerolineae; order Caldilineales; family Caldilineaceae; genus Bin34. The sequence continues at coordinate 2,726,626 of OZ242330.1, read as the reverse complement.
CTCGCCGGACGCAACGCACGTGGCAGTCAGCGGAGAAGAGTGGGTTGGCATATCGGAACTGTTCATTGATCCCAACCATCCGGATGTCGGAGGCACCGGGCTGACGGGAGTCGCGCGTTCCTGGCGGCGCAAGGGCCTAGCCACGGCTCTGAAGTTGAAAGTGCTGAGGAGAGCCAAGGCCAAGGGTGTCCGGCGGGTAACTACGGACAACGAGGAAAACAATCCGATGTTCCAAATCAATCTGATGCTCGGATTCAAGGTCAAGCCGACCTGGCTGGGATGGCAACTGACAATGGTGGACGATGGCTGAAGATCCGGCGGCAAGCCCGTCCAGTCTCCGCGGATGCAGGCTGCGACCCTTTGTTCCTGACTTGCCGGACTGGGAGGCGCTGGCGCGGCTGCACAACCGCGCCCAGCCGGAGGAACCCACCACGGCCGAGCAGCAGGCACACGTACATCGGTCAACTCCGGCGGACAGCTGGTGGGTGGAGCGCGTCCTCGAATGCCCAAATGGACACCTGATCGGCTATTCCACGCTGGGACAGGCCTTCTGGAGTGGCCGTCCGGATGTGTTCCACCTGCACATGATGGTCGATCCGGACTGGAGAAACCTTGGTCTGGGAACACTCCTCTACGACAGGGTCTGGTCTTTGGCCGCAGCCACGCATCGGTTCACCAAGGTGACAGCCCGAACGCTGGAGAGCCGCCCGGCCGCGCTGCACTTCCTATGCAAGCGGGGGTTCGAGGTCGCGATGCGGGAACCGGTATCAAACCTGGATCTTGGCACTTGGGAGCCGGCGCGTGGCCAAGTCGGCCTTGACAAGGCTGCGGCACAAGGGATCGCAATCCACAACCTTCAGGATCTAATCCCGAACATGCCGGACTGGCAAACCCGGTACTGGCACATGGATGCCGCGATCAGGCAGGACATTCCATCCCTGCATCCCGATCCCGGCACCTCGCTGGAGGAGTTCGTGCGGCATCCCCTTGGCTCCCCGCGGTTCTCGCCCGACCTGCGCTGGATTGCAATCGAGGAGGCGACCGGATCCTGGATCGGGGTGACCGGCTTTTGGAAGCCGGCTCCCGGGGCGCACCGCCTTGAGACGCACGTCACGGGTGTGCATCCAACTTGGCGCCGGCATGGCGTGGCCACGGCGCTCAAGACCACTGCCATCAATGCGGCGGTCGCCATGGGGTTCCAGCAAATCGAGACCTTCAACGAAGAAGACAACCCCATGCTGCAGTTGAATTGGGCTCTGGGGTTTCGGTCGACCACGGCCCGCGTCTCGATGAGCCTGGATGTTGCCCGGAGCCACTGACGCAGTAGAACCAACTGCTTCTTTTTTGCACCTGACATTCCAGGCCCGCTACCCACCAGCTCCGGCTAGTCAAACTTCCCCGAAATCCGCCCGGCCAAGCCACCGGAGCGAATGGAACGGATCGACTCTCCCAGCCGATCCGATGGCCAACGGACTTCACGCCGCTGGAAACCTGCTTCACGGTGCAACCTGGAGCCCCCGGTCCCAGGGACGAAACATCGGTAAGGCCCCAGGGCAATCGCATTCTAAATTGGGTGGTGCCGGCTCTGGGTAGGATGAGGCGCTTCATCCCGTTCCGGAGTCTCCCTCATGGCCGACACCACCCCCGTGCCTCTGGTTTCCCTGTTTGCCGAAGTTGACGATCCTCGTCGGTCCCAGGCCCGACTGCATGCCCTGGAGGACATTCTCCTGATGGCGACCCTGGCCGTCATCTGCGGTGCCGACAGCTGGACCGAGGTGGAGCTGTTCGGGCGCCAGAAACAGGCCTGGCTGGAGACGTTTCTGGAGTTGCCGCATGGCATTCCCTCGCACGACACCTTCGGACGTGTCTTCGCGCGGCTGGATCCCCACCAGCTGGAAGGCTGTTTCGCCCGCTGGGTGCAGTCGTTGGCAGCGGCCCTCCAAGCCCAAGTCGTGTCGGTGGACGGCAAGGCGGCCCGTCGTTCCCACGATGCCGGCCGGGGCGTGCCGGCCCTGCACCTGGTCGGTGCCTGGGCGGACGCAGCGCGCCTGGTCCTAGGCCAGCAGCGGGTGGACGACCACTCCAACGAGATCACGGCCATCCCGGAACTGCTCGAGATGCTGGTGCTCAAGGGCTGCATTGTGACCATCGATGCCCTGGGCTGCCAGAAGCGGATTGCGCAGACCATCCGCGACCAGGATGCGGACTACGTCCGGGCCCTCAAGGGCAACCAGCCGCAGTTGCACGAGGCCGTGGTCGAGACCTTTGCCGTCGAACAGGCCGAGGGTTTCGAGGGCTGTGTGCATGACTTCCACCAGACCGTGAACAAGGACCACGGTCGCATCGAGACGCGCCGCTGCTGGGCCATTGACACGCCGGAATATATCCGGTACGTGGACCCTGAAGGGGCTTGGCCCGATCTGTGCAGCCTGGTCATGATTGAAGCGCAACGGCGACAGAACGAACAGGTCGTCTCGGAAACCCGCTACTACATCTCCAGCCTGCCGGCGGAGGCGCGCGCCCTGCTGCAGGCCGTGCGTAGCCACTGGGGTGTGGAGAACCGTCTGCACTGGGTCCTGGACATGGCCTTCCGGGAGGACGAAAGCCGTATCCGTACCGGCCACGCCGCCCACAACATGGCCATCCTGCGCCGTCTGGCCCTCAACCTGTTGCGCCGGGAGACCACGGCCAAGGGCGGCATCGCCGCCAGGCGCAAGCAGGCCGGCTGGAATAACGGGTACCTGCTCAAGGTCCTGTCAAATTAGAATGCGATTGCCCTGGGTAAGGCCCAAGTGCATCGATAAGACTTCAATTTTTATTGTATTGTACTATGTTTGACATGGACAAGATCCATCGCATCTCGCAGTTTGGCGCCCGCGTCGGGCGTTCGGCGCACCCGTTGCGCGTCCTGGATCGCAACGGCACGTTCCCGGCCCGCGGGACTGCGACCGGGAGGCGGTACCACACCGAGGCGGATGCACGGCGGTTCCCGGTCGGGGGCGACGTGGCCCCGCAGGGCTTGACCGTGGTCTGCTGCCGGGTGTCCAGTCGGGGACAGAGGGACGATCTGAAACGTCCGGTTTCCGCGATGGAGGCGTACGGCCCGGGTGCGGGCGTGGCCGTGGACGAGCGGCGGTCGGAAGTCGGGGGCGGCCTGCATTGCAAGCGCAAGGTGTTCCTGTCGTTGATGGAGCGCATCGGGAAGCGGGAGATCGCCCACCTGCCGGTGGCCCACAGGGACCGTCCGACTCGTTTCGGCTTCGACCGGTTCGAGCCTGTCGCCATGCAATACGGCTGCGCCATCACGGTCGTCAACCGGGAAAGCCTGTCGCCCCAAGAGGCGATGGTGGCGGATTTGATGGCCGTCGTCCATGCGTTCTCCTGTCGTCTGTACGGACTGCGCGCCTACCGCAAGCAGATCCGGGAGGCGGCCCACCATGGCTAAGCCGGCCAAGGTCACGCGCATCCTGCACAGCCGGGATCTGAATAGGTCCAAGTACAACCGCCTGGGTGAAATTGCCGACTTGTGTGGACGCGTGCGGGGTGATGCCTGGCAGCGTTGCAGTGGGTGGTCCACCGCACAGCAGTCACCCCGCGAGATCCGCGACGACTGGATGGCCGAGGGCTACGACTGGCATGGATTGCCGGCCCGTCTGGGCCGCGCTACGCTGCTGGACGCACTGGGCGACATCCACGCCAGCCGGGAAGCAGCCAAGGTGCCGGTCAGGAAGGCCGTTTGGCACCGCACGGAAGGCGACGAAGAGGAACGCCACCGCCTGTATTCGCTGCTGAAGCAGAACCGCTGGACTGAGGACTCGTTCCTGCATCGGCATATGCGGAAGCGGTGGAAGGGCGGCACCTCGCGCGTGACGAACCAGATTGTGCTGGAGCCGGGGGCCTACACCACGAAGGTCCGGCATGGGCGCGCGTGGATCCACATGCAGGGCATGGAGCGCGGCCGGCGCATCGCCATTCCGCTCAAGGAAAAGCACACGCCCTCCGGCCAGCTCCGCATCCTCCTGCAGGACAACGGCCAAGTAGAAGTCCACTACGCGGTGGACGAGACACAGGTGTGCAGCACGCGTCCCTGCGGGGCTGCCACGGTCGGGGTGGACAAGGGCTACACCGAGGCCTACACCGACAGCGACGGGGAACGCCACGGCCAGGGGCTGGGCGACCTGCTGGCCGCGGAGAGCGATGCCCGCAAGGTGAAGGGCCAACGGCGCAACCGGATGCGGGACCTGGAGCAGAAACACCGGGATGCCGGCAACGTGAAGAAGGCGGACAGTATCCGCCACAACAACCTCAGCAACCGGAAGTGGGACCGCCGCCAAAAGCAACACAACGCCCAGGTCAGGGACTTCCTGTGCCAGGCCGCCCACAGCGTCGTCGACCGCGCCGGCACCATCGCCTGCGAGGACCTGACGGCATCCATGAAGTCGGCCAAGGTCATGCACCGCGACACCCAACGCCGTCTGAGCGGCTGGGTCAAGGGCGTGATGGCCGACACCCTAATCTCGATATCTCGACGCAGAGGCACTGCGTTGGTGTTGGTGAACCCCGCCTACACGTCGCAAATCGACTCCCGCACCGGACTCCTGCAAGGAAAACGGAGCTGGGACCGGTTTTACGGCCTGGACGGAGTCGTGTTGGACGCGGACACCAACGCCGCCCGCAACATCCTGGCGCGCCTGTACGACGACGAGATCACGCTGTACACGCCCTTCCGAGAGGTCAAACGACTGCTCCGGGATCGAAGCGGAACAACGGTGGGGACGGCTCCACCCGGACTCGAGTCCGCCCACGCGGCCCACGCCGCCTGACGGCCGAGAGCGAATTACCCCAAACCTTATGGGTTTGGGGAACTGCTATGCTGATCCGCACCCGCGGACCGAACACAGCCTTTCCAAAGGCCTAGCGTTAGTTGAATCAAATTCGGTCCTCGGTTGCACGGCGTTATCTCATTCAATGGAGATTCGACACATGCGAGTCAAATCCAAACTGTTCCTGCTCCTCGGTTTGCTGATGGTCGTCGCCCTGGCGGCCGCCGGCTGTGCCCTGCCGATGGCGGCCGACGAACACACCCACGAAGATGGTGCAGACCACACCCACGACGAGGAGATGCCTGACGGCGGCTTCGTCATCGGCGTCAGCAACACCTTGGTCGGCAACGGCTGGCGCGAGCAGATGATCTGTGCCATCAAAGCGGAAGCAACTGCCAGCGGCATGGTGGACGAAGTGATCGTGGTCAATCGCAACGGTGGCCCGACCGAACAAATCGCCGATCTGGAAGGACTGATTTCCCAGGGCGTTGACGCCATCATCCTCAACCCTACCGATCGCGAGGGACTGAACGCCGTGATTGAGGCGGCGATCGCCCAGGGCATTGTCGTGGTTGCGGTCGATCAGGCCGTCACGGCCGAGGGAGCCTATGTGGCCACTAACGACCAGACCGCCTACGCCCGGCTGGGAGCCGAATGGCTCTTCGAGACCCTGGGCGGATCGGGCAAGGTCGTGGAAATGCGCGGCATCGACGGCGTGCCGGCCGACACGGACCGCCACAACGGGTTCATGGAGGCGCTGGCCAACTATCCGGACATCGAGGTGGTGGCGTCCACCTTCACCGGCTGGGACCCGTCCACGGGTGCCCAACAGGCACTCGACCTGATCACCACGCAGGAAATCGACGGCATCTGGACTTCGGGCATCGACTACCCGGTGGTCGAGCAGTTCCAGGTGGCGGACAAGCCCTTCGTCCCGATTGTGGGCGCCGACAACAACGGCTTCGTGGCACAGTTGCTGGACCTGGCCGATGAAGGCCTGGTCGGGGCTGCGGTCACCAACCCGCCCGCCATCGGCGCCGTAGGCACTTCGATTGCGATCGACGCGCTCCTCGGCAACAACCCGCCGCATGAAACCATCCTGACCCCCAAGGTCTTCGCGACCGACAACACCGACGGCCTGAACGCCATCTACGCCCCGGACGAACAGGTCGGATGGAGCACGTACGTCGACATCGAACCATTTACCCACTACAACGGCAGCGCGGATGTCTCCGCCTGCAAGGCGCCCGGCGAATAGCAGACGCCCGCGTCCCGGATTGACATGAACAGGCCATCCCCGCTGCTGACCATAGCGGGCGTGGCCAAAGCGTATGGATCCGTGGTGGCGCTGGAAGCGGTCGACATGACCGTGCGCCGCCACGAGATCCACGCCCTGCTGGGTGCCAACGGCGCCGGCAAAAGCACCCTGGTCCGCATCCTGGCCGGAGTCCATCCGGCGGACAGGGGCACGCTGGCGGTGGAGGGCAAGACCGCCAACTTCCGGACCCCGGTCGAGGCCATGCGGGGCGGTATCGCCACGGTCTTTCAGGATCCGGCCCTGATCCGGGATCTGACCATTGCCCAGAACCTGCGGTTGAGCCAAACCGATCCGGCCACCTTTGAACAGTGGCTGGACGAGTTCAATCTGGGTTCGTTGGACCGGGACCGCATGGTCCGGGACCTGCCCCTGGATGTTCTGCGCCTGGTGGATCTCGCCCGCGCCCTGGCGCTGAATCCCAAAATCCTGCTGCTGGACGAGATCACCGCCGCCTTGACCGCGGATCAGGCCGAGCAGCTGTTCGAACTGCTTGACCGGCTGAAGTCCGACGGATGCTCCGTTGTGCTCATCACCCATCGCCTGGCCGAGGTGATGCGCATTTGCGATACGGCGACCATTCTGCGTGACGGGCGCAATGTCGCCGAACTGGAAGTCGGCGGCATCACGCAGCAGAAACTGGTCCACACCATGTTGGGATCCCCTGTGGACCTCGCACCCGACATGCCAGCCGGCATTGCCGCACCAACGACTGCAGGCACCGAGACCGTCTTTGCCGTGGAAGAACTGGCATCCGGGGAGGTGGTCCGCCAGGTCTCGTTTGCCGTTCGCCGGGGCGAGGTCCTTGGCCTGGTGGCACTGGAGGGCCAGGGACAGGAACGCGTATTCGACATCCTGTGCGGAGAGAGACGGCCCAGTTCCGGCCGGATCCTGGTGGACGGGAGTCCCTGCCGGTTCCTGTCGCCGGCCGATGCAGTGCGACAGGGGGTGGTCCTCATTCCGGGAGACCGTCTACAGGCCCTGCTGCCCAGTCTGCCGGTGTACCAAAACCTGGTCGTAACCCTCATCACGCGCATCCGGCAGTGGCTGGGCTTGCCGGCCGATGAACGCACCCGGGCCGCCAATGCCATCGACAGCCTGTCGATCGACACCAGGGCTGCCGCTCAGGTACGGCGGCTGTCAGGCGGCAACCAGCAAAAAGTGGCCATCGGCCGGTGGCTGGTCTCGGGCTTCCGCACGCTGTTGTGCTTTGACCCAACCCGTGGCATCGACATTCAGACCAAGGGGGAGATTTACGCCCTCCTGCGCAAGCTGGCGGCCGACGGTGCGGCCGTGCTCCTGTATACCAGCGAACTGGCCGAAATCCCGCTCGTCTGCGATCGCGTGCTGGTCATGCACAACGGCCTGATCGTCGATGAACAGGTGGCGGCTCAGGCCACGGAAGCCTCTCTCCTGACCGCGGCCCACGGACTCGTCTGACCCTGGTCCATTACCTGTTGCATGAACCGGGATAGCCGCGCCACTGTCGTTTTCAACAGGACCGGTCTGATCCTGTCCCGCAGTGGCTGGACCCTTGGCGTCTGGCTGCTGCTGCTGACCCTTCTGATCTGGTATGCCAACCTCATTCCCCGGTTCGGGGAGTTCCAGATCACATCCATCAGCAAGAACAGCCTGCCCTTGGTCTACCTGGCGCTGGGACAGGCCATCATCGTGATCGCGGGCGGCATCGACCTGTCGCTGGGAGCCCTGCTGTTGCTGAGCAACGCGATTGCGGCCCGTTTCATGGCGGACCAGCCCTTCGGGGCCGTGGTGGTGATCGCTCTCCTTTTGATCAGCCTCGTCGCCTTCCTCAACGGCATGACCGGCTACGTGATCCGCATCTCGGGGGTGCCGGACATTGTAGTAACCCTGGCCACCAGCTACATCTGGTCGGGCTTGGCCCTGTGGATCCTGCCTTCGCCGGGCGGCGGCACGGCTCCCGAATTCCGGTGGCTGTTCACGGGTTCCGAATCGGGCATCGGCGGCACCTATGTTCTGCCGGTCCTGATGATGATCATTCCGGCAACCGTCGTGTTCCTGTTGTCGCGACGCACCCGGCTGGGCCTGTCCATGTACGCCATCGGCAGCGACTCCAACATCGCCTCGTTGGCCGGATTGGGTGTGACCCGGGCCAAGGTGGCCTCCTATGCCTTGGGCGGCGCGCTGGCGGCCCTGGCGGGCCTGGCCACCGTTGCCATCACGGGTACCGGAGACCCGCGGTTCAGCGTGGGGGCCAACGCCACCCTCAACAGCGTGGCCGCCGTCGTACTGGGCGGGGTTGCCCTGACCGGTGGCACCGGACTGGTCCTCGGGGTGGTGGCGGCCGGCATGATTCTGATCATGCTCAATCCCATCCTGAGCGCCATGGGCATCAACCCCAACAATGCCCAGATTCTGCAGGGGGTGCTCATCGCCATGGTCATGATGATTGGCGGCCTGGTGGCCTTGATCCGGGAGCGCCGAACATGAGTCCCGGTTGCAATCCCGGTCCGTACCGCCATCCGCGCAGGTTCCGCCATGGTTGACTCCGCGGCCGCTGCCACAACCGTCCGGGCGCGCCTGGCCGCCAAGGCGCGGGCTAACCCCTCGGTGGTCCTGGGCGGCGTATGTCTCCTGCTGGTGCTGGTCACCGGGTTCATCGAGCCCGAATACCTTTCCCTGAACGGGGCCCGCAGCTCGCTGTTGCAGGCAGCCCCGCTGGGCATCCTGGCCGGGGCACAGACCATTCTGATGCTTACGGGCGGCATCGACCTGTCGGTCACCATGATTGCCACGGGTTCCGCCTATGTGGCAGCCAGTCAATCCTCCCACGGAGCCGCCGTCGCCATCCTGATGGGCGTGGCCGTCGGCCTTGTTGTCGGGGCCGCCAACGGCATCGGCGTCGCCGTGTTCCGCGTCAACCCCCTCATCATGACCCTGGCGATGTCGGGCATCATGCTTGGCACCTTCACGGCATGGACCCAATCCATCCTGAGGGGTTCCACCGTGGTCGCCCCGTTCATCAAGGAACTGGCGGCGGGTTCCTTCCTCGGCAACCGCCTGCCCTACAGTGTCATTGTGTGGGCCGCGATTTCACTGATCCTGATTTGGCTTCTGAGACGCACCGGCTGGGGTCGGCTTCTGTACGCCGTGGGTGACAACGAGACCGCGGTACGGTTGGCTGGCGTCCGGACGTGGCAGGTGCGCATTGCAGCCTACATCGCGGCCGGGATCCTGGGATCCATTGCGGGCATTCTGTTGGCCGGGCGCACCGGAGCGGTCGATCTCCAGTTGGCGAACGCCTTTCTGCTGCCCTCGGTCGCGGCGGCCGTGATCGGCGGCACATCCATCTTTGGCGGAGTGGGCGGCTATACCGGAACCATCCTGGGCGCACTGATTTTGAGTGTGCTCAACTCCATGCTCACATTCCTCAATGTCGGGCAGGACATCCAGCAACTGGTCTATGGAACCATTGTCCTGGCTCTGGCCTGGGGCTATGCTGGTTTGGCCAACCGCGAGTGACAAGGCCGCGATGTGTGCTTGTTCCAACCAGGGCCCAATACCGCTGACATCATGTACCTGAGAGATTTCAACGACTCGGATGCCGACTTCCGGGCCTTGGTCGCAATGGAGAACCAAACCTGGCCGGACACGCCAACCACCGTGGAAGCCCAGCGGGAGATGGCGGCCGCGCGGCCGGACATCAGGTGGGATCAGCGAGTCTGTGAAATCGACGGCTCCGTCGCGGGATTCGGGTCCTGCGGGGAAGCCTTCTGGCTGGGTGAGCCCGGCGCCTTTCATGTTTATGTGGTGGTCCATCCCGCGCATCGCCGGCAGGGGATTGGCTCACACATCTTTCGAGATTTGCTGAAGCAGGCACCGGCTGCAGACATCCGAACCCTAAACAGCGGTTGCCGGGAAGACCAAATTGGAGGAATGAGATTCCTGCAGTCCCTTGGGTTTGTCGCAACCGACCGCGATGCCGACTCCGAACTGGATTTGGAGCGGTTCGAAATACGGATGACGGAACGATGCCCGGACCCGAGTTCGGTGCAGTTCCGCCCCCTCGCATCCTTGACCGAAAGCTGTCCCGACTGGCCGGAGCGCTTCCGCGATCTGGATTACCGCATTCAGGCCGAGGCCGTGGCGCCGGAACCCCTGAACAGGCCCTCTGCCGAGCAGTTCGCGGAAGAACATCTCAACGCCCGGGACTTCGATCCGAACCTGTGCTGGATTGCGCTGAACGGATCCAACTGGATTGGCATGACCGAGCTCCGGTCAACGGCGGACGACGACACAGCGGTGCAGGCCTTCCGCACCGGTGTGGAACGGGCCTGGCGCCGGTGCGGTGTAGCCACCACCCTTAAACTGCATGCCTTCGACAGCGCCAAGGCTAGGGGATATGCGAAGGTCATTGCCTACGGCGATCCCGACAGCGCCATTGGGCACATCCATCGCAAACTCGGATTCCAGTTCCAACCGGCCTGGATCGGGATGCGGAAACCGTTGCCATCGCCAGGCCGCTGAACTACGCCGGGACCGTCCAAACACCTTAAGCCATGACCCTAAACATCCAGACCGCAACCGTGCTGGGCGCGGGCACAATGGGAGCCGCCATCGCCGGCCTGCTGGCGGACGCCGGCATCCGTGTGCATCTCCTTGACCTGGCCAGCGACCCGGATCCGAACATCAACATCGAAGGCGTTGCCCCTGTCCAGGTAGGCCGCAGCCAACTGGCGTGGCAGGGCCTGACTCGGATGGCCGCCGGGCGGCCACCCAACCTGGTACACAAGGAGTCGCGATCCCTGATCCGGCCTGGGAACATGGACGAGGATCTGGAGGCTGCCCTGAGCGAAAGTGAGTGGGTTCTGGAAGCCGTCATCGAGGATATGGAGACCAAGCGGTTCCTGCTGGCCAGGCTGGCCGACCTCAATCCAACCTGCCGGCTGATCACGACCAACACGTCGGGGCTGCCGATTCACATGCTGGCCGAAGGGCTGCCCGCGGACTTCGCGTCCCGTTTCATGGGCACCCACTTCTTCAACCCGCCCCGCTACCTGCCACTGCTGGAGCTGATTCCCCACGCCGGAACCGACCCTGCGCTGTTGGCGGACTTCGGGACCTTCAGCAGTGTGCGGCTGGGACGCGAAACCGTGGTCTGTCGAGACACCCCGTACTTCATCGCCAACCGTCTGTTTGCCTTCTTTCATCAGGTGACAATCAACACGGCCCTGGATATGGGGCTGACGGTAGCTGAGGTGGACGGCTTAACCGGGTCGCTGTTGGGGCGTCCCAACGCGGCGACCTTCAGGCTCGCCGACATCGTGGGTCTGGACGTGATGGACCTGGTGTGCCGCAACTTGGACGATCTCACCCCGGACGATCCCTGCCGGTCGGTCCGCTTCCATGAAGGGTACCGATCCATGATGACGGCCCTGCTGGAAGCCGGCCATCTGGGCAGCAAAACCGGACAGGGCTTCTACCGCACAGAACGCGACGCGAACGGCAAGCGACTGTTCCTGTCGCTCGACTTGGCCGAGGCGATCGAAGGCCGCCTGTCGTGGGTGCCGGCGCCCCGGTTCAGCGACGAAGCCATCGACACGCTACACGGAATGCCACTGGCGGAGCGGTTCCCGGCCCTACTGGAGTTGGATAACCGCTTCGGCGAGTTCCTGTGGCAGATCCACGGGCAGATATTTTCCTACCTTTCGCAGGTTGCTGGAGACATTGCGAACGACTGCCACGCGGTCGATCGGGTCATCCGCACTGGTTTTGCCTGGCAGTTGGGACCCTTCGAACTGTGGGATACCCTGGGCCCCGAATCCCTGGACCGCATGCGACAGTCGGACATGCATCTGGGAGAGTGGACCGCGGGAATGCTTGCATCCTCCGATACATCATTTCACCGGTCGGCCAACGGCAAGCGCACCAGTTGGAACTTCCGCGGCGGCATGACTCCCGTCCCGGCCGAGGTCAACTACCACGCCTATGCCGACGCCATGCGCACGGGGCAGGTGATCGCGGAAAACGAGTCGGCCTGCCTGAGAACCGGCCAGGACGGAATCCTGTTCCTTGAAACCCGATCGGTGCTCAACACCATCGACGAGCAGGTCCTGTCGGTGTGCCAGGAGGTATGCGACCAATTGCACGGGTCCGCGGCCGGCCTCATCATCGCCAACGACGACGACATCTTCTCCGCCGGTGCCAATCTGAAACTGATTCTGGCCCTGCTCGAGGCCGCCGACTGGCAGGAACTGGAACGGTTGGCCAAACTGGGCCAGGACACGTTCATGGCCCTGCGCCAGGCTCCGAAGCCGGTATGGGCGGCCGCACGGGGCATGACGGCCGGTGGTGGGGTCGAACTGCTGCTGTCTCTGGATGGCGTGGTGGCCCATCCCGAAGCCTGTCTGGGACTGACCGAGTCGGCTGTTGGCCTGGTGCCAGGATGGGGTGGATGCAAGGAACTGGTGCGCCGAAGCCTGGCACGGGAATTCCTGGACCGCGGCGGAGATGCCCATCAGGTACTCAAGGACCGGCATGCCCAGGTGGCCATGGCCAAGATCTCGGACAACGCCCAGGACGCCCAGGCAATGGGCTACCTTCCACAACAGGCCTCGTTGGTAACCAGGCGCAGCCAACTGCTGCCGTGGGCCGTGCGGGAGCTGCAACGAAGTCTGGATCTGGGCTATGTACCCCCGGCGGTACACCAAAATACCTATGCGGCGGGACGCGACGGCCTGGCCAATCTGGAAATGGAGGTGTTCATGTACCGGGAAGCCGGGTATATCAGCGAACACGACGCCCTGATTGCCACCAAGCTCGCCCATGTACTGTGCGGCGGCCGCCTGGCCAGTCCGGCGTGGATGGACGAGCAATGGTTCCTGGACCTTGAGCGGGAAGCCAACCTGTCCCTGGCCGGCGAACCGTTAAGCCGCGATCGCATCGTCCACATGTTGACCCAGAAGAAACCACTTCGGAACTAAATGCCATGAACCAAGCCGTAATCGTGGGAGCTGCGCGTTCCGCCGCCGGCCGCGCCGTTAAAGGAAGCCTGAGTGCAGTACGTCCCGAGGACATGCTCGCCCAAGTCCTGCGCGCCACCGTGGAACGCTCGGGCGTTGATCCCGAACGCATCGAGGATGTCATTGTTGGCTGTGCCTTTCCCGAGGCGGAACAGGGCCTGAACGTCGCGCGCCTGGTAGCCCTCAAAGCCGGCCTGCCGGTCTCCGTCAGCGCCCAGACCGTCAACCGCCAGTGTGCCAGCGGCCTGCAAACCATCGCCATGGGCGCCTGGCAAATCATGACCGGCAGCGCCGACGTGGTGGTGGCGGGCGGGGTTGAGAGCATGTCCCGGGTCCCGATACCAGGGCAGGTGTTCAGGGCCGATCCGGACCTCATGGAACAACGTCCCGGTGCCTATCTGAACATGGGCCTGACGGCCGAGAACCTGGCCAGGGAACACGATGTTTCCCGCGAGGACCAGGACGCCTTTGCCCTGCGCAGCCACCAACGGGCCGGCGCGGCCCAGACAGGCGGTCGCTTTGACGACCAGATCGTGCCCTTGGACGTCGAGGGATTGGTCGGCAATGGCTCCCGCGCAGAAGCCCGTTCCCTGTCGTTCGCCCGTGACGAGGGGATTCGCTTCGACACTTCGGCCGAAAAGCTGGCCGCACTGCGGCCCGTGTTCCACAGTCAGGGCACCGTCACCGCCGGCAACAGCAGCCAAATGAGCGACGGTGCAGCCGCAGTGGTGTTGATGAACGAGGATCAGGCCCGTGCCGAAGGCCTGGTTCCGCTGGCGCGCTTCAAAAGCTACGCCACGGCCGGAGTGGATCCCGAAACCATGGGTATCGGGCCGGTCCTGGCCGTGCCCAAGGCACTGAAGCAGGCCGGACTCGAGTTGGACGATGTGGACCTGGTGGAACTCAATGAAGCCTTCGCAGCCCAGGCCCTGGCCGTGATCCGCAGCCTTGAACTGGATGAAGAACACACCAACGTCAACGGCGGAGCCATCGCCCTGGGTCATCCCTTGGGAGCAACAGGCTCCAAACTGACTGTGCAAATCTTGGCCGAGTTGAAGGAACGCGACCTGGAAACCGGCATGGTCACCATGTGCGTCGGTGGCGGTATGGGTGCCGCCGGCATCTTTGAGCGACTCAACTGACAACCATCGACTGCCACAATCGGGGTTTCCGACATGCGGAATTTCTTTGTCAACGTCCATTACCAAAACCAGGTACGCCTGGACTCGGAGGAAATCGACCTCGACGATTTGGCACCCGACGAACTGCTCATCGAGACGGAATGGACCTTTATCAGTTCCGGCACCGAACTAGCCAACTATACGGGCGTGGAGCCTCAGGTCTGGCAGGAAGACGGATGGTGCAGGTATCCGTGGCGTTCAGGGTACGCCAACGTGGGTACAGTCCGAGCCAAGGGCTCCGAGGCCGTCAGGGCGGACGTGGGACAAAGGGTCTTCACCTATGCCAAACACGAGGCCTGGGCCAAGTTCAAGGAGGAGCGGCTGGTGTATCCGGTGCCGGACGGCCTGCCGGGCGACATTGCCGTTGCCTCGCGTATGGCCGGCGTGGCCGCAACATCCATTCTGGTACCCGAAATCAAGGGTGCGCCCACGGTCGTGGTGTTTGGGCTGGGCATTGTAGGCAACCTGGCCTCCCAGCTCTACGGAGCGATCGGCTGTCGGGTGATCGCCGTGGATCCGGTCGCCGAGCGCCGCGCCCTGGCCGCCAAAGTCGGCGTCGCGGAGCAGGTGGGCGGTTCGCCCGAGGAGGTACAGGACCGGATCCTGGAACTGACCGGCGGCACCGGAGCCGATATTGTGGTTGAAGCGGTTGGCCACAGCGCCGTGTGCATGCAGGCCCTTGATGCCACCCGCAGACATGGACAACTGGTAATCCTCGGCACGCCGCGCGCTCCGGTCACCGGAAACCTGACGGATTTCTTTGGCAAGATGCACTACAGTTGCATCAAGGTGCTTGGAGCCCTTGAATGGCAGTATCCGTTTTATCCGGCCGTGAATGCCGACACGTCCCAGTACCAGAAGCAGAAGATGATCTTCGAGTGGCTGGAGGACGGGCGCATTCAGCTGGAGCCATTAATTTCGCACCGCATGCATCCTGAAGGAATCGAGGAAGCCTATCAAGGTCTCCTGAACCAAAAGGACAGCTACACCGGCGTCGCGCTGGAGTGGAAGTAGCACCCATCTATACCCGCGCGGGGCGAAGTCAGCAGCAAACGGGACATTTTTTCTCCGCCGTGAGCTATGGACCCAATGCTGCTTGGTACATGCGCCAAGGATAGGGCTTGGCCGGGCTGACCGCAAACCTCTTTCAACACAGATCGGGCCCCCGACAACCTCCAGTAGCCGACAAGATACGAACTGGCCGCGCCGCGGCTGATTTTCATTGGCCGGCCAGGACGCGGTGGAAACCCTCTACGGTTTCCTCCAGATCCTCATTGGTCAGCGACGGGCTCACATCCACATGCACCGCGCGCGCCAGCCAGTCCAGCGACCGTGGGCACATGTCCCTTGCATACTGGATGTCCCGTTGTGCAGCCGCCCATGGTGAACCGAGGGCTGTCCAAGCTCGCTTGTCCAGAATGGAATCCCAGTGCGCATAGACATGGTAGTCGGTCTGTTCCGGATGGTACAGAGTGCCGGCACCAATGTTCTCGGACCGCAGGGCTGCTGCCGTGCGGCTGGCCTGTGCGGCATTCGGGGCGTAGCAGATCAGGCATATGGCGGCATCGCCTTCCTCATCATGCAGCTGACGGAATTCAAACCCGTGCTCAAGGGCCACGGCGGCGATACCCTCCTTGAGCTGACGCTTGCGTATGCGCATGGCCTCCAGCAATTCCGGCAGCCTCCGCAACTGTACGCCGGCCACGGCAGCCAACAGTTCCGGCATGCGGAAGTTCGCGCCCCAGATCATCTGCTCCCGGGGAAACCCGGCCTGGGCGGCGCCTATCACGTCATGAAACATCAGGGCCCGCTGCCAGACCTCTTCATCTCCCGTCACGACCATGCCGCCTTCCCCGGAAGTGATGATCTTGTTGAACTGCAGACTGAAACATCCGGCATCGCCCATGGAACCCAGTCTCCGGCCTCCATAACTGGCCCCGTCCGCCTGCGCGGTGTCCTCAAGCACCTTGAGGCCATGCTCCTGGGCGATTTCCAATATGGCCTTCATGTCGCACGGCGCCCCGCGCATGTGAACGGGCATGATGACCTTGGTATAGGGGGTAATCCTGGATCTGACATCCTCCGGATCCAACGTCAGGGAGGAGTCCACCTCGGCAATCACGGGTATGGCTCCCACAGTCAGCACAGCGGCCGCCGATGCAATCCAAGTGTAGGCCGGCACGATCACCTCGTCGCCTGGCCCTACGCCGAGACCCTGCAATCCGCTGATGAGCGCGGATGTTCCCGAGTTGACTGCCACGGCATACTCGGCACCCATGAATTGGGCAAAGGCCTTCTCAAGGGATGCCACCTTGGACGCACCTTCTGCCGGCCCGTAATAGCGAAACAAACGCTTTGTCCGCAGCACTTCCAGCACCGCCTGCTCCTCTTCCCGGTCGATTGCCATCCCACCGGGGTACATTGGGGGATCGGGCCTCCGTTTGGCCGGGACGTGTCCCTCGGTGGTCGATGTTCGGATATCAGGCATGTGAAATTCTCCAATGTCTCCGTTCCGCCGTCTCCGCCATCGCAGAGGAAATCATTGTGCTTGACAGACACACGACCCAGGCAGCTTCGGTCCCCCTGCACATCGAGGAGCCCAATTCAGCGAATGTATCGCCCTCAGCCCTTGATGCCTGTCAGGGCGATCCCCCGTACAAAATACTGTTGAAACGACAAAAACAGCACAACGGTGGGTATGGTGGCAATGGCCGTACCAGCCATGAGCACACCCCAGTTAATGCGGGTCTGGGTACGGAAAAGGGCCAGCCCGAGTTGCACGGTACGCATACGATCGCTCTGGATGATGACCAACGGCCAGAGGAAGTCGTTCCATGAATACTGAAAGCTGAACAGGGCCACGACGGCCAAAGCCGGCTTGCACAAAGGCAGGATAATGCGCCAGAAGACATTGAATTCACTGCTGCCGTCTATGCGGGCGGCATCCTCCAACTCTTTGGGCAAGGTGAGAAAAAACTGCCGCAACAGGAATACATAGAAGCCGCTACCCACCAGCGGAAAGATGAGGCCCGGGAAACTGTCCAACCATCCGGTGCCGTTCTGGCCCAGCAGGTTGTTGCCGCCGGCCAAGGGTACCGCCTTGACAATCAGAAAGGTGGGAATCAGGGCTATCAGGCCGGGCAGCATCATGACGGAAAGCACGATCACGAAGAACACTTCCCGGAGCCGCCACTGCAGCCGGGCAAAGGCATAGCCGGCCAACGACGTGACCATCAGGTTCAGGGCCGTGATGGATGTTGAGACAACCATGCTGTTGGCCAGAAAACGGTCGAATTTGCCTCGGGTCCACGCGCGGGTGAAATTCTCCATCGTGTAGCTCAAGGTGAAAATCAGAGGAGGGACCTGGAACATGTCCGCCTGGGGCTTGAACGCCGTCAGGAACATCCACAGGAACGGGATCAGCATGGACACGGCCACCAGGGACAGGACAGGGTACAGAAACAGATACAGACCTGTCTGGCTCCTCCGGTTTGGAGAGGCAATCTCGATGTGCGCAGGGATTGTCATGTGATTTCGGCCAGGGCGCTCAGACGTCGAGGCCGCGGGTCATGAGACGCAGGTTGGCGATGGACAGACCCAGCAGCAACAGAAACAGAATCCAGGATTGGGCTGCCGCGTAGCCCATGTTGAAATAACGAAAGCCGTTGATGTAGATCTGATGCACGATAGTCGTGGTGGCAAAGGCAGGGCCGCCCTGGGTCATGGCGTAGATGGGACCAAATATCTGGAAGGAGCCGATGATGCTGGTCACCAGTACATAAAGGGTCACCGGCCTCAATAGGGGCAAGGTGACGTGAAAGAACGACTGCCAGGGTGTGGCACCGTCCACCTGGGCGGCTTCGTAGACCTGTTCCGAAATTCCCTGGAGGCCCGCCAGGTAGATCAGCATGGTGCCGCCCACACCCCCCCAGACACTCATGAATATGATGGAGGGCATGGCCTGTTTGGTGCTCTGCAGCCAAGGTTGCGAAGGCAGCCCCGCCGCATTCAGGAGCAGATTGAGAAGACCGAGATGGGGATCAAAGAGCCACAGCCAGACCATGGACAAGGCGATGGACGAGGTCACCAGCGGCAGATAGAACACTACCCGGTACAGATAGCGGAGTCGCAGCCTCGTGCTGTTGAGAGCAATGGCCAGGGTCAGGCCACAGACGAGCAACAAGGGTATGTTGCCCACCGTAAAATAGGCGGAATTCAGCAATGAGCGCCAGAAAAGCCAGTCGTCCACCAGCCGCAGATAGTTTTCCGGCCCCACCCATCGGGTGGCACTGACCACGCTGTAGTTGGTGAGACTGAAAAAGAGGGAAGACAGGGAAGGGACAATCCAGAAAACCGTCAAGAGCACCATCAAGGGCAGGATGAACAACGCAGCTGCCCGCTCCTGGCGCGTGATACCGAATCCCTTGCCCTTTTTCCGATCGGGCCGGCCCTCACCGCGGGCCGGGGTGGTGATGGACATCCCTTATGTCAGCCCGGGTTGATTCGTCCGGGGTGCCTGGAATCCCCCCAATCGGACAGGAGACCACAGCCTTGGTCCCGGATCGCGATCCACAAAGGCATCGGGCTCAAATCATCCCTGGACGCGGCAGGAATTGTCCGGCACCGTTGCCGCCACTGAGCGCGCGGCCATCAAGACACCGTCTAGTCCGTTGCCGGACCGTCTCGGATCGGCCCCACGTCATCCGGCCTTGGTGCAACCGGATGAAGAAGGGCCGATCCAACGCCCCTGGATAACTGCCTACGCTTCCAGGGCTTCAATGATTTTCTGTTGTACTTCCGCGGCCGCGGCGTCCAAGGCGGCCTGCAGTCCCATTTCATCCCGCAGCGCGGCCTGCACATACTGGCCGATCAGTTCCAGGGTGGGAAAGTCGACCGCTTGCGGCGTGGTCGTGCCCCATCCCTCTTCCGGAATGGCCTGGTATTTCTTCAGGAGCGGATCCTGCATGTACTCGGCCTCCGCAGCAATCGACATGCGCGGAGGAGACTGGCTCACCGGACCCAGCATACCGGTCAATGTCTCTCTTGAGACCATGTGCTCCATCAGGGCCCAAGCCCTGTCGGCATCGCGCGTGTTGGACCCAACGGCGTAGACATTGGGCACCGCATATTGCAAGCGCCTGACCTTCATCAACGGTATGCCCACACCCAACAGGTGAATGTTGTCGGCCTGGTTCTGTTTCCAGTTGCCGATTTCCCAAGCCCCCGTATTGTGCATGGAGGCGACACCCGCTCCTAGAGGAGACAGGCTTGGGTTCTGGCTGGACATGCCCGTCATGGGCGTGATTGCGTGGGTGTGGATCAGGTCATACATGAACTGAAGCGCTTCCAAGCCTTCCGGACCGTTGAAGGCCACATCCTCAGGATCCCAACTCCCCCATGGAATCACGACTCCCGAACCGTTCTGCACCAGCAGATACCAGTACTCGAAGAAGGCGCCACCTGGTCCGGCGGCATTGAGCAGGTAACCGGCCCGTTCGAAATTGCCCTGATCATCCATCTGTAACAGCCGGGTGCCGAAATCCACCAGGTCGTCCCAGGTGTCCGGGGGCACTTCGGGATCCAGGCCTGCTTCCTCGAAGTGGTCCTTGCGATAGCACAGTGTGCGGATGTCAAGAATATAGGGCAGGCCCCGCAAATCCCCGCCGTACCGGGAGAGTTCCACCATATCCGGGTAGAAGTCCACTATCTCATCCTGGTACTGATTTACCACGTAGCTTTCTATCGACAGGAACTGGTCGCGCTTGGCATAGGGCCCAACCCAGTCACTGCCGGTTTCCAGAAGGTCCACGGGAATGTTGCCTGCGAAACTGGTTAGCAGCTTTTCCCCCAGGTTGCCCCATGTGCTCATATCGACCGTGACGGTGGCGCCTTCGTTGGCTGCCTCGAATTCGGGGATCACCGTGTCATGGAAATAATCGGCAATCACATCCGACATGGCCAGTTTGATAAAACGCAGCTCGTAGGCCTCGACGGCAGGCCCCGTCGGCGCCGCCGGTGCCACGCAGCCAGCCAAGGCCGCCAAAGAACCCGCACCGATCACGGCAGAGGTCGTCTGCAGAAATCGGCGCCGCGAGAACTTTCTTTCTATCCCTACTCCTTTCGACTCATGTCTGTCCATGGCTCACCTTCCGAGCACGAAAAAGAGGGCCTCCCGCTCCAGGCTTCGCCCGAAGCCTTCAACCCAGATCCCGCGAGTCTAGCACTAGGCCAAATTCGCTGAATTCGCGAATACCTAGATCAGTTTCGTTGGTTCAGATCCCCGATCCAAGCCGGCCGACAAATTTGCATTTTGTGCGTGTTTCCACCTGGAAACTACGTGCCCAGGAGGACACCGTGCTCCAGTGCTTCCTGCCATTGCAGGTTGACACAGTCTGTAGGCACTGATTTCTACGCTGAAAGTACCCGGGGAGCACCAGTTTATTGACACGCTTTTGCCAGCCTATCGGGGGACATCGCCGCCCATTCCGATACCCTGGTTCGCGCAAGAAGACTCAAGATTGGACGGGGACGGCATGGTGTGACTCCACTGCCCGACCATTGGGCATGCTCCCCAGCGGCGCGGCCCTGCCGTGTGAAATCGACATCAAAGCCTACCGGTAGCTTGAGATCATCAACAAAGACAAAAGACCCGACATCCATGACTGAAATCGAGTTCACCGTTCCGGAGTGTCACACAGCAGCCGCCTTGGGTTTCCGCAATGTGAATTCGGACTGCGCATGAATCGGGTCGACGAGAATCTCTTCGTCCCAAGCGCGCACCGCGTCGGAAACATCGCACCACGGAACCGGTTCCAAGTCGTCGGCGTGCCGTTCCAACCAATCGATCCACTGCGCCGGATCCTTGCCGAAGTCCTCACCGGTAATGCGCACGAGCTCTGTCAGGGCGTGCTCCGTGTGGATAGCGCGTGCATCCTGCAGATAGTCGATTAGCCGAATATAGCCTTGCGGACTGCCGCAGCGGGCCAGGCACCGTGACACCAGTACCTCCAGATAGGCCAACCGCTCCTCCACATAGTCTGCTCCGAGGGCGCTCGGATCGGCAACGAGTTGATCCTTGAGTGCCGGATGGGCGGCCAACTTCTCAAGCAGGGGAATGCAAGCCGGATCGCCAAGCCGTTCGATCCCGTAACAGACGGCCGGCACGTAGTAGTACATCGACCGATCCTTGTCCATGAAGTCCTCAGGGCTCTCGTGCCCGAGGAGATCGACCACCCGTCGCCACACGGGGATGGCACGCGGGTCCCGCGCGTGCCCCAGACTGTAGACGAGGAACGCCGCGTTGGATGCCGCATTCTGGTCCGGCGGGATGCCCTTGTAGATGATGGCATCCTCCTGGATGGGGAGGCGGTCCTGTGCCAATTCGGCCATGCAGGTCTCAACCAGCGTCTCCATGCCCCGATTCGATCCAAGGATTGCCAGCACTTGCGCCAAAAGCACTTTGGCCGCACCTTCCGCACCCGCGTACCGTTCGGCAAGGAACGGCACAACTTCCGGTCCCATGCACATCAGGTCCGCGATGTCGATGCGTCCGGGGTACCGCCGATTGTTTCGCTGGTCGGAATAGGTGTGCAACGGCACATCCGGATTGAAGCGCGCCCATTTGGCTGTGCATTCCTCTTCCGAGAAGCGGAGTGGTTCCAGATCGCGGGTCAGAATTCGTTCGGGCAGGACATCGGCATCCACCAACCGCTCCTGCAGGAGACGCACCGGCAGTT
Source organism: Caldilineaceae bacterium (assembly GCA_965208365.1). Classification (GTDB taxonomy): domain Bacteria; phylum Chloroflexota; class Anaerolineae; order Caldilineales; family Caldilineaceae; genus Bin34. The sequence goes on along the minus strand of OZ242330.1, from coordinate 2,704,570 downwards.
GCCGCGGGGTTTCGCCCCTCTGTAGGCAAAGGGCGGCGGCCAGGGCGGCAACACCACCCAAGTTCTCCATGTCCGGCTGCATGCGCGGGGCGGCCAAGGCATCGTGCGTCGCCGAAAAGGCCTTCCCCGAGACGATGATGTTCTCCAAGCCGACGGGCAGTAGCGCCCGCCAGGGAATCTCAATCTCCAAATGGGGTGACTGTAGGCCCATCAGAATCCAATCGGATGTGCTCTGTCCCTTGATGTCGTTGTTGCTGAACATCACCGCCACCACGTCCTTGAAGGCCCGCCGCACAAGCTGATCGGTGAGCGTCAGCGTGATGTCAGCCTGGATGTGGCGGCTTTCGCGGGGCGCCAAATAGATGCCGTGGTCCACATCCCCGGCGTTCGCACTGCGGCGTTCGGCCATGATCCCGCGCGTGTAGTCCTCGACGTTGGTGACGTCGACCGAACGGGTCTTGACATTGCGCGGACGTCCCGGCCTGATCACCTGAGCCATGTAGGAGTACATCATTGAGTGGTCGCGTCCGGCACCCAGCACGTAGGGTGCCCCGGCGAACGCGGCCACATCGCCGTCACCCGTACAGTCAATCGTAATGGAGCCCAAGGTGCACAGGGGACCGTAGCGGGTCGCGACCGCCGCACCGCGGACATTGTTGCCTTCGACTACGGTGCCGATGAACATGGCGTTCAGCAACGGTACGACCCCGGCATCCATCATCCCTTCGTGAAGGGCATGGATTTTGCACTCGATATTCCACTGGGGGATGTCGCCGCGTTGCGTGGGATGTCCCGTCTGAACGTGCATGTCGTCGACCATCGCCGTCACCTGACCGGAAAAGCCGCCGCGGTGGCCGAACCAGTAGGCATGAATGCCGCCATAGGTACCCGTCCCGCCCAAGCCTGGGTTCATGTCCACCAAGACGGTTTGCAGACCGGACGTCCCCGACGCGACGGAGGCGATGCCTCCCGATGTGCCGCCGCCGACAATCACTGAATCCACCGCGTCCAGTTCCGGGAGGCGGACTGCCGGGACACGGACGGTTTCATACTCTACCCCGCGCTGGGGAACCGGTTGTTCCTTCACGGCAATCCCGGTACCGGCGATGGAGGTCCGCGTCGAACCTGCGGGTTCCGGAATGGAGTTCCGCTCGTCAATCAAACCTGCAACCGCTACACCAATTTGGCTCGCCGCGACCGGGTGCCGCAGAGCACGGGCGACATCGTCGGGTAGGCAGGCCGCATCGTTGAGGCATACCACACCCGGGACCCCGGTGAGGAAGCAGGCAGCATCCAGTGTTGCAGCTTCCGAAACCGCAGTTGCAGGAAGCCGGACTTCAGGCCCCACTTCCGAAACCTGCCGGACAGCCAGGCTAGTCGTGAACACCCCCTCGACTTCATGGCTGGACCCGGCCCACACCGCGTCTGCGAACGCTGGATGACCGGATTTGAGTGATTCGACCAAGGACACACCCACGCGCCGCGCCGCTAGGTCCCGTGCCGTCGCGCTCACCGCATCACTCGCCCCAACCGCATGGACCGAGGCGTATTCAATGTTAACGTGGCCGTCTCCACCGTTGCCCGGGAACGCCTGCAGTTCCAGAGTGCCCGTCCCGGAAACATTCCATTCGAACACGGACTCCTCAAGTCCCTCAACCCCGGTGAATTCGATGCGGCGCACTACACGTGACGGCTCCGACTCGGGTTCAAACTCCGCGCCAAGCAGACGCGCCGCCAACGCCGTTTCGCTGGTGTCGATCACCCATCCGCAACGAATTGCCTGCCGACCCGATTTGTTGCCGACCACAATTCCGGCAACGGCACCGTCCGCGCCTTGGAGCACGCCGACAGGCAGCGAGGCGTACCACAATCGGACTCCGGCCGTACGAAGATGGTCTTCCAGGGCCAGCTTGAATCGATCCTGATGCAGCGGCCAGACCCCGTCCCTTTCGTCTTCCCTGCTTGCTGCAAAGGACGTTGCCAGCGGTTCCGGCAGCGCACAACCTGCCACTTCGGAGCAGTCAATCCAGGTGCGACCCTTGGCCGTCATTTCACGGGCCGGATACGTCCGCGGTTCCACGATTGCGACCGACAAGCCGCGGCTTGCCAACCGCACTGCAGCTGCCATGCCGGCCAGACTGCAGTCGACCACCAAGACATCACAGGAGTCCAGGACGGGAAGATCGCGCTCGGGAAAACAAATGGTCATGGGCGATTGGAAATTGGGATTCAGGGGGACGGGCAATTGTAAATTCGTGAACTCGGTCTGCCGAGAGATTTGTGCAACCCCCAGGGTAGTCATAAGATAAGATGAGGCCCATCGTTCCACCTCCACCAGCAGAGACTACGCAGGTCGGGTCAGCACCCCTGTGGATTCATATCCTGCAGATACTCCGGATTACTCAGGGCTCAACCGCAGCGGCTCTCGATACTCCTGTGGCCCCCGTCCGCGGTGCGGTGGGCCAGCATTGGAGCATCGAAAACGCCCACCACTGGGTCCTGGATGTCGCCTTTGGCGAGGACGACAGCCGCATCCGCACGGGCTATGCGGCCCACAACATGGCTATCCCAGGCACATCGCGCACAACCTGCTGCGGCAGGACCGGTCGCTCAAGGTGGGCATTGCCAACAAGCGGCTGGCGGCCGCCTGGAACAAGAACTACCTGTGCCGCCTGATTGGCCTCAAGCCCAAACCCATTTAGATGCAATTGCCCTGGATTATGTCCAGACGCGCGGGGTTCTCTCCGGGCTCACTGTCACCTGGCCCCCGCCCCAGCCGAGCCTCAAGGCCACCAACCACCACGGCCAACCTCAACGTACGCTCGGGCTCGGGCACGTACCAAGGCAAGGTGGGCACCATCGCCGGTGGCTCCACCACCCGCTACGACATTCTGGGCAAGAATACCGCCACGGCCACCAGGTGACAGCTCCGGTTCAGAGCCACCGTCACCGGCCGGGTCCATGCCGCCTGTGTCCAGACCCGCGGTGACGTCAGCGGCGTGCCCGTGCGCTGAACTGTGCCCGGACTATGCGCACAGAGGCAGGTCGGGGCACTGGCAGATCGGTGCCAGTGCCGGGGGCACACACCCGGTAAACTGATTCCCATGGAGCCACAGAATCTTTAGGGAGCGAAGCTGTTCCAATTCCGTTGGGATGGGGCCCGTCAACTGGTTGACATGCAGATACAGATCGTACAGATGTTCAAGCCGCCCCAGTTCAGGCGGGATGGACCCCGTCAACCAGTTGCCTTGCAGACCCAGGTTGCGGAGTTGTTCGAGCCGCCCCAGTTCCGGGGGGATGGGGCCCGTCAGGCGGTTGGCATGCAGAAGCAGACTGCGCAATTGCGGAAGCCATCCCAGTTCCGGGGGGATGGGGCCGGTCAAGCGGTTGTGGTCCAAATACAACCAGCACAATTCGCGGAGCTGCCCCAGTTCAGGCGGGATGGGACCCGTCAAGCGGTTGTAACCCAAATGCAGGCTGGCGAGAAAGCGAAGCTGTCCCAATTCCGGCGGAATGGGACCTGTCAATTCGTTGTTGTGCAAATACAGGGTATCCAGTTGGCGGAGTTGCCCCAGTTCAGGCGGGATGGGACCCGTCAAGCGGTTGTAGTCCAAATGCAGCTCTTGTAGTCGGCCGAGCTGCCCCAGTTCGGGTGGGATGGCCGTCAAGTCGTTGTGAGATAAATGCAGTACTTGCAGTTGTCCGAGCTGTCCCAGTTCGGGCGGGATGGGACCCGTCAATTCGTTTTCGTGCAAATACAGCTTTCGCAGTCGGCCGAGCTGTCCCAGTTCGGGCGGGATGAGACCCGTCAATTCGTTTACGTGTAAATGCAGTACTTGCAGTTGTCCGAGCTGTCCCAGTTCCGGAGGAATGGGGCCGGTCAATTCGTTTACGCGCAAATACAGTCCTTGCAGTTGGTTGAGCTGTCCCAGTTCCGGGGGGATGGCCGTCAGCTGGTTGTGAGACAAACCCAAGGCTTGCAGTTGGTTGAGCTGCCCCAGTTCGGGTGGGATGGCCGTCAAGTTGTTGCCAGACAAATTCAGGTCTTGCAGCTGTCCGAGCTGCCCCAGTTCGGGCGGGATGGCCGTCAGCTGGTTGCCAGACAAATTCAGGTCTTGCAGTTGGTTGAACTGTCCCAGTTCGGGCGGAATGGGACCCGTCAACTTGTTTACGGACAAATTTAGGGTTTGCAGTTGACCGAGCCACCCCAGTTCGGGCGGGATGGCCGTCAGCTGGTTGTGAGACAAATCCAGTCCTTGTAGTTGGCGGAGCTGTCCCAGTTCGGGTGGGATGGCCGTCAAGTCGTTACCAGACAAATCCAGTCCTTGTAGTTGGCGGAGCTGTCCCAGTTCGGGTGGGATGGGGCCCGTCAAGTCGTTACCAGACAAATCCAGTACTTGCAGTCGGCGGAGCTGTCCCAGTTCGGGCGGGATGGGGCCCGTCAATTCGTTTCGAGTCAAATCCAGTACTTGCAGTCGGCTGAGCTGTCCCAGTTCGGGTGGGATGGGGCCCGTCAATTCGTTTTCGTGCAAGTACAGGTCTTGCAGTTGGTTGAGCTGCCCCAGTTCGGGTGGGATGGGACCTGTCAATGTGTTTCGAGTCAAAACCAGTACTTGCAGTTGTCCGAGCCACCCCAGTTCGGGCGGAATGGGGCCCGTCAACGCGTTTGAGAACAAATCCAGTACTTGCAGTTGGCTGAGCCGCCCCAAGTCCGGTGGGATGAACCCATCAAGGCCCCTCCGATCAAGGTCTATCGCCACCACCTGTCCGGAAGACGGGCTCACACGCACGCCTTCAAATAGTTTGAGTGGACGGTCGGGTTGCCAAGTAATGAGCCTTCCCTTGCGGGAGCCTCGCAGCGCGTCCTTCGAAGCCAGCAGCACCTCCTTGTCACAGTACGCGCTGGAGGACGGCACCGTAGGAGCACAGGTCCGATCTCCGGAGGAGGTGGCGACAGGCTGGGCCGTCGGGATCGCCGACACCGATGACTCCACAGGAATGGTTCCGGACATCCCGCTGCAGGCTCCGCACAGCAGAGTCAGGACCGCTGTGACCAACCTCCCTCCCCAGCGTCCCATGAACATGATCCCTCCAATGACCAACAAAGCGCAGCGGTCCTGCGGTCCCGGTCCATTGTAGCCTCGGGGACGCGCGGCAACATCCCGCGGGCGAAACCCTCGCCGGAAACCCGCACCCTCCCGGACGCGGAGTATGGGAACCCCCAGCCCAGGAGGAAGCCTCACCCGGAACTCAGAACAGGACGGCCAGGCAGCCCGGAGTCATGGGGACTTCGGGTCATGCCGCCGGCCGAACCCGGGCGCGCCCTCGACGCACATGCGATCTGACGCGTGCCTGACGCGTTGCTTACGTCGTGGGTATGGTCACCGCCGGTCCCGGTATCCAGAATGCCCCCGTGCCGCGCCCGACCTGCGGACGCGATGCCGATTTCATCATTCATCGGGAGGATTCCCATGACCACTCAGCCCCCCACACTTGGCCCCGACCTCACCGTCAAAGGCCTCAATGTGTACGCCGGCCCCGGCAACAGCTATGACCGGATCGAGGTTGGAGACCGAGCTGTCTTCATCGAGGATGGCTCCCACGCCATCCTGGGCAAGGATGCCGACCCGGCCATCTGGTACCAGATCCGCGTCGAAGATACGATGGCCACGGGCTGGATCAGGGCGGCCCATGTGCAAACCCAAGGCAACCTGGGCAGCCTGTCCGTCGACCAGACGCTGCCCCGGTTGAGCCGTGCAGCCAATGCCCCGACCAGACTCAATGTATACGCCGGCCCCGGCACCAACCATAGCTGGATTAAGGTTGAGGGGCGATTGTTCTTCATTGACGATAACTCCAAGTACCTCATCGAGGGCAAGGATGCCGACACGCCCGCCTGGTACCGGATCCGCGTCAACGATACGGTCACGGGCTGGATCAAGGCCACTCAGGTGCAGACCCACGGCAACCTGAGCAGGTTGCCCCTTGCCTGGTTGCCTCCCCTGCCTGCCGAAAGTCTGGAACTGCCCGTCTGGAAAACGGACGATGAGGGGAAAAAAACAGGTTACTACCGCATCTCCGGCCTGTTCAACGATCCCCGCAGATGGTGGAGGCCGGAGGGTGGCGTGCCCCTCCGGCACGAAGGCATCGACTGGGCGTGTGGCGCTGATAAGCCCGTGCACGCCATGGCGGAGGGGACCGTGCACATGGCCGTGGAGGATGCGAACCATCTACTCGGCAAACACGTCACCGTCCAATCCGAACTGGCCGACGGTCGTACCTACCGGTTGACCTACGTCCACCTGGCGACCGTGGCGGTCGCGGATGGGCAGGGCATAGATCAGGGCCAGAAACTTGGCACTTCCGGCAACACGGGCCGATACACCACGGGTGCCCACCTGCATGTGCACTACGACCCCGAGGGCGATGTCAACTGGCTGGACTTCTTTCAATATCGCAACTACCAGGACTTCCATACCGCCCTGCCGGTACGCATTTACCACTGGCCCGACATCGCGGCCCTGCAGGCCAAAATCGATGCCACAACCGCGGGCAGCACCGAACGCGAGACCCTCATAGGTGACATTGACAAGTGGATGGACAGCCTTCTCCAGGGCACGTTCGGCCCGCGACTCTGGGTCAAGGCCGGAGCCAAGGTTTACATGTTCCCGCGGGTGGACGAAAATTATGCGTATCCCTGCCGGCCAACTCCGGGCATTGGCATTGTTGCCAAAGACCAGGTGGTGTGGAATCTGTCCCATTCCCTGTTGTTCGAGGATGCTCCTTCCACCCCGGAATGGTGGCAGATCAAGGGCAACTCCTTTCCCGCCTGCTGGGTGCGCCACGAAGACATCGAGGCGATCGAAAACGGGCAGGATGTGCCTCTTGTCTCGCCGTCCCTGTTGGCGGACCGGCCCCGATACCTGAAAAAGGCTCCAGGCAAAAATGTGCGGAGTACCCCGAGAACGGATACGAATGTAAATACCTTCCTCAAGCGGGAGGGCGGTGTCTGGGCCACCACGGGCAAGCCTGTCCTGAGCGGAGGGAATCCCATCCCGCCAAACATTCAGGGTTGGGTGCCCATTTTGGACCTGGCCTGCGACGAAGCCACCGGAGACTATCTCTGGTACCAGATTCCCTTCCACAACCAGAACCCTGGCAGTAGAACATCCAACGCCACAGGCTGGGTGCGCGGGGATGTGGTGTACGAACTGCGAGGACCCGACCCGGATGAGAAAACACTAGCCTTTCCCGACGATGACAGGGATGTCATCAGACCCAAGGTGCCTGCGGACGACACCGCGCCGCGGGCCTCGACCGGGCCGGACCAGACAGTGGAAGCACACATCTTTCCGGACATGCGGTCCCCGGCCCCCCGCGGCTTTGCCGGCACCTCCCGGATCTTGGGAATCTACAAGGGGATCACACCGAAGAACGAGTTCACCTGGTACCAGCTGCAGCTCGCGAACGCGCGCCGGGGCTGGGTGCGGGCCGACCAGGTGCAGACATACCACACGAACGGCCTGAGCGCGCTCCGGTCCCGGCTGCGCCGCCGGCCCGGGCACACGGGCGCGGTGCCGGTGCTTGGCGGACTCTCGCCCTACGAGACCGTGCTCGCCACGATTGCGGCCGACAGCACCGCCTGGCATGACCTGCTGGGCCGGGACGCCGCCCATCCCGGCTGGTGGCAAATCCAATACAACGACACCGTCAGCGGTTGGGTCGAAGCGGACGACGCGGTGGAGACCGAGGGCAACCTCAACTTGGCGCCGCCGCCCCAAGTCGGACTGGCCAACCCCGCACAGGCCTGTGTCGTGCGGTCGCAGCCGACCGCCACCGCCACCGTCGCGGGCACCATCGAAGCCGGCAGCACCGACCTCCATCCGATCCTGGAGCGGGACACCAACCCGGCCGCCTGGTACCGGATCCGCCATAGCGACACCGTCACCGGCTGGGTGTCCGCCGCCTGCGTGCGCCTGCACGGCGACGGCCGCAACCTGCCCGTCCGGCCCCAGGCCAGCCTCAAGCCCACCGTCACAAGCGGCGTCAGGGTCCGCCGCGGACCCGGCACGGAACATGCCTGGATCGGCTCCATCCCCGGCGGCTCCACCGTCCGCTACGACATCCTGGGCCAGGATGCCGACCCGCCCCTCTGGTGGCAGATCCAATTCAGCGACACCGTCGTCGGATGGGTCCACAAGGACAACATGCTGACGCACGGCAGCCTGGAGCACCTGGCGGAGACCTGGATCCCGCAGCTGAGCCCGCGCGCGGACGCCAAGGCGGGGCTCAACGTCCATGCCGGCCCCGGCGCCCACCACCGCGTGCTGGTCACGCTGCCGGTCGACGCCACCCGCTACCATGACATCCTGGGGAAGGACGCGGCCACGGCCGCCTGGTACCAAATCCGCGTGAGCGCCCTCCTCATCGGCTGGGTGCCCCGGGAGTATGTGCAGACCCGCGGACCCCTGGCCGACCTGCCGGTCACCTGGACCGGGGACCCGCAGGTCGACGCGGATCCCGCGGCCGAAAGCGGCACCTCCCTCAACCAGGCGGAACACCACAACGGCGCCTACACCCTGGACTTCAACGGCAGCACCGTCAGCGCCGAGTTCTCATCCTCCGCCTCCCCCGTCCAGTACTACGCCCGCGCCGACCAGGGACGCGCCCCCGTCTTCCGCATCCTCGACCCGGACCTGCGACCCTCGGAGAAGGCCGTCCTCTCCACCAACACCGCCCGGGAAGTGAACCGCGACGGCACGACCAAGACCGGCGGGATGCCCCGCACCCTCAAGTTGGAGGTGCACACCGACGGCAACGTCCACTACGCGGACGAGGGCCTGCGCCAAATCGGCTTCCTGGGCTACAACATCACCGGCTCCTGGACCCCGGCCGGGGCCGTGCCCCGCGAACGCGGTGCCTCCCTCAACCAGACCGAGCACCATGACGGCGACTACACCCTGACCGTCCGCGACGACGCGGTCCACGCCGTCTTCGCATCCTCCTCCTCCCCCGTCCAGTACTTTGCACGCGCCGACCAGGGACGCGCACCCGTCTTCCGCATCGCGGACACCGCCCTGCGCCCCGCGGCCACGACCACCCTGACCGTCACCGGCGCGCAGGAAGTCAACCGCGACGGCACCCCCAAGACCGGAGGGGTGGACCGCACCTTCAAGCTGGAGGTGCACACCGACGGCAACGTCCATTACGTGGACGAGGACGTGCGCGACATCGGCTACCTGGGCTACCGCGCCACCGGCAACTGGCCCCTGGCCCCCGTGGAGACCCCGGCCGCGCCGGTGCCGCGGCCGCCCGCCACGCGGCCCGTGCTGGAGAGCGGTACCTCCCTCAACCAGACCGAGCACCGCGAAGGCGACTACACCCTGACCCGCGGGCGCGACAACGTCGCCGCCGCGTTCTCCTCCGCCTCCTCCCCCGTCCAGTACTTCGCCCGCGCCGACCAGGGGCGCGCACCCGTCTTCCGCATCGCGGCCCCCGCCCTGCGGCCCGCGGCCAGGGTCGTCCTCTCCACCGACACCGCGCAGGAGGTCAACCGCGACGTCACCCCCAAGACCGGCGGACTGCCCCGCACCCTCAAGCTGGAGGTGCAGCCCAACGGCGAGGTCCACTACGTGGACGAGGGCCTGCGCCAGATCGGCTACCTGAAGTACCGCATCACCGGCTCCTGGACTCCTGCCGCCGACACCGCGGACGACGACACCGGCACCGGGACCCCGCCGACCGGCACTCCGAACCCGGCGCCCAGTCCGCAGCCGACACCGGCACCGGTGCCCGCACGGCCCACACGGCCCACACGGGAACGCGGCACCTCCCTCAACCAGACCGAGCACCGCAGCGGAACCTACACCCTGGACCGCAGCGGCAACACCCTCGCCGCCGCCTTCGCCGCCGCCTCCTCGCCCGTCCAGTACTTCGCACGCGCCGACCAGGGACGCGCCCCCGTCTTCCGCATTGCGTCCCCCGCCCTGCGACCGCAGGCCAAGGTCGTCCTGACCACCACCGCGGCCCGCGAAGTGGACCGCGACGGCATCCCCCGGCCCGGCGCCGCCGACCGCCCCCTCAAGCTGGAGGTGCACACGAACGGCAAGGTCTACTACGCGGACGAGGGCCTGCGCGACGTCGGCTACCTGAAGTACCGCGTCACCGGCAGCTGGGACCTGGCCGCACCGGACCCCGCCACCCCGCAGCTGAGCCTGCTGGCCTCCGCCACCTACAACCTCAACGTGCGCTCCGGACCGGGCACCGTCCACGACAGGGTCGGCTTCCTCCGCCGCGGCTCCGCCACCCGCTACCCCATCCTGGGCAAGAACGCCGCCACGGCCGTGTGGTACCAGATCCAATTCAGTCCCACCGTCACCGGCTGGGTCCACAAGGACCATGTCCAGACGCATGGGAACCTCTCCGGGCTCGCCGTGACCTGGAACCCGCCCCAACTGAGCCTCAAGCCCTCCACCACCTACAACCTCAACGTGCGCTCGGGACCGGGCACGTCCCACGGCAAGGTGGGCTTCATTCCCGGCGGCTCCGCCACCCGCTACGACATCCTGGGCAAGGATGCCGCCACCCCCGTCTGGTGGCGGATCTGGTTCAGCAGCTCCGTCATCGGCTGGGTCCACGGCAACTATGTCCAAACCCACGGCGATGTCGGCGCCGTGCCCGTGCGCTGAACCCGTACCCGGATACACGCGGCGGGGGACGGAACTGTCCCCCGCCGCCAGTTCGGAGTGTTGTCCAAAGCCCAGACCGTCCGGGCCCATGGCCTACACGGAGATGTCCTCAGCAACATTCGGATGCCTTCCAAATTCCTGTTTGCTGTACTTTCCCCGCTACACCCCGCCGGACAGGCACTGCGCATGACAACTGCCAGACAAAAAGGCCCACCACTACCAACTGAACATCACCCATTCTCGAGACCCGGAGACCAGAGCCTAACGCGCACGAACAGAACCGCCTTCATTTTGGTGCAATGGCCGCGTTGTGCTGGGCACCTCCACAGAGATGAGGCGATGGGATCCCCAGCCCGCGTGAGACGAGCGACCAACCGCGCCTACTTCATGCCGGAGAGCGCGATGCCCTCGGTAATGTACCGCTGCAGGAACAGGAAGATGATCATGATGGGGATCGATGCCATTGCCGCCCCTGCCATGATCAGCCCGTGGAACGACCCCTTCTCCTGAAACAGGCTTGTCAAACCGAGCGAAAGGACGAACTTCTTGGGGGACACGAGGACAATCAACGGCCACAGGAAATCGTTGAAGTTCCACATGAAATAGAACACCGCCAGGGTCGCCAGCACGGGTATGGAGAGCGGGATTATGATCCTGTGCCAGATATACCACTCCCCGGCCCCGTCAATCCGTGCCGCGTCAATGAGGGCGTTGGGGATGGTGAACATGAATTGGCGGTACATGAAGATCGCGTAGGCGCTCGACAATTCGGGAATGATCAGCGCCAGGCGCGTGTCCGCCATCCCCTGCTGGTTCACCATCAGGTAAAGCGGAATCATGTAAACCTCAAAGGGGATAATCCACGTTGCCAAAATCATGTAAAAGAGGACGTCCTTGCCGCGGAAGTCGAACTTGCCGAAGACGTAGCCGGCCAGGCAACTGACATAGAGGTTGATGAAGGACTTGACGAACGCGATGTAGAGGGTGTTGCGATACAACGTGAAGATGTCGAGGCTTTCGGCTGCCTTGTGGAAATTCTCGAGGGTGGGCTCAACGGGCAGGAACTTGGGCGGGAAGGTGATCCACTCGGCCTGCGGCTTGAAGGCAGTCGTGATCATCCAGACGAACGGCACCACCATCGTGAAGGCGCCAATGCCCAGAACCAGATAGTTCAGAATCAGGGACCGGCGGATGAAGGTTCCTGCCGATGGCCCGGGCGCAGGGCGCGGTTGAACCAGGGGAGCGGTCGCCATCAGAACTCCCAGTTTTCGCGGGTAATCCGCAGCTGGATCACGGTCAACACAATAATGATGATGAACATCACAAATGCCATGGCCGATGCCAACCCGATGAATCGATCGACGAACCCGGTCCGATAGATGTAGTAGGAAATGGTCATGGTCGAATTCAGCGGACCGCCCCGCGTCAGGACGTAAATCACACCAAAGACGTTGAAGCCGCCGATGATGCCCGTGATCGTGACAAAGGTCAGCACCGGTTTCATGAGCGGGACGGTGATGAACCGCGCCACCTTCCACCAGTTGCCACCGTCGATGCGCGCCGCCTCGTAGAACTCAAGGGGAATGCCCCGCAGTCCGGCCAGGAGAATCATCATCGTGAAACCCAAGCCGCCCCACACCGACATCATGATCAGCGTCGGCATCGCGAGGACCGGGTCTCCCAGGAAGTAAATCCGCTCCTGATACCCCGCCTGCTGGAGTAGTTGGTTGATGAGCCCGAAGCGCGGTCGCAGCAGCCAGCTCCACATCAGGAGGACGGCAATGCCGTTCGTCATCTGCGGCAGGAAGTAGAAGAGCCGAATCAGCAGGCTGCCGCGCCGAATCGGATTCAGCAGCAGTGTCAGCCACAGCGACACAATGACGCCGAAGACGGTTGCCCCCACTGCGTAATAGAAAGCGTTGCCGATCGAAAGACGGAAAATCGGATCGGCCGCGATGCGCGCATAGTTTTCGATGCCGACGTAAATGTTTTCGGCCCGCAGCAACCTCTTGTCGTGCAGGCTGATGAAAAAGGCGTAGCCCACCGGAAAGAACCGGTAGACACAAAAGAACGCCATCGTCGGCACAAGGACCGTTACGATGAAGCGGAGCTGGGTGCGCCGCAGGCCCGACATGCCGGGCGCGGCGGCCCCTTGCTGGACGGACATGGACTGGACGAGGCCCCGGTCGGGCCGGGTTCCCGCAGCGGGGACCGGGGCCGGCAACGACTATGCGCCGCCGGCCGGTTTCCCCACAGTACCGGGATCGCAGGCTATTGCATTTCGATGCCGAGACCGCGGTCGAAGATCGCCTGAACGTCGGTGTTCAGAATCTCCATGGCGGCTTCCACGCTGGAGCCTTCCCGGAAGATGCGATAGAAGGCATCACCGATGGCGCCATTCATGTCCCCGGGCGGTTCAACGGGGTCGTGCTCGGTGGCCTGCATCTGGGCCGCCATGGCCAGACCCGGGTCCGACAGCAGGCGCGGGTCGTCCAGCAGGTCCGCACGCGCCGGAGCGATGCTGATCAGTTCCGCCAGATTCCAGTAGGCGTCCTTGCCGGCGTCGACGTAGAGATACTTGAGGAAGTCGTAGACGGCATCGTACGTTTCCGTGTCACCCTTGAAGGCCGACACGGAGAGCACCGTCGACTTGTAGCCGTGCACGGGTTCGGGGTTCCCGGTCGGCGTCGGGGGCGGCGCGAAACCGAGGTCGGGGTAGACGTCCGGGAAGGAGGCCCGGAATTCGCCCACGATCCATGCCTGTTCCTCGGTCATGCAAGCCAGCCGGGTTCCCACTGCCTCGCCGTTCCACGGGAAGTCCGGATCCCAGACTCCGTGCTTCAGATTCCAGTCCGCAACGGCCTGGTAGCCGGCGACCGCCTCTTCACTGGTGAAGTTGGCCATGATCGAGTCCCCGGAGGTGTCCACGATGTTGCCGCCCAGCTGCAGGACCTGGTTGTAGCCCAGCCATTCATCGGCAGGCACGACGCCGCAGCGGGTAATCCCCGAAGTGTCGGATTGGGTTGTGGCCTGGGCCGCCACCAGGAAGTCTTCCCAGGTGGCAGGGGGTGTATCCGGATCCAGCCCGGCTTCCTCGAACATGGCGCGGTTGTAGACCAGCAGCGTGCTGCTGATTCCGGTTGGGATCACGTAACGACCGTAGACATCCCAGTTCACGGACGGATAGGTCGTTTCGTACCAATCGTCGGTGAATATCTCCTCGGGGAATTCCAGAAGAAGCCCTTCACGGCGCATCGGGAAGAACTCCTCGCCCATCTTGAACAGGTTGGGATGGGTCCCGGCTTCGATGGCCGAGTAGATTTTCTCCAGGCGGCCGGAGACGGACAGGACCTCGATGGTGTAGTTGTCCCGCTGCTCGGCCCACTCCTGAGCCACGTTGTCATAGATCGCCATCCGGGGTTCCCACCAACCCCACAAAACCAGATGGATCGGCTGGGCACCAGGCTCGACCGCCGCAGGCATGCCGGGGGCAACGCAGGCCGCCAACGCGAGACTGGCACCGGCAAGGCCGGCACCCTTCAGGAATTGACGTCTGCTAACTGAGGTTGACATTAAGCTGCTCCTTGGTTGCTGAGGTGTGTCCCGTCCGGTGCTGCTGTTGAGGCACGATGCCTCGACCCAGGGTTGGAGATTGGACGGAATCGGTTTCGGCGGATTCTACAACCCATGGCTTTGCCGCCCGACCCCCATCCCATGCACCCAGGCCCGCGGGAACAGCACCTTGGGCTGCCATGGCCGGACTCAACACCGAGAAGGCATCCGGACCGGTCGGTGCGCAGCCCAACAAACAACATGCCGAAATTGAGAGCCCACGGGCAATCCCAAAGTCGGTGAATACCCATAGGCAGTGGTACGCAACCTTCCAAAGTGCTGCCGACAAACTGCTGTCATTCGCCAAACCACACCACCACCAGGATTCCCTGCCCAATGCCGACCGAGGCTCTGGAACTCGTGATGCGGTTGCTCACCGCCAGTGTGTCGCCCTGGTGGATCAAGGCGTTGCGCAACGGATACTGCATTCCTTCAACTGTCACCCGGTCCACCAGGCCGCTGACCGGAACCAGGCTGCAGACATTGCCCTGCGCGCCCTGGATTTCCAGTTCGTCCTCGCCGACCAGCACGGCCCCATGCTCCTTCCCGTCCGTGAACCTGACCCGAAGACGGCCTGCATACCGTCCCAGCAGAAGCATGTTGGCCAGGGACTGATCCAACCTTCCACCCCAAACCCCAACCACCAGGACCTCGCATACTCCTTCCTCAACCGCCAGGTCCATGGCCAGTTCAAGATCGGTCTTGTCCTTGGCAACAGGATGGACATCCATCCGGACGCCCACTCGGGACAGCCTTGCGCGTTGTTCACTGGCAAGGCTGTCCATGTCACCCACCACCACGTGCGGAGCAAGGTCCATGGCCAGGCAGTGTTCCGTGCCGCCGTCAACGCCAACCAGCAAATCGGTGTCGGCAATCACCAGGTCCAAGGACTTTGCATCGGGTACCAAGCCATTGGCAAACAGGATGGCACGCGACCAGCGCGCACCTTCCGGTGGTTTGTGGTTCGAGCATGTTGACATGCAGCGATGCAATTCCCAGGCTTCAAGTCGCGGCGGTTGGACAACACAACACGGCAGGTTTGTTCCCGCCATGCACCCCCTGCGGACAGAACGTGCCTACCGGACCAAACCCCGGGACAGTCGCCACACTGCACCTTGATTTCGGAATCCGGAAGGCAGCATGATCCATGATCCTGCAAGGAGCGGCAGCGATTCCGCCACGCCGCAACCAGATTACTCGGCCAGGGAAGTCCACCATTTCAAGCACTAAACCCATCTTCTACGAGTCTCACATGCACACCACCCTGTGCCGCCACGCCACAGGGTCCGTGGACGACTATGCCCGGCAGGCCGTGAAACGGGGTCTGAAAGGCATAACCGTCACCTGCCATTGTCCATTGCCAAACAAGATCGACCACCGGAATCGCATGGCGCCGGACGAACTCGACACGTACGTGGACCTGGTGTTCCGGGCGGCCGCCAAGTGGCGCAGCCGCCTTGATATCCGCATGGGCATGGAAAGCGACTTCGCGCCGTTCCTGATCCCCTATCTGACCGAACTGCACGAGGCGCACTCCTTCTCATACATCCTTGGTTCTGTCCATCCGCAGGCCGAGTACTTCAGGGAACGATACGCTACCGGCGACACGCCCGCGTACCGCCGCACCTACTATCGCATGCTGGCGGTGGCGGCGGAAACCGGGCTGTTCGACTGTCTGTCCCATCCCGATCTGGTTAAGTACATCGATCGCGCGGAATGGAACTTCGACTTTTTTGCTCCCGTCATTGAAGAGAGCCTCGACCGCATCGCAGCCGCGGAAACCTGCATGGAACTGAACACCGCCGGCCATCTCATGAGTTTGCGGGAATACAGTCCCGGCAGCGCCCAACTCAAGATGATGCACCAGCGCCGCATTCCGGTCGTGGTCGGCGCCGATGCGCATGTAGCCGGGCGCGTGGGCGACCACTTCAAGGAAGCGTTGGACTTGCTGGCGAACATTGGCTATCGAACCGTATCCATCTTCCTGGATCGGGAACGTCGGGACTTGGACATCGAACAGGTCCGCTGGACGTTGCACTGACCTCCGCCTTGGCATCGGCCGGCCCAGGTTTGGACCGGTCCAAACGCGGGAACCACACCTGGATTCTGGGATCCCAGTGGCGACACGTTCATAATCCTGGACGAGTTGGCGGCAGGTCCGCCATGTCAAAGCCAAGTCGTCCTGCGGGGGAAGTTCATCATTTCAAGCATGGAATCCATCTACTACGAGTCCCACATGCACACAACCCTGTGCCGCCACGCCACAGGGTCCGTGGACGACTATGCTCGGCAGGCCGTGGAACGGGGCCTGAAGGGTATGACCGTCACTTGCCATTGCCCATTGCCAAACAGGATCAACCACGAAGCGCGCATGGCGCCGGATGAACTGGACACATACGTGAACTTAGTGGGCCGGTCCGCCGCCGAGTGGCGCGGCCGCCTGGACATTCGCATGGGCATGGAGAGCGACTTCGCGCCGTTCCTGATCCCCTACCTGACCGAGCTTCACGCGTCGCATCCCTTTTCGTACATTCTCGGTTCCGTGCATCCCCATGCCGGTTACTTCAAGGAACAATACGATACCGGCGACACGCCCGCGTACCGCCGCACCTACTATCGAATACTGGCGGAGGCGGCGGAATCCGGACTGTTCGACTGCCTGTCCCATCCCGATCTCGTCAAGAACATTGATCACGCGGAGTGGGACTTCGACCGCTACGCACCCGATATTGAAGCGAGTCTGGACCGCATCGCAGCCGCAGGGACCTGCATGGAACTGAACACCTCAGGGCTCCTCAAGACAATCAAGGAGTACAACCCCGGCCGGGCCCAACTTGAATTGATGCACCAACGCCGCATTCCGGTCGTGGTGGGAGCCGATGCTCACACGGCCCACCGCGTGGCCGACCATTTCAAGGAGGCGTTGGACCTGTTGGCAGACATCGGCTACCGAACGGTGTCCATCTTCCTGGACCGGGAACGCCGGGACATGGCCATTGAACAGATCCGCCCGACCCTGCGCTGACCCCGTCCGCGGCAGGCTCCCCTCGAAGGGCGGCCGGTGAACGTCCACCGACACATCGTAGACACCCACCTGGGAGCCGTGCCGGTCACGGATACGCAGCCCGAGGGTGGCTCCGGCCCCGTCTTGATGCTGCTGCACGGATTCCTTTGCGACAGCACGTTTTGGCACCATTTGATTGAAGTCCTGCCGCCCGGTCCGCGCATCGTTGCACCGGATCTGGCAGCCTTCGGCCGATCCGGAACCGACGAGAGGGAGGTGGACTTCAACCACCTGGCCGAGATGCTGGAGGCCCTCCGGCTGGCCATGCACATTCCCCGCATGCATGCCGCGGCCCAGGACCTGGGCTGCCTGACCCTGCTGCGCTACACCTCGCTTTACCGGCACCATGTGGATCGCATCGTGTGGTTCAGTCCGTCCTTCTACCCGGATCAGTTCATGCCCAGGGGCTTGCGGCTGTGGCGCGGACGGTTGACCGGTCCCACCATGAACGGCATTCTGTTCGGACAAACCGTCAAGTCCTACTTCCGGAAGGCCAGTGCCGACGCATCCCCTACTGCCGATGACTGTGCCGATGCGGCCCTAGCCACGTACGGTCCCTCTGAAGGTCGTCGGCTCCTGCGCCGCTGGATCCATTGGGGAGAGCCCAATGCCCTGTTCTGGGACCATCCGCGCATGCTGCGCAACGTCGCCAGCCCGACCCTAGTGGTTTGGGGCGGTGCCAACCCATGGGTCCACTTCAGCCAAATCGAAAGACTGGGCCGCCATGTGGAAGACATCAAAATCGTGGCCCTGACCGGTTGCGGCCACTTCCCCTCGATGGACAACCCGGAGCGCGTCGGCCGCGAAGTGGCTGGTTTTCTGGGTCTTGTCTAACAGGGGTATAGGCTTACCGGCTGTTGGCCCCTTTCAATCCCTCCGCCCATGACCTCTGTTGATGACCTCAAACTGCAGGTAGCCCATCGCGCATTGGATTTTGTCGAGTCGGGCACCATTGTGGGTCTCGGCGGCGGCAGCACGGCCGCCATGTTCGTCCAGGAATTGGGCCGGGAACTGTGCTCGGGCCGTCTCAAGGACATCCTTGGAGTTCCTACCGCCCTTGAGGTTGGAGCCTTGGCAACGGAAGTCGGCATCCCGCTCACGAGCCTGGAGGATCACCAGACCATCGACGTGTGCATCGATGGCGCCGACGAGGTGGATCCGTCCGTCAACCTGATCAAGGGGGGAGGCGGGTTCCTGACCAGGGAGAAAATCGTGGCCCAGGCCAGCCGGCGCCTCGTCATCATTGCCGACTACACCAAACTGTCACCGCAACTGGGCACGCGTTGGCACGTGCCGCTGGAAGTGATGGAGTTCGGGTTCGAGGCACATCGCAGCTTTCTTTTGGATCACGGAGCCAAAACCACGGCGCGGCGCCGCAATGCCGACGGCACCCCGTACCGAACGGATCAGGGCAACTACATCCTGGACGCGGACTTCGGCCCCATTGATGACCCGTTCGGTCTCGCCGAGGCCTTGTCGGCCAGGGCCGGGATCGTCGAGCACGGCCTGTTCCTAAATCTGGCAACCGATCTGCTGGTCGCGTCTCCGGGCCGGACAATCGACCACAGGACCCGGGCCCTGGCGCCTGCCTGACAAGCCCGGACAGCTACAACAGCTTCAGGACCACCCGGGAGTCCTTCCAGCGTTCCTCAAGGGCGTAATGTTCCCGCGAGTCCTTGGTGAACATGTGCAGGACTACATCCCCATAATCCATCAGGTGCCAGCCGCTGCCGTCCGCCGGTCTGCCTTCAATACCCTGGGGCCGGACCCGGGTCTGCTTCTGAAAGTCGGCCAGAATGTCCTCTTCGATGGCGCGGGCATGCCGATCGTTTACCACCGTGCCAATGAGGAAGTAGTCCGCAATCGACGAATCCGCGCCGATGTCCAGGACGACGATGTCGGCAACCTGCTTGTCCTCCAGCCAGTCCACCAGGGCGTGCACCAACTCAAGACTGGTCAAGGGGGCGTCGCCCGCGCGCCTGGATTCCGCCTGGCCCGGCTGGTCGGACACAACGCTTTCGAACTCCCCGGACCCTATTCCCAGATCCAACCATCGGTGGCTCGATTCCAGTCCACGGCTTCGTCGCCGAACCACAGGGCCGTCTCCGCAGCCGCCGTCTCCGGGCCGTCGCTGGCATGCACCAGATTGCGGCCGATGTCCGAGCCGAAGTCGGCCCGGATCGAACCGGGCGTCGCCTCGACCGGATTGGTCGCACCCACCATGTTGCGCACCAATTGGATCGCGTCCTTGCCTTCCACCAGCATGATCACCACCGGTGAACTGGTGATGAAATCGATCAGATCGGCAAAGAAGGGCCGGTCCTTGTGCACGGCGTAGTGCTCGCCAGCCAGCTCGCGGTCAACCTGAAGCATCCTCAAGCCCTTCAGCTTGAGCCCCCTCCGCTCGAATCGGGTGATGATTTCCCCGACCAGGCCGCGCTGAACCGCATCGGGCTTGACAATCACAAAGGTACATTCACTCATCGTTTTGGAAAGTCTGCTCCTTTACCTGGTACATTTCGGTACCGGGGCGGGTAATTCACTCTCGGTTGATGGGGACGGTGTTGCACGCCCCCGCAACTCGAGTCCGGGGCGGGCAGTCCCCACCGCTGCCCTGATTCGTTCCGCGAGCAGGGCACGCACCTCCCTATAGGGCATGTACAACGTTATCTCCTCGTCGTACAGCCTCGCCAGAATGTTGCAGGCGGCATTGACGTCCGCATCCAGCACAACCCCGTCAAGGCATCGCGGATCTCGTAGGGGGATTGCAAGACCGTGGACACCCCGCTGCACCGTCGCCACGCATCCGCGCGCACCTGTCCGCACAGGACGACGATCCGCGCCAACCGGTCGTACTTGGCCCGGTTCAGTCCCTGGCTGTGCAGGATGCGCGTGACCTTCTCAGCCATCGACGACGGCTTCCCGGATCTGCTTCCGGTACCGGCGCAGGCCGGGCAGACGACCGGAGAAGCTGTCAACCACAGCCATCAAGTCCTCAACCAACTCCGCCTGCGGGGACAGGCTGGGCTGGTTGACCACCCGGATCTCGCAGTCGTGGCTCTCGGCGAAGTCCGCGAACCAGTCAAACCCGAACCGGCAGAGACGGTCCTCGTGGGCCACCAGCAGGAGGCCCAGCTCGCGCTTCCCGATCCGTTCCATCAACGCACGGAACACCGGCCGCTGGAAGTCCAGGCCGCTGCCGATTTCGGTCAGCCACTCGTCCACCGCCAGGCCCGCCCCCAAACAGAACGTCTCCATCGCCTGCTGTTGCGACCGCAGATCGTCCCCTTGCGCCCGGTTGGACACGCGGCAGTAGACCACGGTGCGCCCGGCCTCGGAGGCACGCTCCACGCCAAAGTACCGATCCACGTCTGCGTCCGTGTAATAGCGGTGGCCGGCGGGGGTGCGGCGATCCGGCAGCTTGCCGTTCAGGCTCCAGGCCTTGACCGTGTTCTTGTGGACCCCAATCTTGGCCGCGAACGCGGCCGCCCGATAGATCTTCATATCCACAGGATACCACGGAATGCCCTTCAGTACCGGTATGTTGTGCTGGCAAGATGCTCCAATCCAAGGCAACGCAGCAGCCGCGGATTGTTCCCGGGAACGGGCAATTGTGGCACCGTACTGGCAGCCGGCACAAATCCCAGCCCCAGCATCAGGCGCGTGTGGTTCCCATCAGGGTCCATCATCCCGATATAGGTCGCGGCCACCCTGCGGTCGGCGACTTCGCCCACACGGGACAGGATGCGCCAACCCGCCAACAAGTGCCGGTTGTCGTCCACCTGCTGCCGGGCCAAGGTCAAGGCTTCCCGATTTCGGTAATCGCGCCAGGTGCAGATCAGATGGGCCAGTTGCCAATCCCCGCGTTCCGGCCACCCACTGGCCAATTCCGAAAACACCTGCCGCGCCGCAGGCCAGTGACGGGCACGCATGTGAATGAACCCCCTGGCCGGAAGATCCAGCGACAGGTCTGCGCCGAACCGGCTCCACTGAAGCCGCATTTCCGGGTGCAACGGATGCATCTGCCAGACCTGTTGCCAAAGGGCCCGCGTACGGTCCGCCTTGATTCCATCCTCGAGTTCGGCCCGCCGCGCGAGCACGCTTCTGGCCGCAACATTGAGGGGATCGGCCCCCAGCAGCCTGTGGGCGATGTCGGCGGCCTCCCCGCCTTGGTCGTTGCGCCATGTGACGGCCAACGCGCGCTCATAGGCTTGGAGATGCAGCGGCCGCTCTGCCAAGAGCCCCCGGACCAGCATCGTGGCATCGTCCAGGGCGCCGGCTTCCAGAACCTTGTCCAATCGGCCCATCCACCAGTCCAACGGAATCCTCGTTGGCTGGGTCCCGGTCTGCATCGCGTCGGTGGGAAAGGTCATCAGCGGCCACCGAACCACTGACTGCGGTACCCCGCGATCAGTTGCGCAATGTCGCGTTCATCCTGCCGCGGCAAACCGAAGGGATCTCCCGGACCGTCTTTGCCTGCCAACGCGGCGATGGAATTGACCACGGCGTGCGCGAGCACCTCAAGGCGATAGCCTCCTTCCAGGACCAGGACCAATCGGTTCCGGCACAGCACAGCCGCCAACTCCATTAGCCTTCGAACCATGGCGGTGTAGCCGGCAACCGTCAGTTGCATTTGAGCCAGGGGATCCAGCCAGTGGCCATCATAGCCGGCCGAGACCAGAATCAAATCGGGTGTGAAGGCCTCCGCCAGCGGCACGGCGACTTCGTCCAGCATCCTCAGACAACCCTGGTCGCCGACGCCGGGCGGCAGCGGCAAGTTGCAGTTGAGGCCTTCCGCCTGTGGTCCGCCGGTTTCAGACGCGTCGCCGGTGAACGGATACAACGGGCTCTGGTGCAGCGACACGAACAGAACGGACGGATCGCGCCAGAAGATGTCCTGGATCCCGTTGCCGTGGTGCACGTCGAAGTCGAGGATCAGGACCCGATTGACGTCGGTCTCCGCCAACGCCCACGCGGCGGCCACGGCGATGTTGTTGATCAGGCAGAACCCCATGGCCCGATCGGGGGTGGCATGGTGACCCGGCGGGCGCACCAGCGCCATGCCATTCACGGCCTTGCCGGCCAACACCTGACGCGTCACCTCGACGACAGTCCCGGCCGCGCGCCGCGCCGCCTGCCAACTGTGTTCATTGCCGTAGGTATCGGCGTCGAGCCATTGAAGGCCTTCCGTCCGTTCGGTATCCCGCACCCGCTCCAAATGCAGCGGCGAATGCACCCTGAGCAGATCCGGTTCGCCGGCCGGCCGGCCGTTCACGGACAACACCAACTCGCGTATGCCGTCGACGTCAAGCAGATTCAGGATTGTCTGCAGACGACCGGCATGTTCCGGGTGCTGCGGATGGGTGTGTAATCGGCTCTCCTCGTTATAGGAGACCGCGGTGGGCAAGGTGGGCATGTGCTTCAAACGGGCGGGTTGGACGGCCAGGCGGATTGGCAATGATTCCGGCCGTCGCCCCCCAAACGCGACTGTGGCCAACGCGCCGGCTCTACATATACTGTACCGGCCTACCTGAACCCCCACCAATTCCCTATGGCGCGGTTCCTACCGTTCCCTTCAGCCGATTCCCGGTGCCCCTCTCCAATTCCATCCCCAGGCGCCAATGAACCTGCCTGACTTATTGCGCATACCCCTGCATCAAACCCCGGACAAGTGCGCGCTGGAGTTTGCGGCGGCGGACGGCGTCCGCCGCTGGACCTACTCCGAACTGCACCGAAAAGCCGCCTGCTTTGCGTCGTGGCTCCTGGGACAGGGATTGGCCAGAGGGGACCGGGTCATGATCATGGCGGCCAATTCCGATCATTTTGTGGTCGCCTGCCTGGCGGTTTGGCAAACCGGCGCGATTCTGGTTCCCGTCAACACCCGGTACCGCAAGTCCGAGTTGGCACATATCGTCGGGGATTGCCAACCGGCATTAATCCTTGCCGACAGTACCTGCGCCGGCCATCTGGCAGATATCGCAGGGATCAAACGCAATCGGATTCCGGTACACGGTCTCGAACCCGATTCGGTACCGCACGAATTGGCCGATCCGCCGCCCTTGTCCGGTGACGATACCTGCATGCTCCTGTACACCTCCGGTACCACCGGCCTCTGCAAGGGGGCCATGATCTCCCACAACAACATGGTGGCGACGGTCGCCGGCCTGCTGGCGGCCTGGGCTTGGTGCCCGGACGATGTACTGCTGCTGACCCTCCCGTTGTTCCATGTACACGGCTTGCAGGTTGGACTGACCTGTGCCCTGGCCGCCGGCGCCACCGTCCTGTTGCGTAGTTCGTTCGACGCGGAAGCCACGATTGGGGAGTTGTCCCAAGCCTACGCCAGCCTGTTCTTCGGCGTGCCCACCATGTACTACCGCCTAATCCAGACACTTGAGGCAATGACCCCGCCACAGTTTCCGCGGATGCGCCTGTTCTGTTCGGGCAGTGGACCCTTGGCCGCCGAGGATCACAGAACCTTTGAGCGCCTGACCGGCCATGTCATCCTCGAACGGTACGGAATGACCGAAACCGGCATGAACTTCAGCAACCCGCTGGCCGGTCCGCGCATCCCCGGCTCGGTCGGCCTGCCGCTGCCCGGGGTGTCGGCACGGGTCGTGGACGCCGACGATCGGTCGGTCCCACCGGGCACGGAGGGTTGGCTGCTGGTGCGCGGCAGCAATGTGTTCCAGGGGTACTGGAACAATCCCGAGGCCACGTCGGCAGCCTTCGTGCCGGACGCATACGGCCATCTGTGGTTCCGGACCGGTGACATGGCCGTCCTGGATCCGGACAGCCACTACCTCACGCTGCTGGGCCGGGGACATGAACTCATCATCTGCGGCGGCATCAATGTCTATCCCCGCGAGATTGAGGAAGTCCTGATTGCCCACGACGGTGTCCGCGAAGCCGCGGTCGTGGGCCGGGGTGATCCGGAATGGGGACAGGTGCCCGTGGCATTCCTGGTGGCGGACCGGCCGGTGGACACCGGATCCCTGCTCGACCACTGCCGCAGCCACCTGGCCAGCTTCAAGGCCCCCAGGGCCTGCCACTTCATGGACGAATTGCCGCGCAATGCCCTGGGCAAGCTCCAGAAATTCGCACTGCCGAAACCATGATCACGCTGAAACCAAAGTCCCGCAAGGTGAAAATGTGGCGCTGGTATCTGCATATGACCAGCCGCCGCGACTGGAAACCGATTGCCCGCCCACCGGCCGGCATCGTCCTGCGCCAGGCAAGGCACCCCTCGCCGGAATTCGCACGGTTTCTGCTCACCGCGGTGGGCGGGGACTGGTACTGGACCGATCGCTACCACTGGAGTTGGGAGCGGTGGAAGACATACCTCTCAGGCCCGGGGATTCAGATCTGGGTTTTTTATGTCAAAGACACGCCGATCGGGTACTTTGAACTCCGGCGCAAGTGGCAGGAAGTGGAAATCGCCTTGTTCGGTCTGATGCGGGAATTCCAGGGCAAGGGCTATGGAACCTGGACCCTCTCCGAGGCTGTCCGCCACGCCTGGGACATGGTGCCCGAGGTGGCGCGCGTCCGGCTGCACACCTGCGAACTGGATCACCCGGCCGCCCTGCCCAACTATCAAAAGCTGGGGTTCCGGGTCTACAACCAAGACGAATGCTGGACCACAATCACAGGCGGGCCGCCGGGCCCTTGGGAAGGTTCGGGCCTGCCGGTCCACCCCGATCAGCGTTTTCCGCGCTGATCGGTTCCGCGCCGGAGTCTATTCCGGATCGAATTCGGTAAAGGCATTGGGCAGAAGTTCCGCGATCGATGTCTCGACCAGTTTGCCCTTCGCATTGCCCAGATACACCTGCATCGTCGGCCCCAGTTCAACCATGACCTGGCGGCAGCTGCCGCAGGGCGAAACTCCCGGCTCGGTGTAGACGGCCACCGCCGTGGGCTGTTTCCGACCCTGCGCCACCGCGGAGACCAGGGCCGTGCGTTCCGCGCAGATGGTGGAACCGTAGGCGGCGTTCTCGACGTTGCAGCCCGGGGTAATGCTGCCGTCCGCGTCCAGCACGGCGGCTCCGACGCGGAACCCGGAATAGGGGATGTAGGCATTGGCTGCCGCCGCCTTGGCTGCGGCCATCAGTTCTTCAGGTGTGGTCATGCGAATACTCCGTTTGAAATCCTTGCAAACCGGATGGAAACAACGATTATTCCACGGCACCGCGTGTGCTAGACTATCAACGAATGGAATCCGTACCGCGCGGGCTGCGGATTTCCGTCCCTCTCTCCCCTACGCAACAGCACCTCGCTCGCTCCCCCTTACCTGATTCAGCCGGGCGCACACGCCAAGCACCGCGCAAGGCCGGTCCAGTCCTCGGCTCTGTTGAGTCGATACGACGGTCCGCCTGCAATCATTTTCTTTTCCAGGAACAATCTAGAAATTCAGTGCTATCATTGGCGCTGTGGATTTCCTGTGAATCGGCCGCGTGCCAGCGGTCACTTTGTCGGTCAAACTGCCCAACAGCAGGAGACGCTGAATGGCGCGAACCAAAGACGCGGATCGCCGGTCCCGATCCCGTCCCCGCTACACCTACAAGGGCCTGTATGCCATGTCGCCGGCCGAGGTGGTCGCGCTTGCCCGCGAACACAATGTCCGCAGAGCCACCCGACAGACGAAACGGGATCTGGTACTCAACATCCTGCGCAACATTTCCGAGGCGCAAGGCAACCTGTTCGGCGGCGGCGTCCTCGAGATCATGCCGGACGGCATCGGTTTCCTGCGCACTGAGGATCTCCTGCCGGGCAGCGACGATGTCTATGTAAGCCAGAGTCAAATCCGCCGGTTTGGCCTGCGGACGGGAGACATGGTGATCGGCCAGTTCCGCAAGCCCAAGGATTCCGAACGCTACAACGGCCTGCTCAAGGTCGAGACCGTCAACGACATGGAGCCCGAGGACGCCAAGCTGCGTCCCCACTTCGAGCGGCTGACCCCCATCTTTCCGGACGAACAGCTGTACCTGGAAACCCAGCCCAGCGTCCTGGCCACGCGGCTCATCGATCTGTTGTGCCCAATCGGGCGCGGACAGCGCGGCCTCATCGTTTCGCCGCCGATGGCCGGCAAGACGACCATCCTGAAGCGCATCGCCAACGGCATCACCGCCAACCACGAGGACGTGACCCTGATTGTGCTCCTCATCGGGGAACGCCCCGAAGAGGTGACGGACATGGAACGCTCGGTACAGGGCGAGGTATTCTCCAGCACCTTCGACGAGCCGGTGGCCAACCACGTGCGCGTCTCGGAGATGGCACTGGAGCGGGCGCGCCGCCTAGTCGAGTTCCGTCGCGACGTGGTCATCCTGCTGGACAGCATCACACGCATGTCCAGAGCCTACAACCTGGTAGTTCCGCCGTCGGGCCGGACGCTGTCCGGCGGCATCGATCCGGCCGCACTCTATCCGCCCAAGAAAATCTTTGGTACGGCACGCAATATCGAGGAGGGCGGATCGTTGACCATTCTGGCAACCACCTTGGTTGAGACCGGCAGCCGCATGGACGACATGATTTACGAAGAGTTCAAGGGCACCGGCAACATGGAGTTGCACCTTGACCGCAAGCTGGCCGAACGCCGCATCTTCCCCGCCATCGACGTGGAACGCAGCGGGACGCGTGCAGAGGAGAAACTCCTGGATCCCGAAGTCCTGACCCAGGTCTTTACCCTGCGCCGGATGATTGACGCGGTGGGAGGCAGCCAGGAAGCCATCCTGCCCATTCTGGAGCGGCTGAGCAAGTCGAACAACAATGCGGACTTCCTGTCCAAACTGACCCTATAGCCAAGGTACGCCGGTGCCGGTCGGGACGCGCCGTGCCCGCCGGTCCGTACCGACGGCGGGCACGGAATACTCCACTCCCGTGGGCGTGTCGGTTGCATGCTACACTCGCAGTCGACGTCCATCCTCAGGCAACCGAGCCAATTCGGCCATGCTGCGGCCCCGGCCATCGAGTCCCGACAGTCCCGGAGCCACCTCCACCCGTCTGCTGCTGGAGCAAATGCCGGTGCTGCGCGCGGCTCCGCACAGCTGGATCAGTGTTCTCCGACAGTTCCGATCCTTGATCTCCATCGCCACCGTGTTTGCGATTCTTGTGACGGTGGCAGTCTTCCAGGCCAACGTGGACCTGCTGCATCCGCTGGAGGATCTGTCGATCACGGCTTTGCGTTCCACGGTTCCCGGGGCAGAGCTGGACACGTCGGCCATCATCGAAAGCACGCGTACCGCCGGGCTGTTGGCTCAACTCAACAGGCCCGTTCCCCGGGCCGCCCTGAATCTGGTCCAGGACGCCGCCGGGCCGTTGGACGCCGCGAGCCGGGTGGACCCCGCCACCGGACTTGAACGCTACGTGGTCGAGCGGGGCGACACCGTCTGGGGCCTGGCTGCCAGCCGCGGCCTCAAGCGCACCACCATTCAATGGGCCAATCCGTCGCTGGACGACATTTCCCATCTGTCCGTGGGCGACGTGCTCCTGATCCCGGCCGTGGACGGAGCCATGCACCGCATTGTCCCGGGGGACACGTTGTCCCAACTGGCCAATATCTACGGTGCCGACATCAACGACATCGTGGCCTACGAACCCAACCGACTTGCAAGCACGGCCACCCAACTGCGGGTGGGCATGGATCTGATGATCCCGGGCGGCGTCAAGCCGCTCCGGCCCACCGCATCAAGGGGCGCCTCCATCAATTTCAACATTAAGGCACCGACCGGTGCCTTGCCCGCCACCGGCATCTTTCTCAAGCCCCTGGACCGCTCCCACATAACCCAAGGGTATTGGGACGCGCATAAGGCCATCGACTATTCCTCGCGCACCGGAGCCCCCATTAAAACCCTGGACCACGGCACGGTCGCCTACGCCACCTACGGATGGAACTACGGCTACGGCAACATGGTGGTGGTGGACCACGGCAACGGCTACACCTCCCTGTACGCACACCTCAGCACGGTCTACGTCAGGCAGGGCCAGGCGGTGCGCCAGGGGGAAGTCCTGGGCACTCTGGGCAGTACGGGCAACAGCACCGGCCCCCACCTCCACCTGGAACTGCGCCTGAACGGCGTCAACGTCAACCCTTTGGGCTACCTGCAGCAGTAACGCCTGGCCGGCCCGGTGATACCGGTGTCGCGGCGAACGACACGGTGCTATCCGGCAATGCCACCCCTGGTCAGCTTGGCCGGATCCAACAGCCGGTCAAGTTCCTCGGCGGACAAATCTGTCATTTCCAAGGCCACATCCTTGAGCGAACGATCTTCGGCATAGGCCCGCTTGGCGATGGAGGCTCCCAGTTCATAGCCGATGACCGGGTTCAGGGCCGTTACGAGGATTGGATTGCGGCTCGTGGCGGCTTCTATGCGTTCCCTGTTGACGGTCAGGTTGGCAATGGCACTGCCCAGAACCCGTACCGCGCCGGTCAGCAAGCCCGCGCTTTCAAGCAGGTTGTGGGCGATGACAGGCAGCATGACATTTAGCTGGAACACCCCGGACTGGGCTGCGATGCCCACTGTGACATCGTTGCCCATGACCTGGGCGCACACCATGGCGGCCGCCTCCGGCGCCACGGGATTGATCTTCCCGGGCATGATGCTGCTGCCGGGCTGGAGCGCCTGAAGCGTCACTTCGCCCAAGCCGGCAATGGGCCCGCTGTTCATCCAGCGCAGATCGTTCGCAATCTTCATCAGACAGACCGCCAGGGACCGCATCCGGCTGCCGGCATCCGCGGCCGCCTCCTGCCCGGCAATCCGGGCAAAGTGATTGGAACTGCTGGCAAACGTGGCTCCGGCCAGATCGGACAGGTGGCGACAGGCAACCTCCCCGAACCGGGGATGCGCATTGAGACCGGTGCCAACCGCCGTCCCGCCCAGCGGCAATTGGGACAGGCCGGCCAGTCCTTCCTGAAGCCCTGCGCGGCATCCCTCCAATTGATGCCGCCAAGCCTCCATCTCCTGCCCCAGGGTAACCGGCACGGCATCCATCAAATGGGTGCGGCCCGTCTTGACCACATCACCGGTGGCTTCAACCTGGCGCTCAATGTCCACAAGCATGCCGTCGAGCGCCCTGGACAATTCACGCACCGCCGCAGCCGTGCTGACGTGGATGGCGCTGGGAATGACATCATTGCTGCTTTGCGACATGTTGACATCATCGTTGGGGTGGATTGAAATCCCCGATTTCCGTTCGGCCAACGCAGCGATGACTTCGTTGGCGTTCATGTTGGTGCTGGTTCCGGAACCCGTCTGAAAGATGTCCAGCGGGAATTCTTCGTCGTAGTGCCCGTCCGCCACAGCCGCAGCCGCCTCGGCAATGGCTGCGACGCGCTCTTCGGGGAGCAGTCCGAGTTCGTGGTTGGCCAAGGCCGAAGCCTGCTTGATTTGGGCCAGCGCCTGCAGGAAGAGCCTGTGAAACCGATAAGGGCTGATGCGGAAGTTGTCGACCGCGCGCTGGGTCTGGGCGCCGTACAGGGCCGCGGCAGGCACGGCGACTTCGCCCATGCTGTCTTTTTCAATGCGGAACTCGTTGTTCATGAACGGGACATCATCCGGATGAATCAGATTTTCGAATTATAGGTTTCGCCCGGCCCGCGGGCAGTATCTCGCGGGGTTGCGCCATTTGGCGCCTCGCCACCCCAGCGCATTTCGATGGTCCGGCCCGGTTCCGAAACCGAACCGTCCGGGCCGAATGTGACACCGGGCCGGCACATTCCGGAACCAATGGCTACAATGCATTCTGTTCCCGCCGGACAAACCACACCGCAAATCAGCCATGATCACAAAGCTCGTTTTGATTGACGACGACCGTTACTTTCGGCGTTCGGCCCAGCGATTCCTGGAAAGCCACCTGCCCGACATCCGCATCATCAGTTGCGACAGCGCCGAGGAGGGGGAACGGCTCATTACCCTGCACCAGCCCAGCGTGGTGGTCCTGGACATCAAGCTCCCCGGCATCGACGGCCTCGAACTGCTGGATCGCATGGAGCACAAGGCCAGGGACCCCTTTGTGGTCGTCATTTCCGGTCAGCAGGCAACCGAGGAACAGGTGAACTCCACCTACATCGACGCCCTGAACCGGGGCGCACTTCACTTTCATCGCAAGGGGGACGGCGAACAGAAACTGCTGGCCATTGTCCGCCGACAGATGGAAGCGGATGCCGCCCGGCGCAGTCGGGAACCGCTGGCGGAGATTCTGGAACTTCCGGAACTGGACCTTACGCTCTACCCCAATGAAAACCAGGCCCGGTACGCGGACATGGATGTCCGGCTGACACCCATCGAGAGCCGGTATCTGGGCCTCCTGATGAGCCACAACGGCAACACGGTTTCCCTGCAGACCTTCTATGAAGCGCTGTGCGACGCGGAAGGGGAATCGGCCCGACACTTCGACCAGACCAACAAGCAGAACATCCGCACCCACATCTGCTACCTGCGCAAGAAGCTGGGCCAGGACTCCAACTCGGAACAGCTGATTGAAACCGTGCGCACCAAGGGCTATCGGCTGGTGTCCTCCTAACCGGGGCCCGGCCGGCCCGCCCTCCTTCCGACACCATGCGATTGCGGCGCTACCTGTCGCTGGTCAATATTCTGGCCCTGGGCCTGATCGTGGCCGGCACCCTGGCCCTGGTCACCGAACTGTCC
The DNA here is from genome assembly GCA_965208365.1 of Caldilineaceae bacterium. Classification (GTDB taxonomy): domain Bacteria; phylum Chloroflexota; class Anaerolineae; order Caldilineales; family Caldilineaceae; genus Bin34. Next base: position 2,673,569 of record OZ242330.1, on the reverse strand, counting down.
TGGCGCCAGGTGGAATATCGATTCCTTGTTCGGCTGGTCAGAGAAGCCGTCTCGGTATCGGCACAGGCCACCGAAATGCTGGGCAATCCCCTGCTCACCGTACTGGCTTCGGGCAACATCCTGATCCTGGCGGAACCCGAAAGCCATGTCCGTATTCTGGTCCCGGACGACAATGGCAACCTTCAGACATCGTCCACCAGCGTGCGAGCCACCGCGATGGTTCCCTGCGACCTGCACAACGAGGAGTACCAAGCGTCGTTGCGCGAGCGCGCCCGTCTGGTCGCAAACGCCAGCCTCCGCACTGCCGACACCACGCCCCAGGACTTCACCTTTGCCGGCGAGTTCTGCTACAGCCAACCTGCCGACGACCCGGACACCGGGGTCCGCACGACATGGTCCTGCCAGGACTGTCGCCGCCAGTCCGTTTGGGTCGCCATGGTCCCCGTGTTGGCCCCGGTCCCGGACCAGCGCTCTCAGGACTTCCAGGTCATGGACCAGCGCACCATCGCCTACGTGGAAGTAATCCAATCCCGCGAGTTCCTGCAGGAGGTGCATCGCCAACTGTGGATCACGTTCTTTGCCGCCATTCTCGCCTCGCTGTGCCTGCTGGGGGCTGCCACCTACGCCATTGCCCGGTTCTTCACGGCACCGTTGACCCACATCACGGAGTCCATCCGCGGGATCCAAAGCGACACCGAGATCATTCGTCCGGTTCAGGTCAGACACACCCGCGGCATCACGGAAATCAGCGCCCTGCGCGATGCCTTCCGGGGATTGCAGCGCCGCCTTGGCCAAAGCTGGGAGGTCCGCCAGCAGCTGGCATCCAACCTAAGCCACGAGTTGCGCAACGCGCTCGGCGCCCTGGAACTGGACATTGCCACCCTGTCACGGCATGTGCACAAGGACAGGTTCGCGGCCGAGGTGGCCGCGGACATGAAGCAGAACGTCTCCGAGTTGCTCGAAATGAGTGACCGATCCCTGAACGCGCTCTTCACCGAAACCGGCCACGTGGCCCTGAACCTGGAAACGGTGGAGTTGGAACCCCTTGTCCAACAGGTCCTGACCAGCGTCGAGGAAGTGGCCGCCGATCGGAACGTCAGGGTGTCCTTGGATTCCCTGGACGGCGTGGAAAGCGTTGAGGTGGATCGGGTCTATTTCAAGAACGACGTGTTGCTGGAACTGGTGCTGAACGCCATCAACTACACCGGAGACGGGGGTGCGGTCACAATTGGGGCCGGCGGCTCGGAGGCATGGTGCGCCATCCGCATCAGGGACACCGGGCCGGGGGTGGCGCCGCAGCACCGGGAAGCGATTTTCGACCCCTACTTCAGGGTGGACCCGACCAACAATCCAGGCCTCAACAACCGCGGGCTGGGCTTGAGCCTGGCGCGCAACATCGTACGCCGGCACCGCGGGGACATCCGCTATCACAGTCTTCCCGACGGCGGCAGCGAGTTTTCCATCCTACTGCCCGGGGCGAACCTGGCGGGCGAAGACAACGCCCAGGTTCCGGACGCCACCTGAAGCAGCGGCACCCGAAACCCTCCTTCTTCAAGGACAAGCCGGATCCACCCGGCCCAGAGCCTATTCCCGGGTCACCGTCAACAGGCTACCGGATTCCAGGCTTGCCACCTCGGACACCTCACCGTCCGGCCATCTTATTTCAAGCCAGTCCATCGCAGCACCGGCCGGTAGGCCGAAGTGGACGCGGGAGGGTTCCCCCGACAGGTACCCGCTGTTGGAACGGATTGTGCGCGAGTAGGCATTGGAACCGGACCATACGGTCAGTTCGGCGCCAATGGCCCGCGTGTTCCCGCTGCCGGGCCAACGCAGGTCGACCTGCAGCGACTGTCCCTCGGTGCACAGCTGGTTCTCGAACATGACCGACGGCTTGATCAGGTTGTTGACCACGATGTCCAGGTCGCCGTCGTTGTCCAGATCGGCCATCATCATGCCGCGCCCGCCTTCCGTGGCGTTGAGGCCCCAGTCCGGTTCCCAGACGTAGCCCTCCCCGGTATAGCGGAACACCAGGTTCTCCTCCACCAGCTCGGAGTCCGGGAGATGGGAGAACATCTCCTCGGAATGCATGCCGTTCACCACATACAAATCCATGTAGCCGTTGAGGTCGAGGTCGCCGTAGGCCGAGGACCAGGACCAACCCGACGCCTGCAACTGCGCGGCTTCCGCCATCTCCATGTAGCCGCCATCCTCAGTCTCGACCTGCAACACATTGCGCATGACCTGGTTGCCGGCCACCTCGAAGTGCATGTCCTCCATCAACGGTGCCCACTGCGCCATCGTCTCCTCGTCCGTGAAGAAGGGCATCATGTCCGCCGCGAACACGTGCGTGACGCCGTCGGAGCCGGGCGCGGCGGCGGCAAACCCCATTGTGTTGCGGGCCACGGCGCTGAAGGGCGTCGTCTCCTCCCAGCCATCGTCCGTCCGGATCCAGGTCTGGTCGGGCAGTTCGAAGTCGTGGCCGACCAGGATGTCCTGGCGGCCGTCGCCGTTGAGGTCCAGCAGCAGCAGGGCCAGACCCTGCGCCTTGATCGCCAACTGCTCTCGCTCGAAGCTCAGCGATCCGTCATCGTTCTGGTACATGACGAAGACTCCGCCACCGCCGGTCGGTGCCGGCTGGTTCTCCTCCTTCATCGGCTCGGCGTCGTAGGTCACGGTGACGGCGTCCAAATCGCCGTCCTGATCGAGGTCGGCCCAGGCCTGGGTGTAGGACCGGTTCTTGAACAGGGAAAGGGGCAGCGACTCGAAGACCCGGCCGCCGTCCGGCGCTTCCCGGTTGAGCCAGGCCACGGGGATATACCGCCGCAGGGCAAACACGATGTCGTGCCAGCCGTCACCGTCCACGTCGACGATGCTGACCGCCCGCGTGTTGCGGGTTTCCATGTCGACCCGTTCGAACTCCATGCCACCGCGGTTCCAGAGGATGGCGTTGTGGCCGTCCAGATTGGCCATGACCACATCCAGGAGGCCATCGTTGTCGAGATCATTGATGGCCAAGCCGGATCCGTTGCTGGAGAACATGCGCACGGGCCATTCGTCCACGTTGGTCGCGAAGTCCAATTCGTGCCGGACAAAGGTGTCCGAACACGGACCCGGCTCGAGTTGCGTAGCCACGGTCGAGACCGTGGGCCCCGTGGGCGCGGATGGAGCAGGCATGGCGGTGTCCGGCAGGACACAACCGGACAGCACCAGTGAGACCAGGACAACCACGCACAGCGCGGCCTTCAAGCCGGAAAGCCCGGGCCTTCGCCGGACCGGATGGGTTGGAAAGGTGTAAAACCGGTTCAGTTCCACTTGATCACAGCTCCTGTCAGTTCTGGAAGCGACTTGTTGTCAATGGCCCGGTACAACTCCGGAGCGTCCTGTGCATCCACCGTATGCGAGATGGTTTTGCCCCACGGCAGTGCGCCGGATGCAATGTTGCGCAGCACGGAATCCCGGCAGGGCTTGAGGCCATCGTTGCACGGGAAGAAGCAGGTCAGCATCTTGGTGTGAGGCACCATGAAGTTGAAGGATACCGGAGCACTGCCCAGGTTGCCCAGATAGACGAAGCGTCCGTGCCGTCGGGCCAGGCGGAATGCCGAATCCAGATTTTGCGGCAGACCCGTGGCCTCAAAGGCCACATCGGCTCCACCGGGTTGAATCGCCTCAAGAGCCGCTTCCACGTCCTCTGTGCGTGCATCGATGATGTGGTCGATTCCCAAGTCTCGGGCCAGTTGCATGCGCCGTTCGTCCAACTCGATTCCGACCACCCGTGCACCGCGCAGGCGCGCGGCCAACATGGCACCGGTCCCGATCAGACCCAGGCCCTGCATGGCCACCAGCTCGTCCATTTGGATACCCGCCATGTCGACGGCGTTCCAGCCGACCGAGGGCATGACGAACATCGCTCCGACCGCCGGATCCACACCTTCCGGCAACAGTTCAATCTCGTGGTCCTGAGGAACCACCGCGAAATCGGAATGGGAGGCCGAGCAGCGATTGACCTCGGTGCCGTTCAGGGTCAGGGGCGCGAAGTTGGACCTGTAGTAGACAACGTCGCCTTCACTGAAGCGATCGACCGCCGAACCGACCCCAATCACTTCCCCGGTCGCCTGGTATCCGGTGCACACAGGGAACGGACCCCAGTCCAACCTGTGCTGGAACACCATGAACTCGGTGCCCACGGATACGCCGGAGTACAGCGTCTGCACCAGAACCTCGGTCGGCTTCAGTGTCGGTATCGGAAACCGTTCCAGCGAGAACACGCGGTCGGCGGTTGCAATCAGTGCCTGGAGTGTCATATTGAAAATCTCCGCAGGACGGATGGCTCAGGGCAGGCAAGCATACGGAACTGCAGGGTTGACTATGGGACTTATATACCTGACTACGCAGTCGGCATACCTTGTTCACGGGTCCTTGAGGATCCCAATGGATCGCCTCTCGCCGTGCAGAAGCCCCTGTCCCGCGGGCCGAAACGGGCACCGGACGGAAGTCCCGCCCGCGCCAAGATGTTGATCGCCGCATTGTGGTCGGCGTTCGCACGAAACCCGCAGGTCCCGCACGCAAACACCGCCTGCGACGGCCGGTTGTCCCTGTGCACATGGCCGCACCGGCTGCACGTCTGCGACGTGTAGGCCGGATTCACCTTCCGCAGGTCACCCGCCTTGTACGCCAGCTTGCGCTCCCAGGAGCCCCAGCCACTGGCCAGGATGCCGCGGTTGAGCCCCGACTTCTGCTTGACCTGCTTGCCAGGTTTCTCCACCGTGCCCTTGGCCGACTGGGTCATGCCCTTCGTGTTCAGATCCTCCACCACCACGGTGTGCGCCGTGTCCGCCAGCTTGCGGCTGGCCTGGTGCGTGGCATCGTCGCGCTTGCGCGCACGCTTGCGCTGCAGCTTGTTCAACTGCCCGTTCACGCGCCGGCCCCGGTTCGACTTGGGTCGGCGGTCCTTGGGATCCCAGCCTTGCTTGCGGCTCAGCTCCCGCTGCTTGCGGGCGATCTGCGCATCCAGCTTGTCCGTGTCGGGCATCGCGTACACCCTGCCCTCGCTGTCCGTGGCCTGCCCCACATTGCGGTCCAGGCCCAGCGCACCGTCCGGGGCGGGTTGCTTCACCTGCTCCGCAGGCACCTCGTAGCAGACATACGCATACCACTTGGGGTGCTGTTCCGTGCCTTCCATGCGCACCCGCACGGTCAGCGGCCGGCAGCCCGCGTACGGGTTCGATCCCGCCAGCCGCAGCCAGCCCACCTTGGGCACGTACAGGCGATCCCCGTCCATCCTGACGGCCTCGGGAATGGTGAACCCTGGCACGGTGCGGTGCCGGGCCTTGAACCGGGGCTTGCCTTCGTTCTCCGAATCCGCAAAAAAGCGCGTGTAGGCGTCGGCCAGGTACTTCAGGCTGTAGCGAACCACCTTGTACGGGTAGTCCTTCAGCCAGGCATGATCCGGGTCGTGGCGCAGTTCCGTGAACCGCCGGCCCAGGGTGAAGAAGGTCGGAACGGGCTTGGGGCCAATCCGGTACACCTGCCACAGGCGATAACGCCGCTCCTGGTCGGCCAGCAGGTGGTTCCAGACGTAGCGGCAGGCCCCCGCGACGGCCGTCAGCAGGAGGCCGATCGCGGCCTCGCCGGGGTACAGGCGCAGGCGGACCGTGCGGTGCACGGTCTCCGGGGCCTCTGTTGTGGGATGGCGGGTGTCGGGCACGGAACGGCTGCTTCCTGTCCGGTGGAGAGTCCGGCGGACATCCGGACTCTCTTGTTTGCAGGACACGATTATAGTACAGGTGTACAGGGTTGTGCCTGTCGCACCGACTGCGTAGTCAGGTATATAAGCCTCTTGACTATCCCTTGAGTCCGGTTAGCGTGATGCCCTCAATGAAATAGCGTTGTGCAAAGAAGAAGATCACAAGGACCGGCACCAAGGCAATGGTGGCTCCCACCATCAGCAGGTTCCAGTAAATCGTGTACTGGCCCAGGAAGTAGGCCAGGCCCAGCGGCAGGGTCTTCATCTCGAGGGATGACACGATCAGGAGCGGCCACAGGAAGTTGTTCCAGCTCCACATGAAAACGAAGATGCCGAGAGTGGCCATGGCCGGCTTGGACAAGGGCAGCATGATATTCCAGTAGATGCGGAACCAGCTGCAGCCGTCGATTTTGGCGGCATCCTCCAATTCGAGCGGGATGGTCTTGAAGAACTGGCGCAGCAGGAAGGTGCCGTAGGGACTGAAAATCAGCGGGATGGTCAAGCCCCAATAGCTGTCGATCCAGCCGAACTCCTTGACCAGCACGAACAGCGGGATCATGATCACCTGGAAGGGAATCATGAGGGTGGCGAGGTAGAGGACAAACAGCCGCTCGCGTCCGGGGAAGCGCAGCCGGGCAAAGGCAAAGGCACCCAGCGAGCAGGTCGCCAGTTGCGCGACGGTCAGAACCAGCGAGACAAATGCACTGTTGAGGAAAAAGAGATTGAACGGCAGGGCCTGCCAAGTGTCCAGGTAGTTGTTCCACGCCACGGGGGAGGGAATCCAAATGGGCGGGAAAACGTAGGCCTGCCGGTCGTCCTTGAGCGAGGTCGAGAGCATCCACAGGAACGGAATGATCATCAACACGGAACCCACCGACAAAGTCGCATAGGCGGTGACGTTCCGCCACAGCAGGCGTCGGCGCCCGGAGTGCGCCTCGATCCGGGTGCGCGGCAGGCTGGTGGCCGGCGGCGCAATGGTGCCGCTACTCATAGAAGACCCAGCGCTCCTGCGTGCGCCACTGGATCAGGGTTACGCCCAGAATCAGGGCAAACAGCACCCAGGCCACGGCCGAGGCGTAGCCCATCTTGTGCCATTCGAAGCCGTTCTCGTAGATGTAGTAGACGGTCGTGACCGTGGAGCGGACCGGACCGCCCTGGGTCATGATGTAGGCCTGTTCGAACACCTGGAACGATCCGATGATGGACATGATCAGGACGAAGAAGGTGGTGGGGGTCAGCAAGGGCAGGGTAATGGTCCAGAACTGTCGCTGGTTGGAGGCCCCGTCGATTTCGGCCGCCTCGTAGAGATGCCGCGGGATTCCCTGCAGGCCGGCCAGGAACAACACCATGTTGTAGCCCATGCCCTTCCACACGCTCATGAGGATGATGGCCGGCATGGCCCAGACGGGACTCTGCAGCCAGTCGGGAGCGCGCAGCGGCAGGCGCAGGAAGGCGAAGGTCTCGTTGAGCATGTAGTTGAGGATGCCGGACGTGGGGTTGTACATCCAGCGCCACATCAGGGCCACCGCCACCATGGAGGAGACCACGGGAATGAAATAGACGGTGCGAAAGAAGCGAATGCCCCTGATGCGCTGGTTCAGGGCCAAGGCCAGTGCCAACGACAGCACCAGTCCCAGCGGCACGCTGCCGACCAGGTAGTAGAACGTGGCCCGCAGGCTGCGCCAGAATTCGGCATCGCGGAACAGCTCCAGGTAGTTGCCCAGCCACACCACGTCTGGCGCACTGAGCAGGTTCCAGTCCAGCAGGGAGAATCCCAGCGAGGCCAGCAGGGGACCGACCATGAAGACCAGGAAGCCCACCACGTTGGGCAGCAGGAACAGGAAGGCGGCCCGGATTTCGCGCCGCCGCGCCGGGTTTCTGTATTCGGGGCCAAACCAGTTGGCCGGTGAGCGCCAGGCAGGAGCCGATGTTGCCATAGGCGTCCCCAAGGACGAATTGGAAATCAAGGGGTTCCCGGCCCGGCCTGCATTTGGGGCCGAACCGGGAATCCGGGGGATCAGGCGGTTTCAATCAGGATGGGATCAATCTCCTGGACGGCCTGCGGCAGGATGGCGGCCGCCGGCTCGTTGTTGATCATGATCTCGTCCATGTACTTGGCCAGCACGGCCGTGACCTGTGCAAAGGCCGGAATGAAGGTCGAGATGGAGTACTCCAGGACATCCAGGAAGTATTGCTGGTGCTCCGGATTCTCGTCGGTGATCAGGGCCTGCGCAATCGAGGCACGGCCCGGAATGCCCCGGCTGGGCTTGGCCACCATCTCTTCCAGGATCGGGGCACTGGTGTAGAACTTCACGAACTCCCAAGCCTCATCGGCGTATTCAGTGGTGGAGCCGATGGCGAAGCTGCCGCCCTGCACCGAGTTGCCGGGCTGTGTCTTCATGGGAAACAGGGCGACATCCCAGAGGAAGTTCTCGTTGTCGCGGGCGGGACCGACACGGGAGGCGATCGTCTGCACGCGTTCCGGATTCCCCCAGTGCATGGCCGCCCGGCCCGATTCAAACAGGGGCACGTCGCCCTGTTGGGCAATCGTGGGCGAGACCTGGTGCACGTGCCGCAGATCGGACAGCCACTGGATGGTCTCGATGGCTTCGGGGGTGTCAAGCAGGCACTTGAGGCCGTCCTCGGACACAAACCGCGCACCGTTGGTCGATAGGGGAATGTCGATGGTCCAGCTGGCCAGGTTGGGCATGAGCCAGCCCCACTGGTCGGTGTTGCCGTCACCACTCGTGTCCTGGGTCAGCGCGATGCAGGTCTCCTGGAATTCGTCCCAGGTCCAGTCGCCGATGGGCAACTCGACCCCGTTGTCCAGGAACATCGACTTGTTGTAGATCGGCAACACCGTTGACAGGTCGTAGGGGAAGGCATAAATTTCGTCCTGCCAGGTGTAAGCCAGCATGTTGGCGGGCCAGAAGTCGCCCACATCGACCTCTGGTTCAGCGTCGATGTAGCTCTGGAAGGAGAGCAGCGATCCCTGACGGATGTACTGCTGCGAGAACATGGAGACCATGCCCACGACATCGGGCAGGTTGTCCGCCACGGCCTCGGTCTGGAGCTTCGTCCAGTATTCGCCCCAAGGGGTGTTCTCCCATTTGATCTGGATGTCGGGCCGCTCGTCCTTCCACTGCTCAATGCCCCAGTTCCAAGTGGGCATGTCGGCGAGGTCGCCCCAGAAGGTCAGACGCAGTTCGACGGTTTCGGGCATGGCCGCATCGCCTGCGTCTCCGGCGGGAGCAGGCGCGGCACAGGCGGCCAACGCGGCAGCGGCCGACAAGCCGACACTCAGCTTCAGGAAGTTGCGGCGGGATGTTGGATGAGACATCTTGTCTTGTCCTTGACTGGCAGATTGGATAAAGAGACAACTCTTGACTTACGCGCAGGGACCCGTCAGATCGTGGTGCGCCTGGGCACAAACCCCAGTTCGTCGGCCACCCTCTGGATGCTGTACACCGCATCCCGCTCGTGGCCCGGCCGGTGGTAATGCGACATGTCGATGCGATCGGCGTCCGGCCCGTACCAAGCCTTGAGGAGGTCGGGCACGGGATCGGAGGTGCAGGCCGTGGCGGCCACGGCGTTCATCACCTGCACGCCGGGCCGATACGGCCGTTCCACAGCCAGCGAAAAACACTCGACGGCATCACTGAGGTACATGCGCGAAAGCGCGCCAAAGGCCCACTCGCGCAGGGGATCGGTGACCGAGAACAGTTCGGGCCTGGCATCGTCCGGCATGATCGACGCCAAGCGGATATTGACGATGTCGAGGTCGGGATTCTGCCGGCCGAAGTACCGGGACACCTCTTCCATCAGGTACTTGGACAGACCGTAGCCGTCCCGGTCAAGGCAGGGATGCTCGTCCGACACCGGCAACTGCAGCGGTCGAAAGTGGATACTTTGCATCCCGACCAAGGCGATCGAACTGGCCAGCACAAACTTGCGGCAGCCGCGATCGACCAAGTAGCGAAGGAGACCGTGCGTACCCTGGACATTGACCCGGATCCCATCCTCTTCGGAACAACCTCCGGTCACGGCGGCCAAGTGAACCAGGACGTCCACGTCACAGCCGTCCAACCGAGCCAAGTCGTCGGGGTTCGCGAAATCACCGGTGAAGGCAGTCACGCCGTCAACCGGAGTCGCCTTGCGCGAGAGGCACAACACTTGGTGCCGAGGATGCAAGTGGGTAGCCAAGGCACGGCCGATGAACCCGCTCGTACCCGTAATCAGGACTGTCGCCATCCGGAACGGATCCAGCATGTGATTCTGAGGCAGAAACCGGATCGTAGCACACGACCAATGTTGCCGATCCGGCGACTTCGTCACCCCTCCCCACTGCGGCCGGAACGGATTCGGCATCGGTTTGGGACCGGGCATGGTTCTGGTAGGCTGACGCGGGACGCACGGCATGACCGTCCAAACCCGATCGAGGGTTCCTGCTGCGACATGAAACCATCGTCGCACCACCCCAATGCCCATGTCCCCTCCAAGTGGAACTCCAGGCACTGCCATGGACACTGTCGAACTCGTTGAGGCATTCCCCTTGCGCATTCCCCGGCCCACGCCCTATCTGGGAGGGTTGGAGCCCGGCGTTGAACCGAACGCCAAGGGCCTGTTCATCCGTCCCGGCAACCGCACGGTCTACAGCGTGCACGACCACACCGTGCTGGTCAGGGTTACGACCCGGACTGGGCAGGTGGGCTGGGGCGAGTGCTTCGGCGTTGTGGCCCCGGAGATTGTGGCCACCATTGTGAAGGAGCTGGCCGAACCCATGGTGGTGGGCCGACATCCCCACCAGGTTGTCGAGGTGTTTGACGACCTGTACGACAGCCTCCGCGTGCGCGGCTACTTTGGCGGTTTCTGGCTTGATGCCCTGGCGGGTATTGATCAGGCCCTGTGGGACCTTAGGGGCAGACTGCTCAATCTGCCTGTATGCCACTTATTGGGCGGCCGGCGTCAAAAGCGGCTGCCCGCCTACGTTTCGGGGCTGCCGGGAATGGACCTGCAGGCCAGGGCTGCCGTCGCCAAGGACTGGATGGAACGGGGCTTCAGCGCAGTCAAGTTCGCCGGTGCCGTGGCACACGAGGGGGAACTGGCCGAGATCAGGGCGGTGCGGGAGGCGATTGGACCGAATCCGCAAATCCTGGCGGACTTCCACTGGCGCTACACCGGCAACGAAGCCGTAGCCGTCATCCGCAGCATGGAGCCGCACGGGCTGGCCGTGGCGGAGGCACCGGTCAAGCCCGAGGATGTGGCCGGCTTGGCCCATGTCGCGCGCAGCGTGCAAACCCCCGTTGCGGCCGGGGAGGAATTGCGCACAGTGCACGAATACCTGCCGCGCCTCGAGGCACGCGCCATGTCCATCATTCAGCCTGAAATGCTGCACACCGGCGTCACCGGCTTTCATCGCATCTGTCAGTTGGCGGACGCGTTCCATTGCCAGGTGATGCCGCACGCAACCATAGGCATAGGCATTGGCCAAGCCGCCAGCCTGCATGTCGCGGCCGCCATCTCCAACTTCGAGATGCACGAATTCCAGCACACCATCTTCCACCGCAATCTGCGGCTGGTGGACACGGACATGGACTGCCGCGAAGGCTACTTTCACCTGCCGGAAGGCCCGGGTTTGGGCGTGACTCCCAAACCCGAGGCATTCAGATACATGGTTGAACCCTGGTCACCGCCCTAAGCCGGACTCGGTACCAAGTCCGGCTTGGGTCATCCGGAAAATGTCCTTGCCGGATCAGTCTCGGGATTGGCCGCAATCCGGCCTTGGAACACGCTCCCGTCCAGGGCTGCCAGATGTGTATCCGTGATTTTGTTCGACAGCGATTGGCCGGCGGGAACCACGGCTTCCGTCCTTAGATAGTTGTCGGTATATCCCAGCCAAAGGGTGCCCGTGCCGTCGTCGAGGACCATACCCCCGCCTTCCCACAGCACCTGGCGCCGGGTATGCAGGAAGCGCCTGCGTTCCCGGTCTCCGGTGGCAGCCACGATGACTTGAATCTCCCGCACGCGCCGGCTCTTTTCGGCGTTGGACATCTGCCCGTCAAAGGCGGCGGCCGCCGTGCCCGGACGGGCGCTGAACGGAAACACGTGGGCATCCGCGAACGAAATTTCCTCGATGAACTCCAGGCTGTCGTCGAAATCCCGCTCCGTCTCCCCCGGAAAGCCGGCAATGACATCGGTGGTCAGCACCAGGTCGGGAACGGCAGCCCGGGCATCCGCCGCCAGCTGCCTGAAGCCGGCCCGCGTGCAGCGCCGGGCCATGCGCCGCAGGGTTTTGTCCGAACCGGACTGCAACGGCAGGTGCAAATGGGGACAGAGGCGTCCGGGCCAGGTTTGCCAAAGATCGAAGAAACCGTCGGGAATGTCCCACGGTTCCAGGGAGCTTAGGCGCAGACGGGGGATGTCCGTTTCGGAAAGGACACGGTGCACAAGCTCCGCCAGATGCAAACCTTCCGGCTCCAGGTCCCGCCCCCAACTGCCCAGGTGTACGCCGGTCAGCACCGCCTCCCGGAACCCTTCGGCCGCCAGTGATTGAATCTCCAACACAACGTCCTTGGCGGGTCGGCTGCGACCGGCCCCGCGGGCGAGCGTGACCACACAGAAAGTACATCGGTTCTCGCAGCCGTCCTGCACCTTGATGAAAGCCCTGGACCGGCCGCCCGCATCCTGGGGCAGAGGTGACCCATCCGGTTCCAGCCGCAACAGCGTGTCCAGGTCGGGCAGTTCGGCGCTCCAAGCCTGCAGCAGGCTCGGCAACAGGTCCTTGTCCTGATTCGGGACTACCCGCCAGACCCCAGGCAATTGGCCGGTGGCCGCCGCCTCAAGGGTCGCATGGCAGCCCGTGACCACAATCCGCAGATCGGGATTGGAACGGTGCAGATGACGGATCAGGCGCCGGGACTTGCCGGAAGCCGCCACGGTCACGGCGCAGGTGTTGACCACGGCCACATGGGCCTGTTCCGGACGATTCACCACAACATGGCCTGCACCTTGCAGCGCACGGGCCAGTTGATGGTTCTCGGAAAAGTTGAGCCGGCAGCCCAGCTGGGTCAAATGGATGTTCACGGACTTCCGTCGGATGTACTGTTCCTAACTGCCGGAGAACCGGCCGCATCCTCGAGTCGGGAGCGGTCCCGGCCGGGTTCCCGGGCTGCCGGTCCCTTAAGGGGCAGAGTCACCACAAACGTGGAACCTTCGCCCAAGGTGCTGTTCGCAACCAGGGTGCCGCCGTGTGCCTCGACAATCGCCTTGGCGGAGGCCAGGCCCATACCGGTCCCCTTGGCCTGCCGGCCCGGACTCTGATCAACCCGGTGGAACTGGTCGAAGATCCTGAGGAGTTCGCCCTCGGGAATGCCGATGCCCTCGTCCGCCACCCAGATCACAATCCAGTCCTCGTCGTTCCAGTGGAGGTTGCAGCCAATCGTGATTTGGCCACCGTCCGGAGAATACTTGATCGCATTGCCCACCAGGTTGTCGAGAACCCTGTTCAGCATACCCTCGTCCGCCTGCAGGACCGTATCCGGCGGGAGGTCCAGGAACGACAAAATCCCGTGGTCCCGGATCTGGTTGCGCGCCCTCAGTTCCACGGCATGGAGGAAGTCCAACACGGGCACCGGCCGCAGGTTCAGCTCGAGTACGCCGGCCTCCGCCTTGGCGGCTTCCAACATATCGTTGATCATCTGCTCCAGACGATCCGCCTCCGACAGGCAGGTCTCCAGCATCTCCAGCCGCTGCGCGGCTTCCAGGGAACTGTCGAGGGTGCCCAGCAGGTCCAAATTGGCCTTGATGACAGTTAGTGGGGTCTTGAGATCGTGGCTGATGTTGGTCACGAAGGTGGACTTGAGCTTTTCCTCCTCCTTGAACCGCGTGATGTCCGTGGCGTTCACGATCACATGGACCAGTTCCCCGCGTTCATCGCGCAGCGGGGTATAGGCCAGCATCAGATTGCGGGTCTCGCCCCCGACCCGGACATCCCCCTCGCACGTCACCGAACCGAGCGCCGGCAGACCGGCAGGACCCCGGGCAAAGAAGTCGAAGCCGGTCACGTTGTGGAGGTCGAGGATGTCGATCCAGTACCGGTTCTCGGCATCGGCAGGCTCCCTCTCCACGATGTCGGCCAGGACCCGGTTGATGCTGACCACGCCGCCGCGCGCGTTCAGGATCATGATCCCCTCCGCGTTGTTGTCAATCACGGTCTGGAGCAGAATCTGCTCCTCCTGCAGACGGCGGTAGAGAATGGCGTTGCGCACGGCAATGGACGCCTGCATGACAAAGCCTTCCAACACCTCGCGGTCCAGCCGGCTGAAGTCGTCGCGCTCCCGGAAGAGAAAGAGCGAGCCCAACATTTCGTCCCCAACGTGCAGAGCCTGAAACACGGTCTTGGGATTGAGGCGGAAGGCCGTGCCGGCACCGTTCAGGTTGCGTCGCACCTGGGCGATGCGCTTCAGCAAGTCGGCGCGGTCCCACTCCACGATGTATTCGATGTCCGGCCCCTGTCCCGGCGTGTGGGCGACGGTTGCCCGAAGGTCCACCGGCAGGGATGTGGTCAGTGGCGCGAACTCCGGCTGCAGGTGATCGGGCACCCCGTGGAACGCGGTCACCGGATGCGGCTGGTGGCCGCTGTCGGGGTTGGCCGGCGGCCGGATGGCAATCAGGCCCTGCTTGCAGTTCATCAGACCCAGCGCCGCCGCCAGCGAGAGTTCCGCCGTGCGCTCGATGTCCAGGCGCGACGTCATGGCCCGGCTGAGCAACAGCAGGTACTGCCTCTGGCGCAACCGGAACTCGGCGGCCAGCAGGGAGGGAATGGGTCGGGCAGCCATCAGATCCGCAACCGCGCACGGCCGCCCGAGGATGTCAGGAACCGAAACATTCGTCCGGGACCGAACCCCACAGATTTTGCATATACTGGCTCATAATCGGCATTGACAGGCACGGATGCAAGATCCGGCCGCCAGAAGCCTGGGACAAGCCCGCGTTGCTGGACCAACCCAAACATGCAGCCAAGCCAACCCCGCCAAATTGCTCTCCTCAGTTTTGCCTACGCCGCCACCCTGGCCCTGCAGGTAGGCTCGCGTCTCTTGAGCGGCCGGGACCAGGACACGGTGGAAGCGATGTACGCGGCCATTACTACCCAAACCACTTGGCATGCTGTCTATGCGTTGTCCGTGATGGTCGGGGCGGTACTTCTGGTTGCCGTGATCGCAAACTGGAGTCGATGGCGGGCAACCCAACCTGCCTTGTTGGGCCAAATGGCGTTTTGGATTGCCTTGGCGGCCGGTGTCTGCTGGCTGGTCGGCGGCCTGACTGCCGTGCTCCAGACAGTGGCGGCTCCGACGGGGATGACAGGCAATCTGGGCCCGCTGTCGCCTGTTGACTTGGAAGAGGCCCGAGGGGTTTCCGGCAAACTTGGCATGTCGCTGGCTGGTGCGGCCATACTGCTCATCGGTGCCGGAAGCCGGCTGGCCGGTCCAGCAGGCATCGTCATGGTGCTGGCCGCGGTAGTGTCGGGTGTAGCCGCCCTAGGCATCTGGTGGGAGAACCTGCCTTTCCACCGCCTTCTGGGGATACTTTATCTTGGCTGGTTTGTTGCCAGCGGCCTGATACTGCCCCGGTACAATTGTTCCGCCCCCAACTCCGCCTGAAGGGCTACAGGCCCCACTCCTTCCGCAGTTCATCCATGGTGCGCAGCAGACCCTCCTCACCCTGATAGCCGGAATGGCCGATGCCGTTGCGCCGCCAGCGCTCGTCCATCGGATCGCCGGCCGGCTGATAGCGTACGTCGCAGCTCAACCGGTAGCGGTTCGTCAGGTTGGTAGTCGAGGCGTGCATCGTGTGCATGCCGAAAAGAATGACGTCGCCGGCCAGGAAGTCCGCCGTCAGCCACCGGCCGCCGAACTGCTCCGTGATGTCCATTGGTTCCTTGGTGAACCAGCCCTCCGTGCGATCGCGGTCCACGTCCGACCTGCCATAGGTCTGCCGCAGGTGCGCGAACGAATCGAGATGGTTGGAGCCTTCGCACACGCACAGCGTTCCCTGTTCGACCTCGATGTCGCCAAAGGGAATCCAGACAGTGTGCAGGCGATCGGAACCGCGCCCCATGTAGACAAAGTCCATGTGGGCGCCGGTGTACTGCTCGTTGCCCACGGCCCGCAGCCACTTGTATGCGAACGTGGCGACATCGCTCCGGAACAGCCGTTCGAAGAACCGAAACAGGTGCGGATGCTCAAGCACACCGCTGACGTCAGGCAGCGTCACCACGTCCTGGTTGTTCATCAGCTGCACCCGTTTGCCGACCTGGGGCATCACTCCTTCCAATAGGGGCGTGCCCGGGGTCAGGGCCTCCTTCGCCGCCATGTAGGCAAGAACCGCTTCCCTGCCGGCCAGTACGTGCTCCCGGGGCAGGAGACCCCGCAACAGCAGATAGCCATCCTCATGCAGAACCCGGGCCAGGCTGTCGATGTCGGAATCGGGATTGCTGATGCGCAGTTCGCCCAGGTCGGTGCAGGGGTATTCCAATGGGTGGCTGCCAAAGACTGCATGCATGTCGACTTCCATACCTCTGTGGTTGCCAAGACCGTACCGCCGCTCGACGGACCGGGTGTACAACATCGGCACTGTTGAACCCGGATGAACCCCGAACCGGGCTGCAGTACGGGGTTCGAATATATCAGTTCATGGCCTCCGCGATGGCGCGCTCGAACGCGTCGAACGGCAGCCCGCCCTGATAGACGCTGTCATTGATAAGGAAGGCGGGCCGACGCCGTATGTTCAGTTCGTTGGTCCGGTAGTCGTGCTGAGCCCTGATCTTGTCCAGAACAGCGGGATCCGCCATGCAACTGCCGAAGGCGTCCGTGTCCAGCCCCAAACCCTCGGCGTATCCGACATAGGTGTCAACATTGGCACTGAACAAACTGCTGATGTTCTCGAACAGATGGTTATGCATGGTCCAGAAACTATACGGATCCTGCTGACCGGCACACTCGGCCGCCGCCGAGGCCCGTTCGCTGGTCCCCCCGTGATCCAACACGTGGTTGAAGCGCAGATTCACGGTTCCAGCAGCCACATAGTTCTCAATCAGAAGGGGTTCCACTCGCAACACGTGCGAGGCGCATGCTCCTCACAGGAAATCCCCGGCATCCAATATGGACACCTCCGCCTCCGGGTTGCCCAGGACGTAGTAGCCCCCGTCCACAAAGGCATGCGTGGTCCAGTCCGGAGCTTCCACCACGGCCTCGTCCGGTACCGGTTCCGGGTCCGACGCAGGTTCGGGTTCAGCCTCCGCAACTTCCGTAGACTCTGCCGGTTCCGCATCCTCCGCGGAAGCTTCCTCGGCTGCTGGTTCGCGGCTGGCGGTGTCTGCTTCCTCCGGCTCCGCGGCGGCCGTCTCCGAAACCGCGGTGTCATCCTCGGAATCGGCCATGGGCGCGGATCCGGGCCCACAGCCAACCGCAATCAGCGCCGCGCACAGTACGGCTGCCAACAGGAAGGTGAACTTCGGGTGCCTGACCGAGGCTTTTGTGTCAGGTTGTCCGCTGGCCTGCCGTTCAGGAAGGAAATCGTCCACTTGAATTGCTCCCAATTGAAAATGTCCAGTGAGATTCTAAGGGCCGTGCTTAGCCGCTGAAATTCATCATCCCGCTGCTTCGAGGGCGGCCAGCTGGGCGAAAATCTGCTCGAATACCGACTGGAACTGTTCAACCGGCAGCGCACCCACGATGGGCTGGACCAACAAACCGTAATCCCGATGCCAGATCACAAACGTGGGCGTGCCGCGCACAACCCCCTGTACCTGGGCCATGAACATGTCGATAAGCTCCATGCTGGTGGTGGCGCGGCACTCCTGGTAGGCCTCCTCGTCAAAGGCTGCCGGTGGAGATAGCGGCAACACGGCCAAGTCGTCGAGCAGGGCGTGTCCCGCCTCGACCTCGGGCGGCAATGATGCCAGGTGCCAGTCGGCCGCCTCGGTCTGCGACAGGATGGCACCGAAGTTGTCCAGCGCCTCGTCCACGCCCCGATGGCTCCAGGCAGCGGGGTCCTCAAACAGCAGGTGGTGCAGATCCCAGAAGCGACCTTGAACTCCGGCGCACATGGTGGCGATAGCCGCAGTGCCGGACCATTGGGAACTGTCCAGCAGGAAGTGCTTGTAAATCCACATGATCTGGCCCGTGTCGACCCAGGCCACATCGAGTCCTTCCTGCACTGTTGCCGTGTGTCCCTGGCAATAGGGACACTGGAAGTCGCTGAATTCAAAGACGACAACCTCGGCCAGCGGTGAGCCCTTGAAGAAGTCCCCTGCCTGCGTCAAGCCGTGCCAGGCGCCGGTCGATGCACCTTCGGCATCCACATTGCCCCACAAAAACAGGGGCGTCAAGCCCTGTGCCGACAGCCAAAATGGTAGCGAGTCGGGGGTGTCGGCCTCTTCCGGATCGGCACCGGTGCCCTCGACTATGTACTGTTCGGCATTGAACACGGCGTCCGCGAACCGCTCGTAGGGTTGCGCGCCCCGCAGGACCATGTACTGTTCCGGATCTCCCCGCAGATGAATGGTAAAGGTGGGGGTGCCTTGGATACCCATGTCAAGGGCATTGCCAATCGACTCGTCAATGCGCTGGTCCACATCATTGGTGACATCGAGGAGACAGGACGAAAATGCCCCCAGGTCCACCGTTGCGTCCGTGTCGGGCTGTTCGTTGTACCCGGCGGCCAGAGCCTCGAAGAAGGGAATGGGATCCCCGTTGCGGGCATGCTGCGACTGAGTGGAATACAGAGCTTCGTGCATCCACCAAAACGCCTCCATGTGTTGCAGTCCCATGCACCAGGCGGCCCGGTGGGCCAGCCGTGCCTGAGGATGAATGCTTTCGAGGGGCAGGTCCTTCACCACGTACTGGATCAGGCCGGTTTCAATCAGTTCCGTCCGAATTCTGGGCAACGTCTCGTTGGCGTGACGCCCACAGTACGGACAATGGAAGTCCGAATACTCGGTCACCACCACCGACGCGTCGGGCGAGCCCATGTACGGCCAGCCGGCGTCTGTTAAACCCACCTGCACCGCCGCATGATCGGCTTCCGCCGATGCCTCCTCAGCCACCGGCTCCGGGACGGCCTCCTCCGGACTCCCAGTCGCAGGCGCTGCTTCCACCTGCTGGAAGGCTGCCGCCAGTTCCTCTTCGATGACGGCCGTCACCGCCGGATCGGCCGTGCAACCAGCCAGGAGGACCAGACACGCGAGTCCGAACCAACGGACCCGATGGAACAGTGCGGCAGCGGGATGGATGTGGAACATTCTCGGAAGGGCTGGCGGCATGGGACCGCCTTGAGCAGGCGTGAGCGCTGGGTGGACAGTCGATGTGATCAGAGAGTGGGTATACGGACTGCCGTGGATGATGGTAGTCGAAACCGGCCCATGCGGCCGGTTTCCCATTACATCTGAAAAGAGCCTTCGTCCAGAACAACCACCTTGTAGGTGTAGTTGTCAACGAAGGTGGACAACTGCTTCTCCAGTTTGCGCCACGCTTCACTGTCCAGGATGGAACTAAGCTCATCCCGATCCTGAATCGTGCAGCCCATCAGGATTTGACGGCAGTCCCCGCACAGCGTGTACCAGAAATCACTCGGTTCCAAACCAAGCTTCTTGATCGCAGGCAGGAAGTTCCGCAGTATGAACTCCTCGTACGGCCGCTCGCGACCGGACTGGATATCCCAGGACATCAGGAACTTGAACACAAAAGGGCCTCGAAGCGGATTACAATCGGCAGCGCATTCTCATGGCGCGCGAGCGAGCACCAAGAGCGCCTTGCCGGTCCGACGATGGTGCGTGATTTTAGGGCACATCGCTCCGTTTCCCCACCGCGTCCCACCCGGCGATCGTTCCAACCACAAGTCATGCAACTTTACCGACTCGGCCTCCCGGCCCTGCACAAATGGCTACTGGTCGCAATCTTGCTGGCCTGCAGCCTGACGGCAGTCCTGCCGTCTCCCGCCCGGGCCCAAGGCCATGCCGGCGCACACCACCTGTTTTTGGTGCCGCGCGATCCCACGGGCATTCAGGTGCTGGCCCACGTCGCCGAAATCCGCATCGACCAATCCTTCGGCTACGAAACAATCCGCACCGTGGTCGCCTCGTATCAGCTCCACAACAAACAAGCCGAACCCACCGAGTTGACGCTCCACATTCAACCCGCCTCGGAATCGCCTGCCGAGGCTCTGGCCCTGACGGGACCACCGGTCCTGAGACGCGATGGATCCCTCTGGCCGCTCGTGCAGGTCGCGGACAACCCGACGTCCGCCGTCATGGTGCTGGCGCCGGATGAACGCGTTGAACTGGAACTGTCCTACGAACTCACCGGCAGCACCAGCATCTTTCCCTCGGTCGCCTATCCGATCGAACCGCTGAGGCGCTGGAGCACACCTCCGGACAGCACGCGCATCAGCATCTTCACGGACTTCGCGCCTTCGCCGCGCAACCTTCAGGTACTGTGGCCGCAGGGCCATGAGGAACATCCGAACGAAATTCGCTGGCATTGGGAAAATGCCCTGCCGTGGCAGGGCCCGGCCATCCGTTTCATTCACCGGGTTGCCTGGGACGGCGTTCGGGCAGCCGAAGCCGCAGGCGACTGGATTGCCCTGGGCCAGGGCTTCCACGCCCTGTACTCGGCATCGGACGAATCCGGTGACCAACGGCGCCTTTACTACGACCAGGCCCTGGCCGCGTTTCTGGAGGCGATGGCGGAGCGGCCAACAGAAGCCCACTATGAACTGGCCCGCCTGTACCGTACCCGGATCACGGGCAGCGGCGGACAGGCGGACAGTCATTACCTTGACCTGGCCCTGGACCATGCCCGCACCGCCATGGCGCTCCTGCCCGGGGAACGGACCGTGGAGAGGCAGGAACTGATCCGCTGGATCGAGGAGGGACTGACCACCAAGGTTCGACAGGCAACCCTCAATGGGAACTGGCCCACGGTTGACAAGGCCCTGGCCGCGCTCGAGGAACTCCCGGATGAGTTTGCCAACCCCGACCGCGTGGCCCGCCTCGAGGCGGAAACCGCCACGGAACAAGCCCTGCAACTGTTGGGTGCCGGTGCGGTTGCGGAAGCCGTCGCCGTGGAAGGGGAGAGCATCCTGGATCCCAGCCTGTTGCCGGACTCCAGACTGATTCCCCTTTTCTCTGGCTGGCGCGTTGATGTCGTCGCCAGTACCCAACGGCTCGCAATCGACCTGATTGCCTGGACGGAGGTCTCCCAGCGATCCCGGCTCGACACCGAATTGGCCGGTCTCCGGCGTCTGGTGGCAAGCGTCGGCAACGATGCATCCCTGGACTGGTCCACGACCCGCGATCCGGAGTCCGTTCATCCGCAAACCGATCGGCTTGAACTCAACCTTACGGTAAGGGACAGCGACGCGGCGACGCGCATGGCCGACCGAATGGCGCCCGACTCGGAGTGGCTGCTACTGCGCCAAATCCTCAGAACCTCCTGGCCGTCCAAGATCAGGAACACGGGTCTGGTGGCCAGCCAGGTGCGCTGGGACTACACACTGGACTTGACCGAGGTGTACAGCTTCTGGGAAGCGAAAGCCGTATCCCTGGATAATCGGCTTGTCGAGTTGGCGAGCGCCGGCACCTCGGACACCGCCGACAAGATTAGACAGGGGCATTTGGCCAACACCGCGGCCGCGTGGCGATCCCTAGCCGACAACACCCTCATCCTGGTGAGCCTGGATGACGGCTCCGGCATTTTCACCGACGACACCGTGTGGCTCGGCAGTCGGCTGGATCCGTTCATCCAGGCCACGCGGATCAGACGAAGCCCGGACCCACTGCGCCTGGGACTGGTCCTGATATGGACGACCGCGGCAGTGTCCTTTGCGGCTGTGGGCATGGGCCGGCTGCTGACTTCGGCACCGGCCTCCGAGAAGCAGGAACAGGCTGCCGCCTGATGTCGGTTCGCAGCCTGACCCCTCAAGCGCCGGGCTCACAGCCGCACCGGCACTTCGTGCCCGCCAACGGTGCCGGTCTGCACACGGCCCTGTTGTGCATCGTGTACCTGACCATGGCGCTGCTCTTCACGGCGGCCCAATGGACACTGACCGGGTCGGGGGTGTTTCTGACCACAACCGCCAGCGCCCTGCTCTGCGGAGTGGCCGCGACCTGGTCCCGGACCGGACCGTGGACGATGGCCGGTTTCGGATTGCTGGCCAGCTTCTCGTTCGCCGTATTGCTGGTGGGCAGCACCATCCCCGAGACCAATGTCGAGGGCATGGTCATCCAGGGCCACACGTTGATACAGGCCCGGGCCTATTTCCTGCTGGACCGGTGGGGCGACTGGTTCCAGGCCATCCTGGCGCGACGGCCGGTAAGCCTCAACACGGTCTTTCTACTGAACATGGCCTGGCTGCTCTGGTGGATTGCCTACTTCGGGGTGTGGACGTCCCTGCGCTACGGGCAATCCTGGAGTGCGACGCTGACGGCCTGCGTGGTGGCCTCCGTCAACACGTACTATTCACCGGAACCCCTGACCGCAATCTACATATTTTTCCTGTTCACGGCGCTGCTGCTCCTCACCAATGCGCACTTGACACGGCTGCAGGAGCAATGGGCACGCGAACGGGTTCGCTTCAGTCAGGACATGGTCTTCGACCTGATGCGCAACGGTCTGTTGTTCAGCGTCCTGGTGGTGGGGGTTGCCTGGGCGGTCCCCGGCCTGGGTGCGCTGCCCCGCCTCAGACTCCTTCTGGAACCCGCCAGCCAAGTCTGGGAGTCCGTCACGAACCAGGTGAGCGACTGGAACCAGGGGGTGCGCAGGCAGATGCGTCCGGGTGATTCGGCATTCGATGCCTCCCTGTCGCTGGGCGGTCCCCGCAACTCCAGCCAGCAACCGATCATGCGCGTGGAAACGGCGGACGGACGGTACTGGCGCGCCAATATCTATGACAACTATGTGGACGGCACCTGGCAGAGCACCGGCACGGAACGGGTCCGGCTTCCCGCCCTCCGGACGTTCCCGGCGCCGGATTGGCGGCTGCGCAACCAACGCATCCAGACCGTGACCCCGCTGAGCGACCTGGGCCATGTCGTCCTGGGCGCCGCCGACATCCGGCAGTTGTCCCTGCCGGTCGTGGCCAACTACGAGGCGTGGCCGAGCGAAACCTTCTCCCTGCTCGAAGGGGTGGTTACCGAAGCCGGATCGGAGGAGACTCCCGACCGTTGGGAACTGCAACACCTTCGATCCGCCACGCGGTTGGAGCCCGGTACGGAGTATCAACTGGTGTCCTCGCTGCCGGATGTGACCCAGTGGGATCTGGTCCAGGCAGATGCCCGCGTGCCCTCGCTCCTGGACGACCGGTATCTGCAGTTGCCGGAGAACCTTGATGTCCGCATCGCCAACATGGCGCGCCTGATCACAGCAGAAGCCGACACCCGGTATGCCCAAGCCAAGGCGATTGAGGCGACGTTGCGACGTTATACCTACGACGAATCCATCCCGCCGCCGCCCCCGGATACCGATCCTGTCAGCTGGTTCCTGTTCGACATCCAGCGCGGCTACTGCGACTACTACGCCACCGCCATGGTGTTGATGCTCCGCTCCCTGGGCATCCACGCACGGCTGGCCGCGGGCTATGCCGAAGGAACCTGGGAACCCGAAACCGAATCGTTCCTGGTCACCGGCAAGGATGCCCACTCGTGGGTGGAGGTGTTCTTCCCCGGCCTGGGTTGGATCGAGTTCGAGCCCACCGCCGGCGAAAGCGAACTGGTACGCGCGCCGGGCGGTCCTCCGGACCCGGCCGCCCTGCAGTCAAGACCGGAATCGGAACCGGCCCGGGACGGACCGCCCGAGGATCCGCCCGCGCAGTTGCCGGACGAGGGCCTCCTGGATGACGAGGCCTTCAATCCAGACCCGGCCGGCCCGGTGCTGACCCCGCCCTACGACCGGGCCCGGCCGTATGTGCCCTTGGCCGCAAGCGCCGTCGCCCTTGTCCTCCTGGCCGTACTGGCCTTGCGCGGTCGGCGCGGCGGCGATGAATCGGATCCCCTGGTCGATCACCGTCTGAACGGCATGTACCGCAACCTGCTCAGGTGGGCACGCTCGCTGGAACTGCCGGTTCTGCCGACGGCCACACCGATGGAGCGCACCGGGGTCCTTGCGCGACACATCCCCGCGGGCGCGGCTGGAATCCGGCAGATCGGCAAGGCCTACACGCGGCTGCGGTTCGCGCGCCTGAGACCCGGAGGGTTCAGCACGCCGGACGAGTCGGCCGCCGAACGCAGTTGGCGGGAGATTCAGGCACCCCTGCGCGCCGCCTGGCTGCGGCATCAGGCGAACCGGGCGGCAGCCTACCTGACCGCGCGGGCCAAGCGTGTGGTTGGCGGGGACTGAATCCGCCGATCCACAGGAACGTCCTGTTCCGTCACCGGCGCGAGACGGGGGTCTCGGCCAAAATCACCGTGGTCATGCCGCCAAGGTTGTCGGCGGCCTTGGAACCCCGGGCGGTGCGAAAGCGCCGTTGGGGTTCGCTATTGATGGTGCCCAACGTCCTCAGGGCCTGGGACACTTCCTCCAGGTCGGGCTCCTGCCAGTCCACGGGAATGCAGTAGCTGGGTTCGAGACGCCGGCAGGTATCCATCACCCAAGCCATGTCCTTGTCGGCACCCGAACCAATCGGCAAAATCAGAATGTCGGTTCGGTTGTCCACCAGGGCACCGACCAGTTGCTGATCCCGAGGCCGGAACACCGCTCCGGGCAGGGCCAGGTGTGTGATCCGGACCGTGCCGAAATCCATGTGGTGCGCCATGCGCAATTGGCTGAAATCCGCTGCGGCCTGGTCCGTTGGTTTCGGTGCCACGCGGAAACTTTGCACGTAGGTGCCCCGGACCTCGAACTCCCCGGGCCTGGCCACCACGCGCGGTTGGCCAGGCAGGCCGTCCAGCACGTCCTCGTCCGTCACGGGTCGACTGGAGACCACAAGCTGGGAATCGAAATCCGGTTGCAAAGCCGCGGGCTGCAGCTCGGTGACCAATGCCGGTTGAGTCTGGTGGGACGGGTCGAACAACGCAATCTGATCGACCTTGTTCGGCGGGGTCAGTGCCGGCACAGGCTCCCAGGGATCGTAGAGAACCGTGGTGGTGCGTTCCTTGAAGCTGACGCAGTTGGCGCCGTGCCACGTGATATCCATGAAAAAAAATCCGGTTGCGGAAACCTGCCAGACGGCGGCAATGTTAGCACTGTAAACCCCTTGCGGAAGCGTACGCGTGTACAGTCGGCGAACCCTTGACTTCCGCACACGAACCGCCCTGCGGCCCCGGATCCGGACCCGAATTCCTGTGATACGATCGGCCGGTTCCACGCCCCCGACGATACGGGGGCGCCTCGTTGGTTGCAGGGCAGTTCATGGATGCGATCCGCTTTGGTACAGATGGCTGGCGGGGCCGGATAGCCCGCGACTACACCTTTGCCAACGTCCGGCGGTGCGCACAGGGATTTGCGACTTGGCTGAAGCGCCGGCCCGACCAGGGGCGCGGCCAAGTGGTGATTGGCTACGACCGCCGTTTCCAAAGCGATGCCTTTGCGGCAGGCGCCGCGGAAGTGTTGGCAGGGAACGGCTACCGGGTGCTGCTGACGGACCGTCCCACACCAACCCCGATCATTTCGTTCGGCATTGCGGACACCGGCTCGCTCGGCGGCATCAACATCACGGCCAGCCACAATCCGCCGGCCGACAACGGCTTCAAGGTGCGGGATCAGACCGGCGGCGCGGTGCCGCCCGAGCAGCTCGGCAAGATCGAAGCCTGCATTCCGGCCATGGACAGCCGAGCCCACATCCAAAGCCAGGACTTGGACAAGGCTCTGGCGGACGGATCCGTCCGCTACTTTGATCCGGGAACGGCGTACAGCGCGCGGGTTGCCGAACTGGTGGACCTGGCTCCCCTGCGCGCGGCCGATTTGATGGTGCAGGTGGATGCGATGTGGGGCAACGGCGCAGGCTGGCTGCCACGCTTCCTCGACGGGGGTCGCATCAAGGTGTCCGAAATCCACGGTGAGCACAATCCCCTGTTCCCCGACATGCAGCGGCCGGAACCGATTCCGCCCAACGTGGACGCCGGCCTGGCAGCCGCCCGGGCGGTCCGGGCCGACTGCACGCTGATCCTGGACGGCGACGCGGACCGGTGCGGTTTCGGCGATGAACAGGGCCGGTTCGTCGACCAGTTGCGCGTATTCGGTTTGTTGGCCTACTACCTGTTGGAAGTGCGCGGCGAGCGCGGTCCGATCGTCAAGACACTGAGCACCACCTCGATGCTGGATCGTCTGGGAGAACACTACGGCGTGCCCGTGCACGAAACCGGCGTTGGGTTTAAGTATGTGGCACCTGCCATGCTGTCAACCGAGGCCCTGATTGGAGGCGAGGAGAGCGGCGGCTACGCCTTCCGCAACCATGTGCCGGAACGGGACGGTATTCTGGCCAATCTGTGCCTCCTGGACCTGATGGTCCGCACGGGCCGCCGCCCCAGCGAACTCATTGAGGACCTGTTCGCGATTACCGGAACCCACCACTATGCCCGCCGCGATCTGAAGCTGGCCGACGACGCCATGAAACAGGCCGCTGTGGCCGCCCTGGACCGAGTTGATGTGGACAATCTGGCCTTGGGTGGACGCCGGGTCACCGCCCTGGACCGTACCGACGGCTACAAGTTCAAGCTTGAAGACGGTGGCTGGGTGCTCATCCGGTTTTCGGGCACGGAACCGCTGATCCGGGTCTACACGGAAATTTCCGACGCCGCGGCCACCGACGGTGTCCTCGACGATGGCGTCGCGCTGACAGGTGTCTGAAAAACACGTACGCGGGCCCTATCCGGAGGCGGCACCCGCCGCGATCGTCGACACGCACTGTCATCTGGCGATCTCCGAATTCGAAGAGGATCGGCCGGAAGTCCTGCACCGGGCCCGCCGGGCAGGCGTGCGCTGGTTCGTCCATGCCGGAACCAACCACGAGGATTCGGCCGACGCGATTGCCCTCGCCCGCAAACACCGCGACGTCAAGGCCGCGGTGGGTTTCCATCCCCGGTGGATCGGCCACCGCCCATCGGATTGGACCCTCCGGCTGGAACGATTGACATCGACCCCGGAGGTAGTCGCCGTGGGCGAAATCGGCCTGGACTACTACCGCAGGTCCGACAACAAGCCGGATCAGAAGGAAGCCTTCCGTCAGCAGTTGGACTTTGCGGCCGCGCGCGGCCTGCCCGTCATCATCCACTGCCGGGATGCCTGGGAGGATGTGATGGTCATCTTGTGCCGGTGGCAGGAATCCTCCGGGTTCAGGGACAGTTCCCTGGCACAACGTTCGGTGCGCGGGGTTCTGCATGCCTTCAGCGGGATGGCATCCCATGTCCGCACCGCCGGGGATCTGGGCTTCATGATTGGCCTGGGAGGCCCCGTCACATTCCGCAATGCGCGGGATCTCCATACCCTGGTGCCCAGCTTGCCCCTGGACCAGCTCCTGCTTGAGACGGATTGTCCCTACCTGGCCCCCCATCCCCACCGGGGCCGCCGCAACGAACCGGCCCTGCTGCCCCTGGTTTGTGCCCGGATTGCGGAACTCCGAGGCCAGACGGCAACTGAAGTTGCCAACGTTACGACCGCCAACGCCATGCGGTGTTTCGGCCTGCCCCAACCGGTTCCGGCAACGTGACAGGCCCACCTGCGGCCGCTTCGCCGCCGTCCCCGAACCTGATGTCCCTGTTGGAACCGGTCGCAGGGGATCTGGCGCGGGTGGAGGCGATGATGGCACACCGGGATGTCACGGGCCTGCAATCCCTAAGGAAGGCCTACCGGGACATCCTGGCCCGTGGCGGCAAGCGCCTCAGGCCCGCCATGGCGCTGCTGTGCGCCGGGCTGGTACCGACCCGCGATGTCGTGGAACTGCCTGACTCCGTGATCTCCCTGGCTGCGGCCGTGGAGATGTTGCACACGGCCACACTGGTACACGACGACGTTATCGACGGTTCGGCGCTGCGTCGGGGGGCTCCGACACTCAATTCGGTCTGGCCGCAGGGATCCACGGTCTTGGCAGGCAACTACATGTTTGGTCAGGCTTCCCACTTCATCGCATTGACCGGACATGCCCGGGTGATTCAGGTGTTCAGCGAAACACTGCGGGAACTGGTCGAGGGCGAGATCCTGCAGATGCACGCAATGCACGAGTTTCAGCTGGCACGCAACAGCTACTTCCACCGCATTGCCTGCAAGACATCCAGCATCTTCCGCGTTGCGACCGAAGGAGCGGCCCTGCTGCAGAGCTTCAGCGCCGACCGAGTCCGCCGGTTGAAGCAGTTCGGCGTGCGGTTCGGCCTTGCCTTTCAGGTGGTGGACGACATCCTTGACTACACCGGCGACCAAGCGGACCTGGGCAAGCCGGCCGGCAGCGACCTTTTGAGCGGACACTGCACGCTGCCCTTCTTCCTCTACGTGCAGGGCCATCCCGACCGGGAGATGCTCATCGCCGACATCCGCGAGGCCAGTTCCTACCGGAACCGGGAACCCGCGGTCTGGGCCGATCGCATCCGGAGCTTCGTGGCGGATGTTTGTGCCTCGGACGCCATCCGGGAGTCATATCGTGTGGCGCGCGGTCACGTCGATGCGGGTCTGGCCTGCCTTGACCTCTTCCCCGACTCGGAAGGCCGGCAGGCGCTGACGGCTCTGGGCAACGAGATCCTTCGGCGCAGGGCCTGAATGGCCCGGTGCCGGCCGGCCCGCACGGGGTCGGCTGTGGCACCCGTCCTGTATCCTGAATATTGACACTTGGGACAATCGCCGATCTTTCGGCACCATTCAAGGGCCACCATGGAGAATTTCCAACACCCACGCGTGACCGCCGACACCGATCCGGAACTTGTGGACTACATGTTCGATCTGCACGGCTACATGATCCTGGACCAGGCCATTGCCAAGCAGGACTTGGACGAGATGAACCAGTGGGTCAACGACCACTGGTCCTATGTCAAGAATCCGAAACCCAAAACCAAGCGTGCCGACGAAGATCCCTGGATTGGCCATGTCGAAACCCACAGCTACAGCGAAGACGACGGCGTCAACTTCCAGAACATCGTGGAGGGCGGACCGGTCTTCGAGCGGCTGATCGACTATCCCGCCTGGCTGCCGCTGGTCAGGCGATACGTCAACGAGGTCAACGGCCTGTCGATCCACGAAAACCTCCTCAACGTGCGGGGACCGGGCGGCTTTCTCTGGATCCACAGCGGCGGCCACGCGCCCCTCTTCTACTTCACCTTTCGGCAGGCCAACACCGGCGAGTGGATGGTGGGACAGATCAACATCCTGATGGCTCTGGGCGACATCGGACCCGGGGACGGGGCCACTTCCATCGTGCCCGGCAGCCACCGGGCCACGCTGGCCCATCCCCGTCTGGTGCGGGAAGGCCAAGGAATCATCGCCGCAGTCGACGAACGGGAAGCGGCGGGCACCGCCTACGGAACCCGGGAGGTCTACCTCAAGGCGGGGGACGCCCTGTTCTTCGCCGACTGTGTCACCCACGGATCGGCGGAACGGACCAACCCCGGCTACCGGCGCGCCGTCATCTACCGCTATTCGCCGCGGACTCTGCGGACACGGTTCAACTACCAGTTGTCGCCGGAACTGGAGCAGCGACTTACCCCGCAGCGCCTGGAAATCCTGCAGCCCATCGAACCCCGCTCCCCGGATCGCATCAAGCCGTTCATAAGATGAACCGGACGGATGGCGACACCGGGCGCGCCTTGCCGGACCTGTCTTTGGTGCTGGTCAGCTGGAATGTCTGGGACCATGTCCGTGCCTGCCTGGACGAACTGGAAGCGCACAGCCGCCCCGCGAACGCTTCCGATATCCGCGAGCTGCCCTCCGAGGAAGCCGGACAGCCTGTTCCGACGTTCGAGGTGGTACTGGTCGATGCCGCCAGCAGCGATGCCACCCCGGACCTGGTCCCGCTCCGTTTTCCCTGGGTTCGGTTCCTGCCACAGCAGGACAACACCGGATTCTCGCGGGGCAACAACATCGGGTGGCGTGCCACCCGCGGCCGATCGGTTTTTCTGGTGAATCCGGATACGTTGGTCAACCCCGCCGCCCTCCGTGAATTGCACCGAGCCCTGTGGTGCCGTCCCGATGTAGGCCTTGTGGGCCCCCGCCTGGTGCGGAGCAACGGCGAGCTGCAACCGTCGCGGCGCCGGTTCCCCCAACGCCTGACAGGCTTCTGGGAAAGCACTTGGCTGGGTCGTGCCTGGCCCGAGAACCCGTGGGCTCGGCGCTACCACTGCCGGCAATGGCCGGACGACTTTCGACAGGAGGTGGAATGGCTGGAGGGCGCGGCCCTGATGGTACGGCGGGACGTGCTGGAGGGAGTCGACGGATTCGACGAACGCCTGTTCATGTACAGCGAGGAAACCGACCTCTGCCTGCGCATCCGGGAGGCCGGTTGGCGCATCCAATACTGCCCCGAAGCGGAAATCATTCACCACGGCGGGGTAAGTTCGGATCAGGTGCCGGCCCAGACCCACATCATCTTCAACACCAGCAAGGTCCTTTACTACCGCAAGCACTTCGGCGTGCTGTGGGCCGAGCTTCTGCGCCGGTTCCTGCTGTGCGAGTTCGCCCTGCAACTGGGGCTGGAATTCGCCAAACTACTGGTTGGCCACCGCGTTGCGCTGCGGCGCGACCGGCTCCACAGCTACTGGCGCGTCCTCGGCACCGGGCTACGCCCGACAGGCTGACATGCTGGACTCAGAGGTATCAGACATCCCATGGCAACACAGAACAATGCCCCGGCGGGAGGCATGCGCGACTTTCTGCCCGTGGAGGCCGGCCGACGGCAGGCGGTGATTCACACCATCCAGGAGGTGTATCGCACCTGGGGTTTCCTGCCCTTGGAGACTCCCGCCCTGGAGCGACTCGCAACGCTGCAGGGCAAATACGGCGAAGAGGGTGAGAACCTCATGTACAAGGTTCTCAAGCGCGGGGCTAAGCTGGATCGGGCCTTGGTTTCCGACCCGCGGCCGGACGACTTGGCCGACATGGGCCTGCGCTACGACCTGACAGTCCCCTTGGCCCGAGTCATGGCAGCCCATCAGACCGACCTGCCCGCCATCTTCAAGCGCTACCAGATCCAGTCGGTGTTTCGTGCCGACCGGCCCGCGCGCGGCCGCTACCGGGAATTCAGCCAGTGCGATGTGGACGTGGTCGGCGTCGCGGGGGTGGACGCCGAAGCCGACGTGCTGGGTGCCGCCGCCGAAAGCCTGCGCCGCCTGGGATTTGAACAGCCGGACGACTTCACGCTGCGGCTCAACCACCGCCAGGTACTCGCGGGACTGCTGGCCCGGGCCGGCATTCCCGAACAGCTTGCCGGCGAGGCCATGGTGGCTGTCGACAAAGCGGACAAAATCGGACTGGACGGTGTACGGCGCGAATTGGCGGAGCGCGGCATTGCCCCGGCCGCCGGCGACACCTTCCTGACGATGGCCTCCGACATGTCGGATTTGGCGTCCACGGAGGAATTGCTAACCGTGCTGGCCGACTGGCTGGGCGACTCCGGCCCGGCGGGGGATGGGGTTGCGGACCTGAAGAGGCTGACCGACCTGCTGGAAGCGGGACCCGCGGCTGGCCGCTACCGCATCGACCCGCTGCTGGCTCGGGGCCTTGGCTACTACACCGGAGCCATCTATGAAGTGCAGTTTCCCGACTTCCCGGGTTCCGGAGGCGGTGGCGGACGCTACGACAATCTCCTGGGCATGTTCTCCGGCCGTTCGGTGCCAGCCTGTGGATTCAGCTTTGGTCTCGAACGGGTGCTTCTGATAATGGACGAGCGCGGCATGTTCGGAGTTGGGATGGAACGAGGCCCGCAGGTATTGGTGGCCCAGATGGATCCGGCGGTCGCCGGCCACGTACATCGCGCGGCAAATCAGTTGAGGCAAGCCGGCCTGCGTACGGACCTGTATCCGTCAGCCGGCCGTCTGGGCCGACAGTTCCGGTACGCCGAGAGCCAAGGAATCCGCTACGTGGCCTTGGCCGGAGCCAGCGAGGCCGAGGCTGGCCAGTTGTCGGTCAAGGACCTGGAGACCGGTGAACAGACGACCCTGCCCACAGCCAATGCCGTGGCGCGGCTCAGAACCCTTCTGAACTGATACCCGTCAACGGACCACAAACATGTTTCGCAACAACCTGAAAATCCGCCTGGCAGAGGGCAGGGTTCCGGTCGGCCATATGATTTGGGAGTTTGCCACCCGGGGGATGGCGACGATGGCGGAGGCCGCCGGCCTGGACTTTGTCCTCATTGACATGGAGCATGGCCCTTTTTCGGCCGCGCAGGTGGCTGACTTAATCGCCTGGTTCCGAGGTACCTCCGTGACACCGATGGTACGGGTGCCGATGCCCGAATATCACTTCATCGCGCGCATGTTGGACGCCGGAGCCCTGGGCATCATGACTCCCAACGTGCGGGACGGAGCGACCGCAAGGCACATTGCCCAGTCCGTGCGCTATGCGCCCGCGGGCCGGCGGGGCCTGGGTTTGGGAGGCTCGGTGTCCGCCTACGAGGTTGTGGATTTCCGGTCCTTCATGGATGCCAGCAACGAGGCGGTCACCATCATCAACCAAATCGAAAGCCAGGAGGGACTGGACAACCTGGAAGAGATTGCGAAGGCGGGCACGGACGTGCTTTGGGTGGGGCAGGCTGACCTGTCCCAGTCACTGGGCATCCCGGGGGAATTCGGCCATCCCAGGTTCAAGGCCGCGCTGGCCCGGGTGGTGGACTGCGCCAAGACCCATGGCCTGGGCGCGGGCATCCAGCCAACCGACGCAGAACAGATGGTGGAGTGGCGGGACGCGGGTTTCAACGTGATCTCCTACAGCGTTGACACCGCCGTGTACGCAGCGTCGCTGGTCGCGGGTTGCGAGGCCGTACGCGATACCGACGCTCCCCTGACCTGAACCTTCATGGACATGGAACTACCGGATTGAACTTTCCGTATGACCGTGGAAGATGTCCCAGTCTGGTTCATGTTGGGCTGAGACAATGCAGCATGCGGTCAACCGGGGCGATGTGGTCCCATGTCTCCGAGACGGCCGACAGATATTGACGGTCCTGGCTCAAACAGACCCTGACGGCGCTACAGGCCGGCGAACTGCTGGGCCACCCCATGGACGGGATCGCCGTTGGTCACCACGACCACCACCCCTTCTCGTTCCAGGTCGCCCAGCAAGAAAAGGGGGCCTGTGTCCTTGCCGGACTCGCATCAACATCAACGAAACTGCACCAGTGCCCTGTCGCTTGTGGATTTGACACCGAGTGGCCGCACAGCCATAATCCCGGTCACAACTGAACAGTTGCCTCATCCAGAGAAGTGGAGGGAATCGGCCCTGTGAAGCTTCGGCAACCCGTCCGCCACCGCCGGGCAGGGTGCTAATTCCGACAGAATTCGTTCTGGGAGATGAGAGCGCGGTCCGTCCGGGACCCTCTTCATCCCCCTTCCGACAGGGGGTTTTTTGATGCCAGAAGCCGTAGCCCAAACGCCGCCTGCCGTTGCGCTCAATGGTAGATACCAGGGTGAGATTCAGGCCGTGGACCAGTTCCTGAGGTTCGGTCCCTTCCGATTTGCCTGTGGCAAGGAGTTGCCCGAGGTCGTCTTGGCCTACCAAACCTACGGCGAATTGAATGCGGACCGCAGCAACGCGATCCTGATTTGCCACGCGCTGAGCGGCAACCAGCATGCGGCCGGGCGCATGCCCGACCGTCCCACATCGCGGCCCTGGTGGGACGACTGCATCGGTCCCGGCAAAGCCTTTGATACCAACCGCTTCTTCGTGATTTGCAGCAACGTCCTGGGCAGTTGCTCCGGCTCCTCCGGACCGGCCGAGATCAATCCCGCCACGGGCCGGCACTGGGCCCTTGACTTTCCCATCGTGACCATTGCCGACATGGTGAAGGCGCAGGTCCGCCTGATCGATCACCTGGGCATCGCGAAGCTGCTCAGCGTGGCTGGCGGTTCCATGGGTGGCATGCAGGTCCTGCAGTGGGCCTCCCACCATCCCGACCGCCTGGTGAGCGCCATGCCGATTGCCACCACGGCACGCCACAGCCCGATGCAGATTGCCTTCGACGCCGTCGGCCGCGAGGCGATAACGCGCGATCCGTACTGGCACGGAGGCGACTACTACGACCGGACCGAAAAGCCGGATGCCGGCCTGGCCGTGGCACGCATGGTGGGCCACATCACCTATCTGTCCGAACAGTCGATGCACGAAAAGCAGTTCGGTGACCGGCTGAATCGGGATGTCGGTTCCGGCCGCACCGGGCGCGACTTCCTGAAACCGGAGTTCCAGGTGGAAAGCTATCTCCTGTACAACGGCCAGAAGTTTCCGGAACGTTTTGACGCCAACGCCTATCTTTATGTCACCAAGGCCATGGACGACTTCGATCTGACCCAGGCCACGGGCCGGCTGGCAGACGCCTTCCGCCAGGCGGTCGACGTCAAATTCCTGGTGCTGAGCTTCACCAGCGATTGGCTTTACCCCAGCCACCAGAGCCGCGATCTGGTGC
Organism: Caldilineaceae bacterium; assembly: GCA_965208365.1. Taxonomy (GTDB): domain Bacteria; phylum Chloroflexota; class Anaerolineae; order Caldilineales; family Caldilineaceae; genus Bin34. The sequence goes on along the minus strand of OZ242330.1, from coordinate 2,639,239 downwards.
GGGCCCTGAACGCCTTGGGCATCACCGTCACCTATGTCGACATTGACAGCGTCTGGGGTCACGACGCCTTCCTCCTGGAGCCGGACAGGATGACCCGAATCCTGACCAACTACCTCAACGGGTTGGCCGCGGGCCAGACCTGAACCACCCTCCGCATGCACGACGTACGGGCCCGGCCCGACCTGACGGCCATCGCCGAACTGGTGACCGAGGGAAGCCGAGTGCTCGATCTTGGCTGCGGCACGGGCGAATTGCTGGCCTACCTGATTGAGGCCAAGTCCGTCCGGGGAACCGGCATCGAACTGCACGAGGAGGCCGTGATGGACTGTGTTGGCAAGGGCCTGACCGTGGTCCAGGGCAACCTCAATGACGGCCTGGAGGACTATCCGGACCAGTCCGTGGACTACGTGATCCTGAGCCAGACCCTGCACTACCTCAATCGGCCGGTCCGAGTCCTGCAGGAGATGATGCGGGTGGGTCGACAGGTAGTTGTCAGCCTGCCCAACTGGGGCCATTGGCGAGCCCGGCTTGACCTGGTGTTGAAGGGCCGCATGCCGGAAGCCCCCATTCTTCCGGAGCCTTGGCACGGAGCCCGACGCTGGCAGGCGGTTACCATCGCCGACTTCCTGGAGTTCTGCCTGATTGAACGGATCCAGGTGCTTGACTCGATTTACCTGGCCGGAACGCGACCAGTGAAAAATCCCTCGACGGCCAAGTGGCGAGCCACCACCGGTGTCTTCGTGCTGCAGGCACCACACACCCGTTAAGCAAGCATCCGACTCGCGCTTTCCCCTCTGCGGAGATCTCCAAAATGATTGTGATGAAGTTCGGCGGCACATCCGTCGGCAGTGTAGAGGCCCTGCGACAGGTAGCCACCATTGTGCGCAGAGAACTGGACGCCCAGCAGACGCGCCCGGGCGTGGTGGTGGTCACCAGTGCCATGAGCGGTGTGACGGACTTGCTGTCCGCCGCGGCCCAGGCTGCGGCCAACGCCGACCACGACCGAACCGAAGCCACTTGCAATCTTCTGCGCACCAAACATGTGGAGGTGACGGAGACACTCGTCGACGATGCCGACGCGCGCTGGCGCCTCACCGAGGATCTGGAGGAAACCATCCGCCAGTTGCGGCGGGTTCTGGACAGCATCGCCGTGCTGGGCGAGCTGACACCCCGCGGCAACGACTGGATCTGCGGCACGGGCGAACAGGTGATGGCACCGCTGCTGACCGAGGTGCTGAAGTCCGCCGGCATTTCGGCGGTACACGCCAACGCCCATTCCCTCATTGTGACCGACGACAACTTTGGCGCGGCGGAACCCTTGGTCAGCGAGACCGAATCACGCTGCCAAACACAGTTGACGCCCCTGCTGGCGCAGGGCCGGGCAGTGGTCATCGGTGGCTTCATTAGCTCCACGTTTGACGGGCTCCACACGACACTGGGTCGGGGTGGATCGGACTACTCGGCAGCCATTCTGGGAGCGGCCCTGGACGCCGACGAAATCCAAATCTGGACCGATGTCAGCGGGGTCAAGACCGCCGATCCCAAGGTGGTGCCGGACGCGCGCTCGCTGCGCGAAATCACGTTTCCGGAGATTGCGGAACTGGCCTACTACGGCGCCCGTGTAATCCATCCCAAGACCGTGCGGCCCGCCATCCGCAAGGGCATCGGACTGCGGGTTCTCAATACATTTGAGCCGGATCATGTCGGCACCCGGGTCATTGCGGACGGATACCGGGCAAAGCAGGCCGGGATCAAGGCGATCTCGGCCATCCGGAACATGAACATGATCATGATCGAGGGGCGCGGCATGATCGGCGTGCCGGGCATCGCAGCCCGGGCCTTCCGCGCCGTCTCGGACGTGAACGCCAACGTGCTCATGATCAGCCAAAGTTCCAGTGAGCAGAGCATCTGCTTCGTGGTTCCGGATGACTCGGCCGACATGGTAATCAACGCCCTGCGCCGGGAGTTCTCAATGGAGCTGGACCGCGGCTACATCGAACGCATCGATGGTGATCCCGACATCGTCATTGTGGCTGCCGTGGGCCAGGCCATCCGCCATACGCCGGGCATTGCGGCCCGGGTCTTCTCGGCCCTGGGCGATGCCCGGATCAACGTCGTGTCCATCGCACAGGGTGCCAGCGACAACATGATCAGCCTGGTGGTGGTGCGGGACGCCGCCGACGCCGCGGTCAACGCCCTGCACCGAGCCTTCAATCTGGCGCAGCCAACCGGCTGATTGCCCCGGCCATCCGTGCCGGACACGCGTTTCCGGCGGCATTTTCCTGACCGAATCCGGTCCGAATCCCTTCGCGGAGGACTGGATTCCGACGGTGCTTGCTGTGCTAGAATTCGCGTTTATCCCGAGGAGACGGATTCACCAGATTTCATGGTTGATGTTCCCGTCGTTGTGCTGGGGTTGGGTAGCGTTGGTCGTTCTTTCGTCTCCCAGATTCTGAGCCAACGCGCCTTTCACGATCGCCACTACGGCCTGCGCCTGTCCATCCGCGCCGTCGGCGACAGCCAAGGACTGGTTTCCACCGGGGACGGTGGCTTTCCGGACACCGAGCTGGCGGCCATCCTGAAGCACAAGGCCGCCGGCCGGCCGTTGACCGAATGGGCCGGCGGCAGTGCCTGTAATTCGCCCTTGGCGGCGGCACAACAGGGGACCGCCCCGGGATCCGTGGTGGTGGACTGTTCGGCGGCCGACGCGACGGCCGACGCCCTGCAGTGGGCATTGGAGGCGGGCCACCGCATTGTCCTGGCCAACAAGAAACCACTGACCCAGGACCTGGCCGTCTGGGACCGGTTGACCCACACGCCCAAAGGAACCTGGAATCTGGGACGCAGCCGATGGGAGACCACCGTGGGTTCGGGACTGCCGGTTGTGGCCACCTTGCACCGCCTGGTTGCCAGCGGAGATTCCGTGACCTCGGTGGAGGGGGCCCTCTCCGGCACTCTCGGTTATGTCATGACCGGGCTGCAGGAAGGCAAGGCCTTCAGCGAAGTCGTGACCGAGGCCAAGGCATCGGGCTACACCGAACCGGACCCCAGGGACGACCTGGGAGGTGTGGATGTGGCCCGCAAGGCCCTGATCCTGGCGCGCGGCATGGGCCTGGGCCTTTCGCTGGCGGATGTCGAGATTGAAAGCCTGTATCCCGAGGAGGTTGCGGACTTGACCGTGGACGAGTTCATGAAGGCGTTGCCTACCCTGAACCAAGGCTTCCAGAGCCACTGCGCAGCCGCGGCCCGGCGGAATGCCTGCCTGCGCTATGTGGCCTCGGTGTCGGCGGATGCCGTGCGGGTCGGCCCGCAGGAAGTGCCGTTGGACAGTCCTTTGGGACAGCTTCAGGGCACGGACAACCTGGTCCAGTTTCGCAGCGGCTGGTACAACCCCCAGCCCCTGGTCCTCCAGGGACGGGGGGCCGGGGTGGACGCCACTGCAGCCGGCGTTCTGAGCGATGTTGTCGACTTGGCCTTCGCCCATCCATGATCGTTCCCAATCGATCGGAGTTAGACCTGTTGCAAGCAATGAACGAGCGGATTAACGTAGGTGTCCTGGGCGCCACCGGCGCTGTCGGGCAGCGGTTCGTGTCGCTGCTGGACAAGCATCCCTGGTTCCGTCTGACCGCGGTCTGTGCCTCGGAGCGCAGCGCGGGCAAACCGTACGCCGAAGCCTGTACCTGGATACTGCGCGATCCGATGCCGGAGGCCGTCCGCGGCATGGTGGTGCAGCCGGTCGAACCCGGCATCGAATGCACAATCGTGTTCAGCGGCCTGCCGACCGACCAGGCCCGCACGGCCGAGAGGGCCTTCGCCCAGGCGGGTTACGGCGTCTACAGCAATGCCGGTGCCTACCGCTATGCGGACGATGTACCCCTGCTCATCCCCGAAGTCAACCCGGACCACATCGGCCTGATCCCTATCCAGCAGCGGCAGCGCGGCTGGAGCGGCTACATCGTCACCAACGCCAACTGCACCACCACCCACTTGGTCTCCGCGTTGCACCCCCTGCACGAACGCTTCGGCATCTCCCGCTTGTTCGTCTGCACCATGCAGGCCATATCCGGAGCGGGTTACCCCGGGGTCCCCAGCATGGACATCCTGGACAACATCGTGCCGTACATTGACGGCGAGGAAACCAAGGTCGAGGAAAAGGAACCGCACAAGCTGCTGGGACACTTCGACGGCGAGCGGATCATCCCCCCGGACTTTCGGATTTCGGCGCATTGCAACCGCGTGGCCACGCGCAACGGCCATCTGGAGGCCATCAGCGTGGAATTCGACATCAAGCCCACCGCCGAGGAAATCCTGGAGACCTGGCGGGACTACCATCCGCTTCCACAGCAGTTGCGGCTGCCGTCGGCGCCGGACAAAGCCATCATCTATCGGGAGGCCGAGGACCGCCCCCAGCCGCGGCTGGATCGGCTGGCGGGATCCGTACCGGGCATGGCCACGGTGACCGGACGTCTGCGCCCCGATCCGCTGTTCGACTTCAAGTTCCTGACCCTGGGCCACAACACCATCCGCGGCGCGGCGGGTGGCAGCCTGCTCAACGCCGAGTTGATGCACTCGTGGCACCCGGACGCCGACTCCCTGGTAGCCGCCAACGGCGCGGTTCCGTGCGCTGTCCCCACATCCACATAGCCAAGGCAAGGACCCCAGCTTGACCACCTCAATCACCACACCGGACTACGCTGTCCACGGCTTGGTCAGTCTTGCCGAATTCCTGGAGGACCGGGTCGTCTTCCGCGATTTGCAGCCGGTTGACCGCCGCTACCAGGGATTTATCCAGTGCGCCCGCGACTTCGCCTTGGATCCGAGCGACATCCCGCGCAAGACCGACCCGGACTACAACAAGGTTGCGGTCTGGATCGTGGACCACATGCAGGAGCAGCGCTCCGACACCGAAATCCAGGAGCTTCTGTTCGTCGGCGACACACGCGGTTCCGATCTGGTCGCGTTTGAAAAGATGATCACCTATGCCGACTGGAAAGGTTCCTGTTTCATCGGCGACGAGGCGGTGCACGAAGAGCCCGAGCTCAGGTGGGAAATCCATCCCCTGCTGGTGTCCGCCAACCGCTGGTCGCTATTGGCGGAATGGATCGAGGGTTTGGCCGAGGCGAGGATGGCCATGGACAGCCGCACCGCCGTCATTGTGGACATCGACAAGACAGCCATCGGGGCCCAGGGCCGCAACCATCAGGTCATCAACGATGCCCGCGTGATGAGTCTGCGCAAATCCCTGGAAGTCCACATGTCGGCCAATTTCGACTTCCAGAACTTCCGCCGGGTCTACGACCAGATCAGCCGTCCCGAGTTCCAGGGCCTGACGGTGGACAACGAGGACTACATCATCTACATCTGTTTGATGATCATGGGCGGTGTCACCAACATCAAGGAGATCGGCGATCTGGTAGCCCAACGGATGTCGTTCCTCCATCTGGTGCGCTGGATTTCGACCAAGACGGACAAGCCCCTGGTCATGCAGTTGCGACAGCTTCACGACCAGTACCAGATGTGCACGAGGACCGGCGACCGCACGCCGTTCAAGCAGTTTCGGCGACAGGAGTTCCTGGAAACCACCGGCCGCATGGGCATTCACAGCAGCCCCATGGCGGCCGCCGAACGGCTCGAATCCGAAATCTGCATCACGCAGGAAGTCCGCGAGCTGTGCGACTGGCTCAACGAGCGCGGCTGTCTTCTGTTGGCCATGAGCGACAAGCCCAAGGAGGCCTCCATGCCGCACCAGCGCTGGCACAAGGGCATGCTGCCGGTACACCGTACGCCCACCCATGCGGTGGGCACCAGCATCAGGGAACGGCTGGATGCCCTGAACTGACGGACCGACGCGCATCTCGTCCCTGAAAATTGCCATGGCATCGACAGGACGCGACCCGGTTGAAACCTGCCACGGACAGAGCCCTGGCGAGGTCGCGGGGGCAGCCTCCCTGTCCCAGCCATCCGGGTACGGTCCCGGTTGTGCGGGGATGCTCGCGGGGTGCGGCCGGCCTTTCGCATCCCCATGCGGATGGCAATACGATCACGCGCCGTTCCGACACCATGCCTTATGCTGAACCATCCAGAGCCTTGATCACCGCCACTTTATGACCAACAACCCGGAAGGCGGCTCCGGCCCCCGCAACCGTCCCCCTCAAAAATGGTCCGATCTCCTGTCCCAGGGATGGGTCTGGATCCTGCTTGTCATCGTGGGAGTGGTGGCCGTGCGGCTCCTGGTCTTCAACACGTCCCGCAACGACACGATTGGCCTCAACCGCGTGGCGGAACTGGCGAGTACGGGCAGGCTGGCCGGCATTGATGTCGAGGGCGACGCCATCGCGGTGCGCCTCAACAACGACAACGTGCTGCGCTCCCGCAAGGAGATGGAGGCCAGCATCTACGACAGTCTGGCCAACCTCGGGGTGAATCCCGAGATCCTCAACTCCCTGAACATCACCTTCCGCAATCCACCCCGGTTCGCGGCCATTCTGAGCGGGTTCCTAATCATCCTGCCCATGCTGATCATCCTGGGCTTTTTCCTGTTCATCATGCGCCAAAGCGGTGCCGGCCCCAACCGGGCGCTGCAATTCGGCCGGAGCCGCGCCAAGAAGGTTGAACCGGAGCACCACACCAACATCACCTTCGACGACGCGGCCGGCCTGGTTGAGGCCAAACAGGAACTGCAGGAAGTGGTGGAGTTCCTGAACGAACCGGCCAAGTTCGAGGAACTGGGGGCCCGCATCCCCAAGGGCGTCCTGATGGTGGGATCGCCCGGCACCGGCAAGACCCTGCTGGCCAAGGCGGTGGCCGGCGAGGCCGGCGTGCCGTTCTTCTCCAGTTCCGGCTCCGAGTTTGTGGAGATGTTCGTGGGCGTCGGCGCCAGCCGAGTCCGGGACCTTTTCAAGCAGGCCAAGGAACAGGCTCCCTGCATCGTCTTCATCGACGAGATTGACGCCGTCGGCCGACACCGGGGCGCCGGCATGGGAGGCGGCAACGATGAACGGGAGCAGACCCTCAACCAAATCCTGGTGGAAATGGACGGGTTCGAAAGCGGCACCAACGTGATCGTCATTGCCGCCACCAATCGACCCGACATCCTGGACCCGGCCCTGCTGCGGCCCGGCCGTTTCGACCGCAAGGTGGTGGTCGACCTGCCCGAGCGGCATGAACGGCACGCCATTCTGGATGTCCACGCGCGCGGCAAGCCGCTCTCGGAGGACACGGACCTGGAGGCCATTGCGGCCCAAACCCCGGGCCTGGCGGGGGCGGACCTGGAAAATCTGATGAACGAGGCCGCCATCCTGGCCGCGCGCAAGGATCAGAACTCCATCACCATGCAAAACCTGGTGGAAGCCATCGAACGGGTCATGGCTGGCCCCGCCCGCAAGAGTCGGGTCATAACGGAGAAGGAGCGCCGCTACGTGGCCTACCACGAGGCCGGCCACGCGATCGTGATGGCCCTGTTGGACCTTGCCGACAATGTCGGTAAGGTTTCCGTCATCAGCCGCGGACAGGCGCTGGGCTACGTCATGCCGCTTCCCAACGAGGAGAAGAACCTTCTCAGCGTCTCGGACTTCGAGGCACAGCTGTCGGCTCTGCTGGGCGGGCGCGCCGCCGAGGAACTTGTGTTCGAGGACATCACGACCGGCGCGGAGAACGACCTGGAACGGGTGACCCAGATTGCCCAGAGCATGATCACTCGCTACGGCATGAACGAATCCCTGGGGCCCATGCAGCTGAACCAGGGTGAACACAACCCCTTCATGGGCATGGAGATCGGGGAGCAGCGACAGTACAGCGAGGCAGTGGCCCGGAAAATCGACAAGGAGGTGCGCGCCCTTGTCGATCGCGCCTACGCACGCACCCTCGATCTGCTGAAGGACAACATGGCGAACCTGAAGCTTGTGGCCGAAACCCTGCTGGAACGCGAGGTTCTCGAGCGGGAAGACTTCGAGGAGCTGCTGGGATTAACCCCTGCCTCCGCCTGATCCCCGGTGTGGGCAAGGTTAGCCAGTTTGGATTCCGTCCCTTCGGTTTCCGACGCATCACCGCAGCGAGATCCGCACGTGTAGGTTCGGGGCCGGTGTCAACCCGCCGCCGGTGCCAAAGGGGCCGGCCTTCATCCGGCATCGTCTTGATGGTCCTTGCCGCGACCACGGTTGGGCCAAGCCAATACCACTCCTGCCTGAAATTTTTTCACATCCGGATTTTCCATGACCCACACCGCAACCTTTATGACCGGATCCAGGTTTGTGCCGGTCCTACTGCGAACGCTTGCCGCGGCTCTACTGTTGCTGCTGTTGGCGAGCTGCGCCGACATGACCGTGCCGGCCGTGCCCGAAACTGCCGTCGAGGACGACACACAGGAACCGGAAGAAACCCAGGCCGAGGACAGCCCGGCCGAAGCCCAGCCGGCCCAGGAAGAGCCGGACGAACCCGTTACGGTGGTGGAACCTACCGATTTCGTGCTGGACGCCACTGCCACCGAAGTCCGGTTCCTGATCGAGGAGACCCTGGCAGGCAATCACAAACTGGTGGTGGGTGCGACCTCGACCGTATCGGGGGCGTTCCGAGCCACGCCGTCCGATCTGATGGCCACAATCTTCGAGCCGGTGGCGATCGATGCCGCGACCTTTGTCACGGACAGCGATCGACGAAACGGGGCCATCAACAGGTTCATCCTGAAGACAAGTGCCTACCCGGAAATCGTCTTCACGCCCACAGGTTTCTCAGAGGTGCCCGCCATGGTGGAAGTGGGTCAGGAATTCGAGGGCCGGTTGGAAGGAACACTCAGCGTGCTGGGAAAGGAGATCCCCCTGTCCTTTGCGCTTTCCGCACGGTTTGCGTCCGAGTACGAGTTCACCGGAAGCGGCACGACCACCATTTCGCGCGAGGAGTGGGACATTTCCGTCCCGATGCCGCCGCTCGTGACATGGGTGGCGGATCCCCTGGTCTTTGAAATGGACTTCACGGCCAAGGCGGAACAAACCGACCAGTAAATTTTTGCGGCGGCCGGCAGCGGTGGCGAAACGCCTTGCTTGGCTGCCGCTGGTTTGACCGGGGAGCAGGCCGGCCATCGATTCGCCCCCACACCGGAACGGATGCCTCCGGTACCGCCCACCAGCCGCATTGAAAGGGCGCCGCGTTGCGGCGCCCTTCGTTTTAACGGTTGGGCTGCTGCACGTAGCCCTGCGGCGTCGGAAGCTCCATGGAGGACTGAAAGGTTCGGCTCCCCGCCGCGGCCACCTCTTCCTGCAGGCGCCAGGTGATACGGCTTACGTTGTACATCGTGCTGTTGCTCACATCCCAGTCAAGCCATCCGGGCTTGTACAGGAAAAGACTGAGCACATAGGGTCCGGTCGGCCCCCATACCAACGCTACGTTGGCGTGCTGTTCTTCGGTGAACCCGTGCTTGTGCCATACGGTTTGCGTCTCCTTCTCCGGCAAGCCCCCCCACAGCATTTCAAGGAAACGGTTGCCGGACAGATAGAACAGGGCATCCCGGCATTCCTCCGGGGTGATGGTGTCCGGATACGTGTCAATAAAGACGCCGCGTCCCTGCGTGCACTCGTACATCCCAGCCAGAATTCGGCCCATGTCGGCTGCCGTGGACTGGAGATGGGTGTCGGGACGAGTGTCCCAAACGGACTGATTCGCCGGAGTTACCAGTGGCACAACCCGAGTTGGGTCGTCGTAACCGGTCAGGAAAAAGGAATTCTCCAAGCCTAGGCTACGGGCAAAATCGGTCACCGCCGCGGCGCCGGCGACCACGCTTCCGTCACCCAGGTACTGCATCAGCAGGTTGGCCGCCGCATTGTTGCTGTCCACCAGTCCCAGATCGATCCACTGACCCAGGTCGGGTGCCGAGGCGATCCCGTCGATGGCTTCCAGGACGGCCATCACCACCAGCAGCTTCAGCGTGGACATGCCCGAAAACGCCACCTGGCTGTCAACTTCCACCACTTCCCCAGTGGTCAGGTCCTGCATCCAGAACGAGGCGAAGCCATGAAAGCTGGCAGTGAAATTGTCCAGGACTTCGGCCAGCGAGCCAAGTTCGGGAGCCAAGGGCGGATCCTCCACCGTTGCGAGCGTCCACACCCGGTCGCCGGGACCCAGAAATGCCTCGGCCAACGTCGTCAACGATGTTTCCACATCAACCTGCATGCCGCGCGGCCCCTCCTTCCAAGTCCAGTCGGGATAGGCATAGGGCATGAACGCCAGATCGACGGACGGTGACGAGCCGTCCCCGTCCCCTTGTCCGGCCAGCCAGTCGCGGTCCACGGGCAGAAGCCGGTAGGGCTGCGATTTGGTCCGGTACCGCTCATTGATGGCATGCAGCCAGACCCGGGCCCGTTCGAAATCGATCGCGTAGTACACCGGCACATGGTGGATTTCCGGCGGCAACCCCAGCACCTGTCTCAGAACCAATCGGACGAAGACATCGCCCTCCAGATACTGGGCGGTTTCCTGCAGAATGCGCTGCGTATCAATCTGCAGGCCAATCTCCTCCGCCTCCAGAATCAGGCGCTCACCATTGAACAGGACCAGAATCCGGTCCCCGACGCGGGCTCTGATCAAGTCGACCACTTCCGCTTCGGACGCCGCGTCGCTGTAGTCCTCGTAGCCAATCAGGACACCCGGTGGAATCGGCGCGGCATCCATCTTGTACCAACTGTACAGACGAACCAGGGCCAAACAGACAACCAGCGGGGCCAGCACCCTGAGCCAACTTCCCATGGCAGTCCGGTGCCGTTTCCACTCCTACTCGCAAATTCCAAGGCAGGCGCCAAGCAGACGCCTGACGTCAAGCATCACCCAATGATAGGGTCATTTGCCGGCGGACCTGCCCTTTTCCACGCAATCGCCGCGGTCTATCCTGTTACCCGATCCGGCCTGAGAACGCGTGTCGGGCAGCGGCAATTGCCGCTGCCCGACATGTAGAAGGGCCAGGATGCAAAGTGGGCCCACTCGGCACCGGTCTCCAGAACCTACGCTAATCTGGCATGGTCCGAACCAATCGAACGTCCATGATGGGCTGTCTGGTAGACGCTTCACGGACCGCGCGCCAGCTTCTCGGCTTGGCGTCTTATACCAATCCATCATGCCTGGATTACTTGAGTGTCGGCAGGCAGCTTGGTTAGGGCCTTCCGGATCCAGGCCCAGCCGCACAGTTGCCGGACCCGTTCCGGGTCGGCCTGCCACGCCTTCAGGATGGGCTCCAGCGCGTCCTGCTTGGCCTGCAGGTCCGGATAGACCCGTCCCTCGATGGCCCGGCGCAACTCCCGGAAGAAGCGTTCCACCGGGTTCAGCTCGGGGGCGTAGGGCGGCTGCACCACTTGGGGCGCGTCCACGGCCTGCATCTCCTCGCCCGTGTGGCCGCCGGCCCCGTCCCAGACCCAGCCGTCGATGGCCGGCTCCTGCGCCCAGACCCCCCAGATGCGGGCCATCTCCTCGCCCTTCATGTTCTTCTGCCACGCCCACCACAGCCGCCCCGTCAGGGGATCGAGGGCGACGGTCACATAGATGTACTTCCAGCCGATCTGTACAGCCTGGGACACCGCCACCCCGCGCGGGGCCCAAACCCTGCGCACCTGGCCGCGCAGCCCCAGCTTCATCTCGTCGCCCCACACAATCCCCTGCCCCGCCTTCAGCCCGACCGCCTTCAAACGTTGCCCGAGCCCCCCTTTTTCCAGGCCGCCTGGGCCTGGGAGTCGACCTGCGGGTGGCGCGGCCGGGGCACCTTCAGCCGGATCCCCAGCCGCGGCAGCAAGGTGTACATGCTGCCTACGCTGTAGACCACTCCGAACCGCGCCTCGATCCAGTCCCGCACCGCCTGCGCCGTCCCAAACACCCCCTGGGCGGCTTCCGCCACCAGCTGCGCCTGCTGGTCCTTCGTCAGAAAGGAGGGCTTGCCCGGACCGCCCCGCCGATGGGACCGCACCGCGGCCAACCCCCCGGACCGGTACCAGCGCAGCCACTGCTGCACGGCATTGCGGCTGACCCCCACCACGGCCGCCACCGCCGTCGGCCCCTCGCCCCGGCGCAGCAGCCACAGGGCATGCAGCCGCGTGCGCACCTCGGCCACGGGCTCGGCCCGGTACCGGGCATGCAGCGCGTCCGCCGTGTCCTCGGCGGCCCAGACAATGGCTGTCTTGCGAGCCATGACCGTCCCTCCCTGCGCTACCATCCACATGTCAAGTAATGACAGTATAATGGATTAGTATTACAGGTCTCCACGTCCATTTCTCCGCCGGCAGACCTGGCCGGCCTGTGGGACTCGTTGAGATCGCGGGTCGGCCCCGGGTGACCCGTGAGCGCGTCCAGCACGATGTCCGCAGCCGACGGCGCGGCCTGGTTATGCCTTCCGGCGCGCGTGGCTATGGCACCGTACTTTGCCGACTGCGAACGGTCTGGACTGTAGAATGGGGTTCTGCCGTTGGCAACCTCCGATTGCTGACAGGCGGTTGAGAGTCCGGTTGCACCCGGGCTCTCTCTTGATTAGTGGGCATCGTACACGATCAACACAGATTGCAGCGAACGGTTACTACCCCTCCGGCACGCCTGTCTGGGGGATTCGGTACAGCCTCGCTTCTGAACCCGTCTTCGCGTACCGCAGGCAACACCGACAGTTCAATGACCGGTGCGACTTGGCCTCGATTGTTTGTGGACTTCACTCCCACTCAATCGTGGCCGGCGGCTTGGTGCTCACGTCAAGCACCACCCGGTTGACTCCCGGCACCTCGTTGACAATGCGGGTACTCACTTGCGCCACCAGTTCCCACGGGAGCCGCGTCCACTCCGCCGTCATGAAGTCGCTCGTGCTGACAGCCCTGAGTGCAACTACATTCTGCAGCGTCCGGCCATCCCCCATCACGCCAACGCTTTGCACGGGCAGCAGCACCGCGAACGCCTGATCGGTCGCGGTATACAGATTCGCCCTGCGCAGTTCCTCCAGGAAGATGGCGTCGGCCCGGCGCAGTGTTTCCAACCGTTCCCACGTGACTTCCCCCGGAATGCGCACGGCCAGGCCGGGACCCGGAAAGGGATGTCGTTCGAGCAACGAGGCGGGAAGGCCGAGCCCGGCGCCCAGCCGCCGCACCTCGTCCTTGAAAAGCATGCGCAGCGGCTCAATCAACTCGAAGTTCAAGTCGGGCGGCAGACCGCCAACATTGTGGTGCGTCTTAATGGTTTGGGCATGCGCTTCCCCGCTACCCGAAGCAGACTCGATGACGTCCGGATAGATGGTGCCCTGTACCAGGAAGCGGGGAGCGTCGGCACCCCACGCCCCTGCCAGCCGCGCAGCCTCCCGCTCGAATATGCGAATGAAGCGGTGTCCGATGCGGGTTCGCTTACGTTCCGGGTCTGTGACCCCCGCCAGGTCCTCCAGGAAGTCCTCCACGGCGTCGACCGGCTCGATGCGAAGCCGTGGATTCCACGCCCGCAGATCCCTCAGCACCTGGTCCGCCTCTCCCATCCGCAAGAGGCCATTGTTGACGAAGATGCAGGTCAGGCGATCGCCCACGGCCCGGTGGACCAACGCCGCCGCGACGCTGCTGTCAACGCCGCCGCTGAGTGCCAGCAGGACGTGCCCTTTCTCGGGCACACGCGCCCGAATGTCCCCGATGCATGCGTCCGCCAATTCCTCAGTGGTCCAGGTTGTGTCACAGCCACAAATTCCGTGCACGAAGTTGCCCAGGATGTCCATCCCGCGGGCGGTGTGGCTGACCTCCGGATGAAACTGCAGACCGAAGATCCGGCCGTCCTCCGCGGCCACGGCCGCGTGCGGGCTGCCTTGGCTGGCGGCGATGGACCGGCAGCCGTCGGGCAGGGACTCCACCCGGTCGCCGTGGCTCATCCAGACACTTGATTCGGTCTCGATGTTCTGAAACAGTGCCGACTCTCCGGTGTGGCGGACCGAGGCCTGCCCGAATTCCCTGGTCGTGGCCGGCTCCACCCGTCCGCCCAGGGCCTGCATCAGCAGCTGCATGCCGTAGCAGATGCCAAGCACCGGCACTCCCCGGGCCAGCACGGAAGCCGGCAACGACGGTGCCCCGTCCACATAGACGCTTGCGGGGCCGCCTGAAAGGACCACGCCCCGAATCTCCCTGGTATTGAGGAAGGTGTCCGCCCTTGGCCAGGAGACCAGTTCCGCCGGGACCTGCAGTTCGCGGATGCGGCGGCAAATCAGCTGGGAGTATTGGCTCCCGAAGTCGACAACTGCGATCACGGGCCGGAAGCGCAGGCTAGTAGGTGGCCAGGTATTGATTCAACTCCCAGGTACTGACGTGTGTGCGGAACGCAATCCACTCCTGGGTCTTGGCTTCCACGTAGGTGTCGTGCAGGTGGGGACCCAGCGCATCCGCCAGAACATGATTGTCCCGGAGATATTCGATCGCGGCCCCTAGGCTGTCCGGCAGGGATTCGTAGCCGTGGCGGCGGTCCGTTACCTGGAACAGGTCCTCTTCCAGGGGATTGGGCGGCTGCATCTCCTTCTCGATTCCGTCCAGGCCCGCCGCCAGCATGACGGCGAAGGCCAGGTAGGGGTTGGCGCTTGGATCGGGACTGCGCAGTTCGCAGCGGGTGCTGATGCTTCGATCGCGTGTTGTGCGCGGCACCCGGATCAGGGCGCCCCGGTTGGTGCGGCCCCAGCAGATCTTGACCGGAGCCTCGAATCCGGACACCAGGCGCTTGTAGCTGTTGACCAGTGGAGCCACCACACAGGCCATGGCCTTGGCATGTTCCAGTTGGCCGGCGATGAAATGCAGGGCGGTCTGGCTCAACCGGTACGGATGTCCGTCGTCGTACATCAGGTTTCGGCCGGTCACCGGATCCAACAGGCTCTGGTGCACGTGCATACCCGAGCCGGACTTCCCCGTCATCGGCTTGGGCAGGAAGGAGCAAAAGAGGCCGTGCTGGTGGGCCACGGCCTTGGCCGCGATGCGGGCCGTCACCGTGCTGTCAGCCAACTGCAGACCCGGACCGTAGCGCATGTCCAGTTCGTTCTGCCCTTCCGCCACTTCATGGTGAAAGGCGTTGATGACCACACCCATCTCAGCCAGCGACTCGACAATCTTGCGCCGAATGCTGCGGCTGATGTCGATGGAGATGTCGAAGTAGCCGGCCTGGTCCAGCGGCTGCAAGGGCAGAACCTCTCCATCTTCGTGCCTTCGAAACAGGAAAAACTCCAGCTCGGGTGCAATGTTGTACTCGAAACCCATGCCGCGGGCCCGTTCCAGCTGCCGCTTCAGGACATAGCGGGGATCGCCGGGAAAGGGATCACCGTTGGGCAGGAGCACGTCGCAGATGACCCGTGCCGTACATGTTCCCGACTCCCATGGAATCAGCGCGAAGGTGGAGGGGTCGGGCATCAGGTACATGTCGTTCTCGACCGTACGCGCAAACCCCTGGATGGAACTTCCGTCAAACCACTGGCCGTGGTCCACCACCTCGGTCCACTGCCGTGCAGGGATCGTGATTTGCTTGATCTGGCCTTCAATGTCGCTGAACTGGAGCCAGACAAAATCAACCCCTTCGGACCGAAGGAGTTGTCCCAGCTTCTTGTTGGTGGGTGCAGTGATGGCCTTGGCCATGATCCGGATGCCGAAACGAAAGGAGGTCCGCAACCCTAATTATGCAGGAGCCCGGTCCGATTGGACCGGGCTCCCGGCATTTCTGATTGGTGAACCGGGCTAAATCCCGTAGTACATCACAAACTCTTCGGGATGCGGACGCAGGCGAATGGCGTCCACTTCCTCATAGCGCTTGTATTCCACATACGACTCGATGAGCTCCGGCGTGAAGACCCCGCCCTGCAGGAGGAACTCGTGGTCGTTCTCCAGTTCGTCCAGGACCTCGCCCAGCGAACCCTTGACCAAATCCACCTGGGACATGGCGTCCTCTTCGTACAGGTCCATGTCACCCGGCTCACCCGGCTCAATCTTGTTCTGAATGCCGTCCAGGCCCGCCATCAGCAGGGCCGCAAAGGACAGATAGGGATTGGCACCGGGGTCCGGGCAGCGGAACTCCACGCGCTTGGCCTTGGGCGATCCGGAGTACATCGGAATGCGGCAGGCGGCGGAACGGTTGCGGGCGGAGTAGGCCACCACCACCGGGGCCTCGTAGCCGGGCACCAGGCGCCGGTAAGAGTTGGTCAGGGGTGCCGAAAAGGCCAGCAGGGCGTTGATATGCTTGAGCACGCCGCCGATGTAGTGCAGGCCCGTTTCGCTCAGCCCGGCGTAGCCGTCGCCGGCGAAGGTGTTGTCGCCGTCCTTCCAGATGCTCAGGTGGGTGTGCATGCCGGAACCGTTGTCCTCGAAGAGGGGCTTGGGCATGAAGGTCGCGGTCTTGCCGTTGGCCTTGGCGATGTTCTTGACGATGTACTTGTACAGCTGCATGTTGTCGGCCGAGCGCAGCAGCGTGTCGAACCGCAGATCGATCTCGGCCTGACCGGCCGTGCCCACCTCGTGGTGATGCACCTCGACCTCCAGTCCGGAGTCGACCATGGTCCGTACCATGTGGGACCGGACATCCTGCAGCGAGTCCGTCGGGGGCACGGGGAAGTAGCCGCCCTTCCAGCCGACCTTGTGGCCACCACTGACCTCGCCGCCGGTCCAAGGGCCTTCCGAACTGTTAATCTCGTAGCCTTGGAAGTTGCGGCCGGTGGCGTAGGAGATGCTGTCGAAGATGAAGAACTCCGCCTCCGCGCCGATATAGGCGGTGTCGCCGATACCAGTGGACTTTAGATAGGCCTCGGCCTTCTCCGCCACGTTGCGGGGGCCCTTGCCGTAGGGCTCGTGGGTAATCGGGTCGTAGACATTGGCGATGAAGGCCAGCGTCGGGAACCGGTCGTCGGCAATCGGATCCAGGTGGGCGGTCGTCGGATCGCCCTTCAGGATCATGTCGCTCTCGTCGATGCTCTGGAAACCGCGGATCGAAGAGCCGTCGAACCCGAGACCCTCTTCGAATGCCTCTTCCGCATCAAAGGTCTCCGCCGGTATTGAGAAGTGGTGCCACTGGCCGAACAGGTCGGTGAACCGGACATCCACAATGTTGACGCCGTTGGCCTTGATGGCCTCGATGACGTCAGCGCCGGTCTTGCAATCTAGGGCCATGTCAGTAGTACTCCTGGTTTGGTACGCGGGCAAGGCTCCGCCCGTCGCGGCTGCAATTGCACAATCCTACAGCCGCCGGAACGAATTGGGTTTGGGCATATGTTACAAAACCAAGGCTCCGCGGACGTGCATTCTATCCAGCCAGTGTGCATCCGGCGGCCTTGCCATGGTGCATCAACGCCATGGATATGGCAGATCGGCACAAGGCGGTTCAGCCTGCACCGCGATGCTGCGGACAGTCACCGCGGTCGGGGATCCTACTTGGGGATCAGGGAAGTCAGCGTCCGGGGACCTGCTCGGCGGACGCGGTCCGGGCATCGGGGGCAGAGGCCTGGTTCCAGGGTTCCGCACCGGACTCTGCCTGCGGATACTGTTGCGCGGGCTGGACGCCGCGCGCGGTTCCGCACTGGGCACAGACCGTCCACTCGGGACGGACCGCATGGCCGCAGGCCGGGCACGCCTGCAACAACTGAACCTGGCAATGGGGACAGAACACCCACGTGTCGCGCACCGGGCGACTGCAACCGGTGCAGAAGAACGACACGTTCGCCTCACGCAGCAGCGCCTCCTCCTCGAGGGCCCGGTTGTAGGTGTCCGCCAAGGTTTCGCGCGGCCTGACCAGGATATAGACCACCAGGCCGGCAAATGGGACCAGAATCACCAGGACGGCCGCCAGGATCATGGCCAGCACGTCCCAGGATCTGGCCCGGATGTCGTTAATGGTCCAGACAACGGTCCCCGCCCACAGCGCGAACAGCATCGCGCCCATGACGGTGACCGCCACCTCGAGCCAGACACCCAGCGTATTAATGAATTCGGGGGACATGGAGGAGCAGAAACTTCGGTGGGAGCACCGGCTGCGACCCGGCCGCCGGGCCGGTTCGAACGCGGCGCAACAGTATATCCCGGAACCTTGGCGAAACGCGGCTCCAGCGGCCGATTCGGCACTGTTTCAATTTCGTTGATATTGGTTGCGGGCTGTCATGGCCATCCTCTCCACAAGTGGGGTTCTGCGCATCCGTTCAGGCCATGCCGCGGGCCATCAGGCGCACGAAGTTGAGGGTGCCGGCCTCGGTCTTCAATCCCCGGGCCCGCCTGGCCCGGGGGTTGAAGCAGCCAAACCATCCCTCCAGCCGATGCCGGAGCAACTCCGGCATCGGTAGCACGGCCCGGTCCAGGTGGATCAGCGTCTCCGGGTCCATGCGCCGGAGGTGACGGGGATTGACAGGTATATGTGTAGGTCCGGGTGTGGGAGATCGGTGGTGTGTTGAACCAGCCAAGCCGTGAACCCGGGCCTACTCTCTGTCTTGGAGCACGTGGAACCCGCGACGGCCACCAACTATCTGGATTTCAAGCCTGTCCGTGCCACCAGGCACGCCACGAGGTCTTGGATAGACCGTTGGCTCCCCAATGAAGCCCACTTTATCGACATCGGGACCCTAGAACATATGTACGCATACACCTGTCAAGGTGACGGGGATTGGTGCCGTTGCGGCACCAAGGGCAAATGGTGGGGGAATCCGGCCGGGCCCGTGGGCGTTCGGTATGGGCAGAAGTTCAAGAGCCCCTCGCCCCTGCCCAGACCCGGAACCGAAAATCAACGAGACTGAAACAGGGCCGAACGTGGACCCGGCCATGCAGCCATTCGAGGAATGACGGCAGTTGGTACAGCACTTCCTGAAACAGTGGGATTCAGATGCGGATTCACTCTGGACGTGCCGGTGAGCACCAATGGCCTGGTAGGACGCTTTGGGAAGTTGAAACCCCGCGTACGCAGGGCCAGGATCTTCCAGACAGTGGCCGAAGCGCGCAACTTCCTACAGACCATCAGCCACATATGCACCTGACGGCTTCGGTCCCGGGTGCCGACCAGCCAGGGTGATGCCGCCTCGACAATCCCTTGCACGTTCCCGAAGCCATTGCCACACTCATTGCAACAATTCCACACTGTTGTATAGTGACAAATCATCAGTTCAGTGAGGTACGTTTACCATGTTCAGAAAGTGGCTAATTCTGGCAGGGCTCTTGATGGCCCTCTCCTTGGTTGTCGTCGGTTGTGAGACTGTCGACACATCAGCCTTGGAAAACGAGATAAGCGAACGCGACGCGAAAATCGCCGAGCTGGAAGCCATGGTGATGGACATGGACGAGCCGGCCGGTGCCCGCCTCCAGACAGTCCAGGATCGAGGCAAGCTCATCTGTGCCAGCCGCAACGACGTACCGGGCTACGGCTACCTGGACGAAGCCGGCAATAACGTCGGTTTCGATATCGACCTTTGCCGCGCGGTTGCCGCCGCGGTCCTGGGCGATGCCAATGCCTTCGAGATTCGACTGATCACCGCTGCCGAACGCGGGCCCACCATCCAGTCCGGCGAGGTGGATCTGTTGGTTCGCACCGTCACCTGGACCACATCCCGGGACGCCCAGTGGGGCAACTACACCCAGACCATGTTCTATGACGGCCAGGGGTTCTTGGTGCAGAAGGACCTGGGCATCTCCAGTTCCCTGGAGCTTAGGGACGCCACCGTCTGCGTGACCCAGGGAACGACCACCGAGTTGAACCTGCAGGACTTCTCCAACCAGAACGACCTGAACATCAATGCTCTCACCTTCGAGGACACCGACGCGGTGGTGGCGGCATATCAGAGCCAGCAGTGCGACGCCTTCACCAACGACCGCTCCCAATTGGCCGCCATTAGCAGTGCCTTCGAGGACCGGGACGCCCACGTAATCCTTCCCGAGACCATCTCGGAAGAGCCGCTCGGCCCGGTGGTCCCTCACGGTGACGAGCAGTGGTTCGACATCGTAAAGACCGTTATGGCCATCCTGATCTACGCCGAGGCGTACAGCGTTACGTCCGACGCTGTGCCGACCGAGAGCACCGGGGACACCAAGGTTGACCGTCTCTTCGGGCTGGAAGGCTCCTTCGGCCAGGAAACCCTGGGCCTCAGCCAGACCGTGGCCCAGGACGTGATCGGCAGTGTGGGCAACTACGGTGAAATCTATGCCCGCAACCTTGGCCCGGGCGGCATCAATCTTCCCCGTGAGGGCGGCCGCAATGCCCTGTGGGCCGACGCGGCTTGCTCGGACTGTCCCAAAGGCGGCCAGATTTACTCCGCTCCCCTGCGGTAACCCTCCCGCTCCGCTGTCGTAATCCTCTGCGCCATGACCATGATTGAGGCGCTTCGGGGATTTGCTTACTACAAGGGCGTGCCTCTCTGGCGGCACGCCCTTGTCATACAGTGGGCGTTGCAGATAATATCGGGCGTCCTGGTGGTGGCCTTGGTCACCACCTTCTTCACCAACATCAACAACACCATCCAAGACCGGGAGATTCCCCACGGGTTCGGCTTCCTGTCCCGCGAATACCAGACCCCCATCGGGCAGCACTTTCTCCCCTACGAGTCCTCAGACACCTTCCTCTACGCGTTTGGGGTTGCCGCCACCAACACCATCATCGTCTCCATTGTGGGAGTCATCCTGGCCTCGGCCTTGGGAATCGTGGTGGGCGTAGCCCGCATCTCGGGAAACTGGCTGGTGTCCAGGACCTCCCTAATCTACATCGAGGTCTTCCGCAACGTTCCCCTGTTGGTGCAACTGTTCTTCTGGTTCTACGTGGTGCTGGCGTTGCCACCGGTACGCCAGGGGTACGTTTTCGCGGACAAGATATACATTAACAATGGGGGCGTGTCGTTGCCGTGGCCATCGGCGTCCAATTGGAACGCTGCCTGGGCATGGCTGGCTGTAGTCTTGGCCTCGCTCATTGTCGCAATGGTGCTGCACCGCGTACTGACGCAACGCGAAGCCCACACCGGCAAGTCGTCCTATCCCCTGATTTCAGGCAGCGTCACAGTCGTTGCAATGGCGGTTGCCGGTTGGCTGTTCGTCAATGCGGCGTTTGGAGAAGCTCCCTTTGCCATCTCGGATCCGGCCCCACAGGGAACTTTCGGACGCATCGCCGGGGGCTTCACAATCTCCGGCGGTCTGATGGCGCTCTTGACCGGACTGGTGATTTACACATCCTCGTTCATTGCGGAGATTGTCCGGGCCGGCATCCAATCTGTAGGCCACGGTCAGACGGAAGCAGCCCGGTCCCTGGGTCTTGCGCCCATGGCGGCCCTGCGCCATGTCACCTTCCCCCAGGCCCTGAGGGTTATCATCCCTCCGCTGATCAGCCAATTCCTCAACCTGACCAAGAACAGCAGCCTGGCCGGAGCCATAGGCTACTCGGATCTGGCCAATGTCGCCAAGACCATGACACAGACGGCTCCGGCAGTATCCATCTATGTCCTGCTGGCGGCGGCCTATCTGGCCATGAGCCTGACCTATTCCTTGATCGGCAACATTTATAACCGGAGCATTCGGTTGGTAGGAAATTAGGCGAATGGCATCTGCGACGGACACGCCGCCAGGCGTGGTACTCCCTCCTCCCATCACGGAACGCGGCGGCGTGGGCTGGGCCTATGCCAACCTGTTCAGCACCTGGTACAACACTGTCCTGACCTTCATATACGCCGCTTTACTGGGCGTGGCTTTGTGGTTTGGGCTGAGCTGGATAGTCCTGGAGGCCGACTGGAAGGTCATCGCGACCCTGGGCGGCCGGCTCATCATTGGCCAGTACAACACGGAGTTCGCCTGCCCCGGTCAGAACTGCTTCTGGAGACCACAGGCCTCCCTGCTGCTGGTATCGGTGCTGCTGGGCATGGCGTGGGCCGTGTCCGGGGACAAGGCTGCCAAACGCATCGCCATTGGCGTGGCGGCGATAACGGTCGCCTTTGCTTTTCTGCCCTACAGCATGGATCAGATGGGCCTGGACGTACGGTTGCTGCTGGCAGCGAACGTTCCCGCAGTGGCAGCGGGCTGGGTGCTGGCCCGGTACACGCCCCTGGGCACGGTCCGCTGGATGGTCATGCTGGGAGTCCTCTTTTTCCTGGTCATCCTGGTCTTGATAGGGGGGGTGCCGGGAGTGCCGGGCCTGCAACCCGTGTCGACCATATACTGGGGTGGCTTGATGCTGAACCTGCTGCTGGCGGTGACCGGCATCACCCTCAGCCTGCCCATCGGCATCGCCCTGGCCCTGGGGCGGCGCAGCAGCCTGCCGCTGGTCAAGCTGCTGTGCGTGGTGTTCATCGAGGTGATGCGGGGCATGCCGCTGATAACGCTCCTGTTCATGTCCCAAGTGTTGGTGCCTTTGGCCTTCCCGCAGGACTTCTCCACCAATTCCCTGTTCCGGGCTGGGATAATTCTTACCCTTTTCAGCTCGGCGTACATGGCGGAGAATATTCGGGGAGGCTTGCAGGCGCTTCATCCCGGCCAGGTGGAGGCGGCACGGGCATTGGGGCTGGCCGGCTGGCAGACCACCGTGCTAATCTCGCTGCCCCAGGCCATCCGCAACGTCATACCCGCCATTGTGGGGCAGTTCATCTCCCTTTTCAAGGACACCCTCCTCGTATACATCATTGGAATGTTGGACGTGGTTGAGTTCAGCCGGGCGTTTATACAGGGCAACGCGGAGTACCTAGCCAGCGCAAGGGAGCTGTTCCTGTTCCTGGCCTTGGTCTTCTGGATCTTTACCTACACCATGTCCTATGTCAGCAGGAGAGTCGAGGTACATCTCCGCGTCGGGCAACGATAGGGCATCGGACCCGCGTATTCGGTTTTGATGTTGTCACTCGGCCTGCATTTGGATTCCCGCTTTTGCGGGAAAGGCGGGCAGAAGTGGGAATGGAGCGGATGGAAGCAGGAAAAGCGAGTGAACGCCACACCGATTTTGTAGACGCCTTCAAAGAAGCCTAGAACCAGTCGGAGTGTTAGCAACATGGCCGCGAGCGAATCAACAATCGATATTTCCGACATGATCGTGTGCAGGGATGTGCACAAATGGTACGGCAACTTCCACGCCTTGCGGGGCGTGACCACCACGGTACGCAAGCGCGAGGTCGTGGTGGTGGTGGGGCCATCCGGGTCGGGCAAGTCCACCTTCATCCGTACCATCAATCGGCTGGAGGAGCACCAGCGCGGGGACATCATCGTCGACGGCATTGAGCTTTCCAACGACGTGCGCAACATCGACGCCATCCGACGCGACGTAGGCATGGTCTTCCAGTCGTTCAATCTCTTCCCCCACCTGACGGCGATGGACAACATCACCCTCGCGCCTATGAAAGTACGCAAGCTGCCGGCGCGTCAGGCAGAGGAAATTGCCGAACAACTCCTGGAACGGGTGGGTATCGCCGAGCAGGCAGGCAAGTATCCGGGTCAGCTATCCGGTGGCCAGCAGCAACGGGTCGCCATTGCCCGCGCCCTGGCCATGCAGCCCAAAATCATGCTGTTCGACGAGCCAACCTCGGCCCTGGACCCGGAGATGATCAAGGAAGTCCTGGATGTGATGCGCGAGTTGGCCGAGTCGGGAATGACGATGGTCGTCGTCTCCCATGAAATCGGATTCACCAGGGAGGTAGCCGACCGGGTCCTCATGTTCGATCACGGGCAAATCATCGAAGAAAGTGCCACGGAAGAGTTTTTCGACAATCCCAAGGAAGATCGGACAAAGCTGTTCCTCTCCCAAATCCTGGCGTAGGCGGGGTGGACGGTTTCCCGGTTCACTGTAGTCACTGTCGGGCACGCCCCGGCACCAGGTTGCGCGTGATAACCATGCCCGCAGGGCGTTGACAAAGTCGCGGGCGGGGGCCACCTCCGAAGCGGTCGTTTGACCACGGCCTGAGCACCGCGTCAGGGCCGAACATCCATACGAGGTGAATCCGGCAAGGCACCGCCCATGATCCAAACCAGCGGCATGGGCTCGTAGATCGTTTGCGCCACAAGAATGGCTGTCCTGCATCTTCATGTTTAGGATCTCAACCACCAAGACGCATCGCAACCCGCATGAACGCCCATGTCCCACGGTTCGAGGTCCCATCCGCAGCGACGATCGTCTGGTGGACGACCTGATGGCCACCCCGGACGTCATGCCGGACCTGACGCGGGCCGAGATGGCCCTGCTGGCGGCAACCCACGAAATGGGGTTCGCCCGCGAAGTGGCGGACCGGCTCGTGTTCATGAATGCCGACGAGATTGTGGAGGTAGCCACGCCGGCCACCTTCTTCGGAAATTCCGAAACCGAACGAGTCAAGCTGTTTCAGGAACAGAACCTCTGACGCAATATCGCCCCGAACGAGATCCGGAGCCATCCCTGCGGGTTCCCGCGTCCCCACGCGGCCGCCTTTCGATTTAGCGAGGGAAGTTGCCCGTTGTTGGCCAGGACGGGGTCCCGACGGCACTGACCATTGCACAGACAGGCTGTCGTTGTCGGCAACCTGTCCGGCCAACCTGTACTCCGTCGGCAACGTGAACAAGGAATTTCCGAGCATTTTGTGCGGTAACGCAGCGCACTGAGGTACGGCACATGGGAACTGTGTTGCACAATGCAATTCAGTCGAAAATCGAGCCAATGCAAGATGAGAAACACAACCCGTGGACACAGATGCACTAGCCCTTCGCATCAGACATGGCGAAGACTCTCGCCTTGAACTCAAACGGGTGCAGTTCTCCGGCACCAGGATTGCCGCACCAAAGCGGTCCGACCTCGCCGACGAAATGGCCGCCATGGCGAACACTTCCGGAGGCACCGTCGTTTTGGGAGTGGACGACAAGACCCGATCCCTGCTTGGCATCCCACCGGGAAAGTTCGATATCGTCGAGGAGTGGATCGTCGGGATATGTGAGGACTCGATCGAACCTCCACTGGACATGGAGACCCACAAGGTGGAACTTCACGAAGACGATGGAGGGGCCGCCCTGTTGGTGGTCGTCGAGATCGAACGGAGCCTCTTTGTCCACAGGAGCCCCGGAGGATATTTCCGACGGCAGGGCAGCTCAAAACGACAGTTGCGGACGGAGGCTTTGGCCCGGTTGTTTCAGGAACGGAGTCAAACGCGTTCCATTCGCTTCGACGAGACGCCAGTACCGAAAACCTCAATGGACCACATTGACCCAACGCTTACCGGCCGATACTTCCGGAGCGGTACCGAATTGTCGGAGGCGGCCTTGAGCAAGCTGGGGGTTGCAGCCAAGGACGAATCCGGACGCCTGCGGCTCACCGTGGCCGGTGTCCTGATGTGCACCCGGGATCCCTCGGAGTGGCTCCCGCATGCTCAAATCCAGGCGGTCAGCTATGCCGGGGACCGAACCGACACCCAATACCAGACAGACGCCCGAGACATCACCGGCCCCCTTGACACGCAGGTGTTTGAGACACTGCACTTCCTCAAACGGAATATGCTGGTATCCGCCACCAAGACCATGGTTCGAGCCGAAGTGCCCCAGTTCAGTGTCCGCGCCGTATTCGAGGCATTGGTCAACGCCGTGGCACACCGGGACTACTCGATCCGAGGCAGTCGCATTCGGTTCCACATGTTCGGCGACCGGCTGGAGTTGTATGTGCCGGGAGGTCTGGCCAACACCCTGACGACCGACAATATGGATCTGAGGCAGTACTCGCGCAACGAAATGATCGTCTCGCTGCTGGCCCGCTGTCCGGCTCAACCCGCCGGTGACGTTGGACGCACGCATCTTATGGATCGGCGAGGGGATGGCGTGCCCGTTATCATCGAGGCCAGCGAGCGACTGTCGGGACGTACCCCGGTCTATACACTCATCGACGACAGCGAACTTCGTCTTGTGATTTGGGCGGCATCCGCGTTTGCCTGATTGGACCGCGGCGCGGCAACGGGCAACCCCCTATCCCAATTCCGTTCGCTCCCGATCCTGAACCCAGTAATACCAATCCAGTATAGTGGTGGCATTGAAAGGATGCCACTTGGCGGGAGGGGCCCATGGCCCGCAAGATCGCGGTCGCGTGGGCCGCTGAGGATAGCGAGACGGCCCTGCATGCGCGGTACCGCGCCGAAACCGTGATCGAAGTGCGCACGCGGCTGCAGGCCCTATGGCTGCTGCGCCGGGGCGAGTCCCCGGCGGCGGTGGCGGCCGCGGTGGGCGTGGGGTTGCGCAGTGTGCACCGGTGGCTGCAGTGGTACCGGGAGGGGGGCCTGGCCGCGGTGCGGTCCCATCGGCGGGGCGGTGCGGGCAAGCCCTCCTACCTGACCCCGGACCAGGAGCAGCAGCTGGTGGCGGAAGCAGCCCAGGGAGTGTTTGCGACGGCGGGCGCGGTGCGGGACTGGATCGAGGAGCAGTTCGGGGTGGTCTACACGATTGGCAGTATGTACACCTTGCTGCCGCGGCTGGGGATCCGGCTCAAGACGCCGCGGCCCCGGCATACGCAGGCCGATCCCCAGGCCCAGGAGGCCTGGAAAAAGGGGGGCTCAAGGCACGGCTGAGGGCGGCCGGGTTGCAGGCGGGACAGGGGATCGTGTGGGGCGACGAGATGCGCGTGGGGCTGCGCGGCCAGGTGCGCAAGGTGTGGGCCCCGCGCGGGGTGGCGGTCTCCCAGGCGGTGCAAATTGGCTGGAAGTACCTCTATGTGGCAGTCGCCATCGATCCGATGACGGGACGGCTGTGGTGGGCCTGGCAGAAGAACATGAAGGGCGAGGAGATGGCCCGCATTTGGAAGGTCTGGGCGGAGGACCCGAACATCGACGGCTGGGTCTGGGATGGGGCCGGCGGCCATCGGGGGGAGGACATGCAGGCCGTGGACGCACCCCAGGTGGTGCAGCCGCCCTACGCCCCCGAACTGAACCCGGTCGAGCGCTTCTTCCGGGAGTTGCGGCGGGCCCTCGAGGGCCGGGTCTATCCGGACCTGCAGGCCAAGCAGGAGGCCCTGGAGCCCATCCTGCGGGCTTGGCAGACGGGTCCGGAGCGGGTCAAGAAACTGTGCGGCTGGGGCTGGATCCGGACAGCCCTGGAAGCCCTGCCCACAGCCGCTGAAACGCCTTGATCATGCTGGATTGGTATAATCCAGACTTTCTACCGGCTAATCCAAGCCGACACACCGAAGAAAGTGGCGCTCGTCGGACAGCATGCAGCAACCAACCATGTACCGGCGCAGTTGCGCGGTAGTCCCCGGAGCTAGGGCGGAACGGTACTCACCGTCCCATCTGATCCCATCCCATGGGTTCGTTCGAGATCTGCCAACAGCTGTCGAAAATGTCCCGGCCCTGATTACGCGCGGCCTCCATCAGTCCAGAATGACACCCTACGCCTAGGATTGTGGATCAGTTGCGGCGGCATGACGCAACCACAAGCCAGTGGCGCGGTTGCAACACGCATTTCACGATGCCAAACAATCGTGAGAACTGCTGGCAGCACTACCGTAACGGTTTGTGCTCTCGACTGAACAGCACCGATGAAGGCCTTGGGATTCGCAGCTATGCATCCGTTAAGCCGACGGATCGCTCCTAGGATAGTCGCAGTGCCCGAAGGGAATGGCTCAAGTTCTGTAGTCACCATTGATGGTGACGTACTCGTGGCTAAAGTCGCAGGTCCAGACAGTGGCCTCGCCCTGTCCCAATCCCAGGTCGATCCTGACCCCCACCTCGATTTCGGCAAAGATGGCAGCGGCATCCTCTTCGGCATAGTTCAGCGGGGTGCCCTGAGCCACCAGTTGCAACTCGGGACCGCCATTGGCGGCAATGAACAGATTGGTCTCCTCCGGGGCGATTTCGGCGTCCGAGTTTCCGGCCGCGCACAGAATGCGACCCCAGTTGGCATCGCCGCCGTAGAAAGCGGTCTTGACCAACGGGCTGATCGAAACCCGACGGGCCGCATTGTGGGCATCCTCGTCGGATTTGGCACCCACCACTTCGATCGAAACCACTTTGGTGGCCCCTTCCCCGTCGCGCACAATGGCCCGGGAGAGCTCAATGGAAGCTTCCGTCAACCCGGCCAGGAACGCGTCCCACAGCGGACCTTCGGCCTTGTCGATGACCGGCGCCGAACCCTGACCGCTGGCCAGCAGCAGGACGGTGTCGTTGGTGCTCGTGTCCCCGTCCACGCTGATGCAGTTGAAGCTCTTGCGCACTGCGGCCGACAGGGCAGCCTGGAGTACTGGCGCGGTGACCGCGGCGTTGGTTGTCATCACACTCAGCATGGTCGCCATGTCGGGATGAATCATGCCGGCACCTTTGGAGATGCCGGAGATCCGAACCTCCTCGCCGTCCAGCGCCACACCACCCGTGTAGAGCTTGGGAAAGGTGTCCGTGGTCATGATGCCGCGGGCGGCATCATGCCAGCCTTCGGGCTTCAGTTTGTCCACGGCGGCGGGCACTCCGGCCCGAATACGATCCATAGGCAGCTGCACGCCAATCACGCCGGTGCTCATGACTAGCGTGGTCGAGTCACCGCTGCCGATGGCCTTCTCCAGGGTTTCAGCCATCACGCGGGCGTTGGCCATGCCTTCCGGTCCGGTGCAGGCGTTGGCACAGCCGCTGTTGACCACCACCCCGTGAATACCCGAGGGATTGAAGTCCACCACCTGCCGGTCGTACAGGACCGGTGCGGCCGGGAACTTGCACTGGGTGAAAGTGGCTGCGGCCGTGCAGGGGGTCGGGCTGGCAATCACCGACATGTCCAGATCCCCGGTCGGCTTGATGCCGGCCGCCACCCCGGCTGCATCGAATCCGGGAACGGCGGCCTGTGCCCCTGTGTATCCGATTTCTCCGCCTACGGCCATCGGGTTGCTCCTTGTCTTGGCAGGGGTACCGGATTGGCCGGCTCCCTGAATTCAGTGGTTCAGTCGGAAGCGGCCCCGTCGGACCGCACCAGGGCCTGCACCTTGAGCGGCAGGCCGAACAGGCGAATGAAACCCTCCGCGTCTTCCTGATCGTAGACGTCGTCCTCCTCGAAGGTCACGTAGTCCTCGCGATACAGGCTGTGCGGGCTGCGCCGGCCGGTCAGAATGATATTCCCCTTGTACAGCTTCAGGCGCACCTCGCCCGTGACCGTGGCCTGCGTGCTCTCCACATAGGCGGTGATGGCCTCCCGAAGGGGGGTGTACCACTGGCCGTTGTACACAAGTTCCGCGAACTTCAGGCCCATCTGCTCCTTGTGGTGCAGGGTCTCGCGGTCCAGGCACAATTGCTCCAGGGCCTGGTGTCCGCGATAGAGAATGGTGCCACCGGGGGTTTCGTAAACGCCCCGGCTCTTCATGCCGACCAGTCGGTTCTCGACCAGATCCACCCGACCCACCCCGTGAATCGCGCCCAAGGCGTTGAGCTCCTTGAGCAGGGACACGGGATCCATGTCCTGTCCGTTCAGAAAGCGCGGAACACCCTTGACATAGCCCAGCGTTAGTTCAACCGGCTCGTCGGGAGCATCCTCGGGGGCCGCCGTCCACTCGAACATGTCCTTGGGCGGCTCGTTCCAAGGATCCTCCAGCGGACCGCCCTCGTTGCTGAGGTGCCACAGGTTCGTGTCCTGGCTGTAGATGCGGTCGGCCGTGGCCTTGACCGGCACGTTCCACTCCTCCGCGTATTCCAGGGCGTCCACGCGTCCCCTGATGTTCCACTCGCGCCACGGTGCAATGATGCGCAGGGACGGTTCCAGGGCCATGACGGTCAGTTCGAAGCGAACCTGATCGTTACCCTTGCCGGTGGCGCCGTGGGCAATGGCGTCGCAGCCTTCCGCGCGCGCCACGTCCACCAGGTGCCTGGCAATCAGGGGACGGGCCATCGAGGTTCCGAGCAGATAGTCCCGTTCGTAAATGGCACCGGCCCGCAGAGTCGGAAAGGCGAAGTCGGTCAGGAACTCCTCCCTGACATCACGCACGATGCACTTGCTGGCCCCGGATGCCCTGGCCTTGTCCTCCAGGCCGTCCAGTTCGTCCTCCTGGCCGAGATTGGCACAGAAGCACACCACCTCGCATCCGTAGTTGTTGCGCAGCCAGGGCACGGCCACGCTCGTATCCAACCCGCCCGAATAGGCGAGGGCGGTCTTCCGAACCTTCTTGTCGCTGCCAGTCATGCCCATGTGGTTCCTTTCGGTCCGGACTCCGGCCACCGCCGCTTCCGGTTGAATATCAGTCGATGAACGCGCTCAGCATGGGGCCAAGCGGCTTGCCGGCCAGCAGATGAAAGTGGGTGTGCATCACAATCTGGTTGGCGTCCGGACCCGTGTTGACCAGAGTGCGGTAGCCGCTTGCAGCCACGCCTTCCTGCTCCGCCACCTTGTTCAGCACCTCCACCACGCGCCCAAGGCTTTCGGCGTCCGCATCGCCCATCTCCGCCAAGCTCTCGGAGTGTTGGTTGGGTACCACCAAGATGTGGACCGGGGCCTGGGGATCGATGTCGTGGAAGGCAGTCACCAAGTCGTCCTGATAGGCGATCTTCGCCGGCAGTTTGCCCTTGATGATGCGGCAGAACAGGCAGTCGTCCATGCGGGGAAACTCCGTTGCGGCAACGGCTAAGCGGGATGCAGGGCGGCTCAAACCACCAGGTTGACGAGCTTGTCCGGGACCACGATGGCCCTGCGCAGTTCCCTGCCGTCCAGGTAGGGCTGCACGTTGGGTTGTTCGAGGGCCAGTGCCTCCAGGCCTTCCGGGGCCATGCCCTGCTCGACCTCCACGGTTGCGCGGACCTTGCCGTTGACCTGCACCACGATGGTGATCTCGTTGGCCCGGGCCAGTTCCTCGTCGTGGACGGGCCAGTTCTGCAGATGGACACTGTCCTCGTGGCCCGCGAGATGCCAGAGCTCCTCGGCGATGTGGGGGAAGAACGGCGCCATCATCAGGCACATCGATTCCACGGCCTGCGTCCAGAGCGAGGTTCCGGCGACCGCGGTCGTCCTGGCCTTCATCATCTGGTTGTTGAGCTCCATCAGGGCCGAAATGGCCGTGTTGAAGCGGAAGTGATCCAGATCGGAGGTCACCTTGGCGATGGTCGCGTGCAGCTTCTGTTCCAGCTGACGCGCGGCGGACGCATCCTGTGTACTCGTCTCGGCCGGTTCCGTGACCACGGTCCAAATGCGGTTGAGGAAACGACGCACGCCCTCGATGCGCTGCGGGTCCCAGGGTCCACCCTGATCCCAGGGTCCGATGAACATCAGGTAGCCGCGCACCGTGTCCGCGCCGTACCGCTGCACGACATCGTCCGGATCCACCACGTTGCCGCGGCTCTTGGACATCTTTTCCGAATCGGCACCCAGAATCATGCCCTGATTGAAGAGCCGGTCCATTGGTTCATCGAAGTCCACCACGCCCAGATCGCGCAGGGCCTTGGTAAAGAACCGCGTGTAGAGCAGGTGCATGGTGGCGTGCTCGATGCCGCCGGTGTACTGATCCACGGGCAGCCAGTAGTCCCCGGCCTCGCGGCTCCAAGGGCGCGCATCGCGGGTCAGGGGCTTGCCGTCGCCCCAGTAGGGAGCCACGTAGGCGTACTGGTACCACGACGAGCACATGAAGGTGTCCATCGTGTCTGTTTCGCGCTTGGCCTCCCGGCCGCACTTCGGGCATTCCGTGTTCAGGAACGACGGTGTATGCAGCAGGGCGTTCTCGCCGGAGGGTTGGAACTCGGTCTCCGTCGGCAGGCACACGGGAAGCTGGTCGTAGGGCACCGATACCGTCCCGCAATCGTCGCAGTAGACAATCGGAATGGGCGTGCCCCACATGCGCTGGCGGGAGATAAGCCAGTCGTGCAGCCGGTAGTTGACCTGGGCGCGACCCTTGCCGGTTTTCTCCAGCCAGGCAATGACCTTGTCCGCGGCCCCCGCCACCGGGGTGCCGTCGAACGCGCCGCTGTTCATCATGGCGCCGTCTTCCTTGGAGGACCAGGCCTCGGTCAGGGGTCCCGTGGCCCCGTCCGGGCCCGAAATCACCCGCACGATGTCCAGGCCAAACTGCTCGGCGAAGGCAAAGTCGCGTTCGTCGTGGCCGGGTACGGCCATGATCGCACCGGTGCCGTAGCCCAGCATCACGTAGTCCGCGATCCAAATTGGAATGCGGGCTCCATTGACGGGGTTGACGGCATACGCCCCCGTGAACTCGCCGGTCTTCTCCCGACCGATGTCCGTGCGAACGGCTTCGTTCAGGCGCGCAGAGTTCTCCACGTAAGCCTCGATCGTGGCCCGTCGATCGCCAGTCGTGATCTCGGCAACCAGTGGATGTTCCGGTGCCAGCACCATGAACGTGGCACCCCACAGCGTATCCGGCCGGGTCGTGAAGATCTCGATGGGTTTGCCGTTCTCCGTATGGAAGGCCACCTGGGCACCCGTGCTGCGGCCGATCCAGTTGGTCTGCATGATCTTGACCGGATCGGGCCACTCGATGTTCTCGAGATCGGCCAGCAGTTCGTCGGCATAGTTGGTGATGCGGAACTTCCACTGCTCCAGTTCCTTTTGGATGACTGGCGTGCCGCACCGTTCGCAGTGCTTGTCCTCGCCCCAAACCTGTTCGCGGGCCAGGGTGGTGTTGCAGTTCGGGCACCAGTCCACGGGAGCCTTCTCGCGGTAGGCGAGGTCGGCCTCCAGCAGGCGCAGGAAGAACCATTGCGACCACTTGTAGTACCCGGGCTCGCAGGTGACCGCCTCGCGGTCCCAGGCCCACATTGCGCCCATCTGCCGCAGCTGGCGACGCATGTTGTCGATGTTGTCGTAGGTCCAAATCCGCGGATTGATGCCGTGGGCGATGGCTGCGTTCTCCGCCGGCAGGCCGAACGCGTCGAACCCAATCGGGAAGAAGACGTTGGTCCCCTGCATGCGCCGGTAGCGGGCTGCCGTGTCGCTGGGGGTCATGGCGTACCAATGCCCCACGTGCAGATCCCCGGAAGGGTACGGAAGCATGGTCAGCGCGTACCACTTGGGCCGGTCGGGATCCTCCACGGTGCGATACAAGCCCAACCGTTCCCATTCCTGCTGCCACTTGGCCTCGATGGCCGCCGGGTTGTAGCGGGGAATTTCGGTAGACATGCTATTCGTCCGTGAAAGGTCCTTGGGACAAGGTGGATACAGTCCGCCAAGTATAAAGAAATCCCATGTACACACCGCACAATGCCCGGTGTTCTGCACAGGAATGCAAGAAGGCGGACCGGCCCCTGCCCCCGAAACCAGTCGGGCTTCCAAGGAATGCCGCGACGCCTCAAGCACCAGATCCTCAAGTTCGGAGGCCGCGGCAACGCTTGGCAAGCTTGGTCTCGTATCCGAGGCGGAGTTCGGAAAACACGCCAATTGGCGGTCGAGATACGCCAAACACCGCAGAGGTATCTGACTTGGACCTGTGCCGGCCTGAACAGCGCACTACAATCCAATGGGGCTTGACACCAACTCCGGCCCCTCCGACCTGACGCAGTGCACGATGACGGACGAACCGGACATCCATACCAATCCAGACGAGACGCAAGGGCAATCCCCGGCCGTTCCGAGACTGCGCCCCGGGATCTCCGACTACACGCGTCTGCGGCGCGAGCGTCACGCCTACGTCGACAAGACCAGCGAACTGGCTCAACTGCTGGATACCGGCGAGTTCCTGTTCCTGTCCCGGCCGCGCCGCTTCGGCAAAACCCTGATGCTCTCGACCATTGAGTGCATGTTCCAAGGCGACTTGCCGAGAGTAAGACACCCCGACCGTTCAACGATGCGGGTGATGCCCAAGGTTCAGGACGAACAGCTTTTCGCCGGCACGGCATGGGAGCAGCCGTTCACAACCTCTGCGCGCCATCCCGTCATTCGGCTTGACCTGAGCAGGATTTCCGGTTCCAGCGTCGGTCAAATAGAGCTGTCCCTCAAAAGGCATGTTGCCCAACAGGCCCTGCTCTGGTATTGCAGGGGGTACGACCCTGGCATTGACTTGAAGCACCTGCGTGATCCAACGGGCTATCGGTTTGCAGCCCAGGACATGCTTGACGAACTGATCCAGTCGCTGCAGGTGGAATGCAACGACCCGGTGGTGCTGGTGGACGAGTACGATACGCCACTGCTGTCGCTCCTTGGCCGGAGGCCATCGGAGGTTGACCCGTACTTCCGATTGTTTCGCGACTTTTTTCGGGTCCTCAAGCAATGTGACGGGATTCTCCACAAGGCCCTGATCACCGGCATCACACGCCGCGCCTACGGAGAGCTGTTCTCGGCACTCAACAACCTGCAGGACTGCACCTGGCGTGCGGATCTCGGCAGTGTGTGCGGATTCACCGAGGACCAGCTGGACCAACCCCCTCTGTCAAACATCGTCCAGGCGGCGGCACAGGGTCTGAGGCAATCCGCCGACGAGTTGCGTGCATCGCTTCAAACCTATTACAACGGGTATCGATTCGATCGCGACGGACAGGGGCCGGCGGTCTACAACCCGTGGTCGCTGTGCAACACTCTTTCCGACCTGTTGACCCCGGCTGTGCGGGAAGGCATCAGGAAGCATGGATTGCCGTCGCACTGGTCGGACTCGGGGGTATCCAAGACACTGGTGGATGCCCTGAGGCAACAACCCAACTCGGTGAACTCGATTCCGTTCGCACATCCTGACGAGTTGGATGCCGACTTCTACAGCAACAAGGCAACGGGCCTCAAGTCGCTCATGCTGCAAAGCGGCTACCTGACACACCATCCTGCCCGGGATGGACACCCGGCACGCCTGGGTTGGCCCAACCGCGAGGTCTCGCGGACCATGCTCAGGGATCTGGCCCTTGGCCATGTGGGTGAGCAGCTGCCGGGCGTCGAGCGTGTGCGCAAGTGCCTGGTGTCAGGAAAGTACGAGGATCTTCCAACAGCTCTGTTGGACTGCCTGTATGCCTTTCCCTACCACATCATGGACGACGAGTTCTCCTACCATGCAGCACTGCATGGACTGTTCATGGGCATGGGTATCATGCCGCGTTCGGAACAAGCCGAACTGGCAGGACGCTACGACTTGGCAACCATATGTGGGGGCCGGATCGCCGTCATGGAACTGAAATACAACCGCAGCCTGCAGGAAGCACAAGACCAAGCCGCCCGCAAGCAATACGGCCGGGGCCTACTTGTGGAACTGGATAACAGGGCGGATGCGACCTGTATAGCCCTCCATATTGCAAAGACACGGGAAGGCGGGATTTCGATCGAGGGTGCAGTGCGCTCCGTGCACGGTATCGACAACGATTGGACTTCCCTAAGGTCGCACCAGCGCTGACGCTGCAGCGTCCGACCCCACTGGTCCGGCATCGGGTCTTGGTGTCGGAGTGCAGGAATTTCGGCATTGCCGTCCACTGCGCGGGCCCAATTTCTCCGGTCCATCTGCTCCTCTCCTGAAGGAGAAAGGGTGTCGTAAACGCGGTGCGCGACTCTCCCCGCGCACGGCCGTGGCTTCGATCCGGTCCTCTCACAAACTCCGTACGTTGACGAGGCCCTGCTGCTCCAGGATGGCATCCCAGGCCGCGGTCGTATCTCTCGGACGCGCGGTGGAATTGGCCATGACAGAGATTTCAGGCAGGGGCAATTCCCGCGCTTGCCCTGCCCGCAAGTGCCTCCAATTGGAATGTGATTGGCTTGGTGTGAGACACCAAGCCAAAGTAACCGGCTCACCCTTGACAGGAAGATGTTGCAGAATTTACACTGTTTCGCATGATGCGGAACAGCTCTATATCTGAAACAAAGCTGATAGACACGGCCATCAAGGCAATAGGCACGCGCTTGCCTCCACGGTGGCTCCTGCTCGACCGTGAGAAAGAGGCAACCGGGTGGTCCCCACAGAATGCCACCCGCATAGCCGACGCCATCTGGGAACTCCGC
This sequence comes from Caldilineaceae bacterium, assembly GCA_965208365.1. Classification (GTDB taxonomy): domain Bacteria; phylum Chloroflexota; class Anaerolineae; order Caldilineales; family Caldilineaceae; genus Bin34. The sequence goes on along the minus strand of OZ242330.1, from coordinate 2,603,492 downwards.
GGCCCTGACGGACTCTCATCCGACATCATCGTGGAGGTCAAGGCAAATCCGGTGGAGCCCAGGATGGTCGATCGTATAGCCTCCCAACTGCAGGCACTGTCAAATTCGAGACATGAGCAGGCTGGCGTAACCCCTGCCTGCATGCTAATCTCGACCTATCTGAGCCCCTTGACCAGGAAGCGCTTGACGGAAACCGGAATCAGCTACGCCGACGCAACCGGAAACATCAGGTTCGCCGTTGACCGTCCCGCGGTGTACATCGAGATCCAAGGGGCGGACAGGAACCCCTTTAGGGAGGAACGTCCGCTCCACTCACTCAAGGGAGGCCGCGCTGCCTGTGTGGCCAGAGGGCTTCTGGACTACCAGCCTCCCTTCGGGACGCGGGAGCTGGCCGGCAAAACCGGAAGCTCGGCGGCCATGGTTTCGAGGGTATCCAGCCTGTTGGAGCCCGACGAGATCGTCACCAAGGAGAGCCCGCGGGGTCGCATTGTCTGGGTGGACTGGGAGGCCTTGGCCCGCCGATGGGCCATGGACTACGACTTCGCCTCCTCCAACGCCCTGACGACGTGGCTTGAACCGAGAGGAACCCGGGCGCTGTACTCCCGGCTTCGCAACACGGGCATCCGGTACGCCGTCACCGGATCATTCGCCGGGTATCGACTGGCACCCATTGCAGAGCCGCGTCTGGCAGCCCTCTACGTCGAGGACCCCGACACCGCCGCCCAGTCGCTGGGGCTGCGCCCAGCGGAGACTGGAGGCAATGTCCTCCTCGTGCGCCCATTCGACCCCGTGGCGTTCGAACGGGCCGAGTACGACGACGGCATCACCTTCGCCCGGGTTACCCAGGTCCTGCTGGACCTCATGACAGGGCCGGGGCGGGGACCGGCGGAGGCGGAGGCCCTTCTTGCGTGGATGCGGGACCATGAGGACCTATGGAAACTTCTTTTGACCGACACTACATAGATGCTCGGGACATGCAGAGGAAATCAGAAAGGTGTGGGACGCCATTCACGGGAGGTAAGGAGACAATGGAAACCGTTCTGGTCAACAACGCCTATCGGATGATGAGGGTCGCCAATCCGTTGGAGGATTCAATCGAAATCGGCTTTGCGGATGGAGCCAGAGGATGTATTCCCTACAAGGACCTACCCGAGATCAAGGAACACGCGGGGTTGTCCAGTCTGTCGTTGCCGAATCCGTACGAAATGGTTCTGGGGACGGTCTGCGGCGAGACAGTCGAGATCCCCTGGGACTTCGCCCGCCACTACTGCGATGCTGCCTATCGCCCCGCGATTGAGGTCATTGCCATGCAAGGAAGACAGACCCTCGGTGAACGCATCCGGGGCTTCCGCGAGTCTGCGGGTTTGACGCAAGCGGCACTCACCCAGGCGGCCAACATAGGGCGGGTGACCCTGGTGCGATTGGAGAAGGGAGAGCAGTCGCCCCGATTCAAGACCCTTGACGCGATCGCCAAGGCCTTGGGCCGACACACCACCGATCTGTTGGTGGAACCGGAGTCACTGTTCCCACCGGCGACTCAACACCCTGGAGCGATGCCCAAGCAGTCTGACCACAGTACGCAGGTAGAAACGGCAGTGAAGAGCTGACTCCTGTCGGATAGGGTGCTGCCGACCGTTCAAGGCTTGGCTCCCGTGCACGTACTCAATCCGCTCCGCTACAGCTCAGATCCCACTTCCGTGATCAAGGTTTGACGACTCAATACGGTTGCTGAACTGTTGATTCGGGCACGCCCCAGCTATGCAAGCAGCATGAATGTGGAAAGCGGCATGCTGACAACATGCGGTGCATCCTCGGTTGGGGTGTCGGTTTGGGTAATGAGCAGCCCGAAGGGGGCGCGGTTGGCCGCCTTCTCCACAAACGATCGGATGCCCAAGGTGTCCCGTACCGGATCAATACGGCGTTGATACTTCACTTCGACCGGCAACCGTCGGTCGCCGACAGTAAAGACAAAGTCAACCTCACGGTCCAAGCCACGCTCCGGCTGGTGGGCAATGCCCAGGCTGGGAATGCCGGAGGCCGTGGCACCAAGTGTGCTCTCGGCAATGTGGCCGGCCATGGTACTCAGCTCCGGGCTTTCCGCCAACGCCTCCGGGGCCAGCGGGATTTGCTCCTGGAGCCAGCTGGCCCGGAGGCCGTGGTCAACCAGGCACAGTTTGGGACTTCCCCGGCGTCGCTTGAGACGCAGTTCCAAAGGCGGTATCAGGTGCAGCAGCATGGTGTCGGCGAGGAACCTCAGGTAGTTTGCAACCCTCTGGCGACCCACATCGGCACCCATCGACAACCGAGCCTCGTCGGCAAGCAAATCGTAGGAAGGAGTCAAACCGGCATAGCGGCAGGCCAACCTGAAGAGTTCCTCCAGGAGAAAGGCGTCGCGACGACGGCCGCGGTTCCCCAGTCGCAGGTCATGCTGGATCACCCGCTGGATGACGGTTTCGTTCAATTGGTCGGACAGCAGGGACCAGTCGACCTCGGCACGGTTGTGGGCCATGGGGTATCCTCCGCGATCCGAGAATTGCTGGAAGGCCTGGTCACGGAATCCAGAGTGGCTACGTCCGTGTTCAGCAAGCTCCAGCCAGAATTCCTTGTGCAACAGATGCCTCAGACCATTGTCAGGCAAAAACGGATCCGGAAGGTCCAACTGGCGAAACCTGCCGATCTCGGTGAGCGAAAGGAATCCGGCTTCCAACGTGTGGATGCGTCCAGCCAGACTGTCCTTCTCACTTTCAATGCGTAGGGCGGAACTCCCGGTCACGAGAACCTTGACCCCAACGGTGTCCACCAGGAACTTGAGTTGCGCACTCCAGTTGTCCAGGTTCTGCACTTCGTCAAGAAACAGGTAGGCTCTGTGCCCCTGTCCGTCCAGCTTGGACGGACGCGTTTTGGTCGCTCCGAGCGGCAAGTTTGATACCGCCGGACGGAAGCACGAGTTGGCATTTGCGGACGTGTCCATCCGGTTTCTGCGCGACCGAATCGGAGGTCAGATCTGAGCACCGGATTGCATTTGCAATGAACTGCTAACTACAGTAAACTCGCGTATGAGGCCAGACTTTCGCTGTTGCGCTCAACAAAACCGTTGGCCGCGATATCACACATCCAACTCTAGAGGATTCCATGACCAGTTTAGAAGTCGAGATCGGGTTGGACCACTTGGGCCTCGGCCGCGTCTTGAAGCAGTATCAGCTTGAAGTACCAATCCACCAAAGAGAATATGCATGGGAACAAAAAGAAGTCACCACCTTGTACCAAGATTTCGCCCGTGAGGTTCAATACGAAGGCAAGTCATATTTTTTAGGAACTATTGTAACCATCCCCAAACAGGAACAGAAGCTTGAAGTGGTGGATGGACAACAACGGCTTGCCACTACTGCGATTCTCCTTTCTGCAATCCGACACTTTTTATTGCCACAAGCTCAAGATATAGCCAAGTCAATTGAGACAGATTTTCTTTTATCTTTTGACCGAAACACCAGAGAATTTTCACCTAGACTCCGGCTAAATGTGGACGACGATGATTATTTTCGACGCCGTCTAGAAACTTCAGATCTTCTTCCAGTTTCACACAAACCATCAAATGCGTTGCTGGCTCATGCATTTGAGCTGGCAGCGGAGCAAGTGGAAGGTATAGTGTCAAGTCTTGATGCACGAGATCACGTAGAGGCACTAAACAGATGGATCAACTTTATAGAATATCGAGCTAAAGTCATACTGTTAAGGGTTCCAGACACCAATGATGCCTATCGCATGTTTGAAACACTGAACGATCGAGGCAAGCGAGTCTCCCAAGCTGATTTGGTAAAAAATTACCTCTTTGGTCAAGCGGGCGAGCGTCGAATCCGTGAAGTACAACAAAGATGGGGCTACATGCGGGGAGCACTGGAATCCATGGAAAATGAAGATTCGACCAATCTCTTTCTTCGTCATGCACTAACCGCTGTACGTGGCCTTGTTCGAGGTAGTGATGTGTACCAAGCAGTACAAGATCATGCCTCTGGTCCGCTAGCAACCGAAAATTTTTCAGTTGAATTGGAGGGATTGGCTCATACATATGTAGCTACCTTCAATTCTGCTAGCGGTCGGTGGAACCAACACGGTTTGTCTGTACGTCGTCCCCTTGACGTACTCAATCTTCTCAACGTTAACCCTATGCGACCAGTCTTGCTGGCCATTGCCAAACAATTTGGACCTACCAGTATTGGTCCAGCCTTGTCATTTTGTGTTTCTTTGTCAGTCCGGCTCTTGATTGGGAAACGTACCAGAACGGGAACTGTGGAAAATGCGCTGGCAAAAACTGCACATGAAATCTGGCAGGGGAACATTAAGGATACACGTAGCCTCAAGGTTCATCTTGCAGCAATTGTTCCTGATGACAAACAGTTTTCGACGGTTTTTGCTGAAGCAACTGTAGCAACATCTAAGCTTGCTCGCTATTATTTGCGGTCCTTGGAATTAGCAGTAAATAATGCCTCAGAACCTTGGCATATTCCAAATGACGATGAAAGTGTTATAAATTTGGAGCATGTTTTACCTTTTAAGCCAATTTCGAGTTGGCCGAATTTTTCAGACTCAGAGGTCCGGCAATATCGAAACCGCATTGGTAACTTAGTATTGCTTAAGGCCAGTGAAAATTCCACCCTCAACAGTGACAGCTTCGCAAAGAAAAAAGAGGTTTATGCTCAGTGCCCTTACAAGATCACAAAGAGTGTGTCTAAAGTGCATTCCTGGAATGTTGACCAAATTATTAATCGTCAAAAGTGGCTAGCTTTGTTTGCACCACATGCATGGCCAATTTGATGCATTCTCAAGAAGATAACGAGACTTTACTGGATACTGTTTAAGTGGTTGACCTGAGCAAATGCAAAGTCGCGGAACTAGACTGAATTGGAGCTGCCCGTGAGCAGTTTCGGGTGTTGACTACGGGCGAATTACGCGGAACAAATCCATCAATTTATTAAAGGCAATACAGCACAGACAGTCCAAGTTGGAGATGGTTTTCAACTGCCGAAAGCGCAACCAAGAGGACCGCCGTGTGTCTTATGGGGTGACTCAACACCTCACAAGGCACGCTGCAACCCTTATAGTAACTTGGTTGCATGTTCCGGCCCTGCACATTGTCAACGCCTTTCTGGTGTGGAAGGTACTGACTCTAGCCCAAGTGCCGTGTGCGGTCACCTGTGCGGTCAAGGTCAGCGAGATTGCGGCCCTTCACTGCCAGCTAGACCACATGGTCTTGGAAGGTGCCCTTGTCACGATCGATCCCACCGGCTGCCAGAGGGCCATCGTGCAGGCGCTGCGGACGGCCGGAGCCTACTACATGCTGGCCGTCAAGCACCACTAGAAGTCCAATCGAAAACCCCCTGGATGGGGTTGACAGGGGGCCAATAATGAGTGGTGGGGGTGTGCCACCAGGGAGCGCAAGGCATGTTGGGCAAACGGTCGTCGCAGCGAAGCCTGTTTGATGCGGAGTACCACTTCAAGCACCTGGTGGGCGAGGACAGTTTCCATTGGCAGTTGGGTCAAGCCCGGGACCGGCTGTTCCGGGATGAGGATTTCGCGGCCTTCTACTGTCTCGACAACGGACGCCCCTCGGTGCCTCCCAGTCTGCTGGCCACGGCCCTGCTGCTGCAGGCCCACGACAAGGTGAGCGACGCCGAAGCCCACCGCCGGGCGCGCCTGGACCTGGGCTGGAAGGTGGCCCTGGGGGTGGAGGTCGACGCCGCGCCCTTTGCCCAGAGCACGCTGCAGCACTTCCGGGCGCAACTGATTCTGCACGACCGGATCCAGGCGGTCTTTCTGCGCAGTCTGGAACTGGCCCGGGAACGGGGGCTGTTGCGGAACAAGCACCTGCGCCTGGTCCTGGACACGACCCCAATCCTGGGACGCGGTGCGGTCAAGGACACCTACAACCTGCTGGCCGACGGCATCCGCCACCTGCTGCGCACGATGGCCAAGGTGGAGGCGGAGGATGCGGCGGACTGGGCCGAGCGCCAGGGCTACCGCCGCTATCTGGAACCCAGCCTCAAGGGGAGCACCGAGGTGGACTGGAGCGACCCCGAGGCCCGGCGCGGTTTCCTGGCGGAGATTGTGGCCGACGCCGAACGGTTGCTGGGCCAGGCCCTGACCTCACCCCGGGCGACAGACCGCGAGGACCCGGCCCGCCCGCGGATCATGGCCGCGGCCGAGTTGCTGTGCAAACTGCTGTTGCAGGACATTGAGCGCCGGACGGACGGGGTGGCGCTGCGGGAGGGGGTGAGCCAGGACCGCATCGTCTCGGTGCACGACCCGGAGATGCGCCACGGTCGCAAGAGCAGCCAACAGCGCTTCGACGGCCACAAGGCGGCCCTGGCGCTGGAGGCCGAAAGCCAGCTGATTACGGCCGTGGCCGTGCTGCCCGGCAACGCCCCCGATGCCCAGGGAGCCCTGGCGCTGGTGGCCGAGAGTGAGCGCCGCCTCGAGGGTCCGGTGGCCGAGACCGTGGCGGACGCCGCCTACGGGGACGGCGACACCCGCCGGCAGTTTGCCGAAGCCGACCGGACCCTGATCGCCAAGGTGCCCAAACCGCCCCGGAGCCCGTATTTCACCAAGCAGGACTTCCACATCGACCTGCAGGCCGGCTGTTGCACCTGTCCGGCGGGAGCGGTCACGACCCGTCTCCACAGCCAGGGCCGCGACCGCAAGGGATACGGGAAGCGGGTCCCGCGGCAGGCCTTTGTCTTCGAGGGTGCGGTCTGTGACGGCTGTGCCCTGCGACCGCAGTGTGTGAAGACCCAACCCGGGCGTGGGCGCAGCGTCAACCTGCATCCCCAGGAGGACTTGCTGCAGGAGGCCCGGGCCTTGCAGGCCAGCGCCGCGTTCGCGCCCTACCGGGCCCTGCGCCAGGTGGCCGAACACCGCCTGGCCCGTCTGGTGCAACTGGGCCTGCGCCAGGCGCGCTATCGCGGGCGTCTCAAGACCGAACCCAGCTCCTGCGGGCGGCCACCGTGGCCAATCTCACCCGCCTGTGGACAGCCACCAAGGAGACGCCCTCGGTGTTGTGTCCCGGAACCTGACGACCGTCCCCCGCCACGCCGCCGCGTGGTGCGCGGCCCCACCCGGCGGAAGGCGACCGCCCCCATCGCCGAAACCGCTGGCCACCGGCGCGCGCAGCCGGACGCCGACCCGTCGCCACCCGGACCATCCAGGGCCCCCGGCTGCCCTTGTCAGGCTTCCCAATACCCCCTTTTCGATTGGACTTCTAGGGCATCCTCCACCAGGAAGTGATGACGGTCTTCGCCGATGCCAAATAGGGCATCTTCACGCCCGAGGTGGAGTACTGCTGCGAGCCCGTCTAGCGCAACGGTATCCGCCGCGAGCGGCGTACCTGCACCGTGCTGGGCGGCCCCGGCCTCTGCGAGTAGGTCGCGGACCCAGAGGCCTGGCCCAGCCTGCGCAACCTGATCCGGGTGTGCAAAGAACTCGCCGGACCCTGTGGTCGCCGGCAGCGCTCCCTACGCTAGAATCTCAGAACCCATGTATCCATCGGGCTGTTGCGCGACCGTATCGGACGCCACCCTTGGATCCTGGCCTCCGCCCTTCCCTGATCGCGACTTTGCGTTTGCCCTAGTGCATCGTTGCGGAAGTCGACCTCGGCCCGTTGCGCCTGCCAGCCGCGCACGGTGGCCGCGGTCAGGGGGACGGGCTCCGGCAGGAACTCGGGCCGGGGGACAGTGGCGGACATCGGGCACTCCGGAAGCAAGGCACGGCAACCCCTTCAGTCTGCCACAATCAAGTACAACTGTAATATTAGGTTGGTTGCAGTTGCTAACAAAATATCAACTAAGTCGGGCACTTCGACACCAAACTACCCCCTCTCAACCCGTACTTGGTCGCTGAGCCCAAGGTCATCCAAGATTTGCACAAGTTCGTCTTCCAGATTCCGAGCATACATGGTGCCTACGCTTACTGAGAATTCAATGCTGATGTTCAAGTTATGTCCAGTCCGTAACTTGGGCAGAACTTTAACTCCAAGCCTACTCCAAACTTCCGGGAGCACACTCCCGGCAATCCGAATGGTTGTTTCTTCGGCATCAGGAGTTGGTACTGGAGCAAGTTCCCGTTCAGGCTTAAGCTCTGTGTCCGGTTGAGGATCAGTGGGGAACCCTGGTTGAGGCGGTGAAGGGTCGATTCTTGCCCGGAGTGCTACCGCCTTAGCTTTGGTCAGCAGGAACACGTCCGCATCAAAAGCGACTTCTTCTTTTGGAATTGGCTCGTCGTACCACCACCGAACGAAACCGCCGCTTTCTTGACGGCCCGAAGCAAGACCAAAATCCCCCTTAGATACGAAGTCAGTGATCTGACGGCGCAAGATTGCTTCGGGATCGATCAACCGCGTCAAGGAGCCATCAAGAAAGCTCTTCCTCAGGCCGTCGAGAGGCCACGCTCCGGTGTCCTTGAGTGCCGGTGGCCAATGTCGGTCGATGTAACTAGCACCTACGCTTTCGTTTAGCAGTCCCTCAGACTTCAACGCGCCGATAATCCTGCCGCATAGGGTCTCAGTAGCACTCGCGTGCCCTGCCCCCAAATCAATATGCCTTAGCCCAGTTTCGCCTTGTGAATCCGAAAGAATCACGAAGCGGTAGCTGGCCCAGACTTCGTCCTTCGCTGCTTCTTCCGCGTCCCTAACCTTGTCCCGTACCTCAGCTCGGTCCATCCGGTCAAACTCAGCTCCCAGGACACCTTCCGCAACCTCGCGGGCCACACGCTGCCAGGCAAGCCAAAGCTCAACCCGATCACGAAGCTCGCGCCCCGGTCTGCGGGCGCACCAAACCAACGAGCCTGGATAAAGCCGTGGAGACCTGCCCCGTACCCTTGTCCAGTTGTGGATCTGCTCAATGGCTTGGTCACTGCCAGTCCACTCTGTTTCAGGATCAAGGACTGTCAGTATCAGGCGTGGCGAGTCTTGGACCGCGGAACTATCCTCCGGGAAGACGACCACAGGTAGGGATGCACCTTGCCTAAACTCGCCTTCGACGAGTTTCCGGATTGCGGGTTTGACCTCCGTTTCTTCGTCCAGAGAAGCTCGCCGATCACTGACCACCTTCTTCAACGTCGCCTGATGGTGGATGCGGTAACCATCCGTTCCCGTCTTTCGGATGAAAAATCCAGCAGTCTCTAGGACGGCTGCGGCACTATCGATAGTGGTAGTCTCGACCTCAGGTTCACCAAGCGCGAAACGCAGTTCGGGCAGATGCGCTACCTTGTCCACTTGGCCGCCAGAGGACTCGAAGAGTATGGCTGTCCCTACTCGGCGATGGATGTCACGCAGAACACCTTGGGCATCAATATCCAATGCTCTCGCATGTGCCATGTTTCCTGCAAGGTCGGCTTCAATGGCAGCATCAAGTCTCACTTCACCCAATTGGCCGAGTACCACGGCGCGAACCTCCGGAACATCCAACGGTGCCGACCCAAGCGTAATTAGCGACTCGGTCCGCGCCTTTCGGAATTGTTCACGAGCGGCCCAGGAAACCCACTGCGCGAGCATGGCGAGCGCACCTCGGGTCTGTTGAAACTGAGAGAGAGCACGCCATTTCCTCTGAAAGACGGATAGGGTGGCTGGATGGAAGGGGTAGCACGCTTCAAACCTTTCCCTCAAAAACTCCCGCGCCTTGGTCTCCGAAGTTGCAGTGTCTACCGAGAGCCATTCGGCCGGAAGGCGTGCTGTCCGCTCAAAACACCAGTCCGCGTATGCCTTGGCAACCCTCTTGTGTATGCGCACGTTCCCAAGGTCTTCAAACAGACGGCGGCGGACAACTTCGCTGATCTCGGACTCGTCGTTGGCGATCAGGTCCCGAGCAACACGTCCAACCACCTTTCGGATCCGGTCCTGCCACTCCTGGTCCCAGTCGGTCATCTCGACTTGGCTACGTGGCAAGCTGATGATGGCTGCCGCTTGCGTGGTTCCCGTGACGGCAACGGTCAGATTCTGGATGAAGGCATGGATGCTAGCGGCCAATCCTCGATGCCGATTGACACAGTTGAGTACCTCGTCAAACAACAGAAGCACCGGGGCATCTGCCGCCGCGAATACCCTAGTGAGTGCTTCGGTGCCCGGAGGTGTAGTCTGGGATGCAGTGCCAAGCGCAGCGACACCCTGTTCGCCTGCAAGCTGGCGAGCCAAATCGATCCAAGGTGTTTCCCGACCCTCAGACGGGTCCCACGCATTTCCGACGAACACCCCTACTCGGGCATTGGGAGCTTGGGGAACCCCAGCCCTATTCAGAAGATCCGCGACTCCGGGGAGTCTAGAAGCATCCGCGCCGGCATTGGCCAAGTGGTAGAGCGCAGTAAGGGTATGGGTCTTACCGCCACCAAACTGCGTGATCAGCGTGAGGACAGGAGCCGTATTCTCAGTTTTGCCGGAAAGCCGTCGGAGCACCATTCCAGCATGCTCCTGCAGCGCACGGGTGAAGCAGGTCCGCGAAAAAAACTGGTGCGGATCTCGATAGTCCACCGGGGCAGTCCCCGAGACTACCTGTTCGAGGGCAATGGCAAATTCATCCGGGCTAAACGAACGGCCCTCTCGGACTTCTTGACGGAGTGTCACATTTTTGTACCAAGGAACCACAGTTGCCTCCGATTATGGCCTTCGCATACGTTCAAAGAGTTCCAACGAAGACTTTTTCAGCCGCGCCAGGTTCGCGTAGGCGACCGGCACGAATTCATTGGATGCCTCATACATGCGATAACGGATACCGTCCGTAACAACAACGTCGCATCGAATGCCGAGGTCAGCGGCATAGCCGATCGCTTGTTCAAGCGCACCTTCAACCCCCAACCCCAGTCTTTTTGCCTCGATCAGGTAATGGCAGTGTTCTGGAACTCTCGGTAGCTTGGTGAACACGCTCACGTCAACACGGCGCCACTTCACCGCAATCTTCTCAGCGGACCAGCCAAGCGCATGTAGAAGAGGTATGACGTAGTGCGCGACCAACTCATCTTCCATCGGCCGGTCGCCAAACGCGCCGTCATCCCCATAGAGCTCCAATAGGTCGTGGACCTGAGCAACAAGACCTCGCAACTCAGCTGGCAGCACTTCAAGAGTCTCTTCATCCATTGGCAAACTCGGTAAGGCGCGCGTTTGCCATTCTGTAGGCGGTGATCCTACAAAGCGTCTCACATACCTGACGACATCCTCCGACTGGACTCGAGAGAGACGAGGTGGGTTAGCACCAAAGACTCGTTCGCTGAAGGCGTACGGTTCAGGGAGGGGACACCAACGCACCCGCCTGCCATGCTGCAAGTCCCATCCATTCACATCGTCAAACTGCGGCAGGTATTGGTAGTCGGATACCACGAGGCCGACCGCACAAATGGTCGATTGGCCTGTCCGGAGGAGCAGAACATCGTTCTGTTTCAGCTCAGTGACGAATCTTCGGACATACCCACCTTCGAATTTTCCATCAGACTGACCGGACTCCCACGGCCCCGCGTCGCCGGGGCCAATCAGAGCAACGCCGTGATCCATGAATTGGTCGGCGTAACACCGATCAGTCGGACCACCAGATACTTGCCACACAGAGTTTCGGTTCACGTTTTAGTCGCAACCTTTCACCGTGGCACCGCCAACAGCATAGCGTCCAGGAGACGTTTTTCCTGACTGCCTCTCGGATAGAGAGCAGAGAGCGCGTTGGCAAGCTTCAGGAAATCGGGGCCTCGCTCCTTCTCAGCGACGATTAGACTCCGAAGGGCGTTGGAATGACCGCTGTCCTGCAGGAGCATGGCCGCGTGCACATGGTCAAGGGTTGTGGCATCGGTGTGTTGGAGTTCGGGATCACTGTCATAGATGTTTCGTCCTCCTCGGCCAAGGACCCGAAACTCTCGTAGGCCATCGATCTCGGGAAACAGCGATGGTGTTAGGTAAGCAGCCGAATCACTCTCAATCCAGTCAGCGGCAGCATTAGTACCATCGTCGCCGAACAAATCCTTAGCACGTTCAGACACCGGCAATAGACGCACTACCCCCTTGTTTTGGCCGATGATACGCCCTGTCCAAGTGGCCAAGTCGATGCCCATAGGTTGTGCGAAACGGCGCACCACGTCGAAGGGCAAGCTGAATCCCTTACTTGACACCTTGGCAACCGCTTTTTCGACCTCCCCATCACTATCGATGTTCGCGGTAGGTGTGAAAGTGTTCTGTAGAGTCCACAGAAACAGTGCAGTCAGACGCGCATCCTCTTCCAGCGCGCCAGCCAATCCGTCGTTCATTGGTGGTTCTACAGTGCCAAGCACCTGCTCCAGCGCCGCCCGACCAACCACCTCCCACACCTTCTCTAGGTAGTCGGCAAGCCCAACCTCATGGCCGTCTGCAGTCTCAACCGTGCAGTACCGACTGAAAATCTCAAGTGCCGGGCCAACGCAAGCAAATACCAAGTCTGCGCCGCGGATGCCCTCGCCCTGGAGCCGCTCCATCCAATCAGCCACCCGTCTTGGCAGTTCTCGCAACACGTCAGCCCAATCTCCAACGGCGGCATCTAACGGACGCGGCCGGCAGACAAGATGCACGCTGGTGGCTAAAGCGGCAGAGTCACGAGCACGCAAACGCGATCTCATCTCAGTGGCAATGGGCCAGGAACCGGTGATAGTCCAGCCACCTCGAATCATGCCCGCAAGCAGTGCTTCCCATCCCTCGGTGGTCTTGTGTGCGAAGACTACTGAACCGATTCCGTCTTCTGTGAGAACTCGGCGGCCCTCAGCAAAGACATGACCCATCACATTCTCGAACCACTCGCGGTCTTTAGGACGTCCATCCACATGTTTCGTCTCGTCCTGGACAGCCTCTGCTACTTTGGGAGACAGCGGGTTTTGGGCGTCAGAGGGATCGCGCAGTAAGGAGTGATCAGGCAATACACGCTTGAGCCAAACCAAAAAGAAGTCAGAAAGGTCAGCATAAGGGATTGCATCGTAGTATGGCGGATCAGTAAACCAAACACTAGCTGATTCGTTGGGAAGCGGGTGGTGTGCCGCGTCAGCTGGTTGAACCTGACCGACTACGGACAATGGTGTAGATTGAACAACCTTGACAACCCAGTCCAATGCACCGTCGTAGCTACCCGTAGATGAACCAAGGGGATTCACCTCAGCATAGTCCCAAACCATGGGTAGTGTCTGCCGAGAATATGTGCCTTCGACCTTTTCCCCTGGAACATGCCACCGGGATAGATGACTGAGCTGATTGGCACATCGATCAACGACGATCGCCATGACTTCCCTACACTTCTCTACAGAAGTTCCTTGGACAATCTTCTCCAATGTCGCCAATGCTACTTTCTGCCTTGCTGTGAATAGATCGCCCCACTTGACCATTCCGTAACGGTGCACGCTGAAAGCACGACCAGCTCCGGACCCGCCACCTACTGGCGTTGGCTCATCTGGTACTGGACACAGGCCCTGCCTGCCACTGTGTTCCCAGTCATCAAGTATGTTCGCCACCCGTTGCTGAGCCTGACGCACAACTGCATAGTCCGCTGACGTCGGCAACCGGTAGTGACGGCCGGTCTGTCCAGGCCGGAGCGTTACCACTACCATCAACCGGGCACCACCGACTCGTTGGCCATTCCCGTCAAAAACAACGTCGGCACCTCCCCGTTCGGCAGCAAGCTGTACTCGAACTCGTCCTGGAGGCAGGACCGCACCACAACTGAAGCACGTGGCTTTTGCGCGGGTCACGGATCCACTATGGACATCTTTGTCATTCTTGGGTTCGAACACCTCAAATTCGATTTGTGGCCATGTACCAGTGGACCGCTTGACCCAATGCCTCAACGCCCGTTTCCGTTTAGTGTTTCTGCACAGCCAAAACGAACGCATCAATGGGATCTCCGCGCCACAGTTTGGTGCTTCGCAGCGCACCGTCCTCGCCCAGAGGTATGCGATCGGGGTGGCACCATCCAAGTCCGATGGATACAGCTCAGCCAGTTCCTGTTCTACCTGCCGCTTCACCTCGCTACCCACTTGGCGTAGTTCGTCAGCTAGTGCTCGACCATGCCGAGGAATGACTTCTAGCATTACTTTCAGGATCAAACACGCCACGGGGTTGAGATCACTTGCGAAAGCCTCGCATCCGAGTCGCAGCGCTTCCATCGGGATCGAGCCGCCACCTGCGAATGGATCTACTACCAACGGCAGAGATCCGCCGTGGGCTGCCTTCACCAAACCGCGGCCTACTTCGAGATACCGTCTCTCACCTGCATTGTCCCAATTGGCGAAGTTGGCGATGAACTGCAGGATTGTCCGCCGTAGCCCTTCATCCGATGCGATGGCAGTCATCCAACCCTGTGGCTTTGAAGCCATACCAAGAAGGATCCGACGCGCTTCGGTCTTGAACTCTTCCGGGCAACAGGGATCACAAGGGTCTGGCAACAGCAAGGCCATTAACACTGCTCGCGACGATGCCAGAGGTCGCCGCGCCCACCAAAGATGCAGCGTAGAGGGATGACCATGTCTAATCGACTTTTCCCGCACAGCGTGCCTTGACACCTCCGCAATCGGAAAATCGACTTCAGCGAGCCGCTTGCACTCCTTGGGGATCATGTGATTCTCATCCACCGTTCTTAGACTGGCTTTTGTTGGCATCACCACGCGGTGTCTCCAACCCAGCCTCTACACTCCTTCCAGACAACACGCTACGAGTTTCCAGCGTAGCTCGTACCCGGTCGATTTCCGATGCTAGGAGTTCCTCGTCAGGCAGGGTAGTTCGGTATTCAGATGCCATTACCTTGTTTGGCAGTCCTTCAAGGGCGTACCGCGCAACCGCCTCATCCTTCTGGGCACACAGAATGAGGCCCACGGGAGGATTTTCATCCTCATGGACCCAGTGCTCCCGTACGTAGTTGAGGTAGAGGTGCATCTGTCCCGCATCGGCAGGAGTAAACCTGCCGATCTTCAGGTCGATGACTACCAAACAGCGAAGTCGCCTGTGAAAGAACAGCAAGTCCATCCGATACCATTCGTCACCGACACGCAATCGCCGTTGCCGGCCCATGAAGCAGAAGTCTCCTCCAAGCTCTAACAGGAACGTTTCCAGTCGCTGGATCAGTGCTTCTTCCAGATCTCTCTCGGAGTACTCATCCTTCAGGTCGAGGAATTCGAGCACGTATGGGTCCTTGATTTCTTCCTCGGGATGGGTGATGTCATCTGACCGCTGTCCTTGGCCACGACTGAGCATGGCAGCTTTGTCCCTCGACAGAGCAGTGCGTTCGTAGAACTGGGCGTTGATCTGCCGATCGAGTTGGCGAACTGACCACCCTCCGCGCAAGGCCTCAGTCTCGTAGAACTCGCGGGCGTGCAGGTTCTTGACCGAAAGCAGCCGGACATAGGCCGACCACGGAAGTGGGAAGTGCGCAGCGATCCGGGCCAAGGAGGATTCCGACGTCACGTCGGTTGAGTCTGACCTTAAGGGGAGGCCTCCGGATTCTCCAGACAGTGTCTGGAGAATCTGCTCAGGTGGGTAATTCTGATAGAACAGACGCATTTGCCAAACGTTCTGGCGGGAGAACCCTCGACCAAACTGCTTTGTCAGATCTGCAGCAAACCTTTCGACGATCTCGGTGCCATAGTTGGCTCGGTTCTCTCCCTCCTGTTCGAACTCCACGATGTATCAACCTACAAGCCAGTAGGTGGCGGTCATCACGGCGTTAACGGATCGGGCGACAGATTGCCTGGCCGAGTAGATGAGCCTGGCCACGTCGTCGAAGATGGATTGGTATCGTTCCTCAAGCTCGTTGGACGGTGCGGGACAACCGGTCACAGTGCATCCTCTTCACGATGAGGGATCTGCCCTTCCTGTCCCTTCGAGGGCTGCGGCATGGCGTTCACGTCCAACCAATAATGTTGAACCTTGGTGACCTCATGCCACGGCAAGCGCGCAGGATTCTGAATCCGCTTTCGGAGTACGGGCGTACTCGCGCAGTTGGTCACGACGTAGAGCCAGAAGCAATCAGGACGATCCTCGGCGACTCTCCGCTCGTTTGGGGTGAGTAGGATGCTTCCTCTAGGATTGGCAAGGCCCTTCACTTCGATTAGGCGCAGGTCGCCGGACTGAAGATCAAGACTGGTTACGTCGTATCCGAGGTTCTTCTTGTGAACGTCGGAGACCTGTCGTCCTTGTGCCCTCTCGTACTCCATGACCATTCGCATCGCTGTCATCTCGGTTTCAGGGTGGGGTCGCAGACGTCGGACATCCAAATTCTCGCCTTCTGGGTGAGGCAAGACTAACACGCTGGCGAGCCGCTCAACCCCCTGTAGGCTAACCGACTGCTGCTGTTCGAACTCCGCTCGCCGGCGTTCGCGCCGTGCCAACACGTTCGCGTGACGGGTTTCGGCTTGGGCAAGTCTTCCCTCCGCTCCAGTGACTTCATTGAACACTTCATCGGCAGCGCGTCCTATCTCGTCATCGATCCGCTGGAGTACCTCGGTCAAGGCAAGTTCGACGTGGTTACCGATGTGCTCGATTTCAGCCCTGCGTTCCGCTTGAACTTCATCGATGAAGGATGTCAAAGCACTCTCGAACAACCATTCTGTTGGCTCCGGGAGTGTGGCAACCGGCGGTAGTTCGTCAGGAGTACCGGCGGGACTGAGATCGCCCAGCACATCCGGTTCCCGCCGCTGCAATGCACCGTCACTGCTGAGTTCGACGGTAAACACCCGTTCATGGATGATCTGTCCGAGACCATCCACGATACGCGCTCGGTAGAAATCCAGACGCGCCGGCTCGTCGTGCGCTAGTGAATGGAAACAGGCCCCGCTGGCGAGTGCTGGCTGACCGAGTACGAGACAGTGTCGACGCAGTGCCTCAAAGAGCGGGTGCCCTGGCGTTACCCACTCGAGGTTATGCTCTTCGGCCGTTGTACGATCCGTCGTCAGACGCGGATAGCGATTGGCCAACTCGGCGAGTTTCCAGTCCTCTTCGAGCTCGTACACTTTCAAGGTACTCGGTGTCCTGACCGGTAGAAACGTGTGAAGTAGGCGGCTGTCCGGCTTCAGGGACAAAGCTGACTGGTTGGCGGCCTCCTGGATGAATCGAGCAATGGACTCAGGGACAATGCGACGTTCCAGCGCACGAGCACGGCGCTCGATCAGCATGTCCAGGTTGAGCTTTTTGGTAGCCAATCCTTCCAGCGCGGTTTGACAGATGGCTCGGAAACGCCCCTCATCTACATCCTGCAAGAGACGCTCCTCGAGATCAGCGTCTCCCAGCTTGCCGGCATAGTAATCCCGTAGAACGCGCTCTATGTGAGCAGACGGCAAGACCTCGCCTACAACATTGAACACCGCGTCGTCTTCAAGGGCATCACGGATTTCCTGGAGCTTGACCAGCAGACGCTGGAGAACCCGTCCCTCAATGGTGTTGGCAGCCACAAAGTTGAAGATCAGGCAGTCGCGTTGCTGTCCGTAGCGATGGATACGGCCCATGCGCTGCTCCAATCGGTTCGGGTTCCACGGTATGTCGTAGTTGAACAGGATGTGGCAACACTGTAGGTTGATGCCCTCGCCAGCCGCCTCGGTCGCAATCAGAACCTGGATGCCTCCTTCACGGAATTGCTGCTCGGTATAGAGCCTGCTTCCCGGTTCATCGCGTGAACCTGACTTCATTCCTCCGTGGATGCAGCCGACGCTGAATCCCCAAGTCTTCAACCGATCCCTCAGGTACTCGAGGGTGTCCTTGAACTCGGTGAACAGCAGCAGTCGCTGGTCGGGATGGTCAAAGAACCCCTCCTCCTGCATGAGCTTCCTGAGATGTCCGAGTTTCGCCTCACTTTGCGAACCTTCAACGGATTTTGCTTCCTCGGCAAGCTTGAGGAGTTCTGCGATTTCTTCATGTATCTGCTCTGCGTTGCCAGCCAAAGTAATCGCTTCGAGTGTTCGTTCCAGCCGCTCTCGCTCTGCGTCCTCGAACTCCTCGAGTTCATCCCAGTTGGGCAGGTTCGGCGGGGCGGTCCGAACCAGCTCCTGAGCGCGGTTGAGGCCGTCCTTCAAGCGTTTCGCCCGATTCTCCAGTGAACACCTCATGGCATAAGTACTTGATGCAAGCCGCCGCTGATACAACGACATCAGAAATCCGACTGCCCGAGCTCGAGGGTTGTCGCCCTCGGCCGCGGCTCGGGCACTCTGGCGCTTCACGAATCGAGTGATGTTTTGGTAGAGCTGTAGTTCCGGACCATCGATGGCAAAGGCAGCGGTCCTCGGGATTCGCTTGGTGAAGACCGGCTTGGCGGTCCACGCACCATTAGGCTGACACTCCGGGAAGTAAACCATCGCCTCCTTGGTACGCCTCAAGTAGAAGGGCGCCCGTCTCCGGTCCATAGCCTCACGGATCGATCTCACATCGGCATAGGCATCTCGATCCAGCAGTTGCAGGAACAGAGTGAAGTTCTGTGGATCGCCCTTGTGCGGTGTGGCGGTGAGTAGCAGCATGTGGTCGCTGCTGTCACGCAGCAACTCGCCAAGCCGATAACGCTGGCTCTTGTGGGTCTCGTCCCACGCAGACATGCGGTGTGCCTCATCGACAATCACGAGATCCCAATGCACCTGCCGTAGTCCCGGCAGAATCTCCGTGCGCTTGGCGAGATCCAGTGAGGTAATGAGTTGCTTCTGCTCTATCCACTGGTTGACACCAAACTGATCTCGGATGTCACTTCCCTTCAGTACGATGAACTTCTCGTCAAACTTCTCCCTGAGTTCGCGCTGCCATTGAAACGAAAGGTTGGCCGGGCAAACGACGAGGATCCGCTCGACAAGTCCCCTGAGCTTTAACTCTCTCACCAACAGACCCGCCATGACCGTCTTGCCCGCGCCGGCGTCGTCAGCCAGTAGAAAGCGCACCCTCGGAAGCTTGAGGAGGTGTTCGTAGACTGCTTCAAGCTGGTGCGGCAGCGGATCGACGCGGGAGATCGAAAGGCCGAAATACGGGTCGAACTCGTAGGCAATACCGAGGGAATAGGCTTGGAGCGCATTCCGTAGCAGTTGTCCGTCGCCCTGGTAGGTAAGCGCGGAATCGGCGATGGTTAGTTCCGAGATCTGATCCTCGGTCAATGTGACCCTACGGAACCGCTCAGACCGACGGCCGACAAGTCCAGCCCACCAGATACCAGGACCTTGAGAACGAACCGTCTCCACCTGCATCGGCTCGTCAAACAGGGAACCGGTCAGGATCTGCCCTTCACGAATTGGTGCTTCAACAGTCACTGGAAACCTCACTTTGCCTGGAGACTACCCTGAACAAGCCGAAACTCCTGGCAAACGCCAAATTCAGGAGAACTCACTGACTACCCGAGGCAGACCAACGGTTCTCGGCATGCTCTCTCTTTGATACACCAGGAATCCACGGCTCTTGCTCAGTCAGAACAGGAATCACCCCTATGTCCTTCTGGTGCATCTTGGTCTGGTCATGTTGCATGAGGAGCTTGTCTCATCCCCTACTGGTCTTTGCCTATTCACCCTTCCAGAAACTCCCTGGAACGACAACCGCTCCATCCTCTCAACCGAACAGCCCATTGTAGTGACCAATCTCTTGAATCCGCAGAGCCCACGCTCAGTTGGCGTGGACGAACCTCACCCCCATTCGACATCCATACTTTCGAGGGCCAGTCCCAAGGTCGCTGCCGCGATCCGCTGCCTGTGAGGGTCCGCTGGACGCGAAGTGAAGACACTGGTTTTTGGTCGAGTCACTCCCCATTCGTCCACTGAAAAGAAACGATCGTTGCATAATGTGTTCCGTAATGAATCGATCGTTTCTTAGCGGCCTGTGTAGAACAGCCTCATTCCTCAGCCATGACTCGCCAGACCGGTCACTTCCGCATCACCCATACCTCAGGAGAAGCGGTCCGAGCGTTTGTGCCCTACCCGTTGCCTCCGACCAATCCTCCGTTGGCAATGGACGGTTCGATGTCCGACCTCCATACAGCCGCATTGGAGGAACTGGCACGACTTGCAATCGCGGGCTCGGTGGTACCGAACCCAAGCTTGTTCCTTTACGGATTCGTCCGCAAGGAGGCAGTGGTCACATCGCAAATCGAAGGGACGCAGGCAACGCTCCAAGACGTGGTTGCGTTCGAAGCCACCAGGTACAGTGATCGCCCGGACGATGTGCTCGAAGTCTTCAACTACCTAGACGCACTGAAGTACGCTCGCGCTCAGATTGCGGATCCAAAGGGACTGCCAATCAGTACTCGTTTGTTGTGTGAGGCGCACCGCATTCTGATGACCGGAGTTCGTGGTGAGTACAAACTACCGGGAGAAATCCGCAACTCACAGAACTGGATCGGTGGCAGCCGTCCCGGCAACGCCCATTTTGTGCCCCCACCACCGAATGAGGTGGCTGACACGCTTGGGGCACTGGAAAGATGGCTCTACGAGGAACACAAGCTCCCACCTCTCGTGCGTGTCGGTCTGGCGCATGTACAGTTCGAGACAATCCACCCTTTTCTGGACGGAAACGGGCGCATCGGCAGGCTGTTGATTGCTTTGCTATTGGAGCATTGGGACCTACTCGATCAACCCTTGCTCTACCTCAGTTTGGCCTTGAAACGAAACCAGGCAGAGTACTACGCACGTTTAGATGCTGTGCGCCATGTTGGAGACTGGGAGGGCTGGACCCGATTTTTCCTCAGCTGTGTACAGACTGCTGCCGCCGACGGAGTGCGTGTCGCTCGGATTCTTCACGCACTGGTTGCGCGCGACCGCGCCCGTCTGCTCGACCACGACCGCCCGACCGTCGCGGCCATCCGGTTACTCGATCACCTGCCATCCAACCCGGTTGTCACTGTCTCCGTTGCTTCAAAGCTGCTCGGTGTGACAGCACCACCGGCCAGTAAGGCGATAGGCCTGCTGGAGAATCTTGGCATTTTGCGCGAGTTCACAGGTAAGCGGCGCGGCCGGGCCTACGGGTACCAAGAGTACTTGGAGGTTCTGACGGAAGAAGAGCTGTGATCCAATAGGCAATTTGACTTCGCATGCGGTAGTGCTGAACGATCGAACAACCCAAAGGCCGCCAGGTGGCCGCTCTGGTCGGTGTGGTACCCCTGAACCGGGACAGTGGCCAACAGCGCGGTCAACGTCACATCGGGGGCGGCCGCGTTTCCGTGTGCAAGGTTCTCTACATGGCCACCTTGACCGCGGTGCGCTGGAACCCCGTCATCCGCACGTTCTATGAGCGACTGTGTCAACGAGGCAAGGCCAAGAAAGTGGCGCTCGTGGCCGCCATGCGCAAGTCAAGCTCTTGAAGGTTCAGATTGCCACTCCACAAGTGGGTGTATGCCATCTGCCTGCACCTGACCAGCCTCAAGGGCATCTCCAGCATGAAGCTGCACTGGGCGATCGGGGTCTTGCAGAAAATCGCCTGTCACATGCTCCAGCACATTCACCAGGCATTCGACGACAGCAACGATGACGGTCCCATTAGATGGGCCAGTCGAAGTGGACGAGATCTACATGGGAGACAAGCGGGCCCAAATTCCTGGATGACTTGGGAACTCATTAATGACGTAATTGACCGCAGTATCGTTTACCGCGTGTACTGCTGCTCCAACTGCTCATTCATCCCCATGAATCGCATCCAAAGCATGTCGTCGATCACGTCGAGTACACGCCGCCGTAGTTCGGGTTCCTCTGTCTCGTCGTGCAACCGAATGATCAGCGGCGTCAACATGGAGGCCGCTCCGGCTTCCCGGAGCCGGAAGTCTGCGCCTTTGGGACCATAGGCTGCCACCACGCGTTCCGCCAATTTACAGATCTCGGGCGGTAGCCGTTCATGCGACTGCTTCAACGTGTAGACAAGCACGGTGACGTCATCATGGGGATCGATGGAATCCACGAATGCACCGAGAAGGGAACCGCGCTTCGCCAGTTCGTTTGGCTCGAGCACACTCCAACATCGGGCTGCTGATTGCCGTACCGTCTTGCTCCCATCCCTAAAGAGAACCTTCAGGCGTTCTTCGCACTCGCGGCCTACCGAATCGTTCGAGACGTAGTGAGCGTAGATCTCGGCTGCGGCAACTCGCGCTTCTTCACCCATACTCAGCACGAGGTCTGCGTCTTCACGCGCCTCGTCCATCCACAGCCCGGCGAGGACCATCTGTCCAGCACCAACCTTCACGGCAGCGGGTTCGGAGGATTGCAGCATCTTCATCAGTGTAGGCCGCATTGCTGCGTAGTCGCGGAACATCGCGTAGTGAACAAAATTCTCGATCTCTTTGCTCCCAAGAATGGGCTCGGCATCACCAATTAGCAGTTGGAACCCCTCAATGGCATCCTCGCGATGTGTGTCCAAGATAGCGAGGAGGCACCGCACAGCCACCGACCGGACAGCCAGAACAGGGTCGGTAATGAGCTGCTCAACCGTTGGCTTGAATAGGTGCCAGCGATCCCTGTTGGCGAAAAGCAGTGTTGCGATTGACCCAGCTGCCACTCCTCGAGCCGAGTTGATCGCTTGGCTGATGAGATCCCTTACCGGATCAGGGCCCGGGGGCTTCTGCCAAGGAAGGCTGGTTGGGGGTTCCAGCCATGAATCTTTTTCAGGATCAGTAGCGTTGTTCGCGATTCGGCAGAGCATGTGGACGATGTCATGTGGGATATCTTCATCCGCCAATGTACCGATAGTATTGGCGAGTGCTCGTTCAGACACTGCTACATGGATGTCAGCGATCCGGCGAAGCACACTACAGATCTGGTCGAGCGTGCCGGGACGGTCCGAATCCCTGCTGTTGGTCAACCCGCGAAGAATCGCCTCGAAATAGTAGGGATGCAGAGAGGCATCCATTCGGTTCGCCAACCGTGAGAACCGGACCGGATTGTCCTTGACCAACGCCCCGAGTCCTCTCGAAAGCTCGGGTGCGCCGCCGGAATTTGCGATAGGACGTGTCATGTCCTCCGCGACACTCGAGTACTTCTGCATCGCCCTGAACCACTGGTCATCCGTCATGAGGAGTTGCTTCTCTTGCGGAATAGGAGGACCTACAAAGTCCGCCCGTGCACTCTCTGCTGGTGGTTCAGGTGCCCCGTGCTCCGGAGCATCAGGGAAGCGTCGTTCGAGTTCCTGGATCCGTTGACGCGCGCTCACGCTGAGCCGCGTTTCGTCCAACGCACGGAGCAGGGGTAATGCCGTACGTCCGACGATCCGGTACCTTTGTTCCCAATCAAGACTGAGTGCCAAAACGGCCCCCTCCAGATTGGCGAACAATTCATCGGAACACCTCAGCGAAGCCCCTGCGATCGCGATGCGGCTCACTGCCGCGACGGAGTCTGTCGCAACCCCAGAGATGTCGTAGCCAATTGTTAGCCGGCGGTCTGGTAAGTCCAGCATGAACTGCACGATGTGCTCCGCGTAAGCTTCGGGGTTTGCGCTCCAAGCCCGAAGCAGGAGTGCCGACATCCACTTGCTCTCTCCGTAGGGTTCCGCTTCGACGATGGCATCGAGTTCGGCCGGGCTCTTCCTTGCGATTGTGCACATCGCCTCCAAAAGAGCTTCGCGGAGTTGCTCATCCGGACTCCTGTCCCAACCTGGCTCGGCGACCCACTCCTTCGGAACGATGAGGTCGAGTTGTGCGAGCCTCGGGAACAACTCCCTCACGAACAGAAGTGGAGCAGCCTCCGCGCACTCGCGGATCAGGTCCCCGCTATTCTGGCTGTATGTCACCAGTCCCAAATGGTCTGCGAATGGGTCGGACTGTCCAAGTTCCGCGGCGCGTTCCATCTGCCTGTCGAACCATGCGCCAAGTATTCTGATTGCAAACTCCGGTTGTTTGGTGCCCAACCCGTACCACGTGAACCACCAGTCGTCGTTAACAGCAATTTCCGGGCGGACCTGGTCAAGTGTGCCGTTGCCGATAAGCTCCACTATCAGGTCCTGCATCTCGGGGCTGGTGTAGTCATTGCCACCTCCGACAAGCTGCCGTAGTCGTTCCTCCCAGGCCTCGGAAGCATCGCGGTTTTCGCGGATGAGACCAACGATCACAGCGGACCTTGATTTCAGCACGGCAGGCATACGGAGCAGCCCGAGGGCGCGGTTGATTTGATCGTCATCGGCCTTGAGCCACTTTTGCCATCGTTCCATACCTTGCAGGGTGTCGAACCAAGGCACGGAACTGCTGATGACTCCCCACGTATGCTCACCGAGTTCGTCCTCCAGCCCCTCGACAATGCGCCACTCGTCAGATGTGGGGTTGGGCAGTGTACGCAGCCAATCGAGCACGAGCTTCTTGATATGGAATCGAATGTCAGGATCGCCCAATACGCCCGTCAGTGTCCGACGATACCGCTGCCAATCGGATTCGTGTCCCCGCAAGAATTCGAGCACCTGTCGGACATGGGACCGGCTGAACAGGTGCTGTTTACCGTTGAGGAGCCATCGGACGAGGTCCTTGTTTGAGCGCACAAAAGCCCTCGCGAACGCGTAATCGAAGAACGACTCGTGGAAAAAGCGGACTTTCCTGTCCTGAACGAAGACAATCCCCTCCGATGCAAGAATGTTCCGGACTTTGCCGTTGAGCACGTCACTTGGGACTTCCAGCCGTTCGCGCTCGCTTAGTTCATCACACAAGCGGCCGGCCGCATCAGTCAATACGTCCTGATCACCACCCATCTGACTGGCAACAGCTTGCTCCTTGTGCTCCCAAAATGCCTCGAAGAGGTCCCTTGGGCTGGTGAATCCCACAGGTCCTGAGTTGGCTGACGCCAGCAGAAGGTGCAGGTGCAGTGGGGTTGAAAGGATTTCCATCTGCCTCTGGTGCAGGAATGCCGGGTCGAGTCCCGCAGCCACGATTGCCTCTCGGATCACGTCTTCGCCAAGCGATCCCACTGGTATGCGTTCGGTCTGTTCCTGATCGTCGACGAGTGCCCGGAGCCGGGGATCGCGTTCAAGGTCAAAGGAGCGACAAGCAAAGAGGATCCGCATATTCGGATAGTCGTGCACTTCATCCAGCAACTCGTTGAAGGCACTCCAGACCGCTTGGTTGCGGGCGGACACTACGCTGAGGGCATCAAGTTGGTCCACCACCAACACGGAGGGCTTGTCACCGGCGAATTCACCCAGCGTGATTGCAGGCGACTCAGGCAATCCGAGCCGGGTTCCGATTGCCTGGGAGCGTTGGTCACTGCCGTCAAGCCGGTCCAAACGAAGTACAAGGCATGGGACATCTTGCTTATTGAGGCGACCCATCAACTGCGTCCTGACGCAGCTCTTTCCGCTGCCGGCCATCCCCTCAATCACGACTGACTTGCCCTGTTCGAGAAGAGCCGTTATCGCTGCTGCACTCTCCTCTCGGATGATCTCGTCCCGATTGATGAGGAGTGCTTCCACTTCCGTGAGGTACAAGTGGTTCAGTTTCTGGATCTGTTCCCAGACGATCCTTTGGCCTTTGAGACGCGATCGCAAGTATCCATGCTCTTCCAGAGTGTTGAGGAGCGACTTCACGTCATGACGTATTCCCAGAGGACGTGTAAGCAGATCCCCAATCAGTAGTCTGACCATGTGGGGATCGATGGGCTGTCCAGTAGTAGTTCGAAACATCGAACGCACTCGTCGCTCGATTTCCTCTACCAACCTCGGCTCGTTTGTCGTGCGTACGCGGATACGCTTCAGTGCAACCCAAGCCGCCTGTTTATCGTCGCAGAGTGGTGCAATGAATTTGTCGAAATCTCTTGAGAGTGGCCCACTCTGGCCGATTTGCTGTTCAAATTTCTCGAATGAATCGCTTGAGCGAGCGCGGTCAGTCAACTCCTCGAGTTGCGTTGCGCTTGTGCCCGAACTGAAGACTGCACAACAACCTGCGCCGGTCTTCGCGATGAGGGCTTTGGGGACGCTCTTGCACGTGAGCCGAGAGAGTGTCCAGTGTTCGAGGGCATGCTGGCGCTTGATGGAGTGGTACTCACGAACTCCCTTTTGAGTCGTTCGAACGAACTCGACCCCTGCAGCTTCGTCGCCAACGGCTTCAACCGTCAGGTCGCGATACTCGCCGTCAATGAGGTCCAAGGCGGCATCGACTGTCCACAGGCTCTCATAACGGTTGCCGAATTTGTCGGCCTCCCCTCCGGATCTAGGCATTAGGTATCGCTATCAAAGTTCACGCGCACAGCGTCGAGTACTCCTTGCTCTGGGTGCTGCTTAAGTTGAGAGCGAACCTGATTGTGGTTCAGGCCACGGTATGTCCGCACCCAGGCATCGGCAGTCAGTTGGTCGTGGACGGGACCGGCCAGCACGTCGGCGTTGCGGGCGGTAAGGGCATGGAACGCTGCGTAGTATGCGGTGCTGATGGCCCGTCGTACCGCCGCTGGGGCTGGTTGAGTCTGGGGGCTGAGGAACCAGATTTGCCCGGCCAGCAGCGATGAGTTCGCTCCAACTTATGGACGCAGGGAGTTGAAAGGGCGGCTGGGCAACGCCGGTAGTCATGCAGGGATCTCGCTTCTGTTTGCGTAGGCGATAGTCGGTCGGTCGAAACCTCTCGCCTCGCACAGCGGATCAATGTGGGTGGAAAACTTGAGCAGTGCGTGCGCGTCAAGCTCGGGATGGTTGTCTTCGAAGATTACGAGGGTTCTGATATAGTCGTCGCCGTCGGGACCCGGCAGAATTTCCGAGGTCACCTCTGCGATGACGAAAGCATCGGAAAGGTATCCGGTGAGTTCCGTACGTACCAAGTCGGAAACGTGACCTAACGTTTCGTGATAGGCGGTCATAGCGTTGACCTCCATGCCGGATTAGGTACTTGAAAGTGTAACTGTTGTAAGTTCACGGATAGGCCCGGTTTGCAATGCTTGCTCTTTGAGGCCGGCAGGTTGACTTTGACCTCATCCAACGGGCAAGTTGATTTGCCCAGCCATCATTGCGCCTCTTGTACGGGTACGCCGAATATCCCGTTGACGGTCAGGTTGCCAAGCAGATCGCCGTCGGGTCAGCAGTTCGCCCTGCTCATCAACGGCAGCAAGACAGACAATGGTCGGTTCTACGAGGAGTACCGTCGATCTCTACGATGAACATTCAGCAGAACCGCGAAAGGAGGGGCTGTTCAAATGAGTGAACGCCATCCGTTCAACGAACTGACCAAAGACTTCTCGCCGGAGCGCCGTCGGCGCATCGACGACATAAAGAGGGAATTGCTCGCCGAAATGCCACTGCACGAACTGCGCCGGGCGAGGGCTCTGACCCAACGGGACCTAGCAAAGATGCTGAAGGTGAACCAACCCGCCATATCCAAGCTGGAACAGCAGGTTGATATGTACGTATCAAGCCTCCGGTCCTACATCGAGGCAGTGGGCGGGCAGCTGAAGATTGTGGCCGAGTTTCCCGAGGGCGAGATCTCAATCACCAACTTCTCCGACGCGGGAGAGGACCGAAAGCTACTGACGGAGTGAGCCTGTCTCCGAGAGGTACTTCTCGGAGACAGGTATTACCCAACAAACATCACGGCCCGGCCGACCAGGATGCTTCGCTGGCAACCGTAAGGAGGCCAGGCAACCTGCCAGAGCCTGCGGGTGGACCGAATACCAGAAAGGGCAACCGCTGGCATGCACTAGGCTGCGGTTACACGTTGTGCACAGCCCGCCTCTTCGCCCGCATCTGCTCATGCGCCTCGGCGGAGCCGTCATGGCTCGTGCCGAACCAGTGATCGAAGGGAATGTCCGGTTCCCCATAGTTGCACTCGAAGTAGCGATGGTGCAACTGATGGAAGTAGGAGCCGGCCGGGATTTTCCCCTTCTCCCCGACCACCACGTGCTCAAATCCGACATGGCCCTGGGCCGGGGTGAAGGACGCGTGCTGCGCATTCAGGATCATGTGGATGGGATGGGATGGCACCACCCAGTGGATCAGGATGCAGCTGTAGTACAGGATGTGCTCGATCGGATGCATGGCCAGGCCGGACCACGGACCGATGTTGATGTTCTTGTGGTGCAGGTAGTGGCCGGCCTTGTAGAGGGGTGGCCAGTGCAGAAGCCGATGCACCCAGTAGAAGTGGAACAGCCTGAACAGCGGAATGGCCGCCAGGATCAGGACGAACCAGACAATCTGCAGGGGTCCGGCCGCGGGGTCCAGGTAGGGGATGATGCCCCTGCCGTAGGCCCAGAGCATCAGGACTTCGTAGGCAGTCCATGTGATGCCACCGCTGATGCAACTCCAGAAGACGTTGTCGCGCACCTGGTTGTTCCACAGGAACTGGCGCTTGCCGGCGCCCATCCAATCCGAGGTGTACTTGTACTGCATCCCCTGGGATTTCTTGACCCAGAGCCAGATGTGCCAGGCGCTCACTATGACGATCAGCATCACCTGGTTGCGGAGAAAGACCTGCAGGATCCAGTCCCAGCGGAACTCGGCCGTACGCGTCAGGTCCGGCGTCAGGAAGTACCAGGTCAACGTGGCGAGGGCCGCGTAGATGAGATTCCAGGGATAGATGTAGTCCTTGAGCCAGGTCAGGGCCTCCTTCGGCTTCAGGGGCCACGCCAAGAACGGATTGGGATCCGCCGTCCCGTCCTCGGGTTGCCAGAATCCCCGCGCGTCGCGGGGCATCCCGTCAGCCAGTTCCTCTCGCTCGGTCAGTATGTTCTGCATGGGAGGCCTCCGGGCCGAACCGGCCCGATGTCGTGGGAATGCTGTCCAGTCTGTTCGAAACCAAATTCTCCGGTTGGCAAATGATCCGCCGGTGCGGTCCCAACGCTACCCCTTAACCCCGGTGATGACCACGCCCTGGATAAACAGGCGCTGGGTAAAGAAGAAGACCACCAGCATCGGGGCCACGGCCATTGTAGCGGCGGCCATCATCAGGGCGAAGTTCGCATACTGCTCGGTCTGGAACGAGGCGATGCCCATGGCCACCGGGAACTTCAACTGCGACCGCAGGTAGATCAGCGGACCCAGTAGATCGTTCCAGTAGAAGAAGAACGAGAAAATGGCCACGGTGGCCAGGGCCGGAACGGACAACGGCATCAGAATCCGGAAGAACACCCCGAAGGAAGAACAGCCGTCGATCCGGGCCGAGTCCTCGATCTCCACGGGCACACTGAGGAAGAACTGCCGCATCAGGAACGTGAAGAACGGAACGGCGAAGTAGGCCGGCAGCAGGATCGGCAGATAGGTGTCCAGCCAGCCGAGTCGGGAAAACATGACGAAGGTCGGCACCATGGTCACCCAGACGGGCACCATCATCGTGCTCAGCATCATGATGAAGAAAAAAGAACGGCCCGGATAGCGCAGCCGGGCAAAGCTGAAGGCCGCCAGCGAACTGCCGGCCATGTTGCCGATGATCCCCAGTACCGACAGCACGAAAGAGTTCCAGAGGTACCGGGCAAAGGGCACCTTCTTGAAGACTTCAATGTAGTTCTCGAAGACGATCTGGGACGGTATCCAGATGATCGGATAGCTGTACACCTCATCCAACGGCTTGAGGCTGGTCGACAACATCCACGCAAACGGAAACATGAGCCCAATGGCCCCGGCCAGAATAACGATGTAGGTGACGATTGTCTCCGCCGTACTCAGCTTGCGACCTTCGTCGTCGGCGGAAGTCTGGGCAATCTGTTCCGTGCCGACTGTCACGCCGCTTCCTCCTTTTCGCCCGCATAGAAAACCCAGAACTTCGCCGACCGGAACAGCAATAGGGTCAGCAGGAAGATCAACACGAACAACAGCCAGGCCAGGGCCGAGGCATAGCCGAAGCGCAACGACACGAAGGTCGTGTTGTAGATGTTGACACTGAAGAAATAGGTCGCGTAGTTGGGTCCACCCCGCGTCATGATGTACGCGGTGGTGAAGATCTGGAACGTCTTGATCAGCGCCGTCACCAGCACGAAGAACAGGGTCGGAGACATCATGGGGATCGTGACGTTCCAGAACCGCCGCATGCGCCGGGCGCCGTCGATGGAAGCCGCCTCGTACAACTCCGTCGGAATGCCCTGCAGGCCGGCGAGGTAGATGATCATCCCGTCGCCCACCCCCCAGAGGCCCATGATGATGAAGGCAACCATGACCCAGCGCGAGTTGAAGAGCCACGAGATGGGCGTGATCCCGAACCACTCCAGAACTGAATTGAGAATGCCGAATTCCTTGTGGAATACGAAACCCCACAGCACGGCCACGGCCACGCCTGTGATGACCGAGGGCAGATAGTAGATTGTCCGGAAGATGCTGACGCCCTTGACGCGCTGGTTCATCAACAGGGCGATGCTGAAGCCCAGCGCCATGCCCGGCGGCAGGAAGCCCACGGCGTAGACAACTGTGACCTTCAGGGACTGCCAGAAAAGCTCGTCCTGGAACAGCTTCGTAAAGTTGGCGAACCCGATCCAGTCCGGCCAACTGCGGTCTCCGCGGTAGGAGGTGAATCCCAGGTAAAACGAAGCCAGCAAGGGTCCGGCTGTAAACAGCAGAAACCCCAGCAGCCAAGGCAGCAGGAAGATATAGCCTTCCAGCGCCTCACGCCGGGCCCTGGGAGTCTTGGGCAGGGCAATCAATGGTCAGGCGGGGTTGTTGAATCAGGGAAGGCGGGGCCGCGCATGGCGACCCCACCTTTCGGCAACCAACCCATTCAGGATCAGTCGCCCTAGTAACTAGCAATAAGCTCGTTGACCTCGTCCTGGAACTTGGCCAGGGACTCGGCGACATCCACCGAAGGATCTCCGCCCGCAATCAGCGGTGCCACCCGATTGAACCAGATCGTCTCCAGATCCTTAAAGTAGGCTGGGAACGGCGCCGAATAGGCATCCTCCATCATTTCGGCGAAGACTTCGACGTTCCGCGGTGGCAGATCCTCGCGGGCAGCCGCCTCTGTCCAAGCCGGTACTGAGGACTTGCGTCCCGGGATGGAGCGGACCGGTTCGGAGATCAGGATGTTGGTCGACTCCGTGCTGGTCAGGTGAACATTGAACTGCCAGGTCTCTTCAATGTGATTGGAGTTGGTGGCAATGCCCCATGCTCCACCACCGGCAGAGACAGCCCGTCGTCCTTCGGACCCAAATGGATAGGCAGTCACATCCCAGTCGAATTTGTCGCCAATCACCCCGCGGCGCCACTGCGTCGCCCAGGAACCCATCGTGGTCATGGCGAGAAGGCCGGCGGAGAACCCCTCCACCCCCTGTGGCATGGCACCTTGCTCCGGGATGATACCGTCGGACCAGAGGCTTTTGAAGAAGCTGAGGGTCTCGATGTTTTCGGGTGAGTTCATCACGCACTCGGTCTGATCCTCGTTGAGAAGAGCTCCTCCGTTGGCCGCAATGATGCCAATCCAGACCCAAGGCCAGGGGTGGGCGGACCACCCCCAACGGGTGGTGCGGCCGTCTTCCCGAATCGTGAGCGATTCGGCCAGGCTGCGCAGACCGTCCCAGTCCCAACTGCCGTCCGGAACCTCTATGCCCTCTTCGTTGAAGATGTCGATGTTGTAGGCAACGCCCAGGTTTGAGAAGTCGTAGGGAAGGGCATACAGATCGCCCTGGTAGACGATTTGCTCCAATTCAGCTTCCCAAAAGTCGTCGAAATCAATGTTGTCGCGCTCAGCAAGGGGTTGCAGGTTGACGGTCCACTCCTTGGAGGCGTAGGGAACCACGTCCCAAGTCCGGGTATAGAAAATGTCCGGAAGATCGCCTCCCACACCTTGCGTGTTGATCTTGGTGTAGTACTCCGCGGAGACATTCAGCAAGTCAACCTGGATGTGCGGGTTGGCATCAGTGAAGTTGTCCACCACCTGCTGGAAAAAGGGTTGTTCAGCGTCACCGTGATTGGTCACGAACTGAATCTGGATATCCTCCATGGCAGCTTCCCCGGCATCGCCGGCGGGAGCGGCGGGCACACAGGCCGCCAGGCCCGTGGCGATGGCTCCGGCACCGGCCAGGATGAGGAACTGCCTGCGGTTCAGGCGCGTTGACATCTTGCTCATGCTTTTACTCCAGTCTAGATTGAACGATGGCTCGGTACGGCGGTCGATCGGGAGTCTGCCGGGACCTGCGAAGAAAAATTTTACCCGATCCCGAAACGGATTCGAATCACGGTGGCTTTGGCTGCCATATCAACAGGCGATGGGAGGCGTGGCAAGCCAACACATGGCGTCGAGCAGGACAAGACTGCACTATGGATGAAGGACGAAGGTGTGGTTGAGCCAAGCCGACCGGCATTCGCTGCAGTTCCCTGACCAGCCGAACAGCCGCGGGAACACATAAACCCAACCGTCGAAGTTGAATCAGGGAAGGCGGGGTCGCGGCGTGACGGCCCCGCCTCTCGGCGACCAACCCATACAGGGTCAACCGCACTAGGAAATGGCTATGAGCTCGTTGACCTCGTCCTGGAACTTGCCCAGGGACTCGGCGACATCCACCGAAGGATCTCCGCCCGAAATCAGCGGTGCCACCCGATTGAACCAGATCGTCTCCAGGTCCTTCCAATAGGCCGGGAACGGTGCCGAGTAGGCATCCTCCATCATTTCGGCGAAGACTTCGACGTTCCGCGGCGGCAGATCCTCGCGGGCAGCCGCCGCTGTCCAGGCCGGCACCGAGGACTTGCGTCCCGGGATGGAGCGGACCGGTTCGGAGATCAGGATGTTGGTCGACTCCGTGCTGGTTAGGTGCACATTGAACTGCCAGGTCTCCTCCACATGGTCGGAGTTGGTCGCAATGCCCCAGGCGCCACCTGCAGCCGAAACGGCCCGGCGCCCCTCGGAACCGAACGGGTAGGCGGTCACATCCCAGTCGAAACTGTCACCGATGGCCGCGCGGCGCCACTGTGTGGCCCAGGAACCCATCGTGGTCATGGCCAGAATGCCGGCGGAGAACCCCTCCACCCCCTGTGGCATGGCACCTTGTTCCGGGATGGTGCCGTCGGACCAGAGGCCTTTAAAGAAACTGAGGGTCTCGATGTTTTCGGGCGAGGCCATGATGCACTCGGTCTGATCCTCGTTGAGGATGCCGCCGCCGTTGGCCGCAATGATGCCAACCCAGACCCAGGGCCAGGGGTGGGCGGCCCACCCCCAGCGGGTGGTGCGACCGTCTTCCCGAGTCGTAAGCGATTCGGCCACGGTGCGTAAGCCGTCCCAGTCCCAACTGCCGTCCGGAACCTCTAGGCCCGCCTCGTTGAAGATGTTGATGTTGTAGGCAACGCCCAGGTTTGAGAAGTCGTAGGGAAGGGCATACAGATCGCCCTGGTACGTGATCTGTTCCACTTCGGCTTCCCAGAAATCGTCGGTGTCGATGTTGTCCCGCTCCACCAGCGGCTGCAGGTTGACCGTCCACTCCTTGGAGGCGTAGGGAACCACGTCGAACGTCCGGGTGTAGAAGATGTCCGGCAGATCACCCCCGACGCCCTGCGTGTTGATCTTGGTGTAGTACTCCGTGGAAACATTCAGCAGGTCGATCTGGACGTGGGGATTGGCTTCGGTGAAGTTGTCCACCACCTGCTGGAAGAACGGAATCTCAACATCGCCGTGATTGGTCACGAACTGCAACTGGACGTCCTCCATGGCGCCGTCCCCGGCATCGCCGACGGGCGCAGGCACACAGGCCGCTAGGCCCGTGGCGATGACTCCGGCACCGGCTAGGGTGAGGAACTGCCTGCGGTTCAGGCGCGCTGACGACTTGCTCATACGGTTGCTCCTGTCTAGGTTGGACGATGGCTTGGTGCGGCGGGCGATCAGAAATCGACCGGCACCTGCCAAGTCCAATTTTAACGAAACCCGCAACGGATTCGAAACACCGTGGCTTTTAGCTGCCATATCAACAGACGATGGGAGGCGTGGCAGGCCGTCGATTCGGGACGTACTACAATGGCAGGCCAACACTTGGAGTGAGCAGGAGCGCGGCTATGGCCACGCCGAAGGCACGGGAACCGATCGAAACCAGCGGCAATACCGTGAACGGGACGGCAGACCGGCCCTTCAACGGGGCTGCGACCGTCGCACTGCCACCGCTGCCTGCCGCGCCGGTGCCCGGCAGTGCGGCCTGGTGGACGGCAATCAGAGCCCTGACCCACTACGACCCGGCCTACCCCTACGACCCGACCCATGAGTACGACGACGAATACACGACAGATCCGGACTACGGCGTGGATGGGGTTACCTACTTGACCACTGAACCGCACAAAGAAGCACTTGCATCCTTCAAATACACCGTGGATGCCCTGCGGGGCCCATGTGCATGGCGCGAATTTACGGTGCACCTGTCGGACGCGGTCCGGCAGGCTCTGCCACCGGACCACGAGTTCAGGAACAAGGGACACCTCATCCCTGACGTGGCCGTACTGCCGGAGGTGTTCATGCCCGGTGAACCGCTGCCCCGCGCCTGCAGGCTGGAAGTGGACCCACCCCCGCTGCTGGTACTGGAGGTCCTCTCCGAATCCACGTGGCAATCGGACCTGGGACCAAAGCTGGACACCTATGCCGCCATGGGCATTGCGGAGTACTGGCTGTACGACCCGGAGGGCCATGCACCGCCGGCGTACACGGACGACGTTTCGTTCTGGGGCTGGCAGCTGGACGACACGGGCAGCTATGTCCGTATCCCGCGACAGCCAGGGAAGGGGGAATGGGCCGTATACCACAGCGAAGTGCTGGCGGCCGACATCCGTATGCTGCCGGCCGCGGCCCGCGACATGGATGTCGGCATGCCGGACGAAACGGGAAGCCGACATTGGCTGCAGTGGTGGGATCCGGATCAGGGTCTCTGGCGTGACCGCGAGGTGGATGCCGAGAGGAGACGCCAGTCGGAAGTCGAGCGCAAGACGCAGGAGGCCCGGCTGGACGAGCGCATTGCCGGCATGCACTCGCTGCTGGAGACGGAATTGTCCGGTACGTTGCTGGCACAAATCGAGGCCAACTGGCACCGGGCGGGACAAGGCCGCACCGCGTCGGAAGTGGCGGCGGTACTGTTGGGCCAAGCCGACTGGCGTTCGCTCCTGTTTCCCGACCGGCCGGACAGCCAAGGGTCGAAAAAACCCTAGCCGTCGGTCAAATCCAACACGACCTCCAGGAACCGCAGGAAGACCGCCGGTGCTGGTGCTGCACGGTCCGGCGCACCGGGATGGCGGGTTGGCGCAGGTAGTGCAGTAGGCCGGTTTCGGCGCACCGGTCGCAGTCGTCCGGTCCCGTCTGTCAGTCCGCGGGACCCAGCACGGCCCTCAGCAGGCCGCCGTACAGGGGAACCAGCGTGAAGCGGCCCTGCCAGGCATACACCAGCCCGGAGATGTGGGCCACCAGGGTAGCGGCCAGAATCAACGGCACCGCCGCAAACAGCATGGCCCCCAATGTTGCACCCACGATTGGGATCCACGTCAACATCCACGCGACGGCGGTCCAGGCGAGGAACACACCCACGGCGGCGGCACTGACCACCAGGGACTGCAGGGCATGGTGGCGGGACAGGGAATGACCACCCGCGAGCAGTGCCAGCACGGGACCGATCACCGGCACCAGCCAAGCCGCGGCACTCCAGCCCCGCACGGCTCCGGACACCCCGTTCACCTCATTCCACTCCTTGGAGTTCGAGGTCGGCCGCGAAATGACAGCGGCTTAGGTGGCTATCGCCCAGATCAACCATGGGCGGAAACTCCGTGCGGCAGACATCCTCCGCATAGCGGCAGCGGGGATGGAAGACGCAACCGGTCGGGGGATTGGAGGGACTCGGCACGTCTCCCTCCAGGATGATGCGTTCCATGCGCACGTCCGGGTCGGCCGGCGGTACAGCGGACACCAAGGCTTCCGTATAGGGGTGGGCCGGGTTGCGCAGAAGATCCTCCGCATCGTCGATCTCCATGATGTGGCCCAGGTACATGACCGCAATACGGTCGCAGATGTGCTCGACAACACTCAGATCGTGCGCGATGAACAGTAGTGTCAGGCCCAACTGTTCCTTGAGTTCTTGGAGGAGGTTCAGGACTTGGGCCTGGACGGACACGTCCAGGGCCGAAACCGGTTCGTCCGCAATGATGATCCGCGGGTTTAGGGACAGAGTGCGGGCCAGGCCGATGCGCTGACGCTGGCCGCCAGAGAACTCGTGGGGGTAGCGTCCCATGTAGTTCGGGTTGAGGCCAACCGCTTCCATCAGTTCGGCCACGCGCCGCTCGATTTCGGCGCGCTTGCGCGTTACGCCATGGATGACCAGCGGTTCCCCGATGATGTCCATGACCGTAAGCCGCGGATTGAGCGACGAGAAGGGATCCTGGAAGATCATGCGCAGTTCGCGCCGATGAACCTTCATCTCCTGCGGAGTGAGGGATGTCAGCTCGACCTGCGAGCCATCTTCCCGCGTGTACCAGACCTCGCCCCCCGTGGGCTCATACAGCCTCAGAATTGTGCGGCCCGCCGTGGTCTTGCCACAGCCGCTCTCGCCGACCAGCCCGAGCGATTCCCGTTCCAGCAGACGGAAACTCACGCCGTCCACCGCCTTGACGTGCCCCACCACCCGTTGCAACAGGCCGCGCCGGATGGGAAACCACTGCTTCAGGTCCCTGACATCCAGAATGGTGTCGCCGATCCGCGCCTCGGGTTCGGAAGCAGCGGTCCGGACATCGGCAGCCATGGTCATTCCTCAGGCAGTTGCGTAGGGATCGGCTGCGTCGCGCAGACCGTCCCCCAGGAAATTGAAGCCGAGCACGGCGATCACGATGAACGCGGCGGGAGACAGGATCCAGGGATTGACCCCCAGAGTCTCCAAGCTGTTGGAATCACGCATCAGGTAGCCCCAGCTGATCAACGGTTCCTGAATCCCCAGACCCAGGAAGCTGAGGAAGGCCTCGGCCAGGATGATCTGGGGGATCTGGAGGGTCAGCACCACGATCACGTGGCTCAGGGCATGGGGATACAGGTGGCGGAAGATCACCCGCAGATCGGAAGCTCCCATCTCCTTGGCCGCCAAGATGAAGTCCGTTTCGCGGAATGCCAGCACCTTGCCGCGCACTTCGCGGGCTAGCACAGTCCAGCCGATCAGGGCGAAGATCGAAGCCATGATCACGAAGACCAGCAGCGGATCCCAGGTAATCGGCACCACACTTGCCAGGGCCATCCACAACGGGAGGGCAGGAATGGACTGCACTACCTCCACGAACCGCTGCAGCAGACCGTCGATCCAACCCATGTAATAGCCGGAGATGACCCCCAGCACAGAGCCAACGGCAATCGAAATCAGTCCGGCAAACAGGCTCAGGGCCAGCGAGATGCGCCCGGCCTGGCACATGCGGCCGAACAGATCCCGGCCGAGCTTGTCGGTGCCGAGGATGTAGACCGTGCCGCCGTCCTGGACGCCGTACAGGTGCCGGTCCATGGGAATGAACCCCAGGAGCTTGTATTCCCACCCCTTGACAAAAAACTTGACCAGGTACTCCCGGCTTTCATCGTCGACCCAGACGGGTTCCAGCGTCTCCGGATGGAAGTCGTACACCTGAAGGTAGGTGAAGGGCCGGAAACCGAACTGGCCTTGAACGTTGGTAAAGCGAACCTTCTGTGGCGGGGTGAAAGTCGCCTGCATGTTGATTTCGGTCGGGTCGGTCGGCGAGAAGAAGTCCGAAAAGATCGATAGGATGGCCAGCATCAGGATCATGAGGCCGCCAAGCAGCGAGATCCGGCTGCGCATGAACCGCCGGCTGACCAGCTGGAAGTAGGTTTCGCTGCTCTCCTGCCAGCCGCCGCGCACGTCCAAGGCCTCGGCCAGGGCACTGTCGGCCTGCGGAGAGGCGGTCGGCTGCGAAACGGTCATGACGGACGCGGCAATCCGGCTCAGGAATAACGGATGCGGGGATCGAGAACAGCCAGGAAGATGTCCGACAGAAGATTGCCCGCGACCAGGAGCGCACCGTAGAGCAGCAGGATGCTGCCCGTGATGTAGATGTCCTGGTTGCGCAGCGAGCCGTAGAACATGGGGGCAACGGTCGGCAGGCTCAGCACGATGGCGGCCTCCAGTTCCCCCTGAACCATGTAGGGAATGGCCGTGCCCTGATAGGCCACGATCGGATGCAGGGCGTTGGGTACGGCGTGCCGATTGACGACGCGCCGCTCCGTAATGCCCTTGGAGCGGGCCGTGATCACATACTGGGCGTTGAGCACGTCCAGCAAATTGCCTCGCATGACCCGTAGGTTGCGGGCCACGCCGCCCAAGCCGGCGATGGCGATGACCGGCCAGACATGCTTGAGCAGATCCAGGAACTTACCCATGGACCAGGGCGCGACCACGTATTCGGGCGAATAGAACGAAGTGACACTCTGCTGGTCGAAGGTGAAGACCAGGATGTAGATGATGACCAGCGCCAGGAAAAAGCGCGGTAGGGAGGTCAGGATAAAGGCCACCACGGCGGCGACATTGTCACTCACGGAGTACTGCCGCTGGCCCACGAAAATGCCCACGAGCAGACCCACAATCGTGGATGTGGCATGGGCAGCGGCGGCCAGCCCGATCGTGCGGGGCAGCCGCTCGGCAATCAGGCTGCCGACATCCTCCTTGTAGCGGAACGAGTACCCGAACTCGCCGCGCGTCACGATACCGATAATCCAGTTCACATACTGGACCGGTACCGGCACGTCGAGACCGTACCGGGCGCGCATCTCCTCGGCCGCGGCTTCCGCCTCGGTCTCGGTCAGGCCTCCCTGCGTAATGAGCTGGGCCTTGTAGATATCGGTGAAGTCACCGGGCGGCAGTTGGATCACGACAAACGAAATCGCGCTGACCACCAGCAACACGGTGACGGCGGACAACAGGCGCCGGATCAGGTAGGAAATCATGTCTTGGCCTGCAACCGGTGCCTGCTATCCACTATCAAGACGATAAATCGATCACACGGCAAACCCAGGGGAGGAGCCGGGCGGCTCCTCCCCTCGAATGGGTCAACCTTGCCAATCGCTAGTTGTAGACGGGAATTTCGCCGGGGCGAATCTCA
Source organism: Caldilineaceae bacterium (assembly GCA_965208365.1). Classification (GTDB taxonomy): domain Bacteria; phylum Chloroflexota; class Anaerolineae; order Caldilineales; family Caldilineaceae; genus Bin34. The sequence goes on along the minus strand of OZ242330.1, from coordinate 2,564,617 downwards.
GGCACGAGGTCCTGATCCTCTTCGGCAATCCACATCTGCTCGGGCCGCACGTTGCCCCACGTCCAATGGACGAAGAACGGTGGCGCCCCGGTGGGGATGTTCTTGAAGCGCTTGGCCATGGCCAGGCCGTACCGGCCGATGATCGAGCCGGCGTGGTACACATTCTCGGTGAAAAGTTGGTTGTACCGCGACATCAATTCGCTGCGCGTGGCCGCATCCGGCTCGAGGCAGAAGGCGTTGATGATATCGATCAACTCCTGTTCGAAGTCCAGCAGCACACGCGGCTCGGCACCTTCGCGATGAGGACCGTACTCCTTGGTCACGGGGCCGAGATCGGTGCAGCGCGTGAACGGAGTCAGGTAGTGCTGGCCGGTACGCGTGACACGCATTTCCCAGGTGCCGTTGGTGTTGGCGTCACCCAGGGCCGGACCCTGCATGACCCGCATGTTGATCTCGACACCCACGTCCCGCAAAAGCGCGGAGGCCGCTTCACCGACACCCTGGGTGGCGGCCGCGTCCTCACTGGTGTTGAGGCCGATGATCAGCTCCTCGCCTTCCAGCGAACCGCTCGTCCAGTTCAGAATGCCGTCGCCGTTGGTATCCTCGAAACCGATTTCCGCCAGGAGGGCCGAAGCTGACTCCGGCGAATAGGGATAGTTCACCACCGATTCGATGTCGAACTCGACCGCACCGGGGACAATGCCGCCGGGGAAACCGCGCAGGAAGGGACCGCGCACCACCGACTGGGCAATGCCGTCCCGATCCAGGGCATAGGCAACCGCCTTGCGGAAGCGCACGTCGCGGAACAATTCCCGCAGAGCCTGGTCGCGTTCGTTCTCCACACCGTGGCTGAGGGAGAGGTTGAACTCAATCGGGAAACCCAGTGCCTCGGGACCCCAGGCAACGTAGAAGTGGGCGTCCTCTTCCTGCTGCCGCTTGGTGGTCTCGATGTAGGTGCTGGGGTTCTCCAGGTTCGTGTGGTCGATGGAACCGCCGAGCGTGCCCAGCGTACGGCCAATACCGCTCTCGCCCTTCTGGAAGGTAACTTCATTCATGTAGGGCAACTGGTTGCCGGCCTCGTCCACCTTCCAGTAGTAGGGGTTGCGCCGCATGACCATGAACTCGTCGGTCTTGTACTCCACCGCAACCCAGGGGCCAAGGGAGACCGGAGGCAGGTCCAGGGGCGGCAGCGATGTTTCGTAGGCCTCGTAGTCCACGCCGCCGTGAGCGGGATGGTGCGGCTTCAACACATGGGCCGGGCAGATCGTGAAGTCCAGGAAATCCATGTCGAAGAGCTTCTGGACCGGGAAGGCCACCGGGAAGTTCCAGGTGAACGTGTAGTCGTCATGGAAGTCAATCGTGACCGGGGTCCCGTCGATTTCCCACGAGGTCGGGGTCTTCCAGGAGGGCACGTTCGGATCCAGGATGTTGTCTTCCCAGGTGAAGCGAATGTCCTCCATGGTGAACGGTGCGCCGTCGGACCACTTGACGCCTTCCATGAGCGTCATGGTCAACTGCATGCCGTCCTCGCTCCACTCCCAGCTCTTGGCCAGGTTGGGAAAGGGCGCAAAGTCATCGGAGCGCATGAACACCGGAGCGGAGTCCACCAGAGCTTCCGAATAGATGTAGTTGATGCCGAACCAGCCTTGGGTTTCCCGGGCACAGAGGTTCCAGCCTTCAGTCTGGACCGCCGAGAAGTCGCGCCAGACACCGCCGTAGACTCCCTGGCCGTCGGACATGCCGGCGGTCGGAATCACCATCGGTTCCGGTGGGAGGCGTTCCTCCACGGGCGGCAGGGTGCCGTCGGCCACGAGGGCATCCATGAAAGCCGGCTGGTGGTATTCGTCAAGAGCCCGGTACTGGACCAGGTCCGACAGCGGATAACGGGCCACCTCGCCCGAGCCACCGCCCGGCAGCGTGCCGAATTCATATGGTATCGGCGCGGCCAATTCCATCGCCATGTCTTCCTCGGCGGCCGGTTCTTCCGCCGCGGGTTCGGCCGCGGCCGGTTCCGGTTCGGCCGGAGCCTCTTCCGTGTCGGCCGTCCGGCCACAGGCGGCCAGTACGAGCAAACAGGCAAGCAGCAAAGCCGCCAGCCTCAACAACCTACGCATAGGACACAATCTCCTGATTGAACAAACTCAACGTCTCATTCATGCAGCCAGCAGGCTGCCAAATGGCCAGATTCGGTCTCCCGCAAGGGAGGTTCGGCTTCGCGGCACCGGTTCATCACGGCCGGGCAGCGGTCCGCAAACGCGCAGCCAATCACCTTGTCGGCTGCGTTGGGCACCATGCCCTCGATCGGCACCAGTTGCCGCTGGCGTCGGCCCAGGACCGGCACCGAGTTCAACAAGCCCTCCGTGTAGGGATGCTTGGAACGCTTGAAAATGTCCCGCGCCGTGCCGTACTCGACCACTTTGCCGAGGTACATGACGGCAATTTGATCGCACATCTGGGAGACGACGCCCAGGTTGTGGGTGATCAGAACGATCGAGGACTCGAACTCCTCGCGCAGCCGGTTCATGAGATCCAGGATCTGGGCCTGCACCGTCACGTCCAGTGCGGTCGTGGGTTCGTCGGCGATCAGGATTTGCGGATTGCAGGACAGGGCCAGGGCAATCATCACGCGTTGGCGCATGCCTCCCGACAGTTGGTGGGGGAACTCCCGCACGCGCTGTTCCGGAGAGGCAATGCGCACCAGGGCCAGCATTTCGCGGGCACGGTCCAAGGCATCCTTCCGGGAAAGGTTTTGGTGCAGAGCCACCGACTCCGCGATTTGGCGTCCCACGGTATGCAGGGGGTTCAGTGAGGTCATTGGCTCCTGGAAGATCATCGAAATCTCGCTGCCGCGGATGTGCCGGATCTGCGAGCCGGTGGGATCCAGGGCAGTCAATTCGACCGGCGTGTCCGCGTCCTGCGGCCAATAGCGAATGGCACCGTGAACCACCTTGCCCGGCGGCGACTTCACCAGACGCATGATCGAATGGGCGGTCACGCTCTTGCCGCATCCACTTTCGCCGACGATGCCCAAGGTGGAATTTCGGTCCAGGTTCAAGGTCACGCCGTTGACCGCCCGGACCGTCGCCCGCTCCAACAGGAAGTGGACCGCCAGATCATCGATCTCCAGGATCCGACGATGCGCCTCGTCGGCGTGCGCATTCGCAGACCGGTTGGTTTGTGAATTCGACATCGGTCGAAACGCAGGAGCGGTGGGAATTTCGGATTCAGAAACTTCAATCCATGGGCCATCACCCGGCCACGCTCCGATTGACGCGGAGCTTGGAACCGGGCCGTTCACCATCGGGACGTACCCGGCCGGTACAGCCTCTGGCTGGTTCTTTGGGATCGATTGTTCAGAGCGGTTGAGCGCCGGAGTTTAGCACTTTGACCCCGTACCAGCCCTGATCACGGCCGTGTTGCGCGCTCCTGATGTGCTTGCGACGTGCGTACTCCAGAGGGGAGGGCAGCGATACCGTGACCGGGTGGGAAAACTGTTGCCCTGTCCGGTCCGGCTGAAACCGGCCACCTGGCAGGGACGCCGTTAAGGCACCAGATGGCGACGGCAAAAGGCCCGGATGGCCTCGCCCTGTTCGACCTCGTGGAACTCCGGACCGCCGTGGCCGGCCTGACCGAGCAGCCTGAACTCGACATGGGACCCGTTGTCGGCGAGGGCATCGGCCAACAGCCGACTCTGCTGCCAAGGAATGATCATGTCCGCCTTGCCGTGGAGGATGAGGAACGGACAGGTGGCATCCGAAATCCAGGTAATGGGATTGGCCATGACCACGCGGTCCGGATGATCCGCCACGGCACCGCCGAGCAGAAGCCCTTCCGGCGAGTCGGACGCGGCATGGTCGAGGTCGCTGGGGTGGTCCGGCAGGCGTGCAAAGTCCGTGGGACCGAACAAGTCGACCACCGCCTGGACCGAACTGGACTGATCCGGGTGTTCCCCCAGATCGCCCTCCAGGGCCGCCTGTCCATTGGAGGTCCCCAGCAGGGCCGCCAAGTGTCCGCCGGCGGAGGCACCCAGGACACCAATCCGCTCGGCATTGAAGCCAAAACGTGCCGCCTGGGCCCGCAGCCAGCGAATGGCCGCCTTGCACTGGTGAATCTGGGCCGGGAACAGGGCCTCGTGGCTGAAGTGGTACTGGATGCTGGCCAGGGCCCAACCCTCGTCAACCATGGGCAGCACGGGGGGATCCGACTTGTCCCCGTGCATCCAGGCCCCGCCGTGGATCCAAACCAGCAGCGGCGCCGGATGATCGGTCCGGGGCAGGTACAGGTCCAGCCTCAGATCCCGGGCCTGCTCAAACCTGAGGTAGGGAAGACCTATGTGCCTGAACTCCTTGTCGGACATGGTTCCTCCAGATTCAATCAAGCGGGACAGCCTCGAGCCAGCCCCATTCGTCGTGTGCGCCGTCCTCCACGATGCCAAAGAAGGTCGCCTGGATCTCCCTGGTGATCGGACCCCGCCGTCCACTGCCCACCGGTATCCGGTCCACCGAACGGACCGGCGTAATCTCGGCGGCCGTGCCCGAAAAGAAAATCTCGTCGGCGAGGTACAGCATCTCCCGCGAAATGAACTCCTCCCGCACTTCAAATCCCTTGCTTTGTGCAATGGTGATGGCACTGGCGCGCGTGATGCCATGCAAGATCGAACCGGCCATCGGCGGCGTATAGATCCGATCGTCGATGACCAGGAAGATATTCTCACCGCTGCCTTCTGACACACGGTCGTTGGCGTCCAGGGCAATGCCCTCGACAAACCCGTTGTCCTTGGCTTCCATAACCAGACTCTGGCTGTTGACGTACTGGCCGCCAATCTTGGCCATGGGACTGAAGCTGTTGGATGAAACACGCCGCCAACTGGACACCTGAATGTCCACCCCCTGTTCAATGGCCTCCTCGCCCAAGTACCGGCCCAACGGGATTGCCCCCAAAATCGCGTCCACAGGACAACCCCGGCCGTCCACGCCCAGCGAATCGTAGCCCCGGAAGACCAGCGGCCGGATATAGGCGGCGGCCAGCCGGTTGGCCCGCAGGACCTGTTTGGTCACGTCTATCCATCCGTCCACGTCGAGCGGCGACGCCATGCGGGCCACCTTGCAACTGAACAGGAGCCGTTCGTAGTGCTCCCGGACCCTGAACAGGTGCGGGGTTCCGTCGATGTCGTAGGCGCGGATGCCCTCGAAGGCGCTGGAACCGTAGTGCAAGGCGTGGGTGAAGACATGAACGGTCGCCTGGTCCCACGGCATCACTTCGCCGTTCATCCAGATGTAGTCGGCACGCATGGTCATGGGCTTGAACCGGCTCTCCGCAGGTACGCTGAGCGACTACCGCCTGTCGACCGCCAGGCAGACCCGATCGGGGAAAGACATCCGGTCATCGGCTCAACACCTCGTCGGCAGCCGCGGTCTGCACCTGACGATTTCAGTCGCAGGAAGGACTGGTTCTGCTTCGGATCCCGGTCAAACCTGAGCCGGGAAAGACCTTTCTGCCTGTTCGCCGTCCAACGCGGCCTGATCCAAACCCGAAGGCGGCAACCTTCCCGATCAGTCAAGCGGGACGGCCTCCAGCCAACCCCATTCGTCGCGGGCACCGTCCTCCACAATGCCAAAGAAAGTCGCCTGGATCTCCTTGGTGACCGGACCCCGCTGTCCACTGCCCACCGGCATGCGATCCACCGACCGCACCGGCGTGATCTCGGCGGCCGTGCCCGAGAAGAAAATCTCATCGGCGAGATATAGCATCTCGCGCGAAATGAACTCTTCCCGCACATCGAACCCCTTACTGCGCGCAATTTTAATGGCGCTGTCGCGGGTGATGCCCCGCAGGATCGAACTGGCTACCGGCGGCGTATAGATCCGGTCGTCGATGACCAGGAAAATATTCTCGCCGCTGCCTTCGGACACGTTGTCGTTGGCATCCAGCACGATTCCTTCAACGAAACCGTTGTCCTTGGCCTCCATCACCACGTTCTGGCTGTTGACGTACTGGCCGCCAATCTTGGCCATGGGACTGAAGCTGTTGGAGGACATGCGGCGCCAGCTGGACACCTGGACGTCCACCCCCTGTTCGATGGCCTCCTCGCCCAGGTACTTGCCCCAGGGCACCGCACCCAGGATGGCATCGATGGGACAGCCCCGGCCGTCCACACCCAGCGAATCGTAGCCCCGGAAGACCAGCGGCCGGATGTAGGCGCCAGCCAGCCGGTTGGCCCGCAGGACCTGCTTGGACACGTCGATCCATCCGTCCACATCGAGCGGCGACTCCATGTGGGCCACCTTGCAGCTGAACAGAAGCCGTTCGTAGTGCTCCCGGGCCCGAAACAGGTGCGGGGTTCCGTTGATTTCATAGGCTCGGATGCCCTCGAAGGCACTGGAGCCGTAGTGCAGGGCATGGGCAAAGACATGAACGGTGGCCTGGTCCCACGGTATCACTTCACCGTTCATCCAGATGTAGTCGGCACGCATGGTCATGGGCCTGTACCTGCACTCCTGTTTGCACTGTGGCATCCGACTTGTCGGCAGTCGGAAAACCCGCCTAAAAAACACAGGCGCCGCGCGCCCGGAGCGGGATTATACAACCCGCGGACGGACTCGGTCCGCGGATGGCGAAGCTCGATCAGCGGGTTAGCAGCTCGTCGACCGCCGCGGTCAGTTCCGCCATGGTCTGCACCTGCAGTACGTGGTCGCAGAAGGGCAGGTATTCGTTCATATCACTGTCCCCGGTACCCCACAGCATGGGCGGTTCCGGGTTGAGCCAGATGGTCCGGGTACAGCGCCGGGCCATCTCCTGAAAGATGCCCGTCTCCGGATCCCTGAAGTTGTTGCGTCCGTCGCCGACCATCAGGAGGGTGGTCCGGTGGTTGACCAGGTCGAGCCACTCGCGGTCGAACTCGGCCAGGCTGCCGCCCAGGTCCGTACTGTAGTGGCCGGGCGGCATGCGGACCAGCACGCGGTCCACCGCCTCCTGGGCCGAACCGTGGGCCAGATCGGGGGTTATGTATTCCAGATGATCGTTGAAGGCGAAGGCATAGGTACGCGAGATTTGGTCCTGCATGGCGTGGATCAGGCCCAGCATGAGCTCGGTGCAGTAGCGCATTGAGGTCGAAACGTCGCAGATGACCACCAGCCGCGGCTTCTTTTGGCGCCGCTTGTAGCTGAGGGTGAACGGCACACCCCCATGACCCAGGTTCCGGCGGATGGTGGCCTTCAAATCCAGGGTTCCGGTCTTCTGCCGCTTCTGCCGCAGCGAAATCCGGCTCCTGAGCGCCGCCGACAGGCGGCGCACCTCCTGACGCAGAACGTTCATCTCGTCCTCGCCCAGACGGCCGAACGGGGCGTGCAGCAAATCCTCGACATCCTCGGACGGGGGCCTGGCCTGCATGTTGTCCGTGATGCGCTGGCCGGCGAAGTTCTGCAACTGTCCGGTCTCGGCCTCGATGTTGGCCTGCAGCATTTCCCTCAGTTCGTCAAGGCGTTCCTTGGAAAAACCGACCTGTTCCAGCAACTTGGCAATCTCGGCCATGGCCCGACGCACGCTGTCGTGCTTCAGGGCGGCCTGCATGCGCCGCACCATCCATTCGCTCCAGCGCATGTTGCGGGCCCGGTCCAGGCCCGTCATGGCCGCCAGTTGATTGAGATCCTGCCGCGTCAGGGGTTCGCCCCGTAGCAGGCGGCGCAGGCTGTCGGCGATGTCGTCCTTCAGTTGCCTGAGTGCCAACGCCAACTGCTCCGCCTCCTCGTCCGACAGGTTTTCCAGGGCGTTGTCCATGTCGGGCGGGAGTTCGGCCTTTCCGTCGAAGAAGATGGGGAACAGTTCGTCGAAAACCGGCAGGTGGATGGTGCGCTTGATCAGCGTGGAACGCAGGCTGATGCGGAACGGTTCCCGGTCCTTGATGCCCAGGGCTGTGAGGGCTCCCGCCGCATCCACCGTTTCGGCCATGCTCACCGGCACCCCGGCGGCCCGCAACGCACGGGCAAACTGCATTAGACGGGTTTCCATGTCGCCCTCCGCTGCCTAACTCGACCGGAACCCCGCTTGCGCTACAGGTACCGGGTTTGTTCATCTTCGTCTTCGGGTCCCTGATACTCGGGGCCGTCCCCGGACATAGGTTCCAGACGCTGCTGAACCCGTTTCAGATCCCGCTCGTGCTTGAGCAGGACGTTGAGCGTGTCGGACACCAAACCACTATCCAGCCGGTCGGCATTGAGGACCACCAGCGTGCGGGCCCAATCCAGGGTTTCGCTGATGCTCGGATGCTTGCGCAGGTCCAGGTTGCGCAGGCCCTGCACCATCTCCACGGCCTGCCGGGTCAACGCGCCGTCCAGTTCCGGCACCTTCAGGTTGACCACGGCGATCTCCTGCTCCAGTTCCGGATAGTTGAGGAAAAGATAGAGACACCTGCGCTTGAGGGCCTCGGACAGTTCGCGCGTGTTGTTGCTGGTCAGGAACACCAGTGGCTGCACCCGGGCCGCCAGAGTGCCGAGCTCAGGCACGCTAACCTGGAAGTCACTCAGGATCTCCAGTAGGAATGCCTCGAACTCGGCATCGGCCCGGTCGATCTCGTCAATCAATAGCACCACCGGTTCCGGGCTGAGCAGGGCCTTGAGCAGGGGTCGTTGCAGCAGGAAACGCATTGAGAAGAACACATTCTCCTCGGCGGCGATCCGGTCCGCCGACTCGGCCAGGCTGCCGGCGGATGACAGCACCTCCTGCAGCTTGTCCCGCAGCAACTGGGTGTACAGGAGCTGCTTGGCGTACTCCCACTCGTAGAGCGCCTTGGTCTCGTCCAAACCCTCGTAGCACTGCAGGCGGATCAGTTCGCGTCCGGTGGCGGCCGCCACGACCTTGGCCAGCTCGGTCTTGCCCACACCGGCCGGCCCCTCAATCAACAGGGGCTTGTTCAGCTGATCACTGAGGTAGGTGATCGTGGCGATTTCGGATGAACAGACATATCCTTGGTCGTGCAGCGACTCCTGAACCTGGTTTGGAGAAGAAAAGGCGTCGGGCATGGGACTGCGTTCGCTATTGGCTGGCAGGGGTGCAACCCGACAGGACAGGCGGTGCTCCTGTGACCAAACCACAGGCATCGACCCCGGCTCCCATGGGCGACCCCATTGCAGTGTAACCCCTTGGCTGTAGCACTTCCGGTCAAGCCCTCATCCTTCAATCTTTGTCCCGGTTTCCAATCTGCGCACGTTGGAAAGGCTTGCCGATTGTCTGTCGGGTGTGCACGGCTCGAGGTTCTCATGTGAGTACCCGGCCGCGATCAGCCTGTCGAAGATGTATGTAGCACCAGCACGACGGACTGCTCGTTCAGGGGGCGCATGGCATCAGGTCAGACAGACCAATTTGAAAGCCGCGTACGGGTATATAATCGAGGCATCGTCCCGGTCGCCGAAGGGCCCGGGACACCTGTTCATGCATTGGACGCGGCCGTGAACCTTCCGTATGTATTGGATGGCCACTGGATTTGGGCCTCCGTCGTCGTGGTGTTCCTGATCGCCGAGATCTTCACCGGCGGCACCTATATGCTGCCCCTGGCCGTCGCAGCGGCAGCCGCCGCCATCATCAGCTACTTCACCGGCTTGGGCCCAGTAGTCGAGGTACTGGTCTTCTGCGGCGTCACGGTGATCGCATACTTTGCGATGCGACCCTTTGCTGCACGCGTCACCAACGCACCCGATGTGAGTTTCGGCGCGGACCGCCTCGTTGGCATGAGCGGTATCGTCACCAAAACCATCGACGGGGTCAACATCTCCGGCATGGTGAAGATTCGGGGAGAGGAATGGCGGGCTAGGTCCGCGGATGGAACCCCCATTCCCGAAGGGTCCGAAGTCATTGTCCAGTCCGTGGACGGTGCCCACCTTCGGGTGTCGTCGCCTCCTGCCTGACCGGCAGGATTAACTGCCGCAGTCGAACCCAACCCGCCACCGGCCGAGGAGTCATTCGTCCATGGAATACCTTCCGATAATCCTTCTATTGGTCCTGGTTCTGGTCTTCATCGTCCAGGGCCTCAAGATCATCACCCCGTACCAGAGAGGCGTTGTAGAACGGCTGGGCCGCTACAAGCGCACCGCCCAGCCGGGCGTGAACCTGCTCATTCCGTTCATTGACAACCTGCGCCGGGTGGACATGCGCGAACAGGTTATCGATGTGCCTCCGCAGGACGTCATCACCAAGGACAACGTTGCCGTGCAGGTGGACGCCGTGATCTATCACGAGGCCACAGACCCCGTGAAGCTCATCTACAACATTGAGAACTTCCTGGTCGCCATCATCAAGCTGGCCCAGACCAACCTGCGCAACCTGGTGGGCGAGATGCAGCTGGACCAGGCCCTGACCTCCCGGGACACCATCAATACCAATCTGCGCAACGTGCTCGACGAAGCCACCGACAAGTGGGGCGTCAGGGTCGTTCGAGTGGAAATCCAGAGGATTGAACCACCGAGCGACGTTACCGACTCGATGCACCAGCAAATGAAGGCCGAGCGCGAAAAGCGGGCCGCAATCCTGGAATCCGAAGGCCAGCGGCAGGCCGCCATTCTGCAGGCGGAAGGCGAAGCCCAAGCCGTGCGCTTGGCCGCGGATGCCAAGCGGTACCAGGTCGAGACCGAAGCGACCGGCGAATCCAACGCCATCACCGTAGTCTTCAATGCCATTCGGGATGCACAGCCGGACGATCGCCTGATTGCAGTCCGCTACCTCGACACCCTGGAGGCCATTTCACAGGGTGATTCCAACAAGATATTCATCCCCTACGAAGCCTCCGGCGTTCTCGGAGCCCTAGGCGGCATCAAGGAACTGTTCAACAAGGACGACGAGAACACGGCGTCCAGTTGAGCCAAGGCCTGAACCCGGCCTCACGACGACAGTTCCACAATTCTCAGGTACGGGCAGGGCACACTTGAGAATTTAGTTGACGGAAGCACCTTCCGGCGGGTGTTTCCGCGCGTTGCGCGCCATGCAAGAAGGTTGGTGTTGCCGATCGGTGGTCGGCGTTCCCCCACCCCACGGCCAAACCAATGTATTGGGACAACCTCGACCCGGTTGCCGCGCTGGAATGATGCCTGCGGACCTCGGCGCGCCCCGAGCCGTCCCGCCCGCTTGTCCCAACCCGGACCGACCGCGTTCCTGAACCGCGGAATTCGGCTGGGAATCAAAGTCGGCTTCAGGATTCTGCAACCATCAACACCTTGAGTTGCGTATATCGTAGCGTTGATGCTATATTATCAATGTTGACTTCAATAATATTGAAGGACAAGGAGGCAGACATGAAGATTCCGAATGCGCAGACTCAAACCCGATGCACCCGCGCCGGAACCATGCGGGTGGCCCTGGAGCCGGAGGCCTGACCATGCCCGAGCTGCCAGCCCAATGCCCCATCACCGGAGGCCCCGTGATCGTGACCCGTTTCTACAGCCCGGACGGGGATGTCACGTTCGACGGCCGCTTCGAGGTCAAGTCGCCGTTCCTGGCACTGGACCAGAACCAAATCGAGTTTGTGCTGACCTTCATCCAATGTGAAGGCAAGTTCAACCGCATGCAGGAGGAACTCAACCTTTCCTATCCGACGCTCAGGTCCCGGCTCAAGGAGATTATCCAGGCCCTGGGACTCGAGGCACCATCCGGTACCGACGGATTTGACTCCGAACCGGACCGCATGGACGTACTGACCCAGGTGGAATCCGGACAGTTGAGCGTTGACGAGGCGTTGATCAGCCTGGGATCGCGCGACCACCAATAGAACCGGGCCTGACGAACCCCAACACAAGAGGACAACCATGAACACAACCTCGCTAACGGTCAACAGCGACAGCCCCAAACTGTTCATTCGTTCCGGCAAGAATTGCTCCCTGGTCGTCCGGGGCCGGGACATTGAGGACGTGCAGGTCAGCGGCAAGGGAGCCAAGACCCTGGAATGGGAGGACCGACACGAGACGTTCCACCTGCGCATCCGACGCGATGCAACCGTGGAGGTGCCGCGCCAAAGCCGTGTGGACCTTGAGGACTGCCGGGGCCATGTGGATGTTTCCGATCTGCCCGAAGGCGTGACGGGAGGCGCGATCGGCGGCCATGCCCGTCTCGGGAGCTTGGGCTCGGTATCCCTGAAGGACATTGGCGGCCACTGCTCGGTGGCACGGGTGGAACAGGACGTATCCACCGGATCCGTCGGCGGACACCTGAATGCCGAAGCAGTCGGCGGGGACCTTTCCACCCCCAATGTGGGAGGCCATGCCAGAGGCCGCGACATCAAGGGGCGCATGCGCCTGAGCAACGTGGGCGGCCACATCGAGTTTCAGGATATCAACAGCATGGACGGCCTGAACGCGGGCGGCCACGCCAAACTGAAACTGACGGCGATCCGCGACTCCGACTACACGGTCAACGCAGGCGGCAACATCGCGTTGGAACTCCCTCCCGGTGCCGGAGCCACCGTGCACATGTCGAGTGGTGGCGGCAATTCTGTCCAGGTGTTCGGAGACGGCGCGGCGAACTTTCAACTCAGCGCCGGCGGGATGATTTCGCTGTCCCCACACAACCCTCAGTCGCCACACCTCGAATCAAATGCCCCTACCGACCATCCCGGTCCCATCGAGAACATTGCACAGCAGGTGCGCCGACACGTCGAACGGGTGATTGAGACCGCAACCGGCCGCTTGACCTCGGTTATGGACGAGCAGGGACTGACATCGGACAAACGGGCCGACCTGCAGGAGCAGTTCACCGAGATCCAGGAGGAGGCGGTCAAGGCGGCGCAGGAGGCCATGGAGACCGTGCAGACGAGGTCCCGCACCGTGTGGGAAGAGGAAGTGAAACCCAATCTGGATTTCCTGACCCGCGAATCCGAACCCGTACAGACCCCACCCGTGTCGCCGGAGGCACAGGCCAAGGAAAGAATGATGATTCTGCGCATGCTGGAGGAGGGAAAGATATCCGTTGAGGAAGCCAACCAGTTGCTCCAGGCACTCGGTACCTGAGCCGGTCTCGGCTCAGGTACCGGGTCCGGGTAGTTGCCCTGCATTCCATCCCCACAGGTTCACCCATGAACGCCATTGCCATCGAAAATCTGTCCAAGTCCTATCGAGCGTCGCGCAACAAGACCGTGCAGGCGGTCTCCAACCTGAATCTGACCGTGTCAACAGGGGAAGTGATCGGCTTCCTGGGCCCGAACGGTGCCGGCAAGACGACCACTATCAAGTTGATGTGCGGGCTGGTCCTGCCGGACCAGGGTACCGTCACAGTCCTCAACTACGACGTCCATCGCCAGACCCGCCGGGTTATGCAGTTGATGGGCGCCGTCCTGGAAGGGACGCGCAACATCTACTGGCGGCTGACTCCCCTGCAGAACCTGGCCTATTCGGCCCGCATCAAGGGCATCCCCGCCACCGCCGTCAACAATTGGGGCCGCGTGCTGCTGGAGGACCTGGATCTTTGGGACCGCCGCCATGATCCGGTGCGCACGTTCTCGCGCGGCATGCAGCAAAAGACCGCCATCGCCTGCGCCTTGATCCACAGACCCAGCCTCGTGCTGCTGGACGAACCCACACTGGGATTGGACGTCGAGGCCGCCGTCACGGTGAAGGAATGGATCCGCACCCTGTCCATCCGCTATGGCATGACCCTGGTTCTAACCACCCACCAGTTGGACCTGGCCGAGGAGCTGTGCCAACGCGTGGTCATCATCCAGAACGGGGTGAAGGTGACCGATCAGGCGGTGGCGGACCTGAAGCGCTTGCACAAGCAGGAGCTCTTCCTGGTGCAGGCGGAGGGCGATCCGGTCGAAATCGGCTGGCGGGCTTCGGCGCAGTGGCCGGGAGCAATCGTCAAGCAGGAGGAAGACGGCGCGCAAATCAGTATCCCGGCCAACGGCAACACATCGTTAACCGCGATCGCAACCGCAATGAAAGACTGGCCGGCGCGCATCAACTCCATTGCCCAAGCCATGCCATCGCTCGAGGACATCTTTATCCAGGAGACCCGAAGGACTGCCAACCATGAATGAGATGGCCATTCACCATCCTACCGGACACGAAGCGCAACCGCTGTCGGCTTCACTGCGTCCCGTTCCGCCGGGACTGAACCATGTCATGAGCATTGCCGCGGAGACGTGGAAGGGCCTGCAACTGATGTGGACCTTCAAGTTCAACGTGGTGTCCGAAGTCGTGGGCCTGTTCATGGTGTTCCTGGGCATAAACTTTTTCGTCGGCAACGGCGCGTTCAACAGCGAGGATCTGGCCTTCACCCTGGTCGGGTTCTGCATCTGGACCTACTCAATCTTCGCCATCTCGAACATGAGCTATGCCCTGCGGGAAGAACAGCAGCAGGGCACGATCGAGCAGATGTTCATGGGCTCCACCCCCTTTGCCGCGCTGCTGTTTGGTCGCACTCTCTCGAACTTCGCGTGGACGACAGCTGTCATCCTGCTGGGGGGTGGGACGATCACGCTCGCGTTCGGGCTGGACTTGGGCCTCAACTGGCGCCTGATCCCAGTCATGGGCCTGACGATGTTCGGCCTGTACGGCCTTGGGTTCGTCGTGGCCGGCTTGACCATCCTGTTCAAGAACATCTTGTCATTCGCCAACCTCATCCAAAACGTGTTGCTGTTCCTGAACGGCGCCATCGTTCCGGTCACCGTCTTCCCCGCCTGGATGACAACGGCCACCCGGGCCCTCCCTTCCACGCTGAGCATCGAGGTAGCCAGGCTGGTCACACTGGACGATCTGACGCTGGCCGACGCGTGGGCCGACGGCCTGCTCCCGCTGCTGGTGCTCCACTCGCTGATTTGGTTCGTCCTGGGCCTGTCGCTCTACCTGGTGGCGGAACGGATCGCCCGCCGGAAGGGACTGCTGGGCCAGTTCTAACCAAACCGGTTGCCTGTTGCAAGATGAAGGCCGTCTAAGCCCCTAGTGTTGTGCCGTCCATGCCCGTTCAAGAACAGGAACGCCTGCAAGTCCTCAAGATGATCGATGCGGGGACCATCACGGTGGACGAAGCCTTTCGCCTGCTGGACGTCCTGGACCGGTCCGCGGGGCCGGAAGACACGGTTGCCGCCCGCCTCGCGACCAAGGCGTTGGCCGGCAAGGTGGTTCGGTTGAAGGTCAGCAACCTGCACAGCGGGAGGGTCAAGGCCCAGGCGCAGCTGCCCGTTCAACTGCTGGAACTGGGTTTGCGCATCGGTTCCCAGTATGCACCCGGAGTCAAGGCCATTGACGTGGACGAATTGGTCGCCGGGTTGGCAAACGGCGTTGGTGGCAAGATCGTTGAGGTCACCGACCACGAAAACAGCATTCGCGTGGAAGTCCTGATTGAGTGACCGCGCCAGCATGACCGGCAATCCCACAGGGGCGCGTCGGTACCCGCGACCCGTTCGGCGGCCAACATGGAAGACACGCGGCAAAACTGTGTTGGTGCCCGTGGACCGGGCCGGACCAGAAACCACCATTCGCCCGATGTGAGCGATTCCCTGGCTCCGCAGACGTTGGACTGCCAAACCCTTGCCATCGAAGAAGTGAGTGAGGTCTAGACGGTCCCAAGTGGCAACACGGGAACCTCGATTTCCGCCATGCGGAACGTGGTCGAGATCGTTGGTGGAATATTTACGTATCCTGCCAACAACTTCTCATCGGCCTTGGCGAGCTCTTTCCTGTGATACGCGATGTCATCATCGATGGACATCATGGACTCCGGTATGAGATCGTCATCCTCGATCAGAAACTCGATGTGGACGATGAGTGCCTCGCGGATCATCGCCAGCATCTCATCCCAAGTCTTGGCAGTGCTGATGCAGTCCGGCACTTCCGGCGCATAGGCAACGTAGTTGTTGGGGGATTGTCCAATGACAACTGCGTAGGTCAACTTCATCGCGCGTTCATTCCGAGGTCAGCCTGTTTCTGAATGTGGTTCCTGACCATGCCATCAGCATCTCACGACATCCGACAACAGGCTTGCGATCTCCCGCTCCAGTACTTGCAGGGTCGCCTCGCACTCTTTATTCAGACTGGCGGTCCGAACCTGGCCAGACTGTGGTTGCATAAGCTCACCTCCGTACACGGAGACGCCAAGGACGGATGCCCCCTCCTCCAACGCGGTTCAACCTGCTTGTTGTTGATGGCTTATGTTAAATTGATCACTTCCAGCCATCCCCGCCAAACGAGCAGTTGAACAGGTCCCATGCGCGATTGGATTGACAAGTACGTAGAGACCAAGAGTAACGAACACACTAGGTCCGCCTATCGTGCGGACTTGGCGCAACTGGTGAAATTCCTGGGCGCATGGAACCACCCGGGCGTGCCGGCGGCGGCGAACTGGGCCGGCATCCGGCCCGAGCATCTTCAGGAATATCGGTTCTTCCTGCAGGACCGGGGCTATCAGGACACGACCCTGGCTCGCAAGATGGCCGTGCTGCGGACCTTTTTGAACTTCCTGGTGGCCAACGGCGTGGTGAACGCCGATCAAATCGGCGACCTGCCTCCCCAAACGGTGGCGGCCAGCACACCCATGCACCTGTCCGAGTCCGACGTGGCCCGCCTCCTGGACGCAGCCAATCAACCCGGCGCGGCCAACCGCCGCCGGGACTGTGCCGTCCTGACCATTGTTTACTACACAGGCCTGCGTGCGTCCGACATCACAAAGCTCAACGTCGACGACGTGGGCCCGCGGGGCACCAGCCTGCGCATGCCCGACGGAACCTTGAAGGCGCTGGCCGACGAGCCGGCCCAAGTCATCCTCCATCACATGCGGGAGAACCACACTTCCCTGCACAACCCGGTTACCGATTCCTGGACATCTCCTGCGGACGCAGACATGCCGGTACCCCTCTTTCCGAATCGGCAAGGCACTCGCATGACCCGCCAGGGAGTTTGGTCCATCCTCAAGTCCTGTCTTGGACGCTCGGACCTGGACCCGTCCATCAACCTTCAGGTGCTGCGCAATACCCACTTCCGGCACAATCCGTGAGACCAACAGTCGTGAACGCCCTTCCTCCGGTATTGCAACCCGCAACCGATCCGGCTGCCTACGACAGGGCCGCGGCCTGGGTCCAGGCTCAAACCAATCTGAGACCCACCATTGGCTTGGTGCTGGGCAGCGGCCTGGACATCCTGGCCGATCTGGTGGACCAATCGGTCGCGATTCCCTACGGCGATATTCCAGGCTTCCCGGTGAGCACGGCCCTTGGACACAAAGGCGAGTTACTACTGGGCAAGGTCGCACAACGGCCCGTTCTGATTATGCGAGGCCGGCACCACACCTATGAAGGGTGGTCGCCTGCACAGGCAACATTTCCGGTGCGCGTGATGAACCGTCTGGGAATCCGGACTCTGATCCTGACCAACGCGGCCGGCGGATTGAATCCAGACTTCCGGGTCGGTCAAATCATGCTCATCCGCGACCATATCGCCCTGCCTGCCATGGCAGGCCTGAACCCGCTCCGAGGCCCCAATGAGGACGAGTTTGGCGATCGTTTCCCGGCCATGAATGACGCCTATAGCCAACGGTTGGCCAAGTTGGCACGCGCCGCGGCGCGTGAAGCGGGAACGGAGCTGCGGGAAGGAGTTTATGTCTGGGTAGCCGGACCCAATTTCGAAACCCCGGCCGAGATCCGGATGCTGCGCGCATGGGGTGGCGATGCCGTGGGCATGAGCACGGTACCGGAAGTTATGATCGCCTGCCACGCCGGCATGGAAGTGCTCGCCTTCAGCACCATCACCAATCTGTGCGTGGACACGCTTGAGGCCACGGACCGGCCGGATGCCGAGGAAGTGGTGATCGCTGGCCGCGCCACCGGAGAGAGCTACGCCAAGCTCCTGCGAACGTTGTTGCCCCGGCTCTGACCGGAGGCCCGTCAATCCTGTATGGGCAGGGCCAGAAGATCGTCCAGCCAGGTATGCTCCGCCTGAAGATGGGGTTCCAATTCCCCGCGGACATTGTCCGCGTTCAGCATGTAGCACCCGTATGACCCGTCAGGGAGTTTGGTCCATCCTCAAGTCCTGCCTCGAGCGCTCGGACCTGGACCCGGCCATCATTCTTCAGGTGCTGCGCAATACCTACTTCCGGCACAATCCGTAACTTCGACGGCCGTAGACGACCATCCGCCGGCGCTATGGTCCAAACGCCTCCCGCTGTCTACGGCGAGGAACTAACCCAATAGTATGCAAGACCCCAGCAGACAACAGAAGCGTCTGTCCGCACACCGCAGGTGTGGTATGCCCCCGCACTGACTGAGTCGAAGGAGCCATCGGGTGGACTGGACTGGCCATCTTCATTGTCCCCCCAACAAACGACGGAACTGTCCGTCCGCACACCACAGGTGTGGTACGCCCCCGCACTGACCGAGGCAAAGGAGCCGACCGGCGTGCCGGACTCGCCATATCCATCGATTCCCCAGCAGAACACTGAGCCATCCGTCCGCACACCGCAGGTGTGCCCATCCCCCGCACTGACCGAGGCGAAGGAACTGACCGGCGTACTGGACTCGGCGTATCCATCCCATCCCCAACAAGCGACGGAACTGTCCGTCCGCACTCCACAAGTATGGTGCGTCCCCGCACTGACCGAGGCGAAGGAACCGGCGGGCGCACTGGACTGGCCATATTCATCGAACCCCCAGCAGACGACGGAACTGTCCATCCGCACTCCGCAGGTGTGGAGCGCCCCGGCGCTGACCGATGCGAAGGAGTCGGCGGGCGCACTGGACTGGCCCGCTTCATCGGCTCCCCAACAGACAACGGAACTGTCCGTCCGCACTCCGCAAGTGTGCTCATCCCCCGCACTAACCGAAGTGAAGGAACCGGCGGGCGCACTGGACTTGCCCGCTTTATCAATCCCCCAGCAAGCCACCGAGCCATCCGTCCGGATACCACAGGTATGGCCTCCCCCTGAACTGGCCGACACAAACGAGCCGTCCGGTGGGCTGGACTCGCCAAATTCATTTGCATCAGATTCATATGCATCCAACCTATTCTGATACCACTGCCTCAAGCAGTCTTCCTGTTTATGTTGCGTCTCCAAGGCGTCGCAGTCGCTCTCAAATTCAGTGAAACCGTCATCCTCCCAGCAGACGACGGAACCGTCCGGCCGCACACCACAGGTAGGGCCTCCTCCCGCACTGACTGTTACGAAGGAGCCGTCCGGCGGACTGGACTCGTCAAATCCATCGTATCCCCGGCCCCAGCAAACGATCGAACCGTCCGGCCGCACACCGCAAGTGTATTCAAACCCCACGCTAACCAATGAGAACATACCGGCGGGCGGATTGGACTGACCATATTCATCGGCTCCCCAGCAGGCCACGGAGCCGTCCATCCGGATACCGCAGGTGTGCCAATCCTCCGCACTAACCGAGGCGAACACACCGGTGGGCGGACTGGACTGGCCATATTCATCGGCTCCCCAGCAGGCCACGGAGCCGTCTGTCCGGATACCGCAGGTATGTTCATCCCCAGCACTGACCGAGGTGAACACACTGTCCGGTGGCGTGATCAGCCCCTGGAACTCGTCGTTCCAATCCCTGTTTGATCCCCAGCAGGCGACAGAGCCGTCCGTCCGCACACCACAAGTGTGTGGTCCCCCCGCACTGACCGAGGCAAAGGTACCGGACGGCGGACTGGACTGACCATGTCCATCGTACCCCCAGCAGTCAACGGACCCGTCCGTCCGCACACCGCAGGTGTGGTGTGTCCCCGCACTGACCGATGAGAAAGTGCCGGACGGTGGACTGGCCTCGCCATGTCCGTCGTATCCCCAGCAGACGACGGACCCGTCCGTCCGCACACCGCAGGCGTGAATCCATCCCACACTGACCGATGCGAAGGTGTTGGTCGGCAGACTGGCCTCGCCATGTTCAGTTTCATCGTCTTGGTCGGTGGACTGACCTTCGCCCTGGCTCTGATACCACCGCCTCCAGCAATCCACCCGTTCCGGTTGCGTTGCCAAGGTGTCGCAGTCGACCGAATAGCCAGTCTGGAATGGTTCCTGAGGCAGCACCACACAGGACACCAATATGCCGAGGGCCAGAGTGGTACTCGAAAGGAGTACCAAAATCCTGATCGGCTTCGACTCGATAGTTCTTGACATCTGATATTTTCCCTTGGCAACAGTGCCCAAATCCCTCGGTATGCGCAATACAATACAGCGCAGTGGGATGGTGCCAAATCAAGGCGTGGTCCTGATCCAGTTGCAGATGGAACCGAATGTTCGCATGCTTTCTCTTTGCAACGTTCCATCAGCCTTTGCGCTGGAAAAACCGCGCCAGCGTCCGCGCCGCGATTCGGTGGCGCACGTTGAAGCACGGTCCACCAACGGCATGCAGGTTTCCTCGCCGCTGACTGCGACGACCCTATCCATGTGTAGGCACGGATGCCGCGGCTCAGAATGACCCGGTGGGGTGCGTGGGAACTCCACCGGTGACGGATACCGTACCGGAGTACTTGCTGTAGTCTCGACTCCGACCGGCCCTCGAATCAGTCAGTCCGGCATGGGTAGGGCCAGGAGGTCGTCCAGCCAGGCCTGTTCCGCCTGCAGGTAGGGTTCCAATTCCCCTCGGACGTTGTCCGCGTCCAGCATGTGGCGCTCACCGCTCCGCCGCAGCTTCAGTTCCACCTGTCCCTGGGCCAGGCCGCGCTTGCCCACGGCAATCTGCAAGGGAATGCCGACCAGGTCCGCATCGTTGAACTTGATGCCGGCCCGGGCCTGCCGATCGTCGTACAGAATCTCCAGACCCGCTTCGGACAGCTCCCCGTAGAGTGCCTCGGCCTTGTCCCACACGTCGGTCTGTCCGGCCGAGGCCAAGCACACCAGGTGCACCTGGTAGGGCGCGACGGACAAAGGCCATTGAATGCCATACTCGTCGTTGAAGTTCTCGATGATGCAGGCAATCAGCCGGCCCACGCCAATCCCGTACGAAGCCATCACAATCGGATGGGAATCGCCCTTTTCATCCTGGTAGTAGGCCCCGAGCGATTCGCTGTACTTAGTGCCCAGCTTGAACGTGTTGCCGACTTCCACCCCACGTTGCAGGTACAGCTCGCCGCCGCAGACCGAACAGGCATGCCCGTCGTCGACGTTGACGATGTCCGTGACCAGGTCCGCCCCGTAGTCGCGTCCACAGTTCACGTTGCGGTAGTGCCAGTCCGGCCGGTTGGCCCCGGCCACCAGATTCGCCGATTTGCAGACCAGGTCGTCCACCACCACCATGACCTGGTCCCGGTCCACGCCCACCGGCGAGCCGAACCCGGGCTCGGCCCCCACGGCCCTGATTTCGGCCTCGGTCGCGGGTCTCAGGTGCACGGCGTTGATGGCATTGGTCAGCTTGGTCTCGTTCAACTCCATGTCGCCGCGCACCACACAGAACACAAACTGCTCGCGGTTCTGATCCTGCTCCGACAACAACGCCACCAGGAAGAGGGCCTTGGCCGTTTGTGCGGTGTCGATGTCCAGCATGTCCGCCAAGGCGGCAATGGTGTCGGTACCTGGCGTGTGGACCTCCTCCATGGGCAGGGGTTCGGCGGCCGGAGGCGGATCCTTGCGGAAGGATGCAACCTGCCGATTCGCCCGGTAGGTGCATCCGCGACACTGGACGATCGTGTCCTCGCCGATGTCGGACATTGCCATGAACTCGTGGGCCATGGTGCCGCCCATCATGCCCATGTCGGACTCGATGGCCACCACATCCAGCCCCGCCCGGCGGAACACCCGGAAGTAGGCCTCGTACATCCGGGGATAGTAGTCGTCCAGGTCCGCCTGGTCCGCATGGAAGGAATAGGCGTCCTTCATGGTGAACTCGCGCACGCGCAGCATGCCCCCGCGCGGCCTGGGTTCGTCCCGGAACTTAGTCTGGATTTGGTACATCACGATGGGCAGGTGACGGTAGCTGTTAACGGAACGGGCCACCAGATCGGCCATGACCTCCTCGTGCGTCATGGCCAGGCACATGTCGCGGCCGGTCCGGTCCTTCATCCGCATCAGATCGTCGCCGACTGCGTACCAGCGTCCGGACTTGCGCCACAGTTCCGCCGGCAGCGCCACGGGCATCACCATTTCCTGGCCGTCCACGCGGTCCATCTCCTCGCGCAGAAGCCGCTCGATCTTGTGCTTAACCCGCATACCCAGTGGCAGGTACTCGAAAATCCCGGAGGTCACCTGGCGAATCAGGCCAGCCCTGAGCATCAGCTGGTGACTGACCAGTTCCGCCTCGGCCGGCGCCTCGCGCAGCGAGTGGAAAAACAGTTTGGACATCCGCATGACAAACGATTCCCTGTAAGCCGTTCCTGTAGCCCAGCGGGCCCGGTTTTTGACTTGGAAAGTGTAACGCAGGAGTCGACCGCCGGTCGCCCGGCTGCACTTCGGGACGGCTTGTTCGGAGAACCTCGGCCGCGTATGAACTCCGGAGGCGGAAGGCTACCGACCGTAAAAAATCAAATTAAGCCTTGTGCTACGATCGATTCATCACAAGCGTGTAGCGTGCCCGCGACCTCCGCAACTCCATCTCTGAACAGAGGGCTCGACCATGACTCTTGAACCTATTTGGCGCACACACTACGAGGACGGGGTCGCGGAAGCGGTCGACACCGTCAATCACCTGTTAACCCAGGACCTGACTGAGACCGTCAGCCGCCACCCCGGCCACACGGCTCTGCACTTGGTGCTCAAGTACCTGCCGCTCGGCCTGACCTTGCAGTCCAAGATCACATACCGGGAATTGGACCTGGCCAGCAACCGCGTGGCCCACGCCCTCAAAAGCCTGGGGCTGCAACCGGGCGAGCGCGTGGCCATTATGCTGCCGAACATCCCACAGTATGTGATCTCCCTCTACGGCATCCTGAAGGCAGGACTGGTGGTCGTCAATGCCAATCCCATTTACACAGCGCCGGAACTCGAGCACATCTTCAGCGACAGCAACGCGAAAGCCGTCATCTGCATGTCGGGAGGCCTGGAGACCGTCCGGAGCATCCAGGCCAATACCGAGATCGAGCACATTCTGATCACCGACATCAACGAGACGCTGTCGGGCTTGGCCAGGAAACTGACCGCGCGGCCCCTGAAGGAACTGGGTCACATTGCGGACGTGGTCTACGGCGGCGGGGTCTACAATCTGCACCTGCTCATGTCGCAGCAGACCGCCCGTTCCATGGCGCCGGCCGGGGAACCCGACTCCATGGCCGTACTGCAGTACACGGGCGGCACCACCGGTGTGCCCCGCGCCGCAGTCCTGACACACAGATCCCTGGGCACCAACACCTCGCAGACCAGGGCTTGGTTCGCCAAGGCGCGCGACGGCGAGGAAGTCATGATGGGCGCCCTGCCGTTCTTCCACATCTTCGGCTTGGCCATCACGGTTCTGCTCAGCGTCCGCATTGGCGCCCGTATCGTCATAACACCCAATCCGAGGGACACCGAGCAGAACCTGCGCTTGGTGTCCAAGGAGGGAATCACCGTGTTCCCCGGAGTGCCCGCGCTCTACAACGCTGCCATCAACCACGAAAAGGCGGGGGAATACGACCTGTCTTCGGTCGAATACTGCATCTCCGGCGGCGCACCCCTGCCCATGGAGGTTCAGGAAACCTTCAACCGCATGACCGGCGGCAACCTGGTGGAAGGCTACGGCCTGACCGAATGCTCGCCGGTCGTCGCCGCCAATCCGCTCAAGGGCGAAGCGCGCGACGGCAAAATCGGACTGCCCTTCCCGTCCACGGAAATCCGCATTGTGAACGTGGAACAGGACGAGGACGGCAACTACGTGGATGCGGAACCGGGCGCCGAGGGCGAACTCTGCGTGCGGGGTCCGCAGTTAATGAAGGAGTACTGGCAACAGCCCGAGGCCACGGCCGAAACCATCGACGAGGACGGCTGGCTGCACACCGGCGACATCGTCACCATGGACGACGACGGATACCTGGCCGTGGTCGACCGGAAGAAGGAACTGATTCTGGTCGGCGGCTTCAATGTCGTGCCGCGCGAAGTCGAGGAGGTCCTCTATGCCCACCCGGCCGTCCTGGAAGCCGCAGTGGCCGGGATCCCGGACGAGAGCAGCGGCGAACGAGTCAAGGCCTGGGTAGTCCTGCATGAAGGCCAGCAGGCCACGGAGGATGAGATCCGGGACTATTGCCGCCAGTCCCTGACCGGCTACAAGGTGCCGCGGGAGGTGGAGTTCAAGGACGAACTACCCAAGTCACTGGTGGGCAAAATCCTGCGACGCCTCCTGGTCGAGGCCGAGACCGGCCAGACCGCAGCGTAGTTAACCCCGTGTGCAGGTTTTAGGCAGAGGATGGTATGGATTTGGAAATCCAGGTCCCGGTGTCTCTAATGGGTATGGACGAAACACATTGGAGGACCCATGGACCTGGATCACTTCATCATAGCCACTTTCTGCCTCGTGGACGACCTCATGGTCGACATCCTTGGTCATCGATGTCTTCGACAGCGGGGCCCCGCTCCGAAGCTTGCTGACAGCGAGGTCCTCACCATGGAGATCGTGGGCGAGTACCTGTCCCTGCACCAGGACAAGGCGATCTTCGACTACTTCCGGAGACACTACCTCCACTTCTTCCCCGCCCTCAGGCAACTCCACCGCACCACCTTCGTCCGGCAGGCGGCCAATCTGTGTCATCTCAAGGAGCGCATGTGGCAGCGGCTGCTCCCACGGATTGGCTGCGAGCCCTGGCTGCAACTGGTTGACAGCTTTCCACTCCCCGTCTGTCAGTTCGCGCGGGCCCACCGCTGCCGGTGTTTCGGGGGCGAGGCGGCCTTCGGCTACGACGTGCTGTTGCGCCAGACCTTCTACGGCTTTCGTGTCCATGTCCTGGTGGCCTGGCCCGGGGTCATCGTGCGCTTCAGCCTGGCCCCGGCCAACGTCCATGAGACGGCCGTCGTGCCCGAGTTGGTCGACGGCCGACAAGGTATCGTCGTGGGGGACCGCAACTACTGGAGCCCCCTGCTTCGAGAGGCGTTGGCACCGCAGGGTGTGCAGCTGCAGGCTCCCTACCAGAAAGCCCGGCAGGACCCCTGGCCCCGACGCAGTGCCAACCTCAGCCGCTTGCGGTACCGGATCGATACGGTCTTCGGTCAACTTGTGGACCGTTACCTCATCAAGCACGTCCGGACGAGAGACCTGTGGCATCTGGGCCATCGCCTGCTCCGAAAAGTGCTTAGCCACACCATCGCGTTCCTGCTGAACCAGGGTCAGGGCCACTCTCCCCTACAACTCTCGAAGCTGGTTACCTGATATGAAACCTGCACACGGGGTTAGTTATCGACCTCCCGCAGCCGGCTGCGGCTGAGACCGGATCGGTATCCGACGTTTTGGCGGTCCGGTGAACCTCTGAACTCGGCAGGCAGGCCGCGGCCTGCCTGCCGAGCAATGCCAATCAATTCTCCTCAACCGGGGCCTTGTCGATCTGGATCCGGAGGTTGCCCTCCTCCGCCATCAGGCGTTCCAGCTTAGCCTCCAGGCCGCGGATTTGCTTCTTCTGCCGCTTGGCGGAGTTCCCCGCCGGATTCATGTTGGCGGAACTAATCTGCCTCTGCAGAAGTAGAATCTCGCGCTGTACCCTGGTCTTGCGGGCTATCAGTTGGTCTCTGTCCATGAGAGCTATTCCTGTTGGCCTTCGTCCTCGGTCTCGGAAAAGTCCCGGGGTTCGCGCGGTCGATACAGCAGATAGGCCAGACCAACCCCGATGAAATACAGCAGGATCAGCGGAAACAGGGCGATGGCCATATTGACCGGATCGATGGTCGGCGTGATGATGGCCGCGACCACCGAACTGAGCACAATCGCGTAACGCCACCACCCCAGCAGCTTCGGTCCGCTGACGATGCCGATGCGGGCCAGGAAGGCCATCACCAGCGGCAACTCAAAGAAAACCCCGATCCAAAACGTGATCCGGACCGTGAAGAACACAAACTCCCGCACACTCCAGTTGGCCTCAATCAACTCGTTCCAAAACTGCTGCAGGAACGCCACTGCCACCGGCAGCATGACGTAGTAGGCAAAGGCCCCGCCGCAGATAAACAGCGCGAAGATGGCAGGCGTCAGGTACAGCAGACTCCGCTTTTCGTGCGGATACAGGCCCGGCACAATGAACGCCAAAATTTGATACGTAATCATGGGCGTGGCGAAAGCCACCCCCAGCGTTACGCTCACCCGGAAGAACGCGGCGATGGGCTCGAAGGGCGAAATCGCCTGGAGCATCACGTTCCACTTGTTGACGATGGCGGAGACCACCCATTCGGAGGCCACCATCCCCAACAACGTCCCGACCGCCAGGCTGGCGAAGATCCAGATCATCCGCGTCCTCAGCTCACGCAGATGATCCATGATGCTCATCTGCCCGCCCTCGCCCTGAGGAATCTCCTGGTTCGGGATTTGTGCGGTAGTCATGATGTCATGCGGGAATCAGGCGGCGCGTTGCCAGCAAGAAACAGTAAGCGGGCTCGGACGGCACTATACCTGCCGGGGGGCCCTGGCAGGCCAATCCCTGGTCGGATTGGAACTCAGCTACGTTCCGGGGCCGCGGGGATCGGCTCCGGGTCGGACGCAGTGTCCGCGTCCACTGCGCGGGCTTCGGCATCGGCCTCCGGCACCGCATCCGGCTCTCCGGTCGGGTCCTTCTCTTCCTGACCGACGTAGGCGGGATCCACGCGACCCGCACCGATCAAGTTGTCCATCCCCACATTCTGGATGGTATTGGTCGGTTCCGCCTCTGTATCACCATCGGCCGCGTCGCTGGTCCCAGTGGTGGATACATCCGACGTGGCATCCGTCGTGCCGCCGTCGCTCTCCTGCGCCGCCTCGTCCTTCTCGAGCAGGGCATCGATTTTAGCCTGCTGATCGCGCTTGGCCTTGTCGCGCCGCTGCTTCAACTCCCGCTCGCGCCGGACCTTCTCGCGCTTCTTTTTCTTTTCTTCCTCGATCTGATCAGTCACGGAGTTCTCACCGTCGAGATTGAGGTCCAGTTCGTCGTTGGCCCAAGCCTCGACCAGGCCGCCAGTCTTCATGCCCTTGAGTTCCCGCAACTCCTTGAGTTCGTCGAACCCAAGCTCGGCCTCCAACTGGCCGGTCAGATCCTTGGACAGGTTGCGGATCCGGAAAAAGGCCCGAATCAGGTCCTTGGCCACCGTGGGCAGACGATCCGGACCCAGCACGACCAAGCCCAACACGATGATGAACATCAATTCGGGCAAGCCAATGCCCAGGAAGTTCGGTCCGTTCAGTCCCATGGCTACCGGCCCGTTTCCTCGGAGAACTCGCAATCGGCGCGGCGTGCCAGCCGCTGGCTGACGGCACCCAGCACCCCGTGCACAAAGGTCGGCGACTGGTCGGTCCCGTAGCGCTCGGCCAAGGCCACGGCCTCGACGACAATCACCTTGACGGACTTGGCCATCGTTGGCTCCAGCATTTCCTGAACAGCCAGCCGCATGATGTTGCGGTCCAGCACCGACAGGGTATCAACGGGAAAGCGCTGGGCCACCCCGCCGATAATCCGGTCGATTTCGTCTCGAGCCTCCCAGGCTCCGCTGGCCAGACCGCGCACCAAATCCTGGCCGCGGGAAGTCAGCGCCATGTCATTTTGCCGCAGACTGGCAAACCGCCGCTGCAGCACCTGGCTCAGCGGATGGCGCGTGGTGTCGCATTCGTACAGAACTTGCAAGGCGATTGCGCGATAACGGCTGTGGCGTCCCCTGTAGGCAGAATCCGCGCCCAGCCAGCCTTCCTCTACCAGCACCTCGCGCACAGCTTCGTCCGCGGCCGGTTCGGCGGGGTGAATTCCAGGGGATCTCCAGGAAGGCTTGGACACAACGCCGGCCGCCCCGACTGATGCAAATCCGATCATTGCATTGTCAGTCCGCCGTCCACCGCCAGGGTCTGGCCGGTGATGAAGGCGGCATCCTCGGAGGCCAGAAAGGCTGCGGCCCGGGCCACTTCTGCGCACGTGCCCATGCGCCCAAGGGGCGTCTGGGCGATCACGTGCTGCACATGGTCTTCCGGCAGAATCTCCGTGAGGGCGGTGGGAATGAAGCCGGGGGCAATGGCGTTGACCGTGATGCCGCGGCTCCCCACCTCTCGGGCGAGTGCCTTGGTGAAGCCAATCAATCCCGCCTTGCTCGCCGCGTAGTTGGTCTGGCCCGCCGCACCCGAAAGGCCCACCACGCTGGCAATGTTGATGATGGCGCCGCTACGCTTGCGCAACATGCTGCGCACCGCCGGTCGCGTGACCTGATAGACGCTGGTCAGATTGGTCCTGATCACCGAATCCCAGTCCTGTTCCTTCATCGACATCAACAGCCCGTCCCGGGTCAAGCCGGCATTGTTGACCAGAATATCCAGGCGGCCCTTGAACGCAAGTGTCTCCTTGACCAGTCCGGCCGCCGCCTGACCGTCCGAGACATCGGCCTGCACGACGGCGCAATCGCCTCCGCCTTGGCGGATGCCGTCCGCCACACACGCGGCACCGTCCTCGTCCGCCCGGTAGTTGACGACCACGAACGCGCCCCGCGCGGCCAATTCGGACGCAATCGCGGCACCAATGCCGCGGCTGCTGCCGGTGACGAGCGCGATTCTGTCCTTCAGGTTCATCAATGGAGAGCGCAGCCACCGGCTGCCGGAGGGCCTTCGGCGGCCGATTCTAGCACAGCAAACCTAAGGGATTCCGAGCCCGATGCACCGGCTTCAGCAGACTTCAACCCTCCCGTGCAGCGCACCAGGACTCGATGTCGGCCATGGTCTGCAGGGAGTGAGTGGTCATGCGGCGCACGATGCGCCGGTTCAGGCCGGACAGAACATTGCCGCTGCCCAGTTCGGCCGTGGCGGTGACTCCCAGGTCTGCGATGCGTTGCACGCTGGCGCGCCACAACACCCCGCCCGTCATCTGATCTACCAGTTCTCGGCGGATGGCGACGGGATCGCGCGAGGGTTCGGCAGTGGTATTGAGAACCACCGCCGCCACCGGTTTCCGAATTTCAACGGCCGCCACGGCCCGAGCCATGCCCTCCGCGGCCGAGGCCATCAGAGAGCAATGGGCTGCAATGCTCACGTCCAGCGGCACCACCCGGCGCGCGCCGCGGTCTGGAGCCCGTTTTTCCATCTGGGCAACCGCGGCCACGGTTCCGGACACCACCTGTTGCGCGGGGCTGTTGTCATTGGCAATCTGCACGATCTCGCCGCAGTCGTTGGCGACTTCCCCGCAGAGCGCGGCCAGGCTGTCCGCGTCCATACCCAGCACCGCCGCCATGCGGCCGGGGTTCCGGAGACCGGCCTCGCGCATCAGGCGACCCCGCTCGCGCACCAGCCGCAACCCGTCCGCGAACGTCAAGGCTCCAGCAGCCACCAGGGCCGAATACTCGCCCATGCTGTGGCCGGCGAAGGCCGCCGGCAGGGGCAGGCAATCCCCCATGCGCGCCGCGATTTCCCTCAGGACCGCAATGCTGACGGTCAGCATTGCAGGCTGCGTGTTGTAGGTATCCGCCAGTTCGTCGGCTGGACCTTCCAGACACATCCTGGTCAGTTCGAAGCCGAGGATGTCCTCGGCTTCGCCAAACACGGCGCGCGCAACCGCCGACCCGTCCAGGAGCGATTGTCCCATTCCCACCGCCTGACTACCCTGGCCCGGAAACAACAAGGCCAGTGGGGCGGTTTCAGCTGTGTACACCGGAGCCCGGTATCGGGGATACTGCGAAGCTAGGCCTCATCGGCCGCATCTTCCAGGAATCGGCGGCCGCGATAGGTCCCGCACACCATGCAGCCCTGATGAGGCAGGACCGTGCCCTCGCAACCCGGCGTGGAACACCGCATGGGCGTGATTCGGCCAAGCGCGTGGTGCGATCGTTTCTTGCGCGCTCTGGTGCGGCTCACTTTGCGTTTTGGCTGGGGTGGCATGATGCTCTCCTAGGCGTCGGGATTGCAGAGCCGCCTACCTAGTCCGCGTCCCGGTTCTGTTCCGGGTTCAGCAACGGCAACAGTGCGCTCCAACGCGGGTCCACGGGCTCAATGGCCTCGGACTCCGTGCCGTCGCGGTTGGCCCGCGCCAGGTCCAGGCGGCTTTCCCGGAAGAATTCGCAGTCCTCCGGATCCTCAATCGTACAGACTGGATACTGCAACGCGCCAATCCAGAGGTGCTGCCGCACCACTTCGCTGAGGTCCAGTTCATGGCGCTCGTTGATCAGGACCGCCTCGTCGAACACCGACTCCTCCGGCCCGGTGTAGTCCTCCGGATGCAGGTAACGCCCGGTTTCCACGTCCTTGAGGGGGCGGAACACTTCTTCCAGTTCCACGGCCACCGGGTGCTCAACCGGCTCCAGGCAACGGCTGCAATCAAGCTTGAGCACGGTGTCCAGGCGGCCGGTCACCAGAATGCCACAGTGAATCCGGGTCAGACGCACGTACCCGGTCAGGTGGGCGGCCGGGGTCAGGTCGGGCCAGCGTCCGGCGATATCCTCATCCAGATGCCAATCCCGCGTCGCACCGGTGGACTGGGCCAGCAGCCAGACCGCATTGAACAGCATACTTGTGCGGACAAGGGAAACGCGACGGCTCGCCGGGCCAATCCTGCGGGCACCGGTGCGACGAACGAAGCCGGAGGCCTAAACCAGTTCCCTGTATTCCGGTTCCTCCGCAAGTTCTGCCTCGTGTTCGCCCATGCGGAACTGCAACTCGCTCATGCCCCGGTGGACTTCGTTGAGCAATCCGCTAACCGTGTTGCTCAAATCCTCAAGCTGGTCGAACTGGTACTTCTCGGCGTCGGCACGCATGCGCACCACTTCTTCGCGCGTAGCCGCCAGCAGGCTGTCCACCTCGATGCGGGCGCGATTCATGATTTCCTCTTCCGCCACCATACCGGCAGCCTCTTCCTCGGCATCCTGAAGGATGCCCTCAGCCTGACTGCGCGCCTCGGCCAGAATTTGGTCGCGGTCCTGCATCATGCGCTCCCCTTCCTTGACGGAACTGGGCACGCTGATGCGCATGCGATCGATCAGTGCCATGGCCTGCTTCTGATCGACGCGGACGCTGGAGGACATCGGAACGCGGCGACTGTTCTGAATCAAGTTCTCGAACTCGTCGATGATCGTCAGGATTTCGGTCATGGATAGGGCTTCCTTGGAGCGCCAACCGGCGCCGCGGGCTTCAACGACTAGCCTACGATTATAGCAAAGGGCCCCAAACTTGCCTTTGACAGTGCTAGTCCTGGTGGGAACGACGGCTCTTTGGCAGCACCATCGACTCCGAAGTGGCCGGTTCCGGGATGTCGAAGCGTGTACACAGGGCCGCGACTGTGGCGGGGGGTGCCCATTTCGCGAAATCCCCGTGTAAGCCTGCCACCTCCTTCAGAATCGAGGCGCTCAGGAACGAGAACTGCGATGACGTGAAGAGACAGCAGAGATCGACCTCGGGTGCCATGTCACGGTTGGCGGTGCCCACCTGAAACTCGAACTCATAGTCAGCCAGATTGCGCAGGCCCCTAACCACAACCCCGGCGCCCACGTGCCGCGCACAGTCCACCGTCAGACCCCGGTAATCGAGAACCGACACCCCAGGCAGGTGTTTGGTTGCCTCGTACACAAGCTCGCACCGCTTTGGGGAATCAAACAGGACGTTGGCATCGGGGTTCGCATAGACAGCAACGACTACTTCGTCAAACAACACCCGCGCGCGGCTGACGATGTCGAGATGTCCGTTGTGGAAGGGGTCGAACTTGCCGGGATACAGGGCAATCATGGTGCGGTCCGGGTAGGTGGAGCCCGAGTGCGGGGACTCAGGAGGGAAGCAGCGCCTCGGCCACTCTATTGTGGAACAACAGACCCCTGTGCGTCAGCAGAATCCGTTCCGATTCGAAGCGCAGCAGGCCCTCGGCCATCAGGTGTTCCAGGACCGAGCCGAACCGTTCCCACAGGCCCACACCGTGCTCGCGGCGAAAGGTGGCGTCCGCCACACCTTCCTCCAGCAGCCGCAGACCGAGCATCAGCGATTCCGCCTGGGACAGTTTCGGCCCCACCCGCTCCCGGCCCGCGACCGGGGATGCCCCGTCCCGCAAGCAGCGCACATAGGCCGGTACGGCCTTCAGGTTCCACCAGCGCAGGCTGGTCCCCGTCCGGCCGCGTGCGGCACGGCGGTGGCTGTGGGCCCCGGGACCAATGCCCAGCCACGACTGGTTGCGCCAATAGAGGCGATTGTGGCGACTGGCATGACGTTCCGGAGTACGGCTCCAGTTTGCTACTTCATAGTGGGTGAAGCCGGCGGTGCGGCAAGTCTCAATGGCTGCGAGATACATGTCCGCCGCCGCGTCGTCGTCCGGCTCCGGGACTTCGGCGTCCCGGACCATGCGGGCCAGGGGCGTGCCCCGCTCCACCGTCAGGGCGTACAGGGAGAGATGGTCCGGCCGCAGTTCCAGTGCACGCGCCAAGGAGCGTTGGAAACGCTCCGGGCTTTGGCCAGGCAATCCGTAGATGAGATCCAGACTGACATTGTCAATCCCGGCCTGCCGCGCCTCCACCACCGCCTTGCCGATGGCAGAGGCGCCGTGCCAACGTCCCAGCAACTGCAATTCGGCTTGGTCGAAGCTCTGGGCACCAATCGAAACCCGGTTGACTCCGCCCGCCGCCAATGCCTGGAAGCGCCGTCGATCGGCGGAATTGGGATTGGCTTCGCAGGTGATCTCGCAGTCCGGTGCCAAATTGAAACTTGACTTTATGGCATTGAGCAGCTGCCCGAGCCGATCGGGCTCCAGCAGTGTGGGAGTGCCGCCGCCTAGAAAAACCGACACCAATCCGGGACGGTTGGTCTGCCGACCCCGAAGCCGAATCTCGTCGCACAGCGCTTCCACCGTACGGTCGTGGAGGGCCTCCAGACCCGCATAGGTGTTGAAGTCGCAGTAAACGCACTTGCGCGCGCAAAAGGGAATGTGGACATAGAGCCCCAGATCGCCGGCGTCGGGACCGTCCCAAACCCAGGGCTGCGGCGGTGCCGCCACGGGATCGGATGCCAACTCAGTCCCCGACAAGGCGATAGCCGTGGTGGCGGACCGTCACAATGCGATCCGTGGATGCGTCCAGCTCCAGCAGCGTCAACCGCATGCGCCGGACCAGGGCGTCGATGGACTGCCGGCTGATGCCGTCCGGTTCCGCCTCGGGCCAGACAGCCTGTTTGATCTGGCTGCGGGTCACCACGCTGCCCCCGGCCTGCCACAACACATGCAGCAGGCGAAACTGCCGCAGGCTGAGCTCCACGGGCACGCCGTTGACGGACGCGGTACGCAGTTCCGGATTGATCGAGATGCCGTGCAACTCCCCTTCCCAGGCCAGATCGGCGGTGGCGTCCTCCCCGGCAAAGGCCAGTTTATAGCGCAGCGCCACCTGCACCTCATCGCCGTCCTGGAGGCGTTTTTCGTACACCAGGGGCTGGCCGTTGACGCTGGTGCCATTCTTGCTGCCCAGATCCCGGATGAAATACTCGCCGTCCCGCCAGAAGATTTCGGCGTGCGCCCGGCTGACCAGGCGATTGTCCAGCACGATGTCGCAGTCCTCATCGCGTCCGATGACAATGGACTCCTTGGGTTCAAGAGGCCACTTGCGGCTTCCCGCCGCCGTGCCGAGCCACTGGAGGAGCATGGCACGCGACGAGGGCCTGGCCCGATCTTCCGGATTGTTCACGACTGCTTGAAAGTAGAATGGCCGGCAAGAAGATTATATATAGCAGGTGAGGTCCCGGCTACCGAGGCCGGCCGGGGCTATCCGAACCAGCCGGGCCCATCCGTTCGCGCCCCATGCAATCCATTCTTCCCCCCGGCACCGAACTACGCGGACGATACCGCATCGAGCAACTGGTGGGGCAGGGCGGCATGGGCGCGGTCTATCGGGCCGCCGACCTCAGGTTGCCGGGCCGTACCTGCGCCGTCAAGGAAATCCATCGCCCCCCCGGCCCGGCCCTGACCGAGGATCAGCTCCGCCAGGAGCGGGAGCAGTTCAAGCGCGAGGCCAGGCTTCTGGCGAGTCTCGACCATCCCAACCTGCCCAAGGTCAGCGACATGTTCGAGACCGAGGGCCGGGACTACCTCGTCATGGACTTCGTGGCGGGCCTGAATCTGCGCGACCGCCTGCTGCGCCGGCCGCAGGAACAGCGGATTCGCGGCCTTCCCGAGCACCAGGTACTCGAATGGTGCGGGCAGTTGCTGGATGCGTTGGACTACCTGCACAGCCGCACCCCGCCCATCCTGCACCGCGACATCAAGCCGGCCAACATCATCGTCACGCCGGAAGGCCTGGCCAAGCTGGTCGACTTTGGATTGGTGCAACAGGTGGACGACGAAGACCAGCAAACCCTGACGGTGGCCCAGGGGCGGGGCACCCTGGCCTACACGCCACTGGAGCAGTTGGGCGGGGATGTGGGCCTGGCCGATGCCAAGGCCGACATCTACAGCCTCGGGGCCACCCTGTACCACCTGCTGTCCGGCCGCGTCCCCCCCACAGCGCAGGTCCGGTTCCTCAACCCCGGCTCCCTGCCCGAACTGCGCGGCCCCGGGCGCAGGGTCAGCCGCCGGACGGAGAACGCCGTCTTCAAGGCGATGGCCTTGCACCCCGACGAACGCATCGCGTCCGCGGCGGAATTCCGAAGCCACCTGGCCCTGGAGACCTCGACAGGTCCCCAGCTCGCCTTCACCCACGCGCCGCCCGATACCTGGGGCGCCGCCCTGCGGGCCCATCGCGGTGCCCTGGTCCTGACACTCCTGCTCCTGCTGGCCGGCCTAATCCTTTCGCTCCTGCCTGGGTTGCAGGCCTGAGCACGGCCCCCGATTCCCGGCAGGTGCCGAAGTTTGGCGACCGCGATCGGCCGGTGATACACTCCCGGCGATTTAGGCGCGGCGTGCCGCGCTCTGTTCTGCGCTTGGCGGATCTGCACAACACACAAGGTCGAACGACAGGTCGCATGCCCAAGACCCGCGTCCATGTGGGACGCATGAGCCTGGTGTTGCTTGTGACATTGATCATGCCCCTGATCATCGGGGGACTGGTCGATGTCCTAACCGAAACCTTCCCCTGGGTCACCATCGGTTTCGCCGTCGTATCCTTGCCGGTTGCCGCCTTTTTCGTCGTCCGCCAGGGTCTGGCCGAAATGAATCAGGTCATCGACACCCATGCGCCGGCCGCACCGGCCGACCCCCTGCCCGGCGCCTCGCTTCCGACACAATCCCGCCAGGGCTAGACGGCCCGGCCATTCGTTCGCCTACGGACCTTCCGGAGAACGCGCTGATGAAGAACCCCAAGGTGCTCATTCCCCTGCTGGCGGCCCTTGGCCTGCTGGTGGTGAGCATTTTCCTGCCCAAGCCGGAACTGCACGTCTCCCTGGCTCCCGAGATCGTCCTGTACCACGGCCCGTCCTGGTTCACCAACACCTACCTGACGACGATCATCGTGGACATCATCCTGATCGTCGGAGCCCTGGTGGTCCGCGCCGGCCTGCGACGCGAAGTGCCCAAGGGCTTCACCAACGTCATGGAAGCCATCATCGACTTCCTGCGCAGCAACCTTGTGGAGGGCATCGCCGGCAAGAACACCGGCCGCTTCTTCCCCTTCGTGGCCACCATCTTCTTCCTGGTCATCGTCAGCAACTATGTCGGCCTGATCCCGGGCGTCAACACCATCCAAAGCCCGTGGTCGGCCCCGGCCCACGACCATGCGCTGGCGGGGGCCGAAATGGTGGCCAGCGAAGCCGGTCTGGCCAACGTGACCGCGGCCGCGGAAGACGGCCATGTGTCCACCAAGCCGCTGTTGCGGGCGCCGAGCACCGACCTGAACATGACCTTCGCCCTGGCGATTCTTACCATGGTGATGGTGCAGTACTTCGGCTTCAAGGACTTGGGCGTACGCTATCTGCGCAAGTTCTTTGCCTTCAAGAAGGGTGGTCTGGGCGCCGTCATGGGCGTGGTCGGCCTGCTGGAGCTGTTGAGCGAGTTCGCCAAGATTGTCAGCTTCGCCTTCCGTCTTTTCGGCAACATCTTTGCCGGGGAGGTCCTGTTGGCGGTCATGGCCTTCCTGATTCCGTTCATGGTGCCGTCGGTCTTCTACGGTTTCGAGATCTTTGTGGGCTTCATCCAGGCCGCCGTCTTCATGATGCTCGCCCTGATCTTCTTCCAGTCGGCCACGGTCAGCCACGACGATCACCACTAGCCAACTGCGGGGCCGCCACGGCGCGGCCCAGTACCAACCTGTTTCCAGTTTCTAAGGAGTTCGACGATGGAAATTGATGCTGCCAAGGAAATCGGCTCGGCGCTCGCCATTGGCCTGGGCGCAATCGGCCCCGGTATCGGCGTGGGCCTGATCGGCGCCAAGGCCGTGGAAGCCATGGGGCGCAACCCCGAGGCCGTCGGCATCGTGCAGACGAACATGTTCATCACCATCGCGTTCGCTGAGGCCATCGCGATTTACGCTCTGGTCATTTCGCTGCTGATCAAGTTTGGCTAGACCCGCCCGCAGCAAGCTGCACATCCTGCTCAGATGGAAGGAAACTAGCGTATGGAAGCCTTAGACAGCCTCGGACTCACAGGGATGGGCTTCATCTCGCAGATTGTGAACTTCGTGGCCATCATGCTCCTGCTGAACGCGCTGCTGTACAAGCCGGTCAGCAAGGCCCTGATCGCCCGCCGCGAGCGGATCGCCCAGGGCATCAAGGACGCCGACCAGGCCAGCAAGGCCCGGGCCGAGGCGGAACAGGAAGGAAACAAGATCCTCGAGGAGGCTCGCGTGGAGGCGTCCCGGGTCACGGCCCAGGCCACCCAGGACGCGGACAAGGTGCGCCAAGACATCATCAGCCGCGCCAACGAGGAGGCGATGCGAATCCGCACGGAGGCCCAGGAGGAAGGCGAGGCCCAGAAAGCGGAGGCGCTGGCCTCTGCCAGCCGCCAGATTGCCGAACTCTCGATGCTGGGCGCCCAGCGCATCCTGGGACGCGAACTTCAGCAGGATGTCGACCAGGACCAGTTGATCGCCGACTTGATGGCCGGCCAGAACCGGAGTTAGGCCATGACCGGATCCGCCTCCGACGCCGGCCGCTACGCAGAGGCCTTCCTGGCCGCTGCCTGGGACGGTTGGCAAACCCTGTTGAATTCCCTGTCGCAGTCGCTGGCGCCGGGCACGGACCTGCGACGCCGGCTGCAATCGGCCGGGCGCGATGAGGCGGCGCTGCAGGCCATCCTCCAGGAACAGTTGCCGGACGGCATCCCCGCTCCGTTCCTGCGCCTGGTTACGGTCATGGCAGCCGACGACCAGCTGGACCAGTTACCGGCCGTGGCCGGCGAGCTGGACGAACTCCTGCACGGAGGTGGCGCCCGCCAGGTGACGGCCGAGATCACGAGTGCCGTCCAGTTGTCCGCCGAACGCAGGGAACAATTGACCGCCCAGTTGCGGGCCGAGCACGGCAACGAACTGGAAGTCCGCTTCAGCGTGGATCCCGCCTTGATGGGCGGCCTACGCATCCGGGTGGGGGACCAGTTGACCGACCTTTCCGTCGCCAGCAGCCTGCAGGCCCTGCGCGACGATGTGATGGCATCGGTATAGCCGGGGCAACCGCAACCCATCCGCCAGTCGGTCCCGCCCCCGGTTCTTCGACGGAGGACCGGACGAGGGACCGCCAGCAAGGAACCAAACCGCAATGGCTGTGATGAACGGAAATCTGACGGAGCGCCTGAAGGAACGCATTCTGGCCTTTGAGCCGGCGCCGACCCGCGTCGACGTGGGCGAGGTAGAGACCGTGGGCGACGGCATTGCCATCGTCAAGGGGCTCGAGCAGGCGATGGCCATGGAGCTGGTGGAATTCACCCGCAACGGCACGCTGGGCATGGTGCTCAACCTGGATGCCGACCGGGTCGGCATCATCATCATGGGCGAGTACACCGACATCGAGGAGGGCGACCTGGTCCAGAGCACCGGCCGTATTGCCTCCGTGCCGGTGGGAGATGCCCTGCTGGGCCGCGTAGTCAACGCCGTCGGCCAGCCCATCGATGGCAAGGGGCCGATCGATGCCGCGGGCACCCGTCCGGTGGAACGCATTGCCCCCGGCGTGGTCACACGGCAGTCGGTAGACACGCCGGTCGAGACCGGACTGACCTGCATCGACTCCCTGATTCCGATTGGCCGCGGCCAGCGGGAACTCATCATCGGCGATCGCCAGACGGGCAAAACCGCCATCGCGATCGACACGATCATCAACCAGAAGGGCAAGGACCTCATCTGCATCTACGTGGCCGTCGGCCAGAAGCAGTCCACGGTCGCCCAGGTCGTGGGCATCCTCGAGGCCAACGGCGCGATGGAGCACACGATTGTGGTCTCCGCGGCGGCTGCGGATCCCGCGGCCCTGCAGTTCATCGCCCCCTACGCCGGCTGCGCCATGGGCGAGGAGTTCATGGAATCAGGACGGCACGCTCTGATCATCTACGACGACCTTTCCAAGCATGCCCAGTCCTACCGCCAGGTCTCGCTGCTGCTGCGGCGCCCGCCCGGACGCGAGGCCTATCCCGGCGATGTCTTCTACCTGCACAGCCGGTTGCTTGAGCGCGCAGCCTGCATGGCCGAGAGCGAGGGCGGCGGCACGCTGACCGCCCTGCCCGTGATCGAAACCCAGGCCAACGACGTCTCGGCCTACATTCCGACCAACGTGATCTCCATCACGGACGGCCAGATTTTCCTGGAAACCGACCTCTTCAACGGAGGTGTGCGTCCCGCCATGAACGTGGGTCTGTCGGTCAGTCGCGTCGGTTCGTCGGCCCAGACCCGGGCCATGAAGGCGGTCGCCGGCCGTCTCAAGCTGGAGTTCTCCCAGTATCGCGAGCTGGCGGCCTTCGCCCAGTTCGGCAGCGAGCTCGACGCTTCCACCCAGGCACAGC
Organism: Caldilineaceae bacterium; assembly: GCA_965208365.1. GTDB lineage: Bacteria > Chloroflexota > Anaerolineae > Caldilineales > Caldilineaceae > Bin34. The sequence continues at coordinate 2,525,747 of OZ242330.1, read as the reverse complement.
TCAACCGGGGCCAGCGCATTCAGGAAGTGCTGAAGCAGACGCAGTACAACCCGCTGACCTTGGCCCAGCAGGTGATCTCGCTGTGGGCCGTCAACAACGGCTACCTGGACGAGGTGCCGGTCGCCGAAGTCAAGAACTTCGAACAGGGCTTGCACGCCTACATCGAGGCCAGCCATTCCGGCATCGCCAACACGATCGCTTCGGAACAGGATCTCTCCGACACCACCGAAAGCGCCCTGGGAACAGCCGTGGCCGACTTCACCCGCACTTGGAGCCCGTCCGCCTAGGCGGTCCCGGCTTCCCCCTCCTTCGACGGGAGCCTGAAACGCGATGGCCAGCACCCGAGAAATCCGTCGGCGGATCAAGTCCGTTGCCAACATTGAACAGGTGACGCGCGCCATGGAGGCGGTGGCCGCCTCCCGCATGCGCCGCGCCCAGCAGATGGTGACGGCGGCGCGTCCCTTTGCCGAAAAGGCGTCCGATGTCCTGCACTACATCGCGCGCCTGCCGGTGGTCGAGGCCGATCTCGGGGAACTGATGACCCCCCGCCCCGTGCGCAAGGGCTGTATAGTCCTGGTGTCCGGCGACCGCGGCCTGGCCGGCGGCTTCAACGCGAACGTGATTCGCAAGGGTCAGCAGGAAGTGGCCGCCCTGCGCGCGGAGGAGGCGGATGTCTGTGCGATTGCGGTCGGTCGCAAGGGCCGCGACTGGTTTCAGCGGTACGACCCCATCATCCATGCCGAGTTCATGGGCATTCCGGACTCGCCCACGCGCAGCGACATCGCTGCCATCACGCGCGTGGTCATTGACGACTTCCGGGCCGGTGAGTTCGACGAGGTGCGGTTGGTCTACACCAACTTCGTGAACACCCTGGTGCAGACTCCGACCGTGGTCAAGCTGTTGCCGGTGGAACCAGCCGAGCCCAGCATGCCAATGGCACCGGACTATATCTTCGAGCCGGATCCGCAGACGGTGCTGGAACGGGCCATCTTTGAGTTCACCGAGGTCCAAATCCTGCAGGCGATGTACGAATCGCTGGCCAGCGAGCACTCGGCCCGCATGGTGGCCATGCGCAACGCCTCGGAGGCAGCCCAGGAACTGCTGGAGGAGCTGAACCTGCGCTTCAACAAGGCCCGTCAGGAAGGCATCACCAGCGAATTGATGGACATCGTGGGCGGTGTGTCCGCCCTGGAGCAGGCGACCTGACCGGCTCCCGGTCTTTCCCCATCGAACACCAGGAGTATCAAGGCAATGACTGCAGAGATTAGGGGCACCGTCACCAGTGTCATTGGTCCGGTTGTGGACTGTGCGTTTCCGGACAGTGCGCTGCCGGAAATCTACGATGCACTCTACATCGAGCAGGAAGGCGACGACCCGCTGGTTTGCGAGGTGCAGCAGCATCTGGGGGGCAATGCGGTGCGTGCCATCTCAATGGGATCCACCGACGGCCTGCGGCGCGGCGTGGACGTGACCTCGCAGGGGGAGCCGATTTCCGTGCCCGTGGGCCAGGCCACACTAGGCCGTATCTTCAACGTGACCGGCGAGGCCATCGACTCCGACGAACCGGTCGAAACGGACACCTACTACCCCATACACCAGGAGCCGCCGCCCTTCTCCGAACGCTCCACCAAGGCCGAGCTGTTCGAGACCGGCGTAAAGGTGATCGACCTGGTGGCCCCCTTCACCAAGGGCGGCAAAACGGGCATCTTTGGCGGTGCCGGCGTGGGCAAGACCGTCGTGATCCAGGAACTCATCCACAACGTGGCCGAGTTCCACAGCGGCTACTCGGTGTTCGCCGGCGTGGGCGAGCGTAGCCGCGAAGGCAACGACCTCTGGCACGAGATGCGCGATTCAGGGGTGATTGGTTCCACCGCCCTGGTGTTCGGCCAGATGAACGAGCCGCCCGGCGCCCGCCTGCGCGTCGGCCTGACCGGCGTGACCATGGCCGAATACTTCCGCGACGAAGGGCGGGACGTGCTGCTCTTCATCGACAACATCTTCCGCTTCGTGCAGGCCGGCGCGGAAGTGTCCGCCCTGCTGGGTCGCCTGCCCAGCGCCGTCGGCTACGCACCGACCCTGGGCACCGACATGGGCGAACTGCAGGAACGGATCACCTCCACGCACACCGGCTCCATCACTTCCATGCAGGCCGTCTACGTACCGGCGGACGACTACACCGATCCGGCACCGGCCACAACGTTTGCACATCTGGATGCGACCATCACCCTGGAGCGGTCCCTGGCCGACCAGGCCCTGTTCCCGGCTGTGGATCCGCTGGGTTCGACCAGCCGCATCCTCGACCCGGTCATCCTAGGCGAGCGCCACTACACCGTGGCCCGGGGCATCCAGCAAATCCTGCAGCGCTACCGCGACCTGCAGGACATCATCGCCATTCTGGGCGTGGAGGAACTGAGCGAAGACGACAAGCTGGCTGTCTCGCGGGCCCGCAAGATCCAGCGTTTCCTGACCCAGCCGATGTTTGTGGCGGAGGTGTTCACCGGCGTCAGCGGCAAGTTCGTCAAGATCGAGGACACCATCAACGGATTTGACGAGATCCTCCAAGGCAAGCACGACGACCTGCCGGAACAGGCCTTCTACATGGTGGGCGGCATCGATGAGGCTGTGGAAAAGGCCTCCCAGATGCGGAGCCAGAGCTAGCAGGATCCCCACACCCCTTGCGGAAGCGAGAAACCACGTGCCGATCAAGGTAGAAATCGTAACGCCGGAACGGCTCCTGATGTCCCGGGACGCCGACATGGTGACCCTGCCCGGCGAATCGGGTCAAATGGGCGTCATGGGCGGCCACGCGCCGCTCATGACCACCCTGGTCACCGGGGAGATTATTCTCCATGCGAACGATGACGAACAGGAGGCCCTGTTCGTCAACGGCGGCATTGCCGAAGTCCGGCCGGACGTGGTGACGATACTGGCGGATGTCGCCGAACGAGTAGACGACATTGATATCCAAAGAGCCGAGGCGGCGCGCGCCCGCGCGGAAGCCAGCGTGGCGGAAGCCGGCGGTGTCGCGTCTGCGCCTCCGGTGCATGTGGCGGCACTCCGGCGCAGTCAGGTTCGCCTAAGAATAGCCAGGCGACGTCGTCCCCAGCCGGGCAGTCCCCAGACAAACTGAACAAGTTGGTCTCGAGGCACCGTCATCGTTGACGGGCCGGTTTCCCGTTCCCAGAAAGGGGCCACTTGAACCATATGCGGAGGAACCAAGAGGCCCATCCTCGGTGTCCTTCCTCCCACACAACCTCCTGCACACCGCTGGAATCGCTAACGCGGGAACTTGAGGCCGAAGCCGACCGAGAACAGTGGTCAATGTCGTTCATCGTCGTCGCTGTTCCATTACTACAGCAAAATGGAACAATCCTACGGTCCGCTCGGAGATCGGGATGTTGTCTGGCGCGCGGCTTCGACGAAGTTCGCGATAACATCGAGGCCCCAGCCAGTCTTGAGGTTTGAGAAGACCACGGGCCGCGCTCCCCGCATGCGTCGGGCATCGGCAGCCATCACCTCAAGATTGGCGACCACGTCGATCACGTAGATGGCCGATGTCCGCCGCCGCAATCGTCTCGGCGCGGATCCTACTCTCGGCAAACGCAATGTCCTCCGGCACCCGGGGATCCAGGTGGTGGCACACCATCAACATGTCGAGGCGTTCTTCGATCGCGTTGACTGTGAACGGCCGGGGGGCGTCGACGACGACAGCACATTGGGCTTTGCTCAGACCTTGATGACGTCCGAGGCATAGCCGCCAACGGCGCCCGCCCCGCCGGATTTCCTATAATAGTGTGTTGCAGGTCCGAGGGATTCGCCCTTCGCCCCGTACATAGAACTTCGCGCGACCTCCCGACCATCTCCCATGCTGCAGAAGCACATTGGCATCGACCTGGGCACGGTCAACGTGCTGGTCCATGTCCAAGGCAAGGGCATTGTGATGCAGGAGCCGTCGGTGGTCGCCATCGCCGGCCAGCACATGGTGGCGGTTGGCCACGAAGCCTTCGACATGCTCGGCCGCAACCCGGACAGCATCCAAGTCGAACGGCCCTTGCTGAACGGCGTGATCGCCAAGTTCGACGTGACGGAGGCGATGCTCCGCTACTTCATTCAGCAGGTGACCGGCAAGCGTCCCCTGTTCAAGCCGCGGGTGATGATCTCCACCCCCAAGGGGGTGACCAGCGTCGAGGAGCATGCCGTCCACGACGCCGCCATGCAGGCCGGAGCCGGGGCCGCCTACCTGATTCCCGAACCCCTGGCCGCGGCCTACGGCGCCGGCCTGCCAATCGGCACCCCGACCGGAAACATGGTCGTGGACTTCGGCGGAGGCACCACGGAGTCCGCAGTCGTGTCGATGTACGACATTGTGGTCTGGAGCAGTGTCCGCACGGGGGGCAACCGCATCGACGAGGCCATCGCCAACTACGTGCGCAAGAAGTACAACCTCCTCATCGGGGAACAGACTGCCGAGGAAATCAAGATCAGCATCGGCAGCGCGTTGCCCCAGGAATACGACACCAGCATCGAGATCAGGGGCCGGGACCAAGTCAACGGCCTGCCCCGCAGCGCCACTCTGGCCAGTAGCGAGGTGACGGAAGCCATCGAGGATCCCATGCAGGCCATCATCAGCACCATTCGATCCACCCTCGAAAAAACGCCGCCGGAACTGGCCTCGGACATCATCGACCGGGGCGTGGTCCTGACCGGTGGCGGTTCCCAACTGCGCTACTTGCCGGAACGGCTGACCCGCCATCTGGGAGTTCCCTGCTACGTTGCCGAAAACCCCATGGCCTGCGTTGCCCTGGGAGCTGGCCAGGCCTTGGAAAACTATCAGATCATGCGGCGCAGCCTTCCCGAAATCGAGGTTTGACGATGGACCCGCATCTGGCTCGCCTGGGACCGCACAGCCGCTGCGTACACGGCGGCGAACACCATCTGACCAGGGACCGCGGCACCGACTCCGGTGCCGCCACGCCCACGGTCAACGCCATCGACACGAGCGTCACCCACCTCTATCCGAGAATCGACGAGTTGGATGCAGCGCTGGGCGGATCACCGGACCGCTTCGTCTACCAGCGGTACGGCAACCCAACCGCCCGGGCCTTGACGGATGCCCTGTCGGCGCTCTGCACGCACGATCCGTCGCTGCCTCTGGACGCCGTGGCCACCGCCACCGGCATGGCCGCGGTGCACGTGGCCCTGTTGGCGGCCCTGGCGGACAGCGACAATCGGCGGGTGGCCGCCTCGCGGGACTGCTACGGTGCCTCCGTTGCCATTGTCGACCAGTTGCTGCCGTCCCTGGGGGTGGACGGTCACCTGGTGGACGCCTCGGACAACGCAGCCGTGGCCGACTTGCTGACCGCGGTCAAACCCGCCGTCCTGTTGGTCGAGACCACTTCGAACCCGCTGCTGCGTGTCGTCGACATCGCCGCCGTGGCCCGTTTGTGCCGGACGCACGGCACGCTTCTGGTCGTGGACAACACGTTCCCGACACCGCTGACCTGCCACCCGCTGGACCTGGGCGCGGACATGGAACTGCACAGCGCGACCAAATACATCGGTGGCCACGGGGACGCGATGGGCGGCATCGTGGTCGCGCGCGCACGCCACGGACCGGCCCTGCGGGAACATCTCAAGACCACCGGTGGCTCCCTGGGCAGCTTCGAGGCCTGGCTTCTGCACCGGGGACTCAAGACCCTGCCGCTACGCTATCGGCAGCAGTGCCGCAACGCCGAACAGCTGGCCGCCTGGCTGCGGGAACATCCCCGGATCGCGCGGGTGGTGTACCCGGGCCTGCCCGATCATCCGGAGCACGAACGGGCCCGGGAGCAGTTCGACGGCCGGTTCGGCGCCATGCTGGCCTTCGAGATCGAAGAGGCCGACCAGGCGGCGGTGTTCCGCTTCATGGAGCGCTTGCGACTCGTCCAGCCCGGCACCAGCCTTGGCGACTGCTACACGCTCGTGTTGTATCCAGCCCATGCCAGTCATCGGGCACTGACCCCGGCACAACGACACGCGGTCGGCATCTCCGACGGCCTGGTGCGGTTGTCCGCGGGCACGGAGGATGTGGAGGATTTGATTGCGGATCTGTCGCAGGCCCTGGCCGTGCCGCCCGCGCCCAACGCCCCCTGAATGTCAACAGAGGAGTCAATCACATGACCATCCACAAGGCCCGACGTCGACTGGGCACCACCGATCTGGAAGTCACCACGCTGGGTGTGGGGGGAACCGGCTGGGGCAATCTCTACGAACCGATGCAGGACGAGGACTGCGACACGGTCATTCGCCAAGCAGTCGTCTCCGGTCTGAACTACTTCGACACCGCGCCGATCTACGGCCTCGGCCTAAGCGAGGAGCGGCTGGGTCGCACACTGCGGCAGCTTGACCGGGCCTCGTACATCGTCTCGACCAAGGTGGGCTGGCGGCTCGATCCCTTGCCGAAGGACGCCTCGGGGTGGTCCCTCTTTCCTGGAGCCCACCAATATCAGCAGGTCATGGACTATTCGCGCCAGGGCATTCTCGACTCGATCGAGGCCAGCATGGAGCGGCTGGACATCGGCCAGATCGACATCCTGCTCATGCACGATCCGGACGAGGGCAGCAGCCAGTGGGACGGATGGCCGGACACGGAGGTGTCCCACTTCGAGGCGGCTATGGAGAATGCCTATCCCATCCTCGACGATCTGCGCTCCAAAGGCCATGTCAAGGCCATCGGCCTGGGCATGAACCAATGGCAGATGCTGGCCCGGTTTGCCGAAGCCGGACAGTTTGACTGCTTCCTTCTGGCGGGCCGCTACACGTTGCTCGAGCAAACTCCCCTGGACGAATTCCTGCCGATGTGCACTGAGCGCCAAATCAGCGTGATCATCGGTGGTCCGTTCAACTCCGGCATCCTGGCCACGGGTGCGGTGGACGATGCTCGTTTCGAGTACAAGGCGGCTCCGCCGCACCTGATGCAGCGGGTCAAGGGCATCGAGGCCATGTGCATCCGCCATGGAATTACCCTGCAGGCCGCTGCCCTGCAGTTTCCGCTGGGGCACACCGCGGTGGCGTCCGTCATTCCCGGCATGCGCGCCACCTCGGAGCTGGAAACCAACCTGGAAGCCATGACAATGGATGTCCCTTCCGACTTCTGGACCGAACTCAAGGATCGGGAGTTGATCCATCCCAACGCCCCCACACCGTCCTGAGAGGAGTATTCGGTATTCGACAAAGCTCAACACGACATTTTTCTGGACTATAATCGCCAATCAGGCCCCCATGCACCTGTTGCGCCGTTCCATTGCAGTCCACCGGTGAAATTTCATGCACGACAAAGGCTATGCCCATCCCGAAGTCCTAGTCGATACGGCTTGGGTTGCCGAGCGCCTGCGCGATCCCAAGGTCGTCTTAATGGAGAGCAACGAGGATCCGCTGCTCTATGAAGTCGGCCACATCCCCGGTGCCGTGAACCTGGACTGGATGGAGGATCTGAATCACGAATTGAAGCGGGACTACATCCCGCGCGGCGACCTCGAACGCCTGCTCCAGGAACTGGGTGTGGAACAGGACTCGAAGATTGTCCTCTACGGCGACAAGAACAACTGGTGGGCAACCTTCGCGTTCTGGGTGCTGTCCCTGTACGGCGTGCAAAACCTGAGCGTGATGGACGGCGGCCGCCAAAAGTGGATCGAGGAGGGCCGGGAGCTCACCAAGGAGATCCCCTACCGCGAACGGACCGGCTACCTGCTGCCGGATGGGGAAGGCAACCCGGGCATCCGGGCCTTCCGCGACGATGTGCAGGCCCATTCCCAGGCCGGCAAGCCCCTCTTGGACGTGAGAAGCCCGGCGGAATACTGGGGCGAACTGCTGCACATGGCCGACTACCCGCAGGAGGGTGCCCTGCGCGGCGGACACATCGAGGGGGCCAAGAACGTGCCGTGGGCCAGGGGAGCCAACGCCGATGGCACCTTCAAGCCGGCCGACGAACTGCGTGCCATCTACGAAACCGAACAGGGGCTCAAGAGCGACGACGAAGTGGTCGCCTACTGCCGCATCGGCGAGCGCAGCAGCTTCTCCTGGTTCGTGCTCACCTATCTGTTGGGGTACGAGAAGGTTCGCAACTACGACGGGTCCTGGACCGAGTGGGGCAACGCCATCGGTCTGCCGATCGAACGCTGAACCGCGTTCCCACGATCTCCCGCATTCCGGGAGCATCTTACTAGCACGACATACCGGTACTGAAGGACATTCCGTGGTATTCCATGGACATGAAGATCCATCGGGCCGCCGCGTGCGCGGCCAAGATTGGGGTGCACAAGAATACGGTCAAGGCCTGGAGCCTGAAGGGCAAGCTGCCGGACCGCCGCACGCCGGCCAGCCACCACCACTGCACGGAGGCGGACGTGGATCGGTACTTCGGCGTGGAGCGGGTCTCCGAGACCGGACGCACCGTGGTCTACTGCCGCGTGTCCCGCCGTGCGCAAGGGGACGATCTGCGGTCGCAACAGCAGGCGATGGAGACGTTCTGCCTGAGGGCGGGCTTGGCGGTGGACGAGTGGCTAACCGAAATCGGCAGCTTGGACTTCCGGCGGCCCGTGTTCCGTGCGTTGAGGGAACGGATTGAGCACCACGAACCGGGCCTCCTGCAGGGAGCCCACCAGGACTGTCCCTGCCGGTTCGGATTTGACGGGTTCGCGTACTTCGCCGAGAGCCACGGCTGCGAGATCCGCGTGGTCAACCAACCCTCCCTGTCCTCGCAGGCGGAGTGGGTCGAGGACCTGATGGCCGTGATCCACACCTTCTCCGGCCGCCTGCCCGGGTTGCGCCGGTACCGGAAGCAAATCAGGGATGCCGCCGTCGATGGCTGAGAAGGTCACACGCCTCCTGCACAGCCAAGGGCTGAACGCGGCCAAGTACGACCGGTTGGCGCGGATCGCGGTCCTGTGCGGACAGGTGCGCGCGGATGCCTGGCGACGCTGCAGCGGGGTGTCCACGGCCGCTCAATCCCCCTACGAGATCCGCGATGCCTGGATGGCGGAGGGCTGTGACTGGCACGGCCTGCCGGCGCGGCTGGGCAAGGCGACCCTGGCGGATGCCCTTGGCGACATCGCGGCGGCGCGGGAGGCTTCCAAGGTGCCGGTCAAGAAGGCCATCCGGCACCGCACGCGCGGAAACAGTGTCGAACGCGAGCGTCTGTACAGCCTGCTCAAGCGGAACCGCTGGACCGAGGACCCGTTCCTGCACCGGCAGATGCGGCAACAGTGGCGCGGCGGCCGGTCCCATGTGACGAACCAGATCGTGGCCGACTCGGGCTCCTACACCACCAAGGTCTGGCACGACCGGGCCTGGGTATACCTCCAGGGTTTGGAACGCGGCCAACGCATTGCCATTCCCCTCAAGGGCACATACCTGCCTTCGGGTACCCTCCGCATCCTCCTGCGGGATCACGGCCAGGTGGAAGTCCACTACGCGGTGGACGAGACCCGGGTGTGCAGCACGCGGCCCTGCGGGGAGGCCACCGTGGGCGTGGACAAGGGTTACACCGAGGCCTACACCGACAGTGACGGGGAGCGTCATGGCGAGGGTCTGGGTGACCTGTTGTCCGCCGAGAGCGACCACCGCAAGGTCAAGGGAACACGGCGCAATCACCTCCGGGACACCGAGCAGAAGCACCGGGCCAAGGGCAACCATCGCAAGGCCGACACCATCCGGAAGCACAACCTCGGCAACCAGAAGTGGGACCGGCGACGGACCCGGCACCACAGGCAGGTGCGCGACCACCTCTGCCACGCCGCCCACACCGTCGTGGACAAGGCCGGCACGATCGCCTGCGAGGACCTGTCCGCACGCATGAAGTCCGCTCCGTACCGCCACAGGGACACCAACCGCCGACTGAGCGGTTGGGTCAAGGGCGTCATGGCGGACACCCTAACCTCGATATCTCGGCGCAGAGGTTCTGCGCCGGCATTGGTCAATCCGGCCTACACATCGCAAGTCGACTCCCGCACCGGCCTGTTGCAGGGCCGTCGTCAATGGGACCGGTTTTACTGTTGCGACGGGGTTGTGCTGGACGCGGACGTCAATGCCGCCTGCAACATTCTGGCGAGGCTGTACGACGAGGAGATAACGTTGTACATGCCCTACAGGGAGGTCAAGGCCCTGCTCGCCGAACGAACCAGGACAGCGGTGGGGACTGCTCCACCCGGACTCGAGTTGCGGGGGCGTGCAACGCCGTCCCCATCAACCGAGAGCGAATCACCCGCACCGGTACCGGAATGTACCAGGTAAAGGAACAGGTGCGCTCCTCCCGGAACGCCAGCCCCATGTCGATCAGCCCAAACTGCCGGACGGTTGTCCGGCCCTGTTTCGGGCGCTCCGTCCGTGCCACCCCGTGCGTCAGCCGGATACCTCGTTCGCGCCTTGACACCACTGTCCTGGTCCATCCATGACACAGGCGGAACCTCAGGTCGAGGTCTCCCTCAGTCGCAATCTGGGGTTGCTCGCCGTCACCATGATTGGTGTCGGTGCCATGATTGGCGCGGGCATCTTCGTTCTGACCGGGATTGCGGCCGGCAAGGCCGGACCCGGTCTGCTGCTGGCCTTTCTGCTGAATGGCTGCATTGCCCTGATCATCGGCGGCAGCTATGCCGAACTAGGCAGTTGCTTCCCGGCGGCGGGCGGAGGCTACCTGTGGATCAAGCAGGGCATGAACGATCTGTTCGGCTACCTGTCCGGATGGATGAGTTGGTTTGCCCAGTCCCTGGCCTGCGCGCTCTACGCCTTGGCATTTGGCGCCTTCTTCGGGGAACTGCTGGGGTTGTGGGGCCTGGACCTGGCCGCCGGTTGCACAGACATCCACCATGGCTGCCCCCTTTTGCACTGGACCCGCGTCGGATTGGGCGTGGTGCTGGCCGTGACCTTCACCTGGATCAACTACAAGGGATCCTCCGAAACCGGCCTGATCGGGAACATTGTCACCAGCATCAAAATTGTGATTCTGGTGGTGATGGCGGCCTTCGGCTTGTCCCTCATGTTCCGGGCAGCCGGCGGGGAAGTGTCCACGATTGTGGAAAGTTCCTTCCGGCCATTCCTGCCGTTCGGCATCGGCGGCGTCCTGCTCGCGATGGGGTTGACCTTCATCGCCTTCGAGGGGTTCGAAATCATCGCCGCCAGCGGTGAGGAGGTGAAGAACCCAACACGCAACATTCCGCTGGCCATCGCACTCAGCATCCTGATCGCGGTCTCCATCTACCTGATGACGGCCGCCGTGGTGATCGGCGCCATCGATTCGGGCGATCCCAATGTGCCGGTATACCAGTTCCTCTCGACACTGGGCGAGCTGGGCATGGTCGAGGTCGCCGCCCAAATCTTCCCTGTCGGCGGCAAGCTGATGTTGATTCTGGCGGGCCTGGCCAGTGCCACGAGCGCCCTCAACGCCACGCTGTACGGATCCAGCCGCGTGGCGTTTGCCATGGGCCGGGACGGCAACCTGTTTCCTGCTTTCGGACAAATCAATCCGAGCACCATGACGCCCGTGATGGCCATTGCCATGAGCGGCCTGCTGGTGGTGATCATGGCCGTGTCCCTGCCCATCGAGGATGTGGCAGCCAGCGCCAACATCATGTTCCTGCTGTTGTTCATGATGGTGTGCTATTCGGTGGTGTCCCTGCGCAAGTCACGGCCCGACCTGAAACGCCGCTTCACCCTGCCCCTGACCCCGTTCCTGCCATCCCTGGGCATCGCCATCTGCCTCGTGCTGGCGGTGTGGCTGGCCAGCCTGAGCATGATCGCCTGGGGCATCGCCATTGCCTGGATGGTGGGCGGACTCACCATCTACTTCGTGTGGATCCTGCCGAACCAAACCAAGTGGGAAGTCGACCCCAGTCGCACCGTCTCCGAGTCCGCCTCGGTCCTGACGGCGACCGGTCTGCCCACCGTGCTGGTTCCGGTCAAGGACAAGTTCATGGCCAGCAGTGTGGGTGCCCTGGGTTCCATCTTTGCCCATCAGCGCGGCCACGAACTGCTGTGCATGCATGTGGTCCGTACACCGGACATGAACACGGTCCGTGCCGACATGATCGACACCTCGGTAACGCGCGTGGCCTCGCGTGTCTCGCGCCAGTTGGACGTCAACCACCGCGAGCTGACCGTGGTCGGGCGCAGCGTCAGCCAAACCATCAGCGCCAAGGCCCACGAGTACGACACCGAGCTGATTGTTTTCGGATGGCCCGGCGCCACGGTGGGCAGTCAGCATGCCTTCGGCTCCGTCATCGATCTGATCGGAACCAATCCGCCCTGCGACATTTTGGTCACGCACTTCAACACGTTGTGGCGCAAGCCCCGCCGGATAGTAATTCCGAGCCGGGGCCGGGGTGCCAACCTGCGCATGAGTTATGAGGTCACCCGGGACCTGATGGCGTTTTACCGGTCCGAGGACAGTCTCAAGATCCACGAATCGCCCGGCAGTTCCCAAGAGGAAATCCAAGTCAAGACCATTTATGTCGTCACGTCCGATGAAGAGAGGGAAAACACTCCTCTGGTGAAACAGACATCCATCGACTTGGCCAAGTCGATGGATGTGGACACCGAGTTCGAGGTGGTGGAAGCGGCCAACGTCGAGGCCGGCATTTTGCATGCCAGCCGCAACGCCGATCTGTTGCTCCTGGGTGCTTCCGACGAGGGTTACTTCACCCAGCAATTCCGCGGTTCGATTCCGGAACGGGTCATGCGCAAGACATCGGCAAACGTAATCATGAGCCGCAAGTTCCAGGGTCCGGTGTCCAGCATGCTCCGTCGCTTTGGCCTGGGCGGTCCGCGCGAAGACCAGGAAGTACCAAACCTCGACTCGGAATAGGAGACTGCAACCGCAGCCTGCGGACCGGGCTCGGGCTCGGGCTATCCTTCGGCACCGTTGACCCCACCCCATCGGACACTCCTGGTTGGCGCGGTGTTTCCGATATTGATTTAGTCGACCAGGCGAAGGCAGAATCTATCCCGAACTCCCGAGCACCGCGGGCCACATGTCCCGGTCAAAAAGATGTCACAAATTGCCGAAACACCTCGGTCTCGGCAGGAAACCAATAGGCAACGACATCGACCAACGCTTCACCAATCCCTTCCGCCTTGGCATCCTCAAAGGCCGCGTTGATGCCCTCGACAATGGTGTCCACCATTGCTGCTTTCTTCAACGTGATGGCCTGTGGGCCCCCTACACCTGAAACAACGCCAAGTCCACATTGGGCTCGGCTCCTCGTACAAACACGGGGATGTGTTCGAGGGGTGCCGCAATATCCAATGTCCTTCCGCCATTGTGCTGCCGTCCGGTCCATGCGCAGGACCACAGTTCGCCCTCCGGCAAATACACCGCCCGGCGACGCTGCCGATAAGCAGTTACAGGCGCGACGAGCAGATCCGGACCAAGGAGAAACTGGTCCTCGACGGCATGGGTTTGCAGGTCATGCTCGAAGTCGAAGAACAGCGGACGCATGGGAGGGATGCCGCGGTCGGAGGCCAGCTGCATCTGTGCCATTACGTAGGGACGCAGTCGCTCACGCAGCAGCATGGCCGCCCGAATGAACCGGTAGCTGTCGCCGCCGATGGTCCAGGCTTCGTTGTTGGGCCGGTGGCCATGCGTGCGGAATATCGGCGTGAACATCCCGTACTGGTACCAGCGCACCATGAGTTCCCGGAAGTATTCGCTTTGGCTGTCGGGCGTAACGAACCCGCCAATTTCGGCGGCGCCCCACGGGATACCGCTCATGGCCAGGTTCAGGCCGGCCTTCATATACTCGTCCAAGTGTTCAAAGGACGACTTTATGTCATGTGCGGCCGGGGAGGCGCCATAGCGCTGCGAACCGGCCCACGAACTGCGGCAAATCGTGACCACCTCGTGTTCGCCGGCGGCATGCAGGGCATCGTGGATGTTCTTCTGATGGGCCACCGGGTAATGGCAATGGGCCTCCAGTGCTGGCCCCGCGTGGTACCGCACCCGGTCGTAGTCCCGTATCGAATGTAGATCGTCGCAGGGATCCAGCCAGAACGTCCGGATCCCCAGATCGAAGTAGTGGCGCTTCCACTTGTCCCACAAGTAGGCAGCTGCTTGGGGATTCGTGGGATCGACCTGTCGTGTTCGAACCGCCTGGCCATCGTTCGCCTGCCAGGGAATCCAGGTCTCGCCACCATCGAGGGAGTCGATGAACAGGCCCTGTGCCAGCATCGGTCCAAAGTTCTCGCTCTCCTCCTCCACCAGCACCCACGGCGAAATCATGATCCTCACGCCCATGTCATCCAGTTCCCGCACCATGGCTTCCGGGTCGGGCCAATAATCGGGATCGAGTTTCCAGTCACCCGTTTTCCGCCAGTGCCGAAAGTCGATGACGATGACCGAGAGCGGGAGGCCACGCCGCTGGAATTCCCTGGCGGTCGCCAGCAGTTCCTCCTGGGTCCTGTACCGCAGCTTGCACTGCCAGAAGCCCGATGCCCAGTACGGCATCTCCGGTGCATGTCCCGTGGCATCGGCGTAGTTCTCCATGATTGCGCCGTAGGTGTTGCCCACGGTGACGTAGTAGTCGATTTGCCGGCAACCGTCGGAGACCCAGCGCGTCCGGTTCCGACCAAGTTCAACCCTTCCCAGGGACGGGTTGTTCCACAACAGACCATAGCCGGCACTGGACACCAGGAACGGCACCGTGTGCTTCACATGCCGCTGATACAGGTCAATCACACACCCCTTGAGGTTGACGCCGCCGGTGGCATTGAGGCCCATCCCGTACAGGCGCTCGTCCGGCCGAGGAGCGAAGTGAACCTCGGTGCGGTACAGCCCTTCCTCCTCAAACCCGGGAACAGGCTTGTAGGTGCGAGTACCCGGGTTGTGGGCGCCCACCACATAGTCGTACTCGCCAAGAATGGGTTCTCCAGCGCGAAAGAACTGCAGATGGCCCGCCTGCAGGACATGGCCGGACCCGGGGACGGGGGAGGGATCCGTCAGACGGGCGGAGATCAATCCGTTGGCGATGAAGGCCTGATTGTCGGCAATCTCAATGCTTGCGTTGGACGAAGACTCCCCAAGTGCGCCAGCCACCGTTTCCGTCAGCGCCCAGTTGCGATCGTCGACCTCATGGTTGAGGGTGGCGCGGACGCGCAGCCCATCGCGCCCCCACGGTTCGACCACAAGGGTTTCACCACCGTGTCTGTGCATCAGTTGACTGCCGTGCAGGCTCAACTCACCCTTCATGGCCACTTCCCCTCACGTCTTGCCCCCGAAAATGCGACCCACTGAGTTTGCCCATGGTTTTAGGACAGGGGATTTGTCGCCCGGTTTGGATCTTGGTTCGGAGCAGCGGTATCCACGCCCGCTCCCGCGTCACTGCATGCCACGGACCTGAATGTCCGCTACGTCTGTCTGCGCACCAACTCCACGAACGTCCGGCTGTCAAGGTCGTCTTCGTCGATCGCGCCCTCGTCCAGCATCCGCTGCAAAATCTCAAACACTCCATTGCGACCCAGTTGCAGCCGACGCTGCAGGACATTGGCGGAAAGAACCTTCAGCCCCTTGGCCTCGTCCAGGGCCCTCAGGTACAAGCCTTCCTTCGACTCGGGTGCAGGCGGTACCGGCGCAGAATCCGGCTCGTCCCGGTCACTGTCCGTCGCGCCGACGTCCGTATGTTCACCGGTGCGTCCCGAGCCTTTCCGACCGGACACAGCCAATGGCACGGATTCGGATCGGTGCACCGGAGGTTCCTGTAGGGCCGTCTCGCTAGGCGGTAACTTCCGGTCCGGACTGTCCACCCCGACTTCCTCGGATGCACCGCCTTTCATACCGGAGTCGTCTTCGGACAGGCCTGGTCCTGAAGGTTCGGCGGCCGCGGCCTGTCCAGTCGCTCCATGGCCCGGGGAATCCTGCCCGGTCGATACGATTTGCCGCAATCGTTCAACCGCGGCCGATTCAGGTTCTCTCCCTGGTCGCCGTCGGGTCCCAATCTCCTGGCCCGAATCGGGTTCGGGCTCGGGTTTGCCGGCAGGCGGCGGCAGCGGAGCACTGTCCGGCGGAGAGAGGTCGACGGGAGTGGAGACCAACTCCTCGTGGTTCTCCACGGTCCAACCGGATTCCGTCCTGGCGGCCTCCGGGAACGCCCCCGGCTCCCACAGGTTCGCTTCCGCCTCCCAATGGTCGATAACGCCGGCAATCTCGGGGTCGCTCACCCAGGTGCCCTGCACCCGTCCAACCCGTTGTGCGTCCGGCGCCACAAACAGCATGTCCCCGTTGCCCAGAAGCCGTTCGGCTCCGGCTTCGTCGATGATTACCCGGCTGTCGATTTGGCTCGACACGGCAAACGCAATGCGCGCCGGGAAGTTGGCCTTGATCAGCCCGGTGATGACGTCCACCGACGGCCGCTGCGTCGCAATAATCAGATGAATGCCCACGGCCCTCGCCATCTGGGCCAGGCGGCAGACCGCCTGCTCCACCTGCTGTGGCGCCGACATCATCAAGTCCGCCATTTCGTCGATGATGGCGACGATGAAGGGCATCGGTGGTTCGCCCTCTTCAATCCGCCGCTGGTTGTAGCGGTGAATGTCGCGGACCCGCTCGACGTTGAGCAGTTGGTAGCGCGCGGTCATCTCGGCCACGCACCATTCCAGCACGGCCTCGGCCTGTTCCACGTCCGTCACCACCGGCTTGAGCATGTGGGGGATGCGGTTGTAGGCGCTCAGTTCGACCATCTTGGGATCGACCATGAGAAACCGGAGGGTCTCCGGGGTGTGGGACAGCAACAGGGTCGTGATGATGGCATTGATGCAGACCGACTTGCCGGTACCGGTGGCGCCGGCAATCAGCAGATGGGGCATCCGGGCTAGGTCTGCCACAATCGGCTGCCCCTTGACATCCTCGCCCAAGGCCAGCGGCAGACTGGCATTCATCGAAAGAAAGGCATCGCTGACAACCAGGTCCCTCAGATTCACCGAGTTGATGACGGCGTTCGGAATTTCGATTCCGACATAGCTCGTGCCCGGAATGGGCGCCTCGATGCGCACCGAAGCCGCCGCGGCCGCCAAGGCCAGGTCGTCGCGCAGACTGGTGATTTTGCTGACCTTGATCTTCGTGCGCCTGACGTAGCCGCGCGTGTCGCTCCGTTCGATAAATCCGGGCTTGATCAGATACTGTGTGACGGCCGACCCCGTGTAGGCACCTTCAAAGCTCGCGGGTACTCCGAACAGTTCCAGCGTGTCCTGGATAAGGGTTCCCATCTTGCGCACGCGGTCGTCGTCCTCCTCAATCCGCTCCCGCGAGTAGAGAAGCTGGTTGATGTCGGGCAGGGACCAGGCCTGCTCGACCCCACCCTCCGGCAACCCGGACCTTTCGGCGGACGGCATTGCCGCACCTTCGCGTACCGCGGGAAGCCGGGCCGGAACCGCCACGGTTTCCACCGTGGGCGAACCATGTTCCAGCGGTGCAGTACGGGGAGTCCGCATGCGTTCCAGCCAATGTACGTAGGCAAACCAAACCCGACCGTACACCCTCCGCAGCGGCTCGAGGTCAACACGGTGCCAACTCACCCGCTGCCACACGCGATACAGGCGGGTTTCAGGCCAAGGAGCGTGTTCCCGTTCGCGGCGGTCGACGCGGCCCAGCTGTTCCCACCACGCGCGCGTCCGCGAAACGGCCCGCCACCACTGCCTCTCCAACCATTCCGGAACCACCATCCAGCCGCCCGCAAGGACCAAGCCCACCAGCACGGTCCACGCACCAGCCAGCCCCAGGGCCTCCTCCAAGTGCGTTCCCGACCGGTAGCCGATCCACCCGCCGGCAGATGGCAGGGACGGCGACAGGGCTTGGGCCAGATCCCCCACCAGCGGGTCCGGCATCAAGGTTAGACCCACTACCAGGCAGAGATACAACAGGACGACGCCGGCCGGCTTGTGCCAGCGCGGCATCGGCTGGTACTCCATGGCCCGCACGATAATCCAGAACCCGAGAAACCCGATCACGGCCGGCAAGCCCCAGGCTGCCACACCCACCAGCGATTGCAGGCTGCCGATCCACATGTCGGTCAGCCTGCCGCGGGTCAGGGACATGAAGCTGAGCTGCGTCAACACGGCAACCATGACCAGCACGGTTCCGGCCAGGCGCGGCGAATACAGCGAGGCCAACAAGGCCTGCCACGGACTCGCCGCGGATTTCCTCTTGGTCGGGGTTCGTTGAGCCACCGGCAATCGGCTCCAATCCTGACACCAAAGACAAACGGACTGGGTAGACAGGCCTGTCCCTAATGCACAGACGTGCCTCGGTCGGCCCCCGGGCGGGCCACCGGACGTTCCAACTCAACTCTATCAGATTAAATTGGGTCCGAAACGTCGTTGTCGGCAGCCAGCTTGACCACCACAAAGGGATTGCGACCCAGCTCGTCCCGGCAGATCCGCCGCAATACGCGGACCAGATCCCGTTCGATGTCCGAGGCCTTGGTCCCGGGGTTGCCGGCCATGGCTGCGAAGCGCTTTGCCACGGCCTGTCGGGCCAGGTTGTGGAAGTCCCGCTGCTCCTCGCGGTACAGCGCCCCGCGGCTTACCAGCACCGGTGAGCCCCGCATCTCCCAGGCGCGGGCACTGTAGTTGACGACACACACCAGCATCCCGCCGTCCCGCAACAGCCGCCTTTCGTTAAGAATGCCGTGGTCGTCGCTGACCACGGAGCCGTCCACCACGATGCGTTCCGCCGAAACGGGCTCGCCCTCCCGCACCAGACACCGGCTCAACAGGGCATCTCCATCCCCGGGTTCGAAATCGCGGTTCCAATGGCCGAACTCCAGACAGCCGCCATCCTCCAGGATCAGCACATCCTGCTCGGGCATGCCGTGTTCCACGGCGGCCCGGCGGTTCAACTCCAGATGACGGTACTCGCCATGGACGGGCAGGAAGAAACGCGGCGACAGAAGGTCCAGCATGCGGGCGTTCTCCCGCAGGCTGCCGTGGCCCGACACGTGGATGTCGGCCAGATCCGCGTAAATGACATTCGCACCCCGACGGAACAGCCGATTGACCATGTTGTAGTAGTTCTTCTCGTTGCCCGGGATCGGGGTGGCGCTGATGATTACGGTGTCGTCGCTGCGCACCTGGTGGAACCTATGATTGTCGAGGCTGAGTCGGTTGAGCGCACTCAGCTCTTCCCCCTGGGAACCCGTGATGAGAACACAAATCCTGTCCGGCTCCCCCTTGTCGATGTCCTGGTCGCTGAGAAGATTGTTCCAGTCCAAATCCACGTAGCGCAGTTTGACGGCGTTCTCCGTGTACCGGTACATCGAACTGCCCACCAGCCCCACCTGCCGCCCGTTGCGTTCGGCCAGGTTCAGAACCTGTTGCACGCGGGCGGTATTGCTGGCAAACGTGGAGAAGAATATGCGGCCGGCGGCCTCTTCAAACAGTTCCTGCAGCTTGTCCTCGATGGCGATTTCGCTGCTCGTGGCCAGATCCTCTTCGGCGTTGGTGCTGTCCGCCATCAGGAGGAGAATCCCTTCCCGCCCCCACGTCTCCAGCCGGTTCACGTCGATCGGTCGGCCCAAAACCGGATTCTCGTCGAACTTGAAGTCGCCCGTATGGATCACGCGTCCCAGCGGCGTGTTCAACGAGATGCCCAGACTGCTGGGAAAGCTGTGGTTGACCTGGAAGAACTCGGCCTCGAAGGCCCCCAACTGCAGAACGGTTTCGGTGTCCACGGTCCGGAGCTGGCGGACCGACTCAAACAACTGGTAGTCGCGGTCCGTCAGCTTGCTCTCGACAATGCCGATGGTCAGATCCGATCCGTAAATCGGCACCTCGGTGCCGAACTCCAGCAGAAAGGGCAGGGCCCCGATGTGATCCTCGTGCCCGTGAGTGAGCAGAACGGCACGCAGCCGCTCGCGATTGTCCAGGACGTAGGCCAGGTCCGGAATCATCAGCCGGATGCCCGGTGTTTCCTCGACGGGAAACATGCTGCCGGCATCGATCAGAACCATATCCTCGTCATACTCGACGACCATCATGTTCTTGCCGATGTCGCCCAGTCCGCCCAGCGGCGTCACGCGCAGAATGTTGCGCGCGCTGTCCCGGATGGCGTCCCCCGCAGACGCGGGGGCCTTGTCGTTGAGTTCCATGGTTTGTCTTGTCTTGTTTGTTGTGTTGACTGCGTTGGTTTGTGCGGGCGGCATCGGGAGAGGGCGGCGCGCTCGCCGCGACTGGCCTCAGAGATCGAACAATGTTCCCTGCGACAAGTCGTCTTCGGCGGGCGCCGGGTCCGGGCGCGGTTCGTTCGCCAACCGGGCCAACCGGGTGAACAGGTCGGCGTATTCGGAACGCAGGCGCCAGTTGCGCAGAACGGCCGCCGGGTGAAACAGGGGCATGGCCCGCCGGCCCCCGCCAATGTTCCTTACCTGTCCTTGGATGCGCGTGATGCGGCCGCCCGGGAACCAGCGACTCATGCTGATGCGGCCGAGGGTCACGATGAGACTTGGGTTGATGACCTCGATCTGGCGATCCAGCCACTGGCGGCAGGCCTGGATCTCCTCGGGCAGCGGATCCCTGTTCCCCGGCGGGCGGCACTTGACCACATTGGTGATGAACACGTCGGATCTGGGTATCCCAGCTTCGGTCAACATTTCGGTCAGGAGCTGGCCGCTCCGGCCAACAAACGGCCGGCCCTGTTCGTCCTCGACGGCACCGGGGCCTTCGCCAACGAACATGATTGATGCCCGGGGATTGCCCTCTCCCGGCACCGCCTGTAGCCGTCCGGCACACAGTTGGCAGGCTTCGCAGACCCGGATGCCGGCCGCGAGCTCCTGCAGGGTTTCGGTTGGATTGCTATCGACCATGATTCTTCCCACCTGCACTCATCGAATTGACAAACCGCGCCCGAGTCCGGTCAAGGCACGCAGCCAGCCTTGCTTGTACGACAGGGGTCTGCAAGTCAAGGAGGTTGTACAGCAGGGCTGCCTCGCCGTTCTCATAGTAGCGCGGTCGGCACCCTATCCGTTCGAATCCCAGGCTCTCATACATGTACACGGCCTGCCGATTGCCCGGCTTCACCTCCAGTTGGACCACCCTCATCAAGTTGATGGTTGCCACCTGCAGAAAGTTGAGCATCAGGAGACTGCCCAGCCCCTGTCTCCGCACGGCCGGCAGGCAGCCGAACCGCACAATCTGCGCCACGTCGGCCGGCATGACGGAACAAACATACGCCGCCACCTTGCCGGGCCGCAGGGATCTCCATCCTTCCGGCCCCGTGCGCAACCCGTACCAGACGTACATGGAGGCAGGCTTGAGCATGGACTGGATTTGGTCCCGGCTCAGGGGTGGTTGAAAGCAGGTGTCCTCCAATGCCTCCACATCCTGCCAGTCCTCGACTCCCAGTGCGCAGAAATCCGGTGCGCGCGATGTCAACGCGGCCATGCAGGACTCATACTGTCACCGCCTCCGCCGACGAAAAATAAGGGAATTATATTCCTGACTTGACGATGGGTTCTGTGGCATAATGGCGTCCATAAATGCGAGAGTCCGATGCCAGCCGGACTCTCCGCCGGACGCGAAACAGGAACTTCCATGCCCAACAGCCCCGATTCTACAACGCAGGCCCCGGACACCGTCCACCGCACGGTGCGTCTGCGCCTGTTTCCGGGCGACGCCGCCACCGGCATCCTGCTGACGGCCATCGCCGGGACCTGCCGTTATGTCTGGAACCACATGCTGGCCGACTGCGAGTGGCGGTATGCGCGCTGGAAGGAGATGCACGTGCCCGCTCTCAACTGGCCGGATGTCCGGGCAGGCAAGACGGCGTGGGCCAAGGCCGTCCGCAAAAAGATGGGACCCGGTCCGTCAACGAGCTTCTTCACCCTGGGCCAGCGGTTCACCGAACTGCGCAACGACCCGGACCATGCCTGGCTGAAGGAGTACCCCTACGCGGTGGTTCGCTACAGCCTGAAGTACCTGGCCGACGCTTACAAGCGGTTCCTTGCGGATCCTGAGAACGAAGGCAAGCCCCGGTTCAAGGCCCGGCACTTCACCGTGCCGGCGTTCACTATTCCCGAGGCTGTCAAAATGGACGGGGACCGGCTGTACGTGCCCAAGGTCGGTTGGCTGCGGCTGGCGGGCAGCGACCCGTACGCCGGCTGTCGGCCGCTGACCGTGCGTGTGCGCATGGAAGGCACAGAGCAACACCCCAAGTGGTACGTCTACGTCTGCTACGAGGTGCCCGCGGAGCAGGTGAAGCAGCCTGCCGCGGACGGCGCGCTGGGCCTGGACCGCAACGTGGGGCAGGCCACGGACAGCGACGGCACCGTGTACGCGATGCCCGATACAGCCAAGCTGGATGCGCGGATCGCCCGCAAGCAGCGGGAGCTGAGCCGCAAGCAAGGCTGGGGTCCCAAGGACCGTCGGCCCAAGTCGAACCGGGGCCGGCGCGTGAACGGGCAGTTGAACAAGCTGCAGCGCAAGGGGGCGCGCAAGCGCGACGATGCCACACACCAGGCCAGTCGCAAGCTGGCGGACGCGGCGCACACCGTGGTGGTCGAGGATCTGAACACGAAGGGCATGACCCAGTCGGCCAAGGGCACGGTGGCGAAACCCGGCAAGCAGGTCAAGCAGAAGTCGGGGCTCAACCGCAGCATCCTGGCCAGTGGCTGGGGCTCTTGGGAGCGCAAGCTGGCGTACAAGGCCGGAGAACTGCTGAAGGTGAACCCGGCCTACACGTCGCAGAGGTGCAGCCGGTGCGGCCATGTTGACAAGTCAAACCGGCCGTCGCAGGCGGTGTTTGCGTGCGGGGCCTGCGGGTTTCGTGCGAACGCCGACCACAATGCGGCGGTCAACATCTTGGTGCGGGCGGGACTTCCGTGCGTGCCCGTTTCGGCCCGTGGGACAGGGGCGGCTGCACGGCGAGGGGCGATCCCGTGGGGGTCCCCGACGACCCGTGAACGAGATGGGCCGGCTGTCCAGTCCGGCCTATAAGTCCCAAATATAGATGGGGACGACGGATTCGGGATCGGACCGTTCGTTGGCTGCCAACCGGTCCCGGGCCAGGCGGGCCAAGGTCAGGGATGTGCGCAAGCGTTCCTTGCGACCGGGCCAGCACAGACCGGGCAATCCGGCCAACCCGAGTTCAAGGCCCGCGTCCCGGTCGGCACAAAGCCAAGACTGCCAGTCCGTGGCCGGCTCGCTACTGGCAGCTTGCACCAGTTGATCCAGGGATCCGTTCACCAAATCGGACGTCCCGAGCTCCCGCCACGGTTCGTCGGGATTCAGCCAGCCCCAAATCCAGCGGCTCCGGCCGGCCGGCAACGCGGCCAGCAAGCGCATCGTGCCTTCTTTTCGGGATGAGGCTGCGTACGCCTTGTGCAACAGGATTGAGGTTGTGGCCACGCCGCACAAGGGAACGCTGCCACCCAGGGCGAGTGCGATGCCCTTTGCTACACTGACCCCCGTGCGAACCCCCGTGTAGCTGCCCGGACCGCGGGCCACGGCAATCAGGGTCAGAGCTTCCAGGTCCGTGTCCGCTTCGGACAACACCTCCCTGACGGTTGGGGCCAACTCCCTTGTGTGGCGTCGGCCGCCTTCCCATATGCGTTCGCTGCGGGTTTTTGCGGCAGCCAGATCCACCACCCCCACTACGGCGGGTTCAAGGGCCGTGTCTATCGCCAGTGCGAGCATCCACAGCCTCCATGCCACCCATCGGAACCGACATGCCCAACTCCGCAACCACGCCGACCCTCATGGGTGCCCACGTGTCCGCCGCCGGCGGCATGCACAAGGCCATCGACCGGGCCGTCGACCTCCACATGACCGCGCTCCAGGTGTTTACCAAGAGCAACCGCCAGTGGAAATCCAAGCCGTTGGATTCCGGCGACATCCAAAAGTGGCAGGACCGCCGGCAGGGTCCGGCCTCGTTGCCGGCCGTCTCCCATGCCAGCTACCTGATCAACCTGGCCGGACCCAAACCGGACATCCAAGCCAAGAGCAAGACCGGTCTGGCGGATGAACTGGAACGGGCTGCGGCCCTCGGCATCCCGGATGTCGTCCTGCATCCGGGCGCCCACATGGGCGACGGAGCGGAAGCCGGCATCGCCAGGGCTGCCGCCATCGTCAACGAAGTCTATGCCAGCCGTCCTCATCTGCGTGCCACACGTTTGCTGTTCGAGGTCATGGCGGGCCAGGGCACAGTCATCGGGCGCAACCTCGCCGAACTGGCCGACCTGCTGGCGCTGACGCGGGACGCAGCCAACACCGGCATTTGCCTCGACACCTGCCACCTGTTTGCCGCGGGATACGAAATTCGCACCCGGGACGGGTACGACCGCCTCATGGCCGAGATTGACGCCACCGTAGGCATGAACGCGGTGCACTGCTGGCACTTCAACGACAGCAAGGGCGATCTTGGCAGCCACGTGGACCGGCACGAACACATTGGCGAAGGTCGGATTGGGGAAGCGGCCTTCGCGTTCATTCTCAACGATGCGACCTGGTCACACATTCCCAAGCTGCTGGAGACGCCCAAAACCGTGGAACGCACCTCGGACCTGAAGAACATGCAGGCACTCGGTTCCCTGCTGGACAATCCGGAGCGGCTCCCACCGGGCCTGATGGAGGAACAGGCACCCGACTGACTGGGGAACAACCCGCCCAGCGGCAGCCATTCCGCAGCGTCCCCGTTAGTCGTCGGACCCGCGGCAGGCAAGCGGGCGATGTTGTCGGTCACTCAGCCCACGCGGCTACCGCGGCGGTGCAAAACCCAAACCGCACCTTGAACTGCGGAGACCGCAGGCGAAGTCCCCGCGGCAACGGCGCAAAGCATCCAGTCCGATACTCGGCGTGCGGCCGGCCGAGCCTGCTCAATAGCGGTCCACTTCCTCGTCGACCAAGACGGACCAGGCGTCAATGCCGCCGTCCATCGAACGCACGTTGGTATAGCCGCGCTCCATCAGCCAGGCGGTGACCCTGGCACTGCGCACGCCCTTGTGGCAAAACAGGACACAGTCCACGTCCTTGTCCTGCATTGCCTGCGGAATGGCGGCTTCACCGTGATCCCTCAAGTCGCTCAGCGCCACGTGGGTGGCCCCCGCGATGGCTGCCACTTCCAGTTCGTCGGCTTCGCGCACATCCACCAGCAGGAAGCTGTCGCCTCTCTGCCGCCGCATATCAACTTCGGTCACGCCGATCTCGGGCGCGTTGAACTGGTTGGGCATGGGATGTTGCCTTTGCCGGTGGCCGGCCTTCATTCATTCATAGTCATCGAATTCCGACTCGATCACCGGCTGCCGACCCGCAAACCCGGCATCAATGTCATGCCAGTAGTCGATGGTCTCCTCGCCGTACTGCCAGCAGAGGTACACGCGCCGGCCGTGTCGCATGGCCAGAAAATCGAGAATTCCCTTGTCGACGTCCTTGACCAAGATGCCCATGGCCATAATTTTGCGCACGGCACCGTCCAGGCGCGCAAACTGTTCGGTCAAATCGGTAATGTGGGCGTTGCCGCCGTTGCCGATCCGGCGGCGGAGAAACGGCCAAACCTTGGGCCGCAACTCCATGATTTCCCCGCGCGCGGCCTGGACCAACTCCATCAGGGCCGCTACGCGCGGCAGGGCAGCGCGGGCTTCCCGCACCGTGTAGATTCGGGCGCGCACCGGATCAGGCATGACTCTCGGTGCACGCCGCGCGAGCCATGGGGCCGGGCTCAGCCGTGGCCGCAACCCCCGCCCTGGGCCGCGTCCGCATGGCCGTCCGCCGTGCGGAAACTGCTGCCACAGCCACAGGAGCTGACAACATTGGGATTTTCGATGTGGAACCCGCCGCCCATCAGCGAATCCTGATAGTCGATCGAGGCTCCGTCGATGTAGAAGAGGCTGGTCTGATCCACCAGCACGTTCATGCCGTGCTGTTCGGTGATGTCGTCCCCGTCCCGGGTGGTCTTATCGAAGGTCATGCCGTACTGCATGCCTCCGCAACCACCGCCCTTGACAAACACGCGCAGGCCGTGATTTTCATCCATGCCCTTCTCGGACATGACCGATTGCAGCCGTTCCGCGGCCGTTGCCGTCAATGTAACCACCTGAACTCTCCTATCACCTGTATTGCGAATTCGGTCAATCGACTGAGTTCCTGACACCGATTATACATGAGAACAGCAGCCGTGAATCAGGGGTTGTATTGGCACTTTGTCAATTCCCTTCGGCTCGGCCAGCCGAGGGCGGCCGGGGTGGCGACGGCAACCAAACAGTTACTCGAAGCCCGGTTGGTTCGACGTTGGCCGCGAAGACCCTGCCGCCATGGGCCTCGACCAGCGAACGCACGATGGCAAGGCCAATGCCCGAACCGTTGCCGTCCGTCTGCGTGCGCGCCTTGTCCGCCCGGTAGAACCGCTCGAAGATCCGGGTCAGGTCCTCTGCCTTCACTCCCGGTCCACCGTCCGTAACGGACAACTCGATGCCTCCGTCCGTAACGGTCCGGACCTGAATCTCGATTTCGCTGTCGGCCGGGGCATGGGTCAGGGCATTGACCACAATGTTGCCCAGCACCTGGATCAAACGCTCTCCATCGACATTGAGCACGGGCAGGTTTGGTTCGACACGCGCGGTCAGGGCAATGCCCGTCCCCTGCGCCTGCCCGGCGTACATGCGCATCAGGCGCTCCACCAGCTGCGCCGGTGCCAGAGGCTCCCTGGACAGCTGCAGGCGTCCCGCATCCAGCTGTTCCAGGACATGCAGGCCCCGCACCAGCCCTTCCATGCGACCGGCCTCCTGGAAGATCGTGTCCAGGTTCTCGTTCGTGGCCGGGATGGCTCCCTCGCGCATGGCTTCGGCCAACCCGCGGATGACCACGATCGGCTGTGCCAACTCGTGCACCACGTCCTGAGTCATCTGCCGCTTAAGTTGCTCCGACTCGGCCAGTTTCCCGCTCATGGAATTGAACGACTCCGCCAGCATGCCCAATTCGTCCTGTGACCGCACGGGAACCCGATGGTCCAGTTCGCCAGAGGCCACCGCCCGCGTGGCGTCCGTCAGTTCGTGCAGCGGTCTGACGATCCGCCGGCTGACAATGACACCGGACACGCCGGCTGCCAACAGAATGGCGCCAAAACCCCAGAAAGGTATCGGCCAACGCTCCCGCCGATGGCGTTCCAAGTCTTCGAACTCGTCCGAAGGGAGGGCGGCATCCTCCTGGAAAACCGTGACCTCAGCGCCCCCGCCCAACTCCTTGGGCCGACGAGTCACCTTCAGGAATCCGATCACTTCGCCGTCCAGGACAATGGCTTGGGCGGGAACACCGTACCCGCGCAAAGGGCCAAGCAGCTTCTGCGCCGGTCCGCGCCGGCCGTTCCCCAGCCACTTTTGGTCTTTGTCGAACAGCAGCACATACCCTGGCAAGGGCAGTTTGCCGGCTTCCTCCCAGGATTTGTCATGGGCCTGGTAATGGGTCAACACCTCGTCCAGGAGGATCGGCAGGGCCTGCGCCTCGAAGTCCTGGCGATCGTGGAACTCGACCGTGTTCCAAATGCCAAGGGCGCCGGCCACGAGAATGCCAAGGACGGCAATTGCGACAAAAGCGATGCTCAGTTTGCTGCCGAGCGACATGCCTACGATCCTCCACCCTCCCGGAGGCGATAGCCGACACCGTACACCGTCTCCACAAAGACCTGACCGTCGGCCTCACGGGCCAGCTTAGCCCTCAGATTCTTAACATGGGCATCCACCGTGCGCTCGAAGCCGTCGGCCATCCCGGGCGCATCGCCGAACATGTGCTCCAGCAACTGGGGACGGGAAAGCACCCGCCCCCCGGCATCCACCAGGGCCTCCAACAGGGAGAACTCCGTACGGGTCAGGTTCACCAGCCGGGATTTGACCCGTACCTCAAAGCGGGAGCGATCCACTTCAATGTCGCCGCTGCGCACCACCTCGTCCCGGGACCGGGCATCCTGTGTGCGACGGAGTACCGCGCGCACCCGCGCGGCCAACTCGCTCATGCTGAACGGCTTGGTCAGGTAGTCGTCGGCCCCGTAGCCGAACCCGGTCAGCAGGTCGACTTCGTCCAGCCGCGCGGTCAGGAAAATGACCGGTACGGCATGCTGTCGGCGCAACTCCTGCATGAATTCGAAGCCGTCCATGCGGGGCATCATCACATCCAACAGGATCAGGTCCGGCAGCCGGTCCGCGATCCGCTCCAAGGCTTCAACGCCGTCTCCGGCCACGTCGACAGCGTATCCCTGCGCCTGCAAATACTGGCGGAGCAAGTTCGTGATTTGGTCGTTGTCGTCGACGACAAGTAGGTGTTGGGCCATGGTGGATCCGTCTGTCAATCAAGACACAACCCGGCCACCGTCTCCTGGCGGCCGGGTCTTCAATGTTTCCGATGAAGCCCTCGACTGTCTACTGCTCCATGGCGTCCGCCGCGGTCAGCAACATCAGCATGTCGAAGGCATCCGCCTGCGTAATCAGACCTGCGTCCATGGCCGCATCCAGTCCCTCCAGAAGGGCCTGCACAACCATGACCTCCATCTCCGCCTCCGGTACGCCCGTCGATTCGGCCAGTGACTCCACGATGGCGGATCCGACCACGTCCAGCACAACCGGAACCATGGCTGCCACGTTGTGTTCCAAGTCCATCATATCGGGCTCGAAACCTCCAACCAAGGGTTCGACGGACACGTCCATGAAGTCCTCGTCCATGAAGTCCGGCTGGCCGCCGCGCATCCGACCTTCCGGATGTTCACCGAAGCGAGCCCGTTCCAACCGTATACGGTCCGAAGTATCAGTGTCGCGCCAGGCTCTACCGGGAACCAGTGTGCGCTTGTCGATCCGTTCCCAGGCCTCCGCGTCGCCGAGCCTGCCGTACTTGCGGCCAGACCCATCACCATCGTGCCAGGCACCGTCAGGCGTGACGCGTTCCCTGTTGAACCGGTCCCCATCCTCGACGCCACCACGCTTGAAATGGATACTGTCCGCTTCCGTGCCCTTGTACCAGCGAGCCTTGGCAGCGCCGATATCGCCATACCGACCCCAGGCCTCGGGTCCGCCGTACTTGCCATACATGTCGTCCTTGTATCCGGGTCCATCCCAGCTCTTGGCGACAGCCTTGTCCCGGGCCGCATAGTGCCATGCATATTCCTGTTCGACCTTCCAGGCCAGCACCTTCGGGTTCAGGCGGTGCTGCTTCGCAACTGCCCACATGTCCAGATTTGGTCCGTTATGCGCCTTGCCGTACCGATATCCAGCATCCCGCATGTGGAATTCCTCGTGCATTTTCTGGAACCGGTTTCGCATTGCATCGGCGCGGGCCATGTCGGGTCGTTCCGGACCGAAACCATAGGCAGGTCCGCGTTCAGTTCGCATCTCCTCCGCCCCGCGCGGTCCGTACTGCCATTCCACTTTTTCCACCTGCCACTGCCTGTGCGGACCGACAGATGCTCGCCGGGCAAACTCGGCAGACCGGGGTCCGTAGCCGGGGCCTGTCCCGCGCTCCGGTACCAAGCCATAGTCCTGGCCAATGGCCATGAGTTCAGTGCCGTACAGCTGAAGGAAGCCAAAGAGCTCCCGCGGTTCAAGGCCGTAGGTCGCGGACAGGTACGCCATCAACCAGCGCATGTTGGCTCCCGGTTCGATGTTCGGAGCATTAAAGAGGAGCGTGTCGATGAGCGATACCGCATCATCGGCACTCAGCCCGAACTCGGCGCCGAGTTCGGCGGCAGCAGATTGGGCTTCGGCCAGGAATTCATCCTTGACCGACGCCTCCCGTTCCGCATCGTACCGCCCCTGCGCCAGAACCGCGCCCGACATCAGGAGGGTGAAGACAAGGAACGAGGCGAAGGCCAACCCCAGACAGCGGCCGGCTTGGGGTTTCAACTTGGTAACCATGATTTGCATCCTGTTGCGATGGGATCGGATGGACAGGTCCACAGTGCCCCGGAATGTGCTCCGGAGGCAGCTGTGGTGTCCAACTCATGGCGGCCAGTCTAGAAACCAAATGTGGACACAATGTGAACTTCTTCTGCAGGGATCTTGTGAGTGGACAAAGGACTTCGCGCCGGTCGGAGACCTCGATCGCTACAATTTCTCGTCTTGTCCGCGGCGCCTCCCGCCGAATACAACCTAAGGTGGCCGTTCCGCCATGAAACTGGGCCTTGGTCTTTACCGACACATGCTGCACACGGACAATTTCCGTTTTGCCCGACAAGCAGGCGCCACCCACATTGTGGCCCACCTGACCGACTATTTCAGCGACGGCCCGCGCATTCCCACCCAGGAGGACAACGGCTGGGGCTGGGCCGATCCGGATCTCGAACCCTGGTCCGCCGATTCCCTCTCCGGCCTGCGACGGAGCATTCAGGCCGAGGGCCTGGAACTGGCGGCATTGGAGAACTTCAGTCCCGCCCATTGGTACGACATCCTGTTGGACGGTCCCAAACGGGACGAACAGATCGAAACGATTCAGGCCATCGTCCGCAATCTCGGGACAGCCGGCATTCCGGTCATGGGCTACAACTTCAGCATCGCCGGTGTTTGGGGCCATGTGGAAGGACCCTGGGCCCGCGGCGGTGCCGAGTCGGTCGGCTTCCTGGGTCCGGACGGTCCGCGGGAGACGCCCATCGCCAACGGCACCATCTGGAACATGACCTACGATCCGGAGGCTCCAACCGGCATGGTTTCGGCGGTTGGCCGCAAGGAATTGTGGTCGCGCCTGGACCGGTTTCTGGGGGAAGTCCTGCCGGTGGCGGAAGAAGCCGGCGTAGCCCTGGCCCTGCATCCCGACGACCCACCGATGCCCACACTGCGCGGAACCGCACGCCTCGTGTACCAGCCCCGGATGTACCAGGACGTACTGGACCTGCACACCAGCCCCAGCAACAAGCTGGAATACTGCGTGGGTTCGATGGCGGAGATGACCGAGGGCGACATTTATGCGTTCACCGAACAGTACAGCCAACAGGATGCAATCGGCTACGTGCACTTCCGCAACGTCCGGGGCAAGGTGCCCCGGTACCACGAAGTGTTCGTGGACGAGGGCGACGTGGACATGGCGCGCATTGTGACCATCCTGGCTGCCAACGACTTCGATGGCGTCCTAATCCCGGACCACACCCCGCAGATGACCTGCGAAGCCCCTTGGCATGCGGGCATGGCCTATGCCTTGGGCTACATGCGCGGAATCATGCGGGCCCAGGGAATCAAGCTCTGATGGCTGCCCCCGAGTTGGGCTACAGGGACGCATCCCTGCCTTGCAGTGATGGCCAGGGCTGGGAAAACCTCTGCCGCGCCCTGGCGGACAAGCGGTCCCGCCAGGAAGAGGAGCTGGACTGGAACCTGCCGGCCGATGCGCCATTGCCGTACCGATACCGTTGGGAACATGTCAAGGACGTGGTCGAGAATGCGAGGCTACTGGCCCAGCGGTTGGGTGCGGACGAAGATGCCTGCGTGGCCGCGGCTTGGCTGCACGACATTCGCAAGCTGGAGGATCAGCACGGCCGGCGCGGGGCGGTCGAGGCCGTACAGGTTCTGAAAGCAACGGACTTCCCACAGCACAAGATCGGAACCGTGGACACCGCCATTCGCCTGCATGAGGGATTTTCGTCGGGACGGAGAAACAAGCCGCTGGAACCCCTTGAGGCGGCGATCCTGTGGGACGCGGACAAACTCACCAAGCTCGGTGTTCCGCAACTGGCCCACATTCTGGGGACGGCACGGGCCATGCACCTTTCGCAGACGGAGCGTCTGGAGCTGGCCGAGTCCTATAC
This sequence comes from Caldilineaceae bacterium, assembly GCA_965208365.1. Lineage (GTDB taxonomy): Bacteria > Chloroflexota > Anaerolineae > Caldilineales > Caldilineaceae > Bin34. The sequence continues at coordinate 2,494,030 of OZ242330.1, read as the reverse complement.
ACTCGAATTCGTTGCTAGGACCGCCGAGAGCATGAACACCGAGCCGGCTCTGCGAGTTGCCCGCATGCGGTACCGCGAAATGGTGGCGGTCGTACAGACTTGGCGCCGACAGACGGAGGACCCGTTCGGGGAGCCGGAGGAAGGTGATCCGCAGGTCCCGGCATCCTCCAGCACTCCGGCCTGAATGGTTGCCGGCCAGTGCAGGCCCGTATTGAGCCGTCCAGGTCTCATGTCTGCTCCAGATCCACCGGCGCGCGCTGGCGGTACCTGAAGTCGCAATGGGTAGCACCTTCCATGATGGTCTGGGTCCGCGTCAGATCCACGGATTCGTTGAACCCCTCGATCAGGGCGTAGTCGCGTGCACACGACAGGATGGACCCGAGTTCCTCCATGCCGATGGCGCGGTACATCTCCGCATAGCGGCAACGGGTCACGTCAAAATCAAATGCATCCCCGGTGTCGACCAGCGTATCGGTCTCCAAGGCTCCACCGCGCTTCCAGGCTTCCATGGTTCCGGCAAAAGCCTCCAGATCGTTGCCGCTGCCGGACATCCGCATGGTGCGACCTTGGCTGCGTGCAATCTCCACGATCGTGGAGCGGACGATCTCCAGAACCCTTTCCCTCCCGAAGGCATCCGCGAATGCATCAATCATGGGGCCCAGAATGCGGGCTTCAATCTCCCGCCGAACCAGGACCCCCACCTGCTCGTTGAGAGTGTCGGGTCTGGGTACCACAGTTGTTTCGTCCTGCATGTCCATCCATTCCATTTGTCTTGACAGTTCCCGATGCACGGCAACTCGCGTTCGGTTGATGGACGCGGGTCCTGTTGGTTTCCACAACTCGAGGCCAGGCTGGGCAATTTGAGCCAACTGCTTGGTTCTACCTCATCGCATTGCCAAGTCAAGGCGATACGACAGGGATTTGCCCAAACCGCTTGCCAAAAGCCCTGTACATTGGACCGGAGGCAGCGTGGAGACATGTCCCCGGGCCCCAGCTACCGCAACACCTCGCTGCAAGGTTGGCTCATGCCATGTCGTGCTGCTGTTTGATCCAGTCTTGCAGGGCCTGGTCTATCCGAGTCTGCCAGCCGCGTCCGCCAGCCCGAAAGTGGTCAATAACATCCTGCGACAACCGGATGGTGGTGGACACTTTGGGCCGCGCTTTCGGGGGACGGCCCCGCCGTACGGGTGCCGTGGCCAACTTTTCCGGCCAACCGCCCGTTGAGAGATCGGGTGCCGTGTCGGGATCAAAATCTCGTTCCATGGAGCTTTCGTTCTCGGGCATTGGCTTTCCTCATGCTGATGATTCTGTACGCGTTGTCGCGAGACATCCAGACAAGTACCACCATCGTGTCGTCCAGAAAGCCTATGGTGATGAAGCAAATCTCGCCATAGGCTTGCCGATCGTCCTCAACGGTCAACGTCGCGCCCCGCAGGACATCCGCCGCCCGTGCCATGTCCAGTCCTCGGACCTCGATCGTCTTCGCGCGCTTCTCCTCGTCGAACTCGAGCCGCGTGATTAATGTTACTACAGAAATCAGGGAACAAGAACATTGCGCCTGTCCAAGAGAACCTCGCTGGCAAGGGGTTTCGCGCTTCGCTAATATGGGGATCGAATCGATCCCCTCCGCGCGACCCTCCCGCGTCATGAAGCATGCCCACCTGTTTGATCCGACGCGGGTCGGCCGGTGTCTGCGCACAACCGACAGACGGAACATCCCGCGTTTCTCAATGGCGTCATCAGGGACAGGAACACCTTGCGCCGGAAGTCCATGCCTGTGCTGAATCTCCGGGTTTTCCCCTTCTCGACCCATACCGCGGATAGGCCACCAATGAAGGATCGATGGGTGCCGGTGGCCTCCTCGACAGTCGTCGGCGCGGCGGCTCTGCTCGCGACTGGCTTGGCTGTGGCTGGCCACGCCACGGCCGTTGTGGTGCTCGTTGCGGCCAGTGCCGTGCTGGCGGCATCCCTACGCTGGCCCGACTGCGGACTTTCGGCCGTGGTGCTCACCGCCGTCCTCCTGCCCTTCGCCGTACTGCCGGTGGACTTTGGCCTCAAACCCTCGCTCCTCAACGTTGCCATGAGCCTGGTGTTGGTGCGCTGGGCGGTGGCCGCCATACGCGGGGAACTGGAGCCGGTTCACCTGTTCAGCGTGGCTCCGGTCCTGTTGTTCGCGCTCCTGTTCACGGCTGCCGTATTCTGGGGCTTCAACTTCGAGACGCCGTCCGCCTTTGAGGTCCGCAAGACCGCCGAGTACCTGATGGGTCTGATGCTATTTCCGGTGGCACTGACGACCCTGACCACCGCTCGCCGCATCCGCATCGTGGTGAACGCGCTGGCCGTCGGCGGTACCGTCGCAGCCCTGGCTGCGCTCTTCCTTTACTTTGTGCCCCAAACGGCTGCCGCGGGCATCTTGGGCAGCCTGACCGTGTTCGACTATCCAGAGGGGCATGCCGCCCTGCGCTACATCAACGACAACCCCTTGGAGGCCATGCGGGCCATCGGTTTGTCCACGGATCCCAACCTCTTGGGGGCAGGGTGCGTGCTGACCGCCGCAGTCCTGCTGCCTTTCCTCTTCCGGTGGCAGTCACCCACGGCGCAAATCGCGGCCTGCCTGGCATTGGCCGTGGTTGCGGCCGCAACCTACCTTACCTACAGCCGCAATGCCCTCCTAGCCATCGGAACCATCGGTTTGTTCCTGGCGGTGTTCCGCCATCGCATCCTGCTGCCGGCGGGAGGAGCACTGGCCCTGCTGCTGGTCCTGCTGCCCCAAACACAGGGTTATGTCCAACGTCTGGCGGAGGGACTGATGGGCCGGGACCTGGCCACGCGCATGCGCCTGACCGAGTACGCCAATGCCCTGGAAATCGTGCGGGAGTGGCCCTGGACCGGCATTGGCTTCTTCGGCCCTCCCGGCGTGGACCTGGAGATGGGCGTGTCCATGGTCTATCTGGCCGTAGCCTCAATGATGGGAGTTCCGGCCCTGCTGTTGTTCTGCGGAATCCTGCTGGCGCCACTGCTTCAATTCCAGGGAACCCCGTGGCGCGGACATCCGCTGGAACCCTGGGTGCTGGGATTGGCAGGCGCAGTCATTGGCCTGGTCATGACCGGCATCTTCGACCACTTCTATGTCAACCTGCTGTATCCTCACATGTCCGCCCTGTACTGGTTGTTGTTGGGCACCTGCACGGCAGCCCTGCGCCTAGTGCGCTCCGACCACGGCGTTGCCAAAACCGCATGACCCTGTCCACCAAGCCTCCCACCAGCCAGACCATCGCCCTTGAGGCAAGACCTGCCGCCGCAGGCAACCTGACGCGCGGCCGCAGGCCTCCCTGGCTGAGGGTGCGTCCCGCCGACAGTCCAAAGGTGCGGGAACTGCGCAACCTGTTTCGCGGCCAGTCGCTGCACACCGTGTGCGAAGAGGCCCTGTGCCCCAACCTCGCCGAATGCTGGGCGCGGGGCACGGCCACCTTCCTGTTGATGGGCGATACCTGTACGCGCAGCTGCGGATTCTGCAAGATCAAAACCGGTCGGGGCAGCGAGCTGGACCCGGACGAACCGCGGCGCGTGGCCGAAAGCGTGCAGGCCATGGGACTAAACCATGCCGTCCTGACCAGTGTCAACCGGGACGAACAGCCGGACGGTGGCGCCTGGGTGTTCGCCGAAAGCATTCACTGGATCCGAGAACTGGTCCCGAGCTGTACGGTCGAGGTGCTGATCCCGGACTTTCAGGGCAGCCGCGAGGCCCTGGCTAAGGTGCTGGCCGCCCGCCCGGAGATTCTCAACCACAACATTGAGACGGTTCCGCGCCTGTACCGGACGGTGCGTCCCCAAGCCCGGTACCAACAAAGCCTGGAACTGCTGCGTCGGGCCAAAGAACTGGACGGACGCGCGGTGACCAAGTCCGGCCTGATGCTGGGCCTGGGGGAAACCCGCCGGGAAGTGCTGGCCGTCATGGACGACCTGCGCGCCCACGACGTTGAAATCCTGACCATGGGCCAGTACCTGCAACCGAGCCGGTTCCATCTGCCGGTGGATCGGTATGTTCACCCGGATGAATTTACGGACCTGCGGACGGAAGGGGAACGCCGCGGCTTTCGCTGGGTCGAAAGCGGTCCACTCGTGCGCAGCAGCTACCACGCGGACGACCAGGCCCACCTATCTGTCCGTCGCAATCCGGAAACCGTTCCGAACTGACCACCGCCCTCCACACCAAGTCGGGCGGCCCGGCGATGCGGGGGAATCCCCGGATCCGATTCCTGTCCGGAAGGAAGCTCTCCGCAAATGCCCTACGCTCCCGCCTCCAATCGCTACGACAGCATGGAGTACCGGCGTTGCGGCCGGAGTGGTCTGCTGCTGCCGGTAGTTTCGCTGGGTCTGTGGAACAACTTCGGGACGTTCCACTCCTACGAAAATGCCCGCAGCCTGGTGCAAGCAGCCTTCGACCTGGGCATCACCCACTTCGACCTGGCCAACAACTATGGCCCGCCTCCCGGAACCGCGGAGGAAACGTTCGGCCGTATCCTGACGCAGGATCTGGGTCCTTGGCGCGATGAACTGATCATCTCCACCAAGGCCGGATATGACATGTGGCCGGGTCCCTACGGCAATTTCGGTTCACGCAAGTACATGCTGGCCAGTCTTGACCAAAGCCTGCACAGAATGGGACTTGACTACGTTGACATCTTCTACAGCCACCGCATGGACCCCGACACCTCCCTGGCCGAGACCATGGGCGCCCTGGATACCGCCGTCCGCAGTGGCCGGGCCCTGTATGCCGGCATTTCCAACTACGATGCGCCTCGCACGCGGGAAGCCGCCCGCATCCTCCGGGAGCTGGGCACTCCCTGCCTGATCCACCAGTCTCCGTACAACATGCTACGCCGGGACTACGAAACGGGCGGGGCGTTCGATGCCATGGCCGAGGAAGGCATCGGCTGCATCGCCTTCTCGCCACTCAGCCAGGGGATGCTGACCAGCAAGTACCTGGACGGCATCCCGAACGATTCACGGGCTGCCGATCCGCATTCCACCCTGACCCCGGAGCGAATCACCGACAAGACCGTGGCCGTCCTGCGCGACCTGAACGTCCTCGCCACCGACCGCGGCCAGTCCCTGGCCCAGATGGCGCTGGCCTGGGTTCTGCGGCAACCGGTTGTCTGTTCGGTCCTGACCGGGGCCAGCCGCCCGGATCAACTGCACCAAAACGTTGCGGTCCTCCAGAACCTGGAGTTCACTTTGGATGAACTGGAGGCAATAGATCGCGTGCTGGTAGCCCCTGCGTAACGAAGTGTGGCCGGCCGTGCCGCCCTCGGCCACAATGCCTACCCCGTCCTGAACTGGCGGTCGCCGGCATCGCCCAGACCCGGCCAGATATAGCCGTTGGGCAGATCATCGGCATCCCCGGTCAGTCGCTCATCCAAGGCACCGATGTGGAGATCCGTGTCAGGATGGCTCCGCTCCACGGCCGCGATGCCTTCGGGCGCGGCCACAAGGCCCAAATAGCGCAGGTTCCGCACCCCCGCCTCCTTCAGCGTCGCCAGGGCCGCGCACAGGGATCCGCCGGTCGCCAGCATCGGATCCAGGACCAGGCACAGGTCGGTCGTTTCGGGGAACGTGATCTTCCTGTAGTACGCACGGGGTTCCAGGGATTCCTCGTCCCGTTCCAGGCCAATCAACCAGGTGTTGGCATCAGGCAGGAGGGCCAGGGCCCCGGGCAGCATGCCCAACCCTGCGCGCAGAACGGGTACCAGCGAGATTTGCGTTCGACACACCGGCGCATCGGACATCGTGGTCAGCGGCGTGGCCACTACCGTCGATGCGAGCGGTAGATCGCGAGTCGCCTCCACCGCCAGCATCATTGCGATTTCCTGCACCAGTTGGCGGAACACCGGCGGCGGTGTGCCAACATCCCGCAAGCGGGTCAACTTGTGTTGGACCAACGGGTGGCCAGAGATACGGACCGCCATTCGCCTTCGGTGGATTATCGGTCCGGCGACCAGGGAGGGATTCAGAACAGACGGGCGGGGGATCGTTCCACCAGCTCCTGGCAGCGGATGCAGTACTTGGCATCCGGAATGGCCTGGAGGCGTTCCGGGTTGATGTCCACCTGGCACCGCTTGCACTTGCCGTATTCGCCGGACTCCACCGATTGCAGCGCATCCAGAAACTGGCGCTCGCGGGTTTCGAGCATCTGAATCAAAGAGATGTTCTTGGTGCGCTCGGCCACCTCGACGTCACCTTCCTCGGGATCGATGTCCACTTCGCCGTCGAAGGTGGAGCGCAAGTCGGCAAGTTCGGATTGAACCCGTTCCAACTCCGCCCGCAGGGTCTTGCGGTTCTGCGCCTTGGTGGGCTTGCGCACGACCGGTTGCCCGGTAGCTACGGAGGCGGATTTCCTGGTCGGAGCCTTGGTCTTGGTCGACTTCGCCCTGGTTTTGGCGACAGACGCTCTCTTTTTGGCCCCGTCCTTGGCCTTGGCCTTATTCCCGGTACCCTTGGCGGCGCGGCGCGTGCGGGACCCCGCGGTCCGTTTCCGGGCTGCCTTTGGTTTGGCCTCCGGGGCGGCTGTGTCGACTGCGGCCTCGGTATCCGGGCGCGCTGCGGTGTTGTCGGTGTCGGCCATTTTTGCTGTCTGTTGGGGAGCGTACGGGACGGCCCTTCATTGATTCAAGGGTGTTCCGCAAAAAATTGAGTGCGGAATATACCAGCATCGTGGCCGGCGGTCAATTCAACCTCAAGCCAGATCCAACTCCTCCGTGCGCAGGCAGCGCACCAGATGGCCGTTCCCCGTGTCCGACAGGTCCGGTTCTTCCTGCGCACACCTCTCGACGGCATAGCGGCGCCGGGGATGGAAGTGGCAGCCGGATGATGGAAAGGCAGATTCGGCCACGTCGCCTTCCAGCACGATGCGCGGGCGGCCCGGGCCCTCAACTCAACTCTTGAAGAAGAACTGTTCCGGGTTGACCGGGACTGCCCGGATGACGCTGAAGCCCCAGACACCATCGTCGGGGAAATTGGTGAAGTTCTGCTTCATCACGATCGGCTTGGGAATGCCGACCGTGCCGAAGCCGGGCAGGTAGTCGTAGAACCAGTCCCACAGTTCACGGGCAATGGCTACATGCTCGTCGTCGGTCAGGGCGTCGATCATGTCCTGCCATCGGGTGTTCACATACTTGATCTCTTCCGGCGGTTCCTCGGCGAACTCGTTGTCCGTGTCGCCGTTGAACCAAAGTTGCCAGGCCCGGCCCCAGCGAACGTTGCCGTGGCTGGGATGGTTCAGGCGCGAGGTCCAAACCCAGGTAATGTCCGAGATGTCGCCTTCCCAGCCGGACATCTCGACATCATTGGCGGCCACGAGTTCGTTGAGCTGCGCTCGGCTGACGGGCTTGAGAATGGCCTCCAGGCCGACATTGCGCCACTGTTCGGCGGCAAGCTCGAAGACATGGACCACATCGATCTGCTCCGTATCCAGCTGGCAAAGCCAAGTAACGCGCGTACCGTCCGGATGGAGCCGGTAGCCGTCACCGTCCCGCTGGTCGTAGCCGGCCGCGTCCAGCAGCTGATTGGCCATGTCCGGATCGTGTTGTGCCCAATGGCCCTCGTCTCCGTCCCGGTAGTACTTGGAACTGGACCAGACTGCCCATTGGCGCGGCTCGCCCAGACCGAAGTAGACAGTGTTGTTGATGTCGTGCCGATCCAAGGCCACGGACAAGGCGTGGCGCACGTCCTTGTTCCGGAAGAAGGCCCGGAGGTTGGCATCCTTGGCTGTGTGGTTGGGCACGATCACGGTCTTGCCGGGGAACGTGGAACTCCACATCTTGATCTTGATGCCGGCCGAGTCGATGTTCTGTCCGTACAGCTCCATGTCCTGGAGCTGAGCCTGACGGCCGGAGAAGGTCAGTTCTCCGGCAATCAACCTGGCCAGGGCGACCTCGCGGTCGCTGATAATGTGGATCAGCGTGGAATCGATGTACGGAAGCTGGTTGCCTTCCGTGTCCACCTTCCAGTAGTAGGGATTCCGTTCGTAGGTGTGGTGGTCGGGCGCATCATCGACCCGGATGAACGCAGTCATGCCCGGCAGACCGACCTGGGCCGGGATGGTGGAGCCGACGCGGCACCGGTCGCGCAGCAGTTGATCCCAAGTCTCGAAGCCGGCATCCTCAATCATTTGGGCCAAGTCGTCCGCGTCGGCGTGCTTCGGGTGGAACTGCTTGGCGTAGTTGGAGGGCTGCCACAGCCCTCCCTGAGAGCCGGCATAGAATGTCTGGTGCAGGATGATGAGCGGATAGGGCCGATCAAAGGTCAGGCGGATCGTGTATTCGTCCACCTTCTCCATGGTCAGGTGCTTGCGGTCGGCACCGGAACCGGTGCTCCAAGTGCCGGGAGGACCGCCGGGGGCGAATTCCTCGTTGTTCCAAAGATCCTCCCAGGCGAAGACGAAATCATCCGCAGTGAAGGGATCGCCGTTCGACCACTTGAGGCCCTGGCGCAGGTGCAGCACCTGGATCTTGCCGCCGTCGCTGAACTCCCAGCTTTCGGCCAGACCGCCGCGGATGCTGCTGAAGTCCTCGTCGATGCGTAGGATGAGTTCGGTTCCCATCACGGCCTGGGGATCGCCGAAGAGATAGTTGGCGTTGCCAATGGCCACCACGGACTGGCCGCCATACTCGCCAACCGCGTCTCTGGGCACAATCACCTCCGGATTGGGTGGCAGGCGTTCCTCGACCGGGGGCAGTTCACCAGCCGCGACCCTCTCCGCCAGCATTGGCGCTTCGCCGAACCGGCTGCCCATGTCGACGGCGGGGGCATCTTCCGTGGACATGGCATCTGGCGCATCCGATGCGCCTCTCGATCTGGCTCTTGAACAGGCGGTGACGGCCAACGCCGCCGAAGCCATGGCGGTGCCCTTGAGAAAGGCACGCCGATCCATTCTTGTCCAATCAGCCATCAACAACTCCAACATTGCAGCGACAGCCCCAAAACCGGCTTGAGTGCTCCCCCCCATCCGGTTACACAATCGTCTCCCCGTCCGCTGCGGTCTGGTCGACAAACCAGTCGGGTACCGAGAAATTGACGGCGGCCACGGTCAGCATCACAAACTCGAACATGCCCTTCCAGTACTCGAACTGAGTATGGGACGATCCCTGGAAGGTTACGGTGTAGAAGTCCTGGCCGCAGATGAACATGCGGGCCTGCCGCTCACACAGGGAATCATCCAGACGCAGCCGGCACAGGTACTCAACGCCCCAGTCCCCGATTTCATCGTCCTCCAGCTGACGCCACGTCAGCACCTGACAGTCGTCGAGCGACACAAGGCCTTCGCGGATGCCATCCAGCAGGACCTGCTCCTCGCCGTCGGCCAGCGGCTGCAGCAAATCCCGCACCTCCACCCTAATCATGGTCAGGGGATCATCCGGGCGGGGCCACAGGGTGACCGCGGGCGCCGGCCCCGAGTCCTCCTCAAGATGCCACTCCGTCGGTCGCCAGAAGGAGAGCTTGCCCTGATCGTCGTTGTAGAGGGAAACGCTCCGGAATCTGGGACGCGGGCAGTCGTCCGGCAACATCAGCCGAAGCTCCCTGTCGCCCGCTCGGCGCGCAGCGTTGCCATGGTCATGTTCGATGGTCCGCCTGGAAGATTCTCCCGCGGATGCGTGGACGCCCGGAGGAGGAAGGGAAGAGAATGACCCACCAGGGACTCGAACCCCGAACCCAGTGATTAAGAGTCACTTGCTCTGCCAAATTGAGCTAGTGGGCCATACTGATTGATTCAGACTAACACCGCCTTGGATTCCGAGTCAATTCCAGCCCATTTTAGGCCATGGTCCGTTCGAACCCGAAGTCCAATACAGGTGTATGGCAGAGCCGCGTACCAGGGTATTTGGACAACGAACGGATGCCTGCATGCGATGAACTGTGACCATTGGCCGGCCACCGGCACACCATGGGCAGAGATTCTGGCGGGACGCAGGTTTCTGGTTCTCGACGGCGGTCTGGCCAGCGAGATCGAGCGGCGGGGATTCGCGATCGAGGGCGACCCGTTGTGGTCTGCGCGTCCGCTGTTGGACAATCCGGAACTGCTGGAGGACATCCACCTGGCCTATGCCCTGGCCGGTGCCGACATTCTGACCACGGCCACATATCAGGCCTCCCTCCCCGGGTTGGCTGCAGCCGGCCTGTCGGTCGCCAAGAGTCGTGCAGTCCTGGCCGAGGCAGTGCAACTGGCACGGCAGGCCGGCGCGCGATGTGCACAGGCCCGCGGTATCAAGCCACCCTTGGTGGCTGCCTCGATGGGGCCGTACGGCGCCCATCTGGCCGACGGATCCGAGTACACGGGGGCCTACACCCAGGACAAGGCAGCCCTGCGGGCATTCCATGAGGAACGGATGGTGGTGTTGGCCGAAGCCGAAGCCGACATCCTGGCCTGCGAGTCCATTCCCAGCCTGGCGGAAGGCGAGGTCCTACTGGAACTGCTGGGCACCTATCCGCACCTGCCGTGCTGGCTCTCGTTTACCTGCCGCGACGCCCTGCACGTGTCCCACGGCGAGACAGTAGCCGCCTGCCTATCCATGGCCGCAGACCTTCCCCATGTGCTGACCGGGGTCAACTGCCTTCATCCACACTTGGTCAGTCAACTGATGGCGTCGCTCCATGATTCCGAAGGGTCATCGGTCCAGGTTGTGTATGCCAATCGGGGCGATACCTGGATCGCCGGCAGCCGCAGTTGGAACACACGAACGGGACTAGACAATGCGACCTACGCCGCGTGCGCTGCAGAATGGGTGCAACTGGGAGCACTCCTGATTGGCGGCTGTTGTCGAACCACGCCTTCAACTACGGCACGGTTGACCTCGCTGTCCGTTTCCGTCGCGTAAAGATGTCTGATCGGCAATGGTGGGCCGAGTCAGGATCAACCAAACTGCAACAGTACCGACCCGACTGGAAAACATGTGTTACATTTGTTAACCTACCTGTCTTTGGTTGGAATTCCAGCTGCGCGGGAGGATTGCTTGAGTGATCGTGGCCGATGCATCACCGCTGATCGTCCTCGCCAAGCTTGGACGGCTGAAACTTCTGGATGATCTCTACGGTGAGGTGCTCATCGGTCCAGTCGTGAAAGCGGAGACCATTGATGCCGGCAAGACCATCCGTGCCCTAGGCGTGGCATACCTCGAGAACGCCTTGGAGAACGGTTGGTTGCGAATGGTTCGCCTGCATACCGAGGAGAACAGCTTGATGGCAAGCTTGGTGCGGAACTCCCGCCTGGATCGAGGAGAGGCCGAGTCCATCGCGCTGGCACGCACGCGGAACCTGCGGCTGATCGTGGATGACAAGGAAGCACGCAGCGTGGCCACGGCCGCCGGAGTCAACCTTGTGGGTACAGCGGGGATGCTGCTGGAGGCGTTTCTCCACCGGCACATTGACATGGATGAATTGGAAGCTGTACTTCAGGACCTTATCCAGGTGCTGTGGATCTCTCCAGCCATCGTTGCCGAAATCCTGAGGACTGCCCGGGGGGCAAGGACATGAACAAAGGACAGATGGTGGGCGCGCGGCTTCCCTTGGGATTGGTGCGCGACTTGGAACTCATCGAGGAAGTTGAGCAGGCTGACCGCTCCAGCACGGTGCGTCGGCTACTGGCAAAGGCAGTCCACGATTGGAAGCTCGAGTACTATGCGCGCCAGTACGGAGACGGGAAACTCACGATGGCACGAGCCGCCCGCGATGCCGGCGTGTCCCTGTGGGAAATGATGGAGTACGCCCGTGCCAAAAAGGTGACCGCACAGTACGATCTCGAAGATCTCCGGCAAGATCTGGGAACCATCTCCGAGCGCGCCGCACGCGCACAGATGTAATCATGTCGCTTGCACCCCGATTAGCTATATGGGTAAGCAAGGTGAAGAAACCGATTCCGGCAGCCCCAGTGGCTACACCGGCCCTGCCTCGAAATAGTCCTCGTCAATGTGCTGTAGTTGGTAGATTTCGCGGGTCCGAACTCCGACACCGTATTGGACCATCAAACGGGCAAGTTCCGTGCCGTTGATCAAGATGATGCGCTTCGAACTCTGTTTCACGTAGTCCTTGGCGGGTTTTGTAAAGTCGGCTGTTGTCACGAACACTCCCTTGGTCGTGTTTGCCCCATCAATGGCACCCACGAAATTGCGCATGTCGTTCACACCCACAGTGTTACCTTCGGCGTACTTCTTGGCTTGAACATAAACCTCGTCCAAGCCGAGCGCATCCTCCTTGATGGCACCATCGATTCCGCCATCTCCTGAACGACCAATCACTTCGCCTCTGGCAGCTTCGCCGCCACCATAGCCCATGGCAATCAGCAAATCAATGATGACCTGTTCCAAAAAGCTCGGAGACTGCTGGTGAATCCGGACCAGCAAGTCTGCCTGCAGTTCATCTTCCAAGCGTTGGAAGGCTATCTGCACCCTTTCCTCGGGCGTTGTTTCCGAAGTGGCATCAAGCAAGGACGAAACCTCATCGGTAGCCGGATCCCTGTCGTTGTTCTTCCTTTGCCTGTCGGCGGAAAGGTTACGGACGTATTCCCCGAAGCTCGGAGGCAGGTCTTTCAATAGCCGGCTCCCTTCTTCTGTCAACTGTCGGAAGCCGCGCCGCGGATACTTCACCAGACCAACCTGCCAGAGGCGCTTCGCAGCCCCATATATCCGGTGGTACAGTACCGTATAGTGACCACGCGGCATCATCTCCCGTTTGTCATCCGGTGTTAGCCGCAGAGATGTAGCGACCCGCTCCTGCAAATCGGCAAGAGACAGTTCCTTGCCATCGGCCAATGCCTTGAGTACCGGCAACAGGAAAGACTGGGTATCAGGAACCGCCATCGTTTCACCTTTGTACTTCTTGGTCCGATCTGGCAGACCAGAGTTGAGCCCTTATTACCTCTATACGGAACTTCCCTCAGACTGCCCCGCCGCCAGTCCATCCCCGTTCGACGGGTCTTGGAACAGACACTGTTTGCGGCGCGCCAGAACGACTACCTGGACTCCCACTCAACCGACCACTGCAGAGACATCCAGCAGGTACATCTGACGTTCGGCCCCTGCATGGGACGAGTCAATCACAACCTTGCTTCCATCCCGACTGCACCGGGGATGCAGATCGCATCTGAGTTCGCCATCAAAGCCGGGCGCAGCCGCAAACTGCCCGAGATTATGCCGTGTACCAGTTGCGACATGGTAGAGGTACAGATCCTGCAGACGTTCCGGCCCCTGTGGATACGTATCGTTCAGGATCCACTCGCCGCTTGGCAGGTAGGTGCAGTGCCCGTTGAGAGGCATCTGGTCATGACCGATGGGTTCGGGTTCACCACCGCCATCCGGGAACAGCCAGAATCCCGCCGGCCGTCCGTGTGGTCTTGACCAAGCCAGGATGGTCTCGTCATCCTTCCAGATCAGATGCGAGGTATGGCCGCTGTCGTCCACAATCCGGATATCGGATCCGTCCATGGCACAGGTCACCAACCGCGTCTGAAAGCCTTGTCCCGGAAAGCGCCAGCGGTGCAAAAACAGGAAGCGCGTACCGCCCGGATTGCAGATCAGGACATTAAAATAGTGCTTGGCCGTGGAGAGATCGCCCCATGGCCAGGGAATGGTGGCAATCTCGGCCAACGAAACGACCAGTTCCGGCTCTCCTCCCTCAAGGTCCATCACCCGGATGCCGGCGTTGGCCGGTGCAAGCACCTCGAAATTCGGATCCGACGAGCCGTAGTACCCATAGCCCGGCCGCATATCCTCCAGCCTGTGAAAATCGATCGTCAGGGCCTTGGTTCCATCCGGATGGAGGGTAAACACCGGTGCCGGCAATTCCCGGGTTTCGCCGGTATCCGGATTCAGTACACGGCTGATGAACTTCCCATCCTGGATATCGTTCCAGATGCAGACTTCCGGTTCGCCGCAACCGGGCACCCACTGGAGCATGCAACCAGCCTGCCAATGCCATGCCTTTGTATTGCCAAGACTCTGCCAAGGCATCCCCGCCTGCGTCAGATCGATAAGGCCGATTTCGATCTCATCTCCGGCCTTTGGCATGCGCAGATCAAAGGAACTGCGCTGCCCCAGAATGCGTGTGCCTGAGCGGTCGAACTGCCACTTGTCGTAGTAGCCAAACCAATGGCTGCCCGGCGGTTTGGTCAACGGCACGGCCTTAATCATGTCCTACCCATTTCCGGCCTGTATCACACGCGTGTCTGCCATCCTCGGCTGCAGGGTCAGCAACAGTCCTCCAGGAAACGGACACCCGGCTGACCAACGCTTCCAAATCGCCCCGGCCGCTTCCTGATGGCCAGACGCAACCTCTACCTGCGGTTCAGCCTGTTCCTGGCTCCGCTGATCATAACGATCTTCGTGCAGGAGGTTTCGATTCAGTGGATTGCAGCCGGTCTGGCCCGGCTTCCCTTCTCGGTACAGTCGCTGGCCGCCTTCGGACTGGCCTGGGCCATCAGTTCGTTCCTGACCGGTCCCCTGGTCCAGACCAAGCAGATGAGCCTGGTGCTGGTGGAACGCAGGCAATCGTTTTGGGTGGTGGTGTTGGCCACCTTGATGCTGTCCAGCCTCATCATGGCTGTCCAGGCCGGTGCCGCCCTAACGGGGTCCGGACACGAAGTGCTGTTGCGCCTGCACCGCGTCAGCCCCCAGGTGATCGAGGACGTTCAGCGAATCCTGGCACTTCTACTCCTCTACCCCTTGCTGAAAGGGCTCGCCCACTGTCTGGTCGGTCCGTTGATCCGCAACCACCACACCCGCTACTCCAGCTACGCGGCTGTGTTGGGCTTTGCGGCGGCGGCGCTGGCAGTCTTACTCGCGCTGCAAATGCCCTTGGTTCAGGCGAGACCCATTCTCCTGCCTGTCATGGCCCTTTATGCGTCCGCTGTGACGGAACTGCTGGTGACGGGCATTGGTGTCTGGCGGCACAGGAGAGACATCTGGCACACCCGTCTTCATGCCCGGTCGGAAACCCGGCCGTTGACCTACGGCCGCCTTCTACGCTTCTTCTGGCCCCTTGGCACCATGGTCCTCGTCCAAGAATTCACTCGTCCTCTAATCAACCTGGTCATCGCGCGGCAGGACGATGGCGAATTGTGGTTGGCGGTCCTGGCCGTGGTCTACGCCCTGGGCCAGTGGCCGTATCGTTGGCTCAACGAAACCCGCACCATGGCCTCCGCGTTTCAGCACCTGGATCCGCAGGGCCGTGCCATCCGCAACTTCAATGCCCTGGCGGGATTGGTCTCCCTGATCATCTCCATGACTCTGTTTTGGACACCGCTGCGACACACAATCCTGCTGGATTGGATCGGTCTGGAACCGGAACTGGCATCGCTCTGCATCGCACCCTTAATGATTTTCGCCGCCTATTCCCCCGTTGTCGCTGTCCGTTCATGGATGCAGGGCGTGACCTTGGTCGAACGACGAACGCTGGTCGTCACTCCCAGTGTCATGGCGCGCATGGCGGTGATTGTGGTGTCGGTTCTGCTCCTGCCTTCGTTTGGCTTTACAGGCGCGGTTCTGGGCATCTCCACATTGCTGACGGGCTTCATTGCCGAGGCTCTCACCCTGGTTGCCATTCTGCGCGGACCACAACTGCTGAGGGCAGTCCGCACCGGCAGGCTGCAAGACGCATGAAGGCAACGACTTCAGCCCCAGCGCACCATGGCACTCCAAGCCAGCGCCAGCGCCAAGCCACCCAGGACCAAATGCAGGGCCACCAGACCAAGCGCCGACAGCCAGCCGGACACCTGTTGCAACTGACCGGCTTCGAGCACCAGCGCTGAAAACGTCGTATAAGCTCCACAGAAGCCCACCATCACCACCAAGCGCACATCCTCATGGGCTACGTCCTGCTTTTGAAGCCAGCCGAAAACAAGCCCTGCCAGTAGGCACCCCAACACGTTGGCGACCGCTGTGCCGACGGACCAGTGCAGGGGCCAAAGCCGCTGTGCCAAGGCAACCGTACCGAACCGGGCAAGCGTGCCGGCACCTCCTGCGAGCAACAGCCACAACAGTTTCAGGAACATTCCGGGCCACCTTTCATGGACTTGGGGGACTCAGCCTTGAGGGAGTCCAAGACCGAACAGGGTCGCTGCATTGCCACCGCGAATCGCGGCCATCCGGTCCTCCGTAAGGTCAAGACCCTCATGCATGTAGTCCTGAATGACCTCGATGGACACCCAGGGATGATCACTCCCGAACATCAGTCTTTCGGAGCCCGCGAACTCAAGGGCATAGCGCATCGCCTGTGCTGATGGCGTAACCAAGTCGAGCCAGACGCGCTCGTAGTAGCTGGCCGGTGACTGCGTGATGTGGTCCCGGCCGCGCCGCTTGACCTCCGTCTGTTCCTGAACGCGGCCCATCAGATAGGGCAGCACCCCGCCCACGTGCGGGTGCACCACCTGCAATGCCGGATGCCTCTCCATCACACCCCCAAGAATCAGGCGCAGCATGGCGAAGGACGTGTCCATCATGAAGGCGGCCATCGGGATCATGGAGTGGTCCTTGACATGGCTGCCCCAGGTGGGAACGGTCGGATGCAGGACCAACGGAACCTGCAGGTTGGCCACGGCGGCGTAGAACGGCTCGAGACTGGGGTCGTCCAAGTGCACTCCATCCAGATGCGAGCACAGAAATACGCCGCGCAAGCCCAGCTTGTGCACTGCGCGGTCGAGTTCCGCCAGGGACGCGTCCACATCCGGCAGCGGTAGCGAGGCAATGGCCGCGAACCGGCCCCGACTCGATCCGACCAGGTCCGCAAGGTAATCGTTGCAGATCTGGGCTCCGGCAAGGCGCTGTTCTGGAGGCAGGCGCGAAGGGGATGGAATGTTCACGCTCAGGACCGAGACATCGATCCCGGCTGCATCCATCGCCTCCAGTTTTCGTTCCGGTGAGTAGTCTTCGAGGTCCAGCATGAATACCTGTGTGCCGCCGTATCGCAACAGGTACCGGGAGGAGCCGGCGCGCTCGGCCGTGACCGATCCCGGTGCATCGACATACAACTCCGCATAGTCCCGCGGAAACACGTGGCTCTGCACGTCAACATTCATGTCGATATCTCTTTTGATCGGTTGCGGTGCAGCACCAGATTGGTCGGGCCCGCAGTTGAAAGCGGTTGAAAACAGTTAACGGTACGGATAACCGGCCGGATGTGCGGCACCAACTAAAACAACGCGACCAGCGGACAAAAACATCGACGACAGTATGGCACCCACATAGCCGCCGGCCATCATCCACTGCAACAACAGCCACAATGCCAGCCAGACCACCGGTGTCAACAGGACCGCGGCGAGATCGGCAATGGCCGCCAAACCCAATTTCAACATACGTCCGGTCAACTCCGGACCGGGCAGCACAACCCAATCATCACCATGGCCTGCCCGGCATTCGCCCGTGGCGGCTTCGCACGGTCGAACGGAAGGTGATGAACCATGCAACTGTCAGGGCCGGGCGATCATGATGCTCATCATCGCCTCCGCATCGTGGGGATCCACTCCATGCCTGACCCGAAGTTCATCCCAAACCCGTCGTTCGGCTTCGATGTTCAGATCCGCCAGGGGTAGCGGGATCTCCTCGCCATTGCGCAACGCAGATTCCCGGCAACCCACCTCCATCTCCATGGACATGACGGCGTCCGCCGGTGTGAACTCGCAATGGTCCGAGCCACGCACTTCGTTGGCGAAGTCCGTCACATGCGACACCACGGACGAGAGGGAATGGGCCCGGGGGTGGCTGACGGCCAGTTGATTGGGATTGCGGAACTCCACGGGTCCAATGGGCAATTCGACCCGATCGCAGATCCACTGACCATCCTCCACCACGTGTTCAATCGGGAACACATGATCGTGGCGCGCCCCGTTCCTGAGGGCATCATCGGAACACCATCGGACCTCCCCCGCGCCGTGCCGATGCTCCATGGCGGCGCGCGCAATCGTCCCGCGGGTGCCCGCCAGTTCCGTATAGCCAGGGCGGGGGTAACGTCCCAACATGCCCTTGAGGTTCCCGGCCAAGTCCGTCACCAGCCGGTTATCCGGAAACCGGAAGAAATGGCAGCGGAAACCTTCATCCTCGTGGTACCGATGCGGCGCTTCCCAATGCGGTTCCACCGACATGCGGTGGCTGACCGCCTGGACCGTCTCGGGGTGGGCACCGTACAACACCAGCCACCGGGAGTTGTTGTGGTAGCCAGGATGGTCGTGCACGCAGAGAACGCGGCCTATGGGCCCAATGAATCCGGTTTTGTCAA
Organism: Caldilineaceae bacterium; assembly: GCA_965208365.1. Classification (GTDB taxonomy): domain Bacteria; phylum Chloroflexota; class Anaerolineae; order Caldilineales; family Caldilineaceae; genus Bin34. Next base: position 2,475,772 of record OZ242330.1, on the reverse strand, counting down.
TCTCCTTGGCGATGCGGTCGAAGTGGAAGCGAATGAAATTTTCACCCACCCTAAACTTCACACCGTGCTCATCCGCCGTTTGCGCCATGTCCCGGGCCTGCCACAGCGTACTGGATATGCTGGTCTCAACCAGATGGTGAATGCCAGTCCGGGACAGAGTCACGGAGATTGCGTGATGCACGTCTATGGGCGCGATTACCAAGGCTGCTTCCACCAGGTCGGCTTTGACCAAGTCGGTCAGGTCATGGAATGCATGCGCATCAACGGCATCCGCATAGCGGTCCGCGTGCTCCTTGACCGGATCACAGACGGCCACTACGTTCACCCAGGGACGCAGGCTTTGGAACAGGCCCTGATAAGTGGTCGAGGAACGGTTTCCCGCCCCGATCACGGCGATATCAACAGGTCTGTCCGGCACCATCGCGGCAAGCCTCCCTGGCCAGCGTGAAAGGGCATGATTCATTATCCAGGCAACCGCCAACCCAGGCCGCTGAACGGAATTGGTCGTCAAGCCGACAGGATCGCCTCGTACATCCACGCACGGCGCGGCAACTCACTGATGCAGGTCATGTGCCTCGCCTCCGGGTACAGACGGATGCGGATGGGTTTGCATCGACAGGTACAGTTGAACACATGGGATTCCGAACACAGTTGGACCATCCTGATGCGGCCTGCATCGCCCGATCCTCCGGCACGACAGCTGCGGGGCGCTTGCGCGTGTGCAGGTAGATTTTGCCAAGCCGCCTCGGTTGAAGTCGGTCCCAACTTGCCCAGTTGGTACATGCAAGCCTCAACGATGAAGGAGACATTACCTTGACGCTCCCAAAGCTTCCCAACGGCATCCGGCTTCCGACGCCCTGGCCACCCCGATACGTCGCCCCGGGCTCCGACCCACTTCCTGTCCCTTACCTTGCAAGCCCTCCAAAGGTGTTGCCCATCGACACCGGCCGGCAACTGTTCGTAGACGACTTTCTCATCGAGCACTCCACCCTTCGCCGCACGTACCATGCAGCCCGCCTGCATCCGGCTTCGCCGGTGCTGTGGCCACAAACCACCCTGGAACTGAACAACGGCCACTGTCCGATGGCGGCACCGTTCAACGACGGCGCGTGGTACGACCCGACGGATCGCCTGTTCAAGCTATGGTATCAGGCAGGTTGGTTTGACGGCACGGCCCTAGCCGTCAGCGAGGACGGGCTGAACTGGCATCGACCGGACTTGGACGTGGTTCCCGGAACCAATGCCGTCATCCACCATCCGACGACCTATCGACGGGATGGCGCGCTGGTCTGGCTGGACGCGAATGCCGAATCGGCCTCCCGCTACAAAATGTTTGTCTACTGGCGCTGGCCGGGAGGACAGGCCGGCCATATCTATCGATCACCGGACGGGGTTCACTGGCAAGACCTAGGTGCCACTTCGCAGTGCGGGGACAACTCCAACTTCTTCCACAATCCCTTCCGCGGCCGGTGGGTGTTCAGTATCCGGGAGAGCTGGAATCGCCGAGCGCGGTCCTACCACGAACACGAGGACTTCGTGACGGCGTCCCGTTGGCAGGACAGAGCACAGGTTCGCTGGGCGCGCACGGATCGGTTGGATCGGCCCGACCGGTTCCTAGGCCTGAAGACCCAGCTCTACGACGTCAACGCGGTGGCCTACGAAAGCATCCTGCTAGGGGCCTTTGCAATCTTTCACGGACCTGAAAATCCGGATGCCGCACGTCTGGGCAGGCCCAAAATCAACGACATCCAGCTGGCCTACAGCCGTGACGGTTTCCACTGGCACCGGCCCCAACGGGAGGCATTCATTGCATCCAGCCGACACTGGGGTGACTGGAACTATGGATACATCCACGCGGCAGGCGGCCTCTGCCTGGTAATGGACGACGAGCTTTGGTTCTACTTTGGCGCGTTCTCCGGCCAGGGGTCTGTCCTGCATCCCGGCGAAACCGGCGGGTTTGAACAGGACAATGCCATGTATGCCGGCGGTGCCACCGGCTTGGCCACGCTGCGCAGGGACGGTTTCGCGTCCTTGGACGCAGGACCGGAGCAAGGGGTGCTGTCCACCCGACCTGTTCGGTTCTCGGGCAACCGCCTCTTCGTCAATGTCGATTGTCCGACAGGTGAACTGAGGGTTGAAGTCGTTGATGAACACGGGGATGCGATTCCGCCATTCACGGCCAGTCTGTGCCGCCCCATCACGAGGAATAGCACCAAGGCTGAAGTGGTCTGGAGAGACGGCCCAGACCTATCTGACATGGCAGGTCTGCGGGTGCAGTTCAGGTTCCTGCTGCGTCAGGGCAGCCTTTACTCGTTCTGGGTCAGCGACAGTGCCGACGGCTGCAGCCACGGTTATCTGGCTGCCGGTGGGCCCAATCATGCAAGCCAACAGGACTGTTGAAACTCCAGACCCCGCCTCTTCCGACTTTGCGTTGATGAAACTGCCCTCACGACAGGCGATTGGAATGGTTCGGCTGTCCTCACCCTCCGACAGAAGTCCGAGCATGGGTTGTTCCCAAGTTCCGTGCCCGACCAAGGGTTGCGACCATCCAACAGCCTGATTGGTCGAACTCCACCAATGCCGACTATCCATGGAACATGGTCAGCAACATGGTCACTTTGTATACACTGTGCCTGAATTGGGATTGCCATCCACTGGTGTCGCGATCCCCCGGCTTGTTGGTGTCCAACATGACAATACATGCAACCCGAACGATCAAAGCCTCCGAGTTCAAGGCAAAGTGTCTGAGGCTCATGGATGAAGTCGCCGCCACTGGTGAAGGCATCACCGTCACCAAACGCGGCAAGCCCATCGGAAAGTTTGTGCCCATGGAGACCCCACAGCGTCCACCATGGGGCAAGTACTCGTCCCAGCTCAAATTTGCCGGTGACGTCATGAGTCCAATCGATGTGGAGTGGGAAGCGGATGCAAACCCGGATCGAGTTCTCCATCCGTGTTGATTTTGGACACCCACATCCTGCTGGGCACCATCTTTGAACAGATATCCGTTGGCATCGGAACTGCCACACGTGCAGACCTGGAAACTGCCTGGTGGCAGGAAGAAGCAGCAGTTTCAGCGATTAGCTTCTGGGAAATCGAGATGCTGGTGGACAAGAACAGGCTTGAGCTGGAACTCCCCACGCACGAGCTGCGCAGAAACGTGTTGAAGGACGGCCTCAAGGAAATAGCGGTAAACGGCATCATCGGCATCCGTGCTGCATCCTTGCAGGATTTTCACCGCGATCCGGCAGATCGCATCATTGTCGCCACCGCGTTGCAGGGGCACACGTTGCTTACGCGAGACGCTCAGATTCTGGCTTGGTCGGGTCCTCTTGAGCGACAGGACGCACGGAAGTAGCCTGGTTGTTTCCGTGTATTGGCGGTGCATCACATGTCAGAGGATCTACTTGCCCCCTTTGTGTTTGTTGCCCACCGACACGCGGTACCTTCTCGATACTCCACAATCACATCCTTTGTCATGTTGCTGCCGGAGCCAACCCTGTACCCGCTGCCAGGCTTGAAAACCGGAGTTGGGGGTTCGTCCGGATGAGCCACGGAGGGCTCTGCGCGCCCACAAGGAGTGCCAGGAGGTGTCAGGGCTCATTGAACCGCTCAAACACCGATTCCGCGCCCCGTCGTGGTGGCCGATGGCATCCAACAATTTTCAGCAGCCTGTTAGTGGCATCTCTTTGGGACCAGACGCCATAAGTTCCTCATCTACTCTCGCACGTAGAACTCAACTCCGAAGGTCCTAATGTGATCCGCCAACACCCCGCCGACCGAACTCCACAGCACCAAATCCACCATCTGCGGCACGGTCGTGGCCTCCATGGCAGCACCGATCGCACCGAGATCGGTGTGGGTCAAGCCATCGCCCGCAAGGGCCAAGTCCACGTCGGAACCCGGCCTGTAGGTACCCGTAGCCCGCGAGCCAAACAGTACGGCCCGTTCGACTCCCGGATGGGAAGCCAGTACCTGCCTAATCTTGGCCCTGTTCCGTTCTTTCAGGCCGTCGTTCATTGATCAAGCCTTGCCTTCAACGATGCCTCAAGCCCTTCCAACGCTGGGAAGTACTTCCCCTTGATCAGAGCCTCGACCAGCAAAGCTGCTTCCTCACTGTAAGTGTGCGCCAACAGATTGCGCTTGTCCAACGCATCCAGCAGGTCCTCACAGTCGTCGTCCGTCAGATACTCTTGTTGCAGGCTCTGTCTGAGCGTACCTCTGGGACTGTGTTCCGTCAGCCCATCTGCAAACAGCAGGTCCTTCAGCGTCTTCCAAGCCAATTCGAAGGTAAAAGTAAACGTCTGCACCAATCCTGCGCGTTCCAGTTTCGAATAGGACTCGAGGTCACAAGCCTGGCGAAGCTGTTCCAGGGCATTGGCGAAATTCCTGTAGCGTAAAATCCAGCGCTCTATTCCGGCGTCCATCGTGCAACGGCCTACCTCGACTTGGTCCATCGGTGACCAGCACCAAGTGTAGGGCAATCCAAGTAGCTCTGGAGGCCAACTGCCTCACCAGACACCGATGCGGATGGATTTCCGAACGAAGCCGAGTACATTGGTTTGCCGCAAGCGACCCTTTTCGATAGCTGTGCCGTGAACACCCACAACAGATTCGAACCTACATCGGCCGACTGAAGCATCCAAGAGAGATTTCACAATGACCTACCGCATCGCGGTCGGCGGACTGCTGCACGAAACCCACACGTTTGCCCCGACGCCGACTACCTTGGAGGATTTCCGGACCACGTGGCATGCCGGATCCGGCCTGCTCTCCAGCCTGCGGGGAACCCAAACCGGAGTCGGCGGCATGATCGATGGTGTGGAGAACAGAGGTTGGACACCCATTCCCACCTTCTATGCGGCAGCCATGCCCGCCGGAACCGTGACGGCGCCCGCCTACGAGGCCCTCAAGACCGAAATGTGCACCCGCACCCAGGCCGCCATGCCTCTGGACGGCATCCTGCTTCACCTGCACGGGGCCATGGTGTCCGAGACAACCCTGGATGCAGAGACGGACATTGCCGAGGCGGTCCGATCCATCGTGGGACCGGACGTTCCGATGATTGTGGAACTGGACATGCACGGCAACATCAGTCCCGCCCTGGCGGAACAGGCCGACATCCTGCTGGGTTACGACACCACTCCGCACATGGATCTCCGCGCCAAGGGCATGGAAGCCGTAGCCGTCCTGGAAGGCCTGTTGGCCGGTCGGCTGCGGCCGACAACGGCAGTCCGCAACATTCCCTGCCTGTTAGCACCGCAAGTGACCGACACCTCCGACCTACCCTTGCGCGCCGTGCATGACAAGGTCCGCGCCATGAAGGCCAACGACCGGGTCATCGCCATCAGTGTCTTCGGTGGGTTTGCCTACGCGGACACTCCATGGACTGGTGCCTCGGTGTTTGTACACACCAACGATGCCCCGGACCTCGCCCGGGACTTGGCAGCTGAACTCGAAGAAACTCTCATGGACCACAGGTCGGCCGCCGTATTTCAGGCCCTTCCGCCGGATGAAGCGGTACGCGAGGCATTGCGAACGTCCGATGGTCCGGTGATTCTGGTCGACTCGGCCGACAACATCGGAGGAGGAACCCCGGGAGACGGCACCGATGTCCTGAAAGCCATGCTGGCCGCCGACGTGCAGGAAGGCACAGTGGTCATCGCCGATGCGGAGGCAGTGCGGGAATGCTGGCAGGCAGGTTTGGGAGCCAGCGTCACTATTCCCATTGGCGGCAAGACCGACGATTTCCACGGCTCCCCGATCACCGTTACAGGTACCGTCAGGACGCTCTCCGACGGGCGCTACCCTTGTGAGCGCAAACAGAACCACTTTGCCGCGTTCTACGGCGACACACTTGAAATGGGCAACTCTGCCCTGCTCAGGTCGGGCGGAGTGAACATCGTCCTCAACAGCCGCAAGACCCCGCCGTTCGATCTGGTCCAGCTGCGCGGCATGGGTGTCGTGCCCGAGGAACAAAAGATGATTGCCGTTAAGGCGGCGGTGGCCTACCGGGCCGCATACCTGCCCATCGCCACCCGGATCGTCGAGATGGATACGGCTGGCCTGTGCACGGCCAATCTCCAGCGGTTTGACTATCGGAATCTCCCGCGTCCCATCTTCCCGCTGGATACACAATGACATTGCCGGCCGGAGCCCATCCGTTCCTGGCTGGACAGGGCCGGAAACCGTACTTCGACCGGACCAACGCAGGCGATCCCTGACGCACGGGTTGCGGTCTCTTACCGGGTTTGGCAACTCGGTTCCGGTTGGTAAGGTTAGAAACAACCCTTGGGTTGACTGTAAACACCCGGCAAGCAAAGGATTGACATATGGATGCGCCCATCAGGGTTGGTGTGATTGGCGTGGGCACCATGGGGGGCCATCACGCCGGCAACCTCGGCTGCGGTCAGGTGTCGGGCGCGACCCTGCAAGCAGTAATGGATCTTGACGGGGAACTGCGCGCAGCGGTGGCTCGCCGGCACGGGGTCGATCTACAGTTCGACCAAACCCGCGACATCATCGGCCACCCCGAGGTGGATGCCCTCCTCGTCGCGGCTCCGGACGGACTCCATGCCAAGCTGGCAATCGAATGTCTGGAGGCCGGCAAGCCCGTGTTTTTGGAAAAGCCGTTGGCGACCACGGTACCGGACGCTGAAAGGGTGGTTGAACTCGAAACCGGAATCGGACACCGCATGATCCAGGTAGGCTTCATGCGTGAGTTCGACCGTGCCCATGTTGAGGTCAAGGCGGAGGTGAACACCGGGCACCATGGTCGGCGTCTGCTCTTCCGCAACGTCCATCGCAACGCCCACCATCCCGATGCACGCACCATCGAGGACGTCGTCACCAACTCCATGGTGCACGACATCCATTCGGCGCGCTGGATGATGGAGGACGAAATCGTCGAGGTGTACGGCCAAGCCGTTCCGGATGCAGGCCAGGATCCGGGCACGGCGCACCTGTGCCTGCTTCAGGTGAGGTTCCGGAATGGGGCGCTGGGACTGCTCGAGTTCAATACCAAAGCCGGCTACGGCTATGAAGTCGATGTTGAGATCAGTTGCGAGGACGGCGTGATCACCAGCCACACCGTGGGCACTCCCGTTGTCCGCACCAAGGAAACCCTTAAACAGGCGATTGCCCCGGAGTACACCGGTCGGTTCGGCACGGCCTACCTGGACGAATTGGTTGCCTGGGCAGCGAGTCTGGAAGCGGGAACACCGACGGGGCCCTCCGCCTGGGACGGATACATGGCCATGGTGGTTGTCGAAGCCTGCATTGAATCGGTCAAAACTGGCCAGCCGGTTTCAATACCAGAATTCGAGATCCCTTCTCTCTACCGCTAGAACTTGTAGACACCAAGCGCAAGGCTTCCACGGCAAGTTCTTGCCAGCGAAAGGACGACGAGAATGCTCGAATACCTGAAGATCACCGAGTTGATCGGGCGCGCACCGTGGCGAGAAGCCGTCACCTTCCGGGAAACGTGGCCCCATGAGTACGTCCTTAGCCGCAAGGATGGTCAGGGAGAACTGATCGAGCTGGTCTGTGCGCGCTTCCGCGCCGGGGAGGGCGTTGCCGGCACCTTCTTTGGCAAACCGAACACCTATTTGTTCATCGGCGACTGCAAGTACTGGCTCATGACCCACTGGGATGCGATCGACCTCGATGACGGACAGGACTATGTGCTGAACCGAGCCCGTCTCTATCGCGACCGACGCGACTTCGTTATTCAGCCTGGAGATACAGGGAAGTGCGAGGACTACCCCGCCCAACCGGCGAGGTCAATGCAACGCGCCGACCAACGCTGAAGGCAGCACGGCCATGGTGAATCACAGTAGTCGGCACCGCAGAGTATCTGGGGAACCTTCATCGGACCGGAGACCCTTCAAAGCCCTGAAACACAAACGATGTGACAATCGGTCGGGACCGGCCAGCCGGCCGGGATACCCGAGTCGGAGAGACCGTCCCACTTCCGCCAGCCGACAGGAAACCGAGTACGCCGTGCCCACGGCGGGAGGCCCGCGATGAAGGCCAAAGCCATCGTCTTTCCCGCGGCCAACACCGTGGAGGTTCGGGAAGTGGACTGCCCTGAACCCGGACCCTCCGACGTGGTGGTCGACGTGACTCATTCGTGGATCAGCAACGGCACCGAAGGCTCCTACCTGAGAGGCGAACGCATTGCCGGGGACACGGCTTGGCGACCCGGTTCACCGAACCCCTTCCCCGTGGTGGCCGGTTACCAGAAAGTTGGGATCGTGCGGGAGGTCGGCAGCCATGTGACGGACTTGGCACCAGGTGAAACGGTCTTTGCAGCCAGCGGCAAAGTCAATGGGATGTTCCATCCCTCCGGAGGACAGTTGTCCCCGTCGGTCACGCCCCGGGAAGGTGTCTGGAAACTTCCACCGCAACCGCAACCGCTGGCCTATGCAGGCATGGTCCTGACCCAGGTCGGCTACAACTGCGGGAGCCGCACCCCGGTCGCTCCCGGAGAGGCAGCCGTGGTGCTGGGTGACGGCATGGTCGGACTGTGGGCCGCGCAGACCCTGGCCCTGCGCGGGGCGCGCATCCTATTGCTGGGCCGTCACGAGGATCGCATGCAGCACTTCCCGGAAAACGGCCTGCACCTCTGTTGCAATGAGGTGGATGGCAACTGGCAGGAGACTCTGGTCGACTTTCTGCCCGACGGCGTGGATGTTCTGATTGACACCGTCGGTTCGATCGAACACATCCAGGCCATCCTGCCCCGCATAAACCGGGACGGCCGGATTGTCTCCGCCGGTTTCCACGGCACCGACGACCTCCTTTCGCTCCAGGACCTTCGGAACGGGGAACTGTCCCTGCACTCCGTCTCCGGGTGGACCCGTCCCCGCATGGACAAGACCCGACATCTGATTTCCACGGGCCAGTTGCAAACCCTGCCACTAATCACCCACCACTTCCCCGTGGACCGGGCCGCGGAAGCCTGGGATTTGATCCGGACCAAACGCGAACCGGTACTTGGGGTCATCCTGGACTGGACCGTGTCCGGTTGAGCAAAAACCGAAGGCCGGGGACATCACCAAAGGACGCAGGACATGAACGACACACCAACCATTACGGCAGTTCAACTGTCCCGGTACCGAATCCCGTTCCCCAACGTGGGCCGGGACCACAGCTTCGCTATGGGGCACTTCTACGAACCGGACAGCACCGGTCACCGCATGGTACTGGGAGTGCGCATCCATACCGATCTTGGGATCACTGGCGAGTACATGAGCATTGCGCCGGCCACGTTCGAGCAGGCCCTGATGTTCGTGGAGTACCTCATTGGCAAGCCGGCCCTGCAGCGCGAGCGGTTCTACGGCCAAGCCAAGTCGCTGTTGCGCAAGAACGACCGCATGGGCATGGGACCGATCGACATCGCCTTGTGGGATCTGGCGGGCAAGTTCCACGACGCTCCCATCTACCAGTTGCTGGGCGGCTACCGGGAAAGACTGCCCTGCTACGCCAGCACGTACCACGCCGATCGCCAACCTGACGGTCTGAGCAGCCCGGAGGCCTTTGCCGACTTCGCCGAGCAGTGCCTCGAACTGGGCTACAAAGGCTTCAAGATCCATCCCTGGGGTGACCCGGACATTGAACGGGAAATCGCAACGGTCAAGGCCGTTGGCCACCGAGTGGGTGGCCGCATGGCCTTGATGCTGGATCCTTGCTGTGTGTACGACACGTTTGCCGACACACTCGCCGTGGGCCGGGCTTGCGATGAGGCAGGGTTCTACTGGTATGAGGATCCGATGCGCGATGGCGGGGTATCCCTGCATGCCCACCGAAAGCTGCGGTCCATGATCAAGACACCCCTGTTGCAGGGTGAGCACGTCCATCTCGTGGAGGCCCACGCCGACATGGCAGCCGCCGACGCCACGGACTTCTGGCGGGCCGACCCGGAGTACGACGGCGGCATCACCGGAGTCATAAAGATTGCCCATTCCGCGGAAGGCTACGGCATGGACGTGGAACTTCACATCGCGGGACCGGCACAACGGCACTGCATGGCAGCCATGCGCAACTCCAACTTCTACGAAATGGGGTTGGTGCATCCCAAGCTGACCAACATTGCCTGTCCTCCGGTCTATGCGTGCGACTATGAGGACGAACTCGAGACCATCGATGCCGACGGCTGCGTCCCTGTGCCGCAGGGGCCGGGGCTCGGTGTGACCTACGACTGGGCCGAGGTCCAGCAGTGGCTGGTGCACGAGGAATTGATCGACACCGCGGCCTGAGGCTATTCCCTTCCGCGATGGAACAGCCAAACCGGAGGAGTTCCCCATGACCAACACAATGCAGGCCATCCAAATCAAGGGACCTGGCGAGGCGGCCCTTATCGAAACGCCGATGCCCACCCCGGGCGCAGGGGAAGTCCTGGTCAGGGTGGAAGCGGTCAACACCTGTCCGCAGTGGGACCTGCACATCCTGGGCAACGAACCGATGTTTCCCGGAAGCACCATCGAATACCCGTATCCGATAGGTCAGCCGGGTCATGAGATGGCTGGCGTGGTCGCGGCCACCGGTCCCGGTGTCGAAGGGTTCAAAACCGGCATAAAGGTCGCCGCGTGGCGCGATCCGGGCAAGGTCCGCCAAGGGTGCTATGCCCAGTACGTGCCGTTCGAAGAGGCCCACCTGATTGTGCTGCCGGACGAACTGGAACCGCGGGAGTGCGCCTCCCTGGAACTGGCGATGTGTGTCCAGGCTTCGTTCGACCAACTGAACGGGTTTAACGCGGTGCGGGATTGCCGCGTGATTGTCTGTGGCCTGGGACCAGCCGGCCTGATTGCCGCCCAGTTGGCGCAAGTGCACGGTGCCTCCGACGTAATGGCGCTCGACCCGTTGCCGGCCCGCCGCGACATGGCCGCGCGTTTGGGTGTGGCCAAAGTATTTGCCCCGGATGATCCGGAATTACTCGGCCTACTCGATCGGGGCGATCTTTGGACCACCGGCATCGACTGCACGGGCCTCGCACCGGCCTTACAGCATCTGATGGCGCTGTGCTCGAAGTATGTCCATGTATTCGGAGTCCTGCGGGACCCAGTTCAGTTCGGCCTCCCCGAATACCGCAAGGGACTGGCCCTGATCGGTTATGACCGGCATACCAGGGAAGCTGCGGAAACAGCCTTGTCACTGGTGGCGGATGGCCGACTGGACCTGAAACCGCTGGCAACCCACCAATTGCCGCTGGCCGACTACCTGGAAGGGATTGACCTGTTGCGCTCAAGGCAGGCAGTGAAGATTCAATTTCTGCCCTGACGGACAAGTGAAGTTGGGGTGAGACCTTGCCCGTGTCCTGGCTTCGCAACCTGTTGCATTGCCATGCAAATGGGGGCCCTGGCGGCGTACGCCGTTTTGACTCTCCATGGGTGGCCAGAGAGCGGCTTTGGCATCCCCACAGGCAACCTACACCTGTAGCGGCACAGTTCCTTCTGTTTTGTGCATGCGTGATTTGTTGCCGCGTTATATACCGAAGTCGGTATACTTTCCGGTATGGTAATAGGGGGAAGCGGACAGCGTGCGGCGTTTCAACGATGAGCGCGGAGATGAAGTCCGACTCACCGACGAACGGCTTCGGCACATCCTGAGAAGGCACCCTGAAATGGCCTTCCAACTACACCGGTTTGCCGAAACCCTCGCCAGCCCGGATGCGGTGAGTCCCTCCAGATCCAGCCCGATGGTCCAACTCTACTATCGGATCTATTCGGATCTACGGGGCAGGAACCGCTATGTGTGCATTGTGTTGAAGAGAGCGCATGGCTACTCCTTCATCCTCACCGCCTATCTCACCCGAAGTATCCAAGGAGAGCGAGCGTGAACGACAGGAAGGTGTTTGTCTCGTACGACCACGAAGGAGACATGCTTGAAGTGTTGTGGGCGGCCAGGGAAGGTTATTTCACCACCACCGACGACGAACGCATCCTCAAGCGGCTGGACGATGACGGCGAGGTCATCGGGTTTCTGATCCACGAGATGAGCACACTCAAAGAGCCCAGCCCCATTGAGTTCGAGTTGGATTCCGAGGCGCCTGCCGATGATGTTGACAACATTACGGTACGAGAGGCGGCCATGCGCCTGGGCATCTCGGAGCGCAGGGTGCGTCAACTGGCCCGCGATGGTCGGGTGCGGGGCGCGACCAAAGCCGGAGCCGAGTGGCTGATTCCTACACCGGTCGATGTAGTTCCGGGCAAGCGTGGTCCCGTGGGTGTCGCGGGGAGAGTGCCTGCAACAGCAGATGAGCGTTCCTGACCAGAGGAATACCGAACGTTGTCAAATCCGGGTCGTAAAGGTGCGGGACGGGACAGGGCAGCACTCTGGGAGATCCGTGGACCATCCAGCATCGACTGCACGGGCCGTGTGCCATGCCGACACCGCGGCAATATCCAAGGTCATTCGGTTTCGCGTGCTGCAGAACAGTGCCAAGAACATCGGCCTAGTCATGACCCATTGCACCTGTGCTGCCAAAAGCATGTGCACTCCGAGAGTTCGAAAGAAGTACCCAGATGGGCACAATGGCATTCCACCGCGCAGGTTCCGAGATACACACTTGCAGTCGGTTCACCGCTCCCGCCCCGCCAAATACAGGTCGTAGGGAGCTCCCTTCCAACTGTCATCCGCCGCTATATCGTCTCCCGTACGCTCCATCCAGGTGCACAGTCGCACCTTCATCCTGCGCAAAACATGCCGGTAGCCCAAGTCCGGAGCCAAATTGCGCAGTTCGCCCGGGTCGATCTCAACATCATAGAGTTCGTCCTCGGCCCCGGGATTGTAGATGTACTTCCAACCTCGAGTGCGCACCATCCGTTGACTGAAGAGTGCCGCCTCATAGCCGTGGAACTCCGCGAAGATGTCGTCCGGCCAGGCCGCCGCCGTCTCCCCACGCAGCCAGGACAGCAGTGATCGGCCGTCTAGGCCTTCCGGGATCCCGACCTCGGCGATGTCCAGCATGGTGGGCATCAGATCCACCAGGCTGACAAAGGCATCGCATTCGGTTTTGACAGGGATATGGCCGGGCCACCGCACGATCAACGGTATGCGGTACGTCTCGTCGTACATGTACATGCCTTTGTTGAACAGCCGGTGGCTGCCCAGCATGTCGCCGTGGTCAGCGGCATAGACAACCACAGTGTTGTCCACCAAGCCCAGTGTTTCCAGACGCTCCAGAATGCGCCGAATCTGGTCATCAATATAAGTACAGTAACCCCAATAGTGAGCGATAACCCGCTGCCAGTCCCGCCAAGTCAGATGACTGGCGTTCCAGCGCAGCATCTCCTTCTGCTGAATCAACGGCTTGCGCACAAAGGTTTCGTCGAAGTTGACCCATCGTTCCACCGCGTCCGGTTCGTACAGGGTGTCGTACGGGGCAGGCACGCTGTAAGGAAAGTGCGGACCGAAGAACGAGGCAGCAATCATGAAAGGACCGTCTTCGTCCCGGTGTTCCTCCAACCTCCGGATGGTCATGTCGGCAGTCCAGGCTTCCTGCATGTCCTCCGCCGCCAGCGGCGAACGTCCACAGAAGGGCGCGTCGCCTCCCCATTCCAACTGCTGCACCTCCAATGACCGGTCAACCTCCAATCCTTGGGCCCGTTTGACGCGCGCGTGCTCGTCATCGTCCGCGAAGGTCCGGAATCCCCAGTGACCGGGGTTGTCGCGGGCCGGCAGATGCCACTTGCCGATATGGTGGACCGCATATCCGGCCTGAGCCAACAGCTGGGTGTAGCCGACCTTGTCCAGCAACTGCCTGTCGAAGACCCCGTTGAAGTTGCCCATGTTGGCCAAGAGACCGTGATTGTGGGCATACAGGCCCGTCAACAACGAGGCCCGCGCCGGAGAGCACAGGGAAGTCGGGGTGAAGGCCGAGGTAAACCGCATGCCTTCCTCCGCCAGGCTGTCCATGCCCGGCGTGCGCACCACAGCATTGTCACTGCAGCCCAGGGCGTCGTAGCGGTGTTGATCGGACAGCAAGAGCAGGATGTTGGGACGGTTTTCGTTCATGGTGGTTCAACTCAGCAATAGCATTGCATTTGGTCGGTAGCAGGGGAGGAACTGCCATCCAATCCCCGTAATGAGTAGTTAGGGGCTTGGCCTCCCAGTTACTTGGTTCACGGGTCGCGGGAGTGCCTTGGGGACCGTGGCGCAGCGGTTGCAGGCGGTATTCTCCATGTGGAAAACGCACCGGCGAACTGTGGCCTAAATCGAGGGGCTCTTCGGCACGACGGCTCGCAAGAACAACTGGCAACTAGCCGAGGTCCACGGCAAAGCCAATCCCTACAGCTTCCAGCACCTGTCGATGGGACCGCCTGGTCGCCGGACGTGGCCCGGGATGCCCTCCGGGCCTATGTGATCGACCATCTGGGCGCTTCGCAGGGACTCCTGATCGTGGACGAGACGGGATCCCTGAAGAAGGGCATGCACTCAGCCGGGATAGGACGGCCGTATTCGGAAGCGGTGGGGTGTATCGGGTACTGCACAGTCGGGATCTTTGTGGCCTAAGCCTGGCGCCTAGCAGTCCGATCCGACCCGGATGCACCGCCTGCGCGGCTGGGACTGCATCAGGGAACGTCCCGGCGCTCTCAGACAGACACCTCGACCAACGGTTCAATGGTGCTTGTATCGGTCGTAATCCTAGCCAAATCCAGGTCGTACATCCGCTGAAGATTCAACCAGAAGTCGGGAGTCATTGCCAAGGCCTGGCCGAGGCGCAGTGCTGTGTCTGCCGTGATGGACCTGCGGCAGTGGACGATATCGTGGACGCGTATCGGAGGCACTCCCATCGTCTTGGCCAGGCGGTACTGGGTGATCCCCAGCTCATTCATGATCTCCGCCAGATGTTCGCCGGGATGGATCGGTTCAGCGGTAGTCATGCATTCCCTCCTCAGTGGTAGTCGGTGACTTCGATTTCCATCGCGCCCCGTTCAGTCCAAAGAAAGCACACGCGCCACTGGTCGTTGACACGGATGCTGTACTGGCCTGCCCGGTCTCCGCGCAAGGCTTTCAGCCGATGGGATGGCGGTATCCGAAGGTCGGTGAGCGCTGTAGCCGCTACCACTCGCTGTAGTCGCATTCGCGCCCGCCGTTGGATGTCAGCCGGCAAGTGCCGAATTTTCTGTCCTTTGAAGAGCCGGCAGGCATCGTCATTCCTGAATCGCTTCATGACTGACGATAATAACGGATCCAATTACTAACGTCAAGCATGCCTATTGCCGAGGCACTGTGTTTCACTCTCGTTGATACTGGTTCCGGGCCGCCTTGGGCCTATCCTCCGTACCAGTGGGCTCCGTGCATCGGCCTCAGACCATGCCGCGAGCCATCAGGTGCACGAAGTTGAGGGGCCCCGCCTCGGTCTTCAGTCCCCGCGTCAGGTGGGCCCGAGACTTGAAGCGGCCAAACCTGCCTTCCAGGCGGTTGGTGGAGGCAGGCACCTTAGGGTGCCCTTGACTGCGCTGCGCACCAACTCGTGTCCGCGTTCCGCGAGGTGCCATAGCAGCCTTCGCACCTCCGGCTGCAGTCATACGCGGCCCTGCATCACCGCCTTCCCGGAGCGTGAGCAGGACGGGTCCCGCCTCCAGTAGTCGTTCCCTAGCCAGGCGTTGCAGGATCGGCAGCAGGACCCGATCTTGGTGGGTCAGGTCATCCTCATCGATAGCCAGTATGTGCCGTCCCACGGTGCGCTGCATGTGCACGGCGCACTGCTGCCGGTCCAGACCCGACGCCTCCAGGGCCCCTCGTCCCTTGCCAAACTCGCAACCAATATCAACGAGATTGAAATAGTGCCTCATAAATAGGCATTGTGTTATACACTCCCCTGCCACCACAAGGAGGTGCATGAAGTTCCTGATACAGTTTTCGTTCTATGTAGTCTGCATTGTGTTGACGGTCATGCTAGCGACATGCAAGGGATGGCCAGTTGTTCCATGGGTCGTGCTCGCCGCGGTCGTTCCACTCCTAGTCAAAAAGTTCGGTTTCAGTTCCGACGACGACGACATTCCACCGCCGCCAAGTTCCAACGACGACGACATTCCGCCGCCGCCAACGGACCCTCCTTCCCATCCGCCCCCACCCGAACTGCCGTTACCTGTACCTAATCCTAGCGGGGACGGACAGTCGCCGATGGCGCGCGAGTCAGAACTGGAGTTCGAGGAGGACGAAAAAGACAAGGAGCTGGTCACACACCACGGCCCCAAGCGCTGCCACAAGGGGATTGTGATCGCCTAGACTGGCTCATGCGTTTCATGGAGCGTACACCGATAGACAGACTGGATCCGGACAAGTACCGAATTGAAAACCGAGGCTATGGTTGGCATAGGGTCTACGAGCAACAGATTCTGTCCAAGGACGAGTTTGCCGACATGTCAGGAGCCGAGGGCCAGGACGAAGTGCGTCGGGGGCTGGAGGACTTCATGGATGCGAACGCGTCGGACTACAAGCGCATTAACGACTACTTTCGGTGCCTCGCCTTCAGACCCGACGATTCAGCATCCACGCGGGGGGAAGCGCCATGGTAAGGGTTTGAATCGCCGCTCAATTCGCAGGGACGACTACCCGCGGAAAGGTTCCGATCAGTATCCGCGTTGGATTGTGAGCATCACGACTGCAACCGAACGGAATGCATAGGCATGGCTGTGGCCGTATGCTTGGAGACAGTTGCGTTCCGTCCTGCCACCGATGCCTGTCACTGCCAGGGTTCCAAGGCCCCGGGGAGGATTTGCGGTTTCGGAAGCTCCAAGCAGCGGACCTGACCGCTACGCCGGTCAGAGGGATTCGTTGATCTCCCGTTGATACTCCGACACCTTGCCGGACAGCACCTCGTCCATGGTGACCAGCCTGTCCTCCACCGCGGACTCCAGCAGGCCGTAGATCACGGCCAGGGCCCGCGTGCCCTGCATGGCATCGACCTCCACCGGCTGGCCGGTCTCCACGGCGTGGGCCAGTTCCGCATACTCCAGGGCCAGCAGCTTGCGGTCGACGAACGTGAAATCCATCTCGTAGGTCCACAACCGGTTGCCACCGAACAGCTGGGCGGTTAGGGGGTCGAGCCGGAAGTTGGGAACCAAGTCCAGCACCGCCGCACCGGCCGCACCGTGTCCGTCCGTGCGATGCACCGTCAAGGGCTGGCCGTGCCGGTCCTCCGTCAGGTCCATCGAACCTTCGGAACCGAAGATGGTGCGCTCCCAGAGCGGTTGGCCCCAGCCGGCATGGTCTTCGGTGTACTGGGCCACCGCACCGCTCTCAAAGTTCAACAGGCCATAGAGGGCATCCTCGGCGTCCGGCTCAAAGCGCTCCGGCATGGCGGCCTGCCACTTGGCGTAGAAGCCGCCGGGATTGCCCAGAACGCCTTCCGCCTTTCCCACCAGGTTCACCCGCTCCTTTTCGTGCAGGCGGACCTGGCCGTACATGGAGACCACAGGCCCCAGCAGATACTCCAGCATGTCCCCGTAGTGCACTCCCATATCGACGAGAATGCCGCCCAGCCGGCGCATGTGCCGCCACAGGGTAATCAGCATGGTGTTTTGGCCGCCCACCGAGTTCATCTGCAGAAGCCTCGGCGCCCCGATGGCACCGGCATCCAGTAGGGCGCGTGCCAGTCGGTTGATCGGATCCCGGCGGTAGTTCTCGGCCACGCTGATCACGATGTCCGGATGGCTGCGGGCGGTCTCGCAAATCGCAAGCGACGAGGCCACGGTCAAGCCCACGGGCTTCTCGGTCATCACGTGGATTCCCATGGCCGCCGCTTCCGCGATCAGGTGGTGATGCAGCGCTGGCGGAGAGGTGATGTCGATGGCCTGGACACCGTGGGCAGCCAGCGAGGCCAAATCGGGCACGGGCACCGGTTCGGCACCCAACTCGGCCTTGGCCAAGCGAGCGAGCGACTCCGCGTTTTCCGCCACCGGATCGCAGGCAGCAACCAAATCCAGCGTCAGCAGACCCTGCTGCTGTAGTTCCACCAGCCCCATGAGGTGCCGATGGCCCATGCCACCGCAACCAACAATGGCGAGACGCAGGTTGGTGGACATCGAATGTGCTCCCGTGAATCGGCGTTCCTGTCGCCCTACAGATTGCCGCAGATCCGTATCAGCGTCTCCTGCACGAGAAGCTCGTGGTCCAGGGACCGATCAGGCGGGTGATCGCCGCGGATGGCCCCCAATAGGGAAGCCAGTTCCAGTTCATAGAGGGACTGGCGGCTCTGCGGGTTAACCGGCACGTTTTGCTCACCTTCTGCATAACCCCCGGCCGCAGCAGCCAGGCACAGTCGAATATTGGTGGCGGGTTCGAAGGGTTCCGTAATGGTGGCGCTGCCCTGCGTGCCGTACACCTCGAAGCGGCGGGCCGGCGGGCGCACCTCCATGGCCGCTATGTCGATGACCACCAGGGCCTTCTCGAACTCGAAGACACCCACGGTGTTGTCCATGAACTCCGGCACGATGCCGGTGTGGTTGCGGAAGAAGCTAGTCGTTTCAATCGGCCGTCCCAACATCCAGACGATCTGGTCCAGCATATGGCTGGCCAGGTCATAGAACATCCCGCCCGGATGCACCCCGACCCGGTGCCGCTGTTCCTCCCCCACATTGGTGGACATGTGTGCCCGCAGGCCGTACACATCCCCCAGGAAACCGCTGCGGACCCAGTCCGCGACCTGGCAGAAGCCTTCGTGGTAGCGGAACATGTATCCCATCTGCAACTGGGTGCCCTGACCGCGCGCCGTTTCCACCACACGTTGCCACTGCTCCCAGTTCTGTCCCGCCGGCTTGTCATACCAGACGTGCTTGCCGGCATCAACCAAGGCTTCGGTTTGGTCCAGGCTCTCGATGTTGGCTCCTTCGGAGGACACCAAGGCGATGCTGTCGTCGGCGAGGATTCCTTCCATCGATTCAAACCACTCAATCCCGTTCCAGGGAGCTGCCGAGGCCACTGCGGCGCGTTGCTCCTTGTCCGGCTCGTAGACGCCGACCACCTCCACCTCGGAGCTGTCCAGCATGGCGCGCAGCTTGCCTGCCGCATGCCCGTGCCGGGTACCGACCTGTGCCACTCGCATCCTGTCCATATCAGCCTTCCTCTCCCTCGTTGTCCGCGATCATCTTCTCGCCGCGCAGACGGCCAACCCGAATGTCGTAGCGACCGGGCCGTTCCGGAACGAGATGTCCCGATTCGACCATCAGGTCCAGCGGGCTGACCCGCGTCTGGAGTGGCAGCGCCACCCGCTCGTGCAGGCGCGCCGACTCGTAGACCGCATGCACCATCTGCAGGGCCTTGTAGCCGTCCACTCCGGTGCTGCGGTAGGGTTCGGCACCCTCCACCCAGTCGGCAACGCCGTCGGCCTGTGCCGCGCCGCCCTCCAACCACTCGAAGCGCGGGCCCAATTCCCTTACGGAATGGAACCTGCCTTCCGGCATATGCTCTTCCCAAGCTCCCTTGGTTTCGTGGTTGAGCAGCTTCAGGTCACTGGTCGTGAGGTGAATCATGCCGTCCGTGCCGTAGATGCGCGCGCCCTGGAAGAAGAACGGCAGCACGTCGCTCAGGATCAGGGCCTGGGCACCGCCCTTAAAACCGAACGTGCCGACCGCCCGGTCCTCGATGCGCGTGTTGCGCTCGTACTGGTCCGTCTTGCGCTCCACGTTGCCCATGACCCACTCGCACTCGTCGTCGTTGAGCAGGTAGCGGTACATGTCCGTTTGATGGGAGGCGAAGTTCGGCAGGCCGTCGCCGCCAAAGCTCTGCACCAGTTGAACCTGTCCGATACGACCCTCGGCGATGAACTCCCGGGCCAGGGTGTAGGCGGGGAGGAAGCGTCGCTGGTGGCCGATGGCCAGCTTCACATCGTTGCGCTCGCAGGCAATCAGCATCTGTTCCGCATGGCCCACCGTATCGGCCATGGGCTTTTCGCACAGAATCGCCTTGGGTTTGTGGACCGCGGCCGCAATGGTCCATTCGGAGTGGCCGGCATGCCAGGTGCAGATTGACACCACGTCCGGCTGCACCTCCGCCATCATTTGGCGGCCATCCCGGTAGTGGGCCGGGGCGATGCCAAAGGCGTCGTTCTTTTCCTGCATGGCATCCGGCTCCAAGTCCGCCAGCGCCACCACTTCGTAGCGTCCACAGTCCAGGTAGCCACCGATGTGCTGGGACGCAATGCCCCCGGCACCGATGACCGCCGCACGCAGCTTGTCCGCCATATTGAGTGTCCTGTTGGGTGGTCCCTATAAGGATTGGGACCGGGAAATGTCAGATCGCTGTGTAGCCGCCGTCCACACACAGCACCTGGCCGGTCACCATGCGCGCCGCCGACGAAGCCAGGAATATCACGGCGCCGGCAATTTCCTCCGGCTCCGCGATGCGTCCCATGGGAACCCGTTCCAGGTTCTTGGCAAACTCCGGGCTCTTGGCCATGGAGGCCTCCAGCAACGGCGTCCGGGTGAACGTGGGGGCCACGGCATTGACGGTAATGTCGTTCGTGGCCCACTCCAGGGCCAGGGACCGCGTGAACTGACCCGCCGCACCCTTGGCCGCGGCGTAGATGGAGCGCAGGGGTCCGCCCACAACGCCGACCTGGGAACTGATCGTGATGATGCTCCCAGGACGGCCGGCCTCGATTAGATGGGCCGCCACGGCGGTGGACATGAAGTAGGCCCCCTTGAAGTTGATATCGGAAATCTGATCGAACTCTTCCTCGGAATACTCCAGGGCCGGCTTGGGGACGTTGTAGCCCGCGTTGTTGACGAGCGAGTCGATCCGTCCGAAATGTTCAACCACGCCCGCGGTAAATGAGTTGATGCTGTCGAGGGAGGCCACGTCGAGGTGGGCGGCATAGGCGTTGCAGCCCAAACCGCGACAGACATCCGCAGTGGCTTCGCACTCGGCTACGGTGCGACTCCCGAGGACCACGTCGGCGCCGAAGCGCGCCGCCGTCTCGGCAATGGCCTTGCCAATGCCCTTGCCGGCTCCGGTCACGATCATGACCTGGCCGGTGAGGTCAAAGCTTATATCCTTGGGCATGAAGAGGTTCCTTGTGGGAGGAGAAACTGGTGCGGGTCCGGTGGTCGAGGCTCGCATGGCCGCGGCTGCCGAATCAAACTCGACGCGGTCGCAACCTGCCCCGCGTGCATTCCCGCCAACCGGCAGCCTAACCTTCGAACAGATGCCGTTCGAAGGTTGGGTTCAGGCACTCGGTGGCCAATGTCCAATCCCTGAACCACCAAGGATACAGCGGGAATTTGGTCAGTATGGCACAGACCAAGGTCTGTCCCCAAGGCACTCGCCGCGTCCGGTGATGTTTCAGGGCCGTTAGTACTGGTTCGAGCCAGGAAGGGGCTTGGGAACCCTTCGCTTGCCAGGCGATCGAGAGCAGTGCGGGACGGGTTGTCGTCGTGACCGACAACGATCCCGCCCTTGGGCTTATCCTACAGACCAGGGTCAGGATCAGGGTTCCCACACGGGACCGACCATCCGCAGGACTAACATTGGCCATGCAAGCAGGGCCAGGGCCCAACTTGCCGTGGTGCGGGCGATAGCGGCCCGCACCACCCCGTTCCTGCTCGGCCTGTTCAGCTGGCTTATCCTGGAGGGGCATTGCCTGCACCGGGTGCGTCCCCGCCGGGCCACCTGGTATGCCAAGACCTTCCCCACGTTCTCCGACGTCCTGGCCTGCGTTCGCCACACCCCTCACCGCCCGCGCGGACTTTGTACAAAGTCCAGCTAACAAAATCAGCAAAGCATGAAGACTCCGTATAGAGAGAGTTTCGATATAACGGCTCACTTCAATACGGCTAACTTGCCAGCATTGACAATTCAAGCTTCGGAGGCGCAATGAAGGCGATCGTTCAGAGCGGATACGGCACGCCAGAGCAGGTGCTGAGGCTGGGTGAAATCGACAGGCCGTCCGTAGGCGATGACGATGTCCTGGTCCGGATGCGGGCCTCCAGCGTGAACACTCCCGACTGGCTCACGGTCACCGGGACACCCTACATCCTCAGGCTGAAGTTCGGGCTCCGGGGCCCCAGGACCGCTGTCCGCGGGTCAGACCTCGCCGGCGTCGTGGAAGCGGTCGGCCAGGACGTAACCGACCTCAAGCAAGGCGACGAGGTCTTCGGGTCGTCATGGGCCGACGACCTTGGCACCTCCGGGACCTTCGCGGATTATGCCGTCGCTCCGGCGGCGAAGCTCATCAGGAAGCCGACTGGACTAACCTTCGAGGGCGCGTCCGCGTCCGTCATGTCCGGCCTCACCGCGCTCATCGCCATCCGCGATGTTGCCAACGCAGAACCGCACACGCGGCTTCTGATCAACGGCGCGTCAGGAGGCGTCGGCACCTTTGCCGTGCAGATCGCCAAGACGCTTGGCGCGGAGGTCACGGGCGTCTGCAGCACGAGGAATCTCGAGCTGGTCAATTCCCTCGGCGCCGATCATGTTATCGACTACACAGAGGAGGATTTCACGCAGTCTGGCAAGCGCTATAACGTAATCCTCGACAATGTGATAAACCACTGGCCGAAGAAGTTGTCCAGCGCACTGGCTCCCGGTGGCATGCTCATTCCGAACAGCATCGGTACCACTGGCGGCATGTTCGCGAGCCTGTTCAAGGTTGCGCGTGCAACGCTGATGGGACGGGGTTCAATCGAAGTTAAGTTTGTCAATCTTGAAGTGACTCACGAGAACCTGAACGACCTCGCCAAGCTCCACGAGTCCGGCGACGTCAAGCCGGTCATCGACACAGTCTACTCGCTCAAAGAAGCCCCAAAGGCAGTCGCCCACATGCTAGGGCATCACGCCGCAGGCAACATTGTCATCAAGATGTGAGGATTGGACTAAGCTCGACTTTGTACAAAGTTGAGCTTAGCGGTTTACAACTGCCTGGATGCTGGCTATTAACCGTTGGTACAGCGCGTGGGACCAGCCGTTGCTTGGCAGGAAATGTGTGGAGATGGTTTGTGCCGGTGGTCGACGCACCGCCGTCCGTTGAACACGGAACTCCTCATGGATCGCTCAGCCCTTGACCCCGCTCACGACAATGCCCTGGATATAGTACTTCTGGGCGAGGAAGAACAGCACGATGTTGGGAGTCAGGATAATCAGGGAGACGGCCATCATCAAAGCCCACTCCACCCGGTACTGGCTCTGGAAATAGCGCAATCCCAGCGCCAACGTGTACTTGGTCGTGTGGGACAGGAAGATCAGTGGTCCCAGGAAGTCGTTCCAGTTGTGCATGAAGGAGAACACGAAGATGATTCCGAGCGCCGGCCGGATCAGGGGCAGGCAAATGCGCAGGAACACATGGAACGTGTTGCACCCGTCAACCCGGGCCGCATCGTCCAAGTCGAGCGGCAAGGTCCGGAAGAACTGTCTGAGCAGAAATATGAAAAATGCGTTGGCGCCAAAGAACGTGGGTACCGTGAGAGGCAGGATCGTGTCGATCCAGCCAATGCGCTTGAACAGCAGGAACAGCGGGACAATGACCGAGGGGAACGGCAACATCATGGTGGCCAGCACCAGCAGGAACAGGGCGTCGCGGCCAGGGAAGCGGATGCGGCCGAACCCAAATCCGACAATGGCGCTGGAGATGACCGATCCGGCGATGGCCAAGGCCGAAATGCGCACCGAGTTCAAAGCCCACCGGTTGAACGGCAGGACGGTCCAGCCATCCACGTAGTTCTTCCAGCGCGGCGGGTTCGGCAGCCACTCGATGGGGAAGGTGAACTCGGTACCGGATTTCTTCAGGGATGTGGTGATCATCCAGAAGAAGGGGATCATTATCACCACAGTGCCCACCACCAGGCAGGTGTACACGAACACCTTGTGCAGAATGGGTCCCCAGTTGCGTTCCGGTACTGCGTGGTGGGCGGTTGCCCCTTGGACAGTCATGCTTCCGGTACTTCGGTGCGCGTCCGATTGCGAGTCGGTTCAGTCCTCATAGTAGACCCAGTCCCGCGACATTTTTAGGATCAGGAAAGTGCAGACAAGGATCACGACAAACAGGATCCAGGCCAGAGCCGAGGCATAACCCATGTTGTACCACTGGAAGGCGTGCTGGTACAGGTAAAGCACGTAGAAGAGCGTGGCGTAGTTGGGCCCCCCTCTGGTCATGATAAAGGCCTGTGTGAAGACCTGGAAGGAGCCGATCACGCCTATGATCAGGTTCAGCAGCAGAACAGGGCTGATCATCGGGATCGTGATGTATACGAACTTGCGCAGATGGCTGGCCCCGTCGATGGTGGCCGCCTCGTAGAGGGCGGTGGGAATGCCCTGCAAGGCCGCCAGGTAAATGAGCATGCTGCCGCCCACACCCCAAACACTCATGATGATCAGGGCGGGCATGGCCCAGGTTTCGCTGCCCAGCCACATCGGTCCCTGGATGCCGATCTTCGCCAACAGAACGTTGATGACTCCAAAGCGGGGATTGAATATCCACAGCCAAAGCAGGGACACGGCCACCCCGGCCGTGACGGAGGGAAGAAAGAAGACCGTGCGGAACACGCCCAGCCCCAGGATCTTCTGGTTCAGCAACAGTGCCAACAGAAGCCCCAGGACAAGGTTCATCGGCACGTTCAACAGATAGAGGAAGGTGACCTGCAGGGATTTCCAGAAAAACTGGTCCTGCACCAGCTTCACATAGTTGCCTGCACCCACCCAATAGCGGTCGCCGATGATGCTCCATTCTGTCAGGCTGATGCCAAAGGATCCCAGCAACGCGCCGGCCGTGAAGACCGCGAAGCCGATGATCCAGGGGGAGATGAAAAGGTAGCCCTCCAGCGTTCTACGCCAGTAGAGCTTCCCTCGGACTGTTCCGTTCAAGATTCGGATGGAGGTCGCCACCTGGACCCGGCGCGGAGCCGGGTCCAGACTGCGGGGGTGGGTTTGCCTGTGCTAGTCAGAAAGGCGAACCAATCGTTCTAGGCCAGGATTTCCGAGTCGATCAGGGCGCAGGCATCGTCGGCCGCCTCCTGCGGAGTCTTGGTGCCGCGCAACATGTTGTTGATCTCGGTGGCGTAAATTGAGAACAGCACCCGATAGGGATCCTTGGACCGCGGCACAAACGGATCCGGATTCGTGTGCCGGTAGCCTTCCTTGATCATGGGAATGTCGAGTTCGCCCAGGGGTTCCGTGAACGCGCGCGAATCAAACGTGGACCAGCGGGTGGGGCCATCCGTGAAGGCCAGCTTCATACCGCCGTCGTATGCCTGTTCCCAGGCGTCAAGGCTTGCGCGGAAGACGATCCAGTCGAACGCCTCGTCCGGATTGGCGCTGGAAGTGGAGACCACAGACTGGTCCGTGTCTCCCCAGCAACGGAAGCCTCCGGGGCCCGCCGGCAGGACAACGAAATCCCAGGCGAACGGAAGTCGCTTGTCCGGATGCAGAGCCTGGACGCTATCGCAGGTGGTGCCGCCGGCCATGGCCATGCGCCCGGTGTCGAAGTTGATGCCCAGCTCGTTGACCATCAACTCGGGGGAGGGGATGATTTCATTCTCTACCAAGCTCAGCATGTACTCCAGGCCGGAGACGGATTCGGGGGAATTGACCAGGCACTGTGTTACGGCCTCGTCGAAGATGTCGCCACCTGCGGCTCGCAGCATGGCAACATTGCCGGTACCGCCTATGCCGGCGTAGGCGTACTGGTCCGGATTGCCGTCCCCGTCAAGGTCCTTGGTCAGCTGCTGACCAATTTCAACGAATGAGTTGAAGTTCCAGGCATCAGCGCCTCCCGACCAATATAGTTCTCCGGGAGTTGGGAGGCCCGCTTCAGCGAATAGATCCTTGTTGTAGCGGATCTGATGGGTGCAGGACTTCTGCGGCAAGCCAAAAATGTCACCGTCGAACTCGGCGTCGCCGGGATAGAGGATGTCGGCGTAGTTGATGCCAGGCTCGGCGGCGTTAATGCGCTCGGTCAAGTTGGCGGCGCCGCCGGCGGCGTGGGAGTTGATCATCAGGGCCGGATGTGCGGTGAACGTGTCCGGTGCCGTGCCGCCCGCGATGTCGATTGGAATCTTGGTGTTGTAGTCGCTCCAGGGCAAGGCGAGGGCATCAATCTCCACCCCTGGATTGGCTTCCTGGAACAGTCCGGCCAGCGTATCCTCGGTGGCCTGCGAAACCTCATTGCCGTGACGGGCCCATCCAATCACGACGGGCTCCGCCATCGCCTCTTCGGAGGTGCCCGGTGCCCCGGTGGGGACGGCACAGGCGGCCAACAGGCTGGCCGCACTCATCGTCCCGGCCAAATTCAGAAATGATCGTCTGGTCAACCTGTTGGTGTTCATCACTCGTGTCCTCCTGGACCTGGATGGTGTGCGAGCCGTTACCGGCCACCAAAAGCGTTGGCCCGTAACAGTGACGCCGAATCATAAGGCAACAGTGCAATGCGCTGAACCAGGTCTTGGACGACGGACTGCCACACTGCATCGGTATCAAAGCCGGCAGCCAAGCCGTCCAGACCGTTCCCGCTGGCTTCCTCCACACTGATCCAGCCGTCAAACCGGCCTCCCCGAAGGGCCTTGAAAATCGAGGCATGGGGGCCGGCGCATCGACACCTTCGACGATCTGAAGGCCCGTCTGGACCAGGAACGTGTCTATTCCGAGAGGGAACGAGCCCGTGCCGACGTGACCGAAGAACGTATCCGCGCCTTGGAAGCAGAACTCAGGCAACGCAAGTCCTGACCGGGCAGAACCGGCGCGTTACCCGTGTTCATTGCCGCGCCGGTAGTCGAAGATTGGTTGCCGGGCCTATCGTCCGCGAACTGCGGCCGGTTGCACCAGTATCTTGAGGAAAATGGGATGTGGCTCGTGGCCCCCAGGATGCTGTGGACCAGACGAGGCACCTGAAATCCAGGTCCCCTAACGACCGCCCAAAAAGGCGCGGCGTACCTCTTGGTTGTCCAACAGATCCCGTGCCCTGCCCTGATAGGTGTTGCGCCCCAGTTCCAGCACATAGCCCCGGTGGCTGGCCTCCAGGCCTTGGCGCGCGTTCTGCTCGATCATCAACACCGTCAGGTTGATGTCCCGGTTGAGACGCCGGATGTTCTCAAAGATGGTGCGGGATATGCCGGGAGCCAGGCCGGCGCTGGGCTCGTCCATCATCACCATCCTGGGCTCCAGCATGAGGGCCCGGCCGATCTCCAGCATGCGCTGTTCGCCACCGGACATGGTTCCCGCCATCTGGGTGCGCCGCTCCGCCAGGCGCGGAAACAGGTCCATGACATAGGCAATGCGTTCCCGGATGCGCGTCGCGTCGCGTTCCAGGTACATGCCCATCTCCAGATTTTCGAGGACCGTCATCTGGGGAAACACGCTTCTGAGTTGGGGCACGATCGCAATGCCCGCGCCCAGGACATGCTGTGGACGCCGGCCGGTGATTTCCCTGCCATTGAACGCCACCGTGCCGCTACGCACGCCAATCAGGCCGTACACGGCCTTGAACACCGTGGACTTGCCGGCACCGTTGGGGCCAATCACGCACACTATCTCGCCGGCATGAACGTCCAGATCGATCCCCTTCAGGATGTCGATGTCCTGGTAGCCCGCATACAGACCCCGAATCGAAAGAAGCGGTCCGGCCATGCTCAAGCACCGAAGTAGGCATCAATCACGGCTTCGTTCTCCATGATCTCGCGTGGCGTGCCTTCCGCCATGGTTTCTCCGTGGTTCAGTGCATAGACCCGCGTGCAAAGGTCCGCAATGAAATTGATGTTGTGCTTGATGAGCAGAAAGGCCTTGCCCTGGTCGTTGAGCGTCCGAATGTGGTCCTTGATGGTTTCGATCAGCGTGGGATTGACACCGGATGTGGCTTCGTCCAGCAACAGAATGTCGGGATCGGGCATCAGAGCCATGCCAATTTCCAACAGGCGGCGCTGCCCCCCGGACAGATGACCGGCCGGTTCGTCGGCCAAGGGCGCGATCCGGAGGAACTCCAACAGCTCACGGGCCCGACGCACCATTTCGGAGCTACTGGGCCGCATCACCCGCAAGTACAAATCCCCACTCCACCGGCGGCTGACCAGCATGTTGTCCAGCACCTTCATCTTGCGGTAGACCCGGATCACCTGGAATGTCCGGGATAGTCCCATGCGCGCGACCCGATGCGGACTGGCGCGGGTGATATCGGTGCCCTTGAACAGTACCCGGCCGCCATCGATGCGCTCCAGTCGGCTCAGACAGTCGAAGAGCGTGGTCTTGCCGCTGCCGTTGGGGCCAATCAGACCAACGATTTCACCGGGCTGAACAGCGAAATCCACCCGGTTGACGGCGGTCAGGCCGCCAAAGCGCTTGGTCAGGCCGCGGCCTTCCAGCAGCGGCCGACTACCGTCGGTCACGGATCGGACCGTTGCCGGATACGGCCCCACAGGCGAACGATGGAGGTACCGCCGCCTCGGCCGGATGTGCCGAG
Organism: Caldilineaceae bacterium; assembly: GCA_965208365.1. Taxonomy (GTDB): domain Bacteria; phylum Chloroflexota; class Anaerolineae; order Caldilineales; family Caldilineaceae; genus Bin34. The sequence continues at coordinate 2,447,385 of OZ242330.1, read as the reverse complement.
AATGCCTTCGGGAAGGAAGAGGACCAGCAGTACCATCAGAATGCCCAGGACCAGCAGATGAATACCGAACAACCGGCCCCAGACCACAGTCTGCAGCACATAGATGACCACCGCGCCCAGGGGCGGACCCCAGACCGTGCCCAGCCCGCCCAGCATGGACATCATCACCATCTCCACAGTACGGGTCTCAATGAAGACCACGTCGGGATCGATGAAGGTGTTCTGCCAGGCCCAGAAACCGCCCACAACTCCCGTGAAGAAGGCCGCAATCATGAACGCCGCAATCTTGTGCAGGGTGGTGTTAATGCCCCTCATCTCCGCACCGATCTCGTCCTCGCGGATGGCGATCAGGCTCTGGCCGAACTCGCTGCGCCGAATCCACCACATGATGGAGACCACCAATCCCATCAGCACCAGCATCAGGTAGTAGTCGCCCAGCCGGTTTAGTACCGGCGGCAGGTTCAGCCCGACCCCGCCGCCGGTCAGGGGCCGCAGGACCCTGACGATCTCCCGCATGGCCACAAAGGTGCCCAGCATGGCAATGGAGAAGTAGGGGCCTTTGAGGCGGAGCGTCGGCAGGCCAATCAGCAGGGCGAATATGGCCGCGGCCGCGCCGCTGACGGGCAGGGCCTGCAGGAATCCCCACTCAGGGGAAACCAGCAGCGGAGACGTGGTCACCAGGATGCCCATCACGTAGGCACCAATCCCGAAGAACACCGCATGCCCGAAATCCACATAGCCGGTCATGCCGCCAATCAGGTTCCAGTTCGAGGCCAGGGTCACCAGCACGAACACCTGGCTGCCCAGAAACAGCGTCAAGTGGGTGACTCCGGTATAGGGATACAGAGCCAGTGCAACCAGCAGCAGCCACCACAATCCAAGGCCGCCCCAGCCCTGGCCCAGTTGGGCCAGCCGGTCCCGTACCCGGGCCATCATTCGGCCTCCGGATCGACCGGCCGCAGTCCGCCCAGGAGTCCCTGGGGACGCAGAATCAGAATCAACACCAGAATCACAAAGCTGATGGCCACCCCCAGGTTGGTGCCGATCCCCGGCACGAACCTGGACACCATCGTCTCCGTAACCCCCAGCACGACTCCGCCCATCAAGGCACCGGGGATGCGTCCCAGACCGCCCAAGGCCGTAATGGTGTACGCCTTCAGGGTGAGAGGCGGCCCCATGAAGGGGAAGATGGCCTGGGTCGGGCTGAGCATGGCTCCGGCGGCCGCGGTGATGGCGATGCAAATGCCGGCCGTAACCGCGTAGGTGCGGTTGATGTCCACCCCCACGATGCGGGCCGCAGTCCTGTTCTGGGCCGCGGCGCGGATCGACTTGCCCATGCGGCTCCGCTGCAGAAACAAATGCAGACCCAACATGATCAACAACGCCGCACCGAAAATAATCGACTTGACAATGGGAAAGGTGATTCCCAGCAGTTCCACCGATCCGTTGTAGGCCACCGATACGTTCCGTGGATCCGAGGTGAACAGGATCTTGAACAGGTTGGCCAGCGCAATGGATATGCCGAACGTGATCAACAGCGACATGAGGTGCGGCCGTTCAACGATCCGATTGATCAGCACGTACTGGAGCACGTACCCAAACAGGAACATCAGCGGCAAGATCAGCAGCAGCGCAGCGAAGGGGTCCATCCCGAAGTACCGGAACAGACCCCACCCCAGATAGGCGCCGATCATCAGATATTCTCCATGCGCGAGGTTGATGATGCCCATCACCCCCCAGATGACGGAGAATCCCAAGACCATTACGGCATAGAAACCGCCGAGCAGCAGGCCGTTGACAAGTGCCTGCAGAACCTGGTCCATGGTGCCGCCGCGCGATGAAGTCCAGTACGGTGGGTCAGCGCTCCTTCCAGGCCGGTGCCGGGTAGCGCAGGTCCGAGACGGCCGCGTGGCCGGGCGCCACAACCAGAATCTCCCCGTCCTGTACTTGGATGGCTCCCATCGGCTTGGACGCGTTCTTGCCGGTTTCGTCGAAATTGATCGGACCGTAGAAGGTCACAACTTCCATTTCCCGTAGGGCATTCCGCACAGAGGCAGTGTCCAGGGCACCGGCAGCCTCAATGGCCAGGTGCAGAGCCAGGGCAGTGGCGGTCGATTCGGCAGCCTGGTACGTGGGCGGTTCGCCCCATTGGGCTTCGTACCTGGCTGCGTATTCCGCCGCGGTGCCGAAGTACTCGTCCTCATAACCCATCGAAGCTTCCCACTGCGTAGGTCCGATCACATACTCCGCATCAGCGCCCACTTCCTGGACCAGCTTGGGATTGCTGGGGCCCACGGTGATTACCATCGCCTTGGGGTTGAAGTCCAACTCCTTGGCGGCCCTGATAAACAGGATGGCGTCGTTGAAGTGGCCGCCTCCAACGAATACGTCCGGCTCCACCTCCTTGAACTTGGCCATGATCCCGCTGACATCCGCCACGTCGCGCGGATAGGTTTCGATCCCCAGCACTTCCAGGCCGTAGGCCTTGGCCCACCGTTGCGCGCCTTCCGCCACGCTGGTTGGAAATGCCGTGTCCTCATAGGCGATCACAACAGACTGAGCGCCCTGCTCCGCCAGCATCTTCAGCGCGGACTGGGTGTAGTTGCCTGCGGGCGTGAGAACCGCGAACAGGTTGCGGAAGCCCCGCTCGAACAGTGATTCGGAAGCCCCGTTGCCCTCCACCATGATCTTGTCGTACTTCTCCGAGATGGCGCTGGCACTCTGCGTCAGGCTGGAACTGTAGGGTCCCAGCAAAAAGTCCACCCGATCCTCGCTGATGAGCTGTTCGACCAGCCTGGCAACCGTATCGGGGTCCCCCTCATCGTCGTACATTACGAGCTCGACCTGATATCGCTTGCCAGCCACGTCAATACCACCGTATTCGTTGTTCACCCACTCCAGCCAGGTTCCGTATCCCTGACGCGTGTCCCGGCCCTCGCGGGAGTACTTGCCGGTTTCGCTGACCGCGGCACCAATGCGGATAACATTCACCGACATTGGGTCGTCTGCGGGAGCCGCTGCCGGAGCATCCTCTTGGACAACGGGTGCCCGGATTCCTGAACAGCCGACCAAAGCGATCAGAGCCACCAATCCTAGCATTAACACCCGTATGTGTGTCATAGTCCGTACTCCCAATTCATTACTGTTTCAAGTTTACTGACATTAGTCTAGAATCGCTGACTCCTGCAAACCATCTCCGACAATTTTCGCCGCAACCGCCCTCTACGACACACGAGTAGTTGATAGGATCTGGGCCTTGACAGAGTCGCCGCGGGAAGAGCATGCCACATTCGACACGGTCACTTGGCCAAGACTCTAAGCGCTATACGGGCTGCCCTCCTCCCTTCATCATGGTAACATGGATTCTTATAGAGAAGTCTTGTCTCAGACGGAGCATCCAGTCAAGACAAACACCCGTACCTAGTGTTGTTACAGCCATCAAGCTATTACTGTTTACTTTCGGAGCATTCGTGGTTTTGGGACTAACATCCAATCCAACATTAATGAAGAGCTTCCGGCACAGTGCTAAGACTGCGTTGGTTTGGTAATCGTTATTGACAGATTCAATGGTCCAGTTCAACTTCTCCTCTGAAAGCAAATGGCGAAACCCTTCAGCGCTTCGTTGATCAAGCTATGGTTTGTTTGAGCCGTTTGGGGGCACTATTTCTCACCTAAGCGGAGCTTGGGGCGCGACCAGAGGATGAATCGGAAGGAGACAATAGCCGTCACAAGGAAACGCACGGAGCCTGCTATTAAGTCTTGCCAGTGCCGAGCGGACATTGCAATATAACGTTCTTCTCTCGCAATCGATCGATAATCGTTGTGAGTCTAGCTTCATCCAGAAAACAGCCTGCACTGATGATTTTTTGATCCCATAGGCATCCAAATCTTCCGGTTCCGAGTCAGCAGGTCAAACGTTGGTATGGCCTGGAACTCATCTTGTGTTCAACAGTTCTAAGACGATCTCAGCTGAACTAGAATCTAGCATTGCAATGTTGAACCCTTGTTGACCACATTTTTGAAATACATCCGGGAGCGTTCCTTTGTGCACCAAAGTTTGAATATCTTCCCTGCTGAGCGGCGAAGCGAAAAACTGCGGTGTGTCGAGGTCAAACCTGACATTATCTGAGCTCACGGCCTTGACATCTACGCTAAAGGCAAGTTTCTTACCGTGTTCAGGCACATTACTGGTGCAGTAAACCAACAGTTGATCACCCTGTTCAACTTTGCGATGATCTTTGTTGCGTGACTCGTCATACCAGTGTTCATTTTCGTATGCGCCGTTGTCCAAGATGTTGGTGGCTCCGCGATCTCTACTGACCTGGACTAGGAATCTTCTCATTATTCGATCCTCAATGGTGTGAACAGATTTTGAGATCAGGAATCCCCTCTTGGGCAGGGATTGAGCGTCATAATTGGGCTCGCGGAAGCGGGTGCCTGAGGCCGCGGGCACAAGAGAGAGCACGGCTCCTGCTATGTCGTGGGTATCACCACCAACCCATCATCGGAGATGTTCCGTGCCCCTGCTGCCCATTATATTGGCCTTCCTGCCCGGCGGCAAACCGCATCCTACCTGCATCCGCGGCGAACCCCTCGGGATTCGCCGCGGCTCACCCACCGTCAGCGTCTGCCATCCCGGTTCCATCCCACTGAACAACCCCTCCTGCCTATGTGCTATCTCAAAAACTGTTCATACCATCGGGACACGTTCCTCTCACGCTCTAACTGGTCCAGTGCGGATTCATGCGGATTCATCCTGTTCCTTCTTTCTGTTGAACCGTTCCTGCATCGGCCCGGGGAGTGCCTCCGACGGCCTGCCACACCGCGTCGGCATGTCTGAAACCGGCAGCCAATCCGTCAAGACCGTTCCCGCTGGCTTCCTCCACGCTGATCCAGCCGTCAAAACCGCCATCCCGCAGGACCTTGAGGATTGATGCGTGAGGACTGACTCCGGTACCCGGCACCACGGGCCTGAAGGCGCCCGACTGCTCGATGTCCGCGAGGTGGACGGCAGCCACCCGGCTCCGCACCCGGGCCAGTACGGCCTCCGGCCGATCCCATAGGGCCAGATTGTTGGCCGTGTCGAACAGCACCGCCAAGTCGCTGCCCTCGGTTGTCTCCACCAACTCCAGAAACCGGTCCGCCGGCTGACTGAAGTCGTTCCAGCGCCAGACGGAACCCCGCGTGTGGTTCTCGTAGAGCGCGGTGACCCCAAGTCCGCTGGCATAGGCGGCTGCCTGCGACAGGCCTTCGGCAGCCCAAGCCAGACCATCCGCCCGGACCACTCCCGGCCAGCTTTGTCCGGCCGTCAAGCGAACGTACGGCGCTTCAAGACGGGCGGCTGCCTCAATCTGGGTATGGACCGCCGCCTGTTCCCGCCGCCTGGCCTCCGGATCCGGGAGGGTGAAGTCGGAATAGGTCACCACCATCGCGATCCGGACACCGGCCTGCGCCGCGTGGTCGCGCAGGCAGTCCAACTCGGCGCGGTCGTTCCAGTCGAAGTGGGCTACGCTGACATCGGCTCCGTCCAGGCCCAAGTCCGCCGCAATGCGAAACCAGTCCGGCAGGGAACGGTGGCCGGATACGAAATCCCCATACAGCGAAACCGGCAGGCAGCTCAGTTTCATGCCGGAGCCGCCTACGTGCTCAGTCCAACAGGAGCATGGGCGTTTCCATGCGTTCGTGCAATGTGCCCAGGAACCGCGCGGCCAGCGCGCCGTCCACGGCCCGGTGGTCACAGGACAAGGTCAGGTTGAAGACAGACCGCACTGCCGGCTCGCCCTGAACAGCCACCACCGCTTCGCGGATGGCGCCAATCGCCAGGATCGCAGCCTCCGGCGGATTCACAATGGCCTTGAACTCCTCCACGCCAAACATGCCCAGGTTGGTGATGCTAAAGGTTCCGCCCGTCATTTCAGGGAGCGTCAGACTGCCCGAACGGGCCGCCTGCACCAAGTGGCGCCGAAGGTCCGCAAGATCCGACAGGGACAGCGTGTCCGCTGCATAGAACACCGGCACCAGCAGGCCGTCCTCAACAGCCACGGCCATGCCAATGTTCACCTGCGGATGCTGATGGATGCGGCCATCCCGCCAACTGGCGTTGAGGCGCGGGTGATCGCGCAGGGATACGGCCGTGATGCGCAGCAGGAGGTCCGAGATCGTGATGTCCTCCCTCCCCTGTCGGCGCAAGGCATCGCGCCACGCCAGCAACTGGGAGGCATCCACAGTCCGGGAGAGGTAAAAGTGCGGGACGGTCTGCCAACTTTCGGTCAGACGACTGGCCATGACCTGCCACATGCGGCTCGGTTCCAGTTCCACCGCGTCCGCTGGTGGCGGACCGGAAACGTCCTTGGCTACCGAGACATATCCCTCCACATCGGCGGCCAAAACCGCACCGTCGGGGCCGCTCCCGGAGATGGCGGCCAGGTCAAGGCCACGTTCGCGTGCCAATCTGCGAGCCTTGGGCGAAGCCAGGACCAGCCCTGCGACTTGGGCCTGTGCCGCGGCATGATGCCGTTCGACATCCGCCTTGGTGATGCGGCCGTCCGTACCTTGGACTTCACCAAGATCGATGCCGAGGTCCGCGGCCAGCCGGCGCGCGACCGGCGAGGCCGCCGGAAGCCTAGCCTGTGTACCGGGCAATCCGGCTTCTCCGGCAGGAACAGGCCCGGGCTCTGCCGCAGGTGCCGCCGGTGTGTCGGCAGGCAGGGATTCGCCGGGGCCCAGTACCCAGGCCACGGCCCGGCCAACCGGCACTTCCTCCCCTTCCGCGGCCGACAGACCGGCCAGAACGCCATCCGCCGGGGACTCAATCTCGACGGTGATCTTGTCCGTGGCGATCTCCATCACGGGATCGCCGACTGCCACCGCGTCGCCCTCCCCGCGCAGCCAGCGCAACAATGTGCCGGTGTCCTGGTTCATGCCCAGGACCGGCATGATCACTTCGTGTGGCATGGTCCTTCAGCCTTCAGGCCGCGCCGCACAGGGCGCGCGCCGTCTCGAAGATGCCATCCGCTTTGGGGATGGTCTGCTCCTCGAGGGACGGAGCAAACGGGACCGGCACGTTCATGGCTCCTAGGCGCCGTACCGGTGCGTCCAGGTAGTAGAAGGCCCCGTCGGCAATGACGGAAGCCAGCTCGCCGGTGACACCATAGCGCTCGCACCCCTCATCCACCACCATGGCGCGGCTGGTGCGCTTGGCACTCTCGACCAGCGTGTCGGTGTCCAGCGGAACCATCGTGCGCGGATCCACAACCTCGGCCTCCAAGCCGATTCCGGCCAGTTGCTCGGCGGCCGTCAGGGCCTCCTGCACCATGCTGCTGGTAGCCACGATTGTGATGTCCCGGCCCGGCCGCTTGATCTCCGCCTGTCCCAAGGGGATCAGGAACTCTTCCTCCTCGACAGGACCGGTCACGCTGTACATCATCTTGTCCTCGAAGATTGCAACCGGGTTGTCATCCCGGATGGCGCTCTTGAGCAGGCCCTTGGCATCCCGGGGCGTGGCCGGCAGGGCCACCTTCATGCCCGGCACGTGGCTGAGCCAGGCGTGCAGGGACTGGGAATGCTGGGCGGCCGAAGCCCGGCCGGCCCCCATGGTGGTGCGCAGCACCATTGGCACGCGCAGCTTGCCCCCGGACATGTAGTGGGTCTTGGCGGCCTGGTTCACCATCTGGTCCATGACGAACGTGGTGAAGTCACCAAACATGATCTCCACAACCGGACGCATGCCGGTCATGGCGGCACCCACGCCGATGCCCGCGATTCCGGACTCCGAGATGGGTGAGTCGATGACCCGGTCGGCGCCGAACTCCGCCTGCAGACCGGTCAGAATCTTGAAGACGTTACCCGCGGCGCCGATGTCCTCGCCGATCATGAACACGGTCGGATCGCGGCGCATCTCTTCGACAATCGCCTCGCGCACGGCCTCGCCGTAGGTGATTTCGCGCACGGTACCGTTAGGCGTAGACATGGGTTGTCACCTCCGAAGCCTCCGGGATTGGTTCTTCCAGGGCCTTGGCCGCAGAATCGTCCACGGCCGTCCGTACCTCAGCCTCCAACTGTTCGACCACTTCGGACGCCACGTCAAACTCGGCTTCCAGCCAGGTGGCCAGGTTCTTCAAGGGATCGCGCGTGGCCTGCCACTCCTCCTCTTCCGCCCGGGTCCGGTAGGGCCGATCTACATCCCCAACGTGATGGCCGCGGTAACGGTAGGTGGTGCACTGCAGGAAGGAAGGACCTTCCCCCCGGCGAGCCGCTGCAACCACGTCTCCGGCCATCCGCGACACCTCCCGAATATCCTGTCCGTCAACCTCGTGGGCCGGGATGCCGAACGCCTTGGCCCGATCCAGGATCTCACCGGCGATGGTCTGGTCGTTGGGAGTGTATTCGCCGTACTGGTTGTTCTCGCAGACGTACAGCACCGGCAGCTTCCAGAGCGCGGCCATGTTCATCGACTCGTACAACTGGCCCTGCCCCAGAGCCCCATCGCCAAAAAAGGCAACGGCGACTTCATCCGTGCCGCGCAGCCTGGCCGACAGGCCCGCCCCGGCCACAATGGCCGTGCTGCCTCCGACGATGCCGTTGGCGCCGAGGTTGCCGGTGTCCTGGTCCGCAATGTGCATGGACCCGCCCTTGCCTCCGCAGTAGCCCGTGGCTCGTCCCAGCAGTTCCGCAAACATGCGGCGCACGTCGGCGCCCTTGGCCAGGCAGTGCCCGTGTCCCCGGTGCGTACTGGTGATCCAGTCGTCGTCCCGCAGCACGCTGCAGACTCCGACGGCCACTGCCTCCTCGCCTATATACAAGTGGGTGATGCCCGGCATCAACCCGCGCGTGTACAGGTTGTCCGCCACCTCCTCGAAACAGCGGATGCGATACATCTGCTCGTACAGGTGCAGCCAGTGTTCCACATCCTGGCCGGGAATCTCCGCTGCCATGAGCACACCTCCTTGTGGCTATTCCGGCTCAAACCAGTACTTCGATGAAGCGGGGTCCGCGGTTGGTCAGGGCCGAGCGCATCTGATCCACCAGCTCCTCGCAGCTGTTGGCCCGGCTGGCCTCGACCCCCATACCCTGCGACAAGGACACCCAGTCGATGTCGGGTTGCGTGAGATCGAGCATGGCTTTGCTGGTTTGGCCCGTGGCATCCGGTGCCAATCGTTCCAGTTCGCCCTGCAGAATGCGATAGGCGCCGTTGTTGAACATGATGGTCAGCACCTGGCACTGTTCCCGGGCCATCGACCACAGGCCCTGCAGCGTGTACATGGCGGAGCCGTCCGATTCCATGGCGAACACCTGCCGGTCCGGACACGCGATCGCGGCGCCCAGGGCCGCGGGCAGGCCCTGGCCAATGGAACCGCCGGTGATGTTCAACCAGTCGTGGGGCCGCGCCCCGGCCGTCTGGGCCTGGGAAGACCGTCCCGACGTAACCGCCTCGTCGGAGACGATGGTGTCTTCCGGCATCAGGTGTGCCACGGCCGCCCACACCTTTTCGATGGAAATGTCGCCGGTGGGCAAGGACGGCGGCTCGTACCGGCCGGCCCGGTCCGGATCCGGTGTGGCGCTAATCTCCTCGGCCAGCATCGACAGGGCTCCAATCACGTCCTCGTCGGGTTCCGCCAGGACATGGTACTCGCAGTCCGGGGGGGCGGTGCGGCTGGGCTGACCCGGATAGCCGAAGAAGCCGACCGGAATCGTTGCTCCGGCCAGCACCATGTGCTTTGTGCCTTCGAGCAGGGCAATCGCCTGAGGCACCGGGTAGGGGATGCGCACCAGGTCGTAGCGGCCGGCACCCCGCTCCATGCGGCTGTTGACCCGATCGCCCAGCACACGCACACCGGTACGCGCGCCGACGGCCGCGGCATGGCGCAAACCCTCGGCCCTGAAACCACGGCCACCCACCAGCAATACGACCTCCTCACCCCTGGCCAAAACCTTCGCGATCTCGGTCACGCGTTCGGACGGCACCGACCGTTGCGTCTCCGGTTCCAGCCGCCCCACCGGAGGACCGCCCGGATCCCAAGCGGCATCCGACGGCAGCACCAGGGTAGCCACCTGGCCGGGCGGTTTCAACGAGGCCTGGACCGCGCGGGCCGTGTCGCCGGGAAGGTCCCGGGCCGAACCCGAGTAGTGGTACCAGCCGGACACCGCGCCGGCGATGGCCTCGATGTCCGAGGTCAGCGGTGCGTCGTGCTTCAGATGCCAGGTGGCATGGTCGCCCACGATGTTGACGACGGGGGTCTGGGCCCGCCGGGCGTTGTGCAGATTGGCGACGCCGTTGCCTAGCCCCGGTCCCAGGTGCAGCAGTGTGGCCGCCGGCCAATCCTTCATGCGTCCATAGCCGTCCGCGGCACCCGTCGCCACACCTTCAAAGAGGCAGAGCACGCCCCGCATCTTGTCCGTTGCGTCCAAGCCCCCGACAAAGGAGATCTCGGAAGTCCCGGGATTGCAGAAGCACACTGTCACGTCGTTGTTGACGAGCGTGTGCATCATGCTGCTGGCGCCATTCATGTATGTCTGCCTGGTTTGATGAGTGAGAAAGCGGGCATGTCAGCCGCGGTCGATGCCGGCCTCCTTGAAGGCCGCATCCAGTACATCGTACGTCTGTTGTGCCGCGGCGATGGCGTCGTACCCCTCGCGGCGCTGCACCATCACGGAAATTTCGGCGGAGATGAACCCGGTGTAGCCGTGGCGGCGCATCGCCTTGAGGTAGGTCACGTAGTCGAACTCGCCCTCGCCGGGAATGAGGAACTCGTGGTCCGGCGCCATGCCCCGTTCGTCCTTGACGTGGGTGTGGGCCGACAGCGGCGCCAAGGTGGACACCGAGGTCTCGATGTCAATGCCCACCACGTTGAAGTGCGAGATGTCGAAGTTCACCCCCAGGTTGTCAAGGCCTATGGAGTCGACGAGCTCCACCACGCGCGGCGGTGTGTCCAGTATGGTACCGACATGCGGTTCGATGGCGATCACCACCCCGCGCTCGGCGGCATAGCCGCACAGGTCCCCCAGCCTATCCTCCAATAGGGGCCGCAGGGGCTCCCAGTCGTCCGGGCTCCCGCCGGCGGTGGTGTCCAGACAGGGCGGCGTACCGCCGCGGGCCCAGTCGACGGCCAAGTCGACGGTCCCCTTAAGGCGGCGCATGCATTCCGCCGCCCGGTCCGGGTCCTGTTCCACCAGGCTCTCGTGGCCGGCCAGGGCCGGCAACTCGAGGTTGTGCATATCCAGAAGGCGCACCACATACTTGCGGTAGGCCTCGTCCAGGGTGTCCAGTTCGATCGAGTAGCCGGATTTGACGGTCAGTTCAACGCCGTCGTACCCCATTTCCGCCAGGCTGGCAATGATGTGATCCACCGGGACATTGGGCATGCCCCATGAGCTGAAGCCAAGTTTCATGTCTGCAGTTTCCGTTTTGGAGTCCGGCATCCGGGGGCCGAACAGGGCTCAGTTGACCAGCGCGAGCGGCTCCTCCCCGCGTGCGACCCGATCAATGTTGTTGAAGATGAACTCGCCCCGCCGGGAGAAGGAGTCGAAGGTGACCCCGGCCGTGTGGGGCGTGAAGATCACGTTGTCCAGCGACAGCAGCGGATGATCCGACGGAGGCGGCTCCTTGACCAGGACGTCCAGGGCCGCGCCGGCAATCTGCCGCTGCTCCAGGGCGGCGTGCAGGGCTGTTTCGTCCACCACCTCACCGCGGCAGGTGTTGACCAGCCAAGCGGTGGGTTTCATGAGGGCCAGAGTGTCGCTGTTGACCATGTTCCGGGTGTCGTCGTTCAGGGGTACATGGATGGTGATCAGGTCGGACTGGGCGAACAGTTCCTCCAAGCCGACCTGCCGCGCGCCCAGGCCGGCAGACACCTCCTCCGGAGGCGGGTAGGCGTCGCTGAAGATCACATTGCAGCCAAACGGCCGCAACAGGCCCGCGACGCGCCGGCCGATGTTGCCGAACCCGATGATGCCAACCGTCTTGCCGTCCAGGGTGAACGTGTTGGTGCCCGAATCAATGCCCCGCCATTGGCCGGCCTTGACGAAGCGGTCGAAGTCGGCAAACCGGCGCAGGGCCGACAGCATCAGCATCAGTGCGTGTTCGGCCACATCCAGGGAATTGGTGCCGCCATTGTTGGCCACGGGCACTCCGAGATCCCGGCACAACTTCACATTGATCCGGTCGTAGCCGGCCGACACCAACTGGATCAGTTGCAGGTTGGCGGCGGCCCGCACCGCCGCGTCATCCAGCACACCGGGGAATAGGACCAGACAGTCATGTTCGGTCAACAGCCGGTTGCGCTTGTCCGCCGACAGGTCAAACGGCTGGACGCAGACCTGGTGGTCGGAGCCGGCATGCTGCGTGATCTGCTCGTTGACAGAGGGCGCGAGCGAGGAAATTAAGAGTACCTTGGACACGTTTTCGGAGTTCCTGGGAAGAGGCCGGCGTGGCAGGCCCATGGGTAAACCCAATATACAACCGAGACCAAGGCAATGCCAACGGGCTTCGGCGCGCCAACCGCCGGCCGGCACCCTCCACAGATGTCGCCATCCGGTCAGCTAGGGTTAATCCACCGGCTTATGTACCATAAAGCTACCGTACAACAGTACAGGTCGCGGTTTGCCGGGACCCATTCGGAAGGATTTCGGGAGGTGTGCAGCCGCCTCTCCGGACCTGCCAACAATGCCCGAAGGCCAACACGAGACCTGTCAGGAGGAAACACCTACATGACCAGACGCATTCGTTGGACCCTAGTCGGATGCCTGCTTGCGGCTTTGATGCTGGCAGCCTGCGGCGCCCCGCCGGCCGCAGAACCGGCCGCCCCCGCAGAGGAGCCGGCCGCCGAAGAGGAAGTTGTCCAGATTGAGGAGACCGTCGAGGAAGAAGCAGCAGCCCTTGAGGGCGAAATCGTCATCTCACTTTCCTCCAACGACATCCAGACCTATCAGGCGCTAGCAGATGCCTACATGGCCATCAACCCGGGCGTCAACGTGGTTGTGGAACTCAAGGCTCCGGGCACAGGTCCCGACGCCTACCTGACATGGCTCCGCACACAATTCACATCCGAAGAACCGCGGATGTCGCTGATTGAATCGGCACACTTACGGGAATTTGCCCAGGAAGGCCGTTTGATCAACTGGGCTCCGTATCTTTCGCTAGAGAATCCCTACACGGGAGCCATCTGGGAAGAGAGCTTCCAGGATTGGGGCCTGAACCTAGTGCGCGATCCTTCGACGGGAGAGATGTACACCCTGCCTTACATGTCGGTGCAAACGTTCTGGGTTTACAACAAAGACATTTTCGCCGAGGCAGGCATCACGGACGTACCCGTGCAACCGACGTGGGACCAACTGGTCGAATACAGCGAGAAAGTGAAGGCAGCCGGATACATTCCGATCGCCATGGAGGGCACCACGGAACAAATCTGGGGTGGCGGTCGCATGCCATGGCTGATGCGTTCAGCTATGGACCAGTATCACCGCGAAGAACTGCAAATCATCCAATGCCAGCCTGGGGACTGGTGTTTCCGGGAAGGTATCGATGATGTTTGGGAATACGACCCCTCCGACGTTCGCAATGACGATCCAGACCGGATTTCTGTCAACATCGTCCGCCACATGAATGCTTTGAAGGACGGCACCATCAACTTTGACAACGAGTGCACGGTTGAGATGATGACGCAGATTGGGCGCGTCTTCAAAACCGAGCACGGCTTCGTACCTGAAGGTTGGGCCGGGATAACGGACGCCTATCCGCTATTCCTGACGCAGCAAGCTGCCATGCGCATGGTCCACGGCGGTTTCTTCACCAGTTTCCCCAAGGACATTCGATCCCTGGCCCAGGGCGAATATGCCGGCGCAGGAGAAGTAGATGATGAGTCTGCTGCGGCCGCGGTCGAGTTTGAATACGGTCGCTTTGCCTTCCCCAACATTGAGGGACCTTGTGTCCAGGGTACGGCCCGGGCTAACGAATTGACGTCGGGAACTCTGGCCCTGCCCAAGAAAAACCGGGCCCAAAACGATCTGGAAGCCGATTTTGTGATGTTCTGGACCAGTCCCCAAGGTATGCGAATCTTCCTCGAGAACAAGCTGGACACGGAGAACCTGCAGGGCGGCATCGCCGGTCCGCCATTGATCAATGATGTGACGATGCCGTCTCCCTGGGAGGACATCTTTGCCAACAGCGTCTTTGTAGGCAACTACGAAAAACCGGGGGCGCCTGGCGACAAAGTGGCCCGCGGCTTCTTCAAGCACGAGGATTCCAAGCGCATCTGGTCCATCATGGTGCAGGAGTTCTTTGCCGGAACCCGAACCGCGGAGGAGTTCGCGGCCGACTATCAGGAACTGTTGGAAGAGAGCTTCGACGACCTGCTCGTCTTTCTGAACCTCACCGCCGAGGATTTGGAGAGTCCCGAGAAGCGGCCGCCCGGCTACATTGCCGCCGGTCCCTATTGATCTGACTGTTGAACCGGCCCGGTCCGGCCAAGGCCGGACCGGGCTACCTTGAGCGCGGGGCCGGCGCGGTCAGTGCCCATGCCGGCCTCCGCCCTACTTCCGTACCCACCCGGACCGTGACTGTCCAACTCCGACGCTGGCTGACAGTCGGCACCTTGTTGCTGGCCTGCTGGTGGGCCGCTGCTGCGAGCCCCGTACTGGCGCAGAGCGGGGAGATTTGGTCGGACAACCTCGCCAGCCCGATCACCGGCTTGGCCATGTCGGCCGACGGCCAGCGCGTCGCCGTTGGCACGCGTGCCAACGAAGTATCAGTACGCGATGCGGACGGCCGGGAACTCTGGACCTTTACCGCCGGCAACAGCATCACCGGCCTTGCCTGGAGCGAGGACGGTAGTCGGCTGGCGATCTCGTCCGAAGACCGCTTCCTCTACCTGTTGGACGGGGAAACCGGCGAGGAGCTGGGCCGGACCAAAGCATCCCGGACCTTCAATTCCGTCGCGATATCCCGCGACGGGTCGCTGGTCGCCGGCGCATCCGACGACATGCAGGTTTATGTCATGGACAGCAGGGGCGAACTGCTGTGGACGGATGAACGCGGCCTGGGTGTGAGTGCGGTGTCCATCTACGGCACCGGAGACGACGCGCGCGTCGTGATGGGAGCCCACGACGGCCGGCTGTCCATCTTCTCGAAGACGGGACGCCAGCTGCTGACGACGCGCCTGGAATATGACATTGATGCCTTGGCGGTCTCCCGGTCCGGGGGCCGCATCCTGGCAGGCACCACCGACGGCGGCATCACACTGATCAACGGAGCCAACGGAGAGCTAGTCTGGACTGCTAAGGCGGACTCGGATGTAACGGACGTCGCGATGTCCGCGGATGGCCAGATCCTGATGGCCCAGGATGATCGGGGCAATGTCCTGTACCTGGATACCGACGGGTCCATTGTCCGGCAACTGAAGCCGGAGGGCGAGATTCGGCAAATCGCCGTGACCGGGGACGGTACACGCCTGGCGTTCGGCCTAGCGGATGGACAGGTGCAGGTGCTGGACCGCATGCAGCAATCCGTCGGCCTGGCCACTGCCACCCGGACCCGCAACATGGCCATCACCGCCACCGCGGGCCTGGTGGCCCTCCTGTTGGCCGGGGCAATCCTGCTCATCGTCTTCACCACCGGCGGCCGGCGGATGTGGGTACAGCACTCCGTGGGACCGCTGAACGGCCTCGCAGCCGTGTGGCGTGCAAGGTTCTCCTATCTTCTGATCCTGCCGACGCTCCTGTTTCTGCTGACCTTCAACTACTATCCGGCGTTCTCGGGCCTCTACCATGCCTTTACGGACTGGACCCCCTCAGGCCATTCGCCCTGGGTTGGACTGGAGAACTTCCGCTTCCTGATGTCGGACCGGTTCTTCATTGCCAGCTTCCGCAACGCCCTGATTCTGGTGGTGGTCTCCATTGTCAAGACGATGACCATGCCGCTCCTGGTGGCGGAACTGGTCTTCAATCTCAAGAACCGCTACACCCAGTATTGGATGCGGACGCTCTTCGTGGTTCCGATCGTGCTGCCGGCCGTGGTTGAAATCCTAGTCTGGAACAACATCTACGATCCGTCCATCGGCCTGTTGAACGAGTTTCTGGAACTGGTGGGAAAGTCCGACTGGTCGCGGGTCTGGTACGGGGATCCGAAGGTGGCCCTGAGTTCGGTGCTGTTCATCGGCGTGCCCTGGGTCAACGCCTTTGCCCTGCTGATCTTCTACGGCGGGCTCATCTCCATTTCAGACGAGGTCATCGATTCGTCCCGGGTCGACGGGGCCAACGTCTTCCGACGGTTCTGGAACATCGATCTGCCGCTGCTGATGGGCCAGGTGAAGCTCCTCCTGATCCTCAACTTCATCAACGCCGTGCAGACCTTCGAGCTGGTGTTTCTCACCACGGGCGGGGGACCCGGCGACGCGACGTATGTTCCGGCCCTGGAGCTGTACTACATGGCCATGCGCATGGACCGCATGGGGGTCGCCTCCGCCATCGGCATGATCCTGTTTCTGATCATCCTGGTGGGCACCATCATCAACATGCGCTACGTGCGCACTGCGACGGAGTTCGAGGCCTGACCCATGTCCGCCGTAACCATATCGCCCACGATGCGTCGCCTGCGCCTGTCCCTGGGCCAGACGATAATCACCATCATCCTGTTGTTCCTGCTGGTCCTGACCTTCGTGCCGATCGTCTACCTGGCGGTGTTGGCCCTGAAGGACAACGGCCAGATTTACGGCCGCTTCTGGTCGATGCCCAATCCCTACCGCTGGGAAAACTTCGCACTGGGCTGGGTGGTCATCGGGCGATCGATTCTGAACTCGATCATCACGTCGGGTTCGGCCTGTGCGACCACGCTGCTGCTGTCCAGCCTGTCCGGCTATGTCTTTGCGCGCCACCGGTTCCCGGCCAAGGAGATCATCTACACGGGCATTCTGGCCCTGCTCATGATCCCACCCATCCTGACGCTGATCCCGGCCTACGTGCTCATCCTGAACATGGGTCTGGAGAACACGTATTGGGCACTCATCCTGCCGTGGACTTCCGGCGGCCAAGTGTTTGCGCTCCTGCTTTGCCGCAGCTTCTTCGCGACCCTGCCTGAGGAATTCTTCGACGCCGCCCGCATCGACGGTGCAACTGAACTTCAGGCCTTCTGGCGGATTGCAGTACCGCTGTCCATCCCCATCCTAGTTACGGTGGCGGTGGTCCGGCTGGTCACGACCTACAACCAGTTCATGTGGCCATTGGTTGCCATCTCCTCGCCCAAACGGCAGGTGGTGGCTGTGGCCCTAACACAGTTCACCTCAGAGATTGGAGTGACGGACATCGGTCCCCGGATGGCGGCGTACATCACGGCGTCCATCCCGCTGGTGATCCTGTTCTCGTTCGGCATGCGGCAATATGTACGCGGGCTTACGGCAGGGGGCCTCAAGGCCTGACGGTTCAAAGTGCCTATTGCGGCACATTCTGTACAACCGCTCGGCAAACTCATGGATATGGGACGCTCGATCCGCCCGTGCTCACGCAATGCCGCCCAGTTCAAAAATCTGGTGGTACGATGATTCGAATCTCGGATTCGAAATTTTAAGGGCGAAGTCATTCAGTCTGCTACCGGTGGAGAGGCCTGTGTGCCAATTCTCGGACTGACACCCGAATGCGTTGAAGGAGTTGGCAATGTTGGCAAAGCTCGTCGACCAAGTGACCAAGGCGATTCGGCACTACGAAAGACATGGGATACATCCAACTGAACGAGAAACGATCGACAAGCTGGTCCTTCCCTTCATCGAACATGCCCTCGGAGCCGATTTCCGCGACCCGGCAGCAGTGACGGCGGAGTTCGATGCGGACATTGGTCGCAGCAAGGGAGAAAAGGTGGACTATGCGATCAACCGTCATGGGGAACCTGTCATCCTGATCGAGTGCAAGGCCTTGGGTACTCCATTGGAAGACAAGGCTGTGCAGCTCCAGCGCTACATTGGGGCCCTTCCCAAAGTGAGCCTTGGGATCTTGACCGATGGCCGCCACTACCGCTTCTACGCAGACTTGGACGAACCCAACATCCTGGACAAGGAACCGTTTCTCCACGTTGATGTCTTGGACATGACTTTGGAAGCCGAAGAACGCTTGGAGCTGTTTCACTTGGACCGTCTCGACGTGATCGAAATCAAGACGGCGGGACAACAGTGGAAGACGGTGGTGGCGCTCGTGCGGGCCTTGGAAAGCGAATGGAATGAACCGTCAAAGGAGTACGTCGCCCATTTTGCCAAGCCTCTACACCGAGGATTGTTTACGGATAGTATCCGAAGACAATATGTTAGTTACTTGAAAGAAGCCCACAGCTTGTTCCTGGACAACCGAACCAGATCCGGTGATGATATGGGGTCGAAATCCAAGGGAAGAATCATCGGTGACAATACATCGCAAAAGCCAAATGGAACGCCTCAAGGCGATTGGTGTCGCCTTTCAGAGATGGAACCACACCAGCTCACACCCCAACTATTACAATTTGCCAACGGATCGACGAAAGTTGTAGATTCCTGGAGAGGTTGTTTTGAAGCTATAGTGCTCAAACTTGACTCGGAAGGGCATTTCCAAGTCGGCAACATACCGAAGGACTTGCGACAATTTATATATGTTCCTGATCCAAACTTTCCGTTGAAACGTTCGATCCAGTTGTCTGACGGTTTGGAGACAAACATTTACTTAAATTCGAACAATTGCATCAAAAGAGCCAAGCGAGTTCTCCGAGCCTGTGGATATGATCCCGCAGATATCTATGTTAAGTAGTTGGCAATGCTCTGCCTCGACGAAGGGATGCCGCTGGTTAGCGTGACCGGTGCTTCAGCAGCACGAACACGGCAAAGGCCTTTCGCTCAGCACGGGCAACCGAGTTGAAACCCGAAATGGCATTGTCGGTTTCCTCAATCCACTGAAGGACCAAGGAACGCTTGAACATGGACAGGGGGTCATAGTCGGCCCAGTGACGCAACCGCTGCATACGCACAAAAGAGGCCGCGAAGTCCTGGATCCCGATCGGAAACTCGGCCAGTCGCGTCTGTGGTGCACATCGCTTGCGAGTTTCTCCATGGTCAAGTGCCCGATAGGTCTGTTGCCAGGCGCTTTGGCTGCGATGTTGCTTGGTGCTGCCGGCCACCAAATCGGCCCCGCAACGGGCGAGTGTGTGAAACAAGGCGTAGTAGGCAGTGCTGACTGCCCGGCGTAGTTCGGCTTGGCGAGGACGTCCCCTGCGGCTGCCCACCAAACCGCTGGCCAGTTGATGGGCGATTAGAAGCAGGTCAGAGGGGTCCACGGAAATCCATCCTTATCCTCCAGCCAATCCGACTTGCTGACAAACCATTGGGTTGGAAGGCCGGGATACCCGAGGTGTTCGGAACGGGACCACAGAAGCCGCGGAAGAGTTACGGTCCATGAAGGATCCAGCTTCTTCTGATCACCGTCGAACACGATGTATGCATCCAGGCAGGGGGTGCCGTCCAGATCGACGTCAGCCTGAACCAATATCGGTTCAAACACAAACTCGTCGTGAAACCTCGCTTTCAGTTCTTTCCGAATGATTTCGGCGAACTTCTCTTCGACCGTGACATTCTCAGTTGTCATGTTCCGCCCTTGCGTCTGTGCCAGACACGGGATCCTACAACGGCTCGACGTTCAACCAACGTAACTGCCAGGGGACGGGCTTCGCTCGGATCTGGTTGTTGGCACTATCTCGGTTTCGTTGATCGGGCTCCGGGCAACCATATGACCAAGGTCAGGGCGATGACAACCGCGTCACTGGGCCATCATGGCCTCCAGTTGGGCGAGGTTACGGGCCACCCTCTTGCGCGGTCTGTATTTCATCGATTCAGCCAGTGGCCGGTCAGTGCTTGCCTTCGCCTACAGACATTGCATCCGGCAATCAACCTTGGTTCGTAGCCGAATAGTTCTCTGCGCTGTACCAAACACCGATCACTCCTCGCTTGCCTCCGGCAACTGCATCAGCTCCACCAATCCATTCGGCTTCAGGAGCAGTGCCGCCATGGCCGAGATGTGCTCTGCAGTGATGGCATCAATGTATTCCTGGCGCCGGTCAACCAACGCAAGGTCCCTGTCCCCGTAAAGAAACTCGCGTTCCAACTCGCCGATCCAGTACCAATTGCGAGTCTGGCGGTTCTCGAGGTCGCGGGTGAGCTGGGCCTTCGCTGCGTCCACCTCCTCCTGGGTTACCCCGGCATCAAGGATGTCGTTCATGATCGCCTTGGAAGCATCGCGCATCGCTTCAAAGTCTTCTTCATTGGTACCGAAGAATACCGAGAAACTCCCGCTGGGTCCCGGCCGGTTGCGGGCTGAGACTGAGGCGCTGACTCCGTAAGTGCCCCCCATTTGCTCCCGAAGCTCATCGGTGTATCGGGAGTCCAGAATCTTGGACAGTGCGCCCACGGCTGCCAGGTCCGCATCGCTGAACTCTTCCAGGTCGCGGTCCACGTGTACCTGGTACACAAACACCTGGGACGCGATCCCATGGCGAATGCTTTCCATGTACGGACCTTGCCGGGTATCCACGGTCCTGTCCGTCCAGGCTTCCTCCTCACCGGTCGGAAGCGAGCCTATGTAGGTGTTCAGCAACCTCTTGGCCGCTTCCAGTTCGAAGTCGCCGGCCATCACGACCACCGGATTGTCAAGTGTCCCGAAACGGGCCTCGTGGATGCTCACGGCGTCCGCAAACTCGATGGCGTCAAGGTCCTCCACCTGCATGAAACGTTCCCGCGTCGAGTTGTCGTACAACACCCTGTCAATCAACTCGATCAGATGGTACAGCGGATCAAGATGCAGGTTTTCCAGGTAGACGCGTTGATCGTCGACCGCGTTCTGGAACGCGTCCTCGTCAAATCGGGGATGCAGGACCGACAAATACATGAGTTGGAACAGGGTTTCGATGTCGTCCGTATCCGCACTGGCGCCGTACCCTTCGGACAGGCCTCCCAGGGAAGTCCACACCCGGACGGTCTGCCCGGCCAACAGCTGCTCCAAATCGTCGTAGTCAAACGGGCCGGCACCGCTTTCATTGGCGGTCGTGGTCACCAGCTGGGCCGCAAAGTAGTCCGCGTCCTCAATCAAGGACAGGCCACCCGGACTGGACAGATCCAGCAACACTTCGTTTTCGGTCAAGTCTGTCGGCTTCAGGAGTGCGGTGGCTCCGTTGGCCCAAGTCAGTACTGTGACATCCGTCCGTTCGTCGTAGCTCTCCGTCACCCAGGCCACGGGCTCGGGCAGGACATCCATCAGCGCCGTACCGGCAGCCAGACTGTCGTCCTCATAGGCCGCGATTGCCATATCGCCAACCGCCTCCACCGCGGCCAGTACCGCGGCCTCGTCCGGAAGTTGAAAATCGTCCTTGTCGGGCCCTACCCACAAGATGAGGCTGCGGTTGACGTCCAGCGCGTTGGCTATGTAGGCATCCACATCGGCAAGCGTGATCGTCGGGATGTAGTGTTTCGCCAGGTCGTATTCGAACGCTATGCCGCTGAACGGATCCCCGTATTGGACCAGGCTGAGGATCCCTCCCTGAATTTGCCGGTTGCGCCGCGTCTCCAAGGCTTCGAAGTCGCTGGCATAGGCCTCCAGGAGATTGAGTTTGGCCCGATGCAGTTCACCATCCGTAAAGCCGTGTTCCATGGCCTGTCTCAAATTGGTAAGGGCCGCTTCAAACCCAAGCAGAGCCTTGTCTTCGGCCAGCTGGACATAGAGGCTTGCCAGGGAGACACCGCCAATTCCGAGTTCGCCGGAACTCAAACCAGCGTACTGAAACGCCGAATCGGGCTCACGGCTGATGCGATCAAGCCGCTCGTTCAACATGGCCTGGGCCAAGCTCTCGACAAACCGACGCCTGGCATCCCCCAACGTTTCAAACGGCTCGGTCTCCACCAGTTGAAACACTTGCGCCGACACGAAAGGAAACTCGGGATCGCTGAAGGGCGCAACGGTCATACCTTCCATTGGCATGATGGCCGATTCAGGCGAGGGCCGCGCGTCCTGTGGCATGCGCATGGCACCGAACTGTTCCCGAATCCGGGCCTCAACCCATTCCGGATTCACACTTCCCGTCACCACGACCGTCATCAGATCAGGCCGGTACCAATCCTCGTAAAAGCGCCTGACGGTTTCGGAAGTCAATCCGTTGATGATGTCCATGTCGCCGATCACATCACGGTCGGCATAGCGCGAACCAGCAAGCACCACCTCGAAGATTCGTTTCTGAATGCGCCCGCTCGCATTCTCCGTGGCCAACCGCCACTCCTCTTCGACGACGCCCTTCTCCTTGTCAATCTCCTCCTGTTCCAACAGGCCGCGCATGGCCCAGTCACCCAGGATCACGAACGCGTTGTCCATCAGTTCCTGGTTGGACGTGTCGATGTCCAGATAGTAGGTCGTACGCTCAAAGCTCGTGCCGGCGTTGACGTGGGGCCCCATCGTCATGCCGTTGGCTTCAAAGAAGCGGCGCATCTCTTCCTGGGTGAAGTTCTCGGTGCCGTTGAACAGCATATGCTCCAGGAAGTGCGCAACACCCAGTTGATCGTCATCCTCGTGGAGCGAGCCCACACCTACCGCCAATGCAATGCGGGCTCGGTCCGGCGGATCGTCGTTCGGTGCGATGTACCAAGTCAGGCCATTGTCCAACCGTCCGGTCATGACCACAGGGTCGAGGGGGAATGGTGCCGCGGGATCAAAGGTCTCCAGAAACTCGGTGGATGGCAACGGCCACTCCACATCATCGACCGTCTCCCCTTCGGTTTCCGACGCGCTACCTTCCTGCAGCTCGACCAAACAGTCCAGAACGTTGTCCGGCGTGCATCCCGCGGAGGTCATGGTCTCCGGCAGGTAACAAGACGTGAGAATCCATGTCGCCAGGATCAGGCTCAGAACTTTGGCAAATCGCACGGTGTGTTGCTCCATAGCTATTGATCAGCCTCATGATGAGGTTGTGCCACTACTGTAGAGAGTCTTCCACAGATGTGGCCTGGATCTAGCCGATCAAGAACATGTCCGGCCCGATAGCAGCCTCTGGGACGACATGCGGCCGATTTGGGATGCTCAGGAAAGTGTTCCGGGACATCTGATCCATGATGTCTCCGCTCATTCACATCTCACGCCAATGGTGTGTGACGCACCTCCGTCAGGCGCATCCGAAACCTGTCGTCCGGCGCTGGCAGCGGTAGCATGGCCACCTTGAGGTTGTAGTCGACCGGATCCATTTCGACCTGCCAGTGATGGAAGAGTGCCGCCGAGACAATCAGAAACAGCAAGTCGGCGGTGGAGGCTCCCAGGCAGGTGTGAGCACCAAGCCCGTAGGGCGCGTAGGCGTCCGCCTGGGCGTGTTCCCGTCGTTCCGAAGTGAAACGGTCAATGTCGAAACGTTCGGGATTGGGGAAGAATTCGGGCAGGTAGTGCGTCATGCACTGGGCGATGATGAGCCGCTCTCCCTCCTCAATGCGGTGGCCCAGGAACTCGAAACCGCACTTCGCCACACGCGGCTGAACCGGCGTGGGCGGAAACATGCGCAACGTCTCCATGGCCGCCCGGCGAGTCACGTCCATTCGTCGCAGTGACTGCCGCGTTGGAAGACCGTCGGCCATCGCCGCGTCGGCCTCGGCAACGACCGCCTCCTGCAACCAGGGACGGCTGAGCACGTTGTAGAGGAGAAAGGAAATCCCGGCGGCGACCGTGTCGATGCCTGCGATGAAGGGCCCCATGATGGAAGCGCGGGCGTCGTTGTCCGTCAACAGCTCCGGGAACTCCGTCTGAGCGGAACGCACGAGCGCGACGAAATCTCCGGCTTCATTGAGCATGTCCTCTGCATACCGTTCTTCCCAGATGCGCTTGGTCATCGCCAGCACCCTGCGCCGCGAGCGGAGGTAGTTGGGCAGGTGTTTTGCGAACCCGGGCCAAGTGCGCAGCACGTGGATCTTGATCACCGTCTCAAAGAGAAAGATGATGTCATCCAACACTTCGCCGGGATCCTCATTGGTCGCCAAGTAGCCGAGCAGCAGGCAGACAAGCCGCTTCATGTGGGGATAGACGCTGATGGGCGTGTCCATCGGCCAAGCCTGAATGAGACGCAACTGACTCTCGAGAAGCTGCTCCATACGGGGATACAGGGCCGATCCGGCGTATCCGGGTTTCAATGCGGAGCGGATCTTGCCGTGGTCCGGCGGATCCATCGACAACAGGACGGGATTGTCGCCGCCAAAGGCCCGATTCAACTCGATCCAGGCCGGAACGGACGTGAACAAGCGATGCCCTTCGGTCCGCATCAACCGGTTGGCCTCCGGCCCGGCAAGCACGACCGAGGTCCGGTTGAACGAACTGATGCGGAAGACCGGTCCCAAACGCGCGTACTGCCTGCGAACAAGCGTCAGAAGGTCGTACCGCTTCGGCTCAAGTGTGCCAATCACCGGATAGCCGGCAACCTGTGGAATGGGTTTGCAGCCTTCAGTGGACATCATCGCAGTGTAGTTCGGATTGGAAAGCCGCAGACATGGTCATCTTTACGGCGCGCCGGGCAGCAGAGGCGACGGGTACAGATACCACAATTCCTTGTGATGGGGCGCTAAGAACCAGCAAACCACACAGATGGCCTCCCTGCCTTCGACCAGAGGCTTCTCCGCTTGGGCAGGGAAGGCACGGCGTATGGGTGAGATTCCTGAGTCGGCATCCCCATGAAGCAAAATTGCGAATCGGCTCATAGCATGGAACATCGCGCAATGGAATATTCCCCTGGGAAACAGGAATCAGCTCCCCGTGGTCGGCTCATCGTCCCCGGCCTGGCAACCGGGCATACCGTATTCCACTGGATTGTCCAGAGCTTCGTGGTGGCACTGCCGGAAATCCAGACGGCGTTTCAACTTAACTCCGTGGGGGTTGGCGGCATCCTGTCGGCCCGGGAACTGGCTTCCGGTCTGGTGGCCTTGCCTGGAGGCGTGGTGGTTGATATTCTCAGGCGGTACTGGGGACAGCTGTTGGCTGCCTGCCTGGGTGTCGCCGCGGTGGGTTGCCTGGTCATCGGCATCTCCCCGGTGTATCCGTTGTTGTTGATCGGCATGGCGGTGGTGGCGGTTTCCCACTCCATCTGGCACCTGCCGGCATCAGCTTCGCTGTCCCACCATTTTCCGCACCGGCGGGGTGCGGTGCTGGCCGCACACGGTGTTGGGGGCAGCGTCGGCGACGTGGCCGGCCCCGTGGTCACCGGAGCATTGCTGGTATTCCTCGGCTGGCGGGAATTGATTAGCGCCTACGCGGTGATTCCCTTTTTCATGGCAGCGGCGGCCGTCTGGACCTTTCGCAATATCGGGACGACCAAGGAACACAAGGAACAGCCAACGGTGGCGGTCTCACAGCGGGTGGAGGCCACCAAGCGCCTCCTGCAATCTCCTGCTCTGTGGGGCTTGACCGCAGTGCGGGGTTTTCGCGCGATGGCGCTGGTAGCACTGATCACGATCCTGCCCCTGTATCTTGGCAACGAACTGCAGATGGGCACGGCGGGACGCGGTTTTCATGTGGGCTTGTTGATTGCGGTCGGATTGTTCGCCAAACCGGTGGCCGGCCTCCTGTCGGACCGGCTGGGCCGCAAGAATGTGCTGGTCCCCGGATTGTTGTGGTCCTGCCTGGTGGCCCTCGCCCTAACCATCTTCGATACCGGGATACCGCTGACCATCATGATCGCGCTGTTGGGATTGTTTCTCTACCCCGATCAGCCCATCCTGACCGCAGCCGTCTTCGATGTGGTTGGCAACGAAGTGGCTTCGACGGGCCTGGGCATTGTGGCCTGCGTCGCCTTCCTAATGGCGGTGCTCTCGCCAATCATTGCCGGAGTCCTCTACGAGACATGGGGCTTCGCGGCAACCATCTACTACATCGGATCGCTGTTCGTTGCAGCGGCATTGGTTTTCGCCGCGCTGCCGTTGGCCCGTGCTGCCGGCGAACAAAGTGCCGGATGACTGAGGTTCAGATGCGGATCAGCAGATACGGCCGCCAAGCATTTCGACAGCCTGAAACCACCCCGCAGTGGAGAGCAGCCGCGCCACACTTCCGGATCCAGATTAAGTCACAAGCCACTCCGGCTGCGCAATGCCGGATTGGCCGCCGAAACCGACTCTCTCATCGGAAGCAGCAAGTACACTGCAAACGCGCGGAGATCCTTATCCGGAACTCGGCTGAGGTCGTGAATGGCATCCCGACTGTCGTCCAGCCACTGAAGCACCTCTGAACGGGAAAACGAGGCGTCCGGATCGTAATCGGCCAAGTGCCGCAATCGTTGCATTTGCGAAAACAGTGAAGCGAAATCTTCCACTACGCTAGGAAACTTGGCAATGTGCTTCTTGCGCTCACATTGCCGTCGCGCTTTGCCGTGTTCCAAGGACCGATAGACCTGTCGCCACGCGGGTTCACTGCGTAGACCCTTGGTACGGCCTACAAGCAAATCGGCACCATGTGCGGCCAGAGTGTGGAACAACGCATAGTAGATTGAACTAATAGCCCGGTTTAGGTCGGCCCTTCGAGGCCTTCCCTGCCTATGGGACACCGCACCTGTAGCCAGACCCTCGGCCATGTTGAGCAAATCGTCCGGAGACACTACCAGTGTTCCTGCAACGTATGGGGGTTTTCTAGCCAGTCGGACTTTTCGATGTACGACTGAATCGGGACACTGTCATATCCGAGTTCGATTGACAGCGGCCAAACCCACCGGGTCAAGGCCAGCCTCCAGCGCGTATCCCACTTGCGGTAATCACCGTCGTACACGATGTACGTGTGGAGATAGGGATCCCCGTACTCGTCCACCTCTTCGCGGACCAGGATGGGATCGAACACGAAGTCGTCCTTGAAGCGCTCCATCAGCTTTTCCCTGATGAAACCGCCTACCTTGGCCTCTACCACGTCGTTCATGATGCATTGGAACCATCAACAAGACTCACCGATGCGCTCCAGCATACCACGGCACTTGAACTTTCGATCTAATTTTGGCGATGTCCGGCTGCATCCAAGTGGGGTAATGGGTGCACCGGCCTCGCCGTACAGTGCCAGACCGTGGTCCACTCGCTCGAGGATACTCGGACGGGCATTCTAGGGGTGGATCCAGGGACGTTCGTGGAGGTATTGGGCGCAATCCGACAGCAGAGCAGTGTTGACAAAACACACACATTCAGCGAGTAATGTGTCCATGAGCAACGCCTTCGACTGGAGCATGGAGAAAAACCAGCAACTCATCGAGCAGCGGGACGTCTCCTTCGAGACAGTGGTATCCGCCATAGAGTAGGGATCTCTGTTGGATGTATTGATTCACCCGAACCAGGACCGCTATCCCGGACAATACATCTACGTGGTTGCCATCCAAGCTTATGTTCACTTGGTCCCGTTCGTAATAAAGCCAAATGGCACCCGATTTCTGAAGACGTTCATTCCCAGCCGCAAGGCCGCGAGAGAATACAACAGGAGGCAGCCGTGACGAACCACGACATGGACAGGGAAGAGCGGGACATTCTGAACCGCTTCGAGAGGGGCGAGTTATACCCGGCACCCGACGCTGACCGGGAGATGGGGGATGCTCGGGAGGCAGCTCACAGCACTTTCAAAAAGACCAGACGGATCAATCTGCGCGTCACTGAACGCGACTACATGCTCGTCCACGCGCGAGCGCGGGAAGAAGGAATCCCCTACCAGACGCTGCTGTCGAGCATCATCCACAAGTACGTGTCTGGGCAATTGAGCGAGAACAGTGGGTGAACCGAGTGACCGACAGCGGTCCGCGTCACCCCAAAGCAACTTTGTCACCGGTGCCAGATTACTCACCGGCAACTTGTTGGTTGCCGCAGCATCGCCGAACGCTCTGCTGACTGTCCCAAATCACAAAACCCGCCACCACGGCACAACCAGAACTTCGGGCGTGATCCAACCCACCTCCTCGCCCGTATGCAGCAACAGGCCGGATCGGGCTTGTTCCCCGTATTCCTGCCTGAACAAACGGAGATTCGATACATCTCCCAGGCGCGGCCGCGCTGTTGCCTTTACTTCGATTGGCAGCAGACCGTCTGCCGTTTCGATAACGCAGTCGACCTCTTCACCACCGGCGGTCCGCCAATGGAAGATCCCGGCGCGGTCCAGCCGTATGTCCCGCCATGCCAACAGGTCGCTCAACACCAGGTTCTCCAGATGTGCACCGCGAGGTTCAGGTTCCTGCGCGACGTGCATGGCCAGACCGGTGTCGCTCCAGTAGAACTTTGGCGACTTGATCAGCCGCTTGGTCCTATTCGATGCGTAGGCGAGCACCCTGACCAACAGGTAGGAGGTTTGGCACTCAGTAGATACAGGCTTTAGACCATGCCCCACTCTTGTTCACGGGTCGTTGAGCACCCCCAACGGGATCGACTCTCGCCGTGCAGCTTCCCCTGTGCCGCGGGATGGTCGGCAGCGGTTGTTGCGTCCGCTCTTGATCCGACAGGACAGTATACCAAAGCCTGCATCTACTCACTGCCGGAGGTTTCCAGCAGGTTCAGCCACCGGTACACCGTGGGCTGTGCGAGTCCCACATCGCGCCCCAGTGTGGTCTGGTTGACCAACTGGCCGATACGCAGGCAGACTGCCCGCATCAGCCGTCGATAATCGGAGAGACCGGTGATTACGGAGAGTTCCCGCAGATCCCGTTCCACATAGGTGCGCACGTAGCCTTCAAACCAAATTTCACGTGCCCGAGACCTCTGCATGTGGA
This sequence comes from Caldilineaceae bacterium, assembly GCA_965208365.1. Classification (GTDB taxonomy): domain Bacteria; phylum Chloroflexota; class Anaerolineae; order Caldilineales; family Caldilineaceae; genus Bin34. The sequence goes on along the minus strand of OZ242330.1, from coordinate 2,418,662 downwards.
TTGAGGGTGTCGGAAACCCACCTCGCACGGCCAGCGACCGCCAGTCGTCCCGAGAAACAGAATGCCCGGCGAGCACATCCTCCCAGTCCGCATCGCGGTTCTGGAGCAGGTGATCCCAAATCCCACAGGCACCTGTCCCCAACACTTCCCGACGGGTCATTGACCACAGGGTCAGGTAGCTGGAACGTCCGGCCAGCGACTCGGATACATCGCGCATCATGAGCAGATCGGACGATCCAGTCAACAGGAACCGCCCTGACTCTCTGTGCTGATCGATTTCGCGCTTGACGGCGATGAGCAGGGCCGACTCCCGTTGAATCTCGTCGATAGTGACGGGTTCAGGACCTTGCACGAGTACGTCGGGCGAACGTCGTGCCAAGTCAAGGACTTCCCAATCGTCAAGATTCCAATACCGGCGGCGTCCTCCCGCCAAGTCGCGGACAAGTGTGCTCTTGCCCGTCTGCCGGGCACCCGTCACCACGACGGCCGGCATGGCATCCAGCCTCTCGCGGAGGCTGGACAAGGCAAAACGAGGGTACGTAAAGTCATTCATGACATGAATGACAATCATTCATAACGTGAATGGAAAGTAACCGCGGGGTACAGAACTTGGCCGTGCCTTGAGTCCGGATACATCCCGTACCCGCCGGAGGCCGACCCTGAGACCCGCGCTCCTATAATGGCGGAGGCGATGTCCCCGCCCTTGTTCCCGGATTCGGAGTTATCGGAGTGCCCAGTGCCCTACCAAATCACCCAGGCAGACATTGAGACTGCACGCGACGTGCGCGAACACCTGCTCCGCGACCCCCACCGGCCCGGCTATCACTTCGTGGTGCCCGAGGGCCTGGCCCACCCGGCCGACCCCAACGGCGCGATTTTCTGGCGGGGAAACGTGCACCTCGGCTACATCTACCAGCGGCACGGAGAGCACTGCTGGGGCCATGTCTCATCCCACGACTGGCTCCACTGGAAACACCACCTGCCGTGGCTGACCCCCACGGCCGACAGTCCCGAAACCGGAATCTTCAGCGGCAACTGCTTCCACGGCGACGGCGAAGCCGTCTTCCTGTACCACGGCACCGAGCAGGGCAACAGCATCGCCACGGCCAGCGACCACTGGCTGGAGCAGGTGCGCAAGTCGCCCGCCAATCCGATTGTGCCCGTCCAGGACGAAAGCGGCCGCCGCACCGGCAGCCAAGGCTGGTCATCCTGGGATCCGCACGGCTGGATGGATGCGGACGGCACCTACTACGGAATCTTCGGCGGCCACACGGCATCGGTGTTCAAGACCCGCAACCTGCACTCGACCTGGGACCATGTGGGCGACTTCCTAGCCCACCCCCTGGAAGGAGTGGACCTGCACGAGGACATCTCCTGTCCGGACTTCTTTCCCATGGGCGACAAGTGGGTGATGCTCTGCATCAGCCACGAACTTGGATGCCGCTACTACATCGGAGACTGGCGCAACGAGCAGTTCCATCCGGAGTACCACGAGCAAATGAGCTGGGTGGACAACGGCTGGTTTGCCCCTGAGAGTCTGTTGGACGACAAGGGCCGCCGCATCATGTGGGCCTGGGCCCGCGACGAGCGCGACCGGGAGACCGAGCAGTCGGCCAGCGGCTGGTCGGGAACCTTCACCTTCCCCTCCGTCATGGTCATGGACAAGGGACGCATCCACCTGCAACCGATCGAGGAACTGCAGGACATCACCTACGGCGGCGACAACCGTCGGCTGACTCTGGAGAATGGATCCGATGTACTCGTGGACGGTCTTCACAACCGTCAAATCGACATCTGCGCCTGGTTCATGCCCAAGGATGCCCACCGCTTCGGCGTGACCGTCTGCCGTTCACCGGGGGGCGAGGAACAAACCGTGGTTGGCGTGGACCTCCGGGAACAGATGCTCTTCATCGATACCACGCGCTCCAGTGAAACCCTGGGCCGGCGGACCGTGGAGAAGGCTCCCCTGCCCGACTACCAGGCCGCCCAGCTGCAGGAAGATGGCGGCATGCTCCTGCGCGTCCTTGCCGACAACTCAATCGTGGAGGCCTTCGCGGGCGGGACGCAGGCCATGCGCCGCATGTATCCGACCCGGACCGACAGCGACATGATCAGCTACTGGGCCGAAGGCGGAACCTGCGAATTGGATACGGCCGCCACGGAAGTCAAGCGCACAAACCACCATTGATCCCGGGACCTCGGATGGTGTTGACGGCCTTCCACCGGTTCCGGCAACGGTAGGGATTGGTTGCCCACGGGCCCGCGCCGGCTTGGTTCGGACGCAGCTTGTTCCAACCGGCCTTGCCAAGACAAATCCGGGGGGGGGGGTACACTTAAGGTTCCCCTACATCGCTCCATTACGTCGAAGCCATTCAATCCAAATCGGCAACAAAAGCCGAGGAGGTTTCATGTTTGTGAATCGCTCCAAGCTGGCCCGGCTGGGCTGGGCTGTATTGGCCTGCACGCTGGCCCTCGCCCTCGCGGCCTGCGGACCGCCTGCCGAAATGCCGGCCGAAGAGGCTCCGATGGCCGAAGAACCGGCTGCCGCAGAACCGATGGCCGACGGCACTTACAACGAATCGCCGATGCTGGCCGAAATGGTGGCGGCCGGAACACTGCCCCCCGTTGAGGAACGCCTGCCCAACGAACCGTACGTGGTGACGAACCAAAAGTTGGTCCTCAGCTACGACACGGAGATCGGCAAGTACGGCGGGACCATGGTGCTGCCCCAGGAAGGCCCTGGTGGAGATCCAAGTCTTTTCATTGGAATGAACGAATCCCTGGTCTGGGCGCCCGGCGGCTTCCGTTACGACTTGGGGATCCACGGCAACGTGCTCAGGGATTGGGAAGCCAACGACAACTACAGCACCTTCACCATGCATATGCGTGAAGGCATGAAATGGTCGGACGGTGAACCCCTCACCACGGCGGATGTTGACTTCGCCTGGAACGATGTGATCCTGAACGAGGAAATCACGCCAGCCCCACCCCTCTACCTGCGCACCGCATCAGGTGCGGACAACGCATTGGCCTCCGTTGAAATCGTGGATGACTACACGTTTAGGGTCATCTTCGACGATCAGTACGGAAGTTTCCCTTCACAGATAGCCATTGCCCGTTGGAGTGGCTATCAGGATTTCCTGAAACCTGCCCACTACTTGAAGCAGTTCCATGCCGACTATGCGGACGCGGACGAACTGGCTGCCATGGTGGATGAAGAGGGGATTGAGGAAGGCCAGTGGTACAACCTTTTCAATATCAAACAGGTTTACACCGAACTGTGGGATCTAACCACCGATGGAAAATTCGGCCATCCAGCCTTGACCCCCTGGGTGATGACGGACTTTGGTGCGGGTTCCTGGCAATACGACCGCAATCCCTACTACTTCAAGGTGGACGAGGCCGGCAATCAGCTGCCTTACATCGACCATGTCAACATGGTCTTAACCCAGGACCGGGAGACGGTTGTCCTCAAGATCCTTTCGGGTGAATATGACTACCTGGGCGAGCGCAGTTCCCTCCAGAACCTGCCATTGCTCAAGCAGGCCGAGGGCGATGGCATTCTGAATGTGTTCATTCCAAGAATGCACAGGCTGCCCATCAACTGGACGTTGAACCTCACCTATGAAGATGAGCAATATCGTGAGATCGCCAACGACCTGCGGTTTCGGCAGGCGATGAACTACGCCATGAACAACCAAGAAATCATTGATACCTTCTTTCTTGGTGAATTTGCCGTACCCGCCTATGAATCCGGCATCCCGGAGTACGACCCGGACAAGGCCAACGCCCTCCTTGATGAGATGGGGCTCTCAGCTCGCGGTGACGATGGTTTCCGCCTGGGTCTGGATGGCGAACCGTTCGAGATCATTTTCGAGACGGGACCGGTATCCCAGGATCACATTCCCGCGACCGAGATGGTTGCCGAACATTGGAAGGCAGTGGGTATCAATACCTCGCTCAAAGCTGGTGACTTTGGTCTAGTCTGGACACGGAAAGAAGCCAACGAGGTCACTGGTTGGGTATTGTGGATCCACGAGGATATCTGGCCCTCGGCAGGCTGGGACGATTACCTGCCTCAAAGAGGCTGGGGGATCCTGTGGGGACGGTACAGCAAATCCGGTGGTGAAGTGGGTGAAGAGCCACCTCCAGAGGTGCAGGAACTGTACGAACTTCACAAGGCATTCCTGCAGGCGCCAATTGGCACTCCCGACGGAGACGCTGCTTTGGCTGCGTTGTACAAAAACATCAAAGACAACCTCTGGACCTTCAACCCCGTTGAAGAGTCCTATTACCCAACCAGCACCAGCGCCCGCATCAAAAATGTCCCCAAGGGCCAGACCGATGAAATGGGCATCATAATTATGTACAGCATGGAAAATTGGTACATCGACGAGTAGTACAACTCACTTCGATGTAGTTTGAAGGATTGGTCACTAACCCCCTGCCGAGAACTCGCTGTCCCCGGCAGGGGGTTTCTTTAAATGGATTCCGCACCCCTTTGCTTCATGTATTTGCACACCCGGCGGTGTTCCTGATCATTCAGTCGCCGTACAGCTAATTCGTGCAGGCCAGCGAGACCTTGGACAATCGGACGGTGGCACCGGCACCCTCCGCCCGACTACCCAGCCACTCAACGCCGGAAGGACGATGGGGCTGTTTCTGCACCTGCTGGTGGTCAACTTGATCGCCGAGGCCTTCACGGACGGCAAGCAGGCCATGCGCCGCATGTATCCGACCCGGACCGACGGCGACATGATCAGCTACTGGACCGAAGGCGGAACCTGCGAACTGGACGCGGCCGCCACGGAAGTCAATCGTACCAACCACCACTGATCCCGGGAACGCGGATGGCGCTGCCAACCCCCAGCGGCTTCGGAAACCGTTGGGAATGGTTGCCCGCGGGCCCGTGCCGCCTTGGTCCGGACGCAGCTTGTTCCAACCGGCCTTGCCAAGACCAAATCCGGGGGGGGTACACTTATGGTTCCCCTACATCGCTCCATTGCGTCGAAGCCATTCAATCCAAATCGGCAACAAAAGCCGAGGAGGTTCCATGTTTGTGAATCGCTCCAAGCTGGCCCGGCTGGGCTGGGCTGTATTGGCCTGCACGCTGGCCCTCGCCCTCGCGGCCTGTGGCCCGGCTGCGGAAATGCCGGCCGAAGAGGCTCCCATGGCCGAAGAACCGGCTGCCGAAGAGCCGATGGCCGACGGTGCCTACAACGAATCACCGATGCTGGCCGAAATGGTGGCAGCCGGAACACTTCCCCCTGTGGAGGAACGCCTGCCCAACGAACCGTTCGTGGTCACCAACCGCATGCTGGTGGTCAGCTACGACACGGAGATCGGCAAGTACGGCGGTACGATGCGCCTGCCCCAGGACGGGCCCGGCGGCGATCCGCACATCTACATCGGTTCCGTTGAGCCTCTGGTCTGGGCACCCGGCGCCTTCAACTACGACATGGGGATCTACGGCAACGTTCTCAAGGACTGGGAGGCCAACGACGGACACAATGTCTATACGTTGTCCCTGCGGGAAGGCATGAAGTGGTCCGACGGCGAACCTGTCACCACCGCGGACGTCGACTTCACGTGGAATGATGTGATCACCAATGAGGAGGTCACGCCAGCACCCTCCAACTACCTGCGCACCGGTTCCTCATCGTCAGCAGGCCTGGCCACGGTTGAAATCCTGGACGACCACACCTTCACCGTCACCTTCGACGACCAGTACGGCAGTTTCCCGGCCCAGTTGGCCATCGCCCAGTGGCGCGGTTATCAGGACTTCCTGAAGCCCGCCCACTACCTGAAGCAGTTCCACGCGGACTACGCCGATGCGGACGAACTGGCGGCCAAGATGGAGGCCGAGTCGATTGAGGAAGGCCAGTGGTACAACCTCTTCAACGCCAAGCAGATGCCCGGCAACCTGTGGCGGGTCATCAACGAGGATGGCTTTGGACATCCGGTCCTGACCGCCTGGCAGATGGTGGACTTCGGCAACGGCGTCTGGAACTTCGACCGCAACCCGTACTACTTCAAGGTGGACGAGGCCGGCAACCAGCTGCCCTACATTGACCATGTGCAGATGGTTCTGGTCCAGGACCGTGAGACCACCGTGCTCAAGATCCTCTCAGGTGAATTGGACTACTTGGGAGAACGAAGTTCCTTGAAGAATCTGCCGCTGCTCAAGCAGGCTGAGAACGACGGGATTCTGAATGTGTTCATCCCAAGAATGCACAGGCTGCCCATCAACTTCCATTTGAACCTCACATATGAGGATGAGCAATATCGCGAGATCGTTAACGATTTGCGGTTTCGGCAGGCGATGACCTACGCCATCAACAACGATGAGATCATCCAGACCTTCTATCTCGGTGCCTTCGCGGTTCCTGCCCATGAAACGAGTATCCCGGAATACGACCCGGACAAGGCCAACGCCCTCCTCGATGAGATGGGGCTCTCCGCACGCGGTGACGATGGCTTCCGCCTGGGTCTGGATGGTGAACCGTTCGAGATCATTTTTGAACCGGGTCCACTCTCTCAGGACCATATTCCGATGACCGAAATGATTGCCGAGCATTGGAAGGCTGTTGGCATCAACACGCAAGTCAAGGCCGGCGAGTGGAGCCTGATCCGCGAGCGCCAGAATGCCAACGAGACCCAGGGTACGGCTGTGTGGATCCACGAAGATATCTGGCCCTCGGCGGGCTGGGACGATTACCTGCCTGAAAGAGGCTGGGGGATCTTGTGGGGACGGTACAACACTTCCGGTGGTGAACAGGGCGAAGAGCCACCTCCAGCGGTGCAGGAACTGTACGAACGTCACACGGCATTCCTGCAGGCGCCGATCGGTACTCCCGAAGGAGACGCTGCCCTGGCTGAGTTGTACAAAAACATCAAAGACAACCTCTGGACCTTCAACCCAGTTGAAGAATCCTATTACCCAACCAGCACCACCGTGCGCATCAAGAACACGCCCGTAGGCCAGGTTGAGGAAATGGGCATCGTGATCATGTACAGCATGGAGCAGTGGTACATCGACGAGTAATCCGTCTCGTTCGCTGACCGTAGCAGACATCTGTTGACCGCAGACCGGGGGCTCGCGAGCCTCCGGTCTGCGCCATCTTCTCAGGGGTCCAACCGCCTTGACTGCCTACATCACGCACAGGGTGTTCTGCCTGTGCCCGATGCTGTTCGTGGTTGCGGCCCTGGTCCATTGATCATTCAGTTGCCCCGGGCGACTGCACCTATACCGCCAATCGTAAATCGTCCGGCAGCGTAACGGGCGAAGTGCCGGTCTCCATCGTCGAGGCCTGTGCGGGCGGCCCGCGGGCCATGCGGGGTATGTACCCGACCCAGCCCGCCAACGGCATGATCAGCTACTGGGCCGAAGGCGGAACCTGCGAACTGGACACGGTCGCCACGGAAGTCAAGCGTACCAACCACCATTGATCCCGGGAACGCGGATGGCGTTCCCGGCCCCCAGCGACTTCGGCAATCGTGGGGAGTGGTTGCCCACGGGCCCGCGTCGCCTTGGTCCGAACACGGTTTGTCCCAACCGGCCTTGACACAACGAGTCAGGAGTTTGGGCGATGTGGGTATACTTGAGGCTCCCCACATCGCTCCATTACGTTGAAGCTGTCCAATCCAACTCGACAACAGGACCCGAGGAGGCCCCATGTTGTTAAATCGCTCCAAACTGGTCCGGCTAGGCTGGGCTGTATTGGCCTGCACGCTGGCCCTCGCCCTCGCGGCCTGCGGCCCGACTGCGGAAATGCCGGCCGAAGAGGCTCCCATGGCCGAAGAACCGGCTGCCGAAGAGCCCATGGCCGACGGCGCCTACAACGAATCGCCGATGCTGGCCGAAATGGTTGCGGCCGGAACACTGCCCCCCGTTGAGGAACGCCTGCCGACCGAGCCGTTCGTGGTCACCAACCGCATGCTGGTGGTCAGCTACGACACGGAGATCGGCAAGTACGGCGGCACGATGCGCCTGCCCCAGGAAGGACCCGGCGGCGATCCGCACATCTACATCGGTTCCGTTGAGCCTCTGGTCTGGGCACCTGGTGCCTTCAACTACGACATGGGGATCTATGGCAACGTTCTCAAGGACTGGGAGGCCAACGACGGACACAATGTCTATACGTTGTCCCTGCGGGAAGGCATGAAGTGGTCCGACGGCGAACCTGTCACCACCGCGGACGTCGACTTCACGTGGAATGATGTGATCACCAACGAGGAGGTCACGGCCGTTCCGTCCAACTACCTGCGCACTGGCTCCTCACCGTCAGCGGGCCTTGCCTCGGTCGAAATCCTGGACGACCATACCTTCACCGTTACCTTCGACGGCCAGTACGGCAGTTTCCCGGCCCAGTTGGCCATCGCCCAGTGGCGCGGCTACCAGGACTTCCTGAAGCCCGCCCACTACCTGAAGCAGTTCCATGCGGACTACGCGGATGCGGACGAACTGGCGGCCAAGATGGAAGCCGAGTCGATTGAGGAAGGCCAGTGGTACAACCTCTTCAATGCCAAGCAGATGCCCAACAACCTGTGGCGGGTCATCAACGAGGATGGCTTTGGCCATCCGGTCCTGACCGCCTGGCAGATGGTGGACTTCGGCAACGGCGTCTGGAACTTCGACCGCAACCCGTACTACTTCAAGGTGGACGAGGCCGGCAACCAGCTGCCCTACATCGACCATGTGCAGATGGTTCTAGTCCAGGACCGTGAGACCACCGTGCTCAAGATCCTCTCGGGCGAGTTGGACTACCTGGGCGAGCGCAGCTCGCTGCAAAACCTGCCCCTGCTCAAGCAGGCTGAGAACGACGGTGTCCTGAACGTCTTCATTCCGCGCATGCACCGGCTTCCCATCAACTTTATGCTGAACCTGACCTACGAAGACGATGTGTACCGTCAGGTCACACGGGATGTCCGATTCCGCGAGGCGATGAACCTTGCCATCAACAACGACGAGATCATCCAGACCTTCTATCTGGGCGCCTTTGCCAAGCCGGCCTATGAAACCAGCGTCCCTGCCTATGACCCGGACGGGGCCAACGCCTTACTGGATGAAATGGGCCTTGATGCACGCGGCGACGATGGCTACCGACTGGGACCGGACGGCGAACCGTTCGAGATCATCTTTGAGCCGGCCCCCATCTCCCAGGATCACGTGCCCATGACCGAGATGATTGCCGAGCACTGGAAGGCTGTTGGCATCAACACGCAAGTCAAGGCCGGCGAGTGGAGCCTGATCCGCGAGCGCTGGAACGCCAACGAGACCCAGGGCATGGCCCTTTGGAACCACGAGGACATCTGGCCGTCAGCAGGATGGGATGACTACCTGCCCGGAAACTTCTGGGGTCGCCTCTGGTGGCAGTACATGAATTCCGGTGGCGAGGTGGGCGAGGAGCCCCCGGCCGAGGTGCTCGAACTGTACGACCTCCATACGGCGTTCCTGCAGGCTCCCATCGGCACCCCTGAGGGCGATGCCGCCCGCGAGGCGCTGTACCAGAACATCCGAGACAACTACTGGACCTTCAATCCGGTGGAGGAATCCTATTACCCAACCAGCACCAGCGTGCGCATCAAAAACACGCCCAAGGGCCAGGTTGAGGAAATGGGCATTGTGATCATGTACGGCATGGAAGAGTGGTACATCGACGAGTAATCCGTCTCGTACGCTGCCCATAGCAGACATCTGTTGACCGCAGACCGGGGGTTCACGAGTCCCCGGTCTGCGCCATCTTCTCAGGGGACCAACCGCCTTGACTGCCTACATTGCGCGCCGGGTGCTTTTTCTGTTCCCGATGCTGTTCGTAATCTCGGCCGTGGTCTTTTGGATCATTCAGTTGCCGCCTGGCGACTTTATGAGCACCTACATCGCCAACCTCGAATCGTCCGGCATCGAGGTTTCCGATGAATTGGCCACCACCCTGCGCCGTCAGTACGGCCTGGACCGCCCAATTACCTACCAGTACTTCTACTGGATACGCAACATCGTTACGGAAGGCGACTGGGGCCGCTCCTTCAGCTGGAACAAGCCGGTCGCGGACATCCTGGCGGAACGGGTGCCGCTGACCGTCGCCGTCTCCCTTACCTCCACCATCTTCGTCTTCGTGATGGCGATTCCGATCGGGATCTTCTCTGCCACCAACCAGTACTCCCTCTTCGACTACTCCTTCACCTTCCTGGGCTTTATCGGGGTTTCAATTCCCCCGTTCATGCTGGCCCTGATCCTGATGTGGGGTATGTTCACACTGTTCAACTGGAGTGTGGGCGGCCTGTTCTCGCCGGAGTACATCGACGCCCCTTGGAGCATCGCCCGGGTTCTTGACCTGATGTCTCGCATCTGGTTCCCCGTTGTGCTCATCGGCCTGAGCGGCACGGCTGGGCTGATGAGGGTCATGCGAGGCAACCTGTTGGATGAGTTGCGCAAGCAGTACGTGGTAACGGCCCGGGCTAAGGGCATTCCTGAAATGAGGGTACTGTTCTACTATCCGGTCAAGATTGCCATCAACCCGGTGATCAGCACCATCGGCTGGATTCTGCCCGGCATCGTGGCGGGCGAAGTGCTGGTCTCCATCGTCCTGAACCTGCAAACGACCGGACCGGTGCTGTTCGACGCCCTGTTGGCCCAGGACATGTATCTGGCCGGCAGCATCACGCTGATCCTGTCCATGCTTGTGATCTTCGGCAACCTGATTGCCGACCTGTTGCTGGTCTGGGTCGATCCCCGCATTCGTTTCGGAAATGTTGAAGAATGACTCTCGCGGAGCTTGACGTACCCGTAACCCACGAGACCGTGGAGGGCTCCGGCGAGGAGTTCTTCCGCGCCACGCAGTGGCAACTGATCTGGTGGGCCTTCCGCAAGCACCGGGCCGCCATGATTGGCATGGCAGTCCTGGGTGTGCTGTACCTGCTGGCCCTCTTCTGCGAGTTCGTGAGCCCGTATTCCACTCTGTATCGCTTCGACGGCTACCTGGACGCGCCGCCCAGCCGCATTCGCATCCGCACCGAGGACGGCGCCTTCACCCGACCCCATGTCCTAGACATTGAACCGACCCTGGACATGGAGACTTTCCTAACCGTGTATTCGCCCGTGGAGGGAGGCGAGCGCCATCCCATCCGGTTGCTACACCGCAACCCCGAGTTCGAATACAAAATGTGGGGCCTGTTCCCTACGGACCGGCACCTGTTCGGCACCGACGGGGCCCCGGTCTTCCTCTTCGGCACGGACCGCCTCGGACGCGATCTGTTCACGCGGACCATGTACGGGGCCCGGATTTCCCTTACGGTGGGTCTGGTGGGCGTGGTGATCAGCTTTGTGCTGGGTCTCCTCATTGGCGGTATCGCCGGCTATTTCGGCAGCATCGCCGATCAGATTTCGATGCGTGTGATCGACTTCATCGTTTCGTTGCCGACGATTCCGCTGTGGATGGCCCTGTCCGTGGCCCTGCCGCGGGAATGGTCGGTGGTGAAGACCTACTTCGCCATTACGATCATCCTGTCCCTGATCTCCTGGCCACCGCTGGCCCGCCAGGTGCGGGGCAAGTTCCTTTCCCTTAGGGGAGAGGACTTCGTGACCTCTTCGCGTCTCGTGGGCTCCAGCGAGATGCGCATCATGTCCATCCATCTGCTGCCGTCCTTCATGAGTCATCTGATCGTGACGCTGACCCTGATGGTGCCCAACATGATCATCGGAGAGACGGCACTCAGCTTCCTGGGTCTGGGCATGCAGCCGCCGGCCGTCAGCTGGGGTGTCCTGCTCCAGAACGCCCAGAACGTGGTGACGCTGGCACTCCACCCTTGGAAGCTCATTCCCTGCCTGTTCGTGATCGTCACCGTGCTGATGTTCAACTTCCTGGGGGATGGCCTGCGCGACGCCATGGATCCCTATGCCACCTGACAGCACCCCCGACACGACCATGACGGAGCCGGTCCTGGAGATCCGCAACCTGGTCACCCACTTCGAGTCCGATGAGGGCGTCGTCAAGGCGGTGGACGGTGTCACGCTCTCGCTGGAGCGGGGCAAGACCCTGGGCGTGGTGGGCGAAAGCGGATGTGGCAAGAGCGTCATGGTCCAGTCGATCCTGCAGATCGTCGGGCCCACGGGCTCGATCAAGGACGGGGAAATCCTGCTGCACCGGGACCGCGAGGTGGTCAACCTGACCGCGCTGGATTCTGCTAGCCAAGCCCTGCGGGACGTGCGAGGCGGCGAGATTGCCATCATCTTCCAGGAGCCCATGACGGCCTTCTCCCCGGTACACACGATCGGGTGGCAAATCAGGGAAGCCATCCTGCATCACGAGGAAATGACTGCGAAGGAAGCAGAGAAACGGGTGGTGTCGCTGCTGGGACAGGTCGGCATTCCCGACCCGGAGAAGCGCCTCCGCGCCTACCCGTTCGAACTGTCCGGCGGCATGCGGCAACGGGCCATGATTGCCATGGCACTGGCCTGTGCCCCGCGGGTCCTGATTGCCGACGAACCGACCACGGCCCTGGATGTGACCATCCAGGCCCAGATTCTGGACCTGCTGCGCACCCTGCAGCGCGACACCGGCACCAGCATCATCTTCATCACCCACGACATGGGGGTGATTGCCGAGATGGCGGACGATGTGGTCGTCATGTATCTGGGCGAGGTCGTGGAACACGCCTCGGTCTGGTCCCTGTTCGACAACCCGCGGCATCCCTACACCCGCGCGTTGCTGGAATCCATCCCGCACATCGGCGAGGCGCAGCAGGATCGACTCAAGCAGATTGTGGGAACCGTGCCGGATCCCTTCAACCTGCCCAAGGGCTGTCACTTTCATCCGCGTTGCGAGATGATGCAGCCCGGCATCTGCGACGTGGACAAGCCCCGCACACTTGAGGTTGCGGAGGGCCACACGGTGGCCTGCGTTCTGTACGACCCCGACGTGGGCATGTCGGCCGAGGAGGCGTTCGGTGAGTGACGGCGCACCCCTGCTGGAAGTCCGCAACCTGAAGAAGTACTACCCGCTCTCGCAGGGGTTGTTCAAGCGCAAGGCCGGCACGGTCAAGGCCGTGGACGATGTGTCGTTCACCATCCAGCCGGGCGAGACGTTCGGGCTGGTCGGCGAGTCCGGTTGCGGCAAGTCCACGATTGCAAAGTCCGTAATCCGCGCGGTGGAACCCACCGACGGCGACGTCATCTTCCACCTGGACCAGCCCCGAAACCTGGCCAAGCTGAATCGGGAGGAGCTCAAGGTGGCCCGGCGCCACATCCAGTTGGTGTTCCAGGATCCCTTTTCCTCCCTCAATCCCCGCCACCGCGTGCGGGACATCATCGGCGAGCCGCTCAAGGTCAACGATGTGGCAGACGGCAAGGAATTGGAGGATCAGGTCGGCCAACTGATGTCCTCCGTCGGCCTGCGGCCCGAATACCAGGTCCGCTACCCGCACGCCTTCAGCGGCGGCCAGCGCCAGCGCATCGGCATTGCCCGGGCCTTGGCTATGCACCCGAAGCTGATCATCTGCGACGAGCCGGTGTCCGCCCTGGACGTGTCCGTGCAGGCGCAGATCCTGAACCTGCTCAGCGACTTGCAGTCGGAGTTCGGGTTGACCTACCTGTTCGTGTCCCACGACCTAGGGGTGGTGCAGCACATCTCCGACCGGGTGGCTGTCATGTACGTGGGCAGGCTGGTCGAAACCGGCCCGACCCGCAAGCTGTTCGAGGCCCCCCAGCATCCCTACACAGCGGCTTTGCTCTCGGCATCGCCCAAACCGCATCCCAGGTTCCGGCGCACGCAGCCGGTCCTGACCGGAGAGGTACCGGATCCCCTGTCGGCTCCGTCCGGGTGCCACTTCCATCCGCGCTGCCCCTACCGACAACCGGTGTGTGAAGAGGAATTCCCACCTCTGGAGCCCGTGCCCGATTCGCCAGGACAGTTCGTTGCCTGCCACTTTGCGAGCGAAATTGAGCTGGAAGGCGTCCCGGCTGTGTAGAAATTCAGGCCACGGGTAGTTGCAGTTCGTCCGTGGACAACACAGTTTCCATCCGCCGACTCCAACTTGCACGCGGAAGCAAACTACCGTTTCATGGACCCGCTATCAGACCAGGAGTACCTCCAACGGCAATACCGGGATTCGTCCAACCTAAGCGCCAGGGCCGGTCTGCACGCTCGCTTCAGCACGGAAGCATATCCCTGGTTTCATTGGGTCTTTGACCACTTCGACATCCCGGAGAACGGGAGTGTGCTTGAACTCGGGTGCGGCACGGGATTGTTGTGGCGCCAGAACCTGGGACGGATACCTCAGGGCTGGTGCATAACCCTGTCCGATGCTTCTCAGGGGATGGTGCACGAGGCGGAACAGGGCCTGCTCCACACTGATTTGAAGTTCACCTTTGAGGTGGTTGATGCCCAGTCGCTTCCCTACCGGAAGCACAGCTTCGATGCTGTCATCGCCAACCACATGCTGTATCACGTTCCGGACCTGGCCAGGACACTCTCGGAGATTCGTCGGGTACTCCAGCCAGAAGGACGCCTATACGCAACTACAGTTGGGCTGTATCACATGGCCGAACTCAGGAAAGTGCCGGGAAAGCTGGGATTTGGAACATCAGATCGCAGTGCTCAAACGGTCGCCCAGTTCAACCTGGACAATGGTACCGGAGAGTTGGCACAGTGGTTTGCCGAAGTCGAGGTTGAACGCAGGAAAGGTGTCTTGGTCGTGACCGAAGCAGCGCCGCTGGTTGAATATGTGATGTCCTATACGGATCTATCCGATGAGGAAGCTGTTGAACTGCATGCCTACTTTGACAGGGAAATCCAACTCCAGGGAGCATTCCGAATAACCACGGAATCGGGCATCTTCAAGGCGAACAACGAGTCGTAACCATGGCGTCACACAGCGTTCCGCGATTGTCTTCTCGTGCAGACAGCAACTGAGCAATGAAACTTGGTACCAACTTAGTGCCGACTTGGTGCCAACTTGGTGCGCAGCCTCGGCATTCGGCCACTTGAAGGTGGCGACTATCCCGAACTCGGCCGTCTCAAACACTGGCTCCAATACAGGATTGCAGGAATTCCCGTGTTATACCAATCCATCATGCCTGGATTACTTGAGTGTCGGCAGGCAGCTTGGTTAGGGCCTTCCGGATCCAGGCCCAGCCGCACAGTTGCCGGACCCGTTCCGGGTCGGCCTGCCACGCCTTCAGGATGGGCTCCAGCGCGTCCTGCTTGGCCTGCAGGTCCGGATAGACCCGTCCCTCGATGGCCCGGCGCAACTCCCGGAAGAAGCGTTCCACCGGGTTCAGCTCGGGGGCGTAGGGCGGCTGCACCACTTGGGGCGCGTCCACGGCCTGCATCTCCTCGCCCGTGTGGCCGCCGGCCCCGTCCCAGACCCAGCCGTCGATGGCCGGCTCCTGCGCCCAGACCCCCCAGATGCGGGCCATCTCCTCGCCCTTCATGTTCTTCTGCCACGCCCACCACAGCCGCCCCGTCAGGGGATCGAGGGCGACGGTCACATAGATGTACTTCCAGCCGATCTGTACAGCCTGGGACACCGCCACCCCGCGCGGGGCCCAAACCCTGCGCACCTGGCCGCGCAGCCCCAGCTTCATCTCGTCGCCCCACACAATCCCCTGCCCCGCCTTCAGCCCGACCGCCTTCAAACGTTGCCCGAGCCCCCCTTTTTCCAGGCCGCCTGGGCCTGGGAGTCGACCTGCGGGTGGCGCGGCCGGGGCACCTTCAGCCGGATCCCCAGCCGCGGCAGCAAGGTGTACATGCTGCCTACGCTGTAGACCACTCCGAACCGCGCCTCGATCCAGTCCCGCACCGCCTGCGCCGTCCCAAACACCCCCTGGGCGGCTTCCGCCACCAGCTGCGCCTGCTGGTCCTTCGTCAGAAAGGAGGGCTTGCCCGGACCGCCCCGCCGATGGGACCGCACCGCGGCCAACCCCCCGGACCGGTACCAGCGCAGCCACTGCTGCACGGCATTGCGGCTGACCCCCACCACGGCCGCCACCGCCGTCGGCCCCTCGCCCCGGCGCAGCAGCCACAGGGCATGCAGCCGCGTGCGCACCTCGGCCACGGGCTCGGCCCGGTACCGGGCATGCAGCGCGTCCGCCGTGTCCTCGGCGGCCCAGACAATGGCTGTCTTGCGAGCCATGACCGTCCCTCCCTGCGCTACCATCCACATGTCAAGTAATGACAGTATAATGGATTAGTATTAGTCCCTGCTTCTGGGCGTTGCGGCTGATTTCGGCCATAGCCGCCTGTATTGGTTTGCGGGAGTGGGTGACCTCGCACAAGCGCAGATTCACCATCAGATCCAACTTGCGGCGTTCACTTTCCGAAGCCGCACGGTACGCACGGGCCACCTTGGGGTTCACGGATACGGTGATTTGCTCGGTCAGCCTTGTACCTCCAGCTTGGTCACACGCGTCTGGTCTCGCCGTACTGCGTCACTTAGGAACGACAGTCTATCCTGCTGGTCGCGAGGCCCAAAACACTCACAAAGTTGCGGTGGAGGGCTATTGACCGCGGTTGTGCCGTACGCCCACGCGCGGAACTGGTCCAAACTGGTAGCAACCAGAACCGACCCGATCGGGTCCCGGCAGATAACCTTCATGCCGTTGCACGGCAGGTCATACTTTCCGAAACTTGCCGGTAGCGTCGTCTGTACCGTGTCCTCCTCATCAATGCTCCAAACGACATATGTCGTTAGGCAGTTCCGAACGATGGCGACTTGGTCCCAACTTGGTTCCCTGCCTGCTACAACTCCGAGTGCAACACCACACCGATTGGTGTTCCGGTCTGCAACTTAACTTGCGGGGTACATGCCGGGTACTTGCAGGACAGCATGTTTGGCTTGCCGTGCAAATGTCGTCGTCCGACATCTGCTGGCTGGTCATCACACGGATGGAGAACCCTATCCCCGGATGAGTAGGGGCCTGGAATCACGGTCTGTCCCTGAACAGCCTGCCAGTCACCGGTCCAACCACCAATAGAAGACGACAATCCTCCTGAGATATACAAGCCTCCCGGCGCCTCGCGTGTCGAATTCTGCGGACAGAGGCGAGCGACTGCTCAGGTGGAATTGCCCCCGGATGGGTTTCTCTCACGCGCCTGGTATTCAACACGGGGTGGTTCCTCCGGACTACCGCCGATGAAGTTGAGGCCGACAGCTACCACGCGCCGCGAGGAACCGAAGTAACGCCGACCGTAGTCGCGCGCCTCGATCTGATTCAAGGCAACCTCCGGCGACCGGTTGTACTTGAACTCAAACACGCAGACATGACCGGGGAAAATCACTTCCAGGTCCGATCGGCCGCCCAACTGGTGCACTTCGGACTGGAACTCAACCCTCATCAACTGGCACAGCGCATGCAGAATCAGGTGGCAGTCGGTCTCGCCGACGATTTTCTCGCCCGGCATGCCCGCCATGAACGTGTTGAGCCGAAGGCAGAACCCCGCGTAGTCCTCCGTAGCCAAGGTTCGATACAGGCCTTCCAGTTCATCCGTCGTGGCATACCGGCCGAAGTTCTCCAACAGACTTGATGCAAAGGTCAACCTGACCTCGTTGTTTGGGTAGTCGTAGCACAGGTGTCCCTGGTCCAGGCGCAGTGTGAGGTACCCCGTTTGCAGCATCAGACTGCCGTAGTCAATGTTGTTCAGGTCATAGGTGGTCCGCGTCAGTTGATGAACAGGCGGTGGATCCTTGGACAACACGAGGTTTCCCTGCCTGGCCAGCCGCACCAGGAACTGCGGGGTTCCGGACTCGGACCAGTAGTTGGGCCATCCCTGCCACCGCCACTTGTCGCCCGCGGTGGCGGCCTGCATGTCATCAAGGCAGTTCAGGAGCGAATACGGGTTGTAGACGTTGTCGGTGAAACCGGGATGGCCAAAGCAGTAACCGTTGTAATGGTCCCTCAGTTCCTGCGTCACCTGCTCGACGGACTTGCCCAGGTTCCCGGCTCCGGCTTCCAGGTAAGGCAGAAGGTAATCCTGCAGATCCGCTTCGGTAAACCCGCACAGGTCCGAGTACTCGGGATCCCATGAAATGTCCGTGAGGTTGTTCAAGGCGGAGAACAGGTTCACATGGGCAAAGCGACTGATGCCCGTGATGAAAACAAAATGAAGGCGGTCCTCATTGTGCTTGAGACGACCGAAGAACTCCCTTAGAACCGAGATGAACGGTTCCGGGTCCAGGTTCCTGCCCAACAAGTGCGTGAGCGGTGCATCGTACTCGTCAATCAGAACCACCGGGGGTGCCTTGAATTGCCTTTCAAGTTCATGCAACAGGGAATCCAGGCGGCTGGCAGCGGAAACCACCTCGGTACCCGGGGATGGCGGCGGAAACCGGATGTACCCTCCGGCCCGTCTTGGTTCAATGTCGGTTTCCACACCGCGTCGGTGCCAATCGGTGTACAACCGTTCCAGGTGCTCCAGAAGCTTGGCCTGCAACCCTGCAGGCGTATCCGAGGTCACCATCGCCATGTTGAGGCGAACGACCGGATGTACCCGGGTCCGGCGCACATCATCCTCGATGGCGGTATCCCTGAACAGGTCAACCCGTTGCCCTGCATTGGGATCAAACGTACCGATGTCGCCCGGA
This sequence comes from Caldilineaceae bacterium, assembly GCA_965208365.1. Taxonomy (GTDB): domain Bacteria; phylum Chloroflexota; class Anaerolineae; order Caldilineales; family Caldilineaceae; genus Bin34. Next base: position 2,400,083 of record OZ242330.1, on the reverse strand, counting down.
CCGGGCTTGGGCAGGTCGCCCTGAAAGTAGGCCTCAAGGGTGGATACAAGCAGGGTCTTGCCGAAACGACGGGGTCTGGCCAGGAAGGCATATTGCGTATGCAAGTGGGATCCGTCGCCGCCAGCCGGAACCAACAGCTTGCGCAAGTGACCTGTCTTGTCGACGTACAACCCGCCGTCCCGGCGAATTGGACTGAACTCCGACCGACCCGGGTGCAACGAAGGCAGATTCATGTTCAGTGAGTGAATGAGAGTTCCCTGCGAATCCTTCGACCCGACCGGATTGTACTTGGCTGCACCGAGCCTCGCGGGAGACCCGTCCCCTGTCAGTTCGGCACTGCCAGTGCCTTGGAATGCGAAGAGCATACCCGGTTGTCCTCATTTGGTCCCGAGCCAATCGGTTCAATCCGGCCACCTCGGAAGCGCCTGCAGCACACAGGCCAAAGCCGCCCACCGGCACCAAGCGGGACCGAAGCGGTCGCACTTAACGGTGCAGGCGTAGTCCGACCACAAGAAGCCTCTCCCACAAACCATTGACGACCGGTGCGAGAGTTTATGGCCGGTCCACCCTACCCCGATGCCTACATTGGCGGACTGCCTTATCCATGCAGGGAACTTGAGTAGTTTTCCATTCGAGGACACCACAAGACAGGACATGCCGCCTTGGTCAGCCGATACGCCGAACCTTCATGGCATGTAGCATCATTCAGAGCAAACCCGGTGGTCAGCCTTCACCTCGATCGTTGATCGTTGAACAAGGCCTTGCCAACGGAACCGTCAAAGTTCCACACCTCGGATAACCGTTCCGTGGCCAATACTTCGCCGTTCATTCCCAAGACCATCCCCAAGGCTCAGGGACTGCCCGTGCTTGGCAGTGTGACGTTCGACTCTCCCTTGTGGCTGGTGGATCGGTACCACGAACTCGGACCGGTGTTCCGGATGTCCATCCTCCAGCATCGCATGATCGTGCTGGCCGGTCCCGAAGCGAATCTCCTCATGCGCGAAGAGGGGGACACCCTCTTTACGTCCAAGGACACGTGGAAGAATGTCCTGGAGGCCTTTGGGTCGGACAATCCCTTCATGCTGGCATGGGACGGCCCCGATCACGCCACGTTGCGCGCGGGCCTCAAGGTGGGCTACGCCGGTTCCACACTCTACCCCCAGATGCCCAAGCTGATGGACAGTCTGGTCCGTCTGATGATGCGTTGGCCGCGACATCAGGCCATGTCGGTGACTCCCCTGGTGAAGCGGCTGGTGTCCCTGTTGCTGGCATACATGGCCATCAATCAAGAGCCGGACGAGGTCATGGACGATCTGATCTTCCTGTTTCGGACCGTCATCAAAATCCATCTCACGCGAACCCGTCCGGGTTTCGTGAAGTACATGCCGCAGTACCTAAAGTCCCGGCGGAACGTGCTTGCCATGGGCCAACGGATCTGGAACGAGCATCTCATGCACGACATGGCCGAGGAGGGCGGCAACTTTATCGATCACGTACGACGATTCCGGGCCGAACATCCGGATCTGATGACCGAGAACGACGCCATTGCCACCATTCAAACTCCCTTCCTGGCGGGCATGGACACGGCTGCCAGTTCCCTTTCCTTCCTCCTGTATCACATTCTCCGGGATGCCACGCTGAGGGAAATGGTCGTTGCAGAAGCGGATCAGCTCTTCGCCGACGGCGTCCCCACCCGTGCCTCCCTGCGTCGGATGCGCCAAACCCGCTGGATCGCCATGGAATCCCTGCGCATGCACCCCATCGCATTGACGTTGCCGCGGACCTCCACACGCGACTTCGAATTCCAGGGACATCACATTCCGGCGGGCGCCCGTTGTCTCATAGCCATTTCCGTCACACACCACCTGCCGGAGTTCTTCCCCGAACCGAAACGGTTCGACATCGAGCGCTATGCCCCTCCGCGCATGGAGCACACGCAGACGCACGCCTATGTGCCCTACGGCATCGGGTCCCACGCCTGCCTGGGTGCCTCAACCGCGGATCTTCTGTTCCTGATCGTGACCGCAGCCCTGTTTCATCATCTGGAGATCGAGATGTCGCCTCCGGATCACGTCCTGAATGTGATCCGGAATCCTCTTTCTTGTCCGGATGACAGTTTCCGCATGGTCGTTACGGGTGAGAGGCAGAGAGCCTGAGCAAGCCGGCAGATTCACTGCCGGTGCACTGGATGAGCTGCGACGAAGACTTTGGCTACAATCGAGCCTTCTGCAACGGTGTGGCAGCTCTGGCACCTATCACGACCTCAAAATGTCCATTCCTACACTCAAGCGATATCTACTGAGATCCTATACCTCAAATGGAACATCAATCCGCGATCAGGATCAAAACCTGTTGAACTTCTCTACCGGTCTCCTTCCTACACTGAACGGTATTCAATCAGTGATGAACGGCCAACAATGTCCACCACACGCACGGACAGTTCATATCCATCGGCATCCTTGAGATGCAGATCATCGCCCAAGTTGAAGTCTACAGGCTGTTGCAGACCATCGTTGATGGCGATGTTGGCTGCATATAGGTAGGTACGGTCGTAGGTATCGAGAATCGGTTCCAGCCTTCCTGCCAAACCGGGAAGGTAGCCTGTACCTTCGGCAAACACCGCGCTGCCTCCAGATGCCTGTACGTCCAATTCAAGGCACAAGGGCCGTTCCACCGGTATCCAGTTATATTCAACTCCAGCTGTGAATCCGTGTCTTGCGGCAAACACTGTCATGGGCAGGAAGCCAGAATACAAACTGAAGTGGGCCTCTCCGTAACGGTCTGTGACGGACCGCTTCCACGTCTTGTTGGGAAAGAGCGCCAGCACTTCGACATCGGCCAGAACGCCTCCGTTGCCGCACACGGTGACAACGCACTCATGCATGCGAGCTCGGCGGATGGTGACCTTGAACATGTCGTCCACCCTGAACTCCGGCTCAGGCAGGCCTGCCTCCCCGCATCGTCGGATCATGTCCAGAGTACCGGTGCCCATGCGTTCAATGTACTCGGCCAAGAACATGGAATCGGCCAGTAGGGGATTGGCCGGCACCGAGCCGTGGGGCTCCCTGAGTTTCTCGATCGTCAACGAAGGCGGAAGCCGTCCGGGATTCCAAATCTCCAGCCTGTCTGCAAAGATCATCACCTGTACGTTGCCGGTACTGGTGAAGTCTCGGTGGACCACTGCATTGACAATGGCCTCCCTGATCACTTCAACTGGAATTTCATAGGTTCTAGGTGCTCGGACACTCTCGGCACGAGTGCCAACGGACATGTTGATTTTGCTGAGAACGAAGTCTTCGGCACTGTCAACTTGGCTGAACAGCGTTCCTCCGAACACTTGGAGCGATGGAATAGGCTTTTCTATCTCGGTACCGTGGAAATGTGCACACCGCACTTCCGAACCGACCCTGAATCGTTGGGGATCCTTACCGAACAATTGGATTGCTGCGTTGGTGACACCTTTGTCCTTGATCAAGCGGATGTGGGTTAGGACATCCTCCATGGGAGTTTCTTCGCCAAGGGGAAACTGTCGCACCCGCTGCGCCGACCTTACAAACGCAACAACCGCCTGTTCGCTGATGTCCTCGGGTGTGGCATCCTCGCAAATCGCTTCATCGAATCCGCCGGTCTGAATCAGCTTCTTGACCTTCATGTAATCGACGATCGCGGCCTGGATGCCCGATCTCAAATCCTCAACTGTGTTGAATTAGCCCACGACCAAGCTTTGTTGAGCCTTCCTGATGAGCTGACGCATCTTGGGATGACGGTGCTCATCCTCAGCCCTTTTCACAAACACAAGACGATGTGTATTGGTATCCGATGCCCGGTTGTATTCCTTCTCTGTAGGCGAAATCCCGTCACCGCCCTCGGTCCCGTATTCCAAACCGAACAGCCCAATGAGAATGTCGGCCTGGTCCACCCGTTCAAGATAGGCGGCATCGGGAGGGACTTCAGAGGGAGGAATGTCCTCGAACAAGAGGATTTCAAACGTCTCCCTGAGCAACGGGTCGGTTTGGAAGTACTCCCTGAGAGATGCGCGCTCGCTTGCAAACTCGCTCTGAACACTGCTGAGAAACACTTTGAAGGTGGCCATCTGGAAGATACCTCGGTACACCTGGTTGGGGTTGTCGTCTCTGTTGCAACCGGGTGGAACCCTCTGGAGCTTGACACGGCATCCGAACCTGGCCGCGTCCGTCGCAGTAAACCATACACCGGAATGACTCGTCCCGGCAGGATCGCCTTCCGGTGTGCTCGAAGCATTCACACAACTACCTGATTCGATGCTCCCGGTTCAGCACAGCGGCTTTCCCGAGCCTTGACATCATCGCAGTTTCCAGGAATCCGCGGCCATCATTCAAAGAGTTCTGATGCCCCCACTCACTGATCGCCTCCTCCTCAGCCGGACGATACTGTCGTAGTACAACGATGTCTGAGGCCATCCGGCACGATGCTCATACCTGCGGCGGCATGGCTCTTGCGCATATGGAGTCAGGATCTCTAGGAGGTTCTCGCCCTGGGGGTATCAGAACTTCACATCGCCGTTCTCTACCTAGTCGGATGGGGTCCGCCCGAAGATCTTGTACATCAGTCGGAGTAACCCACCCAGACTCCAATGAACTTCACGACGCGTCCGGAATGGCCTCGCTCGCAATAACGAGCCAGTTCCACACGATCCGGTGCACGATCCGTTCAATGGGAGCCTTGTCATCAGTCCAAGGCTTCATGTCCAGGTCCGGTATCCCCACCCGGACCTTGGCAGCGGCTATTGCCGCAAAGGCACGAAACTCGCTGGGCAGGTGTTCGGGCAATCCTGCAATGTTGTCAGCAAACACTTCGACGCTGGCCGGCTCCCTCACACCGACCACCAGAACGTTACCCAAGACGCCTTCCGGAACAGGTTCCTCCAACACAAATACCCGGGGCCAAACATCCGACATCGTCGTTACCATGGCCTCAACCAAACTCAGGTCGGTCTCGGTCCGCCCCACGTTCACAGCCACAACACCATTGGGGTCCAAGTGGTCGTCTACCAGTTCGAACCACTCCATCGTGGTCAGGTGAAACGGGATGTAGGGAACCCGATAGGCATCCACCAGCACCACATCCCACACTTCGGAGGGATCCTGACGTGACAGCCACTGGCGGCCGTCTGCCGCCACCGCGGTGATGTTCGGTCGGTCCATGGCGAACCACTCGCGCCCCACTTCCAAAATCGCGGGATCCAGCTCAACTCCTGTAATCGGTGCAGGGCCGTACACGTCGGTCCAAAGCGAACTGACCGTGCCGGCCGCCAGGCCGATGACCAACACCCGGGCGGTTGCGGGATCCGGCGGACTGGCGGAGAACCAGGGAGCCAACAGGAAATAGTCCCAGATGCCGTGGCTCAGGATGCGGTCCGGATGCCACACGCTGTGGATGCCGTTCCCCTCGTTGAGCTTCAGCCAGCGTTCCCCACCTGCTTCCCTGACCGCGATGTAGTTGTAGCGACTCTCCTCTTCATGCAGGAGTCGGCTCGGAACCGAACCGGCAACCAGCCCCGGACGAATGCTCGTAGAGCCGGACAGCACATCAAACCCAAGGAGCGCGGCCATCACCAGAACTCCCGCCAACCCGGTGGCATGCTGCCTCCTTGCGACCCAAGGGCTGCCGCACAGCGCCAACAGAACGAGCCACAGCCCTATCAGAAGAAAGGTTCGGCGGGTTCCGTAACTTGGCACCAGCCACAGGACGGGTGCCAACGTGCCCAGGATGCTGCCCACCGTGCCCACCGCGTACAGTGAACCGGCCGTGCGTCCCCCGGTATCGACCGAGGACAGGGCAATTCGCACAACCCAGGGCGTGACCGCGCCGAGCAGCACCAAGGGAAACGTCAAGAGAATCGCAACCGCCAACATGGCGGCCAATAGCAGTCCGGCCTCCAATTCCAGCAGGTCGCGGATGGCCAGTTGCAGGACCGGCTGGGCGATGACCGGAATGACAGCCGCTGCCACCCCGGAAACCATGACCACAGCCAGCAATGGCAGGAGTCTGGGGGACCGGTCTCCGACGCGGCCGCCAAACCATGCCCCAAGGGCCAGGCAGGCCAGAACCAGGGAAATCAGGGCTGCCCAGACGATTTGGCTGTTGCCAAACCACGGATCCAGGAGCCGGGCCGCAGCCAATTCAATCGCCAGTGTACCGGCGCCCACGCCGAACACAAGCAGGTAGAGGTAGGCTCTCACGATAAAGGCTCTGTCTCCCAAGGTGGTCCTGCCAAACACCGGACCGCCCTGAGGCGATCATACTCGTGAGCTCAAGCCGGCTCGGATTGCCAAACCCATCTGCCATCCGCGAAACGTCCCGCGCACCAAGGTGATACCCCCGCTGTCTTCGGCATGCCCCACTGTCAGGGAGACATCCGGCGGATGATCCGGTCAAACATCCGATCACTGAGCAGCCAGCGCAGAAAGAGAAGCGACTTGGCGTACTGGCCGGTGGCATAGCGCGCCTTGGGCCGCTTGGCCCGGAGCGCCTTGAGGATTGCGTTGGCAATAACCGACGGCGGCGACCCTAACCCATCTACCCCCAGATTCTCCATCGAGGCCATCATTCGCTTGACGAGATCGGCATAGGCCGAGTCTTCCGAACGTGCCTGCAATGAACCGAGGGTGACATCGCCGAATTCCGTACGGATGAGGCCGGGCTCGATGACGATGACATCAATGCCAAATTGCTTCAGCTCGAACCGCAGGCAGTCCGACCATCCTTCGAGCGCATACTTCGTAGCGTGGTACCACGAGCCCAGAGGCAAGTAGATCTTCCCGCCGATCGACGAGATGTTTACGATCTTCCCGGCGCGCCGTGCACGCATGGAAGGAAGGACTAGCTGGGTCAGCCGCGCCAAACCAAACAGGTTCACCTCAAACTGGTACCTTGCGTCATCGAGTGGCAGGTCCTCCATCGCCCCATACAAACCGAAGCCGGCGTTGTTGACAAGAATGTCCGTGCCCCCGCGCTCCGCGTTGATGCGCTCCACACCGGCAACGACCTCCTCTTCCTTGGTGACATCCATCTTGAGCACAACGGCACCCAACTCTTCGAGATCCTGCATCCGCTCAACCCGGCGTGCCGCGGCATAGACGGTATATCCCTCCTCCAGGAGCTTCTTCGCGGCCTCCTTGCCGATGCCGGCCGAGGCACCGGTAATCAGCACCGTCTGTCCGGTTGCATCGCTTATGTCACGTTGGTTTGGCGTGGTCATCATGGAATCTCTTGGCTGGCATTCTCCATTATGGGATGCATGATGCGCCATCGACTCGTTCCTTGCACGTGGTGACAAGGAACAGGCAGCTTCAAGGGCGCGCGGCCCTGTTGCAGACGATGCAGTGGGCGATGAAGGCATTTCCGTTCCGTTCAGCTTTCGGGAACCACGGGCCGGCAGCCGAACTCCCCGAAAGTTTCTGGGTCACCCTATTCGCCGCGCCGCCAAACCTTGTGGTGTCGGCGCAGAGGGTGCCAATCCACCCTTCGATCATCAGGACTCCCACAAACCCGGTGGCATGCTGCCTCCTTGCAACCCAAGGGGCACCGCATAGCGCCAACAGAACCAGCCACAGCCCAAATCAGAAGAAAGGTTCGGCGGATTCCGTAACTTGGCACCAGCCACAGGACGGGTGCCAAGTACCCACGATGCTGCCCACCGTGCCCACCGCGTACAGTGAACCGGCCGTGCGGCCCCCGGGGTTGACCGAGGACAGGGCAATCCGCACGACCCAGAGCGTAACCGCGCCGAGCAGCACCAAGGGCCAAGCAGGCCAGAACCAGGGAAATCAGGGCCGCCAGACCGATTTGGCTGTTGCCAAACCACGGATCCAGGAGCCGAGCCGCAGCCAATTCAATTGCCCGTGCCCCGGCGCCAACACCGAACACAAGCAGGTAGAGGCAGGCTCGCACGGTAACGACATTGTCCCCAATGCGGTCCTGCCAAACACCGGACCGATTGAGGACCGATCATTCTCGTGAAGCCAAGCCGGCCAGGATTGCCAAACCCGCCTGCCACCCATGGATCGACCCTGTTCACCTCACAAGGGGCCCAAGCCTTTAGTGCACCCTTTGCTCCCCATGGAAGGCTACGCGGACCTGCCTCGGGGTTGCGCCCGTCCAGTCGTGAAAGGCACGGGAGAACGAGTTGGCATCCTGGAATCCGAGCAGGAACGAGATCTCGCCCACATGCATGTGGGAATTCCGCAGGTAGTGCAACGCCAGATCCCTGCGAGTCTCGTTCAACAATGAACGGAAACTGACCCTCTCGCCCTGCAGCCTCCGCTGCAAGGTTCGCGTGGAGACACCCAGGGCCTCCGAGACCTCCTGTATGAACGCTTGGCCGGCCGGCAGAAGCTCCAGAAGCGCTCCGCGGACACGATCGGAAGTGGTGGCAGCCTCGTTCATTTCCGCCAGTCGCCCCCGCAATGCAGTCTCAAGGAATTCCCACATGGGCTCGTTGGCGGTTAGGAACGGTCGCGAAGCATCGACCGCTGAAAAGGCAATGCACTGACGCGGGCCTTCCTGGACGGCAACCCCAAGATAGTCTCGATAGGCGTCGACATCCTCGGGCGGTTCGGAAGCAAGGACCCGCACGGGTTTGACTTCCACGCGCGTGGCGAGTCGCACCAGCGCCACCCAGAAGAGAAGCTCGGTGATCGCCAGCAAGGCGGGAGGCCGCAGGCCCGAAGGCCATCGGCATTCCAAGGTGGTCTCACGGTCGGACTGCGTAACCAACAGGCGCATGGGCCCAATGAGCTTCTTGTACTGGGCAATGCGAACGGCCGCCTGGTTCAGGTCCCGACTGCAGATGGCGGCGAAGATGGCCGGATCGAATGCTTCGGCCGAAACGGATCGGGCAATAAGGATTGGCAGGTTCGGCTCTCCGACTTCGTCTTCCACAGCCTTGGCCAGAGCAAAGAACTTCTCCGGTGGCAGCGCCACCCGCCCCCTCGCAAGCAGGTCGCCCGGCAGGCCCGCCCGACGCAGCACATTCGCGGGGGCCAGCCCGAGATCGGTGATGAGCACAGCCCATCCCGGCCCAACGGTGAAGAACTTCTCCGGATTCATTGCAACTTGGCTGACATATGCGAACCGCCCCGCGCTCCGACCGCACTCTGCGGCAAGGTTCCCCGAAATCGCTGGCAACGCTCTGCCGTCAGGAAGCCATCCGGTCGATGATCCGGTCGAACATTCTGTCGCTGAGCAGTCTGCGCAGGAAGAGCAGTGGCTTGGCCCACTGGCCGGCGGCATAGCGGGCCCTGGGCCGTTTGGCCCGGAGCGACTTGAGGATTGCGTCGGCGATGACCGACGGCGGCGACCCGAACCCGGATGATTGGAGATTTTCCATCGAGGCCATCATCCTCTTTACGAAGTGGGCATAGGCGGAGTTGCCCGAACGCTCCTGCAATGGCCCGAAGGCAACATCACCGAATTCTGTGCGAATGGCTCCGGGCTCGATGATGATGACGTCAATGCCGAATTGCTTCAACTCGAACCTCAAACAGTCCGACCAGCCTTCGAGCGCATGCTTCGTGGCGTGGTACCAGGAACCCAGAGGTGTGTAGACCTTCCCACCGATCGAGGATATGTTCACGATCTTCCCGGCGCGCCGCGCACGCATGGAAGGGAGAACAAGCTGGGTCAGCCGCGCCAAGCCGAACAGGTTCACCTCAAACTGGTATCGCGCGTCGTCAAGCACTACGTCCTCCATCGCTCCGTACAATCCAAAACCGGCATTGTTGACAAGAATGTCCGTACCCCCGCGTTCCGCGTTGATGCGCTCCACGCCGGCAACGACCTCTTCTTCCTTGGTGACATCCATCTTGAGTGCAACGGCGCCCAACGCCTCAAGATCCCGCATCTGTTCAACCCGGCGTGCCGCGGCATAGACAACGTAGCCTTCCTCCAGAAGCTTCCTGGCGGTCTCCTTGCCGATACCTGCCGAGGCGCCGGTGATCAATACGGTCAGCCCGTTTGCACTGCTTATGTCACGCTGGTTTGATGGGGTCATCATGAAGTCTCCTGACTGGCATTCTCTATGGTGGATTGCAAGATGCGCCATTGTCCTGTCAAAACACGCCAATGTTTATGCCAATTACGCCACCAGACAACTCCGTCCCTTGCACGGTGACAGGCATGGAGGCCTTGCAACCAATCCGATGCCGTGCCTTGGAGGCATGTCCGCCCAGCAGCAGATGACGCGGTAGGTGTTGAGACCTCCTCAGTCGGTTCAACTTCCGGGGACCAAGGGCTGGCAACCGAATCCCAAAGGTCGCCGACCCGTTCCACTCGCCACTCCGCCCCAACCTTGTGGTGTCAACGAAGAGGGCACCCACCCTCTGATCGCCCCTGACGATGGCCTGTCAGAGGTTTTGTTCGTCGGTCTCGCCAACCTCTGCCGGTTCCGATGCCGGCGGCCAGTGCAAGGGCACAAGTACGGGTGAATGATCGGACTCCGCCTCGATGTCCAGAACCTGTGGTCGGCCCGGAGCCAGGCCCCTGGAACAGAAGGCGTGATCCAGCCGCAGGCACGGCCGGAACGGCCAGCCGATATGGGGCTCAAGGTTGTGGGGCCAGGTCCAACCGGGTCCCTGTCCGTATTCGGCCCAGACATCCACAAAAGAGCCGCGAGCGCGCCGGTGAATGTCCGAACCCTCCGTAGCGTTCCAGTCCCCCATCAGCAATACCGGACCGTCCTGCGCCAGTGCATCCTCCAAGACCGTGTCCACCTGATGTGTGCGAATGGCCAGCGAGCGATCCGCCGACATCCGCGGATGATCGTAGAGAGGGGACACAAGATGCATGTTGTAGACGAGCAGACTTTCTCCGGCCACCAGCAAGCGCAGCCGCAGGCAATAAGGGCCTGTGATCCCGACACTCCATTGCTGTTCCACGGCCACAGGCCAACGCGACACCACCCCGAGACCCAAGCGTGCCTGCGGGTTGGAGATCCAATAACTCCAGGGATGGCTGGTCTGCAACGGTCTCCGCAGCGACTCGAAGGCATTCGAGGTCACTTCCTGAAGCACCGCCACATCCACCTGGTGTGTCTGGAAGGCTTCCGCCGTTGAGGCCAGATCCCAGCTTTTCTTGAGGAGGTTGGCAGTCGCCACCCGGAGTTCCCGGGACGAGGAATCCAACCGGTCGGAAGCCGGTTCCCTGCGGCTGAACATCCACGCGTAGTGGCGCAGAAACAGAATACCCAGGCCCTCCCCCAGCGGCAGCGACCACCAGTGGCCTCCCAGCAGGGTCCGCAGCCAACTGGCCAGCCACGCCGAACCCAGAATCCAGAGGGCAAAGCTGTTGACCAGGTACAGATTGCCGTTCCGGTCACCGAAGAACTTCCAAATCACCGCCCAGATCGCGGCAACGATGATCCAGAGGCCCAGCAGCCAATTCGCCACTCGTCGCAGGATGGACACGGTTCTGACGGGACGGCTGTCAAATCAATTGCGGTATCGAGGGGACGGCACCCGTACCGAGGGTCAACCCTTCGGCATAAGCCCCAAACGGCACGCTTGAGGCTACGACCGATGCATTGACTCCCGCGAAATCAAGCCGCCGGCAAACGGGCCGCGATAAACCAGAGCCGCGAAGTACTGCCAAACCACGATACCGAACCGCCGCAGTTGCCTCAAGTCCCGCCCTTGCAAAATGCCACCGCAGGCGATGATGTCCACCGGCACATTGAGCATCTGCTTGAGGACAGTCAGCTTGACCACCGCATCCAGACTGTCGCGGGCCAGGGTCTCGCCGCTGGCACCCCAACTGCGACCATCCCCGTCCAGCTCCTGGCGGGTGTTGGTGGCCACCACGGCCCGCACACGGAATTCCCCGCACAGAGCCACCAGCATGGCGTACCGGGAAGCATGCAGGCCCGGCCCAACCTTGATCCACAGCGGCACGTCCCTGGGCAGTCCCTGCCGGACAGCCATCAGCAGGGCGCGTACCTGTGCCTCCGACTGGACACTATCCATGTCGGCATTGGTGGTGGGACAGCTGATGTTGATGGTCACCCAGGACGGCTTGAGTGCGGCATCGACCAGATAGGCCAGGGATTGCTGCATCTCCTCAAACAGTTTCTGGGGATCCTCCACCCCCGGCGTGGGGGCTAGGTTGATTCCCCAGCAGCGCGGCAGTTCCTCCTGGTGCATGGACAGGAACGAGGCCGCGGCCCGGACACCCACATTGCGCAGGCCAACCCGGTTGCCCAGCGAACGGCCGGGCATACGCCACATGGTTTCGCCCCGATTGCCGTGCCGGGGCCAGCGCGTGTAGGAGCCGAACTCCACCGGCCCGACCAGACTCGGCAGCGAGCGCCAGCCGGGAATCAGATTCCGGCCTTGCACAACGGCCGCCAGGGCCTGGACTTCGTTGTCATAGCCCGTGCCCTTGACCCAACCCGCGGCCAGGATGTAGGGATGCGTCAGTTGAACCCCACCGGCAATGGCCGGATTCGGCGGCTGCGCCACGGTCCGGCACAACCGTAGGCCCTGCTGGACGAGCCGGCCGGTGTCCCAGCGTTCCATGAAGTCGTTGACTACCTGATGGCCGGTGGCGGCGTCCACGGCGCGCACCAGATACAGCGCCAGTTGCCAACCCAACCGGTACTTGAGCAGAAACAGGCTCCGCAGGAAATCCAAGGTGTCACTTGCGAATTTCATGTCCATGTGCGCTGTTGGACGACTGGCCGGCCAAATCCGGCCTCAACCTTGATTCTGCCCCCTGCCGCCGCCAGCGTACCCCTTATGCTGACCCTTTCAATCCTGGCCGTCACCCTGTGGCCCTCAAACGGAGTCCAGCCGCACTTGCTGTGCAGGCTGGCGGCCGCAATCACGTCCGGCTCGTCCAGGCCCAGTCGCAGATCGGTCCAGGTGTCGGGCGGACAGGCAATGCCGAAGATGCGACGGGGGTTTGTGGACACCAGCTGCACCAAGCGATCCTGCGTGAGACGACCCTCGTCCACGGCCGTGCCCAGCAGCACCAGCGTCGTCTCCACAACCGGCACGCCCCAGGCGGGTTCGTCCGCCTGCTTCTCGGCCAGGGAATGGGGGGCGTGGTCGGATTCCACCACGTCCAGCAGGCTATCCGACAGCGCTTCCCACAGGGCATCCTGGTCCGCCTGCGTCTTGAGAGGAGGTTTCATCATGCCGAAGCTGCCCAGACGCGGCAGGTCCAGTTCCGTCAGGAACATGTGGTGCGGACAGGCACCGGCCGAGATGGGCAACCCGTTCCGCTTGCCCTCGCGCAGCATGTCCAGTTCCGTTCGGGTGCTGATGTGGCAGAAGTGTGTACGGATCCGATAGCGGTCCACCAGCTCCAGAACGGCCGCGACCTCTTCCTCCTCGGCATGCACCGCCACCAGGCCATGATCTCGCCAGGCCGCGAAGTGCTCCTCCCGGGTCTGGCCCCGCATGTACATGAAGCCCGTGGTCGGATTGCAGTAGATTTTCAGGCCCACGACGTCTTGGAAGGCCTTGGGGAAGGTCTTGAGGTTGCCTTGGGGATGAGCTCCGTAGTAGACACCCCAGTCGCAATGGGCTGTGCGAGTCAGTTCCCCTCGTTTCCGGGCCAAGGCTTCAGGCCGGGCAGTTTCGGGTGGGGTATTGGGCATATCCAGGACCGCCGTATAGCCGCCGGCCAGGGCGGCCGCGGTCTCCGTGGCAAAGTCTCCCTTGTGCGACCAGTCCATGCCCCGCAGATGGACATGCGGGTCCAGGGGACCGGGAATCCTGAGGATGCTCATGGGATCGATGTCCTTCAGACCCAGCGGCCCAGGACCAGCGCGATCAGGCTCATGCGAATGAACATACCGTTCTCCATCTGCTGGAAGTAGATGGAGCGCTGGTCCAGATCCAGGTTCAGCTTGTCGGAAGCTGTGCCCATTTCATGCTTGCGCGGCAACGGGTGCATCAGGACGGTGTTGATCGGGGTCTGGGACAGTAGCTCGGGGAGCATGACGTACTCGTCCTTGACCTCGTCGTAGTCGTCCCGCGAGTCGAACCGCTCCTCCTGGATGCGCGTCCAATAGATGACATCGCTATCGAACAACACCTCGCGCAGGTGTCCGGTTTCCTTCACTGTCAACCCAGAGTCCCTGGCCTGCGCCCTCAAGGGTTCCGGCAGCCTCAAGACTTCGGGCGACACAAGGTTGATTTGGATGTCCTCGCCCGTGTAGAGACAAAGCAACTTGACCAGGGAGTGCACCGTGCGGCCGAAACGCAAGTCCCCCACCATGGAGATCCGGAGACCGCCCAGGCCCCCCTTGCGCTTGAAGATCGTGTAGGCGTCCAGCAGGGCCTGGGTGGGATGCTCGCCGGTGCCGTCGCCGGCTGAAATCACCACCGGCTGGCGCTGAATCTGCTTGCGCAGGATGTCCAGGAAGTAGGCGGCGACCAGAGACGCCCCCTCCACGTTGTGGCGAAGGATGATGACATCCGCGTAGCAGCCGGCAGCACGCACCGTATCCGGCAGGTCCTCGCCCTTGTGGACGGACGAAAATTCGATGCCGTTGCTGGCTCCGATGGAGCGTCCACCCAACCGGCTGACAGCGGACTGGAACGATAGATCCGTGCGCGTGCTGGCCTCGAAAAACAACTGGGCCGTAATGGCTCCGTGGGCCACCTCGCCAATGCCTCGATCCCGGTTGCGAATGCGCTGCTCCAACCGCAGGGTGGCATCGAAAAGCTGGACCAGGTCCTCGCGGGCGAATTGGTCCACCGTCACGATGTGTTTGCCGGTGAAGTCGCCGGCAATGGGTTCGGGCTGGTACGACTCGAGGATGCTGTTCCACACCCGATTCTCGGCGGAGGCGAAATCCCGGATCATGCATGTTCCCCTGCGACAGATTGGAGGGACTCCTGGGGTTCCAGGACCTGCACTACAGCCTGGTGTTGTTCAGGGGATATGTGGCCGCCGGCCAGGAAGTGGTCCACGGCTTCGCGCAAGTCGAACACGGCATGCATCCGGAGGCCCGCCTCCCGCAACCGGACCTCAGCCTGTCGATTGCGGCAGGTCAGCACCACCACGTCGGTAACCGACAGGTCCGCATTGCGCAGAATATCCGCGACCTCAATCACGCTGCCGCCGGTGGTGACCAGATCCTCGACGATGGCGACGTTTTCGCCGGGTTGAAACAGCCCTTCGATTTGCCGCTGCAAACCATGGGTCTTGGACGCCGAGCGCGTGAAGATCAGCGGGACGCCGGACTCAACGGTCACCGCGCCCCCCAGGGCCAGAGCGCCCATCGGGACGGCCGCAATCCGGTCCGGCGCCAGCGGATCCAGCTGATCCTTGACTCCCAGGGCACAGAGGCGCAACAGACCCGCATGGCTTCCGACGCGACGCAGATCCATGTAGATGAGTGACTTCGCGCCGCTGGTCAGGGTGAATTCTCCGAACTGCAGTGCCTGTACCTCAAGGAGAAGATCGAACAAGCCGGAGTTGGGAGCGCCCGCGGTGTTCATCGGGTCCCTCCCCTACTGCGGAATCTTGCAAACTCTCCCGGGTCGATCACATGTAGCAGGCTGTCGACCATACCAAACATGGAATTGTTGGGAAGAACCACCCAGGACTCCAGTTGGGATCCAGAGTAGTTGGCACGAGTACCCTCAGTCATAGGTTGTAACCAGCACCTCCACAACGCTGCCGCGGCCCTCCCCATTGCTGTTGATAAATCGGGGAGCCAAGACTTCGCGGATCCGGAACACCGGTCCAGAGTACAGGTCCCTGATCAGTGGCGTGTCCGAGTTGCTGATCATGACATGAACGCCGCGTTGTCCCCAACCGGCCGCAGTGTCCCGAAGCAACTCCTGTTCCCCGTCTCCGAACCCTCCGGGCAAATAGCTCGTGAACGTACCGTCGTACGGAGGATCGCAATAGACGAAGTCCCCGGCTTCCGGGGCAATCGAGTTGAACGTTTCCACCCTAATATCGGCTTGTGCCAACGCCGCGCTGGCCTGACGAAGGCCCTCGGCATCGCAAATCCTGGGATTCTTGTAGCTGCCCTTGGGCACATTGAACTTCCCGGACCTGTTCACCCGATACAATCCGTTGTAGCAGGTCTTGTTGAGATAGATGAACCGCGCAGCCACCTGGAGTGGAGCTTCGGGTTCCTGCGCCCTGACCCGGAGGTAGTAGCCCTCATCCGCATGATGGTCACGCGCGTGCTTCTGCAACGCGTCAATCAGGTTCTCTACGTCGTCCCGGATCACCGTGTAGGCCGTGATCAGCTCCCTGTTGACATCCGAAAGGCATGCCTTGCCGATTCGTTCAGGCATCGCGAAAAACACGCTGCCACCACCAACGAACGGCTCGTGGTAGTCACGAAAGTCGGCTGGGGCCTGGTCCCAGATCAGGGCAGCCAGACTTCGCTTACCGCCCGCCCATTTGACAAACGGCCTGGCCCTGGGAATGCCTGGTCCTGCCATAAGAGGCTCGGAGCGAAGCGAACTACCGGATGCCTGCACCGTTAGGCCCCTTCGGCTGGCATCCGGCACAGCTTTGAGCCAACGGATCGGACTCCCTATCCCGTCGGCGCAGTTGCGGCCGAAGTCCCAACTGTCGGCCGGTTGGAACTTCAAGGGCTGCCATCAATTTGCCGGCATGTCTGTTTGCTGGTCCCGATACACATCCTACGTCGCCGCCAACGCGTCCATCTGCGATCGCATGGCGCGGACCAGCCGACCAGCCGCTTCCGCCGGTTCCCGAGCCTGCGCCAAACTGCTGCTGGCATTGAAAAGAACTCCTGGCACATCCCGGGAAATCCAGCCGGCCGCCAGACTCTCCTCGAGCGCGCCTCCCTGCGTACCGATGCCCGGAGCCAGGAACCATAGGTCCGGTACTGCTGCGCGCACCTGCCGCAAGGACCGTGGATCGGTCGCACCCACAACGAGACCGCTGTTCGGTCCCCAAGCCCGCGCCGTCTGGGCAACCTGGATGAACAAGGGCTCTCCGTCAAGACTTCGTCCCTGAAAGGCTTGTCCATCCGGGTTGGACGAGTGGGCCAGCACAAAGCAGCCCTTGCCCGGCCAATCCAGGAACGGGGCCAAGCCGTCCCTGCCCAGATAGGGGTTGAGCGTGACGGCACCGACCCCCAAGGTTCCGAAACAGAATTGGGCATAGCCTTCCGCAGTGGCGCCGATGTCGCCGAACTTGGCGTCCAGAATCACCGGTCGGCCCGACGGTATCCGGGCCAGGGTGTCCTCCAGTAGTCGCAGCCCGTCAACGCCATGGGCCAGATAGAACCCGAGGTTGGGCTTGTAGGCCGCCGCCCATTCGGCTGTCTCTTCAATGATGTGGGTGTTCCAGGCCAACAGGTTGCCGGTGATGGAGCGGCCCGGCCGGCTGAACGCTTCCGGCAGGCGTTCCACTACTGGATCAAGCCCTACGCACAGCAGGGAGCGCCGCTCACGGGCGGAGGCGGCCAGACGTTGCCAAAAATGCATCTCAGGGATGGGAATCGGGGAAGCTGACGGATTATAGGCGGGATGCCGACCATCCTTGGAAACCGAAGGTTCGGGATGGGCAGGAAAGCCTCCACGCGCAAGTCGTCGAGATGTCCGAAAACAGGGGCAGCCCTCTCCGGATCTGATTTGCCCGCTCCGGACAGAGGTGAGACACCATGGCTGAACAGGTAGTGCTGACCAATGCCCACTTTCAGTCAGCATTGACCCAGAGTGCGGCAATGCCACATACTCTGGCGCTACGGCTCTTGGTTGCCAAGGCTTGTGGACGGACTGGCCGAATGCTCAAGCCGGAAGCGGGTTGGCAAGCCATGGTGGCCGCCATCATCACCGATGCAAAAGCTGCACCGGTGTTCGAGGAACCGGAGGTATTCGGAAACCGTGTTGGGCTGGCACGGGACGGGGTAAGCGTGGAGGCATCCGTACCATCTACTTCCGTCACGTTGGGCCCGGAGTGGTCTACCTGGCGGCAGCGCACGCCAAAGCAGATCAGGACGACCTTGGTCCGGCGGACAGGAAGGTACTGTCGCCACTTATGACCACAATCAAGTCAAGAGTGAGAAAACATCCAATGACGACTCAGCGAACCCAAGTAGGACATGAGTTGGAAACCGCCTTGGGCGAGGTGCTTGCCCACGTACGGGACGAAATGTCTCTGCCCTGCCGGATTGTTGACAATCCAGTGGTGGAGCACATCGTGGCGCTGCGCAAGCGCATGAAGCTCAGCCGCCAAAAATTCGCGGACCGGTTCGGATTGGACGCCCGTGCCGTACAGGACTGGGAACAGGGTCGGCGAGTCCCGGATCGTGCCGCCCGCGTCCTGCTGACCGTCATTGACCGGGATCCCGAAGCGGTCGTGCGCGCTCTTGAACGATAAGTGCAACGGTAGCGAGCGAACAAGATGCCGCCAGTGCATTGGCAGCCCAAAGAACTGCCAACGCCAGCGAACATGCTTGGCGGCTCTGGCGTTTGTTTCGATGTTCGTGCGCCGACTGTTCCGCCGTCCTAGTCGGCCGTCACTTGGTACCGCTGGAGCCACAACTCCCCTGTGCCTTCTATGACCTCGTTGCCCAGTTCCACCGCGGCCACATAGTGGTCGGCCGGAATGTGATTGTGATCGACCAAGTAGCTTAGGAATGCCACGACATCGACCACGCCGCTGAACCGAGGCTCCTGGCTGACGAAGGCAATGTAGTCCGCTCCAGACCCCGCATGGAATGCCGGACGCAGATAGAGATCATAGGCAATGTCATCCACCACAACATCGCCGGCGTGAAACCTCCGAGGCTGGGATTCGAATGTCCGATCCATCCATATCATCACTTCATGCGTTATCGTGTCGGGGGTAGGCGGGTCGGTGCTGGTTACCCAGATGTCGTAGGCCAGGTTGTAGGTCCCTTCGGCACTCAGTTCGACGGCATAGGCAATGGACAGTTCCCTAATGGCCTCTATCGGTGCGGGCAGGGCGGACGTGGAGGATTCGGAGTCCCATGGCTTTTGACCGTATATCACCTCCGGGTATGACTTGACCTGGCCGTTTCCCTTAGGCCATCGCCAGCGCCAGCCATACTCGGTCGCTCCGTCCAGACTGCGCGTCAAGAGACACTGTTCATAGTCGGCAATGTTTCCCTTGCCCCAAACATTGTTTTGGTAGACGAGGTCGGAGTCGGTCAGTGTGTCCCAATCTCCGCAGTGGGCCTCTGGCACCGCAACTTCGGCCTCCGGAGTTGCTTCGGAAGACTGGACAGGGGAAGCCTCCAAGTCGGCAGCAGAGGGTGAACCGACCTCATAGTCGCACCCGACAATGGTCAGGCCGAGAAGGGAAAGGCAAACCAGATTGCGGATTGCCTCGCGCACATGCCTTCCGGCACGGCGGTCGACTCTGTTTCGTCCACAGGCTGCCGTCGTCACCGAAGCCTTCCCACCGTCAAAAAACCATTCCACGCCTTGACCGCGTGCAGATGTTGCCTTCAGGTCCACTTCTCGGCTGGACGTTGTACACATTGAGGTCGAAGTCCGAAGGCAATAACAACCAGTGCAAAGTAAACCCGGCTTCCTGACATGCGACACCGCACCCTGCCGGGGAATACTCCAGTGACAAACGCCGCGATCGCATACGGGTTGTTGCTGCAACTCGCTGCGCCTGGTCAACCGGATGGACGGCTCCAGGCACAACCTCCAGGCACCGACGACTGCACCGGGATCCCGTTCACACTCGACAGAGCCGGCCTCGCTGCAGACCTAATCCTGCGACGCGGACAATCCGAAGTGTTGCCGTGCCAAATCCAGAAATGCCTCGGCCGACCCATTGTCCATCCAGGCCTGTACCAACTCCGCGTGTGGCAAGGAAGCCGAGGATTGCTGCATCATCAACCGGAGTTCGTCGGCTACGGCATCACCGAACTGAATCCTTGCCAGAGCAGCCGCCATCCCCGCGATTTCAGCATTCCTCTCATCCAACCGGGCCTGCTGCGCCCGCAGTTGGGACTGTTGCGCTTCCAACAGGTCGTCCTTCTCCTTTGAACTGACCAGTGGCTCGCCCGTCTCCGGGTCCAGAATCCGGTAGCCACCGTCGGTTTCATGTTGGTGCAGTTCCTGCACAAGGAGGAGACCGCAGTCCAGGACCGGCGAGTAGGCGGACCACGAGCGCGCAGCCTCGTCGCAGACGGTCCCCAGTGATTCGTAACGCCCCCGCTCCAGTTGCCAGCCCATCATCGGACCATCGGGCAACAGCAGGCCGGATTCAAGGTGGGACGGATCATCGGAGTCGACCGGGTCCAGGACCCAGTACTCCCGGATCCCCATCCCGGCATACCATTCCTTTTTGATCCCCAAGTCGTTGTCGACGGTGGACGGGGAAGCGACCTCGATGACGCAGTCGGGTGGACAGGGCATGTCCCAACGGCGCAGGGAACCGCGCCCGGTGTTGGGAAACGGCATAACGATCATGTCTGGATCACAACGCTGCTGTTGACCGTCGGCATCGAAGAAGTGCAAGCCGATGTCCTGATTGATGCCAAAGGGTCTGCCGCGCCGCGCCAGCAGAAAGGACAGGGCGTTCAACAGGTAGTTCAGAATGGCAACATGCCTCGGGACCGTCGACATTTCGTCGCTCCTGGGCCATTCGGCAGGGTATTCCGGGGTGTTCCAGGAAGGGATGGGCTTGGACAGGTCCACCGAAAGGGCCGGTTCGGCCTCGCGCGGTTCCGACGGTACTGTCCAGGGTTTGGTGATGGCCATCGATCGCCTCCCGTGCATGCGGGGCTCCATTGTACTCAGCTACGGGCGGATGCAACCCACCATCTCTCCAGATTGAGCCACCACCGGACCGGGTTGTGCAGCCAGAATCCGTTCGGCAGGTTGCATGCAGTCAAGCGCCGTGCCCGGAAACACCGCGGAGCTCCCCCGGCCCGATCTTGGCAAAACCTTCTGGTCTTGCGGGGCATGTCTCCCAGTCGAGGTGGATGGATACCCGGCGCTGACGGGTCGGGCAACAGCATCCTGCCCGAGGGAACTTGCACAATCGAACACCTGCATGAAGCAGCGTTTGTCCTGTGCCGCAACGAGCCAATACCAACACACCTGAAGCGGAGCGGCACTCGCCCGCCCGGCTGCCGGCCGACAGGCTGGATATAATCTTTTTGGATACCTCCACCCAAGCTGAACCAGTGTTTCCGGCTGGTTGAATACCCGACTCACCCCCTCTGTTCCGACTATGGCCGTACTGGACATCCTGCAAGACTGGCGGGAAGACTCCTCGATTCTGCATCGCAAGACCGTGCGTATTCGCAAGGTGGACCGCAGGATCCGTCGGCTGCTGAACGACATGGTCGAAACCATGCGCGAGGCCGGGGGCGTGGGGCTGGCGGCCCCGCAGGTGGGCCGCAACCTAGCGGCCTTGGTCATCGAGTACGCCGACACGGACGAGGATCCGGACGCGGTGCCCGAACTCTACAAAATCCTGAATCCCCAGATCGTCCGGGCCCGCGGCGAAGTCGAAGGCCGGGAGGGATGCCTAAGTGTTCCGGGCTTCCTGGTGGATGTGGACCGGGCCGAACGCATCACGGTCAAAGGCATGGATGCCGACGGAAAGGCCATCCGCATCAAGGCGGATGGCTGGTTGGCTCGAATCTTCCAGCACGAAATCGATCACCTCAACGGCGTCTTGATGATGGACCGCGCCAACCGCATGTACACGGTGGAGGAAGGGGAGGATGGGGAACCCGTCGTCACTCCCATCGGCGCGGGCCACGAAGAAACCGAATCGACAGCCGGAACGGTCGCGGTCACGAACTGAGAACGGGCCGGCCAGACCATCCGGTCCAAGGCTCTGCTGCGGCAACCACGGGAACTCTGCATCAGGAGAATCCCACGACCGCCAAACGGTCATTGCCCCGTATCCGTTTCCTACCCCGGAGTCGGGTCGGATCGATTGGCCAGGAAGCGATCCAGTTCTTTGCGCCGGGGTGAACTGCGGGCGCCAGCCCGGCCAATCTGCAATGCGGCCACAGCGTGGCCGCGGATGACCTGTTCGGCCAACGAACATCCCGACAGCCCCGCCTCCATAAAGCCGGCATCGAAACTGTCGCCGGCGCCAAGGGTGTCCACAACCGGCACCCGAAACGGCGGAATGGTCACGGCCGGGGAACCGAACTCCGACACATGGGCGCCAACCGGCCCTTCCCGCATGATGGCAACGCATTGGCCCTCCCTGGCCAGACGGGCCGTTGCCCTCCGCAGGTCCGGCTCGGCCGGGACCAGGTGAAACAGCTCTTCGTCCGCGGAACCCAGGACGAAGTCCGCACGCCTGATCGCCGCCCACAGCGCCTCAACATAGCTGGCCGGGAGGCTGTCGCCTTCCAGGCCCAACCGCAGATTGAGGTCGAAAGAGGACCGAACCTTGCGCGCGCGGGCCCAATCAAGGGCCCGGAGCATGGCCCGACGGCCATGATCCTGCACCATGCAGACCCCCGACGTATGCAGCCAATCATGGGCCGTGAGTTCCAGACCGTCCAGCTGTCTCTCGTTCAGTTCCGCAAAGGCCTGATCCCGCCGCGGCCAGCCCAACACCGTACGCTGACCGGTCCCGTCGATCAGGGCAATCACTATCATCGTGGGTCGCCGTCCCGAAAGCTCCACGCACGAGATGTCGATACCTTCGGCGACCAGTTCCTCTAGGGCCTCCCGACCAAAGAGATCGTCCCCCACCACTCCAACGAAATGGGTCTTGACACCCAAGCGCGCCAGGGCCACGGCGGTGTTGGCCACCGTCCCGCCGCCGTGCACCTCGGGCGACGCTTGCCGACGGGCCTTGCCGGTCTCCTCGGGAACGCTCAGCACCAAGTCGACACAGACATCCCCGAACAGGATGCCCCGACCCCGGTTGTCCGGTACCGTCATCCCCTGGCAGCTGCCGCAAACGCCTTCACGAGACCGGGGTTCTTCCTGCGAGAGCCCGGCTCGTTCGTGTGGGTGAAGGAGTCCACACCCCACGGCCCGACCCGGCGGATCGCTTCCCCCACATTGCCGGCCTCCAGGCCGCCGGCCAGAATCACCGGAATTTGCGACCGGCGTACGATGTCCGCACTCACGGTCAGGTCGTGCATGTGGCCTGTGGCCCCGATGTCCCCGTCGGGCGCGGGGGTGTCCAGCAGGAAGTAGTCCACTACGCCCTGGTAGGAAAGGGCCAACTCCACGGAGGATTCGTCCGTCACCGGGATTGCGGCCATGACCTTGACCGGCGAGATCATCCGGCGGATCTCGGCGACCTGGGCCGGTGGGGTCTTGTGGATATTCCCGGACAGGTGCAGGACATCGGGTCGGGCCCTTTGCACCACCCCAACGATGACGTCGGTCTCGATGGCTGTGGTGAGTGCGTTGCAGAACACGTCCGGATGCCGGGCCGCCACCTCGTACAGTTCCCGGCACAGGTCGAAGTCCACCTCGCCCTCGCTCAGCCCGTCCACACCCGGCTTTACCCCGATGAAATCCACGCCGGCCTGAATACTGCGGCGCACATCGTCGGGATGGACGTGCTCGTAAATCTGAACCTTCACCCGAGATCTCCGCTGCTGTTCATGCTGTTTCCTTGGAAGCCCGGTTGAAGGCGGCTACCTTTTCGAGATCCTTATACCTGGAGCCAGCCGCGTTGGTGTGCGTATAACTGTCCACTGCCCAGGGCCGGACCCTGCGGATGGCTTCCTGGACGTTGTCGGGGCTGAGCCCCCCTGCCAGCACCACGGGGATGTTCACCCGACGCACGATTTCCGCACTCAGACTCCAGTCGTGCACCTCGCCGGTGGCTCCGACACCCGGCACGTGGCTGCGATCCGTATCCAGGATGAGCACATCGGCGGCGCGGGCGTACATGGCAGCCTTGGCCACCGAATCCGAGGTTCCCACCGGAATCGCCATCATGATCTTGACGGGGGACAGCCTGGACCGCAGCCTGACCACCAGTTCGGGCGTGTAGCGGTCGAAATCCCCCGACAGGTGAACGATGTCCGGCGATGTCTGCACCGCAGTCTCCACTATCTCCTCCTCGTCCCAGGCCACCGTCAGGGCCAGAACATGGGCCCCGGATACCCCTCGCACCGCGGCGAAGATTTCCCGACTGCGGCGGAAGTCCAGTTCCCAGGGCAGGCGACCCCGTTCTCCCACCGTGATACCGATGAAATCGACGCCAACCTCGGCAGTGGCTATCGCTTCCGGCACCGTCTTGAGGGCGTATATCTGGGTCTTCATGGACCTGTGTGTGCTGTGTGGGAACTGAGGGGGGAACCGGTTTCTGCCTGCAGCAAAAACCGTGTTGCCCCTAACTGCCTTGATTGGCAACCGTGATCACCACCGCGCAGGTCGGCAGGTCCGTTCCCGCGCCGATGTCCACCACAGTCAATCGTAACGTGTGGACACCGTCCACCATGAACGATGTATCGAGAATCCCCAGTGGGCCGTTGGACACGGCCGTCTGCTGGCCCTCGAAGTAGAGAAAGGCCCCATCCAGGTTCGTTCCTTCGGTACGCTCCAGTTTGTAGTACCAAAACTCCTCATGATCGGCCGTTCCAATAATCGGGACGTCGCCCGACACCACCGCACCCGGTTGCGGGGACGAAATCTGCACGTTCGGGTCCGGGCAGGCAGCCGAGGGTACCAGTGCGTCCGCCACCGGCTGGGGTACGTCGGTTGGGGTAGCTGTGACCGTGGGGGTGGGCGGCACGGGCGTGGACGGCACCTCGACGGGCTGAACGGAAGCCGACGCCGAAGTGGCCGTGGGCAGGAGCTCGGGCACGGCCACGGCCATGGGCGGCGTGGCTGTTGTTGCCGGCACGTCAGCCAGATTCCAGGGCAGTGCTTCGGATGCGGAAGCCCAACGCTCCAATACCCAATCCTGCGCCTGGTCGCTGATGGCTGCAACATCCACCTGACTGTCCAGTCCGGGGCTGACCCGCGGAATGCCGTACCAAATGCCAGCCAGCAACAACAATCCGGCCATGGCAAGGATTACAGCCGCCACCAAGCCGCGCGACAGGCCGGTGCGCTCCCCCATCGTGGACTCGCCGTGCATGCGCACGGCAATGGGACGGTAGTCGACAGGGCGCGGTTTCGGCATCGGCGCGCCGGAACTGGTATCCGCCCACTCGCGGCTCAGGGCCGGTGCAACCAGAACCTGCCGCCGGTGCTTGAGTTCCGCCGAGTCCAGTTTCAGGAACTCTGCGTAGTTCTTGAGAAATCCCCGGCCTACTACCTCGCCGGGCAGGTTCGACCAATCGTCGTTCTCCAAAGCCATCAGATAGGCGGCCCGAATCCGGATGGCGGTTTCGGCATCCTGCAGACTCAGACCCAGAGTCTCCCGCCGCTCGCGCAACAGGGCTCCTATCCGAACGCCTTGCGACGGCGCATCGTGCATGGGCTGCATTGGAGGGGACAGGCTCGGAAAGGTCGGCAATTCTAACAAAGAACCGGCAACCCCATACCCGGCCGGCCGCCGTTCCTCAGGCCAATCGCATTCTCATTTGGGCCTTGGCCGCTGCAGACCGGATGGGGGTACTCTGCGACACCATCAGGAACATGCCTTTGGGCCGACCCTACCGGTGTTCCTCGATGGCCCCGGGCATCCGAACGATACCCGTCATTCCAAACCCGATGCCATGCGTTGGCGGACATCCTCCTTCCTGCGACCCTGGACGTGATGTTCGGGCCCCACAGCTGGATTGGGATCGAGCAGTTGGGCCATGTGCCGGTGGACGGCCAGTCCTCCGAGATCGCGGCCATTCCGAAACTGCCGTCGACATCGGTGCCGACCTGCCGTACTTAGAGCATCGATGCCCCGCATCCCGGAAGTCGATTGCACAGACGATCCGATCCCGGTCCCGACCAAAGGACACAGTCGCCAACCGGTCGGGGTTGGCGACTGTGTCCCCAGCCCTACTAATTCGGTATCGATACAGTCACGAAATCGGACCAGGGCCCGTCCTTGTAGTCGGTATTCGCCGTTGCCTTGGCACGAACCCGGTAATAGCACGTAGTGCCTTGTGCACAGGTGTGGTGGTACGAGGCAGTTGTGACATCGTAACCAGTGGGGGAAGAGCACTGATTGTCCGAGCACACTTCGAGTCTGTACTTGTCGAACGCCGTGTGGGTCATGGCGTCCCAGGCCAGTGGCACGCCTCCCAGGTCAGAGTCGCTATCGATTGTGAAGCCCGTGATGGCAGGCAGGGGCGTCTTGTCGGTCTTGCACAGCACGGCGTCAGACCAGTCCGAATCGTGATAGCCCGTCTTGCCTACGGCCCGGAGGCGGAAATAATAGCTAGTGTTGGCAGACAGGTTCACCACTGTGAAGCTAGTGGCCGAGGCCAATGGCGTACCGGCGGACACAGGCGTGGTGCAGGTGGAGTCAGTGCAGTACTGAACCTCGAAGTTGTCGACGTTCGTTGTCGAATCGGGTGCGGTCCAGGTCAAGGTGGCGGAATTGGCCGTGCATGTGACCCCCAGACCTGCCACCGGCGGCAGCGCCGTGGTGACCACGACAATGTCATCGGGAGGGTCCTCGTCATTGGGAGGATCATCTCCAGGCGGATCATCTCCGGGATTCCCGTTGCCGCCCCCGATGGTATCCCCGGTGGTGTCTCCGGGGACGGAATCCAGATAGGCACTGTTGGGGATGGCCAAGGCGGTAATGCGGTAATAGTAGGTCGTGCTGGGGTCGAGACCGGTCACGATCTGGGTGGTCGCGGTCTTGGCCGGCGTCGCCACCTCGGTGGCATCGGGACAGTCGACGGTGGCCGAACTGCAACTCTCGATCTTGTACTTGTCCAGTCCTGTCGTTGACGCCGGCGCGTCCCACTGCAGCGTTACGGTGTTACTGGTGACGCCGGCAACTCGGAAGTTGTCCACCACCAGCCGCCTCTTTTCCGTGGTCGCGGTGACGATCGCGGAGGCTTCGGTATCCGAGCAGGTGGCACTGCTCGGGTTGGCCAGGGCCGTAATGCGGAAGAAGTACGAAGTGAAGGGATCGAGCTCCGTCAGAGTGTGCGAGGTCACCGACCGGGACGGGGTCGCCACCTCGGTGGCATCGGGGCAGTCGGCATCGGCCGAACTGCAACTCTCAATCTTGTACCCGTATAGGCTTGAGGGCCCGGGCGCATCCCATGTCACCGTGATGCTCGAGTCCGTAATGGCGTCATCCCCGCTGCCGATCTGGAATCCCTGTACGGCCACCGGACACGGTAATGGGGTCGGCTGCGGGGTGGGGGTGGCAGTGGGAGAGGGACGTTGCCGGCGAGGCCTGGGGGTGGGGTTGGATACACTGCAGTCGTCGCCGTGGTCAGTGTTGTGTGCCGACATCCCGTTTTGGCAGTGTTTGTGGCAGGTATCCGGTTCATGGAAGTGATAGCCACCACTGCAGCTGTTGGCCGTCGCCGAGTCGGCGCTCAGCGACCAGGCCAAGGCGGCCAACACAAAAAGGGCCGCGACAGCGGCAATGATTAAACCCGGCTTTGTATGGAGTCTCATGGCTCGGTCAATCTCGCAGGGGTGTGACGGGAACCGGACGGGGAGGGAATCCGGCAGGATTCCTTGGATACTCAAAGTTTACACGTATCACACACCGAGTGACAACCGCCCTTGAAACTCGGATATTCGTGCTTTATCCTGGCCTCTTGCGTATCGACGGCAAATCACCGATCCGACATATTCGAGACCTGCTTCCACCGAGCAGGTCGGGCTTGGCGGGCATGACAGTCTCTTCGCCCACCCAAGGAGCACGCGGTTCCATGGGCGGCGGTTGGCTGTCGGACCGGGACAAGATGCATACAGCGGACCATCCCCCACCGGCCGAGGCGAGGACTCAACCTCCCCACCCCTGACGGCAACCGCCGGGGCCTGACGCAAACCAACCGTGCTTTCCCTGTGGTTGGGAATGCCGATGGTGAACTCGAACCCAAAAATAACGAAGAGGCACTGGAGGCCGGATGGGCCACCAATAGGCTCCAGTTCCGTACACACACACCTATAATCCCGTGATTTGCTTCGTGTTCCCCGCAATCCTCCGCCAATGGACCATCGCCTCCACTTGGGGGTGACTGTGTCGCCAGCCTCTGTCCATGCATCGCTCCCAGGCGTTCCGCCGCGGCCTTATGATGGCCATAGCCATTGCCGTGGCACTGGGCGCGGCCCTGGTTCAGTTCCGCGTTATCGAGATGGGTCGGGAATCCGGTTCGGCTCGATGGCAGGAATCCCTGGACAGTGACCACGCAAGGCGCACACCGGCGGTTCAAGGTCCGCTATCGGGGTTGTCAATCGCAGTCCTCGTGGGCCACTGGTCGGAACCGGATGCGGTGCAGGACATTGGCGCCGTTTGCGAAACCGCCGGCAAGGTAACCCACACGGAACTGCAAGCCAACCAGGGAGTGGCGGACATTGTCATCCCGCGCCTGGAGGAGTTGGGAGCCCGGGTTACGCGACTGTACGAACGGGATGCACGCCTGAACGGATTGTCCGTCAACCTTGCCCTGAGCCTGCATGCCGATTCCTGCATCGATGCGACCGGGTACAAGGCGGCCAATCTGTCAACATCCCTGACCCGGGAGGCGGAGGAGGACTTTATCGCCTGCCTGCGGCATTGGTACGAGCATCACACGGGCCTGCCCTGGCACGCCTACAGCATCACGCATGACATGACCGAATACCACATGCACGCCAAAGTGGCGGGCCACACCCCTTCCGTGATTCTGGAAATGGGGTTCATGGGAGGGGACCAGGAGCTCCTGTACGAACGTCCTGAAGTCATCGCGGACGGCGTCGTGGACAGCATTCGGTGCTTCCTGACCCCGACCGATATGCCGCCGTTGCCGGAACCATCCTCCTGACACCGCACGCCACGCGATCCGGGCCCCGACGCATCCATGGGCCTACTGCGCCTGTCCGTACCCATACAGCCAAGTGTAGTGATACAAAGAGCCCTCAGGGCCCGCGCGTGGACGGGATGGCCGCCCTGGCCGCTCCGGACACCGCTCCCAAGCAGCCCCTGATCTAGTGGGCAGTCCCCCACACCGGGGCGAGTGCAGACCTGCCGGGGTTCCTGTCATACACCTCCCCGAAGACGGCGCGCGCCCGCGCGTAGTCGTGCCGGACAACGCCTCCATCCACCGGTCCACGACAATCCGGGACGCCCGGGAGAACCCGGCCGAGCAGCGCCACATCCATCTGTACCATCTGCCCCCTACAGCCCGGAACTGAAATCGAACGCATCTTCCGCAAGGCCAAGCACGAAGCCATGCTCCGATGCATGTAACCGCACCAGCGCGCCATCATGGCCGCCGGCCGCGCCGGTTTCCGAGATCTCCGAAACCAGATTCCATCTTGATATTGGTCCATGCAAAGTGCTTAGGGCCCGACTACTCGGGTATCCAAACAGACACGCGCCCGGACCAAGGACCATCTATGAAATCGGACGTTGCCACCGCTTTGGCCCGCATCCGGCAATGACACGTACTGTTCGATGCGCAGGCGTGGGTATATGAAGTTTCTGTAACGTTGTAACCGACGGCCGTTGAACAATCCCCTGAACAAACTTCGAGCCTGTATTTGCCAAACGACGTGTGGGTAATGCTATCCCAAGTGAGAGGCACCCCGGCAGTGTCGTCGCCGGTGTTGCCGATCGTAAATCCTGTGATTGCCGCAAGGGGTTGTTTTGCCGTCGTACACCAGACCGTCTCCAACCAGTCTGAATTGAGCCATCCGTTTTTGCCGATGGATTGCATGCGGAAATAACAAGTTGTGTTGGGGGACAATGACGGAACATCAAATGAAACCCGAATTCGCATGGAGTCTCATGGCTCGGTCAATCTCGCAGGGGCGCAACGGGAGCCGGACGGGAAGGGAAGCCTGCCGGATTCCCGGAGCATTTGAAGCTTACATGTACCCGAACACCGAATGACAACCGCTTTTAACTTGGATATTCGTCCTTCATCACAGACTATTGCGCATCGACGACAACTCCCCGATCCAACATATTCGCGACCTGCCTCCACTGAGCAAGTCGCACTTGGCAGTATGACGATCTCTTCGCTCACCCGAGGAGCACGCGGTTCCATGGGCGTCAGGCTGGCAGTCGGACCAGGACAGGATGTGTGCAACGGACCATCCCCCACCGGCTGAACGAGGACTCAACCTCCCTGCCCCTGACGGCAACCGCCGGGACCTGACGCAATCCAATCAGGATTTCCCCGCGGTTGGGAGTGCCGATGGTGAACTCGCCCCCAAAACAATGAAGAGGCGCCGGAGACCGGGTTCCGACGCTCCCATGGGCCTACTGCGCCTGTTCGTACAACCGGTTGTAGTGATACAGGTTGACCACGATGGCTTCAACATAGACCACCGGCTCCACCAAGGTGATGGCAGCGAGAAACTCCAGATCATCCGCGCCGGCCACATCCCGGAAATGGGATCCGTTGCCGGGTCCGGCGTTGTAGCTCACCAGTGCTGTCAGCCAGTTGCGATCCACGTCCTCCCACACCCGGCGCAGATACCAGGCGCCAAAGTCCAGGCTCCGGTAAGGCCGTTCCAGTTGGGCGGTTTCAAACCCGACAATGCCGCGCTGCAGGGCAACCCAGTCGCCCGTGTCGGGAATGACCTGCGCCAGGCCAATGGCGTTGCTGCCCGACACCGCCGTGGGCTCAAACAAACTTTCCTGACGCAACAGGCTCCAGAAATACAGTTCCGGAATGTTGTGGCTCATGGTCGCCGAGGCGACCAAATCCGACCACGGCCGGGGAAACAGGAGTTCCTGGACATGGATGGGCAGTTCGGAAACCCGGGCCGACGGGGCCAGGAAATAGAGATAGCGGGCCGACAGGATGGACAGCCGATAGAGTTCTTGTTCGGCAAACCACTCGGCGAGTGCCAGCAGGGTGTGCGGATCCTGCCGAACCTGCTCGGGCACCGGGTTCAGCACGGCCAGGGCCTCCTGCCGCAGCCCCAATGCCAGGAGGGTCTCGCCCTGCTGCAAGCCAGGCATGTCCGCCAGCCCGGCTTGTTCCACGGCGCCGTCTCCCGCCCACCAACCCAGCCACTGCCGGGCAAAACGGGCCGACCCGTCATCGCCTTCCAGCGCGGGCGCATCAGCCGCCAGGACCGCCATGTCCTCAATCAGGAACTGGCTGGAACCGTCACTGCGCCGCACGGCCTGTTTGGAAGCCAGACCGTGGAAGGATTCGGGCCAGGTGGACGCGGTGTGGTTCCAGGCAAACCGGGCGCCTTCCCGTTCATCCATCTCCCACAGGGTGCGCGCACTCCAATATCCCACCTCGGCCGGTCGGTACCAGCGGTGAGTTTCGCGCAGTTTCCGCCAATACCCCTTGGCCAAGCCGTAGTCGCCGTTGGCCAGTGCCACCTCAGCCAACGCGAACAGGGCTTCGGGAACGCGGCTGTGCTCCGGGAAATCCGCGGCGAACCTGGCCAACACCTCTCCGGCCGCAGCGGCATCCCCCTGTGCCAGCAAGGCGAACCCTTCATTGGCATCGAGGGTGGCCAGGGTCAGATCGTGGGGATGCGCGGCCCTGAAGTCGGCCAGGGCCTGCGTATAGGCGTCTGTGTTGTCCACGGCCGCGTAGACGCGCAACAGTCCATGCCAAGCCGCTCCGATGCAGTCGCAGGCAGGGAATTCCTCCACAATGCGACGGTAGTGGGAGACGGCTCGCACCCAGGCTTCCAACTCCGCCAACGAATGGCCCGCGTACAACAACGCCCAAGGCAGCCTGTGGTCGGACGCCTCGGCCGTTTCAAGATAGGTGTCGAATGCACCGACCGCCGCCTCCCAGCTACCGGCGGCATGGTTGATGTATCCCCGGTTGTAGGGATCGAACTCCTGCTCGTTCTCGATTAGCCTTGACAGGGACAGCCAGGCATACCAGCTCTCGCGCTGGGTTTCCGTGGCCTGATACCAGTGGCTGAAGGCCTGTTCGGGACGGTCCGCCTCAAGCCAGGCCTGACCAGCCATGTAGTGGATGCGCGTGCGATAGGCCGGATCCCGGGCAAAGTCAAGAATCTCCTCGTAGATCCCGGCTGCTTCCTCTTGCAGGCCGCGGGCTTCCTGCCGGCCAGCCATGCTCAGGAGGATATAGGCCTGCTCGGACACGGTCGGGGCCAGGTCCGCAGCCGTGCGCCAATGGTCCAGTCCCTGTTCCGGCCGGCCGACTTCAAACAGCATCCGGCCCCAGCGCCGATGGATCCACACCTCCATAACCGGCAAGTGCTCGACAGCCCGTTGCCAGGCATCCTCGGCCCCAGCAGTGTCCAGCAATGCCCCGCGCACGATGGCTCTTTGGATCCAAGCGCTGCCAAGATGAACATCGTCCAAGGGCTCCCCAAGCCGATCGGCCGCCGCGAAGAACCGGTCCAGGGCTTCGTCCGCCGCCGCCCACTGCCCGGACTGCACCAACAGGCGGGTTTGGACCAAGGCAGCCTGCCAGGCCAGGGCCGGATCCGATGCCTGGACGACTCCCGACAGTGCCCGTACCGCGGCATCGGCCTGGCCGTCGGATTCCAGTTGCCTGCCCCAGGCCAACGCCTCCGCAGGGGTTCTGGTGCGGGGCGGGGGCGAGGGTGTGGGGCCGATTTCCGCAACCGGAGGCACCGGTCCCGGCATCGGTGTGGCCGTAGCCACCTCGACATCCAAGTCCCGAGATCGATCGCGTCCGCAGGCGGCCGTCAGGCAGACGGCCAACAGACACAGGGCGACCACCCAGGTTCGGTGGGAAGGCAGTTTGCACGGTGCGCGGAAGGCCGGCTGGCAGAGCATGGATCGGAGGCGGAGGTGTGGAACAGGGGCGGCGGCCATGAATCCAGCGGCTGCGCGAACCCGTGGGACCGGACGTCTGCGATCATAATAGGCAGACTCGAAATTGATGAATTGAATCAAACAAACATGACATCGGTCCGTTCCGCAGATCTGGTCACCGCCGGCGGCATCGAATGGCACCTGGTCGTGGGCATGGAGGTCCATGCCCAGGTCTCGACCCGCTCCAAGATGTTTTGCGCCTGCAGTGCCGAATACCAGGGGTTCGACCCCAACTCCCACGTCTGTCCCGTGTGCCTGGGGATGCCAGGAGCCATGCCGGTCATCAACCAAAGGGCCGTGGAGGCCACGATTGCCACCGGACTGGCCCTGGGTTGCCGCATTCCCGACACCGCCGTCTTCGCGCGCAAGAACTACACCTACCCGGACCTGCCCAAGGGCTACCAGATCACGCAGTTCGAATACCCCCTGTGTGTCGACGGCCGGGTGGATGTCCCCCTGCCCGGCGGCGACACCGGCGCGATCCGTATCCGGCGGGCGCATCTGGAAGAGGACACCGGCAAGACCACGCACGAAGGCGGAAGTTCGCTCGTCGATCTCAACCGGGCGGGCGTACCCCTGATGGAAATCGTGACCGAGGCGGACATCACCAGTGCAGAGGAGGCCTATGGCTTTCTGGTGCGCCTGCGCACGATCCTCCGCTACCTGGGCGTCAACAGCGGCGACATGGAAAAGGGCGCGCTGCGCTGCGAGCCCAACATTTCGGTGCGCACCGCCGAACAGGCCGCCCGGAGTGAATACGGCACCAAGGTCGAGGTCAAGAACCTGAACAGCCTGCGCGCCGTCCGGGCCGCCATCGCCTTCGAACACAACCGGCAGGCGCGCGTCCTGGCCAAGGGCGGCACCATCGAACAGGTCAACATGGGCTGGGACGAGGCCCGGCAGATTACGGTCCTGCAGCGGTCCAAGGAAAGCTCGGACGACTACCGCTACTTCCCCGAGCCGGACCTGCCGCCGCTCGAAATCTCCCCGGAGGACATCGCCCACATCGAGGCGGGGCTGCCGGAACTGGTCCAGGCCAAGGAGGACCGGTACGTGAACGACTGGGGAGTGCGTCCCGCCGAAGCGTCGCTGCTGGCCAGCGAACGCCCTCTGGCCACCTGGTTCGAGGAGGCGGTGGCGGCCTGGGGAGGCGAAGACGGAAAACCGCAAACCCTGGCGCTCTGGGTCACGACCGAACTGCTGGCTCTTCTGCATCGACAGGGCGAAGGCCAGGACCTGCGCCAGATTGCCGACATCCGCGTCCAGCCACATCAGCTGGCCGACCTGCTGACGGCCCTGGCCGACCGGCAAATCAACAACAACACCGCCAAGCAGGTGCTGGCCGCCATGATGGAGACCGGCGAGGATCCGCACACCATCATCGAGCGGGAAAGCCTGTCCCTGGTGTCGGATACGTCCATGCTGGATACCGCCATCCTTGAGATCTTCGAAGCCAATCCGGACGAGCACGCCCGGATTCAGGCCGGGGAAATGAAACTTCTGGGGTTCTTCATGGGACAGGTAATGAAGGCCACCAGGGGACAGGCGGACCCCCAAACCGCACGCACGCGGTTGCAGGAACTGCTTGGGAGCGAGAATTGACCTATGACGACTTTCTGGCAACCGACGGCGGTCATCTGGGATCTGGACGGAACCCTGGTGGATTCGGAACGGCTCCACTTCGAAACCTGGCAGGAAGTGATGCAGGGCTGCGGCATCGACTACTCGGAGGCGGAGTTCCTGGCGGACTTCGGCAAGACCACACCGACGGTGCTGCGCGAGTATCTGGGACCCGACTTGCCCGCGGCCGAACTCGATCGCCTGACGCTGCTCAAGGCGACCCTGTTCCGGGACCGCGCACCGGCGGAACTGAAGTTGCTGCCAGGGGCCGGGGAGTGGCTCGAGGCCATTGCCGGTGAGGGGTTGTTGCAGTCAGTGGCTTCATCGGCACCCATGCAAAGCATCGCGACCCTGATTCAGGACCTGGACCTGGGACAGTACTTTGCAGCCCTGCTGTCGGGAGTGGCCCTACCCAGGAGCAAGCCGGATCCGGCCCTGTTTCTCAACGCGGCAGGAGCAATGGGACAAGCAGCTCCGAATTGTCTTGTGATGGAGGACAGCAACTACGGCATCGAAGCCGCGCGCCGTGCCGGAATGCCCAGCGTGGCCGTCGGGGAACGTGCCGCCGAAGCCGCAGCCACCCTGGCCGATAGCCATGGTGCCATTCCCTGCCTGCAGGTGCCGGACATGACCCAAACTTCCTGGACCGCGGCACGGATGCATCTCACCGTCGAGTTGGCTGGCTCTGCCTGAACACGGCACCCAGTCTGCTTTGGGGGTCCAGTCTCCAGGACCCGCAAACCAATCCAGTAAACCTGCCATCACTGCGCTGAGGTCAGCCGACGCAATGCACAGGAGAACTGGCTGCCAGAGTCCGTGGGCTGTGGACCGCGGTATCTGATGCCTACCCGTTACCAGCTTCCAGATACCCGATAGAGCGGGTTCGGCTGTTGCGCAACCAATGCAGGTGCGAATATGACGACTGCCGCAGGTGTGCGGCAGGTTAATCCACTACACTATGGTCGGCATTCCATCTGGAACCATTTGACCCGACAACTTGCCGGCGCAAACCATGAACCGCCGCGATTCTCCCGCTCTGGACATCTTTGCACTCGTGGTGTTGGGATGTGCCGGATACGGCGCCTTCTTGGGATATCGCCTGGCAGATGGGGTCGACTCCTTAATTCCCAACGAAATGTTGATTGGCGGTGGCATCGGCCTGTTGATTGGCCTCGGCTTGCTGCGGATCGGAAACAGAGTGTTCAAACGGCTGGGCATCGGTCCTTCGTCAAGATTGTTCGGGAATTCCGGCAACCCCTTCCTGTCGCCTCAGGCTCAAAAAGTTCAGGACCAGAAAGCCGGCGTCCTCACCGGCGAGGATCTGATCCAACGGCAAATCCTGGACTGGCTGGCATCCACGCGGCCCGACATCTTCGCTGCCCACATTCCCAACGGTGGTCATACGAGCTGGCGTGCCTCCCACTTGCTGCGCGTCGGCATGGTCAAGGGCATGCCCGATCTGATCCTGATCGGTGCCCGGGGCCAGGTCGGTTTCATGGAAGTCAAGACGGAATCCGGGTCGTTGCGCAAGGAGCAGCGCTCCCTCCAAAACCTTCTGATGGCCCGTGGTCTGCCCCACGCCGTCGTGCGTTCGCCCGAAGAGTGTGACAAGGCCCTGCGTTCCTGGGGGTGGTAGGACCGCAGCAACAGGCCAGTTCTCAACAGGCTGCTGAAAAACGCGACCGGTTGGGATTCCGTCATCCAGGAACAGGCCCGATGCAAGGGCCCTATGGTACGATTTGAAAGTAATACTTTCATTTTGCACCCACCACAAACCGTGATCCATCGAGAAATCACCCGACACCTGGAGGCGTCGTTTCAACAGTATCCGATTGTCACCGTGACCGGTCCCCGGCAATCCGGCAAGACGACGCTCTGCAGAGAAACCTTCCCCAGCTTGAATTACGTCAACCTGGAATTACCGGATGACCGGGAATTTGCCGAGGTGGATCCCAGGGGATTCCTGGCCCAGCTCGGTGACGGTGCAATCATCGACGAAGTACAGCGAGTACCTGACCTCCTGTCATACATTCAGGTGGCTGTGGACGAGAAACGGTCGAACAGCCTGTTCATTCTGACAGGCAGTGCACAGTTCGAACTTCATCGCAGGATCACACAGTCCCTGGCTGGCAGAACAGCCTTGCTCCGCTTACTGCCCTTGTCCCTGCCCGAACGGCGACAGGCCGGAGCCAGTGATGCAGTCGACGACATTCTCTATTCCGGCTTCTATCCTCGGATTGTCGACCAGGACCTCAGTCCGACCCAGGCGTTGGCCGGCTACTTCGAGACCTATGTGGAACGTGACGTACGCCAGCTGGCAGAGATCCGAAACCTGTCCCATTTTCGACGCTTCGTGCGCCTGTGTGCCGGGCGGATAGGCCAACTCGTCAACTTCAACGCTTTGGGAGCGGACGCGGGGGTATCCCACACAACCGCGCGCACATGGCTCACGCTATTGGAGGAGAGCTACATCGTCTTCCAGCTGCCTCCGTACTTCGCCAATATGCGCAAGCGGCTGATTAAATCGCCCAAGATCTATTTCTACGACGTGGGCTTGGCCGCCTACCTGAACGGTATCCGAAATGCCGGACAGGTGGCAACCCACCCTTTGCGCGGCGGCCTCTTTGAAAACACAGTGGTCGTCGAGGCGTTCAAGCATCGCTGGAACCGGGGAAATCGACCCGACGACCTTACCTTTTTCCGGGACGCGAAAGGCTTGGAGTGCGACCTGCTCTATCCGACCGGACAGGAACTTGCTGCGTTCGAGGTTAAGTCGGGCGCCACCATCAGTTCGGCTTACTTCGGCTCGCTCCATCGGGTAGCCGACCTGGTACCCAACGTTACCTCCAAAATTGTTGTTTACGGTGGTACGGAACGCCAGTCTCGAAGCGACGGCAAAGTGATACCGCTGGCCAACCTGGGCGGAACCTTGGACAGGCTTGATGTTGACCGCGAAATCGACGCCTTCGTGGACGACAACAAAGGGTTGGCTCCCGATGACTCCGACATCAAGGCGTTGGACCTTGTGTACACCAGGTTCACCCGTCCTGAATTGGAAGAGCTGGAGGCGGAACTAAAGCGGTTGTCTGGGCTCTTTGCCGGGGATCGACGATCCTCCTACGTGACGATCGACGGCGCATCCACCGTCGTCAACGACCTATTGGAGGCCCGTCACTGGCCGCAGACGAAAGCGCAGCGCATTCTTGTGCATGGGTTGAAATTGAGCAGCAACAGGCCGTTGGCGCTTGAGTACACCTGCAGATTAAATAGATACACCGGCAAGGGGAACGAGGGATTCAACGTGGAATTCTCGATTCAATGGCGACTTGACGGTGCGAAGCTATCGCGGTCCGCGACCATCGACAGGCGTCCAATCCCTGAGCTTGATGCCAGCGTTGACTATCAGCAACTGGGTAACCGAACAGTGGATGTGGACCAGACGGCTGCGGTTGTTGCCAGGCACATCCGACAACGGATTGGCGAACTGTCTTCGGACTCCGGCGGCGAACACTGAGCTCATGATCGCCGATGCCGTCTCCGCGTGCCACCAGCAGGCTGCTGAAAACGGGGCCGGTTGGGATTTGTCCACTTGGCAACGGAGAAATCCCCGATGTCCGTTCGGCCCAATCCCCAACGCAGCACGCTGGACATCGTGGATCCGGGGAACGGGTGCCTCGGGACCATCCGCGGCGGCGGATCAAGGCGGTGGCCGATGCGGCCCTGGCGCAGCTCTTGCCAACCTTCGACGCCACCGTCTTCACCAAGAACCGGCAACGGCTGCTGGCGCACGACGCGGGCCGGGCCCTATTTGACAAGACGGTATGGGCGGCCGACCAAGGGGAGCTACTGTCGGATGTGCACTTCAGTATGGACGGGACCCTGAGCGAAGCGGTCGCCAACCTAGGAGCTTCCGGCCCAAGAAGGAGCCGACGCACCCGTCCACGGACAACAATCCCGGCTACCTGGTGACCACCGCCTACAATCCGGAGAGCATGGTCAATCTGAAGGCCGCGCCGGAGACCGTAGACCGTACCACCCGGGTAACCTACCGGGGTTTCTGCGCCCCCCAAGGGGTTCCACCAAGCCTACGGGACTCACCAAGCCTACGCGTAGGGACCGGGCAGGGGGTTCCAGAGCCCATCGGATCTCCTACACACCAAAGCCGTGCACCATCTTGGTGGCTGATACCATCCCAAACCTTTTTCCCGCAGCCTGCTAATTTCCCACACGCCGACAGGCACCCTAGCGAAGCAACGCATCGTGGCGCGGCAACTGCGTTGCCACAATCCACTCTGGACCATCGTCCGGACCTGAAGCAAGACACCGGCTTCGGACCGCACCGCTCCAATTGCTTCGGGCTACCATGTCTTGTCGCATCCAGTACGGGAGGAGAAACATTATGTCCGGTTCCAGTCAGCAACCCCTGCTCGGGAATTACGAGTTTCAAGTAACCTGGTCTATGGCCGACATGTTCGGATACGGCTTGTTGTGGCTTTTGTTGATTTTGATCACCTTTGGCCTGGCATCGTTCTTCGCCCCATATGCATGGGCAGCCAAGCTCCTCAATGGATGCGAGGTTCGCGACCGCTCGGGCAACCGGCTGGGAACGCTTCAGGTCGATATCCAGATTGCCGATCAGCTGGTCCACATTCTGCTGTGGATATTGCTCACGCTCATCACGTTCGGCCTGGCGGGGATCTTCTACTACTTCGGAGTGGCGCGGACCATTCTGAACAACACCTACATCGTCTGAGTCCATGAACCCAAGTCAGCGGGGACATCCCGCCACTAGGTATTCAACGACCAGCGATGACGGCGGCCACCTTTACCGTCCCGATGCGTCCGGCCTACCTGACCCCGGCCATGTTTCGGCGGCAGTGAGCGTGTCGATGTGACCGGCTAACTTCCAGAATCCAACACCGGACAACCGGCAATCCGACTCGCGAAAGGGTCGGCTGACACGATTGCCGCTGCCCAGGTGCCCGATACTGTCCCCGTACACGATGGACAGAGGGTTGACATGGAGACTGTGGCGGTGACCGGAGCCTGGTCCTTTCTTGGCCGCTACGTGGCCCGCGAACTGCTGGATCGCGGTGCACAGGTGGTTTCGCTGAGTTCCAGGACCCCGCCCGACCCCGACCCGTTTCAGGGCTCCGTCCAAGCCCGGCCCCTGCGATGGGACTCAGCCGAACTGACAGCGTCCCTGGCAGGGGTGGACAGGCTCTACAACACATACTGGGTGCGCCATGACCAGCCGCCCATCGGCCACCGGGGACCGTGGACCTCGCACAGCGAGGCGGTGCAGAATTCCTGCATGCTGCTCGATGCCGCCAAGGCCGCCGGCGTGCAGCGCATCGTCCACGTCAGCATCACCCAGCCATCCGCGGACAGCCGCCTAACCTACTTCCGGGGCAAGGCACAGGTAGAGGCGCATCTGCGCGGTACGGGCCTGTCGCACGCCATTTTGCGTCCTTCCTGCTTCTTCGGGGGCGGCGACATTCTGATCAACAACGTGGCCTGGGCGGTACGGCGAATGCCGTTCTTCCCGCTGCCGGGTCCCCTGGATTACCGCATCCGACCAATGCACGTGGCGGACATGGCACAGGCGATCTGCAACTGGGGCGAACGGGAGGACAACGCCACTCGCGATGCCTGCGGCCCGGATCAGTACCGCTTCGCCGATCTGGTGCGCTACATCGGCTACACCGTGGCCGGCAAGAAACCGCGGATCCTGACGCTGCCAATGAGCGTGTGCCTGCGCCTGTACCAGGCGGCGGGGTTGCTGCTGCGCGACACCATCCTCTCGCGGGCCGAGTTGGAGGGCCTATCCCAGGACCTGCTGGGCTCCGACGAGGAACCGCTGGGCGCCACTGAGCTGTCGGAATGGGTGGCACACCGCGCCGATACGCTGGGCCGGGAATTCCACCCGGAACCGCCCCGCTAGCCCGATTGCGGGATCGACTCCCTCACACGGTCAGATGGGGGTATCTTCTGCGTAGGTATCCACAACTTCGGCTGCATCGTCGTCCCACTGCTTCAGTTTCAGTTCCGCTTGCTGCAGGTACCGGTCGCACAGTGCGGACAACTTCTTGCCCTCTTCGTACAGGGCCAGCGCTTCGTCCAGGGTCTTGTCCCCGCTCTCCAGATCCTTTACAACCTGTTCCAGCCGACGAATAGCCTCTTCAAACGGAAGCTGCTCCTGTTCCGTGGGCGATTCCGTGTTGTGCTCCATGGGGCGACCTTTGTTGGTTGAACCTGGACGGCCATGTCCCTCAAACCGATGCACCCAACACAGTTCGGTTCGGGCGAACCACCGGATCGATTCCGTCCTGTTCAATACTATATAGCCCGGTACGTTCAGTTCCCCTGCTCCCCCAACGGGATTCACCGCCATGAGCGAGGATCGCATGCTCCCCTTCCCACCGTCTGTGGTGCTCTGCATCGAAGATCTGCTCTTCTCGGAGCGGATGGCGGACGCCGTTCGACATCTGGGCGGCACGCCCGTTGCCACAGAAAGCAAGAAGGCCTTTCTTAGGGCCATGGACCAATCGCTGCCCGTCCTGGCCCTGCTTGACCTGCACATCGACATGAGCTGGGAGACGGCCATCCAGACGGTTCGCCTGCGCCCGCACACCCGCGCCGTTCCCATCTACGGATTCGGACGGCACACGGAGCCCGAACTGCTGGCGCGGGCCCGCCAGGCGGGGGCCGATCACGCGTGGGCCCGCAGTCGTATCGTTGAGGAACTGCCCGCACTTCTGGAACGCCACATCAATCCGCCCTTGGTCATGCCGGACGGCGGCTTGGACCCCTTGTCGGCGGACGCGGCCGAAGGAGTGCGACTGTTCAATGCCGGCCGCTACCACGCCCAGCACGAGGCGTTCGAGGATGCCTGGAACGCCGAACCGCGCCCGGTCAGGGAGATGTATCAGGGAATCCTGCAGATTGGACTGGCCTTTCTGCAGTTGCAGAACCGCAACCGGCCGGGCGCCATCAAGATGTTCGGGCGGGGGGTGCCGCGGTTGCGGCCGTTGCCGGACGTGGTGCAGGGAGTGCAAATCCGCAGGTTCCTCAGCGAATCCCTGCAGGTGTTCCAAGCGTTGTCGGATGCCGGAAGGAGACCGGACTGGTCACGCCTGGAACGCGACCTGCCTTCGGTCCATGTAACCGAGACCGATTGACGCTATTGGTTTCCGGACACCCACTGCTGCCCCGCCAGCCAAGCCAGTCCCTCCTCCGACAACAGCCACTCCAATTCCCTGGCCTCCATGTCGGGGTGCATGCGAATGCGCCACATGCGGAACGGATCCCGATTGTCCTGTAGAAGCCCGTTCTGGGTGGTGAGGCCGGCCCAGTACCCCTCGTCGCGGAAGATGTCGATGACCCGTTGATCGTAGAAGCCCATGGGGTAGGCAATGACGCGCGGTGTATAGCCCAATTCCTGCTCGAAGGTCAGGATGCCGCCGCGCGCCTGGTTCCTCAGGTAGGCCTCGGACCGGCCGGCAAGACTTTCGTGCAGCCGCGCATGCGATTCGATCTCCATGCCGGCCCTTACCATCTGCCGGATCTGATCCCAGGTCATGTAGCTGGGATTCCCGCTGTGGGGAAACTCGGAGATAACGAAGAAGGTTCCTATCATGCCGCGCTCGGTCAACAGCGGCAGGGCATTGGTGAAGTGATTGGCGTAGCCGTCGTCGAAGGTGAGCACAATTGGCTTGGGCGGCAGTGGGGTGCCCAGCGCCAGGTGGTTGATCACGTCCCTCACCGAAATCGTCTCGAAACCCAGATCCTGGATCAGGTCCAGGTGGGTGGCGAACAAATCGGGCGGCACGGAGAGCCCGAACCGGATGGAGTCCGCGTTCGACGGCGGTTCCTCGATGTAGTGGTACATGAGCATGGGCACAGACACCTGACGATGCTCGCCGTCCGGGGTGGGCTGCGGCACCGGCGTGGCCGTCGGCCGTACCCGTCCCACCGGCAGCAGGCCCAACAGGATGCGGGAGCGGGTTGATCCGGGCGTGGCTGTCGGGGTCGCGAACGGGGTTGCGGTTGGCCGCGGGGCCGCGAACGGGGTTGCAGTTGGCCGCGGCTCGGCAGCCGCCACGGCGTCCTCCCGTTCCGGAATCTGGAGTACGAATACGGGCGGATCGATCATCTCCGTCTCCAACAAGGCCGGATCCACACAGGCCGCCAGGAAGACCGCACATGCGACCAGACGGTAAACAAGCTTGAGGAGAGTCATCAGCCTGAAGGCCAAACGTCAAGGGAACAAACCGAGCCAGGGCCAGGGTCGGGTCAGACGTAGCCGAAGGAACGTACCAAGTCCGGATTCCGGCGCCAGTTGCGACGCACCTTGACCCAGAGGTCCAGGTAGACCCGGGTTTCGGCCACCTTCTCGATCGCCTGCCGGGCGGACGCGCCAATCCGCTTGATCATCCGGCCATTGCGGCCCAGCACCATGGGCTTGTGGCTGTCCCGTTCAACGTACAGCACGGCGGAGATGTAGGTTTGAGCCGGATCCCGCTCGACATACTCGGCAATTTCAACCGCAATGCCGTGCGGCACTTCCTCGGACAGGAACTGAAGGGCCGCGGCCCGAATCAACTCGGCCGCGATGGTGCGCAGGTGCTGGTCCGTAACCTGATCCTCTTCGTAGTACCGGGGACCCTCGGGCAACATGCCCTGCAGAAGGCCCACGAGCTGCGGCACGCCGAAGCCAGTCTTGGCACTGACCACCGTAGCCGGCCAGGCGGCAACGGCGCCATCCGGAAACCGGTTGCCGGCAAACCCGATGTACGAGTCCATGTACGACACGAGCCGGTCCTCCCTGCCCTCCAGCTGGTCGATCTTGTTGAAGCCGAACACAACCGGCGGCAGTTTGTCCGCCGCGTTGAGTTCGGCCAGATGGTCCAGGATCAGGCCGTCGTCCGTTCCAGGGCGGCGGCTGATGTCGATCAGCCACAGCAGGACGTCGCAATCGGTCATCACCTCCTCGACCTGCTGCACCATGTACCTACCCAACTCGTGGCGGGGCTTGTGCAGACCGGGGGTGTCCTGGAACACGATCTGGGCATCCTCGGACGTGTACATGCCGAGAATGCGGTGGCGCGTGGTCTGCGGCTTGGCATGGGCCACCGAAATCAACTGACCCACGATGCTGTTCAACAACGTGGACTTACCTGCGTTGGGGCGGCCGACCAGGCCAACAAACCCACTGACGAACTTGGTGGCTTCCATGGGAGTTAATTTTACTGTGAGAGGGGTATGGGGCCAGAGTTCGCCGGCTGTCGGTGGATTACGCTGCATCTTGTGACGACAGCCGACGAGTCATTGTTCAGCAGCTGTGTTGTGTACGGCTGCAGGGTTTGCGACCGCGCAGGCGATCCAGTCCTGGATCGAGGCGCAGTTCGAAGTGGTCTACACCCGCGGCAGCATCCATACGCTGCTGGCCCGTCTGGGGATTCGGCTGAAGAGGCCGCGGCCCCGGTCCAGCAGACAGTGCGGATTACCCGTACTGAAATGATCCCAATATGCAATATGCCTCTAATGGCCACAAGATAGCCATTCCTACCCGTCCCGCAAACGGCCGTTTGCGGAATGCCAACACCTCATCCCCAAACCATAGGCATCATTGGCGCGCTCCAGCAGGCGAGCATTTGGTCCGTTCGCAC
This sequence comes from Caldilineaceae bacterium, assembly GCA_965208365.1. Taxonomy (GTDB): domain Bacteria; phylum Chloroflexota; class Anaerolineae; order Caldilineales; family Caldilineaceae; genus Bin34. The sequence continues at coordinate 2,355,969 of OZ242330.1, read as the reverse complement.
CGCGCAGGAACACACGGGAACGATGTATCCAGAACCGACCCAGCCGGCCTTGGGTACGGGGGTCGTTACTTCCTGGCGTCCAGGCGGTTGAGACGGCCCACCCATCGCAGAATCTTGTGGTCGGACGTAACGAGCCGGTGCCCCGTCAACGCGGTCGCGACAATCAGGCGGTCGGCCGGATCGTCGTGAAAGTCGGGCAGCAACACCGATCGGATGCCGATGTCGCCATCGATCGGAATCTCGACCAGCCCGTTGTCCAAAAGGCCGGCGCGCCAGGACCCGAGTTCGACATGGAAGTTCAGACGCCGCTTCCTGTGCAGCAAGGCGACTTCCCAGAACGTAATCGCCGACACCGCGGCATCGCCGTTGGCCCAGGCTTCGTCAATCGCCCGGCGCGCGGTTTCCCCCAAGCGTTGACGATCGCCAAAATGGAACCATATCAATACGCTGGTGTCGAGAATCATGACGGGTCGAGTACCCGATCGGGATTCACTTCCGCTTCCCACTCCACGTCGAGCGGGGCCTCGATGTCGCCCGTGATGTCAAATAGGTGTCGGCCCGCACCGAACGGAGGTGTTGGTTTCTGATCCCTTGTGAGGGGCACCAGCCTCGCGGCCGGGATGCCGTACTTCGTGATCACGATTTCCTCGCCGCTTTGGGCAACCTGATCGATCAGTTGCAGGCAGTTGGCCCTGAATTGCGATGCCGGGATCGCCCTGCCGGCGCCGGCGGTGTCGTGCCTGTCCATTGCTCGGATGCCTCGCGCGTGCAGTGTGCAACACAGACATTGTACATTGACGTACAATGCCCCATTGGGCGGTATCCCGACACCCTCTGCAAACGGCCGTTTGCGGGACGGGGGGATTCGATTGGGCAACCCGGCAACATCGGTACACTTGGGGACCGTCCCGGCAGGCCAGAATAGAGCCTTGAAAGCCATACCCGACATGGCCCGCTCGAATTGGCGGTCCTGTTCTCCCTGCTGATCCCAGTAGGAGTCAGTCATTGGCGTCGGGCGCGGCTGGCTCCCTGTCCGCATGGCAGCCGCCGCATTAGGCTCCGGCCGGGAGCTGCCGCCACTGTCGGCGCACGTTGACGGATTCGAATTGACGTGCGGACCGGATGTCCCTGCTTTCACCATGCACGGCCACCATACGACCCCGACGTTTTGAATGAGGAGGACCTCATGTCCGATGGCCGTGCCGCCTGGTTTGTCGACGGATCGTACCTGTACAACGTGTGGCGGAACCTGCACCGTGCAGACCGACTGGATTACCTGTTGCTGCGCCGGCATCTGGAGGACAGGTTTCGTGTCGAGATAAAAGATGCGTACTACTTCAACTCGGTCCCCGAACTCCAGACTGAGAGTTCCCACGCCTTCCACGAGGCCCTAACCTATCCGCCTCCCATCGGTCCGGGGTTGCGCGTCAAGCTCTATTGGCTTCAGAAGCGCGAGATGTACTGGCCGTCGTCGTGGGGCGGCGGGCCCATCGTGCATCCCGACACCGGCCAGCAGTTCGAGCTGACGCAACAAAAGGCCGTCGATGTCGGTCTGGCCTTCCACCTGATGCGTTCGCACGAACACCAACAGTGGCGTACGCTCCTGCTGGCCGCCGGCGACGGTGATTTCCACGAAGTGATTCAGCATCTCGTGGAATATCGAGATGTGTCCGTGATTCTCATCGGCTCGATGGATTCCATAAGCCGGGAGCTGCGGCCCTATGCCCAGGTCGTAGTGGAACTGGACCGGATCGCCGAAGCGGTGGCCAGGCAGGTGCGCTGACCGGTGCCAACCCAATTGAGGCATGATCGCGCAACGGCTTTAGTGAAACCCCGCAGCTTATGCGAAGGCCTGCCGGGTTACTGTCACCCCCGATCAGGGCATCGCGGGTTGTCCTGGCCCACGAAATCCTGCACCTAGCGGTCCAAGCGCTTGGACGAAAGCTTGTGGAACGTACCCATGGAGGCACATTTGAGCAGGGCTCGATGCCCTTGGGATGGACCATACCGCGCACGTATTCGCCCGTTGAATGACGGACGAAAGCATGCCAGCAGCCGTTCATGCTGTTGTCGGCATTGACTTCATCCGTGTAGACGTCCGAGCCCAGCACGTGGTCTTGTATGAAGCCCTGCAGGGAGTCCCTGTCCGCGCAGCTGTATCACTTGGAGGCAACCTGTCCGGTGGTGCAGCCCACCAGGCCCCCCACAACCGTCTTGCCCGCGGTACCGCGCTCGGCACACTTGTTGTGTCCTCGCCCCCGAAGTAGGAATGTCCACTTCGACCAGTGCCTCGCAGTCAGGCTTTGCACCCGACATCCACGTCTCGCGAATGCGGTGCAGCATGAACCAGGCGGCTTTCTGGCTATGGAAACCTGCTCAGGTTAGGAGGCTGGACCTGCCAACATCCTCTGCAGATGCCGCCCTTCCAGAATCTCTTGGATGTTCAACCGATTACACGATCGATATGAACGTCATCACATCTGTGCCCACGGCCTGCTGAGAGACTGTTGGCACAGGTTCGTCCCGTGGACGCGCCTGTCTGCAACTCGACAACAATATGCAGGCAACCCAAAGGAGTGGCGTATTTTGGGTTGATCAGCCTTCAGTGGTGTGCTACTGGCAGGCTGTCACACCACCGTCGACAAAGATATTCTGTCCTGTCACGAACGAGGAACTAGGCGAAGCCAGGAACACAGCCAAGCCGGCCAGATCCTCGGTTTCGCCCACCCGGCCCATGGGGATGCGGCTGACCAGGGCATTGTAGAAGTCCGGATCGTTCAGGTAGCGGTCCACCAGGGGCGTACGGATGAAGGTCGGCGCGATGCCGTTCACCCGGATCCCATGCTCCGCCCATTCGCTGGCCAACTGCTTTATCAATATCCCCAAGCCCCCCTTGCTGCCGACGTAGGCCGCATAGCCCCGCCGAATACCCAGGTTGGAGCGCACCGAGGTAATGTGGATGATGCTGCCTCCGTATCCTTGGGCAATCATGCTGTGCGCCGCTGCCTGGGAAAGCAGAAAGCCGCCCTTGAAGTTGATGTCCATGACCGTGTCCCAGGACTCCTCGAGGACATCGGTAGCCGGCTCCTCAATCTGTGTTCCGGCACTGTTGACCAGCACGGTAACCGGTCCCAGAGCCGCTTCCGCGGCTTCGAAACCGGCGGCAATCGAGTCGGCCTTCGTGGCATCCATTTCGGCCCCCACTACCCGGCTGCGATCACCGGAAATGCGGGCCGCCGCCGCGTCGCACCGATCCTGTTGGCGTCCGGTGATGGACACCTTCGCGCCGAAGGTGTGGCAGGCGGCTGCGATTTCGCCCCCAATGCCACCGGTGCCGCCCACTACCATCACGTGCTGGCCGTCTAGGTCAAAAAGGCTTCTGTGCCCGGACACGGTCACATCTCCTGTGAAAAGGTCGGCGGTTGGCTTCAGTCGTTGATGATGGCCACGGCCCGCACCGGAGCCGCCGTGGCACCCCGCAGTTTGATGGGCAGTGCCGAGAATGTGAATCCGGTCGGCTCGGGAATCTGGTCCAGGTTGATCAGGTTCTCGATGTGGTAGTACTCCCGCTCGCGCATGACGCGGTGGGCCTCCCACAGCTTGCCCCGCTCGAACATCGCATCGATGGGCGGGTCGAAGCCGATGGCATCGATGCCCATCATCATGACACCCCGGTCCAGCAGCCAGTGCACGGCCTCCTTGGTCATGCCCGGATGGTCCTTGAGGTAGTTGGGGCTGTGGCGCTGCTTGGAGGCGTCGGTCCGCAGCAGGATGATGTCCAGCGGCTGCACTTCATGGTTGATCTCGGCCAGAGCGGCCTCGATGTCCTCCACCAGAATCTCTTCGCCCGGCCCCTTGTGGGTCAGGTTCAGGATCACGCCGTTGCCATAGCAGTATTCCAGGGGAATGGCCTCGGCCGCGCCCGGTGCGTTCGGGTTGCAGTGGAACCAGCTGTCCATGTGGGTGCCGATGTGGTCGCCCATCAGGATCACACCGTTGTTGCAGTGCTCCACGCCGTACTTATCGGCGCCGGTCTCCTTGGCGTACTCCTCGTGGGAGTAGTAGACGTTGATGGCGGGCGGCACGTTGCCGGGATAGATCACCATCCCCTTGTGCACTTCCATGCTCAGTTCGATCAGACGGTGGCCCATCGTTGAAGTCTCCTGTTGGGATCGGAGGCGCAAGCCTCCTTGGACGCGGCGCGCCGCGATTGGTTTAGGTGCAGTCCCAGCCGCCGTCGACGCGCAGGACCGCACCGGTGATGAAACTGGCTTCGTCGGACACCAGGAAATACACGGCCGCTGCCAGCTCGGCCGGATCGCCGCCCCGACCAAACACGCTCTTGGCGGTCAGGATGGCCTTGGTGCCTTCATAGTCCCCCGAGTCGATCATGGACTGCTCCAGCATGGGGGTGTGGAAGAACCCGGGCACGACCGCGTTGCAGCGGATGCCCCGGGGCCCATAGTCCAGGGCCATGCTCTTGGTTAACTGGAGCACACCGCCCTTGGCGGCTACATAGGCGGCCCGTTCCGGAATTACGTCGTAGCTGAGCACGGATGCAATGTTGACGATGGCGCCCTTGCCATGCTCCAGCATGGCCGGCAGCACGGCCCGCGACACGACGAATATGCCCTTGAGATCGACATTGAGCATGTCGTCCCAGTCCTCGTCGGTGCAGTCCAGCACGCCGCCCCGGCGTTCGATGCCCGCGTTGTTGACCAGGATGGACACCGGTCCCAGGTCGGACGCGGCCGCAGCCAGGGCTTCGCAGTCCTCCCTGGAAGCCACGCTGCCCTGGACGAAGACGGCCGTACCCCCGACCGCCTCAATCTCGGCAACGGTTTCCGCACCGTTGTCGGGAAGGTCGGAATTGACCACCACCGCGGCGCCCTCGCGGGCAAGCCGCAGGGCCGTGGCCCGGCCCAATCCGGAAGTCGAACCCGTAACGACCGCAACCTGTCCTGCCAAACTCATAGGAAAATAGCCTTGTCTGCATCCGTGCCTGTGGTGACCATCTCCCGGAACATGTAGTCCTTGGGGAAGGCGTCCGCCATCAGGCCATCGTAGAAGTTCCGGAAGTTGTAGGTCGGCTCCCAGCCAAGCACCTTGCGGCTGTGGGAAATGTCGTCAATCTTCCACAGGTTCCGCGAATCGAACAGTTTCTGCAGCTCGTCGCCATCGCCGTATTCGGCCAGCTTGTCACAGGCCCCCGGATAGTAGCGCTCCACGACCGCCCTGGGATCGGTCCGCAGCTCGGGCACGTCCTCCTTCGTGAACTCCGTGCTGCCGCTGAGCAGGAACACCTCGTGACCCAGGTTCTCCTTCTCAATGGCCAGGACGCCGGCCCGCACCAGGTCGCGTCGCAGGGCGGACCGCTGGAACAGGAGGGAAGTACCCATGCGGGTCACGGACTTGCCATTGGCCGCACCGAACCAGGCATTGCGCAGGACTGCCGTCTCCACGCCGTCAATGCGGGTGGCGTACTCCGAAATCGGCTCCATCACGTACTTGGCCAAGGCGTAGACATAGTCCGGCCGGGCCGGTGTCCACTCGTCGCAGACCTCCCAGTCGGTGGGCGGAATGCGCTGCCCTCGTGCTGCCTCGCTGCCAATCATCACCACGCGGCCAATCCCCATCTCGCCGGCCAGCTGCAGGATGTTGAAGGTGCCCATGACCGTGGTGTTGAAGTGTTCCACTCCCGTATGGGCCCGGTTGACCGGAGAGTCCGGGGGATAGCGCCGTCCCCCCACCACCGTGTGAAAGACGGCGTCGACGCCCTCCATGGCCAGGGCCAGGGCTCCGAACTCGGTCACGGAGCAGTTGACAAACTCGTGCTCGGTCTCCATGTGCACGATGTCGGACAGGCGCAGCTCGTGGCCCGCCAGCGAGAGTTGGGCAATCAACTCCTCGCAGAAGTAGCCGCTGGCACCGGTAATCAGGATCTTCATGGATGCACCTCGCCCCCTTGGGAGGCTTCTGGAGAGTCGATCAGGACGCGGCCGGGATCAGCCCAGCCGACCTCCCGCCCACTGAATGCCGCGCACGTACAGTTTCTGTACGGACGGATGGCCAAGCGCCCGTTCATCATGCCCCAGCGAAATGCTGAAGACGCGGCCCTTGCCGTAGGGCTTGGTCCACACCACGGGGTGACCCTGGGAACGGGCCAGGATCCGCCAACGGGTCATGTCGCCGTCCACCACGTACAGTTCGTCCTGGACTTCGAACTCCTCGATGCCCTCGGTGATGACCGAACTCTCCAGCAGGCCTTCCCGCGTCTTGTAGTGCTGCGACGGTTCCGTCACCACGCGCAGCAGTTTGTTGGGATCGTGGAAGATGAAGGTGCCACCCACCATGTCGTGGTACTCGCGGGAGTTCATCCACGAGGCCGTGGCCGGATGCAGGCAGGCAAAGCCGGTGCCGTTGGCCACCGCGGCCAGCAGGGCCTGGCACTGGGCCTCGGAAGGCTCCCACCAGCTGGTGTAGTCCGCAATGACGTCGAAGCCGGACAGATCCTCGTCGAGGGCCCGTTCCGGATAGTGGGTCATGTGCACATCGAAATGGGGTTCGAGACACGCCATCAGCGCGCGGCGGTGGGCCGGCTGATCGTGGTACCAGGCCCCGCCGGCCAGCAATAGAATCTTCATGGCAGCCGTCCTGCTCCTACAGGCGGCCGGCCGCCCACAGGGCGCCGCGCCGCATGACTTCCGCGGTGTTGGGCACCAGGAAGCGTGTTTCGTCGTGGCCCAGGGCCGAGACGAAGACCCGTCCCAGACCGAAGGTCTTGGCATACATCACCGGATGGCCCTGGGCGCGAGCCAGCACCTGCCACTGGGTCTGATCCCCCTGCAGGAAGAACAACTCGTCGTTGACGGTGTAGTTCTCCAGGCCCAGCGTGATGGGATGCTGCAGGGTATGGCGGTTGGGGCCGAACTCGACCACGAAGTCCCCTGAGCCCCGTTCGTCCAGCGACTTGCCGGCGAACTTGGAGCCGATCATTCCGAAGTAGGCCTGGGAGTTCCAGAAACTGGCCAGGCCGCCGTGCACCACCACCAGACCGGCGCCACCGGCCACGTGGTTGATCAGGGCGTAGTGCTCCGAAGGCTCCGGCTCGCGATCCGTCGTGGCATTGACCACCACGTCGATACCGGCCAGGCCGGCCAGGCTGAGGACCGCCATGTCCTCGCTCTGGGACACCGTGTGGGCGCCGTCGCTTTCGAAGATGGCCTGCAGGGCCGTCCGGATTTCCGGGCTGTCGTGGTGGGATCCGCCGACCAGCAGCAGAATGTTCATGGGCGGGGATTCCTGGAAAAAGGGCAACGAGGCGATCAGCCGCCGCGCTCGGACCAGGTCACCTGGTCGCCCAGGAGCCCGGCGAGATAGTCCCGGCTCATGCGGGCCGCCTCGCCCGGCGGGCGGGGCGCTTCGGGGGTACCGTCCAGTTCGACCGTGACCCAACCGCTATAGTCAATGTCCTCGAGGATGGCGAAGATGGCCGGCATGTCGATCACCCCGGAGCCAATCGGCTCGTAGCCTACGTAGCCAGTCTCGCGTCCGCCGCCGTAGTCCTTGAGGTGGACATGGGCAATGATGGACTTGTAGTCCTCCAGCGTGGCCACGGCATCGTCTCCGGCCTTCGCGATTTGGCCGGTGTCGGGTGCGAAAGGCAACAGGTCCGTATCGGCCGCATCAAAGAAGTTGTCGATGTCCGTCCGGGTTTCCAGCAGCGTGCCCGTGTGGGGATGCACCGCGGACTGCATGCCGTGGTCCAGGCCAATCCGGGCGATCTCGGCGAAGGCGTCCGCGATGTGCCGCCAGCCGGCGGTCGTGTCGCAGATGCCGTCCTTGCGGCTGCCGGCGGCAATCAGGACGGTTGTGGCACCCATCTCGCTGGCCCTGCGGATCCAGTTGTGGGCGTTCTTGATGTCCTCGGCCGGCGAGGAGTCGTGTCGGAAACCGGTTCCGACATAGGTTCCGATCAGGGGGATGTCGTACTTGGCCAGCAGGGCGGCGTAGTCGGCACCATCCTGTTCATAGGCCTCGATCACGCCTCCGATCGTCTCGTAGGCGTTGTAGCCGCAGGCGGCCACGTCGCGCACGGCCGCTTCGGCGGTGGAGGCATCGTAGCCCCACGTGATGCCGCTGTGGGCAATTCGGTACTGCATGGGCAAGGGTCCCGGGTTGGACGTTTCAGGCGGTTGGCGGGAGCGTCCGGTGCGACGCGGCCGTTGGGCTTGGGGTCAGTACCCGATGGTCAGGTCCCCTTCGGCACCTTCCAGGATCATGACCAACCCCGTGGCATCCAGCGGCACATCGAAGATGGCCGGCCCCACCCGCTCCTCGTCGATTTCGAAGACATGCTGGACATGTTGGTTGGACTGCTCCCCGTACGTTTCGGGGTCGGTATAGAAGATGTAGGCCAGGTGCACGTTGCGCTTTCCCAGTTCGTACTCGTTGCCCTGGTCGTCGCGCAGCCTGAGCGTGCGCACCAGCAGCAGCTTGTCTTCGCTGGCCAGGTTCTTCATGCGGACGGGCACGATCACCCACTCGCCGCGTTGGGCCGGCTGGGCGGATGACTCGTACTGGGACACCTGGGCCAGGCCAGAGTCCTCCCCTTCGTCGCCCAGCAGGGTGTCCTTGCCCGCCAAGCCGATAATCTCGACTTCCCAAGCATCGGACCTGAGGACACCTCCCACCTCTGTGCCTTCCTCGAGGAAGACCGGCATCAGTTCGGACCTGTCTCCGCCGCGGTTGCAGCCGGCCAGCGCGACCGCCAGGATCAGCAGGATGGCCAGCACCGGCCATGTCGAACGGACAAGCCGCGGGCGCGGGCGCATCTCCATGGTGAACACCGGGCTCTGAATCTGAAGGGTGACCAGGGCCGGGGACGGTGGGATCGACTCCCGCCGTCCCCGGCCGGTCATGAACAAAACTAAAGGTTGCGGACCGAGTTGTCGAACAGTTCGTTGGTGTCGGCGGACAGGCCTTCCAACGCTTCCTCAACGCTGCCGACGCCTTCCAGCATCAGCGGGTCCATGTGCTGCGCGTAGATCGGCATCCACTCCTGCCCTTCGGGGAACAGTGGGAAGTGCTCTTCGGACTCAGCGCCCAGCACCCAGGCAGCATGACCGTAGTTGGGCAGGAACTGCTCAATTTCCTGCACGTTCCAAATGCCGGAGGACTTGCGTCCGGGGAAGCCGCCGAAGCCGTTCACGGCCATGAACCGGGCCTGGTCCGGATCCGTCAGGTTCCAGCGCATGAACTCGTAGGCAATCTCCGGGAAATTGGAGCCGGAGGGAATGAACCAACCCACGTTGCCCTCGAAGCCGAAACGGCCGTTGGGGCCCACCGGCTCGGGACCAATTCCCATGCGGAAGCTGTCGCCGACCGCCTCCACCGCGGAACGGGTCTCGTCGGAGAGCGTCCACCACATGCCGATGTTGCCGGACGCAAAGGCGGCGAATTGGCCACCGAAGAGTTCAAGGTCGGCTGCGGACGGGGAGACGCCGTGCGTGTGCAGGATGTCGTAGGTGTACTGGAAGGCCTCGATCGTCCCGGGCTCGAGCATGTTGGCCTGGGTAACATCCTCGTTGAAGAAGTGACCGCCGAAACCGCGGGTCACGTTCCACTGGCGGATGGCCCAGTGGCCGGTGGCCAGGCCGTAGGTCTTGTCCTCGCCGGAGGTGTCCGTGGCCTCGATGGCCAGATCCAACAGGTCCTGGTAGGTCCAGTCGTCCGGGGGCGGCCAGTCGCCCAGGATCGGATCCATGATGTCGCGGTTGATCAGGACCGCGCGCGGAGCCCAGTCAATCGGGAACCCGTACTGCTTGCCTTTATAGGCGATATTGTCCACTGCCGTAAAGTGGAAGTCGTCCGGCCAGTCGACGGGCGGCAGCGCGTCGATGTAGTCGTCGATTGGCAGCATGAAGCCCTTGTCGGCAAAGGGCGCAGTGCGGGTGAAGTGAATCATGGCCGCATCCGGATGTTCGCCGGCAGCGAGCAACACCACAACCGTCTCCCAATAGGAACTCCAGCCGCCTTCCGGAGCCGGTTGGAACTCCATGTTGGGATAGAACTCGGCAAACCATGCATGGTGCTGTTCCTGGACAGCCACGGTGCCGGGACCCCAGCCGTTCACGACGAAAGTGCCAGCCGTTTCCATCGGCACCGTGCCCATCGTGAACTCTGCGCGCCGCGCCAGGTCCACCTCGGCCACTTCCTCCACTACCGTGGGTGCTTCGGCCGGGACACAGGCGATAGCCACCGCGCCGGCCGCGGCATACGAGGAGACGCGCAGGAAGTCCCTGCGGCTCAAGCCAAACTTGCGAGACATTTCACTACTCCTTATTGGTTGCTAAGACAAAACAAGCAAGCCGGAACTGCGGCGCTGGACGGGCCGCACCTCGGTGATGTGTCAGTTCTCGTGTGCGCGGGCTGCGTAACTACCCCTTGAGACCGGTGGTCACGATGCCCTGCACATAGTACTTCTGCCCGGCCATGAACAGGAACAGGATGGGCAGCACGGACAAGGTGCTGGCCGCCATGATCAGGTGCCAGGGCGTCCGGTTGGGGAAGCGACTCTGGAACTTGGCCAGGCCCATGGGGAGCGTGAACTTCTCTGGTGAGCGCAGAATGATCACCGGCCACAGCAGTTCGTTCCAGACCCCCATGAACGTAAAGATCGCCAGGGTCGCGATGACCGGCTTGGATACTGGCAGGATCACGGTCCAGTAGATGCGCAGGCGGGTGGCACCGTCGATGTAGGCCGCATCCTCCAGCTCCCGGGGGATGGACATCATGAACTGGCGCATCAGGAAGGTGCCCCAAGCGCTCACCACCCCCGGCACGATCAGGGCGTAATAGGTATCGATCCAGTTGAAGGTCCGCATCAGCACAAAGCTGGGGATCAGTAGGATGGCACCCGGGATCATCATGGTGCCCAAGTACATCAGGAAGATCTTGTCCCGGCCCGGGAAGTTGAGGCGCGAGAAGGAGTAACCGGCCAGGGATGAGGTCAGAAGCACGCCCAATGTCACCGACAGGGACACAAACATGCTGTTGCCTACGTAGCGGCCCAGGGCGGTTTGCTCAAACACCACCAGATAGTTGATCCACTGGATGGACTCGGGTATCAGGGTGGGAGGGAACTTGTAAATCTCGTACTGGGTCTTGAACGATGACGACAACATCCACGCGAACGGCCCCACCATCACGATGGAGCCCACGGCCAGAATCAGGTGCGTGAAGAGATCCCCAACGCGCTTTGCGCTGGATTTGGACATGCCGTCCTGCCCGACCGCCTCCAGTTTGCGGGTGGGTTGCAATGTTTCCTGCTTTACGGCCATGCGAATTCCGGTACGCGCGTTGGTTGCCGGGGGTTGTGGTCAGTCGGCGAAGCCGTGCACCCAGTTGCGGGCGTACAGCCACTGCCCCAGGGTGAAAATCATGATCGTGGCGAAGAGCACCATGGCCATGGCGGAGGCGAAACCCATCTTGAGGTAGAGGAAACCGTTGTTGTAGATGTGCAGCACCATGGTGGTGGTCGCGTTGGCCGGGCCGCCGCGGGTCATCAGGTAGAAGACATCGAAGCCCTGGAAGGCGCCAATGATGGAAGTCACCATGACAAAGAAGATGGCGGGAGACAGCATCGGCACCGTGATGGCCCAGAAGCGCTGGCGCGGATTGGCTCCGTCCATCACGGCAGCCTCGTACAGTTCCGCCGGGATGCCCTGCAGGCCGGCCAGGAAGATCAGCATGGCGAAGCCGATGCTTTTCCACCAGCCCATCAGGATCAGTGACGGCATGGCCGTGCGCCGGTTCAGGAGCCATTGGGGACCGTCGATCCCGACATAACCGAGCAGGAGGTTCAGGAAGCCTACATCGGGATGGTAGACCCACAGCCACACGATGGAGGCGGCCACGCTCAGGGTCACGTGAGGGATGAAGTAAACCAGGCGATAGGTGAGGACCCCGCGCATTTCCCTGTTGATCATCAGGGCCAGCCCCAGCGCCAGCACGATCGTGGCCGGAACCATTCCAAAGGCCCAGTAGAAGGTCTGCCCGAAAACCTGCCAGAACAGGTCGTTGGTGAACATGACCTGGAAGTTCTCGAGGAACGTGAACCGGGGCGGCCAGGTCAGATCGTAGTTTGTGAAGGCGAAGTACACCGCCGCCAGCATGGGGCCGGCCAGGAATACGAAGAAGGCAACAATGTTGGGCAGTAGGAACAGATAGCCCTCGATGGCCTCGCGCCGCGCCAGACCGGACATCTCGGACCAGCGGAGACGCGGAGACGCGCCGGCCACCGGCTGACTGGACGCTGGTACCTGGGCGGATACGGTCATGGATGGATATCCGGCTTAACGAACGGCACGGTCAAGCGCGGCACAGGACACGCTGGCCGCGTCCCGTCGATTTCCGCAAAGTGAAGTTGGGCCGCAAACGGCAACCCGAATCCTAGCACGATTTGAGTGTTCGACTCATAGGCTGCGCTTGGGTTCGAACACTGTAGGACAAACAGGGGCCAAGAAACCGCCTGATCTGGCTCGGCACAGGGCAGCGGGGGGCCAGATTCCGACCCGTACCGTGCAGCATGACCCAGCCGCGTCCGTTGGACCCAATCCTTCACTCTTGTATCGTCGTATCGAGTGGCGATGCGGCGGTGAGCGCCTTCCTATGGGCGCTTCGACCTTGCAATCAAGGGGCCGATTTCCGTTCGACCTCCAGCCTCCCGGCACAGCCCACACAGGGAGGAGGCGGCCACGACGATTGAGTGCACATTGGAGCAGGGTAGAATCAATATTGCTTTGGCATTCAGTTTGCAGTTGGCACGCTGGAGATCTACACCATGAATCAGGTAGAGGCGGGCATGACGCGAGACAAACCGGGCAAGCTGACCCGTCGGGACTTTCTCGGTGTCGCAAGTTTGGTCACAGCGACCTTGGGTTTGCAAGCCGGTCTAGCCTTGGCTCCAATCCAGGCCAAGGCCAACATCAATGGACAACCGGCTCCCGCCAACATCTGGGAGCGTCTGGGCGCGCTCATGTTGGACGAGATGCAGCCAGATTCTTCCTTGTACAGCCCGAGTGTCTGCGGACTCCCGGGACACCCTGTGGGCTGTTCCTGTTGTCTGTAGAGACAACTGATTCGGTTCGACAGGTAAGGGGTAGTAGCTGTTCGCTGCAACCTGCCATTTACTGGCACTTCCGGTTACTGTCTGCGATGCCGCATGTGTATACAATGACAAAGGCAGCCGGGAGCACCGACCGATGCCAAATTCTGACACATCCCACCTGAAGGGGCTGGTCAAGTCCCACCGCGTCGCCTTGTCCCCCACGGACCGGCAGGCTTCGTTGATGCTGGAGCATGCGGGCTGGGCGCGGGTGGCGGCCAACTGGGCGCGCGGCCGGTTCCAGTTGGCTTGGTTCGGGCAGACCGACGAGCGCAATGCCGACGCGTGGTATGCCCATGTGGATGTGAACCCGGACGGCGGCCAGTGGCTGTCGGACATGGACCTGCGCAAGGACTTCAACGCGGTCAAGGCGGACCTGTTCGAGTGGTCCGGCGGCCTGTCCCAGTACGTCGCCAAGAACGCCGTCATTCACATGGGGCGCGGACTGGACGCCTGGGGCGAGTACTGCAAGGAGCGGAAGCGCGGCCAGCCCCGCCGCAAGACCGGATTCCCGCCGGTCCGCAAGCGGTATCGCAAACTCGCCTTCACGCCGTCCAACGGCCGCAACAGCATCCGGGTGGACGGCCGGCAGGTGCGCCTGCCCCGGATTGGCTGGGTGCGCCTGCGCGAGGAACTGCGGTTCGAGGGCGACATCCTGAGTGTCACCGTCAGCCGGACGGCCGGCCGCTGGTTTGCTTCGTTCACGGTGGACACGTGCGAGCCTGCCCCGGCCCTCCGGTCCGGTCCCGACGTGGGCATCGACATGGGCGTGAAGACGCTGGCCACGCTGTGGGACGGTGAGGAAAAGACACTGATCGCCAACCCCAAGGCCCTGGAACAGGCCCTGGCGGACCTGCGCGCCACGCAGAAGGCCATCGGCCGCTCCGTCAAGGTGAACGGCCGGGCCTGCACGCGCAATCGCGGCCGCCTCTACGAGAAACTGGCCCGGCAGCACGCCCAGGTTGCCCGGATACGCTCGGACCACCATCACAAGGCCACCACGCAAATAGCCAAACGCGGCGGCTCCGTGACGGTGGAAACCCTGAACGTCGACGGGATGAAGCGCAACCGCCGACTGGCCCGGGCGATCAGCGATGCCGGCCTGGCCGAGTTCGTACGGCAGCTGGAATACAAGTGCGACTGGTACGGCACGGAGTTCCGGCGCGTGGACCGCTGGTACCCGTCCTCCAGGACATGCAGCGAATGCGGTGCCGTGAAGCAGTCGCTCCTGCTCTCGGAACGCACCTACCGGTGCAATCGCTGCGGCTTTGAATGCGACCGGGACGAGAACGCCGCCCGGAACCTCCAGGCGTTTGGGCGGCCAGGTCGGCCGTCCGCAGATGCGGAGACCCGTAAGACGGACTGCGGTTCGCACGGTCGGCGAAGCATCCACCAGACCGCCGAGCACGCGATACCGACAGGTATTGCCGGATCGGCATAGGTTCTGGAGACCGGTGTTCACAGACTGGCAACGCTGGGATGGTGTCTACTGTTGCCCCGGTCCAGACACGGATTCCCGGAAGATGTTCAACAGTGTCGGTGATTTGAGCATCTAGAAGTTCGTGAGCCGATGTGCAAGACCGGCCCATGTATATGACAGTTGGGAGTTGACCAAAGTCGGCCTTGGTATTTGCAGGGTACGTCGCATGTAGATCGTCGGGTTGCCGTATGTCCCACCGGTGAGCGACTCCGGGTTGTTGTGTTCGATGACGGGTCCTGCACCCATCTTGCTGAGCCACGTCCCGTGGGGCGTCTGCACGGCGGCATGTGTCCATGCACCTTGTTGTTCGTACAGCGCGATCTTCCCAAAGTCGAGCTCGGTCCTGCTGTTACGGCATCGCTCGAAGTCCAGCCCGGCAAACACCTCCACCAGATTTGCAATGCGGTTCGACCGTGTCGCGTGGGCGCGCCAGTAGTCGGGTAGGTGAATGCTCCACCACGCGCCGGTATCGCCGGCCGCGAACGCGATGCAGTTATACCGATCCGAGGGGGCTCAACGATTTCGCATCCTTGGGCGGCCAGCTTGAGGAAAAGGCCGGCACGTTAGTCGGTCCCCTCGGATGCGTCCATGATCCCGGCCCCAACACAGCCAAGCTTGCTGGACCGCTGCGACGTTGCCGTGGTCGGAAGAGTGGACCGGGTTGGCCTGGGTATTGGTGTGCAGCACGTGGTACTAATGTCCACCCCGGATCCGCATGCGTTCCAGGATCAGGGGTACGATGGGATCCCAAGCCCGACAATCGCCACATGGGCCGGGATCCGGGACCGCCATCCCGCAAACAGCCGTTTGTAGGATGATTGAAGCCATCGCAGACGGGCCTGGATCAGGTCGGTATCGCGGGGGCCGCCATGCGGGCC
The DNA here is from genome assembly GCA_965208365.1 of Caldilineaceae bacterium. GTDB lineage: Bacteria > Chloroflexota > Anaerolineae > Caldilineales > Caldilineaceae > Bin34. The sequence continues at coordinate 2,340,443 of OZ242330.1, read as the reverse complement.
AGCAGCTGGGCATCCATGCGGTCGGTCTTGGCCAGTTGGCCAGAGGCACGCCCGAAGGCGCGGGCCTGGCGCGGATTGACCACCGCCACGGGCAGACCGGCGGCCTGCAGGGTGGTGGCCAGAGGCACCTCCAGACCGCCGGTCGCTTCCATGACGATCAGGGCCGGCTGTCCAGTCCGGCCTATAAGTCCCATATTGTTGATGCAGCTGCCGGGCCAGTGCGACGTCCGCCGCTTCGAGCGGCCACACTTCCACGGCAGCGCTTGCCATCAACTCCAGCGTCGCATCAAAGGTTCGCAGCCTTCCGGTGGGTAGATACACATGGGCCAGTTCCTGCATGACCTCCGCTGATGTGCACAGCGGTTTCCCCTGGCGATGTGCTTCGACGAAGAAGTCCTGGGCCGATGCCTAGAGTGGGTGAGGCCGTCCCACCGCGTACATGAAGACATTGGTATCCACGAAGATCACGTACCCGTCGCTCCTGCGTTGCGCGACGCGTTCATGACGCGCAGATGCTCATCCCAATCCGGTTCCCTTTCCGGACCATCCAGCGCTGCGCAAGACCAGAAGAACGCCCTTACATCATCCAAGGACTTGAACAGCTTGATACGCTGGCGTGCTTCGAGGCGCTCTTGGGCGGCCGCCCGCAACCATGCGCTGAAGGACATGCCCTCCCGCCGAGCTTGCTCAACGAAGCGGTCTCGGTCTGCGTCGGGCATTACCAACTGTACTCTCGCCATACCTTTCCCATTTGAGTCTGGGTGTAACCATGTTACACATGGTCCGGCCCAAGGTCATAAGGAGTGGGAGTGGCGAACCGATGTAGAGGGACGGGGTTGAAATGTCCTCCGAACCCTTTGTTGAATTCGAGCTGCTGCAAACAGTCGGGGTTCGCCTACAGCAGTTCCGCGTGCTTCAGCTCCAGGCAGAAGGCGATTCGGTCCACAGCGGATTGCGATCAAACAGTGCGGATGGCCGAATTGAGATCCGGCGTGACGGATCGCAACGGCGCGCTTCAGTCCGGATCCAGGTCCTTCTCGGTCAACTGGTGCCAGTGGACCGCGCCCTGGTCCACCAGATCCTGCACGTCCCGGTCGTTCCGCAGGCTGGCGACGACGGCGTGCGCCGGGCAACCGGTGCGATCGGTCAGGAACCTAGCGTTGCGCCGGGCCCGGTCGCTGTCTCGCCGGTCGGCCGTGTACGACGCCTCGACCGCCACGTAGCGGGTGGCCCCATCGACGGCCTTGGCCTCCAGTACCAAGTCGGCTCGGTAGAAGCTCTGCCGGTCGCCGGCGGCGATATCGGGCGCGGCGGCCAGCAGAGAAACCAGGTCGCGTCGGTGAAGGATGGTGACGTACGTCAGCTCCAGCTCATCTAGGATCGTTTCGACATGGTCGCGCGCGGCGCGGCCAGCCGCGTGGCCCTTGAGGACGCCCAAGTCATTGGTGATGGTCTGCAGCCGGACGTCTATGCGGTCGAACCGGGCTTCCACGCTGGCATTGATGGCCTGCTGCTCGACGATGAACTCGTCGACGCGGCCGGCGAAGGCCGCGAACCGCTCCGGCAGCTCAATCAGTTCGGCCGTCAGGAGCTGACGACGCACCGCCTCCCGGAATTCCGCATCCCGCTCCAGCAAGTCCAGAAACTCCGCCCGCAGAGCCGTCTCAAGCGCCATGGTCCAGAGCCTCCGTCCAGTATCGGTTCACGCTGACGGCCAGGCCTCCGACCAGGGCCTCGCAGGTAGCGATGCTCAGAGTGCGGTGTACACTGCGCTCGGCCATGGGAGATCCATCCTCCTGTCGGCTGGTTCGGGGACGGGAAGCCTCGGCCGCCTCGTCGCCGGGGCTTCCGTATTCTAGGCGATCCCGCCGCCCTTTGCCCGGCACTGCGGCGATGGGTCCTGCCGGTTCCCAGACAGGAATGCAAAGTCCGTCAAGCCTCCTCGTCGTACGGTTTGCCGGCCAAGCGGACGGCTCTTGCAGTTCGGGCCAGTCCCGGGAAGTCCGCGCGGCGCAAAAATTCCCCGGAGACGTCGATCGCACCCCCATTGAGCCCAAATCGCACACATGATTCATCGATAGGAAGCCAATGCCGACGAGTCCGTATCGTGCCCGCCACAAGTGCTTCCGGCTGCCAGCCGACCGCGGCGAAAGTTGGTACTTTGCACGGACGGGCCTCCTTTCCTTGGCCCTGGTGTTTGTCTGCGCGTTGATTCCGGGCCAGGGCCTCGCAAGGGATGCCGCCGCGGTTCAACCTGTCGATTCGGTCGCGGCCAGCCGACTACCGGCGCAAACCCGGGAGGCAGGCCAAGCCGAAAGCGATGTCCTCCCCGTCGCCGCGTCGGGACCGTACGACAAACTGACCGTGAACCCCGGCGGGACCTTCTGACCCACCGGCATCCGGTCGTCACCGCGCTGTTCATCGACCGCTTCCCCGTGCAATACCTGGCTCGTCAGCAGCCAGAACCGCTCTTCTTCATTCCGGAAGGCTTCCTCCCATCCCGGAACTGGAGTGGGAAGTGAAGGAGCGACCCGTACGGGCGGACGGCACACCGACCCCGAACGATGCTCCGCTGAGGACCTTCTCGCTACGCGTGGCCACCGGCGCCTCCGTACGTTATGTCGACAACACCCGAGTGGACGGCGTCGGCCACCTCGGCTACAAGGTGCGACTGGCCTGGCACATGGCCTGAAATCGCCGGAATTTTTCCGATCCGGCAAGCAAAGCAACCAAGGTGGCGACAAGGGCGTATGTCAAGAAGGAAGTTCCAGGACTTGACAGTCACCACGTCGGTCCAGTCCCATGCCGTACCAACCAGTTTGGCATTTGATTGCCTTGGGGACCTGCTCGCGTTGCGGCCCGGTATTTGGACCGGGACTCCCCGCCCGATACACCGTGATGGAAACGGTCCTGCCACCTGCTCAGGGGGCTCTGCGGAACACAAACTATCCCTTAACGCGACCTTAACGTCCAAAGGGCCGAACCGGACCTAGACTTTGGACATCAAGCATGCAGGACGGCCGGGGGATGCATGTTGCATCCGGACCGGCATCCAGAGGAGGTTCACGCCCATGCACCACTACCAAGAACTCTCCCAGCAACTGGCGCGCCACTTTTTGTTCGGCGACATTCCGGACAAAGACCTGGCCAGGGATGTTTGCCCGGCTGTGCGGGTGTTGCGCAGGAACGCCGGCGACTGCTTCTACCGATCGGGCGACGACTGCGAAGCTGTCTACCTGGTGCTTGACGGCGAGGTGGTCCTCACCCGGCAATCGCCCCGCCAGCACGTGATTGTGGGCCGTATTGGCGCCAACGGCTTCTTCGGCGAGCAAACCATCCTGAAAGGCCACCGCATGCACAGTTCGCGCGCCGAAGCCCACACGGACACGGTGTGCGTCGAGATCACGCGGCGCAACTTCAAGTACCTGCAGCAGCGGTTCCCCTCCATCATGGTGCGAATGCTGGAAAGCGAAAGTTCGAAGGGCCGCAACGTGCTGGACCATCTGCGCAGCATCCGCCTTGATCCCGTGATGCTGAGGGTCGTGCGCGCCCTGCTGGGCCTTGCCAAGTCAGCCGGCACCACCGTGCTGACAGATTTGGGCCACCAGGACATCGCCGATTCCATCGGCACCAACCGCGAAACGGTCACCAACGTGTTGCACGACCTCTCCGACAAAGGCCTCATCACGCGCGGGCGGATGCAGGTGACGCTTGACGATGTGGCCGGCCTGCAACGCCTGTTGGGCGGAGGCGTTGCGTAGGGAACCGTTCGCCGCAGGCCGTGGCCAACAGGCTGCACGCCAGGTCGCGCAAGGCGCCGGTTGTCCTCCACTCACTCCGAGCGGCGCGGGACCGGTGCCGGTTGCGCTAGGACTGCAATTTGATGGGCTTCCCTGGTGGAAGCCCATCGGCTTTTAACCCTTCCCCGGCAGCCGAGGTTTGCAAACGGGTAGCCACTCCCGGTAGCCGTCGCGCGGGTTTTTCCACTCGGCGGGACGCCACGCACGCGCCCCTCCAACTTGGTGCCGGTTTCACCTGTCCGCCTGCCGATGTCATCATTATGGACACGCAAGAAAAACCGCCGGCACAGGGTCCTGCCAATGGCCAACGCACTCGAACCGTCCAACCGCTTCCAAAACCTGACACGTTGGTTCGTAAACCGTCGGATTCCGACTGCTCATCCTCACCGGACATCTGTAAGGCAGGCCGCGTGTGGCGACTGACGCAATGCGGAGCCGTGGAGTTATCCACCGCGCCCGGGAGTCGCTCGTCGGGTTAATTGGCGTTGCGCTGGTGACGCGATGCCTGACGGACACGGGATTCCAGATTTTCTACCCCTTCCTGCCCATGCTGGCCGGTGGGTTGGGACTAAGTACAACCCGGATGGGCCAGCTACTGGGACTTCGCAACCTGACCGGGCTGCTGTCGCCTGTTTTTGGCGCCCTCGCCGACCGCCAGGGATTCCGAAAGTGGTTGCGTGTCGAACTTATGGCCCTGTCGGCCGGTTTTTTGTTGTTGGCGCTGGGGCCATCCCTGCCTATCAAGGTTTTCGGGTTCATCCTGTCCGGCATCGCCGCCCTTGCCTTTGTGCCTACGTTGCAGGGATATCTGAGCCACCGGTTGCGTTATTCCATGCGTGCCCGCGGCATCGGGATCGTGGAGTACGGCTGGGCCTTCGCGGGCATTGCCGGTCTGTCGACGGCCGGCTGGATCATTGAACGAACCAGTTGGGAAGTACCGTTTGTCATTTTGGGCATCGGCCTGGCCATCCTGTCCATTCTGTATTACCTGCTGCCGCCCGGCCATCCGGAAGGCGCCCGGCCGCGCATGTCCAACCCCGCGGCCGGCCGACGCCAGCAGTTGACCGATCTCGTGAGTTCCCTGTCCGTGTCGGCCTGGGCCACCATCGCCTGCACCGGATTCCTGTCGTTTGCCATGTTCAACGTGCTGATTGTGTTCGGGGACTGGCTGACCCAAACCTACGACCTCGGCGCCGGGGACATGGGCCGCGTGGCCATGGCCATGGGCATTGCGGACCTTTGCGGCAGCATCGGCGCCAGCGCGTACAGCGACCGCATTGGAAAACGCCGCGCCGTGATGGCAGGCGGGGTTCTGGCCATTGCGGCGTTCATGCTGCTGCCGATATTGGGGACCAGTCTCGTCGGCGCCGTTGGGGGGTTGATGCTCATGCGCGTGGCCCTGGAGTTTGCAATCGTCTCCATGTTGGCCTTTGCCAGCGAACAGGACAGCCACCGCCGCGGGCAAATGATGTCGATGATGGGTGCCTCCAACTTCACCGCATCCGCCCTCGGCGGCTTTAGCGGACCGTGGAGTTTCCTGCGCCTGGGCATCACCGGCCCGTCCCTGCTGGCTATCTCGGGCATGCTCGCGTGTACCGTTTTGAACATCGGGTTCATGCGCGAGCCGCAAGGACGAGACTGATCTGACTTCACTGTTCAGTGTGGACACATGGCACGGCTTCCCGGTTTCCGGTCCGGGCAACCGAGGCATCCAAGATCCCGGCGGGCTCGGGCCGCGGCCCGCCGGATTTCACGCCGGAAGCCGGAGCGGAAGCCGCTCAATCGATGAATCCCAGACCAATTGCCGGAAATCCCATGTGTTATCCCAACTTATCCCAACTATTTTTGGGATAACCTTCAAGTCGCTTGGTCAAACCGGCAACCTGCCGGTTTATTCTCTCGTATAAATCCCTGCGCCCACCACCATGTCTTCACCGTTGAAGGAGACCTTCATGACAAACGACTCCTTCCTCTCAACCCGGCCCGTGGCTGGATTTAGCCATCGATAGGATGTCCAGCCCTGCTGGTTCTCCGTCTCCAGGCCTGCCTTCAGGAATTCCTGCATAATCTTCGTGCCCTCAACATCCTCAAGGTCACAGTTGGAATCGTCGGCACGGTAGTCCAGGGGGTAGAGAATGTCCTGGCACTGCTGGTTAAGGATGAACGCGTAGTAGCCGGACGACCGGAACTGCGGATGGCCGGTCAGCAGCGGAAAGGCCAACTCGCCCCGTTCCTCAAGCAGATCGCGCGCGCACGCCACGAAGGCCATGATGTCGTCCCGATGGTGGATGGCATGGGCCGAGGGAGCGGCCTTGCAAGCCGCCGAGCGCTGATACAGCCCGCTGCCGATCGAGTACCAGCGTCCTCCAAGCTCAAATCCCTTCACATACGAGGCCTTGCGGTGGAGTTCACCGGTGGATGGATTGATGTTGGTGTAATAGACATAACCATCTCCATAGCGCTGGACCACGCGGCGGATCTCCTGGGTGATCAGGACACCGTCCGGATCGACCCGGTCGGTGCGGTCCTGGCCCACCAGTTCCGGATTGCGATGCGCAGCCATGGTCAGCGTGTCCAGTTCGTGTATGAAGACATAGGTCGGGCCATGGTTCCAGCGTCCCCCGGGCACCATGAGTTCGAACAGGGCCAGAAGCCCCTTGTCCAGGACCAAACGCGCGGCACAGTCCACAAAGTTTTCAGTGTCGACGGCACTGTACACGTACTCCGCCCGGACGCGTTCGGGGTGGCAGTTGGCGGGATCCGACGGATTGTGGAACCCCGCACCCAACAGGAAGGGGATGCCGTCCATGTCCAACCGCTTGACGAAGGAGGTCTTCGGCAACGTCAGTCCGCTTTGGCGATCCAGGATGTCGTAGTAGACGAATCCCTCACCCCAGTTGCCGGCGATGCGGTACATGTCTCGAACGAAGTAGTGGCCGTGATCATCCTGCAGATTGGCTGCATCGTCACCCGGCAGCAGCGTCTCCGACCCGGCTACGAAGTCCACCTTCAGATCGTCGGTGCCCGCAAACAGGAACATTCCATTGGACAGCCAGCTCGGATCGGACTGGAACGCCCGTTTGGCGGCTTCCCATCCCTGTTCCTCAATGGTTTGGATCGCACAGTAGACGAAGGCCCTGATCTGCTCGCGCGACTGGATCCGGTCCAGCGACTCCAGAGACGGATCGCAGGCAAAGGAACCGGACCCGGCCGCCCGGACCGACACCGGTGCCAACGACCACAACAACAGGACGGCCAGCAGCCAGCCAGTGGAAAAGCGCACAAGGTTATTCATGGGGGTTTTTCTTGGAGTTCCAAACACACAAAGCGAGGCTGGACCGCCCGCCTGCACGCCAGGAAAGTTGACGGCATCGGGATACGGGACGCGGCCCGGCCGAGGATTATCCCTGATCGTCTGCAGGTCGGGCCCCGCGGGCCAAGGGCAAAGCCTTGGTCCCAATCCACTTCGGACATGCCAATCGGTACTCGTTGGCACCACCCGACATACCCGAATTCCTCGACTGGAATCCCTGTGGCCGGGTCACCACACCGCTCTCCAACCCTGGCGCGTCGGGTGCCGGCAACCGGCTAGCTGTCAGCCGGCAACCGATGTCGGCGATAGGCTGCTCTCATCCCGAAAGTCGCGCGTCAATTGGGCGAGCAGGAAGAAAATGTTCTCCACTGCGTTGGTGGTCTCCACGATGATGCGTTGCCGAACGTGGTCTTCCTCCGGGGTTACAGACAGATTTCGTTCCCGAATGTTCTGCATCAGTACCCTGCGGTCACCCATCAGTTGCTCAACGAATTCCCAGGAATCGGCATCGTCGCTTTCCAGCGCGTCCAGAAATATGAGGAACGCGGCGTCGGTTCCCTCAACGATGCTCATCTGAAACGTGTCCAGTTCCTCATCTTCCGGCAGTTGCAGCAGGAATTCGGGCACGGCCGAAAATTGTTCTTCCAGCCAGGTGATCAACTTCTGACGGCTCAGGACGGCATTGTGGCGTTCGGTGCTTTGGCCCGGATTCTGGCGCGCCAGCTCACCCAGGAATTCGTCGATGCGTGCATTGAGGGTCTGGACGGAGTTCTTGAGGCTGGTGGCGGACTGTCGGGTCCGCGCCATGTTCAGGTAGTCGGAATACATGCCCAGCACCCGCCTTTGTTCCAGGTGTGCCAAGTCAAGGGCGGTCTCCACGTCATCCATGGCCTGGTCGTGAATGTATTGGGGTCGGGACTGCTCCTCTTCGCTGCTGGCCGGCCAGAAACGGGAAAACAGCTGCATCGTCCAGTTCGGAGCCGGCAGCACCACCAGGCGGGAAGGCATGCCGAACAGGATGACCGCCAGGGCCATCTGCGGCCCCAGGCCAATGTCCAGGGCTGTTACCGCCGCCACGACCAGCGGCACCTCCAGATAGACCTCCACATAGAGCAGCAGGACCATGACCACGACGGAAAAGAAACACTGGAAGGCCCAGAACATCCCCAGCTGTCGGGCTGTCCCCTGCAGATTGGACGAAAGGACAAGCACACTGATGCCCAACCCCAGATAGGAGCCGTAGATGTACATCACCACCTGCTCCACACCCACCAGTTGCGCGGCCGCCAGGCCCACGCCGAAGGCGACTACCGGAACCAGGGCCTGAACCACAAAGGTGAGCAGGGCACCGAGAACCAGCGACAGCAGGAGGGAGCGGGTGGAAATCTCCAGGCCCGCCTGGAACCAGGGCTGATCCGCCAAAGGGGCCGCCGACTCCTTAATTAGGACCAGGCCAAACAGCAGGGCGGCCACGCCGAACAGCATCGCTCCCAGCTCGCGGTAGCCGTCACGGTTCAGGCGCGTGATGACGATGCCGCCCACGCCGAGTCCAAAGAGGGCGACCACGCGGATGTCCACCGTGACGATGAACAGGATTAGGCCCACGCCGAGCTGTGCACCCAGAGCAATGGGGTAGCCCTGCTGGGGAGAAATCAGCCCGGACCTCAGCATGCTGATTGTGATGAAGGTCACGGCCGGGGAACTTTGGGTAATGGCACCGGCCAGCGTTCCCCAGCCAAATCCGGCAAAGCGATTGTTGGCCAACCGGCTCGCCAATATGCGCAGGCGCGGTCCCACCAGAACCTTCAAGTTCTCGGCCAACAGCCACATGCCGACAAACAGCAGGCCAACCCCGCCGAGGATTCCGCCGATCACTTCCGCCATGGCGTCTCCTGTATCTGTGCACCGGCTCGCAGGTCGAACATGCCGGCAGACCTCGTCCCGGTTGGCTCAACGGCGCGGGCCAGTCCCGCAACTTCGCGGAGTGCTTGCAGGCGGCGCGGGCGGGGCCAGTCCGTCCTGAAACCGCAGCTGTCTTGGGCAAACGGTGCCGAGCCGCACCGGAAACTCGCCCTTTCCGAGCCAACAGGCTTCCATGGAAGTGTAGACCGCGCGGCTAACCCGCGCGCGGTCCGATCCTGAATGGAATACCCGGAGCCGACCCGCGGTCAGGGGTTGACCAGGTCGGAAGCAACCAGAATCACCATGTAGCGATTGGGGACGGTCCCACTGTTGACCAGACCGTGCAGCGTGTGCGGATCGAAGACCACCGCCTCGCCGGCGGACAGATCCACGGTCTCGTCCGCGAACTCCAGCGTGGCCTCGCCCTCCAGCAAAAAGAATGCCTCGTAGCCCCCGTGCACATGGGGCGGATGGGCGCGCGTGCCCGGCTCGGTCGTGGAAATATGCAGGTGTAGCGGCTCCCCTTCCAGTCCCTGCTCAATCCAGTAGGTGTCAAATCCCTTTATGTCAAGCCTGCGGAACGGCATGTCCCAACCTCCATGCAACAGGCACCGCCGATGGTGCCCATCCGATGTGTCCTACTCCTGATAGCCCATGCGCAGGGCGTCGAACAGACGACGCGTCAGCGCCTGGAAAGTGACGGACACCTCCACCAGCACAATCGCGGCGGCGAAGACCGCGGCCAGGATGGCAATCTCATTCTCGGCAATCAGGGGCACCAGCGGCGGCAGCGGGTTGCGCACCGCGGCCGTAACCCTGAAGAACGGCGAGAAGAGGATGGAGCATAGGGAACCGATGACCGCGCCGGCGATGGTTCCGTAGCTGGTCAAGAAGATGTACTCAATCGTGATCTGGCCGATGATCTGGGACCGCATCACGCCCACGGCCCGCAGTACCCCGAACTGGAACATGCGGTCCTGGAGCGAGGCATAGCTGTGGACCAGGAGGGCCAGGAAGGCCATGGCCGCGGCCGCCAGGAAGCCCACGGACAGCGTGCCGAAGATGCCGACCCGTTCCATGCGCGCCTGTTCCTCGAGAATGCGCGTGGGCACATGCCGCCAACGGGTGGGTTCGATGCCCATCCTCCGTATGGCCTGCTTCAACTCGATCGCCTCCACCGACTCGTCCACCCCCAGCCAAATGTTGTGTACGAAATCGGTTCCCGCCAGCGCAAAAACGTGATCCATGTTGCCGATCACCGTCCACGGCTGGTGGTAGATCGTGGCGAACTGATCGTAGGCACCGGCAATCACAAACTGATCCTGGACGGAATGGCCCCGGGCCATGCTCACCTCCAGGCCGACCTCGTCCCCCACCCGCCAGTTGAGCGGCCCCATCAGGGCCCGCGGCACCAGGATGCTGTTGGGCGACAGGGCCAGGCTGTTCATAAGGCCACCGAGGGAATCGTCGGCGAAATCCTCCCGGAACCACACCACCTTGGTAAAGTCGATCCGATCGACCGCCAGAAAGTCCAGGCGCAGGACATCCCCGCCGGTCACCTCCAGTTCGGCGTTGTAGTTGCCTACCCTGGCCGCGGCAGTCACCCCGGACAGGGCCTCGAACTCGGCCACGGTGGGAATCCAGGTTCCGGTTCCGTCCATGACGGGGCCCGACCCTCCGGAACTGTCCGGCGAGGGCGGAATGAAGGGCTCGAACGTCGCGCCGGCCCCGACCTCGTGGCGCACCTGATCAATCAGCCACTGGTCCAGGCTAAGGGCCATGGAGTAGGTGTAGATGCCCAGCGACAGGGACACGATGACCAGCAACAGCGGGTTGATGTAGCGCTGGCTGTGCCGCTCCAGTTGGCGCAGGGCGAGGTGGGTGGTCAGCAGGTTGGTCCAGCCGGCGATGCGGTCCAGGATCCACATCAGGATCGGGAAGACGCGCATCACCAGCAGACTGCAGGTGAGCACGAACAGAGCCGGCACCAGAATGAGGAGCGGATCCGAGAACAGTTCGGCGGTCCGCTCCTGGACCATGTTGGCGAAGGTGCCTTCGTTGGCCAGCTGGTCGTAGGCATACCAGGTGGGCACAACCAGCAGGAAATCCAGGTAGGCCCGTTGCCAGAACGGCTTCTGCATCTGGCGTCCCCGCTCCGCCTCGACGATGCTCATGCGGGCGGTGCGGACCGCCGGGATGAGGCGTGCCAGCACCGCCACGGCCAGACCGGCTCCGATCAGATACCAGTTCAGACCCTGGAACGAGACCGGAACGGGCTCCCGCAGGGTCGTAAAGCTCAGAAAGCTGACCGTGTAGCCCATGAACAGGGAGATGCCCATGCCGAAGGCGATGCCCAGGGGGATGCCAACAATGAACAGGATCAGCTCCTCCAGTAGCACGATCGACACCACGCCCGAGGTATTCAGGCCGCGCGACACCAGGATGGCCGTCTCGCGCTGCTGCCACCGGGCAATGATGGACGCAATCATGATCAGGAAGTAGATCAGGAAGCCGAGGGCCGGGACATTGAAGCCCAGCAGCTGGATCGTGAGCAGCGTGTTGCGCTGCACGAACTCCTTGAGCGGATCCAGGGCCGAGATGTCGAGGTTGGCCCCGGGCAGGTACTTGTCGATCACCGCCATGCCCATCTCGAAGCCTTCGGCGTACTCGCGCGAGTACTTCGGGTTCAGGGTCGAATCGTCCAGGCTGATGTGCCATGAGACGAATCGCGAACGGCTGGGCAGGATCGGCTCAATGAAGTTGAGGTAGGAAGCGCGGCTGACCAGCAGGGCATCCCCCAGCTTGGTGTCGGGCGGATTGAACCAGAAGTTGTCTTCCCCGTCGGCAGCCTGCCAGATCCCGGCAATCCGCATCCGGATGCCTTCGTCCGCGGCGTTGAGCGCCAGTTCGAACTCCTCGCCGGGGGAGACGCCCATCTCATCGGCCAGCGACAAGTGCATCCAGGTGTTCAGTACATCGGGCGCGCCTATGACATCCGTGAACTCGTCCCCCTGCAGGATGTTGAGATGAGGGGCCACGCCTTCGATGTAAACGATGTTGACGCTGGTCAGGTACTCGCGGGTGTCGGTATAGGCGGTATCGCCCTGGGCCGGCAGGAGCACCATGCTCCCGCTTTCCATCTGCAGGTCCTTGCGGTCGACGCCCAGGCCAATTTCGGCGGCCAGCGTGCCGCTGATGCTCGAACCGGCGCGTTCCGCCGCCTCGATCCCCATGCGCTTGCGCGAAGACGGGAAGAAGTAGATGCGTGTGGAAAAGGCCGGCCGGTTGGTCGCCGCACTGAGTTCGGCCAGTTCCTGATTGAGGATGACCCGATCCACCGCCTGCGCGAAAAAGGCGGTGGAACTAAGCAGGCCCACGGCCAGTACAATGCCGATCAGGGCCAGAATGGTCAGTCCCGGGCGGCTGGCCAGCCGTTTCAGGGTCAGGACGAAGAGACCGCGCCCGGTGCGCATGCCTGCAACAAACGGCTGCATCAGGGAAAGGAACTACTCTCGGGGCAGGCCATGGTGCGGGGAGACAAAGCCGGGAATCGCCACCAGCATCGCAAAGGCGTTTACGAAACAGTGGCCCATGGTCCGGTCGCGGGCACCGGGTGTCACCACAATCGAACCGGGTCGCACCGGAACCACAGCCGGCTGTCCGGCGGGGTCCGAAACGCAGGGATACATTTCAACCTGCTCCGGAAGGCCCGCGCCGTGGGGTGGCAGTCCGTACAGGTTGCGCGGCAGGATAAGCGCAGTTTCGGAATGGTTCACGAAATCGGCGACACCCGTCGCCACCGGACCGTGGCAGTGCGGAGACGGCGGCGGGTCCCGATCGGTCCGCATGTCCAAGGCATGCATGTTGATCCGGTTCACGCCCCGCTGGTCGGGGTCTGTGTCCAACATTCTGACGGGCGGCAGCACCTCGCGACGGAACGCCCCGGCGTGGGCCGCGCAACCGCCCGGCTTGTCTTTTAGGTTGCGCAGCAGCGTAAGGCGCGGAGCAGCGTAGTCGGTAACCGGCATCGACACCTCGAACCAAACCAAGTCGCCCGAGAGATTGGCCATGGAACGGGCGCGGTCATCAATGCAGACCGTGTCCCCAGCCTGAACCGGATGCCAGCGCCGTTCGGTGACCTCCGACAGGTCGTCGCCGATGGTCCTTGCGGGAAACCCGGCATCCGGACACCGCACCAGGTCGCCCTGGAACAGACTGAGTCCCGCCCCCTGCGCTTCCATCAGGAAGCAGGCGGTCAACCGCCCCGGCACGGGATAGAGGGTTGCTGATCCGCGCACGTGCCGAATCGCGAACTCGTATTCCGAACCATGCAGGTCGGCCAACAGTTCGGTAATGCGCGCGGTGGCCTCCCGGTCGCTGATGTGGGCAACCGCGATGTCAACCGCCAGGCCGACGCTTGTCACGCCACGCGGCTCCCGTTCGCGGCCGCACCGTTGACCGAGGCCCGCAGCAGAGTGTCGCCCGCGCCGTAGGTGTAGTGCTCGTTCATCTGCTCGTGACCCTTGAGTGCCAGGATTTCCTCGACGGCGGACAGGGCCTGGTTGTATTCCCGTGTCTGGTTGCTTTCCAGTGCATCGAACAGCAGAGCGCGGCGGTCGCCGTCCTGGAAGGCCAGGAGCTCCCGCTCCATCTGCAACCAACCGGGCAGGATCTGTTCGTACATGATCTTCTCGGGCAGCGGCTGGACGCGCACGGGCTGGATGCCCTTGGCGTTGACAAGGGCCGGCACCTCGACCACCACATCGTCCGGTACCCCGGGCAGCGCACCGTGGTTCGGCACATTGACCTGGAAGTAGCCCTCGTTGTTGTTGACGAGGCCGTCGATGATGGGTACCTGCTGTTCGTGCGTCTTGGTGTCGCCGAACGCCTCGATCAGGCTGGCCTTGGGATCGTCGGCCACGGCCTGCATGTGCGCCAAGCGATCCTCCAGCTTCTGGACATGCTGGGGACGCGCAATGTGGGTATCCGGCCCGCCGTAGGGCTCGCCAAACCAGTGCTTCTTGACCGGCAGGCTGGTGTGGTACCACCAGCCCACGGCGCGCGGCGTGTCCCCAATCGGCATCAGGCCGAACATGCGGTACTGGTGGATGGTGCCGCGGGACATCTGGGTGTCGTGAGTGCTGGTGGCGCGGTGGTCGCGCCAGTAGGTTTCGGCCTCGTTGGCAATCCAGTCCTCCAGCAGGGGATACGCATCCCGGCCTTCATAGATGAACCGGGTGAGCCAGATGTTGTGGTTCAGGCCGGGGGCCTCCCAGGTCACCTTGCGCAGGTCCTCGAGACCGATCGTGCGCGCGATCCCGTACACGCCGTAATGGCCGTGGCAGAGTCCGCAGACCTTGATGTCGCTCTCGCGCGTCATGAGCGTGCAGCCCTGGTAGACCGGGTTGCCGCTCTGGATCAGCCAGGCATCCGGGCAGATTTGTTCCATGTAGCCGACCACATCCAGCATCAGCTGCAGGTTGTAGAAATTGTGGCTGTGCAGGCCGCCGTTGTAGTAGTAGCCATAGGGTTCGATGACCTCGCGGACCTCCCGCTGCAGGCCGTGCGAGAAGGCGGAGGCCGTGTTGATGACGAAGTCCGCGTCCTGCAGGGTCTCCGGCAGGCTTTCGGTCAGATCGAAACTGAGGTCGGCCCCCAACTCGTCGGCATAGCGCGTGGCTAGCGTGTGAATTAGGTCGAGCCGACCGGCATCCACGTCCATGAAACTGATGCTGCTGCCGTTGAGACTCTCGGTCAGGCAGATGTCCTTGACCAGCCCCAGCGAGAACGTAGCGCTGCCGGCGCCGATGACGGAGATGCGAATGGGTGTGGACATGATGGCTGTGGCTTGGTGGTGATCAGACAAAGGTGGAGGTCAGGCGGGGCGGGAACCGTTGGGTGACGCGCCGTTGGCCGCGGCGAGGCCGAGCCGTTCGCGCAGCAGGCTGTCGCCGGGTCCGTAGCGGTAGTGGGCGTTCACATCCTCGTTGCCCTCCACGGCCAGCACGGACTCCAGCGCGTTCAGGGCCTGGTCGTAGTCGTGGGTCTGGCCGGCTTCGAGGGCGTTCAGCAGGAGGGTGCGCCGGTCCCCGGTCTGGAAGGCGAGCAGATCGCGCTCCATGTGCAGCCAGTCCGGCAGGATCTGGTCGTACATGATCTTCTCGGGCAGGGGATGCACGCGCAGCGGCTGGATGCCCTTGGCGTTGACGATGGCCGGCACCTCGACCACCACGTCGTCGGGCACACCGGGCAGGGCGCCGTAGTTGGGCACGTTGACCTGGAACTGTCCCTCGTTGTCGTTGACCAGGCCGTCGATGATCGGAACCTGCTGTTCCTTGGTCTTTTCCTGGCCGAAGGCCTCGATCAGCGAAGCGGACTCGTCCTCTGCCACGGCCTGCATGTGGACCAGCCGCTCTTCCAGGTTCTTCACAAAGTAGGGGCGGGCGATATGTGTGTCCGGTCCACCGAAGGGCTCGCCATACCAGTGCTTCTTGACGGCCAAGTCGGTGTGGTACCACCAGCCAACGGACCGCGGCGTGTCCCCGATGGGCATCAGGCCGAACATCCGGTACTGGTGGATGGTGCCGCGCGACATCTGGATGTCGTGGGTGCGATCCGCCTCGTGCGTCCGCCAGTACTCCTCGGCCTCGTTGGCAATCCAGTCCTCCAGGACGGGATAGGCGTCCTCGCCGCGGTAGAGGAAGTGGGTTAGCCAAATGTTGTGGTTGAGGCCGGGAGCCTGCCATGTGAGTTCGTCAAGGTCGAAACCAAGGGTGTTGGCGATCCGATGCACCCCATAGTGGCCGTGGCAGAGGCCGCACACCTTGATGTCGCTCTCGCGGGTCATCAGGGTACAGCCCTGGTAAACCGGGTTGCCGCTCTGGATCAGCCAGGCGTCGGGGCAGATCCTTTCCATGGTGCCCACCACATCGAGCATCAGCTGCAGGTTGTGGTAGTTGCCGCTGCCCAAGCCGCCACCATGGTAGTAGCCGTAGCTCTCGACGGTCTCGCGGATCAGCCGCTGCATGGCGTGGGTGTGGGCCGAGGCCGTGTTGATCACGAAGTCCGCGTCCTGCATGGAGTCGGCCATCGACTCGGTCAGAGCGAAGCTCAGGTCCGCCCCCAGTTCGTTGGCGTAGCGGCTGGCCAGCCTGTGAATCATCTCCAGGCGGTCGCCATCGATGTCCATGAAGCTGATTTGGCTGCCGTTGAGGCTTTCGGTCAGACAGATGTCCTTGACCAGACCCAGGGAAAACTGGGCGCTGCCGGCGCCGATCACGGATATGCGGATGGGAGTGGACATGAACGACTCCTGAAACTGTAGGCAAAGCGTTGGGTGAACAGAGGAGAATGGAAAGGGAGAGGGCCGTCAGGCCTTGGGCTTGACCGGCTGTTCCGGCCTCTGCCCGTCGTAGGCTTCCTCGAACCAGCGGTCCCGATAGGGAATACCCACCTCGAAACAGGCGAAGGCATCGTCCTGCGGCTTGTAGTCGACCAGGCTGCGGGTCTGCGTGAGGCCCATGCGTTTGTAGCGATTCTGCGAGACGCCGTGCACCACGGCGTAGTCCAGATCGGGATCCGCGTCCACGCAGCAGCACAGCAGCTGTGACATGTCCCGGGCCGAGATGAAGGTGCTGAGATTGCGACCGTTCGCCGGGAACGGGAATTGGTTGTGCTCGAACGTGCCGATGCGCACCACCAGGCAGGACAGGCCGTGCGACTTGGCGTAGACATGGCCAATTGCCTCGGCGAAGGCCTTGGTGGCCCCGTAGAGGTTCAGCGGCCGGGGGATCGAGTCCTCCTGCACCTGGTGGTCGAGGGGATAGCCGGCAACGGACTGGACCGAGGAGGACAGCACCACCCGTTGGCAGCCGGCGGTCACCGCGGCCTCCAGAAGGTTGTAGATCCCCAGCAGGTTGCGGGGCAGAAGCGAGGTGCGGAAGTCCGCTTCGGTGCTGGCTTCAGCGGCCAGGTGGACCACGGCGTCGATGCCTTCGCAGGCCTGCCGACAGGAATCCGGATCGGTGATATCCAGTGGAACGTTGGGCACGTGTGCCAAGTGCTCCGGCATCGGGGTGGAGCGGATGCCCAGCCTAAGATCGTAGCGGTCGAGGGCGTATTCGGTCAGGGAGACGCCGATCCTGCCCGCGGGACCGGTCACCAGAACTCGTTTTTTCATGCGCGGCGCGTCGGCCGACACTCCATTGCCTATGCGGGGAACACCAGCTCCATTGTATACCCGCGCTCCAGCCGGGCTCCGCACGCTGCGTTGGTGTGGCGCATCCGCACAATTCACCCGAACCGGCCGGTAGCGCGAGCCAACCCTCTCCCGTTTCGGGACAGTCGGCAACTCGCCGTCCACCTTGGTCACGCCGGCGCATACAATGGAGGTCCGGCGGGATGGTACCGGTGCCCACACTGGACAGTGGCGGATTGCAGGCAACGGATTCGGTCGGTCCTTCCAATTGGCCGATTGCAACAAACCGCGGTGTGCCCTAGTGGAGTAACTTGGTGAAATTGTGGGGTGTAACATAGGCGGTTGCACGGTGGCCGCCGGCCGGCCGGCACCGTGTGCGTCCTGGCCCGGCGACCCTCGAGAGCTCCCCCATGTCCCACAAGCGATACATCGTCGAACTGTCCCCGGAGGAACGGACCCGCCTGCAGCGGCTGACCGCAACCGGCAGCCCCAAGGCCCAGGCCCGGCGGCGGGCCCGGATCTGGCTGCTCTGCGACCAGGGACCGGAAGGGCCGGCCTGGACCGATGAACGCACGGCGGAGGCCGTGGGCGTGACCGAGATGACCGTGTCGCGGGCGCGCCGGGCCCTGGTCGAGGAGGGGCTGGAGGCGGCCCTGCAGCGCAAGCCGCGCCCGCCGCGCCCGCGCAAGTTGGACGGGACGGCCGAGGCCGAGCTGGTCCGGCTGGCCTGTTCGACGCCGCCGCCCGGTCGCGCGCGCTGGACCCTGAAGCTGCTGGCGGCCGAACTGGTGGCCCTGGAGGTGGTCGATGCAATCGCGCCCGAGACGGTGCGCCGCACGCTTAAAAAAACGCGTTGAAGCCCTGGCGGAAACAGTGTTGGTGCATCCCCCCGCAGGCCAACGCCGCTTTCGTGCACAACATGGAGGACGTGCTGGCGGTCTACCAACGCCCCCCGGACGATCGTTTTCCGGTGGTCTGCGTGGACGAAACCAGCAAGCAGCTGGTTTCGGAAACGCGCGTGCCGCAGCCGGCGGCGCCCGGCCAGCCGCTCCGCTACGACTACGAGTACCGGCGCCACGGGGTCTGCAACCTGTTCATGATCACGGCTCCCCAACAGGGCTGGCGCACCGTCAAGGTCACGGCCCGGCGCACCAAGCTCGATTTCGCCGCGGTCCTGCGCGACCTGACGGACGTGCACTTCCCGCAGGCCGAGAAAGTGGTCCTGGTCTGCGACAACCTCAACACGCACCATCCCAGCGTCCTCTACGAGGCCTTCCCGCCGGCCGAGGCGCGGCGCATCGCGACGCGGCTGGAGTGGCACTACACGCCCAAGCACGGCAGCTGGCTCAACCTCGCCGAAATCGAGTTCGCGGCCCTGGCCGCGCAGTGCCTGGACCGGCGCATCGCCAGCGCGGCCGAGCTGCGGGCCGAGATCGAGGCCTGGGTGCGCGACCGCAACGCCTTGGGCACCCCTGTGCACTGGCAGTTCACGACCGAGGATGCCCGCATCAAACTCCTGCATCTGTACCCCACATTTGAGTGAAGTTGACCCACTAGCGTCCAAGCACCTGACTGACGGGGACGCAATTCCGCAATTGCCATTCCAGTCAGTCAGGTCCAGTCTTGCAGCGCTGGTCGAATTACTCGCGGCAACTGATTCTTTCGGCAGCGCGGACTGGCTTGAATGCGCGTTGGAGTTCGCCGGTGGGACGCTGTTTCACGGCTTTGGGGCGTGATTTAGGGCTGGTCGTGCAGTACTGGCAGTTTCGGCCATCCTCTGCAGGATCATGGGGGATGTGCTGCTTCCTTTGTCCATCCTGTAGCCAGAAGCTATCCGACGCGATCGCAGGACTTGGGGCAGCCTAAGCTTTCTTCGGCTAAGCGGGACTTTGTACAGCTTGATGTCAGTGTCCAGTTCAGTGCCGACACCACCATCGGCATCCTTTTCGCCGGCCTGTTTGCCTTGGGCGTGGCACTCCTCCCCTTGGTGCGCCACGTCCGCCTCAATTTGGAGGATCTCCTACTGGACCAGGTGCTGGGTGCTTCGCGGGTGGATGTGGTGATGACTGCGATCCTGACCGCGGTGGTGGCGGTTCTGTACGGGCTGCACAGCCGGTTGCTGTTCGTCAGAGTTGATCCGCAGGGCGCCAAGGTAGCGGGACTGTCCGCCACTCGGCTGGACTATCTGTTTCTGACATTGCTGGCCGTGGTCATCATTCTGGTCATCTCGTTGCTGATCACTTCTGCTGCGGCCGCACTGCTGGTGGCCCGCACGTTTGAGCACGCCATGATCCTGAGTGCGGGGTTTGGCGTATCGGCGGCGGTGGTGGGCCTGCACGTCTCCCACCGCCTGAATGTGGCTTCCGGCCCGGCCCTGGCCCTGGTGGCCACGGCCATCTTTGCGGGGGCCTACGCGGTGGCGGGCGCACGGCGATGGGAACCGCCCGCGCGGCGGTTCCGTTGGTGTACTGCAGGCCTCAGCCGGCCACGGTTCCGGCGGGTTGGACCAGGGGCAGTCGCACGGTCATTTCCGTGAACTCGTTCGGCGCCGACTCGACTGCAATGGTGCCCCCGTGGCCCCTCACGATGTCGCTGGAGAGGGCCAGCCCCAGGCCGGTCCCCTCGTTGGTTGGCTTCGTGGTAAAGAAGGGATTGAAAATCTTCTCCCTGACCTCCGCGGGCATGCCGGTGCCGTTGTCGTACATCCGAATCTCAACGTGGTCCCCGTCCAGCCGGGTGGTCACCTTGAGCGTCGGCATGTAGGCCGCGTCTGTCGACTGTAACTCCTCGCGGCGCAGGTTGGTCGCGTAGCAGGCATTGCTGACCATGTTCAGGAATACACGTCCCAGATTCTGAGGGACGATTTCCACTTCCGGCAGGTCCGGGTACAGATCCATTTCCATGTGGAGTTGGAAGTCGGGATCCTTGGCCCGCGCGCTGTGGAAGGCCAGGCGCGTGTGCTCGTCCACAATGCTGTTGATGTTTGTCTTGACCCATTCGCCAGTGTCGCGGCCCATGCGCAGCATGCTCTCCACAATGCCGTTGGCCCGGTCCGCGTGCTGCCGAATGCGCTGCAGGTTGTCGCTCAGGTCGCCGTTGAGCTCTTCCAGGTAGCCGGGGCGATCATCCTCTTCGGCGATCTCCGCGTCCCCGAGGAGGTCCTGGAGTTCCTCCTGCATCTCGTCCAGCAGCTCCTCGGACACCTCGGAGAAGTTCTTGACGAAGTTCAGGGGGTTGCGGATTTCGTGGGCCACTCCGGCAGTCAGTTCACCTAACGCAGCCAGCTTTTCCTGCGTGATCACCTGGTCCTGTGCCTTTTCCAGTTCGGCCAACACCTGTTCCAGCTGGTCGTTCTTGCCCTGCAGTTCCTCGGCCAGTTTCTCCACTAGGTTCAGCCGCTGAACCTCCAGGGCGTGGCGGCGAAAGACTTCGAGGGCGGCGGCCATGTCGGCAATCTCGTCGGCACCGCCGATCTCCACTCGGCCCTCCAAGTCGCCATCGGCCATGCGCTGCATGCGCCGGGACAGGGTTGCCAGCCGCCGCAGCAGGAGCCGACCCACGAACAGCCACGCGATCAGCAGGGCGCCCACGATGCTGACGACGATCAACACCAGCAGGAGTGTGCGACCGGTGGTAATGGCGAGGGTCGACATGGCACTGGCCGTACGGGCCTGGCTGCCCTTGTCCTGTACCAGGTTCTCGACAGCCGAAAGGAGGGCCACGCCCAGTTCCTGGTTCGTTTCCAGCAGTGCCGCCTGGCGGCTGTCGCTCCCAATGATTTCGGCCACGAGGGCAAAGCCGGTGTCCTCGCCCAGGGCAAGCTCGAACAGCCTGTCGAACATGGGCGACACCTGCAGGCTGATCGGATCGCTCTGGCCGAGGGCCTGTAGGCTGCGGTCAATGCGCCTCCGGGTGGCTTCCGAGCGCTCCCGCAGCGGCTCCAGCCTGGCCGCCTCGGTGACGGCGAAGGCGTTGGCTAGGTCCTGGATGGCCAGGCTCGCGTTGGACTGCAGGTTGGTCAGGTGCCGGTACCGGGTGATCTGAGTTTCGTTCAGATGCAAATCGCGCGACGCGGGCGGAGCGTTCAGGGCGCGGTAGCCGGTTAGGAGAAAAAACAGTTGATCATCGAGGGCTTCCACCAGGGCGGATTCGAGGCCGACCTGGAGGCTGGCCAAGTCGGCCTTGACCACATCGGCCCGTTCCAGAAGCAGAAACCGGTCGTCCACTTCCTGCTCGATGATGCCAATATTGGCTATCAGTGTCTGGGCATTGGCCTGAATGGCGGCGAAGTAGTCTTCCTCTCCAATGTCGCTGGAAGCGCGGATGGCTGAAAGTTGCTGCTCAAAAGCGTCCCGTTCCCGGGCGATGTCAGCCTTGATTTGCGGGAGATTGTCGACGGTGGCCGCAGTCAAGAGCGGCGCTTGGGCTACAAGTGAACCACTCTGTTGGGCCGCGCGCACAGCCGCGCCCATGTCCGGGATGCTTTCGTTGTTGACGACGTCCTGAAGCAGGCCAACCCGGTGGAAGGAAAACCAACCGACAAGGCTGGCCACAACCGTGAGCAGGACAGCTGCCCCGAGGCCCAGATAGAGCCGGGTACCGAGCCGTCGCAGGCTGCGGAACAGGGCGTTCATGGATCCGCTACTTGGAATGAGTTGACCGGAAGGTATTGCCCGTTGGGTCCGATCATGGTCAGAAAGACCGCATCGGAACCTTGGTTGTCCCAAGGTCCAAAGACCAGGCTGAATCCGCCCAAGTCCATCGTGGTGCCGAATTTGAACGCCCAGAGGAAACATTCCCTGGTGACATCGACACCGCAGCGCCGCAAAGCCTCAACCGTCATGCGTCCAGCCAGATAGCCTTCAAAGGAAACGAAACCGGGTTCCACCTCCGGGGCAAAGTCGGCGAGAGCCTGATGGTAGGCAGCCGTGATCGGCAACGATGCGTCGGTCGGGAAAGGCACTACCTGTGTCACGAACACGCCTTCACCGTCCCGGCCCAACTCTCGGGCCAAGGCGTTACTGCCGACAAAGGAAATGTTGACGAAGACCGCCTCCATCCCGATGCGCCGCGCCCAGGCAATGAGGTTCGCTACCGGTTCATAGGCTCCAATGATGATGACGGCTTCGGGATTGCCCCGTTGCAAGTCGACCAACCCGGTTTTGACCGCAGTGGTGTTGCGCGGATACACACCGATTACCGCCGGCTTCTTGTTGCGTTTGGCGAGGGCTGTGACGGTGCCGTGATAACCCGCCTGACCGTACGAATCGTCCTGGTAGACGATGCCGATGCGTGACAAACCGAGAACATCCACCAACTGCTTAACCATCTCCTCGGTTTCCTGGTTGTAGGAGGCGCGCAGGTTGAGTACGTTGTCCCACTCTTGCAAGCGCAGGAAACCCGCACCGGTAAACGGAGCGATATAGGGAACCTTGGCGTCCCGGGCCACCGGCAGGGCGGATCGCGACGTGGGTGTGCCTACCGCTCCGATTAAGGCGAATACCGCCTCGTCCTCGATCAACTGCTTGGTATTCGAGATGGCGGCTTCCGGTTCGTAGGCGTCGTCGAGGGAAAGGAGTTCCAGGCGGCGGCCGAATACGCCGCCATCCTGGTTGATTTCCTGGAATGCCGCCTCGATCCCAATCTTCATGTTCTTGCCCAGTTCCTGGGCGGGACCGCTGAAGGCGGCCGACTGGCCGAACAGGATGCGGTCAGGAAACACTCCGGGGTCGACGTCCGAGGGCGCGTCGGATTGGGCGGCTGGGACGGCCGTCGGGGTCGGCGCAGGTTGCGGGTTCGGGGTTGGGGTTGGTCCGGCCTGCGCGCCGGGCTGGGAACACCCCTGAAGGATGAGGACCGCGGCCAGCCACAGGGCGGCCGCCAGCCACGGGGCGGGCCGCGACAGGGCTGCGGGGCCGTGTGTTTTCATGGCGTCCGGTGCTTGACCAAGGTCAATATGTTCCTGCCGTCCTCCCGCCGGTAGTCGACTTTGTTCATCAGGGTTCGGATCAGGTGCAGCCCCAATCCGCCGATCGGCCGGTCTTCGAGGGCGGAGGTGACATCGGCCGCCGGTGCATCCGCGGTGGGGTCGAACGCGATCCCGTCATCGACGACTTCGACGGTAACGGCTTGGTCCTGGGAGTCCAGGGTGACCTTCATGTAGGTGCTTTGGGCCTGCGCACGGTGTTCGACGAGATTGTCGCCGATTTCGTCCAGCGCCAACTGGATTTGGAAGACCAGGTCGGGCATCCACCCTTCGATTTCGGCCATCTCCTCCACTGCGGCCGCGAGGCGCGGCAATTCAGGGGCGCCGAGATCGATGTGGATGGAACGGGTGGCGCTCATGGCGCCGCGCCCGTGAAACGCAGGGTCAGGCAGGTGATGTCGTCGAATTGCGGGGTGTCGCCGACAAAGGCCTGCAGGTCCGTCAACACACAGTCGGTAAGGTCGTGCGCATTCCGGTCCTTGGCTGCCGTCAGGGTTGTGCACAGCCGTTCCATGCCGAATTCCTCATCGTTGCCGTTGATTGCCTCCGGGATGCCGTCGGTGTACAGGAATACCGTGTCGCCGGGCGCCAAGTCGATGGACTTGACGTTGTAGTCGAGGCCTGACATCACCCCCAGGGCCACACCGCCGGTCAGGGGCAGCTGCTCGGTCGTGCCGTCCTCGTGTAGCAGGACAGGGGGATTGTGGCCGCCGTTGGCATAGGTCAGGGAGCCGGATGCCGGGTCAAACACAGCGTAGAACATGGTGACAAACATGCCCGCGACGTTGGTCTCGGTCAGCACGTCGTTGACCTCCTGCATGGTGCGGCCGGCATCGGGAGTTCCGGCCGCCGCCCTGAGCAAGGTGTAGCTGGCCATCATGAAGAGGGCGGCCGGCACGCCCTTGTCGGAGACGTCGGCAATGGCCAGGCCCACGCGCCCGTCTTCCAGCGGTATCGTGTCGTAAAAGTCGCCGCCGACGCTGCGGGCGGCCTCCATGCTGGCATGGAGGTGGAAGCCGGTGCCCTGTGGCAGCAGTGTGGGCAGAACGGACTGTTGGATTTGGGTGGCGATCGACAGTTCGTTCTGCACGCTGACCAGCTGGTCGCGGGCCTTCAGCACGCTGCGCCATTCGGCCAAGTGTTCCAGGGTCCGGTCGATGGTGACCTGCAGGTCGGTGAAGTCGATCGGCTTGGTGATGAAGTCGAAGGCGCCGCGGTTCATGGCCGTGCGGATGTTGGCCATGTCGCCGTAGGCGGAGACGATGATGGCCCGGATGTTCGGGTCCACCGAGGGAATCTGCTCCAGGAGGGTGAGGCCGTCCATCTGGGGCATGTTGATGTCGGAGACCACCATGTCGATGTCCCCGACTGCCCGCAGGAGCTCGAGTGCCTCCACCCCGTTGCCGGCGAAGAGAAACTGGTACCGTCCGCGTCGGATGCCCCTGCGCATGCGCTGCAGGACCAGAGGCTGGAGGTCGGGTTCGTCGTCGACCACCAGTATCTTGTTGGGTCGCTGTTCCTCTTCCACCCGTTCCTGCTCCTGTGCCTGCGTATAGATTGCGATGGCGATGGGCGCGCCGGGCCCGACAACCGGCGCAGCACTGTCGGTACCGTGCCGCCGACCGTCCCGGAGGATGTGGCCGGCGTCAGCGGCTTGGTGTCTTCACCACTTCAGAGACACTCATGGCGGCACCCGCCGGGAATGTCCGATGGTTGAGCGAAGGCCGCCGCCGTTGTGGGGCGGTGGCGCAGTGCGGGGTCGGTCGGATGGCGGCCGGATTGCCCGACAGTGCCGCTCAAGCTTCCATGGTCGCCAGCGCCTCCGCCCGCGACCCCTGGATGTTGATGATCTGGTCGAAGCCGCTGATTACGAAAATGTCCTGGATGGGGTTGGAAAGCGTGCAGATCACGAACTTGCGCTGGCTGGACTGCAGGCTTTTGGCTGTGGTGAGAATGACCCGCAGGCCGGCACTGCTGATGTACTGCAGATTTTCGCAATCCAGGACCACGCCGAGATCGCTGTCGGCCGTGGCGTTTTCGAGCGCGGTGTTGAATTCGGCAGCATTGCTGCTGTCCACGCGCCCATCGAGCGCGATGACAAGACTGTTGCCGGAGGTTTCGGTATTGACGTTCATAGACCTGCCCGTTCAGAGAAATAAGGTACCAACCAAGCCTTGGCGGTTCGTTCGTACTCGGCCGTGTGGCGGTGGGATGGACCAGCCAACCCACACAGCGGGGACAACCCGAATCGACGAAGGGCCCTGGATCAATATTTTACGCGTAAATCGCAATTGCGGGTGAAGTCGGGAGAAAGTCAGTGCACGCAGCCTTCGAAGGAGCGGCCCTGGATGGGATAGTACATCGGGCCCTCCCCCTCTCCGGTGTAGCGGGATTTGGCCGACATGTAGGAAAGGGCGATGGCTCGGCGCCAAGTGTCGGAGCGGTTCGGCGCCGTGTAGTGCGGCAGCAGGGAGTGGAAGAACAAGCCGTCGCCTGCCTGCATCGGCAGCGTTTCCATGTCGTCGGGGTCGAAGTGGTCCGGATCCACGACATAGTCGTCCCTGACCTCGATGTGCGGCAGGGCGCCGCGTCGGTGGGCGCCGGCAATCACGGCCATGCAGCCATTTTCCAGCGTTGCGTTGTCCAGGGGGAACCAGCAGGAGCACAGTTCCATGGGTTCGATGGGCCAATAGGGGGAGTCCTGGTGCATGCCCTTGGCCGAGCCCACGTCCGGTGGCTTGAGCAGCAGGGCGTTGCGAAACATCTTGATGTCGGGCCCCAGAATCGAGGTCAGTACGCCCAGGAGGTTCGGATGCTTGCCCAGGTGTTCGAACAGGTTGTCGTTCTCGACCAAGCCGTCGATCTTGCGAATGCCGTCCCCCGGGTGTTCCACCGACAGTTCGCCGCGCGTAACGCGCGGTTCTACCTGAATCCGCAGCGCTCCCGTCGGCCGTCCGCCGTGTGTGTACTCCCGGAGCCGTTCCCCCAAGGCGCACACCTCCGCCGGCGGCACCAGGTCCCGCACGAGTAGGAAGCCGGTCCGGTGGTAGTGGTCGAGTTCCGCTTCCGTGAGTGTGCGTGTCATGGGGTCCGTCTCGCCGGGCAAGGTTTCGGGCAATACCCATTTTACCTGTCGAGCCGGAGGACTCTGCGGACCGCAGGCGGCAGGCGCAGCTCGATGATAGGATCGCGGGCATTGGCAGCCCTGTTCCCGCACCCCAAACATCCATGGACACCAAGCGCCCAGTGGCAGACACCCACATTCACCTTTGGGATCCCGGTCGCCTGACCTACCCGTGGCTGGAGACCGTGCCTGCCATCGCGGGTCCGCACGGGCCGGCCGAACTGCAGGTCCAGGAGGCGGAAACGGATCGGTTCCGCCTCGCGCAGATTGTCTTCATGCAGGCCGGGGCCGAGGACGCGGAGGCAGTTCTTGAGGCCCGTTGGGTAGATTCGCTGGCGGACACGGTGGAGCCCCGCATCACGGGCATCGTCGCCTGTGCGCCCGTGGAGCAGGGCGAAGCTGTGCGGCCCGTGCTGGAGGATCTGGCGTCCATGCCCAGGGTCAAGGGGGTGCGCCGCCTGATACAGGACCAGCCGGCCGGCTATGCGGCCACCCCGGCCTTTGCCGAGGGTGTGCGGATGCTGCCGGGGTACGGGTTTTCCTTCGACCTTTGTATTCGCCACTACCAGTTGGGCGAGGTGACCGATCTGGTGCGCAGGTGTCCGGATGTTGCCTTCATCCTGGACCACATCGGCAAGCCGGATATTGCGGCCGGGACCCTCGATCCCTGGCGCAGCGACCTGAAGGTCCTGTCAGAGTTGCCGAATGTGGTGTGCAAGATTTCCGGCATGGCTACGGAGGCGGACCATGCAAACTGGCAGCCGGACGATCTCAAGCCGTACGTGGACCATGTTGTCGAATGCTTTGGCGAGGACCGCATTGTCTATGGCGGCGACTGGCCGGTCAGCCTGCTGGCAGTGAAACACTGGGGTCACTGGGTGGATGTGCTCGACGATCTGACAGGCCATTTGGGTCCCGCAGTGCAGCAACAGCTGTACTTCGACAACGCCGTCCGCTTCTACCGTCTTCCGGCCTGATTTGGCGGTGCAATGACCGGAGGCCCGCGGGGCGGTCCGGCCGCCGTACCCTTGACACAGGGACCTCGCCACCACTTTTTCGGCTACTACGAGATCTGTCCCTGGGATGCCACCGGACAGTACCACCTGTGCCTGGAGACGGACTTCCATGATCGGCCGCCGACCGCGGCGGACGCGGCGGCCGTCGGGCTGGTGGAGAGGGGATCGACAACCTTCCAGCCGCTCGCACGCACGCAGGCCTTCAACCTTCAGCAGGGGGCCATGCTGCATTGGCTGCCCACCAACCCGGCGCGCGAAATCTGCTACAACGCGCGACAGGGAGATCGCCATGTGGCCGTGCGCATGGACATCCACAGCGGCTACACGCAGGTGCTGCCGCGTCCGGTCAGCGGACTGAGCCACGGCGGCATCCTGGCGGCGAGCCTCAACTATGCGCGCCTCGCCGAGATGCGTCCGGTGGTCGGGTACAGGGGGCTGCCGGACTTGTTTCGAGGGCAGGGGCAGCCCGAGGACGACGGACTGTTCATCCTCAACATGCTGACCGGCGAGGCTGACCTAATCCTGTCCTATGCCCAAATCCGGGATCTGTTTCCGCGGTATCCCGCCATGGCGACGCACGGTCTCTGGTTCAACCACACCGAGTTCAGTCCGGACGATCGCCGCGTTCTGGCAGTGGTGCGCTGGAACGAGCCGGGGATTGAAATTAGTCACACCATGCTGTTTTCGGTGGGCGTGGACGGGCGCGACGTGCGGATGCTGGCGCCCCTTGGGGCTTCGCACTTCACTTGGCGGTCCAACCGGGAGGTGTTCGGCTGGCTGACGTTTGAAGCCGGCGAGTGGTACTACCGGCTGGATGCGGATACCGGTGAGGTGTCTGCGCCCTTCTGTCCGGACTTGCTGACCCGGAACGGGCACTGCAGTTTCAGTGCCGATGGCCGCTGGCTGCTGACTGACGAGCACTGGTCCGAACACTGGCAAAAAGGGCTGGTGCTTTTCGACATGCGGAACCAGCGGCGCGTGGAACTCGGCCGGTACACGGCACCGGACCGCTTCCGCGGTGAAATCCGCTGCGATCTGCATCCCCGCTTCAATCGCAGCCAAACAGCTGTAAGCTTCGACTCGGTGCACGAGGGGACGCGGCAGGTGTACGAAGTGGATGTCGCACAATGGACGGCCGACAAGACGGAGACAGACAAGTGAACGGACGGACAGACATTGGCACGGCCCTCGAACGGGTAGCGGACGGCAGCCCTCCGCTGCTGCTGGACGGGGCCACCGGTACCGAACTGGAACGTCGGGGTGTGGAGATGGTCGACGGCCTGTGGGATGCACTGGCTACGGGTTCGCGGCCGGACGTGCTGCGGGAGATTCACGCGGACTACCTGCGATCCGGATCGCAGGTAGTGATTGCCAACACCTTTGCGACTTCTCGCTACGTGCTCGCGGAGGCGGGCTACGCGGACCAGTTTGAAAGCCTCAACCGCGACGCAGTCCGGCTGGCTGTGGAGGCCCGGGACGCGGTGCGGCCGTCCGCTTGGGTGGCGGGTTCCATTTCGACCGTAAACTTCGGTGTCCTGCCGGCTTCGCTGCAGAAGGCCCGGCAGGACTATCGGGATCAGGCCGAGATCATGGCCGCGGCCGGTGCGGATTTCATCATTCTGGAA
Source organism: Caldilineaceae bacterium (assembly GCA_965208365.1). Taxonomy (GTDB): domain Bacteria; phylum Chloroflexota; class Anaerolineae; order Caldilineales; family Caldilineaceae; genus Bin34. Next base: position 2,311,480 of record OZ242330.1, on the reverse strand, counting down.
ATGATGCGGGACGTGGAACTGACCACCGCCGCGGCGGATGCGGTCAGGGCTGTCGGTTTGCCCTGCTGGGTCGGCTACAGCGTCGAACAGGACGCCGAAGGGCGGCTGGTCTCCCAGGAACGGGGTGTTCCCCTGCGGGAGATGTTGGAGAGTCTCGACTTTGCGTCGGTGCAGGCCGTGGGGGTGATGCACTCCCTGGTGGAACCGACCGGTCCTGCCCTGGAGGAAGTGGCCGTTGTCTGGCCCGGTCCGCGTTTTGCCTATGCCCACTCCGGCGGGTGGTCGATGCCGCATTGGCAGTTCGATGACATCATCGCACCGGACGACTATGCCAAAGTCGCTGTCACCTGGGTGGCCGACGGCGTGCAGGCTGTCGGCGGCTGCTGCGGTTTGGGGCCCGAACACATCCGCACCTTGGCAAGGGCGCTCCTGTAGCCCCACCGCGGTTGGATCCGCCAATACCTGCCCGTTTACAGATTGACTTTGCGGCGAACATCGCCGCGTCCCCTGCACCGGCCGACCGGTTGCTTCCGTGGCAAGACGGGTATGCCGGCAAGCACCTGTGAGCTCTGCATATCAACGGCAGAACCTGAGTGCCTCCGGCTAAAATGTCCCTGCTGAAACTGGGGGTGACTGATGGGAATCTCCGAAGTTTGGACGGTACAGACAGAACCGCAAAACGCGGCACGGGCTCCTTCGGTGGACCTGTCCATACCCATTCCTTCCTGGAACACACCGGAATATCCCGCGGAATGGCCCGGAAGTGACGAAATGCCGACGGTTCCACGACACGTCCATATTCTCAACTATCTTCTGACAGCCTTGTACCACCTGTTGAAACAGCGTGGCCGGCCGTTCGGCATTGAACAGGACATCGGTCTGCACTTTGTCGATTCCGAAGGACATGGTCAGCGGTGCGACTCGGATCTGATCGTGATGCCGTTTCCCAACGAAGGGCACGGTTCCCTGCGCCGCCAGGACATGCCCTGTCCACCCGACTGTGTGTTCGAGGTGGCCTCTCCGTCCACGGTACACAGGGACTTGGGGATCAAGAAGGAATGGTATGCGTGGATGGGCGTTCGGGAGTACTGGGTGCTGGATCCGGTGGATTCCGAGGATCCTGCCCGGTTTGCATCCGGGATTCTGTTGCCGGACGGGTCTCTGATGGGGTGGCGACTGGAGCGGGGCCGATACGCGCCGCTTGCATCAGTCTGGGATGCGGCCGCGCACACTTGGTCCGCGCATTCTGCGGTTCTGGACTGCAAACTTCTCTTCGTCCAGGCGCTGCACGGGCGGGAACTCGACGGTGGAATTCGCATTGTCGACCCGGAAACGGGGAAGCCAATCCCTCACGCCAGGGAGATGCATGGCCGGATGGCCGAGAAGGATGCCGAAATTGCAGGCATGGTCGCCACATTGGCGACGGTCCGTTATGGCGAAGCCACTGGGGACGAGCTACAGCGGATGATGCCGCTGTCCCTGGCTCCCGTACCGAACTTGCGTTTGGTGCAGGCATGGATGGCCGCTTCTTCATCCGAGGAATTCCTGGACTTGGCGCGCCAATACTTCGGATTGTCCGCGTCGGAGCGGTAGGGGGCCGGGAACCGCCCACAAACCCGGCAACCATGTGGGACTCTGTTGGCAGTCCAGCTTGTCGTTTGCTGCCCCCTTGGTTCCACAAAGCCGATGCGACCATGGTTCTGCTTGGGGCTGCCTTGAGACGCGAAGCGTTGCTGTTCCTGTTGGCCGTCCAGTTTCTGACACGGCTGCCCCTGCCGCAGCACCTCGACTATTCCCCGACAAGGCTGGGGGCTGCACGGCGTTACTTCCCCCTCGTGGGTATCGTGGTGGGAAGCCTGGGGGCGCTGGTCTACGGAGCTGCTGTCATCTTGCGGTTGCCACAGGTGATGGCCGCGCTGCTGGCCACAGCCGCAACCATCCTGGTCACGGGTGCTTTCCATGAAGACGGACTGGCCGACACTTTCGACGGGCTTGGGGCATTCACTCGGGAAAAGATGTTGGCGATCATGCAGGACAGTCGGATTGGCGTCTTCGGGGCCGCGGGGCTCGGAGTGACGCTGGCCCTGAAGGTGGCTGCCTTGGCCTCCCTGCCTGTGGCCCTGGCCGTGGCTTGCCTTGTGGCCGGTCACGGGCTTTCCCGCCTCTCCAATGTCGTCGTTGCCGCCACCTCGCCCTATGTTCGGAACTCAGGCGTCGGCAGTCTGCTTGTCGGACGGCTGGGCCGGGGTGGCACAAGCCTGGCGGCAGCCACGGGCCTGGGTTGTCTGGCCGTGGTGATGATGCTCTCCGTGCCCGATGCTCTTGCCGGGCTTGCCGGGCTGGCGCTGGGACACTTGGCCATGCGCGGCCTGTATGAGAAACGTTTGGGAGGACATACCGGCGATACGCAGGGCGCAGTTCAGCAATGGAGCGAACTGGGTTTCTATCTGGGGGTCTTGACATGGCACTCACGCTGATTCGTCATACGCGGCCCGCGGTCAAACCCGGCATTTGCTATGGACGCACCGATCTGGCTCTGGCCCACACGTTCGCGGAAGAAGCCGATGCCGTCCTGGCCCAGCTGGAACCGGCGGAGGCACTGGTGTCAAGTCCCCTGAGCCGTTGTCGCGTCCTGGCCGAACGGATTGGATCCGCCTTTCATCTGCAACCTGCCTACGACCGTCGCTTGCAGGAAATGGATTTCGGTGCATGGGAAGGGCAGGACTGGAACGGCATCCCGCGCACGGAGCTTGACGCGTGGGCTGCCGACTTTCTTTATGCCCGGCCGCATGGTGGGGAGAGTGTCCATGCCTTTGTGGCACGTGTCCATGAGGTCCTGGCCGAACTGCGCAAGGACGGTGTTTCCCGTCTGGTAATTACCCACGCAGGCGTGATCAAGGCATCCACGGTGGCAAAAGGCGCGGATTTCTCCGCTTTTCAGACCTCGGTTGAATATGGTGGCGTGCTGAGAATCTGAGGTTCCGGTTCACACCTGTTCGCTGAACCTTGCTCTTGGCAATTCGTTCTCGGTCGATGGGAGTCGTGTTGCAAACTCCTGCAACTCGAGTCCGGGTAGAGCAGCCCTCACCACTGTCCTGATTCGTTCCGGGGAGGCCACAACGTGATTCCGTCGTCATGAAGGCGGTCAGGGAGTAACAAACAGCATTGGCGTCCGCGTCCAACACAACCTCGTCAACACCGTAAAACCAGTCTCCTTGACGCGTGCCCTGTAAAAGGCCCGCCTGGGAGTTCGTTGGCGAAGTGCAGGCTGGATTGACCAATGCCAACGCACAATTCCTGCGCCGGGATGTCTAGGTTGGGATGTTGGTTATTTTGCTCTTGACCCAGCTGTTCTGTCTGCTCTTGGTGTTCCTGTGGCGGCACGTGGCAGCCTTCAGGTGGTCGCGCGGTCTGGTCAGGGACTCTCATGGCGGAGGTCCGGTGGTTGCTTTGGCACCAGTGGCAGGTGTTGTACTGCCACTGGTGCAGCCATGCAAACTGCATGAAGTGCAACGAATGCGGGGAGTACCTCCAATCCATCGACCCTCGGGAGCAGATAGACCCTCAGGCGCGGATCCATGAACAGACCCTTAACCGGACGGCAATTTCTGAGGACATCGCCCAAGACGATCGGAGCCATGCTTCGTCATGCACGGAAAGCGCGCGGTTTGACCCAGAGCGAAGCAGCCGAGTCGCTCGGAGTCGCCCGTACCACACTGTCGGCCATTGAGACCGGCAATCGACAGGTCCGACCGGATGAACTCCTACACCTGTCCGAGATGTACGGCAGGACCCTCAATGAGTTGATTGGAGCGCGAGAGATCATCTCGGACTTTCCCTCGCAGTTTCGAATGTCCTACCGTGCCGGAACCGCTGACGATGCGGAGACCGAGCTGTTCGAAGCCGTGCATCGCTTTCAACGTCTCTGTGAGGACTACCTTTTTTTGGAGACAACCAACGGAGTGTCCTTGCGGCGCGACTACCCACCGGAGTATCCAATCATGCGCTACCGGGCCGAACAGTCCGGCCAGGATGCAGCAACGGCGGAACGGAATCGTCTGGGCCTTGGCGACGGTCCCATACCCAATCTCCGGCAAGTTCTTGAAGACGAAGTTGGACTGCGCGTCTTCACCATTCCCCTCCCGTCCGAAGTCACAGGCATCTTCGTCTACAACGAAGCACTGGGGGGATGCATGGCCGTCAATGAATTACACCCGACCGAACATCTCCAGTGGTCCTTGAGTCTCGAATATGGCCACTTTCTCACCGCCAGACACAGGGCGGATATTGCACCAGTGCAACCATCGCCCCATCCCAACCTGTTCGAGCGGTGTGCCGACGCGTTCGCTGGTGCGTTCCTGATGCCTGCCACCGGACTTCAGCGCCGGTTCAACCAGGCAGCACGCGAAGCAGGTGGCCTGGTCACCCCTATGGAGATCATGCGGCTGGCCGTTGCCTACCAAGTGACCTTCCAGGCGATGACCATCAGATTGGAGAAGTTGCGCCACCTTCCCAAGGGAACTTGGGAACGCCTGGTGGGCAAAGGGTTCAAGGTTAGCGAAGCGCAGAAGCCGACTGGTCTGCAGAGCAGCGAGAAGACCGGCTTGGGCCTCCCCATGCGGTATCAATTGCTGGCTTGCCGTGCCTTCGAAGAAAGGGAAATCACCGAAAGCCACTTTGCACGCTTGTTGCGTCTGGACCGGTTGGATGCAAGGGCAGTCAGGTTGAGATTCCTGGAAGGCATGGTCGCGAACGACGAACTTGACGGCGGTTTGTTCTCGCAGGAGTTGCGCCCAAGTGTCGAGACCATTGCGCAACCGGGTTGAGGCGAAGCCCCCTGCAGCAAGCTGAGCGTGTTGAACTTGGCCGTCTCCGAAGCATGCGAAGAGATCGTCACAACTTGGCATCATCCAGTTGCAGTCTTCGAGCGCGTGTCCCTCGCCGACCGCCTTGCCCTTGCGCCCGCCGACCCCGTGCTGGCCGGTCATCCGGTCGTGGCGGTGGTGGGCAAGTGGGTCGACTGGTTGGATGCGCTGGAGGTCAAGAATGCGGAGCTGCGGCGACAGCTAAACCGACACAGCGGCCATAGGAGCCAGCCGGGCCATGCTGGCCGGTTTCTTTGCGTACAGCGGCGGACATTGTTTTGCTGGTGCCGATCTCAAACAACTCTCCAAGGGGACGCTATGCCCATGCTTCATTCATTGAGCACGCACTACCCCTTTTAGCCGCACAGCTGGCAGCCTCTTCAACCGCTGATTCAACGGGTCTACCTCTATGCCGACGGACTCGAGTGCTGTTACCCCCAACAGTGGCTCCGCGTCCGCCTCCCCCATGATGATCGTTCCCCCGACAATTTCGCCCATGAACTCAATCTCGGCAACGGTGACATCCAGAACAAGTTCGCTCCCATCAGCCAGTTCGTACACTCGCCGGCCTCTGGGTTCAAGGCCGATGGCTTCCAGGTGTGGTCTTGGTACCAGGGAATCGGTGGCACCGGTATCGACTAGGAACAGATCTTCCCAAGTTCTGTCAGTGTCCGCTGGATTGCGTATGGTTACGGTGACGTGTGTGGCTCCCATGCCTCCCCCCTTTGCATCGCAAGATCACTACAGTTTTGCCAGCATCTTTGCCAAGTGCCCGTCGACCTGGCGGGATTCTTTATCGAGACGTTGCAAGTCGGCGATGATTTCCGAGATAGAACGCTGAGCTGTCTCGTCCACCTGCCTCACCCACCGACTTGGACTTAGATTGTAGTCGGCCTTCACCGCCTGCTCCCAGGTAATGACGGTGACTTCACCCTCCACTGGTTCACCTTTCAGAAACATCTCTGCTAGCGGACGGAGTTCCTCTTCCGACATGTAGATCTTGAGGCGTCCCTTGTCCACGCGTCGGCTGGTGTTCACAAACACAATATTTCTTTGGCACCTGTCTGGCTTGCGCTACGGCGGCCCGATGATGATTCCGGTGGCACTGGTGTTGTAGAACAGGTTGTCCGGCAGCAGGATCACGCCGTTGATGAGGTCGTGCTCGACGAACCACTTGCGGATATTGCACTCTCGATTCGTGTCCTTGAACTTGGGGTTGCTCATCGTGTCACCGCGCTCCATAAGGACAATCGTCATCGTTGTCCCAGCCGAACCGGGGTGGTTGGAGCATGGGAGAGCGGGGATAAAGTCTTCGGTCCGGCCGCGCCCAAAGGCATACCGTCTGGGCTCCTTCTCCAATCCTAGGCCGATGAAGGCGATGTCCCGCATTCGCTCGCGGAAACCGTGATGCGCCTTGGACTTTAGGGCACCGCAGGTGCAACCAAGCTGGCTGGCCAATTCTCTCAACCCCAAGGCTCGGCACGTCCTTTCAAGCCGGGATGGTCCAAGTCCCCACTTCGGGGTGCATCGATAAACCTTCAATTTTGTAGTACATTGTGTTGCAAATACCATGTTGGGCATGGACAGGATCCATCGCATCTCGCAGTTTGGCGCCCGCGTGGGGCGTTCGGCGCACCCGTTGCGCGTCATGGATCGCAACGGCACATTCCCGGCACGCTGGACTGCGATCGGGCGGCGGTACTACACCGAGGCGGATGCCCTGCGGTTCCTGGGCGGGGGCGATGTTGCACCGCAGGGCTTGACCGTGGTCTACTGCCGGGTTTCCCGCCGGGGGCAGCGGGACGACCTGAAACGTCAGGTGTCCGCGATGGAAGCGTACTGCCTGGGTGCGGGCGTGGCCGTGGACGAGTGGCGGTCGGAAATCGGGGGCGGCCTGAATTTCAAGCGCAAGGTGTTCCTGTCGTTGATGGAGCGCATCGAGAAGCGGGAGATCGGCCACCTGCTGATGGCCCACAGGGACCGGCTGACCCGTTTCGGCTTCGACTGGTTCGAGCACTTCGCCACGCAACACGGCTGCACCATCACGGTCGTCAACCAGGAGAGCCTGTCGCCCCAGGAGGAGATGGTCGAGGATTTGATGGCCGTCGTCCCTACGTTCTCCTGCCGGTTGTACGGACTGTGCTCCTACCGCAAGCAGATCCGGGAGGCGGCCAACGATGGCTCGGATAGGTTCTAAGCCGGCCAAGGTCACGCGCATCCTGCACAGCCGGGATCTGAACCGGTCCAAGTACGACCGCCTGGTTGAAATCGCCGCCTTGTGTGGACGTGTGCGGGGTGACGCCTGGCAACGATGCAGCGGGTGGTCCACAGCGCAACAGTCGCCCCGCGCGATCCGCGACGACTGGATGGCCGAAGGGTACGACTGGCACGGATTGCCGGCCCGTCTGGGGCGCGCCACGCTGCTGGACGCACTGGGCGACATCCACGCCGGCCGGGAAGCGGCCAAGGTGCCGGTCAAGAAGGCTGTTTGGCACCGCACGGAAGGCGACGAAGAGGAACGCAAGCGTCTGTATTCACTGCTGAAGCAGAACCGCTGGACCGAGGACTCGTTCCTGCACCGGCACATGCGGAAGCGGTGGAAGGGCGGCACCTCGCGCGTGACGAACCAGATTGTGCTGGAACCGGGGGCCTACACCGCGAAGGTCCGGCACGGGCGCGCGTGGGTCCACATACAGAGCATGGAGCGCGGTCAGCGCATCGCCATTCCGCTCAGGGAAAAGCACACGCCTTCCGGCCAGCTCCGCATCCTCCTGCAGGACGACGGGCAGGTGGAAATCCACTACGCTGTTGACGAGACTCAGGTGTGCAGCACGCGTCCCGGCGGTTCGGAGACCGTCGGCGTGGACAAGGGCTACACCGAGGCCTACACCGACAGCGACGGGGAACGCCACGGCCGGGGGCTGGGCGACCTGCTGGCCGCGGAGAGCGATGCCCGCAAGGGGAAGGGCCAACGGCGCAACCGGATGCGGGACCTGGAGCGGAAACACCGGGATGCCGGAAACATAAAGAAGGCGGACAACATCCTCCACAACAACCTCGGCAACCGGAAGTGGGACCGCCGCCAAAAGCAACACAATGCCCAGGTCAGGGACTTCCTGTGCCAGGCCGCCCACAGCGTCGTCGACCGCGCCGGCACCATCGCCTGCGAGGACCTGACGGCATCCATGCAGTCGGCCAGGAAGGTCATGCACCGCGACACCCAACGCCGTCTGAGCGGCTGGGTCAAGGGCGTGATGGCCGACACCCTAATCTCGATATCTCGACGCAGAGGCACTGCGTTGGTGTTGGTGAACCCCGCCTACACGTCGCAAATCGACTCCCGCACCGGACTCCTGCAGGGAAAACGGAGCTGGGACCGGTTTTACGGCCTGGACGGAGTCGTGCTGGACGCGGACACCAACGCCGCCCGCAACATCCTGGCGCGCATGTACGACGACGAGATCACGCTGTACACGCCCTTCCGGGAGGTCAAACGACTGCTCCGGGATCGAAGCGGGACAACGGTGGGGACGGCTCCACCCGGACTCGAGTCCGCCAGCGCGGCCCACGCCGCCTGACGGCCGAGAGCGAATGACCCCAAACCCATAAGGTTTGGGGAACTGATCCATTGTTGCCAACATGGATTTTGTGTCTGGTTGCCCAAACTCCGGATGTACGTGGCAACGCCCACCGCAACGTCCCTTGCGAACCCTTGCCGTTGGGAACGGACGATGCCCGGTCAGTCAATGCGCTGGCGCAGCTTGGGATCCAGAAAGTCCCTCAGGGCATCGCCAAACAGGTTGGCGGCCATGATGGTCAAGGTGATGGCCAAGCCAGGAAAGACCACCAGCCACCAGGGCGGCTTGAAGGCGGCCGCAGTTACCCCGCCCAGCATGTTGCCCCAACTGGGAGCCGGCGGGGGAATGCCCAGGCCCAGGAAACTGAGTGCCGATTCGGCGAAGATGGCACCGCCCAGATGCAGTGTGGCCACCACCAGGATTGGTGCGGCCACCTGCGGTGCCACATGCCGCACCATTAGGCGCAGATTGTTGACTCCGATTGACCGGGCCGCCTCCACGTACATGGCTTCGCGCACGGAGAGCACCACCGACCGCGTGATGCGCGTGGCGGCGGGAATTTGGGTCGACGCGATGGCCACAATCACAGTTTCGATGCCTGCGCCCAGGACTACCAGCAACATGAGGGCCAGGATGAGTGAGGGAAACGACATCAGGATGTCGATCACGCGCTGGCTGAACAGGTCGAAACGGTGGCCCAGGAAACCCGAGATCACACCCCAGACAAAGCCGATGGCATCGCCCAGGAACACCGACGTTACGCTTACCAGCAGCGTGATCCGCGCACCGTGGATGATACGGCTTAGGATGTCGCGGCCCAGGTTGTCGGTGCCCAGCAGATGCTTCGCCGACGGGCCTTGGCGCACGGCACTGTAGTCGGCCTCGTTGGGCGGGTAGGGTGCCAGTATCGGTGCCCCGATCGCGATCACAAACAGCAGAATCCAACCGATCAACGCCACGGTGCCGAGCGGCGACACAGTCCGAAATCGGCGCATGGCGGCGCGCAGGCGCTGCCATGCGCTGACCTCCGTCAAGGGCCGAAAGGCGGGATTGGGCGTGGCCTGCACGTTGGAAGGTCCGTGGTGGCGTCAGCTGTAGCGGATGCGGGGATCCAGCATGCCGTAGCTCAGGTCGACCAGGAGGTTCACAAAGACATAAATCAGGCCGTATACCAGGACCAGGTTCTGGATCATCATCCAGTCGCGTTCCTGCATGCCCTGGACCATCAGGCTGCCCAGACCGGGTACCGCAAAGGCTTTCTCCACCGAGACGGTGCCACCCAGGAGGCCGCCGAGAGCGAGGCCGGTCGAGGTAATCACCGGCAGCATGGCGTTCTTGAACACGTGCCGCCAGATGATCAGGCTGTTGCCCAGCCCCTTGGCCCGGGCAGTGCGCACGTAGTCGTCGAACAGTGCCTCGAGGGCCGCCGACCGCGCCATGCGGGCGGTGGCTGCGCCCAACCCCAGACCCAGGGTGACGGATGGCAGGGCCACGATCGCGAAGTTGGCTCCGGGATCCTCCCAGAACTGGATGATGGTCAGGGGCGGGCGCCAGGTCAGTACCAGGACGGTAAAAAGAATGATCAGCAGACCCAGCCAGAAGCTGGGCACAGCTAGGAAGATGGTGATGCCGACCCGTGACACCTGGTCGGCCCAGGTGTTGCGAAACCAGGCGCTGAGCAGGCCGATGGGCACGCCGAACAGCCACGACAGCACCACGGCGAAGATGGCGATCTGGGCGGAGATGGGGCCCCGGCGCAGGATCATCTGGCTGATGGGATCCTTGGTCCAGAAGGAGTACCCCATTTCACCCCTAAACACTTGACCCATCCACGACAGGTATTGCTGCCACAGAGGTTTGTCCAACCCCAGGCTGGCCCGGACCTCGGCCAGTTCTTCCTCGGACAGGATGTAGGCTCCGGTCGCTTCCGTGTAGATGGTCTGCAGCGGATCGCCCGGGATCACCCGCATGGCGAGGAAAATCAGAACCGTGACCCCGAACACTGTCGGAATCGCGATCAGAAGGCGCTGCAGGATGTACTGGCGCATGGTATGCCCGGCCCCGTTTGGCCGGGTCGATCAATTGAACATGCGGCCGGAGAGCCGGGTTGCCCCGACTCTCCGGTCCCCAACAACAGCCGGTAGGCTGACGTTAGCTGTCGATCCAAACGGTTTCCATGCGGCCCCATTCGGCAAAGATGCGGTCGTGGAGTTCGATGCCCTTGACCTTGGAGTTCCACATGGGCAGGTGGTAGGTGTAGCCGATTAGATATTCCGGCGGGTTGTCGTCCAGAACATCCTGGGCGTCGTTGATCTGGCCCTGCCGGGTCGAAACGTCGGTTTCGTCGTCGATCTGGTCCAGCAGCGCATCGAACTGGGGTTCGGAGTAGCCGCCGAAGTTCTGGGAACCGCCGGTCCGCCACCACAGGTTGCCGCGCGGCGAGATGTCGGAGACGCCGTGGCCGCGGGTGTGCACCATCAGCTGGTAGGTGCCCTGCTGCTGTTCCGTGCCCAGACTGGCGCGCTCGATGATGCGGATCTTGGTGGGAATACCCAGATCGCGGTTGAGCATGTCCTGCACGGCGGGGGCCAGCAGTTCGGCCTGGGGACCGCTGGCTGCCAGGATTTCCAGTTCGGGGAAGCCGTCGCCGTAGCCGGCTTCCGCCAGGAGGCGCTTGGCCTCGGCGATGTCCTCGGTCTTGTCCTCGCGGTAGCCCGGCATGGAGGCCAGGTCGGCCGGGGAGGTGGCATAGGGATCGCCCTGCGGAACCCAACGCGTGATGTTAATCACCTCCTGGGTGCCGAAGGCCGCCTTGAGGTTCTGCTTGGATACGCCCAGGTGGATGGCCTTGCGCACGCGGGAATCGGCCAGGGGGCCGGAAGCGTTGTTCATGAACAGCCAGTAGGCACCGAAGTTCGGCAACAGTTTGTTCTCGATGTCGTCGCGGCCCGAACCTTCCTGCCAGGTCTCGAAGGCCACGTTCCAGGACATGTCGGCCTGGCCGGTCAGGACCGCCGTGCCGCGATCGGACCAGGCGGGCACATGCAACAGTTCCAGCTGGTCGATGTAGGGCAGTTCCGCATCCCAGTAGTCCGGGTTGCGTTCCAGCAGCCAGCGCTCGGCCGGCTGGTGATCGACGAAGCGGAAGGCGCCGGTGCCGGGGGCGATCACGTCGCGCAGGTCAAAGTCGTTCTCCTGCAGCGAGGCCTCGGAATAGATGTAGGCATTGGTGGCCGACAGGACGTTCAGGAAGTAGGAGCGCGGCGCGCTCAGGTGGAAGACGGCGGTGCCGGCATCCGGCGCCGTGATCTCCTCCACGAACGAGAACTCGGCCTTCAGGGGCGAGATCATGCCCTGGGGCGGATCCATGATGCGGTTGAAGGTGGCCAGTACGTCGGCCGAGGTGAAGTCGGCCCCGTTGTGGTACTTGACCCCCGAACGCAGGTTGAAGGTGTAGGTCTTGCCATCGTCCGACACATCGACGCTGCGGGCTAGGTCCGGCACGACGGTGCGCAGGCCATCGACCAGGTTGTTGCGCACCAGATTGTTGTACATGTGGCTGAGCACGTGCGTGCCGCCGCCCTGGTGGGCGTCGAAACTGGCCATGGTAACGCCGAACGCGGTCTTCAGGTGGCCGCCGCGCTTGGGCGTGCCGGAAGGCCGCATCAGGCCGGGATCGTCAGCTGAGGCGGCCACGTCCGCCTCCGACATGGGTACCGGTGTGGGCTCGTCCACCACGGCTGGCGCGTCCGGCGCGGCCTCGGCACAGGCGGCCAGGACGGCCAGGCCGGCACCGGCACCGGCCAACTGCAGGAATCTGCGACGGTTCAATCTCAGCATGGAGTTTCTCCAATTGCAAGGAATTTACCAGAGGAGCCCGCGACAACCGCGACCCGTTCGGGTCGGCGGGGGGGCGGTCGGCTATGGCCCGCGCAGGGATTGCCGACTTGGCCTGGACACTCTGGAAGCACCCCATTCTAACCTACCCACGGGCCGATTGGGGGGGGCCGGTGGCACAGTGGGGCACTGTTTCTGTCGCGTTGATATGGGGCCGGATCCGCGGAACGGACGAGGCACTCTGTCATCGGTTCGGAGGAAGAGCTCTCGTAACCCGCAAGAGGACGGTTGCCTTGGCAGTGTCAGCGATCTTGCGTTGGCAACGCTTGATTCCGACTTCCGCAACCGACGTATCCGTCATGCAGCGGCCGGCGCCTTCGCTATCGGTCGCCTGGACCTCGTTGCGATTCAGGCCCAAGGCTCCCTCCAGTGCGCCGCGGTGCAGGTGCAGGTATGTGTACCTGGGGCGGGGTTGTGTCGTCTCGCCTCCATCTGCACCCAGCACGCGCAGCGCAGCCACGCATGGTCCGGGTCGTTGCGCAACTTCTTACCCCCGCTTGCCCAGTGTGAAGAAGGGCACCGAAGGCTGGGGTCTGGTCCGGTACGCACACCACCGGGCGTACCGGCGCTGGCAGTCGGCCAGCCTCAGTAATGTCAGGGTACGGACGATATCGAACCCGCTCCATCCACAACCCCCGGTCCGGCCGATGATGTGGCATGGAGCGGGTCAGCCATGTCGCAGGCCCTAAGCCGGACTTTGTACAAAGTCCGGCTTAGGTGCATGTGGCGGGTGGGAATCTCGATCCTACGTCGGGATTCCCGTGCATTGAGGTGGAACCAAGTCCCCCACTACCAATTGCGCACTATTCCGCAGACGCGTGGGGGGTGCCGGGATGGGCGTGGCAACCGAAGGAGTGCTCATGGTAGCCGGCCCATTCGTTGCATTGCGAGGAACTCATGGGCGCATCCGAGGCCATGTCCATGCCCATGTCCATAGTCATGTCCATAGTCATGTCCATGTCCATGTCCATCATCGCCGGTTCGGCGGCCGGCGGGTGGGGGTCGTCGGGATGGGCGTGGCATCCGAAGGAGTGCCAATGGTAGCTGGCCCATTCGTTGCATCCCTCAATACCATGCACTGGAACAGGCGGAGCCATAGCCATAGCCATGTCCATGCCCATATCCTTGTCCATAGCCATGTCCATGCCCATGTCCATAGTCATGTCCATAGTCATGTCCATGTCCATGTCCATCATCGCCGGTTCGGCGGCCGGCGGGTGGGGGTCGTCGGGATGGGCGTGGCATCCGAAGGAGTGCCAATGGTAGCTGGCCCATTCGTTGCATCCCTCAATACCATGCACTGGAACAGGCGGAGCCATAGCCATGTCCATGTCCATGCCCTTGTCCATAGTCATGTCCATGTCCATGTCCATCATCGCCGGTTCGGCGGCCGGCGGGTGGGGGTCGTCGGGATGGGCGTGGCATCCGAAGGAGTGCCAATGGTAGCTGGCCCATTCGTTGCATCCCTCGATACCATGCACTGGAACAGGCGGAGCCATAGCCATGTCCATGTCCATGTCCATGCCCATAGCCATGTCCATGTCCATGCCCATAGCCATGTCCATGTCCATGCCCTTGTCCATAGTCATGTCCATGTCCATCATCGCCGGTTCGGCGGCCGGCGGGTGGGGGTCGTCGGGATGGGCGTGGCATCCGAAGGAGTGCTGATGGTAGCCGGCCCATTCGTTGCATCCTTGGGACTCCTGTGCCGAAGCAAGCGAGGGAGTTCCGACAACCAGAACCAAACTCAAGAGGAAACCCGCTACAAGAACGGACGCCGCAGTTGAAATATATAAACGCATGATCTTTGAGAGGAGAGTTTGGGCAAAGCGACCCGGATTATTTGTCGCAAGGCTCTCGGCGCAGGTCTTAAGACGGCAGTATACCGCATTGCTGTAACTGCCCCAATGTCCGCGCGGTAGGGCATAGAGGGGGTCTTTGAGAAGCCAGAACTCGTCTCCTTGGAACCGGAAGCATTCGCCCACGGAGGCATCGCGGCCAAGAACGTCCGAGCCCGTGGGCGCAGAGTCGGGCCTGCTGCCGTTGTCGTGGCATGTGGGGTCTCTGTCCGGGCAGGAGCCGCAGGGCCCCGCTCCGTTGACAGCGGGTGGCTTTTCCCGTCAACCGAAATTGAAACAGTGCCGTCTCCATCGCGGATCGTGCGCTCCGCGGCCCAATTCATAATATGGGCACCCGTCCCGACAATTTTGGCAACAGGAGCGCATCATGGATATCCGTGAAGTGGAAACGGTATTGGTGTACAAGGACGAGAGTCAGGCTTGCAACCAGGGCAGCATCATCCAGCTGGCTGACGGCGACATGCTGATGGCGTTCAATCAGGAACGGGGCCGCGTTCATTCCGACAGCGGCCAGTCCTGCCTCATTCGGTCCACCGACGGTGGACGGTCGTGGGACCAGGCTGGCATGCAGGTGGTCTGGCCCTTCACGGACCATGGCGGCAACTGGGACTGTGCCCTGAGCCAGCGCGCGGACGGCACGCTGTTGATGCACACCCGCGTGTGTAGCTTCATCGCACCCACCGCCCTGCATCGTATCGACTTGCAGGGCTTGGGTCCCGGTGGCGAGCGGCTCAAGCGCCAGACTGGCTATGCCCTGTTTCGCTCCGCCGATGCCGGACGGACCTGGGAGGGGCCGATTCCCGTCAACACCTTCCCGATCGCGGACTCGGGCAACAGTGCCTATATGTGCGGCGGCTCGGGCGCGGGCCACATAGTGGAACTGCCGGACGGTGGACTGCTGATGCCGCTTATGGGCGGCATCCACCGCGACGGCTATACGGGCTCGCGGGGTCTCACCGTCGGCGAGATGATGCGCTGCTTTGTTCTCCGTTCCGACGACGGTGGAGACAACTGGGAGTACTGGAGCACGATCGCCTACGATCCCGCCCACATCCGCGCCTTCCAGGAACCCTCGGTGGTGCGTCTGGCCTCGGGACGGCTGATCTGCATGATGCGTGTGACCGTGCGCCCCGAACGCTTCGACAACATGTGGGTCGCGCATTCCGACGATGATGGCATCACCTGGAGTCCACCCCGGCGCACGGCTCTGTGGGGCTATCCGCCCGATGTGCTGCAGCTTCAGGACGGCCGGGTGCTGGCGGTGTATGGCTACCGCGCCGAGCCCATGGGGGTGCGCGGATGTGTTTCGGAGAACGGCCTCGACTGGGACCTGGCCGCCGAGTTCACGATCTGCGGGTGCGTGGGCGGCCCTCCGGAAGATCCCGTCTACTGGCACACCGGCTATCCCTCCGTGGCCCAGTGTCCAGACGGGACGCTGGTGGCGGCGTATCACGAATACAGCACGGACGACGAGCCGATTCAATACATGCGGACCACACGGTTTCAGCTGACATGAACCGAAACAACCGGTCCACGGTCCGATCCCGCAATTCGGTCCCAATGATTGGCAAGCCCAAATGTGACAACACAGGCGCCGCCCGCGGATCCCGTCCACCGGTTTTTGAAGGCGAGTACAATGAGGTTGCAACGTCGACATTTCCCATAGCCTTCGCGTTGGTTCGGGTGCCGACTTCGGTGCGTCTCAGCCGGTTGTACGGTCCCTGCACTTGGGCAGGGCGGAGCCGGGGTGTGGCTGCCCCTCTGAAGCAGGCGGGAACGTTTGGTCGGCGGTGCATCCGGCAGGGGTGCCGGGTACAAGTCCCGTCCGGGTCTGCTCCTCTCCTCCGCGGATCCACGGGGATGCATGCCGGTTCTCCTCGCCGACCATGGAAGAATCCATCATCAAGGAGAAATTTGGCATGAACGTCAAATTGAACAGGCGCAGTTTTCTGAAGATGGCAGGGGTTGCTTCGGGTACCGCCCTACTAGCCGCTTGCGCGGCGCCGGTTGCGGCCCCTGGTGAGCCCATGGCCGAGGACTACATCGTCAACCATTGGACGTGGCTGAGCGCTTCGGACGCCGAGGTCTGGGGAGTGCACATCGACAACTTCAACGAGGCGCATGCCGATCTGGGCATCCAGATTGAGCGGCTGGAAGTCTCGTCCAACGAGTACAAGACCAAGGTGCTGGCGGCGGCCGCCACCGGGCAGGCCCCTGACTTCGGCTGGGCCGATGCCGGCGAACGCGCGGACTTCATCTCCGACGGAGTCATGATCCCGGTGGAGGAGCACCTGGCCGAGGCGGGCCTGGATTGGAGCGACTTCACCGCACTGTCCGTCGCCAAGGGCCGCTATCCCCAGTTCAACAACCAGCTCTACCACATGCCGCTGGACGCCATGACCTGGCAGCTTGAGATCAACCTCGATCACGTGGAGGAGGCGGGTCTGGATCCCGATAGCCCCCCAACCAACAACGACGAGTTGCTGGAGTGGTCCAAGGCATTGAGCGTGCAGGAAGGTGACACGGTTGTCCGTTCCGGCTTCCTGATGACGGGCTCGGGTCTGCACGTCGCGTTCATCTGGGGGTTGGTGGCGCATCAGATGGGGTTCCGCATCACCAACGACGAGTTGACCGAAGTCTGCATCAACCCCGACGCGGCCAAGGAAGCGGCACAGTGGACGCTGGATCTCTTTGATGTCCACAAGGTTGCGACCCGCGATGTATCCGACCGTTACAAAGCTTTCGGCACGGGTGAGGGATCCATGTTCCTCACGGGTCCCTGGACCCTGAACGGTTACATCGAGCAGGGCCTCAACTTTTCCGTCGAGTTCACGCCCAACATCGGGGGAGAATTGGCGACGCGCCTCAGCGTGGGGTCCCAGGAGATGTACATCCAGGAGGACGAATCCCGGTACGCGCGGTCGGCTCAGGCGCTCACGTGGCTGTCGGACGAGTCGTTCCTGTGGACCACGCAGGGCCGCGGCGCGGCCTGTCGCCAATCCATCCTGGACCGGGAAGATTACAAGGAGCACCGCTGGGAGTACCGGCAACCCTTCGTCGAGGGCATGGAATTCGCCACGTTCATCCCGCCCAAGCTGAAGGCCGCCCCCGACTTCAAGTACTACACCAGTCCCAACCTGGTGCACCGCATCATCGATCCGGTCTGGCAGGGCGACAAGTCCGTGGACGAAGGTGTTGACGAACTGTGCGCCGCCTGGGAGGAACTGCTGGCGGCTGAGTAGCCGCGCCAACGGTTGTTGCGCGACTCCGGGACGGGCCGGATCGAAGTTCGGTTCCGTCCATCGGTCAACGATGTCTCAATCCGGACGGGTGGAAGAAGCTTCTTCCACCCGTCCGGGAAAGGGGTCCCCGAACCGTCGGCGTCCCGGTGTCAGATCCCTGCTGTTTCGTGTGGCGCCTAGGCCGGACAACCGTTCCGGATGCATCGGCATCTCCGGACGCCGGTACCATGCAACGAGTATTTGAATGACTACCCGACAACTGCCAGCCGATACGTCGCTGCGTACCCGCTTGGGCAGAATGACCTGGAAGGGGGAGCGGATTGAGTGGTCCGCCTACTTCTACGTGCTCCCCTTCTTTGTGCCCTTCGTGATTTTCACGATCCTCGCCATCATCTTCGGCGCCTACGTTTCCTTTACCGAGTGGCGCATCATCGGCGATCCCCTGTGGGTGGGGTTCGCCAACTACGTGCGGGCCTTCAATGACGATTTCGTGCCCAAGGTCTGGGGCAACACGTTCCAGCTGGCCGCCATCGTGGTTCCGGGCACGACCATTCTGGCCCTGCTCTTTGCCCTCTACGTCAACCAACGCCTGCGCGGTTTCACCGCATCCCGGCTCGCCTTCTACGCCCCGCGTGTGGTCTCCGTGACCGTGGTGGGCCTGGTCTGGGTATGGATGCTCGACACGCGGTTTGGCGTGATCAACCAGTATCTGCACAAGGTGGGGGTCCCCTACATTCCCTGGCTCACCAATCCCGACTGGGTTCTGTGGGCCGTGGGCATGACCACCATCTGGTGGGACCTCGGGTTTCACATGGTGATCCTGTTGGCCGCCCTGCAGGACATCCCCTCCGAGCTGAAGGACTCAGCATCCATCGACGGTGCCAGCGCCCTACAGCAGTTCTGGTATGTGGTAGTTCCACTGCTGCGGCCCGCCATCAGCTTGGTGATCACCCTTGAGATCATCAGCGCCTTCCGCATCTTCAGCCAGATCTTCGTGATGACGCAGGGAGGACCGGCCGGTGCGTCCTTCTCGATCATCTTCTACATCTATGAACGCGGCTTCATGAACACGGAACTGGGCTACTCGTCGGCTCTGTCCCTCATGCTGTTCCTGACCATTCTGGTGGTCACGCTCATTCAGCTCCGCATCATCAGGGAACGGGCCTAGCCATGGTTGCCAGGCTGAAACTCGTGATGGGCGCGCAGGGCCGCCTGACCGTGGGGCGCGTTCTCCTCTGGATCATCGGACTGTGGCTGGCCTACATGTGGATCCTGCCCTTTGTGTGGATGGTCTCCACCTCGTTCAAGCTGCCCGGCGAGGTGATGACCCAGACGATTGAGTGGATACCGCGCACCTGGACCCTGGACAACTACCGGGTTGTCTTCCAGAAGCCCATCATTCGCTGGCTCTGGAACAGCATGGTGGTCACGACTGCCATCACGCTGGCCAGCATCATGCTTGGCGCCGCCGCCGGCTATGCGCTGGCGCGCATGAACTTCCCTGGCCGGAACGTCTTCTTCATGATGTTGCTCCTGTCGTTGATGATCCCGACGGAGATGACCATCGTGCCGCGATTCATCGCCTTCCTCAGGCTGCGGGCCACGGACAGCTATGCCGCCCTCATCCTGCCGCCGATTGCGGAGGTCTTCAGCGTCTACCTTTTCAGGCAGTTCTTCCTATCCCTGCCACGGGAACTGGAAGAGGCGGCCGCCATGGACGGCGCCAGCCGGTTCCGCATCTTCCGCGTCATTGCCCTGCCCCTGGCCCGGGCGACGACCATTGCGGCGGCAGTGTTGCTGTTCACCACCAACTGGAACGCCTTCCTCTGGCCGCTGCTGATCACCTTCTCGGAAGAGATGAAGACGCTGCCCATCGGCATGGCGGCCTTTGCC
This sequence comes from Caldilineaceae bacterium, assembly GCA_965208365.1. GTDB lineage: Bacteria > Chloroflexota > Anaerolineae > Caldilineales > Caldilineaceae > Bin34. Next base: position 2,292,146 of record OZ242330.1, on the reverse strand, counting down.
CCGGTAACGATGAACCGGACCCAGATCGAGAGCTATGCACCCGGCATGGCCGCGATGACGATCCTGGGTGTTCCCAGCCTGATTGTGTTCCTCTTCCTGCAGCGTTACTTCATGGAAGGGGTGATTTCCACCGGCATCAAGGGGTAGGCGACAACTTTCCGGGGCACCGGCGATGGGGCGGTTGCGGTCAGACCCTGCCATTGATGCCAGCCGGGCACTTCATTGCCTCGAACAGCTCACGCCTCCAGCCAGTTCTCCACTGATAATCCGGGGATGCGCTGAAAGTGCCGGATGTTGCCAGTGACTACCGTCAGGCCCCGGGAGAGCGCGATGGAACCAATTCTGAGGTCCTCTTTAGCGGCGTTCCCTGTCGCTCCAGTTCCGCTCTTACCTCGCCATAACGACATGCTGAGTCCCCATCGAATGGGAGCACCGGCAAATGGGGCAATAGTGCCTTTTCCAGCCGATCCAGAAGATGGTGAGTGTGCGTTTGCAGCTTATGGGCACCGTAAACCATTTCACCCAGGGTAATGCTGGATGTGAACTGGGCTTCCTGGGGTACCAATGCCAACTTGGCGACTGGGACGGTGGAGGGTGTGCGTTTGGCGATGTTGCTCAGAATGTCCGTGTCGAGAAGGTACATCAGATGCTCATCCCCACCGGGCGGCCCAAGTCGTTGTCCCGTTCAGCATAAATTTCCTCTACCAGAGACTCCATGTCGTCATCGTCAATCTCCCGCCATGCTCCTGTCAGGGCGAGAGCGCCCCGGGGGCGTTCGGATGTCGTCTGGGCTTGCCCCAGACGCTCCAGGTCGGAGACCCTTACCAAGGCTACCCAAGGTTTGTTTCGCCGTTCGATGATGATATGCGGTCCCCCGTGGGCCACCTCTGACGCTATGGCCGAAAGTTGAGCCTTGGCCTGCGCTACACTCACTCTCTTTACCATCATTCGCATCTCCCGCAATATGACTTATCGGCCGACATGACCTATTGTATTTTTTAGACCAAAATGACCAATCGGTCGATATGTTCGACCATGCTGGGCTGCTCGGAGTGAGTGCCGGGCGGCGGCGCGTCAGGGTTGGTAACAGTTCGCTGAAATCTCTGTGAAGCGTGTCCCGCATCGGCCTTCGGCCGGTGGTCAAGCCGACCGCCGACACAGGCCCGCAGGCATGAGGCTGACGCACATACGGATCACCGGGAGCCGGCCCGTGCTCAACGCACCCCCCGGTCTGGCGAGGTCCGCTGGAAGCGAAAGGGACATGGAGACCTGTAGGACGGGCACCGGAGACGGCGTTCGCACGGTCGGGGAAGTGCCTACCAGACAGCCGGTCAGCCCGATTGACTCAATCGGCAGCAGATTGGCATAGGTTCTGGAAACCGGATGCGCTCGACAACCCCTCCCGCGTTGGTGCGAGCGTTCTCCAAAGGTTGGTGCTGTCCTGAACTGGGGCTGCAGCCCGCGTTCTACTCAGCCCGGTGCGGTTGTCCGAGAGACACACCTCGCTCACTTCGTGCCTCCCGCGGCCGCTATGGACGGTACCAGTCACTTCCGCATCTTCCTCGTAATCGCGCTGCCTCTGGCCCGGGCGACAGTGATCGCGGCGGCGGTGCTGCTGTTCACCACCAACTGGAACCCCTTCCTTTGGCGGTTGCTGATCACCTTCTCGGAAGAGATGAAGACGTTGCCTATCGGCATGGCGGCCTTTGCCCGGTGACGATGAACCGGACCCAGATCGAGATCTACGCGCCTGGCATGGCCGCGATGACAATCTTAGGCGTGCCCAGCCTGATCGTGTTTCTCTTCCTGCAGCGCTACTCCATGGAAGGGGTGAATCTCCACCGGCCTCAAGGGGTAGACCGACCCGGCTCGAAACCGGGAATGTGTGGCATTGCCGGCCGGCTCGGGGTTGGTGTCACCCCGTGGGACAACCGGAAAGTCGCCTTGGATGGGGCAATCCGGGTATGGTGCAGGCGGCAAACGGATGTCTGGCTGGGAGCATTACGACCGGAAATGGATGCGACGCCCCTTGGAAACGAATGGACGACGGTTGAGCATGCACTGACGTACTTGACCCGCGCCGATCAGGTTCCCCATCGCGGGGAAGCCGAAGCCATCCTGCTGGAAGTCATTCCCAAAGACGTTGACCGGATACTCGATCTGGGTACCGGCGACGGTCGACTCCTGGGTTTGCTCCGGATTGATCGAGGAGATGCGGCCGGAGTTGCCATCGATTTTTCGCCTACCATGCTGGCCAAGGCCCGTGAGCGATTTCACGGGGACACGAAGGTGCAGGTCCTCGAGCACGACTTGGAAAAGCCGCTGCCCGACATGGGCCGGTTCGACGCGATTGTTTCGAGTTTTGCAATACATCATTGCACCGACCAACGGAAGCAGTCCCTCTATTCCGAGATTTACGCTGCCTTGTCGCCCGGCGGTGTTTTTTGCAATCTGGAGCACGTTGCGCCAACTTCGGACGAGCTCCACGGGCAGTTCCTGGAGGCGTTTGGCATCACCGAGGCGGACGAGGATCCATCCAACAAGCTGGTCGGCTTGGAAACTCAACTCCACTGGCTGCGAGAGATGGGATTTGACGATGTCAACTGCCACTGGCAGTGGCTGGAGTTGGCACTGTTCAGTGGAACAAGGAAGGTCTGAACGCAACCATTCAGACAGAGGACCAAGGTGCGTTGGCTCGAGGTGACTTTGTCAAGGGTTTGAACCTGCGGCCCGCCAGGTTGCGGATTGGTTCGTCCATGGTTTGAATCAGGGTGTCCAAGTCGCGCCAGCCTTGCTCATGAGCCCCCGTCAAGTTCTGGTATGTGGTTACGGACTTGTAGCGTTGGTGGTGCGGAGGCAGTCGAAAGCTTTGGTCTGTTCCTTGGCCGGTTTGAGGTTGATGGTTCCAGTCGAGGTAATTGCGGCGTAGGGTGTCGCTACTGTTCATGCTCCTTTGTTGTCCGTTCGGTACCTGTTACGCTTGCACGCGGTAGCATTCGAGAGTGAGCAACGGACTCGGGACCGGATGATGTCCAAGGGCATTGCGTCCGCCCCCGGACATGGGGGGCATGACAGACAGAGCCTTGTGGGGCCACGCAGTTCGGAGGCGCCCGGAAAAGAAGTGCTGTTGACCGAACGCATCCTGGCTTTCATGGTGGGTTATCCCGCTTCCGAAAGGATTTTTCGTCGTTGCGACCTGTTGCACTTGGGATCGGAACAGGGCGTGGATGGAGCTCTGAGGCAGCTTCAGGGCGTCCAATTGGTGGGCTCACCGGCTCCGGACATCTGGTTTCCGCTTTCTCCCTGGACCGACTCTCAGGGAGTACTGCGTTACGCACCGCCGGCAAGCCTGAAGGAACTGGGACGGTCTCTGCTGCGGCGCGAGGGTGTCGGACTGACGGAAAGCAAAGCGGAGCGGGACTATCGCCTTGCTTGGGAGACGGACCAACGTGAAGGGGTGTGGGGTGTGCCGGCCTTTGCCGAAATTGGTGTCGATTCCCCCGAACCCCTGAGACTTCGATGGGGACGTGCCACCATCCACACGGAATATGAGGACCGGATTCTGAACCCTTACGAACCCCCCTGTACAGCCTATGAAATCCTAGATGTTGTCGAGTTCATGGACGAGGCGGCTCGCATCGGCGAAGATCCGGTACGACTGGAAAAGGACCTCTATGTAAACAAGGCCATCAGCGTCTTGTCGGGCATGAACTCGCCGCATGGCCTCCTGGCCTTTGAGGGAGGCACGGCTCTAACCAAGGCCTGGCGGATGTTCTCTCGGTTTTCGGAGGACCTTGATTTCCGTTTCCTGCCCTCTGATGGTTGGACCGGGACTTCGGTGGAGGTCAAACGTGCCGTCCATGCCCATGTTGTTCATCACCTGACCGAAAATCTGCTGCCCCATCTGCCCAACGGCAGGGCGCGGATTCGCTACTTCCGTTTCCGTGACAATGCACCGGTGCAGCGCGTGATCTGCAACTACGATTCGTTGGTGCCGGCGGATTCGGATGTGATTACCGGCATCAAGGTTGAAATCGCCTTTCTGGACACCGACGTGCCTGTGGTTGACAAGTCCTGCGTCAACAATCCGGCTGTCCTGCCCCACATTCTGGCAGTGGAATTGGGCATCTTGCCCTGCGTTTTGCCCTGGGCCATCCTTGCAGGAAAGGTGGCGGCACTGATAGAACGCGTGCCGGAATGGGAGGGTGTGGAACTCCATCTGCGACCAGCCGACTTCATTCGCCATCTGGTGGACCTTGATCTTTGTCAACATGTCTACCCCACATCGGCCATCGTGGCCGACATGCGGTCCCAACTGCCACAGTCGAACGATGAACTAGCGGAACGACTGGACCGGACCTGCCGCTGCCTGCGCGCCGATCCGTTCTACGTCCGGGCTTTCCATGCGTATCAGGAACGCATGTTTGTGGGCCAAATCTCGCCTCGGCTTTCCTACGAAATGGCGGTGGACAATTTCGAACAACTGGGCGCGTACCTGCTCGCGGTCTGAGCCGCCGCTACGAGAGGCACTTTCGGCGGTGTTTCGGCAGGACACGATCCTGCCACCAAGTGCTACCGGACGGTGCCGCGGCACTTCGTCATACGACCCGAGTCCTTGTCCAATGCCCTTCCCCGGCATGGATGGTGTCAAGCAGCCGAATTCAAACGTGCCGCTGGCAGCTTTTTGCAACGCGACTGTACTTTGACGGACCACTCCCGAGGACAAACGGTTCCCCCAACAGCCTGACACTTGGTGCCCAGTGTGGCTCCGAGTAATACCAGTCCATCATAATTGGACTATATGCAGGGCATGAACGTCGCACTGCGGAAGGTCAGACAGTGCAGGCAATCGGGGAGGATCGCCCATGGGCCAAATCAGAATCATCGTCGACGGCCCGGAGTGCATTGAGCCCGGCTGCTCGAACCGCACCGCGCGGCGTGTGCATCCGAAGTACAACCCCATCGGCCAACACCGCCTTCGCTGCGATGCCTGCCACGATGCCCGGCAGGGGAAGCAGGAACGGCAGATGGATGCCTTCTTGGACAGGCAGTACAGGAAGGAGCAGTCCGACCTGCGGAAGGGCCTGGCCGCCACGCGCACTGCACCGCACAAGGACAGCCAGGGCAACCCACAACCGTGGGGCAAGACAACGCGGGCCCGCAAGTACTGGCAGTGCGAGATGTGCGGAGACGAAATTCACCCCGGGGAGGACTACCTGCTCGTCACAACCTACCCCTTCCTGTCAGACTATCCCCGGCGGACCCCGGTCTGTGCGGCTTGCAGCGGGCGGCCGCTGCGTTGAGATATCCTGGAGGCAACCAAAAATCACAGATTGCATCGTGCTGCTGCTACCTCTTGGTCCACACCACACAATGGACCCGGGCCACGCTCGCGAGATTCCGCTGCACCCCAGTGACCTGTTCAACGCCGACTATGAGGACTGCCCGTTCCAGACCTGCGTGCGGGACGGCGAAATCGCAAACTTGGACGCAACGCGTGACCTGACGGACGCGGACGTAGTCCATGTGACTTGGGAAGTTACGGGTCCGACTACCTGGGGATGGGTGCCAATGCCTTCTAAAGTTCACAGGTGGTCATCCTCTTCCAAGGTCGTCGGCGTTCCTTGGGCTACCGCACTGGTCCTGATGGAGAAGTTGTTCCAATGATGGGACCGAGTAGAAATCTCTCAAGGTGCAGTCTCTGTTACCCTGGCATACTTCCAGATGAAGCCCTGCCGCCTACGGGGCGCGGGGCCATTGGAATTTTCTTGTCGGTGGAGTGGTGATTATGGTCTGGCACCGTATTCGGAATCACCCGGGCCTGGCCGCGTCGCTTGTTCTCTTGTTAGTGTTGCCGGCTCCTTTGGTTTGGCTGGGCTCCAGCACGAGTCTGTTGGATCCTGTTCTTTATTCCGCGGTGATTGAGGCCGATGTGGAGATCGACGCGGATTGCAATTTGGTTTCGTGGAGGATCACGAGCGCATCTGGCCGGCAGGACCATGTGGCGAAACTGGAGGCGTTGGCTTCCGAGGGGATATTTCACTTGGTTTTCCATGACAGGGACATGTGGACGTATCTCAGGAATAAAGGTTGGACGTTGGCGGAAATAGAGGCTCTTGTGCCGAGGGCTGGATTCGCCGGGTGTGTCCAGCACGCTGGAAAGTTCACGACGAGGGCCAAACTTGGGAGCGTCTGGCTCAACCTCATGACCTTCAGTTCCGGGAGTTGGGAGATCGGCCATGGGTGAGTGGAGGCTTGCCCCTGCATCCTGACCAAATCACCGGCTTGGCCTGCCAATGCCGCGGTTGGGAATACCAACAGGCCCGGCATCGGACTTGGGCTAAAGGCTTTGAGAGATCCGGCCCCGGAGGAAATCGCCCTATTGACCAGGACGAGGCCATACCGAGGTTGAGAGGATCCCTGAGCCAAGCGGCCTGCCGTGTGCGGGCGGGAGGTCTTGGCTGATTTCCAGACTGACCGACATGTGCGTTCTCTTGCGGGGGTGGAAGTCTGATCTTCGTAATGAATGTTCGTAGGTCAAATCCCTCCTCGGTTCTTCTTCGGAGATGGCAGTGAACCGTTTCGAACGGTTAGGCGCGCGTGCCTGCTGGCAGTGTGAGCCGCCATCACGGATTGCGTGCCCGACATCGTATGAGCAGAGCTCCAACCTGTAACCTGGTGTAGCCAGACGGACGGCAACACTTCGGGGTTCAGCTGGAGAGTGTGGCACGCCGAAGCTCGTCCCCGATACAGAGCGTGTGTGGTAGAAGTGCCCAAAAATGGTCCGTGTTCTTTGAACTGTCGTCCCCGTGACGAAGCAGTTTTTCCAAAGATGGGACCGAGGAGAACTGTGCCCGGTGCAGTCTTAGGTTCTATGTCATACTGTCATATGAAGCCCTGTTGCCTGTCGGGTGTGGGGCTGCCGGTATTCACTTGTCGGTGGAGAGGTGAGCATGGTCTGGCAACGTATTCGGAATCACCCGGGGCTGGCCGCGTTGCTTGTCCTTCTGTTGGTGCTGCCGGCTCCCTTGGTCTGGTTGGGTTCCAGCACGGACCTGTTGGATCCCGTACTGTATTCCGCAGTGATTGAGGCCGATGTGGAGTTTGATGCGGAATGCAACATGGTTTCGCGGCAGATCACGAGTGAATCAGGCCGACAGGATCATGTGGCGAAACTGGAGACGTGGAGCTCCGAGACCCTGTTGGACAATCTGTCTCAACATAGGGCCATGTGGACGGACCTTGCCGACAAAGGTTGGACTCCAAAGGAAATAGAGGCTTTCGCGCGGGATTCCGGGACACATAGCTGTATCGAGCATGCCGGAGAGTTCTCAACACGCTCCAGGCTTTGGCGAAACTGGTTTGGCCTCATGACCAGCTTCAGTACTGATGTCCGCGACATGCACTATGAGTATGAACAGGTTCAGGTCACGATCAGGGCGTGGAGCTGAGGCTTCCCCAATGATGCAGCCGGAGGCACCGGCGAACTCTTGACACCAGGTTCGGGCCGAAGGTCCCAAACGCACCCGGTTTAGGGATTTGGCAAGGTGGCCCAACGCATGAGGACCAGCCGAAGTCGTTGACGGGAAATCCGAGCCAAATGGCCACCGTCAGAGGGATGCCCCGGCTGATCTCGGCTCACCCATGCCCAAGCCGGATACCCCTATTGGCATCCGGTCTGGGTTCTTGTGTCTTGGCGGATGTCCGCTCCTCGACCACGACCCCCAACCGAAGGCTGAGCTAACGGCACCGTTGTCAATAGTGCGGTGTCAAACCGACACCGCACTCGGGATGTGAACGGTCAGTCGCGCGGTACCAGGTCGGTAATTCCGCGCAGATCCAGGTCCTCCGCCAGGTGACAGGCGACCTCGTGGCCCTCGCCAATGGCACGCAGTTCCGGGGTTTCGGTGGCGCACACGTCCTGGGCGTAGCGGCACCGCGGGTGGAAGTAGCAGCCGGAGGGTGGATGGGCCGGATCCGGTACGTCGCCTTCCAGCACGATGCGCTGGGAACGCTCGCGCGGGTCGGGCCGGGGCACGGCCGACAGCAGCGCTTCGGTATAGGGATGCTTTGGGTTGTGGTACAGCTCGTCGGTGGCAGCCGTTTCGACCATCTTGCCGACGTACATGACCGAAACCCGGTTCGCAATGTACTCCACCACGCTCAGGTCGTGCGCAATGAAAACGTAGGTCAGATCGAACTCGGCCTGTAGATCCTGGAGCAGGTTCAGGATCTGTGCCTGGACGGACACGTCCAGGGCGGAGACCGCCTCGTCCGCCACGACCAGCTGGGGTGACAAAATCAGGGCCTTGGCAATGCCGATGCGCTGGCGTTGACCGCCGCTGAAGGCGTGGGGATAACGCCGCATGTACTCCGGACGCAGGCCAACCCGCAACAACATGTCGGCCACCCGGTCCTCCAGTTCGCTGCCGGAGGCGATGCTGTGCACGCGCAGCGGGTCGCCGATGATGTCCATCACCGTCATGCGGGGATTGAGGGAGGAGAAGGGATCCTGGAAGATCATGCGCAGTTCACGGCGCACGGGCTTGAGACGTTTGTTGTCCAGCGAATCCAAAGCCACTTCATCGCCGTCGCGGTTCCGGTAGAGGATGGTGCCGCCGGTGGGTTCAAAGGCCCGCACCAGACACCGCCCCGCCGTGGTCTTGCCGCAGCCGGACTCTCCAACGACCGCCATCGTCTCTCCCGGGAAGACATCGAACGTCACACCGTCCACGGCCCGCACTTGGGTTACGGATCTTCCGAAGAACCCTTGGCGGATTGGGAAGTACTTGCGCAGGTCCTCGACCCGGAGCAACGGCTCCTTGCCGGCGGCGGGCGCGGATGGGGTGGCCGTGTCAGCCATGGGGGTCCTCGTGGAGCAGACAACGGACGGTGTGGCGTGGATCGAGCCGCGAAATTTCGGGGTGGACGGTTTCGCACCGGCCCGTGATGATTTGGGTGCAGCGGGGATGGAAGGGGCAGCCGCTGGGGCGGTGGTAGGGATCGGGCACGGAACCCAGGATTGGGTTCAGGCGGCCCTCGTGGCTGTGGCCCAGCCGCGGAATCGACTCCAGAAGAGCTTGGGTGTAGGGGTGCTGCGGATTGTGGAAGATGGTGTCCACGTCCGCCTGCTCCACCACCTCGCCGAGGTACATGACGACCACTTCGGAGCACATCTCGGCCACGACCCCGAGGTCGTGCGTGATCAGCATGATGGCCATGCCGAACTCCTCCTGGAGTTGCTGCATCAGCTCCAGGATCTGGGCCTGGGTGGTCACGTCCAGGGCTGTGGTCGGCTCGTCGGCGATGAGCAGCATCGGATCGCAACTCAGGGCCATGGCAATCATGACCCGCTGGCGCATGCCGCCGGACAGTTCGAAGGGATAGGCGTCAAAGCGCTGTTCGGGTCGGGGGATGCCCACCGCCTGCAGCATTTCGATGGCCCGGTCGCGCGCCTCGTCCTTTTCGACGTCCATGTGCAGGCGGATGGCCTCCGTCATCTGGAAGCCGACCGTGTACATCATGCTGAGCGAGGTCATCGGCTCCTGGAAGATCATGCCGATGTCCTTGCCTCTGATCTGACGAAGTTCCTCGCTGTCGTGATCCAGTGCCGCAATGTCCACTCTGTTTTGGCCGCCGGTATTGAGGACAATGCTGCCCTCCTCGATGCGGCCCGGTTTCTCGACCAGTTGCAGGATGGAGAAGGCGGTTACGCTCTTGCCGCAGCCGGATTCGCCCACGATGCCGATGGTCGTGCCGCGGGGCACCGTGAAATCGACCCCGTCGACGGCGCGTACGGTGCCTTCGTCGAGGTGGAAATAGGTCTTCAATCCCCGGATGTCGAGCAGGATATCCGCGCCCGCGTTGTGGTTGCTGTTGCTCATGGCTCGCGCACCGGCATTAGCGGGAATAGGGATCGGCCGCATCGCGCAGGCCGTCTCCAACATAGTTCAGGGCGAGGACCGACACGATTACGGGCACAGCTGCAATGAGGAGCCACGGAGCTGTGGCCAGGACCTGGACTCTCTGGGCGTCCTTGAGCAACACTCCCCAGCTGACCACGGGGGGCCGGAGACCTAAGCCTAGGAAGCTAAGCGACGTTTCCGCGAGAATCATGCCCGGGATGCTCAGGGTCACGCTGGCGATGATGTGGCTCAGGAACGATGGCAGCATGTAGCGCAGGATGATGCCCAGTTCCGCGACCCCGTCCAGACGTGCGGACATGACGAAGTCTTCCTCGCGCAGGGAGAGGAAGCGGCCGCGCACCACCCGCGCCAGGCCGGTCCAACCCAGGATGCTCAGGATTACGGTGATCGCAAAATAGCGCTTGATTGCGTCCCAGTCTTCGGGTAGAGCTGCTGACAGTGCCATCCAGAGAGGAATGGCCGGGACCGCGCGAAAGAACTCGATAGTGCGCTGAATGATGTTGTCTACAGAGCCACCGAACAGTCCGGAGATACCGCCCAGAAGAATGCCGAAGATGAGGCTCAGGGCTACTCCCACGAGACCGATGGTCATCGAGATGCGGGTACCGAAGATGAGGCGGCTGTAAAGGTCCTGGCCAAGTTTGTCTGCGCCGAAGAGGTAGAAGGGCTGGGCGGGATCCTTGGGGCCGAAGAAATGCTTGCGGGAGGAAAAAATCCCCAGTACTCGATACTCCTCGAGCCCGTCGACAAAGAACCCCAGCTCGATCACCTGCTCGGGATCCGGCTTGAAGACCCGGCGCAGGGCCACCGCTTCAATCTCGACTGTGTAACCCAGGACATGGGGGTGGAATTCACGGTTGCCGAACTCGTCTTCCAGGATCAACTTGATGCGCTGGGGCGGTGCAAACGTGTAGTCCGCCGCGTAGTGGTCGCGCGGCAGCGGAGCCAGAAACTCGGCAAAGACGGCCACAAAGTAAATCAACAAGCTGACCGCGGTGGCAACCATGGCCACCTTGTGTTTGCGGAAACGCCACCACATCAGTTGCCACTGTCCGGCAACCAGCAGGTGCATGTCCTCTTGGGATTCCGGGGTCTCGACAGGCGGCGTGGCGGAGGGGGTTGCCGCGCGGGGTGTTGCGGTCACGGGAGGCGGCTCAGCTGAAGCGGATGCGGGGATCAAGCCATGCCAGCAGGACATCCGAGATCAGGGTGCCGATCACGGTCAGGATACTGAGCAAGAGAATGAAACTGCCGGCCAGGAACATGTCCTGCTGCAGGAGAGCACCCAGCAACAAGGGACCGGTGGTGGGCAGGTTCAGCACTACGGACACAATGATGGAACCGGACACGAGTTCGGGCAGTGTCCAGCCTACCGTGCTGATAAAGGGGTTGAGGGCCACGCGCACCGGATAGCGCCAAATCAGCGTCCGCTCGGGCACACCTTTGGCGCGGGCCGTGATCACATACGGCTTGTGCAGTTCATCGAGCAGGTTGGCCCTGAGGATGCGGATTGCGCCGGCCGTGCCGGCGGTGCCCAGGATCACGATCGGAATCCAGAGGTGGGCAAGGAGGTCAATCCATTTGCCCACCGACCACGGTGCATCCTGGTACTCCGGCGAGAAAAGGCCGGCCGGGCTAAGCCCAAACAGCTTCAGTGAATAATAGAGAAGCAGCAGGGCCAGCAGGAAGTTGGGTACGGCGAGACCTATGAAACCGAAAAAGGTGGCGACGTAGTCTCCTAGCGAGTACTGGTGCGTCGCGGCGTATTTCCCGATAAACAAAGCCACGATCCAGACGAAGACCACCGTCAACAGGGTGATCAGCATCGTAAACGCGATGCGATCCCAGATCAGATCGCTGACCGGTTTGTTCCAGGTGAAGGAGCGGCCGAAGTCCCCCTTCGTGATGATGTTCTTCATCCAAAGAAAGTATTGGACATACCAAGGGCGGCCCAAACCGTATTGCCGCTCCAGTTGGGCAATCTGGGCTTCCGGGACACTCTCTCCCTGTGCGCTCAGTTCGGCCACATAGAACGTGAGGAAGTCGCCCGGGGGCAACTGGATGATGCCAAAACACAGAATGGAGATCCCGAACACGGTCGGAATCATCAGCAGTACTCGGTGAAGGATGTACTGGATCATGGTAGACGGCAGGGACCGAACGTCTCCGTCGCAGCGTTGGCATACGGGCCGCGCGGCGGAGAATCCCGCCGCGCGGCCCGGTTGGTGTCAGATCGAGTGTACTTAGTCCTACTCGTCCAGCCACCACTGGTGGGTGTCGGCCGGTCCCGGAGTCGGGTACTGCCATGCAAACGGCATGTTGTCCATGATGTTACGCATGTTCTTGTTGGCCACACCATAGGGCGGCGCCGGCGTGGCGATACCCATGCTGTAGAAATCGTCCGCGGCGATATCGAGAATTTCCATCATCAGCCGCGTCTGCTCAGCCGCGTCTGGTGTTGCCTGAATCGTGTCGTAGATGGCCAGCGCCTTCTGCACGGATTCCGGTGGGTCTTCTGCAAAATCATCATCCGGACCAAAGTTGTACCAGCGGTTCCAGGCGTATCCCCAGCGGGAGTGGCCGTGAACTGCGGCCCAGTTGCGAGGATCCAGCAAAGTTGAATAACCAATGCCACCCGGTCCACCCCAGGTCTGGGCATCGAAATCAAGCACTTCCAGCTTTTGTTGGCCCAAGGTGCGGTCCAAAACGTTGGGGGTCATCTTGATCCCGACCTCGGCCCAGTAGTTGCTAATCAGGTTCAGCATGTCAACGTGCTGCGGTGCCACGGTAATGACGTCGATTACGAAAGAGATGGCTTTGCCATCGGGGCCGAGGCGAATGCCGTCATCGTCCCGTTCGGTCCAACCGGTGGCGTCCAGGTGTTCGTTTGCCTTGTCCACGTTGTACTCGGTGTACTGCGTAGCCAGCCGCTCGTGGTAGTAGGGGCTGGACGGCATGGGGGCAGTCTGCCAGGGAGTACCCTGGCCAACGAGGACGAGATCAATCAGTTCCTGACGGTCGATGGCGTAGGAGAGGCCAATGCGGAAGTCCTTGTTGCCGAAGATTTCGTCCTTGACCGGATCCGGATGGGTCTGGTTGAAGGAGATTTCCATCACGTTGCTACCCGAGGCCAAACCGTTGGTCAGCACAATTCCGGCCGACTCCTGGGCATCAAAGAACGCTGCCTTGTTGGAGAGCGCGTTGATGTGCCGCTCCTGATAGTCGATCTCGCCGGCCAGGGCCTGCAATACCAACGTTTCGGGATCGGCACTGAAGTTGAAGACGACAGCGTCGAGGTACGGAAGCTGGTTGCCCTCCGTGTCGACCTTCCAGTAGTAGGGGTTGCGGTCAGCGCGGACGAAGGTCGTGTTCTCCCCGGCCGGGGTGGTGATTTCCCAAGCCCAGATTACGGGCAGATCGGCGTCGTTGTAGTACCCACAGCAACCGCCGCCAATCCGGTCCCGGAACCAAAGGGTCCAGTCCTCAAATCCGTTTTCCGTCGCATCCGCGCCTGCTTCGTCATTGAAGCCCGCATGGAACTGCTGCACATAGTGCTCGGGATAGCTTACGACCGCAGGGCCGCCCGGAGCTGCCAGCCGCAGGGGCAGCACACCGTTGGGTTCCGCGTATGCCCATGTCAACGTGTAGTCGTCAACGGCTGTGAGAGTGGCTGGTACATCTCCGGACTTCAGCCAGACAGGTACCGCCGGTGTCAGTTCCTCGTTAAGGATTACGTTGTCGAACCACCAGGCAATGTCGTGTGCCGTGTAGGGTTCGCCGTCGGACCACTTCATGCCGGGGCGCAGATGGAAGGTGTAGGTGGTGGAATCGTCGGACACGTCGAAGCCGGAGGCGACATTCGGTCGCACCCCGCTCCAGTCGCGGTTCCAGCTGAGCAATTGGTCGTAGGCCACGGTGCGGTAGATCCAGGCGTTGTCGCTGCCGCCGCGCAGACCCGCGCGCCAGACGCCTCCGTACTGGCCGATGGACTCAACCGGTTCGACCACAAGCGGCTCGGAAGGCAGCCGCTCGGAGAGGGGTGGCAGTGTGCCGTTGTTCACCATTTCCTGGAACTCAGGAGCCTGGTTTGGGCTGGCCATGCCGGCATCCATGGCGTCATCGGCAGCCATGGCATCGTCCGCCGGGGCCTCGCCCGGTGCACCGCACGCGGCAAGCGCAAGCATCAGTATTGCCGTCAAGGCGAACCACAGCGTGGATCTCGACAGCCTGCGTGTCACAGTCATAAGTCCTGACCTCCAGGAACCTTGGCAAAAAACAGCGCGCTCACCCTCAAGACAACTCTGGTCATCGGCAGCGACCCGCCGAAAGGCGGGGAGGGGTGAGTTGACGCGCTTGGAAGGGCGGTTGAATTGAAACTCGAACCGCAGTCGGCTAAGTCTACCAAAAGCGGTCGATCGGGTGGTTGCGTGCGTCCGGACAGGCACAGTTTCGGCTTCGTTGGATTTGCTCCGAGCCCTGATCGGCAGCTCCGCGGGTTCAGGTTGTTTCGCGCCTCTGCCTCAGGCCATGGAGACCACCATCGGCCCCGGGCTGTTGAGGATTCCCGTCTTGGCTTTCAGTTCCGTGGACAAGGCGTACCCACGGTTTGAACCACCCCCGACCAGTGTTCCTCCGGTCGCATCATGACCATCACATTTTGGGGGACATCGACCATGGTGCAGCGTCCTCCGTCAGCCGTGCACACACGGATGGCCCGACGCTCAGCCTTCATTGAGAGGGCGTGGTTGGCGTTCCGGACTTGCGGTTCGTCTGGCTGTCCGACAGTCCCTGACCTGATTGGTCGCCAAGGTTGATCCACCGCGTCGATTCAGGTTGGCCCGTCGTCCCCCACGAGAACTATTGAGTCGGCGTGTGCATGTCATGGCCACGCGGGCGTTGTCCGGAACCTGCGCGGAAGCATCCTGATGCGGCGGCGGTACCCCCAAACCCTGCCGGGCCCACTTCTTCCTCGACTGCCTGGTCACGCGGCACAGCCACTCTGTTCCGGCCAACCCACGGACAGCAACGGCACTCGGTTGACGTAACCAAATCGAGGAGTTTGCGTCTTACATATACAACAGTAGGACGCCTATCGATCCGCAAGGCCGACAGGACTTCGGTAAGTCCTTTACCGACCGGTTTGTCCAGAGCACACACCTGCTGGACATGCTGGGGTCTCGCTGCGTCGTTGCCCACATCATCCGGACCCAGTCATGTCTTCAATACCCTGCTCGCTGCCGGACAGCATCTCCTATGCCGGGAACGCGAGTCCGGTGTGCCCGAACTCCGTGGGCGATCCGGCGGTTGCCGTTCGACACTCTCAATCGCTACCAGGGAGACGCACTGTCGAAGCGGTCAACCCTGATCTTCGACATCGCCCAATGGGAAGGACGCCACAAGCTCCGATTTCAGCCGCGGGGAGCAATCCGCGGCGACTTTCGAAGGGTTCAGGGCGGCCACATGCCGTCAAAACCGCAGGGGTCTGTGCAATGGTCCTTGTACTGGCAGTCGCGGCGGTCATGGCTTGGGGAGGGGTGCCGGTTGCCGCACAGGAACCCGCGCCGAGTGCCTCGACCTGGCATCTGCAGGTTGGTGTGCACTTGGACGCCGGCCTGCATGATGTACGAGTGCGAAATCCGTCTCCCGCGTTTCGCACTCCCCAACTGGCAGAGTCAACATGGCAACCGGTCCACGTGCCCGAGCCTGCCCAGATTGTCTCGTTCTATGGTCATCCCGGGGTACCGATAATGGGAGTGCTGGGCCATGGCACACCGGAGGTTGTGGCCGAGCGCGTCGCCGTCTGGCGGAGCACTATGACCGGCTGAACGGGCCGCGTGGGGTTATTCCTGCCTTCCACCTGATCACAGGCGTCGCCCAGGCAGGCCCGACGCGGGATGGCACTTGGCTTTATCGACTCTCCCACGAGCGCATCGGCAAGTACGTTGAGGTTGCACGGGAGCGCGGCATGCTGCTCTTCCTCGACACGCAGATTGGTTGGAGCGACCCGCTGGTGGAAGTCCAACTGCTCGAGCCCTTCCTTAGGGAACCATTCGTGCATGTTGCCTTGGATCCGGAGTTCGCCACAGAGCCATTGGGAGTTGGTCCGGGGAAGGCCCTCGGCCATCTTACCGGTGACCAGATAAACGAGGTACAACGCTACCTCGCGACCCTCGTTGAGGAGGTGGGACTGCCTCCCAAGATTCTCATAGTGCACCAATTCACGACCCGGATGCTGTACTACCGGGAAGTGATTGAGAACTACGACGCCGTCGAACTGTCGGTGGACATGGATGGCTTCGGATACACCGCTGCCAAGTTGAGCGGTTATAGGCGGTTTGCGTTGGCGGCACCGTCGGAGCGGCCCGGTCTCAAGTTGTTCTTCGACTGGGATGTACCGGTCATGACACCGGAAGACGTACAGGGTCTGGACCAGCCTCCGGGCCTGATCATCTACCAGTAAGCCCCGGGGGGGCGTTCCAGCGCCACCCGCAGGATTGCGGGTCCAGGTTGACGGGTGGCGCTGGAGGTTCCTGCTTCGTAGCGGGGATGGCGGCATCGGCACGGTCTTGGGCAAATCAAGGATGGTCCAGGATGTCGCCGAGGTATCTTCTACGGTCTGGGGGGAGATGCTCCGGGTTTTTTGCGGCGTCACACGGATCGGTGCTGTGTACTCCCGGAGCGCGCATTCCAGTCCACTGTGCCAAGGGCGCTGTTGTCGACTTCGCGCCATCGGCCTGTTGGGATCACCGGCAGCTGGCCAAGTGTCCCAATGGCCGTCTGTTGTTGCAATGGCCGGTCTACTGGTCTACCATGGTTGCGAACAAGACGGGAGCAAAACAAGCAGCACGCCGGGTCGGCGGGAGCAACGAGACACTCAATGTCCATATCCAAGACGGAAAAACAGAGGATTACGCGGGAGT
This sequence comes from Caldilineaceae bacterium, assembly GCA_965208365.1. Lineage (GTDB taxonomy): Bacteria > Chloroflexota > Anaerolineae > Caldilineales > Caldilineaceae > Bin34. Next base: position 2,275,300 of record OZ242330.1, on the reverse strand, counting down.
TCCGCATCAATGAGTCCGACACGGGCTCGCCGGAAGTCCAGATTGCGCTGCTGACGCGACGCATCGAGGACATGCTTGGACACCTGAAGGCGCACACCCATGACGAAGGGTCGCGCCGGGGCCTGCTCAAGCTGGTCGGCCAGCGCAGGCGGCACTTGGCCTATCTGCGCAAGAAGGATGTGCAGCGCTACGCCACCTTGATTGATCGTCTGGGGTTGCGCAAGTAGCGCCCCTTTCCCAACATTCCCAATACAGGCTGCGGGCCATGGTCCGTGAACGCCTGCGCGAGGCAGCCCGGGCACCCTTGGTGCGCGCGGGGCTTGTCCGCGTTCTTGCTTAGCCCCTTGTTCGATTTACTTCAGCATGCCAGTCCAGGCGCGGCCGGATGCCGCGCTGGGGGACGGAACGGCATGCGCGTTTTTTTGCATTGAGGTGACATATGCAGATGTTTGATGGATCGTCCGTGTACAAGGCCGAAGTAGGTGGCCGCGAACTGATCCTGGAGACCGGTGTGCTGGCCCAACAGGCCGGCGGCGCGGTGACAGCCAGGACGGACGACACAGTGGTGTTCGCTTCGGCGACGATGAGCCGCGAGGTTAGGGAAGGCACCGATTTTTTCCCGCTGACGGTGGATTTTGAGGAACGGATGTACGCCGCCGGACGCATCCCCGGCAGTTTCTTTCGTCGGGAGGGACGTCCCAGTGAGACGGCCATCCTGCTGTGCCGGCTGACGGACCGACCCCTGCGGCCCCTGTTCCCGAAGGGGTTCCGCAACCCCGTGCAGATTGTGCTCTCGCCGCTGGGCTGCGACGGCGAGACCCTGATGGCGCCTCTGGCCATCACGGCAGCATCCGCGGCCCTGTCGATTAGCGACATTGACTTCCAGGAACCGGTAGCGGCCGTCACGATCGGCCTGATTGACGGCGAACTGGTTGTCAATCCGACCCATTCCCAAATGCAGGAAAGCCGACTCAACCTGCAGGTGGCCGGCACGCGCGACAACATCCTCATGGTCGAAGCCGGCGCCGATCAGGTGTCGGAGGATGTCATGCTGGATGCGCTTCAGCTGTCGCACGACGCCATGCAGCCGCTGATTGACGTGATCAGCGACATGCAGCGTGAGCTCGGCAAACCCAAGTTCAAGGACTACAAGCTGTTCACGGTTCCGGAGCAGGTGTCGGAGCGCGTCTCCGAAATCTCCTCCGCGGGCGTCAGCGGCCTGATCGCCGACAACCCGGATCGAGCCGCCTACGATGCCGGCATCGCAGCTCTTAAGCAGCAGGTGCAGGACTCGCTGGAAGGGGAACTGGCCGACGAAGCATCCGAGTTCAGCAAGGGTACGGTCGGAGAGGCCTTCAGCGGCACGGTCAAGAAGGCTGTGCGCCAACGCATCCTGGATCAGGGCATCCGCAGTGACGGCAGGGATACCACCTCCGTTCGTCCGATTTCGGTGCAGGTGGGCCGCATTCCCAGGGTTCACGGCAGCGGTCTGTTCCAGCGGGGCGAAACCCAGGTCCTGACCGTGGTCACGCTGGGCACGCCTTCCGATGCCCAGCGCATGGACTCGTTCTACGAGGGCGAGGACGAGAAGACCTACATGCACCACTACAACTTCCCGCCCTACTCGACGGGCGAGGCCTACATGATGCGCGGTCCCCGACGGCGCGAGATTGGCCACGGGGCCTTGGCCGAACGAGCCGTGGCAGGCGTGGTGCCGGACGACTTCCCCTACACCCTCCGCCTAGTGTCCGAGTGCATGAGCAGCAACGGCTCCACCAGCATGGCCTCCGTCTGTGCCAGCACGCTGTCGCTGATGGATGCCGGCGTGCCGATCAGCAAGCCGGTGGCCGGGGTGGCCATGGGATTGATCCAGGAGTCGGGCACCGGGCGCTACCAGGTCCTGACAGACATTCAGGGCCTTGAGGATCACCTGGGCGACATGGACTTCAAGGTGGCCGGTACCGACAACGGGATCACCGCCTTGCAGATGGACATCAAGATCGAGGGACTGGACTTCAACATCCTGCAAGAAGCCCTGGCGCAGGCGCGTCGGGCCCGGCTGCACATCCTGGACGAGATGCTCCGCGTTATTCCGGAACCGCGTTCCGACCTGAACGAGTTTGCGCCGCGCATCCGCACGTTGGAGATCAAGCAGGATCAGATCGGTGGTCTGATTGGCCCCGGCGGCAAGGTGATCCGCGGGCTGCAGGACGAATTCGATGTGCGCATCGAAGTCAACGAGGAGGATGGCAAGGGGATCGTCATCATCTCGGGCGAAGGCACCAAGGCGGACATCGCGTTTGCCAAGGTGTCCGAGCTCACGGAAGAGGTGGAGCTGGGCAAGGAATACATCGGCAAGGTGTCGCGCGTGGCCGACTTTGGCCTCTTCCTCGACATCGTCGGCCAGCAGACCGGACTGATCCACATCAGTCAGCTGGCCGACTATCGGGTTGGCGAAGCCGGGGAGATTGGCCAGGTTGGCGACGAGCTGACGGCCATGGTCACGGGCATCACGCCCGACGGCAAGATCCGGATGAGTCGCAAGGCCGTGTTGTTGGACATGACGCTGGAAGAGGCTCAGGCGGACGACAGCCCCGGGCGCGGCGGCGGTGGCCGCGGCGGTGGTCGCCGCGATGACCGGCGCGACGGCGGTGGCTTCCGGGATCGTGGATCCGGCCGGGACCGTGGTTTTGATCGGGATCGCAACTTCGATCGAGGTGGCCGGGGACGCGATCGAGACTGGGACCGGGACCGGGACCGCAACGAGCGAGGATTCCGCGGCGGGTACCGGGACAACGATCGGTTTGACGACGGACAGCGCGGCGATCGGGACGACTTCCGGGGCGGCGGCAATGGGCGTGGCGGATTCCGCGGCGGCAGCTACCGCGACGACAATTCCAGGGACCGGGATGGCGGCCGCGGGCGCGGTTCCGACCGGGGCGGTTCCCGGGGACGTCGTCGCACCTACCGTCGCCGGGACAACTGATCGCGGCGGGGACCGATCCCCGTTGTAACGGCGGTCAAACCGCTGACAGGAGTTTTCCATGGGCCGGGGACGCCACCTAAGCGTTCCCGGCCTTTTTCCATCGGGATGATCGGCCGTGTCGGGTATCCGGACGGAAGGTGTTTCGGTGCTGGGCATCGGCGTGGACCCGCTGACCGTGCCTGAGTTGCACGGTCACATCGCGGATGCTGTACAGGCCGAAGACCGGGCGACGTTTTTGCACGTAAACGTGCATGCCCTCAATCTGGCATGTCGGCATCCTTGGCTGCACGATTACCTGAACAGCGCTGATTTGGTGGTCTGTGATGGTGCCGGTGTTCAGTTGGCCGCACGCCTGTTGGGCGGCCGGCTGCCCGTCCGCATCACCTATGCGGACTGGATCTGGCAGTTGGCGGCCTTCGCCGAACGGGAAGGCTTTACCATGTTTCTCCTGGGCGCCAGGCCCGGAGTGGCCCGCGAGGCGGCGCGCAGACTGGAGGAACGCCACAGTCGGCTGGACATTGTCGGCTGTCATCACGGCTATTTTGACCATAGGCTCGATTCCGCCGACAACCACCGGGTGCTCGAGGCCATCAACGCCGCGAGCCCCGACATCCTGATCACGGCCTTCGGCATGCCGTTGCAGGAACGATGGCTGGCCGACAACCGCGTCCGGCTTGATGTACGGGTCGCGCTGGCTGGTGGTGCCGTGCTCGACTACGTCTCCGGAAGACTGGCGCGCGGTCCGCGCTGGATGACGGACAACGGGCTTGAGTGGCTGGCCCGGCTGCTGATCGAGCCCGGCCGTTTATGGCGTCGGTATCTGGTGGGCAATCCCCAATTCCTTGGCCGAGTAGTGCTTCAGCGTTTGAGGATGCGATTTCGTCTGTCACAATGACAGTGGGACTGCGGTCGGTTCAGCTGCGTGCCGCAGCGACGGTTGTTCCGGTCCGCGACCGTATCCCAGTTGATCCAGCGGCATCTCCGGGTATTCGGCCGTGCTGAAACGATTTTCCGCCAACTACATGGCGATCCTGTTCCTGCTGGACGGATTGCTGTACCAGGCGGCCCTGTGGATTGCGCCGCTGTTGACGGACCGCGGGGTAGTGGCCACGTCCGGGTTGCATCTTCAGCTGGGATTGTGTTGGCTGTTGGCCTTTTTGGTGCTCGATGTCTACAACCCGAGCAAGGGCGTTCGCTGGAGCCAGGAGGGACAGAGGGTGTTCATGGCGAGCATCCTGGCCGGGCTGCTGCTGGCCGGCCTGCTGTATTTGTCGGGTGGCGTCCTGCCGCGCGGGGTGTTCCTCGTTCAGATCGGAATCGCGGCCGTTCTGATCTGGGGCTATCGGATTGTCCTACGGCTGTGGCACCGCTGGCGGCGGTTGCGGCGGGAGCGAACTCACGGTGTCAACCGGGTCCTGGTCCTTGGGGCAGGAGACATTGGCGTCAACTTCGCCCGGGAGTTTATCAACGCCTCCTGGCCCGGCTTGGAGCTGGCCGGTTTCCTAGATGACGAGCCGGTTCGGGAGCCAACAACTCCGGAACCGCTCCCGGGGACCGGAATTTTGGGTACCATTAATAATGTGACGAATGTCGTCACGGGGTACCGCATTCGTTCGATTGTGATCGCACTACCTCGCTGGCAATACAGCCGCATTGCAAGGCTGATTTCCGAGTTGTCCGAGCTTCCAGTCAACGTGCATGTTGTTCCAGACTACTTCGACACAGCCTTCTTCAACTTCACGGTGGATACACTGGGAGGCATCCCGGTGATCGGCCTGCGGGAACCCGCCATCGACGGATTCCAGCGAGTGGTAAAGAGGGTCGTCGACCTGCTGCTGGGTTCCCTGTTGGTGGTTTGTGCAGCGCCGCTGCTGGCGGTGGTGGCTGCGGCCATTTGGCTGGAGGACAGGGGACCGGTCTTCTACTGGACCGATCGCGTGGGCGAGAACCGCGAGCCCTTCCGCATGCTCAAGTTGCGTTCCATGAGGGTGGGAGCCGAAGCCTTGCAGGAAGACGTGAACGAGACGGACGAGGCCGGCAATGTGATCCACAAGCAGCGCGATGATCCGAGGGTGACGCGTGTCGGGCGGTTCATCCGCAAGTACAGCGTGGACGAGCTTCCCAATCTCTGGAACGTACTCAAGGGCGAGATGAGTCTGGTGGGACCACGCCCGGAGCTTCCCTGGTTGGTAGACAAGTACAAGCCTTGGCAGCTGAAGCGCTTTGCCGTACCCCAGGGCATGACCGGCTGGTGGCAGGTGACCGGTCGCAGCGACAAGCCGATGCACCTCCATACCGAGGATGACATCTACTACATCCAGAACCACTCGCTGTGGCTGGATCTTCAGATCATGTGGCGAACCATCGCTGTGGTCGTCAGGGGTCGCGGCGCCTATTGAACGGAAAGGCGTTGGGAGTGGGGGGATTTGGAAAACCCTGAGGCAGATTCAACGATGTGTTGGCTTTGTACTCGCCACTGGCGCGCCGGCGGCCGTTCCGCTCTCGGTACCTGAATGGCTACGGTTTCCGATCGCCGGCAACAGGGGCACGGCTTGAACACAACAGATGAGATGTACCTCGTAGCGGATGAGTTGCGCAGTATCGCGGATCTGGGATTGCACTTCGCCCAAGACCACTATGACAAGGACAGGTACGGCAGGATTCGTTCGTTGAGCGCCCGGTTGGTTGCGGCCCTCGCAGGGAGGGCTGTGGCCGATGTCCTGCAGGAGTGCAGGGAGTCTGTGGTTCATGCCACTCCCTTTGTCGCTGCCGAAGCGGCTGTGTTCCGAGAGGGGCATATCCTCCTCATCAAACGCGAGGACAACGGCCTTTGGGCCATGCCGGGTGGCGCGACCGAGGTCGGTGAGACATGGGCGGAATCGGTGGAGCGGGAACTTCGCGAAGAGACAGGTGTGCAGGGAACGGCTACAGCGTTGCTTGGGGTGTTTGATTCGCGCCTGTGGAGGAGCCGTGCCAAGCAACAAATCTACGTCGGCGTTTGGTGGGTCGAGATCGGTGACCAACAGAGTCCTGTCGCAGGTCCGGAAACGACAGGGGTGGGGTTTTTCGCCGAGGATGATCTACCCGATCTGTCGCCGGGCCACAAGGAGCGTGTGCCGGCAGTGTTCAAACTCGTGCGGGGGGATCTCTCCGCACCCTACTTCGATCCGACCAATCGATCGGGAAGTGCCCTGGCAAGCCGGTAGAGGCTGGCATCGGGAGATGAGCCAGCCAAAGTCGTTTGGTCGCCGGTCTCCTTCGGGCAGAACCCGCTCCGTTGCCTCAAGAGACCGTTCTGCAAAAGCTGCATTGCGTTGCAGCCGCCGAAATCAGTCGAGTGTTCAGACTACCTGATTGGTACCTGTGTAGTCCGTCGTTTTTTCTCACGGGGTTTCGGCAGGTCCCGACACTAGTACAACCGGGCCAGGGTTGGCTCCGCCACCCGACGCGCTCGGTTGTCGTCCTTGTCCGGACAAGGATGCCGTGTGTTCGGTGGCGGCAGAAAGACGATAGCGGCCAAGGTGTCCGCTGGTGGCTTGAAGTCACCGATGTTGGTACCGGTCACGGTGCCAGCCAAGTAACCAGTCCCCATGGAGCGGGACGCTTTGACGGTTGGGCTCAAGACGCCGCATGGCCATGCGGCGCATCCTGCCGGCCAGGATCAGACCGATTCCGTCAAATGGGCATGGATGAGTGTTGCCGTCAGATCCTCGAACTTGGCTTTGGAGAAGGTGCCTTCGCTGCGCCACACCACCAAGCCGTCCCGGTCTATCAGCAACACCTGGATGGTGTCGAAGTCGGGGATCGCGAGAGCCGCCTGCATGGCTTGGAGGTCGGTGTACAGGGTGATGGTGGTGGCCCGCGCCAAGGGATCCTGGATGCCGGTCGACATCCAGAAGTCCAGTTGCCTGCGCTGGAACCAGTTCATCTCCCACAGGGTCGGCACCTCGTACACGCGGAATCCCTGCCGCGAGGATTCAAGTTCGCGGGCGTGCGGCAGCCATGTGTTGACATCGTATTGATGCTCCCGCGTGAACGCCATTAGCACCAGGTTCAAGTTCCCGGCGAAGTCCGTTGGCACCACGAAGTCGTTGCCGTCGATATCACGTCCTGCAACCTCGGGAAATCGGATGGCTGTCATAGGGGCTTCCTCCTCTGACTCGGCCAGGCCTTCTTCTACCTCATCCCAGTAGACGCGCATCTGTTCGTGGGTCCAGATGCATCCCGATGCGACCACGGCAACCACGAGGCAGGCTGCAACGGCAAGGAGTGCTTTACTTCCGGTCATGGATCAACCTCTCATCCGCTCCGGGGTGCAATTTTCCAACCGTGCATCCAACCGGACGCTTCGGCAAACATCGCAGCGGGATATATCCGGAATGTATAGGAAGGGCGCCGAGTCGGAGAGGGAATGTTGCCCAGTCGAGGCTAGCCCAGAGGGCCGCTGTTTCCGGCGTTGGGTTGGCCAATGAGGGGTACGGGTGCGACGGGCGGGACTCCGGGGTTGGTGAAGATGACGCAGCCGGACAGTTGCCGCGGCAGTGTCACGGGATGGCGCATCAACGCGGCCTGCGGACTCGCCCTCCCGTCACGTCGAAAGTGCCGCACATGCCGGAAACGGGGAGTGAATCCGGCTCAACCGCGTCCAAACCGTCCCACGGAGATCGAGGAACAACCCGGTTCAACGGCTGTCAAGTAGTCTCCGGACGCTCCGGACGGGACTGCGCTGCTTTCGTCAGTCCCGTGTCGGTGGGACATCACGCAAGCTGTTCTGGTTTCAGTCCTCTCTTGATTTGCACGTGGCGGCGTATCGTGGCCGGTTCGTGATCCGTAAAGGACCCGGCATCCCGCTGGGCCAACGTATCCCTTAGGCAGACATGGTCCAGTTCCGGGAGAGAGGACTTGCTGCGCACGGCCAAGGCTGCGGCCACCCCCGCGGCTTCGCCCATCGCCATGGCCGTAGTCGCCACGCGCGTGGAACTGGCTGCCAGCTGGGTAGCCGAATGGCACCGGCCTGCGACGAGGAGATTCGACACCTCCCGGGGAAGAAGCGATCGGTAGGGGATGTCATAGGGGGTTGGCTGGACCTTGGGCGTGTCCTGCGCCGATCCCACGGTGGCCCGGTTGGGGTGTTGATCCAGATACCAGCATCCCGTGGCGATCGCGTCCTCGAAACGGCACGACCTCGTGATTTCCTCCTCGGTCAGCACATGGCGGCCGACAATGCGGCGGGTCTCGCGTACCCCGATGCACGGCCCGCTATCAATGAAATAGGCATCGGCAAATTCCGGTACCTCCGCCTTCCAGGCCTCGAACATTGCCCAGGCATCCTCCCGGCCCTGCACTTCCGCCGCCGTAAGTTGATGGGGATCCGTGGCGTCCGCGGCCACCCGGATGCCGTGCACGTACACTTCGTCGTCCGCGAACATGAAGCTGACCCCCGGACCGTAGAACATGGGCAGCTCGCCCCGTTCATGGGCTCGGATTACGGCGGCACGGCAACGGCTAAAGACCTCGGGGGTTTGCTTCACGTGTCCAACCCGGAAGTGCAGCGACAGGGGTTGCAGTTCCGCATGCTTCTCGGTGGGGGCTCCGGACCAGGCTGCTACATCGGCGTCTCCGGTGCAGTCCACCACGACCTTGGGTTTGACGGCCAGCAGGCCCGCCTTGTTGGCGACAATTACGGTGTCGATGCGGTCGCCGTCGCGTTCAACCCCGCATACAAACGAGTGGTACAGGAACGACAGTTGGGATTCGGCCCGCAGCATGCGATCCAGCAGCAGTTTCAGGGCTTCGATGTTGTTGACCACCGGATTGTGGGGATGGATGTGCGTGGCATCGGGTTCACATCCGCCCATGCGAACGAACAACTCGAGGGGCACTCCCCGCGTGACGATGCGATCCGAACCGATGTCGGCAATGCCGTCGAAGTAGGGCAGGCCGACAGCCGTGAGGATGCCGCCGGCAAATCCCGCCCATTCCACCAGCAAGGTACTGACACCGGAACGCGCGGCCCCCAGCGTGGCGCCGATGCCGGCGCAGCCGCCTCCGCAAACAAGTACATCGGGTGTCAGCGTCCCTTGGTATTGCAAAGCCATGTCAGGCACCTCGTTTGTTCGAATCGCATGTGGTTTTGGGAACGGAGTTGGTGTAGCTGCCTCGGTCCCATACTGTGCTCCCGATCACCGCCAATGTCCAGCCGCATTTGCTATGTTCCCGTCTTCGTGAGGTTGCCGTTCCAGGCCTCGCAACCCGTGAAGGGCATGTGTTGCCCGGAACGAAACCTGGGCCATGGCAGGTATTCGTTGATCCCGGACACTGCAGAACCCCGCAGCAGGAACTGGGACCCTTGGGATTGGTCCAGGACCCGGGTCCCGGCAGAGATATAGCGGATGGCTACGGCCTTCCGCCATTGGTCCGAACGATTGGCTCCTGATCCGTGCACGATGGTTACGTCATGTGCCGACACATCCCCGGCCTGCAATTCAAGGTCCACAGCATTGGCTTCATCGACAACGGACTGGTCCATGCCGGTCAGCATTTCGTCCTCCTGCGCAGCGAGGTTTTCGTCGCGCGCCTGCATGGGCAGCCGGTGGGTGCCCGGAATGACGCGCATGCAGCCGTTGGCCGGGGTTGAGGCGGTGATGGCCACCCATAGGGTTAGGGCTTCCATCGGTTCCAGTGGCCAGTAGCCTCCGTCCTGATGCCAGGCTACGGCCTTGCCGTCACGGGGCGGCTTGCACAGGAAATGGGCTCCGTACAGGGCGATGTCCGGCCCCAGAAACGCGGCGGCCAAATCCAGCAAGCGCGGGTCCGCCACCAGCCGTATCAGGAAGGGTTCGTGTCGGGTCAGAGGCGAGTTCAGGTTTTCGGGACGCGTATCGGGATTACGGGCCAGGATCCAGTCCACAAACTGGTCCGCCTCCCGCATGAGCGAAGGATCCAGAACTTGGCGCCAGATGGCATAGCCGTGGTCATGGTACTGGCGTACCGCGGCAGCATGGGAGTTGGACATGGGATTCGCTAGCCTTTCATGCCGGTCAGGGCAACACCCTGAATGAAATATCGCTGGAACAGGGCAAAGAGGATGAGGATGGGTGCCGTCATCATGGTGGCGGCCGCCATCATCTGGCCCCAGTTGGTCGTATCCTGGTAGGCACGGAAATAGTAGAGGCCCACCGCCAGCGTGCGCATTCGCTCCTTGTTGAGGTAGATCAGCGGATCGACGAAGTCGTTCCACTGGCTTTGCACCGCGAAAATGGTGATGACGGCTAGGGCCGGTCCCGACATCGGCATGAAAATCCGGTACAGGATCCCGATTTCCGAGGCACCGTCCATGCGCGCTGCGTCGGCCAGTTCTTCGGGGAAGGTGCGGAAATACTGGCGCAGCAGGAAAATGAACAGCGGCGACCCGAAAAAGGCGGGCAGGACCATGGGCAAGTAGGTGTTGAGAAACCCCAGCTGCCGGAACATGAGGTAGGTGGGAATAATACTAATCCATTATACTGTCATTACTTGACATGTGGATGGTAGCGCAGGGAGGGACGGTCATGGCTCGCAAGACAGCCATTGTCTGGGCCGCCGAGGACACGGCGGACGCGCTGCATGCCCGGTACCGGGCCGAGCCCGTGGCCGAGGTGCGCACGCGGCTGCATGCCCTGTGGCTGCTGCGCCGGGGCGAGGGGCCGACGGCGGTGGCGGCCGTGGTGGGGGTCAGCCGCAATGCCGTGCAGCAGTGGCTGCGCTGGTACCGGTCCGGGGGGTTGGCCGCGGTGCGGTCCCATCGGCGGGGCGGTCCGGGCAAGCCCTCCTTTCTGACGAAGGACCAGCAGGCGCAGCTGGTGGCGGAAGCCGCCCAGGGGGTGTTTGGGACGGCGCAGGCGGTGCGGGACTGGATCGAGGCGCGGTTCGGAGTGGTCTACAGCGTAGGCAGCATGTACACCTTGCTGCCGCGGCTGGGGATCCGGCTGAAGGTGCCCCGGCCGCGCCACCCGCAGGTCGACTCCCAGGCCCAGGCGGCCTGGAAAAAGGGGGGCTCGGGCAACGTTTGAAGGCGGTCGGGCTGAAGGCGGGGCAGGGGATTGTGTGGGGCGACGAGATGAAGCTGGGGCTGCGCGGCCAGGTGCGCAGGGTTTGGGCCCCGCGCGGGGTGGCGGTGTCCCAGGCTGTACAGATCGGCTGGAAGTACATCTATGTGACCGTCGCCCTCGATCCCCTGACGGGGCGGCTGTGGTGGGCGTGGCAGAAGAACATGAAGGGCGAGGAGATGGCCCGCATCTGGGGGGTCTGGGCGCAGGAGCCGGCCATCGACGGCTGGGTCTGGGACGGGGCCGGCGGCCACACGGGCGAGGAGATGCAGGCCGTGGACGCGCCCCAAGTGGTGCAGCCGCCCTACGCCCCCGAGCTGAACCCGGTGGAACGCTTCTTCCGGGAGTTGCGCCGGGCCATCGAGGGACGGGTCTATCCGGACCTGCAGGCCAAGCAGGACGCGCTGGAGCCCATCCTGAAGGCGTGGCAGGCCGACCCGGAACGGGTCCGGCAACTGTGCGGCTGGGCCTGGATCCGGAAGGCCCTAACCAAGCTGCCTGCCGACACTCAAGTAATCCAGGCATGATGGATTGGTATAAGGCGCACCACTCCCGGCAGCATGATCGTCGCAATCAGGACGATGAACAGAAAATCGCGGCCCGGGAAGCGAATACGGGCGAAGGCATAGGCAATGAGGGGACAGGAAAGTAATGTGCCGATGACGAACAGAACCGTAATCGTCAGCGAGTTCAGGGTGTAACGGGCCAAAGGCAGAAACGCGGCGGCATCCGGGTAGTTGCGCCAAACAAAGGGGTGGGGGATCCATTCGGGGGGCCAGGCGGCCTGCTGGGTCAGCGACTTGAGCGACGTCGACACCATCCACAGCAAGGGAAGGAGAAACAGGAAACCCGTGGCAACCAGGGCCAGATGCACCGCGCTCATGCGCAGCACCTGACGCGTCGAACGGCGATACCGCCACGACGGACTGTCCTGTGCCAGGGGGCTAGCGCTCTCCACCGCTCTCATAGTAGACCCAACTCGAACTGGACCGGAACACCACGACGGTCAGGGCCAGCACCAACAGGAACAGAATCCAGGCCAGGGCCGAGGCATAGCCCAGCCGGAACTCCTCAAAGCCGTAGCGATACAGGTAGAGCACATAGAACAGGGTTGAATTGAGAGGTCCGCCCTGCGTGGCCACATAGGCGGTCACGAACACCTGGAAACTGCCGATGATGCCGATGATCAGGTTGTAGAACAGGGTCGGGGTCATCAGCGGGATGGTGATCACTAGGAAACGCCGCATCTCGGTCGCCCCGTCGATCTCGGCGGCTTCGTACAGGTGCTGGGGGATGGACTGGAGGCCGGCCAGGTAGATGATCATGCCGCCACCCACGCCCCACAAGCCCATGATCACGATGGCGGGTTTGGCCCATTGCGGCCGGCCCAGCCAATTCGGGCCCTCGAGCCCCAGCAAGTCCAAGGCGAAGTTGATCAGCCCAATTTGGGGATGGAAGAGCCAGACGAACAGCAGGACGGCGGCCACCTGGGGCACGATGGAAGGCACGTAGAACGCCGTTCGGAACAGCGTTTGGCCGATCAGGCGCGTGTTCAGGGCGACCGCCAGCAGAAAACCAATCACGGTGCTCAACGGTACCGAGAGGGCAACGAAGTACAGCGTATTGCCCAGCGTGGTCAGGAACAGGCGATCATTCGTGAGGATGTCACGGTAGTTCTGGAGCCCGATCCAGGTGGGCCGTCCGAAAATACCGTATTCCATGAACCCCAGGCCAAAGACGGCCAGGATGGGAAAGAGCGTGAAGGCCAGCAGGCCGACCAGCCAGGGGCTCAGGAATAGGTAGCCCAGGAACGTACGGCGCCGAGCCTGTCCCAGGCGCGCCCACCAAGCGGAGAGCGGCAAGGTGGAAACGGACACTAGGCGAAGATGGCTTCAACCTCCCCCTGGGCCCAGGACAGGGCGTCTCCCACCGAATCGACTTCGAGCATGACGCGCTCAAAGGCTTCCCGCAAGATGTTTTGCGCGGCACCCAGCTTGTCCGACACGGGCAGGCTCACCTGCGTGCCGTTCAGAACCTCCAGGGCGTCGTCCCAATAAGGATTTACTTCCCGCGCCTTGGCATCATGGGGGGCCATGTTGTAGTCCCGGATCATGGCCGGCCGGCCCTGAATCTCCACCATGAACTTGAGGTGGCCTTCCCCGTGGGACAGGTACTTGGCCAGGGTCCAGGCCGCGTCCGGGTTCTGGGCATTGGTGGGTATCACCATGTTCCAGCAGGCTTGGATCAGATCCAGGTGTTCGCCGTTGGGGCCATGGGGATACTTGCCCAGCTTGTAGGGCAGGTCGGGATTTTGGTTGTTGATGACGTTCACGGTGAAGATCCCGGACCGGATGGAGGAGGCCACACCGGCGATCATGGGATTGCCCAGCTGCTGATTGCCCCAGCCTTCCAAGGCCGCGCCGACCGAATCCCAGCCGCCGCCGCGGGCATAGAGGTCGACCACAAACTCAAGGGCTTCCTGTGACAGGGGATAATCGATGGCAATGCCGTCCGGGGTCGCATCGCCGTACCAGTCGTGGCCGTTGCGGTAGGTCCCCATCATCCATTCGCCCCAGCCGCCCGGCACAAACCCTAGATGGTCGATGTTGCCGTCGTCGTCGAAGGTACTGAGCTCGCTCATGACGTGCCGCAGATCGCCCCAGACCAGGGCACCGGCTTCGGGATCAAGTCCGGCTGCGGCGTAGTCGTCCATGTTCCAGTAGAAGAGCTGCAGGAAGTTGCCCACGAAGGGCACGCCGTACGTCGTGCCTTCCCATTGGGTCATGTCCCAGATGCCTGGATACCAGGCATCGCTGGACACGTCGTCCGCGGCCAGCCGATCATCAACACTTTGGAGAGCGCCTTGCGCGGCGGCCGGGGCGAACTCAACCGTGTAGATCATGGTGAGGTCCGGCGCGTCGCCCGCCAGGGCCGTCACAATCTTGTCGGCGTAGCCCGGATTGGGGAGCAACAGCGGTTCCACGATGATCTCGGGGTGCGTCGCCCCGAAGCCATCCAGCACTGTCTTCAACTGTTCGTCGCGTACGCCTCCCCATATGTGCCAGAAGGAGACCGTAGTGGGTTCCATGGCTGGCGCTTCGCCGGTATCCGCAGGTTCCGACGTAGTGGGAACGGCACATGCAGCCAATACGGCCAGTGCGCTTCCTCCCGCGGCCCCGCGCAGAAACTGTCGTCTGCCAATTGGCTTCACATGGCGCATGATCGCGTCTCCCGAGAATTTGGATTGGCACCCGGCACCCGGATAAGATCCCGAATTAATTCCGGGTGAAGAACAGCGCAATCCTATACCTTTTGGGGCTTTTGCACAATTGGCAACGATATCTTGATTCTACGGATATAATGCGATTTTGTTGATTAATAATTTCGTGTCTCGCCTACAGATCGGCACAGATTTGGGATGAAATGGCATTGTCTTTGGACTGCTACTTAACACAAACAAGGGGATGCACTTGAATTGGTCCCGAAGCAACTGCCCGGGAGCCCGCCCCGGAGCCTCTACTAGATGACATCGGTCCGGGCACTCCCGGACGCGCGGAACTGCCCAGTGACCTTCATCCGCAGTTGCTTCATGCACAGACCCTGGCCGGCCGTGTTGTTGGTGAGCGGATCGTTTTGTCTTCCAGGAAGCGCAGGTGCTCAACCCGCGGCCGGTCGAATGGAAAGGCCGGTTGCGGCCGTCCTTCCTGCGATGGTGGCCGGGGATGGGCGGATGCCGGTTCCGATGTCGCCGATGGTTTCAGGCCCGTGTTTCAGGCTGGAAGGTTCTTGACCCATCCTGCCTGTTGCCTATCTTCCCAGGGAGGCGAGTTGGTCCTGGAATCTGCCGGTAAGCGACGCTACCGTTTCATCAGTGTTGACCACGGCCAACATCAGTTCGTCGATGACCTCCGTCACCTGCGGCCAGTTCGACAGGCGCGGCAGTTCCCGGGCCACGGCATGTAGCGACTCCATGTCGCGGTAGAAGGGAATCTGTTGGTTGACGTCCGCATCCAGCCAGGTGGAACGACGACAGCCAATGCCACCGCCCAGAGTCAGGTTCTTGTCTTCGGCAGGCGACGCGCAGTGCCGTATGAATCGGTAGGCCAGATCCGCGTTCGGACAACCGGTGGGAATCGCCAGGACCCAGTAGATGTTCAGGGATGTGCTTTCGTTGCCGGTGGCCGACGGCAGTGTCGTGATGGCAACGTTGCCCTTGACCTCTGATTCGGGGATGGTCTCGCACATGCTGGCAAACCCGAACCAGTTCACCATCATGGCAATGCGGCCCTGAGCGAATTCCAGTCCGGAGGCCACGGAGTCCAGCTCGCGCGATTGGGGATGGATCAGCGAGTCGTCCTGCATCAGGTCCCGGTAGAAGTTCAGGGCCGCCACGGCTTCCGGCGTGTCCAGTTGGACCGCTCCTCCGTCCGTCAGGACGGACCCGCCCCGCGTCCATACCTGCAGGTGGAAGTCGTAGATGGTGTTGTGGGCATCCGGATACCCGGCCAGCACGGTGCCGTACAGGCCGGTTTCCGGGTTGTGGAAGTACCGCGCGGTGTCCACGAAGTCGTCCCACGTCCGGGGCACGGTCAGGGATCGGCCGTACTCGCTGCGAAAGGCTTGCTGGTGCACCGGATCGTTGAACAGGTCCGTCCGGTAGATCAGGCATTCGGGACCGTCGTGATAGGGAAGTCCCAGCACTGCGTCGCCGAACACCTGCATTTGCAACAGGGACGGAGCCCAGCCGTCCGGGAAGTCCTGTGGAGGGGACTGGGCAATATAGGGGGCCAGGTCGAGCAGGAGGTTGTCCGCATGCAAGGCGGCCAGCCAGTCGGTGGGACAGAAGGCAACGTCCCAATCCCCATGGGAGGCTCCCTGTTGCGTCACAAGGGAGTCGTACAACGGGTGCAAATCCAACGAGACGGCTTCCAGTTCGATGCCATCGATGCCGTCGGCGGCGCAAAAGCCGGCCCAGGCATGTTCCATCGCAAGGGAGAACGGTTCGAATTGGCGCACTGCGACACGGAACTTGCGGTTGCGCTCGGACATGATTTTCCTCCCGGTGACGGTGGGTTATGAAGCGGGGCTTCCAAGTGGCGGAGGCCGGGCTTTGGTACGCAATTGGAGAGTTACGCAGCTGCCGGCTGAACGGAACCCGAAGCACTGCTCCGGCACGCCGCGTCAGCTACGGCCATGGTCCTGAAGGCATCCGCGACCGAGGTTGGCAGTTCCGTGACCTCACCGTTCACAAAGCACATGAGGCTGCCCATGCTGCCGATGAAGGCGTCGGGAAACCAGCCGGCCTCCAGTGCCAGGGAATGCCATTCGGGTTTGGCGGCTCCGGGGACGGAAAGGCAGTAGTCAAACCGGTCGGGCACACCTTCGGGATAATTCATGAGGATGCCCAGGGTGGCCTTGATGGCCCCGGAAGTTCCTTCCCATTTCACATGGGCTTCCTGGTGCTGCAGGCCGTATCGGTGGAAGTGGTTGGTGTCGATATGAACGCGCAGCATGGAGTGATAGTCCAGCGTGATCAGCGACCGGGAACTCGTCATGGCCGGCAGATCCGGATGCGAGACGGACAATCCCTGCACGCCTGCAGGTTCGCCCAGGAAGGAGCGGACCAGGTCGATGTGGTGGATGCTGTGGTAGTAGATTTCGGCGTACGGCAGGCCCTGGAGAAAGGGCCACATGTGCCAGGGGGTCTCGACGCAGACCCGAATTTCCAGATCGACGATATCGCCAATCGCACCCTGGTCGATCAGGCTGCGGGCCGCCAGTACGAAGGGAGCCCACCGCATCTGGAAGTTGACGGCCGCGATCAGCCCCTTTTGGCTACAGATGTTTCGGAGTGTGCGGGCCTGTTCCAGGTTGTCGCCAAGGGGCTTCTGGATGAGGACAGGGCTCCCATCGGGCAACTCGGGCAGAACCGACGCGATGTGGGCCGCAGGCACGGCCACGTCGAATACGGCATCGGCCGGTGCCTTGCGGACCGCTTCGGCCAGGGAGGCATAAACTGTTGGCACCCCAAACTTTCCCGCCATGTACTCGGCCCGGTCGGTCCGAGGATCGAAGAGACCCGCAACCGGGTATCCGGCCTTGGCATAGGCCGGATAGTGGGCATCGTGCACGATGCCGCCGGCTCCGATGCTGACAATCGGACGCGGCGTGCGCGGCTTGGGTATGGCTTGGTTGATGGTTGGCGACGGCATGGGGCTGGCTCCGAGTTTCGCTCGAATCTAGCAGATGGTTGCGGTGCCGCGCGCTTCCGCTGTTGCTCGGCGGGAATCCGCGGCAGGAACCGGACACCGTCCGGCCCGATGTGGGTTAAAATCGGCGGCTGGGCCACGGGCCTTGGACACGGTCTCTCCCACGCCAGGACTTCGGCGGAGCACTCAATATCCAATTTCCACTTGGCTAACAGCTTTGTACCGGTCCGAGCACGATATCAGCCACAAGCGCCATTCATTCTGCAAGCCGGCTTCCCAATGGGTCTTGTTTGGCTCCGTCGGCAAGTCTCACCTCCCCTGAATCATGATCTTCGGTGAAATCATCCGCATCGCGCTGCGCGCGCTGACGGTCAACAAGCTGCGCAGCCTGCTTACCATGCTGGGCATCATCATCGGCATCTCGACCGCCACCGTCCTGATTTCCGCCGGCCAAGCCGTGGAACGGTACATCTACGACCTGTTTGCCGGGATCGGAACCAATGTTCTCTTCGTGGTGCCGGGCCAACTGACGGAAAACCAGGATCCGACCGCTGAACCGCGGTTTGGGGAGTTGACACTGAGCGATGCGCGCGCCCTCTCCAATCCGCTGCTGGTGCCGGACATGGTCATGGTCGCGCCCGAGGCGGATGCCAAGGCGACCATCGTGCGCGGCGACGAAGCCTTGGAAGTCGACCTGATTGCGATCGCGCCTCAGCACAAGGACATCCGGGGCTGGGACACCCAAATTGGGGAATTCTTCTCACAGGTCGACATGGACAGCCGGCGGCGGGTGGCCATCCTCGGCCAGACCGCGTTCCAAAGCCTCTACTCGCCCAACGAGAACCCCCTGGACACGCAAATCCGAGTGGACGGCGTGGTGTTCAACGTCGTCGGGGTCATGAACGAAATCGGCATGAGCCAGTTCGGCAACCGCGACAACTCGGTCTTCCTGCCATTCACCACCGCCATGGATCGGGTCCTGGACTGGAAAACCACGCGCGGCGACTACAAGGTGACGCAGATCCTGGTGTCCGTATCCTCCGAGGACCGGATGGCCCAGGCCCAAATCGACATTGAGGAGGCGTTGCGCGAGCGTCACCGGATCGACTATTTCGAGGAGGATGACTTCTCCGTCATCAGCCAGACCGACTTCATCGGCGTGTTCGGAGACATCACGGCCGTGGTCACGGTGTTCCTGGGTGCGATTTCTTTCGTGTCGCTGTTGGTGGGTGGCATCGGCATCATGAACATCATGCTGGTCAGCGTGGCCGAACGCACCCGCGAAATTGGTTTGCGCAAGGCCATCGGGGCGCGCCGCCGGGACATCCTGCAGCAGTTCTTGGCCGAGGCCATCTTCCTGTCCGTGCTGGGTGGAATTTTCGGCATGGCACTGGGCGCCTTGGTCATGCGGGCGGCCGACTCCCAAATCACCGCCCTGCAGTTGACCTTGCGGGTCAGCACCGTGGCGGGGGTAGTGGCGTTTTGCATGGCAACCGGGATCCTGTTTGGATTCTGGCCGGCCGTGCAGGCCAGTCGGCTCAGTCCCATCTCCGCGCTGCGTTCGGAATGAGCCCGCGGGCCGTTGGTCTGGCACGATAGGGACCTGCGGCCGACGGTCTCCGGCTGCAATACAACGCACCGTCCCCAACGGAAGCATCTGTTGTGAGCACACTCCTTGAACAATTGTCATCCCTGCGCACGGAAGCCGCCGAGGACATCCGGCAGGCTCAGGATGAGGAGGCGCTGGCCTCCGTCTTCAGTGCGGTGCTGGGCCGGCAGGGCCGTCTGACCCAAATCCTGCGCGGCCTGGGCTCCCTGCCGCGCGAGGAACGGCCAGAGGCGGGCCGGGCCGGCAACGAGTGCAAGCGGTTCCTGGAGGATCTCCATGCCGAGCGGCGCGGCGAGCTGGCGGATCTGGCCATCAGCGAGGAGCTGTCTGCCGAGGGGATTGATGTCACGCTGCCGGGCCGGCAGTGGACGCTTGGCAAGCTGCACCCGTCCACAGTGGCGCTGCGCGAGATCTATACAATCTTCCGGGGCCTGGGCTTTTCAATCTACGAAGGGCGCGAAGTGGAGAGCGACGAGTACAACTTCGAGCTGCTGAACATGCCGCCCGGTCATCCGGCTCGCGACATGTGGGATACGTTTTATACGACGGAACCGGGCATCATCCTGCGCACCCACACCAGCCCCGGGCAGATTCATGCCATGCGGGAATACGCCCCCAACCCCATCCGCATCATCCTGCCCGGCAAGGTCTACCGACACGAGGACGTGACGGCGCGCGCCGAGTCGCAGTTCTACCAGGTGGAAGGCCTGGTCGTCGGTCGGACCATCAGCCTCAGCGACCTCAAGGGCACCGTGCAGCACTTTGCGGACCGCATCTACGGCAGCGGGCGCAGGGTCAGATTCCGCAAGAGCTACTTCCCCTTCACGGAACCGAGCGTGGAGGTCGACGTGGACTGCATGCTTTGCCAGGCACAGGGCTGCCGCATTTGCAAGTACACCGGCTGGCTGGAGATTATGGGGGCCGGCATGGTGCATCCCAAGGTGCTGGCCAACGGCGGCTACGACCCGGCCGAGTGGTCCGGCTTCGCCTTCGGCATGGGACCCGAACGGGTGGCCATGCTCAAGTACGCCATCACCGACATCCGTCTGTTCTACACCAACGATGCCCGTTTCCTCGAGCAAATGGTGTAGAACCTGCCGAGGGAAGCCACAGTGGGCGCCCGTTCAACCAGTTTGTCCAAATGGTCCGGCGCCGCGCGGTGCCGGACTCTGATCAAGCCAACCAAGGACCTGCAACCATGAAGATGTACATCGGCGGCGAATGGATCGACGGGGACTCCGCGATGGATGTTCTCAACCCCTATGACGGTTCGGTGGTGGACACCGTGCCGCGCGGCACGCCCGCGGACGTGGACGCGGCCCTGGCCTCGGCTGTGCGCGGGGCGGAGGCGATGCGCGACCTGACCGGGTTCGAGCGTTACCAAATCCTGCACCGGGCCGCCGACCTGATTGTGGAGAACCAGGAGGACCTGGCCCGCACGATCACGATGGAGGAAGGCAAGATCATTGCCGAGGCCCGCATCGAGGCGGAACGGGCGGCCGAAATCATCTACCTCTCGGCGGAGGAGGCCAAGCGGCTGTACGGCGAGGTCATTCCGGTCGACGGCGGGCCGGGCGTGACCGGCAAGTTTGGTTTCACGGTCCGGGTGCCCTGCGGCGTGGTGGCCTGCATTTCGCCGTTCAACTTCCCGCTGCACTTGGTCTGCCACAAGGTGGGCCCGGCCCTGGCGGCCGGCAACGCGGCCGTGCTCAAGCCGGCCTCGGACACGCCGCTTGTGGCCCTGAAGTTCACGGAACTGCTGCTGGAGGCCGGCGCGCCGCCGGAATCCATCCAGTGTGTGACCGGCAGCGGGGCCGTGATTGGCGACGTGCTGGTCTCCGATCCGCGCGTGCGCAAGATTTCCTTCACCGGTAGCCGGGACATCGGCGAGCGGATTTGCCATCAGGCCGGGATCAAGAAGGTGACCATGGAGCTCGGCTCCAACGCCCCGGTCGTCATCCTGCCGGATGCGGATCTGGACAAGGTGGCGGCGGCCCTGCCCACGACGGCCTACAGCAACGCGGGCCAAGTGTGCATCTCGGCCCAGCGCGTGCTGGTCAGCAACGACATCTACGGCGATGTGCTGGACGCCCTGATGCCGGCGGTCGAAGGCTTCACCACGGGCAATCCCCTTGACGAAAGCACCAAGCTGGGCCCCATGATTCGCCAGAGCGACGCGGAGCGGGTCAGCAGCTGGGTGAACGAAGCCCAGGACAACGGCGCCACGCTGCTTACGGGTGGCGGCCTGGAAGGGCAGATGCATCAGGCCACTCTGCTCACGGATGTCAAGCCGGAGATGAAGATCTCCTGCGATGAGGTGTTCGGTCCGGCCATGGGCATCACGAAGGTGGACACCGTCGACCAGGCAATTGCCATCGCCAACGACACGAACTACGGCCTGAGCGCCTCGATCTTCACTCAGGACCTGGACTCCGCCATGCAGTACATCCAGCAGGTGGAGTCGGGCAACATCCACATCAACTGGGGCACCCAGTGGCGTGTTGACCTGATGCCGTACGGCGGCCTCAAGGACAGTGGTTACGGAAAGGAGGGTCCCAAGTACGCGGTCGAGGAAATGACCGAGACCAAGATGGTGGTGATCCACCAGTAGCCAGTCTTGTCGGTCGGCAAGTGCCGGGGCCCCGCATGCGTGCGGGGCCCCGGTTGGTTTCGGGGAGTCAGGGCAGGAACGGCAGCCCGCGGTCCAGTGCCAGGGCCACGAACACGAGGGCCAGGTACAGCATTGAGAACTTGTACACGGACAGGGCATCCGGACGCGCCACTTCCCAGGACGGTGCCGTTTTGGCGTACAGTTGCACCACCTTGACGACCAGCAGGCCGTTCAACAGAACGACCGCACCCAAGTAGGACCAGCCGGCCTCCCGCAGCACGAAGGGGGCCAGGGTGGTCAGGACCGTCAGGACGGTGTAGAGCATCATCTGGCGCAGCGTGCGCTGGGTTCCGATGACGGCCGGGGCCATGGGCACGCCCACGGCCGCGTACTGGTCGCTTACCAGGAAGGCCAGGGCCCAGAAGTGCACGGGCGTCCACATGAAGATCAGCAGAAAGAGAATCCAGGCCATCCAAGGGAGGGAGTCGGTCACGGCCGCCCATCCCAGCAGGGGCAGAACCGCACCGGCGGCGCCGCCGATCACGATGTTCTGCCACGTGGTCCGCTTCAGCCAGGCCGTGTAGACCAGCACATAGAAGAGCAGGCCGGCCCAGGCCAGCAGGGCCGTCAACAGGTTGGTTGTCAGTAGCAGGACCACGAACGAGCCTGCGCTGAGCAGGCCTCCGAACACCGCTGCCTGTGGCACCGAGATGCTGCCGGTCACGAGCAGCCGGCGTTTTGTGCGCCGCATCCCGGCATCGATGTCCCGGTCCAAAATCATGTTGAAGACACCGGCTCCGCCCGTGGACATGTAACCGCCCACCAGAACTCCCAACAGGGCCCATGGGTTCGGCAGGCCGCCGACAGCGACAAACATGGCGCCCACAGCCGTAAACAGCAGTAGGGACACCACCTTGGGTTTGGTCAGGGCAAGGTATTCACGCCAGATGGAAGGCGGCGCGGCCGGGAGCGAGGTGCTCACGCGGAGACCGCCTCGCGGCTGCGCCAAGGCAAGCCGCCGGGAGTGCGAACGGGACCCGGCGCTGTCAAGACAATCCAAGCCACCAGCGTCCAGAGGCAAAAGACCCCGACCGCCACGGCCAAGTGTGTCAACTGCAGCATGATCGGTCCCAGCAGCGACAGGTTGACGGTGCCGACGATCAGTTGCACAGCGTAGGCCCACAGGAGCAGGCGTCGCCACGGACCTGCTTCGGGGACGGGCCTGAGCCATCCGGTCACGGCATGGATTGCCCAAAGATAGATCCCGACTACGATGGCCAGCAGCGGGTGGAGGATGCGCAACCGGATGAGTGGATGGGACGCAGTGTTGAAATCCTCGGACAAGCCAGCCTCCAGGGACTCGGGCGGAAACATGGTGTTGCCCATGGCCGCGATGCCGCCCGAGAACATGACCACCATCATGCCCAGGAGCCCCAACCCGACCAGCCACCCCAAGCCTGACTGACCATGCCAGCCCGGAGGCCAGGATCGATCGGCATGGGCATGGTAGACCGCCAGCGAAAGCGAGCCCATAAGCCAAAGGGAGTTCAGGAGATGGAAGGCAACAAGCAAACCGCGCGCCACCGACACGTTGTCGCCCGTCAAGCCAGTCAACACCGTCGCAGCGCCAATCAAGGCCTCGATGCCCAGGAACGTGGTGGAGGCAACCGTCCAGGCCAGCAGGCCGGGATTCACTTTCCGCAGGCGGAAGGCGCGGATGAGCAGCCAAACTCCCATCAACAGGGCCACGCCTGACAAGGCGCGGTGGGAATACTCGATCCAGGTGGCAATTCCATGGTCCAGCGGCAGGAATTCCCCTTGGCAACGCGGCCAGTCGCGTCCACAGCCGGCGCCGGAGCCGGTAGCCCTGACCACCGCACCCTGCAGGATGACGATTCCGTTGACTGCAAAGGTTGTCCAGGCAAGGGCCGCGGTCGTGATGCCCCGGGGGTGACCTTCTTTGGTCGGCACGGATGGTCTGGACATAAAAAGGGTTTGTAGGGGTTCGGTACCGAGGATTCCGCGGACCCGGTATTATGCCCACAATTCCGGGCCGGGCCGCCGTTTCCGCACCGGCCGCTTGGCGGAATCCGGTATCGAACGACACCGGGTTTGACGATGCCGTCCGCGCACTTGGGCTTTGGAATCTGGAGTGGTGTCAAACCAAAGCCCAAGTGCGCATCATGTTCCTTTTTGCAGCCCCCTGACCTTCCCATGACGCTTTCTCTGGTGACTGGCGCCTGGTCCTATCTGGGCCGGAGCATCGCGTCCGAACTGCTGGCGCGCGGCGGCCGGGTTCGCACCCTGACCTCCCGCCGTCGTCCGGAGCTCGATCCCTTCAACGGAGCCGTGGACAGTTGGCCGCTGCAGTTTGCGGCAGGTTCCGAACCCGCTCCCGGCCTTCTGGACGCGCTGGCCGGAGTGGACACGCTGTACAACACCTACTGGGTGCGGCACGACCGGCCACCGCGCGGTCAGCGCGGAACCTGGATAGCGCATCCCGAGGCGGTTCGTCGTTCCTGTCAGTTGCTCGATGCGGCGAAGAAGGCAGGCGTGCGGCAGGTGCATCGATAAGCCTTCAATTTGTATTGAATTGTATTGTATAATTGCCATATTTGACATGGACGAGATTTACCGCATCCCGCAGTTTGGCGCCCGCGTGGGGCGTTCGGCACACCCGTTGCGCATCATGAACCGCAACGGCACGTTCCCGGCCCGCGGGACTGCGACCGAGCGGCGGTACCACACCGAGGCGGACGCACTGCGGTTCCCGGGCGGGGGCGACGTTGCCCCGCAGGGCTTGACCGCGGTCTGCTGCCGGGTGTCCGATCGGGGGCAGCGGGACGACCTGAAACGCCAGGTTTCCGCGATGGAGGCGTATGGCCCGGGTGCGGGCGTGGCCGTAGACGAGTGGCTGTCGGAAGTCGGGGGCGGCCTGCATTGCAAGCGCAAGGTGTTCCTGTCGCTGAGGGAGCGCATCGAGAAGCGGGAGATCGCCCACCTGCCGGTGGCCCACAGGGACCGTCCGACCCGTTTCGGCTTCGACGGGTTCGAGCACTTCGCCACGCAACACGGCTGCGCCATCGCGGTCGTCAACCAGGAGAGCCTGTCGCCGCAGGAGGCGATGGTGGCGGACCCGATGTCCATCCTGCACAGCCGGGATCTGAACCGGTCCAAGTACGACCGCCTGGTTGAAATCGCCGCCTTGTGCGGACGCGTGCGGGGTGATGCCTGGCAGCGTTGCAGCGGGTGGTCCACGGCACAGCAGTCGCCCCGCGAGATCCGCGACGACTGGATGGCCGAGGAGTACGACTGGCACGGATTGCCGGCCCGTCTGGGCCGCGCCACGTTGCTGGACGCACTGGGCGACATCCATGCCTGCCGGGAAGCGGCCAAGGTGCCGGTCAGGAAGGCCATTTGGCACCGCACGGAAGGCGACGAAGCGGAACGCCACCGCCTGTATGCGCTGCTGAAGCAGAACCGCTGGATCGAGGACTCGTTTCTGCACCGTCACATGCGGAAGCGGTGGAAGGGCGGCACCTCGCGCGTGAAGAACCAGATTGTGCTGGAGCCGGGAGCCTACACCGCGAAGGTCCGGCACGGGCGCGCGTGGGTCCATGTGCAGGGCATGGAACGCGGCCGGCGCATCGCCATTCCGCTCAGGGAAAAGCACACACCCTCCGGCCAGCTCCGCATCCTCCTGCGGGACGACGGGCAAGTGGAAATCCACCATGCCGTCAACGAGGAGGATGCGTGCAGCACCCAACCCGGCGGCTCGGAGACGGTCGGCGTGGACAAGGGCTACACCGAGGCCTACACCGACAGCGACGGGAAACGCCACGGCCGGGGGCTGGGCGGCCTGCTGGCCGCGGAGAGCGATGCCCGCAAGGTGAAGGGCCAACGGCGCAACCGGATGCGGGACCTGGAGCAGAAACACCGGGAAGCCGGAAACATAAAGAAGGCGGACAACATCCTCCACAACAACCTCGGCAACCGGAAGTGGGACCGTCGCCAACAGCGGCACCAAGCCCAGGTCAGGGACTTCCTGTGCCAGGCCGCCCACAGCGTCGTCGACCGCGCCGGCACCATCGCCTGCGAGGACCTGACGGCATCCATGAAGTCGGCCAAGGTCATGCACCGCGACACCCAACGCCGTCTGAGCGGCTGGGTCAAGGGCGTGATGGCCGACACCCTAACCTCGATATCTCGACGCAGAGGCACTGCGTTGGTGTTGGTGAACCCCGCCTACACGTCGCAAATCGACTCCCGCACCGGACTCCTGCAAGGAGAACGGCGTTGGGATCGGTTTTACGGCCTGGACGGAGTCGTGTTGGACGCGGACACCAACGCCGCCCGCAACATCCTGGCGCGCCTGTACGACGATGAGATCACGCTGTACACGCCCTTCCGGGAGGTCAAGCGACTGCTCCGGGATCGAAGCGGGACAACGGTGGGGACGGCTCCACCCGGACTCGAGTCCGCGCAGACGGCCAACGCCGCCTGACGGCCGAGAGCGAATTACCCCAAACCTTGTAGGTTTGGGGAACTGGTCCAGTTTACCCACACCCGTACCGACCTGGCTCCCGACCTTCCCTACTTTGCCGGCAAGGCCGCCGTGGAACGGCACTTGCGCGACAGCGGTCTGTCCCATGCCATATTGCGGCCCAACTCCTTGTTCGGACGCCGGGACATCATCATCAACAACGTCGCGTGAGCGGTGCGGCGCTTCGCGGTCTTTCCCCTGCCTAGCCCGTTGGGCTATCGGGTGCGGCCAATTCATGTCGACGACTTGGCCACGGCCGCCTGCGACCTGGGTACGGACAACAGGAACGTAACGCGGGATGCCTGCGGTCCGGAACAGTACGTCTTCGACGATCTGGTTCGGTGGCTTGGCCGTACCTTGACCGGCCGCGCTCCGATCGTGCTGCCTTTGCCACCAAGGCTGTGCCAACCGCTGTTTCAAGCCACGGGGTGGGTACTGGGTGACACTATCCTGTCCTGGTCCGAGATCAAGGGGTTGGTTCTGGACCTGCTGAGTTCCGATGAGGAGCCTCTGGGTTCCAGGGCTCTGTCCGACTGGGTGCATGAACACCGCGAGGAACTGGGCAGGGAATTCAGGCTGTATCCATATCGGCTGCAGCAGCGCTGACAGGGAACTGCGGCTTTCAGAAGTTCACGGGCGAGAGAGGGCCGTGCCTTCTGTGGGGTTTTGCGGTGGCAGGCAATTCATGGGGCTTCCATCAGCCAGTCGGTGTTGAACCGGGCCAGGGTGAGGGTCTCGCGGGGCCCGTCAATCCCCCTTTCGTAGAGGCACAGGGCGGTTCCCTCGGCCGAAACGGCCAAGTCGCTGTACGCAGCCGGTCCGGCATGGAGCAGCTTGGCCCGCGGCCAGGAAAACCCTTCGTCCGTGCTATGCCGAACCGTCATCCGGGTTCGGTCGGTGGCGGAGGCCGGATTGGCAAACAGCAGGCCATTGTCGGCCTGGGGCCAACGGACGATACTCGCCTGGCAGACGGGTTCGATCAAGGCTTGGTCCCACCGAAATTCCTCGAAGGAGGAACCCAGATCCCGGCTGATGGCAACGGCCCGTTGGCTACGGTCAGCATAGTTGCGACAGTTGATCATCACGTCGCCGTTCAACAGTTCCACCACCTCGCATTCGTTGGTCCCGTCCCTGACGATGCCGCCGATGTGCCAGGTGGCTCCGCCGTCGTCACTAAACACCACGTGGGAATGGTAGGGATCTTTGGTGCGGTCCAGATGGAGGCCCACCATGTGGTCGCAAGGCACGAGCATGCGTCCAGTCTGCAGCTGGATACCGTGGCCTGGCCCGGTCGCGTACCAGGTCCAGTCGGGTTGCATCACCCTGTCGGTCATGTCAACCGGCTCGCTCCAGTTGTCTCCGTCGTCCAGGCTGTGCGTTAGCCAGACTGTGCGTTTGGCCTTGCCCTGGGTAATCAGCCCTTCCCCGCCCTCGGCGGTGTTCTTGCAGAACCAGAGCCAGATGGTGCTGGTGGCACTGTCCTGGACCGGACACGGATTGCCACACGTCATGTCGTCTTCCTTGACTACGACCCGGAGGTCGGACCAGGAGGAACCATGGTCGTCGCTGTGGCGCAGGACCAGTTCGATGGTGCCGGCGTCGCCGGATCCGTGGACGCGGCCTTCGGCAAAGGCCAGCACGCGGCCGCTGTCGGATGTCAACAGGGCCGGAATACGGAAGGTGTGATACCCAAGGGTTCCGCTCTTGAACAGTACTTGCTCATCCAGCATGATGGCGTTGTCTCCGGACTTCGGTTGGGTGGTGGCCGGGATTCTGCTACCGGCAGGGACTTGAGATCCTACAGGCATGGTCGGCTACGTCGGACGGGCTGGTTTACGCGCCGTCCCGGGGCTCAAAACCCAGCGCCTGCCGCGAAGGTTCCAGATCAACCCAACGATGTCGATTGTCCGAAATTCCGTAGCAGATATGGAAACAGGGCGATGCGGTCGCCTGTAGGGACAGTTCAATGATGTTGACTACATCTCTCTGGCTGCACCACAGGGAATCGGTCCAGCCAAACAAGCTGCGATCTTCCTTGTTGACGGCCCCAATCCGCAGGCATACGGTGGCGATGTCGTGGGCGTCGTGGTAGGTCCGGCAAATGCCTTCCCCCCAGACCTTGCTGGCCGAATAGGGTTCGGTGGGACGGGGCGGATCTGCAGGCGTAATGAGGGGAATATTCTCCGGTACATCCTCAAAGCGCTCTTCGCGGATGGCGTTGTAGGGTTCCTGATAGTAGAAGTAACCCATGATGGCCATGACGGAACTGGCGTAAACGAGGCGCTTGACTCCCGCCTCCCGACAGGCTTCCAGCACGTTGTAGGTTCCGACCACATTGCTGTGCAGCACGTCCTCAAACGGGGCTCCGGGATCCGGTACCGCCCCGATATGCAATACGGCGTCCATGCCGGCAATGGCTTGCAGCATGGCTTCGGCATCTCCCAGATCGGCTTGCGTAAAGTGCGTGTCCGGCAGCCGGATCAGTGAATCGGCATCGGCGCGGATGGAACTCGCGGAACGACGGCTGCTGCCGTAGACGTCATAGCGTTCCGGCTGCCTGTTGAGATGGCCGTAGACAAGATTGCCGATGAGACCGTACACGCCTGTAATGTGAACTTTCAGGGGATTGTTGGACATAAGATGCTCCGATATGCCAATGGGTGGGCCCCATCGGTTTGGGATCTGCGCGGCCGGGCAGCTACTGTCTTTGCTCCGGGATTGCGCGACGGGACACGGATCGGCCTCGTCGCGCAGGTGTCGTTCTTCCCGGTTAGGCGCGCACGCGCAGGAAGATGCTGTCCCCGCGCACTTCGACGGGATGGGTTTGCAGACTCCCGCAGGCAGGCGAACGGACCGCGTCGCCGCTGACGATGTCGAAGCGTCCGTTGTGGAGTGGACACTCGATGACGCCGTCGAAGACGATGCCGTCGGTCAGGTCGGCGTATTCGTGGGTGCAGAGGCCATCGGTGGCGTGATAGGCATCCCCTTCCAAGCGGCACACGGCGAAGATCCTGCCTCCGTGATCCACGCGCAGGACATCGTTTTCATTGAGTTCGTCGACGGAACAGACCTCGATCCATTCACTGTCCACTGAGGTTGCGGCCACGGATGCCGTGCCTGCAGACCTGTCCTTCTCCTTGGGGATCGGACGCATGATCTGGTAGCTCTCGTTTTCCGTTGCCTGCTTGATCAACGCTGGAATCATTTCCTTGTACACGGCCCATAAATTCGGGTAGGCGGGCGGCATCTGATCCTTCACTGCTTCATGGAACCGGCCCAACGCGTGGTAGGGGACCATCGGCACGGAGTGGTGCTCGATGTGGTAGTTCATGTTCATGTAGAGATAGCGGTAGACCGGGTTGACAAACACGGTGCGGGTGTTTTCCCGGTGGTCATACGTGTCTTCCCCAAGACCTGCGTGTTGTGTCAGGCCGAGCAGTTGATGCAGCCATCCTCCGTAGAACCGCGGCAGGAGGACGAACATCATCGGCAGGAAGCTCCAGATCGCAATCGACCAAATGGCGAAGCCGACGATAATCGCCACGTAGACGCGACTCGACCAGTACATCTTGTTCCGTTCCGCCTCCGGCATGAAGTGACGCACATCCGGACCGGGCCTGCCAAACGCATTGCGCACCACGCGCCAGACTTCGGGTGGCCCGCTTCGCAGGTAGAGGAAGTCCATCACGATCTTCAGCAGATCGGCGGGCCGCTGCACCTGAATCTCGGGATCGAGGCCCACGAAGTAGGTGTCCGTATGGTGGCGGGAATGGCTCCAGCGCCACATATACGCCTCCCGCCAGGTCAGGAACGAACTGATGTGGTAGAAGAGTTCGTTCAGCCACTGGGTTCGGAATGGTGTTCCGTGCCCGCACTCGTGCCATCGGGCATCCGACGACGAATAGATGGTTCCGTAGACCAGGAACGCGGGAATGGCCCACCACGTCCCCCAAGCGAATACCGCCCATGTGGCACTGGCGGCGAGTAGCACGAACCAGAGGCCGAAATGCACCAGGGCAGGACCGTCGGTGCGTTCCATGAAGGCGCGTATTTCCTGGCGCGGCAGCGTGGGCTTCCACCAAACACCATCCATCCGCGACTCGATGCCGAAATCGTCCAAGGGAACGGCTCGCTCGGTGACTCCGGTGAGCGAATAGTCCCTTGGCATTGCCTGAACGCTCATGACCTTGCCCTGAACTGCTTTTCTTGGCTGTTCTGCCTGCCGGTCCCACAAGAGTTGGCGGTTGTATGCGCGCCGTATGCCTCGCCGGGACGTGCCCGGTGAGTTGGAATCCCACAAGCCTTGCCGACAATCTTAACCGACTTGGCTTCGTGTCTTCCGAAGAATGCAGTTGCCTGCGGCCGGTACGGATAGCGATTGGTTCTGGCCGGGCCGGATACCTTGCAGCCCGACGTGCGCCGCGTGGTCCGAACGGCTCTCCAAATCCTCTTGGAGGATGACTCCCGAACTCCTTCGACATGCTTCCCACACGCGGGCCGGAGTACATTCGAAACAGGCTCTCCCATAATCCGTCTGCATGTGCCGGGACCCAACGCAGGCCTGCGTTGTGAACACAGTTTGTCCGCGGCAGCGGATCATTTGACTAGGAGCGCATCCCCCACCATGTCCGAACCGGGGGAACGGCCTCGTACCGAGGCACTCTCCGTCAACGACGCCAACCAGGACAGAATTGGCGTGTTGCTGGTCAATGTGGGTACTCCCGAAGGCACCTCGTTCCGGGAGGTCAGACGCTATCTCCGCGAGTTCCAGTGGGATCGGCGGGTAATCGAGGTGTCGCGGCCGGTGTGGTGGTTCATCATGAATGCCATCATCCTCAATACGCGGCCTCAGCGCTCCGGCAGGGTCTATGCCCGCATTTGGAACCGGGAACTGGATGAATCGCCCTTGAAGACGATAACGCGCAACCAGTGCCACAATGTGGCAGCCGCCTTCGGGGATCGGGCCGGCATCTTGGTGGACTGGGCCATGTGCTACGGATCTCCATCCATCGAGCAGAAGATCCACAAACTCCAGGAGGAAGGCTGCGGGCGCATCCTGCTCTTCCCTCTCTATCCCCAGTACACCGCCACGACGACGGCAGCTGTCCAGGACAAGGCGTTCGATATATTAAAGACGATGAGGTGGCAACCCGCCATTCGCACGGTACCGGCCTTCCCGGACCATCCCATGTACATCGATGCCCTGATCGAATCGCTCAGGTCCTACCTGAGCCGCTTGGACTGGGAACCGGATCTGGTTCTGGCCTCCTTCCATGGGCTGCCCACGAACTACGTGGAGAGGGGCGATCCCTATTACCGGCACTGTCTGCGTACCGTGCAGGGTATGGTGCAGCGTTTGGGATGGGACCCCTCCCGCTTGCAGGCAGTGTTCCAGTCGCGTTTCGGCCGCGAGGAGTGGCTTCAGCCCTATGCGGAGGAAACGGTGCGGGAGTTGGCTGTGTCCGGCGTCAAGAACCTGGTCGTCATTACTCCCGGTTTCGTCGCCGATTGCCTTGAAACGCTGGAGGAAGTGGCCCTCGAAATGAAAGAGACATTTTTGGAGCACGGCGGACACCAGTTTGGCACCGTCCCCTGTTTGAACGAGGGGCAGGCGGCGGTCCGCCTGCTGGTTGAACTTGTGCACAACGAACTGGCCGGCTGGCTGGTGCCGGAGGCCGATTTGGAAACGCGCCTGGACGAACAGTTGACCCCCGCGACACTCTTCACGCCGTTTGAAGTCCAGGCCGCGGTGTTGCCCGAACACCCACCTAGATATATCTCACCTGTCCACGCGGTCCGGATTTGAGGTCGCTGGTTCTACTGCACGCAACTGTTCGGAAGCGCTGTCTCACACTGGCACGGTCCTACTCGGGCTGGCTCGGTGCCGCGCAGCCGGTCGCAAAGACCTACAGGTGCGCTTTGAGGGCCTGCCGCCATTTAACCGGCATGCGCCTACCCAGTTTGATGCGTTTCGCGCCCAGAAACGTTCCCAGGTCCTGCATTGTTCGGGCGAGGCCATCGGCGAGATGCAGGTCCTGCTCCCGCCTCTCTTCCAGAAATAGGGCTTTGAAGTGCAGTTCATTGCGCTTACGGTCCATCTCGGTGTCCACCCGCCCGAGTACTGAGTCACCGGCCAAAATTGGGAGGACGTAGTACCCGTAGCGACGCTTGGCCACCGGCACGTAAATTTCGATTGTGAAGTCAAAACCAAACAGGGGCAGGTTGCGCCTGCGGTCGCAAATCAGGTTGTCGAACGGAGACAGCAGCACGGTGCGGCCCTCCCAGTTCGAGTCGACCTCCAAGCGCTGCAGCATCTCGGCATCCTCGACATGGACCATCCACGAGCCGGGCACGGCGTGTTTGTCCGAGTCCACCAGTTCGACGGACAGAATGGTTCCATCCGCTGCCAAGGATGCCAGGACCGACTCCAGTTCGGGATAGGCGTGGCGCATGAAGTGGTGCTTGATGTCCCGGGCGGTGCCGGTTCCCAGCGCCTTCAGGGCGAATGGCACGGCCCGGCGGCTGAATTCGGCCGGGGTCATGGGTGTGCGATCGGCCCACGGCGGCAGGAACTCATCGGTCAGATGCCAGATCTTGCGGTTGCCGGAGCGCTGCGCCACCATCAACTCGCCGCGGAAGAACAGGTGGTCCAGCATGCGCGGTACGCTGCGCCCGCTCGTCCAGCCGGTGGAGTGCCAGGGCACGTGCGGCACGTCCACCGTGATGTCTTGGGCGGCCAACGGACCGCGCGTTCGGAACTCCTCCCTGATTTGTGCCAACAGGGCTCCGTTTTGCTCCACCCACTCGGCTGTGCGACTGCCGTCCGTCTCGCTGGTCGCGGCATAGGCCTGCATCCGGTGGTGGAACAACGGGTAGTCGTCCATCAGGCAGATGGAAGCGCAGTGGGCCCAGTCTTCGAAGAAGAGTCTGTCGGTGTAGAGCAGTTCATTGAGCAGGACTGGATTGAAGTTGCCCAGGCGGCTCCACAGCACCAGCAGTTCGGTTCGTTCCACGGCACGGATCGGATCAATCTGGATGCAGCGGAGAGCCTCCAGCACCTTGCGAATGGCCCGTTTGTCGGTCTCGGACCGAAGCAGTGCGTGGCTGTCGAGCCGTTGTTTTTGGATGGCGAGGCGCCGTGCCGCCTTGAGCGAGATCTTCAGTGGCGAAGGCATGTCGACGGCATTCCCCAGGTTAAACCGAGTCGAGCGCTTCCAGCACCGTATCCACTTCGTTCTCGGTGTTGTAGTGGGCAAAGCCAATACGGAGCACGCCCCCGGACTGTTCCACACCCAAGGCTTCGGCGACGGCCAGGGCGTAGAAGTTGCCGTCCCAGGCAAAGATGTTGCGTTCGGCCAGGTGGACTGCCAGCTGGCGGGGGGTGGTTCCTTCCCGGCGCAGGGCGAATGTGGGCACCCGGTCGGTGGCCGCGGTACGACCGTAGAGTCTGTAGCCGGCCAGGTTGCGGAGTCCCTCCAGGAATCGGGTCATCAGGTTGCGCTCGTGCTCCCGGATCAGTCCGAACGCCGTCTCAATCATGTCGCGCCGGGAGGCGGAGATGAGCAGATCAGGATCGCCGGCCGCCAACGACGAAATGTACTGGATGCAGGCGCAGAAGCCGGCCAGCGCCTCGAAGTTCGAAGTGCCGATCTCGAACTTCCCGGGCAGCGATCCGTCGTGGGCCCTGACCTGATAGGCGGGGAGCCGGTTGAGATGGCGTTCCTTCCCGTACAGGACACCCAGGTGGGGCCCGAAGTGCTTGTAGGCGCTGGTCACCAGAAAGTCACAGTCCAGAGCGCGCACGTCCAGCAGGCCGTGGGGTGCGTAGTGCACCGCATCCACATACACCATGGCGCCAGCGGCACGGGCCCAGGAGGCGATGTGGGCCACGGGATTGATGGAACCGGAGAAGTTGCTGGCCAGTCCCACCGCGATAAGGCGCGTGCGCCGGCCAATCAGCGACCGCAGCTGCTCCAGGTTCAGCGTGCACGTTTCCCGGTCGATCCGCGCCCAATGCACGACCAGATTGCGCTCCTCGGCCATCTGCAGCCAGGGCGCGATGTTGGCCTCGTGATCCAGTTCCGAAACAATGATTTCATCCCCGTGGCTCAGGGTTCGGCCCACGCTGCGGCTGATCAGGTAGGTCAGGTTGGTCATGTTGGCGCCGAACACCACTTCCTGCGGTGCGCAGTGCATGAAGTCGGCGGCCAGCCGATGGGCTTCCGCCACCACTTCGTCCGTGGCGATGCTGGTTGCGAACTGCCCTCCCGTGTTGGCCATGAAGCGACCCAGGTACTCCTGCATGGCCATGACCACGGATTCCGGCATCTGTGAGCCGCCCGGACTGTCGCAGAACACGCGGGCACGCCGTCATAGTGCTCTTGGAGCGAGGGAAACTGGCTGCGGACATGGTTCAGTTGCAGAGGCACGGTTGAATCGTCTCCTTGGTTGGGCAAAGCAGTTGAGGTCTCCATGCTGCGAGCAGCGTGAAGGACGGCACCCTTTCCGGGATTCCTCCATTGTGTCAGGAAATCGGAGTGTATCGGAACTTGGGTGGACACAACGCCAACAAAGGATACGGTGGGTGAACGGCGGGCGGATGTATTGGCCGGGTCTTTGCCACACATGCACGGGTAGCTGGGATCCCGTGTCTTGGTCGACTGTTGGCCTATCCAAGCCGTCCTGTCCGAGCCGGGGAACCAGGCCGCGATAATGGTGTGGATTGCTGCGCGGGTTCCGGGAGTGGTTGTGTCCGAAGGGCAGCCACCCGGACCGAAGAGCGACGATTCAGGATCCATCGACATTGGAGTGAGAAATCATCCATGATGAAACGAGTGTATGCATTTGGCATGGACGGCCTCATTCTGCCGATGGTCCGGTACTTTGCCCAAGAAGGTTCCCTGCCTGCGTTTGCCCGTCTCATGGCGGAAGGCACCTACAACCAGACTTTCTGTTCCTTTCCGGTCTGGACACCCACCAATTGGGCCACGTTGTCCACCGGAGCACACACGGGAACCCACCAGGTGTCCACTTGGGAAACCACGCTGCCTTCGGGTGAGGGCATCGACAGTTTCGACGGGCGCAGCAACCGGGCCGACCGGATATGGAACGCGCTGGAACGGGCCGGCTTGAAGGGCACGGCCCTGCACTACCCTGGGGCCTTTCCCTCGGGCGCCACAGCCAGCACGATCCTGGACGGGCTGGGCCATCCGGGCCATGCCCACACCGAGTTTGAGGTGGCAGCCTGCCAAGCCTACGTAACAGGTGCCGGCAGTGACGACTTCATGATCGGCCATGACGGTGCCCCGGTGGCCGGTTCCAGGAGCGTTCAGGGCATCTCCGGATTGACCATGGCGGTCGACTGGCGGAATCTGCCGCCGAGTCACAAACCACCGCTGGAGACGGAGGTCGAGGTCGTGTCCCGGTTCGGCAACACCGCGCAGCGTTATTCCGTGTTGATGACCGCGTCCGCCGAGGAGTACGACCGGGTTCATTTGGCGTGCGGGAAGGACGGAAACCGCATCCTGGCCTCGGCGGGAGTCCGGGAATGGACGGACTGGCTGGTGGACGACTTCGCGGTGCCGGATGGCAGCCTCGAAGCAGCCCTGCGGTTCAAGGTCATGGAACTGGATCCCGGTGGCAACCACCTCAAGATCTACCGTAGCCAAGTCACCCACGTGCACGGTTTCAGCTACGGGGATACGGAACTGGAGGATCTTCTGCGGGAGCGGTTCGGCCCGTACCAGGAACATGCCTCCATGATCCCCTATACCTCGGGCATGACCGACTTTGCCACGGCTCTGGAGGAGTGCGAGTACCAAGGCAATTGGTTTGCAGAAGTGGGCCACTACATGCTGACCAAGAGGGACAGCGTCTATTTCACCTGCCACTGGCACCTGTACGACTACCTGAATCACATCCACTTGGCGGATGTCGATCCGGTCTGTCCCGGCTTCGACCCGGCGCGCAAGGAGGAGCACATGGAGATGTTCAGGCAGGCGTACCAGGTCGGGGATCGGATTATTGCCAGGATGCAGGAGACCCGGGCCGAGCTGGCCGGGGACGACGTGTATGTTGGCGTGCTGGCCGACCACGGGGCCTATCCGGACGTGCGCGTGGTCAATGTGCGCAAGTTTCTCTGCGACACGGGTTTCCTTGTGTTGCGGGACGGCGAGGCGGCGGTGGCGGAGGATCAGGATCGGCTGTCGAACGACCAGATCGACTGGACACGCACCAAGGCGTACCTGCGCAGGCGCGGCTTCGACATCACCATCAACGCAGAGCGTGGCTCCGACCGGTTCAACGACATCGAAAGGGAGTTGTTGACGGCTCTTCGCACCTGGGTGGACGAGGAGACCGGGCAGACGGTGGTGGCCATCGCCCTGCCCAGGCGGGACGCCTATATCCTTGGCCAGTGGGGAGACCAGTGCGGCGATGTGGTCTTCGTGTACGAACACGACTACGTCAGCGGCTACTACCCCCAATGGAAGGGCATTGTCGGAGGTGGCAATGTGGGGGCACCGCTGGAGTTCGGTGCCCACCACGGCGGTTTCCTGCCCACGGACAACGGTTTCTCGTCAACCTTCGGGTCGTTCCTGATCGCGGGCCCCGGGCTCAAGAAGAACTATGAACGCGACACCAATCAGCTGGGATACATCCATGCAGCGGACGTGGTCCCCACGCTGTGCCGCATCATGGGAATAGAATCGCCGCAACAGTCCCAGGGCACGGTTGCCCGCGACCTGTGGGAAGGTTTTGACATGTCCACCAGCGGCGGAAGTTAACCTGGCATGGGGTTTTCTCTGGTTTGAGGCGGGTTGTAGTCCGCTCCGGCTCAGGATTCACCCCCGATTAACAATCCGACCCGTCGCAAATTCACATCAAGCAACCAGACGCCCACACCGGGCCGAGGAAATTCATGAATCCGAAACTCTCCTATTGGTCCTCCCTTGGCGACTCCGATCTTGTGCACAAGGTCCTTGAAACGCCTCTCTGCGATACCCATGAGCACCTGCAGCGCTATACCGATTTCACACCGGAGAGGGTGGATATCCTGGGGGCACTCTTGGAGAACTACGTGATCGCGGACCTGGTCGTGGCCGGCGCCAGCCAGAAGGCTGTCGACGACCTGTTCAATCCGGAGGCAGGCTCTGTGGCGGAACGCTTTCGTGCAGTGGAAGGCGCGTGGGACCATTGCCGGCACACCGGGTACGGTGAGGCGGTGCGGTTGGCCGCCGAGCACTTCTACGGATTGGAGGAGTTGACTCCGGAATCCCTGACGGATGCGCAAGACGCTCATGCCGAGCTGATGCGAACCCGGACCCGCCTGCAAATCCTGCAGGAGGACGCGTATCTGGATCACGTCCAGATTGACGACTTCACGATGGAAATCGTGCCCGACGAGGAGGATTCGAACTTCTACCTCTACGACATTTCGCTGTGGGACCTGGTGGTCGGCAAGCCGGACATGGAGGCTCTGGGACGGCTCACGGACGAGGAGGTTACGGACCTGCGGTCGGCGGAGGCCGCGGTGGCAAAGTTGTTTGATCGCTTTGGGCCGGAAGCCGTGGCCTGCAAGACACAACACGCCTATGTCCGCACTCTGGCTTGGCAAAAGCGGGATAGGGACGACGCGGCTCGTCTGTTGGATCGGTACCTGAAAACACCTGAGGAGTTAACCCCCGAGGAACACAATCTGCTGGGTGACTGGTTCCTGGATGTGTGTAGCGGTCTGGCTTCCGAGCACTCGCTGCCGATCAAGATCCACACCGGCTACTACGCCGGTCACAGCCGCATGCCGCTGGACTTCATCTCCTGTGAGCACCTGTGTGGACTGCTGGCGGCCCATCCGGACACGGACTTCGTCCTCATGCACAACTCCTACCCGTACTCGATGGAGTTGGCGGCCCTGGTCAAGCACTATCCGAATGCCTACGTGGACATGTGCTGGGCCTGGAGCATCAATCCGTTGGACGCGTCGAACTTCCTGCGCCACGCCATCCACTCGGTTCCGGCCAACAAGGTGTTCGTGTTCGGGGCTGACACGTCCTGGCCGATTGCGTCCTATGCCTATGCCATGCAGGCAAGGTACTGGCTAACCCACACCCTCCAGCAGGAAGTCAACGAGGGGCACCTGTCGGAACAGGAGGCGATGGCCTACGCGGAACGGGTGATGTACTGCAACCAGCATGACTGCTTTGCAAGACTAAAAAACTAAAGAGTCGAGAGGCGACCTGTTGAGGTGGACTCCGCAGGCAGTCTGGGAACGGATGCCGACAACCATGGCTGCCGAACGGGCAGCCCCGAGCCTTTGATGGCGCTCGGCTGCACCATCCCATCGTGGCCCGAGGGCCAAACCGGTGACTTCGGGTTGATGCCACCATTGGCACTCTATGGTGGCATTATTCCGATCTCGTTGATGCAGCAGCCCTAGACGCACAAAAGACGAACGGCCCTGTAAAGGTCTTGTCGCAACAACCAACAGGCCTCCTGTCGTGGACTTCAGTCCCAGCCCCTGCCCATCCCCAACGCCAACGTGCCCTGCCCGGTTCCCGCTTCATCCACCCTGCACGTGATTCCGCCGGAGGGTGCCTAATGCACACCGTGCGTCTCGCGGACGGCAGAGCGGTTGTCGCGCCCGACGGTTCGCAGATTCGCGAACTAGTGGCCGTCGCTCAGGGCAGCATGGTGCATTGCACGCTGCCGCAGGATGCCGTCTCTATGGCGGTCGTCCACGCCACGGTCGACGAGGCGTGGTACTGCCTGGCTGGAACGGGTCAGGTCTGGCGCCGGTGCGAGGGGTCGGAGTCGGTACTTGACGTAGAGGCAGGCACTGCCCTGACCATCGAGTGTGGAACGCACTTCCAGTTCCGCAATACCGGCGACGAAGACCTTTGCTTCGTCATCGTCACCATGCCGCCGTGGCCCGGAGCCGAAGAAGCGCGTCGTGTGGAGGACTACTGGGCGGCACCCCGATCGCACGTTGCCTGAGTACCCGGACGCGGTGCGCCTTGGATGCCGCGCGGCCGGTTCATCTTGTACCGTCTAGGTTCGGGCTCCGCCCCGGTGTTTGTCAGTCGTCCGGTACGTGCTGTGGCAGGTGAGTCTGTGTCGCTTCCTCCTCGCCCACCGCTGCCTAGTCTGGCTGGGCTGGAAGCAACACCATGCCTGGGTGGACCAGTGCTGCCGCACTGTCGACACATGCCCACAGCGTTGTTAAATCTCCTGTAGCTTCTTGGCTTGGCCCAATCTTCACCATTCTGCCGTCGCCATTGAGACGGTCCTGCAAGCGGATCCTAAACCTGGCTCCTTGGTGCTGCCCGCCGCCTGAGGTTCACGGCTACGGGAAGGGGTTGCGCACAGTGGGCGTGACGGTCTGCCATAATGCACTATGCCCCATGCCTGTACGGCACCGTCGCTGAACTGCAAGGTTCGGCATCTTCGAATCCTTTAGGGGCAGTTCTTGCAAGAGTTTCGGGAGATGCAATGAATACCAAGAGAATGTCAAGACGCGGTTTCCTGAGCGGGTTGGCTGGCATTGGCGCCGCATCCGCGTTGGTGGCTTGTGTGCCGGCGGCGCCGGCCGCGCCATCGGATGATGCCGCTGGGATGGCACCGGCAGATGAAGCGGTCGTCGAGATAGTGATGTTTGACCGCAATGTGGTTCAGGATTTGGAATACCGCAAGGAGTTGGCTGAACGATTCAACGCGGAACAGGAAGGCATACAGGTCACCGTGGATGTCATCCCGCAGGGATACGACCAAACCATCATGGCCCGCATCGCGGGTGGGACCGCAGGCGACGCTTTCCGACACGCCTCCCACTTCGGGATGAGCAAGTTCACCACCCGCGGGCTGTTGCAGGAACTGGACGAGTTCGTGGCCTTGGACGACTACGACCTGTCCGTATTCATCGAAGGGCCGCTCAGTTCCAACCGGGTGAACGGCAAGCTCTTCGCTCTGCCCGTGAACGGCCATGCCGGCCACGCCGGCCTCTACTTTGCGCCCGAAATTTTCGCGGACGCGGGCGTGGATCTGCCCACGGAGGACTGGACCTACGACGATCTGCGGGATGCCGCGGCCAAGTTGACCCGGGACACGGACGACGACGGCAAGTCGGACAGCTGGGGCATTTGGTTCGGCGCCTGGTACCAGGCCAATCTCACGCTGGTTTCCGCTCATGATGGATGGCCCCTGAACGAAGACGGCTCCCAGGCCACCTGGGCCGAACCCGGTGCGGTTGCCGGCATGCAGTGGATTCAGGACATGTATCACGAGGTCGAAGCGTTGCCGGTGATGGCTGATTCCGCAGCCAAGCAGCAGCTTTGGTCGTCCGGCAAACTGGCTACGGCCCTGTCGGGTGTGTGGGAAGGGGCCTATCTGGGGGACATCACGCCGGAAGGCCTGACCTTCAGCCTGGTGCCCGGCCCCAAGGGCCCGACCGGCAAGCGCGGCGGGTTTGCCGGATGCAACAATTTCCCCATTTGGAGCTCCAGCGAACATCCCTACGAAACCTTCCAGTGGATCAAGTATCTGTCGAGTCAGGAAGTGGGTGTCGAGGGCATCGGCCGCATCGGTGAACCCGGATTGCGGTATGACGTCTTTGAGGATCCGAGCGTGGCCAACGATCCCCTGATCATTCCGCATTTCCAGGTTCTCAAGGATGTCAAGCCTTTCCCGGCCCCCCACAACGGACGTGATTCGGAAGTGATCCAGGCCACGGCGCCATTGCTCGAGGGC
This sequence comes from Caldilineaceae bacterium, assembly GCA_965208365.1. Lineage (GTDB taxonomy): Bacteria > Chloroflexota > Anaerolineae > Caldilineales > Caldilineaceae > Bin34. Next base: position 2,234,516 of record OZ242330.1, on the reverse strand, counting down.
ATTTATCTCAACGAGCTCGGTGCCCAGGAGGGCTGTGAACGATTGCAGGAGACGATCCAGGAAATCCTGGACATGCCACCCGTCGAAGCTGCCTGATCGCCATTCCATTGGTTCGCCATACCGGTTGAGGGTTGTTGCCGCCGCAAGGTGTGCAGCGACCCTCGGTCCCCGCTTGGGTGCCTTGTGATTGCCCGCTACCGTGCGCGTAGCCGTGTTGCACGCGTCGAGGAGTTGTGGGGATTTCTGCTCATTTCCCCTTGGGTTGTCGGGTTTCTGCTGTTCACGGCGGGTCCGATGCTGGTGTCCCTGTACTTCAGCTTTACCGAATATGCCTTTCCCTTGAAGCCGGCCTGGATCGGGTTGGCCAATTACGTCAGGGCGTTCGCCAGGGATGAGCTCTTCGGCATGTCGCTCTGGAACACGTTGTATTACGTGGGATTGGCGGTTCCCTTGGGGGTATGCCTGTCGCTGATGCTGGCCCTGCTGTTGGATCGCAGAATTTCGGGGCGCGCCATATGGCGGACCATCTATTACCTGCCTTCCATCGTGCCGGTGGTGTCGGCCACCTTCCTGTTTCTATACATATTCCAACCCGACTACGGCTTGATCAACGGGTGGCTCTGGAAGCTGTTTGAAGTCGAAGGCCCGGGCTGGTTCAATTCCCGCGTCTGGGTCAAGCCCACCTTCATCCTGCTGGCCCTGTGGAGTGCCGGCGGCCCCACCATGATCATCCTGCTGGCGGGTCTGCAAAACGTGCCGGGAGAAATGTACGATGCCGCCAAGGTGGATGGCGCGGGCCGGGGGCGTCGCTTTCGCCACATCACCCTGCCGCTGCTCAGCCCCACCCTGTTTTTTGTGTTGATCACGGGGTTGATCGCGGCCTTCAAGATTTTCGGGGCCGTGTATGTTTCCACGCAGGGGGGGCCCTTCTACGGCAGCTACTTCTATGTGCTTCACCTGTTTACCCAGGCCTTCAGCCACTGGCAGTTGGGATATGCATCGGCTCTGGCCTGGATCCTGTTCGTCATCGTGCTGGTGTTCACCCTGATCCAATTCAGGTTCAGCGGTGGCTGGGTGCACTACGAGGGTGAAACGGACAACCGGGCCTCATGACAGCCGGTGACGCCGCGACTGCCAGAGGCGCACGCGGTCCCATCCAGGCATGGGACATCTTCACCAACATCCTGACGGTGGTGTTGGCCTTTGTGTTTGGCTTTCCCTTGTTCTGGGCGGTGTCCAGTGCCCTCAAGCTGCCCATCGAGCTGAATGTCATTCCACCCCTGTGGTTTCCCCCTGATCCCCGGTGGCGCAACTTCATGGAGGTGAATGATGTCCTGCCCTTTTTCCGGTTCATGGGCAACACCGCGGTCATCACTGTTGCCTCGACGGTGGGAGGGGTATTAACGGCATCACTCGTTGCCTACGGCTTCTCCCATTTTCGATTCCGGGGCCGGCAGGCCATTTTCATTCTCATGCTGTCCACCCTGATGCTACCCATAGAAGTGACACTGATCCCCACCTACCTGATCTTCAATGAACTGCGGATGGTGGATACCTTCTGGCCTCTGTTCCTGCCTGACTGGTTTGGGGGCGGTCCGTTCGCGATTTTCCTGTTTCGACAGTTCTTCCTGAGCATTCCGCGGGATTTGAGCGATGCCGCCAAGATCGACGGATGCCATGTCATGCGTTTCTACCGGAGCATTCTGGTACCGCTGTCGGTGCCGGTGATGATCACCCTGTCCATTCTGTTCTTTCAGGGGTCCTGGAACGAACTGATGCGGCCGCTCATCTATCTCACGAGCATGACCAACTACACGGTATCGGTGGGATTGATGTTTCTGCGTACCCAGATCCTGGCCAACGTGGCCCAGCGCGGCGAACCCACCGAACACCTGCTGATGGCGGGTTCCGTCATTTCCATGTTGCCTTCGCTGATTCTGTTCTTTGTCCTGCAGCGCTACTTCATTCGCGGCGTGATCATGTCGGGCATCAAAGGTTGAGCCGGTGTGGTGTTGTAGTTTGAACTTCTGAAGGATCCGTACCACTGCATGTACCGCGGACGTACCCGGTTGGATTCTGGCCAACCATGCGTCAAAGGTTCGCCAGCAAATCCTGCACCGTGTGAACTGGCGCCTTGCATGTCCGGTTTTGGCAGATCCAAGCCGCAGGCTGACCATCCGGCATGGTCTTGCCTGCCAACAGAGGCAGATCGGATCCATCGTCCGGCTTCATCTCCACCACGATCCGGTTCGGGTGGTACATGCGTCGCGCCTGGTTTGCCAAGTCCGACTTGACAGGATCGCCGGGATCGCCGGTGATGACGATTTCCTGCGGGGTCGCCTGCCAGGCCTGCAAGGCGGCGAGCATGCGACCGGCAGCAGTCGGGTAGCCCGACAGCAGACTTCCTGCAAACTGGAACACCCGCTGGGCGGCTGCCCGGTACCGGGCTTCGTCCGTGACCCAGGCCAGTCGGATCAACAATTCGGCTGCCATGCTGTTGCCGCTGGGGATGGCGTTGTCCTGGATGTCCTTGCGACGCATGACCAGTGCCTCGTGGCTGTGACCCGTCTGGAAAAATCCTCCAGGATCCTCCGGGTCCTCAAACTCCGCGAGCATCGTCTCCGTGATCGCGCGGCAGCGTGTCAGCCACTCCATGTTCCCTTCAGCCTCGAACAGGGCCAGTAGCGCCCGCCCGTAGGCGGCGTAGTCCTCAAGGTACCCGCGCAAGTGCGCCTTGTCGTCTTTCCAGGTGCGGAGTAGTGTGCCTTCCGGGCTCCGCATGCGGTTCCAGACAAAGTCCGCGGCATCGTGGGCCGCTTGCAGCATGTCGGGATTGCCCAGCACCGATCCGCATTCGGCCAGGGCGTGGATCATCAGGCCGTTCCACTCGCAGAGGATTTTGTCGTCCGTGTCCGGATGTACCCGTTGTTCCCGAACCTCGAAGAGGATCTGCATGGCCTGATCCAAAACGGACTGCATCTTGCGTGGCTGCAGTCGCAGTCGCCGGCATGCCTCCTCCGGCGCCACGGGACGGTGGAGGATGTTGTGGCCCTCGAAATTGCCGTTCTCCGTAACACCAAATACAGTAGTGACAACGCGTGCTGCCTCCTCGGACAGCGCTTCCTCGATTTCCTCCAGCGACCACACGAAGAACTTGCCTTCCTCGCCTTCGCTGTCCGCGTCCTGGGCGCTGAAAAAGCCGCCGCTTGGATGGGTCATCTCCCGCCGCAGCCATTCAAAGGTCTCGTCGATCACGCGCAGGTAATCGCTGTGGCCGGTCAACTGCCACGCGTGTAGGCAGGTGCGCATCAACTGAGCGTTGTCGTACAGCATCTTTTCGAAGTGGGGTACCAGCCACACCGCATCCACGCTGTAGCGGTGGAAGCCGCCTCCCAACTGGTCGTAGATGCCTCCGTTCAGCATCCGGGTCAGGGTGTGCTCAGCCATGTGCCGGTCGGCAAGGTTCTGCTGTTCCCAGCTGTTGGCCAAAAGGAAATCCAGGGTCATCGGCTGGGGAAACTTGGGTGCGCCCCCGAACCCGCCCGCTTGGCTGTCGAAGGTGTTGCGCAACTGGCGGACGGCCTTGTCCAGGATTGCGTCGGGCAGATCCGGATCGCCCGATGTCCGGTCCTGCGAGGATTGCATGAGCGCGACCAGTTTCCGGCCATGTTCCGTGAGGTCGGAGCGGCGCTGGCCGTACGCATCGGATACGGCCTGGAGGACCTGCCGGAAGCTGGGCATTCCCTGATGGGGAATGGGTGGGAAATAGGTGCCGCCGTGAAAGGGGGTGCCGTCCGGCAGCAGGAACACGCTCATCGGCCAGCCGCCGTGCCGGGTCATCAGCTGAACCGACTCCATGTAGATGGCGTCCAGGTCCGGCCGCTCCTCCCGGTCGACCTTGATGTTGATGAAGTTGGCGTTCATCACCGCCGCCGTCTCCTCGTCCTCGAAGCTCTCCCGTTCCATAACATGGCACCAGTGGCACGCGCTGTAGCCGATGCTCAGGAAGATCGGCCGGTCGTTGGCCTTGGCGGTGGCCAGCGCCTCCTCGCTCCAGGGATACCAGTCCACTGGGTTGTGGGCATGTTGCCGAAGGTAGGGCGAAGTTTCGTGGATCAGGCGGTTGGTGTGGGTCACGGTGAGGTTGCTTCCGGCGGGATTGGTGGCTGGGGAGAGGGACAGGCCGGCAAGTAGCGGCGCGTTGGAATTGCCGACAGCCGCGGTTGGCCTTTCCCCGTACAGAATGCCTGACGCGGGCAACCGCTTGCGATTGGCCTGGCCGGTTCGGTGCCCGCGGGGACTGTGATCCCCGGAACCCGGATGACCACACCCGGGTTCCGCTCCGGCTAGTTCAGCGCCTCGCAGTAACGGCCATCGTTATCCCGATCATGGCTGGCTGGCTTCTCCCTGCCGGCGTAGAACGCTTCGTACTGGGCCCGGGTGTCGAAGTCGTTGCAGTATCGGCCCTGCCTGCGTGGCGGAGGGAATCCGGACTGGGACGCGCTGACAGGGGGAACTGGAGTTGCCTGTGCCGGCTGTACTGGCTGGACCGGTGGCACGTAGGGTTGGCCTGTGCAGGTGTCCAGCATGGAAGACAGGGCAGATTTCTCTGCCTGGGTCACCAGCAGGCTGTACTTGTGCTTGACTTCGATCCAGTCCTGGGCATATCGACACCACGAAGCTTGCACCGGAGGCTTCCACTCGTCAGGCGCACCGGCACCCTTGGCTCGGTTGACCCCATTTTCCGTGGCCTGCAATGCCGATGCCAGAGACAGGTCGTTGGCGTAGGCCCGTTTCTGGTTCCTGCTCCAGGCATGGCCGCCGGATATGTGGGCGTTGTGGAGCGGCACGTGGTGATCGATGTCCACTTGGCTGGCCTGGGTGAACGTCCGTCCGCCCCAGGGACCCACCCAAAGGCCCGTGTCGACGGTGCAGCCGTTGGAACGGTAGGTGACGGCTTGCCGGCTCTCCGCAATCAGGACCTCGGCCCGGGCGTTCTCGCAGTCGCGGTCGTCATCGACCCAATGGTCCCACTCGTCCCTGTCGTAGGTGTCGTAGTGGGAACGGTTCCCGACCGGAAGTTGCGCAAGCATGTTTCTGTGGGTGTCTTCGGTGGAAAGTGGCACCGCCGGAGCCTGGGGAGTGGGGGTGCTGGTGGGCGGAGCTTGGGGAACGGGTGTATCGGTGGGTGGAATCGGTGTAGGTGGCAGGGCGGCCACCGGCAGACCCGGCGGGACGTGGTCCACCAGTTGAGCCCAGATCCAGACCCCCGAGTCCAGTTGCAGCCAGGTCCCGTCACTGTTTCGTGCAACCGGCCGGACCAGCGCGCCGGCCGCAAGCTGACCGGCGAGGGGGAAATCCGTCCCCGGTCCGCGGCGCAGGTTCGAGGTGGTGTTGGTGACCGCTGCCGGCGGCGGTGGTTCGGGCGTGGCGGTGAGCAGGGGAACCGGTGTGTCCGTGGGCTGTGGCGTGACCGTTGCCGTCGGATCCGGAGCCGCAGGGGTGTTCGTCGGCTGTGGGGGTACGGGTGTGTCCGTGGGTTCCGGGGGTACATCCGGGGTTGGGGTGAGGGTGGGTTCCGATTCGGAGTCCGCCGCCACCGGTGTGGGCGGCATCGGGGTCGGTTCCGGCGGTTGGTTGCGATTGCCGTTGCATCCCGCCACCGTCAGGCCGAACACGATGAACAAGGTCAGGAGGAGGCTTGCGTATCGCGTTTGGGAGCGGATCCCGAGAAACATCAGTCGTTCCTTGCTTGAAGGAGGAGGCGGGATGGAAGGATGCGTCCGGATTCAGCCGAACCATGGCCGCGCGTGCGGTTGGCCTTGTGCAGATCGCATGATGCATCTTGGGCTGGATGCACAGTCCCTTTCGGTGGATGCTGTCGCCATGCCTCAAAGAGCCTGGGGTCGAAATTCGGACCTGGCCGGACCGCGCGCGGTGGTCCGGATTTTAGAACCATGTGCCGGCTTGGCCTATACTGTGGGTATGAACACCAAGCACTATTGGTACGGCAATTCAACCCTCAGGCGGCTACCATCCGGTACCGCCGCGGCAGCCGCCGGGCTGTCCGCAGGCGGGTGACTCCTTGATTTAAGCCCCCGCACTGTGGACAGCGAGGTTCCACGGTGCAGTCAGCAGCGAACGAAGCACTGTGGGACCAGACCACGGTGCTTTTTTTTGGCCCCGATGACCACTTCCGACAACTCCCCCCATCTGGACCATGACACGGTCCGCGCTGTGGCCGACTTGGCCCGGTTGGAACTGACCGACGAGGAAGTGGTGCGCTTTGCCGGGCAGCTGGGCCAGGTTCTGGCCCATGCCGAGAAGCTGCAGGCCGTGGATACGGCCGATGTGCCGCCCACCCCTTATGTCCTGTCTCTGGCCAACGTGGCCCGCGGGGACGAGCCTGCACCGGGCCTGTCCCAGGAAGAGGCGTTGGCCAATGCCCCTGAGCAGGACAGAGGCTTCTTCCGCGTCAAGTCCTTCTTCGGATCGTGAGCAACACCATGGCCGCGCCTGATCTGACCACCCTGACAGTCAGTGCCGCGCGGGACGGGTTGCGTTCCGGTACCTGGACGTCGGAGGAACTGACGACGGGATATCTGGCACGCATTCGTTCCGTGGATCCGTCCGTGCACGCGTTCCTGCATGTGGCGGACGAACTGGCCTTGGCCAAGGCCGCCGAGGCCGACCGTATACGGGCCGAAGGACACGGGGAACCATCACCACTCCTGGGCGTGCCCCTGGCCGTCAAGGACGTTCTTTCCACGCAGGAAATGGACACCACCTGCGGCAGCCGCATCCTCAAGGGCTACCGGCCGCCATTCACCGCGACCGCCGTCGAACGGCTGCAGGCGGCCGGCAGTGTTCTCCTGGGCAAGACCAATACGGACGAATTTGCCATGGGCTCCAGCACGGAGAACAGCGGCTATGGTCCGACCCGCAACCCGTGGGATCTGACCCGGGTCCCGGGTGGCAGCAGCGGCGGCTCCGCGGCGGCCGTGGCCTGTGGCTTGGCGCCGGGAGCGCTGGGCACGGACACCGGAGGCAGCGTCCGCCAGCCGGCCGCCTTCTGCGGCATTGTGGGGTTGAAGCCCTCCTACGGTCGGATCAGCCGCTACGGACTGGTCGCCTTCGGCAGCAGTCTGGACCAGATTGGTCCCCTATGTCGCAGCGTGGAGGATGCCGCGCTCCTGCTGGAGGTAATGGCCGGCCGGGACCCCAGGGACAGCACGACGGTGCCGGAGCCGGTGCCGGCCTACAGCCGGGATTTGGATGGGGACGTGTCGGGTTTGAGGCTCGGCGTGCCCGAGGAGTATTTCATCGACGGCATGCAGCCGGAGGTGGAAGGCCGGGTGCGGGATGCAGTGGAGCATATGGCCGGGTTGGGGGCCGAGATTGTGCCCGTGTCGCTGCCGCACACGGACATGGCCCTGCCGGTCTACTATCTGGTGGTGACGGCCGAGGCCTCCGCCAACCTGAGCCGGTACGACGGCGTGCGCTTCGGCCACAGCGCGCAGGCTGGTTCGATGACGGAGAACTACCGGCAGACCCGCGCCCAGGGCTTCGGCGACGAGGTCAAGCGGCGCATCATGCTGGGAACATACGCCCTCAGCGTCGGCTACTACGACGCCTACTATCTGAAGGCCCAGCAGGTCCGTACGCTGATCAAGCGGGACTTCGACCGGGTGTTCCGGCAGGTCGACCTGTTGATCTGCCCGGCTACTCCGACTACGGCCTTCGAGATCGGGGACCGGATTGACGATCCCTTGTCCATGTACCTGGCCGATGTTTTCACGCTGAGCGTCAACCTGGCCGGCGTATGCGGGATCTCCCTGCCCTGTGGAACCGATGCGGCCGGCCTGCCCGTGGGCCTGCAGTTAATCGGTCCCCACCTGGGGGAGCAGTCTCTCCTCAACGCGGCCCATGCCTACGAAAGCACCACGGACTGGCATGCACGCGTGCCGGATCCAATCGCCTGAATCGCAGCCGAGACAGAAGTCGGAACAAACCGGGGTCCTTCATGCAACATCACAGCGCAACGCTCAACGGCCGCGTCGGTACGGGACGCATCAGTGCCCGGGCCGCGGCGTTGCCGGCATCCCCCATTCGTCGCTTCTTTGAGATTGCCAACACGCTGGACGATGTCATCAGCCTCAGCATTGGCGAACCGGACTTCGTTACCCCCGAGCCCATCCTGGAAGCCGGTGTCGCCGCTCTGCGGCGCGGCAGCACGGCCTACACGGACAATTCCGGAATCCTGCAGCTGCGGGAAGCCATCCTGGCCCATCTTGGGCAGTTCTACGACTGTCCCGCATACGATGCGCGCCGGGAGGTTCTAATCACGGTCGGAGTCAGCGAGGCAACCGCCTTGGCTTTCGACGCACTGCTGGATCCCGGGGACGAGGTCATCGTTCCGCAACCATGCTTTGTCAGCTTCACGGCCACCGTCGCACTGGCCGGCGGCGTGGCGGTGCCCATCGCGACCAAGGTCGAGGATCAGTTCAAGGTTACGGTCCCCCAGATCGAGGCGGCGATCACGGAGCGCACCAAGGTGCTGATGCTGAGCTATCCCAACAATCCCACTGGCGCGGTCCTGGACGAAGCGGACCTGCTGGCCATTGCGGAGGTGGCCGAGCGGCACGACCTGCTGGTGATTTCCGACGAGATCTACGATCGGCTGATCTACGGCAGCCACCGGCACGTCATGTTTGCCGGCCTGCCGGGCATGCGGGATCGCACCATCCACCTGGGCGGCTTCAGCAAGGACTACGCCATGACCGGCTGGCGCATCGGGTTCGCCATGGGGCCGGCCGACATCCTGGGATCCATGCGGCGTATCCACCAGTACCTGATCATGTCGGCGCCCACCATGGCGCAGGAGGCTGCCATCGCCGCGGTCACGCTGCCCGAGGCCGAGGAGCATGTCCTGCGCATGCGGAGCGAATACGACACCCGGCGCCGGGTCATTGTCGACGGCCTCAATAATCTGGGATTGCCCTGCTTCGAGCCCAAGGGGGCGTTCTACTGCTTCCCCAGCATCGTCAACTCCGGCATGGACGACATGGAGTTCGCTGAAAGGCTCTTGGTGGAGGAGCAGGTGGCTTTGATTCCCGGCAGTGCCTTTGGAGTGGGCGGCAAGGGCTACGTTCGCTGCTGCTACGCCGCCTCCATGGAGGACATTGAGGAGGCTCTGCGCCGCCTGCACCGGTTCATGCGCCGGCACGGCTGAACGGGCTGGCTCAGTCGTCGCTGGTCGTAGTGGACGCTTCCGCGATTTCGTCCTCCGGTCGCAGCGGTACCACTTCTAGCCGCCACAGGGGCAGCGCCAGGTTGAGGTTCCGGATTTCCCGGTTCAGTTTCTCCACATCCCGGTGGACTTGGTTCGTCCAGGCCTCCCGCAACTGTGCCGCATGGGGATGGGAGTGGTCCAACTGGCGGAATTGCCGCTGCCACTGTTCCCGCCGGGCTTGGATTTTCGTCAGCAGGGCTGTGCGGTCTTCAAGCCAGCTTGGCTGTACGTTGGCATCCTCCATGATCTTGTTGGCCATGACCATATCGGGCGGCACGCCGGGAGGCGGGTCGAGATCCAACTTGTGTCCCTTGCCCTTCAGGTTGCGCCAGCCGGGCGAGTTCATGGCCTCCGCCAGCTGGCGGTCGATCAGAATTTCTCGCTCGCTGGGGTACGCCGGGTGCTGCGGGCGCTTGGTTGATCCGGGAGCCTTGGGCTTGGATGATTCGGCCATGTTCGTTTGCCTGCACAGGAAGCTCTGTCACCATTATGAACCGAGATCGGGCCTACGGGCCCCGGCTGGGACCTTCGTCTTGACCCTTCTGCAGCAATCCGTGTGATGTCGTGAACAACAAATTGTGGGGTGGCCGCTTCGAGAGCAGTGTGGTTCCGGCCATGTCTGCCTTCAGTGATTCGATTGCCTTCGACCGACGCCTATGGCGGGTTGACATTCAGGGCAGCCAAGCCTACGCCGCCGCCTTGGGCGGAGCCGGCCTGCTTACTGCCGAGGAGGTGTCCGAACTGCAGTCCGGTCTGGACCGCGTGGCGGCGGAGTGGGAGTCCGACACGTTCGAGTTGCGCCCGAGCGACGAAGACATCCATACGGCCAACGAACGGAGGTTGGGTGAACTGGTCGGATCCGTGGCCGGCAAGCTCCACACCGGCCGTAGCCGCAACGACCAGGTGGCCACGGACCTGCGTCTCTGGCTACGGGATGAGATCGACGCCTTGCACAGTGATCTTCGCCAACTGATCGGGGTGATGGCCGACCGCGCCGAAGAGCATCTGGATGTGGCCATGCCGGGCTTTACCCATCTGCAGACGGCCCAGCCCATCCGCTTCAGCCACTGGCTGCTCTCCCACGCCTGGCCCCTAGTGCGAGACTTGGAACGACTTGGTCAGGTCCGCGCCCGCGTGAACGTGCTGCCGTTGGGCAGCGGGGCTTTGGCCGGCAATCCCTTTGCCATTGACCGGGAGAAACTGGCCGCGGCCCTTGGTTTTGAGGCGGTCTCCGCCAACAGCGTCGATGCGGTCAGCGACCGGGACTTTGCGGCCGAATTCCTGTTTGCGGCTTCCCTATCCATGATCCACCTGAGCCAGCTGGCCGAAGACATCGTCATCCACTCCTCGCAGCCCTTCGGCTTCCTCCAACTGGCCGATGCCTACAGCACCGGCAGCAGCTTGATGCCGCAAAAGAAAAACCCGGACAGCTTTGAATTAATTCGGGGTAAATCCGGCCGGGTTGTCGGTTCGCTGACCGGCCTGCTCGTGACCCTGAAGGGCCTGCCGCGGGCCTACAACCGGGATCTGCAGGAGGACAAGGAACCCCTGTTCGACACGGTAGCCACCTGGCACGGTGCCTTGGAGATTGCGGCCGGGGCTATCGCCACCATGGAGTGCCGCCCGCACCGAACGGCAGCCGTCATGGACGATTTCATGCTGGCAACCGATGTGGCCGAGCACTTGGTGCGGCAGGGTATCCCGTTTCGCCAGGCCCATCATGTGGCCGGTGCGGCGGTCCGTCTGGCCGAAACCCGAGGACTGACACTCGCCGAGTTGGACGCCGCGGACTGGGAAGCGCTGCATCCGGCCTTGGCCGATGGAATAGCCGGACTTGTGGACTTCGAAGCCAGCCTTGAGTCGCGCGATGTGGAAGGTGGTACCAGTGAACGCGCCCAACGGACCCAGTTGAAACACCTGAGGCAGGTCCTGGAAACACTGTAGGAGCAATGGGGACAGACAACGATCCCGTCTCAGGTTGTCCGACCCGGATCTGTGTGGCCCCTGGGCCGATGGTCTTCCTGTACCCTGGCCGGATCTCGTATGAGCCACGCCAAGGTGCCGGGGCTCCTGTTTTGGCCGAACCCATGGGCACTGGTTCAATCTCGTTGATATGGGTTTCGGACCGTCATGGGCATCCTCCGTACCAGAGGATTCCGCGCGTTGGCTCGGGCCCTGCCGTGGGCCATCCGACGCACGAAGCTGGGGGCCCTGCCTTGGTCCTTCAGTCCTCGAACCACGCGCGTCCTCGGGCGTATGAACCAGCTACCCCCGTCGGGGCTGGGACCCGCGCATCCAGGGAGAGGCACCTCCCTGATATACAATCGCGTAGGTGCCATGTCATGAGCCGGCACAACACGCGACACTCCTCCTCGTGGACCGCAACGACCTTGTCACGGCGGCATTGGCCGCAGGCGGACATCGGGTGCGGTACTCTCCGGCCCATGTCCAGAAGCTATTCTTCCTGATTGATCGGGAGTTGGCTCCACACGTGGGTGGACCGTACTTCCGGTTTGAACCTTTCCATTACGGCCCTTTTGATCGCGAAGTGTACAGGGTTCTCGATGCCTTGGCTTCCATGGGGCGGCTCGACACGGTTGCAAAAGGGAATCTCTTCATCTATCGTCTGACAGAAATGGGGCAGGCGGTGGGTGATGCCATCTTGGCTGCCCGCCCACCCGAGGTTGCGGCATGTCTCGGTGAGTGTGCCCGTTGGGTTCGAGTTCAGTCGTTTCGGAGCCTGGTCACGGAGATCTACGCACGATATCCGGACATGGCGGCCAACAGCCGAGTCCCCGACCTAGTGGAACGGGCCCGGGAGAGAAGGCAGACCCAATCCAAGAGCCGCGCCTTCGTGCGGGGGTTTGGAAGCATTCTGAATCTGGCTCCCAGAACCCCCAATCCCTTCCAGGACGATGTCCAGAAGGCGTTGGCTGACGACTGGCATGCAATCGGGGACGATTGGCGGAACCTGGCTGCTCCGTTTCCCAAGTTCCCACACGGATGAGTGGCGACATCCGGAATCCAGGGTCGGATTTGGATCCGGCGCACAATTTGGACCCTGTTGAGCCGGTACCTGTGCCGCGCGAGGGTGCTGAAAACGACGAATCATTCCTTGAACTGCGAGCCGAATCGCATGTTGGGCCACTTCCGCACCCTAAAACCCTTGCTGAATACGACCAATGGGTACCCGGTACTGGAAAAGCCATCGTAGACAATTGGCTGAAGGAATCGAAGACTCGCAGAGAAACCCATCAATGGACCGCGGTCCGCATCCCCATAATCGGTCAGGTGATGGGTTTCGTGGTGGTTGCAGGCGCACTGGTGATTAGTGGATACGCGATACACCTGGGGCAATCGTTGGCGGGGTTTGGTGTGGTCTTCGCGGCTCTTGCTTCCGTGGCGGGAGCATGGATCGCGGGCAGAAGGCCATGACGAGGGTCCTCTTGGGTGGGCACGTCAAACACCATAGTAGGTATCCTCGCCGTCTCTGCGCCCAGAACCAATGTCAACGAGATTGAAACGGGGCCGAACCCAACAAGTGTGGCATGACCGTCTCACAACCCGTCGTCGCGGAACTGCAGGCTCCCACTCTGCTTCCGTTCCCGGATCCGCCCCGGCGCAATCCCGACGAGTCGAGGGCCAACTTTCAGCACCTGTCTATCAATGGCGGTGCCTTTCATCTGGCCAAGCATTTCGGCAGTCCCGTCACCACGCTGCTGGGGGGCGACCTGTACCTGGCCCCCTTCCCGACCGATGATATGGCGGGGATCCGGTATCCCGACATGCTGATTGCCTTCGACGTGGATCCAGAGGCCTACCACCGGCGCAACGCCTACATCATTTCGGAGCAGGGCAAGCCGCCCGACTTCGTGCTGGAGATTGGCTCTCCCTCCACCGGCCGCGTGGACGTGGAGGAGAAGCGGGACGACTATGCCGCGCTGGGAGTGCCCGAGTACTGGCGCTTCGACGAGACGGGCCGGAGCCACGGCACGCGGTTGGCCGGGGACCGTCTGGTGGACGGGGTCTATCGACCGGTCGCCATCGAGGAACTGGCAGGGGACATCCTGGAGGGCCACAGTGCGGTTCTGAACCTGGATTTGCGCTGGGAGCAGGGTCAATTGAAGTGGTATGACCCGGAGACAGGTCGGCACATCGCCACCTACGATGATCAGGTGGCCCGCGCCGAAGATGCCGAGGTGCGTGCCGATGAAGCCGAAGTCGCACTTAGGATGGAGCGCGAAGCACGAGCCGCCCTCGAAGCAAGGGTCCGGGAACTGGAAGCACAACTTCGACGATCGCATTCCTGATTGGGTTGGTCTGAACCGCCAACTGCTTCGGTTCCTACAGTGTTGGCCGACCGCAGATGTGACATGACAGTTGCAGGTTGGGGCGACAAGACCTGGTCCGGGCGATGCGTTTCCTGGCCGGTCCCTTCCGCATACGAGCAACCAACAAGGATTACAGCCCCCCAACGGGGACTTCGAGCAGGGCCAGGACCGGGCCGCCGCGCCGGATCTTGACGGGCCGGAAGGTACGGGCAGTCCCCGTCCGGCGGGTGGGTCTATTCCGAACCCTTGGGGTCGATCCGTCCCGCACCGGGCTTGGAACCGTGCCCCGAAACAGTGCATCGGCACTGTTTCAATCTCGTTGATATTGGTGTCGGTCGCACAAACGGCGAGGGTTCCTACAATGGTGTTTGTTACCATCACCAAGGAGGCCCTCGCCGTGGACTTCAGTCCCAGCCCCTGCCGACCCCGAAGGCCAACGGGCCCTGCCCAACCATCCGGATGCCTGCCCCCAATGCGGGGCTTGTGCCTGGCGGCGCAACGGCACCTTTGCCCGCGACCTGGCGGTCCTGGGCCGGCTGCCAGTGCAACGCTGGCAGTGCAAGGCCTGTCTGGGCAGCGCCTCCGCCCCTGACCGTCCGCCACCAATATCAACGAGATTGAAACAGTGCCCAGTGCATCGATAAGCCTTCAATTTGCATTGAATTGTATAATTGCCATGTTTGACATGGATAAGATCCATCGCATCCCGCAGTTTGGCGCCCGTGTGGGGCATTCGGTGCACCCGTTGCGCGTCATGGATCGGAACGGCACGTTCCCGGCCCGCGGGAACGCGACCGGGTGGCGGTACCACACCGAGGCGGACGCACGGCGGTTCCCGGGCGGGGGCGACGTGGCCCCGCAGGGCTTGACCGTGGTCTGCTGCCGGGTGTCCGGTCGGGGGCAACAGGACGACCTGAAACGTCAGGTGTCCGCGATGGAAGCGTACGGCCCGGGTGCGGGCGTGGCCGTGGACGAGTGGCTGTCGGAAGTCGGGGGCGGCCGGCATTGCAAGCGCAAGGTGTTCCCGTCGCTGAGGGAACGCATCGAGAAGCGGAAGATCGCCCGTCCGCCGGTGGCCCACAGGGACCGGCTGACCTGTTTCGGGTTCGACTGGTTTGAGCACTTCGCCACGCAACACGGTTGCACCATCACGGTCGTCAACCAGGAAAGCCTGTCGCCGCAGGAGGAGATGGTCGAGGATTGGATGGCCGTCGTCCCTGCCTTCTCCTGTCGGTTGTACGGGCTGCGCCCGTACCGCAAGCAGATTCGGGATACCGTCAATCATGGCTAGGCCGGCCAAGGTCACGCGCATCCTGCACAGTCGGGATTTGAACCGCTCCAAGTACGACCGTCTGGTTGAAATCGCCGCCCTGTGCGGGCGCGTGCGGGGCGATGCCTGGCAGCGTTGCAGCGGGTGGTCCACGGCACAGCAGTCACTCCGCGAGATCCGCGACGACTGGATGGCTGAGGGCTACAACTGGCATGGATTGCCGGCCGTGCTGGGCCGCGCTACGTTGCTGGACGCACTGGGCGACATCCACGCCGGCCGGGAAGCGGCCAAGGTGCCGGTCAAGAAGGCCGTTTGGCGCCGCACGGAAGGCGACGAAGAGGAACGCAAGCGTCTGTATTCACTGCTGAAGCAGAACCGCTGGACCGAGGACTCGTTCCTGCACCGTCACATGCGGAAGCGGTGGAAGGGCGGCACCTCGCGCGTGACGAACCAGATTGTGCTGGAGCCGGGGGCCTACACCGCGAAGGTCCGGCACGGGCGCGCATGGGTCCATATGCAGGGCATGGTACGCGGCCAGCGCATCGCCATTCCGCTCAGGGAGAGCATTCCGCCTTCCGGCCAGCTCCGCATCATCCTGCAGGACGACGGCCAGGTGGAAATCCACCATGCCGTCAACGAGGAGGATGCGTGCAGCACCAACCCCGGAGGCTCGGAGACCGTTGGTGTCGACAAGGGCTACACCGAGGCCTACACCGACAGCGACGGGAAACGCCACGGCCAGGGGCTGGGCGACCTGCTGGCCGCGGAGAGCGATGCCCGCAAGGTGAAGGGCCAACGGCGCAACCGGATGCGGAACCTGGAGCGGAAACACCGGGATGCCGGCAACGTAAAGAAGGCGGACAACATCCTCCGCCACAATCTGGGCAACCGGAAGTGGGACCGCCGCCAAAAGCGGCACAGAGCCCAGGTCAGGGACTTCCTGTGCCAGGCCGCCCACAGCGTCGTCGACCGCGCCGGCACCATCGCCTGCGAGGATCTGACGGCATCCATGCAGTCGGCCAAGGTCATGCACCGCGACACCCAACGCCGTCTGAGCGGCTGGGTCAAGGGCGTGATGGCCGACACCCTAACCTCGATATCTCGACGCAGAGGCACTGCGTTGGTGTTGGTGAACCCCGCCTACACGTCGCAAATCGACTCCCGCACCGGACTCCTGCAGGGGACACGGCGCTGGGATCGGTTTTACGGCCTGGACGGAGTCGTGTTGGACGCGGACACCAACGCCGCCCGCAACATCCTGGCGCGCCTGTACGACGACGAGATCACGCTGTACACGCCCTTCCGGGAGGTCAAACGACTGCTCCGGGATCGAAGCGGGACAACGGTGGGGACGGCTCCACCCGGACTCGAGTCCGCACAGGCGGCCAACGCCGCCTGACGGCCGAGAGCGAATGACCCCAAACCCATAAGGTTTGGGGAACTGCGGACACCCTGCAATTGACTCTGCTGGTATAGAATCGAGCCATCCCCGCGAGCCGGTCCATTTTCCTGCAACAGCCCACAGGGCTGGTGGCATGGTATGGAATCGCCGGCCCCTGATCCGCTCCAACGGATGTCGGCATGAGCAAAACCCTACTGAACGTCAGGGATCTCGAGACCAAGTTCTTCACCCAGGACGGCGTGGTCCACGCCGTCAACGGAATCTCCTACCATGTGGATGAAGGGGAAACCGTCGCGATTGTCGGGGAGTCCGGCTCCGGCAAGAGTGTGGGTGTGATGTCCCTGATCCGCCTGATCGCGTCGCCGCCCGGAAAAATCGTCAATGGCTCCGTGGTCTTCGACGGCCAGGAGCTCATGGATCTGGCTGAGGAGGATCTGCGCCACATCCGGGGTAATCGCATCGCGATGATCTTCCAGGATCCGATGACCTCCCTGAATCCGGTGCTGACCATCGGACGGCAGATCACCGAGTCGCTGGAACTCCACATGTCCATGAACCGCAGCCAGAGTCGGGAGCGCGCCATCGAACTCCTGGAGCTGGTCGGCATCCCGGCGGCCGCCAGCCGACTGGACGACTACCCCCACCAGTTCTCCGGCGGCATGCGGCAGCGGGTCATGATTGCCATGGGCCTGAGCTGCAATCCCCAACTGCTGATTGCCGACGAACCGACCACGGCCCTGGACGTGACCATCCAGGCACAAATCATCGATCTGGTGGATCGGCTGCGCAAGGAGCTGGGCATGGCCATCATCTGGATCACCCATGATCTGGGCGTCGTGGCCGGGATGGCCGAACGGGTGATCGTGATGTATTCCGGCTTCATCATCGAAGCGGCCACGGTGAACGACCTGTATGCCCAGCCGCACCATCCCTATACGCTGGGCCTGCTGCGTTCGATTCCGCGGCTGGACGAGGCCCACCGGGAAAGGCTGGTGCCCATTGACGGCCTGCCGCCGGATCTGTTGGACGAGCCGTCCCATTGCCCGTTCGCGCCGCGCTGCGAATTCGTCGTCGAAAAGTGCTGGCAGGAAAACCCCCCGCTCGAAACGGTCGCCGACGATCACCTGTCAGCCTGCTGGCGGGACATCAGCGAGATCCGGCTTGAACTGGAAGCCCGCCCGTCAGGAGGTGCTGCATGAGCGAAGCCGCCAACATGAACGGCAGCGGCGAGGTCCTGCTGGAAGTCCGCGATCTTAAGATGCACTTCCCCGTCACGCGCGGGATTCTGATCCAACGTCAGGTGGGCTCCATCCGGGCCGTGGACGGCCTGGATTTCGATTTAATCAAGGGAGAGACCCTGGGCCTGGTCGGCGAATCAGGCTGCGGCAAGTCGACCACCGGGCGTGCCATCCTGCAACTGCACCGCCCCACCGCGGGCAGCGTGCGTTTCGAGGGCGTGGAACTGACCGAAACCTCGGGTCCGGATCTGCGTCAGATGCGGCGACGCATGCAGATGATCTTCCAGGATCCCTATGCCTCGCTCAATCCCCGCATGACGGTCGGCAGCATCGTGGGCGAGCCGCTGGACGTTCACCAGTTGGGCAACTCCAAGACCGATCGCCAGGAACGGGTGCGCGAACTGCTGGAAATCGTGGGCCTCAATCCCTATTTCGTTAACCGCTATCCCCATGAGTTCTCGGGCGGGCAGCGGCAGCGGATCGGTGTAGCCCGGGCCCTGGCGGTCAACCCCTCCTTCATCGTCTGCGACGAACCGATTTCGGCTCTGGATGTGTCCATCCAGGCCCAAGTCATCAATCTGCTTGAGGACCTGCAGCGGGAACTGCAACTGACCTACCTGTTTATTGCCCACGATCTGAGCGTGGTCCGGCACATCTCGGACCGCATTGCCGTGATGTACCTCGGCAAGATTGTGGAACTCGCCGAGCGCACCGAGCTGTACGAGAACCCGCGTCACCCCTACACGGAAGCCCTGCTGTCCGCCGTGCCGGTGCCCGACCCCGTGGTCGAAGCCAAGCGTCAGCGCATCATTCTGGAGGGGGACGTGCCCAATCCGGCCTCCCCGCCCACCGGCTGCAACTTCAGTACCCGTTGTCCCAAGGCTATGGACCGTTGCTTCCAGGAGGAGCCGGAGTTCCGCGACGTGGGCGACGGCCACTACGCGGCCTGCTTCCTGAACGAGGAATAACCCCCCCGGGGTCGGCATATTTTCGGCTCCGTACGACCCATTTCAATCGCCTGTCCCGGACAGAGGAGACAAAATGAAGAGACTTGCTTGGCGCCGGCTGTTGGCTGGTGCAACCCTAGTGGCGTTTGTGTTGCCGTTACTGGCGGCCTGCACCACCGTGGCCGTGCCCACACCCATGGAAGCGGCACCGGCCGGCCCCATTCAGGGTGGAACCTGGACTGAAGCCAGCAGTGCCGACGGCACCATCCTGAACCCAATCCTGGCCTCCGACTCGGCCAGTTTCGACATGATGCCGTATTACCCGGGTCTTCTGGGCACCAACCCCAAGACTGGTGCGGTGGAGGCCACCGAGATGGCCGAAAGCTGGACCGTTTCCGAAGACTCCCTGGTCTGGACGTTCAACCTGCGGTCGGGGGTCACCTGGAGCGATGGCGAGGCCGTGGACGCCCACGACTTCAAGTTCACCTATGATGCGATAGCCAGCGAGCTGGTGGAGACGCCGCGCAAGGCCAACGTGGCAAGCATTGACAGCATCGAGGTTCTCGACGACCTGACAGTCCGGGTAACGTTCACCGACCTCAAGTGCGACGGCCTGCTCGACCTGGGCCTGGGCTGGCTGCCCAGCCACCTGTATGCCGAGGACTTCTCCGACATCATGGACAGTCCGCTCAATACGGCGCCGACCGTGACGGCCGAGGCCTTCGGTTTCAAGGAATGGCAGCGGGACAACTTCATCGCCATGGAGAGCAACGACGGCTTCTGGAAAGGCGCGCCCAACATGGATGGCCAGATCATCCGCGTCATTCCGCAGGCCGGCAGCCGTTTGGCCGCCCTGGAGAACGGCGAGATTGATGTCATGGGTCTGGAGCCGACCCAGCTGACCCGCGTCGGACTCAATCCGGACCTGAACATCTTCAAGTTCAAGGATGACGGCTATAGCTACATTGGCCTGAACCAGGCCAATCCCGCCAACCCCCTGCCGGGCCAGGATGAGGATGGCAATTTGGTCGAGCAGGATCCCCATCCGATCCTGAGCGACAAAATGGTACGGAAGGCCATGGCGCACAGCCTGGACTACGAGGCGATCATCAACAAGGTCTATCTGGGTCAGGGCTACAAGCTGGCCAGCAACGTGCTGCCCGCGGTGGGCTGGGCCCACGATGCGTCCATCGAGCCCTATGCCTACGATCTGGAAGCCGCGGCCGCCTTACTGGATGAGGCAGGTTGGACGGACAGCGACGGCGATGGTGTGCGCGAGTGCAACGGTTGCGCCACCGCCGAGGCCGGAGTCACTCTGTCCCTGAACCTCAAGACCAACGCCGGCAACTCCACCCGCGAGGAGCTGGGCGTGCTGGTCCAGGATCAGCTCAACAGCATCGGCTTCGACATTGAGTTCGAGGCGATTGAATTCGGCACGTTGGTCGGTGAACTACTGGGGCAGACGTACGAGATGGTGATCATCGGCTGGACGGGGCTGGGCACGGACCCCAACGACGATTCCTTCTGGCACTCGCGGTTTGACACGCCAGGCAGCGGTTTCAACTTTGTCAGCTATCAGAACCCGCGGATCGACGAGCTGTTGGAACTGGGTCTGGAAACTCCCGGCTGTGCTGCCGAGGATCGGGCCCCGTACTACTACGAAATTCAGCAGATCATCCACGATGAGATCCCCTACCTGTTCGTGACCGGCAGCATCGGCAACGTCGGCTATTCCAACCGCTGGGAAGGCATTGACCCGGGAACCTGGAGTTTCTCCTGGAACATCCACGAATGGGCCCTGACGGAATAGGTCTTGCCTGACCGTCGATACGACGTTTTGATTTTTTGAGCGCGGCTGGGCTGACTTCCCATTGGGGAGCGGCCCGGCCGTTGGCACCACGGACCCCGGTTTGCAACGGTCCGCGACATGACCCGATACATCATCCGGCGCTTCCTGCAGGCCATCCCCACTCTGTTGGGCATCAGCCTGCTCGGTTTCACACTGATCAAGGTGGCGCCTGGCGACTACGTTCTCATGTCCACCTTCGACCCTTCGATCACAGCCGAGGCGCGCGACGAGTTCCGGCGGCAACTGGGACATGATCAACCGATTCCCATTCAGTACGTGGAGTGGCTCACGGGCGTTTCGCTGAGGGGCGGCGATGTGGTCGACGCCATGGCGCCCATGTCCAAAACCTGCCGCTACTTCGGCAGTCTGGGCTTTACCTTCTGTGATCGCGGTGGCGGGTTGCTCCGCTGGGATCTCGGCTACAGCCTGGCCACCAAGGAGCCGGTCTGGGACATGTTGCGCAGCCGGATGCCGGCCACGTTCGAGCTGGGCATTGTGGTCCTGATCCTTTCCTTTCTGTTTGGCGTGCCGCTGGGGTTTCTCGGCGCCTTGTTCCGCGGTTCGGTTACTGACCAGGTGGTCCGACTGTTGTCGGTAGCCGGCCAGGCTGTGCCCGTCTTCTGGATGGGCATCATGTGCATCTTTATTTTCAGTGTGCTTTTGGGCTGGCTGCCGGTCAGCGGCCGCATGACGATTTCATTGGACATGAAGTTCAGTCTGGTGGACCGCATTCGGCACCTGATTCTGCCCTCCTTCGTGTTGTCGCTGGGCCCGGTGGCGTTTCTGACTAAGCTGGTGCGGACCCAGGTGCTGGAGGTGATTGAACAGGACTTTGTGCGGACCGCGCGGGCCAAGGGGCTGGGATCGCTTGCCCTGTGGACGCGCCATGTGCAACGCAATGCCATGCTGCCCCTGGCTACGGTGCTGGGCCCGGCGATCGTGGGCGTGATCAACGGAGCCCTGGTTATCGAGACGATCTTTGCCTGGCCCGGCATGGGACGCCTGACTTGGTTCTCCGCCCTACAGCGGGACTATCCCATGATCATGGGCGCAGTCATGTTCTTCTCTCCATTGACGATTTTGAGCTATCTGATTTCCGACATCCTTTACGCGGTTGTCGATCCGCGCATTCGACTGCGATAAGTTCGGTTGTTGCGTGAGGAAACCGGTTGTGACATCCACGACGGCTGACCAACCCTTGCCTGTAGCGGCCAGTTCGGCTCTGTCGACCAAGCCACCCAAGACCTTCCTCACCGTCACGCTCGAGCGCATCCGGGCGGATGCGATGACGGTAGGACCGCTACTGTTCATCCTCCTGATTGGCCTGCTGGCATTGTTGGCCAATCCTCTGGGCGATTTGCTGGTGGGCGTCGATCCCAACCGCACAAATCTTGATGCTGCGCTGCAGCCACCCTTGCTTCCGTCCATGGCGCGCCGACTGGTGGGCCTTGACCAAGGCGTTGCCGACTCGCTGTTGGAAGTGTCGGGCGGCGTCACCCACTGGCTGGGCACGGACAGCTTGGGCCGGGATCAACTGGTGCGACTCCTGCACGGTGCCCGCGTCAGCATGCTGGTCGCCTTCTGTGCGGCCGGCATTGCCTTCGCCCTGGGTACCACGATCGGCATGCTGGCGGGATTCCTGGGAGGGCGCGTGGACGACTTGATCCTGTGGCTGATCAACACGTTCAGTTCGCTGCCCACGCTATTTGTTCTGATTCTCCTGACTGCCATCTACAAGCCCAACGCCATTCTCCTAACCCTGTTTCTGGGGTTCTTCGGCTGGATCGGTCCGGCGCGGTTCACGCGCGGGCAGGTGCTGCAGATTAAGGCTCTGGATTATGCAACCGCTGCCCGGGCGCTGGGAGCCTCCCGGCTGCGCATCATGTGGTACCACATCCTGCCCAATACAATTCCGCTGATCATCATTCTGATCATGGTAGACATCGGCTCGTTAGTATTGGCTGAGTCCGTGCTCAGCTTCCTGGGCTTCGGGGTCCAGGCGCCACAAGCTACTTGGGGCAGTATGCTGGCCAAATCCCAGGATTTCTATTTCCTGCTTGATCCCACCACTGGCAATCGCGTGGCCTGGCATCTGATCTTCCCGCCAGGCATCCTGATTTTCCTGACGGTCCTGGCACTCTACCTGCTGGGCGATGGCCTGCGGGATGCCATTGATCCGCAACTGCGCGTTGACCGGTAACGCTGAAGGGAGTGCACGTTGCGTGTCGGCTGCCCGTTCGGCCCTCTTTGCGGCCGACTGGAGGCGCCTTCGCGCGCGCTGGCCGCAGGCGTGCCGCAGCCATGTATCGTTGGAGGTGGACGATCCGTTTCTGACGGCGTATCCCCATAATTTGCTGCGGGATGGCAGAGCCGCGGAAGTCTGCTACCTACTCTACCGCGGCCAGCCGCAAGCGGGAGTTCTGCTCCATACCAAGAGCTACTACCCGGAACAGGCCTACCGGCTGCCTACCGGCGGGTTGGCGCCGGGAGAAGACCCGGTGGCCGGGATCGTGCGGGAAGTGGCTGAGGAAACGGGTCTGGAGGTGCGGGATGAACCGTCGGAGCTCCGCACAGGTTGCATCGCGGACTTCGCCGGTCTATTGACCTATGACTTCCGACATCGGCGACTGGAGCGGGAGTTCACCTTCGCCTCCTTCATGTTTGCGATCCAAGCACCAGATGACATGGAGCCGCAGGTGGTCGACGAGACTGAGCAGATCACGGGCTGGGCGTGGTGTCCTCCGGACGATCTGCACCGGGTTGCCGCCAACCTGTGTGCCTTGAAGGAGCGGACACCCAGTTGGGCCGATTGGGGTCGCTTCAGGGCGGCGGTTCACACCGCGGCGGCGCAGTACTTCGAAGCTCGCAGCCTGTCCGGCGTCGGCAATTGCGGATTGGCCTGAGTTTGGCCGAATTGGATCGGAGTTGCGAACCCTTTTACCATTCCGCGTCGGCGTAGAACTGATCTAGGTCGTCGAAGTTGTCCTCCAGGACGTGTTCCGCGGCAAAGTGTTCACACAGGGCAATCACCGAGTCGGGCTGGGCCATCCAGGTCCAGTCCCAAATCTGATCCATCTCGGTTGCGACGACCCCTTCCATGGACCGAATGTGCCGCATGGTGAACTCCGCCAGGTCCGCACCCGGGGAGCCGAGCAGCAGGAGAGACAAGTCGTCGGCTTGGCCGTTGTAGGAATTGAGCGACCACACCACGCGCACGGGATCGTCGGCCGGCAGCATCGCGCAACGCTCCTGGACGGACCGATCCTGACCGGGTGACACCGTCACCTCCAGGAAGGCGGAACAGGCTTCGGTGTGGGGCAGGACCTCCATTTCAAGGTCCAGCAGCAGATCCAGGTTGGCCGAACCGCTGAAACTGAAGGCCGTGCGTGTCTCGCGCACGCCGGCCACGCTCCGAATTTGGTCCAGCATCAGGCTTTCGAAGCTGGTGAAGTTTTCCACCAGGCAGACCAGTCGGCAGTCGCCCCGGTTCCGGAAGGTGTTGAGCCACAGGGGGGTGGCTCCGCTGCTGTACCAGACCTGCAGATTCTCCTGCAACGCCTGGTGGACGGAGCTGTCGCGGCCACTTTCGACCACGGCGTCCACGAATGCAACCTGAAGGCCGGTGCGCTTGTCTTCAAGCATGGCTGTCATGGGTTCGAATAAACCGTCCGGCGGCGCGGCGCCGGTCAGCGGCCGTCCAGCGTCTGGGTGCGCACGACCAGCAGATACTCGGTCACTCGGGTACCGAAACTGGACACGGTGACCAGAATCTCGCCGCCCGCGGGATCGTACCATGCGACGGTTTCGACCTTCGGGTCCATGGAGGAGGTCCGATAGTGCAGCTCGTGGCTGTCTGGATCGTACCGGTTGCTTTCCAAATCCAGGTCCTGATCGCTGAGCGAGACTAGGACGAAGGAGATCAGATTGGCATTCGTGGGCACCGGGTAGCGCCAATGCTGGACCGCGCCCGGCTCAATCTCCCTGGCCACCACGCCCATCTCCGGCAGTCGCGCGGGCGGTTCGGCAATGCCAATGTCCAGGGTGTAGTAGCCAAATCCGTATCGCGTGTCAACGCCGATGTAGTAGTCCCCGGCCGCTGGTGCCAGGAAGGTTACGGGGCTGGCCAGCATGTTGTCCCGGACTTGGCGTTGGCGGCCGAACACGAGACCGTGGGCAGCCACGATGGCGGGGGACTTGAGTTCAAGGGTGACCTGCTGGCCTGCAGCCGGAACATGGAAGCCATGCAGGTTCAGCGGATCGTCCTCGCCTTGTGAGGCGGACTGCTGCCCTCCGGCATGGCTGAAGAATGTCTCAATCGGCTCCACTCCCAGCTCCAGGCGGAAGCGTGCCGGTCCCTGACCGGCCGTGCGGGTGACCGTCACAAGGTAGGAGTCGGGGGTCAACAGCAGTTCCCCGATTCGTTCGGTGGACAGCGGCGTGGCGCTGCGCGCCACCTGCCGGGTGGGTTCCGACAGGGGCTGGACGGACAGATCCAGATCGCCGCCGAAGTCCGAGTCCAGTGCCAGGTTGGCAACAACCCCATCGTCCAGTGTCAGGCGATAGTGCAGTGTTTTGCGATTTGGCGCCAGCGTGCCTTCCGCCACTGAATTCAGGTAGAGCGGAGTCAGTTCGGTAGCACTGGGTTGCAGCAGTGTGAAGGAGGGAGCAATCCCGCCCTCGGATCGTTCCAGCACCATGTCGTACAGGCCGCCAGCCGACCAGAAACTCAGTGTGGCCTCCGTGCGCACTTCCGCGGTCAGGTCGAGATCGGCTCCTTGCAGGCGGAGTTGGAACGGGGTCACTGGACCGTTCTCCAGCCGCAGAATCCATTCGGTTGGGCCGGCTTGCTCCGGGATGCGCAGCTGGGCATGCAGGTCGGGCACGTCCAGGCTCTGGCTGGGCAGGTGCTGTCCCGGATCGACGTGGCGGACAACAGCCGGGTTGACGGAGTAGGTGCCGTGGTGCCGCACAACCGCGAAATCGAAGGTGGCGTCGTCCAGGGCCGAGAATGTGAATTCGTAGGTTCCGGGTCGCAGGGTCAGATCAATGGGGGTGAACGGGTTGGCGAAGAGCGGGTCGCCGCCGGCGGCGGATACCGTTACCTGTACCTGCTGTGCCACGGGCAGAAGTCCGGTTGTCAGGCGATAGCGGCCCACCTGCTCCACATCGAGCTTGTAGACGGTCTCGTCCCCCGCCAGCAATTGCACCGCATGGATGTCGCCCGGCTGCATTGGCAGTCGCGCGGAATCCGGTGCCACCGGCGAGGAGTCCTGAGCCAGAACACGGACAGGCAGGGCCGCGGCCGCGGCGATCAGGCAGCAAAGGAGCAGGACCGCGGGCAAGGCGCGCGGCCGCTGCGGGGCAGTGTTTGTCATGGGATGTGCTGGTTGGTGTAGTGCGGTTCGAAGTCGTTGTCTAAGGTTGGGGTGGTTGGCAGCTTCAAGTCCTGGTTCGGAGGGAATCAGAGCTCGATCGGAGACCAGTCGTAACGGGCCTTTTCGGCTAGGATGATGCTGCAGACTTGCTCCACGGTCACGTCCTGCAGGTTGTCGCGGTTGACGACCACGTATTGGAACTCGTTGATGCGCTTCATTTCCTGTCGGGCTTCGGCAATCCGCATCCTCAGCTGGCCAGGCGGATCCGACTTGCGCTCCTTTAGGCGGGCCACCAGTTCGTCCTCGGACGGTGCCGTCAAAAAAATGGTGATGGCCTCCGGGATCAGCTTGCGAATGGTTTCCGCGCCCTGGACGTCGATGCGCAGGATGACATCCTGGTCCCTGTCCAGGGCCGACTGCACCTGTTCCTTGGGAATTCCCTTGTAATCGCCATAGACGTTGGCATATTCGAGAAATTCGCCCTGTTCGATCATGTCGGCGAACCGACTCTTGTCTACAAAGTGGTAGTCGACCCCGTCGATCTCGCCGGGACGGATGGGACGGGTGGTGGCGGTCACGATGAAGTGGGCGCCGGACATCCGCTTCTTAAGGCCGCTGAGCGTGGTGTCCTTGCCGACGCCGCTGGGGCCCGAGAGCACGACAACCAGCGGTCGCTGATGGCAGACCGCCTCGTAGATGTGAGACGGATCCTGCTCCTGCACCTCGTTGCCGGCATTGTTCTCAGGCATCAGCATGGCAGGGATTGTAGGCCTCGGCAGGGCTGGTTCCCAAAGATCGGTATAGGTGTCAGAAGCGGTGGAACTCGTCAATCGACCAGACGAAGACTGAAGCTCCCCCCAACTGCTTCTCCACAGGATCCGGGAGGTGCAGCTCGCCCAGTTCCATGACCGGGGGCAGAGGCGTGACGAACCGTGTGCGGGCCTGGCAGGTCTCCCGAATCAGGTCAAGGAGGCGCTGGACGTCCTCGTCCTCGACGCCGCAGTAGATTGTGGCATTGCCTTCATGGAGGTAGCCGCCGCGCGAGTTGACAATGGTCGCGGTGAAGCCCTGGCCGGACATCGAGTCGAGCAGTGCGCTGCTGTCCTGATAGCGCACCACGGCCATGACCATCTTCATGTGACCGCCTCCGCCGCACTAGGCAGCAGGACGGAGACCCCGTTCCAAATTCGGGCGTGGACCGCGGCCGGGCCCCCTTTGGCATCCACGGTCAGCCAGTGCTCCGGATCCTGCCCGGCCAGTTCCAGATAGCCTTCATAAACGCGTTGATGGAAGGAAAGGTCCAGGGCGTCCATGCGGTTCCATTCGCGCGTACCGGCATCCGCCAAACAGAACTGCGCATCCTTGTGCTCCTCCGTCAGGCGTCGGGCCAGCCCGTCCGCCGGAGGAATGTCCAGCAATATGCGCAGGGAAGGTTCCAGGCCGCCGGTGGCATATTCGATCATGGGCCTGAGCAACGCCAGATCCTGGCGGTGGCCAAATCCCTGATAGGCAAGGGTGCTGTCGGCGAACCGGTCGCATAGGACGATGCGGCCTTGGTCGAGGGCGGGTTTGAGCACCTCCGTGACCAACTGGGCCCGGGCCGCGGCGAAGATCAGGGTCTCGGCCCGGACATCCAGGGGCTGGCCGGGGTGGTTCAGCAACACGTCGCGCAAGGCTTCGCCCACGGCCGTACCGCCCGGTTCCCGGACCGCCAGAACCCGGTGGCCGGCGTCTGTCAGGCGTCGGGCCAGCATCGCGGACTGCGTGGTCTTGCCACTCCCTTCCGGACCCTCGAACGTGAGGAACAAGCCCCTGCAGGACATTACGTGCGCTGCCGGAAAATCTTGACCCGGCGATGGGGTTCCCGGCCCAGACTGTTGCTGGCGAGGTTGGCTGCCCGGGCCAACTGGTGCTGTTGGTCCCGCACCACCGAAGGCTGGGGCGACAGCTCGATGTTGTCCAGGCCGGCGCCAACCTTGCGAATGGCAGCCTGCGTTTCGCGGATGGCAGCATCGTAGGGATCCAGGTCGGTGGAACCCAGGTGGAAGAGATCCACCAGCATGCGTTCCATTTGGGAAGCCGTGTTGTTGCGCAGGACATAGACCGGAATATCAGCGCGTTCCGACAGGGAAAGCACATGCGATTGCGTCCGGTAGTGGTTGCGCAGGGTGACCACCACGTCCGCGTGGTTCAGGTCCGTGACGAAGGAGACCGGCACGTTCAGGTTGCGGGAGGCGGCCCGCAGCTTGTTCTGGCCAATGCCGAAGGGGAAAACGCGCAGGGTCTGATGGCGCGCGCCGTTGGTGCCGTTGGCCTCGGGAGGCCGGGTTGTGGACCGGTCCCGGCGATGGAAGGTCTCCGAATCGATGTTCAGGTCCCGGGCGGTGCCCTGTCGCAGGCCGGCCGACCGCGAAAACTGTTCGGAGGGGCCTTGGGTGTCCGTCAGTTCATGCTGGATGGCGCCGGATTCATCCACCTGGCGCAGTTCCGGCTTGAGTTTCCAGCCGCGCAGCAGACCGTCCACGGCACTGCCCACGTCCTGGTGCAGCACCATGCGCTGGCGTTCCTGGATTTCGATCAGGACGTCGAAGGTGGGGGGCGCCCGCCGTTCCAGGACGGTCTTGCGGGTGCCGCGCCGCCGCGCCTCCTCGTCCGACAGGGTAACGCTTTCGAGGCCGCCCACCAGGTCCGAGAGGGTCGGATTCATGATCAGGTTCTCGAGCGTGTTGCCGTGGGCCGTGCCAATCAGCTGCACGCCCCTTTCGGCGATGGTGCGGGCGGCCAGGGCCTCGAGCTCCCTGCCGATTTCGTCGATGATGATGGTCTCTGGCATGTGGTTTTCCACCGCCTCGATCATCACCTCGTGCTGAAGGTCCGGGGTGGCCACCTGCATGCGCCGGGCGCGGCCGATGGCGGGATGGGGAATGTCCCCGTCGCCCGCAATCTCGTTGCTGGTGTCCACGATCACGACGCGTCGGTCTGCGGCAAGGACCCGGGCGGCCTCGCGCAGAAGGGTGGTCTTGCCGACACCGGGCCGTCCCAGCAGCAGGATGTTGCGGTCGCCTTCGATCATGTCGCGGATGATCTCGATTGTGCCCGAAATGGCCCGACCGACGCGACAGGTGAGGCCGATGATTTGGCCGTTGCGATTGCGGATGGCGGAGATCCGGTGCAGCGTGCGTTCGATCCCGGCGCGGTTGTCGCGGCCGAAGTCGCCGATGCGGCGAATGGTCTGCTCCAGATCGTCGAATTCGATCTCCTGGGCGCCCAGCGTGTCGTCTTCCTGGCTGAAGCGCGCCTCGGGCAGCCGCCCGAGGTCCATGATTACCTCCACCAGTTCCGGCGTACGCGGGTCGGCGTCCAGCAACTCCTGCAGGGGCCGCGGCAGCACGGCCAGCAACTGCTCCAGATTGTCGACGATGGTCAGGCGCATGCCGGCCGCGGGGCGGAGGTGCCGCGTCGAAGCAAGGGGACAGGGCCAGACCGTGCCGGACGGTTGGCGGAAGGCAGGGGATCCAACACCTGGACGCGCGCCGGCAGGCAGACCTCACGCGGGTCGCACCGGCGGGGGAACGGGACGAAAACGGGTACCGGGAGTGTCAAATACGAAGGCAAGGACTTCTGGATTCCGTCCGCGCAGTATACAACTTGGAGCTTCTCCTGTTATTGTCGCGGCATCGGAATCGGTTTGTTGTAGGGTCGGTTCCGTCCGGCGGCTTTGGGATCCGGATCGGAAACGGATGTGAGACAAGGTTCTAACATGGGGTTCCCGCGAACCGATCCGGACGCCTGATCACCGCGTCCCGTGCCAGGCAGAACCTCCGTGCCGCCGCGTCCACCACCTCGAGGAGCCATTCCCGTGAGCGGTCCTTCCCGCCTGTTGCAACCCATCCTGATGGTACTGTCCGTGCTGATGTGCCTGCTGGCCGGCTGTACTGCTATTCCCTTCGGTTCCGCCCCGATGGCGGGGAGTACCTGGCTCATGGAGGGAGGCAATCCCCAGCGCCTGCGGGCCTCCGGGAACGGTCTGGCGCCGCCCCTGGTCCGCGAGGGGGAGATCGAGATTGAAAGTGCGGGACTGTTTGCCAGCCCACCGTCCATCGGCTCGGAGCATCTCTACGTCGATATGGAGGGGGGCTTGGACGCGGTGGCGGCCGCCGACGGCAGCCGCGCCTGGCGGATTCGCCTGAAGGGCTTCTACCTCTCCCCCGTGGTGGAAGGGGACCGCGTATACGTGCGGGCCGAAGCAGGCAACCAGGGTGCCCTGATCGCCCTGGATGCGGGGAACGGCGATCTCCTATGGCAGTTCGACTTTCCCGAAGTGGGCAGCGGTGCGGAAAACATGGGCGGTCACGTGACGGCGCCGTTGCCGGCCGGCCGCAGTCTTGTGATCGCGAGCGGTCGCAACCTGCACGCCATCGACCATGACACCGGCGCGGAGGTGTGGCGCGCGCGTCTGGCGGAGCCGGTCACGTCCTCGGCCGCCCTGGGCGACGGCGTGGCCTATGTCGCCGACTTTTTCAATATCTATGCCTTTGACATCGAGTCGGGGACGGAGATGTGGCGGCATGGTGACGAGCAGGTGGCACAGTTCTTCGCCCCGGTAGTGGTGGCGGGTCAGGTCCATGTGTCGTTCCAGAACTCCTTTCGGGCCCTGGACGGCGAGACTGGCGATGTAGTTTGGGAGTCGGAGCCGGCGGCCGGCCCCGTGATTCCGGCCGGAGCCGCCGGGGACCGGGTCTACAGCAAGTCCGGGCATCGGCTGCGCGCCCACGATTTGCAGACCGGGGAGGTACTCTGGAACTACGAGACGCTCAACTTCGTTTCGCTGCCGGCCATCTCCCATGGATACCTCTATGTCGTGATCCGCTTCGGGGAGGGCAGCCACCTGGTGGCCCTGGATGCCGGGGACGGAACGGAGGTCTGGCGGTCGGCGCGCATGGACTTGGCCCGCACGGCACCGGTCATCGCACTGGGTCGGGTATGGGTCAGGAATGGCCAAGGTGGTATAGTCACCTTCCTTCCTGCAAATTGAAACGAGCCCGATGTTCGCCCGGTGCCCGTGGGCACCGGCGGAGCAGGGACCCCTGCGATGCTCTCGATATTGCCGAGACCGAAGATGGCCCGCAACGAGGCCCTCTGGTTCTGGTTGTTCATATCTCCTTGGATCGTGGGGTTGATTCTTTTCCGCGGCGGCCCGATTCTCGCCTCGCTGGCATTGAGCTTCACTGAATACAACGTGGCCGATCCGCCGAGCCCGGTCGGATTCGAGAACTACGCGCGGCTCTTGCGGGACGACATCTTTTACAAGTCCCTCAAGGTGTCGGGTCTCTACACGCTGATGGCTGTGCCCCTGGGCATTGTCGTCTCCCTGCTGATGGCCATGTTGCTGAACCAGAAGGGCGTGCCCTTCCTAGGGGTGTTCCGGACCCTCTACTACATCCCCGCGCTGGTGGCCGGCAGTGTGGCCGTCGCCCTGCTGTTCCAGTGGCTGCTCAACCCCAGTTTCGGCATCATCAACTTCCTCATCAGCCGCTTCGTCGGCGAGGAGGGACTGGTTCCGCTGGGGCTTTCCGGTCCGCGGTGGTTCTTCGATCCCAATTGGGTGGTGCCCTCCTTTGTGCTGATGAGCCTGTGGGGCTTTGGCGGTTCGATGCTGATATACCTGGCCGGCCTGCAGGGGGTGCCCACGGCACTGTACGAGGCGGCGCGGATTGACGGTGCCGGGGCCTTTCGCCGGTTCCGCAACGTGACCCTGCCGATGATTTCCCCGGTGATTCTGTTCACCTTCATCACCGGCATGATTGGTTCGTTCCAGATCTTCACGCCGGCCTACATCGTTAGCGGC
Organism: Caldilineaceae bacterium; assembly: GCA_965208365.1. Lineage (GTDB taxonomy): Bacteria > Chloroflexota > Anaerolineae > Caldilineales > Caldilineaceae > Bin34. The sequence goes on along the minus strand of OZ242330.1, from coordinate 2,202,964 downwards.
GGCGTCGGCGGCCCCGCCTATGCCTCGATGTTCTATGTCCTCTATCTGTACCTCAACGCGTTCCGCCGCTATCGCTTTGGGTTCGCTTCGACGCAGGCCTGGTTCCTGTTCATCATCATCCTGATACTCACGATCATCGCCCTGAGAGCATCCCGCAGTGCGGTCTACTACGAGTCGCCCGGCGACGACAAGATGATTTAGGCAGGCCCCGGAACAAGCCATGGCCGAACAGACTGCCGCCCAACCCTTTGCTCCGGTCACAGACCGCGTTCCGACCCGTTCCCTGTCCATACGCGGCCAGGAACGGCTCATGGCCGGGATTGCCACGGCCATTCTCGTGTTGGGCCTGACTGTGGTTCTGTTTCCCCTGTTCTGGATGCTGTCCACCAGCCTCAAGGGTGAGATCGAAGCGCTCAAGATCCCACCCAACTGGATCCCCAAGTCGTTTCAGTGGGTCAACTATCGGGATGCCTTGACCCACAATCCGTTCGGTACCTACTTCAGGAACACGTTTTACTTCGCCGGCATGGTGGTGATTGGCGAGGTCCTATCCAATTCGTTCATTGCCTATGGCTTCGCCCGCCTGCGGGCACCGGGTCGCAATGTTCTGTTCATCATGGTGCTGGCCACCCTGATGGTGCCGGCCGAGGTGACGATCATTCCGACCTACGTGCTGTTCGCCAACCTCCCCGGCCAGTGGCTGAACACCTACAACCCGTTGATTATCCCCGCCTGGCTGGGCAGCGCCTACCTCATCTTCCTGCTGCGCCAGTTCTACCTTGGAATTCCGTTCGAGTACGACGAGTCGGCGCGTCTGGAAGGCGCTTCGCGCTTCGGCATCTGGTGGCGCATCATCCTGCCGCTGTCCAAGCCGGCCTTGGGCGCGGTGGCGATCATGTCGTTCATCTTTCACTGGAATACCTTCCAGGGACCGCTGATCTACATCAACGACAACGACAAGTTCCCCGTGTCCCTGGGCCTGTCCATGTTCCGCACGCCGTTCGGTGGAACTCCCCAGCACTGGTACATGGCGGCTTCCCTGGCCGTGATTGCCCCCTGCATCGTGGTTTTCTTCATTGCCCAGCGCTACTTCATCCAGGGCATCGTGGTCAGCGGGGTCAAGGGCTGACCGGTCCATATGCCGGTCCCATTCATCAAGGTACAGACTGTCGACACCGGCAGCTGACACATCGAATTGTTCTAAACACGGGCTTGTCCCGACAGGAGAATAGCAATGAATCGACGTTTGTTGACATGGTTGGGACTGCTGGCAGTCCTGTCCGTGGTTTTGGCTGCCTGTGCCGCACCGGCCGGCGATACCGGGGCCGAGGAGTCCATGCAGCGCGAGATAGTCTGGATGGCCCGCACCAACGTGGTGGAGAATCCGTGGGAGCAGGATGTCGCCATTCCGGCCTTTGAGGCGGCGAATCCCGACATCAGGGTCAATCTGCTGATTGTCGATCAGCCTGACATCGCGGTGAAGCGCGAGGCCATGATTGCAGCCGGCGAACCGCTGCATGTCTGGTCGCCAAACTGGGGCGGCAACGGTTTCGCCAGCGACCGCGTGCGCGGCCTGCTGCACGATCTGAGCCCCCTGATTGAGCGCGACGGTCTGGACACCTCCGTCTTCATCCCCGAAGTGCTCGCGATTTACGAAAACGAGGGTCGGCAGTACGGCTTCCCGTTCCTGACGACGGGCAGCTACACGTTCTACAACATGGATCTCTTCGACGCCGCCGGCGTTGAGTACCCGCCCGTGTCCTGGGACGACGAGACCTGGACCTGGGACCGCGCCCTGGCCATTGCCCAGGAACTGACGGTCAATCCCGACGATCCCATGAACGCCACCTACGGCTGGGTCGAGGGCATTTGGCCGGCGGAGGCCATCACCTGGCTCTTCGACGCGTTCCCGTGGCCCGAGGACGCCTTTGACACTGGCTTTGCCCAAAGCATCGACTTCACCTCCGAGGGAGCCGTCAAGGCATTCCAGTCCCGGCATGACTTGACCTACAAGCACAAGGTGGCACCTGATGCTGCGGCCATTGAGGGCCTGAGTGCCCTGGGCGGTGATTTCCAGAGCGGCAAGGTTGCCATGAAGACAACCGGTGGCTGGGGCTGGTGGGTCTATAGCCCGGTTACCCCCGACGTGGAAGGCGGTTTCTGCTGGGGTGTGGCCCCGCTGCCCTTCGGTGCACCTGGTGCCCCCACGCGCGCGGTCATCTTCACGGATCCGTGGGTGATCACGGCAGGTATGGAAGGCCAGGAGCTGGAGGATTCCTGGACCTTCATCAAGTACCTCATTTCCGAGGATGCGGCCCGCGCCTACATGCAGGCCACCAACACGCCGCCCACGCAGCACAAGCTGCTGGAGGAGTGGTATCAGCAGTTCGGCTGCATGGATCCGGCCGATGTGAAGGATGTCTACCAGGGTGCCTTCACCAATGGTCTGGAGTCCAGCAACCACCTCATGGTCGGCTTCGACGAACTCAACAGTACCTGGGACAACCTCCTGGGTGTTTTCTGGAGCGATCCCGAAGGGGATGCCGCGGCGCTGCTGCCTGACGTGGAGGCTGCCGTTGGCGAGGCGCTTCTGCGCATCGCTGAGGAAGAGGACCACAGCTTCGAGTAGCACCATGTGGGTTCAACGAGCCGGTGGTTGGTTGCGTACCGACCGGCCGGTTGTCAGTTGAAACCAGCCATATGGAAGGCGGCTTGGTTCGACCAGGCCGCCTTTTTTGTGGATGGGATGTGAATGGTTAAGCCGGCTTGGCCATTCCACGGTCTTAATTCCCGCTCGAAGACACCGGCACCATGCCGTGACCAGCGAGAACAAGGCACAGGCAGGCGAACTCGAATCGGAAATTTCTGTTGGACACCAACAGCTGTTGGAGATGGAGAGGTCCAACAGGGGGTTCTTGGGTGTTTTTGATACGAACAATGGTCAAGGGTCCTTTGTCCTTTCCGGACGCAGGACCAACAGCAACGAAACGGAAACCGTGCCCAACTTCCTGTTCACTATCCAGGAGTGCCGCGGAAAGCCATGGCGGAAGTTGGGCGACGGGGAACAGGAGATAGTCCTGTTCCCCGCCGTATGGAGCAAATCAGCGGATGGGGACACCGCTGACATCGCCGTGGGTCTGGACGTAGTTGGCATGGACCCAGCCGGTGAGGGTGGAGCTGAATTGGATCCGCCACCAGGTGGGGGTGGCGGCGTTCTTGCCCAGGATGTCGTAGCGGGTGGTGGAGCCGCCGGGGATGGAGCCCACGACACGATGGTTCGTACCCGCTCCGGCGCGCACGTTGAGGTTGTAGGTGGTGCTGGCCTTGAGGCTCAGTTGGGGGCCGGGGGTCCAGGTGACGGCGAGCCCGGAGAGGTCGCCGTGGGTCTGGACGTAGTCCCCATGCACCCAGCCGGTGACGGTGGAGCTGAAGCGGATCTGGTACCAGGTGGCCGTGGCGGCATCCTTGCCCAGGATGTCGTAGCGGGTGGTGGAACCGCCGGCGATGGAGGCGACCCGGGCGTGGGCGGTGCCGGGCCCGGCGCGCACGTTGAGGTTGTAGGTGGTGGTGGCCTTGAGGCTCAGTTGGGGCGGGGTCCAGGTGACGGTGAGCCCGGAGAGGTCGCCGTGGGTCTGGACGTAGTTGGCGTGGACCCAGCCGGTGACGGTGGAGCTGAAGCGGATCTGGTACCAGGTGGGGGTGTCGGCGTCCTTGCCCAGGATGTCGTAGCGGGTGGTGGAGCCGCCGGCGATGGAGGCGACCCGGGCGTGGGCGGTGCCGGGTCCGGAGCGCACGTTGAGTCCGGTCGTGGCGGAGGCCTTGAGGCTCAACTGCGGCCGGGTGGTGAAGGTGGCGGCGACCCAGTCCGAGGCGCCGGCCGTGTTGGCGGCGCGCAGGCGCAGGTCGTAGGCGGTGGCGCCGGCCAGGCCGGTCAGGGTGTGGGTGGTGCCGGTCACGGTGGTGAAGGTGTCCGGCCAGTCGGTGGTGGCCCGGGTCTTGGCCTGCAGGTGGTAGGCGTCGGTCGGGCCGCCGGTGGCGGGGGCCTGCCAGGCGACGGTGGCGTCCCGCCCCTTGACGGTCACGTTCGGAGCCCCGGGCAGGCCGGGGACCGGCTGCAGTGTGGTGGCGGTGTGGGTTGTGGCCGGGGCGTCGCCCACCTGGTTGAAGGCGACCACGCGCAGCGCGTAGGCGGTGTGGGGACGCAGGCCGGCCAGGGTGTGGGCGGTGCCGATGACCTCCGTCTCGAGGAAGTCGTCCGCGGTGCCGTCGACGCGCCACTGGACGCGGTAGGCTGTGGGCAGGCCGCCGGTGGCGGCGCGGGTCCAGGCCAGCTGCAGTGTGTTGGCCGTGGCGGTGGCCTTCAGGCCGGTGACCGCGGCCGGAGCCGCGGGTGTGGCCATGACGGCCAGGGCGGCGGCGTTGGAGGGGCGGCCGGGCCCCGTGTCGGCCAGGGCCTGGAGGCGGTAGCGGTAGACGTGGCCGTTGGTCACGGTGCTGTCCGTGGCCGTGAGGGTGGTTGCGTTCAGGTCCTGTCCCAGCTGGGTCCAGGTCCCGTCGTCCTGTTGCCGCCAGAGACGGTAGCCGGTCGCGGCGGTGCCCGCGGGGGGAGCGGCCCAGGTCAGGGTCACCGTGCCACTGGCCAGGCTGGCCGTGAAACTCGCCGGTGCGGCCGGCGGTTGCGGCAACGCTGCCGTATCACCAATGGTGCTGCCGGCCGCGGCCGGCAGCCAGAAGGGGCTTGTGGTGCCCTGTCCGAAGAGCAGGACGCGCCACCAGCCGTCGGGGTCCTGCACGCGGGCCGTCAGGTCGTAGGCGCGTCCGGGCAGGTAGGCGGCGAAGGTGGCGGTCACGGCCGCGTCGGCCCAGGGCGAGGCGTGGGCCGTGAGGGGATAGGGCAGCCTTCCCCCCAGGTGCAGTTGGGGCCGGGAACGGCCCATGGCCTCGGCCGAGGGTGTGCCGACGCCGGCCCGGTTGCGGGCACCGACCCGGTAGCGGTAGGCCGTGTCGGCGGCCACGTCGTCATCCCCCCAGCTCACGGTGTCGGAGCCGGTATCCTCCCGGACCACGGTCCAGGTACGGGGCGCGGTGTCGGGCGCGCGCTCGATGCGGTATCCCGTCACGCCGCCGCCGGTGTCGGTTGGGGCGGTCTAGGTCAGTTGCAGGCGGCTGCCGGTGCCCGGGGCGACCGCCAGGCCCGTGACCCGGCCCGGGATGGTGGGGGCCGCGGCCGTGGCGATGCTGCGCTCCGGGGACCAGGCGCCGGCCTCCCCGCGGTTGTGGCCCCGGACCCGGTAGCGGTAGGTGGTGGCCGGGCTTACGGTGCGGTCCACGAAGTTCCGTGTCGTGACGCCCGTGTCGGCGACCAGGATGTCCCAGGCCCCGTTCCCGGTCCGTCGGGCCAGCGTGTAGCCCGTGACCGTGCCGGACGTGGTGCCCCAGCTTAGGGTCACGGCATCGTGCGCGGCCGTGGCGGAGAGGCTGGCGGGCGCGCCCGGCGCCCGGCGCCGCGTGGTGACGGTGACGGCGGGGCCGAAGGCGCCCCAGCCGACGCGGTTGTGGGCGGCCACCCGGAAGCGGTAGGTGGTGTAGGGGTCCAGGTCCTCCACGTCATGGCGCGTGCGCGTCGAGCGGGTGTTCGACTCCTCGGTGTCCCACTCGGCGTCGTCCGCATCCCAGACCTGGATGCGGTAGCCGTCGACGGCGGCGCCGCCGTTCGCGGCCGGACTGCGCCAGTCCAGTTCCAGCTCGGTGGCCTCGATGTCCTCGGCCTCCAGTTCGCGGGGGACCCCCGGCACCGTGATGCGCGGGGCTGCGGTCCAGGCGACGTTGACGGTGTAGCGGAGGTAGCCCACGCCCAGGGTCTGCAGGTTGGTGTCGGCGTCGTACCACATCTGGCCGTTGGGCTGAACCGTGAGCCAGAAGTCGACCTTGCGCGTGTCGGTGCTGTCGGAACCGTCCTCGTTGACGCGCACGGCGCCCTTGACCTGGAAGCGTGCGTTGGTCCGGGGCCGGTAGTCCGCGGGCAGCAGCAGTTGGGCCGCGCGGGTGCTGCCGTTGGCGTAGTGGTGGACGGGGGAGCGGGTGCAGCCGAAGGAGCCGGAGACGGCGTTGCCGCGGCGTTGCAGTTGCCAGCTGCTGCCCCGGTTGACCTGCTGGTTGAGGTAGACGCCGGAGGCCTTGGTGTCGCCGGGTTGCGCCGGTGTCGTCAGGGCCTCGTTGGACTGCCATTTGAGGGCGGTCACGCTGTAGCTGACGTAGCCCAGGTGGTCGACCTTGCGGTTGTTGACGTAGCGCATCTCGCCGTTGGTGCCGATGGTCAGGTCGAAGGAGACCTTGGGGGCGTTGGGCACGGGCGTGCGGTTCTCGTTGACCTGGGTGCCGCCGGTGACGGTGCGGGTCACGGGGGCGGCGGGTCGGAAGCCGGCGGGCAGGACGAACTGGGGCTGGGGGTTCTGGCGTGCGTAGTACTGGACGCTGATAGGGGTAGGTAAAGCCGGGAGCCGGGTCAATGTGCGACCGTTTGCTCCAGTCCGGGCGGGTCCACCCACCGCAGCTCCCAGGGCGGATCCGGTCCGGGCAGGGGCTGCAGCCAGACCCGGGCCCAGCCGTAGCCGCGGTGCAGCAGCCGCTGGACCCGGGCCAGGCCCAGCTGAAAGACACTGAGCGGTCGGCTGCGGGGCACCGCCGGCTGCAGGGGCGGTGTGCGCACGCGACCGGGTGCCAGACCGCGCAGATACGCCTCCTCGACGCGCGTACCGTGGGCCAGCACCCAGAGGGTGGCGACGGCCAGGACCAGCCAGTGCCGGTCGACGCGGGCCGGGTCCAGGCGCCGGGTGCGGTGCCACTGCCAGCCCATGCGCTTGAGGGTGCGGAAGCCCTGCTCAATCCAGACGCGCATCCCGTAGGCGCCGAGCTCCACGTCCTCGGGGGCTTCGTCCGTGAGCACGACCCAGGGGACTTCCTGGCCGGGCACCCAGAGCACAATCAGGGTGCAGGCGCGCTTGCGCTCGCGGAAGGCCTTCCCGGCCGTGACCGTGTACTGGCCTTCGCCGGCCACGAAGCGCCAAGCCGGCCAGCGCGGTCCGGTCGTGGCCTGGAAGGTCATGTTTCGGTCGTAGCGCATGTAGGGGTGCCAGCCCCGGCGGCGGATGGCGGCCCACAGGTCGGGGCTCTGCAGGCCCCGGTCGCAGAGCACGCGCACGGTCATGCCCTCCGGCACGGCGGGCCCCAGCCGGTCCAGCAGGGCGCAGAGGTCCGGCATCCAGGGACCGGGTTGGCCGCCGGTCTTGAGGCGCCAGGCCACGGGGATGGCCAGGCCCCGGTAGACCACGCTCACGACCAGGGCCACCAGGGCCCCGCCCTTGGCCGTGGGATCGACGGCCAGCGTCAGTTCGGAGCCCTGCCACCAGGCCAGGACCCAGCGCAGGAGGGGCGCGAAACAGGCCTCGACCTCCAACTGCACCCCGCAGGGCGCCGCCCGGTCGGAGCCGTCGTAGAGCCATTCCCGCAGGTACTGGCGGGTCGTGTGCCAGCCCAGACCCAGGCTCAACAGGGCCCCCAGCACCGCATTCTGGCAGCCGCTGCGGGCCATCACCGTGGCCCCCACCCACAGGGCCAACCCGATCCTCTGGGCCGGCCGCAGATGGGGCAGATGCCTTTGGATTTGGTCGTGCAGGGGATAGAATGCCGTCGGAAGAAGCATGGAACCGGGGCCTGTTTGATGTGTGGAAACACGAACAGCCTACCCGCAAACCATGCTTTTTCCGTTTCCTCAACCTGTTTTTCAGGCCCGGAGCCGCTTTACCTACCCCTATCAGGTACTGGACGGGGGAGCGGGGGCTGCTGAAGTTGGCGGTGACGGTGGTGCCGGACTTGCTGACGGCCCAGCGTCCGTCGGGGTTGGTGACCAGGTTGCGGAAGTCGCCGGAGGCGGAGCCGGTGGTCGTGCCCGTGCCCGTGCCCGCCTCGTGTGCGGGGCCGGTCTCGGCCGGCATGGCCGGCGGGGTCACGGCGGCCACGGCCGGAGCGGACTCCGAGAGTTCCACATAGTCGCCGCGCACCCAGCCCTGGAAGGTGGCGTCGTAGCGGAGGCGGTACCAGACGGGGGTGGTGGCCGTCCTGCCGGTCACCGCGTACCACACGGAGGTGTCCGTGAGCAGGCGGTGGATGGCGAAGGCAGTCGATGGTCCCGTGCGCAGGTGCAGGCCCGTGACCCACGATCGCAGGCGCAGGAAGGACCGGGCTGTGACCGGTGCCAGAAGGCGGATGCCCGCGGGGCTGGTGGGTGCGACCGGGGTGCCGTTGGTTCCGAGCACCTTGACGGCGGACACCGGCACCCAGCCCTCCTGAATGGGCGCGGAGGGCCGGGTCGGCGGCAGCGCGACCGCCAGGGACACCGGCAGTTTGTTCTTCCAAAGCACCCCCTTCACTTCATGAAAGACCGAGTCGAGCATGACCGCCAGCGAGTTGGGACCCGTACTGGGCGTGGACCGGGTGTGGGTGTTCCTCTCGGCGACCGCCAGGGTCTTGGTCCCGTCAAGGGGCCCGTGGCCGGTGATGATGCCAACGGCCGGGCTGCGTTCCCCCTCAATCTCGATCCGGTACGCGGATACCGCGTAGTAGTACAGTGTGCCCAGCGGGGTTGTCGGCTGGTCCGTCCAGGAGGTGGTGCCGGCCCTCGCCTGGTGGATCTTTTTCAGGCTCTCCGGGCTGCGTCCCCGCCAGATGCGGTAGCCCCTCAAGCCCGCCGCCGCGTTCGCCGGCGGCTTCCAGGAGACCGTTACGCTCTCTGCGACCGGCAACACCGCTACCTCCTTCGGGACTCCCGGGGCGGGTCGGGGGTTGTCGGCGGGGCCCGTGTAGGCCGTCACCCCGGTCTCGTCCCCGTATGCCCAGACCTCCTCGCCCCGCACCCAGCCGGTTAGGGGACGGTCGTTCGCATCGGTGCCGTATTGGAGCAGCCACCAGCGCCGGGGCGTGTCCGGCACGATCACGGCCCGGTCCCAATACACGCCGGTGATGGCATGGCACCGGCCGGCGGTCAGGCGGGCGCGCACGCTGGAGCCCGTGGTGGAGGGTAGGGAGTGGACCTTGACTGCGGCGGTGTCGGTGGTCGCGAAGTGCGGACGGGCCTGGACTTCCGGCATCGTGGCCGGAGCGTTCTCCACCTGCACCCACGCGACATTGTCGTGGAACAATCCCTTATCGTCTGTCGAGGTGGTTCCTGGCTTCCGCTCCCTTACCCGACCATGGCTAGGAACCCAACCCTCAATGACACCCACTATTTTACCGTTTTTCCAATCGCTGTGGCGGATCTTGTACCAGGTGGGATTGTTGCTGTTGACGGGGTAGTGCTCCAAAACGGTATAGCAGGCAATTTCCTTACCCCAGACATAGGCCGGGTAGGTCCGAAATTCCTCTTCTCCAGCACTGTTGGTCTCTGTACTGTTGGGGGAGTAAGACTTTGCGCTGTTGTAGTTGTCGAATCTGTTGACAAATACCGGAATTTCGGTATCGAAGGCATCCCGCGGACTCAGTAGCTTACGGTCGGGAGCCAAGGGGAAATTCTCGTTGATGGGAGGAGCATCGGCCGAGTTGTCGGGCGGCAGGAAGCAGGCGAAGTTCAGGCAGCCGAGGATCCGAGAGGCCACATCTGTGTACCGCTTGTGGTCGACGGTTACCCCATCCCATCCCAGTTCATCGTCTTTGGTTATGGTGCCGTCCGGCCCGAAGGCCTTGAGGTGCACGTGCAGATGGGCATCGGTGGTACCGGTGGTACCGGACACGCCGATCCGGTCTCCCTTGGCCACCGAGTCGCCCACCTTGAGGCTTGCCGCAGTCGATTGCAAGTGCGCGTAGGTGTGCTCGAAGCCAACACCCTTGGCCGGACCCGTGCAGGAGCGGACGGTGACGAGGGTGCCGTAGGACTGGTGGCCGGTCTCAATCTTGACCACGATGCCGCCGTACATAGCCCTGACGTCGGTGCCAGTGCCGCAAGCGAAGTCGATGCCCTCGTGGCCAGCGGGGTGGTCATAGCGATGTCCCGAGGTGGCATCGTTGAAGGTGTTGCTGACGGCTTCGTCAACAGGCCGGTGCAACCGACGGTTGTCGGCGGTGTCGGCCCCATGGGTAGCATCGGCTCCGGTGTAAACACTCAGGCCGTGGCGGGTACTGGTAACGGTCATGTCGGGTCTCCTTGTTGTGGCCCGGACAGCACTGTCCGGGTCTGGATGTGGTCCCCCAAACGGGGACGCCCGCCAGTCTGGCGGAACCCGGACCCTCCCGGCCATTCCCAAGGCGTTCCCAATGGTGGGCTACCCCTGCCGGTTGCCGGATCGGGTATCGTGTACCGGACCGCCACCCCGTCCCGCTGTATCGACCATGCCCGTCCCCGCCGTGCGCTTGGCCGCCCTGCTCCTGCTGCTGTTCCCGTGTCTGTTGGGCTGCACCCCCCGCATGTCCAGCGGACCATTGCCGGCCCGCGCCGGTGTTGAGGTCCCGCCCCCGGTGCCAACGGAGCCCACCGTTACGCTCGCGCCCTCTGCCACGCCCACGCCCGTCCCCCGCCTGACCGCCTCCGGAGCCTACGACAACCTGGCGGTGCATGCGGATGGTCGCTACGCCCTGCAGCTGGTTGGGACGCGGGTCGCGGCCAGCTTCTCCACGGCCCGTTCCCCGGTGGAGCACTGGGTGCGGCGGACGGTGCCGCAGCCCCTGTTCACAGTCCCGGAGCAGTTCCGGCCGTCGTATCCCATCCTGCGTACGGTGGAAGGTTGGCCCGTACACGCCGACGGCACCCCGGACGCGGCGCGGACGGCACCGCATCGCTTCCTGCTGCGGGTGGACCCCGCTGATAGGGGTAGGTAAAGCCGGGAGCCGGGTCAATGTGCGACCGTTTGCTCCAGTCCGGGCGGGTCCACCCACCGCAGCTCCCAGGGCGGATCCGGTCCGGGCAGGGGCTGCAGCCAGACCCGGGCCCAGCCGTAGCCGCGGTGCAGCAGCCGCTGGACCCGGGCCAGGCCCAGCTGAAAGACACTGAGCGGTCGGCTGCGGGGCACCGCCGGCTGCAGGGGCGGTGTGCGCACGCGACCGGGTGCCAGACCGCGCAGATACGCCTCCTCGACGCGCGTACCGTGGGCCAGCACCCAGAGGGTGGCGACGGCCAGGACCAGCCAGTGCCGGTCGACGCGGGCCGGGTCCAGGCGCCGGGTGCGGTGCCACTGCCAGCCCATGCGCTTGAGGGTGCGGAAGCCCTGCTCAATCCAGACGCGCATCCCGTAGGCGCCGAGCTCCACGTCCTCGGGGGCTTCGTCCGTGAGCACGACCCAGGGGACTTCCTGGCCGGGCACCCAGAGCACAATCAGGGTGCAGGCGCGCTTGCGCTCGCGGAAGGCCTTCCCGGCCGTGACCGTGTACTGGCCTTCGCCGGCCACGAAGCGCCAAGCCGGCCAGCGCGGTCCGGTCGTGGCCTGGAAGGTCATGTTTCGGTCGTAGCGCATGTAGGGGTGCCAGCCCCGGCGGCGGATGGCGGCCCACAGGTCGGGGCTCTGCAGGCCCCGGTCGCAGAGCACGCGCACGGTCATGCCCTCCGGCACGGCGGGCCCCAGCCGGTCCAGCAGGGCGCAGAGGTCCGGCATCCAGGGACCGGGTTGGCCGCCGGTCTTGAGGCGCCAGGCCACGGGGATGGCCAGGCCCCGGTAGACCACGCTCACGACCAGGGCCACCAGGGCCCCGCCCTTGGCCGTGGGATCGACGGCCAGCGTCAGTTCGGAGCCCTGCCACCAGGCCAGGACCCAGCGCAGGAGGGGCGCGAAACAGGCCTCGACCTCCAACTGCACCCCGCAGGGCGCCGCCCGGTCGGAGCCGTCGTAGAGCCATTCCCGCAGGTACTGGCGGGTCGTGTGCCAGCCCAGACCCAGGCTCAACAGGGCCCCCAGCACCGCATTCTGGCAGCCGCTGCGGGCCATCACCGTGGCCCCCACCCACAGGGCCAACCCGATCCTCTGGGCCGGCCGCAGATGGGGCAGATGCCTTTGGATTTGGTCGTGCAGGGGATAGAATGCCGTCGGAAGAAGCATGGAACCGGGGCCTGTTTGATGTGTGGAAACACGAACAGCCTACCCGCAAACCATGCTTTTTCCGTTTCCTCAACCTGTTTTTCAGGCCCGGAGCCGCTTTACCTACCCCTATCAGCGCACCACCCCGGCATCGGAACTGCCGGACACGCTTCTGCAATGGCTGCCGCCGCAGGGACCGGCAACGGTGCAGGATGCCAATGCCGCGGGGACCGTTGGCCCCGTGCCGAACACGACTCCGTCCATGGCCCACACAACGGGGGCCGTCGGCTGGCGCGGGTTGGCGGTCTGGTCGCTGGAAGGCGGAATCGGCAAGAGCCTGATTGCCTGGTCCCTGGGAACCGAATGTGTCCGGCGCGGCCTCAAATGCCTGCTGGTCGGGCTCGGTGCACCGGACATCCTGCCCTTGCAGGCCGGCTTGAATCCATCGCCCAACCTGCTGCAGTGGCATCGGGACCCGCGGCCCGAGACCGTACGCGACCTTCTGCAACACAACGGACAACTGGATCTCCTGGCCGGCTTCCCTTCCCCGCGCGACCTGGGCACCTTCGCCCCGGCGGCAATGGACGGCAACAACTCGCTGCCATCCCTGACGATGGAGACCGCGCGCATGGGATATGCCGTCACCATTCTCGACATCTCCGCCCAGGAACTGGCGGCACCGGCCCTCAAGGCCGCCAATAGTCTGTTGCTGGTGAGCTCCGCATCCGCGCGCGGGGCGGTCGCGGCCGTCGAGGCTTGGCGGCTGGCCCGACAGGAGATCGGCCTACCCGCCTCGGCCTGTCATCTGGTGCTGAACCGGACCCGACCCGGGCAGATGTCGGCACGGGAGTACACGGCCACGGTGCGCTCCGGCCTGCGCGACATGCCGGAACCGATTGCCGAGATGCCCGAGGTACCGGATCTGGAATCGGCACTGGCCCAGTCCCCGGGCCGGCCACCCGACCTGGCTCCGTGGCAAACCTTCGCGACGCGCCTGGTGGATCGGATTGTTGGCGTTTCCGCGGCCGGGGCCGGCACGGAACAAGCAGCCGAGACCCGCTTTGGTCCCTTGGTCTTTCGCCGGGAGCAGTAGCCATGCATTGGGAAACATTGACCGCGGAACTCTCGCCGGAACGGCGGCATCGGCTTCTGGACGAAGCGGGTCCCATCCTCCTGTCCCTGACCGGAAACCGGACCGGCGATCGCAGCCGTCTGCCGGCCCTGGCCCGTACCGCTTTGGAGGAAGCCGCGGGACGGATGCGTATGGTGCCGCCTACGGACACCCAGTTGGACGAGCTTGTGCGCGCCCTCCTGTCCCGCGCGGGCGGTCTGGGCTTCCTGGAACAACTGATGCCGCCGGTCTGCAACCGCTACACCGATCTGGTCCTGAATCCCAGCGGACAGCTCTGGGCTCGGGCGCGGGGAGACATGGATTTCACGCACTTGGCCGACCAGACCCCCAGCCACCAGGAGGTATGGCAGGCCATCGAGTCCCTGCTGGGACCCCTGGGCCGGGCCTGCACCGAGGCGTCGCCCAGCGTCGATGCCCGCATGCCGCGCGACGCGGCTTCCGGCTTTGCCGGCGCGCGCCTCAAGGTCCTGCACCCCGCGATTGTGCCGGGGGACGGCTATCCCTCGCTGGCATTGCGCTTCTTCGAACCCAATCCGGTCGATCCCCAACAGTTGCTGGCCTGGGACATGCTCCCGGAGACAGTCCTGGCGCAGCTGCTGGAGGCGGTGGGGAACCGCACCAATGTCCTCGTGGTCGGAGGTACCGGCACCGGGAAGACCACGCTGCTGAGCGCCTTGTGCCACGGCATCCCCAAGTCCGCCCGCATCGTCAAGATCGAGGATCCCGAGGAACTGTGGCTTCCCCACCCCAATGTCGCCACCCTGGAGGCGCGCCCGGCGCCGCCGGGCAGTTCGATCCCGGGCTACACCGTGACCGACGGGGTGGACGATGCCATGCGCATGGCTCCCAGTCACATCCTGGTGGGCGAGGTCCGCACCGGGGATGCCGCCCTGTCCCTGTTCCGGGCGTTCATGAGTGATCACTCGGGCCTGGCCACGTTCCATGCCAATGGCCCTCTGGAAGCCCTGATCCGTCTCGGCGTAATCATGTTTGCCGACGCCGGTGTGCCCTTTGAAGCCTCCCGCACCATGTTTGTCCAGGCGATTCAGCAGGTGGTGCACATCGGTTTCGCGGAAGGCCACCGGCGCGTGCTCGGGGTCTACGACGTTCGACAGGAGACGGATACCACCCACGACGTGTGCTTTGAACCGGTCTGGCAGTCGGAACATGCGGACCCAACCCCAAGGCTGTCGACATCACCAGCCGCGGCACCCAAAATCAAGGCTCCGCGCAAGAACGCCGCCGGCAAGACAACCCGGCGCACCGCGTCGACTCGCAAAAAGCGCGCGGCTCCCCCCGCCGAAAACGCCAAGGCGGCGGGCCCAACCGGAACCAGGGAGTAAACCTGATGGATTTTCCGCTTCCCGAAACCCTGGCCTTGCCGTTCGACTGGCGACAGGGTGCCCTGTTGGCCGGATGTGCCTGCGCGGGCTTGGCGATTGCCCGGCTTTGGCCCCACCTGCGCTGGCCCGGCAGCCGCAGGCAGCGGGAGTCCGCGCGCCTGGCTTCCTGGCTGGCCCCCTACCGCGGCCTGGACGATGCCGCCGGTTCCGCCGTGCGCCGGCACATCAGCGTGGATCCCGAACGCATCATCCTTGGTTCCCTGCACATTCGCTCGCCGCGCGTGCGGCTTTGGCACCTGCGCCTGCTGGGCTCCCTGCTCCCGGTGACCGCCCTGCTCCTGGCACGCTTTCCCGTGATTCCGGCCCTCATGGGCGGCCTCCTGGGCTATGCCGTGGCCGATGCCTGGCTGCGCGGCCGCTGGCATCGCTTCCAGACCGGGATCGAGGAGGAGCTGCCGGTGTTCGTCAGCCGCCTGGGAGCCATGCTGCTCCTGACCGAATCCATGACCGCCTGCCTGGACGAAGTGGTGGACACGCTGGATCCGGAGTCCTCCGCCCTGAGGGTTTGGATGCAGCTGTACCAACAGGGCCTGCGGCATGAAGGCCGTGACTTCCTGGCCCATGCGCGCACCCAGGCCCTGCGCATCTCCCCATCCCTGGCCCTCGTGGTGTTTCAGCTGGGTCGCATGGCCGAGACAGGCGGTACGGGGTTCGCGCGCGCCTTTGCCCGATCGGCATCCGGCCTCCAGGCCCTGCTCGAGGTGCGGGCCGTTGCCGCCGCCAAGGCCGAAAGCGCCCGCAACTCCATCGTAATGCTGCTTGTCATCATGGGTGTCGTAATTGCCCTCATGGCCCTGTCGCCCGGCCTGCGTGCCGGCTATGCCCTGCCCACATCGCAATTCGTGCTCGTAGGTGCCCTCGGCACCATGGCGTTCGGCTACTACTTTCTCAATGGAATGATTTCCGATGTCCTGGGATGAACTGCTGGGGCCAACCCTCCCCGAACTGCTCCGGGCCGACGGTGCCCGCGGTGTACTGGTTGCGGCCGGCGCCCTGTTGGCGGGCTTGGCCGTCTATGCTCTGACCGGCCTCGTGCTGGACGCGGCGCATCGGCGCTCGCTCCAGGGGCGGCTGTCCGCGTTTCTGGCGGGTGGCGACGACCGCTTCGAAGCCCTAGGCAATTCGCTGCTGCGCCGAATGTCGGCACAGCGACAGGAACGGTGGTTTGGCCTGTTTGCACACCAGCGGCGGTGGGCCGCCCTGGAAGGCGAGGAGCCGTCGCTCCCCCGCCTGCTGGGCATCGCCACAGTGGCTCTGCTCTGTGGAGTCCTGGGACTCGTGAACCAGATTCCAGCCCTGATGCTCGTGGCCGCGGTGGCGGCGGTGGTTCCGTTCGTGCGCCTCCGGGCGCGCGTCCGCCGAGTTCGGAAGTCACTTGAGCGTTCGCTGCCGGAACTGCTGTCCTTGATGTCCGCCGAGATGGCAGCCGGTGTGCCACCCGAGCAGGCGCTCGCGCGGGCTGGGGAGTTCGGCGGTCCCTTGGCGGCGATCATCCGCTTGGCCCTGCACGAATCACGGCAGTCGCGGCGTCCGATGTTCAGCCACGGCGAGGCACAGGGAGCTTGGCGCGAGGTGGTGGAACGCTATCGCCTGCCCAGCCTGCGCGCCTTTGCGTTGCAGATCGAAATCGCGGCGCGCAAGGGGGCCGCCGGACCGGAACTGATGGAAAGCCTGTCCCGTTCACTGATCCTGTCCTACAAGGACAAGGCCCTGAGGGAGGCGGAGAAGTTCGAAAGTCGCCTGGCCATCCCCTCGGTCCTGTTCTTCTTCCTGCCGCTGATGGCCCTGGTACTGGCTCCGATGATGGTGCCACTCCTAAACAGCCTGACCTGAGTGGTAGACCGGGTTTGAACCATCCAGGTTCACAGAGAGGCCCGGGTATGGTTCGGGCAGTCTGCGACCCATTTCGGATTTCCTGGCAGCTGTGATGGAACATCCCTTCTGGCTGCAGACGGTATTGATCTGGTGGCTTCTGCCTTGTGCCCGGCAGGACTGGCGAAACCGGAGGGTCATGAACCTGTTGACGGTGCCACCGTTTCTGGCAGCATTGCCGCTGGCCCACCGGCTGGGAGGTGCCGATCGGTTGGGTTTGGCCGTCCTGGTCCTGGTTTGCGTCTGGCTGATGTGGCGGGAAGAACTCCTCGGGGCAGCCGATGCCAAAGTGGCGACAGTCCTGGCAGCAACGTTGCCGGCGTCCCTGGCGCTGGGACTAGGTGTGCTCTGGCTGTGGCTGGCGTTGGGCCGGATCAGCCGCTGGATGCGGCCGGATAGTTGGCCTTGGTCCGGCATTCCCGGAGTGACCGGCTTGTATTGCGGCGTAGTGTTGCTGGCTTGTCTAAATTCAGCACTGTCAATCACCACGATGACACTGGTGTATGACACTCTTCTCTATTGGTCTTGAACTCAAGTATGTGGATGCAGGTCACACCACCAGACCTTGCCATCTAGGGCAGGAGACCCTGACACAGGTTGCCAAGAGTCTGTCATCCATTGCTGTGCGCGTTGGCAGTTCCCCGTTCATGATCACCACTGGGGTGTGCGAAATTCTCGGAGATAGTGTCCAGATCCTGTCGAAGATCTTCGAGATCGTATTGCACCGCGACCTTTCTGCCCCGGACATGCTCCATCATTTCCCAAAGGGACACGCCCGCATCTCGGGCCGCCCGCGCCATCGTGAGTTTCCCGTCTCCGTATTGCCGTGCGTAGTGCTCGAGCTTCCACTCTCGAACTGCCTTCGCGAGCAGCCGACGCACAGTGGTCGAACGGTCAGCCTGCTCAACTTCCTCAATGAATTCCAGTTCGCGAACCAGCTCCACGGGAAGTCGCGCTCTCACCATCTGTCCCTTCTTCACATCCTCACCTCCCTCGCAAGTCTCAAGAGCTCAGCGACCACGGCTGGCGAAATCCACAGCACTTGGACAAGGTCCTAGAGTATGGCCTCCAGTTCTTCCAGATCAAGATGCACCCCCAAGCATGCCACGAGCAGCATACCCGCCGTCCCCACGATTTTGATCCCGGTGGCCACACCACGCTTCGTGCCTCCTTGTTATCCATGATCAATCGCAGACCCCGCGTGCTCGCAAATGCGATGGCCTCGGCCTAGCCTCGGTCCAACCAGGAGCGACGCACCAAACTTTCCATGAAGCTACGTTCCCCAGTGGCGGGGCAACCGCAGTGGCATGCAACGGCTGCCGGAATGCGATCCTGGGCACGCTCCAGACCCTGGGGCAATAGTGCATCGAATCTCAATTGCTCACTCGGTCCTTTGATGCACGCGCTGTCTTAATCGGACGGTTGGGTCGCATGTGTTCCAAGACGCATCGCACCCGTCTTGATTGCAATGCAATCATCATCTAGACTTGCCGAAACAAGGAAGTACGACCATGGCGAGTATTACGATCCGCAACTTAGACGACGAAGTGAAGGCCCGCTTGCGAGTCCGGGCAGCTGGCAACGGCCGCTCCATGGAGGAAGAAGTGCGGCTGATCCTGCGCGAGGCGGTCGGACGCAAGCCGAGTTCCCGGGACCTCGTGAGCATCATCCGCTCGCACTTTGGGCCGTCCAACGGCGTGGACTTGGAGTTGCCGTCCCGTGAACCTGGGCGTGAGCCACCATCCTTCGAGTGAGCTCGCGGCCATGTCCATGTTGCTTGACACCAATGTCGTTTCCGAGTTGATCCGCAAGGTACCCGAACCCGCTGTCGTGTCCTGGGTCTCGAACCATCCTTTGGACGACCTGTTCTTCTCGGCGGTAGGCGAAGCGGAGTTGCGCTACGGCGCGGCCATCCTCCCGACTGGTCGACGTCGCGACACGCTGCTCCTGGAGATCGAGGCAATGCTGCGCGATGCCTTTGGAGATCGGGTGCTTCCGTTCGATAGCGATGCCGCACGCGCGTATGGCCACATTGCGGCCATGCGCCGCTCCGCCGGGCGCCCCATCGCGCCGGCGGATTGTCAGATCGCAGCAATCGCTGCGTCTCGTAGCATGGTGGTGGCGACGCGCAATATCCGCGATTTCGAAGATATGGGAATCGAGATTGTGGATCCCTGGGAAGGGGCCTGAGTGGCATGGCCAAGGTTTGCCCGCACGTCAAGAGCGATGCTCTGCTCAAGCAAGCGTCCTGGAAGCTGCCCCATGGTTTGTCATCGAAAGACCACTGATGCGGATTTCTAATCCTTGGGTGTCAGCGGGAAGGTTGTCGAACGGCTGATGTCGGTTCCGCTTGGGGAGCCGGCATTAGCCACACCGTTCGGGTTTCCGTTCCGGGCCCCGAAAGGGATTGCGCGCTGGATCAAATTCAACGGAGGTAAAACAAGGCCGCACATCCTGGTACTGGACAACACTCCCATCTCCTGGAGCAGAAAGAGCAGTGACCCGGTCAAAGTTGGCGTCCAGGACCAGCAGCTCCCACTGCGACCGCGGATGCACAGGGCACAGGGCGGCTACGGCCAAGCGCGCAGCATCGAAGGACTGCGCAAACCAGCATGCATGGGTGTGCGCCGAGCGGCCACTGCAGAACTCGAGATTGCTAAAGTGGACGCGTCCGGGCAGCCACTGCAGCGGCGGCGCCATATGGGCATCGCACGGGAGATTCCTGTTGATGATGTCGCACAACATCAACGATAGTAGGCTCCGTGTGGCTGCCTTAGGGGACTGGATCTCCCCTCGATGCACACATCCGTCATGCCGGAAATCAAACGTGAAACCGACTCAAAACTGTCCAAACCATAGTCAAAGCCAAGTGCCTTCAACTCATGGACGAGGTGGTGCACGAGGGAAGCAAAATCGTCATCACCAAACACGGGAAGCCGGTTTCCCGCCTCGTGTCTTGCCGGGAACCTCCATGTCGCTATTTGGCGCTGGCCGTGGCCGGATGAAGATTGTCGGCGACATCATCCGGCCCGTTGATGTCGAGTGGCAAGCCGAGACCAATCCGGACAGCGTACTGAACCCATGAGCCTGCTGGACACGCATGCGCTCATCTGACTGCTTGGGCAGGGCCTCTCGGAGATCCCCGTCGACGGGGAGATTGGCATCCGCGCCAACGCCTTGCCCGGCTTTCACGCAGACCCTGCCGACCGTATCATCGTGAGTACCGCCTTGGAAGGACACCGGTTGTTGACCGCGGATGCCGGCATCCTCCGGTGGAGCGGGAACCTCAACCGGCTGGACGCGCGGGAGTGATGGTTCCCGGCAACCACCACGCAAACTGCAGATAGTGCCGACCCCCAACGACTGGCAGACCATCGCCAACCCGCGCATTCATCCGCATAGCCTGCGAAACGCGCCGGCAAGTACAATGGCGTTGCCGGTGTACGCTTGGGCTCCTGTCGCTGAACCCGGTTGTCTGGATCCCCCCAAGTGAACCAATCCACAGGTCCGGACACCAAGTCCGCCACAGACATCGGCGGCGAAGCACGTTACTCCCCAACCCTCTGCCATGCCCATCACCCGACGCTTTTCCAAGACGGTGGACGCCATCTCCGACTTCGTGGGCGAGATCGCGGTCTATCTCGTTCTGATCACGGTCGTGATTGGCGTCTACAACGTGGGAGCCCGTTTCATCGGTCGCTACCTGGGGCTGCAACTCTCCTCCAACCGCTTCATCGAGTTGCAGTGGTACCTCTTCTCCCTGGTGTTCTTTCTCGGGTTCGCCTACATCATGCAGCACGGAATCAACGTGCGTGTGGACTTCATCTACTCCAAGTGGTCCCTCAAACGGCGTGCCAAGCTGGACTTCTGGCTCAATTGGATCATGATCCTGCCGTTCTGCGCCATCGGTGTGATCGAGACCTGGAATCCCCTGCTAACCAGTTGGGGCCTTGATGCCTCCGGCCATTGGTGCTTCGCCGGGAGTGGGCCGGCCGCACCGGGTCAACTGATCCTGTACTTCGTGGATTTCCTGGACTTGCGCGGAGGCTACTGCGGCGAGATTTCCCCGGATCCCGACGGCCTGAACCGGGCGCCAATCAAGTCCTTCATTCTTTTGGCATTCGCCCTGCTCGCCCTGCAGGTGCTGGCCGAGCAGGCGAAACTGTTCCGCGTCCTGCGCCACAGCGAGGACGTGGCAGGCGAAGACCTGCAGGAGGCCGAGGCCCCACTGCGCCTGGAATAGGCCTCTCACCGGAATTCAAGGACAGTCAGTAGGAAAGGCAATGTATGGGGTTTGAATGGCTTGCCATCGTAATGTTCGTGGTCTTCTTCGGACTGATCATCTACGGATACCCGGTGGCCTACTCCTTCGCCGGTACCGCCTTCCTCTTCCTGGTCATCGGCCTGGCAGTGGGGGTGTTCGACATTCGCTGGCTGCGCCTCCTGCCCAACCGGTGGTTCGGCACGATGTCGGACTTCACGCTGCTGGCGATCATCTTCTTCGTGTTCATGGGAGCCATCTTCGAGAAGTCCGGCTTGGCGGAGCGACTCCTGGATACCGTGGGTCAGCTGCTGGGACCGGTTCCCGGAGGTCTGGCCTTGGCGGTGGTCCTGGTGGGCACATTGCTGGCGGCCGCCACCGGCGTGGTGGCAGCGACCGTAATCGTGATGGGCCTGCTCTCCCTGCCGATCATGGTGCGCTACGGCTACAACCACCAACTGGCCACCGGCATCATCACCTCGTCGGGCACGATGGCACAGCTGTTGCCACCCAGCCTGGTGTTGGTCGTCCTAAGCGACCAAATCGGGGTTGGGGTTGGAGACCTGTTCCTGGGCGCCCTGTTCCCCGGCCTAATCCTGGCCGGCCTGTACGCCGTCTACGTTCTGGTGCTGGCCTTTCTGAAGCCGGAGCTGGCACCGCCCCTGCCCCCCGAGGCGCGCACCCTGCACGGCACGGCCCTGTTGCGCCGCACCTTCGTGGCGGTAGTCCCTCCGCTGGTCCTGATCTTCGCGGTGCTGGGCAGCATCTTCTTCGGCCTGGCAACTCCCACCGAGGCCGGGGCGGTAGGCGCGTTCGGCGCCTGCGTTCTCTCGCTGTTGAACCGGACACTGAACTGGAACGTGCTGAAGCAGGCCGCGCGCTCCACGGCCAACATCACGGCGCTGGTGATCATGATCCTGTTCTGCTCAACCTTCTTCGGTCTGGTCTTTGACCGATTGGGCGGACAGGACTTCGTTCAGGGCATCCTGACGTCGCTGCCGGGCGGCTTTTGGGGCTTTATCATTGTGGCCAATATCGCCATCTTCCTGCTCGGCATCAACCTCGAGTTCATCGAGATCAGCTTCATCGCCATGCCGCTCTTCGTGCCCGCCGCGCAGGCGCTGGGCGTCGATCTGGTTTGGTTCGGAGTGATGATGGCGATCAACCTGAACATGGCCTTCATCTCACCTCCAGTCGGCTTCTCGCTCTTCTACCTTCAGACGGTCGCGCCCAAGGAGGTGAAGGTCATCGACATCCACAAGGGGGCCCTGCCGTTCATGGCCCTGCAGGGACTGGCCCTTGTCATCGTGATTGCCTTCCCCCAGACGGTGACTTGGCTTGTCAGCGCGATGGCGTAGGCCCGACGGCACTGCACCAGACAGCAGTGTCGGTGCATGATTTCAGGCGTGCGGCTACGGTGATGTCTTGGCACTCTTTCATGTAGCCCGTTCAATGCCAGGTGACCATTGATCCGGGCACCATGGGTGCGCTGGACATTGTCAGGATTTTGGCAGGCCTTCCTGCAACACAACGTGGCTCCGAGCGATCTCATTGCGGAAACTCTCGGGAAGCATCGCCCAGTCGCTGGCCTGGACAAGAATGGGAATGTTCGATTCGCGGAATGCCTCAACGAGGTCCGTGAACGGAGCGCCCAAGGGTTCCAGCGTTGGGCTGCGCAATGCCAGATCCAGATCGCTGCCTTCGTGGCTCTCGCCGTTGATGCGGCTGCCATAGGCCCACACTTCGGCATCGGGCACATATTCGCGCAACAAGGTCTCCACCATGTGTCGGTACCGTCGCGGAAGGTCCAATCGATCAGTCATCACCGCCCTCTGTGATGACGCGAGCCAGCTCCTTTGCATCGGAGATGAAGTCGGGGAGGAGTTTCAGGGTGGCCTCTGCAAACCTTTCGCCGTATTCGTGGGCAGTGTCGTTCCGGTGTTCCCGGTAGGCGAACCAACGTTCACAGGCTGCCACTGAGATGAGGTCATGCCTGACGGCATGTCTAAACACGTCCTTGAAGGTCAGGCGGTCCACTTGCCTGTGGCTGGCAAAAAAGGGACGCAGTCGCTTCCTGAGCAATTTCCCAGACTGTTCAAGGATCAGCTCAAATTCCTTGACGGAGGCTGCTCGGAAGATGTCGTAGAAGGAATGGCCCACCTCGAATTCCCGAAGCTGTGTAAAGGCTTCCTCCAAGGTATGGATGCATCGAACGAGGAAATCCGTGTTGATGGTCATGGCTGTAATCATTGAGCCGTAGACAATGCCGAACGTGATGAGGTCCCCAAGGCAGTGGCAGGGCCAACCAAGGAAGGACGCTCCTTCACCTGTCAAACCGTGTCGTCAGGGGCAACCCTGTCCATCTGACTCCCAGCACTCTCAAATCGACTTGTCGAGCCTCCTCCTACTCGTTAGTGTAGCGGGGTACCATTTCGGGCAGGAACTCGATGTGTGACGGATCTCGCCGGTTCAACCATGGCTTCACCCCAGTTGCGGACCCTGGTGGCATGGCTATCGTGAATGTGGCGGCTGCTGGCAACAGTGCATCGATAAACCTGAAATTTTGTGTTGTATTCTATTGTAAGATACCATGTTGGGCATGGACAGGATCTACCGCATCTCGCAGTTTGGCACCCGCGTGGGGCGTTCGGCGCACCCGTTGCGCGTCCTGGATCGCAACGGCACCTTCCCGGCCCGCTGGACTGCGACCGGGCGGCGGTACTACACCGAGGCGGATGCACTGCGGTTCCTGGGCGGGGGCCACGTGGCCCCGCAGGGCTTGACCGTGGTCTACTGCCGGGTGTCCGGCCGGGGGCAGCGGGACGACCTGAAACGTCAGGTGTCCGCGATGGAAGCGTACTGCCTGGGTGCAGGCGTGGCCGTGGACGAGTGGCGGTCGGAAATCGGGGGCGGCCTGCATTGCAAGCGCAAGGTGTTCCTGTCGTTGATGGAGCGCATCGAGAAGCGGGAGATCGCCCACCTGCCGGTGGCCCACAGGGACCGGCTGACCCGTTTCGGCTTCGACTGGTTCGAGCACTTCGCCACGCAACACGGCTGCACCATCACGGTCGTCAACCAGGAGAGCCTGTCGCCCCAGGAGGAGATGGTCGAGGATTTGATGGCCGTCGTCCATGCGTTCTCCTGCCGGTTGTACGGGCTGCGCTCCTACCGCAAGCAGATCCGGGATGGGGCCAACCATGGCTAAGTCGGCCAAGGTCACGCGCATCCTGCACAGCCGGGATCTGAACCGGTCGAAGTACGACCGCCTGGTTGAAATCGCCGCCTTGTGTGGACGTGTGCGGGGTGATGCCTGGCAACGATGCAGCGGGTGGTCCACCGCACAACAGTCGCCCCGCGAGATCCGCGACGACTGGATGGCCGAAGGGTACGACTGGCACGGATTGCCGGCCCGTCTGGGGCGCGCCACGCTGCTGGACGCACTGGGCGACATCCATGCCTGTCGGGAAGCGGCCAAGGTGCCGGTCAGGAAGGCTGTTTGGCACCGCACGGAAGGCGACGAAGAGGAACGCAAGCGTCTGTATTCACTGCTGAAGCAGAACCGCTGGACCGAGGACTCGTTCCTGCACCGGCACATGCGGAAGCGGTGGAAGGGCGGCACCTCGCGCGTGACGAACCAGATTGTGCTGGAACCGGGGGCCTACACCGCGCAGGTCCGGCACGGGCGCGCGTGGGTCCACATGCAGGGCATGGTACGCGGCCGGCGCATCGCCATTCCGCTCAGGGAGAGCATTCCGCCCTCCGGCCAACTCCGCATCCTCCTGCAGGACAACGGCCAGTTGGAAATCCACTACTCTGTCAACGAGGAGGATGCCTGCAGCACGCGTCCCGGCGGCTCGGAGACGGTCGGCGTGGACAAGGGCTACACCGAGGCCTACACCGACAGCGACGGGAAACGCCACGGCCAGGGGCTGGGCGACCTGCTGGCCGCGGAGAGCGATGCCCGCAAGGTGAAGGGCCAACGGCGCAACCGGATGCGGGACCTGGAGCAGAAACACCGGGATGCCGGCAACGTGCAGAAGGCGGACCGCATCCGCCACCACAACCTCGGCAACCAAAAGTGGGACCGCCGCCAAAAGCGGCACCAAGCTCAGGTCAGGGACTTCCTGTGCCAGGCCGCCCACCGCGTCGTCGACCGCGCCGGCACCATCGCCTGCGAGGATCTGACGGCATCCATGCAGTCGGCCAAGGTCATGCACCGCGATACCCAACGCCGTCTGAGCGACTGGGTCAAGGGCGTGATGGCCGACACCCTAATCTCGATATCTCGACGCAGAGGCACTGCGTTGGTGTTGGTGAACCCCGCCTACACGTCGCAAATCGACTCCCGCACCGGACTCCTGCAGGGGGCACGGCGCTGGGACCGGTTTTACGGCCTGGACGGAGTCGTGTTGGACGCGGACACCAACGCCGCCCGCAACATCCTGGCGCGCCTGTACGACGACGAGATCACGCTGTACACGCCCTTCCCAGAGGTCAAACGACTGCTCCGGGATCGAAACGGGACAACGGTGGGGACGGCTCCACCCGGACTCGAGTCCGCCAGAGCGGCGCAAGCCGCCTGACGGCCGAGAGCGAATGACCCCAAACCCATAAGGTTTGGGGAACTGGTACTTCCAAACACCATTGCCATCAGTAGTTCGGTCCGACTGCGGAATCTGTCGGACTCTCCCACAACAAAAACCCCGACCCGCCAACACCTGTCCAAATTCCTGTTTCCGGCCATTCCTGACGGAGTGGCCGGGATGGCTTGTGGAGGTACTGCCCCCCGTTGACCAACGTTCTGTACCATGCCATGTTCGTCATTCCTGCAGACCCATGACAGGCATGCGAGTTCAATTGGCAATCCCCCTTGCCAAGACCAGCTTCCCACTCTCCCCAATGCCTGACCAGTTTGTGCACAAAGTCTTCACATCGGTCTCCAAGACTACTTGCATGGAACCCGGGGAGGCATGCCTCCCCCCAAGTTACCGCAAGGGGAATGGAGATGAACGCATACGAATCGTCAGTAGATCGCCCACGAGCCCGGCGCAAGACTGTGCTGCTCATGGCGATGACCATCTTCCTGGCCACAGCTGGAATTAGCGGCTGTATCGCAATCCAGCAACAGGAACAGGGCGAACATGGAGCCGGCGTGTCCAGCTCGACCAGCGAGAGCCGTGAAGGCTCCTCCGCTGAAAGCGGCGGCGAACACGGAGCCAGCGGCGAAAGCGGCAGCGAAGGCAGTGGAGGTTCGGAAGAAGCCTCCGGCAATCTCCTGACGCTGGACCAATCCTTCGACGAGGTGCGCCTGGGGACCCGGCTGATCATGGCCTACCAACCCGCGGACAACACCTTTGTCGGCACGGTGGAGAACACCACCAACAGCATCCTGAACCGGGTGCGGGTGGAAATCCACCTGTCGAATGGCGTCGAACTCGGTCCCACGACCCCGGTGGACATGACGCCCGGTCAGGTGATCGATGTCGTCCTGCCGGCCTCGGGCCAGTTCGACGGCTGGGTGCCCCATGCTGAAGTGGGCTCCGGAGAAGGCGGCACTGAAAGCGGTGGCGAGCACGGTGCCGGCGGCGAAAGCGGCAGCGAAGGCAGTGGAGGTTCGGAAGAAGCTTCCGGCAATCTCCTGACGCTGGACCAATCCTTCGACGAGGTGCGCCTGGGGGCCCGGCTGATCATGGCCTACCAACCCGCGGACAACACCTTTGTCGGCACGGTGGAGAACACCACCAACAGCATCCTGAACCGGGTGCGGGTGGAAATCCACCTGTCGAATGGCGTTGAACTCGGCCCCACGACCCCGGTGGACATGGCACCCGGTCAGGTAATCGATGTCGTCCTGCCGGCCTCGAGCCAGTTCGACGGTTGGGTGCCCCATGCTGAAGTGGGCTCCGGGGAAGCCGGTGGCGAAAGCGGCGGTGAACACGGATCCCGTGGTGAGCATGGTTCCGGTGACCGGGGCTAGCCTCCATACCTCAACTTTCTGACTTGGGACAACGCCTATGAGAGCTCTAATTCACTGACACAGACAAACAGACAGGCCCCGTTTCCACGGGGCCTGTCTGTTTCAGGCTGCGGATGGACGGGAACCATTTCTTTCCCATTCGCCACTCACCCAGCTGGTAGGAGACAAATGCAGAGGCTTCCGCTCACAGGGGCGGGGCAACGGCTTGGTGGTCGAATGCGGACAGTGTTCTTTCGCACATGCGCGGGAAGTTGTCGACCTCAATCACCGAAGCAACGCGAATCGTCCATTCGTTGCATTCGCCTCTTGTGACAGAATGGCCTTATGACTCCAGTTTTTGCCTGTGCACCCAAGCACGAATCCCCATTCGATCAATCGGACCTCGCGACAACGGCAGGCCGCGTCCTCTTGATCTCCTGCTATGAGTCCGGTCTACAGCCCCTGAACCTGGCCCAGCCCAAGGCGGTTTTGGAACACCGCGGGTTTGCGGTCGATGTGCTGGACCTGTCCGTCCAAACCCTCGCCGAACTTCCAACCGAGCCTCCCAACGCCATTGCCGTCTCGGTGCCGATGCAGACCGCCCTGCGTCTGGCGGTGTCCGCGGTGTCCGCCCTGCGGTCACGTTGGCCGGAGATTCCGATCGCCTTCTACGGCCTGTATGCCGGCTTGAACGCCCGGTACCTGCTGGAAACGGGTACGGCCGACCATGTGCTGGCGGGGGAGTCCGAACTTGCCTTGGCGGAGTGGTGCGAACAGACAACGGGTTCGCAGGCGTGTCCGCCCACAGCAGCAGAGATTCCGCTCCGGGAGCTGTCCCTGCGGACAAGGCTGGACCTGCCCCAACCGGACCGGCATGGACTGCCCGACCTGGAACGGTACGCGCGCTTCCAGGCCGCCGACGGTTCCCTCCGCACAGCCGGGCAGGTGGCCGCCAGCCGGGGTTGCCTGCACACCTGCCGCCACTGTCCCGTGGTGCCGATCTATCGCGGACGCTTCTTCATTCGGGACCTGAAGTCTGTCACCGGTGACATTCGGCAACAAGTTGAAGCCGGCGCCGGACACATCTCGTTTGTGGATCCCGACTTCCTGAATGGACCCGGCCATGCCCTGAAGGTGACAGAGTGGCTGCACCGCACCTATCCGGAGGTCACCTTCGACTTCACAGCCAAGGTCGAACACCTGCTCGGACGTGCACGGCACCTGGCCGCACTCAAGGCCAACGGAGCCGCGTTCGTGGTCTCGGCCTTCGAGGCCGTCAGCGACGACATCCTGGAGCGGCTGGACAAGGGCCACACCGTACGGGACATGGAACGGGTCCTGCCACTGCTGGCGGAACTCGACCTGCCCGTCCATCCGACCTGGCTGCCGTTCACCCCCTGGACCTCGCGCCGGGACTACCTGGACATGCTGGATTGGATCGAGGGACACGGCCTGGTAAACGCCGTGCCGCCTGTACAGCTGGCCCTGCGCCTTCTGATCCCGCCGCACAGTCGGCTCCTGGACTCGAACCGGGAAGCACCTTGGCTGGAACAACTGGAACCGGCGGAGTTCCAGTGGCGTTGGCATCACCCGGATCCCGGGATGGATACCCTCCAGGTCCAAGTGGAACGATTGGTGGCGGACAGGCCGGACTGGTCCGGTGAACGGCTCTTTCGGCAGGTCAGGGCACTCGCCGAAGACACGGACGAGCGACCGCTGGGGCCGCAACTGCCCCCGCCGCCGCGCCTCACCGAGGACTGGTTTTGCTGAGCGGAACCCACGGCCGACCAGTTGGGTCGGACAGCACTCACCTAAGCCTTGAGCGTCTTCGATTGGAAGGATACGGAGTCTGCATCCAGCCCGTGGAACACCAAGCGTAGAACACTACCGGCGTGGGCGGCTGTAGGTGCGTCTTCATGTTCCTCGTCTGTGATCGTCACGATTCGACTGAGTGTCCACAAGCTCAATACGGTCTCCGTAGCGGCGAAAGTCTGCTGTATTGAACGTTAGCAACCTGCGCGTCCCATGCGCCAGCATGGTCGCGACGATGTTGGCGTCATGGATCTGCTTGCCGCATATGGGAATCGCGCGGCACAGCGCGATGAGGGTCTCGGTCACCACGGGCCCATCCTCAAGCACCTCAAAGCCGCGGGTCAATCTGCCCACGTCATCCAGTGCCTCCTCAAGCATGATGGCGACTGACCAAGTCTGGGGCCGTGTCATGACAGATAGGTATTGGGAATTACATACTTGACCAGGCACCGGAACCCGGAGGTCCCTGCGCCGTCGGCATGCCTTGTTCACGGGTCGCCGAGGTCGATTTGACCGTTGCCAAAGGCAACGGACAGGGACCGAGCGCCTCTCGCCGTGCAGAAGCCCCATTCCCGCGGGCCTTCGGGAGCAGGGCCAGACCCCGCTCCAGGATGTTGAGGGCAGCGTTGTGGTCGGCGTTCGCCTCGAATCCACACGCCACGCACTTGAATGTTGCCTGTGTCCTGCGATTCTCCTGGCTGATGTGTCCGCATGCCGAGCAGGTTTGGGACGTGTAGGCGGCGTCCACCTTCACGACATTGCCCGCCTTGTAGTCCAGGTTGCTTTCCAGCCGGCCCCAGCCCGTGTTGAGGATTTCGCGGTTGAGCCCGGACTTCTGTTTGACATTCCGGCCGGGCTCCTCGGCCGTGCCCTTGGCGCTCTTCGTCATGTTGGCAACGTCCAGATCCTCCAGCACAACTGTATGGGCCGCGTCCGCCAGCTTGCGGCTTGCCTGGTGGTTGGCGTTCTCCCGGCGCCGCTTCTTCTTGCGTTGCAGCTTCTTCAACTGCCCGCAGATCCGCCGTCCCCGGTTGGACATGGGCTGGCCGTTGGCCTTGGAACGCGCCCGTGCCTTGGCCGCACCGCGCTGCTTCCGCTTGATGTTCGCGTCCAGCTTCGGGTCGTCCGGCACTTCGTACACTTCGCCTTCGCTGTCCGTGGCCTGGCCCACGTTGCGGTCGACGCCCACGGCACCGGTCCAGGCCGGCGGCTTCAGCCGGTCCACCGGCACTTCATGGAACACGTAGGCGTACCACTTCGGGTGATCCTCGGTCCCTTCCTTCCGGATCCGCACCTGCTTGGCCTTGCAGCCCCGGTACAACCCGCTCCCTTCCAGCCGCACCCATCCCACCTTGGGGATGTGCAGGCGGTCGCCGTCCATGCGCACGCCGTCGGGAATGGTGAAGCCGTCGTCCCTGTCGAACTTGGCCTTGTACTTCGGGAACCCCTTGGGCTTGCCGTCCGACTTGCGCACGCCCAGGGATTGGCCCTGTGACTTGGCCGCGGCCCATGCCTTGAAGAAGCGCGTGTACGCGTCGGCCAGGTACTTGGCCGTGTAGCGGACCGATCCGAAAGGAAGATCCCGCAGCCAGGACAGATCCAGGTCGCGGTACCGTCGTCCCCACGGCGAACCCAGGAACGCCCGCACCCAGGCGGCATCGGGCCGGCTCCTGATGTCCGTGAACCGCTTGCCCAGCGTGAAGAACGAGACGGACTTGTCGACGGGCACCGCGCCTTCGAGGGCGGTCCCCTTGCCATATTCCTTGTGCAACCGATACCGCCGCTCGCAATCGGCCAGCAGGAGGTTCCACACCAGCCGACAGGCACCTGCGATCTGCGCGCACAGGGCGGCTTGGGCGCGGCGGTCGAAGCGGATGCGATACCGCTCGCTGCGGACTTCGGTTGCTTTAGACTTGGGGGCGGCAGTCCGGGTTGGCATCTTCAACCTGCCTGTCAGGGAGCCGTGCAGTGCATCCAACACGCACGGCTTCCGCTCATTATGGCACCCATCCGTGCTTGGTCATGTATGTAATTCCCCAGGTATTCCCGTACAACCTGTCGACTGATGCTCAGCGGTTCATTGCCATCGAGCGCGAGAGAGGCACTCCCTGACAATCTCGTGGTGAGGGGCTTGAGCGATGCGGGAGTTTACGAGGACGTTGGTGTCTATGAACATCAGAGCGAAACCCCATCCTCGTACATGTTCTCCCGCCTGAGCCTCAGTCCCTCCGGCCACACTGCGGTGGGGTGGACAGGCCAAACTTCGTCCAGCCTAGGTTTGCGAGTCGCCTCTGGGCGACTGTCTTTTCTGAGGAGCAGCGTCTCATCATCCATATTCACCTCGGCCGTCTTCCAACCGGCAGCACCCCAGGCCAATGCTTGGCTGTGCCCGTGGCCACCGCCTTGGTTGGACCACCAGGGCCGATGAAGACGCGCGGACGCAGGCAGTTTGAAGCCTATGATGGCCTCGATCTCACCGAAGGTGGTTCTCCACTCTTGGTTCGGAAGGCTGCAAAGATGCGTGTACAACTTTCGATACTTGCCCTGGATCGCCATCTCCCGGTACTTCCGCTCTCGATCCATCGCCATGGCAAGCTTCCATTCACTTCGTCTTTGACCGATACCGAATACCATAATAGTTAGTTAGTTACCAAACAAGCAAAGCTCTACTCGAAGTGCTTTTCCTTCCTATTGATGCGGGAAGCTTCCCGCTGTGGACGGGTCGGCGTACTGCGTTCCATGGCATCCGGCATCGACTGTTTCAACGGTATTCGGCACGGCCCGTCCATCACCGATCGCAGCTTCGCTTCGGGCCACCACCGACGCAGCAGACGTCCCGGGACGGTGCTGACGCACATCGGTCGCCGGAGTGGCATCCCAGCTGTGGAGGCCAGACCGGCTCGGTCTCCTACACGACGGCCAATACCTCGTCCAAAGAAATTACTCTTTCCGCAGGGACTGCCTGTTCCACACCGCGGGCTTCTCCAGTGGTACCACTACCTTCACCGCATGTTGGCAGCTACTTTGCGATTACGTTCAAACACGCTTTGGTAAGAAGGTTGATCAAACTTCTATTGCCTGATTCTTCAGCCAAGTCAAGCGGTGAAACACCTTGATTGTTCCCAATACAGGAATTGGCACCCCCCTTGACCAATGCCTCGGCAAACTGGGTGCGAATGTCACCAAATACACCAAACACACCAAACACTCTTCGTATCAAACTTGGCTCCAGGGTAACAGCCTCGTGCAAAGACGTGTTGCCCTGCCTGTTCTGAACATTGGGATCAGCTCCGGCGTCCAACAATAGCTTGACCAAGTCGAGGTCTTGATTGGAAACGACCAAATGCAGCGGCGTACTGCCGTTCTCATAGGCGATGTTGGGGTTGGCACGGGCTGCCAACAACACATGGAATGTCTCGGAGCCCAATTCTGCCAGGTGCAACGGCATCCT
This sequence comes from Caldilineaceae bacterium, assembly GCA_965208365.1. GTDB lineage: Bacteria > Chloroflexota > Anaerolineae > Caldilineales > Caldilineaceae > Bin34. The sequence continues at coordinate 2,171,021 of OZ242330.1, read as the reverse complement.
GCCCTGCGCGTCCTGGATGTTGGGATCAGCCCCAACCCTCAACCATTCCTTGACCGCGTCGACATTCCCTTGGGACACGGATCGGGACAGTGGCGGAAGGCCTCCGCCGTCTTTTAGGTTGGGATTGCCTTTGGCATCCAACAGCGCATGGAAAATCGGAGAGCCCAAATCTGCAAGGTGCAACGGCGTGTTGCCATCGTTATCAAGGACATTGGGATCAGCGCCAGCGTTCAGCCACCTGATGACAGCAACTACATCTCCCAACGCAACAGCTCGGTGCAGCGGCGTACTGCCGTTCTCATACGCGATGTCGGGGTCGGCACGAGCTGCCAACAGCACATCGAAAATTGGAGAGCTCAAATCCGTCAGATGCAGCGGTGTATTGCCACCGTTGTCCAGGATGTTGGGATCAGCGCCGGCGTTCAGCCACCTGATGACAGCAACTACATCTCCCAACGTAACAGCTCGGTGCAGCGGTGTCTCGCCACTCTCGTACGCGATGTCGGGGTCGGCATCGGCTGCCAACAAAACATTGAAGATCTGACCACCCAAATCTGCCAGATGCAGCGGTGTATTGCCACCGTTGTCCAGGATGTTGGGATCAGCGCCGGCGTTCAGCCACCTGATGACAGCAACTACATCCCCCAACGCAACAGCTCGGTGCAGCGGTGTTTCGCCACTCTCATACGCGATGTCGGGGTTGGCATCAGCTGCCAACAAAACATTGAAGATCTGACCGCCCAAATCCGCCAGATGCAGCGCCGTGTCACCGCTATTGTCCTTGAGGTTGGGATCCGCTTTGGCTTTCAGCAGCGCATTGACTGCGTCCAAGGCTCCCCCGGACACGGCCCGGTGCAACGGAGTACTGCCACTCTCGTCCTGAGCGTTGGGATCAGCACCGGCTTGCAGCCACCTCCTGACTGCAACCACATCACCTAGGGATACAGCTCGATGCAGTGGTGTTTCGCCACTCTCATACGCGATGTCGGGGTTGGCATCGGCTGCCAACAATACATTGAAGATCTGACCACCCAAATCCGCCAGATGCAGTGCCGTGTCACCGCTATCGTCCTTGAGGTTGGGATCCGCTTTGGCTTTCAGCAGCGCATTGACTGCATCCAAGGCTCCCCCGGACACAGCCCGGTGCAGCGGTGTAGCACCGTCCGCGTACGCAATGTTGGGGTTGGCTCCCGCTTCCAACAGCGCATCGAAGACCGCAGACCCCACAGCCGCCAAGTGCAGCGGCGTAATGCCAACCTGGTCCTGAATGTTGGGATCCGCTTTGGCTTTCAGCAGCGCATTGACTGCGTCCAAGGCTCCCCCGGACACAGCCCGGTGCAGCGGTGTGGTACCGTCCGCGTACGCAATGTTGGGGTTGGCTCCCGCTTCCAACAGCGCATCGAAGACCGCAGACCCCACAGCCGCCAAGTGCAGTGGTGTAATGCCCGCCGCATCCGGGATATTGGGATCCGCGTGGGCTCTCAGCAGCGAATCGACTGCGTCCAGGGCTCCCCCAGACACGGCTCGGTGCAGCGGTGTGGCACCATCCGCGTACACAATGTTGGGGTTGGCTCCCGCTTCCAACAGCGCATCGAAGACTGCAGATTCCACTTCTGCCAAGTGCAGTGGTGTAATGCCCGCCGTGTCCGGGATATTGGGATCCGCGTGGGCTTTCAGCAGTGCTCCGACTGTGTCCTCCAGCCCCTCCGACACGGCTCGATACAGCGGTGTTTCACCACTCTCATACGCGATGTTGGGGTTGCCCCCCGCCTCTAACAATGCATTGAAGACCGCAGACCCCACAGTCGCCAAGTGCAGTGGCGTAATGCCCGCCGTGTCCGGGATATTAGGATCCGCGTGGGCTCTCAGCAGCGAATCGACTGTGTCCTCCGACCCCTCCGATACAGCTCGATGCAGCGGTGTGGCACCATCCGCGTACGCAATGTTGGGGTTGGCTCCCGCTTCCAACAGCGCATCGAAGACCGCAGACCCCACTTCTGCCAGGTGCAGCGGCGTAATGCCAACCTGGTCCTGAATGTTGGGATCCGCTTTGGCTTTCAGCAGCGCATTGACTGCATCCAAGGAGCCCTTGGACACGGCCCGATGCAGCGGTGTGGCACCATCCGCGTGCGCAATGTTGGGGTTGGCTCCCGCTTCCAACAGTGCATTGAAGACCGCAGACCCCACTTCTGCCAGGTGCAGCGGCGTAATGCCAACCTGGTCTTGAATGTTGGGATCCGCTTCGACTTTCAGCAGCGAATCGACTGCATCCAAGGATCCCTTGGACACGGCCAAGTGCAGTGGAGCGGTGCCGACTTGGTCTTGGATGTCGGGATCGGCGTTGCCTAACAGCAGAGATTCGACGGTGACCACATTCCCCTCAGACACAGCTCGGTGCAGTGGTGTGATGCCGTTTTCATAGGCAATGTTGGGGTTGGCATCTGCTTGCAATAGCGCGTCGAAGATCGGAGACCCCACGGTCGCCAAGTGCAGTGGCGTAATGCCCGCCGTATCCGGGATATTGGGATCCGCGTGGGCTCTCAGCAGCGAATCGACTGTGTCCTCCAGCCCCTCCGATACAGCTCGATGCAGCGGTGTCTCACCACTCTCATACGCGATGTTGGGGTTACCCCCCGCCTCTAACAGCATGTTGAAGACCGGAGACCCCACGGTCGCCAAGTGCAGTGGTGTAATGCCCGCCGTGTCCGGGATATTGGGATCCGCGTGGGCTCTCAGCAGCGAATCGACTGCGTTCAAGGCCCCTTCGGACACGGCGCGGTGTAGCGGCGTGGCGCCATCCGCGTACACAATGTTGGGATCTGCGCCCCCTTCCAACAGCGCATCGAAGATCGCAGACCCTAACCACGCCAAATGGAGCGGCGTACCGCCGCCTTGGTCCTGGATGTTGGGATCCGCTTTGGCTTTCAGCAACGAAGCGACTGCGTTCAAGGCCCCTTCGGACACGGCGCGGTGCAGCGGCGTGGCACCATCCGCGTACGCAATATTAGGGTTGACACCGGCTTCCAGCAACACCTTGAAAACGTCAGATCCCACATCTGCCAAATGCAGAGACGTGGTGCCATTCTGGTCCTGAAAGGTGGGATCCGCACCCGCACCCAGCAACATTTCAACCACCTCCGCCGCCCCTTGCGACACAGCCAAGTGCAACAGCGTAATGCCGTCTCCGTACACAATGTTGGGGTGGGCGCCAGCCTCCAACAACACCTCGAAGACTTCAGATCCCAAGGCCGCCAAATGGAGCGGAGTGGTGCCATTCTGGTCCTGGGATGTGGGATCCGCACCCGCACCCAGCAACATTCCAACCACCTCCACCGTCCCTTGCGACACGGCCAAGTGCAACGGCGTGTTGCCGGCCCAGTCCCGAACGTTGGGATCAGCACCGGCCCCCAGCAACATTCCGACTACGTCCACCGCCCCCATAGAGGCGGCTTGGTGCAGCGGCGTGCTACCGCCCATGTACTGGATATTGGGATCCGCACCTGACTTAAGCAGCACCTCAACTAAATTTGTAGCCTCCTCGGATACGGCTAGGGGTAGTGGTGTAATACCAATCCGGTATAATTAGAACACTTATCCTTGGGGTTTTCAGCAGGGAGTGGGCCATGGCCCGCAAGACCGCGGTCGTCTGGGCCGCCGAGGACACGGCCGCGTCGCTGCATGCGCAGTACCGGGCCGAGCCGGAGCCGGAGGTGCGCACGCGGCTGCATGCCCTGTGGCGGCTGCGCCTGGGAGAGGGCCCGACGGTCGCGGCGGCCGTGGTGGGCGTGGGCCGGCGTTCCGTGCAACGGTGGCTACGCTGGTACCGGGAAGGCGGCCTGGCCCGGGTGCGGTCGCGGCGGCGGGGCGGGGCGGGCAAGCCCTGCTTCCTGACGCCGGCGCAGCAGGAGCGGCTGGTGGCGGAGGCGGCCAAGGGGGTGTTTGGGACAGCGCAGGCGGTGCGGGACTGGATTGAGGCGCAGTTCGGGGTGCTCTACACGGTGGCCGGCATCTACACGTTGCTGGAACGGCTGGAGCTCCGGCTCAAGGTACCCCGGCCCCAACACCCGCAGGCGGACCCCCAGGCCCAGGAGGCCTGGAAAAAGGGGGGCTCGGCGAACGCCTGAAGGCGGTCGGCCTGAAGGCGGGGCAGGGCATCGTGTGGGGCGACGAGATGCGCCTGGGACTCATCGGACAGGTGCGCCGGGTATGGGTGCCGCCCAAGGTCGCAGTGCGCCAGGCGGTGCAGTACAGCCGGGTGTACACGTACGTGGCGGTCGCCCTCGATCCGTTGACGGGCCGGCTCTGGTGGGCCTGGCAGGAGAACATGAAGGGGGCGGAGATGGCCCGCATCTGGGGAGCCTGGGCGGAGGATCCGGCCATCGACGGCTGGGTCTGGGACGGGGCCGGCGGCCACACGGGTGAGGACATGCAGGCCGTGGACGCACCCCGGGTGGTGCAGCCGCCCTATGCGCCCGAACTGAACCCGGTCGAGCGCTTTTTTCGGGAGCTGCGCCGGGCCGTCGAGGGCCGCGTGTACCCGACCCTGCGGGCCAAGCAGGAGGCCCTGGAACCGGTGCTGAAGGCCTGGCAGGCGGACCCGGAGCGGGTCAAGCGGCTGTGCGGCTGGAAGTGGATCCGGAAGGCCCTCAAGAACCTGTCCAACGACCCGTCGGCGGCACCCACCGGCCCCTTGGCATAAGTGCCTTTGACTTACCGGATTGGTATAATGCCCCACATGGTTGCTATTAACACGGCAAAGACATTCACAATCCTGAACACGGACACGTGCCGTGGTGTGGAATCGCTCTCGTACGCGATGTTCGGGTTGGCACCGGCTTCCAGCAGCACTTCGTAAACCGCAGACCTCATTTCCGCCAGATACAGCGGCGTCCTCCCCTGCTTGTTTTGACTGTTGAGATTGACATCGGCACCCAGAAATACCCTGACTAAATCCACCATCCCCTTGGACGCGGCCAAATGCAACGGCGTATTGCCGCCCTTGTCTTGGACGTTGGGATTGGCACCGGCTCCCAGCAACACCCCAACTTCATCCACCGCCCCCTTGGACACGGCTCGGTGCAGCGGCGTACTACCGTCTCCGTACACGATGTTGGGGTCTGCACCCCCTTCCAACAACGCATTGAAGGCTTCAGACCCCACAGCCGTCAAATGCAGCGGCGTATCGCCGTCCTGACCCTGAATGTTAGGATCCGCTTTGGCTTTCAGCAGCGCATTGACTGCGTCCAAAGCTCCCTCGGACACGGCCCGGTGCAGCGGCGTACTGCCGTCTCCGTACACGATGTTGGGATCTGCACCCCCTTCCAACAACGCATTGAAGGCTTCAGACCCCACAGCCGTCAAATGCAGCGGCGTATTGCCGCCCTTGTCTTGGACGTTGGGATTGGCACTAGCTCCTAACAACACCCCGACTTCATCCACCGCCCCCTTGGACACGGCTCGGTGCAGCGGGGTGGCACCGCTCTCGTACGCAATGTTAGGGTTGGCACCGGCTTCCAACAACCAACTGAAGACCTCGGATCCCACATCTGCTAGATGGAGCGGCGTGGTGCCGTTCCGATCCCGGACGTTGGGATGGACATCGGCCGCCAGCAGCATCCTGACTGCATCCACATGCCCTTCGAATACGGCCACGTGCAGCGGTGTCATGCCACTCTCGTCAGGAACGTTGGGATCAGCGTTGGCTTCCAGCAACACCTCGACTTTGTGCGAATCCCCATGTGACACCGCCAGATACAGCGGCGTTCTGCCCTTCTTGTCCTGGACGTTGGGATCGGCACGAACCTCCAGTAGTACCCTGACTGCATCCACATGCCCTTCGAATACGGCCACGTGCAGCGGTGTCATGCCACTCTCGTCAGGAACGTTGGGATCAGCGTTGGCTTCCAGCAACACCTCGACTTTGTGCGAATCCCCATGTGACACCGCCAGACACAGCGGCGTTCTGCCCTTCTTGTCCTGGACGTTGGGATCGGCACGAACCTCCAGTAGTACCCTGACTGCATCCACATGCCCTTCGAATGCAGCCACGTGCAGCGGTGTCATGCCACTTTCGTCAGGAACGTTGGGATCAGCGTTGGCTTCCAATAGCAACACCTCGACTTTGTGCGAATCCCCATGTGACACCGCCAGACACAGCGGCGTTCTGCCCTTCTTGTCCTGGACGTTGGGATCGGCACGAACCTCCAGTAGTACCCTGACTGCATCCACATGCCCTTCGAATGCAGCCACGTGCAGCGGTGTCATGCCACTTTCGTCAGGAACGTTGGGATCAGCGTCGGCTTCCAATAGCAACACCTCGACTTTGTGCGAATCCCCATGTGATACCGCCAGATACAACGGTGTTCTGCCACACTCGTCCTGTGCGTCGGGGTTCGCCTCATACATCAGAAGTTCATAGAAAATCCCAGACGCAGCATCCACGAGATGCAGCGGTGTCCTACCGCGGTCGTCCTCGACGTTGGGGCTGTAACCTGCTTCTAACAGCAACTGGACTAGCTCTACATCCCCATGGATCACCGCATCGTGAAGTTGGGATGTATCACCATCATTGAATTTATGACTGCTCATCCGAAGAGCTATATCTCCAATTTGAAGACGTGGGCGGTCAGCGGGGCTTTCACATTCCAAATTTTTGTTGTGCCGGCTACGGTTAAGATGGGTGGAAAGATTACCATTCACGCCTCTCCCCTCACGACTGACACTGACCCTCATCTCCCTGGTAGAATTGCTGACCGAGGTCGGTGATCCCTGTCAGCCTCAGACCCGACGCTATTCCATAACGACTGGGTCCAGCAGCTGGCCTCAACGATTGACATTCAATCCCGTTGCTGGCCGGTGCCGGGTAAAGGACCAATCCAAAGAGAACACGGCTATCCCAGAGTGGCACAAGGCCCTTGTGTTGAACAGCTGCATCACCATCAAGGCCATGGGGTGCCAGAAACACACTGCGCCTACTGTCCGCCACTGGGGTACCGTCAACGAACGTACTTGTTCACGTATCCTGCTGTTGGCGTTCTGACGGCTTGACGGGGGCTCAACGGAATTGGACAACCGACAAGGGTTGCGTCACACCGGGTCGGAATCCACGATGTCCGCACCGACCCTCTCGCGACTATCTGGCCCCGATGGCCGCCAAGTCTGCCTTGGCGGCCATCCAGTCGTGGCTGCGGATCAAGTTGACCACGGGACCGGTGGTCCCGTGGCCGCCACACGGACCATGCGGACACATTCCGGAGCCCGGGTCCAACCGGGAGACAGATGACCTATCGAACTCCATCATGATGCCAACCCAACAACCAGCCCTTCGAACTCACTGCAAGCTGCGGGAAACACCCGGGAGGACGAGAAGAAGCCAACCCGCATATTCAACATGGATCTCCAAAAGAGAGAAACCATCTCCTCACCGGTTGACACCAATCGGAAGAGACCGCTGCAAACAGTCCTCAAACTGCGCACAAGTAGAGCACCACGATACCCAAGAAAGAATACTTGCTAAACTGGGGCAACTCAACTTTCCAGGGGATTTGACATGCCCTCCCACCGCACATTCAACTCAGCACGGCACCACTTGCTTCACACTGTGTTATGCTCCGCAAGCCGCACAAGGGATTGACTTGCCCATTAGTGGGCATCACGCTAACATCTTGGAACCATGCCACATAACCTACCTATGACCACCCCACCACTACCGAACGATCGAAATGGGTACTCACGAGTTTTGTTGACAGGAACCACCGGAGCAGGGAAAACCACTCTGTTACGGCACATTCTTGGAACTCGTCACAACACAGAAAGGTTTCCGTCCACTTCTACTGCAAAGACAACTATCGCAGAATTCGAAATAGTACAACAAAAAGGCACTTGGAATGCACACGTCACGTTTATGTCCAAAAAATATGTGCGGAATAAAATAGAAGAATGTTTAGAACACGCCAGCCTTTCATCCGTGAAATTCAGCGAGAATAAAGCAATTGCAGAATCTCTATTGGAGTCGCACGATCAACGTTTCAGACTGTCATACATTCTTGGAAGGTATGAGACATCTGACAATTCCAACACAGATGCCGATTTCGCATTCGATGATTTTCATATTGTAGCTACAGATTTGGACACCGATGAGCTGGTGACCGATCATGAAAGCAAAGCCAATTTTGAACAGCTCAGTTCATTTGTGGAACAAATCAAAGCTACATCAATTTCATTGCAGAAAACAATGAAATTTGAACACGGTGAATATCATCAACAGCAATCTCCGGAAAGTAAAGAAGAATGGGAACATGAATTTGTGAGTAGACTGGCGAAACATCCAGGCTATAGCCGTCTGTTGTTTCTTTTGTTGCGCGCCGTCGAAAGACGATTTGCAGGCCTCAGCGAGTTAGGCACCTTGAATAAACACCAGCGCGACAACTGGCCGATTTCCTGGACGTGCGAATTGCAAGACCGCAAGGAATTTCTAAAGCAACTGAATTGGTTCACAGGGAATCATCACAAGCAAATGGGAAAGCTTCTAACTCCACTCGTAGAGCGTATCAGGGTATTGGGACCGTTCTACTCAATGTTCGATCAAGATGCACAAACCAGCAAGTTGGTTTTGTTGGATGGAGAAGGAATAGGCCACTCAGCAAGAGAAGCTTCGAGCGTTTCAACCAGATTGACCCGACGGTTTAGTGATGTAAATTGTATTGCACTCGTGGAGAACTCTAGTTCGCCGATGCAGGCGGCATCACTTGCGCTACTGAAGTCAGTGGGCATAAGTGGCCATGCATCCAAATTGGTTATTGTGTTCACCCATTTTGACCACATGCAAGGCGACAACTTAAATAACCACAAACAAAAACAGCAACATGCTAAAGCATCAATTACTAATGCCTTAGACAGCCTTATAGATACTGTGGGTAGGTCTGTCGTTGACGAGCTTGAATCAGTTCTATTGAGTCGGGTTTACTTTCTTGGCGGTTTGGATCGGGAAACAGATGTCTTGCCGATAGGTTATCAAAAGGAATTGCAACGTCTGATCCAAGACATGCAGTCTGCATCAGTCAACACCCCGATTGCAGTTGATAGGCCGGATAGGTCCAAGCTAGCCCCATCCGCTCCTAGATTACAAGATAGGCCAGTTTCCAAGAAGTTACCGTTTAGCAGTTCAGTCCCTGAACTAAACAAGAGTGATTATCAGGATTTTGAACGCTGGTTGGAGAGAGCGTTGATTGAGTTCAATGCAAGGTGGAATGCCCGCCTGAACATTCGTGACGTCCATAGCAGATCGCATAGTTATCTGCCCGAGCATTGGGCTCGGATTAAAGCCCTTTCACGGAGGTTTGCAATGGATTTGGATAATTATGAATACAACCATCTGAAACCAGTAGCCGAACTTATCGACGTTGTTCAAACTGCCTGCATACGTTGGAGTGAAAACTTAGTTCCTCCGCCGCTAGCAACAGATCGGTCCAAGAGTGCCCTGTATGACAGACTACATGAATTGGTTTTGGGGCTGCTCGTGTATGATCAGAAAGATAAGTGGAAAGAAGCCTACTGGTTCAGGGGTCGAGGCTCAACCAAACTAAGGGCCAGGTCAATGAGCGGTATATTTGGCGACGCGGCAAGTGTTCGCACGTTTCGGAGATCGGCGGGCTCCAAAGCCAAGGGTCGGTCATTGTTTACCGATGTTCAATGACTGGCTGTCCGGAGTATCCGGGTCAGTTACTGTGTATGATTTCGATCGGTGTTGGGTGCAGTTGTGGGTTTCTGGCTACTGCACTGGTTCTTGAAGCGCAACGTTGAGGATGAGACGCGCCTTGCCCATTGCTTCGGTCACGGCTACGTTCCGGGGATTACTTTCGCAGCACAATCGGTTGTGGAGTTCGTAGATGGTGGAGGCAGCGACCAAGCATGGGGAGCGGTCGGAAAGGGGCGTGCAGGGCTCGGTGAGTGCTTTTTAGGGTGACACTGCACTTCGGGTTCCCCAACTCCCGTTCGGCCCCCCTGTAAGCCATCAACCTGTCTGGAACAGGAGTATGTGAGCCGCTGCAATGACCAACTGGACTGGTAATGTGGCTACTGGTGCAGGTTCGGCAGAGCCAACACCATCAAATTCTTCAGTAATAGCCACCGTGTCGGTGTGGACTGGCTGTATTGGTTAAACCTAGTCGGTCACACGCACGACCTTAAGCATCTCCTCCACGGAGGTGAACTTCACCCGCGGACGTCCCTGTTCCGCTCCGCGCGCCGTCTCCAGGGCATCCAGCTTCTGCCAGTCCTCCCAGGTCACAACCTCCGGCTGCCGGCTCCGGATTTCCTCGTCCACCTGCTCGGGATGCGGACGCACGGGAAACAGGTGTCTGCCTTCGACCACGTCCGCCACCAGATGCGTCACGGTTTCCTTGGAATCCGGCCGGTTGGTCCCAATTACCCCGGACGGACCCCGCTTGATCCAACCCGCCACGTAGTGGCCGGCGATCTGGCGGCCGGTATCCATGTCGACAACCCGGCCCTCCTCGTTGGGGATGATGCCCCAGTCCTCCCGGAACGGCACATCCGGCAGCGGCACGCCGTAGTAGCCGACCGAACGAAAGACCAGACCGACGTCCAGCCACTCCTCGAATTCGGTGGCACTGGCCCGCAAACCGCCGCGGCCGTCGTCGACCAATTCGTTGTGCACGAGCTTCATGCGGGCAACGCGTCCTTCGTCGTCCCCCTGTATTTCCGCGGGCGAGGTCAGGAAACGAATCGTCAGCGTCCGCGACTTTGATTCATCCACCGGATGGGCGAAGGACCGGACGATGTCCAGCTTGGTGGCCAGCGTCCGGTCGTCGGACTGCTCCGCGAACTGCTCGCTGAGGGGGTCCAGTTCCACTTCCTGCGGCAGGGTCACCGTGCTGCAGTCGTCCAGCCGGCCCAGTTCCCGCGCCTCGGGCACGGTGAAGGCCGCTTGGGCCGGGCCGCGCCGGCCCAGCATGTAGATGTTCCGGACCCGGCTCTCTCGCAGGGCCTCCTCGGCATAGGGAGCCATGTCGGTTTCGGCCAGCCGCTCCGGGGTATGCGCCAGGATGCGGCAGACGTCCACCGCCACGTTGCCGATGCCGACCACCACCACGTTCTCGTTCGACAGGTCGAACGTGCGGTCGGCGTAGTCCGGATGGCCGTTGTACCAGGCCACGAACTCGGTGGCCGTGTGGCTGTTTTTCAGGTCGATGCCCGGAATGTTGAGATTGCGATCGGTTTCGGCCCCGGTGGAGTAGAGGATGGCATGGTAGAAGTCCGCCAGTTCGGGCGCCCTGATGTGCTTGCCCAGGGTGACATTGCCGTAGAACCGGAAACCGGGCCGGGCCGCCACACGGTCATACAGCTTCGTGACCGCCTTGATCTTCTGATGATCGGGCGCCACGCCCGCCCGCACCAGGCCGAACGGCGTGGGCAACCGGTCGTACATGTCCACCTGTACCGTGCGCTGGTCCCGCAGCAGGAAGTCGGCGGCATAGAAACCGGCCGGGCCGGAACCCACCACGGCCACGCGGATGGGGTTTTCGGGGGTGCCAAGATCACTCACGGAACACAATTCCAATACAGGAGCCGGTTGGCCGCATCAATACCGGCTGCATCCATTGTACCTGTCGACTGGCCGGCCACTCAGCGCGGCTGTGCAGGTTCGTGGCGGAGGGCGGCCACCACCCGGTCCGGGAGTCGACTCGATCGCCCTTCCAGATCCACGCAGACATGCTCGGTGGCTCCGGTGCCGACCAGAACCCCACTGTGCTTGTGGTGAAGTTCATAGGCGAAACAGACCTTGCGGCTGCCGACGTTGTCCAGCACCGTGGTGATGCACGCCACGTCGCCAAACACGAGCGGCCTGCGAATGCGGAGGCTGACTGACACGACGGACAGATGGTGGGTTCTGGCGATCTCCGTGTAGGGCAGGCCGCTGCCGTCAATCAGCGCCAGACGCCCCATCTCCAGCCACGTTACCCAGGCAGCGTGGTGTGCGACACCCATGAGATCGGTCTCCGAGAACCGCACGGCCACATCAATCTGCGCGCTGCGTGCCATGGCAAGCGTTGACGGAAACCCGGGGCGCGGCCGCCGGACCTATGGAGATGCCGGAGGAGGTTCGTGAGCGGCCACCACATCGGCCCGGCGCTGCCAAGCGGCCGACCGGTCCTCCTGACCCCGGTTCTCCGCCTCCTGGGCCAGGGCTTGCAAGTCGCTGCTCCGGAAACCGCCGGCCAGCAGGGACTGCTGCCAACGCTGCTCGGGCGTGCGCATGGCAAAGGCGGCGCTGTCCGCGCTTTGGAACGAAAGGTCGGCCCAGCCAACGGCCGGACCGAAGGGTGCCGCGCCCAGACGCAACCGGACTTCGGTTCCCACCCAGCGCCCCAGATTCACCTGGGTCGGAATCCACCCGGTGGTCTGGCTGTTGGGCGGCAGGACTACCTCTGACACCTGGGTCCAGTCGGCCTGGCCCTCGCCCTGAACGGCAATGGTCAATTTGACCCCGGCCGGCGGGGGTGGCGCACTCTCCGGATGCACCCCGGCCAGAAACACCAGCCACGGCGCGGCGAGCGGCACGAACACCTCGATTTCAATCGGCTCCGTACTCAGGACCGCCAACAGCCTCCCTTCCCGCATCAGGATCGGATCGATTCCGTGCACCGGCAGGGGGACGGTCTGGTTGACCACATCGCAGTCCGTGGATCGGTCCAGATAGGCGCACACCCGATCAGCCGCCGGCCGCAACAGCGTTCCCTGCTGATCCTGAACCGCCTGCCAAACCCCCTGGCCGGGATGGGTGGCCAGATGATCCATCATCTGCTCGTGGATCAGTACCCGGTCGAACTGCACCAACGGATTGCGTTCGGCTCCTGCTACCGCCGCTTCAATGGCGTGTTCCGCGGCCAGCCAATTGCCTTCCGCCATGTACGTGACGGCCTCCATGCGATGGGCGTGGAAATGGTTGGGACGCCAGCGCCGGGCTGCATCCAAGTGTCGGCGCACCGAATTCAGTAGCGTCGGGTCCTGCAAGCTCGGCAGGGCGTCGCTGTAGCGCGGCTCGGACCAGGTCACCGCCTCTTCCAGTTGAATCCCGGCCTGATGAATGTGCCAGGTCCAGAACGCCAGGGGCACCCCCCACCCCATCCCGGCCACGAATAAGCCGATGGTCGTGACGAGGGCCAGGCCAAACAGCCACTTGCGGCCCGGCGCGACCTCCGGTGTTTCCGCGGCGGCGAGTGCGGTTTCGGTCGTCATGCGTGGAGTGGTTGGCCTTCAACCGCGGCAGCGGCCTCCATCACCACCTCGCTGAGGGTGGGATGGGCGTGGACGGTCTGCGCGATTTCCACAGGCGTGAGCTCCATCATGTGGGCCAGGGTCAAGGACGGCAACAGCTCCGTAACCTCGGATCCAACCATGTGCACACCCAGGATTTCACCGTAGGGATCGCCGGCCAGAATCTTCACGAAACCGTTGCCGGCGCCCACGGCCCGCGCCCGGCCGTTCGGGAACAGGCTGGACATGCCCGCATTGTAGGGGATTCCGTCTGCCTTGAGTTGTGCCTCGGTCCAACCCAGGCTGGCCACCTGCGGCGAGGTGTACGTGCAGCGCGGCATGAAGCGGTACCGTTCCTCCGTAAGCGGCTCCGGTTCCTGACCGGCCATGGTCTCGGCGGCCGCCACTCCCTGGGCAATGGCGACATGGGCCAGGGGCAGACGCCCGGTGCAGTCACCGGCCGCATATATGTGGGGTACCGATGTCTGGAGCCGCTCGTTGACCTGCACGAATCCCTGGGCATCCAAGGCGATGCCCTGTTCGACCAGATTCAGGTTCTCGGTATTGGCCCGAATTCCAACCGCCACCAGCACGAGATCGGCCGGCAATCGGGTCGCATCGCCGTTGTTCCGGTCCCGCACCGACAGTTCGCCCGTCCCGGCGTCCCAGCCGTCGGCGCCATGCCCGGTCAGCACCTTGATGCCGCGACCCCGGAACCGCTTGGTCAGTTCGGCCGCGACATCGGCGTCCTCCTGCGGCAGCAATTGGTCCTCGAACTCGACCACGGTCACGGCCACCCCGAAGGAGTGCCACAACCAGGCGAACTCCGCCCCGATGGCGCCGCCGCCCACGATCACCGCCCGGTCGGGAAGCTCCGACAGATCCAGGGCATGCCGCGACGAAAGGATGGTCTCGCCGTCGAAGGGCAGCCCCGGCAGTTCCCGAGGTCTTCCACCTGTTGCCAACAGAATGTGATCGGCTGTCAGATCGGAGGCGGAACCATCCGCACCCTCAACCCTGATCGTGTGGGCATCCCGGAGCGAAGCCCGGCCTTCCACCACATCGATGCCGTTCTTGCGCATCAGGAACTGCAGGCCGCGGGCCTGCTTCGTCACAATCGTACGGCTGCGGGCATGCGTGCGCCCGAAGTCCAGGACAATCTCACCGACGCCAATGCCCAGGTCGGTGGCGTTCTTGAGGCTCTCCAGCACGTCGGCTGCATGGATGAGGGCCTTGGACGGAATGCATCCCCAGTTGAGGCACACGCCCCCTAGGTGCTCCCTTTCGACCAAGGTGGCCTTGAACCCCAGTTGCGATGCGCGGATGGCCGCGGCGTAGCCGCCCGGTCCACCACCGATAACTGCGAGTTGCGTATCCCTGTTCATGGCGAAATTGTCGCAGACGGACAGCCCGTCAGGACCACTGCTGCAGGCTCGCGTGCGCCGCGGTCATGAACTCGTCGGCCACGGCCCCATCCAGGAGGCGGTGGTCGAAGGACAGACTGCAGAAGGCTACGGGCCGAATCACGATGGCATCATCGGCGTCCGGCAGAAGGTGACTGCTGCCGCGCACGACCGGCCGCTTGACCACGGCCCCAAAGCCCAGGATGGCCGCCTGGGGCTGATGGATAATGGGCGTGCCGGCCACGCTGCCCCCGGCCCCATGGTTGGTAATGGTGAAGGTGCCTCCCTCCAGATCCTCGACCTTGAGTTTCCTGGTGTGGGCTTTTTCCGTTACGCCCGTCAGCGCGGCGGCCATGTCCTCCAGCGACATGGTCTGGGTATTGCGAACCACAGGCACCACCAATCCACCCGGCACGGCCACGGCCATGCCCAGGTGTACCTCCGCGAACTGCCGGATGCCGTCCGCGGTCAGGCTGGCGTTGACGGCGGGCACCTGCAGCAGCGCCTCCGTCGCGGCCTTCATCAGATAGGCCAAGAGGGTGACTCTAAGGCCGCGCTCCTCCCATGCGACCCGGTGATCGGCCCGATGGCGAACCACGGCTCCCATGTCGAACTCGTGAATTGTGGTCACGTGGGGACTGGTCCGCACACTGCGGCTCATGTGTTCCGCAATGGCGGCCCGCATGGGGGTCAGCGGTTGCGGTCCGGTGTCCAGGTCGCGCACCGCAGTACCGGTGCTGCGGTCGGCGATGTGCCTTTCAATGTCCTTGCGCGTGATGCGGCCACCGCGGCCGCTTCCCTGGATGGAGTCCAGATCCACGTTGTGTTCCGCAGCCAGTCGGGCCACCACGGGCGACAGGAAACCCGTACGGCCACCCGCTGCGCGCACCGGTCTTCGCTCGGGGGCGCGTTTCGGTGCGGAAGGTTCCGGTGCCTGCACGGACCCGCCGGTGACCGGCGGAGAATCATCGGGAACCTCCTCGCCGGCTTGGCCTACCCAGGCCAAAACCGTGCCGGCGGCCACAGTCTCGCCTTCCGCCACGCAAACCCTGAGCAGAACTCCGGACTCGGGACACGGCAGGTCCGTGTCGATCTTGTCCGTCGAGATGGTCAACAGACTCTCGTCGCGCTCGACAGGATCGCCTTCGGCCTTGAGCCAGGCGGCCACAGTCCCTTCGGTGACGCTCTGGCCAAACTGGGGCATGGCGAGGGAAATGGGCATCAGGAAGCCGTGCCTTCGCTTGCAGGACGAAGCCGCGGCAGCCGACTGTCAGGCGACTTCATGAGGTCGGTCTCCCATCGCACATCAAACGATGATTGCATTCCATGAGTCTGACACAAATTTCACCGATGCGTTGGGCAACTACGGGATCCGAGCCGACGCGGCCCGGGATGGTCCGCCGATAGCCACTGGCGCAACCACATGCTGCCCCTCGTCCGAAAATCGAATCCCGCATGCTCGTCCCCACGCAACCATTGCGAACGGCCGAAAACCCGGAAGCCAGTGCCCATTCAGCCTCCCAGTTCCTCCAAGGTCAGGCGCGGTGACAACACACCCTTGCGCATGCCGCCCGAAATCCAGCCGTAGGTGCGTCCGGACCGCTCGCTGAAACCGGCGTGGCGACCATCCGGCGCCAACGCAAGGAATCCGATGAACTGGCCGTGCCCGCGGGGCAGATTATCCAACTCCCGCAAGGCTTCCCGACCCGCCGTCTGCAACGTCGCGCCCCGGCGCAGACCGTCCACCACGCACTTTGCCGTCAGTGTCCGCAGACACAGTTCACCCATGCCGGTGCAGGCGGCTGCCCCATAGCGGTTGTCGCAATAGTTGCCGGCACCGATGATGGGCGAGTCTCCGACCCGACCCGGATGCTTCCAGCCCAAACCCGACGTGGACACCACGCTGGCCAGGTTGCCGTCCGTGTCCCGAACCAGAAAGTTGACCGTGCCGGTCTCCGGAGCCTCGGGGATCTCCCGCTCGTCACCCTGCTCCGCCAGCAGGCTCAGCTGGCTCGTGAGCCGGTTCACGGCCGTTAGCACCTCGTCGTCGGTCAGGGCATCGGGATCGATGCCGGCCCTGCCGAAACGCTTTCGCCACACATCCAAGCCGGATTCATGTTCCAGGGTCTCCTCGGCCAGACCGCACGCCTGCGCCAGGCGATTGGCCCCTTCTCCGACCACCAACACATGGGGAGTCTCTTCCAACACAGCGCGAGCCAGACGGGCGGCTTGGCTGGTCCAAGTCAGGGCGGCCACGGCGCCGGCCTGGCGGGTGCGGCCGTCCATCAGGCTCGCATCCAGTTCCACATTGCCCAGAATGCCGGGTATACCACCGCGGCCGACCGAGTTGTCCGCCAAATCCTGCTCCACGTGGGTTGCGGCTGCCACGGCTGCGTCCAGGGCGTTCCGGCCCTGCCGCAGGAGTTCGATGGCCTCCTCGGCCGCGGCCAGACCGTTCTCCGAACAGACGATGACCGGGGTGGTACCTGCCATGATGCGCTCGGCTCCCTAGTCCTCCCGGTAGGCCGACGCATCCCAGTCGGCAAGCGGGTCGAATCCGTCCAGATCGAGCGCAGGACCGTAGCCAAACGGGGCCGCGACCACGCTTCCCAGTTGTATTTGTCCATCATCGATGGCGACGGCCGGTGCAGTGCCGTCGGGCCAGATGTGCCGCCGGTACAGGTCCCCGTGGTGATCCAGCATCGTCTCCTGGATCGAATCGGCCTGCATGGACAGGCCGGTGAAGTAGTGGTGTCCGTTGCGCTCGGCGTGGGAAATGCCCAACGAGGCCAGGACGGCCAGATCCTGAAGCAGGGCAATGGGTCCAACGTTGGTCAGATCCTCCCCGGACAGCACATAGGCCCGGTCCGGGTTTTCGTCGCGCAACTGTTGGAGGCGGCCCAGGTTGGCCACGCTCTTGAACACTCCCTTGCAGTTCTTGTGGCTTGTGCCCTGATACCCGTTCGCCAAGGCCTGAGCCAAGCCGCCGATATCCCCGTCCGATTCGTCGATGATCACCGGCGGATGGTCTTCCCAGGTCCGCAGCACTTCGGTGGTCTCCCGATCCAGGGCGATATCCCGGTGCAGGGGCTGCTCGATGAATTCCAAGCCGCTTCGGAATGCCTGCAGGGCCGGGTCCCGGGCCAGGGTCTCCCAGAACGTTCGGAACGTCCCAAAGTCCAGATACTGTTCGTTGCCGTCCAGCGTGTAGCGGGCATCGGGCCTCGAGCCGCCCAACAGGGTGGCAATCTGTTGGAGCCGCTCCAGATCCTCCTCGGCCTGGCCGCCGATCTTGATCTTGAACCACCGCACGCCATACACGCGCACCACCGCCTCCAGGGACTGGGGCAGGCCGTCGTTCAGCCTTTCCTCCTGCGGGATGTCGGCCGACGTCAGCGGATCGCCCAGCCCCACGGTGTGCCGGGCCTGCAAGGTCCGCAGCGGCTGCCGGGGCAGAATCCGGTCTGGCGTCGCCCCGTGCAGCGAGGGATGGAAGTAATCCGCCTCGAACCCGAACCCGTCTCCCCGCAGGGCATCGGCCAAGGACTGGCCGCGGCTGCGGCACACCCCGTCCAACAGGGCTCGTTCCACAAGGCTGGTGCCCAGGTTTGACAGGAGGCCGGGAGTCCCCGCCTCGTCGGACTCCTCGGTCCGCGCCTCGTAAACCCGGCGCCACAGCGCAAACGCGGAAGCCTGTCCGCCCGCTCCGCGCGCGGAGGCGACGGCCCCATGAATCTGGTCCAGCATGTCCTGGATGTCGTCCGCATAGGGCGAGTCCGGATCCTTGGTGAACCACTTGGGCACCAGACTCTCGGCGGCCAAGCCGCGCGCACGCTCGCCGTCCACCTCCAACTCGAGAGCCAACACCGTGTGCGGCACCCGGGTCATGGCAGCGATGCCGTAGCGGAACGGCATGCGTGTCCGGATGTCCCGGACCCACAGGGCATGGTCGACGACTCTGACACTCATCGTGACACCTGCAGTTTTGATGGAAGAGACTCAGGCCAGTTCGGCCTCATAGCGGCGTAGCTGGCAGATTTCGTGAGGGAGATGCTCCTGCCAAGGACTGTAGCCGATCCACTCCCCGCTCAGGCAACCGTTGTAGTCGATTTCACGCAGGCCCTGGATCACCTCGCGGTGGTCGATGGCGCCCGTGCCCATCGGCACGTACTGGATGCGGCCCGGCTCCAGCGTGGCGTCGTGCATGTGCACATGCCGAATCCACGGTCCCAGCACTGCAAGCGACTCGGCCACCGACATGCCCTCGGCCCGCACGGGATGGAGGACGTCCCAATTGGCCGCAACGGCGGGATGGTTGACGTTCGCCAGCACCGCGGCCACATGGTGGGGATTGCACCAGGCATCGTGCGTCTCCACACAGACCGTCACCCCGGCCTGGCCGGCCTCGTCCGCCACGCGGGCCAGGGCTGCGGACAGGTTGTCGATGGCGGCGTCCCGGTCGATGCCCTCCGCAATCTGTCCGCCGAACACCCGCAGGACCGGAACCCCCAAGTCTCCCGCCAAGCCAATCTCCCGCCGCGTTTGCGCCAGATTTTCCTCGAGGGTGGCTGGCTCCGAGTAGCGCGATGAGGAGGCAATGCAGCAGATGTCGGCCGCGCTGTCCGCCACCCGGGCACGCACGTCCCGCCGTTGCACCGGGCTCAGGGACGTTTCGACGCCGTGCGCGTGGTTGGCATCCACGCGCGGCTCAATGCCGGCGTAGCCCAGGTCCGCCGCCGTATCCAGCATTGCCTGGAGTGACAGTTCGGGACAGGAAAAGCTCATAAAGGAATAGCGCATTGGGTTATGACCTTTGACTTCTGATGCACGCCGCACCGTGCGCGCGGCAATCCCGGGCGGAAACCCGGATGGAAGGGTCCGACAACTAGCTATCGGTACTGCTGGCGAGCGCGGCCCGGGCCTTCAGGTGTTCGGCAATCTGCGATGCAAACCGCTGCTCGCTGTTGTCCCGGGGTGCGTAGCCGATGACCTTGCGGGCATTGACAATGCTCCAGAAGGCATGCGTGTTCCCGCTGATCCCGTAGAAGATCTGAAACGGAATCCCTTGTTCGTTGCGGATGTCCTCGTGCTCGAGGCTCTTCACGAACAGCTGCTGCATGTCCTGGTCGCTGATGTACACGGCCAGGGCGCGGTGCATGCGCCGCAGGTCGCCCGGTTCCACGCGTTCAATATCGTCCTCGCGCGGGCCGCCAATCCGGATTTGAACATTCTCCAGCGGCGTGCCATTCATGCGGCCGCAGGCAAAGACAAAGCCGAGGTGCTCGTACACTTCCTTGGCCCAGCCGTAGTAGTTGTCCGACAGGGCCTTGTCCGCGGGATTCACGCCGTCCCAGACACCGTCGAGGATGAGATCCTCGAAGTAGTCCGCGGCATGGTTCGAGGAAGCCATGACCACGCGGCCGACTCCCTCTTCCCAGGCTGTCTGCATGACGTTGTAGGCCATCTGGATGTTGGCCTGTTCCGCCCAGTAGTTGGCATCGGCCGAATTGTCGCCCTCCGGCGGCCGCACGAAGCCGAAGTGAACCACCCGATCGGCCCCGCGGAAATGATGCCGGTAGGCATTCCGGTCGCGCTCGACCAGGTCGGCAATCCGGATGCCTTCCACCCGTTCGCCCTCCCGATTGATCTCTCGCACGTCGAGCAGCACCAGATCGTAGCGCTCCCGCAGGGCGGGCAAAACCTGTCCCGCAATCTTTCCGGCTGCGCCGGTCACCACCACTCGCATTGTCCAAATCTCCTTGTGTTTGTCGCCAATCCGTCCTGCCGTGCATGCCTTCGGCGACACGCAAGGGCAAGACGTTCAGAGGTCCGATTCAACCTCCACGGGACAGCCGGTCCGGGCCGACCGGTACATTGCGTCCAGCGTGGCCTGGACCCGAAACGAAAAATCCAGCCCGGCCGCCGGCTCGCAACCGGACCGCACGGCCCGGCAGAAGTCCTCCACCACACCGCTGTGCAGGTCCGCCGCCCGGTCGGGATGGCACTGCACCGTCTCGGACACCGACCCCGCCGCATCATCGCTGCACCAGAGGATATCGGCCCGATCCCGGTTCGGCACCATGGTCAAATCCAGGCTGCCGCGGTCGCCGAACACCTGGAACTCCGCGCGGCGCGGTCCCGGATGATACTCGCCCCTCTCGTAGGAAATCTGAAAGCCGTCCGCGCACTCGATCCAGGCCACAACATGGGTTTCCCCGTCGGAGTCCGGGACCACGAAGTTCCGGTAGTCCGGACCCAGGCCCCACATCCGCGCGCGCACCGTGCGCGGCACAAGCGGCTCCGGCCACATGCCCAGCAGGTAGTCCAGGTCGTAGCACCCCCAGTTCATGAGTACGCCGCCCCCATTCAGGCGGGACTGCAGCCGCCACGCCGGCGGCAGGATGTTAGGTCGCGGCGGGGCCGGTGTCAGCGCCCGAAAAACCGCGCCCTGTGGCGTTCCCAGCTTCCCGGCCGCCAGCACCTCGTGCACAGGGGCAAAGGATTCGAGACAGCGGAACCGGGCCGCACAGCAGGCCACAACTTGGTCGCGATCGCGCCACGCCTCCAGCAACCGAACCTCGCCGGCATTCATCGCCACCGGCTTTTCGAGCAGCAGATGGCAGCCCGCTGCCAGGACCCGCCTGGACATCGGCATGCGGAAGGCAGCCGGCACGGCCATCACCACTGCCTCAACCTCCGACAGGGCCAGCATCTCCTCCAGGTCGGCACACACCGTGGGTACCCCGTGGGTGGCTGCCAGAGTTTCGGCCCGGTCGCGCTCCAGATCCAGGACGGCCCGCGGACTGGCGCAGGGCAGTGCGGAGGCCACGCGCACGTGTTGCGTGCCGATGACGCCACATCCCACCACGCCTATTCCAATCGGAGATGTCACGTCCATCCAAGCCACTGTGCCTGCCATGACTCGATTCGGTCCGCGGACGGCTCGCCATCGCACACCAGGATGCGGTGCCGGCGCTGCAGGGTCCGGCCGGGGTCAAGGGGCAGGTACTCATCGAACGCAAAGGCAAAGCTGGCCAACGGGAAGGGCTGCGTGCGCACGAACCAGCGCAATGGAAACCGGACATTCTCCGGATGGTCCAGGAACACCAGCGTGGCCGTCCGGCCCGTATGGGCATGCACCGCGGTGTAGGCCAGCCACGGACTGCGCACCCCCATCTGATCATCGCCACCCCGACCTTCGGCAGTCCGCACGCTGCCGTGCAACATGGCCAACGGTCCGCGCCAGAACACCCCGCCGTAGCCGGCCATCTCCCGCCCTTCGGTGGTCGGGGAGCCGAACAGGAGACCGGCCTCGCCGGTATTCCGGAGTGCGATATCGAAGTCCAGGGCCCAGCTCTCCGTGTCGGGGTCGGCGTCGCCAACGGTTAGGACCCGTTCTTCCTTGAGCAGGGGCTCGATGCGATCAGGGACGAGCCAGTCCAGGGACTGCCGCCAGGCCAGCCGCCCATCGCCGGCCGCGACCTTGGCAATGGCCGTCTGCCGTTGCTGCCCAAGGTTGTCCAGTCGTTGGTAGCCCTCGCCCCGCACATAGGTAGGGCCGCCCCAGAAGTTGAAACCGGAGAGCCAGGGACAGGTCATCGAGATGCCGTTGTGCCACTCGTGGTCGTAATGCTTTTCCTCGGTCACGACCGTACCGCCAAGTGTCGAGACAGGATGCAGGTAGGGCCGACGCCCTTGTATCTCCTCCATCAGGGGCCGCGTGTTGTAGCGGCAGAGTCGCTGCCGGCCATGCCAGACATCGACCAGATGATCGCCGCGTGCAGTCGCATGAAGGTCCGTCATGGCATTCATCCTCAAGTACCCGAACGAGGAGGCCCGTGCAAACCGCACGCAGCCGGTTGGAACGATTAACCTGCAACCTCGTCCAGGAGGTGGAACTGTCCGTTCATGAGCCGGTACCAGGGGTCACCGGGCCGGATCTCGCCCCGGAGCACCGGGCGTCCCTCGACCGCGGACTTGTAGAAGGCCGTCAGGAATTCGATGGTTCCCCTGATGTCGGCACCGCTCACTTCGGGCCGCTCGTTGCGATCCCGGCTGTCCAGGAAGGACCCAACCTGGGTGGCATGGGACGCCGGCACGTCCGGCGGCAGGCTGCCCCACTCCTTGACCGCGTCCGCATGGGGTGATTCCTCCCAAGTGGAATAGCTCCAGTCCTGGTTGCCGTAGGTATAGACATTGCGTTTCATCTCGACCGTGGCACTGGCAAAGTCCAGACGGAGCACGCTTTCCTGGCGCGGGGAGAGAATGCTGTTGGAAAAGCTGGCCATCGCGCCGTCGGCAAACCGCACGCTTGCCATGGAGACGTTCTCCACCTCGATGTCGTGGGCCAACGTGGCCATCATGGCCCGGATTTCGCGCCACTCGCCGATCAGCCACAGGGCGAAGTCCATGATGTGGATGCCGTGCACGACCGTGCAGCCGCCCACGGCCGCCTTCCAGGTGGACCGCCAGCGCACGGCGAAGTACGGATCGCCGCGGTACCAGGTGGTCAGCACATTGGCGACCAGCAGCCGGCCCATGGCCTCCTTCCGAATCAATTCCTTGAGATGGCGGCCGCCGGAACCGAAGCGCCACTGGAAGACGCTGCTCGTATAGTTGCCCGTGGCCGCCTCCCCGGCCTCGATGCGGTCCATTTCGGCCAGTGAGGCACAGAGCGGCTTTTCACACAGGACCCAGGCCCCGGCTTCCATGGCGGCCACGCTCTGTTCGGCGTGGAGGCCGGGCGGGGTACAGACATGCACGATGTCCGGCTGGACGCGTGTCAGCATCGCCTCGGGGTCGGTAAAAGTCTGGGGAACGCCGTGTCGGTCAGCGAAGTCCCGGGCCCGGTCCCCATCGATGTCAACCGCGGCGACCAGTTCCACCCGATCGGCATGGGCCGCCAGGGCGCCGGCATGGGCCCTTGAGATGCCGCCGGTGCCGATGATGGCGGCCTTGTACCTTGATTCGCGCATGGGAATGCGTTAGTTCCAGTCGTCAAGGCCGACTAGGCGCCGGCCCAGGGGAGTCAAGTGTGCCGGTTCGGGCTGATGTTCGTCCAGATGGCGCGGATCAGCCGGAAAGGCCCGCGGGATCCGGAAATCCATGGGTGCCCGCCTGCGCCAGTTCTGGACTAGTGTCTCTCGGTGTTTCGGATCGTCCGGTTCCGCGCTGCGCATCGCAATGTACTGGGCCAGCCGGGGCTTGTCCATCCGGTTGGGGCCGTTGCCGTGCAACAGGGCCGTGTGCCAAATCACCAGATCCCCGGTCTCGCCCGGGATGGACCGCACTTCCAGGTCCCCAATGTCGGGGTTCCTGGGGTTGGCCCCTTCCTTCTGCGCCGCCAGAATCTTGTCCACCTGCAGATGGGAACCCGGCACACATTGGAATCCCCCTTGCTCGGCGCTCGTATCGCGGAGCAGGAGCACCCCTTGCACCATGAGCGGAATGGGCCAGGTATGGGGCTCGAAGTCCCAGTGAATGAATCCCTCGTAGGCATGCTCTTCCCGCACCGGAGGGTTCATGTTTACCCTGTCCACCACCCGAAGAAGCAGCTTCTCCGTACCAAACAGCTGGCTGAAGGCTGCATGAATGCGGGGTGCCTGCCGGTTGTCCCACATGGACTGGTGGTGGTACATCTCGACCATGCCCGTCCGGGCGTGCCACGGCGGCAGGCTGTACCACGTGGAGGGATCGTCGGGATCCATTTCCAGGAACTCCCATATGGCATCCACCACGGCGTCGCACTGGGTCTTCGGCACCGCCTCCTTCAGAACGATGTAGCCGTCCCTTTCCCAGGCACTCAGTTCGGCCTGTGTGAACACACTCATGGTTCGCTTCCTGATTCGACTGCTGGTTTGGAAACGGGGATCCGCCGGCGCGCTCATGTTTGACAGCCGACGGGATGGCGGACAGCCAAGTTGGCAACACCTGCGGCAACCTCCGAATCTTACGGCAGGCAGACGCGGCCCTGCAATCCTGACGACACCGAAGGCATAGCAAGACGACTGTTCTTCCGATCAGGCTGCCGCGGCCCTGAACCGATTCAGGCTCGCCTGAAATCTGGAGCTACCCACCACCTCGCGATTGACAGTGGGTGCGGGTATGTCACCGCGCAAGACCGACAGCACGTTCTCGACCGCACCGGTGCCGTTGAGTTCGTACAGTTGATCGGTCCAGGCCAGCGTATGGGGCGTCAGGATGACGTTGTCCAGTTCAGTCAGGGGATGGGGCAAGGGCAACGGCTCCGGGTCCTGAACATCGAGACCGGCGCCGGCGATCTCGCCCTGCTGCAGTGCCTCCACCAACGCCTCCTGATCCACCACCGGACCCCGGGCGGTGTTAATCAGGTAGGCGGTGGGTTTCATCCGGGCCAACCGCTCCCGGTTCATCAGATGGTGGGTCTCCGCGTTGAGCGGACAGTTGAGGGCTACAAAATCCGACTCCGCCAACAGTTCGTCCAGACCCACCAGCTCGACGCCGAGTTGGGCGGCCAGCTCCGATGACACGTAGGGGTCATGGGCCAGCATCCTGGCAAAACCGAACGGTGCCAACAGGCGGAAGAGGTCGGCCCCAATGTTGCCCATGCCCACAGAACCGACTACCTTGCCTTCCAGACCATAGGACAGCGTGGCGTTGCGCAGACTCCAGTCTCCGAACGCGACCACGGCTGCGCGGGGCATGAGCTGCTTGGCCAAGGCCAGCAACAGCGTCACGATGGCTTCCGCCACCGGTCGGCGCACTCCATCCGGGGTGATTGCCAACAAACATCCGTGGCGCGTAAGCGTTGGCACGTCCAGCCGGTCGTACCCCACCCCCCACCGGCCGATGACGGCCAGTGTGGATTCCTCCGTCAAGGATGATTCGGCAAAGCGATAGGCCAGCAGCACTGCGCCGTCCAGTCCCGCAATGTCGTTGGCAGACACATACGGCCCGGCCGCGTCCTCCCCGGTGGCCTCAAACCAGCGGTATTGAACATGTCCCGGGGCGGCGGCCAGCGCTCGTTCCACCGGTTCCACCACGCTCCGGCCCAAGGTATGGAAATCTGCCGAGACACCGATTGTCAGCATGATCAGCCTGTTGAATGGGGATTGGAAAGGGAATTATATTCCTGACTTGACGATAGGTTCCGTGGCATAATAGCGCCTATAAATGCGAGAGTCCGGTGCCAGCCGGACTCTCCATCGGACACGGAACGGGAACTTCCATGCCCAACACCCCCGATTCTACAATGCAGGCCCCGGACACCGTCCACCGCACGGTGCGTCTGCGCCTGTTTCCGGGCGACGCCGCTACGGGTATCCTGCTGACGGCCATCGCCGGGGCCTGTCGCTACGTCTGGAACCACATGCTGGCCGACTGCGAGTGGCGGTACGCGCGCTGGAAGGAGATGCACGTACCCGCTCTCAACTGGCCGGAAGTGCGGGAGGGCAAGACGGCCTGGGCCAAGGCCATCCGCAGGAAGATGGGACCCGGTCCGTCCACGAGTTTCTTCACCCTGGGCCAGCGGTTCACGGCACTGCGCAACGACCCGGAACACGCCTGGCTGAAGGACTACCCGTACAAGGTGGTCCGCTACAGCCTGAAGTACCTGGCCGACGCCTACGCGCGGTACAAGGCGGACCCGGTGAACGAAGGCAAGCCCCGGTTCAAGGCCAAGCACTGCACGGTGCCGGCGTTCACCATTCCCGAAGCCGTCCGGATGGACGGGGACCGGCTGCACGTGCCGAAGGTCGGCTGGCTGCGGCTGGCGGGGTCGAACCCGTACGCGGACGGCAAACCGCTGACCGTGCGCGTGCGGATGGAAGGCACGGAACAGCACCCCAAGTGGTATGCCTACGTCTGCTACGAAGTGCCCGCGGAGCAGGTGAAGCAGCCCGCACTGGACGGCGCGCTGGGTCTGGACCGCAACGTGGGGCAGGCCACGGACAGCGAGGGCACCGTGTACGCGATGCCCGACACGGACAGGCTGGATGCGCAGATCGCCCGCAAGCAGCGGGGACTGAGCCGCAAGCAGGTCAAGCAGAAGTCGGGGCTCAACCGCAGCATCCTGGAGTCCGGCTGGGGCTCCTGGGAGCGCAAGCTGGCGTACAAGGCGGGTGACCTGCGGAAGGTGAATCCGGCCTACACGTCGCAGACATGCAGCCGGTGCGGCCATGTAGACAAGTCAAACCGGCTGTCGCAGACGGTGTTTGCGTGCGGGGCCTGCGGGTTCCGTGCGAACGCCGACCACAATGCGGCGATCAACATTTTGGCGCGGGCGGGGCTTCCGTCCGTGCCCGTTTCGGCCCGTGGGACAGGGGCGGCTGCACGGCGAGGGGCGATCCCGTGGGGAACCCCGACGACCCGTGAACGAGATGGGCCGGCTGTCAAGTCCGGCCTATAAGTCCCATTGGAAAACCGCCGGTTCTGCAAACCGTCACTCATATTGTAGGAGCCAATCCCTATCCTCCCCATGCCACTACCGACAGGTTTCGCAAGCCTGCAGATGCCATCGGGGATGGGTGCCAACGAAAGACCACCGTACTGGGCTCGGTTACGGACTGGCTACAGCACGGACTGGTAGTTGGTCATGGCTGCCTCGGACAGGCCAAACCACTCCTGGATACTCTGCCGGAAGGCATTCCAGTTGCGGAAGATGGCGTTGAAATCCGGATCACGCGCGGCAATCGCTTCGTAGATGGCAAAAGACTCGATCTCGGCGGCTTGCAGGAAGTCGTCCGGGAAGGGAAGGATCTGAATATCGTGTGTCTTCAGTTCCTGCAGGGCTTCCGCGTTCTTGGCATCGTACCGGGCCGTGACAACGATATTGCTGGCCAGGGCCGCCAGTTCCACGGCCGCCTGATACTCTTCGGGCAGTTCGTTCCAGGCTTCGAGATTGATCTGGAATTCGGCGTGCGCGCCCGGTTCCCACCACGCCGGATAGTAGTAATACTTGGCCACCTGGTGAAATCCCATCTTCAGATCGTCATAGGGTCCGATCCAATCCGTGGCGTCAATGGCCCCGGATTGGAGGGCTTGGAAGACCTCTCCCCCAGGCAGGACCTGCACCGTGGCTCCCAGCCGATCAAGCACCTGACCGCCGAGGCCGGCAATCCGTATCTTCAATCCCACAATGTCATCCAGCGAACGGATTTCGCGATTGAACCATCCCCCCATCTGGGCACCGGACGTTCCGGCTGGGAACTGGATGATGCCGAACCGCTCCGCGTAGAACTCGCGCAGCAGGGCCAGACCGTCACCCTCGTAGAACCAGGCGTTGTTCTGGCGGGCCGTCAAGCCAAACGGCAGAGAGGTCCCGAACGCATTCACCGGACTCTTGCCGATGAAGTAATAGGACGCGGTCAGACTACACTGGACGGCACCCTGTTCGACCACGTTCATGACTTCCAGGGGCGGTGCCAGTTCGCCGGCCAGGCGCGGCTCAATCCGGAATTTGCCGTTGGTCATGGCGGCGACGTGCTCGGCAAAGGTCAATGACATGTCCACGATGATGTCGGCAATAGGCGGAAAACTGGTGGCCATTTGCCACGTGAATTCCGGCAGCGATGGATCCTGTGCGGTTATTTCGGCAAGCTCCGCCGGCGTGATCGTGCAGGCGGCAGTTCCTACCGCCGCTGAAGCCAAGGCAGCTCCGCTCAGGAATTTCCTTCGGTTCACATTCATGTTGCACCTCCCTTGCGGATGGGAGTAGGGCTCGGCTCAGCCCAGGAACCGAACCAGGACCGAGTCCAAGCCTGTTGAAGGATCGGTTCCACTCCGGATCTTAACTGTCTACGGTTTCGGACCCGACTGGGCGATTTTCTACCGCGGCCACAAGTTTGAACATCAATTATTGTCTGGGAGTTTGTCGTCGGCTCGCCCAACCGTGATGCAGGTAACCAATGGGGCTTATGCCGCGTAGTTGACGTTGTCAGTCCTTCCCAATGATTGGATGCAATCGCCCTGCAACGGTTCCCTGCCCTGTTGACAGGCCTTGGCGGGGCATGTTACTTTGGGCCAGACGCTCGTCCAGGTGCCCATCCCGGGAGAATAGGGAAGGCGGTGCAAATCCGCCGCGGTGGCGCCACTGTAAGCGGGAAACGGAGCCGAAGCCCACTGTCGGCATGCCGATGGGAAGGACCCGGCTGAATCCGCCCGCAAGCCAGGAGACCTGCCTGGACGATCAAGTGACGACTCTCCGCTCCAGAGAGGTCACTCGGCGTCCGGGCACGCGCCCGGTCCTGCGAGTCATACCTCCGGCGGAGTAGCGCTGGAGGTTTTGTCTTTTGGATGGGCAGCACACACTGCGTTCCTTCCGCCGGTTGAGCGTTGGTACCCGACTGGCCATTGGCCTTCCGGTTCTGTCTGCATTGGTGTTGGCGACGGGGCTGGTCTCCCTGCGTTTGGGACCGGTGCCGATCAATACCCTTGACGTGGTTTGGGCCACGCTGTCGACCATGGGCATCGACGGACCTGCCGTCGACCGCACCGCACAGCTGGTGATCGAACAAATCCGCCTGCCGCGCATCATCGTGGGAGCTGCGGTCGGCATGGCGCTCGGCCTCTCGGGCACGGCCATGCAGGGATTGTTTCGCAATCCCATGGCCGATCCCGGCATCATCGGCGTCTCCGCCGGGGGCGCCGTGGGCGCGGTCACCGCCATCGCCATCGGGCTGGTCGACCTGTTTTGGCTGGCCCTGCCCGCATTTGCCTTCATCGGCGCTGCCTTGGCCTTGTTGCTGGTCTACGGCATCGCGGCCGTGGGCGGGCGCATATCGATGGCCACGCTGCTCCTGGCCGGTGTTGCCGTCAACGCCTTCCTCGGGGCCGTAATCTCCGCCATCATCTACCTGCTCCCAAGCGAAGGGCCGTTGCGCGAAATCCTCTACTGGCTGGCCGGCGGACTCGACTCGCGTTCCTGGGACCATGTTCGGATCGCCCTTCCCCCCATTGCAGTCGGCGCCGCCGCGCTGGCACTGACGGCGCGCGACCTCAACCTGTTGGCCTTGGGCGACGACGAGGCCCGTTCCCTGGGCGTGCGGACGGGCGCGACGCGGACCGCGCTGTTGGCCGCGTCGGCCTTGGTCACCGGCTCCGCCGTGGCAGTCAGCGGCAGCATCGCCTTCGTCGGTCTTGTCACCCCCCACGTACTGCGCCTGGTGCTGGGACCGGACCACCGCGTCCTGATGCCCATGAGCGCCCTCGGTGGTGCGCTCTTCGTCATGCTGGCGGACATGGCGGCCCGGACCGTAATCCAACCGGCCGAATTCCGCGTCGGCGTCCTGACCGCATTCGTAGGTGCCCCGTTTTTTG
This sequence comes from Caldilineaceae bacterium, assembly GCA_965208365.1. Classification (GTDB taxonomy): domain Bacteria; phylum Chloroflexota; class Anaerolineae; order Caldilineales; family Caldilineaceae; genus Bin34. The sequence continues at coordinate 2,141,046 of OZ242330.1, read as the reverse complement.
TTTTCCTCTTAATCAAGAACAAGCGACAGGTCTACACGCTGTAAGGCGAAGCCGTCGCAAGGAGAAGGAGATCCCATGATCCCGGAGAAACTGCGAGCTTGGAGCCTGGTTGTCACCCTCGGCCTGGGACTGATCCTGACAGCCTGCACGGTCCCGATTCCGTCAACAGAGGACATGCAGGCCGCCGCTGAGGCCGCACCGCGGCCCGAACTGCGCGACGTACCGGGGATCGTGGATCCCGACAACACCGGCTGGCCCCGCGGCGTAGAAGGATTGAACGGAGTCGTGGACATCCCCGGGCAACCGGCGCGCATCATCACGGCTTCGATTGGTCACGACGAGATGGCCGTCGCCTTGGTGCCTTTGGAACGGCTGGTGGCGGTGGGGGCGGTCTCCAAGGACCCAACCTATTCCAACGTCGCCGGACTGCTGACCGACAAGCCGGAGATCTCCCGCGATCCCGAAACCATCATCGCCCAGGATCCCGATGTGATCGTCACCAGTCCCTACTTTCCCGGCGAGGGCGTCGACGCCCTCGAGCGCGTCGGCATTCCGGTGGTGCAAACCGCGCTCCAGCACGATCCCGAGGCCCGACTCGACGCCATTCTGCTCATGGGATACATCTTCGGCGAGGAGGAACGGGCCGCCGAGTTCACAGCGGAGGTACGGCAGCGCTACGACGATCTGGTCGCCGTCACCGGCACCAAGAATCCACGGCCGGCCGTACTGGCGTTGACAAGGTATTCGGATCAGATCTGGGTCGCCGGCGAAGGGTCCACCGAGGGTTCCGTAATCGAGGCTGCGGGCGGCGCGAATGCCGCGGTGGACGCGGGCATCTCCGGCAACCAGACGATCAGCCTCGAGGGGGTCATCGTGATGGCCCCCGAGACGATCGTGATCGCACAGCCAGTCGCATTTGGGGCCGAGCAGTTCAAGCAGGATCTGCTTGCCGACCCGGCACTGGCAGAGGTTCCCGCAGTCAAGACGGGCCGCATCCACATCGTGGACAGCAAGCTCTTCACGACACTCTCCTTCTGGAATATCCGCGGAGCGGAGGAGTTGGCCCGCATTCTCTGGCCCGAGGACTTCCCGAACCCATCGCCTGAAGGATTTAGTCGCGCCGAATGAAGGACGTGTCCAACTTCCATCCGCCTGAGATCGACGCACAGGGCCTTACCTGTGTCGCCGAAATGCGCCCCCTGCTCAACAATGTGGACCTGTGCGCGGACAAGGGCCAGTTCGTCGGGCTGATCGGTCCCAACGGGGCCGGCAAGTCAACGCTCCTGCGGACGCTCGCGCGGATCCTGCAGCGGACGGAGGGCACTGTTAAGCTGGGGGGCCGGGATCTCGATGCCTTGTCGGCCCGCGAAGTCGCCGCCTTCCTCGCGCTGGTCCCTCAGGCGGCTCCCTACACGCAGGGCTTCCATGCCTTTGAGCTGGTGTTGATGGGCCGCTACCCGCACCTCGGACCCTTCGCCGTGGAAGGAGCCGCAGATACATCCGCGGCCATGGCCGCGATGAGCCAGACGGAAACCGGCGCCTTCGCCGACCGGACGCTTGAGACACTGTCGGGAGGCGAGCGCCAACGGATTTTCCTGGCCCGCGCCGTGGCACAGCATTCGAGAGTCCTGCTGCTTGACGAGCCCACGGCAAACCTCGACATCCTGCACCAACTCAAGATCCTGGATCTGGTGCGCCGGCTTGTCGACGAGGGCCTGACCGCCGTGGCCGCCATTCACGACCTCAATTTGGCCGCCCGTTACTGTGATCGGTTGGTTGTGCTGTCGCGGGGCCGGGTCCTGGCCGAAGGGGAGCCGTCGGCAGTGCTGTTGCCCGAGGTGCTGGCCGCCGCCTTCGGCATCCGGGCCCGGGTCTACTCGGATCCGGTGACCGGATCCCCGGTCGTCAGTCCCATCGGCCCTGTCGGCGAGAAACCGGACAATGCCAAATTCCCAGGAGTTGAAGTGCATGTCGAATGAAGAAAGTGCCCGGACACCGGACGCGTCCACCCGGGAAACTCGGCGGCGAAACCGCCAGCATGGTCTGGTGATTGTCAACACCGGAGACGGCAAGGGCAAGACCACCGCGGCCCTGGGTGTGCTGTTTCGGGCGTGGGGTCGCGACTACCGCGTGCGCATGTTCCAGTTCATCAAAAGCAGCACTTCCAACTATGGCGAGCACAAGGCGGCGAAACGCCTGGGAATCCGCATTGAAGCCATGGGCGACGGATTCACGTGGCTGTCAAAGGACCTTGAGCGAACTGCCGCGCTGGCAGTGGAGCAGTGGGAGCGGTGCCGTGAAGTGCTGCGGACCGGCACCGAGGACATCGTCGTCCTCGACGAATTCACCTATGCCATGTCCTACGGTTGGGTGCCGGTTGCCGATGTGGTGCAGGCTTTGGAACAGAGACCGCCAGCCATGCACGTTATCGTCACCGGCCGGAATGCACCACAGGAACTGATCGACTGCGCCGACCTCGTCACGGAGATGCGGGAAGTCAAGCATCCCTATACGGATCAGGGCATCAAGGCGCAACCGGGAATCGAGTTTTAGCAGGTTGTGTTCCGCCCGCCTGCACCGGAAGGCCGGCGAGCCTCCATCATCCGGTACACAAGGTCCATATCGAGGTGGCGTCGCACATGAACCGCCAACCGATCGAACTCGTAGTCGGGATCGAACTCGGGCAGTCCATCCGGTAGCGCGACGCCCTTGCGACGCGCAAGGTTTTCCAGCAACCTGCGTCGCAGTTCATGGTTGTGGAACAGCCCGTGCAGATAGGTGCCCAGCGTGAGACCGTCTTCATCCAGCCTGCCGTCCAGGAGGTGTACCGGGCGGCCCGACCGGGTGCGGACGGAGATGGGGCACGCTTCCAGATCTCCGGTGGTGTCGCCCTTATGGCTCTCGTAACCGGAGATTCGCATGCCGGAGCAGCCAGCGAGCAGACCATGTCCGCTCATGACCATCCCCGTCACCTGATGGGTCGTCTTTTCCGCAAGGAACTTTGTGGTCGTTGACACCAGGCCAAGGCCCGCAGCTTCCCGCACACCGGATTCAACCCCTTCGGGATCCAGCAAGCGAGACCCCAGCATCTGGAAACCGGCACAAATGCCGATGACGGAGGTGCCCTTGGACCGCGCGGCCAGGATTCGCGCGGCCAACCCCTTGACCCGCAGCCAGTCGAGGTCGGCCACAGTCGTCTTGCTGCCCGGCAGTATCAACAGATCCGGTTCCCCGAATTCAGCCGCGGAACCAACAAAGCGAACCCGCACCCCGGGTTCGCGGCCGAGGGGATCGAAGTCGTCGAAGTTGGCGATGTGCGGCACGCGCATCACGGCGATGTCCAACACCGCCTGGGAGTCGCCCAGACCATCGGCTGGAAGCCCAACTCCGTCTTCTTCAGGGATCCGCACATCGGGCAGGAATGGCAGGACACCGGCAACCGGCACTCCCGTGCGCTCCTCCAGCAGGTTGACCCCGGTCTCGAATTGCGCCAGGTCACCGCGAAACTTGTTGACCACCAGACCCTTGACCAATCTGTGTTCTGCAGGTTCAAGCAACGCCAGCGTACCAACCATCTGTGCAAAAACCCCACCGAGATCGATGTCGCCAACCAACAGAACCGGGGCATCGGCATGGAGGGCCACGCGCATGTTGGCGATGTCACGCTCCTTGATGTTGATCTCGACCGGACTGCCCGCCCCTTCAATCACCACGATGTCGAACTCGCGACGGAGATGATCCAGAGCTTTGGCGACCACGTCCCACAACTGTGGGCCGCGGGACTGGTGGGAATCTGTTGCGGCTGTTGAGACGGGCCTGCCCATCACCACGACCTGCGTGCGGCCTTCCGTCTCCGGTTTGAGCAGGACAGGATTCATCTCCACCTGGGCCGGGACACCGGCAGCAGCTGCCTGGGTGGCCTGTGAACGCCCGATTTCGAGCCCGTCCGGCGTGGGACAGGAATTCAGCGACATGTTTTGCGCCTTGAATGGGGCTGTCCGGAATCCATCCTGTCGGAAAATCCGGCACAGCGCGGTCACAAGCAGTGACTTGCCGGCATGCGACGAGGTTCCCTGCACCATGACCACACGGGCGAGGCGGTTGTGATTCATGGATGGAGGCGCGCCAAACAGTGCCAATGAACGTGCACGGTGCTGCAGATGATTACCGGGTCCGGTGCGGATCCTGGCTGCCCGCACCACCTGATGCGGTGTGGGATGGGCTGTTCAGGAACTCGCTGTCGAAGGCCAAAGGACACTTGTAGTCTGCTAGTCTGCGCGCGGAAAGAAGGGAGCCGTCAGTCGTCCTCCGTGGGGCGGAGAGTGCGACCCGACCGGACAGGCTGATGATAATGGGTTGATCCACCAATCCGCCCGCCCAGCAGCCATTTCGTGCGGCAACAGAAACCAATGCCTATGGTCGAAGCATGGGACCAGGACTGTGAGCGCTGTGTTCGCCATGTGGGTGCCTTGGAACGGCATCGGAGGCGAGCACGGACATTGCAAGGTTCGCCGCCGTCATGTCGCGCGATTTCCGCGGCCGGCTACGCCCCCCGCTGGCGGAGGCGCACAAAGAGTTGTCGGCTGTCTGGCCCAAAGTGGAGAGCCAAGCCGAACTACTCGACTGTCGGCTGCCGGCAGAAACCGGCATGGTGTGATGCCGACATTCGAGGCTTTCTTGCTCTCGGTAATCCTGACGGCACCTGCGGCCCCAAATCAACGTGGCTGGCATCGTTCCGCCTCGCCCGCTCCCCGACCACCGTCCCTAGTACACGTATACTTGATTGCAATGTCGGTATACCGAGAAACAGGATCCCCAAAATCCAATGAAACAAAAACTCACCATCACCGTGGATGCCGAACTCATCCCGGTTGCCAAGCGGCATGCGCGTTCGCGGGGAGTGTCCTTGTCATCGCTCATTGAGCAATCCCTCAGGAAAATCACAGGCGAGGATGGTCCGACCTTCAGTTCTCGATGGAGGGGCAAATTCCGGGCCGCGGAGAGGGACGATGACCCGCGTTACAACGCACTGGCCAAGAAATATCTCCGATGATACTTCTGGACACTGATGTTCTCATTGATGTTGCTCTCGAACGACGGCCTCATTCCGGTCCGGCCTCGGAACTCCTCGACCGGATTGAGTATGGCGCGGAAGCCGCGTACATCGCGTGGCACTCCATTTCGAATTTCTACTATATTGTTGCTCCCACGCGTGGTGGCTTGCGTACCCGCGACTTCATTGTCGAATTGACGCGGTTCGTGGCCGTGGCAGCCACCAATACCGAAGACATCCGCTACGCAGCCGAGCTTCCGATGACGGATTTCGAGGACGCGATGCAGGTGGCCGCGGCCCGCGCCTGCGGTGCTCGGTACATCGTCACAAGGAATATCCGAGACTATGAGCGCTCACCAATCCGCGCGGTCAATCCTGAGGAGGCACTCGGCGGATTATTCTGATGGCTGGCAGGAAGTCTTGCCTCAGTCCAACCCTCCTTCCCGCCTTCGAGGGGCTCACAATTGTGACGGCACTCACTGTCACACCGTCAACTGGACATCCGGGAGACCTTCCAAGCATCCTCCCCTGGCCCGGATGTCCGACGGCCTGACGATGCCCGGGCCCATCGGTGGAACCGGGATGTACCCCAATCCAGTGTCCGGGCGTTGCCTGCCTACACTCCGTTTATGCCAAGGGATGGATTCCGTTGTCCGTCCTTTGCCCAATGAGGGGCATGGCCAGGATCCCCTGCCCCTTTACAATGAAGCGTGGCTACCGCGTCCGTTGAGGCGGACGGTGGACTCCACGCCTCCCACCCACATTCCCCACCCGACCCCATGACCATCAACAAGGCCGTTGACCTGCTCAAAGCCGGACAGCCCGTCTTCTGCACGGGCGTGTCGGAACTCTCCTACGCCAGCGGCCAGGCCGCGGCCGGCACCTGGGCCGACATGATTCGCATCAACATGGAGCACGGCCTGTTCGACATCCGGGCCCTCGACGAGTTCATGCGGGGATTGCTGGACAGCGGACCCACGGCCTCGGGCCACCTGACCCCGGCTATCATGGTCGAACTGCCGGTGCTGGGTCACAGCGCCGATGCCGTCTACGCCAATGCCTGGCAGTTCCAGCAACTCCTGGCGCGCGGCGTGCATGCCCTCCTGCTGTGCCACGCCGAGGTCCCGGAGGCGGTGGCCGCCTACATCGAATGCTGCCGCTACTCCTACCACAAGCAGGGCGTGGGCGCGGGCCTGAAAATGGGCACGCGGGGCGCGGGCGCGCAGGCCGGCGCAGGCGCGCGGTGGGGTGTGTCGGGTCCGGAGTACATCGAGCTGGCCGACCCCTGGCCCCTGAACCCGGACGGCCAGCTGCTGCTGGGCATCAAAATCGAAAACCAGGCTGCCTTGGCCAATGCCGAAGCCTCGGCGGCCGTGCCCGGCCTGTCCTTCGCGGAATGGGGTCCCGGCGACATGGGACTTTCGTTCGGGCACCTGGATGCCCACGACCCACCCTATCCGCCGGAGATGTGGGCGGCGCGCAACCGCGTCAAGGATGCCCTGGCGGCCCACGGCGTGCCGTTCTTCGAAGGGCAGTTCAGTGCCGAAAACGCCTGCGACCGGTTTGACGAAGGGGTGGTGATCTTTGCGTCGTCGGACACCCACAAGGACATTGCGGCAACCGTGCGCGCCCACGCCGGACGCACCATGCCGGTGTAACCGCCGGCCCGCACACGGCAGGCAGCCGCCCACCGTTATTCCGAAACGGGGATGATCAGTTCCTGGCCAATGCTCAGGGCGACGGAACTGCCCAGGTTGTTGGCTGTCTGAATGGCTCCAACCGTTGTGCCATAACGCAACGCGAGGGCAAAGAGCGTATCGCCGGCCTCCACCGTGTGGGTGACAAGGGTGGGTGTGGCAGTGGGTTCGGGCTCCTCTGTGGCAACAGGCTGTGCCTGTTCCCCTTCCTGGGTGGCCTCTGCCGTCGGAGTGACCTCTGCCGTCGGGGTGGCCGCATCCTCGGGTGTTGCGGAGTCGGATTCTGTCGGCGCGTCCTCGTCTGTGGGCGTCGCCTCCGCAGTCGGTTCGGGGGTAGCCGTTGGCTCTGGTGTCGAAGTTGGCTCCGGTGTCAACGTCGGCTCGGGTGTCGATGTCGGCTCGGGTGGCGACACCCCGGGCACCAGCAGTTCCACACCCACGGCCAGCTTGTCGGCGTCGCTTAGGCCGTTGGCCGCCATCAGTGAAGCCGTGCTGACCTGATAGAAAAGCGCAATCCCCGACAGTGTTTCCCCGGCCTGCACCACGTGCACCACACCTTCGCCCCGGGGCTCCGGCTGTTGCATGGCCGCGCTGGATACGGCGGCGTGGTCCGGCAACCGCAGAATCTGGCCAATCTGCAAATCGTCCGCGGAGGCCAGTTCGTTGAGCAGTACCAACTCGTCCGGATCCACGCTGTAGCGCAGCGCGATCGCGTTGAGGGTGTCGCCGGGCTGGACCGAATAGGCCAATCCGTCGTACACCAGCACCGGATCGGCCTCCGTGCCCGCCGGCACCGGGATCACGAGCCGTAGGCCCACCGGCACCTGGTCCAAGTCCACCAGGGGATTGGCTTCCTTGATCTGCTCCAGCGTGACGCCGAACCGCTCAGCCAGCGAGACAACCAGGTCGCCCTGCTGAACCACGTAGTAGAGCGGTTGGCCCGGCTGTTCCAACGGTGCCAGCCCGGCCGGGATGCGAATCTCGTCGCCCGGCAGCAGGTTGTCGCTCGTCAACTGGGGATTCAACTCCCGAATCACCTCCACCGTTGTGCCGTGTTGCGCGGCCACGGTAGCCAGGGCGTCGCCAACCTTGACAACATAGGTGAGATATGCGGATGCCGGTCCTTCCGCATCGGACTCGGGGCCAACCAACTCGGCCGGATCCACCGGATCGGCCTCCACCCCCAAGCCAACACCCTCCGCCCGGTCGCGGGCACAGGCGCTGACGAGCAACAGGCACAGGACAACAGGCAGCAACGCGTGCAGACGCGACATGTCCAAATGGCCTCCGGTTTCCGCAGAAGACTGTAACGAGGGTCAAACCCGGCAGGCTGGGTCACCCCGAATATAGCACAAGGCTCCCTGCCGCCCCGTGACCGGCCGTAAACTCCTACTCCAATTCGACTTCGGTGGCGGGCCTAGCAATGGCGGCCAGGCTGAGCAGGCCGGCCGTCACCCTTGAAATCTGGCGAATGGTCTGGGCGGTCGGATGGTCGGGCTGTTCCGCCACGATCGGCTGGCCCGCGTCGCTGCCCGCCCGGATCAAGCCGTCCAGCGGCACCCGGCCGATGAAGTCGACCCCAAGATCGCGCGCCGCCTGTTGGCCACCCCCCTCGCCGAACACATCACCGGTCATGTTTTCAATGATTCCCAGGACCGGCACGTCCAGCTTGGCAAAGGCGCCGGCGCCGCGCCGGGCATCGCTCACCGACACCGCCTGGGGCGTGGTCACGATAATCCCGCCGGTAATGGGAACACTTTGGGCCAGCGTCAACTGGGCGTCGCCCGTACCCGGAGGCAGATCCACAATCAGGTAGTCCAGAGGGCCCCAGTGCACGTCGGTCAGGAACTGCCGAATGGCACTGTGCAGCATGGGACCACGCCACACAACCGCCTCCCCCTCCGGCATAAGGAATCCCATCGACATGACCTTCACGTCATAGGCCTCATGCGGCATCATCTTGCCGTCCCGGACCGACAGCGGTCCCTCCAGGCCCATCATGATGGGCACGTTGGGACCGTAGACATCGGTGTCCATGATGCCGACGCGGGCCCCCTCCAGGGCCAGGCTGACCGCCATGTTCACGCTGAACGTCGTCTTGCCAACCCCGCCCTTGCCGCTGCTGACGGCCAGCACGGTGCGGATGTCCACATTCAGCTTCTGGGACACCCTCGGATCGCGCACCACCTGATGCGTGAACTCGACCTCGACCGGATCGGCGTCGGGAAAGGCTTCCTTGACCGCGGCCAGGCAATCGCGCTCGATCTGGGCCTGCATCGGGCAGGCCGGCGTCGTCAGCTCGACCTTAAAGGTCACGCCCCCGTTCTCAATCCTGATGTCCTTGACCATGTCCAGGGACACGAGGTCCTTTTTCAGTTCCGGCTCAATGACGTTTGCCAGGGCCAAGGTCACCGATTCAACAGTCAGGCTGGAAATTGCAGGATCAGGCATGGGTCTCAACTTTGGGTGCCGCGGAGTGCGGACGGTCATTAAGGCACAGCGGCAGGTACAGGGTCAATTCGCGCAGTCCCTGTGCCAGCCGGAAACCTTGGGGGCTTATACCGAACTTTGCAGGAATCAGACCTGTAAATCAACCAGAATCCGCCGGGCGGCCTGCTTTCCAATCCGAACTGCGTAGTTGGTGCCCCGATCCCAGGGCCAGACCTGACTCATCGTCGCCAGGTACAGGCCGGACAGGGGCGTGTGCAACGGCAGGCGTGTGCGCCCGGAACCCGGCATCGGAATGGGCTGGGCCCAGGCCGTCCGGTTCAGCCAGCGCCCGCGCACCCAGGAATCGTCGAATCCAGGGCGGATGCGCGACAGGCCCGCCAGCAATTCCTCGGCCACCTCCTGTTCCGGTAGGGAAAGCCACGGATGATCCTGTTCAACGTACGTGCCCAGGTAGAGAATGTGGTGTCCGCCATACCGTTCCTTCGGAATCATGGCGGTGTGTTCCACCAAGGCCAGAAACGGCAGGCCGGCATCGGCCGGGATGCTCAGCCAGTAGACGTCGTTCAACAGCGACCGGTCCAGCGCTGCCGTCAGCACCACGGCACCCATGTGTGCCTCCCCGGCAAGGCGGGCGCGATAGGTTGCCGGAAGGGCGGGCGCAATGCGGCCCAGCAGATTCGGCGAGCCGGTGTAGAGCACCGCCTGCACCCCCTCCCAGGATCGCTGGCCGGATCGGACCGCCAGTGTTCCGCCCTGAGGCTCCACCAGAGTAAGCGGAGTGTTAAAGCCGACTTCGGTGCCGCCCTGCTCAACCTTCTCTCTGACCGCGTCGGTCCACGCCTGGAATCCGCCTCTGAAATAACCCAGCCGAGAGGTCCGCTTGTAGATGCGGGCAGCAAACCAGGCCAGTGAAACGTCACGGTACCGCCGGCCGAACTTGCCCTCCAGCAGCGACCGCCACAGGGCCTCGTAGGCCCTGCGCCCCATCCAGCGCTCCAGCCACGCGTGGGCGGTCACGGTGTCGTGCCGATGCCAGGGTGGCAGCGGATGCCAACGCAGCCAGGCCAGCACCATGCCCATCCGCACCTTGTCCGGCAGGGACAGGCCGGGCACCGCCAGCAGGCTGGCCGGACTGTCCAGCCGCAGCGGCCGGCCCCGATACCAGTAGGCGGTGACCGGGCTGTGGATTTCCACCATGTCCTGCAGGTCCAGTTCCCGGGTGAACGCCAGGATGTCGGTGTCGTTGGTGAACAGATGGTGGTAGTAGCGTTCGATTGCCCATTCCCACGTCTCCGCACCCCGAAACCCGGAGGCAAGTCCCCCGGCCCGCGGACCCGCCTCCAGAACTGCAATCTCCTGTCCGGGGATCCCGGCCTGCTGCAGCGAGACCGCCGCTGCCAGACCGGCCGGTCCGGCGCCTGCAATCAGAACGCGCACGGCAGCGACGGCTGTCTGCGGGGAATGGCCCGGCCGCCGGACTCCGGCGTGGGCACAAACCTTTTGGCCCGGGGTCAACACCCGCCGGGCCGGACAGGCTGAAGGCGGCCTTCAGGAGACAGAGTGTGTGAATTCGATGCGGTTCGGAGAGGGAGGGCTTGGGGGATACAGCGACGCCACTGCCGGATACTCTTCCTGAATACGCCGCCGCGCCTGTTCGAACCGCAGCAGCAGATCCTCGTCACTGCCCTTGAAGCATCGAATCGTGCGCGAACCGCACACCGCACACCCCTGCATGAACTTGTAGCTTTCGCTGGAGCACTTGAGGCACTCCCCCAACTCCACCATCAGCAGCAGAAAGGCCAAGCTATCTGGATCCGTCTCGTCAAGCGACAGCACATGGTCCACGAGGTCGGCCCAGGCGGGCCCGCGCAAATCGCGCAGTTCGCCAATCAGGCCGTGGGGGAACAGCAAATCGGCCGTCGGATGGTACACGCGTCCCTCCTGGGTGCTGGTCGGATGCTGGCAGTAACTGGACTGTGGATTGCGCGGGCTGGACCCGCTTGGCAGCAGCCGCCAGCCGGTGAGCCGACGGCAGTTTCGTGTGACAGGAGTGCGGAACCGGATGCCCGGTTCCGCCCGGCAATGGATCTAGAGAATGGTTTCGCCTCCAGCCTCGAGAATCTGGCACCCGATGCCCTCCGCCTCAAGCAGGTCGGCGAAACGGTTCGGATCCTGTTCGATGCCGGGGAAGGTGTTGTAGTGCATCGGGACCACGCCCTTGGCGTTGACGAACTGGGCGGCCACGACGGCATCTTCAGGCCCCATGGTCAGCAGATCGCCGATTGGAAGCAGAGCCAGGTCCACTTCGTTCCGTTCGCCAATCATGCGCATTTCGTAGGTCAGGCCGGTATCGCCCGCATGGTAGAGCACTTTGCCGTTGTTGAACCGGATCAGCAGTCCGGCCGCTATGCCGCCGTAGCTTCCGTCCGGCAGCATGCTGCCGTGCAGCGCCGCCGTCATATACAGATGGCCGAACGAGAAGAGCTTGCCGCCGCCCGGCTGCATCCCGACCTTGCGGTCGTCCGGAACTTCCGAGAGCCACTGGCAAATCTCGTAGCCAGCCACCACCGTGGCCCGGGTGCGCGCGGCCAATTCCTTCAACCCGGAGACATGGTCGAAGTGCCCGTGGGTAACGAGGATGTAGTCCGGCTCGGCAGATGTGGACCGCCCGCCCAGATCCCCGGCGGAGTCGACCGAACCGACAAAGTTGTCGACCGTGACCGGGCAGGCCGGGTTGTCCGGCGCCAGATGGGGATCAATCAGGATGCGATCCTCGCCAGCCTCCACCAGAAAGGTCGCATGACCGAGAAAGGTGACCTTGACGTCCATCTCAAATCTCCTGTGCTTCGGCCTGTGACCGCCACAGTCCTCAATCCGACGGCAGGCCGGGGAAGAAAATCAGCTCTGTGCTTCCCTGCGCTGGCGGGCTCGTTCCATTGCCTTCTGTTTCAGCTCCTCCGCCCTGGACAACTTCGCTTCGGGAGCAGGGGTCTCTTCCTTGACCTCCTTGGCAGCCGCCCGTGCAGCTTTGGCCTCTTCCTTGGCCCGGGCTTCGGCAGCCTCCTGCGCTCTGCGTTCCTGCTCCTCGGCGTACTGGACCGGCCACAGGGCAGCGTAATAGTCGAGCGGGACGGTCAACTCGCCCTTGTCGTAGACTAGGTGGGGAAACCGCTCGAACGTTGCCAGCTCGGCATCGTGATCCATCTTGATGGCATCGAACGGACAGAACTCGACGCAATAATTGCAACTCATGCAAATCGTGGCGTCGATGAAGAAATCCTGCGGGCGCGTGACCGGCTTGCCGGCTTCGTCCGTGGCGCGCGTGATCCAGATGCACTGCGGCGGACAGACCTTGGCGCAGATGCCGCAGGCCGTACAGCGCTCCTCGTCGGTCTCCGTGTCCCAAATCAGCATTGGGATGTAGCGGAACCGCTCCGGCAGCAGGCGGCGCTCCTCCGGATACTGGATGGTGAGCAGACCCTCCTGATCCACCGGCTGATCAATGACCTTGAGGCCCTTGCCGCGGTCGTCGCTGCCCTGGTAGCGGGCCGGGGTCGACTGCATATCGTCCTTGTAGGTGTCCACCAGGTGCTTGAAGGTGATTCCAAGCCCCTTGAGCAGTCCCGTTCCGAACATGGCTCCGTCTCTCCTCTGGCCGAATCAGCGATCCACTTCCCCGAGGACGATGTCAATCGCCCCCAGGATGACGATGGCGTCCGCCACCTTGTAGCCCACGGTCATGGGCGCCAGCGCGTTGAGGTTGATGTAGCTGGGTGCGCGGATGTGGTAGCGGTAGGGGTTGGGCTTGCCGTCGCTGACGAGATAGAAACCGAGCTCGCCCTTGGGACCCTCGACCCGTCCGTAGGCCTCGCCCTCCGGTGGGCGGAACACGTAACCGCCCTTGCCGGCCAGGATGTCGCCTTCCGGGAGTCCGGTCAGGGCCTGCTGGATAATGCGGACGCTCTCGCGGGCTTCCAGCAGGCGGATGTAGTACCGATCGTAGACATCGCTGTGGGGCAGAGTCGGGATGTCGAAGTCGAACCGGTCGTAGACCCCGTAGGGTTCGCAGCGCCGGATGTCGTACGGCACGCCGGCGGCCCGGATCATGGGACCGGTCACGCTGAGGCTGATCAGTTGCTCGGCGCTCAGGTAGCCCACGCCGCGCCCGCGCGTGTTGACGATTTCGTTGCCGGACAGCAGGTCGTCCAGCTGGTCCAGCGCCCGCGGCAGCCGTTCATGGACCACGTACCGGGCCCGTTCCGCCCATCCGGCCGGCAGGTCGCGGTGCACGCCGCCGAAGCGGAGATAGTTGCACATCATGCGTGCGCCGCTGACCGACTCGAAGAGGTCCAGGATCATCTCCCGCTCCTCGATGGCGTACAGGGCCGGGGTCTGCAGGGCGCCCAGGTCGTTCAGGATGAACCCGATTGACCACAGGTGGTTCACGATGCGGGACAGTTCCGCCATGATGACCCGCAGGTACTCGGCCCGTTCCGGCACCTCCAGCCCCATGAGCTTTTCCACCGCCAGGGCGTAGCCCCAGTTGTTGCTCATCGAATTGATGTAGTCGAGCCTGTCCGTGAACGGCATGTTCATCAGCCAGGTGTTGCGCTCGCCGATCTTCTCGTGGTTGCGGTGCAGGTAGCCCATGTCCGGTTCGAGGGCGGTCACGGTCTCGCCCTCGATGCGTACGACCATGCGGAACACGCCGTGGGTGCTGGGATGGTGCGGCCCCAGGTTGACCACCACGCTCTCCGTGCTCAGGTGCTCGCCGGTGCCGTTCCGATGCCGCGGATCCTGGCTGACCGGAACGTAGGTGACGGGCTCCTGCCAGTCGTCCGGATCCCAGTCGGCCGGATAGCGGGTGTTCTTGCCCCAGGGAACCTTGTCCTCGCTGCGGGCGAAGTCGGCCCGCGGATGGCGGCTGCGGAAGGGCTTCTGGTCTTCCTCGTAGTAGGCCTCGTGCCAGTCCTTGCGCATGGGGTGGCCTTCGAAACCTTCCCAGAGCAGGATGCGGCGCAGATTGGGATGGCCTTCGAAGACCAGGCCGTACAGGTCCCAAACCTCCCGTTCCTGCAGGTTGGCGCCGGGATACACCGGCGTCGCCGTGGGCAGGGGCTTGCCGTCGTCCACCGGCACGTGCAGGACAACGCAGTCCCCGCCCTGGGCGGTGCTGTACAGGTGGTAGACAACCTCGAACCGGGGACCGTCCTTGGTCCGCGCCCGGCCCTGGTAGCTCAGGTAGTCCGTGCAGGTGATGCTCGACAGCAGGTCGCAGCCGCCCTGGTCGCGCAGAACCCGCAGGGCTTCAAGCAGTTGATCCGGGGCCACCTCCAGGTAGTCGGTGGGACCGGCGGACACCGGCTTGGCGTCGGGCAGGGCCTCCTGCACGAGGGCCAGGGTGCCGGCCACATCCAGAGGGCCGGCCACGGTGGCGGTCGGGGCAACGATGTCGGACATGGACGACCTCAACCCGCCAAACGAGCCGCGGCCCGTTCCTTGGCCTGGGCGATGCGGGCCTTGGCCTTCTCACCCAGGTTGCGCAGGCCACCCGGCACGCCCCCTTCGGCACGGCCGTCGCCGGTGTCGGCCTCCACGGCCTCGCCGGACATCGTCTCGGCCCGGATCAGGTCCGCCTGCCGGGGGTCGAAGATGTCGGGGCCCAGCTGGGGCACGGGCACGAAGGCCGAGCCCTCCCGCTTGTACCAGTCCGCCGTGGTCACGCTCTGCGTGTCCACCTTCTGGTGCATCTTCATCAGGCCGAACATCAGCGCCTCGGGAGTCGGCGGGCAACCGGGGATGTAGACGTCCACCGGGACGTACTTGTCGATGCCGCTGACCACGTTGTAGCCCTCCTTGAAGGGGCCACCGCCGGTCGCACAGGCTCCCATGGCAATCACGTAGCGCGGCTCGGCCATCTGGTTGTAGATGCGGACGATGGCCGGCACCATCTTCTTGGTCACCGTGCCGGAGACGATCATGAGATCGCTCTGGCGCGGGCTGGGCCGCATGACCTCCATCCCAAAGCGGGACAGGTCGAAGCGGCTGGAAGCGGTGGCGATCATCTCAATGGCACAGCAGGCCAGCCCGAACAGCAGGGGCCACATGCTGGACCGCCGACTCCAGTTGTAGAGCCGGTCGACCGTGGTCACCAGAACGTTGTTGTTCAGTCCCTCGGGCACGGAAACCGAAGGGTGCAGATAGGATTCAACCTGACCTGTCTTCAGGTCCGGGAAGTTGGGAGGTGCAAGACTCATGCGCGCGAAAACAGGCCGAAATGGCACCGGACAGCAAGGGGGACGCGGATTTTACCGCAGCCGGAGTCAGCATACAACAAGACCATCCCGACAAGGGTGTGCAGCCCCCAACCTCCGGCCGCGGAGCGACGGCTGCCTGGCCCACTAGGACGCGCCATGGCCTACTCCCTCAACGATCCCTACCGCCTGTACCGCTACGTACTGCGCGCCAACGCCCTGCTGTGCGGTTTGGGACTGGGCCTGCTTCTGCTGGGGCAGCCCCACTGGGCCGCCGACCTGCTGGGTTGGCCCATGCCCCGGCAGGCCCTGTGGCCGGTGCGGCTGGGCGGCGCCGGCCTGGCCGGTATGGGCCTGCTGTTCCTGGACCTGGCCGCCCAACCGGTAATCCGGGGGCGATCCTCACTGGTCGTGATTGCCTGCAACGCGCTGCTGGCTGGCGTGGTCCTGACCGCCTATCTCACGGGGGACCTGGTACCGACGGCACCGGTCGGCATCGGCGTGTTGCTCGTCCTGTTCCTGAGCCAGCTCGTCTGCGCCGTGCTGCCCCTGACCTATCTTGGAGAAAACCTGAAGCCCTGAATCGGCCCCTCAGTCTTCGTCCACAAACTCGGCCACCGGGTTCTCGGTCCGGCCGTAGCCATGCCAGATGCGGTAGCCCAGCATAGCCCGGAGATGTTCGTCGGCATTTGCCAGAACGCCGGCCGCGGTCCCCACGAAGTAGTTTTCCTGGGGGCGGTATTGCGGACCGCAAAAGGTGGTCAGCACGGTTAGGCGATCGTTGTCGGTGGTGTTGGCCCCGGTGCCATGCCAGATGCGGCCGTCGATCACCAGGACCGTACCGGCCTTGCCCGCCACGGACACGGTCTCCGTTTCGGGGTAGTCCGCCGGCGGCTGATACCCGAACAGGTGGCTGCCCGGCACCACGCGCGTGCTGCCGATTTCCTCGCTGAAGTCCCGCAGATACCACAACACGTTGACACAGGCGCACGGCGCAATCAGGGCTGGTTCGGCCGCGGGCGGCACCGGCGCAGCATCCCGCCGGATGGAGCCCACCGGCATGGGGTTGACCCCGGCCTCGACGGGGGCCGGCATCCACCACTGATCCGTGTGCAGGGGCATCGGCACCCCGCCCTTGCGGGCGATGTTGGCACCGTGGCTGGACAGTTGGAAGCATTCCCCCAGCAGGGCGCGCACCAGATGCAGGACGGGTTCCTTGGACAGGAGGTCGACAAAACACTGCCCCTTGTTGACGATCATCCAGACCCGCTGGTTGATCCCGCCGGCCGCTGCCCGGAACTTGTCGCGCGCCGTCAGGCCGTCCACCTCCTTGAAGTCCCCCCATTGCTGGCGGGGGCCGCCATCCTGGAACGCTTCGCCCGCAGACAGTTCGCGGGCCGCCACGGACTGCAGGGTTTCCGCCAGCACTCCGGTTTCCTGCGGACTCAGCACCCCTTCCAGCAGTGTGAAGCCATGCACGTGAAGGTCCGCCAGGGCCTGTTCGGGATCCGTTGTGGCTGCGGGCAGGGCCCCGGTCTCTGTCTGGATCATGATTGTGTCGCCTCCTTCGGTCGTTTGACCACCGTCCACGCGGGCGGAAGGGTGGCTTCAGTCAGGCCTGGCGCGCTGTCGGCCCGTGGGTTAGCAACCACACCGAACCTCCCTGCCCGGCCGACCCGCCTCGCCGGCGGTGGCGTAGCCGTCGCGTTTCCACCAGTCGAGGCCGCCGATCAACTCGCGCACATCAAAGCCCAGCTTCATCAGTTTGAGAGCCGTCTTGGTCGACGCATTGCAGCCGATTCCGTCGCAGTAGCACACGCAAGTGCTGCCCGTGGGCAGCGCCGTAACCGTTTCGGCGCAGATTTCCCTGTGGGGAAGGCTCACCGACCCCGGGATGTGCTCCGTCGCGAACGCCTCGCGCGAACGACCGTCGACGACGACCACCGCCTCGCCGCCCTGCAGTGCCTCATAGAGATCCCACGAATCGGTTTCGTAGGACAGTTTGTTCTGGTAGTGAGCCAACTGCGCCTGTCGGGCTTCGTCCATGCCAGTCCTTTGATTCCTTGTCGTCTGCCGGCCGAGTCCGGCTGCCAAAATTCTAACTCTTGCGGTAGGGCCGGTCCTGCCCCGACACGCTGTCCACGCGGTGGAAAATCCGCCGCAGCCGCTCTGTGGTTGCGGCCGGCAGGGCGGGTCGGCGCAGACAGGCCGCATTGGCCTCCAAGTGCTCCATCCGGCCGGTTCCGGACAGAACCACGTCGATTCCCGGTTCCCAGCGGCAGAAACGGTAGGCCGCTTCGGTCAAGGTTGCGGCATCGCCCTGCCGCAGGACGAAGTCCAGGGGCCGGTCGACATCGACCTCGGAGGCATCCACTTCGCCTGCTGCGATCAGGTCGCGGACGATGCGCGCCAGCACGGCCGGATTGCTGAAGGCATTGCGCACGGCGAACATGCAGGTCACCCCGATCCCGTGCTCCAGGCAGAGCGGCAGCAATTTCCGGCGCGCGCTCTGGTTCAGGATGTTGAAACCCACCATGAGCACATCCACGAGTTCGGGCGCAGTCCGCACGACGTCCAGCAAAACCTGGTGGGACGGGTCCGTATTGAAATGTTCGGAGATGGCTGCGGCCCTGATCAAGCCCTGTTCCTTGAGGCCCTGGAGGCCCGGCAGGATTGTCTCGAGGGCATGTCCGACATGCTCGGCGTACAGGCCATGCACATAGTAGATGTCCAGATAGTCCAAGCCAGTGGCCTCGAGCGAGGCGTGGACGGCCCGTTCGTAGTCCGCCCACGGCACGGGGACCATGTCCTTGTGGCAAGAAACCTTGGAGGCAATCAGCAGGTCGCTGCGGGATACGCCGGACCCGCGCACCGCAGCTCCGACAATGCCTTCCGTACCGTAACCGGTAGCGGTGTCGATGTGGTTGACCCCGAGCTCCAGCGCGCGACCCACGATGGCCGCGGACTCCTCCGGTGTGGCCCCATGGCTCTGGCCAATGCGGCTGTGCCCGCCGGAACCCAGACCCATGACACTGCTGGGAAGCTTGAGATTGCCTAGGGAAGTTCGGTCCATCTACGGGAACCTGCGCGTGTGAGCGAAGCGGAGGACAGGCACAAATCGTACCGGCCGGGCGACATCGGTGTCTCCGACATGCCGGCCCCTTCCGCGGACGCGGCATTATACGTCCGTACCGGTGTGGAAGATTGACGATCAGGCTCGCGTTTGACCGGCACCCGCCAACCCACCGGCGCACCACCTGTCGGTCGCGATTGCAAGACGGTTTCCGGTACGCTCTAGAATCGACGACGCGGTGAACCCTTCCTCCTTCCCCACCGCGTCTCCTCCGCCAATTCCGCCGCGGCGTCACCGGAAACCCCCACTGTGTCCAACGCTTCCCCGTCCGCGTCCCGTCCACAGGACGAATTCCAAACCGGACAGATCGCGACCATCACCGGGGGACACACGGTCCACGACGCCTTCAGTGCGTTCTTTCCTCCCCTGTTGCCGCACATTCAAACCCAACTGGGCCTGTCCTACAGCCAGATTGGACATGTCAACGCGATCATGCAGATTCCGTTTCTGCTCACACTGGTCCTGGGTTGGCTCGCAGACCGCTTCAGCATCCGCTACTTCGTCATCTTCACGCCCGGCATCACCGCCACGCTGGTCGTGTGCCTGGGCATCCTGCCCAGCTATCCCCTGCTGCTGGCCGCTACCCTGCTGTTGGGTCTGAGCGTCGCCGCATTCCATGCACCGGCACCGGCCATGATCTCGAACGTGTCGGGACGCAGAGTGGGCCTGGGCATGAGCCTGTTCATGGGCACGGGAGAACTGGGACGCACGATAGGGCCGTTGGTCGCGGCGGTGGGCGTCGCATGGATCGGTGTCCAAGGCCTTTGGCAACTGTGTGTCGTCGGCTGGCTGACCACCGCCGCGCTGTACTGGCGTCTGCACATGGTGGGCGCCAAGTCCCAGCAAAGGGCCACCCCCCATTCCCTGCGGGTGTTCGTAGCCCAGGCTGCACCCATGATGGCCCTGCTGACACTAATGGTGGCGGGGCGCACGTTCCTGCAAACGGCGTTCACCACCTACCTTCCCCTCTACATGCGGGACGTGCGGGGGCTGACCACGTTCACCGAGGGCGCGGTCACCCTCTCGATTCTCGAAGGGGCCGGCGTGCTCGGCGCCCTGCTGGCCGGCTACCTGGCGGACCATGTGCCGCGGCGCGCCCTCCTGCTGACGGCCTTCTGCTTCGCCACGCCCCTGGCCTGGGCCTTCACCCAGGTTCCGACGGAATACATCTACTGGTTGCTGCCGGCGGTGGGATTCTTCTCGCTGTCCACTACCCCCGTCATCTTCACCATCGTACTGACCCGGTTTCCGCGCAACCGGGCCCTGGCCAGTGCCTCGTTCATGAGCATGGGAGTCGGCAGTCGGGCCCTGGCCAACTGGATCATGGGCCTTGTGGCCGACGCCTACGGCCTCGAGGCCGTGTACACCATGTGTGTCTTCATCGCGGCCCTGGCCATCATTCCGCTGCTGTTCATGCGGCGCGAAGATCTGGAACAGCGATAGCTGCAGCCGGTCGGCCGCGAAGTTCATCCGGGCTTGCCTTAATATTCCTTTGATACAAAGGGTCGTACATGCCCGCCTACAATTAAGCTTGCAGCCTCCTCCGAACCGCTGCCGGGCTGCACGGGCCGAACACAGTCCAGCAATTGCGCACGTGTCGACCGCACAACATGACAGTGCCAACGCAGTTGCACCCGGCAGCACCTCCCTCTTTTCCGCCTTGCCGCGGCGGTAGGCCGCCATGGCCTGCCCGGTGCACGCGGGAAGTCCGTCCCTGACGCCGACAGGCCCCACAATATTTCCGAAACACGCCGTTGAGAGGGGGACCTCATGACGACAACGACGAGTTTGGCCGGGGCCGTCTTCGGCCATACGGGCCGCGGCGACTACGGGCACGGACACGATGTTTGCCTTAATCTGCATCCAAACGTCCGCATCGAATCGATTGCGGACCCGGATCCGGCGGGCCGGGAGGCGGCGGTCGCGCGTACCGAAGCTCGGCGCGGCCATGCGGACTGGCGGGAACTGCTGGCCGCCGAACGGCCGGACATCGTCAGCATCGCCTGCCGCGATGTGCGGGATCATGTGGACCAGATTGTGGGCTGTGCGGAGGCGGGCGTAGCCGGTATCCTGTGCGAGAAGCCCCTGGCCGCGACCCTGGCGGAAGCGGACCGGGCCCTGGAGGCCTGCCGGACCAGCGGAACCCGCCTGGTGGTGGCCCACCGCAAGGCCAGCGGCTACGAACTGCATGCGCGCGATATGGTGCGCAACGGCGCGATTGGAGATTTGGTGGAACTGCGCGGACGCGGCAAGGGCGACCACAGGGCCGGAGGCCAGGATCTGGCCGTCCTGGGGCCCCACATCCTGGACAGCATGCGCTGGATCGCAGGTTCGGATCCCCAGTGGGCGGTCGGCCACGTTACCCAACACGGTCGCCCCGTGACCAGGGCGGACCGCCGCGAGGGAGACGAAGGCGTCGGTGCCATTGCCGGAGACGCACTTACGGGGCTGTTCATGTTCGATTGTGGCCTGCCCGCCACGTTCACCTCGTACGCAGTGACACAGGACAGTGGGGCGGCCCACTCCCAATGGTTTGGCTACGAGGTGTACGGCACCAAGGGAGCCCTGAGCGTGCGCAACTCCCCGGGCGGCCTCTGCTACCACTGTCCCACCGGCATGGCAGCTCCGGGCGAACAGGCGCCGTGGACGCGGATTCTGTTGGACTCGTGGGAGAAGAACGCCGACGGCTCAGTGCGCGATGGCCACGCGCGCAACACGGCAAGCAACCTGATCATGGTCGAGGAACTGGTGGCCGCGGTCCTGCACGACCGACCCGTCACCCGCGCCTGTACCGGGGAGGATGCCCGGTGGGCACTGGAGATGGCCGTTGCCATCCACGTATCGCATCTGTCCCAGACACGCCTGGCCCTGCCCCTGACCCACCGCGGCAATCCCTATGCCGACTGAATCTCACCCGCGTCCAGCCCACCTCGCTCCAATCCGCCATGCTGCTTGACCAACTTCACCAAATCGAGGAACGGTTCGAGGAACTGTCCCGTCAAATGGCCGACCCCGAAGTGGCCGCGGACTACGCCCGCCTATCCGTCCTGGCCCGGGAACACAGTCGCCTGGAAGAGGTGGTGGACGCCTATCGCCTCCATCGGCGCACGCTCCGGGAACTGGCGGAGAACCGGGAACTGGCGGCCGACGACGAGGATCCGGAATTGGCGGCCATGGCGGCCGAGGAGGTAACGGTCCTGGAGGCACAGGTTGCGCAACAGGAAGACAACCTGAAGATTCTGCTGCTGCCGCGCGACCCGCAGGACGACAAGGATGTTATTGTCGAGATCCGGGCCGGAGCCGGCGGTGACGAAGCCGGGCTGTTCTGTGCCGATCTGTTTCGCATGTACACCCGATGGGCCGAGGACCATCGATTGAAAACCGAGGAATTGAGCCTCAGTTCCAACGGCATCGGCGGCATCCGGGAAGTGGTTTTCGCTGTCAAGGGCGAGCGCATTTATTCGCGGCTCAAGTTCGAATCCGGCGTGCATCGCGTCCAGCGGGTTCCGGTTACCGAGAGCCAGGGGCGGATCCACACCAGTACGGCCACGGTGGCCATCCTGCCGGAGGCGGACGAAGTCGAGGTGGAGGTTGACGCCCAGGACATCCGGATCGATATCATGCGATCCAGCGGTCCCGGCGGCCAGAGCGTGAACACGACCGACTCGGCCGTGCGCATCACCCACCTGCCCACCGGACTGGTGGTCAGCTGCCAGGATGAGAAAAGCCAGTTGCAGAACCGTCTCAAGGCCATGCGCATTCTGCGCAGCCGTCTATACGATCTTGAACTGCAAAAGCAGCAGGCCGAGCAGGGGGCGGCACGGCGATCGCAAGTGGGCAGTGGCGACCGCAGCGAGAAAATCCGCACCTACAACTTTCCCCAGGGCCGGGTCACGGACCACCGCATCAACCTGACGCTCTACAAGCTGGAGGACGTGATGAATGGCGACATCGACGGCTTCCTTGAACAGTTGGCCACCCGCGACCAGGCGGAGCGGCTGGCGGCCGTGGGCTCGAATCCGGGTGGCGGCTGACACACCCGGCCTCCCGCACCTGGTTAGGGAAGGCGCGCAACGCCTGCGCGGGTCCGGCTCACCAAGCCCGGTACTGGACGCCGAGCTGCTGCTGGCCCACTGTCTGGGCACCTCCCGGAGCGGTCTCTACGCGCGGGCGTCGGAGCTTCCGGCTCCATCCGTGCTGGCACGCTGGCACCAGTGCCTGACGGAAAGGGAACATGGCAAACCTCTTGCCTACATCACCGGCACCAGGGAATTCATGGGCCTGGAGTTCCAGGTCGACGAACGGGTCCTGATCCCGCGTCCCGAGACGGAACTGCTGGTCGAACTCGCGGGCGGCTGGCTTGATCACTGTCGGAAAGCGTCGCCAACGGTCGCGGACGTGGGCACCGGCAGCGGCTGCATTGCCGTGGCCCTGGCCCACCGGCATGCCCGGGCATCGGTGTACGCCGTGGATCTCTGTCCGGAAACCCTGCGCGTTGCCGAAGCCAACCGTGCACGGCTGAGGCCCGCCGGCCGGATCGCGTTCCTGGAGGGCCGCCTGTTGAGTCCCCTGCCGCAGCCGGTCGACCTGGTGGTGGCCAACCTGCCCTATGTGAAGGATGCGGCGTGGACCGTCCTTCCTAGGGATATCCGGCTCCATGAACCGGGCCTGGCGCTGCGTGCCGGAACCGACGGCCTCGATGCCATCCGGGGTCTGCTGGAGGACCTGCCGGACCGTCTGCTGCCGGGCGGAGCCGTCATGCTTGAACACGGACCGGACCAGGGGCCTGACATTCGGTGCCTGATGGGCAGGATGGGCTGTTTCACCACCGTATCGACCCGATTGGATCTGGCCGGGTTGGAACGCTGCACCGTCGGTCTTGGACACCACGCGAGGTAAGCCGCGTACGGTTGCCGAACCACCAAACTTTCTGGCACGACCGATCCCTGCCCGGTGCACGTCCGCCGAAAAGGGCAACCAATTCCGGACCCCGCAACGGCCATCCGACGAGCACGAATGATCCATCCACCGTCTTATGTTAGGGAACCTGCAGTCCCAACGGGCGCGATGCATGCGGAGGGGATGCTCCGGCTTCGAGGCCCATCCGTGTGGCAGGGCGATTGCATCTAAATGGGTTTGGGCTTGAGGCCAATCAGTTGGCACAGGTAGTCCTTGTTCCAGCCGGCGGCCAGCCGCTTGTTGGCGATGCCCACCTTGAGGGATGTGTCCTGGCGCAGCAGGTTGTGGGCGATGCGCTTGAGGATCGCCATGTTGTGGGCGGCATGGCCGGTGCGGATGCGGCTGCCGTCCTCGTCAAAGGCCACGTCCAGGACCCAGTGGTGGGCGTTCTCGATGGCCCAGTGCTTGCGTACCGCCTCCAGTTGCGGTTGGGCCCTGGGAGGCAGGCTGGAAAGGAAGCCGCGGACCTCGGTCGAGACCCGGTCCCCGCAGCGCCGTTCGCACTCGACCCAGACCAGGCTGGCCAGGTCCCGCCACTCCCGGTCGGGGTCGACATGGGCGAGCAGGTCGGGGTCGCCGGTCGTCCAGCAGCGGCGGGTCTCGATGCGCCCGTGGCCCTTCCCGACCGTGTCCGCATAGTCGTGGGCATACCCGGCAAAGCCCTCGGCCCGTTCCAGGTCCCACGTGTCCTGCAAACGCGCGTGGAGGCCCTTGTGGTTGGCCCGCACGCGCAGCACGTAGTCGGCCCCCTGTTCCCGGATTTGGCGGGCTATCTTCTTCTGGCAACCCATGGCGTCGAGGGTCACGATGCAGCCCTCCAGGCAGAGCATGCGCAGCAACTCCGGGATGGCCGTGATCTCGTTGGACTTGTCGTCCACTGCGGTCTGGGCCAGCACCAGGCGGTTGGCCTCGGCCCAGGCGCTCACCAGGTGCAGCGGTTCCAGGCCCCGGCCCCGGTCGTGGGAGCCGCGCAGGCACTTGCCGTCGACGGGCACGACCTGGCCCCCGGTCAGCTCGAAGGCCGCCTGCACCCAGTCCCGGAAGCACTCCTCGAAGCGGGCCGCGTCCAGCCGCGCGAAGACCCGGCCCAGCGTGTCGTGCGAGGGGATCCCGTGCGGCAGCGCCAGGAAGGTGCGCAGCCACTCTTCGTTGAGCCGGCCGAAGAGCGCGATCGCCACGAAGCTGTCGGCGCCGCAGATGACGGCCAGCACCGACAGCACCAGGATGTCCGTCAGGGGGTGCAGCTTGGTGCGGTCGACACGGAAATCCTCCAGGGTGCCCATGGTCTCGACCAGGGACGGGGATGTCGGGGGGGCCATGAGGGGGTGCTCCGCAGGCTGGATCCGGAACTGCCCATTGTAGCCACGGGCCGGCCGGCCCGGTCAGCCGCCCCCAATTTAGATGCAATCGCCCTGATCCGTGTGGCGGAAATCTTGAACTTGCCCGTGGCCTGCACTATCATGGTCGGCCGATCTGTTGTGGCACGGCAAGGAGGAAAGCTGTCCCTGAAACTGGTCCGTCCCGGACTGTCCGCGCACCGGCCGCGTTCCGGCTCCCGGGTCGACGCCGTGCCTGGACCTCGTTCGGGCCGACGTAGCTCAATCGGCAGAGCTCTTGTCTTGTAAACAAGTGGTTATCGGTTCGAGTCCGATCGTCGGCTCTGCCGGCCTCAGGGATACCTGCATGCCAAACAGGGGCGAGTGCCCGAGTGGACAAAGGGATCTGACTGTAAATCAGACGGCGATCGCCTTCGGTGGTTCGAATCCGCCCTCGCCCATGACCCGGGCCCACATAGCTCAGTCGGTAGAGCACCTTCTTGGTAAGAAGGAGGTCACCGGTTCAAGTCCGGTTGTGGGCTCTCCAGCCCCCGCGCCGACAGGCTATGGCCGGCCGGCACGGTGGTTCGCCGATACAAACATGCATACACTGAACAGCTCTCAGGAAGAGGAAGATGGGCAAGGCGGTATTTGAGCGGACGAAGCCCCATGTGAACGTGGGCACGATTGGGCATGTGGACCACGGCAAGACGACCTTGACGGCGGCGATCACGAAGGTATTGTCGCTGCAGGGGCTGGCGGAGTTCGAGGCCTTCGATGCGATCGACAATGCGCCGGAGGAGCGGGACCGGGGGATCACGATCGCGATCTCGCACGTGGAGTACGAGTCGGCGGCGCGGCACTATGCGCACGTGGACTGTCCGGGGCATGCGGACTACATCAAGAACATGATCACGGGTGCGGCGCAGATGGACGGGGCGATGCTGGTGGTGTCGGCGCCGGACGGGGCGATGCCGCAGACGCGGGAGCACATCTTGCTGGCGCGGCAGGTGGAGGTGCCGGCGATGGTGGTCTTCCTGAACAAGGTGGACATGATGGAGGACGAGGAGCTGTTGGAGCTGGTGGAGCTGGAGCTGCGGGAGCAGCTGGACGAGTACGAGTTTCCGGGGGACGACATACCGGTGATCCGGGGGTCGGCCCTGGCGGCGCTGGAGAGCGGGAGCACGGATCCGGAGGCGCCGGAGTACGCCTGCATCCGGGAGCTGATCGCGGCCGTGGACAGCTACATCCCGGAGCCCCTGCGGGACGTGGAGCGGAGCTTCCTGATGCCGATCGAGGACGTCTTCTCGATCAAGGGGCGGGGGACGGTGGTGACGGGCCGCGTGGAGCGGGGTCTGATCAAGCCGATGGAGGAAGTGGAGATCGTGGGGTTGAAGGCGACGCACCGGACGACGGTGACGGGGGTCGAGATGTTCCGCAAGCTGCTGGACGAGGGGCGTGCGGGGGACAACGTGGGCTGCCTGCTGCGGGGGGTGGACCGGGACGAGGTGGAGCGGGGGCAGGTGCTGGCGCAGCCGGGCAGCATCACGCCGCACACGCGCTACCGGGCCGCGGTCTACGTGCTGACCTCGGAGGAGGG
This sequence comes from Caldilineaceae bacterium, assembly GCA_965208365.1. Taxonomy (GTDB): domain Bacteria; phylum Chloroflexota; class Anaerolineae; order Caldilineales; family Caldilineaceae; genus Bin34. The sequence goes on along the minus strand of OZ242330.1, from coordinate 2,114,583 downwards.
GGGGCGCCACAAGCCCTTCTTCCCGGGCTACCGGCCGCAGTTCTACATCCGCACGCTGGACATCACGGGCTCGATTACGCTGCCCACGGGCGTGGACATGGTGATGCCGGGCGACAACGTCGAGATGGAGGTCGAGCTGATTGCCCCCGTGGCCCTCGAGACCGGCTCCCGCTTCGCCATCCGCGAGGGCGGCCGCACCGTCGGCGCCGGCTCCATCACCGAAATCCTCGAGTAGTCATCCAAGGCGTGTAGCTCAATTTGGCAGAGCATCGGTCTCCAAAACCGAAGGTTGCGGGTTCAAGTCCTGCCGCGCCTGTTTTCATCTCCCCTCTCCCAGCACGCCGGATACGCCCCCGATGACCAGATCCGCCACCGCCGTCACCGGCGTGCCCAGTCGCGTGATGCGCTTCTTCCGGGAAGTGCGCACCGAACTGTCCAAGGTCACCTTCCCAACACGCGAGGAAGGCATTCGGCTGACCACCGTGGTCATGCTGGTCACCCTGGCCGCCGCCGGCTGCCTGTATGCGCTCGATTTGGCCTTCAGCTACGTGATCACCTGGATCATCACGCTCTAGGCCGGCCCAGCGCCCCTTCCCAGCCACAGAACAGAGCAAGCCATGGAATCCAATCTCGACGCCGGGCTGCCACCGGATCCCCAGGAAGACGGACTCGACGACCTGGACACGGCCGAGGATCTGCTGCTGGAAGAGGAATCCGCCGCCACCGGCTGGTACGTGGTCAACTGCTACTCCAGCAAGGAGCACCAGGTCAAGGCCAATCTGGATGCCCGCCGCCAAATTCCGGTCATGAATGAAGACGGCGACTTTATCGATCTGCGGGATTTCATCATCGATGTCATCGTCCCCACCGAAACCGAAATCGAGATTCGGGACCAGCAACCCAAGGAAGTGGAACGGCAACTCTTTCCGGGCTACATCCTGGTCAAGATGAAGCTGGACGCGCAACAGAGACTGAACGAGGATGCCTGGCTTTGTGTGCGGGAGACCCCGGGCGTGACCGGCTTTGTCGGCATTGACCACGAACCGACCCCCCTGTCCAGCAGCGAGGTGGAACAGATCATGTCCCGCATCGAGTCGCCGGAGCCCAAGGTCAAGGTCAGGTTCCAGCTGGGCGAACGCGTGCGCATCACCAGCGGACCCTTCGCCGAATTTGCCGGCTCGGTGGACGAGCTGCAGCCGGACAAGGGCAAGGCCCGCGTGCTCGTCAGCATCTTCGGCCGGGACACGCCGGTCGAGGTGGAGATTGTCCACTTGGAGCAACTGGGCTGATCCGGCCCGCCCCATCAGCCACAGGACCACAGGTGAACTGACGCAATGGCAAAGAAACTCAAGGCGCTCGTGAAGCTGCAGCTGGATGCCGGCAAGGCCAATCCGGCACCGCCCGTGGGCACCGCGCTCGGCCCCCACGGCATCAACATCATGGGCTTCTGCAAGGAGTACAACGCCCGGACCCAGCAGCAGGCGGGCCAGGTGATTCCGGTCGAGATCCAGATCTTCACCGACGGCTCCTTCAGCTTCATCACCAAAACCCCGCCGGCCACCGACCTGATCAAAAAGGCCATCGGCCTGGACAAGGGCAGCAGCGTGCCCCACATGGAAAAGGTGGGGGTCATCAAGCGGGATCAGGTGCGCGGCATTGCCGAAACCAAGATGAAGGATCTGAACGCCCGGTCCATCGAGGCGGCCATGCTCATGATCGAAGGCACGGCCCGCAGCATGGGCGTCACGGTCGAGGACTGACCGGTCCGCCCGCCCGAACCCAAACCAGCCCCGCAGGAGACTCTCCCATGGCAAAGAAGAGCAAGCGCTACCGCAAGGCCGCGGCCGACCTTGACCGCAACACCACCCATTCCCCCGAAGAGGCCATCCGCGTCGTCAAGGAGCGAGCCAGCACCAAGTTCGACGAAACGGTGGAGCTGCACCTCAGTACTTCCTTGGATCCCCGCAAGTCCGAAGAGCAGATCCGCGGCGTGGCAACCCTGCCCCACGGCACGGGTCGCACGGTCCGCATCGTTGTCTTTGCCGGGCCGGACGGCATTCCCGTGGCCGAGGCGGCCGGAGCGGACGAGGTGGGCGGTGAGGAACTGGCGGAGCGCATTCAGCAGGGCTGGACCGACTTCGACGTGGTCCTGGCCACGCCGGACATGATGCGCGTGGTGGGCCGTCTGGGCCGCATCCTGGGCCCGCGGGGCATGATGCCCAGTCCCAAGGCCGGCACGATTGTCAACGCGGACCAGTTGGGCGCCATCATCGACGAAACCCGGAAGGGCCGCGTGGAGTACCGCGTGGACCGCACCGCCGGCATCCACTGCGGCATCGGCAAGGCTAGTTTTGAACCGCACATGCTGCACGAAAACATGGCCACCATCATGTCCGCCATGGTGCGGGCCAAACCCTCCACTGTCAAGGGCATTTTCATCAAAAGCGTGGCCCTGGCCTCCACGATGGGTCCTGGCGTCTCCGTGGACGTAAACCAGGCCATGCAGATGCAGGGGGACGGCTAACCGCCCTCGCAGTTCAGTCGCGCAACCGATCCCCAATACCGGCAAGACAGCCGCATTCCGTTGCAACCGGGCTGGAGCGGGCATTGCCCGTTCCAGTCGGCCGGCGCGCTTGCCGGCACCCTCCCTGTGGCCCTGGCCTCCCGATGCGGCAGGTTAAGAGCCACTTTCCACAGGACGGGAATATTGTGCGCCGCATGGTGCACCCGGGAAGCAAACCCAACCAGCCACTCCGGCAGTACCAACAACCATCCCTGTTCCGCGTACATCCGCGCCGCCGTGGCGTGTCGGACGCACTGGTTCGGCCCCGCCGGATGCTTGATCCTCTGGACGGGATGGTCCGCGTCGACAACGGTCTTCATGTCCGCCTGGACCGACTGCGCCGATTCCGCCTCCAGTGCATGCGATGACGACCTTGCGGGCCGCGGCGGACCTTGTATGCTTCCATCCGCTATGACTTCATTTCCGCCGTAACTAACGAATCAGGCCCGTGGAGATCGCAGCTTCTTCATCCGAGCGGTCCGCCGAGCAACTTTCCGCGGCCAATCTGCAACGGGCTGTGCAAGCCGTCCTGCGTGACGGATACGTCATCCTGCGGGATGTGGTCGACCCTGATCACTTGGACCGTTTGCTGCCGCGCATGACGGCCGATTCCAAGCGCTTGATCGCAGCGGAGCAATGGGGCGGCGCAGGACGTCTGCCCGGACACCTGCAGCAGGCGCCACCTCCGCTGGCCCCATTTGTCTTTCGGGACATTGTGGCCAATCCATTTGCCGTCCAGGTGACCCACGGCATCCTGGGCGACGGCATGTACAACCGTTTCTACAACGGCAACACGAACTGTCCCAAAAGCCAAATGCAGCCTCTGCACACAGACGCGGCACCCTTGTGGCCCAACCTTCGGACCGCGCATCCCCCGGCTTCCCTGGTCGTCAATGTATCGCTCGTGGATGTCACCGAAGACAACGGCAGCACGGAATTGTGGCCCGGCACCCACCTTCTCTTTCTCGGTGGGGAGCGCCGTGTGGACCCCGAGGCCGAAGCCCAAAGACGGGTTGAGGTACCGCCTGTCAGGGCCAATACGCCCAAGGGCAGTCTGGTCATACGCGACACCCGTCTTTGGCACAGGGGCATGCCCAACCTGTCAAATCAAATCCGACACATGATCGCGATGGTTCACAACATCCATTGGCTGGCCCGACCGGACCGACTGTGGTTTGACAGCGGTTGTCAATCGGAATTTCCCCAGGATGGATACCTTGACCACAACGTCCAATTCACGGAGCGCCCGTTGGACTACCTGTTTGTACGCTACGCGCATCCTGCGAAATAGGAGACCAATCAGTAGGATTTGTCCCTCCAAACCAGCTGGACATGCTCACGAAAATCGACATTTTTCGGCACGTCAGGTTGATGTGCCAAACTGATGCAGGATGCCAATGCGGGTCCGCGCAGGCGGGTAAACCAGGCCGGCAAAAATCGGGATCAACGAAGCGGGGTAGTGAGATCAAATGAAGACCGTGTACTTGGCCAATCCTTACGGATTCTCCAAACAGCAACGACAGCGCCTCTTGCCGGAAATAGTACAGGCGCTGGAAGCCATAGGATTGGAAGTTTGGGAGCCTTTCTCCCGCAACAATCAGGAGGAGCGAGGCCAGGAAGGCTGGGCCTACCGGGTAGGACAAGCCGATTTTCGCGATGTCAGGGAATCTGACGGAATCGTTGCCATTGTCAATGGCTGGCCACCTGACGAGGGTGTCATGGTGGAACTGGGAATGGCGATCGCCTTGGGCAAGCCCACGTTCCTGTTCCGGGACGATTTTCGCGTTGGCACCGACTCCATTGAATACCCGCTTAACCTGATGTTGTTCACCGGGTTGCCCCAAAAAGGCTGGGAGGACTATTACTTCACTTCCATTGAAGAGTTGGCCTCTCCCGCCAAGGCACTGGTTCCCTGGGTGAAGGGCGAACTGGTTCCCTGACGGGATCAGGAGGATCAAACTGTCTCGTGTGAAAGCCGCCGCCAACGCCAATTCGAAGCTCGTGCACCGGGTTTGGAGTGGGTCACACAGGCCGCACACTGTTCAAACGGCCGTGCGCCCACATGCCGGTACGCCAAGTCGGCGAAACGTTAACCGGACAGTTCCTGCCCCACCGGCGCACGATGCCAGGTTGGGGTAGATAGGGGTTAGGTTCCGGAGACTGGATTGAAAGGGCAATCCGAAACCAGCGTCAAACGCCGGTCGCCCAAGCCTGCCGGCTGGAGCACACCGGCTTGCCCGTCCGCACCGCTTCGTCCATCAACAAGCTCAGATACTGGTCCTGCGCGCCTTGGGCAAGGTCGTAGAACCGCTCACCACTGCGAACGTTGGCCGACATGCGCAACAGGCAGTCCGCCACCGCAATCTCGTCGTCGGCCAGACGGCCGGGCAGGGTCGGATTGTGGTACACCCACTCGTCCCCCAACTGGATACCCTTGTGGTGGAACCCCTCCAGGTTGCCGCCGTGGCCCGCATCCACGCGCCGCAACGGCAGTGTGAGCGGTGTCCGGGAATCCGCCAACCAGGAAACAGTGTCCTGCAGGATTTCACCCCGGGTGCCCCTGATCAGGACACGCGGTGCCCTGACCCAGGAAAAGTACTGGTCTCCGGTGAAGTCGAAGAGGCCCGTCTGTCCGGTGCTGAAACGAAAGAGCGCCAAAGTCTGATGGGAGGGATCCAGTCTGTCCGGGGGAGGCGGGTCCACCCGTCCGCGCCCGGCCAGCAACTGCGATTCCACGGCGACAGCATGAATCTCCGCGTCGGCGAAACCGGCTCCCAGCATCAAGCGCATCAGGCTGACTCCATGGTAGCCATGGGCCGCGGACACCTGCACCTGCGTGACATCCCCGATCAGGCCGCTGGCGGCCACCGAGATGCGCGCGGCATGCATGGGTTGGTACTGGTACTGCTCCGCAACCTGGATATGGGCGCCCTGTCGGGAGAGGGCTGTCAAGGCCTGCAACTCCGCGAGCGTGCGCCCGGGCGGCGTCTCCGTCAACACCGGCATGCCGGCGGCCACCACGTCGGTGATTATCCCTGCCGCAGCCGGCTGACTCACCGACACCACGACAAACTCCAAATCCTCCACCGCCAGCAACTCTGGCAGCGTCTCCACTACCGGTATGCGCCATCGTGCGGCATAAGCCTCGCCCTTGACGGGATTCCGGACCTGTACGCAGGCAACCTCGAAGCGATCCGGCATCAACTGGGCTATGCGGAGAAAGAAGTCGGAGCGCCAACCGGCTCCAATCAGGCCAAACCGAATCCTGTCAATCATGAACGTCCATTCCTATGGCAACTGGGGAACCGGCTGCGGACCCGCACGCAGGCCTCTGGAAAATTCCGCAACCGCCAGTTTAAACCCCGGAATGTTGACCAGGACTTCCAAGAAGAAGATAGGCTTTGTATCAGGCCTGTCTGACAGCACGCCCATTCCATCCGCAGGCATCGCCCCCCATCGGCATTGGCATGCACTGCCCTGCGAAATTTGGTGGCAGACCCTGCCGTGGGCTATATTTCCGGGACCATACACCCTTACGCCCGACCGAAGACCACAGGCGGCGCACGCCGTAAAGCCCCGAAGGCTGCCTGTCAAGGCCCGGTGTGGAACGGGAGCCCGGAATCCGCTGAGGATCCGCGGTCTGCCGTGCGCCAGCCCCGCTTCGTCAAGGACAGCGGGGTTTTTGTTGGCCCTGCGCCACACAAGGACAACGACCACAATGGCTCTCAGCCGCGCACGCAAGGAAGAACTGGTTGCCCAGTACACGGATCTGGTGACCGACTCCGCCGCCCTGGTCTTCACCGGCTATCAGGGAACCAGCGTCCCCGAGATGCAGAATATTCGGCACCGCATGCAGGATGCCGGAGCCACCTTCATGGTGGTCCAGAACCGGCTGCTGCGCATCGCCCTCAGCACCTGCCACCCCGATGTCGAGGTACCGGCCTTCACCGGTTCCAGGGCCGTGGTCTTCAGCGGAGAGGACATCGGCCATACGGTAACGGAGCTAAAGTCCCACATTGCCCGGGAGTTGAAGAACGATCATCCGTTCCACATCTCCGGCGCCTGGATGTCGGGTCAGTGGCTGGAAGCCCCCGATGCCGAGCAGCTGTCGGAACTGCCTTCCTTGGCCGAAGTACAGGCCAAACTCCTGGCCACTATCTCCGCTCCCGCCCGCGAGCTGGTCGGAATGGTAGATGCGGTGCCCAATGCGCTCTACCGCGTCATCTCGGCACCGCCGCGGGACCTGGCCCAGGTCCTGCGGGCGCACAGCGAAGCCGCATAGGCCCGCCGGCTCCCTCCAAACGTTCAATCCCTACTCAACCCAATCAACCATATTCAAAGAGGACACCATGGCTGACATTGAAAAGATCAAGCAGGACCTTGACGGCTTGACGCTGCTGGAAGCGGCCGAACTGGTCAAAATGCTCGAGGAGGCCTGGGGCGTCAGCGCCGCGGCTCCAGTTGCGATGGCAGCCGCGCCGGGGGCGGCTGCCGCCGGCGAAGAGGCGGCGGAAGAGGAACAGACCGAATTCGATGTGATGCTGACCGACATCGGCGGCAAGAAGATCCAGGTCATCAAGGCCGTGCGCGGCATGACCGACCTGGGCCTCAAGGAAGCCAAGGCCCTCGTGGAAAGCGCCCCGGTTGCCGTGCTGGAGGGAGTTTCCAAGGACGAAGCCGAGGAAGCTGCCGCCAAGTTCGAGGCGGAAGGCGCCAAGGCCGAGGTCAAGTAGCCCATCCCGGCGTCTGCCGGAACGTCGAAGGCCAAGGCCCTCCGGCATGCCGGAGGGCCTTGTTGCTTTCGGACGGACGGATCCCTTCAACCCATTGGGCTGGCGTTGAGTTGAGGATCCTCACGTATACACTGCCACCATGGACGCCGAACTGTTCGCAAGTCGGCCCCTGGTCGGTCACGACTGGGCTGTCGCCCATCTGATCGATGTGGCCACCCCCGATCCCGGACCCGAACCGCCCGTGTGGTCTCGTCTGCGCCATGCCTATCTTCTGACGGGAGCCCGACACATCGGCAGGAGCACCCTTGCCGGCCAGTTGGCCGGTGCCTTGCTGTGCCGGGAACCGACCGGCACGGCCTGCGGCGCGTGTGCCGACTGCATAAGCTTCGCCGGCGGCAACCATCCCGACTTCCTGCTGGTCGACCCGACCACAACCGACGGTGAGCCGAACCGGGACGGCGGTGTGCTGCGTGCGGAACAGGCGGATGCCATCCTGCACTTCACCGTGATGAAACCGTTCCAGAGCCGTTTTCGGGTTGTCCTGATTCGGGAACTGCAGCGGGCGACTCCGGCATTTGCCAACCACCTGCTCAAGACCTTCGAGGAACCGCCCGCGGCCACGCTGCTGCTGGCTACGGCAACGGACACCAGCATCATTCTGCCGACGCTTGTTTCCCGCTGCCAGACCCTGAAGCTGAGACCCTCCAGCCGCGCCACCCTGCGCACCGCCCTGCAAACCCGGTGGGAAGCCGAGCCGGAACAGGCCGACCTGTTGTCGCGCCTTGCACAGGGTCGCATGGGCTGGGCCGTCCTGCAGTTGGAGGATGCCCGGATGTGGCAACGCCGGGATCGCAATCGGGCTCTGGCAACGGACCTGGCCGCAAGTTCCATCCCGGAACGGCTGGCCCGGGCCGACGCCCTGGCCGTGCACAGCTCCCCCGCCCAGCTGCAGGAACAGGTGGGCTTCTGGCTTTGGTGGTGGCGGGATGTCTGGCTGATCCAGCATGATCTGGCAGATAGCTGTGTTAATGTAGACTGTGAAGACGAGCTGGAATCCCTCGCGGCGCGGGTACGTGCCGCCGATGTCACGGCCTTTCTGCAACGGCTTGAACGCGCCATCCAGCAGATGCGTGCCAATGTCAACGGCCGCCTGGTCATGACCAGTCTCATGATTCACATGCCGATGGCTGCCTGAAGGCAGTCCATCCCATCGCCGGCCGCGGCGGACCGAGAGACCCGGCCCCGTGCGGAGGCAGGACAACAATCCATGACAACCGTCGTTACCGTGCAGTTCCGGCCGGTCGGCCGCACCTACAACTTCAACGCGCACAACTTCGCAGACCTGGAACGCGACGAATATCTGATCGTCGAGGGCAAGGACGGACCAGCCCTGGTACAGGTCGTGCAGCCACCCCACAGCGTCCAGCCAGACCGCGAGCCGACCAAGTCCGTGTTGCGGCGCGCCACCGTCTGGGACCTGCTGGAACGGGAACGGCTGAAGGACCTGGAATCCGAGGCTCTCAATCTGTGGCAGTCGGAAGTACGCGAGCGGGGTCTCCGCATGCGTGTGCTGGAATGCAGTTACAACCTCGACGGCGGCCAGCTCACGGTTTCCTACCGGGCCTCCGGCAAGCGCCGTCGCCAGCGCGAAATGCGCAATCTGCAACGGGACATGGCCCGCAGCCTCAGGGCGCGCATCGAGATGCGCGAGGTGCGGGACCGGGAAGCCGCCAAGTTGCTGGACGGCGTCGGCAAGTGTGGGCGGCAACTGTGCTGCACCACCTGGCTGCGGGAGTTCCGCCACATCCGTCCAGAGATGGCGCGCACCCAGCAGTTGACGGAGAACCGGGACGAAATCACCGGGGTGTGCGGGCGGCTACTCTGCTGCCTGTCCTATGAGGACGAGATGTACCGCTCCCTCACCCGATCACTGCCCAAGGTGGGAGCCCGGGTGGTGACCCCCCAGGGCGCAGGCAAGGTTCGCTACATCTTTCCGCTCAAGAAGACGGTGACCGTGACGCTGGAGAATGACATCAACGCCGAGTTCGGGGTCGACGAACTATTGCCGCCCAAGCAGGACCCGTCATGCGGCTCCTGCGGGGGTTGCACCGCAACCCGACGCGCGGAAGGTGAACGCGAAGCGGAGCAGCGGGCACAGGATCAGCAGGCTACCGCCACCTGACCGTCCAATCCGTCAACTTACCATGTCGGCCGAACCGTGGCTCGGTTCGGCCTGTCCCACGCGCAAGTCGGTCGGCACGCATCCGAGGGTCTCATAGGCTGTTCCGCGTTTGAACTGCCGCGCTGCCGTACCCGACTTTCCGCGGCCCGGAAGATCATGGTGCCGCGCGAGACAGCCCGCAAGGCCAACTTTCTGTACTTCACAACTTCTGCATTGGGTATTGACGCCAGCGGAACTGCATAGCCAGAAGAACTGCGAACGCGACCGCAGCGGTCAGGCACAGTGTTGTGGGGACCATGACATCCCGTTCCGACAGGGTCAGGGACAAATCAAACTCGATTGCTCCTCCTGACGAAGCCAATTCGCTCAAGAGAAAGCCGCTTGTCCAACCTGTAGCGACAGCCACCGCAAAGCCCGCGGTCACCAACAGGTAGATCCCAAGTCCGGTAACCGCGGCGCGTTGGGCCCGTCGAGGCAAAGGCCAACGGGATTGTGCCGCTGCGACGAAAACCCCAATTGCCACCGGCTGCAACAGCATCAACATCGTCCTGTAGAGCACGGTTGTTGCCGTTGCGCCTACAGCCACGAGTGCCAGCAGGGCGGTGATGGACATCAGGACAACACCCAGCGTGACAGTGATCGGCCTGAGAAGATGTTTGGCCATATCGGGAACGTTGTCCGTTCGGGTTGGTGAGCAAGTCTGGATAAGCTACGCAGCGCCAGCTTGTCCGGTTGCATGTTGTCCAGGGACAACCTTGAGGCACGGCCCGGCCTGTCCATCCATCAACGCCTGTACCTCATCCCCGAACCAAGGCGCCAAGGCACTGTCAACTGCCGGTCAGACTGGCGCAACCCGGATCCGCGGCTGCACGCGAAGCAGCTCCTTCCAGAGTGCACGACACTCCGGCAAACGGTTGTTGGGACAGGGGCGTGCCACCCCGAAGTCTGATGGCGGGATAGGCAGCCGACAGCCATCATGAACGGAATCTGCGCGCGTCGGCATCGCCCCCGCCCCATGGCGGTTCCGGCCGCAATGAGGGTCCGGTCCAAGCCGCTCCGAAACCCCCGAACGGTCAGTCCTTCAGGAACTCGCTGGGGGTGCGCTGGGGCGGCAGCGCGTCCTCGAACTCCATATCGAGTTCCGGTGGGCGCGCCCCCTCCCACCAGGTCGGCATGGAGGGATAGGGAAACACGTCCCACCACTGCAACAGCAGGGAACGCCTGGCATCGGAACGGTTGGGATGGGCTGCATGCAGGACCCGGCTGTCGGCTATCACCAAATCCCCCGCCTTGACTGCCAGGTCGATGGCGTCCGGGTGATCCCGGAAGGCTGCATGCCCCTCGTCCGTGGATTCGTCCTGCAACTCCTCTTCATGGGCATCCGGCAACTCGTCGTGCAGGTCGATGCGGTGCAGGTGGGTGCCCGGAATGACCCGCAGGCAGCCGTTGTGGGGCGTGGTGTCGACCATGTAGTACGACAGGAAAATCTTGGTCGGCCACGGCAGACCGGACTTGGGGTGGTTCCAGACCATGCCGTCCTGGTGCCAGTAGAGGGCGGGCCCGTGGGCCGGCTTGCTCAGGATCAGGGCAGTGTTGCCATGCGTCATGTTTTCCAAGCCCAGCGCGTCGCACACCTGCTTCTGCACCGGGTTGTCCAGGAGCTCGTCCGTCATGCGCGTGTAGAAGGGCCGACGCTCCTCCAGGAGGGGACGCTCCCCGCTCAGGTAGGCGTTGACCACCTTCTCGTTGATGATAGGGAAGTCGCTACCCTGGAAGCGGAAGCGGTGGGGGATGGGATGCGTGTCCAAGAAATCGTCGATGAAGACTTGGGCACGTGCCAGGGCGTCCCCGTGCAGCACGCCGGGAATAATGCAGTAGCCGTCCCTGAGCAACTGGTCGCGCGTGGCGCGCGCGTCGGCACCGGAGAGAATGGAATCACCCACAAACGGCCTCCTGTTCGGGCTGGCAACTGGCTTGACCTGATTTCGGGAAGGGCAACTGTGCGGCAGGTGCCCCCGGTCTGACTCGAACAGACATGCCCATACGGGCACAGGCCCTCAACCTGCTGTGTATACCAATTCCACCACGGGGGCCTGGTACCGCACAGAATGCAGGCGTCAGTATAGGTTTGCGGCGCGGTTCCGTCAATTGATGTCGGTGCCGCCGCACCGGGCTCATCCCGAATGCATGCGGTACAGCTCCTCCACCAGCCGGATGTCGGTTCGGGCATCCTCGCCGCTCGCCAGGAACGGTTCCCCGGTCCGAACGCAATCCAGGAAGGCTTCCATTTCGCGGCGATAGGCCCAGGACCAGCGATCCCGGGGCAGCGGCCGTTCGAAGCTGTGGCGGCTGCCGCCCCGATAAATCTCAACTTCCGCCGGCAGGTTTTCATTCAGGAGCGGGGGTGCCCAGACTTGGATCCAGCCCTTGCGGAAATACACCTGCGTGTGATCGTCCCAGCGGTAGTGATCCAGCCTGCCGGTTTCCAGCATGCAGCGCACCCCACCGATCCGCAACACAGTCACTCCCTGAATGCTGGTGCGGTCCAAGTCCACCGCAACCACCTGTGCATCGTCGCCGGCATCCAGCAGATAGCGCAAGAAATTCAGGTTGTGGCAGTACTGTTGCAGGAAATTCACATAGTGGGGCCTGTGGTCCGCAGGCAGCCAGTCAGGCCCCGTACGCGTCTCGACCGGCAACGGCAGGTTGCTGGTCTCCATGCGGCTGACATCCATGCCGCAGATCCAATCTCCGCAGAACCCATGGGCCCGCACGTACATCACATCGCCCAGCTCGTCCGACTTCCGAAACTCCCGCAGTCGCTCCAGTGCCAACTGGTTGCCGGCATCGTGCCGCTTCATGTAGCCCACCATGAGCCGCGCACCCGGCGTCTGGGCCGCCTCCAGAATGCGGTCCGCCTGGCGCAGGGACAGGGCCATCGGCTTCTCCATGAACACCGGTCGGCCGGTACGTAGGAAGTCGATCGCGATCTCTCCCTGGGTGGTGAAGCCGGACGACACCGCCAGCACATCCAGGCTGTCGTCCCGGGCCAAACCCATGTGATCCTCGTGGAAGGACGGGATGCTGAACTTGGCCTGCACCTTGCGTCCGAGATCCGGACGCACCTCGGCCAAGGCCGCCACCTCGCACTCCGGCAACTCCGTCAGATTCGGCAGATGCACGTTTTGGGCCATGAACCCGCAGCCGGCATACCCCAGTCTCAGTGAACTCACACTTCCTCCTTCGCGTTTCCTGCATCTGTGTCCCCGCAGGCACGGGCTGGTCATCGCCGACGCAGTTCGACTTCGAAGTCGACCGCAGTCGCAACCTGCGGTACCAAAGGCGATACCAGCAGGAACAGGTCCTCGTGCGAGGCCGGCCAGTCCTCCGGCTCCAGGACCAGTACACCGTCGGCGTTCGCCACGGCCCGATGCAAGGAACGCACGGTGCGCGCCTGCGTATCGACTACGACGCTCTGAACCAACCAGTTTACCGGCAGGGGCTCCTGCACATGGAGCCACCCGGCGCGCCGGGCTCCCAACACGGCTTCCGCCGGGTCAAGCCGCCAGCCCGTCTCCGGCACTGCAAGGTCCCCAATCACCAGTCCGGGCCATGTGTCGACACTGTCCGTCACCATACTGATGCGCAGCTGCACCGCCTCGCCGGACCAGGAGCCCAGATCCCACGCAATCCTTTGCCAGCCTCCGCTGTCGCCGGTAAGGCCAGGCCCCAGATTGCCGACAGTTGGACTGGCATCCGTTGTGAAGTCGCTGTGCAGCAGGGTCCATTCCTTCCCGTCCCGGCTTACCATCACGTAGGCATAGTCCCAATCCTCGTCGATTACCCACCACAAGCGCGTCTTAAGCGTGGCAGGAGTGCCTGGCGCCAAGGCTGTGAGGTCCAGTTCCACGGTCAGAGAGGCATGCCGCTCGCTCCAGCGACCACTCCACAGGACCGGAAGTGCCGGATCCAAACCCGGTACCACGGCCACCTGCGGGCGGCCCTTGAACACGATGGTTCCAGGAGCATGGAGTGCAGTGCCGGGCACGCGCAGGTAACGGGTTGCGTACGGCAGCAGGGCCTCCTGCAGCGGCCGGCCAACGGTTAGCCGGCCGTCGGCCTTCCGCCTTGCCCAAATGGGGTCCTGTCCTTCGACCAGGCTCCGGATACCCAAGGGGCCCACACTGCCGTACAGATGCGGCTGCCCCAGGAATACAGCCAGGACGAAGTCCGCATAGGTGTCATCGAAGGATGACCGACATCTCCTGTCGCGCAGAAAACCATCTACGCCGACGAAGCCCGGATCAGGATGGGCCAATAGTTCCCGAGCGGCATCCAGGCCGAATGCTTCCGTCAACCAAGCCGAATAGCCCAGCGCCGCGCCGTAGTGCAGTTCATTGTCCGGGTCGTCCATGGACCAACCGGTCAGTGAAACGCGGGGATCCCGACTCCACAGGACCAACGAGTCGAGATAGGCCTCCCCGAATATCCCCAACACAGTTGGCAGTTCGGCCAGTCCCTCATCAATGAATTCCTGCTCACCCGGGCTTGTGGACCAATGGAGCAGGTGGACATACTCGTGGACCAGGACTTGGAGGTCGAAGTCCGTGTCCTCCAGCCCGCGCGTGTTGATGAAGATCATCTCCTTTTCGTTGGACTCCGGCACCGCCAGCCGGCTGATCGACTCAAAGGTGGAAAAATTGCCTGCCGTCGTCTCCTCGAGTTCCGCAAACAGCAGGTGTACCCGCGGGTCCCTGTCAAACCCGTGGTCGGGCGGAGCACCGAAGATCTCGTGCAGCGACAACAGGACACCGTCAAACCGAGCCGCCAACCTCCGCACCAGGTTGCGCCGCCGCTGCCCGACCTGCAGCCAGGAATAGGTCAGATCAGACACGCGGACAAGCTTGGCCGCTACGGGGCGGACCACTCCAGTTTCGGGATCCGACACAAAGAAATCCGTTTTGTCGCCTTTCCGCCATGTCGGCAGTGGATCCGGCAAGACTGCCGGCACTTCCTGCAAGTCCGGGTCGGTGGCCACAATCCAGGCGGCCAGATCCACTGGCGGTGGCAGTTCGGACAGCATCGCCGCAGTGGCGCGCATTCTCTCCGCCTGTTCCGGATCCATCAGGTCCGCGAGGCGCGGCAAGGCCGCTTCCTCGGTACCTGCCACGCCGCACGGCCTGGACACGGCGGACAGTGCGGACACGATGGAAGGCGGTTCGGCATCCGTCCGTCCGGTTGCGCAAGCAGTGAGCAGGAGTGCCGCGCAGGCCAGGCACGCGAGTCCGAACCGAAGGTGCCGTAGGTTGTCGCGGTCCAACATCAGGGCCGGCCAGATGTGCTCCAAGTCCACCTCAGCCATCTGCACGTCGCCCCTGGACACGCGGGTAAGTCGTTATTGGTGCAGTTCCACCGCATAGTCGATCGGAGGCGTAACCTGCGGTACCAGGGGTGACACCAACAGGAACAATTTCTCACTCACCTCTGGCCATGCCGGGGGCTCCCACTCCAGCCGCCCGTCCGCGTCCGCCACGGCCCGATGCACGGAACGCACAGTGCCGGCCCCCGGATCGACCACGACGCTCTGCACCAACCAGGTTACTGCCAGCGGTTCCCGCACTTGGAGCCAGCCGTCGCGCCGCACGGCCGGCAGGGATTCCGCCGGGTCCAGCCGCCAGCCCGTCTCCGCCACCTCCAGGCCTCCGATCACCAGACCCGGCTGCGTGTCGGCACTGTCGGTCACCATGCTGACGCGCAGCTGTACCAGCTCTCCGGCCCACGGACCAAGATCCCAAGCCACTGTCTGCCAACCGCCGCTGTCGCCGGTCAGGCCGTGGCCCAAATTGTTGCCGGCCGGATTGGTGTCCGTGGTGAAGTTGCTTTGCAGCAGGGTCCATTCCTCCCCATCCCGACTCACCATCATGTAGGCGTAGTCCCAACCTTCCTCAATGACCCACCATAGGCGAGATTCCAGGATCGCTGCCGTGCCCGGAGACAGAGTCCGAAGATCCAAGTCCACGGTCAGCGAGGCGTGCCGGTCGCCCCAGCGGCCGCTCCACAGAACCGGTTGCGCCGGATCCAAACCCGGCAGTACCGCAACTTGCGGTGCCCCCTGAAACACGATCGTCTCCGGTGTCCCCAAGTCGTCCCCGGCCACCTCCAGGTAACGAGTTGCATGGGGCCGCAGGGCATCCCGCACCGGCCAGTGGGACCTCAACCGCCGGGCCGTCCGCACCTGCGCCCAGACCGGGTCCTGCGCCTCAACCAGGCTCCGAATGCCCAAGGCCCCCCCGCTGCCGTACAGATGCGGCCGGCCCAGGAACGCGGCCAGGCTGAAGTCCGCGTAGGTATCGTCGAAGGACAATCGGCACCCCCGGTCGCGCAGAAAGCCGTTCACACCCACGGCACCCGGGGCGGGGTGGGTCAGCAGTTCCCGCGCCGCGTCAACGCCAAACGTGTCCGTCAGCCAAGCCGCATAGCCAAGTGCCGCGCCGTAGTGCAACTCGCTGTCCGCTTCATCCATGGACCAACTGGTCAATGAAATGCGCGGGTTTCGGCTCCAACGAACCAGCGAGCCGGGATAGTCCTCCCCGAACATCCCCAGCGCCGGTGGCAGTTCGGCCAGGCCCTCGTCGATGAACTCCTGCTCGCCGGGGCTGTTGGACCACTGGACCAAGTGGACATACTCGTGGGCCACAACCTGGGCGGCCCAGTCCGGATCGTCCAGGGTATTCGCGTGAATGAACAGCATTTCCTTCTCGTTGGACTCCGGCACCGCCACCCGACTGATCGACTCCCGGCTGGAGAAGAAACCAGCCACCGGCCCCTCGAGTTCCGCGAACAGAATGTGCACCCGCGGGTCCCGATCGAACCCGTCGTCGGGCGGTGTACCGAAGATCTCCTGGAGCGGCATCATCAATTCGTTGTCGAACCGGGCCGCCAGCCTGCGCACGCGGTTGCGTTGCGGTTGACCGGCTTCCAGCCACACGTAGCTCAGGTCGGATGCGTGGACGAGCTCGGCCGTCACGGGACGCACCTCGCCGGTCTCGGCATGGGGCACCTGAAATACGGTCTCGTCGCCTTCCGTCCATGTCGGCAAGGGATCCGGCAGCGTGGCTGGCACATCCTCCAGGCCGGGGTCCGTGGCGGCCATCAGGGAAGCCAGATCCATCGGCGGCGGCAAATCGGACAGCATCGCTGCGGTTGCTTGCACCCGCGCCGCCTGTTCCGGATCCATCAGTTCCGCAACGCGCGGCAGCGCCGCATGTTCGGTTCCCGAAACACCGCACGGTGCCGGCACGGAGGACGATGTTTCGGGAACCGGCAACCCGTTCCCACAGGCGGCCAGCAGGACTGCCGTACTGGCCAGACATGCAAGTACGAACCGGCGGCGCCGGCGGTTCCTGGCTATGCTACCCATCTGTCGGCGCTTCGGAGTCAAAGGCAAACAACGACACCCGACAGTTCCAGGCATCCGCCACGGCGAGCAGTACGCGGCCATCCCCCGGCAGCACATCCACACCCACGGGGCGGATCAGGGGAGTTTCGGGTTCCAGCTGCGTGAACCGCAGGCTGTCGGGTTCCAACATCAGGAGACGGCTCATTTCAGGATCCGTGAGCACAAGCCTGCCGTCCGGGAGGTCGGCCAGATGCGGTCCGGCCATGGTGGTGGTTCTGGGAAAACCGCCGATTCGCAGGTTGCTTCCCAAGTTCAGCAGCAACGCCAAGTCGGGCGACACCGCCCAGGTGCCGGTCCGGTTCACCAGGACATCGGACGGCTGGTCCAAATCGGTCACCCCGGTCCACGCCGTGTGTTCGTCGACAAATAGCCCATCGGGACCGAACAGGGTGATGCGCGAGTGGCCGGTGTCGGCCACCAGAACCGATCCGTCCGGCATCACGTGCATGCCCCTCGGCCGGTAGTGGCCGGTCCCCTTGGTGAACACCTCCCAACCGCTGTCGTCCTCGGCCAGGGCAAACACCTGCTCCCGCTGGTTGTCCAGCACCAACAGTCTGCCGTCACCGGCCATGCCTGCATCAACCGGTTCGGGAAGTTGACCGTCGTCCCAGATACGGACCACCGCGCCGTCCTCCAGTTCCAGCATGGCAATGCGCGGAGGCTCCACTCCGGTGGCATAGACGTATCCCAATCTGCCGTCGATGACCACGCCTCTTGGTGAACCGAGAAGAGAATCCATTGTGCAGGATCCGCCCGTGTGCCAGAGCGCGGTCAGGGGCACCGTTTCCATCACCTCCAGGTCGGCATGAAGTGGGTCACCGGCTGCCTCGGGAAGTTGCGCCGCGTCTTCCGCAGCCGGCGCGGTATCGGGACCGACTCCCCGGTACTGGTCCACCAACAACTGAATCGGATTGGCACCGAAGAACAAACCGGGTAGTTGGGCCGCTGTCAACACTCCGCACAACACCAGCAACTGGGCCTCGGACAGATGTCCCTCGACTTGATCAAGCCACGTGCCGACCTTGTGCAAACCCAGGGCCAAGGCTGGCACGGCCAGCATCAGGGGCACGGCCATGAACCTATGGTGCAGGACCGTGAATGGTGCGGGGGTGGCCGACATCAACAGCAATCCCCCAAACCAGCCGATACCCACCACCGCCAGCAGGGGTTGCCTCCGCCAATGGGTCAGGCCCAGCACCAAACCAACCAGGGCCAGGCATCCTTCCAAGGGCGTAAGCAGTGTCAAGAACCAGGGCATCCAGCCACTGTGCGGCCGAAACCACATGTAGGCCAGCGCCATGGGATCGGGCGGGGCCCCCAGCGGCATCCAGGCCGGCACGCGGGGATCCCAGGGTTCCGGTGCGGAAAGCAGGAGCAGCATGACCGTTGCCACCAAACCCAGCCCCCACGCGCCTCCCCGATGCAACCGCCCGAAAACGGCGTCGCGCGACACGATCAATTGCAGGATCAAGCCACCGACAACCATCGCCAGCAGCCACGAACCGGACCACAGGTCGCCTTCCAGCCAGGCCAGCCCCGTCCACATGCCCAGACGCCAGTACCCTGACAGATGTCCGGTGCGGACAACCCGGGTGCCCGACCACAGGACAGCGGCCGTCAGCAACGGGGCCAGCACCGAGTTGGCGGCCACGGAAGGCTCCCAAATCAGGCTCGGTCCCAAAATGGCCATGACAGCGGCCCCCAGACCCGCCTTTTCCCAGCCCAGGACGATACCGGTTCGCCAAACAACGACCGGCAGGAGACAGGCACCGACAAAGCCAACCAGAATGGCGCGGTCGGGTCCCACCAAACGAAACAGGAGGCCGGACAGGGATCCGGCAACGGCAACGGATTCGAAGTCGGGCACCACCGGCGCCACGAACAGGACACGGGTCACAGCCGCAGCCGCGGCCAGCCCCAGCCCTGCCCATATCGGTCCCGGCAGTGTGCTGGAAGCCCGCCGACCACTGTGCCAGTAGGAGCCATCAAGAATCCGGCCCAACAGGATGAATCCAAGCAGGCCGAACAGGGCCAGCCATGCCGCAGCCTCCGAACTCCCGGATAGCAGCCTCGCAAACCACACCAGTAAGGCTGCACCTGCGGCCAACGCTCCCGTTGCAAGCGTTGTGCGGGATGGCTTCCATCGAAACGGTACCGACGAAGCTGCACCGTGTCCGACATCGGGACATCCGGCCAGGGCTGTGCGATTGCGCCATGCCCAGTAGGCAAGGCACAGCAGACCAATGACGAGCAGGCCAACCCCGTCGACCGGTCTCAGTTCCCCGGTGGGCGAAAGCCTGCGGACTAAGCGCTGGCCCAGGTAGAGGAAAGTGACACCGGCGACCAGCCAACCGGTCCGCTGCCGCAAGGCGGGCAGGTCAAAGGTGGGCAATGCGCGAACTTGATGAGGTGGCAACGGCAGCGGAAAGGGTTCAGTCCAAGAGGGAGTCGATGTCGAGCAAGTACATCTGACGACCCTGTCCCCCGTGGGCCGAATCAATGCAAACCCGCGTTCCATCCCGGTTGGAACGCGGATGGAGGTCCACGCGCCACTCGCCGTCGTACTCCGGCGGTGACGGAAAGGCACCGAGTTCAGTGCGTCGATCCCGGTCCGCGTCATAGAGATAGAGTTCCTGGATCCGGTTGTCCAGCGGGTAGGTATCGTTCAATACCACATGCCGGCCGGGCAGGTAGGTGCAATGTCCGTTGACCCGCATGGAACCCCGTCCCTGTACCTCCACCCAGTCCGATCGATCCCGCAACAGGTAGAAGGCAGCGGCGTGGGACGGATGGCGGGTCCAGCCCAGGATGTGATTGGGATCGCGCCAGATGAAGTGGGACATGCTGCCCGAATCGTCGACCAGGTGGAGACCGCTGCCGTCCACTCCCACGGTAAACATGCGGGTATGCAGATCCCCCGTGGCGACTCCGGTGGAGACATCCCGCCAGCGGTTGAGAAAGATGAAACGGGACCCGTCGGGACTGAACAGCAGGTGGTTGAAGTAGTGCTTGCCCACGACATGTGACGGGTGGTCCGCCGGCACGGACGCGGCTTGTTCGATGCTGATCACCATGGAATGTGTGTCCCGTTCCCAGTCCAGGAGCCAGGCGCCGCTGTCGGCCGGCCGCAGGCAGTCGGCATTGCGATCCGGCACTCCCGGGTAGCCATAGCCGGGCCGCATGTCCTGAATCCGTTCGAAATCCACGCCCACACCGTAGCGCCCGTCGGGGCTGAGGGCGTAAAACGGCCACGGCCAGGTGCGCCGGGAGCCGGTATCGATATTCAACGAACGGGTCACAAAGTGGTCCCCGTCCCGGTCATTCCACATGACCTCGGCGGCGGAACCGGGCCGCCACTGTAGCATGCAGCCCTGCTGCCAGCCCCAGCTGACACTGTGGCCCAGATCAAGCCAGCGGTCCCCGTCCCCAAGGTCCACCATACCGATGCGAACCTCGTCCCGTGCCGTCGGCTTTCGATTCTCGAAGTCGACCGACATGCCCAGGACATACCGGCCATCGGGTGAGAACTGAAGCTTGTCGTAGTAGCCAAACCAGTGGTGCTTGGGACCGTGGGTGATTTGCCGAATCGGAACGCGGCTAGTGGACATGCCTCAGCTCTCCTAATTGGTATACCCGGTTCTGTGAAGAACCCTGTGGTCTTGGAAGCTGCGACCGAACTACGCGGCTCCATCGGTTGGTTCGGCCTGCCGGACCACGGCATAGGCGCCACCCCGGGCCTTGACGTCCAGCAGATCCCCGGGCACGGTCTGTTCCGGATCCGTCACCAGCACGCCCTTTCGGTTCCGCACGATGCTGAAACCCCTGGTCAGGACCGCTTCGGGATCGAGGGCCCGCAGGGAAGCCTGCAGCCTGCCGAGTCTAGCCCGGGACTGATCGAGGCGGAGTTTCAGCCTGCCCTGCAATGCCTCGGTTGCATAGTCCAGCTGCTGCATCCTCTGCTCCCAAATCCGGCGCGGATGCCGTTGCTCCGTCCGATGCTGCAGGGCATCCAGCCACGTGCGTTGCCGCGTAAGCAGGTCGTCCATGCGCCTGGTCAGCCGCAGTGCCTGTGCGTCCACCAGCTCCCCCACCTCGACCCGATCCGGCACCGCCGCCTCCGCCGCCGCGGTGGGGGTGGAAGCGCGCAGATCCGCCACATAGTCCACCAGTGTAGTATCGGGCTCGTGACCCACGCCCGTGATGATGGGCAACGGACTCTGGTGCATGGCCGAAACGATGCGTTCGTCGTTGAAGGCCCACAGATCCGTCATTGAGCCGCCCCCGCGCACCAGCAGGACCGTGTCGATCGGCATGCCCGCGGTGTGGCAGTGCAACGCCTGCGCCAAGGCCGCGGCCAATTCGTCCGGTGCCTCCTTTCCCTGCACCAGGGAAGGGAACAGCACCACCTCCACGGCCGGCCAGCGGTTCTGCAGGGTGCGCAGCACGTCGCGGAGCGCGGCACCGGAGGCACTGGTCACCACGCCCAGACGTTGCGGAAACCTGGCAATGGGCTGTTTGAGTTCATCGGCAAACCAGCCGCGGGCCGCAAACTCCTGTTTTCGCCGCTCATACTCCTCATAGATCCGGCCAACCCCTTGCCTGGCCATCCGGCCGGCGATCAGCTGGTATCCCCCGCGCGGTGCATAGACCTCAACACCGCCCTGGACCACCACCGCGTCCCCGGCCTCCGGCCGGAAGTCCAATCGGCGTGCGCTGGACCTCCACATTACACAGTTCAGTACGGCGTTGTCGTCCTTGAGACTGAAATAGGCGTGGCCGCTGGCCGCCTGCCTGTAGTCGCCGATCTCGCCGGCGACCGATGCGTATTGCAGTGCGTCGTCCGATTCGAGGAGCTCCTTGATCAACTGCGTGATCCTGGTCACGCTCAACGCGTTCGCGGGCTGTGTCATGAATATCTGAGGCGGACCAATATTGAGAGGGATATGGCTCGTGCGTCGGATACTGTAGGGAATTATATTCCTGACTTGACGATGGGTTCCGTGGCATAATGACGTCCATAAATGCGAGAGTCCGGCAACCATCGGACTCTCCACCGGACACGAAACTTGCACTTTCATGCCCAACAGCCCCGATTCTACAACGCAGGCCCCGGACACCGTCCACCGCACGGTGCGTCTGCGCCTGTTTCCGGGCGACGCTGCCACCGGCATCCTGCTGACGGCCATCGCCGGTGCCTGCCGTTACGTCTGGAACCACATGCTGGCCGACTGCGAGTGGCGGTACGCGCGCTGGAAGGAAATGCACGTGCCCGCTCTCAACTGGCCGGAGGTCAGGGAAGGCAAGACGGCATGGGCCAAGGCTGTCCGCAGGAAGATGGGACCCGGTCCGTCCACGAGTTTCTTCACCCTGGGCCGGCGGTTTACGGAACTGCGCAACGACCCGGAACACGCCTGGCTGAAGGACTACCCGTACCAGGTGGTCCGCTACAGCCTAAAGTACCTGGCCGACGCGTACACGCGGTTTTTTGCGGATCCTGAGAACGAAGGCAGGCCCCGGTTCAAGGCCCGGCACTTCACCGTGCCGGCGTTTACCATTCCCGAGGCCATCAGGATGGACGGGGACCGTCTGTACGTGCCCAGGGTCGGTTGGTTGCGGCTGGCGGGATCGAACCTGTACGCCGGCTGCCGGCCGCTGACCGTGCGCGTGCGCATGGAGGGCACGGAACAGCACCCCAAGTGGTATGCCTACGTCTGCTACGAGGTGCCCGCGGAGCAGGTGAAGCAGCCTGCCGCGGACGGCGCGCTGGGCCTGGACCGCAACGTGGGGCAGGCCACGGACAGCGAGGGCACCGTGTACGCGATGCCCGACACGGACAGGCTGGACGCGCAGATCGCCCGCAAGCAGCGGGAGCTGAGCCGCAAGCAAGGCTGGGGGCCCAAGGACCGCCGACCCAAGTCGAACCGGGGCCGGCGTGTGAACGGGCAGTTGCAGAAGCTGCACCGCAAACGGGCGCGCAAGCGGGACGACGCCACGCACCAGGCCAGTCGCAAGCTGGCGGACACGGCGCACACCGTGGTGGTGGAGGATCTGAACACGAAGGGCATGACCAAGTCGGCCAAGGGCACGGTGGAGGCACCCGGCCAGCAGGTCAAGCAGAAGGCGGGGCTCAACCGCAGCATCCTGGCCAGTGGCTGGGGCTCGTGGGAGCGCAAGCTGGCGTACAAGGCCGGCGAATTGCGGAAGGTGAATCCGGCCTACACGTCGCAGACGTGCAGCCGGTGCGGCCATGTTGACAAGTCAAACCGGCCGTCGCAGGCGGTGTTTGCGTGCGGGGCCTGCGGGTTCCGTGCGAACGCCGACCACAATGCGGCCATCAACATTTTGGTGCGTGCGGGACTTCCGTGCGTGCCCGTTTCGGCCCGCGGGACAGGGGCTTCTGCACGGCGAGGGGCGATCCCGTGGGGGTCCCCGACGACCCGTGAACGAGATGGGCCGGCTGTCCAGTCCGGCCTATAAGTCCCATACTGTACTTCAACCGCCCGCCCGACAGCCTGCGATCCGCGGACGGCATGCCACCCAGCAACTTCGAATGCCCATGACTACACCCATCCCTTCTCGGTCCACCACGCACCTAGTGCACGACACCTTTTCAGCGGTCGCGGAGCAGTACGCCGTCAGCATGGTGCACGCCCAAGGCGAGGACCTGCCGGTGATCCGGCAATTGGCTGCCCTGACCGGAACCGAGCACGTACTGGACGCCGGCTGTGGTCCCGGTCCGGTTTCCCTGTTGCTGGCATCGGCGGCCACCCAGGTGACCGCGGTCGACTTGTCGGAACCGATGCTGGACAGGGCCCGGCGCACCGCCGCGGAACGTTCGCTAACCAACATCGAGTTCCATCGCGGCAATCTCACCGACCTGCCGTGGCCGGATGCATCGTTCGACCTGATCGTCTCCCGCTACGCGGCCCATCATTGGCCGGACCCGCAGGCCGTGGTGACCGAGTTGGCCCGGCTGCTGTCGCCCAGCGGCCGGCTATTGCTGGTTGACGTGATGGCGGATCCCGATCCGCTGCTGGACACCTTTCTCAATGCCCTCGAAATCCTGCGCGATCCCTCACATGTGCGGGATCATTCGCAGGTCCAGTGGCAAGCCATCTGCCAAGAGGCGGGACTGGTTGCCGTGCCAGAGTTCG
This sequence comes from Caldilineaceae bacterium, assembly GCA_965208365.1. Classification (GTDB taxonomy): domain Bacteria; phylum Chloroflexota; class Anaerolineae; order Caldilineales; family Caldilineaceae; genus Bin34. Next base: position 2,090,492 of record OZ242330.1, on the reverse strand, counting down.
CCTGGAACCTGAGGCTGGAGTTCGATCCGTGGGTTGCGCGCATCCAAACCCCGAAACCCCGCGTCGCGGCCCTGCGGGAACTGCTGGACGGAGCCAGTGCCGAGGTCAGACAGGCTTTTCGCATCGAGGACGATCACTCGTTCACGGTCCCGGGCGCGATCGTGTCCGCCCGGCCCGTCTAGCCCCCAAGACTATTCGTCCCAACAAAGTCCTGGTCAGAAAAAACTGAGGCCGACCGAATGCCGGAAGACATCGGATTCTGCAGCAATTGCCCTGCCGAGGAAATAGTTTCAGACCCCAAGGGATCTTTCTGTGCAGTGTTTACTCCAGAGGTGAAGCTGCTTCAAAGTCAACGCTACATTGCGGGGATACCCAAAAGACTGCCTGTGTCGGCTGATTGGCCTCGACCCCAGGCCAATTTGGAAGCAATCTGGCCGCCTTGTCAAGACAAGGCGAATGGTGCTACAGTGAGGCTGCCGGAAGCAGATTCCCCGTAGACGACGTTTTGCTTCGATTGGCTGCTTCTGGGGAACCTCGCCAGAAGGAGGTCGTTATGTCACGAGTGTTTGTTAAGCGGCTCACTCTGCCCGCCATCCTTGTCTTGATACTGCTGGCGGCTACGGTGAGTGGCTGTGTCGCCATCCCTGAGAGTCAACCCACCGAGGTTGAGGACGCTGGACCGGAACCAGTTACGGTTGTGTATTGGGGTCACAACTTCACCCCCAGGGTCGAACTGGATGAAAAGTATATCGCTGAATTCATGGAGTTGAATCCCCATATCACGGTCGAATACGAGGCCATCCCGACCGACTTCGACCAGAAGCTGCGGACCGCGCTCGCTGCGGGTACAGGGCCGGATCTCTTTGCCCAATGGAACGGGGACATCGGCACCTTCTACGCCCAGGGGGCAATCGCGCCCGTGGCTTTTGAGGCGATTGGTTACGACTCGCAACAAGCCTTTATGGACTTGTATGTGGCCCCGGAAAACACGCTGCAGGGGGCCATGTTCGACGGGAAACTATACGGGATTCCCAATGAACTAAGCATCTACGGCTGCTACGTCAACAACCGCCTCTTCGAAGAAGCGGGTTTGGATCCGGACACCGACTTTCCCGCCACCTGGGAAGAGATGCTGGTGGTTGCGGAGAAACTGACCAAGCGGGATGACGAAGGTCGCCTCGTGCAACGCGGTTTCGACTTCAGCTGGAGCAACTCCGTCTGGATGTTCCTCGAGTATGGGGCCATGGTACGCCAGTTGGGTGGCTCCGAACTGAACCTCTTGACCCCGGAGGCCGAAAAGGCCATGCAGTACTGGGTCGACTGGGAAGCCAATGGGCTGGGCGGTCCGGCCTATTTCGAAGGCCAGATGAGCGGATTCATAGCGGAGGAACTGGCCATAGAGTGTGACATGGGTTCATGGGCCCGGCCCGGGGTGTTGGAAGCCGGCATCGACTACACGGTCAAGTCTGTACCCATCTGGGAAAACGCGGTCAACCAGAATCACTTTGACATCTACGCCTATTTCCACATGGTGAACTCCCGTTCCGAACCCGCGGTTCAGGAGGCGGCCTGGCAGTTGGCGGAGTACCTCGATTCCCATCCGGCCGATTATTTGGCCCACACAGGCCTGCTGCAGGCCCGAGTCGAGGTAGTCGAATCGGAGACCTTCCAGAACATTCCGTTCCTGGATGTCTTCCTGGATCAGATGACCACGAGCATGTACTCCCCCCGCATTGCCCGCTTCACGGAAGTGGCGGATGTCCTGGCCCGCGTACGCGATCGAATCATCGTGGAGGGTATGGACCTGAAGGAGTCCATGGCCATTGGCCAAGAGGAGATTGACTCCATCTTGTCCGAGACGAGATAGACCCTGCCGCGCAGCTTGAAACCAAGGGGGACAGGTTGACCACAAGTCGTGCCTGTCCCCTTTCCCATCCTCGGGACGGCAGGCCCTGCACCGTCCGGGCCGGACAAAGGTTGTATTGACGCCGATGCGCTCCTGGATTCAGCGGGAATTCCTGTACCGGCGCCGCGTGTACGGAGTTCTCTTCGTGGCGCCGGCCATGCTCTTTTTCCTAGTCTTTAGCCTTTATCCCACGCTCAACGGGTTCTATCTCAGCCTAACCGAATACACCCTGCTCAAGCCTCCGGTTTTCGTTGGCTTTGAGAACTACACCAAGCTCGCCGGCAACGACCAGTTCCAGAACGGGGTGAAGGTGACCCTATGGTTCCTGTTGGGCACGACCGTGCCCAAGTGGATTCTTTCGCTAGCGCTGGCCATGCTCTTCCTTGCCCCGTTCCGGGGCAGGGAGTTTTTCAAGACCCTGTACTTCACGCCCACCCTGCTGTCGGCCGTGGTCGTTTCCCTGGTTTGGAAGCTGCTCTTGGATCCCAACGGTGTGATCAGCGCGCTGGCCAAGCCCATAACCCGGGATCCGGACACCCTGTGGCTGTCGGACCGCATTCTGACACCGATCTCCCTGATCTTCGTGGACGACTGGGCAGGCATCCCGTTCTTCATGATCATCTGGATCGCGGGGCTGGTCGGGATTCCCCGCGTCTTCTACGAGGCCGCCCTGATCGACGGCACCACCCGCTGGCAAGCCTTTCTGCATGTCACGCTGCCACTCCTGCGCCCCACGATCCTGTTTGTCGTAGTGATTTCAACCATCAACTCCTTCCAGTCCTTTGCCCTGCAATATGTCATGACGCGCGGCGGGCCGAGCGACTTGACCACTACGATCGCCCTGCTCGTCTACAACTACGGCTTCAATTACTTCCGCATGGGCCAGGCCGCCGCCATGTCCGTCTTCATGTTCTTCGTCATAATTCTGATTACCCTGATCTACATTCGAAGTGTCCGGGCGGAGGAAACCAGCTACACGTGACAGCAATGCCCTGCTCCGTTCCGGGTCGCGACCGGCTACGGAGATGCGGCGGGATATCGTGGAGCGAGACCGCAATTGACCATGGCCTCCCCTGATCGCTATTCCGAATATGCGCCCGCGCCCTACTCCGGCACCCGCGGCAGCTTCAGTGTGCATTTCCGCCAGAAGGCCAACGGCGCGGCCCTCTACGCCGCCATGTGTCTGGGCCTGTTGTTTTTCTGTGTGCCCCTGTACTACATGTTCACCACCAGCTTCAAGGCCGAGCCCGAAGTCTTTGCCATGCCGGTGCACTGGATTCCGCGTTCGTTCCTGCCACAGAACTACGTGGACGCTTTTCTGGCGGCACCGTTCCCGCGCTATTTCTGGAACAGCCTGTTGGTGGCCGTGATTGTGGTGGGGAGCACGGTGCTGTTCAGCGCCCTGGCCGGATACGGATTCGCCAAATTCGATTTCCCGGGGCGCCGCCTCGCCTTCCTCTTCATCCTGAGCACCATGATGATCCCCTTTCAGGTGCTCCTGATTCCATTGTTTGTGGTGGTGCACCAACTGGGCTGGACGAACTCCTACGCCGGCCTGATTATTCCGGGAGCCCTGAGTGCCTTCGGTGTGTTTCTCATGCGACAGGCGTGTCTCACGCTGCCGGACGAATTGATGGATGCGGCCCGCATCGACGGCGCGCGGGAAGTGGGAATCTTCATCCGCATTGTGCTGCCCCTGCTGAAACCAGCCATCGCCACATTGGCCATCCTGACCTTTCTGGGCAGCTGGAACAACTTTCTGTGGCCCCTGATTGTGGTAACCAAGGATGAGCTCTTCACCCTGCCGGTCGGCATGACCGTGTTCCAGCAGCCAATGCAAGCCCCCTACTGGACCTACATCATGGCCGTCTCCACGGTGGCCACGCTGCCTGTCGTCATTGTGTTTCTGTTGCTGCAGCGATACTTCATCGAGGGTGTCGTGGTGTCAGGCCTGAAGGGATGAAGGAATGCAGTCCCAAGACAAGGAGCAACCGGCATGGCAACTTTGAAGGCGGGATTCGGGCGCGCGGACATCACTCCCCACAAGGGTGGGCGGCTGGTGGGGTATGGCGGCCGGGACGAAGGCAACACCGGAGCCAACGATCCACTGTTGGCGCGGGCCCTGGTGATCGAGGCAGGACACGAGCGCTACGCCCTGCTCTCGCTGGAGCTCTGCTATGTCAACGATGAAACGGTCAAATCCATCCGGCAAGTGCTGGGCCAGCGCTTTGATTTGGTGGCGGAGCACGTGCACATGGCCACCACGCACACCCATGGGGGACCGGATGACCGCATGTCGGACAACTGGGATCGCCCCTTGGCCGAAATCGTAGGGGATGCCGTGGGCGCTGCGCTCGCGTCCCTGCAGCCCTGCCGCCTGGGCAGCGGCTCCGGCTTTCTCTATGGCTATTCCATCAATCGGCGCTGGCTGGATCGTCCGGTGGATCCCGCTGTGGCCGTGGTCCGCATAGATGATGCCCAGGGCCGTCCGCTGGGGGTCATCGTCAACTACGCCTGCCATGCCGTCGTCATGGGCTATGACAACCTGAGAGTCACGGGGGACTGGCCGGGCTATGCCGCGCGCTACATTGAAGAGGACCTGGGCCCGGGTGCGACGTGTCTTTTCTTTCAAGGCGGTGCGGGTGACATCAATCCGCTGGTCGAGGGTGTGCGCCAACAACTGCAGGGGAAGCGCACTGTGCGCGCCATTGGCGAGGTCAGCGCCTACTACGGCTCCGCGGACGACGCGGATGCGTACAACGTGGGCGACAGGGGTGGCGGGACGTTTCAGGAGTGCGAGGAACTGGGCCGAGCCTTTCGGGACGAGGTCCTCCGTGTGTCGCGACGCATTGCGACCACCGGATCACCCGGGCCCGTCTGGGCGGAAAGCCTGCGCGTCGACGCCCTCAAGGGATCGGATGAGCCCGTACCCGTCAAGGCCTACACTCCTCCCCACCAGCTTCTGGCTGAGCGGCCGATGGAAGGGGAGAGATTCAGATCGGTCGAGATCGCCCTGCTGGGAATCGGCGATACCGTTCTCATTACAGAGCCGGGCGAAGTCTTCAGTGAAACGGCTGTGCGCTTTCGCGCCGGTGCCCAGCTCATGGGTTACCGAACCGTGATGCTCGTCAGCTATGCCAACGACTGGCTACTCTACTTGCCGGAATTCGACGCGTTTGACGAGGGAGGATACGAGCCCGGATGGGCGGTGACGCTGCAAATCTCGCGTCGCTTTCAAGAACGCGTGTGGAACTTGATCGAACCAAGGCTGAGAAGCCGTGCCCCATAGCAGTCCAAGGCCTTTCCGCTCGGCATGAAGCCATGGACCATGCCCGAGCCCTGAATTGATCGGTTGGGAGCGTCCGCAACCCTTGGGAACGCGAAATCCCGGTTTTTGCCGGCGAATTGTGGTGCGGTCCTGGACGCGCCAACACGAAGAGGAGGGCAAAGCCCCCCCTTCGTGTCTGATCAACCAGAGACGAGTGTTTCCGGTTGTTCCTACTCGTCGATGTACCACTCCTCCATGGAGTGCATGAATACGATGCCCATCTCTTCCACACGGCCCTTGGGCACGTTCTTGATGCGGGCCGAAGTGCTGGTGGGATAGTAGGAAAATTCAACCGGATTGAATGTCCAGTAGTTGTCCCGTTGATTGACGAATATCTCTTCCAAAATGTCCTTGTTCTCCTGGGAACCCAGCGGAGCTCTTAAAAACCGGTTGTGCAAGTCATAAATCTCCTTGACCTCGTCCGGGGGCTCTTCGCCAATTTCCCCATTTGAATTCATATACTGGACCCAGGCCCGGCCCCATCTGTCGGGCAGATAATCAAACCAGCCGACGCTGGGCCACATGTCCATGACATTCCATATGGCCGTGCCCTGCAGGTCATTGGCCATGAACTTCTGATTAATCAAGCTCCATTCGCCTGCCTTGACATCAGTGTCAATGCCCACTGCTTTCCAGTATTCGGCGATTAGTTCCGTCATGGGAACGTGATCCTGGGACAGCGGTCCCGGTTCGAAAATGATTTGGAACGGGTCACCGTCCGGTCCCAGCCGAAAACCGTTGGCGTCCCGCTCGGACATACCCATTTCGTCCAGGATCTGATTGGCCTTTTCGATGTTGAATTCCGGATAGTTGGTGTGGACGGGCAACTGTCCGAATTCTCCCAGGTAAAAGGTATCGATGATCTCCTGCTTGTTGATTGCCAGCGTCATGGCCTGGCGGAAGCGGACATCGTTGGTAACCTTGCGCCAGGCGGGATCCGGGTAGGTGAGATTGAGCATGAAATTGATCGGCGTACGGTGCATGCGCGGAATGATGACGTTGAGCACACCCTCGGTCTCGGCCTGTTTGAGAAGCGGCAGATTGTTGAGTGAACTCCGCTCTCCCAGGTAGTCAACTTCGCCACTCAGAATCTGCAGGACCGTGGACTCGCGATCCTGCATCAGCAACATCTGGACCTGGTCAATGTAGGGCAACTGATTGCCGGCTCTGTCCACTTTGAAGTAATAGGGATTTCGATCAAAGGTCCAGGAACCCCCACCGAATTCCGTCAACACCCAAGGGGTCAGCACTGGATGGCCAAAACCCGCTTCGCCGACAGCACGCCAAAGATTGCCCGGCATCTGTTTGGCATTGAAGAGGTTGTACCACTGTCCTTCCTCTATGCCTTCCTCATCCAGTTTGGCTGCCAATTCATCTGCATCGGCGTAATCCGCGTGGAATTGCTCCAAGTAATGGCGTGGTTTCAGGAAATCCTGGTAACCGCGCCAACTGGCTACAGCCAACGCGGCCGGGAAACTGCCATACCGCCCGTCGAAAGAAACGGTATAGGTGTAGTCATCCAGGATTTCAATCGTGGCGAATCCCGCCTCACGGTCCTGAGCCGTGTGGAGAAACGTCGGTTTGGAGGGTGTAATTTCGTCATGGAACATCACATCGTTCACGGCGAAATCCACATCATCGGTGGTTACGGGTACGCCATCCGACCACTTGAGGCCTTCCCTCATGTGGAACGTGAAGGAGTCATTGTCTTCATTGACTTCCCAATCCAACAGGACATTGCCAACAATGCCCATGTCGTAGTTGAAAGCGCCAGGAGCCCAAAGCAAGTACTCGTTCGACCCAATATAGAAGTGGGGATCACCGCCTGGACTATCCTGTGGCAGACGCATGGTCCCACCGTACTTACCGACCTCGGTGTCGTAACTTACGGCCAACATGCGATTGGAAACCACGAACGGCTGGACGGGCAGGCGCTCCTCCACGGGAGGCAGTTCACCAGCCGCCACTCGCTCCGCCAGGATCGGCGACTCGCCATACTGGCCTTCCGGCATGGCCTCTTCGGCCGCCGGCTCTTCCATCATCGGCTCTTCCGCCGCAGGCGCCGGTACAGGACCGCATGCCGCCAGCACGGCTGTTAGCAACAGGCCAAGCGCGGCCATCGCCAAGCCCAGCCTCAACTTCGTCTTCAACATCTGACTTCCCCTGTTACAAACGAACATCATTAGGTGCAGGACTTGCCGCCGCAAGATCCGCAACTGTCCGCGCGCCCTTGCAGATGCCACTCCTGAATCGACCACGCAACCCGTATCGGCGCAGTCCGAGCCAACAAAACTGCTCGGAACCGCGAGTCGGTGGTTTACCTAGGCGAATCCTATGGCATTGAAAAAGTCGCCTTACCAGGCCCTGCGCCTAGGCTGCTTCTTCGGCAATCCGGACCGCCTGGGCCAGGGCTTCCGCCTCGGTCAGGGATGGCCGGAATTCCAGTCCCACATAGCCCGCGTAGTCCGATTCGTCAATGGCCTTGAAAACGGCTCGGTAGTCGATTTCGTTGTCCGCCAGCTCGTGCCGGCCCGGCACGCCTGCGGTGTGGATATGGCCAATCAGGGGCAGGTAGGTCCGCAGGCTGGAAATCAGGTTGCCTTCGGTGATCTGTTGGTGGTAGATGTCGTAGAGGATGGTCAGGGCCGGTGAATCCACCTCGGCCACGATGTCCGCCGCCTGCGCCATCGTGGTCAGCCAGTAGCCGTGGTGGTCCACGACGGGGTTGAGCGGCTCCAGGTAGATCTTGAGCCCGTGGTCGGCGGCCACCGCGGACAGCACCTTCAGGCGGCGCACCACCCGCCGCAGGGTAATGTCCCATGCCTCGTCAGCCAGGATGTTGCCGGTCGTGACAATCATGCCCGGGCTCCCCAGGCGTTCGGCAATGGCGGCCGACTTGGACACCCCCTCCACCAGGGCCTGTTCCGTCTCGCGGGCGGTCAGGGCAAACGGCGGCTCCAACAGGTGCCCGGCACAGGCCAGACCGGTCTCGGCCTGTGCCTCGGCCACGGCATCCACATCCTTGTTGCTCCACGTCCAAAATTCGTAGGCCCCGATTCCGGACTCCTTGACGTTCCGGACCTTGGCCGCCGGATCCGCCTCGTCGGGCCAATACATTTCAATGCAGACAGACAGTTTGACCATGGAAGATTCCCGCACGCGTGACTGACAGAGACAGTGAATGATGCGTGAAGTCTATACGGGTCCCTGCACAGCCGGACCTGAACCGGTCTCCAGAACCTACACCTGTCCGCCGTTGCCTGTCGGTATTGCGGATGGGTTGTCCGGTAGACGCTTCTCCGGCCTTGCGCATGCCTCTCGGCGACGCGTCCTACGGGCCTCCACGTCCATTTCTTCGCCGGCGGACCTCGCCGGCCCGGGGAGCGCGTTCAGGGTTCGGGCCGGCTCCTTGTGACCCGTGTACGCCTGGAGGTTCCGGGCGGCGTTCTCGTCCCGGTCGCACTCGAACCCGCACCGGTTGCAGCGGTAGGTGCGCTCCGACAACAGCAGCGACTGCTTCACGGCCCCGCAATGGCTGCACGTCTTCGACGACGGATACCAGCGGTCCACCTTCTCGAAGGCGGTTCCGTACCAACCGCACTTGTACTCCAGCTGCCGGACAAATTCGCCCATGCCGGCATCGCCGATGGCCCGGGCCAGCCTGCGGTTCTTCTTCATGCCGTCGACGTTGAGCGTTTCCACCTTCACGGTGCCGCCGCGTTTGGCTATCTGCGTGGTGGCCTTGTGGTGGTGATCGGCTCTCAGATTGGCAATGTCGAAGTGCAACCGGTTGCGCTGGGCGTACAGGCCGTCCCTGCGCTTGGATGGGTTGTGCCTGCCGTGCGTGTGGATACTGCGGGCAATGGCCTTGTCCAGACGGCGCAGGGACTTCAGGGCGGCGGTCAGGGCCTTGGGGTTGGCGATCTCCTCCAATTCCTCGCCGTCCCACACGGTGGCCAGCGTCTTCACGCCCATGTCGATGCCGATGTCGGGTCCGGGCTTTGGGTCCGGGGCAGGCTCACACGTGTCCACCGTGAACGACGCGAACCAGCGGCCGCCCTTCCTGCTGATGGTTACGCTCATGATGTCGCCCTCGAACCGCAGTTCTTCCCGCATCCGTACCCATCCGATCCTGGGCAGGCGCACACTGCACCCGTCCACCTGGATGCTGTTGCGGCCGTTGGACGGCGTGAAGGCCAGCTTGCGGTGCCGCCTGCGGACCGGCGGAAATCCAGTCTTGCGGTGCGGCCGTCCCTGTTTCCGGGCCTGGCAGTACTCGCCCCATGCGTCCAGCCCGCGCCCCATGTGGATGATGGCGTTCTTGGACACGTTCTGGGAGTGGTCGCAGGACCACTCGAACAGGTCCGCCTTGACCGCGTTGAAGTCCTTGCGCAGATCCATGTCCGACAGCCACTGGCCGCCGCCCGGGGGGATGTCGACGTGTGCGTACCACGCGTCGGCGTTGCGTTCGTCGGTCTCGCCGAACCAAGCCAGCTGGAAACGCCCCCGCGCCCAGTTCGCTGCCACCCGCGCCCACCCCGCGTGCTCCAGCATCCGCGTCGCCTGCTTGTCGGTCGGGTCCAGGGCGATCCGGTGGGACTTGCCCACGCCCTTCAGGTGTTCGCTCATGGAGCCGGCGCATCCTCGCCGGCGGGTTCGGCAGTGTCGGACTTCAGGACTTCGATCAGCTGGCGCGCCTTGGGCGACCGGCGACCGTACAGACGCGCCGAGAACTCCGTGATGATCTCGAGCACGTCCCGGGCCAGTTCCTCCTCGAAGGAGGGGGGATCGGTCTGATGGATCACCACCACTTCGACACCCTGCTTCTCGCACAAGGTAAACACCAACTCGGCCCCGAAGCGCAGCAGCCGATCCCTGTGGGTCAGCACCAGACGCTTCATCCGGCGGCGCAGGATCAGGTCCAGCAAGCGCTGCAGGCCGGGCTTGTCATACTGCAACCCACTGCCCAGGTCGCGGATGATCTCGGTGTGCCAGCCCTGGGCCGCGCAGTACGCTTCCAGGGCGGCGTGCTGACGATCCAGATCGGCCTTTTGGTCATGGCTGGACACACGGGCATAGCCGACGGTCGGAGCCGATTCGTTGCTCGCGCCCAGCAACGCGGCGCGGTCATAGTAGCGCGTCCCCGCCGCCGACTTGCGCGCCGGCAGCAACTCGCCGGTCTCCTCCCACTTCCGCATGGTCTTCACGCCCACGCCCATCAGCGCGGCGGCTTCACCTATGCGTATCAGTCGATTTTGATGCTTGACCATAAGTCAGCATACTACCATATAATACCCGATCCTAGAGAACTGTTACTACCCCCGGTCCGGTCCACAGTGGTGAATGAAAACGAAGTCGGACGCGCCCTTCCTGCATCCGATGGCAACTCCGTGGTCCAATGCATCATGAAAAGGACTCAACTGGTTCTCCGAGACATGAACATCGGATTTGGACCGGGATCGGCGATTCTGAAACCGTGCCGCGCATGGTGGTTCAGTGTCCAGCGAGTACGATTCTCCTGCCATGCGTCCTCTCCCCAGACAGTACTTCTGCCCCGAGTTCCTTCTTGCACAAATACACCTTGAAGCGCGGTTGCCCTTCAAGGAATTCATGCTGTCCCTACAGCCCACACCAGGGTGAAGATGCCAACACTGCGATTTGTCCATGCCGCCGACCTGCATTTGGATAGCCCGTTTGCAGGAATGCAGGCGGACGCGCCCGACCATGTGGCGACCGCACTGCGCGAGGCCACATTCCGCGCCTACAACAACATCATCCAGCTGTGTCTGGACGAACGGGTGGATGCACTCTTGGTGGCGGGAGACGTGTACGACGGTGCTGACCGCAGCCTGCGAGCCCAGTTGAAGTTCGTAGAGGGTCTCGAACGTCTGGATCGCGCCCGCATCCGCTCCTTCGTCTGCCACGGCAACCACGACCCATTGAACGGATGGGAAGCCCGCCTGGATCTGCCTTCCGGATGTGTCCGCTTCGGAGACAAGGTCGAGGCCGTGCCCGTGTTCCCCGACGATCCGGAACGGGCCTGCGTATACGGGTACAGCTATCCCCGGCGCGATGTGAAGAGGAATCTGGCGCACCTGTTTCCACGGCAAGGATCGGACAGCTGGGGTTTTCGGATTGGCCTGCTCCATGCCAATGCAGGAGGCAATCCGAACCATGAAGCCTATGGTGCCTGCAGCCTTACCGATCTGGAGGAAGCCGACATCGACTATTGGGCTCTGGGACACATCCATACCCGCGATGTACCGAAGTCGGAAGGACCGGTCATCGCCTATCCCGGCAATCCCCAGGGACGCCATCCCAACGAAGCGGGAAGCCGCGGCGTGTATTTGGTGGAAGTGGACGAGACCGGCAACCCGCGGCTGGAGTTCAGGGCCGTGGACGTAATTCGCTGGCAACACATGGACTTGGACATCACCGGCCTGGCCACCGAGCAGGCGGTACTGGACGGCATCATCGATCGGGCCGAATCGGTACTGCATGACGAAGGACGGTCCGTGGTGTCACGGTTGGCTCTGACCGGTAGGGGAGCCGCCCATCAATGGCTTCAACAGGCCGACACCGCCCAGGAAATCCTCGATCTCCTGAACGAAACGATGGTGGACCGCGAGCCGTGGCTTTGGTGCGAACGCATCCGGGTACAAACCGCATCACCCGTGGACAGGACCCAGGTTCTCAGGCGGGAGGATTTCATCGGTGACTTGGCCAGATTGGCCGATGAGCTGCGGCACAACCCCGATGCACACGAAGATCTGCAACAGGAACTATTGACCCTCTACGGCTCCGCCGGAGCCCGCAAGTACATGAAGAATTTGATTCCTACTGAGGAGGAACTGCTGGCCATCCTGGACACCGCTGAGGAGGAATGCCTGGCGGCACTAACAGGAGACGAAGGGGCATGAGGCTCGAAGAATTCCACTTGGACGGTTTTGGGCGGTTCCATCAGCAGGCCATCGGCCCCCTGCACGCACCCATCACCGTGATTTACGGCCCCAACGAAGCGGGTAAGAGCACGTTGTTGGCCTTCGTTCGGGCCGTTCTCTTCGGCTTTCCGCTACGGAAAAGTAGGGAACACTATCCCCCTCTGGCCGGAGGCAGGCACGGCGGCCGGATCAGGCTGACCAGCGACGCGGGCGAATTCTTCACCCTTGAACGGTACAACGGTCCAAAAGGGGGATCTTTTGTTCTGCGCAACGAAGCCGGCCAGGAATTTCGCGCCCCCGGCTCGTTGGAGCAACTCACGGGTCGCGCCCCGGCCGACCTATTCCAGAACGTTTTCGCGTTTGGCATCGATGAACTGCAGGACACGGGTCTGCTGGAAAGCCCGGACGTGGCCGACCGCATCTACAGCGCGGGCATGGGAGCGGCCAAGCTGCCGTTGTTCAGCCAGTCGCTGGCCAAACGCAAGGACGAACTGTACAAGCCGAAAGGCAGTGCGCAGCGCATCGCCAAACTGCTGCGCGAGCTCAAGGACACCGAGCAGCGGATCAGGCAGGTACAGACGAACGCCGACCAGTACGGACAGCTGCTCCGCAGACGGGACGACATCAAACGGGAACTGGACCGGTCGGATTTGGAGCGCGGCGATCTGAGCCGCAGACATGCCGAAGTATTCAGAATGCAGGATGGATGGGAGGACTGGGAAACCCTGGAAGAGTGCGGGACACGGTTGCGGAACATGCCCGGATACGAGCAGTTGCCGGAGAACGCGATTGAGCGCTTGGACAACCTGGAACAGAGAATTCATCAAGCTAGGGAAGATCGCGACGACGCCGGGGAACAGAACAGAAAAACCCGTGCGGCCGCCACTGTCGTCATTCCCGGCGAAGCCCTGCTTCCGGATCGGGATCGCATCGAGGCCATCCGCCGTGACCGAAGCCGCTACGACAACGCCGTACGCGATCTCCCGGAACGGCGGCAGGAACTGAGGGACATGGAGCAATCCTTGGAGGAGAGGTTGCGGCAACTGGGTCCCGACTGGAATGAAGCCAATCTCGACCGCGTCGACACCTCGTTTGCGGTCCGCAGCGAAGTGGAGCGTTGGCAGAAGCGCATTCTCGAAACCACCCGCGAGGCTAGCGAAGCCGACACGCGCCTAGCACAGGAATCGGAGCAGTGGGAATCGCTCAAGGTGGAGGAAGCGAATGCCCGGCGGCTCCTGCAGGTGGATGAAAACACCGGCTCCGCGACTCTGCGTCCTTCCTCGGGAAGCCTGGAGGCATTACTGGAGGATCGGGAACCGATCGAGGCAATTCGGCGTAGGCATCAGGGATATGGCGACTCGGTAGCGGACCTGCCGGAACGCCAAGCCGAATTGAATGCACTGGAATCCGACCTACGGAGCAAGTTGCGGGATCTCGGATCCGGCTGGGACGAATCCCGCCTGGAGAACTTTGACACCTCCATGGTGTTCCGCCAAGAAGTTGAACGCTGGAGAGAGAATCTCAACGAGCATAGGGAGCAGACGCGTCAGGCCCGGCAGCAACTCGAAGCGGAGACGTCCGCGCTGGAGGAGCGGAGCGAAGCCGTGCGTGCCGCGGAGGCCGGCATGGCCGGACCGGAACCGGACTTGGATGCCCCGTCCTTGGACCGGCTCAGGGCAACCCTACGCCGAGCCCGAAGCCGTCTGGGAGAATTCGAAAGGGCACACCACAATCAAGAGAATCTTGAGGGCCAGGTCGATGCCCTGCGTGGTCGGCCGGCGCCCGGAATTCCCGTTGCGCAGGGGCCGTCCCCGATTTGGTTCGCGGCACCGCTTCTGGTGATTGGAGCAGGTCTTCTGTTGTATGGCATTTTTGGTCCGGAGGGTGCCATGGGACCAGGCTTGGCGGCGGGCGGGCTGTGCATATTCCTCGCCGCCGGCTACCTGCTGTTCGGCCGCGGGCCTACCACCAGGTCCGAAGCCCCACCCCAACTGGCCGCGCTGCTCCAAGCCCTTGATGCCGCCACCGCTGCCACCGGAGAGGCTTGGTCACGATTGGTGGCGGAAGCCCAACTGCTGGATTTGGATGCAGCTCCCTCGGCCGATGCATTGGACGAAGCTGAAGCTCGTCTGGATGCGGCGACCCAGGCCCTTGCCACATGGATCGGGCACAAGGCACAACTGGACCAAGTCCGCAATGCCTGGAGCAGACAACAGCGACGCCATGCCGAAGTTGTCAAACAACATCAGGCCGTCACCGCATCGACACACGGCAGCCATCGGGAATGGCAGGAGTGGCTGGAACAGCACGACATGGACTCCGGCCTCACCCCGGAGACGGTGACGGAGTTCACCGGTCGCATCGAGACGGCGCGGGCGATCCTGAATCAGGTACAGGATCGGCGCCATCGGGTCCGAGCCATCCAGGACGACATCGAAGAGTACCAGGCGCTAATCCGACCCGTGGCCGACCGATACGGAGTGGTTCTGGACGATTCAAGCCATCCGCGCGTCATGGCAGTGGCCAATTTGTTCGTACAACAGCTGGATCACGCCCGTGAACGGGTCCAGGCCAGGAACGATGCCTCGCGTCGCCGCGGGCAGCAGGAGCAAAAGCTCGCGGCCGGCCAGCAGCAGTGTGAAAGGACCCGTCGAAATCTGGTGGAAGTGCAGGCCCAATGGCAGGACTGGCTGTTGGCACACCACATGCCTGAAGAACTTTCACCCGCGGCCACATTGGAATTCCTAGCCCAGGCGGAGACAGCCCGTGCGTCCCGCAACGAGGTGGAACGGATGCGGGACCGCGTCAAGGCCATTGAGAACGACATCGCCGAATTCCACGATCAATTGGCACCGCTGGCCGCGGGCCACGACGTCCCGCTGGATGGCCACAACCGGGGACGGTTGGGGGCTCCGGCGGACAATCTCATCCAAAGGTTCGACTTGGTTCGGTCCCAAGTCGCTGAACGGGATCAGGCCCGCCGCCAGAACGAACTGGACTTGGAGCAACTGCAGCAGCGAGAACGGCGCCTCAAGCATCTGGAGCAGGAACGCAGGGAACTCCTGAAGGCGGGGGACACGGAGGATGCCGAAGAATTCCGAAGACGGGTGCGGCAGCAGAAAGAACGTTTGGAATGGGAGGGAAGACAGGACGAGTGTCTACGGAATCTGCGGCGCCTCAGCGGCCCCAACCGTTGTCTCGACGATTTCAGGGCGGCCCTGGCCGCCACCGATCGCAGCCAACTTCGACAGGAAACCCTGGACCTGGAGGAGGAGCAGACCGGACTGGAAAAGCGCCGCAATGCATGGCGGGAAGAGCTTGGAGGCATTGACAACGAGTTGGAGCAATTGGCCGGCGAAGAGGAGTCGTCCCGTCTGCGCATCCAGCGGAACATTCTGATGGAACAGTTGCAGGACTGTGCCGCGGAGTGGTCGAAACTCACGCTGGCGGAGGTGCTGTTGGACCGTACGCGCCAGAAGTTCGAGAGGGAACGCCAGCCCAACGTCATCAACCATGCCAAAACCTTCTTCTCCGGGATCACGGGCCACCGCTACTCCGGACTGTTTGCCCCCGTTGGCCAGCGGACCATCACGGTGACGGATGCCTCCGGCCAGGCCAAACTGCCCACTGCATTGAGTCGGGGCACCCGGGAGCAACTGTATCTGGCCCTGCGGTTCGGCCTGATCCTGGAATTCGGGGAGCATGCCGAGCGCCTTCCCGTGGTAGTGGACGAGGCGCTGATCAACTTCGATCCTGAAAGAGCCCGTTATGCAGCCGAAGCCTTCGCCCGACTCGCCGAAACCCACCAGGTGCTGGTGTTCACATGCCACCACTTCGTCGTGGATCTGTTTGAGTCCGTGGGAGCCTCCACGCTGGATATCGGTTCAGCCGATTCTTCACAATAACCGCGGCACTGCAGGACGATGAAGCACAGCGGTTTGACCGCGCCGCGACCGCCGCGTGTCCTCCGCACACAACCTCCCAAGTGGTAACGACCGATGTGCCAGACCAATTCGCGCATCGGACACGGCAGGCCTATGTTCCGTGAGACGCTTCCCGGCTTTCCGCGGAAGGGTGCTCCACACTCGCGTCCCTGCGCCTGAAGGAATGGTGAAGCTGTCCCGACCCATTCCACGGACAACAAGGGCACCTCGTTCATGTAACCAAATCGAAGGTTTTACGTCTTACATAGTAGGACGCACTGTCGGTTTGCAAGGCCGACATGGCTTTGGTACCCCCCCTCTACCGGCCGGATTGTCCGACACACACCGGTCGGATATGGCCGGAATCTTGCCGCGCCGTTGCCTACACCACCTGGACCAGCCATGCCTTCGATGCCTTTTCCGCTGCCGGACTCCAGTGCTGTTGCCCAGGAACTGGCACTGCTTGCGCGCACCGACGACCATCCACTGTTCACTGCGGTCGCCGACCGTTGTGGACGAGAGCCGGCATCCCGCTCACTGTGGCATCGGTTCATAGCCCAGCCAGGCAGCCAAATGGCTGCGTTGGCCACGTGGTTGCAGGCCGAATTGGAACGCCATCCCGGCTTCGCACGCGACATGGCATCGCTTTGGCACCAGTTGCAGCTCAAGCAGGGACAGCTCTCCAGTCCCGCACATCCAACTCCGACCCTGCCCTCGGGCACCCGCAACCGGGATCGCGACAACGGATCCGCCATGCCGCTCCTTCATGCCCTGCCGGCCGGGATCCGGAATCTGTGGACGGTCGGTGTTGGCCCGGAGATCACCGACTCCCTCGTGGCATTTGTCACGCGGGAGCACAGGGAACAGGAGCTTCCCACACGCGGCCGCATCCTGGCCGAACACATGGCGAACTACCTGCGGCTCTCGGGCCAACCCGACACCGGTGACGACCAGACTCCCCGCTACCACGACCGCCTCCTGCTCGACCTGCTGGAAGATCATCTGGCCCTGGACACGGAACCGCCTCGCGTGCGCGGCACGCGCGACGGCACACCGTCCCCCGATCCCGAACCCGCCCCTGCCGCCAAGCAACCTCTAAAGGACACCCTGACCCGCCACGCAGAACTGGAGTGTCCCGACCGGGTCTGGCTCGGCACGCCCCTGGTGCCGATCAAGGTCCGTCTCCTGGCACCGGATCCCGATGATCCGGCCGCGCGCCTGGCCATGGAACTGCAGCCGGACCTGCCCATCCACATCTGGCTGACGGCACCGGGCTTCGACGTGCTGGGGTCCCAGTTGTACACCCTCTGGCTGGAACCCGACGCACCGCGGCAGGAGATCACGTTCGAACTTCAACCCCGAACGGCCGGCGCGGCCCACCTGATGGTGCAGTTCCTGCAGGAAGGGACTCCGCTCGGCTCGATCATGGCACGTATCGAAATCGAGGAACAGGTCACCACCACGGTCAAAAATCGCTTCGTGCGGGCCGACCACCTCGCGGTCGGGGACAAGTCCGAATCTCCGGACCTGACCCTCTTCGTGCACTACGACATGATGCAGGCCCAGCCCCGACTGCTCTTCAACCTGTACCGGGACGGCCAACTGTCGGAAAGCTGGCCCCCCGCCATCCTGCACGCGGACACCCGCAGCTACCACGCCGAGATCTACCAGCGGCTGTCGGACCTGACCGATGTGTTCGACATCCAGCGGGACAGTCCCGACACCATGGAGGCGGTGGACCGCCAGTTGCGCAGCTTGGGACAAAGCCTGTGGAACGACCTGATTCCCGAGGGCCTGCAGCAGTTGTACGCCCTGGAACGGGCGGAATGGCACGGACGTTCCCTGCTCGTGGTGACCGACGAGCCCCACATCCCCTGGGAACTGATGTGGCCCTACGGCTATCAGGGTGAAAGCTGGGAGGACGAACAGCCCTGGTGCATGTCCATGCGCATGACCCGCTGGCTTCACCAGGACGGCGAAGGCGCGGGCCTCCACGGACCGCCGTCCCAACTGGAGATCGAGCGATTTGCGTTCGCAGGTCCGAGCGACCTGTCCCTGGCGGCAATCGAAACGGAAGGCCGCCAGTTGCGGACCCTCATGCAAACAGCCGGCATCGCGGATGCCGGCCTGGACCTCGGTTCACTCGCCCGTATTCAGGCACTGCTCGAGAGTGGGGACTACGACTGGCTGCACCTGGCATCCCACGGGGAATTTTCGGCCGAGCGACCGGACACCGGGTCGGCCATCCTGCTGGAGGGCGGAGAAGCCCTGGCGCCCGACGCGCTGATCGGGCCCCAGGTACAGGGGCACATCTTCCGGCAACGGCCGTCGTTCGTGCTCAACGCCTGCCATGCCGGTCGCCAGGGCTGGGCCCTGACCCAGCTGGGCGGCTGGGTCAACAGACTGGTGGGTTCGGGCGCCGGTCTGTTTGTAGGCCCCTTGTGGACGGTTACGGACAGCTCCGCCCAACTCTTCGCCGTTCAGTTCTATGAACGACTGCTGGCCGGTGACACGGTGGCCGAGGCCCTGCACGCGGCCCGCAGGCAAATCCGGGAGCTGGGCGACCCCACCTGGCTGGCCTACAGTGCCTATGCCCATCCGAACGCGCGGCTGACGCGCACCGCGGGGCCCGGTTCAGACCACGGCCAGGCTCCTTTCATGGACGAGACCGACCGCAGCCTCCCCAACGGCGGCAATCTGGACGCCTGAAGCCGGAGACATCGGCGAACGGGGGAGTCCCCCGTCGCGGTCCTGCAGTGCCATCACAGCCCTTACGGCGGCCGGCAGGTTGTCGCCCTCGATGGCGTTCCAAAGCGGAAGCAGCCGGTGGTGCAATGCCAAGGCCAGCTCGTGGTCGCCGGCCCGGACCGCATCCCACAGGGCCACGCATGTGGCCGGGGCGGCAGTGAGGATGGCGGCAATGGCGCCTTGGGCTCCCAGGCAGAAGGACGGATACAGCAAGGCGTCGACCGCGGACAGAATGGTATCGTCCGGATCCGACAGCAGCAGCAGATCTGCCAGCAGCTTCATGTCGCCCGCGCTTTGCTTGACCCCCTGTACCGCGGGCACCTCGCGCATGATGCGTGTCAGAAGCTGCGGCGACAGGTAGATGTGCGGCACCACGTTGTAGATCAGGATCGGAGTGTCCACCACCTCGGCCATCGAGGCGAAATGGCGGAGGTGCATCTCGTCGGTCGGCTTGAACAGATAGTGCACTGGTGTGACTTGCAGGGCGGCCACGTCCAGATCCGCCAACAGCCGTACGCGATTGCGGGCCTGTCGCGTGCTGTCCACTATGACCCCGGCGATGATAGGTACGCGGCCCGCCGCGGCCTCGACGGCCGTCCCGACCGCCATGCGCAATTCCTCGTCGGTCAGGGTGTGGCCTTCCCCGGTGCTGCCACCCACGGCCAGTCCGTGGATCCCGGCGCCTTCGATCAGGTACTCCACGTCGGCGGCCAGTGCCGCCGTATCCAACTCTTCCCGGTCATCAAAGGGGGTGACCATGGGCGGGATGATGCCAAACAGGCTTTCAATCATGGTGGCGGTGTCCGATGGTTTAAAGGGTTTGGGGGTTGGGGCAGGCCGTTATCAGACGTTCAGCAGGCCCGCGGCAATCTCGTCCCATTCGTCCGTCAGGGATGCCTCCGACGGTGGTTTGCCGGCCCGGCCGTACCAGTACCGGGCATTGGGCAGATCCCCTTCCTCGCGGTGCAGCCAGGCATGCACCCAGGCGGATCCGTTGGCATCGTCCTGGTCCTGCAACAGGTCGTGGGAACGGTGCCACTCTCCCTTGCCACCCCACCACAGTGCCTCCAAGGGCACTCCAAGCCCCTCCGGCGGGGCCGTCTGCTCAAGTGATGCGCGAAAACCCTGGGCGTCCATGACTGTGTCCTGCTGGTTGACGGAAAAGGCACCGCGCCTGGTTCAGGCCTCGGTCCACAGCTCTGCAATGCGAAGGCAGGTGCGGACCGCCAGTGCCATGTCTTGGATCGTAACCCACTCCAGAGGGCCGTGCACATCGTGCATGCCTGTGAACAGGTTGGGGGTGGGCACCCCTTTTTCGGTGAGCCTGGAGCCGTCGGTTCCGCCCCGGATGGGCTCGTCCACCGGTTCAAGACCGATGTCGCGCATAGCCTGCCGGGCGATCTCCACCGGGGTCATGTCCTCCTGCAGCCACTGTCCCATATTGCGGTACTGGGCCGTGATGTCGCAGCGGATGTCGGCGCGCGGATGAGCCGCCTGCATGGTCTCGGCCAGCAGGGACAGCACCTTCCCGTGTTCCGCCAAACGATCGTTGTCGAAGTCGCGCAGGATGTAGCGGAGTTCGGCTTCGGCCGCGTTGCCCGCTATCTCGTACAGGTGGATGAAACCCTCCCGGTCCTTCGTGGTTTCCGGCGTTCGGGCATGTTCCGGCAGCGCGGCGTGGAACTTGGCAGCCAGTGTGCAGGCATTGACCAGATCGTGATAGGCCGTCCCGGGATGCACCGAGACGCCGCGGAACGTCACGACGGCCATGTTCGCCGAAAAGGTTTCGCTGGATATCTCGCCGGTGTTGCCGCCATCCAGGGTGTAGGCCCAGCGCGCGTCCAGATCCCCCGGCGTCAGGTGGTCCACGCCCCGGCCGATTTCCTCGTCCGGCGTAAAGCAGAGGCGGATGCGTCCGTGTTCCGTACCGGACTTCTCCAACAGGCTGCGCGCCATGCCCATCACGATTGCAACGCCGGCCTTGTCGTCGGCGCCCAGCAGTGTGTCCCCGCTGGCAGTCACAATGTCCTGGCCAATTTTGGCCTTCAGATCGGGGGAACGCTCCGGTGACAGCACCAGGGACCCGTCTTTGGGAAACATGATGGGAGAGCCGTCCCAGGATCGGTGGACGCGCGGTTCGACCCCCAGGCCGGGAAATGCTTCCGTCGTGTCCACATGGGCCATGAAGGCGATCGTCGGTGCCTCGCCACCGCCTTCGGTGGCGGGAATGGTGGCCAGCAGCGTGGCGTAGTCGGTCAGCTGCACATCCTCGGCCCCGAGTTGTTGAAGTTCCACTTCCAACATGCGCAGCAGATCCAACTGCCGTTCGGTGGAGGGGACGGATGTCGAGTCGGCATCCGACTCGGTGTCCACCTGCACGTAGCGGAGGAAACGCTCCTCCAGGTCCCGGTGCAAATCAAATGTCATGGAGGTTCCTCCGGTCGTGGGCAGCAAGCTGGCCGGGATGCAGGTACGGCCTGCCCTAGAATAAGCCAATGGACTGCCTTCGGGGGCGGTCCGATCAGGCAATGCAAAGGACCGGACGGCATGGACGACAGACAGCGGCAACTCGGGGAAGCGGTAGCGCGGCGCGATTGGATCAACGGGGTAACGCGCTATCCGGACCCCGCAGTGGAGGTCGTGGACGACAGCTTCCGGCACTACATCAACGCCAACGCCGCCTTGGAGCGCCTCTGGACCGGTGCCAGGTGGACTGAGGGGCCGGTCTGGTTCGGCGACCGGAAAAGCCTGCTGTTCAGCGACATTCCCAACAACCGCATCATGTGCTGGCATGCGCCATCGGGCCAGACCACTGTCTACCGGGAGCCGTCCAACAACACCAACGGACACACCCGGGATCGCGAGGGTCGCTTGGTTTCCTGCGAGCACCGGACGCGCCGCGTCACGCGCACGGAGCATGACGGCTCCATCACCGTACTAGCTGACTCCTATCAGGGAAAGCGGCTCAACGCGCCCAACGACGTGGTGGTCAAGTCCGACGGCAGCGTCTGGTTCACGGATCCCGGCTACGGCATCCTGCACAACTACGAAGGCGGAGTTGCGGAATCCGAGCTTCCGACCAACGTATATCGCCTGGATCCCCTATCGGGACGGCTGGAAGCGGTTGTCACCGACTTTGCCAAGCCGAACGGCCTCTGCTTCTCCCCCGATGAATCACTCCTCTACATCAGCGATACGGCCACCAGCCACGATCCGGATGGCAATGCCCACATCCGGGTGTTTGAGGTTGACGGTGACTCGGTACGCGGTGGCCGGGAGTTTGTCGACATGCGTCCGGCGGTGTCCGACGGGTTCCGGGCAGACATGGACGGCAACATCTGGACCAGTTCCGGCTGGGCCGGCCCAGGCCTGGACGGAGTGCAGGTGTTCAACCCGGCCGGAGACCTGATCGGCCGCATCCACCTGCCGGAAATCTGCGCCAACGTCTGCTTCGGCGGCGCTCACCGCAACCGGCTGTTCATGATGGGCAGCCAGTCGGTCTACCACCTGTGGACGGAAGCAATCGGGGCACAGCGCCCGTAATCCTGTATACATGGCTGGCACTGCCGGCAACCATTATCACCAATACCACAGTTCGACTGCTCTGAAGGCTAAAGCGGTCTATACCTTCTTGTGCTTCTTTTCTGGAGGATTTCATGTTCAAGACTAACCCCGTTTCATTGAAAGAGCTACTCGCAGATGTCGATAGTGGCAAGATCCGGTTGCCCGATTTCCAACGAGGGTGGGTGTGGGATGACGACCGCATCCGCGGGTTGTTAGCCAGCATCTCACGGGGGTTTCCAGTAGGCGCGATTATGACATTGGAAGCCGGAGGAGACATCCGGTTGAAAAGCCGGATGATTGAAGGAGCCACTGAAAACCCGGAGGTTCAGCCTGATTCCTTTCTGCTAGACGGCCAGCAACGGCTGACGTCCCTGTATCAATCTCTTCGGCATGAGGATGCCGTGGAAACACACGACAATCGAGGTCGGCGCATTCGACGTTGGTACTACATCGATATGCTGGCGGCGATGGATCCCGATGTCGAAAGAGAAGATGCGATTGTCAGTGTTCCTGAGAACCGGAAAGAGACTCGGAACTTCGGGCGTGAGGTTGTCAGGGACCTATCCCGTCGCGAACTTGAGTATGAACAGCACATGATACCAACGGAGCAATTGCTGAGTGGCAGTTTAGGTTGGATGTTTGGGTATATTGGCCATTGGAGGGATCGGGGCGGCGAGCATCCCAAAGGTGCTGGGGACATCTTTTACGAAAAATTCAACCAAACATTTATGAGTGAATTCGGAAACTACGATCTCCCGGTAATTAGTCTAGACAAGGAAACGCCCAAGGAAGCAGTTTGCACTGTTTTTGAAAAGGTGAACACAGGAGGTGTAACGCTGTCGATGTTCGAGCTGGTGACGGCATCATTCGCCGCTCAGGACGAAAACTTCTCATTGCGAGAGGATTGGGACACTCGAAAGAGGCGTTTGCACGACAGCTACGGTGCCTTGCAGAGAATCGAAGGTGACCAATTTCTGCAGGCAGTCACTTTGCTGATCACTCAAGAACGACGCAGACGGCTGATTGAGGAAGGACGTCCTCAAAACCGAATACCGGCCATCAATTGCAGAAAGGTCGACATTCTGGGTTTAGATGTTTGTGATTATCATAATTGGGCCAACCGTGTCGAAAACGGATTTGTCGAAGCAGCCAAGTTTCTGCTCAACCAGTTTGTATTCACCAAGCAAGATGTACCCTACACGTCCCAACTCGTTCCGCTGGCTGCCCTGCATGTGGAGCTAGGCGTGGAATTGGAGCCGGCCAAGGCGAAAGCGAAGCTGGAAAAGTGGTTTTGGTCTGGGATTTTCGGAGAGGCATACGGGGGAGCAGTGGAGACCCAGTACGCTAATGACTTGGCCCAAGTAGCCGCGTGGGTGCGGGGAGGTCCGGAACCCACGCTGGTAAACGAAGCCAACTTTGTACCGGAACGGTTGCTGTCCCTCCGAACCCGGAATAGCGCGGCCTACAAAGGACTGTACGCCTTGCAGATGAAGAGTGGAGCAGCTGACTGGCGCACCGCCAACCCACTGTTGTCCGCCACTTGGTATCAGGGCAACATCGACATCCACCACATCTTTCCTAAAGCTTGGTGCAACCGATCAACGCCCCCCATACCACCTTGGCTGTACAACTCCATCATCAACAAAACCCCGATCGACGCGACAACCAATCAAAAGATTGGCGGAAGTGCCCCGTCAGTGTACTTGCGTAGTTTGGAAAAGGATATCGACAAGGAAATGTTGTACGACATCTTGCGGTCCCACTGGCTAAAACCCGAATTGCTAGCCGCTGACCAGTTCGCGGATTGTTTTGTGGAACGGGGAGAGGCAATGCTCGAATTGATTGGTCAGGCGATGGGCAAGGCCATTTCCAGTGGTAGGGAGTCCTTCTCAAGCGCGCTGTCCTCAGTAGGGATTGAACAGCAACTTGACGAGTTTGATGATCCAATAGACGAACCCGACATTGCTGGAGAGTGGGTTTACCAGGATCCAGGCGTTGCCGCGGACCGAATCCCCATAGACAAACCTGGTAATGGGGCTCACAGCCAATGATGGACAATGACAGACATGACATGCCGTGGTCTTCTCGTAGCACGTGGCCATACAGCGGCGGCACTGGTCGGCGCGGTGGTTCCGGTCCGTGTCCGTTGCAATGGCCATAGGCGGAATCTCGTCAGCACCCTATCATGGGTCACGATCAAACATCCGCAGGAAGAAGGAGGATGTCAATGCCTTGTTCAGACCACCCTGCAACTCATCCACCTGCTAGCCACAGGGTAAGCCAAGTGAACACCTTGGTCGAGACCAAACTTACACGGGAAAACCGATAAGTGTGCTCTGCCTACCCATTGCTGCATACTCGCGGGATTGAGCCGGTGTTCCAAACCAAGCAGAAACCGATAGTTTGACTTTGACAGGACACGCATCAACTGCGTTCCGGTAACCCATGTCCAGTTATCGGCCTCGACGCCTCCTAGTCTGCTTCGTAGTCGCTGAGTCCAAAGGAGCGCGCATCTCCCCATATAGCATCAGCAAGTGTTCCACACGCTCCCGTTCGGAGACAAAGGGCTGCGAGCGGTACAGACGGTCCACTGCGCGATCCAGTGCCTGATGGGCCTTTCTGAGGTTTGGAGGCATCAGGTCGGGATCGTAGAGGTTGGCGAGCGTGGCTTCCGGATATTGCCCGCGGGCATCGAGCACCGTCTGGGCCAATGGTTCCAAAACTGACAAGTCCAACCCGCCCTGTAGGAAACCTGGCGGGGTTGGGAATGTGTTGTAGACGACACCAACCGAGTACATGTAGTCACTCTTCATCCGTCCGGTGACCGTCCGCATCCATGCCATGTGCATTGCGGATGTCAGTAAGGCAAAGTCAGACAACTTGGCATCCTGTAGCAGCCGAAGTTTGTTGCTCGGCACAGCCGGAGGTTGAAGCCACCCAACCGGAATGTACTCACGCCGCTCGGAACTCACCTCTGGAAGTACTAGGAAAGGAGCCGTAGGAAGTACATTCACGTGCCAAAGTGTTGGCGTTTCGGCAAGCTTGTTTGTCGGCTTGCTCTTGCTGGCTTGTCGATAGGCACGCACCGCTGCGATTCGTTCCCGCACGGCAGGCAGTCCTGCCAAGAACTTTGGAGACGCATGATGCAAGGTGAGAATCCAACGCTCCCCTCCCTGAAGGAACTCCCTCGCACCCACAAACGGCCGCAGCAACTCGCGAGCGTCGGGTTCAGCCTCCAGGAATTCACGACGTTGTTCCGCGTTGAAGATGTAGTGACCCTTGTCGATGGGTTTCGAACCGATAATGAGACGTTGGAAGCCGTTGATGGGCCTTGCTTCTTCGCGTACCACCACGTGAGGGTTCGCCAAACCACCACCATCGATCAGGTACGGCGAAATTGCCGCATGATTGCTTTCGAGCGGCTCGTCAGCCTTGCCGTCATACGAGAACAACCGCCTTTGTGCCGGAACCTGCTCGGATGCGTCCAGACCAACGATGACTACATGCACATGGGCTTTCCCTCGGGCATCGGAACCCCAGGCGAACGTCCGGTGGGCAAACGAGATCTCAAGTCCGTACCGGTCAAACAAGAGCGGCCACAGCTGGGCTACCTGCTCTCCCTGGGTGATCGAATTGGTCGCCACAAAGCCAACTCGCGGGACTGACTGTCCGTTTGACTGCGCGTCGGCTGCGTACTCGCCGGACTTGAGGAACCACGCGGCAACGTAGTCCAGCGTGCCGCCGGTTCGCCCGATGGCGGCGATGCGGTGTACTTGCCCACGTTGAAGCTGCGACTGGAACTTCGCCCCGCTGAAGGGAGGGTTGCCAAAGACGTACGAACAGTCCTCCGGAGCCAAAACCTCCTTCCAGTCGAACTCCAAGGCATCGGCATTGACGATGTGAGGCGACTTCTCGATCGGGATGCGGGCAAACGTCTGGCCGAACTCCAAACTCAGCCGGTTGTTCATGATGTGGTCCATCATCCACAACGCGGTCGAAGCGATGCGGGAGGGAAACTCGCCGATCTCGATTCCGTAGAACTGGTCCACCTCCACGACCGAGGAAACTTCCAACGCGAGTTGCTGTCCGCCGGCCCTAACCGCCAGTTCCCTCAACACATCGATCTCAAGGTTTCGCAGCTCCCGGTAGGCGATGATCAGGAAGTTGCCGCAGCCACACGCCGGATCAAGGAAGCGCAACATGCCAAGCCGTTCGCGGAAACGGCGGAGATCGGCACCGGCCCGCCCGTCCCTGCGCGCCTGGAGCCGCCTGAACTCTTCCCGCAGACCGTCCAGGAACAGCGGCTCGATCACCTTGAGGATGTTCTTCTCGGTCGTGTAGTGGGCTCCCTGTTGGCGTCGCTCGACGGGTTCCATCACGGACTGGAACAGGGCCCCAAAAATTGCCGGGGAGATTGCGGTCCAGTCGAAGCGACAGGCATCCAACAAAATTGAGCGCATCCCGGCGTTGAAATCCGCGAACCGCAGGTGTTCCGCAAAGAGGTCGCCGTTGATGTACGGAAACCGCGCCAGGTCCTCGTCCAGTGCGGCTTGGCGGTCCTCGACGGGAGTGTTGAGAACCTGGAACAGCCGGGCCAGCCATGGACCCAGGTCCGATCCGTCCGGTGCCGTACGTTCTTCCATGAACTGCAGGAAGATGTCCCTGGGTTCGAAGATCCCCGTGTCGTCGGCGAACAGGCAGAACACGATCCGCACCAGGAACAGCTGCAGGTCGTTGCCACCGTAGCCGGACTCCTTCAGGGCATCGTGCAAACGGGCCACCAGCTCGGAAGCTTCGATGTTGACCGGATCCTGATCCCTGAAAGTCCGGCGCTGCACCCCGATGATGAACCCGAACTTCTCCACGTGTTCCGGCAGATCCGCGAGCGCGAATCTGGTCTCCTCGCGCTCGTCGCGGTCGAGCAGCTCGAAAGTCTGGAAGTCGCAGAGCAACTGAAACCGGGGCTTGTCCCGTTCCGGCACGGCGTCGAAATAGGTGCCCGCCTGGTCGCGGGCCACTTCCAGGTTGCGCCCGGCGCTTTTCTGCTCGACCAGCAGGACACCGGGCCAGAACAGGTCGATGAAACCGCTTGAGTTGTCGAGGCGCGTTACATGCTCCTCATAGCGCGCCACGGCCCGGCGGCGGACACCGAAAATCTCGAAGAACTCGTTGTAGAAGCTCTGGGTTTCGCCCTTTTCGTAGGCTGCGTCCGCCCACTCCCGCGCGAAGGCGGCTGCCCGGGGCCGGATCTCATTCCACGATAGGCGCACGCAACATCGTCCTGTCAGACAATCGGCAAGTCATTGCAAAACCCTTGCAAGTGTCAAATCGACGAGCTGTCCAATTTGAAACCGGAACCATTCGCCTACTGCTTCCGCGACCGGAACCGGCATCGCATCGATAACGTGGCGGCGATGCTGGGTCTAACTTCGCAGTTGGCTCCGCAACTTGATCCCCCAGCAGACATCAGGGACATGCTGACCCGATGGCGATTGCTGTTCTGCAACGAGCCACATGTCCACGGCCACAACCAGAAGATTTTGGCGGCACTGAACGCGGCTGGCTAGGATCGTGAACGTTGAAGGTTGGCCTGTGTCTGGACATCCAATGGAACACACAAGGTTCTGCTCCGGCACCACGTGGTTTGAGCGCGGATTCCCATTCAGTCCGCCCTGTGCATGTCTGTGCGCTGTGGCAACAGGGTTTGCATCCCGCGCAAACTCGTCTTCCCCGCACCAAACCATGGAGGTTCATTATGACGCAATACACAGAGACTCCAAGCATCGCCAAGCCCGGACTTGCCTTGCCTGACTCGACACGGATATGGCGGTACATGGATGCGGGAGCCTTCATGGCCCTGTTGCACATGAGGGCATTGAACTTGGCGCCCGTGCTGAAGATGCGCGACAGATGGGAAGGCATTCTGCCCCCGGACTTGGATGCAAGGCTTCCGTTCTTCCAACAGGACGATGTACGCCGGGCAGGGAAGGACGTGTATGTCAGTTGCTGGCATGCCAGCAACCTTCCAAGCGATGCCATGTGGCGCCTGTACAGTGCACAACGAGGCATAGCGGTGGAAACCACATTGGGGGAGCTGGCTCATTGCGTGCAGGAGGCTGGACCCTGATTCCGACTGGTGGAGGTCCAATACAGCAACCTTGGCAATGATATTCCGCATGATGGTCCGCCTCCATCGGAGACGTCCAAGCATGAAGACCGCCGGTTTACCTTCAAGCGTCTCGAGTTCTATTTTGAGTCTGAAGTGCGTATCCTGGGTGGCGGGGCTGACAACCCGCAAACCGGACAACTGGGCTCGCTTGAACGTTGCACGCTGCCGGTAGACTTGGACAGATTCGTCAAGTGCGTGCATGTTCACCCCGACACGGAG
Organism: Caldilineaceae bacterium; assembly: GCA_965208365.1. Taxonomy (GTDB): domain Bacteria; phylum Chloroflexota; class Anaerolineae; order Caldilineales; family Caldilineaceae; genus Bin34. The sequence goes on along the minus strand of OZ242330.1, from coordinate 2,061,694 downwards.
CCTTGGGTGTTCGCTGCACTGCAAGACATTTTGGGGAAGAGACTACCGACAGGCATGCACTGGATGCATCGCTCCAACATGGAGTTGGTTGATTATCTTGTGGTATCCATCATCGCCGGCGAAGACCTTGAGTCCGGTATTCCGGTATACCAGCACTCCGATGGCAAGGGGTATCACACGCCTGAGAAACTCCCAGATGACGTTCGTACTGCGGCGGACGAGTAACTGCCTCCACACAGCACAGTTAGCACACGCCCATCATCCAAATCAATCCTGCCCGGTATCCTTTTATGTCCGCAACAACTTGCCACCGTTGTAATACCAGCAGCATTCAACGCCGCTACTATATGGTAGATACACAATGAATTTCTCGAACACGCCCTTTAATAGGCATAAGAGCTTGATTGGCATATGTCTTGATACCACTCGGACTATCACAGTACGCACAATCACGATCTTTAGTTTCATCACTCACAATTTCCCCTCCATGAGTTAATCGTGCCCGAACAACCACAACACCTTGAAATACCCGTGAAACTGTTTCAAGAGAAACAGTATGCCGATGAGTTTCGCAAAGGAAATCTCTACGCCAACCCACTCAGCTACTTCCAGAAAGTAGAACAGAAGGATGGAATAGCTGATCCATTTGAAGGATCAGTGTATTCCGGCAAAGATGGCATCTTTAAAATTGGCCCGTCTCAGGACGAACTTGTAGATATTACCCGTCATCTGATAGGCCCTGTACGATTTCAGGGTATCAATTATATTAACGTAGTATGTTTTCACCTTTGGAAAACACCATACCTACAAACATATACTGATACAGAAGTACCAGAGGAAACAACCATCATTAAATTACCCAAACGGATTCAAACTGAGTTCGGGCCACACATGGTGGCAATTCAGGACTGGCCCGAGTTTGTCAAACGCGTGCAAAAAGCGTTCGACAAACTGTACATTGCCAATAAAATTTCCCATTGGGGAAGTGGAAAAGTAATCTACAAAAACAATGAACCTCTTTGGATTCAAGAGAATGAAGGATTACAAGCAGCATTTTACAAACGAGAACAGTTTGCATATCAAAACGAATACCGAATTGCAATTGAACCTACAAACATAACCCAAAAAGGAGGCAGTCCTTTAAGACTTGACATAGGCAGCATTGAAGATATAACAATGCAACTTATGTCTGGCGATGAACTTTTCCTCAAAATATCGGGGAGTCCAATTTGAATACACTCCAGCGAGCAGGGCAAATCCGAAACACTAGCACAAATTACCAATAAGCCTGCAGCTACTTAGTGCCCTTCTACGTGGAGGCGTTCAACCCCGGTGGCCCGGGCGACTTCGAGATGGCCCGCAACGAATGCCAGGCACGAGACCAGTTGGCGAAACTGACGTGCATGGAACCCCTGAAGTCGGAGTCCTTCGGATTGATTGTCACCTAGAAGGGCACCCTCAAGCGCTCCTAGGGACGCAAGACCCTCCAGAGTCTGGTAATCCCCCCGCTGACGAAACTCGTGGCGCAGTGCCGGGGATTAGCGGACCGGAATCACAGGGAGTAGCCAACGCGTACAATGCGGGACGGGGACTGGTCTGTGGAACTGAATCTGCACCCCGATCCCGAACGCGGCGTGGGCTTCCTGCCGGAAGCCAAGTTCCTCACGGCAGGCCGCAAGGCCGAAGAGGATCTGCTGGTCAAGGCCTCCAAGTATGCCAAACTGAAATATCTGATCGCTTTCTGCCCTTGTTCCCGCGCCGCGATCAGAGGGCACCCTTCTTCGTACTATACCGGGGGCGGCAGTCCGGGGAACGGCACAAGTCGATCGAGCGGATGGTCCCGCGAGGGCTGGACGACGAAACGAACCAAGTGCTCCGCCCGCTCCCACGCCCGCCATCGCGGGGTGGCCCCCGGTTTCTTGTTGCAGGGCTGGTTACTCCTCAACATTGCGGCTCAATGCCCAGGAGTCGGCCCAGCTCTCAGGAATCGGGAAACCACAGGCATAGATAAAATTGATTAGTTGGCCGTGATGATGAGCCTCGTGTTCCGCCAAGCGCAAGTATCCCAACAAAGGTGAAGTGTCATTGCTGAATATCTTGAGCCAGTCAACTTGCTCAAAAGCTGATTGTAGTTGTACATCGGCCCTTATCATCGCCTCCCGAATCCTCTCCATAGGTACCGCTTCGCCTAGTTCAACAGACTGCAAACTACAGTCCCATCCCTTCATTCTTCCTTCCAGCAGTACCGGTGTCCAGCTTTCCTGCGTACCCAGCATACAGCGGAACTGATAGAGCACGTCCTGGGATTCCTGAAATGGCAATCGGGCTTTCAGGTCGCCATCCGACAAAACATCCATCAGATCGTAGGTGCGACCTCGTAAGTCTTGCCAGTGCTGCTGAACACCCTCCAAGATAGTCTGCATGATTAAGCCAACTCCCCTTCCAAGAGACAAAATTTGGCATAAATCATACCACTATTCAATCTGGTTCTGCTTGTACAGAGATCCAGCGGCCCAGTTTCGGTCTCGTTGATATTGGTCCGGACCCGGAATTGGCCACTTCAGTGCATGCAAAAGCTCCGTTCGCCTGGGTCAGGCCATGGCGCTCGCCATCAGCTGCAAGGAAGTTGCGCGCTCCCGCCGCCGTTGGGCTGGGGTTGGACAGGAGCGGGCTGTGACATCCACCACGTCGGCCTGCCAACCACCTGGGCGAACGGGATGAACGGAACCACTTTGTACCAAGTACAGGCAAAGACCTCCTCGATTATCGAACGGTGTGCACTTCAAGCTGGACGCCCTCGTGCTGCTGAATGCAACTGATGACCTCGAACAGATTGCGGGAGTGGGGGTTGCCGGCTGGTCCGAACATACGCATCAAACTCTTGGGGGACTTGTTCGTAAGGGTGCCAAGCTCCTCGAACCCCATGGTGGCATTGATGTAGTCGCGCAGCACGATCTTGCCCGCGTCGACATCCCCGGCCAGCAGACACTCGACGCCTTCCTTTAGCAACCCCTCTCTGAAAGCCGGATCGCGCTGGGCGCGGGCCTGTACAGTCTTCTTGAAATCACGGGTTAGCGGCATGTTTCACATCTCTTGTTGCTTGAGTCGTCTGTACTCCTGCCAAAGCTCACGGGCCTACTCAATGTCTCTCTGCTGGCGCGCCTTGGTCCCTCCTCCGAGCAGGACTATCAAGGTGTTCCCATCCCTGCCGAAATATACCCGGTAGCCCGGGCCAGCATGTATGCGGCGCTCCAACACTCCTCTGCCAACGCCTTTGGTGTTTGAAAGGTTCCCTGCCTCCATGCGGGCGAGGGCCATCCGTACCCTGTTCGCCGCCCTGGCATCGAGACCGTCGAACCAACGACCGAAGGGACTGCGACCACGGCCATCGATGTATTCTCTGATCTCAATCATACAGATATGGTAACACTATAGTTACCATATGGCCGTACATCGATTCACACGACGGTGAACGGGAACCATCGGTACGGTGTCCACACAAGCAGGATGACCAGCAACCAGAGATGAGACCTTCGACCGTACACTCCATCTGTGCAGGACACCGAACACAGCACAAGGAGTCATCAGGAGAGTCTGTCATGATCGCCAATGTTAGGGCCCAATACAGCAACGGTGTGCTTGTTCCCCTGAAGCCCCTCGATTTGGAAGAGGGGGAGGAGGTAGCGGTGTTAATCAAGCACGCGCCACTACTCGGCAACAGTCCAGAGTCCATGTTGGACATGTTCGAGAGGCTGAGGATGTCCGTTCCCTCGGATACATGGGACAACCTTCCCGCCGACTTGGCCAGGAACAAGAAGCACTACCTCTATGGATTTCCGAAAGATGCCGATTGATCGTTATGCTCCTCTTGGCCTCTGGCTACTGATCCATCCTGGCATCGAGGCGGCCAACTGCGTGAACGGGCAGCAGCGGTTGCACCCGAATACCGTAGCCGCGGTCATGTGTAGGGTCGGACGGCAGTCCGGCTCACAGGTATTCTGAGCAAGAGTTAGGCCATTGCCGTACCCCCGGAACCAGAGCTTGGCGGCAGGATTCCAGACTCTTGTTCCAGTGTGGCAGGGAAATCCAGGTCGTTTGACAACTGAACCTTGGCAGACACGAGGCAGATGGCGTTGTCACGCCTCAGCAACACCAGAATCCTGAACCAGCGACCGTCCCGGACTGCTGTTCGCTGGGTGTCCGAGTTGCCGCAGTGGTGAAAGTCTGTGTGCCGGGGAGGGTTATGGCGGAAGGAAAACCGGACTTGGCCACCATCCGCACATGGCCGTTTACGGCATACAGTCAGTCGTCCAGTTCGTTCGGCAGCAGCGAACGCCATTCGCTCGGTGCCCGCAACGCGGCCTTAATGCATTGGAGATGGTCCGACGGCGGGCCATGTTCTCGCCAAGCTGTTTCGATAGTGTCCAGGTCTGCCGGTGTCAACTCATCTCCCAGGAATGTGCGCATCGTCGCGACGGCATGGTCCGTTCGTGCGTATTCCAAGTCGGTCGCGCGGTCGCGCCAGCGGCCCTGTCCCTCATCCCACCATTGAAAACGCGGCATTCCCGGAACCGATGCCAACAGGCCGTCCGCCAACGGCACTTCCGGTTGCCACAGGCGAATATGCGTTCCGCACACGCGGCTGAAGATCCCCCGCGCATCCTCCCGTGATTGTTCTTCCCGGTACGTCCCGTCCGGCTGCAGCCGGAACAGGAGGAGTTTTGCAGGGGAGCCGGGTTCGTCCGCATCGGGATCGGGCGGGTTTCCGGGATCGCACGCCAGGTACTCGGCAATGCCGAGTACTGTGTACAACTCCAGCTTGTCCTCGAGATCCCGGTGTTCGGAGGTCGGCGACACAATTTCGACCACCAGTTCCGGTACGGGATGGCCCTGGTCCAGCCGAATGGTACGGCCCTCATTGCTCCGTTCCCGGCCCGTCGGCAATTCCAGGACCCGCGGCAATACCATTAGATCCGGCTTCACCTGGCTCTTGCCTTCTTCCTTACCGGTAAGCAAGCCCAGTATTTCACCGATCCGCGCAGGGAAGTGCAGTTCCGCCTCGTGCTCCACGCGGTTGCCGAGCATGTCGATGAGCGCATCGAGCATGACCATGAGGAAGGGCATGTGCCTGCGAGGTTCCGGACTCACAAAATCGTCCTCGTCGTATTCGCGGAGATGGACTCCCTCGCCACCGTAGTCGGGATCAGTGGTCCATTCATTCTCGTATTCATGGGCGATGTCGTACGTGTACCCGGATTCGTAGTGAGCCAGCCGTTCGAGACCGGCGCGCCACGCCGCCGGATGGTCCCGGCGCCACGCCGTTCGCCGGGCCCGGGCCGCGCGCGCCGTAGCCGCGTCGGTATCGCCGCGCCAAGGCGGTACGCGCCAGTCCCAAACCTCCGGCGTACACCCTTCCGCGCGCCCGTTGGGTACCGCTCGCGTTGTTTCCCGTACGGGTGTTGCCATCGCTTCCCCCTGACTGTGCCAAGGACCGATTCTACCCTCGACCAGTTGCCCTCCAGTCCTGAACAATCACGCTCCGTTTCAACGAGTCCGTGAGCAGTCAGACGCGGTTCCCTGCGGATGGCTGCGATGCTCCAATGGTGTGAATTCCAGTACAAAGGCGAGTTTCCGGCTGCCCACACACCGGTCTTCCCCAGACCCCATCACCCAAATTGGAATACGACTAACCTTGCTGGGGTATCCCAGCATTGTGAACGGCAAGGTTCAGCCGGCCGATTCCCCGATGAACCGCACCTTTGACTGTCACACCCCTTCTTCAAATCGCATGCCTTTCGCCTGTCGTGGTCTCGCGGGCGGAGCCGGCCAGGTGTGCTGCCGCGTCAAACAGAACCTGGCAACCCGCGGCGAGGTCCTCAGGAGTTGCACTCTCGATTTCGTTGTGGCTAATGCCATCCTTGCAGGGCACGAAAATCATGGCCGTAGGTGCAACCTGGGCCACATAGCAGGCATCGTGGCCTGCTCCGCTCACGAGATCCATGTGGGCAAAGGCATTGCCCGCGGCGGCATTGCGCACCGCCGCAATGCACTCCTCGTGAAACGGAATGGCCGCAAAGTGCCAGATCTGCTCAAGTTGCAATTGGAGGCCAAGGTCTTCAGTGGCAGTGGCGCAGTCTGCCTTGAGCCGGGCATCCATCAAGGTCAGATACTCTTCATCCGGATGCCGGAGATCTACCGTGAAGAAGACCCTTCCCGGAACCGTGTTGGGGGAACCGGGATGTACCTGCATCTTGCCCACCGTGGCGCGGGCGTCCGGATGTCCAAGGCCCATTCGATGCACGGCTTCCACCATCCGGGCCGCGCCGACCAAGGCATCATGCCGCATGCCCATCGGCGTAGGTCCGGCATGGGCCTCCATGCCGGTAACGGTGACCTCATACCAACGCTGGCCTTGTGCCCCCGTCACCACACCAATCGTCTTCTGTTCCTTTTCCAGAATCGGACCCTGTTCAATGTGGGGCTCCAGGTAGGCTGCGACCTCGTGCCCTCGTACCGATCTGGCACCCGCATAGCCGATGCGCTCCAGTTCGTCTCCCAGTGTTTTGCCGTCCGCATCGGCGCGACTCAACACGAAGTCAAGATCAAAGGTGCCGGCGAAGGCCCCTGAAGCCAGCATCGGAGGTCCGAACCGGACCCCTTCCTCGTTGGTCCAGGACACAATCTCAATCGGGGCCTCCGTATGCAGGTTGCTGTCGTTCAATGTCCGAACGACCTCAAGCCCTGCCAGTACTCCGAAGGCACCATCGAATTTGCCCCCTGTGGGCTGGGAATCCAAGTGGCTCCCCAGCAGTACAGGGGGAAGTTCCGGGTTCAGTCCGTCCCTGCGCGCGAATATGCTGCCCAACCGGTCGATTGCAACCGAGCATCCAGCTGCCTTGCACCAGCGAACAAAGAGCTCTCGGCCCTGACGGTCGAGATCTGTGAGGGCCAGGCGGCATACACCCCCCTTGGGTGTGGCACCGATTGAGGACATGCGCATGAGGCTGTCCCAGAGTCGCTCGCCGTTGATCCTGGGGTTGTTCATTCCGTTGTAGTCTCGCGTCTGTTTGGAGATCCTCTGATCCTACAGGGAAACTGGATGCGCAACTCTGCAACAGCCTGTAGAGGATGGCAATGACTGATCGATTGGACCTTCCGCTGCGCTACCGACACATGGTGGAGACCTTGTTGCGCGAATATGTGCCCGACGCCGAGGTGTGGGCCTATGGCAGCCGCGTTAATGGCGAGAACCACGAAGGCAGCGACCTGGATCTGGTGTTGCGCAGCCCAACGCCGGAATCCCTAGGCACTGCGTTCACAGACCTCGTCGAGGCGTTCCGCGAATCGAACATTCCCATCCTTGTCCAAGTCTGCGACTGGGCAAGGATTCCCGAGAGTTTCCGCAATGAGATTGCTCGGGGCTATGTTGTGCTACAGAAAAGCCCGTCGGCTTCATGACATCGTCTCCCGATCGCACCAACGGCACCCTGTCAATCTTCAGCATCGGCTCGGCGCGTTCAGCAAGGGGAAACAGCAGTACAACTGGCAGACCCTTGTGATGGAGTTCCTACTTCACTTTCGTTGATTTCGGCCTAGGGATTCAGACGGCGATGGCGATGGTCACTCTGTGCTGGATGTCGTCAGCACAGTCGGTACCGCTGCTATATTCAACTTTCAACATTCATGCGGGACGGGACTGCCATGGAAGCCCGGAAGGTGAGACTGACCTTGGATCTGGATCCTGCCTTTCAGCGTCGGCTGAAGGCCATTGCCGCGCTCAGGGGCGTCAGCCTGCAGCGGTATTGCCAAACCGCCATTCACCGGAAGCTGGCCAAGGACGAGGCCGATGCCTTTGAATATCTCTCGTCCGACATGCCAGACCATGAGATGTTCGCGCAGTTCCGGAAGGAGATTTTCGGGAGCAAACCTCTCCCAGGGAGTTCCGCTGATCTGATTCGCGAAGCTCGGGCGATCAGGGACACCGAAACCAAAGGATGGGCGTGAACGGATTCGATGTGGCCGATGAAGGCCTTGCCGCCAAATGGCTGGCTGAAGCAGATGATTCCGACCAAACCCACGCCACATTCCAATCACGGGATGTCCAGGACATCTCTTGCATCGCCCTACACCTCTTGCAGTTTGGGAATGTCAATTGCCTTCACAAATTCGTTAAATCATCCGATAGAACCAAAATCACCTTGGCTGCACAAGCGACTGCAAGTAGTCCACCAGTTTGTGCACCTCGGTGGAGGGATTGGGTTCTTTAGTTTGCGCTGCCTCTCTTGCCACTCTGATCGCATGGCGTTTGGCATCGTCCAGTGAGTTCCATAGTAATTGGAATAGCCTCTCCAAATTCTTAGCATATTCCGGCCAATGTCTTTTCAATTCATGCAGGCATGCATCCCCAGGGGAATTCGATCCCGACCGCGCGAACGGCATGCGGGTATAGCGAAAGTGCAATAGGAACCAGAATTCAAAGCAAGGCCAGGAGCGGGCCAGTTCGAATCCACTTTCCCGGGCCATGTTGCTGGCCCGCTCAAACTCTGCGTGTTCATCACGGTCAAATACGCAGAACACCTTGTCGTACGACTCCCCTGCGCGGGACTCGTGATACCCGCGGTTTATTGCTTCCTCTACCACCCGCTTGGGTGTCTCCCCTAACCCCACGACTGTCACGGTACCGTCATTCAATCTGTGATGAGTAGCAAGATCAGAGAAATATATTCTCTCGGTTTTGCTGCCCTCACAGACAATCAGGACCCGAACATGCGTATCACGGATTGGTCTCCCGCGCCTAGTGTTCTGCCGGGACTTGGCCCTGTGCGGGGTTCTTGGCATGAATCAGGTCTCTGGATCGAAAGGGATCGAACGGATGAAGGGTACGGCCCCGTAGCGACCAACGAGATAAGAGCGCTCCAGGTTTTCCACCCCCTTTCGGGGTCGAAAGTCACTCAAAGGATAAAGGTGCGTGGCCAGTTGTTCATCCCGCTCACAGAACCAGATCTGATCACGCCGAAAGATCTCTTGATTCAGGATGCTGGTGTCGTGGGTAGAAAACACCAGTTGGGCACCTCCAGTATTGAACCTCGGATTATGGAACCGATCCAGGATGAACCTGACCAGCGCGGGATGCAGGCTGTTGTTTAGTTCATCTATAACAACCACAAAGCCTTTCTGCAACGATTGAAGCAAGGGCACCGAAAGGTTGAAGAGCTTCTGCGTACCTGCGGATTCATCAAAAATCTCGAGCTCGATCGATCCTTGGTCAGTATTATGACTCAAGAAAGTATTGACTATTCGGCCATTGTCAACATTTTCGAAAATCTCCTTCAGTGCTGCCGGCATGTCGGAAGGAAGACTTTCCGGATTAATTTCGCGCTCGACGATTCGAAAATCTGAAATGGCCATGTCCGCCGCTTGCAAAAAATCGATTACCTCATTTTTGTGTCGGTCCAAGGCACCCATAGAGCCTCTTATAGATTTGGATCCTACCACACGTAACGTGTGCCTAAACCAGTCGAACAGAGGTTTCAGTTGTTGACTGTTGAGCGAGACAGCCGTCGTTAGAAACAGGGCATTGGGTCGGGTGGCCCGTTTCCAGACTTCCCTGTCACCGCTGAGCTTGTCACCCAATTTCAAGTTCTGCTCCTCCCGCTCTACCCATCGTTGAACTCTGCCCCGCGGCCAAGCGAAGAGCCACTCCTGGTACACGCGCTCGGAATTGGCCGTGAAACCATACTGATACCGGACTCCATCCACGACGCAGAGTACTTCGAAAGTCGTATTGTCCCGTACGCTCTCTGGATCGAACTTGAAAGGGTCGATCGGGAGGGAGTCCCCGGGTTGGCTGGGCGCGGTCACGATCTTCTTCATGGTGTCCAAGGCGTCAATGAGATTGGTTTTGCCTGCTGCATTGGCACCGTAGATCACAGCTGTGCGCACGAGAGGATCGGATGGGACCCTCCCATTTGCTCTTGGTGCCAACAAGTGGGAACTCTCGTGTTCCTTGCCAGTACCAGCGACCATGCTCAGACGAGCCTCGTCCCTGATGGACCTGAAGTTGGATACTCCGAACTCGATCAACATCGGATTCCCCCCGCTTTATCAGCGGGTTTTGTCAATATTTGATGATTTTAGCACTTAGCTCCAACAACAGAGGGATCAACATGACGCAACCTCTGCTCGGCAACACCGTGTTGAGTGTCAAGCCATAGTCATGGGAATCGAGTCCTGTTGCCAGTGTGCCTGGTCCTGCAGCACCGGACTCCGATCACGCTAATGCGAAACCGCCGCTCTCGACCGTCGAGGAAACCGGTTGAGGCGGCGAACAACCGCTCTCTGCGAATTCGCCCCCTATTCGTCCAAGAGATTGGGAACCCTCGGCATCGGATTGTGGGGCATCACGATGGCGCGCCGCCGGGGAGTTAGGCGGGCCAGCAGTTCCGGGCTCACCTGATAGGGATGCCGGAACATCCCCCAGGACGGTCCGTACCGGTAGACGGCAATCCGTCTGTTGCCGGGCGTGGTTCGGCGCGCCGAACCGTGGCTCAACGCATCCACGAACAACAGCACGTCCCCCGCCTCCATCTGCAGTTCGACGGCTCCCTCCACCTCGTCCACCGAGTTCGCCGAGTCGGCAGTCAGCTTGTGCTGCTCGAACTGGGGGTGCTGGAAGTGGGCCTTGTGGCTGCCCGGTATGACCATTGTGGCACCGTCACCGGACCCGATGTCGTTGAAGGCCATCAAGATGTTGATTTGGCCGCAGTGAAACTCGCCTTGGTAGAACCGGAATTGGGTCCGCTTGGTGCCCGTGTGACCACCCGAGTGCAGGCCGATGGCTTCGCCCGGCCCGCGCAGGTTGGCAAAGCACTCGTCGATGAACAGTTCGCCGTGGTTGTAGTCGAAGGAGTCGGCACCGCCCACGAAATGGCACACCTTCTCAATCCAGGCCGGATAGTCGATCAGCTTCTCGAAGGGCTCCCCGGCCTCGTAAATCTGCTGCAGGTTGAGCCCGTCCGTGGGACTGAACTGATGGGCGTGGACATACCCGTACCACTCGCCGATCTTCATCGGCGGAATCGAGTCGAGGCAGGCATTGATCTCCGTCAGATCCTCCTTGGAGATCGCGTTCTTGATGTGTAGGTACCCCCTCAGATCGAACAGGTAAATTTCCAGTTCTGTCGGTGCTCCGGGTTTTTGCTCTGACATGTGACGTGCTCCTGGTACAGCAGAGGAATGTGATTCGATATTCGATGGTCTTGGTGGTCGGCCGAACGCGGCCGGAACGAATCCTATGCGCGAGCCTGAGCCCAGTAGAACCCTTCATGCAGGCCAAAGGTAAGCTCCCCGCCCTCAGTGCGTGGCTGCAGCAGGCCGCGGGCCTCCGTGGTGGCCGCCATCAGCAGCGACTTCAGGAAACCCTGCATGCGCTCATCGTGGCGGGAGGCCCAAGCCCCAAACTTCATGCGCTTGCCCAGAATCTCCCGATGCCGGAGTTCGAACCCGGCCGCGTCCAGCGCCTCCCGCCACTGGCGGTCGCTGAGGCAGGCTGCATGGCTCGGATCCCGCAACTTCTCAAAGGCATTGACATAGTCGCCTCCGGATCCGTCCGGTACGAGATTGTCGATCACCACCAGTGAACCGCCCGGCCTGAGCACGGCCCGCGACCGCTCCAGGAACGCGGGGATGCTGTCGAAGTGATGGGGAGCGATGCGGCAGGTCACCAGGTCGAACCGGCTGTCGTTGAAGGGCAGTTCCTCCGCCCGTGCCAGTTCAAAGTCCACGTTGGAGATGCCCCGCTCGGTTCCCAGCTGGCGCGCCTCCGCCAGCATCTCGGGAGTCAGATCCGTGGCGAGCACCCGCCTGACATGGGGGGCCAGGGCAAAGGCCGTATGGCCCGCGCCGGTAGCCACGTCCAAGGCTTCCCACTCCGGCCGGAGGGGCAGAACCTCGACCAGCCGAACCAGGCTGGCTCCCTTGGCATGGGTCTCGTGGGTGACATAGAAGGCGGCGTTGGCCCCGAACTGGGCCTGTACGGATGAATCGGACAAGGGAAAGTGCACCTCGTTTTGTATGGAAAATCGGATTGCAACCAGGCTGTCCGCTACCTGTGCAGCGAGTTCCAGAACCGTTCCGCCCTTTCCAAGTCGGCGTGGTCAATCTCGACTTCCCCACGGATCGAGGACGGCAGGCGTTCGGTGTCCGGTGTGTCGGGACCGGCCCGCAGATGGTCATCGCGGAATTGACCCCGCACTCCCGGATCCCGGAAGTCCGGCACGGACACCGACTGCCCTTCCGCCAGGGCACTGCGCCAGGCCAGCAAGCCCACGCTGCTCATGGCCACGCTGCGGTAGACATCGAGAAACGGCGGTCGTCCCGACCGCACGGCCTCCACGAAATGATGGACCACCCAGAAGTCCGCCCCACTGTGGCCGAACCCCGCGGCAGTCGCGCCGTGGTCGGGCCATTCGGGCACGAAACTGCGTTCGGTCGGCTGGCCGGGCGGACAGTTCCACGGATCATGCCAGACCCGAACCTGGCCGGGTCCGAAGTAGCCGGGTCCGCGTGCATTCTCCATGGCGCCGCCGGTGCCGTGCAATCGATACCAATTGCTGTGGCCTGGAATCCGGATACCGAACAGCCGGAACACGGCATCGTTGTCCATGCGGCACAGAATCACCGAACCCGGATCGTTGACCCGCACCTCCTGCGGCCCCAGTTCGGGAGCCGGAATGGACAGCGCGTTGACCGCCACCGGCCAGGTATCGGTAATCGCCATCAGCGGCCCTAGGGCATGGGTGCAGTAGTAGGTTGACGGCAGCCAGTTGCGCCAGTGGCCGCGTGCCGGAGCCAAGCGCAGCATCGTCTCCGGCGGCATCGGATGGTTGTACTCGGCTTCGGCGTAGAGGACGCGGCCGATCTCCCCCGATGCGTACAGTTCGGTCATGGCCTGGTTGAAGTCCGTGTAGGCGGAGTTCTCCCCCATCATGTAGATACGCCCGGTTTCCTCCACCGCCTCGCACAATGCCACCCCCTCTGCCATGGTGGCGTTGGCCGTGATCTCGCTCAGGACATGGAAGCCGGCCCTGAGGGCCCGGACAGCCAGTGGGGCGTGGGCGTCGAAGTAGGTGGCGATGACCACGGCGTCCATGTCCTGCGCCAGGAGTTCAGCCTCGTCCGTCAGGCACAGAACCCCGTCGGGCAGGTCCAAAGCCCTCAGGCGACGTTCGCTTGAATCGCAGACCGCCACCAGCTCAAGGCCCATGTCCAGGCGGGCGGCGCGGAGATAGGCGGCCCCGCGTCCGGCACCCACCACACCGATGCGAACTGCTTGCTTGGTCATATGTTGTTTCAGCGCTGCCTGGCGCCCACTTCGAGTCAACCGTCCCTGGAAACATACTCGATTACGCGGATCGCTTCGAACTCCCACTCCGCTGCCACCCGATACCTAACCTCCAGGGCACGGGTCACCAATCTCTCGGGATCGGTGTACCAATCGTGGGAATAGACAAGGAACAAGCGCTCCCGGCCGATGAGTTGCTCATGCATATACGGCAGGTGGGCACGGCTCATCTTGGGTTCCGCCACATCGCCGGAGAACACTGGTTCGGGCAGGGGAATCTGCTCGATTGCAGGCGCTCCCTCCACTGTGGCGTAGTGGTAGGCGAAAGGCAGTTGGGCCCAGTTGGCGTGGAACAGGACCGCTTCACCTTCCCCAGCCCGGGTGGCAACGAGAGTTGCCGCGTCCCGCCAACCTTCCCGTTCGCCGTCCCGATAGTAGCCGCCCAGGGCGGCCACCTGCCCCGCGCACAGGAGCAGGATCGCTGCAATTTGCAGTGGAGCCTTCAGCCTGTGCGATAGGCGTTGCCACGCGTTGCCCGGATCGAGTCGGGTGCCGGGATCGGTCTTGAGTCCGCATATCCCCACAGCTGCGGTCATGAGCAGCGGCAGATGGATCCAGTTCAGGGACTGGATATGCCAAATGGGCTTTACGATCTCCGCAGCCGAAGCCATCAGGGGCGGGGTCAGGAAGAGACCCAGCAGCAGAAACCCGCTTACCGGCGACCGGCGCAGGTGCCAGACGCCGAGACCGGCCAGGCCGAGGAGAAAGCCGAATCCCACAACCTGTAGCACGGGCGTATCCAGCCAGTTGAACCCTGTCAACCGTAGATAGGTCCAGGCTACGGTCTCCACAGTCAGGGGCTGAACCCAGAATTCCCCGACAATACGGACCGTCTGGGTCCAAAACGCCGGAGCCCAGGGCAGCCACATCAGGAACGCCAGACCCAGGGCGGTAACCCAGTTGAACGTGAATCCCCTGGCGTTGAGGGCAGGATATTGCGGGAACTTATGGCCGCGGCGCGCCATCCAGCGCCAGGCCAGCACCGGGAGCGTGAGAGCCACGGCAAGAAACGGACCACCGGTGTTGTGGGTATAGGACGCGCCGGCGAGGCACACGGCGAAGCCAAGCCAGAACCCGCGAGCGGAGTCCATGGCCTCCCGTCGCAACAGGTTCACCATGCAGACCAGGGCGCCGCACACCCAGAGCGTGAGCAGGGCGTACATGCGTGCCTCCTGTCCAATTTCCACCTGCATGGGCGCCAGGGCCAATAGCAGGGCCGCCACAAACGCGGTGCGGCGACGGCTGAGCTGCATGACCGCAATGTAGTAGACCGGCACGGTCAGGGTTCCCGCCAGCACGGACGGCATGCGCAGAGCCGTCAGGGATGTCCCCAGGAAGGTCGTCCAGATGTCCAGAACCTGGTAGTAGAGGGGCGGATGCATGTCCCACCGCCTCAGGAACAGCCACAGGTCGGCCGGTGAATTGCGGGCCGTGGTCTCCAGGCTGATCGCTTCGTCCAGCCACAGGGAGTGGCCCCCCAGCAAGACCAGGCGGGTCAGCAGTGCGACCGCGGTCACGATCAGGACCTGAACCAACACCTGGGTCACCTGCTGGACATAGTGTCGGCTGTAGGCTGGGCCTTGCATGCCTCTCCAAAAACGTCGGCGTTCAGCGCGAATCTGGTTACGATATAGTGCTTTGATTGTGCCCGGTTTGCGTCATGGCCCCGGGTGCTATGCGCATCCCGAACCCGCATCCCCTGCCCGAGCCTTGAACACCCAGGTCCGGTTCACCGCACCCGGTGTCGCCGAACTCGTCCACTCCGATCTACCCGTCTGCGCACCGAACCAACTGTTGGTTCGGGCCGTCGCTTCGCTGATCAGCCCTGGCACCGAACGGGCCTTCCTGCTGGGCCTCGAAAACACCGCCCGCAACTATCCCATGGGAGCCGGCTACAGCATGGTGGCGGAAGTGATCGAGGTCGGCGCTGAAGTCTCCGGCTGGGCGGAGGGGGACCGGCTGGCCGTGCCCATCGAACATCAGCGAATTGCGGCCGTGCATCCGCAGCATTGCACGCCCGTACCGGACGACCTCGCCAGCGAACAGGCCTGTTTCTTCTTTATGGCTGCCATTGCCCTCCAGGGAGTGCGCAAGGCCCGCATCGAACTGGGCGAAGGCGTCGCCACGCTGGGTGCGGGCATCATCGGCCTCCTGGCCATGCAGTGGGCCAAGCTCAACGGTGCGGTGCCTGCCTTGACGTTGGATGTGGACGACACCCGACTTGAACTTGCCCGGAAGCTGGGTGCCGATGCGGCCCTGCAGATGCAGGGTGACTACCTGGACCGAATCGCGGCCCTCTGTGACGACGGCAAACCGCAGGTGGTGGTGGATGCCACCGGGCACCCCGCCGCCGTGACGTCGGCCTTCGACATCATCGCCCACCACGGCCGGCTGGTGTTGCTGGGAAGCACACGGGGCAACACGTCGGACGTCAACTTCTACCGGGACGTCCACAAGACCGGCCTGACCCTGATCGGCGCACACAACTCGGTCCGGCCCGTCGCCGACAGTTCTCCCGGCTACTGGACATTGGCGGACGACCACCGCTTGGTTCTGCGCTGCCTGGCCGCCGGCAGGCTCCGGGTTGCCGGATTGGCGACCCACCGTTTCGCCTGGGAGGATGCGCCGGCCGCCTATGCCGAACTGACCGCTTGGAACCCGGAGACCCTGGGTCTGATCCTCAACTGGGCGGACTGACGATCGTCCGGATCCGCTGCACCTGTGCCTACCCCCGCCAGTGTTTTCCCATCCCGTTAACCACCCCCTTCACCAAACCCCACCCGCCGATGACTCTTAACTGGAACACTCCGACTCCGACACCCACGATATCCGTCCCGACCATGTCTCCGCCCGCCGACACGGCGGACGGCACCGGCCTGGGCCACATCGATCGCGGCGCCGGACGCGTCATGGTCAGCGAAAAGGCCATGATCAACGCCCAGGCCGATGTCAACCAGCTGCTCCCCCTTAAGTACCAGTGGGCCTGGGAGAAGTACCTGGCCGGCTGCAACAACCACTGGATGCCCACGGAAGTGGCAATGCAGGCGGACATTGCGCTCTGGAAGTCGGCCTCGGGTCTGACTGCCGACGAACGGCTCATGGTAAGCCGCAACCTGGGCTTCTTCGCCACCTCCGAATCACTGGTGGCCAACAACATCGTCCTGGCCATCTACCGTCACCTGACGAATCCCGAGTGCCGGCAGTATCTGCTGCGGCAGGCGTTTGAGGAGGCCATCCACACCCACACGTTCCAGTACATCTGCGAGAGCCTGGGCCTCGATGAGGGCGAACTCTTCAACATGTATCGGGAAATCCCCTCCATCACGGACAAGGCGGCCTGGGCCCTGCAGTACACCCAGACCTTCGCCGACCCGGACTTCCGCACCGGCACACCGGCGGCCGACCAGTCGTTCCTGCGCGACTTGATCGCCTTCTATGTCATCTTCGAAGGCATGTGGTTCTACACCGGGTTCGCCCAAATCCTGTCGCTGGGCCGGCGCAACAAGATGATCGGCGTAGCCGAGATGTACCAGTACATCCTGCGGGACGAATCGGTGCACCTCAACTTCGGCATCGACGTCATCAACCAAATCAAGATCGAGAACCCCCACCTGTGGACCCCGGACTTCCAGCGCGAAGTCCGGCAGATGTTCCTCGAGGCCTGCGAGCTGGAGATCGGCTACAGCCGGGACACCATGCCCAACGGCTTCCTGGGCCTGAACGCGCAGCAGTGCGAAACCTACATGCACTTCATCGTGAACCGGCGCTGCCAGCAACTGGGCATGGCCCCGCTGTTCCCGCAGCCGGCCAACCCCTTCCCTTGGATGTCCGAGATCATCGACCTGCAGAAGGAAAAGAACTTCTTCGAAACGCGGGTTACGGACTACAAGACCGGCGGTTCGCTGGACTGGGACTGAGGCCGGCGACTGGCCGACTCCTGTCGCAGCCGGGACGCGTTCCGAATGGCGGTGGCCGGCTCCGATCGGCACCGACCGTGTATACTAGGCGGCCCGACGGCCTTGCGCGCGTGGAGCGCGGGCCTCGGTCTTGGCTGCCTCCAGCCGAACCTGCGTTCTCAATCCAATTCAAGGAGATGTTTCCATGACCCGGAAACAGACTAGGACTCACGCGTTTTCGCGCCGTGAGTTCATTCGCCTGTCGGCGGTAACCACGGCCGGCGCGGTGGCTGTCGCCTGCGGTACCGGCGGCGAACCAGCTGCAGAGGAACCAGCCCCGGCCGCGGAGGCTCCGGCCCCGGCCGCCGATGCAGCCATGGACATGGGCACCTATAAGGAAGCCCCGATGCTGGCTGATATGGTCTCCTCCGGAGCCTTGCCGCCCGTCGACGAACGCCTGCCCAGCAATCCCGGCGTGCTGCCCAATGCCGGCGGTTCCAACGGCAACTACGGCGGCGTGATGCGCCGCGGCTTCAGGGGCGTGTCCGACCGGTGGGGTCCCACCAAAATGCAGGACCGCGGTCTTGGCTGGTACGACCAGGACCTGAACGTCCAACCCCGCCTGGCCGAGTCCTGGGAGATCAACGAGGACGCCACTGCCTGGACCTTCAACTTGCGCGAAGGCGCCAAGTGGTCCGACGGCGCTCCGTTCACCTCGGCCGACTTGCTGTGGTGGTACGAAAACGACATGCTCAACACGGACATCAACCCCTCCGTCCATCCGCGCTGGCAGTCGGGCGGTGAGACGATGGGCCTGAGCGCCGGGGACGACTACAGCGCGACCTACACGTTCAACGAACCCAAGCCGCTGTTCATCTACGAAACCCTGCGCACCACACGCCGCATCTACCTGCCGGGGCACTACCTGTCGCAGTTCCACATGGAATTGACCGACGACCAGGACGGGTTGCAGGCCGCCACCGAGGAGGCCGGCTTCAACGCCTGGAACGAGTACTACGAGGACCGCCGCTGGTGGTACCTCAACCCGGACCTGCCCTCCCTGGGCCCGTGGAAGGCCGCCAACGAGCTGTCCAACGAGCTCTTCGTCATGGAGCGCAACCCGTACTTCCCGTTCGTGGATTCCGGCGGCCAGCAACTGCCCTACATTGATCACGTCAACCACCGCCTCTTCGAGACGCCCGACGTCTTCGAGCTGCGCATCATCAACGGCGAGATCGACTTCCAGGGCCGCCACGTCTCCCTCGACAGCTTCACCCTGTTCAAGGAAAACGAGGAGAGCGGGGACTACTCCGTCTATCTGGGTTACGCCTCCGGCCACACGGCCATCCAGCTGAACCAGACCACCAAGAATCCGCGCCTGCGCGAGTTATTCCAGAACTCCGACGTCCGCAAGGCCCTGTCGGTGGCGGTCGACCGCGTCACGCTCAACGAGCTGGTCTTCGACGGTCTCCTGACCCCGCGTCAGTACAGCCCGCTTAACAGCTCGCCGCAAGCGAACATGGCCCAGGCCAGCGCCTACATCGAGTATGACCCGGACATGGCCAACCAGCTTCTCGACGCAGCCGGCTACAGCGAAAAGAACGATGCTGGTCAGCGCCTCTGGCCCGGCACGGACGAAGTCCTCAGCTTCATCGTCGAAGGCACGGCCTCACCCGGTACGCAGGGCGAGGATGCCATCCTGCAAATCGTCAAGTACTTTGCGGAAGTAGGCATCACCGCCACGTACCAGTACTTCGAACGCTCCCTCTATACGGAACACTTCCGGGCCAACGAGATTGAGGCGGCCTTCTGGGGTGGCGACCGCACGGTCCTGCCCATCGTGGCTCCCTGGATCTTCGAAGGCACGATGATTGACCGTCCGTGGGGCGTGGCCTGGGGCCTGTACCGCAACACCGACGGGGTTGATCCCAACTCCGAGGAACCACCGGAAGGCCACTGGATTTGGGACATCTGGGAAATCATGGACCAGATCAACGTCGAGCCCTCCGATGCCCGACGCAACGAGCTCTTCACGCAGGTCCTGGACATCTGGGCCGAGGAGCTGCCGATGATTGGCTATTTGGGCGAGGCTCCCAAGCTCGTGATCGTGAAGAACGGCTTCATGGGCTACCTGGAAGGCTTCCCGCTGGACGACACCACCGGTGACGAGCATCTGCTCCACACCGAAACCTACTACTGGGACAATCCGGCGGACCACTCCTAAGCTTTCGCCCGCGATTGCATAGCCGGCCGACGACGGCGGGGACCTGCGCCACAGCGGGTCCCTGCCGTCCGGCCATGATTTGTGGTTTCTGGCCGCCTGTGGGCCGGAGTTGCTAATCCCGCTTCGACATGTTGCTGTACATCATCCGTCGGATTCTGTTCATGATTCCGACGCTGGCCGCCATCTCGATCCTCTCCTTTGCCATCATTCAGCTGCCACCCGGTGACTTCCTCACCTCCTATGCGGCCCAGTTGGCCCAGGAAGGGGATTTGGTGGACGAGGAAGAACTGGAAGCCCTGGCCCAGCGCTATGGGCTGGGTCAGCCGGTCTACGTCCAATACTGGAAGTGGATCAAGGGCATCGCGACCAAGGGGGACTGGGGACAGTCCATGGAATGGCAGAAACCTGTGGCGGAGCTGATTTGGGAACGGCTGGCCCTCACGGTCGTCCTCTCCATGTCCGCGCTCCTGGTGAGCTGGTTCATCGCCATTCCGATCGGGGTCTATTCGGCCACCAACCAATACTCGATCCTCGACTACAGCATGACCGCGTTCAGTTTCATCGGACTGGGCGTCCCCGGATTCCTGCTGGCGTTGATCATCCTCTATCTCGCCCATTCGCAGCTGAACATGAATGTGGGCGGCCTCTTTTCCGAGGAGTACATGCTGGCTCCCTGGAGCTGGGCCAAGATCATGGACATGCTTGCCCACATCTGGGTGCCCATGTTCATCGTTGCCATCTCCAGCACAGCCGGCAACATCCGCATTACCCGCGCCAACCTGCTGGACGAGCTCAACAAGCCCTACGTCGAGACGGCGCGGGCCAAGGGCGTCAAGGAGACCAAGCTCATCTGGAAGTATCCGGTGCGGGTGGCCATGAACCCCTTCTTCAGCACCGTGGGCTGGTCCC
The DNA here is from genome assembly GCA_965208365.1 of Caldilineaceae bacterium. Lineage (GTDB taxonomy): Bacteria > Chloroflexota > Anaerolineae > Caldilineales > Caldilineaceae > Bin34. Next base: position 2,041,263 of record OZ242330.1, on the reverse strand, counting down.
TGGCCTCGCTCATCTCCGGCACGACACTGGTAGCCATGGTCCTGAGCCTGCAGACCACCGGCCCCATGCTGCTGCGTTCGTTAACCGCCCAGGACATGTACCTGGCCGGCACCTTCCTGTTCATGCTGAGTACCCTGACCATCATCGGCACGCTTATTTCCGACGTGCTGCTGGCCATCGTCGACCCGCGCATTCGACTCGAACAGTAGACCGGCGACGACCGGCTTCCTGCCAACTCCAGCCCCGCACCAAGTTCCGTGTCCCAACAAGAGATCGCCTGGATCGACCGCACACCGGACATTCCCGAGGGACCGCCGATCCTGGAGGAGTCCGTTGCCGAGGACGAAAAGCTGTTCGTGGCGTCCTACCTGCAATTGATGTGGTGGCGCTTCATCAAGCACCGCATGGCCGTCATTGCGGGGGTTATATTCATCGTCCTCTATTTCATCGTGGCCTTGTGCGAGTGGGTGGCGCCCTATCTGCCGGAAACCAGCTTCATCCAATATCAGCTGTCCACCCCCAGCCGCATTCGGTGGGTGCACGAAGGACGGTTGCAACGGCCGTTCGTCTACGGCATCAAGACCGAAAGGGACTCGGAAACCCTGAAGAAGATCTACACCGAGGACAAGGAAGTCGTGTATCCGGTCCGCTTCTTCGTACGCACCGAGGAGTACGAGGCCTGGGGCCTGTGGAGCACCGACCGGCACCTGTTCGGCATTGACGCCCCCATCGAGGAACGATCGCTGGGCGTGGTGCAGGGGCAGGGCCTGTTCATCCTGGGCACGGATCGCATCGGCCGGGATCTGTTCAGCCGGATTGTCTACGGGGCTCGCGTCTCGCTGACCATCGGCCTGGTCAGTGTCATCATCTCCCTGGTGCTGGGCCTCATCCTGGGTGGCATCTCCGGCTACTATGGCGGCACCTTGGACAACGCCATCCAGAGGCTGATCGAATTCATTCGCTCCATCCCGGAGATCCCCCTGATCATGGCCCTGGCGGCCGCCCTGCCCATTGATATGGACATCATCGTCCGGTACTTCATGGTGACTGTGCTGCTGGCCTTTGTCGGCTGGACGGGCTTGGCCCGGGTAGTGCGCGGCCGCTTCCTCTCCCTGCGCGAAGAGGACTTCGTGATGGCGGCCCGTTTCTCCGGCTCCAGTGAAATCCGCATCATCCTGCGTCACATGATGCCGTCCTTCATGAGCCACATCATCGCCTCGCTGACCTTGGCCGTGCCGGGCATGATCCTGTCCGAAACCGGACTGAGCTTTATCGGTCTTGGCCTGCGGGCCCCGGCCATCTCCTGGGGTGTGCTGCTCCAGGAAGCCCAGAACTTGCGCTCGGTTGCCTTGGCCCCCTGGCTCCTGCTTCCTGGCGCCGCCGTGGTGATCTCCGTCCTGGCCTTCAATTTCCTGGGCGACGGCATCCGCGATGCCGCCGACCCGTACGCCTGACCGACAGTTCGCACAACCGATCATGGAACAGGCACGCAACGGCCACGTCCTGGTCGACACCGACGAGGTCCTGCTCGAGATCCGGGACCTCAAGACCCATTTCTTCATGGACCAGGGCGTTGTGCACGCCCTGGAGGGTGTGGACTTCACCGTCAACCGCGGCCAAACCATCGGCCTGGTGGGCGAATCGGGCTGTGGCAAATCCGTGACGGCCCGGTCCATCCTGTCGATTGTGCCGCCGCCCGGCCGGGTCGTGCAGGGCGAGATCCTCTTCCACCGGGCCCCGACTGCGGACCGGCCCGGCGAAACCGTGGACATGGCCCAGCTCAATCCCAAGGGCTCACTGGCCCGATCCATCCGCGGTGGCGACATTTCCATGGTCTTCCAGGAGCCGATGACTTCATTGAGCCCGGTCCACACGATCGGGGCCCAGATCATCGAGGCCATCTCGCTGCACCGGGACTGTTCGCAAGAGGAGGCCACGGAGATCACGGTCGAGATGCTGCGGCGGGTCAACCTGCCCCAGCCGGAGGGAGTCCTCAAGCGCTATCCCCACGAGCTTTCCGGCGGCATGCGGCAGCGCGTGATGATTGCCATGGCCCTGTCGTGCCAGCCCAGCCTGCTGATTGCCGACGAGCCGACCACTGCCCTGGACGTCACCACCCAGGCCCAAATCCTGACCCTGATGCAGGAGCTCCAGGAAGAGTTCGGAATGGCCATCATCTTCATCACCCACGACCTGGGCGTAATCGCCCAGATGGTGGACTACGTGGTGGTCATGTACCTGGGCGAAGTGGTCGAAATGGCCGATGTCAACTCGATCTTCTACGACCCCAAGCATCCCTATACGCGGTCGCTGCTGCACTCCATTCCCAAGCTGGGCCGGAAGTCCGTCGAGGGCCTGACCAGTCGCCTGACCGCCATTCACGGGGTCGTGCCCGATCCCTACTCGATCCCCAAGGGCTGTCCCTACCACCCGCGCTGCCACGATGCCGTGAGGGGAGTCTGCGACACGGACAATCCGACCCTGCACACGCTGCCGGGAGACCACAAGGTCCGCTGCGTCCTCTATGACGACTGATCCGGGCCGGGCGGCGGAACCGGCGCCCAGGACCCTGCTGCCGGCCCTGGAGCCGGACGAGCGCGGCTTCATCCGGGAATGGCTGTTCTGCGGACCCCGCCTGCAGAAGCTGTCCGATTCCATTGCACCCGGTCTGCCGGAAGCCGAATTCCGCCGGGCCGCTGCGACCCGGCTGCACAGCACGAACCCCGGCATCCAGGGGCCCTTCGTGGAGTTCGCCAGCCCTTTCCAGGACGACAAGCCCCTACGCTGGCAGGTGGTCCGGGTACGGGAAGATCGCTTCCTCTACGGCACGGTCTTTGCCCACACGCCGCACTCGGTCCACTGCTGGGCCATCGCCCATGCGGAAGTGGAGAAGGACTGGTCGGGAGAGGTCCGTCTTACATCGAATGGGCCGGCAGACGTCTGGGTCAACGGCAGCCACGCTTGGCAAGTGGACCACTTCTCCCTGCAGGCGCCGGTCACGGCGACCGGCCGCCTGGACCTGCCGGCGGGCCAAGTCGAACTTCTGGTGCGGTTCACTGCGATTGCGCTGCGGGCCTCCCCCATGGTCATGGCCCTGCAGTTGCCCGATCCGCCGGCGGCTGCCTGGTTTGTACCGGCGGATTCCCGGTGGGCCAAGGAGCACCGGGAGTTCTCCGAGGTTCTGGAGGACACCTACCTGAACCGAAGCGCCTTCGACCGCGCGTCCCCGGTGACGCTGCACTGGCCGGAAACCAAGCCGCTGGAGCGCGAACTCGTGGTCCGTCTGCAACGGACCGACGGGCGCATCTACTCCGAGCAACAGACCCAGGGCCGCAAGCTGCCTTTCATGACCCTGGGCAACACCTACCAGTACCCCCAGGACAAGTACGAGATTCTGGTGCTGCCCCCACTGGTGGAGTACTACACGCACAACCGGCGGCACTTCCGCCGGTTCTCGGCCTGGCTCAACGGCAACGTGGCCTATTCGGACCGGCACTTCGGCACCTGGAACCAGCGGCGCACGGAGGCGCTGCACCATGCCGCGGCCGAAAAGGGCACGGTCTTCCACGAAATGGCCCGCCTGGAGCTGGGTCAATGGGACAAAGTGGACTGGGAGCAGTTCCGTACGACGGCCGCCGAGATCGTCGGCAGGGCCGACTGCAGCGACTTTCACCTGACCGGCATCCTGGGCAGCCTCTTGCGCTGGGGGGACGAATCGGAATTCCCGGCGGATCTCCGCACTGAACTGCGGAATGTGATCCTGGGCTTCCGCTACTGGATGGACGAACCGGGGCAGGACGCCATGTGCTTCTGGACCGAGAACCACCAGATTCTGTTCCACACCTGCGAAATCCTGGCCGGCCAGCTCTATCCCCGCCACCGCTTCGGTAACAGCGGCCTGACCGGTGCCGAACACCAGGCTCTGGGCGAACGACGCGCCTTGGCCTGGCTGCGCAAGCGGGCCGCCGGCGGCTTCCGCGAGTGGGACTCCAACACCTACTTCGAAGAGGATGTCCTGGCGCTCACGCACCTGGCCGACCTGGCGGAGGACGAAACGGTCCACGAAATGGCCGTGGTGGTGCTCGACAAGCTGTTCTTCTGCATGGCGGTCAACTCCTACCGCGGGGTGTTCGGTTCCACCCACGGGCGCAGCTACGCCCCCTATCTCAAGGCTGCCTACCGCGAGCCCACATCAGGCCTGGGGCGCATGCTGTGGGGCATGGGCATGCACAACGACCACGTGCTGGGCACCGTATCACTGGCCTGTACCGTCAACTACCGCCTTCCGCCCGTAATCGAGGCCATCGCCCGCGATCCGGCAGCGGAAATCTGGAGCCGGGAGCGGCATGCCGGGGAACTCGAACCGGAACTGGATCGCGAGTCCGGTACCTGGGAAGTCAACAAGGCCACCTTCCGCACTCCCGACTACATGCTGGCGGCCGCCCAGGACCACCGCCCCGGCGAACCCGGAGTGCAGGAACACATCTGGCAGGCCACCCTGTCCCCGGAGGCCGTGGTCTTCGTCACGCATCCGCCGCTGACCAGCGAGGACGGCTCCCACCGTCCCAACTACTGGCACGGCCATGTGCGGCTGCCCAGAGTGGCACAGGACAGGGACGTACTCTTCGCCCTGCACGATCTGGGTGAGGACGACTGGATGGGCTTCACGCACGCCCATTTTCCGGCCCAGGCCTTCGACGCCTACTACATCCAGCGGAACTGGGCCTTCGGCATGAAGGGCAACGGCTATCTGGCACTGACGGCATCAGCCTCACTGCGCATGGCGCAAACTGGCCCGACGGCCCGGCAGGACCTGCGGGCAGCAGGCTCGCAGGTGGTGTGGACACTGCAGATGGGCCGCCGCGAACAGGACGGCGAGTTCAGGGACTTCCGCGCCCGCGTGCTGGAGCTGCCGCTGGAGGTGAAGGGGCTGGATGTCCGCTTCGAGAGCCTGCGCGGCGACCGCTATGAGTTTGGCTGGACCGGCCCGCTCCTGAAGAACGGTAAAGAGGTTCCGCTGTCGGGCTACCCCCACATCGACAATCCCTACACAGCCACCCCACTCAACGCCGAGAGCATGGAGATCCAGTTTCAGGATCTCCTGCTGCGGCTACACATGACATAGCTGTCCCGACTTGGCGATACCCATATAACGGACTCGGGCCGAGGCCAACCAAGCTGAAACCAAGTTGTAACACCCCAACGGTTTGTAGTTCATGCTCCAATCATGCAATATTCATGACATGGGCAATCTACAAGTAAAAAATATACCTGACGACCTTCATGAGCGCCTGCGCCTTCACGCCCGTGAGAACCGCTGTTCCATAAGCGCCATCGTACTTGCTGCCGTCGAGCGGGAGTTGGCCAGGCAGGACTGGCGGAAACGTTTGGCCCAGCGCCCCAAGACCAATTTGGGCGGGGAAGCGTCGGCACTGCTCATGGAAGAACGCTCCATCCGCGAGCAGGATACTGGATGAGCCGGTATGTTGTCGACGCTTCGGTCGCTGTCGAGTATCTTCTAAGGACGCCCCTTGGTCTGACGGTGGCAGCCACCATCGAGGACTCCTCGTTGGTGGCACCCGAATTGATGGACGCGGAAGTGCTGTCGGTGCTGCGGCGGGCGGTGCTGAATGGGCAGCTTGAAGAAACGCGGGCGCAGATGGTGGTCGAAGACCTGGTCCATTGGCCGGTGGATCGCGTCTCGCACCAATCCCTGGCCCCTTTGGCCTGGCAATACCGCCGGAATATCAGCGTCTGCGATGCCTTCTACGTCGCAGTTGCACACACTCACGGTCTCCCTCTGATGACTGCCGACGGGAGGCTTTCACGAGCGCCGGGTCTGGGCGTAGTCGTACAGTATGTTCGCATGGGGTAATTCAATACCTGTACCGAGACAGGGGTGGCCTCACTCATAGGGCCGGAACGAAGCCAACATCAGCCGTTAAGCGATGCTACGGCGACCTGCTACGGATGCGGGGGGATCGGAAATCTGCTGAACAGCGTCGACAGCACACTCAGGCCAAAGGGGTTCTGAGCCGGAGAGTTTGAGGGTCGAACCTCGGTCTCGACACGGCGAGCAAGATACAACGGAGAAGCCGCGTAAGGGTTAGGTTTCGATTGCGGTGCGGTGGAAGTTAAGCCCTCGCCGGCCGTCTCCAGACCACCCCGCAGGATGGCGAAGTGCTGGGTGCCTGCGACCCCTGCAATGTGTTCGACGTGGATGCCAAACCCCGGCCTCCGCAGAATCTGGGTACTTCGAAGGAACGATCCGCGCCGTCCGACCGCATCATCGATTCCGACGTTGCCACATGGCAACAATCGCAACCACAAGAATCACCAGCCAGAGCCAGCCCGGGATGGCGGCAAACAGACCGAACACAGCGGAAATCACCCCGCCGAGGATGCCCAGGAACGCGCCGAAGGCGACGAGGACCACGAAAGCAAGGAGCAGGGCCACGAAGCAGCCACTGCAGGAAAGGAGGGATTCGTCCATGTAACGCCTAAAGGTACCTCGCGCGTGTGCCCATTCGGCCTGGGCTGGTTGCTGGCATAGCCGGCCCCCGGCTTCCACAGACGGGAACCAACGATCAACCCTGCAATATACTTACGCCGGACGTACGGGGCAGGTTGCGTGACACCTCTCCAGGACCATGGCCTGCCTTCACCCTGTGATGTCCACCCTCCCGCCCCAACCTGCCATTGATCAGTGCCCATGAACGTCTATCAAGCTGTCGTTGAAATCCTCAAGCGCGAAGGCACGGAGTTCCTCAGCTGCTTTCCCGCCAATCCGCTGATCGATTACGCGGCGGCAGGTGACATACGCCCGATTCTGGCGCGCACCGAACGCACTGTCATCAACATTGCGGACGGTTTCTCCCGAATCCACAACGGCAACCGCATCGGCGTGTGCTGCATGCAGGCCGGACCGGGAATCGAGAACGCCTTCGCCGGCGTGGCACAAGCCTATGCCGACTCCGTACCGGTCCTGATTCTGCCCGGGCAGGGCGGAGCCGACCGGATCGATGTGCCACCGGAGTTCGACGCCAGCCACAACTACCAGCACGTGACGAAGTGGGTGGCCCGCATCAACATCCCGGAACGCGCGCCCGAAATGCTGCGCAGGGCCTACCAGATGCTCCGGTCCGGCACGCCCGGCCCCGTTATGCTGGAACTGCCATCCGACGTGGGTTCCGCCGAGTTCGGCGACAGTGTGGACTACGAACCCGTGCGACCAGTGCGCTACGGCCCCGATCCGGCCGATGTGGACCGGGCGGCCGAACTGTTGCTGGCAGCACAGCGGCCGGTCATCCAGTCGGGTCAGGGTGTTCTCTATGCCGAGGCCACCGACGAGCTGGTGGAACTGGCCGAACTACTCCAGGCCCCGGTCATGACCACCTTGCCGGGCAAGAGCAGCTTCCCCGAGGATCACCCGCTGTCGCTGGGTTGCGGCACCTACACCGGCCCGGCCCAGGTAAAGCACATGCTGGCACAGGCGGACTGCCTGTTCGGCGTTGGCACCAGCTTCACCCGCACGTTTCTGAGCACCCCGATTCCACCCGGCAAGACGGTGATCCACGCTGCCCTGGACGAACGGGACCTGAACAAGGACTTGGTGCTGGACCAGGCACTGATGGGCGATGCCAAACTGGTCCTGCAGGCCCTGCTGGCCGCGATCAAGGCCCGCGGCACCGCGACGGAGAAGAACTCGGCCGGCGAAGTCAGGGAACTGCGTAGTGCCTGGGAAGAGGAATGGGGACCGAAGCTGAACTCCGACGAAACACCGATCAACCCCTACCGGGTCATCCATGACCTGCAGCAGGCCGTGGACGTGTCCAACACGATCGTGACCGCCGACTCCGGCAACCCGCGCGACCAGATTTCCCCCTTCTACATGACCTGCAAGCCCAACACCTACATCGGCTGGGGCAAGTCGACCCAACTGGGCTATTCGCTGGGCCTGGCCATCGGCGCCAAGCTGGCCGCCCCGGAGAAGCTGGTGGTGAACTTTGTTGGCGATGCCGCCATGGGCATGTGCGGCATGGACATCGAGACCTCCGTGCGCTCCAAGGTGCCGATCCTGACGCTGTTGATCAACAACTCGGCCATGGGCGGATACGAGAAGCACCTGCCGGTCGCAACCGAGAAGTACGGAACCAAGTTCCTGTCGGGGGAATACGCCGACCTGGCCGCATCCCTGGGTGCCTGGTCCGTGAAGGTGACCGATCCGGCTGATATCATCCCCGCCATCAAGGATGCGGCGGAGCAGAATGCCGCAGGACGGACCGCTCTGGTGGAGTGCATCACGTGCGAGGAACGGCAGTTCTCCCTAGTGCGCTGACTGGCCAGGGCCGCCATCCCAGCCGCACTGGAGGTGGGTGCCGGCTTTCGCCATAGGGAGCTGAAACGGATGCCAACGAGGTTCTCGTCCAGTGCACTTGATAGGCCTGTCGGATGTGAACAGTGCGACAACACCATAGGTTTCCGAGGAAGTCACTGATGGCCAATATCCAACGCGCGAGCCTTCCCGGCCGGCATGGCAACTGGAGTCCAAGAGCCGTGGTCGCGGCGGTGCTGGTGGCCCTGTTTGGACTGGTCGCCCTTCCGGAAACGGCACAGGCCCAGGAACTGGCCTGTCAGGATGAACAGTTCGTCCTCGGACAACTGACCACGCGGGCCCATGCCTGGACATGCATCGCGGAGCCATGGCACGTCTTCGACCTGGCCAGCGACAGCTGGAAGCCGATGTCCGATCTGTCGAACATTCAACAGGCTCAGTTGCAGGTCTATGCCACCAGTTTCAAGGCCGGACGCTTTGACGACTTCGTGGTCGGGGACAGTCCGGTGTGGCAGGGATCAGGCAGTCTGGCATGGCAGCGGGAATTCGCGGCCGTGGGTTTCCGCGATGCAGGCAAGGGCAATCTATTCACCGTGGCAATGTGGGTAGACAACGCCGTCGATTTTGACGCCTTCAGCGCGCACGTGGCGTTGCACTCCGATTCCTGGGAGGCAGTCACACTGACTACAAGGAACATCCCCTGGCTGGAGGGAGACGCCGCACCGCAACAGCAAGCCTGGCTGCTGTCGGGCAGCCAGGCCCGGAGTCTGCTGGACCTCGATACGAGTTTCGCCAACAACCGCTATCTGGTTGTGGAACCCACACCGGCCCTGCGTGAACTGGGTGGCATGCCCATTCTGGCGTTTTTCTCCAGCACGCCCATTCCCACGGAGGATCTGTCCGGGCTATTGGACAGGCTGCACTTTGTCCCCAACCTTCCGCCGACGCACCCGGATCCCGACCTGGTCTTCCAGTCCGAGGCAACTACCGGCCTGCTGGCGTTGATCCCGTCATTGGCCCAGGCCGGCCAAGCCGTTATCGACAGCCAAATCCAGGCCATACAGGCCTCCGCCGTGGAGTTCGCACGGGAAATGCCATTTACCGCCCTGTTGCCCTGGCAACTGATGACCGCAGCCAGCGACCTGTACTGGGCACCCTATGGCCTGCACAGCGGCCGCTTGATTCTCTGGTTCTACACCGGTGGCGCCCACGGCAACCTGTCCGTTGACACTTGGACATTCACCGGCTCCGGAAACCCGGTTGCCCTGACCGACCTGCTGGCAGTGTCCGAGGAGGAGGCACTGGCGCTGATCGTGCAGGCCGCCAAGGAGCATCGCACCGCGGCCCTCGACCCGGAACAGGATCTCGACATGGCCCTCCAGTGGGTGGACGACGGGTTGCAGAGCCTGGATGACATCTCCGGCTGGAATCCGGTCCGCCGACACGGCCAGCTTTGGCTTCTGGTCACCTTGGGACCCTATGTAATAGCCCCGTGGGTGGACGGCATACAGGAAGTTTGGGTACAGATACCGCTGCAAGATCCCAGATGAGAAGACCAAGGCCGACCAGTGCCGCAGGCCGGACGGCCGACCGGCCTGCGGCATGAATACATCGCGCCAGCAAGCCCTGGTCCTATTTGTCGCCGGCCTCTCCGCGATCGCTGCCGGAACCGCCTATCTCGGGACCGTGGACGGCTCGGGCCTGTGGCTGCGTACCGTGGTGGCTGCAGGCGTCCTCACAGCCATCCTGGCGATTCTGTGGTTCAACCTGGACGCCAACCATCCGGTTGGGCAGCCCGATGCACCGTTTACGGGGCTGGGGCCAGGGAACACCGTGTCCGTTCTGCGCGGTCTGATCCTGGCCCTGCTGGCGGGCCTGATTCCACCGTTTGCCAACGGGGCATGGCCGCAGGCCCGGGCCGCGGCGGCGTTGCTCGTGGTCGTGTTCATGCTGCTGGATTTAATGGATGGTTGGCTGGCCCGGCGCACCAACAGGGCGTCCCTGCTGGGCGAGCGGCTGGATATCGAGACGGACAGCGCGGGCCTGTTCGTGGTTTCCCTGCTCGGTGCCCTGTGGCACCTGCTGCCACCCTGGTACTTGGGGGTGGCCCTGCTGAGGCCGCTGTTCGTGGCGGGACAGGCACTGCGTGTGCGCAACGGCCTGACCAACCATCCCTGGCCGGCCAGCGACAGCCGCCGCCGGGCCGCGGCCTGGCAAAGCATCCTGATGGTGGGATGTGTCTGGCCGGGCACCGACAGGCAGCTGATCGAGCTGGGTGCCTGGATTGTGGCCCTGCTGGTCGCAGCCGGTTTTGGCCGCGACTGGCTTTGGATGACCGGTACCTGGACAGCTGACGGCACCTTCAACCAACGCTGGCAATGGGCTCGTTATGTAGTTCGCAGTTGGCTCCCGGTCTCGCTGCGCCCCTTGACGGTGCTGGGTGGCGTGACCATGCTGGCCGAGCCGGTGGTGCCCTTGGAAGGCCTGCCTGCGCAAGCCCTGGCAGCGGTGGTTGGGGTGTCCTTGCCGACTGTCCTGACCGGTGTGGGCTTGCGGACAGGCAGCGCGGTGCTGGTGTGCGCTACGGGCCTCCTGAGCATATGGCTGCCCTTCAATGTCTCCATGGCCCTCGCGGTGGGAGGCGGCATGCTGCTCTTTGTGGAAGGCTGCCACCGATATGTGCTGCGCGTACCGTGGCTAAAAACAGATGCCCCACCCGTCAATCCTCGTTCCCGCCGGATCGCCCGCCAGTAGAACCCGATCCTGTTAAGCCATCGGCAGATATCCACCGACATGCTGTCCGAGACTTGACCAAGGCAAAGCGCAGCCGGAATCCAGCTCAGTGAACTGGTCATCTTTCACTGGCTGAACCATCTACAGGATCGATCCATTCGGTCCTTTAATCCTGAACAAAGATTGTGTCCATTTCCTCAATGCGTTCGTCCGGCGTAAAGCGCCAGATGCCCACGTAGCCCTGCAGGAGATCACCGTTTTCGTCCCAGTCCAATGAACTGGCCGCCCCTTCGTAGTCAATCGCTTGACCGGACGCGAGTTGGCGCAGGCCGTCGCCGACACCGGCAGGCGTGCCCGGAACGATGTATCCCGGCGGGCCGCCAATCTCCCGCAACCGGTCGCGCATCGCCGGCCCTTCGACACTGCCGGCGGCCTGGGCGGCAAGGACAAGCGCAATGGTCGCGTCGTAGGTTTCCTTGACATAGGCCAGGACGGGCAGGGCCCCATAGGCTTCGATGAAGGCGGCTTCCCATCCCGGGGTCGCGTCATTGTCGGGAGCCGACGCCCCCGCAGTGCCATACATGCCGCCCAAATGGGTTCCCCCGATCTCCTGCACCAGACGCAGGCGCTTGGCTGCGTCGCCAAAGATGAATTGGTCGAAGAGACTCTCGTCCAGAGCCGTCCGGATAAGGGCCAGGGCGTGATCCTCATGCGCCACCACCACCAGGGCCTGGGCGCCGCTTCCGGCACTCTCCCGCAACGCCTCGAGATAGGTCGGCTGTTTCATGTCCAAGGCAACGGACCGCAACGGACCGTCCCACGCCCGGGCGAAGGCGGCAGCCAGTCCCTGCCCATAGGCGTCATCGACGTAAATGAACCCGACATTGTCGAACCCGCGCTCCCGGGTCAGCGAGGCCAGGACCGGCCCCTGGATGGCATCGGAGAGAGCCGTACGGAAGAAGAAATCGTTGTCGGGAACCGTCGAGAGTTGGGGCGAGGTGGCGGAGGGACTGATCATCGGGATGCCTGCCGGGCCGGCCACGGTTTCCGCAATCGGCAACGCGGCCGCACTGGCGTTCGGACCGACGATGGCATGGACCCCCTCAACCTCGATCAAGCGGCGGGCGGCATCCACGGCAGCCTGCGGATCGGAGGTGGCATCCGCCGCGATCCCGGTCACCGGTTGTCCAAGCACACCGCCACCGGCGTTGGCGTGGCTAATCGCCAGGTTGAAGGCCCGTTCCCGATCCGCGGACGCTTCCGGCGAGCCCGTGTAATTGAGCAGCAACCCAAGTTTCAGGGCAGGGGAGGTGTCTGGCGGCGGTGGAACCACCAACGTGCACGAACAGGCAACCAACAGCAGACTGGCCGTCAAAATCTGCCGGATAAGTTTTGTTGTGAGAGCCATTTTGTTCTTCCCAGGATCCTTGCAGGGCCGAATTCGGAAACCTTCCACGATACCCAATACTGCCGCACAGAGAGACTGAGGCACAAGCTCGGGACATACTTCAAAAAAGTGCCACATGGACTGTTTGGTGGGCGAAGTCGGCCTCAAATCGACCATTGACCAACGGGAATCCACCCGCGGGCAGGATGCCGGCCGGGAGCATGGTCCAAGCCGTGCTCTGCGTTCGGTTCCAGCAAGTCCCGGGTGCCCTCTACACTGTCTCCGTATTGACAGCGAAGCAAGCCAACGTGAATCCCATGGAAACCACACGCCCTCCCTTTCGTAGCCGAGGCCACCTCATCTCCACCGATCACAATCTGGCCACCATGGCTGGCCTGCGGATTCTGGAGCAAGGGGGCAATGCCGCCGATGCCGGCGTGGCCGCCGGCCTGTGCCTCAATGTAGTGGTGCCGGAATCGGCGAACTTCGGCGGCGTTGCACCCATCATGTTCGGCCCTGGTGATGGCAAACCGGTAGAGACGATCAGCGGCCTGGGTCGCTGGCCCCAAGCCGCCAGCATTCAGCACTTCATGGAACACCACAACGGCGACATGCCCGAAGGCCTGCCGCGGACGGTAACGCCCGCAGCTCCGGATGCCTGGCTGAGTGCCCTGGCCCGGTGGGGAACCATGACCTTCGAGGAGGTAGTGCAACCAGCCCTGGAGTTGGCCCGGGATGGCAGGCCGGTGGATGAACGGTTCCACAAGGCGCTCCAGGGCCCTTCCTTCCGCACCTATGCCACAACGGCGTCCACATTCCTACCGGCAGGGGAGCCCGTGCCGGTAGGCCAACTGTTCCCGCAACCTGATTTGGCCAATACGTTCCAGCGCATGATCGATGCGGAGTGCCACCAAGCCGGCGCTCGCACAAAGGGCATCCGCGCAGCGCGCGATCTGATTTACAAGGGTGAAATCGCGCGGGAGATTGCCGAGTTTCACCAACAGCAGGACAGCCTGCTGACCTATGAGGACTTGGCGAACTTCACGGTCTTGGTGGAAGCGCCTGAAACCATCCGCTATCGGGATCTGGAAGTCAACAGTTGCGGGCCCTGGTGTCAAGGTCCCTCGCTCCTGATGGCCCTGAACGTGCTGGAAGGCCTGAAACTCAAGGCGATGGGGCACAACTCAGGGGACTATCTGCATGTTCTGCTGGAAACACTCAAGCTGGTCTTTGCCGACCGCGAGGCCTATTTTGGCGATCCCGGCTTCGTAAATGTGCCCATGCAGGGACTGTTGCATGCCGAGTATGCCAATCTGCGCCGACAACGGATTAATCCTCGCCAAGCGGCGCCGGCCATGCCACCCTGCGGCGATCCATGGCTCTTCAATCCCGACAAGCAGGGGGTCCCTGTCCGGGAGGCTTCGTCAGGAAACTCCAGTGCGGACGGAAAGCTGCCTTGGGAAAGCGACACCACCTACCTCTGTGTAGTGGACGGACAGGGCAATGCCTTTTCCGCCACTCCCTCCGACGGTGTCGGCGGGGCTGCGGTGGTGCCGGGACTGGGCTTCCCGATATCCCACAGGGGCACCCAGAGTTGGCTGGACCCCGATCACGCTTCGTCCCTCATGCCGGGCAAACGTCCTCGCCTAACCCCCAATCCGGCCTTGGCACTGCGCAACGGCCGACCCTACATGCCCTTTGGATGTCCCGGTGGCGACGCCCAGGTGCAGGGCATGCTCCAGGTCTTTCTCAACATTGTTGAATTCGGCATGGATCCGCAATCCGCCATTGAAGCCCCGCGGGTCATCACCCACAGCTTCCCAAATTCGTTTTGGCCCCACATCACGCGCGAAGGCGTGGTGACCGTGGAGACGCGGATCGCGGAAGAGGCCAGATCCACCCTGCGGGACCGGGGACACCTATTGGAAGAAGATGGTGAATGGAGCGGGTGGGTCAGCCGCGTATGTGCCATTACCGTAGATTCCGATTCGGGCATTCTCACCGGAGGTGCAGACCCGCGGACCACGGCCTACGCGGCCGGATGGTGAATGCCGGCCAACTGCGTTTGGGCACCGACCGGCCGAGCTGTCCGCCTCGCTGTTGCCAACCGGCTCGTGGACATCTCCTTGGAAGCCCTGTCCAGTGCGATCGTCCGATCCTACTCGGCTGCCCATCGCGCATCGTGCCTTGCTCCTAGTCGGCTGTGCTCTATTCGTAGTTTGTCCCCATACTGGAGAATATGACATGAACCAAGGCAGATTCATGCGTCGTACATTCCTGCAGATGGCTAGGTTAGGTGTGTCCGTTGGGTCTGCTCGCGGCTTGTACACCGGTCGAGGTACCCCTCAAAGAGAGAGCCATGCCCGAACCCGTCACCGCCACTTCGGACTGATGTGTACTCGTAACCGATTGCGGACAATCGACTTACGGCTTGTCGATCCGATGCTCTCCCCTCATTTACATCACTCTTATCGAACGCGAATCCATCGGATTCTGGTAGACCGTCACAGTCCCTCGGATCAGCTCCGAGTGAACAAGTACAGTCGCCGAACCATCAGAGCTGAGTGACCAAGGGATCCGTACCGGATTCAACCAGCCATCGGCGGACCGGACCGTACGGGGCTTGGTGAAGTACACTACCCCTAAGGATCTCTCCACGTACCCTATCCCACTTCTCCCCAGCGAACCAGCGTGTCAGGTGATTATCGTAGTTGAATGTCCGAAACGTTGCGTTAGGACGGGTAGAGCAGCCTTGGAATGCCATCCATTGTCAGTGCAACCGGGCAGCACGAACCTTAGGGGAACGATTGGTGAATAAGATCGTTCTTGGTGACAACCTCGACGTGCTGCGCGGTCTACCAGACGGGTCAGCCGATCTCATCTACGTCGATCCCCCGTTCAACACCGGAAGAACACAGACACGAACTCGTATCAAAACCACGAGGTCGAGGAACGGAGATCGTACTGGCTTCCAAGGGCATCGATACGAGACTGCCACGCTCGGGACTAAGCGCTTCCGAGACAAGTTCTCCAATTACACTGCCTTCCTAAAGCCGAGGTTGCATGAGGCGTATAGAGTCCTGGCCCCGCACGGATCGTTCTACCTTCACGTCGATTATCGGGAAGTGCATCATTGTCGGTTTCTGCTAGATGACCTGTTCGGGCCGGATAACTTCCTGAACGAGATCATCTGGGCATATGACTACGGGGCAAGACCGAAGACACGCTGGCCCGCGAAGCACGACAACATTCTCTTCTACGTCAAGGACGTGGACAACTATGTTTTCAACGTGGACGAGATCGAGCGCATTCCCTACATGGCTCCCGGACTCGTCGGACCCGAGAAGGCCGCCCGGGGTAAGCTTCCGACCGACACTTGGTGGCATACGATCGTCCCGACCAACGGAAACGAGCGAACGGGGTATCCGACACAGAAGCCCCTAGGTATCCTCCGACGTATCATCACCGCATCTTCTCGGCCCGGTAACATGGTGCTGGATTTCTTTGCGGGGAGCGGCACAACCGGCATGGCAGCCCACGAACTCGGACGTAGATTCATCCTTGTAGACGACAACCCCGAGGCACTGGAGGTAATGGTGAAACGCTTTGCGGACGTAAACGAAGTTTGCTGGGAAGGATTTAATCCTTCGGGCTTCCAAGAGTCATGTGTCCAACATCAACTGTTCGGAGTAGAGCGATGACTACAACGCAATGGGATCGGATCAGAGACCCAGAGGTCAGTTTGCTGGCATCCATCGCTGGCACCCTTCGCGATGACTACGTCAAGAACTCCGAAGTCGACCCGTGGTCTGATAGTCCCTTCAAGTGGATCAAGACTCGACCATCTAGACAGGTGGGCAAGATCGGAGAACAGCTAGTTGCTGGATGGTGCGCCGCGAAGGGGTTTGATGTTACCAAGAGTGGAGACTCCGAAGCCGATCGAGTCATCGACGGCAAGCGAGTGGAGATCAAGTTTTCCACACTCTGGGAATCAGGTGTCTTCAAGTTTCAACAGCTACGTGACCAGAGCTACGAATACGCCATCTGCCTTGGTATTTCTCCGCTCGACGCTCAGTGTTGGGTGATCTCCAAGGAAACCCTGCTCAGGCATGTCATCGGGGTGACCCCTCAGCACACGGGTGCGCGAGGAAGTGACACATTCTGGCTATCTTTCCAAGCCACTACTCCGCCCAGTTGGCTTGAGCAATGCGGTGGTCGTTTAGCCGATGCTCATGACATCATGAGTACTTGGTAGCATCAGGAATTCAGGCGTTGGCAGCGTGCCAGCAAGCTGCTTGTGAGTACAAGTCTTCCTGCCGTTTAGCAAACCACAACCTAGGGAAGATGAGTGAAACGCATCACGCTCACCGTTCACTCGGGAGATCTTGACCCTGGCAGTGTGGACAGCACAGAAGGAGATTCTGGAGCAAGGGAGCAACCCCGTCGATTGGGGTAGCTGCTAGCTTATACCTCGATGTAATTGTGCCGGGATCTATTGATTGCCGCCCGGCAGTGATGCATGGCTCGTTGATCCCAACGGGTACCCATGTCCAGGAAACACAGGCTATAGAAGGCAACTCCGACGCGGTTGGCCGATCCCCGGGGTTGGGTAGAATCCAGCCCCGCTCGGTTGTCCACTGCGAGGCGTGCCCTGCACCAGGCCAGCCGCGCTCTGTCTTCGCCGCCATACTGGAGAGAATGAAATGAACAAAGGAAGATTCACGCGTCGCACATTTCTGCAGATGACAGGACTAGGTGTGTCCACCGGCCTGCTTGCGGCCTGTGTGCCGGTCGCGGCGCCGTCCGCAGAAGAAGCGGCCATGCCCGAACCCGTCACCGTAACCTTCATGGTGCCTGGAAGCACCAATGAAGATGCCGACTTCGCACCGGTGTTCGAGGAATTCAACAACCGGTATCCCGAGATTGACGGCCAGTACACACCGGCAGGAACGGGCTACGGCCAGGCCTACAACGACAAGCTGTTGACCATGCTGTCCGGCGGCACTGCTCCGGACACCTTCAAGACCCTGTTTGGATATTTCGGTTCGCTGGCGGAAAAGGATGTCTACGTCCCGTTGGACGACTACGTGGCGCAGCATCCCGACGAGACCGTCTTCGACGATTTCTTTGATGCCCATGTCAACGCCTGCATCATCAAGGGACAGCTACTGGCCCTGCCCAACGACGGCGCGCCGGAAGGCATTTGGTACAACGCCGACCTGTATGACGCCGCCGGGTTGCCCTACCCCGACTGGGACACCACCTGGTCCGACATGTCGGCCGCGGGAACCGCATTGACCCAAGTCGATGGATCCATTACCACCCACTACGGCATCGGCCATCCCAACTGGCTGGGCACCATCTGGAGCAACGGAGGTGAAATCCTCAACGAGGACGGTACGCAGTGCCTGCTGGACAGCGACGAAGCCATTGAGGCCTTGGAATGGATGCAGGGTCTGGTGGTCAACGACGGCAGCGCTCCCGGACCCGAAGCCCTGAGCGAGCTCGGCATGTTCGATCGCTTCACGTCCGGAACGCTCGGTTCCTTCTGGTGTGTGCGCGGCTGTCTGGGTGGCCTGCGTTCCATCGAGGATTTCCAGTTTGACGCTGCTCCGCTGCCCCTCAGCAACAACGGCAGTCGCCTGACCCGCCTGCTGATCGGTTGGACTTCTATCTGGTCCGGTTCCGAGGTGCCCGACGAAGCCTATCTCCTGGCCGCTTGGATTTGCAGCCCCGAAGGGCAGCGCCTGCGCATCAGCCGGGGGTACGCCCATCCGTCCCGCAAGTCGCTGGTGGAACAGGACTGGTACAAGAACTACGAGTGCGAACGGTGCAACAGCCACGCCGTCAACAATGTCTTCCCCGAGATGCTGCTCAGGGGAGAGGGCCGTGCCTGGCCGGCGCATCCCAATGAATCCGAAATCGTGCAGGCGATTACCACCGGCCTGGATTCCCTGTGGGACGGCTCCAAGCCCGCCGCTCAACTGGCCGCCGACCTGACTGCGGAAATCAATGGGATCATCGGCTGACCCCGTTCCGCGTCCAACCGTGCCCCGGGCGGGAGAAGTGGCCGCACAATCGTTGTGCGGCCACTCTTTGCTCCACATGACCCGCCATCCATGATCCCGCCATCCAGCCCGATGAGGCGACGCGAGGAGCGGGATGGCTGGCTGTTCGCGTCGCCCTGGCTCCTGGGGTTCCTGCTCTTCACGGTGGGGCCCATGATCGCCTCCGCCTTCTTTGCCTTCACGGAATACGATGTGCTCACCCAGCCCAAGTGGGTGGGCTGGGCCAACTTCGACAAGGCCCTGACCGACGATCCCAAGGTGGGACAGGCCCTCAAGGTCACCTCCATTTATGCGGGGGTCAGCGTACCGCTGCAGATTTTGCTGGGTCTGTGCGTGGCGTTGCTGCTCAACACCCGGATTCGGGGGCTCCAGTTCTACCGCACGGTGTACTACCTGCCGTCGGTGCTGTCCGGTGTGGCGGTGGCGTTGCTGTGGCGCTGGATCTACGCCCCGAACTTCGGCCTCATCAACTCCTTTCTCGCCCGTTTCGACATTGTGGGCCCCGGCTGGCTGGGCGACAAGGACTGGGCTCTCACGTCGATGATCGGCATGTCCCTCTGGCATGTGGGGGGCGGCATTGTCATCTACCTGGCGGGCCTGCAGGGGGTGCCGTCCGAACTGTATGAAGCGGTGCGCGTGGACGGGGCGGGACGCGGGGCCGCCTTCTGGCACATCACGCTGCCCATGATTACGCCGGTGCTGTTCTACAACCTGGTCATCGGCATCATCACGGCCCTGCAAATCTTTACCCAGGCCCTCATCATGACGAACGGGGGGCCCCACGAAGCCACGTTGTTCATCGTGTTGTACCTGTACCGGAACGCCTTCCAATTCTTCAAGATGGGCTATGCCTCCGTGCTGGCCTGGATTCTGTTTGGCTACATCCTGGTCCTGACCCTGCTGGTATACCGCTCCTCGGGCTTCTGGGTGTTCTACGCCGGTGAGCTGAAGTCGCGCTGAAGCCCGCGATGACCGTTTCGGCACATGACAACCGGCCGCGGCTTCCCACATGGGAGACCGCGTTGTCGCACCTCGTCCTGGTGGCCGGGGGATTTTTCCTCATGATCCCGTTGGCCTGGATGTTGTCCACCTCGCTCAAGAGTCTGGGGACCGTCATGTTCCTGCCCCCGGAATGGATTCCCCGGACGTTCCACTGGGAGAACTATGCCGACATCTTCCGGCTGGTGCCCTTTGGCCGGTACGTGTGGAACACGGTGGTCATCACCCTGCTGGATGTCGTGGGCAAAATCGTATCCTGCTCGCTGGTGGCCTTTGCCTTTGCCCGCCTGCGCTGGCGCGGCCGGGAAGTCCTGTTCCTGATCATGCTGGCCACCATGATGCTGCCGCCCCAGGTGACGATGATTCCCCAATTCGTGGTCTTCAAGCACATGGAGCTGATCGACACCATTGTGCCGCTGGTGCTGCCCAACTGGCTGGGGGGACCGTTCCTGACCTTTCTGCTGCGCCAGTTCTTTATGTCGATCCCACTGGATCTGGACGATGCCGCCCGCATCGACGGGGCATCCAACTTCGGCATCTACTGGCGTGTCGTGCTGCCCCTGTCCAAACCGGCCCTGGCCGCGGTGGCAATCTTCATGTTCAACGGATCCTGGAACGACTTCTTTGGCCCGTTGATCTACCTGCACTCCCGCGACAAGTACACCATTGCCCTGGGCCTGCGCTCGTTTCAGGATCAGAACTACACGGAGTGGCATCTGCTGATGGCGGCGTCGCTGGTGGCGATGCTGCCGGTGGTGCTCATTTTCTTCTTTGCCCAGAAGTACTTTATTCAGGGCATTGTGTTTACGGGGGTGAAGGGCTGAGCCCGGTGCCGGCCCCACTGTGAGGCCTGTGCCTGGCGGCGTAACGTCACCTATCCCCGCCATCTGGTCCTGTGCGTCCAGCGCTGGCAGGGGCGTAGGCACCGCCACGCTGTGGCGCGATGTGCAGGCGGTGGCCCCAGGCTTGACGCCCAACCCGCAGGCGGACCTGCCGCCATGGGTCGAGGTGGACGAAACCTGACTGCCATCGACGGCGAGAAGTGACCCGTGGCTCTAGTTCTGGGGCCCAAGAGCGAACGGCTGGACCTGCGCCTGAGCGGTCCCGGTCTCAACTGGGCCGACTGGTTTACGGTCCTGACCCAGCGCGGGGTGCGGAGCATGACGACCGACGACGATCCCGTCTACGGCCTGGCCCTACGGGCCTCGGGCCTGGACCGGCAACAGTGTGCCGTGCACCTGCAGCACACCGTGGGGCGGCACATCCGGGCTATCGACGACGACCTGACCCATCTGGAGCGGATCCTGCTGCCCATCCTACGACGCCTGGACCGGGAGCGACCGCTGAAGGCGGGGCCGATCCTGCTGGTGCTCTGGGAGGCGGTGAGGCAGGGCCGCGTGCGCCTGCAGCCGGAGGGACCTGCTGTGGCACCTCGTGGAACGCTGGTACGACTTAGTGCGCAGCCAAGGGAACCTCAAGGTGCCCGCCTCCACCAACCGGCTCGAGGGCTGATCGGGTGCCCTCTGGGCGCGCTTCAAGCCCCGGGCCCGCCTGACGCGGGGGCTGAAGACCGAAACCGGTGCCCTCAACTTCGTGCGCCTGATGGCTCGCAGCATGGCTTGAGGTCGGCACACCGAACCTACTCGCGCACGGCATGCCGAGGACAGCCCGCAACCAATATCAACGAGATTGAAACAGTACTGCGGCGTCGAACAGCAGCGTAAAGGGGGACAGCAACGGTACAATGGCGTCCGGCAGGCTGGGCTAATCATTTGGTTGTGCTTTGGTTCATTCTGCCGGCCTGCTTTTCCCTCCCTGTTCCGACGTCAAGTTGTACAAAGTCCAGCTAAGCACTAATGCCTAGACTCTCAGAGCAACAAGTACGTCAGCTCCTGTCTATTGCCTCCTCGGAGGACGTGGAGGCATTCCTCAACAGTATCGGTGCCATTCCTGGCAATGGTTGGAAATGGGTTCCACTGGGAGGGCGCCCGAATAACGCGGGCAGCGTCAATCTCGCAGTCGAATCGGGCCAAGCTCTCGTGGAGAGGATCACCAATGGCCTCGACGCGCACATCGAGCTTCAGTACGAACTGGCAGGACGACCTGCGGAGCTGGATTCTCCCAGATCGGCGGTAACGAGATTCTGGGAGCTGGATGCCGAACGCCTGTCGCGTCAAAGTCCACGGATGGCTCGATTCATTGACGACATGGCACCAACAACCGTCGTAAGAGTCGTTGGTTCCAATGAACGCAGGGGTGCCTCCGTCATCGTTGAAGACAGCGGAATAGGTCAACATCCGGACGACTTCCCCAAAACGCTCCTCAGCTTAGGTGAGTCGAACAAAGTCGATAAGCCGTATCTTATGGGGGCGTTTGGACAGGGAGGGTCCTCGACATTCGCCTACTGTGACTATTCCGCTATCATATCCAGGCGGCACAGGGACTGCCTTAGTGACAAGTTGGACCTCGTAGGTTGGACCCTGGTCCGTAAGCACGACGACGACTCCCTCAAGGTGTTCCGGTACGAGTATCTGGTCAACGAGAATGAAGAGATACCCAGACTTGACCCGGAACATCTCGAATCGATTGACCTTCCCTTCCAATCGGGAACACGATTTGTCCACGTCGCATACGACTTGGGAAGGCTGAATGCCCGGTGGAGCCTGGTTGGCTATCGTTACTTTGACAACCTACTCTTCGATCCGGTGCTGCCCTACCGAATTGAGGACCACCGAGTCTCCCCGCCTTTCAATCGTAATCTCTACGGAGCCCGGAATCGGTTAGATCGAGTCGAACCAGCAAGGGGCCCCGAAGCACAGAACTACGATACTGACTTGGCCCAATGGGGCGGTGACGGTCGAGTCAAGATCCGCTACTGGGTGTTCAGGCCCGAGGGTGGCAGTTCAAGTGACCCGGACGACAAGAGCGGGGTAAAGCTGGATTCCTATCTGGATTTCAGCAACTCACCCAGGACCATAGTCTTTACATTGAATGGTCAACGTCATCACACCCAAGAGAAAAGCATAGTTCGTCGCCGGCGACTAGGGGCCCTAGCCGACTATCTCCTAGTTCACGTTGACTGTGATGGGATTAGCCGCAGACTCAAGAAGGAGATCTTCACTGCCACCCGTGCGGGCGCCGCGACTGGTGAACAGCGCGAAGGTCTGCTTCTTGAAGCCGTAAAAGACGCCCTCTCAGACCCTTGGCTGAGACAGAAGGTCGATGAAATAGTCCGTCGTCGTCAGGAGCAACTCACGGACGAAAGCACGAGAAGGGTCCGGCGCTTGCTGGATACTCTGATTTCCGTGTACCGGGAGGAGCAAGGAGGCGGGGGACAGAAAGGTGCTAATAAAGGTGGCACAAGCACCACCGGAGAGGACAAGCGAAAGGTTCACGACCCTCCCCAGTCTCTGAAATTCGCTGACCATCGGCTCCTCGAGATTCCCAGGGGAGAGACTAAGACGATCTATTTGCTCACGGACGGACCGGATGATCTCCTCAGTAGGTCTCGGAATAGAGCGCGCATCGATGTCGCGTGTGAGAACGAAGAGGTCGCCACCTTCTCCGTAGGGGATTTGAAGGATGGGCGAATTCCCGTTCATGTCCGCGTTCCGTCTAACACGCCATCCGGCCGTCGTCAGCGTGTCGTCGCCAGCTTGACACTGGAGCCCGCAACCTTCTTGAGTGACGTTCGAGCCATGCGCGTGCTCCCTCCCCCCGAACCTTACTTCGGCATTGACCCGCCCACGAAATTCCAATTCGCGCGTACTACTGCCATGGAAATCGAGGTTGGGCGAGATGCGAGCGCTGAGATCCACACCGACGCCACCAATGACATACTCTTGCGCGCCATCAGCCCAGCAGTGATTGATGCCAGCTGCGATATTCCGGGCGTTCAGGTTGCGGTGCGGGGGCCAAGAGATGGAATCGCTAGAGCCAAAGCCCACGTCTCAGCCGATACAGAGCCAGGAAGAGAAGGCATAATCACCGTCACTCTAAGCCTTGAAGATGGCACCAAGTTCACCACCGAACGGCCCTGCAAGGTCATCAAGCCGCGCAAGCGTACCCCAAAATCTGGCGACCAAAGGTCGCCTGTACCGTCCTATCACGTGGTCAGAGTATGGAGGGACGCTCCCGAAGACCAACCCGATGCCACCACTTGGGAGTCATTTCCGAATTCATGGAACGACACGAAGATCGGTCACTGGGAGATGAATGAAGACGAGCTACATCTTCTGGTGAACATGGACGAGCGCCAGTTCCGCGCCGAGAGGAGGCGTCAAGGCAGGGGAACGCTTGGAACCAGCTACACGGAGCGACTCACTGACCGGCACGTAGCGTACCTGGCTTTTCACATGTTCCAGCTTCACGACCAGTCCCAGCATCAGGCAGAGGCCGCCAACCACAATTCAGAACTGTCCGACGAGACCGGGACCGAGCCAGCCGAGAACGAATCCGGATACGAGCCCGACTCCACTATCGTAACTCGAGAACTCGGGCGGGTGGCAGCGACCCTTATTCAAACGTTGAAGTCGGAAAGCGAATTGATGCGCTTGGAGGCCGAGGCGGTCAATCAGGACTGACGCCAGCCTCGGACTTTGGCCGCACTCTTGCCTCCGCTCCAGCTACGTAGTCAGGATCAAGTTCTACGGACACCCATCGCCTCCGCAGTCTCTGAGCGACTGAACCCGTCGTGTTGCTCCCTGCGAAGGGATCAAGAACTATATCCTCTTCGTCGGTCAAGAAATCGACGAAGAACTCTGCGAGCTTTTCCTGCATCCTGGCGGGATGAACAGGTATCCCATTATCTCTACAGTACTCCTGGTAGTCGTCGGTGGCTCGGGTGTTGGCAATTGGCAATACTTCGAACAGAGGGAGTTCCTCGGTCTCTTCGGCAGGAACCAACACGTTAGGGGGGATGGCTCCCCCGTTATTCGAAAGGAACGACTTTGTCCCTATGTTGTGTCCGGATGGACGATGCCCAGAGTTGTATGTCCCCTTGCGAAGCAGATCCCGCATGCTCTTGCTGTACTTGGTCAGTACCTTCTTGTTGTCAGCCTTGGGCCTCTCGCTGGGAGACATCCACCAGACTCTCGTGAATGCGTCCTTAACTCGAATGCGCTCTATGTTGACCCACTGAGCTGGAGTTGGAAGGCGGGCAGGATTGAAACAGACGAATTCTTGACAGAGATTCAGGTTACCCGCTTCTAGAAATCCAAGCAGTGCCTTTAGTGGCAGGGTCGACATCGTGGGGCTACCAGGGTTCCAAGCATTGCCAAGCTCCAGAACAATGGAACCGTCAGGCTTGAGGTAATCCCGAAAGAGAGGAGCTAACCCTGTAAGCCATTCCAGGTAGGCATCGCCTGTCAGATTGCCGTACTTCTTTTTCTTATTGAGTGGGAACGGGGGCGAAGTCAGTATCAGCTGGACACGGCCAATGTACTCATTCACGGGATGCTGCCGAAGCACCTTCTCCGAATCTCCCTGGTACATGAGCCCCAAGTCAGTCTGAAATGCCGGTATGCATCCCTGAACCTGGTCCTTCGGCGTTTCGTCTAGACCGTTGCTCGAATTTCGACTCGTTCTGCCTTTAGTGTTCACTTGGGAACCTTAGGGTCAAGCGATCCTCTCCATGTTCTTCAATAAACCTGCGGAGCGCGTAGCGAACCACAAAGGCAAGCGTGGTGCCATTCTGGTTCGCAATCGCCTCCAGGGCGGCGCGCTGGCCTTCGCCCAGGGTAACAGTCAGGCGAGTCCTATCTTCTTTCTTAGTCTTGCCAGCCATCGCCTCACCATTGTGATGAACAGTTCATCATTATGGTGAGATAGGTTTCGGATGTCAAGCCATAGATTGCCAACGGTACTGTTTCAGTCCCGTTGATATTGGTGGCGGCGCACCATGGGCAGGCTCCGGCCACGACTGGAGCCGCTGTTTTCAGGACCTGGCCGCACGGGATGCACAGAGGCTGACCACCGACGACACGCCCGTCTACGGTCCTGCCCTAGACGCGTCGGGGCTGGACCGCCAGCCGCCCCACGGTGCGTTGCCTGTGCATCCTGGGGTAGCCCATCCGGGACCTCGACCCGGACACCCTCACCCATCGGGACCGGGCTTGGCTGCCCGTCCTGCAGCGGCTGGTCCGGGCACAACCAGTGGGAGGCAGGCCCCATCCTGCTAGACCTATGGCAGGCAGTCGTACAAGGACGCGTGCGCCTGGACCCGGAGGTGCGCAAGCTCCAGTAGCACATCGTGGCACGCTGGCACGAACTGGGGCACATCCAACACCACCCCAAGGTCCCCGTCTCCACCAACCGCCTCGAAGGCTAGTTGGGACTCAAACCCCGGGCCCGCTTGGCGCGTAGGCTGAAGACTGAGGCCGCAACCCACTGGGCCAGTGCCTGCCCACGGCGCGACGCCACCAATATCAACGAGATTGAAACAGTGCCCGTCTGCACTTGGTTGATCCCAGTCCCAAGAGAAACCTTGTTTGTCCCCGGTTCGGAATGCAACGGAGGCCGGATCCACGACCTTCACCTCTGCTACAGGTGTCCAACCCCAGGACAAGGGTTCGAATTGATTCTCACCGGCATGGTGCTCTGATTGGCCACTGTGGCAGGTCAAGAGTAGAGGCAATCGCAGCACCAACAATCAGACAGACATGCTTGGAACAGAACACTCATACAGGCGACCGGGATGGTATGGGGTGATCGGCGTTCCACCACGCGACCGCACCGTACTCCTCGATAATGTGTGACAACTCCTTGAACCCTCTTGCAGCCCTACAGTCGTTTGAGATTATGATGTTGTCTCCGTGTTCGAGGGCAGCGACAACCAGATGCAAGTCTTTTTTGAGGCCAAGTAACCGTTCAGGCGCCAACCCGCTTCCTTTGAGTGCTTCCTCATGGCGGGCCAACTGCAAGGTCACTGACTTGATCTTTCCTCGGCTGGTCATCGCAGTCCACCAAGTCTGAGAGAACCAGGATGTATGCTTGTCCCACTCAAAACGGGCCTCCTTTGACAAGACGACCCTATGGCAAACATTGCGAATCTCTTCCAATAACTCTCGGGTTTTGCTCGAAACTCCTTTCGAGTACCCTGCTGAATGGAGAATGTTGGCATCGACCACCAGTAGCAAAGATCCATGCCGTTTATTCATGGCTGCTAACAGCATCCAAGTACTGCCTCTGGGCCGACAGTTCGACATCCAGGAAATCCACAGGCCAGTCGCCAAAGGAACCATCCTTCTCAACTTCGGCTTGACGGATGAGTGTATGACCATCTTTGTCAAGAGAGAACCAGTTCAGGCTCACCTTTGCGGGATCAAGATTCCGTTCGGCCACCATGGTCTGAATCCCCAACAGCAGCAACTCGCTGTGCGTCTCCATGATGATCCTCACCCCGCGGTTCACAGCGTCCGCAATGACTTCAGCTAATTTAAGCACGCACTGTGGGTGCAGGTGTAGCTCTGGCTGTTCAATCACAACCAAGTGTTGGGGTTGGGCCACCCGTAATGCCACTAGGACTGGCATAACCTGAGACAGACCCAGTCCCACATCTGCCAAGCTGACAAGCTCCAACGACGTTTCACGGAAACTTAGATTGTGTTGTCCCACCATTACTTCAAGTGCTGTATCGTCAACCTTTTTCACGTCGACCTTTTCTGCCATACCAAGTATGCGCAAGTCCTGTTCCAAGGCATTCCATGCATTACTGCTTTGGCCCCAGTCATGAATTATGCTGGCCAGATAGGGGTGTATGGGTCCTGGAAAATGTTTGCCAACAGGCATATGCGGATAGGATCTTACAGGAACAGGATCGCGGAGGCCAGGAACATAAATAATGTTTGTAAGTAAGGCTCCTATCTGTTGATTAAAGAACATATCGATACCAATGTTCAATTCATCTTGTTCGGATGTTTTCCTCTCCAGATTCAGAAAACATCGGGATTGGATGATTACGAAACGTATTTCAGGCATCTCAGCTAGCCCATTTTTTTCGGCAAACACAGAATAAAACGCAGCCGTGAGTGGAGCTAACCACGGATTTTCCAATAAAACTTGCACTGATATGTCCTCTCCCTCACTAAAGTCAATTTTGTTATGTATTTCCTGCCCATCTTGGAAATCGACTCCACCTGCGACCTCCTTTACTAAGACAATCGATCCCTCCTGGGTGCATTGAAACTCCAACTCCAAGGTTCCTTGGAACGTTTTTGTTGGCAATATGTCAATGTCATCATATTCCAACCCAATCTTCAGACTCGACACGATTTTCTCTTCTTGGCTGTAGGTGAACAACTGATTGTTCCGGGTAAAGCCTACATTGGGGCCGTCAATCTTGAGCGGACCCGGATCGAAAGGGGCATCCAAAGTCTGTTTCAAAAGGAGAAGCGGTTGCAATACACTGCTTTTGCCGCTACTGTTGGCACCTGCCAACAGAGTAAGCGGCCGAATCTGCAGATGTTGCTTCTTGCCGTAGGATTTGTACCCTTCAACGGTCAAACCGGTTATCTGATTAACTGCCATGGAGATGCCTCCATCCCATGTCTGCACTCTGACCTAATCGTAGCAGGTAACCTGACTTTCACTTGTGTAAAACATCGCCGGCAATCGGGTTCCGATACTGGAACGATCAGGACCAAACAGTTCGTCTTGCCTGAACGGAACCCGCTCCTTCATGCCTCCCACTGCGATTTCGGTAACGGTTGAAGTCACACGATACACCTGCTTCTCCAGTCTGCCAGGTACAGCACACACGATACTCCCTTTGTCGCCACACACAGGGAGACCTTGCTACAGGGGAAACAGAGTCTGCCCTTGGATGCCGATACAGACTGATGGACCGTGGAGGACTGCTCCCCGGAAACGGACTGAGTTGACACCTCAGCTACAGAGGCTGACAAGCTGACCGAAAACCTCGCCTGACACCTGTCTTGTCTAGGGTGCGAGCCTAGCGATCGTTCTCTCGGCTACTCCCACCGCAAGGGTTTGGCTGGCTTGCGAAAGTCCAGCAGACAACCATCTTGGAATGATTCCCGCTGACACGACACCGCTCACCTCGACTACCGCGGCACCCAAAAGCTCTCGAACCTACTTCGGCCATCCTGCCAAACCTACCAAATTCAGCGATTAGCCGGACCGGATATACTCCCGTCAGGCAACGTGGCGCAGATCACGCCACTTCAACCCATTCAAAACAGGAGTGTCGTATGCATGACACGCGATTGACCCGAAGGTCCTTCCTGCGCCTTGGCGCAGGTATGGCTGCCACTGCCGCTGTTGCCGCGTGTGCTCCTGCCGGCCAAGCCGACAGCGACATGCCGTCCGACATGGGTCCTGTGGTGGAAATCGGCACAATCGAGGTCCCCGACAACGTCTTCGATCTGTCCAATGCCGCCACCGGTATTCCCTATGTCCAGAAGGACAGTATCAACAACGGGGAACCAATCACGCTCGAGTACTGGGAGTGGGCCCTCGACCGGTACGAGTACGAACTGGGCTGGGCCGAGGAATACATGAAGCTGTATCCCAACGTCACCATCAACGTGTCCAATCAGTCCTGGGGCGAGTACTGGACCAAGCTCACGGTCAACGTGCCCGCGGGCCAGGGACCGGCCCTCTGGCACATGCACACGTCGCAGCTGACGGAGTTCTGCGACGGCGGTTTGATGGACCCGATGCCCGAGCACGTGGCCAACCGCAAGTTCCTGGACGACAACTGGGTCGCGTTCTCCGAAGGCGCCATGGACTGCCCCACCGGCACACCGGGCAGCCGTCACTTCCTCCCAATGGGCACCATGATGCCCGTCATGTACATCAACACGCGCCTGTGGGAGGAGGAGGGCTTCTCGGTGGACGAACCACCCAAGTCGTGGTCCGACCTGCGCACGGTCGCCAAGGCGCTGACCAGGTACGACAGCCAGGACCGAATCGTGCGGGCCGGGTTCCAGGCGGACTGGCCCACTTTCCACAAGAACGGCTGCTACCAGCAGGGACGGTACCTGTTTACACAGGACGGCAAACGGACCCAAATCAACAACCAGGAGAGCCGCAACGCCCTGCAGTTCATCAAGGATCTGCACGAGGTGGACCGGGTCGTGGATCCGGAGATGCCCAGCCGGCTGGATTCCTTCACGTCGGAGACCGCGGCCATCATCGCCGACTTCTCCTGGGTCACGTCGGTCCTGCGCCGCAACAACCCCGATCTGGAGTGGTTCGCCGCGCCCATCCCGACGTTCGACGGCACCTTCCAACCCGCCTACGGCAACATCCGGTTTGCGGTGGAAGCCGTCGTGAATCCCTACGCGCCCGAGGCCGAGAAGGCCGTGGCCTGGGACTTCTGGCACTTCCTGTACAGCAGCGACCATCGGGTCGCGCACACCGTGGCCCTGCGCAACGGCTTCATTCCGCCCTACAACAAGCTGATCGACCTGCCCGAGGTCCAGGAGGACCAGGTGGCCAACGTGATTTCGGGAGCCGTGGAGTGGGGGATCGTGAACGACACCCCGGCGGTCTACAACGTCGGCATCAACGATGCCCTGATTGGCCCAATTCTCGTGGGCGGCACGGAAATCGACGATGCCATGGCTCAGGCGGAGCAGTTCATTGACGCCGAACTGGCCCAGCGGGAGGACTGGAACATCATCGAGCGCAACTACAAGCACGCCAACCTGATGATTCCGGACCAGCCGTAATTTGCACATAGGCACGGGAAGGCAGCCGGTGCTCCTGGTTGCCTTCCCGTCCAGGAACCAAAGGAAATCCCATGGCCTTCCTTTCACGCCTGCTGCGGCCTGAGGCCGCAAGCCCCCATCGCATTCGGCTGGCAGGCCAGAACGCCATGATTGCCGGCGCCATTGTGCTGGCCGCCGCGTATTTCCTGATCTGGACCGTATTTCCCTTCATCTACACCTTCATCTACAGCTTCTTCGACTGGCAGCCGTTGCGTCCGACCCAGGAATTCCTGGGCCTGGACAACTATGCCGAGGCTTTGTTCAAGGACCAGCGCTTTTGGCTGGCCATGGGCAACTCGTTCGAGTTTGCCTTTGGCAACGTGGTCCTGGGCACCGTCATTTGTCTCCTGGTCGCCGTCATGATCAACTCGGTCAAGCGGTTCCAGGCCTTCTTGCGGGCCAGCTACTTCATGCCCACGGTGACCGGCATGGTGGCCGTGGCCCTGGTGTGGGAGTTCATCTACCAGCCCCGGTTCGGCATCCTGAACACCTCCATCTTCGCCACGGCGGACTTCCTGAACCTGCCTCCGCCGCCGGAGATCGGCTGGCTCACGCGCCCCCAGCACGCCATGAACAGCCTGATTCTGTTCGGCTTCTGGAAGTTCCTGGGGGTGCGCATGATCATCCTGCTGGCGGGCCTGCAGAACATTCCGCAAACCTACTACGAGGCGGCCCAAATCGACGGGGCCGGGGCGCGGGCCAGCTTCTTCCGCATCACCCTGCCGCTGTTGATGCCGGCCCTCTCCTTCGTGGTGGTGGTCGGGGTGATCAACAGCCTGCAGGTGTTCGTGCCCATGTATGTGATGACCGCGGGCGGCCCTCTCTTCTCCACCACGACGGTGGTGCTGCTCCTGTACGAGAAGACCTTCCAGCTGTTCCGGTTCGGCTACGGCGCGGCCATCTCCTTCATCCTGTTCGGCATCATCATGTTGATGACCTTCGTGCAGTTGCGCTTCCTGCGCAGTTCATGGGATATCGGAGCCTGACCGGACCATGACTACCGCCACTGCCCGGCGCATCCGCCTGCGCATCGATCCCGGGGCGGTGCTCCTGTACCTGCTCCTGTTCATCGGGGCCTTCGCCATGCTCTTCCCCGTCCTCTGGATGGGGATGTCCACCTTCAAGGCGGAGGCGGAAATCAGCCAGTACCCGCCCTCCTTCCTGCCCAAGACCTTCACGCTGGAACCCCTGATTGCGGCCTGGACGAAGATCAAGTTCGGCCGCTACTTCATGAACAGCCTGCTGGTCACCGGCGTGGCCACGCCGCTCAGCGTGCTCACCTCCGCCTACCTGGGCTTCGTCTGGAACAAGTACGACTTCCGCTTCAAGGAACCGATGTTCTACGTGATCATCGCCACCATGATGATCCCGGGCCCCATGCTGCTGATTCCGCACTACCAGGTAGTGCTCTGGGCCAACCTGCTCAACACCTACGCCTCCATCATCGTGCCGGCCGTGGTGACCCCCTACGGGATCTTCCTGATGCGCCAGTTCATGCACAGCGTGCCCAATGAGCTGCTGGATGCCGGCCGCATCGATGGTGCCAGCGAGCCGCGCCTGTTCGTGTTCGTCGCGCTGCCACTGGTGCCGTCATCGCTGGCGGCGCTGGGCATCATCCAGTTCCTAGCCAACTGGGACAACCTACTCTGGCCCCTGGTGGTCCTGACCAATACTGCCAAGTACACGCTGGCGGTCGGTCTGGCCACGTTCGCGGCGGAGTACGAGCGCAACTTCGCCGTCCAGAACGCCGGCGCCTTCATCGCGGTCTTTCCGGTGGTGGTCGCCTTCCTGTTGTTCCAGCGGCAGATCATCCGGGGCATTGCCCTCACCGGTCTAAAGGGATAGCCAATCCGATGCAGCCCAATTTCCTTGTCGTCATCGTCGACCAGATGAACAGTTTCAGCCTCGGCTGGAACGGCAACGACGAAGTCAGGACACCGAACCTGGACCGGCTGGCCGGCGAAGGGGTCAATTTCGAACGGGCCTACCCCTCCAATCCGGTCTGCCAACCCTCGCGGGCAACACTGCATACCGGTCTGACCCCGCGCCAGCACGGCCTGACCACCAACGGCTGCAACCTGGACGAAAACATTCCCACCGTAACCGGCGTGCTGGCCGCGAACGGCTATCGGACCCACTGTGTGGGCAAGATCCATCTGCAGCCCTTCAGCACGGATGCGCGGGACAACGACGGCCAGCCGGTCACTTGGGAAAGTCGGGACCTGTGGAACGACGGCACCATCAAGGAACTGCCGCTGCCGTTCTACGGCTACGAGAGCGTGGACTATGTGGGCGGACACGTGAACTATGTCAACGGGGACTACGTAAACGACGTGGAGGCCAAACGGCCCGGCACCAAGGCCGAGCTGAGCCGCGAGAAGGCCTATTTCTCCGCAGGACCGCAGACCTGGCGCATGCCCATCCCGCCCGAATGGCACTACAACGACTGGATCACCGAGCGCAGCATCGACTTCCTGCGCAGACAGGAAGACCAGCCTTTCTTTCTTGTGACCTCCTTCCCGGACCCGCACCATCCCTTCTGCGCCGCCAAACCCTACAGCGAGATGTACGACCCCGCAGCCGTCTCACTGCCCGACAACTGGAACCACCTCGAGGATCCGTGCGGCTACCTGGAGCGGTTTGACATGGGTGACCGAAACATGCACCGCAACTGGGACGAGGCTGTCCTAAGGGAATCGATTGCCCAGACCTACGGCATGATCACCCACATCGACGACTGCGTGGGACGGTTGCTCAGTGCGTTGGATGAATCCGGCTTGACTGAGAACACCACCGTCGTGTTCCTCTCCGACCACGGTGACTACCTGGGCTCGCACCACCTGTTGTTCAAGGGGCCCTGGCCGTACGAACCCGTCGTGCGCGTGCCCTTGATCTGGCGCGCGCCCGGAGGACAGCAGGGCAAGCGGGTGTCACAGCCGGTCAGCCATTTGGACTTCGTGCCGACGGTCCTCGACTACGCAGGCCTGGACCAGCAGGATTTCGACCTGCGGGGAGGCCAACAGGCACAACGTGCGATCCTGCCCGGCGAATCGCTGAGGCCCGTCATCGACACGGGAGCCCGGCCGCAGCAGGACGGCAAACTGATGGAGTTCGACGAGGACGGCGTGTCGCAGGAGATGTGCCGCTACCGCATGCTGATCACGGAACGCTGGAAGATCTGCATCTATGGCGGTTTCGGGGAAGGCGTGCTCTACGACCTCGAAAACGATCCGTTGGAGATGCAGAACCTCTGGGACGATCCCGGACACCTCCAGGTGAAGGCCGAGATGCTGGCGAAACTGGGTGATCGTCTTGCCCTGACCGACAGGATGGACAACTACCGCTACTGCGGTGCTTGAGAGGCCTGTTTGGAGACGCTGCGAACCGCCACCACTTCCAAAGCAGCGCACGGGTCACTGGGAACGACACGGGTGGGAAGCGGCCGTTTTTCTTGCGGCCGACCATGAGGATCCGGTTTTCCGACCCTGTTGGCGTTCCACCAACCTCCACCAATCCCAGGATCGGCGAACAACGCGAAGTTGCCAACGTCGGCATCGACAGCCGATGGAGCACAAATCCCGGAACCTCAAAGACGCGTACGAACATGCCATCACCGTCCTTTTTTGACTGCCGCTTTTCGCCTGCGTCGAGGACCACAAACGACTCTCCTGCAAGACCAACGGATGACACCGGGTCACCCCCGCCAGCGATTCTCGTCGTCGGTTTGAACATCACAAGGAACATCAACGGTGTTTTGATGCACACTCGACCTCCCATTGGCATGCCGTTCGCACGCTGCGGCAGGCAGTTGACAACGGGAGCGTCGAATTTGGGGAGCCGGCCTGCAACTCTGACAGAGCCAAGGGCAATACGGCAATCCAACCAATCGACTTGACAGCCAGAGTACAGGTCTTCCGGGTGGACTGCGGCCCAAGAGACAATCGTTGCCCTTGGCAACGTCAGGGCATCAAATGCCACTGAAGGAACAAGAGCCTTTGTGTTCCCTTATCGTTCTCTCTGCGTAATATACAGATCGTAGGGAGAACCCTTCCAGCTGTCTTCTGAACCTATGTCGTCTCGAGTGCGGTTCAGCCAAGCAACCAGACGATCCTTCATGCGCCGGAGCACATGCTTATATCCGAGGTCTTCAGCCAAATTGCGCAATTCACCCGGATCACTGGCCACATCATACAGTTCGTCCTCGGCACCCGGATTGTATATGTACTTCCAGTTCCGGGTGCGTACCATACGCTGGGTGAACAGGGCGGACTCATACCCATGGAATTCCGCATACACATCATCGGGCCAATCCGCCGGAGTCGCACCGCGCAGCAGAGGAACCAGGGAACGACCATCCAACTCGGCGGGTTCCTCTGCGCCTCCCCACTCCAGCAACGTAGGCATCAGATCGACCAGATTGACAAAGGCATCGCAGTGTGATCCGCCTTCAGTCACTCCTGGCCAATGAATAATCAACGGGATGCGGTACGTCTCATCATACATATACATACCTTTGTTGAACAGCCGGTGACTGCCCAACATATCGCCGTGGTCACTGGCGAAAACTACGATGGTATTCGAAGCCAGTTCCAGTGCCTCCAGTCGCTCCAGTACGCTTTGGATCTGAGCATCGATAAACGTACAATAGCCCCAGTAATGGGCGATCACCCGCTGCCAGTCAGCCCAGGTCAAGTGACTGGCGTTCCAGCGCAACATCTCCTTTTGCTGAATGAGCGGCTTGCCAGCAAAGGTTTCCTCGAAATTGCCCCAGCGTCCCACTGAATCCGGGTCATACATGGTGTCGTAGGGGGCGGGCACACTGTAGGGGAAATGGGGGCCGAAGAAGGAGGTGCAGATCATGAACGGCTGATCCCGGGTCGCCTGCTCTTCCAGCAAGGCAATGGTCCTGTCCGCTGCCCACGCCTCCTGCAATTGCTCGGCTGGAAGTTGGGAACGACCACAGAACGGTGCCGAGCCACCCCATTCCAGCCGTTGCACTTCCTTGGCCCGATCCGCTTCCAGCCCCAGATTCCTTTTTTCCGCAGCGTAGTGCGAGTCCGATGCAAAGGACCGAAACCCCCAATGGATCGGGGTGTCATCGGCAGGCAGGTGCCACTTGCCCACATGGTGCACATCGTAGTCGTTGCGTCCCAGCAACTGGGGGTAACCCACATGGTCCAACAGCTGCCGATCGAAGACCCCATTGAAATTGCCCATGTTGGCCAGCAAGCCGTGATTATGGGCGTAGAGTCCTGTCAATAGGGAAGCTCGGGCAGGCGAACAGAGAGAAGTGGGAGTAAAGGCATGCGAGAACCGCATGCCGCGCGCTGCCAGATCGTTGAGGCCGGGAGTTTGTACCACAGCCGCGTCGTTCGGGCCGAGTGCATCATGGCGGTACTGATCTGCGAAGAAGAAAAGAATATTGGGTCGGGTGTCATTCATATTGACGGAAGCCTCCAGTGAATCGTGGACAAGACTCGGCGACTGGTGCAGGAGGGAGGTCGGGACACACGATAACTGGAAAAGGCAATGTTGGCGCCTGTGATCAGCCTTTGATCCCCGTGAAGACAATGCCTTGGATGAACCGTTTCTGGGCCACCGTGAACAACACCAGCAGGGGTACCATGCTCAGGAAAGAGGCAGCCATCAGCAGATGCAGCTGAGGCAACACACCTTCCGAACCCTGGAAAAACTGGAGAGCCAGCGCCAGCGTTCTTTTGGACGGTGAATTCAAGAAGATCAGCGGTTCCAGGAAATCATTCCAACGCCCCCGGAATTCAAAGATGGCAACTATGGCCAGTGCCGGCATCGAGAGAGGCAGAATCACGCGGTAGAAGACTTGCAGCGAATTGCATCCGTCCATGCGCGCCGCGTCTTCCAGTTCAAAGGAGATGGTCATAAAGAACTGACGCAGCAGGAAAACATAGAATGGCCCTAAGAAGAACGCCGGAACCACCAACGGCTTGAACGTGTCAATCCAGCGCAGCTTGCTGAACAGGATGAACTGGGGAATCAGCGTCACCTGACTGGGCAGCATCATGGTACTGAGCAGAATGACAAAAATGACATCCCGGCCGCGCGCCCGCAAACGGGCGAACCCATAGGCTGCCAGCGAACTGGCAATCAGCTTGCCGACGATCGAACCCACACTGACAAAGACACTGTTGCCGACATAGGTCCAAAAGGGCCAGAAGGTCATGACCTGTCGATAGTTGTCCCACTGCACCGGCTCGGGGATCCATTGGGGGGGAAAGAGGTAGACATCCATCTGCTGCTTCAGGGAGGTGGATATCATCCAGAAGAACGGGATACAGATAACCATCCCCCCGGTGGCCAGCAACAAGTAGGTTAAGAAATGTTCAAGGCGCCGCGCCGTAGTCCTGCTCGTGCCCTGGGCTACAGACACAGCTATTCCTTCTGTCGTTCCTGATAGAACACCCACATGGGCGAGGACTTGAATACCAGCAGCGTCAGGATCAGCACAATCACCAACAGGACCCAGGCCATGGCGGAGGCATAGCCCATGTACAGGTACTCGAACGCGTTCTCGTACAGGTAATAGTTGTAGAACAAGGTGGAGAAATTCGGCCCTCCGCTGGTCATGACATAGGCCGGCGTAAACTCTTGGAAGGACGCGATGAGGCCCATCACCAGGTTGAACAGGATCACGGTACTCAACAGCGGTAACGTAATGAACCAGAACCGGCGCCAGCGAGACGCACCGTCGATCTCCGCAGCCTCGTACAGTTCGCTGGGAATGCCCTGCAGGCCCGCCAAGTAGATCAGCATGCTGCCGCCCACACCCCACAAACTCATGAGGGCAATCGCCGGCAGGGACCAGTGCTCATCAAAGAGCCATGCCGGTCCCTGGATGTTGACCAAGGCCAGCAGCGTGTTGAGAATACCAAATTCGGGATTGAAAATCCACATCCACAGCAGTGCCACGGCCACACCGGACACGACTGACGGCAGGTAATAGACAGTACGGAAAAATATGATGCCACGCACTTTCTGGTTCATGAGCAGGGCGATGCCCAACGCCAGCACCAGGCTTAGCGGCAGGTGCATGACCACATACAGGCTTGTTACCTTAAGGGACTGCCAAAACAGTTCATCCTGTATCAGGTCATGGAACTTTCCCAGACCCACCCACTTCGGTGCCCGGATAATGTTGTATTCCGTGAAACTGAAATAGAGGGAAGCCAATATGGGGCCAATGGTGAAAGCCAGAAGTCCGATACATACCGGGGAAATAAACAGATAGCACTCGAGAGCTTCCCGCCGGGTAAGATTCCGGCCCCGGGAAGCCAAAAGACGTCCAATCACAAGTCGGTTTCCCTGCCTTCAGGTAGTCTGGCGGCAGTTGCCCGGTCCGGAGTCGAGACCGGACAACTGCCGCCCGAAGTTCCCTTCTGTCTTGGCTGTCTGCCAGGCAATTCCAGACGGAAGCGTGTTGATTCTGGATACCGTGTGTTAACCGTCCAGAATCTCCTGGGCCTTTTGGGCCATGTTGCGAGCGGTGTCTTCCGGTGTCTGCTCACCTGTCATCAGCTTGTCCATTTCTGGATTGAAGGCCTTGTTGCGAACTTCCGTCCACTGGGCAAAGTAGAAGTCCCGGTTGCGCGAATACGACATGGCGTCCACGCGAATCTTGTGGCGAGGAGGAGCCCCTTCCAGTTCCAGGAAGGTGGGAGAGCTGGACCACTTCAGCATGATGGGCGCGTTCAGGCCATCCATGGCGTACATCTCCTGGGCCCGGTCCTTGATGTGATAGGCCGCGTGCGACCAGGCCGCATCCGGATTCCGGGCGGTTTTCGGGATTACGATGCCGCCTGCCAGATGTGACGTGGCCTGGTGCATGTCTTGGGGGAGGTGCGCCAGATCCCAGTTGAACGCGTCAATCTTGCGGCGGGCGTTCACGGCCCACGTGCCGGTGACTTCCATACCGATGCGTCCCGAATTCCACCCGCCTTCAAAACCCGCCGCCTCGCCGGCGGTGGGGGCTACCTTGTGGGTGTGCACCAGATCCTGATGCCAGCGGCAAGTGGCCACCATGGCTTCACTGTCAAGCGTACAGGTCGTTGGGTCGTATACCTGATCAAAGAGATCGCCGCCTCTGGCCCAAAGCTGCACCTGCCACACCATCCACCAGTAGGCATTGGTGGATCCGAATGTCCGATCAATGCCCTCACCACCCGTCATGGCCTGGGCCATGGCAACCCAGTCGTCATAGGTCCAGGTTTCCGCGGGATATTCCAGTCCGGCCGCTTCCAGCATATCCATGTTCAGATAGGCCGCCATCACGTTGGGACCGATGACGGTTGCAAACATGTCGTCATCCATGGTGTAGATGTCGAACAGCTCCGTCATGTAATGGCTGTCATCCAGGAAGTTCTCCTCGACATTGAAGTATTCGGTCAACGGCAACAACACGTCGTCGGCCCACAGCGTCGGGAAGAACTGCGTACCCGTGCGCAGATTTTCCGGCGGATCCCCGGAGGCAATCCAAGCAAACAGCTTCTGGGCGTAATCGGAGAAAGGGAACCCCAGGTTTTCAATCTCGATGCCCGGATCCTCTTCCCTATGAGCGGCGGCGATATTCTCATAGAGAGTCAATTCCTCGGTATTGCCCCATCCGGCAAAGCGGATGCGAACGGGCTCAGCCGCCGCACCTTCATCCATGCCTGCCGGAGTAGGCATGGGGGCGGTACAGGCGGCCACCAAGGTACCTGCACTCAACCAAGAAACACCTTGCAAGAACCGGCGCCGGGAAAGTTGCATACGGACCATGTCCAGCCTCCACTGTGTTGTGCTTGCGACCTGAATTCTAGCAAACGACAATATTCCCGGAAATCAGACCGGATTCCGGGAACGAACTCACCGGATTCCGCACCTCAAGGAACCTGCCCTGCAATTCATTGCAGGGCAGGCCAATCACACATCCTGCATGTGGGATGTCAGGCGTCGAGGATTTCCTGAGCCTTCTGTGCCATGTTGAAGGCCGTGTCTTCTGGCGTTTGTTCTCCGGTCATCAGCTTATCCATCTCGGGATTGAACGCCTTGTTGCGCACCTCGGTCCACTGAGCAAAGTAGAAGTCCCTGTTTCGGGAGTAAGCCATGGCATCCACGCGGGCTGAGTGATGCGGGGGAGCCCCCTCCAGTTCCAGGAACGCCGGAGACGTAGCCCACTTCAGCATAATGGGTGCATTCAGTCCATCGCGTGCGTACATTTCCTGGGCGCGATCTCCCTGATGGTACGCCGCGTGTGACCAGGCTGCGTCGGGATGCGCGGCTGTATTGGGAATCACGATGCCTCCGGCTGCATGGGCCGACGCTTGGTGCTTTTCCCGTGGCAGGTGAGCCAGATCCCAGGCAAAGGCATCAATCTTACGCCGGGCGTTTACCGCCCAGGTACCGGTTATCTCCATGCCGATGCGGCCCGAATTCCAGCCGCCTTCAAAGCCGGCCGCCTCACCGGCGGTCGGAGCTGCCCCATGGGTGTGTACCATGTCCTGGAACCACCGACAGGTTTCGATCATCTCCTCGCTGTCCAGCAGGCAGCGAGTCGGATTGTAAATGGCATCGAAGAGATCCCCGCCCCGGGCCCACAGCTGGCTCTCCCACACCATCCACCAGTAGGCGTTGCTGGAACCAAAGGTCTTTTCCATACCTTCACCGCCGGTCATGGCCACGGCCATGGCGGCGTAATCGTCATAGGTCCAATCTGCGCCCGGGTATTCAAGACCAGCCTCCGACAGCATATCCATGTTCAGGTAGGCCGCCATGACATTGGGACCGATAACGGTGGCGAACATTTCATTGTCCAACGTGTAGATGTCATACAGTACCGTCATGTATTGGGCGTCATCCAGCAGATCCGGCGTGCTATTGAAGTACTCCGTCAGGGGCAGCAAGACACCGTCTGCCCACAGCGTGGGGAAGTACTGGGTACCGGTACGGAGGTTCTCCGGCGGATCCCCAGAGGCTATCCAAGAAAAAAGTTTTTGGGCATAGTCCGAGCCCGGGAATCCCAGATTCTCTATCTCAATGCCCGAGTCCTCCTCCATGTGGGCGGCGGCAATGTTCTCATAAAGAGTCAGCTCCTCCGTATTGCCCCATCCTGCAAAGCGAATGTGGATGGTTTCGGCGGCGGGAACTCCCTCCTCGGTCACCGTGGGTGCCGGCATGGGTGTGCAGGCAGCGACCACCGAGCCAACTCCCACCCAAGACAGACCTTGAACAAACCTGCGGCGGGAAATACGAGATGCAGTCATGCTCTTCCTCCGTTATCCGGTTTTGAGATTCGCATTGTAACAAGACATGCAATGGTCAAAATTTGTTTGAGAAGACAAAACACGCACAACTTTCCGTGCGCAGACAAACATCCCTAGAGTCAGTATAGCCTTCTTGGTCCGCCCGCAGGCGCATGACGGTTTCGAATTCTATCTTCAGGGCCGAGACGCTACACGGCTCAATCAATCTACATCTGTTCTTTTCCTGCCTGACGCGGTTTCGCTCTGGTAGAACGTGTTCCCAGGACTTTGGCGAAGGCAATTGCCGAATGCGCCTTCTGCATCCGCGTGGGTGATCATTCACAGTCCCCGTTCCGCTTTGTGGCAATGCGGCGGCCCTGCTTCAGCCAGCCGATGGACCGTGCCACAAGGTTGAGCTCCCGGTACAACACCCGGTCGTAGTCAATCGGTACCGTGCGATGGCGCCGCCCTGAAATCACTGGTTCGGCCCCCTGCGCCACGATGTACCGTCGCAGCTCCGTCCGCCAGCACGTAGTCGGGGCAGCAGGCCAGCAGGCCGCCCTTGGCATCGACCAGGACATGCAGCTTGGTGCCGAAGCCACCCCGGCTGCGACCCTGGACCTGCGCATCCTGGCCGCCTTGGTCACGTCGGGCACCGGCGGAGACCGGGTGGGCGCGCACGTGGGTGGTGGCCAAGTGCACGCGACACGGTTGTCCCCGTTCGGCGGCACAGGCCGCCACCAGCCATTCCCAGACCCCGGCTTGACACCAGCGCCGGTCGCGGCGAAAAAGGCCGTGTCCGTGTCCGAAGCAGCGGAGCAGGTCCCGCCATGGGATCCCCTCACGCAGGAGGTAGTGGACCCCGTGCAGAAAGCGGCGGAGATCCCGGTGCGAACCCACACGCACTGCCGGGTCCTGTGGCAGCAGACGGAGCAGGACCTTGAATTCGTGGGTGCGCAATGCGTGACGGGCCATGGCAGAGGGGCTGTGAAGGGGAATGCGACGTGGGCAGGATGATAGCCTCGCAACCAACGACTTCATTCAGGCCTTATGTCCGCCCTAGCACCCTTACAGTGAGCCGTTGGTCTCCGCGTGCGCCGACTACCGACGGAGGTGCGGGGCAGTACGAACCCTCATTGCAACAACCCCCAAAGTACCCTTCCACCGCGACTTTGCGTTTACTCTGACGTGGGCGAAGCCCCGTGGTTCTGTGTGACCACCGTCTGCCTGTCACGCGAGTTGGAACGAAAAACAATGAGTCGATGTCAGATAGCCAGGAAGCTGTGTCTCCTGCTCGTCGGTTTCTTGGCCGCCTGCGTGGCCCCTCTCCCCGTGTCTTCCGAAGAGGCGCCACCGGCAAAAGTGTCCATCCTTTTTTGGGATCAGTTCATGGATGTGTCGGATCGCATGGATGCCATCGTGGCGGATTTCAACGCCAGCCAGGATCGGATTGAGGTGGTACGCGAGCCCTATACCGTCACCGCCATGCGCGACATCGTGCGTACGGCACTCACGTCCGGCACGGGACCCGACATCATCTACTATGACTTGGGTCCCGGCATCTCCGGGGTGCTGGCCGACGCCGGACTGCTGATGCCGTTGGAGGACATTTATGTCGAACGGGGGTGGGACCAGCGCATCTACCCGTGGACCTTGGATCGCAGCACGTTCGACGGCCATGTCTACGGCGTGGCCAACGAGCTGGAGTTCATCGGCTTCTACTACAACCAAAGGCTCTTTGCGGAGCACGACTGGCGCGTGCCCGAAACCTGGGACGAGCTGATTGCCCTGTGCCCCGCCATCCGGGAAGCCGGTCTGGTTCCCATCGCGTTCACCAACGGACCCAGCTGGCCTGCCTTTCACATGTTCAGCATCATGATGAACAACCGGGTGGGCCGTGAGCGTCTGGCCCGGATGATTTCGGGGGAGGAATCCTGGGACCATCCCGACACTGTTGATGCCATCCGAAAGTTCTTTGTGGACATGCCGGCCGCGGGTTGCTTCCCGCAGGATTTCCATGCCATCAGCTATGAGGACGGCTTGGCGATGATGCAGACGGGGCAGGCGGTCATGCACCCCAGCGGCACCTGGAACGTGGCACTATTCGCGGACTCTGCCCTGACACCCGATCCGATCGGGTTCTTTTTCCTGCCTTCCCTGGATGGCGGCCCGGTTGTGGTGCCGGGCGGTATTGGCTCTGGCTGGGTCGTGAATGCCCATACTCCCCACCTGGAGGCGGTTCTGGAGTTCATTGACTACCTGATCAGCGAAGAGACCGGCAAGCGCTGGATCATGGAAATCAACGTGGTTCCCGCCTTTCCCGTGGACACCACGGACTTGGTGATTCCAGAGCTTCTGGAGCAGGCCCTCGCCATCATCGGGGAACAGGCGGACACCATGGGCTACAACATCGACGTGGTTGTGCCCGCCAGATTCAATCAGGTGCAGTGGGATGGCTTTGCCGCCATTTTCCAGGGGCAGAAGACCCCGGCGGACATAGCCGCTGAACTACAGGCCGCCATGGAAGAGGCGAAAGCGGCCGGGGAAGTTGTCGATCTCACCGAGTAACCGAACCGGCTGTCCGACATCGGGGCTTGACCAGGACCCGGAAGACAGATGGTCTCCCGGATCCCGCAGACTATTGTCCCCCGTCTCCATCATCACGGTTGGCAAGGCCATGTCCGTCCGTCTCCGGCACATCCGCTCGCGCTGGCGCCGACATGCCCTGCCGCTCCTGTTCATCCTGCCTGCCTTCCTGGTGTACGGGATCTTTGTCCTGTGGCCGGAAACACCATCTACTACAGCCTGACGGACTGGGGCAGAGCCCAGCCCGTCAAGATCTTCATCGGAGCGGCCAACTACCAGGAAATGTTCGCCGATCCCCTGATGTGGCTGTCCTTGCGCCATAACTGCAAAGGTAGCAGCCTTGCGTGATTTCACCACTTCAGACCAGAGATCCGTGGAGTCAGACATGAATCTGCTTTGGCAGTTTGCCCAGAATCAGCATTGCCCGTACGATGGACTGTGTA
Organism: Caldilineaceae bacterium; assembly: GCA_965208365.1. Taxonomy (GTDB): domain Bacteria; phylum Chloroflexota; class Anaerolineae; order Caldilineales; family Caldilineaceae; genus Bin34. The sequence goes on along the minus strand of OZ242330.1, from coordinate 1,997,726 downwards.
ACTTGGGGTCTGCCTGCTTGCAGTTGAACTTCACGAACCCGTTGTGGCATTCCACTTGAAGTCAACCCCAAAACACAGGACAACCTTTGGTGTTACGGAGTTTTTGCCTTTATGACATCCAACCCCGAATTTGAACTTGCAGACTTGGTTCCACAATGCAAGGGATTTACCCAAATCACCGTTGGCCCCCGTCCAGGAGGAGGCTCATGGCAACTGCCCATTCTGTATGCAACCGGTGAGGTACGGAGTCCAATCCTGGTAGTAACTGCTGGTGTACACGGCAATGAAATGGAAGGGATACAAGCCATTCCTCGTGTTTACCAACAGTTGGATCCCCACCGCATGCGCGGCACAATCATCATGGTGCCAGTAAGCAATGTACCGGCTTTCGAGACCCATACCCGCAACAGTCCTGTGGATGGACTCAATCTGGCTCGGGTTTTTCCAGGTTCCACCACGGGTACATTAACCGAACGCATAGCGGACGTAATGTACCGGCAGTTGATCCGCCACGCGGATTTCTATATTGATTTACATAGTGGCGGTCCGCAGTCCGATATCCCTACCCTGGTGGGTTACATCCACGAGGATACCCCTGCAGGCCAGCAGAGTCTGGAGGGGGCAATGACGTTTGGAACATCCGTCATCTGGGGACATCCCCCACCGGTACCTCCAGGCCGGACCATTTCCGCAGCTCATGCGGCAGGCATTCCCTGCCTGTATACAGAAACACCGGGCGGCGGCAGAGCCGGACGTGAAGCCATCACTGTCTATGCACAGGGCATTCTCAACATCATGTCCATGTTACAGATGAGACCAGTACCCTGTCCCGTCAAGCAACCTGCCCACCATCTATGGGGTGATGGCAACCTGGATTACCTTATCGCGGCCCAGTCTGCCGGACTGTTTGAAAGCGAGACGGAGCTATTGGCTGATGTCCAGGCCGGTCAGCGCCTTGGCTGTGTACGGGATGTGTACGGGCGTGAGCAGAGCGAAGTGGTCAGTCCCCGCGACGGTGTTCTCCTGCTTCTCCGACATACACCTACGGTGATGGTGGGCGAGGGATTGGCATTTGTCACCGGTCGCTTTGCCGCTACTTGAATATCCATTCCAACAGGCTGGCGGGACAGGCCGGGGCCTGCCGCTTTGTCTGGAACCATTTCCTGTCCCGCCAGCAACAGGAATATGCGGCCTATCAAGAGGGTACACGCCCTGAACCTCCTAATCTATCGTTCTACGGGATGGGATGTGAGTTACGGCGCTGCGGAATGAATCGGATTGTGCTTGGCTACAGGACTATGGGCACAAGGAAGTGAAATACAGCCTCGAATACCTGGCGGATGCCTTCCAGGCATTCTTTGCCGGTGGGGGCTATCCCCGTTTCAAGAGCAAGTACCATACACAGGATGGGTTCACCATTCCCTCGGAGGTCAAGGTATCAGATAGCCACCTGTATGTACTCAAGGCCGGCTGGCTGCGGGTCAAAGGCCACAATCCCTATGCCGATTGCCCACCCCGACAGGCTCGCATCCGACAGGAAGGGACGAAATCCAAGCCCAAGTGGTATGGGTATATTACCTATATCGTATCCACGGACTTGCTGTGCCAAGACCAACCGGATCATATGCCCAACTTTGTGGACCACTTGCACGATATCCCCCGGACACCCGACAACGACGCCTTCGAGTTGCCGTCTCGAACCAGAGACTACAGTCCCGGGGACATCGATCGCTGATGTACCTGTCGGTCACCGCCATCATCTCAGCCGTGCGGCGGCTCATCGGTTCATCCGTGCTGTTTGTGGCATAATTGGCTAGACAGTCTAGACAGGAGCAGTCACATGCCCACATGGCAATTGCAGGATGCCAAGAACCGCTTCAGCGCCGTGGTGGATGCCGCCTTAGCAGGCGAACCCCAGCAAGTGACGCGCAGGGGCAAACCCGCCGTTGTGGTGCTGGCCGTGGCAGAGTACGAACGGCTTTGCAAGCAGGAACCGAGTGACACGCCCACATTCGTGGAACACCTGTTGGCCATACCCAAAGGCGGCGACTTCGAGTTCGAGCGCTGGCCGCTGGATGCCCGCCCGGTGGATCTGTAGTGTTGCTGGATACCAACGTAGTGTCTGCCCTCCGCAGACCGGACAGACACCCTCAGGTCGCCCGATGGGCGGCGCAGCACCAGCCCCGGGAACTGTTCCTGAGTGCCGTTACCATTGGCGAGATACGGCGGGGCATCACGCAGCAGGAACGCCACAATGCTCCCTTCGCCCACGCGTTGGATGTCTGGTTGTTCCGATTGCTCACCCTGTACGGAGACCGGGTTTTGTCCCTGGATGTTGCAGTGGCGCAGCGCTGGGGACAGTTGTCGGCATCTCTGGGATACGACAACGTCGATCTCATGATCGCCGCTACCGCCCTCGTCCACGGGTTGACGGTGGTCACCCGCAATGTCCGCCACTTCGACCGTGCCGGCGTACCCGTGTTGAATCCCTTTGAGCCGGATAGGGGCACATAAAACGCGGCTGGCCGAAGGAGTACACATGCAGCAGCATCTTGGCACCTGCCCGCGCGTTCCCCGGGTTCGTCCAACCTCGGCTGTATGCCTCCTACTTGATCACCTGCAACCACAGCGAGTTCCCAATGCGCCCCAATTTCCTCGTCATCATCGTCGACCAGATGAACAGTTTCTGCCTGGGTTGGAACGGCAACGACGAAGTCAGAACCCCCAACCTGGATCGGCTGGCCGCCGACGGGGTCAACTTCAGCCGGGCCTATCCGACCAATCCGGTGTGTTCGCCCACGCGGGCCTCGCTGCACACCGGCCTGACCCCGCGCCAGCACGGCCTGACAACGAATGGCTGCAACCTGGACGAGAACATTCCCACGGTCACCGGTCTCCTGGCCGAGCACGGGTATCGAACCCATTGCGCGGGCAAAATCCACCTGCAGCCCTTCAACACGGAGGCGCGGGACGAGGCTGGCCAGCCGTCCTCGTGGGAAAGCCAGGAACTGTGGAACGGCCACGACATCACGGAACTGCCGCTGCCGTACTACGGCTACCAGAGTGTCGACTACGTGGGCGGCCACGTGAACTATGTCTTTGGCGACTATGTAAACGACGTCGAGGCCAGGCGATCGGGAACCAAGGCTGAACTGAGCCGGGAGCAGGCCTACGCCTCCACAGGACCGCAAACTTGGCGCATGCCCATTCCATCCGAATGGCACTACAACGACTGGATTACGGAGCGCAGCATCGAATTCCTGCGTCGGCAGGGGGACCGGCCCTTCTTCCTGGTCACCTCGTTCCCCGATCCGCACGCTCCCTTTTGCGCGGCGCGGCCGTACAGCGAAATGTATGACCCGGAATCCGTATCGCTGCCCGACAACTGGGACTGCAGCGAGGACCCCTGTGGCTACCTGGAACGGTTCGACCGCCCCACGCACCGGGGTTGGGACGAGGGCATCCTAAGGGAGGCGATTGCCCAAACCTACGGCATGATCACCCACATCGACGACTGCGTGGGCCGACTGCGCGATGCCCTGACGGAACTGGGCCTGGCCGACGACACGATTGTGGTGTTCCTCTCCGACCATGGCGAGTACCTGGGCTCGCACAACCTCCTGCTCAAGGGACCCTGGCCATACGAACCAGTGGTGCGCGTACCGCTGATCTGGCATACACCGCAGGGACGAAAGGGTGTTCGGATCCGGCAGCCGGTCAGCCACCTGGACTTCGTCCCCACGGTCCTGGACTACGCCGGCCTGGGCCAGGAGGCATTCGACCTGCGCGGCGGCCATCGCTCCCGCCGCGCCATTCTCCCCGGCGAATCCCTGCGGCCGGTAATCGAGGACGGGGCGCGACCGCAGCAGGAAGGCAAACTAATCGAATACGACGAGGACGGCATCTCTACGGAGATGTGCCGCTATCGCATGCTGATCACGGAACGCTGGAAGGTCTGCGTCTACGGTGGCTTCGGCGACGGTGTCCTTTATGACTTGGAAAACGATCCTCTGGAAATGCGGAACCTTTGGGACGACCCCGCACACGTGTCGGTCAAGGCCGACATGATGGCCAGGCTGACCGACCGGCTGGCTCTCACCGACCGCATGGACACCTATCGGTACTGTTTGCACTGATATGGGCGCAGATCCGCTGGGACCCGAAGCTGTTCCTTTACCCGGTCCATTTCGGTACCGGTTCGGGTGATTCGCTCTCGGTTGATGGGGGCTCCGTTGCACACCCCCGCAACTCGAGTCCGGGTGGAGCAGTCCCCACCGCTGTCCTGGTTCGTTCCGCGAGCAGGGCCTTGACCTCCCTGTAGGGCATGTACAACGTTATCTCCTCGTCGTACAGCCTCGCCAGAATGTTGCAGGCGGCATTGACATCCGCGTCCAGCACAGCCCCGTCGAGACAGTAAAACCGGTCCCAGCGACGTGTGCCCTGCAACAGGCCCGTGCGGGAGTCGACTTGCGATGTGTAGGCCGGATTGACCAATGCCGGCGCAGAACCTCTGCGCCGAGATATCGAAGTAAAGGTGTCCGCCATCACGCCCTTGACCCACCCGCTTAGTCGGCGGTTGGTGTCCCTGTGGCGGTACCTGGCGGACTTCATGGTCGCGGACAGGTCCTCGCAGGCAATGGTGCCGGCCTTGTCCACGATGGTGTGGGCGGCCTGGCAGAGATGGTCGCGCACCTGCCTGTGGTGCCGGGTCCGCCGCCGGTCCCACTTCTGGTTGCCGAGGTTGTTCTTTCGGATGGTGTCGGCCTTGCGATGGTGGCCCTTGGCCCGGTGCTTCTGCTCGGTGTCCCGGAGGTGATTGCGCCGTGTTCCCTTGACCTTGCGCTGGTCGCTCTCGGCGGACAACAGGTCGCCCAGGTCCTCGCCATGGCGCTCCCCGTCACTGTCCGTGTAGGCCTCGGTGTATCCCTTGTCCACGCCCACCGTGGCCTCCCCGCAGGGACGCGTGCTGCACACCTGTGCCTCGTCCACCGCATAGTGGACTTCCACCTGGCCGTTGTCCCGCAGCAGGATGCGGAGGGTGCCCGAAGGCAAGTATGTGCCCTTGAGCGGAATGGCGATGCGTTGGCCGCGTTCCAAACCCTGGAGGTACACCCAGGCCCGGTCGTGCCAGACCTTGGTGGTGTAGGAGCCCGCGTCGGCCACAATCTGGTTCGTCACATGGGACTTGCCGCCCCGCCACTGCTTCCGCATCTGCCGGTGCAGGAACGGATCCTCGGTCCAGCGGTTCCGCTTGAGCAGGCTGTACAGACGCTCGCGTTCGGCGCTGTTTCCGCGCGTGCGGTGCCGGATGGCCTTCTTGACCGGCACCTTGGCCGCCTCCCGGCCGGCTTGGATGTCGCCCAAGGCATCCGCCAGCGTGGCCTTGCCCAGACGCGCCGGCAGCCCGTGCCAGTCACAGCCCTCCGCCATCCAGGCATCGCGAATCTCGTAGGGGGATTGAAGGACCGTGGACACCCCGCTGCACCGTTGCCAGGCATCCGACCGCACCTTGCCGCACAGGACGGCGATCCGCGCCAACCGGTCGTACTTGGCCGCGTTCAGCCCCTGGCTGTGAAGTACGCGCGTGACCTTCTCAGCCATCGCTGGCGGCTTCCCGGATCTGCTTCCGATACCGGCGCAACCCGGGCAGGCGGCCGGAGAAGCTGTCGACCACGGCCATCAGGTCCTCGACCCGCTCCGCCTGCAGGGACAGGGAGGGTTGGTTGACCACCCGGATCTCGCAGCCGTGGCTCTCGGCGAAGTACGCGAACCAGTCAAACCCGAACCGGCAGAGACGGTCTTGGTGGGCGACCAGCAGGCGGCTCGGTTCGCGCTTCCCGATCCGTTCCATCAACGCACGGAACACGGGCCGCTGGAAGTCCAGGCCGCTGCCGATTTCGGTCAGCCACTCGTCCACCGCCAGACCCGTCCCCAGGCAGAACGTCTCCATCGCCTGCTGTTGCGACCGCAGATCGTCCCCTTGCGCACGGTGGGACACGCGGCAGTAGACCACGGTGCGCCCGGACTCGGGGGCACGCTCCACGCCGAAGTACCGATCCACGTCCGCCTCCGTGTAGTAGCGGTGGCCGGCGGGGGTGCGGCGGTCCGGCAGCTTGCCGCTCCTACTCCAGGACTTGACCGTGTTCTTGTGGACCCCAATCCTGGCCGCGAACGCGGCGGCCCGGTAGATCTTCATATCCACAGAATACCACAGAATGCCCTTCAGTATCGATATGTCGTGCTAGTAAGATGCTCCTCGATGACACCCCCGTCGGGCCGGCAGGCCGGAGATCAGGCGATCCGGATCTCCGGCTTGGGTGCGAGGGGCCGGAAGGCCTCGCACCGGGTCATGTACCACCGGATGCCGTACTCCGCCTGCAGATTGGAGAGGGCCTCCACCAAGGCATCCCGCAGCACGTCGGGCGCGCCCAAGGCCCGGAGGTTGACCACCAGTTCCATTGCACCGGAATCGGACAGGAGCGGGGAATCCGGATCCCACTCCCAGGACTCGGCATGGGAAACCCGGCTGCCGGCGCGCGCGCCTGTCGACGTCCTGACCAGTAATTTGAAGTGGGCCAGTTCCACGCCTTCGGCCGCCAGCCGATCCGCCATGCGACCCTCCACTGTCTCGGCGATTTGGGACGGGTTGTGCGACTGCGAACTGCGCAGCTCGCACGCGGCATTCAGCCAACCGAGCTCCGCCTCGGCTTCCGCATACGTCCGGTAGTCAATGTCCAGGACTTCGACATCGTCCACCGGCCTGCCCAGAACCAGATCAAGCCAGTCGTCCACGCCCTCCCCGGTGCGTCCGGACACCGGCAGGATGCGCGACACCCCCGGATAGAGAGCCGCCAACTCCGTGCGCCGCGCCTCCCGGTCCGCCGGCGACAGGCGGTCCGCCTTGCCGAGCAGCAGCCAGTGGCATTCCCTTACCTGCTGATCCTGCAGCCATTCGACCTTGGCCGACCGGTGGGCCGAGGCGTTGTTCGTTGACACCAGTACCGAAAGCGGAGCCAAGTCCAGGTTCGCCGGTCCCTGCACCAGCAGGGGACGAAGGACCGTGGCGGCCAAGTCGGTACAACTGCCCACCGGTTCCGCAAGGATGACGTCAGGTCCTCGATCCGCCAGCGTCTCCAGGGCTCCGGCCAATTCCGACCAACGGCAGCAGAAACAGCCACCCGCCACTTCCGCCACCGGCAGCTTCGCCGAAGCACCCCGCGCGGTGTCCACCAAGTCTCTGCCCTGATCGTTCGTGACAAAGCCGACCTGCAGGCCGCGGCCCTGCAACATCGAGGCCGCGCGCAACAGGAGCGTCGTCTTCCCGGCACCCAGAAACCCGCCAAGAAATACCAATCTGGTCATTTGGCCTCCTCGTGCGACATGTGGTTGACGGCCCCTTCCTCAAGTTGCCGACCGCGCCTGCCCGGAAACACTGCCCGCGGGCCCGGCTGCCAAGACCAGAAGCCAGACCATGGATTGCCCCCTGCACCCTGCCGGATCAAGGCACAGCGGTTCGGGCACGACTTCCGCCTCACGCATCCAGAGTCAATCCCACCCCGGCCTGCAGCAGCTCGGCTTCAACAACGCCCAACGCCTCGCCGTTGACCACCAACTCCAGGTCGTCCGGATCCTCGTCCATCCACTGCCAGCCTCCGGCCATGAGCACAATGTCCCTGGGACCGTCGTGGGCGTGCTTCAGATCGCGCAGGGATGATGCCAACTCCAGCTCCACGCGCCCCCCAGTCCATGACAGGACCTTCGCACGCATCCCGTCGATGCCGTGGGCAATTTGACGTGAAACATCAAGGAATACGGACCCCAGATGCCGTTCCAGCCAGGCGCTGGCAGCCAGGCCGCCGGCGGCACTCCAGTTCATGCCGGACCACCCGTAGCCGGTGTCGCGTCCGTTGTGGTGGATGTTTTCGGGTGCGTAGCCCTGGTGCAGGCCGTGGTCCGGCATCTCCACCGCATTAATGCCGTTCAGGTGGTTCTCCTGGATGTCCATCAGGGCAAACGAGGCACGGCAGGCGGCCACTGCCCGTTCCAGGTACTCGGTGCGCCCCGTGGCCAGGTACCAGGCACCGTATGTGGACACAAACCGGGCCTGACGCCCGTCGTTCCACTCGCCGTCCGTATTCATCACGCCAAACCCACCAAACAAATGGCCCGGCAGATGCACGGGATTCCAAACCTGCTGGTACAGGGAGAGGATGTTCAGCAAGTGGGTTCCATGCTCCAGCCATAGTTCCTCCCGTGTGCGCTTCCACAGCTCCAGGTACATGTCGCAGGACCATTGGATGGAGAGGTTGTTGTGAGGCGGGAGACCCGACCAGTAGTCCACGGCGCCCACAGGCTTGGGACTGCAGGAAAAAAAGACCTCGAAGTCGTCGAACCGAAGGCGCGGAATGGCATGATCGGCAATGAAGTAACCGGCCCGCATGGCGGCCCGGGTGTAGAGCGGATTCAGCAGCAAGTTGGCCGCGGCGGCCAGGACGGCTCCCGAAATGGCCGTGGTGGCGCTCTCCAAAAGCGGCGGCACAGGACTCCGGCTTGAATCGAAGTAGGTGGGAATAGCGCCCGACTCAAGCTGATTGCCAACCAGAAAGTCGCAGTAGGCAGTGAGAAGCTCCAGCAGCGGCTCTCGGTCCATGTCGGGGAAGTCCTGCACCCACTGCAGCAGCCACCAGGCCGACACGGACATGGCCGCCGTGTCGAACCCGCGGCGCCAGTCCGCGCTGCGCGCCGTCCAAAACAGGGACCCCTCCCAGACACCCTCGTTGAAGTTGAAGACGCAGGGGAAGGCGCCTTCGGTACGCGGGGTATCGGAGAACAGGTTGAGGATCCCCTGGCTTGTCTCCTGCAGCATCTTGTCGTCCAGCTTTTCCGCGTAGTGCCTGAGGCCATACCCGACGTGCAGATCGTTTTCCCAGGCATGGAATTGGGCACCGCGGCGATAAGCGTTGTCGATGCCAGCGCATTCCAAGCCCCGGCGTTCAACCTTGCGAATACTCGCCGGCAACTCGTGTCGGAAGACATAGCGCGTGCCGTACTGACGGAAGGGGAGAACCTGGGGTTCCGGCTCCTTAAGCAGGGGGTGTCCGTACGTCCGCCACTGCCACCGCACGATTCGATCGACGACCTGTCCGGGGGTCTCCTCCTGTCCGAACCACAGGCGAAAGCCGCAGGTCAGGACCCGGTTCTCCAGTACCGGTGCAAGGTCCGGGCCACTGCGGAAGTACACGTGCCCTTCCGGCTCCGAGGCGCAGAAGCCGAAGGAGAGGCGCGGTGCTTCCAGACCGGTACCTTCGATCCGCAGGTCCAGAGCCAAAGGCACGGGGGCATCCGCTTCCATGAGGGCGAGGTCCGGAAGCAGGACCACATGGCAGTCCCGGGCCATGGCCATGGCTACAGGTGCGCGGAAGAAGTGATCGGCACAAATGTGATCCTCGCTCCGGTGCAGGTTCGGCAGCCAGGCGAAGTCCAGGGGCTCGCAGAACCGTTCCATCCGTCCTCCCGGCACCAACCAGACATGGTGCATGCACCGGGCCAGCCGGCTCGCCGCCGCGACGCGGATCCGGGTCCGAACATGGGCCCCGCACTCCTCGTCCAGGCAGACCCGGGTCTCGATTAGAGGACCGGTGTCGGCCGGTGCCGCCACCCGGCGGGTCAGGACAAGCTCGTCCCCTTCCGCCTCTGCGCTGTCCCAACCGCCAGCATCGCGTTGGAAATCGGCACTGCCTTCTGGAGCCCAGATCACCTCCGGGCTTTCGCTGACGGCCCGACGCTCCGCCTGCCAAATGGACACCGGAGCCCGCGCGCCGGTCACGGCCACGTCCATCCAATTGCCGCCTTCATCCCTGACCCGAAACGCCAGCCATTGCAGGCCCTCGGCCTGCCTGACATCCACGCGCAGATGTTCATTCCCTATCGATATGCCGTCCATCGGGAGTCTTTCTCAATTCGTGTCAGTCGGCGACAGCGATGTCCTGAAGCATTCCCCTCGGAGCTCTCAATAGCCCTGGCAGAAGGCAGAGGAACGGATCCCAGTGTAATGCCGAGCCATGGCATCCGCCGGATCGGTTACAGCCCCACCAAGGTGAATCGCATCTGCAAAAAAATGATATAATGTTTCTATATTATGAAAACAAGGCACACTGAACCAGTTCCATGGCAACAACCGGTCAGGAGACACGTGACATGACATCCAACGCGCAGCTGGAACAGGACATGGCAGAAGCTTGGGCGCAACTTCAGGCCGCGGTCCAACGTCTGGCCGACCTGCGCAAGGAACTGCCGCCGGAACCGGTGGCGGACTACGAACTTCAGGGGCCGGACGGTACCGTCCGGCTGTCACAGATGTTTGGCGACAAGGAGGATCTGATCCTTGTACACAACATGGGATCGGAATGTCCCTACTGCACGATGTGGGCGGACGGCTTCAACGGGGTGCTGGACCACCTCGAGGATCGGACCGCCTTCGTTGTCGTGTCTCCCGATAGCGTCGCGGTGCAACAAGCAATGCGGGAGCAGCGAGGGTGGGGATTTGACATGTATTCGGCGGAAGGCACCAGTTTCGTCAGGGATATGGGCTTCGAGTCCAGCGACACGAACTTCAACTCCAGTTCCATGCCCGGTGTCTCGGCGTTTCGTCGGAACTCGGACGGCTCGGTTGTGCGCATCTCCAGGGACTTTTTCGGGCCGGGCGACATGTACTGCGGGGTCTGGCACCTCTTCGACCTGTTGGCAAACGGTGCCAACGGATGGGAAGCCAAATTGGACTACCACCGGTAGGGCATCGTCTCCAATCCGAGACGGGATTTACGCTGAGGTTTCGGATTTACAACTGAAGTTGGGTGCCGGGACCTGCCTCCACCACCTGCACCTGTCTGGCCTGGCAACCGAGGTGCTGGTGGCCGTCGCTCAATCGGACCCATCCCATCTTCGGGATGTGCAGGCGGGTGCCATCCATGCGCACATCCTGGGGTGGTGAAGCCGTCCACGGTCCGGCGCTTGGACTTTTGGCGCGGAAAGGTGAGGAGCTGTTCGCATCCGCCACCAACATGGAATTTCATGGGCCTGTTGTTTGCACAACAGGCCACGACAACACACCAATGATTCCTTGTTTGGATTTCACCTCTCCATTTGCAAACAACGGGTCACTTGTTTGCGCGCGGTGCAAACATGGAGCCGATTTTGTCCCATGGTTGCACGTTCAGGCTTCTGGTACAAACACGGAAACACCCACACCGGCAACGAATGGAAGAAACCGCAGAGCCAATCGTGCACGACCGAACTTCACCCGGCTGCGTACCGGTTTCAAGTTCGAAGTTCGCGCCGTTGCATGCCCGGCTCGGGCGTCGGACCGGCTACGCCGGGTTTCAACACGCAAGACAACGGCCCTCGCGTGGAGGGCCGTGGCCGGATTCGGATTCGGAACCGGGATACTCCCGGCTGGGACGCCCCGGCGAGAGGCTCGGTCGATCAGGCCAACTGGGCCCTCGCCACGTCGACCAGGGCGGCAAACCCGGCTTCGTCATGGACGGCCATGTCCGCCAGGACCTTGCGATCGATCTCGACCTCGGCCAGCTTCAGGCCATGGATGAACTGGCCGTAGTTCATGTCGTGCATGCGGGTCGCGGCATTGATGCGCGTGATCCACAGGCGACGGAAATCGCGCTTCCGGGTGCGCCGGTCACGGTAGGCGTAGTGCAACGAATGCAGCCGCGCCTCGTTGGCGGTGCGGAACAGACGCGAACGTCCGCCAAACTGGCCCTTGGTGCTCTTGAGCACCTTCTTGTGCCGATTGCGCGCGTATACCTTGGGGCGGGAACGGGGCATGTCTCTTTGTTTCCTGGTGCTAGTCCGGCCTGCAACCGACGCAAGCCGTACGCGTCAGCTGCTGTCCACAACCGGAGCCATGCGCCGAACCATCTTGCGCATGCTCTTCACATCGCCCACGACGTTCTTCTTGTAGATCCGCCGCATGCGGGAATGCTTGTTGCGTCGCAGATGACCGCCACCCTGGGTGCGGCGGATGACCTTGCCATTCCGTGTAATCCGGAAGCGGCTGGCGGTGGCTTTGTGGGTCTTCATCTTGGGCATGGCACTCGTCCCTATGCGGCCGGCACCCGCTGGCGGGCCGGCGCACTGCTCTTCTGGGTTGCCGGCAGCAAAACCATGATCAGCGTATTGCCTTCGGAGGAGGGTTCGGACTCGACCGTGGCGAAGTCCGCGACTTCCTGGGCCACCTTGCGCAACATCTGACGACCCACTTCCTGATTGAAGCGCTCGCGGCCGCGGAAACGTACCCGTACCTTGACCCGCGAACCATCCGCGATGAACCGTTGAATCTTGCCCACCGCAATGGCCACGTCGTGCTCGCCGGTGCGCGGACTGAGACGGATCTCCTTGACTTCCACCCGCGACTGGACCTTGCGCTTGTCACGTTCCCGCTTCTGGCGGTCGAACATGTACTTGCCGTGGTCCATGATGCGGCAGACCGGAGGATTGGCGTTGCGGGCAACTTCCACCAGATCCAACTGGCGTCCCGCTGCCATGGCGCGCGCCTCTTCCAAGGCGATCACCCCAATCTGTTCGCCGGCATCGTCAATCACCCGCACCTGGGGCGCGGTGATCTGCTCGTTCACGCGGATGTCCGGCAGGACGATCTGCGGACGTCGGTTGTTGTTGCGTCTCCCTCTTCTTATGGCTCGCTACTCCCTGTCAGGCATGGCTTCCGGCCAACACTGCTTGGACTCCGTTGCCCGGAATCCAAAGCATACTCTAGCACTCCGACCGACTGAACTTCAAACTTGCCTTCCGCCCCGCTCCGTCCTGGACGGTCACGCGGCCAGCAGTTCCGGCAGATCCGCGCTGCGTTCAGCCACCAGGTCGGCTGCGCGCGCCAGACAGGCGGCGCGGGGCATGCCCTGCCGCCGCTGGCCGCTGCGCAACCGCAGGGACACGGTATCGTCGGCCACCTCCCGGTCTCCAATCACCGCCATCACCGGGATGCGCAGAAGCTGCGCCTGGCGAATCTTGGCATTCATGCGCGCGGACGAGGCATCGACTCCCGCTCGCAGGCCGCGGGCCTCGCAGGACGCCCGGAAGGCCTCGGCGGACGCCACATGGTCGTCGGTGATGGGGACAATACGCACCTGTTCGGGAGCCAGCCACAAGGGGAAGTTGCCGCCATAGTGCTCGGTCAGGAACCCAATCATGCGCTCGTGCGTGCTGAGGGGGGCCCGGTGAATGCAAAGCGGCGTCTCCTCCACGCCGTCCGAGTTGACAAAGACCAGATCGAAGCGGGTCGGGACGGCAAAGTCGACCTGGTTGGTCGCCAGCGTGAACTCGCGGCCAATGGCACTCCAAACCTGCACGTCGATTTTGGGTCCGTAGAAGGCGGCCTCGTCCGCCACCTCGACGTACGGCACTTCCCCCTCCTGCATGGTGCGCCGGACCAAGTCCTCGGTGCGCGTCCATAGCCGCGCATTGTCCACGTACTTCTTGCCCAGACCCTTGGGATGGTGGGTGCTCAGTCGCATCTCGTACTGCTCGATGCCGAACAGCCGGAAGTAGTGCAGGTAGAGATCGATCACACCCATGAACTCGGCCGCGAACTGTTCCTCCGAGCAGTAGATGTGGGCATCGTTCATCTGCATCGACCGCACGCGCATGAGCCCCATCAGCTCGCCGCTCTTCTCGTACCGGTAGCAGGTACCGTATTCGGCCAGGCGCAACGGCAGATCCCGGTAGCTGCGGGGCTCGCTGCCGTAGATCTTGTGGTGCATGGGGCAGTTCATCGGCTTGATGTAGTAGCGCACCCCTTCCATCTCCATGGGCGGATACATGGAATCCGCGTAGTACGGCAGATGGCCGCTGCGCTGGAACAGGCTTTCCTTGGTCAGGTGCGGCGTCCGGACATGGCGGTAGCCGGCCGCCGTCTCCATCTCGCGGGCCAGTTGTTCCAGTTCGTTGATGATGACCTCGCCGTTGGGCAGCCACAGGGGCAGACCGGGCCCCACCTCCTCGTCGAAGACAAACAGCGACAGTTCGCGGCCCAGCTTGCGGTGATCCCGCTGGCGGGCCTCCTCCAGCATCTTGAGATGGCGCTTCAGCTGCTTCCCGTTCGCCCAGGCGGTGCCGTAGATCCGCTGCAGCATGGGCCTGTGCTCATCGCCGCGCCAATAGGCGCCGGCCACACTCATCAGCTTGACGCCCTCAATCGGAATTTGGCCCGTGTGCTCCACATGGGGGCCGCGGCACAGGTCCTCGAAGGTGTCCTGGGTGTAGGTCGAGATGACCTGGCTGCCTTCGGTTTCCTCGCCGTACTCGTCCACCGTGCCTTCGACCAAGCCCTCGATCAGCTCCAGCTTGTAGGGTTCGTCGCCAAACAGCTCGCGGGCCTCGTCGGCACCGACCTCCCGGTACACAAACGGATGCTGACCGCCGATGATGCGGCGCATGCGTCGTTCAATCTCCTCCAGGTCCTCCGGCAGGAAGGTGCGGGGACGGCCCTCTTCCATGCCTAGGTCGAAGTCGTAGTAGAAACCATCCTGAATCGGCGGCCCGATGGCCAGCCGGGCGTCCGGATACAGTTCGCGCACGGCCTGGGCCATGACATGGGCGGCGCTGTGCCGAATCCGGTACAGCCTGTCTTCCTGCGTGCCTTGCTGCCTGCTCACCGCGATTACTCCTGATCCACGTTCGGGACTGTCGGTCGACAGTCCACAGAATCAAAACGGCAGTGCGTTGTCGCCGGGACGATGCACTGCCTCGCGGTTCCACCTGGCTTGCGCCCCACGGGCGCCGCTCATGCGGCCGGTAACGGAGCCTGCCGGGGACGGTTGAATCCGGCCGCGCCGGACGTCCCGTCCCGCTCCCGGGTGGTATCCGACGGCGATCCGGTCTCCCGCTTGCAGCCAAGGCGGGGGCTCTCTGTATCCGGTCGGGATCTGCCGGACATGGCCCGATCCACGCTTTGAGGGTCAAACCCTGCGGCCCGACCCCGAACTGGGCACGGATTGTAGCAGGGAGGTAACCAGACAATCGCATGCTATTGGGTAACTGTTTCTTTCTTGTTGATACGGGCATCCGTCTACAGTCGACGGGCCGGTTCCTCGGGCCACATTGCGCCCGGGCTGGAGGTGTGCGTACAGGGGGTCTCGGGGACCGCCACGGGCTTCTCGATGCTGAAGGTGGCCACGGAGGCCGGCGAAACGGGTTGGCCAAGGGGGTGTCCCTGGACCGAACAGTAGGGGGCGTTCCCGTCAGGGACCCCGACGGCCCCGCCCCCGTACCGAGTGTCAATCCCTCGGTATAAACCTCAACCGATTAGGTGTGTCATCATGGCCGGAAGCTGATGACTTGGAGTGCGGGTTACCAGTTTTCAGAGGCGAGCTTGCTCCTGAAAGAAGCTTGAGTGAATATGAAAAAGATTGGGTTGACATTGGGTGCTGTTGCTGCACTCCTGTTGACCATTGCCTTTGGCGCAGGAACTGCAACGTCTTCAAACGATGCATCGTCAGGCACTTGGTCCATCGTTGCCGTGGACGTTGATGCCGGCGAGGTGGGCGTTGCGCTCGCAAGCTGCGTTGATGTGGGCTTTTCCATGCAGGCTTCGTCCGTCGGCGGGTCACTCGACGACACAGAGCGAATGTTGTGTCGCGTGTGGGACGATGACGGCCAGATCGAATTGGCGCGGCTGCTGCCGGGCCATGGCGTAATCGTCGCCCAGGCGGTGGTGGACCCGGAGAACGCTGAACGGATCGACAGGGCCGCGGCAAGCTTGTTGGAAGGCGCCTCTGCTCAAGATGTGATTGCCTCAGCCACTTCGGGTGACCCCTTCTTTCAAGCGAGACAGTATGGCGTGGCAGCGCTGCTTCACGAGGCAGCAAGTTTCACCGGGAGCGAGACCGATGCCTGGTCAGGGGCAGTCAGTGACCAATTCGCCTCGGTGCAAGGGAACATCCTGGTCGGACCGGAGGTCGTTACCAAGGGGTTGGAAGCGTTTCAACAGACGGCAAGACTGCCTGACTCGTCCCTGGCCGATGGGCTGGTAACCGCTCTTGAGGCTGGATCAATGCAGGGCGGCGACGAACGCTGTCCCCGAAGGCAGACGGCCCTGTCCGCTTTTGTTGCGGTAGCACGCAGTAGTGATCAAGGGGATGCACTAAGTCTGTGGTTGACTGTCCCGGTTCAACGCTTGGGAGAGCAGAATCCGGTGACTTTGTTACGTCAAGCCTACGATGCAGGGGAATCCTCTCCGGTGGAGGCTAACGGAATGAGTAGCGATGGCCCGAATCCCGCACTGTGGGGACTGGCTACATTGACGCTCCCCTTAGCCGGCATCGCGTTTTGGATCGCGAAGAGACGAAGTCGGCAGAGGGGGCATCCACTCCCCGAGCGGTAGGCGGATGATGAACCTGCTGCCTTGTCCTGACGCGCTCTCGATCTCCACGGCAACGCCGGACGGAACGCCCATCCTGACTTCCTGCTCCTGCTGTAGTGTTGGCACACGATTGCCCTGAGCAGGCGGCATAGGATCCGGACGCCAGGGGATTCCGCCACATCGGAATCTCAGGGCCGAAAGTGGGAGATACTGGACTTGAACCAGTGACCTCTACCATGTCAAGGTAGCGCTCTAGCCAACTGAGCTAATCCCCCGTGGGCCGACTAGTCTAGCACGCCCCTCAGTTCAGGAACATCTGACCGGTGGGGCCCAGACGCAAATGCTTCTGGCGGTCCTGGGAGTCCCTGACATACTCCAGGATCATCTTTTCGCGGGCCAGCAGCCCCACCTCGGCCTCCAGCATGGCGGGCAGGGTTTCGGCCTCAATTACCTTCTGCTTGTCCCGCAACTCGATTTGCATCGCGATGGCCACCAGCGAGGCCAACGCCTCGGGCTCGTCCGGGATGCTGTTGATCTTCAGCTTCAGGTTGGTCGCCTCGCTGAGATTGGTCCGGTACTCCCCAAACAACGCCCGAACCCGGTCGCTCAGCCGTTCCACGGTGGACGGCTCGCCCGGGTCGATCGGCCACTCCGTGATGTCGGCACTCGGCCAGGGTTGATCCTCCAGCATCTCGTTGATCTGGAACCGCCGGACACCCACCGCCACGATGTGCAGGGTTCCGCCGGGTTCCTTGTCCACGGACTGGATCCGGGCCAGCGTGCCCACCCCGTACGGCTCGGCCGTCGGTCCAACCTCACCACCCTCGCGGATGAGCACCACGCCGAAGCAGCCCTCGTCCGACAGGCACCGGGCCACCATCTTCAGATACCGGGGCTCAAAGATCTGCAACGGCAGCACCATGCCGGGAAACAGCACCGTGTTGAGCGGAAAGAGCGGAATTTGCATGACGCTCGCTTAATCCTCGGCCAGGTCCGGATTGCCCACCTTCATGACTTCCCGCAGCACAGCCGTTGCGTAGCCGCCCTTCGGCAACGAGAAGGACAGCCGGATGCCGTCCGTCTCCCCCCGCACCGACAGGTCCGAGGGCACCAGCCGGCCGGTGCGTCGAGTACCTGTTACTTTACCCTGTCGCCAATTGAAGCCAATCAGTTCCTGTTCGGCCAGGATCCGTTCCTCCAGTTCGCCGGCAACGCCTTCGGCCGCCCACATCTTGTGGCCGTACATCGGGGCCGTGAAGGAAATCTCGCCGGCAACCTGCCGCCGGGAGTCCGCTTCCGCATCCTCCACCAGGAACATGCCGCCCGTTTCATGCTTGCGCGCCACATCGCCAACCAGACAGCAATCCAGCAGGCCTTCATACATGCGCAGGGACAGGTAGCGGTTGCACAGCCAGGACTGGTAGGCGGACAGCAGGAGTTTGTGTAGCCAGCGACGGTGCGCGCGCCAACCGCGGTGCACGATGCGCCAGCCCTTGATCACGTTCTGACCCTCATGGCCGAAGCGCTGGGGACCAAACCAGTTGGGCAGGCCGTCCCGCCCCAGGGCGTCCGCGATGGCCTGCGCACGGGCGACCGCCTCCTCCGGCGGTGCATCGGGATACCGAACCAGGATGTCGAAGCGATTACCCCGCAGATGCCCAGTCCGCAGCTTGTTGCCATGGCACCGCATCCAATTGACCTGCAAGGAGGTCTCGGCAGCCAGGCGGCGGGCCACCCACTCCTCGTCCGGGACAAACCCGTTGGACGCCAGCACACTGAACGTCTGCGTGGTACAGGCCCGCTTGTCCTTGAGGCCGGCATAGCCCACAGCACCCTTGTCCGCGTTGAGGGCCTGCGCCAGGAGGTCCGCCACCTCCGGCGTGGTATGGCCGGTCCGGGTCACCGACATGTACAGGTGGGGACCGCGGCCGACCGGTTCGTAAGCCGGGATCTCCGTTACCCGGAAATCCTCCGGCAGGACCCGAATGCGGCCACCGATGCCGGGCAGGTCCGGGGTGCGAAAGGGCAGGTTGGCCCCGGTCAGGGACTCGACACATTCCTCCAGGCGCCGGGGCCGGACTTCCTCACTCACAGGATTGTCCCCGGCTTGAGGTCCGGGTCCCACTCGTCCCCGTCGCGGTAGTACACCCCCAGCCAGTGAGTCAGCTGCCGAATGTGCCCGCCGCGCCGAAACCCCGCGGCATGCAGGTGCATCTGGGCCATGGCGGGGGACAGTGCGCCCGGCATGAGCGGTTCCTCGTAGATGGCAAGTCGACTCTCGGGTTTGGCCACGCCGAAGAGGGTCGTCAGCATGGGATGGGGATCGGGAATCTCCCCCAGCACGGAACCCAGCACGATCAGATCCGCGGACTGCGGGTCAAGCGGAGCGCCGTCCGTGTCGGTGAACAGAAATCGCACCCGGTCCGCCAGCCCGGCCTCCCGAAGGCGCGCCCGGGCACGCTGAATCAGTTCCATCTGGATGTCGAGCGCGGTCACGGTACCCTGCTCGCCTACGCGGCGCGCCAACTCCTCGGTCACGACCCCGGTGCCACACCCCACCTCCAGCACATGCATGCCGGGCTGGACCCCAATCGGGTCCAGCAGGGAGGCCGGATCCAGCCAGCGGCGGCGCAGGTCGCTGTCCAGCCAGGACGCCAGTTGCCGCGGCCAGGGCCGCGGCTGTCGGAACCAGTGCAGGCGCAGGCCCAGCAGGGCTCCGCCCGCGAAACCCGCCAGGCGCAGCAGGCTGCGAGAGAGAGACATGGGAAATGAAACGTCGATGCAGGGACGGCGGCGGCCATTGTGGCTTGTCGCCGTGGCGCGTCCCGGGGCGGGACAGCACTGTGGGCCGAAAGGGAGGATGCAGGATCCAACCGGTTTGGGATAATGGCCCCCATGTTAGCACCGCTCGCCGCAGCTTTCCGTTGCCGAATTCCCCTGCCTTGCCACCTCCCCGCCCTTCCATGCTGATCTCGGTTGTGGTGCCGTTCTACGACGAGGAACCGGTCGCCCGCACATTCTGTGACACACTGATCGCCACCTGGGACGGCGGGGATCAGGATTCCAACCTCGAATGGGAACTGATTTGCGTCAACGACGGCAGCCGCGACCGCACCTTGGACATCCTGGTCTCCATGCGACAGCGCGACCCCAGGATCAAGGTGGTGGACCTGAGCCGCAACTTCAACCAGCAGATCGCCATTTCGGCCGGCTTGGACTTCGCACGCGGCGACGCGGTCATCATCATGGATGCGGACCTCCAGGATCCGCCGGAGGTCCTCCGGGACCTGATCGCCAAGTGGCGGGAGGGATACCACGTGGTCTATGCCGCCCGGCGCAGCCGCGAGGGGGAATCGTTCTTCAAGAAGGCCACGTCCAGTCTCTTCTACCGCCTCATGCGTTCCCTGATGCGGGTGGACCTGCCGCTGGACACCGGCGACTTCCGCCTGCTGGATCGGCAGGTGGTGGACGTGCTCTGCGGCATGGGCGAACGGCACCGGTTCATGCGCGGTCTCAGCAGTTGGGTGGGCTTCCGGCAGACGGGGGTCCGGTTCGACCGCGCCGAGCGCTACGCCGGGGAAACCAAGTATCCGCTGCGGTCCATGCTGCGCATCATGCTGGATGCCGTCACCGGCTTCAGCTACCAACCCCTCTACATGGCCTCCTATCTGGGATTCCTGCTGGCCCTGCTGGCCCTGGTCGGCATCCTGGCCGTCATCGTCCTGCGCGTGAGCGGCATCAACGCCCTGGGTGGCCAGGCCACGACCCTGGTCAGCGTCCTGTTGCTGGGCGGGGTCCAGCTTATCTTCCTCGGCATCATCGGCGCCTACCTGGGCCGCATCTACGACGAAGTCAAGGGACGCCCCCTGTACATCGTGCGGCGCACCTGGGGAGTGGACGGACCCGCGCATGGCTCCGCGGCGCGCCTGGTGCTCAACGATGAAGTTCGTGCACCAGATGGCGGAGTTCGGGAAGAATGAGCCGGGTCATAGCCAGGCGCACGGCGTTGGACGAACCGGGCATGCAGAACACCAGTGTCCGGCCCACGGTCCCGGCCACGGCGCGCGACAGCATCGCCGCCGAACCCACCTCCTCCCAGCTCAGCATCCGGAACAGTTCGCCGTAGCCGGGCAGTTCCTTCTCCAGCAGGGGCCGGACCACGTCGCAGGTCTGGTCGCGCGTGCCGATGCCGGTGCCGCCGCTGGACAGCACGGCGTCCAAACCCGCCCTGCACAAATCCAGGACGGCATCCCGGATCTGGTCCGGTTCATCCCGCACCAGCCGGCGCTCCGCCGCGTTGTGTCCGGCTTCGGCCACCAAATCGAGGATCAGTTGGCCGCTCCTGTCGGTCGCCAGATCGCGCGTGTCGCTCACCGTCAGGACACCCACGGAAACCGCGCCCAGACCTTCGGCCCGGGCCCTGTGCTCGCTAACCGATGACATGGTTGATCCTATGGCACTCAGTAGAACCAGGCTTGTCCACTCTTGTTCACGGGTCACTGAGGTTCCCAACGGGATCGCCTCTCGCCGTGCAGCTTCCCCTGTGCCACGGGACGGCCGGTGGCGGTGGTCATATCCGCACTTGATCCGACAGGCAGATTGTACCAAAGCCTGTTTCTACTCACTGCGGCTCCTATCCTTGTGGGTTCAATGGATTGGGTGACAGCGCTTGCAGGTATTCGGCCTGCAGGGATTCGCAAAACCGCAGGGCAAGGGCATGCCGCTGCGCGGCCAGCGCGCGGCCGCTGGCCGTATGCATTGAATCGACCATCCGGTCCAGCTTGGTTCGCCACTCAAGGGCCGGCGTGGACGGCCATGTCCCTGCGGCGAGGTCCTGTTCCGAAGCGACAAAGGTGGCGCAGTGCCACAGCGAATGGCCGTGGAGTCCGGCATAGGCAAAGGCACGGACAATGCCAATCGCGCCCAGCACATCGATCTTGTCGGCATCGTACAGGCACTTGGCTTCAAGGCTGTTCCGGGCAGCGCCGCGGTTGCGGAAACGATGTCCCTTGATGCAGTCCACCACCAGATCGACCGCCGCGGCCGGCACACCCCGCCGGACCAAAAAGCTCGACGCCTGCTCCGCGGCGACCACATGGTGCTCCTCCCTCGCCGTCCCGGCGACGGGCACATCGTGCAAGAGGGCAGCCGTACGGACAATTTCGGGATCGGCCCCCTCCGCCCGGGCCAGGTGCCAGCCGAGGGCGGCCACCCGCATCACATGGTCGAAATCGTGGATCGGATCGGCGTCGGCATAGAACGGACGCACCTCCTCCGCATCGAGCGGCAGGCCTTGCATATCCATCACAGGCGCCGCCGGCCGGCTAGCCAAAGAACTGCAGGACCACGCCTACATAGATGGCCAGGAGGATGGCCAGAAGCAGAATCAGGTCGCCGAAAAAGTGTCGCCACACGGACCCACCCCCTAGTCCTTGCCGATGGTCGCCACGGTTACACCTTCACCGCCTTCGCCAGCCTCGCCGGACCGTATGCCGGCCACGTGGGGATGCCGCCGCATCAGGTCCCGAATTGCCGATCGCAGTTGTCCGGTTCCCTTCCCGTGAATGACCCGCACCCAGGGCAACTGACACTCCCAGGCATCGTGCAGGTACTGGTTCACCGTCTCCACCCCGGCCTCGACCCGCGCGCCCCGGATATCCAGTTCAGTCGCCACGTCGCGGACCGCCGTCCTGGTCGTTGTCATCACGGCTGCCGGCTTCGGCTCCTCCTCCTGTGCGCGGCTGCGCAGTTCCAGTTCCGGCAGTTTGGCCTTGAAGCGCATACCGCCGGCGTGAACCTCAGCCCGCTTGCCGTCCGGCAGCAGGGCCGTCACCTTGGCAGTGGTTTGCAGACGGCCCACCCATACCGTATCACCCACGGCGATTTGCCCGGGCACTCTCAGAGGCGTCGACCGCATGCCCACCGGTGTGGCCGCGGGCACCTTGGCTGCCAGGGCAGCCAGGTCCTTCTCGGTCCCGGATGAAGGCATGGATCGGGATCCGGTTCGTTTCCCCAACTCGTCCGGCCGCATTTGGTTGCGGGCCGTCCTGCGCAGCCGGGACATTTCGCGCCGGGTTTCCGCCAGCAGACCCTCCATTTCAGCCTTGGTTTCGGCCAGGACGGCTTGTCGATCCTCCTCGACCGAGCTGAGGCGCAGTATCAGTTCCTTGCGCGCCAGTTCCGCCAGATCCCTTTCCCGCGCGGCCTCGGCCCGGGACTCGACGGCCTGCTGCCGTGCCTTGCGGATGTCCTCCAACATGGAGTTGGCACTGGCGGCATCGGCCTGCACGTGACCTTCCGCCTTGGCGACCACATCCTGGTCCAGCCCCAGCCGCCGGGCAATCGTCAGGGCGTTGGACTTCCCGGGCAAACCCATGGTGAGCCGGTAGGTCGGGCGCAGGGACTCCACATCGAACTCCATGGCCGCGTTCGAGACGCCGCGCGTGTTGTGGGCATACAGCTTGATTTCGCTGAAGTGGGTGGAGGCCAGGGTGGTGACGGACCGGCGCCGCAGGTGATCCAGCAGGGCCAGGGCCAGGGCCGAGCCCTCCTCCGGATCGGTGCCGGCTCCGATCTCGTCCAGGATCACCAGACTGTCCGGAGCAGCAGCCTCAAGGATGCCGACAATGTTCGTCAGGTGGCTGGAGAAGGTGCTGAGGTTTTGCTCGATGCTTTGCTCGTCGCCGATGTCCGCCCAGACGGATTGCAGGATCGTCAGGCGGCTGCCCGAGCCGGCCGGGATCATGAGGCCGGCCTGGGCCATCAGCTGCAACAGGCCCACCGTCTTGAGGGCCACGGTCTTGCCCCCGGTGTTGGGGCCCGTGATCACCACGACATGGGCAGGACGGTGGCCGGCCGGAGTCGTTTCCGGCCCCAGTTCGAAGTCCAGGGGCACCGCTTCGTCCCGCGGCAACAGCGGGTGGCGGGCCTTGCGCAGCCAGATGCAGGTTCCGGGATGGCCCAGGGGCGGAACTCCTGGTCCGTCCCCGTCCACCTGATCGGCATAGGGCACCGTGAATTCAGGCGGCGCCAGCAGTTCCGGCGCGGTGCATTCCAGATCCCAGGCATGCCGTCCCTTGGCCAGGGTGAAATCCAACTCGGCCAGCACACTGTTGTTGTGGCCGATGTCCGCGGTCGCTTCGGCCACCTGGGCTGTTAGCACCGTCAGGATGCGCCTGATCTCCGCCTCCTCCTCGGCCAACAGTACGCGCAGTTCGTTGTTCTGTTCCACGACCTGGAAGGGTTCCACGAACACCGTGGCGCCGCTGGCCGACTGGTCGTGAACAATGCCCCGCACCTTGCCGCGGTATTCGGCCTTCACCGGGACGACATAGCGGCCCTGCCGCTGGGTGACGATGGCTTCCTGGAGATAGGGAGCCAGCCGAGAGTTGGAGGCCACCCCCTCCAAGGTCCGGGACAGCCGGCCCTGGGCAATCCGGATGCGGTTGCGCAGGGAGGACAACAGTGGCGAGGCACCGGACTGAATTGATCCCTGCTCGTCCACGGCCTCCGCAATCGCGGCGCCCAGCCGCGGACACGGCTGCAGGCGCGCGGCCAGTTCGGCCAGGCCGGGGTACTCCTCCGCCTGACTGCCAAACACCTTTTGCAGCGCGGCGGTCCTTTCCAGCAGAATCCGGATGTCCCGCAACTCGGCACCCAACAGGATCGACCGACGCGTGGCCCTGGACAACAGTTCCGCCACGTCCGTGACGCCGCCAAACGGAGGCGCGGGTTGTTCTGCCAGAAAGGCGTAGGCCTCACAGGTGAGATCCAACTGCCCCTGAATGGACGCCAGGCGACGGCCTGGCTGCAGGTTGCGGGCCAGTTCAATGCCGCCGCTGTAGTGGCACAGGTCGGCCAACTGTCGGCGCACGTGGTCGAATTCCAGCAACCGGAGCGTGTGGTCGTTCATGTCGGTTGGGATCGGAGCCGGGTCCTGACAGTCCAAGGATGGCGCGAGGCAATTGAAATGGTACAGCCCACAGCCCCGGAACCGTGTGCGGACGGTTGTGGAGACCGCGTACCGGGCTTCCCAAACCCCTGCACAGTCGGCAGGCAGTTTGGTCAGGTCGGAAGCGGAACTCGACTGCCTGCACCGGGTGGCAACCGCCACAATCCAACATCAAGGCAGAGGACCATCCACGCCTGGCGCGCCGTCGGCCGCACGGACCAAAATCAGCGAAACTGGAACAGGACCCGCCGACCCGCAATCTCCCGGTTCGACGGTGGTAGTGTAGAATCGGCGTCCTCTCGTCGGGGAGTAGCGCAGCCCGGTTAGCGCACAGCGTTTGGGACGCTGGGGTCGGAGGTTCAAATCCTCTCTCCCCGACCTGAAGTCCGGCTTCTCTCGGCCGGGTCGTGCGGGTATAGCTCAATGGTAGAGCGTCTGCCTTCCAAGCAGAATATGCGGGTTCGATTCCCGCTACCCGCTCTGCGGATCGGTAGCTCAATGGCAGAGCAAGGTGCTCATAACTCCTGGGTTACAGGTTCGAGTCCTGTCCGATCCACTCGACCGCATCCTGCCCGTGCCCACCCGGGCACCCGGAATCGGCGGCCGGGCCGCCACGCAGCCCATGCAGTTCCTCAATGACGAGGGCCGCCGTACGGCGGCCCTTCTTGTTTCAGTTGCGTGGCTGTGCGGGCCGAATCAGCCACCGGGCAGGATCAACTCGATGTTGAACGGACTGCCCGTCAGGAAAGGCACAACGATCCCCAACACCTGAGGCGACAATTCGGGAACCTTTTCAGCCAGGTACCCGGAATCCGAACCCCAGGCCAGGACGTTGTCCAGTTCACCGCTGTCCCACAACATGGTGGGCAACTGATTGCCATTGATGCCAACCGTCAAGCCCACGGGGCGCGTGGCCAGGGTCAACGAGGTGATGCCTCGCTCGTTCAGACCCTCCAGGGCCGATTCGGGTAGGCCCACACCGGGTGGCAGCTGGGACAGCATGATGCTGACCAGGAAGTTGGAAGTGCTCAGGCTCCCGTCCGGTGCCACCTGGATGGGCACCTCGTTGACGCGGAGGGATTGTTCTTCCCGTTTGATCCTGGCCATGTCGGCGGCCGTCTTTCTCTGGTAACCCCGAATGCTGGGCATGTCACGCCGGGCAGTCCCTTCAGCCACGGGGAAACGGAGGGTGACACCCATCCCGACGTTGCGCAGGACCGGCAGCATCGTCGCCACCAGATCCGGTTCCTCGGACTCCTCTTCGGCGGCCGCTTCCTCGTCCCCGGCATCGTCGGGACTGGCCGTCAGGACTTCCAGCACCGGACCCAGATCATTCAGTACGTCGTCGTCGTAGAACACGGAACCGAAGAAGGGCTTGCCGTCCAGGAACAGGACCAGACCGTTCGGATGGGTCTCAATCTGCAGGTACTGGTTGCCGTTGCTGACGAATGCCGCCACGATGTCTTCGGGCAGGGTAATGCCGCCGAGACCGGGAATCAGGTCCAGCGGTATTTGTTCGGAGGAGACCGCACCGGTGCTGTCGACGTCCAGAATGATGGACGGCAGGTCCAGCACCATGCCGCCGGTCTCGGCGGTCGCGGCCGTATCGCCGCCGAAGATGCGCGGTGCGCAACCCGACAGCATGAGCATCAACAGGATGGGCAAGAGGAGCCAGCTAACTCTTGTCATGGATTCTCCTTGTGCGAAACCGCGGGCTTCAGCCAACCAGGCCTCCTGGTCGTTTTGGACGGGGATCGGTGGACCGTGCGCTGAGTGTGGACATGTTCGATTTCCGCCGGCACGCATGCACCCCGGCAGGGTAACCTGCCTGCCCGCCTGTGAGTATAGGTTATGCGCCGAACGGCATTCAAACAGCAAGTGGCCCGCGCACCCGACGCGACCATGGTTCCCGGCGGCCGATCCCCGGCCGGATGCCGGTGGCCAAGTCCCTGCAGGTACCCAGGGTTGTGTATGAACTTCATATGAAAATTTGTCCCGAACCCGCAGCAGAGCCCCTGCGAACCCCACCGAGTGGAAGGATCCAAGCCGTTTGACAGAGCCAAACGAGGTTAGTAGCATTGAGGTATCCAGGGTGACGGAGTTGTGCGATGCGCCAGTTTCCTCAGGGTCTGTCCACTACAGAGTGCTGTCGGTATCCACCGCCATCCACCACCCTGCCTCTTCTGCACACCCGGTTCGCAACCGGGCGTAGAATCACCCGGATTCAATGCGTGTCTCCCCGTTCCGCATCCATTGAACGCGTTCTTCCCGTACCCTCGGGCATGCGCGGCAACCCTTTCTGGATGAACCTGGAGCGGTAGACCCGCGGCCGGCCTTTCAAAGCCGGCGCCGTCACACAGGAACAGCCCCATGCCGGAGAAGAAGAAGGATCCCTTCCAGTATTTCACCAGCAATGCACGGCGGGTCATGTCGGTGGCCCACGAAGAGGCCGTGCGGCTGAACCACTCCTACGTCGGCACGGAGCACTTCCTGCTGGGCCTGGTGCGAGTGGAGAAAGGATCGGCGGTTCTGATCCTGCGCAAGGCCGGCGTGGAACCCAAGCAGGTCATCCGGGCCATCGAGCACAAGACCGGACGCGGCGACCGCCCGTCCAAGTCCCAGCCCCGGCTGGCACCCCGGGTCAAGAACATCATCGAGTACGCCTTCTCCCAGGCCAACCGGCTCAACCACAAGCGCATCCAGGTCGCGCACCTCCTACTGGGTCTCCTGAACCAGCCGGACAGCACGGCAATGCTGATCCTCGAAGGCCTGGGGGTCAAAATCGAGGAAATCCGATCCCAGACGCAGGCCATTCTGGCCCGTCCCCAGACCTCCCGGCGCAAGGGCGGCAAGGATTCCGAAAGCGCAACCCCAATCGCGGACCAGCTGGGATACGACCTGACGGCCGCGGCGGCCGCGGGCAAGCTGGATCCGGTCATCGGCCGCCAGGTCGAAGTCGAGCGGATGATTCAGATCCTGAACCGCCGGAACAAGAATAATCCGGCCCTGGTCGGCGAGCCCGGGGTGGGCAAGACCGCTATCGTGGAGAGCCTGGCCCAGCGTGTGGTCGAGGGCAACGTGCCCGAAACCCTGATGGACAAGCGCGTGATCAACCTGGACGTGGGCGGCCTGGTGGCCGGCACCATGTACCGGGGCCAGTTCGAGGAACGGCTCAAGAAGCTCCTGAAGGAACTCACCGATTCCGGAGCCATCTTGTTCATCGACGAGATGCACATGATGGTCGGCGCCGGCGCCGCCGGCGGCAGCGTGGACGCCGCCAACATCCTGAAGCCGGCCCTCGCGCGCGGCCAACTGCAGGTCATCGGTGCCACTACCTCGGACGAGTATCGCAAGTTCATCGAGGAGGATGCCGCCCTCGATCGGCGCTTCCAGCCGATTCGCGTCCAGGAGCCGAACCTGGACGAAACGATCGACATTCTGCAGGGCCTCAAGTCCCGCTACGAGGACCACCACCGGCTGGTGATTTCCGACGAGGCCATCGACGCGGCCGCCCAGATGGCGGTTCGGTTCCTGCACGACCGCTTTCTGCCGGACAAGGCCATCGACCTGATTGACGAGGCCAGTAGCCGGGTGCGCATGTACAAGTCGCCCATCAGTTCGCTGCAGGAAACCTACCGCAACCTCAAGGAGGTGGAGAAGAGCCGCCAGGAAGCCTTGGACAACAATCGCTTCGACGAGGCCATGCAGCTCCAGTACCGGGAAAACGAGCTCAAGTCGGAACTGCAGGCCAAGAAGGAGGCCCACACCGAGAAGTCGAACCTGCCCGAGGTCACCGCCGCCGACATCGCCGAAGTGGTGTCCATGACCACTGGCATTCCGGCCAGCCGCATCGCCGGCGAGGAAAAGGCCCGGCTGCTGGAGATGGACCAGCACCTGAAAAGCATTATCATCGGCCAGGACGGCCCCATCGACTTCATCTGCCGCGCCATTCGCCGGGCGCGCACCGGCCTCAAGAGCGCCAAGCGGCCGATCGGCAGCTTTTTGTTCTTGGGTCCCACCGGTGTGGGCAAGACCTACATGGCCAAGAAGCTGGCTGAGTACATGTTTGGCTCGGAGGACCACCTGATCCGGCTCGACATGAGCGAGTACATGGAGCGCCACACCGTCAGCCGGCTGATCGGTTCCCCGCCCGGCTACGTGGGCTACGGCGAGGGTGGTCAGCTGACCGAGGCGATCCGCCGCAAACCGTTCAGCGTAATCCTGATGGACGAGATCGAGAAGGCCCACTACGAGGTCTTCAACGTGCTCCTCCAAATCATGGAGGATGGCACCCTCACCGACGCCAAAGGGCGCAACGTCACCTTCCGCAATGCCGTCATCATCATGACCGGCAACATTGCCGCCAACCTGATCACCGGCGACAACCGACTCGGTTTCGAACTGGCCGGCGACGAAGATGAACTCCACGCGCAGGAATACGAGCGCATGCGCGCCCAGGTCATGGAGCAGGTGAAGAAGGTGTTCCGGCCGGAGTTCGTCAACCGCCTGGACGGCACCCAGGTCTTCCGGGCCCTGAGTCGGGACGAAATCTACAAGGTAGTGGATCTCGAGCTGACCGAACTGCGCGAACAGCTGGGCGAGCTGGAACTGGAGCTGGCAGTGACGCCAGAGGCCATTCAGGAACTGTCCCGGCGCGGCTACAGCCGGGAGTACGGAGCCCGGCCCCTGCGGCGCATTATCCAGGAACAACTGCAGGACCCGATCAGCGACCAGCTCCTGCAGGTAGAAGAAATGCCGCCCGGCAGCCGCTTCGTGGTTGACGTCGAACCCGCCATGGGCGAGGGTGACGAAATGGAGCAGGTGTTTGACATCTTCCTGGAACACGAAGGCGAGGAGCCCGTATTGACCGAGGAGGACGACTGGAATTCGGGCGTCCCCGAGGAACTGTTCTGATCTCGCCCCGCGGCCGGCCGCGCGCCGGCCGCCCCCGAACGTCGTCCGTGCGCGCGGCTGTCCCCACCCCCTGGTGCAGGCACGCGCCGGTGTAAACGGAACCACCCCAAAAACATCCCACCACAGGAGCAGGCAGCATGGCGGAGAAGATCGGCTTTATCGGTCTGGGCATCATGGGTCGCGGCATGGCGGCCAACCTGCTGGCCAAGGGCTTTGACGTGGCGGTCTGGAATCGGACGGCCCGCCGCGCCGACGGACTGGTAGAGGCCGGGGCGGCCCGCGCGGAGAGTCCGGCGGCCGTGGCCCAGGGCTGTCCCATCGTCATCACCTGTGTCAGCGATACGCCCGACGTCGAGGCCGTGGTTCTCGGTCCCGGAGGGGTGATCGAGGGCGTTTCATCCGATTCGCTGGTGATCGACTGCAGCACCATCAGTCCACAGGCCACCCTGGAAATTGCCAAGGCCCTGGAGGCCAAAGGCGCCTCCATGCTGGACGCCCCCATCAGCGGAGGCAGCGAAGGCGCGGAGAAGGGCACGCTGAGCATCATGGTCGGCGGTCGGGCCGAGGACTTCGAGCGGGCCCGGCCGTGCCTGGAGGCAATGGGTACCACCATCACCCACGTGGGCACCCAAGGAGCCGGCCAGACCGTCAAACTAGTCAACCAGATCCTAGTGGTCGGCAACTGCGTGGCCATGTGCGAGGCGCTGCTGTTCGCCCAGGCGGGCGGCGTGGACCTCCAGAAGACCTTCGATGCCATCAGCCAGGGCGCAGCGGGCAGTTGGATGTTCACCAACCGCGCACCCCAGATCATCCAGCGCGACTGGTCGCCGGGATTTATGGTGTCCCTGCAGCAGAAGGACCTGCGCCTGGTCCTGGCGGCGGCGGACGAGATGGGCGTGCCCATTCCGGTCACAGCGCAAATCTTCAATCTGTACCGCACGCTCGAGGCCCGCGGCCTGCATGAGGAGGGCAACCACGCCCTGATCAAGGCCTTGGAGCACCTGTCGGGCATCGAGGTGGGCGCCGAGACCTGATCACCGCCGCCGGCGGCGGGGCCGCAATCGAGTTGTCCCGGTCGCACGCGTCCAAAGGTGTAAAGACCGGCTCAAGGGGCGATGTCGTCGGTTACACTCCCTTGCAACGGAGCCGACATCCGTTGCGTATATACATGCAAGACGGCCGGTCGGCCCGAAAAGAATAAGAAACAGGCGGTCCTCCGGGCCGCTTCCGATTAGGAACCTCATGGGCAAGAAGATCCTTGGTGCATTGGTGGTGGTCCTGCTCGTCGGAGCGGGAGTACTGGTTGTCCTTCAACAGCAGGGGACCATTGATTTGCCCCTGCCGCTGCCCCAGCGGGAGGACCCGAACGAGACCGCCTTCGAGAGTTTCCCGCTGTCCCGCGGCTCGATCGCCAGCACGGTGAGCGCCACCGGCAACATCGAGCCGGAAGCGGAACTGTCGCTGTCGTTCGACACCAACGGCCGGGTGCTGCAGGTCCTGGCGTCGGCCGGCCAGGCGGTGCGCGAGGGGCAGCTCCTGGCCCAGCTCGACGTCGAGTCATTCCGGCTGGCGCGCGACGAGGCGCTGGTCGGGCAAAAGATCGCCCAAGCCAGGCTCAACAAGTTGCTGACCGAGACGGAACAGGGCGACTTGGATTTGGCCGAAGCCAACATTGCCGTGGCCCAGGCTCAGATTGCCTCCGCTCAGGCCAATCTCACGGCCCGCCGGGCCGAATACAACGCCCTGGTTGCGGGCATGTCCGCAGCGGACCGCGCGGTGCTGGAGGCGGAGTTGGCCCAGGCGGAGTTCAACGAGGAGGAAGCCCGTTACAACCTGGCCGTCACCAGGGATCAACGCGGCGTTTCGGACGAGGAAATCGAAGCGTCCGAAGCCCGCAAGAATCAGGCTGTCTTCAGTGCCAAGGCAGCGCGCAGTCGCCTGGAATCCGCCGTGGCCCCGCCCACGGAAGCCGAGCTGACAGCCGCCCTGCACCAGATCGCCGTGGCCAACGAATCCCTGCGGCAGGCCAACGCATCCCTGATCGAACGGCAGAACGCCCTGCGCGACCTGCAGGAGGGCAGCGATGTCGAGGACATCGACATCGCGCGCTCGGAACTTGAGCAGGCCCGCATCAACTATGCGATGGCCGAGCTGAACATCCGCAACGCCCAGCTGATGGCCCCGCGCGACGGGGTCATCAGCACTGTCAACGTGCGGGTGGGCGAACAGTTGTCCGGCGGCACTCCGGCCATGATTCTGACGGACCTGCAGAGCTATCACATGACCGTCTTCGTGGATGAAATCGACGTGCGGCAGGTCCAGGTGGGCCAGGGTGTGAAGCTGAACCTGGATGCCCTGCCGGACGATGAGGTCTACGGCAAGGTGACCAAGATCTCGCCCACGGCCAACGAGGTCGGCTCGACCATTACCTACGAGGTGGAGATCGTGCCCGACGCGACCGACGCCCCCCTGCGGGCCGGCATGAGTGCCACGGCCAGCATCACGACGGCGCAGGTGGACAACGTGCTGCTGATCCCCAACCGCTACGTGCGGTTTGACCGGGAGCAGAACAAGTACTTCGTCTTCAAGGTCATAAACCAGGAACCGGTCCTGGCCGAGATCAACGTGGGGTTGCGCAACGAACGGGAAAGCCAAATCCTGGCCGGCCTGAACGACGATGACATGGTCGCCGTGCTTTCGGTTGATCGGGAGGCCCAACTGCGCAACGCCATCTTCGGAGGTTAGCGATGAGCGACGGCGCGTCCAACGGACGGCGGGATGAGCTGAATCCCATCATCTCGATTGAGGGCATCACCAAGGAATTCAAGCTGGGGGACATCACCGTCGCGGCCTTGCGCGGCGTCGATTTGCAGATCTTTCCCGGCAACTTTGTCTCCATCATGGGCCCCAGCGGCAGCGGCAAGTCCACACTGATGAACATCCTGGGCTGCCTCGACACGCCGACCGCGGGCAGCTACCTGCTGGACGGCGACGATGTGGCCAAGATGAGCGAGCGGCGGCTGGCCCGGGTGCGCAGCCAGAAGATCGGCTTCGTGTTCCAGAGCTTCAACCTACTGGCGCGGACCACGGCCCTGGCCAACGTGGAACTGCCCCTGATTTACAACGGCGTGTCCCGCCGACAGCGCCGGGAGAAGGCGCGCCATGCCCTGGAATTGGTGGACTTGGCGGACCGCATGGGCCACAAGCCCAACGAACTTTCCGGTGGGCAGCAGCAGCGAGTCGCCATTGCCCGGGCTCTGGTCAACGATCCGGCCATGATCCTTGCGGACGAGCCAACCGGCAATCTGGACACCGAAACCAGCACGGACATCATGAACCTGTTCGCGGAGCTGAACGAGCGGGAACGCATTACCCTGGTGATGGTGACCCATGACCCGGAGGTAACGGAGTACACGCGCCGCACCATCCATCTGCGCGATGGCCTGGTCGAGGACATCACCAACTCCCCGGGGTACAAGGCCATGGCGAACTGGGCAACGGTTTCGGAGCCGGATGCTGCCGCCGTCCCCGAGGCGATACCGGCGGCCTAGCCCGAGCCGACCATGGCGCTGACTTCCGTCCTGATCGCGCTGCGCGCGCTGGCGGCCAACCGGATTCGCAGCTTCCTGACGATGCTGGGCATCATCATCGGCGTCTTCGCCGTGGTGGTGCTGGTGTCGGTCGGCGAGGGGGTGGAGAACTACGTGGTCAACGTCTTCCAGCTGGCCGGAACCAACAACCTGTGGGTGGTTCCGGGAGCCCTTGAAGACGAAGGGACTGTTGGCGAACTTACCTTGGCCGACGCCCGGGCCATCGAGAACCCATTCAACGTCAGTGGCGTCAAGGCGGTGGTAGCCGAGAACCGAGCCAGTCGCATCGCGACCCGCGGTGGTGAAAGCCTGGAGGTGGAGGTGTTGGGGATCTGGCCCGAACACCAGATCACCGCGAATTGGTTTGTGACGGAGGGCAGCTTCATTACCGACCGGGATATTGACGAACGGGCTCGGGTGGCGATCGTTGGCACCGGCACTGCGCAGAATTTGTTCGAGCCGGACGAATACCCGATCGGCTCCTACATCAAGGTCGACAACCGCAGCTTTGAAGTCATCGGGATCATGAAGGAAATCAGCGGCGGAGTCTTCGGCGACTTCAACGACACGGTGTATCTGCCCTTCACCACGATGCAGGACCGCATTGCCCGCCGCAAGACCGTCAGCGGCGAGTATCTGGCCAACATCATCATTGTCCACATGCACAGCTCGGACCTTTTGGACCAAGCCCAGGTGCAAATCGAGGAGCTAATGAGGGAGCGGCACCGCATCACCTTCAACGAGGACGACGACTTTACCGTCATCAACCAGCAGGACATCCTGAGCGTCTTTGGAGGCATCACTGCGGCCTTGACCATCTTCCTGGGCCTGGTCTCGGCCATCAGCCTCCTGGTGGGCGGGGTCGGCATCATGAACATCATGCTTGTGAGCGTGACGGAACGCACGCGCGAGATCGGCCTGCGCAAAGCCGTGGGCGCCCGACGCGGCACAATCCTGACCCAGTTCATCGTGGAGTCTCTGACCCTGGCGGTGCTGGGCGGCCTGATTGGAGTTGGCCTGGCGGGGCTGGGCATCATTGTGGTCAACAACAGTTTGGCGGGACTGGACGTCGGGCTGGGAGTCGACGCCGTCCTGCTGGGGGTCGGCTTCTGTGCGGCCATCGGCGCGGCCTTTGGGATCTATCCGGCTTGGCGCGCCAGCCGCCTCAATCCGATTCAGGCCCTGCGCCACGAATAGGTCCCCGCATGTTTCGACCCGTTCCGGCCTTGGCCAATCGCATCCCCAGCCTGTTCCTCGCCGAACCGACGCCGCCAGCATCGGATGCGACAGGTTTTGGGCTGCGACAAACCCTGCTGGCAGCCATCCTGTCGGTGGTGCTGGCCGGCTGCGGCGGTGGCGGTCCCCGGGCAGAGCCCACCGCCATCCCGGCGGACTCCGTGATTCCCGATCAGCCCACCGTGGTCTTTCCCACGTTCACGCCGATCCTTCCCGGCCCGACCCTGACACCGACCCCGCCGGCGGAGCCAGCGGATACGGCCGTGTCCACGCCCGTACCCGAGGCCCGCGAACCCCGTGCACCCAGCGCCTTCCTCGATTTGCTGGCCCTGCCCCAGCAGGATGTGCAGTTGCGCGAATCGCCCGGTGGCACCCTCATCGTCACCATTCCGGCCAACCAGACCCTGTCGGCCGTGGCCCAGTCGCCGGACGGCCAATGGATAGCGGTCTACACCGAGGACGGTGCGAAGGGTTGGGTCAACGCCGACTCCTTGACCCTGTATGGCGACGGAACCCTGCTCGTGGCCACGGAGGTCCCGGAGCGCAGCCTCAACCTGCTGGACACCGCGGCCAACCGCGGGTTCGACACCTCCGAGTCCGAAAACCCGGGCATGGGCGTGATTGCCGCCGACGGCCTGCGCATTCGCTCCGAGCCCAGCGTGGAGACGGGCCGGGTGCTGGGCAACCTGGGATTGGGCACGGAGGTGTTCGTCACCGGACGCAACGAGGACGGATCCTGGCTGCAGATCTACCTGCTGGATCTTGGCCTGGCGATACCGGAGACCAGCGCCTGGGTGTACGCGCCCTATGTGACGGTGGACTGGAACATCGAGGATCTGCCGGTCGTCGAGTGAGCCGTCCGCGGTTGTTGGATTGTACGGTCCGCCGCCACTTTGTGGAGTGGGGAAACATCTGCGCGGGTGAGCAGGCGAATCACCTACCGGGCCCACCGATTGGCCCTTTCCTGAAGCTCCCCACACCTGTGCATCAGGTGTTCGAATGATTCCCCGTCGTCAAGGAGCATCCCGTCTGTCAGCATCCGTCCGTAGTCTTCGGCCAGCCCCTTGCCAAATACCGCCTCCGGCACAAGCTGCAGATTGCCTGAAACCGCGGCCAAATAGTCAATCCAGTTTCCGGCAGCATCCTTCTCACGAAAAAACATTGACTTGTGCCGGGCCACGGCACAGGCCAGAGCGCGGTCAGCAAGAGCCTTTTGGGCAGTACCCGCGTCGTCCAAGCGGACCAAATCGTGCCAGTGCCTTGACAATCGCTCCCCGCGGATGCGTTGCTGGCGACAGAAAACATGCACTGCCGTGGCCTTTTCCCAAAAGGTGCGCTCCGCCGCCATGGTCAAGGGCCGGGCCAAGGGGAAGACTACTTCGGGCAGATAGGATGCCGCATCGCAGGTGACCGTGTATTCAGCGCGGGGTTCCCCTGTAGATCGCGCTCCGAACTCCACGGTTACTTCCGGTTTGACGAAACCGTAACCTCGGAACAACGGCTCGTAGCAGATAGTCAAACTATTCCTCTCAACGCGCAGCCGGATGGACGGGTCCACCTCGAACAGTTTGGTCTCAAGAAGGGGCGCTGCCGATGTCTCCGTCCATGCCACCAGGCGACGCCTGATTTCCCGCGTCCATTTATTCTCCTGGCTGCGGTTGGGCGGCAATGCCTCGTCCCCACTCCCGGCCACAAGGTCGGGTGCAAAGGACCGAATATCGTAGGTGACATCGAGGTCTTCAGAGAATCGACGAATGGCACGATACACCTTGGAAAGCGAAGTGCCTCCTTTGAAAGTCAAGCTCGCACCGACCGAGCTGTCCCAAAGCGCGCGCAGCGTGTAAACCACCCATATGTCCTTTTCCAGGTGGTGCTCCTGTCGCCCGGTCAGACTGGCGATCGTCCTCAGGGCCAGACGACGTTCCTCGGAGGAAAGCTCCTCAAAGAGCATGTTGACCATCGGCAACCAACGCACTCACGGATTGAGCCATCCACGAAGGCATCACGGCACGCAGCTTCGCCAGTTCCCGCAAGTCTTCAGGTAGCAGCCTTCGTCCAACCTGCTCCAATCCTTCCTCAACTTCGCCTGGACCAAGCCAAGCCAAGGCGCGAACCACCGCACCCGCAGGTTGGTGCGGAGCTGTCAGTTGCCAGCGGGGAGCATGACGCAGTTCCACTATCTGTCTGCCGAACTTCAGTTTGCGATTGGGTCCGGAGGTCAAACAAACCAATCGCACCGGAACCTGATTGGTCAGCCCGAGTGCGTTCGCCTCCCTACCACCAGCGTCCACTATCGTCTCACCCCAAAGTGTGGACAGCGATGAGAGCACCTTTGGTATGGAAGGCGGGCAAGGACCG
The DNA here is from genome assembly GCA_965208365.1 of Caldilineaceae bacterium. Lineage (GTDB taxonomy): Bacteria > Chloroflexota > Anaerolineae > Caldilineales > Caldilineaceae > Bin34. Next base: position 1,961,287 of record OZ242330.1, on the reverse strand, counting down.
AAGCGGGTCTGGACGGGTCGGACATAGACTCCTTGGCATATCCGCATGAGTTCGCCGCGACGGGCGAGCCGAGACAGTGCCTGATCCACGGCTGCCCTGGTACCCAGATGCAACAGCGCATTTGCGCACAGCAGGGTTCCCTCCGCCGACTCGTCGGCGAGTTGGAGAATACGGCTAGACAAACCTGTCATGGTTGAATCCTCACTAGACTAGTGTCAGAAATATACTATAAAACCTGACACTCTGCGGTTCAGTCGCCTACTGAAGGAGAGGCTTTATGGACACCGAGATGCAATAGGCACCGGCAGTACCCGCATGTCCCGCGGATATGGATCAACTGTCCTACAGCCAAGTCAAAAATCAAGCGATTGCCCAAGCTGCGCCTGGAGTTAAACAACTGCCGGACGTTCATCGGCCAAGCTGCACTTCCAATCCAACATCGCGAGTGTTGGCCTGCTTCGGACATGTCTCAAGGCCAAGATCGAGGGGCAAGAACCGATCTGCGCTTTTTTGTGCATAATGTTGAGCAGTGCAACTTTGGGTGAGAGTGCAGATGCAATCCGCAGCTTTGAGACCTGATCTGCATGGACCGCGTGATGCTGCCGGTCCTGCAGCGGCTGGCCCGGACGCGGCTGGTGGCAGCAGCACCCATCCTGGCATCCGGGAAGCGGAGACCCCAGCGGCGTGCACCTTATGGCGCAGGGCATGGCCTGCAATCAACGAAAGGAATCCGCCTTGTGCACGGAAGATGCCGATGACGGCCTGGAAACAAAATCAACGGAGTTTGAAACTGTGACATTCCATGTCACGAATCTTTCCGCTCGTTTCCTTACGTGTGCCCTGACCGTTTGCCTGGCAAGCCTGGCCTGCTTGGCGGGGTGTGCTTTGCCGAAACTTGAGGAAGACCCGCCCGTTCCTGTACTGGAATTTGAGCCAGTGTGCCTAGGGCGTGTGGACATAGGACATGAATGAGGTCGTTGGTCGTGAGACTATCATCCTGCCCACGTCGCACTCCCCTTCACAGCCCCTCTGCCATGGCCCGTCACGCACTGCGCCCCCACGAATTCAAGGTCCTTCTCCGTCTGCTGCAACAGGATCCGGCGGTGCGCGTGGGGTCGCACCGGGATCTCCGCCGCTTCCTGCACGGGGTCCACTACCTCCTGCGCACGGGGATCCCGTGGCGCGACCTGCCGCCCCGCTTTGGACACTGGAACAGCCTCTTTCGCCGCTATCGGCGCTGGTGCCTGGCCGGGGTCTGGGAACGGCTGGCGGCCGCCTGCGCCGAGGAACGGAAGCAAGAATGCCGGGTGCACCTGGACACCACCCATGTGCGCTCCCACCCGGTCTCCGCCGGTGCCCGGCGTGACCAGGGCGGTCAGGACGCGCAGGCCCAGGGACGCAGCCGGGGTGGCTTCGGCACCAAGTTGCATGTCCTGGTCGATGCCCAGGGCGGCCTGCTGGCCTACCGCCTGACGCCGGGGCAGGCCCATGACCGACCGCAGGCGGAGGGCCTGCTGGAGGGGGTCCGTCCCGACTACGGGCTGGCGGACCGGAGCTACGACGACGACGAGCTGCGACGGTACATCGTGGCCCAGGGAGCCGAACCGGTGATTCCGGGGCGGCGCAACCGGCGGGAGCCGATCGCCTACGACCGGGTGCTGTACCGGGAGCGCAACCTCGTGGAACGGTCCATCGGCTGGCTCAAGCAGGGCCGCCGCATTGCCACGCGCTATGAGAAGACCGCGGCCAGCTATCTGGGCTTTGTCCTGTTCGCCGCGGCTCGCCATTGGCTGCGCAATCCCTTTGCTAATGTCCACAGGCCCTAGACAGTCCGGAAGCAAACAGTCCGGGGTCTTCCCACAATGTGACAATTCCGTCTGGATTGCTTGTGTACACATGGCCCTCCGAAGACAGCCAAGACTATCCACTCGGACACACCGAGGACTCAAGCCTGTGGCTTCTGGATGGCATTTGGGAGGATGACCAACAACTTCATATGCATTGTTCCGCCGACGGGGACTGCACGGAGACACACCCCCAATGGTTGCGGATGTCTGCTGTGGTTCAGGGATGTGCCGTCTGCGGGCTACAAGTATGGCTGCCACTCCACAGCGTACCGCCGGACTTTTTCCCGGACTCTTGGCACGAAGTCGCGAAGAGTCTGCCCAAGCAGAGTCTGACCAGATGGACAGGGGAGCAGGGAGAACTTCCCACCCGGCTCCACTACTCTGCAGGTCATGCCATTCACCGTCCTTCATCTTTTCTGGATCTGCATTTGTGTCCTCACCCACGTTGTCCCAAGCTCAGACCGACTATAGAGATCCTGAGCAACAGACTGCTCGTGGTAGGAGCCACCACAAGTACCGACGGCACCGAATGGTACATGGTGAATACTGGAGGAAAAAGCTCCACTGTGTGGGTAGATTCTTCCCAAGTAGACATACGCATCCTGCCCCGAGCAACCCGCCTCTTGAACAAATATGCCAAGGATGGGGCGGTGGGCTTCCTGCACTGCTTCTACTTGGCCGCGGACTCCGGAACCCCCCACCTGCGGCTTCCCGCTCTCTTAAACACCCGCGGTACCCATGCCATTTGCCTGGTCGACGACATAGGCAAACCACTCACTGCCCCATAGGACAGAATGGTGTTTTCACTCACCGGCCTTGGCTGGCAGTGCTTCAACAATCCGGGAATGGGCATGATGGTTTTCGGAACCCGACTGCGTCCGCCGGCCTTCCGGCGACCGGTAGCCCGGCGGTATGTGCACGGTGTCAACCATCGGGCCCGAGTCCTATGCCTGCCGGGCTGCGGGGTGGATGCTGCCACCCTGTAGTGGGACGTGCAGGCGGTGGCACCTGCACTGGCTCCGACCCGCGGGCCTCCCTGCCCCCGTGGGTGGAATTGCGCAACCAGGAGTTGGCAAGGTCTTACGGGGATCAGCAGTCCGATGGAAACGAGTGCAGTTCGAGTAAGCGAAGGCACCGCCTTGCGTCCATGGGGTCTTATTGGGGTCCTATTGGAGGGTCTTATTCATAGCTTGGAAGTCCAAGAACTCCAACTGGCCCGTTGCAAACCACCTTCCGCAGCAACAGTCGGTGCTTGATCACCACCGATGCCGGAATCGGAACACGCTTCCTCACTGGTGAACTGTCTGGCAGCGGTCAAACATGCCGCCTGGTTGATCGGCTTCAGGTGTGAAGGCACCAACTCGTCGACAGCATCCTTGACATCCATAGCATCAGCACTGTCGATGTCCGGGTGAACCCATCGTAAACGCTTGACGAAGAATCCTCCAGCAATCCAAGATGGCTACCTTCGTCACCGAAGTACTCCCTGCATCTACAAGGTTCAATAGTGGCACGATTGCGGCACGATAACGGCACGATTGAGGTCTGATGCCAGCCATTTCAAGTCATCTCCCAAGTAGTGACGTTCTCTTGATGTCCATCGATCAGCGCTGCGGATTCTGAAATAGTGTCGATGGATGGCGTGCGCTCGCGCTGTCCCAACCCGCTATGCTACGATCGCGGTGCATCCCCACAATCGAGTAACCCTCCTGTCAGGAGTCCCCAACATGCTCACGCCCGAACAAATCGAGTTCTACCACGAAAACGGGTACCTTCGGATCCCCGAGGTGTTCACGCCCGAAGAGACGGCCGAGTTGTCGGACGAGATGGACCGCTTGGTCGAAGACTGGGCCTTCACCAGCCCAGGCTGGAGCGGGGCGTGGCGCAATGCCTACATGGACCCTGATACCGAGAAGAAGTCCAAGCTGACGGCCATGCACGACCTCCACTTCTATTCGGATGCCTGGATGCGGGCCGTCACAAACAACCGGCTGACGGAGGCCATCGCCGACCTGATCGGACCCAATGTGGAGCTTCACCACTCCACACTGCACATCAAACCGCCGCAGACCGGTCATCCCTTCCCCATGCACCAGGACAACCCGTTCTACCGACATGAGAATGGACGCTTCATCGACACCCTGGTCCATCTGGACGACACTTGCCACGAGAACGGCGAAATCCGATTTCTGGAGGGTTCCCACAAACAGGGATTCCGGGAACACATTACGGAACTGGAGGATGGAACGCCCTGCACCCCGCACCTGCCCACCGACGAATACAGTCTCGAGGACACGGTGCCGGTACCGGCCAAGGCCGGCGACGTGGTTCTGTTCTGTATCAATACGGTCCACGGTTCCTACATCAATCAGACCAAAAAGCCGCGTCGCCTGGTGCGCGTCGGCTATCGCGATCCGCAGAACAAGCAGTGGTTCGGCCAAAGCGTTGGACGCCCCAGCCTGATGGTCCAGGGATATCGCATCCGCGAGGAAGGCATGGAGTTGCTGCCCATCGGCGGCCCCGCCACGGAGGCCACAGGAGTCAACTGACTCTGCCGGTCCCAGGTTCACAAAAATAGACGGAACCGGCCGGTTCCGTCTATTTTTTATCTTTCAATGTAAGAGTATATGCCGCCGTTCCACTGAATTGACTAATTTCAACAAGCGCTGTGTCATCAGTTTCGGTAGTGAAACTTAATTCCAGGGTGATGTAATTATGGGTCCCATCATTGACACCCGGATCATAGGCATAGCCTTCTTCTTCAGAAGCAGCCACAGTATTCACATCAACGCTGTCTTCCGGGGTAACTCTAATTCTCACGAACGATGTCGTGGTCGATGTCAGTTTGAACTCAAGAATTCTGGTGGTTTCTGCCGCGGCCGGGATTTCAAAGGCGTCAAGACGATCCCCGTCGCTGACTTGACCCCTGGCTGTTGAGCCCATGATGAGCCGGCAGGCGGTGTCAGGTCCACCGCTGCAATCCTGGCCATTGGCCTCAGGCAGCCTGGTGGGGGTGGAGGTCGGAGTAGCGGGTGTTTGGCCCGAGTTGTCCCTCCTTCTGGCACGCGTCGTAGGCGTGGGCGTGGCTGTCGGTCCCAACGTCGCCGTCGGTGACGGGGTCACGGTGGGTGTTGCGGTGGCCGTTGCGGTGGGAATTGGTGTCGGTATTGCTACAGGGGCAGTGGCAATGGGAGTCTCAAAGGGAGACAGGAAATCCGTGTCCCCTGGATTTGACATCTCAAATACTTCGGACCAGTCAGAGGATTCGCCACCGCCATCAACCGCCCGTACCTGGAAGTAATAGGAGGCGTAGTCCGGCAACTGTTCCAGTGTGGCCCCAGAACCTTCCACCGAAACCGGAATCTCGGTTATGGGCAGTATCACCCACTGCGGATTACCTCCGCGCTCGTGCCAGAAGCGCACGTCGTAGGTCTGGGCTGAAGACACGTCATTCCAGTCCAGCCAGGCGGCACCATCCGGTTGCCGAAGTCCCTAGAGCCCCTGGGGCACTCCCAACTCCAAGGCAACTTCCACCACTTTCGACCAGGGGGAGATACTTACACTGTTAACCGCCCGTACCGCGAAATTCAGCATCCTGTCGGAACTGAACGGAGACAAATCCACCCTGGCCCCCGAGCCGTCAATGGATAGCTGGGCTCCCTCCACAGGCAGGACCGACCATTGGGCAGCCGCTGGAGTCTCATGCCAATACAGTACCTGATACGTGACGGCACCCGCCACATCAAGCCAATCCAGCCTGACCAATCCGGGATCCCGGTACCAGCCGATGAGTTCCTCGGGTGCTGTCAGATAGTCCGGCGCCCGAACCACGTCTGACCAAGCGGAAAACCCAGCGCCGGTGAAGGTCCGTACGGCAAAGTTATGGATGCGCTCGGGGCCCTCCGGCAATTGACTCACGATTGCCCGCGATCCATCCGCCCAATCCATCAACACCTGAATGTCCTCCGCGGGCAGGATGACCCATGCATCTCCTTCTTCGGACGAATGCCAGTAGGAAATCTGATAGGAATCAATCGGGGCTGCACCGTGCCAGTCCAGGGTCACGGATCCCAACCCCCGCTTCGTCACCCTGAGATGGGTCGGACGAATAGGCGGTGCTTCTGCCGGCAAGGCCACATCGTACAGCGGTTCCGACCAGGCTGACCAGTTGCCGTTCACGGCACGCATGCGCACCGCAAAGGCATAATCGGAACCACCGGGTAGACCGTGGACGACGGCACTGGAACCCTGAATCGTGACCTGCACATCCTTGTGCGGCAATGGCTTCCATTCTTTATCCCGGTACTGCAATTCATATTCAGCAGCGTCAGGTACATCATCCCAGTCCAAGGAGACAGCACCCATATCGAGTGCCGTCAGAATGGGACTGTTCGGTGCTAAGGCACCACCTGCCCGGCTGGAGACCAGGAAAAAACTCGATCCGGTGACCAGAACTGCAATTGCGAGCGCCACTATGGCATAGAGGCGCGAGTTATTCATTTGCCATGCCTGCTCGATGAAGACTGCGACGAAGGGCAAAGGCACTTCAGGATTATGCCACAATCCGCGGTCAACGGTCACTGGAAGATGCGGTACCGTTCAACTTTGTTTGATTTTGGTCCGGTGCCGAGTCCGGTTCATGCACGAATTCATAACGTAAATACATCAATCTCGGTATTTTACAGTTGGCACCGACGAAAAAATAATATGATTTTACCAATCAAAGGGAATGTCCCATTTTCCATCAGCAGCTGCAATTTGAAAATCTCAAAACAGTACATCTTTGATGACTATTATTACTGTTTGTTATGATCCTACCTCCGCTCATGCAAATGATGCGGAGGCAATCCGGTCGGTCACATCTCGCCTGATGCCCGCACCCCAGTTCGCCAATCCGGAACCGTCGCGCAGCCCGGAGCCGGGCCAACCACCACACCGAGTGTCAAGCGCTTCCCAGGTCTCGGACCAACATCAACGAAACAGGGGCTGGGAGATGCCAGGGCCATCGAATCCTATTGGGGCCAAGTCGGATGATGCTCCGCAGCTCGCCCATGCGGGGCACCGATATTCAATGTTCTTGGTCTGTGATCTTTGATTCAGACCCGACAGTATCTGGTTCCCAAATTCCGCTTCAATGGGTCCTGCAAAGGAGGCAACTCAGTGGGGGATGATTGAGTGTTCCGGTCGGGAACAATGCGGGTCACGTCCGCCTGGCAGCCCAGAAGCGTCCAGGGTCACGAAGCGGCACCACGGCTTCAGGCCGGCGAGGAGGTCGCGCCAGAGCTGTTCACCCGTCGGTCTTGGCCGCCCCTGTTTGTTGAGGGGTCAGTTGGACTCCGCCGACCGGGCCTGTTCAAAAGCCGGATGACAGAAGAATTCGTGCTTGCCGGGCAAGCTCATGGTGGGAAGGGAACCCGACACCAGGTGATCGTCGGCCAGGGCGGCGCGCACAATGGACTTGTTGAACTCGTGCACTTGTTCGGTCTCCAGATAGGTACGCAGTGGCATCCACTCGCAGCGGTCAATCTCCCGGTCTTCCTTCCGAATGTCCGTTGAGAGCGGCGCCAGACGGCAGACCATGTAGATGTCGGACTTGCCGTAGCGGTAGCCGTGCCAGTGGCGAAAGGCGGCCAAATGGCAGAAACGGGTCTCCACACCCGTTTCCTCCCGCACCTCGCGGATGGCGGCTTCCACCAGGCTTTCACCTTGGTGCAGGGCGCCACCCGGCAGTTTCCAATGGGGCCAGGAACTGTCCCGCCGGTACCGTTCACTGACCACCAGGAGGCGCTCCTGTTCATCGATCACCACGCCGCCGGCCCCGATGTAGTGGGACGCATAGTGGGGGATATAGGCATCCTCCACCAGGGACAGCGTCATCATCAGGTGGTCCGGCTTGCTGTGGTGAAAGACAAAGCCCTCTGCCACCGCGGTCGGGATCAGTGGGGCGCGGGCCAACGGCACCTTCAGCCAGACCAGCCGGCAGCCCGCCTGCCGCCACTCCTGCAGGGATGTCGGCAACAGCTCGGCAAACCGGGCCGCGGACTCCGGCAGGGATGCCGGATCGACCTCGACACCTTCATACTGGTTGATCGTGCCCGCGAGGCTCATGGGACGGTTTCGGGCGCCAGCGGCCACGGAGCCGGCGGAAAGAAGAATTCGTGCCGGTCCGGATCCGGATAGAAGGGCAGCACGGTCTCGGCCAGGGTCGGATTGGCCACGGCCGCTTCGACAATGACGCGGTTGAAGCTGGCCACGTGCGGACTGGCCAAGTACTCCTCCAGGGGCATCCAGCAGCAATCGTCAATTTCGAAATCGTCCTTGCGAATGTCGAATGTGAGCGGGGTCAGGCGACACACCATGTAGAACCCGGACTTGCCAAACTGGTAGCGGTGGTTGTGCCAAGCCACCACGAGCCTGTCGAACCGGGTCTTGATGCCGGTCTCCTCGAGCACCTCGCGGCGCACGCCAGCCTCCAGGTGTTCGCCAGGATCCAGCAAGCCGCCGGGCAGCTTCCAGAAAGGCTCGGACCGATTACCCCGAAAGCGCTCATTGACCACCAGCAACCGCTGTCGGCTGTCCAGCACGACCCCGCCCGCGCCGACGAAGTGCGTGGCGTAGGGCGGAATGAACGCCCTGGGCTCCAGCGCACAGGTGAGCATGACGTAGTCAGCCTGACTGTGATGGAAGACGAATCCCTGCTCCACGGCGGCGGGGATGGCAAAGGACTTGGCCAGCGGCACCCTAAGCCAGATCAGACTCAGGCCGTCTTCCCGCCACTGCGCCATCCTGGATGGAAACAGCGCGCGCAGTTCCACCTCCTCGTCGGGAATGGCCTCGCCGTCGATCTCGAGGCCGTTGAAGGCATTTGTGCGCCCTTGCAGGGTCATGGACCGGAAAGGTGATGGGAGAGGGGCGACATCCATTCAGCGCCAGCGGCTGAACCAATCCTTGGTATGAACCGCACTGTGGATGCGCCATTCACGCAGTTCATCCAGGAGCAACTGTTTCACCGCCTGGGACCCTGGATCATGCCAGAGACAGTGTTCCTCCAAGGGATCGTTCTCCAGGTCGAACAGCTGACCGAACTCCTCGCCCGCGAAATGGACCAGCTTCCAACGCCGATTGCGAACCATGGTCATGAACTCGGTTTCCTGCAGGATGCCGTCCCGGCCGTGCTCCGCATAGACATGGTCGCGGCCGGCCCACGGCCCCCCTGACAGAGCCGGCGCCAAGGAAACGGCCTCCATGCCCGGGTCGGGTTCCAGGCCGGCCCACTCCAGGATGGCCGGGCCGAGATCCATCTGTTGGCAGAGCCCATCCACCGCGTGACCGGGCGCGGCCCGGCCGGGAGCCCAAATCAACAGTGGGACGCGCACGATTTGCTCGTACATCGTCCACTTCTGGCTGTGGCCGTGGTCACCGAGGCAGTCGCCGTGATCGGAGGTGAAGATCACCACGGCGTTGTCCAGGTAGCCGTTGCGCTCGAGTGCTTCCAGGATGTTGCCCACCTGACGATCGATCATGGACACGTTTGCCAGGTAGTAGGCCCGTTGCCGATGGCGCAACTCGGCCGAGGGATTCTCGATGTGCACCACCGAGTCGTGGTCGACCTCCGTATTGTGCCGGCGCATGACCTTGAACGGAGGCGGCTGGTTGTCAAGGTCCGCCTGCGAGACCGGTGCAATCGGCAGATCCTTCTCCAGATAGGGCTGCACGGCCTCCGGGGTCGGATCGTAGGGCGGATGGGGACCGGGGAAACCAATCTCCAGGAACAGGGGCTGTTCGGGCCGGGGCTTGCTGTCCAGCCACCAGGTCGCCAGATCGCCCACGAAGTTGTCGGAGTGCATGTCCGCCGGCAACTCCCAGTCGAAAGCCCCCAGGCAGTGCGCGTAATCCGCGCGTTGGCGGTACAGGACCCGTTGCTGCTTGGTCAGGCCCCGCGCATGCAGGGCCTTGTCCCATTCGTCAAACCAGTAGCGTTCCTCCAGGAAGCGGTCCTTGTTCTCCACCACATACCGCTCGTGGAAGCCCAGCGGCGTATCGTACGGCCACGTGTGCATCTTGCCGATATTGATGCAGCGATAGCCGCCGGCCGCCAAGTCCTCGACCCAGGCATGTTTCCAGTGGTCCGCGTTCCGGTGGATGCCGGTGGTGTGGGGATACTGCCCGGTGAAGAGACTGGCCCGGGAGGGGGCGCACGAAGGCGCGCTCACGAAGCAGTTGGTGAAGACGGTCCCCTCCTGCACCATCCGATCCAGATGCGGCGTATCCACGTGGGGAAAGCCAAGCGCGGCAATGGTGTCGTAGCGCTGCTGATCCGTGATGATCAAAATGATGTGGGGACGGTCGGAAGTCATCCGCGAGGATCTGTCCTTGGACGGGGAAGCCCATTGTAGCAACCACCCCTTTCAGACAACACCGCAGGTCGGTGGCTACAATCCAGTTCCAATCCGCAGAAGAAGCACAAGCCTATGCAGCACCCCAACATCCTCATTCTCTACACCGACCAGCAGCGCTGGGACGGTCTTGGGGCCAACGGCAATCCGGACGTCCAGACACCCCACCTGGACGCGCTGGCGGCCGAGAGCGCCAACTTCGACCACCACTTCGTGCAGAACCCGGTGTGCATGCCCAGCCGCATCAGCTTCCTGACCGGCCGCTATCCCGGAGCCCTGCGCATTACCCACATGGGCGTGCCGGTGCCCGAAGACCTCCAAACGCTGCCCCACATGCTGGGCACCGCCGGTTATGTCAGCGCCAACATCGGCAAGCTCCACTTCCTGCCTCATGCCAACCGCGACCATCGGGCCGTCCATCCGGACTACGGCTTCGACCACCTGGAGGTGTCGGACGAACCCGGCACCTACGAGGACGCCTACCGGGCCTGGGTCCGCGCCCGCTGTCCCGAAGCCCTGGACAGCATCAGCCTGGGACCGCCGCCCACCAACCTGATCTGGAACCGGACAATGCGGGTCGAGGATCCGGTGACGCACCCCCAAACCTGGGACCGCAACTCGAGTCTGGACGCCGTTCCGTTCGCGGGGCCGGACGACATGACCCACACCGCCTTCGTAGCGGAACAGACCATCGCCTACCTGCAACGATCGCAGCGCCGAACCGAGCCGTTCCTGTGCATCGCCGGCTTCTACAGCCCCCACAACCCCTGGGTGGCACCGCAGCGCTTCCTGGACCTGTACGATCGGGATAGCCTGTCCGTGCCGACCTTCCCACCGGAATGGAATGAACGGGAGACCGATCCTCAGTTCAGCGCCGATTCGCTGCGTACGGCCCGCCACGGCTACTACGCCATGATCTCGGAGGTGGACCACCACGTCGGCCGCATTCTGGCGGAACTGGACCGGCTGGGTCTGGCCGAGGACACCATTGTAGTGTTCACCTCCGATCACGGGGAGCGGCTCGGCGAGTACCACCAGTGGTACAAGGGTTATCCCGGGCGGGACGTGGTCAGTCGCGTGCCACTCCTGATCCGGGCCCCCGGCCGCACCGGCGGCCACCCTGTGCACAACATTGTGGAAGCCGTGGATGTCGTGCCGACCCTGCTCGAACTGGCCGGCCTGCAGATCCCGCCGGAGGTACAGGGTCAGTCCCTGGTCCCGTGCCTGGGTGATCCCGAGGCCGAACCGGCGAAACAGGACGCCCTGATGGAAATGACCGGCTGGCGCAGCCTGCGCACGGAGCGCTGGCGGTACATCTGCCATGCGGACGGCAGTGAAATCCTGTGGGACCTGGAGGCCGATTTCGGTGAGTACCGGGACGTCTCCGATGTCCCGGCCTGCCAACCGGCCCTGGCCGAGATGCGGCGACGCCTGCTGCAACGCCTGATCCAGTCGGAACAGCCGCTGGCCCGGACCTGGACCTACTAATTGCCCGGACTGTGCGCCGTTGGAGGACCGTGGCCGCCTCACCCATGGCTGCTGCCGATGCTCTTCGCAGTGGTCAGCATCCCGGCCTGCAACTTCGTGGGTGACAGCCTGCGCGACGCGGCGTAGGATTCAACCCGTTCGCCATCCCGGTCTTGATGGCCTCTAAACCCCATTCCCAGTTTGGAAGGATCCCGCTATGGAGCCATTCGTAGTTTCCAACAACCTGCTGGACAGTCCGGACGCCCTGCGCGCCCGGGCGGACCGCGACGGGTACCTGTTCCTGGAGGACTTTGTCGACAGGGATCTGATTCTGGCAACCCGGAAGGACATAGCTGCCGTGCTACAGGAAGTCGGCTGGATCGATACCGGCACCGATCCGCTCAAGGCCATCACCAGCCATCCCGCCCATGTCTCTGGCGATCCGGAACACAAGCCGGTCTACGACCAAATCATGTGTCTGGAGTCCTTCCACACGCTGGCCCACGACCGGGCCGTCTGGGGCCTCATGGAAATCCTGCTGGGACCGGATGTCCTGCTGCAGCCGAGCAACATTGCGCGGATGATCTTCCCCTCCGCCACGGAGCACACCACGCCGGCCCACCAGGACTATGTGCATATTCAGGGCACGCCCGATGTCTGGACGGCCTGGATGCCGCTGGGGGCCTGTCCCCACAGTCTGGGTGGCCTGAGCGTGCTGACCGGGTCCCACAAGCTGGGGATTCTGCCGGTTTCACGTTCCCTGGGCGCCGGCGGCCTGAAGTCCCACACCGAGGACGTGGACGGGGAGTGGGTGTCCAGCCCGTTCGGGTTGGGCGATGCCCTGTTTTTCCACAGCCACACAGTCCACCGGGGCCTGCCCAACCTGTCGGGAAATCGGCTGCGGCTGTCCGTCGACTACCGCTACCAGAGGGCTTCGGACCCAGTCTCGGACGTGGTCCTGACGCCGCACCAGGCGCGCCTGACCTGGGAGGAGGTGTACCGGAACTGGAAGTCCGACGCGTTCCAATACCACTGGCACAAGCACGACCTCACTCCGGTGCCCAAGATTCCCGTAACACCGGTCGAGGAGGCCGGCTGAACCGCTGGTCGTGTGCAATGGGTGTGCTAGGCGGATCCAGCGGGTTGAACTGAATGGGAGGCAGCGAGTTTCAACCTTCTTGGCACCCGGGTTGAGCCACGCAGGCTGTTAGTCGCCGATTGCGCACCGGCGGGAGTGTCAGGGTTGCGCTTATCGATTGGAACGCGGGATGCATGTTCCGTTCCTTCACATGCCGTCTGGTCCGGGCAGTTCGCAGCGAAGATAAGGAAGCCGAGGGTCAGCCGATAAGGGATTGGACCATTCGGGAACCCGGGCTCCCCTACCGATGTGTTTTGAAGCCTGCCAGGATTGTCACCGCGGCAGAGGCGTGGTCACATACACTGCAAAAGCCCGCTTGTCCTTCTCGCTCACGATCTCGAATGCGGCCATTGCCGATACGGCATCCTCAATGGCGGTCAACACCGACTCAATTACGAACCTGGCTTCCGGATCATAATCGGCAGAATGGCGCAATTTCTGCAACTGCACAAACTTCTCGGCAAAAAACCTGATCTCCGTTGGAAACCGAATGATGTAGTTGCTGTTGCCGCAGCGGTTCCGAACCATCCCATGTTGCAATCCGCGGTAGGCCTGCACCCAGGCAGGTCTGCTCCGTTGATTTGGATCCGCGCCAGCGAAGAAGTCCGCGCACTGTTTTGACAACATGTGGAAGAGCGCATAGTAGGCACATCGAACCGCACAACGCAAGTCGACTTGTTCGCCCTGGACCGGAACATCGCCCATCCGCTCAGAAACGAGCTTGCGTGCCAAGCGTAGCAAGTCGTCGTGTATCAACCTATCCATGCCTTAAGGCCCGGCCAAAATCCAGCCCACTTTTCCTTTGGCACGAATTCCTGCACAGGTACGCTGGGAAAGCCGAGCTCAATCGAATGAGGCCAAAGCTCCTCAGTGAATTCGAACCTGAAGTTCGAGTCCATTTTGCTGGCGTCACCATCGTATGCGATGTAAGCAAACAATGAGGGATGTTCAGGATCGGACTCCGAAGCCGGATCCGCTCGGATCACGATTGGGTCGAAGACGATCTCGTCGCCGAACCGCTTGGTGAGCAGATCCTTGATGACTGCTGCGTATTTCTCCTTCACTTCGGCGTACTCGTCGTACATGACGCATTTCAATCCTTCAACATTTAGTCAAGAATTCTATCATGCACCCGGTAGGAAACACCGTGGTTCCACACCAATGGGCACTATGGATTTCCGCTGCTCTGCCGAATCCCCCAGCGCCTTCCTGGTTTGCCATCGTGGCAGACAAGCCGTTGAGTACACCATGAATGCGCGTGGGACCTTCTTGTCCACGGTTGCGAACGCGGCCTTCGCCGATACCGTGTCCTTGATGGTCGTCGTTGTTGAGGTCTCGAGAGCAAACTGGACGAAGGGATCCCAGTTGCAGGTGGCGCGCCACCTGCAACTGGGGGACAGAAGCAGCATGTCGTCCCGCCTCGAGTGAAAATGGCGTGATGTACTTACGGTTGCCGGTCTCCAAAACCTATGCCAACCTGCCACAGTCCGGTGCAATCGCCGAACAGGGAGGCTGGCTGTCTGGTAGACGCTTCACGGACCGTGCGCAAGCCTCTCGGCGATGCGTCCTACGGGTCTCCACGTCCATTTCTCCGCCGGCGGACCTCGCCGGCCCGGGGAACTCGTTGAGATGTCGGGCCGGTTCCGAATGACCCGTGTACGCCTGGATGTTGCGGGCGGCGTTTTCATCCCGGTCGCACTCGAAGCCGCACAGGTTGCAGCGGTAGGTGCGCTCCGACAGCAGCAGCGACTGCTTCACGGCCCCGCACGCGCTGCACGTCTTCGAGGACGGGTACCAGCGGTCCACCTTCTCAAAGGCGGTCCCGTACCAACCGCACTTGTATTCCAGTTGCCGCACGAACTCCGACATACCCGCGTCGCTGATGGCGCGGGCCAGGCGTCGGTTGCGCTTCATGCCGGCCACATTAAGCGTTTCCACCTTCACCGTGCCGCCGCGTTTGGCGATCTACGCGGTGGCCTGGTGATGGTGGTTGTTCCGAATATGGGCCGCGTGGGCGTAGGCGCGTTGTCGCTTGGCGTACTTCCTGTCCCTCCGCTTGCTTGGGTTCTCCTTGCCGTGCGTGTTCCGGCTGCGGGCGATGGCCTTGTCCAGTCTGTGGATGGATTTCAGTTCGGCTTGCAGGGCGGCCGGGTTGGCGTAGGTGTCGGGCGCGTGGCCACTGCCGTCCGAGACCGTGGCGAGCGTCTTCACCCCCATGTCGATGCCCACCGTGGGGCCGGGCCTGGCTTCCGGCGCGGGCTTGCACGTGTCCACCGTGAACGACGCGTACCAGCATCCGGCCTTTCGGCTGACCGTGACGCTCATGATGTCGCCCTCGAACCGCAGTTCTTCCCGCATCCGTACCCATCCGATCCTGGGCAGATGCACACGGCACCCGTCCACCTTGATGCTGTTGCGGCCGTTGGAGGGCGTGAAGGCGGTTTTGCGGTGCCGCTTGCGGACGGGCGGGAAGCCGATCTTGCGGTGGGGCTTGCCGTGTTTCCTGGCCTTGCAGTACGCACCCCAGGAAGCCAGCCCCTTGCCCATGTTGATGATGGCGTTCTTGGACACGTACTGGGAGTGGTCGCAGGACCACGCGAACAGGTCCGCCTTGACCGCGTTGAAGTCCTGGCGCAGATCCATGTCCGACAGCCACTGGCCGCCTTCCGGGTTGACGTCGACGTGGGCGTACCACGCGTCGGCGTTGCGTTCGTCGGTATGGCCGAACCAGGCCAGTTGGAAACGCCCCCGCGCCCAGTTCGCCGCCACCCGCGCCCAGCCCGCGTGCTCCAGCATCCGCGTCGCCTGCTGGTCGGTCGGGGCGAGGGCGATCCGGTGGGACTTGCCCAGCCCCTTCAGATGCTGGCTCATGGCGCCGTGGCAGGCCCGTCCTCGGACTTCAGGACTTCGAGCAGCTGGCGCGCCTTGGGCGACCGGCGGCCGTACAGACGCGCCGAGAACTCCGTGATGATCTCGAGCACGTCCCGGGCCAGTTCCTCCTCGAAGGAGGGGGGATCGGTCCCATGGATCACCACCACTTCGACACCCTGCTTCTCGCACAAGGCAAACACCAACTCGGCCCCGAAGCGCAGCAGCCGATCCCGGTGGGTCAGCACCAGACGCTGCATCCGGCGGCGCAGGATCAGGTCCAGCAATCGTTGCAGGCCGGGCTTGTCATACTGCAACCCACTGCCCCAGGGCGATTGCATCTAAATTGGTGGACAACGGGCCGGATGGACACCGGCCTACAATGGGCGGTTCCGGATCCAGCCTGCGGAGAAGCCCCTCATGGACGGCCCGATGCCTTCGTCCCTGGTCGAGACCCTGGACATGCTGGAGGATCCGCGGGTCGACCGGACCAAGCTGCACAACCTGACGGACATCCTGGTGCTGTCGGTGCTGGCCGTCATCTGCGGCGCCGACAGTTTCGTGGCCATTGCGCTCTTCGGCCAACTCAACGAGGCCTGGCTGCGCACCTTTCTGGAACTGCCCCACGGGATCCCCTCGCACGACACGCTGGGACGGGTCTTTGCGCGGCTGGATGCGGCCCGCTTCGAGGAGGGCTTCCGGGACTGGGTGCAAGCGGCCTTTGTGCTGACCGATGGTCAGATCGTGCCCATCGACGGCAAGAGCGTGCGCGGCTCCCACGACCGGGGCCGGGGGCTGGAGCCCCTGCATCTGGTGAGCGCCTGGGCGCAGGCCAACCGCCTGGTGCTGGCCCAGACGGCGGTGGCTGACGACGCCAACGAAATCACGGCCATCCCGGAGCTGCTGCGCATGTTGTGCCTGGAGGGTTGCATCGTGACCCTGGATGCCATGGGCTGCCAGAAGAAGATTGCGCGCCAGATCCGGGCACAGAAGGCCGACTATGTGCTGCGCGTGCGGGCCAACCACCAGGGGCTCCACGACCGGATGGAGGATACCTTCACCCTGGAACGGGCCGCGGACTTCGCCGACTGTCCCCACGACTATGCGGACACGGTCGGGAAGGACCACGGTCGGATTGAGACCCGCCGCTGCTGGACGACCGGCGACCCCGCCTACCTCGCCCATGTCGATCCCGACCGCGACTGGTGCGACCTGGCCAGCCTGGTCTGGGTCGAGTGCGAACGCCGCTGCGGGGACCGGGTCGCGACCGACACCCGCTGCTTCATTTCCAGCCTGCCCCCCAGGGCCAAGCCCCTGCTGCAGGCAGTGCGCGGACACTGGAGCATTGAGAACGCCCACCACTGGGTCCTGGACGTCGCCTTTGGCGAGGACGACAGCCGCATCCGGACGGGCTACGCCGCCCACAACATGGCCATCCTGAAGCGCATCGCGCACAACCTGCTGCGGCAGGATCGATCCCTCAAGGTGGGCATCGCCAACAAGCGGCTGGCGGCCGCCTGGAACAAGGACTACCTGTGTCGGCTGATTGGCCTCAAGTCCCAACCCGTTTAGATGCAATCGCCCTGCCCACTGCCCAGGTCGCGGATGATCTCGGTGCGCCAGCCCCGGGCCGCGCAGTACGCTTCCAGGGCGGCGTGCTGACGGTCCAGATCGGCCTTTTGGTCGGGGCCGGACACACGCGCATAGCCGACCGTCGGGGCCGATTCGTTGCCCGCGCCCAGCAACGCGGCGCGGTCATAGTAGCGCGTTCCCGCCGCCGACTTGCGTGCCGGCAGCAACTCGCCGGTCTCCTCCCACTTCCGCATGGTCTTCACGCCCACGCCCATCAGCGCGGCGGCCTCGCCTATGCGTATCAGTCGGTTTTGATGCTTGGCCATAAGACAGTATACTGACACATAATATCCGATTTCAGAGAACTGTTACTGCCCCTAAACACTCCGATGTAAACCGCCACACCTTTAAGCCTTGACCTTTGTCCTTCTGCCGGGTAGTCGGTATCTGAGGGTTTCCAACTTGGGTGCGTACATTGCAGTCGAGCCAGAGGCCAATACGTGTCGTGGTGTACTGCATGGCCCCACGGACAAGGGAGTCCCCCTTCACCGGTCGGATGCCCAGTTCGGAGGAGGCGGCATACTTCGGGGATGAACAACCGATCTCCGATGATCTCCAATCCATCCGCGGGCCGCATTGGTGCAGATGGTGCTGGGAGGAATTCCGATTTCCTAGAACCAGTTGGAGCCGACAGACAAGGGCACCATCGCCCCATTCAAGGAATCGACAAGGCAGAAATCCACACGCTGAACCGCTGTCAATCCGACATCTTGGAACAACCGACAAGCCGCATCACCCATCTCACACCGGACAGTGCGCACTGCCGAAACCTGCTTGGGCCAACCCGATCCAGCCTCCAGCACAAGATACAGGTGGCCACAAAGACCGTGGACTAGTGGGTCAACTTCACTCAAATGTGGGGTACAGATGCAGGAGTTTGATGCGGGCATCCTCGGTCGTGAACTGCCAGTGCACAGGGGTGCCCAAGGCGTTGCGGTCGCGCACCCAGGCCTCGATCTCGGCCCGCAGCTCGGCCGCGCTGGCGATGCGCCGGTCCAGGCACTGCGCGGCCAGGGCCGCGAACTCGATTTCGGCGAGGTTGAGCCAGCTGCCGTGCTTGGGCGTGTAGTGCCACTCCAGCCGCGTCGCGATGCGCCGCGCCTCGGCCGGCGGGAAGGCCTCGTAGAGGACGCTGGGATGGTGCGTGTTGAGGTTGTCGCAGACCAGGACCACTTTCTCGGCCTGCGGGAAGTGCACGTCCGTCAGGTCGCGCAGGACCGCGGCGAAATCGAGCTTGGTGCGCCGGGCCGTGACCTTGACGGTGCGCCAGCCCTGTTGGGGAGCCGTGATCATGAACAGGTTGCAGACCCCGTGGCGCCGGTACTCGTAGTCGTAGCGGAGCGGCTGGCCGGGCGCCGCCGGCTGCGGCACGCGCGTTTCCGAAACCAGCTGCTTGCTGGTTTCGTCCACGCAGACCACCGGAAAACGATCGTCCGGGGGGCGTTGGTAGACCGCCAGCACGTCCTCCATGTTGTGCACGAAAGCGGCGTTGGCCTGCGGGGGGATGCACCAACACTGTTTCCGCCAGGGCTTCAACGCGTTTTTTTAAGCGTGCGGCGCACCGTCTCGGGCGCGATTGCATCGACCACCTCCAGGGCCACCAGTTCGGCCGCCAGCAGCTTCAGGGTCCAGCGCGCGCGACCGGGCGGCGGCGTCGAACAGGCCAGCCGGACCAGCTCGGCCTCGGCCGTCCCGTCCAACTTGCGCGGGCGCGGCGGGCGCGGCTTGCGCTGCAGGGCCGCCTCCAGCCCCTCCTCGACCAGGGCCCGGCGCGCCCGCGACACGGTCATCTCGGTCACGCCCACGGCCTCCGCCGTGCGTTCATCGGTCCAGGCCGGCCCTTCCGGTCCCTGGTCGCAGAGCAGCCAGATCCGGGCCCGCCGCCGGGCCTGGGCCTTGGGGCTGCCGGTTGCGGTCAGCCGCTGCAGGCGGGTCCGTTCCTCCGGGGACAGTTCGACGATGTATCGCTTGTGGGACATGGGGGAGCTCTCGAGGGTCGCCGGGCCAGGACGCACACGGTGCCGGCCGGCCGGCGGCCACCGTGCAACCGCCTATGTTACACCCCACAATTTCACCAAGTTACTCCACTAGTCGCCAGAATCTGTCCATCAGGACTGAACATCACCCTGGAGATGCTATCCGGACTCTGTAGGGTGCGCCGGAAGGAGAGGGAATCCGTAGTCACATCCCACAGGTAAACAATATCGGTTGCCTTATTTACGCTGGCGAGGGTGCGGCTATCGGGACTGAACGCCATGTTTGTTTGACTCTGCAGGGTGTATCGGAGGGAACCCGTGGCCACATCCCACAGATAAATGGTGGAGCCACCGACACTGGCGAGGGTTCGGCCATCGGGACTGAACACCAGTTTGGCAACCCAATTCGGAAGTTCCAGGGTATGTCGGAGAGTGTCCGCGTCCATGTTCCACAGACGAATGGAGCCGTCCTCGCCGGCACTGGCGAGGGTGCGGCCATCGGGACTGAACGCCATGCGGGTGACGGGATCTGGATGGCCCGGGAGTAAGGACACGGCATCGAGGGTGTGGGCATCGAACAACCAGATGCCTGCACTGCCCCCAACTGCCAAGCGCGCGCCATCCGGTGAATACTGCACGGCACGGACCGTGCCCCAACCCAGACGGGCCTGGACCCTGACCGGCAGGTCCTTCGACAGGGATTCCTGAGCCACACCGGGCGAAGCAACAGCCAGGAGCAGGAACAGGCTTGTGGCCAGGGCCCGGGGCAGAATCTTCACGGACAACATCAGGCAGTCTCCTCAATGGCAAACCAGCCCTTGTGCCGGCACCAATCCAAACCCGGGAAGGAGGCAACTGGCGCGGAGCAATGGCCTTGCCATTTGGATTGTGCCATCTGTGGCTAGGAGTGGCGTGACGGCAGGCTGACACGCGTCATTGAAGCGGGTAAACACGTTTCTGGGAGCATCGCGGCCACGCTTGACGGGCCGGATGGAACCGAAGTTGCCTGCTCATGGATTGGTCAAAACAGAATGTGATGGCCTTGTTCCATCACGGTTGGCCAAGCGCCAAGCTGCGTTCACTGGAGCAGGTGTTCGTCTCACTGCAGGCATGGCACGCACCGTTACCGTGGGCCACGTTCCCGGATGCCTGATGTTGTCTGACACCGCTGGCATTCCGCCTGCGGAATCGACCGCGACAGTGATGGCGGAAGACACGGTGGAGGTGGAGGAAGGCGGCGGATGTTGTGCTCGAGCAGGCCACGCGTGCCCGATCTACGGCAGCGCGGTGCAGCCGCCGGCGATGCCGGGCTCAGGAAATCAGGGTCCCCACTTCTTCGCCCCTGATCGCCCGCAGCAAGCTGTCGGCGTGCCACAGGTTGACCACCGCGATCGGCAGGTTGCCGTCCCGGCACATGGTCAATGCTGTGCCGTCCATGACGCCTATCTGACGGTTGATTGCGTCGTTGAAGGACAGATGACGGAAGGCGCGGGCGTTGCGATCCAGCTTGGGATCCTGATCGTAGACCCCGTCGACCTTCGTCGCCTTGATGATGAGCCGGGCCTGAATCTCACTACCCCGCAAAGCCGCGGTTGTGTCGGTCGAGAAGAAAGGATTGCCGGTGCCGCCGGCCAGGATTACGAGGCGGCCCTTTTCCAGGTGGCGTACGGCCCGGCGCACAATGTAGGGCTCGGCCATCGTGCGCACTTCGAAGCCGGTCATCACCCGCACGGGCACATCCAGCCGCTCAAGGGCATCCTGCAGGGCCAGGGCGTTGATGATGGTGGCCATCATGCCCATGTGGTGGGCCGGGACCTCGGACATGCCGGCATCGACGAGGGCCTGTCCGCGGAAGAGGTTGCCGCCCCCAATCACCAGCCCGATCTGGATGCCGAGGGCATGCACCTCCCGGATTTTGAGCGCGATGGCGCGGGCCTCGTCCGGGTCGATTCCGATGTGACCCTCGCCGCTGAGGGCTTCCCCGCCGATTTTGACGATGATCCGGTTGTCCATAATCCTACTGCCGACCCGCATCGGGCCGGCCGGGTGGCTCGGACGTCCCCGGGTTCAGTCACCGACGGCAATGCGGCTGAACCGGTTGACCCGGATGTTCTCTCCCAGGCGGGCAATGTTGTCCTTGAGCAGGTCCTCGATCGTCAGATCGGAATCCTTGATGAAGTCCTGTTCCAGGAGGCAGATTTGGCCGTAGTACTTGTCCATGCGGCCGCTTACGATGCGGTCCACGATGTGTTCCGGCTTGCCTTCCTGCAGGGACTGCTCGCGGTAGATGGCGGCTTCGCGGTCGGACACCTCTGCGGGTACCTCTTCCCTCGAAACGTACAGCGGATTTTCCGCCACCACCTGCATGGCCAGATCGCGGGCCAGGGTCTTGAACTGATCCGTGTTGGCCACGAAGTCCGTTTCGCAGTTGACCTCGACAATGCTGGCCACCTTGGCGCCCGCGTGTACGTAGGAGCCAACCAGGCCTTCCGACGTGTCGCGGCCGGCCTTCTTGGCTGCGGACGCGAGTCCCTGTGTGCGCAGCAGGTCGGTGGCCTGCTCGGGATCGCCGTTGGTTTCGGTGAGCGCTTTCTTGCAGTCCAGGATTCCGGCGCCGGTGGCGTCGCGCAGCGCCTTGATCATCGCAGTAGTGATTTCGGCCATGGTTGGTGCGTTGTCCCGCTTCAGCTAATTGGCTCGGTTTCGGTGACTTCGGTGCATTGGCAGCGGCTGTCGGCCGGGAGGATCAGGTTTGGTCCTCGGGGCTGGCCGCAGTCTGTGTCTCGGTCTCGGTCTCCTCGGCATCGCCCATCTCGGCGATGAGCTTGAGCGCACCGGGCCCGAGCAGTTCCTCTTCGTCCGCGGCTTCCACTTCCTCGGCGATGTCGTCGATGTACTCCCGCGCGACCTCCGCCTCGATCTCCGCGTCCGACGGACCCTTGGCCAAGTCCTTCAGGTGTCGCTCGCGTCCTTCATTGGCGGCGCTGGCGACCAGGGAGGCGATGTAGCGGATGGGCCGGTGCGAATCGTCGTTGCAGGGAATGACCAGGTCGATGGGATCCGGGTCGCAGTTGGTGTCGACCAGGGCGATCACGGGAATGCCGACGCGTGCGGCTTCCTTGATGGCCAGGCTCTCGCGCTGGGTGTCGACCACGAACAGCAGATCCGGGAGCGACGTCAGTTCCTTGATGCCGCCCAGACGTCGGTTCAGCTTGTCGATCTCCTTTTGGATGTCGAGCTGTTCCTTCTTGTTGAGGGCGTTGAACTCCCCCGCTTCGAACTGGGCTTCCCGTTCGTTGAGGTACTTGATCCGCTCCGAAATGGTCTGCCAGTTGGTCAGGGTGCCGCCCAGCCAGCGGATGTTGATGTAGTGCTGGCTGCAGGCCTTGGCCGCATCCTCGATCGACTTGACCGCCTGCCGCTTGGTGCCCACGAAAATAATTTTGCCGTTCTTGGCGACCACGTCGCTAACCCGTTTCATCGTCTCGAAAATCCCTTCGGCCGTGATCTCCAGGTCGATGACGTGCTGACCCTCCTTCTCCGTGAAGATGTAGGGGGTCATCTTGGGGTTCCAGCTGTGGGTGGCGTGCCCGAAGTGGGCGCCTGTCTTAAGCAGGTCCAACACCACCGGCTTGAGTTTGCTGCGGTCGATTCGCTTTCGCTCCGACATCCGGTTGCTCCTGTTTTCGGGTTGTGCGACCGGCACGTTCAACCCGGAACTACATCCCGCAGGACACCCTTGCTCCGGTCCGGCACCGTGATATTTGCCCGCGCCGCGACTCGACGCCAAAGGCGAGTCGGCAGTCTAGCACAGGCGGTCGGGCGCACCGGCATTGCCCGGTGTCCAATCTTGTTGATGTGGGTTCCAAGACCCGGAAACGGACCAAGGGCCCTTGAACATGGTGTTGTTGGAATCAAGAAATCCCCAAGGCACTTCTCACTGTGGATTCATCGCGCCCACGGTGCCCGGTGCGCCTGGCCCTGGCGCCGCCCATGCCTGGTTCGCGGCCCGCAGGATACGGGCATTCCCCTTGGATCAACACCGCCGGTCCCAACAGGCCTTGCCACCGTCGAATCGCCGCGCGTTTATACTCAAGTCGGGCAATGTGACCGATCCAACCAAAGCAGGAACTGGCGGAGACTGGGTGTCGAAGTGCCGACTGTTGCCGTACTCGGAACGCTGGATACCAAGGGTGTCGAAGTGGCGTTCCTCAAGGATCAAATCGAACGATGCGGCTGTGACACCCTGGTGGTCGATCTGGGCATTGTGGGTCCACCCGTGTTCGAACCTGATTTGTCCCGGCGCACGGTGGCTGCGGCCGCCGGCGAGCGCATCGATGCACTCGCTGCGGCCGGGGATCGCGGTCGAGCCGTCGCGGCCATGACGCGGGGCGCCGAGGAGGTGGTTCCGGAACTCCATGCTTCCGGACGCGTGCAGGCGGTTATCGGTATCGGGGGAAGTGCCGGTACGACGATGTCAACCGCGGCCATGCGAGCCCTGCCGATGGGTGTTCCCAAGCTGATGGTCTCCACGATCGCGGGCGGCGATGTGTCCGGTCTTGTCGGCTTGAAAGACATTGTGATGATCCCGTCCATCGTCGACGTGAGCGGCCTGAACCGGATCAGCCGACACGTATTTGCCCAGGCGGCGGCGGCCATCGCGGCAATGGCTCAGGTGGATGAAGTTACAGCCGGGGACAGACCACTTGTGGCTGCCTCCATGTTTGGAAACACCACGCAATGTGTCGAAGCCGCCCGGCAGCGGCTGGAGGCTGCCGGGTTCGAAGTGCTCGTCTTTCATGCCACCGGGACCGGGGGCCGGACAATGGAAGACCTGGTCGCGTCCGGCTTCATAGCTGGTGTCCTGGACGTGACCACCACCGAATTGGCGGATGAACTCGCCGGCGGAGTGATGAGTGCCGGCCCGCATCGGCTGGGCGCAGCTGCCCGCGCCGGGATACCCGCAGTCGTGGCCCCAGGCTGTCTGGACATGGTCAACTTCTGGACTCCCGACTCGATCCCGGAAACGTACCGGGGACGTCGCTTCTACCGCCACAACCCCAATGTCACCTTGATGCGAACCACGCCGGCGGAGAACCTGGAACTAGGGAGACGCCTCGCGGAGAGGGTCAACTCCTCGTCGGGACCCGTGGCGGTCTACCTGCCGCTCAAGGGCATCTCGGTCGTTTCGGCGCCCGGACAGCCTTTCGCCTGGCTGGCGGCGGACGAGGCGCTCTTCCGAGCCATCAGGGAAACCCTGCGCCCGGACATACCCCTCTACGAGATGGATCTCGACATCAATGATCCCGCATTTGCCGAAGCGGTTGCGGACGGCCTGCTGCAGTTCCTGGGATGCGCCCGCGGCCCTGCGCGCAACTGAGGCTGACTGGCATTCACCGAGACGGTCGCCATGAACGGTCGCCAAGCGTCAACCGGCATGCCCAGGGAAGTGATCCTGAAGAAGCTCAGGGATCTGGTTTCCCGGAAAATCCCCATCGTGGGCGCCGGAGCCGGGACGGGCATTTCCGCCAAGTGCGCTCAGGCCGGAGGTGCGGACCTGATCGTGATTTACAACTCCGGCCGTTTCCGCATGGCCGGTCACGGCTCCCTGTCCGGACTCATGCCCTACGGGGACGCCAACCGGATCGTCGTGGAAATGGCGCGTGAAGTCTTGCCCGTGGCCCGGGATGTCCCGGTTCTTGCCGGCGTCTGCGGAACGGATCCGTTCCGCCTAATGCCGGTCTTCCTGCGAGAAATCAAGGCCATGGGATTCAGTGGTGTCCAGAACTTCCCGACCGTGGGTCTGATTGACGGGCTCTTCCGCCAGAATCTGGAGGAGACCGGCATGGATTTCGCCAAGGAAGTCGAGATGATCGGCATTGCCGCCGAACTGGGCCTGTTGACCACGCCCTACGTCTTCACCCCGGACGAAGCGGTCGCGATGACGCATGCAGGAGCCGATGTCCTGGTCGCCCATATGGGGCTGACCACGAAGGGGCTGATCGGAGCTCGGACTGCCAAAACGCTTGACCGGTCGGCCACTGAAATCCAGGCGATTCGCGACGCCGCCTGCGCGGTGCGCGCGAATGTTCTCGTGCTCTGCCACGGCGGACCGATAAGCGAGCCGGAGGACGTGCGCTACATTTTCGAACACACGGAGGGAGTAGCCGGCTTTTTTGGAGCCAGCAGTGTCGAGCGACTGCCCACGGAACGAGCAATCACCAACCAGGTAAAGGCCTTCAAAGACATCGTTCGGCAGGGTTCGCTATTCGGGCCCGGCGCTATCTGATTGAGGCCCAAGGCTCTATGCCCTCGACATCGACGAGTTCGTAGCCCTCTTCGCCAATAGCCGGGCTGAGAATGGCGAGCAGCTTGGCATCGCCTTTGCCGGCATTGAAGGAGGCGTGCACCACATCCGGACCGATGAAGGCGGAGTCTCCCGGGACAAGCATGCGCTTCTCCTGGTCCACCCACTGTTCCACCTCTCCCTCGATCACGTAGATGACTTCCTCTTGGTTGGGGTGCTTGTGAAAGGCGTGGCCCGCCTCGGGCTTAAGGTCGACCTCGAGAACTACCAAGGATCGTGCGCCCGTGTCGGCCGGGCTGCTGAACCAGGCCAGCGTCCCCCAGGGCAAGGCTTCCCGGCGGACTTCGCTGGAAGAGGTGAATCTGCCTGTCATGATCCGTTTTCCATGGTTGGCCCTTTCCGCATGGGGAATTACATACCTGACTAAGCACCGGAGCCCGGGGGACCCAGTGCAGCCGGCCTGCCTTGTTCACGGGTCGGTGAGGTCGATTTGTCTGTTGCCACAGGCAACGGACAGGGACCGAGCGCCTCTCGCCGTGCAGAAGCCCCATTCCCGCGGGCCTTCGGGCACAGGGCCAAGCCCCGCGCCAGGATGTTTTGGGCGGCGTTGCGGTCTGCGTTCGCAGTGTGTCCGCACGCCGTGCATCGGAAGTGTGCCTGTGTCTTGCGATTCTCCTTGCCGACGTGTCCGCACGCCGCACAGGTCTGCGACGTGTAGGCCGGTGGCACCTTCAGTACCTGCCCCGCCTTGTAGTCCAGCATCCGCTCCGTGCGGCCCCAGTTGGACTTCAGGATCCCGCGGTTGAGCCCGGACTTCTGCTTCACATTCTTGCCGGGCTCTTCCACCGTACCCTTGGCACTCCTGGTCATGGCCTTGGTGTTCAGGTCCTCGAGGACCACCGTGTGCGCCGTGTCGGCCAGCTTGCGGCTGTGCTGGTGGGCGGCGTTCTCCCGGCGCCGCTTCTGCTTGCGCTGCAGCTTCTTCAGTTGCCCGCAGATCCGCCGCCCCCGGTTGGACATGGGCTGGCCGTTGGCCTTGGAGCGCGCCCGTGCCTTGGCCGCACTGCGCTGCTTGCGCTTGATGTTCGCGTCCAGCTTCGGGTCGTCCGGCACTTCATACACTTCGCCTTCGCTGTCCGTGGCCTGGCCGACATTGCGGTCGACTCCCACGGCACCGGTCCAGGCGGGTTGTTTCAGCCGGTCCACAGGCACTTCATGGAACACGTAGGCATACCATTTCGGATGGTCCTCGGTCCCTTCCTTCCGGATGCGCACCTGCTTGGCCTTGCAGCCCCGGTACCACCCGCTCCCTTCCAGACGAACCCATCCCACCTTGGGGATGTGCAGACGGTCGCCGTCCATGCGCACATCGCTGGGAATGGTGAAGCCGTCGTCGCGGTCAAACTTCCTCTTGTACTTCGGGAACCCCTTGGGCTTGCCGTCCGACTTGCGCACACCCAAGGTCTTGCCTTGTGCGGCCGCCACATCCCAGGCTGCATGGAAACGCGTGTACGCGTCGGCCAGGTACTTGGCCGTGTAGCGAAGGGGGGCATACGGCAGGTCCCGCAGCCAGGACAGATCCAGGTCTGCGTAGCGTCGGCCCCAAGGGGAGCGCAGGAAGGAGCGCACCCAGGCGGCATCGGGTCGGCTCCTGAGGTCCGTGAAGCGTTGGCCCAACGTGAAGAACGACGTGGACAGGTCCGGTCGGTTCTCGGGCGGGAAGTCCATCCACTTGCCGTATGCGCGCGCCAACCGGTACCGCCGCTCGCAGTCGGCCAGCAGGAGGTTCCAGACCAGCCGGCACGCGCCTGCGATCTGGGCACACAGGGCGGCTTGGGCGCGGCGGTCGAAGCGGATGCGGTACCGCTCGCAGCGGACTTCGGTTGTTTTAGACTTGGGCTTGGCAGCCGAGGTTGCCATTGAACCTTGCCTGTCAGGAAGCCGTGCAGTGCTCGTTACACTCACGGCTTCCGTTCATTGTAGTCCACGGTGGAAGCGTTCCGTGTGTCGTTTCCACTGTGCTTGGTCAGGTATGTAATTCCCATCCCTTGCCGCTGGCGCGGCATGCGCGACCAAGGCAACCCCTATCCCAGTCAGGGACGACAATCAAAAAGGTATCACGGGGAATGGCACTGTTTCAATCTCGTTGATATGGATTGCCGTTCACTGTCAACGGGGCAGTTCCCCTGTGCCCGTCGGACCCAACGCCGACTGTTTCAACCACATTCAGCACAGTATGCCCGTCGCTGCCTGTGGTTTCTTGGACCAAAATCAACGAAAGTGAAACAGTGCCTCGAGGCACCGGTCCCCTGTGGCGCATGCCCTGCCCCACAGGTCCGTCCGGGAGTCGATTTGCGAAGTGCAGGCCGGGTTGATCAAGGCCGACGCAGAAATCCCTGCGTCGGGATATTGCAGTGAGGATACCGACCACCACGCCTCGTAGACCATCCCCTGCCCAACTTCTTCAAGACTGCCGGCAATCCTGAAAATCCAACCTTCGCCAACAAATCTGAAACAGGGGTGTTCGGTAGCCGGATTTGACGCCCGGCCCGGGCCGACCTATCATTGCCACGCCATGCGGCCCTGTCGGCGACACGCCGACAAGACCCGTCGGGGCGTAGCGCAGCCCGGAAGCGCACTTCAATGGGGTTGAAGAGGTCGGAGGTTCAAATCCTCTCGCCCCGACTTCACGACCGGCAGGTACCGGAGCCTGCCACCGACCTGAAGGTCCGGCACCAAGCCGGACCTTTGCGCGTCCGCGCCGGCTGGATCCGGCCCTTCGCAACGCCTACAAAAGTCAAACATTCGCCGCCGGTCGGCCGGTGATCCCTATGCTACGATCGCCGATGGCCCGAAGGGCATTTCCTGTCTCGAAACCACGTTCAAACCGCGAATTCTCACCATGTCGGACACCGTAGCACCCGGACCCGAAAAGCTGCAGTACCAAACTGAAGTCAAGCAGTTGCTGGACATACTGGCCCACTCTCTGTACACCGAAAAGGACATTTTTCTGCGGGAGTTGATATCCAATGCCTCGGATGCCCTGAACCGCATCCAGTTCGAGATGTTGACCAATCAGGATGTGACGAATGCCGATGCGGAGCTGGCCATCTGGCTGGAACCCGACCGGGACGCGGGCACTCTCCGCATTTCGGACAGTGGCATTGGCATGAATCGGGAGGAACTGGTCACCAACCTTGGCACCATCGCCCATTCGGGGGCCAAGGCCTTCCTGAACGGTGTGGAACCCGGTGAAACCAGCGTGGAGGAGATCATCGGCCAGTTCGGTGTTGGGTTCTACTCGGTGTTCATGGTGGCCAAGGAGGTAAGGGTTACCAGCCGGTCCCATTGTCCGGATGAGTCGGCCTGGACCTGGATATCGGATGGTGGGAGCGAGTACGAACTGGTGCCTGCCGACAAGGCAAGCCGCGGTACGGAAATCGAGATTCGGCTCAAGGACGATGACAGTGACTTCGCGGATGCCTGGCGCTTGGAGGAAATTGTCAAGCGGCATTCGGACTTCGTGTCCTTCCCGATTTACCTGGTGGAACCGGTCGAGCCCGATGCCGACGCCGAACCCGAGGAGGATGCAGAGGCGCCTGTCGAGGCTGCGGCCACCGACGAGGATGGAGACGGTGTCTCGCAGACCAAACTCAATAGTCAGACCGCCATCTGGCGCCAGACGTCCAGCTCGGTCTCGGAGGAGGACTACAACCAGTTCTTCCGCCAGCTGGCCCTCGGGGCGGACGACCCCCTGTTGCACATTCACCTGGTGACGGACTCACCGGTCGATATCCGCACCGTGCTCTTTATTCCGCCCAAGCGGCCCGACGACATCTTCATGGCCCATCGGGAGGACGGCCTGCGCCTCTACTCGCGCAAGATCCTGATCCAGAAGCACAACCGGGATCTATTGCCCGAATACCTGCGCTTCGTTGAAGGCGTTGTCGATTCGGAGGATCTGCCCCTCAATGTCTCCCGCGAGACCATTCAGGACAATCCAGCCACACGGCAAATCAGCCAAACCCTGGCCCGGCGCGTATTGCGGGAACTGGATCGGCTGGCCGGGCGCGACGAGGAGAAGTACGTCCAATTCTGGGAGCAGTTCGGCATGTTCGTCAAGGCCGGGTTGGCCACGGACTTCGAGCACCGCGACAGCCTGCTCGGCCTGCTGCGGTTCAAGAGCACCAAGGCTGGTGACGACTGGATTACCCTTGAACAGTATGCGGAGCGCATGCCGGCCAACCAGAAGTCCATTTACTACGTGGAAGGTCCGGATTTGGACGCGGCCCGGCGCAGTCCGCACCTGGACTACTACAAGGCCCATGATCTCGAGGTCCTCTACTTCAGCGATCCTGTGGCCGACGCCTACCTGTCCATGTCTCTGATGGACTTTCGGGAGATGAAGCTGGTCAATGTGGACAGTGCCGATGTGGAGGTGCCGGATACGGCCAGCGACGAGGAGGCCCCCACCGAGGCCGGCGAGGCGTTGCAGGGTCTGGTGGAGAGGTTCAAGGAAGTATTGGGTGAGCGGGTGGAGGACGTGCGTAGCTCCAGCCTGCTGGTGGAAAATCCCAGTCGGCTGGTCTATGCCGGCGAAAGCATGTCGCGCGCGTTTGAGCGCATGAGCAACCTGATGGGTCAGGAAGCCCCCCAGCAGAAACGCATCCTGGAGTTAAATCCGAATCACGAATTGGTCCGGAACCTGAAGGCCCGGCAGGAAGCCGACCCGGCGGATCCCCTGCTGACCGAACTTATCGAACAGGTGTACGACAACGCCCTGCTGTTGGAGGACATGCATCCGGACCCGGCGGCCATGACCGAGCGCATCCTCGCAATCATGGTGGCGGCCTCGCGCGCCTGATGCCGATACTGGGGCGACCGAAGCACATTCCCTTCTCACGGTCTCCCGCCATACCGGCCCAACCCGGATTTGAACGCGTCATGTCGCCCATGAAGATCCACGACCGGATCCTCGTGGGCGACGTTGTGCAGATGCGCAAACCCCATGCGTGCGGCGGCGACGTCTGGACGGTCTACCGGGTCGGTGCGGACATCGGTATGGACTGCCGCACCTGTGGTCGCAGGACCATGCTGACCCGGCGACGCTTTACCCATCGCATGCGACGCATGCTGGAAAGGGGCCCGGAACCACCTGCCGAAGGGCAGTGCGTATGACTCCCCTCGAGGTCCACGAGGGGCTGAGCCGGGCCTGCCTGATCCTGACGGCCGTCACAGGCCTTTGGGCGCTGTGGTCGGGTATCCGCAACCAAGCTCTGTCCGGATCCTGGATGGGAACCGCGCTCGTGTGCGAACTCCTCCTGCTGGCTCAGTTGCTGGTGGGGGGGTGGCTTTGGTTCTTCACGGAGGGCTGGTACCTGCCGCGTCCGTATCTGCACGTGTTGTACGGCATCGTGGTGGTGATTTCGCTGCCGGCGGCCTGGGGCTGGCTAAGCCGTCAGCAGGAAGAACGGGCCCGGTCGTTTGGCATGGCCGGGGGTTGTGTTTTTATTGTTTTTGCGCTGTTGAGGGCTATACAGGTAGCATAGCCGCGTTGCGGGCCGGGCAATCTGGCCTCGGTCTGTCCGTAGATTCTGGCCAATCCGCCAAAGGAAGGTCAAAAGCAGCGCCAAGATCATGCACCTCGACAGTTCCGTGCCGGGAACCGAGGCTCCTGTAACCCTGTCCCGGCGTGTGCTGGTTCTCAATGCCAGCTATGAGCCGCTGAGTTTGATCCCGGTGCGCCGGGCGATCGTGCTTCTGATGGAGCGCAAGGCGGAACTCATCGAGTCCGGCAAACGGGTGATTAGGACGGTCAGTCGCCAGCTACCCATTCCCCTGATCATCCGGCTCAGCCATTTCGTCCGCGTACCGCGGCGGGAGTCGCCGCCCTCGCGCAACGCCGTGATGCTGCGCGATGCCCACACCTGTGCCTATTGCGGCCAGCAGAAGGCGCGCAACCAGCTGACCATCGACCATGTGGTGCCACGCAGCCGGGGCGGCAGCCACATTTGGACCAACCTGGTGACGGCTTGCCAGCGTTGCAACCAGTTCAAGGGGCACCGGACCCTGGAAGAGGCCCGCATGAAACTGCTGTGGCAGCCATCCCAGCCCAGTCATGTGACGCTTGTGCTTCTGCGCAACCCGGTTGCGGCGGAGCGGTATCGCTTACTGGTGACTGGCGAGGCCATTGCCGCCTGACCTGTGCCGTTGGCAAAACCGCCGCGTCCAACCCTTTTCCACAAACTCGGGAGGCGTGGCCGGAACTCGTATACAACTTCCGGGTTTCCGCTCAGACGGATAATTACGTGGTTCTGATCGGCGTACGGTCTCGGACTGCGGTGCTCAATCCATCGCGACATTGGCAGGCATCGTGATGCAACTCGAATCCGGATTCCCATTTGACCAACCGGTTGTCTGGACGCCGACAACCGATCAGATCGAAGCCAGCAACCTGGTGGCGTTCCAGAACCGGATGGGACTGCCGAATCTGGCGTCCCTGGAACACAAGGCCGCCGGCGATCCGGCCTGGTTCTGGAGCCGGGTGTTGGCGGATTTGGACATTCGCTTCGAGCAGCCCTGGACACAGGTTTTGGACCTGTCGCGGGGAATACCCCATGCGCGCTGGTGCGTGGACGGTCGGCTGAACATAACCGCTTCCTGTCTCGACAAGTGGCAACAGGGGACCGATGTGAATCCCGAAGCCGACCTTGCCTTGATTCAGGTGGGGGAAGACGGTCGGGAGAGCTCGCTGTCCTACGGAGGGCTGTTCAGGAAGGTTGAAGCATGCGCCGCCGGCCTGAGGTCCCTGGGACTTGGGATCGGGGACTCGGTCGGCATATGGATGCCGATGATACCGGAAACCGTCATCGCCTTCCTCGCCATTATCCGCATCGGTGCCATTGCCCTGCCCCTGTTCAGTGGGTTTGGTCAGTCCGCGGTCGTGGACCGACTGCTGGCGGGCCGGGCGCGCGCGGTGGTGACGGTGGACGGGTATCGGCGGCGGCGGCGGTGGGTGGACACCTTCCCGATCCTGCAGTCGGTGAGGTCCGAACTGCCGAACCTGGAGCATGTGGTACTGGTACGGACTGATGATCCCGACGTTGAACCGGCGGACGTGTCCGCGGATTCGGCGGTGCACCTGTGGTCGGATCTGTGCGAGCAGACCTCGGTCGGGCGTGCGGGGACAGCCGAGATCATGGGCAGCGAGGATCCCTGTCTCGTCATCTTCACCAGTGGCACGACGGGTGCGCCCAAGGGAATGGTCCATACCCACTGCGGGTTTCCCATCAAGGCTGCCCAGGACATGTGCCACGGCATGGACGTTCGGTCGGCGGACACCGTCTTCTGGCACACGGATCTCGGCTGGATGATGGGGCCGTGGCTAATCTTCGGGTCACTGCTCCTGGGCGGGACCATGGTCGTTTACGATGGCGCTCCGGACTGGCCCGGCGCCGATCGGATTTGGGAAATCTGTGCTCGGCACGGAGTTACGCTGTTGGGAATAACGCCGATATTGGCCCGGTACATGCAGGGCCAGGATGCGGGGATGGTGAAGCGGCACGACCTGTCCACCCTGAGGGCCGTCGCCTCGTCCGGCAGTCCGTGGGATCCCGAGTCGTGGATGTGGGTGTTCGAGCAGGTCCTGGACGGCACCAGACCCATCCTGAACTATTCCGGTGGTACCGAGATCAGCGGCGGCATCGTTGGATGTTCGGTGGTGAAGCCGCTCAAGCCGTGCAGTTTCAATGCCCCGCTGCTGGGCATGGCGGTCGACGTGGTCGACGAACGCGGCGAGCCCGTGCGCGACCAGATCGGCGAACTGGTGGTTCGCAACCCCTGGATTGGCATGACCCGGGGATTCTGGCAGGACGGGGAAGACCGCTACCTGGACACCTACTGGTCCGAGTGGCCCGACCTGTGGCGCCAGGGCGACCTGGCTGTCCGGGACAGCGACGGGTTCTGGTTCCTGTTGGGCCGCAGCGACGACACGATGAACATATCCGGCAAGCGGCTGGGGCCCACCGAGTACGAACAGGTGCTGGTCAGACAACCGGACGTGGCGGAAGCGGCAGCGGTGGGAGTGCCGGATCCACTCAAGGGACAAAAGGCAGTCTGCTTCTGTGTACCGTCTCCCGATTCCAACCCGGATCCGGAACTTGGGGAACGGCTCCGCGCAGTCGTGGCCAGAGACATGGGGAGGGCCCTGCGGCCGGATGCGGTCTGCATCGTGCCGGCCCTGCCCAAGACCCGGAATGCCAAGGTCATACGCAGGTTGTTGCGCGACATGTGGCGGGGGGATCCGCTGGGCGACACCACAAACCTTGAGGATCGATCCATTCTGGCCGGGGTGGAGGCGGCCATACGCGCCTGTCAGGCCGCGATGGCTTCAAACGATCCCTGAAGGCGGGTGGAGGCCGGATCAGGGTGCTGTGCTAGAATCCGGGACCGGATGTGGGACTTGACCTCCCCTTCGCTGCACTCTTTGGATCCCACAAAATGCAGGTCACATGCTTCTACTGCGGCGCCGAAGCCGTAGTGACCCCCGAGTATCCCGAGTGCCGTCAGTGCACCGGGGACCTGTCCTCCCTTATCACCTCCGATTTGAAGGCGGCCTACTACTACGAGAAGGCCCGCGATGCCGCCGAACAGGGCGCGCACTTTATTGCCCTGCAACTGATCCAGCGAGGGTTGCAGGCCCAGGACACCTCGGAACTGCACCTGCTGGCCGCAATTTTGTACGCGGACCTGGACCGGGAGGAGCAATTGCGCGCCCATATCGGCGCGATTCCGGTCAATGATGTGCTGCGGCCCGAGGCGGAAGCCCTGCTCAAGCGGTTGGTTCAGCGGCGAACCGGGTCCTTGGCCCAAGAACTCGACAGCAACTCCGGCCCCCAGGAAGCCGCGCTCGCAGACGGATCGTTCTGGGGCTGGGGCGTGCGCAATGCGACCGTCGGCGCGATCCTGGTCTCGGTGGCCGCTATCGCGATCCTGGTCGTGCTGCAGAATCCGGTCGGGAACCTGCAGGCATCTGTCCCCGACTGGTTGACGCAGCGAGCCGGTCCCGCGCCCCTGGTCCAGACCGAAGTTCCGGCAAGCGAGACGGAACTGCTCCTGGCGGCCGCCGGCGATTCTGCACAGTCCGAACAGTCGGCGGATTCCGCCGCGTCCGAGGAGGTCGTCCAGGCACCGGAGCCGGCAACACAAGCGGCGGTTGAGAGCGTGCAGGCGAACGGTTCCGAATCAGGCGACGCATGGTCGCAGCAGGTTGCGCTCAACGTTTTGGAGCGCATCGCGCTGAAGCGCATCGATTTCGGACCGGTTCTGGGCCAGCTTGGCTATCCGGAACTGGAGGAGCGGGAGATTGTGGCCGTGGTTCAGGGCGATCAGCTAGTGCTGATGGGCACGGTGGAATCCCTGGCCGAACGGACCACGCTCCTGGATGCCGTTAGCGGCATTCCCGGCTTGGGTGAGGTAGATGCCGAAGCACTGAACGTGGTGGTTCCCTCACAGACCCATATTGTGGTTAGTGGGGATTCGCTCTGGAACCTCGCCTACCGCTATCTCGGGGACGGCAATCTCTGGCCCGAAATCGTGGCCGCCAATCCCAATTCGGAGGATGGCCTGCTGGTCATCGGCCAGGAAATCCAGATTCCGGAACGGCAGATTCCCGTTGGTTCCTAGCGACGCTCCGACTGCGCCAGCCAGGGCCGGACCCGTTCGGGAGCGCGTCAAAGGGCCGCGCGTCAGCGCGC
Organism: Caldilineaceae bacterium; assembly: GCA_965208365.1. Classification (GTDB taxonomy): domain Bacteria; phylum Chloroflexota; class Anaerolineae; order Caldilineales; family Caldilineaceae; genus Bin34. The sequence continues at coordinate 1,925,901 of OZ242330.1, read as the reverse complement.
CGAGGTCATCGGCATGATGACCTGGAGGAAGTCCCGGCTCTTGGAGTCTTCGGAGTCGGAAGGGCAAAGCTTGGCCGGCCGGTTGTTCTGTGTCATGTCCATGACCACGCGCTCGGTCTGGATGTGGGTCAGGGCATCGATCAGGTATTGGCCATTGAAGGAAATGTCCAGGGCCTCTCCGGAAATTTTGGCCTCGAGCTTGTTCCGGCTGTCGCCGCGGTCGTTGCTTTCCGAACTGATTTCGATGCAGTCTTCCTCGGTGTTGAACTTGGCCGTGACAATGTTGTTGTTCTCGCGGGTCAGCAGGAAGGAAGCCCTAGTGGCCTGCAGCAGGTCGTTGCGGTCCACGATCACCGAGGTGGCGCCTTCCTGCGGGATGATCCGGTTGTAATCGGGAAAGTGGGCGTCAACCAGCTGGCAGATGAGCAGGACCTCGACGAACGAGCCGCGCTCGTGGCTGAGGCCGTGCAGGTTGGCCAAAATCTGGCTGTGGTTGTTGGTGACGGCAACATCTACCGGCTTGGACGAGTCGGCGTCCGCCAGGATGCGCGACAGTTCGGACAGGGCACGGGCGGGAACCAGGATCTTCTGATCCCGTTCCGCCTGTTCGAGGGTCGTGTGCCGCACGGCCAGGCGGAAACCATCCGTGGCGGCCAGGGTCAGACCGGTATCGGCCAATTCCACTTGTACGCAAGCCAGGTTGGGACGATCCTCTCCGGTGGCGGCGGCGAAGGCCGTCTCCTCGATCATCGTGCGCAGTTCGTGGGTATCCAGATTCAGGGTCGCCTCCATCTCATGGATGGAATCCTGGACATCGGGGAACTGGTTGGCCTCGATGGTGTTGAAGGCGGTGCGAAACTGGCCGCAGGAAACCTCCAATTGCCGGGACTGGGACAGGTAGGTCAGGTTCACCGGCTTGCCGGAGGGCAGCAGGTTGACGAATTCCGTCAACAGACGCACAGGGACGGTCAGGGCCCCTTCCTCCTCCACCGTGCCGTTGATCCAGACGTTGATGGATACGTCCAGATTGGTGCAAACCAAGCGGATGCGGCCATTTTCAACGGCGATCAGGATGTTTTCCAGAACCGGCATGGTGACGCGTGAAGACGTCACGCGGCCGGCGATCGACAGGCCCTTGGCCAGGTTCTCCTGCAAACAACTGATGCGCATGAGGTTTTAAGGCATTGGTGCGACTGGCCGGGCGGAAAGCGACCCGCGGCCATTCGCAACGAGAGTAAAAGGGAACAAAGTATAACAATAGATTGACAGCAATGGTCCTTCCGGACCACCGGTGGCACTGTTACAGTTTCTTGATTTTGGCCTGAGGACACAACAAACAAACGCTCTTCGCCATGGACGCCAACCTGTTCTCGGTCAGGTGGAAGTCCAGGTCGCGCGTCCGGGTTGTCCAGATGACTGGCTTTGGCGCGGGGACAGGATCTTGGTGCGGTAATAAGGGTTTGATCCAACTGGATAATGATCCCCAAGTGCGTCAACTTGAGCGTGCCTTCATTCGACCTTACCGTCGTCAGAGGCAGTGGTCCGGTTTCGAGACTGCATCGATGGATTGGGCTGTGCACCAGCGAATTCGGGGCAACCAGAGGGAATGAATCCGATGTACCTTTGAGGGGTCGCATGCAACATTCCTAGTGGAAAGTTCCGCTGTATTCAGGACTTGAAGCGGCGCAGCTTCTCCTCCAGTTCCCGGATTCGCTCCGCCGCGATGTGTGCGGCCTCCTGCCTAGCCTGTTCTGCCTCCAGCCGGGCCTGCCGTTCCGCCAACCGGCCCCGCCACCCAGCGCAGGTACAGCTCCAGCACCTCGCTGTAGCCCTCCGGGCTGCCGTCGGGCAACTCCGCGATCTCGATGGCTTGTAGATCGTCGCCGGTCAGCCGCGTGCCGTGGCTCTCACCGGTCTCGTCAAAGCGCCGGTACCGACGTGTGTCGGTTAGAGAAACAGGACCTCATCCGTTGTAACGGGTGTCCAGATCATCGATCAACCGCCGAGCTGGCCGGTCCGGCGCGGATGTGGCCGCCACATCCTGCTGTTGGGGGGTGCGCTGTGTGGGTTGATGGGCGGCCATGGAACGCGTGCCGTGCAGTTCGGCCTCACGCGTGCGGTAGTTGGCGTCTGCCGCAAACAATCCAGCCCGTTCCCGTTGCTTTAGTCCCAGATTGCCGACCAGCATCTTCACGCGCGTGAGCGTGCCCACCAAATCATGGACGGGCTTGGTGCCGGTACCCAAAAGGATGCCGGACAGCAGGACATCCCAGGCAACCGGAACCTGATCCAGAATGCCGTTCGCCTGCGGCTGCAGGTAGCTGAGCAACCGGATGTCTGTGTATCCGGTGATGGCGACCCCCATGACGCCGGCTATGATGAGGCTGAGGCCACTCTTGAGTTGCGTGTAGTCGGGACGTTTCAGGTCCGCAGCTTGCCATCCTCCGACGCGCAGCAGGAACCACTCGACCAGGTTCCAGAACACCTCGATCGCCCTTTCCAGACTGGCGGAGGCCGCCAGCATGGGCACGAGCACAGGCCAAGCCTCGACTGCATTGGAACCGGGAAACGTTTGGGCCGCCGATCCGGCCGATGCGGTCCGGACCGATACGAAGGCAAGCAACGCACCCAGTCCGGCAGCCCAGACTATGGTTGACCGCCAGCGCACTGGCGGCACGGTTGGGCGGTGCAGACGCGATGTGAGGGACATGAAGGCCCCGCGGTGTCGATGGCTGTGGCGGCGGGCGGGAGAGGGCCCTAATTACTTAATGATAGCGATTGCGGCCGGCATTGTTTCGAATGCGATCGAATCGGTTGCCGTTCAGATTGCGGCGGCCAGGGATGCCAGCAGTTGGACACCGTACCCGGAAGCTCCCTTGGGCTGGCCTGGCTTGCCCTTGCCCTGCAACGCCATGTAGGCGATGTCCAAGTGGGCCCAAGGATAGTCCTCTGTGAAGTGTTCCAGGAACTTGGCCGACGAGGATACGCCTCCCATGCGGCTGCCCGCATTCTTGACCTCGGCCATGTCGCTCTTGATGTCTTCCTTGTACTCGTCGTACATCGGCATCGGCCAGACCCGGTCGCCCGTGGCGGCGGCCGCCGCCACAATGGCTTCCTGCAACGCATCGTCGTTTGCGAACAGACCGGCGGCCTGCGAACCGAGCGCAATGCCGATGGCCCCGGTCAGCGTGGCCAGATCGACCACGGCGGCCGGCGAGAACCGCTTGACATAACCCAGGCAGTCCGCCAATATTAGCCGGCCTTCGGCATCGGTGTTGATGATTTCCGCGGTCTTGCCGCTGATACCCGTGAGAATGTCGCCGGGGCGGTAGGCATCACCGTCGGGCATGTTCTCGACACAGATGGCCAGACCAAAGACCCGGCGGGGGATGTTCAGGGCGGAAATGGCCAGCATGGCGCCGCAGACGGCACCAGCACCGCCCATGTCGGTCTTCATCTCCTCCATGCCGGAGGGTGGCTTCAGTGAGATGCCGCCCGTGTCGAAGGTGATGCCCTTGCCGAGGAAGATCAGGGGCTGCTGTTCCTCGAGTCCCTCCGGTTCGTGGCGGAGGATGATGAGCTGTGCTTCGCGTCGGCTGCCGCGGGAGACCCCCAGGATCATGCCCATGCCCAGCTCGCGCATGGCCTCTTCGCCGAGCACCTCACACTTGAGGGCGGTATCCGCCGCCGCGGCCCTTACGCGGTCCGCCATCTCCGCAGGATAGAGCAGGTTGGGAGGTTCATTGACCAAATCGCGTGTGAAGCAGACTCCGTTGGCCAAGGCCCGGCCGGCATCCAAACCGACCTGCATGGCAGGAATCTGCTCGGCGTGGTACTCCACCAGCGTGCAGGTGGACACGCCCTGCTCCTTGTCGTCGGCCGGATACTTGCGCACCTTGTAGGAGGCCAACAGGGATCCCAGGGCCAGCGCCTTGGCCATCTCCTCCGTGTCTCGGCCGCCAATCCCGGTCCCGTGGCAAATAGTGGCCACGGTTCGTACGCCTTTGAGGCCGGCAGCCCTGGCCAAGCCCGCGGCTGCAGCCTTGCGCGCAGCCAGGAAGTCGAAGTCCTCGGCCTTGCCCAGACCCGTCACGATGACCCTGGGTGCCGCGATGGCTCCGTTGGTGTACAGCAACAGCGTGGTGTTCGCCTCGCCCTTGAAGTCTCCTGCTGCGATGGCGCTGGTGATCGCCCCGTTCAGGGCCCGATCGACGAAACCCGTGGCGCCGCCCGGGTTGTTGACATCCTCGAAGAGGTTGACGATGACGCAGTCCGCCTTGGTGGCGGCGATGTCGCCTTGCTGTATCAGGAGCTCCATGGAAGTTCTGTCCTTTGATCGGGCTATGGTTGGAAAGTGCCGGTGTTCAGGCCTTCCGGTTCAGGACCTGGAAACGCTCCCCGGCCTGATCCAGCGTCTCGTCGGTCTTGCAGAACGTGAACCGGGCCAGGTCCGCGACCAGGTGCCGATTGTCCTCGCTGTAGAAGGCACTGGGGGGAATGGCCACGACGCCGATTTCGCCGGTAAGCCAGCGGCAGACCGTCACGTCGCGGGGTTCGGACGGGTTCGGCGGCACATCCAGGTGGCTGGTATCCGAGAGGATGAAGTAGGAACCGTGGGGAACGCAGGAGGACAGGCCGGCGGCCTCCAGGTAGCCCAGTAGTCGGTCCCGCTTGGCCTGGTACATTTCCCCCAGCCATTCGAAGTAGCCCTGTTCTCCGGCCACGCGGAATCCGGTGGCCACGGCCTCTTGGAACGGGGTGGAGATCGTGAATGGAATCCACTGGTGGGCCATCAGGATGGCGTGGACAATCTCGGGCGGCGCGATGGCCCAGCCGATTTTCCAGCCGGTGACGGAGAAGGTCTTGCCGGAACTGCCCAGGGTGATGGTGTGTTCCCACATGCCCGGCAGGGTCGCCATGCGCACGTGTTCCACGCCGTCGTAGGTAATCCACTCGTAGGCTTCGTCGCACAGCACGTAGACGGGCTGGTGGCTTTGGCTGTGCCGCTGCACGATGTCTGCAATCTGCTCCAGTTCCTCCCTGCTGAACATCTTGCCGACCGGGTTGTGCGGTGTGTTGATGATCAGCATGCGGGTGCGTTCGGAGAACGCATCCTCGAGGCGGTTCATGTCCAGCTTCCAGTCGGCCGCCGTCAGCGTCTGTCCCGGCGTCCGCTGGGGGATTTCCAGCGGCACGTAGACCGGCGTGCCGCCGGCCATGACGGCACAAGCCGGGTAGCTGTCGTAGAACGGCTCCATCATGATCACTTCGTCGCCCGGATTGACGACGGCCTGCACCGACGCGAAGATGCCTTCCGTGGCCCCCACCGTGGTGACCACCTCGGTCATTGGGTTCAGGGTGCGACCGAACAACGGACCGTAGAATTTCGCCAGGGCCTCGACCAGTTCCTGATGACCGCCGCTGCGCGTGTACTGGTTGAGATCCTGGGCGATGGCGTCCTGGCCTGCCTGCTTGATGAAGTCCGGCGCCGCGAAGTTGGGGAAGCCCTGCCCCAGGTTGATTGCGCCCCGTTCGTTGGCCAGGGCCGTGAATTCGGCGAAGACGGTGGCGCCGAAGCCGGTGACCCGGTGGGCAGGTTCAAACGGAGGGGCCTTGTACGGGGCGGTTACGGCAGGCATGGACGGATCGCCGGGTGGATTCAAGTTGGAAACGGGGAGGACCGGACGCGGGCGGCGCACCGGATCGGGAGATTATATCCGCCGGTTCGGGTTCCGGCATGGCACCGCAGGCGGCGATCCGGTGTCTGATAGTCTGGGACGGCACCCAATCAGAAGTGTCGCCAAGGAGTTGAGGGGCCATGCTTTCGGATTTGCGCATCACCGCCATTGAACCGCTGCAGGCTGATGCGGCCTGGGCCGCCTATACATTCGTCAAGGTGGAGACGGACGAGGGGATCACCGGATACGCGGAGGTAACCGACTGGCGCATGCCGGCCGCCGTGGCCGGTGGCGTGCGGGATTTGGCGGCATCCCTGGTTGGTCGAAGTGCCCTGGCCATTGAGCAGCGTTTACAGGACATGCATCGGCAGTCCTGCCAGGGGCCGGGCGGAGTCATCCAACGGTCGATTGCCGGGATCGAATGTGCCCTTCTGGACATCAAGGGCAAGGCCTTGGGCGTGCCGGTATACGAACTGCTGGGCGGCAAGGTGCGGGATCGGATTCGGCTCTACTGGTCCCACTGCGGCACCTATCGGGCCCGTTACCCGGAACTATATGGGGCTCCACTCACGACCTACGCGGATGTGGAAGCCTTGGGCCGGGAGGTGGTGGACCGGGGCTATACGGCCCTCAAGACCAATGTGGTCGTGCCCGGCGATCCGGCTCGAACCCTCAACACCTTTGATGCGAAGGACATGGACTTCGTGGTGTCCTCGGTCGTTAAGTTGATCGAGGCCTTCAAGCGCGGTGCCGGCGAGCGGTTCGACACGGCCTTGGACCTGAACTTCCACTTCGGCACCCTGGACGTCATGCGCATCGCCAAGGCCCTTGAACCGTATCGGATGCTGTGGCTCGAAGTGGACTCTTGGGAACCCGAGGTGATTCGGCAAATCACCGAGTCGACGTCCCTGCCGGTCTGTTCCGCCGAGAGTGTCAACACGGTGCGGGAATACCAGCGGTTCCTGGACATTCGGGCCATGGACGTGGCGATGTTCGATCTCCCCTGGGCCGGCATGAGCGCCTGCCTTCAGATTGCGCGGGAGGCGGCGGTGAAGGAGATGCCGGTGGCTCCGCACAACTACTACAGCCACCTGTCCACCTTTCAGAACGCCCACATGTGTGCGGTGCTGCCCAACCTGAAGATCATGGAGACGGATGTCGACTCCTGTCCCTGGCGAGACGAGTACGTGACCGTGTTGCCGGACATTCGGGACGGCCACCTGACGGTGCCCGACACCCCGGGCTGGGGCACGGAGCTCAACGAGGAGGCGGTGGCCGCCCGACCCTGGACAGGCAACATCCCCTTCTAGCCAGCGGCGGTCGCTGAAAGACTGTGCCGGTGGGGCAAGCCCGGGACGGTGGCATTCGTCGCGGCCATGCGCAAGTTGTTCCTCATCCTGAACGCAGTGGTCCGGGACCAAGTCCTCTGACAGCCAAACCACGTGCCCAGGGCTGGCAAGGCTTGATATTCAATACGGTTGCGGAACAGTTACATCCAACATCTACTGGCCCATGATCGACAGCGGCTTGACGTGTTCTTGTAGCCACGCGTGAAGCTCCTCAAAACGGAACGCGTTGGTCTTGAAAAGCTTCATGAAGAATGGGTGGGCTTCGTTGTTGTCGCACTCGATGAAACTGCCGTTCTTGCAGAGGAAGACATTGGTGGCGTAGAAGGCGGTCCGCTTGTTCCCGTCCAGAAATGGATGATTCATTGCCAAGCTTTACATGAGGGCTGCTGCCTCTTCGATGAGCGTATCGCAGCAGCCGATCTGTGGGGGTGTGATGGCGGCTAACGCGCTCGTGCCGCGGATACCCGATGTGCCGCCGAACTCATGGACCACGACATCGTGCATGACAACGATCTCCTCCAGCGTCAGGAGTTCCCGGTTCACGAGTCGGCGAGGAGTTCACCAAGGCGACGGTTGCGCTCGAGACTTGCTCTGAAGTGGGTCATCACCTCGGGTCGTACTTTCTCCTGCGCCTTAGCTTCTATGTAGCTGCTCATGGCATCTTCCAGCACGGACTGAAAATGGCGTCCTTCATGTTTGGCAATTGCCCTCATTCCAGCCAGCAGGTCCGGTGACACCTGACTTGAAAACTTTACTCGTTTGGTGGCCATGCTCTCCCCCTTGTCCCTGTTTGTGCTATTTCCGTCCAGATAGGCAGAAATGTCAAGTACATCTTGATGTCCGTGGGATGGCTACCTGATGGTCTCCGATGCTCCGGGATGAGGCATGGACCTCAACGAGGAGACGGTGATCGCCTATCCCTGGAAGGACAACATCCCCCCTTTGCCTAAAGACGGTGGTCGGAACTACGCGGGTCGGCCATCCTTTGACTTCGAGCCCAGTCCCTCTGTACCCATCTTCCTGTTCGGAAGGCTTGAGCTCGGTTGGGAGAGTGCCACAATCGCACTGCGGAAGCCGGAGGGAGATCGGAATCCCTGTGCCAGGCCACAACAAGGGCTAGATCCCGTATCCACATCCACATGCACGACCGGCACCTGTTCACTTCCCGCCGTCGCGCGGAACGGTGCACTACAAGGGAGGTATCCACATCCACATGCACGACCGGCACCTGTTCACCGGTGATATACTCCGCTGGAGTCATCGGCAAAGCGAGTTCGACGTAACACCGGTGTGGACGTGGTACTCATGATTGGTACTCGTCGCCACGATGGACAGGGCGCGCCACTGTCGGTTGATCGGGTGTTTCCGGGTTACGGTGCGTGTCGGCGCGCCGACACCAAAGCTGAGGAGTGCAGTTGCTTGTCAGCACTGGAACCCGCGATGCGAAATGACGATCAGAATGTCTGGGCACAGCGCAGCAACAGTCCGTACGACCGGGACCTGCAACTTGGTACGCTTGGACCAACACAAACCAAGCCAACTGTCAGCAGGATGTTCACGGCTCGCGTCCCTGCAATAACCAGGTAGTGTTCACTACTAGGCAACGTTGCCACAAGAGGCCTTGAGACAAATCCACCGCAAGTTTGAGGCTGCCATGCGATACGTCTTCAGCTTTCCCAATCCGGTCAACGAAGTAGCTGCCAGGGTTGTCGCGGGATTGGTAGTCGGCCTGTCCCTCGCGACCATATTGACAGGCCAGGCATGGTTAATGTTCGTCCTTGCCTACGGCTTTTTGGCACGAGTGGCGACCGGTCCCACATTGAGCCCGATGGGACTCCTGGCGACCAGAGTTATTGCGCCGCGCATAGGCGAGCCGAAGCTGGTGCCCGGACCGCCCAAGCGTTTCGCCCAAACTGTGGGACTTGGCTTTTCGGTGGCCGCATTGGTACTGCACTTCGTTGCAGGATCACCGGTCGCGGCGAATGTCGTCCTTGCCGTGCTGATCTTGTTCGCCGCTCTTGAGGCATTTCTGGGTTTTTGCGCAGGTTGCTTTGTGTTCGACTACCTGATGCGTTGGGGGTTGGTGCCCCGGTCAGTTTGTGAGGAATGTGCCAATTTTCGCTCGGCATGACACAATCGGGTCGCGGATCCGGCAAGCGACGACTTGCAGGGCGCGACGGCAGTTGCGTTGTACCAAAGGTGTAGAGAATGGGCAGGAGCAAGCTTTGACTCCGGGTACTGCCCTCTGTACAATCGCCTTCCCAAATCGAGGGGCTTTAGCTCAGTTGGGAGAGCGCCACAATGGCATTGTGGAGGTCATGGGTTCAAGTCCCATAAGCTCCATTCGGATACGCCGATGCATCGGCACGGGGCTGTAGCTCAGTTGGGAGAGCGCCACAATCGCACTGTGGAGGCCGGGGGTTCGAGTCCCCCCAGCTCCACTGGGTTGAGTTCCCATAGCAGACCAAACAGGGCCATTTGGCCCGCACGGCCGACCGGAACCCCCTCCGGTCAGTTTCGCGTGGTGCCGCCAAGTACCGTATAATCCCGTTTGTCGCGTGGGACAAATGGTGGGTACAGGCGTGATGGGGAAGCTAACTGCATTACAAGTCAAGGCGTTGTCGGTTCCGGGCCGATACGCCGATGGTAACACGTTGTACCTGCGCATAGCGCCCGGCGGCAGCAGGCAATGGATCCAGCGCATCGCCGTGAACGGCAGGCGCCGGGATCTGGGCCTGGCCGGCCGTGACGTTGGCCGAGGCGCGGCAGAAGGCGATGGACAATCGCAAGCTGGTGGCCAACGGCGGCGATCCGTTGGCCGAGAAACGACGCGCTGGGATCCCTACTTTCGAGCAGGCGGCGCGTGCGGTGTATGAATTGAACCGGCCCACCTGGAAAAATCGCAACCACATCGCCAACTGGTGGCGAACCCTGGAAAAGTATGCCCTGCCTTCCATCGGTTCTGTTCCAATTGACCGGTTGACTCGGCAGGACGTGTTGGGGGTGCTGGTACCGATCTGGACCAGCAAGCCGGAAACCGCTCGCAGGGTCCGGCAGCGAATTCGCACGGTCTTGCGTTGGGCGATGGCACATGACTATGTGATCCATAACGTAGCGGGGGAGGCTATCGACGGCGCGCTGCCTCGAACGCCCAAATTGGTCCACGGGCATCTGCGGGCCATGGATTACCGGGATGTGGGACGGGCTCTCGCAACGGTGGATGCCAGTGGCGCATCCCTTGCCACCAAATACTGCCTGCGATTTGTCGTCCTGACCGCTGCCCGCAGCGGCGAGGCGCGTCAGGCCGTATGGGCCGAGATCGATCCGGATGCGCGGGTTTGGACCTTGCCGGCCAGCCGCATGAAATCGGGCCGGAAGCACCGGGTTCCGTTGAGCGACGCGGCCTTGGCAGTACTCGAGCAAGCCAGCATGTTGCGCGACGACAGCGATCTGGTATTTCCGTCTCCCCAGGGTTCGGGGCGCGCCTTGAGCGACATGGCGCTGACCAAACTGCTGCGGGATTGCAACCTCGCCGAAAACGCGACGGTCCACGGCTTCAGGACCAGCTTCAAGGTCTGGGCGATGGAATGCACTGATTTCCCGTGGACGGCAACCGAGGCGGCACTGGCGCACACCTTGGGCAACGAGGTGGCCGCCTCGTATGCCCGCACCGACCTACTCGAACAGCGACGGGGTCTGATGCAGGCCTGGGCCGATTTCCTGGAAGGCGAAAATCACGAATAAACAACCGCGGATTGCCGGCTGACGCGATCCGCATCTTCTGTGCCACCTACTGGTGATGGCTACGCCAGTGCGACCAGGCCAGCATTCAGCGCACCCTGCGCGACACCTACAGCACCAGGTGCCCCAGGAGGTGTCGGATCTCAGACAGGCTCAGTCTCCAGCCAAGCCGCGCGACCGCCTGAAGTCGGCCAGGCTTGGCAGTCCCGGTCTCTTTTTTGGGGGGGGCGGGGCGCGCAATGCCTGCGGTCTGCACCACAGTTAGCAGGGATAGGGCCCACAGCGCCAGCGTTACGTGCCGGTACCAGCCGACGGCGCTGCGCACCTCGTAGTCGTCCAGGCCCGTTTCCTGCTTAGCCGCCTCGAAGGCGCGCTCGAAGGTCCTGCAGCGACCGGTCACAGCCACCAGCGTCTCCAGCTTGCAGCCCTGCGGGGCGAAGGCCACGAAGGCCTGCCAGTCGTTCAGGTCTGCAGGGGACCGTCGGAAGAGCAAGTAGCGGCCCCAGTCGGCATCGTGACCAGTTCGAGCCGCATAATGCCCGCGGCGGCGGCCCGCCTGCAGCGTGAAGTACCGGGTGCTACGTTGGTTGGCGGTACGGCTGTCACACTACTGGCAAGCCATCGCTACTCATACGATGCCGACCATGTGGTGACGGACCTAAAGGGCCGTTACCACGAAGTCCGAAAGCACCTTGAAAGTCTGGAAGGTTGGTCTACCAACAGGGCTTCGAGGCCGCCTGTGCTCATTCTCGGCTCGCTGGACGGGCAGGCCGCGGGGGTGCGGCAACTAAGGCGATCAACACCATTGGAAACGCAGGAGGTTGAACACGCCGGCCACACATTGCGCATTCCCACGTATAGGGAACTCCTGCGCATCAAGGCGTTCCTGGTTCTGGATCGCAATTATGACCGGGACTACGTTGATTTCCTCGCTTTGGCGGAAACGCTGCCCGATGAAAGTTTGCAGGAAGCCCTGGCGGAGTTTGAACAGCTGTACAGCCGGATGGCCAACGATCGGTCGGAGGCGGGGTTGCTGTATGACCTGGGCGTGGCGTTGAAAAAGGCGGAACCCAAAGACCCACTTGAAGGGCAGTGGCATCATTTCGACGCATTCGACCCCAACGGCAAGCCCTGGGACCTGGACCGCATCCGGCAGGGAGGGGCGACACAGGACACAGGGTGAACGTGTTATGGCCTTTTGGCGGTCACTGCACGGCGAAACCGATGAAGCGAAGCTCAAACCAAGCACTGACCGGGAAGGCACAATGCCCAAGTACAAGTCCCCCTCCTATACGAGGGGCTTCTAGAAACCTTTGCACTCTCGGCCGTATGAGATAGGAGTTGCAGTGACGTGAAGCAGATCGAACAGCATTTGGTTGCACTGTGCAATGAAAGATATGAAGACAAGGCCCGCGTGCGACTGCCTGATCTGTTCTACCAGGCTTGCCGCGAGGGGCAGCATCCGATACCCAGGACGATCACATTGGTCCGCACGGATCGTCCCGGGGAAGGACAGCCCGATTGGAATGCCCTGCACCAGTCCCTGGGTGTCGATTTCAACTCGACACTGCGGGATTGTGATTTTCTCTACGAAATCGAATGGCCAGCTGAAGCAGGGCTCCCGAACCTGTGGCTGGCCGGCGAAATCAGCATCACGATCGACACGAACGTATTGGAGAAAGCGGCGGGCCACTGGCGCGATCTCGAAGCCGCCGACAAGGAAGTGCGCACGCTGGTCGTCGGCACGGGGGAATTCACCGATAAGGTCGAAACCCGGGGCGGCCCCGATGCCGTAGCGGCGGCGGTGCCGTTTGGATGGAACGTCCCACGAACTTCGACGACTTGGCCGCGTGGCGCGATGCCTCGGCCGTGGTTGAACTGTTTTCCGATTGGGCCGCACAGGTACGGAACGGGTCCTGACGGACGTTCAACCCCTTGCCCAAATGCGACACGCGTGTCGCATTTGCACCCAAGTGGTAGGATCGTGTCCACTCCGCGAGGTGGAGCAGCGGTCAGCTCGTCGGGCTCATAACCCGAAGGTCGGCGGTTCGAGTCCGCCCCTCGCTACAGGATTCGTCGTGAACTGCGGCAAGCCCCTCGATGCCAGGAGGGGCTTTTGCCTTGCAGCCTGGCCGACACCGATCAAGTGCGTTTTACCCGTCGGGCTTGAGATTGCGGTCCTCCGGTGATTAAGTTAATTGCAGCATTTTCCTGGAGGAGATTGTGGGCAACGGCAACGAAGGCAAGCACATGGGCGTCACGGGCCTGACACTCACGGCCTTCACGGTGCTGAATTAGCGATGCACCGTATTCTTGTGGTAGTTGTTATTGTTGCTCTGGTTGCTGCCGCAGCATTGTTTGTACTTGTGTATTGCGCACGGCAGCAACCAGATCCCAATGTGCTAATTCAACCTTGTGACGTTCTTGCCAACATGTGGCTGGTGCAGAAAGTTCGGATGGCGATTCAGCGAGAACTACGCAGCAGCAGCCGCTTGTATGCACTGTTGGCAACAGTGTCGGCCATCTTGCCCATCTGCATCTGGATCAAAAGGAAATTCTTTCGTTGACCTGCGGGTAGCAGACACTACCCCCGCCGGAAGAAATGGCGGTATCGCCGGTAGCGGCGAGAATCAGTAGGTCTCGCCGCCGTTCACGGCTGCTGCAGGTACCGGGTTGCAATCTCGTAGCTGGCCCGTTCCTCCTGCGGTAGGTCGGGCAGGATGGTCTGGATAGACTTGTTGGTCGCAACCTCCAGGTAGGCGACCAGGCTGGACAAATCACCCGTGTCGCCCAGCTGCATGGCGTCCAGGTAGCGGTCCCGGTTCCGGCGGTGAACCAGCGCCGGCAGCCAGCCATGTGAACGCAGATGCCAGTCCAGCAGAAGTCGCCCCGTGCGGCCGTTGCCGTCCGCAAAGGGGTGGATCTGGATGAAGCTGTGGTGCAGCCAGGCCCCGACCTCGAGGACGTGGACCTGATCGGTTCGGTACCCGTCGTAGAGGTCCAGCATTCGGTCCAGCTGTGGGTCCACCTGTTCGGGCGGTGCATATTGGTGCACACGGCCGCCGGACCGCGCACCGAAATCCGAGTGCTGTGAGCCGAGCGGCCAAATGCGACACGCGTGTCGCATTTGCACCCGTGTCGCTTTTGCGACAGGCCGCTGGCGTTCCGGTCCGAGGTCGACATCATGGCCGCGTGATGCCTACCGCCAGGGAAGGGAAAATTAAGAAGCGACTCCGAATTTTGGCTAACATAGTGGCAAGGCGACACAAGACCGGACCAAATTCACGGGCACGAGGCCGTAACAGTGACTAAGTTCAAGGCGCTCACAATCGAGAACTGGCGCCAGTTTGGCTCGGTCAACATCGAGTTTCACGACCAAGCCACGATCATCGTGGGCGTCAACGGGTCGGGCAAAACATCGATCCTCACCATCTTGAGCCAGCATTTCGGATGGCCACAGAATTTCGTTTCCACACGAGACGAGATAGCACATCCACGCCATCAGGAGATTGGTTCCATCACCTATCAAACAGGTGTTGAAACTAGCCTTGCAGACCTGATGTGGACCCCGCCCAAGAGACCCAATTCAACGCTCATCAACACGCATATCCACAGGAAGAAGAACGTACCCGGAATTTACATCCCGTCACACCGGCCGGTCTACTCCTACCAAACTGTCAAGCAGATCCCCACCGAAGTCCAGTTGGGCCAACAGTTGTTCGATCCGTACCTGTCTGAGCAGATTCAATTCCACCAACCCGAAACTCGGACTGTTCCTCCCAACGTCAGATTGAAGGAAGCCCTGATCTCACTGGCAACGTTTGGCCCTGGCAACAACAACGTTGATAGGAACGACGAGGCGGTAGAGACATTCGAAGGTTTCAAGGAGATTTTGGGCAACCTGCTGCCCCCTGAACTTGGGTTCAAAGAAGTCAGGATCCGGATCCCAGAGGTCATCGTTAGGGCGGAAGCCGGCAATTTTGCCTTGGACGCGGCATCCGGCGGATTGGCTGCCCTGTTCGACATCGCTTGGCAAATCTACATGAGGTCTCGTACCGACAAGGCAGCGTTCACGGTGCTCATCGATGAACCGGAAAACCACCTTCATCCCAGTCTGCAACGATCCATATTGCCCAGCCTGATCAAGGCTTTTCCACAAGCCCAATTCATTGTCGCTACCCACAATCCGTTTGTCGTGACGTCGGTAAAGGAATCGAATGTCATCCTTCTCGATTTTGCCGAGAACGGCGTGGAGGCCAAGCAACTTGACTTTGACCGATCCGCAACCGCGAACAAGGTCCTGACCGATGTTCTTGGCATTCCGTATCCCGCTCCCCTGTGGGTGGAGATCGAGATCGAGAACATCGTTGAATCCCTCCAAGACAAAGAGTTGAACAAGGAACAGCTTGCCAACCTGAGAGATAGACTCGATTCGGTTGGGTTGAGCTACCTGTTCCCGGAGGTAATCGACCGTCTTCTCCCAGTAGGCAATTCGGCCAAAGGACAGCCAAGTTGATCCGCTTGTGCAAGGGGGAAGAACCTTGCGTCCTTGTCGAGAACCGCGAGACGTGGACTGCTGAATACGTTTCCTGGCGCAATACCCGAGAAGGCCGAGAACCGAGCCGGTACAGGCATCCTGACATTCGATCATCGCTAGAGGCAGAGACGAGGGCAAAGTGTGCGTATTGCGAGGGGCGGATCAAGGATGTTGCCTATCCGAACATTGAGCACAAGCTGCCCAAAATCAGGTGCGAAGAACTCGTGTGCGATTGGCAGAACTTGACCATTGCCTGCCCGCGGTGCAACACAAATAAGGGTGACTACTACGATCCTGATTGTCCGCTCCTCGACCCCTACGTAGATAACGTTGAGGAAGAGATTGCCTTCTCTGGTCCAGCGGCACGTCCACGGGGTGGAACCCGTGCTAAACGAACGATTGATGTTATCGACTTGAACAGATTCGAACTGTTCAATGCTCGCAAGGATGTTCTCGATCTCATCCTCTCAACACTTGAGGTGTTGGGTCACGCCGCTCACGTACCAGCCGCAGTCGAAGCCCTATGGCTTCAGATCGATTCCCGGATAACAGCCACGGCAGAGTACTCATCCGCGTGCCGCCAGTTCGTCGAATGGCAAATAGAGGAACGGGGTCTTTGCAGGCCATGAAAGAACCGTCAATGTGCAAGACGGATTCGCTGGGGTACAATCGCCACCCTCCGCGAGGTAGATTGGTCTAGATCACCTGGACGAACACGCAGGTCGGCGCGCAAGGCCAGGGGATCGGCGGTTCAAATCCGCCCCTCGCTGTTGATTACCAATCAGGCGCAAATGCGACACGCGTGTCGCATTTGCGCCGTCTGCATCGGAAATCCCCGGTTTTCAGGGGTGCTTAAGTGGCGTAGGGGAGCCGGGACCGTTTCCCCGTCAGAATTTCCTCCAGGGTCAGGACTTGCAGTTTCGGGAAGGGGTCTGGTTGATACAGACCTTTCTGCTCCGGTGCGACCAGGCCGGATTGCTGCGTCAGGTCCTTCATCGGACAGGTTGGTGGCTGGCGCGTGATCAACACGCCGGCCACCTGCTTGTCGTTCAGCAGCCCCTTGAGCTCGCGCACCTTTTCGGGAATCGCCCCGGCTGTTGGGCGATCTCCAACAGGATCGTCATGGCCGGGACGCGTTCCTCCCGCGACATGGCGGCAAACTGCCGCATCAGCGCCTCCAGGTAGCCGTAGCCCGCCAGGTTGACCCATTCCCACGTCCCGTCCGTGTCCTGGCGCTTCATTTGCTCCGCCATGTCGAAGATGTTGGCTACCGCGCAGGCCCATAGGTTAGTCACCTTGCCCTCCTTACCCGAAGTAGTAGCCCCGGGGACGTCCAGCCGATCGAAATGATCATCGTCGTTCAAACCCCACAAAAGGGTGATTCGGATCGAGAATGGTGTCCAAATAACTCCATAGTTGATGTGGGGAGTTGAACGTCTGCGCAACACGGCCAGGTTGCCGCAGGTCAAACACGTCGCAGCCGAATTGTTTGACCCAGAACGGATTGTTGACCTCTACCAAATGCTCAAGTCGTTCCCGAGTACGCAGCTTTCCAGTCAGCATTGGCATTACGCCCAACATCGATAACCGGTTCCAAACAACCTCGCGTGAGTCGGCCCAGGTTGGTGTCCAGGTTGGTGGCGGGTCCAAACGGTCTTCTGAGCCATGTACCCATGTACTGGATGGAATCAAGTAAGGTTTTGGCACACCGCACAGTCGAAACAGGTTGTTAAAACCCTGCATGTTTACGCCCAGCGCAAAACTCGCTGAATGGCGCCCCTCCGACGACAGGTAGAGTTTCTTTACATCGCCTTCGTCAGATTTGTAGGTCGACAGCACTCCCAGGGCGATCGCCAGCTTGGTACACACATCACATGGTTGATCCGTTGCATCGAAAGGTTGAGTCGGTGTATCAATCTCAATACCCAGTATCGTCTGGTCCCATCCACCGTACATCACCGCTGCGCGTGTGAACAATGCAAACTCGCGAGGACTGGCGAAGCTGCTGGGTACTTTTTTTACCAGGGTCCTGTCGATTCTGCGCCCATCAGGAGCCAGATCGGGAATCCCCACATACCCTGGCGCGTACTTCACCCCGCTCATGTTTTTGCTCCCTACTCCCAAAAATTCCTCTTATTGTCGTGCAGGTGGCGCCAGACCGAGCGGGTCGCGAGGGCGTCGATGGTGGCGCTGTGAGCCCGCGCCGGCCATTCGTACCCGACCTTCGCGGCCGCCTCCTCCAGCTTGAACCAGCGGTAGCCGCCGTGCCGGAACTTCGACCGTTCCCGATATGCGACGCATAGGCCAACATGCAGCAGCGGATGCTGGCAGCCGGCCACAACAGGCCGGTCAGGAACTGGGTGTCAAAGCCAGCGTTGTAGACTACCACAACGCGGTTGCGCACCGATTCCCGCACGCTGGCGGCCAATTCGAGCAAAGTGGGTGCTTCCCTTACGTCCGCCGGTGAAATGCCGTGCACGGCCTCGGCAGTGGGCCAGGAGGCGATTCTGACGGGTTGCAGCTTCGTGTCGAGCAGCAGGTTGCCGTCGCTGCCGACAATCCCGATTTCAACCGCGGCGATCAAGGTGATGGTCGCACCGGAGGTCAAGCGCCGGCTGTGCATCGCGGCCGCCAAGCGCGACATGACGGTCTCGAAACTGATCCGCCAAGTGTTCGTCGAGTGGCTCGACGCGAACGGCGAGTAGCGTCGTCAGCTGAGCGATTTGCCCCCAATCTGGTGCACTGGCTATGAATTCGACGGCCGGGTAAGGAAACGTACGGGTTGGCCAGATAGGCCGCCCACGCGCCGAGAATCGCTCCGTCGGCCTCCGTGGCCGAGCTGCGCCAACTGGCGCAGGGATGCGCGCACCCGCGGGTTGTCGATCGAAAGTTTGGTTCGAGGCGGCACCCACGATGCTCCCTCGGGACGAGCATTGCCGATCGGAGGAGGCGCGAAGCTGGCAGCGTCGGTGGTGTGTGCATCCAACCGACGCTGCCAGCGCTCAAGGGGAGGCGGATTTCCATGACTGGACATGCGGCCATCGGACATGAGCGTCACGGGCCTAGTTCTGACGGCCTTTACGATGTTGAAATAGTGCCGGCACCGGCTGTCATGTACAGTTCGATGCTTGTGTTGCCGGGGTGTGATTACTGACTTGGTTCTCTTTGCAGTTCCGGGTCCCCGGCAACTGGCCTGCAGTCTCTACGATGGTAGAGGATCAGTTTCTGCATCAGGTCGGCCAACGGCTGGCAGTCATCTTTGGGCACCTTCAGTTTCGCTGCCACACCGTCGTTCAACTCCACGTGGATGTGGCCTTTTTTGGGGGTTGCTGAGTGTACGTCACACCACTTCGAGTGCCTGCTGCCGTCCGGCAGCGATATACTCAATTCATGCAGGTTCAGGTGTAGAGGCCCTCGGCGATTTTTCAATGGCCATGTCAGAATCAGGACGCCGACTGCAAGGGGGGACCAGAAAATCGTAATGGCCGCCAGTTGAATTGCCACTAGAAGCGCTCCCGAATGCCAAGTCGTCCAGCTAGGCGCTGTCATTACTTTGAATAGTTGCTGGTTGACTTCCTTGCTAACTGGTTGGAACCAGGGATTCAGATCGATCAAAGGTATCTTTTCCGTCGCCCCCATAATCAACAAGAGGAAGGCAAATATTCCAATAAATAGGCTTAGGGATTCCCTTGCAGTGGCCTTGCCCAGGGATTTATGTGTCACCTTGCCGTAGTGGGCAACCAACGGAATTCCAGGTCTGACAGGGCTGGTGATTTCCGAACCCGAGAGGGCCAATAGGAGGCAGTCCGGCACGTCCTGCAAGCCTTTGCACTTGCACCCCAGGTGCTCGGTTAGTTCGCGATAGCGGTTACGGCGCTGTTCTGGGGGCTCGTTGTCGACTAGCTGGCACTTGTCTTCCGAGGTCTGGTCGTTCGTCATGGCTGCTCCAAGGACTGGGTTGCGATCTCGTAGCTGGCCCGTTCCTCCCGCGGCAGGTTGGGCAGGACGGTCTGGATCGACCTGTTGGTTGCGACCTCCAGGTAAGCGACCATGCCGGTCAGATCACCCGTGTCGCCCAGCTGCATGGCGTCCAGGTAGGCATCCCGGTCCTGGCGGTGAACCAGTACCGGCAGCCAGCCGTTCAACGCCGCGGCGGCTCGGTTCCTGCGGTAGTTTCAGCTTCATGTGGCGGTGTGATCAGGCTGCCGGCTGTCGGCGGGTTGACCATCGGGCGGATCCATTGGACCGTGCCCCAGGACGGCTTCGATACTGTTTTTGAGCTGCTCCCGCAGGTCCTTCGGCGTCTTCCATTGAATGCGGTTGAGGTGGTTGATGTCGAAGTGGACGGCTTCCGTGCGGTCCTCACGACAGGTGAGGAACACGGGCTTGCCGAGACCGAAGGCAAAGCCCGCCTCGAAATAAACGCCGCCACGAACCCCTGATTCCGGGCTGGTCGTGAGGTCGGCCACAACAAACTTCGACTTGCGGATCTCGGCCAGAATTCGATCGACCACTCCGCCCGTGAAGTCGTCTTCGTCAATTCTGTACGGTTCGTAGCCGGCATCCCTAATCGCACACGCGATTCCTTCCTCATACGGCTCGTCCATGCTTGAATCGAACCACATCGCCACAAAGCTCTGTCGGCCCAGGTCAAGGTCGCGGGTCCGTTCTTCCACGTAGATGCGTGCGTCAAAGTCAAGTTCGATTAAACCTGGGTGTGGGTAAGACGGTCCATCTTGTCCTCCCCCACTCAACAGCCCTCTATCCAGGGCGTTCAAACGAAGCTCCTTCAAGTCACGATCATGCCGGCAACCACCTGCGGCCAGCAGCAACTCTTCACAGGGTTGTTCTTCGTTGGCATCGTCGCTGCGGATCATTTCGCGCAGGAATGTCAACAGTCGGTCTTCGGCCGGAGGTATCCAATCCTGGCGACCTTCCACCCAGGCCTGGTCCACGACAAGAGGTTTGCCTCCCCGTTCATCGAACACCCCATTTTCGAGGTTGTGCTTGTAGATCCAGTAGCTCAGGTTGGCCCTTCGCCTGTCGGTCAGCAGGTGGCGCTGGAGCAGGACCGCGCCGTCATACTCGAGCAGGAAGCGGCCGCCGGCCCGCGGCGAGTTGCAGGGCCGGCCCCCGTGAGGCATTTCCCGTGGGGCAGGCGGCTCCTTCCAAATGGGACAGGGTTGTTCGTTGGACGGCGCGGTCCGGGTCATGGTCCGTCTCCGTGCTCCGGATATAGCGGGTTGCCGTTCACTGCGTTGACCTTCATGGCGATCCTTCCTGCATCCAAGGCGGCATTTTGCCTGACGCGCTTATTGCAAGGTTGACGCCTATCAGCGTCGGTACGATGTCGTGCTGTAGCCCTCCATAGGAAACGCGACCTTCAGAAGGAGAGAGAGGCGTGCGCGGTTCTCTGTACGCACAGCCTAGGTAGACGAGTTTTTCGACTGAAATGTGAGCGAGAGAACCTGGATGAGCTTCGAGGATCGTGTCTGGAGCAAGGGGTTTCACCGCCAAAGTCCGCCCAGGTCCGCCATCTTGCTCGTCTTCGCTATACCGGTACTGCATCCCGTGTTCGACGATGTACTCCAGCACCTGGCAATCAAGTTTGGAGAAATGGCCCAATATCTCAATGTAGGTGGTGTCCAACTGAAAGTCATCCGGTCTCAATCCGGAGTTCGGGTCCATGAAGGACACCAGCAAGTTTGCCCACCGTTGCTGGAGAAACTCATCGTCCTGGAGCGAGGCTTTGTCGATGAACAGCAATCCCAGCGCCGGGTCGTCAAGGGACTGTGCGTTCTTGGGGTCAAGTCCCAGTGCCTCGCAGCGTTGTTCGCATTTCTCGTTGATTGAACGAAGGTTCCCGC
Source organism: Caldilineaceae bacterium (assembly GCA_965208365.1). Taxonomy (GTDB): domain Bacteria; phylum Chloroflexota; class Anaerolineae; order Caldilineales; family Caldilineaceae; genus Bin34. The sequence continues at coordinate 1,904,729 of OZ242330.1, read as the reverse complement.
GCCTGAACGACGTTCGTTTGAACGGCCTGCGTTTGAGGAGACTTGCTGTCTCGTTGCCAAAGTGCTCGAACGTTGGTCCTAAGAGCTTCTTCAAGAGTGGGACTGCGAGATGCAATCCGATGTCCAGAAATTCCATCGTTCTGTTTCTCCGAACCCAGTTGAGCCGTCATGGGTTGACTCCGATTTCATGCTTTGCTGTCGTAATGGCGCGGCGAACCATCTGGTGTCAGATAGCGGTAGAGAGCGGTGCGCGACACGTCGGCGATGCGGACGATTTCTTTGACGGCCAACTGTTTCTCTCCCATGTGTGCCTCAGTCCAGCCACAGGCCGCTGTCACCGCCGTTGCGGGCATGGACGTAGATCGAGGTGGTGGCCAGCGAGGCGTGGCCCAGCGTCTCCTTGACCGACTGGACGGGGGCGCCGCCGTCGAGGGCGTGGCTGGCGTGGGCGTGCCGGAACCAGTGCGGGCTGATGCCGCGGTCGATGCCGGCCCGCTGCGCCGTTCGGCGCAGGGACGTCCAGACGTTGTTGCGGGCCAGCGGACGGCCCGTGCGCGTGGCGAACACCAGGTCCTCCAGCCGCGCGGCCGCCGGCTGCAGTTCAACCAGGGTTTCCCGCAGGAGATCCGAGAGCCGAATCACCCGGCCCTTGCCGCCCTTGCCGTGCAGCACGGTGAGGGTCGGCAGCAGGCCCTCCAGGTTTAGGTCCTCCCAGCGTAGGGCCAGGGCCTCGGACACGCGGCAGCCGGTGTGGTAGAGCGTCAGGTACAGCGCGAAGTCGCGGCCCGGGCGGGCCGCCTCGAGCAGGCGCGCCGTTTCGGTGCGGGTGAGGATGCGGCGACCGAGGGCGGCGGCGGTCCCGCTGCGGTGGGGGTTGGGCAGATCGTTGATTTCGGCGCAGGGATTGGACCGGATGTAGCCCTTGCGGTGGGCCAGGGCAAAGGCGGAGCGGAGGGCGCTCATCATGGTGTTCACGCTGCCCGGCCGGCGGTCCCGCGCCAGGGCCGCCTGGAAAGCCTGCAGGTCGGCCAGGGTGGTCTCGCCCAGCGGGCGGCTCCCGCTGTGCGCCTGCCAGGCATTCCACGCATGCTCGTAGGAGGTTCGGGTGTGGTCCGACACCTGGTTGCGCAGCCACACCGCGATCATCTCCGGATCGGAGGCAATGCGGTCCGTGTTGCGCGCCGCCTGCTGGATCCGGTCCAGCTCGACGGCCACCAGGGCGGCGGCCTGCCGCACCGCGGCGGGCGCGTCGGCGTCGGTCGGTGCCGGGGGTGCGGGGGTGGGGATCAGGTCGTGGTCGGCCATGGGGCAAAGTATATCATTATCAATATAATGTTCTACGCTCTGGCACTTCAACCAGGCAGAGAGGAGAACACCGCTCATGTCATCTGCTGCAGAGCCCTGCCCCATTTGGGATGGAATAGACGACAACCTGTTGGCGAAGGTGATGCTTGGGCCACAAGTCTGTGGCACGCTGCGCTCTGGCGGATTGTTCGTACTGGACATTTCCGGTGCCATTCGTCTCAAATCGCGCCCACCGACCGACAGGCAGAAGGCCAACCTGAGCTACTGGATCTACCATCACAACTTCCGCTTTTGGCAGTTTGAATGGCCAACCCGGCAAGACGATCTCCTTAGAACCTATCCGAAAACCTCGGCGGCACGGAAGGTCATCCAGGCGCAGGCCAAGTGCAACAGGGCCAGATAGTTGGCGTGTTTCTTCTCCCAGCGGATCAGTAGGCGCCGGAAGCGGTTGAGCCAGGCGTGGGTGCGCTCCACCACCCAGCGCCGCGCCCGGTAGCCGGGTACCCGAGCCCGCGCCTGGGGGTCCGTGCCTCGGCGGGCGATGTGGGCCGTGTAGCCCCAGGCCGCCACCAGGTCGTGCACCTCCGGGTAGTCGTAGCCCTTGTCCAGGCACAGATGCTGCGGGGCCTCGGCGTCGGTCGGGTCGGGCCGCGGGACGGGGATCGCGGTCAAGGTGGCCTCCACCAGCTTCATGTCGTGGCGGTTGGCACCGGCGACGGCCAAGGCCAGGGGAATCCCCCTGCCGTCGGTCAGCAGCGAGCGCTTCACCCCCTGCTTGCCCCGGTCCGTGGGGTTGGGGCCCGTGGCTTCACCCCCCGAGCGGGGCCTTGGTCAAGGCCCCGTCCATCGCCTGCCACTCCCACGCGAGGCCCCGCTCGGCATCGTAGGTGAGCAGCCCTGTCTGCCACAGCCGGGTGAAGACCCCTGCCTCCACCCACTCCTGAAAACGGTCGTGCACGGTGCTGGGCGGGTCGAAGGTCGGGGGCAGCGACTTCCACTGGCCGCCCGTGCGCAGCAGGTAGAAGATGGCGTCCATGAGCGGCCGGTCCGGCTTGCGCGGGCGGCCCCCCTGGGGCCGCGGCGGCGGCACGGGCAGCAGGGGAACGATCCGCTCCCACAGGGCATCGGGAATGCGCCAGTCGGGATCGATCGCGGCTGGCTCCTGGGCCAGAAGGGTCTCCAGGTGGTCGGGGTCGATGCCGGCCAGGGCCCGGGCCAGGATGTCGGGCGTCAAGCCACCAGAGGCGGTCATCGGTGGACACATGCGATCCTCTCCCTGCACGGGTCGGTGGGGCTCGATGAACTCGTAGCCTACACCCCTTTTGGGTTTTCGGATAGGTTCTTATTCTGGACGACGTGTGGGTGGACCTTAACCGGGACCGTGAACCTTCGACCTTGGAGCGTGTGTTGGGGTACTTGCGCGAATTGATCCGAAGTGCCGACGTTGGCCGCAGCCCCAGTAAGGACCTGCTGATGGCCGCAGGTGGTTGCCCCAATCCCAATGCCCTATTGGAACTTCAGCGGCACACAGTGGAAGAGGGCTGGGCGGGGAGCAACAAACCAGGCAGTGAGGGCACGGACCCGTTCCGAATCAATGCTTCGGCGCGCATCTACGTGGAACAGCAACGCGGTAAGCAAGACAGCCGTGAGCAGGTGTTTGTGGCCATGTCGTTCGAGCCGTGCATGAAAGACACATACGACTGCGGGATCAAACCCGCCATTAGGGCCGCCGGCTACAAATCCCTACGGATCGACCACGAGCGATACCTAGGACCGGTGGCCGATCGAATCCTGGTCCAAATCCGCAAGTCGCGGTTCGTCGTTGCCGACTTGACGGGCAGCTCGGAATGCGGTGCCCCGGGAGGTGTCTACTACGAGGCGGGTTTCGCCCACGCACTCGAAATTCCGGTGATTTACACCTGTCGCAAGGATCGCACGGACACTGTGCACTTCGACGTGGACCACCTCTATCGTCTAGAGTGGGAAACATGGAAGGACCTGAGGAGGGAACTCCGGGAACTCATCGTAGAGGTCCTGGGGCACGGTCCGCGTAGTTCATCGAACGGCGACCAAGAAGTCGTTGGCTCGAATTCGTCCCTCGCTGACTGAACAAAGTGGATTCGGACCAAGGGTTCCCGCTGTTCGGTGCGGGCGGCTTGGCAATGGCATCGGGCTTCCGCGAGGCCGATCCCGTAGAATGAGGAAACCTCGGTTCAAAGGCTACCGAGGCTTCCCCTGGTCATGTCGGTGTTGATGCACCCCATGCCCTTAACCATCAGGAGGCAATCGCTCCGTGGCACCCACAAGTCTACAACCTAACATCACAGAGCCCGGATTGCAGTCCACACTGCTCCCTGTGCTGACCGTTACCGTCACGGCGGATGCCAACGTATGAGTACTCTGACGACCACTGAAAAGCGCTATTTCGAGAAGCTGTTCGGCATGAGCAGCGGCTATGTGCTTGACCCCAAGGACTTCACCAACGCCGATTTTAGAAAATTCTTTCGGCAGCACAACGTCGATATCTATGGGCACAAGTATCAAACATTCGGAAACTCCAAGGCGAAGAGGCTTCGTGCCTTCTGGGAACTGGAACCCGATAAGCTGGTTGGCACCGTGCTCTCCGAGTTGCTGGATTTATATGAGGTCAACTGCAAGCTCGATGGCAAGGAAATCGAACAGGGCTTGCTGGAAAAAGCACGAAGTATTGTTGGCCGTCTAACTGGTCAGCAACCTGTGGTCCCCGATTCAGCCAAGAATGAGAGCGAGTTCCTGAACCGCGAGTTCACCATTTCAAACATCCAGAATCTGCCGATCGAAGCGCAGGTCGTACCGATCGTTGAAGAAAGGTTGGACGAGGCCCGCAGGGCGCTGGAGGCCGGTGCCCATCTGTCGGTGATTTTCCTGTGTGGAAGCGTCTTGGAAGGCGTCCTGCTTGGCGCAGCTCAGCACGATCCAAAGCACTTCAACAAGGCGAAGGCGACGCCGAAGACTGCGAATGGTTCGCCGAAACGCTTTCACGAATGGAGCCTCGCCCAGCTAATCGATGTCGCGTGCGAAATCGAAGTCCTGAAGCTCGATGTAAAAAAGTTCAGTCACGGGTTGCGCGATTTCCGAAACTACATCCACCCGTATGAGCAAATGACCTCGGGTTTCACGCCGGACGAACACACCGCCAAGGTCTGCTTCCAAGTTCTCAAAGCGGCGCTGGCAAGCCTGGCAGGTGAACGTTGATGATCCGCGTTCCCGTAAACTCGACTGGTTTGTCTTGTACTGATCGGACATCGCCCCCCTAATTCGTCCCTTGCTGCCTGACCCCCTAGCATTCCTCCACATGAGTGGAGCCATCGGATTCGCACCACATGACCACCAACTGGGCAAATCAGACCATCTGGACAGGCGACAACCTGCCTATCCTGCGCGGCATGAACAGCGAGTCGGTGGGCTTGATCTACCGGCATCCGCCTGCGGTTCTGCGCCGTCTGCAACGACGAAGACCGCTGGTGACCCCGGGTCGGCTACGAGGATGGGCTTGTGGGCAAACGCATCTACGGCAAACCGCGCGGACCGTTCGAGACCGTGAAGTGGATCCGAGACTTGGATGGCTGAGTGGGTGTTGTGCCCCACTGGGAGGCGGTCAGTTCCACAAGGGCGTGTATGAGAAGCACCGGCAATACCAGCAGCAACGGGGCCGGCACATGGACGCATAGCGTGCTCGCCCTTTCGTTGAACCGGTGTCTCCGTTCAGTCGTCTCCGGCCTGGTTGCAGGCCGTCCGGTCTCCACGATCGCAACCGCCAGGTGCCGCAACCCCCTGGCGAGCCGGTAGAACATGGCGGTATACGAGAGCATGACCAGGTAGCGGCCAATCCACAAGCCCGCCAGCGTTGCAGCCAGGGACGTGACGGTAGACAGCAGCGCATCCGCCAGGGATATGCCCATAAACTGCATCAGCAGGGCACGCGTGGCACCCACCCCTCCTGCCGTCACCATCAGACCGATCGAATACTGGGAACCACCCTGCCGGAGTGCAAAGTGGATGAACTGTGGGAATCCGAGCTTGCTCGGTTGTGTCATGACAGGCTCGTACCCCAGCCTGCAAGTTGATTCCGCACTTCCGGCGGCGGCTGGATCCGCGGTATGAATGCGGCAGAGTAGATAAAGCGTTCGTAGTGTACGTATACAGGCCCAAGGCGCAGCCACTTTGCGACTTGGCAGGGCGTCCAGCCATCGATACTTCCATTCTCGAACAGAATCGTCCAGACTGGTCGATTGTTGAGCATCACGGTTGGTTTGACTACAAGACCTATCTGCCCTTTGCAGTCAAGGCTGCAGTGTTCTGTAGCGGCCACGAATTGACCGACCGCAAGTGTCGGGGAGGTCAAGCTCGGACTGACGTGATCATTTCCCTTTTCCATGTAGTTGAGGGGGACTCCGTGGCCGCAATGTGGGCAGATAATTTCATCTGGATCGGCGGATTGGTTCATGTCGCTTGTTTCTCCTGGTCGCGAAAGTCAAAGAGGCTCTGTTGGGGTTGCTGGCAGGCTGGTGAGAACATGATTTGTTCACGGCGATGCTGGCGGTCCCGAGCAACCCAACACCGCTTCCGATCATCGCTTGAAATCCTGTTGTTGCTCCAATTCACGCGGTATGTCCATGCCAATCCGATTGTCTTCACGAACCATGGCAATGAAATTTTCTTCCACAGTGGCCAGGTCCAGATCCAGTTGAGAGGCTGCATACCGGTTCAAATGATCCTCGGCACAACCAGTGTCTAGGTAGCCCCACTCTTCATCTGCCCGCAACCACAAATCGCCCCATTCCTTCAGTCGCGTACAGGAAACCTCATCTTCGTCCTCTAACAGCAGCCCCCCTCTGGTGTAGCAGGCACCGTCCGCCGGAATATCAACGGGCTCGTAACAAGCCCATCCCGCCTGTGATATAGGCTGGCCTTCCTCGTTTAATGCCAATTTGGGTTCATGGAAAAGTCTGGAGTTCTCTTGCAGGAAAAGTTCAATCCTCAGCTGTTCCTCTGTGAATACGGCTGTGCCCGCAGAGGCCCAACTCCAGTGGGAAGTTTGGCAGTCATCCCCAGCCCACCCGCACCGGTCGGCCGCAAATGTGATCTGAGCAAGCAGCCATGGCGCCACTTGCTCGTCACTGGGCCAAAGGGTCAGGATGGCTGCGTCCTCGATCTCGCGCTGGCGATAGGCCCGCAAAGCCTCCGCCATCAACGTGGCTAAGCGTTGTTCCCGGGTGACGGCATCAGGAGCCACCAGGCCAATGCCGTAACGGATTCGCCGCCCAAAAGAATAATCCTCGATCTTCACCACCGTATAGTCTTGGGCCTGCCACACCGCGTTCAGATCGGTGGTAGGGGGCTTGGTCGTGGTCTCGTCAACGTTGCTTTCAGCAACAGGCCCGTCCTGCAGCCAGGGTTTCAGGACATCCTGCAGCGTCGCATCCAACACCTCACGGTCCAGCTCCTTGAGCCGCACTTCGATCCGCGCGATCTCAATGATCAGATCCTGCAGTTGCCCACGCAGCGCGCCATGCCGCGCCAACGTCACATCCCCGAAAGCATCGACCGTGAGCAGATCATCCTGATCCAGCCAGCCGGTATCACCGTTCTCCAGGCGTACCTCTGTCCAAACCCGCAGCCAACGCCCATGGGTGCCGATGGGGCACGCCTCCGTGCCCCACGCCAGAAACTCGGTGTCCGCACCCCGGTCCGGTTCGGCGTACAGCTGCTCGTTTTCCCCGTTGTAGTACAGCGTGGGGGCCTCGCATTCCAAGGCCCACACCGGTTGGCCGAACAGCAATCCCCCAAGCCCCAACCAGATCAGGATGAGCAGTCGACGGATCACGACTTCAGGCCCTCTCGTGGTAATGAACAACGCGCCCTGCATGACCTCGGTTCAGCGAGTGCGATGCGTTCGGTTGCAGGGCGGCGAACGCACCCTATCACAAGGACACTCTCTCGAGCCGTTCAGAACCGCGCAGCGAGGCAACTCTATCTAGCCATGCAAAGGGGGTGGGGAATCGCCGAGTTGTGCAACGCGCGCCGAAAGCCAGCAGCGACTTGAGGCTCGACAGCTTGCGGGCCACGGAGCTGGACGCCAAGGCGGCATCCAGGTCGGCGACCCAAGCCTGGGCCCCATCGGAGACGACCTTGATCCGACGCAACAAATGGTCCCGGAGCACCCGTTCCTCTAGGTCCACGATGGCCAGCATGCTGTGATGGGGATTGGGACAACCGCGATCAGGAATACCTCCGTTGCCAAGGAGGCCAATCCTAACCGGCCGCGTTTTTCAGCTGCCTGCTGGTGCAGAAGAAGCATTTGTTCTCGCGCGTTGGTCCCAATTTCCGTATGGACGAGAGGGTTTCTGCTCTATGTTGCCCCATGGCACGTCGGAGATCCGGGGGTTTTCGGTCGGATCGGTGCCCGGGAAGGGCGTTCCCGGTGTCTACAAAACGCCTGCCTTTTGCCCACACTCGATCACCGCGAACGGCCGGGAGCCCCTATCAGGCACATTGGGCAATCCCAACGACTTTGGACTAAACTGCCCGCCCCAAAACCTCTCTTGACAGCTCTTTGGGGTGAGCCATGGCCCAAAATGAACCTATCGCACCGGAACCCTCAAACAGTGCCCTGGACCCAGAAGACTTCTCCGTCCGATTGGTACTGTCAACGGTTGACGGGCATTTGTCCGCCATGCTTGTTTGCGCCGAGTGCGAAGCCGTGCTGCTGGACACGGACACCGTTCAGGAGGCCCAGGTGTCCGAACTGGCGCAGTGTCCTCACACAAACCGAACTTCACTCTGGGAATACCTGGGACATCCAATGTGACGTTGACCTGACCTTGTGTCCGAGCGAGGTGCATCAGCCACATGGTTCACTTCCTGCACCCTCCCCACGAGGTCGTCATATTCGGTGGACACCAAGCCAAACACCGTCGTCGATGATCAGTGAGATGGGATCTGGTTGCGGGCCGTAGTCGCTCTTCGGGCATTGCAGGGAGGCCCTGCCTTGGCGCGGTTCCCAATTACGGCCGGCTCCAGGCGGTTTCAACTCCGCCCCCATGAGCCACCGGAAAAGGAAACGGTTCTCCTGGGTGTAGGGTCCCCAGTATGTCAGCCTGGGGTTATAGGGGGTGTATTTCCGGAGCCGGGACACAACCAGCACCGTGGTGTCGGTGTCCTGCGACCAGACGTGGAGTTCGTTCATGAACCGGGTGACCTCTGCCCGGTTGTTCTCATCGCCCGCAAAGGCCATCTCCACCGGATCAATGATCAGGAGATCAGCCTCCACCTGGCTGGCCAGATCGGTCACCGCCCACCAGGTGGGCAACGGACCGGGATCGGAAATGGGGCTACTGATTGTGTCGACTCCCCACATTGGCCCTCCCTGATGCAGGTCCAGGTTATCCAGGATGTGCAGTTCCTGTGGCGGCTCCAACAATGGGGTGCGAGGCCTATTGAGCTCTTGCGCCAGGCTCTGCAACTGTTCCTCGTGCTTGGCCAGCTGGTAGATGAGCTCGTCGGGAGGGTCCGCATAGCCGGCGTAGACCACCGTTTTCAATTCGGGTGTTTCCAGGGCCGGTAGCCCCAGCAGGTCCCAACCCTCGCCAGCCGCCAGGGTGTAGGCAATCTGCAGGGCCAAGCGCGTCTTGCCGCATCCACTCACCCCGGCCAGTAGACCTACCTCCGCAGCCGGCAACCAGTTTGGAATCAACCACCGCTGCTGGCTCTCACGATCCTCGAGGGGTTTCTGGTTTTCGGATTCCGACATCAAGGATCTCCTTGGTTGGGGGTTACGTTGTGGGTGATGACGATCCAGCCGCAGGGATCCTGCCCTGTCTGTCCACACTGCATGCTCCCACGCTGTTGTTGGGACACACGCGAGACCGGTATGCCGCTGGTCTCTTCCTGACCGCCAGTAACGGCGACTACGTGGACGCGCAGGAAGCGGATAACACCTTCCCCAGGCCGTGGGGCTTCAGTTGCAGGCCCATGCGGACCTTGAGCCGCGCCGTGTGTGTTTGGGTAGCAGGGGGAGGCGGGAATCCGGGCGCCCGGCCGGGGCCCCGGTTCCCCCCTCCCTCTGTAGAGGTAGGGGGTATGCGCGCGGGGGTAGGGATCGAGTTCGGCCGAGGGGAAATGGCCCAAAATGTAGCACACGGTCACATTGGGCGTAGCACACGGTCACGAATTTGTAGCACACGGTCACGTTGGGGTGTCGGCTCCACCGCGAGTTCAGTTTGTGTCTGCCCGTGGGCCATCGTCCGATGTCGGCACAGCTCCGGCGTCCGGACATTGACCGAAATCCTGGGGCGGCAGCAGCTTCACGCGTCGTTTGTCCGGGTGGACGATCGGCGTGGCAGCGCCTAGGTCGCGGAGTTTCTCCCACGCCATTAGAGCTCTGCCGGCCATGTACCGGCCGCTCCGGCCTTCCATCAGCTGTTTCGGAAACGCCAGGGCGGTCTGCTGGCTGGACGTCAACCACTTGTAGTCGTCGGGGTCGTGGGACTGGGTCCAGATATCGTTGCCGCTCCACTTCAGTGTGCGGTTGTGCTGATGCCAGGTGTAGTACAGGTTGAGCAGCGCCCGGTAGCCGGGTGCGGACTCCAGGCCGACAGCGTGCAGCCGGTTGAAGTCAGCCGGCACACCCAACTGGTTCGCACCCATGGGAATTCGTACCTGAAACTCCATCATCTCATCGAGTTCAACGTAACCGGTGCGGGAATCAATCGGAATCTGGTCGATCACCACCGGACGGATGCGGTCGTGGATCCAACTGCTGCGACGCGGCACATCGACCGAAATTCTGAACACGTCGTTCTGCAGCTTCTCCAATTGTCGAGTCAACGCAATGCCCCTTTTCCAGGTTTGGTCGCGATATACCCGTTGCAGAAACTCGCGCACCGTGATCTGTATGCGCGCCGGCCAATGCCAGCTTGCGGCTGGCGCGCCCAACACACAGGCGATCCAGGCCCTGGCAGCCAGCGGCGCCCCCTTGCCGCCACCCCGGTGCGAGCCTTTGCGCGAGTACAGGGAGCCCAGGTCCAGTACGTCGACGAGCAGTGACTGGCGCATCGGACTGCCCACATCCTCGAAGCCCGGCAACGCGACCTGCCCGGGAATCAGCGGCAACGCCCGCCCGGCCATCACGACTTCGGGAATGTGACTGTTCGCAAAACCGTTGGCCAACAGAGGGTACGGATGCGTGTTGATCCGTGCGAGTGTTGCTCCATTGACGTACCAGTGCTCGAGCAGCGGCTTGATCACCGGCCGCCAGGGCCTTACGCCCGCCGCGATTGCGACGATTTCCAGATCCGTGATCACCGCCATCGCGGCCATGAACACCTCGTCGCCGTGGTCTCGGCTGGCATGGACGAGTTTCAGCACCGCATCCCACAGCGCTCCGGTCATCGCATTCGCCTCCGCGACCTGGAGACTGCTCTCGCCATGCAGCTGATTGGCCAATGTGAGCGCCCGGGTTTGCGTTGCCTCAACGGCCGCCAGGAACTCGTCGTCCGGAAACTGGCGCGAATACTTGAGGTGGGCGACAAGGTCGTTGACCGAAGGCGACGGCCGATCAATGTCCAGTTTTTCGCGGATCCGATCGTTGTGGAAAGCCCACAACGCTTTGGCCTTCTGGGCCGGCGTCTGCTCGTTGTCGTTCACGATGGGGTGCAGGGGGTCCATGTTGCGCACTCCAGTGATGACGGTTGACGGTTATTCAAAATAACTGTCCGTGTCGCCCACGGCCGGCAGGGCGTTTTGCGCCGGGTCCCGCCGATTGGCGACATCCCGCTTCTTCGTCTTGCGCGGCTTCGCCGATGGAGTGTTCTTTTTCTTCAACGCCGCCTCGACGTCCTCCTTCGCGGCCTTCACTTTGTCGGGATCGCAGAATTCCCAACGTTTGTCCTTCGGCAGGCGCAGGTACCGACCCCGTACGTCGCCCCTGGCCACGTAGTTGCCCTTGCCGGGTTGGAGCACAGCCGTCTCCTGCAGGATGTCGGGTACTGCGATGAACGCCCGTTCCCATCTCCGGATCTCCGCCGCCTTTGGTTCGGGCTCGAGGCCCAGGCTGAAGCGCGCCGCCCCGTGCCAGTCGGTGTTGCCCGACAGCTCAGTCGCATGGTCGTTCGCCCACGCGTTGAGACTGTCCATAAAGCGCCGCACGCGGCCGCGGGCGTTCTCGTCGTCGAGGTACACGGTAGCCAGCGGGTCGAGGATCAGCAGGTCAGCGTTGAACTCGGCGGCGGCGTTGAGCACTCCGTCCCAAGCGACCGTCGGTTCGCCCGGCTGGGCGGGGTGCTTGGCGCTCCACATGGGGCCGTGCCGGCTCATGTGGGGCATGATCAGCAGGCGTTTGGTCAGGGTGGGCGACACCTCGCTCGAACGGCCGTTGATGCGGTAGAAGCGACGGTTGATTTCATCCAGATCGTCCTCGTAGCAGGCGATCATCGTGCGGCGCGGCCGGGTGTCGAACTTCCCGCGCTCAAAGCCGATGAAATCAAACCCCTGGTCCGGTTCCTGCGCCAGTTCGTAGGCAAGTTGCAGGGCCAGTGTCGACTTGCCCGCATCGCCCGGGCCGTTGAGCACGCCGGCCAGACCGAGCGGAATCAGGTGTTCGACCAGCCAGCGGCGCGCTGTGTACTTGAAGGTCGGATGCACGCCTTCGAAGGGTGTCCACGCATCGCGCAGGCGACGCAACTCGGCGATGATCTGCGTGGCTGGATGTCCGTTGGCCGTCATCCGGGCGGCCCGTTTCTGCAGCACCGTCTCGAGTGTGGGAGTCGAGAGGGGCGGCGTCGCGCCCAGCAGCGTGTCGAGTTCAGCGATCGTGCGGTCCGACCCGGACAACAGGGTGTTGATCCGGGCTCGGGCGTCGGCGTCCGCGATCCTGGCGTTGTAGTCCGCGATCCTGGCGTCGGCGTCCGCAGATTCGAGCGGATGCTCGGCTTCGAATTCCGCCGGGGTTAGGGCGCGTACACCGTTCAGTTCACTCATGACAGAGGTACTCCTCGGATGTATGATGGTGACATGGCCTTAGCCAACCAACCGGAGGGATCCAATCCGGACGATCTGCGACACTGCGCAGTGCCGGGGAGCCAAACGTGGGACACCAAGTAGTACAAATAGATTTTCAGTCTCGTTTATGGTCGTTGATACGAGTCCCCCCAGCTCCACCAGGCTTGACAATATCGAGAACCCGCCGGCAGGTTCTGAACGCTGTCGAACGCGATGGGCAGCACGCTGACGGCGATCAGCATGGTCACCGCCCCCGTAACAACCTGCGTAAAGATTCGGCGCAGCGTTTGGCAACCACCGGGCAAGCGCAATCTGGATCACGCAGCAGACGGCCATCAGGCTCGCGAAGGTTGACGGTCCGGCCGAGGTGACGGTCGCCACCATGATCCCGATGAAGAGCGCCGCGGGACAGGTGAGCACAATATGCCCTGCGCCGAATCGCCGGAACTGGAACGCTTGCAACGCCGTGACCGCCGCGCTGATCAGTAGTGCGGCGAAGGCGCTCCAAGTCAGGTAGGTGTCATCGAGCCCGGAAGAACGGACCGCAATGGCCACGTTCAGCACCGTCGGTGCAAGTACGAGTGTGGCCCTCTGGAATCCGACAACCAGCGCGGTCGACGGAGGACAGGTCTCCTGGGGTTCAAGTCGAATAGGCTGGTCGTTGCTTCCGGTAGTCAATCGCCTGCCCCCTTGCCGTACAAAGCCCGGGATGCCTGCTGGCGAGTTCTCCCCCTACTGTCGAGGAACGTGCCGGGCGGGTCTGGAGATGCGCGTGTTGCCTTCGGGGCTCGCGAGCTGTCGCTCCAGCGCGGTGAAGGCCTCAATCAACTCGGGGGCTTCAAATATGCGATTACGCCTGCCGACGGTAACTTGTGTCAAAACCCCCGCCTCCATGAGTTGATTTATGGCTTGGCTTGTTGCTTGGAAGGACCGTCCAATCAACTTCGCAGCGGTGGAGGTTGTGAGCACCGGCACCGCCGGGAGTGCTCCGATGAGCAGGCGAACCGCAGAGTCGCGACGGACATGTCCTGCCCGTTCATGCCAGGACTTCTGCAATGTGCGTACCTGCTCCTCGAAGCGGCTGGCGTCATCAATCGCCCGGTGGCACGCCGACGCGAAGAGCGCGATCCACTGGTTGACTCCGGCGTGGGCCTCGTTGGAGTCCGGGGAGCCGACGTAACGGGTCGCGGTCAGTCCGGCAACATAGTCCCGCGACCACGTAGCAAGGATAAGGGAGATCGGGGGCAGAATGCGCAGTCCGAGCCCTCGGCGGCGCATGATCAAGTGAAACAGTATCCGCCCGGTACGCCCGTTGCCGTCCACGAACGGATGGATGGTTTCGAATTGCGCATGGGCGATGGCCGCCTGCGCCAACGCCGGAAGCGAGTCATCGTTGCAGAAGGTGAACAGGTCGTCCAGAAGGCGGACCACACTTTCTGGCGGCGGCGGCACGAAATCTGTGGAGCAAGGATTGTAGGCACTACCGCCAATCCAGTTCTGCATATCGCGAATGCGGCCCCCGTGTTCCTCAAGACGGGTACCGGCCAGCAGACGGCGATGCACCTCCAGCAAACTCTCCACCGTCATCATGTCGCCGAGCTCAGTGTCGTGCACCCCCCAGACCATCGCGTTGATGTTGCCGAGCACTTCCGTGGCCGTAACATCCCTGGGGTCTTCACCCAGCTGCCGCGCTGCATTGGCGCGGAGCAATCGCCGTCCCCCCACCTCCAAGCCTTCGATGCGGGACGAGGCGATGCACTCCGCGCGGAGCAGGAGTCGAGCCAGCGCCTCGGTGTTGTCAAGCGCGGAGGCAGCGGTGTCAAGCCGCACGAGGGCAGTTTCAGCGGCGGCCACGTCTGCGGCCACGTCGCCGTCGAGGACGAACCGGCGTTCGGACAATTTATCGGGCAAGTAGACCGAGTAGTTGCAGGGACGGCGGTCACGCCGAGTTGGCCCAGCAGCCTGACCCTCCCAGTATCGCGCTTCCAGATGCGCCATTAGCCTCCTCCTTATTCAAGGATATCGCACATTCTTGAATAAGGAGGAGGGCTGTTCAAGGTTTCGGCAAACGGCATCGGCGCACGATTACTCAGTGAGCCATGGCCTCACGCGGCTGCAGCTGGTCCCCTGTTGCCAGGACATAGTCCGCGTCCTACGGATCGCCTGTGCAATTCGCTTCTGTCAACCCATGACATTGCTCGTCACGATGCAGCTGTTCAACACCAAGATCTCGATTGGTTCCAGGATGGTCTTGAACTCATTGGACCGACCTCATGGCCGGGTTTTGGGAACACCACCGTGGATTGCCCGCGCTGCAGGATGAGTTGGACAATGCTGATCTGTAGTTCTGTGCCGGCGTCATCCGGTGTCTATCACGGGGTTCAGGAAGGAGATCATGCGTACGGAGGCGCGGCAATCTCACGCCCGTTGCGATGGTCCACTTCCGACAACTCGGACATGAGCATGGCGGCCACGACCGGATTCTCCCCAGACACGTTGAGCAGCAGCCCAGCCCGGGATTGCCGGATCGCGCGGTCCTGCTGTCCACTATACTGACTATCTCCTTTGCCCGGTGGCAACCACAAGGGGTGTACCTTGATGTTTGGCTGCCCCTACCGACGAGTCTGACGGTCCATCCCGTGTCCAGCAGCCTGGCTCGCTTGGGGTGTGCTCGCAAGGTCTGCGTTCCAGGGGCGGCTGCACGGTGGGAAGTGTTGCTGTTAGGGACCTCTCCTGTGAACAAGCTCTCTTTGGGGCTACCTGTGCAGAATTGCAAGGAATAGGCAATCATGCGCGACCCCTTCCCCACAGTGAGCGAAGGGGCCATATCCGATTGGGTAGGCTCACGAAGCTTCGAACGCGGTCGCAGTTACTTCAAGAGTGGGGCCATCCTCGACCCGCGCCTTCAAGGCAACACCCTCAAGGCCTGGTGTCAAGGCTCCAGACCCCAACCCTACCGCTTGTGGGTTGTTTGCGGCACCGAAGGCATCAAGGAGGCCCATTGTTCCTGCCCGGTGGGCCTTGGCGGACGTTGCAAGCACGTTGCAGCGTTGCTGCTTACCTGGTCGGACCAACCCAATTCCTTCCGGGAGGTGGAAGAACTGGATTCGAACCTGGAGCGACGCAGCAAGTCGGAACTGATTGCCCTCATCAAGCAAATGGTGGAAGCTCATCCCAACTTGGAGTCCCTACTGGAGGCGACTCCGCCCGAAGATGGTCGGAGCAAGCCTTTGGTCAACCCGGAAAGTTACCGTCGGCAGGTAGCGTTCGCCTTCCGAAGCGGATTTGATTATTGGGACGGGACATGGGGTGGTGCCGGGGACATTGACATTGTGTTGGGTTCCGGTGCCAACTTCCTGGCCAAGTCCGATTACGCCAACGCCAGCATCGTGTACCAGGCGGTGGCTCAGGAGGTATTTGAGCAGTTTGGGATGTTGCACGACGACGAAGGCGAGTACTTGTACGACGTAGTGAACCGGTGCGTCCAAGGGCTTGGAAACTGTCTGGCCGCTGGGGACGGCGATGCTGTGGCCCGGGAGAAAGCTCTGGAAGCCCTCTTTGAAATATACAGTTCGGACATGGATATTGGAGGGTACGGTTTGGGGGAAGGCGCGGAGGATCTCCTACTGAAACATGCCGCCGGCGACGAAAAGAATGTCATTGCCGGTTGGATTCGGACCTCCATACTGACAGCCAGTGGCCAGTACGACGGCTATAAACGCCAAGCGTATGGCGGCTTCCTGCTGGCTTTGGAGGACGACCACCTGGACGATGACGCCTTCCTGGAGATCTGCCGTGACAGCGGCCGCTTGAACGATTTGGTGGACCGCCTGCTGACGCTGGGTCGGTTGGACGAGGCGTTGGTCGAAGCCGGTCCTGCCAAGGACTGGGACTTGCTTACCCTGGCGGGGATATTCGGCGCACATGGCTATGGCCGCAGGTTGGAACCGTTGGTGGCCAAACGAATCGAGACGACCCACGACCATGGTTTGATGACGTGGCTCAAGGACCAGCACGAAGAACGCGGGGAACTGGCCGAGGCTCTGGTCCTGGCCAAACAGTTGCTCGAACAACGCCTCGACCTTGCCGCGTACCAGGACGTACGGGAGTTGTCCCAGCGCCTCGGTATCTGGCAGGCAACACGCTCGGAGTTGCTGGCCGAGTGGGCCGCCGCCCAGCAATACGGCGTGTTGACCGATGTTTACTTGAACGAAGGCGAAATTGATCTGGCGTTGAAATCGGTGCGGCAACTCGAGCGGACTTCCCACTATGCCGGTGATCGGCTAATTCGGGT
Organism: Caldilineaceae bacterium; assembly: GCA_965208365.1. Taxonomy (GTDB): domain Bacteria; phylum Chloroflexota; class Anaerolineae; order Caldilineales; family Caldilineaceae; genus Bin34. The sequence goes on along the minus strand of OZ242330.1, from coordinate 1,888,090 downwards.
GGCCCAGGCCGCTTCGGAGGCACGCCCCCAGGCCGCGGTTGAAATCTATCGGGAACAGGCGGAGAAGTGGATCGAGGCTCGCGGTCGGAAAAGATACCAAGAGGCATGTATCCATTTGACCAAGGTGCGGGACCTTTACCGACAGATGTCACAAGAATCGACGTGGATCGACTTCATGGCCGAGTTGCGGGAACGCCACCGTCGATTGCGCGCGTTGCAGGATGAGTTGAGCAAGGCCGGCCTGTAGCACTGTGTCGATATCGGGCATATGGGTGGTGGAGGTCCGTGTCGGTGTGGGCCTCACTTCGATCGTGCTCTACTGCCGCCGTCCAGATGCCCGTGGTCACTACCTGAACCACGGTCCCAGCCACTAACCATAGCTCCCCAATACTCCGGAGCACACCGGTCGGACCGGAATACGTACTTCATTCAGGAAATATCCTGGACAAGGGCATTATTCGCAGTGTACCGACTGACCATGCCTTCGTACCCCTCGCCACCTACCGTGGCATCTTTGTACAAATGCCCCTGTCAAGGGGACGGGTTGGGCTGTGCCTGTTCCGGGTAGAATGGTCCCCAAACGGAGAGCCAACGGAAGGATGGGTATGGCTGTGGTTGAAGTTCAGGGCCGGTTGCCGGTACCGACCATGGCCCCGGATGAAATGCCGGAGGGCACGATACCGGGCACGTGGGGTTGGGGGTCTCCTCCCAGGCACGGTGATGTCGACGCGGCCACCGCACGCATGGTTCGGCAGCGGCGGATGGATGCTCGTTTGGACCATCCGGCGTTGTGGCGTGCCGGGCTTGCGCGTCTGTCCCATTACGCCCCGGACTACGAATACGATGTAGCTCACGAATATGAGCGTGACTGGACGACCGACCCGGACTATGGAGCCGAAGGCGTCAAACTGCTCGACTATGACGAGGATGGTTTCGTGAGCCCCAATGCCACCCGCCACGGATCGCTCATCGCCCTCATCGTCCAGGCCCTGCGCGATGCGCTGGGTAACCGCGTGGCCAACGAGCCGGAACTGCACTTCGACCAGAGAATCGGGGAAATGCTGGGACTGCTGACTGGTGAGGGAAAGGGCAAGAATCAGGTGGTGCCGGATTTGGTGGTGCTGCCACCGGAACTTGCATGGCCTGCTGACAGGGAGAGGGGCAAACGGGGACGTGTCCTGCATCTTGAGCAGGGGGATCCGGTACCGGAGCTGGTGGCCGAGGTGGTGTCGCCGACCTCGGAGCAGCGGGACTTGGAAGACAAGAGGGCGTTGTACGCCGCCCTCAGGATTGCGGAGTACCTGGTGATTGAACCCGGAGAACCGCCGGACCCTTTTCAGGGCGATCCCGAAATTTCTCCGGCCATCCGGCTGTACCGTCTAGAGGCAAGCGGAGATTATCAACTCGTTGCAGCCTCATCGGAGTCCTTCCAAGTCTGCGGAATGTTGGTTCGTCTGTCGCAGCCGGCAGCAGGGAAGATGCCGGTCTTTCAATGGTGGGATGAAAACCAGGAACGCTGGCGCGATCCCGCCGGCGACCGCGAACGCCTGGGAGCACTTAGGAATTCCCTCATGTTTCTGGATGCAGTACTGCCCGACCTGTCTGGGGAGGCCCGCAACCTGATTGAGGCGCACTGGTTGGCAGAGGGACTGCCTGAAGACATCGCCAATCGCATTCTGGCCGCGGGGCAACGGCCCGACGTATGGCGCACCTTGCTGGGGATTCCGCGTGAAGGCTAGAACACCGAACCTGTTCCCCTAACCAGTACTGTTTGGTCCAGACGGAGGTAATTTGCTCCCGGTTGGGGACGGGTTGGCACGCCCCCCACAACTCGAGGCCGGGTGGCGCAATCCCCATCGCAGTCCTGGGCCACTTCGCGAGAAGGGACTTGACCTCCCGGTAGGGTGTCCACGACGTGCTCTTGTCGTCATGGATACGCTCGCGGATGTTGCACACGGCATTGGTATCCGCGTCCAGCACAACTTTACAACGCAGCAAAACCTGTCGCCTTGACACTGGCCCTGCCGGGACGGTTCAGCCAGGTCATCGTGACCGCACATGTGTTGTTGCAGGGCCGGAGTTTGCCGTCGTGCCGGGTCGTCTGGTACCACATACTGGCACCCACGTTCGGGGGAGTCTGGCTCATGTGCGGGCCACCTTCTGGTCCGGCGAATCCCTTTTCGACCAAAGGCTGGTTTGTGTGGCCGCGGGCATGATTGTCGCGAGGATTGAGGAAGGCCTGGGTGCGGTTTTCGTCACTCCAGCCTTGATCCACCTGTTGGCACCGGATAGAGTGATGCACATTACATCATTCATGCCTCAAAAGCGATGGCCCAATGAACCAAATTACGGTCAGAGGATTAGATGACGACCTGAACGCCAGTTTGCGCTGTTTGGCAAAGCGGGAAGGAATCTCCCTGAATCAAGCCGCCCTCAAATTGATGCGGAAAGGGGCTGGCTTGGCAGATGGTGCGGAAAGGATGAATACCATCGGTTCCTCATTGGACCATCTGATGGGTACTTGGACTGCAACAGAGGCGGACGAGTTTGATTGCGCCCTGGAGGAGTTCGAGACCATCGACGAGACGGCTTGGCAATGAGGCTTCTACTGGATTTCAGTGCCTACTCCCTGCTCCTGCGGGGACATGAGCAGGTCATGGAGTTGGTGCGGCGAATTGTTCTCTGCCGTCGTGATTGGCGAGTTGATGTATGGTTTTCAGCGAGGAATCCAGTTTGAGCGGAGCACTGCCGGTCTTCGGTCTTTTCTTGACAGCCCGTATTCGTCCTTCGTGGATGTGGGACCGATAACCGCAGACCGCTTTCCAGAATCGCCGCGGCGTTGCGAGTGAGAGGCTGGGGCATTCCCACCAACGATGGCTGGCTTGCCGCCCATGCGATGGAGATGGGTGCGGATCTCATTTCAGCGGACAGCCACTTTGAGCATGTTGTCGGGATCGTTTGGGTTCGGGTATCGGTAAGTTGAGGCTTGACAATGACCAAAACCTCACCCGCCAGTGTCATCACCGATTACCGGTCCGACCTCTGGCGTACTGCCAACGCGCTGCGCGGCAGCATGGATGCCGCCGAGTACAAACACGTCGTCCTCGGCCTTATCTTTCTCAAGTATGTGTCCGACGCTTTCGAGGAGGCGCATGCCAGGATCGAGGCCCTTCGCGATGAGGGTGCCGATCCGGAGGATCCGGACGAGTACCGAGGCGACAATATCTTCTGGGTACCGCTCAAGGCACGCTGGCCCAACCTCAAGAGATCAGCCCGCCAGCCTCAGATCGGTCAACTGGTGGACGAAGCGATGGCCGCCATTGAGCGCGACAACCCGGTGCTGGATGGCGTGCTGCCGAAGGACTACGCACGCCCGGCCCTTGACCAGGCCCGCCTCGGACAGGTTGTGGATCTTGTGAGCAACATCAAAGTCGGTGGTGCGGAAGCGGAGGCCACCGACGTGCTGGGTGAGGTCTACGAGTACTTCCTCGAGCAGTTCGCGTTGGCCGAGGGACGCAAGGGCGGTGAGTTCTACACACCGCGCTCCGTGGTGCGGCTCCTGGTGGAGATGCTCGAGCCGTACCGTGGCCGTGTCTATGACCCGTGCTGCGGCTCGTCAGGTATGTTCGTCCAGTCGATCGAGTTCATCCGCGCGCACGCCACTGGTAACGGCAATGTCGGCAGGGTAGCCGGGGACATCTCCATCTACGGACAGGAGTCGAACTACACCACCTGGCGGATGGCCCGTATGAACCTCGCAATTCGGGGCATCGAGGGTCAGATCGAGCACGGAGACAGTTTCCACAACGATCGCCACCCCGACCTGCGAGCAGACTACATCCTTGCCAATCCACCCTTCAATGTCTCCGATTGGGGCGGAGAGCAAATGCGGGACGATAAGCGCTGGGTATACGGGATTCCCCCAACGGGCAATGCCAACTTCGCTTGGGTACAGCACTTTCTGCACCACCTCGCGCCACGTGGCTCTGCGGGCTTCGTCCTTGCCAACGGATCGATGTCATCGAATCAGTCGGGTGAGGGCGAAATACGGAAGAACATCGTCGAGAAGAACCTCGTGGACTGCATTGTTGCGCTTCCTGGTCAACTCTTCCGTTCGACCCAGATACCTGCCTGCCTGTGGTTTTTGTCGAAGGGCCGAAGTGTGGGGGAGTATCGGAACCGCGAAGGAGAGATACTGTTCATTGATGCCCGCGCGTTGGGTCGCATGATCGATCGTACACACCGCGAACTGACCGCAGAGGACATCTCGCGCATCGCAGATACCTACCACGCCTGGTGTGGCAGTGAGAAGTCGGGTGAGTACGCCGACGATCCCGGTTATTGCAAGTCGGCAGATCTTGAGGAGATACGGCGGCACGGACATGTGCTTACGCCCGGCCGTTATGTCGGTGCCGCGCCACAGGAAGACGACGGAGAGCCGTTCGAGGAAAAGATGGCGCGACTCATGTCGCAATGGCGTGAGCAGCGGAGCGAGGCGGAGCGGCTGGATGCGGAGATCGAGGCGAATCTCTCTGCGCTGGGATTCTAGGTTGAAGCCGAATTTTCTGTGACTGGAGGGTCATCACGAAATGGCAGTGGATTACAGTCTTTTCCAACGATCCCTGAAGAACTTGGAGGTTCAGCACGACCACCTGCTGAACCTATCACCAGAGTACCCGCCGTTTGTGCACGAGGGCATGGCCGAGTCGGTGATCCAGCGTTTCGAGACTTGCTATGACATGCTGTGGAAGGTGCTTCGCCGTCATCTCATCAACTCGCTGGGCCTTCCTGACGTGCCCAACAGTCCACGGCCCATCTTTCGGATTGCCGATCAGAACAACCTTCTGGCGGCCGGCGGCGAACAGTGGGAACGCTACGTCCAGACTCGTATCGACACGACACACGACTACGATCAGGTAAAGGCCGAGAACGCAATTGAGATCATGCCTGAGTTCATCGCGGACGCCGTTGTGCTGTACACAGAGCTGACCGGAGAAGCCTGGGAATGACCGGCCTAGTTGACCTGAGCCCTGCGCACCTCGCCATTGTGGAACACATCCTGGCCGAACATGTGCCGGAGTGCGAGGTGCGGGCGTTCGGCTCGCGCGCGACATGGAACGCTCGTGACACCTCCGATTTTGACTTGGTCATCATTGGCGACGGGCCACTGCCGAGCCGAACCCTCACCGTGTTGAAGGAAGCCTTCGAGGAGTCCCGACTGCCAATGTGTGTTGATGTCGTTGACTGGCATGCCATCGCCGATGACTTCCGCGAGTCAATTGAGGCAGACTGCGTGACAGTACAGGAAGCACTGCTGCGTGCTGTCTGGCGTGAGGTGCAGTTGAACGAGATTGCCGATCTAATCATGGGCCAATCCCCCCCTAGCTCAACATACAACGAGGTCGGTGAAGGTTTGCCATTTTTTCAAGGTGTCAGAGATTTCAACTACCGCCACCCAACTCCGCGAGTGTTCTGTTCCTCTCCTACCCGAGTCGCGCATGCGGGAGATATTCTGCTCAGCGTGCGGGCCCCAATTGGACGGGTGAATATCGCGGACAGAGAATGTGCTACTGGGCGAGGAATTGCCATTGTCAGAGCACGTCGAGAATCGGATGTTCAGTACATCGAGTACGTTCTTCGCCACTTGGAGCCGTGCTGGGATGCCCTCGAGACTAGTGGTTCCGTCTTTGGGAATGCGACCAAGCGAGATTTGGAATCCTTGTCATTGCCGTGGTCAGACGACGAGACGGAACGTCGCGCCATTGCGCGTGTGCTCGGTGCACTCGACGACCGGATCGAGCTGAACCGTCGCATGAGCGAGACGCTTGAAGAGATGGCAAAGGCATTATTCAAGTCATGGTTTGTGGACTTCGATCCGGTGCGCGCGAAGGCCAAGGGCCAACCTTCGGGCCTTCCGCCCGACCTCGACGCGTTGTTCCCCGCGTCGTTTGAGACATCGGAGTTGGGGGAGGTACCGTCAGGTTGGGAGGTCAAGACACTTGGCGATGTCTTCTGCATTACGATGGGGCAGTCTCCACCTGGCAAGACCTACAATCAGGATGGAAAAGGCTTGCCTTTCTACCAAGGGCGTACTGACTTTGGTTTCCGGTTTCCTGGACGACGCGTGTACTGCACTGAGCCTACACGCTTCGCTGAAAAAGGTGATAGTCTCGTCTCCGTTCGCGCGCCCGTGGGAGAAATCAACATGGCAATGGAGTCGTGCTGTGTTGGACGCGGAGTTGCTGCAGTCCGCCACCTCAGTGGTAGCTGTTCGTACACTTACTATTCAATGTGGTCGCTTCGGGACACATTCCAGCAATTCGAGGCCGAGGGGACCGTCTTCGGAGCAATTGGCAAGAGAGATTTTCTTTCGATGCGGTGGGTGTCACCCCCCAACAGGTTGATTGAGCAGTTCGACGAGTCGTGCTCAGTGATGGACCACCAGATTGAGACAAACGAGGTTGCGACCTCCTTACTGGTTGTACAGCGTGACACCCTGTTGCCACGAGTGTTGTCTGGTGATTTGCGGATCGCGTTCTAGTGCCTTGGAGAAACCACAAACGATGCACAAGGTCCTCTATGTCTTTCCGGATACGAATCTTTTCATCCAATGTCAAGCACTGAAAGTACTCGACTGGTCACTTTGGTCAGAGTTCTCGGAGGTGCAACTGATTGTCAGCCGTCCTGTGCAGCGTGAGATCGACAGTCAGAAGTACCGTGGAAATGACCGCGTTGGGCGCCGGGCACGCAAGGCATACCAACTGTTCCGGAATATTCTAGAATCTGATCAGGGCTACATAGTGGTGCGTGAGGCTGATCCTCGCGTCAAGCTGCTTCTAGCTGAGCTGGGGAAGCCAGCAGCCGAACTGATGGATGTACTTGATTACACTAATGCGGATGACGAATTAGTTGGCTACACATGGGAGTACCAGAAGCAGTATGAAAGCCGGGAAGTTCGTCTCCTCACTCACGACTCCGGACCGATGATGACAGCAAAGACCATTGACCTTCCCTTCATCCCGATTCCCGAGAGTTGGCTTTTGCCACCTGAGAAGGATGAACCGGAACGGAAAATTCAGCAGCTAAAAGAACAAATCAACCAACTCCAAGCCGGCCCCAAATTTGAAATCGCTTTTGTCGATCAGTACGGAAACGAGATGCAAGATATAAAAAAATCTCTCCAGATGCCGTTGCCGCTGAATGCAACGGAGATCGATGCTCTTGTGCCAATTTTGGAAGATTGGCTCCCTCCAAATTTTGGCATTAGTGGAAAGTTCCTTAGTAGTTCATATCAGAAGTGGATTGATCAATGCAAATCGATCTTTGCAAACCTACATAAGGAAATCCAGTTGGAGTCGAGAGGTATCACTTTTTCGATAAAGGCAACAAATTTAGGAAGTAGTCCTGCGAGAGACGTGCTCGTAGAGATTAGGACCAGTGGGAAGTTGCTCATTCTTCCGTTTAGAGAGGCTAATGAGCTCGAATCTGGCAAATCGAGGGTGTCTCTCCCGAAGCTGAGAGACTACCTAAATTCTGTCATGATTACTTCCGATTGGCTAATGGTACCGCCAGGACATAATGGGAACAACAGTCGTGACGCGAATGCCTTCTATTATAAGCCTACACGTCCAAACAGGCTAGTGACATCTTATGTTTTGGAGTGCGCGCAATGGCGTCATCGTCTGGATAGTGAGTATTTTGAAAGCGAAATTTTCGCTGAGCATATAGTGGATGAGGTTCGCGGTATGATTGAATGTACGATCCACGCAGACAACCTGCCAACTCCTGTGAAGAAACACATCCCAGTGCACATCATGGTTGAAGGGGTGAATGTAGTCGATCGTGCCAATGACCTTTTGGCTGATCTCAAGAGTAGAGAATGACCACCATTACCGAGACTGATGTTGAAGAAGCCGCTCTGGAATGGTTAACTACCTTCGGTTGGCAGACCACGTACGGACCAGACATCAGCTCCGACGCGGCCGGAGGAGAGCGAGCCGACTACGCCACTGTCGTTCTACAACGGCGTCTGCGGAATACACTCGCGCGGCTCAATCCGAACCTGCCCTCCGAAGCGCTCGACGATGCCTACCGCAAACTGACTCGCCCCGAGGGCTCATCTCTCGAGGCCCGTAACCGTGACTTCCACCGTATGCTCGTTCAGGGTGTGACTGTAGAGTACCGGCTTGTTAGTGGAGAGATTCGCTGGTCGCAGGCTACCGTCATCGACTACGAGAGACCCATTGCCAACGACTTCCTCGCGGTCAACCAGATGACCGTCACCGAACGCGATCACGCCCGTCGTCCTGACATTGTGCTGTTCGTGAATGGCCTGCCACTCGGCGTGATCGAACTCAAGAACCCGACCGACGAAGAAGCCGACATCTGGACGGCATGGCGGCAACTCCAGACCTACAAAGCTGAACTGCCGTCACTGTTCTCGATGAATGAGCTGCTCATTGTCTCGGACGGTACCGAAGCACGTCTTGGCACACTCACAGCGGGCCAGGAGTGGTTCAAGCCGTGGCGCATGGTTGGAGACGATGGCCTCAAGGCCAGTGTCGAACCGGAACTGCGCGTGTTGCTGTCGGAAGTCTGCGCACCAGAGCGACTGCTCTCGCTGCTGCGCGATTTCATCGTCTTTGAGAACGACGGCAGCGGTATCCTCGTGAAGAAGATGGCTGGCTACCACCAAGTCCACGCTGTGCGACGTGCGGTTGCCGAGACCCTTCGAGCGGCCATGCTTCAGGCATCCTTGAAAGTGGCAGAAGAGCCTGGAGACTACGAGATCGGCGGGAGACCCGGCGGCGAATCTGGTGACCGACGCATCGGTGTGGTCTGGCACACGCAGGGCGCGGGCAAGAGCTTGTCGATGGCCTACTATGCCGGCGCGATTGCACGCGAGCCGGCTATGGAGAATCCGACTATCGTTGTCCTGACTGACCGCAACGACCTTGACGACCAACTCTTTGGCACCTTCGCGCGGTGCCAGGACCTGCTTGGCCAGCCGCCGGTGCAGGCAGAAAGCCGCACCGATCTCCGCCGCAAGCTCTCAGTTGCCGCCGGCGGTGTGGTGTTCACCACGATCCATAAGTTCTACCCTGAGGTAAAGGGTGACACCCACCCGTCGCTATCGCCTCGGCGCAATGTCGTGGTGATCGCCGATGAGGCCCACCGCAGTCAGTACGACTTCATTGACGGTTTCGCACGGCATATGCGAGACGCGCTGCCGAATGCCTCATTCATCGGTTTCACAGGGACGCCCATTGAACAGTACGATGCCAACACCCGCGCGGTGTTTGGCGACTACATCAGCATCTACGACATCCAGCACGCCGTGTTCGACGGCGCTACGGTACCGATTTACTACGAGAACCGCCTTGCCAAGGTTGCTTTGGACGAGAACGCGCGTACGCTGATTGACAAAGAGTTTGAGGAAGCTACCGAAGACGAGGAGGTTGAGCGCAAGGAGCAACTCAAGACGCGTTGGGCACAGCTCGAGGCGATCGTTGGTGCCGAACAGCGCGTTCGCCTTGTTGCCGAAGACATCGTCGAACACTACGAGCAGCGTCTTGACGCCATCGAGGGTAAGGCGATGGTGGTTTGCATGAGCCGTCGCATCTGCATCGATCTTTACCGCGAGCTTGTGCGACTGCGCCCCGACTGGGAACACTCCGACGATGATCGGGGAGCGATCAAGGTAGTGATGACTGGATCCGCTTCGGACCCATCGGACTGGCAGCCGCACATTCGCAACAAGGGGCGCCGCGAGATCCTCGCCAAGCGTTTCCGCAACACAGATGACCCGTTACGTGTCGTGCTCGTGCGCGACATGTGGCTGACGGGCTTCGACGCGCCGAGTTTGCACACGATGTATGTCGACAAGCCGATGCGTGGTCATGGTCTGATGCAGGCGATCGCCCGCGTCAACCGAGTGTTCAAGGACAAGCCGGGTGGTCTTGTCGTCGACTATCTGGGTCTCGGGAGTGAACTGAAGCAGGCCCTTGCGACGTATACGGAGAGTGGAGGCAAGGGACAAACGGCCATCAACCAGGATGAAGCCGTTGCTCTGATGCAGGAGAAGTACGAGATCTGCTGTGGCATCCTTCACGGTTTCGATTGGTCGGCGTGGACAGGCAGACCGGCCCAGCGGCTGGAGTTGCTGCCCATGGCTCAGGAGCACATCCTGGCGCAGGAAGACGGAAAGGAACGCTTCATCACCGTCGTGCGCGAACTGGAGCAGTCGTTCGCGCTTGCAGTCCCGCACGAGGAGACGACAAAGATTCGTGACGACGTTGCTTTCTTCCAGTCGGTACGGTCGGCACTGGCCAAGCGTTCCGCGGGCGAGGTGCGCGCGGATGAAGAACTGGACCACGCAGTACGGCAGATCATTGCCCGTGCGGTTGCCCCCAAAGGCGTGGTCGACATCTTTGCGGCAGCTGGCCTCGACAAGCCGGACATCTCCATCCTCTCCGACGAGTTCCTTGCCGAGGTGAAGGACATGTCGTACCGTAACCTCGCGGTGGAACTGCTACAGAAGCTGCTCCAGGGAGAGTTGACAACCCGCTGGAGAAAGAATGTGGTACAGGCACGCTCTTTTGCTGAGATGCTCGAACAGTCGCTACGGCGCTACCAGAACCGCTCAGTCGAAGCGGCACAGGTCATCGAAGAGCTTATCGAACTGGCCCGCGCGATGCGCGAGGCCAACTTGCGCGGTGAGCAGTTAGGCCTCACTGAGGACGAACTTGCCTTCTACGATGCCCTTGAAACCAACGACAGTGCGGTTCAGATCCTCGGTGATGAGGCACTCCGCGCCATTGCTTGCGAACTGGTTGAGACCGTGCGCAACAACGTCACCATTGACTGGACGTTACGCGAGAGCGTTCGTGCGAGTCTCCGCCGGTACGTGAGGCGGGTCCTACGCAGATACGGATACCCACCGGACAAGCAGGAACAGGCCACGCGGACAGTGCTCGAGCAGGCGGAGCTTCTGTCCGAGGTGTGGGTAGCCGCCTGAATCCGAAGGCAAGTTATGGGTTTCAGGCTTCCGCGACCGGAACCGCCATCGCGTCGACAATGTGGTGGCGGCGATGCTCGGTCTGACTTCGCAGTTAGAGCCGCAGCTTGATTCCCCGGTGGACATCAGGGACATGCTGGCTCGGTGGCGGCTTCTGTTTTGCAGCGAACCGCGTGTCCACGGACACAATAAGCAGATTTTGGCGGCACTGAACGCAGTTGGCTAGGATCGTGAACGTTGGAGGAGGGACTGTGTGTGACTGACCTTGTGAAGATCGAAGGATATGTCGGCACCTTGACTGCCGAGTACGACAATGGCAGATCAGTGGAGATTGGCCGTGTCCATGGCATTCAGCATGTTGGACACTTCCAGGAGCGGCCGCATGGGCTGAAAGGCATCATCAGACCAGGGGTTCTGTATTTTCGGACAGAGGAACCAGCGATCCTGTCGGAGGCACTTGATGATGCTTACAGGACTGACAAGACCATTCACTGGCATCTCGCAGTGGATGGTGGAGACACCTACGAATTTGCAGGGGCAATCCTTCCTGGTGACACGTCCGAAATCCAGATTGCAGGTAAGATCAAACGGATGCTGTAAGAGTTTCGTGTTGGCATTGACCTTGGCAGATGTCAACTCCCAATGCCTTGTCCATGACCAACTTGCGTGTGCCTGCAACGGTGTACGCACAAGGCCTGCCAAGTCTCGGAATCGGGCCAAACACGCCTATTCCTGCTGAGACGAGGCAACCCCGTACATGTTGATGTGCGGGAATGTAGTGCCGCCCTGCGCCGGTCGTCGGCAATCAGTCGTCAACATCCGGCGCGACCTTGTTCCGGGGTGGCCGGTGGTTTCAGGTAGAAGTTCCCCGAACCCAGTGTTTGCAGGTCCAGCCTTATCAGAAACCCGCAGTGTTCCGTCATGTACGGGTTCCACATCACGACATAGACGGACTCCGCCGCCATCGCCAGTTCCTCGGGATCCCTGATATTGCCGGAGGTCCCGTCCCGGTTCCGCACTTGGCTGTTGTACTGGGCATCCCGGTACAGACCCTTGTTCAGGCGTAGGATGCCACTGACGGTGCCGCGCTCTGCACTCCACGGGGGCGTACCCTGGAACCGTTGTACGTGCACGGTCTCGATTTCGGCAATCCGACGTGAGTTCCGTTTCTTCAATGAAATCAGTTTTCGGAGTTGATGTTTCCCAAGACTCCCCTCGGACTCACGCACCCAGTTGCTAACGGTGCATCCCTCTTACCCAACCCCACAGATTCCCTAACCTGTAGGTCCAATACAACATACAAGTTGCTCTGAGCCGTCTGGAATCCCGACAATCCCGGAGTGCTATAGGTCGGAGACAACCCTTGAAAATGCCCGTCTGTCTCAAATTAGAAGGGGTTGTTTCAGTCTGTCAGCCCTGATTCTTCGTTCCTGGCTAGATTCCAAGGCCTATGGATCATGTTTGACTGTCAGCAGGATTCCTTCTGCAGGGACGCAGGGATGACCTGTGGGTAGCCTGTCTGCTTGCTTTCAGGTCGGAAGTCGCGCAGCGTAGCTGTGTGGCGACGGTCAGGACTGGGTATTCGCAGATTCACTGGTTCGTTCATTTACTGTGCTTGTATGTGTGCGAAACGTTTCCCGAAGAGATTCCTGTGCAGTCTGACGCAAAATCTCCAGAGGGGATCGTTGTTGCAGCCACTGGGCAGTGCCGGGCCAGTCCAAGAACAGTGTTCGGTAGTCCAAACCATGTCCCCAAATCAAGTATTCCTGTAAGGGCTTCTTGTGCGCAGACGGAATGACAATCCCACTTACGCCATCTCCGGGTTGCCAACCGATGCGCCCGGAACCCAGCCAAATAAACGTGCTGGCTTGTGACTGCATACGAGGTTCTTCCGGGTTTAGTTCAAAAACGACTTGGTTGTGCGGATTAGGTGGGATGCCTGTTTCAGCTTGCGTTTCCGGAGACATCACCTCTCTATTCTCAGCATCCATCATTCCGTGCCACACTGGTCGCGGAAGGGCTTTGATCCACACACGCCCATGCGGTCGACAACAACAGCATTGACAGCATTGAGACCTGTCGGGTTCCTGGCAGGCGAACCACAACGCCACTAACACATCCCGTGTCCAATCCAGTAAGTTGGTGGGACCTCCCTGATGCTGCAATTGGGCCAACATGCGCCGAACTGCCGGGTTGGGCGCAAGCATAGGGGGCCTCTTCCCCAGCCGATCTATCGCTTCCTCCCGAAGTACTTGGAGAAAAAGTGCTAGGTTATCACGCTCGAAAATGTCATTAGGGTGGACCAGAGAGTCCGGTCCCCTTGCCGCCGCTGTGAGTAGAACAGCATCCTGTAATCGTCCCAACGCCTTCACTCTTCGCTGCACATCTTCACCGAGCCATGGCCGGTCGGCGGCGGGGAGTTTTGTTCTTGCCCATCTGTGCAGGGATGTCTCCATCACCAAAAACTCTTTCGTTTCTCCACGGAACAACAAGCCGTGGGGCCTCCCGTGGTTCAAACAATCCTCCATATGCTTGCACACGACCGACTGCAGGTGTTGGAGGGTGTGCTTCCAACCGTGTGGATCCCCTTCCTCTGCTGCTCGGATTCCGGGATGGTCCTTATCCAACACTTCCTGGGAGTGAGTGTTGGATGCACTAAGGCATTGGTGTTCGTCGCACATGGCTTCGTCCGTTGTCAGGCTGGTTCCGAGTTTACTCCAGCTACTCCCGAATTGGCCCCGCGCTAGGCGTGGGCGTAACGGTTGGTGGTTTCCGGGCTGGCATGCCCCAAGGTGTCTCGGACGACCATGATGGGAGTCCGCCGTCGAGGGCATGGCGCAACCAGTGCGGCGACACCTTCAGTGTGACTCCGACCCTGAGCGTAGTTCGCTTCATGTTGCGGGACACGGCAGCCCTGCCCAGGGGACAGGACCGTGCCGACTTGGAGACAACCCGGCAACCACTGCCTGGAATACCGTAGACTGTGAGCCGCTCTGCGTGGACCGCCGCATCACCAGTCCACTGCAAGCGCCCGTGGTCAACCTTTCTATATAAGTCCCAATGTGACGGCCTGTGAATGTGGCACGCGACGCATCGTCTCTGACACTACGTTAGTATCCTGCTGTTCACTCGCCTTGATCGTCCAAGAACGAAATCGTTCAGGTTGAACTGCGGTCTGGGCACTCGAGATCCATCTCGTGTGGCATGTTCTCGATCAACCACCGGCCAAGTGGTTTCCGCGGCGATGGTTTCGCATCCCGTTCATGGTCAGGCACGACGACGGGTGACTTGCAAGTGCCGATACGTTGCTGTTCCTCCAATTCGGCACGACTCAGGATGACATGCCTTGGTCATAGGGATGGTCCAGGCACGAGCGGTTAGGTTGGCCTCATGAGCACAGTTGCTGCAGCTCGTGCAGTATTTCGCAAGGTCCAACCTCCAACCCAGGCCGTCCAAGTCAAAATGCTGTTGCAACACCAGTCGCAGAAAGAACCTGTGCTTGATGTTGCCTATGGATAAAGCAGTCCAAGGCCCAATCGGTGGCTTGGCACAGTTCAAGGCAGGCCGGGGTCAAAGACGCGAGTATGGTGTTGGCGTGGAAGTGGTGGTGGTACAGGTCTGGCAAGGGTTGGCCCCGGATGCTGATCGGCATCTGTAGCAGGAGTGGAGGCCACAAAATCCTCAACGACGGAGCGCCAACCGTTCTGTGGCCAAGCGGTTCATGCTGACACCTGCTTCGGCTGCATCCATCGCCAGGGCACGATGGGTCTCGGGAGGGACACGGAGGGTGAGGGTACCGCTGAATCGTCGTGTGGATAGCGGCTCCGGGATTGGCTCACCATCCTCCTGCAAGCTTTGCACAGCGAACGCCACCACATCCCTGATGCCTGCAAAGGCCCCTTCAGGCGTGTCATCCAAGTGGCTGAGCAACCCGAACTCCACACACAGGCCCACGTACATCTCATCTTCATTGGACCAGATGACGCGATAGGTATAACGGTAATGTCCGTTCATCGTAACTCCTCCTCCAAGCTGTCGATTGCCTTGATCACTTGTCGTACCTGATGGGCTTGGTCATGCCTGCAAGCGTTTCCAGGTTGCAGCCCTGCGGGGTGAAAGTCGCGATGAGCGGCTGTCTGCAGGGCATGTTTCCGACAGGAACCAACAAGATAGGGGCTAATGCCTCCATTTGCCTCAAATGCCAACCCATTCACCTCCACTTGCAAAAATCGAAACATCCTCTCTCAATTGTTATTATGAATATTTCCTTTCAGTATACATGATGCAAAACAGCCCGACATAGGGCCGTTTTGCTTCTCCTCAAACACCTATGTTGTGTGATACTTCAGTATACCGCATGGCATGGGGGAGCTAAGACTCCGGGGCGAAAGGCAGGATTGACCATCTTAAACCCTACATCCAAAACCGCATCAAGGAGAAGCTCATGAAACAACGTGCCATCAATGACGTGATCACCAAGACCACTCCCGACGTTGTTACCGAACCCGAAGCCCTGCCTCCCCCATCCCATGCTTGAAACTTGAACGCCTGGCAGACGCTGTGCTAAACTGGCACCTGTTGCACAAAACGATTCCATCACGAGAGTGATTCATGAATACTGTCACCTTGCCGCTAACCGGTACGATCTTAGCCAAGGTGTTTCAGTCCAAGGAATACGCGGATATGTTTCGCAAGGGCCATCTGTATGCCAATACTCTGGATTATTTCAGAAACTTGGAAGCAGCCGGACAAGGTGATCCAAATGAAGGATCTGTATATTCAAATAAATTTTACTCAACAACTGCAGACACCAACAATCGCAAAATATCCATCTACAATTCAGACGATCCAATCCAGTTTTTGCCACTAGGGCATGTTCATATTGTTTGTTTTTACAGGTTGATGGTTGAAATTACCAATGAAGACGTAAATACAAATAGACAAATTCACATTGAGCCAAACAAAATACATAGTGAGTTTGGTTCTCATATGGTTGTAATCACAGACAAACTTGAATTTCATAGACGTGTAAAACACGCTCTTGATATTCAAGTTATTAAAAATACGATTGTAAACTACAGAGGAGATAAAATAAAATACACAGACGACATAATGCATTGGGATTGCATCGAAACAGTTCCAAGATCAAAACAATTGCTACCTGCCTTTCGTAAACGTCTTGAATACAAATACCAAAATGAATACAGATGGGTGTTTGAAAAAGACATATTGTACTGTGACGGAAAGCCATACATTCTTGATATTGGAGATATAAGAGACATTACGTTTCATGCAAGAACATCAGAGCCACTTGACTTTGAAGCAAGACTAACATTCATGTGACCCAAATTCAATAGCGTACAAGTTTGACAGCGAATTTTCCTTGAACAATAATGTAATGCATGACTACCGCCAAGCTGATCCATCCCGGCGAACATCTGTTGGGGATCATGAACGAGTTTGGGATCACCCAGTACCGTCTGGCCAAGACAATGGGAGTGCCTCCGATACGTATTCACGATATCGTTCACTTCCACAGGTCCATCATCACGGCGGATGTGGCCCTGCGTTTCGGACAAACCCTGGGCATGACGCCCGACTTCTGATTGAATCTCCAGCGGATGTACGACTTGGACCTGGCCCGCACCACGACCGACACAAGCGCCATCGAACCGCTGTTGGTGATAGCTATTTGAGAGGGTGTATGGAAAGTGCCCTCAGGCCATGCTGAGGCGCTTCAGCATGCACCGGGAGAGGGCAATGTGGATCCAGGTTTCGGAAGAGTCCAGGCGCCGCTCGTAGTCCTTGCTCAAGCGCCGATGGCGGCCCAGCCAGGCAAAGGTGCGCTCCACAATCCACCGTTTGGGCAGGACCTCGAAGCCCTCCGCGTCGGGGTCGCGGCGGACAATGTCCAGTTGCCAGGTGCCCTGCGCCTTCACCCAGTCGCCCAGTTTGGGGCCCCGGTAGCCCTCGTCGGCCCAGACCACGCGCAGGCGCGGAAAGTCGTCCTGCAGACGGTCCAGGACCTGCCGGGCGCCATCCCGGTCCTGAACGTCGGCCGCCTGCACGGCCACCCGCAGGGGCAGCCCCAGGGTGTCCACCACCAGATGGCGCTTGCGGCCCTTGACCTTCTTGGCGGCGTCGTACCCTCGCAGACCGGGGGTTTCCGTCGTTTTCACCGACTGGCTGTCGAGGATGCCGGCACTGGGCGAGGTCTTCCGGCCCGCGGCTC
The DNA here is from genome assembly GCA_965208365.1 of Caldilineaceae bacterium. GTDB lineage: Bacteria > Chloroflexota > Anaerolineae > Caldilineales > Caldilineaceae > Bin34. The sequence goes on along the minus strand of OZ242330.1, from coordinate 1,870,841 downwards.
GGCGCAGCTGTCCGCGCAGGGCGGTGCTGATGCGCTCCCACAGGCCGTTGGCGCGCCAGACCTGGAAGTACCAGTAGACCAGGGTCCAGCACGGCAGGTCGTGGGGCAGCAGTCGCCAGGCGCAGCCGCTGCGCAGCACATACAGGATCGCATTCACGATTTCGCGGCGGGGCACTGCGATGGGACGCCCGCGCGGGCAGGGGGCGGGCAGCAGGGGGCGGATGCGCTTCCACTCGGCATCGGACAGGTCGGTATCGTAGGGTTGGCGTTCCATGAGGGGGCGATGTAGGGTATGACAGGAGGAGCGGGGGCAAGGCCGCTCGTAAGACAAGTGAATCCTACTCCCGACCCTCCTTTTCCGGCCCTATGCCGCTTTTCCATACACCCTCTGAGAGTGCCGATCCAGAGGGTGACCCGCACGAGGGTCAGCCGCGAACATGGGTGGTTTTGGGGTACCAGACAACCCGTGGCGGCAGACACCGGCCCCACAGCAGCCTGTGGGTGGTCAAGGTGAGCCAGCTAAACAGCTCGGTTGAACGGGTGATGGTCGAGGCCAACTACTGGAGCGAACAGTTCATCCCGCGCCGCGTCGGCCGACCAAACTGCGCTTTCGATAGGGGTTGCAAGCTGTAGAGCGTAGTGATCTGAGGCAAATGAACGGGATATTCTCGCATCCGGAGATACCCATTCCAGGCGCGAAGCAAAATCAATGAAACGGAAGTTGCCTCCGTTGTTGCGTGAGCAAACCACAGCAGTGTCTTTACTGGTAAGCTATGGCGACAAATTTGATCTAGTCAGTTGGCTAGCCGGACATACCATGTCTGAATGGACTTTGCAGGATGCCAAAAACCGCTTTAGTGCCGTGGTGAACGCCGCTTTGGCCGGAAAACCCCAGATGGTCACCCGCAGAGGCACTCCTGCCGTCGTGGTAGTGGCGGTCGAAGACTACAGGCGGCTTTGCCAAGCGGAGAAGGATAGCGCGCCTACTTTCGTTGAGCATCTCCTGGCCTTCCCTCAGGGCGGCGAGGAGTTCGAGCGCATGCCTCTTGAGACCCGGCTACTGGACATCTGACCATGTTCCTGCTGGACACGGATGTGGTTCCCTTCCGACATAGACCGATCGCCATCCCGGCACCTTCCAGCAGCCGGCCGACTTGCATCTCGGTGTCGTAACGCTGGCGGAACTGGCGCGCGGCATCGTCCGTCAACGGCGACGCAATCCGGACTTTGCACGCGATCTCACCTTATGGCTGGAGCGGGCGATCATGTGGTTTGACGACCGTGTCATCCCTGTGAACGCAGCCATCGCCGAGCGTTGGGGGCAACTCTCCGGAGAGTTGGGCCACTTTAACGTCGATCTTCCTCATTGCGGCTACCGCTATCGAGCATGACCTCGCGGTAGTCACCCGCAACGTCCGCCATTTCGAACCCACCGGGGCCAAGGTACTCAATCCTTTCAACAACCTGGATTTGCCCTGACTGTGTGAGGCAGGGATTGGCTGGATCTGAAGGACAACGACAGCATGAAGATTGCAGACTTGATACGGATCTTGCAGACCTACCCACAGGACTTGCGCGTAGTCGTGGACGGCTATGAAGATGGGTATGACGACTTGGTCGAGGACCTACATACGTGTCCGCGAGATACGGCTGGACATCGGCGAGAATTGGTGGGAAGGTCGACACAACGACGCCGACTTCACACCTGACATAGATGGCAGAGTCACCAATGCCCTGGTCCTGCATCGCCCACTGAAGGACCAATGACAACGCCACGAGAGGCTGCGGAAGAGGCGCAATCCACTCCGTTCAGTAGTAAGGCGTAATCTCAAACCTGTCCATCTCGTGCCGATGGAACAAAGTTCAGTCTGGTGTTGGCACGACCACCGTGAATCCCGGATGGGTACCTGCATAATGGTCGGCATGGAGCCTCGTTGCCAGCGCGGCGGCGCATCAGCTCCGTTGTTCTCTTGGCGTTGTCTGTACAACCATTGGCTTAATGCTGCTAACCATTTCCACCACACATCGGCCTGCAACCGATCTTGGGTTTCTGGTACATAAGAACCCCGCCCGATTTCAGTCGTTCAAGCTCCCGTTCGGGCGGGCCGATGTCTTCTACCCCGAAGCGGAAAGCCATCGCTGCACGGTGGCGCTTCTGCTGAACATCGACCCGGTGGGGCTTGTACGCCCGAAGCCCGGCGCGCCCAAGGGCGGTGGCTGGCTGGAGCAGTACGTCAACGACCGTCCCTATGTGGCGTCATCGCACTTGAGCGTGGCGATCGCCAAGGTGTTTGGCAGTGCCCTCGCGGGCACCAGCAGGGATCGGCCGGATTTGGCGGAACGGGCCATTCCCCTGGAAGCCCAGATCCCTGTCGTGCCCTCGCGGGAAGGCGCGGACCTCATTGGGAACCTGTTCGAGCCCCTTGGTTACGCCGTTGGGATTGAGGGCCGCCCGCTGGACGAGCGTTTTCCCGAGTGGGGCCCCAGTCCATATTTCAGCGTGCGCCTCGCGGCGACGACCCGACTCCGGGACCTGCTTGCCCATCTGTACGTGCTGTTGCCCGTCCTGGACGACCACAAGCACTACTGGGTCGGCGACGATGAGGTGGCCAAGCTGCTGCGCTTTGGCGAGGGTTGGTTGGACGGCCATCCGTTGCGGGATCTCATCTCGCGCCGCTACCTGAAGCATCAGCGCGGTCTTGTCGATCAGGCGCTGGTCCAACTGCTCGATGCCGGGCCAACGGACCCGGGTACCGCCGCTACACGGCACGAACAGGCAGAGAAGCAGCTTGAAACCCCGCTTCGATTAAGTGAGCAGCGTATTCAGGCAGTACTGGACGCGCTCCGCAGCCTTGGGGCTGCCAAGGTGCTTGACCTTGGCTGTGGCGAAGGAAGACTGATACATGCCCTCCTCGGCGAACCTTCGGTACGTTCAATCACCGGCATCGACGTGTCGCTCCGGGCATTGGCAACAGCGCGTCGGCGTTTGCGCCTCAATGACCTGCCCCCTCGGCAGCAGCAGCGCGTCAACCTACTGCATGGGTCCCTTGTCTATGGGGACAGCCGCCTTTCAGGCCATGACGCCGCCATAGCCATGGAGGTGATTGAACACATCGACGCCCCGCGGCTTGACGCCTTCGAGGAGGCCGTGTTCGGGACCGCGCAACCCAATGCCGTCCTCGTCACGACGCCCAACGCGGAGTACAACGCGGTGTTCGACAGGTTGCCCGCCGGAGCCTTCAGGCACGGGGACCACCGGTTTGAGTGGACGCGGGAGCAATTCCGGAACTGGTCGAGGCGGGTCGCCAACCGCCGCCGGTACGATGTGAGTTTCCAGGACATCGGTCCTGCCCACCCCGACCATGGAGCACCGACCCAGATGGGGGTCTTTACGGGCACTAAGTAGAAGTAGGCTTCCACTCTTGTTCACGGGTCGTCGGGGTTCCCCAACGGGATCGCCCCTCGCCGTGCAGCAGCCCCTGTGCCACGGGCCGAAACGGGCACAGACGGAAGGCCCGCCCGCGCCAGGATGTTGATGGCGGCGTTGTGGTCTGCGTTGGCAGAGTGTCCACACGCCGCACACTTGAATGTCGCCTGGGTCTTGCGGTTCTCCTTGTCCACGTGGCCGCAGACGGAACATGTTTGCGATGTGTAGGCCGCGTTCACGCTGAGCAACGCGCCCGCCTTGTACGCCAGGTTGCGTTCCAGGCGGCCCCAGTTGGATGTCAGGATCTTGCGGTTGAGGCCGGCCTTCTGCCGCACGTTCTGGCCCGGAGCTTCCACCGTGCCCTTGGCGCTCTTGGTCATGGCCTTGGTGTCCAGGTCCTCCACGACCACCGTGTGCGCCGTGTCCGCCAGCTGGCGGCTGTGTTGATGGGCGGCGTCCTCCCGCTTGCGTTTCTGCTTGCGCTGCAGCTTCTTGAGTTGTCCGTTCACGCGCCGGCCCCGGTTGGACTTGGGTCTGCGATCCTTCGGCCCCCAACCCTGCTTGCGGCTCAACTCCCGCTGCTTGCGCTTGATGTTGGCCTCCAACTTGTCCGTGTCCGGCAGCGCATACACCGTGCCGTTGCTGTCCGTGGCCTGCCCCACGTTGCGGTCCAGACCCAAGGCCCCCGCCGCAGCCGGTGGCGGCAAGCGGTCGGCCGGCACGTCATGGAACACGTGGGCATACCACTTGGGATGCCGATCCGTGCCGGCCTTCAATACCCGCACTTGCTTGGGCGTGTGTCCCAGATACAGCCCGCTGCCCGTCAGACGCACCCAGCCGACCTTGGGGATGTGCAAACGGGCACCGTCCAAGCGCACCTGGTCGGGCAGCGTGAAGCCGGGCGTGCTGCTGTGCCGGGACTTGAAGCGCGGGAACGTGAGGGGCTGGCCGTCCGACTGGCGCCGGGGCAGCGTTTCGCCGCGGGCCTTGGCCGCCTTGTCCGCGGCGAAGTAACGGGCGTAGGCATCGGCCAGGTACTTCAACGCGTAGCGGACTTCCGCGGCCGGCAGAGCCCTGAGCCAGGCATGGTCCGGATCGTTCCGCAGCACCGTGAACCGCCGGCACAGGGTGAAGAAGGAGACGGAGGGCCGGGGACCGATCTTGTAGCTTCGCCACATGCGCCAGCGGAAGATGCAGTCGGCCAGCATGTGGTTCCAGACATAGCGGTTGGCCCCCGCCACCCGGGCGCACAGGGCCGCCTGTTGTGCACTGTCGAAGTGCACGCGGTACCGCTCGCTGCGGATCACCGTGGAGTCTGTTGTAGGATGGGGCGTAGCAGTCACGGTTGCGCTTTCAACCTGCCTGTGAGGAAGCCGTGCAGTGTTGTCGCACTCACGGCTTTCGCTATTGTAGCACGCTCGCGGTGCTGCCCAAGCCTGCTTCCTACTCACTGCCTCTTTACGCAATGAAGATCGCCATTCCCGAATTGTGTCTGGTGGTTCTCATCGGTCCCACGGGCTCGGGGAAGTCCACCTTTGCCAACTGCCACTTCAAACCTACGGAAGTGGTGTCCTCGGACACCTGCCGGGCGATGGTGGCCGATGACGACACCGATCAGTCCGCAACGCCCGACGCCTTTGCGCTGCTCAACTTCATCGCGGCCACGCGCCTGCGGAACGGCCGCCTCACCGTCATTGATGCCACCAGCGTGCAGCCGCGGGCGCGCAAGCCTCTGGTGGAACTCGCCCGGAAGCACGACTGTCTGTCGGTGGCCATCGTCCTGAACATGCCCGAGGCTCTGTGCCTGGCCCGCAACAAGGATCGTCCGGAGCGCTCGTTTGGTTCCCACGTGGTGCGCAATCAGGCCGCACAGCTCAAACGATCGCTGCGCCGGTTGAAGCGCGAGGGCTTCCGGTATGTGTTTGTGCTCAATACTCCCGAAGAGGTTGAAGAGGCTTTCGTTGAGCGGATGCCCATGTGGGTCAATTTGCGCAACGAGCATGGGCCGTTCGACATCATCGGTGACATCCACGGGTGTTTCGATGAACTTGCCATCCTCCTGAAACGTCTCGGATACAGATTGGAGACCCATGCCGATGACATCGGGGAACCCGGTTTTTCCGTCACCCATCCGCAGGGGCGCAAGGTCGTATTCGTTGGTGACCTCGTGGACCGGGGTCCGGCTGTTGCCAAGGTACTCAATCTGGTGATGTCCATGACCGCGGACGGCACGGCGTTTTGCGTGGCGGGCAATCACGAAGCCAAGCTCGTCCGCAAACTCCAGGGCAGGAAGGTGCAGATCTCCCATGGACTGGCGGAATCGCTCGCTCAGCTGGAAATGGAGGCCCCGGAGTTTCAACAACGGGCGGCTGCGTTCCTGGATGGACTGATCAGCCACTATGTGCTCGATGACGGGAATCTGGTGGTGGCCCACGCGGGGTTGAAGGCGGAATACCAGGGCCGTGCATCGGCCCGCGTCCGGGACTTTTGTCTCTATGGCGAGACCACCGGGGAAACGGACGAATTCGGTCTCCCGGTACGCGCCGATTGGGCGGTTGGCTATCGCGGGCCGGCGACGGTGGTCTACGGCCATACCCCAGTTGTGGAGCCCGCTTGGCTCAACCGCACCATCAACATTGATACGGGTTGTGTCTTTGGTGGCAGGCTGACCGCACTTCGGTACCCCGAAAAGGAGCTTGTGTCGGTTCCGGCGGCGCAGGTCTATTGTGAACCGGTGAGACCGGTGGCCGAGGATGTCCAGCCGGAGGTTTCCGTTGTGTCGGCCGGGACCCGCGCGGCGAACGTCCTTGACATTGGAGACGTAATTGGTAAGCGCATCGTTGCGACTCGGCTCCGCGGCAATATCACAGTAAGGGAAGAAAACGCAGCGGCGGCGCTTGAGGTTGTGAGCCGTTTTGCCCTGGACCCCCGCTGGCTGGTGTATCTCCCGCCGACCATTTCCCCGTGTGAGACCTCCGCGCTCCCTGGTGTACTCGAACATCCAACCGAGGTGTTTGCCCACTTCCGCAACAACGGTGTGTCCGAGGTGGTTTGCCAAGAGAAACACATGGGTTCGCGGGCCGTAGTCGTGGTTGGGCAGGACACCGCAGCCATTGAACGGCGCTTTGGCATCGCAGGTGAAGGCATTGGCGCCTGCTACACGCGTACCGGACGGAGGTTCTTTGAAGACCGTACCCTTGAGGTGCAATTCCTGGAACGCGTCCGCAATGCCCTTGCGGACGCGGGTCTTTGGGCTGAACTGGAGACCGATTGGGTCGTACTGGACAGTGAACTTATGCCGTGGTCCCTCAAGGCGCAGGAACTGCTCCGCGAACAATATGCCGCAGTGGGCGTGGCCGCGCGGACCAGCCTCACGGCCGCCGAATCCCTCCTTCGGCAAACAGCGGCGCGCGGCATCGACGTCGGGGATGCCGTGATCCAGGTTGCAGGACGGCTGAACCTCACTCAACTCTACAGTGACGCCTATGCCCGGTACTGCTGGCCGGTGACATCGCTCACCGATATCCAATTGGCACCGTTCCACCTGCTGGCGAGCGAGGGCCAAGTGCATGCCGGAAAGGACCACCTGTGGCATATGGGTGTGGTCGGACGCCTGCACGCAGTCGATCCAGGGTTGTTCCGGGATACCCACCACAAGGTCGTGCGTTTGAATACGGAGGATGAGATTGAGGCCACATCCTGGTGGGAGGAACTTACCGGCAAGGGCGGGGAAGGCATCGTTGCCAAGCCGATGGACTTTGTGGCGAAGGGCAAGCGCGGCTTGGTGCAACCTGCCATGAAGTGCCGGGGTACTGAATACCTGCGCATCATCTACGGACCGGAGTACACCCTGTCGGAGAACATGGACCGTCTGCGCAAAAGGAACATCTCCACGAAGCGGTCACTCGCCCTGCGGGAGTTTGCGTTGGGCCTGGAGGGCCTGCAGCGTTTTGTGGAGCGAGAGCCTCTTCACCGGGTACACGAGTGCGCGTTTGCGGTACTCGCGCTTGAGAGCGAGCCGGTTGATCCAAGGTTGTGAACATCTTCCCGCCAGCGCGACATCTGGCATGTCCGGAATGACGGAACTGTTGGTATTTCAACCGTTATGGAGAAGACCTGGCCGGACTGCCGCCAGACGTTCAAGCGCAAATGTGGGAGTTGGAGGCTCTGCCCAACGACCGGATCGACACGTCTTGACCTTGCACTCGGCCCGAGGCTGCTTCAGGCTGTCCTCCATCGGCGGCCAAGCACCCGGGGCCTCCGGCGCGACCCGGAGGTGGATGCAGAGGACTGCACTGATTTCCTAAGAGGGTGTATGGAAAGTGCCCTCAGGCCATGCTGAGGCGCTTCAGCATGCACCGGGAGAGGGCAATGTGGATCCAGGTTTCGGAAGAGTCCAGGCGCCGCTCGTAGTCCTTGCTCAAGCGCCGATGGCGGCCCAGCCAGGCAAAGGTGCGCTCCACAATCCACCGTTTGGGCAGGACCTCGAAGCCCTCCGCGTCGGGGTCGCGGCGGACAATGTCCAGTTGCCAGGTGCCCTGCGCCTTCACCCAGTCGCCCAGTTTGGGGCCCCGGTAGCCCTCGTCGGCCCAGACCACGCGCAGGCGCGGAAAGTCGTCCTGCAGACGGTCCAGGACCTGCCGGGCGCCATCCCGGTCCTGAACGTCGGCCGCCTGCACGGCCACCCGCAGGGGCAGCCCCAGGGTGTCCACCACCAGATGGCGCTTGCGGCCCTTGACCTTCTTGGCGGCGTCGTACCCTCGCAGACCGGGGGTTTCCGTCGTTTTCACCGACTGGCTGTCGAGGATGCCGGCACTGGGCGAGGTCTTCCGGCCCGCGGCTCGGCGCAGCTGTCCGCGCAGGGCGGTGCTGATGCGCTCCCACAGGCCGTTGGCGCGCCAGACCTGGAAGTACCAGTAGACCAGGGTCCAGCACGGCAGGTCGTGGGGCAGCAGTCGCCAGGCGCAGCCGCTGCGCAGCACATACAGGATCGCATTCACGATTTCGCGGCGGGGCACTGCGATGGGACGCCCGCGCGGGCAGGGGGCGGGCAGCAGGGGGCGGATGCGCTTCCACTCGGCATCGGACAGGTCGGTATCGTAGGGTTGGCGTTCCATGAGGGGGCGATGTAGGGTATGACAGGAGGAGCGGGGGCAAGGCCGCTCGTAAGACAAGTGAATCCTACTCCCGACCCTCCTTTTCCGGCCCTATGCCGCTTTTCCATACACCCTCTAAGTGCATCGTCCCCTTGCGTCCGGGAGCAAGGCCCCCGGCAGCCTAAAAACTGCCGGGGGAGGCGCCTCCAGCCGAGCACCGGACGGTCCACGGCGTTATTCACCGGGACCGGCACATGGGAAGATGCCCTGCATGCCGCCTTGCCGCATTTCAACGCACAACTGGTGTCTGCGACGTTGGTTGCGTCAACTTAGTCCTTTGACTTGATTCGAACAATCGCCGCGTGAATGTCGCTCAGATTCCTGGTACCCGTCGCGTCCGGTAGGAAGGTTCGGAACACATGGGTCAGTGTGCCGGTTGATCCCCCGTCGCCTGAGAGAGTCACCACCCCAAACCCGGGACAACTGCCCAAACCGGCGTGTTTCACAGTTATGGGGTTGGCTCCCCTGAAGGAGACAACAAGCATTCGGCCATCGGGGGAAATATCCACGAGGTCGGGAGCGGGATCATCATTGAATTCATATCCTTCGTCCTGCATGTTGACGAAGGGCGCCCCCTCGCCGACACAATGTCCTGTTCCCGTGAGATCCAAAGTGCCTACGTGCGCCGCTGCCTGCTCTTCCAGCGTAGCGTCGGGATCGTTGATCACCTTGTCCAAATCAAACACTTCCGCATTGTTTTGGATCCGATCAAACTGATACAGATACCGGCCATCCACAGAAGCGACAGCACCGTGCGAATCCCGACGTTTGGACAACTCGGTTTCGTCGGTGATCTCCAGTACCTTCTCTTCGTGGAACGTCACCACCGGAGGCACGTTCGGGGTCGTATGCGGGTTTGCGCCATCAGGGTAGTCAAGCGGCAGACGGTACATGATGAACGTTGAGTCATCCGCACCCGCGGGGCTCGCCGAGACTCCCGCGTTCAGGTGCATGAAGCCTCTTCCTTCCACACCGCCACACCCGGCAACGCTGATGACGTCGTTGGTGTATTCCGCCACGATGGACATCGGCTCGGTTGTAATATCGACCACGAACAATCCGCCGCCGCCGAACGTGACATAGGCGTGCCGGTTGTTGCTGCTGACTATGGGACACACTACGACGTTGTTGGCCCGCCCTGGACCTTCCTTGAGCGCGCCGCTTGGTGTGGTTGTCGGCTGAAAATTGGCATACTCGCCGCTCACACTGCCGTCAGGCAGAGTCGCATCAGCCTGAGCTTCCATGGTGGTCAGATCCCGGCCGCCCACCAGATCGAGCGTGGCGGCCTTGTTGAACGTGAAGGTGTCGGACTCCGCATCGTAATCGATGCGTTCCAGCAGCTTGGCCCCAAGATTGGCCACGATCAACTTGGTGCCGTCCGGTGAGAAGAAGGACATGTGATTCGAAGGCGATGAGCCTTCCGGGCCGGTGGTGCGAAACAGAGCTTTGCCCAGCTTCACAGCTTCCTCCGGACTGCCTTGAATCGGCTTGCATTTCCGGAGGCCGTCGGCCAGCGGCTCGCATTGTCCTTCGGCATCGATGATGCCCACCAGTCCCGCGCCCGGACCAAAGAAGTTGGCGTTCATGTACCGGTGGTTCGAGGGCTGCGGCAACATGCCGTGAAGGCGTCGCACATGCACACCGAGTTCTTCGAAAGCGGACGGGAACACATCGACGGCTTCGATAACAGTTGGCCCGTACTCCGGATCGTCTTCGGCATACCAACCCGGAGGAGCAGCGAGGATGTCACTGCTTTCGTAAATGACAATGCGACTCCCATGGGTTCCGGCCGGATTGTCGGCACTGATGTCGACACTGTCCGATTGATCGGACAACCACACTTCCCAGCCTCCCGTTTCGCTTCCGGCCGCACTGGCATCTTCAACCGTTTTCTCCACCTCCGGGGGGGCAGCGGCAAATTCCGCGTCACAGGCCACCATGAAGGCTCCCATTGCCAAGAATACCGCCAAGGACAAACCTAACCTTTTCATCTTCGAGACCTCCGTGTCTTGTCTGGTTGAAGCGTCGTCAACGTTGCCTGTTGCTACGGACATCTGGCCGAACCGAATTTCCGGCTCCTTGGGTCGTCGAATTCAGGCGGCCAAGGCCAGATTCTCTGGCTGGTTCTCCAACCGGGTGAGCCAGTAGCTGAGATCGAAGGTGTTGCTGCCGGTCAGGAACCGCCAGAACTTGACCCGGTTCACAATCTCCAGGCGGCCCACCGGAAACTCGTACCACGGCTCGGGGCGGGAGAGGATGGAGTAGATGTTCTCTTCTGTTCGGTTTCTGGCTTCCAGGTTGGTCACCGGGTCGGCCCGCATTTGATTGTCCAAGTCGTCGGTGTTCCACAACCGATGCTGGCGCACCCGGGGGTTAAGCCGGATCTTGAACATGTAGCGGACCCGGTCTGTCTGGTTGCGGCGCCCGCAGTGCCAAATCCCGTGGTGGAGGGCCAGTACGGTGCCCGCTTCGCACACCATGGGAATCTGCCCCACGAAGTTCTGGTAGCGGGCGATGTCTGATTCGTTGATGCGGCGGAACTGGCTGCCCGGCAACAGGAGCGTGCCGCCCATTTCCAGCGGTGTGTCGTGGGGGAAGTACATCAACTGGATGTCGAAGTGCATCCGGGTGTCGATGATGGCGTCTCCGTGCAGGCCCTGGGCCCGGCCCTCGTTGGGCTGGCGGATGTGGACGGCGTGGTGATCGAACAGCGGGTCGGGACCGACCAGGCTCTGGACGATGCCCTGGATTTCCGGCAGGTGCATCAGGTCGTCCAACGGCGATCCGGGTGCATAGACCTCGGACAGCGGCAGACCCGCGGCCGGACGCGCAACCGGTCCGGCATCGAAGGCGTCCATGACGCGTCGGTTGAGGTCGGCGGGCACCAGATTGTCGAAGCGCAGGAAGCCGCGTGCGGCAAACCACGCCATCTGGTTTGTGGTCAGCAACAGTTCGGGGTTCACGGTCGCGGTTGTCATGTCTCCACCTCCACCATCTTCTCGAAAACATACTCAAACTTGAAGAAGGATGTCGTGTATTCCAGATCCTTGTCCGGGGGGATCAACTGGGGCATCTGGATCACGCGCCAGCCGTCCTGCATCGCCGCCAGGCCCGTGGGATACGGCGGCGTGTCGCTGTCCCCGGTGGTGGGGTAGGTTTGGCCGGTCCCGTCATAGATGGTCCAGCCCCTGACATCGCTGTCCAGGGCGGAGTTGGACAGGTAGAGGATCATGATGACTTGACGCTGTCCGGACATACGCGATTAACCGTGGGGGTACACAGACGGCAGGCAGGATGTCCCTAAGCATAGGCCAACGCGCGATTTACTGGCGAACGGATGCAGTCCATGCCGGCCTTGCTGGCATCTTGGGGAGCAGGAGCCTATTGGTGATGTTCCGCGCTTGGCGTCGCCCACGTACCCGTGGGCGACCAGACAGCGGAGGCACTTGGTGTGTTGCTCAGTGCCGCAGTTGGGCAGCTGCGGAAAGCCCCGCGATTTGGTGGTCGCGGGAAACTTGGGCGTACAGGACCGTCGGGGTCAGGGGATGGAATGGAGCTTTTCTGCTTTGCTCCTGTGAGATTCAACTTGCTTCCATTCGCACCCAGGCAATCCCATCGACATATCCAAAGGGGTTGTCTGCCGAAACAAGATCGGCCCCCGTCTCCATCGCGTGGGCCGCAATCCAGACATCGTTGATCGGAATGGGCCGCCTCTTGACCTTCAGCGCCGTCATCACTCGGGAATAGCGGTCCGCAGTCACTGGTCCGACCGGTACAAAGGTCACGTAGGGACGTTCGAGGAAGGATCGGAGTTCGGCAAGGTTCCGTTCGCAATGCGTCCCCTGTTGAAAGCCTTAAAACAGTTCTCCTACCACGACAGTCGAGAACAGTACCTTCTCGGCAGCTTGTATCAGGTCTCACACTCGGGAAGCACCTCGCATGAACGCGGAGTAGGCATTGGAGCTCAGAAGAATCTTCATGTCCATGCTGACTCGTCCACAGTCTCAAAGATCTCGAGGGCAGTCTCGAAACTCTCTGCCTCATCCTGTTTCCACACACAGAACAGGTCGTCCAGCGAGGACCCTATCGCGTGGGGGTTCTCCTTGCTGTCGGTTAGACCAGCACCCTTTTTGAGCAGTCTCAACGCTGCCTGGTTCAGGGAAATTCCCTCGGTCTTGGCCAGACGGCGCACAGCGGAACTCAGTTCGTCGTCGAATCCCCGGACCGTGAGCTGGTTCATGTCGCTTTATCCCTCGTGAATCACAATTCGAGTTGCTGCAAGACATTGTATGAATCGACACTGTTGGCCTCAACAGTGCGCCGTGTCTTGTCTGATGAGATTCTGTACGGCAGCACCCTCGAGTGCTTGACCTGCTCGCTTGGATTGGCGGTTGACTTCGTCAGATTGACGGGCCGGCTATGGACGGGGACCTCTGAAACAGGGCGTGCGACATGGTCGGGATGATGGTCCACCGACCGCAAGGGTGAGTGTCCTCCACCGGTCCAACAGGTTCCGGATCTCCTCCGACAGGCACCCCGAGGGAAGGCCATGGGGTTGAATCCAGTGTCCGTGTCCCGATCCCCGTTAGGGTGCCTGTCTGTGATCCTCTAGAATTCGGTATTCGTCACACCTTCTCTTCTCGTCCGGGCGGGGCATCGTCTTTTTGAAACCATGAGAACCTATATTCTCAAGCGGGTGATACAGGCGATTCCCCTCCTGTTCCTGATTTCCTTCATCGTCTTCCTGAGCATCCAGGCCACCGGTGACCCGCTGGCGGCCTACACCGTGGACGCGTCGCTCACGTCGGACGACATCGCCCGACTCAAGGCCAAGTACGGGTTGGATCAACCCGTTCCCATCCAGTACCTGAACTGGCTCAAGAACATGGCCACAGGCAACTGGGGCACCTCGTATTTCACGCGGGAGGACGTGGTGGACATGATCCTGGAGCGTCTCCCCAACACCTTGATCCTCTTTGCGGTGTCCTATGCGCTCATTCTGGGCGTGGCCTTGATCCTGGGCATCCTGACCGCGATACGCCAGTACTCGCTGTTCGACTATTCGGTGACGGCGCTGAGTTTTCTGGGAATTGCCACCCCCAGCTTCTGGCTGGGCCTGATGCTGATCTATCTCTTTGCCGTGCGCCTCAAGGCTTGGGGTCTGCCCTCCCTGCCGGTAGGGGGGATGTACGACCTCAGCGAGGGCAAGACCTTGGTCGAGGTTTCGCGCCATGTAATCCTGCCGGCCATCACCCTGTCGGTGGTGGTTTGTGCCCGCTACGTGCGCTACATCCGTTCATCCATTCTGGAGCAGTTGCAGCTGGATTACGTTCGTACGGCCACGGCCAAGGGCCTCCGCAGTCGAGCAGTACTCTTTCGCCACGTCATGAAAAATGTGCTCCTGCCCCTGGTCACGCTCGTGGGGCTGGACCTGCCCAACTTCCTTTCGGGCACCATTGTCATTGAGTCCATATTCGCCTGGCCCGGTGTGGGCCGCCTGTTCTGGTCCGCGGCAGAACGCACCGACATTCCCGTGTTGATGGCCGTCATGCTGTTTGTGGCCGTCATGACGGTCGTGTTCAATTTGATCGCCGACATTTTCTATGCCGTGGTGGATCCGAGGATCAGTTACTCATGACCGGATCCAGCGACACTTCCCGGTTGCGCGATACGGCACCCATGGCGGACATGGCGATCTCCGGCGCCTTGGCGCGTCCGCCGGAGACAATGTGGACCATGTTTTGGCAGCGGTTTGTCCGCCATCGGCCGGCCATGGTCAGTCTGGTCGTGCTTCTGTTCTTGGTGGTGGCCAGCTTCGGGGTTTCCCTCTTCGTGTCCGAGGACGAGGCGAATCTCATCGATGTCCAAGCCATGCGCAACGCACCATCATGGGAACATCCCTTCGGCACGGACGACGTGGGGCGCGACATGTTTCTGCGCACTCTGTTTGGCGGCCAGATCTCCCTGCGCATCGGCCTTCTGGCGGCTTGTATCAGCGTAGTCATCGGGATTACGGTAGGGACGATCTCGGGTTACAACACAGGGTGGATCGACAATGTCCTCATGCGCATCACCGATGCCTTGTTGAGTATCCCCACGCTCTTTATCCTGATCGTCCTGACCCGGGTTCTGGGAGACCACATCGGCGTAGGCAATATCGCCTTCATCACCCTGGTGATCGGCACGCTGTCCTGGATGCCCACCAGCCGCATCGTGCGGGCCCAGGTCTTGTCGCTCAAGGAGCGGGACTTCGTGCTCGGTGCTCGTTCACTGGGTTGCCAGGCGGGCCGCATACTGGTGCGCCACATCGTTCCGAACACTCTGGCGCCTGTCGTGGTGGCGGCGACGCTGGATGTGGGCAGGGCCATTATTTTTGAGGCGTCCCTGAGCTTTCTGGGACTGGGCATCCAGCCTCCAACGGCCACTTGGGGCAGCATGCTCAACCGGGCCCAAGCCTACCTCCTGAACGCTCCCTGGATCGCGTTGTTTCCCGGCGTCATGATTTTGATTACCGTCCTTTGTGTGAACTTCCTGGGCGACGGTTTGCGCGATGCCTTTGACCCGCATTCTCTCCGATGAGGTCTGTTCCAATGTTGCAATCAACCGTCAATGCCGATCTCCACGCCCGTATCCGGGAGGCGTTTCCAGACCATCTGGAACGGATCCGAAGCTACATGGCCCAGCCCAGTGTCAGCGAAGGCAATTTGGGCGTGCGGGAATGCGCCGAACTGCTCTCCGAAAGTTTCCTGCGGATTGGATGCCAGGCGGTGGAGATTGCCGAGACGCCGGATCTGCCGGCCGTGTGGGCCCACCTGGATGCCGGCGCCGCCCAGACCCTGGCGGTGTACGGATTCTTCGACACCAACATCGTGGGCACGGGCTGGACCCACGATCCCTTTGAGGGTGTGGTCACATCCCATCCCGACTTTCCGCAGGTGTTGTACGGACGCGGTGCCTCCAACAAGGGCGGGTTCATGGCGTTCCTCAACGCCATCGAGGTCGTGCAGCAGGTGCGCGGCTCCCTGCCGGTCAATCTCATGTTCGTGTGCGAGGGCGAGGAGTTTGTTGGCAGTCTGCATGTCCCCCAGCTGATCGAGCGCTATCGGGAACCGTTGTCCCGGGCATCGGGCATGCTGTCACCCGGTCCGTGCCAGAATGCCGCCGGTGCCGTGGACTTGGCCCTCGGCAACAAGGGGTGCCTGCACATTGAAATGCGGTGCAGCGGGGAAGATTGGGGCCGCGGCCCGCAGGGGGCGCCGACCCATTCCTCCACCATGGGGGTCGTGGACCATCCGGTTTGGCGCCTGGTGCACGCCCTGTCCACCCTGTACGATCCCGCCACCGGCAACATCACGGTTCCGGGTTTCCTGGATGGGTTGCGCAAACCCACGGCCGTGGACCTGCAGCTGGTGGAGGACCTGGCGGCCCGTTACCAAAACAACGAGGCGGCCGGTGTTCCCGGCATTGGGCGGGCCGATCAGGTGCCCTGCTTCGTCAACGATGCGACGGGTTCCGAGGTGTTCAGCCGCTATTGTTTCCTGCCGACCATGAACATCAACGGCATCCGCGCAGGTTTCACGGGACCCGGTACCACGCTTTGGACCTTGCCGCACGAGGCCCGATGCACCATTGACCACCGCCTGCCGCCGGACCTGGACCCGCAGACCTGCCTGGAACGCATACGTGAGCATCTGGATGCCCAGGGCTACACCGACATCCATCTCGAAGTGCTGATGTCGGTTGGGGCCCAAAGCCTGGACCTGCACGACGATCTGGCCCAGTCGGCCCTAGGAGTGTTTGCCGACTGGAGCGTGGAACCCATGATCTGGCCCCGGCGCGGCGCCAGCGGCCCCACCGGCTATTTCAGCCAGATGCTGGGGCTCAAGGTTCTGGGCAGCACGGGCCTGGGGTATGCCAGCGGCCATTCGAGCGCCGACGAGTTTCTCGTCGTGGAAGGCAATGAGCGTGTGGGAGGCATCGTGGAACTGACCGGTTCCTACGCCGACCTGCTGTGTGGCCTTGGAACCGACTGATCCAATCCCAATAGACGGAATGAGGAGAATCACGAATCATGACCAACGCCTTGCTGTGGTCCCAATTGCAGGATCGTGTTCGGGATGGATTGGCGGATTGTCCGGGAGTCGCGGGGTTCTGTCTGCAGGACCTAGCTACCCGGGACACCATGGGATGGCACGAGCAGGAAGTGTTTCCGGTGGCCTCCACCATCAAGATTCCCATTCTGGTCACACTGTTGGCCCGGGCGGAGAAGGGGGAACTGGACCTGCAGGAGCGCATTGCCATCACGCCGGCGGTGCTTGTGCCGGGCAGCGGGGTGCTGACCTACCTGGAAGGTCCGCTGGAGTTGTCGGTTCTGGACATCGCCCAACTCATGATCATGGTGTCGGACAACACGGCAACCAACCTGTGCATTGATTGGGCCGGCATGGATGCCACCAACGAACTGATGGAATCCCTTGGCCTGAGCCAAACCCGGATTCGGCGCAAGATGCAGGATCACGAATCGGTGGCCCGCAACGAGGAAAACGTTTCCACTCCCGCCGATGCCGTGGGGCTGATGCGCGCCCTGTACGAGAGCCGGCCCAGTTCCGCGGTAGCGGAGCAGGCCTTGGCCATTCTCAAAAAGCCCAACCGCGGGCCCATTGAGCGCGCCATGGAGCCGGGCGTGGCCGTGTCCAACAAGCCGGGCGGCATGGAACGTGTCCGTTGCGATGCCGGCATCGTGTGGCTACAGCGGCATCCCTATGCACTGGCCATCATGAGCAAGTTTGGCATGGAGAATCCGTATCGGCATGAAAACCGCCTGGTCGCTGCGGTGCAGTTGATCCACGAATACATGGTGGCTATCGATCGGTCCAGTGCTTGGGGCCAGGGGATTCCAGAGAACGTGCTGGACAGCTGACAGATAACTGCGAGAGGTAGAACAACACACGGCCCGGAGGGCAGGAAACATCATGACCGCTGACGTGACAATCATTCGCGCACCGCGGCTGTTCGGTTCCGAGGGAACCGTCCACGACCATGGAGCCAGCCTTTGGATTGAAGGGGACAAGATCACCGGGGTGTACGGCAGCGAAGCGCCGGCCGTCCCCGAAAACGCCCGCGTCCTCGACTTTCCCGACGGGTGCATTCTGCCCGGCCTCATCGATTCCCATACCCACCTCATGTACGGTACGGGCGAGCGGATGAGCGGTCCCAGGTCCTACGACCACGTCAACGACGAGGACAATGACGGTCTGATGCTGCTGCGCAGCGTGCGCAACGCCTATCAACACCTGCTGAAGGCCGGCGTAACCTCGATGCGGGATTTGGGTGCACGCAATCGAATCACCTTTGATCTGAAGGACGGTGCCAGTGCCGATCTGTTCAAGGGGTTTCCCACCTTGCACGTGTGCGGGCGCGCGGTCACGATAACGGGCGGCCATTTCCACTTCGGGCACGAGGAGGCGGACGGGGAGGCCGAGTGCCGGAAGTCCGTGCGGCGCCTCGTGAAGGAGGGGGCCGACTTTATCAAGATCATGGGATCGGGCGGCGGCACCTACATCACCGACAACCGGCGGGCCTCCTTTACGGTGCCGGAACTGCGCGCCATTGCCGACGAGGCCCATCGTCACGGCAAGCCATGCACTGTGCATGCGATTGCGACCGAATCCATTGCCAACGCGGTGGAAGCCGGGATCGATTGCATCGAGCACTATGAGTTTGTGGAAATGAACTACGACCGCAAGCTGGATCCCGCCATTGCCGATCAAATGATTGCCAACGACATCTGGCTCAGTCCTACCATTCAAACTGGATATCGGAACAAGGAGAGCATGCTGGCCCTCCGGGAAGAACGTGCCCTGACGCCGGCTGAACAGGAAGTGTTGGTCTACGCCCAGTGGAAACAGGAAGGGCAGCTGTACGTGACCGGAGCCCTATATGAAATGGGTGCCCGGCGCTTCCTCATGGGCACCGATGCCATTTCGCGGTTTGGCGACTATGCCGTTGGGCTCCGCCTGATGGCCGAATCAGGCCTTCCCAATGAAGAGGTGTTGTACGCGGCGACGCGCAATCCGGCCGAAGCCATGGGAATCCTTGATGACGTTGGCACCCTGGAAACGGGCAAGATTGCCGACGTGACCATCGTCAAGGGTGATCCCATGTCGGACATCCGGGCCGTGGAAAACGTGCAGCAGGTTGTCAAGGCCGGCTATGTGCTGCCCATGGACAGCCTGGAACTGTTTCCCGAAGGCGATGGTGCGGCCCAACGGCCTGCGGTGCGCAAACCGCCCAATCCCCAGGTCGTGCGCCTGCCCCATCATCACCCGCATCCACACCCCCATTAAGCCCTGGAATGACCAACCGCACGGACATGCAAAGTCAACGGCTGAAGGTTCGGGTTCAACCCCGTCCGAGCCTCCTGGCACGGTACTGATTTCCGAATGATCCGGTGAGTCTGCAAGTGCAAGACCAGGCACGATGCCTGCCGATCAAAAGCAGTAGTGTTCTGTTGGGTTGCCTCGGTGTCGGTTCAAGTTCGCTGCCTGGTTTTTTGAGCCGGAGCCGGTGTTGAACAGGCGACTGTTCAGGCTTGTCGCGGGTGGTTCCGAACTTCCAACAGCGGAAGGCGGCCAGTGCGCCACGGTTAGTGTCTCGATCAGTCCCTGCCATGCACTGATCGAGACACCTGATTCAGTGTTTGCTGCGCACAGGAGTTTGGTCCGGGAAGGAGTTTGCCAGGCAGGTCGGTTGAACCAACTGGCATCAGGCCGCTGCTGTTTGCATGCGGTGACGCAGGACTGCTTCCCCTGCACAGACCAGGGTTGTGGCTGCGGTGACAAGGGCAGCCGTCAGGCAGACCACGGCAAACCCCTGCAACTGGGACACGCGACCAGGGTCCACGATGCCGGCCGGAAGGGCCCGCTCCCAAATCCGGGCCGAATAGACCCACAATCCACCAAGGGCAGCAATGCCAAGACTGCGCGAGTGAATGCGTACCACCGCGGTCAGGCTGGACACCATGCCCAGTTCATTTTGGGGAATACGGCTGGTAATGATGCTGTTGGCGGCTGGCTGCAGCAGGCCACCGCCCAGACCCAGCAGGACCATTTGAATCGTGAAGTGCCAGATTTCCAGCGACCCGATGACCAATCCCAGCCATGCGTAGGCGACGGCCATGAGCCCAAGGCCGCCCAGTATCAGGGGCCGTTTGCCAACGCTCTCCACCAGTTCACCGGACATCCACGAACCGACACCGAACGCCACGGGCTGTACAGCCAGCAGCACGCCCACCGTCAGGGGATCCAGTCCCATCAGCACTTCAAGGTAGAAGGGCAGGATTAGGCCCACACCGCCGTAGACAAAGAAGTAGAGGTATCGGGCCGACAGATAAATGGAGAACTGCCGGCTTCGGAACAGATTGAGATTCAGGATGGGATTGTTGACTCGCAGTTCATGGAGGACAAATATGCCCAGGCACACCACTGAGGCGGCCATAAGGTAGGGACTGAGAAACTTCAGGTTCGGTTCCTGGTTGAAGGTGGTTCCAAGCAGAAACGTACACAGGCTGGCAAAAAAGACGGCCACCCCGATGATGTCGAACCTGCTCCGGCCGGTTCCGCTGGATCCACCCAGGTACAGGTGGGCCAGGGGCAGGGCGGGGATCACAAACAGGAGATCGAACAGGAAAACCAGACGCCAGTGGAACGCCTTGAGAATCACGCCGCCGGCCAGTGGCCCCACCACAATCCCGATCGACACCATGCTGCCGATGAACCCAAATGCCTTGCCCCGATCCGCGGCGGGGAATGTCTCGACAACAATGGCTAGCAGCAGGGCTCCGGACATGGTCAGACCGATCGCTTGGACCACTCGGAACAGAATCAGCCAGAGCAGCGACGGGGCCACGGCACTCAGGACATTGCCTATTCCGGCCAGTACGAGGCCCCAGACCAACACCCGTTTGTTGCCGAACATGTCGCCCATGGCCCCGATCATCAGGCTCAGGGATGCTTGGATCATGGCGGACACCAGCGCGACCCACTGTACCCGTGTGAAAGGGGCGTCGAACTCCTGGGCAATCGCGGGCAAGGCCATCGACACAATGCTGACGTCGATGGTCTCGACAAACAGTGCGAATGCCACTGCCGCCAGGGCCAGGCGGTGGCGCGTTTGGGCGTTTGTCACGGATCAACAACCGATCAGGGATTTGGGAAGTGGGACTGAGATGCAACCGGCCGAAGCGCGGAGACGGCCGGTTAGATTCAGGGTGCCGATTGGGATGTGGGCGATGGACCAGACTCGCAATCCGCGTGCCCGCAACCCGGAGCGGGTTTTGATGATGGGCTTCAGGCCGGAAAGGCCTGTCTATTCCCCGGACATTGACGACTGAAGAACTGACGCCGTCCTTTCCAACTCATTGGTGCAGGGATGGTACAGGGCCAAGGATTGCCAAGCCGGAGATTCGGGGGGCGGAATCAGAAGGGGCATCCGAAAGGATGCCCCCTCCCTCAATGCAGCCTCCTGGCGGGAGGCTGGGCACTGGTCCTATTCACTGACGGTCCATTCGTTAATGTTGCCGTACCACACGGTGAAGGGACGGAGCTCAAAACCCTGGACGCGGGTACTTACACCATAATGCCGGCCCGTGGCAAACAGGTAGAGCGCATAGGCGTCCTCATGCATGATGCGCTGTGCTTCCATGATGAGCCGCGTCCGTTCGGCGTCATCGAATTCCGTTTGGGCTGCAATAAGTGCGGCGTCCACGTCGGCGCTGCAGTAGCGATGCCACTGGGAACCACCCGGGTTGTCTTCCGAAGCGATTTCATTGCAAAGGAACCGGTTGGAGATTTCCGGATCCGGGACTCGGAGGCCGTGACTCCAGCCACCCATTTCGTAGTCGCCATGCGACCAGGTGCCATTCTGGTCCCAGGTCCCGAACAGCTCGGCCGTGCGGCGGTTCTCGATGACCATTTCCGCACCGATTTCCTTGAACATCTGCTGCACTAGGAGCTGTACCTGCTCTCTCTGCAGAACGCCGGATGTGGTTCGGTGGGTGAAGGTCAGGCGGGTGCCGTCTTCGTATCCCTCCACGCCACTGGACTCGCGAATGCCATCCCCGTCGCTGTCGACCCAGCCGTTGTCTTCCAGAAGGCTGCGTGCCAGATCAGGGTCGTAGTCGTAGGGAACGAGGTCGCGGTTCTGCCACGGGGTGCCGTGCCACTCCGTGCCCACATTGATTTCCGCCTGTCCGTGAAGGATGTTGTCGATCAGCGACTGCTTGTCCACGGCATGCTGCAGGGCCACCCGGACGTTCCGATCGGTGAAGATCGGCGCTTGCGAGTTGTCGCCGTTCATGACGTACCGTTCACCGCCCGCGGGTGGGGCGTTGACCAGATTGATAACGCCCTTGTCCTGCAAATCCAGGAGAGTGGGCAAGTTGGCGGCGCGCAGGCCCCAGGCGATATCCACTTCACCGACTTCCAGAGCGGCCAGCAAGGCTTCCGTGCTGGGATAGATGACAATGAAGAACTTGTCCAGGCCGGGTCGGCCCTGCCAATAATCGTCAAACGCCTCGTATTCGACGAATTCACCAGCTTTCCAGTCCACGATCCTAAAGGGACCGAAACCGACCGGTTGGCGCATGGCCAACGACTCGTCCAGTCCGGGTGAATTGGCTTCGATCACCTCTTCAGGCAGGATGAAGTCGAAGAGAATCTTCCAGGACGCGAAAGGTTCACTGAAATTCAGCACCACCGTGTAGTCGTCCGGCGTGTCGATTGACGCGATCTTCTCGTATCCCAAGCGGGTGATCGGCGTGTTGTCGGGACTCATGATGGCTTCCCAGGTGGCCTTGACATCCGAAGCCGTAACCGAGGTGCCGTCATGGAAGGTAATCCCTTGTCGCAGATGATAGGTGACTTGTGTGCCATCCGGTGACACGTGTCCGTTGGCAACGCTGGGTACTTCCTCCGCCAATTCGCCGATCCAGTTGCCCTGTGCATCCAGGAACAGCAGACCGCGCTGTGCGGTCTTGGACGCCTGTAGTGAGTTGCCGCCCTGGGTGTACATGACATTGAGGAATTCCAGTTCCTGATTCATGCCGAGCCGAACCACGGTAGGCTCTGCGGCTTCCATTTCGGCCTCTCCCGACGGTGCGGCGGGAGCGGCACAGGCGATCAGGGCCAATGCGGCCAATAGCAATAGACTCGCCCGCAATAATGTTTTCATGTGATGTGCCTCTACTGACTGTTGGAGGGCGCAACGCGCTGGGCTGATAATACCAGATGGGGAACAGGCCGACGCATTGTGCAAATCATCTATATTTGGGTTGGCATTCATGCACATTGGGAAGTGGCGGTGTTGGCAGGCAGCAGCCTCCTGTCCTGTCCGCGACCGGTGACGCTGGTCATGTTCGTTGTTTCCGCTGTGCGGGAAGGCCGAGCAGACACTGCCTTCCTGCCTTCAGTGCGATGGATGCCCGGATCTGCCAGGCCCGTTTGCCGACCCCCTTGGATTAACCACAAAGGGAATTGCCATGGCTGCTTTGTCGTTGCATGATGGACTTGCCCGCCACATCCGCACACGCGACGTTTCCTTCCGGACCAGGCTCCTGGAAATGGCGGCGGACATCCCGGATGTCATTGCCCTGGGGCGTGGTGATCCCGATTTCCACACCCCTGCCCACATCGTGGCCGCGGCCCACAGGGCCCTGGACGAAAACCGGCACCACTACACGGCGGTGGCCGGACTGGGAGAGTTGACGGAAGCAATCGCGGCCATGCTGCGCCAGGAACACGGTCTTGGCTATGCACCGGAAGAGATCATCGTCACCAACGGTGTGGAAGAGGCCATCATGACCTGCATGGTGAGTCTGCTGAACCCCGGTGACGAAGTCCTCATGGGGTATCCGCGCTTCACCAACTACGACAAGGCCATCAACCTGTGCCACGGCACCGTGGTTTCTGTCCCCACGCGCCAAGCACAGGATTTTGTGATGCAGCCGGAGGATGTGGAAGCCAGAATTTCAGAGCGTACGCGCATGCTGGTGCTCGTATCCCCAGACAATCCCACGGGAGCGGTGACGCCTCCGGAAACGGTCAGGGCCCTGGCCCGTCTGGTCCAGCGCCACAACCTGATCCTGGTAAGCGACGAGATTTACTCCCGCATCCTGTTTGACGGTGCCCGCCACCTCTCGCCTGCATCCCTGCCGGACATGCATGAGCGAACCATAACCCTGAATGGATTCTCCAAGGCGTATGCCATGACGGGATGGCGTCTGGGTTACATGGCCGGACCTGCCGCCTACATCCGCCAAGTGCTGGAAGTGCGGCATACCCTGAGCATCAGTGCCAGTACGATAGCGCAGTATGCAGCGCTCGCTGCCTTGGCACAGCCGCGGGCCCCCTGGTGGGATCCCATTCAGGCGGAACTGGAGGAGCGGCGTGCGAGTGTGTTGTCAACCTTGGACGACCTAGGCTTCACCTACGGGTTTCCCGGCGGCGGCTATTTCCTCTTTCCCAACATAACTTCCCTCGGGATGCCGGCTGCCCGGTTCTGTGAAACGCTGCTTCAGGAAGGGCGCGTACTCGTGTTTCCCGGCAGCCAGGAGGGGGCAGCACTGGAAGGCGAATACATCCGCATGAGCATTCTGCAGCCCCTACCGCAACTGGAAGAAGCCATGCGGCGGCTTCGCCGTACCGTCGAATCCCGGCCCTGAGTCCGGAAGACCGGCCGACAACCGCTCGCTTCGTTCTGCCGTCCCAGATGTTTTCCCCGGTAACTGGGCAAACCGAAAGGGCCGTGATCTGGCATCCAACCAGGCATCTGGAATTGCAACAGCTCAGGTGCCCTATATTGTGGTGTGGGAGCCATCTCGCTCCTTGCTATCGGATTTGGCCCGTTCGCGTCCGGTAGACCGTCTACCTGCCAGAGAAGTCCCGGATGGACGGTACCGAGAAGGTGACGTCCACCGTTGGTTGGGGCGCGCGGCAGGGCCAATGGGTATTACCGATCACCACGAGCGATAGGAACAGGTACGATTCCTGACCGCGATGCCGACTATGGCAAGCACCCGCGCACTATAGACGGAAGTGTCTCCCATGATTACCTCGCTGCGGCTAAGGGATTTCAAGAACTTTGCCGATGAGACGCTGTTCCTTGGCCCACTGACAATCATCGTGGGTGCCAATGCCAGTGGCAAGAGCAACCTGAGGGACGCCTTTCAGTTCCTGCAGGGGATCGGTCACGGGTTCACGCTGTCGGAGATTATTGATGGCCGGTTTGGACCGGGTGGTCTAGTTTTGTGGTTGGGTATTCGTGGTTCTGGACTTGAACTGTTCCGCTTTGGACAAGATACATTCGCGTTGGACGTTTCCCTGCAGTTGGACGAAAACAAGCTCAAATATTCCATTGAAGTTGGCAAAGATTCCGACTCCATCAGTTTCTTTCACGTCGTACGGGAAGAACTCCGGGTAGGCGATCAGTGGATCTACACGAGTCATCCTGGTGCTGGGGATGCGGTCCATCGTCAGGATGACGACACGCGTTTGTTGCTGAGAATGGCCAAGGGCGAGGGTCAAAAAAGAACGGGGCATCGGATTGCGGTCAGGCCGAATCAACCTGCCTTAACCCAGATCCACGAACACAGTCACGTTCTGCGTACACACAAGGTCTACGCTGCGGCTGTTAGGTCTGTATTGGCAAACATGCGATTCCTAGATCCGCTCCCGGAGCAGATGCGCATGCCAGCTTTTCCGGGACAAACAGTGTTGGGAGACAGAGGCGAGCACTTGCCGGCCGTGTTGAAGGCCCTGTACGAAGACCCGAATTTGAGTGAGACCCTTACCGACTGGATCAATGAACTGACCCCTATGGATGTCCAAGGCCTAGTATTTCCGCCGGACTTCCTCACGCACGAAATCCGGCTTGCCATCGTGGAGCGAGATGGTCATCCGGTGTCTGCCTATGGCATATCTGATGGAACTCTGCGGTTCCTCGCGATGCTGGCCGCCTTGCTCGGACCGAGTGCTCAAGGACTTCTGTTTTTCGAGGAGATCGACAATGGCCTTCATCCATCCCGCCTGTACCTGCTGTTGGACCTGTTGAAAGTCACAACGGATGAACGCCAAGTTCAGGTCGTCACCACAACGCACTCTCCGGCAATTTTGGCCAAGGTCGACGGTGACACATTTGAGGACATTGCCGTGGTCTGTCGTCGTTCTGACGCGCCTAGTGCGGTCATTCGCCGGTTGGCCGACCTCCCGGATGCACATGAACTTCGGAATTCCCAGGGGATGGACCGATTGCACACATCGGGATGGATGGAGGACATCATTGACTTTGATGATGAGGAATAGGTGGCGGCATGAGGATCTTGATCATTCCCGAAGACTTCCGCCAGGATCAGTTCCTGTTGAAGCCGTTGTTCGAATCGTTGTTCTGGAGGCGACTTGACATCACCAAGTCGAAGATTCGAGTGTGTCAGGACCCCAATCTGGGGGGTGTAGGAGAAGCTCTGAAGGTCGAGCGAATCCAGGAGATCGTGGACCGGTACAAGTCTAGGACGGACATCTTCATCTTGTGCATCGACAGGGATGGCGAAGTATCTCGCAGACAGGCCCTAGACGGCCTCGAGGAGAGGGTTCGGATGCCAGATGTCTTCCTGTTTTTCGCTGAGGCTGCTTGGGAAGAGATCGAAACATGGGCGTTGGCGGGGCTGGAACTCCCAACTCAATGGCGTTGGCACGATATCCGCGAAGAGGTTGATGTCAAGGAAACGTACTTTGAACCCTTGGTCGCATCCCGGGGACTTACGACTTCGCCCGGTAAGGGCCGCAAGCGGCTCGGATTGGAAGCTGCACGTCGGATCGACCGGATTGTGCAATTGTGTTCGGAAGACTTCGGTGCGCTGGCCACACGGATGAAACGCGCGTGCGCCCAACCCCAGTTGGGCATAGATTGAGGGGAATGTCCCCACTGGTTTTCCGCTTCACACCCGGTACAGTCTTCAAGCAGCCAACTGGCGGGATCCAAGAGGGCCGGACATCCACACGGGCCAGGTCCTATCCTGACCTATGGGTATTTCGATGTGGTAATCCAAGCCAACACGGCATCCCAGTAGTACGCTGTGGTCTGGATTGCCGGGTTGCCTTAAAACACAAAGCGCCGTACGCCTGATGTCAGGCGTACGGCGCTCACAGGGCCTTGTAGCCCCGCGACTTTCAAGGTCGATTACTCGGAAGCTTCAGGTTCCAGGACCGATACGACATGGGAGCGGCTGAAATAATCGGCCGCCACGCGTTGCACGTCTTCGGCGGTTACCGCTCGCAGCCGATCCGGGTATTCGGCGTCCAGTTGGATGCCGGCACCCAGCATTTCATACCAGCCGATATCGAATGCCCGGCCGGAGGAGGTTTCGCGTCTGCGGATGAAGGAACCGATCTCCCGGTTGACGGCCAGATCCAGTTCGTCCTGCTCCACCCCGTTTTCGGCGACGTCCTGCAGGATGGCACGGATGCCCGCGATCGTGGACTCCTTGTTGTCCGGCAGAACAATGGCATACAGGGCCAGGTGGCTGGTTCCGGACCGGGACGGGAAGAAGGACCCCGTCGAGTAGGCTAGGCCCTGCTCCTCCCGCAGTGTTGTGAACATGCGGCTGGCGGCGCCGCTGCCCACGATGCTGTTGATGACCTTCATGACCGCATAGTCGTCGTCGCCGACGCCGGGAGCTGGGTAGCCCATCACGATCCAGGCTAGGTTGGCGTCGGGACGTGCGACCGTGGGTTCGATGGTGGCTGCCAGATCGATGGTGCGCGAACCGTGCTCAATCGGGTCGCCCGTGCCTTCAAGCGACTCGAAGGCCGACTCCAGGCGCAGGGCCAGCAGTTGGGGATCCACATTGCCCGTGACCGAGATCACCATGTTTTTCGGTACGTAATACCGGCTGTGGAACTCCTTGACGTGGTCCAGCGTCAGGGCCTCGATCGTTTCCAGCGTTCCCAGTTCGGGACTGCCGTAGCCGCTGTCGCCGTACAGCCCCGCCAGCAGTTGGTCGTAGATGACCCCGAACTTGTCGTCGAGGCTGGCCTCGAGGTCGAGCAGCCGTTCCGTCTTCAGGCGGTTGAACTCCTCTTCGGTGAACGCCGGCCGTGTCAGCACATCCACGTAGATCGGAAAGGCTTCGGTCCAGGTATCGGCGGTGGCCACAAGCGTGACATTGGCCATGTCGGGCAGTTGGGACTGGCCCAGCGTGGCGCCCAGGTTCTCAATGTCGAGGAAGATCTCCTCTTCCGTCTGATCCTCTGTGCCTCGTAGCAGGAGTGCGTTGGTGAAGGTGGAAATACCGGAGTTGGCCGCGGTTTCCACCGAGGTGCCGGTGCCCACAAACGTCTGGAAGGCCACGACATTGGTGGATGTGTCCTGGCGCAGGATCAGCCGCAGCCCGTTGTCCAGGACCATCAGGTCTTCGGGTGTATCCGCCGCTGGCGCCTCCATATCCATCGGAACCATGCGGACCTCCAGCTGCGATCCCAGGTCCACATACTTGCGCGCCATCCGCACAATGTCGTCGGGCGTAATCGTGCGGATGCGATCGAGGTATTCGAACGCAAAGTTTGGCTGGCCCATCACGGTGGCGTAAAAGCCCAGCGTGCTGGCGATACTGCGGCTGCGCTCGGCGGATCTGTCCCACTGCGCGATCAGCACCGTCTTGGCGGTTTCGACCTCCTCCGCCGTAAGGTCCCCATCCAGGACCCGCTCCATCTGGTCGAGCAGCGCTGCCCGGACGACGCCGGCACGTTCCGGCGGATACTGGGCGGACAGCTGGAAGATGCTGGGCAGCTGGGTGGTGAAGTAGCCGGCATCGGCCGACGTGACCACCCCCAGATCCCTGACGATGTCGCGATAAATCCGGGAACTGCGGCCGCCGGACAGGACGTAGAGCAGAACATCGAGCGCAATTTGGTCATCCAAGTCCTGCGCCTCCGGTCCGCGCCACATCAACCGCACGCGTTCCTGTTCGATGTCGCGGGTGATTTCAAGGGTTTCGATGGCGGTGCGCGGAGCCAGTTCCGGCGGGTTGAACTCCGGCAGCTCGCGCGGTTCCATGCCGCCGAAGGCATTGTCGACGGCCTGCAGGGCCGCGTCCGGATCAAAGTCGCCGGCTACGATTACGGTCATGTTGTTGGGCACATAGTAGGTGTCCAGCCACTCCTCGAACGTCTCCAGCGTGATGCCGGACACCGTCTCCGTCGTGCCGAGAATCGGTTGCCCGTAGGGATGGTCGCCGTAGAAGGCCTCCCAGGATTGGTAGGCCAGGTAGGAATCCGGATCGTCGTTGCGCTGGTCGCCCTCGCGCAGGACGACGTCCCGCTCCGTTTGCAGGTCCTGTTCCGTGTAGTGGCCGTTGATGAGCATGTCGGCCAGCATGGCGACCGCATCCTCAATGTGTTCGCTGGGCACCGTGATGTAGTACTGGGTCCAGTCGAAGGAGGTGCTGGCGTTGGACGTGCCGCCCCAACCTTCGATTACGGCATCGACGGTGCCTGCGTACTCTTCGGAGCCGTAGAAAATCATGTGTTCAAAAAAGTGCGCAATGCCGTTGTGCTCTGGCGGTTCGTGCATCGAGCCGACTCCGATCCAGGCGTTGACCGTGGCAACCGGAGCGCCGTCCTTGGGTGCCAGAATGACCGTCAGGCCATTGTCCAGTGATGTCACGGTGACGTCGTCCCGAATCGAGTCCAGGGCGAGCGCGCGCTGACCGGAAACGGGAGGCAGAAGAGCCAGCCACAGGGTTAGGACCGCCAGGACGTACAGTGACCGGCGGGCCGCGATGCGTACCGACATGGATTTTCCTCGTTGATTTGTTTGCAAGGGGACTTCAATCCTATTCTACTGCCGGAGGGGTGCTCAGGGGGTGGGAATTCAGAGCAATCGCATTCTGTTTTAAGTCGAAGTCAAGCGAATAAACATGCTAAGCGATTATGAATGCGACAATTGGACACCAAATTCGGTAACGAAACCAACCAACCAACTGATACCCTCTCGCACAAGATGCATTGCACAACGGCATAAATACAGGCAACCGGGGGATTGGTGCCCCATGGAATAACAGGATGGAACTCCCAAAGCCGGACGCGGCGAGTGCGGTGCCAGGACCAAAGGGGACTGGATGTAGGCTCACCACGAGGACGTGGCCGACGGTGGGCGAGAGACACCACGCAGAGGTCCAGGGCCACGTCCTCCATCAGAATGCGATTGCCCTGGTGGGAATCCAGCACGCGGTTCTTAAGGCAAATCTAATGTTTGGCCGTGCGAAGGCTCCACGCGGGCGTGGTCTCCCTGTGCGCCGTTCAGCCAGGTGCGCTGCGGATTGCCGGCCAGAGCCTCGGAAAGCGGCTGGTCCTTGGCAATCCGGTAGTGGGGCAGGCGGGCACTGGCCAGTTCGGCAAACGCAGCCTGCATCGAACGGGCCGGGTCGAAGGTCTGGCAGTCGACAACCAGGGCCAGGCTGCCCACCCCGCGCATGCGGAGTTCCCGCAGGGCCTGGACCCACAGCGGGTCGGGGTCGGCGGTTACCACCATCAGGGTCTCGTGACGCGACAGGTGCAGTCCGTCGTTGAGTATGAACTCGGCCATCGACACACCGCCTTCCGCTTCCAGCACGGCCAGCGATTCCAGCAGCTTGCGTTCCTGGCGCCCTCCTCGATCGGGCGGAATGGTAATGCGCACCTGCCCGTAGGCCGTTAGACCGACGGCGCGGCCGCCCCTCAGGAAGTGGCGGACCACGCTGGCGCTGGCGGCGATCGAGTACTCGGTGGTGCTGGGGGGCAACAAAGTCGCGTCGGTCCGGGCCTGCCGGACCCAGCCGCCAAACGCTGCCGGTCCCGTCGCGGGCGGAGGGATGGGCAGCGACACCTCGGGACCGGCAGCCAGATCCAGAAACAGCTGCACATGGGCGGAGGGGTCGAGTTCAAACTCCTTGACAATCAGCCGGTTGCGCCGGGCCGAGGAAAGCCAGTGGATGCGATTCTGGCCATCGCCCGGCGTGTAGTCCCGTACGCTCGAGGCGTTGGTGGTGACCACCGGCGTGCGCAGCCTGATGCGTTCATCGCCCGAAAGGTCCGAGACCACCGGCGTGAAGTGGGGCAAGTCCACGGCGACTGGAAAGACCGTGATGCCGGTTCGGGCGGGCAGGTGCAGTTCCCGCATGAACAGTCCCAGGGGATCGCTGCTCCGCACGCGCATGGGGCCCAGCATGAAGCGGCCCCGCACCCGGCACTGGGTGCGAATCTGCCAGCGCCGCCGGCCGCCGCGCCGCAGGTTGGCCACCACCCGGCTGGATTCGTGGTGCGGCAGGGTCGAGTAGTCCGTCAGTTCCAGCCACATTTTGGGCATGCGCCCGTGATTGCGGAGCTCGAACACCTCATCGATGCGCTGCCCGACCTGGCTCGTGCCCGAGGACGGAAAGCGCCGGAACTCGATGCCGGCCAGCACGGTACGCGACCACAACCAGCTCAGGATCAGGCCGCCCGTGCCCAGATACGCCAGATTGGAAAAGAACGGGTCGCCGGAATTGAACGCCAGCACCCAGAAAAGACCGATGCTCCCGATCAGGAGTGCAAGACGCCTGTTCAAACAACTGTACCTGTGGAGGCCCGGTCAGGCCACGGCGGCATCGGCGCCGGGCACGGCGGTGGTGCCCAGGATTTCGCTGACAATGGAGGTGGCGTCCACGCCTCGGATGCGGGCCGAGGGGCTGGCGATCAGGCGATGGGCCAGCACGGGGCCGGCCAGCGCCTTGATGTCGTCCGGGGTTACGAAGTCCCGGCCCTCCAGCGCGGCCCAGGCGCGCGCGGTCTTGAACAGGGCCAGGCTGCCGCGGGGGCTGGCTCCCAAGTAGATGTCGGGATGCTCGCGGGTGGCCCGCACAATGTCCACCACGTAGGCGCGTACCAGGTCGTTGACGTAGACATCGGTGAGGGCTCTCTGGGCAGTCAGCAGCTCCTCCAGGGTTGCCACCTGCTCCAGGGCATCGATGGGGTGGGCTTCCTGCTGCAGGACCATGATTTCCATCTCCTGCCGCTTGACCGGGTATCCCAGCTGAATGCGCAGCATGAATCTGTCCACCTGGGCCTCCGGCAGGGGAAACGTCCCTTCGTACTCAATCGGATTTTGCGTGGCCAGGACGGTGAAGGGCCGCGGCAGGTCGTAGGTGCGAGTGTCCACGGTGATCTGCCCTTCCTCCATGGCCTCAAGCAAGGCGGACTGGGTCTTGGGCGTGGCCCTGTTGATCTCGTCGGTGAGCACAATCTGGGCCATGACGGGGCCCGGCCGGAACTCGAACTCCAGGTTCTTCTGGTTGAAGATGCTGACGCCGGTCACGTCGCTGGGCAGCATGTCGGGCGTGAACTGGACGCGGCTGAAGGAACAGCCGATGCTGCGGGCGATGGAGCGAGCCAGCATGGTCTTGCCCACGCCGGGCACATCCTCAATCAGCACGTGGCCTTCACACAGCAGTGCCAGGATCGTGAGGCGGATTTGTTCGTCCTTGCCAACGATGACCTTGCGCACGTTGGCCAGGACGCGTTCCGTAAATGTCTGTACCTGCTCCATGGGACCTGTCTGAATTGTGGTGGTAGCGGAACGTCAGCATAGCAAGCGCATGTCCGGCCGCAAGGGGAATTGTCACCGCTTCCCACACCGGGACGACATCGGCCCGCCGCCCCGCCGGCATTCCGTTTGCTACCATTTTGATGGCTCCGCCGCGACAGGGAGGCGGGCGACCATTCTCAACCGGAGTGCGAAGGACTGACCATGGCATTGCGCGTATTCAATTCCCTCGGCCGCGAAATCCAGCCGTTCCAGCCGCTGGCGGAGGGGTGTGTGCGCATGTATGTCTGTGGTCCCACGGTGTATGCCGACGCCCACAT
Organism: Caldilineaceae bacterium; assembly: GCA_965208365.1. GTDB lineage: Bacteria > Chloroflexota > Anaerolineae > Caldilineales > Caldilineaceae > Bin34. Next base: position 1,838,328 of record OZ242330.1, on the reverse strand, counting down.
CGGCCATGCGATGAGCGCGATCGTCTTCGACATGATTCGGCGCTACCTCGAGTACTTGGGATACGAGGTCACCTACGTGACCAATTTCACTGATGTCGACGACAAAATCATCGACCGCGCCCGCGAGACCGAACAGGACCCGTTCGAACTGGCCGAACACTACACCAACCGCTATCTGGAGCACCTCAGGGATCTGAATGTCAAGGAGGCAACGGAATACACCCGGGTCACCACGGAAATGCCCAATATCATCTCGGATATCCACGAGTTGGGTGAGGCCGGTTACGCGTACGAACTGAATGGCAGCGTGTATTTTCGGGTCCTGCGGGACGAGGACTACGGCAAGCTGAGCCAACGGCGCCTGGAAGACGCGCGGGCCGGCACTCGGGTTGAGGAAGATCTGGACAAGGAGGATCCGGCCGACTTCGCCCTCTGGAAAGCGGCGCAGCCCGGTGAACCGTACTGGGAGAGTCCGTGGGGCCACGGCCGACCCGGCTGGCACATCGAGTGCACGTCCATGTGCCGCCACCACCTGGGTGACACAATCGATATTCACGGCGGGGGCAACGACTTGGTGTTCCCCCATCACGAAAACGAGATTGCCCAGAGCGAGTCCCTGACCGGCCAGCCGTTTGCCAACTACTGGCTTCACAACGGCATGATGCAGCTGTCGGGAACCAAAATGAGCAAGTCGCTGGGCAATCTGATCACCATCGCCGAGTTCTTGGAGGATCACTCCCCGGACGCCTTGCGCATGGTGGTGTTCCAGGGCCACTACCGCAAACCCGTGCAGTTCGCAGACGACATCGTGGCCGCGGCAGAGCGGGGTTTGCGCCGCATGCGCCAGGGGTTGCGCTTCGCTCAGGGCCGGACCACTGTGGGACCGGAGGCGGATGTCCTGCGGCAGGCGACCGAACGGGCGCGGGCCGACTTCCGCGCCCACATGGACGACGATTTCAACACCAGCGCGGCCATCGCCTCGATCTTCGATCTGGTGCGGGCCATCAACACGGCCCAGGCGGCCGATGTGGGTGGACTGTTCATGGACACCGCCCAGGACACCGTACGGGAATTGATGGATGTGCTTGGCTTCACGCTGGAAGGGCCGGCGGAGCCGGAGGAGGAGTCCTCCGGCCTGGCGGAGCCCCTGATCGAACTCCTGATCGAGACCCGTGCGGAACTGCGGGTTGCGCGGAAGTTCGAGCTGGCCGACCGCCTGCGGGATCGTCTGGGCGAGTTGGGCATTCAGTTGGAGGACGGACCGCGGGGCACCACCTGGCAGCGCAACCGGGCATGAAGCCGGAACTGCTGTACGGGTTCCATGCGGTACGGGAGGCACTGCGCGCGGGACGGCGCGACTGTCGCGTTCTCTGGCTGTTGCAGCCCAAGGGCCGCGGCCGGCCACCGCACCGGTTGACGGACCTGGCCCGGGCGCAGGGGGTGGAGGTCAGAACCACCCCCGGCGGTGTGTTTCGCGGGTTGCAGGAGGCAGGAGTGCGACACCAGGGGATGGCCTTGGAGGTTGGCCCTTGGCGATCGTCGACCCTGGAGGAAGTTCTGACAGGGGCTGCGGACAAGGGGGAGCCACCCTTGCTGCTAATCCTGGATCATGTCCAGGATCCCCGCAACGTGGGGGCCATGCTACGCATCTGCGACGCCTGCGGTGCCCATGGTGCCATCTGTGCCCGGCGCCGGGCTGCGCCCCTGTCGCCGGCCGTGAGCCATGCCAGTGCCGGCGCTATGGAGCACCTGCCGGTGGTGCAGGTGTCAAACGTGAGACAGGCCATGGACCGGCTCAGGGACGAAGGCGTCTGGTTGGGGGGGCTGGAAGGGAGTACCGATGATGCGGTTCCCATCGGGGAATTCGACCTGGACCGGCCTCTGGCCCTGGTGGTGGGCGGCGAAGGTGCGGGCCTGTCCCGCGTGGTGCGGGACAGCTGTGATTTCCTGCTGCGGCTTGCCATGCACGGTCGGGTCGCGAGTTTCAATGCAGCCAGTGCCGTGGCCATCGCGCTGTATCTGGCCAGGCAGTCGCGATCCGGCGCACGCTGAAGCCAACTCATCGGTGTTGATGCGGGTTGACGGCTCTGCGCGCGCAGGATGGTTGGGAACCGGATCGCGCTCGCTGTGCTACACTGCCCCGCGCTGGCAACATACCCTTTCCGGGACCTGAATCAACAGCCTCCAAGTCCGTGAACAACCGTCCGTCGCGCTCCATTCGGTTGGGTTTTTGGGTTTTGGTTGCGGCAGCGCTTCTGGCTGCCTGCGCGCCCAATCCGACCGCCCAGCTGATCTCACCCAATATGGTGGCCATCACCGAAGCCGGGATTGTCCTGATCGTCAAGGAGGTCCCCAAGCTGGCCGAGTTGACCCGCGACCAGGTGATGGCGGATGTGCCGGCCGAAATCGTGGCGGCCATCGAGGCCGGCGACATCGAGGAAGGCATGCAGATCTCCGAACTCCAGGGATGCGCCGGCTGCCACAGCCTGGTGGAGGACGAGGTGCTGTCCGGCCCCAGTTGGTATGACATCGGCAACACGGCCGTGGGCAGGGTGGATGGTGAAAGCCCGGCCCTTTACCTCTACAACAGCATCACCAGCCCCAACAGCTTTGTGGTCAGGCGGTTCGACAGCGGGGTGATGCCCGACAACTTTGCGGATACCCTATCGGACGAGGAGATCGGCCACTTGATGGCCCTGCTCCTGTCCCAGGTTGAGAACTAAGCGGCGATGGCCCTTTCACGGGCCTTCCCCGATGGAAACCCGGGTCGCGAGCCCGGTCAAGGTGAACATGCCGGACTCTTGAAGCCGTTCGGCGTACCATTGCCTGCATGGCGGACCGGTTCCAGGAAGCTTCCTGGCTAGAACAACGGCGGTGCCCGCACTGTGGCACACGCGTGGCGCAGCAGGCCAAGACCTGTTTCATGTGCGGCCGCGAAGTACGCATCAGGCTGCCCCGGCGCAGGCTCGTTCAAAGGATCAGCCCGATTTGGATGATTGTCACCGTGCTGCTGGGTCTGTTGGTCTGGCAGATTGTTGGGCGGGATGGTCCCAGTCCCGGTGAGTCCGCTCCGGAGGTTGTGGTGCTGCCGCCCACCTTGCCGCCGCCCACCCACACGCCGGAGCCGACGCGAACCCCGACACCCAGGCCGCCACCCCCCACACCCTGGGTGCCAACCCCCGTTGTCCACACAGTGGAGTCCGGTGAGGTTCTGCAGTACATTGCAACCCTGTACGAGATCACGGTGGACGAGTTGATGGTGGCGAACGAAATGACCTCGACCATAATCCACTCTGGCGACCAGCTGGTGATTCCGGGTCTGTTCGAAAACCCGCCCACACCCACGCCCGAGAGCGGGACTCCCCGGACCGGTTACTTCACGTACAAGGTGCAGCCCGGGGACAGTGTCATCAGCATTGCCTACAGGTTTGGGGCCTCGCCTGAAGAAATCTTCGATGCCAACAGCCTGACCTCTTCATCCCTCCTCTACAAGGATGATGTCCTGCAGGTGCCCGTACCGTTGTTTTCGGATGACGTGGAGGCCTCCAGCGATCTGGCTCCGCGGGTGACCAATGCCATCTACGCCGCACCCAAACTGCTTCATCCCGGCAATGCCGCCCTGGTGGCGCGCCAGGATCCGGTGAATTTCCGGTGGCTGCCGGTTGATATTCTGGCGCCCAATGAATGGTATGTCCTGCGCATCTGGACCAACCAGGGGGATGATCCACCCACGATCTGGACCAAAGCCACGAGCCATTGGATGGAGACCGACATGGCTCCCGTGGAGGGCGGCAGCCGGGAATACTTCTGGCATGTGACGGTCGTGCGCGTGGTGGCTCCGACCATTCCCGGGGCCCCCAGAGAGTTGGAATCGGCCAGCCTGACCAGCGAAGAGCGCCGGTTCACCTGGCAGTAGACGCTGCCGGGCGGACTTCAGGCCACGGGCCTGAGCCATTGGAACAGCTTGGCCACACGCACGCCCAGACAACCCTGTGGTTCGCTCCGCTCCGGCACCTCCGCGGGGGAACCCGCTTCCCTGTCCGGCCGGGCCGGCTCGGGTTCCGACCCGGGTAGCGGCTCCGGCATCAGGGAGTGAACGGCAGCCCACCCGTCCAATTGGCCGGCACCCTGGATCGTGGTGGGAAGATTGAACGACCGGCAATTCAGCTGCAGGAGGGCCTTGATCTCGGCCGGGGTCAACTCCGGCTGTTGCTCCTTCATCAGGAGGACGAGGCCCGACACCAGGGGCGCCGCCATGCTGGTTCCACTCATGATTGTGTGGTTCTGGTCCACCACGTCGCCAAGCTGGCTGTCGGCGGCCCTGGCGCCGACAATGTTGTAGCCCGGCGCCAGCAGGTCCGGTTTGAGCAGCCCCTGCCGTGTGGGGCCCCGGCTGCTGAACGAAGCCACCATCCCCATGCCGTCCGTGGCTCCGACCGTAATCACGCGGGCAGCGCTGCCGGGGCTGCCGATGGACTGGGGCCTGGGACCCGAATTGCCGGCGGCGGCCACAATCACCGTGCCCTGATCGCTCAGCGTGTTGCAAAGTGCGCTGAGCGGATCTTCGCCGACCATGTTGATGTCGGTGCCCACGGAAAGGTTCAACACTTGTGCGCCGCTGTCCACCAGCCACTCAAGTCCAGCCATGACTCTGCTCATGCGCCCGGCGCCGCCGAAGTTGAGGACCCTGGCGGAGAGAATGTGGGCGCGGGGGGCCACCCCGACATAGCGGTGGTTGCTGGCGGCGCCCGAACCTGCGGCGAGGGAGCTGACATGGGTACCGTGGCCATCGGGATCGCCCTCCGCCGGGCGCGGTGTGAAGTCCCGGGCCCCCGCCACCCGGCCCTCGAAGTCCGGGTGTGTTTGATCCAGTCCGGTGTCGGCAATGCCGACGACCGTGCCCGAGCCGTAGAGCCCCCAATCCTCCCAGATGCGGGGCACGCCCAAGTCCAGCCCTGCGCGATCCAGGCATGTGGTGCACAGGGAGTCGTACCAGATGGAGCGCACCGTGTCGTTGTCGGCCAGCACATGGACATCAGTCCGGCGCATGCGGGTGGCGGACCAGGGCAGCACGGTGCCCAGATGGCCGGCGGACAGCCCGGATCGGCTGCGGGTTCCCTGGCGATGGAAGGCCTGCAACTGGTCCCGATCGCCAAACATGACGATCACGGGCACATCGTCGCTGCGCGTGGAGGATTGCGCAGTCAGGATGGCCGGGTCGATTTTGGGATTGAGGGTTTCCACACGCGGGCCCGGGAGAAGCAGGATGTCAAAGGCGGCGTGTGGCCCACGCACCAGGTTGAATCGATTCTATCACCGGAAAGGCGAACCGGCTGCGCAAGCCGGTTCGCGGCCTACAATGGACTTCCGATTCCAAGCAAACCCGGTGTCGGGGTCCGAACAGAATGTTGAAACGGAAAATCCAGGCAGTCTACTCCGGAAAGGTTGTGGTCCTGACGGGCGCGACGCAGGGAATCGGGCGCCAGATGTGCCTGCGTTTGGCCGGCGCCGGTGCCCAAGTGGTCATGGCCGCGCGCAACCGGGAACGCCTGGACGCATTGACGACCGACTGTTCAGACCTTCCCGGCTCGGTCCTCGCAGTTCCCACCGACATTGCCTCGGAGCCGCAATGTCGGGCCTTGATGGAGGAAGCCCACCGCGCCTATGGTCGCATCGATGTTCTCATCAACAACGCGGGCTTGTCCATGTGGTCGCGCGTGGACGAACTGGAAGATCTAGGCCTGTTGCGGCGCATAATGGATGTAAACTATTTGGGTAGTGCCTATTGTTCCTGTTATGCCCTGCCTTTCCTGAAGGAAACCCGTGGCCGCCTGGGATTGGTGGCCAGCCTGACAGGTCGGATTCCGGTGCCTACGCGGGCACCCTATGCGGCTAGCAAGATTGCAGCCGCCCGTTTCCACGAGTCCCTGCGGGTGGAACTTCACGGCTCCGGTGTCAGCGTCACCGTTACATTTCCCGATTGGGTGGCAACCACCATTCGGCAAAATTCCCTGGGAGCCGACAGCAAGCCCCTGGGTTACAGCCCCGCACAGGAGGAACATATGATGACCGCAGCGGCCTGCGCCGACATTGCGCTGACGGACATCGCCTTGCGCCGCCGGGGCCGCATTCTTTCCCTGCGCGGCAATGCCGCGGTGTTAATAAAGCAATTGTGGCCGGGCTTGGTTGAATTGATTGCACGGCGCGCAATCCACAAAGGCAAATAGTGCACGGCGTGGGTTCGGAAATTCAGTTGCCGGGGCTGGCGGTGGGTTATCGAACAGAGTCGACGCGCGGGATTGTCCGGCTATCTTCGCTCACGCTGCACCACCGGTATCCCGCGCCGGCGGGGATCGGAAACCGTACCCGGACCGATTGGGGTCGCCGGACAACCTGTCCAGGGCATTGAGATCGAGGAACAGTACGCGGAATACATACGCCGGCGCAAAATGCGCCGGCGTATGTATTCGGATGCATTGCGTGTTATGGATGCATTATTCCGCGTCAGGTTTGGCAGGAGAGTGAAACTCGTCGTATAGTTCGCTGACCTTGCGACCATTGTAGGTCCAGTATTGGCCCGCCGAAACCACGGCGTTCTCATCCAATCCCAACATCCTGCGCGTAGCAGGGGTGATGAACATCACCTCGTCCTGGTAGCTTACCTGGCGCTCGTCGTGAACAATCACTTCCGTTCCATCCCGGCCAACCAGGACCGAGCCCGGCTCAATGCTTAACTGCTTGAAATTGAGGTTTGGCCGGCGGCGTCGGCGCTTGCGGCCGGAAGTGGATTTGGCCTGACCTCTCCGCGGTCGGCGCCTGCCGTTGGCCGCCCTGCGCCGACCGTTGGCCGGTGCCGGTGCAGCTTCGGTCGCGGCGGTTGTTACCGTACCATCGTCGGCCGGCGTTACATCCTTGCCTCCGGCCAGCTTGAGCACGGCCATCACTTGGTCGCTGGAGACCTTGAAGAAATCCCGATCCGGTGAAATCCGTGCACTTGCAAAAATGCTGTGGATCAATGCCAGAACATCGCGCGCGTTCTCAACATTCGCAGCCAGTTCGCACTTGAATGGTGCCGGCACCGAGGAAGTGTAGAGCTCTGCGATTTCGCTGCTGATGTTCTCCTTGCGCGAATACCCGATGAATACCGTTTCGGGCATTGCGGGGTTTGACAAAACATAAATGGTACTCATTCCTATCCTTCCTTGCAGTGATGGAGTAGTCCTGGGTTTGTATCGGGTTGGATCTTACAACATGTCGATGTATTCCAATGTCTTGGAGAAACAGTGCGGATTGGATTTTGGAAATTCCCTGTCGCGCGATCCACGCGATCGTGGGCAATGGTTACCCGCCCGTAGCCACCGACCGGTCCGGATGCGAACTCCATTCACTCCATGAGCCGGGATACAAAAGCGGCCATGGCAAGCCGGCGTGAACCGCTGCCAGGATGTTGTGGCAGGCACTCACTCCCGAACCGCAGTACATCACCGTATCGGAGTTGACTCCGCCGGCGCAACTCCGTGCGAATTGCTTCTTCAGCTGTTCCGGCGACAACATGGCTCCGCTTGCGTCCAAATTGGACTGGTAGGGATGGTTGATGGCGCCCGGAATATGGCCCGACTTCGGATCGAAGGCTGACTTGGTGCCGGCAAAGCGCTCGTTGTCGCGGGCATCCACCAGCATGTATGAAACTTTCTCCAACAGCGCCTCGACGTAATGTACGTCCACTGTCATGTCGGGGTTCGCACGGGACATGAAGGAACCGGTGGCGACATCGGATACGGCATCGGTAAGCGTTCCACCGGCCTGACGCCAAGCATGCAATCCGCCGTCGAGTACGGCGGCTTGCCGGTGGCCGACCCAATGCAGCATCCACCACAGGCGGCTGGCAAACATGCCAGGTCCGGCGTCGTAGGCAATCACAAGCCGGCCGGGATGAAGGCCCCAATCCCGCAGTGTGGCGCCGAATGCCTCGGGCGTGGGCAAGGGGTGGCGTCCCCGCGACCCGTCTCCGACGGGCCCCGAAAGATCCGCATCCAAATCGGCGTGCACGGAACCGGGAATGTGCGATTGTTCATACTGCTGGCGGCCCGCGTCGGGATCGTAAAGGTCGAACCGGCAGTCCACGAACAACGGAGATGCGCCGGGTGCCTTCTGAGCCTCCAGGGCTTCCGTGGCCGATATCAGGGTAGAGATGTGCTCGGGCATGTCGTGTGTTTCCTTCGATGGATATGCAAGTGACAAGTGATTCAGTGACCATACCATTTAGCCATTGTCGGGGGACCGGGGACCGCCGATATCGGTCTGTGTCGTGTTCACTCACGTCATTTTCGCGCCTGTTCCGTTTGTCCGGCCAATGGGCCGCCCATAGTCGGGTCGGATCCCCGAACCGACGGGAGTGGCTGCCTGCCGCGTGCCATACTGCCGGGTCGGCGGCCGGGAGCCGTGCGGAACCAAGCCCCCACAACGTCAAGACAACAGGTGACGAAGCAAATGACAATGGCAGTGCGCATTGGCGTAGTGGGCCTGGGCCAGCGGGGGCTGCAGCATTTGAAGGCGCTGGTGCGGTTGCAGGATGAGGGCCGTGCACAGGTGACTGCCCTGTGCGATGCCGTTCCCGCCAATTTGGACGCGGTCAAACTGAAACGGTTCGTTCCCGCTCTCGATGCTGATGCGGTGTTCCGTACATCCGATTTCAACGCGGTGCTGGAGTCCGGTGGCTGCGATGCCCTCTTCATCGCGATTCCGCCCAGTCTCCATCGGGACGAAGTGGTGAGAGCCGCACGGGCGGGACTGCACCTGATGATCGAAAAGCCGATGAGCCTGGATCTGGTGCAGGCACTGGCGATGCAGGACGCGATCGAGGCGGCCGGTGTTCTGTCGTGCTGCGGGTTTCAACAACGGTTTGATCCGAGACACGAGGCCGTACACCGGTATGTGCAGAACCGGCGCGTGGTCCTGGCTACCTACGCCTTTCATGCCGCCCTGGAACGGCACGACGCCAAGCATGCGGACACGGCCCGCCACGGCGGTCCGCACAACCGGGTGTGGACCGCCAGTCGCGCCTGGTCCGGAACCACGGTGGTGGAGGGCGGGATTCACCCTCTGGATTTATGGCGCTACTGGTGTGGCGATGTGGACTGGGTGCAGGCGGCCTACGTGCCCCGGGCCGAGGAGGATGTTGTTGACCAGGCGGACAATCCATATGCCTACAGTGTGCAGTTTGGTTTCGCCAACGGTGCCGTGGGGAATCTGGTTCTGTCCCGGTTGCGGCGGGTCTACAACCTGTTGGCCGATCACCGGATTTTCTGTACGGAGAGCCAAATCGAGGTTCAGCCGGACACCGTAACGGCGTTTCGGTACGAGGGACCGTATCCGCCGTCGACGGAGCCGGACAGGGAGGCCGTGGCCCGTACCCTGTAGTCCGGGGATGCGGCGGAAGGGACATACGAGCTCGGCAAGGCGTTCGTGCGCTCCGTCGCCAAAGGAGATTCCTCGTTGATACGTTCGCCGTTCCGCGACGGCATGAACAGTCTGGCCGCCGTGTTGGCAGCCAACGAATCCCACGCCCGGAACGGGGCCAGGATTCATCTGGCCGAATGGATCGAGACCGTGGGCCGGACCACCCGCGGCTGACTCACCCGCGCCCGCACGTTGATCGTATCGCGTTCCGGGACATCGCCCCGGTCGCGGACCGCACTGCGTTTCAGACAAGGCCCGATCTGCCGATCTCCGCGTCGGGACGTGCGACCAATATGAACCTGGGAATCATTCGGCTCCGAGGGTGGTGACCAGAAACGCGTACAGGTCCTCGATGCCAGCATTGCTGGCCTTGGCAGGTCCGAACTGGTGACTGTTGCCCAGATCGCCGCCTGTTCGCAGGAAAATTAGGAAGTCGTTCTGCGTCATGTCAAGGGCGGTGAGGGCTCCTGCCTGGTCGGTGCCCTCAAGCTCCGCACCGTGGCACTCCGCACATCGGTTCCCGTACACCCGGGAGCCGGTTTCAATGTCTTCGGCGTTGAAATCTTCGGTTTCCTGGTCCTCAAGCTGGCTTTGGGTCTCCAGTGCCTTCTCTTCATTCAGTTGGCCGGCTACGGGCGTGAACTGTGCCACGGGCATGGTGGGGGTCGGGGCAAGTTCCGCGGGAGTGTCGGCGGGACCGCACCCGACCAGCAGAAACATACCGAGGAGCAACCAGCAGGCTACGGTCGGGTGTGGTGCGGCGGCGCAACGGAGACAAGGCATGTTCCCTTCCTTGCTATTCGATTAGACGAGGGTCTAACGCGTCCCTGAGGCCGTCCCCCATGAAGGAGAAGCCCAGCATGGCCAGGGCGATGGCAATCGTGGGGAATAGGGCCAGGTGCCAGTACACGCGCACATAGGCGTTGCTGACGCCTACCATTTTCCCCCAGCTGGGCAGGGGATCGTTGATGCCGATGCCCAGAAAGCTCAGGCCTGCCTCGCCGTACATTGCGGCCGGGATGCCGAAGCTTACGGCCACGAGCAGGGGGGTCAGGGCATTGGGAATGATGTGTCGGGCAATGATGCGGGGTTCGGAGGTCCCTGTGCAGACGGCGGCTTCCACGTAACCGCTTTCCCGCAGCTGCAGGAACTGGGCCCTGGTTAACCGGGCCAGGCCCAGCCAGCTGGTGATGCTCAAGGCCACGATCACCTTGAACAATCCACCGCCCCACAACGAAATGATGAGGATCGTGAACAGAAGGCCCGGAAAGGCGGACATGATGTCCACCACGCGCGTAAAGACAAAGTCCACCTTGCCGCCCATGTAGCCGGCTATGCTGCCCACTGGCACGCCGATCACAATAGCAATGGCTTGGACCGCGAGCCCCACGAACAGCGAGGTCCGGGCACCGTGCAGCAGGCGACTCAGATAGTCCCGGCCCACTTCGTCGGTACCCAGCGGGTGGGAGGCGTGCTCAAGCGGAAACAGCAAGACGCGGTCGAAGTAGACCTTGTCGTAGGGATGGGGTGCCAGCAGATCGGCAAAAACCGCCAGGAAGATGAAGAAGGAGACCAGGCACAACCCGAGGACGGAGAAGCGGTTGCGCATGAACTGGCGCAGGGCGTTGTGCCAGAGGGTGCGATGGGACTTGGCGGTTCGGTCGAACAGCGAACCGGCCCGCGGCTTGGTGGCGGCGGCAGTCTGCATGCGGCGAGGGAATACAGGCGCGACCAAGAGGTTGGGCTGGCGGTCGCAGGTCTCAGACGCTCTGGGCACCGCCCAGACGTATTCTGGGATCCACCCAGGTATAGGCCAAGTCGCTCAGCAGGTAGGTGAGGCTCCACAGGAACGCGATCAGCAGAAACAGGGCCATGATCATCGGGTAGTCCCGGTTGAAGACACTGGTGACGAAATACTTGCCTAGGCCATTGATGCTGAAGGTCGACTCGATGAAGATGCTGCCGGTCATGAGATTCGGCACTTCGGTGGCCAACGCGGTGATCATGGGTATCTGTGCGTTGCGCAGAACATGACGGAACATCAGCATCCGCTCGGACACACCTTTGGCGCGTGCCGTGCGAGTGTAGTCCTGCCGCATAACGTCCACGACGCTGGCCCTGGTATAGCGGCCGATGACCCCCATGGGACCGATGCAATAGGCAAACACCGGCAGAATCCAGTCCGAGCAGAAGGCGGTGTCGCCGATTAGGCACGCCCCCGAATCGCTCCATCCCCGCATGGGCACCAGGTCCAGCCGAACCGCGAAGATGAGGATCAGCCACAGGGCCACCACGAAGCTGGGGATGACAACCCCGAGCATGGCCAGGAAGGTCACTGCGTTGTCCACGAGCGAATTCTGGTGGTAGGCGGCGAACACCCCCATCAGAATACCGCCGCCGAAGGCGAACAGCACAGTCAGAATGCCTACTTGGGCAGTGACCCGCCAGCGGCTCAGGATGACCTCCGTCACCGTGGAGGTCGGGTTCGAGAACGGTATGCCGAAGTCCAGCCGCAAGGCGTTCTTCATGTAGTTGAGGTACTGCACGTGGTAAGGCTTGTCCAGCCCGTACTTGCGCAGAATGTTCTCGCGGGCGGCCGGCGGCAGCCGCCCCTTGGTTTCATCGAAGGGGCCGCCCGGAACCGCGTGCATCATGGCGAAGGTCACCATCGACACGATCCACATCACGAACAGAAGCGACAGGATACGGCCTGTGACGTATCGGGTCACCTGAATCGATCCTGTTGGTTCCGGACGGCCCTGAGGTTGGGAGGTTGATTCCCGCTATTCCTCCTTGGCGTTGGAAATGTAGAGGTCGGAGATGGCAGTGTCGTCGCCCCAGTGGAAGCCGGCGATGCCCTGGGAGTCGGGTTCACGGAAGGCTTCGCCTTGAATCCAGGGCTGGACCAGGTTGCCCTGCCAGCGGTGGGCGATGAAGGCCCCGCCGGCGTCGTCCACCAGGATCTCCTGGGCGTCCCTGAACATCTGATCACGGCGTTCGGGATCGCCGACCAGGCTGCTGGCTTCGCCGACCAGGCTGTCAAACTCGGGGTTGAGCCAGGTGTGGCGGCCCGTGGAGACCCAGATGCCCAGCAGGTTGGCGGGATCGAGGAAGTCCATGCCGTAGGAGACGGCGCCCAGAGTCAGTTCCGTGGGCTTGGCGTTGAGGGCATCCATGTAGACCTTGCCGTCCTTGTTGGAGACCTCGATGTTCACGTTAAGGCATTCCGAGATGGAGGCGGCCACGGCCTGGAAGACGGCCGCCATGGCCGGACCCTCGTTGCGGAGCCACATCTCCTGTCTGGGGAAGCCCTCGCCGCCGGGGTAGCCGGCATTGGCCAAATGTTCCTGCGCCGCCGGGCAGTCGTAGGCTTGGTAGTGATCCAGGAGGCCTTCCGCATCGGAGGACGGGTAGCCGGGCATCAGCATGCTGCGGGCCGGCATGGCCTTGATGGAGCCGAAGACGTTCTCCACGATCGGTTCGCGGTTGATGGCCTTGGCGAAGGCCTTGCGCACGTCGAGGTTGTCGAACGGCGGGTTGAACGTGTCCCAAAGCAGATAGTCCGTGCGGAAGTCGCCAAAGTGCCGCAGGTAGTTCTGGCTCATGACCGGGTCGTTGAGGACCAGATCGAAGTCGGCGGGAGACAGCACCTCATAGCCGATGTTGTCGATTTCGCCGGCCTGGAAGGCCAGGAACTCGGTGCCCGGAGCCATGTAGACGTGTTCAATGCGCGCAATGCGCGGCGGTCGCAGGCCCTTGTACATGGGATTGGCGACCAGAACCAGTTCGTTGCCGGGATCGTAGGACTCAAGCATGAAGGGGCCCGAGGACACGGACGTCTCGGGGGAATTGTTGTAGTAGGGTCCGTGCTCGGCCACCGCATGGGCGGCAATCGGCCACGAGAACTTGAGGACGCCGGGCAGGGGCGGGAACAGGTCCTCGGTGGTGATGGCCAGGGTATAGTCGTCGACGGCCACCACGCCGAGCTCCTCGGGCGACAGTTCGCCGGCGATGACCTGATTCCAGTTCTTGATGCCGCCCGGTCCCAGGAAGCCGTAGAACCAGGAGAAGTCCCAGCCGGTCTCCGGGTTGGCGGACAGTTGGTAGGTGGCAACGTAGTCGTGCGCGGTCAGCGGCACGCCGTCGCTTCACTGCTGGCCTTCCCTAATCTTGATGTGCCAGGTCAGGCCGTCCTCGGTGGGTTCCCAGCTGTCGGCGGCCAAGGGCCGGACGTTGAAGTCCTTGTCCAGCGTCACGAGTGCGTCGCCAAACTGGTCCGAGCTGCAGATTCGCTGGTAGACCGAGACCGCGAAGTCGAAGGTCACCTGGGTGGCCGTGTTGCTGCAGGCCAGGCGGTAGACCTGCTGGCTGTAGGGCAGTGCGTCGTCAGGCAGCGTTTCGCCGAAGACCGTTACGTTGTCGGGGACCGCCTCTTCCTCCGGCATGGCCTCCGGTGCCGCCGCGGGTGGCGCGGCCACGCAGGCTGCCAATGCGGCTCCCACCAAAACAAAGACCAGCAACAGAGGCAGACGGCCCTGTGCCAGTGGAGTACGCAACCAGTGAAAGTTCATGTTTTGACCTCCCGTGTGTCAAACGTTTCAAGACGCGGGCTCCCACACCTGCGCGGCGGCATGACCGCTTCGATGAGATGCGATCGTGTACCGGCTATGGAAAGTTACGTGTGGTGGCGCAACCGGATTATAGTCATTTCGGGGCCAGTTCGACGAAGCGCTACGTGCCTTCCCATGCCGGGTCCCGCCCCAGGTTGCCTTGCCTGCCCGGCTTCGGTGACCGCTGGAGGATGATGAGTCAGATCCTTGCAACGGGGGGAGCGGTTCGAACCCGACAGGGCGGGACGGCCATCGTCGAACCGTCCGGAGCATCTGCTTGATGGATTGCAATGGGGCTTGTCCCGAAAGGTTGACATTCGGCATAAGTCCCAAACAGTGTCCAGTCCGCGGAAGTCGAACACCCGTATCTGATCCTGCTAATATTCAGGTACTCGTAAATTTGAAAGTGTTCAACGGGGATGCACAAGATGGCAAGTGTGGAAAATCGTTTGGTCACGTTGCTCCGAGACAACCTGTTGCCCGAGGAAACCGAGATCGATTTGGACGCTGACGTGTCTGATTGGGGTGCAACGTCGTTGTCGATCCTGAAGTTTTACCAGTTGCTGAACTCGGCGTTCGACATTGAAATCCCGTCCGAGGAGTTCTGCGAGATCAGAACGCTGCGGGGACTGATAGAACGGATTGATAGCGAACTCGCGTAACCAACCCGCGGCCAATTCCGCCAAGGGCGGTTGTTCATACGCGCCGCTGCGCAACGGCTCCCGGGAGTCGGTACCTCCTAGTCAACAAGCCTGTGCTTGGTGGGGTGCCGCGCGGACCTTCGGTTCCGTCGAAGTGGTCCTTGTCGATCTCTCGGCGGACCGCCGGCGTGAACAGTCGGCCACCGGGTTGCTCGATGCCGCCGAGCAGGACCGGGCCGCCCGGTTGATCCTGCCCGGTGCCGGACGGGAGTTTGTGCTTTGCCGGGCCGCGTTGCGCGCGCTGTTGTGTTCCGCGCTCGATTGCGACAATGCCGACCTGACCTTTCGGACCGAAACGCACGGCAAGCCCTACGCTCTTGTCAGGGGGCGGGTCGCGCCCGTAAGCTTCAATGTCAGCCATAGCGGTGACCACGGCCTGATCGCAATTGCACCACACGGGCGAGTCGGAGTCGATATCGAAACGCACGACTGGGCGTTCGACTTGCCCGCAGGGCTGCTTTCCGTCTTCAGTGTCCGTGAACGCGGCGATTTCGCGGAGACCCGAGATGATGCCAGGTGGCGCCAGCG
This sequence comes from Caldilineaceae bacterium, assembly GCA_965208365.1. GTDB lineage: Bacteria > Chloroflexota > Anaerolineae > Caldilineales > Caldilineaceae > Bin34. The sequence goes on along the minus strand of OZ242330.1, from coordinate 1,823,030 downwards.
TTTCTATCGGTACTGGACCCTCAAGGAATCCCTGATCAAGGGGGTTGGCTTGGGGTTTGCCATGAACACTACGAGGTTCGATCTCCCATCGGCCTTGCGCCGGGGCGAGGCCGACGGGGTGTTTCGATTCCACCACCAACCGACCGCCAACTGGCATCTGGCAACCTTTGGCAACCGGGCCTTTACGGCCGCGGTTGCCATCGACTACTCCGGCCGAGGCATGTCTCCGCATGAATCCGGCCCTTCCCCGCGCACGCACAGGCGCCGATTCAGCCGTCTTCCTGCCGGACCGCGGGCCTTGGGACCCGTGACACGACCGCGGGTGGTCCGTCACCCCCACCTGACACCAGATCCATGAAGAACGCGTCATCCGTCCTACGTCCTTCGTCGACACGCGACACGTGTATTGAACTGCCGGAACCCGCTTCCCTGACTCAGGCAACGTCAGGCGGGGACACGGTGATCCACGTCAGGCGACACGGAAATCCTGCGGGCCCCAGGGTAGTCCTCAGTCATGGCAATGGACTGGCCATCGACGCCTACTATCCTTTCTGGTCCCTGCTGCTCGACGAATTCGATGTGTTGGTGTTCGATCTGCGCAGTCACGGATGGAACGACCGGGGCTCCCTGCGCGAACATACCGTCGTGTCCTTCGTGCGCGATCACGACGTAGTCTTGAAGGCGATCGGAGATCGGTGGGGCAACAAGCCGGTGATCGGCTTGTACCACTCGGTCGCTTGTTTGGCACCGCTCCTGTCGGAAGAACTGAGCACCCATTACGCCGGCCTGGTTCTTTTTGATCCTCCCATCGCTAGGAGGCTGAAGCCGACCTTCCAAGCCTTCGAGGAGGCCATCACCAAAGCCGAACGTGGCATTCGGCGCCGTGCGCACCGGTTTGACTCAATCGAGCAGTTTGTCGAACTGCTGGGGTTCGTGCCAATGTTTCGGAATTTGGTGAGCGGCGGTCGCGAACTGATTGCGCAGACGACGTTGCAACCGCTCGCGGACGACATGGGCTACGAACTCAGGTGTCCGCCGGAATACGAAGCCCAAATCGCCGCCTATGCAGGCGTGTTGGCCGTCATGGTGGACTACACGACACTGGAGCGCCCCGTCAAGGTGCTCGGTGCTGATCCCACGATGCCCTCTGCCTACCTGCCGGCCACCCACGTCAGCGACTTCGTGACCGTGGACTACGACTTTCTACCGGAGACCACGCACTTTCTGCAGTTGGAACAGCCGGATGCATGTCGGGATGTCGTGATCGAGTTTCTGCGCGAACGGAATCTCGTCTGACACCGAAGTATTTTCCTGGTGAGCAATGTCCTCCATCCCACACCGTTCTCCGGTCTCCAGAACCTACACCTGTCCGCCGTTACCTGTCGGTATTGCGGATGGGTTGTCCGGTAGACGCTTCACGGACCGTGCGCAGGCCTCTCGGCGATGCGTCCTACAGGTCTCCACGTCCATTTCTCCGCCGGCGGACCTCGCCGGAAGGGGGAGCGCGTTCAGGGTTCGGGCCGGCTCCGGGTGACCCGTGTATGCCTGGAGGTTCCGGGCGGCGTTCTCGTCCCGGTCGCACTCGAAGCCGCACCGGTTGCAGCGATAGGTGCGTTCCGACAGCAGCAGCGACTGCTTCACGGCCCCGCACGCACTGCACGTCTTCGAGGACGGGTACCAGCGGTCCACCTTCTCGAAGGCGGTCCCGTACCAACCGCACTTGTACTCCAGCTGCCGCACAAACTCGGCCATGCCGGCGTCGCTGATGGCGCGGGCCAGTCTGCGGTTGCGCTTCATGCCGTCGACGTTGAGCGTTTCCACCTTCACCGTGCCGCCGCGTTTGGCTATCTGCGTGGTGGCCTTGTGGTGGTGGTCGGCTCTCAGGTTGGCAATGTCGATGTGCAACCGGTTGCGCTGGGCGTACAGTCCGTCCCTGCGCTTGGATGGATTGTGCCTGCCGTGCGTGTGGATACTGCGGGCAATGGCCTTGTCCAGACGGCGCAGGGACTTCAGGGCGGCGGTCAGGGCCTTGGGGTTGGCGATCTCCTCCAATTCCTCACCGTCCCACACGGTGGCCAGCGTCTTCACGCCCATGTCGATGCCGATGTCGGGTCCAGGCTTTGGGTCCGGGGCAGGCTCGCACGTGTCCACCGTGAACGACGCGAACCAGCGGCCGCCCTTCCTGCTGACCGTGACGCCCATGATGTCGCCCTCGAACCGCAGTTCTTCCCGCATCCGTACCCATCCGATCCTGGGCAGGCGCACGCTGCACCCGTCCACCTGGATGCTGTTGCGGCCGTTGGACGGTGTGAAGGCGACCTTGCGGTGCCGCTTGCGGACCGGCGGGAAGCCGGTCTTGCGGTGCGGCCGTCCCTGTTTCCGGGCCTGGCAGTACTCGCCCCATGCGTCCAGCCCGAGCCCCATGTGGATGATGGCGTTCTTGGCCACATACTGTGACAGCTTCCACGACCAGGGAAACGCTTCCCGCTTGACGGCGTTGAACCGCTTGCGCAGATCCATGTCCGACAACCATTCGTTCGGCTCGCCTTCGCCGGTGAACCAGGCGCGCCGGAATTCGTCACGCGCCCAATTGGCCGCCACCCGCGCCCAGCCGGCATGCTCCATCATCAGCGTGGCCTGCCGGTCCGTGGGGGACAAGGCGATGCGGTGGGACTTGGCCAGTCCCTTCAGGTGGGATGTGGCAGACTTGGACATCGGTCGGTGCTCCTACACCGGCGGATGGAAGGCGGTCGGCTCTCTCCGGCCGCCTTCGTCATTGTACACACATGCGGCATCGCAGACAGTAACCGGAAGGGCCGGGGAATGGCGGGTTCCAGCGAACTGTTACTACCCCTATCTCCGCGATCGTTTCGGGCGGGCCGCCGGCGATGATGCGCGGCTTGGACTCGCTGCCCCGTTCCGAGGTGCGGTTTGACGCCCAATCCGCGGGTGTGTCTCGCACCGCGATACAGACGCGAACGTGAATTGGACAAGTAGGTTGTTTCCGCGCGAAGTGTGGCCGGAGCGCTACACATCCGTGGACTTGCGCAAGGATCTTCTGGGTGGCCTGATGGCCGCCTTCGTGCTCTTCCCGCTCTCCATCGGCTACGGTCTGATCTCGGGCCTCGGTGCGGTGGCCGGCTTGTACGGAGGCATCGCGCTGTCCCTGGTGGGTGCCTTCTGCGGAGGCGTGGCCGCAGTGGTGCGCGGTCCCAATATCCTGATCGCGACAGCGATGGCATTTCTGGTCGCCGAATACGCAACCTCCGTTGCCGAGGCGTTCACGATTGTCGTCCTGGCAGGTCTCTTCCAAATCGGGTTCGGCATCCTCAGGCTGGGTCGGTATGTGGCCTTTGTCCCGCATCCGCTGCTGGCAGGTTTGTTTACCTCGCTGGCCATCACCCTCATTGTGTCCCAACTCCATGTGCTCCTTGGGGCGGAGCTCGCGCCTTCCGGCGTGGCGGCGGCGATTGTCTCCCTGCCCCAAGCAGTGCGCGGTGCACACCTGCCGTCGGTCGCGTTGTCAGGAATCTGCTTTGCGCTAGTGCCGTTGTGGCGAGGGAAGTGGGCGGCGGCGGTGCCGGTTACCATCATGATGCTGGTGGCAGGTTTTGCAGCCGGGATGTTCCTGTTCCCCGAGGTTGCGACGATCGGCGCCGTACAGACCGGCCTGCCCAGCCTCATTCTGCCGGTCCTGGCGCCTGCCTATGTGACGCGCATCCTCCCCTCCGCCTTCGTGCTGGCGCTGTTGAGTGCCGTAATGATTTTGGTTTTGGCTTTCCTGGTCGACTCGTTGACCGGGTCCCGACACCTGCCCAATCGTGAACTGGTTGGTGTCGGGTTGGGCAATGTTGCTGCCGGTCTCTTGGGCGGCATGCCCGGTTCCGTCAGCACCGGCACCCTCACCAACATCCGGACAGGTGGCCGCACTCCCGTGTCGGGCGCGACGGTAGGCGCCGTGTTCCTGCTGGTAATCCTGGTTCCCGGCTCGTCGGTTGTGATCGAACAGACGCCGCGGGTTGTCATCGCGGCGGTCATTATGGTGGCGGGTTTCGCGGCGTTGGACATGCAGTTCCTGCGGGGCATCGCCAAGGTGGCGCGCCACGATGCCCTGATCTTCACTGGGACGCTCCTGGCCGCTCTGTTCATCGACTTTGTCAGTGCTGTCCTGATCGGCTTTGTCCTGTCCTCTCTGGTCACCTACATGCAGGCCCAGCGGTTCGAGGCGGCTCGTCTGCGATCGGTACCGGTGCTGGACCGCGTCGTGTTTGGCGACGCGCCCGGTATGGATCCCTTCAGTGCCCGGACCGGCCTGGTTGTCTTTCCGGAACAGGTGACGATCGCGTCGGCCCGGGAGCTGTCCCGCATCGTCAGCCCGGATATCCGACACCATCGACTCCTGTTGTTCGATCTCTCAAATACGCAGTTTGTTGACCTGACCGCCGCCGTGGTCATTTCGCAACTTGTCAACGCCGCGCTGGCCGGCGGACGGAAGACAATCGTGGTCGTGGGCATGCGGCCCGAGGTACGCCGGACCTTCGACGCGTTGAGACTGCTGGCACGCGTGCCAGCGGACCACTTGGTGCCGGACCTCGCCACCGGCTACGGCGTCATTCGGTCTACGGTTTCCGAGATGTAGGGGGCCTGCATCTTCGGAACTGGTGCAACCAGTTCTCACCGGTCGGGCCCTCGTCGGACCGGGCCTTCCCAAGACCTGCAACGGATTTCATTGGGGATTTGCCCCGGGATGCGCAGGCGACACCGCGCTGCTCAGGGACCGAGGCCGTCTGACTTATCCCTGGCCCGCGGATTGTGGCCATGCCTCCAGCGTATCGATGAACTGCGGCTCGATTGACAAATCCAGATTGCGTTCAAAGCAGTCCGCAACCCGCAGCAACATTGGTTCGCTGAACGGGCGTCCCACGAACGACAGACCGATTGGAAGGTGTCGAACCAAGCCCATTGGCACCGTGACATGGGGGAAGCCGGCGACCGCAGCCGGTGAGAAGAAGGATCCGAGCATGCGGGTCCCGTGCAGGTGGTCCACCACAGTGGCCGGATTGCATGTGGGTGCCACGACCGCGTCCAGGTTGTGACCATCCAACAGGTGCAGCAGGTACCCGTCCCGACACAGGCGGGCAAGATCCTCCACTGCCTGCGCGTAGGCCGGGTCCGCAGGATCGGTCCTGGCCGCATCCAGGAAAAGCTCCTGTCCGAACAGGGGCATGACATCGTCGGCGTGGCGGCGGTTGAACTCAATCAATGCGTCCAGTGTCCGGAAGGGTGGCTCAACCTTCTGCTGGGCCAGGAAAAACTCCAGGCCCATGCGGAACTCCGTCTTGAGTGCCAACTGCTCCTGCGCGCCCCAATCCGCCACATCCGTTTCCAGACCTTCCACCAACCGGGCACCCAACTGTCGCAGGAGTTTCTGCGCTGCCGCATAGACCGGTTCGGCTTGGGGTGCCAGCCAGTTTGGAGTAGCCATCGCGCCGATTCTCATGCCGGTCAGGTCGACGGCTCCCAGATGCCGCTCCAGTTGCACATCGAAATCCTCCGGAATCCGTTCGGTCGCCGGATCGTCCGGGTCCGGTCCGGCCATGACCGACAGCATCAATGCCGCATCCCTGACCGACCGGGTCATGGGGCCCGCTGTGTCCTGGCGATGGGATATGGGAATGATTCCCCGGCGGCTGACCAGGCCGACCGTCGGTTTGACTCCGACGATCCCGTTGGTTGAGGCTGGCGAGGTGATGGAGCCATCCGTCTCGGTGCCGACCGCGCCGACACACAGACCGGCGCTGACTGCTACGGCCGAACCGCTGCTGGAGCCACTGGGATTTCGATCGAGCACGTACGGATTGCGGGTTTGGCCGCCGATGCTGCTCCAGCCACTGGTCGAACGGGTGGAACGGAAGTTGGCCCACTCCGACAAATTGGTCTTGCCAAACACGAGGGCCCCCGCCTTCCGCAGGCCCGCCACGGCTGGCGCGTCCTCGTTTGGCCTCCACTCCGCCAGGGCAAGCGAGCCACCGGTGGTGGGCAGGGAACCGGCGGTAATGAGGTTGTCCTTGATCAGGATGGGCGCACCGAACAGCGGCCGATCCGAGCCGGGTCCCTTCAGCTCCAGGTCACGGGCCTGTTCCTGTCGTTCGGGGGCCAGCGCCAGCACGGAGTTGAGCACGGGACCGTTGCGATCCAATTGATCGATGGCGGTTTCGTGGCGTGCCAGAACTTCGGAGACCGTGGCATCCCCCTCCTTCAGTGCCTGCAGGATGTTTGAAATGGAATCAAGCGGCTGTGTTGACGGGGACATGGGCACTCCTTGTTGGATGCGGCCGGCGAATCGAACCGGGTCCGCCGCGACGGTCGGGGCGAAGTGGCCGGTGGCAGGATGGGTTTCTTGTCCGCGGAGCCGGAATGTCGGCCACCGCGGGTCTATCGGATCGGGACTGTCAGCGACCGCCGTAGTAGACCAGGCGTCCCGAAACGCGGAACAGGATCATGGTGAAGATCACAATGATGAGGAAGAGGATCCACGCCTGGGCCGAGGCATAACCCATCTTGAAGAACTCGAACGCCGACTGATAGAGATATATCGACATCATCAGGGTGGAATCGGCCGGACTGCCCCGGCCGTCGGTCATGACGTGGACCTGCGTGAAGAACTGGAAGGCGGCGATCAGGCCCACGATCACGTTGAACAGAATGACCGGGCTGATCATGGGCAGTGTGATGTTCCAGATTTTCTGCATGGCATTGGCGCCGTCCAGGGAGGAGGCTTCCAACAGCTCGCGCGGCACGTCCTGCAGGGCCGCCAGATAAATCACCACCGCGTTGCCGACGCTCCAAATGCTCATCAGGATCAGGGCTGCCTTGGCCCACTGCGGATCGCCCAGCCAAGCCGGCCCGTTGATCCCCACGAACGACAGCAGATAGTTGACCACCCCACTGCGGGGATTGAACATCCACAGCCACACGATGGCCGCGGCCACGATGGGGGTGATGCTGGGCAGGAAGAAGATCGTGCGGAACGCGGACAGGCCCCGCACGCGCATGTTCAGCAACATCGCCAGCAGGATGCCGAAGAGCGTGCCCAGGGGAACCGCGCCCAGTGCATAGTAGGTGCTGTTCCAAAGCGAAGTGAGGAAGCGGGGATCGTCGAACAGGTTGATGTAATTGTCCCAGCCCAGCCAGCGGGGACTGCGCAGAACCGGATAAAAGGTGAAGCTGTAGTACAGCGAGGCCAGAAATGGATAGACCCTGAACACGATGAACCCCAGGATCCAGGGCGAGATGAAGAGCAGGCCCGTGGCCAGGCGTCGGCGATCCCGGCTGCTGGAGAACCGGAACGAAGATGCGGCGGCAGTCATGGAGGCCTATCCTTTCAGTCCGGTCAGGGCGATGCCTTCGATGAAGGTCCGCTGCGCAAAGAAGAAGAGCAGGATGATGGGCAGGATGCTCATGCACGTGGCGGCCATGATCCAAGCGAAATTGGAGAATCCGTAAGCGCTTTCCATGTTGGCGATGCCCAGGGAAATCGTGTACTTGTCGACATCGCTGAGGTAGATGAGCGGTCCGAAATAGTCGTTCCAGCTGCCGATGAACTGAAACAGGGCCACCACGGCCAGGGCGGGGGTGGCCAACGGAATCACGATGCGCAGGAAGATCAGCAGCTCGGACGCGCCGTCCACGTGGGCGGCGTCCGTCAGTTCGGCGGGGAGTGCCATCAGGAACTGGCGCAACAGGAAGATGAAGAACGGGCTTCCCAGAAAGATGGGCAGGATTAGCGGGTAGTAGGTGTTAAGCCAGTTAAGATCGCGGAATATAAGGTACAGGGGTATGAAGGTCACGAAATCCGGCAGGATCATCGTGGCCAGCACGACGGCAAAGACGTAGTCGCGCCCGGGCCACTGGACACGGGCAAACCCGTAGGCGATCAGCGCGTTGGACAGAACCGCCCCGATCACCGACGGCACGGTGACCACCACCGTGTTCCAGAGGTAGCCTCCCAGGGAACCTTCCACGAAGGCGGTCACGTAGTTGTCCCATCGAATTGGATCCGGGATCCAGATGGGCGGATAGAGGGGAAGTTCCTCGGCGTTCTTCAGGGAGGTCGAAACCATCCACACCAGTGGAATCATGAAGAAGGCGGAGAACAACGCCAGCACCAGGTACTTGCCTGTTTCACCGAGGGGACGGCTCAGGCGTTGCACTCCGGTTGTTGAGGCCGCGGCTTGGGCGCGGGGTGTGTCCAGGGATGTGGCCACGGGGGTGTAATTTGGTCGGTCGGGATCAACTGCCGCGCAGGCACCGATCCAGGCTGGATGAGCCTGTGTGGATCTGGTCAGCCCGCGGGAGGCCGCGGCGGGTTTGGACCGGTAGCCGTGCGGCTACCAGGTCCAAACCCGCGCTCCGGTTTCGCTGTGCTTCAGCCTGACTGGTCAAGCCAGAGGTCGAGTTCCTTCTGCGCTTCCTCCTGTACAAAGTCAAGGGCCTCCTGCGGACTCTTCTCGCCCAAGTAGGCCTTCTGCCACTCCGCCCCCAACAGCGAGTTGTAGGAGGAGCTGGTGGGTACCTTGGGAGGGTACAGGTAATAATCCGAGTTGTACAGGTCGTCCATGAAGATGTCGGTGAATCCCGGGCAGGCGCCAATCACCTCGTCCCTGAAGAGGGGATGGTCCTTCATGCCTTCCGAAACGGGATTGTTGACGCACAGCCAGGTGATGAAGAGCGACGTGTAGGTGTCGCGATCGCCGGTGGCGCCGGTCATGACGCTGATGATTTCCCAGGCGGCTTCCGGTTCGGGTGCCGTGATCGGCACGATCCAGCCGTCGCCGTAGGTGTACATGCCGCGTGTGTCGTAGCCTGCCGGCTTGGGGAAGGGCCACACCGTGAACCTGAAGTCTTCGTTGGCATAGTCCCGCATCGAGTTGAAGCGCCAGGGACCGGTGGTTTCGGTGGCGCGCAGGCCGGCCAGGAACGGAGCCAAACCGCGCGAGCGCCCGCCCGCGCCCTGCAGCGATGCCTGGTACGTCTGCATCTTGTCCACGCCAAAGCGTTCCCAAAGGGACGTGTTCCACTCCAGGGCCTTGACATTGTTGGGATGATTGGCCGTGACCGTGGTCTCGTCCGCAACGAATTGGCCATGGAAGCGTCCCATGATCATGGCGTTCCAGTTGAAGTCGCCGCCCAGGACATCGATGTTGCCGTCGTCGTCGTAGGTGGTCAGCTGCTCCCAGACGTCAACGAGCTCCTCAAGGGTTTCCGGGGGACTGTCCGGATCCACGCCGGCCGCTTCGGCCATGTCCAGGTTGACGAACGTGCCCATGGACTGATTCCACATGCTGGCGTAGTAGAAGCTGCCCTGGTACGTGCCCAAGTCCCATATGGCGGGATGCATCCAGTCCCTGAGGGTCTGGACCTGGTCGGGGTCGCCCAGTTCATCCAGGGCCAGCAACGCTTCGTTGGCCGCGAGCTGGTAGGCAACGGCAGCACCGAAAACGACAGCCGTGGTGGGCCCTTCGTTGGCTGCAATGCCGGCCAGGAGTTTCTGGGTCATGCCGCCGGCCACGACCACGTGGTGGGCCCGCACAGCTGTCTGCGATTGGTTGTAGCCGTCCAGGATTTGTTCAATCTTGTCGGCGGCACCCTCGGTCCAACCGGTCCATACATCAATGTCCACCGGAGCCATTTCGGCGGAGGTGTCCTCGCCTGATGCCGGGGCGGCCACCGGTGCCGCGCACGCGGCCAAGGCCAGGGATGCAGCCCCGATGGTGGTGCCCTTCAGAAATCCGCGACGAGTTAACGTTCCTTTGCGCATGGCGTACATTCCTTCCCATGTATTGGGATTGGCCGCTGAATTCCGCCAGGTTGCTCAGGTCGGAAACAGCGACGAGTCGATCAGGCCCGATTGTAAATCAGTGCAAAAACAGTCCGACAAGGGACAGCCAATTGGTCCTGGTGCGGAATGGTTGCCGGCCGGCGACCGAGGCAACATCCATGGGTGACCGGTGCACGGGTCCATTCCGCTCAAAGTACCTGCATGCGTCCTTCTTGATGTGGCATCACACGGCTGGGTCATACAATGCAGCGGTCGGCGAGGTATCGGCACAAGCCTGCCTGCTGCATCTGTCGCATGCCTGTTGGACGGGAACGGATTTCGATGACTGCCAAAAAGTTGATGCAACAACTGGAGAACTGCTATCGGGAGCGTACCCCGAAGTCCGCCGCGCTGCACGCCCGGGCAAGGCGTGTCATGCCGGGAGGGGAAACCCGGAGTTCAACCTATTTCCGGCCCCATCCCCTCGTGATCGATCGGGCCGCGGGCACGGAACTGGTGGATGTGGACGGCAACCGTCTGCTCGACTTCATGAACAACGCAACCACGCTGATTCACGGCCATCGTTTCGGTCCTGTCGAGGAGGCTGTGCGCAGCCAAGTTGCTCAGGGAACTGCCTGGGGAGCCCTCAACGAGCACCAGATTGCCCTGGCTGAAATCATGTGCAGTCGGGTTGAATCCGTCGAACGCATCCGGTTTGCCAATTCCGGCACCGAGGCCACCATGCTGGCGCTGCGGGCGGCCCGGGCGGCCTCGGGGAAGTCGCACATCGTCAAGGTGGAAGGCGGATATCACGGAACGCATGATGCCGTCAGCATCAGCGTGTCCCCCGACACCCGCGGGGCGGACACGGAGCAACGGCCGCGGAGCAAGCCCGAAGGCGCCGGCATACCCGAATATGCACGGGAATCCATGTACGTGGTGCCCTTCAACGACGAACAGGCCCTGTCCGAGACCGTTGCGGCCCACCGGGACACCATCGCCGCGGTGATTGTGGAACCGCTGCTCGGTTCCCACGGCTACACGACGGCCACGCAGTCCTATCTGGAGGCGGTGCGTCGAGTCACTGAGGAGAACGATGTTCTACTGGTGTTGGACGAGGTGCAGACCTTCCGCCTTGACCAGGGTGGAGCCCAGGCCCTGTATGGCATCAGACCCGACTTGACGGCCTTTGCCAAGATCATCGGCGGCGGCTTCCCTGCGGGCGCGTTCGGCGGCCGGGAGGACTTGATGGGCCGCTACGCTCCTGATTCAACGGAACCCATTGGCCACGGAGGCACCTTCAACGGCAATCCGGTCACCATGGCTGCGGGGGCGGCTGCCATGGCACACCTGACAGAGGATCGCATCTCCTACATCAATGATCTTGGCGATCGTCTGCGTACAGGCATGCGCGAAGTCCTGGTTGAGCAAGGACTGCAGGGGCAAATTGCCGGCCGCGGATCGCTCGTGGGAATCCACATGACCGACAGGCAGGTTCACAACTACCGGGATGCAAGTTCGGCACCTGCGGAAGTGCGGCGCTTCATCTTCCTGGCCTGCCTGAACCGGGGCCTGATGATGTCCACAGGTGGTTGCCTGAACACAACCACGGCCATGACCCGGGAAACTGTTGACGAGGCGATTGGGATCTTTCAGGAGGCGTTGATCGAGGCCTATCCGTTTATCGAGACCGGGTATCCCCAACTGCTCCGATAGCCTGGCACATCACGGACAGGAGTTTGTTCCGCCTGGTACCACACCGATGGGAAGCGCGCACTGCCCCGGACCTGCGACCAAACTCTGGGGCTAATGACCGTAGACACGGACATCCTGATTGTCGGAGGTGGAACAGGCGGCATGGCGGCGGCCATGCGGGCTGCTGCCATGGGGCTGCGCGTGGTGTTGACCGAGCCCACGGACTGGATTGGGGGCCAGTTGACCGCTCAGGCGGTGCCGCCGGACGAACATCCATGGATTGAGAGTCACGGGTCCTGCCGCAACTACCGTCGTTTTCGGCAGGGGGTGCGGGACTATTACTGCAGACACTACCCGCTTACGGCCGAAGCGCGGGGTACCAGCCTCCTGAATCCGGGGAACGGATATGTGAGCCGACTGTGTCACGAGCCGCGGGTGGCCCACGCGGTTCTCATGGAGATGGCTGCCCCTCATTTGGCGCGGGGCAATCTGCGGTTGCTGCTTGAACACGAACCGGTTTCCGTTCAGACCGCAGGCGACCGCATCGAGGCGGTGGAACTGCAGAACAACCGGTCCGGCCAAACCCTGTGGATCAGGGCTCCGTACGTTCTGGATGCATCGGAACTTGGTGATCTCCTGGAACTGGCCGGGATCGAACATGTAATCGGTGCCGAGAGTCAGCGGGAGACAGGCGAGTTGCATGCCTTGCCCGGCGATGCCGATCCGATGGATCAGCAGTCCATCACGTGGTGTTTCGCGCTCTCCCACCATCCGGACGAGGACCATGTAATCGAACAACCGGACATGTACTCCGTTTGGAGGAACTATCAGCCGGACTTCTGGCCCGGCCGGTTTTTCGACTGGCACGATTGCGACCCGATCACGCTGGAGCGCCGGTTCGCGCCGATTTTCCATGCACCGGACCATCCGGAGCGGTCGCGGGAACGGTGGCGCTACCGCCGGCTGCTGGATGCCGGGCTCATGGAACCGGATTCCGGCATCGGCGATGTTTCCTTGATCAACTGGCCTCAGAACGATTACTGGGCCAAACCCTTGCTCGGGGTGTCGCCAGCCATGCGGGAACAGGCATTGTGGGAGGCGCGCCAGCTGAGCCTGTCGTGGCTGTACTGGATGCAGACCGAGGCACCGCGGGTGGACGGCGGGACGGGCTATCAGGGGCTTAAGCTGAGAGAGGACGTGGTCGGCTCGCAAGATGGTCTTGCCAAGCATGTCTACGTGCGCGAGTCCCGTCGCATCAAGGCGGAGTTCACCGTCCTCGAGGAACACGTGGGCCTGGAGCAGAGGGGAGACCTGAAGGGAGCCGAGTCCTTTTCGGACACCGTGGGTACAGGCTGCTACCGTATTGACCTGCATCCCAGTTCCGCGAACCGAAACTATGTCTATGTCGGCTCCTATCCATTCCAGATTCCGTTGGGCGCCTTGATCCCCGTGCGGGTCAAAAATGTCCTGCCTGCGTGCAAGAACCTCGGCGTCACCCATATCACCAACGGCTGTTACCGGCTGCATCCCGTGGAGTGGGCGATTGGGGAAGCGGCGGGCACCCTGGCGGCGTTTAGTTTGCAAAGGGGCACGTCGCCGCGCGGCGTGTTGCATGGTGAAGAGTTGCTAAGCGAGTACCAGGAGCTTCTGGACCGTGGTGGCGCCGACCTGCACTGGCCGGACCACGCCCGCAACATCGCGGTCTGATGCGCCCCGCAGCCCAAGTCCCCAAACCGACAGCAGCTGTTCCCGGACCCTTCCGCACAACCACAACATGGTGACCGGCGATGCCGTTCTCGATTGACCAAGTCGTTCCCTGGGGTCGAACCCTTGAAGAATACGAGGCTATGTTCAGTCTGTCGTCACAGGACAAGGCGGGACGCATCTTGGGATGTGCGGACGGACCGGCCAGCTTCAATGCGGAAATGACGGCACAGGGATGCCGCGTGGTGTCCGTTGATCCGCTGTATGCCTTAACGCCGGAGGCCATTGCGCAGCGGGGTCGCGAGGCGTTCGATCTGATGTTGGATCAGGCGCGGTGCAACCGACAGGACTTCGTGTGGGACCGTATAGGTTCTCCGGAGGCACTGGGCCAACTCCGGATGAAGGCCCAGCATCTGTTTTTGGAAGACTTTCCCGGCGGCAAGGCCGAGGGCCGCTACATCGATGCGTCCCTGCCGGATCTGCCGTTCTCCGATGGGACGTTCGACTTGGCCCTGTGTTCCCATTTCCTGTTCCTTTACAGCCAGCAGTTTGACCTGGAATTCCACGTGCGGGCCATGCAGGAGATGCTTAGGGTGGCCCGGGAAGTCCGGGTGTTCCCCCTGCTGCAGTTGGGCGGCGCACCCTCCCCTCACGTGTCAGGGGTTGTGGCGGCCTGCCGCGCGGAAGGCCTGTGTGCGGAGTTGGTGTCTGTCAACTACGAGTTCATGCGGAACGGAAACCAAATGCTGCGGGTTGAGGAACCCATGTCTTGAACCGCCCCAACATCCTCTGGATTTGCACGGATCAACAGCGTCTGGACACCATCGGTGCGTTGGGCAATCCCCATGCCCGCACACCCAACCTGGATCGTCTGTGCGCCACCGGCACCGTGTTTCGGAACGCGTATTGCCAGAGCCCGGTTTGCACGCCCAGCCGATCCAGTTTCCTGACCGGTCGCTATCCTGGCGCGATTGGTGCCGGGCGCAACAATAACGACCGGTGGCCGGAGCGCGCCGATTTGCTGCCGCGCCTGCTGCGGGACCAGGCCGGCTACGACTGTGGCCTGGTCGGCAAGCTGCACCTGGCAGGCGCCTACCAGCGGGAAGCGCAGGACAGCCGTGTACATGGCGTCCGCGTGTTTGAACCCGAGGTGCGGCCGGCCGACGACGGGTATCGCGTCTTCCAATGGAGCCACAGCCCCTTCGACGACTGGGGGCGGCACCATGCCTACGGCAACTGGATCCGGGACCGGGGGTTCGATCTGGGGGAGATGCGATGCCGTGCGGAGCCCATTCCGGCGGAGTGCCATCAGACTACGTTTTGTGCCGACACCGTCATCAAGTTCATTACCGGAGGGCTTGAGCGTCCATGGCTGGTCAGCATGAACCCCTTCGACCCGCATCCGCCGTTCGATCCGCCGTCGGACTATCTCGTCCGGTTCGACTCCGCCGAGATGCCCGGCCCGGCCTTCAGGAGCAGCGATTTGGATGCTCAGGCCCGGCTGGCAGACGTGGACTTCCAGACGTCGGCGAAGCCGCCGGATCCGGTGGCCGACGGCCGTCGGAAGGCGGCCTACCACGCCATGATCGAGTTGATTGACGAAAACGTTGGACGCGTGATCAAGGCCCTGGAAGACTCCGGTCAAAGGGACCGGACACTGATCGTATTCATGTCGGACCACGGCGACATGCTGGGCGACCACGGCCTCTGGGGCAAGGGGTGCCGCTTCTACGACGGCCTGGTCCGCGTGCCGCTCGTTGTGTCATGGTCCGGGCGCATGCAGGAAGGCGTCGTCAGCGATGCCCTGGTGGAACTGACCGATCTGGTGCCGACTCTCATGGACGCCGCAGGCCTTGACGTCCCGGACGGACTGCCGGGCCGAAGTCTGGTGCCATTGTTGACAGGCCAGGCGCCGACCAACAGCCATCGGGAGTTTGTGCAGTGCGACTACCACGGTGCCCTCAACCTGGGGCGGGAACCGAAACGCAGCCACGGAACCATGATTCGGACCGAAGGCTGGAAGCTGGTCCTCTACCACGGCACCGGACTGGGCGAACTATTCAACTTGGAGCAGGACCCGATGGAGTTCGACAACCGTTGGGACGATCCGGCTTGTGTCGATCTGCGCCGGTACATGGTCGGCTTGGCCCCGGATGCTTCAGGAGAGGCGCAAGGTTGTTGACCAGTCGGGGGCAAGACCGAAACCACAGATCCGCACGGCAAGCCCTTCTCGATCCACCCGTGGCCGCGAATGATGTCCAGCGGTGCTCATCCAAGGACAGGCTGCAAAGGCCGGGCCACTACTTGGGATCCGCCACCCCATGGACTGACATGGTTGGGTGAAGCTCTACGATCTGTGCGGCAATTCTGTGCAGCAATCACCACCCGCGCGGTGGCCAACTGCCTTCGTGCTCCAAACAGGTGTAGTGCGTGCATGCGCCTTCGGAAGAGAATCCAATCTCCAGTTCTGCCTCCGGCATTGGTTTTCCCACGCGGCAGCATTGCCTTGATCAGTTTCGTTGTGCGTCGCAATTGCTGGTATTTTCCTCCTTCAGATCGAAACTTCCTTGAATTCGCCGGGATTTAATTCGGTGAGTGCTTCCCGGACATCGTCGATCTTCAATTGTATTTTGGGCCATGCCGTAGTCAAGAGGATGAGAACCGCCAGTTTCCTGCCGGTTATGTTCTGTTGATGCTGCATGTTCTGATCAGTGGTGATCAAGACTTCAAACCCCTCCTGTTCGGCTTTCTCGATCAAGTCGCCGTTGTCCAGATCCGACCAGCCCTTCTCCGCAGCGGTACTCACCATGTGCTCGATGAGATGCCGACGCAGTGGCACGGGCGTACCTTGATCGAATAGCACCTTCATGAAGGAGTCGGAACTCTCAATGCCTTCGCTTCGTGTTGAAGCACGGCTTTGACCTGCCACTCCTTTACGCCCGGGAACCAGGCGAGAAACTGTTCCACCGTGGCGCCGTTCTCAAGATTCTCAAAGAGGGCAGCGACTGGCACCCGTGTGCCGACGAACGTCCATGCACCACTCAGCTTGCCGGGGCGGCGTTCAACAGCTGGGCAGTCTTTCCAATTTTCCATCTTGATCACCCCGCACCCGCGTCGATGCAAGTCTTGATCCTTTCAATTTTGCAATAAGCTCCGGCGCACCATCGGTCGTCAGTCCTGCAGGAATCCAGGCAGGGGCGCGCCGGAGGCGAACAGAGACAAGGCCTTGTCCGGATTGTCCAGGTCGGTCACGTCGGTGTACCAGTAGCGTTTCCAGACTTCCGCGTCGGCTAGGCCGACAAACAGCATGATGTTGAGCGGATACACACTCGTGTCGCTGCAGTGTCGGGTGTCGGCGCGATAGAAGAAGACCGGCCGCTTCCACGCGATCGCCAGGCCGACTTCTATCATGACCCCTTCGTCCGGCGGGCATCCGTCCGTGATGGCGAAGACGCCGTCGCAGTCGCGGACATCGTTCTTGTCGCACTGGCCAACCCGATAGTAGAACGCGGCCAGATCAGTTCTGTCGTGCTGGTTGTTGCGCTGGAACGGCTCCCACACCTCGAAGCCCATGGCCTCGAGCTTTCCCTGAATCTCCAACAGGGGACCTTCGGCCACCAAACGGTTGAAACCGTACGGGTTGGCCAAGTACAGTGTTTTCTTCGACATGTTGGGTACCTGTCGGTTGCAATTAGTCCAGCGCGGCTTCCAGTTTGGCAATCACGGTTTCCAGCACTTGGATGCGGGCAAACCGCTTGGACTCGGCCGGCACGACGGTCCACGGGGCGATGGCGGTATGGGTTTCGTGCAGCATGTCCTCGATGGCTTCGGTGTAGGCGGGCAACTTGGCACGGTTGCGCCAGTCTTCCTCTGTCAGTTTCCAGTTCTTCAGCGGATCGCGCTCGCGGCGTTTGAACCGCGCGGTCTGTTCCTCCGGGGAAATGTGCAGGAAGAACTTGATCAGGAGCACGTCCTCCATGATGAGCAGGGACTCGAAGTTCCGGATTTCCTCGTAGGCCCGGTACCACTCCGTACGCGTGGCAAATTCCTCCACTCGCTCCACCAGCACCCGCCCGTACCAGGTGCGATCGAAAATGCACATGCCGCCGTAGCCCGGAACCGCCGGCCAGAAGCGCCACAGGAAGTGGTGCCGCTTCTCGCGCGGGGTCGGAGCCTGGTACTGATGCACGGTGAAGTGTCGTGGATCCAGCGGCTGAACCAGTCGGCGAATGCACCCGCCCTTGCCGGCGGCATCCCATCCCTCGAACAGGATGAGCAGGGGCGGTCCCAGGGCGTTTCCGACCTGGCCTCCCAGTTGCAGGCGCAGGGCCAGAAAGCGTTCCTGGAGCGGGATCAGTCGCTTTTCGTACGTCTTGCGCCCGAGCGACTGGCTTAAGTCAACGTT
Organism: Caldilineaceae bacterium; assembly: GCA_965208365.1. Taxonomy (GTDB): domain Bacteria; phylum Chloroflexota; class Anaerolineae; order Caldilineales; family Caldilineaceae; genus Bin34. Next base: position 1,805,406 of record OZ242330.1, on the reverse strand, counting down.
GTTGAGGGGAGATGGGGTCATGACCCGATCGGAAAGACATGGAACTGCGACTGGGCGGACTCTTCGTCGGTCAGCTTGGCAGTGGCCGAACATCCCGCAGGGGTTGGGGACATGTGGCGGCCGACCCGATTCAGTATGTGCGCCCGTTCCCGATCATAATCGCAGTACACAGACAGTCAAGGCGGCGAGCGTTGCCGCGGAGCCCGGGACCGGGCAATTGACGTTGCATTGGCCGTTCCTCCCGACGGCCCTTCCAAAATCGGACAGCAAAAAGGAGGCGAAACCGCCTCCTTTTCATCCCATCCCGCCGGACAAGGGCGGGATGTTCGCTTGTTGGCCGGATTGGCTCCTACTCGGAGGAGGCCCGATTGTGAAGAACCTTCGGCAGCACGACCCACATGGTGAAGAGGGCTGCAAATCCTCCGATTGCAATGAGTAGGGCCATGTCAGTCTCCTCTTTGGTAACTAATGCTCAACGATTGACAACTGAGCATCAGTATAGGTACCTGCCAGAGATTGATGAATGGCTATCCCAACGAATTTGACACCAATTGCTTGTGCACCCTGCACAAGCCTGATGCAGTTTGCACGGGTACTGTTCAGAGTCGTTGGTCAGGTGGCCCACAAGGACTTCAGGTAGTCCACGCTGGCCTTGATTTCTCCGGCCAGATCCTCGCCCCAGCGGCATTCCACTGAAAGCATGCCCTGGTAATCCGCCTTGTTGACCTCTGTCACGAAGTCGGCGTAGGGATAGTCGCCGGAACCGGCATACAATCGGCCGGTGTCGGCCGTGTGCATGTGGCTCAGCCAGGACCCGAAGCGTGAAATGACGTCGGTGGGCTCGTCCTCCTCCTGCATGTGGTAGAAGTCGGCCAGGACGCGAATGCGGGGGTGGGCCACGCGCTCGGCAAAGTTGACCCCCTCGCTGACCGAGTTGACGATGTTGGACTCCTTGGTGTTGAGGGGCTCGATCGCGATGGTGACGCCATGCTGCTCGGCCCAGTGACCGGCCAAGTGCAGGAAGCGGACCACCTGTTCCTCCGCCGCGTCGCGGGCAAAGCCGTCCGGGACATGACGGGAGTGGCCGCTGCCCCAGACCACGATATCGGCTCCCACCTGGCTGGCCCGCCGCAGGGCGGTGTCCAGATAGGCGGACAGGCGGCCCCACTCGACTTCGGGCCCGGTGACCTTCAGATTGGCCGGAATGAAGCCGGCAAACGCCTTGACGGGCAGTGCGGTGGCGGCGAACTCCGCCATGCGGGCCTCGACATCGGGATGATCATCTTCGGGGATGAGAGGGAGTAGTTCCGAGACGCCGCACTCAAGGTAGTCGCAGCCGCCTGCCGCGGCCAGTTCGTGGTTGGTCAAAGGGTTGCAGATGCCGAATTGAATCACTGGGGATTGCTCCTTGCAAGGGTCCAGAGGACGGAATTCAGACCGTGTACAAACTGTCGATGCGGCCCAGCTGCATGGCTTGCCGAGCCGTTTGCAGGCAGGTTGCCACCTCGGTGTGAAGGCGCTCGTAGCGCGCCTCGCGCGTGAGGCCGTCGGCCCAGCGCCGGTACAGCTGCTGTAGAATGGCAGCCAGCTTGAGGTTGCCGAACACGAAGTAGAACACGATGTCGTCAACGGCCCGGCCGCTTTGGGCGGCATATTGTTCCACAATCTCGGCGCGGGTTGGATTGCCGGGCAGGTAGGTGGGGCTGTGCTGCAGCTCCCGCATGGCCGGCGGATCGTCCGCCGTGATCCAATAGGCCAGGCTGGACCCCAAGTCCATCAGGGGGTCTCCCCGGGTGGCCATCTCCCAGTCCAGCACGGCCCGAATCTCGTGGGGTGGTTCCGGCGCCAACACCAGATTGTCGTGCTTGTAGTCGTTGTGAATCAGGGTTGGCGCCGGTGATTCCGGCAGGTTGTCCTCAAGCCACGCGGCGATGTCCGCCGAGTCCGGGGCATTCTCGGTGCGGGCCGCTGCGTAGCGGCCCTGCCAGCCGCGAACCTGGCGCAGTACAAACCCGTCCGGATAGCCCAGGTCGGCCAAGTCGGTGACACTCAGGTCGAGGCCGTGCAGCCGGACCAGGTTGGCAACCAGGCAGCGCCCGATGGTCCTCATGGAGGCGGCATCGGGAACCGTGTCCGGATTGGCACGCAGGATCGTCCCGTTTACCTGTTCCATCAACAGAAAGGGTGTACCGAGGGGATTGGCGTCCGTACGGCAGGCCAGGGCGCGGGGTACCAATGGATAGACGGGCTTCAGGCCCGAGAGGATGCGGTGCTCGCGGGCGGGATCGTGGGCCCGGGCGATATGGACTCCGCGCGGTGGCGTTCTGAGGACGCACCGGCGGCCGCGGCCGTCGGTAACCCGGTAGGTCAGCCAGGAAAACCCGCGCGGATACTGGTGCAGGCGGAACGGCGGTTCCAGGCCGGTGTCGGTCTCGCGGAGGGCCTCCGTCAGTCGGCCGAGGTCGATCTCGGTGCCCGGTTGGACCGGGGTGGGCACATCAAGGGGAAGCTTCGGGTCCTGACAGGAGCCGGTCATGGCAAGCGGGTTCCGCGCAACAGTCAGAAACCGACTTGGAGTCCATGCCGAGCCAACAGGTCCCGGGCCACTACTGTCTTGTGTACTTCGTCGGTGCCGTCGTAGATGCGTGCGCAGCGTTCGTGCCGGTACCACCAGGACAGGACATGATCGTCGCTGACTCCAGCGGCCCCCATGGCTTGAATGGCCGCGTCCACCACGTCCTGCAGAACGCCCGCGGTATGGAACTTGATCATGGAGATCCGGCTGCGCAGCTCGACATGGCCCTTTTGTTCGATTTGACGCGCGGTGTCCAGGACCAACAGGCGGGCGCCCGCGACTGCCGCTTCGAGTTCGGCCAAGGCATGCTGAAATGACTGCCGCGTGCCCAGTGCTCGTCCCGGAGCCACTTCCCGGGATACCCCATGGGCTGCCATCATGTCGAGTGCCCGGCGGCAAATGCCGAGCCATCGCATGCAGTGGTGGATGCGTCCGGGTCCCAAGCGTTCCTGGGCCACGCGGAAGCCGGAACCGCGGGGTCCCAGTAGCGCGTCGGCGGGCAGTGCCACATCCCTGAAGCGCAGTTCCGAGTGGCTGAACCAGCTGGATCCCTCCTCGCCCATGATGCGAATTCGGCGTATGTGCTCCACGCCGGGCGTGTCCATGGGCACCAGGAACTGGCTGGCCCGGCCGTGACGCGGCGCGTCGGGATCGGTGATGGCCATGACCAGCGCGAAATCGGCCCCGTGGGCGCTGGTCACAAACCACTTGTGGCCGTTCAGCAACCATCCGTCTCCTTGTGGGGAAGCCAATGTGCTCATCCACACGGGGTTGGAACCCGCATGCTCCGGTTCGGTCATGGCAAAGCAGCTGCGGATTTCGCCTCGGGCCAGGGGCAGCAGGAACCGTTCCTTTTGTGCGGGGGTGGCCTGCCGTTCCAGGATTTCCATGTTGCCGGCGTCCGGGGCCTGGCAGTTGAAGGCGGCATGGGCGAGGGGGCTTTGACCAAGTCGCTCGCTGACATGGGCGAACTCCGACAGGGATAGGCCAACGCCGTCCAAGTGCCGGGGCAACTGGAAATTCCAGAGGCCTTGCGCGCGGTGCTCCCGACGCAGTTGCATCAACGATGCGTCCACGGCTTCCGGACCGCGTTGGAGCAAGTCCGCTTCCAGCGGCCGGATGTCTTCGCTCAGGACACGATCCAGGCGCGCCAGGAGTTCAGTCGTGGCCGGAGCCGGATCCATGAACGAGGGGGTCCGGTCGGCGCGGGTTGATCAGGAACGGCTGGCCGTAGCCGGCCGGCCGCGGGTTGCGCGGGTCTTGCTGCTGCCCGGTCCGCCGGTCAGGGCGCGACGCCATTTGATGACGTTGCGGCGAATCGCCGGCAGCCGCAGGAGCAACAGAAGGAGGGCCAGTTCGATGAACATCCAGGGGCGCGACGTGAGTTGTTCCCCGAGGGCCGGCCAGTTTGGCTTCTCGAACAGGAGAACCCACATGTCCGGCGGTGTTTCCAGATGAACCAATAGGTTCGACAATTTTTCCATACGCACGCCGATCAGGACCCAGAGATCCGGGCGTTTTTCCACGTACACGTAGTGGATGCCGCCCAGCGGCACGATCACGTAGGCCAGGCGGTGCAGCCGGACCCAGTTCCGCTTCAGGCGCCGCTGCCAGGATCCGTAGGACGTGAAGGCCAGGAGCGACATCAGGAAGAAGGCGATGAACCCTACCTGGTAGATGAAGATGGTGGTGATGTCGACGAAGATGAACCTCCATTCGAAGAAGGACCAGATCGAGATATATAGGATGACGTGGACCAGGATCAGCCAATAGCCCCACAGGCCGAAGGTGCGGCGCAGGCGCGTGAAGCGGGACCAGCCCGTGACGAAGGCCAGAGGGGTGCAGGCTAGGGAAAAGACGAGCACCAGGAACCCGGTAAACCCCATGTTGTGGACGAGCCAAAGCGAGTCGTCGGCCGGATTGGAGACCAGGTAGAGGATCCCCAGGCCGATGAACCAGAGGGGCATGGCGGCGTGCACGGCGGCCCGCGACCAGTGCATGCGGCGCTTCTTGAGGAAGGCCTGGACGGCGGCCACAGGGCTGCCGAACCGGGAATTGGGTTGCGCTTCGGCTTTGGACATCAAGCAGTCCCCGACAAATGGTCAAATGTGCGGAACGCGCGCCGGCCCCGACAGCCGGAGCCGGCGCGGCAGCCAAGGGAAAGTCGTGGGACTCAGTAGTTGGCCTTGAGGTCCATGCCCTCGTACAGATAGCCCACCTGGTCCTCGTAGCCATTCAGGAAGAGGGTCTCCCGCCGTCCGTTTTCGCCGATGCGGCGCTCCCGGGCCTGCGACCACCGGGGATGGTTGACGTTGGGATTCACGTTGGAGTAGAAGCCGTACTCGTTGGGCGCGGCGCTCATCCAGAGCGAGGTGGGCTGCTCCTCCACCAGGTCGATTTTGACAATCGACTTGATGCTCTTGAAGCCGTACTTCCAGGGGACGATAAGTCGGATGGGGGCGCCGTTCTGCATCGGCAGGGGATCTCCGTACAGGCCCGTGACCAGCATGGCCAGGTCGTTTTCGGCCTCGTCCAGGCGCAGGCCCTCGGTGTAGGGCCAGTTGTAGCCACCCCGCTGGCCCGGCATGTTTTCGGGATCGAAGACCGTTTGGAAGGCCACGTACTTGGCGTTGGATTGGGGCTGGATCTCGTCCAGCAACATGCGCAGGGGGAATCCTGTCCACGGGATCACCATTGACCAGGCTTCCACGCAGCGCAGGCGGTAGATGCGCTCTTCCTGCGGAAAGCGGTCCCAGTCCGCGAGCGTGTAGGTGCCGGGCTTGTCCACCAGGCCGCCCACCTCCACGGTCCAGGGGCTGGTTGGATAGTCCTTGGCCAAGCCGGCCACCCGTTGCTTGTCGACGGTGAACTCGTAGTAGTTGTTGTAGTTGGAAATGTCGTGGAAGGAGTTGAGGGGATCCCCCAGTTCGTCGGTCAGCGACGCATAGTCCTTCACCACCGCCGGATTGGCCGGCGCGGGTTCCGGGTTCGAAGCCGGCGCGGCGTCCTGGGCCGAAGGCGCGGCCTGTTCCACGGACTCCGGTTCCGTTGTCTCCTCGGGCATCACCCGGCATGCGGCGATCAGCGAACCGCCCACAACAGTGCCGGTGGCCCGCATAAACCGCCGTCGGTTCATGTAGATGTGACGCGGCGTCACATCGGCATCGGTCAGATCTGGTTTGAACCTGTTCACGCAACCTCCTGGACCATGTATCCGGATTCTGAGTTCGGCAACAACGTGGTTCGCCATAAATAGGGTTCTTGGACCGCCATCCAACCCTTGGCTGCTAGGCTGACCCTCGGCGAAAGGCGATCCCCGCGAACCACAGGTCGGGAATCGTAGTATACGATCTGGTGCCTGGAACGTGTCATCCTCACCGTTCTCCAAGCAATCGTGTTCGAATTCATGGCTTCCGGCCATCCGGGACGGGATGCACGAATTGGGACGCAACATCCGTCGCTGCGCCGGCCGAGCCGCTCCTTGAAGCATCGTGGCCAAGCCCATGCAGGCTGGTTGGACCGGTCAATGCCCGCTCAAGGTCCTTCCTCAGCAACATTCGGCCATTCCTGATGACCAAGGGTGCCAAGGCCGTGCAGTGCAACCGGCCACGACCAATGCTCCCACGGTGTCGCGAAGGCTGGATTCTTCCTTCCTTCCTGCGTTGTGACCGGCAGCACTGCAACCGTCCTGTCCCGAACTTACTTTGACCACTTTCCGAGGCAACAGGTAGAATGCGTTTGGATTCCCCGAATCAGCGAACGCGTGCCGATTGACACTCGGTCGGCAAGGTGCGGCCTGCCGTCAAGTGAAGAGTCGTATGTTCCCCAACACCCCGAATCCGTTTGGACCCATTTGTTTTTTTGGAGCGATGCAATGAACCTGCGAACCCTGTTGGTGGCGGCCATGTCCTTGTTGCTGGCTTTGGCCTTGGTTACTGCCTGTGCCCCGCCTGAAGCGGAAGCTCCTGCCGAAGCCGAGCCTGCGGCGGACGCAGCCGCCGACGCGGACGGCATGTATTCCCAGTCGCCCTCCCTGGATGCAATGGTTGCCTCTGGCGATCTGCCTCCGGTAGAGGACCGATTGCCGGTCAATCCTCTGGTGGTCACGGCGGGAGTCATCTCCGAACTAAATGACCTGCCCGATTTGGCCATTGGCGAATATGGTGGCGTGATGAGGTTTGCCCATCCCAGCCCGGGCTGGAATCCCGACATTTTCATCATGCTCAACGAAAACGTCCTGGCGGCTCCGGGCATCAGCGTGGCGGGCATCTACGGCAACGTGGTCGAGGACTACACGTTCAACGAGGACTACACGGTCTTCACATTCCACTTGCGCGAGGGCCTGAAGTGGTCGGATGGTGCACCAGTGACGACCGAGGATGTGCGGTTTGCGCATGAGGACGTCCTTCTGCATGAAGAATATACGCCGAGTGTTCCCAACAAGTTCCGCTCCGGGGGGTCTCCGGACGGCACTGTGGGAGTCTTTGACATTTCCGACGATTACACCTTCAGCATTACCTTTGACGAAAGCTATGGCGGTTTTCTGCGCGAGTTGAGCATCAAGGGTTGGCAAGGCTACACGGACGTGTTCAAGCCGTCTCATCACCTGAAGCCGCTTCACACAGGCTATGGCGATGCGGATGAAATCGCGGCCATGATTGAGGACAAGGGACTGGATTCGCCAAGAGCGCTCTTCACCTCTGTGGACTGCCGCAACTGGGATCTGACAAGGCCGCAGTGCGCTGGCTTCCCTGCGATGTGGCCTTGGATCAACGCCACCGAAACCGATGAACTCATGAAGTTCGAGCGGAACGCCTACTACTTCAAGGTGGATGCCGCCGGCAATCAGTTGCCGTACATCGACGAAGTGGTTTCCGCCCTGGTGGCCGACACCGACACGGTGAACATCAAGGTCTTCGCGGACGAAGTGGACATGCTGCGAGAGGATACCGCCCTGCTCAAGCTGCCGCTTTACCAGGAAGCGAAAGAAAGCGGATATATCAATTTCGCAATCCTCGACAACCATGTCGATCCGGTGGCTTTTTACCTGAATCTGACCTTTGAGGACGACGTCTGGCGAGAGGTCGTGGGAAATCTGGACTTCCGACGCGCCGTCAGCTTGGCCATCAACCGGCCGGAAATCATTGAGAGCATCTACTACACCTACGCCTCCCTTCCCGAGCTGATTCCCAGCGAATACGACCCCGAAGCCGCCAATGCCCTGCTGGACGGCATGGGCTTGGATCAGCGTGACAGCGAAGGTTTCCGCATCGGGCCGGACGGCAATACGTTTGTGGTGCCGCTGGAGCATGCCGACCATGCGCCGGACTTCCAACCGATGGGCGAACTGTTGGCCTCGTATCTACAGGACGTGGGCATCAAGACTACGATCAAGCAAATTGATCCGTCGCTTTGGGGTCAACGTTGGAATGCCAACGAGATGCAGGCCACCATGATCTGGTCCGTTCAGCCCATGTGGAAGAACGGTACCTGGACAGACTATTTCCCCACGCCCGGGTGGGCTGGAGCCTGGCGGACCTGGATGAACACCAATGGCGAAAGCGGTGAAGAACCCCCGCAGGCGGTCAAGGATCTGATTGACGCAGGCCGAGGTCGCGTCAGGGTCCCGCCGGCGTCGCCCGAAGACGTGGAACTCACAAGGCAGTTGTACCAGAACCATTACGACAACATCTGGTTCATTCAACTTGTGGAAAAGGTTGGCTACGTGCTGGTCACGGACGCCGCCATGCGCAATGTGCCCATCGCGGGCCAGGCCATCGCCGGCAACAATTCCGGCGAGCAGATGTTCTACACGAGCGAATAGCTCGGTGACATGAAGTGCGGGGATCCGAGTGGTTCCCCGACGGCCCGGCTGTCGGCATCCCTCCGCCGGCAGCCGGGCTGGATGTTTGCAGGGGTAGCAGCAGTTCGCTGTAATCGAGGTTAATCGTGTATAAATGTGTGGAAATCAAGAGAGCCCGGCAGCAATCCGGACTCTCGCCCGCCATCAGCCATCGGAGGTTGCCCACGGCCGAACCCCCCTCTACACAGTCCAGGGCCTCAGCCACCATTCCGGCGGCGTGCACGCGCCCAACCCGCGCCGGCGCCAGATAACCAATGCGCCCCACGAAACCGCCCCCGGCCGAGGCCGGACACGCGCACGGGTCAACCGGGACCGGCCCGACATCTCAACGAGTCCCCCAGGCCGGCGAGGTCCGCCGGCGGAGAAAGGGACGTGGAGACCTGTAAGACGCACCGCCGAGAGGCCTGCGCGCGGTCCGTGAAGCGTCTACCAGACAGGCAGATCATCCCGAATCGGATGAGATTGTCATAGGTTCTGGAGACCGGAGGGACGGTTCCCATCGGAGACTGGAGTGGAAACTCATGAACTGTGAAGTGACACAGGCACAGATCGACTCCTATCAGGAGAACGGATTCGTTGTGTTCGACGACTTTCTGACCCCCGACGAACTGGAGACCTGGCGGGATGCGGTGGATGAAGCCGTGGGGAACCGCAAGGACCAAAAGCTGGTGGTGGAAGGCGCGGACGAGGACGACGAGCGCTGGAAGGCGGGCGACTCGTACTACGACTATGTGTTCGTGCAGCGGATAAACCTGTGGAAGGACAGTCCCGCCGTGCGCAAGCTGATCCTGGACCCGCGCATCGGCCGTATGGCCTCGCTCCTATCCGGGACCGAGGGCATGCGGGTTTGGCACGATCAGGCTCTGATCAAGCAGCCGTGGGCCAATCCCACCGCTTGGCACCTCGACAATCCCTACTGGTCCTTCCATTCCCGGAATTCCACCAGCATCTGGGTGGCGCTCGACGATGCCACCTACCAGAATGGTTGTCTGTATTTTTTGGGCGGCTCGCACAAGAAGACGACCTACGACAACGTTGGCATCACGGAAAATATGGCAGACATCTTCCGGGTTTACCCGGACTTTGTAACCCTGCCCTCCATGTCCGCGCCCATGAAGGCGGGATCCTGTTCCTTCCACAACGCGCTGCTCGTGCACGGGGCCGGCGCCAACATGACGGGGGGCTGGCGGCGTGCGATGACCTGCGGCTTCATGCCGTACGGCAGCACGTTCAACGGCAATCAGAACATCCTCTCCGACGAGCAGTTCGCGTCCTACGAACTCGGCGATGTGCTCGACGACGACAATCAGAATCCCGTGGTCTGGCATCAGAATCCTGAACTGATCACGGCCAAGCCCTGAACCTCGGGGTATTCTCCGGTGCCAAGCATGCCTTGGCGCACCATTTGCAACATTGAGGACGGTCCATGGCCCTCAAACACCTCCAACCCAATACTCCGGCGCCGGACTTCACCGCGATCAACGAGAACGGCGAAACCGTGTCCCTGGCCGATTTCCGGGGCCAGAACCTGGTCCTGTACTTCTATCCCAAGGACGACACTCCCGGCTGCACCATGCAGGCCTGCTCGCTGCGCGACAACTTCGATGATTTGCAGGCCCTGAACGCGACGGTTCTGGGCGTGAGCCCGGATGACAGCCAGCGCCATGCGAAGTTCATCGGCAAGTACGACCTGCCTTTCTCGCTGCTGGTTGACGAGGACCACGCGATTTGCGAAGCCTACGGGGTCTGGGGCGAGCGCAACTTCATGGGCAAGAAGTTCATGGGCGTTCACCGGAGCAGCTTTGTAATCGACGGAGACGGCAACTTGGTTGCGGTCGACTACGACGTCAAACCGAAGAAGACGGTTGCGGCCGCCCTCGAAGCCCTGGGTGGCTAATCCGTGTCGCCATCTTCTGTACAGCCTGTACAAACTTGGTTCCGACGGGACGGTGAACCGTGAAATGGGCCTTTATTGCCGCCAACGATGCTGACCAACTGGCCCGCGACGTGGAGTTTGCCTCCCTCCACGGCTTTGCCGGTCTCGAGTTCAACCACTGGGCCGGTTTTGCCGACCTGACGGAGGCGGATATCGAAGCCACGGCCGCAATGCTGGATGAGCGGAGCATCCGCTGTGCCTCCCTTGGCTTATGGGGCTGGAACCACTTGGCTCCGGATGCGGCCGAACGGGCGGAAGCGCACCGCCATCTGGACCGTCTGCTGGCGTTTGGTCGCATTCTTGGTGCGGAGACGCTGGTGACCGGAGGCGGGGACTGGGGCGGCGCGCCCCTGGACGAGCAGGCTCGGGAGTTTGCCCGTATCTTTCCTCCCTTCCTTGATCGGGCGGCCGAAGCCGGCTTTGACGTGGCCTTCTACGGACTGCACGGGAATTCGTTCTTCGACGGCCTGGCCGCCTTTGAACGCGTGTGGGAGTTGGGCTTGGACGTCCGCATCAAGTACGACCCCGCCAACTTCATGCACGCCGGGCAGGATCCGGTGCCAGTGGTTCGGCAATACGGGCACCGCGTCGGCTACATGCACATCAAGGAACATGTGGTCATTGACGGTGAACTGGCCTCACAGCCGGCGGCCGGCATGGGCGATGTGCCGTGGGGCACGCTCTTTGCTTTCCTTCACGAGCACGGCTACAGCGGTTGGCTGTCCATGGAGCCCCATGGACCCCTATGGTCCCGTGAACCGTTGCGCAGCCGCATGCTGTTGCTCAGCAAGCGCTATCTGGAGTCGTTCGTACTCTGACCACTCCGATCCGGGAATGTTCGCCACTTCCCTGATCGGCCCCATTCGGCTTCCCCAGCACCAATCCACCAAGGAATCAGGTCCGACATGACTGATCCATCCCGAACCTTTCTATACGTGGGGACCTACACGGTTTCCCTGCCGCATGTCCAGGCCACAGCCCAGGGCATCTATGCGTTCGAGCGCATGGCCGACGGGCTGATGCAGGCCATCGACTGGTATCCATCGCTGCCGAACCCAACGTTCCTGGACGTTCATTCCGAACACAACCTCCTGTTCGCATGCGGCGAGGTGGACGACATTGAGGAATTCGGTGGCGGGGGCGTATCCGCGCACACTTTTGATCCCGAAACCGGAGCCCTCACCATGGTGGACCGGCATGCGTCCGGCGGGGAATGGCCCTGCCACGTAAGGCTGGATGAAGCCCGGTCGCGCATTTCCCTGGCGAACTACAAGAGCGGCTCCATCCAGACCATCCCCTATGGTGACGACGGCCGGTTCGTTGAGGGTGCCTTCAACGTGCAGCACGAGGGATCCAGCGTCAACCAGGAACGTCAGGAAGGGCCGCATGCCCATTCCACCACGCTCGATCCGTCCGGCACTTTCCTTATCGCCTGCGATTTGGGCATGGACATGGCGCGGGTGTACGAGTTGGACGGGGCCGACGGTCCCCTGACCCATCGCAGCGACTTGGTGGTCCGACCCGGGTCGGGGCCTCGCCACTTCGACTTCCATCCCAATGGCCGGTGGGCGTATGTCCTGAACGAGTTGAGCGCCACGATTGACGTTTGCAACTGGAACGGCGATGCCGGCACCCTGACATCGATCCAAACCATTAACACGCTGCCGGACGACTGGGACGGTCCCGTCTCAACGGCGGACATCCATGTCCATCCGTCCGGCAAGTGGGCCTACAATTCCAACCGCGGGCACGACTCCATCACGATCTTTGCCGTGGACGCCAACGACGGGACGCTCACGCTCCTGGGCCACGAATCGACGCGCGGCAAGACGCCCCGCAACTTTGCCCTGAGTCCGGAAGGGGATCGGCTGTATGCCGCCAACCAGGACTCGGACACCATCGTGGTGTTCGCACTGGACCAGGAGACCGGATTGTTGTCCGCCACGGGCGAGGTCATCGAAGCACCCACTCCGGTCTGTTTGAAGTTCGTGTTGCGCTAACGCGCCTTCCATTTCAAGGTCTCTCGAGGATTCGCGGCCATGACCGAGTCAAGTCCCAATGTCGTGATTGTGTTGGCGGACCAGTGGCGGGCCCAGGCCTGCGGGTACGCCGGAGACAGTCAGGTGCAGACCCCGCACCTGGATCGGTTGGCGGCCGAGAGCATCAACTACCGGAAGGCCGTGTCGGGCATTCCGGTGTGCACACCGGCCCGGGGCTGTATGTTGACCGGCCTCTACGCCCAGACACACGGATTGTTCGTGAATGACGTGCATCTGGCCGACGACATCGAGAGCATGGGCAAGATCTTCGGTCGCAACGGTTACGACACCGCCTACATTGGCAAGTGGCATGTGGACGGGCGCGGCCGCGACGCACCCATTCCCAGGGAGAGCCGGCAGGGATTCGAGTACTGGAAGGTTCTGGAGTGCACGCACACCTACAACCGCTCCCTGTACTACGACCAAGACAAGACGGAACCGGACATCTGGCCGGACTACGATGCCCGCGACCAGACCCGGGATGCCTGCCGCTGGCTGGAGGAACGCAGTGACTCGGACAAGCCCTTCCTGCTGTTTCTGTCGTGGGGACCGCCCCATGACCCCTATGAGACGGCACCGCCCGAGTTCAAGGCGATGTACGACCCGGACGCGATCGAGTTGAGGCCCAACGTTCCTCCCGAGGTGGCCGACCTGGCCAGGGAACGGATTGCGGGTTACTACGCCCACTGTTCCGCCCTGGACAGTTGTGTCGGCGAGCTGCGCGACACCCTCCAGGCCCAAGGCCTGGAGGAGAACACCATCTTTCTGTTCCTGTCCGACCACGGGGACATGCTGGGTTCACAGGGACAGCACATGAAGCAGCGTCCTTGGGAGGAGTCAATCCGGGTGCCGTTCCTGTTGCGCTGGCCGGCAGGGCTGGGAACGGAGGCCCGCACGGAGGACGCCCCAATCGATGTTGTGGATGTCCTGCCCACGCTGCTGGGGCTGTGCGGCCTCGAGGCCCGGTCCGAAATGGAAGGACTGGACTTCAGCGGCCACCTGCGCGGCGGGGAAGACCCGTCAGGCGGACAGGCCCTGGTGATGTGTCTGCAACCGTTTGGCCAGTTTGTGCGGACGGCCGGTGGCCGGGAGTACCGCGGGTTGGTCACTGATCGATACACCTATGTCGAGGACCTGGACGGACCTTGGCTGTTGTACGACAACGAAGAAGATCCCTATCAACTGAACAACCTGGCAAACCAGTCGGACCATTCCGATCTCCAGACGTCATTCCACAGGGATTTGCACGCGATGCTCGATGCGCGAAACGACAAGTTCCTATCCGGCGACGAGTATGTGGAGCAGTTCGGGTACACAGTGGATGAAACAGGGACGGTTGGCTACACATTCTTGTTCGGCCGTCAGTCCTGACGTTTGGCTAGCGAAGTGCCTTCCATCAGGCACGCCGGTGCATTTGCCCAAACCGAGTAGGTGCAGCCGCGCTCCAACGGGATTCGCCAACATCTGATCAAGAGGCAGCATGGCTGGTTTCAGAGGCATCTTTCCGGTGGTCCAAACCCCGTTCGATGATCAGGGGATGGTGGACGAATCCGGTCTGGCCAGACAGGTGGACTTCTGTCGGCAAGCAGGGGCCCATGGGTTGGTGTACCCCGTCCTGGCGAGCGAGTTCCAGTTGCTCACCGACGGCGAGCGCCGTTCCGCCCTGGAACGAGTGCTCAAGGCTGCAGACGGCGAAATTCCCGTTGTGGCCGGCGTGGCAGGGACCAGTGCGCAGTCGGCAGCAGAATACGCAGCCCATGCCGTTGGGCACGGGGCGGACGCCGTCATTGCCCTGCCGCCCTACATCGGCGCCCTGGGACCGGATGATGTCTTTCGCTACTACGAGGCGATTTCCAATGCCGCCCGGCGGCCCGTATTCCTTCAGGACGCGCCACCCGGTTTGCCGGTTCCACGCATCATGGAATTGCTGCAGCAGATCGAACACCTTGCCTATGTCAAGGAGGAGAACGAACCCTCCGCCCACAACATCTCGGCTTTGATTGAGGGCTTGGGCGACGCCTGTCAGGGGGTGTTCGGAGGTGCCTGGTGCCGGTGGATGATGTCGGAACTGGACCGCGGGGCCCACGGCTTCATGCCTTCGGTCGAGATCGTGGACGTGCATGTCAGGATCTGGGATCTCTTCCACGCCGGGGAGCAGGATGCGGCCCGCGACCTGTACGACCGTTTGCTGCCGTTCATCAATCTTGGCTTCTGCCTCGGACTGTCGGTGATCAAGGAGCTTCTGGTACGCCGGGGGATCATCGAGACGGCGCACACCCGTCGCACCGGCCTGCCCGCCCTGGACGGGCAGGATGCCAAAGAACTCGACATAATCCTGGAAAGGATCGATGATCTGCTCATGCCGGTGGCCTGACAAGGTTTCTGTAGGGGAATACGACAAGCAGCGGTTTCCGCTATCCTATAATTTCTACTTCCGCTCCGATAGTCCCCAACGCATGGGAAGGTAATCTGCCGGAGTATGCATAAGCCACCTGTTGCCTGACGATTCCTGTGGCATCATATGGGTCAGGGACAGGAGCCACTGCCTTCCCCGGTTCGGAGCACATGTGAATCGCTCATCCCATCAACTGCACATCAACTGCATGTCCTGAAGCGGTCGGGAAGCCCTTGACGATGTCGCATAAGGCCACGCGCAGCCTTCACAGCCAAGGGCTGAACCGGGACAAGTACGACCGGTTGGTCCGGATCGCGGTCCTGTGCGGCAAGGTGCGCGCGGATGCCTGGCAGCGGTGCAGCGGGGTGGTCACGGTCCTGCAATCCCCCTATGAGATCCGCGATGCCTGGATGGCGGAGGGGTATGACTGGCACGGGTTGCCGGCGCGTCTGGGCAAGGCGACCTTGGCCGATGCCTTGGGGGACATCGATGCGGCGCGGGAGGCTTCCAAGGTGCCGGTCAAGAAGGCCATCCGGCACCGCACGCGCGGGAACAGCGCCGAACGCGAGCGTCTGTACAGCCTGCTCAAGCGGAACCGCTGGACCGAGGACCCGTTCCTGCACCGGCAGATGCGGCAACAGTGGCGGGGCGGCCGGTCCCATGTGACGAACCAGATCGTGGCCGACGCGGGCTCCTACACCACCAAGGTCTGGCACGACCGGGCCTGGGTGTACCTCCAGGGTTTGGAACGCGGCCAGCGCATTGCCATTCCGCTCAAGGGCACACACCTGCCTTCGGGCACCCTCCGCATCCTCCTGCGGGACCACGGCCAGGTGGAAGTCCACTACGCGGTGGATGAGGCACAGGTGTGCAGCACGCGCCCCTGCGGGGAGGCCACGGTCGGGGTGGACAAGGGCTACACCGAAGCCTACGCGGACAGTGACGGGGAGCGCCACGGCGAGGGTCTGGGCAACCTGTTGTCCGCGGAGAGCGACCAGCGCAAGGTCAAGGGAACACGGCGCAATCACCTCCGGGACACCGAGCAGAAGCACCGGGCCAAGGGCAACCACCGCAAGGCCGACAACATCCGGAAGAACAACCTCGGCAACCAGAAGTGGAACCAGCGGCAGTCCCTGCATCGCAAACAAGTGCGCGACCACCTCTGCCACGCTGCCCACGCTGTCGTGGACAAGGCCGGCACCATTGCCTGCGAGGACCTGTCCGCGACCATGAAGTCCGCCCCGTACCGCCACAGGGACACCAACCGCCGTCTGAGCGGCTGGGTCAAGGGCGTGATGGCGGACACCCTAACCTCGATATCTCGGCGCAGAGGTTCTGCGCCGGCCTTGGTCAATCCAGCCTACACATCGCAAGTCGACTCCCGCACGGGCCTGTTGCAGGGCCGACGTCGCCGGGACCGGTTTTACTGTCTTGACGGGGCTGTGCTGGACGCGGACATCAATGCCGCCTGCAACATTCTGGCGAGGCTGTACGACGAGGAGATAACGTTGTACATGCCCTACAGGGAGGTCAAGGACCTGCTCGCGGAACGAACCAGGACTACGGTGGGGACTGCTCCACCCGGACTCGAGTTGCGGGGGCCTGCAACCATGCCCCCATCAACCGAGAGCGAATTACCAGGAACCCATAAGGTTTGAGGAACAGTTGAACATGTTGTCGCGTCAACAGAAGGACACCTACGAGGACAAGGGCTTCCTTGTGGTGGAAGATGTACTGAGTGTCGATGAAGTGCTGGCCCTGCGCGAAGTCACGGACTACTTTGTCGAGCAGTCCCGCACCGTGACCGAACACACCGACGTGTTCGATCTGGAGCCGGAGCACACGCCCGAGGAACCGCGCCTGCGTCGCCTCAAGGCCCCGGTTGAGCAGCATCAGGTGTACCGGGACATCATGAACCACGACGGTATTCTGGACATCGTGGAGGAGTTGATCGGCCCCGGCGTGCGCACCAACGGCGACAAGCTCAACATGAAGTCGCCTCACTTTGGCAGTCCCATCGAATGGCACCAGGACTGGGCCTTCTATCCCCACACCAATGACGACCTGCTGGCCGTGGGGATCTGCATGGACGACACGCTGGAGGAAAACGGCTGCATGCTGTGCATTCCCGGTTCCCATCGGGGGCCGATTCTTGATCACCATCAGGACGGTTACTTTGCCGGAGCGGTCACCGAGGAAGTGGCAGATGCCGACAAGGCGGAGCTGATGGAAGTCCATGCCGGCGGCATTTCGCTGCACCACGTGCGCACGCTCCATGCCTCGGCCAAGAATGTCTCGGCGCATCCCAGGCGGCTACTTTTGTTTCAGATGGCCGCCATCGATGCCTGGCCGCTGCTGGGGGTGTCCGACTGGGATAGCTTCAACGACAACATTCTGCGCGGGGACCCGACCTACGAGGCCCGGGTGACCGATGCGCCGGTGCGCATGCCGCTCCCACCGGCACTCAAGGGCGGGTCGATTTACGAGAACCAGACGGTCCTGCGCAACAAGTTGTTTGCGGTTTAGAGCCGGGACACGGCAAACATCACAGACCTCGAAGGCCAACTGGAGCCGGAAGGCGTTTCTGCTTTCCCTGGCCGACGGGCTACCGCCCCCGGTCAATTCATGTCGAGGACATGACTAAGGTCACGTGCAAGCGCGGTATCATAGCCGCGGATATCGTGCGTGATGCCTGCGGACTCGAACAATACCCTTCGACAGTACTGTTTCAAGCTCGTTGGTATTGGTTCCGGGCCGTGGGCTATCAGGCGCACAAACTTGAGGGCTCCCTCCCTCGTTCTAGGCGAGCCCTAGGCTTGAAGCGCCCATACCAGCCTTCCAGTCGATTGGTGGAGATGGGGACGGTCGGATTCCGTTGGATGCAGGCACCCCGTCCCTGCAGCACCGTCTTCCAAAGTGCGAACAGGACAGGACCCGCCTCCAGTGGTTGCTTCCGGGCCAGCCGCTGGAGGATCGGCAGCATGACCTCGTCCAGATGGGGCAGGCCATTGATCCTATAGCGAATGGCTCTCAACCTAGTGCGCCGGGAGACCACCACCAAGGGCGGCATCGCCACCAAGCATAAGCAGGCCGGCTGGAACGACGAGTACCTGCTCAGGGTCCCATCAAATCAGAATGCGATTGCTTTGGTAACAGCAGTGAAGGGCGTCTACCTTGGGTCCACACCCCTATAATGAGCCGCTAACACAAACTGTCGTGCCAGAGACCCTTGACAGATTAACCTCGGGCGGCCACAGGACACGCGGGGAGGACGCATGAGTTCCCATGAACCCGATTCAGGAAGTAGAGTCAGGCTCTGGCCGGTGGAGAGCCTGAGACTGGATCCGGAGAATCCGCGGTTGGCCGAGACTCTGCCCAACGCTTCACAGGATGAATTGCTACGGGAGTTCTATCGGTCTTACGATCTGCATCCCTTGATGTTGTCTATGTCACAGCATGGCTACTTCAGTGAAGAGCCTCTGATTGGTGTCAAGTGCGATTGCAGTAAAACCCAGGAAGAGATTGTGGTGGTGGTGGAGGGAAATCGTCGGTTGGCCTCTCTGCAGCTTCTGTTGAATGATGAAGCGCGCGCAGCCGCTGGAGCAGACAAGCACAGTCTTCCGGAGATCACCAATGACGATGTCCTCGCTCAGCTGAACCCTGTTCCCGTCAAGCTGTATCAAAACCGTGCTGACATTGTTCCCTATCTTGGTGTTCGACACATCCGGGGGGTGAAGGACTGGGATCCTCTAGCCAAGGCGCGCTATGTTCGCTGGTTGATTGACCAAGGACAGGAAGTTGGGGACATAGCGCGTTCCATCGGAGTCCAGAGAGGGACGGTGCGGCGATGGCTGCTCACCCTCTACGTATTGGAACAGGCCAACGAGGCCTCGGATACCCGATGGGACGATTCTCCCGGAGGTTTTAAGTTTTCTTGGCTCTATACCTCCCTAGGTTACGTCCGCGTACGGGACTATCTCCAACTGGAAGATTCGAATCTGGATACCCCACAACCGAATCCGGTGAAACCGGAATACGTGAATCGTCTGCTTGACCAAATGCGAGATCTGTATGGGCCTCCTCCCGGCGATTCCCAACAGGCCAAGGTGAAAGACTCCCGGGAATTGCGCAAGCTGGCGGCGATCTACGATAGCCCGGATGCGGTTGATGCGCTGCGAGGAGGGGCTAGTTTGGAGGACGCCTATTCCCGTAGCGCAGGAGAAGAAGAGGAGTTGCTGGGCTTGTTGCAGCAGACCAACCACAATCTGGAACTGGCCTTGGGTATCGCACACCGGCACCAAGACCGGCCCGAGTTGCTCAGACTGGCCGAACGAGCAGCAGACTCAAGTATGGCTCTGAGAAAAACCCTGGGTGGATGAACGGAGCATGAGACTGTCGGCGGGGGAACGCAGTCCGGTCAAGGCGGCGGACTGGCTCGAGCAACAAGTGGTTTGCTCTGGGAATGGACAAGCGCATACTGGAAATATCGTTGGTGCCACGTTGGCTGAAGGCGACTTGGTCGATGCTGAGGACTGGGACGAGCACGATCTGTCTGATCAAGATGAGGACAGATCGGGAGCTGGCATCCGCCTTGCCGAGAACACAACGGTTGAGATCGAACGACGCCAAACCCTTTGTAGTGATGCCTATCCATTTGTTTTTGAGAAGGGCTTGTTGCGATGGAAGGATCCAGAGAAGTGGGCTGATCCCTACCTCGTCTGTCTCCTTGCATCTGACCGCGACATCAGACGACCCGGAGACAATACCGGAAGGATTTTCGAGCACATGACTACACTGGCGGTCAAGTCGTTTCTGGGAGGAGGTGCAATTCGTTTCGGGGATCCGCGCGATACGATGGCCAGACCGATCAAGAAGGCCTTAGCAGACCTTGCGCAACTGACATCAAGTCAGTATCTGGGGGGAGGGTCAGTGAAAGATACAGACAAAGATCTTGGTCTTGACGTGGTTGGCTGGAAAGATTTCTCCGATTCACATAATAATCAACTACAGATTTATGTTCAATGTGCAACTGGGGAAGGTTGGGAACAGAAAAAGGGCGATCTCAACTTAGAGATGTGGCAGAGTATTCTTTACTGTGGATCGAGGCCAGTTCCAGCTCTAGCTATTCCCCATGTGGCTGAAGGTGATGGTTCATGGATCACGAGATTGACAGGAACTCTTTTGCTCGACCGCATCCGCATCACAGCTTGTCTCGCGGGTCAAGAACTAGCAGATGGACCGGTCTGCTGGGCTGAATGGGTGCAGGGTAAAGTAACCTTGGCTGTAGCTGAAAGCTAACTCTGGACGTGGCTCGGCTGCTTATCCCCTTGTTTGATGCTCCAGACCTGCCCTGTTGATCCGGACGGCAGTTCTTCAGATAATCCTCGCTCTGTCACAATCCCTGACACAATAACCTGCATGAGGAGCGGCGGCACTGCATTCCCGATCTGTGTGAACTTGGCCGCGACCGAGCCTTTGGGATCAAAATCATCCGGGAAGGTTTGCAGGCATGCCGCTTCGCGCCAAGACAGCCGGCGAGGCAGTGGGAAAGCGGTTCGACCTTCCACATCAAGATGGTCGTATTCGTCCGTGAATTCCCAAGTTTGCTTCCACCCGTTTGCTAGATCAGATGACACCATGCGCATCGTAGGCGAGGCTGGGTGCAGTGGTGTATGGCGCCAGTTGCCTAGTATGGTATAGGACGGTTCGTTCCAAGGTCGCTTGCGATTTCGCGACATGTACCACCAAGAGAACGGCTCTGTCCCTCCCGTGTAGTACTCGGCATGGGGATCTGTAGGCAGATGCGCTATCGCGTCGCCATGCGACTTCCAAGGGGTTTGACTCTCGGATTTGGGGCCGTGTGTGGGTCTCGGAAAGTGGTAGTAGACTCCTTGATCCGCGCGTACGGCTACTAGGAACAAGCGCCGCCTCCGTGCCGGCACACCGAAATTCTCTGCATTCAGGACTGCATGGGTTACCACGTATCCCTTGCCTGAGCCCGAAATGGCTGCCAGATGTTTTTGCAGATAGCGTCCGCCATCCAGCCAAGCCAAGCCAGCAACATTTTCTACTACGGCGAAGCGAGCATCGGTCATTGCTAGGCAACGGGCGAACTCTAGATACAGTAAAGCGGTTTCATCTTTGTCTGGGGCTCGACGGCCTCCCATGCTGAAACTCTGACATGGGTAGCACCCCAACAGCAACTCGCACGAGGGAAGGCGGGTCAAACTGCGCACATCGCCGTGTCTGACATCACAATCAGACGCGGCGAGAAGATTCCGGTGAGCTTTGTAGGTCAGCACTGCATTCTTGGAAATGTCCATGGCAAACACGACATCGGCTCCCGCTTGCTTCGCACCGAGATCGCTCCCTCCACAGCCACTGAACAGCGATACTGTCTTCATCCATGTTTCTCCTTCTCCTTTGGAGTATATCCAAAACCGTCGACTTTCTCCTCTGATGAGGTACGGTTGCAGGGCAATCGCATTCTAAATTGGGTGGTGAGGCCCTGAGTAGGATGGGGTGCTTCATCCCGTCCGGAGTTTCCTTCATGGCCGATACCGTCCCTGTACCCTTGGTTTCCCTGTTTACCGCAGTTGATGATCCCCGTTGGCCTCAGGCCCGACTGTATGCCCTGGAGGACATTCTCCTGATTGCAACTTGGCCGTGATCTGCGGTGCCGACAGCTGGACCGCGGTCCAGCTGTTCGGATGCCAGAAGCAGGCCTGGCTGGAGACGTGTCTGGTGCTGCCGCACGGGATCCCCTCGCACGACACCTTTGGGCGCGTCTTCGCGCGGCTGGACTCCCAACAGCTTGAGAGCTGTTTCACACGCTGGGCGCAGTCGCTGGTCGCGGCCCTCCGGGCCCAAGTCGTGTCGGTGGACGGCAAGGCGGCCCGTCGTTCCCACGACGCTGGTCGGGGCGTGCCGCCCCTGCACCTGGTCGGTGTCTGGGCAGACCAGGCGCGCCTGGTTCTGGGCCAGCGCCGGGTGGACGACCACTCCAACGAGATTACGGCCATTCCGGAACTGCTGGAGATGCTGGTGCTCGAGGGCTGCATTGTGACCATCGATGCCTTGGGCTGCCAGAAGCGGATTGCGCAGACCATCCGTAAACGGGGTGCGGACTACGTGCTGGCACTCAAGGGCAACCAGCTGCAGTTGCACGAGGCCGTGGTCGAGACCTTCGCTGTGGAGCAGGCAGAACCTGTGAGGGCTGCGTGCATGACTTCCACAAGACCGTGAACAAGGACCATGGCCGCATCGAGACGCGCCGCTGCTGGGCGATCGGGACGCCGGAATACACCCGGTACGTGGACCCCGACGGGGCCTGACCCGACCTGCAGAGTCTGGTCATGATCGAGGTCCAGCGGCGACAGGGCGAACAGGTCGTCTCGGAAACCCGCTACTACATCTCCAGCCTGCCGGCGGATGCATGGGTCCTGCTGCAAGCCGTGCGCAGCTACTGGGGTGTGGAGAATCGTCTGCACCGGGTTCTGAACCTGGCCTTTCGGGAGGACGAGAGCCGCATCCGCACCGGCCACGCCGCCCACAACATGTCGATCCTGCACCGTCTGGCTCTCAACCAGCCTGACCTATACGACGACCTGCAGTGCGACTTCGCCTACCTCGACCACATCGGCGGCGTGGTCATCGCCCATGACTGCAGGGAGACCGTGGAACGGAGCTACGGCCGGCATGAGCGGTGCACCAAGAGGTGGGGAAGGTTAGCGATCAGTCTTCCTCTGCACCATCATGGGCGGCCCAACGGCCTCCGCGACAAACTGGATCCCGACCACTGGGGCATCGAAAAGGGGATTATATACTTGACTGAAAGAGGTGGGGAGGGTTAGCGATCAGTCTTCCTCTTCCTCGTTTTCGTCTTCCGCCTTCGGTTCCCGGCCCTTGAACCGCAACAAGGCCTTTCCCACCATCTCCGGAGTAGCTCCTGCGTAGCGCGGGTTCCGCACCTCGATCTTGGGCCGCTGCTACTTGCGCTTTGACTTCTTAGACATTGGTGTCTCCCTGGGTAGGCCGCACAACGTTGTTGTAGGGTGATGGGACGCGGATTCCGCCATTGTGAATCACTAGGTTCCTAGTCACTACGTCCTGTGCTTCAACAATCTCAACATTTTTATCGCCAGCATATTGGTTTAGAACATTTCTGCCAATGCGAGCATCGCACCTTTCGCACACTGCCAAGGGGCTTTGAGGGTATCTGGCCCACAAGTGAGGACAATTATCTATAGTTTCTTCAACACGTTGTGCTCGTGACTTCTCGTCCTTACGCTTCTGTCTCGCAATCAACAAATCGGTTAGGTTGACAGTAAGGGCGATTCTAACACTCAAAAACGCCGCGGAAAGGGCAAGCAACCATGCAATGGGTTGCCACCAGGGAGAGAAGAAGGCTTTGATGATGGATTGAACGTCAATATCCATGCTGACCGGCAAACTACTTGATGGTCTCCCGGCGTGCCCGGACTCAAGGTTTGTCTGTCTTCAACAGATGCTGCTTGACCTCGCGCATGTCCGATTCAATCCGATCCACAACGGCTTCGACTCGTTCCAAGCGTTCACTAAGGCCATCGATGCGCTTGTTCAGCCGTGCTTCCACGGACACCATTTCATCGCGTAGCGCAGTCCACCCGGTCCTCAGACGCCTAGATTTCATCAATCACACCGCCTTCAACCTTGGTGTAGGGGTTGCGTGTTTCAGGTGGGGGGCTGTCGGCGTCTGGATCCGGTCTGCACGGTTGCGGGGGACATGACCTGTCTCGGGGAAGGTTTCAACTATCCATGAGGATAGCACCGCAAAATCGGTTTGACAAGTGGGGCACTGTTGCAATTGGCGTGGGTTGCGGGGCCGAGCGCGCGCAGTGGGGGCCAGGCGATAGGATATGGGCTGTCACACCCACACATCTCCCGCCGGACCGCTGCGCCAACTGCGGCGGTGCCTGGCGCGGCACGGTCCCGCGCACGGTGACCGACCTGCGCGGCGACCGCACCGTGGTCGTCCGGCGGTATCGCTGCCAAGGCCCGCACCCGCTGGCTGCGGGCCCATCTCGTTCTGCTGTACTGCCTGGGGCTGAGCCACCGGGGGGAGGCGGCCCTGGCCCCGCTCGGCGTGCAGGTGGACCACGTGACCGTGTGGCGGGACCTGCAGGAACTGGCCGTGCAGATGCAGGCGCGGGGTCCGGTCGGCCTGGTGCGCGTGGCGATGCCGGATGAGACCCGGACCCGATCGGCGGTGGGAAGCGCCCGGTGGCTGTGGTGATGGACGCGGCGGACGGCACCATCCTGCAGCTGGAAGTGTCGGATTGCGACTTCAACTGGCAGGCCTAGCTGAAGCCGCTCGCGGGCTGGGGCGTGGAGGTGGTGTGGGAGCGCTATGCGCCCCGGTTGAAACGCCTGCACCGCCTGCTGAGGGAGCTGCCGGTCGAGGGAGCGGCGATCCTGATGGGCTGGCGGGAAGAGGCGGCCGACCCGGCGACGCTGGCGCCCAAGGCGTGGTGGAGTCTGGTGCCGCCTGGAAGGCCGCTTCGGGCGGCTGAAGCCGCAGGTGCGCCGGACCCGGGGCTTTCCCACGGTGGCTGGCACGCGCAATTTCCTGCATGCGGTCACGCAGGTCTGCGCCTGACGTCCCCTGGGCTCTTGGTGGCGCCGGGCCGCCGGGCCCCCACTGCGCGCGCGGCTCCACAACCCACGCCAATTGCAACAGTGCCTTCTATACCGTCTGTTTCTGATACAGTGGAACATTAGCCCCTAACGTCCAGTTTCCTGTCGGATACCGGCATCAAGTTGTATAAAGTCCAGATTAGAAAACCATCATCCTGAGTCTTGTGGCTCACGAACTCGATGAAAGATCTCTCCAGCAAGATGCTCGTGTGCAGCAGATCGAAACTCGGTGTCCGTCATTACCCTGGAGAAGATCTCCTCATTGCCTTCCATTCGCGCGATGAATAGGTCATCCAGTATGCGATTCAGATAAGAAGCAAAATCCTTGAAGCTATTGGCGCGAGCAACCTCTGCAATGTTCTCATTGTTCTCTGCCGAAGTTCGTATCTGGTCGAAGAATAACTGATCTGCCTCGGTGAAGTTGGTCCCGAAACGTTCATTGAGACGCTCGATCAAGCTCGAAAGCGCTACTTCATCGTCCTTGGCACGGGCGGTGCCGACATCGGTTGGCCCCTTCAGGGGGTCAGCTTGGCCCTCCAGTAGTTCAATTGAGCCCTCGGACATCTGCTGAAGCCGGAAGAACTGCAGCGCCACCTCATCGTCCAGAACGAAGGCTTGACCATCGCCCGGTGGCGGGAGTTTCGCCAGCAGATTCCTCACATAGGCGTAGAGACGCTCGAGATCGGTGTCCTGATAGGGGATAATCTGCGATAGGAAGGCGTAGAGGTTACGAAAGGCCGTCAACTGCCCGCGAAACTCCTCTTGTTCATCTTTCTTGCGATCCTGGAAACGTTGAACGATAGCATCGAGGATGGAGTTCATCAGGCGATGATCGGTCGCCGAATGGTCACGCTTGGCACGATACCACACTTCGGCAAACTTGGATACATCGGCCAGCGTGAAGATCTTCCATTCAAGCAGACGGTGTTGCAGTTCCGACAAGCGATGTGGATCGGCATTCTTCCCAACAGGCGTTGCCTCATAGTAGGGTTTGAACGCCTTATAGATTTCATTTTCCTCGTTGGCGAAATCAAGGATGAATGTACGTGATTTGCCAGGCGCGATGCGGTTGAGCCTTGAGAGGGTCTGAACCCCTTGAACACCGGCTAAGTGCTTTACCACATACATCGTCTGCAATAAGGGCTGATCGAAGCCGGTCTGATACTTCTCTGCAACGAGAAGAACCCGGAAGTCGTCGCGTCCAAAGGTCTCGGGAAGTTCGCTTTCGGCAAGACCGTCATTCATTGCTACTTCGGTGTAGGAAGATCCAGGGTCGTCTGGATCCTTGACTGTACCCGAGAAAGCAACTAGCGAACGGATACCGGTATAGTTCTTATCCTTGATGTAGCGATCAAAAGCAAGTTTGTATTTCACAGCGGCAAGGCGGGAACTTGTGACAACCATGGCCTTAGTGCGCCCGCCGAGTTCGTGGAGCACAAAGAGTCGAAAATGCTCTACAATGACGGAAACCACCTGCTCGATATTGACAGGATGAAGCTCCAAGTAGTGGGTTAGGACCTTCGCTGCCTTCCTTCTAGGCACATCGGGATCGTCTTCGATTTGTTTGATCAGGCCGAAGAAGCGTTTGTAGGTAGTGTAGTTCTGAAGCACATCCATGACGAACCCTTCCTCGATGGCTTGCCGCATGGTGTACTCATGGAAGGGTGAAGTACCCGACGGGCCAGGTTCGTCGAACAGTGCCTTCGTCTTGAATTTCGGGGTGGCCGTGAAGGCAAAGAAACTGAGATTTGGCTGCCGGGCGCGTTGCAGCGCATTGCGCAGAACTGCCTCCTTCACTTCATCGGAGAGATCATCATCCTCTTCATCGGACAGCTGGGCAGCAATGGCTGCTTCAATCCCTGCCTTGTTCAGCATTCCTTTGAGAGCGGTCGCAGTCTCTCCGCTCTGGGATGAGTGCGCCTCATCCACGATGACGGCGAACCGCTTTTCCGCCGTGTCGATTTTCACACCGGAACCTCTCTTCTCAAGGGTTGAAAGTGCCTGTGAGATGAAAGGGAACTTCTGGATGGTCGTGATGACGATGGGCGTACCTTGGGATAGTGCTCGTGCAAGCTGCTGGGTATCCTCGTCAATCTTTTCTACCACGCCCATCTTGTGCTCGAACTGGTAGATTGTTGCCTGTAATTGCTGATCGAGCACACGTCGGTCAGTCACGACGACGACTGAGTGAAACACCTTCTCGTCGTGCGTGTTATGTAGACTGGATAGCCGGTGCGCGAGCCATGCAATCGAGTTAGATTTGCCGGAGCCGGCCGAATGCTGAATCAGATAGTTCCGACCCGCGCCGTTGGCTTTGGCGTGCGCGACGAGTTTCCGCACCGCGTCAAGCTGGTGGTAGCGCGGAAATATCATGTTCTCTGTTCGCACGGTGCGTACGCCCTTGTCGGTTCTGAGCTGCTTCTCCTTCACATCGAGGTGTATGAAGCGTTGCAGGATTTCTAGGAGGCTATCGGCCTGCAGCACTTCGTCCCACAGGTAGTGGGTCTTCCAGTTGCCTTCGACGGGCGGGTTGCCCGCTCCGTGGTGGTTACCGCGGTTGAAGGGGAGGAATTGAGTTTCGTTGCCCCTGAGCCGGGTCGTCATCCACACCTCGTCGGGGTCCGCCGCGAAGTGGGCTAAGGCTCGCTGCTTGAACGCGAACAACAGATCACGCTCGTCACGCTCGTGTTCGTACTGGCGTATCGCATCGACGGCGCGTTGTCCGGTCAACGGGTTCTTGAGTTCAGAGGTGACGACGGGGATGCCGTTGACCGCCAAGGTCACGTCGATGATGCAGCGTCGGTTGTTGCCGTCTTCTTTCTTCATGACCGAGGTGAAAGCAACCTGACGCGTGATGGTCAGCCGGTTCTTGGCATAGTTCTCTGCCGCCTCGGGGTTCATAGTTGTATTAGGCCGGAAATAGGCCATGTGTAAGGTTTTGCCGTAGCATTTGAACCCATGGCGCAGGACATGGAGTGTGCCCTTGAGCTCCAGTTCCTTAGACAGGTTGTCCAGCACGGTTGAGGTCGTCTTCGGTCCGAGGAACGCTTCCAGCGCCTCCCATTTTGCGGATTGGCTGTCCTTCAGGAAGCCCGCAACATCATCGGGGAAGAGCGCGATGGCTTCGTCAAAGGCGTTTGGGCTTCGTGCTGCATAGTCCCCGGAGCGGGTCAGCCCTGCTTCGATGGCAGTCTCGAAATCGTGTTCGGTATGGCCGGGCATGGATCAAATCTCCTGTACCGAGGTGTTCTGAAGGTCGACCAGCGGCTGCCCCTGCACCTCATCAAAGTGATAGTAGCGAATAGATGGATCGGCTAGCAGTTGCCGGTTCTCGTCGACATACGGACCGGGATTTTCATTCTCGGCGAAAACGAACTTGCGTAGGCGTATCATGCGCGTGTCACCGGTGTAGTACTCGATGGTCCGCTTAAGTGAGTTCACCCATGATGTTCCAGCCTTGAGCTGGGGCAGGATCTTATCAGCACTCAGACTCTTCGACTTGAACTCGATGCAATCGGCGTGGAAGGCACGTCTGTTGACGTAGAAGATCACGAAATCGCAGCGCTTGGACCACGGCTTCGCGGTATCGTCAAGGAAATGGAAGAGCGGCGGCTTACGCTTCCTCCGCTGCAATTCGACCTGATCATAGTCAAGTTTGAAGGCGAGTCCCGGCCCCGGCAGTAACAGGCGTACTTTGCGGGTCTTGGCCCGCGTACCGGTTGCTGGGTAATACTTCTCTTGGAGAATGACTTCACCGCCGGTCCCTTCATGCATCACGTAGCGGTTGTTTACATAGGCCCTTAGATGCTCAAAGTATGTCGGTGCATTGAGAGTCATCGCAGCTTCGTGAGTTGCCCTGTGATAGCAGCAGTGATTTGTGCCGATCTGTATTCCTCCAGAAGCGCAATGCTAACCCATATCCTCTCAATCAGCTCATTGATCCGTGACGTCTTCTCATCCAGGAACCGCGCAATCCTCCGCTGCGCGTCAAGTGGAGGGCAAAGGATTCGTTCTTCTCTCAAGTCTTGTTGACTGAGGTTGGGTTGTCCGCCGCCAACTGACAGAGAAATCAGATCAAACCGGCGATGCCAAAGCCAGTAGAATAGGAAGCGATTGTCGAAATATTCGGATACCTCAAATACGCAGCAGGCTTGATTGCACGTTGCTTCCACTTCGATCATGCCTAATCGCCCAATCGTTGCGCCATACATAGCCATCATCACAGAACCTGACCTGTACATCCGTAAAGTTGGGAAGTCTTCTAGTGCCTCTTCTGTAACTTGCTGCTGAGTGACAAAGATGTAGTTTTCTCTTAGCTCCGCTGTGGTTACCCAAGGTGTACCGTCTGAGTCCGTGTAGTAGCGAGCATCGCTAGAGGTGGGTGTAGTTCCACTACCAATACGACTATATGCGTGAGATAGTTTCCAAGTCTCCCAATCGTGAGCTTTCATGCCAGTAACTCCTTCAGCAACTGGACGATCTCCTCTTCGGACACCGATGTCCAAAGACTTCAAGGGACCGCCGGGGTTGAGGCCCTGGGTGACGGCTCTGGTGATGAGGGCTTGGCGTTTCTCGGTCAGACGATTGAGAAGTTCTTGCTTCTTTTCGATCAACCCGTCGATCCGTGCTGTCTTTTCATCCAGAAATCGCGCAATCCTCCGCTGCGTTTCGAGCGATGGCAGAGGTAGTGGCTGATGGCCGACAATCTCCCAATCCGCACGGGGCATCTTAGCCCCAAATGCCTCCGCATTGATTGTGTCGATGAAGCCTTTGGACACGAGTACGTAAAATAGAAAACGAGGTTCAACAGCATGCGATGGCCGCAAGCAAAGCAACTCTCCAGAGCTCACTCCGTCGAACGTCGCGTGGTAAACCTTGGCAAGATACGGGCGAAGCTTGTTGAAAAGAACATCGTTCTCTTGAAATGTCCGGCTATCCGTCTCAGCTGGTTGCGGCTCTTTGACAAGAAGCTTCCCCGTCCACGACGCAATGTCCTCATTGGAGATGTATGGAAGCGCCGCTTGTTCCTCTTCGGTCGGACGCTTCGTAGATAGATCAACTGACCACTTCAGCCATTTGCTACCCCAACCTTCCGGGACCTGCACTACCCATTCTGGCAATCTACTGCTGTGTGCGAAGTAGCTCATGTTACAAGCCCCTTCAGCAGCCCGGCGATCTCGTTTTCGAGCTCTCTGATATCGACCTCGATCCGATCGATCGGGCGCGGTGGCTTGTAGACGTAGAAATGCCGATTGATCGGAATTTCGTAGCCTACCTTGGTCTTGTCGTAGTCCACCCAGGCATCGGGCACATATGGCAGCACCTCGCGCACCATGTAGGTATCGATGTCGTACCGGAAAGTTTCAACCAACTTGCTATTGGGTTTGTCCGGTCCGAACTCCATGGGCAGAGGTAACGTAGTCTCAGGTGGCAACGGAATGTTCTCGGTGTCCCGGAGTTCGCTGTCGAGCTCCGGTCGTCCCTTGCTGTCCCGGCAAATCTCGGCGTCCGGATCCCGTTCTCCAAGGGCCGCGAAGATCGCCTTTTTGATCGGAGCAAGAATTTTGATGCCAGTTTGCTTCGCGGATGTTATTACATCGGCCTCGAATACCGCACGGTTCATGTAGCGCCCGTTGCTTTCAAGGGTTGTGAGCACGGCGCGGATGGCATCCTGCTGTCTCCGCCCTTCCTCGCTCTCGCGCTTTGCCGCCGCTATGTCCTTCCGCTTTTTCGATGTCGCCAGATTCTTGAAGGCGGTCTGGTTGTCGAGCTTGGCGACGCGCTCTGGTGATGCCTCAAAGTTCATGCGTAAGGGCCGTTCGACCGTCACCTTGAGGAAGCCGAACTCCCGGTTTTTGAAGATGCGGGAGATGGCGCGGGTCTCTGTTTCGCCGTTGATTAATACCTCGGCCGTCTCGCCGTTCTGGTAATTGGCGTACACCCGGGTCAAGTGACAGATCTGGTCTTCGGTGATCTCGTTGCGCTTGTTGTTGAGGCTTTTCTTCATCTTTTTGAAGAAGCGCGTACCGTCGATGAGCTGCACCTTGCCACGCCGCTCTGGAGGCTTGCGATTTGTCACAAGCCACACATAGGTGAAGATGCCAGTATTGTAGAAAAGCTGATCCGGCAGTGCCACAATGGTATCGAGCCAGTCGTTCTCAATGATCCAGCGTCGGATGTTGGACAGGGCAAACGCAAAGTCGCGTGGAGCGGGTGAATCGGAGCGATGAAGGGCCGGTTCGGGACGTGGACCGGGCCCGGTTGGCACGAAACAAATTCGCCGGCCATTGGGGTTAATTCGGCACGGACAATCCACATCGGGGTCCGGTGGCGACTTCCGGAAGCGCCCTAAAAAGAGGACCGCCGTGCATTCTGTGGGATGACGAAAACCTCACAGTCCCCACGGCAGTCCCCATGGAATATATTGTCGCATGCCCCGACCCGGAACTCCTGGCCGCCCTGTGCGCCTTCGCCGACCACCTGGCCGCCCTGCCCGATCCGCGCGACCCGCGGGGGGTGCGCCACCCCTTGTGCGTGCTTCTGGCCACGCTGCTCGTGGCCCTGGCCGGGGGCGCCAACAGCATGGCGGCCGTGGCCGCCTTCACGCACGACCACCGGGCCTGGTTCCGGCTGTGGCTGCCCCTGGGCGAGGCCACCCCGTCCCGCGACACCTACCTGCGCCTGGTCCGGCGGCTGGAGCCGGAGACGGCCATGCAGGCGGCCCTGTGGCTGCTCGACGGCACCAGCCTGCCCGGCCTGCAGGAGCTGGTCCTGGCCCTGGACGGCAAGGTGGCGCGCCGCTCGGGCGACCGGGCCGCGGGCCTCCGCCCCCTGCACCTGGTGAGCGCCTTCCTGGTGCGGGAGGGGCTGACCGTGGCCCAGGAGCCGTGCGACCGCAAGAGCAACGAGATTACGGCCCTCCCCCGTCTGCTCGACCGCATCCACCTGCAGGGGGCCGTGGTCACGATCGACGCCGCCGGCTGCCAGACGGCCATTGTGCAGGCCCTGAGGGCCGCCGCCGCCGACTACGTCCTGGCCCTCAAGCGCAACCAGGGCACCCTCCACCGGGAGGTCAAGGCGGCCTTCGACGAGGCCGACCGGGGCGCCTTCACGCCCGAGGCGGAGGACCGCTGCGAGACCGTCGAGCGCAACGGCGGTCGCCGCGAGCGGCGCACCTGTACGGTCCTGGGCGGCCCCGGCCTCTGCGAGTGGGTGGCGGACGCCAAGGTGTGGCCCGGCCTGCGCAGCCTGGTCCGGGTGCAGGCGGAGCGCACCGGACCCCGCGGGCGTCGGCAGCGCTCCGTGCGCTACTACATCTCGAGCCGCCCCCCGCAGGCGGAGGCCCTGCTGGCCCTGGTGCGCGGCCACTGGGGAGTGGAAAACGGCCTGCACCGCACCCTGGACGTGCAGTTCCGGGAGGACGACTGCCGCATGCGCACCGGCCACGCGCCCGCTGTCATGGCCATCCTGCGACGGGCCGCCCTGAACATGTTGAGCACGATTCAACGGAAACGCGAAACGGACGTGTCCATCGGGCTGTTGCGTGACCGCATCGGGCGCCAACCCTGGATCCTGGCGGCCGCACTGCCCTGAAACCGACTTTGCGTTTGCCCTGGGATGTTGGATGGTCCCGATCCGGCGTCTCCGGAGAACAGCGGCGAGCCGTTGAAGACGATGGCGATCTTTGAGCCAGGCGAATTTTCGTTTCCCTCCTCATAGGGATGCATCTTGGAAATCATGTGCTGAAGGAAGAGGAGAGAGCCGTCATTGATAGCCGGAAGCCCGGCACCGAACCGGCCCGAAAAGCCCATGATCTTGTGCTCGCGCTCGACCACCTCCTTCTGGTCCTTCCATTCGACGCCGAAAGGTGGGTTGGCCATGAGGTAGTGGAAGCGTTCACCCTCAAAGCCGTCGCTTGTCCTTCCGTCTCCCAAAGTGTCCCCAAGGACGATGTTGTCTGTGTCCTCGTCCTTGATGAGCATGTCCGAGCAGCAGATTGCCCAAGACTCGTCGTTGTACTCCTGGCCGAAGAGCGCGAGTTCGGCCCGTTCGTTCTGAGAGAGGATCAGTTTCTCGGACTCGGAAAGCATTCCGCCCGTTCCGCACGCCGGATCGTAGATTTTGCGGTAGATACCAGGTTTATAGACATCCTGTTCGCCGGTGTAGATGAGGTTAGCCATGAGGCGAATGACCTCTCGCGGGGTGAAGTGGTCCCCGGCTTCCTCGTTGGCCTGTTCGTTGAAGCGCATCACCAGATGCTCGAACAGATAACCCATCTGAAGGTTGTCGATCTTGTCAGGGTGAAGATCGACATCGGCCATTGCCTTGACGACTGTGAAAAGGCGGTTGCTGGCGTCGAGCTTCTCGATCTGATCTACGAATTTGAAACGCTCGAAGATGCGCTGCGCGGTCGGGGAAAAGCCGTTGATGTACGACACGAGGTTCGGGGCGATGTTTTCGGCATCACCGAGTAACTGGGCAAAGGTGTAGGGGCTCGTGTTATAAAGCGGATGCCTCCGCTGCGGGTCGGCAGCATTGCCGAGCAGGCGATCCATTGCCGCTTCGGGTATCTGCTGCGCCAGAAGCTCAGCATGCTGCATGAGAACGGCGTCCTTGTTCGGCTCCAGGACACAATCCAGCCGACGCAAGACGACCATAGGCAGCATGACCAAGCGATATTGTGGAGGCCGGTATGGCCCCCTGAGTCGGTTGGCGATGTCCCAGATGATAGCTTTCAATTCTTCGTGTGTTTGAGTGTTCATGGACAGTCTGGCACTGTTTCAATCTCATTGATGTTGGTTCAAGGCCGGAACGGCAAGAGGTCCCATACCTGGCCGCATGACCAAAAACCAAAGGGGCTCCTCGTGGCGGACTGCGGTCCCGGAGGGGCTCCTCCATCCAGCAGTGTCAGGCCGAACGTCAGCAGTATCAGCAGCCAAGTGCAGGCCCTTGCTCACTGTCCGCCTTTCCAAAATTCGGGAGAGGGGCGAACATGCTCGGGACACCGGCCTGCAACAACATGAAAAACCTCCTCGTAACCTTCCGCCCAGGCCCGGCCCTAGGCGGCATCCGTGCAGGCTGGACGGATATCCTAGCAGGAAGATGCGTGAACCAGCATGAACTGCAAGTAACAATTTGGCGATTAACTGAGTGGGTACCTATATCGGCCGTCCGAATTGGCTAGCCCCGATATCTCAAGGCAAGTCCGCCTGGGACTGTTAGGCAGGATCCGACATCCGGATCCGCCATCAACGGGAGTGAAACGGTGCCGACAAGTCTTCCATGCCATCGCTCAGTTCGTCGTAGCTCTGCCCCAGCGACGAGTAGAGTTGCGATTACTTCATGACCATCAGCCTGCCTCGTGGGTGTTGAAGGGTTGCCATTCCAGAAGGCCTGAGCCTCTGTAGCTCTGGTCTTCTCCTCAATCCAAGAAGTAGAGGCCGCTTGGCGGAACTACCCCGGCCACTGGTCGGCGAGCCCCGCAATCCAAGTACCAGAACCGTTGGTGCGAATGGTCTCCACCAACATCGGTTTGTTGAACGGCAGTCTGGTCAGGACCTGCCCTTTCCAGGTGGGAGACTCAGTGGTCAACACGGACCTCCCTGCTCCTGACCACGCTCTTGGGGCGTTTCTGAGTGAGTTGAAGTGTCAATGTGCCAAGTGTGATGTAGATCCGACGGAAGCAGGCTACAGGTTTCCGGCACACAAGTCTGAGTCTACGGCGCGTGCAGGCTGGATCCGCGCATTGAACTCTCGGTCCGCCGATATCATTGCGATTGGTGCGGTTGGGCGTGCGACCGCGAGCTGAACGCAGCATCCAAACTGAGACACCTCGCCTATACTTTCGGGACGAGGCGAAAAGGACATGGTGAGGGTCAGCTCAGCCTGTGGGTTGGCTACTGTCAGCGAAGTGTCCAGGAACGAAGGTGTACTGGCCCAATGTTCACTTATCTTCGCGGGATGAGGTTGTGGCAGATGGTGCCGAATACATCAAGTTCCAAGTAAGCGCTCCGGCACAACCATTCAGCAGTGGGGATAGCAATGGACAAGGTACGGCTGGGCGTGTTGAGCCATGCCCACGGGCACGTGGGGGCCTACTGCGGGGTGTTGCGGGACTTCCCCGATGCGGAAGTGGTCGCCTCCTGGGACGACAACCTCGAGCGCGGCCAGGCGGCCGCGGCGACCTACGGCCATGAGTTTCGGGACAGCGCGGCCGCCGTGGTCGAAGATCCCGGCATCGACGCGGTCATGATTGGCATCGAAACCAACCGTCATGCCGACATGGTGGAATTGGCGGCTGCGGCCGGGAAGCACATCCTCCTGCAGAAACCCATGGCCACGACACTGGCCGATTGCGACCGCATCATCAAGGCCGTCAACGACAGCAGCGTCAAGTTCAGCATGGCCTTCCAGATGCGCCAGGATCCCTCCAACCAGACCATCAAGCGGCTGTTGGACGAAGGGGTCGTCGGCAACGTCTCCGTGGTGCGCCGCCGCCACTGCATTGGCGTGCTGTTGAATCCGCAGTTCGTCAACAGTCCCAGCCGCTGGCACTTTGATCCGGAAGCCAACATCGGCATGTTCTTCGACGATGCCAGCCATCCGGCGGACTGGTTCTACTGGCTGTTGGGACAGCCGGTGTCGGTGATGGCCGAAATCGATCGCATCGTGACGCCCATTGACACCGATGATACCGGCATCGCCGTCTATCGCTTCAGTAAGGGTGAGATGGGGTTTCTGTTCAACGCCTCAACCACGGTGGCCGGGGTCAACACCACTGAAATCTACGGGGACGAAGGCACCATCATCCAGGACTACGACGATGGTCCTTCGACCTCCGCGCCGCGTCCTGCCGACGCCTGTGCCCTGCGCTACATCCGACAGGGAGACAAGGCCTGGACCGAAGTTCCAATGGACATTCCCGCGACCCACGGGGCGCGCATCGGCAACGTGCCCAGACCCTTTGTGGATTATGTGCTGGGCAGAACGGATGAAACCATTTCGGCGGAAGAGGGCCGGATCTCGGTGGAGATGGTGCTGGCGGCCTACCAGTCCGCACAGGAGGGTCGGAGGATTGGCCTGCCCTTGGAGGATTGACAAGGGCTTGGGCGTCCTAGCGATGGTTGGGACTGCCCGGTGAGGCGCCTGCTGCCTCCAACTTGGAGAGCGGGAAGTTCGGCGTAGAACCGCCAAACTAACTCCTTGGCGGATGGGAGCTATCAACCTGTCCGAACGCGGCGGTTGCCCGTGCTTCGGGTTGCCCTGTCGATGCCGGGGCCGTCCGGGATCCTGTCGGGTCCGGTCAAGCCGCCATCACAATGCCGGTATCCACGTTCAGCGATTGGCCGTTGATCATGGCCGCGCCGTCGCTGGCCAGGAACACGGCCAGGGGTGCGATTTCATCTGGCACCATCCGCCGACCGTGGCCGGTCATGGTTTCCTCCTGCTCTTCAAAGGTGCGGCCAAAGCGGTCCGCGTCAAATTGGATGCGGGCATTGTTCAACTTGGATACGACCGGGCCGGGGCAGATGGCATTGGACGTGATGCCGTGGACCACGTTTTCCAGGGCAACTGATTTGGTCACGCCAAGCAGGCCATGCTTGCTGGCGGTATAGGCCACCCCGAATGAGGTCGGTACCTTTCCGTTGATGGAGGACACGTTGATGATGCGTCCGTGCTGGCGTTCGATCATTTCCGGCAGCACCATGCGTACGAGCTGATAGGGAACAGTCAAGTTGACATGCATCATCAGGTGCCAAAAGGCATCGTCGTATTCCGACACCAGCATGGGCTGCTGGCTGGAGCCAATGCCTGCATTGTTGATGAGGATGTGAATGTCTCCGCAGGCTTCCTTGGCGAATTTGAATACGGTGGCCGCGGCATCCTCGAGCGACAAGTCCACGGCTTGGATATGACAGGATGGACCCATCCGCGTGACCTCAACCTGCAGACTGGCCAACTCCTCTTCGTTCCGTCCTGTCGCTGCAATGTTGGCACCGGCTTCCGCCATGGCCAAGGCAATGGCGCGGCCAATGCCCTTGGTGGCGCCGGTGATGAGAGCGTTGCGGCCTGCAAGAGTCATGATTGTCTGCCTTGAAGTTGCCTTTGTCTAATGAGAGTTCCGATTTGGACGGGCCCGCTCTAGCGGTGGTGAATCCTACAAGAAGGGGTCATCACCGACCACGGTGCTCAACAAGTGGCACAGTTTCAATCTTGTTGATATTGATTCCGGGCTGTCATAGGCATATCCTCCGCACAAACGGGCTTCCTGCATCGCTTCAGGCCATGTCGCGGGCCATCAGGCGTACGAAGTTGAGGGTACTGGTTTCGGCTTCAGTCCCCGCATCAGGCGGGCCTTGGGCTTAAAGCGGCCCAATCAGCCTTCCAACCGGTTAGTGGAGGGGTGCCCTTGGCTGTACACTAGGCCATGCCAGCGTTCCACGAGGTGCCACAGCCGCTGCCGCACCTCCGGCTGCGGGCGTACGCGGCCCTGCATCACCGCCTCTCAGAGGGCCAGCAGGATGGGTCCCGCCTCCGGCGGTCGCTCCTGGTCCAGGCCCGTCGCCTCTAGGGCTGGGCCGTACACCGGGTCGTCGTCGGTGGTCATCCCCCGCACCCCGCGCTCGGCCAGGACCGTGAATCAGTCTGCCCAGTCGTAGCCGGGACCTCTCAGGCGTAGGTCCGAGTGTTCGCCCTTGGGGCCCAGGACCACGGCCACTGGGTACTGTTAGCCGCAAGTGTGCAGCTAGGTTTCGTCCACCTCAACCCATAACGGTAGGGCCGTCTGGGGGACAGGCGCCAAGCCGGGGACCAGAGGAGGCGGGACAGGCCCCGGACACTGACGCTGTGCACATACAGGGTGACCACCAGCTCCCGGAAGGTCTGCGGACGGGAGGCAGACGCGAGCCGCTGCCCAGACAGGCCTTGCACTGCCAGCGCTGAACCTGGAACCGGCCGAACACATCAAGCGTGCGGAGGCATGTACCGTGGCGACGACAGCTGGTGTCGCCAACAGTCCCCAAAATTTGACAAAATGCAACACTTGTAGTAAGAGTGAGGAACCTTCACATCCATCTGCTTTCTAGGAGAAAGCGTATGACCTGCCGACCGTATTTGGAACGTTTGTACCGTGTTTATCTTAGTGCCCATGATGTCTTGCTCGAGCATACGCGCAGTCGTCTGGGGGGGCCCTGGCCCATTGTCGAATCGCTGGAAACCTGCGGGCGTCCACTACCTCACCTACAGGACCCTTTGGTGCGTGTGCGCCAAGGCGAAAAGAATCCGTGGGATCTGGTGGAGGTGACTGTGCTATGCCTTCTAGCCAGCCACGATTGCCTGCCTGCCGTTCAGCAAAAGGCCGGATTGCCGTATGCCTGTGAGTTGTACGGGTTGCGGCGCGCCGGTCATTTGCAAAACCTGAAACGGTGGAGGGATCGGGTTTGCCACCCGCAGACCCAAGATCTACATGCGGACACGTACCGCATGGCCCTTGAGCAGATCCAGTTGTTCTTGGACTGGTTCCAAGGTAACCGAAGAGTCGCGTGGGGGTGATGATTCGGGCCTGACGAAAGCCTGGAACAGGCTTTCGTCAGGCTGGTTGGTACAGAACACATCAGGTCAATTCGGTATGTAAGCCCCTCTGGTTCTACCCAGGATAGAACCAGAGGCACAACTACGAGGGTTGCCGCGCGTCTTATGGTGATGTATCTCACAGGACACGCGGCAGCTCCCATGTCCTTCACAATCTCATCCACCAACCTCAGTTCGTAGATTTGACCGGAGGTCTGGAAAGAGCGAACGGCCCTTAATCATTGGGTTGACGTGCCCCCTCATCGTGGACTTTGGTTTCAGTCTACCCATCCCGAGTTCCAACGCGCCGATTCCGGCACCACCGCACCTATCCCCGTTCCCTGTCGTCCTCGGGTCCAGACGCTTAGCATGCGGTTCCACACATAACGGCAAGCCCCCGCAGTCTGGGTGCACAGGGCCCCCTGTTGCGGGCTGTCGAAGCGAATCCGGTACCGCTCGGCTCGGATCACCGTGGTCTGTGTTGTAGAGTCGGGCGCAGCAGTCCAGGTTGTCACAATCAACCTGCCTGTCAGGAAGCCGTGCAGTGTTCCACCACTCATGGCTTTCCGCCACTATAGTAGAGGTGATGCCAAGTCCTCGGTATAAGCCGCTTCCGCTTTGGCAACGGCGCAGGCGTCAGTGGTCACGGATTGCCTACTCGACCTCGCTATTGCCAGTGAATGCGATTTCGCAGACGCGGACGGCATTGATGCATACGGTAGACGGTCTTGGAGGGGGACGGAAGCCATCGGTCGTCCAAGGCTTGGCGGCGTTCGGACCGTAAGCGCCTGGATGCCCTACTGGCAGAGCACAGACATGACCCGCCCATCCAAGTCCCACATTGGACGCCCGCCCATCCGCGTGGAGTTGTCCGCGTCCGAACGCGCACAACTGGAGGAGCTTCTCAACAATCCGGCCACCAGCGAGGCGATGAGGCGCAGGTATCTGGCGATCCTGATGGCCGCGGACGGCCGCACCACCGGAGACATCGCCGGGCAACTGGGTATTTCGGCCAGTCAGGTTAGCGTGTGGCGTCGGCGGTTTGCCGATTTCGGCTTCGAAGGCATTCTGATGCGCCGGCTGAATGCGGGGCAGTCGGGGCAGCGACCGCAACTTAGGAGCTTGCGACAGGCCTCGGTGTCCAATCAGGAACTGCAAGGTCAACGAGGCGCAGTTCGGGATGTGGACCTGACCGACGAGCAGGCCCTGGAACTCCGGAAACTGGTACAGCAGCCGCGGATCGAAAACCGACTGGCCCAACGGGCGCGGGCGGTACTTCTGGCCCACCGGGGCCTGAATGCACCGGCAATCGGCGAACGGCTGGATATGGCCAGCCCCAGGGTCCTGCACTGGTGCCGCCGATACCTGGAGGAGGGAATCGGCGGCCTGACCGACAGGCCTCGGTCAGGCCGGCCGCGCAAGGACGCCGGTCCGGATTTGGAACGCCTATTGCTCAAGCTGTCGGAGGCGCCGGCGGACGGCAGCGCACAATGGTCCCGGCAGTCGTTGGCCCGTGAGCTTGGCACTACGGTTGGCTGGGTTGGCCAGTTGCTTGACAGGGCCGATCTCGACCCGCGTTCCGGCCTGGCACCACGCGGCAGTGATGCCGCCAAACGTGCCGCCGGTCCGGAACGCGCAAGGGGAATCCGGGTACAGGTTGCCCCGGGAAGTCCGCGCAGATCCGATCCCGATGCGGCACCAAAGGAGGGTGACATGTCCCAATTCCAACAAGGCGACTCGATCCTGATGCTGTCGGGAGACGAGGTGGTTCGTTGCCTGCCCATGAACAAGGCGGTCGGCGGCATGCGCACGGCATTTGAGGCTTTGGCCCGCGGCCAAGTCGTGCAGCCGGTGCGCTCCCAGATCAATCCGCCCGGCACTGCCGGGATCTCGCTCGTGATGCCGGCCTGGATGCGGGACGACACCGCTGCCGGGCACACGTCGGTCAAGGTGGTGTCCGTCTACCCGGACAATGCCGCGCGCGGCGAACCGGTAATCCATGGGCTGGTGCTTCTGGTGGATGCAGCCACCGGGAAGGTGCTGGCCGGCATGGACGGCGGTGCCTTGACGGCCATTCGCACGGGAGCCGTGGCGGGGCTGGCCACCGAATTGCTGGCTCCTTCCGGAGCCGGGCGGCTGGCCGTGTTGGGTGCGGGTGTGCAGGCGCGGACCCAAGCGGCAGCCGTCAGCGAGGTGCGCCGTCTTGAGAGGATCAGTGTCTACTCTCCGACCATGACCAACGTGGTGCGGATGATCGAGGACCTGCGGGACCAACTGCCCGATGGCATTGAGTATCAGGCCGCGACCTCTCCGCGCGAGGCGCTGGCGGACAGCGACATCGTATGCTGCGCGACCACCTCCGCGACGCCGGTCTTCGCGGACAGCGATCTGGAGGAAGGAGTCCATGTTAATGCCGTCGGCGTGTTTCAGCCGGATCGCAGGGAGGTGCCGGCGACCACCGTCGCACGCGCGAAGGTGTATGTGGACGACCGGGAAGCCATGATGGAGGAAGCCGGCGACCTGCTGATCCCGCTGGCAGACGGAACCATCACGGAGGACCACGTTGTCGGTTCGCTCGGCGACCTGCTCACGGGTCGCTGTTCCGGACGCACGTCCGCCCAAGAGACCACGTTCTTCAAGTCGGTCGGCCTGGCCGTCCAGGACACGGTTTCCGCCAATCTGGTCTACGCCCGGGCCAGGGAACTGGGTATTGGAACGACTGTGCCGTTGTAGTGGATGATTCATCTCCCCAAGTCGAACTGTCCGCCCTGTCTCGCCGGCGGCAACGCGTTCAATCCGGGGAGCGCACGTCACGCCGAAGGTTGACGGCTCATTGAGGCGCGGTCCAACGGAACGGCAGGTGCCTTCCCCGGCGGATCGTGAGGGATGTGCGATGCCGGGTCGCACGCGTTGGTTGAAACGACGATGGGCGGCAAATACCGGTGCCGATGGACACTGCCTGCGGCAAAGAGTATGAGCGCATGCTGAGAATTACGGAAGAGATCCTGCTTCTCATTCTGGATACGGAGCAGGGGAACATCCGGGTTTCGCTCCCCGAGCATGCCCGGGATATCGTCACCGCAGGTGCGGTGTTGATGGATTTGGCCATGGAAGACCGCATCGACACGGATTTTCAGCAACTCATCCTGGTCAATCCGATGCCCTTGGGAGACGACTTTCTCGATCCCACGCTGGCGGACATCGCGAACGCAACCGACACACACGACACTGCATATTGGATCGCCCGTACGGCGGAGCGGGGTGAGCAAATCCGCCAAATGGCGATCAACCGACTGGCCGCCCGCGGCATCCTGGAAATCGAGGGCCATGGCCCTGTCTTTTTCTCGCGCCTGGTTTCCCGCATTCGTCGCTATCCGTCCGTAGACGGAACGGACATGGAAGATGTCCATGTTCGTATCATGAGGGTGCTTTTCAGCCAGGATATCCCGGATCCGCGCGATGCCCTGATCGTCAGTCTGGCGGCCTCCTGCGGCGTCTTTGACAGCATGCTCTCCTCGGAGGAACAGGCCCAGGTTCGGGATCGGATCGATCAGGTTGCCCGACTTGATTTGATCGGCCGGACGGTGGCCGCGGCCCTCCGGCAGCACACCCCGTCTGCCCGGCCTCGAAAGCCCGCCCGCCCTCACCAGCAAATCCCATGTGTTGCGGGCTGGCCCATCGCCGGCCACGCTTTCGCCATGAGCCGCGACTTGCGGGCTTTCCTCACCCGCCAATACCAACGGCACGGTCCCATTTTCCGCATCAAGGCCTTCAACCGTCGCTTTATCGTCTTGGCGGGTCCCGAAGCGAATGTTTTCGTGACCAAGGCCGAACATGTGCACCTGCGCTCAAAGGAGTTGTGGCGGGATTTCGATGCGGTCACTGGAAGCGGCCGCACGGTGATGAGCATGGATGGTCCCGAGCACATGCGCATGCGCAAAGTGCAGGCGGCAGGCTATTCCTCCAAGGTGATCCAGAACCGGCTGGACGATGTCATTGACATCACTCGGCGCGCGATCGACACCTGGCCCATGGACCAGGCCATGAGTGGTTTGCCAGCCCTCCAGAGAATCGTTGCCGAACAGATCGGACTGCTCCTGACCAGTCTATCGCCACTGCCCTACATCAACGATCTGACAGTCTTTCTCGAAACCCTTCTCAAAATCCAGGTTGTACGCCAATGGCCGAAGCTGATGATGCATTGGCCGCGCTTCCGGCAGGCGCGCAGACGGGTGATGGAATTGTACGCCGCGCTTCTGGCGGCGCATCAGCCGGAGAATCGGCAGCACCGGCATTCGGACTTTATCGACGACCTCCTCGAGCTGCATGGGACCGACCCGCAGTTTCTGCCCGAGACCGACTTGCCGGTGGCTTTCCTGGGTCCCTATTTCGCGGGGTTGGATACTTCGGCCAGTGTCTGCGCGTTCATGCTCTATGCGCTTCTGAAGCACCCGGAGTTGCTGGCTCGAATGACAGCGGAAGTCGATGCTCTGTTTGATCGGGGAATACCGACGGCACAAGACCTGTCCGAACTGGATGTTACCCACCGCATTGCCCTTGAGACATTGCGCATGTATCCGATCATTCCCGGATTCACGCGTACCGTGTCCAACTCCTTT
Source organism: Caldilineaceae bacterium (assembly GCA_965208365.1). Lineage (GTDB taxonomy): Bacteria > Chloroflexota > Anaerolineae > Caldilineales > Caldilineaceae > Bin34. The sequence goes on along the minus strand of OZ242330.1, from coordinate 1,762,735 downwards.
GAATTCGGTGGCTACCTGGTACCGGCCGGGGCACAGGTCATCATCGGCAACACCGTGGCGCACCACTTGCCGGAATGCTTTCCACATCCGGAGCGCTTCGATATCGACCGCTACCAGAGGGGGAGGGCGGAGCATCGGAAACCGGGAGCCTTTGCGCCTTTTGGTGTGGGCAGACATCACTGCTTGGGCAGCGGGTTTGCCGAGGTGCAGATCGCGGTCACAATGGCGACCATTGTCCGCGAGACCGAGCTTGTACTTGAGCGGCCCAACCGGCCCATTGACATCAAACAGATGCCCCTGCCACACCCCGCGGCCTCGTTCAAAGTTCGCCAAGTGCGCCGGCGACGAGTATCGAGGACCGGCTGACAGATTTGCAGGCCCAAGTGCGCCCCGGCAGGAATGGTTGCATGCCGAACTCGTCCTCCCAAGTGCCTCTGCACCCTTTCTCGTTGGCGCCATTGTCCGTCTGGCTGCACCTCATTCGCGCGAACGGTGGTGTTGCTCGGAAACATCGGGGCCGTCTGGCAACCGTCCTGCTGGCCAGCGCCCTGACGTTGCCGCTGCGTCTGGTCGAAAGCCTGCGTTACGGACGCCTCGTGGACAACACCACACTCACCAAGCCTCCCCTCATCATTCTGGGATATGGGCGTACCGGTACGACACATCTCCACAACCTGCTTGTTCAAGACCACAACCATGCTTCGGTAACGACACTGCAGGCATTGTGCCCAAGTGCCTACCTCACCGTACGACACTGGAATTGGCTTCGGCGCGCGGTGGCCCGGAACATGCCGGCCACGCGACCGATGGACAATGTAGCCGTATCCCTGGATGCGCCTCAGGAGGAGGAACTCGCGTTGGCATGCTCTTGCCACATGTCGTACATCCACAGCCTCACATTCCCGGATCTGAGTTCCACTTTCTTCGGGAAGTACAGTCTGCTGCGAGGGGTAAGTAGCCAGGAACTGGCTCAATGGGAACAGGCCTACATGGAGGTCGTGCGCAAGGCAACCGCGGCCGCCGATGGCCGCCGCATAGTGCTCAAGAGTCCTACGAACTTGGGCAAGATTGCCCACATGCTGCGCCTCTTCCCGGAGGCCAAGTTCGTCAATGTCATGCGCAATCCCTATGTTGTCTATCCGTCCCTGTTACGGATGCGTCGGACACTGGCGCCCGTGTTCCAATTGGCTGACTCCGACTGGAGCGAAATCGAGAGAACCGTACGCCGCGACTATGCCGCGGTCATGCGCCAGTATCTGCAGGACCGGGCATTGATTCCTACCGGGAATTTCACTGAGGTCCTGTTTGAAGACCTCGTGGCCGATCCCATGAGCGAGATGGCGCGCATCTATTCCGACCTGGCACTGCCCGACTGGAAGCAGGCTCGACAACACATGGAGGCCTATCTGCAAACAGTATCCAATTATCGCCAGAACCGCTACCGGATTGACCAGTCGGTCATTGATGTGGTGGACCGCGATTGGGGATTTGTACTGGATCACTGGAACTATTCACCTCCCGGTTAGCGACATCCTCTCCGCAGTCTTCCAGTTCTTGAAATGCGACAATCGGCGGGGATCGGTGGGATCCCCTGAACGGCGATGGCCAACATCCTGTTTCGCTCCCAGCGAACCTGTTCGGCCTACGGGACCGGGGCTTGTGCACGGCGAGGGATGTTGCCGCCGGGCATCCCAACGATCCGCGAACACGATATGCCGGCTGTCTGGTTCGGTATGCAAGTCCCAAAATGCTCCTGGTGCCCAGACTGAACCACCGTGGTCCAGGTGGCTGGAAACAGTGTCGGTGGAATCCGTCAACCATGGAGGGAACCGTCCCCTCTCCCTCCCCAATGAGAGAGCAACCCCCACCGATGATTTGAGCACTCGTCTGGAGAAAGAAATCGTATTGGGAACAGACTCAATCACACGGAAACAATCCGATGAATGAACGCGATGAAGCAATGCTCGCACCGGTTTTTGTCGTCAGCACCGGACGGTGTGGATCCACCCTGCTGTCAGCCATGATTCGAAAGCATCCGCAACTCTTGAGCATATCGGAATTCTTCTCCTATCTGGGACCGGGTGCAGTGCGTGCGCCGAGGGTGAGTGGAGAAGCCGCATTCCGGAGTTTGAATACGCCTGCGCCTGGGTTGCGCGCGTTTCTGGAAAGTGACGCATCGATCAGTGAATTGATTTATCCATTGGATGCGGGCAGACGATTTTCACGACAGGACGTTCCACCGATCATGTGTACCACGCTGCCGCATCTCACCGATGACTGCGAGAAGCTGTGGGATGAATTAGGGCCCGAGCTGCGCTCCAGGGAACGCCATCGCCTCATGGACCACTACCGATTTGTCTTTGAATGGCTGACGAGACACTTCGGCAGAAAGCTATGGGTGGAACGCTCTGGAGGCACACTTCCCATGAGCCCTGTACTGGCACGCTATTTCCCGGATGCCCGCTTCGTCCACATTTTCCGCGATGGTAGAGACACGGCTCTTTCCATGTACCATCATCCTGGTTTTCGCGCCATGGCGATGACCGCGTCCGCGTTCGATAAGGTCGGACTCGATCCGTTCTCACCGAAGAACTGGCGGGGTAGTAGTCCGTGGATACATATCGTCGCCGCGATCCATGGACGATTCATCCCACCAAAGCGAATCATGGCAGCCAACGTGGATCTGGTGACTTTCGGCTGGCTCTGGAGTGGCATGATCAAACGCGGCATCGAGTTTCTCAATACGCTTCCGGCAGACCAAGTCCTTTCGATGCGCTTCGAGTCCCTCTTGAAATCGCCGCAGGAGGAAATGACCCGTTTTATCGAGTTCGTTGGGCCTCAGCTGTACGATTCCCGTTGGCTCGGGGAAGTGAGCGCATTGCCCCGTAGCACGAAACCACGTTGGCCCCGCCTAGGGCCGGTAAACCAGCGACGGCTGGCTGAAGCGTGTGCACCCGGGCAACAGATTTTGGGATACAACAACGAGGTTGTTCCGTATTCGCAGGCAGGCTGACCCTGTTCTGGGAGCTAGGCCAATTCTGGTCATTGTTGTAACGCAACATGTCGTGTGTGCCGACGGCAATGACCAATGTCCGGTGGTTGGCAGTGGACGACTGGCCGCTGTTTCTTGAAGGGGTGCGGAAGGTATCCGCTGGAGACACATTAGGTATTGGCGTTGGGCCGGTATGGAACTTGACACGGAAACCCGCCAACTCGCCCCGTCGGTGGCTCAGGAAGGGACAGTCTCATCCGGTTCTGCTGCACGGTCACAATCTCGGACATGGTGGTTTCAGTGGCCGGGTTGCGGTATGGGCCACGCGCCGGGCTGCCGGCCTAGGGTGAGCTCTACGGGCATGTGGAGCGGACGTTGTTCGCCGAGGCGGCGGCGGGCCAGTCGGCGGTTGCGTTGAAGAGCGAGTACCTGCAGCGGTACGGGATTCCGGCGCGCATGTTCCCTGCGGTGCGGGTGTCCCTGGAAGGCAGGATGGCATCGGTCAAGGAGCAGCAGAAACTGTGGGTGGACAGCTTGGATCGGCGGATCGCACGGGGCGGGCGGCAGATCAGGCGTTCTTCAAGTCGGTCGGCTTGGCCGTCCAGGACACGGTTTCCGCCGGCCTGGTCTACGCCCGGGCCAGGGAACTGGGCATCGGAACGTCGGTGTCGCTGTACGGGCCCGGCCTGCAATCCGTGGCACGGAAGGGGCCATGGCTCTGCCGAGAGGGCCTGTGCACCCACTGCCGGGATGTCGGTGCACGGTGCACGCACCCGAAGCGCAGTGCTGGATCTTGAAGTTGGCGATGTCCGTCGCGGAGGTCGGTGCTGTCCACGCCAACTCCACACTGGTGTGGCGGCTGATGTCCGGTCGCGGGACCGCAATCCCCAGACGCCGGTGAAGTCGGTGACGATCACGGTCACGATCGTCCCGGCCCGCGGGTCAATATGTCATTCCAGGACACCCGCAGCAGACTCCAATTCCGCGTATGCACTGAAGAGGGCCCAGGAGACTGCTGTGCGGTGTATACCACCAATCATATGTCAATTAGACATCAAATACGCCTAATGTGGAATTGAGGAGGTTGACTCAAAAAGGGGAACCTGCGCAGAATGGAAAGTGTTGAAACAACCACATTCCCCGGGGGTTCCCCATGGCGCGCAGTATAGCATTCGAGGATTTGGCCACCGTGGTGTACGTCTGGGTGGACGACTGGTTCCAGGCCCACGCAGCTGGCGGGCGACAGGGCCAGGCGGGAGCCAAGCCCCTCTTCAGCGACAGCGAAGTGATCACGCTGCTGCTGCTCATGGATTTCCTGCCCTTTCCGGGGGAAACCCAGTTCCTGGGCTTCGTGCGGGCCAACCACCGATCCCTCTTTCCGCACCTGCTCAGCCAGAGCCAGTTCAACCGCCGGGCCCGGCAGTTGTGGCCCTGGGTCGAGGCCCTGCGCCGGCACTGGGCGGAGGCCTTGGGAGCCACCCATGCCTCCCTCTATCTGCTGGACACCAAGCCCCTGCCCGTGGTCGGCTACACGCGCGACAAGAGCCGCAGCGACTTTGCGGCCACGGCCGCCTACGGGGTCTGTGCCAGTCGCAACCTGAAGTATTTCGGGTACAAGCTGGTCCTGCTCTGCACCCCGGCGGGCGTGCCCGCGGCCTACGACCTGGTGCCGGCCTCCACGGACGAGCGGGTGGCGGGGGAGCAGGTCCTGGACTGGGTCTGGGGGGCCCGCATCCTCGGCGACAAGGGCTTCCTCGGAGCCGACTGGCAAGAGGGCTACCGGGAGACCCGGGGCCTGGAGATCCTGACCCCCCTGCGTGCCAACCAGCGCCCGGCCCAACCGGCCGGCTTCGAGCGGTGGCTCAGCCGTCTGCGGGAACGGATCGAAGGTGCCTTCCACGAAGTGCAGAACACCGGGCGCCACCTGGAGCACCTGACCTGCAGGACGCTCCAGGGCTTGAGCACGCATGTCGCGGCCAAGATGGCCAGCCATGCCCTCAAGCTCCTGCTTCGCCGTCAGGCCGGGATTGATGTCCAGACGTTCACCGTGGCCGTGTAATTCCACATTAGGCGTATATTACAAGGCTGCATTAACCGGCGGTGCCTCAAGGAGCGGTCCGGGTACTGATCGCGCAGGGACTCCTGTGGTTCGCGTCGGCAAGTGTGGTCAGCCCGCGGGCCGATCCGGCAAACAGGACTGCGGTGGAACCCAAGGCGCGGCCGCAGCTTCGGAAGCCGGCTTGTCAACGTCGCGATCCTGTATCGTATGGATCGTCACTACCAACTGAATAACAGTTTTTGGAGGTATTCCGAATGGCCGAGCGATTAGTGGGCCGTCGCGTTTTCCTGCGTTCAACGGGCTTTGCCATGGGCGCCGCGGCACTGGCCGCGTGCGCGGCACCGGCCGCAACCGGAAGCGACGACGCAGCCGCGGCTGCCGAACCCGCCGTTGTGACCTGGTGGTATGCCTGGGGCAATCTGGATCCGGCCGTGGAGGCGATTTCCGGCCTGGAGAGCTTCCAGGATCACATGGGTGGGGACACCACCGTGGACTACCGAGGCAGCACCAACACGGAAGCCGTCCTGACCGCCCTGGCGGCCGGCGACCCGCCCGACGGCGGCTCCAACATGGACTATCCCAACCTCTGGACGCGCGGCGTGGTCTTTGCCTGCAACGATTGGGTGGACGGCAGCGACGTGATCAATCCCGACGACGTGGTGGATGCCGTCTGGCAGGGCGGGTTCTACGACGGCAACCTGATTGGCGTGCCGTCCATCGAATCGTTCCTGTGGTACGGCCTCAACTACAACGCCCAGCACGTCGAGGAGGCGGGCCTGGATCCGGACGATCCGCCCCTGACCTGGGAGGGCGTGTTCGAGTGGCACACGGCCCTGTCCAAGTTCGACGAAGGCGGCAACGTGACCCGCATCGGCCTCGATCCGATCGACGCCATGGCCGGCGAGCCGGACTTCATTTCCCTGTCCTACGGCCATCAGTGGTGGGACGACGCAACGCAGGCAATCGACCTGAACAACGAACTGCTCGTTCAGGGCATCGAAATGCAGGCCGAGTTCTTCCGGCACATCGGTCCCGACAACTTCGCAGGCTTCCGGTCCGTGGAGGGCCAGGGTGCGTGGGGCGGTGCCTTCAACGCCCAGGCGTAGTCGATGATCATCGAGGGGTACTGGCACGCGGGCGAGACCACCATCCAGCAACCCGATGTCGCGGTGCACAACCGGGCCACCTGGGCACCCGTGCCCGCTTTCCGCGAAGGCGCCAAGATCATGGCCACCGGTCCCCACATGGTGCAGATCTTCAAGGAAGGCCAGAACCCCGAAGGGATGTTCAAGGTGTCCGAGTTCCTGCACAACCATGAAGCCTGTCAGATCATCTTTGAGCAGGTCGGCTGGATCATGGGGATTGAATCCTGGCTGCCCACCATTGATGCGGACGCCTATCCCGGTCTCCGGTTCTACATCGACGGCATCAACGACGTGACCGACTGGCTGGTTGGGCGCCGCTCGCCTCTCCACTGGTACGTTAACACCCAGCTCTGGGAGCTGCGCGAGCAGGTCTACCGTGATCTGATCACCGCCGAGGAGGCGGTGGCGGAGTTGCAGACGCGCGCCGAGAACGAATGGGAGGCCCAGGGCCTGTCCTGATCTTCCAACCCTGAGCAGGGGCGGGACGATACACTCGTTGTCCTGCCCCTGCCGTTTCCCCTCCGTGGCCCCGGGCATCCAGATGGCCGCTGTCACTGCCAAACCATCCCGCTATACGCCCCGCGAATGGCGCAACCTGCGTCTGGGACTGCTGTTTGTCTCGCCTTGGATTCTGGGTTTTCTGCTATTCACGGTCTATCCCCTGCTGGCGTCCGTGTACTACAGCCTGACCCGCTACGACCTGTTGCGGCCGCCGGTGTTCCTGGGCGTCGAGAACTACACGACGCTGTTCACCACGGACCCCCACTTCTGGAACGTGATGTACAACACGATCTACTACGTGGGTTTCAGTGTGCCCCTGGGGGTGGTCGCCGCCTTTTTGATCGCCAACCTGTTGAATTCCCGGATCGTGGCCCGGTCCTTCTTCCGGACCGTGATCTACGTGCCCGCCATCGTGCCGGCCGTGGCCTCGGCCATGGTCTGGCAGTTCCTGATGAACGTGCAATACGGCGCCATCAACGGCGTTCTGCGACATATCGGCCTGCCCATCATTCCGTTCCTGTCCAACCCGACCTGGGCCAAGCCGTCCCTGATTCTCGTGGCGATCTGGGCACAGGGCGCGGCCGTGGTCATTTTCCTGGCCGCCCTGCAGGACGTGCCCCGCTCCCTGTACGAGGCCGCGACCGTGGACGGCGCCGGCGGCTGGCGCAAGTTCCTCAACGTCACGATTCCGCTGACGTCGCCCATCATCCTGTTCAACCTGATCATGGGCTTCATCACCGCCTTCCAGGAGTTCACCATTCCGTGGCTGCTGACGGAGGGCGGCCCCATGAACTCCACCGAGTTCTACCTGGTGCACCTCTACCGCAATGCGTTTCGGTTCCTGCGCATGGGCAAGGCCTCCGCGATGGCCTGGATCCTGTTCCTGATCATCGTGGCCTTCACCCTCGTCATCTTCCGCTCCTCGGCCCGCTGGGTCTACTACGGAGGCGACAAGTGATCCGGGCCGCCTCGCCCGCCCGGCCCCCGAACCCCGTTCAGGTCCGCCTGCAGGGCGCGGCCGTGGCCCTGGCCAAGTACGCCATTCTGATCCCCCTGACGATCAGCTTTGCCTTCCCCCTGTACTGGATGGTCAGTTCGGCGTTGAAGATCGACCCGCAGATCTACACGATTCCGCCGATCCTGCTGCCGATGCCGGTGCATCCGCGCAACTTCATCGAAGGCTGGCAGGTTCTGCCCTTTACCCGCTACGCGTTCAACTCGATCGTGCTCTACACGGTTCCCGCCGTGCTGTTCACGGTCCTGTCGTCGACCATCGTGGCCTACGGCTTCTCGCGCATCCGCTGGCCCGGCCGGGATACGCTCTTCTGGTTCGTGGTGATGACCATGATGCTGCCCTGGGCGGTCACGATGGTGCCCCTGTTCATTACCTTCAAGTGGTTGGGCTGGCTGGACACCTATCGGCCGCTAGTCGTGCCGGCCCTGTTCGGGCACCCATACATCATCTTCCTGCTGCGGCAGTTCTTCATGACGCTGCCGGAGGAACTCTCGGATGCCGCCCGCATTGACGGCACCTCGGAATTCGGCATCCTGTTCCGCATCATCCTGCCGCTGACCAAGCCGGCCTTGGCGGTGGTGGCGCTGTTCCGCTTCATTTGGGCTTGGAACGACTACCTGGGACCCCTGATCTACCTGCGGGATGAAACACGCTACCCGTTGGCTCTGGGCATTGAACAACTGAGACTACGGGCCAACGACATCGGCAACTTCAGCAACGGCATTCCCTATCTGATGGCCGTGAGCACGCTCGTGGCGCTGCCGATCATCGCCACCTTCTTCCTGGCGCAGCGCACCTTCATCGAAGGCATTTCCCTGACTGGCCTGAAGGGTTAGAAGGCTGCAGGTGGACGGCAATTCCGGCAGTCCGGCGCGGCGGCTGTGGCGGCCGTGCCTGGCGTTCTGTCTCTGTGTGATTCTGCCGCTGTTCCTGGCCGCCTGCGTCGTGTCGCCGGTGGCGGTGCGGGTTGACGTGCAGCCCCTGTCGGCGCACTCCCCCTGCAGCGGCTCCTTTGTCGAGCACGAGCTGCCCCATGTCACGGGCACCGCCTTTGAACGGGTGACCTACTTCGCCAGCAACGGCGCGGGGCTGGCCATCGGCGATCTGGACAACGACGGCGACGAGGATTTCGTGCTCGCCAACCTCCTGGGCCCCAACCACATCTTCTGGAACCAGGGCGGCATGGAGTTCCGGCCGCAGATACTGTTCGACGGCAGCCTGCGGGCGGTGGCTCTGGTTGACGTGGACGGTGACAATTGGCTGGACATCACGGCTACCAGCCGCAGCGGGAGCGTACTGGTGTGGCGCAACACCGGTGGAACGGGCGCCGAACTGCCGTTCCAAATCGACCGGCGGCCCGAACGCCTGCCCGGCGTGGAAGGCTATGCCTACTCCCTGCAGTGGGCGGATTTGGACCAGGACGGTGACCTGGACCTCGTCACTGGTTCCTACGACGCCTCCATGGAAAAGCAAATCGGCCGCCGGGCGCTGGACGCCAGCAACCTGGGTGGTGTGTTCGTCTACATGCAGGCCGACGACGGGCGCTTTGAGGCCCAGCGGCTCGCCTCCCAGGCCCAGGCACTGGCCCTGCACCTGCTGGACGCGGACGGCGACGACCTGCTTGACATCCTGGTCGGCAATGATTTCGACACGCAGGACCTCCTCCTGCTGGCCACCGCCGATGGCCGCTGGCGGTCGGCCGCTCCCTTTGCCAGGACCACATTCAGCACGATGAGCTTCGATGCGGACGACATCGACAACGACGGTTCGCTGGAACTCTTTGCTGCGGACATGCATCCCTACTCCGAGGAATCGGGGATCATGCGCCAGTGGGAGCCGGTCCTGCAGACGATGCCGCCGCCCGATCCCGCCCACGCGCCTCAGGCGATGGCCAACGTCCTGCAGATCCGGACCGGCGACGGTGGCTGGGTTGACCGGGCCCCTGAATGGGGCATTTCCTACAGCGGCTGGAGCTGGTCGGCCCAGTTCGGCGATCTGGATCAGGACGGCTTCCTGGATTTGTACATCGTCAACGGCATGACCGCCCAGGAGCTGTTTTCCCACCTGTCCAACGACGAGTTGGTCGAGGAAAATCAGGCCTACCGCAATGAAGCCGGCCGCCGCTTTGTGCCGGAACCGACCTGGAACCTGAACAGCACAGCCGGTGGCCGCGGCATGGGGCTGGCCGACCTGGACGGTGACGGAGACCTGGACGTGCTGATCAACAACCTGCGATCCCCGGCCCGCATTTTCGAGAACCAGTTGTGCTCCGGGCAGTCCCTGGTGGTGCACCTGAGCCAGGCCGGGACGGGCAACACCCGCGCACTGGGTGCCGAGGTGCGCCTGCAGACCTCCACGGGTGTCTACCGGCGGCAGGTGCAAGCCGCCAGCGGGTATCTGTCCGGCCGCAGTCCCACACTGCACTTCGGCCTGCCCGAGGACAGTGAAATCCTGGTGCTGGAAGTCCGTTGGCCGGATGGCACCGTGTCCCTGATCAGCGGTCAGCCCCTACAGCCGAACAGCCGGGTGGCAGTCTCCCGCTGACGCGCCGTCGCCCGGCCGGGCCTGGGTCATTCCAATCTTTTCCAAACTTGTTGTGGCCCTAGGCCAGCAACAGGTTTTCGTACTTTGTGCCCCAGTCGACAATGGGTAGACCGTCTGGGTTCTTCAGCTGGCATCCCATCCAAGGCTGTCTAGTGGGTCAACTTCACTCAAATGTGGGGTACAGATGCAGGAGTTTGATGCGGGCATCCTCGGTCGTGAACTGCCAGTGCACAGGGGTGCCCAAGGCGTTGCGGTCGCGCACCCAGGCCTCGATCTCGGCCCGCAGCTCGGCCGCGCTGGCGATGCGCCGGTCCAGGCACTGCGCGGCCAGGGCCGCGAACTCGATTTCGGCGAGGTTGAGCCAGCTGCCGTGCTTGGGCGTGTAGTGCCACTCCAGCCGCGTCGCGATGCGCCGCGCCTCGGCCGGCGGGAAGGCCTCGTAGAGGACGCTGGGATGGTGCGTGTTGAGGTTGTCGCAGACCAGGACCACTTTCTCGGCCTGCGGGAAGTGCACGTCCGTCAGGTCGCGCAGGACCGCGGCGAAATCGAGCTTGGTGCGCCGGGCCGTGACCTTGACGGTGCGCCAGCCCTGTTGGGGAGCCGTGATCATGAACAGGTTGCAGACCCCGTGGCGCCGGTACTCGTAGTCGTAGCGGAGCGGCTGGCCGGGCGCCGCCGGCTGCGGCACGCGCGTTTCCGAAACCAGCTGCTTGCTGGTTTCGTCCACGCAGACCACCGGAAAACGATCGTCCGGGGGGCGTTGGTAGACCGCCAGCACGTCCTCCATGTTGTGCACGAAAGCGGCGTTGGCCTGCGGGGGGATGCACCAACACTGTTTCCGCCAGGGCTTCAACGCGTTTTTTTAAGCGTGCGGCGCACCGTCTCGGGCGCGATTGCATCGACCACCTCCAGGGCCACCAGTTCGGCCGCCAGCAGCTTCAGGGTCCAGCGCGCGCGACCGGGCGGCGGCGTCGAACAGGCCAGCCGGACCAGCTCGGCCTCGGCCGTCCCGTCCAACTTGCGCGGGCGCGGCGGGCGCGGCTTGCGCTGCAGGGCCGCCTCCAGCCCCTCCTCGACCAGGGCCCGGCGCGCCCGCGACACGGTCATCTCGGTCACGCCCACGGCCTCCGCCGTGCGTTCATCGGTCCAGGCCGGCCCTTCCGGTCCCTGGTCGCAGAGCAGCCAGATCCGGGCCCGCCGCCGGGCCTGGGCCTTGGGGCTGCCGGTTGCGGTCAGCCGCTGCAGGCGGGTCCGTTCCTCCGGGGACAGTTCGACGATGTATCGCTTGTGGGACATGGGGGAGCTCTCGAGGGTCGCCGGGCCAGGACGCACACGGTGCCGGCCGGCCGGCGGCCACCGTGCAACCGCCTATGTTACACCCCACAATTTCACCAAGTTACTCCACTAGCCTCAGGGCGCGGGTTCAAGTCCAGCAGCGCGCCGAGCCCGCGATACGGCTCTACTGGGCGGAGCGCTTTGTCTACACCCAAGTGAGGTTGCGCGGGCCAGCATGCGGTTGTCCACCTTGCGCGCGGGCAGCTTGCAGGCAGGCCCAGGTACGTTCCCGGATCAGGTCGCGCTCAAACTCGGCCAAGGTTCCGCACAGGTGGAAGGTGAGCCGCCCGGTCGGTGTGGCGGTGTCCAGGTTTTCCTGCAGGCTGCGACCGAACCGATCCCAGCCGCCAGATGACCAGCGTGTTGCCGGGACAGGCGAATTCCAGCGCGGTCTGGAGCTGGGGCCGCTTGACCCCAGGCATGGACCCGCTGCAGGTATCGGTCCAGATGCGCTCGCAGCCGGCCGCTGCCAGAGCATCGAGTTACAAGTTGTAGGTCTGTTCGCCGGTACCGACCCGTGCGTAGCCAATCTTTATGCACCACTGTCCCACAAACCGTTCTCGGCGCCAAAACGGAACGTTGATTCCAGGATGGAATTTTGGAACGCATGTGGCCGAGGGGTGGTGCCAGCTGCGCGGCTCCGGTCCCGGTGTTCCACAGAGGGCCGTTTGCGGGACGCGGCTTGGGGTGGCTACACCAGTTCCGCCAGCCACAGGCCCCATCTGACAGCGATCCGTTTCACGGCCGTGCCGACAGTGCGCAAATCATCGAAGTAGTGTTTAGTGTCTTCGGAACTGAACACTACTACGACACCCTTGTAGCTCCCACGCGGGTAGTGGGGACAGAAGAGCGGAGACCGCGCGGCGGGCGCTGTGTGCCTGACGGTCGCGGCCGACGGCGGGGAACCGTTTCGTTTCCCGCCGCACAGCCTGGAGGGTGTCAGCGGACGGGCAGGCCGGCGAGACTGCCGTGGGTCCGGACGTAGTTGCCGTGGACCCAGCCGTCGACGGTGTCGCTGAAGCGGATTTGGTACCAGGTGGGGGTGGCCGCGCTGCGGGCCAGGAGGTTGTAGCGGGCGGTGGAGCCGCCGGGGATGAAGCCGACCTTGGCGGAGGTGGCGTCGGGTTGGGCGCGCACGTTGAGGTTGTAGGTGGTGGTGGGCTTGAGGCTCAGCTGGGGACCGGGGACCCAGGCCACGGGCACGCCGGCCACGCTGCCGTGGGTCCGGACGAAGTCCGCGGACACCCAGCCGATGCCGGCGCCGAAGCGGATCCGCCACCAGGTCGCCGTGGCCGCGTCCCTGCCCAGGATGTCGTAGCGGGTGGTCGAGCCGCCGGGGATGAAGCCGACGACGGGATGGCGACCGGGCCCGGAGCGCACGTTGAGGTTGGCGGTGGTGGTGGGCTTGAGGCTCAGCTGTGGAGGGGCGGTCCAGGTCACGGCCAGGCCGTGGAGGCGGCCGTAGGTCTGGACGTGGCTTGCGGACACCCAGCCGACGACGGTGGGGCCGAGGCGGATCTGCCACCAGGCGGCGGTGGCTGCGTCCTGGCCCAGGATGTCGTAGCGGGTAGTGGAGCCGCCCCTGATGAAGCCGACCCGGTCGGCGGTGGGGTCGGGTTCGGCGCGCACGTTGAGTCCGGCCGTGGTCGAGGCCTTGAGAGCCAGCTGCGGGGTCCAGGCCACGGCCAGGCCGTTGAGGCTGCCGTGGGTTTGCACATGGTCCGCGGACACCCAGCCGGTGACGCCGGCGCCGAAGCGGATTTCGTACCATTCGGCGGTGGCTGCGTCCTTGCCCAGGATGTCGTAGCGGGTGGTGGAGCCGCGGGGGATGCGGCCGATCCAGGCGTAGCCGCGGCCGGGCCCGGCGCGCACGCTGAGGTTGTAGTCGGCGCCGGCCCGGAGACTGAGCCGGGGGGTCCAGGTCGCGGCCAGGCCGCGGAGGTCGCCGTGGGTGAGGACATGGTCCGCGGACACCCAGCCGTCGGCGGCCCGGCCGAAGCGGATCTGGTACCAGGCGGCCGTTGGCGCGTCCTTGCCCAGGATGTCGTAGCGGACCGTGGAGCCGCGGGGGATGCGGCCGATCCAGGCATGGTCGGCGCCGGGCCCGGTGCGCACGTTGAGGTTGGCGGTGGTGGTGGGCTTGAGGCTCAGCCGGGGACCTGGGTTCCAGGTCACGGGGAGATCGGCGAGGTCGCCGTGGGTCCGGACCCACGGCGCGGACACCCAGCCGTCGACGCCGACGCCGAAGCGGATCTGGTACCAGGCGGCCGTGGCGGCATCCTTGCCCAGGATGTCGTAGCGGACGGTGGAGCCGACCTTGATGCGGCCGATGCGGTCGTGGGTGGCATCGGGTCCGGCGCGCACGTTGAGGTCGATTGTATTGGTGCCCTTGATGTTCAGCTGCGGGTCGGCGCTCCAGGCCACCCGCAGGCCCGTGAGGTCGCCGCGGGCCTGCACATGGTCCGCGGACACCCAGCCGGGGAGGGTGTGGCGGTAGCGGATCCGGTACCAGGTGGCGGTGGCGGCGTTCTTGCCCAGGATCTCGTACTCCACGGTGGAACCGCCCTTGATGAAGCCGATCCGGTTGTGGGTCCTGTCGGGTCCGGAGCGTACGTTGAGGCCGAGCGTGGTCTCGGCCTTGAGGAGCAGCCGCGGGGTGGGGTTCCAGGTCGCCTCGAGGCCGGCGAGGCCGCCGTGGGTCTGCACGTGGGCCGCCGCCACCCAGCCGGTGACGGTGGCACTGAAGCGGATTTCGTACCAGGCGGCCGTGTCCGCATCCTTGCCCAGGATGTCGTAGCGGTCGGAGGAGCCGGCGGTGATCGAGCCCACCCGGTCGTGGGTGGCACCGGGGCCGGCATGCACGTTGAGGTCGAGCGTGCGGGTGCCCTCGATGTTCATGCGGCACCCAGGTCACCGCAAGGCCGGCGAGGCTGCCGTAGGTCTGCACGTGGTCCGCGGACACCCAGCCGACGGCGGTGTCGCCGTAGCGGATCTGGTACCAGGTTGCCGTGGCGGCGTTCCGGCCCAGGATGTCGTAGCGGTCGGTGGAGCCGGCCGTGATGACCCCCAGCGGGTCGTGGCCGCGGCCGGGTCCGGAGCGCACGTAGAGGCCGTAGGGGGCGGCCCCCAGGCTCAGCTGCGGCCTCCAGGTCGCGGACAGGCCGTCGAGGTCGCCGTGGGTCTGGACGCGCGACGCGGGCACCCAGCCGGTGACGGAGGCGTCGTAGCGGATTTGGTACCAGGCGGCGAGGGGCGCGTCCCGGCCCAGGATGTCGTAGCGGACGGTGGAGCCGGCGGCGATGAAGCCGACCTGCGTGTGGCCGAAGCCGGGCCCGAAGTAGACGGCCTGGCCGGTGGCGGCGGCCGCGTTGAGGCTCAGCTGCGGGACCCAGGTCACGCCGAGGCCGTCGAGGTCGCCGTGGGTCTGGACGTAGCCGGCGTGGACCCAGCCGATGGTGTCGCCGAAGCGGATCTGGTACCAGCCGGGCGCGTCCGCATCCTGGCCCAGGATGTCGTAGCGGACGGTGGAGCCGGCGGTGATGAGGCCGACCTTGTCGCGGGTCTCGGCGGGGCCGGAGCGCACGTTGAGGCCGTACGCGGCACCGGTCGGGAGTCCCAGCTGCGGGGCGGGGTTCCAGGTCACGGTCAGGGCGTCGAGGCTGCCGTGCGTCTGCACGTGGTCCGCGGAGACCCAGCCGCTGATGCCCCGGCCGTAGCGGATTTCGTACCAGGCGGCCGCGTCCGCATCCTTGCCCAGGATGTCGTAGCGGGTGGTGTTGAAGGGCAGCGTGAGCAGGATGCGGTGGCCTTCGCCGGGGCCGGTGCGCAGGTTGAGGCCGGCCGTGGTCGCGCTCGCGAGGCTCAGCCGGGGCCGGTTGTCGGTGGTCGGCGTCCCGGCGATGGGCAGGTTGCGCCCGTCCCCGTGCAGCTGCACGCAGGAAGCCTGCACCCAGCCGCTGATGCTGTCGCTGAAGCGGATTTCGTACCAGGCGGGCGTGTCCGCATCCTTCGCCAGCACCGGGTAGCGCTCGGCCCGGTCCGTAATCGTGGCCAGCACGGTGCCGGTCGGGGCCGGCGTGTCCCGCACGGCACAGCTCTGGGCGGAGTTGGCCAGGCCGGCCTGGGGCGGCGGCGACAGGTCGAGACAGCCGTCGGTCTCCACGGCGTCGTCCGCCTTGACCCAGCCGTCGACGAAGGCGCGGTGGCGGACCTGGTACCAGGCGGGCGTGTCCGCGTCCTTGCCCAGGATCCCGTAGCGGTCGGTGGAGCCGACGGCGATGAAGCCGGTTTGGTCGTAGGTGGCGCCGGGGCCCGCATGTATGGCCAGGCCGTTGGCGGCGGTGGCCTTGAGGCTCAGTTGCGGCACCCAGGTCACGGCCAGGCCGGTCAGATCGCCGTGGAATTGGACGTAGTCGCCGTGCACCCAGCCGTCGAGGCTGTTGCTGAAGCGGATCTGGTACCAGGTGGCCGCGGCCGCATCCTTGCCCAGGATGTCGTACTTCGTCGTGGAGCCGCCCGCGATCGAGGCGACCTGGCCGTGGGTCGTGCCGGGACCCGAACGCACCCGCAGGCCGTCCGTGGTGCTGGCCTTGAGGCTCAGCTGCGGCACCGCCGTCACCGTGAGGCCGGTCAGGTCGCCGTGCGTCCGGACCTCATCCCTGTCCACCCAGCCGGTCACGCCGGTGTCGAAGCGGATCTGGTACCAGGTGGCCGTGGCCGCATCCTTGCCCAGGATGTCGTACTTCGTCGTGGAGCCGACGGCGATGAGCCCGACCTGGCCGTGGGTCGTGCCGGGCCCCGAGCGCACCGGGAGGCCGTTGGTGGCGGTGGCCCCGAGGCTCAGCTGCGGGACGGACGTCACCGTCAGGCCCGCGAGGCGGCCGTGGGTCCGCACGTAGCCCCCGTGCACCCAGCCGACGACGGCGGGGCTGTAGCGGATCTGCCACCAGGTGGCCGTGGCCGCATCCTTGCCCAGGATGTCGTAGCGGTCCGTGGAGCCGCCCCTGATAAAGCCGACCTTGGCGTGGCCGGTGCCGGGACCGGAGCGCACGTTGAGGCCGAGCGCGGTCGTGGACCGCAGGCTCAGCTGCGGGGCGGGGTTCCAGGTCGCGGCCAGGCCCGCGAGGCTGCCGTGGGTCCGGACCTGATCGCTGCGCACCCAGCCGGCCACGGGGCCGTCGTAGCGGATCCGCCACCAGCCCGGATAGGCCGCGTCGCGCCCCCGCAGCGCGTGCCAGGCCCTGTCGGCGGCCCCGATCGCGGCCAGCACGGTCCCGGTGTCGACGGGGCCGTTGCGCACCGGGATCGCCGCGGGGCTCCCCAGCCGCCGGCGCAGCCGCGGCTGGACCTGATGCAGGCCGCCGGCGTTGTGGGCCGTCACCTGGTCGGCCAGCACCCAGCCCCGGCGCGTGTCCGTGAGCTGCAGCTGGTACCAGAGGGGCGAATTCTCGGAGCACCCCGTGATGAGCGCGACACCCTCAATGGCATAGGCGAGGGTGTTGGGATTCCGGGACTCCTCGTCCGGGTAGGGGAGCGCCGGCACCCTCTTCCCCTTTGCGGTCTCCACACATGGTATGGCGCAGGCCGGGAAGGGTACCGGTATTGCGGTATCACCAGGAAAGGCTTTCTTGTCATTCGTCAACAGGCTGGTCTGGACTTCCACCACATCCCCACGCACCCAGCCTTCGGCGTTGGATGTCGTGGCTGTGCCTGTGGAGTCGTACGGAATTTTGTACCAGAGGTAGTCCTTTGTGGTCTCGTCGGGTTTCAGTTCCAATATGGGTACCCAACCATTGATGACCGGCGCGATAGGATTCTCTGCCGCGTCCAAGACAACGTCACCGCCTGTGGTGGCCCAGACAGTTTCACCATCTACCACCCGCTTGACAATGGTATTCTCGGCAGCCATCAGTTTGCCGATCAGTGGGACTTCTTCATGCCTCTCATCCCTGTGTGTATTCGGTCCGCTCCTCACATTGGTCCCCGCACCTTTTTGCAGGTACCGGGGCGGATCCTCGGGCAGGGACGATGAGACGACAGACACGTCCTGCCAGTTTCCGACCAGCTCGACGTCTTCGTCGCGCACCCAGCAGGCCGGAAAGGAATTGCCCTTGATCCGCCACCAGTCCGGGCGGCGTGCATCCGTGTCGGAATGGCGCGGCTCCGACACCACATTGCCCCTGCCGACAATGGCAACCCCCGGGGTGGGCCGACCGGGGTACTCGCACTGGTCGTCCACCTTCGGGAACCTGTAGACCTTGCCGCCGGGCTTGACCCAAAGACGCGCCTCATTCGGCTTCCAGCCCCGCAGGAGGTTGTCCATCCACTGATCGATGTGTTCGCCGAGGAGGTCCCGATTCTTGTTGAACAGGTCGGAGTTGGTGATTTCGCGATCACGGTCAGGGTCGTCGATTTTGCTGATCAGGCCAGAGTCGTTGATTATGTCCCGCAGGGCCTCGATGTCGGGCCAGTGGTAATGGCCCTCCGGCAGATACTGCTGGAAGTCCCGGAAACGGTTCCAGAGACCCTTCAGGTTGTCCTTGGCACAATTGGGAATGAAGTGCACATGCAGGTGGTCAGCCGTGGAATTGCCTGTGTTGCCGGATGTCCCCAGTGCGATGTTCTCCCCCTCACCTAAGTTTGATTTGAACGGATATACAAGTGCATCTTCTTCGACCGTCACCGAGTCCATGTGGGCATAGGTCAGCGTGAAGGAACTGGCTGCGCCTTCTTCTCCGGTGCGGACGACGACATGGTTGCCGTAGGCATTCTCGCCCCTGATGACCTCGGTCACGACGCCTTCCGCCATGGCGTAAACGGGCGTGCCCGTCTTACAGCCCCAGTCGATGCCCTCGTGTATGTGAAGGTGTCGTTGATCCGGGTCCCATCCTTCCGAACCGCGCCGGGGATCCTTGAACAGGCTGGTGATGGGAAAAATGGCTCCGTCGGCGAAGGGCAGCTTCAGGTCGCCGGGTTGCAGGTTGTGAGACATGTCAATCCGTCCTTGTGTGCATGGGGGGCGCGCATGCGGCCCGCAATGAATGTGGGGGGCAGTGTGCAACCTTGCGTCACGCCATGCCATACCCGGAACGTCAGCACATCGTCAGCCCGGCGTCAGCCACGGGTGCACCATCTGGCCGCGCCGACCTTGGACGGCGCGGCTTATGAGGGATACCACGCTGTTATGGTCTGGGGGCGACGGATGAAGCAGCCCTGCCATCAGCAGGGCTGTTCACGACGAGTAACGGGATCTACAGCCTGATGCGCTTGGGGGACACTGTCGCGGCAGTCCCGGTTTCGCCTGTGGCGGATGGGCCGGCCGCTCGCCTGTTCACGGTACCGGCGGGTTTCTGGCCGGCGAGGGGGCCACGTGGAGCGTGCCGGAGACGGTGTGGGTGTCCGCCTCCGGGTCGGAGTCAAGCGAGGCCTTGGGGCCCTCCTTTGACCCGCGGGTGCATCGGGATGGCACGGTGACGCATGTGCCCTCGCTGCGACCGGTCGGCCATGTCGCCACCGTCACGTGGCGCACCACGGATCCGGAATGGATGGAGCCCCGGGGGCCCATGCTCCGACCAGGGGGACGGGGCGGTACTGCCTGTGGAGGGACGATGTGCAGGTGACGGCAACTGTGACGGGCGAGCATGGAGTCCTATACTTTTTGCGGTGCCGGCGGGTTTCCGACCGATGCGGACCGTGCGCCAACCCGCGGTGTTGGACACGGCCGGCTGTCATGCTCTGACGCTGGAAGTGCGGCCGAAGGGGACGGCGCACTCGGCAGGGGCCCAGACAGGGCTGGGCATGAGCCTCTGGTCTACGAAACCACGATGACCTGGACCACGGGTACCGATGTGGCCAGCGCTGGCCCCGGGTGCAGGCCTTTCCTGCTGAGAAGCCCGAGGATGAATTCCTGTGCGGCGGTCGCGTGGACGGATCCTCTACATGGCCACCCTGTCCGCCATCCGCCACAACCCCGCCATCCGCACCTTCCATGAGCGTCTGTGCGACAAGGGCAAACCCAGGAAAGTGGCCCTCGTGGCCGCCATGCGCAAGCTGCTCATCGTCCTGAACGCCGTGATGCGGGACCAGATGCCATGGCAACGAGAACCAGTCACAAAGCCGATCCATACTTGACATTCAACACGGTTACTGCTTGCATGCTTCCTGGATGCATGCGGGAAACAGTGATTCGGAGATGGCCGTGTGGGTGTCTGACCGGTAACACCGGATGGTCAATCCTGTGACAGTCTTCGGCGGCGGGCCGGAGGCCAACAGCCAAGACCACGTTTCCCTGGCGGCCGTCTCCTGCAAGTGGATGGGATGCCCCGGCGGCGATCCCTGTCTCCCGGCCATCGTCAAGCACCCGGCTCTGCCCCGTCCCGGGTGGGCCGTGGCTTCACGTCGCCGGAGCGTTCCCACAAGGGTCACCTCTCAACCGTAGAGATCAGCGAAGACATATCCTCCGTACTGTTCCCTCATCGGGACACACTCTTCCGGTTCCCTGTTGGCGGCGCAGACCTCGAACGTCGGCGACGTGGCTCGGGCATCGATCAGGTGCGGACAGGTGTAATTCCAGTCATAATTGGCAAAGAGCCCGCGTTCCCGCCAGTGGGATACGCGCAACAGCAGGTCGCCGTTGTCGTCGTGTTCGCGTCCCTCCACCTCCAGGATGTCGCCGAGCCGGAGGGGAGTCGGAATGCACGGTCCCTTGAAGTCGGGATCCTCGAAATGGAACGGCTCGGGCCGGGTCACCTTCACGCGCAGGCCACCGGCCTGCAAGGTGTCCCAGAGGCGGTGCTCCGGCGTCAGCGTCGGTTCGAGCAGGGGCATGGCCAACCCGAGCGCTTGGATGCGGGAGGCATGGGTCAGGAAGTCCGCGGGCCAGGCCGTCAGATTGAGCGCGCGCAGGTTCAGGGAAGCCAGATGCGGGACATCGGCCAGGAAGCCCGTGGGCAGGGCCTCGACCCGATGCACATCGATTTCCAGGTGCCACAGGCGGGGCGTGTCCGCGAGAAAGCCCTCGGGCAATGCCTCCACCCGCGGCAGGGCGAGCTTCAGGTCCACCAGGTTGGGGGATTGGGACAGGAACCCGCGGGGCAGGGCCGGAACGTTTCGGGCCCGCAGCCGGACCGTTTCGAGGCGTGGATGTCGGCTGAGGAAGTCGGCCGGCAGGGCCTTCGCTTTGCTGGCATCCAGGTTCAGGTATCGGAGTTGCGGGGAACCGGACAGGAACCCTGGCGGGAAGGTCTTGACATCCCCCAGGGACGCCAGCTCGAGATGCCGCAGGCGGGGGGCATGGGCCAGGAAATGGGCGGGGAGGGAGCTCATTGGCAGCATGACCTTGGGATAAGGCGGGGAATAGACGTACCCATGGGCCAGTTCCAGTTTTTCCAGACGGGGAGCATGGGCCAGGAAGGAGGGTGGGAAGGCGTGCAGTGCCGGCGCACGCAGGTAGAGTTCAACCAGGTTTGGGGCATGGGTCAGGAAACCCTCCGGGAACGCTCTTAGCAACGAATAGCGAGCTTCATGGCCGGCTTCCAGGTGAAAGCGTTCCAGTTGCGGGGCATGGGCCAGAAAGGAGGGCGGGAAGGCCTGCAGTGCAGGCATACTCAGGCGGAGCTCAACCAGGTTCGGGGCATGGGTCAGGAAACCCTCCGGGAACGAGCTCAAATTGGAAAAATGAGCCAAATCACCGGCATCCAGACGGAAGGTCTCCAGGCGCGGGGCATGGGCCAGGAACCCCTCCGGGAGCGATCTCAGGGAGTGGGCCGTCAGGTGCAGGACCTCCAGGCGCGGTGCGTGCATCAGGAAATCCCAGGGCAGGGCCGAATGCCCCGTGTCCATCCGCAGCTCCGTCACTCGCTCCAGGAACCGGGCCGGCAGGGCGGTCGCATCCTCTGTGACGAGTTGCACCTGCCGCAGCTCCGGCAGGGGTGTCAGCAGGTCGGGTGGCAAGTCCTGCAGGCGGTTCGCATGCAGGGACAGGGCGGTCAGGCGGGGCGTATGCGCGAAGAAGCCCTCCGGCAGCGTCAGGGCTGCATCCCTCGGTTCGCCACGCAGCGTGAGGCGGGTCAGTTCGGGAGCCTCGGCCAGCAACTGCGCGGGCAGGCGGGCCAGGCCGCCCACGTCCAGGGTCAGGCGGGTGAGCCGGGGCAGGCCCGGCAGGACCTCGGCCTCCAGGTCCCGCAAGTCTTGGAGCTCGACATGCAGTTCGGTCAGGGCCGGGGTGTGGAGGTGCAGGGCGCGGGATAGGCAGGCCGGCTTTCCGTCTTCCGCGGCCATGTGCACCGCGAAGTGCCGCAGGTGCGGGACGGGGGACAGCAGCTCCGGTGTCTCGCAGGGTTCGAACCCCTCCTTGATCGTCAGGTGGGTCAGGTGGGGCACGGCTGCCAGGAATGTCTCCGGCAAGGCAGTGGACGGTACCACGGTCAGGCGGGTCAGGCGGCGGGCGTGGGCCAGCACATGGGCTAGGCCCGCCGGCGGGTGTTTGTCCTCCAGATGCAGGGATTCCAGATGGGGGGTATGCACCAGCAGGTCGCCCGGCAAGTCCGCGTCCGGATGGGAATCATCTCCAAGGGACAGATGGGTCAGCAGCGGGGTATGCCGGAACAGGTCGTCCGGCAGGTCTTCCAGGGCGCTTCCTTCCATCCACAGTGTCTGCAGGCGGGGAGTGTGGGCCAGTAGGTCTTTAGGATAGGCAGCCCCGTGTATGGACGGCATCTGCAATACGGTGAGGTTGGTCAGGCCCAGCAGGTCGTGCCGCGCAAAATTCTCATACAAGGTATCCAGGGACAGGGTGCGGATGCGGGCCAGATGGCTCCAGGCCACCTGCGTGCAGGGCATCGTGGCATCCTCCAGAGCCTGCACGGCCGCCAGAATGCCCTCCCGGATGTTCCAATGGCGGTCGCACACCCTGGGGTCGGTGCCGGCCAGGGGCCAGGCCAGGGCCGTGTCGTACCCGAGATACC
This sequence comes from Caldilineaceae bacterium, assembly GCA_965208365.1. Taxonomy (GTDB): domain Bacteria; phylum Chloroflexota; class Anaerolineae; order Caldilineales; family Caldilineaceae; genus Bin34. Next base: position 1,740,180 of record OZ242330.1, on the reverse strand, counting down.
CCGCCCCCTCCACGCCCGCATCGTCCACGTAGCGCACCTGGCCCGCGGTGTCCACCCGCATCCGGAACACTCGGCGCGCGGGCTGATCGGGACGGGGCGTGCCGTCAGTCCGCACGGGCAGGGCACTGACCTCCCAGGTGACGGCCACGGCGGGCCGGAAGCCCTCGGGCACGGTCAGCAGCACCTCCGGTTGGACCCGGGCCAGAAACCGCACCGGGGAGCGGTCGGTCCGGAAGGTCGCGTACACCGCGTTGCCTTCCTGTCTCAGGTGGAAGGTGCCGTTGTGGTTCTCCACCAGGTTGCGGTAGGGACCCGTGGCCTCGACCGCGGGTGGAGGGACCCGGTCCTGCGCGGCGACCGGGACGGCGGTCCACAGCCAGCCCAGACACAGGCACAGCAGCAGCGTCAGCACCTTTCGGGCGGAAGGCCGTCTTTCCGTCGGGCCGGCAGGGCGCGGCACCGGGGGCATGGGATGTTTCCTCATGGTGGGCAGGGGTCCGGTGTTCCCCATTCTACCGACCCGCGCCGGGCCGGCAGCCCGGTGGCCGGGACCCCGCGCGGGATGCGGTGCAGTTGGTTCAGGACCGGAGGCACCTCGGTGAGCTGGTTGTGGCTCAGGTCGAGTTGGCTCAGCCAACAGGACAACTGATCCACTCGTTTCGGGTTGGCTGCGGGATGGGCATACCGCGGGTACACGGCCGGCATGGACAGGGCTCCTTTTCAGGCGCAGACTGGGGCCTACCTCGCCTGATCAGGCTGATGGAAGCCAACCGGGCTCCCGCACAACCCAAGGGGGACTCCCTTCATGTCCACTTTTCCAGCATCCATCACGGTCTGAGTTACTGAGCGATGCCGACCCTTCGCAGCGGCTGAGCGGCCGGCCCTGGACCGACCCGGAACGCATCCTGCGCACCATCGAGCGCGGCCTGGACGAGGAGCGGGACGAACTGTGCCGGTTGATCAGGGACGACCCTGCAGTGCGCCGGGCCGTGATCGACATCTGCGCCGACATGGGGCCGGACCAATACTGGTACGACCCTGGCCTCTACGCACGCTGGCTGGCGTTCGCGCGCGCCGGGAGCGGCCGACACTCGACCGCGAGGAATGATGCATCGTGATCACTGGAGGGTTGGGCGAGAGTTTGATTTCCCGCAGGTCGGAGAATATCTGGCTGCCGGACGTCCAACGAAGTCCGGAATCGCAGTCCTGCGGGCCGCTGTGCGGCCACACCCGGCCTCCCGGCACGATCCGCCCGTCGATTTTCAGCAGTCTGCGCAACCCCGAATTCCACGTTCCGAAAACGTCAACTGGTCCGCTCCCGCACACAGCCTGCCGGATCGAACCGTGCCCGGTTCACGTAACGTACCGCTCACCGGGTGTCCACTGGGAGCGAAAGACAAGCGGGTGCGGCAGATCGGTCGGCTGACGGCGCGGGTGGTTCAATCCGGGTAGGGAGACAGGCCTTCCGGGAATGGAATGGAGTGGAAGGCCCGAATCCGAGTGCTTCGGACCCCCGGAACGACGCGGACACAATCCGTCAGAGGGTTGTTGTACAGGATAGATGGGTCACGTTCTCCAGGTTCGCCGGCACAGAACCAGTCAGTTGATTGTTCGCCAGATTAAGGTTCTCCAGGCGCGGGAGTCGGCCGAGTTCGGGGGGAATGGGGACTGCCAACTGACTTCCAGAAGGCGCAACTGATGAAGCTGGCCCAGTTGCGGCGGAATGGCCCCAAACAGCCACTTCCCGGCCAACCGCAACTCCCGCAAGGAGGTGAGTTGGCCCAGCGTCGGCGGAATGGGGCCCGATAAACAATGGGGGGAATGGATATGCAGGATCTGCAGCTGCGCGAGTTGACCCAGTGCCGCGGGAATCGATTCGTGCCAGCAAGTGTTATTCAACTCTAGGTGTTCCAGGTGGCACAGAGCGCCCAGGGTTGGGGGAAAACGGCCATATCGGAGACCCTCGTTGCCCCCCAGATCCTGCCCCCCAGATCCAGTTCCTGCAAAGCGTCAAGGAGGCCCAGCAGCGGTTCCAACAGCCCGTTCAGCCCATTGTCGGCCAGCCTGAGCCGGGTTACGCGGCCTTGCGCATTGGTGGTGACACCCCACCAGCGGTGCAGGGGGATGTCGAAACGGAGCTAGTGGTCGCTGTGGAGCCAACGGGGCTGGCGGTGCTGCGGTACAGGGCTTCCAGCACCGCCTGGTCGCTGGGTACGGTAGGCCAGGCCACGAAGAGGACATACAGCACGTACTGGCCGGCACAGGGATTGCGGTCCGCGCAGCGAATCGTCCCATCCGGATAGATCTGCAGGACAAACCGGCACACCACCGGCCGTCTCAGCTGTCGGTCCGGATGAACGGGGTCTCTGTAGGGCACCCACTGAATCGTACCGTCGGCATGGAGGAGCCACGCCTGGCCCTACCAAGCCAGGGAGGCGCTCGGTCGCAATGCCTCCGGCAACGTGAACAGGACGGTCGGGAACTCGGGGATCCGGTGGGGTACGACAGGCGTATCGCTGCCACTGACTGTATGCACCCGGCCCAGGACGGTGGTGCCAAACCGATACAGAGAGTAGGTTCCCGATTGTTCCGGTGGGCTGTCAAAGCCCTTAACGACCCGGACTTCCGGTTCCCCCTCCGGCCACCGGGTTGGATAGTGGCTGGACGCATCCACCCAGCCCTGTGCCCAGAGGGGTCGCGGGTTCAGAAACAACAGGGTTAGGGTCTGCGCAGTGCTTGTCAACAACCCGATCACCCAGTACGGTAGCTGTGGACAGGGGTTCTGCATCATGGGTCCGATCTCCCGCGTATGACTTCCAAAGCCGCAACTTAGTGTGCAAGTTGTCCACGGTCCCCGGTGAGGATCGTGGATGGCACTGCCCGTCCGGGCATCGTCTCGGATTCTGGGAAGTCCTCAGGCCCCGCTGTCCGGTTCAGGGCTATAACTGGTACCCAAGTGCGCGTGACGACCCTCACGTTCAGTCCGACACTGGTGCCCTGAGCCTGCTTTTGCTCTGGCGTTACTCCGACGCCGGCCTATTCGAAGCGGTTCAGTGCAAAGGCGGCATCGTCCGGGCCGGCCGGGGTGCCCGTGATCCGGCGTGCAACCAGTTCGCCGGTGGCCGGGCCCAGGGTCATTCCAATCTTGTTGTGGCCGCAGGCCAGCAATAGATTCTCGTACTTCGTGCTCCAGTCGACAATCGGCAGGCCGTCCGGGGTCATGGGGCGGAAACCCATCCAAGGCTGTCCGTCCTCGGGGCGCGGATCCAGGCCCAGCAGATCGCGGCTGGCACGCGCAACCTGGGCCGCCCGCTCGCCGTCCAGGTGGTCGGTCATGCCCGTGAATTCCACCCGGCCGGCGATTCGCAGCTGGTCTCCCAACGGATTCACGGCCACGCCCTGGTCGATCAACTGGACCCCGAAGTCCGAAAAGCCCTCGGGTCGTGCCATGGTATAGCTGTAACCCCGCCCGGGCACGACCGGCACGTCCAGTCCCCAATCCCGGCCCAGGGCGCCGGACCAGGCACCGGCTGCCAGTACCGCGACATCGAACTCGATGTCCTCCGTGCTCGTGGTCACGGATGTGATCTGGCCGTCGTCCATCCCGCCGATGCCGGTCACGGTCACATGCGACCAGAACTCGGCGCCGTGTTGGCCGGCTTCATGCGCCAGGCTTTGGACGAAGGCTTTGGGCGACAGGCGTCCATCCCCCGGGAACAGGACGGCCCCCACAATCTTGTCCGCGGCCTGGGGCAGATAATGGCGGACACCGGACCGGTCGAGTAGGGCCGCGATGCCGCCCATGCTCCGGTGCCGCAGGGCCTGGGTCGCGCCCTCCCGGAAGCCGGTCTGTGTGGAGAACACGTTCAGGGAACCGTCCATGCGGAAGTGGTCCTGCAAGGGCAGTGCCCGGTGCAGTTCCCGGTACAGCTCCATGCTGCGTCCGGCCAGCCTGTGCAACACGGCCGTGGTCTTGAGCCACTGGACGGGTTCGGCGGCCGCGCGCAACCGCCGCCGCCATTCGGACAGGTCGGGATCGCCGGAGGCTGGCAGGTAGATCGAGGCCTCGGGATCCTGCCATTTTTCGAGCAACTGCTCGATGCCGTTGCCGGCGGCCATGGGTGTCCAGGAACTGGGGACCAGCAGACCGGCGTTGGCGTGGGAGGAGCCGCCGGCCACCTCGCCCCGGTCAATTACCAGGGGACGGTATCCCGCCTGGGTCAGATACCAGGCCGAGCATACGCCGACGATTCCCGCACCGATGATCAGAATGTCGCATTGGCGTGTCATGGGCAGGGCCGGCACAGCGTGCCGAACAAATCGCTAAGGCGGCAAATTATAGGGCCGTGGCGGTGCATTCGGAGTCAGGCTGCATTGCCTGGAAGTGGAGCTTGTGCACCGCATGCGTCACATGGGCTGAACCCCGGCGTTCAACAGGGGCCGGTCTGAGCGCAGTTGTCAGACCCATTCGGATCTTCGTCGGCCGCGCACATCGGGATGTCGGCACCAACGATTCGTCCAGTGAATTATCTCCGGATCTGCCCGGCGGGTTCCACGGCATCCGCCTCCCGGACTTCCCTGCGGGCACGATCCCGGTCGTACAACATCTCGCGCGGCAGGTTGTCCGCTGCGGAAAAGCCCCTGTTGCGAGCGCGGATTTCCTCAACCACTTCGTTGAGTGTCCGACAGCGAAGTTCGGAGTCATCGTCCACCGGTGTTCCCGCTGACTGGATGTGCACCGTCCGATGAGACGTCTTGTTTGTGACAACACTGTTGTTCTTCATGGGGCCAGACTCGCGGTTTCAGTACCACGCATGGTACGGCGAAGACGACGAAATGCCCAATGCCCCAAAGGTTGTGGAATTGTTGACTCGGCACGCGCCGCACCCTAGAATTGCCGACGGTTTCGCCCAAGGCGTTCGCAACGCTGCCGGGTCGCAGTTTCCGGTTCCCAATATGATGAAGTCCAACTGGCAACAGGTGTTGCTGGTGTACGGCGGCTGGCTAGTTCTCTTCGCGCTGGCCCTGGTGTTGGTGTTTCTGCTGCAGCGCAACGTGGTCGAGGACATTCTGATCGGCCGCATGGTCAATCCGTGGCGGCTGCGGTCCATCGGCCAGTGGTCCGTCTATGTGTTGGGAATCGGCTGGATCGTATTTGTATTCCTGATTGAAGGCTATTTGCGCAACGGGGCCGCCCGCGGGCTGTTCTGGCAGCGCATCGTCAGGGTTGGAGCGCCTCTCCTGGCTCTGATCAGCCTGTCGTATGCCGTCAATCGGTTTTTCTAGACCGGTTCGAGACCCGGTAGCCAACGGAGATTCGCGTGTGAGCAGCAGTCCAAACTCCTCTGCCAGAGGTTCCCAGGAGGTGCTGCTGGACGTCAAGGACCTCAGGAAACACTTTCCCATCAAGCGCGGCCTCCTGTCCAAGACGGTCGGCCACGTCAAGGCCGTCGATGGGGTCAGTTTCTACATCCGGCCCGGTGAGACCCTGGGCCTGGTCGGCGAGAGCGGCTGTGGCAAGACCACGACGGGCCGCGTCATCATGCGCGCCTACGACGTGACGGACGGTGAAATCTGGTTCCGGCGCAGCGAGGAGAACAACCTCAACATCGCCGAACTGTCCTCGGCAGAGGTGAAGGACCTGCGCAAGGACATGCAGATGGTCTTCCAGGATCCCTATTCCTCGCTCAACCCCCGCATGAACCTCCTGCAGAACGTGGGCGAGCCGCTGCTGGTCAACGGCGTGGCCTCCGGCGACGAGCTGGAGGCACGGGTGTCCGATCTGCTGCGCGTGGTGGGACTGCGGCCGGAGTACCTGAACCGCTATCCCCACGCCTTCAGCGGCGGCCAGCGGCAGCGCATCGGCATCGCACGGGCCTTGGCGCTGAACCCTCAGTTGATCGTCCTCGACGAACCGGTCTCCGCACTCGACGTGTCCGTACAGGCCCAGATTCTGAACCTCCTGCAGGACCTGCAGGAGCAGTACGGCCTGACCTACCTGTTTATCGCCCACGACCTGAGCGTGGTGGAGCACATCAGCGATCGCATCGCAGTCATGTACGTGGGCATGCTGGTGGAGCACGCGCGCACCGAAACGCTGTTCACGAATCCCAAGCATCCCTACACCGAGGCGCTGCTGGCCTCGGTGCCCAAGCCGGACCCCAGGGACCGCAGCGAGCCGATTGTGCTGGAGGGCGATGTGGCTGATCCGGCCAATCCCCCCGCCGGCTGCTACTTCCATCCCCGCTGCCGATACAACGACGGCGATCGCTGCGAGACCGAGACACCGGCCTTGGAGCAGGTCGAGCAGGGGCATTTTGTGCGCTGCCACTACGCGGCGGAACTGGACCTGCACGGGGTGCAGGCCTGAGAGCCTGTTGTGGCCGTTTCCCCTGTCATTGCCCTGAACGCAAGGCGGTCGGCCAAGATCGCCCCGCGCCAGGAACTGCCCAAGGTCGCGGATCTGCCGCGGCCGCCAAGGGTGGCACTGCTCTTCCCGCCCAACTGGACTCCGACCATGCCCCATCTGGCACTGCCGTCGCTGACGGCCTACCTGCGCCAGATGGGGGTCGCGGTGATGCAGCGCGATCTCAATGCCGAGGTCTTCGATTACATCCTCACTCCGGAGTATCTGCGACGTTCCGTCGCGGCGGTGCGCCGCCGGTGGGGTTCGGGTTCCGCGCGGAGCCGAGGAGTGCTGGAGGCGCCAAGCCGGGAAACGGTGGACTGGGCCCTGACGCGCGGTCCGGAGCTGGTGCGTTCCGTGGCGGCCGCCACGGATGTGGTGCGCAGCCCGGCCTTCTACGACGGCCCGGAAGGCTTTGCCAACTTCCAGATCCTGGCCGACTGTCTGGAACTGGCCTCTCTGCCCTTTCATCCCGCCCATCTCCATCTGCAGAGCTACGAGGCGGCGCTGCCGGTGGACAGCAGCCGCAACCTGCTGTTCGGGGTCTCCGACCGGGACCACAACATGTTCCTCGACATCTATGAGGAAATCGTGCTCGAGGACCTGGAAGCCTTCGAACCGGATGTGGTCGGAATCTCCATTCCCTCGGAAGCACAGGTTCTGGCAGGGTTCACCCTGGCCCACCTAGTGCGGGAGGCGGGCATCGACTGCCACGTCACCGTCGGCGGTCCCCACATCAGCATGCTCCACGATGTCCTGCCCAAGCAGCCGGCGCTCTTCGACCTCATCGACAGCGCGGTGGTGTACGACGGAGAAATTCCCCTGTACCAACTGGCTTGTGCGGTGGTGGATGGCGGCGACCTGGACAGGGTTTCCAACCTGATTTACCGGAAGGGCCGGACGCTGCAGGTGACGGAGCGCAAGGAGCCGGAGAAGATCCGCAACCTGCCGCTGCCGGATTTCGACGGCTTCCCCCTGGACCGCTACCTGGCGCCGGAACTGGTGCTGCCGCTCATGACGGCGCGCGGCTGCTACTTCGGTCAGTGCGCCTTCTGCAACGTGGGCTACGGCGAGGCCGAGTCCTTCAGCCAGTTGACGGCCCGTTCGCTGGCCGACCAGATGCTGACCCTCAGGGAGAAGTACGGGACGCGCCACATCTTTTTCGCCGACGAGGCCATCACGCCGCGCAACCTGCGGGGCCTGTCGGCCATTCTGCGGGAAGAGGACGAGCCCATTCACTGGGGCGGCTGCGTGCGGTTCGAGAAGGTGATCGACCAGTCGTTGCTGGATCAGATGTGGGCCGGTGGCTGCCGGATGATCATGTTCGGCCTGGAAAGTGCGTCGCAGGCCATCATCGACCACATGATCAAGGGCACCGAACTGCCCCATATGAGCCGCATCCTGAAGGAGAGTGCCACCGCGGGCATCTGGAACCACACGTTCTTCTTCTTCGGATTTCCGGGTGAGACCCTGGACGATGCCCAACAGACCGTCAACTTCATTTACGCCCACGGCGACGAAATCAATTCGGCGGCCATGGGCACGTTCCTGATGGAGCGCCTCTCGCCGGCCTATCGCTATCCCGCCTCTTTCGGCGTCTCACGCATCATTGAGGACCCGGCACGGGACCTGGCGATCTACTTTCCCTACGAAGTGTCGAACGGCCTGGACGAAGCCATGGCCGAACGGGTGCACGATGGTGTTCTGGACAGTCTTCCGACCAAGCCGTTCCCCCACTTCTATGTCAGCGATGTCTACCGCTTCCTGTATGCCGGCCGGCTGAGTCTGGACGGCCGGCCCAACCCGGCTTGGCTGGCTCCCGCCACCGCTGTGTGATCCCCCGGCGGGCCGTGCGCCGCCCTGAAGTGCTCTGCTCCGAGGTGCTCCGTTGTGTCTGATGTAATCGCCTTGCGCCAAGCTGCCACCGACCGGTACAGGCCCGATCCGGTCAAGGTCCTGTTTGTGGCCGAGTCGCCGCCCGATGTCGAGGAACGGCATTTCTACTTTCCAAACGTCCCGCGCGCGGACACGCTTTGGGTGGAACTGACCAAGGTGCTCTACGGCGACGACTTTGGTGTGACCAAAAACGAACGCGTCCGCAAGGCTGAGTGGCTGGCCCGTTTCCAGGCCGACGGCTATTGGATGATCGAGGCCGTACCGGAGCCAATCCACAAAAAACGGCGGGAAGCGCACGTCCTGGAGTACAAAGACCGCGTACTGGGGACGATCGCCGACTGCAGTCCGTCCAGCGTGGTTCTCATTGCCACGCCGGTGTGGCGCGCCCTCGAGGAGCCCCTGCGTGCGGAGGGTGTGCCGCTCGTGCAGACGGGACCCGTGTCGTTCCCGGGCCATGGCCAGCAGGGCAGGTTCCGGGAAGCCATGGCTGCCATCCTGCCCCTGCTGGTGGACTGAACATCCGCCGCGTTCCATTAACCTTCCGCGATCGCAGGTCCAACACACCGCAGACGTTTTTGGGCTCGGCCTTCTCCCACAATTCCGGCAGTCGCAAACCGCCGAACCAATCAGAGGGAGAAGGCAAATGTACAAGCTGATTCACCGACCGAGCCTCTTCAACGCACCGCTCCGCCGATCCTTTGCCAGCAACGTGTCGATGGGGTTCCCCGTGGACGTCGCCGAGGAGAGCGGACGGTACCTGGTGCAGGCTGCGCTGCCCGGCGTGTCCCCCGAGGACATCGAGATCACGCTCGAAGGCAGGACGCTCACCATCGCCACCGAGGAGGACAAGGAGCACGACGGCGAGGGGGCCAACTACACCTGGCGCGAACGCATGCGGGGTGCCTGGCAGCGGAGCTTCCGCCTGCCGCAGGCCGTGGACACGGAGGGCGTGGAGGCCGAGATCGAGCAGGGCATCCTGACGGTGTCGATCCCCAAGTCCGAGGTTGTCAAGCCCCGGCAGATCGAGGTCAAGACGGCCGACAGCTAACCCGGCATCGACAAGCCAGCACGGGACCCGGCTACTGCCGGGTCCTTTGCTTTGCTGCCTGCAGAGGACTGGGTCGGCGGGCGGGTGCCTGGCTTTCCGCGCGAGGTCCCTCCAATTAGGTACGCGTGTCGCGCGCGAGGGGCCCATTGGGCCAAATCCGGCACCAAATTCGCCAGTTTCGGCCTCTCGGAAGCAGGTTGGCGCGTAGAGAGAACGTACCCGGTCGGCAGATTCCGGACCGGCGTCTTCCGGTTCGGTGAACCCAGCGCGCGGGCTTATGGGGACTGCTAGAATTTGATGAATACCGGCAGCAGGCCTCCTAGTGATCCTGCCACCGGCGGGAGGTTGTCCCGTCCCTCCAGGTAGATCTGGGAAGGGCACGCGGCAACGGATCACCACACTACACGTCGCAGTACTCCAGAGCCGCCGTTCCCAGTTTCCATTCTTGGAAAAGATAGCATTTTTTTGCTATCATATGTAGTGGCATCGGCGCGTGCCTGGGGTACGCGGTGTACGAATCACCTGGGCGAAAGGGCACAGTCATGAAAGTCGGACAGATGGGAACAGGCCAACTCGGGATCGACCGTTTCGGAGGTGCGGTTCCGACCGTCCAGGCCACTGTCGACCTGGATGCCGTCCGGGTGGCCAAGCGCGACCCGGCGGACGGTATGGTTCCCTATGACCGGCAGCGGATTCGCAACGCCATCATGAAGGCCTTCCTGGCGGAACAGCGTGGCCTGCAGGGTGAAGCGCTCGACCACAGGGTGGATCCCATCGTGGATGCAGTCGAGCAGCGGGTGGCACAACGGGCTCTCGGACGCCCCTCGTTGTCCGTGGCCGTTGAGGAAATCCAGGACCAGGTCGAACTCGTCCTGATGAAGTCGGACCATGAGGAAGTGGCCCGGCGCTACATCATCTATCGTGAGGACCGCGCCCGGGAACGGGTGGCCCAGGCCGAGACGACCTCGCTGTTGCTGCCCGTGGAGTTGATGGTGGCCTTGCCCGACGGCACGCGCGAGCCTCTGGATCTCGAGCGCCTGAAGGTGCAGATCGAGGAGGCCTGCCACGGCTTGGACGGCGTCTCCGCGGACGATGTCCTTGAGGTTCTGGCGCGCGACGTGTACAACGACATCACGCCGGCGGACCTGCGCACGGCGCAGATTATGGCGGCGCGCTCCCTGGTTGAACAGGAACCCGACTACTCGAAGGTAAGCGCGCGGCTGGTCCTGCGCAAGCTTAAGGACGAGGTGTTCCCCTTCATTTGTTCCGACGTGGCGGGCATTCGGGAGTTGACCGACCGCCAGCAGTACCGGGCCTATTTCCCGCGCTACGTGCGCACCGGCATCGACTGCGAACTGCTGCAACCCGCACTGGCCGAAATCTTCGACCTGGAGCGGCTGGCCGGGGCCCTGGCGCCGGAACGGGACCAGCAATTCCAGTTCCTTGGGCTGCAGACCCTCTACGACCGGTACTTCCTCCACTCGGGCGGCACGCGCATCGAACTACCGCAGGCGTTTTTCATGCGCGTGGCGATGGGACTGGCGCAGCAGGAGGCCGATCCGGACGCGCGGGCCATCGAGTTCTACGAACTGCTGTCGTCGTTCGACTTCATGTGCTCGACACCGACCCTCTTCAATTCGGGCACCGTCAACCCACAGCTTTCGTCCTGCTTCCTTTCGACCGTGCCGGACGATCTGGCGGGTATCTTCAAGGCGATCAAGGACAACGCCCTGCTGTCCAAGTTCTCGGGCGGCCTGGGCAACGACTGGAGCCAGGTACGGGGTTTGGGCGCCCACATCAAAGGGACAAACGGGGAGTCCCAGGGGGTCATTCCGTTCCTCAAGGTAGCCAATGACACGGCCGTGGCCGTCAATCAGGGCGGTCGCCGCAAGGGGGCGGTCTGCGCCTACCTTGAGGTGTGGCACATCGACATCGACGAGTTCCTCGACCTGCGCAAGAACACGGGCGACGATCGGCGCCGCACCCACGACATGAACACCGCCTGCTGGGTGCCCGATCTCTTCATGGAACGGGTCCAGGAGGACGGGAACTGGACCCTGTTCTCGCCGGACGCGGTGCCCGACCTGCACGAGATCACCGGTCTCGAGTTCCGGGACCGCTATCTCCTGTACGAACAGCAGGCGGCCGAGGGCCGACTGAAGGTTGCCAAGCGCATCCGTGCCCGCGATCTGTGGCGGCGCATGCTGACCATGCTCTACGAAACGGGGCATCCCTGGATCACGTTCAAGGATCCCTGCAATCTGCGCTCGCCGCAACAGCACGTCGGCGTGGTGCACTCCTCCAACCTGTGCACCGAGATCACGCTGAATTCCTCCGAGGATGAGGTTGCCGTGTGCAATCTCGGGTCGGTGAACCTGTCCAACCACGTTGAGAACGGCCAGCTCCTGCACCAGAAGCTGGAACGCACCGTGACCACCGCGATGCGCATGCTGGACAACGTCATCGACATCAACTACTACACCATCCCGGAGACGCATACCAGCAACCAGCGGCACCGGCCGGTCGGCATGGGCATCATGGGCTTCCAGGATGTCCTGCACAAACTGAACATCGCCTACGCCTCGGACGAGGCCGTGGAGTTTGCCGATGTCAGCATGGAGGCGGTTTCCTGGTATGCCATTTCGGCGTCCTCCGCCTTGGCCGAGGAACGCGGCAGCTACTCCTCGTTCGAGGGTTCGCTCTGGTCCCGGGGCAGTCTGCCCTGGCACTCGCTCGACGATCTGGACAAGGCGCGGTATCGGAAGCTTGAGGTGGACCGCAGCTCCACCCGCGATTGGGACAGCCTGGCCCGCCGGGTCCAGCGTGCGGGCATGCGCAACTCCAATGTCATGGCCATCGCGCCGACAGCGACGATTGCCAACATCTGCGGTGTCAGTCCGTCGATTGAGCCGGTGTTCCGCAACCTGTACGTCAAGGCCAACATGTCCGGCGACTTTGTGGTGGTCAACCCCTATCTGGTGGACGACCTGAAGGAACTGGGTCTGTGGGATCCGCTGATGATCAGCGATCTCAAGCTGCACGACGGCAGCCTGCACGACATTCCGCGGGTTCCGGATCGGCTGAAGGAGTTGTATGCCACGGCCTTCGAGATCGATCCCACTTGGCTCGTCAAGGCGGGAGCCCGGCGCCAGAAGTGGATTGACCAGTCCCAGTCATTGAACCTGTACGTCTCCACCACCAGCGGCAGGGAATTGGACGAGCTGTACCAACTGGCCTGGACACAGGGTTTGAAGACGACCTACTACCTGCGGACACAGGGTGCCACACAGGTGGAGAAGAGTACGCTGCAGGGCACGGACGGACGGCTCAATGCGGTTCCGGTGGCCCCGGCCCCGCCCACGCTCTACAGCGAGCTTGAGACCTCCGTGGACGGGTTGGTCTGCAACCTGGACGACGAGGACTGCGAGGCCTGCCAGTAAGTTTGGCTCGTAGCCAGCAAGGGGGCTGCTAAGGTTCTTGGTCTGCGGAGGTTGCACGCAGTTCCCAACCAAAGGCCGGGTTGTTTAGGCAGTGCGTTGAGGCGGCCGTCGCGTGCAGATCGACGGTCGCCGTGATGTATGGACACGTCCGGCAAAGGTGGTCGCGCCGGATTGACCAATCGAAAGGGTGCCTTCGGCGGGTATCGCCCTGCGGAGCTTCGCTTCGCCCGTGTTGACTCGGTCAAGGATTGTCCCATTCCCACGCCGGCTGTTCGAGGATGGTCGGAGATGGCCTGTGTCAACGGGATCAGCATGGCTTGTTAGCTGACCGGTGTGGCAAGGGCGGCGTACTAACTCGCCCCGAGTAGGATTTGTGCCTCAGGCGGAGCAGGAGGCGTAGCGTGGACGCGTTGGAAGTCCTGGAGCAGGGGCACATGGTTGCCGGCATATCGGTACGACAGCCGACAGGCAGCGCTACCGACGCGTGGAATGCTGTTGATCAAGCATGGGAACAGACCGCGCCGGCCTGGGAGCAACGCGCATTCGAAACCGGCTCGAGGCAAGGACCGGCAACAGCGGAAGGCCGCGGTGTGAACAAGGAGGATCTACTTCCGAACAGCACGCCGTGGCATGTGCCTCAATCATGAGTACCCAGACGCCCGCGGTACCTGGCTTTCCCACTTCGCGTTTGCCGGCCGTCAATGTGGCACAGGTGCCCCAGCGCAGCCCCCTGCGTTATCCGGGGGGCAAGACTTGGCTTGTCCCACACGTGCGGGCTTGGCTGCGGCACGTGCATCCCACGCTTCTCGTGGATCCTTTCTGTGGTGGGGGCGTTGTGGCCCTGACCGCGGTGATGGAGGGCCTTGTGGAGCGTTGCATCATGCTGGACTTGGATCCCGATGTGGCAGCTTTTTGGCACGCCGTACTGCGGGAGGGCGAGGCACTGGCCCAGCGCGTCGAGGCTTTCGAGCCGACTAGGGAACGGGTGGAGACCCTGATGCGGACGGTACCCACCAGCATCTTGGACCACGGCTTTCGAACACTGGTGCTGAACCGCACGCGCCGCTCCGGTATCCTGGCCCCGGGAGCAGCCCTGATCCGGCAGGGGGAAAGTGGCCAGGGCCTGAGCTCGCGTTGGTATCCGGACACATTGGCACGCCGCATCCGGGCCATTCAACCCTTCGCAGAGCGCATCGTTTTTGCTCAAGGGGATGCTCTTGCATTGTTGCCGTCCTTGTTACACGGTTGGGGACGGCGCGCAGCCCTGTTTGTTGACCCGCCCTACACGGCCGGTGGTAAACGGGCGGGCCAGCGCCTCTACACCTACCATGAATTGGACCATGAACGGCTCTTTGATCTTCTGGCCGGTGGCCGAGGCTCTTTTCTCCTGACCTACGATGCAGTACCCACCATCGAGCACCTGGTAATCCGTCATGGCTTTCATGCAGTACGGGTGGCCATGAAAAACGCCCACCACGCTCACTTGCCTGAATTGGTGATAACGTCGGAATCCCTGTTTGCATAATCCATCTCACCGCCGCGATGCAGCATTGCGGAAGGGCATGACCTTCCTGAGTCAGGATGCCCGGTGATGCAATACCCCCAAGTCTCGCACTCAAGCATCCAGGAGGATGGGCGATTGGATGGACTTGTCTCCAGTGGACCTGGTTCAGAGAACCCAGGTCGCAAGCCTGCGATAGAGGTTCCCCTGCGGTGTTGCTTCCGTGCGGTACAGGTGAACCTGCCGCAGTTCGGCTCTCAGTTGTGGCGGTTGAAATGGCACCTCGACCGGAATCAGTTGCAAACTCTTGAGTTCGCGGCGACCCTGAAACCGCCTCCGTACCCGGCCCAGGGTGACGTGCGGCCTGAAGGGTTTCGCGTCGTAGGCCAGTCCGGCCTCGACCACGGCCGGCAACAAGGCTTCATGCAACTGTTGCAGGCACTCGCCGGACTCGGTTACGGGACACCAGAGACCGCGCGGACGAGCGGGTTTGGGGAAGAAGCGGGGCGGCTGGAGCACCGTGTCGAGAGCCGACAGGTCGTCACACCGGCCATCCAGCAAGTCCTGCAACCTCTGGCATGACCGGTCCTGTACAGGACCCAGGAAGACCAACGTGAGGTGCAGGGACTCGGGACGCACCCAGCCCACTGCCTGTTCCAGCCCGGCCGCTGCCAGCTGCTTCTGCAGATGCCGCTGCCAGACGCACAGCCAGGACACGGCATCCTCGGGAAGGGAACACCCCAGGAAACAGTTGACGCGGGTCACTGCAGTGCCGGTCTTCACTGCCGGGCCAGGCGCTTCAAGTCGGCTGCCAAATCCTCCGCCTGCAGATCGCTGGCATAGGTAAGCGCCATGTGGCCTTCCCGGTTGAGGACGTATACCCGGGTCGTGTGGTCCACCAGGTAAACATCGTCTCCGGCCGACTCTGCACCGGAGTCCACATACACCCCGTAGCCGGCGGTCAAGGCTGCCAACGCCTCCGGCTCCTCAAGGCGAATCCCTCTGACCGACGGATGGAACTGGCTGACGTAGGCTTCCAGGCGTCCGCGGTTGTCCCTTTGCGGATCAACCGTGACAAACAACACGTCCACTTCCGCCTGGACAGACTTGGATTGGACCGACAAGGCATCCGTCACTGCATACAGCGTGGCGGGACAGAAATCCGGGCAGAAGGTGTAGCCGAAGAAGACAACCTGCAACCTGCCAGCCAGCGCTCCGCTGTCGAAGGGGGTGCCCCGGTGGTCCACTCCGGCAATGACTGGCACTTCCAGGGGCGGCTCCAGTACCGTGCCATGCCAGGCGGCGTTGCCGCAGGCCGCACATGCCAGGACCGACAGAAACAGAATCGCGGTCACGTGGATGGTTCTGTGCGCGTGGCCGGGGATCCGGGGTGGGGTCATTGTCCGAAGGCAATTCGGGAGACTGCCGACGATCTTCGAAACGGGAACTGATGTGGTTGGTTCGGCAGGAAGCAGTCCGGTGAAGGGAAGCCCCCTTCAATCGGACAACGGCCGACCGTCAACATCGGGAGGGATTGTACGCCTGCTACCGGCCTGTGTCCCGGTCTGTCCGCATTCAGGTCGCGATTGGCTCACCAAAACCGGTGTGAATTTGCACGGTCCCGGACAAGGGACGGGTACGATTCGTTCGCTTCATGGACAGCGCAACCAACCCCGGAGTTGAACCCCCATGCCGCAACAACGCCAGCCTGAGGAATGGCTTGATCAGGAAGTGATGGATGCCATCTGCGCGGAACAGAACCGGCAGGCGGACGGCATCGAACTGATTGCCAGCGAGAACTATGTCTCGCGGGGTGTGCTTAGGGCCATGGGCAGCGTGCTTACCAACAAGTACGCCGAAGGCTATCCCGGCAAACGCTACTACGGTGGTTGCGAGCATGTGGACACCGTGGAGCAGCTTGCCATCGACCGCGCCAAACAGCTGTTCGGGGCGGAGCATGTCAACGTGCAGCCCCACTCCGGTGCCCAGGCCAATGCGGCCGCCTACCTGGCCGTGCTGGAACCCGGGGACCGCGTGCTGGCCCTCAAACTGGATCACGGCGGCCACCTGACCCACGGCTTCCACCTGAACTCCTCCGGCCACTTCTATCAATTCGAGCACTATGGCGTCAACACCGAGACGGAGGTGCTCGACTACGAAGAGGTCATGGACGCGGCCCTGAAGTTCCGGCCCAAGCTACTGGTCGCCGGAGCCAGTGCCTACCCGCGCCACTTCGACTTCAAGGCCCTGCGCCGCATTGCGGACGCCACCGGTTCCCTGCTGATGATGGACATGGCCCACGTGGCCGGCCTGGTGGCAACCGGGTTGCATCCCGATCCGGTGCCCTGGTGCGACATCGTCACCACCACCACGCACAAAACCCTGCGGGCAGCTCGTGGCGGCATGATCCTATGCCGCAAGGCGCATGCCAGAGCCATGGACCGATCCGTGTTTCCGGGCCAGCAGGGCGGTCCCCTGATGCACATGATCGCCGGCAAGGCCGTAGGTTTGGGGGAGGCCCTGCAACCGGAATTCCGCACCTACCAGGAGCAAACCGTGGCCAACGCCGCCTGCCTGGGCGAGTCGCTGCGGGAACAGGGGCTGCGCCTGGTCTCCGGGGGCACGGACAACCATCTGTTGCTGGTGGATTTGGGCAGCCTGAACCGCGACGACGTGACGGGCAAGTCGGTGGAGACGGCCATGGACAACGCCGGCCTGCATTGCAACAAGAACATGATCCCCTTCGATCCCCGGCCCGCACGGGTCACCAGCGGCATCAGGCTGGGTTCGCCGGCTGCCACCACCCGCGGCATGGGCGAGCCGGAGTTCAGGCGGATCGGCGCGTGGATTGGCGAAATTGCCCGCGATCCGGCCGACACGGGCCTGCAGCGGCGCATCAAGGATGAAGTTCGGGAGATGGTTGGGAACTTCCCTGTGCCGGCCTGAGCGGGACGCAACCATGGACACCGCCCGGATTCAGGCCCATATTGCGGAGTATCGGCGGGGCTATGCCTGGCTCTGGTCCCTGATCCGGACCCCGGCCCAGGTGGCTGCCACGCCTCAGGCCAAGGAGCTTCTGCCAACCGAACAGGGCCTGTCCCTGCGGCGTCTCAAGTCCTTTCTGGTTTCGGTCGGGGCTCCCGAGGAGAATCTTCCCTACATCCATGTGGCCGGCACCAGTGGCAAGGGATCCGTGTCCCATCTGTTGGCGCGCATCCTGACGGCCGGCGGCTGCCGCACCGGCCTGCACATCAATCCCTATCTGCAGCTGCCCCACGAGAAGCTCGTGGTGGACGACTGCTGGATTACCGTGCCGGAACTGAATGAGCTGTTCAACGACTTCGCCCGTCGGTACGGTCTGTGGCAGCAGGCACAGGGGGAGTTCGCGCGTCTCAGCTACGGTGAAGCCTGGGTTGCCCTGACGTTTCTGTTCTACGTACGGGCCGCCGTGGACTGGGGCATCGTCGAGTGCGGATCCGGGGGCCGCTGGGACGCATCGAATGTGGTTCGGCCCCGACTGGCTCTGGTTACCAACATCGGCCTGGACCACGTGGAGACGCTGGGCGGCACCCTGGAAAGCATTGCCTGGCACAAGGCCGGCATCTTCAAATCGGGGGCGCCAGCCCTCACCGGAGCCGGACAGCCGGAGGTGCTGAACGTGTTGGAGACCGAAGCGCGAAAGGTGGGCACGGACCTGCACACCGTGGGTCCGGCCGGGGATTCAACCCGGGATTGGACCTTCCGCTGGCACGCCCGTACCCATGGCGGCCGGTTGGCCCTGACGGTGGAGAGTCGCTTTGCGGTCCACCGCGACCTGCCGATGCCCGGTTTGGCCCCCTTCCAGGCGGCCAACGCCGCGGTGGCAGTGGCTGCTGCGGACCTGTTGCAGGCCGGGAGCGGGCTGCACTTGGCGGAGGGAGCCGCGGCCAAGGCCCTGGCGGGAGGTGCGGTGGCCGGCCGCCTGGAGCATATCCAGACCAAGCCGGATGTCATTCTCGACTGTGCCCACAATGTGCCCAAGGCGGAAGCCCTGGTCGCTTCGCTGCAGCAGAGCTGGTCCGGCCGCCGGTTTCTGATCATCACGGGGATGCTGACCACCAAGGACGCAGCCGGCATCCTGGCCGTGCTCTGCCGGTTGGACGGCGACTTCCTGCTGACCGAGCCCCACGTGTTCGGCAAGTCCACCTGCCGCCCCGGCGACCTGGCCCAATGCCTGCCGCGCGGCGAACGCCACCGGCTGCGACACCTGTTCAGGGATGTAGGTTGCGCCCTGCACCATGCATTGCGAACGGTGGAGCCGGATACGGTCATTCTGGTGACGGGTTCGGTCTATCTGGTGGGAGAGGCCCGGGATCACTGGCATCCGCGTCCCCGTCTGCTGGAGGATCTGACGGTCCGGCCGCCGGTGGCTTCCCGTCGTCCCGGCTAACCAGAACCGGCCACACCACCCACAGGCACAGCGCACCGAACACGATCAGGCCCACCACCAAGCGCAGCAGGCTGGTGGCATCGAACAGATCCGGACTCGTCATGCGCGGGGGCGGCGGCCGGGATCCGGTCCGTGCGGCCAGAGTGCAACCAGTGTGCCGAGCATCAACACGACGCCGCCGATCCACAACCAGATCATCAAAGGGTTGAGGAAGAAGGAAAAGGTGGCCGACGCGGCCTCGTCCTGCCACCCGTTGAGCACCACATACAGGTCTTCGCGCAGCGACATGTGCAGGCCGACCTCGCTCGTCGGAGCCTCCGGGGCCTTGTGGTACACGTTGCGGCGCGGTTCGAGGCGTGTTACCGGGTTGCCTCTCCGGTCATGCACCGTTACGAAGGCCCGGTATTCCGTCAGGTTGGCCTGTTCCGTCTCCGTCAGGCCGATGTACGTTACGGTCCACCGACCGAACTCGGCCTGCTGTCCCCGAGCCAGGGTGATGTGGCGCACTTCCTGATGGAACTCGTTGCCGACGATGGCGACACCCATGCAGACGATGCCAACATGCACCAGGTACCCGCCATAGCGCCGGCCCTGGCGTACCAGCAGCTGTTTCAGGGAGACCAGCGGGGGTTCGGTCCGGACGCGCCGACGGGCTCGGATGCCGTCCGCGAACTCCTGCAGCACGCCCAGAAAGGCCAGGAAACAGACGAAAAGGCCGGCCGTGGCAAAGGGGTCCGGAGGCAGGAGCGACAGGGAGACCAATGCCAACCCCAGGGCTCCGGCCAGTGGAAGTCGCAGCTTGCGCCAGATCTCCGGTGGACGTGTGAACCGCCAACCCAGCAGCGGTCCCACCCCCATGAACAACAGCAGGAGCAGGAAGAGGGGGCCGTTCACCTTCTGGAAATAGGGTGCGGCCACCGCAACCTGCTCTTGGGTGAGGAGTTCGCTGAAGACGGGGAAGTAGGTGCCCCAGAGCGTGGCGAAGGCGATGCCGCCCAGCAGCCAGTTGTTGGCCAGGAAGGCAGTCTCGCGCGAAAGCCAGGCGGCGGGTGCGGCCGGTTCGGTCAACAGCGCGCGCCGCACCCACAGGAGAAGCGGAAAGCCAACCACGGTCAGGGCCATGAATCCCACGAAGTACAGGCCAATCGAGCTGCGCGCGAACGTATGCACGCTGGCCACGACGTCGCTGCGGGTGGTGAACGTGCCAAGCAGTACCAGAAAGTAGGTCAGGCCGATCATGACCATGTTCCACAGGCGCATCGTGCCGCGCTGCTCCTGGACAATCAGGCCGTGCAGAAAGGCGGTGGCCGTCAGCCAGGGCAGCAGAGAGGCGTTCTCGACCGGATCCCAGGCCCAGTAGCCGCCCCAACCCAGTTCCATGTAGGCCCACTGGCTGCCCATCAGGATGCCAATCGAGAGGAACAGCCACGGCACGAGGGTCCAGCGGCGCAGCATCCGCAGCCAGACGGTGTCCATGCGACCGACGGCCAGGGCCGCCACGGCCAGCGAGAACGGCACCGTCAGTCCGACATAACCCAGGTAGAGCATGACGGGATGGATGACCATCCAGTAGTTCTGCAACAAGGGATTGAGGCCCGCACCGTCCGCCGGCGGGAAGGGGATGCGCTGGAACGGGTTGGCCGGCACCACCACCAGCAGCAGGAAAAACGCCAGATTGGCGCACAGGACGGCCGTAGTCCAGGGGGTGAGGTCCGGCAGGGTCCGCGCCACGCGGCGCACGGCGAGGAGAGAGCCACAGGCCAGTATGAAGGCCCAGAACAGGAGGCTGCCGGCCTGACCTCCCCAGAGGGCCGCAAACTTGTAGAAGAGGGGCAGTGCGGCCTCCGACGAACTCCAGACATAGAGAACCTCGAAACGGTCCTGCATCAGCAGGATCCAGAGGATGACGGTGGCGCCGGCCACCAGCAGGACCGTGGCCCGCAGCGCCCGGTTGCCTGCCATCCGCCAGGAGCCGGCACCCTGCACGCCGGCATGCAGGGACGCGACCACCCCCAGACAGGCCGTGGCCAGTGCGGCCGCCAAGGCCAGGGCTGCAAAATCGGCGATCATGGTTCGGACTGGATCAGGGGCAGGAATTGCTGCATGGCCTCCGCCGTGAGGGGTCCCCGCCAGGCCCCCGCCAGGTTGCCGGCCGGATCTATGAAGAAGGTTTCCGGAACCCCCTGGATGCCGTAGGCGCGCGCCATCAGGCTACCGGAGTCCCGGCCGTTGGGATAGGTGATGCCGAACGTTTGGATGAAGCGCAGGGCTGCCGCCTTCTGATCCAGGTGGGCGACACCCAGGACCGTAATGCCCAGGTTTTGGTTCCGCTGCCAGGTTTGCTCAAGGAGCGGCGCTTCGTCGCGACAGGGATCACACCAGCTGGCCCAGAAGTTCAGGACAATCCCTCGTCCCTGCAAGTCTGTCAGGGTTAGCGATCCGCCCTCAAGCAGCTGCAGGTTAAAGGGCGGTGCTGGTTCGCCCACGGACAGGACGACCGGCTGGGCGCGCAGCACGCGCCAACCCAGCAGGGCGAGCAGGATGAGCATGACCGTGATCGCGGCCACAACCAGCAGCAGCGAACGGGACACCAGCGGTGGTGGATTGGAAACGGGCTCAGTCATGTTGGGGGACGGGCGGACGCGGCTTCATACAGCCGGGGACGCTTGATTGTGGGTTTGGGGTTCGGCTCCAGATCGCCTTTGTCGGACGGCTCGACGCGTACGGAGGCCCACACCGATGCCCAGGCCGACCACGGCCGCGGCAGGCACCAGCCAAGCCAGGGCATGGAACCCGCGCAAGGGGGGTTGGCCGTGGACCTGCGGTCCATATTCCTCTTCGAAGTAGGCCACGATCCATTCGGGATCCCTGCCTTCCGCCAACAACTGGCGGATCTCCGCGCGCATCTGGACGCAGGCCTGCAGTTCGCAGGCATCGAGCCGGACGCCGGAGCAGAGCGGACACCAGAGTTCGCGTGCAATGTCGTACATGCGGTCGTCCAGCTCGGTTTGGGCCAGGACGGTTACAGATAGACCCAGGAAGGCACCCGCGAACAGCAGGACGAGGATCAGGCAGGGCCGAAGGTGCGGCATCAGGCATCTCGTCCTTGGCGCTCGCGCCGCAGTCCGACCAGCAGCAGCGATCCGCCACCGGCCAGCAGAATTAGGGCGAGCGCGGCCGGCAGCCAGCGGGGCATCAGGTAGGCGGGTTCCGGCAGGACCTGGGTGGCGGTCGCCTGTTGACCTGCCGCGCCGGTCCGGGCGGCCGCTGGTCCGGAGAACCCGATATCCAGGATTCCGTCCGCAAGATCGGCAGCCTGCCAGACGGTGAACCCCTGCCCGTTCAGTTCGCGTTCGCCGGACTGCACAAACCCCGCGGGCTCGGGCTCCAGGCCCGGCACATCGGCAATCAGGAGGATTGCATGACGGACGGGATAGGGCCAGGCCTGCCGCCAACGCTGATCGGCCAAGGGCCACGGCAGGGAGTAGCCCAGTACGGCCTGGTGGCGACCGGAAACCGGATAAATCGGCACGGAGTCGAGAACAAATCCGTCTCCGGCAGTGAACCGCGTGCGACCGAAATCGGCCAGCGTCACCTCGTCGGCCGCCGGATCGATTGGGATGCGGGCCGTGACCGGAAGCGTTTCCGGCGTCTCCGCCTCTCCCGTGAACACCCAGGACAGCGTGTTGACCAGCAAAACAGTCTGGCCCACCAACAACTGCTCGCCGGATAGGGCCAGGACCAATTGCAGGGACTCGACCTCAAGATTCCCATGGGTGGCGGACGGCAGGTACAAATCCAACATCAGTTCCGGTGTCCGGCCGAGTTCGTCGAACCTGACGGGCGGTGATTCGAAGTCAAGATTCGCCTGTTCCGCCTGTGCAGTCCAGAGGATGCGCGGGGCGGGTTCGACACCCTCCAGGACGAAGGTGTCGTCGGCGGCCACAGGCACCGTGTAGGTACCCAGGACCGTCTCCCCCACCTGTGCCTGCAACCGCACTTCGGTTGGGGGATCCGTCGCCGCGCCGGGACTCAGTTGCCGGATCCGGCCATTCAGCACACCTGTGCCGGGCCGGAGCGGACTGGTCCAGTCGGGTGTCAAGGTCAGGGACTGCAGGTACCGCTGGATCAGCCGAAGTTCGCCCACCGTCGGTACCGGATGCTGTTGTTCGCCAAGGCTGGCCGTCACCGACTCCGCCCAGACCTGGCGGTTCGCGGTCAGGGCCAGGGTTTGCCAGTCCCGGTCTCCGAGCGGTGTGGCCACCGTTGCCCAGAGGCGGGCGCCTTCGTCAAGCTCATCCGGACTGGTGGAGAGTTGCCAAATCCACGCCACCACGTCTCCGATCTGCGCGTCGGTCAACTGGTTGCCCCAAGGGGGCATGAGGTTCTCGATGCGCCCATCCCGGGTGATCCGGAACCAGTCCGCGGGACTGCCTTGGGCAACCCGTTCCGGATCGGACAGGCCGGGCGCGGACAGATTCTGTTCGACCATGACGGGTCCGTCCCCGGCACCGGTCGGCCCGTGGCAAGGAGCACAGTTCTGGAGAAAGGTGGTCTCCCCGGCCGCGGCCCAGCTTCGGCCGGGCACAAGGTCCTGGGCCTGGACCGGGACGGCAGGCCATCCCAACCACAACAGCACGGTTAGGACTCCAAGCCAGCGACCAGGGGAGCACCCAGGCGCAGACGCGCCGGCTGCCGGCACCGCAGAGGCTGTACCGTGAGGTTCAGTGCAGGCTGAACCCGCGGATGCGCAGGCTGTTGCGTACAACGAAGATGCTGCTCACGGCCATGATGGCAGCGGCGAACTGGGGTTCCAGCTTCAGGCCCAGCCAGGGCACGAACACGCCTGCGGCCAGGGGAATGGCGGCCACGTTGTAGGCGAAGGCCCAGAACAGGTTCTGTCGCACGACCCGCATGGTGCGCTGACCAAGCCGGATTGCCTCCGGAATGCGGCTGAGCCGGTTGTTGAGAATACCCGCGTCCGCGGTCTGCAACGCCAGATTATGGCCCGCGGCCACGGCCAGCCCGACATCTGCCTGGGCCAGGGCGGGGGCATCGTTGACTCCGTCCCCCACCATGGCCACCTGGTGGCCGTCCTCCTGGAACGCGGTTACGACCGTCAGCTTGTTCTCGGGCCGCAGGCGACTGCGTACTTCGCGGTCCGGGTCCAGTCCCAAGGTGGCCGCGGCCGCCTTGGCCGCCTGGTCGTTGTCTCCCGACAGCATCCGGATTTCCATGCCGGCCGCGCGGAGCGCGGTCACCGTGTCGGCTGCCTCCCGGCGCAGCGAATCCGAAACGACGGCGATGGCTTCCACCCGACCCTCAACCGCAACAAAGGAGATGCTGGCCGGACCGGCCTCCGCCGAGGCCAGCAATTCTCCGAACTCGGCGGTGGACAACCCATGTTGGTCCATGAGTGCCTGGCTGCCGATCAGAACCGCGGAACCTTCCACCGTGCCTTCCACGCCGAGCCCGGTCAGGCTGCGGAAACCGGTCGCCTGCGGTACCGGCAGTTCCCGTCGCTCCGCCTCGGCGGCAAGTGCCCGGGCGACGGGATGGGCGCTGCCTTGCAGAACGGCGGTGGCGAGCGACAGAGACCGTTCCGGGTCCAGGGTGGCCTGCGGCGACGGTGCCAGCTTTTCCAGCTGCAGTTGGCCTTGGGTCACGGTGCCGGTCTTGTCCAGCAATACGGTGTCGATGGTCGACAGTCTCTGCAGTGTCCCCGCATCCTTGACCAGAATGCCGCGCCGTGCCCCGAGGGATGTACCGGCAATCATGGCGGTCGGCGTGGCCAGGCCCAGGGCACACGGACACGAAATGAGAAGAACCGCGGACGCGAATATCAGGCTTACGGATGCCGGTGCCAAGTCCGGGTAGTACAGGGAGGCGCCCCAGAAACCCCAAATCAGTCCGCAGATCGTGGCCAGGACCACGATGATGGGCACAAACACGCGGGCGATGCGGTCTGCCAGGGACTGGACCGGGGCCTTGCTCATCAGGGCCTGGCGAACCGTGTCGGCAATGCGTGCGGCCGCTGTCTCCGAACCCACTGCGTCGGCCCGAAAGCGCAGGACGCCATCCAGGTTGGCGGTGCCGCTCCAGACCGAATCGCCTGTACTCTTGGGTACGGGCAGGCTCTCGCCGGTGAGCACGGCTTCGTCGACCGAACTGCTCCCGTCAAGCACCGTGCCGTCCACGGGAATGGTGTCGCCGGCGCGCACCAGGACCGTGTCTCCGACCGCCAGTTCGGCCAGGGGCACGTCGCGGTGCCGGCCGCCGCGCTCGATGATCGCCTTGGCCGGCTGCAGGGTCATCAGGGCCGAGATGGCCTCGCCCGTCTGGCGGCGCGCACCGGCCTCCAGGTAGCGCCCGAGATAGATGAACGTAATGATGAAGGCGGCCGATTCGAAGAACAGGGGAAACAGGGCCCGGTCCAAGTCCAGGAGCAAGGTGGCTAGGCTGGTACCCCATGCCACCAGGGACCCCAGGGACACCAGAAGGTCCATGCCGGGGAATCCCCTCAGCAGGGACTGGACGGCCCGCACATGGAATTCGCGGCCTATCGCCAGCACGACTATGGAGCCCAGGACGGCCACGGTCCATTCCCGCGCTGCGGTCGGCAACCACTGCAGGTTGGGCAGGAACATGGCCGTCATGTTGAGCAGCATGATGACGGCACTGCAGGCGATGGCGGTTACGAGCCGCCGCCGCCGGCCGCGCAGTTCCGGATCCGGCTTTGCCGCCTGTTCGCTGCCTTCCGTGGCTGCGGCCTGTTCGCCCGCGGGTTCGGGCCGAACCGCTTCATACCCGACCTGATCCACGGATGTCGCCAAGGCCTCCGGGTTGGTGGCATGGGGTAGATAGGTCACCGTGGCCAGGGGCGGAGTCAGGCTGACGCGGGCCTCGAGCACTCCTTCCGTGCCGTTCAATGCCTGTTGCACGGCCTGAACGCAGCCCGTGCAGGTCATGCCCCCGATGGTGAGTTCGGTTTCTGCCCGAGGAACGGCGTAGCCCAAGTCCGCAACCGCACCGGCCAGTGAACCGAGCGAAACCTGGCGCGGGTCAAACTGCACCTCGGCCTGGCCGGCGGCGTAGCTGACATCCGCGGCGGCCACGCCCGGAACGGAGCCCAAACCCATTTGTATCGATTGGGCGCAGCCGGTGCAGTGCATGCCTTCAACCGGCAGGCTGGCCTGCGCCAGACCGTGATTGGATGGCGATGAAGTTTGGACGGCGGTGGTCATTGGCATTCGGAAAGGGTCGGCCGGGGATCGGCCGCAGACCAAGAACTGGCGCCAATTGTATAAGGCCTTACCCTGTCATGTTAGATGGACCGCCTAAACCGCCTAATTGGATGCGGGTTGCGCTTCCGCAACAAGCCGTGTTGCGGAGTCCCGGGATCAGCCGTGGACCCAAACCTCGGTGCCCAGATCGACGAATCGATAGAGCCGTTCCGCCTCTTCTTCCCGCATGTTGACGCAGCCGCGCGACATCGGCTGGCCGAAATTGTTGTGCCAATAGGCGCCGTGCATGGCGTAGCCTTGGTGGAAGTACATGTTGAATCTCACGTTGGGCAGGCTGTATCCCGGACCGCTCATGGTCTGGCGTTCGTTCATGTGCCATATGTTGTAGTGGCCGACCGGGGTTGGGTACTGCACGAGGCCGCTGCTGATCTTCACGTGCATGTAAAGATCCTCGTCGTCCCAGGCGGTCAGGGTTTGGGACGACAGGTCGATCTCGATCCAGCGTTGGCCCATGTAGCCCTTTGCCTGTGCCGGCCGGCGCGGGATCAGCAGCCGCTGGCCGGGCACGATCAGATCGCGCGATGCCAGGCCGTTGTAGTCGCTCACCTGAAGCACGGTGGCCTTGAAGCGTTGGGCGATGTCCGACAGAGTCTCGCCCCGTTTGACGATGTGGACAAAGCTGGACGGGATCTGGGGCAGGCCTGCCTGGTCGGGGATCGGATCGACCACGGGCAGGGGCGGTGCCTGGCCCGCGGCCGGCTGCGGTTCCGCAACCGGCACAATCAGCGGCTCGGACCCGTCGGCCCGCCGCGGCAAGGCCAGATTTTGTCCCACCCAGATCAAGGACGCGTGGTCCAGGCCGTTGAGCAGCATGAGGTCCCTGACGGTCACCTTGTACTGGTTCGCAATCGCGTTCAGCGAATCGCCCAGGTTCACCGTGTGGACGACCGAGGAGGATCGGGGCATGGACTGGGATGTGCCGACCGCCGGGGCCGTTGGGGGATTTCTGGGCAGCGACAGGGTTTGGCCCACAAACAGGCGTCCAACGTCCTGCAGACGGTTGTGGGTGGCCAAGGTCTGGACATCCACGCCGTAGGCGCGCGAAATGGAATAGAGCGTGTCCCCCTGCCGGACCTGGTGCGACGTGGCGTTGCGGTCCACCACAATCGGTGCCGGAGCGGCTGCCGAAGGCGGCGGCCCGGGGGTTGCGGGAACCGGTACCAGGACCGGCTGGCCGACCCACAGAGCGGACGGCGAGTCCATTCCGTTGAAGAACAGGATCTTCTCCAGCGGAACGCCATAGAGATCCGCAATGTCGGACAGGGAGTCGCCGACGCGGACCGTGTGGATGCCCAGGGACGGGCTCAGGGCGGTCTCGGAGGCGGGGACTACCACCCGCTGGCCCACAAAGATGTAGTCGCTGTTGTCGATCCCGTTGTGGGCGGCCAGAATGGAGATGGGGACATCGTAGCGGCGGGCGATGGACGACAGCGTCTCGCCTCTTTGGACCACGTGGACCCTGTTCAGCGCAGCCGTCGGGGCCGCCGCCACCGCCAGCAGCAGGATGCTTGCACTCAGCAAGCGGCCCAACTGGCGCAATTTGCACATGACTTCCATGATCTCCCTCGCGACCTGATCAACAGGTTCCGAGTGCCAATCGCAGGGGAGTGAAGCGCAGGATAACAACGACGGTGCCTTGGCACCGGACGGCAACAGAACCTACCAGGATGAATTCATGATTCAAATGATATACCAATTAGACCGTTCTTGTCGGCAACTCGGATGCCTGAGCAGGTACCCGTTGTTCCAGTCGGCGCGGGAGCGACATATTGTGGGCGGCATGGCCGGTGCGGATGCGGCGTCCTCCCGGAAGGCCATGTCCAGGACCCGGGGGAGCGAATTTCCGCTGGCCTGGCGGCTGTGCACGATCTGCAGCAGGGCCCGCGCCTCCGCCGACCTGCTGGCGATGCGGTTATGGGCCTCCGAGGTAACCGGATCCCCCTGCCTGCGCTGTGATCCCGACCTGCTCTTCCGGTCCGCCGAACAGCCCGAGGCTCGTCCGGCCGCGGCCCGGGGTGTGGGCAAGGGCACGCTGTGGGTGGGCCCGCCCGCTACCAGTCTCCTGCCGAGCCCGTTGGTGGTGCTCCACGGGTCGGGGGATGTGCATTCCCGGATGCTGTTGACGGACACGCCGCCCGAGCGGACGGGCGCGACTCTCTATCCCTGTCGGGACTGGATTGAACAGAACTTACACGGTCCGGGCGCGCCGGCTGGCCGTGGCAGCGCACGCGTTCGCACCGGTCCGGTGCGGGCAGGGCGGTACTGGCTGGTGATGGTCTTGACGGCCTTGCTGGCGGTCGCCTACGGTACACGCTGGGAGGAAGCCGCCACCCTGGGCCGGACCCCCGCGCAGTTCCGTACGCCCCAGGCGACCGT
Organism: Caldilineaceae bacterium; assembly: GCA_965208365.1. GTDB lineage: Bacteria > Chloroflexota > Anaerolineae > Caldilineales > Caldilineaceae > Bin34. The sequence continues at coordinate 1,711,780 of OZ242330.1, read as the reverse complement.
CCCGTCCCTGCCGGTTCCCGGTACCGCAGCCTCCTACGCCAGAGCCTGGCCTGTCTGGGAGCCCTGCTGACCCAGGGGCGGTGGTGGACGCGGGGCTGGCTGCGTCCCCGGCTCGGCCCCTACAAACCGCCGGCTGTCCGCGCCCTGGCCCAGGGGCCCTAACGCAAAGCCCCGCCTCCGACACGCAGCCCCAGCCACCGGTTCCCGGCGACGAACTCCTACACCAGGAGCCATACATATACCTTTCAAAGGTCCCGATCCCGGTCGTGGGACCCGCGCACGTTCTGGCCGTCGATGGGCACGAACTGACCGTCAGTTCGCGCAAAGGTGTCCTGCACTCCGTCCCGACAACCTTCTCTGAACCGGGCCGCATCCAGCCGCGCGCAGACCCGCCCCCGCGTGTCGTGCGAAGGGATTCCGTGGGGCAGTCCGGGAAGGTGTGCAACTAGGTCTTGTTGAGCTGCCCCACGCGGGCGATCGCGACGAAACTGTTCGCACGGCAGACAACCCTGGCGCGGACAGCACCCGGATATCCGTCAGGTTGTGTAGCTGGATTTGTTCCCCCGCGGATCCCCGGGGTGTCGACTGGGGAAGAAGGCATCCGGCCGTCCATGAGGCGTTCTCCGCAGGCTGGATCCGGAACCTGCCCATGGTAGACACGCGTCAACTCATCCGGGGTCCCAATTTGGATGCAATTGCCCCGGTACGGCTGGTCAGGGCGGCGGCCCGACAATCGGGCCGCCGCCCTGGGTTCAGATGGCCTGTTCGTTTTCCTCGGCGGTTCGGATGCGCACGGACCGTTCGGTGGGCAGGACGAAAATCTTGCCGTCCCCGACTTGGCCGGTGCGGGCCGACTCCATAATGGCATCCACGGCGGTATCGGTGTCCTCGGACCGTACAAAGATCTCGATCTTGACCCGCTGCAGCATGTCCGAGGCGACGCCCCTGCCGGCGCGCCCGCTGTGCACCATGGTCCGCTGCTGGCCGCGCCCGGTCACTTGCGATACGGTCAGGCCCTTGATCCCGGCGTCGGACAATGCGTCCTTGACGGCGATCAGCTTTTCCGGCCGGATGATGGCTTCGATTTTGTTCATGCGGTTCCCCGTTGGTTGGATGGCGTCAGCCGGGAATTGTCCGGGTATCCCGAATCATTACACAGCCATTACACAGCACCGCCTTCCTGTTCACCATGCTGCGACGCATCGAGACCGATGGCCTCGTCTGCTTCCGACACGCGCACCTTCATGACCACGTCGACGAGCTTGAACAGAATCCAGGTCACGATGAAAGCATAGGCCCAGGTCGCGACGGTGGCAATGAGCTGGCTTACGAACTGGCCGCCGTTCCCGGTGAAGACGCCGCCGTCCGTCCCCAGGGTGGTCGAGGCGAACAGGCCCACGGCCAGAGCGCCCCAGGTACCGGACATGCCGTGGATGCCCCAGACATCCAGCGAATCATCCAGCTGCCGCCGGATGCGGAATTCGATGGCGGCATAGGAGACGATGGCGGCGACGATGCCGATCAGGAGCGCCGGCATGGGTTCCACAAAGCCGGCACCAGGGGTGATGGCCACTAGGCCGGCCACAGCGCCCGAGGCCGCGCCGATGGCCGAGGGCTTGCCCAAGGGTTTGCCGCCGAACAGCCAGGTGATCAGCATCCAGGTCAGGGCACCGGCGGCTGCGGCCGTGTTGGTGGTAACAAAGGCGTTGACGGCGATTCCGTCGGCCGCGAGGGCGCTGCCGCCGTTGAAGCCGAACCAGCCGAACCAGAGCATGCCGGTGCCCAGCAGGACCAGCATGATGCTGTGGGGTTCCATCGGCTCCCGGGGGAAGCCCATGCGGCGGCCGATGACCAGGGCCGCGGCCAGCGCACCCACGCCGGAGGTCATGTGCACCACGTTGCCGCCGGCGAAGTCAAGAGCGCCCAAGGTACCCAGCCAGCCACCGCCCCAGACCCAGTGGGCCACAGGGGAGTAGACGAGCGAGGACCAGAGCACCACGAAGACGAGGAAGGAACTGAACTTGATGCGTTCCGCGAAGGCGCCTGCCAGCAGGGCCGGCGTGATGGCGGCGAACATGCCCTGGAACAGCATGAAGAGCATCGGCGACAGGCCGCCGTCTGCGTCTTCGAGGGCCACTCCTTGCAGGGCAAAGTGGTTGAAGCCGCCGATGAAGCCGCCGATGCTTTCGCCGAAGGCGAGCGTGTAGCCCCACAGGACCCAGACCACCCCCACGACCCCCATGCAGATGAAGCACTGCATGACCGTGGACAAGGCGCTCTTGGCGCGCACCAGGCCGGCATAGAAAAGACCCAGGCCCGGGATCATGAGCATGACCATGGCCGTGGAAATCAGGACAAAAGTAGTGTTCGCGCCATCCATGATAGGAAGTCCTTCAGCGTGTGATGCGGGTCCCAAAAAGCGGGCCCGCCCGTCTGAAATTGTGCAACATAGCCAATTGTGCACCAAAACCGGCGCGATCTCAACCGTCCAGATGCTGCAAAAGGGCTTCGGATTGCGGCAGTTTGTATGTTTTGTGCAGGTAGGAAGGGTGGGATTCGAACCCACACGAGGGGTTGCCTCAGCGGATTTTAAGTCCGCCGCGTCTGCCGTTCCGCCACCTTCCCGTCCCGGTGATTCTAGGAATCGGGGCCTTGCGGAGTCAAGCGGGCCGTTGGATCCGTTTCAGCGCCAGTAGTCTTCCACGTTTGCCAGGTGTTCCGCGTAGGTCTCGGCAAACCGGTGGTGGCCGGGGCGATCCCGATCGGCTACGAAGAAAAGGAAGTTGTGGTTTTCGGGTTGCAGGCTGGCGGCCAGGGACCGCCAACCGGGATTGGCAATGGGAGCCGGAGGCAGGCCTGCAAAGAGGTAGGTGTTGAACGGGCTTTCGTGTTTGAGGTCCGCACGCGTCAGGACGCGGCCCCACCAGGTTTCCCCGGGAGCGGGAGGTCCCAGCCCGTAGAGGACAGTCGCGTCCATCTCCAGTGGCATGTCGCTGACCAGCCGGTTGTGGATCACGCCGGCAATCGTGGCAAGTTCCACATGGCTGGCCGCTTCCCTTTCCACAATGCTGGCCAGGGTTACCAGTTCCAGAAGGGACAATGCGGATGCCTGTTCGGACCGGGCCTTCTCCCATTCCGACACGACCACACTGTCAAACCGGGACAACTGCAGCCGGATCAGGTCCTCGGCCGCCTCGTCCGTGTCGGGTATGTGGTAGGTGTCCGGAAACAGGTAGCCCTCCAGGGAAGCGGTTTCGGGTGTGACTGGCAGAAATGGGAACAGGCGACGCCAGGTCTCCAAGGCAGCCGCGGAACCAGTCAGGCGCAGGTAGTCCGCGCCAGTGCCCGGCCGCAGTGTTTCCAGCAGTTCCGCCGTTTGTTCGCGGCGCACGCCTTCGCGCACGATCACGACGAGGCCCGGCAACTGGCCGCTCTGCAGCCTTGCGGCCAGCTGTGGGATGGTCAGGCACGGGCAGAGCAGGTACTCGCCGGCCTGCAGGGACGTATCGAGCCCGTGTGCGTCCACCCAGGCCATGAACAGTCGGGCGTCGTTGATCAGGCCGGCTGCGACCAGGTCATTGGCAATGATGCCGGCATGGCTGCCCGGGCGGACGGTGAACGGTTGCCAGGATTGGACCGCGGTTGCCGGCGTGTTGAGTTCCAGGTTGTGGTCGTTCAGGTACCGCTCCGACGTCATGCGGCCGCAACCCGCCAGACATACCGCCAGGCACAACACTGCCCACGCTGGCAGGGCTGTGCCGATGCGGATTCGGCACACCGCGGCCCACACCGGGGCGCGTCCGGCAACGGGTTTGGCGGCTTTAGCCTTGAAACGCCGGCTCCAGTTCATGGAACCGCTGCAATCCATCCCTGAGCGAGACCCGAGGCTTGAAGTCCAGCACGCGGCGTGCCTTGGACATGTCTGCCACCAGCCGGCTCACACCGGCGGCGGTGTCCTGGTTGCGGAGGACGTGAGGCTTGCGGCCGACGGTTTTGCCAATCAGGCCCACCAGTTCGTTGATGGTGGTTTCGCAGCCGCTGCCGATGTTCAGGACATGCCCGTGAATCCCCGGCTTTTCCGCGGCCAGGACCAAGGCGCGCACCACATCGTCGATGTAGATGAAGTCGCGGGTCTGATGGCCGTCGCCGAAGATGACGACCGAACGGCGGTTGAGGGTGTCGTGCATGAACCGGGGGATGACCGGGGCGTGGGCATGGGGCACGGGCTGCCAGGGACCATAGGTGTTGAAGATGCGCAGCGCGACGGCTTCGAAGCCGTTGAGTCCGGCAATGCTGAACAGGTAGTTCTCCGCCGCGACCTTGGAGACCGCGTAGGGCACGCCGGGCTTCAGCGGTGCATCCTCGGATACGGGTTGCCTGGATTGGGCACCGTAGACGGTGGCGCTGCTGGCCAGGATTACACGGCGGACCCCCACATCCCTGCAGGCCTCGAGCAGGGCTACGGTGCCACCGGTGTTGACCGTGTTGTAGGCCCGGGGGTAGTGGACGGATTCCGGCACGTTGGCGAGCGCGGCGAGGTGAAACACGACATCAACGTTCTTCAGCAACCGCCAGAGGAGTGGCAGGTCGTTGACATCCCCTTCCTGGAGCGGGATGCTCCGGTCCAGGAACTCCGGCTGGCCGTTGCTCAGGTCGTCAAGCACGCGAACCGGCCATCCCAAGGTGTGCAAACGGTTGGCGAGATGCAGTCCGAGGAACCCGGCTCCGCCGGTTACAAGCGCGCGCATTGCCACCAATTGCGGGGTATGGATGCAAGTACCGGGTTAAGAGGTGTGTCTGGCATGGTCGCGGCCGGCATTGGTCGTGCAATTGTAGGTCAGCACCCGGTATACGCCGTGTGTCCGCTGCCTTGGCGCTCGGTATGCGATCCTGCCCGCGGTTGGCCTGCCGCCGCTGTTGGTCCGGTGCCCGTCGGGCAACGCCGACTGTGGACGGATGGCCGGGATCGTGTCGGCCTCTAGGAATGCATTGGCTCCGGCGGGGGATCCGTCGGCACCGGCTTGGTCTTCCCGCGCAGGGATCCGTCGGCGTTCACATGTCGGTAAATGGTCGGCGCGCTGACCCCGACGATTCTGGCGATCTCGGCGACAGGCAACGAGCCCTGGCGCCTGAGTTTCGCGGCCAGTTCGAGCTTGTCGCCGAACAGCTTCACCGGTCTTCCGCCCCGGCGTCCCTGCGCCAGGGCCGCGGTGCGTCCGGGTTTCGTGCGTTCATCGACCAGATCTTTTTCGAATCGGTCCAACGACGCGAACAGCCGTCGCGCCTGTTTGCCGGAGCCGGCCTTCGTCGTGAGGTTGTCGCTGACCGAGAGGAGTGCCACGCCCCTGTCCTTCAGCAACCCGACCTGGGCCACGAGGTCCGTCAGCGAACGGGCCAGCCGATCCAGCCGCCAAATGACCAAGGTGTCACCCTTGTCCAGCATGGCCAGGGCTTCCTGCAACTGGGGGCGTTCCGCGGCGGGGACCGAGCCGCGGCAGCGGTCAACGAAGATGCGTTTCCGGCGGCATCCCTGCTTTCTGATGGCCTTCACTTGGCGTGCATGCGTCTGCTCATCGGGTCCCACACGGACATAGCCAACTTTCATGCAGTGGATTTTAGCAAAACCCCAATAGTGTCGTTTTGATAGATATGATTATGAGAATGACTTCGACAGAGTGGGGCCGCGCGGACTACGACCGGTCTCGGTACCGCACATTCCTGTTCCGTCCGCATCTTGGCGACTTTGACCGGTAAATGGATCTGCTTCACGGTTGGTTCGGCTACGCTGGGGGCTTGACTCGCCTCTTGATTGCCGCCGGTTGCACACGATGAGCCCTACTCCTGCCCACACTACGACCCTGGTGACAGGTCTTTCGGGATTCATCGGGCGCGAATTGGCTCGGGCATTGCCCGGAGGCGCCCAACACGCCCTGTGGGGCATGGCCTGGCGCAGCCCTGTTCCGGAGGGGTTGGAGGCCCGAACCCTGCGCGGCGACCTCACGGATCCGGAGTGGGTGGACCGGGCCGTGGCCCGAATTCGTCCCGACCGCGTCTTTCATCTGGCGGGACAGAGCCGCGAGAGTCTCAGTTGGCATGATCCGTGGCGGACCTACCAAGTCAACCTGCGTTCGCAATTGAACCTGCTGCAGGCCCTGGCCCGGCATGCTCCGGGCTGCCGGGTGCTTCTGGCTTCGACCAGTGCCGTCTATGGCTTCATGCAAGGGGAGGCCATTGCCGAGGATCACCCTGTCCGACCCGTGTCGCCGTACGGGGTCAGCAAGGCTGCGGCGGAGATGATGGCCCGGCAGATGTCGCTGGCTGCCGACCTGAACTTGCTGGTAGTGCGATCCTTCAACGTGATTGGCCCGGGTCAGAGTTCGGACTTTGCGCTCAGTTCCTTTGCCCGCCAAATCGCGGCCATTGAGGCGGGACGGCGGCCGTCGGTAGTGGAGACCGGTACCCTGGCGGCCAGACGGGACTTCCTGGATGTTCGCGACATGGCTTCGGCCCTTTGTCGTGTAATGGACCAGGGTACTTCGGGCGAGGTGTACAACATTGGCAGTGGCGTTGTCGTACAACTGCAGGATGCATTGGAAAGGCTTGTGGCGTGCGGTCGCACTGCAATCGAGGTCCGGACCGTCGCGCAGCGCCTGCGGCCCAACGATCCGCCGGTCATGCGGGCCAACATTGCCAAGCTTCGGTCGCTGGGCGGCTGGCGGCCTGCAGTGCTCCTGGACGCAACGCTGCAGGACATGCTGAACTGCTGGCGCGCTGCCTTGGCTTCCGATCCAGCTCCAGTCGAACAAAAGGAACAACAATGACGCAACCGGTGGCCCTGATCACGGGCATTACGGGTCAGGATGGCAGTTATCTGGCCGAATTCCTCCTGGCGAAGGGTTACAAGGTCGTGGGCATGGTGCGCCGCACCAGCGTCTTTCACCACCATCGCATAGAACACCTGCTGGACCAGGTGGTGCTGGAGCAGGCGGACCTGTTGGATCAGACGAGTCTGCATTCCATCATTCGCAACCATCGGCCATCCGAGATCTACAACCTGGCCGCCCAGAGTTTCATCCCCGCCAGTTTCGAGGCGCCGGTCCTGACCGGCGAGACCACGGCCCTGGGGGTGACGCGTATGCTGGAGGCCGTGCGCGAGGTGGATCCGTCCATTCGGTTCTATCAGGCGAGTTCCAGCGAAATGTTCGGGAAGGTCCGGGAAGTCCCCCAGACGGAGCAGACGCCGTTCCACCCGCGCAGTCCCTACGGCGTGGCCAAGGTCTACGGGCACTGGATCACGGTGAACTACCGGGAGGCCTACGACCTGTTTGCCTGTTCCGGCATTCTGTTCAACCACGAAAGTCCGCGGCGGGGCATGGAATTCGTGACCCGCAAGATTTCCTACAACGTGGCGCGCATCAAGCAGGGTCTGCAGCAGGAACTGGCCCTGGGCAATCTGGACACCTCGCGCGACTGGGGCTATGCGCCCGACTATGTGCGGGCCATGTGGTTGATGCTGCAGCAGGACGAACCGGACGACTATGTGGTGGCCACGGGCGAGACCCATCTCATCCGCGAGTTTGCCAAGGCCGCCTTCGATGTGGTGGACCTGGACTGGCGCAACCACGTGGTCCAAGACGAACGGTTCATGCGCGAGGCGGACGTCGACCTCCTGGTCGGCGATGCCGCCAAGGCCGGCCGCAAGCTGGGCTGGGAGCCTGCGCTCGACTTTGCCGGCCTGGTTACCACCATGGTTGAGGCGGACATGGAGCTGGTGGCCTTCAAACGCGCCTGAATGGCAGGCTGCGCGTGTCAGGGGGCTGGAGTGCCGAGTGGAGCCAATTGCATGCAGGGGACATCCTTCGGCGGAACTATTCGCCTACCCCCGTATGTGTCGGGCGGGTTCGACGACCGGAAATCGTCCGGCGATCCCTGTGTTAAAATCCGCTCCCGCCGCCGTTGCCAGAGCTGTTCAGGCGCTGCGCACCGGATTGGCCTTCCCTGTTCCTTCCGACTTGTCCCTGCGCCCATGGCAGAAACCCTGCGCCTGTTTGTAAGCGCCACCAACGACCTGGATGCCGAACGAGGAGTCATCGCGACGACGTTGGCATCCCTGCCGGCCCACAACAAGGTTGAAATCCGGCGCACGCCGGCCGGTGGCGACATCTACGACAACATCTTCGAGAACATCGCCAACTGTGACCGTGTGTTCTTTCTGATGGGACAGGACATCACGGCACCGGCCGGACAGGAGTGGTACCTGGCCCTGGACCTGGAACGCGAAATCGTGCCGTTGCGCAAGGAGATCGCCTTGACGCCTGCCGGCCGTTCCTTCGTGCATGGTTCGCTGGTGCATTGGGATACCTTCCGGACCGCGGGGGAACTGGAACGACTGGTGGGCCGCGTACTGGTCCAGACTCTGCTGCATCCCCGCAACCGCTACGGCTTGACTTGGGCGGAACGGGACTTGTTGCGCCAGCACAGGTTCAATGCTTCCGAGAAGGCCATGGCCCCGGATCCGGCCGGTGCGGAAGGCGGCGGCATCCTGCTGGATGAGCGGGACCCGGACACGCGCGTCGGGGTGTTGCTGGGCGAGGACGAAGAGGACTATTGAAATCCGGGCGGGATGCGACCCGCCAACCACGCACGGAGAGCGAATATGTTGGAACTCAGGCACTTGGCCGTCCGCTGCCGCGATTTGGACAAGGCCCGCACCTTCTACGAAAAAGGATTGGGCTTTTCCTGGGTAGACTATCGGCCGGAAGGCATCTCGATGGACCTCAGCGACGGTCACGTGAACCTGACCCTGCTGCCGTTCGAGACCCAGCCCGCGCCCCCTCACGAAGAGGGTGACGAACACATCCACTTCGGCGTGTACGTGGAAAGCCTGGAACCGATCTTCAAGCGGCTGACGGACATCGGGGCCCACATTGTCAAGGAAGATGTGAAGAAGCGGTTCGACTACGACCGCGACACCGTGCCCATCGGCTCCTTCAAGGTTCTTGATCCCGACGGCAACGTGGTGGACATTACCGAGCGGCCCACGGAGTGGCGCACCTCGTCCTGACAAGTACCTCGGCGCTCCGCCGCAGTTGGGCACCGACCCCGCGGACTGGCATTGGAGGTTCCTGGCAGGAGCCGAACATCATCGAGCGTTTCGGTCCTTGAATTGCGGCGTGCGCGTGACGGCAACGTCGTCGTTGGCGTCGTGCGGATCGCAGATGCTGCACCGCACCCCACAATACGGGCCACCGGTGCGGCTCCGCCTGCTATCGGAATAGGGTCATCTGGCGGAGAGCAGGTTCGATCTTCGACGCGTGGTTTGGCGGCAGAGGAAGGGGGACCCGCCTGTGAACCGATTGCGCGCCGGCGCGCTCAAGTCCTTCTTCGGTTCGAGTGAGGGATACATTGCAGGCAAGCGGGACCTGCGACTGGACTACCTGAGGGGATACTGCATCTTCGTGATGACCCTGACCCACTTGGGTCTGGCTTCTCCCCTCATCTTCGTGACAGGCGGCTCGCGCTTTCTGATCAACGCCGCCGAGGTGTTCTTCTTCATCTCCGGCTTCACGATTGGTCTTATCGCCGCCGACCGGCCCCTGCGGCAGCAAGTGGCCAGCCGCCTTGTGCGTGCCTGGCTCATCTACCGCTACGTGGTGCTCTTCAGCTTCCTGCTGACGGCCCTCCTCAGTCTGGAGATGTTCCGCGAATACTCCCGGGGCGAACTGACGGGGTGGATGATTCGCATCGTCACCCTCAAGGAAGGCGCCTTCGACATGGACATCCTGATCGCCTACGTGATCTATGTCGCTCTGGCACCGTTCGCCCTTTGGGGCCTCGACCGGCAGAGAACACGGCTGGTGTTGGGCACGGTTCTGTGCGTGTATGTCCTGACCCAGTTGAATCCTGAAGCCATGAGCCTTGATGTGTCGGCTTTCAGGCATCTGGCGGCGAACAGTCCACTGTTCTTCGGAGCTGTGGTGCTGGGTTACCACCGCCAGGCCGTGGGAGCCTGGTGGCAGTCCCATCGCGCCGGCCGGGTCGTGGATGTCGTCGTCGTGGCTGTCGGGGTAGCACTGTTCATTGGCTTTGTCCTGGATTACGGGGGCAACGAGGCCGTGGGAGAGTTTTTCGGGAGCTTCGAGGTGCGGGAGTTCCTGATGCCTCCCCACAGCCTGCTGATCGTCTTGGTGTATCTCCGCATCCTGTGGCTCCTGACCACCTGTCTGTGGCCCCTGCTTCATCAGCTGGGCGGCTGGCTGTTCATGCCCTTCGGCCAGGACAGCATGTTCGCCTACTGCATGCAGGCCGGCCTGATCGTCTGGTACCGCCAGCTGGACGCGCCCATCAATGAGGACAGCCATGCCCTGCTGCGTCTGGCCGCCGAGATGGGGATTGCGGGGTGCATGCTCGGATCCATCCTGCTGCGCCGTTGGCTGGGCCGGAGTTTCGGCACGGACAACCAACGGGCCTGGATACGCCGGCACCTGCTCAACATTCTGATCTGGGCATCGCTGGCGATGATGGTCGTCTTGATGATCCTGCTGTCGGAGCCGGGCGGCTGGTGGTGGATCGAGGGTTATTCCTTCGACGACTGGTAGGCCATATCGTCAGTAAGAGCCCATGCGGTCTGTGGGGCGGACCGGGATGCCTGTCGGGTGCGTAACGCCTGCATTCGGGTAGGTCCGGGTTCAAGAGTGCGCGGCAACCGCGTCCGGTTGGTCCGGATGCGATTTTTTGTTTCCCCTTGGGGCCTGCCCTAGACTCGGCCGGAACGGGCCGCCGCATTCGACCGGCGGCTGTTCACAAGCACGGGAATGGACTTCAATGGCCAGCAGGGAATCGGGGGACCCTCCGAATACCAGGCCCATGGTTTCCGAGAGGGAGGTTGAAGACTTGGCCGCCCTCTACGGCCGGCCGGCCCGGCGGCACTTCTGCATCGACTTGGACGACTATCTGCTCGATATGCGTGCACGCCGTCGGGGGGACCGGCGCGCGGAGGTCCTGTTCGCCGTCACGCGCCCCAGCGGACGGGTCCTGATTCACTCCAAGCCGCGGTACCCGCAGGGCGTGTACCGTCTGTTTACCGGCGGCATCAACCCGGATGAGTCCGTCGTGGATGCCCTGTTCAGGGAAGTGGCCGAGGAAACGGGCCTGACCTGCCGGGTGGAGCGTTTCCTGGCGGTATGCACCTACGCATTTCACCATCCCGACCCGGTGCGGCGCTATTGCTTTGCCTCCTACATGTTTCATCTGGTCATCGCGGACGAGGATGTGCCTTCCCCTCGCGATTTGACCGAGATTGGCCAGATTGGCGAGATTGCGCTGGAAGGCCTGCCCGCCATCGCAAGCCATCTGCGCAGTCTGCAGGGCAGCCGGGCCGCCTGGGGCGTCTGGCGGGCCATCGGCCACGACATTGTCCACGAGCAATTGACCCAACAGTCTTCCATGCGCCTGCAGGCGGCCGCAGCCTAAGCGCGCCGACAGGACAGGCCCGCCCGCTTTTCTGTGAGACAACTGCACCATGCTGGTTCCCCTTTCCTGGCTGCGCGAGTATGTCGACTGGGATCTGTCCACTGCCGATCTGGAGGAGGCCCTGACCAACTCCGGGTTGGAAGTGACCGGGATTGAAACCACCGGCGAGTGGTGGGATCCCGAGGCGTTGCGCGTGGGCCGGGTGGTCGGGGTCCATCCCCATCCGGATGCGGACCGGCTGGTCTTGGTGGACGTGGACGACGGCGGTGGCGATCCGGAGCGGGTGGTTACGGGCGCGCCCAACCTGTTCCGGTTCCGCGGGACCGGGGAGTTGCCGGTGCTGAAGGTGGCATTCGCCCGCGCCGGTGCCACCCTGGTTGATGCCTATTCGGAAGAGCGTCCCCGTCCGCGCCGGAAACTCAAGGCGTCGAAGATCCGCGGAGTGCGTTCTGCGGGGATGGTGTGCTCTGAACTGGAACTGGGTCTCAGCGAGGAGCACGAGGGCATTCTCCTGCTGCCGGAAGACGCGCCGGTGGGCACGCCCCTGACGGAGTACCTGCGCGACGAAGCGGTGGAACTGGATCTGACGCCGGACATGGCCCGCGGCCTGAGCATGATCGGTGTGGCCCGGGAAGTGGCGGCCCTGACCGGTGGCTGGCTCAAGTCCCTGCCCGACTGCTCGCTGCCCGAACCGGACGCCTCGGATCCCCAGGTGGAACTGGCCATCGAGGATCCGGAGCTGTGCGCCCGTTATGTGGCCGTGGCCATCGACGGTGTGCAGGTGGGTCCCTCTCCTGCCTGGATGCAGCAGCGGCTGGCCCAGGCCGGTGTGCGCGCCATCAACAACATTGTGGACATCACCAACTACGTGATGCTGGAATGGGGGCAGCCTCTGCATGCCTTCGATCTCGACCTCCTGAGGGAGCGCAACCGAGACAGCGCGGAGGAGTTGCCTTGCATCACGGTGCGCACGGTCCGCCCCGGGGAACAAATGCGGACCCTGGACGGCCAGCAGCGCGAGCTGGCCGAGTCCACGCTCCTAATCACCGACCGCGCCGGCCCCATTGCGATCGCCGGCGTCATGGGCGGCGCCGAAACGGAGGTGTCCGCCGACACCCGCACCATCCTGCTGGAGTCCGCGACCTTCGACGGCATCAACAACCGGCGGACGTCCCAGGCCCTGCGCCTGCACAGCGAGGCCAGCCATCGCTTCACGCGCGGTGTGCCCGCCCGCATGGCGGAAGCCGCCGCCGGCCGGGCAACCAGGCTTATCTGCGAACTCACCGGTGGTCGCATGGCGGGTCCCGCGGCGGACCTGTATGTGCGCCGACAGGAGGAACCCAGGATTTGCCTGACCGCCGGCGAGGTCAACCGACAGTTGGGGATGCAGTTGGATCTCGACACGATTCGGGAAGCCCTGCACCGCCTGGATATTGAGGCCGCGGTCCAGGACGACATTCCGAACGACATCGACGAGGAGGGCCTCTTTGGTCTCTTCCGGGAGGTGGACGAGCCGGTGCTCGTGTGCACTCCGCCCTGGTTCCGGCTGGACCTGCGCATTCCGGCCGATCTGACCGAGGAAGTGGCGCGCATCGTGGGCTACGAGGATGTGGGCCTGACCTGGATGCGGGAACAGATACCCGGCCACGAACCCAACCATCTGCTGGACTCCGAGGAGCGCATCCGCGATCTCCTGAGCGGCATCGGCCTGCAGGAAATCGTGGGCTATTCCTATTCCAGCCCGGAACACCACCTGCGCCTGTCCCGGCATGCCACGGGGGACCGGGAACCGGAGTTCGTCCAGCTAGCCAATCCTCTATCGCCGCAGCGCAGCGTCATGCGCCGGGATCTGCTGGTGAGCACGCTGGAGCACCTGGTCCACAACCTGCGCTACGAGGACCGCCTGGCGGCCTTTGAGATCGGTCTCGAGTTCCGGCCCGAATTGGGCACGGCGCCCTTCCCCGCGGAACTGCGCAAGCTGCAGTTCGTCCTGACTGGCACGCGCGAGGTCGGGGACTTCCGGCAGCCCGCCGGGGAGGACACCTGGGACTTCTACGATCTGAAGGGCATCCTGGAACTGCTGTTCAACCGGCTCAACCTGGATCACCGCATCACGTGGGCGGCGGCTCAGGATCATCGCTACGGGCCCTATTGCGCCCGCATCGAACTGGACGGGGAATCCATAGGCCTGGCCGGAGAACTGCATCCCCTTGTGCGTTCCGCCTGGGATCTGGACGGACGGCGCGTGGTTGTGGGAAACGTGGAGCTGCCGCCGCTGGCGGCGCCCTCATGGCAGGTCAAGCAGATGCAGGCCATCAGCCCCTATCCGTCGGTGATTGAGGACATGGCATTCCAGATGGACATGGGAATCACGGCCCAGGCCGTGGTGCAGGCTATCCGGCAGGCCGGCGGCGAGTTGCTGACGAACGTCGAACTGTTCGATCTCTATGCCGGCGAGCCTCTGCCGCCCGGAACCAAGTCGCTGGCTTGGCGGTTGACCTATCAGGCGGTGGATCACAGCCTGAACGACAAGGAGGTCGCGCGTCTCCGGCGGCGCATTGCCCGTACCGTCGAACACCGGACGGGCGCCGTCCTGCGGGAAGGCTGAATTCGGTTAGCCGGGATCGGGCTGGCCTCCGGCCGACTGCCGCGCCTCGCGCCGGCGCCGGCGGGCATCCGCCCAGCGCTCCCAGACCAGCGGCCCACCGCGGCCGATGCGGACCAGGTCCAGGTCCGACACCACGATGGTTTCGGAGAAGTGGCGGTGCGCCTCCGCCAGGATTTCGCGGACGGTGTAGCGCGGTCCCACATGGTGGATGACGAGGTGGCGCACCCGGGCACGGGCGGCTAGCCGGGCCGCTGCACGGACGGTGATGTGGCCGTTTTCCCTGGCCAGTTCCCGGTCCGCGTGCAGATAGGTGCCCTCGATGGCGAGCAGATCCGCGCCGTCGGCAATGTCGTGCAGGGGTCCGGTGCGGTCGACATCACTGATGAAGATCAGCCGGGTGCCGGCGATGGGTTCGCCCAGCACTTGGTCGGGATGGATGGTTCGGCCATCCGCCAGTGTCAGCGGCTGTTCGTTGACCAGCACTCGCCGTTCCGGGCCGAAGGGCACTCCCAGGGCGTTGGCCTTCTCCTCCAGGAAGTGGCGGCGCGCCCGTTCCTGGAAGACAAAGCCGAAGGTGGGCGTGTTGCGGTGGTCGACTGCGACGGCCTCCACGGTCATGTCCGCGGTTTCATAGATCGGGCCGGCTTCGATTGGCACCAGCTCAATCTTGCGGTTGGACTCCCAGCGGGGATTGAAGACAACTTTCATTAGTTCGCGGACCCGTTGGAGTGTGGCCGGGTGCCCCATGATCTGCATGGATTCCATCGAACCCCAGCGTCCCAGCGTGCTGGACAGGCCGCCCAGACCCAGGATGTGGTCCAGATGGCGATGGGTAAGCAGGATCTTGTTCAGCCGCTTGAAGCCCATGCCGCTGCGCAGGATTTGGCGCTGGGTGCCTTCGCCGCAGTCGATCAGGAACCGCTCGTTCCGATAGAGGACCACGGCGCTGCTGAGGCTGCGCTGCTGGGTAGGCACGGAGGCGGCCGTGCCCAGGAATCGGATTTCGAACATGTTCGACTACTCGTCCAGGGACCGGAAGGACCAGGTTAGGCTCTCCGTGTCGAACAGGCCCCAGCTGGGCGCGCCGAGCCGCCCCATGATCTCGCCCGGGTTGGCCAGCTGGCAGTGGCCAACCCGTTCCCAGTTTTGCAGGTGGTTGTGGCCGTAGCAGACCAGGTCGTACAGGCCCGATAGGGCCAGCGGGCGTGCGAGTTCGGGGTAGTGGTTCATGGCAATGCGCACGCTGTCGATCTCCAGTTCGGCCCATTGGCCGTGCACCGTCAGCCGATCCCAGCGGCCGGCCATGTTGACAATCGAGTGGGGATCGCCGTCGTTGTTGCCGTAGACGCAGTGGATGGGGCCGTCGAAGCCCTCGGCCAGTTGCTGCATGATGAAGGGGGCCACGAAGTCGCCGCAGTGGAGCAGATGGGCCGCGCCGGTTTTACGGACGGCTTGCAGGGCCTTGTCCAAGTTCCAGATGTTGTCGTGACTGTCAGAGAGAACGGCGATCAGGGACATGGCAGTCTCGTCTTGGTTCCCGCACGGTCCAGGGTGCCGTCTGCGGAGCCGACGTTTTTATCATAAGCCCCGTTATGGATACCAAAGACAGGGTCGCTGACCACCGAGGTGGAATGCGGTTCCCGGCCAGCCTGTGGACTGCGTGTCTCCTGCTGGCAGCCTGCATCGGCGGCTGTACCCAAGAACGGCCGGACCAAGACAACGGTTTGGTTCCGGCCACTGCGGCGGCCGTGGCTGCCACACCAACACCCTACGAGGTGGTGCCCACCTACACACCGACGCCAATCATCCACATCGATGTCCGGTTGCCGCCCGGCACCCCGACCCCGACGCCCGTGCCGCAACAACATCGGGTCGAGGCCGGGGATACCCTCATTGGCATCGCGGCCCGGTACGGCGTGACCGTCGAGGATCTCCAGGAACTGAACGAGATTAGTGATCCGCGCGGCCTTCAGATAGGACAACGGTTGGCAATACCCGTCCGGAGAATTCTGGAAGAGGATGCCAATCCCGTACGCGCCCGGCATGAATTGAGGCGTGTGGCGGTTGCGGTGGACGGCCTGGACACCGCCTGGGTCATGGGCGAGGTGGTGAACCTGGACACCGTGCCGGTCGAGCAGATTCGCGTGGCTGCGCGCCTGCAGACGGCCGACGGTACGGAGATGGTGCGCCGGACCGCCTTGGCCGTGCGTCACATCACACCCCCCGGCAAAGCTGCACCGTTCATGTTCCGGCTAGGCGAAGTGTCGCAGACGGCTCATGGGTGGACGCTGGCGGTGGCCTCCATCAAACCCGCCCACATCGGCGGCTACGCGACCGAGCTGTCGGTCGGGAATTTGCGGTTCGAACCGCAGCCGTCGGGCACGGTCCTTGTCTCCGGTCTGGTGACGAACCATGAATCGGTGACGGTGGTGGATCCCGAAGTTGTGGTGACAGCCTTGGATGCCCAACGCCGGGTCACGGCCGTGCGAGCAATGCTGCCGGATGAACGGGTTTTGGTGCCGGGCGGCGAGGTTGTCTTCGAAGGCGCGCTGATACCGCTGGGGGAGCCGGTGGCGGACGTGACGGCCTTTGCCCAGGGATTCAAGGACGAATAGGCTTAGATCCGGTTGAAACAATAGTGGTTCGGGTGCAACCATGGTTGCACCGACTTGCAGGAACCTGCACCCCATTTGGAAGCCGGCCTCATCAGGCAATCCGGAAAAGAGTCGAAGTTGCCGGCGTATCCGCCAAATATCTTGGTGTTGGAAAGAGCCTATCCAACACAACGTGTCCAAAAATCATTGAATTCAAAGACATGTGCTATTGTTCGTACTCTTAAACGCTGACGATGGTCTGTGCAATGCAACGTTCCGATCGTAGATACAAGATGTTGTTCGACAGCCACGGTATTGTGGAGGCTTTTGTCGAGTTTGTCTGCGCACGGTTGGAGCTGGGCGAGCCCGACCTTGATTCGGTAGAGGTGCTGCCCACCGTGCGGGACGTGGACGTGTGGGGCCAGTTGCTTGAGACAGTACAGGACCAGTGCTGGCGCTTCCAAACCCAACAGGGGGATGGCATGCTGCTGGCCTGTGAGATTCAGTCCAGCCGGGAATATCTGATCATGATGCGGCTGTTGGCCTATGCCAGCGTCACGCTGGTTTCGCTGGACCGCAAGGAGCGGTTCAGTCGTCGCCGGCCGCCACCCTTGCCATGTCTGCTCCTGGTCTACACGGGGGTGACACCTTGGATCCCGCCGAGTCTGTCCGAACTGACCCGCGGGTACGTGTCGTCGCCGGGACCGCTGTTCCCCTACATCTACATGGATGTTCTTCATGATGATTTCAGCGATTGGGGCTTGCCGCGGGAGCTGGACCTGATCGTGCGGGCGGAGCGGGCCCGGTACCCCGGGGATTATCTGACGAGTGGGTTCCCGGAGGGTGTCAGGGCCCTGAAGAACCCGCGTGTGGCGCGCGCCTTGGTGGAGTTTATGAAGTTGACGATGCGCGGATGGTCTGGGCAGAGCGACCGGGACAAGCAAATATTTGATGCCATACAATTGGACTGGGACAGGATTACCACGCCGGAGGAGTTGACCATGGCGGCAGAAGCATACCAACGCGGCTACGTTGCGGTGAAGGAGGAAGGCCGACTGGAAGGCCGACTGGAAGGTCGGCAGGAGGGTGCCCGCAACAAGGAGGTTGACATGTTGTGCGAACTTCTGCTGCCGGCAGTCGGCAGGGAGTTTGCGGACGAGCTCCGGGCCCTGCTCGGCGACGACGAACTTCGCGCGCGCCTGGACCCAAACATCGTTTTCGATCTCAGGCTCCGGTACGGCACGAATCCTGTGGAACTGCGGAAGGCCATCCGGGACCGTCTGGAGGCCTGACCTTCGACCCGGCCGTTGCAGCCATGCGCACGGCATTTGAACCCACGGTCTTGCCTCACAAGGAAGTGCCAGGGACAGCCCTCGGATGCTTTGTGAGTTTTTCGGCCAGCCGCTCCTTGGCAATCAGGAGGACCAAGATAGACAGGCTTGCCTTGGCTTCAGCGGCGTCGTTCCAAGAACATGGGCATGCCGCCCTTGGGCCGCAGAGACACTAGGGGCAGCAGCTCAATCCGGTGGCCGGGGTCGTGCCGCATCGCCCATTTCTGTCCCAAGGTTGCCAGTATCAACATCGCCTCCATCCACGCGAATCCGTCCCCAATGCAGACGCGCGGACCCCCGCCAAAGGGATAGTAGGCGAATCGGGGCAACTGCTCCTTGAACTCCGCCGTCCAGCGATCGGGGTGAAATGCCAACGGGTCGTCGAACCAGCGGGGATCCCGCTGGATGACCAGCGGCGGAGCAATCAGGAACGCGCCGGCCGGGATTTCGTAGTCCCTTAGCGTGATCGGCTCGAAGGTCATGCGTCCGGTGGACCAGATCGGCGGGTACAGGCGCATCGACTCGGTGAGAATCCGGTCGGTGAAAGTCAGATTGGGCAAGTCCTCCGGCGTTGGTGTGCGGCCGCCCAAGACATTGTCCAGTTCGGCATGAAACCGCGCTTGGACATCGGGATGAGTGGCCAGCAGGTACCAAGTCCAGGTCAACGCCATCGCCGTGGTCTCGTGGCCGGCGGCAAACAGGGTGATGGCCTCGTCCCGCACCTGTTGGTCGGTCATCACCGCCTCCGACGGGTCGCTTGCCTCTTCATCCCTCGCGTTGAGCAGGAGCGAGAGCAGGTCTTCACTCTCCAGACCGTGCCTCCGACGCTCCGCGATGAGACCGTATACGGTTTGGTCCAGGTATGCCAAGCCTCGTCGGAAACGCCGGGTGAAGGGCAAGGGCATCCGGTGGAGCAGGCTGCGCAGGGCCGGCGGCTGGTTGTCCCGAACCTTGATGTAGTCGTTCGCCAGTTCGAAGGCCGCGCCGATGCGGCGCACCGTGTCGGGCAGCTCCAAGTCGAACAGTGTCTTGACGACGATCTTTAGAGTCAGGTCGCCCATCTCTCCGGCCAGGTCAACCCGTGCCTTGTCTTCCCACACTTCCATGTGGCGGCCGGCGAATGCGGTCATGGTCTCGGCATATCCGACGATCCGCCGGTGGTGGAACTGGGGCTGCATCAGGCGGCGTTGGCGGAGATGCAACGGGCCGTCGGATGTGACTAGCCCGTAGCCCAACAGATACTGGAGCGTCTCGACAGTGCGGCCCCTGCCCACGCGCCGATGATTGGTGACGAAAAGCTCCTGCACGAGGTCGGGATGGCTGACGAGGTACACCAGAGTCGGTTTCACCGACAAAGTGACCAGATCGCCGTACGTGGCGGCACCATGTATGAAGGGCAACAGGTTGAACAGGTATTGGAAGGCCTGGCCCACCACAGGCCACTCCGGCGGCCCGGGCGGCAGAGAGGTCCGATCGACAACGGGCCTGGGAGGATAGGCGGGGTTTTGGCTAATCATCGAGATCGGTCACCGCCACTTCGTACTGTGTCAAAACTACACCGACCAACGCTGTTGGACACCGACGTACTGGGAATTCGATAACGAGATCCCCCACAGTTCGCGGCGGTTGCGAGCTTGGTCGTCGACTATAGGATAGCTTGGCGCGCATTCCCGTATCCGTATTTCGTTATTTATGCACGGCCTTTCCGGCCAGCCGCTCCTTCGCGACCAAGAGAACGAAGACTGGCAGGCTCAGCATGCGCCGCCACCGGGCTGGTTGCCTGAGAAGGCGGTAGAGCCATTCCAGTCCACGATCCCGCATCCACCCGGGTGCCCGCGGCACCTTGCCGGCCATGAAGTCGAAGGCGCCGCCCACGCCGATCGCCACTCGGCTGTGCAGGTCGCCGAGGTGGCTGTGTATCCACAGATCCTGACGGGGATGACCGAACGCCACCAGCAGCACGTGCGGTTGCGTGTCGGCCAGCAGCCGATGAATAATGGGCCAGTCCTTGTCGGCGGGGGAACCGGACCAGGTTCCGCACACCTCGAGGCCTGGAAACCGCTCCGCCAGCACATCCGCCGCGGCCATGGCAACACCGGGGGCGGCTCCCAGGAGAAACATCCGCCAGCCCCGCGCGGCACACAGCTCTGCCAGCCGGGGTATGAGATCGGTTCCCGTGACGCGTTCGACCAGGCTGCAGCCATGCAGGTTCAGGGCCCGGAGTACGCCCACGCCGTCCGGCACGTTGAGCCAGGCCTCGTTCAGTACCTGGCGAAACCGGCTGTTGTGCCGCGCCTCAACGATGAATTCGGGATTGACCGTACAGATCTGCCGCGTGGGTCCGTCGACATCCGGACCCACCGCGTCCAGCCAGGCCGTCAGCAATTCCAGCGTCCCGGCATAGTCCACCGGATGGACTGGCACGCCGAGGATGTCGATCGGGGCCGGCCGCTCCGGCCGGCCGGAATTCATGGGTTTTTGTTCATGGCACGCTTCAGGACCGCCAAGGTCTCGCGGGCGGCTTTCTCCCAGGAAAAGCGCTTCACGTTTTCGTGGCCCTTCGCCACGAGTTCGGCCCTCAGCTCCTCATCACGGCTTAGGCGCAGCATGGCCTGTGCGATTTCATCCACGTCCTCGGGATCGACCAGCAGGGCCGCATCGCCGGCGACTTCAGGCAGAGAGGAACGGTTGGACGTCAAGACAGGCACTCCTTGGGACTGGGCTTCCAGGACGGGCAGGCCAAAGCCCTCGTGCAGCGAAGGATAGCAAAAGAACCTTGCCTGTCGTCGCAGAACCGCCACATCCTCTTCATCGACATAACCGAGGATGTGGATGGCCTGGGTAGCCGGAGAGGAACGGGCCGCAGCCAGGATGGGTTCGGCCAGCCAGCCAACGCGCCCGGCCAGGACCAGGTCCCACCCCGGATCCTCCCGGGCGTGCAGGCGGCCATAGGCGTGGATCAGGCGTTCCGCGTTCTTGCGCGGTTGCAGCGTGCTGACGAACAGGGCGAAGGGCCTTCGCAGGCCGAACTTTCCCGGTACGGTGCCGGGATCGCATGCCGGATCCGGGTTCGATGGCGGGGTCCAACCCAAGTGCACAGTGTGGAGCCGGCCGGGATCGGCCCGGTGGAACCAGATCAGGTCCTGCCGCGTGGCCTCGCTGTCGCAAATCAGGCATGCGGCCCGGGCCGCGGCCCAGCGCGTGGTCAGGTTCAGGTAGGCGCGCTGCCGCCAGGGATGGGCCTTGGGAAAGTGACGGTAGCCGAGGTCGTGGATGGTCATGACCAGGGCCGGCATGTTCCGGCGCGTCCAGGCGAACGGCAGGACATGGGCAGGCACGAAGAGAACGTCGGGCCTGCGGCGCCGAACCTCGGGACCCAGGGAGCGATGGGTCCACATCCTTCGGTTGGGGAGGAGTGCGGGGACGACGTTCGGCCGGTTCGTTAGTTCCGGCGGCAGTGAGTCGGTGCCGGCCCTGCAATAGAGCCGCCACTCGATGTCCGCGGCTTCCGGCAGTCGGAGCAGGTGCCGCAGGATTTCCCGGGCATAGTTCTCGGTGCCGGTTGGCTGGTCGGCGGTACTGCGCGAGGCGTCCACGCCGACCACGGGTCTGTTCATTGAACGGACGCGCCGCACTGTTCCGCGAACCGGCGCACAGCTGGCTCCAGGGAGCCCGTGCGCAGGATGTGGATTCCCTCTCCTTCCTGCCTGACGATGGTGCTGGGACGCGTATCCGGCGAGGCGCCTCCGTCCAGCACCAGGGGGATCCGTCCCGCCAACTGGGCCATTACCTGGTCCGCGGTCTGGCAGTCCTTGCCGCCGGAACGATTGGCACTGGTCGTGGCCAGCGGCCCCGTGGCCAGTGCGATCCTGCGGAAGACCGGGTTGGCCACCACCCGCACGGCCACGGTTGCGCCGCCCGCCAGCAGGGCATCCGGCAGGCCCGCCCGCGCCTCCAGGATCAGGGTCAGGGGGCCCGGCCAGAAGTGTTCGGCCAAGTGCTCGGTCAGCGGCGGCAGGGGCATGGCCGCGATCTCGGGCAACTGAGCGAGCGAGCCCAACAGCACCGGGATGGCCTTGGACTCGGGGCGGCCCTTGGCCGCGAACAGGGATTGGACGGAAGCGTTGCCGCGCGGATCCGCGCAGAGTCCGTAGACCGTATCGGTCGGCATGGCGAAACAGGCCTGTTCGGCCAGGACCCGCCGTACCGCCGACAGAGCGTCGGGATCCTCGCTGTGCACCAGCTTCGTCGTCATATTGCAGGGGCTCCCGTTGACTGGCCGGGATGCGTCAAATCGGCCCAAGGACGGTTGTATACTCCGTTTTACGGCCACACGTCTTCTCCTTGAGTGTCATGTTACCGAAGCATTCGCGCCTGACGGTCCTGCTCCTGTCCGGATCCTTGGCGGCCAGTGGCGTGCTGTTGATATTGATCAACCTGGAACTACTGCAGTTCGCCACGCCCAACCTGCAGTACCTGTTGTCCTCCCTGCTGCTGGTGGGGGGACTGGGCTTCGCCTGGTTTTTTGTGCGCAACCGGTCCAACTGGTGGCAGTTGATCCCGACCTTTACCTGCATTTCGCTGGCTGCGATGCTGTACCTGACGACGACCGAAGGCTTCGATCCGCGCCTGTTGGCCGCGATCCTGGTGTGGGGCATGGCCCTGAGCTTCCTCTTGGCCTACGTCATCGATTCCAGCGAGCGGTGGTGGGGCCTCGTCATGGGCGGCCTAATGGTTGTGCTGGGGCTCACAATCTACGTCAGCAGCCTCGGAGTCACGGATACGCCGATTACGGATGAGATGTCGGTAGCCACCGCGGCCGAAGCGGATGTCTCGAGCCTCGGGGCCACGGATACGTCGATTACGGTTGAGATGCTCGGTGCCGTTCTATTCGGGGGTTTGGGTCTGGTCTTTGTCCTGCTCTTTCTGCTGGGCGACAAGACCCATTTCTGGTGGGCTCCGATCCCCGGCTTCATCATGGGGCTGTTCGCCGTGTTTGCCTACATGGAGACCCAGCCCCGGTGGCTGCCCGAGTGGCTCCTGACGCACTGGTGGGACTGGTGGCCGGCCGTGCTGGTGCTGGCGGGGTTCGGCATCGTGGTGAGCGCCTATCTGTTCCCCTTCATGTTCCGCTTCTCGACCCAGCCGGAAGTGGAGGAGGATGAGGATGCCTCCGAAACGACCTATCGCAGCACGCCCGATGTCCTGCGCGAGCGGGAAGGGCCGTTGCCCGGCTCGGCCGTGATCGTGCTGCACGAGGCCGACTGAACCTAAGTTGACATCGGGCACGGTGTTCAGTGCCAACCCTGTCGGCCCCGGGTAGAATGGGACCAGACAGAGACCCAACAGGAGAATATGGACATAGCTGGGGTTGCGGTGCGGGAACGGCCGCCCGCTACGAGAACCCACGACCGGGACACGGTCCCCGCGATTGACATTGCCGATCCGGACATGACGCAGGACGCTCGCCGGGCGCGGGCTGCTTGGCGACGGGAACACCTTGCGGAATGGCAACGCGAACTGGAGACCCTGTGCCACTTCGATCCCGAGTTCATCTACGACCCCGCCCACGAATACGACCAGGAATCCACCACCGACCCCGACTACGACACCGATGGGATTCACTTCGTTGAATTTGATGCGGACGGTGTGGTGAGGCCCCTGGAAAAACGGGCGCGGAAAGTCCAGGAGCGTGGGGCTGACACGGCCTCCGACATGCTTGCCGACACGGGTCTGGAGGGGGACTACGAGAGGCTGGTCCGTTTCCGTCCCGAGACCATCGAGCACGCCAACCAGGCCACCCGCGCAAGCCATCCCGTTCGAAAAGGGGTGCGTCCGGACATGTTGGTGCGGGCCGCCCTGTTCGCCTCGGAGCGGGAGCGATTCATGCCCGATGGGGTCCTGCGTCTCGATCTGGGCGCCCCCGTCCCGCCGCTGGTGCTGGAAGTGGTGTCCGAAGGCTCGGCGGAACGGGATCTCAACTACAAGAGGTACCTGTATGCCGCGGCGGGGGTGTCGGAGTACCTGGTGTATGACCTGGGTGGCAAACGCTGGCCGGGTTCGGCCCGGGCACTCCTGATGTACCGGCTGGAGGGCGGATCCTACCGGCAGGCTCCCGTGGCGGACGAGTACCGGAGTACGGTGTTCAACACGCGTGTGCGCATTATGCCGGATGCACGGGAACGCTCAGAGGAACAGCGCGGGGTACCGGAAGAGGACCGCTCGCCGCCGCGCTTCCAGTGGTGGGACCCCGACACCGAACGATGGCGGGACCGCGAAAGCGACCGTGAAAGACTTGGTGAGCAGCGTGGTATTCGCTTGGGTCAGGTACATATCCTCATCCAAGCTTTGGATGCGTTCCTGCCCGACCTGAACGATGCAGATCGTGAACGCATTGTGGAAGCATGGTCCGCGGATGGAATCCCGGACGACATGCTCTCTCGGATCATGGGGGCCGGCCAGACACCGGATGAGTGGGCCTCCATTCTGGACGTGTCGTAGCCTAGGCCTCCATCTATCGGGAACCTCTCTGGTCCCTTGGCGATTCGGAGGGGCAACCCCTTCGGGCGGCAAGAGCCTGCCGGACATGGTGCCCACTGTCAACAATTCGGTACAAACTTGCGAGGAACCATGAGCACCCTGAAAGTTTCCCTCCTGCAAATGGACTGCCGGATCGCGGATCCGGAGTACAACTTCCTGACGGCCCGCAGCTACCTGGAGATGGCGGCCCACGACAAGGCGGACCTGGCGGTGCTTCCGGAACTGTGGGCCTCCTCCTACGCGCTGGACCGGGTGGAGGATTTCGCCGATCCGCTGGTCAACGAGCCGACCCCCGACAACGCCTTCGGCCGCTTCGCGGCGCTGGCCCGGGACATGAACCTGACCGTGGCCGGTTCGCTGCTCGAACGGGCGGACGACGGGATCTACAACACGATGGTCGTCTACGACCGCGAGGGACGGCTGCTGTCCTCCTACCGCAAGGTGCATCTCGTGCCCATGCTGCAGGAGGAGGAATTTCTGGCGGCGGGGGATGCCCTGTCAACCGTGACCCTTGACGGACACGAAGCCGGCCTGGCCATCTGCTACGACCTGCGGTTCCCGGAACTGTTCCAGATTTACACGCGCCGGGGTTGTCGCATGCAGGTTATGTCAGCCCAGTGGCCAGATCTGCGCCAATCCCACTGGCAGGCCCTGGTGCGCAGCCGCGCCATCGAGAACCAGACCTACATGGTCGCCTGCAACGGCGTGGGCGAGTTCGACAACATCCGGTTCTGCGGCCACAGCGCCGTCGTTGATCCCTGGGGTGAAGTGCTGGTCGATGCCGGCACCGCGCCCGGCGTGTACACGGTGGAATGCGACCTGGGTTCCGTGGACGGCATCAGGCAGGCGGTGCCGGTCCTGGCCACGCGGCGACCCGAGGTCTACGCACGGGCTGAAGAACAGGCCGCGGCGGAAGTGCCGGCCGCCGCTACGGTTTAACGACAGTCCCAGGCGGCCGGCCCGACCGGCACGGAGGGACTGCAGGGAGGCGGTTCAGTCTGCCTGCGCTTCCCGCGACTTGCAGAGCAGTTCCCAGCTGCCCCGCTGGCACTGCTTGCCTTCCTGGTTGATCACCTCCACCTTGAAGGTGATCTTGCCGCCGTCCAGGCGCTTCATGGCGCGCAACTCGCTTACGGTCAGGCGCGTGCGGATGGTGTCGTTGATGAAGACCGGTCTCCGGAACTGCCAGTCCAGGCCCATGAAGGCGATGGTGGTGTCGTTCAGGAAGCCCAGGCGCACCATCTGGCCGGAACTGATGGAGAGCACCAGCAGGCCGTGTACCACCCGCTGGCCGTACATCTGCTCCCGCGCGTATTCGGCATCGGTGTGAATCAGGTTCCAATCGCCCGAGAGGGCGGCGAAGTTCACCACGTCCGCTTCGGTCACGGTGCGGCCCAGGCTTTCCACCGCATCGCCCACGGCGAAGTCCTCGAACCAAAGGGAAGGGGACTGCTGCAGCATCCGTGGCTCCATAAGGGAATGTATACCGATTGAGGCGGCGCGGGCGGGTCCCGGTCCGACCCGCCATTGTATACTTGGCCCCGGATTGGAGGCGCGGGAAGTCCCTCCGCGTCACATCGAAATTGGCCTGAAGCCCCCGGTTGGCGGGGCGGGCACGGAGCGTCGGTCGATGACCGCGGCATCACTGCAGGGAGTCGGACAGCCGGGCGGCCGCGCCGCGGGCTCCCTGAAGGCTTGGCAGTCGCAACTGACGGGCTACCTCTACATCCTGCCGGCCAGCATCCTGATCTTCTGCTTCGGCCTGTTTCCGGTTGGCTACGCCCTGTACATGAGCACGCGCCGCTGGCGCGTGGTGGACCGGGGATACGTCGGTGTCGAGAACTACCTCAAGGCCATCGGCGACCCGTGGTCTGCACTTCTGTTCGTTGGCGGTTTCCTCGGTCTCCTCGGAGCCTGGTACCTGTGGACGCGGCCCGGTTCCTCCCGCAATCCGGGGTACCTCGTGGCCCGCATCGCCAGTCTGGTCGTTGTGGCCGCCAGCCTGTGGCTGATTCCCACGGGCTGGGTCGGCATGCTAAGCGCCGGCGACGAACGCTTCCTGAACGCCATTCCCATCACCTTCTACTTTGCGTTCGGCTCGATCCCGGTCCAGTTGCTGATCTCGCTGTGCCTGGCCTACATCCTGTTCCAGAAGATCCGCGGGCAGGAGTTCTTCCGCATGATCTTCTTCCTGCCCTACATCACGCCCGTCATCGCAACGGCGCTCATCTTCCGCAACATCTTCAGTCCCCGGGAACTGTCCATCGCCAACCGGGGTATGCAGGCCCTCGGCCTGCCGGCTCAGGAGTGGCTGTTCGAATCCGAGCGCCTGCTCAACCTGTTGTTCGGCACGGAGTTTGGTGGCTTCCTGGCCGGGCCCAGCCTGGCCCTGGTTTCGATTGTGCTCTTCGGCATCTGGACCTATGTCGGCTACAACACCGTCATCTTCCTGGCTGGTCTGGGCAGCATCGACCCGACCCTGTACGAGGCCGCCGAGATTGACGGGGCCTCCCACGTCCAGCAGCTGCGCTGGATCACCTTTCCGCTGCTTTCGCCGGTGACCTTCTACCTCTCCGTGATCGGCTTCATCGGAACCTTCAAGGCCTTCAACCACATCTTCGTGATGATGGAGCCCTCCGCCCTGGGTACCGTCACCACGGTCAGCATCAATATCTTCAACACCTTCAACAAGGCCAACCAGTTTGGCTACGCCTCGGCCCAGGCCGTGCTGCTGCTGGTCATCATCCTGTACATGACCTTCGTGCAGTCGAAGGTCCTGGGGGAGCGGGTGTTCTATGGCTGACACCCAGATCGTCAAGCCGATCGGCCTCTCCTCTGCCCGGCCCCGTGCTGTTGGGCGGAGAGGGAGGGCCGTGCGCTATCGCCTGGGTCGCCTGGTGCTGTACGGCGTTCTCCTGCTGGGCGGGGCGGCCTCGTTGATCCCATTTGCCTGGATGATGTCCGCATCCCTGATGACCCTGGGCGAGACGGTTACCCGGCAACTGCTGCCTTCCGTGCCCCGCTTTGAGAACTACGTGGAGGCCTGGCAGGAGGCGAACTTCACCCGGTACTTCCTCAACAGCATTGTGATCTCGGCGGTCATCCTGGCCGGTCAGCTCTCCACCTCCATCCTAGCCGGCTACGCCTTTGCGCGTATTGAGTTCAAGGGCCGGAGCCTGATTTTTTCGATCATGCTCAGCACCCTGATGATTCAGGGCATGGTGACCATGATCCCGAACTTCCTCGTGGTGGCGAACCGGGTACCCTTCATTCCGTTGCCTGGCGGCTCCTGGCTCAACACCCTGCAGGGCATCACCGTTCCGGGCATGGCATCGGTGTTCAGCATCTTCCTGCTGCGGCAGTTTTTTGCCCAGATTCCCTGGGAGTTGTGGGATGCTGCCCGCATCGACGGGTCCGGCCACAACCTTTTCCTGGTCCGGGTCGTGCTGCCCCTGTCCAAGCCGGCCATCTTCACGGTGACGGTGTTCGTCTTCATTGGGGCCTGGAACGAGTTCCTGTGGCCGCTGCTGGTGACCACGACCGAGACCTGGCGTCCGATCATGGTGGGTCTCTACCGGTTTGCCGAAGAGGCGGGTCCCCTCATGCACCTGATGATGGCGGGGTCGATGATTACCATCGTGCCCATCCTGATTTTGTATTTCCTGACCCAGAAGCAATATACCGAAGGGATTGCGCTGACGGGTCTCAAAGGCTAGCCCGTGCCGGCCCTCCGGAAGCCTTGTTCTTGTTCGCTTGTTTGACCAACTCAGTTCGTTTTTTGTTCAGCCTCGCAGTGCATCCAAGGAGATCCACACCATGAAGGCTCGATTACTGGCTTGGAGCGCCCTGCTCCTCTGTTTGCTTGTTGTCCTGTCCGGCTGCGCCGTGACCAGTGTGCCGACCGCTCCGGCCGCCGAGGAAATGTCAGAGGACATGGACGACATGTCCATGTGGGCCGATGTGGATCCGTCGGGCCAGACCGTGACGTTCTGGCACCAGCACTCCGGCTCACGCGAGGAAGCGCTGCAGGAAATCATTGCGCACTTCAACGACACCAACGAATACGGGATTACCGTCGAAGGGTCCAACCAGGGCAGCTACGGCGATATCTTCAGCAAAATGCTGAACGTGATTGGCACGGACGACGTGCCGAACCTGGTGGTTGCCTACCAGAACCAGTCCGCCACCTACCAGCTGGGCGACGGCCTAGTGGACATGAACAGCCTCGTTTCGGATCCCAAGTGGGGCCTGTCCGAGGAGGAGCAGTCGGATTTCTTCTCCGGCTTCTACAACGCCGACATCTTCCCGTCGTTCGACAACGCCCGGCTGGGCTTTCCGCCCAACCGCTCGATGGAGGTGCTTTACTACAATTCGGACTGGCTGGCCGAGTTGGGCCACGACGGCCCGCCGACAACGCCCGAGGCGTTCGTTGAGTTGGCCTGCCGGGCCGTGGATGAGGGGTTCAGCGGCGCGATCGGCGACGAGGGCAGCCTGGGATACCAGTTCAAATTCAACGCTTCCGGGATTGCCAGCTTCACGTTCGCCTTTGGCGGCGACATCTTCGACTACGAGAATGTGGCCTACACCTACGACGATCCGGCCACGGTTGAGGCCATGTCCATGGTGCAGGGCCTCTTCGACGACGGCTGTGCGGGTAAGCTCACGGAGCGTTACGGCGACCAGGTTTCGTTTGCCAACGGCAAGCTCCTGTTCTTCATCGGATCGAGCTCCGGCCTGCCCTTCGTGGCAGCCGGCGTGAACGATGCGGCCGCCTTCCAGTGGTCCGTGGCTCCGCTGCCGCGCCGCACGGAGGATCCGGTGATGAACGTCTACGGTGCCAGCGTCAGCATGGGCAGGTCCACACCGGAAAAGGAACTGGCCACGTGGATTTTCATCAAGTACTACACCTCGCCCGAGTCCCAAGCCAAGTGGGCGCGCGCCAGCAACTACTTCCCGGTGCGTCAGAGCGTGGCGGACGGCCTGAGCGAGTACTTTGCTCAGAACCCGGCCTACAAGACCGCCTTCGAACTGTTGCCCTACGGCACCACGGAACCGCCGGTTCCCGGCTACGACTTCGTGCGTGATCGGGTGGAGGAGGTGATGGCAGCCATTGCGGATGGTGCTGACGTGGAGTCCAGCCTGGCAGAGCTGACAACCGAGGCCAACGAGATCTTGGCTGATCAGTAGGGCTGTGTCCGATGTGGTGTGACCATCGGTCACACCAACGTACAGAACGGGGGCCGAGCGGCTCCCGTTCTGTTTTTGGAGTCGGTATGCCAAGTCAGTGGATCGCTTCAATGAGACACGCTCGCCTTGGTCTCGGCAGGGGTGTCATGCTGGTTTCAATGGAGTCATGACCAATAGGCCATGGAGACCGTGGAGAGCATTCTGGCTGAGTTGACAGCCGAAGCACTTCAATTTGAACGCGTGCCCGTTTTACTTGGCCTCTGTGGCACAAACCTGCATCCAGCCATGTGGTCAAATCGCCCTTGGCCCATGCAAGCGGCTTACCTGAGGTTTCCGGCACTGCCGAACGGGTACGCTGGTACAAGGCATGGGGCGTTGCTTCGGTCTACTCGTCTTCCATTCGTCGATCTTCTCAGGGAGGACACGGTACCTTCGGACCAACGGAGACGGTATGGCAGGCATCGGAAGGCAACTGATCTTCCACATTACCCATCGTCCATCTACATCCGCGTCAGTTGATGAAATCCTCAATGGTCATCCATCCCAAAACGAGTTCCTGCCAATGTCATTGAAACGCGCCACGGCCTACATCGACGGATTCAACCTGTTCCATGGCCTAAAGGATAGGAAATGAAAGCAATACTATTGGCTTGATCCGTGTGCTTTGGCACGAAACTTGATTCCCAGCAACACAGCGCTCACCATAACTCAAGTTCACTACTTCACGGCACCGGTCCGGCAAGGCCGCGACCAGGAGGGGGCCCGACGGCGGCAAATCTATCTGGATGCACTGAGAACACTGCCACAGCTGACCATTCACTTTGGCAAATGGGTCAACAAACACATGCAGTGTCGTGAGTGCGGTGCAGCGTGGAGCAAACCCGAGGAGAAGATGAGCGATGTGAACATCGCAGTTCAGTTGGTCCAAGATGCCTATGAGGACAGGCTTGATGCGGCATTTTTGGTCTCGGGCGACAGCGACTTGACCAGCCCTGTCCAAATCGTTCGTGATCGATTCCCGGACAGGGAAGTCCGTGTTGCTTTTCCTCCAAGGCGGCGGTCCAGGGACTTGGCCACGACTGCAGACGTGGTATTTTCAATCGGAAGGTCGAAATTTCGAGACAGTCAGTTGCCGGTTCGGGTGATGAGTGTGGATGGCTATGTCCTGACGAGACCTGACACTTGGTGTTGAAGAAACGTGACTGGCGCGCTTTGGCCTCGCTGAACAGTAGGGACTCCGGATTTCCACCTGAGCCCGGGTTACCTTTGGTCCGTCTGGGAGGAAAGTCAGGCTGACCATGGCAATGGTCAAGGTTGGATTGACAGTGCAATTCGCGACTCTCCATGGTCCAGCGAGTTTGCTTGTGTGTCGGTTTGGACTCCGGACTGCAACCACTCTTGCAGAGCAGAGCGTTCAGCCAACGGGTCTTGAAAAGAGTGAGTGTTCGGTGCCGAATGTCATGGAGGTGCTCCGCGCTATAAGGCACACCACGCTGCGGTCCTTCATGAAGAACGAACTGATTCCAATTGGGTGCCATGGGAAGGGGCATCGACGTTACCTCCCACTTGATCCAAAGAGTAACCAAGGCAAGCGGCAGTTGGAATGAAGACTATCAGCGTAGTCAAAAGAAAACGCCCCGTCGGCTGACGGAGCGTCTGACCGGCAATGCTATCGCCGGTGGGGCTGGCGGAATGCTAGCACAATCCAATCCTGCAGTGCAATTGCATCCAGAGTTTGCAGGATCTTCAGCGAGTACCCATAGTGGTTCGGCCGGCCTGCTTGCA
Organism: Caldilineaceae bacterium; assembly: GCA_965208365.1. Taxonomy (GTDB): domain Bacteria; phylum Chloroflexota; class Anaerolineae; order Caldilineales; family Caldilineaceae; genus Bin34. The sequence continues at coordinate 1,680,263 of OZ242330.1, read as the reverse complement.
CTTGGTGGTGGCCTTGTGGCGCGGCAGGTTGACGGTTAGACAGCCATCCCTCATCGGCTTCTCACTCGGACCCCGGCCCCCAATGCCCTTTGTGGCCAGACAGTGATTGTTAGTGCCTGACTAACGCTTTGAACAGGCTTGCCGGTATCCCAAAGATATGAAGCCGTGCACACCAAGGCAGGAATCCTACGGCTCCCGTCTCCATCGAAGTTGGCTTGAGGACTTTGCCAAGACGGCAGGGTGACCTGTCCTGCGGCACCGAACTCCCGCGAACCCGACCGGTTATTCGTCGGCGTCCTGCTTGCCCTCTTCCTCTTCGACTTCCCTGTCGGTGCGCCTGGGCTCGAATTGCATGACCTGGAAGTGTTCCCAGTAGGTGCGGGATCCGTCCTCGTTCTCCTCGCCCCAGCGGTCCATCCAGCGGCGCATGGCCTGCTGCTCTCGTTCCGCAAACTGGGACTTGTGGCAGAAGACCGCCTTTATCTTGGTTTCCGCCACCGCCGACACGTCGATGCGGGTGTTGGGATCGCTGAAGCGGGTGATGTAGAGCTGGGAAATCTTGTGGGGCAGGAAGCCCTCGTCCAACATCTCCGGGAAGAACATGCGGTTGTCCGAGGCCGGGAAGATGGCCTCGAAGGCGACCAAACCGGCATTGCGGTGGTCCGGGTGGTTGATGTAGCCGGTGCCGGAGGTGTAGGCCGTGGGATCTTGGCAGATCACAATCTCCGGCCGCAGGCTGCGGATGATGCGCACCACGCGTTCGCGCAGCTCGCGCGTCGGCTGCAGGAAGCCGTCCTCCTCGCCCATGAAGATCACGTTCTTGAGGCCGCAGGTCTCGGCCGCGGCGCGTTGTTCCTTCTGGCGCATGAGCACCAGTTCCTCATGCGTGATTTCCGGGTTGTGGTTGCCCTTGTCCCCGTTGGTCAGGATCATGTAGTGGACATCGATCCCGGCCTGGGCCATCAGCGTGGCGGTGCCACCGCACGTGATGTCTGGATCGTCCGGATGCGCCATGATGACCAGGCAGGTCTTGACGCCCTCCCAGTCAACCGACTGCCATTCCTTTTCCTGTTCAGCCATAACCTGCTTCCTCGGGTCAAAAAAAGGGAACTATATACGTGACTGTATACGGGACGGGGTGGCCGAGGGCAACTAGAGCCCCGACACCGTGCCGGAGCTCCACGGGGACAGGTTACGACGATGGTGCCCGCAAAGATGGGTGGAAGTATGGGTTGTATCGCCAGTCCCGACAATTTGCAATCGCCGACAATTCTCTAGCAACACCGTCACGCCTGGACCTAGATCCCAAAACACGAAGGTCTGCAATCACGTGTTCAGGGTTAATGACGTGTTCAGGGTTGTCTTTGTCTGTTTCTGGATCAGGGATTGGTTCCAGCCCCCGTTTTTTGCATTCGCATACCGTCACGGCCACTACCCCTTCGGACTTGCGTCGGCGTATTTGCGTGAAGCGATACCATGATCGTTCAGCCGTTACCCGATCACCATCGTCGAGCGAGAGCGTTCCGCTGGGGTTGAATGCTTGTCGTGTGACGTGTTCGCCATCGTAAAAGTCGGGGTGGACTTGGCGCCACAGGAGGGTATCGTCGTTCATGTTGCCTGTGCCTGCAACTGTTGTAGCTTTTCGGCAAGCCAAAGCCAATCACTTCCAGATTCATCAAAGCCAAGAAACTCCTCCCAGTCTTCATGGGTCTTGATGTTCGTGCAACCCCACACACCGGCCTGAGCGTCAAGATCGACAACCAAATCCGCCTCGAACGGCCCGATGTGCCACTCAATCTGCACCCCGCCTTCCGGGGTGGGGTACAGGTGGGGTTTGGGGAGGTTGCCGTGGTAGTACCGTGCCAGTTGATAAGCCAACCAGTCCAAGCCCTCGGTCGCAGGTGCTTTCCCGTACCCCTCGCCCCATTTGTCGGGGTGTTGTACTCCATCCGCCCAGCCATCCTTCAAATCCTTGAAGGATTCCAGACGCTCACGAATGCGGGGCCAGTATGTCTTGACGGAAGGGACAGAGACCAAGATACAACTGAGAGAATCCCGTGATGCCCCAAACAGGAATATTGAGTATTGACGGCTGGAGTGTTCCCTGCCAGGATGAATAGGTGCCGGGGTCTCGAACGTGGGCACATCAAACATCTTCTGCCCCCTCGTTCTGCTCAACATTCTCGGTTCCCGCAGTCGCGGCAGCATTGAGTATCCGGCCCAATGTGTGTGCGGTATCTGCTGAAAACACGAGCGATACCTGAACTTCCCTGATGATGGAGTCGCTGATGTCGGCGGTGGCAGGAGTCCGGATTTTGCCGTCTTCAACGGTAGCGACCGATTCAGCCGGCAGGCCCGCGTGCTCGGTGTACAAGTGAAGCATGATCCGGTCAGGGCCAAAATCAGACGTGACCAGTGCCCCGTGAATCACCGGAACAAAGTGATTGCGGGAATGTTTGTACTTAATTGTTATTTCGTTGTCCATGCCAAATCTCTAGGTGTGGTTGTGTGTCTTGTCGAGGGTAGCGTGAAACCCCCGTTGCCAACGGGGGCAAACACCGGCGTACCGGCAATCTCGCTACGTTGTGCCAACGACCGTGCTGGGTCGTTCGGTTGGGTTGTGGTGCGCCGAAGGCGGCAGTGCGTCGTATCCGAGCGTTTGCGCCGTAGGCGAGAGTCAACAGGTTGGAGCCGGTGACTTGTTTCTCTTGGTTTCCATCTTGTCCTCCGTGGTTTTGATGCGGTGCTTAGACACCGCAAGGGTGATGTGTTGCGTTGAGTCTATCATCAATGATCGGAGCAGTGCGACGTGGGGTTGGCCTCCTAGTGGTCGAAGTAGTACTCGCAGTACGGCGGGCATTCGTGGTGATGCGGTTTGACCGGCGGCGGCTCCTCTGGCGGCTCCGGCCGTCGGACCTCGCCCGGTGCCGGCGTGAACGTGGGGATCGGGATCGGGACCGGCGTGGGCGGGAAGTCTGCCTCGGCGGTCCACTGCTCGGCTCCGAGTTCCCACAGCAGCAGGGTTGCGTCGAGGACCGGGAACGCGTCCAGGTCCGGGTCGTCTCCGGCGAAGTCGTCGATCGCCCGGACCATGCGTTCGGCCAGGGCGCGCAGTGCGTCCAGGCTGTAGTCCGCGTCCAGTTGGAGTCCCTCCCGGCGTAGCACGTTCACCATGATGTCGCCCATGGTGGCTAGCTTGTCGGCCGGGTCGGCGGGTCGCCAAGCGGCCATGTCTGCTTCGTGCAGCGTGCCGCCCTCGTACCATGCCGGCCCCGCGTCCGCGCAGGCGGTCAACAGGAGTAGCATCAGGCAGACCGCGATGGGCTTCTTCATGGACTGCCTACCGGGATCACGAACAGGAACAGGAACATCAGCGTTGCAAAGGACGCGATCACGAACAGAAGCCCGACGACAAGGCACTTGAACATCACCTGAACGCCTCTGCTCTGTGCTAGGCGTTCAAATATCTAGGTCGTGCAGGGCCAACTCGTCCTCCAGTTTCTCAATCTGGCGGGCCTGCTCGGCAATCTGTCTGTCCTTCTTGACGATCTGCGCTTGCAGATCTGTCAACTGTGTCCCATCCTGTGTGTCCGCCATAGTCTGTGCCACCAAGTTTGAAAACTGTCGCTCTAGGCGACTCACTCGATTGGTCAACACATCGAGCGGGGGAGAGCTCGGAGCACTTGGTCTACGGCCATGTTGCTCGAGGATGGCCCGGTCGGGAAACAGAGCTCGTCTGCGCTGATGTTCCTTCAACACATCGGGTACGGAGCAGCTCAGAACTTGCTTCGATCTCCGAAAATCCTTCAACAGATCGTCAAACGGAGATTTGTTTGCATTGGCGTTATGCTTAGGGTCGGTCATGCTTGATGCCTCGCTGGAAATTGAGTTGACCCTGCCCCCGACTGCTGTAACAGTCGGGGGAGGCGGAGCCCCGATGTAGATCGGGGCTCCATCCTATCATCAAACAACAGGCCCCCGACGTGCATCCGGGGGCCTGTCGTTTGAGCAGGGGGGACGGTACTACTCGTCCAGGTAACAGCCCTCGCTGTACCAGTACGCGTGTGAGTTGCCCAAGCAGAAGGTCGTGTGGACGTGCTCCTCCCATTCGGCGTTGCACCACCACGACCAGCGGCAGTAGCGGTACTCGTACTCCACCCTTATGCGGTAGTTGAGCCAGGTATCGTCCTCGTCTTCGTTCGGCGTGATCAGATCACCGCCCGCCGCATAGTTGCGGTACTGGTGATGTTCGTCCTCGCCTTCGGACAGATAAAGACCAACCTCGAAGCCGTACTCGTCGTGGTAGTGGTTGTAGTGGTGATCGAGGCGGACGTACGCGCGGATGTGATCCTGGATGTGCGCGCCGTGTCGCCAGCGGTAGATCATGTATTCCGAATGCGGCATGTAGTGCTGGCCTGTGGCGCCGTCTTGGGCATCGTCACCGTGCCCGTGGTCCGATTCCTCGCAGGCCGTGCAGTTGTGTGTGTGGAATCCCTTGGGTGGCGGTTCGACCCCGCCGCCAAGTTGCGGATCGTCGGAAATCAGCTCGTAGGACGCGTTCATGGGCGGCTCCAGATAGAGCTCTCCTTCCTTGAACGCCTGCCAGACCTTAGCCGCGCTCAGTCCCTCCACGCCGGCCACGCAATCGGCGGCCGACATGGCTTTGCGTTGGTGATCGGGCGGAATGCGCTTTATTCCTGCGCGATCAAGGACGACGACACACTGGCCTGCTGGGGCACACCGGGCGGGGCTTGGACACCCCATCAGGTGCCCGATGATCTGGGGACGATCGCGGCCGCGAGTGCCAGTGCCCAGCATGTGTGTGCGCTCAAGCTTGACCGAACGGTGCGTTGCTGGGGCGACAACACAAACGGGGAAACCGATAGCCCGTTGGGTGAACCGTAAGGCAGGGACAGGCGGCCATCCCGACACGCCCCGCACGCGTGTCGGGGCTCGGTTCATGATGGGCCGCTCGCTACACGTCGCCATCCCACGAGAAACCCACGCCCGGCACGACATAGCGTTGCACGATGTCCTGGTCGAACCGGACAAACCCGACCTTGACTTCAACTTCGACCGGCGGCACGTCGAACGTCCACGCGGCGGGGCTCGCCGGCACCTTGTGCGCCCTGACGGCGGGCGGCGGGTTGCCCGGCGGTTTCGAGCGTGCCCGGCTGTCCAACCGGGTACACTTGGGGGTAGCAGGCATGTTGAACTCCTGATGTCTGTTCGTGGTCGGGTTGGTTGGACAACGCCGACCGGCGGGAGCCTATGTTACATGCTGTTCGGGTCGAGTGAATCACGTCCCGTATACAGCCACGTATACAGGGCGATTGCATCTAAATGGGTTTGGGCTTGAGGCCAATCAGTTGGCACAGGTAGTCCTTGTTCCAGCCGGCGGCCAGCCGCTTGTTGGCGATGCCCACCTTGAGGGATGTGTCCTGGCGCAGCAGGTTGTGGGCGATGCGCTTGAGGATCGCCATGTTGTGGGCGGCATGGCCGGTGCGGATGCGGCTGCCGTCCTCGTCAAAGGCCACGTCCAGGACCCAGTGGTGGGCGTTCTCGATGGCCCAGTGCTTGCGTACCGCCTCCAGTTGCGGTTGGGCCCTGGGAGGCAGGCTGGAAAGGAAGCCGCGGACCTCGGTCGAGACCCGGTCCCCGCAGCGCCGTTCGCACTCGACCCAGACCAGGCTGGCCAGGTCCCGCCACTCCCGGTCGGGGTCGACATGGGCGAGCAGGTCGGGGTCGCCGGTCGTCCAGCAGCGGCGGGTCTCGATGCGCCCGTGGCCCTTCCCGACCGTGTCCGCATAGTCGTGGGCATACCCGGCAAAGCCCTCGGCCCGTTCCAGGTCCCACGTGTCCTGCAAACGCGCGTGGAGGCCCTTGTGGTTGGCCCGCACGCGCAGCACGTAGTCGGCCCCCTGTTCCCGGATTTGGCGGGCTATCTTCTTCTGGCAACCCATGGCGTCGAGGGTCACGATGCAGCCCTCCAGGCAGAGCATGCGCAGCAACTCCGGGATGGCCGTGATCTCGTTGGACTTGTCGTCCACTGCGGTCTGGGCCAGCACCAGGCGGTTGGCCTCGGCCCAGGCGCTCACCAGGTGCAGCGGTTCCAGGCCCCGGCCCCGGTCGCTGATAGGGGTAGGTAAAGCGGCTCCGGGCCTGAAAAACAGGTTGAGGAAACGGAAAAAGCATGGTTTGCGGGTAGGCTGTTCGTGTTTCCACACATCAAACAGGCCCCGGTTCCATGCTTCTTCCGACGGCATTCTATCCCCTGCACGACCAAATCCAAAGGCATCTGCCCCATCTGCGGCCGGCCCAGAGGATCGGGTTGGCCCTGTGGGTGGGGGCCACGGTGATGGCCCGCAGCGGCTGCCAGAATGCGGTGCTGGGGGCCCTGTTGAGCCTGGGTCTGGGCTGGCACACGACCCGCCAGTACCTGCGGGAATGGCTCTACGACGGCTCCGACCGGGCGGCGCCCTGCGGGGTGCAGTTGGAGGTCGAGGCCTGTTTCGCGCCCCTCCTGCGCTGGGTCCTGGCCTGGTGGCAGGGCTCCGAACTGACGCTGGCCGTCGATCCCACGGCCAAGGGCGGGGCCCTGGTGGCCCTGGTCGTGAGCGTGGTCTACCGGGGCCTGGCCATCCCCGTGGCCTGGCGCCTCAAGACCGGCGGCCAACCCGGTCCCTGGATGCCGGACCTCTGCGCCCTGCTGGACCGGCTGGGGCCCGCCGTGCCGGAGGGCATGACCGTGCGCGTGCTCTGCGACCGGGGCCTGCAGAGCCCCGACCTGTGGGCCGCCATCCGCCGCCGGGGCTGGCACCCCTACATGCGCTACGACCGAAACATGACCTTCCAGGCCACGACCGGACCGCGCTGGCCGGCTTGGCGCTTCGTGGCCGGCGAAGGCCAGTACACGGTCACGGCCGGGAAGGCCTTCCGCGAGCGCAAGCGCGCCTGCACCCTGATTGTGCTCTGGGTGCCCGGCCAGGAAGTCCCCTGGGTCGTGCTCACGGACGAAGCCCCCGAGGACGTGGAGCTCGGCGCCTACGGGATGCGCGTCTGGATTGAGCAGGGCTTCCGCACCCTCAAGCGCATGGGCTGGCAGTGGCACCGCACCCGGCGCCTGGACCCGGCCCGCGTCGACCGGCACTGGCTGGTCCTGGCCGTCGCCACCCTCTGGGTGCTGGCCCACGGTACGCGCGTCGAGGAGGCGTATCTGCGCGGTCTGGCACCCGGTCGCGTGCGCACACCGCCCCTGCAGCCGGCGGTGCCCCGCAGCCGACCGCTCAGTGTCTTTCAGCTGGGCCTGGCCCGGGTCCAGCGGCTGCTGCACCGCGGCTACGGCTGGGCCCGGGTCTGGCTGCAGCCCCTGCCCGGACCGGATCCGCCCTGGGAGCTGCGGTGGGTGGACCCGCCCGGACTGGAGCAAACGGTCGCACATTGACCCGGCTCCCGGCTTTACCTACCCCTATCAGGGCCCCGGTCGTGGGAGCCGCGCAGGCACTTGCCGTCGACGGGCACGACCTGGCCCCCGGTCAGCTCGAAGGCCGCCTGCACCCAGTCCCGGAAGCACTCCTCGAAGCGGGCCGCGTCCAGCCGCGCGAAGACCCGGCCCAGCGTGTCGTGCGAGGGGATCCCGTGCGGCAGCGCCAGGAAGGTGCGCAGCCACTCTTCGTTGAGCCGGCCGAAGAGCGCGATCGCCACGAAGCTGTCGGCGCCGCAGATGACGGCCAGCACCGACAGCACCAGGATGTCCGTCAGGGGGTGCAGCTTGGTGCGGTCGACACGGAAATCCTCCAGGGTGCCCATGGTCTCGACCAGGGACGGGGATGTCGGGGGGGCCATGAGGGGGTGCTCCGCAGGCTGGATCCGGAACTGCCCATTGTAGCCACGGGCCGGCCGGCCCGGTCAGCCGCCCCCAATTTAGATGCAATCGCCCTGGCCACGTATATAGTTCCCAAAAAAAAGCCCGTCCGCACGCCATCCGTGCCGACGGGCTCAGCGACGCGGCCACCGTGCCACCGGCACGGAACCGCGCAGGGCATTGGTCACATGTCGAGCGCGGCGTAGCCGGGCCCTTCAGTGAAGTACATCTCGTTCAGCTCGGTGCAATACTGCTGGTCCTCGGGCAGGTCCTCCTCGGGCAGGATGGCGTCCACCGGGCACTCGGGCACGCAGGCACCGCAGTCGATGCAGGTCTCGGGGTCGATGTAGAACCAGGGCCATTCGTCCTCGGGTTCCCCGGGGATGATGCACTCCACCGGACAGACCTCGACGCAGGCACCGTCACGAATGCACTCATCAAAGATTACGTGGGTCATTTGACTTCTCCGATTGCCCCCGGTCTGAAGACTTCCGCCACCTGCACAAAAGGACAGGTGCCCGGTTGACACCCTGCCTGCAGGACAGTTCGCAGTATACACAAAAAACCGCTGTCCCAAGGTCCTCCGAACCGGACAGGTAGACTAGACTATTGATCGTCGTTCGCAACCCCTGCCCATCGGGTGCCGTCTTGGCTCGGAACCGGTTGTCACAGGGTCGGCATGCGATCCCGCACCTCAACCTTCGCCTGTCTCCAGGGAGTCGTTCAGAAGTGGCACAGAACCAGGCCAAGTGGCGCGCCGTGCTCGTGGGCTGCGGTAGCATCAGCCGCGCGTGGCTGAGGGCCATGCAGGGCCGTACCGACATCGAAATCGTGGGCATGGTCGACCTTGTGCCCGAACTGGCCGAGGCCCGGCGGCAGGAGTTCGCCCTCGGCGACGTGCCCGTGGGTACCGATCAGGCCCGCATGATCAAGGACACCGGTGCCCGGGTCGTCTTCGACTGCACCGTGCCCGCGGCCCATCCGACCGTGACCCTGACCGCCCTGGAGCTGGGCTGCCATGTTCTGGGCGAAAAGCCGCTGGCGCCGACGATGGCGGAGGCGCAGCGCATGGTGGCGGCCGCGGCCGAACACGATCGCACCTACGCGGTGATCCAGAACCGGCGCTACATGAATTCGATCATCCAGTACCGCGACATGGTGCAGGCACCGGCCCTGGGCAAGCTCTCCACGGTCGCGGCCACCTTCTTCCTGGGACCCCACTTCGGCGGCTTCCGGGATGAAATGGACCATGTCCTGCTCATCGACATGGCCATTCACTCGTTCGACCAGGCGCGCTTCATCACCGGCAAGGATCCCGTCTCGGTCTACTGCCATGAATGGAACCCGGCCGGGTCCTGGTACCAACACGGCGCCGCGGCCTTTTGCATCTTCGAGATGACGGACGATGTGGTGTTCAGCTACAACGGAAGCTGGTGTGCCGAGGGCATGAACAACTCCTGGAACTGCGACTGGCGGTCCATTGGCTCCGGCGGGAGTGTGCTCTGGGACGGCGAGGAGGATATTCGCGGCGAGCTGGTGACCGGCGCGGAGGGTTTTTTCCGCGAGGTGGGGCCGATGACGGTGCCGCCGTCGCCGGAACTGCCATACACGGTGCACGGCGGGGTCATTAACGAGTTCCTCACCTGCCTCACGGCCGGCACCAAGCCGCAGACGGTTTGCACGGACAATATCCGCAGCCTGGCCATGGTGCTGGGGGCCGTGGAAAGCGCCGAGACCGGCCGCCGGGTGGACATCTCCTGGTAGGGCGACACATTGGAAACAGGGGCACCAGACATGCTTGAGATACCGCTGGCCGGCACACCGGCGCTGACGCCGGGAAGGACACCCAACTCCTTCCACATCATGCTCAAGCCGAGCGGCGCGATCTGCAACCTGGACTGTACCTACTGCTACTTCCTGTCCAAGGAGGAACTCTATCCCGGTTCGGACTTCCGCATGCCGCTGGACTTGCTGGATGAGTACACCCGGCAGTACATCGAGGCCCAGAAGGTTCCGGAGATCACCTTTGCCTGGCAGGGCGGCGAGCCGACCCTGATGGGACTCGACTGGTTCCGGGAGGCCGTGGCCCTGCAGCAGAAGTACAAGCGTCCGGGCATGCGCATCCAGAACGCCCTGCAGACCAATGGCACGCTCCTGGACGACGAATGGTGCGAGTTCTTCGCGGCCAACGACTTCCTGGTGGGCCTCAGCATGGACGGGCCACCGGAACTGCACGACAAGTACCGCGTTGACAAGGGCGGAGCACCCACCCACGCCCGGGTGATGCGTGCGGCGCGGCTGTTCGGGGAACACGGTGTCGAGTTCAACATCCTGTGCACCGTGCACGCCGGCAACGATCATCATCCGCTGGAGGTGTATCGCTACCTGAGGGATGAGGTCGGGACGAATTTCATGCAGTTCATTCCGATCGTGGAGCGGGACAACGAGACTGGCTACCAGGAAGGCAACCAGGTCACGGACCGCAGCGTCACCGACCGGCAGTACGGCGACTTCCTGATTGCCATCTTCGAGGAGTGGGTGCGCCGCGACGTGGGCCGGGTATTCGTCCAGATCTTCGATGTGGCGCTCGCCGCCTGGACCGGCAACCGTCCCGGCCTCTGCATCTTCGAGGAGAGCTGCGGCACGGCCCTGGCCATGGAGCACAATGGCGACCTGTACTCCTGCGACCACTATGTGGAGCCGGACTACCTGCTGGGCAACATGGCGCAGCACTCGCTCCTGGAGATGGCCGGTTCCGAAACCCAGAACCAGTTCGGCGATGCCAAGCGCGACACCCTGCCCCAGTACTGTCTGGACTGCGAGGTGCGCTTCGTCTGCAACGGCGGCTGTCCCAAGAACCGTTTCATCGAAACTCCCGACGGCGAGGCGGGGCTCAACTATCTCTGTGCTGGCTACCGGGCCTTCTTCAACCATGTCCGGGAACCAATGGAGACGATGGCTCGCCTGCTGGCCGCCCGTCGGGCGCCGGCCGAGATCATGAGCCTCTACCGGCAGCGCGATCAGGCCAAACTGGCCCAACCGCAGGCCCGCGTCAACCGCAACGCGCCGTGTCCGTGCGGCAGCGGACGCAAGTACAAGGCTTGTTGTGGCCGCCGTCGGCAGGCGATGCGCTCTGTCGCTGGGCGCGGCTAACCGGCCGCCGGCCTATGCCCGCCAGTCTGGATTGGGTATCGGGGTCCGAGCCGCGACGCTTTCGCGCCAGGTCTTGAGACGTTGGTGCAGCGCCTGGGTGCGTTCCGGCTCTGCATTTGCCAGGTTGTTGTCTTCCCCGACATCCACCGCCAGGTTGTACAGCTCCAGCCGGCCATCCTCGTAGAACTCAATCAGCTTCCAGTCCCCGCTGCGGATTGAAGATCCGGGCGTGCCTCCCTGGTTGCCGTAGTGGGGGTAGTGCCAGAAGAGGGCATCCCGCTCCAGTGCGGCCCCTTCGAACAGGATCGGCGACAGGTCCTCGCCGTCGATGAGCAGGTGGTCCGGCACGGGAATTCCAGCCTGGGTCAGCCAGGTGGGGAACAGGTCAATGCTGCAGACGGGCTCCGCGGTGCGGCTGCCGGCGGGAATGCGCCCCGGCCAGGCGGCAATCATCGGGACGCGCGTGCCGCCTTCGTACATCCAGCCCTTGCCTTCGGCATAGGGGCTGTTGCAGGTCGGCGAACTCTCCGAGGTGGCAAGACCCCCGTTGTCCGAGGTGAATACCACCAGAGTGTCGTCCGCGATGCCTTCCTCCTCCAACGTGTCCAACAGTCGGCCCACATTCTCGTCCATGCTCTCCACCATCGCCGCGTAGACGGGATCGGACTGCAGGATGCGGCGGGTGATGCGCAGGTGCCGCTTGTGTTCCATGGGAAAGAATTCCCCCTCCACCAGAGCGGTCTGCCGGTCGAGTCCCAGTTCGCGGACGCGAGCCTCCCACTTGGCCACCCGGTCGGCCGGGGCTTCGATGGGGGTATGCACCAGATAGAAGCACATGTTCAGGAAGAAGGGATTGTCGCCCCGGTTGCGGATCAGGTGGATTGCCTCGTCCGTCAGTACTTCCGGCAGGTACTGGCCGGGTGAACCGGGCGGCAGGTTCGGAATGTCGAAAGGGCTGAAATAGCCCCCGGGCCCCGGCGCTCCCAAGTATCCGCCGCCGATATTGACATCGAAGCCGTGTTGTTCCGGGTAGGTTTCCTCGAAGCCGAGATGCCACTTGCCAACATGCCAAGTGCTGTAGCCCCGGCCTCGCAGCAGTGAGGCGGAAGTCACCTCCGTCCGCGGTAGTTCCCGGATGTAGGGCACGTCCACCAGCTTGCCGCGGGCGGGCTGGATGCGACCTCCGAAGTCGATCCAGTCGGTCAGGCCGATGCGGGCCGGATAGCGGCCCGTCAACAGGCTGCCTCGGGTTGGCGAGCAGACCGGGCAACTGGCGTAGGCGTCGGTGAAAACGAGGCCTCTTTCCGCCAGCCGATCCAGGTTGGGGGTTGCATAGAAGGTGCTGCCAAAGGAGGCCAGATCCACGGCCCCCAAGTCGTCGATCAGGATGAAGAGGATGTTGGGCGGTTGTCCGTGCATGCTGCCCATTCTGCCAAATGGAGCCCCTGCCAAGGCCACGGTGCGGAAGTGTGGCGACTCAGGTCCGGGCAATCATTCAAACGAGCATGCGGGCCTCCCGGGCGAGTTGGGGTTGCCAACACCTTCCGGACGGCCTGTTGATTATTTGAAAAATTATCCATATTTGTATAATAGTGGCATGTCGGATCAGGCACAGGTTCAGCCACTCCCCATGTCACGAGCCGCGAGGCCGAGCGACGCCTCGGCGTGGCGGCCGCCACCTTGCGCCGGTGGGCCAAGGCCGGCAAGATCGAACACCACGTCACGCCCGTCGGCCAGCGGCGCCATGATGTCGACGCGCACCTGCATGGCCACAGCGAACCCGTCACCGTCGCCTACGCGCGCGTGTCCAGCCCCAGGCAAAGGGACGGCCTGGAGCGACAGGTTGCCTTTCTGCGGGCGCGATACCCCGCCGCCGAGATCGTCACCGACATTGGCGGCGGACTCAACTGGAACAGACGCGGCCTTGTCGCCCTACTGGAACGACTGCGCGAGGGAGCTAAGCTCCGCCTTGTAGTTGCCCACAAGGACCGTCTTGCCAGGTTTGGATTCGACCTCGTTGCCTGGTTCGTCGAAGCCAACGGCGGCGAGGTGGTGGTTCTCGGCCACACGGACAGCAGCCCCGAACGCGAACTCGTCGAGGATCTGCTTGCCATTGTCCATTCATTCAGACGCCGTTTGCCCGGGCTCCGAGGCTACCGTCGCCAAATGCAGGAAGATCCGGATCTTTCCCGACGCTGACCAGCGGGCCCTCCTGCGCCGCTGGTTCGGGGTGTCCCGCTTTGTCTACAACCGAACGGTCGCGTACCTGCAACAGCCCGGCACCAAGGCCGACTGGAAGGGCATCAAGACCGGCCTCCTGCGCGGCCTGCCGGACTGGTGTGCGGACGTCCCCTACCTGGTGAAGTCCATCGCCATCCGCGACGCCTGCATTGCCGTCCGGGAAGCCAAGCGCAGGTACCGGGAGACCGGCAAGGTCCACGAAGTCAAGTTCCGCAGCCGGAAGTCGCCCGTCCAGTCCCTCTACATCCCTGCCACGGCCATCAAGGACCGCGGCATCTACCACACCATGCTGGGAGACCTGCGTTATGCCGAACCCCTGCCGTCCCCCGTGAAGGATTCCCGCCTGGTGCTGCGCGACGGCCGGTACCATCTGCACGTGTCCACCGCAGCGCCGGTGCAGCAGGTCGAGAACCAAGGCCGCATCGTCGCGCTGGATCCCGGTGTGCGCACGTTCCAGACGTTCTACGCGGAAGAGGCCGTTGGCCAGTTCGGAGACAGGGCGTGCGGCCGCATCCAGCGTTTGTGCCAGCACCTCGACAATCTGCTGTCCCAGGCCGACGCGGCCCCGCATCGGCGCAAGCGCAGCCTGTACCGGGCCGCCGGCCGCATCCGGCGCAAGATCAGGAATCTGGTCGACGAACTGCACCACCAGGTGGCCCACTGGCTGGTTTGCAACTACGACATCATCCTGCTGCCGGACTTCCGGGTGGCGGGCATGTCGGGCCGCGCCGGGCGCAACATCCGGCGCAAGACCGTCCGCCACCTGCTGACGCTGAGCCACCATCGCTTCAAGGCGTTCCTGCTGCACAAGGCCGCCGAGTTCGGCAAGCAGGTGGTGATCGTCAACGAGGCGTACACGTCGAAGACGTGCAGTTGGAACGGCGAACTCATCCCCAACCTGGGCGGCCGCAAGGTGGTGACGGGCTCGGACGGCGTGTCCCTGGATCGGGACGTCAACGGCGCACGCGGGATCTTCCTGCGTGCTTTGGTGGATACTCCCTGGTTGCAGGACTGCCTGCAACCTGCGTCGCGTTCACCCTGAACGATCAGGGTTGTTCAGCGAAAAAGTATTGGCTCACTGCAAGTCCGCGCACAGAAGACTGACTTCGGCGGTGGTTTGCACAATCACGGAGTGGGCGGACTCATCGACCTGATTGTCATTCTCGGCGGTCATGAAGCCTGTACCGTCGTCATCGGAGGTGAAGCCGATGTGGATTGCGTTGGGTGGCATTCCATCTCCCTCCGGATCAAACCGGTAGTGGGCTCCACCGCCGGTTGAACAGGGCTCCTCGCGGACATGCGATATGTAATCGGTGTTCGGGAGCAGGTTGGACAGCCTCAGGGTGACGGTGGTGCCATGGTCGTGGACGGCCATTTGCGCGGTGCCGGTAGTGGAGTCGTAATCCACCGGGGCCGTCTCCATGAGCACGAACGGCGCTTCCATGAAGTCGGCCCCTTCGACGGCATCGGCCGGCGTGGCATTGACATCGCCCACATAATCCCACGGGTGGTCGTGGTCGTGGTCCTTGTGCGCGTCGTATATGGACTGACGAGCACACCCGGCCAACAGGATCATCAGTCCGGCGGCGAAGACCATGAACCGTAGCCGTCGAGTGAAGTGAAGTCGAGTCATTGGGGGGCCTCCCCATTCATGGTTGTCAGTGAGCCAGGATATTTGGATCAGACGCAATCCGGGTGTATCCGGGACTACCGGCTGCTTCGGTTCAAAAGGTCATTGGGTGACAATCAATGGATGGTCTGCGTCCTTGCGACACATTCCGACACCTGAACCACGATTAACCGGCTATGTCTCCATGTCCATCATGTCCGTCACACCGCTGCTGGTCGCCTATCCGGAGCCTCATTATCGCAATGTCGAGCGCTACCTGACATTGGTGCGCATCGAGGATTCCAGTGGTCAAGTGGGGTGGGGCGAGTGCATCTCGCAGTTTCCGGAAGCCACCCGTGCCACCAGGGCGCTCATCGATGGCGGCCTGTCTGAGCTTCTGATCGGTCAGGACCCGATGAACATCGAGGGTTTGTGGCACACCATGCTGGCGCGCTGTTTTTGGTACGGCAGCGAAGGCATTGCCGCGTTCGCTATCAGTGCCATCGACATGGCGTTGTGGGATCTGAAGGGGCACCTCCTGGGCCAGCCTGTGTCGTCGCTGCTGGGGGGGCATGTGACGGACAGGGTGCCTGCTATGGCCTCGTTCATCCTTGACATGGATGATTTGGACTGGACCGTTGAGGAGTTCGCGATGCACAAACAGAGTGGCTTCCGGATCCTCAAGGCCGGCTGGGGCATGACGCCCGATTCCCAGTTCGGCACGGACAAGGAACGCGACTTGCTGCTGGTGGACCGCATCCGGGCCGCGGTTGGCTATGAAGTCGACGTCATTCTGGATGTGGCGGGCCACCGCCGTTTCTGGGACCTGCCCACGGCCATCCAGCGCTTCAACGACTTGGAGCCCTATCGTCTGCGCTGGATTGAACAGCCGTTGCCTTCGCACGATCTGCCCGCGCATGCCAAGCTGCGGGGTGCAGTCACAACCCCAATCGGAACCGGCGAGGACGAGTGGAACCCGGAGAGCTACAAGCGATTAATTGAATCGGGGGGAGTGGATGTCGTCCAGCTGGATCCCGGACGGTGCCTGGGCATCACCGGGTGCCGTCAGGTCCTGAAAATGATTGAGGCCGCCAATTTGGACGCCAGCGCTCACACCTGGAGCAGTGCCCTTAACACCGCAGCCAGCCTCCATATGCTGGCCAACTCGCCCAACCATGTGGGAATGGATCTGAAGCCGTATCCCTCACCAATGCAGCATGAACTGGTGACCGATCCCTGGGTGCAGGTCGACGGTTGTGTCCATCTCCGGGACGCGCCGGGTCTGGGGGTTACGGTGGACGAGGCGGCAGTGGTCAAGTACGCCTGGCATTAGGTGCACCCGCATCAGGACGGGCCGGACAACCGCGTGGCGTTCCGGAGTCTTGTACCGACGCCAGTTCGCCTGCGGTCAATACCGAATGTCCACGGCGTTGCCGTTCAATGCCGAGGAGGTGGCTGCATCCGCGATGATCAGCGAGCGCCGTCCATCCTCCGGTCCGGGTACGGGTGGAGAGCCCGTGGACACGGCCTCAATGAAGCTGTTCAGTTCGTTGCGAAATGCTTCCTCGAAGCGCGTGGGAAATCCAATGTAGCGAATTCCGGCTACCGGCGGTTCCAGCAGATTGATTGGCGCGTTGGCCACTCGCAACACGCCCTCGGAACCAAAGACCTCGATGCGGGCATCCGCGCCTTCCACCGAACGGCGGCTGCTGGCAATGTGGCACAACGCGCCACTGGGGAGACGCAGATTGACAAGCGTGGTGTCGTAGTCGCCCTCCAGGCCGATGCCCGGGTCGATCAGGCAGGAGCCGAAGGCACTGACGGAAACCGGGTCCTCTCCCGTCAGCCAGCGCAGCAGGTCGAAGTAGTGGATTACTGAATCCCGGAACACGCCTCCGGAGACTCGCACATACTCGAGCGTAGGCGGCGCGGGATCGCGCACGTGGACCATCACCTGCTCAAGCTGCCCGATGGCCCCGGCACGCACGGAGTCCCGCAGGGCCGCATAGGACGGATCGTGTCGTCGATGGAACCCGATCATGACGGGGATCGGATGGTCTTCCAGAAGTCTGAGGCACCGTTCGACCCGGTCGATGTCGATGCCCATCGGCTTTTCGCACAGGGCTGCCTTTCCGGACTGGGCCGCAGCCTGCAGGTAGTCGATGTGGGTCGTGGTTGGCGAACTGATGACCACGGCATCCACCCCCGGATCCGCAAACACGGCTTCCGGCTCCGTAGTCAGGGAGGATCCATACCGGCGGGCCAACTCTTCCAGCTGCGGGGCGCGCGGATCGGCAATCGTGTGCAGGTTGGCCTGCGGATGCGACGCAATGTTGGCGGCATGAACCCGGCCTACTCGGCCAAGACCGATCAGCGCGAAATTCATCAAGGGCCTGCCTTATGGCTTCTCGACTAGGTTTGCAGTCTGACAATATACCTGCCGGCACGGCAAGTTCAACCTGGCCCGGGAGCCGGTGGGCTTCAGGGGCAACGCGGCCTACGGTCCGAACCTTGCCGCGGCAGTTCGGTCAGCCTTCGGCATCCCACCGGAACGTGAGCGGGGTCAGCACAAAGCCTGCCACGCCCACTAGAGCCACCACTAGCGCCGACACCCACAGTTGGTCGAATGCCTGACCTGTCCAGACGGCAATCAGCAGGTCCACCACGTGGGTCATGGGATTGAGTTCGGTGGCACGGAAGAGCCAGTCCGGGAACTGATCCCGCGGAATGGCGGAACCCGAGGTGAAGTACAGCGCGAAGAAGAAGATGGAAGCCACCGCCTGCGTGGTGCTGGCGGAATTGAACAGGCCGCCCAGCATGAATCCGACGCTGCCGAACGAGGCAAAGCACAGCATCAAGGCAAGTCCGAAGGGCAGTAGCTGTCCGAAGAACCGCAGGTCGAATATCTGGCGTGCCAGCAGGTACATGAATGCATAGGAAAAGACAAAGATCGCGAAGTACAGCAGCACTCGAATCACGATCACCCAGGATAGACGCAAGGGCAACAGCTGCAGCATCCGAAACCAACCGCTGGTGCGCTGGTTGGCCAGAAAAATGGGTGCATTCATCATCCAGAGGTTGGCGATGATGAAGGCCACAAAGCCGGGAAAGAAGATCGAGATATAGGTGGTATCGACGGCCGTGCCGTCCGGCAGGGTGAACTGGTGTGGATAGTGGCCGAAGATCGCTCCCAGGATGGACAGCAGCAGGACAGGAAAGGCGAACGTGAAGAAGGCGGCAGCCGGCTCACGCACGTAGATCAGAAGGTCGGTGCGGAATAGGGTCCGCATCATCTTGAAGTTCATGTCATTCCACTCCGGTCCGATAGGCGCGGCCGGTGGTCATCAGGTACAGGTCCTCCAGGCGGGCAGGGCGCATTTCGAGGAACTCGCGGTTGGTCAGCTGCTTCAACTCGCCGTACAGCTGATCGGTGGCGCCAAATACAAACCATTCGTTCTCGACCTGCTCCACCTGGTGGGCATGGTCCAGGGCCAGCAGCCTGTCCCGGTCCAAGTCCGGCGTGTGCGGCACCTTGACCAGGATCCGCATGCGGCGTTCCTCCATCAGGCGGCGCGGATTGCCCAGCACCTGTATCCGTCCGTGATCCAGGAGGCAGAGCTGATCGCAGTACTCTTCGGCCTCGTCCATGTAATGGGTGGAAACCAGGATGGTACCGCCCTGTTCCTTGAACGCGTTCAGGTTGCGCCAGACGTTGTACCGGGCGACCGGATCCAGGCCGCTGGATGGTTCGTCCAGGATCAGCAGACGAGGCCGGCCAACCTGGGCCAGGGCAATCATTAGCCGCCGGCGTTGGCCGCCCGACAGCCGGCTGGTGCGCGCCTTCTGCCGCCCCCCGAGGCCGCACAGGGCAAGTGTTTCGTCCTTCGACAGCGGATTGTCGTGGAAGGACCGCCAGAGGTCCACAGCCTCACTGACGCGCAGGAGGGACGGCAGCAGTTCATTGTTCTGCGGCAGCACCCCGATCTCCCGGAACAGGTCGCGCCGGTATTGGCGCGGCGACCGGCCCAGCACCTGTACCGAGCCGTCGCTGGGTGTGCGCAGCCCCTCGATGCATTCGATGGCGGTGGACTTGCCCGCTCCGTTGGGGCCCACTAGGCCGAAGATTGTGCCAGCCTCCACCTGGAGGCTGACATTGTCCACCGCTGTGATGTCGCCATAGTGTTTGGTGAGGTTCTCAACCTCGATGACAAGGTCGGACACGGGCTTTCCGGAAGCAGGGGTAGAAAAGGACGGGACTGGCCGTGCGGGCCGCACTTAACTAACGTGCATGACCGGGATTCGGTTGCAGGTGGAAAGCCGGGTTGGCGAGGGTGGGGGACGGTGGGTTGCGGGACTATAATGGCTTCCCCGAAAGGATCGCAACTGCGGTGCCTGTTCGCCAACGGAGATCCCACTGTCCATGAAAGCGATCATGGTGATGTTCGATTCGCTGAATCGACGCCTGCTCCCGCCCTATGGCTGCGACTGGACGCACGCCCCCAACTTCAGTCGGCTGGCGGAACGGACGGTCCGTTTCGACAGTTGCTACGTGGGCAGCATGCCCTGCATGCCGGCCCGGCGCGAGCTACACACCGGCCGCTACAACTTCCTGCACCGCAGTTGGGGACCCCTGGAGCCATTCGACGATTCCATGCCGGCCGCCCTGTCGCGGGAGGGGATCTACACCCATCTGACGAGCGACCACTACCACTACTGGGAGGACGGCGGCGCGACCTATCACACGCAGTACCAGTCGTGGGAGTTCCACCGCGGTCAAGAGGGGGATCCCTGGATTGGCCAAGTGGCGGACCCGGACATCCCGGACTGCATTGCACCGCGGGAAGGCATTAAGTGGCGACAGGACTGGGTCAACCGGCTGCATATGGCGCGCGAGCAGGATCAACCCCAGGCCAAGACCATGGCCTCCGGTTTGGACTTCATCGAGCGCAACCATGATCAGGACAACTGGTTCCTGCAGATCGAAACCTTCGACCCCCATGAACCGTTCTACACGAGCCAACACTACAAGGATCTGTACCCGGGTGATTGGGACGGGGATCACTTCGACTGGCCGCCCTACCGGGAGGTGGAGGAGGACGAGGCCACGGTGCGCCACATGCGCCACCAGTACGTGGCACTCCTGAGCATGTGCGACCGATACCTCGGCGAGGTATTGGATCAGATGGATCGGCACGACATGTGGAACGACACCATGCTGATCATTTGCACCGATCACGGGTTCTTCCTGGGCGAGAAGGACTGGTGGGCCAAGCTGGTGCCACCCTGGTACAACGAGTTGGCCAACACGCCGCTCTTTGTCTGGGATCCCCGCTGCCGACAGGCCGGCGAAAGCCGCAGCCAGCTGGTGCAGATGATTGACATGGCCCCCACGCTGCTCGACTTCTTCGGCGTCGACATTCCCGACGATACCCAGGGTGTGTCCCTTGGGCCGGTACTGGCCGACAACGCGGCCACCCGCGAGGCGGTTCTGTTTGGTCATTTCGGCGGCCAGGTCAATGTCACCGATGGCCGCTTCGTCTACATGCGCGGGAACCGTTTGGGGGACGACTATCCCCTTTACGACTACACGCTGATGCCAACCCGCATGGACAATCGGTTCCGCCCCGAGGACCTGCAGGACACGGAACTGGCCCGCCCCTTCAGTTTCACCAAGGGTTGCCCGGTCCTGCGCATTCCGGCGCAGCCGTTCCAGGCCCAGCGCGGCCGTCCCCCGCATCCCAGCATGCTCTTCGATCTGCAGGACGATCCCGACCAGACCAATCCTCTGCAGGACCCGGATTTGGAACGTCGCATGCAGGATCTGATGGTGGGGGTCATGTTGGAGTCCGAGGCTCCGCCCGAACAGTTCCGCCGCATCGGCCTCGACCACCTGGTCGACTTCTGACCTTTCTTCCGTTCAGATCCTGCCCATGACCCATCTGCAGGGCGCGTGGCCCGCGCTCATGACACCGCATGCCCTGGACGGACAGCCCAATCTGACCGCTTTGCGCTCACTGGTGCGCCATCTCCTGACCAAGGAAATCGGAGGCTTTTACGTCAACGGCACGACCGGCGAGGGCGTGTTCATGTCTGTTGCGGATCGGGAACTGGTGTTGGAGACCGTCTTGGACGAGGCTGCCGGTCGGGTGCCGGTGGTCAGCCACATGGGTGCCATGGCCGCCGGCGATACCTTCTGTTTGGCCGGGCCGGCGGCCGCCTGCGGTGCCGCCGGCTTTGCCAGCATCATCCCACCCCTGTACAACAGCCGGTCTCCAGAACCTATGACAATCTCAACTTCCTGCGTGAAGCGGAAGTGGATTGCCTGTCCGGTTGACGCTTCGTCGACCTGGCAGGCCCACAGGCGGGCCCGACTTACGGGTCTCCACGTCTGCGACGGCCGACCTGGCCGCCGGGTCGAACGCCTGAAGGTTCCGGGCGGCGTTCTCGTCCCGGTCGCACTCGAACCCACATTGCAGACAGCGGCAGGTGCGTTCCGACAGCAGCAGCGACTGCTTCACGGCCCCGCACGCACTGCACGTCTTCGAGGACGGGTACCAGCGGTCGATGAGCTGGAATTCCGTCCCGTACCAGGCGCACTTGTACTCCAGCTGGCGCACGAACTCCCCCAGGCCGGCATCCGAGAGGGCGCGTCCCAGCCTCCGGTTGCGCTGCATCCCCGCAATGTTCAGGGTCTCCACCTTCACCGTGCCGCCACGCTTGGCGATCGCCGTGGAGGTCCGGTGGTGGTGGTCGTTGCGCAGATGGGAGACGCGGGCATACTGCCGTCGCCGCCGGGCATACAAGGCTTCCCGACGGTGGGAGGTCCGATGCTTGCCATGCACCTTGATGGAGCGGCTGATGGCCTTATCGATGCGCCGCAGCTCGGCCAGGGCCTCCTGCAGGGGACGCGGGTTGAGGATTTTCGTCCGTTTGTCCCCGTCCCACAGCGTGGCCAACACCTGGATGCCCATGTCGATGCCGATGGTTGGACCGGGACGCTTGGGCGGTGCCGGCTCGCCGGTGTCCACCTGGAAGGCAATGTGCCAGCGGTCGGCCTCAAGGCTGACGGTGGCCGAAAGGATGTCGCCGACGAAGCGCAGCGACTCCCGCATGCGCACCCAGCCAATGGCCGGGATGCGGACCCGGTTGCCAACCACCCGGATGGTGTTGCGCCCGTTGGTTGGCGTGAAGGCCATGTGCTTGCCACGCTTGCGGTACCGGGGGAACCCGACCCGGCGCGGACGCTTGCCCTTCTTCAATGCCTTCTTGTAGGTGCCCCAGGCATCCAGTCCCTTGCCCGTGTGGATGATGGCGTTCTTGGCCACGTTCTGGGACAGGGGTTTGGACCATGGGAACAGGTCTCGCTTGACGGCGTTGAACTGCCTGCGCAGATCCATGTCCGAGAGCCACTCGTTGTCCTCGCCCTCGCCGGTGAACCAGGCTTCGGCGAAGCAGTCGATGGCCCAGTTCGACGCCACCCGCGCCCAGCCGGCGTGCTCGGCCATCAGGGAGGCCTGCCGGTCGTTGGGACACAGGGCAATCCGGTGCGCTTTGACCAGGCTGTGGGGAGCGCCGGCGGTCGGGGACGTTGTAGGATGGGAGGGGCCGGGCATGGGGTCCGCTTGCTTCCGGAAGCGCATGGTACCGCGCAGAAGATGGTTCAATTGTACCAATTTCCAACGGATACCCACGGATTGCAGTGAGCAGTTACTTTCCTCAACCTTGCCGCCGGCAAGTACACGGGGCCAGATATGTTCGAGTTCCGCAGGGTGTTGGATGCAGGGGCCGGCAGGGATGCCTGGAGCCTGTCGTCGGGCATGGATGAAATGTGCGTAGCGCCCGTGCTGGCCGGTTCCGTGGGCAACATCGGGTCTACCCTGAACTTCATGCCCGGTGCCTATGCTCGCATGCGGTCCCTGGTGGCCGAGGGGCGAACCAAGGAGGCCATGCAGCTGCAGCTGCGGGCCAACCGAGTGACCGCCATCATGATTGACCATGGATTCGGGGGCGCCCTGTATACACGGTGATGAAGCATCTGGGCATTGACGCCGGGAGACCGCGGCTGCCCAACCTTGAGCAGAATGCAGCGGATGCCGCAACGATGCTCCGAACTCTGCAGCAGGCCGGTCTCGACGATCTGGCCGCCATGTAGTTTCCACACAAGATCCATCAATAGCCGGAAAGGCCATGTCCAGACCCAACATCATCTACCTCCACTCCCACGACACGGGCCGCTACATCAGTCCGTACGGCTACCGTTTGCCCACGCCCAATCTTCAGCGGCTGGCCGAGGAAGGGGTGGTGTTTCGCAACGCCTTCAATGCCGCGCCCACCTGTTCCCCCAGTCGGGCCGCCCTGCTGACCGGGGCCAGTCCCCACAGCAGCGGCCAGCTTGGCCTGACCAATCGGGGCTTCAACCTGCGGGACACGCACAAGCATCTGTGCCATACCCTCAAGGGGGCCGGCTACCGAACGGCCCTGTTCGGTGTTACGCACCTGCATGTGAACCACGATCTGCTCGGGTACGACGAACGGTATACGGACCGCGCCTGGGGTGGCAACGGCATCACCGACGAGGCGGTTGCGTACTTGCGACGGGACCATGACGAGCCTTTCTTTGTAGCCATCGGCTACGGTGAGACCCACCGGGTGTTTCCGGAGCCGGCCGCGGACATCAATCCGGCCTTTCTGCAGCCGCCGGCACCATTGCCGGATGTGCCGGCGGTCCGGGAGGACATGGCGGCCTACGCCACGATGGTGCGCACGCTGGACGGCTACTATGGCCGTATCCTGGATACCCTCGATGAGCAGGGACTGGCAGACAACACCCTCGTAATCGCGACCACGGACCACGGCTTGGCCTTTCCCTTGATGAAGTGTCGGCTGACCGATCACGGCATGGGGGTGTTGTTGATCGTGCGCGGACCCGGCTTTGGCGGCGGCCGGGCGATCGATGGCCTTGTATCCCAAATCGACCTCTATCCGACCCTCTGCGAGATTGCGGGAATCGAACCGCCCGACTGGCTGGAAGGCACGAGCCTGATGCCATTGGTGGACGGCTCCGCGCAGGAGGTCAACGACGAGATCTTCTCGGAAGTCACCTATCACGCGGCCTACGAACCCAAGCGGGCGGTGCGGACGCAGCGCTACAAGTACGTGCGGCGCTACGACCCGCAGGACACGGCGCCGATGGCCAACATCGACCCCAGCATTTCCAAGGACGTGATGGTGGACCACGGCCTGCCGAGCCGACCGCCGGGCCGGGAACAGTTGTACGACCTGATCTGGGATCCGCACGAGGCTTGCAACCTGGCCGGTGATTCGGACAGTGCTGCAATTCTGGAGGATCTGCGCAGGCGCCTGGACCGTTGGATGGAGGCCACGTCGGATCCCCTGTTGGACGGCTCGGTACCGCAGCCGCCCGATACTTGGATCAATCCCCATGCCGATCTGCATCCGCACGAACGACGGTGGGATTGATTGGGACCAAGTTCGGGAAGCCGGCCGAACCCTGTACGTGCAGGTCCGATTTGGCGGCAGACGGCAGTTCTCAGTCTCCGCGCGTCGTGATGCGGTTGCAACGGCGGCCAGCCGGGGCAGGAAGTTGAGGACCCGTTTCCTGCTTCGGGCCCCGGGTCGGATGCCGTCACGGCATGGACCGTTCGGAACGGCCTCAATGCCCGTAGGATCCGATTGGAGTGTGGTTGCGCGCCCTTGACCAAGCCCCTGCTCACTCGGCAGGTGTATCTGGTGTGGCAAGGGGACTTCGGTCCACCAGGTCCATCACCCGCAGACCTTGCTGCAGACAGGCTGTCGCGGTCGCATCCCATTCCCACGGATGGCCGGCGCGCGACTCCAACTGCCGTCCGTCAACATTGTCCAGGTCGTCCGGCACCGGGTTCACGAGACGCATGGCCAACCGGTAGAGAGGAGGTTCCCCGCCCGGCTGGTCGAACGCGTAGAGCCGGTTGAACGGTGTCAGGGCCATCGCCAGATCCGCGTCGTCCAACCGCTGCAAAAGTGCGCAACAGTCCACGTAGTCGCGAACCGCGTTGCGGCGGATCACCAAAAAGCCCTTGATGCGCAGTATTTCTGCATACGTGGGCACGCGAATCGACCGTCCTCGAAAGGTAATCGTTTCTGCCTCTAGCGGATCGGGCCGGAGCAATTGGCGCAGGCCCATGCGAATTCCGTGCAGACTGCCGAGGATCAGAACCGGCTCCCGGATCCTTGCCGTGTGCCAACCCGGTGTGGAATCCAGCAGTTTCGTGATTTCAGCGAACCGATTCTTCAGGTCGGGCAGGACATGGTCCGAGTCGTGGGAATAACGGTGGCTTGCCGCCAGCGCGGCTGCCGTACCGCCGACCAATACCGAATCGCTCACCACGGCCTGCAAGTCGGCGGTCGCCAACAGCAGTCGGTGCCACGCTCGGCGGGCAGCGTCGGGAACGTTAGGCGTGCTTTGCATACTGAAACCAGAACCCGTAGGAAAAAGCATCGTACGGATGGTTCAGGTTGTCCTCGGACACTCTGCGTACCAGGGCACGCACGGCAGGTTCCCTGCGGATCCGTTGCCGCACTGCGGCGTGCTGCGCGAGGCTGCCGTGCTCGATGCACCGGACAATCGCCTCGTAGGATGGCGTGTTCTCCAAGGCACGCTCAGGGCTGCCATCCCACAGGGGTGGAGGGTGGTCAGGACATTCGTGGCGGGGAATTCCGTGTCGCCGGGTGTAGGCGCGCAAATTCCCGGTTGTCCACTGCTTGCCGGTGGCAGTGAGGATTCCTGCCGCATTGAGTTGCCCGGCGGCTTGTGCATATGTCTTCAGTTGCCGCGAGCGCATCCGGAGCGCGGCCCGGACGCGATCGGCGTGACTGACTTCCGGAACTTGACCGTACTCACCTGGCTGGGCATCGAATGTTCGCATGTCGACTTGGGCAGGTTCGTGGTTGAGATCGCCTGATGAATGCCCGTAACAGGAAACAGACTCTTGTATCACCATGGCCGGTTGCGGGGTTGCCAGCTGCAGATCTTGGCAGGGCCGAACTGGGCAACGGTATGCAAGTCTAATCGGAAGGTGGCGCAAGCCGCGTCAGTCCATTTCAAAAATCCAGCCATTGCGTAACCAACGTCGGACCGAGGGTCTTCCATGGCACGGTCGCGAAAGGTCGGGACTGGTCAGTTCATGCCGCGTCCTGACGGCTATCCTGTCTACAATGCGATCTACGATCGACCAACCCATTCCCACGATCATGGCTAAATCCACTTCCGGCCTGTCGCCAACATTCGGTTCGTCCGTTCCCGAACGGTTCCGGCTTGGAGCAGAGGCAATCCGTCTTACCCCGGAGGCCTTGCAGAAGACCGGACGGAGCTACCGCTCGCGTCCCAACATTCCTCGGCTACGGTTGCCCTGGGAGGACAACGTGCGGGTTCGGTGGAATCTGCATACGAACGTCATTGAAGGAAGCATGCTGCTCTATGGTCAGGCGGCCATCATCCTTCTGGGACTGGAAGCGACCGGCAACGAGGAAATGATCCATATTTCACGTGAACGGGATGTGCACGAGTTGATCGGACACGACGCAGCGGTCCAGAACCTGCAACGACACGCGGCGTCCGGGTCGGTTCTTGGCGAGGATGAGTTGCGGGCGTGGCATCGCGACCTGCTGCCGCTGCATCCGGAACGGGGGCATTGGAAGTCGCAGCCTAATGGAGTGTTTGCGTTGGACGGTCGCTTCCATGTGTTTGCCTCCCCAGAGGTGGTTCCTGTTGCCATGGAACAGCATATGAAGGCGATGGATTCCGGTTTGAGAGCCTGCGTGGAGTGTGATGAGGACATCGCTGCAGTCCTTGCTCGCTTGCACATCGAGTACCTTGCCCTCCATCCCTTTGCGGATGGCAATGGCCGCACTGGCCGTCTGCTACTGTCCTGGCTCTGCCTGCGTGCAGGTTATCCAGTGCCGATCGTGCCATCCGATGTGCGTGAGGTGTACTTTGAAGCGGTGGAAATGGGAGTTAAATACGATGATCCGCTACCGCTGCGAACGCTCTTGGCAGCTTGCTTGATACATGAAATGAACTTCGCAATTGCGGCCGCGAAGGGACACTGCGACCCGACGTTTCGCAATGCTGCAGCCGATCCGAATCTGCCGCCTGGCACTGGGGGGCCTCTGTTTTCCGAGGTGTTGCGCCGTGCGCGGCGTGGCCCGATTCCCCTCACTGCAGCGGAATGGGAAGCCAAGGTTGACTCCCAAGTTGCCTGAACCCGAAATGCCTGCACTTTTGGATCCAATCCCTACTCCAAATCGCAGACATGAATTGGGATGAATTTTGCCTTGGGGTTGCACCGGAACGAATCACCCCCGCAGCGCTGGTGGATCTACAACGACAATACGCGAGTCGGCCCGCACTCATGGAGGGTGCCTTACGCGAATACCAAGACAACGTGCGCGTTCGCTGGAATCTGCACACAAACGCCATTGAAGGAAATACGCTGTCATTTGCAAATACGACCACCCTTCTGTTGGGTGCGTCCGGGACACTTTCGCACCGGTATTCCGAGCCGAACACACGAAGGGCTCGGGAGAGTGCCGAAATGCTCGGACACGACCGGGCGACAACGGAACTACTGGCCTGCATTCAGTCCGGAGAGCCCCTGACACAGGCTGTTCTGTTCCGCTGGCACAAATTGCTGCTCCCAACCCATGCCGACACCGGACAATGGAAGCACGAGCCAAACGTGATTGCCTATCCCGATGGTCGCCCCGGAAAGCAGTTGGCCCCACCCAACGAAGTCCCCAACTTGATGCAGGAACTCTTCGACAACGTGAATGCATGGGTGACGCAAGTCAACCACAACCCGCAGAATCCCGAACTGGACGTTCCGATGGGGTTGGCCGTGTCGCATGGCCAGTACATCGGAATTCATCCGTTTCCCGACGGCAACGGCCGCACAGGCCGGCTCATCATGAGTTGGATGGCATTGCGCGTCGGGTATCCGGTTCCAATCATCCCGGTCAGTGAAAGGTCGCTGTACATTCGCGCCGTAGAGGCCTCCATGAGCAACAATCCGTATCCGCTGCGCACATTGCTGGCTGCCTGTCTAACGCATGAGATGGACTTCGCGATCGCAGTCGCGGAAGGTCGTTGCGACGGGTCTGTACGCAATCGGGATGCGGACCCGAATCTCCCGCCTCCATAACTTGGTGAAACCACTTTTCTGCAGGTCCCGGACAGGTTGCGGGATCGCCCACGCATCCGCTTGTCCGACCTGACACGTCAGAGGAACCGTAGCAGCGGCTCCACGCGGAACACAGAGCCGTCGCTGGATTGACGGATCGAGGGGCTCCGCAGGGACTGTGTCAGAATCGTGAAGTCGGTGTTGGAATTTGCCCTGTCCGTTTGTAGCCAGATAGGAATTGCAGGACCTGTCCCCCGCTTGTGCTCCGCATTTTCACAGGGGGAAGCCGAAACAGGTCGGGTCGGCATGAACATCACCGTGTATCCCGCTCCGTCTTGAACCCAGTGCCATGAATGCAATCCACATCGACCCGGCCCGCAGGGTGGACGCCATCCATCCCCATGTCTTCGGAGGCTTTGCCGAACACCTCGGCCGTTGCATCAACGGGGGCATCTACGACCCCGATCATCCGTTGGCGGATGCCCGCGGCCTGCGCTCCGATGTGCGCGAGGCGCTCATGGAGTTGCGCATGCCCATCATGCGCTATCCCGGCGGCAACTTCGTGTCCGGCTATCGCTGGCGGGACGGCGTCGGGCCTCGGGAGGAGCGCCCCGCCCGCCACGATCTCGCTTGGGCAGCCCTGGAACCGAACACCTTCGGCACCAATGAATTCGTCGACTTCTGCCGCGACATTGGGACGGAACCGTATCTGGTGGTCAACTGCGGCGACGGCGATATGCGCGAAGCCCACGACTGGGTGGAGTACTGCAATGGCCGGGACGACACCGCCCTGGCCAACCTGCGCCGCACGCACGGCTGGGAGCGACCCCACGATGTGAAGTACTGGGGTTTGGGCAACGAGGTGGACGGCGAATGGCAAATCGGCGCCAAGCAGCCACAGGAGTACGCCCGTGTCTGCAAGGAATTCGGCAAGGTGATGAAGTGGGCCGATCCATCCATCAAGCTGCTGGCTTCGGCCACCTGCCACTGGCGCTCCGACTTTGTGGAACGCGCTCAGTTGATTGTTGAGGAGGCATCCAGCCTGATCGACTACATGTCAATTCACTGGTACGTGGGCAACTCACTGGCACGTGGGCAGAGGGACGACGACTTCAACGCTTACATGGCCATATCGGAACTGATTGAGGCTCGTCTGTCAGGCTACGCCGGCCTGATGCGCGGCCTTTGTCTGGCCCATGGCCTTGAACCCATCCCCTTGGCTGTCGACGAGTGGAATGTCTGGTACCGGGCGTTTCGCGACCAGGCCCTCGAGGAGCACTACAACCTTGAGGATGCACTGGTGGTGGCCATGCAGATGAACGCCTTCATCCGGCATGCCGACACCGTCAAGATGGCCAACCTGGCCCAGATCGTCAACGTGATTGCACCCATCCTGACCAGTCCGACCGGACTGGTGCGCCAGAGCATCTTTCACCCCTTCCGGCTCTACAGCCAGTGGGCGCGCGGGGATGCCCTGGATCTGTACTGGGAAGGGGAGACCTTCGACGGAGGCGACCATCAGGGAGTCAGGGTTCTGGACGTGGCCGGCTCGCTACAGGGAAGCCGACTGGGCCTCTTCATCGTGAACCGCAGCCTGGAGCCAAGTACGGTGGAGTTGAAGCCGGCCGCGGGCGAACTGTCCAATCTGACGTGCCATGTGGTGAACGGTCCGGACATCAAGGCCGTGAACAGCGAGGCGGAACCCGAACTGGTGTCGGTACAAACGGCCGCCCCGCCATCGGCCACACACTTGGAGTTGGCTCCACACTCCGTGACGGTAGTTACAGGGCACCTGGCCTGATCGGGGCGGGTACGGCCAACGGGGATTGGCCTGAAACGGGTCCTGAACTCTCAAGTCACAAACGAACCCGGGCCACCGGTCAGCTAGTGGCCACGGCACGAGCCGTACTTGGCCTGCGGGTTTTGGTGGTGCGGGCCGCTGGGACCGTGCCACCCAAGCGGTCAGGAGGGAACCTCGTCCCGGCTCAGTCGATGGAGGTGGTCGAAGTGATGCACCTCGTCGTGGCACCCGTCCGTCGTGTATTCCAGCTGCACCGTGACGTGGCGCAGGTTGTAGTCTTGTTTCGCGAGTTTCTGCACTTGGGCGCGCATGCGCGTCAAGTCCTCGGTTTGCAGGGCGGGGTCCACCAGGATGTGCGCGGTGAGGACATCGTAGTCCGGAGCCAGCGACCACACGTGCACATCGTGCACGAACGTCACCCCCGGAAGATCTTCTAGCGCCGCGCAGAGCTGGTCCAGGTCCACGTGTTTGGGGACGCCCTGCAGAAGGACGTTGAACACCTTGGCCAGAAGCCGCCAGGCACTGATGCCGATCAGGATTGAGATGACCACGCTGAGGATCGGGTCCACGATGGTCCAGCCGAACGCCCACACCAAGGCCCCCGAAACGACGACCGCCACCGACCCAAGCAGATCGGCCACGATGTGCTGCAGCGCGCCTTCGACGTTCAGGTTGCCTTCCGCGCTCTTGCGCAGAACGAGCAGGGCCAGCACGTTCACGACCAGGCCTGCCAGGCCGATGCCCAGCATCAGCCCTCCCTCCACTTCGGGGACGGTGCGAAGGCGGCGGTAGGCTTCCCACAGCACACCTCCGATGATGACGCACAGGGAAAGGGCGTTGATCAAGGCCGCCAGCACTTCCAGGCGGCGGTACCCGTAGGTGCGTTCCCAGGAGGCGGGAAGATCGGAAAAGTGCAGGGCGACCAGCGCCAGGACGATGGATGCTGCGTCCGTGAGCATGTGGCCCGCGTCCGCCAGCAGCGCCAAGCTTCCCGAGATCACTCCGCCAACGACTTCTACCACCATGAACGTAGCAATCAGGACGAGTGCCGTCTTGAGACTGCGTCGGCTGGCTCTCCTTAGGTCATGGTCGTGATCGTGGTGGTCGTGGCCATGTCCGTGGCTGTGGCTGTGGCTGTGACTGCCGTGGTGGTGCTGGTGGGCATGCTCGTGCCCATCCTGGTGACTGGAGAGCGAGTCGGCGACCTTCATCGGTAGGAACGGTTGTTTGAAAGAAGGGGCCGGACCAACTCGGGTCCCGTGCCGTCAAGCACAGGAATTGCCGCTCGGACCTAACCTTTGCGGGCTTCCTCCCGCGACAGCGCCATCAGATGGTCGACGTGGTGGTTCTCCTCATGGCAGTCCGCGGCCGTAAATTCCAGCTGGAACGTGGTGTGCCGGATCCCGAACTCCTGACGCGCAGTCTTCAGCATCTCCGCGCGGATGCGCATCAGGTCCTCCGCGGTGCTGTCGGGATCCACAATGGCATGGGCGGTGAGCACGTTGTAGCCGGGCACGAGGGCCCAGACGTGCACATCGTGGATCAGGGTTACCCCGGGTACATCCTCAAGACTGCCGCACAACCGGTACACGTCGACATCGTCCGGGACGGCCTGCAGCAGCACCTTGACGATTTTGACCACCAGACGGTAGGTGCTGAACAGGATGACCACAATAAGCACCAGGCTCAGGGCCCAGTCCAGGAAGTCCCAGTGGAACAACTCCACCAGGATGCCGGAGACGATAATGGCCACCGATTCCACCGCGTGGACCGAAACGTGGCGAAAGGCTCCTTCCACACTGATGCTGTGGTGCATCGACCGGTGCAGGATGAAGGCGGATGTCAATTGGATGACCAATCCCAAGGCACCGATGACCAGCAGGTAGATGCCAAGGTGCTCATGGCCATGGGCATGGCCGTGTCCCACCACCTCAAGGACTTCCAGGAGGATGGTTCCCGCCACGGTCCACAACAGGATTACATTGAACAGGGCCGCCAGGACCTCCAGCCGCCGCAGACCGAATGTCCGCTCCGTTGAAGGAGGCAAACTGCCATAGTGCAACGCGGCCAGTGCCACGACCAGCGCCCCCGCGTCGGTCACCATGTGGCCGGCGTGGGCCAACAGCGAGAGGCTGCCTGCGAGTACACCCCCCACCACGTCCAAAGCCATGTGGACCAACAGCAGTACCAGCGCTGCAATCAGGCTGCGCCGGCCCGCGCCGCTGTAGTCGTGATCATGTTCGCTGAACAGCGACCTTGATTCCACATGGTCGTGGTGGTCGTGGCGATAGTGACGGTGATGGTGATGGGGTGCGGAATCGGACATCGTGAGCGAAGTGACAGGATGGGGTGTGTGGATGGAGGCACCAGATACCCTTGGCTCAGAGAATAGCACCACCCCCGGAGCCGTCCGGCCCGGCCTCGTTCGGGTAGGGGGTAGAGCTCCCCCGGTACTGCTAGAATCGGCCCGCCGGTGAAAATCGCCCCCTTGATGCTTTGAGGCGCGGTTCGGCAACCAGATTGCGGCCGCGGCAGTCCACCTTGAAACAGCCGTTTTCGGTACGCTGCAAGGTGTGATTGGATTCATGGAAGTGAAGTGCCGTCCCCGCACAAATCGGCACGCGGCAGTTTCCCGACAGGCTTGCAGGCATCCCAACCAACGACAGGATCGATCCACACATGTCAGACAACGCCATCCGCATTGGTGTCATAGGTGCCGGCGCCAACACCCGCGACCGCCACATCCCCGGTCTCCTGGAGCAGGAGAACGTTGAAATGGTGGCTGTGGCCAACCGAACGCCCGAGTCCGGCCGGCGCGTGGCGGAGCAGTTCGGTTTCGGACGTGTTGCCTCCCACTGGACTGAGATCATCGAAGCCTCCGACATCGACGCCGTGGTCATCGGGACCTGGCCCTACATGCACTGCACGGCAACCGTGGCCGCCCTGGAAGCGGGCAAGCATGTCATGTGCGAGGCGCGCATGGCGATGAACGCCTCCGAGGCGCGCCTGATGTACCGGATAGCCCAGGCGCGGCCGACCCAGGTGGCCCAAATTGTTCCTTCGCCCATGACCCTGGGGGTGGACCGTGCCATCCAGCGGCTGGTGCGGGATGGATACCTTGGGGACCCGCTGGTGGTTGACATGCAGGTGGGCGGCACATGGCTGGACCTGGACGGACCGCTCCACTGGCGGCACGACATGGACCGCAGCGGTCTCAACATCATGACGATGGGCATCTACTACGAAGCGTTGATGCGCTGGCTGGGCGAGGTTGTCACGGTGCAGGCCGCGGGCGCGGTGTTCGTGCCGCAGCGGCTGGACGAGGAGACAGGTGTGGTGCGCTCCGTGCGCATTCCGGAACACGTGGATGTGACGGGCCGCATGGCCTGCGGCGCCCAGTACCACCTGCAGGTGTCGTCGGTGACCGGCCTGGCCGGTCCGCCAACGGCTTCGCTGTACGGATCGCAGGGCACCCTGCGGTTCAGTGAGGGCCAACTCCTGGGCGGCCGGCGCGGCGACGCAGAGTTGTCGGTTGTGGAAGTTTCCGACAACGAACGGGGAGCCTGGCGGGTTGAGGAGGAGTTCGTCAACGCGATCCGGGGTCGCGAGGCAATTACCCACACCGACTTCGCGACCGGGGTCAAATACATGGAATTCACTGAAGCGGTCAGTCGCAGCCTGCAGAGCGGCGAGACCATCCGCCTCCCCTTGCTGTAGGCAATCGATCGGGCCTGACCACCGGAGTTGGCCTGCGCGTCGGACAGTAGTCAAGCCGGATTCGCTGGTCATTGCGGTCGCGCCGGGTTTCGGCAGACGGGCCTGCGCGGCCGATGATACTGCCGCATTCCACCCGTCACCCATATCCGTCATATCCATGTGCGTTCCCCCGCGCACATTGACGTTCCTCCCTTATGTCCGAATCCGCATCCGTCCGGTACCGCAGGGTGCGCCACGATTCGTTCCTGGCCTGGCGGTCTCCCAGTTACCGGTTCTACGCGATCGGCTGGCTGGTGTCGATGATTGGCACCCGGATACAGGCCACCGCCCTGGCCTGGGATGTCTACGACCGAACGGGTGAAGCCCTGGCGCTCGGATTGACGGCTCTCGTCATGGCCCTTCCCGCCATGCTGTTCGCCCTTCCCGCGGGCTGGCTCGGTGACCGGTTCAATCGGATTCGGTTGATCATGCTGTCGCTGGCCGGTATGACCCTGACTTCCGTTGGCCTGGCCTTGGCCGCGTGGCAGCAGTCTCCGATTTCGGTGATCTACCTGCTGCTCTTCCTGGATGGCACGGCCATCATGCTGGGACGGCCGGCAAGGGTGGCCCTGATGCCGACCCTGGTGCCGAAGGAGAGCTTTCCCAATGCGGTCACCTGGACCACCGGCCTCATGCACTTCACGTCCGTGGCCGGCCCGGCCATGGGCGGTCTGATTATCAACATCAACCTGTTGGCCGCCTATTGGATTGCAGCGGCCTCTTCCGCACTGTTTATTCTCCTGCTGCCCTTTCTGAAACTGCTGCCCCAACCCCTTGCTCCAAAACAGCCCTTCAACCTGAATACGCTGCTGGCCGGCATTCGCTTCGTCCGGCGGACGCCGATCATCCTGGCGATGATCACGCTGGATCTGTTCGCGGTCCTGTTCGGCGGTGCAGTCTACCTGCTGCCGATCTTTGCCCAGGACATTCTGCAGGTGGGGCCCCAAGGGTTTGGCTGGCTGCGAGCGGCTCCTGCGGTCGGGGCCGTGGCCATGTCCGTGCTGCTGCTCGTCCTGCCGCCCATGAGACGGGCCGGTCCGGCCCTGCTGGCCAACGTGGCCGCGTTCGGCGCGGTCACGATTGTGTTCGGCGTCTCGACTTCGTTCCCGCTGTCCTTTGCCATGCTGTTCCTCACTGGAGCCTTCGACAACGTCAGCATGGTCGTGCGGCAAACCCTGCAGCAATTGCTGACCCCGGACTCGATGCGCGGACGCGTGGCCGCCGTGAGTTCCGTCTTTGTGAGTGCGTCGAACGAGTTGGGAGGATTCGAATCCGGGTTGGTGGCCCAGTACTTCACGCCGCTGATCTCCGTGGTGAGCGGCGGCATCGGCTCCATGCTGGTGGTGGGCCTGGTGGCCTGGCTGGCTCCCGATCTGCGCCGGATCCAAAGGCTCGACCAGGTCAGGCCGGCACCGGTCCAGTAAT
This sequence comes from Caldilineaceae bacterium, assembly GCA_965208365.1. Lineage (GTDB taxonomy): Bacteria > Chloroflexota > Anaerolineae > Caldilineales > Caldilineaceae > Bin34. The sequence continues at coordinate 1,645,236 of OZ242330.1, read as the reverse complement.
CGGCGTTTGTTGCGGCCGGGGCGAGCCTATGCTAGTTTCCTTCCTTGGATTCCGTCCCGCACACTAGTGCTCGCGGAGTCTCGTCTCGCTGTCCTAAGAGAACATCCACACTGCCATGTCCCGCACTCCCGTAAACAGCACTCGGGCCCCCGCCCCCGCCGGACCTTATTCCCACGCAATCGTGGCCGGCGACCTTGTCTTTGCATCCGGCCAGACCGGTACGAAGGACCCGGCCACCGGGCAATCGAATGACACCGTGGAGGCACAGGCCAAACAGGTTCTGGCAAACCTCTCGGTTGTTCTGGAGGATGCCGGCACCTCGTTGGCCAATGTGGTCAAGACCACGATCTTCCTCACGGACATTGGGGATTTTGCCGCGGTGAATGCGGTCTACGGTGAAGTCATGGGGGATGATCCTCCAGCCCGGTCCACGGTACAGGTCGCGGCCCTGCCGGGCGGTGCCATCGTCGAGATTGAGATGACCGCGCTGCGCGGCTCCTGACGACGGGGTCCGTGCTTCGGTCGGTTTGCATGTCTTATCCGTTTGTCAATAGGTTTTGAGCAATTTTTCCATGATGAATTCCACCCTGTTTCCCCGTCCGGTGTTCCTCTTCGCCACCGACGAAACCGCGGTCGTGCCGGAACTCGAAGAGGACCTGTCGGGCACGGTGACCGAGGCCGACGTCACGGGCGAGCCTGTTCCCGCCGAGGTCGATGTCTCCGACATGCACCTGATGGACCAGCTGAACTGGGATGACGACTACGACATCTCGTCGGTGCGCCCGGACACCGTGGTCGAAGGGATTGTCCTGAAGAAAGCGCCGCGGCGCCTGGAGCTGGACATCGGCGCCAAGTACGAGGGCGAGATTGAGGGACGCGAAATCGAGCGCCTCGGCGATTCCTACGCCGAAATCGAAGAAGGGCAGACCATCGAGGTCTTCGTTTTCCGGATCGACGACAAGGGACAGCCGCTGATCAGCATCATTCGGGCGCGCCAGGAGAAGGACTGGCTGCGGGCCGAGGAACTGCTGGAGTCCAAGGAGATTGTGTCCGGCAGCGTAATCGACTACAACCGGGGCGGTGTCCTGATCGGTCTGGGCCTGATCCGCGGGTTTGTGCCGGCCAGCCACCTGAGCCTTGAGAGCCAGATGCAGCAGGACAAGGACAGCGCCAATCAGGCGGACCGCTTTGCGCCCTTGGTGGGCAAGACGCTGCAGGTCAAGGTCATCGACATTGAACGTCGCCGCAACCGCCTGATTCTGTCCGAGAAGGAAGCCATGCGCGAATTGCGCAACCAGCGCAAGGATGCGATTCTTGAGGAGCTGGAAGTGGGCGAAACCCGCAAGGGCGTGGTTAGCAGCCTGGCCGACTTCGGCGCCTTCGTGAACATCGGCGGTGCGGACGGCCTCATCCATGTCAGCGAACTCAGCTGGGCCATGGTCAACCATCCATCCGAGGTGCTGAACGTGGGCGAGCAGGTCGAGGTCAAGGTGATCTCGGTCGAGAAGGAGCGCAAGCGCATTGGCTTGTCGTTGCGCCAGTTGCAGCCGCGTCCGTGGGACACCCTGGGGGAGCGCTACAGTGTCGGTGACCTGATCCGGGCCACCATCACCCGCATCAAGGATTTCGGGGCCTTTGCCAAGCTGGCCAACGAACCGGTCGAGGGCCTGATTCACATCTCCGAGATGAGCCATGAGCACGTGGAGAGTGCCAGCCAGGCCGTAACCGTAGGTGAGGAGTACGAAGTGCGGATCATCCGCCTGGACACCGAACGCCGGCGCGTGGGCCTGTCGATCAAGCAGGCCGAGCTGGATTGGCAACCGGCTCCGGAAGCGGGCGAAGGTGAGGGCAGGCGCCGCAACCGACGGCGGCGGGACGAAGAGCCCGAGATGGAAATGGAGGACGACGAATAGTAATGCCGGGGAGAGGTTCGCTCCCGCGGCGTTCTTGGATTGCAGTTACACCGTCGCGACAGCCCGGCACAATCCGCCGGGCTGTTGCGCGATGAATGTGTCCCCGATGCCACGTGTGGCATCAACTGATTCAGGGGGACACGACTATTCGAAGTCGCCGATAAATTTTCGCCAAGGGCTCCGACCACCGTACCTTGTGCCATTACAAGTCGCGAATGTGAGGTTTTCAAGCCCTATCATTTCATCGGCCCGTGTTGTAGGTCCCTAAGCTCTTCGGTTGGTAACCACTCGGGTTTTCTGTCCCTGACCGCGTGGCGGGCCGACGGGGTCGTCGGCTGCGGTCGGTGTGGTTCTGTGCTACAAGTTAAGGTACCCAGGCGTCGTTCGCCTGACGCCATGCCTCCTTTGTCTCCAGTCTCCAAATACGCCCTTCTGCGCGCACGTCGCGGCATTGGAGGAATGGTTTCCTGCATTGCAGGGTCGACCCGCGCGTGCCCTTCACCAACAACCCGACACCTCGGCCCTGCGCAGGTCCAAAGTACCAATGAAAATCGCCGATGGCTTCCGCATCGCCGAAAGGGCTGCGCGCATCGCTTGCATGCGGGGGTTGATCGAGACCGCGCGCAAGCGGCGGTGCGTCCCCCTGGAGGTGCTGGCGCGTGCTCTGACGTCACCGGTGCGGAGCCCCTGGGGCTCCGCGCGTCTTGACTTGCAGGCCGGAACTCCACCGATCTCGCCAGCCTGCCGCCCGATCAGGGACAGGCATCTGAATCGCTACGCTGGTTTCAGCTCAAAGAGGAAGTAACGCAGGTGCTTTTATGCGTAGCCGAGGAATTTCCCACACTCTGGGTTTCGCCATGTTATTCCTTCAGGGCAAGGCAACCACCGTCGCGAGTGACTTCCAGGGGAATTCGCCAATTCATCGTACGCGCAGTTGGATGCGGTACTTGGGCCTGCTGTTGGCGGTTCTGTTGCTGACAACGATTCAGGGCACAGCAGTTGAGGCTCAGGGTTCACACCAAACACATATTGTTCGGACAGGCGACACTCTAATTTGCCATTGCGCAACAATACAACGCGACAGTGGGTCAGATTAGGGAACTGAACCACCTAACGGACACCAACGTTCTGTACGTTGGCCAAGCGTTGATCGTGCCGTCCGCCTTCCCCGCCGATGCATCCACACCCTCCATTCCTCCTGCGAGTTCAACATCCTGTACTGTTTCGCACACTGTCCAGAGAGGTGAATTCTTAGCGACAATCGCGAAACGCTTTGGCGTACCCATGGCCCGAATTGCCCAGGCTAATGGAATATCGGATTTCAGTCGCATTCGGGTCGGGCAGCTGCTGTGCATTCCGGGAGCAGCTGAGCCGCCACCTCCCGTTCCCAGGTCTTCAGCCGCTCCGCCAACTGCCCCCCTGCCCCGGCCGAGCGTGACGAGTTATACCGTTTTGGGAGGCGATACGCTCTTTGCCATTGCTCGGGCACATGGGATTTCTGTTCGGGAGCTGATGGATGCCAACGATATTGTGGATCCAAGAACGCTGTCTCCCGGCCAGACATTGCGGATTCCCGGTCCGGGTGTTGAGGTCGGGGTCACTCCCGCGCCTGTTCCTGCCGTACCGGTTGCACCCACCGGCAGCTTTACGGTGCGGTATTTCAACAACCTGGCTTTTTCCGGCACTCCAGTCCTCACACGGACAGAAGCACCGGGCACCCGGCATGATTGGGGCTGGGGCGCTCCCGATCCCAGTGTCAACCCCGACAACTTCACTGCGATTCTCGAGGGGCAGTTCGAATTCGAAGACGGTCTGCACCGATTCACTGTGACAGTTGATGATGGCATGCGACTGTATGTCGACGACAATTTGGTTCGCGAAGCATGGCATGATCAAGGGGCAGCCACATATGAGGTTGACGTTTACTTGACGGCCGGGACCCACCCGGTGCGCTTGGAGTACTACGAACGCGCGGCCGCTGCCACTCTTTGGCTTCGTTGGCAGCGGGTGCCTCACGGAGTTAGGGCGCTTCCGCCGGTTGCCCCGGCGGTTCCTAGGCCGGTTCCGGCACTGACGTCCGGGGATTTTCGCCTGCAGTTCTTCAACAGTGTGGATCTGAGTGGTCCACCCGTGTTGACGGAAGTCGTCCCGTTTGGCAGCCGTTTCGACTGGGGTCGTGGTTCCCCGGGTCCCCAAGTCCGACACGACGGTTTCAGTGCCCGTATGGAAGGACACTTTGACTTCGCAGAAGGACCTTACCGCTTCTCTGTAACCGTTGATGACGGTGTGCGGCTCTATATTGATGGTGCACTTGTACTTAGTTCATGGGCGGAGTACCCGGAGCGTACCAGTGTCAAGGATGTTGAGATGACGGCCGGTTCGCATCACGTGCTACTGGAATATTTTGAAAGCGGAGGCCTGGCCGTACTGTGGCTGCGCTGGCAACCTCTGTTTCCGACAACCATGCAGGTTCCGCGGACTGCCCTGTCCCCTCCCGCACCAGGGTCAGGCTTTTACACATACGAGTCCAAACGGACCCTATTCCACGCAATAAGCCAGGATGACGTAGGCACAGTACGCGAACTGATAGCGAGTTTGGGATTCCCACATTTTCACTTTGAGCACAATCTGACAGCTCTTCACGATGCGGCCGCTTCGGATGCCTTGGAAGTCATGACCTTGCTCCTGAGTTACCCCGAGGCGGATCCCAACGTACTTTATAACATCCCCGGTTCGGGTTCTGGGAAGCGCAACCGAACGCCTTTACATGAAGCATCCAGGCAAGGGAATGCCGGAATGGTGGAATTGCTGTTGTCGCATGGTGCCGATCCTCGGCAAGCGACCAGTGATGGATTTACGGCGCTGCACTTTGCCGCAACGTTCAATCGCTGGCAGGCCATCGAGACACTGTTGAGACATGGTGCCGCCCCCAATGTCAGGACAGACGACACAGGTGACACGCCCTTGCACGAGGCCACATCCCCGTTTCACGGAAGCGAGGCGATAGAAGCCCTTTTGCGCGACCGGAGAATCAGACCGAATATTAAGAATAAACGTGGACGCACTCCTCTTATTAGTGCTGCTGACTGGGGAAACACTGCTCAAGTTGCGGCGTTACTAAACCACCCGGATACGGATCCCAACGAACAGGATGATAGAGGTAAAACCGCGCTCTACTGGGCAGTGGCGGAGGGCCACGAAGAGGTAGTGGAGGAATTGCTGGACCATCCGGATATAGACCCCAACATTGACGACTGGCAAGGGTGGACCCCGTTGTTCAGGGCCATATACGAGGATGACCTGGACATGGTCAGGGCAATGCTAAGGCATGATGACACTGATACCGAGATCAATACCAATAAAGGCACGTCGGGACTTTTTTATGCCGAAACCGAGGGGTACGACAGAATAGCGAGATTGTTGAGGAGGCACGGAGCCACCGGAGCGCTGGGTTAGCATCAATTGGTGGGCTCTTTGTGGTTCGAAATTTCGGTTGTGGAATGTCCTCCACTTCACGGCTTCCGATGACATCCACTTGAAGCGTGCGAAGTTTCTCGTTGCACCGTGTTCCGACATCTCGATCCAATGGCTTCCCTGGCAACTGTTCAGCAACTGCGTTGCAAGTCAAGCCTCGATGGACTTAGGCACAGGGCTCAACGCTCAACTCCGGCCTAGCCAACGGGAGGTTCCACGAGGCTTCGAACGGGTCGCCTGCGAGAGCAGCTGGATGCTCTTGCCGCTGTTTAGGTCGAGCTGCCGGGGCAGCTACGCGTTCTCCTCGCGCAAGGAAGTGTGGCCAGCCTTCAACGCATACGGTTGGTTGGCCAGCTCGCAAACCGCCGCCTCCAGGCCTGCGACGCCTGCATGGCCGACCAGCACGGGGTTGGCATCCATCGAGGCTTGACTACAAACTCATCAACTGAACAGTTGTATCTAGGGCAGACTCGTTTCTCCCATCAGATAGCGATCACACTCCCGGGCCGCGCCCCGGCCCTCGTTGATCGCCCATACCACCAGGCTCTGTCCGCGCCGCATGTCCCCCGCCGCAAAGACACCGGGCACGTTCGTGGCGAACTGCCCGTATTCGGCTTGGGCGTTTGAGCGCGCATCCCGCTCCACACCCAATTGCTCGAGTACGGGGTTTTCCGGTCCCAGAAAGCCCATCGCCAGCAGGACCAGTTGGGCCGGCCACACCTTTTCGGAATCTGGAACCTCCTGCAACTGAAATCTGCCGTCTTCGCCCGTTATCCACTCAATCATGACCGTATGCAGTTCCTTCAGCTTCCCGTGTTCGTCGCCCACGAAGCGCTTGGTGCTGATCAGGAACGTGCGCGGATCCGCGCCGAAGCGTTCCGCCGCTTCCGCATGCCCATAGTCCACACGGAAAATACGCGGCCACTCCGGCCACGGGTTGTTGGGAGCCCGGTCCGGCGGCGGCTTGGGCAGGATTTCGAACATGTTGACGCTCCGGCAGCCATGGCGCATCGAAGTGCCCAGGCAGTCGTTGCCGGTGTCCCCGCCGCCGATGACGATCACGTCCTTGTCCTCTGCCGAAATGAACGGATAGCTGAATCCCTCGCCCGGCACCGAACCGTGCTTGTCGTCCAGTACCTGTTTCGTGTTCCCGTGCAGGAATTCCATGGCATAGTGGACGCCATCCAGCTCCCTGCCCTCAATCGGTAGATCGCGGGGGTTGGTCGCACCCCCGCAGAGGACCACCGCGTCATTGTCCTCCCGCAACCTGTCCGCCGGGATGTCCTTTCCCACCTCGCAGTTGGTCACGAATGTCACGCCTTCGGCGCACATCAGATCCACGCGCCGCTGGACCGTCTCCTTCTCCAACTTCATGTTGGGAATGCCGTACATCAGCAGCCCGCCGATCCGATCCGCCCGTTCGTAAACGGTGACCGTATGTCCGGCCGAGTTGAGTTGTGCGGCGCACGCCAGCCCCGCCGGTCCTGATCCGACCACTGCAATCCGCTTGCCCGTGCGCACGGCAGGCGGCTGGGGCACGACCCAGCCCTCTTCAAATCCCCGGTCGATAATCGCGCACTCAATGCTCTTGATCGTGACGGGCGGCTCGATCAGACCCAACGTGCAGGAACCTTCACACGGGGCAGGGCAGACCCGACCCGTAAACTCGGGAAAGTTGTTCGTGGCGTGGAGGCGTGCCAGCGCCTCGCGCCAGCGATCCTGGTACACCAGGTCGTTCCACTCCGGGATGAGATTGTTGATGGGGCAACCGCCTTCCGGCATCGTCCCCGTATGGCAAAACGGGATGCCGCAGTCCATGCAGCGGGCGCCCTGCTGCTGCAGATCCCCTGTCGACAGGTGCAGGTGAAACTCATCCCAATCCTGAATTCGTTCCAGCGGCGGGCGTTCCGGCACGGACTGCCGCTCGAATTCAAGAAAGCCGGTTGGTTTACCCATCGATGATCTCCTGACCGCGTATTGACGTGCAATACCCTGTGTCCAACAGTTCCTGCACAATACAATACTCAGTTGCCGCTGACCCGTGCCGCCAGGTCCTGGCTGTTGCGCTCGAATGCCGCCATCATTGCTTCGTCGCCCTCAAGCCCGGTGGCTTCAACCTCGGCGAGACATTGGAGCATGCGCTTGTAGTCCTTCGGCAATACCTTGACGAACGCGTCCACGTAGGCATCCCAATCCGCCAGAATCCTTCCGGCCACCTCTGAATCGGTATGGGCATGGTGTCGTTGGATCATCGCGCGCACTTCGGCGCGTTCCTCCGCGTCACACAGTTCTTCCACTTCGACCATCTCCGGATTGACGCGATTGGCGAGCCAGATGCCGTCCACCGGCTCTTCATCCAATACATACGCGATGCCGCCGGACATGCCCGCGGCAAAGTTGCGGCCGGTCGGTCCCAGCACGACGACCCGTCCCCCCGTCATGTATTCGCAACCGTGATCGCCCACACCCTCAATCACCGCGTGCATGCCTGAGTTGCGCACACAGAACCGCTCGCCTGCCATTCCGCGTATGTAGGCCTCGCCGCTCGTCGCGCCGTAAAAGGCCACGTTGCCGATGATGATGTTCTCTTCGGCCTTGAAGGTGGAGCCGGAGGGCGGGTAGGCGACAATCTTGCCGCCGGACAGTCCCTTGCCGAAGTAGTCGTTGCCGTCGCCTTCCAGTTCCAGTGTCATGCCCTTAGGGATGAAGGCACCGAAACTCTGTCCGGCCGCCCCTTGGAAATGCAACCGGATGGTGTCTTCCGGCAGGCCCTGCGGGCCAAAGCGCCGTGTAATCTCGCTGCCGGTGATGGTGCCCACCACTCGGTTCGTGTTGGCGATCGGAAGTGTCGCCTTCACACTGTGCAAGGGTCTTTCCGAAACGCCCTCGTGGGCACGTCGCACATCCTCGACGCTGTTGTCCAGTGCCGGCCGGCAAAGTTCGAACAAGGTCAGGTTGTCCAGCGACTCGTCCAGGGCGTGATCCTGATCAATCTGGCAGTAGCGCCCCCAGTCTTCCGGCACGTCCGGCCGGTGCAGGATCGCCGTCAAGTCGATCCCCTGCGCCTTCCAATGCTTGATCGCCTGTTGCACCTGCAGCCGCTCGGTCCGCCCGACCATCTCGTCCACGGTGCGGAACCCGAGCCGTGCCATGTATTCGCGCAACTCCTGGGCGATGAAGCGCATGAAGTTGACAACATGTTGGGGGTCGCCAGTGAACTTCTTCCGCAGTTCCGGGTTCTGCGTGGCGACGCCCACCGGGCAGGTGTCCAGGTGACAGACCCGCATCATGATGCAGCCTAGGGCAACCAGCGGGCTTGTGGCGAAACCGAATTCCTCGGCGCCCAACAGCGCCGCGATGGCCAGGTCGCGGCCCGTCTTCAACTGACCGTCGGTCTCAACGACGACGCGGCTGCGCAAATTGTTGATCAACAGGGTCTGATGCGTCTCGGCCACCCCCAGTTCCCACGGCAGGCCGGCATGTTTGATGCTCGTTTGCGGAGATGCCCCCGTTCCGCCGTCGTGGCCGCTGATCAGAATTACATCGGCATGGCCCTTGGCGACCCCTGCCGCGATGGTGCCCACGCCCACCTCCGACACCAGCTTCACGTTGATGCGGGCATGGTGGTTGGCGTTCTTGAGGTCGTGGATCAACTCTGCCAGATCTTCGATTGAGTAGATGTCATGGTGCGGCGGCGGCGAGATCAGACCGACCCCGGGCGTGGAGTGCCGCACCTCGGCAATCCAGGGATATACCTTTTTGCCGGGCAACTGACCCCCTTCGCCCGGCTTGGCCCCCTGTGCCATCTTGATCTGCAACTCCCTGGCATTGACGAGATAGTAGCTTGTCACGCCAAAGCGGGCGGACGCCACCTGCTTGATGGCACTGTTCTTGGAGTCGCCGTTCGGTTCCAGGACGTAGCGGGCCGGGTCTTCCCCGCCCTCGCCGGTATTGCTGCGCCCGCCGATGCGGTTCATGGCTATCGCCAGCGTCTCGTGCGTCTCCTTGCTGATCGAACCGTAGGACATGGCTCCGGTCTTGAAGCGCCTGCAGATCGCCTCTACTGGCTCCACCTCTTCGATGGGTATGCTCGGTGCACCGTCCAAGTCAAACTCCAACAGACCGCGCAAGTTGCACCATTCCCTGTTCATGAGGTCGATGTCCTGCGTGTAGGCCTTGAACGAGGCGTAATCCTCGGCCCGAACCGCCTTCTGCAGCAGGTGTACCGTGCGCGGATTAAACAAGTGCAGTTCGCCGTCCTTGCGCCACTGGTAATCGCCTCCGGGTGCGAGCAGCTGGCCTTCCTCGTGTCCAGCCCCGTTTTCGGGCACACGGGGCGCACTGCCGTTCAGCTGGCCCTGCGAAAAGAGTCGCACAGGATAGGCCCGGTCATGGCGCATCTTTATTTCGGCGTATATCTCCGGCAGATCGATCCCCTCGACCCGGCTCGCGGTCCAGGTAAAGTACTGGTCGACCAGGCGCTGGCTGAGACCAAACGCCTCAAAAATCTGTGCGCCGCAATAACTCTGGATCGTCGAAATGCCCATCTTGGACATCACTTTGACGACACCTTTCACCGCAGCCTTGACGTAGTTGTAGACCGCCGTGTCGTGGTCGATCCCCACCAGCAGCCGATTCTCAATCATCTGGGCCAGCGTTTCCATCGCCAGATACGGGTTGACGGCCGTCGCGCCGTAGCCAATCAGCAGGGATAGGTGATGCACTTCGCGCGGTTCGCCGGATTCGACCACCAGCGCCACCCGCGTGCGCGTCTCGTTGCGAATCAAAAAGTGGTGCAGTCCTGAGGTCGCCAACAACGCCGGGATCGGGGCCGTGCCGGGGCCAACGCCCCGATCCGAAAGGATGAGGATGTTGATGCCTTCGTCAATGGCCTGTGTCGCCGCCTGGAACAGATCCTCGAGTGCCTGTTCCAGCGCAGCCTCCCCGCCGCGGATGTCAAAGAGAACCGGAAGGGTCCTGGCGCGGAAACCCTGCGCACCGCTTTCGCCGACATGGCGGATCTTGGCCAACTCGCGGTTCGTAAGGATCGGGTGGCGCAACTTGAGTTGACGGCAGTTCTCCGGCTTGGTTTCAAGCAGGTTCAACTCCGCGCCCAGCATCACCTCGGTACCCGTAATCAGTTCTTCGCGGATGGCATCGATGGGTGGATTGGTTACCTGGGCGAAAAGCTGTTTGAAGTAGTTGTACAGCAGCTGTGAATGATTGGACAGGGCTGCGGCCGGCGTATCGTTGCCCATGGCACCCAAGGCCTCCACACCATCCGTGGCCATCGGCGCCAGCAGGATGCGCAACTGCTCGAAGGTGTAGCCGAATACCTGCTGCCGTTCGAGCAGCGTGTCGTGTTCCACGCCCGGCACCTCGACATCGGGCTGTGGGATTTCATCCAGGCTGACCATGTGCTCGTCCAGCCACGCGCGGTAGGGCTGGACTTGGGCCATCGTCTCCTTCAGCTCCTCGTCGGAGATGATGCGGCCCTGATTCGTGTCCACCAGAAACATGCGTCCCGGTTCCAGGCGCGATTTCCGCAGGATGCGATCCGGTTCCAGTGGCAGCACGCCTGTCTCGGATGCCATGACCACCATGTCGTCCTTGGTGACGCAGTAGCGCGAGGGACGCAGCCCGTTGCGATCCAACACGGCGCCAACGATGGCACCATCGGTAAAGACGATCGACGCCGGTCCGTCCCACGGTTCCATCATCGTGCTGTGATACTCGTAAAACGCCTTTTTGGCATCGCTCATTGATTCATGCTGCGGCCACGGCTCCGGGATCATCATCATCATGGCATGCGGCAAGGAACGGCCCGCCAGATATAGAAACTCCAGCGTCTCGTCGAACTTGGCCGAATCGCTGCCATCCGGATGAATGATCGGCAGGATTTTCTTCATGTCGCTGCCAAACAACGCGCTGCTCAACTGGGACTGGCGCGCGTGCATCCAGTTCTCGTTGCCGCGCAGGGTGTTGATCTCGCCGTTGTGAATCAGGTATCGGTAGGGGTGTGCGCGCTCCCAACTGGGGAAGGTGTTGGTACTGAAGCGCGAGTGGATCACCGTCAGCGCCGATTCCATGTCCTTATCCAGCAGATCCGGGAAAAAGCCCTTGACCTGCTCCGACATCAACATGCCCTTGTAGACCACCGTGCGCGACGAGAGACTGGCGATATAGAACGCATCCCCTGCACGCATCTGCGAATACCGAATCTCGTTCTCGGCTTGCTTGCGAATAACGTAAAGCTTGCGCTCGAACGCCAGGTCGTCGTTACCTGTCAACCGCTCCGGGTTGCGTCCGATGAAGACCTGACGCACGGCCGGCTCGCCCAACTTGGCCGTGTGGCCCAACTCCCCGTTGGCGGTCGGCACGGTCCGCCAGCCGAGAACGGTTTGCCCTTCGGCGCGGACAATCTTCTCGAAGCGTTCCTCGCACCGGAAACGGTAGTCCTCCCGCTGGGACAGGAAGACCATGCCCACCGCGTACTCGCCAAGCGGCGGCAGTTCGATCCCCGAAGCCGCGGCGGTCTTGCGCATGAACTTGTCCGGCATCTGCATCAGGACACCGGCGCCGTCGCCCGTATTTGGCTCGCATCCGCAGGCCCCCCGGTGTGCTAGGTTGAGGAGCACCTGCAGCCCCTGCGCAACAATGGCATGGGACTTCCGGCCTTTGATGTCCACCACAAAGCCGACGCCGCAGGCATCGTGCTCGTAGCGCGGATCATAAAGACCCTGCTTGGCCGGCAGACCGGCAGGTGACGGGGCCGTGGCTGGATGGGGACCGGAGAGGGTAAGGGCTGTTTCGGACATAACGCCATCTCCTCGGATTAGTCTCTGCGTACGAGTCATTCGTGCTGAACGGGGAATGGACTGGTCATGTTGCCACCTGCGAACAACCGCAGCCGGCAACGGATGCGCGGCAAGAGCGTCTGCGCAGATGGGACGGCGTCGCGTGTCTACCTAGCGTTCAGGCCTAAATTAGAGAGAATCCAAACCGACATCATATCAAATAACCGAAGGGGTATGCAAAATTGATCCAGGCTGTGAATTTTTCGGATCTTATGAGTTTGTCGGCTTGAAATTAAGGATAAATTATTGCATTAGTGGAAAATCTGGTTCAACTTGCGACTTCATTGACAGATACCCTGCAGATGCACCGACGTTTCGCGTGTCTGCCGTTGAGCGTGCATCATGCGTGTCCCTCGGACAGGGAATGGGAGAGACCGTGTCATACGGCCCTGGACGGCTTCATGGAACATGGTCAAGTCCCTGGACTCTATAGGCAAAAGGGTTGAGCCACCAAAGACGGAAGTCGACGGAATCGGCCATCCCAAATGGTCCGTCGCACCCCACTCGTTGTACGAGCAAAGCGTTGAGTGTCTTGAGCCGTCCGATGCCTCGAGTTGAGCAGCTGCCTTCGCGGTACAGCTTCAGGACGACGAGGTGCGAGGTTCGTCAGCGTTGGGGCTCCGGGGTCCTCGATTGCCTGCCATGATTCGGTACATCTTCCCGTTGGAGCTGCCGGCACAGGGCGATTGCATCTAAATTGGGGGCGGCTGACCGGGCCGGCCGGCCCGTGGCTACAATGGGCAGTTCCGGATCCAGCCTGCGGAGCACCCCCTCATGGCCCCCCCGACATCCCCGTCCCTGGTCGAGACCATGGGCACCCTGGAGGATTTCCGTGTCGACCGCACCAAGCTGCACCCCCTGACGGACATCCTGGTGCTGTCGGTGCTGGCCGTCATCTGCGGCGCCGACAGCTTCGTGGCGATCGCGCTCTTCGGCCGGCTCAACGAAGAGTGGCTGCGCACCTTCCTGGCGCTGCCGCACGGGATCCCCTCGCACGACACGCTGGGCCGGGTCTTCGCGCGGCTGGACGCGGCCCGCTTCGAGGAGTGCTTCCGGGACTGGGTGCAGGCGGCCTTCGAGCTGACCGGGGGCCAGGTCGTGCCCGTCGACGGCAAGTGCCTGCGCGGCTCCCACGACCGGGGCCGGGGCCTGGAACCGCTGCACCTGGTGAGCGCCTGGGCCGAGGCCAACCGCCTGGTGCTGGCCCAGACCGCAGTGGACGACAAGTCCAACGAGATCACGGCCATCCCGGAGTTGCTGCGCATGCTCTGCCTGGAGGGCTGCATCGTGACCCTCGACGCCATGGGTTGCCAGAAGAAGATAGCCCGCCAAATCCGGGAACAGGGGGCCGACTACGTGCTGCGCGTGCGGGCCAACCACAAGGGCCTCCACGCGCGTTTGCAGGACACGTGGGACCTGGAACGGGCCGAGGGCTTTGCCGGGTATGCCCACGACTATGCGGACACGGTCGGGAAGGGCCACGGGCGCATCGAGACCCGCCGCTGCTGGACGACCGGCGACCCCGACCTGCTCGCCCATGTCGACCCCGACCGGGAGTGGCGGGACCTGGCCAGCCTGGTCTGGGTCGAGTGCGAACGGCGCTGCGGGGACCGGGTCTCGACCGAGGTCCGCGGCTTCCTTTCCAGCCTGCCTCCCAGGGCCCAACCGCAACTGGAGGCGGTACGCAAGCACTGGGCCATCGAGAACGCCCACCACTGGGTCCTGGACGTGGCCTTTGACGAGGACGGCAGCCGCATCCGCACCGGCCATGCCGCCCACAACATGGCGATCCTCAAGCGCATCGCCCACAACCTGCTGCGCCAGGACACATCCCTCAAGGTGGGCATCGCCAACAAGCGGCTGGCCGCCGGCTGGAACAAGGACTACCTGTGCCAACTGATTGGCCTCAAGCCCAAACCCATTTAGATGCAATCGCCCTGGCTGCCGGCATTCGATGTTGAAGACAAACGCCCTTGGGCTGGCATGATTTGATACCTTCTGGTGGTGCCATAATTGATTCGACTATGCTTCAATCGGCTCCAGACCTCACAGATTTCCATCAATCCCCGCGTGTGCGGGGGAACCTACAGGCAAAAGGGTTGAGCTGCCAAAGACGGAGGTCTATCCCCACGTGTACAGGGGAATCAGAAGTCTGCCAGTGTACTACGCCAGTTGGGTCTAAGGTTTACCCCCGCATGTACGAGGGAACCGATGACAGCGGTACCTTCGATGTCTACAACGAGGGTCTATCCCCGCGTGTACGGGGGAACCAGTCGGTCACTACGGACGCGGCAACTCAGACTAGGTCTATCCCCGCGTGTACGGGGGAACCAGTAGTGGAGCAGGTCGTCGGGACGGTCGGTCAGGTCTATCCCCGCGTGTACGGGGGAACCCGGCTGGAGCAGTTGGGCGTGAAGGAGTACAAGGGTCTATCCCCGCGTGTACGGGGGAACCTGATGCGGCCCGGGTTGTCCTGCATGGCCGACAGGTCTATCCCCGCGTGTACGGGGGAACCGCCGCCCATGACTCGGGGCACCAGTCCTTGGCCGGTCTATCCCCGCGTGTACGGGGGAACCACCGAACTGGACCCGTCACCGCCGGAAGCAACAGGTCTATCCCCGCGTGTACGGGGGAACCGTCATCGACCCTCAGATGGTGGTGTTCGGCGGAGGTCTATCCCCGCGTGTACGGGGGAACCCGTCCGCGGAATGTGGTCGTGCCCGCTGGCACAGGTCTATCCCCGCGTGTACGGGGGAACCGCGAACACCGCGGTCTGTGATCTGCTCCATCTGGGTCTATCCCCGCGTGTACGGGGGAACCGTGTTCCGGTGGCGTCTGTGCCTGTGGATCGGCGGTCTATCCCCGCGTGTACGGGGGAACCGGCAGGGGCTCTATTTTTCCTTGCGTTGCCTTGGGTCTATCCCCGCGTGTACGGGGGAACCCTGCTGGACGATGCCGCCATCCTGGACCGCACCGGTCTATCCCCGCGTGTACGGGGGAACCTCCGATGGCCCGTTGGGACTCGCTAAACAACGAGGTCTATCCCCGCGTGTACGGGGGAACCGGCTGTGGCTATGTGGGTTCTTTGTCAGGTGGGGGTCTATCCCCGCGTGTACGGGGGAACCTCTCATCAGCCCCGGCATCCCCCAGGAAGATGGGGTCTATCCCCGCGTGTACGGGGGAACCTCCACGGCCCGGTCCCGGCCCGAACGGAGGCAGGGTCTATCCCCGCGTGTACGGGGGAACCGGCTGTGGCTATGTGGGTTCTTTGTCAGGTGGGGGTCTATCCCCGCGTGTACGGGGGAACCACAACGGTCCGGCCACGTTCACGGCCACGCTGGGGTCTATCCCCGCGTGTACGGGGGAACCCCAATCGGCGGGGTCCTGCCCCGGCCTGCCGTAGGTCTATCCCCGCGTGTACGGGGGAACCCAGGTCGCGCACGCTGCGGGTCAGCCGGTCCAGGGTCTATCCCCGCGTGTACGGGGGAACCGGGTACGGGGGGCATGCGGTAATGGTCCTGTTGGGTCTATCCCCGCGTGTACGGGGGAACCCTTCTGGCCCAAGGTTCGGAAGCAACCCGACGGGGTCTATCCCCGCGTGTACGGGGGAACCACGTTGGGCCGGGCAATCGACATGGCCGACGAAGGTCTATCCCCGCGTGTACGGGGGAACCGAGGTCCAACCCCTGCTAGACATATCCGAACGGGGTCTATCCCCGCGTGTACGGGGGAACCGATGTCAAGGCCGCCCATGGACCACGAATCCGGGGTCTATCCCCGCGTGTACGGGGGAACCCACCACGGGCACCCTGCTCATGTCGCGGGACATGGTCTATCCCCGCGTGTACGGGGGAACCTAGTACAGGTATCCGGTGCGCGGCAGGTTGTAGGGTCTATCCCCGCGTGTACGGGGGAACCACAGACAGGCTGTCGTCCGGCTCGGCGGTTCGGGGTCTATCCCCGCGTGTACGGGGGAACCATGCTGTGCACCTACCAGATCGGCACCCACAGCGGTCTATCCCCGCGTGTACGGGGGAACCGCCCCGCACCGCTTTCGGGGTCAGCGCCTGGCCGGTCTATCCCCGCGTGTACGGGGGAACCCCACCAGCCCTCGACCGTCCAGCACCATACCGGGGTCTATCCCCGCGTGTACGGGGGAACCACCAGGCCGCTCAGTTCGTACCGGATCTGGCCCGGTCTATCCCCGCGTGTACGGGGGAACCGAAGGGACCTGGCGCGGCCGGCGCTGGGGTTGGGGTCTATCCCCGCGTGTACGGGGGAACCGAGGGCGGTGTTTGGCTCAAGGAAAGATCGGAGGGTCTATCCCCGCGTGTACGGGGGAACCTCCACCCCGGACGTGTCCTCGAAGTCCTGCGGCGGTCTATCCCCGCGTGTACGGGGGAACCCGATAGTGGCCGCCATCCGGCAGGCTCTGATAGGGTCTATCCCCGCGTGTACGGGGGAACCGGCGCATCGTGCACCGGCGCGCAGGCTCGTCGCGGTCTATCCCCGCGTGTACGGGGGAACCACCCAGGGGCCGATCATGTTGTCGGATCAAGAGGGTCTATCCCCGCGTGTACGGGGGAACCCGATAGTGGCCGCCATCCGGCAGGCTCTGATAGGGTCTATCCCCGCGTGTACGGGGGAACCGGCGCATCGTGCACCGGCGCGCAGGCTCGTCGCGGTCTATCCCCGCGTGTACGGGGGAACCACCCAGGGGCCGATCATGTTGTCGGATCAAGAGGGTCTATCCCCGCGTGTACGGGGGAACCGAATCAGATGGGCGTGTGGGATGCCCTGGAAAGGGTCTATCCCCGCGTGTACGGGGGAACCACCCGGTGATCCAGCCCCGGACCAGCCCGCACGGGTCTATCCCCGCGTGTACGGGGGAACCCGGGGACGGAACGGGCTACGACCACACCTGGCGTGGTCTATCCCCGCGTGTACGGGGGAACCCCAAAGACATTCCCGAACCCAGGGACATGCCCAGGTCTATCCCCGCGTGTACGGGGGAACCGGCATCCGCACGGCATCGGCATCGTAGAAGTACGGTCTATCCCCGCGTGTACGGGGGAACCAGCAGCCACCCATGTACTGGAACGCCACATCGGGGTCTATCCCCGCGTGTACGGGGGAACCTACAACTTGCGCCGTGCAGCAAACAATATAGGAGGTCTATCCCCGCGTGTACGGGGGAACCTGCAGAACAAGGCATTGTGTCAATCCTGCACACGGTCTATCCCCGCGTGTACGGGGGAACCGTTGGCACGGCTTCCGACCGTACCGGATATCGAGGTCTATCCCCGCGTGTACGGGGGAACCATGCCTTACAGATGGCAGGCACCGTGTGGCCGCGGTCTATCCCCGCGTGTACGGGGGAACCTGTCAGGGGGCCGGTACACAGCCAACAGGGACAGGTCTATCCCCGCGTGTACGGGGGAACCCCGCAACGATGGCTACTGCTACCGACCCTGCAGGGTCTATCCCCGCGTGTACGGGGGAACCTTCGTATCGCCGTTTGGACAAGCCTTTTCTCAAGGTCTATCCCCGCGTGTACGGGGGAACCTCCATAACAGGCATGGCAATCAGGCCTTCCGCCGGTCTATCCCCGCGTGTACGGGGGAACCCTTGGCGTTGGGGTCGGTGTAGGTTTTTGGGAAGGTCTATCCCCGCGTGTACGGGGGAACCGCCCGGCAGGGAAGCTCCAGCGAGGCCGGTTTTGGTCTATCCCCGCGTGTACGGGGGAACCATGTTGTTAATGTCCGCCGAAGGAGTGCAAGGAGGTCTATCCCCGCGTGTACGGGGGAACCCCTTCCGAAACCGAAATAAAATGGTACATATGGACTTTTTTCTGCGGTAATCAGCACTGGTATGCGTTGTTACGTTGAAATCTTCACTGACTGGCTATCCGTGTTTGACGAGGTAAATCCCGTCGGCATCAACCAACGTCTTTGGAGGCGTTCCGAGAGTCTGAACTAGTTGGGAACCAACTCCTGACGGATCTCTCCAGGTCATGACGATGGATCCTTCGCGAGTCTCATTGTGCCATCGGTCAAGCACATCCCAAATCCTTTCTCTGATGCCTTGTGTCATATTGGGGGATGTGTACACCCCAGGCGCGATTTCAAGCATCACGGACGCCAGGAATCCGCGGTATCTACCCGCTACGTTCACGGTTACTACTACGGTCACAGCCATTCCTTGCACGGAGCCTGACAATCGAGCATGGAGCAATCAGTTCAATGAGTGGAACTGCTCGGACCCAATCGGCTCGACATCGTGGAAGAGTTGCTTGATGATATCGATCATCTTCGGAATCACCTGCTCAGTCCGGATGACCTGTCCTGCTTTCCTACGTGTGTGTCGCTCAATGTTCAATCCTGGGTTGTTCATCACTTCGCTGGCTGCCTCAAAGGCCACCGGCAGCAGAACCGAGTCCCTGAACAGATCCGCGATGTCCAATGGGAAGGCCTCGCCGCTGTGCTCGTGGATGAATCCAAGTTGGGGGATCGCACCCACTGCATACACGGCTACGACCGCTGCGGATGTCACCGCCACGGACGCATGGTTAATGGCCTGATTAGGTAGGTCCGCAGCGGATGGATTGGCTCGGTCGTAGCGCCTGCCCAGCCAACGAACCCCATACCGACGGCTGAAGTTCACATAGGACCGTTTTGCACGGGCACCCTCAATGCCTCGGAGTGTATCGAGATTCGTGCTTGGTAGGACTTCATCGAAACGAATCGAATACATCCGGCGCGCAATCTTGATCCTGTCACCCTCGGGATCCGCCCACGCCCTCATTTGTCGCCGTGCTACCTCGGAGGTGTCGGGGCCCAAAGGCGGTGCCGTGTAACAGCGCACCCCATCTTCCCCAACCGCTACCAATCCCGTCCCATGGCGAGCCATCAACCTTAACGCGTCGTGGCTCACCGTGGAACCGGGACCCAACAGAATGAGCGAGATGGCCTGAAAGGGAATCCCATAGTCACCTGGTGACAATGCACTGTCATGGCCCTGTGGCTCCTTCCGTTCGAACCTAAGAGTTCCATCCCTAACGGTCAACGCACCGCGGGACAACCAAAGGAGGCCATGGCGGTCCGCGTGCGGGACGCGGGCTGTCTCCAAGCCCAAACGACCCCTCAACATGGCTCAACACCCAATGAGTGACAATATGCTGTTGTTAATCTACTACCAGAGAAAACAGACAAAATTATTTTGACTTATCTATTTTCTTGGTTACAAGCATCAATAATATCATTTCATGTCAAGTAACAGCATCGGATTACAGACTGGTGGCCGGGCGCGGAGGACGGAGCAGGAGCATGCCGTAGCCATAAGCGCGATGCCGGCCGATACCGTGGGCAACGAGGCGCGCGAAGGCATTGACATCGGTGACGGCAAGGGTGCCTTGCAACACAGCATGCGGTCCCTCTGTCGCGTGGGAACGGTGCTTTCGCACTGTTCTTACCCGTTGGAACGACTGCAACCTCGTCGCCGACTTGTCCAGCTCTGCGCCACCACGCCGCGTCAACTGCGCAGCCAGCCATTCGGTGTAGACTTCCTCCCGACTACGCGCCATCGTGCGCTGTGGGTACCGGCTCGCCTCCCACTGCCACACGTCAGTTTCTGCACCAGGACGCCTGATACCGTCGCGGGTATTGAGCCTACGTTCTTTGGGACGGGCTACTGGGCGGACGAGTACCTCGAACCCTAAGCGCTGGCCAGGTTGCCAAGCCGTGGGCATCGGCTTGCTCTCGATGTGTGGTGCTGGCAGTATTTTGCTCTGGAGCGGATCGGCATACATTGCCGCCGCGGCACGCAGGACCGCGGCATCGCACTGCGCGTAGCCGTAGAAAGTGCCGCGTCGTTGCTGGTCCGAGGTTGGCCGGGAGATCATTGCTCGAAATGGCTTGGGCGCTAAGTCGCTTCCGAAACTTTCTACCAAAAGGCAATGTAGCGCGTAGCCAACATCGAACGTATCCTGGGTGATCAGGTCCCGTGAACCGGCCCAGCGGTGGAATGCACCGAGATCCAAGTCAGCGCGGATCATGTGCACTGGTGTATGGGAGGTGGTCATGGCCGTGCTTCCTTCAGCGCTTCGTCTCCGGAGGGGAACGCGACAATCGGTCGGGAACCTTCGCACACTTGGCGCCCACCACCATGCAGGCCGGTTACCCAGTTGCGCTCGTCGGTCAACTGGTATGTCCGGTTAGGCATCACATCGTCCAGTCCTTCGTCAGCCGGCCACATCAACCGCACCAGTTCATCGGGGTTTCTCATCGGTTCGTCTAGCGGTATGTCTATCAGAGCTCCTAGCGCAGTGGTACTCTCGTTACTGAAGCACCTGAAGAGACGGCTAGAGGGCACACACGGCTTGCGCCCGATAAACAGTGGCCGTTGGGGTTCGTCCAGTACCTTGGCAAGGTCGTCAAGCGTCGGTGTGTCAGTGGTCGGTTCCAAGCGCAAGGCTACAGTCACACGCATATCGGCAAAGTAGTCGCGGTAGCGCAGGTGTGGCGCATCGTAAGTGTTGGCACCACCGGCTCTGCCTTCAGGTAACCCGCGAGTGGTCCAGCCTCGGTCTTTCTTTTCCAGTTGCGCGGTCTGGAAGTCGGTCAGGCGTACACCGCCGGCCGGCTCTCGGTCAATTCGGGCAGCGAACACTAGTCGGTCTTGCAGCTGCTGATGGCGCCTATGCTCGATACGCTGCCAGCCAAGCGCGTTGGCCAGCAGTCCGGTGAGCATGGACGTCGCCGGAAAGTCACGGATGACACCGTAATTGTCTATTGTCTCGCCACCGAACGCCATCAGGGGTGCTTCGAGGTTCAGGAGTAGGTGCCGCATGGCTCAACCGACCTCACCGTTCTGGACCGTCTGCGCGACCCAAGTGGCTAGGTCATCGAGGCAGAGCCGCTCAGTCTGGGGCAAATCACAATCATCCATTGCCATCACCCGACGGTGCTCCTGTGCGCCATAGGCAGCATCCAGTTTGGACAGGTGTTCGTCCAAGGCACCTACGGCACCTTTGATCTGTGCTGGCTCCACCGGTTCTCGGAAGGCGTTAGCGAGGCTGCGTGGCTGACGCGACCCAATTTCAATCAGCATCAAGTCAGCATAACTGTAAGGTGCAGTGGAACCGAGCTTGGCCCCCGGCGAAACGGTAGCGATCAGGTGTACTAGATACTCCACCACCTGACCGGCGAGTGTCCTGTCGGCACTGGTCCACTCGTCAGCGGCGCAACCCGTCAGGTTGGTTACCAGTCCAGGTACATCCACGACGACATAGCCATAGAACAGCCCCGTTGTCAATTCCACGTCACCGATATGGTCGGCTCCTGGGTCTTCATCCTCGGGCCGCAGGTCATCCACCACCGAGAAGTAGTCGCTCTCACTCTCCTCTCTGTGAACAGTAAAGGCGTGGGCAACATGAATAGCGGCGTCAATGTTTGCACCGGGATCAGACGTTACCATCCGGCCAAACAGGGCACCGACAAGTCCACCCGGCAGCTTGGTCTGCTCGCGGAAGGCTTGAAAGTTCTCGCGTTGCTCATTGCGTCGCTGGGTGCTGAATAGCAACTTTGCGGCCTCGACCGCGGCTTTGGGATCCTCGTGATGCTCCATGCAAATCGCGGCAGCCTGGTCACGGAGGTATTCGACCTCCGCGTGGCCGAGCAGCAAGGGTTGCCGTCCCTTCTTGTCGGCTCCTTTCTCTCCGTACACTCCTTTCTGGAACTCCACCTCAACACCTTCCAATACGTCCTCGGCAACACCCTTGGCCTCCCGTAGAGGCTGGATCACACTGCGTGTGACTACCTCACGTGAGCGGACAGCGTCCACGGTCCCATTGATATTGCGGAGCGCGAACTCATCTTCTGCCATGCGCCAGTGCCGCTTGAGGCACTGCGACGAGATACGGGTACGCACGGCACCACCGAATGGCATCCGCTTGGCGAGACCACTATCGTCGCGGTTCAGCAGCGCTGCCGGGTACGAGTGCAGGGTATGTATCTGTAGAAATCTTGGGGTTGTCACTTCATTCCTCCTTACTCTGTGTTTACTTCCTGGTTTTGTGAGTGGCCGGCACGACTTTCCGCCCGGTAGTAATGTCTTGCTATGTCACGACGAATCTGGTCTGCCCATTCTTCGTTGTGCCCCTCGGTGAGGATCAGCGAAGCCATTTGATACCAGTCGAACATGCAGCCTTTGGCACCCAACATACGGAACAGCCGGGCCTCCAGCGTCCGCAACATCGAACCGCGCGCAGTCAGCAACCGGTTCAGGCGCGACTGACTGTAAAACGCGGTCTTCCTGCTCCGGTCGTCGCCATAGAACAACACCTCACCGATCGGCGCATGCCGGTCATGTGCTGATCGGCTCATGGCATCGTGGTCACCCGTACGGGTCATTAGTGCCAAGCCGTGTAGGACCAGTGCCCACTTTTGTTCAATTTCGCCATGGCCTAACCACCTGTTCAGTGACTCATCATTGGCCATCAATCGCCAGAAGACAGCTGCGTCCGGCGCATTCGGGTCCATGCGACGCAACTCAGCCAGATCGCCACGCGGAAAACCCTCGGCTGCCAACTGACGGGCCAAGCCGACAGCTATCGCGCCCCAAGGACGATCCTGGGTTGGCCGGTCGGGTGCTTCGGGGCTCCTTTCGGTTGTCACTCGTCACCTCCCTCTTGGTCGTACAACTCTGAGAATCCGTCTTTTGAGCCACGGATGCGCCGTTGGAACACACTGTCGGCACGTACCCTGGCCCGGTAACGTTGGATGGCTGGGCAGGGTAAGGAATTCTCGGCATCCTGGAGAATCCGCCAAGCTTGGTCTATCACGCCGTCTCTACTGTTGTTCTTCAGCCACCCATTACGGATACTCTTGCGTTTATTCGGATCATTTTCCGCAAACTCCATTTGCAGCGCGTCAAAGAACGACGTGTCAACGATCTCATCGAGCTTGTTGGCCCAGAGGTTGGCGCGGGAGCGGTGCTCGTCTCTGACATCCTCGGTGTTGCCGCCGGCAGCAAACACCGAGACAGCGTGCCGCAGAATACGTTGAATCTTGCCAACCTGCTCGATGCGTTCCCCTGCGATCCGGCCCAACTCTTGCCGTGCAGCCGTACGGCCGAAACCCCGGATCACTTGCTCTTTGAAGGGGACGATCCGCTCGTGGTAGCCCTCGGTCTTGCCCTGCCCACGTACCATTCCACGCGCGACTAGGAACATGTCCTCTGGGGAGTGACGCTCGGCAGCGGTCAAATCAAATAGGGGTGCTGGTTTCCAGTCGGGAGCCAGGAGGTAATCAACAGTACGCTTGTAGGTGAAACCGCCAGTGGCCAGCGTAAGTGATTTGCCTTCCTTGATGTTGGTAGGTGTCCAAGGGTCACCGGTACGGCCGTTCTGCGCTTTGGCCTCGATTCGGGCTGCTTTGGAGGTTGCACGAAGGGCACTTATGCTGCCTTCCGAATCGGCTTGCAGACGAATGCGCCGGCAGACCTCGATAAAGAAGGGATCGAGGTCATTGAGGAGCAGGGCTTCAGCCTGTGTCCCGTCCCAAGGCTGGGTCCACAGGAGTTGAACACCACCATCGCGCATGAGGTCAAGGTCAAGGATGTTATCGCGTTGCTCCAACACCGCACCGAGATCTCGGCATACATGAAGGCCCGGACGCACAGATGGCGTGAGCGTGAAGGCCGGTCGGCATCCCAACCCGCCATTCATGCGAGAAATCCCGTAGTTGCCCGCACCGCTAAAGCCCTCCGTGGTCTGGAGGCTAATCAGCGCGAAGAGCCAATCGTTATGTGTGCCTGCCGAAGCGACAGCGGCCTTGAGATCATGGTTTTTCGACGTGACCAGTATGTCCAGTTCGTCGGGTGTCTTGACCGAGTTCTTGTACTCGGCCAACTTGCCAGTGTCGGAGGCTGGGGATTGCATGAAGGCAGGCTGGGTAATGTCCGAGACAACCAGTTGCCACGGCTCGTCGTTGGAATGGTCGGATGTGAGGCCGCGGAGCAGCGTGCACCATTCGACTGCCGCGTCCGGTGGTGTGCTGCAGCCGGCGCGGCGCAGTGCCATGGCACCGAGTTGGACGAGGAAGGCGTGCCAAGCATGACGCTGGTGTGGTCGCAGTGCCGGGAATGCGTCTACTGTGTCCGCCATCAGCCGGGCATAGACCTCTGGTAGCGTGGCCACGTCCGTTCGGCCGCAGGCGGTGACGCTGATGAACTGGTCTTCAAGTAAGTTGAACATGGCTGTTGACCTACTTGTGGAGATCAACACTTGGAAGGGGTGTGCGGGAGAACGACTGCCCCAAATTCCTGTCTAGAATCTGGTAACGAGGGCTCCGGCTCACCTTGCTCTCGGACCAATCTGGCACTGGGACTGCTACCTGAATACTCACGTCCTTAGTGCTGATCGAGATGCACATGGGAGCCTCGTTGATTTCTGCTCGCACGATGGAGCCCTTGCAGGTAGTCATGCCCACATGGACTTTGGGTGCATGAATATTCGTCATGTAGATTCTCGTGTCCTCATGAGTGGACAACTTTCTGTCAGTCTAGTGTAGCATGATAGCATTGCCATACAAGGTTTCTGTTACTAAACTTGCCTACAATTGGGGTTGCAAGATGATGGTATCAAGGCTCTGATCGATTCCCCGCGGACACTGAGCACGAGCGGGGATAGCCCGCCTTGTATGGCGATGCTTGCACATCGCGCATCGTATTCCCCGTACACGCGGGGGTTTGTAGGCGCCTGGGGCAGCGCCGTCTAGAGGCGACGCTGCCCCAGGCGGTCGTAGCGGCAGCGAAGCTCGCCGATGTTGAACTCGAACCCGTCTCCAGTGGGCACCGGTGATACCGCCTCCGGCACCTCATTGGGCGGCAGCCAGTGTATCGACAACGTCAGTTTGTCAATCTGCTGTGAGCCATCGAACGGGCTGGGTTGGGGAGGATCGAGGGCTATGTCGATTCGATCGTCGCCAAGGCGCGTGCGTATGTTTTCGTCGCTGCTCACAAACACGACATCTCGGTTGTCGGTAAGGAACGAACTGTTGCGTTTGATCGTTACGCCGCGCGCGGTCTGACCATCGCCGATCTTGCCTCCCTGGATTGTCTGCGCGTGTGCCTGCCAGTCCTCTCCCAGTTCTTGCGTGATGGCCTTCAGTGCCTGTGGATGCGTGGCTCGCTCTACCAGTTCTCGGTTCATCTCCGGGATGCGCCACAGTGGATATTCATTGATTAGCCGCCGTGTTGCTTCCAATATCCGCACATCTTCGTATACATAGCCGTGCGGTCCTAGTCCGTTTGCCGTCGACGTGGGTTTCAGTAAAGGGGCGAGATCGTTGCCCGGCAGTGTCAGGACCGTGCAGGCGGGTGTTGTATAGCCGGTGGACCGGTCATTGCGCTCGTGCCGGTGGAGGCGCCCAATGCGCTGGAGCAGCACGTCCAACGGGCAGAGATCGGTCACGAGTAGGTCCGCGTCAATGTCCAGTGATTGCTCCAATGATTGCGTTCCGATGATGATGTATCCGCCGACGGATCGCTGATTGCCCTTGCCAAGCCGCCGCTCGACTTCTGCATCCAGTAGTCGGCGATCCGCCGCAGCGAACCGGCCATGGTGTAGCGTTGGCTTGCCATGGACGGTGAACAGCCGTCTGGCATCAACGGGACCGGTCAACTCCTCTATCGCTTCTTGGGTTTTGATGGCATAGTCAACGGTGTTGCGAATCACCAACACCTTGGCGCCAGCGCGTGCTGCCGTCAGGATGCTCTGCGCGACTGAAGCAAATTCGTGCATCTCCGTACGTGCCGTAATCCGTACGTGCTTGTGCTGGGTGTTCTTGCCAGCCGGAACGACTGCTTCAGTGGAGTTTCCCGGGGTGGTGACGGCCGGGTAAGCGGTGTTGATCGCGTCTTTCAACGGAAGGGAGGGGAGTTCGCTTGTGCGACGTGGGCGGAAGAGCCAGCGCAGGCGGGCCGCGGAGCCGAGTGTCGCGGACATCAGCAGTGCGTAACCTCCCGTACCAAGATGGGCATCCAGCACGGCCACCAGAACCTCACTCATGTAGGTATCCGAGGCGTGAACCTCGTCCACCACAAGCAGGTTGCGTGTTAGACACGCGGCTCTCATATGGGCGTTCTTGACCTGCAACGATCCCAGCATCACCTGGTCGATGGTACCTACTGCGATTTGTGCTGCAAGGAACCGCTTTGGCCTTTCCGCAGCCCAGCGGCGGCCGTCGCGGACGTCATCGTCCCACCACACCTCGTAATCACGCAGATGGCGGCCTATCGAGTCCCCGGCTTGCAGGTAACCAGGCACAGCCAATACAGTTTCCGGTACCGTGCCTGAGGAGAACAGGCGCGTGATGAAGTCGTTTACGCGTCCATGAATTTGGACAGCGGCGGCGCGAGTAGGCAGGGCGAAATATAGACCGTCCACCAGTCCCGCTTCATACATCCGGACATACCGCCATAGGGCGGCCTCGGTTTTGCCGGAGCCGGTTTCCGATTCCATGATAACCAACTGCTCCCTCAACGGTGCCTGATACGTCGTCTCCTGAATGGCGTTGGCCCTTGCAATGTTGGGGAACAGTTCCGTGAGGTTGGGGACACCGGCTCTGGAGACGCTGTCACGTTGCGCGGTTACATCCAAGCCTATGGTATCGATGGCATTGCGTGCACGTTCACGGGCTGTGGCGATGTAATCATCTTTCGGCTCGTCAAAGAACCGAAACCACGACTCATCGGACCCAATCCAATCTGCCAGATTGCACAACCCTAGGAATTGGTGCTGGAAGGCTGGTGCCGGTGGCAGGGGCAAACCGCCCTCGGTAAACGCTGCTGGAAACCAACCTCGTACCAGCTGTCCAATGCGTATCACTTGATCCTGAGGGTTCAAGCCCTCGAACTTCCGCCAAATCTGTGGGTTTTCGCGGTCACTTGCCAATTGCAAGGGCTGCCCGTGATGGGACAGCGCGGCCACGAGCAGACCACAGACCGTTTCACCATCGCAGTCATCCCACGACTGCGTGGCGTCCCACCACCAGCCAAGAGCGTCAAAAAACCATTCGGAAGTTGCGCGGTCTTTGTCATTCAACACTGGTGTCAAGTCCAGCGTATGCCCGGCGCGACCGGGACGGTGTTTTCCCTCTGGAAAATCGTTGTTGCGCCAAATCTGAGTTTGAAATCCGGTATTTACCTTGCCAATGTCGTGCAGTGCTGCAAAGACGCACAGCCGTGCCACCGTTGTGTCATCAAGATCTGTCCGATCGGCGGTATGCGCCAGTCTTTGCCGGATGATGGGTTGTTGCAGTAGCACTTCAAGGCACGAAGCCACGTCTGCCAGATGGTGCTCCAGCAGGTGAATGCGGTCAGGGTTCTCGCGGTCCGCCTTCCCCCAGAATCGCTTTGCGTACGGCCTGTTCTCCATATGTCCGTTGTTCTCATTTCCACCGAACACCGCTTGCAGGCCAGTTGGGTGGCAAGGCTGTTTCACTCTACATGGTCAAGCCTTTGCGGACTCATGAGTAACAGGGTAGAACAGCCAACAGCGGATGCTGGCGAAGTTGTCAGGCCCTTGGTAGCTGCTGCGGCCTTCTTGTTGCGCAAGCCAGAGGTTTGTCTGCTTGAACTGAAAGCCTCACTTCAACGGTATTGTGCTCGTGGTACGGGTCTTGGTCACAGAGGGAATGTCTAGGTTGACAATTGTTGAGCCGCAGCCAGTCGGTGGAGGAGTCAGGTGCTCCGGATGTACTCGCCAAAGTTCGTCGCTTGTTTCCGTCGGGTCTGCAAGTGTTCTCCATGGTGACGGCGACGGCATTTGCATGGATAAGGCTCAATGACTCCTCACGATGGTGTATACCCGTATGACCTTGCGGATGTCGCATTGGGTCAAGGATTGAGCCAAGGGAGGCACGCTTACAGTTTTTTCGGGCTAATACCAATCCGGTAAGTCAAAGGCACTTATGCCAAGGGGCCGGTGGGTGCCGCCGACGGGTCGTTGGACAGGTTCTTGAGGGCCTTCCGGATCCACTTCCAGCCGCACAGCCGCTTGACCCGCTCCGGGTCCGCCTGCCAGGCCTTCAGCACCGGTTCCAGGGCCTCCTGCTTGGCCCGCAGGGTCGGGTACACGCGGCCCTCGACGGCCCGGCGCAGCTCCCGAAAAAAGCGCTCGACCGGGTTCAGTTCGGGCGCATAGGGCGGCTGCACCACCCGGGGTGCGTCCACGGCCTGCATGTCCTCACCCGTGTGGCCGCCGGCCCCGTCCCAGACCCAGCCGTCGATGGCCGGATCCTCCGCCCAGGCTCCCCAGATGCGGGCCATCTCCGCCCCCTTCATGTTCTCCTGCCAGGCCCACCAGAGCCGGCCCGTCAACGGATCGAGGGCGACCGCCACGTACGTGTACACCCGGCTGTACTGCACCGCCTGGCGCACTGCGACCTTGGGCGGCACCCATACCCGGCGCACCTGTCCGATGAGTCCCAGGCGCATCTCGTCGCCCCACACGATGCCCTGCCCCGCCTTCAGGCCGACCGCCTTCAGGCGTTCGCCGAGCCCCCCTTTTTCCAGGCCTCCTGGGCCTGGGGGTCCGCCTGCGGGTGTTGGGGCCGGGGTACCTTGAGCCGGAGCTCCAGCCGTTCCAGCAACGTGTAGATGCCGGCCACCGTGTAGAGCACCCCGAACTGCGCCTCAATCCAGTCCCGCACCGCCTGCGCTGTCCCAAACACCCCCTTGGCCGCCTCCGCCACCAGCCGCTCCTGCTGCGCCGGCGTCAGGAAGCAGGGCTTGCCCGCCCCGCCCCGCCGCCGCGACCGCACCCGGGCCAGGCCGCCTTCCCGGTACCAGCGTAGCCACCGTTGCACGGAACGCCGGCCCACGCCCACCACGGCCGCCGCGACCGTCGGGCCCTCTCCCAGGCGCAGCCGCCACAGGGCATGCAGCCGCGTGCGCACCTCCGGCTCCGGCTCGGCCCGGTACTGCGCATGCAGCGACGCGGCCGTGTCCTCGGCGGCCCAGACGACCGCGGTCTTGCGGGCCATGGCCCACTCCCTGCTGAAAACCCCAAGGATAAGTGTTCTAATTATACCGGATTGGTATAAGTGGTGAGGTTAGCCCGGCGTGGTGGTCAGCCAGAGCCTCATCAGCCATGTATTCCAGCAAATCCTCCGATTCAGGACGGAAGAACAATATTTCCCATTGGCGGTTTGCCTCCAGTTCGGCCAGCAAAAAGCGAGCGAATCTGGCTTGATCGACTTCTGGCACAACCGAGATTCCTTCAGAATGGCTTTTTTCAGAAGCTGGTTCATCCGTCGCTTTCCACTTTGTTCAGTAGGTTGATGGAGGCAGTTCGTCTGGCCTTCCATGGGCATGCCTTGAGGGATTGGAGGTGATGTTGGCATTCATCGTGTCGGTCTGTCCTTCCGGTCTGGCCATAGCCGTGACATTCGGGTGCTGGCAACCCTGTAGCCAGTATGCTGCTGAACAGACCGGAGCAACATGTTGCCCCGGTATCGATGACGGGCCTCAGTCCCTGTCCAAATGGATATTTGCCTGCTGGCTTGCAGGTCCTGCCGATTCACCGAAAGCCTACCGTCACCGATGGGCAGGTTCGGGGGTGATGACGACGGGCGCCTACCGCCTGTTGCCCTTGTTGACAGGGAAATAGCGCAGTTGGCTGCCCGGTAGCTGGCACTGCTGCACCACTTGCAGGATTCGAAAGACACGGCTTCCGAATCCCCAGCCAAGGTTCAACGAGAGATTCCGTTGGTGCGGTCGAGGTTCTGATGAAGGGGCCAGCACCAACATCGGAGTTTCTCAATGTCTTTCCACGGTGGTGTGCAACCCGTTGCAATCTTGCTGAATCGACATTGGGTCAAGGGCCTGTCAGGAGGTATACCAGCCACGGGCATGAATCATGGCGTACCTTGTTGCCGGAGGTGATCCGGGTGCTCACAGCTCATCATCGGTCCAGCCCTGATCTGAGCACTCTCTCGCGCAATCCAACCCGGATTTGCTGTGGTACGATCCCGCGGTTTCGGCAGAATTTAGGTTGATTCCGGCTCCTTCACCTCCACTCCAATGCCTCGCCGCACCGACATCGAATCCATCCTGATCATCGGATCAGGTCCGATCGTGATCGGTCAAGCCTGCGAGTTCGACTACTCCGGCGTTCAGGCGTGCAAGGCCCTCCGCCAGGCGGGCTTCCGCATCATCCTCGTCAACTCCAATCCGGCCACCATCATGACGGATCCGGAGATGGCGGATGCCACCTATGTGGAGCCGTTGACTGTCCCCTACTTGGAGAAGATCATCGAACGGGAACGGCCGGATGCCCTGCTGCCCACCGTCGGCGGTCAGACGGGACTCAACCTGGCGGTCGACTTGGCGGCGGCCGGCGTCCTGGACCGGTATGGCGTTGAACTCATCGGCGCCCGCCTCGAGTCGATGCAGCTGGCCGAGGATCGGGAACTGTTCAAGAACGCCATCACCGAATACGGGCTCGAGTCGCCCCACTCCTTCCTGGCCACGACCCTGGAGGAGGCACGCAGTCACGCGGAAACGATTGGCCGCTTCCCCATCTTCATCCGTCCCAGTTTCACCTTGGGCGGCAGTGGTGCCGGCACCGTCCATACCCCGGACGAGTTCGATGTCAAGGTGGCCTGGGGCCTGCGCGAAAGCCCGGTCGGCAGCGTCTTGATCGAGGAGTCGCTGATCGGCTGGAAGGAATTCGAGCTCGAGGTGATGCGCGACGGCGCGGACAACTTCGTGGTGGTCTGTTCCATCGAGAACCTGGATGCCATGGGCGTCCACACCGGGGACAGCATCACCGTGGCTCCGGCCCAGACTCTCACGGACCGGGAACTGCAACGGCTGCGCGATCAGGCACGCCTGGTCATGCGGGCCGTAGGCGTTGAGACCGGAGGGTCCAACGTTCAGTTTGCCGTGCACCCGGAAACCGGCCGGGTCGTGGTCATCGAGATGAATCCACGGGTCTCGCGCTCGAGCGCGTTGGCATCCAAGGCGACCGGATTCCCCATCGCCAAGTGGGCCGCCCTGGTGGCGGTGGGCTACAACCTGGACGAGTTGACCAACGACATCACGCGGCAGACTGTGGCGGCCTTCGAGCCGTCCATCGACTATGTGGTCGTGAAGATTCCCCGCTGGGCCTTTGAAAAGTTCAGCGGCGTGGAGGCCAGCCTGGGCCCGCAGATGAAGTCCGTGGGCGAGGTGATGTCCATTGGCCGCACCTTCAAGGCCGCCCTGCAAAAGGGCATTCGCAGCCTCGAAATCGGCCGTAACGGCTGGGGTTCGCTGGAAGAACCGGTCACCGACAACGAGTTGGAAGACCTGCTGCGAACGCCCAACCGCGATCGGTTGTTTGCGGTGTATACCGCCCTGGAACGGCAGTGGAATCTGGAAACCCTTGCTCGCATGACCGGGTTCGACATCTGGTTCCTGGACCAGATGCAGCAGTTGTTCGAAACCGCCGGCCGGGTTTCCGAGGCGGACACCGAAAGCCTCAGGGAGGCCAAGCGCCAGGGTTTCAGCGATTCACAGCTGGCCGAGTTGCTCTCGCGCAGTCGGTCGGAACCATGGTCGGAGTTGGATGTCAGGGAGGCGCGCCGTCAACAGGACATCCGTCCCACCTATCACCAGGTGGACACCTGTGCCGCGGAATTCCAGGCCTTCACGCCCTACCTGTACAGCAGCTATGACGAAGGCGACGAGGCCTTGCCCACCGATCGCCGGAAAGTGGTGATCCTGGGCGGCGGGCCCAACCGCATCGGACAGGGCATCGAGTTCGACTACTGCTGTGTCCACGCCAGCTTCGCGCTGCAGGAGATGGGTTACGAGACCATCATGGTCAACTGCAACCCGGAGACGGTGAGCACGGACTACGACACCAGCACCCGCCTCTACTTCGAGCCACTGACGCGCGAGGACGTCCTGCACATTGTCCAGCGGGAAGCCGCCAACGGTGCTCTGGCGGGGGTCATCGTCCAATACGGCGGACAGACTCCGTTGAACCTGGCAACGGACCTGGAAAGGGACGGCGTGCCGATCCTGGGCACCTCGCCCGCCAGCATCGATCTGGCCGAGGATCGGGACCGCTTCAGCGACCTGCTGGCGGAACTGGATATCCCCGCGCCGGCCCACGGTCTGGCGCGCAATCTGGAACAGGCCCTGGCGGTGGTGGCGACCATCGGCTATCCGGTGGTGGTGCGCCCTTCGTTCGTATTAGGCGGCCGGGCCATGGCCATCGTGCACGACGAGGTTGATCTCAAGACCTATATCCAGGCCGCGGCTCAGGTGTCCCCCCATCATCCCCTCTACGTCGATCAGTTCCTGAATGGGGCGATCGAGGTGGATGTCGACGCGATTTGCGACGGGCGGCAGGTGGTGATCGGCGGCATCATGCAGCACGTGGAGGGCGCCGGAGTTCACAGTGGCGACAGTGCCTGCGTTCTGCCGCCGCATCGGTTGTCGGCCAACGTCCTGGCCCTGTTGCGCAGCCATACGCACCGGCTGGGCATGGCCCTGCACGTGCGAGGCCTGATGAACGTGCAGTACGCCATCCAAGGCGATCAGGTGTATGTCCTGGAGGTGAATCCGCGGGCCAGCCGCACCGTTCCCTACGTATCCAAGGCCACGGGTGTGCAACTGGCCAAGATCGCCGCCAAGGTCATGCTGGGATCCACGCTGGAGGAACTGGGTTTGACGGAGGAACCGACGGTGAGTGGCTTCTTTGTCAAGGAGGCGGTGCTGCCTTGGAAGAAGTTCACTGGTGTGGACACCATCCTGGGACCGGAAATGCGCTCCACCGGCGAGGTGATGGGGCACGCACCGGACTTCGGCAATGCCTTCGCCAAGAGCCAGGAACAGGCCGGATCGCCGTTGCCGGTGCGTGGCGGTGCGTTGCTGACTGTCAATGATCAGGACAAGCCGGATGCCCTGTCCATCGCCCGCGAACTGCATGTGCTCGGGTTCCGACTGCTGGCCACTCAGGGCACAGCGGCGTTCTTTCAGGCGGCGGGCTTGGAAGTCCAACAGGTGCGCAAGGCCGGAGAGGAGGGGCGTACCGTGATCGAGGCCATGCAGGACGGACAAGTGGACTTGGTGGTCAACACGCCCAAGGGGCCGCGCAGCCGGCGCCACGGTGCCCGAATCCGGGCCTTGGCCACCCGGCTGTCCATTCCCATTCTGACCACCATGCCCGCGGCCGCGGCGGCCGTGACCGGCATCCGGGCCCTGCAGGAACAGGATGCGGATGTACGCAGCCTGCAGAACTACGCCATGGCGGAGCCGGTCCCATGAATGGACAGCGCGCCCATCTGGTGCTGTCGGACGGCACTGTGTTCGTCGGCCAGGGGTTCGGCGCGGAGACGGTGGCGGTGGGGGAGGTGGTGTTCAACACCTGCCTGACCGGATACCAGGAAGTGATCACAGATCCTTCCTATCAGGGACAGATGGTCTGCATGACCACGCCCCACATCGGCAACACCGGCATCAACGAAGAGGACATCGAAAGCGCACGTCCCCGCCTGACGGCCCTGATCGTGCGCGAAGTCAGCCGCAATGTGTCCAGTTGGCGGGCTACGCGGTCCCTGCCGGATTGGCTGGCCGAAGCCGGCGTGCCGGGCATCAGCGACATCGACACCCGGCTGTTGACCCGTCACATCCGCGAGCAGGGAGTGGTGCACGCGGCCCTGTGCACGGACGGTTCCTTAACCCAGGAACAGCTCCTGGCCCGGGCTCGGGACTTCGAGGGACTGGAAGGCCGGGACTTGGTGCGCGAAGTGACCTGCACCGAACCCTACGCCTGGGCTGAGACAACCGATTCCCCTTGGGAGCCGGTGGCTTCGGGGGAATTGCCGGAACTGGTCGAGATGGAACGGCAGCCTTTGGTCGTGGCCTGGGACCTGGGCATCAAGTACAACATCCTGCGCCGCCTGGCCAGCCAGGGCTTCCGGGTCGAGGTGGTGCCGGCCTCCACCTCCGCGGCCGAGGCCCTGGCGATGAATCCCGACGGCCTTTTCCTGAGTAACGGCCCGGGCGATCCCGGTGCCCTGCACTACGTGACGGAGACGGCCCGGCAGTTGATTGAGAGCAGGGTGCCCCTGTTCGGCATCTGCCTGGGCCACCAAATCATTGCCCAGGCGCTGGGCGCGGAAACCTACAAGCTCAAGTTCGGCCACCACGGGGGCAACCAGCCGGTCAGCGACCTGGCGGCCGGCAATGTTCAGATCACTTCACAGAACCACAACTACAGTGTGCAGCACGACGGCCTGCCGGACAATGTGGAAATCACCCACTGGAACCTGAACGACAAGACGGTGGAGGGCCTGCGCCTGAAGGACAAGCCCGTGTTCAGCGTTCAGTACCATCCGGAGGCCAGCCCCGGACCGCACGACGCGGACCGGCTGTTTGCGGAATTCGTGCATCTGGTGCGGTCCCGACAGCCAGCCGCCGACTGAAATCTGCCCCAACCCTTGCCATGCCCATACCCGGCCTGCAGGTCGTCTGGATCAAGACCAACGAACAGGCGCTGGCGGGCATTGAGGAAGGAATCGGCCGGCTGCAGGCCAACGATCCCCTGGCCGAGGTCTGGGTGCTGCTGCCGCCTGCACTGGAGGTGGTGTGGTGGAAGCGACCCGCCAAGTGGCTGAACGTACACTCCTTCAACTTTGGCAGGCTGACGGCCCAACTGCTGGACCGGGCCGGCCCCGATTTTGGGATCCTGCGGCCGGGAGACCAGTTGCTGTTCGTGGAAACCCTCGCCGAGGAGGTCCACGCCGAGGGACTGGATAGCGAGATTCAGGACTCGCTGCTCCTGCCGGGCTTCCAGCGCCGACTGCTGGCCTGGTTCCAGGAGATGCAGCATCAGGCCATCTCCCCCGACGCCTTCCGGAACTGGGCCGTATCCGGTGGCAGGCCGCGGAACCGGGATCTGGCCTCGCTGTACGACCGGTATGTTGAGCAGCAGGTGCGGACCGGGCAACTGGATCCGGCAGTTGCCCTGACCCGCGTGTGCTCACTGTTGCAGGCCGACTCCGCCGACCTGGATCCTGGCACCGGCCTCCTGGTGGCCGGCTTCGCCGAGTTCACCCCCTTGCAGCGGCATTTCCTGCAGGCGATGCAGCGACGCGGCACTGAGGTCCGGGTATTTCTGCCTGTTGGTCAATCGCAGTTGGGCCGTGCCCGGTCCGACGATTTGGCCAGGGGGTTTGGGGAATCCGGCAGTCCCGCGACGGTCCGCGAACCCGAGCCCGAACACGCCTTTGAAACGGCCGAGTTGTCCACGGCCGAGGACGAGGTGCGCTGGGTTCTGCGCCGCGTCAAGCAGATGCTGCAAACCGGTAAGGCCGAGCTGCAGGACATCACCCTGTGTGTTCCGACCCTGCGCGATTGGAATTCGCTCCTGCGCCGGGTGGCAGAGGAGTATCGGATTCCGCTGCACTTGCCCCTGCCGCTCCCGGAACACCCGTTGTGCCTAGCATTCCGGCAGGCGCTGGGAGCGGCGCCCTTGTTTCCGCTGGCGGAGACCTGGGACCTGCTGCTGTCACCTTGGCTGCACCACCCGGGCGCGAAGCATGACGGCCTGGAATACCTGAGCATCCTGACCCATGCCTTTGGCGTGATCCGGGGGAGGGAACAGTGGCTCAGTCCCTTTCACGCGGATGCCGATTGGGATCGGCATCTGCTGCGGGACATGGGCCTGAA
The DNA here is from genome assembly GCA_965208365.1 of Caldilineaceae bacterium. Taxonomy (GTDB): domain Bacteria; phylum Chloroflexota; class Anaerolineae; order Caldilineales; family Caldilineaceae; genus Bin34. Next base: position 1,609,265 of record OZ242330.1, on the reverse strand, counting down.
GGAGGAGCCGGCCGGGCTCCGACAGGACTTGGAGGGTGTCACCCTGCGCCTGTTGGACGGATTGACGCCTCCGGACACCGAGGATGAGCGCAACCTGCTGACCTGGGTGAGGAGCCTGTTGCAGCCTGAAGGTGTTGGCTTCGGCATTCCAGAAGGCGTTGCCCCCCCGGATCAAGCCTTGGCCAAAGCGGTTCGCCAGGAACTGGATCGCATGGTCGCCGACATGCTGCGCGCATCTCCGGCCACTCGGCGCGTACGGTGGCCGGATTTGAGGCGTCGCCTGCTGGATCGAATGGAGAGGCTCTCCGTCCCCCTGTACGAACCCAACGAATCCGTGAGGGTTCTCGATTTCGACAACGGCTGGATGGTGCCGACCCGGCATCTGTTTGTAATGGGCCTCAACGAACGGTCGCTGCCGGCCGGGCCTCCGGCCGACCCGGTTTTCTCGGTCCGCGAACGGGACAGCCATGCACTTGACCTTCGCACCCATGATCATCGAACGGCCTGGCTGAAGTGGGACATGCTTGTGGCCGGATGCGCGGGTCGGCTTCGCCTAAGCCGCGCCCGCAAGACCATTGCCGGCGGTGCGTTGGAGTCCGGCCTCGTCCCGGCCTCGCCCTTTTGGCCGGACGGCGAACATGCCCAGCCGGAACCAACACCTCCCGCCTCCGAGCGGGAACTGCTTCGGTTCGCGGTCCAAGGCGGGGAGTCCAAGGTGCCGATGGCCGTTGCAGCCGGCATGGGAGCGGACATGGAACGGGTCGCGGACTTGGCTCGTGTGGACGCGCTGCGCACCGGCACCGCGGCGCCAACCTGTTACGAAGGCATCCTGTCCGGCCCGGCGGTTCTGAGGCGGCTGCGGAATAAGTTCGGCGTGGATTACCGTTGGAGTCCCAGTGCCCTCGAGAACTTTCCGGTCTGCCCCTTGGGGTTTTTCGCCGAAAGGGTACTGGGTCTGAAGCCTGATGAAACTCCTGAGGAAGGGATGCCGCCGGTCGTGGAAGGCAACATCTACCACGATGCCCTGGAAGGCATCTACGGCAGGTTGAAGGATGGGAGCTTGGCACACCTGAGCCGGGAACAGGTTGAGGCTCTGGTGTCTGAAGTACTGGCCGAGGGCGAGAGTTCCCGGCATGTCCGGTTGAAGTACCAGCCCTATCCGCTGGCACGCCATGACTTGGAAGAGATTCGACGGAACCTGGTTGAACTGGTGCTCAGGGACCGCGAGGAGGCAGACCATCTGGCCGCGGGCGCGTGGATACCCATGCACCAGGAAGAGCGCATGGAGTGGACCGAGGACAGCGACCTCCTGAAGGAGACCGGATCCGTCCGGCTGCGGGGCATTGTCGACCGCATCGATGTGGACAGCGCCGGCAACCTGCGCGTGATCGACTACAAGCGTTCCGGGAAAACCCAACGCGACGTGGGGGAGGGCAAGACGCTGCAGGCGGTCCTGTACGGACGGGCGGTGCACAACGCAATTGGGCCGGTCACGTACAGCGCCTACTGGAATGTCCGCAACTTGGAGCCGCGGGGAGCGCGCAGCGGGACCCGCAAGACCAGCCCGGAGATCGCGGAACCGCACAACGAGGGTGATCCGCTTGTCGAGGCCGTGCTGGAACAACTGGACAACGTCGTGGCCGATGTCACGGCCGGCAGCTTCCCAGGCGCGCCGCGGCGCATGGATCGGGAGACGTTCTCCTGTGCTCCCTGGTGTCGGAAGGCCGAATTCTGTCAGCCTTCGTGGCGGAGCCGCTACAAGGGGCGTCGCCGCCTGAAGTCCATATGAGCATTACGGCGGAACAACAATTGGCCATCACCTCGATGGACCGCAACCAATCCGTGATGGCGGGAGCCGGAACGGGCAAGACTCTCGTCTTGGTCCAGCGGTTCCTGCATGTGCTGGAACACAAACCGGACTGGCCCCTGCGCTCGGTGGCGGCGGTGACGTTTACGAAGGCGGCGACCATGTCCATGCGCCAGCGCATTCGCCGGGAGATAAGGGCCAGGGCGGACTGCAATCCCGGGGTGTGGCGACACCGTCTCGATGAACTCGATGCGCTGCAGGTGGCCACGGTTCACAGCTTCTGCCAGCGGTTCTTGACCGAACATGCGGTGGAGGCCGGCATCGATCCGGATTTCGCGGTCGCTGATGAGACGGAAGCATCATCCCTGCTCGACGAGGCGGTGCGACGCTACTCCCACGAGCTGGATCGTTCGGAGCCACCCGAAAGCGAACTGGTCGTTCTCTTCCGGCCTGCGGTGTTCCGGCAGGTCCTGGCGGATCTGCTGACAAAGGAGCACCTGATGGTCCAATTGGAGGCATCGGGATCGGTCGAGGGGTATCTGCGCAAGGCCTGGGAGGCAGCCCACGCCGAAGTGGAGGCGGCGGTCACCGCGGAGATCATGAGCCGCCAACCGGAATTGGCGGAAACGCGGAGGGTTTTGCAGGCCGCGATCCGCGATCCCGACGTCAAGGGGGCGCTGGGCACGCGGTGCGGCTGGGCGTTGGGGACGATGGAGCACCTGATGAACGGTGATTGGATCCGGGCGCGGGCGGCTTTCAACGCCGAGACATGGCCCAAGTCCATCCGGGATGTGGGCGGCGGCAAGATGGATCCGGATTTCAAGCGGCTTTGCAACAAGGCCTGGCGCCTCGTACATGAAACGTGCAATCGCCTCGAACGTGTCCGGGCCGGCTCCGTCGGCGAGGAGCCGGACCAACAGGACCGGAAGGCGCTGCGGTTGCTGGGCCTTTGGCACTCGGCGTGGAAACGGGCCAATCGCCATCTGGACGACATCAAGCGCGAACGGAACCTGCTGACCTTCGACGACTTGGAACTCAAGGCGCTGCACCTGCTCAAGGTCCATGCGGCCCAGTCGGCCTCACGGGTTGGATCCGCCATTCTGGGCATCAACCACCTGTTGGTGGACGAGTATCAGGACATCAATCCCCTGCAACAGGAAATCATCGGCTGTCTGGCGGCCCTGACGGGCCATGTGGTGGCGGAAGGCAGGCGTCAGGGACGGCTGTTTGCCGTGGGGGACACCAAGCAGAGCATCTATCGCTTCCGGGGTGCCGAAGTATCGGAGTTCGTGAAGCTGGCTGAAGGCATCCGGAGTCGATCGGCCCAGCCGCTGGGCAACCTGTCGGAATCCTTCCGGACACACCGGGAACTGATCGCGGCCACCAATGCGATTTTCGACAAGCTGTTTCGGCCGCTGGGCAAGAACGGCTATCAGGACTATGAAGCCAAACCCATGGCTCTGAGGTCCGGCCGGGAAGCTCCTGCGCGGCAGCCGTCCCTCGAGGTGCATACATTTTCGCAAGCCGAATCAGAGGAACCGGCGGATGCCGGTGTCCGTCGGAGACCGTCGGACGATACCGCGGATGCGAAACGGGTGGCCGAGTTCGACCTCATCGCGAGCCGCCTCCGGGAAATCCGGGAATCCGGGCGCCGCGTCGTGGATCTGTCCCATCCGGTGGAGAGGGATGTCCGGAGCTTCCGCTACAGCGATGCGGCCATCCTCCTGCGGGCCCGCACCCATCTCTCGCTATTGGAGGAGGTTCTGCACGAACACGGGGTTCCCTTCCGGGTGGTCGACGGCACGGATCTGAAGGTTCAGGCCCACATTCGCAGTGTGGTGGCCCTGTTGCGGTGGCTACATCGGTCCTCCGATCATTTCAGCTTGGCGGCGGCCCTGCGCTCGCCGCTGTTCGGCCTCAGCGACGAGACCCTGTTCCTGCTGACCGGAAACCCGGCCCATGCAGGTTTGTCGAACCTGGACGGTGCTGCGTTGTCGATTCCGGATGCCGAGCAACGGGACAGGGTTCGGCACGCCCATCGGGTTCTGTCCACGCTCCGGGGCAAGGCGCTGGTGCTCTCCCCGGATTGGCTGCTGGCGGAGGTCCTGTGCGAGACCGGGTACGAAAGCGTCCTGCTCGGCAACAGGGACACGCTCCGGGCCAGGGACTGCCTGGACGATCTCGAGTCGCTGCAATGGCTGGCGTTCCAATGCCGCGCAACGGGCATGGGCGAGTTCCTGCGCCGGCTGGCAGCCCAGGATCGGCAGGCCAATCAGCGGGAAGGGGGCACCGAACCGGAGGATGGGGAAGCCGTTCAAATCATGACGGTCCACGGGGCCAAGGGGCTGGAGTTTCCCGTGGTCTTCGTGCCGAACCTGGAGTATGACTGGGCTAGGGCCGGACCCCGCCACCGCCCGCCGGTCCTGGCCTTCAATCCGAACAATCTGGTCTGCAAGGTTCCGGACGAAAACGGGGAGCTGGCCGAGCCCTTCAGCTTCCAATTGGCCAAGGACATGGAGGCGCGGAGGCAGCACGCGGAGAGCCGGCGTCTCTTCTACGTGGCCTGCACCCGCGCCGCGGACCTGCTTGTTCTCAGCGGTTGGGACACCAAGAAGGACTCTTCTTGGTCGATGGAACTTGCGGACGCCTTGGCACAAGCCAAGGAGCAGGAACAGGAGGACCCACAGCCGCACCCGCCGGCCGTGCCGCTGTTTGCTACCGCCACCCCGGTGATTCAGGAGTGTTGGCATGAATGTGACCTGGCCGACTACAGGGATCTCCGGGAAATCGAAGCGGCCCCATGGTTACCTGCGTTGACGGAACGGCCGGGCGCCGAGCCCGACATCGCAATCGACTTGAAACTGGCGCGGGAACCGGCCGTGGCCAACAGCCTGACCGTCCATGCCAAGGCGGCCGTATCGGACCGTGTCCTGCCTGAAAGCCCGAAGCAACAGCAGCGGGGCGATCTGGCCCATGGGGTCCTTGGCCAGTGGCACCGATGGTTCCCCCTGTCCGAGGACGACCTGATGGATTTCGTCGTTTCTCGTCTTTCGGGCCATTCCATGCTTGCAACCGCGGACGCCAGGGACATCCATCAGTGCCTGCTGCGATTGCGGGAACTTCCGTTTGGCAAGCGGATCCGTGCAGCCCGGCGCCTTGTCACAGAGATGCCGATGTCCGTAGCGACGGTGGAAGGGGCCCGCAACCTGAGGCTGGATCTGCTCTTTCAGGATGAGCGCGGGGATTGGCACATCGTGGACTGGAAGACCGGGGACTGGTCCCGACGGCCCGACGCGGCGCGGAAGGTCTTCCGGAAGCAAATGGGTGAATACGTCCGGGCCGTTGCCGAAGCCTTCAACGGCGTTCGGCCAACGGCTTGGTTGGGACTGCTGGAACCGGAACCGACCTTCGTGGAACTGACCCCGGAGGAACTTGAACCCGCAACCTGAAACGCGGTCCGTCCGGGACAGGGGTCGGTCTGACGGAAACTCATCTCGGTATCTGAACATTCATGAGGAATCAATCCATGCAGGCAAGTAAACGCGAATTCGCTCAGATAATTAACGGTCACAAGCAGTTTGTGATTCCGGTATTTCAGCGGGATTACGCCTGGGGACCGGAGCAGTGCGACCGGATGTGGGAAGATGTCTTCAAGGCTTCAACCGATACGGCTGCCCGGCATTTCCTAGGGTCATTCGTGTACGTGCAGGACCAAGTGGGCGCCAGTTTTGCGAGCTGGTTAGTAATCGACGGTCAGCAGCGATTGACTACACTGACGCTGCTCATGGTCGCTTTGCGGGATCACTTGGCGGAAGTCGGCGGGGATGGCAACGACCCCAGCATCGCGCAGATTGATGACGTCTTTTTGAAGAACAGTTTTGAGACTGGAGCTCGTCATTATCGGGTAGCGTTACGGCGGCATGATGATGCCACATTGAGGGCCTTGGTTGACGGTAGCGCCCCGGGCGAAGTACGCGACAGTTCCGAATTCATCCTATCGGCTTATGGGCGTTTTCGAGAGCACTTGCGGGACGCGGATGTCGATCCACAGGCCATATATGAGGGTGTGCATCGTCTGGTCGTTATCGATGTGACATTGGAGCACCCGGTCGACAACCCACAGGAGATATTTGAGAGCTTGAACTCTACCGGAGTCGATCTGACCCAGAGTGATTTGATCCGGAACTACCTGCTTATGGGCCTGAACGCAGAGGATCAGACACGACTTTATGAACAGTATTGGAGCCATCTGGAGGATGTGTTCCGCAACGTTGGCGGTGGTTTCGAGGAATTTCTGCGAGATTACATCGCGATGAACAGGCAGTCCACGACCCAAATACGTGCGAATCGTGTGTACGGCGAATTCAAGCGTTTTTGGCCTTCCGCAGGCTTTGACGAAGCGTCATCACTTCTATCCGACATGTTGAAGATGGGACGATATTACGCTTGGTTCCTTCGTCCGTCGCTCTCGCCTCACAGGGCCTTGGCGCCAGCCTTGGAGTTTGCTCGTTGGGGCCGCCTTGGAACTGTTCATGCAGCATTGGTTTCCCGGCTTTACGGATTTTGGCACCTTGGTCAGTTGAGCGACGGTGATTTTGCCGAGGCTATGACGTTGTTGAAGAGTTACCTGTTGCGCCGTGCGGTTCTTGGTTGGCATACGGGAAACTATTGGAACGTGTTTCAACGGGTTGCTCATGCTTTGGAGGAAGATACTGTATTTGAGACGTTCAAGGTTGCCTTGGTAAGAGAGAAAGCCGGCAACCGGTTCCCGTCGAATGAAGAGTTTCTGAAAGGTGTCCAAGAACGCGACCTCTACTCGATGAGGGTCTGTCGTCATGTGCTGGACACCTTGGAAAATCATGGCCAGGATGAGATCAGTCCCTTGGACAACTATTCCATCGAACACGTCATGCCGCAATCCCTCGATGAATCCGAAAAATGGAAGGCCATGCTGGGTGATGACTGGGAAGAGGTCCACCAAACGTGGCTTCACCGTCTGGGCAACTTAACGCTGGTTGGTTTCGACCGCAATCCCTCATTGTCTAATTTACCGTTCCTCGAAAAACGGGAGCATTCGCTGGGATTCAAACACAGCGCCGTCCGATTGAATTATTACATCAGAGAACAGGACAAGTGGACCGCGAATCAGATGCGGGAGCGCGGTGCTGAACTTGCCCAGAGGGCTGTCGGGATTTGGCCTTACCCCAAGGCTGATATGCTACTGGTCCAGGACAAGGACGTAGCTGAACTCAAGGCGCGTTCGGCATCCCGGGACATCGGTGGCGTCAGCATGAGTGACAAGACCCGCGCTTTGCTGAATGATTTGCGAAATAAGGTTGAAATGCTTGGCGAGACGATTCCGGTCGTAGAAAGAAAGTCGCTTTGTTACTATGATGGCTCGGGTGATTTCTTCGCTGAGTTCATTCCTATGACAGGGTCCGTGAGGATTCTTGTGCCCGGTCCCTTTGAGGAATTGGAAGATTCAGATGGAATCGCGGCGGATGCGAAAGAGTGGTCGTTTATACCCCTTGCTGTCCATACCGATTGCGGAGCGGTGATCGACGTGTGGACCAGCAATAGAGCGGAAAAGGCACTCCATTTGCTTCGCGGCGTCTACGCACGTTTTCAGCCCTGAGACCGCTTGTACCGAGCTGCCGACGCGGAAGGGGTTGCCGACAAGCTGTTCAGGGCTGCTGCAGTTCCGGTAGGCAGGCATCCACCAACACTTCCATCAGGGCCTGCGGCAACGAGGCAATACGGGTAAGGTTGCCTTGGTTGCGGTCATGCGCAAGCTCCTGCACCTGAATGCGGTGGCCCGCCGAGGGACACCTTGGTTGCCACAGGAGGCGTGGACGTCCGAACCTTCAATGTCTTGACATCGAACACAGATACTGTGTGGAAAGTCAAGTCCCTGGCATAGTCCGGGGAGGTCGTCAGGCGGGCCGGCTTCACCCGGTGGGGCATGGCAGAGGCGGTCGGCACCGGGATTGCGGCGCAGCACAAGCCAGACCTCGGGGCCCGTCAGACCGCCGCGGCCTGCCAATAGCGCAACGGCGGTGCCCCGGACCAGGACTGAGTCCGACTCCTCGCGCTACAGGCAGGCGAAGGATTGTCCCTTGTGGTCCCTTGCGGGCATTCAAGGTTTTCAGATCGGCGCAATTTCAATCCAGCATTTTCCGGTCGGCTGTAACCAGTTCGATGTTGTGGTGCAGGGCCGTGGCCACAATGATGCGGTCGGCCGGATCATTTTCGGCCCATGCCAACTCAAAGACACGAAACAGGATGGCGCTGTTGGCAACGAGTTCCGTCACGCCCCGTGCCAACAAACCATCCCACCACTTGTCGATGGTGAGGTCGTCGGGGAACAACACCCTGCCGCGCTTCACTTGATAGCCTGCATCCCAGACGGTAAATGACGACAAGGCCACCGTGTCCATCTCAAAGGCGTTCTGGATCCTGTTCCACGCTCTCCATCCCAGGCGGGGATCGTTGACTGTGAACCAATGGGCCACATGAGTATCGAGCAGGATCACACAGGTGCCGTTTGGTCCGCGCAATAGGCATCGGTGGTATCAGGGGCGGAAACGATGTCCCCGCGGATTTCCACCTGGCCTTGGTACATTCCCGCTAGGCCGTGGATCACGAGTTCGGTATTTTGCTCCCGACTGATCCGCCTGCCGGCGGCGACGGCTTCCTGTTTGGTGGTGAAGTGGCCGATGAGATTCGGCCTCCCAGCCCTTTTGACACTCCAGCCTCCGTCGGGATGAGGGACGATATGATGCGCTTTCGCTTTCTTGGACATGGTTGCAGCCTTGGGCAAGCAGAGCGTGTTGCCGACGGATTATCGTACTTCATTTCTGACATGGTACACGGCAGTTTGGTCCGTCGGCCGATCAACTGTAGGGGTGTGACCCGGACGAGGCAGGCAGCGCACGTGGCGGAATTTCGGGGGCTGCATCAGAGTCTCCTGCAACCTACCACATGACCTCTTGTTGCAGTGCTGTTCAGCTACCCTGACAAGAGAGTTGTAGGTCGCTGGCTGTAGTGTGGAGTCCGGCTGCCAGGCATCCAGGAGGGGTCGGTCCTGCTCTCGAACGAACCCCTTGACCATGTGGATTGACCATGTGGACCTCGGCACCTATGGGATGCGGTGTGGATCGAGCAGGACGTCTGGACGCTAGGTGCATGGGTTGGCAGTGACACCGGACCCGCCCGTCGCGGGGATCCCGCACGTGTGTGGACAGGCACTGGCTGGTCTTGGCCGCGGTCACCCTCTGGGTGCTGGCCTACGGCACGCGCGTGGAGGAGGCAGGCCTGTGCGGCCGGGTTCCCAGCAGGAGGACTCACCGGCTTGTCGCCGTGTTGTCGGGCGCGGTCCAATGGAAGAGTTCAGCGGCGGCGACGGCCGCCTCGACCGGTCCCCCTCGGGCAAGGTTTCCCAACCCGGTCGCGAACACCACCAGCTGACCGGCCTCCGGTGTCAGCGGCAGGATCAGGAATTGTTCTTCGTTGATGGGGCCCAACCGCGCCCGTGCCTGGCGCGCAGCCTGATCCGATGGCAGGACCGAGGCCAGGACGGAAGCCAGTTCGTACAACTCCAGAATGGGAATGGGCGGTTCGGTTCCCAGATTGCCATCGCTGTCGTGCCAGAGCTGCCACTGGCGCCCGGTGGCGCCGTTGGGCAGGTGGTCCTGAACTGTACCGGTGGCCCAGCCTGGTCCGCCGGAGGGGCCCAGGGACATCTGCAGCTGATTGCCGTGCATCCGGATGGCCAACAGACGGGAAGGCAGTGGTTCGGCCGACACGTCCAAGCCCACGGCAGCCAAATTGTCCACGATCCGCTCCGCAATCCGGTGCAAACCCGACTCCTCGGCCGCATAGGCCAGCGTCAGGGCCGCGGTTTGACGGCCGGGTCCCATGCGCATGCCCTGTTCCGTGCGTTCGGTCATCCCCATCCCGTCCAGCAGGCGGTTGGCTGCTTCGGGATCATGGACGGTGCCGCCATCGGGCAGGGACAGGGCCGCAGCCAGTCCCGGCCGGTTGATGGCCAGGGGCAGGGCTCGCCCGAAGTCGGGCATGGCGACCAGGGTCTGCCAGCGTTCGCCCTCGCCGGTGTGGTTCAGGTGAAGTGCGACCGGATCCTGCACACTCTCCAGAATGCGAACGCCGCGTCGGCCGAGCTCTCTCAGTGCAAGATAGTCGGTTCGCCTGTGCCAGCCGTCCGCGGGTGTGGCCAGATCGGCCTCAGGGGCTGCGGTCGGTGACGGGGGCAGCGGGTCCGCGGGTGGTAGCACTGTCAGGGTGTCGATGTAGGGCAACTGCCGGCCGTTCGGATCCACCTTGAAGTACCAAGGATTGCGTTCCAAGTGGACGGTGCCGTCTAGTTCCACTTCGGTTTGGATCCAGGGCTGCAGCCCTGGAAAGTCGGTGCAGGCATCTTGTCCCAATTCAGGGGGCTGACAGTCCGCAGCCTGCAGCAGCTCCCACGCGTACTTGGTGCCGGAGGTTTGCATGCGGGAGCGCAGATCGGCGACGGTGGCGTAATCGGGATGGAAGTCGGCCAGGTGGTGAGCCGGTTTGAGGAAGTCCGTGTAACCCGCCGGGTGCAACTCGGTCAAGGCGCGTACGAAACCGCCGTAGGGTTCATCGAAATCCAGATAGAAGACCACGTCGTCCTGGATGCGCAGCGACACTGGCGTGCCGTTGCCGTCTCCGCCGGCGCGGATCACGTTCGGCATGCCCAGGAAGTTCATCTCCGGGTCGAGCCAGAGATCGTTGAACGCGAAGGCAACGTCGCGCGTGGTGACGGGTACGCCATCGGACCAGCGCAGGCCGGTCCGGAGTTCGAGGCGGAAGTGCCGGCGGTCCGGATGGACATGCCATCGGGTGAGGATGTTGGGGCGCGGGTCGCCAGGATCCCATGCCGGCGCGCTCAGGAGGTTCTCGCGCAATGCCAGTGCCGGGACATCGACCCGCGCGTACGGATCGCGCACGAGCACCAGGTTCCCGCCGAACTCTCCCGGTCCCATTCCTTCGTTGGCCGGGGCTGGGAACAGGGATGCCGGATCCAGGACCACGGGGTCCGGCGGCAGCCGGTCCTGGACGGTCTCCAGGTGTGGTGGTGCGGGCAGGAACGGAGACTGCCGGTAGGCCGTCGGCGTCTCAATCCCGGATTGGGCTTCGGCCGTCGAGAGGCCGGACATGACCAGAACCGCTGCCAACACGGCAGCGACGAGTTTGCCACCGTTTCCTGGTCGGGCGGCTTGGTGTTTGGGCAGGGACACGACGGAACGGGCCGGAGGACGGCTTCATGGGGAGACTCCCTTGCAGGCTTCCGGCATCCGTGCAGCCAAGCCCGGCCCGGTTGGCAGGGGCCAGACTGGCGGGATTGCGTCAGGTGCTGCCTGCAAGCACCTGAATCCTAACTGCAGTTGGCGGAGGTTCCGCACACGGCCGGTTGGACGCGCTAAAGGGCCAGATGGGTTTCGCCGTTGTGGATCCCGTTGTTCACCACAGGGTGGACCATGTCCTCTTCTTCGTCTTCGTCCTCGTCCAATTCCGAGTCCAGCACGTCGGACTGCTTGTAGATGGCCATGTGAACGGCCGTCTTTATGGAGCCATCGATCTCAACCTCCGTGAAGCCGGGCACGGCCGCAAGATCGATGCCGTCCTCCTTCAGGTAGTTGCGCGCCGTGGCTAGGGCTTTGACGGACTGGTTTACGGCCCCGGCCCCGATGGCCTGGATTTCGGCATACCCGCCCTTGCGCATTACGCCGGCAATGGCTCCGGCTACGGCCGTCGGGCGGGAGGTCTTGGAGACCTTGATGAGTTCGGTCATTACTGCAGCCTCGAAGTAGGAGTGTGACGTACAGGCAGCTGACAAAGGCGGTGAATCGACCACAGACGACTCAATGCCCTTCTATATAAGACGCAGGCGACCGCAAACTGTTACACCCAATGGAAAATTTTCTGTTCCTTTGCCTGGCACACTTCAGCACCAGTGCGGGCCATTCGCTCTCATTTGACCGAGGTGTGTGCCCTTGCAACTCGAGTCCGGGTGGAGCAGTCCCCACCAATGGCCTGGTTCTTCCCAAGAGCAAGGTCTTGGCCTCACGGTATGGCGTGTACAACTCAATCTTGGGGTCGCCCAACTGCTCCCGGATGTTGCAAGCGGCGCGGACATGCGCCTTCCGCACAACTCCGTCGACATAGCAAAAACCAATCCTCCCGGAGTGTCCCCTGAAGCAGGCCTGTCCGTGAGTTGATTTGCGATGTGCAGGCTGGATATGAAGCAGCGCATCTCGGTGGTCGTGCGGTCCTCGAGGCGGCGTTTCATCTCGACCATGACCAAGCTGCAGAGGCCGGACCAGGTCCGGTTGGGATCGCCTGGCGCCGGTAGTCCGGGTCGTCGATCGCCCAGCAACGGCGGGTCTCGATACAACGCCCGCAAGAACAGCCGGCCGTCTTCCAACGGCCCCACCGGCTGGCGTCAGACTGAACTTGGAGGCCCTCCGGCGTGATGCGTCTGGCGGCTCCGCATTCATTTCACCGCGCACTGCTGCCTGTCCCGGCGGGACCAGCAGCGGTACCCCACGTCCGGGTGGCCCAAGATGGGCACTATCAACGACATGTAAATTGTTACTTGTCCGGGTGTGATTAGTCTTTGAGACATGACAATGGGCCAAGGGCACTGGTTCCAGTGGGATCGGACCGGGGTTGGGGCGGTCGGGATGGCGATTGTAACGGTGCATCGCGGGTGGATGCGCCGCGGCTTCAAGAGGGTGGTGGCTCGATTGGACCCAGTGCGAACCGGACCGCGCCCTCCAGGCCCAGCCCGTTTGTGGCCGCAAGCCTAGCCCACACCAGTTGCAGGAAGGATTGGCGTTAACGTTGGCCATCGGAAAACGTTCACGGTAGAGGCAGTAGACCTGTGTCGGCTCGCTAGGTCCGGGCGGAAGAGGGTGGCCGGCGTGACTGCCGCGGGGTCGGCATCCGGGACGAAGACCACCTGCAGCAGCCTCTCGAAAAGCTTGTAGTACAGCCGCTGGCCCGCACGTGCGCTCAGGGGATCACCGCATCCCGACCGGCCTGCTTGAGCGCCGCGAAGCCGCAGCTTCGGGCCGCCTGCCAGTCCCGCGTCCAACACCGCTGTTGGTCCAGTGCGCGGGCTTTCCATGATGTGATAATCGCTAACCGTCCCCCGTCAACGGGTCGGTTCCCTGTGTTCCGCCGCGTCCGGTGCCGATATGGAGCAATGTCCAGTGCTCCTTACCCGACTCGTTAGGATGCGACCGCCACGTACCGGGTTTCGCGGATCACGGTGACCTTGATCTGGCCCGGATACTGCAAGGTATCGTGGATCTGCTCCGCGATATCTCGGCCCAGTTCCACGCAACCCTTGTCGTCGATGTCCTTGGGTTGCACCAGCACGCGCAGTTCACGGCCGGCCTGTAGGGCGTAGCTCTCCTTGACCGCGTCGTAGCCGCGGGCCACATCCTCCAGTTCCTTGATGCGCTCGTAGTACCGTTCGACCGAAATGCGGCGCGCGCCGGGACGGGCTCCGCTGACGGCATCCGCCGTGGCAACGATAACGGCCTCCATGGACGCCATTTCCACTTCGTGATGGTGGGCCTCAATGCAGTTGGCAATCTTTTCGTTGATGCCGTAGCGGCGTGCGATGGCGGCACCGACGATCGCATGGGGACCCTCCACCTCGTGGCTGACGGCCTTGCCGATGTCATGCAGGAGGCCGCCGATGCGGGCCGTCTGCACGTCCCCGTGCAGTTCCTCGGCAATCATGGCGGACAGGTGGGCCGTCTCGATGGCATGGTACAGCTGGTTCTGGCTGTAGCTGGTGCGGTAGTTGAGGCGCCCGAGCAGCACCTGCAGTTCCCGGTGCAGCCCCGGGATGCCGACTTCGAGCATCGCCTTCTGGGCCGAGTCCAGGATAATCCGGTCCACTTCCCGCTCCGCTGCCTTGACTTCATTCTCGATCCGGGCCGGGTGAATGCGACCATCCTGGACGAGGTTGGCCAAGGCCTGGCGGGCGATCTCACGCCGGATGGGATCAAAGCAGGAGATGACGATGGCACCCGGCGTATCGTCCACGATGATGTCCACGCCGAGCGCCATTTCCAGCGATCGGATGTTGCGGCCCATGCGGCCGATGATGCGCGCCTTCATGTCGTCCGAAGGCAGGGAGACACTGGAGGCGGCCTGGTCCGGCACGCTGTCGTGTGCCACGCGTTCCATGGCCAGGGTGATGATTTCCCGCGCCCTCTGTTCCGCCATCTCCTGGCTTTGGGCTTCGATGTCCCGGATGGTCCGGGCCACCTCCTGGCGGGCCTCGACCTCGGCGCGGGCAACGACCTCCCTGCGCGCCTGCTCCCGGGTCAGCTCGGCCAGGCGTTCCAGTTCCCGGTCCTGGCGTTCCTTGTGGCTGGCCAGTTCCCCTTCCCGGGCATCCAGCCCTTCCGTACGCTGTGCCAGTTCCTGTTCACGCTCGTCAAGGGCATCCTGCTTGCGGTCCTGGCTGCGGGACCGGTCCCGCAGGCTCTGGTTCTGCCGGGCCGATTCCTGGTTCAAGCGCGACCATTCGGCCTCCAGCTTTTCGTGCTGCTGGATCTCGTGTTCGTTCAGCGCGAGCCGTTCGCGCTGAACGGCCGCGACGCCCTCCGCCTTCTCCTTGGCGATGGCTTCCCTTTGGAGCTGCAGTTCCTTGTGGATGCGCTCCTCACCGATGTCCCGCTCCTGGCGGCCCCGGCGGTAGGCGAACCAGCCGACGACGGGGCCGGCTAGGAGGATACCCACCAAAAGGAAGATCAATGCGTGCCAAATCGTGAGGTCCATGTTGGTTTCGGGTTCTGTTGCACCCGGCTCCGGATGCTGCGCGCAATTGCCCCGGCAGCAGGGCAACGACCGGGTGGGTGCGGTAGGCGGAAAACGGCTCCGCCGGCCGCGGGCGGGCAGGGAGACCGCCGCCGGAACCGGTCCGGTGGCGGCTGGTTTGCAGGTTAGGCGCCTGTGTCGCCGTCCGGGGATTCAGGCGAGGTCAATCCGACTTTCTGGCAAATCAGGTCGCGCAGACGCGCGGTCAGTTCCGGCTGCTCCGACAGACTGTTCACGGCCGCCGCCCGTCCCTGTCCCAGCAACTCGTCGTTGTACCGGAAGAAGGAACCGCGCTGATCGATCAGGTCGTGTTCGATGGCCAGGTTCAGGATGTCCGCGTCGGAACTGATTCCTTGATTGTACATGATGTCGAATTCAGCGATTCTGAAGGGTGGCGCGACCTTGTTCTTGCGCACGGTGACCTTCGTCTTGTTGCCGATGGTCTCCGTACCGTCCTTGATGGCCTGCTGCCGCCGTATCTCCATGCGCACGCTGGCGTAGAAGCGCAGGGCCATCCCGCCGGAGGTGGTCTCCGGGTTGCCGAACATCACCCCGACGCGCTGCCGGATTTGGTTGGTGAAGATCAGGGTGCAGCCGCTGTTCTTGACCGGAGCCGTCAACTTGCGCAGGGCCTGGCTCATGAGCCGCGCCTGAAGACCCACGTGGGCATCGCCCATTTCGCCGTCGATTTCCTGCTTGGGCACCAGCGCGGCCACGCTGTCGACCACCACGACGGCCAGTTCACCCGAGGTGACCAGGGCCTCGGCCACTTCCAACGCCGCCTCGCCGGTGTCCGGCTGGCTGACATAGAGTTCATTGACGTCGACCCCGATTCGCTTGGCGTAGTCGGGGTCCAGCGCATGTTCAACGTCCACGAAGCCGCACAGGCCCCCGGCCTTCTGGGCCTCGGCGATGACGTGCAGGCAGAGTGTGGTCTTGCCGGAACTTTCATGGCCGTACACCTCGAGGATGCGGCCCACCGGCACGCCGCCCACGCCCAGGGCGATGTCGAGGGAGAGGGCTCCGGTCGGAATGGACTCCACCTTCAGAGCGGGGTTCTCGCCCAGTTTCATGACGATGCCGTCGCCGAAGCGCTTCTCCAGATCCTGCAGCGTGTGGTCGAGGTTGTTTCTTCTGGATGCGGACGATCTCTTCATGGGGGGCCGTGCTTACAGGCGGGATGGCAGGTCTCCAGTCCGGACACCCGAAGGGCCGGTCTGGGCATCTATTGTAAGGGTATTAATTCAAATAACCAGACCACGATGCAGTCCGGGCCCTGTTTCAGTCTTGTTGATGCGGCTACGGCATGGACACCGCCTCGCGTCCGGCTGCCGGCACAAGCCGTGGCCTGTGCCGGCAGCCGCACTCCGTTGTGGGCTCCCGCCTCCGTCCGGAAGCCCCGGGTCCACTATGCCCGCGGCGGGCACCGACTCCACCCAACCTCCCCCGGGACGGTTGGCTCCCGCTGGCCGCGTACTGGTGGACCCAACCGTATCGATCCTCCCTCACCGTGTCCCACAGGGCGGTCGGAACCAGGCCCACCGCATCAGGCTCGGCAGCCGTGCACGGCCCACCCGGACTTCGCCCTAGCGTGTACGCGGTGTCCGAGGATGCCTCAAACGAGATTGAAACAGTGTCACAGTCCGTCACTCATTTCCTGAGTACAGGTCGTGAAAATGCCAGACGGTAAGGCCGGTCGCCATGCCGAAGCGCTTTTCGCGTAGACTGGGCGGGACCGTTCCGAACAAACCAGGATGTTGACTACAGCAAAATGAACGACCGGGCGCCGTTCCTGCAGGCACCTGCGCAAACACTGTCTGTGCCGGCCGGTGCATCGATAAGCCTTCAATTTGTATTGAATTGTATTGTATAATTGCCATTTTTGACATGGACGAGATTTACCGCATCCCGCAGTTTGGCGCCCGTGTGGGACGTTCGGCACACCTGTTGCGCGTCATGGACCGCAACGGCACGTCCCGGCCCGCGGGACTGCTGCCGGGCGGCAGTACCACACCGAGGCGGACGCACTGCGGTTCCCGAGTGGGGGCGACGTTGCCCCGCAGGGTTTGATCGTGGTCTGCTGCCGGGTGTCCCGCCGGGGCCAGCAGGACGATCTGAAACGCCCGGTGTCCGCGATGGAGGCGTACGGCCCGGGTGCGGGCGTGGCCGTGGACGAGCGGCGGTCGGAAGTCGGGGGCGGCCGGCATTGCAAGCGCAAGGTGTGCCTGTCGCTGAGGGAGCGCATCGAGAAGCGGGGGATCGCCCATCTGTCGGTGGCCCACAGGGACCGGCTGACCCGTTTCGGGTTCGACCGGTTCGAGCACTTCGCCACGCAACACGGCTGTACCATCACGGTCGTCAACCAGGAAAGCCTGTCGCTCCAAGAGGAGATGGTCGAGGATTGGATGGCCGTCGTCCATGCCTTCTCCTGCCGCCTGTACGGGTTGCGCTCCTACCGCAAGCAAATCCGGGATGCCGTCAACCATGGCTAGGCCGGTCAAGGTCACGCGCATCCTGCACAGCCGGGATTTGAACCGGTCCAAGTACGACCGCCTGGTTGAAATCGCCGCCCTGTGCGGACGCGTGCGGGGCGATGCCTGGCAGCGTTGCAGTGGGTGGTCCACGGCGCAACAGTCACCCCGCGAGATCCGCGACGACTGGATGGCAGAGGGCTACGACTGGCACGGATTGCCGGCCCGTCTGGGGCGCGCCACACTGCTGGATGCACTGGGCGACATCCACGCCTGCCGGGAAGCGGCCAAGGTGCCGGTCAAGAAGGCCGTTTGGCGCCGCACGGAAGGCGACGAAGAGGAACGCAAGCGCCTGTATTCACTGCTGAAGCAGAACCGCTGGACCGAGGGCTCGTTCCTGCACCGTCACATGCGGAAGCGGTGGAAGGGTGGCACTTCGCGCGTGACGAACCAGATCGTGCTGGAACCGGGGGCCTACACCGCGAAGGTCCGGCACGGGCGCGCATGGGTCCATATGCAGGGCATGGTACGCGGCCAGCGCATCGCCATTCCGCTCAGGGAGAGCATCCCGCCTTCCGGCCAGCTCCGCATCATCCTGCAGGACGACGGGCAAGTGGAAATCCACCATGCTGTCGACGAGGACGATGCGTGCAGCACCAACCCCGGCGGCTCGGAGACAGTGGGGGTGGACAAGGGCTACACCGAGGCCTACACCGACAGCGACGGGGAGCGCCACGGCCCGGGGCTGGGCGACCTGCTGGCCGCGGAGAGCGATGCCCGCAAGGTGAAGGGCCAACGGCGCAACCGGATGCGGGACCTGGAGCAGAAACACCGGGATGCCGGCAACGTGCAGAAGGCGGACAACATCCGCCACCACAACCTCGGCAACCGGAAGTGGGACCGCCGCCAAAAGCGGCACCAAGCCCAGGTCAGGGACTTCCTGTGCCAGGCCGCCCACAGCGTCGTCGACCGCGCCGGCACCATCGCCTGCGAGGACCTGACGGCCCCCATGACGTCGACCAAGGTCATGCACCGCGACACCCAGCGTCGCCTGAGCGGCTGGGTCAAGGGTGTGATGGCCGACACCCTAATCTCGATATCTCGACGCAGAGGCACTGCGTTGGTGTTGGTGAACCCCGCCTACACGTCGCAAATCGACTCCCGCACCGGACTCCTGCAGGGGGCACGGCGCTGGGACCGGTTTTACGGCCTGGACGGAGTCGTGCTGGACGCGGACACCAACGCCGCCCGCAACATCCTGGCGCGCCTGTACGACGACGAGATCACGCTGTACACGCCCTTCCCAGAGGTCAAACGACTGCTCCGGGAGCGAAGCGGGACAACGGTGGGGACGGCTCCACCCGGACTCGAGTCCGCACAGGCGGCCAACGCCGCCTGACGGCCGAGAGCGAATGACCCCAAACCCCATAAGGTTTGGGGAACTGCTAACATCGGTGCCATGGCCTATTCGGTGCCTCCTTTGGTGCAACGGAAGCTGGACGAACTGCCTCGTGCCCCCGGTTGCTATCTGATGCACGGATCCGCGGGCGAGGTCCTGTACGTCGGCAAGGCCAAAGTCCTGCGGTCGCGCGTGCGCAGCTACTTCACGCCCAGCCAACGCGGCGATCCCCGGGTTGAGCGTCTGGTGCCGGAAATCACGGACGTGTCCTGGTGGATCACCACCAACGAACTGCAGGCACTTACGCTCGAAAACAACCTCATCAAGGAGCACCAGCCGCCCTTCAACGTCCTGCTCAAGGACGACAAGACTTTCCCCTATCTGAAAATCAACTGGCAGGACCCGTTCCCCAAAATCGAGGTCACGCGCACCATGCGCAAGGACGGGGCTCGTTATTTCGGTCCCTACACGAATGCCCGTGCCATCTATCGGACCCTGGAGGGCATCCGGCGCATCTTTCCCTATCTCGACTGCGATCGAAAGATCACCGGCCAGGATGAACGGCCCTGCCTGTACTACCACCTGAAGATGTGCGGCGGGCCCTGCATTGGTGCCCAAGGCTCGGAACAGTATCGCGACAGCCTGCGCCAGATGATGCGGTTCCTGCGGGGTGACACAGGCCAGGTTATGCGGCTGCTCAGGGAACGGATGGAGCAGGCCGCCGAGAACCTGGACTTCGAACGCGCGGCCCTGATCCGCGACCGGATCAAGGCCGCCGAACGCATTGTGGGCCAACAGGTGCTGATTGGCGCCCAGCCGGACAACGAGGACTGCATTACCACCGTGCCCGATCCGGAATCGGGCACGGCGGTGGTCCAAATCATGTTTGTGCGCCAAGGACGGCTGGTGGGACGCGACCACTACCGCCTGGAACTGGGCAAGTCCCAGGATCCCGGAGCCGCCGACGAGCGGCGGGGAGACCTGATTGGTTCATTCCTGCAGCAGTTCTACGCCAAGGCGGCCTATGTGCCCTCCCTGATTCTGGTGCAGGCCATGCCTCCCGATCAGGCTTGGTTGGAACAGTGGCTTTCGGAGCAGCGCGGCACCAAGGTGCGGCTGAACGTACCCCTGCGCGGTCCCAAGCGGCGTCTAATGGAGTCGGGACTGGAAAACAATCTGGAGTACCTGCGGATCCAGCAGGCCACGGCCCGAACCGATACCAACCGGCAGCAGGCTGCAATTGCCGAACTGGAAGAAGCCCTGCAACTGCCGCGTCCGCCGGTGCGCATGGAGTGCTACGACATCAGCACGCTGCAGGGGAACCACACATCCGGCTCCATGGTGGTCTTCGCCCGCGGCGTGCCGCGCAAGAGCGACTATCGCCGCTTTCGGATCCGCGGCGTCGGCGCTCGCGGCGTACCCGACGACTTTGCCAGCATGCGCGAGATGCTCGACCGCCGCTTCGCGCGCGCCGGCGAAAAGGGCCTGGATCCGGGGCGCAAGGGAAAGACCGCCTGGAACATGCTGCCGGATCTGGTGATTGTGGACGGGGGCAAGGGACAGCTGAGCCAGGCCGTGGCCGTACTCCGCAAGTACGACCTCCTGCATGTCGTCCCCGTCGTCGGTCTGGCCAAGCGGAGCGAGGAGGTCTTTGTGCCGGGGAAGCCGGAGTCAATCCTGCTTCCGCGCGACAGCCAGGGACTGTTCCTGCTGCAGCGCATTCGGGACGAGGCCCACCGCTTCGCCATCACCCACCACCGCACCCTGCGCGGCAAGGCCATGACACGTACGGTCCTGGACGACGTGCCGGGGGTGGGACCGGCCCGGCGCAAGGGCCTGCTGGCTTTCTGCGAGGGCGATCTGGATCGCCTTCGCCAAGCGGACTTGGACGTTCTGGCCGGTCTGCCCGGCATGACCCGCAAAGTGGCGCAGGCCGTGCAGGACCATCTCGGGTCCGGCTCTACCAGCCGTAGCTAAGGCGGTCGATCAGAATCCGGGGCAGGCCGGCCTGCTGCATCTGGGTCTGGGTCAGTTCGATGGGATAGTCCGTCCGTTCGTAGTGCCAGATCAGTTCCGGTCCGTCCTGCACCAGCAGGGCGAAGGATGCGCGTTTGTTCTTGTCCCGCGGCTGGCCCACGCTGCCCGGGTTCAGGATGACGCGGTGGTTTAGTTCGGGCTGCAGATTGACCGGCGTTCCGGGCCGGGCCCGCATGCGTTCCACTCGGGCCTCCCGTCGGTCTGCATCGTCGGGGTCCGCCTGGGCCACGCGCAGTCGGAAGATGTCCGGCAGATGGGTGTGCCCCACCAGGCAGAACTTGGCGGCGAACTCGGGTCGTCGCCAGTTGGCGAGCGCCGTGTCGATGCCGTCCATGTACTCAAAGACCGGATCGCGGGGCGAGGCGTGGGTGGCCAGCAGGTCCAGGCTGTCGACCGGGATCGGCTCGGGCACCAGGGATTCCAGGTAGGCGCTGTTGCCGGTGGTGAGTTCGGCGCGGGTCCAGTCGATCGCCTCCCGCGCCATGTCGTTGAACTGGCGGCTGGTGTTGTTGTCGAGCACGGCCCGGTCGTGGTTGCCCGGCACACACAGGCTGGCCTGTGCACGAATCAGGTCGACGCATTCGTTGGGACGCGGGCCGTAGCCGACAATGTCGCCTAGGCACCAAAGTTCGTCCCAACGGTCCCTGGTGCAGGCGATGACGGCCTCCAGGGCGGCGAAGTTGGCGTGGATATCCGAAAGGACCAGAATGCGCATGTCGCGCCAACCGGGAGAAGGGCGCGGCCCCGGCGGGCCCGGGCACCAAGCGTCGGCAAGTATAGCAATAGGGGGCGTGACAACCCGGCGACCAACGGGGACCCGCCGGGTTGGGACAAAAAGGACACTCCCGTCAATCTACAATGTTCGTCATGAGCGATGCGTTTCTCGACGGTCGGGCCGCGACCCGGTCTCCTTTCGCTGCCCCTTGGCGCAACATCTGCGTATTGCATCATCCGCACAAGGCGGATGCGGCCCTGCTGGCCTCCGAGATTGGGGATTGGCTAACCATGCAGGGCCTGTACGAGGTGTGCCACTCGTCCAGTTGGGAGCCCGACACCCTGAGCCCGCGCCTGCCGCACGTCGATGTCATCGTCGCCATCGGCGGCGACGGCACCATGTTGCGGGCGGGCCGCAGCGGAGCTGCCTGGGGGGTTCCGGTCCTGGGCATCAACATGGGCAAGGTCGGATTCCTGTCCGAAGTGCAGCCGGATCAATGGCGTCCTGCCATCGAAGCCATGCTGGCCTGGAACTGCTGGCTGGAAGAACGGCTCATGATCAGCGTGCGCGTGGATCGAAGGGATCCCAGTACCGGCGGCTTGCAGACGGTGCACACCTTCGCGGCGCTGAACGATGCCGTGATCAGCCGCGGCAGCCTGGCCCGCGTGATTGAGACCCGCATCCGACTGGATGGCGAGAACCTGGCTGCCATTACCTGCGACGGTCTGATTGTGGCCACACCAACCGGCAGCACCGGCTATGCACTGGCGGCCGGAGGGCCGATTCTGCCGCCGGAACTGCGCAACATCGTCATTGTTCCGGTCGCACCCCACCTGTCCCTGAACCGACCGCTTGTGTTGTCCGAGGGCACCGAGGTCCGGGTGCGTGCCACTTGGGATTACGAGGCCATGCTGACGGTGGACGGCCACTTCCATCTCGACATGGAGGAGGGGGACGAGGTGACGGTGGTGGCCAGTGAGCATCCGGCCCGCTACGTGCGCACCGGCAGTCGCCAGAACTTTTACCAGACCCTGGTCGGCAAGTTGGGCACGACGTACTGATGGCCGACTCCCACGCCCTGCAGCCCCCAGTTGTTGCCCCGCTCCGCTGCAAGCGTCATCCCGAGGTTGAAACCCGGCTGCGCTGCAACCGGTGCGACGAACCGATGTGCACCCGCTGCGCGGTGCATACGCCGGTCGGCTACCGCTGCCGGGACTGTATCCGCGAACACCAGGATCGGGCCTACAACATGGAGCCGGGCGATCCTTGGATCGCCATGGGCACCGGAATGGTACTGGCCGCGGTCGGCCTGCCCGTGGCCGGGTTCGTGTCCGGTTTGGTTGGAACCTTCCTGGGTTTGTTGATCGCCTTTCTGACCGGCGGGGCCGCCGGTGCCCTGCTGGCCCGGATTGTGCGGCAGGCCGTCCAACGCCGGCGGGGTCGCCGGCTGGGCCTGTTCGCGGTGGTTGGTGTTCTGTTGGGCTGCCTGCTGGGCAGCGTGGTGCTCTTTGTGTTCACAGGGCGCCTGTTCCTGAGCCCGGCCCTTCTGGTGTTCCTCGCGGTGACGCTGGTGTCCGCCTGGCCGCTGCTCAAGTAGCGTCCCGGTGCGTTCCGGTTGAATTCCCATGGAGTTGCGTTCGGTTCGTTACACCAGCCGCCGGCGCTGGCGCGTCCCCATGTGGGCCCTGGCGCTGCTGGTGTTGGCCTGTGTCAGCTTGTGGAACCGGCGCGAACTGCTCGTGGAACGGGCCACCTTCGTACTGCCGGATCCGACTCCCACACCCAGTGCCGTGAATCCCCTGGCCCAGGCCCGCGTCCATGAATCGCAGGGCGACCTGCTCAAGGCGGCGGAGTTCTACGGGCAGGTGGCCGCAATCGAAACCTGGAACCCACAGCCGCTGGTGGACCAGTCGCGCCTGTACATCCTGCTCAACCAGGTGCCCAAGGCACTGGCTGCGGCCGAGGAGGCGGTTCGCCGGGACGACCGCCATGTGGACAGCCTGAATGCGCTGGCGCGCGCCCTGGACTGGTCCGGGGAGTACGAGGAGGCGGTCAACACGGCGGTGGATGCTCTGGTGCTCTCCCCGGACAACAGCCGGACGCTGGCCATCCTGGGGGAGATCTACGCCGACGTCGGAAACTGGTACAAGGCCGAGTCCTACCTCGATCAGGCGGCCGAACTGGCACCGCTGGATGTCCTGGTATGGCGCAACAAGGCCCTGCTGCACGAATACCGCGGCGAGTACACCGACGGCTTGGCCGCGTTGGATCAGGGTCTGGCCGTGGATCCGTCGGCCTGGTACCTGGAGCTCCACAAGGGTCGACTCTACGAGGCACTGTTCGAATGGGAGAATGCCCTGGAAGCCTATGAACGGGCCCTGGAGCTGAACCCGAATATCTCGCTCACGTGGGATGCCCTGGGCTACGGTCACTTCAAGGTGGGCAACGACCTGGAGGCCCGGCGCAACTTGGAGCGGGCCGTCGAGGTCAATCCACAGGACGGGCTGGCCATGGCCCACTTGGGTACGGTCTACTACCGCATGCGCAACTACGAGGGTGCGGTCGGCATTCTGTCCGAGGCCCTGGAACTGATCGAGGGCACGCCCCGCATTGAGTTCCTGTACCAGTTGGGTCTGGCCTATGTCTACAAGGATCCTTCCGAGTGCGACAAGGCCAAGCCCTGGTTGCTGGCCGCTCTGGAGATCGACCCCGAAAGCGGACCGGCCCTGGAGGGACTGGAGAGTTGTCCCGTGTAATACGCGGGCGGCAAGCGACATGGAGCACCAGGCGATCTCGTCGGAAGGAGACATTCGACACAACCTCGGCCTGTACCGGCTGCGGGGGTTCAGCGGCCGGCGTTCGGCCCTGCGCCAGCTGCAGGGCCGGCTGGGCGATCCCGGAACCACGCCCGTGATTGCGGTGGTCGGCCCGCCCGGCGTGGGCAAAAGCGCCCTGGTGACCGCGGCTGTGTGGTCGGCCATCAACGAATTTCCGGACGGTTGTGTTTGGGCGGCGGCCGCCGGCCTGGAGCGTTTCCGTTTCCAGGACATCGTTCACAGCCTGACGTCCGTGTTGGGCTTCGACCATTCCTGGCATATCCGGGCGCAGTGGAGCACTGGCATTCGGGAACTGCTCTACCGCCGTCGCCGGGTGCTGGTCCTGGATGAACTCGAATCCGTTTCGGAGGCCGACCGCCAG
Organism: Caldilineaceae bacterium; assembly: GCA_965208365.1. GTDB lineage: Bacteria > Chloroflexota > Anaerolineae > Caldilineales > Caldilineaceae > Bin34. The sequence goes on along the minus strand of OZ242330.1, from coordinate 1,584,750 downwards.
CTGCTTCTGCAGACGTTCCGGAACCTGGAGACCGCCGACACACCGTCCCGCGTCGTGCTGATCGCGGACCGGCTGACCCCGGAAATGGAGGAACTGGCCCAGGAAACGGTCCTGCACCTTGGCGGACTGAGCCGATATGACACCGAGGTGTTCTGGCAGGCGTTGCAGGCACCGGCCACCGATGCGGGGACGGTGCACGACCTGACGGGCGGTGGCCCCTTGGCCATTCGCCTGTTGGCGGGTCTGCTCAGAGCCCGTCCGGCATGCCTGGAACAGGTGATCCGCGCGGTGGAGACCAGTTCGGAGCCATCCCTTGATGTGCTCATTCGCCTGGCCGCGGACCGCGTGGCGCAGGAAAGTACCGACGCCATGCAGGTGCTGGAGCGTCTCAACATGGCGTCGGGAGGTGCTTCCTACCTGGCCATCCGCGACCTGTTCTGGCCTGGCGACTCGGATATGGTTCTGCACGTGGCGGAGGCGCCCCAGTGGACCGTTGGTTCAAAAACTCAACTGGGGCCGGGATTGCAGCGCGTCCTCGAACTGCTGCAGGACAGGGCATTGCTGGAGGATGTGCCGACCCAGGCCCGGGTCGTGATTCATCCCGCCGTGCGGCGGCGGCTGGAAGCCGACCGCCACGCGCAGTCCCGGGACTGGCGCAACGCCCATGCCCGTTACTACGTGCGGTTCGTGTCCTGGTTCGAACGTCCCGATCAGCTGTACTGGTCGGCGCTCGAACCCGAGTGGGGCAACATTCGCCAAGCCGCGGACTGGTGCGTGCACATCATGCGGGAGGTCTGCGGCGACGACCTGGAGACGCTGGCCGCCTCCCTGGCCGCCACCCCCGATCTGACCCGGTTCAAACTGAATGTGTCCCCGTCCCAATTGGAACTGGTCAGCCGCTATGCCCGTTCCCTGGTGCTGCACGCCCGATGGCGGCACATGCCGCGGGGCCTGTCCTGGACCGCGGCCGGCGCCGTGGCCAGCGCGGCCCAGAGCCGCCACGAGGCTTTCGGGCACCTGCTGGTACAGATGGGGCGTCTGCTCTACCACCGCGAGGAGCACGAACAGTCCCTGGCTTGGCTGGAACGGGCCCGCGTTGTGCTGGAACGGCGCGAGCTGGTGACCCAGTTGGCGATTGTGCACACCGACATCAGCACCGTGTACAGGGAACAAAACCAGCTGACGGCTGCACTCGAGCATTGCGACAAGGCCTACGAATACCTGTCCCAGGGCAGTACCCTGACCGAACTGGTGCGCGCCTATCGCAGTCTGGGCAGTCTCAATCTGGTCCTTGAGAAGTATCCGCAGGCCCTGGCACGGCTGGAGCAGGCGCTGCTGCTGGCGCGGCGCAACGACAACCGACACCAAATTGCCAACATCTACAACAGCATGGGGTTGGCCCTGGAAGCGCTGGACCGTACGGAACTGGCCCGCCATGTCTACCTGAACGCGCTGGAGTTGTACCGCTATCTGAGGCAGGTGGACGGTGAAGCCACGACGCTGACCAACCTGGGCACGCTGGCCTTCCATGTGGAGGATCTGCCGGCGGCCGCGGATTGGTTCCGGCAGGCCCTGGAGCGGCACCAGGACCAGGAGTCGTGGCTGGATGCGGCCACCGTGCACCACAATCTGGGCCAGGTCTACCAGGGCATGGAGGAGTGGGAAGCCGCCACCTTGGAGTTCGAGGCCGCCCTGCAGACGTACACGGCCTTCCAGTTTCCGGACTTCGCACGCGAGGAAAGCCGGTTTTTGGATCAGTGCCGGCAACGGCTGGCCGGAGCTGCGTCCCGGCGCCCGGACCGTACGTCCGACAAACGTTAACCAAGATCCAACACACCGCCGCCGGGATCTGGCGTAGCCTATGGGCCCATGTGAACACGCGCCTCGCGGGTGCTGTTCGCCCACCGATTGCCGCCACCGGAATCTTGGGTTCCGGCCCGGCACTTTGGTAACCTGTCCGCTGGCACTCGGACAGCGAGAGTGCCAATCCAGGCAAGGGCGGCACCGGGGTGCGGCCATCAAGCAGGAGGCAAAGTAGCGATATGAACCTGAAACCGTTGGGCGACCGTCTGGTCGTTCGTCCGAACGAGGGCGAGGAGCAGACCTCATCGGGTATTTTCCTGCCGGAGACGGCCAAGGAAAAGCCTCAGGAAGGCACTGTGCTGGCGGTTGGACCGGGAGCCCGGGACGACAACGGCGAGCGCATTCCCATGGAGGTTGGCGTGGACGACACAGTGCTCTATGCCAAGTACTCCGGCACCACCATCAAGGTGGACGGCGAGGAAATCCTGATTCTCAAGGAATCCGACGTGCTGGCCCTAGTCGGTTAGTTATTCCCGGCGGCCCGCGTGGCTGTCGATGGTTTACAGAAAAGGAGCAAGACAACAAATGGCCAAGCAACTAGTGTTCAACGACGAGGCGCGCAAGCACCTCAAGAACGGTGTGGACGCCCTCTCCGAGGCCGTCAAGACCACCCTCGGTCCCAAGGGTCGCAACGTGGCTCTGGACAAGAAGTGGGGCAGCCCGACCGTCACGCACGATGGCGTGACCGTGGCCAAGGAGATCGAGTTGGAGAACCCCTTTGAAAACATGGGGGCCCAACTGTTGAAGGAGGCGGCCACCAAGACCAATGACGTGGCCGGCGACGGCACCACGACGGCGACGGTTCTGGCGCAGTCGATTGTGACCGAGGGTCTCAAGAATGTGGCTGCCGGTGCCAATCCCATGCTGCTCAAGCGCGGCATCGAAGTGGGCCGGGATGCGATCGTGCAGTCGATTTCCAGCATGTCCACCCCGGTGACCGATCATGAGAAGATCTCCCAGGTGGCGAGCATTTCCGCGGCCGACGCTCAGATCGGTACCCTGATCGCGGACGTGATGGACAAGGTCGGCAAGGACGGCGTCATCACCGTTGAGGAGAGCAAGGGCCTGGAGTTCGAGACCGAGTACGTCGAGGGCATGCAGCTGGACCGCGGCTACCTCTCCCCCTACTTCGTGACCAACAGCGAGCGCATGGAAGCCGAGCTGGAGAGCCCCTACGTCCTGATTCACGACAAGAAGATCTCCAGCGCCCAGGACCTGGTTCCGGTCCTGGAGAAGCTGATGCAGATGGGCAAGCGCGAAGTGGTGATCATCGCCGAGGATGTCGAGGGCGAGGCCCTGGCAACCCTGGTGCTCAACAAACTGCGCGGCACGTTCAATGCCCTGGCCATCAAGGCTCCCGGCTTCGGCGATCGCCGCAAGGCCATGCTGCAGGATATCGCTATCCTGACCGGCGGCCAGGTGATTACCGAGGAGCTGGGCAAGAAGCTGGAGAGCACCACGATCCAGGATCTGGGCCAGGCCGATCGCGTGATTTCCACCAAGGACGACACGACCATCGTCAGCGGCGGAGGCGACAGCAGCGAGATTAAGGGCCGGATTGATCAGATCCGCTCCGAGATTGAAGCTTCTACCAGTGACTACGACCGGGAAAAGCTGCAGGAACGCCTGGCCAAGCTGGCCGGTGGTGTGGCCATTCTGCGGGTCGGCGCGGCGACCGAGACTGAACTGAAGTTCAAGAAGACCCGCGTCGAAGACGCCCTGAGTGCCACGCGCGCCGCGGTTGAGGAGGGCATCGTGCCCGGCGGCGGCGTTGCCCTGACCAACGCCATCGAGTCCCTGGACTCCCTGTCCACGGACGAGTCGGACGCCGACACGGGTGTCCGTATCCTGCGCCGGGCTCTTGAAGAGCCTATGCGCCAGATCGCCCACAACGCCGGTCTGGACGGAGCCGTGGTCGTCGAAAAGGTGCGCACGGCCCATACCAACGGCGGTGGCAACGCCACCGGTTACGACGTGGTCGAGAACGACTACGTGGACATGCTGGCCTCCGGCATCATCGATCCGGCCAAGGTGACCCGCAGTGCGGTCGAGAACGCCTGTTCCATCGCCTCGATGATCCTCACCACCGAGGCTCTGATCACCGACATCCCCGAACCGGATCCGCCCGCACCCGCCGGCGACCCGGGCATGGGCGGCATGATGTAGTCCACCCGGACCATCAGGTCGACAGTTGGAAGAGGGGCGCTTTGGCGCCCCTCTTTTGTTGCCAGCACCGAATTCGGGGACGCGGGCACTAAAATGACACGGTCGAACGGAAGTCAATTTCAGGATGCGATTCCATGTCCCTGCCCAGCCGCACGGAAGCCAAGGCCCTGCTCGAGGAGTGGGTCGAGAACCAGAACCTGCGCCGGCACATGCTGGCGGTCGAAGCCGCCATGCGGGCCTATGCCCGCCATTACGGGGAGGACGAGGAGTTGTGGGGCCTGACCGGCCTGTTGCACGACTTGGACTACGAACGCCATCCAGAAATGGAGGACACCGAGAACGGCCACCCGCGCTCGGCCCTGCGCCTGTTCCGGGAACGCAATTGGGACGCCCGGTTGATTCACGCTGTGGAGGCCCATGCCACGTTTCTGGGGGTGCCCTGCGAGTCCAGGCTGGACAAGGCCCTGTTGGCCTGCGATGAGCTGACGGGGCTAATCCTGGCCTGTGCCTACGTGCGGCCGGACAAGGCCCTGGCATCGGTCAAGCTGCGGTCCGTGCGCCGCAAGTGGAAGGACAAGGCGTTCACGGCGGCCATCGACCGGGACGAGAACATGGCCTACATCGAAGCCCTGGGCGAACCCTTCGAGGAGCACGTACAGCGGGTCCTGACCGCGATGCAGGAGGCCGCTGCCGAACTGGATCTCGCGGGCGTCTGAGCATTCCGCCGTCCGGGCAGCGGGTACCGGACATGATTGCGGTCCCGGCGCAGGGACTGTCCCGGCCTCCGGGCTCTACCTTAGCGTTCCCGATCCGTTCCGTCGTCCTGCGGTAGGCGCCGGCGACTGCCCAGCCGGCCCAGGAACATCTGGCGCATGACACCGCCTGCCGAAGTCTCCACCACCGGCGCGCGGTCCTCGCTCCAGTCCTGCAGTGAGGCGCCCTTCAGCCACCGGACGCGGGCCTCGTCCTGATCCTCCAGGCGGGCCAGCAGTTCGTCTCCGTCCCCGGTCAGCAGCTGTTGCCACTTGGCCAGTTCGCGCTGCATGATGGTCAGCCAGGTGGAGACATACTCCCGGTTGGCCAGCAGTGTCGCCTGCAGGTGCTGCGGGCTGAGTGTGCTGTCCGTGGCCTGATGAAACGCCCGGCCGGCCAGCTTGCGGGCATCCGACCAGCCGGCGCCGCTGGCGGCCGCGTGCATGTAGGCCGCGGCCAGAAGGTGGGCCGTGTGTTCCACGCCGGCCACCAGGCCGTCATGCTCCAGGGCGTCCACGTAGTGCGGCTTGGCTCCCAGGTGCTCAATCAGGTTGTGGGCCACTTGCATGGTCTCCGGGGCCGTGTCTCGGCCGGGAACCAGACAGAACAGAACATCCTTGAAGAGGTCCTCCCGTTCGCGGACAGGGGCATTGATGCCGGTCAGCACGGGGTTGGCCAGCACCCAGGCCACCTGTTCGGGCAGGTGCTCCTCGGCCAGGGCCAGGACCGGCTGCATGGCGGACGTCAGGATGACGACCAGGCTGCGTGGTTTCCAGGTTTCGTCCAGCAAGGGGAGCAGGTCCGGCAGTTCGGAGCCGGGCACCGCCAGCACGGTCAGGTCCGCCGGTTCCACCGTGCGGTGCAGGTTCCAGTGGGTCTTGTCGACCGCACCCAGCTTGCTGGCCACCGCTAGGCGGCCACGGTCGCGATCGTGGCCCAGCACGTGGAACTCCGTGCGGGCCTGCTTGAGGGCCAGACCGAGGCTCGTTCCGGTTGTTCCCAGACCAACAATCGCGGCGGTCAGTTCGGGCATGGCGGAGTTGGGGTTCGGGAGGGTACTGCGGTTCGGCTAGGCCAGCATCCTGGCCACGGTATTCATCTGATCGTAAAGGACGTCAGCCGTGTCGCGGATGAGGCCGGGGGCAAACCAGACAATGAACATGATGACCAGGATGCCGTACTGGCTGAGGACGAACTGCAGGTTGCGGGCGCTGGCCGGCAGCAGGGCGAAGAGTACATGCGAGCCGTCCAGCGGCGGAACCGGGATCAGGTTGAAGACGGCCAGCAGGATGTTGATCTGGACAAAGGCACTAACGACGATGGGTGTCAGGTAGGTCCAGGTGCCGGTGCCCACATTGTCGAAGACGCCTTCGTGCAACAGCAACAGGGCAATGAAGGCCATCAGCAGATTGCTCAGCGGGCCGGCCACGGCGACCACGACGGTGCCGATCCGAATGTCCACGTTGATGCGGGATGGATTCCAGATGACGGGTTTGGCCCAGCCCATGCCCACCACGAGCAGCAGGATGGTGCCCAGCGGATCCAGGTGGCGCAGGGGATTGAGTGTGAGCCGACCCTGTTCCCGGGGCGTTTCGTCCCCCAGCCAGACGGCGGCCGCGGCATGCGCCGCCTCGTGCACGGGCATGGCCGCCAGGATGACGATCAGGGGGGCGAGGAAGCGGCCGGCCAATCGAATCAGCGAACCCTGCCCTGCGGCCAGGGACGAGAAGCTGTCTCTGAAGAACCAGAATCCCAGGACCGCCACCACCAGAATCAGGATCCAGGTTCGCTGGGACCAACTGCGCCAGCCGCGCTCGGGCCGGCGGCCTTCAAAAGGGTTGCTGGGAGGGGAATACATTATGTGCTCGGGCGGGGAACGAGGCAGTATAGCACCGGATCCGGCGCGGAATCCGCGCCCGCGGCCTGGTTGATGCCATCGACTTGGGCCTCTTGATTTGTGACGGCAGCTGCATGGCCCCAGTTGGAAACGGGGTCTGGCAATCCACAGGAGGCAATTGGAATAGCATGCAATATCCGGGCTACTGGGCATTCACCGACGGGTCCTATCGGAACGGCACCACAACCTGGGGCGTGGCCATTGTCCGGAACGACAGGGAAATCGACGTCCTGAATGGCCGCCTGGAGGATGCGGGGGATGTTTTCGGCCGCGATCTGGACGCGGTTCTGGCATCCGGCTCCCATCAGATCGGGGGCGAGGTGGCGGCGGTCTACCGCGCCGTGCAATGGTGCGTCCGAAACGGAGTGGCGGACGTGACGATTGCCCATGATCTCAAGGGCCTGCCGCTGTGGGCCCAGGGCAAGTGGAAGGCCAACGTTCCGGCGACCAGGGCCCTGCGCCGCGACGCCCCGCACTGGCCGGTCAGGATCAGGTGGGTCAAGATCAAGGCCCACAGGGGCAATCGGTTCAATGAAAAGGCGGACTCGCTGGCCAAGGACGCTCTGGGCGAGCCGTCCGCGGACAGCGGGAAGGATGCGGTGCGGGACCTCCAGGCCGTCAAGGCGGAGGCCTTTCGCGAAATCCTGCGACGTCACGGCCTTGGGGTCGAGCCGGTTACGGTGCACGACATCTATGCCCGGGTCAGACTGGTCGACCTTCCCGGCATGGTGGACATTTACAACACCAAAAAACGGAGTTGGCGCAATCCGTACCTGCACGGCTTCCGGGACCGTGCCCTCCAGCGCGACGTGGAGCGGCTGTGGCAGGAGTTTGTCGCGGCCGAATCCTGAGCAGCCGGGTTCAGGGAGCAACGGCCGACTGTGCCGGCAACAGCCATTCCGGTTCGGGATGGCGGACCGATTGCAGGATCAGCCGGAAACGGTTGTCGGGGCTTGGCAGCGGCTGCATCTTTATTCGGACCTTGTGCCCCGGCGGATCCATCGCCACTTCATAGTGGCGGAACAGGGTGGCGGTCACGATCAGAAACAGAAGATCTGCGGTCGACGCACCCAGGCACGTGTGCGGTCCGAGACCGTATGGCACGAAGGCGTTGGGCTGCATGTGTTCCCGGCGCTCGGGACCAAAGCGCTCGGGGTCGAAGCAGTCCGGATCCTTGAACAATTCGGGCAGGCCATGGGTAACGGTGTGGGCCAACATGCAATGTGTGCCGGTCGGGATATCGAAGCCCGCGAACCGGAAACCCTGGCTGACACTCCGAGACAGGACGGTTGCCGGCGGATACAGGCGCAGCGTCTCCATGGCAGCCCAGCGGACCCGAATCATGGATCGCAGCGAATTGCGATTGGGCACCCCATCGGCAAACACGGCATCTGCTTCCTCAATGGCTGCGGCCGTCAAGTCACGGTCGGCCAGAATGTGATAGATCAGAAACGAGATCGTGCTGGCCGCGGTGTCAAGGCCGGCGATGAACGGACCGTTGAGGGCCGCTATCGCATCCCGCTCGTTCATGAGGTCGGGGTGTTCTTCGTGAAAGCGCCGCACGACATCCACGAAGTTCCCATCCTCCGGCACCATGTCGTCCATATATGCGTGGTCCAACCAGATGCGCCGGGCCATGTCGAGAATAGCCTGGCGCGATCGCGTGTACCTGGGCAGGTGCTGCATGAACGACGGACGGGTCTTGAAGACGTGGATTTGCAACATGGCCTTAAACAGGTAAATGAAGTCGTCCATGACGTCTTCCGCCGACTCGTTGGTCGCCATGTAACCCAGCAGCATGGCCACGAGACGCTTTACTTGCGGGAACACGGTCAGCGGCTGGGCACGGGGCCATTGCCTCAGGAGGTCCAGCTGGCATCCGATCAGCTTGACCATCCGGGAGTAGAGAGGTCCTGCGGCGTAGCCGGGCTTGAGGCCGCGGCGCACGATTGCATGGCGGGGTCCGTCCAAGGCAATCATGGATGGATTCTCCCCACCCACAGCCTTGGTGACGCCATCCCAAATTTCCTGTGCCACGAAATGGTCGGTGCCTTTCCGTGTCACGAACTCGTTGGCCTCGGGTCCGGCCAGCACGACGTACCGATGGTTAAGGACCGAAACCCGAAAGACCGGGCCCAAGGCCAGGTACTGTTCGGTCAGAAACCTCCGCAGGTCGGACGTGAAGGCGTGCAGGTTGCCAATTACCGGTGCGCCTGGTGCGTGGGGAATGTTGGGCATGGAGCAGAATGAGCACTGAAGGGACAGGACGTAAGGGAAGCCGGTCCGCGCACCCTGAATACCGAGGTCAACCCGACTCCGGGTTGGGAATGTCGGCCTCTCAGGTGGCGACAGGCCTGCCCAAGATTACAGGAGGAACCAGCCATGCAACGGGATTCAGTTACCGTCGGCATTGTGTCGGACACGCACTTTTGGCTTGACAGCCCCAACGGATTCGGCCAACAGCTCCAACAACACACGCGGCATATCCAGGCCGTCCTGTTGGAGGAACTGCAGGCTGCCCAGCTGGATCTGGCAGTGCATCTGGGAGACATCACCTGTGGAGGTGGGAACTTTGGCATGTCCGCGGCGGAGTTCGACAGGACTCTGGACTGGTATCTGGAAGGCCTGCAACAGTTGCCCTTTCCGGTCCATCTGTTGCCTGGCAACCACGATGCGGTGCTGGGCCAAACCTATGACGAGGTGTCGCGGGCGCTGGGCCTTGAATCCGGACTGGGCCGGACCATCGAACTGCCCGAAGTCGGAGCCCAGCTGGAACTGCTCCATAGTCAGGGGCACGACGCCGACATGATCAATGAGGCCCTGCCTTTGGATCCAACGTACGGGTACGTGCAACCGGAGGAGCTTGCGCGTTTCGAGGCTGCCCTTTCATCGGCCGGGAGTCGGAATGTGATCGTGTTTACGCATCAATTGCTGATGGAGATGAGCAATGCGAATTCGCCGACGGCTTCCTCGAAAACCACTGCCAACCGTCGTTCGGTTCTCGACATCCTGGAGCGTCATGACAAAGTGCGGGCTGTGTTTCAGGGCCATGTACACGTCTACGATGTGCATCCGGTTGGCGGCGTGACTTTCGTGGTGGCTCCACCGATCATCGTCAGTCCATATGCTTGGCTTGAACTCCGCTTGTCCCCTACCGACGCCACCCTACAGCCGCATATCCTTCCGCTGCCCGACTGGGCGGATCAAGGTGCAGGCAATCCCTGGCCCGTTGATTGGTCGCCGCTGCACATGCCCTTTCCGGTTGTGAACTGACGTCTCGAAACATGTTGCCGGACAGCGCGGGATGCATGGATCGCTCATTGTTTGTTCCGCCATGGTCGATCGCTGGACCGGTGCGGTCGCCCCCCGTGGATGACAGGTATTCGCCAGCGTGCCGTCGGACCGAGAGTTGGGAACAACCGGAAAAAGCCGCCCGGATTGCTACCATGGCGCAGAGACAACGGATGGCAAAGGTGCGGATATGGCCAATTCGGATTACCGGCGCTTGCGGGCCGAGATGGACTCACAGGGCATTTCGGTCGTGGCGATGCTGGATTTGTACGGAGCCCTGGGACTACTGTTCAACGACTTGGATGAGCTTCAGGCCATGGCGTCGAGGTTCGACGACTCGCGGACGCGTCGGAAATCCGAGGAAGTGACGGCTTCGGGATTGGTGGAGGCGTTCCGGTTCAGCGTCATGTACTTCCTGGAGGGACTTCTGCCGCTGTGGGACGACGACGAAGAAGACGCAGCGGACTTCGTTTACCCCAAGACGGCAAGGCACCTGGAGGCAGTCCGGGCTGAAGCGAAGGCTCAGGTTCTGCGTTTAGCACAGTTTGTCGAGCAGGATGCCGACACCCAACTAAAACTAAAAGAGATCGACGCCGAGGAGCTGTGGGCGGCCATGAGCTTGGCGGAACTGGTTCCCCACACGGAAGAACTGGACCCCCACACGGAAGTGGAGGAACTGACGGACGAAATTGCCCGGAAGTTGCGAGGCGACGATCCGTAGGAGGCGCCGAGATCGGAACGGGAGCGCCGCGCGGTTCGGGCAACGTTCACGAAAGCATCCGCGCAGGGTCCCTGGCATCCGGAACCGCGCGGTCGGGTTTGGCAGGAACTTGTTTGTGCCGAGCTGGCTGTTCAGGGGGTGGCCAGCCCCTCGTACACAAGAAGCGACCGAACTTCGGCAGCCTCCGACAGGACCGCCGCTCCCGCAGCTTCGTCCGCGGGCGGGTCCCGCAGCTGGGCCACGACGCACTTGATGGGCTGCTCGGCCCGGATGACCATCGTCCCGTCGTAATTGTTGGGCAGGAGGTTCTCCTGAGCCATGTGCCGCGTGATGGAGTGGCCGGGTTCGGCGTACTTGATCCGGGCAAACCGTCCGACGTGTTCAAAAATGACCTCGGTGGCCTGGTCGCCGAGGTTCTGGCAGGTGACCATCGAACTGAAGCCGTCGCGGCGGCGCAGGACCAACGGCGCGCTGACCTTGGTGCCGGCCTGCTCGGTGGCGGTCAAGACGGCGATGCTGCCGTTGGTGTGGCGCGTGTATGCCTGCATGGCGATCGGATGCGAGGCGGTGATCACCACCGACGCGACGTAGGAACCTTTCGGCATGAACGCGGGACGGCCAATGGTGGTAACCCGTCCCGGGGTCAGTTCCCACTCCTGTGTGCCGAATCCTGGATATTCAACCGACAGGCGGACGGGTTCGGATCCCAAACCCAGTACCTGGAAGGTGGTGTTCAAATCCTGATAATTCACCAGCATGGCCGGGTAGGCGAAGCGCGTTGCCGTTGTGTGGGAGGGCACAAAGGCGGCCCGGGGAAAGCGGAAGGCGGAGCCGTCGTTGTCGCCGCCGACGTCATGGTGAAAGACCAGAACCGCGGACGGGCCCGAACTCGCCACCTCGGCCCGCACGGTCTCATGCTCGGCTAGGGCGGGGAAGTCCACCAGGTCAGCTTTAGTCGCTGACCAGGACGGAAGCCCGGACAGGCTGATCGTGTGGATCAGGCTGCCGTCCCTGCGGGACAGAAACCGGATGGTCAGGTCGTTCGGTTCCGCACCTGCGTTCTGGACGATGATGCTGGAGGCAAATTCAGAGTTCCCGGAGCCGGTGTGGACCTCCAACACCTGCCATTCCCGGGATGTCTGCTGTTCGTCCGTGCCGGCATAGGCGGTATAGATGCGATCGCCCGGTTCACCGTAGATGAGGACCGTGGAGACAGCATGGCTGCAGTCCAGATAGCCGGAGTAGGCCCCGGTCGCCAGGCTGGGCAAGTCGTTCAGGTCCACAATCTCGGTGACGCGCGGTCTAAGGCGGACGGCGAGGGACTGGCCTGCTTCGGTGCCGACGCCGTCAATCAGAGTCAGTTCACACGCGACAACCTGAGCCGGGTCCGGGTTGTGGATGCGCAGTCGGGAGACGTACGCCAAGTCGTTGCCAGGCGGCACGGAATCGGTCTGGGCGAGACCCAGACGCGATTGGAGCGACAACATTGTTGCGGCCACCGCCAGACATAGGACGAGCAGGCCCGTCCAGCGCCAAACTGGAGTGTGCCGGGCCCGTCCCGGTGCGATGGGATGCAGGGGCATGCGCTTGGCAGGAAGGTTCCGGGCCGTGGTGGGCCTGTCACCGAAGTTGCGGTGGATGGAAGTCGAGGGTATGGTTTCAGACTACCAGATTGGGCAGTCCGATGCCCGTTGCAACCTCGCGGATGGGGTGGTCCGTTGCGGTTACCAATCCTGCAACCGCGGGGTCGCCAAGGGCGTATGTATAAATGAGCTTGCGTCCGGTGCAGGTCTCAAGCGCAACCGACGACGGCGGATGATTGCCTCGCAAGCGGGATTTCCAGGGAAGGAGCATAGGATGGACACGAAAGAACCGATCGAGGAAAGTGCCTCGCAGTCGGTGGAAGAGAATGCGGCGACCCCGGACGCTACGGAAGAGGTCGGGGCCTCCGGACAACCTGCCGAGCAGCCGGTGGAATCGGATCCTCGGGCCACCGCCCGCCGTCGCTGGATGCGACACCCCCGCAAGAAGGTGTTTGGTGGCGTATGCGGAGGCATGGCCGACTACCTGTCGGTGTCGGAAGGCATCGTGCGGCTGATTTGGCTTGGCTTGATTGTATTCTCGATTGGCAGCGCCCTGCCCCTGTACATCCTGTTTTGGCTGTTCCTGCCGGTGGGAACGTCGGAAGAGGGCATCACGGCTCCGGCCACCGCCAGCCTCAAGGCGAAGCACGGCGTGTGGGTTGCATGGGGTCTGATTGCAGTCGGCATCGTGCTGCTGGCATCCAATCTCGGCATCTTCGACTTCCTGATCTCTGTGGGCAGCATGACCATCGGACCGATCCTTCTGATTGCCATCGGGTTCTATGCCCTGAAGAAGTTTCGCAATCGCAGCAATGGAGAGACCATGCGCGACCAGGTAGCGGACTTGGGAGCCGCCCGGCAAAAGGTCGGCGCCAAACTCCACCGCTTCTCCGGTCTGTCCCGTTCCCGCAAGGATCGGGTGCTGTTCGGTGTCTGCGGCGGCCTGGGGCAGTCGCTGGGCGTGGATCCGGTGCTGATTCGCATTGGATTTGTGCTGCTCGGTTTCGCCACGGCCTTTGTCGGCATGGGCTTCTTCTACCTGCTTCTGGCCATTGTGATCCCGGTCGAGGATAATGTCGAAGTGCCGGCCTCAACAGAGAATGCCTCCGCTCCGTCGGCCACCAGTCTGGAGGGTCTTACCGACCGGTTGCGGGCCGGTGCATGAACATGAGGACCGTACAGTTTCTGTTTTGTGTGGGCGTAGGTGCGGCCGTGGGCTGGCTGGTAGGCCATGTGTTTGGTCCCAATCCCGGCACCGCCTACGACAACACCTACAAGTCAAGGCTTGACCAGGCCCTGAAGGAAGGGCTTGAGGCGGCAAACGGCAAGACCAGGGAACTGTGGAGGGAATTCGACAACAAACGCCGCCCAGCCTGACATTCGTCCTGCCACCCGGTATGTGAGGAGGCTCGACTTGACTTGGTCGGGCCTCTTTGCTTTGGCTAAGCTAGGTGCATGGACACCGTGCGCTTCGACTTCGAGCTTCCCGCCGGCTTGATTGCCCAGCAGCCTGCGGAACCGCGGGATTCCAGTCGGCTCCTGGTGTTGGATCGCCGCACGGGGTCCTGCCGGCACCTGCGGTTCAGACAGCTGCCAGGCCTGTTGCGGGAGACCGATCTGCTGGTGCACAACAACACGCGGGTGTCGGAGTACCAGCTCCGTGCTCGTCGGAACACCGGCGGCCGCCTGTCGGTGACCCTGTTGGAGGCCCTTGATCCGGAATGTCGGACATGGCGGTGCCTAATCCGCGGTTCGATTCCTGCCCGGGGCGGAAGTCTGTCCCTGATTGGCTCCGACGGAACCGAGATGTCGGCTGTAGTGCAGGAGATCGGTGACGACGGTACGCGCATCATCAACGTGTCTCGTGTCTTGGACACCGCTGTATTGGCCAGGCATGGAACCGTACCGTTGCCGCCTTATATCAAGGACTTCACCGGAGACCGGGAGCGCTATCAGACCGTGTACGCCCGGGAAGCCGGCAGCGTGGCGGCTCCGACGGCCGGCCTGCATTTCACCAAGAACCTGCTGGACGCGGTAGCCGCCGCCACCATGGGAGTATGTCCGGTGACCCTGCAGGTTGGCAGGGACACCTTTGCCCCGGTGCGAGCCAACGACCTGACGCGGCACACCCTGTCGGGGGAGCCCGTGGAAGTCCCGGCGGCCACCGCTCAGGCCGTCAACCGCTGCCGGAATGCCGGCGGCCGCGTTCTGAGCGTGGGGACGACGACAACCCGAACGCTGGAATGGGCGGCCCGACAAGGCGGGGCCGATTCCGGCAGCCGAGAACTCCGGCCGGCAGCCGGGCTGGCGGACACCTACATCTATCCCGGGTTCCGGTTCAGGGCGGTGGACTGCATCCTGACCAATTTCCACCTGCCGCGGTCCACACCGCTGTTCATGATCAGTGCCTTCATCGGAGAGGTGCATACGGACCCCGACCGCGGCCGGACGATGTTGCTGGAGACCTACGCCACAGCCATACGCGAGGGGTATCGGTTCTACAGCTTCGGGGACGCCATGCTTATCGTGTAGGGGCCCACACTCGACGCTCAGGGTTCCTGAACAGGCGCACGGATTTGGTTTGCCAGGCTCCTTTCGGACCGCGGATTTTGTTGTACAATCCCGCCCTGTCTCGACCAAGGGTCACAGGGGGATGAACAGGCTTCGACGGGGCAACTGGATCCGCGAACCGCAAGCCGTGGAGCGACTCCCACGTAAAAAAGGCGCACACAACATACAAGTGCCAAGAACACAGGTATGAGCTTCAACTTTGGCTTCACCGCTGCTCCCGCCCTTGGCGGCGTGGCTGCGTAGACCAAAGTTAGGCATCCGGCCCAACTCTGGTTGGGTCTCGGTCCACGGGAATGCCGCCCGCAGGTTTTCGTGAGGCCGTCAGACACTGGGGGATGCAGCAGCCGGACGTCGATAGGGCTGCCCAAGACCATCGACTCGCCCCTTCGTCCCCGTCGCCGGGGATACGAAGTCGGCTAAAGCCATAATCCGGCGACTAAGCTTGTAGACGTTTTCGGGACACTGTCTCGGACGCGGGTTCGATTCCCGCCATCTCCACCTGATTGTCGTACCAAGACAGACTGTTTAGGGCTCGATTGCCCGCGCCGCCGACCGGAATCCCTTCCGGTCGGTTTCGCGTGGTACAGACGGGTGGTACAGACGGGTGGGACAAGAACGTTGGGGAAGCTTAGGGGAATTATATTCCTGACTTGACAATGGGTTCCGTGGCATAATGGCGTCCATAAATGCGAGAGTCCGGCTGGCACCGAACTCTCCGCCGGACACGGAACAGGAACTTCCATGCCCAACAGCCCCGATTCTACAACGCAGGCCCCGGACACCGTGCACCGCACGGTGCGCCTGCGCCTGTTTCCGGGCGACGCCGCCACCGGCATCCTGCTGACGGCCATCGCCAGCGCCTGCCGTTACGTCTGGAACCACATGCTGGCCGACTGCGAGTGGCGGTATGCGCGCTGGAAAGAGATGCACGTGCCCGCTCTCAACTGGCCGGAGGTCCGGGAAGGCAGGACGGCGTGGGCCAAGGCCGTCCGCAGGAAGATGGGACCCGGTCCGTCCACGAGCTTCTTCACCCTGGGCCAGCGGTTCACGGAACTGCGCAACGACCCGGACCACGCCTGGCTGAAGGACTACCCGTACAATGTGGTTCGCTACAGCCTGAAGTACCTGGCGGACGCGTACGCGCGGTACAAGGCGGACCCGGCGAACGAGGGCAAGCCCCGGTTCAAGGCCCGGCACTTCACCATACCAGGGTTCACCATTCCTGAGGCCGTCCGGATGGACGGGGACCATCTGTACGTGCCCAGGGTCGGCTGGCTGCGGCTGGCGGGCAGCAACCCGTACGCGGACGGCAAACCGCTGACCGTGCGCGTGCGCATGGAAGGCACGGAACAGCACCCCAAGTGGTATGCCTACATCTGCTACGAGGTACCCGCGGAGCAGGTGAAGCAGCCTGCCGCGGACGGCGCGCTGGGCCTGGACCGCAATGTGGGACAGGCCACGGACAGCGAGGGCACCGTGTACGCGATGCCCGACACGGACCGGCTGGATGTGCGGATCGCCCGCAAGCAGCGGGAACTGAGCCGCAAGCAAGGCTGGGGGCCCAAGGACCGTCGGCCCAAGTCGAACCGGGGCCGGCGCGTGAACGGGCAGTTGAACAAACTGCAGCGCAAGGGGGCGCGCAAGCGCGACAACGCCACGCACCAGGTCAGTCGCAAGCTGGCGGACACGGCGCACACCGTGGTGGTAGAGGATCTGAACACGAAGGGCATGACCCAGTCGGCCAAGGGCACGGTGGAGGAACCCGGCAAGCAGGTCAAGCAGAAGTCGGGGCTCAACCGGGCCATCCTGGCCAGCGGCTGGGGCGGTCTGGAGCGCAAGCTGGCGTACAAGGCGGGTGACCTGCTGCAGGTGAACGCGGCCTACACGTCGCAGAGGTGCAGTCGGTGCGGCCATGTAGACAAGTCAAACCGGCCGTCGCAGGCGGTGTTCGCGTGCGGAGCCTGCGGGTTCCGTACGAATGCCGACCACAATGCGGCCATCAACATTTTGGTGCGTGCGGGATTTCCGTGCGTGCCCGTTTCGGCCCGCGGGACAGGGGCTTCTGCACGGCGAGGGGCGATCCCGTGGGGGACCCCGACGACCCGTGAACGAGATGGGCCGGCTGTCAAGTCCGGCCTATAAGTCCCAAGCTTAGTGCTGCCCGAGACAAGGATTTGACAAAACCGGACCGATACTCGGATGGCAATACGCTGTACCTGTGGATCGAACCAGTTGGAAGCAAGTAGTTTCCAGCACCGGTGCCCAGATGCACCGTGGCAGGAGACCACCGCTTGAGGCCGGACGCGGCCCAGTCAAGACGTTTGAAGAGCGGGCGGCGGATTGAAATGCAGCCGGACCCGAATGCGCTTTCCGTGTGCGGCATGGGTGTTTGGTGTAACCGCCCTTGCACCCCATCCCACAAACGACCGCAAATGGGTCAAATCATCCCCGACCTATAGCACTTGCCAGTACGCCAGAGGGCCGGGCTGTGTGGCATACAATTCGCCACCATCCGCCTACTGCGAACGTACACCGGACACAGCATGGCCGACACAACTCTGGAGCAAGAGCAACAGCAACAGGTCGTAGAACGTGAGTACGGGCACGGTGTTCCTGACCCGCTCGCGCTGACGGTGGCCGCAGAGTTGCAAGCACAGTTGCCTGACACCGAAGTACTACTGTTCGGATCACGGGCGATCGGCAATTGGCGACCGGAGTCCGACATCGATCTGGCGGTGATTGGCGGCGATCGAGATGCGGTCCAAAAAGCGATCGCGCAGATGCGCTCCTTCTGCGAGGAAATCTACGACCGCCATAGTCCGTACGCCCAGCTGTTCCACTTCTCGCGTGTGAAGTTTGCGGAACTGCGCACGTCGCTGCCGCATGTGGCCGGCCAGGTGCAGCGCTACGGCCTCAAACCCAACGGAGAGCGCCTACCACAGATGGCACAAACCAACCTCTGGCCTAAAGTGAAAGAAGAGTTGCAAGTGTGCGCACGCAACCTGGGTCATGCGCTCAGGGCATGGGGCGGCGGGGACGAAGACGCTGCCATGTTCGACGCACATGGCGCAATCGAATTGGCGATCAAGGCAGTTCTTGTTGCCGGAGGCCTTGATCTCACACAGGAAAAGTTGAGACACCACGATTTGGTCAAGTTAAGCGACCGCCTTCCAGCCGATCAGAAAACCCAACTGAACGCGATCCTGCCAGACCACCAACTGAGCGAATTGACGAAGTTTCGAGTCGACAGCCCCTATGAAGGCGAACTAATCCGGCCGTCGACCAGCGCCCAACAATTTGTCGTTGGCGCACAACGAATCTGTAATGGGTTGGCAGCCTACGCGTTGGCCGCATTGGACAAACGGCCCGACGCAGTTGGTTACGACGTGTGGCTGAACAACAACGATGCGCTCGGTGGCTGGGCCACGCTGTCGTTGGACCACTTCGAACGCGTTTTCGGCTTCCGCATGATGTTGAAAGGCATTCTGACCGACCGGCAAATCTCTGACGTTGAACGCAATTGGGCACGACACGGCGCACCCGATGATGCGGCAAAGCGGATCGGGACCGTGATGGGTGATCCGTCGACCTGGCGCGATTTGTTCGTCAAGCCAGCCGGCTGACTGTCATCAGACGGCCGAGAGGCCGATACCGACACACCGCCGCCCCAAGGCGGTTGGTGAGCGTAATCCCTGACAGGACCGCGGGACGCGCCGTACGCAGGCAACGAACTTCACAGGCATCGGGGAGCAAGCAGCGGAGGCACTGTGCTTCGCTTCCTGGTTGATTTTCGGAGGTGGGCCGACCTTGTAGTAGTAACTGCGAGGCAGGTTTCGCCAATGGTCTTGGCATCCAGGTAATCCACACCTGCCGCAAAGGCCGCATGCAAACCGTCCACTTCGACACCAACCACTTCAACCACCTGACCTGGAAGACGCCGGAGGATCTGCGGACAAAGCTCCAACGCCGCATATAGAGGCCGCCCCGGGACTTGGTCTGCTTTGAACACCGCGAATGGCAACGATGGCCAGGCCAGCCGCGGATGAATTGAGATGCAGCCGGCCCCGAATGCACTATGGTGGCCGACGGCAAGCTGCTGCGTCTGTGGGGTCGGCGCGAAATCACGTGCATCGAGCTGTTACGCACCCGCGGGCGGGATCAAACCTTTTGGCATAGCCGCGCGTGCGTGTGCCTGAGCTGGTAGGCATCCAACGCGACCGGCGATGCGTGCGTCCTGCGCGATGTGCCGAACTACCCGGCCGGCGACTGGGCGATTGCGGGCCGGTGCATCGACGATCCGAATATCCGGCTGCTCGACAACCTCAGGGAGAATGCCAATTGGGATACAATTGGAAGTGTCATTTCCAAATTGAACCCCAACTGCCGTGATTCAACGAGAGATAGCCAGGTATCTGGAGCGGCGGTTCAAGGAGTGTCCTGTCGTCACAGTGCTGGGACCCCGGCAATCAGGGAAAACGACACTCTGTCGGGACACCTTTCCCGGCTTGGCGTACGCCAACCTGGAAACATCGGACGTACGGCGATTTGCCGAGTCGGATCCCAGGGGATTTCTGGCCCAGTTTCAGAACGGCGCCATCATCGACGAAGTGCAGCGTGTACCTGATCTCCTGTCCTACATCCAGGTGGTCGTGGACGAAAAGGGTTCCAATAGCTTGTTCGTTCTGACCGGAAGTGCGCAGTTCAAGCTCACCGACAAGGTTCAATCACTGGCCGGCCGCACGGCCTTGCTTCGACTACTGCCCTTGTCTTTGACGGAACGCCGCCAGACGGGGGCCAGCAGCGCGGTGGACGATATTCTCTACTCGGGTTTCTATCCTCGGATCATTGCCGGAAAGCTCAATCCTACTGAGGCGTTGGCCGACTACTTTGACACCTACGTGGAGCGTGACGTGCGCCAGTTGGCAGAGTTCCAGGACCTGCCCCTGTTCCAGAACTTCGTGCGGCTGTGTGCCGGACGGGTGGGTCAGCTTGTCAATCTAAGCTCCTTGGGACGTGACGCCGGGGTATCGAACCACACGGCCGGCGCCTGGCTCGCACTACTGGAGAGGAGCTTCATCAGTTTCCGGCTACCACCGTACTTTGCCAACATCCGCAAGCGCCTGGTCAAGGCACCCAAGCTCTATTTCCATGATGTTGGCTTGGCCGCCTACCTGATTGGAATCGAACATGCCGGACAGGTGGCAACCCATCCACTGCGCGGCCACCTCTTTGAAAACGCGGTCGTGGTGGAGGCACTCAAGCACCGCTTCAACCGAGGGAAACGAGCCGACACACTGTCCTTTTTCCGAGATGCGAAAGGCTTGGAGTGCGACCTGCTCTACCCGGTCGGGCAAGAGATTGCCGCCTTTGAGGTCAAGTCGGGCGCGACCACCAGTGCAGACTACTTCCGATCGCTCAATCGGGTAGCTGAAGTGGTGCCCAACGTAACGTCCAAGTTCGTGGTCTATGGCGGCACGGAACGCCAGCCGCGGAGTGCCGGCACAGTGATACCGCTGGCCAACCTGGGCGGGATCCTGGCCAGGCTTGAAGTAGGCCGGGAGTTCGGTGCCTTCGTGGACGAGAACCAAGGACTGGAACCCGATGAGTCTGACATCAGGGATCTCGATCTCTCGTTTAGGAGATTTATCCGTCCTGCACTGGACGAGTTGGAGACGGAGCGCAAGAGTGTCGCGGGGTTCTTCGGGACGGCTTCCTCTTTCTCCGTCGTGAAGATGGACAACACCACGACCCAGTCCGGCAATGACCTATTGGAGGCTCGCAATTGGTCTCGTACGAAATCGCAGTACATTGTTGTGGACGGGTTCAAATTGAGTGATACAAGGCCCTTGGAGCTTTGGCATACCTATCGTTTCGAGGGATATACCGGCAAGGGACAGGGCGGATTCAAGGTGGAATTCTCCATACGTTGGCGCCTCGACGGTGTGACGCTGTCGCGTTCCGCCACTATCGACAACCAGCCAATCCCGGAACTTGAAGCCAATGTTGACCGCCAACACTGGAGACATGAAATTGTGGATGTGGATCAGATAGCTGCGGTTTTCACAGGGCGCATCACGCAACGGATCGGTGAACTGTCGGCAGGCACCGGCATGCCACAACCTGAACCCGGTTAGGGCACCAAGGTCCTCAAACTTTGAATTTCGCCAGCCAAAGCCAAGTAGCCCGGCCGCCGCCTACCGTCTGGATCCATATTTCCAGCGTGGCGGCCTGTTCGTGCAGTTGCGTGGCGGTCGGGCGCATCGTGGCGGCACCCAAGGGTCATTGTGTGGACGCCGAGGATGTCCTTTCCAGGCACCGGGCCGACCGAAAGCCTCGAATCTCTGGAGAGCCATAGGTTGTAGGACGCTGGGATCCGGCCGGCTCGGCCATTCTGAACGTGCCAATTTGCCGGAAATCAGACGATTTCGCCTGCTTCCGTCCATTCCAGGTTCGATGCGGGCCTTCGGTGGCGGAGCGTTGTCCACCGGATTGGCGCGCCGGTCACGTGCGGGCAATTCGGAGTCGATCCATAATGCTTCCAACGGATGGCCCCACAGTGTCGAAGTTTTGTCGCAGTTGCATTAGGTACCTTGTCGGCGGGTTCCTGATCGCAGTCGTCGCCTGTGGTCTGGGCCTTGGATTCACACGGTCGACCGTGGTGGCGACCAAGGCGACGCCACCGGCCCCGGGGATGGAGTGTGAAGGCGAGCTTCAGTATGTGCTGAAGGGTTCGATACCGGCGACGTTCAACTACTCCAACCGGGAACTTGAACCCGGTCTTCAGGTCTGCGTGCTGGCGAGTTCGGGAGGCGGAGCCGGCTGGACGCTTCTGAAGCTGGAGACCGAGACCGGGGAAACCGGCTGGATCATGTCGCGCCACGTGGGGAATTGGCAGGCGTACCTGGATTCAATCGATCCGTCGGTGCCGCTGCCAACGGCGACGGCACGCCCTGTGCGTTCGCCCACACCAATTGCCCGCGCCACACCCACCCTTGCAGACGCCGTGCGGTCGATCATGGATGCGATCGCCAAGGTTGTGGGCCCGCCACAGCAGGCAGCGGCCAGCGACACCGGCATCGTGATCCGGAACCACGACTACGCGTTCGCGGTCGACATTCCCGCCGGCTGGACACGGGAGTGGTCGTACGTCGCCGATTCGGAGTGGGTGGGCGACGGCAGCCTGCGACTTCGTTCGCACTCCCATCCGGACGGCGCCTCGCTCGACAGTCTGGCAGCAACGATACGGGCCAATCTGCGCGCGGACTGGCCGCATGCGCTCGTGTTCGAGATCGAATCGTTCGAGAAGCGGGACACGGCCGGCCGGGCACGGTACGTTCTCAAATACCGCGTGCGGGAAAGCCCCGGTGCGTGCTTGCTCGATGTCGAGGAGGTGATCATGGTGGGCGGTTCGCAGGTCGGGCCGGCCCGCGCCTTCCGCGCGCAGCACCGCATATGCGCAAGCGAAGAGGCCGACAGCATTGGGCGGTCGTTGCTCGACAGCCTGAGCGTGGTTGCGGTGCCGTCCTACTACGCGCAGTTCCTGCAACGCGGGGGCGTGTGGATCAAGGCACCCGCCCAGATCGACCCGCGGGCCCTGCACGCCGCGGGCGACCGGGTGGAACAGATGCTGGCCAATGTCCGGCCCGGCATTCCCGGCTGTCTGGCGGAGGCGGGTGCGGAGTTGGCGATCTACCCCGGCGACGGCTACGTGACCGACTTGCCGGAATTTGCGTATTTGAAGGGGCAGCCCGATGAGGTCGGGGACCCGTACGATACGTACCTCGGCCTTGGCGGGATTCCGGGCCAGCCCGTGTCCGGCATCCCGGAGGACAATCTGCTCGCCCTGTCGAGCGACACCGGCGCATGGTCGGACGTGACGATCCACGAGTTCGCGCACCTCATTCAAAACCTCTGCTTCATCCCGGCCGAGCACGTGCAAATCGAGGCCCTCTACGAACGGGCCCGGCGGCTGGGGCGCTTTGAGGGCACCTATGCGATGTTGAACGTCGAGGAGTTTTTTGCCGTCTTCACCACGCTGTACTTCAACGCCACCTGGAGGTTGTCGGATTTCGGCATGCCCGGGAGTTGGGGCAGGTTTGCGTTGCTGCAAAGGGCACCGGATGTCCACGCCTTCATGGAAAGCATCTTCAATTCCGGCTGACACCGTTCCCCGCCCAAAAGCACTTGCAATTGCCAAACAGAAGCCCCGCACAGCGGTGGGGACTTCTGCCGTTGTATTGGTACGGTTCGGTATGCTCCGAGCGTTGCCAAATTCCGGGGCGGATGGTAGCGGGATCTGTGGTGTCGAATTCTCAGGCATGGCTATCGGCTTGACCGCCGCATAAGCAACTCTATGGCCCAAGAGCCCTGTACCCGACAATCCTCCATTTGTCGGTACCTCCTCCTTGTGAACGTAAATCGGAAACCGCAACATGGCCGCAGCTTTGGAACGATTCGCCGCCGACCCGACGCAAGGTCATGGCGGCCCCGATCCCCGCGCCTTGGCGTTGGCGGGCGATCTGCAGGCAAGTTTGCCCAACGCGCAAGTGCTGCTCTTCGGGTCGCGTGCCGCCGGTAACTGGCAGTCGGGTTCGGACATCGATCTGGCGGTGATTGGCGGAGACAGGGATACCGCCGAGGAAGCGTTGGCGCAAATCTGCGCCCAAGGGCAGCCGTATGCGGAGTTGCCCTCCACGCAGATTTTCCACTTCACGAGCGCCGAGTTCGACAAGTGCCGCGCGTCGCTGCTCCACATCGCGGGGCAGGTGCAGCGACACGGAATGACCCCCGCAGGAAAACCGCTACCCCCTATGGAGCAAAACGACACTTGGGAAGGAGTCAGGGATCTGCTGCAAACCGGACGGCGATATTTGAAATATGCGCTGGTTGCCTTCGGCTCCGATGAAGCCGAAGGTGATGCGGTCATGGCCGCACACAACGCGCTCGAACGATGCGTAAAAGCCGCGCTGGGTGCGTTGGGCATCGATATTTTCGATGTCGTCAAGGACAATAGAGGTCGGCACTCATTGACGACGCTCGCTGGTCTGCTGCCCGCCGGGCCGCACGACATCCTGTTCACTGCCGCGTCGGTGTCCCACCTGCGACAGTTGGATGCCTATTACCAAACGTCGCGCTACAGCCAAGACTCGCGGGTGGAGTGGCCTGCGCTGCCTACCGAAACGTTGGTCGCTGCGGTGCAGGGTGCCTGTTTGGCGATGGCCGACCACGCGTTGGCGGCGACGGGCAAAACGCCCCGCGAGGTCGGTTACAGCGAGTATGTGGGCGATGATGCGCTGGGAGGTTTTGGCACGCTGCCACTCGTCCACTACGCTCGCCACAAACTCAGCGACAGGGAAAAGCAACAGTTTCAGCAGGAGGTGTTTGATGCGACCCACATCAACGCACTGCGGAAACTACTCGGCAACATCCTGACGGATTCCCAGTTGGCGCGCACTGAATCCCATTGGCACAAATTCGGTTCGCCCGCCGACGCCATAGACCGGATCGCTGTCGTGATGGCCGACCCCGCGGCTTGGCGTACTCTACTCGTTGAGCCCGAAGGTCGAGAGGTCAACGCGGACCAGAGTATCCCTATGTAGATTGCGTTAGGTAGCGCAAGGCGATCGGTTCCGAAGTCTTGTTCTGCACCCGCTTCATCGTCCTGTGCAAGGCTGAACACTCCTTGCTTACCGGTTCGGTGGTTGAGATAGGGTCGAGATTGTAGTCAGGTGAGCCGACCTCAAAGCTTCCATTGAGATCGGACTCGGTGAATGATTTGAGTTCAGGCTGTGTACAGGCAGCTATCGCGGCTCAATCATCCAATCACCTTATGCGAACAGCCAACCCGGATTTGGGAACCGGACATCTCGGATCGTCACGCATTGTTTCAGGAGAAGCCAAGACCTGCGACGCCGACAGAATGCCGGCATCGAGCAAGTTGTCGATGATCCACAGAGCATCCCGGTGTGCGATGCCCTTGGCGTCTGCGACGCTACGCATGGTCCTGTCTTCGGTAAGGAGGGTCCACCCTTGATGCGACGCCAGCGCGAGGGCAAAGGAATCAACCAGACTCAAGGCCGGTCGTTCGGACTGAAAGGCGATTGCAATGTCCACGCCCTTGTCATCCAATGCCTCAACTCTCAGGCCAAGACCAAGGAGATCCGACCGTGTGTACGCGCCAAGGTCTATCAGCTCCTCGTGGAACAGCAGATCCGGCACCGCGAATTCAAACTCGAGTTGGAACATCTTGTCCAACAGCCCTCGCTTCGAGAACTCGATCAGGATGGAGCTGTCGCTGACGAGAACCTTCATCGACATTCCAATCCGGCAGTGCCGGCCATGATGCCTTCGATCTCGCTGACTCTCAATCTGAGCAACTCCGCAGCCTTGGACACCGAAATTTCATTCTCCGCCAGAGCTCTCAAGCAGAGGCGACGAAAACGGGTTGGGCTCTCGGTTCGTTCGAGAGGACGTGGCTCCTCGGTTCTCCAGCCGCGTCCGATGCCGCTGAATATGTTCCGGACCGTGGCCTCCGTGACGATTCCCAGATCGCGCATGCGCAGGACCAAAGCCGCCGCGCTGATGCCGAAGATGTGCTTGATTTCGATGAGTTCATCGAAGCCGAAGTTGAGTCGGCGGCGTCCTACTTCACGGACAAGCTCGTCCCCGGGTGCCAGGAACGCACCGGCAAAGCGCTGACAGGCTTTTTCTGCCGGCACCGTGGGCGGGATGTCCAGGACCAAGTGGCCCAGTTCGCGAGCAATTGTGAACCGCTGCCTTTCGAGTGACTTCCCGGTGGAGCAGACGACCACGGGAACATCGTCCCCTCCGACCCGGTGCACCCGACAACTGAGCCCATCCACCGACCCGGGCAAACGCCAATTGAACACCTTGATGCCACGCTCTTCCAGCAGTTCGGCGATGTCCGGAATCGGTCCACCGCCAAGGTTCCACTCCTTGCGAACCCTCGTGGCTGCACGCTCTGCCTCCTCCACTGCGTTGATTCTGTAGGGAGCCCTATTCGGTCTCTCCTGGTCCATGATGTCGAGTCCCAGGATCTCCTCGATCTGCAGGTAGCGGTCCACGCGATCGAGGATCTCCCCTTCAACTGCCGCCCGCTCCTTGGCCTTGGTCGAGGCCAGCTTCCTGAACTCAACACGCTCCAGGGACACGCGGGAAGGGCTCAACAGGTAGCTCGGGGGCACCTCCAGGGCCTTGGCCAGGGCGATGACCACAGTTGAACTCGGCATCATCTCCGCCCGTTCGTATTTGCCGATCGCCTGGGCCAAGACGATGCTGCCCATGGCTGAGGACCACGCCCGCAGAGACAGACTCCTGCGTTTTCGGGCGAGTTTGAGACGCTCGCTGAACATTGGGCACGCTCCTTCCGTGCGGTTTACAAATCATGATATAACTACCTGATATGTAAACCGTGTGCATGTCGGTCGTGCCCCTGATCCTGGAACACATGTGTATCCGAAACGGACATTGGTTCCACGCGCTGCACGCCATCACCCAGGCCAACCCGGTCCACCCCGCCGACCACGGCAACATCGCCGCGATACAGCAAGCCTGGCTGTGCTGGGGCCGGAACCATGGGCGCATCTGAGGGGATGGACGAACTTGCCGGCCGATTCCCCAAGCTGGCTGCCGAAGGATTCGAAATCGTTGATCCCCCTCGGATCGGTACAACTGCATCGCGTTCGCGGCTGGCGACACCGGCGCGTGGTGGAGTATCCATCAACCTGACTACTCGGCTCGCCCACGCGACGCGGTCGAACAGCATAGACAGTCTGGTGGAAGTGTTTGCCGGGCTGGGCTTCGAGTGATGCCGCGAAAGTAGGACCGAGCCCGGCTTCGGGCAGGTCGCGCTGTATGAACACAACGTGCATGGATCCATGCCGCCGTGCCGACGCCCCACGGAGCGTGGCTTAGCAAAACGGGCCCAGACCTCGTCATCGAACACCGCAACCCGGATCACCGGTGGGGCATACGGCAATCTGATGCCCCATATGCAAAGATCGCTGGGCATCTAGCGATTCCACAGGGAGACAATTCAATGTCCGACAGCGCCGCCTGGTTCGTAGACGGATCGTTTCTGTTCAAGGAGTGGCAGGGCCTGAACCGCGACGACCGGCTGGATTACCTGTTGCTGCGCCGGCATCTGGAGCACAAGTTCCAAGTGCAGATTGCGGACGCGTACTACTTCAATGCCGACCCCGATCCCCTAGGAGCACGGAACAATGCCTTCCACCGGGCCCTGGCCTATCCGCCGCCCGGCGGTCCGGGCTTGCGCGTCAAGCTGTACTGGCTGCAGAAGCGTGCTGTCTACTGGCCGGCAGCTTGGGGTGGCGGACCGGTCGTGCACCCCGGCAATGGCTTGCAGCTCGAGCACGTCCAGCAGAAGGCCGTTGATGTCGGCTTGGCCTTTCATTTGATGCGGTCGTACGGGCACCGGCAGTGGCGTACGTTACTGCTGGCCGCCGGGGATGGTGACTTCCATGAGGTGGTCCAGCATCTCGTCGAGCATCTGGATGTCGCGGTGATCCTCATTGGCACAACGAATTCCATGAGCCGCGAACTGCTGCCCTATGCCCAGGCTGTGGAGGAACTGGACCGGATAGCCAACGAGATCGCAAGGCCGGCACCGAACGGGGCCAACCACAGTCGCTACCGGGAATGACGACGAGTAGTGAAACCGATGATCCGACTGCGCGATGTTTCTGACTGGTCTACCAACCACACCGACGAAAAGCATTCAGATCATTGGGTGGTGCTGGCCTGTTCCATGTCCTGTCCACTGGAATACGCTTGGCGTTCAGGGACGGTGCTCGGCTGCAACCAGGGCCGTCACACGTTGCCAGGGAACGGTTTGATTCCCCAGTTCCCGTTCCATGCGCAGGGACAACCCCGCCAATTTGTCGGCTGACAGTCCATTTTTTCCTAGGCCGGCCCCCAGCGCACTCTGCGGATTCAGCCAGGACCGGATTTCCTTGATCGAGACAAAACGTTGGTCGACCGTCTCCAGAAGTTCAAGATCGGCTGACAACGGGAGGTGCGCCAACAGGTCGCGGAGGGCCGCCTCGGTCCAGCGCAGGGAGGGGTTGGGATGGTTGGCCCAGAGGTTCTCCTCAACCTCCTGCAAGAGCGTGCCCAGTTTGTCCTCTGCCCGGAAGTCGAGGAGACTGTGAACCCGTTGCCCCATCAGCGGGAGGGACTGGCTGAAGACTACGCGGCCGCTGCCGGCCAGTACCTTGGTCAAGGCGGACAGGAAATCTTCGGCTTCCTGCGGTCCACCCAGCATGTCCATTCCCAACACGCGCTCGAACCGAAGGCTGAGATCCAATTCCCCTAGGCTTGTGGTCAGCACAGGTCGATCCAGCTCGGGGAGTTCACTGTAGCGGAGATTCAGTCCGGCGGCTGTCTCAGGAGACAAAACCTGCCCCCACACCCCGCCCTCCGGTACGGCGCGGCAGGCTTCGGCAAGAAGCAGGCCGTTGTCTGCGCGCACAACAAGCACCCGGTCGTGGCGCTGCATGCCGGCGCGGGTGCAGATCGCATCCCGCACTGTTCCCAAATGACGGCTGCCGGCGTTGCCGGCGCGGCGCAGCCAGTCCTCGCGGTCCGGATCGTCGGGTGAGTAGGTGACGCCTTCGGCAGGTGCATCGGCTTGTTCCGGTGCGGCGGCCAGCAGTTCTTCCCTGCGGCGCAAGACCTGGTCTCGAATAGCGGCTTCGTATCCAAGGGCTCCCGGCTCGAAGAACACTCGGCCTTCCAGTCCGATTGGCAGGTATTGTTGGGCTATCCAGTGGTCGCGATAGGCGTGAGGGTAGAGATAGCCGGCACCGTGTCCAAATGCCGTGGCATCGCGGTTGCCGTCCTTGAGTGTGGTCGGTACCTCCTGGTCCTTCTCCTGCTCCACTGCCTCCAGGGCGGCGAACAGTGCCATCGCCGAATTGGACTTGGGGGCTGTCGCCAGGTAGAGAATGGCCTGCGAGAGCGGATACAGGCCTTCGGGCAGGCCAATGCGGTTGAACAGGCTCCAGCAGCTTTCCACCACGGCGACCGCCTGCGGATCGGCCAGGCCGATGTCCTCGCTCGCCAAAATGGCCATGCGCCGGAACAGGAAGGAGGGATCCTCGCCGGCATAGATCATCTTGGCACCCCAGTAGAGGGCTGCGTCCGGGTCGGAGCCGCGCAGGGACTTGATGAATGCGGAGACGGCATCGTAGTGGACATCTCCCTGCTTGTCATAGAGGACGGCCCGCCGCTGAATCGATTCTTCGGCCGTGGCCAGGTCAATCCGGACTACCCCGTCTTGGCCAGCGGCCGTGGTGTTCACGGCCAGTTCCAGGGCGTTCAAGGCGCTGCGCGCGTCACCGTTGGCCATGTGTACCAGATGTTGTCGCGCCTCGTCCTCCAACGCGACCGGCTGACCGCCGAATCCGTTTACCGGATCCTCGAGGGCGCGGGTCAGGAGCGTCGAGACCGCACCGTCGTCCAGTGGCCGCAACTGAAAGACCCGGCTACGACTGACCAGGGGCTTGATGACCTCGAAGAACGGATTTTCCGTGGTGGCGCCGATGAAGATGATGGCGCCGTTCTCCACATGGGGCAGCAGGGCATCCTGCTGGGCCTTGTTCCATCGATGGACTTCGTCCACGAACAGGGTGGTCCGCTGCTGTCGATAGGCAAACCGGTGTCCGGCGGCCTCGATTTCCTCGCGCAGCACCTTGACTCCCGCCAGGACGGCATTGAGCGTGACGAAGGCACTGCTGGAGGTGTTGGCAATGACGCTGGCCAGCGTGGTCTTGCCGGTACCGGGAGGGCCGTAGAGGATCAGTGACGACAACTGGTCGGCCTCTATGGACCGTCGCAGCAGCCGGCCGCGGCCAATGATGTGTTCCTGTCCCACATAGTCGTCCAGCGTCAACGGACGCATCCGGTTGGCCAGCGGCGAATGCTGTTGGCGGCGTTCGGCGGCTTCGGCCTGAAAGAGGTCCTGGGGATCTTGGTTCATCGGCCTGGAACTACATTTGGAGTATCGTCCGTCACGGTATGACGCCACTGTTCATGCATGGTACGACAACGGCGATTTTGAGGATGGCTGGGGAACCGGACATCCCGCCTCGGGGTCTGCCCATCGCGAATGTGATCAGGACAGAAGAGGCTGCACCTGACCGTGTCGGAGGCAGTGATCCGTTCCACTGGCAGGAGCCCATGCCACCGCTTAGGAAGTGCTTCAACTTCGGCTCAAAACCAATGTTGACTCTGGCTCAGACCGGAAACATGTGCAGGCTGTGCGTAGAGGGGCGTAGCTTGAGTTAGCGATGGTCCGCGGCATTTGGGTCCCGCGCAGTCATCCCGTGTTCAGCGCGGCGCGCGATTGCCCTTGCCAATCCGCCGAATATCCAGGCGTGCACAGGATACAGTCCGTACCAATAGGCCAGACCAGTCAATCCCTTGGGAATGAATGCCGCCGTCTGCTCCAAATGGGTTGTTCCGTCTTGGGCTTCCCGCACTTCAAACTGGAGCCAGGCCCGGCCGGGAAGCTTCATTTCGGCCCTGAGGCGGACCAGGCGGTCGGCTTTCAAATCTTCCACTCGCCAGAAATCCAGGGCATCGCCGATGCGCAAGTCGTCGGGATGGCGTCGTCCCCTGCGTAGGCCTGCACCGCCCAGCAGGCGGTCCACCATTCCCCTTAAGCGCCATGTCCAGTTGGCAAAGTACCAGCCTCGAGCTGCCCCGATGCCGGTGCAAACCCTGTAGACGGCTTGGGCCGAAGCTGCCACCCGGCGACGGCGACGCTCAATGATCATTCCTTGGCGGGTTTCCAGGCGGACGGGCTGATCCCGCTCCGGGGTCGTGCCTACGGCATCACTCCACGATGTGTCAATTCGTCCCTCGTCAAGGTCGTTGATCACCATGTCGATGGCCGAGGCATAGTCCTGCGGTTCGATATGAGGGAAGAGCGTCCGAGCCAGGTCATCGGTCACGACGACATCGTTGCGAAGCCCCTCAACGAGAGCAACGGTAATGCCGGATGGGATTGGAGTCAGCCAGTGCACCCAATAGGAAGAGAGTCGGGGCGTCAGGACAGGAACGGCCAGCAGCAGTCGCCGAAGTCCCCTTTTTTCGGCATAGCCAAGCATCAGCCCCTTGTAGGTGGTTGTATTCTTCCCGCCAATCTCGATGGTGAGACCTCGGCTTGCCGGTGTGTCAAGGGCGCCAACCAGGTATTCCAAGACATCTTGGACAGCGATGGGCTGGATGCGGGAATAAATCCACCTGGGGCAGATCATGACGGGGAGACGCTCCACAAGATAGCGAATCATCTCAAAGGAAATGCTGCCCGCTCCCACGATGACCGCAGCCCGGAATTCCGTGACCGGGACTCCACCTTCCCGCAGTGCTTGTCCTGTCTCTTGCCGAGATCGCAGATGCTGGGAAAGATTGCCCTCCGGGTTTCCCAGACCGCCCAGGTAAATGATGCGGTTGACTCCTGCTTTTTGGGCCTCCTGCCCAAAGGCCCGGGCGGCTTCCAGGTCCAAATTGTGGAAGTTCGATCCCCGCGACATGCTGTGAATCAGGTAGTACGCCGAGTCCACCCCTGTCAACACTTCCGCCAGCGTCTGGGGATCGAAGATGTCGCCGGTCAATATCTCGACCTGGTCGGACCAGGGACGTGAGAGCACCCGGACCCGACTGCGTACGAGAACGCGGACGCGGTACTCCTCCTGCAGCAGTCGGGGAACCAGCCTGCCGCCTATGTACCCGGTGGCTCCAGTAACCAGGATTCGTTCGGAACGGGCCATCTTGCTCCTCGAAGTCGACCGCGCAGGAACGGTGCGTCAATGCACCGCTTGTCCAATCCGGGGCGATCCTGACGGGTGATGCCGGGCCACCTGACCCCGGAACATCCCCTGTCGACGGTGTTCGGCGGCTTCGACCTGGAAGATGTCGTGGGGCTCTTGGTTCATCAACCGACTCGTCCGGGCGGATGTACTGCGCGCGGATTGTACGGGATGGAGCTTCCAGGGGACGGTGGAAAACCCCGGCTATACCCATGGCGTAACACAAGCATTCCTCTGCCCAACAGACGAGATGTCAATAAGGGCTGGCCGGGACAGTGTTTGTCCTTCTGCGGAACCATTGGTTGCTGCTCGAAACTCCCCGAGTGGTCGTGTCCGGGCCGACCAGTGGCCACTGCCACCTTCGGACCACACAAAGATCCCGGTTGGGCCACAGGGATGATCTCACCGACGTGCCATCTCCGACCATCAAGGGCCGCATTCCTTTCATGGTCCGCAGGACTGACAACGGAAAGCGGTCTGCAAGAGGTAGTTCTTGGGACCCGTATGGCCACAACGGTGTGAACGGGCCGGCACCTTGACCTTCCATTGCCGACGCTCCAGGCCCTCATTGTTTGTGAACCGGCCCACGTTGCAATCCAGTCCCAGGATACCGGCCGGATGGTACGCGACCCCTGGACTACCCAGATTGCATGGACCCCGGCTATCTGTTGTTCACGGCGTACACCAAACTGACCATGCCTGTCTTGGCATACACCCGGTGTCCGGTCAACGTCAACGCGATGCGCGTAGACGGGTCGGATACGAGTGGGACACCCCCGCCCAGCAGGATAGGTACGACACTGACTTCAACTGCATCGACAAGCCCAGCCTCAGCCAGACTGCGAAACAGGGATCCGCCCCCGAACAGCCAAATGTCCTTTCCTGGTTCACGGCGGAGCGACTGAACTACTTCTTGCCAGTTCCGGCCGACGATCGTGACGTTGTCGTAATCGCTCTGCCTGAGTGTGCGCGAGAACACGAAGGTGCGAATGCCAGGTATCTCTGCCTGACCATGTTGGCGCGTAATCTCGAACGTCTTCCTACCCATCAGATACGTGTCGAATTGTGCGGACAACTGGCGAAAGTCGATATCCGGGTCGGCTTCGATCCAATCAAACTCGTGATCGGGACCGGCGATATATCCATCGAGGCTCATGGCACAGTTGTAACGAACTTGTCTCATCGGGATCCTCCAGACGATCTGTCTGACACTTTCACGGATCGCAGCAACCGTGCGACTCTTGCCCTGTTTTCCAGTATGGAATGGAAATCACAGCGGCGAATGCTGACATGCCTACGGCCAATACTCGAATATCGCGATTCCCCGACGGGTGGTTGCCGCTGCTCAGTCCGCCTTAAGGAGCCTTGTTCGGTTCAGGCGTTTGGCCTGTTCCAGGGTTGGTGTTCCCGCTTCAACGGCATCGGCGACGGCTTGGACGGCAAAAGGCAAGCATCTCCGCCCACGGGGCGGGGATGGTCGGTGGCTACTGCGTTCGTCCGTGCACCAAACCCGGACAGCAGCCACTTCACAACGTCAGGCATTGTCTCCCGTTGGACTGAGGTTGCCAAAGCCTCTCTGCCAGCCGTGTCCATGCCACCCACGGTGTCTGCCACCGTCAAGCCCGCGCCCGAGATTTCCCTTGCGATTCAGGTGATCGGCCTGTTCCTCGGTGAGTGTGCCCGCCTCCACAGCGTCGGCAATGGCCTGTTGCCAGGCGGTGTCCAAGGCGGCCTTGAACTCGGCAAGCGTAGTGTCATTGGCTTCCAGGAACGTGTTCACGGCGGACCGGCCTTCCGCCAGAGCCGCGAGCAGTTCGTCTGCATTCAAACCCGCATCTTCAGCCGCGGCTTGTAGCACGGCTTGAGCATCGATTGGACTGGTCGACCACATCCATTCACCAAAGCGGCCGTGACGTCCTCGTCCCAAGCCCATCCGGTTGAGGTCGCGACTGAGAGGGTGTATGGAAAGTGCCCTCAGGCCATGCTGAGGCGCTTCAGCATGCACCGGGAGAGGGCAATGTGGATCCAGGTTTCGGAAGAGTCCAGGCGCCGCTCGTAGTCCTTGCTCAAGCGCCGATGGCGGCCCAGCCAGGCAAAGGTGCGCTCCACAATCCACCGTTTGGGCAGGACCTCGAAGCCCTCCGCGTCGGGGTCGCGGCGGACAATGTCCAGTTGCCAGGTGCCCTGCGCCTTCACCCAGTCGCCCAGTTTGGGGCCCCGGTAGCCCTCGTCGGCCCAGACCACGCGCAGGCGCGGAAAGTCGTCCTGCAGACGGTCCAGGACCTGCCGGGCGCCATCCCGGTCCTGAACGTCGGCCGCCTGCACGGCCACCCGCAGGGGCAGCCCCAGGGTGTCCACCACCAGATGGCGCTTGCGGCCCTTGACCTTCTTGGCGGCGTCGTACCCTCGCAGACCGGGGGTTTCCGTCGTTTTCACCGACTGGCTGTCGAGGATGCCGGCACTGGGCGAGGTCTTCCGGCCCGCGGCTCGGCGCAGCTGTCCGCGCAGGGCGGTGCTGATGCGCTCCCACAGGCCGTTGGCGCGCCAGACCTGGAAGTACCAGTAGACCAGGGTCCAGCACGGCAGGTCGTGGGGCAGCAGTCGCCAGGCGCAGCCGCTGCGCAGCACATACAGGATCGCATTCACGATTTCGCGGCGGGGCACTGCGATGGGACGCCCGCGCGGGCAGGGGGCGGGCAGCAGGGGGCGGATGCGCTTCCACTCGGCATCGGACAGGTCGGTATCGTAGGGTTGGCGTTCCATGAGGGGGCGATGTAGGGTATGACAGGAGGAGCGGGGGCAAGGCCGCTCGTAAGACAAGTGAATCCTACTCCCGACCCTCCTTTTCCGGCCCTATGCCGCTTTTCCATACACCCTCTGAGGATGGCATCCATCTCGTCTTGGGTCAGCGTTCCCGCCTCCACTGCCGCGGCCAACTGGGGCTCGATTTCAGTGTTCACTGCGGTTCTGACGTCAGCGAATTCCAGTCCGGACGCCTCCAGCAGTGCCTGAACACTGTCCTTGCCGGCCTGCACGGCAGATTGCAACTCATCTGGGTTGACCCCCAGGGCATTCGCCGCGGCCGCCTCGATGGCCGCCCTATCGATGAGATCGGCTTGCAGGCCGAAGTTGTCATGGCCGCGCCATGTGTGCCGCAGCCCCGAAACCGAATGGCCGGGGATGATGTGGCTGAATCGGGGGAGGTGCCGGCTGCCAACAGCCGCCACCGTGCCCGCACTCCCAACGGCCAGGAGTGCCACCAAGGCCAGGATGATAAGCCACCGTGTCTTGTGATTGAGCTTCATGAGTGATTCTTCTCGTTGCTTTGGTCCGCGCGTTGGCGAACCCGAACGAAAGTCTCCGCGGCAATTGTGAACACAATGAGAAGTTCACGCGGAAGGTTTATGAAGCCTCGCGTCGGTGTCTACGGAGTTGGCTTCCGGTTACGGTCTGGCGCACGTCGGCACCTGCCGTCACCGGTGAATTTCGGGCAGCAGGACATGGGACGGATGTTCGCGGTCGTGGTGCACCGTCTGGTCCGCCAGCCTGAAGGTCCGGTCGCGGCCCAAAGGCCCACCGGTGTTGGGGTTGACGTCGAACCGCGGGAAGTTGCTGCTGCTGATGTCGAGCCGGATGGCGTGGCCGACCTTGAAGACGTTGGAGGTTGGGTACAGGTCGAACTCGATGCGGCAGATCTCGCCTTCCGCCACTGGTTCGGGCCGGGCCCAATCGCGGCGGTAGCGAAGGCGCAGGATGGAGTCGGTGAGATTGAACGCCAGGCCATCCGGATCATCCGACGTGGGTGGGATGACTTCGACGAGCTTGGCCGTGAAGTCGGTGTCCGGGGCGGAGGTTGAGACATGCAGCACGACCCGGATGGGCCCTGTAACTTCCAGGTCGTTCGCCAGTGGATCCGACTGGAAGCTGAGCACGTCGCTGCGGGCGTTCAGGGGCAGGGAATCCGTACAGCCGAAAAAGCGCGGACTTCCTTTCTGGTCGAAGCCGCCCGGTTCCATGATGGGATTTGCAGCGGAGATGCCACCGCCAATGGTGGGTACCGGATCGCGCGGATCGAAGGTGTACCGGCTGGCGGAGGGTTGG
Organism: Caldilineaceae bacterium; assembly: GCA_965208365.1. Lineage (GTDB taxonomy): Bacteria > Chloroflexota > Anaerolineae > Caldilineales > Caldilineaceae > Bin34. The sequence continues at coordinate 1,548,951 of OZ242330.1, read as the reverse complement.
GGTGCCGGTTCGGCGCGGGACAGGCCTCCGTCTGGATGCAGGTACCAGGGCGTGAACGCGGTGTTCGGCAGGGGGAAATCCGGCTCCTCGCGCCAGAAGCCGCCGTGCGCTACGTGTCCGGTATATTGGCGCCGGTCGCTGCCGGTCCCCATCGTGAAAATCCGAACTGGTTGACAGTCGGCAAATTCCGTGGGCAGGCCCTTCAGGAAGTGGTCGAACCAAGCCAGGCGGAGATCGTGGTAGTGAATGTGTGAATCGATGCCGAAGTCCACATCACCGGCAAAGGTTTCCTCCCAGCCACCGTGGGTCCACGGTCCCATCAGCAGCATCTGGCGCGACTGTTTCAGCTTGGCCAGGGCCATGAAGTTCTCGCACGTGGCACGGGCATACGAGTCGTACCAGCCGCCCAGGTAAAGGGTGGGCACGTCTGCATGTTCCGCGTAGTGGCCGGCAATGTCGTAGCCCCGCTGTTGCCAGTACGGGCCGTATTCGCCATGGGTCAGGATGTCCAGGACCCATTGTTCGTAGGATGGGAGATGCCGCAGGGCCGACGCGCCTTTCTTGAACGGAACCCTGCCAAACCATTCGCCGACGTTGGCGTAGGCCTCTTCCAGCAGGGCGCGCAGGCCCGCGTCGGCCAGGGCCTCCCGGCTGGTGGTTGCCATGCGAAACGCATAGATGATGAACCGTTGCTCAAGGGCTCCGTTCTGGCGCATGGAGGCGTGGTAGTAGCTGGCCGCCCCGACCGCCACCACCATGGTTCGCAGGTGCGGGGGATTGAGGGTTGCCAGGGCCGACTGGTCGCTGCCGCAGTAGGAGCCGCCCATCGTGCCCACCTGGCCGTCGCACCAGGGCTGGGCTGCCAGCCACTCGACCGTGTCGAAGCCGTCCGGGGCTTCCTTGGCGAACGGATACCACTCCCCCTCGCTCATGAAGCGGCCGCGCACGTCCTGGAGTACGCAGACGTAGCCCCGGCGCGCGTAGTAGCGTCCCATGTCCGCGTTGCCCGGCGCCGCCTTGTCGTACGGGGTCCGTTCCAGAAGAACGGGAAATGGTCCCGGGGCCAGCTGCCCGGCCTCTGCCGGCCGATAGATGTCCGTGGCCAAGCGGGTACCGTCTCGCATCGGGACCATGGTGTTGGCTTCCACCGAGACCTGCCAGGTCTGCGCGGAGCCGCGATAGGGATGGTTCATGTTGAAGGGTTCCTGATGGATGGACCGGCCCGCGGCGAGGTCGGTTACAGTGTGGGCGTGGCCGGACGGCCTCCCGGCACCGGGAGTTCGTTCGCTGCCATTGTGCAAATTCGCCCGCCGGAAGGATTGTAGCCATGGACTGGCGCGCCTTGTTGTTACCCCGAGAAAAACCGGTTGCGGTCGGCCTGATCGGTCTCGGCAGCTTCGGGCTTTCGTTTTTGAGACAAAGCCTGCATGTTCCGGGCATGTCGGTGGTTGCCTTGTGCGACGCGGACGGAGAGAGTGGTCTGGCGGCAGCCGTGGCGGCGGGATTTCCCCGCCCGGCGATCTGCGAAACAGCCTCAGCCGCTCAGCGGATCCTTGAACAAGGAAAGCTGCCCCTGCTGGTGGACGGTACCGAGCTGCCGTTTTCGATGCTGGATGCGGTTGTCGAGGCCAGCGGTGCCCCCGAGGCCGGCGCGCGCCACGGGGAGGCGGCTTTGCGGAATGGCTGTCACCTGGTCCTGGTCAACAAGGAAACTGCCTGCACGGCAGGACCGGCATTGGCGGTCATGGCCCGTGCCAACGGGCTGGTGTACTCGATGGCGGACGGTGATCAGCCGGCCATGGTACTGGAGATGGTGCAGTGGGCCCGGGTGCTGGGACTGGATGTGGTGTGTGCCGGCAAGGCAGGCGAGGCGGATGTACCCGCGGCAGAGGTTGCTGCAGGTGGGAGCAGTTCGGTGGCCTCCGCAGGCGACTCGCTGGCGGCAACAGTGCGGAGCCGTTCTGAACGCATTCCGCTGCAGCAGAGGGTGCGGGTTCCGGACATCGCGGAAATGGCTATCGTGATCAACGAAACGGGCTTCGGGTGGAACAGTCCGGGCTTGTTCGGACCGGCCATGCACTATGCGGAGATGGCATCGGTACTGAGACATGTCGACGATGGCGGCCTGCTCGATTCCATCCCGACCGTGGAGATCGCCAACTTGATCACCCATCCTCGGGCACCCAGCATGGCGGGAGGGGTTTTCATCGTGATCCGGGCCCGGGAAGGGGACGACTGGAGCCAGCTGGCTCCCAAGCGTCATCTCATGAGCCCGGACGGGCGGCACATCCTCCTGTGGCGGCCTTATCACCTGCTCGGCCTGGAAACTCCGCTGTCCGTGCTGGCGGCGGTACACCTGGGCGTGCCGACGAGTGGCCGCAACGTTGAACACCGGGTGGACGTGGTGGCCCGGACTGAAGTGCCGTTCCATGCCGGGCAGGTATTGGCCATGGACAGGGCACACTGTGTGCAGGACCTGAAGGCGGAACTGACTGCCCCGCAGAGCGATGGCCCGGACACCTGTGTGCCGTACTACGTGGCTGCCAGCTGCAGCCTACTTCGGGATGTGCCGGCAGGCCGGCATCTGCGGTGGCGGGACGTGGACATCCCGTCGGATTCGAGCTTGCAAAGGCTTCGGCGCGGGAGTGCCTGAAGGATCGGAGCACCGTACCCAGACCGTCTGAACAGCGGCGGGTTTGCGGCAGAAGGTTGAGGTTCCAAACCTCAACCTTCACACTAGCGGCGTGACAGCGACCCGGGCGGCGAGCCTCCTGTGCACCGGAATCGACGTGATGGGCATGGGAGGAGCCGAAGCCGCGTTCTATCCCAGCCGGTTCGGCGAATAGTGGCAACAGATACCCACCGGTCTGCTCAAGTTGCCACATGCGGTGATGCCGACAGACCCGCACGCATTCCGCGGTATCCGGACCGAGGGGGCGGATCTGCCCGAGCTGCTCGGCTTGGCAGTGGGTGCAAGGGCCTGATGTCGTGTTCCCCGCGCACAACCCCGCGCGCGTCGGCAACGCTGCGATCGCACATAACCCAGCCTCTGATACAGGGCGGGCTCTGTCCAACCGGACCCCGCGCGGCGGCACACGTACCGGGTTGGCCGTGTTGCGCTCAGAAACCCGAGGCCTGTTTGCAACACCCGCGCGGAACCGCAAACTGGGGTCAAACCCGGAGGCTTCACCCGCCCATTCCACGCCCATCAGGCTTCCCCAGTACCCACTCTGGGGTCAAGTCACCCATTGGACATAGAAGGGCCTTGCCGAGAGTCATTCAACGAGATCCTCCGGCGGATGGTGTCTCTTCCTGAGGGGAAGTCCCCTGCCCGCAGCAACGCCGATTGAGATTGGGCAGTGCAACCCGAAGTTTGAAAGTGGCTGGACACGGGGACCGGACGAGAACCCGTCCGGACCTTCGCCAAGCCAACGGGTCTGTCGTATTGGAGGAGATGTAGTAGTCCTCCAGAATCTGTCCCAGAGCCTCCTTCCCATCCAAATGCCGCAACAGGGAATGGCCATCTTCCACAAGCTATTGCAAAAAAGCATGGCACAATATCGATAAGTATAGAGGTTTTTTACAGATGTCTCATGTCCAAGTCTGAAGTCGCACTGCGCAAACTCAACCGCCCGCTGCGCGTGTCCGAGGCGAACCGCCTCGGAATCCCGCCGGCCGCGCTGTACGCCCTGGAGGCACAAGGGAAAGTCGAACGCCTTGAGCGCGGGGTGTTTGTGGCGACCGATCTGCATCCTCTCAAGCATCCCGACCTGGCCGTGGCTGCGCTGCGCGCCCCGCAAGCCGTGGTGTGTCTGGAGTCGGCCCTGTTCTTCCACGACATGACCACCCACATTCCGAGTTCCGTGTCGGTGGCGGTCCAACGCGGCGACCACAGACCACGGGGTACTTCGCCGCCCGTGAAGGCCTACAGTTTTTCGTCCCGGAGTTACGCTTCCGGCATCGAGACGCACATACTTGACGGGGTGTGCGTGAAGATCTACTCCCGCGAGAAAACACTGGCGGACTGCTTCAAGTTCCGCAACCGTATCGGCATGGACATCGTGTTGGAAGCCCTGCACGACTACTGCAGCGGACCACGGCGTGTGGATGAACTGCTCCGCCAAGCCCGCGCTTGTCGCATGGAACAGGTGATGCGTCCCTACCTGGAGGCTGTGCTGTGAGCAGGGCCAGGAACCTGGCGGCATCCGTGGACCATCAACTGCGGAACCTGGCCCGGGAAAACAGCCGCCCGATAGCTGATGTGCGGATCCGCTATGTGTTGGAGCGGTTTCTGTACCGTCTAATACTAATCCATTATACTGTCATTACTTGACATGTGGATGGTAGCGCAGGGAGGGACGGTCATGGCTCGCAAGACAGCCATTGTCTGGGCCGCCGAGGACACGGCGGACGCGCTGCATGCCCGGTACCGGGCCGAGCCCGTGGCCGAGGTGCGCACGCGGCTGCATGCCCTGTGGCTGCTGCGCCGGGGCGAGGGGCCGACGGCGGTGGCGGCCGTGGTGGGGGTCAGCCGCAATGCCGTGCAGCAGTGGCTGCGCTGGTACCGGTCCGGGGGGTTGGCCGCGGTGCGGTCCCATCGGCGGGGCGGTCCGGGCAAGCCCTCCTTTCTGACGAAGGACCAGCAGGCGCAGCTGGTGGCGGAAGCCGCCCAGGGGGTGTTTGGGACGGCGCAGGCGGTGCGGGACTGGATCGAGGCGCGGTTCGGAGTGGTCTACAGCGTAGGCAGCATGTACACCTTGCTGCCGCGGCTGGGGATCCGGCTGAAGGTGCCCCGGCCGCGCCACCCGCAGGTCGACTCCCAGGCCCAGGCGGCCTGGAAAAAGGGGGGCTCGGGCAACGTTTGAAGGCGGTCGGGCTGAAGGCGGGGCAGGGGATTGTGTGGGGCGACGAGATGAAGCTGGGGCTGCGCGGCCAGGTGCGCAGGGTTTGGGCCCCGCGCGGGGTGGCGGTGTCCCAGGCTGTACAGATCGGCTGGAAGTACATCTATGTGACCGTCGCCCTCGATCCCCTGACGGGGCGGCTGTGGTGGGCGTGGCAGAAGAACATGAAGGGCGAGGAGATGGCCCGCATCTGGGGGGTCTGGGCGCAGGAGCCGGCCATCGACGGCTGGGTCTGGGACGGGGCCGGCGGCCACACGGGCGAGGAGATGCAGGCCGTGGACGCGCCCCAAGTGGTGCAGCCGCCCTACGCCCCCGAGCTGAACCCGGTGGAACGCTTCTTCCGGGAGTTGCGCCGGGCCATCGAGGGACGGGTCTATCCGGACCTGCAGGCCAAGCAGGACGCGCTGGAGCCCATCCTGAAGGCGTGGCAGGCCGACCCGGAACGGGTCCGGCAACTGTGCGGCTGGGCCTGGATCCGGAAGGCCCTAACCAAGCTGCCTGCCGACACTCAAGTAATCCAGGCATGATGGATTGGTATAAGTCTGTCGCAGTACAGAGACGAGTATGTGCTAAAGGGAGCCTTTGTACTGCAGGCCCTGGCGGAGCCGTCTTTCCGCCAAACCAGGGACATTGACCTACATGGCAAGCTGCATGCGGAGTCGCAGGAGGTCCAAGGGCACATTCAAGCCATCCTGGAGCAGGACACCTCGGATGCTCCCGACGGCTTGCAGTTTGTCCAAGATTCTGTCCGGATGCGTCATTTCCGGTTGGGCTATCGTCTGGGTCTTGAGGCATTGCTGGGATCATCTCGATACACCGTGCGTGTGGACATTGCTTACGACGACAGGGCTGTACCGCCACCCGTGATGCAGGCATTTCCCTCGTTGTTGGATCTGCCAGGACCCACCTTGCTGTGCTACCGCCCTGAAACCTCCATTGCCGAAAAATTCCACGTCATGGTGGACCTCGGCGATCTCAACAGTCGGATGAAGGATTACTACGACATTTGGTACATGTCCAGACTGTTGCCGGTATCCGGGCACGATTTGACGGAAGCACTGAAGGCCGTGTTTGCACACCGCAACACACCACTTCCTTCAGGGTTGCCCGTGGGCTTGTCGGACGCTTTCGCGGTGCGCAAACAATCCTTTTGGGAGACGTTCAGGAATCGTCTGCACGGAGAACGCGGCCCCAAGGAGTTCGTCTGCTTGACAAGACGGTTGCAGTCCCTCCTCATGCCTTTGCTGTACGCATTGGAATCAGGTCTTGCAGTTCAGGATCAATGGGATGCGTCCCGTGGGCATTGGGCCTCTTCTCATCCAATGCATGACCCACAGGAGGGGTCTGAGGGCTTTTCGCCTTTGCTTCTGTGATGCTTAGGGACTTATACCGAGTGTCAACTCATTGACATAAGCCCCTTTTCAAGCCTGCAGGTTTCAATCCAAGCCCGGAACGAGCAACGGGATCCATGTCGGTATTGCTAGGGTCCCTATCTCTGCGACCTGTTCAGCGATAGCTACTTCCTTTCAAAAGGATTCAGTAATGTCACTCCCAACTGACCAAAGTCATCCACGTTTCGGGTCACCACCGTGAGTCTGTGAACATGGGCTGTGGCTGCAATCATGGCATCTTCGGTCAGCGTGGCTGACTTCCGGTGCATGAGCCGCGCCCACTCCCGGAACGCAGAAGCGTTCATCGACAACACACCAAAGGAAGCCAAAACCTTTTCGAGCCAGGCTTCCAGCTCCTCTGCCTTTGCTTCATCCTGCTCTCGGGTGATCTCGATACCGGCCTGTATCTCGCCGATCGTCACAGCCGACACGAAGAGTAGTTCGGCCGGAATATCGACAATCCAATCCAAGACGGCACCGTGGGGCCGGGGACGACGAAGTTCCGAGACCACGTTGGTGTCGAGTAGATACATGGAACTACTCCACAGCCTTCGGCACTCTGCGGTGATGCCGTTGTCGTGGTGGTGCGAGGTCGTCGGTGCGCGCCTCGGAGATGAGGAGCAACTCCTTGAGGTTGGGCCTAGTCATCTGCTCCAGTCTCCGCCATTGCTCAATCGGAAGGAGCACAGCGGCTTCCACGCCTCGTCTCGTCACGATCTGTGGACCTTCGGCAAGGGCGGTGTCAAGAAGCTCGCTGAATCTTGACTTGGCATCCTGGACCGGCCATCTCTTGTACATGATATGCACCAACCAGCTAGATATGACTAGTTGTAAGACTAGTTTGTAACGCCATTCAATGTCAAGTGGGCCAGCGTTGTATACAGGACAGCTTCACGAGGGGGTTCTTGATGCAGTCAGGCATGGTCGATTGTGGTGGCCGACCATGACTCCAACTGTGCCGGCCATATGGGTGGCACTGGCTTGGAACCTCGGAGATGCATAGGAGACATGCGGTGCACCGTGACGTGGTGTTGAACTTGGATGGACAGGCACGCGACGAGGGGCGCGGACTGACAGCTGCTTGTGACAACAAGACCGACAAGACCAAGATCATGCCTGTACCGCGTCTCAATTGCGTTCCGGCGAAGGTCAGTCGCCTGTTCGGTGTGGACGTCTTCCGGAGACTGACCAACAGGCTCTGTGCCAAGAGCCTGGGATCAATCTGCCCACAGCCAGTCCAACTCCGTGAACGCGAGGTCTTGGCCAAAGTTGAGAATGTTGTCCTTGACGTTGAGCACGAGGCATCGCTCATTGCCTCCGTTCCTCACGCCTCGCAGACCCCTGCCAATCATTTGGAAGTACAGATTCGGACTGTACACAGGCCGAGCCACGACAATGGCCCGGGTCTTCGGCGCATCGAATCCCTCGCGGAAGACTCCGTAGTTGACCAAGACCTTGATCTCGCCTGACCTAAACTCCTGAACCACCCGGCGTCGGATGGAGGTTTCGGTTTTTCCACTCACCGCCCTCGCCACGATCCCTTCCGCGTTGAGCAGGGCCGCCACAATTTCAGAATGCTCGACGGAGGTCGCGAAGATCAGGGTAGGCCAGTTCGGATTTACCTTGTGCAGGTATTCATTCACGATACGTCGTGTGCGCACTTCGTCCTGCGCGATCCGCTCTTGGACGCTATCAGGGAGCCAAGGATTCTGCTCGGCCAACGCACGTTCGTCGTCAGACAGTTTGAATTCCCCTCCGGCGATAGTGGCGTGGTCTGCCATGGCCAGAATGCCGTTCGACTGAAGGAATTGTATGACCTCGTTTGGATCGTCCGTCGGAAAGACCCCGTGGTCCAATCGTCGCCTTCCGTAACGGATTCGGAGACGCCGTGTCTCCTCCTCGTTGATTCCCCGGTAGGGAGTTGCCGTCAGGCCGATCAGGATTGGCTCATGGTCTCCGAACCACCGGGTCAAACCCAACTCCTGCAGGAGTGAGGTATAGGAAGTGGCGGTCGGCCTGATCGGCCTCGGCAGCTTCGGGCTTTCGTTTTTGAGACAAAGCCTGCATGTTCCGGGCATGTCGGTGGTTGCCTTGTGCGACGCGGACGGAGAGGGCGGTCTGGCAGCGGCCGAGGCGGCGGGACTTCCCAGCCCGACGATCTGCGAAACAGCCACAGCCGCCCAGCGGATCCTTGAACAAGGAAAGCTGCCCCTGCTGGTGGACGGTACCGAGCTGCCGTTTTCGATGCTGGATGCGGTTGTCGAGGCCAGCGGCGCCCCCGAGGCCGGCGCGCGCCATGGGGAGGCGGCTTTGCGGAATGGCTGTCACCTGGTCCTGGTCAACAAGGAAACCGCCTGCACGGCAGGCCCGGCACTTGCGGCCATGGCCCGCGCCAACGGGCTGGTGTACTCGATGGCGGACGGTGATCAGCCGGCCATGGTATTGGAGATGGTGCAGTGGACCCGGGTGCTGGGACTGGATGTGGTGTGTGCCGGCAAGGCGGGCGAGGCGGATGTACCCGCGACGGAGGTTGCTGCAGGTGGGAGCAACTCGGTTTCCTCCTCTGGCGACTCGCTGGCGGCAACAGTGCGGAGCCGTTCGGAACGCATTCCGCTACAGCAGAGGGTCAGGGTTCCGGACATCGCGGAGATGGCCATCGTGATCAACGAAACGGGCTTTGGGTGGAATAGTCCGGGGTTGTTCGGACCGGCCATGCACTATGCGGAGATGGCGTCTGTGCTGAGACACGTTGATGATGGCGGCCTGCTCGATTCCACCCCGACCGTGGAGATTGCCAACCTGATCACCCATCCTCGGGCGCCCAGCATGGCGGGAGGGGTTTTCGTTGTGATCCGGGCTCGGGAGGGGACGACTGGAGCCAGCTGGCTCCCAAGCGTCATCTCATGAGCCCGGACGGGCGGCACATCTTCCTGTGGCGGCCTTATCACCTGCTCGGCCTGGAAACTCCGCTGTCCGTGCTGGCGGCGGTACGACTGGGCGTGCCAACGAGTGGCCGCAGCGTTGAACACCGGGTGGACGTTGTGGCCCGAACTGAAGTACCGTTCCATGCCGGGCAGGTGTTGTCCATGGACAAGGCTCACTGTGTGCAGGACCTGAAGGCGGAACTGGCTGCTCCGCAGAGCGATGGCCCGGACACCTGTGTGCCGTACTACGTGGCTGCCGGTCACAGCATGCTTCGGGATGTGCCGGCAGGCCGGCATTTGCAGTGGCGGGACGTGGACATCCCCTCGGATTCGAGCTTGCAAAGGCTTCGGCGAGGGTTCGTAACAGTTCGCTGAAATCTCTGTGAAGCGTGTACCACGTCTGTGAATCAGAGAGTCCGGGTGCCACCGGACTCTCTCGGCCGCCCACAGCACACAGGAGGTGCCGCCGACAGACTCTCCGTCCTACAGCGTCAGCCCCCGTGTCCGCCGGAATCCAGGCGGAACCGCAAACTGGGGGCAAACCCGGAGGCTTCACCCGCCCATTCCACGCCCATCAGGCTCCCCAGTACCCACTCCGGAGGCAAGTCACCCATTATACCAATCCATCATGCCTGGATTACTTGAGTGTCGGCAGGCAGCTTGGTTAGGGCCTTCCGGATCCAGGCCCAGCCGCACAGTTGCCGGACCCGTTCCGGGTCGGCCTGCCACGCCTTCAGGATGGGCTCCAGCGCGTCCTGCTTGGCCTGCAGGTCCGGATAGACCCGTCCCTCGATGGCCCGGCGCAACTCCCGGAAGAAGCGTTCCACCGGGTTCAGCTCGGGGGCGTAGGGCGGCTGCACCACTTGGGGCGCGTCCACGGCCTGCATCTCCTCGCCCGTGTGGCCGCCGGCCCCGTCCCAGACCCAGCCGTCGATGGCCGGCTCCTGCGCCCAGACCCCCCAGATGCGGGCCATCTCCTCGCCCTTCATGTTCTTCTGCCACGCCCACCACAGCCGCCCCGTCAGGGGATCGAGGGCGACGGTCACATAGATGTACTTCCAGCCGATCTGTACAGCCTGGGACACCGCCACCCCGCGCGGGGCCCAAACCCTGCGCACCTGGCCGCGCAGCCCCAGCTTCATCTCGTCGCCCCACACAATCCCCTGCCCCGCCTTCAGCCCGACCGCCTTCAAACGTTGCCCGAGCCCCCCTTTTTCCAGGCCGCCTGGGCCTGGGAGTCGACCTGCGGGTGGCGCGGCCGGGGCACCTTCAGCCGGATCCCCAGCCGCGGCAGCAAGGTGTACATGCTGCCTACGCTGTAGACCACTCCGAACCGCGCCTCGATCCAGTCCCGCACCGCCTGCGCCGTCCCAAACACCCCCTGGGCGGCTTCCGCCACCAGCTGCGCCTGCTGGTCCTTCGTCAGAAAGGAGGGCTTGCCCGGACCGCCCCGCCGATGGGACCGCACCGCGGCCAACCCCCCGGACCGGTACCAGCGCAGCCACTGCTGCACGGCATTGCGGCTGACCCCCACCACGGCCGCCACCGCCGTCGGCCCCTCGCCCCGGCGCAGCAGCCACAGGGCATGCAGCCGCGTGCGCACCTCGGCCACGGGCTCGGCCCGGTACCGGGCATGCAGCGCGTCCGCCGTGTCCTCGGCGGCCCAGACAATGGCTGTCTTGCGAGCCATGACCGTCCCTCCCTGCGCTACCATCCACATGTCAAGTAATGACAGTATAATGGATTAGTATAAGTCCCAAAGACTTCTACGACATCTGGCTGCTGTCCCGCCAGTTCAACTTCGATGGACCTGAACTGGCCAAGGCCATAGGGCTCACCTTCAAGCAGCGTGGTACTCCGCTACCTCGGAAGGTCGAGGCATTAACCAAGCCCTTCGTCGACGACAAGCAGCCCCAATGGTCGGCATTCCACAACCGGCTCCAGCAGAAGCATGTGCCAGCCTCGTTTGCGGACATCGTGGCATCGATCGCCGAGTTTCTGTCCCCAGTCATCGCGGCTATCACCTCCGGCGGCTCCGGTCCGACGCGTTGGAGGGCCCCTGGACCCTGGACCTAACCCCATTCACTCCAAGTTCCCAGTTATCGCTCTCCGACTGCAGTTCCGACACAACATCTCGGATCAGTCCCTGTCTGTAGGGGATTGCCATCCCGGCGTTTGGATATGGATGCCGCGGCTGGCTGCGCATCAACAGGAGGGATGCGGGTCGAATGTAAGATTCGCTCCGGCTGGGCACGTCCCGGCCCGGGCCGCCCGGACCTCCTCCGGTGGCACCACCCAGCGTGCCTTGGGCCCGACCCGCACACCAAACTTTCCAACCCGGCGCCTCGCACGCCGACACACAAGGAGCTCCGCCCCGCATGTACAGTCGCATCACCCGCAGCGGTCTTCGCATCGACGAACGGTTGGATCACCTGGTCCGGGATGAAATCGCGCCGGGAACCGGCATCGACCCGAACGCGTTCTGGGCTTCCCTGGCTGCCATCGTTCGCGATCTGGCTCCCCTGAACCGAACACTCCTCGAACAGAGAAACGATCTTCAACAGCGAATCGATCAATGGTGCAGCAAGGGCTTCCAGGCCGATGAACAGAGGGAGTTCCTGGAGGAAATCGGCTATTTGGAGCCGGAAACCGACGACTATGCGGTCGCCACTGCCGACGTGGATCCGGAAATCGCAAGCATGCCGGGCCCGCAGCTGGTGGTGCCGGTGGACAACGCCCGCTATGCCCTGAACGCGGCCAACGCACGCTGGGGCAGCCTGTACGACGCCCTGTACGGCACCAACGTCATACCGGAGGCAGAAGGACTGGAGAAGAGCGCCGAATACAACCCGGCCCGGGGCGAGGCGGTGGTGGCCTGGGCGGAGCAGTTCCTGGACAAGGCCTTCCCCTTGAAGAAGGGTTCCCACAGGGATGTCCACAACTACCGGCTCGGTTCGGCTGGCGATACCGTGGCGTTGGAAGCCGTCCTGGAGAATGGAGAACACACATCGCTGGCGGATCCAACCCAGTTCAAGGGGTTCGTATCCGACGGCGAAGCGTTGCGCACCGTGCTCCTGGCCCACAACAGCCTGCATGTGGAGCTGCAGATTGATCCGGCACATCCGGTCGGCAAGCTGCACCGGGCCGGTGTGAAGGACGTAGTGCTGGAATCGGCGGTCACCACCATCCAGGACATGGAGGATTCGGTGGCCGCCGTGGACTGCGAGGACAAGGTCAAGGTTTACCGCAACTGGACCGGCATCATGAAGGGGGACCTTGAGGCGACCTTCGAAAAGGACGGGAGCACCATGACGCGCCGCCTCAAGCCGGACCGCCACTACACGGCACCTGACGGCTCTGCCCTGACGTTGCCCGGACGCAGCCTTCTGCTGGTCCGGAACGTGGGGCTCCACATGTACACGGACTGCGTGACCACCGATTCCGGCAGTGCCATTCCGGAAGGCTTCCTGGACCTGATGATCAGCGGTCTGGCGGCTCTGCACGACCTGAAGGGTTCCGGTGCCTTCCAGAACTCCCGCGCGGGCAGCATCTACATGGTTAAGCCCAAGCTGCACGGCACGGCGGAAGTGGCCGCAACCATCACATTGTGCGGTCGGGTCGAGGAAGCCCTGGACCTCCCAGCCAACACCATCAAGCTGGGGATCATGGACGAGGAGAGGCGCACGACCGTCAACCTCCTCAACGCGGTCGCCGAGGCGCGGAAGCGGCTGGTCTTCATCAACACCGGCTTCCTGGATCGGACCGGAGACGAAATTCACACCTCAATGCATGCCGGGCCCATGTTGCCGAAGACACGGATCCGGGAACAGTCCTGGCTGTCCGCCTACGAGGACTGGAACGTGGATGCGGGGTTGATGGCAGGACTGCGAGGCCGGGCTCAGATCGGCAAGGGCATGTGGACCATGCCCGACGAAATGGCCGACATGCTCGAGCAAAAGCGCGGCCACCCGGAAGCCGGCGCCACGACCGCCTGGGTTCCGTCACCGACAGCCGCCACACTGCACGCCCTGCACTACCACGTCGTGGATGTCGCCGGAAAGCAGGAGGAGTTGGCGAACCGCCCCCGGGCCTCGCTCAATCACATCCTGACGCCACCCTTGATGTCGGACATGCCCGACAAAGAGGCAATTCAGCAGGAGTTGGACAACAACATCCAAGGCATCCTCGGTTATGTTGTCCATTGGATTGACCAAGGGGTCGGCTGCTCCAAGGTACCGGACATCAACGGCATTGGCCTAATGGAGGATCGGGCCACGCTTCGCATCACCAGCCAGCACATCGCGAACTGGCTGCGACACGGCATCACCAATCCCGAACAGGTACGCGAAACGTTCCTGCGGATGGCGGCGGTGGTGGACGGCCAGAACGAGAACAAGCCGGGCTACACGCCCATGTCCGCCGATCCGGAAGGCAGCCAGGCCTTCCAGGCGGCTCTGGAACTGGTCTTTCAGGGAACGTCCCTGCCCAACGGCTACACGGAACCGATCCTGCACGCGCGCCGGCGGGCCCGAAAGAACCAACTGGCCATGGGCATGAACTGAAGCAAGCCTTCCCGCCGGAAGGATTAAGCCCGCGGGCAACGGGGCCGCGCCCCCGAACTTGATCGGCGGTGCGGCCGGCAAACAACCCGAACCCGACCGGCCGCAGGCCTGGTTCCAAGCTCGACAGCCTGTGCGTGTGCAGGCTGTGCCGGCGGGTTACATGGTGCGGGTCACGTCCTCGGCCGATTCCGCCACCATGGCAATGGTGTGGTCGATGTCTTCCCGGCTGTGGGCCAGGGAGAAGAACAGCGGATGGCTGGGCGGCAGGTAGATGCCCCGAGCCAAGCAACCGCGGAGCATGGCCGCAACCCTGTCCCCGTCCTCGGGATCCGACACGGGCGACGGCATGGGGCCGGGGCCCTCCAGCCGGTATCCGATTTCATGTTCGCGGGTTACCGCATTCAGGCCGTCGATCAGACGCTGTCCGATCTCCCACTGGTAGGCAATGCCGTCCCGCTTCTCCATCTCGTCCAGGACCGTGGCCATCGCGGTCAGGCTCAGGGTGTCGCAGTGGAAGGTGGCCGCCAGCCACGCCTCCTGGGCATTGGGGTGTCCCAGAACCTCCTTGCGGCCCGCAATGAAGCTGCCGGGATATCCGTTGCAGCAGGCCTTGCCAAACGTGGACATGTCCGGTGTCGCACCCCAACGGTGGCCAGCACCTCCGTAGGCAACCCGGAACCCAACCTTGATCTCATCAAAGATGCACAGTGCATCGTGGCTGTGTGCAATTTCCACACAGCCTTGCAGGAAGCCTTCCGGTGGACCTTCTCCGCGCACCGTTTCCATAATGACGCAGGCATATTCGCCGGGATGCTGCCGAAACGCTTCATCCAAGGCATTCAGGTCGGCATACGGAACTTCCGTGGTCAGTTCACCAACCTGTTCCGGCACACCCACGCTGCCCGGGCGGGCCCAGTCGTGCCAACCGTGGTAGCCGCTGCGAATCACCCGATCCTTGCCCGTATAGGACCGGGCAATCAGGACCGCGCCCGCGGTGGCGGCACTGCCGCCAATCACGAAACCCAGCATCTCCGCGAACGGAATCGCCTCGATCAGCTTCTCCGCGACCTCCACCTCCCGTTCCCAGGCGGTGGTGTAAATCGTGCCCTGCGCCATCTGGGCCGAGATGGCCGTCTGCACGGCCGGATCGTTGTGCCCCAACAGAATTGGGCCGTAGGCCAGCAGGTAGTCGATGTACTCGTTGCCGTCCGCATCCGTGAACCGGGCGCCTTGGGCCTCGCGGGTAAAGACCGGGTAGCCGCGGGCAATCATGTCGTGGCTGCGCTTGTGGCCCTGGCACCCGCGCACCAGGAGTTCGTCCGAACGCGCGAGCAGGGACTTGGATCGAGAGACGTCGGGTGACAGCAAACCACTCATGGGGACCTCTTTGGCTGGGGTCGGATACATTCATTCGTCCCGACGGGCGGGATCAAGGAAACAGGGCTTCATCGATTTCGGCCTGATAGCCGTTGACGGAACCGGCCAGGACTTCATCCATCGTCACCGCGCGGTTGAGCAGGCTGGACTCCATCAGGGCATAGACCAGGGCCACCGAGCGCATGCCCTGTTCAATGTCCACTTCCACGGCGGGCTTGCGGCCGGTCAGGACCTGGCCCAGCTCCGCGTATTCGATGGCGATGATCCTGGGATCGATCTCGGTGAAGGGCAGATCATATCCCCCCAGGCGCTCCCCTCCAAAGAGGGCGGCGGTCGCCTCCTCAAGCCGAAAATCCGGCACCAGGTCCAGCACTTCGTCGCCGGTCAGGGACTTGCCGTCGGCCAGATGCACGGTGACCGGCTGGCCGCTCCGATCATTGGGCAGATCCATGGAGCCCTGCGACCCGAACAACAACCGCTGGAACACGCCCCGGCCATGGCCGGCATGGTCTTCAACAAACTGGGTTACGGCTCCGTTGGCGTGCGTGATGGTGCCGTAGGCGGCATCCTCGGCCGTGGGTTCGAAGGTAGCCGGCATCACCTTTTGCCACCTGCCGTAGATGCCCGCCGGGTTGGAGCTCATATCGTTGTCCTTGCCCGCGGCAGGGTTGTGCCGCACTGGCTCGTGCAGCCGCACCTGGCCGTAGGCGGTGACCGCGGGCCCAAGGTAGTACTCGAGGATGTCGGTGAAGTGGACCCCGACATCCAGCAGCACGCCGCTCTGATCCTTCATGTGGCGCCAAACGGAAATCGTCATCCGGTCCGCGCCGCCCAGCGTATTGTGGATCATGAGACGAGGTGCCCCAATGGCACCGGACTCCAGCACTGCCTTGGCCAACCGATTCATGGGATCGCGGCGGTAGTTCTCCGCCACGGACAGGACGCGGCCGGTTCGGCGCTGGGCCTCCTTGATCCGGCGGCAGCACTCAACCGTCAGGCCCACGGGCTTTTCGCACATGACGTGCCAGCCCAGCTCCAAGGCCTCCACCGCCAGCGTGTGGTGGTACCGGGGCGTAGTGGTGATGTCCACGGCCTGCACCCCGTGGACCGCCAATTCCGCCAGGGCGGGAACTACGGCTGGACGTGTCCCGAACCGTTCCGCCGCCTCGTCCGCCAAGAGATTGGCATTGTCCAGCACCGGATCGCACAGTGCAACCAGGTTGAACTCCGACAGGCCGTACTTCTGCAACTCCGCCAAGCCCCGCAGATGGCGGGTGCCCATCCCGCCGCAGCCGACGATTGCAAGATTGATGTTCGCCATGGAAAGTGGAAGTCCCGATGCCAGTGCTCGAAGGAGGGGTTGATCGGCAGGGCCTGCGCAGGGGTGCCGGGTCAACCCCGTAAATCTAACAGCCCAGCCGGATCGCTCCAACCAAGAGGGCATACGGAGGGACGAGATGATTCGCGTGGACCGGCGGACAGGGGCCAACGAGCCATGCAACATATATAATCCGGCCGATCGACCCAAGGTTGATTCTCAACCTGTTTCCCGCACTCCCAAGGAGACAACATGACCGACCCCCGTACTTTGTCGCGACGCACCTTCCTGAGTTTGACCGGAGTGGCCGCAGCCGGCGCGCTGGCCGCCTGTGTGCTGCCGGAAACCGCGGACAGCGGCGACATGGGTGCCATGGCAGAACCCGTAACCATCCGCTACGGCCGCCACGACCCGGCCTCCGGCGTAACCACCACCCTGGACGCCTTCCACGAAGAGAATCCGATGATTACGGTCGAGGTCGAGCAGATCGGCGAGTTCCACGCCAAGATCCCCGCCCTGGCCGCCGCCGGCAACCTGCCGGACGTGGTGCGCAGCTGGGAGGCCATGGCGCTGGATCTGGGCCGCAACAACCAGTTCATTGACCTGCAGAGCCATGTCGACGCCCAGACCGATTTCGACCCGGACGACTTCTACCCCAACTGGTGGAACTACCCGGTGGTCGACGGCAAGCGATACGGCATCTCCGACGCGGCCGCCACGCACATGACCTTCTACAACCGGGACCTGTTCGACGAGAACGGCGTGGACTACCCGGACCCGGCCAACTTCACCTGGGCCGACTACGAGTCGATGGCCCGGGCCATCTCCGACCCGGACAACCGCATCTGGGGCTCCGAGACCATTCCGGTCGGCTGGCACATGTGGAGCGTGAAGCTCACGTGGCAGAACGGCGGTTCCTACTACAGCGACGATTACCTGTCCTGCACCATCGGCGACGCCCCCGCGGCCGAGGCCCTGCAGTACTGGGCCGACCTCCTGCTGGATGGCAACGTCATGCCGTCCCCATCCCAGATCATCGGTATCGGCGGCTCTGGTGCCGCGGCCGAACTGCTGGGCGCCGGCAAGATCGGCATGCAGCGCATGGGCACCTGGATTACGGGCGGCCTGGTGGCAGCTCCGTTCAAGTTCAACATCGCGCCCGAACCGATGTCGACCCAGCAGTCCACCATCTCCCACGGCGCCTTCAACGCCATTGCCAGCACGTCCGACCACAAGGACGCCGCCTGGACCTGGATCAACGCCAACTGCAGCACGCAGGGCATCTACAACTACTGCTCGGAAGCCAACTTCCCCGGCACGCGCCGCTCCACCAACGAGATCGATCCCAAGCCCTGGGTCGCGCCCGAAGTGGAATATGAAGTGGACTGGCACACCATTCCGGAATCGCTGGAGTACGCCCGCATCCTGCCCGGACCGGCCAACGAGGGCGAGTCGCTCAAGCTCATTGGCGATGCCCTCGACCTGATCTACAAGGGCGAGGCCCAGGCCGCGGACATCCTGCCCGAGGTGGCCGAAAGGGTCACCAAGGTCATCTCCGACATCTAACCGTTTCGCTCCGCCATTGCACAGGGCGATCCGCTGCCGGACGGCGGATCGCCCTTTTTGTTGCCCGCCAGCGAACCGCTCGACCAACCATGGCTGCCACCGCCACAGCCGGGCGCGCCATACGCAAGGCCAAAGCTCAGGAAACCATCACGGCCTACCTGTTCGTGGCGCCGTGGATCATTGGTTTCCTGCTGTTTATCGGCGGTCCGATCATCGTCTCCTTCGTCCTCAGCTTCTTTCGCTGGAAGATTATCAACACCCCTCGGTTCATCGGATTCGACCACTATGTGGCGATGTTCACGACGGATGATCTGTTCCTCCATTCCCTGGGCGTGACCTTCCGGTTCGTACTGTACTCGGTCATCCTCGGCAACGTCATCGCCCTTTCCCTGGCGCTGCTCCTGAACCAGCGGATCAGGGGCATCGGGGTTTGGCGAACCATCTTCTACCTTCCGGCCGTCGTCAGCGGCGTGGCCGGCTCCGTGCTGTGGGCCTGGATGTACAGCGGCGAACTGGGGATTTTCAACAACCTCCTGATTGCCGTGGGCCTGGAGCCGCAGGCCTGGCTGTGGGACGAGCAGCTGGTCCTGGGTTCCCTGGTCGCCAAAAGCCTGTGGAACATCGGCGTGCCCATGGTCATCTACATGGCCGCCCTGCAGGGGCTGCCCCAGGACCTGTACGAGGCGGCGGACCTGGACAACGCCGGCGAGTGGACCAAGTTCCTGAGCGTGACCCTGCCCTTGATCTCGCCGGTCATCTTCTTCAACCTGGTGATGGGAATCATCTCCCAGATCCAGACCTTCGCCGAACCCTATGTGATGACCAAGGGGGGGCCCGCCAACGCCACCCTGTTCCTCGGCCTGCACCTCTACGAAAACGCCTTCCACTTCCTCAAGATGGGGTACGCCTCGGCCATGGCCTGGATCATGTTCCTCATCATCTTCGTGCTCACCATGGGCCAGTTCGGCCTGGCCAGGCGCTGGGTCTACTACGAAGGCCAGTCCTCCTGATCGGTCGGCCACCATGACAGCATCGTCCACCTCGCTGCGCGCCCTCCTGCTGGGCAACCGGTTCCGCCGCGGGCTACTCAAGACCGTCTACATCTACAGCGCCCTGTTCGTGTACGCGGTGCTGTTCCTGCTGCCGTTCTACTGGATGCTGAACACCTCGCTCAAGGAACCGCTACGGGTGTTCCAAATCCCACCCGACTGGTACCCGAACCCGGTCGTGTTCCGCAACTACCTGGACGCCTGGGTCAGCGACCGGACCGACATCGCAGCCGAAATCCCGGTCTACAACTACGCCAAGAACACGGTCATCATCACGGTAAACGGTGTCATTGCCACAACCTTCTCGAGCGCCTTGATTGCCTATGCCTTCGCCCGCATGGACTTCCCGGGCAAGCAGGCCATGTTCCTGGGGGTAATCTCCACCCTGATGATCCCGTTCACGGTCCTGATGGTGCCCCAGTTCATCCTGTGGAAGAACCTGAACTGGCTCGACACCTTCCTGCCGCTCATGGTGCCGTATTGGTTTGGCTCGGCCTGGAACGTTTTCCTGCTGCGCCAGTTCTTCATGACCATTCCGCTGGAGTATGACGAATCGGCGCGCATTGACGGTGCCACCCACTGGACGATTTTCTCGCGTCTGATTGTGCCCCTGTCCAAACCCGCGCTGGGGGCCATCGGCGTGCTGGCCTTCGTCTTTTTCTGGAACGACTTTTTGGGGCCGCTGATCATTCTGTCCAAGCCCCAGAACTTCACACTGACCATGTACCTGGCGAACTTCTCGGTCGCCTTTGTCAGGACCACTCCCTGGCACCTGTACATGGCAGCATCCCTGACGATTATTTCGCCGTGCCTGATCCTGTTCTTCTTCTCGCAACGGGCCTTCATCCAGGGAATCACCATCACGGACTTCAAGCGCTGACCGGATCAGCGGACGCGGGAACGTCCGGTCCAACCAACCGAACCGGGTGCGGTTCCCGGAAGCGGTTTCCCTTGAACAGCCTCAGCGCGACTGCGAGTACCGGTGTGAACCCTTTGGCAGATTTGAACCGTACGCAGGCAAAGTCCCATGCCATTCCGGCCTTGCTGTGGCTCGGGATCGAGCCGCGCCTATTGGAGGTGTGCGGACTTCCGTCCGCAGTGCGGGACACCCCGTGAACGGGTCATCCGAGCTTCGGGTCAAGTCCGGGACAGCCACACTGTGGTCCATTGCCGCTGGCCAAGGACCGACGGTGCTCATGTTCAACGGAGGTCCCGGCTGCGACGACTATCTGGGCCCCGTCTCCGCGTTGATCGAAGACAAGGCCAGGATCATTCGGTTCGAGCCAAGGGGATGCGGCCGATCCGACTGGGACGGCAACTACTCCCTGGACGTTCTGCTTGACGACGCGGACTCCGTGCGCCAAGCCCATGGCGCACCAACCTGCCTCGTGGCCGGCCACAGCTTCGGTGTCAACGCGGCATTGGCCTACGCACTTCGATTCCCTGCCGTCACCCGTGGAATCATTGGCATGGCCGGCGGCAAGCTGGTCAACGACCGCAGTTGGAGCGAAGCCTACCGCCGCGGCTTGCAGGAGGTTGGCGAAGACACGGGCGGAGCCGTCTTCCATGCCGACCCGCGCGTGAACCGCGACGGCAATCAAAGTTGGCGCGAGTTCATTCGGCAACCGGATCTGTTCCGGGCCGTAGCCGATCTGGACCTGCCGGCCACTTTCATCAACGGATCCGCCGACATCCGGCCGAACTGGCCTACCAGGCAATTGGCCGCCCTACTGCCACAAGGCTGTTACTTCGAAATTGAAGGGGCGGCCCACCACATCTGGCTGACACACCCCGGGGAGCTGGGCCATCGGCTGCGGCAAACCATTGATCGGATGTCACTCAACCAACCAACAAGCGGTCCCCCACCCACCAAGTAGACTCAAACTTTCCCATATCCTTGCCTTCCACAGCATGGAAGCATGGACATGTCCCATGTCCGATCCTGGATTACGGCATCCAACCATACGGCACAATCCGCTCGGTAGCTTGTCCATACTTGTTGAGTTGTGAACCATGGCACGGCCTGTACTGTGAACAGGTTCCCCAACACACCCAAATGCTGCTGATGACCAAGGCTTCCCATCCATGCGATGCTCGGCAGGACCCGACATGCAAACCCCATCCAAGGCACCAACGATATCGACGGCTTGACCTGGAATTCAAGGACTGCCAGTCCATCCTGACCAAGGCCACCGGTTTCATCGGCGGTTTCGACTACACCCTCAATCCCTATAGCGGCTGTGCATACGGATGCAGCTACTGCTATGCGGCCTTCTTCCCGCGCGATCCCGAACTGCGTGCCAGATGGGGCGATTGGGTTTCGGTCAAGCAAAACGCCGTGAGCAAACTGCAGCGCATGCGGACCTCGCTGGTCAGGAAGCGGGTGTACATGAGCAGCGTAACGGATCCGTACCAGCCGCTAGAGCGTGAGGTGCAACTGGTACGCTCCCTTCTGCCGGCCATGGCCGACCGCGGATTGGAGCCGGTAGTTCAGACGCGCGGATCACTGGTGGTACGCGACCTGGACCTGCTGGCACGGTTTCGGCGCGTATGCGTGAACATGACCGTCTCGACCGATTGTGAGGATGTCCGAAGGGCTTTTGAACCGCGTTGTGAGCCCATTGCGGCAAGGCTGGAGGCGGTTGCAAAGGTGGTTGAGGCCGGAATCCCGGCTGTCGTGACGTTGACACCCCTGTTACCGGTGCGTTCGCCGCGGCATCTCGCGGCTGCTCTTCGTGCCACTGGTGTTCGACGCTTTGTGGTTCAGTCATTCCATCCCACCAAGGGCAACTTCGTGGCCGGAACCGGCGAAGCGGCACTGGACATGACCAAGGCCCTGGGATGGTCGGAAGCACGGTACCGGGAGGTTCGATCCTTCCTTGAGACAAACCTCCCGGAAGTGCGGGAGGGACAGGACGGTTTCGATCCGGACTGGCTGCTGGCTACCTGAAGAGCTGTTGACCAGATTGGGCAAAGCCTCAAATACCGTAACGGAGCTGTGTACTGGCGTCGCGACACCCGGGATGCAGCGTCCAAAGGACCGGTCTAGTGGGGACGGGTCTGTGTTCCAACCTACGTCCTACACCTCCTCCAACTGCTGTCGGAGCCGGAACCCGAATCCCTACACGGTAATCAGGGCTTCGTTCCGGTGGTAGACCACCGGGTTCTGGCGGTCGTCGTTCAGTTCGTCCCCGATCGCATACGCGGCGACCTGTTCGTCGCTCAGGACATTCTGGATCCCGTTGAAGGTGCTGCCGTAGGGCATGAAGGCACAGGTCATGGCGCGGCGCCAGCCGGAGGTCATGTTGGCGCCGGCCCCGTGGGCCAGCAAGCCGTTGTGGAAGGAGCAGGATCCCGCCTTCATGGGTGCGGCGATGGATTCCATGTCCACGAAGTCGGGATACTCCCGAAAGAGGTCCGACATGTTCTCGGCGATCGGCACGTTGACGTAGGTGGTCTGCTTGTGGGAGCCGGCCAGAAAGTAGAGGCAGCCGTTGTGGGAGGTGGCGTCGTCCAGCGCGATCCAGATGCTGATTGCATCCGGGGAATAGAAGGACCACTTGGGGTTGTCGTGGTGCCAGGCCGTGGCATTGGCCCAGGGTTGCTTGATCAGGGCCTGGTCGTGCCAGACGCGCATGCCGTCCGTCCGGGCCAGTTCGGTGGCCATGCGGCCAATGCGGGGATCCAGGATGAGGTCCTTGACCGCGGGATTGTCCTTCCACAAATTGAGGCGCTGGACGAAGATGTAGTCGTAGAAGGAGCCGTCATCTCGCCAGCGTGCGTCGTCCATGGTGCCTTCGACCACCAGCTTGCGGTCCTTGCGCCCGCGCACAGCCTCATCCACGGTGTCGCGCCAGGTCTCGAGTTCCTCGGGGATGAGGAAGTCATCGATCACGACGAACCCGTTGGTTTGATAGGCGTCAATCTGGGCCTGTGTGATTTCCGTGTTCATGGCATCTCCCTGTCCCACAGGGGCATCCTGCCCCTTCAGCAACGGCCAAACGTGGAAGGGCGCTGTTCCTGTCGCGGAACAGCGCCCTTCCTACCAAAACCTCTTGTCCGCCAGTTTACTCGCTGGCGTAGAACATCTGCTCGCCGCTGTTGTTGCCGGCAATGGCCTGGCCTGCGATCGGCACATTGCGCATCGCCGCATCCGTCACCAGCACGTATCCCACCTTTTCAGCAATAGGTAGAACCCACAGATTGTCGTAATGAATCTGGTAAATTTCCTCAGCGAGAGCCAGGTCTTCCTCCGAGGCAGGAATGGCGGCTATCCGTTCCTGGTGTATTTCTACCAGGCGCTGGACCGATGCTGGCGGTTCTAACCCGCTCTCTCCATTGGATCGTACCCATCTCCTCCATTCAGTGGACACTCGAGTGATGATCGTGTAATCATCCCAGGTGTCATCCCGCCACATGGGTTGGACCGACCAGAGCAGGGTAGCTTGCAATCCATTTGCACCGAAAAGCTCGCCCCAATAAGACGGTTCGATCTTCTTCAGGTTAGTCTTGATGCCTACATCCTGGAAGTATTCCGTCAACAGCTCTGCCACCGGCAACATATCCGGGGCGTGGTCAGCCACCTCAAAGTTCAATACAAAGGTATTGCCATCAGGGCCCAGCCGCCAACCGTCGTTGTCCCGCTGATCCATACCGATCGAATCCAAAATTTCTTGAGCCTGGGCCGGGTCATGTTTGCTTGGCACCGTTTCAGGCAAAGACCCAAATCCATAGTAGACAGTCTCAATAAGCTCCGGCCGGTTGATCGTCAGATTAAGGGCCCGGCGAAACTCCACGTTGTTGACCACTTCCCGCCATACCGGATCATCGTAGGTATAGTTCAGCCAGAGGGATGTGGGATCGACATGGTTGTCCAAGATGGTGAAGTTGATGTAACCCTTGTCCTTGGCTTCCTGGTATAGGGGCAGTTTTAGCAGCGCCGTGTCTTCCCGCAACAAATCCACTTCGTTGGCGAATACCTTCAGGTTGACTGCATCAGTGTCCGCCGCCAAGGCGGATACAACCTCGTCGATGTAGGGCAACTGATTGCCGGCCGCGTCAACCTTGAAGTAATACGGGTTGCGGACAAACCTCATGAAGCTATCATTGTCGGTTACATTAATCCAGGGCCACATCGCCGGGAACCCACTGCAGCGCTGCGTGTACAAGTCCCATTCAAGGCAGTCGACGGCTGCAAACAGCGCTTGATGGGTGTCCAGGCCTTTTTCATCCATCATGGCCTGGATTTCGTCAGCGTCGCCGTATTCGGTGTGGATGGATTTTAAGAGATGGGCCGGTTTGAATACATCCGTGTAACCTTGCCAACCCTTGATGCTCAACTCTCTTAGAAATCCGCCATAGCTTTCATTGAAAGACATCGTAAACGCATAGTCATCCAGAATCTCAACGGTCACTGGGTCGCCATCGGGACTGCCTGCCGCCCGGAACTTGCTGGGGAACCCCGGGGTGTAGGTTTCGTTCAGAAACACATCCTCAAAGACAAAGCGCACATCAGCGGTGGTTACAGGTTCCCCGTCCGACCACTTCAGGCCTTCCCGCAAGTTAAAACTGAAGACCGTATTGTCGTCATTGACCTCATAACTTTCGACAACGTTGCCGTAGATTCCTGTGATGCCAATGCCGGGAGCCGCCAGCACATTCTCAATCAGCATGATGGCGATATCGGCATGTACGTCCGGACTCGGATGGGCAAATCGCATCACGCCCCCGTACTCACCAATCTCCAGATCCGGCAGGTCGTCGACCTCCGAAATCACGCCGGCCGTAACCACCAGAGGGTTGGTCGGCAGGCGTTCGTCCACCGGCGGCAGTTCGCCGGCAGCCACCCGTGCGTCGAGATAGGGAGACTGGGAATATTCACTCTCCGGGGCCGCCATTTCCGCCGCCGGTTCCTCGGCCTCTTCCGGTGGCGCTGCGGCTTCCGGCGCCGCACAGGCGGCCAACAGAACCACGCTGAGGGTCAACACAGTTACAAGCAAATGGAACAACTTCATCAGATTCCTCCCTACTGCAACGAAACGGCCAAGGCCTCGCCGGCAAAACCGGGTGAGGTAATGGGTTGCTGATCAGGACACGCCCCTGGTAATCCAGGAACGGGGAACCCCAAGTTGCCGGCTGGCATGACTTGTCAGTGTGGCCACGATCATAACAGCCACGGCAGACTGCTCCGAGACGCCTTCGGCTGGGACAGGGGTCATCCAATGTCGACCCAACGCCCAACGTACGATACTGGCCATTGTGGACCCGGGGAGCGGATGCCGAAGAACCATCCCCTGCGATGGATCAAGGCGGTGGCCGACGTGGCCCTGGCGCGTCTGTCGCCGGCGTTCGACCGCATGTACGCCAAGGTGGGCCGGGCCTCGGTACCGCCCGAGCGGCTGCCGACAGCCTCTCTGCTGATTGCCCTGTACGCGGTGCGCAGCGAGCGCGCCTTCTGCGTGGAACTCGCATACAACCTGCCGTTCCGCTGGTTCCTGGACATGGGCCTGATCGAGCGCAGCTTCGATGCCACGGGTGTTCACCAGGAACCGGTAGTGGCTGCTGGCGCACGACGCACGACGCGCCCTGGTCGACGAGGTGGTGTGGGGGCCGATGCGGAGAGCTTGCTGTCGCACGGCCCTCCCTGCAGGCCGGCCCCACCAGTTCGGTCCGGGAGTCCGAGCGCGAACGCATCGCCGACGCCGCCTGGACCTTCGACACCGACCGCCAGCGCACCGTCATGATGATCGTCGAGGCCCAGTCCGCGCGCCAGCGGCATCTGGCGGTCCGCCTGCTGCGCTATGTCGTCGACCGGCTCCTCGAGTTGTGCGAGGACCGGCAGCGGCACGACCCGGCCGGGGGCATGCCGCCGGTGGTTGTGGCCGTCCTCTACACCGGACCGGGCACAAGGGGCGAGCGCCTGCAGGCCACGCCTACGGTGGTTATACTGTGAGAACATGGAGCAGGCAGCAGGAGGCCCGCCATGTCCGTCGCCAAGGTCCCAACCGGAACAGCGCAGAAGCAGGGCGCCGACGCGACCCCGCGGGATTCGGCACCACACTGGAGTTTGGCTCCGTCCACTTGGCCGGGGGCAGAAACGCCGGTCCCCTACCCCGCCCGCGCCTGGCGCACGCGTGCACGGCTGCAGGTGTTGCCGTCATGGCAGGAGCATCTGCAAGCCCTCTCGCACCATGACCCGGACTATATATACGATCCGGGACACGAGTACGAGAAGGATTGGACCACGGACCCCGCCTACCGCAGGGACGGGGTACGCCTGTACCGGTTTGACAGGGAGGGGTTCCTGATGCCAACCGGAAGTTTTCACAGCCGGTTCATCGACCTTGTGCTCCAAACCCTGTGCCTGGTCCTGGGGCGTCGCGTGTGCCGGGAGCCGGACCTGCACTTCCCGGCCCGGCTGGGCGAGGACCTGGGGCTGTTGACCCAGGGGGGAGAACCCCGCCAGCTGGTCGTTCCCGATCTGGCCGTCATGCCTCCGTCGTGGACCCTCGCCGACGCGCGGGAGCGTACAGTGGATGAGCGCATCATCCATATGGATGGGGACGACCCGGCCCCGGAACTGGTCGTGGAAGTGGTTTCGCGCTCCACCGCAGCCAAGGACTTCGAGGACAACCTGTCCCTGTACGCGGCCTTGGGCATCCCCGAATACCTGCTGGTCGAAACCGGGGAATTCAAAGCCGAACCCAACCTGTGGCTGTTTCGGCGGGCCGCAACGGACGGGGCCTACCACATGGCGGAGAGCGGTCTCGCCGTGACCGCATGCAACACCCCCATGCGCCTGCAGTCGGCGGATGTTCCCGGCAACGTACCCGTATTCCAGTGCCAGGATCCGGAAACCCGGCAGTGGCATGATCACGAAGGAAGCCTTGAGCGCAGAGGGGAGGTCCACACCGCCCTGCAATTGCTGGAGGCCGTCCTGCCCTCCCTGTCGCCGACCGACAGGGAGGGCATTGAAGCCGCATGGCAGGCAGCCGGCTTACCCGCCAACACCGTGCCGCGTATCCTGGCCCTGCAGGATGAGCCCGACCGCTGGCGGGAACTCCTGGACACGCCGGACGCACCGGAGGCTGCACACGAAGCCGGGAAGCAACCCACCGTCCGTCCCCGCGAACCCCGGTAGGCCACGACCGCCGCGCCTGCCACGAAACCGACCGCGGGCCGGCGCTCCACAGGCACGCGCACAGCCGACCACTTTACAACTGTAGCCGCAAGGTATCCCGATGTCCGCCTTCGGCATCCATGCCTCACGGAGGCGGTGGAAGTTGAGGTTACAGCAGAACCAAGGTTGCGGTCAGAGGGAGCACGAGTCCCGCTCCTCACGCGTCTTCCAGGCGGGTCAGGGTCTGGCCGTTGGGGGTGTCCATGACTTGCCAGCCATGCGTGCGAATCCGGTCCCTGAGTCGATCCGAAAGTGGCCAGTCCTTGGCCTGGCGAGCCCGTTCCCTTTGCTGTAGCCAATCCCTCACCTCCGCCGACGGAGTCTCTTCCTCCGTTGCCCGAAGCTCCAGATCCTTCAACTTCCGCACCGTTTGGCTCCAGATCCCAGGGTCCAGACCGGATTGCGCGTCGGGGAGCGACCAGACCCCCAGATCCTCAAGGGCAAAGTCGTGGTCATGAACAATCTCCAGGGTCTCATCGTTCCGTACGATCGTGGCCCTGCCCTGACCAAGAACCTGTGCCCGGCCGGAACTCGGGTTCATGATCACGGCTGTGTTCTCATCGATGCCCAATACGGTCAAGTCATCCTCGGCAGGCAGGAGATCGAGCAGTTCATTGAACCGGTTCCGGCCCATGTAGCAACGGCTGGTGTCCAGACCGCTGCCACCGGACTGGTTGTTCCAGTGCGGGATTACAACCAGTTTCAGGCCGAAGGGATCAAACAGGTCCAGCCCTTCCGACCAATACAAATCCAATCCCACCTTGTATATCTCGTACACCGGCAGGGAAAGATGCCCTGCCGCCACCGTGGCGGCGCTGGACAAAAACAGGGTTCGCCCCAGACGATGGCAGATTTGGCAGATCTCCCAGCACAGGCTGTCGCGGAAGTGCCGCACAGCGTAGGTGGGGCTGCCCGGACCGGTCAGGATCACGTTGGCCTCGTAAACGGGCCCCATCAGATCCGGATTGTTGGTGCTGAACGGCCCGTCGGATCGGCGAACCGGCACCGTCGTGACTTGAGGACGGTAATTCTGCAGATGGACTCTCAGGAAGCGATCGACATCACGGGCGACTTCCTCGCTGTTGGGTTCGAAGCCGGCCGGAGTTTCCAGGATGGCAACCCGCGGTCGCTGATTCAATCGGGAGAAGATCCGATCGTAAATCCTTTGCATGGACGGTGCCGTCTCGCCGGAACCCAGCAGGACGATGTCTCCGGGTGTCTGCTCGCCCATCAGTCGCTCCAGAACCCTGACGACACGGCTTCCAGCAGGACATTCGCCAGCCGGTCCGGCCTGTGGACATGAATGTCGTGATCCGTGTCCTCGAACCACACGGTTCGACATCGTTCCAAACTTGCTTCGGCATGGGCCACCTGTTGACGCCTGTACCCGGCCCGTTCCGGATCATCCGAGGACTCCGCGGGGCAGATCAGGACCGGAACCCGCACCTCCCGGTAGTAGTCCGCCGGCTCCATCTCCCACAACGCGTGCAGGATGCGCAGATGGTTGTCAAGGGACAGGTTGGGGGACACCGTTCCGTCGTCCGCCACGGCAAAGTTTCCCAGCGTGTGCTGAACCCCCGTCGATGTCCAGTCCGAATGGTTGGACTGGATGGCCTCCCTCATATCTTCCACCTGCCGGCCGCGGAAGTCCGGAGGCGAAAGGCGCTCCTTGACCGTTTCCCAGTCGGAACCCAGGCTCTTCCGCAGGCTCAGGAAGCCTCCGTCGATGAAACCCACCCCGGACAAGAGACCGGGCCGTGTGGCTGCCAAGTGCAACGCCACGTTGCCGCCCCAGCTTTGGCCCAGGAACACGGGCCGCTCAAGTTTCAGGGCCGTGATCACGGCCTCCATGTCCGCGCTGATGCTTTCGAATTCGTATCCGCAATCGGGCTTGTCCGACCGGCCGTGTCCCCTTTGGTCCACCGTCACCACCGCACAACCGGCCCCGTGCAGCTTTAGCGCCACCTGTTCCCAGGTTAGGCAGTTGCTACTTAGGCCGTGGGACATCACAACGGCAGGACCGCCCTCCGCGTGCGCACAACGCACATGCAGGGAGATCCCCCGGTCCGGCAGGTTAAGGAACCGCGTGTTCAACATAGGCAAGACTGGTTTCGAAACGGCCTCAAGGCAGTTCAGTGCCCGGGTGCCGGCGGCGGCAAGGCAGCCCACGGCTGCACACCGCAACGGGCAGCCCAACCATCCCACAAAGCCGCCAGTTCCCCGACCAGTTCCGGGTGCTCACAGGCCAGATCCCGGGTTTCCGTCCTGTCGGCCTCGATGTCGTACAACTCCCAGGGATCCGGATAGCGGTTCACCAGCTTCCAGCGTCCGCGGCGCACAGCTCGATTGCCTTCATGTTCCCAGTAGAGCACTTCCCGCCCGGAGGGACCATCCGACAGCGTGGGCACCAGCGAGACTCCCTCCAGCGGCTTGACGGTTTGGCCCTGACGGGTCTCCGGGTAGGAAGAACCGGACCACTCAAGGCACGTCGCCATGATATCCGGCAACTGGCCGGGCTGTTGCCGCCACTGGCCTCGGTCTTCGTGCCGGATGTCGGGTCCGGCAAGGATCAGCGGGGTCGCAATGCCGCCCTCGTGCACCCAGTGCTTGTACAGGCGGAAGGGCGCGTTGGACACATTCGCCCAGGGAATCCCGTAGCTGGCATAGGTATCCTCTCCGCCCGGCCAGATCTCGGGGCTGTTGCCAAACCGCACAGGTTCCCCTTGCCGGGTGGTGGAGGTTCCGATCTGCTCCCAGCCGGTCGCCACGCGTTCCGCCATGGATGACTCCAGTTCCTCGGCACAGCCTCCGTTGTCGGCCAGGAATACGATCCAGGTGTTGTCGAACTGCCCCGTGTCCTCCAACGCCTGCAGAATGCGGCCAATCCCCTGATCCATGCGGTCAATCTGGGCCGCATACACCTCCATGCGGCGGCACTCCCACTCCTTGTCGGAGGCTGCCTCCCAAGGCGGAACCCTTGGATCGCGCTCGCTGAGCTGCCAGTCCGGGTCCAGAACTCCCATGTCCCTCAAACGGGCTTGGCGTTGGACCCTTAGTTCATCCCAGCCGGCGTCGAAGCGGCCCTTGTACTTGGCTGCGTCCTCCTCGTGGGCGTGGAGCGGCCAGTGCGGCGCCGTGTACGCGACGTACTGGAAAAAGGGGGTGCCTTCGCTTTTCTCGACGTGCTCCCTGATTTGCCGTACCGCCTCGTCGGAAATGGCATCGGTGATGAAATAGTCGTCGCCTTCGGCAGAGATGCGCTCGTTGTTGCGGGTCAGGGTGCGTGGCTGGTAGAAGTTCGCAGCGCCAGTAATGATGCCGTAGAAGTCGTCGAACCCCCGTTGACAGGGCCAGTTGTGCCTGGGACTCTCCACAAACCGGGTCACATGCCACTTGCCGGACATGAACGTGGCGTAGCCGCCGGTCTTCAGGGCCTCGGCAATCGTGACCGATCTGGGACTCAGATCGCCCAAGTACCCATCCAACCCGTGCGTGCCCATCATGTGGCCGATGTCCGCCTGATGGGGGTACAGTCCGGTCAGAAGGGATCCGCGGGACGGACAACAGCGCGCGGTGTTGTAGAACTGGCTGTAGCGGAGACCGCGAGCTGCCAAACGGTCCAGGTTGGGGGTATCCACTTCCCCGCCGTAACACCCGAGATCCGAGAAACCCATGTCATCGTTGAGAATCAAAATGATGTTGGGTTTGTCGGTCATGGCATCAGGGGTCCTTTCGGCAATTGGTCGTAAGAGTCTACCTGTCTGTCATCCTGGCGCATGCACATCCAGACTGCCCGCTCCCCCGAAAGCCATTGTCGATCGGATTGCATCCGCATTGGAAGTTTCGGTCGGACTCCAGCCTCTGGCACCGGAGACCAATGGGCCTGGCCATATTCCCAACGTGGCTGCGTCCCGTTACGCAAGACACGTGTTGTTCTGTGATCCGGTCGAAGCCCGGTCCGGTCCATCCCTTGATGGTGGTACCGCACCAAGTCACACGGACAGGAATTGTCTGTCACCCATCTCCCAACCCTCGAGAGAGGCCAGAAGCACGGGAAAGTCTGGCAGTCGGCATTGCGCTCTCGCCTCGGACAACATTCGACGCTGCCGCTCAAGTCGGTCCACGCAGAAGGTAACCAGCACAAGCCGCTGGAACAGTTCCAGGGACTTGGCCCACTTGGACAGGTTGCCCATGCGGACATCCCGTTGGACCTCAACCGGCCATACCCGCTCCTTGTAATACACAGCCAGATCCGGTTCGGAACGAATGCCCCAAGGATGGTCCGCGCGCTCGGGACAGGGTGGAGGCTGGTCATCCACCGGAATGCCCAGGGACAACAGATGATCCCGGGCTTCCAGAATCGCAACCGCATGGCGAACGGACACATGATGTGCCAGTACCCAAGGCAGTTCCGACGGTACCGGTTCGGCATCGCACCGTTGCCGGCACCAGTCCCTGCCGGCCGGAGTTAGGGCGTACAGTGGTCGGCCCCGGCCCTGACGGAAGTGCCAGCGCAATGGCGCGCCACCCGAGGATGCCGTCCTGATGTACCCCGCCTGCTCCAGCTGCCGCCACTGAACCCGGCATGCACCGCCCGTCCATGCCGCCTGGTCAGGACACGCGGTCCGCGCCAGACGCCAACTGCGGATGCATCCGGTTGCGCCCATGAGCCGAAGCAGACGGTAGGCCGGGATATCGGGCAAGGATCAAGTGAGAGCACAAAGTCCGGTTCAGCAGCAGAACACTGATTATATGAACATTTGTTCAGTTGTCAATTGAAGCGTCAGATTCGCACCCCGTTGGTGCCCTATCCGACCACTTTGATGGCGTACCTGGTCAGCGCTACCGACTCTCCATTGACGTCACCCCACAGGACCATGCTGTAGATGCCGGGACCATGGGTTTGGATGACCGGGTTCAGGTCGGCCTCAATGCGGAACAAATCCGCCTCCACCTGCCAAATGTCGGCTGTCACCAGTGCCACGTCAACTCGCTTGCGGATCAGGAAGCCGTCCCTGATGCGTTGGCGCAGCTGGTCGATTTCGTCCTCGTTTCCCGGCAACTGCAAGTTCGGATTGGCATCCCACGGGGCCGGACAGCGTTCCCAGTCCATCTCTCGGCTTTCCCCGTCCAGCCAATAAAATCCGGCACGCAGAGGCCGGGGGATGTAGGCAACCGGCCTCCCGGGTGAATAGCAATGTGTCTGGGAAACTTGGCCCCGGGTGTAATCGGCCAATGGAGGATCCCAGGTCACCACGACGTTGGTCCGGTCGTTCAGATTCACCTCCGGTGTAACCTGACCCGCCATCGCAAGCCTGCCATCCACCAGCTCCGGGGGCAGGCTGAACCGAACATACTCCCCCTCGAACACTTGCGCCACCACCATGGCATGGCAGTTGTTGGCGATGCCGATGTTCACTTCCCGGTGGTAGGGAAGGAGGATGTTGTCCCGATGGCCGGGACTGTCCATAAGTCCTGCCATCGCATCATTAAGAACCTGTTCGGAAACGGGAGGTGCACAGAAGCCAGCCGGGGCATCCACGACGCTCCTGAAGGAAAGGTTCTCGACACTATAGTCGTGGCCCCCGGCCCAGGTGTGACGCATGGCCGGAGTCTCACCGCGCAGATTCCAGTGCGACATGTACCGATTTTCCGCCAAGTCTTCCGCGTGAAGCTGGGCACCCTCGTTGTACGCCATAACCACCGATTCCAGACCCCTCAACAAACGCTCGCGGTTGATGAGTTCCAGCATGTGGAGGCGAAGCTCCGCCAACCTGTCCGCATCGAGTCGAAAATCGGGAGGTCCGTTCCCTATGGATTCCGTTGTGGTGACGGCATCGGTGGCCGGAGCCGAACCCGTCTCCGGCACGGGCTCATTGGAAGTATCGGCACTGGCATCCTCGGCTTTCGAAACCTCTGCTGTCGCCCCGTGGCCCTCACGCGTGACCAGAGTGCGGAAAATCCAAGTGCCGTTCTCCAGTTCCAGCCACTCTCCGTCATCGCTGACGCCAACAACGACGACTTCCGTGCCGACCGGAAGGATCCGCACCACGGAAGAATTGGTGCTCGGCCCGGTGCGAAGGTTGGAACCGATGTTGACAATCCCGGTCCAGCCGGCCGGGTCGGGTGCCGCCTCCTCCTGAGGCTGGGAGACCTCGGGCGGGGTGACAGCCGGCGCCTCTGGAGGAACGGTCTGCGCCTCCGGGGCGATGGCCGGCGTCTCCGTGCTGCTAGGCCAGTTGGCCCCAAGTTCAACGAACAACGCGGGCGGACACTCCCGGAACGCAGCGCTGGCGGCAACGAACGCCGAAAACGCCTGGGGATCGACTGTGAATTGGCCGGTGGAGGCATCGTAGGCGACCAGTCCCAGCATGTAGGTGGCCGAACCCGACCCGGCCGGACCCGCGTATGTCCCCATGTCCGCAAGGTCGATAACGCTCTCCATGGGCAGCCACATGATGCCCTGTTGCAGGTCGGTGACCACCAGCCAGTCGGCTGCGAGATTTCGGTCCAGGAGCAATATCCACCGCTGCTTGGGCTCGGGCGGGCCCAAACTCGTACTCCGTGCCAGCGCAACGAGTCTCGGTCGTACCTCGCGGCAGATATGCCGATCCGGAGATGGCAGCGTCGGTCCGGATTCGGCAACCACAACCGGCTGACGCCCGGAGGTGGCCATCCTGAGTTCGCTGTACTTCAGATACCACGCGGCTGAGATTCCTATCAGGAACACAATTGCCACCAAAGGCAGGCTGCAACCGCACGAACACGGTCCCGACAGGCATCCCCGCCGGGGCCGGCGGGGAACGTGTCCTGGTGTGACGTACATGGAACGCAACCGGTTGTCAGTGCCTGTGCGAAGTTCAACGCGCCTAGCGACAAGGGCTCTCGATAAACTCCGCGCCCACAATCAGGTTGCTGTGGGCAAGAACATAGTCCATCGGATGTCCGCCTCGGTTTGCCGTCGGACTTCAAACCGCAATCAAATGCAGTCCCGGAGTCCCGGCTTGCACAGTTTGGGGCGGTTCATCCGCCTGGACGCATGGCCGTCAAGACCCGAGCCGCCCCATGAAACCCCGACCACAGCATCCGCGTCGAGAGACCTGTCCCGAGGGAGGGCAGAAGTTCACCGACATTGAGGTCCTCGACGGCCGCCAAAGTCCTGCGCAATCCCGTCCGCACAAGCTCGCGGGCTGGCCCGCCTTCGGCCTCAAGCCCCCCACAAACCATGACTGTGTATTGCAGATGCCCCAGCATGTGCATCCGATAGGCATGCCACCAGACATCGAATGCAATATCGGTGCCGGCGCGTGCCATTGCCTCGCCGTACTCCTCGATCACATCACGCTCGACAGTCCGGCGGACATCCGGCTCCACGTTTGTGGCCAGAAACAAAGCCAGGTCGCGCATGCCTGACCCAATCGAGCATACTTGCCAGTCGATGACAGCCAGCTCCGACGGGTTGTCCGGATCGAAAAACAGGTTGTCCAGCCGGTAGTCGCCGTGCGTGAAGGTGAGGGGAACAAGACGCGCAGACCGTCGCCAAAAAGAAACCATCGAGCAGCCGAACTCGAGCATGACCCGGTTCAGCGGAGGCGACAGGTACTCCCCAAAATCCCTGCGGACCGACGGCAGGAACCACAGGTACAGGGCTTGCAACAGAAACAACTCCCAGCGCGACCTCTTCATCCAGACCCTGGCAGCAAACCGTTCGTCCCGGATTTGGCCCAGAAACTGCGCGTGCAGCATCGTTATGCTGTGGAGGGCGATACGTGCCTGTTCCGCCGTCGCGCCGGCAATCTGGTCCACCTGCACCATCCCGGCCAGATCTTCTTGCACGATCACGCAATCATCCGTCTCCGCGTCGTAGTCGATATAGTACAGACAGGGCGTGCGTACGAGAACGTCGTCCCGCAGACGCGAGTAGAACGCGTATTCCCGTTCGTGCAGTCCAAGCCGGCGGCTCATGGTGCGGCTGCGGCGATCGCTCCCTGGAAGTTTCACGATTACGGACGTCGGAGCATCGGAAGCCGCATCGGCATACGCCAAGCGGCAGCGCAGGATTTCTCCCACCAGGCCGCGACCAACGCCGACAGGGACGGTTGATACCTGGGTCACTGCCGGAAACCCGGCACCTCCCGCAGCGAACGCGCGGTTTATCCAGTCGGTCGTGATGTCGGCGCCACTGTCGATCAGAGGCGGTTTCGACATGGGGGAGGATCCTGGTTTTGGGGGGCACACCGCTGCATTGTAGCGAGGGTTGCCACCAACATGCCGAGACGAATTCCCGAACCAGAGCCACCCGGCACGGCCGGGAGAGGACCCGCGGCCCTACGGATCCTCCTCCGCTTGTGGATCGAGCACAACCAAGGATTGATGGATCCACGAACCGTCTTCGGTCTTCAGCCACTGTCCATCAATGCTGCGGTGGACCACCACGATCTCCGTACCCGCATCCACTACTCCCCTGACGGCAAAGTTCAGGTTGGGCCCCGCGCGCAGGTTCGCCCTGGCCGACACCGTGCCGGTCCTTGACTGCAACAGTCCGAAGGATGAATCGGCAGGTTGCGGAACTGCCGGCGATTCCGACTGTGCCGGGGGATCTTCATTCAGGGGAGCGGAGTCCCGCAATGAAAGGTCAGCCGGATCCATCCGGAACCGACCAAAACCCATGCCGTTCGCCACGAGTTCCTGCAGCCTGGCGGAATTGCAGCCCCTGAACATCGGGCTGGCAGCCATCGCCGCCATGCCGATGGTCGGAGACACTGTCGGAACCGGAATGGAACCTTCCCCCTCCGGGTGGCCGGCCTCACTGTTGTCCGCGGCGGGAGTAGCTGAACCCTCGGCCAGATAGGCGGTCTCGGGGTTCTGCAACACCAGCCAGTGCATGTCTATCCACAAGTATTCCGAACCGTTCGCAACCACCTGCCACGCACCTCCGTTGTGGATGTCTGCAACATAGTGCCAACGGATGGCCCGGGCGGCTGCGCCCAGCCGGGTACTCATGAAGGACCGCAACTGGCGGCAACGGAGACCAACAGGCGAAGCCGGCACACCGCGCGGTTCGTTCACCACGCTTCGGGGGGTGGTGGCCGGTGGCCCGTTCAACTGCCTGAATTCCCTGTACCAGGCAACTCCAATCGAGGAAAACATCACCAGCAGCACGACCAGGACAGCAATGCCACAGGTAAGGAATCGCCGGACATGCCCGTGCGATCTCGGACTAAACAGGATTGTCTTGAGTACTGTCAACGCCATCGTCTACGCGTCCCTGCAACACAGGAATGCCGTGCCCCAACGCCAACATCCAGCTCCACTGGACATCCGGACCGGAGGGAATGGCGAAAGGCGCCTGCCATGGTCAAACATCACTGACACGGCGCTTCGGCACCCGGTCCTGCCGCTCCGGACGCAGCGACAACCGCCTTGGCCAGCGACTCGGACCCATCGGCCGGATCCGCGCGTGAACGAACAGGCCGTTCCGACAGGATGGCCTAACCTGCGCCCACGAATAGGGAGTAGAGCGACAGCGGGATGGCGGCCCCGGAAAGATCGCCCTGCAGTTCGACCGTATAGATGCCGGGCCCCATGATATCGATTACTTGGCTGAGGTCCGCCTCGATGCGAAACAGATCCGGTTCCTCGTGCCAGACATCGGCGGCAGCCACCATGACGTTCACGGTCCTGGTTTGGAGTTCGAAACCCGGTCCCGCCCTGTGTTGCAGCATCTGCTCCACGTCTTCCGGGAACCGCAGCGACGGATCCGCTTCCCTGGGCGATTGGCAACGGACCCATTCACGTTCGACAATCTGATTCGGTTCAAGACTGCCCGAAGTTCCAACAGGAACGAGTTCGAGAATAGGCATCGGCTCATGACGACACCCGGTCTGCCACAGCTGGGACCGGGACGATTCCGTTAGCGGCTGTTCCCATCGAATCAGGAGGCCCCCACCCTCCTTCAGCGTCGCACCGCCCAACAGACTGCCCTCCATAACGAGTCTGCCGTCCACCAGCTGAGGGACGGCCACGAAGCGAACAAACTCGCCTTCGAACAGTTGCACCATGGTCTTGAGGCTGCAACCGGAAGCCAGGCCGATGCTCACTTCCCTGTGATGCGGGTTCAGAAGGGTGTCCCGGTGCAGGCTGCTGGCCAACAGCCGATCCGTCATCTCGTCGATGTCGTCCGTCGACATCGGCGGCAGACAGGCCGCATTGTCTGCCGCTGGATACCCCAGATAGGCAACATTCTCCGCGCTGTAATCGTGTCCCCCGGCCCACGTATGTCGTATGTAGGAGGTTTCCAGTTTCAGGTTCCAGTGGGACACGTAGTGATTGCGCACCATGTCGTAGGCGTGGGCCTGCGCGGCCCCGATGTAGGTTGGGGTTACTGGTTCCAGTTCCCTGCCCGTTCGCACTTCATTGATTCGGTCCAAGGCATGATTCAGGAGGACCAGCCGCTGCAAATCGTCGAGAAAATCTACCTGGGTGGAGCCTGGATCCTCTCCATCCGGCACGTCCTCGAGTTCCACAAGGGATGCATGGATCCAGGAACCTGCGGTCAACTGCCACCACTCGCCGTCCTCGCTCTGTTCCAGCACCATAATCCGCGTACCCGGTTCCAGCACTTCCTCGACTTGGTGTTCCAGACCCGGACCCAGGCGAAGATTGGCTTGCGTCACGACCACTGCAATGCGCCCCGCGGGACCTTCCGGTGTGGATGTGGGCGGTACGACGGTGGGGGTTGGAAGGAGCGGGGTATTGGTTGGCGGTGCAGTCGGTGTAGGCTCCGGGATCTCCACCGTGGTCGTTGGTTCAACCGGAGTGGTAGGCGTTGGTGTACTGGTCGGCGTCGGATCCGCGGCCTCCGCACCACTTGGCGCCGCAGGCACCTCGACCACGGGGACAGCGGCCAGTGAACCGCGGGAAGTCATGTCGGCCAGAATGGCTGGATCGCAATCGCGGAACAAGGGACTGGCGGCAAACACGTTCAAAGTCGCGGACGGTTCCGGCACCAGGCCGGCAAACCACTCGGTGGGCAATGCGTAACCGACGGCGCGCAGTATCCCTTCCGAGGTATCGGTGCCTGTTTCCACCCTGTCCCAAAGATAACCGGTCGGACCTCCAGCCACCTGCCACAGGTCTCCGCGGACGTTGTCCACGGCAAACAGCCAATGGGGCATGTCCGAACCCGCAACTGCGGATGTCGAGGTCCACAGGAGATAGCGGGGTTCCCTACAGAGGACAATGTCTTCCGGCCGGGGCAACCGGTCCCTTGGGACAGCCTGTGTCATCGTTCCCACATGCACCGCCTGCCTGATGCGCGCATAGGCACCGTACCAGGGCACGGCCACAACCACAGCCAGTACCACGGATACCAGCGCGACGATACAGCCGCAGTTGAAGAGCTTGGCCCTACATCCCGGCCGGCCGCTTGGAGAAGCGGAGCCGAACGCCTCCTCAAAGGAATCTGTAGGCATAACATGCTCTTGAACAGCGTTACTGTATCAGCCCGGACCTGCAGGCTCTCATCGCGCACGGTGCACTCCACCGGGCGCCGTGGACAACGGCCCGAACCCAGTCCCTGTAGCATAGGCCGGATCCACCGCCCACAATGCCACCAGTGCCCACACACGCCATGAACCTGCAAATCCACATTGGCGACAACCTGCCCATCCTGGAGTCCATGCCTTCGGGATCCGTCGATCTGATCTACATCGATCCCCCGTTCAACACTGACTCCAAGGGCATAACGACATCGACCCTATTCCCTGCATAACCCAGGGCCGGAGCGAACATGGCGAGGTTTTGCCATCTCCTGTGACACTTGGTCGTGCGCATGCCGAATCGGAGTGCAGAGGATTTTGACCTAATTGCACTGGCATCGCCGCCAACTGCATGCAACTACATACAAGTTGTAGCTTCAGATTCTTGCTCGCTGATCGACTCTGGATAGGTTGCAAGGTGCCTGTCTCGCCACTCCGCCAATACAGACAGGGCTACGGTTTATTGCCCGGTTCTCAAGTTCTCAGCCTTCACACTTGAAGGAATGCTGCCACCGACCACTTCCACAATGTCCCGAAGTCGCGCACGACGCCAGCCATCAGGAACTTGCCGACTTGAATGGATCAACTGTCATACCCTTGGTGGACTTGGGTGCGCAGGGCTTCAAGTGTCAATGGGTGGCCTGCACGCTTGGCCTTGAGCCAGCGCTGAAAGGACTTTGGGCTTTCACCAGACGGCCTGCCTGCAAGCAGGCCTTCCACGCTGATGTCTTCGTCCAGTTCCGGCCAGTGGATTCCTTCGCCGTCACCGATCAACTCCCAGTGCTCGCGTTCCTTGGTGTCAGCGTATGTCAGACGCGGGAACCAAGCCAGGGGCACGGAAATCATGCGGCCATCGGACAGGTCCACTGTCAAGGTGTCTTCTGTCAGTGAGACCGCGGCGGCCTGTGGGGCCCGTGTCTCAGTCGTTGAAATAGTCATTCCACTCCTCTATCAACAGTATCTGATACTGTCGGACAATCCGTTCAATGTCGCGAATCTCTGACCGGTGAAAGCCGCCGCTTCGCTGTAGCCGGACCGGGTCGAGCCAGAACTTGGCCACGTTGCGGTCGCGCTTGACATGCACATGGGCCGGCTCATTCCGATCATTCGAGTAGAAGAAGAAGCGATACGGCCCCTGCTTGAGTACGTTTGGCATCGACCAGCTCCAACCTACCGTGCATAGCCGAGTTCTGTGAACTGCTCATCCATGTAGGCGACAGCTTCGTCGCGCTTGCCCTCAGCCTCGCGGAGTTGGGCCAGTGCTTCCTCGAAGGAATCTATAGAGCATGACACGCTCTTGAACAGCGTTACTGTATCAGCCCGAACGTGATTCCTATTCCGATCGCACACAGTGTGTCCTGACGGGATCCGTGGACGGCAGTCCAAACCCGATCCCTGTAGCATTGGTCGGATCCACCGCCCGCAATGCCACCAGTGCCCGCACACGCCATGAACCTGCAAATCCATGTTGGCGACAACCTGCCCATCCTGGAGTCCATGCCTTCGGAATCCGTCGATCTGATCTACATCGATCCCCCGTTCAACACCGGCCGCAAGCAAACCCGAACCACCCTGCAGACGGTCCGCGACGAGGAACAGGGCGACCGGACCGGGTTTCAGGGTCATCGGTACCGCACCACAGAGGTAGGCCGCCTTTCATATGCCGACTCGTTCTCGGACTATCTGGACTTCATCGGCCCCAGGGTGGAACAGGCCCTGCGCCTGCTCAAACCCCACGGCTCTTTCTTCTTCCACATCGACTACCGGGAGGTCCACTACTGCAAGGTCCTGATCGACTCGGTGTTTGGACGGGACAACTTCATGAACGAAATCATCTGGGCCTACGACTACGGCGGCCGGTCCCGGAAGCGCTGGTCCCCCAAACACGACAACATCCTCTGGTATGTGCGGGATGCCAACCGCTACACCTACCGGTTCGACGACATCGACCGCATCCCCTACATGGCCCCCGGCCTGGTGGGCCCGGACAAGGCGCGCCGGGGCAAGACCCCAACCGACTGCTGGTGGCAGACCATCGTCAGTCCCAACAGCCGGGAGAAGACCGGCTACCCCAGCCAGAAACCGCTGGCCCTGCTCAATCGGATTGTCCGGGTGCACTCCAATCCGGGCGACACTGTATTGGATTTCTTCGCCGGGTCGGGCACCACGGGAGAAGCCGCCCTTTGCAATGGTCGCCATGCCATCCTGGTGGACTCCAGCCCGGAGGCTGTTGAGGTCATGATCCGGCGACTGGCTATCTGGGATCCCGAAGTCATCCGTCTCCAGGACATGCAGACATAGGGCGTCAAGGAGCCATGTGCCCTGCAAACCATCAACACAACAACGCCGCTTTCCTCGGTCCGCCTTGCCCTACCGCTCCGTCTCTGCGGCATCGGGGCGTGGAGGATCGCTTTTCTATGTAGCGCTCTTGACCATCGCATCTGAGTCGATTGCAAAAATGAAGGAGACATTGATGACTACCCTCAAGGAGGCTATGGACAAGCTGCCAACAGCGCGGCGACAGAAAGTAGAGGCTCGAGCCCAAACACTGATTGCCGAAGAAATGTCGCTGAGTGACCTACGCCAGGCTCTCAGCCAAACCCGGGTTAGCATCGCCGCGACATTGGGGATTCACCAGGAGAACGTATCCCGACTCGAACAGCGTAGCGATCTGTTGCGTTCGACACTCAGCGGTTACGTGGAGGCGATGGGCGGGAAGCTGAGCCTGATTGCACAGTTCCCTGATCGGCCGCCGGTGGTCCTGACGGGCATTGCGGCACTTGATGAAAAGAGTCCGGCAGCCAAGACACTTGACTCGGCCTGAGCTCGGACAGCCCCAGGGATAATTGCGTCAATCGCTTGCGGCCGGTGCATCCCCGGACAGGACGGGACCGGCAATCTGATGCGGCAGGTCCGGCTGTCCGGTGCCGAGCCTACGTCAACCACAGCCATCCCACTGCTGCCGCAACGATCACCAGCAGCCAGGACGGCACGCGCCAGAACACGATCCCGGTAAACGCAGCCAGAGCCATCAAAAAGGTGCGGCCATCCGTAACCGCTGAGACCCAAATCGGCTGGTACAGGGCTGCCAGCAGGACCCCGACGACCGCGGCGTTGATGCCCATCTGGGCCTTCTGAACCGGTCCGTGACGCTGTACCGCGGACCAGAACGGCAACACACCGAACAGCAGCAAAAACGACGGCAGGTAGATTGCCGCCAAACAGAACAACGCCCCCTGCCAACCGCTGGGGAACGGTGCCAGCACCGTTCCCAGATAGGCAGATAGACTGAACAGGGGCCCGGGTACGGCCTGGGCTGCGCCGTAGCCGGCCAGGAACTCGCTCGACGTCACCCAGCCTGGGGATACCACCGTGGCCTGCAGCAACGGCAGGACCACGTGCCCGCCGCCGAACACCAAAGAGCCGGAACTGAAAAAGCTCAGGAATACCTTCACCAACTGGTGGTCCGCCAGCGTGGGGACCAAACCCGGCAGCAGTGCCGGTGCTGCCAACAGCACTGCAAGCAGAATCAGGCAGAACACCGAAAGACCGCGGCCAACGCCCAACTCCCGGGTTGCGGACGGCGGTTCCCTGTCGTCCAGGGCGAGCCACTGCCCGGCCACGGCGGCCAGCCCCATCATCAACAGGGGTGCCAGGGGGGAGGAAATCAACAGGGAGCCGGCCGCTCCGACCACCGCCATGGACACGCGCACGCGATCAGGGCAGAACTGGTTCGCCATGCGCCAGACCGCCTGAGCGACCACCGCCACGGCCACCGTCTTGAGTGCGATCAACAATCCCGGGGGAATGCTGTCGCGCCACACCGTTACCCCGTAGCCGAAGGCCACCATTACGAGTACGGAGGGAAGCAGGAACGCAATCCAAGCGAGGAACGCTCCGGCCAGTCCGGCGCGCGCCAGGCCGATGCCAATGCAGACCTGGCTGGAGGCCGGACCGGGCAGGAACTGGCAGATGGCCACCAAGTTCCCATAGTCGCGCGCGGTGAGCCACCCGCGTTTCTGTACAAATGCCTCGTGGAAGTAGCCCAGATGGGCAACGGGGCCGCCGAAGGAGGTCAGGCCCAACCGCAGGAACACCCGGAAGACTTCGCCGAGGTTGCCTGGATTCATTGATCGCAGCCTACAGGTCCATGGACGGTTTCGGCTGCCTGATCGCCATGGGCGGACACCGGGATGCCGGCATCATGCGGACCGCGGTCGCCTGACTGTGCCGGCCAACCGCAACGCATGTGTCACCAATTCAGCCCAAAGATCAGTAGTAGAGGATCTGTCGGGTGCCCGGATCCACGGCGCGGGCCAAGGCATCGAAGTTCCGCTGCATGAGCCGAAACCGCAGGTCGGCACTGCTGGGATCGTCCCACAGGTTGTTGTGTTCCCGCGGGTCGGCCTCAAGATCAAACAGCTCTCCCACGTCAAGACCGTGGTAGTTCACAATCTTGTGGGTTCGGGTGCGCAGCATGGTGGCGTACATGCCGGTGAACTCCTCGCGGCCCGGCACGTCGGAATTCAAGGCGCTGTAGTACTCGGTTCGCACGAACTCCCGGTGAGCCCGATCATCGGCCTGTCCGGTCAGAATGGGCATGAGGGATCGGCCCTGCATTCGCTGGGGGACTTCCAGCCCCGCCACCTCCAGCAGCGTCGGGGTCAAGTCCAGGAGCTCCACCAGGGCATCGCTGACGCGGCCGGCCTGTACGGTCCCCGGCATGGAGATGATCAACGGTACCCTGACCAGGCCTTCGTAGAAGCGGCATCCCTTCAAGACTAGGCCGTGATCTCCGAGTGCCTCCCCGTGGTCCGACGTGAAGATGACAAGCGTGTTTTCCCGCTCACCGTGTTCATCAAGCCAGTCCAGCATACGACCCACGTTCTCGTCCACCAGTTCGATCATGGCGTAGTAGGCCGCATGGATCTCCCGGCCGTCGAACTCGTCCGGGTGCTGGGGCGAAGTTTGGAAATCGACGCCGGTCAGCCTGGCTTGGGCCTCCAGATCCGAGTCCCTGAACCAGGGACCCGGCAACCGATCCTTGTCGAACCGCGCCCGGTAATCGGCCGGCGGATCAAACGGAGGATGGGGATCGAACATGTTGACCGACATCAGCCACGGGCCATCGCGCTCCTCGGCCATGAACTCCAGCGCCCGGTCCGTGCAGAACGTGGTCTGGTGGTACTCGGCCGGTATTGGTTCCGCCGCCGCATGCAGTTCGCCCAGGTCGGCGCCCTTTTCGCGGACCCAGCGCCGGTAGGCGTGATCCTCGCCCCATTCGTCGCGGGGCGAGTGGCTCCACTCGAACATCCGGTAGCCATCGTCCCGGGGCCGCGGCTCGGTGCGATGGCTGGCACCGGCCAAGTGCAGCTTGCCCGACAGACCGCAGTCGTAACCGGACCCGTCCCGCAGTGTAACCGTCACCAGCTCCGCGGCCTCCGCCCACAGGTCGTTGCCGTTGCGACAGCCGTGGACCGTGCTCGGGTAGAGTCCGGTCAGGAAGCTGGAGCGGCTGGGGGTGCAAATGGGACTCTGGCAGAAGGCCAGATCAAAGGCCGTGCCCTCGGCACACAACCTGTCCAAGTTCGGTGTGTGCACATGGGGATTGCCCAAGGCACCGATTGTGTCGAACCGCTGCTGGTCCGAACATATCCAAAGTATGTTGGGAGCCGAACCCGCCATGCTTCCACCCCCTGTTTCTAGAGATCGGGACTGAGGACAATCTTGACCACCGTGTCGTCGCCGAGCCGGTAGTCGCCATTCAGGGCCTGGAAGCCGTCGCGAACCTGTTCCAGCGGCAGGACATGACTCACCATGTCGGCATACGGGAACTCCAGCTTCTCAAGGATCGGCATGGCGCGCACGAAGTGGTCCTCGCCACTGCCCCAAATCGCCTCGACCCGGCAGTTGCGGACCATGAGCGACCGGTTGATGTTGAACTCCAGCGTGCCCATGTCGACAAAATGGCCCACCTCAACGAAGGTGCCGCTGTGC
Source organism: Caldilineaceae bacterium (assembly GCA_965208365.1). Taxonomy (GTDB): domain Bacteria; phylum Chloroflexota; class Anaerolineae; order Caldilineales; family Caldilineaceae; genus Bin34. Next base: position 1,504,147 of record OZ242330.1, on the reverse strand, counting down.
CGCAAGTATCCCAGGCCTTCAGGTGTGGCCGGCAGGAATCCGGCGCATTCGAACACCCGGTCCGCGCCCCGACGGCCCGGCGTGGCATCCAGGACCAGCTCCGTGCGCTCCTCGCCGGATGTCACTTCTTCAATGTCAATCGTGATGTCGGCACCGAACTTGCGAGCCAGATCCAACCGCGCGGCCGGACCTCCGACCACAATGATTTTGCCAGCGCCGGACACCTTGGCGCAGATCGTGGTGACCAGCCCAATGGCACCGGAGCCCTGCACCACTACCGTGTCGCCGAACTGAATGTCACCGCGCATGATGGCGTGCACCCCGACCGTGAACGGCTCGGTCAACACGGCTACCTCGGGCGGCAGGTCGGTCTTGATGAAACAGGTATTCGGCTTGTCCAGGTACACATAGTCCGAGAACCCGCCGTAGAAGTGGGGGGCGGCATCCGGTTCGGTGTAGAAACCGTAGGCACCCGAACTGGTGCCTGGCTTGAAGATGATGCGGTCACCTTCCTTGACCGGAACGCCGTTCCAGTCCGTTGCCACATCCTTGCCGAGATCGGTGATGACACCGACGTTCTCGTGGCCCAGCACCATCTCCTTGCTGAAACCGTTCTGCCACATGTGCAAGTCGGTGCCGCAGATGCCGGCCAGCTCCTGCTTGATTACCACGGCGTCCGCCGCCGGCGCAGGGACATCGTATTCCCTGATGGCGAACTCCTGGCCCTTGGCTACGATGAGTCGGCCGCTCTTCATGGGAGGATGCTCCTTGTGATTGGGATCGGGCTAAGGGGGTGGGAAATGCCGGGACACCCCTTGTGGCAGATCGGTCTGAATTCGCGCCTTCTGCCAGCGTTCCATTATCCGCGAGAGGCAAACAATGGCTTTTTCCGCCGACACGGAAACCGGCGGCGGATCGCCTCGGACCCGGCTCCGCTCAGTCGAACATCGCAGGATCGCGGGCCAGGGCGATTTTGACCACATCCTCGCCATCCAGCGAATAGGTGCCGTTCAGGGCGTCAAAACCGGCCTGCACCCTTTCCAAAGGCAGCACGTGGCTCACCATCTCGCCGATGGGCAGGTCCGACTGCTCAAGCAGGGCATGCCCGCGCACGAAGTGGGGGAAGCGACTGCCCCAAATCCCCTCCACCCGAATGTTGGGGATCAGGATGTGGCGAGCCGGGTTGATGGGGACTTCGCCAATGTCGACAAAATGCCCGCACTCGATGAACTTGCCATCCTGCTTGACATATCCAAAGCCTTCCGGCACGGCCGGCAGGAACCCGGCGCACTCGAACACGACATCGGCGCCTTCACCCCGGGTCAGGTCCATCACCAGTTCATGGCGAGCCTCCTGCTCGGAATGGACCGCAATGTCAATGGTTTCGTGGGCTCCCAGACGCCTGGCCAGTGCCAGACGGCCGGACGGTCCCCCGATCACGATGACCCTGGCCGCGCCGCTCAGACGGGCACAGATCATGACCATCAGACCGATTGCGCCGGAGCCCTGCACGAGCACCGTGTCACCCAACTGGACCTCGGCCCGCATCACGGCATGGGTGCCAATGGCAAACGGCTCCGCAAGCACGGCGGTCCGTGGATCCGTTTCAGTCCGGATCACACAGGCGTCCGGATCGTCCAGATGGACATACTCCGCAAACCCGCCCGAAAACGGCGACTCCAGACCGCGGTAGCCGAACGGCTTGCCTAGGGCGTTGCGCGGGTGGTACACAACCCTATCGCCCTCCCGCAGGGGGTTGCCAAGGTAGTCGCGGCTGCGTCCGGAACCCAGCGCCGCCACCGTGCCCACAGCCTCGTGCCCCAACAGCGTGGGTTCGGGCAGACCGTTTTGCCAGTTGTGGAGATCAGTGCCGCAAATTCCACCGAGTTCCTGTTGCAGCAGCAGCCCGCCGGCCGCAGGGTCGGGCACCCGGCCCTGCTCCACCGAAAAGGCCTGTCCGGTGACGACCACCGCGCGCCCTGTCAAGTCCATGGAAATTCCCTGTCCTGTATGTCAGTTTCAGTTTCTCTCGGCGGCACCTAGCGGTCGTCGCCGTCCCCGCCAATTTTGCCCCGTTCCCGGCGGGACGACAGCTTCGCGATGTTGGCCTGGGCCACCTCCGCCAGGCTCAGGTCCAGCTGTGTGCAAATCTGGGTCAGGTACCACAGGACGTCGCCCAACTCGCCCTTGAGCGCCTCCCGGTCCGCCTCGGTGATCTGTCCGTCGCGATCCCTGAATATCTTCTTGACCTTGCCGGCCAGTTCGCCGGCCTCGTTGGTCAGGCCCAGAGTGGGATAGACGATCGGATGATTTGTTTCTATCACTCCCCAGGTGGCGAAGGACTGTGCCTGGTACCAGTCGAACATGTCCCTGACATCGCCCGACGCGACATCACCGGACACCGGTGGCTGCTTGTCCACGGCCAACCCCTTGCAGCCCGTCATGCTGCGGTTGCAGGTTCCGCAGGCGGAACTCCGTTGGGTGAAACGACGTCCGAAAACTGGCGGGTGTGCAGGTCGGCATAGAGACCGCCCAGCACCATCAGTTCGTCGTGCGTGCCGCGCTCCACGATTCGGCCGTGGTCCATCACGAGCACCATGTCCGCATTGCGGATGGTACTCAGGCGATGCGCGATCACGATGCTGGTTCGGTTGCGCAGCATGCGTTGCATTACGTTTTGGATAACGACCTCGGTGCGCGTATCCACGCTTGCCGTGGCTTCGTCCAACACCAGGATCCGGGGATCCGCGACGAGGGCTCGAGCAAAGCTGAGCAGCTGCCGCTGCCCCTGCGACAGCGTACCGCCGCGCTCCCCCAGTTCGGTGAGATAACCGTCCTCGAGTTCAAAGATGAAGGGCTCCGCCTCGACTAGTTGGGCCGCCTCCGCCACTTCGGCATCCGTGGCTTCGAGCCGCCCGTAGCGAATGTTCTCCTGCACCGTGTCGGAGAACATGAAGTTCTCCTGTAGGACCACCCCGATTTGCCGGCGCAAGCTGTCCTGGGTCACATCGCGCACATCGATGCCGTCGACGCGCACGGACCCGGACTGCACGTCGTAGAAGCGCGCCAGGAGATTGATCAGGGAGGTCTTGCCGGCACCGGTGGGCCCCACCACCGCGCAGGTCTGGCCGGCGCCCACCCGGAAACTCACATCACGAAGTACGGGCTCGTCCGGGTTGTAGCCGAAGGTGACGCCGTCGAATTCGACTTCGCCCCCGACGGCCGGGAGCTCGACGGCATTGGGCGTATCCTCCAGGTCCGGCTGCTGGTCCAGCAGCTCAAACGTCCGTTCGGCACCGGCCAAGGCTCCCTGCAGAACGTTCCACTGCTGGGAAATCTCCTGGAGGGGAAAGAAGAAGCGGCGGATGTACTCCAGGAAGGAAATCAAGACTCCCAGGGTCAAGCGACCCTCCAGCACCAGCCAACCACCCAGGCCAATCACGGCCGCGGTGGTCAGCGCATTCAGGGACTCGATGGCCGGGGCAAAGGCCGCGGAAATGCTGACGGCTCCGACGTTGGCCTCCAGATTGTCCCGGTTCAACCGATCGAAGTGCCGCTGGTTGGCCTCAACGCGATTGAAGGCCTGGGCCACCTTGACCCCCGCGATGCCCTCTTCCAGTTCCGTGGAGACGGCACCCAGGGACTGTCGGCTTCTCCGGTAGGCAACCCGGGCCATGGCCGCCAGCCGCGTGGACACGAGCAGGATCAGAGGCACCGCGCACAGTGAGATTAACGCCATGCGCCAGTCGAGCACCGCCATGGCCCCCAACAGGAGCAGCATGCGTACCAACCCGCCGATCAACTGGGTCAACCCCTGGCTCAGGAACTGGTTCAGCACGTCGACGTCGTTGACCAGCTTGCTCATCAGATCGCCGGCGTCGTTCTTGTCGAAGTAGGAGAGCGACAGACTCTGGATGCGGACAAAAATGTCCGCCCTGAGTTTCGTCATCAGCTTGCCGGTCAACAGCCCCATCGTGTAGAACTGCCAGCGGAAACCCAGGTACTGCAATCCGTAGTTCACCAGCAGAATCGCCAACGGCAGGTACAGGCCCTGGACCGTTGGCGCCTCAATCAGGATCCGGTTGTCGATGGTCCAGCCGATCATGAACGGACCGAAGGCAATGGCACCGCTGGCCAAGGCCATGGTGGCCATGACGATCACCGAGTTCAGTCGGTAGCCAACCACGAGGCGCATCACGCGCCAGGCGGTCTCCCTCAGCGAACGGGAATCGGTTTCGTCGACTTGGGCAGCCAACTCGAAGCTGCGGGTGGCACGGCTCAAGGTACGCGCTCCTGTAGGACCTGCGTCGGGGAAGACTGTCGCCTGAGCACTGCCTGCTCCCGTGCCGCATCCCTGTTGAATTGCGAGGCGATGATGTCCGCGTAGATCGAGCTGTGTGCCACGAGCTCTTCGTGTGTGCCGCGGTCGACAATGCGTCCACCCTCAAGGACCAGGACCTGGTCGGCCTCGCGCACGGTGGAAATACGCTGGGCAATCACAAAGGAGGTCCGATCCTGCATCAGAAGCCTGAGGGCCTCCAGGATGCGTTCCTCGGTTTCGGCATCGACCGCGCTGGTGCTGTCGTCCAGAATCAGGATCCGCGGATCCATCAACAGGGCACGGGCGATGGCAACGCGCTGGCGTTGGCCGCCGCTCAGACCCACGCCGCGTTCGCCCACGCGGGATTCATAGCCGGACGGCAATTCCGCGATGAAGTCGTGGGCTGCCGCGGCCCGGGCCGCCTGCTCGATTTCCGCCTGCGACGCCTCGGGGCGGCCGTAGGCAATGTTGCTGGCGATTGTGCCCGAAAAGAGGATTGCCTCCTGCAGGACAATCCCGATCTGCGACCGCAGCGACGCCAGGGTCACGGCGCGCACGTCCTCGCCGTCGATGGTGACCGATCCGGAGGACACGTCGTAGAAGCGCGGGAGCAGGTTGATGATGGAGCTTTTGCCCGAACCCGTCTTGCCCATGATGGCAATGGTCTGGCCGGGCGACGCCAGGAAGCTCACGCCCTTCAGCACGTCCGTGGTCTGGCCGGCATACCGGAAGTACACATCGCGGAACTGCACGCGGCCGGCAACCGACCCCAGGACGCGGGCATTCGGGGAATCCGTCAATTCGGACGGCGTGTCCAGGACCTCGAATATGCGCTCGGCGCTCACCAGCGCCCTAACCATCATGCCCGCCAGAAAGCCAATTGTCATCAAGGGCATGGTGAGGAAGATCAGATAGGTAATGAAGGCGGTCAGGTCGCCAATCGACAGCGCGTCCCGCATGACCAGACTGCCGCCAAAACCCAGAATGAGGGTCAGCTGGATGTTGGACATCAGGAAGGTGGCGGGAAAGACCTTGGACACGCTGTTGATGAACTTCAGCAGGTTGAGCCGATAGTTTTCGTTCTCCACCGCGAAGCGTTCGATTTCGAAGTCGGCGCGGGCAAAGGCCTTGACCACCCGAATCCCCGACAGGTTTTCCTGCAACCGGGCGTTCAGCTTGTCGAGTGTTGCCTGAATGTTGCCGAAATAGGGGCGGATTACCCTGACAAAGACAACCAGCAGCAGAATGTTCAGGGGAAAGATAACCCCGGTGACAATGGCCAGCCGCCAGTTCATGTAGATGAGCACGGCGAACGTTCCCGCCAGCATCAGACTGGAGGTGATCATGAGGAACAGCCCCTGCCCCATGAACTGGCGTACCAGTTCCACGTCGTTGGTGGCGCGGGTCATCAACTGGCCGGTCTGTGCCCGGTCGTGATAGCTGAAGCTGAGGTTGTGAACCTTGGTATAAATTTGGTTGCGCAGATCAAAGGCCACGCTCTGGCTGGCCTTCTCGCCCAGGAAGTTCTGGAGGAAGTTGAACACCCCCCGTCCGACCGCCAGGCCGCTCAGGAGGATGGTTCCGTCCCGGATCACCCGCCAGTCGAAGTCAACGATTCCGGCAGCCCCGCCCTGCAGGGCGTCGGCCAGATTGTCGACCACCCAGCGTATGATCTGAGGCGAACCCAGGACGGTGGCCGTCATGAGCACCAGGCTGATCAGGGCTCCGGCAGCCTGACCGCGATAGGGTCCCAGGGCGCGCAGCAGGCGCCACATGGTGCGCACCGAGGGGTTGGGACCGCTTTCAGGTGGTTGGGAACCAGAGGATTGCATGGGGAATTGTTGCCCGGTGCATTCCTGCGCGCAGGGCGAAACCCGCGAAACGCAATACAAGCCGGAAGCGGGCCAAGATACTAAATATTGTAGCCAACGGCCGGCCACATTGTTGAGGAGACTGCAGCCGAATTCCTATTGGTTTGCTGGTTAAGGGGTCCGTTTAAGCGGTACAGGTTGCCAAGGGACACCCAGGCGGCCAACACGATGTCGATGCCGCCAAATGTGCACGCGTACATGGGACGGCGATGGAACTGCGGATCGCATCCGGAGGTTGTACTTGCACCGTTGTCTGCCGGCTCCTCCACCGTACCGCGGTCATACGGGTCGGATACGATCTTTCTGTTGCTGCAACCCGTACCGAACAGCTACGGCGTTCCTACTGGAACCAGCCAAAGCTGGTAACGCGCGGCTCGTTCCCGGCTCCACACGGACTGCAGACTGGGATTCATATCAGGAAACCGAACGTGCACAGAAGCGAGCTTTTGCACCAGGCCCAGGATGCCTTGAAGCTGGCTGTCCCCCGCGCCCAAGCGGATCCCAGCCGGCCGGCCTTCCACTTCCGGGCGCCGGCTCAGCGCATGAACGACCCCAACGGTCCGATTTTTCACCGGGGCTGGCATCACATCTTCTACCAGACCAATCCGCTGACGGACATCACCAGGCCGTTCGGCACGAATTTCTGGGGCCATGCCCGCAGCCGGGATCTGGTGCATTGGGAACACCTGCCGTTTGCCCTGATTCCCGACCACGCCTCGGGGGAGTTCGGCTGCTGGTCCGGAACCGTGGGGGTGAACGGCGAGGGCAACCTGGTGCTCCTGTACACCAGCGTACCCGACCGGCAAGACAGGGGCCGGATCCCGTTCCAGCAACGGGCCGCGATCGGTGATGCGGCGGATCGCTCCTTCCGGCCCTTCGACGGGAACCCTATCCTGGCACTGGACGAGCGCCTGCGGTTGCCCGGCGGGCCGGTCATGGATCCGACCTGGCGCGATCCCTTTCTTTGGGTTCATCGAGGACGAACTTTCATGACCGTCGGCATGGGCGGCGCGGAGGCGGGTTCGCCGCTGTTCGAGGCCGCGGACAGCGGCCTGACGCGTTGGACATACAGGGGCTCCATGTGCCCGGTAAGCGCGGAGTGTCCCAACTTCTTCCCCTTGGGCGGCTACTGGGTCTATCTGTATTCGCCCTTCGATGCCGTCGAGTATCGGATCGGAGACTTTGATCCCGACACGCCTTCGTTCACCGAGTTGGACGGCGGCATCGTGGACCACGGCTGCCGGGACTGGAACGGCTTCTATGCCAGCAACGTGCACGCCACACCGGACGGCCGCCAAATCCTGCACGGTTGGGTCCGCGGCTTTGAGGAGGGCCATGGCTGGAATGGATGTTTGGCCCTGCCCCGCGAGTTGACCCTGGACGACGACTTGGTCCTGCGCCAGCAGCCCCTTCAGGAACTCCGGTCCCTGCGCGGACCGGAGCGGCGGGTTGCGGGCCTTTTGCTGGACAACGCCAGCCAACCCCTGCCAGACATGGCGGGCAGCCAACTGGAACTGCGGGTGTGCATGCAGCGTCTGTCCGCCGAATCCTGCGGTATCCGGTTGCGCGCGGACGCCAGCGGCAACGGCGGGGTTGCCATTGGCCTCTCCGACGCGGGCTTGGTCGTGGATGAACAACCGCCCGTGCCGCTCGCCGATGAGAACGCCGAATTGCACATCTTCCTGGATCGATGCGTGGTGGAGGTGTTTGCCGATGGAGGACGCGTGGCCTTCACCCGCGTGATCCGACAGGATCTGTGGGACACGGGCGTGGCCGCCTGGAGCCGAGGCGGCGTGGCCGTCCTGGACCAGCTGGCGGGCTGGTCCATGGATGCGGCCAACATTCGTTGAACGTTGAACTGCCTCTGCGGGGACGGAGCCACAACCCGGGTCCAAGCCAAGCACGCCGCCGCGAAATGCTTCGGAATCGGCCTCACCAAGTCCAAGCCAACGCGGCCTCCGCGGCTGCGCACCGCTATACTCCCCGGACTGTCGTGTTTCAGAGCCACAGACCTCGACCCGCAAGCAGGTCCCACAGAGGAATTTTATGAATTACGCCTAATGTGGAATTGAGGAGGTTGACTCAAAAAGGGGAACCTGCGCAGAATGGAAAGTGTTGAAACAACCACATTCCCCGGGGGTTCCCCATGGCGCGCAGTATAGCATTCGAGGATTTGGCCACCGTGGTGTACGTCTGGGTGGACGACTGGTTCCAGGCCCACGCAGCTGGCGGGCGACAGGGCCAGGCGGGAGCCAAGCCCCTCTTCAGCGACAGCGAAGTGATCACGCTGCTGCTGCTCATGGATTTCCTGCCCTTTCCGGGGGAAACCCAGTTCCTGGGCTTCGTGCGGGCCAACCACCGATCCCTCTTTCCGCACCTGCTCAGCCAGAGCCAGTTCAACCGCCGGGCCCGGCAGTTGTGGCCCTGGGTCGAGGCCCTGCGCCGGCACTGGGCGGAGGCCTTGGGAGCCACCCATGCCTCCCTCTATCTGCTGGACACCAAGCCCCTGCCCGTGGTCGGCTACACGCGCGACAAGAGCCGCAGCGACTTTGCGGCCACGGCCGCCTACGGGGTCTGTGCCAGTCGCAACCTGAAGTATTTCGGGTACAAGCTGGTCCTGCTCTGCACCCCGGCGGGCGTGCCCGCGGCCTACGACCTGGTGCCGGCCTCCACGGACGAGCGGGTGGCGGGGGAGCAGGTCCTGGACTGGGTCTGGGGGGCCCGCATCCTCGGCGACAAGGGCTTCCTCGGAGCCGACTGGCAAGAGGGCTACCGGGAGACCCGGGGCCTGGAGATCCTGACCCCCCTGCGTGCCAACCAGCGCCCGGCCCAACCGGCCGGCTTCGAGCGGTGGCTCAGCCGTCTGCGGGAACGGATCGAAGGTGCCTTCCACGAAGTGCAGAACACCGGGCGCCACCTGGAGCACCTGACCTGCAGGACGCTCCAGGGCTTGAGCACGCATGTCGCGGCCAAGATGGCCAGCCATGCCCTCAAGCTCCTGCTTCGCCGTCAGGCCGGGATTGATGTCCAGACGTTCACCGTGGCCGTGTAATTCCACATTAGGCGTGAATTACGAAATCATCGGCACGACCATGCAGGCGGTCGAAATCACGCTGGCAACAGGTGAATCCGTAGTCACGGAAGCCGGGGGCATGGCCTGGATTTCAGGCGAAGTGGACATGTCGACCAAGGCCGAGGGAGGCCTGTTCGGCGGTATCAAGCGCAAGTTGGCCGGTGAATCCTTCTTCCAAACCACCTATACCGCCAAGGAGGACAACTGTCTCATCAGTTTCAATCCCTATGCGCCGGGCAAGGTTCTGCCCTTGGAGCTCACCGGAAGCAACGAATACGTGCTGCAAAGGGATGCCTTCATGGTGTCGGAGACCACCGTGGAGCGGGACATCCACTTCCAGCGACGCCTTGGGGCCGGCTTCTTCGGGGGCGAAGGCTTTATCTTGCAGAGGGTCTACGGAACCGGTGTCATATTTGTCGAGGTGCCGGGCGAGGTCGTTGTTAAGGAACTGGCCCCGAACGAGGAATTGAAGGTGGATCCGGGTCACATCGCCCTGTACGACTCGACCATCGACTTCGACGTGAAACGGAACGAAGGCGTGCGGAACATCGTGTTCAGCGGCGAAGGCCTGTTCCTGGCCCACTTACGGGGACCGGGCCGCGTCTGGCTGCAGACCATGACGCTGCAAAACCTGGCCGCCAAAATATCTCAGCACTCGCCGTCCAGCTGATCCGATTCGACGAAACAGGGATTCCGGTGTGCGGCCGAGACCCGCGACACCAGCCTCAAACCCATTCAAGATAAGGAACCACAAACCGATGGGAAACCGATACGAGCTCAGCGGCTGGCAGCTGACGGACCTGCTGCCGGATGCCGAGGATGACACGGTACAGGCGCACCTAGCCGCACTGACCGCCGCCGTCGAACAGTTCGAGGGCCAACGCGCGGCGCTGGAAGCCTTTGATCAGGGCGAACAGAACCTGGACCTCGTGCCCTTGATGCAGCAGCTGGAGGACATCTCGGAACGCATGTACGTCCTGGGAGCCTACGGCAGCCTGTGGTTCTCGGCGGATACGCAGTCCGAAGAGGCCCTGCGCTACGAGGGCTACATGCAGCAGGAACTCACCAACCTGCAGAACCGGGTCATTTTCTTCGACCTCTGGTGGAAAAGCCTCGGCGACGAGCAGGCCGCCGCCCTCCTGCCGGACCCGGAACAGTACCCCGACTACGCCTACTCCCTCCAGAGCGACCGCCGCTTCTGTCCCTTTACGCTGGACGAGCAGTCCGAGCAAATCATCAACACCAAGGATGCGAACGGCATGAGTTCGCTGATTACGGTGTTCTCGATGCTGACCAACCGCCTGGAGTTCACGCTGGAGGTGGACGGCGAAACCCAAACCCTGACCCGCGAAGAGCTGATGCAGCACGCCTATTCGTCGGACGCGGCCCTGCGCGAGACGGCCTACCGGGAACTGTTCCGGGTCTACGAACAGGAAAACGGCATCCTGGGCCAGATCTATGCCGCCCGGGTCAGGGACTGGCATTCCGAGAACCTGGGCCTGCGCAACTACAGTTCGCCGATCGCTGTCAAGAACCTGGGCAACAACGTGCCGGACGCCGCGGTCGAGGCACTGTTGCAGGTGTGCCAGGACAACGCCGGCCTGTTCCAGGAGTACTTTCGGCTGAAGGCCAAGTGGCTGGGCCTGGAGAAGTTGCGGCGCTTCGACATCTACGCGCCTCTGGGCGGCTCGGACAAGCAGATCGACTACGGCGATGCCGTGGACTTGGTGCTGGAAACCGTCGACGCCTTCGACAGCGGCGTGGCCGCCAAGGCGGAACGGGTCTTCCGCGACGGCCACATCGACAGTGAGATCCGCAAGGGCAAACGCTCGGGGGCCTTCTGTGCCACCGTCCTGCCCTCGCAAACGCCGTGGATCCTGATGAACTATGCGGGCCGCGTGCGCGACGTGGCCACCCTGGCCCACGAACTCGGGCACGCCATCCACAGCCTGCAGGCGGAGGACCACTCGCTCCTAACCCAGCATGCCCCCCTGCCGCTGGCCGAGACCGCTTCGGTCTTCACCGAGATGCTGTTAACCGACCGGCTCATGCAGGAGGAGACCGATCCCCTGGTCCGGCGCGAATTGCTGGCTACCGCTGTGGACGACATGTACGCCACGGTCATGCGCCAAGCCTATTTCGTGGTGTTCGAGAAGGCGGCCCACGAAGCGGTGCTGCAGAACAAGTCCACCGGGGACCTGAGCGAGATCTACCAGAGCCAGCTGGCACAGCAGTTCGGGGACGCGGTGGACGTGGACGACATCTTTGCCCACGAATGGCTGATGATTCCCCACATCTACCACACGCCGTTCTACTGCTATGCCTACAGTTTCGGCCAGCTGCTGGTCCTGGCCCTGTACCGCAGGTACCAGCAGGAAGGCGAGGCGTTCAAGCCCGGCTATCTGCAGTTGCTGGCGTACGGCGGCTCCAAGGATCCGGACGACATCCTGCAGGAGATGGGCATCGACATGTCCGACCCGGCCTTCTGGCAGGGCGGTTTCGACGTATGCCGGGACATGATCGACCAGCTCAAGGAACTGGATATCTGATCAGTCGATGGGGTCCAGTTCCGTCTGGGCCGCGAGATAGTCGGCCAGCGCCACTTCCGCGGCGCGGAAACCGGCTTTCTGGATGCTGGGACCCTTGCCGGTGGCGAGGGTCTTGCCCTCCAGGGTCACCGCCACCTCGAACTCCGGCTGATGGCTGGGACCGGTCGCGGCCCGTTTCTCATAGCGAGGGGTGGCTCCCAGGTCCCGCTGCATAACTTCCTGCAGCGCACTCTTGGCATTCTGCTGCGACTGGCCGTCCGACTTGGCTGCCTTGTTGACCGCCGGATTAAGCCACCGCGCCAAAAATCGTCTCACGCCCTGTTCCCCTTGATCCACATAGAGTGCACCGATCAGCGCCTCGAACACACTGCCTAGCATACGGGAACTGCGCAGGATTTCCCGGTTTTTGACACTGGGACCGGTCAGGACAAGCCTGTCCAACCCCAACTCCAGTGCCCATTCGGTCAGGGTCGCGTTGCGCACCAGCTCCGATCGCAGCCGGGTCAGATCCCCTTCCAGATGGCTGGGCAGGGCCCGAAAGAGATGATCGGCCACGATTTTGCCCAACACGGCATCGCCCAGATACTCCAACCTCTCGAAATGGAGTGTGGGATCGTCCAGCCCGTGATCAAGCACAAATGAACTGTGGACGAAGGCATTGTACAACCAGGCCGGTTCCCGAAACACCAGCCCTTCCCGTTCCGCAAACGCCGACACCCGTTGCCGCAGGTTGTCGAAGACATCATCCCCGTCGAGACGCGCGCTGCAGCCGAGCACGAACTGGCCGCCACTGCGCGCCGGACCGGATTCCGCCCCGAGGGCATCGGAGAAACCATCGTCGTCCTGGGCCAGCAGCCTGTCCCAAAGCGACCTCAAGCGCACGGGCACGGCAACCCCCTCCGTCGGCTCCATCAGTAAAACTGGACTGTGACAGCCTCCTTCCGTCCGCGACGACCGGCTCCGGGACGTGGTGGACAAGGAAATGTTCCGGGTGGCGGCACCGTCCTTAGAATTACATTCTATCGACAACCTGGCCGCACCGTCCGAACAGATGAACGATCCCCCGCCCATGATTCAGCGCATTGCCGGATGGCTGGCCTGCCTGCTGCTTTGGATGGGCTGCACACTGATCTGGACGGACACCGCCAAGGCCCAAACCGCGGCCGACCCGGCCGCCGAGCCCGCCAACAACATCGGGCATCAGTCCATGGAGGCCACGGTCGAAACGCTCCTGGCTTCCATGACCGTGGCGGACCGCATCGGTCAACTGTTCGTGATTCCGTTCCAGGGATCCTCCATCCGTCAATCCGATGCCATCGTGCGACTGGTGCACGACTATCGGGTGGGGGCCGTGGTACTGACAGAGCAGAACGGCAATATCGACAACGCGCCCGGCAGCGACACGCCGCGCCAAGTCGCCGCGCTGGCCAACCAGCTTCAGGCCCTGCCCTGGGGCCTGTTCGCCCCGCGGGGCGAACTGCCGCCCGATCGGACCGACATTGTGGCGGACCACTGGATGCGGTTGCCGGATCCGTTGCTGGAGACGGGACTCGGCATCCCGCTTCTTATCGGGGTGTCGCAAACCGGTCCGGACCAATCGGCGCCGGTCCTGCGCAACGGGTTCACGGCAATGCCAAACCAAATGGCCATGGGAGCGGCGTGGGATCCCGCCTATGCCCAGGCCCTGGGCACGATTCTGGGCCAGGAACTGGCCGCCGTGGGCATCAACATGCTGCTGGGCCCCAGTCTCGACGTGCTCGGTTCGGATGGACGCCAACCATCCGGTGTGCGCGCCACATCCACCTATGGAGGCGACAGTTGGTGGGTCGCCGAAAACGGCGCCGCCTTCATCCAGGGGGTCACCGACGGCAGCAGCGGCCGGGTCCTGTCCATTGCAGGACACTTTCCGGGCCAGGGCGGCAGCGACCGCGACCTCAACCAGGAACTGGCCACCATCCAGCGTTCGCTGACAGACCTGCAGCGGAACGAACTGTTGCCTTTTGTACGGGCCGTGCAGACCCGGCGGGAATCCGAGACCAGCGGTTCCGGAAGTCCGATGGCCGGCCTACTGACCAGCCACATCCGATACAGCGGATTCCTGTCGTCGCGCGAACGCACACCGCCCATCAGCCTCGCGCCGCAACTGGAGGAAATCCTGGCATTGGATGCCTTTGCCGATTGGCGGGAGGCCGGCGGCTTGTTGATGAGCGGGAAGCTGATCGTACCTTCGCTGAGCAGTTACTACGGACAGTCCGGCCAAACCTCCTTTGCCAACCGCATCGCCAACGATGCCTTCCAGGCCGGCAACGACCTTTTGTGGCTGGCCGGTTCCGGGCCGCTGGATCCGAACGCGGCATCGACCCTGCAGGAGGTCATCCTGTACTTCAATGTCCAGTACCTGGAGAAACCGGATTTCGCGCTGGCGGTGGACAACACCGTGCGGCGCATCCTGCAAGCCAAGCTCCGTCTTTACCCTCCCGCCTTCTTCGATCGGGCCGCCTGGACCAAACTCGAGGAGGCCGACAACCCGTTGTCGATGCAGACGATCCGGCACCTGGCGCCAATCGGCGACAGTCAGTCGGATCCGGAGATGGTTGCCGTGGGCTTTGATCCGCTGGCCGGCCAGATTCCGGGCGGGATGCCGGCTCAGCTCAGCGAAGGCAGCCTGGCCGTGAAGGCCGGAATCATCACATGGGTTGCGCAGGATGCCGCCACGCTGCTGCACCTGGATGCCGAACAGGCCGCGGATCAGGTCCGGGCCGTGCCCAATCCGGACGATCGCCTGCTCATATTCACCGACGACCGCACGCGCCCGACCTGTCCCGGGTGCCAACCGGAAACAGTCCTGGCGGTCGATCAGGTCGAAGCCGCCATCCTGCGCCTGTTCGGTCCGGATGCCACGGCCCAGATTGAGCCCGACCGCATTTCCAGCTACGGTTTCGATGACGTGGCGGCCTGGCTCAACCGCACGGCCAACACCGTGGCTCAGTTCCGCATGGATCGCGCCCTGACGGAAGCCACATGGGTGATCTTCGCGATGCTGGATGTGGATCCCGAACAGCACCCTGCCAGCGAGGTCGTCCACCAGTTCCTGCGGCAAAAGCCGGACCTGCTCCTCGGCAAGCGAGTGGCGGTGCTCTCATTCGACGCACCGTACATGCTGGACGAGACTGAAATCAGCAAGCTGTCGGTGTACATCGCCGCCTACAGCCCAAACCCGCCGTTTGTGGAGACCGCAGTGCGCGGCCTGTTCCACGACCTGGAGATGTCCGGCGCGCCGCCGGTCAACGTGCCGGGCACGCCCTACGGCAGTCTGGTCGAACGGCTGGAGCCGGATCCGAACCAGGTAATCCCCCTGACGGTGTTCGACGACAAGCACAGTTCCCTGGATCTTCAGGCCCTGGAGGTGCGGCTGGGGGATTCCCTGCAGATCCGGGCCGGCCCCATCCTGGACCGCAACGGCAACCGGGTTCCCGACGGCACCCCGGTGGAGTTTCTGCTCCGGTATCCCAGCGACAACCTGGACCTGCGCATTGATCCCATCCCCACGCGGGACGGCAGTGCCACCATGGATCTGCTTTTGGATCGCGCCGGCACCCTTGAACTGGCTGCGCGCAGCCTGGAAAGCACCACCAGCATCGGATTTCAGATTCGGGTCGAGGAGGAAAGCGCGGCACAGATCCTCACGGTGCAGCCCACGGTTACACCCCTGACCAACACCGAGTCGCCGTCCGCGGAACCCGGTCCGGCGATCAACCGCACCCCCGCGCTGCACTGGACACTCACCCCGTTGTCGTTCCTTGGTTCGCTGGCAGTCCTCCTTGCCTGCCTAGGGCTCTACGCCGTGCTTTGGGCACGCGATCTGGCCGTGGAAAGGAAGGTTCTCAACATGCTCTGGGGCGCGGGAAGCAGTGCCGGCCTTTACGTCGCCGCCGCCTTTGTGCTCCCGTTCGCGACCCCGCACCTGAACCAAGCAACGCTGATGCTCGTCACGGCCAGCCTGTCCGCCGGCAGCTGCCTTGTGGTCCTGGCCTGGTTCCACCTTGTCCGGGCCGATCACTGACACCAATTGGGGCTGACTGCACCATCTCCTCTCCCCAGGCCGGCAGGACCGACGCCCACTGCGGGGATCGGGGATGACCGTCAGCCGCGACAGGCCCGGCCAATGGTCACGGACAGGAATGGTTCGACGGTGTTGAGGAGAGGTGGACATGGCGGAGAACCGGTCCCCGGACCAAAATCAACAAAATTGAACTGGCATTTTGGAATGTAAATTGTTGCATTTGACGCCTAATGTGGAATTACACGGCCACGGTGAACGTCTGGACATCAATCCCGGCCTGACGGCGAAGCAGGAGCTTGAGGGCATGGCTGGCCATCTTGGCCGCGACATGCGTGCTCAAGCCCTGGAGCGTCCTGCAGGTCAGGTGCTCCAGGTGGCGCCCGGTGTTCTGCACTTCGTGGAAGGCACCTTCGATCCGTTCCCGCAGACGGCTGAGCCACCGCTCGAAGCCGGCCGGTTGGGCCGGGCGCTGGTTGGCACGCAGGGGGGTCAGGATCTCCAGGCCCCGGGTCTCCCGGTAGCCCTCTTGCCAGTCGGCTCCGAGGAAGCCCTTGTCGCCGAGGATGCGGGCCCCCCAGACCCAGTCCAGGACCTGCTCCCCCGCCACCCGCTCGTCCGTGGAGGCCGGCACCAGGTCGTAGGCCGCGGGCACGCCCGCCGGGGTGCAGAGCAGGACCAGCTTGTACCCGAAATACTTCAGGTTGCGACTGGCACAGACCCCGTAGGCGGCCGTGGCCGCAAAGTCGCTGCGGCTCTTGTCGCGCGTGTAGCCGACCACGGGCAGGGGCTTGGTGTCCAGCAGATAGAGGGAGGCATGGGTGGCTCCCAAGGCCTCCGCCCAGTGCCGGCGCAGGGCCTCGACCCAGGGCCACAACTGCCGGGCCCGGCGGTTGAACTGGCTCTGGCTGAGCAGGTGCGGAAAGAGGGATCGGTGGTTGGCCCGCACGAAGCCCAGGAACTGGGTTTCCCCCGGAAAGGGCAGGAAATCCATGAGCAGCAGCAGCGTGATCACTTCGCTGTCGCTGAAGAGGGGCTTGGCTCCCGCCTGGCCCTGTCGCCCGCCAGCTGCGTGGGCCTGGAACCAGTCGTCCACCCAGACGTACACCACGGTGGCCAAATCCTCGAATGCTATACTGCGCGCCATGGGGAACCCCCGGGGAATGTGGTTGTTTCAACACTTTCCATTCTGCGCAGGTTCCCCTTTTTGAGTCAACCTCCTCAATTCCACATTAGGCGTAATATAGGATTCTCATTGGTACCGTCATTCCGACAGGTTTCCAGCCCTCCCGTGCCTCTCCCAAGATGTCCCCGTGCGCCCGCGGGTTCCACTTGATGCCATGAACGAAACAGACAATCTGACCGGTCTCGTCCTGCAAGGCCTGACCGCCTTGGAGAACGGTCTCAGTTCACTGTTGCTCACCAGCGAGGATCAGTCGCGCCCGGACGAAGACCGCACGGTGCGTCTGCAGGCCATCATCTCGGAGATAGACAGCTACTACGGCCACGATTCCCGAACATTCCTCCTGGCCCACTGGACACTCCAGCTGCACCTGCTCCTGCAAACCCGCGCCTACGAGCCGACCCTTGAGACCACGCTGTGCGACCTGGAGCGCCTCAGGGAACTGGCCGAATTCTTCAGTCTGCGGGACGTGGCGGACGAAATCCAGGGTCTGGCCGACCGGCTCGCCGCAGGCTCCGGCGGGATCACCCCTTTCGAGTCCGTCAGCGGTGGATTTGCCAACCTGCAGGACCTGACCATAGTCACATTGCGCGCCATCGACGAACGCATGGAGGTGCTGGGCGGTGCCACCTTCCGCGAGGCCGTAGCCACGGAGGTTGAGCTGCTCGAAACCCTGGCCAGCGAAGAGTTGGTCGGACGCTACATTCTGGACGCCAGCCAGGACCGCATGCGCTGTTGCATCAGTCTCGCCACCATGGTGATGGTGATACGCGAGCTGCTGCGCATGGGGGAGACAGGTTCCGCGACGGCCGAAACGGCGGATGCCCAGAGACTGGCGCAGCTGGGGGAACTGGTGGGCATCACGCCCGTGAATGTGCGTCGCAACCCGCTGCCCAAGATCCCGGTCGGCACCGACCAGGAGAAACCGGACACAGAGACGCCGGATGCGGCCGATCCGCAGCCGGACGGGGCGCAGGACGCGATCCTCTTCCGGGACAGCGAACCGGCCGAACCCGTCAAGCGCCAATCCCCGGCCGAACCGGAAGACGAAGGCGATCTGATGGTCGACGTGGCCTCCAGGCACCTGCCCGAACCGCCGCCGCCCGAGCCCGAGTGGGAACCGGAACCCCCTCCGGAGGATGGGACTACGGGCGTGGAACCGGACACGGAGCCGGATGTTGCCGAAGCCCGGGATGCACCGGGGGAACCCGAGGAGGAGGACCCGGACGCGGAGATTGCGGAGGCCTTGGCGGAGACCGAAGCACCCGGTCAGGGCCTGGGCCAGATGTTGCTCATGGTGCTTATGGTCCTGGTGGGCGTCGGCATCGTGGCCTTGGTCGTGGTGCGTCCGGCCTGGCTTGACAACCTGACCAACCAAGGCGGAATTGAAGGTGCCCAGGCCATCACGCCGGAGCCGGAGGAGAGCGTGGCCACGGCCGCGCCCACCGCCACTGAAACCCCGGTGCAGGCCGTGGAGGCACCCGCGGAACCGACACCGGTACCGCCCACCCCCACCTCCACGCCGGTGGCAGGCTATGTGTTCCTGGCGACTGCCGCCCAGGTGTACCTGTGGCCCGACGTCGCGGCGGAAACCATTGATCCGCCGCGGGAGGCGGGCAGCGGCGTGGTCCTGGTCAGGCGGGTGACGGACGGCGATCAGATCTGGCTGCAGATGGAGGACACTTTCTTCATCCTGGCCGAAACCGTGGTCAATCCGGAGATCGTGGATCAGCTGCCGTTGAAAGACAAGGCGGACCTCTCCAACATTCCGGTCGAGTACCTCCAAACATCGGCACCGACGGATGAGCCGGTAGCCGACACGGACGATCAGACCTCGGCGGAGCCGACACCCGAACCGATACCCGATGACCGGACCGTCATTGTGGAGGATGTCGACGTGCACATTGGCCCCGGCACCGACTTCGAGTCCCGCGGCATCCTGCCGGCCGGGCGCGAGGTGAACCTGCTGGGAACCAGCACCGACGGCTCATGGTCCCTCAAGGACGACTTCCTCTGGATCCCGTCCGCCGCCATCGCCAACATTCCGGACGGCCTGCCGGTCCTGCGGCACCCGACCACCATTTCCAATGCCAATCTCCGGGCCGCCCCCGACAGCGGGTCCGCACTGCAGGGCGTCCTGGGGCCGGGCACAGCCCTGTTGCTCGACGGCTGGACCCTGGGTTCCAATCCGGACGGGGTCTGGTACCACCTGCACTCCGGGGAGTGGATTTGGGGCGATCTGGTCCAGGACGCCTACGCCATGTTGCCCGAGCGGCCCTACGTGCCGGACGAGCAGTAGACGGCGGTTCCGTTCGCCGGAGACCCGGCGAACCTTGTTTCTGTAGGAGACCCATTCTTCTGATATGACCAGTGCGCAGAAATCCGGCCCCAGGGTTGTTGTCGTGGGAGCCGGCAGCCTCTTCTTCGGACGCCAGGCCATCTGGCAAATGGTCCATTCGTCCCATCTGCAACGCGGGACGCTGGTGCTGGTGGACACCGACGAGGAGCGGCTGTCCAAACTGGTCCGGCTGGCAGAAATGGTACGCGACGCAAATGCCGTGCCCCTGGGTGTGGAAGGCCACACGGACTGGGTGCCGGCCCTGCCGGAAGCGGACTTCGTGGTCCTCAGCTTCGCCAACCAGACCGTCAAGTACCGCGGCATCGACTGCGCCATTTCCGAGAAGTACGGCGTGCGCATGTGCTCCGGGGACACCATCGGTCCCGGCGGCATCTTCCGCGCCTTGCGCGAGTTCCCGCGCATCCTGGAATGCGCCGCCGACGTTGAGCGCCTGTGTCCGGATGCGTGGGTCATCAACTACATCAATCCCTCGACGGTGCACGGCATCGGCCTGATGCGCTATGCCCCCGGCATCAAGAGCTTCGCCCTCTGCGACAGCCTGCACATGCCGCACATCAAGGTGCGACTGGCCGGCATGGCGGGTATCGAGGCCGCGGTCGGAGGCGAACTGACCGAGGCGCTGGACCGGGACTTCGACATGCGCATCGCCGGTGTGAACCACTTCACCTGGCTGCTCCGGGCGGAGTGGCAGGGCACCGACGTGTCGGATACCATCGCGGAGTCCCTGCGGGCCGGAGCCGCCTACGAGGACCCGACGGTGGAGGGCGAAGCCAAGGGCTGGCTGAACAAGACCATTGGAGCGGAACTGTACGACATCTTCGACCGGGTGCCGGTCTGCGTTTCCCACACCAAGGAATATGTGCCCTACTACCAGCAGGCAGGCCGGTCCGGCAACGGTACGCCGCCCCTGGCCATCTGGGACACGGAGACCCGGTACGATCGGCACGAGGCCATGTGGCACCAGATCGACGGCTTTCTGGAAGGCACGATCCCGATCGAGGACTACACCACGCTCCTGGGCCCGGACCACGCCACGGACATCATCGAAAACATGGTGGGCGGCCTGGGTCATCCCTTTTTCGTCAACTGCGCCAACCGCGGCGCCGTCACCAACATGGCGGACGACGCCTTCCTGGAGCTGCTGTGCGACATCGACATGGACGGTCCCGTGCCGCGGCCGGTCGGTGAGATGCCGCGCGGCCTTCTGGGCCAGCAGCAGTTGATCCTCGACACCCATGAACTGACCGCCGAGGCCATCGCGCGGGACGATCACAACCTGTTGCGGCGGGCCATGCTGACCGATCCCATCGTCAATTCGATTGCCGACGCGGATGCCATCCTGGCCGAACTGCTGGAGCTGGAGCGGGACGCCATTCCTGCCGGCTGGCAGGCCTGACGAACGCCTCATTCCCTTTTTGACCGGTCCCAAACCCTTCTGGAATCCCCTGCATGTCCGACTACCGCATTTCCGCCGCCGATCGCGAGACCCTGTCCCATATCTCCACGGCCACCCTGACCGCCTCCCTGATCAAGCGCGGCATCAAGCGCTGCTTCATGCAGGGGGTGCATCCGATCAAACCTGGCCTGACCATGGCCGGCCACGCCTTCACCCTGCGCTACATTCCGAGCCGACAGGATCTGGTGGACCGGCGCTACGACAATTCCACCAACGTGCAGCGCCTGGCCATGGAAGCCGTCGGTCCCGACCAGGTGCTGGTGGTGGATGCCCGTCGGGTGATCGCGACCGGCACCATGGGCGACATCCTGGCCCACCGTATCCGGGAACGGGGCTGCGTGGGGGTGGTCACGGACGGCTCCCTGCGCGACACGCCAGCCCTCCGGGCCATGGACTTCCCCATCTATTTGGGCGGTGCCGCGGCCACGCCTTCCCATACCCACCACCATCCGGTGGACATGAACGTTCCGGTGGGATGCGGCGATGTTGCCGTCATGCCGGACGACCTGATCGTGGGCGACAGCGAGGGCGTGGTGGTGATCCCCAATGCCATGGCCCGTGAAGTCATCGACGAGGCGGCGGACCAGGAAGAGTTGGAGAACTGGGTGGTCGAACAGGTGAAGACCGGACGGCCCCTGCAGGGCCTCTACCCACCCAACGAGGAGACCAAGGCCCAGTTCGAGGCCTGGAAGAACAGCCAATAGCCGTCAGGCCCGCGCGGCCTCGGTTCCTGTTCAAGACAAGGATCCCCAGACATGCTCAGCCAACGGTTCGGTGTTGTCCGGTTGGAGCATCTGCTGCAATCCCGGCAGGATTGGCATCCCTTTCCCCGCGTCGACGAACGGGCCGCCTGGGACGGCATTCCCGTCGCGTTGCGCCAATCCCTGATCGAGGCCGGCGAGGACCGGCTGGACTTCGCCTGGCCCCACCTGCCGGCCACGCGGTTCCTGGACTTTGCCCGGACGGGCAACCGCTCCCGCTACCAGGACTTGAGCTATGCCCGGCGCGACGCCTTGGCCGATCTGGTGCTGGCCGAATGCGCCGAAGGGCAGGGCCGTTTCCTGGATGACTGCGTCAACGGCATCTGGGCCCTGTGTGAGGAAACCTACTGGGGCGTGCCGGCCCACATCGGCGTCCAGAAGGCCGACTCCGGCCTGCCGGACGTGGAGGAACCGACCGTCGACCTGTTCGCGGCCGAGACCGGCGCGCTGCTGGCCTGGACCCTGTACCTGCTGCACGAGCGGTTGGACACCGTCTCCCCGCTGGTGCGCCGACGCATTGAATTGGAAATCCGGCGGCGGATCCTGGACGTGCTCAAGGTGCGCATCGACTTCTTCTGGATGGGCTGGCTGGGCACCCGGCGAGTCAACAACTGGAATCCGTGGATCTGCTCCAACTGGCTGACCTGTATTCTGGCCATCGAAGACGATCCGGAGACTAGGGCGGAGGATGTCTTTCGGGTCCTGCGCACCGTCGACAACTTCATCGACACCTATCCCCGGGACGGCGGCTGCGACGAGGGCCCCAACTACTGGGGTCGGGCCGGAGCCTCCCTCTTTGAAAACCTCGAGCTCCTGTACGTGGCCACCGACGGTGCCGTCGACGTGTTCGGGGAACCCCTGATCGGGGAGATCGGCCGCTTCCTGCACCGGGCCCACATCGCCGACAGCTACTACCTGAACTTCGCGGACGCCTCCGCCCTCGTCGAACCCGAAGCCCTCCTGGTACACGCCTACGGCAGCCGCATCGGGGACGCGGACATGCAGGCTCTTGCCCGGTGGCTGGCCCACCGTCAGGGGATTGGGCGGCCTGGCCTGCATGCCCAAGGCCAGGTGAGCAGCCGCGGTTCCAGCCTGGGCCGGTCGCTGATGGCCATCTTTGCCCTGGACGAGGTGTTGGACCGGCCGGGACAGGCCCCCCTGCCGCGCGATGTCTGGCTCCCCGACATCGAGGTCATGACGGCTCGGGATGCTGCCGGCTCCCGGGACGGTTTCTACGTGGCCATCAAGGGCGGTCACAACGAAGAAAGCCACAACCACAACGACATCGGCAACTTTGTCGTCTACCTGGACGGCCGGCCACTGCTGGTGGACGCCGGGGTCGAGAACTACACCGCCAAGACATTCAGTGCCCAGCGCTACGACATCTGGACGATGCAGTCCGACTACCACACCCTGCTGCCAACCATCGACGGATGCCAGCAACAACCCGGTGAGCAGCACGGGGCCAGCCAAGTGGAGTACGCGGCCGACGAGAACACGGCACGCCTGGCACTGGAGATCGCCGGTGCCTGGGGCGAGGACGCAGGTCTGGACAGCTGGCACCGCACCCTGACCCTGCACCGGGGAGAGTGCGTCGAGGTCGAGGACCGGTGGCGGTTCAACACCGCGCCCGGCTCCCTGCAGTTGAGCCTCCTGACCCCGGGGCACGTGGAACTGGACGGGGACACCGTCCGCATCTCCGCCCGAAACTACAAGGACGACCGCACTTCGGCGGAGGGAACCGTGGAGTTCAATGCCGACCGGTTGACGGCCTCCGTGGAAACAGTGCCGATTACCGACCAGGTGCGGATGGGACCCTGCTGGGGCACCGAACTATACCGGGTTGTCTTCACGCTGGACCGGCCTTCCCGGGAAGGTTCGCTCGCCTACCGCATTGGCCGCTGAGTCGGTCGCCCGCCCGGAAACCAACGGGTGCAGCTGACATGTCCACACTTTACTTCCCCAAACTGTCCCGGTTCGACCGCGCGGCGGAGCCGGTCACCGTTTCCATCCCGTTCCGGGAAGGAGCCCTGCCGGAACCCCACCACCTTTGGGTGCGGGACGGAGACTCAAACCTGCCCTGCCAGACGCGGGCCCTGGGACGCTGGCCGGACGGCAGTGTGCGCTGGGCCCTGGTCCACATGCAGGTTGATCTGCCCGGCAACCGATCCCATACGCTGGCATTCGGTGTCGACCCGAGCCTGGCCCCTCCCGCCGTCCCGCACCACGGGCACGGCGTCCTCTCGTTCGCGCTGCCGGAAGGACAGCCTCTTTCCCTGACGGATCTGACCGTGAACGGCAGGCCCTTCCCGCTGCCCTTGGACAATCTCTTCAGGCTGCGCCTGGAGGACGGCCCCGAACTACAACCGGTGGTGGAACGCGTTGAGGAGGTGGAGAGCGGACCGCTGCGCTGGATTCTGCGGCTGTTCGGACGCCACACCGGATTGGGCGCGGATCTGGAGCCGGCCTTCCACGGTCAGGTGACGGTCCATCGGGACAAACCGTGGCTTGAACTGGAGCACCAGTTCATCCATGACGGCGATGCCCCGGAGACGCGGCTGGCCTTCCTGTCCCTGGACATTGCCCCGACCACGCCTCCGGACCAGGTGGCCGTGGCCCTGGGCGAGGGCTACTACACCACCCGGATCGAGCAGTCGGATGCCCGCGTCGAAATGGAGATTGATGCGGAAACGCTCCTGTACCAGTCCAACGAGCACTTCTCGGAGTCGTTCTACGGGGACTTCTGGGTCGACTGGCGCACCGATGGTTGCGGCCTGGCCGTCTCCCACTACCAGGCCCACCAGCACTATCCCAAGGGCCTGCGCGCCGACACCGAGGGCATCCGGGCCGATCTCTATCCCGCTTCGGCCGAGCCGGCCCGCATCCTGCAGGGCATGGGCAAGACCCACCGTCTGCTGCTGCAGTTCCACGACGGCTCGGCGGACCCGGAGACGCTCAGCGTCCGCAGTCTCCAGTTCCAGCTGCCGGACGTGCCCTCCCTGCCCCGCAGCTGGTATCGGGAGCACAACCCTTGGGGCCTGGACTTCTTCCCGGAGAAGGTGCCGGGTCGTCTCGTGTCCCGCTTCAACGACCTGCACCAGGGCCGTCCGGCCGCCCTCGGCATGCTGCACTTCGGCGACGCGCCGGACGCCGGCTACACGAATCAGGGCCGCGGCCAAGGCGAATCGGTCTGGGTCAACAACGAATACGATCGTCCCCACATGAGCCTGCTGTTCCACGGCCTGACCGGGCAGCGGCACCTCCTGGACTCGTCACTCGTCTGCGCCCGGCACTGGCTGGATGTCGACTTCTGCCACCACCATCCCGACCCCCTGATTGACGGGGGCTTGAAGATCCACACGGCCCATCATGGTACGGGCGGGGTAGTTCCGTCCCATGAGTGGACCGAGGGCCTGCTCAACTACTGGTGCCTGACCGGGCGCGCGGAAGGCCTGGAGGCGGCCGAGTCGATCGGCCACAACATCATGCGGCATATGGAACTGCCCAGGATGCGCACGCCCGGCGCCGCGGCCGTGCGCGAAGGCGGCTGGGCGCTGCGCGCCATGATCGGCCTGCACCTGGCCACCGGCGGCGAGCCCTGGCGGGTGGAGGCCGAGCGCCTGACCCACATGTTCCTCGACTGGCACGACGAATTCGGCGCCTTGCTGGCTCCCTACACCAGCCACACCATGCCGCGCGTGCCGTTCATGATCTCGATCACGGTCAACTCCCTGGCCCGGTTCCGCCTGATCGAGGCCAATGAACGGGTGGATCGGCTCATCGTGTCGGTAGTGGACGACCTGATGGAACATACGCTGGGCCCCGATGGCATCACCTTCTACAAGGAACTGCCGAGCCTCAACCGCACCTCACCCACACCCCACTTCCTGGAAGCGCTCACGCACGCCTTCCATGTCACCGGCGACCGGACCTACCTGAAGATCGCGGCGCGGCAGTTTGCCGCCCTGACGGCCAATCCCATCAACGGGCGGGGCGGGGCCAAGTTCGTGGATTCGGGCGGGGCCGTGGTGGCCGGCACCGGCGGCGGACGGTCGTTTGCCGATTCCTATTCGTCCGTCATCCTGTTCGCCGCCGCGGCGACCAGGGAAGGACTCCTTGACTGGTACGAGTACCCTTATGCGGACACCGTGCTGTCATCGGCATCCCGAGAACGGCCGGGCTAGAATCGCGGTCTCAACCACCCACAGGAAATCCCGAACCCCATGAAGATCCTGGTTGCCGGCGCGGCCGGCCAAGTGGGCTGTCGCCTGGTGCGCCAGCTGCTCGACCACAATCACGAAGTGCGGGGCACTGTGCTCCCGGACGATCCGTGTCTGGACCGGCTGGACGGCCTCGACATCGAGCTGGCCAAGGGCGACCTGACCGACGAAGCCTTCGTCAACAGTGCCCTTGACGGCGTGGACCGGGTCGTGCACACCGCCAACTTCGTCGGGCCGCAGTTCGACAACAACCTGCAGATCAACCGCCTCATCGCCCGCGTCTGCGGCGAACGCGCCGACCAGCTCGAACGCCTGGTCTACGTGAGTTCCTCCGGCGTCTTCCCGAACAATGGCGAAAAATTTGCCTGCGCCTACCACCCGGTCGACGAGGAGCACCCCCGCCATCCCGACGGTGAGTACTCCCTGTCCAAGCAGATCGGCGAGGAGTTCGTGAACATGGCGGCCGACTACACCGGCCTGCGCACCGTGATCGTGCGTCCCAGCCATGTGCAATCCGGCACGGCCATCCTTAGCCAATTCACGGCCGAGCGCGCGGTCCAGATTCTCAAGATCGGACAGGCCAGCCCCCGCGGCGAGCTGTACATGGCCGACGGCACCGAGCTGTGGCACGACGTGGAGGCGCAGGCAGCCTACCCCGACCAGCCCTGCAGCGTCCGGGACGGCGAAGGCCGCTCCTGGCTCTACCAGCCCAACGATGCCCGCGACATCGCCCACATGCTGGTTTGCGCCGTGGAGGAGGACGCCGCCGTGGGCGAAAGCTTCAACTGCGGAGCTCCAACCCCCTTCTACCACACCCACGCCGCGCCGCTGCTGGCGGAACTCACCGGCCAATCGGCCCTGGAAGTGCAGGTTCCGGTGTGGTACCGGTACGACCACGCCATCGGCAAGGCCAAGCGCCTGATCAACTACCGGCCCCGCGGCACGGTGGAAGCCATGTTCGAGTCCGCCCTGCGGGTGCGGGACGAAGGCTGGATTGACTACACCTGGGAATAGCGCAGACCCCGACAACCGGTTGCGGCCGACTGCACAGGAGATTCGCATGCAGTACATCATGTTCACCAAGCACCTCGAGGGGCTGGACCTGGACGAAATCATCGCCACCCTCCAACGGGTGGGGGTCCAGGGAGCCGACCTCTGCGTGCGACCCGGCTATCCGGTCACGCCGGAGAACGCGGCAAACGCCCTGCCCGATGCCATGCGCCGATTCAGGGACGCCGGGCTGGACATTCCGCTGGTAACGACGCCGACCAACTTCCAGACTCCCGACAACCCCGACGCCGAGAACCTGTTCTCCGCCTGCGGCGCAGCCGGAGTCAAATACATCAAGCTGGGTTACTGGCACTGGTCTCCCGAGGAACACTACTGGGACACCATGGCCCGGGTTGACGACTGGCTGCAGGGGTTTGCCGAACTGGCAAACCGCCACGGCGTGACGGCCGTGGTCCACAACCACTCCGGACGCTCGCTGGGCCTCAACGGCAGCGCGGCCATGCAAATCGTACGCAAATTCGATCCGGCGCACGTGGCGCTCTTCGCCGACGCGGGCCATCTGTCCATCTGCGGTGAACCCATCGACATGGCCCTGGACATCATGCGGTCCCACTTCCGGGTCTGCGCCTTCAAGGACCTGGTCCACACGACGGTCCAGCGCAACGGCCGCGCCATGCCGGCCACGCGTTGTGTGCGCATGGGCGAAGGCCTGGTCGACTGGCAAACCACCGTCGAGGCGCTCGAAGCCATGGACTTTTCCGGTCCGGTCAGCTTCCACAGCGAATACGCCGGTGAACCGGTACCCACCGTGATTGACCTGGCCGCCTGCGACGTGCGCTTCATCAACGCCCTGCGGTCCGGCAACTAATCCGTTTCCAACCATTTCCAGGCAGGACAGCCCCATGACCAACCCACTTCGCGCGGCCTTCATCGGAGCAGGCCCCCGCAGCCGCAGCGCCCACTATCCGAACGTAGCCCGCCTGGCTGACGTGACCATGGAAAGCGTCTGCGAACTGGACGAGGAACGCCTCGACATGGTGGTGGAACAGTACGGGTTCCCCTCGGTGTACACCCACCACAAGGAAATGCTGGAGAGCGCGAATCCGGATGTTGTCTACTGCGTTATGAACGAGCAGTGGGCGTTGGGTCCGGTGCTGGACTGCATTCGCGCCGGCAAGCACGTCTTCATTGAAAAACCGCCCGGCGCCAATGTGGACGAGGTACGGCAGATCCGAGACGCGGCGGTGGCCAACAACGTGTGGGTTCAGGTCGGGTTCCAGCGCAGGCACGCGGCCGTGGTCCGCGAGTCCATGGCCCGCACCCAGGCCGGCGGACCGGTGTCAATGGCTGTTGGAATCTTCCACAAGCAGTTGCTGGGCGAAGCCGCCGGCGGCTTCACGACCACTCTCTGGAACGACATCTGCCACATCGTGGATATGGTCCGTTTCATGGCCGGGGGCGAACCGGCCGAGGTCCATGCCCACCGGTCCAAGTTCGGCAGTCCCCACTGGAACGTCTACGGAGCCCTGATCCGGTTCGACAACGATGCCACGGGGATCATCGAGGCCACGCGGGCCTCGGGCGGCCGCACACTGGGGGGTCAGCTCCATGCGGCCACCGTCGGATGCTACTTTGACATTCCCTCCCGGCTGGTACTGTTCACCAACGACGGGCAAAGGGACAACCTGAACGGTTGGGACCTGGCTGGTGTGGAGCAGTCCGATTCCGCAGCCTATGACGGCACACTGGACATGCACCGGCACTTCGTCGACTGCATCCGCAGCAACACCCAGCCGTTGACCGATATCCGCGACACCGTGCACTCCATGGAACTGGTGGCCGCCATCGAAGGCGAAGAATGACGCTGCCGGTTTGTCTGTCGCGGACCGGCTCGGACCGGGCCACGGCCTACGACCCGAGCTGCAAGCTGCTGCTGCGCGGCGACGACCTGGTGATGGGCTGGCTGGACAGCCCGGAGCAGGAAGGCGGCCCGGCCCGCATCATGCTGGGTACCGCCAATCCGGTCACCGGACAGTTCCGAGGTTCCGTCTGTCTGGCGGAAGGCATTGACAATCATTGCGGACCTGCGTTGGCCCTGGATCCCGACCAGAGGCTACACCTTATGTCCGGTGCTCACCACGGGGCTTTTGTCCACCGCTGGACCGACTCGGCCAGCCTTCTGGATCCGGCCGCCTGGTCGGCACCCCAGCCGGTGGGTGAACGTGCTTCCTATCCGGCCATGGTCAGCGATGTGGAGGGAACTCTCCACCTGGTCTGCCGCGAATCCAGGCCGGATCGCTGGATCCTGGTCTACCGAAACATGCGGCGGGGTCGCCTTTGGAGTCAACCCGTGACGCTGGCGGTGAACCCGGAGCCCGGCTACTGCAACTGGATGCATTCCTTTGCGGCAACCGGAGACGGGATCCTGCACCTCTTCCTGCAGTTCCACTACGCAGCGTCCGGCTCGGCCGCGGACTGCACGACCTACTCCGCAGTGCGACTGGTATCCAGTGACGGTGGGACTACTTGGCTGCAGGAGGACGGATCGCCGGTTACGGAGCCAGTGACCGCGGAGAGCGCCCAGGCCTTTAGCTCGTCACCGCAGGGCGGTCTGCGCCTGAACAGCACGGTTCTGGACTGCCACGGCCGGCCCTGGGTGCATGTGGTGCACCCGGACAACCCCGCCGGCTATCTGTACGAATTCACCGGGACGGGACCTGTCAGGCACCTGCCGGGCGGGGAACTGGCCGCCTACGACTTGCGCGGAGGCTGTGCCATGGACATGGCTTTCGATCCCTCCAACCGTCTGTTCCTGGCCTTTGCCGCCAATCCGGACAAGACCGAGACCCTCTGGTTTGATCCCAGCCACGAAGTGCATGTGGCCTTCATTGACCCGAGGCGCATGGACGACACGCGGGTGAGCCTGCTCACCAATGTGGACGCAATGGTATCGGGCTGGCTGCCGCAGGTGGAGGACTGGCTGCCGAACAATCGCCATGAGCGCGTGTCCGAACCCCATGTCATGTGGACACGGGGCAACAACCTGGGAGGCATTGGCGGCAACAACGCCAACAGCCTGAGAACCGAGGTGTGGCTCGAACGATTACGGCCGGCTTAGGGCTACAGTTGTAAAGAAGGCAACTGCGCGCGCCTTCGGTAGTGGCAGCCCTGGGCCGTCCAGGCATGGCTTTGCTTCCTGTTCAGCCAAGCCAGCCAGTGGGCCGCGGCGGGCACGGTCCGACCGTCCCAACTCCGGCAGGTGTCTGAGCGGTTCACCCTGTGTCAGTGGGACGCTTTGGCAACAGCACCTTCATCTCGGTGTACCGGCCCGGCTCCGACTGCGGCTCGACGCTGCCGCCGTGCTCCCGGACTACGTCCCAGACCAGGCTCAAGCCCAATCCCATGTTCCTCCCGGTATTGCGGGTGGTGACAAAGGGATTGAACATCCGCGCCATCATGTCCCGATTCATGCCCATCCCGTTGTCCCGGACCATCATGGTTACGGCATTCTCGGAATTCTTCGTGGCTACCGTCAGTCGCGGCTGGTAACCATCCCCCTCGACCCGAAGCCTCTCCACCATGGCTTCACAGGCGTTCATCACCAGATTGGAAATGACCCGGGCCATGTCTTCCGGCACCACGACTGTCTCACCCAGGGCCGGGTCCAGTTCCATGCTGACCTCGGTGCTGAAACCGGGTTCGTGAACCCGGATTGCCTGGCACCCGAGGTTGGTCTGTTCAACGATCAACCGGTTCAGTTCCACCGGCTGGAACCCACCTCCGGTCCTTCGGTCGTAGATCATCATGGCCGACGCGATGCTGTTCAGCCGGCCGCTGTGATGTTCCACCCGCTCCAGATTGCCGGCTAGATCCTTGATCAAGCCCTCGGCTTGTTGCCGATCCGTCTCTCCGGGCTGCTCCAGCAGTTCCAGCAGCTCCGCCGCGAGTTCCCGAGACAACGACGTGAAATTGCGGACGAACTGCAGCGGGTTGCGCATCTCATGAGCCACCCCCGACGCCAGTTCACCAAGTTCCGCCAGCTTCTGCTGGCTGATGATCCGGTCCTGGCTTTCCCGCAGGTCCGCCAACGCCTGCTCCAATTCCCCATTTCGCTCCTGGAGTTCGGCGGAAAGCTGGGACACCAGGTCCAGCTGCATGGCCCGTATGGAATTCTGGCGCAGCGCCTCCAGGGCTTGGCACGCCTTGGCCACCTCGTCATTGCCCCGCGGCTCAATCCGGTACTCCAAGTCGCCCATGCCTAAGCGTCTGATCCAGGCTTCAACGGCGATGGTCCTTATGCCAACCCAGATGACCAACGCCGTTTTAACCAACACCACGGCCAGCGTCACGGCCGAGAGAGCAATCAACGGAACGTAGCCATGAGAGTTGGCCACTACCGTAAGGCTAACCAGCAACCCGTTGGTCAAACCGATCAGCAGAAAATGCTGAACCGAGTAGCGCCGGATGCTGAACCTCGACATTCCGAAAGGATCGTTGCCAGCGTTGCTTTCGTTCAACACGTTAGCCATGGCGCACTTGTCATTCAACCTATGTGGTGTCACTCATTGTTGTCGCAGCGGCCAACCGGTACCGGGACATGGGTTCCCAACCCTACATGGATTGGCGTTGCCGGTTCTGCTTGGCGCCAACGTGGCTGTCGAGACCCAGAGGTGCCAAGCACATCCAACCGCCTGACAAAACCGGACCGGCCAGAACCACCTGAAGGAGACGCGGATACACCGCGTGCCAGCCGACAGGCAGAAGCATGGCCACTACAGCGAACTATAGTGCCAACAGCCAAGCCAAGAGACCCGGAGCCGGACCGAATTGGCACAAGGCAACCTGCAACAGACGTCCACAAGGAGCTGGGGTACCGCCGCTCGGATGATGACGGCCGTCACCGAAGCCCTCGGCTGGGTGCATGACAGGCACCGCCACCTGATGTCCAAGCAAGCATATGACTCCCAAGAATATACCGTGTACGGAATATCCCAGCCGCTCCCGGACACCTCCGGCCATCAACGCTCTTCAGCAAGGACCTGTATATGGAACCGGAGCGAACCTACCGGTCTGCCACACTCGTTTCCGGATTGAATTCGATATCCGTTATGCCAAACAGCTTTTGGGCTGATCCGCTGCCGAGTTCACACTGAAACCTGCTCTTGCCTGCTGTCCACATCGGGCCGAATGTCACGACACAGAAGAAACACACTAAGGCTTACATGCATAAATGCGCATGTAGTCGAGTTCCATGCGCTGTGGCCATATGTCGGGATCGACGCCCTTGGTACCGGCCCAGCCTCCTCCCACGGAAATGGTCAGAATGAAATGGAAGGGATGATCGAAGGGCCAGTGCCTCTGATCCGCGGAGGAATTCCGCAACCGTTCGTTTTCGAATGTGTAGTAGTGGGTGTCATCCACATGGATCTTGATGGCTGATTCGGTCCATTCCATCCCGTAAAGGTGGAATTCCGAACTCGCATCCGGTATCTGGAGTCTTTTGACCTGATGATTCCCAATCCTGTGGTTGTACGCTTCCGTATGCACCGTGGCATGAATGATGCCCGGTTTATAGCCCACGAATTCCATAATGTCGATTTCACCGCTGCCCGGCCAACTGCCGTATGGATTGGAATTCGAGACCATCCAGATGGCGGACTTGACGCCCCGCCCCTCGGGCAGTCGGGCCGAAATCTCATACCACCCATATGTCCATGCCTGTTTGGACGTAAGCCGGGCCACCGTGAATTCCCTGCCCCCATAATCCTCTTTGTGGGCTTCAATAATGAGACGGCCATCTTCGATACGGGCGTTGGCTTCCCTGCGTTTTGTCCAATAGGTCAGAGCGTCCGAATACCATCGATTTGGTCGCTGGTCAAACCACCACTTGGCGGAATCGGGAAGGCCGTCTTCCTCAAATTCATCGGACCACAC
This sequence comes from Caldilineaceae bacterium, assembly GCA_965208365.1. Lineage (GTDB taxonomy): Bacteria > Chloroflexota > Anaerolineae > Caldilineales > Caldilineaceae > Bin34. The sequence continues at coordinate 1,471,349 of OZ242330.1, read as the reverse complement.
CAAGGGGCAGGGAACATCCTGGGCCACAGGGACAGTGGGGGTGGGTTCCGGTGTCGGAGTATCGGGAAGAGCGGGAGCGGCTACTGCCGGAAGGACCGCCCGGTGGTGCGCTTCCAAGTCCGTGAGCGGAGCATAGATCCACAGAAGTTCCGTGCCTCCCGTCGGATCCGAGACTTGCACCCAATCCCCCGCGGCGTTCAGACCCTGGGGCTGCAACTGATCGCCCTGTCGTACCTGCAAGCGGACAGGAAAGTCGATGCTCGGCCCTGTCCGCACATTGACGACGGTTCCGGTGACGATGAGTGCCACGGAGACAGGCGTTGGAGTGGCCGGAGCGGAATCCGACAGGGGAGTCGGGACTGCTTTGACAGGCAGGCCAGCCAGTCTCTCGGTGGCCAGATCGGTATGGTCTGCATGAATCCAGAGCGTCTGCCCTTCATGGGCAACTTGAACCCAATCCCCGCCGGAGTTGCGGCCCTGAACCTTGAGAAGAGTTCCCTGCGACACCCGGGATGCAATGGGATGTGACAGACCGGGACCCTCCCTCAAGTTGGCTGTTGGGATCCTGACTGCTACATCCAGAACCTCTGATACCGGTTCCGGTATCAGATCAGTGCAGGCTGCGGCAAGGGTTGCCAGCAGACACAAGACAATCGATACCAACAGTTGTGATCGGTAGGGTTTCTGCAGGGTGGTGTGCTCATCTGCAGCCCACAGTGCATTTCTCGGTTTGCTCCAGGAATGGAACAAGTGGAACCTCTCATAGCTACGGTTCCAGCCAGCCTCGATGTCGTTGGGGCTGCCGTTGAACAAAAAACAGTTGTCATCAGCGTCGGCCATGATGTCTGCCTTGTTGCGAAAAATTCAAGACTGCCGATAGGATTATTGGATGGCCACTACTATGATATCCATTGACAGAACCTGACTTGATTTCTCTATTCCGGGTAGCTTACTATGTACTGTTGATCCTGTTTCACACAAAAATAAACAGCGGTGCAGTCTGCAGAGCACAAGGCTTCAAACAGATCCCCGTCCGCGGTGAGTGTGTACGTTCGCGGAGTCTGGGCAAGCAGTAGAAGACTGACATCTGCCACACCAAGTTGAAGCAACTTGGGATGTTGAAGAATCCCGATGGAGTTTTCCCGACAGGGCTCAAGAGCTCCTGCAATTTCGGCCAATGCCAGTCGCTGGTTCCGGCTCTTGATTAGATTGGTACTCTCCGCCAGGCAGTATGGCGAGAGCAGTACCCTGTGTGCTCGCTTCAATAGGGATTCTAGGCTTTCCAACTGTTCCAGTGTGTAGTTGCTCGCCAGACCGTCCTTCAAGGCCAACGACGCAGCCGATGAGGTCTGTTCGTAGAACCAAGAAAGGGCCAGCAACACCAAAGGGCCGGTGTCAAGTATCAGTTGATTGGGCAACTGCATAGGGATTGGGGACAGGCTGGACGCTTTGGACAACCCCTGAGCTCTTCTTAACCGAGACTTTGTAGTAAGTCCGACGACCGCCGAGCAACTGAGACAAGGTGTGGCCTGGGACACCTGCAGGCTGAAAAGACACGGTGCTCAGGAGTACAAGCCAGCAATCGTGGCGATCTTCCCACCCTTCAAGAGAGTAATTTTTGTGTCCTTCCGGATCGAACGTCTCCCGGAGGGCCGTCTTTGCAACTTCAAATGCCTCTGTGCGATCCATCTCGGGGTCATCTGGCTGGCAAACCAAGGGCGGGGGGTATCTTACATCCATCCAATCAGGGATGGGGGAAGCGTGGCAACCCGAGGCAACAATGTGGGACACCAACACACTGACGAGCAGGACCGATGCCGGACCATTGGTCAACCCAGGCAGACACTGGCGTCCAGAATCGCTGACTCCCCAAACCTGCGGTGCAGGTACCAGCCGGGATGCGGTCCGGCGGTAGTCGACGAGGCTAAGTCGACGAGTCAGCGACTCGGCCCTGCAACACCACCGAAGTCATGGCTGGTGGCTTTCTACGGTACCGCCGCTTGCACGGTGAGAACGCGATACCTGATCACTGCGGCTCCGCCCCTACAGCAACTCCCGCCAGGAGGGGCTCGTGTACCACCCAACCGCGGCCTTCAGCTTGGCGGCGCTGATGAACGACTGGTGGTTGTCCAGCCGACCGGTGACGGGCAGTAGGTCGGGCCGGAAGGTTTCGACCAAGTCCCTTGACCCCTCCAAGGCCGTGGTGTCGTCCGCGTTCAGGAAATAGACGTCGTGCGGAGGCAGATCCTGGCTGGCCTCCATCAACTGGCAGTGCGCAGTGGCCACGTCCTCGCTTGCCACGTAGCACCAGAGATAGTCCTGCCAGCTGTTGACGGGCTTGACGGTGCGTGCCAGCTCCGCCCTGCGCTCCGGCGGAAAGATCCCACAGATGCGGGTCACGTACGTGCGGACGCCAAAGGCCCGGGTGTAGGACGCCAGCAGTTCCTCGCCCGCCAGCTTCGAGTAACTGTAGGTATCCTCGACGAAAGTGGGGTGCGATTCGTCAATGGGCAGGTATCGGAGTGGAAAGGGAGAGTCGCTGATGCGAAACCCGTGTCCCAGAGCACAGTTGCTGCCGGCCATGACCACCGTACCCACCTTGGCCTCGACCACGGCCTGCATCAGGTAGTAGGTGCCCAGCATGTTGGTCTTGAACGTGGCATCGAAGGACTGCGAACTCTGCTGGCGCAGGGCCGGATGATCGGTCGGGTTGGGACGCGCGCCCAAGTGCTGCACGGCCTCCACATCCTGCACGGCCTTGAGGCAGTCGTCGTAGTTCCCCAAGTCGCCTTGAATCCACTCCAGATCGCCGTAGTCGGTGGTGGGCCTGGAACGGGAGAAGAGCACCGGTTCGTGGCCGCGCCTCAGCAGTTCATGAAACACAAAATCCCCTAGGCGTCCCGACGCGCCGGTTACCAGCACCTTCATGCAGCTGTTCCTTGTGGATGGGTTGGCCAGGAGAGCCGGCCCGGGCGACACGAAACCCCCTTGTCAAGGCAATGCCTTGGCCTCCGGGCCGACCTGCCTGACAAGGGGTAGGGGATCGGAATCCGGACAGGGAATGCCCGGATGGATACACGGACCTGACTCTGCTGGAATTATAGATCTGCCGGCAGTTCACGCCGTCGGCATTTGTCCGAAATCCCGCAGTGCCAAACCCGTAGATCGGGCAACGGTACCCTTGCGTCAGCGCAGGGCGTCCACCAGTGCCCGTGCCAGGCTCTTGCGGTTCGTGCTTTCGGCCGCGTAGTCCACCGGCTGGGCCGAAGGGCCGACACAGGCGGGGCAGCCAGTGACACAGTCGCAACGCTTAATCAGTTGGGTTGCCTTGCCCAGCAACTGATCGTGGAGGCCGAAGAGGGTTTCGCCATAGCCGAGACCGCCCTCAAACCGCTCGTGGATGAAGAGCGTGGCCAAGTGGGGCTGGAAGCAGGTGGGATCCTTCACCGGCTTCAGCTTGGTGCCCCCTGCCTTGGCCAGGACATCGTGCACGGACAGGTCGCCCGGATCGCACATCAGGTGGAGGGGTGCGATGCGACTCAGGGCCACGCCCAGGGCATCCATGCCGTGGAGGCCGCGCCCGGCGATGGGCTCCAGCAACTTGTGGCAGGCCGGACACAGAACCTGGAGGTTCTCCAGGCGGTTGGCCTTCAGGTGGTTGTCGTTGCGGCCCGGAACATAGCCGAACTGGCGGAACCGCTTCCTGTGGTGCACGTGCAGGGGCCTGCCCGGCGAGGGAGCCTTGCCGCAGTGGCTGCAAACCCCTCCGCTGCGCTCGATGGCCCTGAGACGCTGGCTGTCCCAGTTGGGTCCATAGTCGTTTTCGCTGTCCCGCCACGCGTCTTCGGCCTCCAGTCGCCGTTGGGTTTCCGGCCGCACCTGCATCCAGTAGCCGCGGGTATTCAGGGTGCGTTCCGGACACTCCAGGGGAACCAGATCCGTGGGGTCCCAGCCGGGCACGCCCCGGTTGTCCCGGTCCATGTAGATCTTGCGGTAGCCCACCACCTGAGAGGTCATCTTCAGTTCACCGTGGCCGACCAGGGCTCCCTGTCTGGGCTCTTGATCATCAATGCGGGTGACCACCACATCCACATCCTGGACCGGCTCCGTGGTGTAAGTCCCGGACCTTGATACTGTGACTCTGGCCACCTTGTCGATGTAGTCCAGTTCCTTGACCAGGTAGCGGCGTCCGTCGTGCCAGTAGACGGCACCTTCGTGCACCATGGTGTCCGCACTCTCGAAGTCCACCGTGCCCAGGACCTCGGGCCGGCCCCGTCCGGACTTCAGCACGATGTCCACCGAACCCTCCATGTTGCGCAGGCCGAACCGCAGGTCCTGCGGCTGTCCACAGAAGGCCCAGGTGAAGTTGCGGTGAAACGCGCGCTGGGCGCGTTCCAGGTCCTGGAGGCCCGCGAAGACGGCATGGGTCCGGCGCGGTTGTTCCTTCCGCGGCGGCCGCACCCGCAACGGACCCTCGTTGAGCACACAAGGCAGGTGCTGCCGCAACAGGGTCGGGTGGTCCGGATCCAGCCGGGCATGCTCGGGACTGCCGGCCAGCAGGAACTCGGGATCCAGGATCATGTACTGGTCGAGGGGATCCGCCGAAGCGACAAACACCACCAGGGCCTCCGCCTCCTCACCCCGCCGGCCGGCGCGTCCCCACTGTTGTCGCGTGCTCGCAACCGTGCCGGCATAGCCGGAGGAGATTACGCACTGTAGCTGTCCGATGTCGATGCCCAGTTCCAGTGCATTGGTGGCGGCCACGGTCAGGATCTCACCGTTGCGCAATCCCGATTCAATCTCGCGCCGTTCCTTGGGCAGGTAGCCTCCGCGGTAGCCGCGGATCAGCCGTGTCGCCTCGTGGCCTCGGATGCCGCTTTCGATGGCATGCGTGCGCAACCAGCGGATGGTGTTCTCAACACCGCGCCGCGAACGGTTGAAGATCAGCGTCTGCAGCCGTTCCCGCCGCAGTTGGCTCTCGAACCAGAGCGTGGCCTCCATGGTTTCGCGCCGCACGCCGTCCGGGTCCAGGGGCGGATTGCAGAAGATGCAGTGACGGGCTGCGGTGGGGGCTCCGTTCTCCGACACGACCACCACCTCCCGATCGAGCAGCCGCCGGGCCAGATCCTGCTCATTGGCCACAGTCGCGCTGGCGCAGATATACCGGACATCGCGGTTGCCGGCCAGTGCCAACAGCCGATGCAAGCGGCGCAGGACATTGGCCACATGGCTGCCGAACAGACCCCGGAAGTAATGGACTTCGTCCACCGCCACAAAGGCCAGATCCGAAAGAAAAGCCCCCCAGTCCTGCCTGTACCACGGCAGGATGGAATGGTGAAGCATGTCCGGGTTGGTGATGATCAGGCGAGCCCGGTTGCGAAGTTCGCCGCGCTCCGCGATGGGCACGTCTCCATCGTAGGCGGCCACGTGATGGGGCTTGAGGGGGCTGCCCGTTGGCAGCGCGGCCGCCATGTCCTGAAACTCGACCAGTTGATCGCGGGCCAGCGCCTTCGTCGGAGCCATATAGATAGCTCTGGCGTACGGGTCGCGGACCAGGCAGTCCAGAATCGGCAACTGGTAACACAGCGACTTGCCGCTGGCCGTAGGGGTGGTGATGAGGACATCCTTTCCGGACCGAACCAGTTCCAGGGCCTGGCCTTGATGGCTGTAGAGCTGCTCGCGGCCCAGTCCGGCCAGCATGCGACGGACATGGGGGTGCAGCCATTCCGGCACGTCGGTCCACTGCGGAGACCCGGCCGGGAGTCGTTCCGCATGGGTAACGTGGGCCTCGTAGTAGGGGTCCGACCGCATGTCGGCCAGCAGTTCGGCAACCGGAATCATGGTTTGAGGCAGCGAGCGAAATGTGGACGGTCAGTTGGGTGACTCGGCCGGTGCCGGCGAACCCCGACAGGCTGTTCCCGTTGCATTATCTGCATTGGGTGCCCGTGCAGCACCGCGGGAACCAGCCCGCACCAACCTCGGTTGCCTCCGTTTAGCCGCTGTGTGCAAAGCCGTCAACCTGCCTATAGGTGCTTCGTATATGTCGACGGGTTGTTGAGAAAGGACCTGGTCAGCCGTACGTGCTCCAGTTCATCCCAGGCTACCTGCTGCCAAGGGGACTCGTCCAGACTGAGAATGGTGGCACCCGGGTAGGCCATCAGAATGGGCGAATGGGTGGAAATCACAAACTGCGCACCCCGCTCCTCCACCATTTCCCGCAGCAGGGACAGCAACCCCAACTGCCGCAACGGGGACAGGGGCGTTTCCGGTTCGTCCAGCAGGTACAGGCCGTCGGGCACAAACCGGGCCTGGAAGAAGGCCAGGAAGCCCTCGCCGTGCGACTGGGCGTCCATGTCCCCGCCGTAGCGCTCCAAGATGCCGTGCAGTTCGTTGGCATACGGGGTGCGCGCATACATGCGGGCCGCGGCCGATCGCCCGGCGTAGGTCCGATCCACCTCCTCCAGATCGGCCCGGAGGGACTGGGCCATGGCGCCCATGCGCTGTACGAAGCCAAAGAAGTCCTCCGCACGCAGAAAGAACCCGCGGTGGCTGCGTTGGTTCCAGGTGGCCTTGAGGCATTTTGCAAGACCGCGCACCTTGGCCAGGGAGGAATCCCGATCCAGTTCCTCGCGGCCCGCAGCCGGCAGCCCCGCATGGCAGGCGATGCCCTCCAGCAGCGTGGACTTGCCGCAGCCGTTCTCCCCGACCAGAAAGGTCACCGGATGATCAAACTCAAGCGGTGCCGACCATTCCGCGATCACCGGTACCGTGAAGGGCCACTCGGCCCGTTGCCGCGCGGCCGGTGGCCTGAAAACCACGGAGCGAAGGTGAATCATCGGTCCCGCAATGCCGGTACCGGACCGGGGCTCGTCCCCTGTGTCCGCGGTGCATCAATCAGGAGCCACGCTCCGGTTGTAGGGGCTCAGAGCCGGATACAGATCCCGGTACCGCGCATGCACTTCCTTCATGGTTTCGACCGTATCCGGATTCGGCCGCACCGAGCCCGTCTCCGCCACGAGCGAAGCGGTGGCCGCGTCCACATCGGACCAGACACCGCCGGCCACACCACCCAGTACGGCAGCTCCCATGGCGGCGCCCTCGCCTTCGGCGACCGTCACCAGTTCCCGGCCCAGCGTGTCCGCCAGGATTTGGCGCCAGAGGGGACTTTGGGACCCGCCGCCCGACAGGCGCACGGTTTGCAGTTCGGGCAAACCGGCACCGTCCATCAGATCGAATCCGTCCTTCAGGCCACAGGCCACGCCCTCCAGCACCGCCCGGGTCATGTGGTTCAGGTCGTGCCGAACCGTCAGGCCGACAAAGGCCCCGCGGGCCAGGGGATCAGGGTGGGGCGTGCGCTCGCCGGTCAGGTATGGCAGGAAGACCAGGCCGTCGCACCCCGCGGGTGCCGCGGCGGCCGCCGCCGTGAGTTCGCCGAAGTCGCGGCCGGGTGCACAGGTGTCCCGAAACCAGCGGAGACTACCGGCAGCGCTCAGCATGACGCCCATGAAGTGCCAGCGGTCGGGGACGGAATGGCAGAAGGCGTGGAGCCGGCCCTCCTTCTCCACCCGCGGTTTGGCACTGGTGGCAAAGACCACACCCGAGGTTCCCAGCGTAACCGCGGCCATGCCTTCCTGCACGGCTCCCACACCCACGGCTTGGGCCGCTTGATCACCGCCCCCACCGGCAATCGGAAGGCCAGCGGGCAGGCCCAATTCCCCGGCCGCTGCAGGAGACAACCGGGCCGAGACGGCGGTTCCCTCGCAGGCCGCGGGCATGTAGGTCTCGGGGATGTCCAGAGCGGCCAGCATGTCGCGGGACCAGGTCCTGCCCTTCAAATCCAGCAGGAGCATGCCGGAGCCGTCCGCCGCGTCCGCGGCAAACTCGCCGCTGAGCTTGAACCGCACATAGTCCTTCGGCAGCAGGATATGCCGGGTGCGTTCCCAGATCTCCGGCTCCTCCTCCTGCACCCACAGGATTTTGGGTGCTGTGAAGCCGGTCAGGGCATCGTTGCCGGTGATCTCCAGAAGACGCTCGAAACCCAACCGCGTTCGAATGGTGTCGCACTGGCTCCCGGTCCGCTGATCGTTCCAGAGAATGCAGGGGCGCAGCACCTCCTGCCGTGCATCCAGCAGAACCAAGCCGTGCATCTGGCCGGAAAGGCCGATGGCGGCCACCTGTTCCGGCTGCACGCCTTCCTGTTCCAGGACAGCGCGGACGCTGTGACGCGTGCCTTGCCACCACAAGTCCGGGTCCTGTTCGCTCCACAGCGGCTGTGGGGTTTGGAAGTCGTATTCCGAGGCGGCGGAGGCCACGACACAGCCGCCGGAATCGACGAGAATAGCCTTGGTGGCGGTGGTCGAGATGTCCAGACCCAGGACGAGGGCATCGGTCATGGCGTGTTCCTGACTGAATGGACCTACAGCCGCAGGCGAGGATCCAGAGCGTCCCGGAGTCCGTCCCCCATGAAGTTGATGCTGAGGATCGTGAGGGAGATGAACAGGCCCGGGAAAATGATCAAGGCCGGGTTGTAGGTGATGAAGTCCTTGTTCTCGAACAGCAGGCGGCCCCATGTGGGTACGTCCGGCGGAAAACCCAGTCCGAGGAAGGAGAGGGCCGACTCGATGAGGATGGCGCTGGCCACGCCCAGGGTGGCCGAGACAATGATAGGCGACAGGATGTTGGGCAACACGTGGCGCCACAGGATCGTGTGCTGCCGCACGCCGATGCTGATGGCCGCCTCGATGAATTCCTTCTCCTTGATGGAGAGCACGGTCCCACGCACGATGCGGGCCGTCGGCATCCAGCCCAAGGCGCCAATCACGTAGACCACCAGCACGAAGATCCCCAGCTCCGGCCCCAGCAGATTGCGCATCTTGTCCCGGAACAACATGATGATCACCATCAGCAGGGGCAGGCTGGGCAAGGCCAGCATCATGTCGGTGAAGCGCATCAGCGGATTGTCCAGCGATCGGAAGTAACCGGACAGCAGTCCCACCAGTGTGCCCAGGACAATGGCCACGGCCATGGCCACGACCCCGACTGCCAGGGAGATGCGGCCACCCTCCATGTTGCGCGCCAGGGTGTCGCGGCCAAGATCGTCGGTGCCCATGGGAAATTCCAACGAAGGCCGTTCGTCGGCACGCAGGATGTCGATGTACTCGGCGTCTTCCGGATAGATCACCGGCCCAACCAGGATGCCCAGGATCAGCAGGACCTGAATTACCAGCCCGGTGACGGCCAGCTTGTGGCGGATGAACCGGCGGTAGACATCGCCCCAGAGTGTGCGCGGGGCACGTTGGCCCAGCACTCCCGTGGCCGGGGCGTCGGCGGTGGCGGTCATGCGAGGTTCCGAGGCGGACGGTCCCGGCGGCCGAACTGCGGGTCAGGCATAGCGGATCCTGGGATCGAGCACGCCGTAGATGATGTCCGCAATCAGATTGAAGATCACGATCAGGACTGCGAAGATGAACGTAACCGTCTGGATCATGGGGATGTCGTTGACCTGGATCGAACTGATCAGCAGCGCCCCCAGGCCGTTCACGCGGAAGATCTGCTCGGTGATAATGGCTCCGCTGAAAATGGTGGGCACGCCCAGGGCCACCAGGGTGATAACCGGAATCAGGGAATTGCGCAGGATGTGGCGGATCACGACGTAGCGCTCCCGGAAGCCCTTGGCCTTGACGGTGCGCACGTAGTCCTGGGTCAGGTTGTCCAACATGGACGATCGCGTGAAGCGCACCAGGGCGGCCGTCTGGAAGAAGGCCAGGACCGCCACCGGCATGGCCATCTGCCGCAGCTGCGCCACCAAGGAGCGCCAGTCCCGAACCTCCAGGTTGGTGTCGTAGATGGACGGCAGCCAGTTCAGGTTCACGCTGAAGACGATGATCAGGAGCAGGCCGGTGAAGAAGGTCGGCACGGAATAGCCGATCAGCGAGAAGAGCGTGCCCAGTTGATCGAACACGGAGTACTGGCGGACGGCCGAAATCACTCCTACCGGCACGGCGAGCAGGACGGATATCAGGTAGGCGAGCCCGACGACCCACAGGGTTTGGGGCACCCGTTGCGCAATCAGATCGAAGACCGGGGTGCCGCGGCTGCCCCAGGAGGTGATGCGCAAACGGGACTCGGAATCACCGATCTCGATGCCGAGCGCGCTCTCCAGCAGCCCGATCGGCTCGTTCCAGAAGAACTGCCGCAGCCAGAGCAGGTACTTGATGTGCATGGGCTTGTCGAGGCCCATGGCTTCCCTGATCATCTGGCGTACTTCCGGCCGGATGGTCTCCGGCAGGGCCCCGGTCGGGTCGCCGGGCGCCAGGTCCAGCACGGCGAAGATCACCATGCTGATGGCCAGCAGGGTCGGAACGGCGGTCAGCAGCCGACGGGCCAGGTACCTGCTCACGTGCCGACCGCCACCAATTCAACCGCGCCCCGTGCCTGCGGCCTCAGGGCATCATTGGGTTTGCAATCGCCGGCCGCGGCGGGCCACAGGCAACCGTACGGCGCCTGCGGCCCGCAGTTCGGCAACGGCCGAACAATCAAGTCAACGTTGGACGCTATTCCTCCCTGGTCCAATCACCGACGTTCCACAGCTCCGTGTCCCAGCCGTTGATCCACACGCCCTGCAGGGCATTCGTGCGGGCAGCCACCCGGCCGCGGTAGACCAGCGGGATCTGCATGCCGGACTGGACGTTCATGTCGTTCAGGGTCTTGACCAGCCGCTCGCGTTCGGGCCCCACAGGCGTCTCGACCAGCATCTGGAAAAGTTCGTCGTACTCGGGGTCGCAGCCGCGGAAGATGTTGCCGCCGGCCCACGAGTTGGCCCGTTCCGGAATGTACTGGCACTGCCACTGGGACAGGTGAATCTGCGGGTCGATGGAAGGACCCGTGGTGTACATCTGGATGTCCGTGTAGAACTTCTGGTACGTGTCGGGGCTGTTCGGGTCGCCGCCGAAGAAGACGGAGGCGTCGTGGTTCAGCAGCTCGGTCTCGATGCCGATTTCCGCCCACCACTGCTTGATCACGGCCTGGGTCTTCTGCCGCACGCTGTTGGTCGAGGTCTGGTAGCGCACCGACAGCGGCATGCCGTTGTACTCCCGGATGCCGTCGCCGTCGGTGTCCACGATGCCCGCCTCGTCGAGGAGTGCGTTGGCACCGTCGATGTCCTGCACCAGGCAGCCGTCATTGGCCGTGGACACGTAGTGTTTCGGACCGGGGATGACGTTGCAGACGGGCCGGCCGGCGAAGCCGTAGAGATTCTCGGCGATCACGGAGCGGTCAATGGCCATGGACATGGCTTGGGCCACCGGGGTGCCGACCAGGAACGGATGCGGGTTGGTGCCGTCCAGGTACTCCGAGCGATCGTCGCCCAGCGCCTCGTCCGGATTGGTCTGGTTCACCAGCAGCCGTTCGACCAGACTGTCGAAGGCCACGATGATCTCGCCTTGGCCCTTGGCCTCCATCTCCGCCAGGATCTGGGGTTCGACCTGCAGGTTCCAGGCGTAGTCGGCCTCGCCGGTTTCCAGTACGGCCCGGGCCGCCGAGGCCGCGTCACCGCCACCCTTGAAGATGACCCGGTCAAAGTAGGCCGGCTCCCCGCGGTAATGGGGGTTGCGCTCGTAGGTGGCCACATCGTTGACCTTGAAGTCGGTCAGGCGATAGGCCCCGGTCCCCAGCGGAGCGAGGTTCTGCTCGCTGCACGCCTGGGCCGCCGCGCCCACGCACTCGCCGAACTGCGCCCGCGAGATGATCGGCGACTGTGCCGTCACGAAGGCCGTGTAGGGATAGGGGGTGAACTTGTCGAAGGTGACCACGACCGTGGTGGCGTCCGGGGCTTCCACGCTCACGACTCCGTCGTAGGTGTCGACGGAGGCGCAGCCGGTCTCCGGATGGGTGCAGTATTCCCAGGTAAACACCGCGTCGTCGGCCGTCATGGGCGTGCCGTCCGACCACAGCAGTCCTTCCTGCAGCGTCCAGGTGATGGTGAGGCCGTCCTCGGATACCCCGCCGTTCTCGATCGTGGGAATTGCGGCGGCGAGGCGCGGCACCAGTACACCGTCGGGATCGACGCTGGCCAGGGGCTCGAGCGTGACGGCGCCGGCATCCTGATCCTTGGTCCCGCCGGACAGGAACGGACCGGGAAGCGAGGCAGCCTGCCAGTAGAGGATGGTGAGTTCCTTGACCTCGGGCTCGGCCGGAGCTGCGGTATCGGTCTCAGCCGGGGCTGCGCAGGCGGCCAACAGAGCCACCATGGCCGCCAGCAACAAGACGACCACAGGCGCCCTGAAGGTGGATCGCGTGAGTTTCTTCATGTCGGACATGGCATGTTTCCTTGCTGTCGTGAATCGAATGCCTACAACTTCCAAGCGGCCCGCCTCACCGCAGTTCCCTCGCCGGTCAATCGGGAACGCCCATGGGTGATGCCCGCAACCAACTGGTTCCGATTTCACACGGGACCTGTGCCAAGCGGGTCGCCGCATTCCGTGGCGGAGGTGCCGAACATCCGGGGAGAGCATCGATTATAGAGCAGGCTCTGTGCCACTAGGTGTTCCGGCGCACCTGCTACACTGCGCTTGACGGGATGACGGCCCTTGGGTGGCAGTGGGTTGTGCACCATGAACGCGGAACCGAAAACCGAATTGTCCGTGCCTGCACGGGACAGCAGTCTGACAACCATTCTTGAGCCCGACTCCGCAACGCCCCTTGCCCCCGCGGCGGCCCCCAACGGCGATACGGCCTCCAGTGCCTGGTGGGCCCACATCCAAGCGCTCGACCACTACGACCCCAACTACCCCTACGATCCCCGCCACATCTACGGACCCGACTGGACGGACGACGACGCCTACGGCAAGGACGGCGTGACCTTCATGGCGGCTCCGTACCATCGGACCAGCATCAATGGCTGCTTTGATGAAGCCCAGCGTCTGCTGGGCTTCAACCGGGTCTTCAGTGATCGGTGCCTGAAACTGCCCGATCTGGATGTGCCCCGGACCAACCGCTATGCCCGCAGCGGACAGGTCATGCCGGATGTCTTCATCCAGAAGCAGCCCCGGCCCGACGACAACCGGCACGAGGTCGCCTACGACCCGGACAATCCCATCCTGTTCGTGCTGGAGGTGCTGTCCGAGTCCACATTCCACCACGACTTGGGGCCCAAGGTTGAAATCTACCGGGCCATGGGGGTGCGGGAGTACTTCCTCTACGACCCGGAACACTTGCATCGCCGGGAAGGCAAACCCCGGCTGTGGGGCCTGCGCCTGTCGACCGACGGGGAGTACAAGGACATTGAACTGCTCCGCATGGCGGACGGGTTGCCCGTCTACCGCAGCGAGGTTCTGGGCACATTCAGGATGCTGGATGAGGGTGGGGACATCCACACCTTCCAGACCTGGGACGCGGCACGCGGCGTCTGGCTGGACCCGGTGCGGGCCAGGGGGTTGGCTGCCGACGAAGCCAAGCAGGAGGCGGTTCAGGACACTACACTGACCACCTCCCAGGCAAACTTCCTCGCCCAACTGCAACTGCGGGTTGCCCAAGGGGAGCTGGCATCCCATGTGCCGGACACTCTGGCCTCGGCCTGGCAGAGAGCCCAATGGGTGCCCGATGCCGCGGATGTCCTGAATGTTCTGCTCGGCTCCAGCGATTGGTCGACACTCATGCCGCCCGAGGACGCGTAGCACGCATTTGTCATCCCGGCGGACATGTCCAGTGGTTCCGCCGGACGTCTTTGAGTGGGCAGTCTCCCGCCGAAACCCGACAAGTTTCGGGGTGTTCGATTGGGTTCCGGGTTCCCTTAAGGCACAATATGGGTTCACCCCATGGTCGGGCAGAACCCGACCCGAGCCTTGCACAGCACACGACCCTTTGAGGAGTCTGCTCTATGTCTACGCGCGCGTTGTCCCGTCGCAATTTCCTGGCCCTGTCCGGCACGGCCGCAGCCACCCTGGTTGTCGCGGCCTGCGTCGCACCCGAAGCCGCTCCGGCGGCCGGCGAGGGCGAGCCCATGATGGAGTCCATTGAACTGAACCACTGGGGCTTCTCCGGACCGATCTGGGAAACGATTTGGGACGCCGTTCCCGACACCTACCCCAACCTGACCGTGAACCCGACCGAAATCGGCGACATCGTCTTCGGCGATCAGAAGTTCACCACGGCGGTTGCGGCCGGCACCGGCCCGGACACCGCCATGCAGAACCGCCATACGTTCCTGCAGTTTGCCGCCAAGGGCCTCTACCAGGACGTGACCGAACGGTTCGACGCCTCCGACCTGAACCGGGACGACTACACGCCGGTGCAGCTCGACGAGACCGTGTGGGAAGGCAAGATGTACGGCCTGCCCTGGGGCACGGATGTCCGCTACCTCTACTGGAACAAGGATCACTTCGCCGAAGTGGGACTGGATCCGGACCAGCCGCCAACCACCTGGGCGGAGCTTGAGGAGTACGCGGACAAGCTCAACATCCGCGACGGCGACGAAGTGGTGCGCTACGGCTTCGTGCCCTACCTCTACGGCAACTCCTGGATGTGGCTGTACGGCTTCCTGGCCGGCGCTCCCTCCCTCAGTGACGACAAGCGCACCATCCTCTGCGACGACCAGCGCTGGATCGACACCCTGCAGTGGATGGTGAACTTCTACGACAACTACGTAGGCGACTTCGAACTGGCCAATTCCTTCCAGCAGGGCATCCGGTCGGCCGGCCTGGGCCTGCCCTTCGTGGCCGGCAAGACCTCGATGTCGGCCACGGGCGACTGGCACGTTCGCGATCTGCTGCGCTCGCCCGGCGTGGACTACGGAACGGCGCCGATGCCGATTCCCCCCGGCGGCATGAAGAGCACCTGGTCCTGCGGCTTCTCCATCGTCATGGCCCCCGGCTCCGAGCATCCCGACGAAGCGTTCCAACTTATGCGCTGGTTCACGGGCACGCCCGGCTGGGATGCGCTGGCCGCGGCCGACGTGGCCGAAACCAAGCGCACCTGGGAGCGGGAGCAGCTGGAAGGCGAGCCGAAATTCTGGCCGCGCCTGGCCTGCTACCTGCCGGCCCTGGAGGCCATGGAGCAGAAGTACCTGCCCGAACTGGGCGAGATTGAGAATTCCACCTGGACCCTGTCCCTGGACGCCCTGCGCAACTGGACCCACGGTTGTGGCAGCGTCATGGGCGTGGCCGCCCTCCAGTACTGGGTGGAGATGGACAACGCCGCCCGCAACGCCCTCTCCAAGCAGATGACGCCGGAAGAGGCGATGCTCAACTGCAAGACCCTGGTGCAGGAAGCCACCGACCAGGCTTGGGAAGCCATCGACAACGCGTAACGTCTGACGAATCCGGCGCGGGGGCGGGCGAGCGCCGTCCCCGGCCGGGTCCGGTCGGCCGCAAGGAACCGGCACACCCGCAGGAGCCCCGTTCGTGGCCGCCACCACTCCCGCTCTGTCCACTCCGGCGGCCCGCGGCTTCTGGAAGTCCCGGAGGGATGGGAAGCGCTCTCCTTCTACCTCCTCATAGCGCCTTGGACCTTGGGGTTTCTGGCCTTCATCCTGGGGCCAATCCTGTCCTCGCTGGCGCTGGGCTTCACCCGGTACGACATCATCCTTCCCGCCAAGTGGGTGGGACTGGAAAATTCCCGGGATCTGCGTGCCGATCCCCTCCTCCCCAGGGAGATGCGGAAGTGGGGAGAGCATTGATTATGGAGCGGGTCCGATCCCGGCGGTGCCATCCCGCCGGTTGTCCGGTCGGGTCCATGCCTTCAACATGGCACAATACGGGGCAGTCCCTCGTGGTCGGGCAGAGCCCGACCTGAACCTTGTACACCACATGACCCGATGAGGAGTCTGGCCATGTCCACACGCGCGTTGTCCCGTCGCAATTTCCTGGCCCTGTCCGGCACGGCCGCGGCCTCCCTGGTCGCCGCCGCCTGCGTCGCGCCCGAGGTCGCTCCGGCGGCCGGCGAGGGCGAGCCCATGATGGAGACCATCGAACTGAACCACTGGGGTTTCTCAGGCCCGATCTGGGAAGCCATTTGGGAAGCCATTCCAGATACCTACCCCAACCTGAAGGTTAATCCGACCGAAATCGGAGATATCGTATTCGGCGATCAAAAATACCTCACAGCAGTTGCGGCTGGCACTGGGCCAGACACAGCCCTGCAGGGCCGCCACACGTTCCTGCAGTTCGCCGCCAAGGGCCTCTACTATGACGTGACCGACCAATTCGACGCCTCCGACCTGAACCGGGACGACTACACGCCGGTGCAGCTCAACGAAACCGTGTGGGAAGGCAAGATGTACGGCCTGCCCTGGGACACGGATGTCCGCTTCCTCTACTGGAACAAGGATCACTTCGCCGAAGTGGGACTGGATCCGGACCAACCGCCAACCACCTGGGCGGAACTCGAGGCGTACACGGACAAGCTGAATATCCGCGATGGAGATGAGGTGGTTCGCTACGGCTTTGTACCTTACCTCTATGGCAACTCCTGGATGTGGTTGTGGGCTTTTCAGGCCGGCGCTCCCTCCCTCAGTGATGACAAACGCACGGTTCTGTGCGACGACCAGATTTGGATTGACACGCTTCAGTGGTTGGTCGACTTCTACGACAACTACGTCGGCGACTTCGAGTCGGCCAACTCCTTCCAGCAGGGCCTCCAGTCGGCCGGACTGGGCCTGCCGTTTGTGGCCGGCAAGACCTCAATGTCGGCCACGGGCAGCTGGCACGTCGGCGACTTGCTGCGCTCACCGGGTGTGGACTACGGGACAGCACCAGCGCCAATTCCAGCTGGCGGTATAAAAAGCACTTGGTCATGCGGATTCTCCATCATCATGGCTCCTGGATCCGAGCATCCCGAGGAAGCCTTCCAAGTCATGCGTTGGTTCACCGGCACTCCGGGCTGGGATGCCTTGGCCACAGCTGATGTAGCTGAAGCCAAGCGCACCTGGGAACGGGAGCAGTTGGAAGGCGATCCGAAATTCTGGCCACGGCTTGCTTGCTACCTACCAGCACTCGAGCATTTGGAAAAAACCTACCTACCTGAACTGGGCGAAATTGAGAATTCCACCTGGGCCCTGTCCCTGGACGCCCTGCGCAACTGGACCCACGGCTGTGGCAGCGTGATGGGCCTAGCCGCCCTCCAGTACTGGGTGGAGATGGACAATGCCGCCCGCAACGCCCTCTCCAAGAAGATGACGCCGGAAGAGGCGATGCTCAATTGCAAGACCCTGGTGCAGGATGCCACCGACCAGGCTTGGGAAGCCATCGACAACGCGTAATGAAATATAGGCTCGACACAGGGGCAGCCGGCGGTTGCCCCTGCGCCAGGGCCGGGTTCGGCCGCAAGTTGCCGGCCTCTTCATAGGAACCCTGTCCGTGGCTGCAACCACCCCTTCCCTGTCCGCTCCGACGGCCCGCGGCTTCTGGAAGTCACTGCGGGGACGGGAAGCCCTTTCGTTCTACCTTTTCATCGCGCCCTGGACCCTGGGGTTCCTGGCCTTCATCCTGGGGCCAATCCTGGCCTCGCTGGCGCTGGGCTTCACCCGGTACGACATCATCCTTCCCGCCAAGTGGGTGGGACTGGAAAACTTCCGGGATCTGATTGCCGATCCCCTCTTCCGCATCTCCCTGGGGAACACGGTCTACATCGTGCTGATGGCTGTGCCCCTGGGCATGGTGGTCTCCTTCCTGATTGCGCTGCTGCTCAACCAGAAGGTCAGGGGCATGGCGGCCTACCGGACCGGCTACTTCATCCCCTCGATCGTGCCCGCGGTGGCCTCCGCCGCCCTCTGGCTCTACCTGCTGCAGCCCCAATGGGGCTTGGTCAACGGCTTCCTTGACCTGTTCGGCATCAAGGGCCCCACTTGGCTGGCCTCCACCACCTGGTCCAAACCGTCCATCATCATGCTCATGGTCTGGGCCTCGGGCGGCACGATGATCATTTACCTGGCCGGCCTGCAGGACATCCCGGACACCCTCTACGAAGCAGCCTCCATCGACGGCGCTTCCTGGCTGCGCCAGCTGGTGCACGTGACCATCCCGCTGATGACGCCGACCATCTTCTTCACGCTGGTGATGGGCATCATCGGCACGTTCCAGGTCTTCTCCGTGGTCTTTGTCCTGACCGACGGCATGGGCGGGCCGCTCAACTCCACGCTCGTCTACCTGATCTACGTGTACCGGAATGCCTTTGTCTTCTTCCGGATGGGCTACGCCTCGGCCCTGTCCCTGATCCTGTTCCTGATCATCCTGGTGCTGACCCTTGCCAACGTGCGCCTGGCTGGCAGATGGGTCTACTCCGAAGTGGAAATGGAGTAGTCCGGAACCATGGCCACCGACACCCGGGTCCAACCGGCCCCCGCCGTAGCTGCGGTACAGCCGCGGCCGCTGCGCGGGCGGTCCGGCCTCATGGCCGTCTTCCGGCACGTGATCCTGCTGCCGGGCGTGGTCTTCTTCGTGATTCCGCTGGTCTTCATGGTGTCCACATCGCTCAAGGCCCTGCGGCAGATCGCATTGTTCCCGCCCGAGTTGATTCCGAATCCGGTCCTATGGGCGAACTATCCCGAGGTCTTCCACTACGCGCCGATGCACCTCTACTTCGTCAACACCCTCTTTTTGGTGCTGCCGGCGATCTTTGGTGCAGTCTTCACCTCCTCACTGGCAGCCTACGCCTTCGCCCGGCTGCGGGCGCCCGGCAAGAACGCCATATTCATCGTCCTGCTCTCCACGATGATGGTGCCGGCCTTCGTCACGATGATCCCGACCTACATCCTCTTCGCCAAGCTGCGCTGGGTGGGAGGCTTCAAGCCGCTCGTGATTCCCTACCTGATGGGCAGCGCCTTCTTCGTCTTCCTGCTACGCCAGTTCTTCCTGACCATTCCCCGCGAACTGGAGGACGCGGCGTTCATTGACGGCTCCAGCCGTCTGCGCACCTTCACCGGCATCGTTTTGCCCTTGGCCAAGCCGGTACTGGCCACGGTGACCATCTTCGCCTTCATGGCCAGCTGGAACGAGTACATGGGGCCTCTCATCTACCTCAGCAACAAGAAGCAGTACGTGTTGTCGCTGGGCTTGCAAGTGTTTACGGATGCCTACGGAGGGGAGTGGGGCCTGTTGATGGCTGCCTCCTCAATGATGGTGGCCCCCGTGATCCTGCTGTTCTTCTTCGCCCAGAAACACTTCGTGACCGGCATCACGATGAGCGGCCTCAAGGGCTGAAACGGCTCCGGCCGTCGTTTGCATCGATCCAATTCACACCACGAACTCCAGGCACCCATGAACGACCGCCATGCAACCTACCAGGCCGACGGTTTCCAGCTGGAGCCCGGGCCGGTCCTGTCGGCGGACACCGTCGCCGCGGCCGTGCAGGGCATGGACCAGATCCGGGAGGGTCACTACGACACCGGTCGGGCACCGGAGGAGTCCCAGTGGAAGCCCGGCGACGATCCCAACACCCTCTGCAAGATCGAGATGCCGCAGATGGCCTCGCGGGGCATCCGGGCACTGGTGTCGGACTGCGGCCTGGGTGCCCATGTAGCCGAAGTCACGGGTTCTGAGGCGGTCCAGGTGTGGTGGACGCAACTCCTCTACAAGCCGTCCGCGACCGCCACCTCCGCCCCGGTGATCGGCTGGCACCAGGATCGCTACTTCTGGCGCATCTGGTCCAACGAATCCAACCTCTTCACGGCCTGGGTGGCGCTCTCCGACGTGGACGAGGTTTCCGGTCCGATGCAGTTCGTGCGCGGTTCCCACCACTGGGGCTTTACCGGCGAAGGCACGTTCCAGGCCACGGACTTCGAAGCAACCCGGGACATGATCACGGTGCCGGAAGGCCAGGACTGGGAAGAAGTCTCGGCCCTGCTGCCGCCCGGCGGTGTCAGCACCCATCACAACCTGGTGTTCCACGGCTCGGGTCCCAACCAGTCCGGTCGCCCCCGCCGTAGCCTGGCCATCCACATGCGCAGCGAAGGCTCCCGCCCTGCCGACGGCGGCCGCGAGGGGCTGACCCGGCACATCGACAATTTGGACATCTGTCCTGTCATCCACGGGGATCCGGGGTTGTTCAGGGAGTGACCCCAGGGCGATTACAAAGTCGCGTTTAGAGCATGATCGGCTCCAGTGCGGCCGGTTTATGCGCCAGCGTCTTGCGTAGCCTGCGAACGGACAATTTGGGCCAAACCGCCCCTTTCAGACAGGTCAGAAGGTTCATTGCCACCCGCCGCAGGGCCGCCATGTTGCGGGTGGAATGTCCCCTCCGCAGCCGGCAGCGGTCCTCCTGGAAGGTGTCGTCCAGGACCCAGTGCAGGCTGTTCTCGATGCCCCAGTGGCCCCTCGCCAGATCGGCCACCATGCGGGCCCCAACCTGTAGGGGCAGATTGGTGATGTAGCAGCGCGCCATGGTGGTTGTGCGGCCGCCCGCGGTGCGTTTGGCCAGCACGCGCACGGCACCGGCCAAGTTGGCCTGGCGTCGTTCGGGGTCGATCCCGTCCAGGATCCCGTTGTTGACCCCCATGATGTTGCAGGTGCGCCGTTCGCGTCTCCCGTGTGCCCGTTCGAACCGGTCGTGGGCCGCGGCCTCGCCGCCGGTCTCGTCCAGGCAGGCGAAGTCCCGCACCAGGTTGGCATGCAGACCCTCCTGGTTCGGCTTGATGGCCAGCAGATACCATCCGCACTGTTGGGCCACCGAACGGGCCACATCGGTCCGGCGGCCCTGGGCATCAATGGTCACGATCCGATCCTTCCATTCCAGTTGCCCGAGCAGTTCGCGCATGGCCGTCAACTCGCCGGTTTTCTCCCCGGTCAAGGTCCGGCCGACCACCAGGCTGCAATCCTGCCGGGCCGAGACCACATGGGCCCGTGGCAGTCCCAGCGCTTCGTCGCCGGAGCGGCGTACGGTCTTGCCGTCAATGACCACCACTGCCTCCGCAGTTACGCCGGGCTCTTCCGGCTCTTCAAGACTTTGCATCAGAGGCGATGCCCGGCTGCCGGCCGAGATGGCGGCCAGGGTGCGACCGCCTGTGCGACCCCTGCCCGATGCCGAGCGGCGGGCATTGCAGGATCCGGTCGCACGACGGCGGCGGACGGCAACCATGCATGCACAGGAAAAGACGTGCCTGTACAGCACACCCCCCGGCCTGCGGCCCTCCATCCAGGCCCACTTGGACTGGTTGCAGACCGAACCGGCACCCTTGGACCAGGCCCTCGAGGACCACCCGCGGAACCATCAAACCCGGTCTGGCCGGGCCGAGCAGTTGCCCAGCGTACCCGGTGTCGGTCCGGTCACGGTGGCCGTACTGGTGGCCAACCTGCCGGAACCGGGACGGCTCAAGAGCCGCGCCCTGGCCGCCTTGGTCGGTGTCGCACACCTGAACCGGGACAGTGGTCAACTGCGGGGCAGTCGCCGAATGCGGGGAGGGCGTGCCTCCGTGCTTCGGATCCCCTGCATGGCCACCGTGACCGCCATCCGCCACAACCTCGCCATCCGTGCCTTCCATGCGCGCCTGTGCGACCAGGGCAACCGAGGAAGGTGGCCCTCGTGGCTGCCATGCGCAGGCTGCTCACGGTCCTCAACGTGATGCGCGACCAAGCGCCGTGGCAAAGAGAACACGTCACGATGCCGATCAATACTTGACAATCAACACGGTTGCTCTTTGTTACGCAATTGGTTGCTTGGTGGCCGGCCCCCCCGCACTGACCGGCTGGTGCCCGGATGGATCGATCGACCGGCTCGTACGGGTTGCGCGGAACCGGTGGGCTGGGGCTCAGGGCACTTGCCGGGAAGCTACAAAACAAACCGACCGCGACTTTGTAATCGCTCTGGTCCGCGGCCGAGGTATACTGCACTTGGCTAACATGCTAGTTACTCACCTAATGTGTGTATCCACCCAAACATAGAAGGGAGCGAAGAAGATGGGAACCATGGTGGCAATATGGGAACCAGCGGGCGAACCATTCGCCTGCCATCTTTCCAAATATATGCGCACAATCGTTTACAGGATGCCTACCCACATTGTTAGGGAGGGTCATCTCTCCCCAGCCATTGTTTACCAGACCGACGACTTCAGAGCATCGATCGTCACCGACCCCGCCAGCTACTTGAGTGGGAGTGATTTCTCAGGCCAATATAGCTTTGACAAGACCTTTCCTGATGCAGTGCAAGAAAAATGTTGCGTCGAAGCCAACGACGTTGGCGAACGCACATTTATCGTTGTTCAGTTCAGTGAAGACATGAAATCGTTTCCCGCTGTTGACGGACAATGCATGAAGATGAATGGTGATGGTAGAGAGGTTTTTGTTATATCCGATTTTGACGACGCGCCTGGACCACGTCCCGACGCAAGAACACACACCATAGAAAACGTTGTTGCTGCGTTAAAAGTGGAGTTCGGTATAACTGAAGGATTTGAGCAAGTGTTCAATGAGGGTTGTTATGAAACCGACAATGGGGTTTGCGTCTATCCTGTCAACATTGACGTTAGTGTGGGTGGCGTAACCGTGTTGAGACCGATGGCACTTGAAGACCTCAGAGCGAAAGCAGAAGCCACCCGTGTCTTGGTAGCTAAAATGGAAGGAAGATTGAATGGTGTCAGTCAACAAGAACATGGTCGATGCCCTACCACGTATCGCACACGTTTACACGAATTGATAGGAGCTCTGTGGCTAGAGCCATCCTTGGATGACGCTTATCTTCAGCTCTGGTATCTCCGACTTTGGGACCGTCTTGAAAAGTTTAGTAAAGCCTGCAACCCGAGGATCCAAGTTATGAATGATCCCAAACTGAAGGCTAATAAAGACCACCGCAATGACATAGCGCATCGTGGTGTCGAAGGAATTAATAGGGCATTGCTAGCAACGTTTCAAAAGGAAGTCTTTCGCATCCTCAGGTCGAATCTCTGATCAAAGGTGTGAACAGTTTTCGGGATAAAGACGCCGCGGGCCCGGGCGAGAATTATTGCCCCTATTTGGGGCCGGCGGAGACACCCGGGCCGCGGAGGACGTGCCGGGGTCTACCACCGTCCCCCGGACGACCGCTTTCCGGTGGTCTGCGTGGACGAGACCAGCAAGCAACTGGTCGCGGAAACGCGCGTGCCGCAGCCGGCGGTGCCCGGCCAGCCGGTCCGCTACGACTACGAGTATCGGCGCAATGGGGTCTGCAACCTGTTCATGATTACGGCTCCCCAGCAGGGCTGGCGCACCGTCCAGGTCACGGCCCGGCGCACCAAGCTCGATTTCGCCGCCATCCTGCGCGCTCTGACGGACGTGCACTTCCCCCAGGCCGAGAAGGTGGTCCTGGTTGCGACAACCTCAACACGCACCATCCCAGCGTCCTGTACGAGGCCTTCCCGCCGGCCGAGGCGCGACGCATCGCGGCGCGGCTGGAGTGGCACTACACGCCCAAGCACGGCAGCCAGCCAGCATCGCCGAAATCGAATTCAGCGCCCTGGCCGCGCAGTGCCTGGACCGGCGCATCGCCAGCGCGGCCGCGCTGCGGGCCGAGATCGAGGCCTGGGTGCGCGAGCGCAATGCCTTGGGCAGACCCGTGCACTGGCAGTTCACGACCGAGGACGCCCGCATCAAACTCCTGCATCTGTACCCTACATTTGAATGAAGTTGACCCACTAGCCACACGCGCAAAACGGACCAAGGCACGACCGGGCCATGCGGGCATGACCCGTTGGCCGGTGGCCGTCCCGCGCGGTGGAAATCACTACTACGGATTTCCGGGAGATATGCTGGACCTGTACAGTTTTATGGAGGAGTAGATCCCAGATCCACGGTTCCGGACTGGAACGTACCGGTCTCCTATTCACTTACCTCAGGACACATACAGCACCTTCATTACTTCATCGCCCAAGTGATTGATAACCTTCACCGCAATGCGTCCGGTTTCTGGCTTGTCAAATGGACGGGAGGTCGCCCGTGTCAGTGTAGCCCAAGTATCTTTGTCAATCTCAGCCTTCAGCGTAGTTTGAAGTGCTATATAGGGGTCCCTCCCACCTAGGAAGTAGGCCTGTCGCACGAAGAAACTCTCTTCGTTGTAGTCCGTATCGACAAACCAGCAGGCTATATCCTCAGACCCGCCGCTTCTGATCTCACCTGAACCCGGGTGATACACGTCGACACCATTCACCTTCACCTGGACTTGGCTGTTGCCGGCATCCTGCACTTCGATGTCTGGCTCACCGAAGACGACAAACAGGTTGCCCTTGCCCGTTGACTTCAGATCACCGGCCATGTGGAGATCGGCGTTCATGCGCGCCTTGAGGATTGGAACAGGGCCAAGCCGATCCAGTTCGGCGGTATGGGCATCGTAACTGAACGCACAAGAAACCAAAGCCTCAAAGCCTCCTTCCCTAGCCTCACGCGCTGCAGCCGCGATATCCGGACGGGACACTGTTCCGAACTCCGGTCCGATGAAGATTCCTGCCCGCACCGTCATGCCACCGCTTGGCCCATCTTTCCGGTAGGCGCCTTCTGCACAGATGAGATCGCCGGGCCAAGGCTGAATCGAATCAAACTCGAGCTTTCCGCTCTTTTCAACCTGCTGAATACCAGCCTGTTTCAGATTGTCCAGGACCACACGAGCGAAGTCGTGGTAGTCCTCGGACTCTGGACCTGCTACAGGACGTTTGCTCGTGGACTCACCTTCCTCTACCATCACTACACGATGGGGAGACGTGCTCTCTACCGTGAACGGGCCTGCCACCCTGACTTTTTGACTGTTCTCATAGGGAGCATCGTAGAGATACTCCTGGTCTGCATGGGCGGAAATCGACGCATCGATCTCCTGCTGCCGGGCTTGGATCCCACCCCACCACTGCCTGTGTATGGCAGCTACAGCTTCTGGCCAATCACTTCCAGCATCCCGAGGAACTTCCCACTCTTCCCACTTCACACCAAGCTCGTGGTCGAGCCTGTGTCGTAGCTGATCAAGTCTACTTTGATATCTCTCGCGAATAACGCCAATCTCAGCGTTGTTGGCTATTGATCTAAGAGTGATGTGAGGAACTCGTCGATAAACGAATCCTTGCCTGACGTCATGATTGGTAGGAGCTTCAGGCAGAGACTGACGCGAGACTTCCTCTTCCTTCCTTCGTCCTTCCTCACTATCCACAAGCTGATAGTAAGGAAAACGAGATCCCATGATTCTGGCACGCGATAGCGCCAAAGCAACACGGGAGGTATCCATGGTGATCCATCTTCGTCCCCACTGCTCTGCAACACGCGCAGTGGTACCTGAACCACAGGTAGGGTCCATGACTAGATCACCAGGATCGGTTGTCATGAGGATACACCGCTCAATCACTTTCGGATTGGTCTGTACGACATATACTTTCGGGTCTGTACGACTCTGTACTCCACCCACATCCATCCAGACGTTGTTTATCGGGAATACTGGAAAGTCATCCATAAACCGCAAATAGCTTGGTGTCTTACCCTCAACCACGACACGACCTGCTTCACACAGACGTTTCAGACCTTCAGAGGTGGTTTTCCAGTGCAGGCCACTTTTTGGTGGGTATTCTACACCGTTTATCCACAGAGACTGATCGATAGCCGACGCGCCTTGCGAGGTCAGATCAGCTGACCTCGCAAGGCGCGTCGGCTCGTACGGAAGGTTTTGAGCAGCTTTGATGGATTCGATTTTTTTGTATTTTGTGCCTCCTTCTTGGCCCGCTACCTTTTTGATCCACAGCTTTCTAAATTTCATGTTCTCTGACCGCCTGTACCACAGTACATAATCTGTAACCTGTGATAGGTGCTTGCTGGAGAATCCCGTTGTTTTATTGAAGCATATCTCGCCCACAAAATTTTCGTCGCCGAACACTTCGTCCATTACAGCACGTACTCGATGGACGTTTTCATCACCAATTTGCAGGAATACTGACCCTGTGAGTGAAAGCAGGTCTCTTGCAACAATCAGTCTATCCCTAAGGTATGTCAGATAGGAATGTATCCCATGCATCCACGTGTCTCGGAATGCCTTGACTTGTTCAGGTTCGCGGGTGAGATGCTTCGCGTTACCGTCTGTTACGTCGCGACTGGTTGTGGACCACTGGAAGTTGGAGTTGAATTTGATGCCATACGGAGGATCGATGAAGATGCACTGAACCTTGCCGCGCAATCCTTCGCGTTCAGCCAGCGATGCCATCACCTGGAGGCTGTCACCAAGGATCATCCGATTGGACCAGTTCTGGTCATGCTGGTAGAACTCGGTTCTGGCGTTCTCACTGGGAAGGCCATTGAAGTCACCGAACAAGTCTGGTTGATCCACCTCCTCTGACTGTTTCGATTGGCGCATCAGATCGTCAATCAGAACCTTGGGATGCACCTTCTCTTGGATGTAGAGCGGTGGGGCAGCGACCACCAAGTCGGACAGGTCCTGTTCATCCTTGCCGCGCCAAACCAGCTGTGGATCAAGGTCGCGGTTGCGTCGCTTGTAGGCAGTTTGGACCGAGTTGCCGTCCTGTCCGTCGATCATCGACTGGTACTCGGCTGTGGGGATGTTCCGGCGTGAAGCATCCTCGTGACGGATTGTCTCCACAGTCTTGCGTTTCGTTCTTCTTGCCATCCAATCCTCTCCCTCAGTTCGATTCAACGTAGGCAATGTTGAGCGCGTCAGCAAGCCTCTCCAACCTCTTGTCACGGGTCCACAGCGATGTGTCTGCGCGTCGCAGGACGGAGGCCAACAGGTGAACATCCACGAACCCCAGACCCTTTCCCGACCAGTCACGCGAATCAATGGCCGTCAGGACATCAGTGTGCGACAGCACTGGGATCTGGGGTAGGGCCTGCCACTCTCTCAGACGTTCATATCGACTGTTGAGATTGCCGCATGCCAGTTCGCCTACGATCATGGCGTGCATTAGCACCCGGCCTTCACGGAGCCGCCTGATCAGTTCCCACTCCGGCCTACGTAGATGGTCTATCCACACTGAAGTGTCAACCAGGATCATCAATCGACTGCACTTCTTCGCCGCGGGATAGGCTCAAGTTGAGGTTCGCTTCCGCCAGCAAGCGCGAGCCGCCGAGCTGCCTTGGACGTGCCCATTGGGGCGGCTGATGCCAACTGGTCCAGCACGTGCTCCATCGAATGGACATCAGTTATCTCGGTGAAGCCCCACCGGCCATACTCGGCTAGGCGGTTGATCCCGGGCACCCAGTAGTTCTCCATCGTGGTCTTCTTGACTTTGGCATCCTCACCTCGATACCCCTTGATCTCAACTACCAAATTGAGGGGCTCCTCTTCGCCGTCGTCGACGAGCACGACGAAGTCGGGAATGTAGATCCGCGGCACCGCCCCCATGCGATAGGGCACTTCCAGTCCAAGATTGTGGTTCTTGACATAGGCCCGGACCTTGGGCTGAGCCTCGGCCACACGGCAGAACTCCCTTTCCCAATTGCTGTCCAGCAGCGCATAGTTGACGTGGCATTTTCGGGGATCAGTCCGCCAGTGACTGGACTTGGTCGTGGTGAAGTGCACATCGCGCGTCGAGCCGGTCGGGTTGTAGGGGTCAAGCACGACACGAACCGGATAGTCCTCGCCATGGATGGCTGCGGCCGTGATAGCCGCCGCTATCCGCTGGCAGGCTTGTTCCTTTAGAGACGGATAGAGAAGCTGTGCGGGAAACGTGTCGCCCTTACAAACCAGATAGCCGTCAATCCACCGCCTAACAATCCGCTTCAGCTTACCGAAGAGATGATGCTTGGGTTCCTCATTGGCGTCTCGGAAATGCCGTTGAAGCAGATGCCGGGAGAGATGGAACTCCAGGGTGGCAATCCGGAGCCCCTTGAGATGTTCCAAGTCAAGGTTGATACCCTCGCCAATGATCCCTTCGTTGCGGGTCTGGGTGGGTCCCACCAGTTCAGGGGTCAGCACCAGACGGGAGTCATCGTTGAACTCCACGTGGAGTTTATCTTCGGGCAGTTCCACCCGATAGCCGGACACGCGCGGAAAGTGGATTTCAAGATGATCGCGGTCGGGCCGCACAGCCTTGACCTCGATGGTCGGACGCGGTGGCAGGGGTGGTGCCGGAACAGGCTTGGCAGTGAAGTCGAAGGGAATCCCAAGTACGTCCGCATACTCAACATCAAACAAGCCTTCATCGTTGAGGTCGTAGGACTGACGCCGCAGGGATCGGCCCACCGCCTGTTCACACAGCAGTTGTGTGCCGAAGGCTCTGACACCGAGCACATGTGTAACCGTGCTCGCATCCCAACCTTCGGTAAGCATGGACACGGACACCACACACCGGATGGACTCGCCAAGTCGCCCCTCCTTGCCAACAGTGTTCATTGCCTCCCGCAGGAGATCCTGATCCGTGATGTTGTCAGCCTGGTGGCGGTCGCCCGTACGCGTGAGGATCTCCCGGCGGAAACGGTCGATTGCGTCGGCTGCCATGGCACGGAAGTTTTTGTCCAACGCATCCCCGGACTCAAGCTGTGCGCTGTCTATCAACAAGGTTCGGGGACGGGGTAAGCGACGGCCTTCCTCATCGAAGTTCCGGAACAACTGTAGATGGCCGTTCACCAGACGCTTTGAGCCATCTTCATTCTCCCGCTCGAAACCGGCGATGTAGTCGTACACCAGCTTGGATGAGGCCGTGTTGTTGCAGATGACAATGAAGCACGGTGGAACGGATATCCCGGCCTTCCTCCAGAGTTCGTCGGTCTTGCAGTAGTGCCCGTAGAGAGCGTCCAGTGCTGTTTGCAATTCCACGGGGAGGTGCAGGGGATCGAGATTTCGGGCAGTGCTCCGTGTGCCTTTAGGCATGCTGGGCCGAATGTGTTCCCATAGGTTGCGGTACATTGGCATGTCACCGGTGGGCACGTTGTCGGCCACGGGCACGCGCGGAAGCTTTACGATGCCGCACTCAATGGCATCCATCAGGGAAAAGTCGCTGACCGTCCAGGGGAAAAGGGTGCCTTCTGCATAGCCGGAGCCACGCAGGAAGAACGGTGTCGCGGACAGGTCTATGACCTGCGAAGCTCCCACCCGACGCTTAACGGTTTCAAGGCCTGATATCCAAACCCGGGCCGCTTCGTTGTTCTTCTTGGCCTCGGTACGATCATCGCCCTTCAGACTTCCTTCGTCGCTGTCGTCCGGTTTCTCGCGATAGCAGTGATGGCCCTCGTCGTTAATGACCAGAATGTTCCGTATGCCCATCAGCTCAGGCATAACCCGCTGGAGCATCTGGCCTTCGGTCTCCTTGGTCTCAAGTTCGCCACCTCGCCCCTGTAACAGTCGGCGTCCGCCCGCGGACAGGTCCATGCGCTCCCGCAATTGGAAGGCGTGGTAGTTGGTGATGACGATCCGAGCGCGTTCCAGGGTGCTCAGCATGTCGCGAGGCACCAGTTCCCGGCTGGCATAGTAGCTGTCTGGATCGTTGGGTTTTAGCACGCGCAGACGGTCCCTGATGGTCAAGCCCGGTGTGACGACTAGGAACCCACTGGTGAAACGCCTGCTTCCGGGCCTGCGCACGGCGTTGATGGTCTGCCAGGCAATCAGCATGGCCATGACGGTGGTCTTGCCGGCACCGGTGGCCAGTTTCAGGGCGAGTCGTGCAAGTCCGGGATTGGCAACTTGGCTGACGCGGTCGAGATGGGTCCGTATCTGCCGCCCAATGAGGGGTGACTTTGGGACCTCGGTCAGCCAGATGATCGTCTCGATAGCCTCAACCTGGCAAAAAAACGGCCGGATGCTGCTGAACGCGTGACTGCGCCAGTGCTGAAGCAGCCGCCCCGTTTCCGGTGTCACCCCCTGGCTGCCGGACGGTAGCTTGCGCCATTGGTCGACTTGATCGCGAATCAGATTGATGAAGGCAGTGGGTTCGTACTGCTGCTCCGCCGAGGACAACCCGTCGGCTTCATCGAAGAGGAACGGGCTCTGATGCAAGCCTCGCCCCTTGCCCTTCCGAGGTTGGGGGATGGGCGTGACAAAGTCCGCGGAACGCCTTTCGGGCTTGATCCGCTGCGTGGGTTGCCCTTGTTTGTCCAGTTCCCAGTGTCTAGCCGGACACTCGTACGGGGAATTGAGAATTGGACTGGCAAAGAAGTCGTTCTCCACTGGCAACCGTCTGGTTTGGTCAGATGTAATCCATTTGGGTGGGTTGGCTCAGCGTACGCAGCTTCTCGAACAGGGGCTCTTTCACCCATCAACCCGAGTCGGCATTGTAAATCCTTGCATGACCTTTCCGCTGGTCCGCGACGAGTGGTGGTGCAATCGACCTCGTTGTACGGATGGAGCACAGCCTGATCGTACGGGGCAGCAGAACCCTGTTACTCCCAGTCGGTATCGCTTGAGCCAAGGTGCGGATTCCCGTCTACTGGTAGAGGTGACAGCTTCACATCCAGTGATGGACTGCAGGTAACGTTGGAGGTGGGTTTTTGCCAAATCCACCTCCCCAGACACTTCCAACAGACGAAGCGGTTGAGTCGGAGGTATGGTTCGGGTCGGAATGTGGAGTCAGTTGACACGTGATCGTGGACAAGGTGCCCGACCCGTTGGAGTTCGTGAGCGGATCTCTCCTCTGTGGTTTACCGGCGGAGTCACCTTCCAGACCACGGAGTTCAAGGCACCCCCCCAGGACATGATCACTCTGCCGGAGGTGCAGGAGGAGAGGGTCTCGGCCCTGCTGTCACCCAGAGAGGTCAGTACGTATCCCCATCTGGTGTTCCACGGTTCGGGACCAACCAGTCCGGCCGCGGCGCAACCTGGCCATTCACATGCGCAGCGAAGGTTTCCGCCCCGCAGACAGCGGGCGCGAGGGGTTGACCCGGCACATCGACAACCTGGATCTCTGTCCGGTCATCCACGGGGATCCGGGGCTACTCAGAGACTGACCCTACGACCGGCCAGCAGTACTGCTCCTGGCCAACCTTGTCCAAACCAATTCAGCGCGGATGCATGGGAGTTGGGTTCGTTACAAGGTTGACACTTGCAAAGTTGCTCTTGGCTTGATAGTGACGTGCTGAAACACATCGAACCTCCATCCATGGGGTCGTTCGTTGTTGAGGTGGTGGCGAGAGCTCAGCGTCTTCCTGTACGCGACAAGCCTCTCTCAACAGGTTGGAATCGACTCAACTCCCTTGGTTGACAAAAACGTGACAATAATCACACTGCAACTTGACATTGTCAGTACATCGCGGTAGCTTTGACACCTTGGAAAGTCGGGAGTCGGGCATGCCCGAACCGGGTCGCTGCGAACAATCCTTCATGGCAGGATTTCCTACCCGCAACCTTGCCCGCGTTCAGGTTGCCTCGGACCACGAGAGTAGTGACACACAACCCGCACGCCAACCGACAGCCTCGGAGGTTCTCATGCCACAACACGAGACGCAGGCAATCGATCCTCGCGTACTGGGGCGACGCCTTCAAGAGGCGAGAAAGGCCCGCGGCCTCACCCAGCAAGATGCCGCTGGGGCACTCGCGGTGGCTCGGACAACCATTACGGCACTGGAGAAGGGCAACCGGAAGACTCGGCCGGACGAACTTATCCAACTGGCGAGTCTCTATGGCAGAAGGGTCAGCGATCTCGTCGATCCGAAGGAACCCATCGCGAACTTTGCCGTTCAGTTCCGTACGGCTGCTGTCCGAGCCGGCCCGAACAACGACAATGAGAAAATCCGGGAGGCGATCCAGGAGTTCCAGGATCTGTGCCAAGACCACTTGTATCTTGAGCAGTTGAATGGGGTTTCGCGCAGGCCGACCTACCCGCCGCAGTATCCAACAGTCGGGACAGCCCCCGAGGAGGCGGGCCAAGATGCCGCCTCATTCGAACGCAACCGGCTAGGTCTGGGCGATGGTCCGGTCTTGCGCCTACGGGATACGCTTGAGCTGGACGTGGGGCTCCGAATATTCTCCATGCAACTGCCATCTCGGGTGACGGGTATCTTTGCCTACACGGATGAGTTGGGGGGATGCATCGCCGTCAATGCGAGCCATCCGGCAGAACGCCGACGATGGTCATTGGCTCACGAGTACGCCCACTTTCTGACAAGCCGGTATCAGTCGGAGATTTCCGTGCTGGATTCGTATCTCCGCGTACCCGCCAGCAAGCGAATTGCCGACACATTTGCCCGTTGCCTGCTCATGCCGGCACCTGGACTACGTCGCAGGTTCAATGAAATCTCGCGTGCCGGCGGCGGCAATATCTCGGTCATGGATGTCTGTCGAGTGGCACACTACTATTTTGTTTCCGTTGAGGCAATGATGTTGCGTCTGGAGGAACTTGGGGTTCTCCCCAAAGGAACATGGAAACTACAGCGTAACCGGGGATTCAAGGTTCGGGAAGCCCAGGAACACCTGGACCTGCCACCTCATCCCAGCGATAATCGGCTCTTGCCCCTTCACTACGAATTCCTGGCCGCGCGGGCATACGAAGCCGAGAATTTGACTGAAGGGCAGTTGGCGCGGTTCCTGCGGACCGATCGGGTGTCGGCCAGAATTACGCTCCAGAAGCTGAGCCATGCGGTACACGTGCTCGACGGGGGCAAAGTGGCTTCTCTTCCCCTTGAGCTTGCCGGCAGCATAACGAAGCAGGCTTCTTGAGGTCAAGCCATTGTGGCGAGACGACCGGTCAGCCTTGTTCTCGACACGAGCTGCCTGCTCAATATTTATGCAACTGGACACTTTCGGGAGATCGCGGTATCGCTGCGAGAGCAAGTCGGCATCGCGAATTTCGTCCTCAAGGAGGAGGCTCTCTTCATCCGCCGCGACACTCCCACTGCCAGCCAAGACAGGATGGACCCGGTGGACTTGTCCGCATTTGTGTCCGAAGGCTTGGTGGAGGTGATGCACCTCGAAAGCCTGAACGAGAAGGCTACATTCGTCGCCCTTTCGGCTCTGGTTGACGATGGCGAAGCAGTGACGGCTGCCCTGGCACTCCACCGTGGATGCTCCGTCGCAACCGACGATCGCAAGGCCAGGCGTGTTTTTGCGGAACGGATCCCATCAGTTCCCCTGGTCTCCACGCTGGACCTGGTAGTCCGATGGAGCGAAAACATGCCCGCGCCATCTGTTGAGGTCCGGACCGCACTGGAGCGGATGCGCTCCAGAACGAAATACGTGCCAGGTCATCGCGATCCCCACTATGGGTGGTGGTTGACAGTGATGCAGGGCTGAACATTGCCGCCTCAGCTGTGGGTATGGGATCGCAACCGAGCTCCCCATCCCAAGTCGGCCAACGATTCCTTCAACGGTCCCTGCGGCAAACCGCACTACAGGTGGAACATGCACTCCGCCACGGGAGTTTCCCATACACGCCCCCGCTGCCGGTGTTGGAGGTCCTGTCCAACACCACGTGGCGGGCGGCTCCGGGGGCCGAAGCCGGATGTCCATTGCCGCCATGGACATCGCGGAGACATACAACGCCGCGTCATGTGGTGGTTGATCGACAAACCTGCTCTATCAGAAGGAACCACAGGAGAAGCCCTCCGGATCGGAGGCATAAGGCACCCGACGCGAGAGGAACAACCCGACAAAGTCGGCTTGCGGGAAGTGGTTGGACAGGATCGACTGTGCCGCCCGGAAATGCGCGCCCGTAGTTAACATGTCGTCAACCAACCCGATATGGATGGGTGCAGGCTTGGTCAGGTCCTCGTTGACACGATACAGCCTTTCGATCTCTTCAGGTCGCGGCCGTCTCGCCTGACGATGAGCAGGCTCGGTGCTCTCGGTCTGTACGACGAGTTCGCGGATGTCAAGCAGCGGTTCGGGTCGAATGGCATTCAGCATCCGTGTCAGACGATCATCGTGGAGCGGATCCGCCTTGGCTTTCGACGGCGGAATCGGCACAAAGGTCAGGCTGTCGAGTGCTTCGGGATGAAGTGCCAATCGAAATTCCTCGGCAGCCGTTCGAATGGCTTCCTCCTTATAGTGCCAATCCGGCATTCCGCGTCGAGCCATGGACTTCTTGAAATTTAGGATCAGACTGTTGGTGGGACTGTAGGAATAACCTTGGCGCGCCGTGTATTCTTTGATGAAGTAGATTTCGTCCTCTTGGTTTAGATAAGGGTGGTCCGACAGCGTTAAGTTGTCAACCTTAATAAGACGCTGCGGAAAGGCACTGCTTAACTTCATCGTAGTCCCTGATCCTGATGGCTCCTTGCTTCGCAAGCCTGGCCGGCCACGTCAGCCGCGGATTGCGGAAACAGCTATCAAGCACAAACAGCTTGCGTTTTTGCCGCAGCGCAGCGCGAGCTTGGATGAGCGTACCCGACTTCTCACCTGCTTCGACGATAATCGTTGCCTCCGTCAACGCCGACATGGTGGCGTTGCGCTCGGGAAAGAAGAAACGGTTAAGTCGGTAGTCTTGAGACTCGTAGCGAATGAGTGGAACTTGACTGATGACCAGGAAGTGGCTCGCAATGTGGTGTTGCAGCGAGGTATTTTCCTTGGGGTAGACGTGCGACAGCGGCGTGCCGATGACTGCAATCGTACGGCCATCTTCCTCGATGGCTGTCTCGTGGGCGACGCGGTCGATGCCTGCGGCGAGACCCGAGACGACGGTGAAATCGTCCGCTACCAATTCACGAACGAGGCGGCGCGCTCGTAACAGCCCTTCGCGTGAAGGCTTCCGGGAGCCGACAACCGCGACCGAGCGCGAGTTCGCCAAGTCCCACCATCCCTTGTAGTAGAGCAGCGCAACGGGGTGGACGGCATCGCGCAGTTGCATAGGGTACTCACCCGCGCCATGGACCTGTACCCCAAACCCCGTGACTTCGGCCGCGTCAAATCGTCGCTTGACCAACATCGCACAGTCGCGCGCCTCGCTTTGCGGGACGAAGTCCGACGGAACGCTGCCGGAATGCCGGGCAAACCTCTCCGACAGCGATTTGAACGTGGTTCCTTGCTTGGACCACAGTGCCTCGTAGGCACCCATTTCAAGGAACGGTGAAACCGGACGTACCCTGAACAACGGGTGTTCCGACATAGTCTTCGGTGCCATGCTTCATTCCCTTTGGACTCCCTTACCCAGCCGGACCCGACCTTGGCTCAAAGCACATTGTAGTCAGTTGGACTTTCGTACAGAGTGGGTGGCACGGTTGCGCCAGCAAGTCGGCAATACCGACTTTGCTCTCAAGGAGGCAGTTCTCCTGATCCACCGCGAAGCCCCCGCCGACAGCCAAGACGTGCTGGACTCGGCGGATTTGTCCCGTCTATGTTCGAAAGCTTGGTGGCAGTGATGGACTTGGAGAACTCAAACGAGGAGGCTGCTTTCGTGGACCTTTCTGTTAACGACGGGCGGTGGGATCGAATGTTCCGGTTCGCCACCATGGATGCTCCGTCGAAACCGAAGGCTGCAAGGCTTGAGGCATCTTTGCTGAATGGGTCCCAACACTCCCGATCATCCCTCCGTCTGACCTTGGTAGTCCGATGGACGGAAGCCGGTCTTTGATGAGCTTCAGGCAAGGCAAGAGCCAACGCGTTCCTGCACGGACCACATGTCGGATCGCCGCGATTTGCCACTACGGATGGCGGTTGAAAGTCATGCCAGGCAGGACATCGCCAGTGAAGTTGATGCTCCATACCCACGGCGAGGCTCCGCTGTATTCAGTCCCCGATCGTCGCCAGGGACCAGGGGACTCCCTGTCGATCCGCGCGTACTAAAATGGCAGACCAACACTTGGAGTGAGCAGGAGCGCGGCCATGGCCACGCCGAAGGTACAGGAATCCGAACGGCTCGGAACCGATGAAAGCACCGTGAACGGAACGGCGGAACGGCCGTTCAACGGGACTGCCGCCGCCGCACTGTCACCCTTGCCGACCGCGCCGGTACCCGGCAGTCCGGCCTGGTGGGAGGCGATCAAGGCCCTGCTCCACTACGACCCGGCCTATGCCTACGACCCGACCTACGAGTACGACGACGAATACACGACGGATCCGGACTACGGTGTGGATGGGGTTGCCTACTTGACCACCGAACCGCACAAAGAAGCACTTGCATCCTTCAAATACACCGTGGAGGCCCGACGGGGCCGGTGTGCACCGCGCGAATTCAGGGTGTACCTGTCGGACCGGGTCCGACAGGCCCTGGGACCGGACCACGAGTTCAGGGCCAAGGGACACCTCATTCCGGACGTGGCCGTACTGCCGGAGGTGTTTGCGCCAGGCGAACCGCTGCCACACAACTGCAGGCTGGGCGTGGACCCGCCTCCGCTGCTGGTGCTGGAGGTCCTTTCCGAATCCACATGGCGGGCGGACCTGGGACCGAAGCTGGATGCCTATGCCGCCATGGGCATCGCAGAGTATTGGCTGTACGACCCGGAGGGCCATGCACCACCGGCGTACGCGGACGGCGTTTCGTTCTGGGGCTGGCGGCTGGACGACACGGGGAACTATGTCCGCATCCCGCGGCAGCCGCACGATGGAGATTGGCCCGTGTACCACAGCACAGTACTGGCGGCCGACATCCGCATGCTGCCGGCCGCGGCCCGCGACGTGGATGTCGGCATGCAGGACGAAACAGGAGACCTGCATCGGCTGCAGTGGTGGGATCCGGACCAGGATCACTGGCGCGACTCCGAGCTTGACGCCTTGCTGAAAGAACGTGCGAAGGGCGAGGCGAGAGGCAAATTGGAGGAGCGCATCGCAGGGATGCGCTCGCTGTTGGAGACAAAACTGCCCGGCTCGTTGCTGGCACAAATCGAGGCCAACTGGCGTCGGGTGGGACAAGGCCACACCATGGCAGAAGTAGCGGACGTGTCGTTCGGCAACGCCGACTGGCGTTCGCTGCTGTTTCCTCAGGAGACGAACGGAATCGGGGAAGACCAACCGCTGGGCAGGGCCCGACGCGACTGATGGGGATGGACTACCTTCGGCAATGCCATGTTGGCCGGCACTGTGCAGCCGGACACCCCGGAAGCACCGATTAATGCAGGCAGGATCATTGCGCGTCCGTACCCGGATCTCGTAGTGGAAACCGAGTACGGGCAGGTCGGGCTCAGTGATTTGGCCATTTGAAGAGGACCGGCAAAACACGCGACGACGGCTTCTTGGAACCGGTTTGGCCGCATCGGGCCCCAATGGGAGCCTTCGTCCCTTCCAAACTCGAATCCAGGTCAACGAATCCGAGGCGGTATCCTTTGCCGTGGAACAGAATCGATCACGCCACCACACTTCCAGTCGTCTGACGGCTTGCCGGTTGCCCTGACTCCGCGCGTCGGACCGGTTCAGAGTCCCGGTTCCCCGCCAAGCCGTTCCTCCTGAACGGCCAGTCCAACAGCCACCGTCGGAACGTCACGAGTTCACCACCAGGGAGACGCCCCCCCATGGGCAAGCTGTCTTTTCCATTGATCGTCCTCGCCCTCCTGACCTCCCTCCTGGCCGGCTGTGCGATGCCGCCACCGGCAGCAGGCGGCTCCGCCATGGCACCGGCCGCAGAGGAACGGTTTTCCGTCCTGCCGGATCCCGTGGACGGCTCGTTCAACGCTGTCCTTGTCCACGGCGGTGAAGTTGCCGCCGGTGGATGGGACCATGCCCACAACGAGGGCCGCCTCTACCTGGAGCGCACCGTCGAAGGTGTGGCCACCGCCCATGTCGAAAACGTGTCGGACGATGTCACGCGCGAAGTCGTCCTCCGCACGCTGGCCGACAGGGGCTTCGACCTGATCATCACCGCTTCCTTCGACTTCATGGACGCGACCGCCGCTGTCGCCCAAGAGTTTCCGAACCGAGGCTTTGTCAATGTGTCGGGCCAACGGAGCAACGACACCAATTTCGCAAGTCTCTTCGGGGCCATGGAGGCGTCCAAGTACCTGGCCGGCATGGTGGCCGGGGCACGCGCGGCCGAGGACGGTAGCTACAGGGTCGGATATCTGGCCACGGTCCCCGTCCCCGAGATTGTACGGCTGGGCAATGCCCTGGTCCTGGGCATGCGACGCACCTGCCCCGACTGTGTGATGGACCTGCATTGGCTTATGAGTTGGGACGATCCGGAGGCGGAGGCTGCGGCGGCAGCCTCCATGCTGGATGCCGGCATCACGGTGATCGCGAGTGCCACGAGCGCTCCGCTCCCTCTCCTGCTTGGAGAGGGCAGAAGTTTCACGTACATTCCGGACAAGCGCGCCAGTGCCTGCGAAGACGCACCCGATGCCTGCCTGACCGCCACCTACTGGCTATGGGGGCCCGCCTATGTTCCCATTGTCCAGGACATGATGGACGGAAACCTCCCATCGGGCAACCGCTACTACGGATTCCCGGAGGACATGCTGGGCCTCTACGGCTTCATGGAGGGACAGGTTCCCCAACCGATGGTTCCGGACTGGGTCGTGCCGGAGGTACGCGCCGTCCTCCAGGCCATGCGAAGCGGTGAATTCACCCGTTTCGACATCTTTACCGGCCCCATCCACGACAACCAAGGCAACCTGATCGTGCCGGAAGGTGTCTCGTTGATGCAGTCAGATCTCGAAGGCATTGCCCCCGAGCTTGGCACTCATCTGGGTCGGCCCGGCTGCACCATCTGCATGAACTGGTTGGCAGAGGGCTTTGCAGCAGATGCAGTGATTCCGGAGTAGGCATCCCCTGAGTAGACAGGGATGTCTCCAGCTACCTCCAATAGACTGTGTCTCCGAGGCTCTGTCTTTTCCAGCCTGTACAAAGGGTTTATCCATGCCAAGGGCTCATCAAACGACTGCACTGCACCTCCGTGGGATAGGCTCAAGTCGAGGTTCACTGCCCAACTGCGCGGGCAAGCCGTGGGGCCGATGTGGATGCGTCCATTGAAAAGGCTGTCGCCAATCGGTTCAACGCGATCTGCCTCGAGAGGACATCGGGCCGAATGCACCGGTCGTTGGCTCGTTGACATCCTGGGCCCCAAATGACTGTCGAAGAAAGGCTGTCGCTCCTGGACAAGGTGATCTATGGCTCTGGTGAATGGACTTCCGCCATTGCCGGCACAACGCGATCCCTCTTCCTGAATTACTTCCTGGTGAGTGTGGTGGGGCTGGTCCCCAACATGGTGGGCCTGATCCTCCTCCTGGGCCGCATCTGGGACGCAGTCAATGATCCCCTGGTTGGCGTCATCAGTGATCGCCTGAACACGCGGTGGGGACGCCGGCGCCCCATGATGTTGATGGCGGCGCTGCCCCTGGGGTTGCTGTTTGCCCTGTTGTGGTTCCGCCCACCCGCAGCAAGTACCGCGTGGCTGTTTGTCTATTTTGTGATAGTCAGTTTGGCCCTGGACACGGTGTACACCGTATTCGCAGTGCCCCATACGGCGCTGCTGGCCGAAATCACGCACGACTACAGTCACCGTATCTCGATCGTGGCCTGGCGCAATGCCTTCTACCTGCTGGGGGCCCTAGTCACGGCGGGCATGTTCAAGCGGGTAGCCGAGGACTTCACCATCGCGTGGGGGTGGGCCGACAACATTCTGCAGGGGTACATGGCGGCCGGTTGGCTGTTCGGCCTGTCCCTGATGATCGCGCCGGTTCTCATATTCTGGCGCCTCCGGGAACCCGCGCATATACGGGTTCCCAAGCAAATCAATCCGTTAAGAGCCTTTCAGGCGGTATTTCGAAATCGGCCTTTCCGCATTCTTTCCGCGTCCTACTTCCTGGCGTTTACCGGTCTGGAAATCGTGGTGGTTTCCTTCATCTGGTATTTGCAATTTGTGTTGCAGGCTCCCGCCGGCATGGATGACACCCTGGCAGGCCTGCTGTTGTTGGGTGCCTTGGTCACCATGCCTCTGACAAACTTCCTGATAACCCGATTTGGCAAGCGCAACTCCTACCTCCTGGTGGGGGCGGCCTGGATAGTGTCGATCCCCCTTGCTGCCATGTTTCCGACCGGTGGGTTCAGGGCCTTTGTGCCCTACTGTCTTTGGCTGGGCTTCATCTATGGTGCCGGCATAACGGTGCCGGGGGCCATGTTGCCCGACGTCATGGAATACGACGAGTTGCAAACGGGTGAACGGCGGGAAGGGATCTTCACAGCCTACCTGACATTTTTTCGGAAACTGGGATCTGCCTTGGCGGTCTTGGTCGTAAACTTCATCCTGGCGCGCTCGGGCCTCATTGAGGGCACGGCCGGAACGGATATAGTCCAGCCACAGACCGTGGTGGCGGCCCTGCGCTTTATCATTGGCATTCTGCCCACTTTGATGGTTGCCGGATCGCTTTGGGTAATCAGGTACTACCCCATCACCAAGACCTACCACGAGGAAATCAAGGCCAAACTGAAACAGTCTCCCAACGTCACCACAACCGGCAGTACGGAGAGTTCGAGCTCACTCAGATCCTAAGACCTTACCCGGGCGAAGGGAACCGTCCCTATCAAGTTGCAGAAGCAGTTGGAAAACCTTCATCTGAAGCTTGACCATGTACATGGCCGGGTGCCGTATCAATGCGGGGACAGTGTGGGCCGTTTCCTGAAGGCAACCACCGATCCCGGTCGTCTGGAAGTGAGATTTATGCGTACTGCAGTAACTGTTCAGCAACCATGTTGGGTGTCAAGCTTTGATCACCGTTGACACCGGTTCCTTCTGCCAAGGGACCTAGTCCCGGAGCACGGCATTCAGGATGAGGAGCAGCTTTCGCATGGCGACCACGAGGGCTACTTTCTTGGGTTTGCCCTACCGGCACAGACGCGTGTAGAAGGTGTGGTTGGCGGTTACGTTGGCCATATAGTGGATTTTGCGCACGGAGGCACGGCCACCCCAGACGCAGCGCGGGCCTCGTTGCTGACCACTGTCCCGGTTCAGGGGTACCACACCGACCAGTGCGGCAATGTGACGGCGGCTGAGATGCCCCAGCTCCGGCAGTTCAGCGACGAGGACAGCGGCCACGACGGGGCACGCTGCACAACAGTTCCGCCAGCACAGCGGCAACAGCAGCCAGCCGCCCTCGCAAGACGGTCCGTCGGCTTCGCGACCGGCACCGAGCCGGTGCGGTTCGGCCCGCGCCTAAGGTCTTGGCGGCCTACCTGTGCCATGTGCAGCACCTGCCAGTAGTACCCCTGCGGGTCCTGTTGCGGGAACTGCACGGGGTAGCGCTCTGCTTCATGGACGCGACGGCCACCGCTGCCCGAGAATACGGTTGTTGATTGACTCACCCAAGAGTCCTCCCTCCATAGACTTGATCCTC
Organism: Caldilineaceae bacterium; assembly: GCA_965208365.1. Taxonomy (GTDB): domain Bacteria; phylum Chloroflexota; class Anaerolineae; order Caldilineales; family Caldilineaceae; genus Bin34. The sequence goes on along the minus strand of OZ242330.1, from coordinate 1,430,289 downwards.
GTTCTTGCCCACCCTGGGCCGGGTTCGGGTTCAGCGCTGGCCATGCCGGCACGGCCTCACCAGCACACAGATGCCTTTCATCACCGGGTAGCCCGGCTGTATGTACACTGCGGCAGCCACCGGGGCATGGCCCGGATCCCGGACCTGGTGTGGGGTCAGAGTCACAACCCTGTGGTGAGACGGGCAGGCGATGGCCCCGGCTCTGGCACCTGATCAGGAAGCCCTCCTTCCCGATCCCAGGGAAGTGGACGAAACTTGGCTGCCGGTCGGTGGTGACCGTGGGATTGGCGTTTGTCGGGAGGCTTAGTAAAGTTGACGCGCTCCGGCAGCCACTGTAGCAGCACTACGACATGGGCGATGAACGCCGCCTGCGGTTTGCTGCAGGGCACCAACGCAGGTATATTTTGCAACAATCGCACGGAATACCTCTAACGCAACTCAAACATTGCCAGTGCGTCTACAACCCGCAGGGTAGAGTGTTTCGTACTACACTTTGAGGTGTTGATGCACATCACCAATGAGTGACAACAATGCCCCGACGAATTAACGTCTCACGAATACAGAACCAACTGCGTCAGGCACAAGCCCAACGCCGCCGGGCAGTACAAAAGTTCAACTCTGAAGTCCGAAGATATAACAATCAGGTCCGAAACCATAACACACGCGTCAACAATGCAATAAATAACTACAACCGCCAGGTTCGGACATATAACGCAAGAGTCAGAGCCGACCAAGCTCGCCGAAAATCAGCCTATCGCCGTTTGTCCCGACAGACTGTCACTGTCCGTTACACCGTAGTCTATCGCTCAGTATTAAATCTTGAAACTGCGTACGAAACGCTAAATTATAGCAACGCGGACCCGTTCCTTTCGGATCTTGCTGAGCGGGAAACAGCAAACAGTGCTCAAGTGCTGAACAGTCTCCTTGAAGATAGTAGCGATCCATCAGACATCGAGATGGACTTGACAAACTCCACAATAACTGATACGCTAGTCATGATCTCTCCCGACCTCAATAGCCGATGGAGTGGTGCATTGTACTCACTGCATCCAAACAACCCGGATGCAGCACGACATTTCTGTACGAGTACACGAGAAATCATTACGACTATTCTTGATATTGAAGCCCCTGATTCAGAAGTGCTTCAACGACTGCCAAATTGTGAACGCACGAGGCAAGGATTTCCAACAAGGCGCTCCAAGTTGCGCTTCCTGCTCCGCCGGCAAGGGAATGCAAACGATGCTCTCGAGAACTTTGCAGACGTCAACATCGCCGATGTCGTGAATCTGTTTCAGGTGCTTAATACTGGAGCCCATGGCTCTGCTGGAGAGTACTCAACAGCTCAATTAAGGACAATCAAAACCCGGGTCGAAGATGCTATCGAATTCATCTGTGCAATCGCGCGTCCGTAGTACACGAGACTTTGGCCCTTGTTCAATCGATGCTCTCATGAGGTAATCATCCAAGTACAAGAGCAGGGGTGAGATAGTCCACCTGCCTTGGTGTTGAGTTAGGGGATTATATACTTGGGTTGAATCAGGGTGGGATCTACTCCCGCCCTTCTTTCTTCTCTGAACGTTGGCGCTTGGGCCGGTAGGCCAGCAACGCGGCTGCGACCTCGCGCGGGGTCGCGCCCTGGTAGTCCGCCGGTAACGCGGTTCTCGGCGGGGGTTCGTCACTCGAAAGGGATACCGACACCCTCTGCGGTGGTGTGTTGTCGGGTTGTGGTTCCAACGGCACCTGTTCTTCCTTGTCCGGCATGGGGCCTCCCCGGAGAGTTTGGTTCAGGGTAGCATAGGGGCCAAGCACGTTCAGTGCCCTTCACCTAGAGGCAGCCAAAGGAGAATCAGATGGAACTCAAAGAGAACCCAACCTTGCAGGAAATAGCGGATCGTTCCGGCACCACCACGCCGCGGGATCTGTTGGCGGCGGCAGAGGAATCCGGATTGAGCGTGCTGGATTGTGTGGACACGTCGCAGAAGTCGGAGGATCGGCAACAGGCCGTCGCGGATCTGTTCTGGGCCTTGACGGAGACCGAACCCAACCCTGTGCTGACGCAGGCCGAGACTGGAATCTGGATTGACATCCTCAAAGCATACAGGTTGCTTGTGAAGGATGACTATCAAGTGGTCAACCACAGGCGACTGAACGCTTTTCTGTGGAATGGTCACACGATGGCCGACGGGCTGCGGGACCTGGGGCATGAATTCGAGTGACAAGATTGCAGTCGCAGACTGGAGTGCGTGAGCATTCAGTTGTGCGAGGATGAGACCGACCCCGACGATCTGGATACCGGCAGGTCGGAACACACCAGAAAAATCCCGGACGGAGACTCTGGATCGGCTATGAGATAAGGCCACGGTCGCTGGCCCGCCTCGGCTGCCCGCAGCGCCTCTTCAACGAAGTCGAAACCATAGACCTCCCGCGCCGCCTTGATGGCCGCCCAAACTTGGGGCGACGAGATATACTGACGGTGATGAATCACCATGGGTGTCCTTCCTTTGTGATTTAGCCGATGGGGTTGCTCCAACAGCCCGTCGGCCTTGGAATCCCCGGCTAGTCCGGGGATTTTGAGTTAATCCGTGATGTTCAGTATACTTTATGTGAGTGTACGTGTGGTATAGTGATTTTTGCCACAACAGTTGATCCGGATGGCCTTCCATCGGGGAAGTGCACGCGCCGGCAAGACCGTGTGACGCGCGCCCCCTTGCGGTTCGCTGAGGCTAGCGTCTGTGGTAAGTGCTACCCGTTTGCCACAAGGGGGCTTTCCTCATGGAGAAAACCGAATCCAGCCGTGCCGAGAGCGCGGCTGTTGTGTTGAAGAAGGCTCTGCCGGGAGCCGTTAGTCAGTTGTTGGTCCTTGGTGTTGTGGCCGCCGTGGGTTTGAGCGTGTGGGGAATCTGGTACGCCTGGGATTCCACCAACACTGGCAAAGAAACGTCAAGGGCAAACCCGTGACCTGGCTTGATGGTCGCCGATTCACGGACTTGACGCTGTGGGACTACATGCTGGCCGCGGACGATCCCACGGATTACGCCTTGATCCACGTCAAGTTTTTTTTAGTTCGGTCATGAAACGGGAGCAATCCGTCACCCGGAAAGCCAAAGGGCCTTGCGTAGAAGCCTCCAGCAGACCAAGATCCACACCTTTGACGGTGAGACTACCGGCCTGCTCTGGTTGATGGATGCCATGAATGACATGATGGCGCGGCGTGAAATCAGGGCAGACAATCCGCGTGCAGAAAACCTGTGCGCTTGGATGTACGAAGCCTTCGTGACGGTCCAGCAGCGGCATACCGATGATTTTCGGGACGTGTACGGCTTCTGGATGAAGCGGGGCGCCGACATGCGCCTCGGCACCATCTGCCACCAGCCCCACCGCCCCAACCCGCCCCACTGCCGCAACCAAACCGGACCTTGCCAACTCGGCCAGAACCCAATACCCCTCACACACTCACAGTTGGAGAGATTGATATGAGCCGTTGGATTCTGATTGCCTTGATCCTGCTGACAGTCGCAGGGCTGCACCCCGCGCCCGTAACCGCAGCCGAAGCACAAACGATAGAGAACTGCTGGGACGGCAGCCGCCTACGGCCAGTACCCGGTCGCTGGTACAAGGTCGCGGAGCGCACAAACGATTTCTGGCCCGATGGCGGGTCGTATCCGATCAACACGGTCGCGCTGACGCCCGTGCCGGGCATGCCGCAGGCGCTCGGCTTTGACTCGTGGCAGGCCATGTACGAGGACATCATGTCGCTCGACGGCATGATCACGGACGTCGGCCTCTGGCACGACTCCAACTTCGGCAACGAGTCGGGCAACTACTTCGAGCGCCACCCTGCCGGCCTCGTACCGGAAGGAAAGCCGTACATGAACAGCACGGATCGTTGGCTCTACTTCACGTGGAGCCGCAGTCCCTACCCTGGTCAGGGTATCGGCAATCAGGCCCTCATCCGGGTTCAGGGCGTCACGGGTTTCACGGAGGAAGGCCCAGCCTTCCGGCTCCAAATGGAGATGGATTTTGCGGTAGACAACACCTTCGCGCTCTACGTCAAGATGTAAGAAATGGGGATTGTCCCATGTCCAGACCCCCGAATGAACAGCAAGGGAACAAAGCCGAGGCGGAAGCAAGAACGGACCAGGACAGTGAGAACGTTAGCCGAACCGAGCTGATCGTCGGCTTTTTCGCTCTGGGTGTGATTTTGGTCATCGTGTTCGTCTGGTTTCTTGCAGAGCCGAGACAACGCGCGTCATCGCAGGGCGTGGCCTCGGCTCCGCCGGCCACGCCCTGCGAATCGGACCCGTTCATAGTTCATTACATGCAGGAGGGTGCACAACATCTTGCAGATCTTGACATAGCCAAGAGAAGTGTGCAGCACTATTTGCAACAGGTGGGCGACAATCCCAACCTGTTTTATGACTCACGCTGGGTCTCCGAGACATTCTTCTGGCTGGCCGTCATGCAGACGTTTCAGGATCAAGTCAATGCCATGGCTGTGCCAGCGCGTATGGAGGCCACACACTCCCAACTAACACTGGCCGCCGACTACTACGTGCGTTTCGCGGATGCTGTTATCACAGGCATTCACGATCTGGACGCGAATGCCATGGCACGTGCCAGGCCCTTGTTGTACAGGGCTGCGGAGGCCGTGGTGCGTTCTGAAAGACTATGGAACGAAGCCTGTGGGTGAGGCTTGACTCAGCGGCCTGCGAACCCATCTACCAGGACCTACAGGAACCACAGGACAATCGGACCTCCGGGAGGGTGCGAACAGGCGATGTATATACCGTGTAAAATAGCGGGAAGCCCGGTGTCGGCCGGGCTTCCCTACAAACAGATGGTGGACGCCATGTCTGTTGCTGTTTATCAATATACCCCATACGCGCGGCTTCTTCAATGGACCGCCAACGGTCTTGTTCCTTTCCGACCCCAAAAGGGTGTTCGCTATTACGTGGTCGGCGAGCTCGACGAGGGTCACACCGGCATCGTGGACGTGCTGACCGTGCCCTATGCGGATGTGTCCGTCCCTGCGTGCTCGGCTACCCAATCCCTACGGAAACAGCAGATCGCCGATGGCCCGTTGGCTGATTTGTGACGGCGAGTGGGGCTCGCCGTCAATTAACAGGTCACACCTGCCTGCCCGTTCGTTCCAATGGGGTGTGACCTCGAATTGCTGCCCCTGGGAGCGCAGCACGCGCACGGTTCGACCGGTGTCGTTGATGCGGACATAATCGAAGCCATGAAAGAGGCTGACCGATTCGGACGCGTCGGGCATATCGCGGTCGCGGGCCACATAGAAACTGGATGCCTGCGTTTCCCGAACGGAAAACATCTCCTTTCCCGGACGCTTTCCGTCCGGCAGGCCGTTGAAGCATTCAACATCGTGCTTGACGGCCTCAACAATCTGCCTGTACGCGTCATACAAGGTGCAGTTGGCGCGCGCCTCGACCCAGTTGCGGTGTTCCTCGTTGGTCATTTTCCCCTCTGATGGCAAGAATCTATTCGATGGCTAGGGCCTTGCAGATACCACGCACGTCGATGTTTTCATTGCGTAGTTGATTCAGAAGATCCTCGGCCTGATCCTTGGCCCGCTGGATGCGCAGTGCTATCTCCATGAGCCGGTTTCCACTCGGGATGAAACGCACCGCCCTCCGCGTGCCGTGTTCAGGCTGGCGTTTATCGCGGACGGTGAACCTGGTATCACCGTGCAATTCCCTGATGCTCACGGCCTGAATGTCCCGGTCGAAACAATCTGCGAGTATGCGGAGGTTGGAAACCAAGTCGTGGGCCTCGCTGCGGGCATGGTTCAATTCCTGGATGCATTCGGCCAGGTCGCACATCAACCGGCCAACCCGCAGGGCAACATCGTTTTCAGTCATGATCTTGCTCCCGACGGCAAGCCGTTGTCGGCGATGAGGTGTTCATACATGAGTTGTCTGCCATCCATGCCGGCCACAACCGTCGCCATCTGATCCAAGGTATCGAGGTTGCGTACATTGTGGCGGCCTGCAAACTCTCGGACATAGCGGTCCAGGTGCTTGGGCGACAGTTTGTGGAATGTGCCCGTATGGGCACGTTTGAGCACCGACCAGAAAGAAGCTCTCCATTCCGTTCGTGTGGGCCATGCCTCGCACGTACTCGGACACACCGTGCTTGACGGCCTCATGGTGAGGCAAGCCCTCGTAGACGGCCGCCTCATCCGTATAGATCTGGGCATCGGGCTTGGTGTGCTCGGTCACGAACCCCTGTAGGTTCTGCTTGTCAGTGGTTTCCACCACTTGAGCACGGACTTGGTTGGTCTCCCGGTCCTTGGCGCCCACAACGGCCGTCTTGCCGGTCGTGCCGCGGCCGGTGCCCTCCAGTTCCTTGCGTTGTGCGTTGGACATGTTCTTGCGCTTGCCGCCCACGTAGGTTTCATCGACCTCGACCGGACCGGAGAAATCCGAAGTTTCGTCGCGATGGGAAAACGCCAATCGTATTCGCTGTTGCATGTGCCAAGCGGCCTTCTGGGTGATGCCCAGATCCCGGTGCAACTTCATGCTGGATACGCCCTTGAGCGAGGTCGTGTCCAGGTAGATGGCGTACAGCCATTTGAGCAACGGCAGTGGCGAACCCGTCATCACCGTGCCGGTTTTGACGCTAAAGTACCTGCGGCAATCGCGACAACGGTAGGGCATCTTGGCGTGGGAGCACTCATACGTGTTGTCACTGTCACAGTTCGGACAGTAGCGGATGCCTTCCGGCCACAGAATGTCCTCGAACCACTGACGGGCGGACTCTTCGTCCGGGAACATCTTTTGCAACTCGAACAGGCTGATGCCTGTGCGGTGTGCCTTGCCGGGTGCGTTGCCACTGGTCATGTTGGGTTGTCCCTACCTCCTTTCAGTGCCCTGATTCTAGCAGTTTTCAGCCCCGGAGTCAACCCAAGTATATAATCCCCTTGAGTTAGGGCAGAACGCGATCGGTGTCTTCTACACACGCCTGTGCGACCAGGGCAAACCCAAGAAAGTGGCTCTCGTGGCCGCCATGCGCAAGCTGTTGGTTATGCTGAACGCCATGCTGCGGGACCAGGTTCCCTGGCAAGCACAACCTGTATCAACAGCGATCCATAGTTGACAACATTACACAGTTGCTGAACAGCAACTGTATGAGGAGCAGCTTGCGCATAGCTGCGACGAGCGCCATCTTCCTGGGTTTGACGCACCGGCACAAGCGGGTGTAGTAGACACAGATGGTGGGGTTATGGCGGATGGCGGTCACGATGGTCATGTAGAGGATTGTGTGTACGGAGGCGTGACCACCCCAGACACGGTGCAGACCTCGTTGCTGACCACTGTCCCGGTTTAAGGGGCCCCAACCAATCCGGCCAGCTGCGCCGCAGCCTGGCCATTCATATGCGCTGCGAAAGCTCTCGTCCTGCTGACGGCGGCTCCCGACACGTCGACAACCTAGGCATTTGCCCCGTCATCCACAGCGATCCGGGGCTGTTCAACGACTAAGCTGGACTTTGTACAAACACCGCTACAGGTCCGACCACTCGTAGCGCGTTTTCAAGGTTGCAAGCTGGTTGTAGCCAATCCGCTTTTCCTTCTGCAATCTCCCAACCACGATGAAGGGGGCTATCTCGACGGACCGGGCAAACTCCCGAGTTGCCGCCAACGAGAACTCGCCGTCATTGCAGAAATCCTGCCAAGAGCCTGGTGGGATGAGCATGTCCGAGGCGAATGTATCTGCTTCCGTCTCCATTTCGGTTAGGGCCGGATCCCCGCCGAGGCCGTCTACGACGATGCGTCGTTGCGTCCTGTGTCTGAGAATGTGACAAGCCTCATGGAAGAAGGAAAACCAGAAGACATCGGCCCACTTGTGCCTGAGACTCATTTGTATCAGGGCCTGACCGTCCGGCAGCCAACGTGCCACCCCGTTGGCACCACTCCTCGGGAGTTCCGGCACCAGGCAGAACGCGACCCCCGCACCGACGCAAAGAGCCGACATCGTTGGGATGAACTCCTTGAGCGGTTGCAGCGTCAACCGTCTGATGTTGAGCAGAGCTTGGCGGAAGGTTTCCGCATCGTACGTTGCGGTACACGCATTCTGAGCCTCGAGTTCGCCTTTGCGCAGCCACACCGACAGGGCACCCAGTGAGACTTTCCGTTGTGCCGCCTCGGTGATCCGGAATCCAATTGCCTCGGTGTAGGCACGTGGCTCCACCACCGCCATGCCCAGAAACATCTGCAAGGCCTTCACCTTGCCGGGCTTGTCCAGACCTGCCTTGATCCACCCGCGTTTGGTCATTTCCCGGATCGGATAGCAGTCCAGCGCGGCCACGCCTGCAACGAGGTCGTCCTGCGCGCGCTGCCGCGCCAGGGTCATCCGGTAAAGGCTTTCCAGATTGGCCCAGTAATACGCATCGATGCCCAGCACCATTTCCAGTTCAAGGGCGGTATCCGGAGTAATGGCTTTCTTGGCATTGACGATCTCGTTGACCACCTGTGCGGGCCTGCCAAGTCTGACGGCGAGTTCCCTTTGGGTCATGCCTCGAGCCTCCAGTTCCTCGGCCAGGATCTCGCCCGGAGGGATCGGCATGTCCGACCATGTGCTTGATGGTTTACTGATCATAATGATTGCTCACTTCCTCGATGATCACATGTTCCTCTGAAGATCCCTCTGCCACGATGAGACGCCACCGGCCCGTCAGGTGTATGGACCACTTTCCCTGTTTGTCTCCCTTCAAGCGATGCAGTTTCATGGCTCGGATTTTGCCTGCAGTCTGAAAATCGGGGACGGCATGGAGTTGCGTGACGCGAGTGATGTACTTGCGCCCGACGTCCTTCCCCCACTGCCGTATAGCCTTATCGGACTCCTCGAAGTTTCGTTGCAGCCGTCTGGTTCTGAACATCACATCCATCATTCACCTATTGGGTGAATGATGGATGAATCATAAAGAGATGTCAAGATCTGGATGCCGCAGCACCTCCCGTTTGAGAACTGCGCCACTGGGCACCGAACCTGCTCTATCAGAAGGAACCACCGGTGATGGACGGATGCAGGATTGATCAGAGTCTCGTCGACATAATCTTCCCTGGAAGGCGCCCTGCCGAATCCGGCAGCCTGGAAGGGGACTTGTGCATGCTGCACAGGCCGATTTCGGCAGGGCAAATCAGGCCCCGAATCCAGCCGGTACAGTAGAATTCGGCCCCTGTCAACTCGATCCACGGGTGCCGGCCCCAGGAGATGAACCTCATGCTTCGTCGACTTGCTGTATTGGCCTCGATCCTGCTTCTGGCCGCATTGCTGGCCGGTTGCGTATTGCCTGATCCCTCCACCTATCCAGAGGAAATGCCGACGGAAGTGGAGGAACAACCGACCCTGACCACCCCCGACATCGTCGAGGGCATGTTCAACGTGGCCTTTGTCTATGTGGGTCCCATCGGCGATGGCGGCTGGACCTACGCCCACAACGACGGCCGCCTCTATCTTGAGGAGAACCTCGACAACGTCAACACGGCCTATCTGGAAAGCGTGCCCGAGGGCGCGGACGCCGAGCGCGTGATCCGCAGCCTGGCGCGCAAGGGCTTCGACCTGATCTACACAACCTCCTTCGGGTACATGGATCCGACCGCCACCGTGGCCGAGGAGTTCCCGGACCAGGCGTTCGTCCACGTTTCGGGCCTCAAGAAGAACGACCACAACTTCGCGAACCTCTTCGGCTCCATGGAATCGGCCAAGTACCTGGCTGGCATGGTCGCCGGCGCCAGGGCCGCCGAGGACGGCTCCAACCGGGTCGGCTACGTCGCCCCCTTCCCCATCCCGGAAATCGTCCGGTTGGGCAATGCCATGACGATGGGCATGCGCCGTACCTGCCCCGAGTGCGTGATGGACGTGCGCTGGATCTTCAGCTGGTTTGATCCGGAAGGCGAACGCGAAGCCGCGGTCTCCATGATCGATGCCGGCGCCACCGTGATCATTACCGGCGCCGACACCGCCATCCCCGTGCAGGTGGCCGGGGAAATGGGCTTCACGGGTGTGCCGGGCAACAGCGCCAACGCCTGCGATGCCGCGCCCGAGGCCTGCCTGGGTGTTCCCTACTGGAACTGGGGGCCGACCTATGTCGAGATTGCCCAAGCCGTGATGGACGGCACCTTTGAGCCGGACGACTACTACCTCGGCGTCCCGGACGAGATAGTCGGATTCGCCGGCTTCATGGAAGGCGAAGTACCCCAGCCAGCCGTGCCCGACTGGGTCATTCCGGAAGTGGACGACGTCCTGCAGCAGATGCGCGACGGCGAGTTCACCCGCTTCGACATGTTCACGGGCCCCATCCATGACAACGCCGGCAACCTGGTGGTGCCGGAGGGCGAGTCCCTGACGCAGTCCGATCTGGAAGGGATCGACGACGAGCTGGGCGCCCTGCTGGGACGCCCCGGCTGCACCTACTGCATGGGCTGGCTGGCGGAAGGCTTCGTCGCCGACGCCCAGGTCCCGCAATAGCCTGAAACCGCGGGGGCGTCCCGGGACGCCCCCGGCGCATGCCGGCGGAAGGCGCCTTCCGCCGGCACTGCCCAATGCCGCGCACATCCAAGCCCCGACCCCGCAGACAACCTGGGCCGCGCGCAGCGGCCGCTCCGCGACCCAACATGGTGGAGATGCGGGGCATCTCCAAACGATTCCCGGGGGTTCTGGCCAACGACCGGGTGGATCTGGACGTGGCCGCCGGTTCGATTCATGCCCTGTTGGGGGAGAACGGAGCCGGCAAGTCAACGCTGATGCACATCCTGAGCGGCCTGTACCGGCCCGACTCGGGAACCATGAAGGTGGAGGATCGGACCGTCTCCTTCGCCTCCCCGCTGGACGCGATCCGGGCCGGCGTGGGCATGGTGCACCAGCACTTCATGTTGGTCGAAACCCAGACCGTCGCCGAAAACGTGGTCCTGGGCGATCGCAGGTTGGGCTTCCGCATGGATCCCTCGGCCATCCGCGACACCGTTGCCGGGCTGGGCCGCGAAAGCGGACTCGATATCGATCCGGACGCCCTGATCTGGCAGCTGTCGGTCGGAGAGCGGCAAAGGGTGGAGATCGTCAAGATGCTCCACCGGGGCGCCCGTCTCCTGATCCTGGACGAACCCACGGCCGTGCTGACACCGCAGGAGGCGGACACCCTCTTTGACCGCATGCGCGGCATGGCCCGGGCCGGCCGCACCCTCCTGTTCATCAGCCACAAGCTGAATGAAGTGATGGAGTTGGCGGAAACCGTGACCGTCATGCGCCAGGGCCGGGTCGTGGACACCGTCCCCAAGGCTCAGGTCTCGCACCGCGAGCTGGTGCGTATGATGGTGGGCAGCCCGGTTCTCTTCGACGTCACCGTGCCACCGGTGCAACAGGGCCGCAAACTGCTGTCCCTGCGCAGTCTGAGGGTGGAGAACGATCGGGGCCACACCGCCGTTGACAACCTGTCCCTAGATCTGCATCAGCGGGAAATCCTGGGTGTGGCGGGGGTGGCCGGCAACGGCCAGCGCGAACTGGCCGAGGCGATAACCGGCCTGCGCAAGCTCCAGGCCGGCACGATCGAGCTGGACGGGTTCGATGTGACCGGCTCCAATCAGCGGCGCATGATCGATCTGGGCATCTCCTGGGTGCCACAGGATCGGCAGCACACCGGCACGGCACCCAATCTCTCCATCCAGGAGAATTTCGACCTCAAGCACTACCGGTCGGCCCGCCGGGGGCCGTTCCTTGACCGGGCGGGCCAGTCCCGCCGGGCCGCGGCGCTGTTGGCCAAGTACCGGGTGGCCGCGGCCGGCCGCCACCAACCCGTGCGCCTCCTGTCCGGCGGCAACCTGCAGAAGGTCATCCTGGCCCGGGAACTGTCCACCGAACTGCGGGTGCTGGTCGCGGAATCGCCGACCCGCGGCCTGGATGTAGGCGCCATTCAGAACGTCCATGAACTGCTGATGGAACAACGGAGCCGCGGCGTGGCCATCCTGCTTCTGTCCGAGGATTTGCAGGAGGTTCTTTCGTTGAGCGACCGGGTGGCCGTAATCCACAGCGGCCGCATCATGGGCATCCTGCCGCGTGCCCGGGCCGAGGCCGACACCATCGGCATGCTGATGGCCGGCGTGGTGCCCGAGGATATGGCGACATGACCGGCAGCACCGCGTCCGGGACCATGCCTTCCGGTCGGCTGAGGCTGAGGCTGGAAGCACGCGATCAGCCGGGTCTGCTGACACACCTGGCCGTGTCGCTGCTGCTGCTGGTGGCGGCCCTGCTCCTGGCCGGAGTCGTGATGACAGTGGCCGGCGGCAACCCGTTGGACGTCTACCGCAGCATGTTCGGAGCCGGCTTCGGGAGCAAGTGGGGCCTGAACGACACCCTGGTCAAGATGGTGCCCCTGACCCTGGCCAGCCTGGGGGTGGCGCTCGCCTTCCGCATGAAGATGTGGAACATCGGGGCCGAAGGCCAACTCCTGATGGGCGCCTTGGCCGCCTCCGGCATCGCGCTGTTTGCCGTGCCGCCCGATATGCCCCAGTGGCTGGCCCTGGTGCTGATGGCGGCGGCCGGCGCCGCGGGCGGTGCCGTCTGGGGCATCGTGCCCGGCTGGCTGCGCGCTCAGTTCGGGGTCAACGAGATCATCTCCACCCTGATGCTGAACTACGTTGCCCTGTCCATCGTGCAGTTCTTCGTCTACGGACCCTGGGGCGAACGCGGCTTCGGCCTGACGCCGATGTTCGAGCGGAACACATGGCTGCCCCGCTTAACCGAATACGCCGACCAGTGGTCCGCCCTGCGCGGCCTAACGCTCCATTTGGGCATCCTGGCCGTGCCGGTGGCGATCGTGTTCCTTGCGATCCTGCTGAACCGGACCAAGTTCGGCTTCGAAATCGCCATGGTGGGCGACAACCCGGACGCGGCCCGGTACGCGGGCGTGCGCCTGCGCCGCACGATGATCATCGTGATGGCCCTGAGCGGTGCCCTGGCCGGCCTGGCCGGCATGAACGAGGTGTCCGGCGTGGTCCACCGGCTGCTGGAGCACATCTCGCCCGGCTACGGGTACACCGCGATCATCGTGGCCTGGCTGGGCCGCTTCAACCCGTTGGCGGTGGCCGTCGTCGCCTTCCTCTTCGGCGGCCTGATTGTGGGGGCGGACGAGATTCAGTCGGCCGGCATCTCCTCGCTGCTACAAGGGGTGATTCTCTTTGTGATGGTGAGTGGCAATCTGCTGATCCGGTACCGGATCCGCCTGCGGGAACCGGAGACGCTGGCATGATCGCCTTCCTCACAGCCGTACTGGCGTCCGGGGTGCGCACCGGCACCTCCGTACTGTTCGCCACGCTGGGTGAGCTCTTCACCGAACGGGCCGGCGTCCTCAACCTGGGAGTCGAGGGCATGATGCTGATGGGTGCCATGACGGGGTTCGGCGTCACCTGGCTGACCGGCAATCCCTGGCTGGGGATCTTGGCAGCGATGGTGGTCGGCGGCATGATGGCCCTGCTGCACGCCTTCGTGGCTCTGGTTCTGCGCGCGGAACAGGTGGTGTCCGGCCTGGCCCTCACTTTCCTGGGCAGCGGCCTCAGTGCCGTACTCGGTTCGCCCCTGGTCGAAGTGCGCCAGGTTGATCGCATCCCGACTTGGCCCGTGCCCTTCCTGTCCCAAATCCCGGTGCTCGGCCCCATTCTGTTCGACCACAACTTCCTCGTCTACATCGGCTTCCTGCTCGTTCCGCTCTGCTGGTTCTGGATTTACCGTACGCGGCAGGGCCTGGAACTGCGCGCCATCGGCGAGAACCCGGCCGCGGCCGATGTCCAGGGCATCAAGGTCATGCGACAGCGCATCCTCTATGTCGCCTTCGGCGGGGTGCTGGCCGGCCTGGGCGGTGCCACGCTCTCCCTGGCCCTGACCCCGACCTGGGTGGAAGGCCTGATTTCAGGCCAGGGCTGGGTGGCCGTGGGCCTGGTCATCTTCGCCGGCTGGGATCCGATCCGGGCCATGTTCGGCTCCTATCTGTTCGGCGCCCTGCGCCGCCTGCCGATCGATCTCCAGAACTTCGCCCGGTTCCGCGCCAATCCGTCCATCGGCTACTTCACCGGCATGCTCCCCTACCTGTTCACGATTGTGGCCCTGCTGACCGTGTCGATCGGCGACATCGGCCGCCGCTGGGGCGCCCCCGCCGCGCTGGGCAGGGCCTACGTGCGGGAAGACCGCGACGCCTGAACCGCCTGCGTCCGGTTCCCGCCGGCGGGCCCGCCATGCCGACCGGATCCCGCACGCTGCGCATCCTGGTGGTCGCTCCCACCAGCTTCTTCAGCGACACGGGCTGCCACGTGCGCATCCTGGAGGAGGTACGCATCCTCGAACGGCTCGGCCATCATGTGGAGATCGCCACCTACCGCAACGGAGGCCCAGCGAACCAACTGCGCATCCACCGCACCCTGCCCATCCCCTGGCGGCGCGGCTGGGAGGTCGGCTCCAGCCGGCACAAGGTGGCCTTCGATCTGCTGCTGGGGCTGACCGTCCTCCGGCTGCTGGCCACCCGCCGCTTCGACCTGATCCACGCTCACCTGCACGAAGGCGGCCTGATTGGCGCCATCGCCGGCCGCCTGTTCCGCAAGCCGATGCTGCTGGACCTGCAAGGCAGCCTGACCGAGGAGATGATCGACCACGGGTTCCTGTCCCGCGACAGCCGATTCTTTCGGCCACTGCTGGCCTTGGAAAAATGGATTGTCGGTCAGGGTGACCGAGTGGTGGCAAGCACCGCGCATTTCAGCCGCCTGGGTGTGGAGCGGTACGGGTGTCCGCCGGCACGGATGGAGCAGCTGGGCGACTTCGTGGATACCGATGTGTTCCAGCCGGAACAGTTTCCGCCGACGGACAGGCACACCCTGCGCAGGACACTGGGCCTGCCGAGCGCGGGGCCCCTCATCGTCTACCTGGGATTGCTGGCTCCGTATCAAGGCACGGACCTGCTACTGGAAGCCATGCCGCGCATCCTTGACCGGGAACCGGATGCCCACCTCCTGCTAATGGGCTATCCCTTCGTGGACCGCTACCGGGACAAGGCGGAGTCACTGGGCATCGGCCAAGCCGTCACGCTGACCGGACGCATGCCCTACGCCGACGTACCGCGCCATCTGGCCCTGGGCGACGTGGCGGTGGCACCCAAGATATCCCGAACGGAAGGACTGGGCAAGCTCCTCAACTACATGGCTATGGGTTTGCCCACAGTGGCCTTCGATGTGCCCGTGGCCCGCGAGTACCTGGGCAACCTGGGCGTCTATGCCGAGACAGGCAGCGCAGCCGGCCTGGCGGAATGCATCTGCCGGTTGTTGGAACGCCACCGGCGCGATCCCGACGGGCTGCGCGAACTCAGATGCCAACTCCGGGAACGCGCCCGTGAACAATTCGGCTGGCAGCCGGTGGGGCAAGCCTTGAACCGGCTCTACGCGGAGATTCTGGGCGGATCCTGAGGTCCGGTCCTGCCATCTGGCGGCACCACCGGATGGGGTGAACCGGAGCGAACTCAAGGGGGTCGGGCACCGTCATCCAAGTGGCGCGGCAGCCATGTCGGTACAGCCCTGAGCAGCCGCCTCTGCACTTTGCGCAGATACGCGTACCCAAGCGCGACCCGAAGGAGGACAGCAGGGATACAATCGCGGTCGGCAGGCTGGACATAATGAACCTTTGGTTGTGATTTGGTCCATGGTGCCAGTCTGGGCGTGACTTCCGGACACCGGCATCAAGTTGTACAAAGTCCAGTTGAGGGGGGAAGCATAGGACCCATGCCGAACGGAGGATCAGACTGTTGCGGTACCTGCTGGTTCAACCGCTCAAACGGTGGCAAACGCGGATCCACCAATTTCAACCGCACGATCCCCAGTTTCTGCGAGATCCGCGACCTCGCCATCCCGAATCCCTTCTATACCTACTGCGCCAATCATCCACACCACCGACCCAATCGCGACACCATACCCATAGGGCCGGTATACGTTGGTGACGCAGACGGTGTACGGGAGCTCTGGCAGCCGTCACCAGACACCGAAGATATCCGTCAGCACTTGTTGGACATCGTAAGGTCCCCGAAGGAGCATACAGACAGCTATCCCTTCTTCTCGTCACCGCCCCACATGAAGGCAATTCGACAGTTGGTGGACTTCAACGACCCGCGAGTCGTCGATGCGTTGGAGGACCTAGCCCAGCAGGACGAGGTGGAAGAAGTTCGTTCGGACATACTCGATCTGATCAAGACTGTACGTCAAGAGCTGGATCTGTAGGTTGGCTCCACGAACAGAACCAACGGACAGGGGAGAGGATCAACGATGAGGGAAACTTATGGATGGATCTGGCACCGTAACGACGGCCGAGGCCGCGGGCACTATGGGTAGCGAACAGCAACCCATCACGTTCGGCGAACTGACAGAAGTCGACGTCCGCAAGGCGTGGCCACACGAGGCCCACGACTTCACGCCATGGCTGGCCGAGAATCTTGAGCGACTCTCGGAGGTAATCGGCATTCACTTGGAGGCTGAAACCATAGAGGCTCAAGTGGGCGAATTCAGAGGAGACATTCTGGCAACGGGCCCCGAAGGACAGTCGGTGCTGATTGAGAACCAGCTTGAGTGGTCGGATCACTCCCACCTCGGCCAGATCATGACCTACCTGGCCGGGTTCGACGCTCGGGTCGTGGTTTGGATTGCGCGTGACTTTGCCGAGCCGCATGTGTCCGCGATCCAGTGGCTGAACCGACACACCGAAAACGAGTTTGCGTTCTTCGCGCTCAAGTTGAGGGTGGTTAGAATCGCCGACTCGCCTCTGGTCCCGATCTTCGAAGTCATTGCGAAGCCGAACAACTGGGAGCGTCAGGTGCGTGACGAACGCACCGGGTCGAGAGCCGAGAACGTCAAAAGATACCGGGAGTTTTGGACGCACTACGCCCGTCGCCACCCAGGCGACGGCGTCAAGGCCAATCACGGTTTGGCCAACTCGTGGATCAGCCCACACAAGGAAGCGCCGACCATCTCGTTGGCCTTCTCGTACGCGAGCCGCCACGCCGGCATCTTCTTCACGACCCAGCCGCAGCGAGGATTCTCGCAAGACGCGCTGGATGGGTGGCTCGACAAGCACCGTTCCATCATCAGCAACAGGCTCGGCCGACAGGCGCATTGGAAAAACTTCGACACCCACAATCGAGAGAATTGGGATGCCATATGCGATTGGCTCCACGAGAAGCTGGAACAATACCTCTCGATCATCGAAGTCGATCCCGGACAAGCCGGACAGACTTCCGGAATGGGAGCCTCGGTTCCTTCTGCCAGCGCTTCATGAATCGGGGCTTTCGTGCGTGGCAGGGGAGGAGTTCAGGCGGTAATGATTCTCAACTGGACAGGCTCTGGTTGGCTGGTTTCCGAGCTTTGCTCGTCGCGCAGCCGACTTTGAGCCGACGGTCCGCGCCGAAGAGGAGGTACCGACCAAACCGGAAACCAGCCTACGTAACATCAATGAACATTGCAGTCTGGTCAAGGGACCGTGCCCCCTTTAACTGCGCCTCCCGCGTCGCTACCGGGAAGTCGTCCCCCGAACCTCGTTGCCGGTGCGCTCGTGGCTGAGTGCTCCTCCGTCAACCGCCGCCCACCACAAGTTGAGCGCGGGTGGAGGTGTTCGGGGTCTCTCCTCCAGCCTGCACGGGCCGGGACGCATTCCCCAGGGAGTATCGGAACATCACACGGGATTGTCGGGCGCGCGCCGCGACTGGAATCCCAAGTACACCAGCATTCAGTCCGCGGGGATATCCCCGCACGCCAACTGCCGCTGGAACAACGGTGAACCGCGAAGGTCTGGGACCGACAACTTAGTCGGGCAGGTATCTACTGGTAACCCGTCCCAGGATGCGCTCGGGCGGAAACAGGCCCAGCGTACGGCTGTCGGTGCTGGCCTGTGGGTTGTCCCCGCGCAGGAACACCCGGCCGTCCGGGGACACGAAGGCCACGCGCTTGAGAATGTTCTCCTGCGGCGCCTGGGGATGGCGCGCCATCACAACATCGCCGACGCGCGGCTCTCGCCGGCGGTAGGCCCGGGGATCCAGAAACAATTCGTCACCGGGGGCAAACTCCGGCAGCATGGAAGGACCCCGCACGCGGATCTTCCGCCGCAGGTTGCAAAGCCGCAGGATCAGTTCGCGGCGGCCCGCCGTCGGCAGGGGTTTGTACGGAGCGGAGCGGACGTCTCCTGGGAAAACGTTCCGCTCCGCCAATCCAATGTCGGTTCCGGTCTCAGGTGGCGGTGTAGAAAGCGACATCGCGGCCCTTGGTGGCCCAGAAGATTCCATGGATCTTCTCCACGGTGGCCAACAGGTTCTGGGCAGCTTCGAGATCGACGCCCACCTTGCAGGCGGAGCAGAGCTTGGCCGCCTGCCAGAAGGTGTCGTGCAGGTCGGGATAGTCCGCCAGGTGTTCCGGCTTGAAGTAGTCCGTCCAGAGGATCAGGAGCTGGTCCTTGGCACCCTGCGCCTCCTCCTCCTTGATCGCGATGAAACGGGCGGTGGTGTTCAGGTAGGCAACAACGGCGGCGGCATTGCCTTCGGACTTGGACGGCTGCTCCAGATCCAGGATCTTCTTGGTCATGGAGAGCACGGCCTCGGCGCGGATGCGCGCGTCGGCGGGATCGTACACGCCGCAGGGTCCGTCGCAGTGGGCGGAGACTTCCAGGGCCGAGCGGCGGCTTTCCAGCCGACCGAGCAGGGATTTCAACATGGTCTACATTCCTTTCTCTTGATAGATTGCCGGGCAAACAGGTGGGCAAATTGTATCGCGAACGACCCCCTGGGCCGGAGGATCGGAGCCTGTTGGTCAGGCGACGGGCTCCATCTCCAGGATGGCCTGCGCCTTCCGGGCCACGTCCGTGGTCGGATCACGCTTGACCACCTTGAGCAGGTGCAGCTGGGCGTCGGCATCGCCCTGGGCAGCCAGTTCCAGGGCTTCGGCCAGGCCCGTATCGGTGTACTGCAGGTCCGTGGGGATGACGACCAGGTCGTCCCGCTCCCAGTAGTACTTGAGGTCGTCGGATTCCTCGCTCCAATCCGCGTACACCTGATCCCAAGTATGGGGATTGTCCACGCGATGCTCTCCCAGGTGCGGAGTCAACATGTGCTCGGACACGGGTGCCTGCCGGGCGGTGTAGCGATTGTCGAGGGAGATGCGCAGCCGGTCCTCGGTCACGTTGGGCAGGGCCCGGTGCAGGGTCAGGCTGTGGAACAAGAGGCAGTCGCCCGGTTCGTAGTCCGTACTGTGCCACTGACCCTCGTAGGAGTCCTCCTCCACGTTCAGCGCACCGGCACCCAGCGAGAAGTGGTGGTCCAATACCCTGTCTACCTTGTGGGAGCCGGGGACTAAGGCAAGCGGGCCGAGCTCCACGGGGCAGTCGCCCAGGGGCGACCAGCAAGTGTAGGTCTCGAAGTTCCCCTGGAAGTGGACGAAGTCCTGGTGCACGGGGGTAGTGTGTTCCGTGTACTTGGGAAACCACATGCGGATGATCTTCTGGGGATGGGGCAGAGGCTCCGCTCCGTCCATGATCGCGGACATGGCGTCCATAATCTCCTGCTGGTGCGGTATCCGATGGAACAGTTCGAGACGATAGGCCTGGTAGTACACTTCGGCGTAGTCCAGATCGCCTTCCGTGCAGCGCTTGTCCACGTTGGCGATGCCGTCCATCAGATCGGTACCGGGGACGAGCCAGTCGTTGGCTTGCAACACCGTCAGGATTTGGCGGCGCAGTTCCATGGTCCGGTCGTGATCCATGAGGCCGCGGATGAAGAGATACCCCTCTTCGGCCATGCGGTCCCGCAAGGCGGGGCCGTTCCCCAGCAGGTCGTTGGACTCCCTGAAAGGCTGCAGCGGTATGGACATGATTGTCATTCCTTGCGCGACACGGCGGCCGCGCGCTGGGCACCGACTACCGAACCGGACCGGCGGTAGGCGATGCTGTTTGGTTCAGCAATGCCGAAACACGGCGGATACGAAGCCATATTGTAAATCCAGTGCCCACGGTGATCCAATGCCCACGGACCAGCCTACCGGTTGGGGTCGACGGGGGCCGGGTGCCCTTGTGACGTTCCGTGTCCACGGACCCTGAAGCGCCGGCACGGCCGGATGTGGTTGGGGCGGTCCCGCCGAGCAGCACATTAGCGGCCCGCCGAGAAGGGTGCCTTGCGTCCCACCATCACCGCTATCGGGCCCTGGCGCCATGTGCATTCACTATGGAATCCCGCGGTTCCAAGACTGGCCAATTCCTCTTCCAAGGGAAAGTATGTATCTTCGTCGGCCCATTCCGCCAGATGTTGCCAGGCACCTTCCTCGGAGATTCCGCACGCCATCATGTGGTCGATCCACAGGCGGTAGGTCTGCTGTCGCTCAGGTTCCGCCCGCGGCATGGTCACGTCGGCATTGACGAAGAGACCGCCCGGTGGCAGCACCTCGTGAATCCGCCGGTACAGGTTGGTTTTCGTATTCCTTGTTTCTATATGGTGCAGTGCCAGCGAAGTCGCCACGCCGTTGCACGGGGGCAGTTCGGAGAAAAAGGACATTTCCCGAAAACGCACGCGCTTCCCAAAACGCGCAAGGCGGATCCGTGCCTGGGCCAACATTTCCGGATCCACGTCAATCAGGTCGATGTGCCCGACTCCGCCATGGACCAGCAGCGCCTGAGCCAGCGAACCGGTCCCGCCGCCAAGGTCCAGCACCCGACTCGGGCGGAC
Source organism: Caldilineaceae bacterium (assembly GCA_965208365.1). Lineage (GTDB taxonomy): Bacteria > Chloroflexota > Anaerolineae > Caldilineales > Caldilineaceae > Bin34. The sequence continues at coordinate 1,409,552 of OZ242330.1, read as the reverse complement.
ACATGCAAATTCGCGGGCCGCGGCGGCAAGCATGGCATCGTAGCCCGGCGTAAAACGGCGGATCGTCTCGTCGTAGTCGTCGATTGCCAATCTGAGATGGCGACTTACCGAGTGTCGGGACATGGTCAAGGATTTGGATAGGTTTGGGTCGGCGCTCTTGCTTACCACAGCACGTCGGGAAGTGAGCTTGGGGCCTGGAAACGAACAAAGCAAGAAATCTGACCATGGTTGAGTCAGGATGACACAGCAACGATGGGTGCGTCCGGCACAATTGCTGCGCAATATACGGAAATTATATACATGACTAAGCACGGATGGGTGCCATAATGAGCGGAAGCCGTGAGTGTTGGATGCACTGCACGGCTCCCTGACAGACAGGGTGAAGATGCCAACCCGGACTGCTGCCCCCAAGTCCAAGACAACCGAAGTCCGCAGCGAGCGGTATCGCATCCGCTTCGACCGCCGCGCCCAAGCCGCCCTGTGCGCGCAGATCGCAGGTGCCTGCCGGCTGGTGTGGAACATCCTGCTGGCCGATTGCGAGCGGCGGTACCGGTTGCACAAGGAATATGGCAAGGGGACCGCCCTCGAAGGCGCGGTGCCCGTCGACAAGTCCGTCTCGTTCTTCACGCTGGGCAAGCGGTTCACGGACATCAGGAGCCGACCCGATGCCGCCTGGGTGCGGGCGTTCCTGGGTTCGCCGTGGGGACAACGGTACCGCGACCTGGATCTGTCCTGGCTGCGGGATCTTCCTTTCGGGTCGGTCCGCTACACGGCCAAGTACCTGGCCGACGCGTACACGCGCTTCTTCGAGGCATGGGCCACGGCCAAGTCACAGGGCCAATCCTTGGGAGTCCGCAAGTCGGACGGCAAGCCCAAGGGGTTCCCGAAGTACAAGGCCAAGTTCGACAGGGACGACGGCTTCACCATTCCCGACGGCGTGCGCATGGACGGCGACCGCCTGCACATCCCCAAGGTGGGATGGGTGCGTCTGGAAGGGAGCGGGTTGTACCGGGGCTGCAAGGCCAAGCAGGTGCGCATCCGGAAGGAAGGGACCGAGGAACATCCGAAGTGGTACGCCTACGTGTGCCATGAAGTGCCGGCGGACCGGCTGAAGCCGCCGGCCTGGACCGGTGCCGTGGGCGTCGACCGCAACGTCGGCCAGGCCACGGACAGCGACGGCGAAGTGTACGAAGTGCCGGACGACCCGAAGCTGGAGGCGAACATCAAGCGCAAGCAGCGCAGTGCGGCCAAGGCACGGGCGCGTTCCAAGGCCAACGGCCAGCCCATGTCCAACCGGGGCCGGCGGATCTGCGGACAGTTGAAGAAGCTGCAACGCAAGCAGAAGCGGCGCCGGGAGAACGCCAACCACCAGGCAAGCCGCAAGCTGGCCGACAGGGCGCACACCGTGGTCCTTGAGAACCTGAACACCAAGGCCATGACCAGGAGCGCCAAGGGCACGGTTGAAGAGCCCGGCAAGAATGTAAAGCAGAAGGCCGGCCTCAACCGCGAGATCCTCAACACGGGCTGGGGTCGGCTGGAACGAAATCTGGACTACAAGGCGGGCCGGGTCGTGAATGTGGACGCGGCCTACACGTCCCAAACCTGCTCATCGTGCGGACACATCAGCAAGGAGAATCGCAGGACACAGGCAACATTCAAGTGCGTGGCCTGTGGCTTCAAGGCGAACGCCGACCACAACGCCGCCCTCAACATCCTGGCGCGGGGTCTGGCCCTGTGCCCGAAGGCCCGCGGGAATGGGGCTTCTGCACGGCGAGAGGCGCTCGGTCCCTGTTTGTTGCCTTTGGCAATGGACAAATCGACCTCGGTGACCCGTGAACAAGGCATGCCGACGGCGCAGGGACCTCCGGGTTCCAGTGCTTAGTCAAGTATGTAATTCCCCAATATACTAGCGCCGGCACCCGGTGCCAAACCGCCGACAACTTACATGTCAAGTTGCGGAGTTGCAGGCCCGAGCTGAAGGAGAACGCCCACTGCACGGCACGCCACTCAAGCTCCGCAACTTGGCGGTGGGGGAGAGTGCCACTGCGCGTTGAGGCGCATCCCGCGGATTACGGAAATGGAAGGGTCGTGGCAAACCGACCCCCTTGGGCTACGCCCCTACGATGCCTTCAGTAGAATCAGAACAGGGCCTGCCCGAGTCCGCGATTGATGCCTGGACAACCGCTTCAGCCTGATATTCAGAGTCCAAATCCATGATCAACTCAAACAATTCCCACTTGGCGAAGACCCATTGTAGCGGGGAGATCAGCAGACGCGATTTTCTTTGCCTGTCAGGCACAGTCGTCGGCATCTCCATCCTCGCCGCGTGCGCCACCCCCTCCCTCGCGCTTGGTGACAGTGCAGGAATCATGCAGAGGGAGCAAGCCGAAACGATGCCTGACGGCATCGCCCGCGGGCGCGATGGCCTGGCACTTTTCGATCCCCACCGGAGCAGCCGCCTGCCGATACTCATGGACCAACGACAGCACTTCCATGAAGCCTTCGGGCTTGTTTTCGCGACACCGTTTCCCTGTCCGGAGATGCTCCCGGCCTACGCCGCGGAGCCGGATGTGACCGTGTCCTATGGTCCCGTGGACGCCGTCACCGATCCGGCATACAACGGACCCTGGGATCAAATCCAGTTTGTCGACGGCAACATCCTCTACAACCGGACCGGTGTGGCGCGAGCTGCCGTAAGAGATGGCAACTCCATTACGCTGCAACGAGTGCCGTGGGTCCCCGACGATGAAGTCCGATACGCGTTTCTGTCAATCGTCATGACGGCCCTGTTGCCACAACGCGGCATCCTGTCCCTGCACGCCAGCGCCGTATCCGCCGCAACCATCCCACATCGGGGGCAGCCGTTGCCGGCACTGGCCGATTTCGTTGAATCCGAACTGGTGCGGGCCTGAACGATACGGCGCCCCAAGTCTCAGGGCTGGTGCGGAGGGGCATGGGGAAGATAAAGCTCAAGCTGAAGGAGGCCTGTCCGGATCCTCAAATCAACTTTGTATTGGTGTATTGGGTTTGTGGCACGAAACGGCGGATTCGTGCCAGTGAAGCCGCGCCTTGTCGCGTGTGCTACGCTACCGAGCGCCGGATGTGACGCAATCAAATTCCCACTCGTGCGCCATTCCGTTGGCGCGTCAATAGGTCAATGATCGTCAAGGAGGATAGATCATGCAGACACAACGTTTCAGTCGCCGCCAGTTCCTGTCATTGGCGGGGGCGACGGGCAGCGTCGCGCTGCTCGCCGCCTGCACAGTGGTCCCGGCAACCGACGGTGGAGCAGGCGCCACCGCCGAGCCGGTGACGGTTCAGGTCCAGTCTGGATGGTGCACTGAAGGAGAGTGCGACATTTGGACGCCGTCAATTGAGATGTTCAACGAGAAGTATCCGAATATCGCAATCGACATGATTCGGGTCGCCGTGAGTCCGGTAGACACGATGACGGCGGTGGCCGGAAATACGTCACCGGACGTGTACCATCGCTACGTAGGCGGCTTCGCCGAACTGATGGCGCGCGGAGTCATGCTGCCGCTCGACGACCTGATTGCCGGCGACGCGGACTTCGACCCGGACATCTATCTGGGCACCCAGTGGGACAACGGGAAATGGGACGGCATCACATACGGCATCCCGGTGCTTGAGGGCGGTGCCATGCCGGCCATGTGCTGGCACAAACACCTCATTGAAGAGGTTGGCGGCGATCCGGAGGTGGGCCCAACGTCCTGGCAGGAGATGCTGGAATGGTCCAGGATGCTCCTCCAGTACGACGATGACGGCAACCTGATCCAGGCCGGCTACGACCCCAAGGACGCCTATGGGTTCACGGTGATTGCCTGGCCGGTCCTCTTTGACGAGAACTACATCACCGAGGACAAGCGAACCTTCACCTTCGATTCGGAAGCCTGGGCGCAAGGGCTCGAGATCATTACCGAGTTCTGGATCGATGCCGGCGCTGACAAGATGAAGGCATTTTCCGACCAGTGGCCCTACTGGACCGGTTACCCGTCCAGCGGCTTCAACAACGCGAAACGCGCCATGATCACGAACGGCAACTGGATGCCGGGCGCCATGCGGCGCATGGTCGAAGAGACCGGTGTCGAACTGGAATCGATTGGTTACGGCTTCCATCCCAACCTGAACGAGGGCCTGAAGGCCGTCGACTTCGGTACGGGGCACACGCTCTTCATGCCCAGTAACACCCAAGTGGCCGAAGAGGGCTTCAAGTTCATGGTGCACATGACCAGTGTCGAGGTGGCCCTGGTCGAGTTCGAGATGCGCGCGGCGGCCATGTGGAGCAAGCCGCTACTGGACGCAATTGATCTTTCATCGGTGCCTGGACTGCAATGGTTCTTTGATGCACCGCTGGAAGCGGACAGGCTTTGGAGCCCCAACGAATTCCTCACCCCTGTCCAGTCCCAAGTCGAACTCCTGTGGTCGCGGGCCATTGACGAGACCATCGTGGGCGCCAAGTCGGCTGCCGACGCCCTCGCCGACATCAATACCGAACTGCAGCAAGGCTTGGACGAATATTGGGAAACGCAAAGCTAACCCTGCGTTTTTGGTTGATTGTTCCGGGTCGCGACCGTACCTTTTCCGGCGGTCGCGGCCCGATTTGTTGCCAATCGCTTTCGAACCCGTGCCCCTGAATCCGGGTTCGAGCCATTGGGTAGGGCATGACATCCACTGGTCTAAGCGCCGGGCCACCAAGGTTGCAGCCCTCGGAACGGGAGGCGCGGCTCCAACACCAAGCCCAACGCCGACGCCTCCGCCGGCGCATGTTGCCATTCGTTTTCATCCTGCCGTGGATCCTGGGTGTGTTTCTCTTTCAGGCCTACCCAATCCTGGATGCCTTCTACCACAGCTTCACCATCTACGACGTCTTCCAACCCGCCAAGTGGGTCGGTCTGCGCAACTACCGCAATCTGTTCGAGAACACCTACACGCGCATGGCGCTGCTGAACACGCTGCTGTACGTCGCGGTTTCGGTTCCCGGGGGATTGATAGTAGGCCTGTTGCAGGCGCTGCTGCTCAACGTCAAGGTGCGCGGCCTGCAGCTCTTCCGCACGTTGGCAATCGTGCCGGGTACCGTACCCGCAGCAGGCGCGGCGGCCGTGTCGGTCTTCATCTGGAGCCCTGGGCTGGGGTTGATCAACAGCATCTTGGAATGGTTGGGCCTGCCCTGGCGGCAAAGTTGGATCATAGATCCGGTAATGGTCAAGTGGATCTTCATCTTCATGACAATCCAGGGCGGCATCGGCATGCTGATCTTCCTGGCCGGTCTGCAGAACGTGCCCCAAGAGCTCTACGACGCTTCCAAGATGGACGGTGCCCGCAGCGTGCAGACCCTGTTCAGTGTCACACTGCCCATGCTGACCCCCTACACACTCTTCAACCTACTGACCAGCCTGATTGGGGCGTTCCAATACTTTACGGCCCCCATGCTGATGACCGGCGGCGGTCCGGCCGGTGGGTCTACCTTCTATGCCCAGATTATATACGAAAATGCATTCGTATTTTTTAGAATGGGGCACGCGGCCGCGTTGGCGTGGATTCTGTTCGTCATTTGCGTGGTAATCGTGTTCGCGGTCTTCCGCTCGTCGGCGAGCTGGGTCTACTACGAGGGAGGCAACTGAGGCTATGGCCGGCCTTTCCACGACGCGGGACCAGGGGATGGGTGGTGTTTACCTCGGGATGCGGTCCCGAAGAGCCATTCAACACACCGTTGCCTACCTGCTGATTGCCGCAATGCTGGTTATTGCATTGATGCCCCTGGCATGGATGTTCGGCACCTCCTTCAAGACGGTGGAGCAGACTCGGATCACTGTTCCCATCCAGTGGATCCCGAACCCGGTAACGTTCGAGAACTATGTCAAGGGCTGGGCTACACGCGACTGGCTGCACTATCTGCGCAATACGGTGTTCCTAGCCGTATTCGTAGGCGTCCCCACCATGCTTTCGTGCACCTTGGCCGCCTACGCCTTTGCGCGCATGAAGTTCCCCGGCAGCGAAGCGTTGATGCTGCTCAACATTAGTCTGATGTTGATCCCGGACCAGGTAACGCTCGTGCCCCGATTCGTGATGATGGCCCGCATGGGTTGGGTGGGCACCTGGCTGCCGGCGATTATCCCCTCCATGCTGGCTCTCAATCCGGCAATGGTCTTCGTACTGCGCCAGTTCTTCCGCGCCATTCCCAACGACCTGTCCGATGCCGCCCGGATAGACGGCTGTCACGATTTGGGAATTTTCTGGCGCATCGTTCTGCCGCTGTCCAGACCGATCCTGGCCCTGCAGATTGTGTTGATCACCTCCTGGGCCTGGAACGAACTGCTCTTTGCCCTCCTCTACCTCAAGGACAAGAGCATGCAGACGCTGACCTTGGCGATGCAAGGCTTCATCGGCATCCGCGAAGACACGGCCTGGGGCCAGATGATGGCCATGTCAGTCCTGATGTCACTGCCCATGATGGTGCTCGCCTACTACGGTCAGCGCTACTTTACCGAAGGCTTCACCCTCAGCGGAATCAAGGGCTGAGGCGAAGCGCGGCGGGCCGCGCCGGTGTTGGTTGGACACACCTGAACCGATAAGCAACTGAACGTCAAGCCCTTCTTTGTCTCCCGTCGGGAGCGGCACCTCTGGGGCTGGACCCTGGCCGTGGTGGTGGCTATCTACTCCACCCTTGGCTGGTTACCCACCCTGGCCAAGTTTCTGCGCGATCGTGGCCTGATCGACGGCGTTTTCATGCTCGGTCTGATCCTAATCGGTACCGCAATCCTCGCACAGGGGCTGCGGTGGCGGCCGCACGGGGCCGAGATTGGGGTGGCACTGGGCATCGTAGCTGCCTACCTCCTGGTGTTTGCCCGCATGGCGATTCCGGAAGAGCGCACCCACCTGATCGAGTACGGCGTGGTGGCCGTCTTTGTCAACGAGGCGTTGACCGAGCGGGTCAGCCAAGGTCGGCGCGTTCCCGTGCCCGCCTTGCTCGCGGTCTTGGCCACGGCGATGGTTGGCCTGCTCGACGAGTGCATACAGGCCTTCCTGCCCAACCGTGTCTTCGACTACCGAGACATCCTCTTCAACGGCCTCGCGGCTGTGATGGCAGTGGCGGCCAGTGTGGCCTTGGCATGGGCGCGGCGGTGGCGCAACCGAAACCGGCCAAAGTGAAAGGTACGGGCGCAGGACAACCGGAGTGCGCGTCCTAGCTTGGAGGAAATCCAGACCAACAGGTGGCCGAATTCATGTTCGTTGTCAGGGTATTGCTGCCCATCGTTCCAGAGTCCCCGCAGGTCTGGTCACTGTCATTACCTGACCTCTCCTGCTCCCGTCAGAACCGGTGCCTCCGGGACTGGGCACAGACAAATCCTGTTCTGCCACGGGGTGAGCCTAGGGTCGAACAACCAACACGCATCCCTTCTGTATGCTGTTGGAACAAATGGACTTGGCACCTCCACAAAGGACATCCGCGACATGACGAATTCCATGCTCGGTGATTCGGAAGCCACGCGGCCACGCGGACATCCCGTCAGTGCCGAGCAGTTGCGGGAACTTCGGCAACGCTGGCATGACGCTCCGCCCATGACGGAAAGAGTGCTGAGACAGTGGTGGGGCAATGTACGCATGCGCTGGAACTGCCACAGCACCGCCATCGAAGGCAGCAGCCTCTCGTACCTGGACACGTTGGACATTCTGGTTCACGGCCGAACACCGAATGCCGGAAACACGGATTTGCTGGAAGTGGACCAAATCCGCGGGCATGACGAATCCGCACGCATGCTGGCCGCCATGTACAACCGTCGACACCGCGTGGAAATTTCCGACCTGCATGCGGTGCATCGGGCCATGCTGGTGCGCCCCTATCCAGCCCACAATGCACTGGGTCAGCCGATGGGCGACGTGAGTCTGGGGCGGTTCAAGACGCGCTTCAATGCGATCCGTACTCCGGGAGGGCTTGTGGAGTTTCAGCCGCCTGCTGCGGTTCCCTTGCTGATGCCGGAACTCCTTGAGCGCATGAATCAGCGCATCGACGTTCTGGCCCAGGACGCCCAAGCCTTGGATCCGGCCTGGGCCCTGGCCTCCTTGCACTGGGACTTCATCGCCATCCACCCCTACGATGATGGCAACGGGCGCATGGCGCGCTGGCTGGTCAACTGGATGTGCGTCAACACAGGCTATCCACCGCTGGTCATCACGCTGGCGCAACGCGACGATTATTTTGGGACCCTGGCGGGGATGCAGACGGGGAATGTGCCGGCGGAGGAAGCGGCGGTGCGCCCCCTACGAAACTTCCTGGCGGCATGCCTGGCCGAGAGCCTGGACTTCGCTACGGCCGTAGCGGCGGGCCGCACCGACCCCACCTGGAACAATGCGGACGCCAACCTGCAACGCTCCGATTGGGATGCCAACACCTATCCGTTGGATGCCACTGTTCCTTGGCTGCGAACACAGGACAAGCCCGACGACACTGTGCTCAAGGCATGAAGGAGAGGCATCGCCACCGAATCCGGGTTATCCGCTATGTCCCGGGCCGCAGGCAACGACCATGCCCGGGTTCCATCACGATCCGGCCATCCGCAAACACGGTCTGTCCCCTCACCATGGTGGTTGCCACCCGGCCGCGCAGCTTGCGCCCGTGGTAGGCATGCATGTTGCGCCCCCCTTTTGAGAAAGTCCGATCCTTGTCGAAGGTCCAGTCCCTGTTCATGTCAACCAGGGTCAGATCCGCATCGTGATCGGGCGCGATTTGTCCCTTGCCCTTCAGATGGAACAGCTGCGAAGCCCTATGGCTCATCAGCCGAGCCAACGCGGGCAGGGTCAGGCGTCCCTGGTTCACGGCGGTCAGCATCAGGGGCAGCATGGCTTCCAGGCCGGGGACACCGGCCGTGGCCCGAAAGATGTCGTCCCGCCCCATCTCCTTTTCTTCCGGGATGTAGGGGGAGTGATCCGTGCCGATGACGTCGATGGTGCCGTCCAGCAGGTAGGGCCACAGGTTCTCCACCTCGTCGGCAGTGCGCAAAGCCGGGTTGCACTTGGCAAAGGGTCCGTGCCGGTTCAGTTCCTCCATGGTCAGGAACAGGTACTGGGGACAGGTTTCGACCGAGACGTTGACTCCCTTGGCCTTCGCCTCCTTTACCAGTTGAGCCGCCTTGTAGCTTGACAGATGCACGATTTGCACCCGGTTTCCGAACAGTTCGGCAAAGACCAGGATGCCGGCCACGGACAGGTCCTCCACAATCGGGGGAGCGCTCCGGGCATGGGCAATCCCCTTGGTCTCGCCGCTGGCCTGCACCTTGCGAAGGAACAGATCCAGCAGGCCGGCGTGTTCGCAATGGAAACAGTGGAGCAGGTTGGTTTGGGCCACGGCCTGCATCAGGTCGTACAGATCGGCAACGTTGGGACAGCAGAGGCCCACGAACTCCTCTTCCCGGCCCGGAGGCGGCAACGTCATGAAGGTCTTGAAGGCGATGGCTCCCGCCTCCGCCATCAGGGGAATTTCCTCCATGTTGTCCGGGGAGATGGAACCGTAGAGGCCAAAGTCAATCAGGGCATGCGGTTCCAGTTGCGTCATCCGATTACTCAACACGGCCGCCGAATTGACGGGTGGATCGGATATGGGCATTTCCAGCAGCGTGGTGATGCCTCCCGCCGCCGCTGCACTCGTACCCGACACAAAATCCTCGCGGTCGGGCCGCGCCGGCGCCCGGATGTGCACATGGGTGTCAATCAGCCCCGGCAGAATATGGAGACCTCGAGCATCCATGTGATCACGGGACGAGGGGCGCTCCCCGGCATCAAAGATGCCGGCAATCCTGCCCTCGGCTACGGCAATAGTGGCCGGAAGCACCTTCTCCGGGGTCACCACCTGACCACCGGTAATCGTCAAGTCAAAGTCGCCGGCCATGCCATGGCCCTCCTTGGGAAAACATCAACGGCCGGAATCCAGCATCCCGTCCAGATACAGCAGGGCGGTTCCCAGAACCTGGGCTCCGGCCACACAGTCCTCGGGCGGCGTGTATTCATCGGGCGAATGGCTCACACCATTGCGGCTGGGCACAAACAGCATGGCCTGCGGGGCAAGGTCCGCCATGCACATGGCGTCATGGCCGGCTCCACTGGCCATCCGCGCATAGGCATACCCGTTGTCCTCGCAAGCTGCCACCAAGGCCTGTACCAGAAGGGGATCCGAATCCACGGGCGGCTTGTTCGAGGTCTGCACGAATGCGGCCTGTAGTTTCCCCGCCTCTTCCTCCAGTTGTCGCTCCGCGCGATCCAGCACACCCTCATCCAAACCGCGGATTTCCAGGTTGATGATCACCTGCCCAGGAATGACATTGGGAGAACCAGGCAGGATGTCCATTTTCCCAACGGTTCCGACAATGCCATGCTGCTCGGCCACCGCCTTGACCTGGAGAATGTAGGGAGCCGCCATGACCAGGGCGTCCTGCCGGTCCTGCATCAGGGTGGTACCGGCATGATTGGCGTACCCGTTGACCGTGACCTCGTACCGGCGAATGCCCGCGATGCCCTCCACAACCCCTATCGGCTTCCGTTGGGTTTCCAGACGCCGGCCCTGTTCGATGTGCAGTTCCAGAAAGGCGGCCGGGCCGTCGGTGCGCCTGGCCGCGGCGACCCGGTCTGGGTCCAGCCCGGCATCCCGCAGGTGATCCGCCACGGTCCGACTGTCCCACGCCCGGTGTTGCACCACGTCCGGGGCCAGGGTACCCGCCATAGCCCGGCTGCCAAAAGTGGCACCGGACATCGTTGCTTCCTCAGCAGCGAAGTTGATAACCTCGACGGGATGCCGCAATCGCCGATTCTCCAGGTACAAAACCCGTACCGCAGCCAGAGCCGACAACACCCCCAAGGCGCCATCGTACCGGCCCCCATTGGGCACGGTATCGGTATGGGAACCCAGGGCAATGGGGGCCAAGCCCCTCTCAGCGCCCGAATATACCCAAGAATCATTGCCTGCACTGTCCGTGGCCACTTCCAAGTCCAGAGCGGCGAATTCGGCCCGGACCCATTCGCGGCCTTCCCGGTCTTCCTGGCTGTAGGCAATGCGCGTCACGCCCCCCTGGGCATCCGCACCAATGGTGGCCAATGTCTCCAGATCACGTACCAGTCGGTTGCCGTCTATCTGCAGCGATGGTTGCCTTGACATCCTTGAATTCGATCCTCTGTTGGTCCCAGGCATACGGTGGAGTTGGGTGCCTTCCTGCTGAACGGTGGTCACGCCGGGGTTGCCTACTGCTGAGAATAGCACGGAGCCGAGTTCCGTCACCATCAGCTAGAATCGCACCAGTCAAAATGGAGATTGCGAGAGAGCAACCGCGGATGCAGTTGCCCTCGGCTTCTCCCACACCACACGCAAGGGGAAACGAAATGCAGCCACTACCGGAAGGGCGTTCCCTGACCCAAACCTACGAACTGCTGCAGGGCGCGATTGACATTCATGTCCATGCTGGTCCGCACCTGACCTCGAGCCCCCGCCGCGTCGATCCCTTCGAGGCCGCCCAGGAAGCGAAGGACGCCGGCATGCAGGCCATCGTCCTGCTGGATGTGTTCGAAATGACGAACGGCGTATCCTGGCTCGTCAACAAGATCGTGCCCGACTTTCGGACCTACGGCGGCCTGATCCTGAACACCGTCTACGGCGGCATGAATCCGCGGGCGGTGAAAACAGCCCTGCACTATGGGGACTGCGCCAAGTACATCAGTTTCGGCGCCCACTCCACCTACTTTCAGGCGGCCCGCGAAGGACGGTACGTCGACGGCCAGTTCCGCCCCCTGTCGGAGCTCTTTCCCAAGTTCAAGACGGAGGAGCTGGATCGCTGTATTCGCATTCCGGTCGATGAAGACCCCGACGAGCACTTGGACGAGATCCTGACCCTGATTGCCGAAAACCCGCAGGTGTACATGGATACCGGACACGTCTCTGTGGAAGAGGCCGTGCGTTTGGTGGACCTGCAGAATCGCTACGGGTACAGCAATGTGATTGTGTCCAGTTCCGTCACGAAGATTGCCTCCATCGAAACCCTACAGGCGATGGCGGCCAAGGGTGCGCTGATCGAATTCTCCTTTGCGGCCTACACGGCAGCCACGCCTATTCCCCTGACGCACTACTACGTGGAAAAGGAATACACCTCGATCGACGAGGGCATGAGCGAGGGCCCCAAGGGTGGCATCACGGAAGTGGCGCGCTACATCGAAGCCATCGGAGCCGAACACTGCGTCATGTCCACAGACTTCGGCCGCTACGCCCTGTCCACTCCAGTGGAAGGCTTGCGCCAGTTCATCGCCTGCATGCTGGATCTGGGCATCCCCGCCGACGATGTCCATACCATGATCAAGACCAATCCGGAACGCCTCCTGCAACTGTAGGATCCAGTCCACCAGAGCTGCAAGAGCTTCTATTGCCAGAGTTGCATTTCATGCAGTTGGCGGCATTGTTGGCACCAGTGAAACCGGATGCCATAGGAGGCACCCGCTCTCCTCCAGGCTCAGCCTTCGGCATGGGCGAGGCTGGACGCCGCTTGATCGCGACGCGGGAATAGCGACGAAAGCGATCAGGACAGGCAACCGGCGAGGCCCTAAGTTGAATAGATCGTCGTAGGTCAACTGCAGGTTTGGGGACGCGGCGGTGGCCATAGCGGAGTTCCGTGGACTGAACTGGCCCCCCGCAACCTACCACATGGCTTCTGGATGAAGTGACTGTTACATCTCTTTTTCATCAACAGTGCAATTATAAACTGCTTCATCACAATAAAGGCTCCCGTGCTGCCCAAAGTCTTCACCATAACTTTGTGCTATGCCTTGTGAACCCAGCACAGATCGGTGAAGATGCCCCATTAAATGAATATAATACTTGTAAAACACATCATTCGGTTCGTTTTCATAGATGTTTAAATGGAGTAATTCATCTCTATCCCACATAAAAGTAGCGTTGGAGACTCTCCGGTCTCTTACCGAAAACCATGCCACACCATGCTGCAGAATGCACAGAACCGTCACAACTTCATTGCGACTAAGGCGGGCATTGATCGCGTGAAAACGTTGAACAATGTCTTGAAACTGGACATTTGAAGCAAGATTCACGCCGATTACCGTCGTATGAAGAGGGTTCAAAATATGATTCCCTTGGTCAAGCCATGGCACGTGTTGATTCTCTGTGATATGTCCATAAGGATTCTCAGGGCGAGTCAACCGGGAGATTGTTACCAGTTTCTCCATAGCCTTATCAAGTTGCTTGAAGCCAAGAGTTTGCTTGATTTCAGAAACTGCATAGACACTTTCGATGGGAAAGTGATAACGACGCGAATCGGGAGTGGTCCCAAGTTTGACCACTGGTGACCATAATGTATCCCTGATTACCACATCACAGTCCCCCGCCGTTTTGCCATCATGGTCGTTAATAACTCCCTTATCCGGAACATACCGTCTTGGAAGGAGTTTAGTAAGTTCCTGGCGAACAATGTCTTCGACACCAGTCCCTGAATCGAAGTTGTGGATGTTGAATTGGCGCTCGATGCGTGTCTCTTCAATAATGCGTTGTTGTGCCGCTCTGCAGGTTAGCAAAAGTCCGTTTTTCAGAGTTTCTTTATGGTCAGAGTCAGGTTTCCACTGACTAACATCAGGCAGATCATCACACCATTCCATTTTCCCCTCCATGAGTTTAGAGTGCTATCGTTCCAGAATTGATGTTATTTTGGGTACATCATCAAGCACCGGTTGTATGAGTGTGAATTAAGGGGCTGGCAGCGAAGAGTGCGGGCCGTTGGCAATTGTGACGGACTTGGGCAATGTCATCCTGCAGTTGAAGGTGGCCGACTGCGATGTCCTCGGGGACTTGAGTGTCTCCAGGCTACACCTGGATCAGATCAGGCGATGTCCTTTACACAACGAAATCCAATGGTGGCGCAGCGGTCGAGGCCGGGGTACATCAGCAGCATCTTTTCGTGACAGTCATTGGGCTGGGCGCCACTGGCGTTGTACCAGATGCTACCCTCCACCTTGAGGTGGCTGCCGCCGCGAATAATGGTGTAGCGGGTATGACCATCGTTACGTTCGCTTTCGGTCCATTCCCACACATTGCCGGCCATGTCCAGGATCCCGTAGCAGCTGACACCGCCTGGATACTGATCCACAGGCGTGGTGTCGTCGGACCCGCTGTTGCACAAGGATGGGTCAAAGCGATCCCCCCAGGGCCAGACGGCAAACCCCGCCGCGCGCTGCCACTCCTCTTCGCGTGGCAGGCGCTTGCCCGCCCAGCGCGCATACGCCCGCGCGTCGTCCAGGTCCACCCACACCACCGGGTGCCGTTCCTTCCTTGTCGGCACGGACCAAGTCCAGGGTTCTCGCTCCTTTCCCGCCGCGCGCAGCCAATGGCGCAGGAAGTGGGTCGGATCCCGCGGCATGTAATGGGTCGCCTCCAGGAACTCGCGGTAGGCGGCGTTCGTCACTTCGGTCTCATCCATCCAATAGTCGGCCAGATCGATGTGTTGGGGGGGATGGTTCTTGTCCAGATGGTGGTCAATGCCGCCATAGCAAGCTCCCTCCATAACGGTCGAGGTGTTGTGGCGGACTACAAAGCGGAAGAGCCCGCCCGGCACATGACACATGCCCTCCGGCTCCTCGCCGTCAGCGGCCGGGTCCGAGGGAGCTGAGACCTGCAGTGTCAGGTCGGCCAGGGTGACGCGGGTGCGGTCGATGCCGGTGCCTACCATCGCAGACGACGTCGTTATGGGGACGGATGGCAACGCCACGGCCATATCGGCTGGCGCGGACACCACGCAGCCGGCTTCGCCCGGCTCCAGCGAAAGGACGAGACAATGGGAATCCGCGTGTGCCTCCGGCTGGATCTCCATGCCTTGCCACACGTCGTAGTGACGGAGCCCGAGGCCGCCCTCCGTTGCCGACGGGACCGTCAACACAGGTGCATCGACCGGATCGCTGGACGCATTGAGCAGCGTGTGCACGGTGACATCTCCCGAGTGCCAACGGTGCGCGTACACGCCTTCCACATGCGTGGCGACATAGGGTTGCCAGCTCGGATCCTGAAATGCTTCCGCGTGCTCGCGCAGCAGCCAGACGCAGCGGCGCAGCAGGGAGCGTTCCTCCGAGGGCCAGGGGTTCCACCAACCAAAGATGTTCTCCCACACGACCAGTCCGCAGCCGTGGAAGAAGGCCTCCTGAATATAGGCCCGTCGATCGAGCGACTCCCGGTCAATAGCTCGAAACGAGAAGCGGGGCTCCAGCCAGCGAATGGCCGACAGCTTGGGCGGCGCGAGCGCGGAATGCGGCAACCAGCTGCCGGTGATTGAGTTGAGCGCGTCCAACGGCGGTACGCCTTCCGGATTGAAGACGACATGAGGGTTGGCTCGTTCCAGAGGCGAGCGGAATCCCGGATCGTCGAAAGCCATCGTGTCGAGAAAAACCCCGTCGGCCCCTATGGCCTCGATCAACGCGGCCAGGGCTTCCGCGTCGGCCAGGGCAGGGGCTCCCTTTTCGGGAAATGTGTAGCGGTAGCCCCGGGGATCCGCACTGGAGCCAACCCCAGCCTCGCGACGGGTGCCAATGTCCCACGGGTTGTAGCTCACAAACACGCGCACGCCCCGTTCGTGCGCGCGCTCAGTCAGCGCGCGCAGACCCGGCAGTCCTCCGGGCATGTCACGGTAGAAGTCGATTTGGTTGCGTCCGTCAATGCCCAGGCGCGGGTAGGACTGCCACAGCATGATGAAGTCGTAGCCGCCGAATTCGCGCTCGCCGTCGTCGAGAATCTCGTCGATGCGGTAGCGATCCTCTTCGCGATCGTAGAAACTTGTGTCATACATGAACAGAAAGGCCTCGACATAGGCCCGGCGATACCAGGCCAAGTCCTCGCGCTCGAAGATGCGGCCGTCCAGTGTGCGGCGCAGTTGCTCACGGATGCGCTCCAGTTCGGCATCAACGCTCACCGGGCGGCCCACGTAAGGCGAGAAGTCGATGAACGGACTGGCGTGCCAGGCGGCCGGATCAGGGAGCTTCATGGCTACAACCTCGGAAAGGAGCTGTCTTCAGCGTGAAACGGACGGAATGCCTGTCGCTCGCCGCAGATAGCGAGGATGCCAGTCGCCCTTGCCTATCGGTCCACAGCCTATGTGGACTGCCCGTACACCATTCGACGCAACTGCTCGGCTTGCTCGCGATGGGCAAGGGCGGGAACCACCCCGATCTTGTTGCAGGCCAGGCGGCCCGTGCAACAGGCGAATCGGACCGCTTCCCGCAGGGACTTCCCTTCGGCCAAGGCGACCGCCAGACCTCCGTTGAAAGCGTCTCCCGCGCCCGTGGTATCCACGATGTCCCTTGACAGCGCGATGCCGGCTTCTTCAAACGTGTCGATTTCGGACAGGACGAGGGCACCCCTTTCCCCTTGGGTCACAATCAGGTTCCGGACCCCCTGCCCCTGTAGCTGCTGGGCCAGTTCAAGGGTCGGCGTTGGATCATCCGCCGCTAGGCCCTGCAGAATGCGCAGTTCAGTTTCGTTGGGCGTCAGGTAATCCACGTTGCGCAGCACGGCCTCATCAAGATGGGTGGCCGGTGCGGGGTTCAGAATTGTGCGCACCCCGTGCCTTCTGCCCAGAGCCATGGCATGGGCCGCCGCTTCCACCGGGATTTCCAGAACTGACATGACCACATCGCTGCGGGCGATCTGGTCTTCCAGCTGATCGACGAAAGCCCCGTCCATGCCTTCATTCGCGCCCATGTCTATAACAATGCCGTTTTCGCCAGCCTGGTTCAGGATGATGAAGCCCGCGCCCGTGGATGCCGCGCCTGTCCGTTGCAAGTATGTAGTGTCAACTCCTTCCTGGGCGTAGAGGGCGGTGGCGATTTCGCCCAGCTGGTCGGTGCCGATGATTCCGGCAAAGGCGGCCTGGGCCCCAAGTCTGGCGATTGCCACCGCCTGATTGGATCCCTTGCCGCCCGGTCCCATGTCGAAATCGGAGCCAATCAGTGTCTCGCCGAAGATCGGCATGCGCTGGGTACGCAAGGTCATGCCCACCACGAAACTGCCGACAACCGTGATCAAGGGCCTTTTCATGGGAATGCACCTCTGTACGAAGCCATTGGGAAATTCAACTTTACGGAGCTTGTCTGCAGAGGTGGACAGAGTAGCGATCGAGGACATGGAGCAATGTGTTTTAGCCATCTGAAACGTGGCCAACTCTACATCCGCCTTGTCACATTCTGTTTCCCAATTTCATGGAAGGCCAGTGTCATCAAGCCGCCCTGTCCGACGCTCAGTGATCCTTCTTCTGACCACCAATTAGCTGGGCTTTGTACAAGTATCCGGAAAGCCAAGCAGGCTGCTGCCATAAACCAAATCACACGCCTAATGTGGAATTGAGGAGGTTGACTCAAAAAGGGGAGCCTGCGCAGAATGCAAAGCGTTGGAAAGCCACATTCCGGGGGTTCCCCATGGCGCGCAGTATAGCATTCGAGGATTTGGCCACGGTCGTCTACCTCTGGGTGGACGACTGGTACCAGGCCCACGCGGCCGGCGGGCGGCAGGGCGTCGGCCTGGCGCCGGACACGCCCTTCCGCACCAAGCCGCAACTGGCCCAACGGCTGCTGGACCGGGCGCAGGCGGCCGGCGTGGCGCTGGCCTGGGTCGTGGGCGACACGGTCCATGGCCACTCGGGCCAGCTGCGCTCCTGACTGGAGACGCGGGACCAGGCCTACCTGCTGGCGGTGCCGGCGCACGAAACGTTCCTGGTCGGCCGGTACGAGTATGTGGTGGGGGAGGTGTTGGCGGACCTGGCCGAGGGGGACTGGCAGCGACTCAGTGCGGGTCCCGGCAGCAAGGGGGAGCGCTGGTACGACTGGCAGTGCCTGGTGCTGGCCGAAGCGGCCGACGCGGACAAGGGGTACCATCTGCTGTTCCGGCGCGCCTGTGCGCAGCCGGAGAAGTGGCAGGCCTATCTCGTGTGGGGGCCCCCAGGCCTGCGACGTGTCCACCCTGGTCCGGGTCGCCGGCAGTCGCTGGCGCATCGAGTCGGCCTTTGAGATGGCCAAGCAGGAAGTGGGCCTGGACGAGTACGAGGTGCGCAATGCCCGAGGCTGGGACCGCCACATGATCCTGGCCCTGTGGGCGCTGGCCCTGCTCAGCGTGGTGCGGGCGGCCTGCCTGCCCCCGCCGGCCCCCCCAAAAAAGCCTGCGGGGCCGGGCAGCCTGGCGGCGTTCCGATGGGCCCGCGGCCTAGCCGGAGGCTGACCGTGCCCGAAATCCGGCGTCTGTGGCGGCGCCTGCTGCTGCCCGTGGTCGCGGACCTCGAGCAGGTGCTGGCCTGGTCGCACTGGCGCCGGTGCCACCAGTGGCTGGCCCTGCACTGCCACTACCGGCGGCAGCAGGCCACCACCCTGTGAATTACCACTGTAGTATTAGGCCGCCGGCCGTTCCGGACACGCAGAGACCCACGGGTGCCGCCCTTAATCGCCCTTGTCTTGTCCTGCCTTTTCATCAGGCGGTAGCCACCGCCGCCAGCAAGGCGTCCAGGTCCACCTGCAGGGTTCCCAGGACGTTCGCGGCGGCCCCATGCCGGTTAGACAGGAGGCACGTCATCAGGTGATGCACGGCCAGCTCCGTCCCCTCCGCCCGGGTTTGGGCCTTCGCCTCCCCGTACACGGCGCAGGCCCAGGGGGAGGAGAGCTGGGTTGACAGGTATATGTGTGGGTCCGGGTGTGGGAGATCGGTGATGTGTTGAACCAGCCAAGCCGTGGTTTCGGGCCTATTCCCTGTCTTGGAGCACGTGGAACCCGCGACGGCCACCAACTTTGGGCTGGACCCATCCGGATTTCAAGCCTGTCGGCGCCACCAGGCACACCACGAGGTCTTGGATTGGCCGTTGACCCTCCAATGAAGCCCACTTTATCGACATTGTGGTCCTAGAACATATGTGCGCATACACCTGTCAAGGAGAGCTGGGGGGTATCGGACCGCCCGAAAGACGACGGAAACCGGGTGGCTGCCCGCCGCACCGCGTCCCCGGACACACCCTGTTGGGCCAAGGCCCCGGCCACCCGCTCGTTCTCCATCAGCCCCAGCAGCAGGTGGCGGGAGCCGATGTACCGGTGCCCCAGGCGGGCGGCTTCCTCAAAGGTGGCGAGGTGTCTCCGCCGGCGAGGCCCCACCCCGAAGCGCGCCGCCGGCGAGGTCCTCACCCTGGAGATCGTCGGGGAATGCCTGTTTGGCAGGATGTCGTCCACGAGGCAGAAAGTGGCTAGGATAAAATGGTCCCGGTCCCTGGTGTCCACCCCTGAGTTGTGTCAATACCCATGAGAGACACGAGAGCCTAGATTGCCAAATTCCTACTATCCTCTGTCTAAATTTCGTACGGATAAGCTGATTAATTCAAGAGACGGACCCTAAAAGCGTGTGGTTCCCCGTTTCTTCCTGTTTCACCATTGCCATAGCCCAAGAAAAAAGGCTCACTTTGAGAGTATCCGCTACCGAATTGAACTGCGGTTTGCGGTTCGCGTTTAACTGCTGGCATGGGTCTGCTTAAATTGACGAACACACCGAAATTCGAATCGCCAAGCACATCACTCTAACTTTGAAGCGTTCCTACAACGGATGAAACTCTGGCCAGAGTCACTGCACATTACACCTCAGACACAGATGATTGGCAAGGTGCTGCGTTGGGACCGGCACTCTGTCGGCTGCTGCACGATGCCACTTGTGAATCTGTTACCAAGAGAAGGTAGATCCGCCGCCACATCTTCTGCTCCGGAGCTTGGACGGGTTACCGTGGCTTCTTGGAAGGTGGCTGGGCTTTGCCAACTTGGCATGGAATGGCCAAATCCGCAAAGACCCAGCCTTGCCAATAGCCTACCTCAAAGCCGTGCAGCCAGTCTCCTTCATTGGGAATATTGACACGATCAATCACCGTGATGCCGTCTCCCGACTTGAGTGTCTGGATAACCTCGTGCTGTAGCCCTGGACCTTCCCGCATATTGACCTGAGGTCTCGCCATGCGGAAGCAGGTCCCGTGATCCCACAGATGGACCCAAACCTGATCGGGCAACGTTTCTACTACCCGGTTGCCCCTGAGCGAGAAACGATGCAACTTGGGAGCCTGATCCAGGAAAGTGTCCGGTATCACCATCACATGCGGGATATACAAGTCAAGGTCTTGCAGATTAGGTGCCTTGCCCAACATGCCTAGCGGTAACGTAGGCACGGACTCCAACCAAAATGAAGCAATCTCCAATCGGAGATTGTTCGACAAGAAGCGTGCGGGCAGATTCTCAAGTTGCCCGGCGGCAAGGTGCAGTTGTTTCAGTCTGGTTGAATTCGCAAGAAAACCTTTCGGTAAATTCGGGGAACCCTGAAACTCAAGAAAAAGCGAGGTGAGCGCCGGTGCCTGAGCAAGGAATTCATGAGGAACCTGAACTAGCTCCCCATATTGCTGAGAGAAGCTTTCTAACCTTGGCACATCGGCTAAAAAGCCCTCTGGCAGTTGAGACACACCGGTGCCAAGCGTCAAATGAGTAAGGTGGGAAACATGGGCGAGAAACCGGTCGGGCAATTGCCGCAAGTTGGGTGCCTGCAGGACAAGGCGCTCCAATTCAGGCGTGTGTTCCAAAAAGCCATCCGGAAGCTCTCGCAGACTCTTGAGCCACAGTGAAAGGGTTGCAAGGTTGGGGCTATTAGTCAAGAAGCCCGGGGGCAACGTTGGCAAAACGCCATTTTCACCGTAGGGTGGTGGCCACCAAACACTCGATGGATCTCTATCGAAAACATCTTGATTGAAAATCATGCCGGTCGGAATCACTTCGAAAAGGTGCGTCTGGATCGTCAGATGCGTCAGTTTGGGAGCGTAGGACAAGAAACTTTCTGGCAAGACCTCTAAGCCATATCCCTGAATCACCAGCTTCACTAGCTCTGGTGCACGATCAAGGAAACCGATGGGAAATGTCTTAAGGTTTGGGGTTTGCAGATGCATATCCTGCAGTTGAGGGGTATAGTCCAAGAATCTCGCCGGGAAGCTCTCCAGTGTCCCCTCGAAGAATACCTTCTGCAATTTGGGGGCGTTCGTGAGGGAATCTTGAGGCCATGAACTCACGCTGTCCAATCGAAATTCCAGCTCCTCAAGTCCTGGGGCATGGTTCAGAAATCTTGTTGGCAGCTTCTCAAGTTGGTTGGCACTCAATGTCAGGCTGGTCAGTTGGGGAACATCCGCCAAGAAATCATCAGGATATGATTGCAGGTACGCATTCTCTAAAGCGAGGTGCGTGAGGGTGGGCACTGGCTCAAAAAAACCCGTTGCATATGTCGCCAACCTAGGCAAGTCCAAGGTCATGTGTTGCAGTTTCGGAGTATGGTTCAAGAAGCCTGATGGCAGCTTCTCAATTTGTTTTGCGCTCAATGTTAGATTGGTCAGTTGGGGAACATCCGCCAGGAAATCGTCAGGATATGATTGCAGATGCGCATTCGTTAAAGTAAGGTGCGTTAGGGTGGGCACTGGCTCAAGAAAACCCTTCGTATATGTCGCCAACCTTGGCAAGTTCAAGGTCATGTGTTGCAGTTTCGGGGCATGGTTCAAGAAGGCTGATGGCAGCTTCTCAAGTTGGTGGGCGCTCCATGTCAGACTGGTCAGTTGGGGAACATCCGCCAGGAAATCGTCAGGATATGATGCCAAATTCGTACTCAAGTTGATTTTTTGCAGTTTCGGGACATGGTTCAAGAAGCCTCGTGGCAACTTCTGCAGCCCGTTGGCGCTCAATGTCAGGCTGGTCAGTTGGGGAACCTCCGCCAGGAAATCGTCAGGGAGAACTTCAACTTTCCCGAGCGTGAAATCCAGTTGTTCCAAATGAGGACTATGGGCCAGGAAACCGTTGGGCACTGTAGCGATCGTAGGCACATGCAGTCTCAAGTGTTCAATTTTCGGTAAGGAAACCAGAAAATTGGAAGGTATATGGGAAAGTTTCCATACTCCGAAACTTAGATAGGTAAGCTGGGGAACATGAATCAGAAAGTCAGGACGTAAGCTTGGTAGAGAATCGTCGGGAGAAATCCGCCAATCATCAGTGGTATACAGGCCAAGCTCCTGCAATTGCGGCAGGTCAGCCAGGAAACCCGATGGCAATCGATTCAGATATGACACATCTGGCATACCCAATGACACCTTCGTGAGGTTGGGAGCCTGTGCCAAGAGCTTCTCGGGCCATGAATCCGTTCTCACCCAGAGTTCAAGCTCTTTCAACCCGGTTAAACCTGCCAGATCTGCAGTCTTATACACATTTACTAACGATCCGTTCTGCCCCAAAGTTGAAATCGCAGACAGATCTTTCCAAGTTACACTGCGGCATGTAATATTCTCGGGTCCTTGCAGGCTGTCTTGAGCAAGTTCTAGGCGGTTCTTGAACACACTCTCCAAGATTGCCCGTTGCACACTTTCGGAGCGGTTACAGACCTCCGGTTCCGCTCCCGCCAGTGGCCACACCATCCTGACTTCGTAGCGGAGATAGCCCACACCATCTACCTGGGCATCATCTACATAGCGCACGGATCCATCTGACTCAACTTGCAAATGGAAGATTCGGGGTCTCTCCAGTGTTGGATGTGGAGACCCATCGCGCTGTACATGCCAACCCTTTACCTCCCAGGTTACGGTCTCACCCGGACGGAAGGCCTCCGGTATGGTGAACAATGTTTCAGGCTGTTGGCGGGCATAATGTTGCACGGGAGAGCGGGTAGTTTGCAGGAAGGCTGTAACCGTGAGTTCGCCGCGTCTTAAGAGATATTGACTGTCCCAATGTTCGTCCTGGTTGGTATAGTGTCCTTGCACCCCGTTTGCTGGCGATAAGGCAGTTGACGCATGGGTGGTGGAGGCCATGAAATTCAGGGCCAGAACAGTCCCTATCGCCAGAGCCAGAATATGCATGTTTCTGGGAAAGATAGTAAACATGGATCCCCTCCACAAACCTGGGCCAACTGCTCTCAGCGGACCAACGACTTCATGTCCAAACTTTCCAGCCGTTTATTCGACCGCATCGGGCTGCTGGCACCGGAATCACGCTCGGGCAACCCAAAGGCCTCCCGCACCCGTTGTTCCAGCAACTGAGCCCGGCCATCCGACAGGAAGGAGAACAACCGCTTGCGTTTGGATTTTGCCAGATAGCCCTGGTTCTGACAACACAGCGTAATAAACAGATTGACTTGGCGATCCGGCATGTCCACCTACTAGGTAATGGATCGTTTGGCCTGGTCGAAATATATCAGGTAGTCTCGTCCTTTGATCAGTTCCGTCTGAATGGTGCTCTCCACAAAACGGTAAAGGGCTTCCGCCTGTGTGGTCATGTCCAGATAGCGAAAATACAAGGCTGTATCGTTGCGCACAGTCATATATCCTGACGAATCGAAAGTATAGTCTGACAACCGCGTTAAATGGCGGGAAACAGCATTGAGGGATTGTAGGTACGCTTCAGGCTGTTTATGCATGCAGGCCGATACCGGAAAAATCAGACCTGGAGGGGCTGAATCCACAGCCGCAGGGGCACAGGGTCCGGGTTGCCGTCGGCCCGGCCAGCCACAGACTCAGCACCAAGCTCAGCGTACCGAGCAGGCGGAGGCCCAGGTCCCCAGGGTCAACGCTTTTCATACCGCCCACTCCCACCATGCACAATCCCGGCCCTATGATACCCGCGCCGGGCCCCCAGACCAAGGGCCAGCGTTCTCGGGTCCGCCGGGAGGAGGGTCTGCATTCCCGCCAGCTGCCACGGGGCAACATCCCGACCGCGGTCATACCCGCGCGTATCGGTCCGGGTGCACCAGCCCCCCAACGGCTCAGGTCACGGCCATGGGCCCGACCGGGTGGGGCTAACCGCCAAGGCTCCAGCTGGGTCAGGAACTGGCGCGGGGGTTTGCGCAGGGACAGGGATGCGCGTATGATGGGCCACAGATGCACGGAGCCGTGAACACATGGCCCGTTCCATCGGTTGCGGGTGGCGCGCAATGGCCTACGCGGAGGCTTCCCATCCCCAAGCCATGATAGCGGATTTGCTTGACTTCCGATCGGCCGGCCGCCGCCTTCTGCCGGGTGCCCGCGGCGAGTTCTACCCCCAAGGCTTGATACAGGTGCCCGGATGTGGATGCATCCACGCCGGGTGGACTGGCTGCTGCTGGGACTGGTCCTGATTTAATGTCGTCTTCGGGCCTGCGGGCCTCTTGCTCATCGGCAAGCCCGAGGTAGCCTGGTTCTTCCTTTTGCGCGTGATCACCGGGCTCACCCTGATTGTCGTTTTGGGCTGGAGGATCGGGCTGGGCTGGAAGATGGCCCGGGTAACGCCCCGCCTGGCACGGAAGCGTTCTGCGGTACTCCGGTCACGCTTGGTATTGGGCCTGGCGGTGCTGTGCTGGTTACGGATATGGTCTGGGTGCTGTCGCCCCTAATTTTTTACTTTGGTTTTTTGGGCCATGACCCAGGGACACGGGACGGACGATCCAGGCGTTGGGGTACCGTGCCTGGCACGCGCCGCCCCTCATGCGCAGTTCCTGGCCGCCGCGGTCTTCGGGCCACGGCCT
Organism: Caldilineaceae bacterium; assembly: GCA_965208365.1. Lineage (GTDB taxonomy): Bacteria > Chloroflexota > Anaerolineae > Caldilineales > Caldilineaceae > Bin34. The sequence continues at coordinate 1,384,987 of OZ242330.1, read as the reverse complement.
GTGTCTTGGCTCCAAGCCTCACCCTAGCCGGCAAGGTGCTGTTCCAGATCTGCGGCATGTTCGCCGAGTTCGAGCGCAACCTGATCTTGGAGCGTACGAAGGCGGGACTGGCGGCCACGCGCGCCCGCGGCCGCAAACCCAAGATGACCCCGGAGCAATTCGACCGGGCAGCCAGCCTGATTCGAACTTTTCTGGAACAAAGCGGCCGGGAGTCCCGGGCCAAGCGCACGCAAGGTGGCAGCCGTCCCAGTATCTGCCCGACGACGCGTAAGGCCGCTGATTGCCGCGGTCCAAAAGGATGCAATTCGCCGGCGGCCAGGACACGAGGTCCTACAACTGGACGGCCGGTCCAGAACGAGCGAACCCTAGATTCCCTGCCATCCCTGTCTGATGAGTACCGCGCTTTGGTTAGTTTGCATCGTGCCTGCCTGTGGATGGTTCACGCCGGGTTTGGCTGCTCTATTGCTGTCCGAACAGAGAGCCAACACCGCCACCGTCACCTCCACCCTGTCCCTGGGCGTTGGGCATGTGGGAGGCCAGTTTGGCAGCCAGGTTGCTGAGCGTCATGGTTTGCAGCCAGACATGCCCGGGACCCTGCAGCGAGGCCAAAAACAAGCCTTCACCCCCGAAGATCATGTTGCGGACGCCTTTTACCCTTTCGATGTCAAACCTCACAGAGCTGTCGAACATGGCCACATGGCCCGGGTCCACACGTATCTGTTGGCCTGGGGCCAAATCGTATTCCACCACTTCCCCGGGCACTTCGGCAAAGGCAAGGCCCTGACCACTCAGTCGCTGCAGGATGAAGCCTTCACCACCAAAAAACATGGTTCCCAGACTGCGCTGAAAATGCAGTTCCAGATCAACCGTGCTCTCGGCCACCATAAACGCATCGCGCTGCACGATGACATCCCGTCCACCACCAAGCTGGACAGGGATCACCTTGCCCGGGGCAAAAGGCGTAAAGGCAACCTGACAATTGGCCTCGCGGGCCTCGTAGGTCGTCATGAAGAAGGACTCGCCCGTGAACTTGCGCTTGAGTCCACCAAACAGCCCTCCGGGCATTGTGGTATCCATCTTGACATTGCCTGTCTGCCAGGCCATGCCGCCGGTCTCCGTAATCACGGATTCACCAGACTGCAACGTAAGCACAACAGCCTGCATGGTAGATCCATGAATCGCATATTCCATAACACATTCTCCACTGGAATTCATGACGGGATTGTCAACCAGGCATAGGTGTCCGAGCGCGATGTTTTCACAATCATGCCGACACTGACAGGGCATCGGATGCCGTAGGAAGCCCTGGACTACCTGAAATACGACGCGACCCGCTGTGAGGTGACTGTCACTGCAACGAGAAGTCATGTGGCAGGCTGCAGGGAGCCGCTTAAATCCTTTGCGTTCAGCCAATACCGTGTTCTCCACCTCGGCCTCGCAATGTCTACAGGGGTAGAGGAAGCTATAAATCCGCATTGTTGTGCAGCGATTGGACCAGCTGGTTGGCGATTCCACAGCCTCCAGCCCCTTGGCAAGTCCGGTCCCGGTAAGGGTTTTGTAGACGGACCCAACAGTCAACACGACCTCTCGTTGCAGTGCTGTTCACTCCAAGACACGGGGACGCCGTTCGAAACCATCGGTCCAATTGTGCGTTGCAGTGCCGAGCTGCATGGTCCTTGGGCCGTGGGCTTCACCCATAGCGAATGCGCGGATCGACCCACACGTAAAGAATCTCAACCAGTGAATTGACGATGATGTAGGCCGCCGCCACGAACATGACAATGCCCTGCACCAGGGGAAAGTCCTTGGCAATGATGGCGTTGACCAGCATCAAGCCTAGGCCGGGACGGGAAAACACCGCCTCGATAATCACGGTGCCGGCGAGGATCTGGCCGAATTGCAGCCCCACCACCGTAACGACGGGCAGAAGTGCGTTGCGCAGGGCATGCCGGTATATCACGGACCGATCCGCCAGCCCCTTGGCATAAGCCGTGCGGATGTAGTCCTGGCGTATGACTTCCAGCATGCCCGACCGCACCAGACGGGCAATGGTACCGCCCGCCCACAGACCCAGCGCCAGCATGGGCAGGATCAGTCCCTTGATGCCGGGATCACTGAGAACCGGCAACCATCCCAGGTAAACGGAAAAGAACAGAATCAAGAGCAGGGCCAGCCAAAACCCCGGTACGGACACCCCCAGCAACGCGATGGTGACCGTGAGGTAGTCGAGCCAGCTGTTGTGATGCAGCGCGGCCGTGATGCCCATGACCGTACCGAACAGGATGGCAAACAGCAACGCGCTGACCGTCAGTTCGATGGTCCGGGGCAGGCGTTGCAGGATAAGCTGGGCCACGGGCTTGCGCGACCGCATGGAGTCGCCCAGATCGCCCTGCACCAGACCGCTGAGATAGCGGCCGTACTGCACATGCAGTGGATCGTTGAACCCCAGTTGGGTGCGCAGCTTCTCGATGTCCTCGGCGGAGGCCACGCTGTACTCGCCCAGCATCATCATGACCGGATCGCCGGGCACGAGCTGGGTCATCAGAAATATCAGGAGCGAAACGCCCAGCAACAGGGGAAACAGGGCCATCACTCGTTGCAGAATGAAGACGTACATTACCGGGCCCCGGCGTGCGTGCAGTCGGCGGTGTCGGTCACAAGCTCCGTTTCCGGCCTCTCTGGCCGATGTCCGTCCGGCATGGGGATCACGCGACGGCTATCAGTCCGTCTATGGTGGGCTGCCAATCCGCCAACCTCGGTGAAAGACCCCATCGATCCAGCTGGTTGTAGAGGTAAATCCAAGGGGCATCCGCGTGCAGCGTGCGGTAGGCGGACCGGTACAGCCGCCGGCGCCGGTCGGGGTCCACGGTGGCCTGGGCCAGGTTCAGGGTCCGGTCCAGACTTTCGTTGCCGTAGCCCAGCCACCAGGGACCTTTTAGGCCGCCGTGGAACTTTTCCCGCAGGGCGCGAAACGTGCTGATGGGGGAGGAGTCGAAACAGCAGGCGTCGTGTATGGCCTTGGCCTTCACCTGCTGGGCATAGGCCGGCCGATCCGCGTGGGTGGCAATCTCCGTCTCAATTCCAATATGGGCGTACTGCTGCGCCAGGAACGTTGCCAGTTCCACAGCCTCGTCCGGCAATTCCAAGGGAACATCCAGGACCAAGGACAAGCCCTGGCCCCACCCCGCCTCCGCCAGCAAGGCGCGCGCCTTGCCCGGATCGTGGGGATAGGGCGCGACAGCCGGATCATGCCCCGTGTGCTTGACGGTCAAGGGACCGGCCAGGGGCAGGGCGGATCCGTGGGTGACCCGATCAATCAGAAGCGACTGGTCGAAGCCGTAGTTGAGCGCCTGCCGCACCCGAGTATCAGTGCAGACCCCCTGCAGCAGGTTGCACATGAAGACGGTGCAGACATTGCTGGGAGCCGTCCGCAACCGGGTCCGTTCGTCGGCCTCCATGCAGAGTCCCATCTCATGGGACACCCCCGTGACAACGTCCGCTTCGCCGAGCTGCAGTTGCCGCAACCCCTGCGCGGGGTCGGATTCAACCTTCCAGGCAAGCCGGTCAAATGCGGGTGTCCGGCTCTGCCAATGGTCCCCGTGGGCAACCATGGTCACTGTCCGGCCCGCATCATCGTGCAGCCGATAGGGACCACTGCCAACGGGATTCTCCAGGACGGCGTCCATGGCAGCGGCCGGCAGGATTGGGATGCTTGCGATCAGGTCCAGCACATCGGCCATCGGTTCCGCGGTGACCAGGCGCACGGCATGGCGATCCACAATCGCGATGACCGCATCACCGAGATAGCCGTGGAAGAGGCCCTCCGTGCCCAGCACCCCGCCCACGTCCGGGGATCGGGCCCGTTCCAGGCTGGCAACCACATCCTCGGCGGCGAGGGTTGTGCCGTCGTGGAACTTCACCCCGGCGCGCAGCGAGAACTCCCAGATTCGGGCATCCTCCCCCACGTGCCACGACCGGGCCAGGCATGGCCGGAACCCGTCGCGGGTCCGTTGGACCAGGGGCTCGAACAGGTTGTTCAGGATGTTGAGGCTGTCGGCATTGTCGTTGACCACGTGGGGGTCCGTGAGTCCCACCTGCGATTGCAGGATGACAAGGCCGTTGGCCATGGGTCCTGTTCCGTGCCCAGTTGCGAAAGAGCCGATCAAGCGGGAATCGTCAGGCTCTCGATATCTCGGGGGTAGTAGGTGATCATGTCGATACCGTCCTCCGTGACCACGACGGTGTCCGAATGGCGGAATCCGGCAAATCCCGGAAGGAACAGGCAGGGTTCAACCGTCAGGCAGAAGCCTACCTGGATTTCGGTCTGGTCCCCGAGATCCAAAAACGGCCCTTCGTGGCCCTCAATGCCGATGGCGTGGCCGATATGGGTGCGTGTAAGGTCGTAGAGACCGTTCTCTTCCAGAAATGCATTGACCGCCTTTTCCACATCGCACATCCTGGCGCCGGGTCGGATGGCATCGAAGGCCACGTCCTGCGCCTGCACCTCGAGATCGAAGTACTTCCGATGGTCGTCCGTCAGGGGTTCGATCATCAGTGTGCGTTCCAGTTCGCTGGTATAGCCGCCCACTTCCGCGCCGGCGTAGGTCAGGATGACGTCCCCCGGCTTCAGGCGGCGGCCGCCTGCACGACGGTGGTTGAACGCGGTCTTGGGGCCCGAGGTGAAACTGGCATGGGCGCCTTCGGACCGGCCATAGGGTTCCCAATCCTCCGGCAAGGCCTTGATCATGAACGCGGTGCCGTCGCGGCTGGCCCGCTGGGCCACGTCCACTTCCGCGGCTCCGGGTTCGATGTGGTCCTGCAGGAAGCCGTGGGTCACATTCCCGAACATGGCGCTCAGCCGAATCAGTTCAATCTCCTCGGCCGACTTGACCGCGCGCATGTCGTCAATCACGTCCCGCACATTCACCAGAGTGGCCTTGGGCACTACCTCGGACAGGTCGGGGCCCCGGTAGCCCATGCCGCCGCCCCAGCCCGAGCTGTCGACGCCCAGGCGGCTTTCGGCCAGCCCCTTGTCGCCCAGCAGTTCGGCCAGGTACACCATGGGATGCTTCAGGCCCGGGTATTCCCGATAGACCTTCATCTCCTTGATGTTGGGGTTGCGCACCGGAATGTTCTCTTCCTCCAGGTGGGGCACCAACAGGGCCAGTTCCCCCTGCAGGGGCACCACGAGCACCACCGGACGCTCCGTGGCCAGATGGTGGAAGCCGCTGAGATAGAACGTGCGCGTGGCGCCGAACACCACCAGGCCTTCCAGGTTCTGCTGTTCCATATGGGCGCGCATGTGGCCGACGCGCCGATCCAGTTCCTGATCGCTGATTTGATATTTCATGCTGAAACTCCGGGCGCGAGGCCGCGCAGGCAGTGGCGAAGGGGGACACGGAGCGGGGAGATCCCGCTCCGTGTCAGAGACGGTACAACTACTCGGTTACAGAAACATCGAAGATTTCCGGATGGGCATAAGGGTCGAACCGGAAGCCGTCCACCTTGGAACTGACGCCGAAGATCGAAACGTTGGCATAGATGCCGGCGCCCAAGGCGTTCTCATTGATGATGCGCTGGACTTCCGCATAGATTTCGGCCCGTTCCGCTTCATCCCCGGTTTCCAGGCCCCGGCGCAACAGGGCATCCAACTCGTCGTTGGCCCATTTGGACCAGTTGCGGGTGCCCAAGGTGCTGGAGTGGTACATGCGGTCCAGGAACAGGCCCGGATCGGGGCTGTAGGTGCCAATCAAGGCCGTGTTGAAGGTGCTGTCCATGGAGGCCATGCCGTCCATCATGGCCGTACCCGTCATGACGTTGACCAGGAACTCGATACCCACGCGCTTGAGCTGCGCCTGGATCACCTCGGCGGGCAGTTCGGCGACATAGCCGGGGAACGTGGCGTGGAAGAGGGACAGAACCTCACCGTCCTTCATGCGGTAGCCGTCGTCGTTGATTTCGGTGTACCCCATTTCCTCCAGCAGTTCCACGGACCGTTCCGGGTCGTAGGGGAACATGTTCTCAAAGCTTGCATCGTAGAACTTCACGCCCCGCGTGAGGAGCTGATATGCCACCGGATACACGCCCTTGAACACGATCTGGTCGATTTCCTCCCGATCGATGGCATGCATGAAGGCCTGCCGCATGCGAATGTCATCCGTGGGCGGGTAGGTGGTGTTGAAATGAATGCCCCGGGCCAGGCCAACCTTGGGGGCACCCAACACCGAAGTGTCCGGGTTCCCCTGCACGCGGTCCACGGCAGCGGGCGGCACTTCGTCAATGATCAGGATTTCGCCGGTTTCCAGGGCGGAGAGGCGCGCTTCCTCTTCCAGGATGAAGCGGAACACCACCGATTCCAGGTGGGCCGGTCCTTCATGGAAGATCGAGGGACCCCAGTTGTAGTCGTCGTTCCGTTCCAGCACAACCTCGTTGCCCGGGATCTCGCTGACGAACTTGAACGGTCCCGAACCAGTCAGCGCATCGGTGAAGTTGTCGCCGTGTTCCTCCACCGCCTGCTGGGAAACGATGCCCATGAAGGGCGACGACAGCGCAAACGGGAAGAGCGCGTAGGGGGTTTCGAAGGTCACCTTCAGGGTTGTGTCGTCAATCACCTCGGAGCCCGTGTAGGAACCCAGCAGGGGACCGGCCTGCTTCGACTCGGTCGCCGGATCCTTCATGCGGTCGAAATTGAACTTGAGCACATCGGCCGTGAACGCACTGCCGTCATGGAACGTCACGTCGTCGCGCAACGTCAGGGTCCACTCCGTCGCATCGTCGGACGCTTCCCAAGCCGTGGCCAGCCCGGCCACGTAATTGGCATCGTCGTCCAGGTAAATCAGGCGGTCGAAGATGTTCCGGAACACGTAGGCGGCCTGGGTGAAGGCGCTGGCGTGCGGATCGAACGTGTCGTAGTCCACGTTGCGAATGCCAATGGTCAAGGTGCCGGAGCCCATGGATTCCATGGCGGCGTCTTCTTCCATCGCAGGGGCATCGCCCGTGGGTGCGACACAGCCTGCCACCAGTACCACGGTGGCTATCAGCCAGATCCAAGGGGTACGCAATCTGTTTTTCAACATGGTGTTGTTGCTCCCGAAAATTCGGCAAGGGAAGCCGCGCGACAGCAACCCCGCCGACTGTTGATGTTGTCCGTCAATCGGGCAGAGGAACTGCTGCGGCTCAGTCCACAATCTTACAGCAGCGCAAAATCCGCGCCAACGAGCCGATTCGCCCATGTGCGGCGCAAAGCGACCAAGCTGGATGCAGGACATCGGCAGCCGTGAAACGCCGGTCCCCGGGTGCGCCGCTCGCGCCCACGGTGCCTAACGCACCTGCATGCGCGGGTCCAGGGCATCCCGCAAGCCGTCGCCCAGGATGTTGATCGCGACCACCACCAGGGCAATGGCCAACCCCGGGAACGTGGACAGCCACATGGCTTCCCGCAGGTTGTAGCGTCCCCGGCTGACCATGGCGCCCCATTCCGGGGTGGGCGGCTGGGCTCCCAGCCCAATGAAGCTCAGGGAAGCGGCGCCGAATATGGCGCTGGCCACCTGCAGCGTGGACAGGACGATCACCGGCGCCAGGATGTTGGGCAGGATGTGGCGCAGCACGATGCGCCCGTTGGAACTGCCGATCAGGCGCGCGGCGTCGACGAAGTCCAGCTGGTTCTGGGCGAGCGCGCTGCCGTGGACAATGCGGGTGAAGGCCGGTATGGCGCTGATGCCCACGGCGATCATCACGTTCTCCAGGCTGGCTCCCAGGATGGCCACGATGACGATCGCCAACAGGACCCCCGGAAACGCCAGCAGCAGATCCATGGCGCGCAGGATGACGAAGCTGACCACACCACCGTAGAAGCCGCTGAGCAGCCCCAGTATCAGGCCGGCGATGGTGGAGATGCCCGACGAGATCAGGCCTACGCGCAACGAAATCCGCGCGCCCCAGACCACGCGGCTCAGAACGTCGCGCCCCGTGTCGTCCGTACCGAACCAGTGTTCGGATCCGGGCGGTTGCAGGACCTTGTCGGCGTCGATGGCCAACGGATCGTAGGGGGCGACCACGGGCGCGAGCACCGCACAGACAATCAGGACGGCCAGGAAAACCGAGCTCGCGGCCGCCGCCCGGTTGCGCAGCAGGGTTCCCAGTATTTGACGAAACGAACCGCGCTCGGTGTTCATGGCGGCGTTGTCCCGGTGGATTCCGGATTCCGGCGTGGGGTCGGGCCAGCGTCCGTGGAAGGGAATGCCGGCTCGGGAGTGGTGTCCTGCCCCCGCATCAGAACGTAGAGGGTGCCGTCATCGGCGACCTCGGTGGGAAACGTGGCGAGACGACGCCGATCCGTCAGGCACTGGCCCGAGTCGAGCGCGAATTCCCAGCCATGCCAGGGACAGACCAGGATCTCGTTTTCCCGTCCCCACCGGAATGTGCCGGGCACCGAGGGCAGCGTGGTGCCCCGGACCGTGCCCCGGCAAATGGGGGCTCCTTCGTGGGGACAGTGATTCAGGACTGCCCGGAACTGCCCACCAACCCGAAAAATGCCCAGCGAACGGCCGGCAACGTCCACCTGAAGACAGGTACCATCGTGTACGTCATCGGTACGACCGACCCGGTGGCGCCGGAGGGCAGAGGCGGAGGCCATGGAAATCAACTTCCTGAAAGGTTCAGGGTTCATAAGGTACCAGATGACGTTAGGCCCACTCAGTGAAGAAACGCTTCCAGTTTTCAAAAACAATCATGTCCTGCATTTCCTTGGGAACACGAGGCAGACGCGTGCCTTCCACCATGTCATTGATGCGCCTTAGCCCCTCGATCGTACCTGCCACCGTATCGAAGGGAAAGTCGGTGCCGAACAGGATTTTGTGCCCCACGCCATACTCCATCGCCGTGACCAGGGATTGCCAGTACCGCCAGGCGCGGAAGTGAATGGCCGAAATATCGGCAAAGAGATTGGGGGCCTTGCGAATGAGCACAATCGTGTCGGCTTCCCAGGGATGGCCCAAGTGGGCCAGAATCATCTTCAGATCCGGAAACGCCAGCGCGATGTCTTCCAGCTGCAAAGGCAGGCTCCAGCGAATCCTTGCCTTCCGGGGGAACGTCGTGCCCTGGTGCCACAGGATCGGCAGTCCCAGCTCCTGACACTTGCTGTAAAGGGGGTAGTGGCCCGTGTCCATGGGATCGAAGTTCTGATAAGCCGGCGCCAGCTTCAACCCCTTCAGGCCCAGGGTCTGCACACAGTGTTCCAGTTGCTCAACGGCATCGGGCCGGTTGGGATCGACGGAAGCCCAGCCCTCCAGTTTGTCCGGATGCTGCCGCACGTAGTTGGCGATGACCTCGTTGGGCACATCAAATCCGGTCGCGGGAGCCTGCAGACCGAACACCACCACCTTGTCCGCTTCCGCAGACGCGGTCCAATGGCGTTCCGGCCGTGCATCAAACAGATCCCGCGGAGGCATGTTGCGGTCGAAAGTCTCGGCGGCCAGCCCCATGTTGGCCTGCCACGCCTGGGCGGCATCCTGCATCACCTCCGGCGATACATGGTCCGGGTGCCACATCACATGGGAATGGCAGTCGACGATCATGTTACAGGCACGTCCTGAAGGCAAGGGCTGGAAAACGGGCGGAGACTATCGTAACTGTTCGGCAAGTATGCCAACAACCAAGCCTTAGCCATGAGGCCGGGCAGGAACGGAGGCCGATGCACCGATGTTCAATGTTCGGGGCATGCTCATCGTAGAGCTGCCGAAGCCGGGTCGTCTTAATAGGGCGCGAGATTGCCGTGCTGTCGGCCGTGGTCCCCCGAATCGTGACCACGGCCAAGTAACCGGAGCCTCGGCAACATCCCAAGTGGTCATGCCTCCGCGCACACGCTCTTCTGCAGACCACTCGTGACCGCCATCCGCCCCTTCCATATCCGTGTAGGCCAACGGGAACAGCCCGGGAAGGCGGCATTCGTCGTGATCATGAGCATGCTGCTCCTCATTCTGAAGAGTAATCCGGAGATCGGGACCCTCGACCGCAGCCACAAGGCCCCCGGTCCTTCCGGACGTGGAAGAAAAGGAAAATGGAATGGCGCAACAAACTAAAGCAATGCTGGACGAGCTGCGCAAAGCGGAGATGGATTCGCCACAGCCCGAAGTCGTGGCCTCGCATATCCCGGACTGGTCGCAGGCCGCGGAGGCGGCCATCAGGCCCGCCGCGACGAGCGCCATGACAATCCCCCCTGCTTACCGTCAGTGATACGCCCTCCGGCGGGTGCCCTACCCATACGACCAACACTATCAACTCACCGTCCAGCACTTCGCACACAATCCGGTAGTCGCCGACCCTCAGACGGCGCAGTCCCCGCAACTCGAACTTGCGTGCTTTCACTGTCCGCGGCCAAAACCCGAACAAAACAACTGAGACAGAACCTGTTACCAGTTGGTCGGCGATCACGGAAGGAAACAACCACTACAGGCTGCGGCACCAGACTGGCGCATCCGCTTCATAGACGCGCACCTCACAGATTCGGGCGTGGTCGAGGCCATGAGTGGCTTCCACAACGACACGTACCTTATCCACAGGTTCGTCGGTTTCCAGCTTGTGTATACGCCGCCGCTGGTAGTTGCCTGTAACGTCGAGCAGAGAGTGCCACGCGCCAGACACATGTCCTTCAATCCGATAGTCTCGTACCGTCTCCGGCTGGCCTTGACCCCAGATCACGCGTTCCATAAAGGCGTCGGAATGGGAGAGAGTCAGAGGCCTGTACATGCCTGTATCGAAAACGAGTTCGATCTGGGCTGGTTGAACGGCTCGCTCCCAAGCCAGCTCCAGAACCGCGGGCAGTCCGTTGGCGGGATCGCTCATCCAGCGATGCAATCCCGGATGGGCCCGGTCGGGCGGCGCGCCCCCCTTGCCGAATACAGCCCGGGTTTGACCTGAAATGACGTTGTCAGCCGCACCGCAGGTCTGTTGGCTGGTAGCCGACACTTTGGCCTGTTGAGCCAAATCGCAAGGATCGCAGTTGGTCACACCGATAAGGTAGGCATCGTCCCGCAAAAGACGCTGTTGGAGGCAGTGAGTAGATGCAGGCTTTGGTATACTGTCCTGTCGGATCAAGAGCGGACGCAACAACCGCTGCCGACCATCCCGCGGCACAGGGGAAGCTGCACGGCGAGAGTCGATCCCGTTGGGGGTGCTCAACGACCCGTGAACAAGAGTGGGGCATGGTCTAAAGCCTGTATCTACTGAGTGCCATAGTCACGGGTTTGGATTCCTTTCGGCAGATTTTCGGGGTCGGCAGAAGCGGAACAACAGCGTAATAACGGTGTTGAGAAGGCAGCATCGTACGAACCAATGCGTACGATGCAACCGTACATCAATTGGAACGCCTAGGACCACATAATCCAGCCATGCCCATTCCGTCTTGAGGCACGGCTTGCAAGCAATGTGTTGGTGCCTGGCTGCGCTCACCTCCCGACCAGTTCAGATCCTGGGCTCCGCTAAGAACTGATGCAACGCGGTGGCCAGATCCCACCCAAAGGCGCGGGCTGATTCAGGGGTGACCATCTCGCCATCGACGTTGGCATAGGGAATCTCCACAACAGAACTGGCCAGGACCTCGGGAAGTGCTTCACCCCAGCGCTCCGAGGTCTTTCGTGGTGCGTAGTCGACATTCCACTCATCTCCGTAGGCGAGGTTGTTGTTCACCCGATAGGGCAAGGGCCCGGTGCGGGTCTGCTCCAGGATGGCGCAAAAGTGTTCCACGCGCCGCCAGTTTTCCGGGTCGGGACCCCCTACAAAGTGGATGCGTTCGTGGGAACCGCCCCTGATGGCAGGACAGTGAAAATCCAGGATGAACCGGAGTTTCCCTTCGCTCCAGGCCGGAACGCGCTTTTTGACAGCCTGCACCGTTGGGTAAATGCTCCCCTCTCCGTAATCTTCCCAGTGATCGTAGGGTCTGCGTCGTTTACCTTGGTCTCCCTCCTCCACGCCGTCCTTGTCCATGAAGGGGATTACGAGAAACTCGACGTGTTCCCGCAGCCATGCGCCCGGTCCCGTCTGGGTCAAAACCGCTTCCAACATCCCTTCCATGCTGTACGTCGCTATCGCCTCGCAAGCGTGGTGCCGACCAATCAGCAGCACCCGGTGGTCAGGGGATCCATCCAGATGTCCCAGATGTAGCATTTCCACGTCCCGTCCCCGCTTGGTGCGACATAGAGTGCCTATCCTGAGATTAGGGTGGCGGGAAAACCGAGCCAGAAAGGTCTGCAAGTGGGCTTCCAGATACGGGATCGTGAACGAAAAGTGCACGGAGTCCGCCTGGGGAGGGAATGTGAAGGTAAAGCTCTGTCCCTGAACTGCTTCTGCCCCGAGCCAAGACCAATGTCTGCCATCGTCGACACTCACGGCCGGACCCCGCACCCCAATGGCATCGCTGGCCGTAAAGCGAAATTCCAGAGTGCGGCCAGCAGCTCCCCTGATGCGGAAGTACCAGTAGAACCAGTTAACGAAGGTGTCGCGCAAATCCTGATGCAGGGAAATCAAATCTCCATCCACCGCATCGACAACGATATTGCCGCCCGGAAAATCGCTGTCAATGATCGGATCAGTTCTGCTCATGGCTGTTCCTCCGGTGTAACAAGATCCCACGGCACAGAGACGACAAAGGCTTTCGAATCTGTGGACAGTACAGGGACTATCCTCGGATACCAGTCAGGGTAACGCCCTGCACGAAGTGGCGCTGGAAGAGGGCAAAGACCAACAGGACAGGGATTACCATCACGGTCGAGGCTGCCATCAGTTGGTTATATAACGAATTCATGTAGGGTAGACCCCGGAAACTGTGTAGTCCGAGAGCCACAGTGCGAAGCCGTTCATCGGTCAGGAAGATCATGGGCCCCATGAAGTCGTTCCAGCTGGCCTGAAAGCTAAAAATCGCCACGGTGGCCAGGGCCGGCTTAGCCAAGGGCAGGACAATCCGCCACAGGATATCCAGTTCCGAACAGCCATCAATGCGCGCCGCATCGGTCAAGTCATCGGGAATGCCCAGGAAGAACTGGCGCAGCAGGAAAAGGTAGAAGGGCGAACCAAAAAACGCTGGCACCATCAGCGGGGCAAAGGTATTGATCCAGCGCAGCTGGTGGAAGAGCAGGTAGGTGGGGATGAGCCGGACAATGCCGGGGAGCATCAACATGCTCAACAGAGAGGCAAACAACAAATCCCGCCCCCTAAACCGGAAGCGCGAAAACCCGTAGGCTGCCAGTACGTTGGACGTCAAGTCGCCGACAATCACCACCGCGGTCACATACAGTGTATTCCTGAAATAGAGTCCGAAAGGTAGGAAAGTCAAGGCTGCAGGGTAGTTTTCCCAGGCGAAAGGATTGGGAATCCAGGATGGAGGAAAGGAGACAACCTGTGCCATGGTCTGTAGGGATGCCGAGATCATCCACACCAAAGGCAGGATCATGGCCAGCGCCCCGATCAACGCGATCAGGTGCCAGACTACCGTGGAGAACCGACGACGAACCAGCAGCCAGCGAATGTTGCCAACCATTTAGAATCGGCCTCCTGTCCTGCCTTCGTAATAGACCCAGGATCTTGATGTCTTCAAGATAAGAAAGGTCAGCAGCAACACCAGAATAAACAGCATCCAGGCGGTGGCCGAGGCGTAACCCATCTTAAAGTAGCGGAACGCGTTGTCGTAAATCAAAAGGGAAATGTAGTAGGTGGAATTGACCGGCCCGCCTCTGGTCATGATGAAAGGCGCATTGAATGCTTGGAACGAGGCGATCAGTCCCATAACCAGGTGAAAGAACAGGGTTGGAGTCATCATTGGCAAGGTGATGGCAAAGAAACGACGCCACGCCCTGGCACCGTCGATTTCGGCCGCTTCATGCAGATGTTCCGGAACGCTTTGCAGCCCAGCCAGGTAAAGCACCATTCCGGTGCCGATGCTCCAAAGGCTCATCAGGATCAAGCCTGGTGTGGCCCAATCCGGATCGATCAGCCACCCGGGTCCCTTGACGCCAAAAAGGCTGATGAAATAGTTAACCAGGCCTACACTGGGATTGAGGATCACCAGCCAGATCACCGCTGAGGCCACGGTGGGTACGACACTGGGTACGTAAAACGCAGTGCGGTAGATGTAGGCTCCTTTGATCCTGTTCAGCAACAGGGCAACGGCAAAAGCCAAGCCAATCCCGAGTGGTACCGATACCAACACATAGTACGCCGTGATTCCAAAGGACTGTGCTACCAATTCCTCCGTAAACGCCTTTTGGTAGTTGGCCAAGCCCGTCCACTTGGGTTTCGTTATGATGCTGTACTTGGTAAAACTAAAAACCAGTGCAGCCAGGATCGGGCCCAGATTGAAGATGAGCATTCCCAAAACAGCAGGGCAAATAAAGAGAAGACCGTACAGTGCTTCCCTGCGCTGTATGGACCGATTTTTTGACAGCCTTGAGGTTGGGAACCTCATGGAATCAAACAGTTTGAACCTCCTTGGCCCATTGCATTTCGCAGGAGCCGACTTAAAGCGTGTGGAGCAATTGCCTGCTGTGCCCTGCTCGTGGGTCAGCAGAACAATCTCCGTTCCCGGACATGACCGCTAATCATTGCGGGAGAAACGGATTCCCTTGACTAAGAACGCCGACGGCTCCTGTCAAGAGAACCCGTTTCACCCCCAACTGCCTACCTCTCACAGCAGGAAGGGCTTTTGGTGGGACTAAGCCTCAGCCCACCACTCGTCCAGCATTTCCTGAAGCCTGACCCCTACTTCTGCGACTGCTTCCGCGGGCGTCTTACGGTGATAGTAGACTTCCTCCAAGGAAGATCTCATGACATCACCTACTTCATTCCACACAGGGAACGAGTTTCCGTACACCTTGGTGCGCTCAGTCGCCTCTTCGACCACGGGCCAGAACGGGGCTGTCTGGTACGCAGGAGTCTCCGAGCATGCCTTGAGGGGATGTGCCTGAAGCTGCGCTGTCATGAACTTGCAACTTCCCTCAAGATCATAGGTGAGCCATTTTAGTAGTTGCCAAGCTGCGTCCGGTACCTTGGTTCCCCTCGGCATGGCATAACCCCAACTGTAGTTATAACTGCCTACCCAAGGGCTGTCGTTGTTCACGGGACTGACCGCGGACAGGTAGTCGAGGTCAGGTGCCTGATCCTTGACGTAGAAGTAATTCCAGCCGCCGCTAAACTGGATACTCTGCAACCCGGAATAGAAGGGGTTGGTCTCAAAGGCGGAAGTGGTGCTCTGCCAAGCGGCTACCTTTTCAATACCACCCTGAGCTTCCATTACGTCAAACATAAACTGTACGGACTCTACGGTTAGCTCATTGTCGATCAAGGACGTTTGGCCATCATCACTGATCATGGGAGCATCATTGCAGGCCATGTAGTGTCTGAAACCATCCGGACCGCCGTACAAGGTGCAACCCAAGCGTTTGATCTCATCATCCTCGAAGACCACAAGCTTTGCAATCGCGTCCAACATCTCAGTCCAGGTCGACGGAGGATTCTCCGGATCGAGACCGACTTCCTCGAAGTCGGCAGGAATGTAGAACATGAGATTTTGGGCACCACCCATGGTGTTGGGCAGTACCCATACATTGCCTTCCCGCTGCATGGCTTTGGCTTCGGGCCCATAGTACTGGTCCAGCGTGATGCCCGCTTCCGCCATCCTTTCCGTCAAGGGCAGAAGAGCTTCCGCTCTGACAAATGGAGCCATGTCATGCTGGGCAAGCATGGTGACATCGGGGGGTGTGCCCGCCGTAATCGATGCCAGCAGTTTCTCCAGACGCTGCCCCCAGGGCTGCAGCGTGACCTCTGCTGTGATATGAGGGTACGCGGCCATGAAATCTGCGATCTGGGTGTCCATCAAGGGGACGCGACCACCACCCCAGTGGTGCCACAGTCTGACGGTTACCGGCTCAGGCGCAGCTGTATCTTCTGGAGCAACCTCTGATACAGGAAGGGGCTGGCATGCCGCCAAGCCGACCCCCACCCCGGCCATCAATGTTGTCTGTAGAAATCGACGCCGAGACAACCCATGTTGCTTCCTCATAGTAGCCTACGCCTTGAAGGGAACCCCTTCAATTTGATGATTTCACAGAAATCTTGATTGGGCATTGTATCCCATCCTGAAATAGGCAACAAGCCGCGAAAATCCATCCCATTGCCCTGCGGGCACAGGACGTGACACCGCATGTGGTCCAGGGCTAACACTCGGCCATCAACGAGCGCACGATGTGGCATGCGGACTACCGCATCAGTCGGCACAAGTGCAAGCGGGTGGAGGAGATCTTCGGCTGGATGAAGAGGATGGTGACTTCCGGTGCAGCAGCTACCCAGGGGAGCGCGCACCGGACTGGCCGGCCGCTTAGTGGCCAGGGTCTACTACCTGGCAGCGATGCAAACAGTGCCGTGGTCCACCGCCTAGCAGGCCGCGGAAAACCCGAGCTTGGGGTAGGACGCGGCCACCATCCAGTGAGAGAGATCCAACCATGCGCGGCCGCCATAACCTGCAACCGATGAGGCCGGCGAAAGGGAACCCCGAGAGCGGGTCCTGACGGACCATCCCTGTGCACGATCTAAGGCCCTGGACCGGCTTTCCCCGGAGTTCAACGCCATGCACTGCAAAGGTCGGATGTCCCTCCGTGCCCCCCAAACCGCTGCCCCAGGCCTCCTTCCTGATCTCCCTCTTCTCGGTTTACAACGAACGGACCTTCTGCGAGGAGCCGGGCGACCTGTGCCACCATTCGCCGCGGGTCCATCCTGCGAGGCACTATCTTCCCGCAGGGTGGCGTTGTCAGCTTCCAGAGCGGCCAGACAGCGGGACGGATCGGAGGGGGTCGGGACGGGCATCTCAGGACCCGCGCCCGCAACAGGGCAGGGCGGTGACGGGAAACGCGGGTCTGTACAACTTGCAGCACATTCTGGGCCCGCGCGTCAGCCCCGGACCGCCAAAGCCAGCCATAATGTATAAGCCGTATGCCCAGCTTGACTGCCCAAGGCAGATCCAAGTCCAAGGCCAAACCTCAGCACCCCGTCCGATGCAAGACAACGTTCTGTTGCAAACCGACAGCTACAAACAGACGCACTGGCGGATGTATCCGCCCGGCACCACCGAGATCGAGTCCTACATGGAGGCGCGCCGGGGCGGGAAACACCGGCACGTCGTATTCTTCGGTCTCCAGTATCTGCTCAAACGCTACCTGGCCGGTGTCCGGGTCACAGCGGAGCAAATTCAACAGGCTGAAGATTTCTGCCAAGCCCATTTCGGACAGGATGTGTGGCCGCATGAGGGCTGGCAGCACATCCTGGACCGCCACGGCGGTCGCCTGCCCGTGGAAATCCGCGCTGTGCGCGAGGGCCTACGCGTGCCAACAGGCCAGGTCCTGCTCACCATTCGCAATACGGATCCCGCCTGCTACTGGCTGACCAACCACTTGGAAACCATGCTGGTGCAGGTCTGGTACCCGACAACCATCGCCTCGCTGGATCGTCTACAGTACGACATCCTGCATAAGGCGGCCGAGCAGTCCGGGGATCCGGCCGGCGTGCCCTTCCAGCTGCACGACTTCGGGTATCGCGGCTCCACATCCGAGGAATCCGCCGCGCTGGGTGCCGCGGCCCACCTGCTGCATTTCCGGGGCACCGACACCCTGGCGGGATGTCGTCTGCTGCAGGAATACTACGGTGCCGACATGCCCGGATTTTCCGTGCCCGCCGCGGAACATTCAACCATCACGGCCTGGGGCCCGGAGGGCGAAGCGGATGCCTTTGGCCACATTCTGGAAGCCTATCCTTCCGGCATCGTGAGCGTTGTCAGCGATTCCTGGGACATCCTGCATGCATGTCGGGAACTGTGGGGTTCTGCATTGCGGGAACAGGTCCAGGAACGAGCCGGCACCGTGGTCGTGCGCCCGGACAGCGGCGATCCTGTCTCGACAGTGATTGAGTGCCTGAATTTGCTGGGCGAGGCCTTCGGCGCCCCCTGTAATGCCAAGGGCTATCGCCTGTTGCCGGACCACATCCGCCTAATTCAGGGCGATGGCATCACACGGGAGAGTCTGCCCCTCATCGTGAGGGCATTGCTGGAGGCCGGGTGGAGTACCGACAACGTGGTGTTCGGGTCCGGCGGCGGCCTATTGCAGGAATGTACCCGGGATACCCTTCGCATCGCCATGAAGTGCTGCCATGCAGTTGTGAACGGAGAGGGACGGGACGTATACAAGCAGCCGGTCACAGACCCCCAAAAGCACAGCCGAAGCGGCCGCTTGGCCCTCGTCCGGGACTCCTCCACCGGCGCATTGCATACAGTGCGCGCCGAGCAGCTTCAGGATGCGGATCACAACCTGCTGGAACCCGTGTTTCGGGACGGCGAGGTCCTGCGCGACATGACGTGGGACGAGGTGTTGGCCCAGGTGGCGAAGTCCTGATACCCGTGAACCAAGGGCTATAGAGTTGCCACGGACCGGGCATCAGCCCCGGGTTCGGAACTGTCTTGGCCCCATACAATTGAGCCTCATCGCCGGTTCCGGCCTCAGGATCGACAGACTGACAGAGAGAAGAGCCTCATGGCCCTGCGCACCATTGACACGGACATTCATGCCGTGGTGCCTGCGTCCAGCATCGAACCGCGCCTGCCCCAGCCCTGGAAACTTCGGTTCTCAATGGGTGATCGCGGCCCCGGTTCCCTGGGCTATTGGAACCCCAACGGTGTGATGCGGCGCGATGCAGTGGCGCCGGATGGCCGCCGGGTGGAGGGTGATCCCCACTTGTTGGCGCGGCATTTCTTTGATGTCCATGACCTGGAATTCGGCATCCTCAACTTTACGGGTCCGGCCCTGAATCTGGGCCTGTCCCCGGATCCCATGTACGCGGCGGCCGTGGCCACGGCCGCCAACGATACCGTCGTGGAAGAGTGGCTACCGGTGGACAATCGCTTCTACGGCTCGATCACCGTCACACCCAACAATCCCGAGGCTGCGGCCGCGGAGATTCGCCGTTTGGGCCATGAGGAACGCATGCCCCAGGTCCTGATGGTGTCCGGTGCCCGCATGCCCATGGGCCAAGCCTGGTTCCATCCCATCTACGAAGCCTGTGCGGAGGTGGGCAAACCCATCGCCATTCATCCGGGCTCCGAGGGCGTGGGGATCTCAGGGCCCCCTACCGCTGTGGGCTATCCCACCAACTATCTGGAATGGCACACGGATCTGGTGGGCAGCTACATCGGGCATCTGGTCAGCATGGTGACGGAAGGGGTATTCGTCAAGTACCCGGACCTGAAATTCGTCCTGATTGAGGGCGGGGTGTCCTGGCTGCCGCCCATTCTCTGGCGTTTGGACAAGAACTGGAAAGCCCTGCGTCAGACAGCCCCTTGGCTGGAACGTCCACCCAGTGAATATGTCTACGAACATGTCCTTCTGACTACCCAACCGATTGAGGAACCGGAACCCATCGGTTTCCTCCATCAAATGCTGGCCATGTTCCCAGCCGAACACATGCTCATGTTCGCCACCGACTTCCCCCATTGGGACAACGACATGCCCGATTTCACGGCCCGTCTCATTCCCGAACACCTGCGTCGAAACGTGATGAGCGAAACGGCACGACGGCTGTATCGTCTGCCTGCACCGACCGCCATGTCCGAAAAATCCGGGCCTGCGTTGCTTCAGGCTTAGGAACAGCAGGGGCTTTATGCTGCCAGCTGGAAGGGTGCGACCCTGTTTCGTTCTCGTTGATGCAGGTATCTGCCCACTGTCGCCGGACCGGCTTCCATTGACCTGGAAGCCGGCTCTGCACAGTGCGGCTGGGGTGTGGGCGAGAACCCGCTTCAGCCTTGCGCCGGCCTACCCGTCCGGTTTCCGTCAAACGCGGAAGGGATTGGTCCAGGCGCGCCGTTCCTGGTGATCGATGGCCGTGAGCCGGGCGTAGGGTCCTTTGATCGCCTTCAGATCCAACTCCGCCGAGGTGAAATCGGCGTCCTGGACAATGCTGGAGCCGGCGGCCCCTCGGCCGGTCAAGTAAATGGCGCGGACTGGCGATGTCCGCACGGCCAGCATGCCGCTGCCCGGCTTGGAGGTGACTTCCAGGAATTCCGGTCCCTGGCTGGAATAGAAATGCCCGGCGTGCAACGCCGCGAGCAGGTCCGCAGGTTCCGGTGTGGAACTGCGCACCATTACCCAATTGCGGCAAGAGTCGGGACGGACCGAGTTGAAGTGGGCATCATCAGTGGCGATGATCTGGTAGTAGCGTTCCTGGCTGAGGAGGCGGTCGATGTAGCCGGTGCTGTCCCCCTTGCCGTTACCGACCGTGCAGGCGGTGTTGAAGATCTCTATGGCTTGGGCGGATGGCACAGAGAGGATGTCCTGATCGGTCAGGTCGTACCAGGCAGGGTGGGCAACCGCCACGTAAGCCCCGGCCGCGACGGCCCGTTCCGCCAGTTGCGGACCGGTTTCATCGGCTCCCGTGGGCGCGAAGTCGGGCGGGAGCCCGACCGCCAGAATATGCCAATCGTCTCCCAAACTGGTTGCCGGCGCGTGCAGCTCGGCGCCGAGGATGGTGGTGAAGTCGTCGGTGCGGTACGGGGTCGTGTCCGTGATGGGGAATTGATACCGCTCCCGAAAATGATCCGTGAGACTGATGAAGTCATAGCCATGTGCCCGGTAGTGGGCGCACACCTCCGCAGGACTCGTGCGGCCGTCGGATCTTGTGGAATGGGTATGCAAATTGCCTCGGTACCAGTTGCCGGACAAGCCGAAGGGAAGGTCTTGCAAGGTGAAACTCCTGGTTTCCATTCGCGGCGGGGCTGATAACGCCTATTTTATTTCAGTGGCGATCGCAAGCGTTGTTGCCACAAGAAACCCCAAACACAGCAAACGCAGCCTCGACTCCAGTATCGCCAACAGCCTGAGGGCGCTGGCTGTTGGCGATGCAACCTGCCGGATCCGGACTCCTGCGGGTTCGGTGCGCGTTGACTGTTCCACGGCCCCCAGGGGCTTCGCCATGGCGAAGCCCCTGGGGGCCCAGCCAATGCGGGACAGGCAGTCCGGGTGGCCACTACCGGCGGTGCACGAAATCACTTGGTCCTACGGTCGTGCTTGTTCAGTTTGAAGTGCTGCCGATGGTAACGGCAGGAGCGGACCATCCACTGGTGATGGCTTTCGCATGGTGGCGTGTGGCAACCTGAAACCATCCCTTGCAGTCAACCACAGGAGGGCACAACATGAGGCGGGACGTAATGCTGGACAGGGACATCCTGAAGGCTTTGCACGACCATGAGGAGGACCGTCCCCTACTGGATCTGCGGACAGTCTTCGGCATTCCGAACGCAATGTTAGCGACGAACAGGACCGTCTCCTGCTGGCACGCGCGGAAGCGCAACCGAAGTGGTTGGACGAGGAAGGACTGGTCGAGGCCGATCCTTTCCACACCATGCCGGCCGGTGAGTGGCACCACTCCCGACCAATGGAGCGAGGTCCGCGGGCTCCCTGCCAATACATGGTGCGCCTGAGCTGGCGGGGCACACACTGTTGACATCCATCAGGGGCCGCCTGCTCCTCAAGGTCCCGGCTTGGCCGTGGCTGGTCGGTGGTCCGATCTGGCTGTGGCGACTGCAGCTTGCTGCCGAGGCATGGGCCAACAACCCTCCAGACTGAAAAATCCGGCAGTAAGCATCGAAATTGCGGCCTCCGTTTGCGGTGCAGAAAGTGCATCCGGGTCCTGCTGTACCTTCTGCGTATGAATCTGCACTAAATGGCTAATTCGCGCTTGTATCTGTGTTGTTGCATCTGAATCTGTTAGCATGTCCCCCAATGCACTTGGTTCCGCCTGGAGGGCCGCGGTCCCCCATGTCCAGCCTGCCCATCGGCTATCAGTACGTCATCGACGCCTACGACCTGCTGTTGTCGCCCCTGGCCCGTCCGGGGCGGACGGGCTCTGTACGCTTCGTGGCCGGCGAGCAGCCCGAGGTGTACCGCACGCGGGTCCTGTATCCGCAGTCTCTGTGGCCGGGGGACAACATCCTGGATCACCTGCGCGTCGCCCTTCGACACGAGGGGATTCAGCCCGGCGTAATGCAGGCCCTGGCGGGCAAGGTGGACATGCCCCGCCTCCTGGTGGACGATGCCAAGGGGGGCGTGCAGCCCTTCCATCGCCGCCTGGCCTTCCTGCACACGTTCGTGACGGGGGAGGACGTGCCGTTGCCCCCCGTGGAGGACCAAAGGTACGCGGACGTGGCCAACCCCCGTTTGCAGTTCACCATGGCCAGTGGCGACCGGAACCCGCGGTACCGCGTCCGCAACAACCTCCTTGGGACCCCCCTGTTCTGCCCGCAGGTGTTCAGGCATCCAGCGTTGCAACGCGCCGTCGAGCACGACCCCGTATGGGGACGCGATTCCTGGCAGGGGTGCCCTCCCGACATCCAGGAGCGGGTGGAACGGTACCTGTACCATCAGGAAACCCATGCTTCCTGGAAAATCGAGGCCGAAACCCCTTCGGCCCGGCGGTTGCAGGCCTTTGTGGGGTTGTTGCGCAGGGCGCAGCACAAGGATTTCCTGACGCAGGCCGGGCTTGCCGAACTGCACGCCTGCATTTTGGAAAAGGACCGAGAGGAAGCCTGCCCGTGGCGCACGGAGCAGGTCTGGGTAGGGCATGTCGACCGGCAATGGAACCCGATCGTGAATTTGTTGGGCGCGCCCCCAGCCGATCTGCCGGACCTGATGGACGGCCTAATGGCATGCCACCAACGTCTGTCGGCAGAGGGCGCACTGCATCCCGTCCTGCATGCGGCCTGCATTGGGTTCCCGATGGTGTACATCCACCCGTTTATGGACGGCAACGGGCGGGCACACCGCTTCCTGTTCCACAATGTCCTGGCACTACGGGAGTACACCCCGCCCGGCACCCTGTTTCCCTTGTCGGCGTGGCTGCTCAACCACCATCGCGACTACATCGGCAGCATGACCGCCACCTGCCAAGGCATCCTGGGCATGGCGTCCCTGGCCAACCTGCCGGACGGGAGCCTGAAGGTGCTGAACGACATCAAGGCAGGGTTTCAATTCCCGGACCTCACCTCGGAGGCCCTGTCCCTGTGCCGCTTTGTGAAAGCTGCGGTGCTTGAGGAATTGGAACCCAACATCAAGTTCATCAGGGATTTCGACGTTGTCCGGCAGGGCCTCGAGGACCTGGTGGAGTGGCCCTACCCCACGCTGGCCATGTTCATCCGGCTGTGTGTGCAAAACAACGGGACTCTGTCCAAACGGAAGCGCAAGCTGGAAGCCTTCCGCGACCTGCCCGCCCCGCTCCTGAGCCAATTGGAGAGCTGTGTGCAGGCCGCTTACAACTTGCCTACCCCATAGGCAGAGTTGGACGGCTCGCCCCGCGTCAGGGAACCCCGGACGCTGTCCCCCGGCACATGGTGAATATGGCGAAGACCCACCGGTCCGCCTTGCCCTGCTGCCCCGTCTCTGCGGCGTCGGGGCGTGGAGGGTTGCTATTCATGTAGCGCTCTTGACCATCGAGCCGTGGAGGGGGTTGCGTGTGCCACAAAATCCACAGTGGCACGTGGATCGGGACAGGTCCGCCGGTTCCGGGCCTCTGTGCATCGGCTGGATTGGTTGTCGGCCTGTCAGGCAGCGCAGTGCAGCAAGCCTCTCGTTGGTTTGCCGGCCGTCAGGTATAGACTGCGACCTCACCAACCCACTGCGAGTGCCCGTTGTCAACTCATCGATATAAGCCCCAAACAATAGCGGTGCAGAAGACCCTATGAGCAAGCTTGACAGATTAAGGGAACTCGGTCGTCGTACCGGTTCGAGTACGCGTCAGCCCGAGCACGCTGAGGAGGAAACGGACAGCGTGGACAGTCAGACATCCGAACACGGAAGCGGCGACTTGCCCGCGACGGATGAACTTGAGGCGAATACCGTTGAACGAACAAAGGCTGGGCCCGACAAGATTAGGGATTCCGTTGGGTCATTCAGTCGTAAGGCCGCCAGCACAGTGGCCGAGGCTACGGTTGCCACGGCGGAAAGGGTGCAAAACGCGAATAGCAAGGCTGTGTCCGCTACGGCTTCGTTGAGCCAAGGTGCCCGACGAAGAACGGAGGACGTGGCGGTGGCTGCCCAACGACTGAGGGATGGAACTACACGTGTGTGGGAGGCAACTGCCTCTGTTGCAAGCCAGTTGATGGCCGGTACACAGACCCTCTTGGCAAGCAACCTCTCCGTGGACCTGAACTACCTGCTCCAAGCGATGGTCAAGGGAAGTGCCACGATCTATGACAAGGCCATGGACGCGAATTACCTGGATCCATTGCTGAGTCCCAACTTGGGAGGCAGTTACCACCGGCTGTTCGACGGCGGCCACACACTTGGCGGTGCCATAAGGGCCGCGCGCGATGCCTCTCCAGACGACACCGTCATACAGGAAACCTTGGGGGCCATTCAAGGTTTGCTGCGGGATGGCACCACCCCCAGAGGGCTGCCTCTGGCCAATTGGGACAAAAGCACCTTCGACAGCGTAGCGGGATCGCTGGATTCGACATTCGGCATACCCAAGAGTTGGTTCTACGATCTGAACACCTATGACGCCGCCGAGTTGCTCGGCGGAACTGTGGGGGCCGTCGCGTTGATCTTTGGTTGGAACCGCGCCGACACCGAGACTTTCGCCAAATTGGTGGGCAGCATGGGAGTGTCGGCTGCAATGAGCGCGAACCCCCTTTTGTTGGTGGTTACCGTCGTTGCACTGGCAAGATCAGTCCACAAGGCACGCCAGACAGGTGCAGGGCAAACGCAAAGTCGGTTTCAGGGCAGTGCGGCCGCCAGGATCCAGGGTTGGCGCCCGATGCGGTCACGCAACAGCCCGATGGACACGTCCGTTTCGCGTTTCCGTTGAATCGTGCTCAACATGTTCAGGGCGGCCCGTCGCAGGATGGCCATGACAGCGGGCGCGTGGCCGGTGCGCATGCGGCAGTCGTCCTCCCGGAACTGCACGTCCAGGGTGCGGTGCAGGCCGTTTTCCACTCCCCAGTGGCCGCGCACCAGGGCCAGCAGGGCCTCCGCCTGCGGGGGGCGGCTCGAGATGTAGTAGCGCACGGAGCGCTGCCGACGCCCGCGGGGTCCGGTGCGCTCCGCCTGCACCCGGACCAGGCTGCGCAGGCCGGGCCACACCTTGGCGTCCGCCACCCACTCGCAGAGGCCGGGGCCGCCCAGGACCGTACAGGTGCGCCGCTCGCGGCGACCGCCGTTGCGCTCGACGGTCTCGCAGCGGTCCTCCGCCTCGGGCGTGAAGGCGCCCCGGTCGGCCTCGTCGAAGGCCGCCTTGACCTCCCGGTGGAGGGTGCCCTGGTTGCGCTTGAGGGCCAGGACGTAGTCGGCGGCGGCGGCCCTCAGGGCCTGCACAATGGCCGTCTGGCAGCCGGCGGCGTCGATCGTGACCACGGCCCCCTGCAGGTGGATGCGGTCGAGCAGACGGGGGAGGGCCGTAATCTCGTTGCTCTTGCGGTCGCACGGCTCCTGGGCCACGGTCAGCCCCTCCCGCACCAGGAAGGCGCTCACCAGGTGCAGGGGGCGGAGGCCCGCGGCCCGGTCGCCCGAGCGGCGCGCCACCTTGCCGTCCAGGGCCAGGACCAGCTCCTGCAGGCCGGGCAGGCTGGTGCCGTCGAGCAGCCACAGGGCCGCCTGCATGGCCGTCTCCGGCTCCAGCCGCCGGACCAGGCGCAGGTAGGTGTCGCGGGACGGGGTGGCCTCGCCCAGGGGCAGCCACAGCCGGAACCAGGCCCGGTGGTCGTGCGTGAAGGCGGCCACGGCCGCCATGCTGTTGGCGCCCCCGGCCAGGGCCACGAGCAGCGTGGCCAGAAGCACGCACAAGGGGTGGCGCACCCCCCGCGGGTCGCGCGGATCGGGCAGGGCGGCCAGGTGGTCGGCGAAGGCGCACAGGGCGGCCAGGAGTTCCGGGTCGGGGCATGCGACAATATATTCCATGGGGACTGCCGTGGGGACTGTGAGGTTTTCGTCATCCCACAGAATGCACGGCGGTCCTCTTTTTAGGGCGCTTCCGGAAGTCGCCACCGGACCCCGATGTGGATTGTCCGTGCCGAATTAACCCCAATGGCCGGCGAATTTGTTTCGTGCCAACCGGGCCCGGTCCACGTCCCGAACCGGCCCTTCATCGCTCCGATTCACCCGCTCCACGCGACTTTGCGTTTGCCCTGCAGACAGGTGAGTACGCTGAATTCGTGGACGGTCAACTGAAGGGCGGTATCGGTGCAGGCGCGACTCTGTCCGCAGTGGCACTCGTTGGGATTGCCGGAGGACCTGCAGGTTTGGCACTGCTTGTCGGTATTACCACAGCGATCTTGGTAAATCTGGCCACCGACAATTTCAGCCTTGTGGCAATGAGTCGGGTTTTGGCCAAACAGGCAGTTGCCGCGGCGAAAGAAGCCCGGACGATGGCCAAGCGGCAGGCTTGTGGGCTTGTTGATTCGTTGGCGGTTGGCACCTGAACGCAAGGCACGTCTCGCATCCCAGATACACCAGACCTTCGCCTGCATATGGATTTTTAGGCAGGCACATGCCGACTCTCACCGTGGGCTTCAGGCGTACTCCCAATGCCGGAATGGATGGGCAGTGGCTGACCAGTCTGTGGTTGGACTTCAAGGCGTAGCAGGGCGTTGTGTCGGGTGTCTCCGGTAGAACCAATGGTTTGTACCCACCCGATCACTCACCATCCCAACCCTACACCTCGATTGCCTCGATGGTTACCCTGGCTTCCGGTCACGGAGGTGCTCGAACCAGACCTTGTAGGTGAATACCAGTTGCTTTCGAGATTCCGACAAGGGGATTGCCTCTTTGGGTTCCGACCAGCCACTCCCTTTGGGGAGTTCGTGGATGGAGGAGGCGAATTGTGCGTATTCAGCCTCTCGGCCAACGATGGCACGTCCCCTGTGGCTGGCGGCTTGGGGGGAGTAGTGAAGAATGGTGCCTACATGTCCGTGCAAACTCTTTCCAGAGAGAAACCGCCCCACCGGCTTCCCAATGGATATGATCCTTGCATTGGGCTTGGCAATCAACCTGAGCTCTTTCTCGAAGAGCGGATACCAATCTTCGTACTTCGCGGGATTGCCTGCGGCTTTGGCCTTGGTCGGCATGGTCCCTTTGGCCAAGTCCGTGACATGGTAGGTTTCCCCACTCCGACAGAGGTAGTTCCTTGCACAGAAGTGCAGGATGAAGTCCTCTGTCGAATTGCAGAAATTCCTGAAACCTTCATCTATCAGCCTCTGGGCCTCGTCCTTGGATCTCGCTCCCATTGAAGAGGGTTCCATGGCAACCAGGACGAAATCCACCGGTCCGCTCGGTTCTACGGTTGGCAGGTATACGCTTTCCACACTCCAACGTTTTTCATCCCGTGCAACTTGCCGGCGGAATTTTTCCTCCAGCTTTGCGTATTTCTGTTCGAATGTCATCGTAGTCTGCTTTGAATCCCAATTTCTGGATGGACACCGGCCGGACCCTTGGAGAATCCCGAACCTCCCGCTGGGCATGGTTTGTGCCTCGGTCGGCCGCGTCCCGCCATGCCATTCGCAGCGGCTGGCCTCTGGACCCAAGATCCTGTGCTTTCCGGTCAGGAGGCGGAATCCTCAGGAACGCGCCGGTCCCCAACCAACCAGAACAGAGCCGCCGCAGACAGTGCCAGCAGGGACCAGAACTGAAACGGCCGGCCTGGACCCAGCGCGGCCAGTGCGTTGCCGGCTGCCGGCGCCACTGCCCCGCCCAACTGCATGCCTACCATGGACAGCCCCATGGCGCTGCCGGCGTAGGCCGGTCCCACTCCCTCGCTCTCCATCAGGCGGGTGATCATGATGCTCATGAAGGCATCGCGCATGAGGCCGGCCAGCACCATCACGGCAAACACGGACTGATTGGCCACCAGCGGAATGGCAAACGTGGCCAGGGACATTGAAATGGAGCCGGCCAGCATGAAGAACCGTCGATGGCCGCTGCGATCAGACCACACCGAGAAGGGGAGGGTAGCCACCAAACTGGCCACATGGAACAGCGAGACGGCCAAATCGGCCCGCGGGCCCGCCCAGCCCACATTGCGCAGGAACAGCGGCACATAGCCCAGCATGCTGTTGACACATGCGCCGTAGCCGAAGTTGGCCAAGGTCATCAGGCGTATGTCCCGCAGCTTGGCGACGTGCTGCAGCCCCGCCGTGAAATTGTGGCCGGCGGCATGTTCCGCCACCCGGTCCACACCGGTACGCTTGGGAATGAAAAGCCAAACACAACCGAACAAAATACCCAGGCTGCCGAACAGCGCCAGGACCATGCGCCAACCACCCAGCCACGGGGAGAGGTAGGTGGCCGCCGTGATGGCGCCCAGCATGAATCCGGATGCCATGCCGACGGACACGCCGGCGTTGGAGATGCTCAGCTGCCGTCGGGGGAAGATCTGGGCTCCGGCCTTGTGCAGGTTCAGGGGAATCAGGTTGATGAACGGCCCCGTCAGAAAGGAACAGGCCAGCAGCCAGCCGAACTCCGGGACCAGGCCGCGCGCCATGCCGAACAGCCCGGTGCCTACGCAGGCCACCACCAAGGAGGTCCGCGCGCCGTAGCGGTCGCTCAGTGTGCCGCCCAGCACCGAGGAGACCACCCCGGTCAGGACATCGGCGCCCCAAATCAGGCCGGTCTGGAGGAGACTGAGCTCCAGCTGTTCCCTGATCTCCGGCAGCATGACCGCCAGGGCCATGCGCGGAGCCGCCGTGGCCAGGCCGGCGGTTCCGATCATCAGGGCCCAGAGGGCCCACTTGCCGGTGTTGGACACACCGGGTTGATGCGGCGAAGCGGAAATGTCAGTCGATCAGAATGGTCGGACCCAGTGGCCAAGCGCCTGCCCGGGCGCCGTAGACCGAGAATCCGCGGGGGGAGCCGGTACCCGTCGAGTCGAGCCGGAGGTCCAGGTCGCTTGTGCCGGGCTCAAAGTTGAGAGCCGCCAGACGCTCGCCGCGAACGGACACTCGCTGCAGGTAGCCATGGGAGCCGGGCTCCATCCCCCGATGGTGGCTCAGCACGCCGCGTGCATCGGCCGGATCGTCGGGCAGTTCCCAGGTATCAACCTTCACATCCTGCAGGTATACGTCCACCGTTGTGGGGAACTGCCGGTCCTGCATGGTTTGCGGCGAATGCGACCGCCAGTTGCGCGGCGGCCAGGAAAGCTTCTCCATGCCGGAGGCGCGGGAACCCAACTCGCACAGGAACTCCAGGCCGTTAACGGCGCTCAGCGTGGTCGGGAGCCGGATCCGATAGGAGACCGAACCGGGACCGTTGCCGGCCAACTTGCCTCCGGCATCCCCCCGGCTGGTGATGGGCCAGCTGGCCTGCACATAGTCCAGCGGATCCCAGGTCACGCGCGTGCGCTCGTCCAAGGACCCCGGCTCCTCGCCTCCAGCCTCGGCCCACACCTCAACATTGACATAGTTCCGGTGCAGAACGGTTCCTTCCGGGCTGCACAGCCGCAGGGCCACGGTCAATAGGCCGGCGGTGCCCGGCACGGAGAATGAGACCGGTTCCGGACTGGACACCACACCGAAACGGCGCGGTGCCACCGGCATGGTGCCGGAAGCCCACGTGCGCGTGTAGCCCAGGCTGTCGGTGAAGACGGCTTCCCACTCCAACGCGGCCTGTGCCAGTTCGGGCCCCCAGTTCGAGACAAACCCCCAAGCCGCGAAGTTGCCGCGCGGCCTGACCGTCTGACAGGGCGGACAGTCCAGGCCGGCAAACAACGGTGCGTTCAGATCCGCAACCGACATGTCGGGCACGAGGGCATCGTAGCCGAAGACCTTGCCGCTCCGATCGTACTTGGCAAAACCGTTGTGCTCCCATTCGATGTCGGTCAGCTCGGTATAGACGTAGCCGCAGATCTTGTCGTGCCGACGCAGGTCGGTGGTCAGGTACTTGAAGCACCAGGAGATGTCCATGTCGCCCATGGCGGCGGAGATGCCGCCATACTCGCTGTTCATCAGCGGCTGGGTGTCCTGCACGTTGCCTTCGCCGATGTAGTTGAAGTCGGAGCCCGGATGCGTGCGGTCAACCACGTTTTGCACATGGGCGCGGGCCGCGGCCCAGTCGTTGATATAGAAGTGCCAGGAATTGACGTCGGTCTCGACATGGTCGTAGTTGCAGGGCGAGTTGTCCTCCACCAGCCGGGTCGGGTCCAGGGCGCGCGCCTGGTTCACGAGGCTGCGCACCCATTCCTGTCCATCCCTGGTGTCCAGTTTGGACAGGCCCCACGTCTCGTTGAAGATGACCCAGAGCATGATGGAGGGATGGTTGAAGTCCCGCTCCATCATGCCGGCCACGGTTTCCTCGCAGATCCGTCGCATGGCAGGGGAATCCAGATCCGGGCTGGGCATGTCATAGTGGATGATGACGCCCAGCCGGTCGGCCCAGTAGTAGTACCGGGGATCGTTGATCTTGATGTGGCAGCGCAGCATGTTCAGGCCCATGGCGCGCGCCAGTTCCATGTCGCCGCGTATGACATCGTCGGACGGATAGGTGTAGAGACCATCGGGATGGAACGCCTGATCCAGGGCCCCTGCCAGGTAGATTGGATCGCCATTGAGATAGATGTACTCGTACTCGTTGTTCCCGTGTTTCCCGCGGCCGATCTCGCGCATGCCGAAATAGGTGTGGACCATGTCGGCGGCACCGTCCACGGATGTCAGGGCAACATCAACGTCATGGAGGAAGGGATCGTCCGGCGACCACAGCCGGGCCTCGGGGATGTCGAGCATCAGATCGTGGCTGGAGACATTGCCCTCGCCAGTTATCGGCAGCGACAGCGCCTCAAACAATCCCTGCGGCGAGGACAATGCCAACTCAAGCTCGGTCCCTTCGGAAGCCGCGACCCGGATCTCGGCCCGCGCCTGCCCATTGCGAATGTCCGGGCTGAACCGAACCGACTGCACATGGGCCGCCGGCCGACCCTCGAGCCAGACGGTCTGCCAGATGCCGCTGCTGTGCGTGTACCATCGCGGCACCTGCTTGCCCACCAGTGTGGCCGCATCCGCGATGTCGTAGGCCCGGACCGTCACGCTCACCGTCTCTCCCGGCGCGGCCAATCCTGCCAAGTTGGCCTCGAAGGGCAGGAAACCGTTGTTGTTTTCCGCCACCAGGCGGCCGTTGACCCAGACCCGCGCGCTCCAGTCCACGGCCCCGAAGTGGAGCACGGGATCGAGGCCGGTCCACTCGGCCGGAATGGTGACCTCCCGCTCGTACCAGCCGGCACCCTTGTAGTCCGTCCGGCCCTGGCCGGACAGACGGCTTTCCCATGGAAAGGGAACCGTGATCGTGGCTCCGGACCGTGACACGGTGCCCGTTTGGTGCCAGCGAAGCTGTTCGCCATAGGCCATCGCGTCAAAGCTGAAGTGCCAGGTGCCGTTGAGGTTCAGCCAGGCGTGGCGGCGGAAGTCGGGACGGGGATGTTCGGGTCTGGGAATGGTCATGGGGGAAAGGAACAAGGGCGATCCTGCGGACCGCCGGCGGGTGGGAAAAAGCCGGATGGTTCCGGTGGATTAGGATGTGGCGAAAGGGGCAGGGATTGGGTGAGCCATATGCGGATTAGGACGGTCAAAGCCATCTATCCACGCTGGAACAGGCCGCTGTCGAATGCCTGGCAGTCGCACTTCTGGCAAATCGTGGTAGTGGTCACCACGGAATGTGGACGCACCGGGTACGGCTACGGTGGAGGGGGCGAGCCTGCCGTGCAAGTCGTCAACAGCCACCTGAGCCGCTTCCTGAAGGGGCGCACACTTGAAGGGGTGGACGAGATCCGAGCAGCGTGGCAGGCATTGTATCGCGCCTCGTTGCCGTACGGTCGCGGAGGCATTGCCATGATGGCCCTGAGCGGCGTGGATCTGGCGTTGTGGGATCTGTTGGGCCGTGCCCGGAATCAACCCGTATGCGAACTCCTGGACGGCGGGAGAGCACGCGGCGTACGTGCCTATGCCTCCGGCCTTGCATTCGAAACCTATCGCGACATGGGTTTTGAGGCGGTGAAGGTTTTTCACCACTGGCGGGAACCGGCCGATTACGACCGAACCGAAGCCTTGATCGCCAGAGCCAGGGAGGTGATGGGACCCGACGCCCTGGTCATGTTGGACTGCTACATGAGCTGGAACGCGGAGATCGCCGTGGAGATGCGGGAGCGCCTGGCACCCTACAACGTGTACTGGTTCGAGGATATCCTTACGCCCGACCACAAGCGCGAGCTGGCGAAACTCAAGCCGAGGTTGGCTCCGGTGCTTTCCGCCGGCGGCGAGCATGAATTCACGCTGGACGGGTACAAAGCCCTGGCCAGAGCCGATTCTTTGGACATCTGGCAGCCCGACGTGACATGGTGCGGTGGTCTGACCGGAGCTTTGGCCATCCTGGAACTGGCGGATAGGGAAGGCATCCCCGTATGCCTGCATCGAGGAGGCGAACCATGGGGCTTGCATCTGATTTCCGCCTCGAACTGCCTTGACTTGGCGGAACTTGTGGGTCCGGACCGGCGGGATGGAACCGTTCAGGCCTGGGAGGGATTCCCCGAACTGGTGGACGGACGGCTCCATGTTGCCGACCGGTCCGGCTTCGGAGTGGAACCCGATCCCGTCTTGCTGGCCTGAACATTGTCGGAAGACAGCTCGCGGAATGTCCTAAAATCGTGGATATGGACCACATCACGAAACCCATCCCGGGCATGGACACAGCCGTCAAGCCGGACACCTCCGTAGCCGTGCCGGCGCGGGAAAACGGCCTGACAACCAAGACCGGTACTGCCACGCCCCTGTCCCCCTCGACGGCAGGGCCCAAGGGCGGCACCGTCTCCCATGCCTGGTGGGACCACATCAAGGCGCTCGACCACTACGACCCCAACTACCCCTACGACCCCCGGCACATCTACGGTCCCGATTGGACCGACGACGACGCCTACGGCAAGGACGGGGTGCATTTCCTGGCCGGCAGCACCCACGCGTTCAGCATCGACAGCAGCGTAGACGAGGCACGACGCCTGCTGGGAACCTACCGTGTCTTCAAGGATCGGTGCCTGAAGCTGCCCGACCTGGGCGTGCCCCGAACCAACCGCTATGCCCAAAGCGGACAGGTCATGCCCGATGTCTTCATCCAGGAGCAACCCCGACCGGACGAACGCCGACACGAAATCGCCTACGACCCGGACAACCCCATCCTGTTCGTGTTGGAGGTGCTGTCCGAGTCCACCTTCCACCACGACCTCGGGCCCAAGGTCGAAATCTACCGGGCCATGGGCGTACGGGAGTACTTTCTCTACGATCCGGAGCGGCTGCACCGCACCGGGGACGAACTCCGGCTGTGGGGCCTGCGCCTGTCGGGCGACGGCGAATACGAGGACATCGAACCGGTCCGCCACGAGAACGGGCAGCCGGTCTACCGCAGCGATGTGCTGGGCAAGTTCCGCATGCTGGACGAAGGTGGGGACATCCACACCCTCCAGACGTGGGATGCAACACGCGGCGTCTGGCTGGACCCGACGCGGGCCAGGGACCTGGATGCCGACGAGGTCAGACAGGTGGCAGTGCAAGAGGCGGTGCAAGAAACTGCAGCCCAAACCCGAATGGAGACCAGGATGGAGGACCTTCTGGCCCTACTCAGACAACACGTGGCACGAGGGGCATTGACACCCGACGTACCGCACACCTTGGCCGCAGCCTGGCAGAAGGCCCAGTGGGTGCCCGACTTCTCCGAGGCTCTACGGGTAACAAGCGGCGAACGCGACTGGTCAACCATCCTGCCGCCTGGTGATTGTAGGGCCTGAATCGACCAATATCGCCGGTGAACGCCTCGACACGGCAACGGTCCCCCTGTGAACCCGGTACCTGCCACGAGAAAGGAGACCGCGACAGCGATGCGTTGGGCCCGGGTGTGCGGGGGCAACAGGAGAGACGCGTGCGCGTGATGCAAACTCAAACACCGTCGCCTGACAGCATTCGTTGACACGACTTGGGAACAGCGAGGCCCCGCGGCTCGAATCCGTATCCAACCACGAGCGGGAGACCACCTTGACAACCAATCCCGCAAGCCTGCAATACCCCAAGATACCCGAGGGCCAGGACGGTGCGAGCACTTGGTGGGCCTACATCAAGGACCTACCCCACTACGACCCCGGCTACCCCTACGATCCCCGTCACACCTACGGGCCTGATGGCACCGACGACGACGCCTACGGCAAGGACGGGATTCACTTTCCGGCCGGCCGCGCCCGCCAGACCAGCATCCTTGCAGCCGAAAAGGAGGCGCGACGCTTGCTGGGCCGGGATCGGGTGTTCAGGGATCGGTGCCTGAAGCTGTCCGACCTGGGTTTGCCCCGGACCAACCGCTACGCTCGTTGCGGACAAATCGTGTCGGACCTGTTCATCCAAGAGCGGCCCCGACCCGATGAAGACGATCACGAAGTCGCCTACGACCCGGACAACCCCATCCTGTTCGTGCTGGAGGTGTTGTCCCGGTCCACCTTCTACCGCGACCTCGAGCCCAAGGTTGAAATCTACCGGGCCATGGGAGTGCGGGAGTACTGGCGTTACGACCCGAAGCGGTGGCATCGCCAAAAAGGCGAACCCCTTCTGTGGGGATTACACCTGTCGGACAAAGGCGCACACGAAGCCATTGAACCGGTCCGCCACGAGAACGGGCAGCCCGTTTACCGAAGCGACACGCTGGGGGAGTTCCACATGCTGGACGAGGGCGGGAACGTCCACACCTTCCAGACATGGAACGAAGAACAAGGCATTTGGCTGGACCCCAAACAGGCCGCCGTTCTGGAGACTGGTGCCCGGAATATTTTGGCTCTACTGAGGCAGCAGGCAGCACAGGGAACATTGGCATCCAACGTGCCGGACATCCTGGCCGCGGCTTGGCAGAAGGCCCGGTGGGTGCCCGACTTCACCGAGGCCTTGCGGATCACGAGCGGCGAGCGCGACTGGTCAACGCTGTTGCCGTCCGGAGACAGCCAAACCTTGAGTTGACTGTCGGTACGTGTATATCGCGGATTGGCAAGGCACCAAACGGTGTGATGGCGGTATCCTCCACCAAGAATAGACGCCACACCAAAGTAGTATTGTGC
This sequence comes from Caldilineaceae bacterium, assembly GCA_965208365.1. Taxonomy (GTDB): domain Bacteria; phylum Chloroflexota; class Anaerolineae; order Caldilineales; family Caldilineaceae; genus Bin34. The sequence goes on along the minus strand of OZ242330.1, from coordinate 1,349,860 downwards.
TAATCCAGCCCCAAAGCGCCCACGTTGCACTTACAGCACCGACGAGTTGCGAATTGCTTCATCGGCATGCTTTCACCGGTACATAGCTGGTTCTGATCTGACCAGCGCCAAAGAAGCCAACGGTCTTCAATGACGACTTTGCGGGGCCCGGTCGAGAGTTGCCGGTGCATCGATAAACCTTCAAATTTTGTATTGTATTGTATTGTAAGATGCCATGTTAAGCATGGACAGGATCTACCGCATCTCGCAGTTTGGCGCCCGCGTGGGGCGTTCGGCGCACCAGTTGCGCGTCATGGATCGCAACGGCACCTTCCCGGCACGCTGGACTGCGACCGGAAGGCGGTACTACACCGAGGCCGACGCACTGCGGTTCCTGGGCGGGGGCGACGTTGCCCCGCAGGGCTTGACCGTGGTGTACTGCCGGGTGTCCGGCCGGGGGCAGCGGGACGATCTGAAACGTCAGGTGTCCGCGATGGAGGCGTACTGCCTGGGTGCAGGCGTGGCCGTGGACGAGTGGCGGTCGGAAATCGGGGGCGGCCTGCATTTCAAGCGCAAGGTGTTCCTGTCGTTGATGGAGCGCATCGAGAAGCGGGAGATCGCCCACCTGCCGGTGGCCCACAGGGACCGTCCGACCCGTTTCGGGTTCGACTGGTTCGAGCACTTCGCCACGCAACATGGCTGCACCATCACGGTCGTCAACCAGGAGAGCCTGTCGCCCCGGGAGGAGATGGTCGAGGATTGGATGGCCGTCGTCCATGCGTTCTCCTGCCGGTTGTACGGACTGCGCTCCTGCCGCAGGCAGATCCGGGAGGCGGCCAACGATGGCTCGGACAGGTTCTAAGCCGACCAGGGTCACGCGCATCCTGCACAGCCGGGATCTGAACCGGTCCAAGTACGACCGCCTGGTTGAAATCGCCGCCTTGTGTGGACGTGTGCGGGGTGACGCCTGGCAACGATGCAGCGGGTGGTCCACGGCACAACAGTCGCCTCGCGAAATCCGCGACGACTGGATGGCCGAAGGGTACGACTGGCACGGATTGCCGGCCCGTCTGGGGCGCGCCACGCTGCTGGACGCACTGGGCGACATCCACGCCGGCCGGGAAGCGGCCAAGGTGCCGGTCAGGAAGGCCGTTTGGTGCCGCACGGAAGGCGACGAAGAGGAACGCCACCGCCTGTATTCACTGCTGAAGCAAAACCGCTGGACCGAGGACTCGTTCCTGCACCGGCATATGCGGAAGCGGTGGCAGGGCGGCACCTCGCGCGTGAAGAACCAGATCGTGCTGGAGCCGGGGGCCTACACCGCGCAGGTCCGGCACGGGCGCGCGTGGGTCCACATACAGAGCATGGAGCGCGGCCGGCGCATCGCCATTCCGCTCAGGGAAAAGCACACGCCCTCCGGCCAGCTCCGCATCCTCCTGCAGGACAACGGCCAGTTGGAAATCCACTACTCCGTCAACGAGGAGGATGCGTGCAGCACCCACCCCGGCGGCTCGGAGACGGTCGGCGTGGACAAGGGCTACACCGAGGCCTACACCGACAGCGACGGGAAACGCCACGGCCGGGGGTTGGGCGACCTGCTGGCCGCGGAGAGCGATGCCCGCAAGGGGAAGGGCCAACGGCGCAACCGGATGCGGGACCTGGAGCAGAAACACCGGGATGCCGGCAACGTGCAGAAGGCGGACAACATCCTCCGCCACAATCTGGGCAACCGGAAGTGGGACCGCCGCCAACAGCAACACAACGCACAGGTCAGGGACTTCCTGTGCCAGGCCGCCCACAGCGTCGTCGACCGCGCCGGCACCATCGCCTGCGAGGACCTGACAGCATCCATGCAGTCGGCCAAGGTCATGCACCGCGACACCCAACGCCGCCTGAGCGGCTGGGTCAAGGGCGTGATGGCCGATACCCTAATCTCGATATCTCGACGCAGAGGCACTGCGTTGGTGTTGGTGAACCCCGCCTACACGTCGCAAATCGACTCCCGCACCGGACTCCTGCAGGGGACACGGCGTTGGGATCGGTTTTACGGCCTGGACGGAGTCGTGTTGGACGCGGACACCAACGCCGCCTGCAACATCCTGGCGCGCCTGTACGACGACGAGATCACGCGGTACACGCCCTTCCGGGAGGTCAAACGCCTGCTCCGGGATCGAAGCGGGACAACGGTGGGGACGGCTCCACCCGGACTCGAGTCCGCCCACGCGGCCCACGCCGCCTGACGGCCGAGAGCGAATGACCCCAAACCCACAAGGTTTGGGGAACTGCTGCCATGTCAATTCAAACCGAACAAGCCGAACAACTCGCCCTTGGACAATCTGGCCGACAAGTTGAGTGAAACATCATCCACGAGCTCATCAAACAGTTTCTGCTTGCGCTGCAGGATCTTGTCGATGCGCTCCTCGATCGTATCCACACAGGAGTACTTGATCACATTCACCTTGACCGTCTGCCCCATGCGATGGGTCCGGTCTTCCGCCTGGCGCTCCAGTGCAGGATTCCACCAGCGATCCAGGTGAAAGACGTACGAGGCCTCCTGCAAGTTCAAGCCTAGACCGCCAACCCGGAGGGAGAGAACCAAGGCACGGTGGCGGTCGCTGTTCCTGAACTGGTTGATCACGGCCGACCGATCCTCCAGTGGAATGTCCCCGGTCAGGGCCAGGGGATTGAATTCCCGCAAGTGGTCAATCGCGGCCCCCACACCATAGGTTTCGCTCGTGTACTGGGAGAAGACAAGGGCCTTGTGCCCTTGGGCCGAGAGCTGAACCATCCGTTCCTTGATGTCCGCCAGCTTGCAGGATTGGCCGGTCTTAGGATCCGCGTTGCAAATCTGCTTGAGCCGCATAATCAACTCCAGCACATGCTGAACACCCACTTCGGCTCCCAACGACTTCAGATAAACGATTCCTTCCCGTTCCGCCCGGTCATAGCTTGCTCGCTGCCTGGGGGGCAGTTCCATGGGCACCATGGCAATCTGCTTGGGGGGCAGGTCATCCAGCACATCGCCCTTCTTGCGCCGTAGCTGGAGCGTTCTGTGGCGCGCCCGCAAGGCCTCACCGGGAAAGAATCGGGGGCTGGCACCCTCACCGTCATGGTCGATGAACTCCAGGATGGAGGCCAGTTCGTTTTCGTCATTTTCAATGGGTGTTCCTGTCAATGCCCACGATCGCGCGCGCCGCAGCTCCTTCAGCGCCGCGCTGGTAGGGTTGCGATTCTTGGCCCGTTGGGCTTCGTCCGCAATCACCACGTCCCACTTCCTCCGGAAAATGTGGGACCTGCTGTCATGCTCGGATCGCAAGGTGTCATAACTGACCATCTTGACATCCCGTTGCATGCGCCATTGCCATTCGCGATCATCCTTGGCGCCACGAACAATGATGGCCGACATTTCCGGTGCCCACTTGTCCAGTTCGGCCCGCCACTGCCTCAGCACGCTGGCCGGCGCCACCACCAAACAGGAGGCGAGGTCTCCGCGGGCGTGCAGGATGCGCAAGGCCGCGATGGCCTGAATGGTCTTGCCAAGTCCCATGTCGTCGGCCAGGAGAAGCCGTTCGTTCTGCAGGAAAGCCTCAACACCGGCTTGCTGATACGGCATCAATTTCCCAGCCCAGTCCAGTTCTTGCAGCACCGGGTCGACCGTGGGAAAGTCCAGCTGGTTGTGTATGCGCCCGGACAAGGCGCCATGGCTTCCAGGCGAGCCACGCGTGTCGGGAACCCGCATCACAGCCTCCAATCCCGCGGCATACAGGTTTTCGACAGCGGGATCGCGAAAGGCTTCCTCCAAACCCGCGCCGGCCAGGCGGAACGGTTCCGTCACCAGGGACCGTTCGTGAAGGGTCTCCAGAAGATTGAAAGCCACTGAACCTTGCTTGGGTTCTCCCGCCTCCCACAGCAATTCGGCGGATGCGAACGATCCGGGCGTGGAACCAACTCCGCCGCCCCCGCCTGGGGCAGACACCTTGACGCGGCAGCTCAAGGGATTGAGGCCAAGGCTGCGTTCCAGAAGACCGGACGGCACTTCTGCAGCCAAGGCAAACAGCAGGGCAGGACGCAACTCGGCAAACCGGACCAGGGCCTCTGCCGCCTCGCGCAGGATTTGCGGATGGGTCCGATGGAAGGGATCGCGCGCCGGCGCGGCGCGCGATTGGGTAAAGCTGAACTCCTTGCAGTCGGGCTCGAAGGCCATCAGCAACAAGGCGGCCCGAACGACCGAGCCGTCCAGTGTCGGCATGAATCTCAGCCAGCCGGCCGCCCCGGCCTGTACTACGCCCCGGGTTTCATGAGACAGGACCAACATGGCACCCATGACCGGTGCCGGGACCGTCAGGCCGCCGCGGCACCATCATCCTTGGACTCTTTCTCCAAGTCCCTGTTCTCGTCGTAGGTGTGGTGGAACTCGTCCCCTTCCGTGTGGAACGTCTGATCCGGATAGTGCCGCATCAGATCCCACTGGTTGATGGAAGCCCGGACCTTGTAGCGCATCCGGTTCTGAAAGCCGCCGGAGGCCATGTCCTTCAAGGAGAGGCTTGGCGCATCCCACCCGTAGGCAGTGCTGTAAATGTCCCGCAGGCGATCAAGGGTGCCCTGCACCTCGGCATCGTCGGGTTGTCGCAACCCCATGGTCCCGCGTTCCAGCATGTCCATGCCGGTCACCGCACTGCCAACCAGGTGCGCGTTCCGTTCCTGAAGCTTGCCCTCCACGTAGTCGCGGTCCTGTTTGTCACCGGCAACATCAATCACCACGGCAGCGAAGTCGTCGGTCACCGAACCCACCGTGACCAGTCCCGGGTAGGCGTCGCCTTGCCCCTGGCCGCACCAGCGAGCCAACTCGGCGTAGGAACGGCCGCGCTGGAGAAGCGAATACGAGCCCATCAGCTCGATTTCATCCAGCAACACCACCCAGCCCTTGTAACCGGTGGCCTTGATCAGATTGTTGAAAAACATCAGGCGCTGCGGCGGCAATTCGCTCACCTTGGGTGCCCGGAACATGTAGTCCCGGTGCATGTTGATTTGCCGCAAACCTTCCTTGACCCGCGCCGACCTGATCTTGTCGCCGGCCCAGAAGTACTCAATCTGCCGATTGAGTTCAAAATCATGGGACCACTTGTAAAGCTGCAGCGTCGCGGGGAAAATGGCGTTCAGTCCATTGTGTTCGGTGTCGTTGGCCCAACCGAAGAAACGGTCGTATTCGACCGTGTCCGGGTTCAGCGACTGTCCCAACTCCTCGATCAGCATGCCGGAGCGGCCGGGGAGGCGCCCGTGCTCGACCGCCGACTTGAACACCTTGCCCAAGTCGTAGAGCGGTGTCTCCTTGCTGATGGCCACTTTGCTGCAGACAAATCCCTGCTCCAGGGCCAGGTGTTCCAGATGGGTCAGCAAATGGGACTTGCCGGAGCCGAAGTCCCCCGATACCAGGAGGCTGTTGGAGGCTGACGAGCGCTGGGAGAGATCGGGATCGGCAACGCGCCCCAGAATGGCTTCGAACCTTTCCGTGATTGCCGGCTGTCCACAGCCCAGCATCTCGACCGCGTAGCGGTTGGGCACGCCGTTGCGCAGGGCTTCCAGGGCCCGGCGGCAATGCAGGGTCTTTAGCTGATCGGTCATCAGTCTGTCCCTTGGCTGGCAAGCCGCACCAGGGATGCTTCGGGATTGACCCAATGGCGGTCGCGCACATCGTCCATGATGCGGGTCTGCAACGCCTGGTATATGGAAAAGCCCCGTGACCGCCGATCGATCGCGGTTTCCAGGAATTCCGGACGGGCCGCCACCAGGATCAACGTGCTCTCGAGCCGGTCCGTGCCGTCGATGAACTCGCGCAGCACCTCGTAGTGCTCCATGGCCATGGCCCGAGTGTAGTAGCGGCTGCCGTCACTGGGCCTGCGCGACCGGGTCACGCGCGCGATGTCGAACTGCAGTACCGTGCCCGCATACCCCACCTGCTTGATCCAATAGCAGGCCGACTCGATGAAATACCGGGCCGTATTGCGGTTAATCGGGGTGGAAACCTCGAAGTGGCGGACATTGCCCATGCGCGTATTCCTGCCGGTCAGCCACTCCAGCAGCGGTTCGCCCATGTAATAACGCGGGTCCGCGATGGTTTCGCACTGGCACAGGTGTTTCATGGCCACGCGGAAATCCTTGGCCATGCGGTGGTTCTGGGCAATGCGACGCTCCAGGTAGGGCCTCAAATCCCTGAGGACCGCGTTGCGGGGCAAATCATTGGCCTCGCCGATGGCTTCGTAGATGTTGACCGAATCCGACGGATCCACCCCGTCCACGATCAGCCCAACTTCCTGATCGGCCAGGTGGAGGATCTGCCGCCGGGCCAGATCCCTCCAATCCAATTGCTCCGCCATCGTGAAGAAGATGTCCTGCGGCATGTGGGCGCGCCGTTCCGCCGCGTCGAACTCGAGGGCAACGAAGTTGCGTCGGGCACAACGGTCCCTGACCGCGCCCATCAGTTCCTTGCGCAGGTCATCCGCGGCGACGGCCACCTTGACCGAGGCGCCGCCGCTGGCCACGTAATCGGCCAGATACTGCCGGTCGATGACATCCAGCCACCGGTCGAGTGGGATTGTGTTCACCGGTCCGCCTTGTCAAACCGCATGCCGTAGTAGCTGGCCTCGGAGCCGTCCGGACCGATGAAGGAGAACACCCCCTTGCCGGACCGGGTGCCCGTGGATGCAGGAAAGAACACCTCGAAACCCGTTCTGGTCACCTTCTCGCCGCTTCGTTCCAGTTCGAAGATGTCCCTGGCGAAGTCGGTCCTGGTGTAGTCTCGGCTCGTGCCCGGCATCGAGGTAAACATTCGATAGACGAGATCGAGCGGGACCACCCGTCCCGTTTCCCTGGCGACCAGGGAGCGATGGCCCTGCTCCCTGGTCAATTCCTGGTACACCCCGTGCAAGGCCCTGAGAAACGTACCGGGCCTGAACCTTGGCTTCTTCTTTTGATTCTTGATAAGGAGAGCCACAAGGCTGGAGGGACGCACGCCCGGCGCCTTCTTGCGGTCGATGCGGACCGAATGGTCACTGGCAACGATGCTCAAGATGGAGGGATAGGCTATCAACTGCCCGTCCCGTTTGTAAATTTTCAAGTCGTGGTCTTCGGCCACCTCGAACAGTTCCTCGACATAGCCGTCGTTCAAATGTTCGACCACATCATCGTCCGAGTGGGGCCAGGATTCCCGGGCGGTGGCGACACCAGCCTCCAAGTCGTCCAAGGCCTTGCCAAGATTCGCGTGAATTTTCTTCAGATTGGCGATGTTCCCTTCCTTGGCCGCCTTTTGCAACCGCTTGGCCTGTGTCGCCATCGCCTGCGCGGTTTTCAGAAGAGCTGCAGCTGTCGCTTCGGCTTTCTCAAAGGCTTGTTCAATATTATTCATGTGCTTATTGAACCTTCAGCATCCTTTTTAAATGAAATGGCCTACAGATGCTTAAAGGTTTTCGTCCTTTCATTGAAAAAGGATCGGAGTCGACGGCTGCGGAAGATTGGATGATAGCACACCATGGGGCTTGCTCCCGGTGCCGTCAGGCATGCACGAGGCGGGAACCGAAGAACGGATCCGCCGTGCGGCTCTTCTCGTCGCGGAACTGCCTGCGGTAGAGGTCGTGGTAGTAACCGCCGGCCCGAATCAATTCCTGGTGGCTGCCCATTTCGGCGATCCCGCCGTCCTTGATCACCAGGATGCGGTCCGCATTGCGGATCGTGGACAGGCGGTGGGCAATCACGAAGCTCGTGGTGGTCTCCAGCAGCTGCTCCATCCCCTGCTGAATGCGCGCCTCGGTCATGGTGTCCACCGAACTCGTGGCCTCGTCCATGATGAAGATGTCGGGGCGCGCCAGAATGGCCCGGGCCAGGGAAATCAACTGCTTCTGTCCTGCGGACAGCAGGGAACCACCCTCCCCCACATCGGTGGCATAGCCGTCCTCGAAGGCGTCAATGAAGTCCGTGGCGCCGGCCAGTTCCGCCGCGTACCACACCTCTGCGTCGGTGGCATCCAGACGCCCGTACCGCAGATTGTCCATAATCGAACCCGAGAACAGGTAGGGCGACTGCAGCACCATGCCGATGCGGGAGTGCAGCGCATGCAGGGTCATGCCGCGCAGGTCCTGGCCATTGATGCGGATACGCCCGCCCTGGGGCTCGTAGAAACGGCACAGCAGGTTCACCACCGTGGACTTGCCGGCTCCGGTCGGCCCCACCAGGGCGATGGTCTCGCCTTCCGCCACCCTTAGGTTGAACCTCTGCAGAATGGGATTGTCCGGCTCGTAGGCGAAGTCCACGGCATCGAACTCGATGGTGCCCCGCAGGGAATGTTCCTCCATGGCCCCCGGCTGATCCTGGACCTCCGGCAGGGAGTCGATCAGGGAGAAGATCCGCTCCGCCGAGGCCACCGCCTGCTGCAGCTGGGCATAGACGCGGGCCATTTCCTGAATGGGAAACAGCATCCAGAAGATGTACTGGATGAAGGCCTGAATGCCGCCCAGGGTGATCATCCCGGTCTGGAACTGGAGACCGCCCACCTGGATGATCAGGGCCACGGCCACCGCCGCCAGAATCTGCACCACCGGCAGAAAGGCAGCCGACAACCAGGCCGCCCGGAAACTGGAGCGGTACATGCCCGTGGCCAGTTCGGCGAACTCCGCCAGGTTGGAGTCCTCGCGCCCCAGCGACTTCGTGACCCGGACCCCGTGGATGCTCTCCGCATAGTGGCCCGTGATGCGGGAGTTCAGCCGCCGCACATCGCGCCAGTGGCCGAGAATGTGTTTCTGGAACAGCAAGGCGGAGCCCACCATGACCGGGACGACGGCCAGCATGACCAGGGCCAGGCGCCAACTGATGGCGGTCATAAAGCCCAAGAAGACCAGGATGGACATCGATCCCCAGAGCATGTCCAGGAACCCGAAGGACACCAGTTCGGACACCCGCCGCGAGTCGGAGGTGGCGCGGGCCATGATCCAGCCGACCGGCGTGCGGTCGTAGTAGGCGAGGGACAATTCCTGCAGGCGGCCGAACATGGTCTTGCGCAGGTCGTAGTTCATGGCCTGCCCCACGGACCCGGCACAGAATATGAACAACGCCACACAGCCGGCGAGCACCACGGCCACCCCCGCCCACAGCCACAACAGGTACTTCACCTCTCCCAGGTCGCCGGCCAGGACCCCCTCGTCCAGAATGCGCTTGCCCAAGTAGATGTGCGCACCCTCGGCCAGCACCATGCCGATCACGCCCACCAGGTATCCGGCCAGGTACCCGCGGTAGTTGAGCGTGAGCCGGAGCAGGCGCAGCAGCGCCGCTCCGCTGAGGGAGGCGCTGTACTCCTCTTCCTCGTACTGGTGGCTGTCGAGTGCCATGATGCTGTGCCGAACCGTCCGTTTCAGGCGGGCTGCGCCTCAAGAGTCGACTTAATGTCCGCCTGCAGTTCCGCCTCGATGCTGGTCTGCAGCCGGAACACATCACTGTAGGTGCCGGCTTGTGCCACCAGTTCCTCATGGGTGCCGGTCTGCACGATGCGTCCCTGATCGAGAACAAGAATCCTGTCGGCGGATGCAATCGATGAGATGCGGTGCGCAATCACGAAGGTCGTGCGGTTGCGCATCAGGTTGCGCAGGGCCTCCCGGATCGCCTTCTCCGTCGAGGTGTCGACGGCACTGGTGGCGTCGTCCAGAATCAGGATGCGCGGATCCTTGAGGATGGTGCGGGCAATCGCCACCCGTTGGCGCTGGCCACCGGACAGGGTGACCCCCTGCTCGCCCACCACGGTGTCGTAGCCCCTCGGCATGTCGAGAATGGATTCGTGAATGTTGGCGGCTTCGGCCGCGGCCACGATTTCCGCCTCGGACACCTTCCTGAACGTGCCGTAGGTGATGTTCTCCCGGATCGAGCGGCTGAACAGGAAGGGCTCCTGCTGGACCACCCCGATGTGCCGCCGCAGTTGCCGCCGCGGGTATTCCATCAGTTCCCGCCCGTCCAGCAGAATGCGGCCCCCGGTATAGGTGTAGAAGCGGGGCAGCAGGTTCATCATGGAGGTCTTGCCGGAACCGGTGGGTCCCAGGAGCGCTATCACCTGCCCCGGCTCGGCGTGGAAGGAAATGCCGTGCAGGACCCCGGGCAGCGTGGATTCCCCCGGCCGATCCTGCGTGCCTTCCGGGTATACAAAGGAGACGTCTTCGAAACGGATGTCCCCGGCCAGTTCCTGCGGCATGTCAAGGAGGCCGGCATCCAGGGGTTCCCGGTCCTCGTTGATGATGGCCAGCACCCGGTCGTAGGAGACCAGGGATTGGGTGATAAAAGCGAAGATTCGTCCCAGATGCCGCACCGGTCCCACCATCATCCCCAGCAGTCCGGTGAACGCAACGTAGGTGCCCGTCGAAATCTGGCCTTCGATCGCCATCCAGGCACCAAACAGTGTGGAGCCGACCATCTGGCTGGCCAGGATCAGATCCATGCTGGGCCAAAAGATATTGTGGAACCGGACCACGTTGCGTCCCCGGTTCAGGAGAATGGCATTCTCCCGCTCGAACTTGGCGATTTCATACTGTTCGCGGGCAAAGGCCCGCACCACCCTGGCCCCGTAGATGTTCTCCTGCAGGAGGGAGGACAGCCGCGCCTCCTGATCCTGGAACAGGTCGTAGATGCGGGCCAGGTAGGACCAGAAGCCAAAGGACACACTCACCGAGATGGGAATCACGATCGCGGACACCAATGCCAGTCGGGGCGACAGCTGCCACATGGCGACGAAGGCCATGCCGGATATCGACACGATTCGGCCAAACCCCACCAGGTGCTCGGCGAACAGCCGCCTGATCTCCTCAACGTCGGAACTGGATCTCTGAATCAGGTCCCCGGTCTGCATTCGGTCGTGATAGGCGAACGGCAGGTGCTGCAGATGGTCGTAGAGAAACACCCGCAAACGCCGGGTCACCCCTTCCGCCGTCTGCGCAGCCAGCCGGCCTCCCAGGAACGTCAACAAACCGGCCGCGGCCGCCAAGCCGAGAAAGTAGAGTCCCATCAGGGGAATGCGGTCGTAATTGCCCGGCAGCAGGACATCGTCGGTGAAGGTCCTGATCACCCAGGCAAACGAGGACCGCGCCAAGGCGGCCGCCGCCAGAAGCAGAAGCGCCACCAAGTACAGCGATCGGTACCCGTGGACAAACCGCCAGATGGAACGCACCCGGCTGCGCGCCCGGATTACATGTAGATTCAGGTCCTGCCCGCGCAGGGCACCGGTCAGAAAGGCCATCATGGCCGGGAGTGTAGACCCGATCGGCCAGCAATTCCCCAATCCCATGTTTGGGAATGGACGCCAACGGAATGAATCGGTGCCGACCGGTTGTAGAATCGACCGCGGCCCCAAGGTGGCCGGACTTGGCGAACGGTGTTTGGGGCCGGGCATGCCGAGCCCGAATCAGCCCTCCAACCCCAACGGAACCCCCTGCCATGAAGGCGATTGTTGTCAAGGAAGAACTACCAGGCCGCCCCCTGGTGTGGGAGGACGTGCCGGATCCGGTCTGCGGACCTGACGACGTCCTGGTCGACGTGCACGCCACGGCCCTCAATCGGGCCGATCTGATGCAACGGGCGGGCGGCTATCCGGTGCCGCCCGGCGCCTCGCAAATCCTGGGACTGGAAATGGCCGGCACGATCGCCGGCTGGGGCAGTTGCGTGCTGGGCTGGCAGAAGGGCAACCGCGTCCGGGCCCTGCTGACCGGAGGCGGCTATGCGGAACAGGTGGTTCTGCCGGCCCGCATGCTGATCGCGATGCCGGACGACAAGGACTTCATCTGGGGGGCCGCCCTGCCGGAGGCCGTGCTCACAGCCTACCTGAACCTGTTCATGGAGGCCGGCCTGCAGGACGGCGAGACGGTCCTCATCCACGGAGGCGCCAGCGGAGTCGGCACCTACGGCATTCAGATGGCCCGTCTGGCCGGATGCCGGGTTCTGGTCACGGCAGGCAACGAGGCCAAGCTGGCGGCGTGCCGCGAACTCGGTGCGGAACTGGCCGTCAACTACAAGGAGGAGAACTTCACCGAACGGATCCGGAGCCACCTGGGCGGCGCGGAGGTGGATGTCGTCATGGACATGGTGGGAGGCCCCTACCTGGAACGGAACATGGAGCTGTTGCGCACGTACGGCCGACTGGTGATCATCTCCACGCTCGGCGGCGCCGAGGCCCCCATCCACCTGGGACACCTGATGCGGCCGCGGTTGCGGCTGATCGGGTCCGTCCTGCGCCCGCGCTCGGTTGACGAGAAGGTGGCCATCATGAAGAGCTTCAAGCGCCGGTTCCTGGGCAACCTGCTGGACGGCAGTCTGAAACCGATCATCGATTCGGTCTACCCGGTGGAGCGGGCTGAGGATGCCCAGGCCCACATGGCGGCCAACCGCAACATTGGCAAGGTCATGTTGCAGGTAAGGGATTGAGGCCGGCGCAGACTGCCGCGCCCCCTGCGGCGGCTGCGCCTCCAGTGAGCCCCCTGGGACTCGAACCCAGAACCCACGGATTAAAAGTCCGTTGCTCTGCCAAATTGAGCTAGGGGCCCGCGCAGGCGCACGAATATAGCACAGGGATTCCCAATCCCGGCCGTGTTCGCCTTTGGCTCCGCTTCCGATACCGCACCGTGACCCTACGCTCCTATGTAACGAGCCGCCGCTGGCTCTGGACCCTGGTTGTCCTGGCACTGGCCGGCTTTCAGCTTTACCTTGGCCACTGGCAATGGGAGCGATACCAACTCCGACTGGCCGAACAAGCCCAACTGACCACTGCCCTGCGACAGGACGCACTCGATTTGACCGCGACTTCCGAACTGCCGTCCACGGACCGAGACCTGCACTTCCGCCGGGCCAGGGCGACGGGTACGTGGGACCTGGAACACCAGTTGGTGTGGGTGGGTCCCATGGATCGCATGGAGTCCGGCCCCCACCTGGTCACTCCCTTGCTGCTTGGCGACAACGATGCCATCCTGGTCGACCGCGGCTGGATCAGCGCGGTCCACAACATCCCCGCCGCTTGGCGCGCCCTGCCGCTGCCCGACGCGGACTCGCTGCAGGGCCTGCTGGTGCCCGGCCGCGCGGTGCCCGACCCCGAGGTCCTGGAGACCCAGGAACGTCCGGTGCTCTTCTGGTCCAGCATGGACCTGGAAGCCATGCAGGAACAGATACCCTGGAATCTCCGGCCGTACTACCTGCACCTGGAACCAGCCGGGGAGGTTCCAGGTGCCGGGGACGGGCCCGTTCCGACGATGTACCGCCTGCGGACCCAGCCGTCGATGCACCTGGGCTATGTGGTGCAATGGGGCATGTCCGCCCTGACGATCCTGCTCCTGTATATACTAATCATCCGTTTCCTGGACCGTCGAGCGGCCATGCGCGAGGTTGAACGCACCGGCAGCGGAACGGCCGTCGCGGAGCTTTGACTTCGTTCCTCCTTCCCTCGGCAACACGCATCCGGCCCCGTCATGGACAGCGGCACGCCCATCCTCATCCTGCTCCTGATCACCTCGGTCGGGCTGGGTTTGATCTTGTTTCTGATCAAGGCGACCGTGCCCCGCATTTTCAAGCGGGTCCTGGACCACTACGGGCACCGCCTGGAACTGGCGGAACTCATCATGAACACGCGTCGGGCACCGGCCCTGTGGCTGACACGACAGCTGGAGGGCTTGGCGCAGAACCCGTCCCCGGGCCGGGCCGCGCGCCTTCAGCGGCAGGCGGTCCGGATCAGCATCAAGAACCTCAAGGCGATCATCAAGTTCCTCTCCAACGCCAACACCTACGACACGCCGGAGACGCGCCACATGGTGTTGAAGGAACTGAATGCCATCCGGCGTGAGTGGGAGGAGAAGGGCTGGCCCGCGGTCGAACCGGATCCCGACTACATCCTCCTGCGGGACCGGGAAGAGATGGAGGGGGCGACCTACATCACGCAAGAGCAGCCCACTGGCCAAACCCATCCAACAAGCAAGGGGAAGGTCCCACCATGAGCATTGAAGTCGTCAAAGGCACCACAAGAAAACCGGTATCTAGCCAAGCTTTGGTTGACATCCTTTCAAAAGAAGACCGATTATCGGGCCATTTATTTGTGGGTTACCCTATCATCGGCACACCTGAGGGACCGTACATCCTGGACGCCCTCTTGGTTTCCGAAGACAGTGGTGCCACCGTCATCAATCTCATTGAAGGCAAACCTGAAGTCGGTTACGGCACACACCAAGACGATTCCGTAAACAAATTGGGATCAAAATTCCGAATTCACCCCACATTGATGGAAAGGACCGAATTGCTTATTCCTATCAGAGCAATATCGTTCGCCCCCGCAGTGAAACAGTTAGATGAATACATCGAAAATGATTATACAATTGCCAATGGAGTGACCCTAACAGATTGCCTAAAGCAATTTCAATGGCAAAACCGGAAGCCAGGCATCTACGAACAAACTCTATCAATTATACAAAGTATTTCAACCATTCGCCATAGCAGGTCAAAACGTCACAATCAGCGACAAGATTCCAAGGGGTCCAAATTGAAGGGCTTGGAAAATTCGATTGCGATTTTAGACAACATGCAAAGCAAAGCCGTTATTGAAACTGCTGATGGTATCCAGAGAATTCGCGGATTGGCAGGTTCGGGCAAAACAATTGTCTTGGCCTTGAAGGCTGCATATCTTCATGCACAGCACCCCGACTGGCGTATCGCCGTGACATTCTATACTCGATCACTCAAAGGCCAGTTCCGTCGTCTGATCAACAACTTTTCGCTCGAACAGACAAACCAAGAACCAGACTGGGAGCAACTTAGCATCCTCAACTCATGGGGAGCTCCTGGTAATCCTGACCGAGACGGCATCTACCATCAATTTTGTCGCATCAATGGCACCGAATATTTTGATTACCAATCTGCGAGAGAGCATTTCAATGAAGACGCGCCATTCTCGACCATCTGTGAATTTGCCGTCAGCCAGGTACAGCAAAGTACTCATTATTATGATGTCATTCTCATAGATGAAGCCCAAGATCTTCCTCCAGCATTTCTACGCCTCTGCCTGATGATGCTAAAAGATCCCAAAAGGCTTGTGTATGCTTACGATGAGCTACAAAATCTGTCCGGCGACTCACTGCCTTCACCTGATGTGATTTTTCAAGGATTTGATGACGATGCCTCAACTCTTTTTGGATCCCGATACAACGATGATTCTAAGAGCGATATTATTCTCCACAAATGTTACAGAAATTCTCGCCCTGTACTAGTAGCAGCTCATGCCCTTGGATTTGGAATATATCGCAAACCACAAGCGTTGTTCGGAACTGGCCTCATACAAATGTTTGAAAATCCAACACTTTGGATCGATGTTGGTTATGAAATCCGCGAAGGGACTCTTGGTGATGGCCAGCAAGTTGCTCTTTGCCGAAGTCCCTCCACTAGCCCTACATTTCTTGAATCTCACTCACCAATAGACGATCTCATACAGTTCATTTCCTTCGACAGCGAAGAAGATCAGACTCATTGGGTGGCCACAAATATCGCGTCCAATTTGGATAAAGAAGAACTGCGCCATGACGACATCGTGGTGATCAATCCCAACCCCACTACTACTAGGGTCAAGGTTGGTCCAGTACGCCAGCTCCTATGGGACATGGGAATCAATTCCCATCTCGCCGGTGTAGATACCAGCCCAGACGTTTTCTTTCGAGTTGAATCAATCGCTTTCACAGGCATTTATCGGGCAAAGGGCAACGAAGCTGGCATGGTCTATATCATCAACGCCCATGACTGTCACTCTTCGGCGTTGAATCTTGCTAAATTACGCAACCAGCTATTTACTGCAATTACCAGGAGCAAAGCTTGGGTTCGTGTACTTGGAATCGGAAACGCCATGACAGAACTCAAAAATGAGTATGACACATTGGCAGCACATGCATTTGAATTGAATTTCACTTATCCGACAGCTGAACAACGTAAGACGTTACGCATTGTTCATCGGGATATGACCGCAGCAGAACGTAAACGATTGCAGAATCGACAACGAAGTTTGCACGAGTTGGTCGAGGATTTAGTTTTGGGTCGTGTTCATCGAGAAGACCTAGATGATGATACCGTGGCGAAGCTCAAAGAGTTGTTGGGTTAGATGCAATGCCAACGCCAGTTCACATTGTGCAGCAAATCAATGATCTGATTAGATTCCTGATTGAAGTTGGCCTTTCGAATGATCAGCAATTCGCATTTCAGAGATCATTGGGTGGCAGTCACGTGGAGACAACTTTCCAAGGTGCACACTCTGTGTCGATTGCATTGCGCGATCGGGAATACTTGGGAATTTACCAGCAGTTGGCAGATGCCCGTGCTTATAATACAAAATTGATTGATGGGGCATTGCTCCAAATGATGTATGAATTCGATCAAGGTGTTCTTCTACGACACCGGCTCGCATTTTTCCCTGCACCCCATCTTGAAGAGTTCCAGAACAATCCTGATATATACCTTGAAGATGAGCTTTATGCTGATGTCGTCGCTAGGAACATTGTGCCGTTCCCAGTGCGTTTTGATTACGATGTCAAATTCCGATTTGTCGAAGACTTTGTTCACCCTGAGTCGCACCTAACCCTTGGTCAGTACAAGAATTGTCGGATCCCTGTCACGGCTCCAGTCGCTCCAGCCCAGTTTGTAGATTTTGTGCTGCGGAATTTCTATCACACTGCTTTCACGCGTTATGCTGATCAACTCCCTACTTTCAGTGATTCGTTCCCCGAGACAATAAAGCCACGTGAACGGAGTTTGGTTCACGTGGTAGTACCAAATTGATCAACATCGTCGGGGCGCTTGGTCCGAATGCAGTCACCACCGCTTCGGCTAGCAGATGCCGATGTGAAATGTTCAAAGAGACGGCTGAGAAGCGCGGCTTGTTGGGAAGGGTCCACTTGGCGATGGATGAATCTCTGATGTGTTCGTCCCAAGCCCCTATCTGGCATGCTGTTCATTGTGGACCTGGAGGGGCTGGTACCGCACGACAGGCCGCTGTAGCAGACTTAGGAGGTTGCCAATACAATCTTGAAATGGCTCTCGCTGGAGTTCGACCGCCCACTTGTTCCTAGACTTGGACCTGCTGGAGCGCAGCGTCAACCCATAGTCTTCTTCGGAAACCGCCGGCGGCAGCTAACGCACGATCTGGGACGGGCCTTGTTCGATGAGGTGGTGTGGGCGAACATGGGCTTCTTTATAAGACGGGACTCTGTCGAGACGGCGGGTAGCCCAAAAGCTTCCGGCCTTGAGTCGAAAGGAACATGGCAAAGAGGGCAAAGCGGAATCCGTATGATTGTGCAGCCGGCCCCTATACACTACCAATTGGTCCGACCGTCAACGCACGGTTTCAACCGTGTAGATTCAGCAATCCTACCTCTGTCATCGGGGCAACTCCCCCACACCAAACCTTCAACCAATCCGGTAGCCAATTTGGGGAGATTCCGATTCATTTGACTCATTCCAGGGATGCTGGTAGCCCATTCACAATGTTCGCGGTCTCTACACTCACATGGACCAAGCGGCGCAGATGCGACACCAGTGCTGCCGGTTTGTCCGCGAACCAAGCGTTGGGATCGTTGACGATTCCACTTTCCTTGTCTGGGCGGATGCGCAGCCGATCCACAGCCCATTCCAAAGGAGTGCGGCCATTTACCACATAGGCATGAGCCACTTCAGGAATGCCACGCAGTGTGACCGCGGGCGTGACATACAGTACGGAGCGATCGGGGTCGTTGCGTGTTCCTCCCCATTGCATGGCCTTGTCGCTCAGGCTATAAACACTGTCTCCAGTGCCGTTTACATCCACCTGCAGTCCGTGTTCCGGACAAGTCTCATAGCCTAGGTGCAGGGCTGCCAACCCCGCGCCTGCGTCTCGGTACGCGCCAAAGTCCAGAGCGAAGGGAATACGCGGCAGATCCTTGGACAGATCCGCCTTATACCGCTTTCGGTAGTCCGGGGCATGAAGCAAACCGTAGAGGTAGTGCCAGATGTCATCCTTCGTGATGTGCAGAGCCGGGTACTGCGTGCGGAACTGTTGCAGGCACCAGTCCGTAACGTTATCGATACGCCGGTAGCCAGGCACGATGTTCAGACCCGTGTTGTCTTGCTGGCTCCAGGCATCCACTCGATGGGGGTCGTGAACTTCGTAGCGGTAACGGGCAAACCACTGACCATTGAAGATGACTTGAATATCGGGAATGGCGTCTGACATCAGTACCGAAAACGGTTTGGATGCTCCCTTACCCGTGACACCGATGACTTGGTTCGGCGCGTTCGGCGTGGGGAACATAGAGGGGAGTTGGTGAACACGCTGTACCAAGACACGTTCGTAGTACAAGTACTGGGGTATGAAGGGACGGTACAGGACAGGCCGAACACAGCTTTCTTGGAAACTGATGGACAGACCGCGTGCCAGACGTTGTCTTAGGTCTAAGTACCACTTGATGCGATTGCGTGCATCCCGGATGGTAGCGTTCTCTGCACTTACTTCACCTCCCTCCACTCTCCTCCGGGCCGCTTCATAGGTCTCAATCAGGATGTGCAGACGCTGGACCAACTGCCGTCGATCAAAGGAGTAGAGCCAAGCGTCGCAATTCGTTCCTACTCCTCGGGTGTAAAGACGAATTGCGACGCTTGGCTCTCGAATTTTTTGGCTTTTGGCCTCTTTGCTGCCCAATGGCATGAACGCCTGGTAGGCCGGATCACGCTGTTCCAGCCAGTCGTGGTGTACATCCGGCTGAATGTCCTGCCAGTCGGGGATGCCGGCGATGGAACCGTATTCCCTGATCAGCTGCAGCTTCTCTTCCCGCGACAGGTAATCCCCAATATCCCGGTAGCGGATCTGACAGTCACCCTGGTGGTCCGGATCCCGTACCAGAACCATGACGGCCACCGGTGTACGGGATCCGGACCCGAATATCTTGCCTCCCTCCTGCCGTGACCGTTCGCCCTGGGTACGCTGATTCCCCCGCAGATGGAACACATACAGATGGGAGAACTCTTCAGCCAGACAGGCGCGCAGGCCAGCATCGGCATTGCCGTCGATGAAGGAGCCGTTGGTCACAAAGGCAATAATCCCCTGCTCACCAATCCGGTCACTGGCCCAGCGGATCGCCAGCTTGTAGCTGTCATAGAGCGAAACCTTGTTGGTGGCGTTGCTGTGCTTGGCATAGGTGTCCTGGACGCGCTGCTCCAGATGCGGATAGGACACATTGGGATTGTCGTCTGTCGCGCTCTTCTGGCCTGCCGAGTAGGGTGGATTGCCCACAATGACCGTAATGTCCTGGTCCTGCTGTCGCTGCACGCGCTGACTGTTGACGGGCAGGGATGCCGGCAAGCGGCCCTCCCCTTCACTCAGGTTGAAGGTATCCGTGAACACGATCCCCTCAAACGGTACATACTCGCTCTCCATGCCCCGCCGCCCGTGGTACGCCTCCTCGATGTTGATGGCGGCAATGTAGTAGGCCAGCAGGACAATCTCGTTACCGTGCAGCTCCGAGGCGAACTTGCGTACCAGGTCTGCATCCCGGATCAGCTCGGGGTTCTGCAGCAGGCGCACGATGAAGGTGCCAGTACCCGTGAACGGGTCCAAGATGTGCACGTTCTTATCCATCAGCCGCTGGTCAAAGTGCTGCTGTAGGGCATGGTCCGCGGAGTTCAGGATAAAGTCCACCACTTCCACAGGGGTGTAGACAATGCCCAGGCGTTCCGCGTCTTTCCTGAGAGCTACCCGGAAAAAGCGTTCGTAGAGTTCCAACAGTACTTTCTGGCGGGCTTCGGCATTATCCAAGGCACGGGCACGCTGGCGCACACTTTCATAGAACGGCTCCAGGTCCCGCGTCTCGTTCTCCAGGCCCTCCGTCTCCAGCAGCTCCACCAGTCGCGACAGGGCGCGGGAAACCGGGTTGCGGCCGACGAAGTCATAGTCGGCAAACAGTGCCTGAAACACCGGCCCTGTGACCAAGTGCTGGGCAATCATCGCCACCACATCCTCGGCCTGCAGCTCCCGGTGCAGGGTACGCCGCAAATCGGACAGGAATGTCTGAAAACGGTGATGCAGGGTAATGCGCTCCGGATCCGCCAGCAGGCCCGTCACACGGGTGCGGATGCGATCCGCAATCTGGGCCACGTCCTCGGCCCACTGCGGCCAGTATTTGCGGTCCCCGCACTTCTCCACCACTTTTGCATAGATGGTACCCGGCGGGATTTTGTACACGAGGTCCAAGGCCAGCTGCGAAATGCGGTCATCCCCGTTGCCCTCGTCGTCACCGAAGCCGTTTCCGCCGTTGATGATCTTGATCCGTCCTGAGGGATTGCGGTTCAAGTCCAGGGAATTGATCTCCAAGTCGAAGCGGTCGTCATGGCTGCGCAGGGCGCGCAGAACACTCCACACCACCTGGAACGTCTTGTTGTTGTCCAGGGCCTGCGTCGGATCCTCGTCCTCACTGATCACTACTGGCAGGATGATGTAGCCCATCTGCTTGTCTTCGGCCTTCCGCATGACACGGCCCACGGCCTGCACCACGTCCACCTGCGACTTGCGCGGGGCCAGAAACAACACGGCATCCAGGGCCGGCACATCCACGCCCTCAGTTAGACAACGAGCATTGGTCAGCACCCGGCACCCGATCCGGTCGTCGGTTTCCTCCGTCTGCAACCAAGCCAGCTTTCGCTGCCGGTCCAGCGAGTTCTGCGTGCCATCCACATGCTTCACTTCCAAGGGCAGCAGTGACGCTTGATGTTCCTCATCCGTCTGCCGGCGCACAATGTCCACTACGTCCTGCCAGTGGGTTTCCACCATCTTGGAAGTCCTGATGGTGTTGGTAAAGGTGATGGCACGCAGTAGCGGATTGTGCTGGTCGCCTGTCACATTCCGATCCGACAGAACACCCTCGGGGTCGGCCAGGGCATCCCAGCAGCCCAGGAGCTTGACGGCATCGTCCAGGTTCAAACCGGATTCCTTCTCGGTCGCCAGCAGGTTCTCCAGTGCCACCGACACCTGACCTGGTTTCAGCGTCAAGATGATGACTCGG
Organism: Caldilineaceae bacterium; assembly: GCA_965208365.1. Classification (GTDB taxonomy): domain Bacteria; phylum Chloroflexota; class Anaerolineae; order Caldilineales; family Caldilineaceae; genus Bin34. The sequence continues at coordinate 1,328,816 of OZ242330.1, read as the reverse complement.
TAGTCCGTCAGCCAGTCACCTTCAATAGCCTCCGAAAACGCCATGCGGTAGAAGACAGGGCCATATACGCCTTCATCGTCCATTGAGTAGACTTCCAGTTCCCGATTGGCCGCCGCTCGGCTTTGGACTGCCGACGTGTAGATCCGGGGCGTGGCGGTCGTGTACAGCCGCTTGCGGGCACGGATGCGGGAAGCGTCATGCACCAGACGGAACGGTGAAATCTCCCGGTTGTCTTTCTGATTGACTGCAGCGTCTTCCACACCCGTCGTGCGGTGCGCCTCATCGCACACCACCAAGTCGAAGGCTGGTGCACCCTTGACCTGGGCCGCTGCCACAAGGGGCAGAGACTGGTAGGTGCAGAACACCACGGTCAGGGCCTCCGGACGCTCCTTCCCCAAACCCGCCTGAATCTTCTCCGGGTCCGTGGTTACGGGGTAGTCCAGTTCCAGCAGCGAGGCATCCTCGTCATTGCGTCCGGCACGGGTATCCGAGCAGATACCTAGGTAGCGCAGGGATAACTGTTTCTGCGCACTCCACTCCCGCATGGTCTGAGCCATCAGTGCAATGGACGGCACCAAGTACAACACGCGGCCGCCAAGACCTACCATCTGCTCCGCAATCCAGAGCGTGACAGCGGTCTTGCCCGTGCCGCAAGGCAGGAGCAGCTGTCCGCGGTCATGAACGGCAAAGCCCTCACATACCTTGTCCACGGCTTCCTGCTGGTAGGGGTGCGGTGTGTAGGGTTCGCGTGTCCGAAACTCCAGGTTTTCTGGATCGTCTACGTAGCGCAACCAGTCCACATCCCAGCTGTTCAGTTCCGAGGCATCCAGCACCCGGCATGGCTTGGGCGAGGCCTGCAGAACTTTCAAGGCATTGCGTTGAATGGCTCCGCCTGTGTTGATAATCAGGCGTGAGGTGTACTGCATTGGCTCCGACTTCGCCAGGAATGAGTCAATGGCCTTCTTGGGTACGGGTCTGTGAGGGTCAAAGAACTTGCACTGGATCGCACAGAGGCCTCCTTCCCGCTCCTCGGCCACCAGATCAATGCCCGTGTCCGGGCCGTCGCGGTCCGGCCACTCATCCCACAGCCACGCGCGCTCGAAGCGGTCCCCCAAGATGCCCGGCTCCCTGGTCAGGGCGGCTTGCATCAAGCGCTCGAAGGAGCGGCCCATGCCAAACAGGTCGGTGGCACGGTCGCGGAGAATCGTCAGGGCTTCGTCAAATTGGGGCATGGGAGGTAGAGGTAGTAGCTTGGATTCCTAGCAGTCTAGCCGGAAAGTCCACCGGACGGGCAGAGGGATTATGCTTCGGGTGTCCCGAATCAGGGAGCCATTTAGGGCGAGCAATCGAATCAGAAAGAGTTGGGAGGCGGACTAGCTGGAACTGGCCTAGACACAACTCACGGCTTGTTGGCGGTGCAACAGGCGTGGTTGTTCCTCGACTCTGACTTCGACGATCTGTATTGCCTGGACAACAGCCACACCAGAACGTCGTCCAACCAACCAGCGATGGTGCAGTTGTAGCAGGGGCACGACCAAGTGGGTGCCACCGAGGCCAAGTACCGGGCTGACTTCGATATCCGATGAACGATGGTCCAGCACTGCAACGAGAAGTCATGTGGTAGGTCTCAGGGGCCTGCTTCAGCCCACGGAGTTCCGCCATGGCAGCCGACACTGCCCCGGCACCACAGCTGACCTGCGACGACCTACTCCAGCCCAGCCTGCCCTACAGGCCTACCTGGGCCACTTTATGTCGCCGATCACGACATAAGTCGAACAGGCGGATGGTGCTACGGCAGTTGGATGGCGGCACAAACCAAGTGTGCCCCCCGCAGTGTTAGGTGGCGGAGGTTCTTCATATCGTACAGAGCTTATTTGCGTATCAATCGACGTTGGCAGTTTTTGCACAAGGTGAACTGCGCAACGTATACTTGCGGACTAGATTGCAATCTCCAAGAAGCAAGAAAGGATGTAGACCTTGAAAATTTACCGACTTTTCATTAGTCATGCATGGCAATACAATGACGATTACTACCGCCTTGTAAACATGCTGACCAATGCCAGTTATTTTAATTGGTTTAACTACAGCGTGCCCGAACACGATCCCAAAGAGGTGAATACTGGGGCTGCCTTGAGCCAAGCTCTACAAAACCAGATGAGGCCAACCAACTGTGTGCTCATTATCTCAGGAATGTATGCAGCACACCGAGAATGGATCCAATATGAAATCAATTTGGCAGTAGAGTGGGGAAAGCCAATTATAGGAATCATGCCCCGCGGAGGCGAGCGCATGCCAACGGCAGTCAGTTCTGTTGCCAAAGAGATTGTCAACTGGAACACGACATCCATCGTTGAAGCAATTCGGAGGCACGCGCTGTGATTCAGCAGGAGCCAAGCACCGGCAACTCAAGCGTACTCGTTGAACTCTACAAACTGTACGTGGAAATGGCGAACGCCGTCAGCCAACGGCGTGAAAACGCTAATAAATTTTTTCTTACCCTAGTGACTACTCCAGTTGCCTTGTTGGTGTTGGCATCTAGGGAGAACCATGACCTCGTAAGCAATCCTTTCGCAATGGTGGCATTCAGCATAATAGGTCTAGTGGTTGCCATCACATGGATACTGAACCTAGCGATGTATCGCAAATTAAACAGTGCTAAGTTCAAAGTAATTCTAGATATAGAATCACATCTTCCACAAGCAGGATTCACTAAAGAGAAAGAACACCTCAATGCAGACCACTACCGAGGACTTGCAAAGATGGAGATGATACTGCCCTTCTTTGCAGTGGTATGTTATGTCGGCTTGATTCTGTATGTTATATTGTAGCTATCACTGCAACGAGAAGTCAGATCGGAGGTCCGCCAAGCGCCGGCGTAAGGCACAAACACCTCTGTCTGGCAGGCGGCGACCTTGCCCAACCGACTGCGGTACTGCCAAGTCACGGCCACCGAATGCGTTCCCTGCTTGAGCATGTCAATGGAGTCCATCAGAAGGGCGCGTTCGCGCGTGTCCAGCCCCACCCCGTATTACAGTTCAATCAAAGGGCTCAGAACTGCCAACTCCAGTACCAACACTTCACAGCCCCAAGAGATAACCTTCGTCTTCCGGGTGGGGCAGCGTCTACTTCCTCCGCGCCTCACACTTGACAGTGCAAGGTCGAGAAGGTTTCCCCCAGAATGGCCGAGCCTATCCGGTGTTTGGAAATACCACTGTCACGCAACGCGGATCCAGGTCTTCATCCCGCCATCGGAATGCTCGAGCATGTGACAGTGCAGGAGCCAATCGCCCGGGTTGTCCGCCACAAAGGCGATTTCGGCTGACTCCTCCCGCTCCAGCAGGAGCGTGTCCCGCAACGGTCCATGGGGCCCCTCGGCCGCGACTCTTCTGAAGTGATGCCCATGCAGGTGCATCGCATGCGGCCAAATCGTATCGTTGATGATGCGTATACGGACCGTTTCGCCAACCGTGGCATTGAGAAGAGGGTTGTCCGGCACGTTGGCCACACCATTCATGGCCCAGGGCTTGTTCCGGTTGATCAGTTGTTGCCACTTCAAGCTGCGTCCGTCCAGCATGGCCTGCTGCATCCCTCCCATGGCCCCTCCTTCCATCAGGAGGCTTGCGGAACGGGCTTCCTCCAAATCACCGAGAGGCGGTACGGGATTGGCAGGCAAGGGTTCGGGTTCGGGTAGCCGATCCGCCCGGCTCACTCCATTCACCGCGAAAGTCCCGAACAGGATTTGCCTATCTTCCTGCAGGAGGGTCAGTGTGGCTTCCTCCCCCTCCTGTGCCACCACATCGACGATCAGATCGGCCCGTTGGGCGGGAGCCAATTGCAAGTGGGACAGTTGCTGGAGGAAGGAGAGGGGCTGCCCGTCCAGAGCCACCAGCCAACCGGCAAGTCCCTTTACTTCGAGTGGCAACACCCTGGCATTGGACGTGTTTACCAAGCGCAGCCGCCAACGTTCGTGTTGGCGCGTCGTGCGTGTCCAGTTGCCTTCTCCATTGATGGTGAGCCAGTTTCCCAGGCGCCCTGCATGTGCCCAATCGTGGACGGCCCCGAAACTGGGATGAAAGTCCGCCTCGGCGGTCAGGTACCAGTCGTCCAGCAGCAGGACTTCGTCATGATCCACGAAAGGTGGCTGGAGCTCCTCCACGATTAGGGCTCCATAAAGCCCACGAGCCATTTGCTCCCAGGCGCGATTGTGAGGGTGGTACCAAAAGGTTCCGGCATCCGGTGTATCGAATTCGTACAGGAAGGACTTCCCCGGCGGTACCACTGTTTGCGTCAGTTCCGGCACGCCGTCCATGGCGTTGACGATGCGCACACCATGCCAATGCACGGTTGAGGGCTGGGGCAGATCGTTCACGAAAAGGCGGGAGACATGCTCCCCCTGCGGCACGCGAATCTGCGGGCCCGGCACACTTCCCCCATAACCCCACACCGGGGTTTCAGGGTACTCGGGCGGAGTCAATTGGACAGATCCCTCTTGGGCTCTCAGTTCAGGTGCGTGGCTTGGAGGAGACGGCAGCCCTGATGTGCCGGTAGTGCAACCGAGCGAAAGTTGTCCCAACAGCAAGGCACCGGCGGTACCGGCCAGGAATCTTCTCCGGGTTATCTGCATTGACACCTTTTCCCCCGTTCCCCAACAAGTTCCTTGGCCTGCAACCTTGAGGCACCCGCAACGGCACGTCTCCTGAGTTCGTGGACACAGCCCGTCGAAGGCCACCTTTCACCTTGGACTCTAGCAAGTGTACCGGCAGGCATGAGGGACAGGGCTGCATTCTGCCTTTGAGGATCACTACGCCCCCGGGGCCTCGACGAGGATTCCCTGACCCACTGGACCGGGTCCTGCAGCCGAGAACGACCGCTGGAGGCCGGACCCATCCTGCTGGCACTCTGGAAGACGGTGATGCAGGGCCGGGTGCGCAGTCAGCCGGACCCGATCATGCCCGCCTCCGCCAATCGGCTAGAGGGCTGGTTCGGATGCTTCATGCCCAGGGCCCACCCAACGCGGGGGCTGAAGACCCGAAGGCGGGGACACTCAACTTCGTGCTCCTGATGGCCCGCAGCATAGCCTGAGGCGACACAGGGAACCCGCTCATATGGAGGCAGCCAATAACGGCCCGGAACCAACAACCAAAAGACCCTTCATTCAGTCCCTATCCTCCCCAACATTCAACTCGCCGACGCATCCGCCCAACAGCTGGAAATCCTTCCACTGAAGACTTGAACCAAAACGGTCCACGCCCCTTTGACCACGCGCCCTGACCTTGCTACGATGAGTCCAGCACAGTATCGTCTCTGAACCCGATCGACTTGTGATGACACGATAGCTGGGAATCATGCCGAAAACGTTGCACATCCAAACAACAGTAATGCCAGGCGGCAGGATCGTAGTCGTGGACCAAGACTTGATCGAAGGTGAAACTGTCGAAGTCTTCGTGACGAAATCACCGCCAATGACCCAGCGTTCAGCGATTGACATCCTTGTCGAAGTACCGGGACACCGTATTTTCGAGTCCAAAGACGCGGTGAATGATTACCTGGAGTCCGAACGGGAGTCGTGGGCATGCTAACGTTGCCCAACAGCAGCCCGCACTACCTGGACACCTGCAGATTCAATCTATAGCTGTGGAGTACTAACCTGTGGCGGCTTTTGGGTTGCCCGGGTATCGCCCCGCAGACTCCTGTCTACACTGGACCCGTACACGCTTGGTGCCAGGAGTCGTGCCCGTGAAAACCACCCAATCCCAACGCGTCTGGACCATCGTCGAGGCCAAGGCGCGTCTGTCCGAAATCCTGCGCCTCGCCGAATCGGAGGGGCCGCAGCGTATCGGCACCCGCAAGTCGTTCGTGGTGGTGCCGGCTCATGTATGGGATGCGCAACAGTCACCGCGGAAACCACTCGGCCGGTGGCTGATTGAAAATATGCCGCGCGGAACAGATCTCGAGCTCCCGGACCGCAGTTCAACCCGAATGACTCCGTTCATGGACGGCGAAGTTGAGTAAGCAGCTACCCTGGACACCAACGTAGTGTTGGAGACGATGCATCGCGTTCCATATTCACAGACGGTGGCATCCCTCACTGAGTATGACGACCTCTGGCTGTCCACGAGCGTGTTGCATGAACTGGACTACAGGATGCGCGTGTTGGAATAAGGGCGGAAGCGGAACCGCCTGCAAGCGGACCTGGCCGGCTTCGCCACCGAATGTGAGGATCGCATCCTGCCCTCGGACAGGGCCGCGGCGGAGTGGGCAGCCCAATTCCGAGTACAGTGGCAACGTTCCGGACGCGCGCTGGAATTGGGTGATGCCCTCATGGCAGGCACCGCCAAGGCCCATGGCCTCTGCGTCGCAACCCGCAACATCACCGATTTCCGGCACATTGACATTGACGCAACCACCCCCTGGGCCGCAACATAAACTCCCTGCCCGAGACCACGGTCGAGAGTGCCGTCCTGCGCTGGCTTGAAGATTCGGATCGGCAGGTCCTTTACGGGGACCTCAGGATCGGATACGGTCCTTGGTCCGTGCGTACAAGTACGCATTGCGGGGTCTGGCATCCAGACCTGGGTTCAGCAGGTAGCGCGCCAGGACTCCCTCTTCCCGCATGCCGGCCTTGGCCATGACACGGGCCGAGGCCTTGTTCTCCACGTCGCAGTAGGCTTCCACGCGCCAGATTTCGGGCTGGCCCAAACACCATTCGGCCAAGGTCGTCAGCGCCTCCGTCATGATGCCCTGCCCCCAAAAGCTGCGGGCCAGGACATAGCCCATCTCCACGATGTGGCCGTGCGGCCGCATCGAAATCATGCCGATCACCTGCTCCGTGTCGTTGTGGATGATGGAGTAGGCGAAGTCCGTTCCGTTGCGCCAGCTCTCATTGGCTTGCTGCAGGAACAGGCGCGTGGCATTGACGTCGGAGTGCGGATGCCACGGAAGAAAGTACGTGACCGTCTCGTCGGTGGCGTAATTCCGGAAGATGTCCTCGGCATCCACCAGACTGGAACGGCGCAGCACAATCCGCTCGCCCGGGAGCTGTTCCGGCGGTGTCAGAGGCGGGGGGTCGGCTAACGCGGGGATCTGGGACATGGGCAAACTGCTCGTCCATGAAGGCGAGTAGTGGCGATGCTGGCTGCATCGGGATGGCCCATTCTACTTGGCACCGCGGCACAGACCGGCCAAGCCGAAGTCCGGTGCCGCGGATTCGATGTCAACCGTTGATGTCGCAACCGAGGAAACGGCGTCCCGTACGCCGACAGGCCTCCATCACGGAGAAGCTGCCGGCCGCCGGATCGATCACAATGTCCCCCTTGCTGGTCACCGCGGCGATCAGTTGCGCCTGGAGCCCGACCGGCTTGCGATGGGCGTGGCCGCTGCGCGGCACCTTTTCGCTCCAGACATCGGGAATGTTGTGCACGGACCACACCCCCTTGGCCCGTTTGGGGGATTTCTGAAGGACCACCAAGTACTCGGCCTGCCGGCGGGTTCGGTAGCCCATGCCCATACGCTGCTTATCCCATGTCAGCAGATCCACTGTTTCCAGCGCAGTTCCCTCAAGCCAGGGCGTGATGCCCGTGCACAGGTGGAACTTGTCGATCCAGAGGAACAGATGGCCGCTGGACATCAGGCACCGATCGATGCCGGCCATAAAGCGCGCGATGTGGTCCTCGGTCATCTGCGGCAGGGCGACGCGCGCCCGTTCACGGGACTTGCCCTCGTTGCCGTACGCCATCTTGTCCAGCACGCCCCGGTACTGCGGATCCAGAAAGGCTGCGGGCATGGAGTCCGCCGGCAGGCCGGCCAGGAAGGCCAAGCCATCCATTTTGAGGCGCGTGTCGGGTACAAGTTCCGGTCCCAGATCGGGTTCGGGTGCCGTCAGGACCCGCTCGCCGGAAAACACCGTCCTTGAGGACGCCTGCACGGCTGGGCGTTCAGTCTCCGCCGAAGATGGCTGGGAACCTGCCATGGCGCATCGACCGGGACGTACGGTGCGCCGGTCTACTGAAAGACCTGGTTCAGCAGGGGTTTATCCTGCATGCCGGCCATCAGGTTTTCGACGGTACGGATGAACATGCCCTCCCGCGTCTCCACCGTAGCGGATCCCAGATGCGGGGTGATGATCACATCCGGATGCTCAACCAGCGGATGATCCCGCAGCAACGGTTCGGGTTCCGTCACGTCCAGGGCGGCACCGGCCAGCTGACCTTCCTTCAGGGCAGTCACCAGCTCATCGGTTCGGACCAAGCCGCCGCGCGCAATGTTGATCAGGAATGCATCGTTCTGCATCTGCCGGAACTCCGCCAGCCCCATGCAACCCTCCGTCTCGTCGCTAAGCGGCAGTGACAACAGCAGGAAGTCCGACCGGGCGAGCAGGCTGGAGAGCGGCACCCAGAAGGCGTTGAGTTCGGCTTCACGCGTGTCCGAAAGGCGGTTGCGATTGTGGTAGATAACGTGCATGTTGAAGCCGGAGGCGCGGCGCGCCACCGTGCTGCCGATCGCACCCATGCCGTAAATGCCCAGCGTAGCGCCGTTGACTTCCCGGCCGTGCCACAGCGTTGGGTTGAAATGCCGGAACTCCGGCCCGCGGGCGTAGTCCATGCCCTTCTTCAGGTTGCGGGCGATGGCCATCATGAGCAGAAAGGCCATGTCCGCCGTGGCACCGTCCACAAATCCCGGTGTGTTGCCGACCGCGATGCCGCGTTCGGCCGCATCCGGGATCCGGATATGGTCCACTCCCACACCCATGTTGCTGATGACCTTCAGCTTCGGCATTTGATCCATGATCGGGCCATCAATCAGGGCATGGCCGTAGACGAAGAAACCGACGGTCTCTTCCATGCGCGGCGTGTCCCCGCCGGGATTCCAATCGTAGGTGTCACAGCCCCGGTCGTGCAGGACCTGAAGCATCGCGTCGGTGATTTCCTGATCGATCAGTACCGGGTACTTCATGGCTTGGGACCTCGCAGGCGGCTGGGCGGGAGATTCAGGTTTGGATTCCGGTGCGGGTGCAGGGGGAGCCAGCTCCTCCAGCCAGGGAGCAAACGATCCCTGGCTGCAGAACAGCAGGTGCCTCCGGGCGCGTGTGCAGGCCAAGTAGAACAGGGACCGCTCGCGAAGCTCGACCGCTTCCCTGTCGGTTTCGTCCACGGCCAGACGGAGGGCCTTGCGACGGGGCCAGGACTTGCGGTCCGCGTCCAGAAAGGCGACTGCCTGGAAGTACGCTCCCGGGTCCAGCTCTTCGGGTTTGGCAACCCAAACCTTTTCCGTGGCGCCTTCGGGCTCGCGGTCTCGCTTGAGGCGTCGGGTCTTCACGCCCAGTTTGCGGAGGGCCTTGCGCCAATCCTTGAGGCGGCTGTTGGTGCGGGCCACCAGGCAGATCCGGCCGAGGGGCGATTCTTCATCGGCCGCTTGAAGCTCGCGCAGCCAGTCCGCCACCTGCCGGGCTCCGTCCTTGATACCCGTGCAGTGGCGAAACGCCGGCTGCCCGCCGGCCTCAAGCCCCCGATAGCCGTCCAGTTTGGCAGTTGCACCGGTCAGATCGTCGAATTCCAACCCGCGCAACGCCGATACCGCCGTCTCGATGACCGCATGCGTGACGGTGCCGGTCTCACGCAACCGAATGGTTTTGGCCGGGGTGACATCACAATTCTGAATGTTCAGGTGCAGGCGGCCGGTACGCAGGAACGGGTCCGCCACCAGGCACAGCCGTTCGAGCTCGTCTTTTTTCCAGTGTTCGTGCTTCGGAACAGTCGCGAGGGCCAGTTCCCTGCACAGACGCACAGTCTCCAAACCCAGATTTTGGCTATCGAGCACAACCACGGCCGCGGGCGTGGGAGACAGGGTTCCGTCCTCCAGTTTTTGGTGCACCATCCGGCACGCATCATCCCAGGATACTGGCTCCTGTATGTGCCGTTGCAGCCAGTCATCGAAGAGGGAAACTTCAACAGCCTCAACTGCTGATCTCAGATCCTGCTCGTCTCCGGCTTGCTCCCGCAACTGTTTCAGGGACAGCTCGGCCTTTTCGAACGCACCCACGGAGTGCATCAGCAGAAGAACATGCTGACCGGCATCTGCAAATCGATCCGCCAGGTACAGACTACGGACCACCGCGGCGAGCCGTTTGTTGGTTCCGGCCGCGCCCAACACCAATACGGGACCGCCATGGGGACTGATGATGTCCTTGCCGACAGAGAGGTCAACCCCTGCTTCGTTCCAGGTTTCCAAAGCCGATGCCAGGACCCTGCCGTCCTTGGTGGACGCATCCCCAAACCGATCATCCCCGGTCCGCCGTTCCCGGCCGGGAACTTTCAATCCGGAACCCGGCTTGGCCATACCGGTCCCGGACTGGACATTGAACGGACCCGGGGGACTTGTCCCGGCGGCAACGGTTGGCAGGAGGCCGGAGGCAACCTCATCGGGCGGCGCATACGGCTCAGGCTCAAGATTTTGACGAACCGTCAGACTCTTCAACCGATCCGTGCCGTTGTTTTTTTGGGCCCACTCGTAGGCGTCGTCGTGGCGATCCACATGCAGGACGATGAGCTCGCTTCCTGCCAAGTGCACAACCATCCGAATGTCATTGGTGACCCGGATCGAACGCAGTGGTTCAGATCCCTGGATTCGCTTCAGGTTCAAGCCTGGTGTGATGTCTCCCCTGAAGAGTTGCCGCAGAGTGTCCTGGACCGACGAAAACTCGTCGTCCGACAGCTTCTTGCTCTTGGTCAGGTAGTCCCTGTGCAACCAGATCTTTCGTGTGTTTCTTGGCATGGCAACGCATTCGACGATATAGAGGCGAGACTGGCCGCGGCAGGGCCGCGTTGGCAAACCGGCGGCGGATCGGCCCGCCCACAAACCAGGGCGGACGCGCATTGGCCGAAGACGGTCGTCAGTGCCGGGCGAACCCGTGTCGGCCCGGCTCGAACACGCCTTCCAGGAACGGCGAAATCGGGCCCTGGGTGCAGATTAGCAAATGATTGCGGGCACGAGTGCATACCACATGCAACAGCGAGCGTTCCTGCTTGTACTGCTCCACCCGTTCCGCCTCCGACGTCACCCCCTGCATCTCCTGATGCAGGGGGTAGCTGGCACTGTCCGCATCCAGGACGGCGATCGCAGGATACTCCAGACCTTCGAGCTTGTTGGCGGTGGCCAGACGCACGGAACTGCCGTGGCCCGTGTCGGCCCCGCCCGAGCGCAGGCAGTACACGTCGAGCCCCTTCTGCTTCAGTGCCCGTTCCCAGGCCTTCACGCGGGACACCGTCCGGGCCAGCAGGCAGAAGTCGTCCCGCCCCAAGTCATCCTTGTGCTGAAGGTGCTTGATCCAGTCCACGATGATGCCGGCCCCCTCGTCCTCGACATCCGCGTAGGTCTCCCAATAGGGAAAGGGACCGTCATAGAGGCTGCGGTATCCCTGCAGTGTGTCGACCTGACCGTTGAGGTCGTCATAGCGCCCATCCCCCAGCACATGGGCCGCCACGGTGTAGATGGAGTTGGTGGTGCGGTAAATCAGCTCGAGCCGGTGACTGCGGTCTCTGACGTCGATGCCGCAGCGCCCCAGATTCACCTTGACCCGGTAGATGCGCTGATGGGCATCGCCGGTAATGAAGAGCCGATTGCACTCCCGATTCCGGTCGGAGTCCGCGGTGCCGGCCAAGGAAAGGGCGCGAAACAGCTTGAAGGCATCATATCCGAAGTTCTGTGCCTCGTCGACCACAACCGCCACATAGGGCAGCCCGGTCCAGTCCGCTTCGACGCGCAGCCTGACCTCGCGATAGGCGTCCTCCCGTTCCACCAGCCGGCGATTGCGCAGACTCTCCCGGTAGAACTCGAAGGCGGGCCAGAGTTCCATCCGGTGTGCCTCCGTGAGGGTGATGCCGCGGCCACTGCGGTCCGCTTCCAGGTATTCCTCCAGGGTGTGGATGCCCTGGACCAGGACCACCTGCTCGAACTCCTTCTTCAGCAGTTCCTGCGACCAGAACCGATCGACTTCTACCTTGTCGCAGGCCTTCCGCCAGAGCCGGTCCTTCTGCTGGGTGCGTCCGTTCAGAATCTGCAGGTCGCAGCGCCGGGCCTTGAGGAACCGCTCGACCCACTGGTCAAGATTGGTAACCTCGATCCGCTCAAGCACCTCCGCATCGGAAACCAAGGCCCGCAGATCGCGGCTGATTTCGGCCGCCAGGTTGCTGTTGTTGGTCAGGAACAGAATGCGGTTTCCGGGGTTCGCCGCCATGTTCCGGGCCAGCCACACGGCCCGGTGCATGGCCACCACCGTCTTGCCGGTGCCGGCGCCGCCCAACACCCGCATGGGACCGTCCGCGTCGGTTTCCACCAGTTCCCGCTGACGCGGATCCAGGTAGACGCGCCACAACTGGTCCGGGGTCTCAAGCATCCGGTGCAGAAGGTCTTCGTCGTCCACATGCCAGAAGTGCTGGCGATCCTCCCGGTCCAGCAGGCTCTCCAGATCACTCACCGCCGCAATCCGGCGGTCCGGCGCGACCCTTCCCGCCACCCCGGTGCGCAGGGACGTACCCAAACGATGCCGGTTGAACCAGCGTTCGGCATGATCGTGCTGGCCCACATAGAAGAGGGACAGGTGGCCGCCGTCCGGAGGCCAATGCAGGACACAGCGCACGGACTTGGTCACCCGCGCGGTGTGGAACTCGTTGTGCCGCAGCTTCTTGAGATTGAGCTTGCCACCGTGCCGATCGAACCGGACCCTGTTCAGGAAGTCCGGGATCTCATCCTGTTCGTTGCGGCCCAGCTTGCGCAGGGACTTGAAAAACGAGGTATGCAGCGACAACTCGTGTCTGACGATGGACACCTTGAACTTTCACCTGTCTGACCGCCAATGTATGGACGGCAGTTGTTCATCGAAAATTGACAAGTCTGAAAAGCGGTTTCATGCAGCAGTCGATGCTGGAACCGACCCCCTAATCCTAGTGGATTCCGTTCGGCAGCCGGGTATGTTGATCACGGCTGGGCACTGTTTCACCTTCGTTGATATTGGTTCCAGGCCTGGCAAGAGACAAGGGGTCCTTGATCATGGGTTTGCTTCAACAACCCAAGAGGACCCCCTCATGGTGGACTTCATCCTAGCGCCTGCCCATCCCGAACACCAACGGGCCCTGCCCGGTACCCCCGCCGCCGCCCCTGCTGCGGCGCCTGTGCCTAGCGCCGCAATGGCACCGATCCCCGCCCCTTGGTCGTCCTTGGCCGGGCTGCGGATCCAGCGCTGACCGTGCAAAGGCCTGTCTCTGTAGCACCTCGCCTTTGCCGCCCAATGTGACCTCCCGCCAGTACCCACAGGCCTCCCTGCCCCGTCGGTGGAAGTGGCCGTGGTCCTGGGGCTGGACGGTGCCCGGCTGGAGCTGTGACTGATGGGGCCGGGCTTCTGCTGGCACAACTGGTTCTGTCACCTGAAGGTGAGCGGCGCGGCCGGCGTGAGGACCGACGACGAGCCTGTCTACGGCCCGGCATCTTCGACACATCAACTCGGACACCCTAACCCGCCTGGACCGGGTGCTCCCGGTGGCTGAGGAGCCGGTCGTTCTGGTGATGCTCTGGGAGGCAGTGATGCGGGCCGGGTACGGCTGTCGCCCCCGGTGCGGTCGTTGCTCCGGCACTGCAGGAACGCTGGCACGACCTGGTGTGCAGTCAGCGGGATCCGGATATCCCCACCAGCACCAACCGGCTGGAAGGCTGGTTTGGCCGCCTCAAGTCGCGGACACGGCTGGTGTGGGGCTTCGGAACCGAGGTGGGACCCTCAACTTTGTGCGCCTGATGGCACACGCCATGGCCTGAGGCAGAGAACGGAACTTGTCCCCGCACACGGAACATGCCGAGGACGGCCTGGAACCAATAACCAATATGAACGAAACTGAAACAGTGCCTCCGGATTGCTTGCCTTGACGTTCGTGTCCTGCCGGAGTGGGATATGAGGCCAGAATGAGGAGCTCCTCGATCACAATTGGGAGTCTCGATCTTGGGCGACCCCTTCCGCAACAAAATCTTGTGATTGCTCTGGCTTCGTCACCTTCCTCGAGTTCTTCCCGATTGAATCGGGTACCCTATGCGGCGCGACACGGCACACAGCTGCAAGGAGATGGCAGACGTGGTAATGGAGACTCCCGGCCAGGACGTGGAACACTGGCTATCCCTGTACGAGCAGATGTACCGCATCCGTTATTTCGAGGAGGTGACGGACAACCTGTACACGCGCGGGCTGATACCCGGCATGACACATCTCTGTATCGGGGAGGAGGCGGTGGCCGTCGGGGTCTGCAGCGTGTTGCGGGTCGACGACTGGATCACCAGCACGCACCGGGGGCACGGGCACTGCCTGGCCAAGGGCGCCGACGTGGACCGCATGTTCGCGGAACTGCTGGGGCGCACTACAGGCTACTGCGCCGGCAAGGGCGGATCCATGCACATTGCGGACCAGGACAACGGCAACCTCGGTGCCAACGGCATTGTCGGGGGCAGCACGGCCATCGTGGCCGGGGCGGGCCTGTCGGCCAGGATGCGCGACACGGATGAAGTCGCCGTGACTTTTTTCGGCGAGGGAACACTGGGACAGGGTCTGGTGTACGAGTCGATGAACATGGCCGCGCTCTGGAAGCTGCCGGTGCTGTATGTCTGCGCGAACAACCAGTACGGCGAATACACTCCCAGCGACCAGACCATCGCAGGCGAAATCCTGGATCGGGCCCGGGCCTTCGGCATCCCGGCGTACGAGGTTGACGGGCAGGACATTCGAGAGGTGTCGCGGGTGGCCGGGGATGCGGTCGCGGCGGCCCGCCGGGGGGAAGGCCCCTCCTTCCTGCATTGCACCACCTACCGCTACCGGGGCCATCACGTCGGGGATGTGGATCGGCCCTACCGAACCAGGGCGGAAGAGGAGGAGTGGCAGACCACGCGCGATCCCCTGAAGACCCTGGCCAACTGGCTGGAGACCGAGTTTGACGTGGCGTCCGAAGTGGTCGCACAGCTGGAGGATGAAGTGCGGACGGCCGTGAACGATTCAGCGGCCAAGGCCCTAGAAGAGCCGATCCCGGAGGCATCGGAGGTGACAACCCATGTCTACGCCTAACGGTACCGTGCGCGAAATCACCTACGGCGAGGCCGTGCGCGAGGCGATTGCCGAGGAGATGCGCCGCGATCCGACCGTGTTCATGATTGGTGAGGACATCGGAGCCGCGGGCAGCGTCTTCAAAATCCTGACCGGCCTGCAGGCGGAGTTCGGTGCCGACCGGGTCATTGACTCACCGATCTCGGAGTCCGGCATCGCGGGCATCGGCGTGGGTGCCGCCATGACCGGCATGCGCCCGATTGTGGAGATCATGTTCGGCGACTTCACCACGCTGGTCATGGACCAGATGGTGAACCAGGCCGCCAAGACGCACTACATGTCCGGGGGCAAGCTGCGCGTGCCGATGGTGCTGCGCACCACCATGGGGGCCGGTCGGGCCTCGGCCGCCCAGCACTCCCAGTCCCTGCACGCCTGGCTCAGCCACGTGCCGGGCATGAAGGTGGCCCTGCCGGCCACGCCCCGGGATGCCAAGGGGCTGCTCAAGAGCGCCATCCGGGACGACAACCCGGTGGCCATCTTCGAGGACAAGATGATGTACGGCGCGACCGGTCCGGTCGAGGAGGAGGAGTTCCTGATCCCCCTGGGACAGGCGGAGATCAAGCGGCCGGGCCGGGACATCACAATCGTGGCCACCAGCAGCATGGTGCAGGAGGCTTTGACGGCTGCCGAGCGACTGGCCAGGGTGGGCCTGGAGGCCGAGGTCGTGGACCCGCGCACGATGGTTCCGCTGGACACCGACACGCTGGTTGAGAGTGCCAGGCGCACCAGCCGCGCCCTGGTGGTGGACGAGGGCTGCGAACGGTACGGTGTGACCGGTGAGCTGGCTTCCGTCATTGCCGACGGGGCCTTCTACTACCTGGATGCACCGGTGCGGCGTCTGGGGGCCATGGACGTGCCGGTCCCGTTTGCCCCGTCGCTGGAGGAGCAGACCATCCCCAATGCGGACGGCATCTTCGAGGCGGCGCGCGTCCTGTGCGGCGCGGCCTGAGGGCTGACGGGCCATGCCGCACGAAGTGATCATGCCGGTCCTGGGAATGAACCAGGACACCGGCACCCTGTTGCGCTGGCTGCGCGGGGAGGGCGACGCGGTGGCTGTTGGCGATCCCGTGATGGAGATCGCCACGGACAAGATCACCGTCGAGATTGAGTCTCCGGCGGACGGCGTCCTGGCCGGCCTGTCGGCCGCGGAAGGGGAGGAAGTGCCGGTGGGCCGGGCCGTGGCCTGGGTGCTGGGCCCCGGCGAATCCCTGCCTGTCGACACACCGGCCGCACCTGCGGCAGAGCCCGGGCTTGTGTCTGTCCCGGCCGGTGCACCGGCCGGGATGCCGGCGGCTTCGCCGGTCGCGCGCCGACTGGCCGCGGACCTCGGCATCGACCTTGCCCAGGTCGCAGGCACGGGCGGCCGCATCACCAGGGCGGATGTCGAACGGCATCATGCCGCGGCACAGGCCCCAGTCGAAGGGCCGGTCCTGGCCTCGCCCAAGGCGCGCCGCCTGGCGCGCGAACGCAGCCTTGATTTGGCCGCCATCTCCGGAAGCGGTCCCGACGGTGCGGTGCTGGCCACCGATGTGGAAGGGCATGTTCCGGCGGTCAGGGACGTTGCCGGGCCGCCGCCGGCGGACGCGGTCGAACTGGACCCGGGCCGCATGTGGCAGGTCATGGCCCGACGTCTGACCGAAAGCTGGCAGACCGTCCCCCACTTCTACCTCTCCCGGACCGTGACGCCACCCAACTGCTGGCGTGGCGCGAGGCCCTGCGCCGACAGGGCCGGGAGGACATCACGATCTCGGACCTCCTGCTGCGCATCACCGCTTCATCCCTGCGCGATCACCCGCGCCTCAATGCCAGTTGGCGGGACGGCCGCATCCATCGGCATCCGCAGGTCAACATCGGCATGGCCGTGGCGGTTGAGGACGGCCTGCTGGTGCCGGTGTTCCATGCCGCGGACACGCTGTCCCTGTCCGAACTTGCGGACCGCCGGCGCCACCTGGTGCAGGCGGCGCGAACCGGTCAACTGACGCTCCCGGAGATGACGGGCGGAACCTTCAGCATCACCAAACTGGGCATGTTTGGCGTGGAGGAGTTCCAGGCCGTCGTGAATCCGCCGGAGGCCGCGATCCTGGCGATGGGCGCCATCCGCGACGCGGTGGTGGCCGTCCAGGGCGAGCCGGCGGTGCGGCCCGTCTTCAATCTGACCCTGTCCTGCGACCATCGGGCCGTGGACGGTGCGCTGGCCGCGCGGTTCCTGGCCACGTTGCACGAGCGCATGGAGACGCCCATGCTCCTGCTGGACTGATGGTGACGACCTATTCCGACTTCACGCTTCCGGACCCGGAGGCCTGACGGTGGGAACAGACGGCGGTCCATGCCCAGATTGAGGCGGCCGCCCATCTCGAGGCACCGTACGTCCGACTGACGGCCGGCCGTAGGATGGCTGCCGTCCACCTCGCGGACATTGAGCAGCCGGGGGCCTTCAGGCCCGTGGTGCCGGGTACCGGAGCCAGTCCCCACGCCTCGATCCTCAAGGTCCTGCGGGATGGCGGTTTTGACGGCTGGATCAGCGTGGAGGAAGCCAGCGGGAACGGTCTTGACGGTTTGGCCGCCGGGTTCGCACTTGACTAAGGATGGCAACCACCATCCTGTCCGGTGCCGGTTGGTTAGGTTGGCGACAATCCAACATGGAGAATTCGCCGGAGATGGCGGATGAAGACCACAATCAACAGACTTGCAACGATGCCTCACGGCTGCGCGGATACCCATCACTCCACGGGAAACCGGTCCCCGTTCAGCCGGGTGCGGAACGCTCCGCTTCCCGTGCCGGCGCCGGCTGGCCGACCCCGGCACGCACCAAGGTCGGCAGGTTGTGCTTGCCGGTCGCAGCGGCATCCTCGGCACTCAGGGTCACCTGGGCGATGCCCAGCCGGTTTCGGTTGCTGAGATTGACGGGGCTGTAGTGCCAGAGATGGGCATGCCAGACAATGGCATCCCCCGCCTCCAGCTCGATGTGGTCCACTTGGACATCTGCCACTTGATCCCGGGGCAACTCAACATGGATGCTGTCCGGATACCGCACATGTTCCACCACCGGCCCCTTGTGACTACCGGGCACGACCTGCAGACAGCCGTTGCTGCGGTCGGCCCGATCGATGGCCATCCAGATGGTCAGTGCATTCCGATAGTAGGGTTTGTTCTTCTTCTGCGGCGGAGTCTGGGTCCACAGACCGATGTCCTGGTGCCAAGGCGTGGCCTCGCCCACCCGCGCCGGCTTGGTGAAGATTGAATCGAACCACAGCATGACCTCGTCGCCTAGGAATTCCCGGTTGATGGCGATCACCCCGGGATGGGCATAGTAGGTGTCCCAGACCAACGGGTTGCGACGCCCCAGCAAGGCCAGCTTGCGGTACATGCCGGATCCCTTCAGAGTCTTGCCGTCCATGCGCGTGTTGTCGAAGTTGATGCCGTCCGTGCCGCTGGCAATCGTGTCCTTGATCTCCTGGGCTAGCAGTGCCACCTGGTCCGGCTCAAGCAACCCGCGCTCAATGTAGTAGCCGTCTTCCTCGTACTGCTCCCGCTGTGCGCGGGTGACCGCTGTCATCATCACATGTACTCCCGTCGGTGATCATCCCCAACAACCGCCGCAAGCCGGTTCGCGCAGGCCGGTGGACCACACCTGCGGCCCCCTCGCCATCCCAAATGCAGCCCCTTGGGTGTCATTGTACAATCGGGCCCTGCTTCTGTTTTCCACAGACAAAGTACCCACCACCGGTGGCTGCGAACTCCGTGAACCGGAAGCCGCGCGCACCCTTTCAGGAGAACCAACCATGACGGACAGAGCCTCGAATTTCCTATCGCGCCGTCGCTTCCTGCAGGCCTCGGGATTGGCGGCCGTATCAGCGGCTCTGGCGGCATGTGCCGCCCCAGCCGCGGGGGATGCACCCGCGGATGCCGGCGACTCCGGTGCCATGGAACCCTCCAGCGTGTTGATCTGGACCGGCTTCGGCCAAGGCCGCATGGCGGACGCCATGCAGGGTGCTGTCGACCGGTTCGTCGAGGAGAACCCCGACTACACGGCAGAACACGTGATCGTGCCGTGGGGCGAATTGCACAACAACGTCATCACGAACACCGCGGCCGGCACACCTCCGGACTCGTATCGCGGCTGGGCCTGGATCGTGGCCGAGGACGCTCCGATTGGCGCTCTCACGGACATCACGGACTACGTCCATGCCGAGGGTGTGCCTGAGGACGACTACTGGCCGGCCACCTGGAAGCAGATGCAGTTCCAGGGCCGGTTCTACGCGATGAGCATTTCCACGATCGTGCAACTCTTCTTCTACAACAAGGATCGGATTGCCGAGGCGGGTTTTGATCCAGAGAACATTCCGGACTCTCTCGAGGGCTGGGAAGAGATCGGCCGGACCATGAACGAGACCGACGCGGACGGTACTCTGACCCGCATCGGATTCATTCCTCATATCCCCAATGCGGATTCCCACAACTGGCTGGGTGCCTTCGGCGCCTCGGTGTGGAACGAGGATACGGGCGAGGTCACGCTGGAGTCGCCGGAGGCTTTGGCCCTGCTGGAGTGGTACAACGGCTACGCCAACGAATACGGCATCGAGAACATCACTGCGTTCAGGACTACCTACGGCGGCAATGGCTTCGGCCGCAACTCTCCCGACGGCCTGTACTACACCGGACAGATTGCCACCTGGCAGATCGGTTCCTGGCTCTACAACGATGTAGGCGAGTACGGACCGGACCTGAACTTCGACGTGACCAAAGTGCCGAGCCCCTCGACCGCCACCAACGGCAAGCCCGGGAAACTGCAAGCCAACCTCTACTTCGTCCCGTCCGGGGCCGCCAATGTGGAGGGAGGTTATGCCTTCTGCTCGTTCATGAGCTCATCCAAGTGGGTGGCCCTCAACAAGGCCGTGCCCGACTCTGTGACTCCTTCGCGCATTTCCAATGCCACGGATCCGGAGATCGAGGCGGCGGCAGCCGATTGGCTGCCCTATGCTCGCGACGAGATCCTGCCGCATGCCTGGGCCGTGCCCTCCATGCCAGGCGTGGGCTACATGGCCGGGCAGTTTCACGAGGCGATAGACGCTATGGGCTACGAGGGCGTGAGCCCGGCAGACGCTCTGGCCGGAATCCAGGAACGGGTCCAGCAGGAGGTCAACGACAAGCTGGCCTCGGCCGCCTGACTTAACTGCAACGTTAGGATCCGGACGGGGCACGGGAACTGAACCCGCGCCCCGTCTGGCCGCGCCTTTGAACTTCCCACAGGGATTCCTCCGACGTGTCTGCCATTCCGCAACTGCAGGCAGCGCAGCCCCGGCGCGGACCAGGGCTGCGCCATATGAGTCCAGTCACCCGCCGACGCCTGCTTTGGGGCATCCTCTTCATTTCGCCCTGGCTCATCGGCTTCGTGGCCTTCACGGCCTACCCGGTGATCGCGTCCCTCTACTACAGCTTCACCGACTTCAACATCATCAACCGCTCGCCCAACCTGGTGGGCTGGTCCAACTATGCGGACCTGTTCCAGGGCCGCGAAGACTCATGGAAGTCGATGCGAGTGACGTTCCGCTATGTCGCGATGCTGGTCGGCCTGGCCACGGTCTTCGACGTCTTCATCGCGATGCTGCTCAACATGAACGTGCGCGGCCTCTCGCTCTACCGCACGGTGTTCTACCTGCCGGTGATGGTACCGGTCGTCGCGGCCAGCTTGACCTGGGTCTGGATCCTGAATCCCAGCCACGGCCTGGTCAACGGCATTCTGGCGCGGATCGGCATCGATGGGCCGAACTGGCTGGCATCGGAGAAGACCGCGCTGTTTTCGCTGGTCATTGTCTCGGTCTGGGGCAGCGGCCGCGCCGTGCTGATCTATCTGGCGGGTCTGAAGGAAATACCACAGCATCTGTACGAGGCGGCCTCCATCGACGGCGCCAATCCCTGGCGCAAGATGTGGGCGATCACGCTTCCTCTGCTCACCCCGCAGATGCTCTTCAACGTGATCACCATGACCATCTTCTCCTTCCAGTCCATCGCCGCGCCGGAGATCATGACCGGGGGAGGCCCCAACAAGTCGACCCTGCTGTTCGGCTACCAGTTGTACCGCGTGGCTTTTGAGCGGCTCAAGATGGGCTTCGCCTCCGCCATGGCCTGGATTCTGTTCATGGTCATCCTGGTGCTGACCATCTTCATGTTCTACGGCTCCCGAAACTTCGTTCACTACGACCGCTGACCCACCATGACCGCCGCCGCGGCCCGCCGCAGCACCGACTGGTCGCTCGTCAGCCAGCGGCTGGGAGCACACCTGTCCCTGATCTTCTTCGGGATCATCTTCATGCTGCCCTTCCTCTGGATGGTCAGTTCGTCACTCAAGCCCAGTGCCGAAATCTTCGAGATTCCGGTGCGCCTGATCCCGAAGACGTTTGCATTCACCAACTATCCGGACGCCATCGAATCGATCCGCTTCCTGCGCTACCTGGTCAATACCTTCATCTATGCCGTGGGCCTGATGACCGGCGCTGTGCTCTCCAACGTCTTTATCGGCTACGGGTTCGCGCGCATCGACTGGCCGGGCCGGGATATCGTGTTCATCATCGTGATCGCGACCATGATGCTGCCTGCACAGGTGCGCTTCATCCCACTCTTCATCACCTACAGCAAGTGGGGATGGCTGGAGACCTTCGCCCCGCTGATCGTGCCGGCCTTTTTCGGCAACGCCTTCTTCGTCTTCCTGGTCCGGCAGTTCATGCTGACCTTCCCGCGCGACCTGGACGATGCCGCACGGGTGGACGGGGCCAACGAACTGATGATTTTCTGGCGCATCGTGGCCCCTCTGTCGAAGCCGGCCATCATCACGATCGCCATCTTCGACTTCATGTGGGGGTGGCACGACTACATCAACCCGCTGGTCTTCCTGCGGGATCCGGACAAGTTCACGCTGTCGGTGGGCCTGCGGCTCTTCTTCTCCCAGTACGGCGCGGAGTGGGCCCTGCTGATGGCGGCCGCCACCATGTTCACCTTGCCGATGATCGTGGTCTTCTTCTTCGCCCAGCGCACCTTCATCGAGGGCATCAGCTTCACCGGCGTCAAGGGCTGAACACCTGTTGTTGACGTGCCCGATTGGGGGCCACACCGGGAACTCCCGGCGCGGACAGGTGAACCGGGCGATCTGGCTAAGCCGTGCGACCACTTGAAGGCAGTCAGGGTGTCCGGTTCCAGGGGTCTCGTGGGGGGACGACCGGTCGCGCGCCGCGGTGATCCCAAGTGCAGTAAGGGAGTTGGGAGGGACTGAAGCCGGTTTCGTCGAGGAAGAAGAGGCCCAACTTCCAGGCGAGGCACTTTGTTTGAGATCCGCCAGTTCCGTCCCCGCCGTGGCTGCCGTCGCCGCGTCCTGCTCGTGGCACAGGGATGTATGCACTGCCAACGGACGCCATCCGCTTCAGGTCAGGTGCACAGTGAGCGGCTTCAGAGAGATGCCCTCTTGGGCTAAGCCGGCTAAGAGGTTGACCGATCTCCAGGCCCGCCGCAGACATGGCAGACAGTCCAGGACCTTTACATTTTTCTACGCCCCAAGTTAGATGCCTTACCGCGCAGCCGCCGGCGCACAGCGCGCCGACCTTGATCCCGAAAGTGGTGCAGTCGGGTGCGCAGGATGGCTCAGAAATACCCGCGGGGCCTCCAGCTGTGGCCCCCGCATCTTCTCAGAGGGCAGCAGAACCTCGACCCGTAGCCGTGCTCGGGATGCTGGCAAAGCGCAAACCGTAGACAGGAGACGGGCCCTTGAAGCAGGCGGAACAGCTGTCCTGTCACCTGTTCTGCAACCCTGAGGTTCGCCCAAGGCGTAGGTACAGGTGAACTTGCATCGGTTGCAGGTCTCGTACACAGCCGACGGCAGCGGAAGATTTTCTCGCAAAGGGAATTCTCGGGGAAGTGGTACAGCATGGACACGAATGATCGAACTGAGGAAAGTGCCTCGCCATCAGCGGGAATCGTGAATTGTGGCAGCCCCTCTTCACTCAAAGCCATAGGGAATCTTGCATTCCTTGTTCTTGCTGCCGTATTGACCCTCACTACCGCTGCAGCCTGTGTTTTGCCTGCGAGTCAGAAAACTGAAGAGGTAGTCGACGAATTTGACATCTCAGGGCCTGTCAATTTGACCATTGACATCTTTGCAGGATCGGTGGAGCTAGTGGGAGTTGATGGTGCTACGAATATACAAATTGCGGCTGAGGTACACGAACCGGATCGGGTGAAATATAAAGTCGCCAAAAAGGGCAACACTGTTCAAGTCACAGCCCAGCAAAAGAGAAGGGGGTTAGGCATAAGAAGAGACAAGTTGATAGGCAAGGTAGACCTCCGAGTAAGAATGCCTACCCAAGCGAATATGGAAATTCGCACCAACATAGGTAACATTGACGCTCGTCAGCTCATCGGAGAATCTGAGCTTCGTACTATCGCTGGCAACATTTCGGTTGCGGACAGCCAAGGGGAATTTGACCTGGAGACCGAGATCGGAGGGATCAGCGCTCACCAAATTGTCGGAGAATTCGAGCTTCGCACCACCGCGGGCGATATTTCGGTTGCAGACGGCCGAGGGGAATTTGACCTGGAGACCGAGATCGGAGGGATCAGCGCTCATCAGGTCGTCGGAGAATTCGAGCTTCGCACCACCGCGGGCGACATTTCGGTTGCAGACGGTCAAGGGGAGTTTACCCTGGAGACCGAGATCGGAGGGATAAGTTTCTCAGGAGAATTCACTGACCAGTCCGATAATCTCTTTTCTACCGTGACTGGAGACATTGAAGTTGCTTTGGTTGAAGAGCCCAACGTGGAACTGCAGGCCAGCACTCACCTTGCTGGCAAAATCCATCTTGGCCAGTCTGTTTCGAAGTCTATTTCAGAGATGGGAATATCAGGTGAGCGGAGAAATATTAATATGACTATGGGTATTGGGACTGCCGATCTTTCTTTGGAGACACAGAGTGGCAATGTCCGTATTGAATGAGAAGTGGATGGCTAAAGATCAAGATGTCCAAGCCTGAAGAGCGATCAGTTGCTCCAAGCGAAATCCGTGACTGGAATAATACTTGGATTTGACGATAATAGGTTAACAGTCTGTCTGGCTACCTGTCACTTGGCGGCCGTCAAGTGACAGGTAGCCAAGTTCTGGGATAGGTATTCACCAAGACGTGCAGCTTGCATCGTAGGCCAAGAAGTGTAACCGCCAGGTGCCAATCGTCCACCACCTGCACCATCTTCGACTTCTTGTGGGAGTCGCTCGACTACATCAACCCGCTGATCTTCCTGTGGGATCCGGACAAGTTCACACTGTCGGTGGGCCTGCGGCTCTTTTTCTCCCAGTACGGCGCTGAGTGGGCCCTGCTGATGGCAGTCGCCACCATGTTCACGCTGCCAATGATCGTGGTCTTCTTCTTCGCCCAGCGCACCTCGCCCGATCTTGACTTTGTCTTCACGCATCCGGTCGTTGCATGCTGTGTGAGGACTCTCGACAACGGACCCGATCTTGGCACAACACCTTCCCGGAGGATCACATGACACCCACAACACGGACATGCCACCGTCCGATGCAGTGTTCTGCTCGACTTCGTTTCTTGATTGCTTCGGCAACATTGACATTGGTCTTTGGAATTACCGCGGCGTGCAGCAGCTATCCATTACCCGACGGCTCCGGTGTCCAGGCAACTCCAACACCAGAAGAGTCCGCGTTGCCCGTTGCCGACGGCAACCGGCAGGCGGCAGCCCGCCAGGTTTTGGCCGAACGGCTTTCAGTGGCGCCCGACAGTCTGGAGTTTGTAAGCGAACAGGCAGTGCAGTGGTCTGACACGTCCCTGGGATGCCCGGAGCCGGACAAGGCATACGGCACGGTCATTGTCCCGGGTTATCGGATAACCTTCCAACACGACGGCAGCCAATACGAGGTTCATGCCGCTGAGGAAACCGAAGACTATTCCCCGGTGTCTTGCGAAGGGGGATAGTCATATTAGCGAGTCTGGAACAAAGTTCCAGACCGGCATCAAGGATGCTGAAGTGCGCCCGGGATGGTCGTCGCACTGGGAACTGCAGCGGAACACCTGATCCCGGCGAATTCGCCAAGCCCCAAGGGGGTGTGTTGTTTCCCAGGCCGCCGGCGATGCCGCGCCAGGCATAGCCATCAATCCAGGCCGCAGTTCGGGTTCCGGGCAGAACGCGGCTGGGCACTGTCGTCAAGCCAAAAATGGACAAGAGGTGTTTTCACCGGACACCTTCTTGCCCCGTCAACAGCGATGCGCACCCGGAAGCCGTCAGGTTAGTGATGCAATTCCCGGAGCCAGACCAACCCGACAAGCAAAAGCCCCGCCGAAGCGGGGCTCTCCAACTATCCTGAACCTTCAGTCGAGCTATTCGGAATCGATGGGTGTGACGATCACCGCGATCAGGTCGGCCACGGCCGGATAGTCGTACCCGTCGTTTACTAGGCGCACGGTATTGTCCATATCGGCATCACCCGTGTCGGGCGCGCCCTGCATCAAGGGCTGGCTGTCGCCCTCGCCGGGTGGTTGGTTGTGTTCCGTGCCCGCGTCCCACAAGTAGACGCTGAAGGTCACGTCGCCGGAAACAGGGTTTCCCATCTCGTCCCACAGCGTGATGCCGCCGGCAGGAGAACCAAGGAACAGATCGTTGGACAATACGTACATGAATGCCAACGAAAGGTTCGGCTCCGCAGGTTCCAGGAAGACGGTGGTTTGGTAGGTCTGGCCGGGCAACAGGGGACCGGGCGCATCCGCCCCCACAGGGGTATTCAGCACCTGGACCGGCAAGGCCTGCATCGCCAGCACTTCGGCCAGTCCGGAAGGATCACCGTCTTCAGCCAGGCTCTCCAGACCGTGGCCCCGATCCGGCAGGCCCTCCGTGAAGAGCGGATCGCAGACGCAGTGCGGGACGACCACGCCGGGCGCAATCGGCTTGTCGGCGGAAACGTTGGTGATCGACACCTGGAAATGCCGGGCCTGTCGCGGCGTGATGGTCACGGCAACCAGTTCGTCCGCGTCCAAGTCGTCAACCAGGCGCACGGTGTTGTCGTCGTCCTCCGGGCCAGTGTTCGCGCCGGATTGGCGCGGAGCCTGGTTGGGGCCTTCGCCCACAGGCTCGTCTTCCTCGGTGCCGACATCCCACAGATACACCGGAACACTGCCCGACACGGGGTTCCCGTCGATGTCAAACAGGACCATGCCGTCATCCGCGGTCGCGACGAACCAGTCATTGGACTGGACGAACATGAACGCCAGCGACAGGTGGGGGGCAAGGGGATTGGCCCGAATAGTGAAGTGGTAGGCCTCGCCTGGCAGCAGCGGCCCCGGAGCATCGGCACCCACCGGAGTGTTGAACACGCCGTAGGAGCCGGCCACCGGCTCGTCGCTCATGCCGCCACCAGTGGAAATGAACTCGTACAAGGGACCGGGATTGCCGTCCTCGGCCAAGGCCTCCAGGCCGTTGTACAGGTTCGGCTGCCCTTCCTTGAAAAGCTGGGGATGCCCTTCCATGTAGGTGGTGGCCGGATCCGTGTGCACGGTGAAGACCCCGGGCGCAAACGGCGTTGTGACCATGGCCGATCCGGACGTGTTCTCGACCGTAACGTCGAATACCGTGTCGAAGGCTCGGCGGATGGACACGCTGACCAAATCGGACACGGCCGGCGCGTCCAAACCTGACACTAGGCGCACGGTGTTGTCGTCGTCCTCGGGGCCGGTGTTCGCGCCGGATTGACGCGGAGCCTGGTTGGGACCCTCGCCCACGGGCTCATCCTCCTCGGTACCGGCATCCCACAGATAAAGCTGATCGGTGATGTCACCCCCCATGATCGCGCCGCCCAACGGGCTTTCGAGGGAGATGCCAACTTCGTCCGTACCGATGAACCAGTCGTTGGACTGCACGAACATCAAGGCGAATGTCAGGTTCCTGGGGGCGGAACCGGCATCCACGATGAAGGAATAGCTGGTACCCGGCAACAAAGGCCCGGGCCCCTCGGCACCGACGGGTCTGTTGAATACACCATGCTTGACGCCATGTTCAGCCAGCGTGGCAGCCACCACGCCGGGATTGCCGTCTTCCGCCAGGTCTTCAAGGCCGGGGGTCTTGATGGGATCGAAATCCCAAAACAGGATACCGGGATGGGCACCGGGCACGAAGAGCGGACCGGGCTTGTCGGACAGGGCCCAGACACCGGGGGCGAACGGTGTAGGCGTATCGCTTTGATCCGAAACGTTGGTGATGGTCACCACAAATCTGAAGTCTTCCCGGTTGGCGCATGCATTGAGTGGCTCGGCAGCCAACACAGGCACTGCCGGCAACAGCCCAACCGGGATCAGCGCGGCCATGGCAAGGACTGCCAACACCTTGTACAGAAAAGTCATCCGATCTGTTCCTTTACTTGAGCCTTTGCTCCACCGCCAGATTGGCAAGCTTGCTCTTTCGGGCCGGAACCGGGTGCCGTGGCCGCGTCGGATGAAGTCGGGTTTTGTCGAATCAACCTCAGCTGGCCACTCGCGTTCAAGTTTCCTGGCACGCTTCCTGCCGCTTGCCCGAGACACCGCCTGTCCGCGAGCCCGGGGCCTTTCTGACAGCCCTGGTTGGAACAGGTGGTTGACCGACTCTAGGCGATGCATCCGAACCTGCACGTTCGCTGGTTACGAGACGCCGATCATAGCTATGGCCGACCTTGTACCGCTGCCTACGGCGATTGGCGGACTGCCGATTCCCCCGACCGGCTGCTACACATCACCGTGCGCTTGCCGTCCGGGGGACAAATTCATCAAGTTGGCCGACCAGGTCGGTTCAGCAGGTTAACGTGACCCTCAACCACACCCCGGCTCCACGGGTAGCCCGAGCCGATCAGGCTCCGTACGACGACTAAATCGGAACCGCGCTCGTTACCTCGAAACGATCGATGTAGAAGTACTTCTCCGTGAAGGAGTTGTTGAGTGTATGCACCTGGTCCCGATGCTCGATCGACACTTCCCAGCTGCCGCTGGAGCTGCCATCCGGCGCGGCCCAGTCGATGCGTACGGTGCCCGACTTGTCCTCATTGCGAACCAAGACGGAAGCCTGGCGATGGTATCCGGTCCACTGCCAGCCGGTCTCGCGCCAAACGGCTCGTTCGGCAATCTGGGCCATCGGCTCCATGCCGCTCCAGCCGCGGTAGCAGCGGAGCACCGCCTCAAGATTCCCATTTTCTTTCAGCAGAGACAACGCCGTGTCCGCGGTCAGATGGCCAAAGGCCATGCCGTTGGGCATGTCCATCAGGGTTGGCGCCAGGCGGTGCCCTCCCAGATGGGACACTCGCCACAGCCTCAGATCCGGCTGGTTCCGAACTTGGTCCGAGGCCTCCAGGGTTTCGAGCAACTCCTTTCCGAATCGACCGCAGCAGACATCCCGGTCGACATGGGTGCAGAGGAAAATGTCCCGGGTTTGTCCATGGAGTTCCTGCACGCCAGCCGGCAGGGAATCAGGCGCGGGTTCCTGCAGCAGTTCGGGCAGCACGGTCAGCAGATCCCCGGAGGGAGCCAGGTACTCCCGCTTGGCATAGGTGGAAAAACCGTCGGTCGATTCCGGCCTCCGGTAGACAAACACTCGCGACAACCCCTCCCGGGCCGGGTCCGGATTTGGATCCGACTGGAAGGCAAGCAGCCGCACCGCATCGCCGGGCCGGCTGGCCATCCCGGCTATCTTTTTGATGGCCTTGGTCGTGTCGGATGTCGACCAGACATCGCGATCCCAGGGCGTGGGCAGTTCCACCAGCAGGCATCGTTTGAACGGGGTGGCAGATCCGATCGGATCCTCCCCTTGAGCAAAGGAATAGACGCTGCAGAGTTCGCCTTGTGGCAAGTTGGACATGAAATTAGTTCCTTGAAGAGGTGCAGCCGACTGTTGATGGCACACAGGAATCCGTAATGCCGTACGGCAGTTGCGAACCGAATCTAGAATCCAAGCTGTTGTTCCAATCACCATACCACCATTCCAACTCCACCTTCCACAGAAGACAGTCTTCAGAGGATCCATGCACGGTTCAGCTCCAATCCTGTCGCTTCTCCGTCCCCATCTCCGCCGTGAACGCCTGCTGGAAACCGCCGTTCGCCTGATGGAAGTCCACAGCCCCACCCGGGATGCCGGTGCGGTACTGGCCGTGTTGGCGGACATCCTGGCCGATGCCGGCCTTGACGTGTCCAGGGAGGAAGCGGACTGGCCGTCCGCTCCGGCTGTCGTGGCCTGGCTGCACTCGGGGAAACCGGGACCGGTGCTTCAGATCGACTGCCACCTGGACACCGTGCACCTGCCCTTCCATCCACCGCGCGTTGAGGACAGCACGCTGTACGGGACGGGTGCCTCGGACATGAAAGGAGGCACCGCGGCCGCGGTCGAGGCCCTGCGCATGCTTCGGGAACTGGACCTGCCGGTCCGAGGCTCGGTACTGCTGACCGGACACGACCACCATGAGGGACCATGGGGAGATAAACGCCAAGTCATAGCTTTGTGCCGCGCCGGCCTTCACGGGGACGCGGTCCTGCTGCCCGAATACCAGGCTGCCTGGTTGCCCACGGCCGGACGCGGCATGGCTATCTTCCGCATCGAAATCAGCCGCGCACAACCGTCCAGCCATGAAATCCTCACGGATCCCGAGACGCCGGACGTGATTGGGGCCGGCCTGGATCTGGCGGGCCAACTCAGAAGCCTGCCCCTGCCGGACAGTCCGGGGGAATCCCCCGCCGGGAGCGAATCCCTGTTCATCGGTAAGGTGCAGACAGGGGAGATTTACAACCAGTCCCCCCGGACCTGCATCATCGAGGGCACGCGCCGCTGGCTACAGCCCGGAGCCGGTACGGACGCCCGCCGCCAAATCGAGGGAGTCCTGGCCGGCTTGGATGCCCTACACGGGACCACCACTTCCCTGGAATGGGAACAACAGGGGGATACCTTCCATCTGCCGGTAGATCACCCAATCGTGCAGGTGGTGCAGGAGGTCCACACCGAACTCGTCGGCCGTCCGCTGCCCGATGGCCCGAAGCTGTTCATCGACGATGGCAACATCTACACTGCGGAGGTGGGTATTCCAGCCGTCACCCACGGCCCGGACGCCCTAGGAGCCCATACGGTGAACGAGGAGGTTCCCGTCTCCGAACTGGAGCGAATCGCCCTGCTGTATGCCGCGACCGCCGTCGGGTTCTGCCAGGGGCCGGTGAATTCGGCAGTCTCCGGCTAATCCCACGGCAGCACCGGGCTGGAGGGCCGGTTCAATGGGCTCGGGCTTGCGTGTGGGCCTCCGGTGTCCGGAGCCTATGTCAACCTGCAGGCCTCGAGGTCCATCATCCATCCGCGGCTGCATCGATGCCGGCCCGTAGGCTGCAGCCAGGCCCGGTCTCCGACCGGGTCAGGCGGAGCCGGACACAGCGATTTTGCAGACCGTCTCGTCACCCAGGTGATAGGTGCCGTTCAGAGCGGCAAAGCCCTCGGCTACCCGGTCCAGGGGGATGACATGGCTGACCATGTCACCGAACGGGATGTCGCCCCGCTCCAGAATGGGCAGGGCCTGCACAAAGTGGCTGGTTTGTGACGCCCAGACGGCCTCCAGGGACAGGTTCTTGCGCATCAACAGCCGGTTGATGTTGAAGTCGATGGAGCCCATATCCACGAAGTGTCCGACCTCGACAAAGGTACCGCTGTGACGACAGTAGCCCAACCCCTCTGGTGTCGCGGACAGGAAGCCGGCGCACTCGAACACGATGTCAGCACCTTCGCCGCGCGGCGTCTCCTGCATCACCAGTTCCGTACGTTCCTCGACCGAAGGTACCTCACCGATGTCAATCGTGACATCGGCCCCGAACTTGCGTCCGATCTCCAGTCGTTCCGGCGGACCCCCGACCATAATCAGCTTGCCGGCGCCCGACAGGCGGGCCGCAATCAGGGTGACCATGCCGATCGCCCCGGATCCCTGCACCACCACCGTATCGCCGATGCGTATGCGAGACCGATCCACGGCATGCACGCCAATTGTGAAGGGTTCCGTCAGAACCCCCACTTCCGCCGGCATATCCGTCCGCCACCATTCGGTGCCAGGCAGGTTCAGGTGCATGTACTCGGCAAAGCCGCCGCACAGCTTGGACGGCTCCTGAAAGCCGTAGCCGAATCCGGCCGGGATGCCCGGCTGCAACACGACTCGGTCCCCTTCCTTGACGGACCGGCCGATGGAATCGTGGGTCACCCCCTCACCCAGGGCGGCCACGATGCCCACATTCTCGTGACCGAGGCCCTTCTCCTCGGTGAAGCCGTGTTGCCAGTAGTGCAGATCCGTGCCGCAGATGCCGCCCAGTTCCTGCTTCAACACAATGGCCCCCGGGTCCGGATCCGGGATCGGATACTCCCGAACCTCAAACTCCTGGCCCATGACTACCACCGCTCTTGCCATTTCAGCCATGTCCCATCTCCTCAATTTTGTTGTTTGTTGGCCAGTGTCGAAAGCCGTCACTGCCCCGTAACAAATCCAAACGCCAGCAGGAACAGCGCCACGACCGTCATCACGGCACCGGCACCCAGTACGGCATACAGAACCCATTGCATGGTCGCATTCCCGCTCAGTCTGCCGGTTCCTGACAATACCCCATGCGGTCCGCCAAGGGGACCGGCCCGTAGGAGTCCGCCTGGCCGGCCGCCAGGTAGAAGTACGCGACCGCGTCATACAGACAATGGTTTTGGCCCCGATCACCCCAGCGGTTGCCCTTGTACTTCTCAATGCAGCCCTCGAAACTCCGCTGGAAGGGGATGTCATCGGCAATGTGGAACCGATTGACCGAAGTGTGGCCGTTGCCGTCGATCGGCGTAAAGGGTTGGCACGCAAACGGGCTGTCGAAAATCGGGAACGGCGGCTCTGCCGCCCAGGCATAGCCGATGTAGTCCTCGGAACCCGTGCCGAAGGTGGATGGGAACTTCTCCCCATCCACGAAGAACTTCTCGTCACCCTCGCCCCACCACCAGTCGATGGTCTTGTCTCCGCCGCGGCCGTACCACCAACTGGAGGGCGGCTCCGCCGGAATCTCCCAGCGGTTCCAGACATGCAGGGTGACTCCGCAGAAACGACCCCGCCCCTCCACGTTCAGCATGGGCCAGTCGATGTCGCGCCCGTTCCCCATGGACTTCTCGACAAAGGCGTCCCGGTGCCACTTGGCATGGAAGCGCAGCAGTTCGTCGGCGTCCTGCGCCAACGGTCGGGAAGCTATCCGGAAGGCGAGACTGCGTTCGACCTCGCCGTCGTTCTGCAACCGCAGCTCCGCCCCCTGGGCAAACGGCATGAACCAATGGCTGTACAGGAACTCGTCGGTCATGCCCACGGGCAGGGCCCGGTAGGGCTGGATCCCCGGGGCCGCTCCAAAGAAGTCCCCGATGGGAGACCAGACACTGGGTCCCGTCTCGCCATCCCAGTGAATGGACAGGGCGAGTTCCCGCAGGGCGGTTTCGGCCTCGGACCTAACCCTCTGGTCCGGCAGGCAGTGCAGTCCCGTAATGGCCCGGTTGCCGGGCAGTGATGCCAACTCCAGGCTGCCACCGGCGGGCACGGTCACTTGCACGTCTGTGATCTCCGTGTCGGCCGAGGTCGGCAGGCACCGGCCCCGGAAGGCCAGTTCCCGATCCTTTTCAGCCAGGGCAATACGGTTGTCGTCCTCGCGTTCGCCCTTGAAAGCAGGTAGCACGGTGCCTTCCGGGAACGTACTGTAGGTGATGTGGTAGAAGCGTCCCCAGTCCGGCTCCATCAGGATACGGCAGGAACGGTTGTAGGGGATTGGGATATACCGGTTGTGGCCCCGGGACAGTTTCATGGACAAGCAGGGCAGGTTGTAGTCCAGCAGTCCCACCCCGCCGAACAGATGCAGGAACGGCAGATCCATGACCGGTTCGGAAGCACCATCCAGGAAGATTTTCACATGCCCCATGCCGGGCCAGGCGGACCAAATACGCCAGATGCAGCCCGGGCCCTCCGCCTCGAACACCACTTGATGACCGTCCTCCATGCGGATGTAGCCGTCGCCGTCTCGGTTGGCATTCCAGTTTTCGTACAGACCGGTCTCCGCGTTGTACACGGAGCGCCGGTCATAGCTGGTTTGACTGCCGCACCGCTCCCCGGCCAGGGGTGGCACGGCCAAGCGTTCCAGGTCGGACAGCCGGGCTACCAGATCCCGGTAGGTCAGTGTGGCACTCATCTGCAATTCGTTTCCGGTGATCGTCTCATCATGTTAAGGCTCTGCTGTTCATTCAGTCCTGCGAAGAATTAGTTCGCCCGGCTGCCAGAGACGGAAGCCTTCGCTGTGCGGACCACCGGCCAACGGCGAGAAGTGCGGGTTGGGAGGGAAATCGGTGGGGTGATCCGCAGCATTCCAGAACACGTGCAGGGTTACTTCGTAGGCCACCGGGGACGGCAGAGACAATTCCGAAGCCATGGCATGTTCTTCGTCGCTTCTGAGCGGCTCCTTGGCATGCGCGAAACCGGGTTGGCAGGGATCGGCCTCGGTCCCGGTCGTCGCACCATCCTCCAAGGATGGCCCCTCTCGGGGCGGAACCACACAGCCGGACAGCATCAACGGAACCAGCAGGCAGACGAACAGACCGCGCAAACAAGCCTCCCGCTGCCACCTACATGAACTGCCGGAGGTAGCGTCCGGACTGGGACACGGCCTGCTTGCGCCGTTCCAGCGAGGACTCGTAGATCCGGTCCTCCACCTCGATGCAAACGGGCCCGTCGTAGCCGGCATCCCCCAGTTCCGAGTAGAACTTGCCCCAGTCGACCTCGCCCAATCCCGGCAGCTTGGGGGTGTGGTACTCGAGCGGCGTGGCCATGATGCCGACCCGGTTCAAATGCTCCCGATCCAGCCGCGCGTCCTTGGCGTGCACGTGCACGAACCGGTCCGCGTAGTTGCGGATGGCCGCCAGATAGTCCATCTGCTGCCAGACGAAGTGGGAAGGGTCGAAGTTCAGGCCGAAGTTGGAGCTGGGAATGATCTCGAACATGCGATCCCAGACCGCGGGCGATATGGCGAGGTTCTGTCCTCCCGGCCACTCGTCATTGGTGAAGAGCATCGGGCAGTTCTCTATTCCCACCTTCACCCCCAGCGAGTCGGCATACTCGATCACGGGAGGCCACAAGTCCCCGAACAGCGCCAGGTTCTCTTCAAGGTTCCGGCTCTGATCGCGTCCGATGAAGGAATTTGCCACACCGATCCCCAGTTCCGCTGAGACCGCGATCAGCCTGCGGATGTGGGCGAAGTGCATGGACCGGGCATCCTCGTCCGGAGTCAGGGGATTGGGGTAGTAGCCCAGACCGGAAATGCGGACGCCGGTCTCGTCCACCAGACGCGCCACTTCGGCCGCGTCCCCGGGCGAGAAGTCGCCGACGTCGATGTGGGTCACGCCGGCATAGCGCCGCTCGGCTTTGCCCTTGGGCCAACACATGACCTCAATGCAGTCAAAGCCCTCGGCCGCCGCGAAGCGCAGGATTTCGGCCAGGGAAAGTTCGGGCAGAATGGCGGTAACGAATCCCAACTCCACGGCAGGACCCCCTTCAGGTTGGACTTTCGATGATTTCCGGTCGGTGCACCGACCGCGCGTCCTGTCGTAGGACCGGACGCGGCCGCGTAGCGGCCCGGTCAGATTATAGAAGTAGCGCTAAAAACCCTGCCGGCGGTCCGCGGGTTTCTCTCAGTCCCCGATCCTGAATTCAGGAGCGCCCAGCACATCGGGACGCGGCTCGATGCCCAAGCCCGGCGCATCCGAAGCGGCCATGCGCCCCTGCCGCCGTTGGGGCGCGCCTTCGGCGATGCTGGTGGTAACGTAGCTGTTGAAGTCCGTGGCCGTGAACAGCAACGCCGGCGGCGTGCTGTGGGCCAGCGCGGCAATCGCGGCGGTTACGATGTCGCCGCCCCAGCTGTCCTCGATGGTCATCGCCACCCCCAGCGCGGCGCAGAGATCCCGGGCCCGGCGGGCCTTGGTCAGGCCCCCAAGCTTGCCAATCTTCAGGTTCACCACGTCCATGGCCCCGTCCGCCGCCGCCCGCAGCAGCGCCGGAATGCTGTCGATCACCTCGTCCAGGATGAACGGATGGTCCGTGGCACGCCGCACGGACAGACACTCCTCGTAGTCGGCACAGGGCTGTTCAATGTAGACATCCACGTCCCGCACCGCGCGCACCACGCGGCGTGCCTCGTGCATCAGCCAGCCCGTGTTGGCGTCGGCTATCAGGATTTCGTCCTCCGACAGCACCGCCCGCACGGCCCGGATGCGCTCGATGTCCTCCTCCACCGAACCGCCCACCTTCAACTGGAAACGGCGGTAGCCCTCGCTGCGATAGCCCGCCACGCGCGCCGCCATGGCATCCGGCGCCTCCTGGGAAATCGCTCGGTAGAGCACGAAGTCCTCACCCTCGGCCCCGCCCAGGAGCCTGGCCGCGGACTGTCCGGCATCCTTCCCCAACAGGTCCCAGCAGGCCATGTCCACTGCGGATTTCACATACGGATGGCCCTTCAGCGTCCGGTCCATGCGCCGGTTGAGCACATCCAGGTCGCGCGGGTCAAGACCCAGCAGCGACGGTCCCAACTCGCGCAGGCCGGCCCGCGCCCCGTTGGCATAGGCCGGCAGATAGAAGGGTCCCAGGGGGCAGACCTCGCCCCAGCCGGTCAGGCCGGCATCCGTGTGTACGCCAACCACGGTGCTGTCGAAGACTGCCACCGACTTGCCTTCGGACCAGTTGTAGCTGCCTTCATGGAGGGGCAGGTCCACCTGATGGACGGATAGACCGGTGATTTGCATTGGGGTACCCGGGAAATGCACGGCTGAAGGCCTGACTGCCTGAAGGCGGCATGGCACTTTGGCGTCTGTTAACTATAATTCGGCTCGCCCTTCAGGCCTTTCGGCCGATTCGCAGACCCGCACACAATGCCTTCCACATCCTTCCTGTTGCGCGTCGACCTGCAGGGCGCCAGTCCCAAGATCTGGCGCCGTTTCTTTGTTCCTCCTTCCATCACGCTGCCGGAACTGCACAGGGTCGTGCAGGCCGTGATGGGCTGGCACAGACCCCGCAGCTGGCACTTCGTCATCCGGCGCAAGTGCTATCCGGATACTGAACTGATGTCCGAGGGCAGCGACATGGCCAAGGTGGCCCTGTGCAGCCTGGTGGGGCGCCGCGGAATGATCTTCCAGTACATCTGCCAGTTTGAGGACACCTGGAAGCATCGGCTGACCCTGTCCAACGACCACTTTGATTCCAGCAAGGTGGATGTGGATACCATGTGCGTGGCCGGGGAGGGGGCCTGCCCGCCGCGCGATGTGGGCGGAATCGAGGGCTATGTCGAATTCCTGCGCGCGTTCGAGGACCCGGAACACCCGGACCACTACGACATCCTGGACGAGTTCGGGGAAGACTTCGACCGGGACGAGTTTTATCTGGACCGCATCAACGCCTCGTTGCGTGCCCTGACCTGAACCGGCACCAACGGACGGTGGCCGAGCGTGGACGGACCGGGCTTCTGGGACGAACTTTGGCGCACGGACCCGGACGGCGTGGAAGTGCCGGACCAGATCCTGGCGGCGGAAGTGGCCCATCTGGCACCGGGCACACTGCTGGACCTTGGCTGCGGACGCGGCACCAATGCCTTGGCCCTGGCCGCGCGGGGATGGTCCGTCCTGGGTGTGGATGTCTCACCGCAAGCCGTGGCGCTCGCGCGCCGGGAAGCGGCTTGCCGCAGACTCGACGCCGTCTTCGAGGTTGGCGAGTTGCCGGGCTGGACCTCCGCCCGCCGGTTTGACCTGATCACCAGCACCTTTGCCTTGCCGGAAGGAACCGCCGGAGATGCAACGCTTCGGCAGGTCGCAGCCCTCGTCAAGCCGGGCGGCGAATTGATAGTGGCGGAATGGGACATTTCCATGCAGGAGACCTGGGGATGGTTCGGTCTGGATTTGTTCTCGGTTGAGCGCATCGTGCGCCATCTGCCCGGCCTTGAAATCCGGACCGCCGAAGTCCGGGACCTGACCGACCTGTATCAGGAAGGCGATCCGCGAGCCAAACAGCTGGCCACGAACTCAGCCTACGCAGCAGTGGTACGCGCCGTGCGCGGCCAAGCCTGAAGGCTGGGCGGAACGCGTCAGACCAATGCCTGTTGGCAAGCCGGACAATAGTGGGTACTGCGTTGTCCAACCCGGATCCGCTCAATGGCCGTACAACAGCGCGGACAGGGTTCTCCGGTCCGGCGGAACACCTGGTGCCGCGCCTGAAAGCGGCCGGGCACACCGCTGGGTGGTGAATAGCTGGAGACGAAACTGCCCCGCCAGGCAATGCCGGTTCTCAACACATGGCGGATGGTTCGGCACAGCGTCTGGCACTCCTTCAGGGTCAGGGACGCCGCGGGCCGTTCCGGGTGAATACGGGCCCGAAACAGGGCTTCATCGGCATAAATGTTGCCCACCCCAGCCCCGACGCTTTGGTCCAACAAGACGGCCTTGATGGCCGCTTGTCGGCGGGCCAGAGCCCCATGGAGCCAGCGGCCGGTGAAGTAACGGGACAGGGGCTCCGGCCCCAAGGGCGGCAGCACACGGTCCGCATCGCGCACCAACCAGAACCGTCCAAACTTGCGGAGGTCCAGATAGCGCAGTTCCTCCCCGCCCTCCAGTCCCAGCACCACCTGCGTGTGCCGGTCCATCTCCCGGTCCGAGGGCACCACGCGCAAGGTGCCGGTCATGCGCAGGTGCACCACCAAAGTCCAGCCGGCATCCAGGCCCAGCAGCATGTACTTGGCCCGTCGTTGCAGTTCCCCAAACCGCCGGTTTCGGATCAGGTCGCAGAAACGGTCCGGATCGGGTTCCGCAATGGTGCGCGGCCAGAAGACCGATGCACCTTTGATTCGCCGGCCTTTGAGCAGGGGGCGCAGTTCCACAATGTGGGTCTCTACTTCCGGCAGTTCAGGCATCTTGGCAGAACCTCATTGGGGTTGGAATCGGGCGCCACCATCGGACATTCAAACAGCACCCCAGGTATACAGAACTGAGAAGGGTGCTGAAAAGAGTGACGCGGAGGCATCAGCCTCGTCTGTGGAAAGGATAAGTGGGACTGGGCGTCTACCAGTATCCGGGATGACGGACACATGATCGGGGATATCGCGATCAGAGCGCACACCGGTCCGCGGGGACACAGGATGTGCAACTCAGGCAGGATTGAGACAGACGGGGGGAAGAGGGCCCCAGGGATCCGCCAGTTTCGGCACATGGGGGGAGGGATGCCAACAAGACAGGGAGTTGCCCATCAGGCCCAGACGCGCCAACTGAACCAGGGGCACAAGAAGCTCCGGTGGCAAGGCTGTCAGCTGGTTGTGCTCCAGGTGCAGGGTGTGCAGCCGGGGATTGTGAGCGAAGAGATCGGGCGGCAGCACCGTCAGATGATTGCGGGCGAGGTCCAGGATGCGCAGGTCGGAAGTGTGGGTAAAGAGGTCCGGCGGCAGGGCCGTCAGCCGGTTGTGGAGCAGATCCAGGATCTGCAACTGGGGAGTGTGGGTGAAAAGGTCCGGCGGCAGGGCCGTCAGCCGGTTGTGGAGCAGATCCAGGATCTGCAACTGGGGAGTGTGGGTGAAAAGGTCCGGCGGCAGGGCCGTCAGCCGATTGTCGGCCAGTTGCAGGATCTGCAGCTGGGGAGTGTGGGCGAAGAGGTCCGGCGGCAGGTTGGTCAGGCGGTTGTGGGACAGATCCAGGACCTGTAGGCGGGGAGTGTGGGCCAGGAAGCCGGAGGACAACACGGTCAGGTTGTTGGCATCCAGGTAGAGGGCCTGTAGGTGGGGATTGTGAGCGAAGAGGTTCGACGGCAAGGCTGTTAAGGCATTGGCGCACCGCGGAAATGCCCCCAGCCAGCGTTGGTAGTGGTGGTACCACGGGGCATAGGGATCCAGACCCAGGTCCAGAACGCGCAGCTGCGGCAGGTCCGCGAACAGAGTGGGGGGCAAGGCCGTCAGGGCGTTGCACCCCAGATCAAGTTCCTGCAGTCGGTTCAGGCCGGCAAAGTCACCGGGGCGCAAAGTGGTCAGGCTCTCCACCTGCAGCGCAGTGAGGGCGGTCAGGTCGGCGGCCGTCACCTGCCTACAGCGGGACACACCCGGCACTGCCGCGGTGATGGCGTCCACCACACCTTGCGTGCGGCCCTGTAGGGGCCCGGTCCCGCAGACTGCATCCTCCGTCCACCAGCCCAAGGTGAGGGTATAGGCCAGAAAGCCCACGCCATCCAGACGCGCATCGTCCACGTAGCGCACCGTTCCGTCCGTGTCCACGTGCAAACCGAAAGCCCGCGGCAGGACTGTCAGGGGTAGCCCTTGGTCATCCACCGGCCGGGCATTTGCCACGGTCGCCGTCACCGCCTGCTGGGGACGGAAGCCGGAGGGCATGGTGAAGAGCACGGCAGGAACTTGGCGGGCTGTGTACTGTACCGGCGAACGGGTGCTGCCGAGGGTGGCTGTGACCCGGTTCCCGGTGCGAGTCAGTTGCCAGGCACCTTCCCAGTGCAGGGTCAGGTTGGCATAGGGCCCCTGCTGCGGGTACGGCTCCGCGGCAAAGGCCGCGTCCGGACCCAGCAGCACCAGCAGCAGACCCAGCACCAGCCCGATCCCGTACCGGCCATGCATACCCGTGGCCCCTGTCAGCATCCTGTCCTCTCGTCGATGGGCAGCCCCCTGATGGGTAACGCATGCGAGGGTTCGCCCCGCGGTGGAAAGCGTCGGGGATCGCGAAAGAGGTGGCGGGGCAGGCAGGGCAGTCTTGTGGCCCACTGGTCCAACTTCTGAAGCCGTATCAGATCCCGGAAGAGATCGGGGTCCAGCGATCTCAGCGGGTTGTCGGCCAAGTCCAGATACCGCAGGTGGGTAAGCCCGGCCAGGAGATCGGGATCCAGCACACTCAGGTCATTGAGGGCCAAGTCCAGCAGTTGCAGCCGAGGATTGTGGACGAAAAGGTCCGGCGGCAGCTTCTTCAGTTGGGTGCGGGAGAGGTCCAGGGTTAGCAGATGGGGATTATGGGCAAAAAGGTCGGGAGGCAGTTCGGTCAGCGGATTGCCTTCCAGATCCAGTTCCTGCAGCTGGGGCAATGTGGCAAAAAGGTCCGAGGGCAGGATAGTGAGGGTATTCCAGCAGGGCCAGTGCGAGTCCCGCCCGGGGCCCAGGTACAACTTGCGCAGCTGACCCATGTTGGCGAAGAGTGCCGGATCCAGCGTCGTCAGCCCGTTGCATCCCAGATCCAATACGTGCAGACTGGTGAGCCCTTTAAAGACCTCCGGGGCCAGGATCGTCAGCCGGTTGTAGGAAAGGTCCAAGTAACGCAGGTGGGGGGTGTGGACAAAGAGGTTAGGGGGCAATTCAGTCAGCCCGTTGCTTTTGGTGTCGCCGTGATCCCGCCAGGTGTGATCCCCCAGGTTCAACACCTCCAGAAGGGGAGTATGTGCGAACAGCCCGGGGGGTAGAGCTGTCAGCCGATTGTCGTCCAGTTCCAGCACCCGTAACTGCGGGTTGTGAAGAAAGAGGTCCGACGGCAGCGTGGTCAGGTTGTTGGAGGAGAGATTCAGCACCTCCAGGGCGGGAGTGTGGGTGAAGAGGTCCGATGACAGCATTTCCAGCTGGTAGCGGCTTAGGTGCAGAGTCTGCAGCCGGGGGTTGTGGGCGAACAAATCCGGCGGCAGCGGCGGAGCAGAACTACTGTAGCCGGTGGGCCACCGCGCCAGCTGCAGGTACCGCAGGCGGGGTAGAGCCGCTAGGAGATCCGGCGGCAAAGGGGGAACTGCGCTACTCGACCATACCAAGTTCAGGCCTTCCAAACGAGGGTTATGGGCGAACAGGTCCGAAGGCAGGGGGCTTGCTTCCTGCCAGTGCAGGTGTAGTGTCTGTAGTTGGGGCAGGCCAGCGAAGGACTCCGGCGGTAGGGGACTTGCTTCCTGCCAGCGCAGGTGTAGTGTCTGTAGTTGGGGCAGGCCGGTGAAGAAATCCGGCGGTAGGGGACTTGCTTCCTGCCAGTACAGGCGCAGTTCTTGCAGGTGGGGCAAGTTGGCCAGGAGATCCGGGGCCAGGATATCTGCACCATTCCACCCTGACCTGGCCCAAGAAACGAAGCCGAGATCCAGGGTCTGCAACTGGTCCAGGCCGACAAAGAGGCCGGAGGGCAGCTCTCCCAGCAGATTGTTGCCCAAATCCAGAACTTGCAATTGGGGGGTGTGGGCAAAAAGATCCGCGGGCAGCGTGTCCAGGGCGAAATCATTCAGGTGCAGCTCCTGCAACTGGTCCAAGCCGGCAAAGAGGTCGGATGGCAGCGGAGCCAACCCCATGCTGATCCTGTTCCAGTTCTCAATACGTCTCTCTTGCCCAGAGGGATGGGCGAGGCCCCAGCCTCCCAAGTGCAGGCTCCGCAACTGGTTCAGGTCGGCGAAGCGGCCGGGCGGAAGAACCTGCAGGGGGTTGTGGCTCAGGTCCAGAATCTGCAGCGCGTCGAGCCCGGCGAAGAAGTTGGGCGGCAACGTAGTCAAACAGGTGCTGGACAGGTTCAGTTCCCGCAGGTCAGATAGCCCCGGTGGCAAGGGCTCCAGACTGCTGCCGGTCAGGTCCAGTTCGGACAGGTCCAAGGAACCCTTTGGGGACCCCAGACAGTTGCCGGACAGATCCAGGACGCGCAAGGCGGGCAGGTCGATGAAGAGTTCTTGGGGCAAGGTGGCAAGTGCATTGCCGGACAGATCCAGGACGCGCAGGGCGGGCAGGGCGGTGAAGAGTCCCCGGGGCAGGGCAGCGAGTGCATTGAAGGACAGATCCAGTTCCTGCAACTGGTCCAAACCAGCGAGATCTCCCAAGCGTATAGTCAATGGGTTATCCCAAGAGCCGATACTGGACAGATCCAATTCCTGCAGTTGTGCCAGGTCAGTGGCTGTCACCTGCTGGCAGCCACCGGCACCGGGCACCACCGCGGTCACTGCGTACGCCACGCCCTGTGTGCGGCCATGGAGGGGACTGTCGCCGCAGGCGGCATCTTCCGTAGGCCATTTCAGGGTGAGGGTGTAGGCCAGATAGCCCACGCCGTCTACGCGCGCGTCGTCCACGTAGCGCACCGCGCCGTCCAAATCCACATGCAGGCCGAAGGTCCGGGGCGGGGCGACCACGATCTGGCCCTGTTCATCAACAGGCTGGGCCTCGCGGACCACTGCAGTCACAGCCTGTGCCGGCCGGAAGCCCGAGGGCATCGTGAAGAGCACGGTAGGCCGCTGTCGAGCAGCGTATTGCACCGGAGAACGCGTGGTCGAAAGGGTTGCCGTCACCCAATCGTTCACGCGTGTCAGGCGGTAGGTGCCCTCCCAGTGCGCGGACAGATTGGTATAGGTCCCTTCCACTGGGAGGACAGGGACCGAGGACGCGGCGATCGTGGACCACGGGTGGAACAGCCACCCCGCGCCCAGCCATAACAGGATCAGCACCCACCAGAGCCACTGCCGGTTGTCGCCCCGCCTTTCCATGCCTTACTCCGGCCCTGTGCCAAAGCCGAATCCTGGTTTGCTTTGCGCTTGGTTGCTATTGTCTTTATACTGTCCTGCCGCGCCGGCCGGGGTGGCGAAACTGGTAGACGCGTACGACTCAAAATCGTGTGAGGTAAAACTCGTGTGGGTTCGAGTCCCACCCCCGGCACCAAACCTCCGTCAGGCCCCCACCCGACGCTACGGACCGGGGCGGCGCCCAATGGCGTCCGTCCAACGCGGGTTGGCGTGACGCACCAGTTCGCCGCCGGCATCGGCCAGAATGCGCGTGCGGGCCAGGTCGATGCGATCCCCGGCCTTTGCCGCAATGTTGGCGGTGCAGTCCGGGTCCGCCTCCAAGTCGAAAACCCGCGGCCCCTCGAACTCCAACGAACTGAAGAACCAGGTCCGATGATCCCGGTACCACACGTGGTCTCCGTAGCGGCAGGTCAGCCACTCCCGGCTACCGTCTGAATCCTCCAGTAGATTGCGGCCCTCAATGCCGCCCTGCGGCACAACGCCGGTCGCGGCCATGACAGTGGCTGGAACATCCAGGGTATAGACCAGTTCGTCCGACGTTTGGCCAGCCCCGATGCCGGCCGGGTGGCGCACCATCAAGGGGATGTGCATCGTACCGGGGTACATGTAGCCGGCCGGCTTGCCGACCACCTTCTCCACGTTGTCCGCAAAGTTGGTCCCGTGGTCTGCAATCAGAATCACCAGCGTGCGGTCGCGCAGCTTCAGGTTGTCCAGGGTCTGCATCAGCCGTCCAAAC
This sequence comes from Caldilineaceae bacterium, assembly GCA_965208365.1. Taxonomy (GTDB): domain Bacteria; phylum Chloroflexota; class Anaerolineae; order Caldilineales; family Caldilineaceae; genus Bin34. The sequence continues at coordinate 1,285,391 of OZ242330.1, read as the reverse complement.
CAGGTATCCACGAGGGTCACCAACCCGGCGTAGTTTGCCTTCAGGCTTTCGAGGCTTGTTTCCAACTCGGGATTCTGATCCAGCAGCGGCCCGTAGGGCACCGTCAGCCAAATGGGTTCCCGCACGTCGCGACTGGCGTACAGGTCGTAGTAGTGCAGCGGGGCCTCCCAAGTCTCGTGGGGTGAGAAACTGTCCACGTAGAGGTAGAACGGCCGCTCGGAGCCCTGATTCTGTTCGAGAAAGCGCATGGCGCTGCGGAACGTGCGGGCGGTGTGCCACTCCTCCTCCGGCAAGTCCGGCCGCACGTTGACCAGATGATTGCGAATGCGGTCGGAGTTGCCGCGGTACCGCTGCAGCAGGGCCTCGTCGGCGAATTGACCTGCCAGGAAGCGATCCTCGGCCTGCCCGCGAATGTACTCCCACTGCTGGAAGCCGCGCGTGAAGTTCATGCCCGGAACCATGTAGTGCGGCACGTCGGAATAGAAGCCGGTGTGGTAGCCGCCCTGGGAGAGGGCCTCCGCCACGGTGGCCTCGTCCCGATACATCGGTTGCCACCCGGGCAGGTACACGTTGTCCCAGGGCACCGGATCGTAGGTGCGGAATGGAAAGGCCCTGCGGCCGGAATGCAGGGTGCGCCGCGTCGGAATGGTGGGAAGGCACTCCGGATAGGCCCGCGTGAAACGCAGGCTTTCCGCGGCAAAACGGGCGATGCTGGGCGTGTGGATCCAGTCGTTGCCGTAGGGCTCCAGATACTGGGTGCGCAGTGTGTCCACCACCACCAGCACGACGTTGAGGGGCGAATTCCCGGAATCGGTCATGGTTTGTTCGACTCGCTGCAAGGACTTGGGTGACTATAGGAGACAGGCTGGACGAAACCAGGCCGGGGATCTGTCAGAACACGCGGAACCGCTCGAGGGCCGGATAGTTGGGTTCCAGCCCCGCTCCGGGTACCTCGGGCGGACTGACGGTGCCGTCCTCGTTGATGACCACGTCATGAACATGGATCTGTCCGTGCATGGGATCCGTGGACTCCCGGTAGAACTCCAGGATCAGGCCGTTGGCAATCGCCGCCAGCAGATGGATGTGGAGTTGCTGCGGCCCGTGCGGGGCAATCGAGAGATCATGGGCCTGGGCCAGATAGGCCACCTTCATGAATTCGCTCACACCACCCAGCACGAGGGCATCGGCGTTGAAGATGGCGGCTGCCTCCTCCCGAATCAGATCGCGAAAGCCGTAACGGGTGTACTCGTTTTCGCCGGTGGCCACGGGAATCGATGTTGACTGGGCCAGGCGCCGGTGGCCGGCCATGTCGTCCGGCTGAACCGGTTCCTCAAACCAGAAGATGTCCAGGGGTTCGATCAAACGGGCAAACTGAATGGCCTCGTGGGCGCGGTAGGCGCAGTTGGCATCCACCATGATCGCCACATCCGGCCCCACCGCCTCCCGCACGGTCCGCACGCGTGCGAGATCCTCGCGCTGGGAGACCGCCCCCACCTTCATCTTCACGGCGCGGGCCCCCATGGCCACACTGTCCAGCATCTCCCGGGCCAGCTCGTCCAGTCCCTTGCCATCCTCGTAGTAGCCACCAGCCACGTAGGTCGGAACACGGTTCCGGTACCCGCCCAGGAGCTTGTACAGCGGCATGCCGGCCGCCTTGGCCTTCAAGTCCCAGAGCGCGATGTCGATGGCCGCGATGGCCCGCGTGGTCAGCCCGCGGCGCCCCACCAGCTTGGGCACCCACATGTTGTGCCAGTGGCGTTCGATGTCGAGGGGATCCTTGCCGATCAGATCGGCGGCAAAGTGTTCCACAGCGGCCTTCACGACCGCATCGAGGCTGCCGATGCCGATGCCGGTCAGGTCTCCGTCCGTCTCCACCCGAACCACACCCAGCCCCGAATGCGTGTACGTGTGGAGGCCGTTGGTGATGGGCTTGTGACGGGGCCACCGGAAACTTTCGGTGACGATGCGGGTGATCTTCATGTGCGGGATGGCAGGTTTGACAGGATCCGGATGCGGGGTCGATGGACCATTGTAGTGGGGCGGACCCCACCGTTGATTCCGCATGCCGGCTGCAAACGGACTACCTCAAGAGCCGTAGCCTTCGGCAGTCAACGCCCGATCCCCTCCGGGCACCCGGACTGTCAGGCGCGCATCAGCAGAATGTTGGGGGCGTGCTTCCACTCGTGCCAGGCCAGATACAGGGCGGCCGCCATGATGACAACATTGACAACCGTTTCGGAAAGCATACCGACACGCAGCCAGGTGAACAGCGCCCCAGCCATGATGGCCGCCGTTAGCAGGCCGCTATACCAGCGAGTAATTGGCAGCAACACCAGCAGAACCGCCAACAGCTCCAGACCGCCGGTTACATACATGAACCACTCCTGATATCCGAACTCGGCGAACATGGCCGCGAAATCCATGTCTCCGGGCATAACCCCGGGCAGCAACTTGGGCAGGGCGCCCATCACCAGCATGGTCAGAAACACGATGAGCATGGACGCGTACTTAAGCACGCGTTCCCATGTGGCAGGGCTGGATCCGGTTGACATCGCAGAATGCAGGGGCTGGGTGGCGATGAGACATTATAGGTCTTGAACTGGTTGGAGTGGCGCAAAGCGCAATCAAAGTCCTGTGCCTGTTCAGAATGGGCGAATGGACGGGGCTCCAGCAAGGTTGCCGAAGCTCAACAGGCCCTGCAATTGGCGGGCCTGGATGTCGGATCCGTGGTGCTGTGGACTATGCGACCGGCCATACTTCCACATCCGGCAAATAGTTGTTTATGCACGGATTCGGAGCCACCGGCACGTTCATTCCAAATTAGTTATCCCAAAATATGCGTCGGCTCACTTGATATTGGTTAGACAGATGCCAGAAATTGAAAGCTGAATCAGGGTTGTTCCTACATGCACGCTCATATAGCTCCCTATCAGCCGTTATGATTGGAGACTCGGAGGTTGCCAGCGACAACAGACCGGCATCGCTTAGTCCGACCCGAGTGAACCCGTCAACTTCGCAGGCGTCAGCACTGACTACAACAATTTCCTTGGTTTCCAAGACCACGCGGTGCAACTCCGCAAGCAGTCGGTTTGGTCCTGCTGCAGCTTTGTTCTCAAGTAAATTCGATACTTCAGTCAATACATTAACCGTAGTTGCAATATTTTTGCTTTGCACAAGGACCAACATTAGCACATCAAAGTCGACTTCCACGTACTCTCTGAGCCGCCGATGTGATCCAATCAGCCCCTTGTCAATGCGTCCGGCAATGTACAACACCAAAACATTCGCATCCAAAAGGCACTGTTGCCAACGCATAATTTAAACACCCAACTATTTCAACGTTCCATCTTCAATCGCGATCAATTCACCATCCTCATCATTTACAATGATGTTCTTGGTTTTGCGGGGTTGGGCTTCGAAAATATCCATATCCTCCAAAAACAGATCAAAGCTCAGCGTAACATGCCACCGATTTTTATTTTCATCATACCTCAACTCTTCCAATCCCAGCCGCCGGATGCCTTCGTCGGAAAAATACTTGAGTGCTTGCTTTTTTGCCGTGACAACAGCTTGCAGTCCGTCCATGCCATTCTCCTTTCAGTACAGTAGATGCCAAGTGAGAATTCTACAACCGGGGCGGGGCAACACGCGGAGGTTGAGGCAACCCGACGCGAGTCCGACACCCGGCTCCGGCCGTTCCCAGCACTGCAAGGAGCCAAACCCATGGGATGGTTGGCAAGGTCCCGCGCAGATCGGATTCATCGCCACGTCCAGACCTGACAGGATCCCTAGCCGTTCTCACTAGGTGGGTGGACCAAGGCTTCGCCGGTTGCGGCTGCGGCTCCAAGCCGCATGCACGATGTTCCTCGTAGCAGGGAGCAGAGGAGTGAGATCCGGTCCGTCCCGCGATTCCTCGGACTAGGAGAAGCAAACGTAGTTTAGAATAGCCTGATTCCGAAGCTCCCTGTGCCATTGCTCCCACCGCCACCTGACTGCTCCATGGACACCCTGGTTGAATACCTGCAAAGCGAATTCGCTGCTCTGACCCCGGAGGAACTGCACCTGTTGGCGTCGGGCATGCAGGAGCGCACGGTCGAACAGTACCAGTCGCTCTGCCGCAGGGGCGAGGACAGCGAATCCTTCGCCGTCATCAAGTCGGGCCGGGTCGGCCTTCTGGACAGCGACGGCCGCACCATGGTCACCCTGACCGCCGGCAATGTGCTGGGCGCCAGGGACTTCTTCACCAACGCGCCGGCGCAGATGACAGCCCGGGCCGAAAGCCCGCCGGTAACGTTCTGGGAAATGACGGCCGAAACGTTTGCGGACCTGCTGGAGGCCCAGCCCCGGCTGGGAGTCCATTTCGCGCACAGTCTTGGCAGCACCGATTCCTCCACCCGCCTGACCGAACATCTACGTCGGCGGCTGCATCGATTGCCGGCCTTTTCGGGCCTGGGAACCGACGTGTTGACCATGGTGGCGGCGGCCTTGTCCCCCATGGAACTGCAACTGGGCGACACCCTGTACAGGTCGGGCGAACAGCCCAGCGGCCTGTATCTGGCGGTGGAAGGCAGCCTGTCCCGCATGACGGACAGCCAGCCCCCGATGCTGATCGAGGACGGTGCGCTGCTGGGCGGCGAAAACCTGGCCAGCGACATTCCCTACAACCACACGGTCGTGGCGGAGGAGCCCACCCTTTGCTGGGAACTGTCGCGCAACGACTTCCACCGCATCAACCAAGTGCATCCGGTCCTGCAACGGGCCCTCAACCGCCCGGCCATACCCGCCCGGCCGGACACGGTGGCCGCCCCCGTGCCGACGGCCGGCGACTTCTCGCTGGCCAGCGTCCGCGAACTGGCCGCGTTGCCGGACCACGTCCTGAAAGCCGTATCCCAGGTGGTCGCGACCCGTGCCGTATCGGCCGGGCAAGTGGTCTACCAGCCCGGGGAACCGAGTTCCGAGTTCTATGTGGTCCATTCGGGCGAGATCGAACTGTCATCTCCGTCAGACATCGGAGTCAACCAGGAACTGAGCCGAGCCGCAGTGCAGGACGTCTTTGGCCTGGACAGCCTCCAGGCGCAGACGCCCCGTACCAAGCAGGCAACGGCCACCGTGGACACGGAACTGCTGGTCCTGCCCCGCATCTACCTGTTGCGCTTGGCCGAACAGTTCCCCGAAATCAACACGCTCTTGGCTCCCGACACGGAATCCCACTCGTCGAAACCCGCGGAGGAGTCACCAACCCCGGCAACCGGTCTGCGCGCCGAGAGTGACCTGGGCGACCTGCACGGCTTCAGCGTCTTCTGGGGCCTGACCGGCCAAGAACTGGCACGCATTCAGACGGAATTGCAACCGGTCGTCTTCTATCCCCAGGAACAGCTGTTCACGCGGGGCGACATCGTCACCGCCCTGTACCTGCTCCAGGAAGGCAAGGTCCTGCTGGAGGCGGAGGATGGGCAAATCCGGTACCTGGAACCGACCAGCGCCATTGGTCTGGACAGCCTCCTATCCCAGGCGCCCGTAACCGAACACGCCTTTGCCTCCACGGAAATCCGGGTCGTCCTCATCCCACGGGAAAGGGTGTGGCAGCTTGCTACCGAGATACCTAGGTTTGACGAGAACCTCCGCAGCCTGGCCCAACAGGAAACCAGCGCCCCCCCGGTTCCCGTTGTGCAACAGCAACCCGCGACCCCGCCCCCAACCTGGCCGGGCGCGGCCGATTCGCCGCCTGCTCAGCCTTCACCAACCATTCCCTCGGGACCTGCCACCGGGCCCAGTCTGGCAGAGCCGCCTTCCGGCCTGCCGCCGGCCCACAGTCCCCAGAGCACCTCACAACCCGCCGAACCCGTCAACCCGTTCGGGCCGCCACCGGCCGGAACTCCGCCTCTGTCCGCACCGGGATCGGCCCCGGTGGTGGAACAGGATCCGTTCCTGGCCGACAGCAAATCCAGCAGGCGGGACGATCAGGGCTTTGGTGGCATGAGCGGCGCCGGCAAAATTAGGGCAATCCTCACGGCGGTGCTCGTCGTCTACCTGGTCGGATGGGCCGCCTTCAGCCTCATTCAGGATCTGGTTCCCGACCTGTTCTAGACCCCAACCTGCGATCGTCCCTCCGCCAACCGGACGTCCTGCCGGCCGGCCACCATCTGGCGGCTTGCCTCGATTCGGGCCAGCCACGTCGTATCGCGGCCCGCCAGGCCCCGCGCCCAGTACAACGCCCGCAGGTGGGCCGCCAGCGCAGCCTCCCCGAATGTGGCCCCCTTCTGCCATCGGGCCAGAAACAACGGCAGGGTCGGCACCGGCAGCCAGTTTTCGCCCAAGACGCCATTCACCGCCTGGGCTCCCACCGCCAGCCAGGCATCGGCTTGGTGGGCGGAATGGCAGGCGATGGTATAGACGCATCCGAGATGCAAGGGCAACCCGTGCCCCACCCGCACCGCCTGCAGTTCGTCCAGAAACCCCTGATCCAGACAGGCGCCCTGCCAACCTAACGCCCCCTCGGGCGATCCGTGGGTGAGCACCAGCAAGTCGGCTACGGCCCGCTGGCTAATCCCCACGAGGGTCGAAAGCAGTTCATCGGGATGGGCTCTCTGGTCCTCCAGAACCCGGATCTCCTGCCAGTGCCGGTCCGCACCCAGCATGGACAGCATCGTGCGGGCACCGCGTTCGCTCCAGTAGTCCAGCGCACGGCTCAAGGTCGGCGGCAGATTCAGGTGTCCGAACGCGCCACCATTTTCCAGGAACACCACCAAGCTGCGACGCCCCGGTACGGGATTCTCCATGCTGCGGGCCTCTCGAAGACAGCGGGACGCCAGTTAAACCTCTTCCTGCACCAGTTTCAGGGATAGATTGTCGACCAGTGACTTGAACTCCTCCCACAGCTTCTGCCAGCGGTCGGTCCGCACCAGTTCCCGCAGGGCATCCGCTGAGCCCTCCGCGATAATGCCGCCCAGGAACTGGGGTATCTCACCCCACATCGTCCACCAGATCTCGCCGACATAGACTCGTCCGTGCCCCTGCACCAACGGCGCAATGTTCTGGGCGAAGAAGCGTTGCCCGGCGCCGGCTTCCCCGTCGCGGGCGTCGAACGTAATGATGAGTTTGTACAGCATCATAGTGTCCCAACCTTCGCTTGCGGGCATTGATGGGCGCAACGGGAACGGTTCGGCCCCATCGTCAGCCGAGTGACACGCCGACTGGTTCGGCGGCCGGCAGATCAGGCAATTGCTCGTTCGCCTTCCGCTGGAAGGACTCAATCCTGATGGAACGCAACATGAATATGGCCCCGATGATACCCGCACCCTCCAAGAGGAAGACCGCGGCATAGCCCAGCCAGGGACTGCCGCTGAGCAACTCGATGAATTCGCCCAGACCGACGGGCACAAATATCATGGCCTGAGCCAGGAAGGTTGCGACGCTCCAGGTTCCGATGTACAGGGCCCGGGCCCGGGGCACGGTCATGCGCAGCATGAACGTCAAGTTGCTTTGCGTCATCAGTCCGCCGCCCAGGCCCAGCACCAATACGGAACCCATGAACAGATAGGTCTGGCCCAGCAGGCCGGAGCCGGAAATAAGGAGAAAGGCGGCGGCGGCCAGGCAGGATCCTGCGCCGGACACGGCGCGCTCGCCATACCTGCGCACGAGCGGAATGCCGGCCAGCATGGTGATAAGGAATCCGGCCCCCCAAATCGAGACCAGCCGCGATGTGTCCGAGACGGACATGCCCAATACTTCCGCCCCGAATGGCTCCAGCAGGACATCCTGTGTGTGGATGCAGAGCAGTACAAGCATCAGGTAGGCGAAATACCGCAGTCCCACAGGATTGTCCTTGAGCGACCTGAGCAGCAGACCGGGTGGAGCCTGGGGTGGCTGCCTGTCCGCCGTTGGGGATCCGGAAGGCTGTTCCAGGTGCAGGGCGCCCAGCAGCACCAAGACCAAGGCCACCGCCGGAACCACAAGCAGCAGCACTCCCAGGCGCTCCTGGGAGTAGGGCTCCATCTGGGACGACAGGAAGATGCCGGTGCCGATGCTCGCCGCAATCATGGCGGTGAACATGACCCCAACCGTGCGGCTCCGTTCCTGCGGATCCGCCCGCGCCGATAGCAGAGCCAGGTAGGCCACTGACGACAGGTTGATGCCCACGCCCCATACCAGGAACACCACAACCGTGACGGCGAAACCGGTGAACAGGCTCTCCGGGATCAGAAACACGGTAAAGGCCATAAGTGAGGCACCGACGGCTGCCATCAGGCCGCCCAGCCGAATCCACGTCACGAACCGTCCACCCACGGCGGTCTGCCGGTCCATCAACGCGCCGAACCAAATCTGCAGCGGCGACAACAAATAGGGCAGTGTCACGAGAAACGCCACCAGCGTGCTCGACAACCCCATCTCGGCGATCATCACGCGGTTCAGGACGCTGGTAACCGGCACCACGGTCAGGGCGGTGCCCACGTGAATCAGTGTGAACTGCAAAAGCCGGCGACCGGAGGACGACCGGGTGTCAAACATGGCTCATTCTCTTCCCAGCAAACGGATTGGCAGTTCGGTCATGGTCCGCAGCAACCGAAGTTCCTGACGGAGATTGCGCACCGAACTGATTTCCCGCTGCACCCCCACCGTGGACAGCCCCAGGGTGCGGGCCGGCGCCAGGAACACATCCAGACAGCTGACCAGCACGATGCGCTCCGGATCCAGATCCAGACCGAGGAGGGCATGGCTGACACCGTCCCGCTGCGGGGGCAGCTTGGACATCTGTTCCCGGGTCACCACCACGTCGAAGACATCCAGCGGCAGACCCGCCTCCCGCAACTGTGTTTCAAGCGCGGAGCGGGACCGAATGGTGATCAACCCCAGACGCAGGCCCTCCTCCTGCAGCCGGTTCAGGGCGGGCAGCACATCCTCGTGCAACTGCAGGTTGGTGGCTGCGGTCAGACCCAGGGTGGGATGCAGGATTTTCTGCAAGCGGCGATCATTCACGCGCAGACGAATCAGCAGGTTGTACAGACGCGCCACAAACCCCGCCAGATCGCCCTGCAAGTGCAGCAGGACTTCACGGCGGCGCCAGACAGGCCAGCGTTCGCCCCCCAGGATCCAGCCCAAGGGTGTCAGGAACCGATCTGCCAGACGGGTGCTGAACCGTGTCAGCGTCCCGTCCAGCGTGAACAGCACCGCCTTGATGTCGTTGGCTCGCAGCGCCTCCCACTCCAAGGCCGGATCCGCCGGATCCTCGGTAATGCGCGGCACACCGGGACGGTCCCACAGCTTGTTCCAGATGTAGCGCACGATCAGGACGGAACTGGCAAACGTGGGCGCCGCCAGCAACACGCCGATGACCCCGAACTGGAGCGCGCCGAAGATGATGACCGTGAAGGTCACGGCCGGATGCAAGTGGACCCGCCGGCCAATGAAGCGCGGAATGAAATAGATGCTCTCGACCTGGCCGATCACGATGTACAGGCCGGCCACCAGGGCCGCGAACCACAGGTGGGGCATGTTCAGCCAGTTGGAACCGGAGATGAGTGCCACGGTGACCCCGACCACCCCACTGGCGATGGGTCCCACAATCGGCAGGAACTCCAGCACGCCGGCGATGACGGCCAGGGCCCGGGCATTCGGCACCCCGACGATGAACAGGGCCATGAAGACCGTGCAGCCCACGACCAGGCCCAGGAGCACCTGCCCCCGCAGGAATGCCATCCAAATGCGATCCAGCTCGCTGGCCAGTTCGATCGCCTCGGACCGCCAGGGATCGGGAATGGCGCGGGCGAAGACCGCCTTGAGCCGGTTCCAGTCCTTGAGCATCCAGAAACTGAGGACGATCACATAGATGATGCTCAGCAGGCCGGAGGTCAGGTTGCCCAGGTAGGTGGTCAGACTGCCCAGGCCGTTCACGATTATGGTCTGTATCTCCTGGTTGAACTGGGTGATCAGATCGCCGCTGAGAAACTCGACCTCGCCGACCAGGGGCAGGCTGATCGACTCCATCCAGGGCACGGTGGAGGTGTTGATGCTGCGCAGCAGCGCATCCAGATCGGACTGCAACTGCACCAAAAACCTCTGGATCCACGGTCCCAGGACGAGCCACAGCAGAGCCACCAGCCCAATGAGCAGCGCATAGACGATGACCGCCGCGATGCTGCGCGGCAGATCGCGGCGTTCCAGCCTCTCCACCGGGATGTTGAGGATGAACACCACCAGGCATGCCACCACCGTGGGGGCAATCATCGCCCGAAAGACGATCAGCAGACCAATCGCCAGCAGGCCCAGGATGGAGCCAACGGTGATCTTGACCGCCGGTGGCCAATGGGTCCCTGTGAGCATGGCTACTCAGGATGGAAACAGCGTTATGTCGGGCAGGGGCCAATAGCGGAGCCAGGCGCGGCCCACGATCTGATCACTGGCAACCGGACCGAAATTCCGGCTGTCATGACTGTTGGGCCGATTGTCGCCCATCACAAAATATTCGTCGTCGTCCATTTGCCGCGGCCGGAGCGATTCCTCCATTCTGCTCTGGACATAGGCCTCCGGTCGCCGGATGCCGTTGACCCAGACCACGCCCTCCACGATCTCCAGGGTGTCTCCGGGCGCGGCGATCACTCGCTTGATCAGGTTTTCACGCTGGTTTGGTATGTCCAGGACCACGACATCGCCCACGACCGGCGGGGCAAAGCGGTACGAAACCTTCTCCACCACCAGACGCTGATACGGACTCAGCAGCGGCTCCATGCTCGAGCCGAAGACCACGGTAGTCTCGGCCACCAGCCGGTTGACCAGCAGGGCCAGCACCAGCGCAGGGACCAGGACCAACAGCAGCTCCTTGGACACCGACCAAATCAGCGCGAACGGAGACAGATCCTCCGCGGCCGTGTCTCCCTGCACGAGGTCCGCGTCTTGCACGGTGGTTGCCGGTGGTTCCTTGTGCATGCTCGCTCCGGGGCCGAACCAAGTCCCTAGCGTATGAAACCGCGCCCGCACAGGTAATCCATGATGGTCCGGGCGTTCTCCAGCGGCTCATGGTTTACGGTGTCCAGCACGATTTCCGGATGCTCGGGCGCCTCGTAGGGATCATCGATGCCCGTGAAGTTCTTGATTTCACCGCGCCGGGCCGCCTTGTACATCCCCTTCGTATCCCGCGTCTCGCAGACCTCCAACGGCGTATCCACGAACACTTCGATGTAGTTGTCCGGACCCACCATGTTCCGTACGTCGTTGCGCGTCGTGCGGAAGGGGCTGACCGCCGAGGCCACCACGCAACCGCCGTGGCCGGCGATCTCCGCTGCCACGAACCCGATGCGGCGAACGTTGAGGTCCCGATCCTCCTTGGAGAACCCGAGGCCGCGCGAGAGGTGGGTACGCACCACGTCGCCGTCCAACAGGGTAACCTTGCGGCCCTCCTGCATCAGCAGCGGAATCAGGATGCTGGCGGTGGTGGACTTGCCGGAACCGCTCAAACCGGTAAACCAGATGCAGATTCCCTGACGGTCCAGCGCCGGGTAGCTTTCCTTCAGGATCTCCGCCACCTCCGGCCGGGTGTACCAGGCCGGCAGCAGGCGGCCCTGGCCCAGATACTCTTCCCGCGCCTGTGTGCCGGAGATGTTCAGGGTCTTGGTACCGGGCGCGACCTCGCTCTCCGGTGCATACCGCTGCTCGTTCTCCAGATAAACCATGTTGTCGAACGGAACCACCTCGACCCCGATTTCAGCGCTGTGCCGCTCTGCCAGCTCCTGGGCATCGAAGGGGCCGTAGAAGGGCCTGCCCTCCGAGTCGTTGCCGGGGCCGGCGTGGTCGCGGCCTACGATCATGTGGTTGGCGCCGAAGTTGCGCCGAATCAGCATGTGCCAGCAGGCCTCGCGCGGGCCGGCCATGCGCATGGCCAGCGGCAACAGGGCCAGGTGCACGCGCTCCTGCGGGTAGTGGTTGTCGATGAGGGCCTGGTAGGTCCGGACGCGCGTGAAATGGTCCACGTCGCCGGGCCGCGTCATGCCGACCACGGGATGCAGGAGGAAGGAGCCGTCGATGCGCGCCATGGCACGCTTGGTCAGTTCCTCGTGGACCCGATGCAACGGATTGCGGGTCTGGAATGCGACCACATTGCCGTGGCCGGAGGCGGCCAGCCGGGTCCGGGTAGCCTCTGGGGTCAAGCGCAGATGCGCGAAGTCGAAATGCGCCGGTAAGGCCAGCACGCGCAGGTGCCCTGAGACGTTGACCGAACCCCAGCGGTCCATCTCGGAGGTCAGCGGGTGGCGCGGATTGGTGGAGCCAATTACGCAGGACGCTTCCTCCGCCGCGTTCCAGGCAAAAATTTCACGCACGGACAGCACGGCCAGGATATTGTTCATGGCATCCCGCAGCGTGATGTCCTGCCCCAAACGCAGTTCCGGGACCGGGTTCAGGGGCAGCGTGACGGGAATCGGCCAAAAGGTGCCGTTCGCAAGCCGCATGTCCGACAGTACGCTTCGGTAGTCGGCCTCGCTCATGAAGGAGGTCAGCGGCGAGAAGCCGCCCGTGGCCAGCAGTTCCAAATCGCAGACGGCCCGTTCGTGCAGCTGGAAGGATGGGAGCCGGTTGGCGTAGTCCTTCAGTTCCTGCGTCTCCTCCGGCGGCACGAGCAGGTCAACCAGCGTTCCCCCGTACGGGGTTACCAACTCTGCGATATCTGTGTCCATGGGTTCAAGTCTCTCGGATGCGCGTGTCCAGGTCATGCCCCATCAGGGGCAGACCGGGGATTATACCCGGATTCGGGCTCCTTTTTTCAGGTATCCGACAGCGCGGAAGGCTGGTTGCGGGCGACCTGCTCCGCCAATGCCACCAGGTACCGGCCATAGGCGTTGCCGGCCATCCGCTGCCCCAGTTCCTTCATCTGCGCAAGCGAGATGAAACCGCGCCGCCATGCGATTTCCTCCGGTGCCGACACCATGAGCCCCTGCCGTTGCTGCAGCATCTGCACGAGGCGGGACGCCTCCAACAGGGAGTCGTGGGTACCCGTGTCCAGCCAAGCCACCCCACGCCCCAACTCCGTGACCCTCAGTTTGTCCCGTTCAAGATAGGTTCGGTTGACATCCGTGATCTCCAATTCGCCGCGCCCGGACGGCTTCAGCTCCCGGGCGATGGCGGACACTTGGCTGTCGTAGAAGTAGATGCCGGTCACGGCGTAGTGGGAACGGGGCCGTGACGGCTTTTCCTCCAGCGACAAGACCCGTCCCGTGCCATCGAACTCGACCACGCCGAAATCACCGGGATTGGCTACGGGATAGGCAAAGACCTGGGCACCCTCTTTCAGGGATGCAGCCTCCTGCAGGACTTCCGGCAGGCCATGGCCGTAGAAGAAGTTGTCGCCCAGAATGAGGCACACATTGTCGCCGGCGATGTAATCGGCGCACAGCAGGAAGGCCTCCGCCACGCCTCTCGGCTCCGCCTGGACCACGTAAACGATATCGAGGCCCCACTTGCGGCCATCGCCCAGAATCGCCTCGAACTGCGGCTGGCTGTCGGGCGTGCAGACCACCGCGATCTCGCGCAATCCCGCCAGCATCAGCATGGACAGCGGATAGTAGATCAACGGCTTGTCGTAGACGGGCAGCAGCTGTTTGCTGGTCGCCAGCGTGATGGGATGCAGGCGAGTGGCGTGCCCACCCGCCATCAGGATCCCCTTCATGATCGAATGCCGAGTGCCGGCTAGTAGCCGAAGCGTTCCTCGGCAAACGGCTCGCCGCGCATGTGGTACCCATGCTGTTCCCAGAAGCCCGGACGGTCCCCGTTCATGAACTCCAGACCCGTCAGCCACTTGGCGCTCTTCCAGAAGTAATACTTCGGCACGAGCAGGCGCATGGGGTATCCGTGTTCCCGCTCCAGGGGCTTGCCGTCGTAGAGATAGGCCAGCATGGTGTCGTCGTCATCGAGGACTTCCAGGCTGATGTTGGTCGTGTAGCCGCCCACACAGTGCGCCATGACGTGGGTAGCCGCGGCCGTCGGCGCGATCCCCTCCAGGAAGCGCCGCCAGGGAATGCCCGTCCAAGTGGTGTCCAACTTGCTCCAGCGGGTTACGCAGTGAATGTCCACGGTTTGGGTGTTGGCGGGCAGGGCCATCAGTTCGTCCCAGGTGAACTCCCTAGATTCCTCAACCTCGCCGAACACAGTCAGCCTGAACCCCTCCAGATCCGTGATCGTGGGGGTCGGACCGTAGGTCAGCACCGGAAACTTACTGGTGAGAAATTGGCCGGGCGGGGTCCGCGCGTTGGCCTGCTCCTCCGGCACGTTGGTAACCCGGCGCAGCCGCTGGACGCGGCGAAAAGGGTTTTCGAGCCTCATATTTTGATTCTCCCGTGGTGGCCCGGCTCAGCCATCGTGCCGAAGCAGGACCAGCGAGGCCGATTGGCCGCCCATGCCGAAGCCGTTGACCAGGGCGGCATCCACGGCATGGGGACGCGCCTGGTTGGGCACGTAGTCCAGATCGCACTCCGGATCGGGTTCCCGATAATTGATGGTCGGCGGTATGTGGCCGTCGTGCATGGCCTTCACAGCGGCCACAATGCTGTGCGCCCCGGCTCCCCCCATGGCGTGGCCAAGCATGCCCTTGAGACCGGTGACGGGACAGTCCGGGGCGTGTTCACCCAGGGCACTGTGGATGGCACGGGTTTCCATCGTGTCGTTGGCCTTGGTCGCCGTGCCGTGGGCCACAACCCAGTCGATGTCCACCGGGTGCAACCCGCTGTCGGCGATGGCATCGGCCATGACCCGGCCCGGCACGCGGCCTTCGGGATCCGGGTTGGCGAAATCGCTCGGATCCAGCCTCAGGCTGTAACCGCCGAACTCGGCCAGGATGCGGGCCCCGCGGGCGCGGGCATGAGCGAAGCCCTCCAGCACCAGAACGCCGGCCCCCTCCCCAATGACCATACCGGTGCGGTTGCCGGCGAAGGGGGCGCAGGCGGCAGCTGGATTGTCCACTTCGAATGACATGGCACCCAGGCGGCCGAACATGCTCACGGTCATCGGGGTAACATAACCATCACTGCCGCCGGCCAGCATGACATCGGCCTCACCGTACAGAATGCGCCGGGCCGCCTCGCCCACGGCGCCGACCCCGGTGGCGCAGGCCGCCACCGGGCTGTTGGCGATGCCGGTCACGCCCAGCCGCATGCCAATAAAGGTCGGCGTGCCGCTGATCAGGGCCGCCAGCGACAGGACCGGGTTGATGCGTCGAAAGCCCTTGCTGTAAAGAACGCGCGTCTGATCCTCAATCAGATCCCATCCGCCGAAGGCATCCCCGATTTCGATCCCCAGGCGTCCCGCCTCCACGTCCCCCGGATCCAGGTCGGCCTGGCCCAAGGCTTCCCGGGCCGCCTTCCATGCGAACTGGGTGGCCCGGGAAGTCTTGCGCGCGTCCCGGCGATCCATGTGGTCCCCGGGCTGCCAATCCACGACGGCCGCGCTGGCACATTCAAGACCCTTGACTTCCCGCACCTCAATGAGGCGGGTGCCGGAACATCCCGCCACCATTCGCTGCCAGCTGGTGTTGGCATCCAGGCCCAGCGCAGACACCATGCCGACGCCGGTCACGACAACCCGTTCCCGGTCGTCCCGCCTATTCCGTTGAAGCCTGTCGGTCATTGCAAGTCAATTGCCGGCTGTCCCTTCTACAGTATCGCGCAGTTTGCCGCCGGGAATCCGGGCGGCCGGAACTCAGTCGGGGATCCGTTCCAAGCGGGCGCCCAGTCGGATCAGGCGGTTGCCGATGTCGCTGTAGCCCCTGTCAATCTCCGTCACGTTGCCGATCTCCGTCACACCTTCGGCGCACAGGGCCGCCAGGATCAGCGCCATGCCGGCCCGGATGTCCGGCGTGCTGACCCGTTGGCCGTACAGTGGCGACGGCCCCGAGACCACCACGCGGTGGGGATCGCAGAAGACGATCCGAGCACCCATTGCGATCAGGCGATCGACGAAGTAGAGCCGGCTCTCGAACATCTTCTCGTGGAACAGGATTGTACCCGCGCTCTGTGTGGCCACCACCAGTGCAATGCTGAGCACATCCGTGGGAAAGCCGGGCCAGGGCGCACTGGCAATGCGGGGGATTCCGCCTCCGAACTCGGGTGCAACCTCAAGTGCCTGTTCCGCCGCGACGACCAGGGTGTCCTGTTCACCCGCGCTGCCCGACAACAACGCCATGTCCATGCCGAGCCGTTCGCGGAAGATCATTTGCATCATGCGCAGATCCTCGGCCACCACGCCCTCAATGCGCAATTCGCCGCGGGTTACGGCGCCCAGCCCAATCCAGGTTCCGATTTCCATGAAGTCCGGTCCCACGGTGAATTCTGCGCCGCCCAGGGCCGACTGGCCCTCGATGATCAGCCGGTTGGTGCCGATGCCGTCGATGGAGCAGCCCATCGCGACCAACAGGCGGCACAGGTCGGACACATGCGGTTCACAGGCCGCGTTGTGGAGCACCGTGGTGCCCTGTGCCAGGGCCGCCGCCATCACGCCGTTTTCGGTGGCCGTCACCGAGGCTTCGTCCAGAAGCACATCCGCACCTTGCAGATTACCGTCGATCTGAAGCGCAAAGGTATCCCCCTCGCCAATAAGCTCCACCCCCAGGGCACTGAAGATCTGCAGATGCGTGTCGATGCGGCGGCGGCCGATATCGTCCCCACCGGCGCTGCCGGCCACCCGGAAGGCGCCAGTCCTGCCCAGCATCGGCCCCATCAAGGTCAGCGAGCCTCGCAACTGGCGGAACAAGGCGGGGTCCGGCTCGGCAAACGCCAGCGTCCGGGCATGCAGGTGCAGCGTGTTCGGCCCCTGCCAGGCCACGTCGACGCCCAGCCCCTGCAGGATCAGCAGCAGGTTGTCGACATCCCCGATGCGCGGCACATTGTGGAGGACGACCGGCTGGTCGGTCAGCAGGGCGGCACAGATCATCGGCATCGCCGCGTTTTTGTTCCCGGCCGGCCGCACCGTGCCGGCAATGGGATGGCCTCCCTCAATCAACAGTCGCGCCATGGTTCGCGCCTCCACAGGCTTCGGCTCGTCGAACTGGATGGATCAAAACCTAACTTGTGCAATTTTAATCCGATACCTGTGACACACAGGCCCGCGCCGCCCCGCCGATCGGACCTGTCCGGAGCACCCGGGCAACCCGGGCGCGAGCCCCCAACACGTCGCCGGGCCGCGTTTGGAGGGGTTTCCGGACGTTTCAGGCCCTGCCACGGGCTCATTTGCGAACATGATTTCGGATACACGTTTAGCATAGGCCGGTTTCCACTGCGATTGTCCGGCCTGCGGAGCCGGCAAAGATTCGGTTGAACTGTCCCAATCAATCTTCAAATTTGCCTTATTTATTCCATTTTGTCTGCAGGAGCCGTGTGACCCGTAGTTAAAAATCGATACCGAGCGAGTCCTGTGCTATGATGTGTAAAGGGGGCGCGTGCATTAAGTTAACAAACTCGCGTGCATGGACTTCCTGTCGGACGGATGGTTAGGAGACGGCATTGATCAACAGTCTGGCCCTTGGATTCAGAATCCTCGGTCTTCGTCTGGACCTCCTCATTATCCCTGTGTTCCTGAGTCTGGCAGCCTTGTACTGGCCCCCAGCGGACATCTCCTTGCTGTTTGCCGATCTGCAAGCGATTTTTGCAGAGGCCCAGGACGCGGCGCTGGAACAGGCTGCCGACGCGGACCTGCCCGCCAACACTCCAACCCCCTTTGTGCCCGAGGCACTGCTCGACAGTCTGAACGCCTCCACCCTCCCCCTGGGCCAACTATTGGTCAACCGCACGTTCCTGCGCGTGCCCGGCCTGGTGATGGCCCTGCCTCTGGATCAGCTGTTGACCGATTGGAGCCCAAGCCTGTCGTCGGTTGGCGACGTCCTGTTGGTCCTGGCCGCCTTTTCGGCCGCCGGCGTGGTCATGGGCACCCTGTATCAGTGGCAACTGGCGCGTACGGTGGACGCGTCCCTGCGCGCATGGACAGAACGGGACAACTCGGAGCCGGATGCGACAGCGGCACCGGACCCTTGGGAAGCCTTCTGGTTTCGTGCCCGTCAAACAGGCCTTTATCTGGTTCTGTTGGTGGTGCTGGTGACGGCGCTTTCCTTTGCGGTCAGCCTGCTCCTGGCGGCCCTCTCCCTGGTCCTGCCGGGAGCCGTGTTTCCCCTGATGGGCATGTACATGTTGTTCCTGCTCCTGGCACTGCCGGTCTTCCTGTTCCTCCAGACCTACATCATTCCCGGCATCCTGCTGGACAGCCTGAAGGTGGTCGCGGCGGCCCGGCAGAGCGTCGCTCTGATTCGCAACAATGTGGTCAGCACACTCGCGTTTCTGCTCCTGTCCGGGTTCATCCTGTTCGGGATCGAGGAGGCGCTTGGTTCAATCAATACCTCCATCAATACCGGCTTCAACCCGGTCATACTGCTTCTGTCGTCCCTGTCCTTTGCCTACGTCGGCACCGGCACGGCCTTGGCCTTTCTGGTCTTCTACCGTTCCCGCTGTCTGATGTCGGACGGAGTGGACATCATTGCTTGGTTCAAGTCCATGGAGCTTGAATGAGCCGCCTTTTGCCTGTTGACCCTTGTGGAAACTTGATGATGACGAGGAAAGCCAATGCCACCCAGGGGTTTGCTGTGAGCCCACCGTCACGGCATACGCGGCTTGGACGTTCCAAGCCGGTAGCGGAGGCTCCGCTGCCACCACGCGGCAGGAATCCTTCCAGCCGTAGGCATATAACCACAACCATGCACATGCATTGCAATCGACCGGACGACAAATGCACGGTAGCAGTTCGTCAGGTTCTCCGGTTTACCGCAAGGTGGAGTGCAAGGCATGGGGTTGTGTGTCGCCGGTGTCGACCCGGCTACGGTGGGGATTACTCCACCAGGACTCGAGTTGCAAGGGACCGCAAGCCCTTATCAACCGAGAGCGGATTACCTACAAACCAATAAGTTGTAAGGAACAGAATGGCGATGGCTAACACTCCGATGCCCCCAAACGCCGAACAGAACACCAACGCCTACAGCGCCGAAGCCATCCAGGCCTTGAAAGGCCTCGAGCCGGTGCGCGAACGTCCCGGCATGTATGTCGGCGGTACCGGCGAAGGCGGCCTGCACCACTGCGTCTACGAAGTGGTGGACAACTCCATCGATGAGGCGATGCAGGGCAGCTGCGACCGCATCGACATCCACATCCAGGCCGACGGCAGCATCTCCGTGTCGGACAATGGACGCGGCATTCCGGTGGACATGCATCCGACGGAGAAGATGCCGGCCCTGACACTGGTCATGACCACCCTGCATGCGGGCGGCAAGTTCAATGAACGCAGCGGCTACAGCGTCTCCGGAGGCCTGCACGGCGTGGGCGTGAGCGCCGTCAACGCCCTCAGCGAGTGGATGGTGACCCAGGTCAAGCGCGGCGGCCAGGTGCACCAACAGGAGTTTGAGCGCGGCCATCCGGTCACCGACCTGGAGGTCGTGGGAACCTGCGAGCCGGAGGACACCGGCACCACCCAGCACTACAAGTGGGACGAGACCATCTTCGACAAAGGAGTGGCCTACCGGGCGGACGAACTGCTGGAGCGATTCCGGGAAATGGCATTCCTGAACCGCGGGGTCACGATTCGCTTCACCGACGAGCGGGAGAGCCCGGTCGAGGACACGACTTTCTACTTCGAGGGAGGCCTGGGCTCGTTCGTGCGCTACATGAATCGCCAACGCCATGTCCTGCACCCGCCCATCTACATTCATCGCACGATTGAAGGGAACGAGATCGAAGTCGGCCTGCAGTACACCGACTCCGATCAGGAACACACGGTGGTCTTCTGCAACACCATCAAGAACCCGGATGGCGGTACCCACCTGACCGGTCTGCGCAAGGCGCTCACCCGGCAGATGAACGAGCACGCCCGCAAGATCAACCGCCTCAAGGACAACGACGCCAACTTCACCGGCGAGGACACCCGCGACGGCCTGACCGCCGTAGTCAGCGTCAAGGTGCCGTCGCCCCAGTTCGAAGGGCAGAACAAGCTCAAGCTCCTCAACAAGGAAGTTCAGGGCTACGTCGAGACCGTGGTTGCCGAGGAACTGGCCGAATGGATGACTGCCAACGCCGCGGACGCGCGCGCCATCATCGACAAGTGCCAGAACGCGGCGGAGGCCCGTACAGCCGCCCGTCGCGCCCGTGACATGGTGCGTCGCAAGGGGTTGCTGGACTCGATGACGCTGCCCGGCAAGCTGGCCGACTGTTCCAGCCGCAACCCGTCCGAGACCGAACTGTACCTGGTCGAGGGCGACAGCGCCGGTGGTTCAGCCAAGCAGGGACGCGATCGGCAGTTCCAGGCCATCCTGCCGCTGCGGGGCAAGATCCTCAACGTACAGAAGGCCAAGGACAGCAAGGCGCTCGAGAACAAGGAGATCCAGGCCCTCATCAAGGCGATGGGCACGGGCATCAAGTCCGAGTTCAGCCTGGACAACCTGCGCTACCACCGCATCATCGTGATGACCGATGCGGACGTGGACGGGGCCCACATCCGGACCCTGCTGCTCACCTTCTTCTACCGCTACATGAAGCCGCTGATTGAAGAGGGACATCTGTACATCGCCCAGCCACCCCTGTTCAAGGTGGCGGTGACCGAACAGAACGGCAAGGCCAAGCGGAAGCAGACCAGCTACGTCTACAACGAACGGCAGCTGGCGGAACTGCAACGGGAGAAGGGCAACGACAACGTGAAGCTGGAGCAGCGCTACAAGGGCCTCGGCGAAATGAATGCCGAGCAGTTGTGGACCACGACCATGGATCCCGACGCACGGACCCTGCTGCAAGTGACGGTGGACGACGATGCGGCCGACGCCGACCAGCTGTTCATGGACCTGATGGGCCCGGATGCCGAACCGCGCCGGCGCTTCATCCAGCAGAACTCGGACCGAGCCACGCCCGACTACTGATAATCCGCCGCCGGGGGACTACCGTCTCCCGGCATGCCCCCCACCAATGGGGATCTTGTGTACCAAAACGCAGGCAGTTCAGTCGGTCTTGCGCTTGCGTTTCCGTCCTGTTTCTTACTCATAGCGCCAATCCCCCGCAACAACCCAGCCGGAGACTTGGAAGATACGCACGAAATGGAATCCTTAACCAAAGGAAGGGAGGATTGTCCGTGATTGCCATTCCCTGAAAACAGAGTCTATCTTAGTGAATTCTTTACCAGCCAAGGCGTCATCATCATTGTCAAAATTTTATTCTCAGCATGAGGAAAGAAATTTACTCCAACCGTACAGAATTGACAGAAGATAATTATAGGTTTTGGCTTAGCAATTAGAAATCAAATCTGCCTGTCATTTTTGTCACATCCGCAGTCTTTCCTGGTCAACAGGTGAACCGGTTATCGGATGGGAAGCCGCGATTGCGGAAGTATCCTGGCAGTCATCGTGCCTGCCGGGCACCTGATTATGCTCCGACGCAGAGAGGTCTGGTCCGTATCTAGCCCGAGTAGTGACCGAACATGGACCCGCCCGGACAGGGAATTGGAAGTCCCGGATGAGGAAATCAAACAACTGGCCCAGCACCGGCACACCTGTCCCCCAACGGGAAGCATTGCTCGAATCCCACGAGTGGCGTGGAAGTGGCGTGGACTTCCCTGGGCATTCCTGGACACCGGACCGATTTACGCTCATCTTGTTGGTATTGATTGACACATTGCTCTTGGTCACCTTGATTTCGGTCCTGTCCAGTCGCACCCGAGCGGGAATACAAGGGGTGCTACAGTATCGGACGGACAATAGTCCCGAGGCGGTGGTCCACAATGGTTATGTAGCCCTTCAACGAAACAATTTGAACCGGTACATACCACTGTTTGCACTGGAGCGATGGCAATTACTTCGTAGACAAGAAGACCATATTCTTTACGGACACCAGGAAGAAGGCCAGATCGGCATGAAGGTGGTAGACGCCACCATCACCGACACCACGGCTCTTGTAACCGTAGCCACAATTCACACGGGAGGCACATATCCAAAGTACCCCAAAAGCGGGTTTTTCCTATGCGCTTGTTAAGAACTGAGAGATGGAAGTTGTTGTTGAGCAAGTCGACGGGAAATGGAAACTTGCCCTCCACCTGCCTGAGAGCAAATCCTGAATGGATGGGAATTTAGGCGAGGTCTCTCGCCTGTCTCCAACTTACGCGGGCGTCCTGTGCTGTACGACCTACTTGAGCGCATCGATGCTACGCCGGAAGAGATTACCGAGGTGGTGCCGGGCAACAAACCCAAGACGCATTGGCGCTACGAGGAAGAAACAGGCCGCCAACGTACGCGCAAGATCGACTGAACGGCTTTCCCTTTGGTACGCAGGTATGTAAATCCCCAACCTAATGGGGGTCAGTTCACGACCGGCCCCCGCCACAGCTAGAGGAATCCCTTCAGTTTGCGCTTGCGGCTCGGATGCCGCAGGCGATTCAGGGCCCCTGCCTCAATCTGGCGGATCCGCTCCCGGGTCACGCCGAACTTCTTGCCGACTTCCTCCAGCGTGTAACTGTGCCCGTCGACCAGGCCAAAGCGCAGTTCCAGGATGCGGGTCTCGCGGGGCGTCAGGCTGGTGAAGACATCCTGAATCTTCTCTCCCAGCAGGGTCTGGTTGGCCGAATCCTGCGGGCTGTCGGCATCCTCGTCGGGAATGAAGTCTCCCAGCACGCTGTCCTCTTCCTCGCCCACCGGCTTGTCGAGGCTCAGCGGCCGCTGACTCACCCGCATAATGTGCTCGATCTTGCCCGGCGGCACCTCCAACTCTTCGGCCAATTCGTCAATGGTCGGTTCGCGGCCCAGCTTTTGCGACAGGTAGCCGTTGGTCCGGGTCAGGCGGTTGATCTGCTCATACATGTGAACCGGCACCCGGATCGTGCGGCCCTGGTCGGCGATGGCCCGGGTGACCGCCTGGCGGATCCACCACGTAGCATAGGTCGAGAACTTAAAGCCGCGGTGGTAGTCGAACTTCGTCACCGCCCGCATCAAGCCGACGTTGCCCTCCTGAATCAGATCCAGGAAGGGCACGCCGCGTCCGGTGTACTTCTTGGCCACGCTCACCACCAGGCGGCTGTTGGCGGTGATCAAATGGTTCTGGGCGTCCTCGCCGTCGCGGATTAGCCAGCGCAAATCGTCCTTTTCGTCCTCACTGAGGCGTTCGTCCGGGCTGTTCAGGCGCACTTTGGCCTCCTCGGCCTTCTCCATGCGCTTGGCCAGCTGGACCTCCTCCTTGGCGGTCAGCAGCGCCACCCGTCCTATCTCGCGCAGGTAGAGCGTCGTCGAGTCGTTGACGCCGTCCTGGCCGAGGGCCACCTGATCCTGTTCCTCCTCCTCTTCCTCGGGCCGCTCGTCCCGAACCTGGCCGATGTCGATGCCCTTGTCGATGAGCGCGGCGAACAGGTCCTCCAGCAGGTCCATGGCCAGTTCGGCCCGGGGCAGGACCGAGAGGACGTCGCCGTACTGCACGACCCCATGCTTGGCGCCCAAGGCCAGGATGTGGTCCTTGACCAACTGGCTGTTCATGCCCGGGGCAAAGGCCTCGGATACGGCTTCGGGTTGTGGAGTTTGCGCCACGGCCGTCCTCCTTCGATTGTGAACAGGATGCCGGTTTTTTTGTGAGAGAGACCGGCAACTCTCGCTTAGGGTCCTATTGGTTGCCGCTAGACGAACCAGTTCAGGCTCTTCCTGCGGCTGGAATGGCGCAACCGAGCCAGTGCCTGGGTTTCGATTTGACGCACACGCTCCCGCGTGATGCCGAACTTCTTGCCTACTTCCTCCAAAGTATAGGCGTAATCGTCCACCATTCCGAAGCGAAGTTGCAACGTGTGGATTTCGCGCGGTGTCAGATCCTGGATGATGTCCTCGATCACTTCCCGAAGCACGGTCATGTTGGACGTCTCCTGCGGGTTGTCCGCGTCGTCGTCCGGGATGAAGTCCCCCAGCACGCTGTCCTCCTCCTCGCCCACGGGCTGTTCGAGGCTGCGCGGGTGCTGGTTGACCTTGATGATCTGCTCCACTTTCTGGGTCTGGACCTCCAGACCCTCGGCCAGTTCCTCCACCGTGGGCTCCCGGCCCAACTCCTGGGACAGCTGGTGGCGGGTGCGGATCATGCGGTTGATCTGCTCGTGCATGTGCACGGGCACGCGGATGGTGCGGCCCTGGTCGGCAATGGCCCGGGTGACTGCCTGGCGAATCCACCAAGTGGCGTAGGTGCTGAACTTGAAGCCCCGCTTGTAGTCGAACTTGGCCACGGCCCGCATCAGCCCGTTGTTGCCTTCCTGCACAAGATCCAGGAAGGGCACCCCTCGGTTGTTGTACTTCTTGGCCACGCTCACCACCAAGCGGCAGTTGGCCGAGATCAGGTGGTCAACGGCCGCCTGGCCATCCAGCACCACCCATTCCAGCTCATCCCGCTCGTCGTCCGTCAGGTCGGCATCGAGTTCCGCCAGATTCTCCTTGGCGGCTTCACCCGCCTCGATGCGCTTGGCCAGGGCCACCTCCTCGGCGGCAGTCAGGAGATCGACCTTGCCGATGTCGCGCAGGTACAGGGCCACCGAGTCGCTGGCGGCATCCTGCAGGGGATCGTCGAACCCGTCCGCGTCCTCTTCCAGGTCCTCCTCGAGATCGTCCAGATCCAAGCTGCTTCCGGAATCCCCAATCTCGATGCCCTTCTCCATCAGGCTGGTGAAGACATCCTGGAGCAACTCCGCGTTCTCCTCCACATCGGGCATGACCTTGAGGATGTCGTCAAACTCAACGACACCATTCTTGTCGCCCAATGCCAGCACATGTTCCCTGAAGCCGACGGCGTCGAACTCGCCGTCGGCCAACTGGTGCCCTTCGGCCATTTGCATCGCTCCTTCCTTCATGTTGACCTCTCTTCCGCCAATGCGATTGCTTGCGAACCGAATCAAATGCCGGTCTTGAAATCCCAAATGCCGTCAATGCATCGATACTCGGCCGCGCAGGATCGGCACGCCAGCACATCCTCCTCCTGCGCCCCAAGACCCGCCGAAGCGGTTCCACAGGTAGGGCAGGCGAGCCAATCCGCCGGTGCCGCACCGAATTCCCCCGTTCCGGTCCGGTTACCCTGCCGACGGCTGCGCACGAAGACGCTGGGCGCCACTTCGCGGCCCGCGGTCAACGAACCCGCTACCAAGTCCAACCGGGCCAGCCACTGCGGGGGGAACAGTTGCTTAAGAAGCGGGAGCCGGAAGTGGGAGACACCCATGGCACGGTCGATGTCGAGATCCAACCGCCTCATCCGCTCCCGAATCCACTCCGGATGGAAGTTGAAGTTCATTTCCGCGAACTCCACGGGCTCCCGCGCATGGGGGGACCAGGACTGCCGTCCCAACAGGTGGCGTCCCACGGCCTTCAAGTTGCGCTTGTTGGCGAACTCCAGGAGGGCAGAACCGCCGGGACGCAGCATCCCGGCAATGCGCTCCAGGGCGAGCTCGGCGCGCTCCAAGTGGTGAATGACCCGAATCATGACCACCGTGTCCATGGCGCCGGGCTGGAAGGGCGGCCGGTACACGTCGCCGTTGACGAACACGAACCGTGGATCGTGGCCCCAGCGCTCCACGGCCTGCGCCAGCATTGTCCGGCTGTAGTCGAAGAAGACAACCTGCCGGTAGCCGGCGTATTCCGCACCGAGGCGCCCGAAGCCGCCGCCGATGTCCACCAGCCGGAAGCCCTGGGGAGGCAGCAGGGCGCGCAACACCATCCGTTCCGCAACGTCCTCGTACCGGCGATCGACCCTCTCCCAGAACTCGGTCCGGTAGGCACTGTTTTCGTAATCCATCACCCGGATGGATTCGGACACCTTCGACGCCGCCTGCCCTGACTGAACGACCGCTCTCATTACCTTGCCTGACCCAAATTTTCGGCTCACGCGCCTGACATACGATGACATGGGGGGCGAAGGCGCCCGATTAGTATAGAAGAAAAATACAGCAAACATTTCCCAATATACCCGTGTGGTCTCCTCGGCCGGGCCCGCGGCCCGCGGGCCCGGCCGGGATATCGGTTGGTTATAATCGCCGCCGCGGGCCAGCCCGCGGTCCCGCCGGATGTCCTGCCAGTCCCCGATGCCTTCTGTCCAACGATCCCTCCGACCCCGTTCGCATCCTCGGCCTGTGTGGCAGCCTGCGCGGGCCGGACAGCTTTACCCGCCGCCTGCTGGTCCTGGTCATGGCCGAGTTGGACACCCTCGGCGCGTGCACTGATTTCCTTGACTTGGCCAAGACTGAACTGCCCATGTGCAAGAGCGCCGCGGACACAGACGACCATCCCGGCAAACAGGACCTCGTGGCACGGGCCGCGCGGGCCCAGGGGTTCGTGTTGGCGACACCGGAGTATCACAACAGTTACAGCGGTGTATTGAAGAACGCGCTGGATCTGCTCAGCAGCGAGCAGTTGGGCAACAAGATGTTCGGGCTGATCGGCATTGCCGGAGGCGACATGGGCGCCGTCAACGCCCTGGGCCACCTTCGCATCGTCATACGCGGGGTCAACGGCCACGTCATTCCGCAACAGATCAGCCTGCCGTCCGTCTACCGTCATTTCGACGGTGACCAGCTCGCCGATGAACGCACAGCCGGGCGCGTTAGGGATTTCGCCGCAGCCCTGGCCCTTCACACGCGGCGGCTGGCCGCGACCCTTGACGACCTCGCCTGAGCGATGCTCCTGCAGCCCGATGGCCGCGAGCAAAGAACAACAGACCCGTACCTGGCACGCCCATCCCCAGTATGCCGTGCTGACGGCACTGTTGGCACTCTTGACGGTCTGGCTGGTGCTGCAGGATGGACACCGGCCGGATTCCGGCAACATTCTGATGGCCCTGCTGGCCTTCGGCCTTGCCCTGTGGCACCTGCAATGGTTGGGCAGCCGCGTTGAAACCAATGCCCGGGAACTGGTCCTACACCGGATCGGACGGGCCCGGCAGGCCGTGGCCTGGTCGGCCGTAACCAACATTCGCTGGACCGGGCGCGTGACCCGCTCAATCCTGGTGGAGTGCCGCCGGGAAGCCCACCGCGAACAGCTGGAGCTGCCCCGACTGCGGGATCAGGAAGGGTTGTGGCAGCAACTGGAGGACCGATTGGCGCGGGACGAAGCATGACGCACATCCTCATGGTGACCGGAGAGTACCCCCCAATGACGGGCGGGGTGGGCGATTACACGCGCCTGCTGGCCCGGGCGTTGATCCGGGAGGGCCATCGGGTGAGGATTGCAGCAGCCACGGGCACGCCGGCCGCCGACCGCGGCGCGGCGGACGAACCGGAAGTCCTAACCCTTCCGAGACGATGGGCCCGGGGCCACAAACTGGCGATTGCCAGGATGGCCCAAGCCGAGCCGGACAGCTGGATCCATGTGCAGTACCAAACCGCGGCCTACCGCATGAACCCGGAGGTAAACCGGTCACCGGCAGCCTGGGCCGCACGGGGGCTGCGCGTAGCCTGGACCTACCATGATCTGCTGCCACCCTATCTCTTTCCCCTTGCAGGCAATGCCCTAAGACAGCGCGTGACCCTGGCCCCGGGGCGGGCCAGTCGCATAGTGGTTTCGACCAATCGGGAGGATGCCGACCGGCTGGCTCAGGCCGGGATCCGGGCGGAGGTCAGTCCGGTTGGCAGCAACATTCCCATCGCGCCCCTGAAGCCACGGGAACGGGCCGATTTGCGCGGTTCCTGGCAGGCCCGGCCCGGCGAGCCCGTGATTGGGTGTTTCGGTCTGGCCGGCCGCACCAAGGGCCTCCAGACCCTGGTCGAGGCGGCGCGCCTGCTGAAATCCAGGGGCACCGACCTGCGCATCGTGATTATCGGCGGGACCCCGGGAACCTCCGACCGCAGCAACGCGGCCTTTCTGCAAAGCCTGCAAAACGCCATCCGCACGGCCGGCCTGGAGGATCGAGTCCATTGGACCGGAGCCCTGTCCGACCGGGAGGTCAGCCGGGCCCTCTCCGCCTGCGATCTGATGGTGCAGCCCTACACGGAAGGGGCCAGCACGCGTCACGGCTCCCTGATGGCATGCCTGGATCACGGGTGTGCCACCATCACCAGTACACCGCTGTCCGACGACTGGCTGGCCCCGGGGGTACCGACCGTGCCACCCCTGGACTTCCTGGCCTTGGCATCTCGCATCGCATGCCTGGCCGCCAGCCCGGAGAAACGCGCGGCGGCGGCCGCCGCCGCGCGGACCAGCGCCGCGGACCGTTCCTGGGAACGGATCGCCAACCAGCACGCGGCCCTGTACGCCGCCGCCTGAGAGCGAACCGGAACCGAGGAGAGTTCTGCCATGCAGTTTGATGCCCTTGCCCTCAACTGCCTTGTGCAGGAGACGGCGGCCCGGGCGTTGCCGGGCCGCATCCAGAAGATCGTGATGCCGGACCCGCGCTCGCTGGTGCTTGAACTGTATGGCAGGGGGCAGCGCCATTGGTTGCGCATTACAGGCTGGGGCCCGGAGTGTGGTTTGTACCTGACGGAGATCCGTCCACGCCGGGGCGAGGGGCCCAACCAACCGTTCCTGGAATTGCTGAGAAAGTACGCGGACGGGGCCGGGGCTTCGGCCCTGTATCTGCCCGATCCGGACGAACGCGTGGTGTGTCTTGCCCTTGCGCACCGGGAACACGGCGATCAGACGCTGCTGTGCGAATTGACCGGACGCAACGGCAACCTGTTCCTGTTGGGGGACGGCAACCGCATCCTCGGCTCCCTGCGACGCGTCCCACCGGGTACCACCCGCGACCTACGGCCCAGGCAACCCTACCAGCCGTTGCCGCCCAGGGACATGTGCTCCCCGCTGGAGTGCCCCGTACCCAGACTGGAGGCAGCGCTCCAGGTTCAGGCCGGTGCACCAGGTTGGCGCGCCCTGACGGCAACCGTAGCCGGCATGGGCCCCATGCAAGCGCGGGAGATTGTGTTTCGAACCAGCGGCCGGGCCGATGTCGCGGCAGGGGAGCTGGACGGGCCGGCTTTGGCCGGAGCCATCCGAGACCTTTGGCAGCCGGTCCTCACTGGGGAATGGTCGCCCAGCAGCATCGGGGACAACGGCGGTGTAACCACCTGTGCGCCTTATCCCATCCGCCATCTGCCCGGAGCCAAGCCGGAACCCGAACTAACCCCCTTGCTTTCCCGCCTGCAGCCTCCGGACCCCTACGCCGAAGTGCGCAGGAGCCTGCGCACCCAGATTGGCAAGGCCCAAACCCGGACAGGACGCCGGCTCAAGGGGGCCGCCCGCGACCTGCCCGAACCGGGCGCGGCCGAACAGTTGCGCACACAGGCCCAGTGGCTCTTGGCTTTGCAGCATTCCATTGAAGCCGGCCAAACCGAACTGGAAACGCCGGACGACTGTGGGCCCGTGGCACTGGTGCCGGGCAGGACACCGGTGCAGCAGGCCGAAGCCATGTTCAAGCGCGCCCGCAAGCTGGAACGGGCGGCCGAGGCAGTACCGCGCCGCATCCGGGAACTCGAGCGTGATCGGGACTATTTGGCACAACTGCTACTCGACCTGGAACAGGCCGCCGACCGGCCGGAACTGGAAGCCGTGCGGGAGGATTTGGAGCAAACCGGCCTGGCCGGTCGGTCGCAGGTGCGCAAGTCCCGGCCCAAGGTGCCGCCGCCGGCTCGGGGACCCCGCCGTTTTCGCCACGGCCAATTCATCATCCTGGTCGGCCGCAACGCCCGCCAGAACGATCAGGTCACGTTTGCCAAGGGATCGCCCAAGGACCTGTGGCTGCATGCACGGGACCATCCGGGCTCCCATGTCGTCATCCAAAGCGGCGGCCGCAACGTGCCGCGCGAAACACTGGACGGTGCAGCCCGGCTGGCGGCCTACCACTCGGGTCTGCGCGGCGAGAACCGGGCGCGCGTGATGGTGGCCGAACGGCGGCATGTGCGGAAACCCGCGCGCGCCCGTCCGGGACAGGTGACGATCCGCAAGGGCAAAGCCCGCACCGTGGTGGTGGATGCGGTGGAGCCGGATTGGCAGGAGGCCGGCGGTCCCGGCGTCAGTGCTCCAGAATGACGCGCATCACCGGGTGGTCGACGGCACCGAACCGACCCTTGTATTCCTCATCGCCCTGCATGAAATCGAACACCTTGTGGCCCGAAACGATGGCGTACTGCAGGGCATAGGAGAGGATCACCCAGCCGGGGCTGAGGTGGTAGTGCAGGTCCGGACGGAACCCGCTGTTGTAGAGCAGATAATGGCCGTCCTGGCTGAAGGCGAGCAGGGCTGCCGCCTTTTCGCCGTTCAGGGTCAGGAACATCAACGACAACTTGCCGGCATCGAACATGTCCCGGCTCATTTCGTGGAAGAAATGCTCCATGTCGGGGGTCATGAACTCCCGCTTGTAGGACTGGCTGGCCTTCTGCAGGGCAATGAAATCCCCCATCTCGCGGCGGAGATCGTGTTCGGGCCCCACGATGTAGACCCCCACCTCGGCCTCCCTTTCGATGCGCCGCTGCTTACGGCGGATCTCATGCCGCTGCTTGGACGCCACCTGATGTTCCAGATAGTCCTCGTAGGTGTCCGGCAGCTCGATGGCCGGTGCCACATCCTCCTGGAACACCCTGACCGACAGCCCCCTGGCCTCGGCCAGGACGGGCAGAACCTGCCAGGTGGTACTGGATGACGGCAGATTGCAGAGGTCCACTACTTCCCACGGGGGGGCAGTGGGGCCCTCCAGCCAGTCCAGGAACGCCCGGTAGACGCAGTCCTCCCAGCCGCAGGCCACGATCACATCCAGGTAGTCGCTGACCTCGATGCAACCCACGATGCTGAGCTGGTCCCGGCCGTCGTGCAGGGAATCGTCCCCGGTCAACCTGTACAGGGGCAGAATGCCGACCAGTTCCCCCGTGTCGTGGCGGCGATAGGCGGTAATCCAGCGTTCGCCCAATCCCAGGTTGTGCCACCAGACCTTCTGCCAAGCCAGTCGCATAAAGAAGGCCCGGGAACCGGAGCGGTCCACGATTTGATCCCAGACATCGGCCAAGGCGTCAAACCCGTCCGGATCGGCATCAGGCCCCCAGACGTGCACCTCAAGGGATACGCCCTCGCTCTCGGGACAGGATGTAGCGGCAGGAAGAACGGGGGCTTCCGGGGCCAGCAGTTCGGACACTGTGGATCCCATGGTGACAGGAGATAGTGATAGGGCATTATAGCAACCGATTCCGCCGGATTTCCGGCCTGTCAACCCTTTCCAAGGTTGATGGCGGGCGAGTCAGGCGGCCCCGTCCGCGCCGTTGAGATGGCGGTCGAACCAATCCATCGCGGCAGACCACATGGCATCCGCAAACCGGTGCCCAACACCTGCGTGCCGGGCGATGCGCAAGCAATCCGGATAGTCGCGGTAGGTTGCGGCCAAAGCGGCACAAAACCGTTCCGCGCCGTCCGGCGGCACCTGACGATCCTCGTCTCCACACTCGAACGCCAGGGCCGGACGATGGGCGTACCGGTCCAGGTAGGACAGAGGGTTGCCGTCGCGGTACGCCCTCCAGGCCTTGGCATCCGGCACGCCCGGAGGTTCACAGGAACCGGGACGCAGCCAATCAGGAGTGGCAATGACCGCGGACACGGCCGCGAGCCGCCGGTCCAGGCCGGCCGCTGTCACGGCGATGTCGCCGCCCATGGAAACACCACCGATGCCCACCGCCCCCCGCAAGCCAAGACGGTACTCGCTCCAGTCCAGGACTGCGACCGTGTCCCGAGCCGTGCGGTACAGGATGGGCCAGAACCAACGGCGGATATTGCTGCGGACCCGCGCCCGCAGTTCCTCCTCCGGCTCGATGCGGCGCTCACCATGCTGCCAGGCATCGAAGCTCAGAGCCGTGAAACCCTGGGCAGCCAAAGCCCGCAATTGAGGAGCGCAATCCTCCTTGGTTCCGCTGAAGCCGGCAAGCCAGATGACGAGGGTGCCCTGGTCGGTGCTCGGGTCCGGGGGGCGCCACAGCACTGGAATGCCGTCTACATCTTCCTTGAACACGGAAACTACATCCATCAAGACAGGAGCGCAGGCGCTACCAGCTGCCGATACCCCCCGGAAGGAGTTTCTGCAATGGGGTTCCGTATTCCCTGAGTGTGGATACGCGCGGCCCGTCGAACGGCTCGCGCGACTTCATCCGCCCATCACCGGAATCCTCAGTATCGCCTGCCATGCGTCGGGCCGTTGGCCTGCATCCAAAATACGATCCGCCACATCGTCCGGCACGCCCGTTTGCAGCCAATGGGCTTCGATCCGCTGCCGGTCGGACGGGGAAAGGTCGGGGAGAATCCTGTCCAGGAAGCGCAAATTGGCTTCGGTGGCACCTTCCCGTTTGAGGTCATCCTCGTAGTACCGCCAGCGCCCGGTAGCTGTGTCCAGCCACTGCAACACGGGTGTATCCTTGAGGTCGGGACGGTGCAGACGCAGGGATACGCCGCAGGCGTCAACAAAGGGTTGCGAGCCATCTCCGGCCGGGAGATATCCATCCTCCGGGTGCAACCGGAACAGCCACATGTTGGAATCCCGCAGGTGGTCGCCTGGTTCCACCAGCAGGTACTCTGCCACCCCCAGGGCCGCATACAGGGCCATCTTGTCGCCCAAGTCCACATACCCTGTGGAGGGTGACAAGATCTCCACGAGCATTTCAGGGGATGGATCGCCTGCGTCCAGACGGATGATGCGTTCGTCAGAGGTGCGTTCCCTTGGTTCCGGGAGGGTCCAAGACGGTGGCATGACGGCCAAGTCCGGAGACACCATGTATCGGAGATGCCCTTCCTCGGTCCGCCAGTCCAACGTTTCGCTTATTGAAGTTGAAAAATAGAGGTCCGGTTCCCGGGCCACCCGGTGTCCCAAGGCTTCACAGAGGCTCCAGAGCATCAGTACCATAAAGGGGTTGTGAAAGCTACCGGTAGGACTCAAGAAACCCTCTCCGCTGTAACCGTACCGTCGGACACCGTCCACCCGGTAGTCGGGGTCTGTGGTCCAGTCGCTCTCATACTCGTACCCGGGATCATAAAGATAGTCCGGATCGTAGTGGGACAACTGCTGCAGGGAGGCCCGCCAAGCATCCAGATGACCGAGGCGGGCCCGCGTGCGCCATGCCCGTGCCGCCGGCGGCGCGGGTACTTCCGATCCGGGCCGGGCAGCGGGTTCCAAACTCCAATGCCGTGCAGTGGCATCGGGAGCGACAAGGGTCGTTTCCCGCATCCCTGCCGAAACCTCACTTGTTGCCATATGGCCACGCTCCTGCCTGTTGCGTCACGAACAGCCTTGGCAACAGGGTAGCACGGGGACAGACCCCGGTTCGGGATGGGATGGACGGTCCGCACGGCAACGGAATTGCCCACACTGAGACAGCCACTGCCTTGAATGACGGGATTTGGTTCTTGCAGGTTTTGCTACACAACTTCCCTCTTTGTGCGGGCGCCCTGGCGTGAAATCGGCTTAGTGCAGTCCACATCAAGCTTGATGCAGGAAGTCAATCGCCTACTCGTGGAAAGAACCAGGACAGCGGTGGGGACTGCTCCATGCGTGGCTGCACAGGAAGCCAACCCCCTTCAGGGAGACGATCGCGTGTGCCAGTGGCACCCCAGCCTGTCCCCGGATTTGCCCCGATGACAAGAAACCGACAGCACACCCGAGTACCGCCACCGACTCCAGACACAATCAGAACCCATAGGTGTTCTGTTTTGCGAATCATGCACAGAACACATGCCGGAAGTTTGTCCGGTTGGTGCCCGCGACCACCCCTGAGCACAGATCAACGCTGTCAGCCGGCTGATGGTTTGTGTACTGCTCGCCCCAGCCCTTCCGCTTGGACCCCAAAAAGCCAAGCACAGAAGGAAACCCGGGCACAACAGACGATCGACGGCAGGTTGTGGATGAGTATCAGATCCGGGCAACGATCGCGCTGCCGCTCTCATAGCGTCGCAGACCGACCTGAAAGGCCAGGAGTGCGGAGGTGGCCAGAACGGCAGTGCCCGCACACAGCCAGCCCAGCGTGGCTGCGTCGAAGTCGCGCAGCATTTCCACGGGCAGGGCGCCCGTCAGCCCGGCTGGAACCACCGTGAACAGGAACACCCGGGCGGCCCCGTTGAACAGCGTTCCGGGGTAGAGCGAGAAGGTGATCATGGCGTTCAGGAAATGATCGGCCAGGAGTTCGGATCGCCTCAGCCAGAACACCAGGCTGTTCGCCAGAACCAGGGAGGCCGTGAAGGTGCAGGCCGAAAGCACAACCGCCAGCAGGAAGCGGAGCGCATGTGCCGCGGTTACGTCGCCGGCCAACACGAACCAGATTAGTCCGAACACAAAATCGCCCATGGACGGGACCGAGCTGCGCGAGGCCAGCACGTGCAACAGGACCGGACGCGGCAAGGCCAGGTAGCGATCTAGGTCGCCGGCAGCCACGATCCTGGCGATGGCGCGGCAGTTGCCGAACAGCATCATGGCCAAACCCAGGCCCGAGGCCACGACCGCGAACAGAAGCATCATGTCCCGCAGCGTCCAGCCCTGCACTTCCTCGAACCGATCGAAGAACAGCACCCAGAAGGCGAAGTAGATGACGTTGTTCAGCATCATGCCGCCGAGCTGCATGATGAACGGCACCCGGTATTCCATGGCGGACAGCAGGTTGACGCGCCACAGGGCGCCGACAAAGCCCAGGCCCTGTTTGCGCTCCACGACTACCCTCCGTTGATGGTAAGGCGACGCAGGGCCCGGCTGGACAGCAGCCGGAAGGCAAACCCCAGCACGACCAGCCACCCCAGTTGCAGCGCCAGGGTTGACAGCAGGCGGCCGGCGTCCGGATCCACAAAGAGGCGCCCTGGCGCATAAATAATGGAGGCGAACGGCAGGACACGGGCCACGGCGGCCAGCCATGGCGGATAGAAGTCCAGCGGCAGAAACAGACCGCCCAGAATGAAAGAGATCTTCTGGTGAATCCAGCGGAAGGCGCTGATGTCCTCGGTCCAGAAGGCTGCCAGGCCGATTAGGGCCTCGAAGCAGAATTCCAGCCCCCAGGACAGCATCAGGGCCAGAACCGCCGGGAAGAGACCTTGCCAGGCCGGCGGCGGCCCGACCAGCAGCCAGACCACAACCCCGCCCGCCAGCAGGTTCACGCAGGCACGGAACGCCACATGGCCGGCATAACGGCTTAGGTGAAACAGGCCGAAGTCCAGGGGTCGCATCAGGTCGTAGGCGATGGAGCCGGTCTTGATGGAGTCGGAAATCTCCTCCGCCAGCAGGGGCTTGGACAGGACGACCAACTCCGCCATCAGCAGGTACCAGAGCATGTGCTTCAGGGTCAGGCCCGCGATCAGATCCGTCCCCTGGGCCGCAAAGACAGCCTGCCAAAGCATG
Organism: Caldilineaceae bacterium; assembly: GCA_965208365.1. Lineage (GTDB taxonomy): Bacteria > Chloroflexota > Anaerolineae > Caldilineales > Caldilineaceae > Bin34. The sequence continues at coordinate 1,250,061 of OZ242330.1, read as the reverse complement.
GCGAAGACCCACATGAACATGGTCATCACCAGAACCGCCGAGACGACGTTCCCCACCTCCGCCAGGTTCTCCAACAGCGGCATGCGGAACAGCGCCCCGTACCGGTTAAGCAGTGTCCGGGTCGAGAGCGTTCTCTGCATAAATGGTCCCGATAATGTCCTCAAGGTCCGGATCGGAAATCGTGATGTCAACCATCGATCCCAGTCCATTCAGGCCCGAGATGACGGCATCGACGCCAACGGTGCGGGGATCAAACCGGATCTGCATCCCGTAGCGGCTGGCCGCGACCGTCTCCACCCCTGCCATCGGCAGGCTGCGTTCCCCCTCCTCCAGGTAACGCACATTCACCTGCTTGGCGGTCAGATGGCGCCGCTTGAGTTCGTCCATCGTGTCGTCGAAGATCAGCTGCCCGTCACTGATCACAATGACCCGGCTGCACAGGGCCTCGATGTCGCCGGCATCGTGGGATGTCAGCAGGACACCGACCCCTTCCTCGTCGCGCATGTAGCGAATGGTGTCCCGAATGCGTTGCTTGGCCACGATGTCGAGGCCGATGGAGGGTTCGTCCAGCAGCAGGAGCTTCGGCGCATGCAGCAGGGAGACGGCCACTTCACACCGCATGCGCTGGCCCAGGGACAGCTTGCGGACCGGGGTGTGCAGAAGGTGCTGCAGTTCGAAGACATCGACCAGGAAGTCCACCCGCCGGCGCGTGGCGTCCCTGTCCAGGCCGTAAATGGCCCCGTACACGTGAAAGGAGTCGATGGGCGGAAGGTGGTACCAGAGCTGGGGGCGCTGCCCGAACACCGACCCAATCTCGTAGCAGAGTCGCTGACGATCCTGCCAGGGCACCTGCCCGAGCACTTCGGCCGCACCTGAATCGGGATGCAGGATCCCACACAGAATCTTGATGGTGGTCGACTTGCCGGCTCCGTTGGGACCTATGAAGCCCAACGCCTCCCCGCGTTCCATCAGGAAGGAGATATCGCGAATGGCCGGCACCTGCCGCCATTCGGGTTTCCACAGCGCGCGCCAGGAACCGGCGAGTCCTTCCTGCTTGCTCCGTGTACGGAAGGACTTGGTCAGGCGGTGGACCCGTATGGACACAACTTGATTTCTCCTCCCCCTTTCTCTTTGACGGGGGCGGGCATGATAGGGGCAGGCCCGCCGGGAGGCCAAATTCGGCCCCGCTGCCCTGTGCTACACTTGCCTTCCTGCTAATCAATCTGCCGTTACCCGGCCATCGCGCCGGGTTCCGCGCGCCATGGATTCCGCCGTGTCCAAAACATCCCCTCTGGCTGCAGCCGTGGACTTGGGCGGAACCAAGATCATGGCCGCCATCGTTGGACCGGACCACCGGGTAACGGGCCGCGTCAAGATCGCCACGGACGTGAGAGGGGGAGCCGGGGCCATCGTCCCGCAGATGGCGGCCACCATTCGCAAGGCTGCCGACAAGGCCGGGGTGGGGCTGAAACGGATAGCCGCCATCGGCGCCTGCGTGCCGGGGCCGGCGGATCCGGCCACCGGCGTGGTACACCGAGCCGTCAACCTTGCCTGGGACCATCCAATTCCCCTTGCCGACCAACTGAGTCGGGAACTCAAGGGCATTCCGGTCACGCTGGAAAATGATGTCAACGCCGGCACCTACGGTGAATTTGTGGCCGGTGCTGCCCGCGGGATGCAGGATGTCATCGGCGTCTTCGTCGGCACCGGCATTGGCGGTGGGATTGTGTTGTCGGGCAAGCTGCGCCGGGGGCCACGTTTCATTGCGGGGGAAGTGGGCCATACCATTCTGCAGGTGGACGGACCGCTGTGTTCCTGCGGAAGCCACGGCTGTGCCGAGGTGCTGGCCAGCCGCAGCGCCTTGGAACGGCGCATTAAGGAGCGACTGGCCACGGGCGAGAAAAGTGCGATAACCCAGCTGATCGCCAAGAAAAAGCGCAAGCGCCTCACCAGCGGCATCATTCGCCGCGCCTGGAAGCGGGGCGACCCGCTCGTGGTCGAGGAGGTTCGGGAAATGGCCCGCCACCTGGGCCTCCTGACTGCCTCCTTGGTCAATGTCATCGACCCTCAGATGGTGGTGTTCGGCGGAGGCGTGGTCGAGAAGATGGAGGACAGCCTGCTGAACCTGGTGCGCGAAAGTGCCTACGGCAACCTGATGGCCAAACCGGACTTCAACATCGTGGCGGCGGCCCTGGGCGACGATGCCGGGCCAGTGGGCGCCGCCGCCCTGGCACGCGAAATGGCGGGCATCGATGGCTGAAGCGACGACCCACCTGCTGCTGGTGCGGCATGGCGAGAACGACTATGTGGTCGAAGGTCGGCTGGCCGGGCGGACTCCCGGCGTGCACCTGAATGAAAAGGGCCGCGGCCAAGCGCAGGCTGTGGTCAAGCGGCTGGCGGACATGCCCGTGGCCGCCATCTATTCCAGTCCGCTCGAGCGGTGCCGCGAGACGGCGGCGCCGCTGGCGCAAGCTCGCAGCCTGCCGGTGCGAACCCTTCCCGGCCTGTTGGAGGTGGACTACGGCGAATGGCAGGGCGGCAAACTCAAGGAGTTGGGCAAGACCCCCGAATGGCAGCGTGTCCAGCACCATCCCAGCCGATTCCGGTTTCCGGGCGGCGAAACCCTGCGCGAGATGCAGAACCGCCTCGTGGACACCGTGGAGACCATTCGTGCCAATCACCCCGGCGAAGTGGTGGCGGTGTTCGGCCACAGCGATCCGATCAAATCCGTGCTGGCGTTCTATCTGGGCACGCCCATCGACCTGTTCCAGCGGATTATGATCGACCCGACCTCCGTGTCCATTGTCGCCCTGCGTGAAGCGGGGTGCGCCATCCTACGCATCAACGACACCGGCCCGCTGCCGGATTTGAAGCCGCCTGCCGACAAATGCGACGCGGAACAGGCACAACCGCAAGATGGTTGCACATGATGCAGCGTCCCTACCACGATCTGAAGCCGGTGGATACGCTCGTGGCCGGTGCCGAGGGGCCGCCGGGCCGGCGCGTCTTCTACATGCAGGGCCGCAAAAACGACCTGCTGGTAACGCTGCGGATGGAGAAGGAGCAGGTGGCGCTCCTGGCCACCAGCATTGCCAATCTTCTGCAGGACATCGAGGACCTGCCGGAACCGGATCCCGCCTCGGTGCCCATGGTGGAGCTGGAACATCCTCTGGAACCGCTGTTTTCCGTAACGCAGATGGGCCTCGGCTACGAGAAATCCGAGGAGTTGTTTGCCCTGTTCATGCAGGGTGTGCGCCCCTCGGACACGGAGGAAGAATTCGTTGACGATGAAGAAGAGGATGACGAGGCGCGCCTGATGCTGGTCCGCTTCTGGGCCGACAGTTCGCAGTTGCAGGCCTTCAGCGATCGCGCCCTGCTGGTGGTCGAGGCAGGCCGGCCTGAATGCCCGTTGTGCCATGAGCCGATCGATCCCGACGGCCACCTCTGCCCGCGTTCCAACGGGCATGCCGATCCCATCGTGCTTTGACGCCGGACACGGATGGTCCATCCATGGCCGGCACCGGGACCGTTCCGACCGAACCGGATCTGATCCTGCCCATCCTGGAGCAGGGCGACATGGAGCTTGAGGGGGTTCTGCCCTACAGCTCCAACTACAGCTTTTTGGCCACCATCACCCTGAACGGGCAGTCCCTGCGCTGCGTGTACAAGCCGCGCGACGGCGAGAATCCCCTGGGCGATTTTCCGTACGGCACCCTCTGCCAGCGGGAAACGGCGGCATTCGTGATCTCCGAGGCTCTGGGCTGGGGTCTGGTGCCTCCCACCTGCCTGCGCGAGGGCGAACACGGCACCGGTAGCGTGCAGCTCTTCATTCCCCACAATCCCGAGGAGCACTACTTCACTGTCCGATACCAGGCCTGCCATGCGGCGGCACTGCGACGCCTGACCGTCTTCGATTGGGTGGTCAACAATGCGGATCGCAAGAGCGGCCACTGCCTGGTCGGCGAGGGGCCGCGCCTCTGGGCCATTGATCACGGGATCTGCTTTCACAGCCTGTACAAGCTGCGCACTGTGACCTGGGAGTTCGCCGGCCAAGCAATTGAACCGGAACACCTGGCGGACCTGGAAACCTGCCGCGACCGCGCGGCGGATCCGGACTCCCGCACCGGCCGGGCCTTGGAGTCGCTGTTGTCCGCGGCCGAGCGGGAAGCCCTGGTCCTGCGCATGGAACGCCTGCTGGTCAATCCCCGATATCCCTGCCACCGGCGGGATCGGCGCAACTTCCCCTGGCCGCCGATCTAAGCCGTTCCAACTTTTTGACATTCCGAAGCAAAACCGCCTTCACCAAAATCGGCTGTCGGTCCCGGCCATGTGCGGCCGGCTGGATGCAGCGCATTGGTAACATGGTGTCCTGCCGACAGCTGGCAGACTTGGACGCGGTTTCACCACCAACAGGATTGGACACATGAAGGTCGTGGCGGTGGCCGGAGGCGAAGGTACGCGCCTGCAGCCCCTGACGCTGCAGCGCCCCAAGCCGCTGGTGCCCATGGTCAACCGGCCCGTGCTGGTGCACATGGTGCAGCAGCTCCGCCAGTACGGACTCTCCGAACTGCGCGTGACCCTGCGGTACATGGCCTCGTTGATCGAGGATGTCTTCAAAGGGGAGTTGTTCGACGACCTCGACACTACCTGCATCGTCGAGGAAAAGCCCCTGGGCACGGCCGGCTCCCTCAAGACCGCGGTGGCGGACTGGGACGAGCCGTTCATGGTGGTGACGGGAGACTGCGTCACCGACTTCGACTTCCGCCGCCTGTACGAACAGCATTGCAGTTCCGATGCGGAAGTGACCATTGCCCTGCACCGCGTGGAAGGCGCCCACGAATACGGCGTCGTGCTGCAGGACGAAACGCAGCGGATTTACGACTTCGTGGAGAAGCCGCGTCCGGCGGAACAGCAGTCCGATGCGGTCAATACCGGCATCTATGTCCTGAACCCGTCGGTCCTGGACTTCGTACCCCGCGATCGCGAGTTCGACTTCTCCAGCGACCTGTTCCCGGACATGCTCCGGCAGGGGTGCGTCATCCGCGGCGTGACCCTGGACGGCTACTGGTGTGACATCGGCAACACCGAACAGTACGTGGCGGCCACCCAGGAAATCCTGGGCGGGCGCGTGGGGTTGCTGGAAAACATCGGCGAGGAAATCCGCCCGGGCATCTGGACCGGGCGCAATGTCACCATCCACAACACGGCGCAACTGACCGGTCCCGTATTCCTGGGCGACGGGGTGCACATCAACGCCCACAGCACGGTAATTGGTCCGTCCGTGATCCGGCCCTCCACGATTGTGGACAGCCATGCCCGGGTCGAGCAGTCCGTGATTTGGCGCAACTCCTACATCGGACCGTCAAGCCATGTGCGCGGAGCCATCGTCTGCCGCCAGGCCAGCATCAAGGCACATGCCCATGTGGCGGAGGATTGCGTCGTGGGCGACAGTTCGGTCCTGGAGGAAGGGGTGATCCTCATGCCCCAGGTCAAGTTGTGGCCCCACAAACGGGTGCTGCGGGGCACCACCGTCCGCAACAACGTGATTTGGGGCCGTCAGGAGCAGCAGGAGCTGTTCCGGGGATACACCATCAGCGGCCAGGCCAACCTCGACCTGACCCCGGAAGCGGCGGCCCGTATCGGAGTCGCCCTGGGCACGACCCTGGATCCCGGGGTCTCCGTAGCCGTCAACCGAGATGCCCACCGGGCCTCGCGCATGATCAAGCGCGGCCTGGTCAGCGGCCTGGTCAGTTCCGGGGTCAACGTGCTGGACATGGGCAACGTGGCCGTGCCGGTCCTGCGCCACTTCGTGCGCCACAACGAGAACGTGCAGGCGGGCGGCAACGTCCGCGTCCATCCGGACGATCCCCATCCCCAGACGCTGATGGTGCAGCTGCTTGAAGGCGACGGCAGCAACCTGGGCAAGTCCATGGAGCGCAAGGTGCAGACCTCCTACGCCCAGGAGGCTTTTCGCCGGACCGGCATGGACGACCTGGGCAGCATCGAATACGCCAGCGGATTTGTGCCCGCCTATGTGGACGACTTCCTATCCAAGGTCAACGCCGAACTTCTGGAACGGCAGCCCTTCAAGCTGGTGGTGGACTATTCCAACGGCCGCGCCGCGGAGGTCATGTCACGCATTCTGAACCGCCTGCACATCGAGAACGTGCCCCTCAACACCCTGGAGCAGGAGGAGCCTCTGGACCGATTGCGGCTGGACCGACAACGGACCGAAATGGGATCCATCGTCAAGGCCGTCAACGCCGACCTGGGCGTGATCTTCGATGTGTCCGGCGAGGTCATGCACCTGGTCGACGAGCAGGGCACCAGGCTGAGTCCAATCATCTGCGACGCCCTGTTCCTGGATCTGGCCCTGCACCACCACCCGCACAGTCAGGTGGTCTATCCGGACCACCTGCCGCAGGCCTACGACCGGATTGTGTCCCGCTACCACTCCACCGTGCTGCGCACCAAGAGCGACATGCACAACCTGATGGCCAGTGCCGGCCAGGGCAACGTGCTGGTAGCCCTGAACGGCCGTGGCAACTTCATCTTTCCCTTCTTTCATCCGGCTCCGGATCCCATGATGGCGCTCCTGAAGCTCGTGGAGTACCTGGCGGCACGCGGGGAGCCGATCAGCCGGGTTATGAGCGGCTTGCCGGACATGCACTACGAACAGGGACAGGTGGAGATGAACTGGATGGCCCGAAGCCGGGTCATGAGCGAACTGAACAGCCGGTTCAAGCAACAGCGTGTCGAAACCCTGGAAGGGCTGAAGGTGAAGCTGGGCGAGGACGAGTGGGTGCAAATGATGCCCAGCCCGGTAAACGCCGCCATCGACGTGACGGTGGACACAATGTCGGCGGATCGCACCGGGTTCCTCCTGGACCGCATGAAGCAACAAATTCAGACGCTGATCCCGGAAGACGAACCGGTGTAGGAGCCGTTCCCAAGCCGAACCCGGAATCTTCAGGGAGTCCCGGATCCGGCAACACAAAGACGACATGGGATCCACCTCTGGTTCCGTTGCGGAACCCGCCCGTATGGCCGCCGGGTTCCAATTCCACTCTGGCAGTTTCCGGGATACGCAGAACCTGGGACGCGCGTTGGGCAAGGTCCTGCACCGGGGCGACCTGGTTGCGCTGCAGGGCGACTTGGGCGCGGGCAAGACCGCCCTGACACAAGGCGTGGCCGCGGGCCTGGGCATCCGGGAACCGGTCACGAGTCCCACCTTCATTCTGGTGGCCGAGTACTCCCTGCCCTGCGGCGGCCTGTTGCGCCACATGGACTGCTACCGCATGCACCCGAACCTGGCCGGCGCGGAGGCCGAAGACCTGGGCTGGTCGGAGTGGCTGACGGATGCGGACAGTGTGCTGGTGATCGAGTGGTCGGAACGGTTGGGATTGTTGCTGCCGGCGGATCGACTCGACATCCGCCTTGAGACCGTCTCCGACCAAGAACGAATGATCCGCATGGAAGCCGGCGGGGTGCGGGCTGCGGCCGTCCTGCAACAGTTGGCAGCCGTTCGGCCCGGCTAATGTCGCCGGTGTCCGGAAACCTGGCAGGTTTCCGGACACCGGTCTCTACTTCGCGCCTTGAGCGTCCTGTAGTTGACGGAACAGTGCCGTCTGTTCCGGGGACAGATCCTGGGGAATACGGATGCGGACGCGCGCAATCAGCCGCCCGCGGCGATTCGATTGCTTGAGTTGCGGCATGCCCTTGCCGGCAAGCGCGATGCGGGTATGGCTCTGGGTACCGGGCCGTATGCGCATCTGCACGGGGCCCTCCAGGGTCGGCACTCTGACTTCGCCGCCGAGAACCGCCGTGTACAGGTCCACCTCTACGTCGACCAGGAGGTCGTCCTCCTGACGCTGGAACACGGGGTGGGGCTTGATGCCGATGCGCACGTGCAGATCGGACTCGGCGCCTTCTCCGGAGCCGCGCAACCGCACCAGAGAGCCGTCCCGAACACCGCGCGGAATGTCGGCCGCAACCGTGTCACCGCCGGAAAGACGGACCTTGCGGGACGTGCCGGCCGCGGCCTCTTCCAGAGTCAGTTCGGCCTTGACCTCCCGCCGGGGTGGACGGGGTGGAGCCCGGCGGGCGGCGGACGGGCCGCCCATGGACCCGGGCCCGCCCATTCCGAACAGATGCTCGAAGAAGGTCGAAAATCCCTGGCCCCCCATCTGCTGGCCACCGAACATGCTGGCAATGTCCTCCGGGGACATGCCCCGGCGCGGGCCACCGGCACCCCACTGCTGCCAGTTGAAATCCTGCGGATTGCCGCCGGCGTTGGTGAACCGCTCCCAGTCCTTGCCGAAGCGATCGTACTTCCGGCGCTTCTCCGGATCCGACAGGACCGTGTAGGCCTCGTTGATGGCCTTGAATCGACTCTCCGCCTCGGGGTCCCCCTTGTTGGTGTCCGGATGGTTGGCGCGCGCCAGCTTGCGAAAGGCGCGCTTGATGGATTCCTGGTCGGCGTCGCGGCGAACGCCCAACGTTTGGTAGTAGTCCGTTACCTTCATCCCATTTCCCGGTGGTCCGACACTGCCCTCCTCGTCAAGGTTGCCGGTCCCTGTCTCCGCACAGGTCCCGACTGGCACTGCACTCGATGAACATGACCGGGGATGACGGCGGAAAGGCCCAGCCCATGTGGCGGAAACCGCGACATGCAGGCTTTCGATCTTGCCACGCCGGACCGGGCCGCCTTGCCGCGATTAGGCACTCCGGTACTCGCCCTCAATCACATCGTCGTCATCATCGTCGCCCCCATCGGTCTCGGCACCGGGAGCAGCGGATGGATCCCCGCCCATATCCGGCCCGGCCGCCGCCTGCTGCTGGGCCTGGGCGGCCAAGGCCGCACTGGCTTGGGTCAAGGCATCCTTGGCCTCGTTGATGCGGGCCAGATCCTCGCCGGCCATGGCGGTGCGCAGATCCGCCACCAGAGTTTCGATACGGCTCTTGTCGTCGGCCGGAACCGCGTCGCCCATCTCCTCGAGTGCCTTCTCGGTGCCGTAAATCAGGCTCTCGCCTTCATTGCGGGCTTCCACCAAGTCGCGCAGGGCCTTGTCGGCCGCTTCGTTGTCGCGGGCTTCGTTGACCAGGCGATCCACTTCGTCCTCCGCAAGGTTGGTGGACGCTGTGATGGTGATGCTGTTCTCCTTGCCGGTAGCCTTGTCCTTGGCCGAGACGCTCAGGATGCCGTCGGCATTGATGTCGAACTTGACCACGATTTGCGGCATGCCGCGCGGTGCCGCCGGGATCCCCTCCAGGCGGAAGTTGCCCAGCAGCTTGTTCTGGTTGGCCATGGGCCGCTCGCCCTGCAGCACATTGACGTCCACCATGGTCTGGTTGTCGGCCGCCGTGGAGAAGGTCTCCTCCTTGCTGGTGGGGATGGTGGTGTTGCGTTCGATCTGCACTGTGTTGACACCGCCCAGGGTCTCGATGCCGAGGCTCAGCGGAGTCACGTCAAGCAGCAGCAGATCGTGGACTTCGCCGGCCAGGATGCCGCCCTGCAGGGCGGCACCGACTGCCACCACCTCGTCCGGATTGACGCCTCGGTGGGGTTCCGTGTTGGTCATTTCCGTGACCAGGTTCTGGATCATCGGCATGCGCGTGGAGCCGCCTACCAGCACAACCTCGTCCAGGCCGCCGGCCGTCAGGCCCGCGTCCTTCAGGGCGTTGCGGAAGGGCGTCTTGCAGCGTTCCACCAGATCGGCGGTCAACTGTTCAAAGACCGCGCGGCTGAGGGTGAGGTCCAGATGGCGGGGCCCTTCGCTGTCGGCGGTGATGAAGGGCAGGTTGACCTGGGTTTCCGGCGTGGTGGACAGTTCGATCTTGGCCTTCTCGGCCGCTTCCCGCAACCGCTGCAGGGCCTGGCGATCCTTGCGCAGGTCGATCCCCGTGTCCTTGCGGAACTCGTCGGTCAGCCAGTCGACGATGCGTTCGTCCCAGTCGTCGCCGCCCAGGTGGGTGTCGCCGTTGGTCGACATCACCTCGATGACCCCGTCGCCCACCTCGAGCACCGACACGTCGAAGGTGCCGCCGCCCAAGTCGAAGACCAGGACCGTTTCGTCGTTCTTCTTGTCGAGGCCGTAGGCCACCGCTGCGGCAGTGGGCTCGTTGATGATGCGCAGCACCTCCAGCCCGGCAATCTGACCGGCATCCTTGGTGGCCTGGCGCTGGCTGTCGTTGAAGTAGGCCGGCACCGTAATCACGGCCTGGGTCACGTCGTCGCCGAGATAGGACTCCGCATCCCGCTTCAGCTTGCTCAGGATCATGGCGCTGATTTCCTGAGGCGAGTACTGCTTGTCGTTAACCGGCACGTGGACGCGGGCGTCCTGGTTGGGACCCGCCACGATGCTATAGGGAACCGACTCCCCGATCTGCCTGGTTTCGGCATCCTTCTGGTGGCGGCCCATCAGGCGCTTGACGGAGTAAATCGTGCTGTCCGGGTTCACCACGGCTTGGCGCTTGGCCGTGATGCCGACCAGACGCTCGCCCTTGCGCGTGAACGCCACGATGGACGGCGTGGTGCGACTGCCCTCGGCGTTGGCAATTACTGATGGATCGCCGCCTTCAATGGCAGCCACCACGCTGTTGGTTGTACCCAGGTCGATTCCGATTACCTTTGCCATGATTGTCTCTCTGAAATGTATGTATATTCCCCGTACCTAAGTTCAAGCCGCGTTGGCTCCTGCAAGAGTGCAGTTCATGCCCCTCCGGGCGAGAATCAGTATATTAGCGAGTGGTGCTTTCGTTCGCAGGTGCTGTGTTAGAGGATGGTATGAGGGGTCCGAACCTGCTTCGCGCCTCGCGCAGTGCAAGACATCCACTGTTGCGACCCAACTCGGGAACTACAACGTACCTTTTAATGTCCGTACCCGCACTACTCCGTAGGTAACACCGCCATGCTCCGCCCCACATCCACCCTTGCCGGCCTTTCGAGGCTGTGGCTGGCCCTGCTGCTGATGCCACTGCTGTGGGCACTGCCATCCACAGCGATCCACGCGGCTCAGTTCAAAGGCGACGACCTGTACGAACTGCCGGCCGGACAAACCATTTCCGAAGATTTGTTCGCAGCCGGCAATTCCTTGGTGATCAGCGGCACGGTCGACGGCGATCTGTTTGCCGCAGGGCAGACCATCCGCATTGATGGGGTAGTCACCGGACACGTCTTCGCAGCGGGTTCAATCATCCTCCTGACGGGCGAAGTCCAGGGGGATCTGTACGCGGCCGGCGCAACCGTCATCATCGAGGGCACAGTGGCCGAGGACCTGCGCGTCGCGGCCGGTGGCCAGGATGCAACCGTCAACATGGCCGGCATGTTCCAAAACGAGGAATTCATTCAGGATTCGGTGCTGCAGCTCCGGATGGCCGGTCCCGATCACGGCGTAGTGGTGGCCCCGGACGCCCGGATCGGCGGCGACACCCTGGCAGCCGGCATGGACATCTCGTTGGCCGGACACTTCGGCAGCGATGTGCACGCGACTGGTGCCAATATCACCCTCACCGACACTGCATCCGTGTCCGGAGACCTGCATGGCGAAGCGGGAAGCGAATTTGTTGTCCGGGGCCATATCGCCGGCGATGCCGAGCTCAAGTCGCCACAGTTCGAATTCGGCGATGGCCTGTCGGTGGGGGGCACCTTGGCCTACGGTGCGCCGGCACCCGTTGCGCAGGCGCCGGCAACGGCCCAGTTCTACGAGTGGGATCCCCAGGCCGCCCAAAATGCCGAGAGCTCCGGCGGGAATTGGGGCACCTGGATCTTCCGCACCCTGTCCGTGCTGGTGGGAACCGCGCTGCTGGTCTTCCTGAGCAACCGGATAGGACGCTCCTTCTTTGAAGGGGCCGCCTCCCAAATCCGCACGCAGGCGGGCATGGCCGTCGTCTGGGGCGTGGTGTCCCTTCTGGCCATGCCATTCATGCTGGGCCTGCTGCCCTTCCTCGGATTCGTGTTCTTCGGCGTGCCCGTGGCCATCATGATCTGGGCCTTCCTGATGCTGATCTGGTTCGTTTTCTGGGTCTTCAGCCCGCTGATCACGGGCCGCACGCTGGGCAGCCTGCTGGAAGGGGCCCTGCCCGGGGAACAGGTTGCCTGGCCAAAGATTCTGGTGGGCGTGGTGATTGTGGTCCTGGCAGCCCGCCTGGTCTTCCTGCCGAGCGGAGCCGGCCTGCCCGACCTCGTGCGCGGAATCCTGAGTGCGGTTGGTGCCGTGGTAATCGTCCTCAGCTACATCCTGGCCGTAGGCGGTTGGGTGCAAACCTGGGGCCGCGGCGGCCGCCAGGCGGCTTGAGGCGCGGTCTGGTTGCCTACTCGTCTGCAGGCAGCCAGCCCCGGTACCTGAGAAACTCCGCCAGCAGAGGAATCGACGCGGTCCGACCCTGCAAGGCCTGCCAAGCCGCCCACAGGGCCACCGCAACGGCAATCATCCAGGTGATCGGCATCAGACAGAGGAGCATGCCACCGGCCAGCCAGCCGATGAAAGGGAGGGTTGAGCCAAACACCCCGGCACCGAGCAACATCGCGATCCAGAGGAGCGTTACCGACACGGCCAGGGCCAGGCTCTGCACGGCGTGGTAGTGCTGGAAGCGTGTGCGCGTGCGGCTCACGAGCACAATCAGCGGGATCGCGAACGGCAGGACCAGCAGGGATCCGTAACAGATGGCTGCCACCAGGCGCTCACTGCTGTTGGGTACCGGTTCGGGGGCAGCCGCCTGCTCCCAGTCGTCGCCGTCGTCGGCCAGCGGATCCCAGTCATCGGCGATTCCCGGCCAGTCGTCAGCATCCCGATCCATGGGCGACGGGGATTCCAGAGGGTCTTTCCCTTCGTCTGGCAAATTCTTCGAATCGTCGGCTGACACACCCAATCTCCAGCACGGTACGCGATGCCCCTGCGCGCGGCAGGGACCTCCAATCAAGGTACGCAGGGGCGGGTAGCAGGGTTGCAGTTCCCCAAACCTTGTGGGTTTGGGGTAATTCGCTCTCGGCCGTCAGGCGGCATTGGCCGCGCGGGCGGACTCGAGTCCGGGTGGAGCCGTCCCCACCGTTGTCCCACATCGATCCCGGAGCAGGCGCTTGACCTCTCGGAAGGGCGTGTACAGCGTGATCTCGTCGTCGTACAGGCGCGCCAGGATGTTGCGGGCGGCGTTGGTGTCCGCGTCCAACACGACTCCGTCCAGGCCGTAAAACCGGTCCCGGCTCCGTGCCCCCTGCAGGAGTCCGGTGCGGGAATCGATTTGCGACGTGTAGGCGGGATTCACCAACACCAACGCAGTGCCTCTGCGTCGAGATATCGAGGTTAGGGTGTCGGCCATCACGCCCTTGACCCAGCCGCTCAGACGGCGTTGGGTGTCGCGGTGCATGACCTTGGCCGACTGCATGGATGCCGTCAGATCCTCGCAGGCGATGGTGCCGGCGCGGTCGACGACGCTGTGGGCGGCCTGGCACAGGAAGTCCCGCACCTGTGCGTTGTGCCGCTTTTGGCGGCGGTCCCACTTCCGGTTGCCGAGGTTGTGGCGGATGCAGTCCGCCTTCTTCACGTTGCCGGCATCCCGGTGTTTCTGCTCCAGGTCCCGCATCCGGTTGCGCCGTTGGCCCTTCACCTTGCGGACATCGCTCTCCGCGGCCAGCAGGTCGCCCAGCCCCTGGCCGTGGCGTTCCCCGTCGCTATCGGTGTAGGCCTCGGTGTAGCCCTTGTCCACGCCGACCGTGGCCTCCCCGCAGGGACGCGTGTTGCACACCTGGGTCTCGTCCACCGCGTAGTGGACTTCCACCTGTCCGTTGTCCCGCAGGAGGATGCGGAGGGTGCCCGAAGGCAGGTGTGTGCCCTTGAGCGGAATGGCAATGCGCTGGCCGTGTTCCATGCCCTGCATATGGACCCACGCGCGTCCGTGCCGGACCTTCGCGGTGTAGGCCCCCGGCTCCAGCACGATCTGGTTCGTCACGCGCGAGGTGCCGCCCTTCCACCGTTTCCGCATGTGCCGATGCAGGAACGAGTCCTCGGTCCAGCGGTTCTGCTTCAGCAGCGAAAGGCGGTGGCGTTCCGCTTCGTCGCCTTCCGTGCGGTGCCAAACGGCCTTCTTGACCGGCACCTTGGCCGCTTCCCGGCTGGCATGGATGTCGCCCAGTGCGTCCAGCAACTCGTCCATGTCAAAAATGGCAATTATACAATACAATTCAATACAAATTGAAGGCTTATCGATGCATCGCCTCCAACCAAGGAACGATGTCCATGTCTGCCCCCCAACGCATTGTGTTCATGGGAACACCGGATCTAGCCGCCATCGTGCTGGCGCGCATGCTGGAACATCAACGGAACATGAATTCCCCGTGGCACCTGCGGGGTGTGGTCACCCAGCCCGATCGACCCAGGGGCCGGAAGCGCAAGCCGGCGGAAAGTCCGGTCAAGCAATTGGCCGGGTCCCACGGCCTGCCGGTGTTGCAGCCCGATCGGATCAGGCGCAATCCGGAGTTCGCCACTCAGCTGGCGGCCTGGAAGCCGGACGCGGTCGTGGTGATGGCCTATGGCCAGATTCTCCCGCCGTCCATCCTGAACCTGCCCCGGACCGGCTGCCTCAACATCCACGCGAGCCTGTTGCCGACCCTGCGGGGAGCCTCCCCGGTCTTCGGTGCCATACGCCAAGGCTTGACCGCGACCGGGGTCAGCATCATGCAAATGAACCGGGGCCTGGACACCGGCCCGGTAGTGGACCGGGCTGAGACCGCCGTGCTGCCCCGCGATACGACCGGAACCCTGGGACCGAAGCTGGCAGAGCTGGGTGCTGAACGCCTGCTGGCCGTGCTACCGGCTTGGCTCGGGGGAGAATGCCGGCCCATGCCCCAGGATTCCCTACCGGGCACACCATCCCACTGTGGCCTAATCCGCAAGGCAGACGGGCGTATCGACTGGACGCAGTCGGCGACGGACATCGCCCTACAGGTCAGGGCCTGCAATCCCTGGCCGGCCGCGCACTGCTGGTGGCAGGGCCAACAACTCCGGGTGCTGGATGCCCTACCCGAAACGGGAGGGAAACCGACGCGGGAACCGGGACGGGTGCTGGAGATGGACGACGGGCTCGCGGTCCAGACAGGTGACGGGCTATTGCGGTTGACCACGGTTCAACTGGCCGGTCGCAAGGCCATGGCCGCGGCCGACTTCCGCCGCGGTGCCGGGCGCAACATGGGGGGATGCCTCCTTCTGTCCGCACCTTGACGGAGGGGACGGCCACCCTCCGAAACATCCACCCCGCGGGCGCGTTCCCGCGGCCTGTGCTACGCTGACCCTCCCGGATCCGTGCAGGCCCAACCTTCTCCATGGCGCGAACCGAACGCATCTGTGCCGAGTGCAGCGGCACCGTCCAAATCGAGGACCAGTTCTGTCCCACCTGCGGATCGGACACGCAGGCGGAACTGATGGCGGCCCCATCATCGTCACTGGCACAGAAGGCCGTGGCCGCGGCACCTGCCCTGCTGGCGGTGAGCCTGGTGGTTCTGAAGATGGGAGGCAGCCTGTTGCGCAATCCGCTGGTTCGCCAGCTCATGGCGGGAAGCAACGGCGGCCTCCCCGCCAACCGTCGTACGGGGGAACCTCCGACCTCCGGCAGAAGGTTGCATGTCAGGCGCCGTTGGCGCATCCGACACCGGGATGGACGGCACACCAGCGGAGAGGAAGAAGAAACCTATACCCTCACTTGACGTGCGTGATCCAACCCCGGAGCGCGTCAGCTGAGGGACGTGCTGGGACGCTTGCCGAGCTTGATCGTGACCCTTACATTGCTGCCGTTGCGCAGCACGGTCAGATTCACCTCGTCCCCCGGCGACGAGTACCGTTCCAGGTAGAGCATCAAGTCGTTGAACGAACTGAGCTTGAAGTCCTCGACGTGGGTAATCAGGTCGCCCCCGGCACCGGTGGGGCAAATGAATTCCAATTCTTCCGAATCGAAACGGGCCCGGGCACTGGCGCCGGCCAGGCCGCCCCGGGCCGCCGGGCCGCCGGGCACGACCCGCGTGACATACGCGCCCCGCACGCTCTTGGGCAGGTCCAACGCCTCGGAGCAGATGGGGCTGTAGCTTGCGCCGTGGACGCCCAAGTAGGCGTGCTCGTACCGACCCGACTCGATCAAAGCCGGGATCACCCGGTTCACGATCGTGGACGGCACCGCCAGGCCGATGCCGCTGAAGGATCGCTGCTCGGAGATGATCTGGGAGACCACGCCCACCACCTCGCCCCGGTTGTTGAAGAGGGGCCCACCGGAGTTGCCCGGGTTGGTGGCGGCATCAAACTGGATGCTGTCCGGAATCCGGTACCGCGTCATCGTATTCATGGTGCGGTCCAGGGCGCTCACAATGCCGGAGGTCAGGGTCTGCTCCTGCGAGAACGGGGTACCAATCACGGCCACGCGCATACCGACCTGCAGTTCCTCGCTGCGGCCCATCGTGACAGGCTGCAGTTCGTAACCATCGGGATCAATTTTGACAACTGCCAGATCGCTGTCAGGATCCGTCGCCAGCACCTTCCCGACTGACATGGTCCCATCCTGGAAGGTAATGTGCATGATGTCCGCGGACTGCACGACATGGGCATTGGTGACAATGTGGCCCTTTTCGTCCCAGATGAAGCCGGAGCCTTGGCCCAAGTTGCCCAGCACCGGCGCCGGATCGCTTTCATTGCCGAACCTGTTGGCCTTGATGAACTCGAACGTGTTGACCTGGACCACCGAGGGATTCCCGCGGGCATAGATGTCCATCAACACCGCGGTTTCGTAGTCCACCTCGACTGCTTCCAGGGATTCGGGATCCACGGTGACGTTGAGCGTCCTGGGTTCCGCTACCGGTACCTCGACCTGGACCCGTTTGGCACCGATGTCCGGAAGTAAATTGGTGGCGAAGCGGTTCGCCAGCGCCGGTCCCCGACCCAACAGGTTGTCCCAGGCCACGAGGCCCGCCAGGACCACAACAATAATCAGCAGGAAGGAGGCCAGCCCCGGTCCGCGACGGCGCGGGCTGGGTGTTTCAGGACGGGAGTACTGCGTCATGGGTGGATATTGGATCTATTGAAGCCGGAAGGAGCTTTCCGCCCCGCCGGTTGAAAGGACAAGTCAGTCGCGGCTCAGTCCAACCAGCAGGAAGGCGTAGTAGGCCAGTGTCATGACTGAGGACACGGCGGCCGCGACATAGGTGAGGGCAGCGGCATTGAGCACTTTGTTGACACCCTCCATCTCCTCCGCGTAGAGGATGCCGTGGCCAACGAGCAACTGCCGCGCCCGCGTGCTGGCGTTGAACTCGACGGGCAGCGTAATCAGGGTAAAGACTGTGGTCAAAGCGAACAGCACGACACCGACGCCCAGCAGTTCGGGCGTTTGCATAATCGCGCCCAGGAAACAGATGCCGGGTCCCAGCCAGCCGCCGAGGTTGGCAGTCGGCACGGCGGCCGATCGCAACCGCAGCGGTGCGTAACCCTGCTGATGCTGTACGGCGTGGCCCGCCTCATGGGCGGCGATCCCGGCCGCGGCCACGCTGCGGCCGTGAAACACGTCGCGGCTCAGGCGCAGGGCGCGCTGGCCTGGATGGTAGTGGTCCGACAGCCAACCGGTGGATTCCTCGACCGGAACGTCGTACAGCCCTTGGCTGTCCAGGATCTGGCGGGCTGTCTGGGCGCCGGTCAAACCCCGGATATTGGCAACCTTGGAGTACTTCCCCATATTGCGCTTGACCCTGGCTTGGGCCCATAGGCCCAGCAACAGGGAAGGAATGATCAGCAAAAAGTAGATGCCCATCGTGCGTTCTCTGCAGGTCCGATCTCGGACTGTGTGATACGAATTCGCCCACCCGGAGGCGCAGTTTGGCCAAGGCCACCCACCGCCGGATCGAATCGGATTGTAGAGGATTGGCGGTCCCGGTATGTTAGGGATTTGTTGTATTCGTTGTATTCCGGCCGGCGGCTTCAGACCGAGGCCCGTCGCACCTCTGCCAGCCAGCGCACGTTGCCCACAACCGCGCTAAAGAGGAAGTAGGTTGTTCCGCCCGCGGCGATTCCCAGCAGCAATTGGATCCAGGCGGCTTGCACCCAGGGGCTTGTACCGGAGCCGATCCCGGCCAGCACCAGCCACACGACACCGCCCATGGCCGCAGCTGCAACAGCTGTGCGTACACTGTCCCAGGCCAACTGGATGGGGGCCAGCCGCGGCAGGTGCGCGCGCAACCACCACAGCAACAGCAGGATTTCGACGGTGGTCGCCACGCTGGCGGCCAGGGCCGGCCCGGCGTAGCCCAGCGGTCCAACCCACCACAGGCTTAGGCCGATATTGATCAAGACAATGATCACACCGGCCAGCATGGGCCTGCGGGTGTCATGCAGGGCATAGAAGGCCCGTACTGTAATCTCGACTGCGGCATAGGCCGTCAGGCCGGGCAGGAAGTACTGAAAGGCCCTTGCCACCCGTTGGGTGCTGTCGGCATCGAAACTGCCCCGCTCGAAGAGCAGTTCAATCAACGGTACGCGCAACAGGTACATGCCGACGGTGGCGGGTACGGCCAGCCACACCACGAGCCGCAGCATCGTGCGGAAGGATGCGGCCATATCATCGAACCGACCGCGGTCGGCCAGGGCCGCAAAGGAGGGGAACGCGACGATGGACAGGGCCTGGGCGAAGACCGAAACCGGAATCAGCATCAGGCGGAACCCGTAGTCGAACGCACTTACACTGCCCGGAGCAAGACGACTCACGAGATTCGTGTTCACGATGAGGTTCAGGTGGATGAACAGGAGGCCGATCATGCGCGGGCCCATAAGCTTCAGGATGTGGAACAGGTCCGCATCGCGCCAGTCCAGGGTCCAGCTATAGCGGAGACCGTGCTCCCGCAGCGCCGGCAGTTGAATCAACAGGTGCAGCAGGGATCCCGCCACGGCCCCCACAACCAGGCCGCGGACGCCGAACGGTTCCGCCAGCCACAGGGCCGCACCCCAAATGGCAACATTGCGCAGGGCCGGAGCCGCCGCCGGCAGAAGGAAGTGCCTCCTAGTGTTCAGGGCACCCATGCACAGGCCGCTGACTCCATAGACCACGGTGCCCAGCAGCAGCCAGCGCATGAGCTCGGCGGCCAAGTCCTGCTGTGCCGGTTCGAACCCGGGTGCCAGAACATGTCGCATTAGCCATGGCGCCATGGCAATCCCGACCAGCGCCAGCACTCCCAGCACTAGCGTGACCGCGTTCACCGTCTGGCTAAAGAGGCGCCAAGCCACCGCCGCACCGCGGCGATGTGAGAGACGACTGAACGTGGGTATGAAGGCACTGCCGAGCGCGCCGCCCGCCACCACTTCAAAGATCAGGTCCGGGACGCGGAACGCGGCCTGATAGGCGTCCAGTGCCGGAGAGAGATTGAAAGTGCCGGCGATGGCGATGTCGCGCGCCACGCCGGTCACCCGGCTCAGCACGAAGAAGAGCATGACCAGCGATGCCGCCCCCAGCAGTGAGCGCGCACCGCCCGCAGGACGCTCCGGAGCGTCCCGACCGTCGTCCGCCAATGGCATGTTTCCTATCGGCCGGTTGCTGCCCGGCCGGACCTGGATCAGCCGGCCGCGGTTTTGGCCTTGCCCTGTTGCGCCTTGTCGGCCGTCTTCGCTGTCTTGGGCGGAGTTGCGGTCTCTCGCGGTCCGCTGTCGGACCCATCCCCCTTGGTACTACTGTCCTTCCCGCTCTGGGTGTCGGCATCCTTCGCGTCGGCCTTTACATCCGTGTCGTCCTTCTCTTCAGCCTTTTCCTTGCCGTTGGCGCTGTCCGTCTTGTAGAACCCGCTGCCCTTGAAGTGAATGGCGGGCATGCTCATGAGACGCCGCGTCGCCGTGGACCGACAGTGGGGACAGGCCGGCGCTTCGGTCATCGAAAACGACAGAATCTGCTCGAAGTGTTCGGAGCAGTGCGTGCAGGTGAACTCGTACAGGGGCATGGCAGGGCATAGGGTGTCTGGACCACGGGAACCGGTTCCTGGCTGGGACTGGACGGGTTTTCCCCATTCCACGGCTTCCGGGCAAAACGAATCAAGAGGAAAGTATATAGAGAATGAATTGGATCGTTGTATTAGTAGGACGGACGGAAAATGGGGAAAACCTAGTGCCGTCGGAGGGGCTTGGAAGCCCTTTTCCCTCGTAGGGAGCCGGCCCTTGGTAGATTCGGGGCATGGCCGCCAATGGGGAAAACTGACCGAATCGTGGGGAAAACGTGGGGAAAGAATGGGGATAACTCAGGGGCCAATGGGGAAAACTCGCTTCCTATGCGAAATCGGTGGTGTTGGGCCGAGGCGAGTTTTCCCCATTCCAGCTCAAGTTATCCCCACGTTTTCCCCATTAATTGCCGAGTTATCCCCATTCTTTCCCCATTCTCCAACCGGTGCACCCAGTCGTTGACACATGGCTTCCTATGCGAAATCAGCGGTACCGGACCGAGTATTCCCGCGTTTTCCATTCTTCAACCGGCGGGCACCGGCCGTTTCCGCATGTGGCAGTGCTTGAACTTGCGGCCGCTGCCGCAGGGACAGGGATCATTCCTTCCCGGCTGGGCCGCGCGGCGTCGTTGCACCGGTGTCGCCTGGGTGCCGTTCTGTCGGTTCAGGTGGACGCGGTCAAAGGCGGGTTGTCTCCTGACCATCGGCTGTGCAACCTGTAGCTGCAGGGCCAGCAGCGTGCGTGCCGTCTGCTCCAGAATGTCCGTCTGCAGGAGGGAGTACATGTTGAATGCCTCCTGCTTGTAGGCGACGATGGGCTGGATTTGGCCGACCGCCCGGAGACCGATGCCCTCGCGCAAGTGGTCGAGGTCGGTCAAGTGGCGGGTCCAGAGCGAATCGATGGTGCCCAGCATCACTTCGCCCAGCACCTGCCTGAACAGATCGTCGTTTTCGCACTGTTCCCGCTTGGCCGCCAAGGCATCGTCAATGCCCCCCAGGAGAATCGCCTCCATCTCCGCCTCGGTGCGCAGGGCCTCCCGATCCTCCTCCAGAACCTCCAGCAGCGGCACCGGCAGGCGCGTGCTGTCCGGTGGGAAGAAGGCACGGAGGGGCCGCAGGGCCTCGTCCGCATCCTCATCCTCGCCCAGCTCGAAGGAGTCCTCGATCTGGTCGGATACCAAATCCGCGATCATGGCCCCAGCGATCGGAACCCGGTCTGCGGCCTCCAGAATGAGCTGCCGCTGTTCATAGATGGCGGTGCGCTGCTCGTTCACCACCTCGTCGTACTGCAGCACGTTCTTGCGGCTGTCGAAATAGAAGCCCTCGACCTTGACCTGGGCGTTTTCGATGACCCGGTCAATCATCCCGGCTTCGATGGGGGCATCTTCCATCTTGAAGCGATCCATGATCCGGGAAACCCGTTCCCCGCCAAAGCGGAGCAGCAGATCGTCCTCCAGGCTGAGGTAGAACCGACTGCTGCCGGGATCGCCGAGGCGTCCGGAGCGGCCGCGCAGCTGGTTGTCGATGCGACGGGACTCGTGGCGCTCGGTGCCGACCACGTGCAGGCCGCCCAAGGACAAAACCTCCTGCCGTTCCTGTTCGACCTGGCGGTGGACCTCCGTCACGGTGTCCACCCATGCGCCGTCGGATGCGGCGTGGGGATCCTCGCCGCGGTCAAGCATATCCAGCGCCCGGGTCCATTCGCCCTGCGGAATGGACAGAAGGTCGACCTTCTGCTTCCGCAGTTGATCGCGGGCCAGACCTTCCGGATTGCCGCCCAGCAGGATGTCCACGCCGCGTCCTGCCATGTTAGTGGCGATGGTCACGGCGCCCTGGCGGCCGGCCTGGGCGATGATGGTCGCCTCCCGCTCGTGGTTCTTGGCGTTGAGAACCTCGTGCGGCACCCGCGCCCGTCTCAGTTGCCGGCTCAACTGCTCACTGGTCTCCACCGCCACCGTGCCGACCAGCACCGGCCGGCCGGCCTCGTGCTCGGCCTTGATCTCCGCCACAACCTGCCTGAACTTAAGGTCCTTGGTCTTGTAGACCACGTCCGGCCGGTCGTCGCGAATGATCGGCTTGTGTGTGGGGATGGCAACCACGTCGAGGTCGTAGATGCCCCGCAGCTCCTCTTCCTCCGTCTTGGCCGTGCCGGTCATGCCGGCCAGGCGCGGGTACATGCGGAACAGGTTCTGGAACGTGATGCTGGCCAGCGTCATCGATTCCCGCTGGACCGTCACCCCTTCCTTGGCCTCAATGGCCTGATGCAGGCCCTCGCTGAAGCGACGACCCTCCATCATGCGGCCGGTGAACTCGTCCACAATCACGACTTCGCGGTCCTTGACCAGGTATTCAATATCCTTTCGGTAGAGAACGCTGGCCCGCAGGGCGTTGTCCAAATACGGCAGCATCTCGGCATGCTCGCTGCCATAAAGGTTGTCGATGCCGAGAGCCGTCTCCATGCGCTCGATGCCGGTCTCGGTCAGGGTGACCGTGCGTTCCTTCTCGGCGACGGTGTAGTCGCGTTCCGCCTGCAGCTGCCTGACCAGTGAGGCGAACCGCTGGTAGTGGTTGGAGCTGTCGCGGGCCACGCCGGAGATGATCAACGGGGTCCGGGCCTCGTCGATCAGGATGTTGTCGACCTCGTCGACGATGGCGTAGTGGAGTTCCCGCTGCACCTTGCCGTCCAGACCGCGGGCCATGTTGTCGCGCAGGTAGTCGAAGCCGAACTCGTTGTTGGTGCCGTAGGTGATATCCGCGGCGTAGGCCTCGCGGCGGGAACAGGGCCGGAGGCTTAGGTACCGGTCGTCGGACGTGCGGAAGTCCGGATCGAAGATGAAGCTGCCGGCTTCCCCGCCGCCGCCCTGGTTCTGAATCACAGCGGCGGAGGCGCCGAGGAGGTGGTAGATCGGTCCCATCAGCTGCAGACCGACCTTGGACAGGTAGTCGTTGGGAGTGACGAGGTGGGCGCCCCGTCCGGTCAGGGCATGCAGATAAAGCGGCAGGGCCGCCACGAAGGTCTTGCCCTCGCCGGTTTTCATCTCGGCGATGGAGCCTTGGTGCAGGACGATCCCGCCCAGCAGTTGGACGTCGTAGTGACGCTTGCCCAGGGTGCGCCGGCAGGCTTCCCGGACCATGGCGAAGGCCTCGGGCAGCAGGTCGTCGAGCACCGCGTGCTCCGCGTCGTAAAGCTGTTGCCGGGCCTGTCGCTGGCGCTGCTGGACCGCCCCGCCCCGGCCCAGGCCGGCATCGGCAAGGCGGTGGTTGGCTTCCGCCAACCCTTCCCGCGCCGCTTCGGTGCGCTCCCGCACCAGCACCCGAAACGCGTCCGTGCGTCCGCGCAGGTCCACGTCCGGCCGGCGCGAGACCTCCGGTTCAAGGCCGTTGATCTCCTCCACCAGCTGGCCGTGCTTCTGGATCACCCGCTCGTCGGGCGAGCCGAATACCTTGTTGTAGAACCTGCGCAGCATGAAGCGGCCCGATATCAGTAGTTGAGGTACTCGCCCACGCTTTCGCCGCGGTGGATGCGGTCGATGACTCCGGCCAGCGTGCGGCCCATGGGCAAAATGTGGAAGGAATCGGTCCGGTTCCCCTGTGGGACGGGGATGGAGTCGGTCACGATGACCTCGGCGAATTCGCTGTTGACCAACAATTCGACGGCCCCGCCGCTCAGCACCGGATGCGTGGCCGCGGCAAACAACCGCCGGCCGCCGTGTTCCTTGAGGTACTCCGCCGCCTTGCAGATGGTGGAACCGGTGTCGATTTCGTCATCGAACAGGATCAGGTCGCGGTTCTTGACCTCTCCGATGATGGAGAACATGGCCAGACCGGTCTGGTGGCTGCGCCGCTTCTCAATGATCGCCATGGGCACGTGCAGCTTCTCCGCCAGGTTGCGGGCGCGTTTGACCGAGCCGACATCGGGAGAAACCACCGTGGTCTGGTTCAGGTCGAGATCCAGTGAGCGGAAGTGATCGGCAATGATGTCTATCGCCGACACCTCGTCGACCGGAATGTTGAAAAAACCTTGGATTTGGCCTGCGTGGCAGTCCACGACGAGGGCACGGTCAGCGCCGGCCGTGACGATTAGATCCGCCACCAGCCGCGCCGTGATCGGGGAGCGCGGCACGTCCTTCTTGTCGGAGCGGCCATAGCCGTAGTAGGGAATCACGGCCGTGATGCGCCCGGCACTGTCGCGGCGCAGGGTCTCGATGAAGATCAGGAGCTCCATCAAGTTGTCGTTGGCGGGAGCCGACGTGGGCTGAATCAGGAAGACGTCCTTGCTCCGGGCACTGTGCGTCAACTGCACGAACGTGTTGGAGTTGGGAAACGTCGTTACCGTCGACTCGGCCTGGCAAATGCCAAGCCAATGGCAGACGGACTCGGTCAGCGGCTGGTTGGCGGTGCCACCGTACACCACCAGTTCGCCGTACAGGTTGGATGTAATCTCATGTCGGGCGGTTTTCATGAAGTCATCCCTTGGACGGAACCCGCGCAGGGTCGCTGCGAGGAGGGTCAGCGATGTCGGACCGGGTCGAAGTATGCGTCCTGGTAAAGGATCATGGCCGTGGCATTGGTTTCCCAGAGCCGGTCCAGCAGGGCATCCGAGTCTATCAGACCAAAGCGGTTGGATTCCACGAAATCAGTCAACATTCGGCGGAAGGCGCGGGCACCGGACCGTTCCCGGAAACGGTCCAGGAACAAGGCGCCCTTGGACCACACCAGGACGCGGTAGTCGGTACCGGTGACATAGTCGTGGACGCGCAAGTCGACAGGTCCGTCCCGATCCTGGTTTTGGAGTCGCTGCACCGGAAGCTCCAGCTTCTGGATGCGATGCAAGGCGGCTGCTTCCTCGCCGTGCAGACGTTCCTGGTAGAGCAGGACCGCCAGGGTGGACAGGGCCTCATCCAGCCAGGGCGCGTTGACCGGGTCGTTCTGAACGAGCTGGGACCACCACTGGTGCGCCACGGAAAACGCGATTTCCAGTTCCAGGTCGCTGGCAAAGGCGCGGTACAACTGCACGCCAATCAGGTTCACCTGCGGCAGTTCCATCGAAGAGTTGGCCAAAGGCGCCATCGCCACGGACAGGGTCGGCCAGGGATAGGGACCGAATTCCTCCTCGAACGCGCGCAGGGCGGCCACGGTGAAGTCCCGGGCCTCCAGGCCGGTGTCGCCGTAGGCCGGCACCCACCAGCTGGTCACCAGCACCCCGCCGGCGTCGAAGGATGCCGATTCGTAGCCGGCGTGCGTGATCAGGGAAAACTCGGGCACGGGGCCGGCCAGCAGGCTGTAGCGGATCAGCGATACGGGTTGGCATTCCCACGCCGCCAGACGATCGGGACAGGCGGCCACGTTCTCGTCCGCGCACTCGAACCAGGGCGCTTGGTGGGGGCAGTTATGGATGAACCCGGTGCGTTCCTGCTCCACACCGGGGGTTACCGGCGGATATCCCTCCGGCATCCACAGCTGCACGCGAAAAAAGGAGGCGGGGCTGTAGAGGACGTCGGCAAAGGTGGGGGCCGTCTCCAGCCACCAGTGGCCGGGGCCTGCAGGACTGGTTGGCACATAATGGGCGAGCACGGGGTAGAACCACGGCGCGGCATGGAAGCCCAGCATCTGGCCGAACGGCATGTAGACGGACGACACTTCCGGGAAGACGGGCAGGTCCAGGCTCCAGACCAGATCGATTTCAAAGGGCCGTCCGGGCCGGATCCATTCCTCGGTCGGCAGCAGGAAGACAGCCGCCGTGTCGTTCGCCGCCAGCTTGAACGGCACGAGTGCGTTGTGCACCGTGCCCCGTTCAAGCACCATGCGGCCGCCCACGTACGTCAGGTTGGGGTATAGGCGAAAGACCAACTGTGTCCAGGTGTCCTCGGAAAGGTTGACGCCGGAAACCTGCATGCGGCCTTCCAAGTGGTTGCGCGTCGGCTGGTACCAGACTTCCATGTCGATGCGAGGAGCACCCGTCAACTCCGTCAGAAGCGGGGCATATTCCGGGCGCACGACTGGTGCGTACACGTCCGCGAGACCGGGAGGGGCCGTCGTGCAGGCGGCCAGGACCAGCCACGCGAGCAGGAGGGCCGTCATCCGCCACCGAACCCGGGCGGGTTCCCCGCGCCGCGGCCGTACGGCGTGGGACAGTACCGGTCGAGGGTTGGGGTGGGACACGATCGGAAGCCGGGCAACGGAGAGGTGCGGACAGCGGGCCAGTGAGATTGTACGGCGAACCGGGGAAATTCGGCGGCCTGGTGGACAATGGCGGCATCCTGAGGCACTTTCCAGTAGCAAGCCGTGCTCGATCGAAACCAACTCTATGCCGAACTAACCGGGATCAAGCCCAGGCTCCAGGCCCGCATCGACCGGGATCAGGGGGTGAGACAGAATCTGGTGCCGGTCCGCGACTGGTTCCGGGCCGTTCGGCGGCCGGAATTGGAGGCACAACTGGAGGCAAGCGGGGTTGCGTGGCCGGGCGCGCGCCCTACGTGCGACATGGACCGTGCCGACGGCTTTCGCATCGCGGGTCCCGTCGACACGGACGACTTCCAGTCCATTGCCGGCCTGTTCGGCTGGGCGGACGGTATCCTGCGGCGGCGGGCCGTGCTGGCGGTGGACGGCAGCCACCTGGTGCCCGAGCGAGGCATGTCCCTGACCTTGGGTGCGATTCAGATCGGTTGGCACCTGAACGATCCCCTGGCCGGCCGCGCGGAGGAGTACCAGGACATCAGCCTGCAGCTGTCCGACAAGTACGGCAGTGCCGAGCACAACGCCGAGTTTGTTTCGCAAATCAACCTGGCGCGTTCCGTCAAGGAGAGCGAGACGCTCCTCGACAAGGCCCTAACCATGGCGCACACGCCGGTCTGCTTCTACGACAACTCCTACATTGCATCGTTTCTGGCCTATCAGACGGACGAGTTCCGGGATCGCTACCTGGGAGCCCTGGACACCCTCCTGACCAGGGCCGAGGCCGCGCAAATTCCGGTGGTGGGATACATCGATGCCAGCGATAGCCGCGATCTGGTACACCTGTACGGTTCCGTGCACGGCCAGGCGACAATGGACGATTCGGACCTGTACGGCATCACGGATGCCGCCCTGGTGGCCGAACTGCTGCCCGGCTGGGGTGATCGGACCCCTCTCATGCAGTGCGCGCGCCACGACGGGGTCAGCTTCGAGCGGGGACCGGACTTTCTGTACGGCAGGGTGGGGATTGTCTACCTGCGACTGCACCGGCGGACTTTGCCGGCCCGGGTCGAAATTCCCCTTTGGATTAGGGAGCGGGAGGGTCTGCTGGAAGAGGTCATGGATGTGGTGCGGGCGCAGGTGGTCCTGGGCAACATGAGCTATCCGCGCGCCCTGAGCCGCGCCGATCGCCAGGCCACCCTCAGCACGGCCGACCGCCGGGTCTTCTACAACCTGGTCAAGTCGTGGGCCAACCAGGAGCTGGGCCAGAACGTAACCCGGTCTGCCAAGGCCAACAGCAAGCGGGTCACCCGTCCGTCCGGAACGGGAGCTGCCGATTTCGGTTGAGTTGGCATGCCCGTCGGCCTGTGCCATACTGGACACCCAACCCCCAAGCCACGGACCCGGGGACGCCGCCGGAGTCCTGAACCATTCCGCTGCCATGATCGATGACAGGGGGCCGGAGGCGTCCACTTCACCTCCGGTCCTGCCCGCGCACTGGGACACGCCCCTGAAGCGCGGGATCCTGATCCTGATCCTGATCCTTGCGATCTTTTTGCTCTGGCTGGCCCGGCCGGTGTTGCCGCTGGTCATCCTGGCCGGCATCCTGTCCTACCTGCTCGCCCCGGTAGCCAACATCATCTCGCGCCCGCACCTGCCGCGCGGGTTGATGACCTTCCTGCTCTACCTGCTGCTTCTGACTGCACTGGTGCTCGGTCTCTACGCCATGCTGCCGGTCCTGGACACGCAGTACCAGACAGTGCTGCGCATCGGCGGCGGCTTTGTCTCCGGCCTACTGGTGCAGGTCAGCCAAATCCCGGACACGGTGCACCTGCTCGACATGCCACTCGAGACGGCACCTCTCAAGCAGGTACTGGAACCATGGCTGGGTGAGACGACCGTGGATGGCCTGCCAACCCTGCAGGGCGTGCTGAACCGGATCAACGATGCCTACACCGCGACCTCCGGCGTGTTCCGGGGCACACTCAACTTCGGCCTGGGCATCATCAACACGGGTGTTGAAGTCCTGTTGTCGACGCTGTTCGTCTTCGTGGTCAGCTTCTACCTGACCAAGGATGCGCCGCATATCCGCGCCTTCCTCGAGGGCAATTTCCCAAGGAAGTACAAGTCCGAGTGGCAGGACCTGATCCGTTGCGTGGGCAATGTGTGGCGCGCCTTCTTCTTTGGCCAGATCATCCTGTCGTTCACGATCGGCGTGGCGGTATATGTGCTGCTGCGCCTGCTGGGCGTGCAGGGCGCCCTGGTGCTGGCGCTGATCGCCGGCCTGCTCGAGGTCATTCCCAACCTGGGGCCAATCATCTCCCTAGTGCCGACGCTGCTTGTTGCCCTGACGACCGGCAGCAGCACCTTCCCGGAGATGAACTTTGTTGTGTTCAGCCTGATTCTGGCTGCTTCCTACTTCGTCCTGCAGCAGATCGAGAACACGATCGTGGTGCCCCGCCTGATTGGTCGTTTTGTTCAAATTCACCCCACCCTGGTCATCATCGGGGTAACGGTCGGGTATCTGTCGAACGGTGTGGTGGGCGCTTTTCTGGCGGCCCCCCTCATGGGCAGCGCACGGGTGCTGGGGACGTACATCTTCGCCAAGCTGATGGACTATCCGGTGTCCTTCCCGGAAACGGAATCCAACCACCCCTTCCGCCGCACCGAGATCTCCATTCAGGTCCACAAGGACGAGCCCGAGCCCGATGGGTTGGAATCGGATCCAGCCGCGGGCGATTCCAAGGAACCCCAACCATCCAAGAGGCCCCGGGACACGACTGCCGACGACCTGCCGGCCTCCGATTCCATGTTGGACACACCTGCGCCGTCGGTCTGACGCAGCGTCCCGCCCGCATCCAAACCCGTTCTTCAATCCGTTGGCAGCATGGCCTGCCAAGGAGCGCATGCAGCATGACGCGCACCGGAGTCATTGGCTTGGGAGATATGGGGTTGGGCATGGCCCGCAACCTGGTGGATGCCGGTTTTGACGCGTACGGGTTCGACCTGCGGGAGGAACGGCGGTGCTTGTTCGCCGAATCTGGGGGCATGGCTGTCGGTTCCGTAGCAGAGTTGGGACGCAGTGTGGACATCGTGTTTCTGATGGTGCTCAACGGAGCCCAGGTCCTCGACATCCTGAACGGATCGGACGGACTGTTGGGATCCATGGCACCCGGTTCGACCGTGGTGGTGAGCGCCACGATCAAGCCCCGTGAAGTGGAGGAGGCCGCGGCCCTGTGCGAGAACGCGGGCCTGCGCCTGCTGGATAGTCCGGTCAGCGGCGGCCAGTCGGGGGCCACCGCCGGTACGCTCTCGATGATGGTGGCCGGTCCGCCCGGCTTGCTGGAGGAGCACCGGGACGTGTTCGCGGCTGTGGGTGGCAATGTGATGAACGTGGGGGACCGGCCCGGTCAGGGCCAAACCGTCAAGGCGGTTCTGCAGGCTGTGATCGGCACCACGTTCGCGGGCATCTTCGAGGCCCTGGTCCTGGGTGAGCAGGCCGGGGTGGACGGCCGGGTCGTGCGGAAGGTGCTGGAGGCGAGCCATGTGGGCAGCCCCCTGCTCAGCAACACGGTTGAACTCGTCCAGGGCCGCCGTTTCGCCGGGACAGGCAGCAATGCGGTCACCATGCACAAGGACTTGACGATCACGATGGACCTGGCCTTGGAGAGCGGCGTCACGATGTTCACCACGGGCGCGGCCCTGCAACTGATGCAGGCCACCCTGCACTCGTTCCCCGGCGAGGACAACTGGGCCGCAGTCAAGGTGTTGGAGCGTCTGGCCGGTGTGGAGGACGAGTGAGATGGCAATTTCCCTGGGAGTCATTACCGACGGCATCAGCCGCGACCTGGACCGGGCCCTGGCCGTGGCCGCGGAACACGGCCTCAATGCGGCGGAGCTCCAGTACGTCGGATCCCACGAGGTCGGCGATGCGGACTTTCCCGTCGATGCCGACACGGCGCATGCGGCGCGTGCTCGGGACCTTCCGATAACCTGCCTGTCGCGTCACCTGTTCAGCGGGATGTCGGTGCTGGATACGGAACCGGGCGACGCGGCGCACAGCCGACAGATGACCGAACTGACCCGCTGTCTCGACTTGGCCAAGGCCTGGAATGTGCCCTTGGTCCGCATCATGTGCTTCCGAAAGGAAATGATCCTCTTCGGTGATCGGGGGGCCGAGGAATGGGTGGTAACACGGGGTGCCTGGACCAGGACGCTGCAGCTGCTGGAACCGGCCGTGCAACTGGCCTCCGACCGGGGCCAGCGGCTGGTTCTGGAGACCGGCAACAGCGGCATGATCAACTCGGCGGCCCTGGCCCGTCGCCTGTTGGATGAGATGGGCCGCCCGGAGGCACTGCAAATCCTGTGGGATCCCTGCAACTGTCTCTATGCCGGTGAACGGGCTTGGCCGGACGGCTGCGAGGCGTTTGCCGACGGTGGCCTGGGGCATATCCACATCAAGGATGCAGTCGTACGTCCCGCGCTGGGCTCGGTTAGTTGCAGGGCCTTGGGCGAGGGAGACATGGGCCCCTTCCTACCGGGTTTGGCGGAGTTCCTGCGTGCCAGTGGCTATGCCGGTTCCATTTCCCTGGAGAGCGTCTACTGCCCATTGGGCGGAACGTTTGCGGACGGGTTCCGGGAATCCGTAGGGAAGCTCAAGGAACTGTTTGGCTGAAGCCGGTGGCTCGAGAAGCCGAAGGTCCATGCAAGCGACCGTGTGCCGGGCGTGCCAGACTTGTCGGCAACGACGCGAGTAGGTACCGCTGACGCTATAGCTAAGGTGGTCAGGCCACGGGCAAGCGCGCCGCCACGTCCAGGTCCAGTCCGTGCCCCGGTTTGAAACGGGCTGGTCGGCCGAACCACGCGGCTGCCCCAATCATGGCCGCATTGTCAGTGCACCAGGCTAGGGGCGGAATGCGCATGGGCAACCCCAATCCGGCGAATCTTGTGAGTGCCTGTTCCCGGAGCAGGGCATTGGCACTGACCCCGCCACAAATGCCGATGCTGGCCGCGGAATGGCGGACAGCTGCGACCTCCAGACGGTCCAGTAGCAGTTCCACCACGCGGGCTTGGAAGGCGGCGGCCAGGTTGTTGACCACCTCCGGCGGCATTCCGTTGTTTTCCCCGTCGGGATCAAGGCCGGCCCGTCGGCACCGGTGCAGCATGTCGGTCTTGAGGCCGGAGAAGCTGAAGTCCAGCGCGTGCTTCGGATCGCGGCGCAGGGGATAGGGCAGATCGTGAGCGGCCGGATTCCCTTGGCTGGCTGCCTGCTGGATGGCGGGACCGCCCGGCATCCCCAGACCCAGGATGCGTGCCACCTTGTCGAAGGCCTCGCCCGCGGCGTCGTCCAAGGTTCCCCCCAGACGTTCCCAGGAGCCGTGGCCGTGCATCAGGATCAGCTCCGTGTGGCCGCCCGAGACGATTAGCGAGAGGTGGGGAAAGGCCAAATCCTGCCAGTCGCAGCCCAGGGCTTGGTCCGTCTCCAGCCACAGGCTGTAGAGGTGCCCAACCAAGTGGTTGACTCCGACCAGGGGCAGGCCCGAACCCAGGCAGAAACCCTTGGCCGCGTTAACACCAACCATCAGGCTGCCCACCAGCCCGGGACCACAGGTCACGGCCACGGCGTCCAACTCAGCCGGTTCTTCTATGTCGGCGTCGGCCAGCGCCCGTCCCACGACCGGCTCGATGGCCAACACATGCTGCCGGCTTGCCAGTTCCGGGAATATGCCACCGAACCGGGCGTGCAGTTCCACTTGGGACGCCACCTCGCTGGACAGCACGCGCTGGCCGTCCTCGACCACGGCCGCGGCCGTCTCGTCGCAACTGGTTTCGATGGCCAGAATGCGCATGCGGAGCCACCAACGGGGAACGCGACCCGTGCCATGGCACGGGCGCGGGGTTCAGGACTCTGCTTCGGCCTGGGTCACGCGGCGCTGGAAGCGCTGTATGACAGGTGCGTTCTCGATAACAGGCGGTTCCTCACCGGCCTCCCGCATGCGCCGCAGGAGACGTTCCTTGAGCACGTCGCACGCGGCGCGGTGCGACGCCTGTCCAATCAGGTTGGTCAGCTCGTACGGGTCGTACTCGAGGTCGTAGAGTTCGGACTCCACGTAGAGGTCGGAGCCCGATACCTCTCCACCCTTGCTCCCCGGCGCCTCGACACAGTACTTCCAGCGCTTGGTACGGATGGCCCGAGCCACCTGGGCCTCGCTGATTTGGATGAAGACCTCTTCGGGCCATCCCTCCCTCCGGCCGGTCAGCAGGGGCTGAATGCTCCGGCCTTGCATGGCGGTGGGAACCGGCAGGCCGGCGGCGGTGAGCAGAGTCGGCGGTAGATCGACGAGGCTGACCAGCTCGTCCACCCGGCCGCCGTTGCTGAAGCCCGGACCGGTCAGCATGGTGGGGATACGCACCGAGGATTCGTGACAGGAGCGCTTGTATTCCCCGTTGCGGGTTTTGAAGTGGCAGCCGTGGTCCGACGTGTAGAGGATGACAGTGTTGTCCAGCATGTCGAGGCTGAAGAGGGCGTCACGCAGCCGGCCCAGAGCCTCGTCCAGGCGCTTCACCATGCCGTAGTAGCCACCCAGGTGCTGCTGGCTGGAGCCTCCCAGTGCCAGCAGATCCGGCGGAGTCCAGCGGCCGGCATACCGTTCGCGATAGCCGTGGGGCGGCGGGTAGTCATCCAGGTGGTTCTGGTGGTGCGGCTCGATGTAGGAAACAAACAGGAAGAACGGGTTGTCCTGGTGTTCGTTGATGTAGCGGATGACGGCGTCGGTCTGGGCATCGACGCGGTAGCCCGGCATCTTGACCGGCTGGTCGTCGCCGTCGTACATGACACAGTCGTAGGCGTCCGATGTGAACTCCAGGGTGTTGGAGGCCAGCCAGTGGTCGTAACCGAAGCGCCGGTCCGCGGGCACCGGTCCCCGGGATCCTGCATCCAAGTGCCACTTGCCGATGTAGCCGGTGTCGTAGCCGCCTTCCCGGAAGCAGTGGGCCAGGGTGCGCGCGTCCTCGGACAAGGGAATGCCGTTGCGCCAACAGCCTGTTTCCGTTGCGTAGAGGCCCGTTTGGAGACAGGACCGGGCTGGTCCGCAGACCGGCTGGCACGTGGAGGTCTGTGCCAGGTGCGTGCCGCCCATGGCCATGGCGTCGAAGTTGGGCGTCAGGTCCAACGGGTTGCCGTGCAATCCCGACGTGTCCCAGCGCTGCTGGTCGGTAAAGAACACGATCACGTTGGGCTGGGACATGTAGAGAACTTCCCCTGTTGGGTTGACCAAGGACAGGTCTGATGCAACGGCCGCCAGGCGATTGGTTCGGATCGCCGGTGAAGGTCGAGAGCGACGCGGGATGCGAGTTTAGGAAGCCTTGTAAAACTCCGCGTCGCAGACGGGGAATCCCTGGCCGGTCAGGGGTTCCCCGTGTCCGACCTCGAATCCCGGGATCAACGGGTGCTGCTCCGACTGATTAAGGTTCACCCGGACACCGTCCGCCATGAAAATCATGATGTGGGCCCGGCGCTGGCCTTCGGTCACGTTGGGCGGGGTGGCGTGGAAATTGAGACAGTGATGGAACATGCAGCCCCCGGCCGGGAGATCAACCGACAAGCCGATGGAGGCCGGCTCGTCCTTCATCTTGACCCGGTCGGAGGGTTCCGTGGTTTCGCCCCGGGCTTCGGCCGCCGCGATTGCTTCCATTTCGGCGGCGTAGGACTCCAGGCCGAAGCGCGGATCGCGGTGGCTGGACGGCACCACATGCATGCTGCCGTTGGTGGGATCCACATCGTCCAGGGCCAGCCAGCAGGTCAGGATGTTGGGATCCATGAGCGGCCACAGGTAGAAGTCCTGGTGGAAGTGGAAGTGGCCGTTGTCATGCGGCGGCTTGGAAATGATTTGGTCGTGCCACAGGCGCAGGCGGTCGGTGCCCAGCAAGGCCTTGGCAACCCCGGTGATCACGGGATGGTGCAGCAGGTTCAGGTAGGCGTCGTCCCGTTTCCACATGTTGATGTACTGGGTGATCGGCCGGTCGAATTCCTCAATCTCGCCCGGCCGTCGGTGGCCGTACTTGAATTCGAGTTCGTCGTCGCGGCCGCCCCGGTTCTCCTCGTCGATGACCTGGTCGAGTCGCTCGCGGTACAGCTCGATCTCGTCCTGCGCAAGAACCGGTCCGTAGCGCAGATAGCCCTTGTCCCTGAAGAAATCAATCTGTTCCTGGGTAACCATGGTGTTGTCCTTGTCTTGTAGTCAGTGTTGGGAAATTGATGGAACTGTACTGGTTTGAAGGGAAACGGACGGGTCAGGCCGCGTCGGCAAAGCTTGTCTGCACCTGTCGGTTGCGTGTTGCCTTGAGAATGGCTGCAACGGTGTCCAGGGGCACTTTGTCGAGGTTGGTGAAGCGCACGCAACTCTTGCCGCAGTTGAGGTTGCCGAAGTCCGCCCGGTGGCTGGCCAGCAGGTCGACGTCGAGATAGAGGCTCATGTGGCGCTTCTGGGAAGCGAAGGCACACAGTACCTGTCCGCCGGTCCAGTAGGTCGGCATGCCGTATTCCAGGTTTTCGACCACATCCCCGTCGACGGACAGGACCAGGTCCCTTAGCGTCCTCAGGATATCCTGCCGCTTGGCTGGGCACTTGTCGATGTAGTCGGTCACGTCACTGGCTTCAATGTGCATGCCCCTGTCCCCGTGGGTTGGAGTGCGGCCGACCGCGCCACTTCAGGCGCTGCGACGGTCCGGAATGTGGTCGCTTTCCGGCCGCGGCACGTGGGGCCAGTGACCATAGTGGTCCTCGCCCCGGCACAGGATGCCCTGTCGGTTCCATCCCTTTTTGGCCTCAACATCGGGCGAAACGAAGCGCATTGTAAGGCCGCACCGCCGGTGCGGGGAGTTGTTGGGCTCCGAGCCGTGCAGCAGCCAGTCCGTGTGAAGCGACATCTGGCCGGCGCGCATAACCAGCGGAACCGGCTCCACACCGAACCGCTCCACGCCGTGGACCGTCTGGTTCAGGACATTGTTCTCCGAAGCATCGCTTTCGCTGTATGCGAGCTGTCCCTGCAGATGGGTGGTCGGAATGACCTGCATGGCACCGTTCTCGACCGTGGCATCGTCGATTGCCAGCCAGACGGTCACGGTCTTGCTGGGGGTAATCGGCCAGTAGGAGGCGTCCTGGTGCCAGGCCACGGCTTTGCCATCGCCCGGCATCTTGCAGAAGTAGTGGGTGCCCCAGCAGATGAGGTCCTCTCCCAACAGATCCTGCACGTAGTCGAGGATGCGGGGCTCGCAGACCAGATCCCACAGGGTGCGCAGCCGCGCATGCCAGCCATTGATGGAGTAGCTGTTCCAGCCGCGGGCGGCGGCTTCGGCCAGGCAGCGGTCGAAGAACTCCCGGTGAATCTGGATTTCCTCGTCCGAGAAGACATCAAGGGGAGAGAGGAAGCCTTCCCGGTTGAAGCGTTCCACCTGTGCGATGGTCAGGGTGGTCGGATTGTCGACTCCCAGGGGAAAGAAGCGCTTGACCCGCTCCAGGTCGGGAAAGGCCTCAAGGATGGTGTCTTGCGTCGCGGCCATGGTCTGTCCGGAAACCTTTGGGTGAGTTGCATCCGTCCTGCGGATGGAATTCTAAGCGGCCAATACACCCAGCTTGCCAGGTGTCAGTCATGCCCAAACTCACCCGGATCGGTGCCAAAGCGGCGGATGCGATGGTTCGTGGGGCACCCGTGGCTCCCTCAAAGACCGGAAACCGCGGCTTTCCCAATAGCTAACCCCGTGTGCAGGTTTCATATCAGGTAACCAGCTTCGAGAGTTGTAGGGGAGAGTGGCCCTGACCCTGGTTCAGCAGGAACGCGATGGTGTGGCTAAGCACTTTTCGGAGCAGGCGATGGCCCAGATGCCACAGGTCTCTCGTCCGGACGTGCTTGATGAGGTAACGGTCCACAAGTTGACCGAAGACCGTATCGATCCGGTACCGCAAGCGGCTGAGGTTGGCACTGCGTCGGGGCCAGGGGTCCTGCCGGGCTTTCTGGTAGGGAGCCTGCAGCTGCACACCCTGCGGTGCCAACGCCTCTCGAAGCAGGGGGCTCCAGTAGTTGCGGTCCCCCACGACGATACCTTGTCGGCCGTCGACCAACTCGGGCACGACGGCCGTCTCATGGACGTTGGCCGGGGCCAGGCTGAAGCGCACGATGACCCCGGGCCAGGCCACCAGGACATGGACACGAAAGCCGTAGAAGGTCTGGCGCAACAGCACGTCGTAGCCGAAGGCCGCCTCGCCCCCGAAACACCGGCAGCGGTGGGCCCGCGCGAACTGACAGACGGGGAGTGGAAAGCTGTCAACCAGTTGCAGCCAGGGCTCGCAGCCAATCCGTGGGAGCAGCCGCTGCCACATGCGCTCCTTGAGATGACACAGATTGGCCGCCTGCCGGACGAAGGTGGTGCGGTGGAGTTGCCTGAGGGCGGGGAAGAAGTGGAGGTAGTGTCTCCGGAAGTAGTCGAAGATCGCCTTGTCCTGGTGCAGGGACAGGTACTCGCCCACGATCTCCATGGTGAGGACCTCGCTGTCAGCAAGCTTCGGAGCGGGGCCCCGCTGTCGAAGACATCGATGACCAAGGATGTCGACCATGAGGTCGTCCACGAGGCAGAAAGTGGCTATGATGAAGTGATCCAGGTCCATGGGTCCTCCAATGTGTTTCGTCCATACCCATTAGAGACACCGGGACCTGGATTTCCAAATCCATACCATCCTCTGCCTAAAACCTGCACACGGGGTTAGCTACCCCCATTCTAGCCAATTACAGTGTCCGATTCACACCGGAATATGCGCCTGTACCAGTCTTCGGACGACATCGGTACGACCCGTCGGCTTGTCAGGAAACCTTCCTGACCGACACCCAATACCAGTCTGTTCGCTGGAGAGTTCCAAGTGGGTCCCAGAACGTTGTCGTGGCACGGTCATGTGACCCTAACCATGAGCCGCGTCGAAGTCCAACGGACCATGCGGTCTGACGACGGTCGCCAACCCCGTCGCTGTATTGGTCCAACGAACCCATGTCTGGTTCAACCGCCACTGGTTCCTGTTCATCCGGAACGACGCAGGCTACCAGGAGGACGGTGGCCAGTGCCATGATGGTTACCTACAGACGTTTCTTCATTGGCTTTCTCCTTATAAGAATAGGATCATGCTGATACAAAAGTACCCTGACGCAAAATGGACGGTATCAGTCCCTTTTGCAATCATCTAGCGAATCCCATATTTGCTCCTATCCCCAAGGAATGGGTAGACGGACAAAACTGCGGTTAAGTCACCTCGAAATTAACTCCTTAATGCCCTGCCCACAACATTAGGTACTATCAGGCCCGTGCAAAGCCTAGGAAGCACGGAGGCTGACATCGTTGGGGGACTGGTCACAAGGTAGTGGAACGCTTATCGTCACAGTTGGGAGTTCTCCGTGAGTCGCTGGAGCTTTGACTTCGAGACCCACGAAGTCTGGCGTAAAACTCGCGTGCTGTATAGCTCCGGGGCTTCGTGCTCCACTACGCGCACACGGAGCTGAATTCATCCCTGGAGCTGAAAACGCCCAGCACTCCCCTTATGGGGCTGGATACTACCGTAAGGGCAGCAAAAATGACGCAGACAGAGGTCCCGTCAGGCCGCCACTCCACCTTCCGCGCTCTGGGCTGGGTAAGGATGGCTTTCTCGGGGATTGGGAAATTTGATTTACCCTTGAAGATGCGATGAGTGCAACTCGTTACCCCGGGCCTGGATAACCAGAATTTAACTCTCCCAGCCTGAACTGTAACCGACCTTTGTCGATTTGACGATCAGGAAACGGGGAACCATACTCGCCCACTGATCCGTGATTGAGCCATACTCCCCTGGACGGAGCATAGGCTCAACGACCTCGACGATTGTGAAACTTGCTCCGACTAAGGTGTTCAAGTACGTGGAAAGCTTCCTGTGAAAGGAACCAAGCGTACCGTACATCCCGTCGCCATCCGAGAACCACTTCCCTTCTTCCCCATACCGCGCGACCCGCTTCGCCACGAAATTCCCGTTCTCATCTGTGATGAACGCCGGATTCTCGGCGTTGAATGGAGTCTCAAAACACGGATGCACAACACTGAAGACGAACGTTCCCTCGTCACGGAGGATCCGGTTGACGGCCCTATAGGTCTCTTTGAGGCCGGGTATGTCCATCAGAGCCATGTTACAGACTACGATATCGAAAAGGCTACTGGGTAGAGAGGCCAGGCGCTGAGCATCATCGACAGCGTAATCAATCAACAGACCATTGGACAGGTGGCGCGCGTGCTCGATCAGCTTGGCCGATAGATCGATACCTGTGACGCGCGCTCCTTTGGCAGTCAATAATCTGGAGAGAAACCCCTCGCCGCACGCCAAATCGCAGACTTCTGATCGGGTCACGTCACCGAGCATTGCGACAACAGCCTCCACGATGGGATTCTGGGCAGGATCTTTCCGGTGAACGAACTCAAGGTAAAAATCGGCGAACTTATCGTACTGAGACTCTGGCAAGAATCTTGACATGGTGAATCCCCTCTGTAGTCCTGAGAAGATACAAACGTAGGGGAATTATATTGTCCCCGTACCCCACGCTGGGCCAGGACCTTGAATCAGCTGCCCCAGTCAAGACTGGGACCGCTCAGGCGCAGGTCCAGCCGTTCGCCCTTCGGTCCCAGGACCATGGCCACCGAGCGCTTTTCATCCCCGATGGACAGCCAGGTTTCGTCCACTTCCACCCGCGGCAGTAGGGCCACCTAGGGGTCCGGCGCCAAGCCGGGAGCCACCGTCTGCATGTCCCGCCACAGCGTGGCGGCACCCACCCCGCAGCCCAGCAGGGCCAGGGGACAGGACCGGCATCGCGATGGATCCTGGCGAGTGGATCCCGACGGGACGCCGTTCGGGAACATTTCTGGCCAAACCGAAGACAGACAGGCGTATTCCGGACGGATCAGTCACAAATTACCGGTGCCGGCCCATCATCCCCCATCCTCTCGCTTCATCGGGAAACCCTGTCTGCCGATCCTTGTCGGCGTGGTTCAGGACAGGCATCAAATCTATAATCAACGGGTAAGCCTGAGGGAGATGGCTCCCCGTAGCACGTAGCCCCTACTTCACCATCGGTTGGAGAACAACATGAAAATCCAGTGGTATGCCCACGCCTGTTTTCGCTTGGAGGTCGACGGTCTCAGCATCGTCACCGATCCATACACCCCCATCAAGGCCGGTTTCCACACCATCACCGAGGGCGCGGACTTGGTGGTGCGGAGTTCCGACGATGACTCGGCACACGCCAACGCTGCCATGTTCCCCGGCTCCGATGTCATGACGATGACGCATGTGCCGGGTGTGGGCAACGAGTGGCGCGGCATTCGGTTCCGGCCCATCCCGGCCGAAGAGAGCCTGTTGCACAAGGTGGAACCCAAGGACAATGCGATGTACCGGTTCGAGGCCGATGGCCTGGACATCGTGCACTTCGGCGATGTGGGCAATGCCCTCGAGGCTTGGCAGGTGGACCTGATCCGGGGCTGTGACGTGGTCATGGTGCCGACCGGCGGACCGCCCACGATCGAGCTCCCAGATCTGCACGCGGCCTTGGCCAAGATCCGGCCCAAGGTCACCATTCCCATGCACTACGCCCTGCCCGGCTGCAAGTTTCCGTCCATGCTTGAGGTGGAGGAATTCGCGGCCGGCTACGCGCCGGAACGCGTGCGGCGTTTCCCTCGGCCAAGCATCGACCTGACGCCCGCGGATCTCCCGGACGAACCGGAACTGTGGATTCTGTCGGCAACGCACACGACCGTCTGACCTCCGCATTCGTCCAGTCGCGTCGGACTTGGTGCGGCTGGACGATCCCATCCCTACAGGAAACCCTTCATGAGCGATCGACGCACGCGCTACGCCCTGGTCGGCACCGGCGGCCGGGGGATGATGTACGTGGATGCCATCCACGGAGCCTTTCGCGACCATGCCGAGTTGGTCGGCATCTGCGACCTGAGCCCCACGCGCATGCAGGTCTACAACGATGCGATTGCCGACCGGTGGGACGGCGCGCCCGTTCCGGCCTATACGGACAACCGTTTCGATGCCATGGTGGCGGAGACCAAGCCCGATACGGTCGTCGTGACCACCATGGACAGCACGCACCACCAGTACATCATCCGTGCCATGGAGTTGGGTTGTGACGCCATCTCCGAGAAACCCATGACCACCGATGCGGAGAAGGCACAGGCGATTGTCGACGCGATCAACCGGACCGGCCGCAAGCTGCGGGTCACCTTCAACTACCGCTATGCCCCCATGGCTACGCGGATTCGCGAACTGGTCATGGACGGCGCGGTGGGCAAACCCCTGCACGTGGACTTCAGTTGGGTGCTGGACACAAGTCACGGTGCGGACTACTTCCGCCGCTGGCATCGGGAGAAGGACAAGTCGGGTGGCCTGCTGGTGCACAAGGCGACCCACCACTTCGACCTGGTGAACTGGTGGATTGCCTCGTTCCCCGACGAGGTGTACGCCATGGGCCGACTGGGTTTCTATGGCCGTGAAAACGCGCTGGCCAGGGGTGAAGCCTACAGCTACGACCGGTATACGGGTTCCGAAGCGGCGGAAGAGGATCCCTTTGCCCTGCGCCTTGATCAGGACGAACGCCTGAAGCGTCTCTATATGGATGCCGAGGAAGACTCTGGTTATGTCCGCGATCGGAATGTCTTTGGGGACGGGATCTCGG
The DNA here is from genome assembly GCA_965208365.1 of Caldilineaceae bacterium. GTDB lineage: Bacteria > Chloroflexota > Anaerolineae > Caldilineales > Caldilineaceae > Bin34. The sequence continues at coordinate 1,209,204 of OZ242330.1, read as the reverse complement.
CGGAGGATGTCATGAGCGTAACGGCCCGGTACCGCAACGGAGTCCTGCTTACCTACTCGCTACTGGCCTTCTGTCCCTGGGAGGGCTATCGGGTGGCGATTACCGGGGACCGGGGCCGCGTGGAAATGGATGTCTGCGAAACCATCGGCCGCACCTTCATCCAAGGGGCGGAGGAGACAACGGCACAGATGGAGCAGGCCCGTTCCGACTTCGCCGTAAGGGAAATCCGGCACTATCCGATGTTTGGTATCCCAAGGCAAATTGACTGGGTGGAGGGTGAAGGTGGGCACGGTGGCGGCGATCCCGTGATGCTGGAGCAGATCTTCCATCCCGATCCTCCCGATGATCCCTTCCATCGCAGTGCCAGCCATGTTGACGGGGCTGCGTCGATTCTGCTGGGGATTGCCGCCAACCAATCGATTGCCACGGGTCGAGCGGTGCGCACCGCGGACCTCGTAACTCTCTGATCTCAACCCGTGCCGGCCTGCCGGCCAACCGACGGAACCAACCAATGACCCTGCCGTTGACTGAACTGCAGCCCGACCGCTACTTTGATCCCGATCGGCGCGCCACGGCTCTGGCCCTCTACGAGACTGTGGCCGACCTCCCCTTGATCTGTCCCCACGGCCATGTGGACCCGGCCCTGTTTGCCGATCCGGATGCCCGTTTCCCCGATCCCGCGGAACTGTTGGTGATCCCGGACCACTATGTCTTTCGCATGCTCTACTCCCAAGGCGTGCCGATGGAGGCGATGGGCATTCCCCGCGTCGACGGCGGACCGGTCGAAGAGGATCCCCGGCGCATCTGGCAGGTCTTCGCAGACCACTACCACCTGTTTCAGGGCACGCCGACCGGCATGTGGCTCAACCAGGAACTGGTGCAGATTTTCGGTGTGCCGGAGAAGCTGAGTTCCGCCTCGGCCCAAACGATCTACGACCAGCTCGAGGATGCCCTGACGCGGCCCGAGTTCTCGCCGCGGGCGTTGTTCGAGCGGTTCAACATCGAGGTCCTGGCCACGACCGATCCGGCCCAGTCCACCCTGGATCACCACAAGGCTCTGAGGGATTCGGACTGGCAGGGCCGCGTGATTCCCACCTTCCGGCCGGACCAGGTGGTCAACTTGGACACGCCCGGCTGGCGGGACCACATCGACGCTCTCTCCGCTGCGTCGGGGATCGACATCACCGACTACGACAGCTTCATCGAAGCACTGGAAAAGCAGCGGACACTCTTCAAGGAACTGGGCGCCACCGCCACGGATCACGCCGCCCTGGTACCACGAGTCGAGTCCCTATCCCGACAGGGGGCAGCACAGATCTTCGACCGGGCCCTAAGTCAGGGCGGATCCGTGAACGACGCGCCCGCCTTTACAGCCCACATGCTGATGGAAATGGCGCGCATGAGCGCCGAGGATGGCTTGGTAATGCAGCTCCATCCCGGGTCGCTGCGCAACCACAACCAGGCGATTTTCGAGCGTCATGGGCCGGACATGGGCGCCGACATCCCGATTGCGACCGAGTTCACGCGCAACCTGCAGCCACTGCTCAACCGCTTCGGCAGCAAGCCGGGTTTTCGCCTGATTGTCTTCATGCTGGACGAGTCAACCCTCTCGCGGGAACTGGCTCCGCTAGCGGGCCACTATCCGGCCATGCGTTTGGGGCCGCCGTGGTGGTTCTTCGACAGCTGGAACGGCATGATGCGCTTCCGGGAACTGGTTTCGGAGACCTGCGGTCTCTACAATACTGCGGGTTTCAACGACGACACGCGGGCCTACCCCTCGATCCCAATCCGGCACGACCTGGCCCGGCGCGTCGACGCCAACTGGATTGCCGGGCTGCTGGCGCGGCAAGTCATCGATGAAGAGGATGCTGCCCAGATGATGCGCGCGGCCGCCTACGAACTGGCGAAGGACGCCTACCGGCTGGGAAGCGGATAGTCGGGAAAAGGAAGCGGTTTAGGGCGCTTCCTGTTAGGGCCGGACCAAACTTCAGTTGATTGATCCCGCAAACTCGATCGGTACCCAACTTGCCGCGTTCGTCGGTAGGACCGGCCAAAGACAGGACACCGCAGACTCGTCCCCACCGTCGGTTGCCGCCGGCATCATCCAACTGCCGTTCCCGGAAGCGAGGGCCGCGGACCTGCAGAGAGCCGGAATGCGGACCCGCGTCCTGGTTGGATAAGCAAGGAAGGCACACCGCGCCGACTGGGAGGTCCAAGGTTCAGCCGACAGGTGTGGGGATGCTGTTCTCGTAGGCTGAGTTCATGGCCGCGCAGCCAACTGAGCCGAAGGGCCGTAAGCGGAAGCCACAGCCGCAACAGCGTCTCACTGCCAGTGGACGTTGGAACAGGAGCGGCAGCCGGTCGGCACGGGACGCTGAATCGCATTCGCGGGGGGTATATACTTCAATCCAATCGTCCTCCCCCGCACGACCAAAATTGAACGCGTCAGGTCCAACTCGGAGGCCACTGGCAGGTTAGATCGGAGCATCTTACTAGCACGACACACCGGTACTGAAAGGCATTTTGTGGATATGAACATCTACCGGGCCGCCGCGTTCGCGGCCAAGATTGGGGTGCACAAGAACACGGTCAAGGCCTGGAGCCTGAAGGGCAAGCGGCCGGACCGCCACACGCCGGCCGGCCACCGCCACTGCACGGAGGCGGACGTGGAGCGTGCCCCCGAGATTGGGCGCGCCGTGGTCCACTGCCGTGTGTCCAGTCGTGCGCAACGGGACGATCTGCGGTCGCAACCGCAGGCGATGGAGACGTTCCGCCTGGGGGCGGGTCTGGCGGTGGACGAGTGGCTGACCGAAATCGGCGGCGGCCTGGACTTCCAGCGGACCGTGTTCCGTTCGTTGATGGACCGGATCGGGAAGCGCGAACTGGGCCTCCTGCTGCTGGCCCACGAAGACCGTCCCTGCCGGTTCGGGTTTGACTGGTTCGCGTACTTCGCCGAGAGCCACGGCTGCGAGATCCGGGTGGTCAACCAACCCAGTCTGTCCCCGCAGGCGGAGTGGGTCGAGGACCTGATGGCCGTGGTCGACGGCTTCTCCGGCCGTCTGCCCGGCTTGCGCCGGTACCGGAAGCAAATCAGGGATGCCGCCAGCGATGGCTGAGAAGGTCACGCGCATTCTGCACAGCCGGGGGCTGAACGCGGCCAAGTACGACCGGCTGGCACGGATCGCCGTCCTGTGCGGACAGGTGCGCGCGGATGCGTGGCAGCGGTGCAGCGGGGTGGCCACGGTCCTGCAATCCCCCTACGAGATCCGCGATGCCTGGATGGCCGAGGGCTGTGACTGGCACGGGCTGCCGGCGCGGCTGGGCAAGGCGACCCTGGCGGATGCCCTGGGCGACATCGATGCGGCGCGGGAGGCGGCCAAGGTGCCGGTCAAGAAGGCCATCCGGCACCGCACGCGGGGGAACAGCGCCGAACGCGAGCGTCTGTACAGCCTGCTCAAGCGGAACCGCTGGACCGAGGATCCGTTCCTGCACCGGCAGATGCGAAAGCAGTGGCGCGGCGGCCGGTCCCATGTGACCAACCAGATCGTGGCCGACGCGGGCTCCTACACCACCAAGGTCTGGCACGACCGGGCCTGGGTGTACCTCCAGGGTTTGGAACGCGACCAACGCATTGCCATTCCGCTCAAGGGCACACACCTGCCCTCCGGCACCCTCCGCATCCTCCTGCGGGACCACGGCCAGGTGGAAGTCCACTACGCGGTGGACGAGACACAGGTATGCAGCACGCGTCCCTGCGGGGAGACCACCGTGGGCGTGGACAAGGGATACACCGAGGCCTACACGGACAGCGACGGGGAACGCCACGGCGAGGGTCTGGGCGACCTGCTGTCCGCCGAGAGCGACCGGCGCAAGGTCAAGGGAACACGGCGCAATCACCTCCGGGACACCGAGCAGAAGCACCGGGCCAAGGGCAACCATCGCAAGGCCGACACCATCCGGCAGAACAACCTCGGCAACCAAAAGTGGGACCGGCGGCGGACGCTGCACCACAAGCAGGTGCGCGACCACCTCTGCCAGGCCGCCCACACCGTCGTGGACAAGGCCGGCACCATTGCCTGCGAGGACCTGACGGCATCCATGAAGTCCGCAAAGTACCGTCACAGGAACACCAACCGCCGTTTGAGCGGTTGGGTCAAGGGCGTGATGGCGGACACCCTCACCTCGATATCTCGGCGCAGAGGTTCTGCGCCGGCATTGGTCAATCCGGCCTACACATCGCAAGTCGACTCCCGCACGGGCCTGTTGCAGGGCCGTCGTCGCTGGGATCGGTTTTACTGTCTTGACGGGGTTGTGCTGGACGCGGACGTCAATGCCGCCTGCAACATTCTGGCGAGGCTGTACGACGAGGAGATAACGTTGTACATGCCCTACAGGGACGTGCGCGCCCTGCTCGCGGAACGAACCAGGACTACGGTGGGGACTGCTCCACCCGGACTCGAGTTGCGGGGGCATGCAACGGAGCCCCCATCAACCGAGAGCGAATTACCGGCATCGGTACCGAAGTGTGCCGATTAATGGAACAGTCGGGTCGAACCTTCTGGGCTGCCATGAGTTGTCGCCGTCCGAATAGTCTGAAATGGGAAGATGCTGCCTGCCAGCATGAGTCACAACGGAGAATCTGGTCATGGCCAAATATGAGGGTTTGAAGCGCCGCATAGACAAAGGTGAAGTAATCATCCTTGATGGAGCCATCGGAACGGAGCTTCAGGCCATGGGCGTGCCGATGCACCCGGCCTCTTGGTGCGGCCCGGGCAGCTACACGCACCCGGCAACGGTGCGGCAGATGCACGAGCGTTACATCAAGGCGGGTGCCGACATCCTCACCACCAACACATTCAACACGCTGCGCCCCGCGCTGGAGGCCTCCGGGTACAGCGAACTGGTAAGGGAAGTCAACGTGCGCGCCGTGGACGCGGCGCTGGAAGCCATAGACCGGGCAGCTGTCAACAGACCGGTGTATGTCGCCGGCTCAATCTCGTGCCGCACCCCCGTCCGCGACCACAGAACCCGGACTCTTCTGGGTGGTACCGGCTACGGCTATGGCGCCAGCCTTTCGACGGCGGAACTGAGGACATACGCCGAGGAGCAGGCCGATATTCTGGCCGAGTCCGGCGTGGACTTCTTCCTGATTGAGAATTTGTGGGCCGACAACGAGTCTCGGGCGATAGCCGCTGAAGCGGCGAAGGCCACCGGACTCCCGGTCTGGGTTGCTTTCACGGCCTCGGTGGCACCAGACGGGCAGGCGGTCAGAATGAATTTCGGTGACGAACGTCACTACACCGGTGGATTGGGCATGCCGATGTGGACGGAGACTTGGCGGCCGGTCGACGACAACAAGAGCCTGGCCGAAGGCATCAACGAAATCGCCTCGGTCGGTCCCGACGTCCTCGGGGTGTTCCACAGCCGGATCGACGCGACTACGGCGGCGCTCCAGGTCATGCTCGACGAGTGGTCCGGGCCCGTCGTCGTCTATCCGGATGCCGGCAGAGAAGACTATCTTGAAACCTGGCAGGACAGCACCCTCAGCAACGAAGAGTCCGTGGAGGAGTTGACGCGGGAGGCCGCGACTTGGGTCGATATGGGAGCCCAGGTCGTTGGCACATGCTGTGGGTTCGGCCACCAATACACCAAGTCCCTGCGCGGCACCCTGCCGACCAGGACCACATCGCCGCGAAAGGTCGCCTAGTCCGTCCATGTTCATGGACATGCGATGGAAAACCGGCTCTAGCCTGAGCAGAGGGATCTGACATGGAGTCCAGACCGCTGGTGGTCGTGGGGGCGGGCGTGTCGGGGTCGGCTGCCGCCACAGAAGCGGCCAAGGCCGGAGTGCACGTCACGCTCATCGATGAGAACCCTATCCCGGTGGCCATGGCCGGGCTGAATGTTCCTCAATTCTTCGGCCAGCGGTTCTCGGGCGACCTGCGGGATAGGGCGTTGATGCTGGAGCGGGTGGCCGCGGCGAGCGAAGCCGTGACAGAGGCTAAAGCTGCCGGTGTCGACGTACAGTTGGGGACCTGTGCCTGGGGCGCCTTTCGGAATTCCGATTCCAGCAGGATGCTCGATGGCCCGCAGCTCGGTCTGGCCAACGACGAGCGGTCGTGGATGATCAAGTACGACCGGCTTATCCTGGCCACCGGCGCCCGGGACTTGGGCATCGCCTTCTCCGGGTGGAATCTGGCGGGTGCCGTAGGAGCCAACGGCGCCTTCTGTCTCATGAATCGATACGAGGCGTCTGCCTCACGGCGCATGGTGGTCATGGGCGCCGGCAACCTTGGCCTGAGCACCGCCAGGATGGCGCTGGACAGGGGTATCGAGGTAGCTGCAATCGTGGACGTGTCCAACTCCGTGCGCGGCGACGTGGCCCTTCGCACGGCGTTGCAAAGAGAGGGAGTGAAGCTATACACGTCGCACACCGTCAGGGAGGCGGTAGGCAGATTCGGCGATATCGAGTCCGTGGTGCTGGTCGAGATTGACAACAACAGCGAGCCGGTTGCCGGCACCGAGAAAGTCATCGCCGCGGACACCGTGTGCCTCGCCATCGGTCTGGTTCCGAACGTGGAGCTGCTCAGTCTCCTGGGATGCGACCTTCGCTTCGAGTCCGGGCTTGGCGGGTACGTGCCGGACCGCGATGACTGGATGCGAACCAGCGTCGAAACGGTGTTCGTCGCGGGGGATGTCGCCGGCTTCCACGAAGGCATGGTCCTTGACAGCGAGATCGCACGAAACCAGGGGCGCCTGGCCGGGCTTGCCGCTGCCGAGTCGCTCGGCGCCATCGGCAAGGACGAGGCGCTGGCCCGGAGAGCCGACCTGCAGTCAGAAGCGGTCGCCTCGGCATCGAACGAAGTGAATTCGAATTGGGCGAGCTGGCTTCAGTCGCTCGTGACGGCCGGCGGGCCGGACATCTTCGTGTGCCCGTGCGAGGAAGTAACTTGCGCTGAGCTCAATGACCTTCATCCGCCGCGTCGTCTGAAGTGGAAGGCGGAGCGCCAGAGCCGCCGGAATCTCAGGACGCTTGCGAAGGACTCTCCTGCAGACTCAGATCAGGTCAAGCGCCTGACAAGGGTCGGCATGGGTTATTGCCAGGGCCGGCTGTGCCGAGAGCAGGTGTCGATGATGCTAGCCGCCGAAACCGGTCGCGACGTAGCCGACGTGCCCATCATGTCCTACCGGCCGCCTGTGCGGCCGCTACCACTGAAGGTCCTGTGGCCCCGCGAAGAGGCGGAGCAGGTGCGCAGGGACTGGCCCAAGTGGTTTAGTCCACCGAGGCAGGTGCTTGGGTAAATGGGCGACGATGCCCCATCGTGGAAGTGATCTAATGCCCGTGGTCAGCGCAGATGTCGTCATTATTGGGGCTGGCGTTTCAGGCCTGACGTCAGCCTATTTCCTGGCCAGGGCTGGTCGGGATGTCGTGGTCGTTGACAAGGGGATCGTCGGGGGCGAGGCCTCCGGGCGCAACGGCGGGATGATCAGCGAGCGGACCGACGAGCCGGCGATGATACCGATGGCCGTGGAAGCCATCAAGCTATGGGCCACGCTGGATGAGGAGTTGGGCTATCCCACCGAGTTCACGCAGCAGGGCAGGCTTCAGGTCGCCGTGACGGAGAAGGATATGGACGACCTGTTCTCGGAGCGGGACGAGGCGTTGCGTCACGGCCTGCGCGCGGACATGGTCGACCCGTCGCAGATACGGGACATGATTCCCGGAATCACCGACCGGACACTTGGCGGGCTCTTTTTCGCCAACGGCGGTCACGCCAACTCCCAGCTGACGGTCCAGGCATTTGCATGGGCGTTTCAGGACTTGGGCGGCAGGCTCTTTCAGAACACGGTTGTCACGGGCATCCAGGTCGACAGCGGCAGGGTCACGTCGGTGGAGACGTCCGCCGGCGCCATCGCCGCCGACATGGTGGTCGGCGCCGCCGGACCCCAGACCGCGCTGATGACGCAACTGGTGGGCGTGCACGTTCCCGTTGCACCGGCACGGGTGGAAATACTGGCGACCGCCCCGGTGCCGCCGCTCTTCGACATCGCCCTTGTGGGGAACGGACTCTACGGGCGGCAGGCCGCCAGCGGCAATCTACTCTTTGGCGGGGGCGCCCACGAATGGGCCGACGTCGACCTGGCCACCGACCCTGACAAACCCAACACTCCGCTCATTCGGAATATCGCCAGGCGGCTGGCCGATCTGCTTCCGTGCCAGGCGGACACCCCGGTCATCCGAAGTTGGGCCGGTGTGGTGGAGCAGGTTCCGGACATGATGCCGATCATTGACATCCTGGAATGCCCGAGCAACTACGTGGTTGTAACGGCGTCGGCCCATGGGTTTGGCATCGCACCCGCCACTGGCAAGGCGGTAAGCGACCTGGTGCTCTACGGCGAGACAAACATCGACATTGGCGCCTTCGGGCTGAACCGTTTTTCGGACATTGGGCCCGACTGGCGCGCGGAACTCGGTTGGAATCCGATACCCCCGCGATTCTGATGGCCGCAACGGCCGCTGGGACGCGCGCTACGACTGCGTGACTTTCCTGGTCCCTACTGTTCCTCCTGCGCCTGACGTCTGGGGTCTGGGTTCGGCGGGCAACGTCGTTTTGTGCCAGAGCCAGACCGTCCGCGTTGCTCGTCGCCGTTTTCCTTGATGCCGCACGCAGGTGTCGCCATACCCGCAGCATCCGGTCTCCAGAACCTACGCCAACCTGTCAAGGTCCGGGGTAATCGAACAATGATGGCTGTCTGTCTGATAGACGCTTCACGGACCGTACGCGTGCCTCACGGCAGTGCGACCTACGGGTCTCCACGTCCCTTTCTTCGCCGGCGGACCTCGCCGGCCTGGGGAGCGCGTTCAGGGTTCGGGCCGGCTCCGGGTGACCCGTGTACGCCTGGAGGTTGCGGGCGATGGCCTTGCCCAGCCGCGCCGGCAACCCGTGCCAGTCACAGCCCTCCGCCATCCAGGCATCGCGGATCTCGTAGGGGGATTGAGAGGCCGTGGACACCCCGCTGTACCGCTGCCACGCGTCCGCGCGCACCTTGCCGCACAGGATGGCGATCCGCGCCAGCCGGTCGTACTTGTCCCGGTTCAACCCCTGGCTGTGCAGTACGCGCGTGACCTTCTCAGCCATTGACGGCGGCTTCCCTGATTTGCTTCCGATACCGGCGCAACCCGGGCAGGCGACCGGAGAAGGTGTGGACCACGGCCATCCGGTCCTCGACCCACTCCGCCTGCGGGGACAGGCTGGGTTGGTTGACCACCCGGATCTCGCCGCCGTGGCTCTCGGCGAAGTACGCGAACCAGTCAAACCCGAACCGGCAGAGAGAGTCCTCGTGGGCCACCAGCAGGAGGCCCAGCTCGCGGTTCCCGATCCGTTCCCTCAACGCACGGAACACGGGCCGCTGGAAGTCCAGGCCGCCCCCGATTTCGGTCGGCCACGCGTCCACCGCCAGACCCGCCCCCAGGCGGAACGTCTCCATCGCCTGCGGTTGCGACCGCAGGTCGTCTCCTTGCGCCCGACTGGACACGCGGCAGTAGACCACGGTGCGCCCGGACCCGGAGACCCGCTCCACGCCGAAGTACCGCTCCACGTCCGCGTCCGTGTAGTAGCGGTGGCCGGCGGATGTGCGGCGGTCCGGCAGCTACCCTTCAGGCTCCAGACCTTGACCGTGTTCTTGTGGACCCCAATCCTGGCCGCGAAGGCGGCGGCCCGATGGATATTCATATCCACAGAATACCATAAATTTCTCTTCAGTACCGATATATAGTACTAGAAAGATGCTCTTGAAGCATTCGACGCGTCCCGGACAGTGGGTTCTCCAGGTGTTGCAGTAGGCAATCACAGGCAGCGATTCCTCGCTGGCGCGCTGAGGCGCGAGCCTGGACCAGGAGTGGTGGAGCCAGATGGAATGATCCCAGGGATCCCTATTCGGAATTGGATTTCCATTTTCCTGTTGGACTAATGTATAATCGATCCCTTTTTGGGATCGATTTGATCGGTTGTGCGTCTCATCTCCAAACGTCCGCTACGGGAATTCTGGGTCAACAACCCGGACGCAGAGCGGCCCCTGCGAAGCTGGATTCGTACGGTTCGGCATGAAGATTGGGATACGCCGCAGAAGGTGATTGGTACCTTTCCCAAGGCCAGAATCCTTGGTGACAATCGGGTGCTCTTCAACATCAGGGGCAACCACTACTGCCTGATCGTCAAGATCAACTACCGACGTCGGATCCTGTATGTCCGCTTCGTGGGCACTCATGCCCAATACGACCGGATCAATGCAGAGGAGGTTTAGTTTTATGGTCAACGTCAGTCCCATCCGCACCGAGGCCGACTACGAAGCCGCCCTGGCTCGAGCCGCCGAACTAATGGATGCACTCGCGGGGACACCTGAAGAGGACGAGCTGGATGTACTCGCCGATCTCATCGAGGCCTATGAAGACAGGCACTTTCCCATCGGTGATCCCGATCCGATCGATGCCATAGAGTTCTTCATGGACCAGCAGGACTTGAGTCGGGCTGATCTAATTCCCTACATCGGCAGTCGCGCCAAGGTCTCCGAGGTGCTCTCGGGAAAGCGTTCGATCACGATGTCCATGGCGCGTGCCCTGCACGAACATCTGGGCATTCCCGCCGACGTGCTCCTGCAAAAGCAGGTGCCGAAGGACGATGGGTCGCTCGTCGAACTCGCTGCTGAGCGCTTCCCCCTGAAGGAGATGGCAAAGCGTGCATGGATCCCCGACCTTCCCGACTTGAAGAAGCACGCGACCGAGTTGGTGGCGAGACTCCTCGAACGCGCCGGCGGACCCGATGCTCACGCCGCGGTTCCTCTCTACCGCAAGAACAACCTTCGGCGCATCAACGCCAAGACGGACCCCTACGCCCTGAGAGCCTGGTGCTGGCAGGTGCTTGCCTCCGCGAACGACGATCCTCCCGGTGTTTCATACAAGCATGGGATCATCACCCCCGACTTTCTGACGGAAGTGGCGCGACTGAGCCCGTCGGAAGATGGACCGCTTCGCGCGCGGAACTACCTGGCCGACCACGGGATTGCCCTGCGGGTGGAGCGTCATCTTCCCAGAACGCATCTGGATGGCGCAGCCTTCTGGCTGCCAGGCAGGCCGCCCGTTATTGGTCTCACCCTTCGCTACGACCGCATCGACAACTTCTGGTTCAGTCTCCTGCACGAACTGGCGCACCTGGGCTGCCACCTTGACGGCAGTTCCGAAGCCTTTGTCGACGACTTGGAACTCCCAAGTGACGATGCGCGCGAAGCCAAGGCCGACGAGTGGGCACAGGAAGCACTCATCCCGAGCGTTGATTGGGACAGAAGCACTCTTTGGGAGGAACCGACTCCCCTGAAAGTGATCTATTTCGCGAACTCGCTCGGCATCCACCCCGCCATCGTTGCCGGCCGGATAAGGTACAAAACCGGCAACTACCGGCTCCTATCGCAACTGGTTGGAACGGGCATGGTCCGGCAGCAGTTCCAGGCTGTGTAGACCATGGACCGGATGACCACCGAGGTTCGCAACTTGTCAATCCACATCGACAAGCGTCCCGTACCCCTGCCGCCGTCCCCATTCAAGCCAGCCAGCAGTCATTTTGCCCAATCGCCCCCGACTTGCCGGTGGAACCGGGCTGGCACCGGTGATTGAGGATAGGGCGACAAACCAGTGGTCGGGTTTGTGGGCCAAACGTTGCAGGATCCAAGGTACGGCTGGTTCTCCCAAATCAATAATGTCCTGGTAGGCAGGGCGTTGCGTCATCTGGGCAATGTCGACGTCATGGGGGCGTTCGCGCAACCACTCGTCGGCGAGACGTTCGAATGTTTCCCGGGAGAGAACAGTTTCACTCTGCGACATGTTTGAGGCATTCCAGAGGTTGGCAGTCCGCATTCCCCGACGAATCGCAGACATCCGTCAAATAAATCCAGCAGATCCTACTCGCCGGAGTAACGTAAACTCCTCGCCGAGCCCAAGTTGAGCCCGCGCCGGCCACGGGACGCCGGAGGCCCGCGGCCGGCACAGTTACAGAAGGCTCATTCGTTCAGCAGATGAGGCCAATCTTCCCATCGGGACCGTGCGCGATGGGGTCGTCGCCGATCCACCTTTCGTCCACGGGTTCCGATGCGGGTTGGTAGCGGGTATCGGTGGACAGGCGGAAGCGGTCGGTATGGTTGTCCATGCTGGCGTGCATGGTGAACATGCTGAACACCAGCAGATCGCCCGCCTCATAGTCCGTGGTCAGCCAGCGGCCGCCCAGTTCCTGCCGGGTCTCGAAGGCATTGTCGTTGTAGGCTCCGTTCTTGACCCAGTCCTGCCACACCTTGCTCCCATCTTCAATCTCGGCCGCATCGTCGTAGTTCGTGCAGTAGCGGTCGACATCCAGTGTGCCGTAGGTGGACTTGACGTGATCAAGATGGCTGGAGCCTTCCAGCACGATTAGTCCGCCCATCTCGATGGGGATATCACCCAAGGGTGTCCAACTGGTACAGAGGCGATGGGAACCTCGACCCATGAACACGATGTCGCAATGGGGATTGGAGGCTGTTTCCTGGCTGTCTGTCTTGGCCCGATGCCAAGTGAAGTCGAAAGCCCGTACCTTTTCCTCGAAAAGCATCCGGTAGAACTCAATCATCCGGCCGTCGTGCAGGACGTTCCGCAACGCCTGATTGCGCTTGGTCGATTTCTGAAGTTCGGGTTCGCCATACGGATTGGCGGCCTCGCCCCGGTATTGCTCGCTGACTACGCCGTCCATCAACGGTTGGTCCGGGTCCAGGTAGCCCAAGTCGTGAAACAGCTGTAACTCCCCGCGTCGGGCCTCCAACACCAGTTCCCGGTCCAGATAGCCGGGCAGATACAGGTAGCCGTCCTCGGCCAACCGCTTCCGCAGTGCCGGGCCGTCTTCGGCGATGTCTGCTGACACCCGGAGGTCCCCGAAGGTCTCGTCCGACATTTCCAGGGGAATGCCCCGGTGATACCTGGCTTCGCTCAACATCCCGGTTCTCCTTGCTCGTTCAGAATGGATCGAAGGCGCGGCGGTGCTGCTCCTTGCACACACAATGATAATGGGCCGCGCCGCCGCGCCTGTCATCGCGCGGTGGAACCCGTCCAGGCGGGATGTCCGGTTCGCGTGCCGGACATCGCTGCTGTGCGGAGGTTGGGGCAAAGCTATGGGAGATGTCGGCCCGGTTCGAGCGTGAAGCCGACCACGGGCTCTTTCGGCATTCAGTCTTCGGTTTCCCGCGCTAGCCCTTGACTCCGTAGGTTACGATGCCCTGAATGAAGTACTTCTGCGCAAAGAAGAAGAGCAGCAGCACCGGCAGCATCACGAACAGGGACGCCGCCATCAAGAGGTTCCACCGTTGGATGCCGTAGCCGCCGTATCCTTGGAGGATCCGCAGGCCTAGGGACAGCGTGTAGTTGGAGACGCTGTTTAGGTAAATCAGCGGGCCGATGAAATCGTTCCAGTGCGCCAGGAACGAGAAAATGGCCGCGGTGGCCAGAGCTGGACCCGACAGGGGCAGGATAATGCGGGCGTAGAGCCACAAGGTGCCGCAGCCGTCGATCCGCGCAGCATCGTCCAACTCCAGCGGGATGGTCATCATGAATTGGCGAAACAGGAAGATGTAGAAGGCCCCCCCGCCCAGATAGAAGGGAACAATCAGGGGTAGGAATGAGTCAATCCAGCCCAGAACCTTCATCAGCACGAACACCGGCACCAGCGTCACCTGGTAGGGCAGCATCATGGTGGCCAGCACGACCAGAAACAGATAGTCCCGGCCCCACCAGCGGAGGCGGGCAAAGCTGAATCCCACCAGGCTGGCCGACAGCAACTGGCCAAACACGGCCGTTGCCGTGATTACGATCGTGTTCTTGAAGAAGATGCCGAACGGAGCGTAGTCCTGTGTGAACGCCTCGACGAAATTGCCCCACAGTACCGGCTGCGGTATCCACTCCGGGGGAAACTTCATGACATCCCCAGCCTCCTTTAACGCCGTGGAAACCATCCACACAAACGGCACAAGGAAAAGGAAGGCGCCCAGGGACAACACCATGTACAGGCTTGTCCGGGCTAACAACCGGCCCGCCCTGATCCTGAAATCCACCTGATGCCTGACGGCTGTACCGACCCCTGTGGCCATGCCGGGCTACCTGCCTTTGATCTCGCCCTCGTAGAAGACCCACAGGGACGAGGAACGAATGACAAAGAGGGTCGCGATCAGGATGTATGCAAAGAGAACCCAGGCCAAGGCGGAGGCATAGCCCATCTTCAGCCATTGAAACGCATTGTTGTACAGGTGCAGCATGAAGAAATGGGTCGACTGCTTGGGCCCGCCGGCGGTCATGATGAAAGCCTGCGTGAAGGTCTGCAGCGCCGCAATCAGCCCGATGATCAGGTTGAACAGGATCACGGGCGAGACCATGGGCACTGTGACGTGCCAGAAGCGCTGCACGGCGTTGGAGCCGTCGATTTCGGCCGCCTCGTACAGGGCCTGAGGCACGCCCTGCAGCCCGGCGATGAAGATGACCATGCTGCCGCCAACGCCCCACAAGCTCATGATGATCAGGGCCGGCAGGGCCCAGGTGGGGCTGAGCAGCCAGCTGGGGCCATCTATGCCCACCAGACCGAGCAGCCAATTGGCCAGGCCGAAGTCCGAATTGAAGATCCATTGCCACAGCAGGGCCACGGCCACCCCGGACACCACCGAGGGCAAAAAGTAAACCGTGCGCCACAGGGCGATGTAGCGAATCTTCTGGTTGAGCATCAAGGCCATCAGGAACCCCATTACCAGGTGCAGGGGGACCGCTACGATGGCGTACAGAGTCGTGACGCGCAACGAGTTGAAGAAGAACTTGTCCTCCTGCAACATGAATCGATAGTTGTCCAGCCCCACCCAGACCGGCGGCCGGATCAACGGGTACTCCGTCAGACTGTAGTAAATGGACCAGATCATGGGGCCCAGCGTGAAGACCAGGAAGCCCAGGATCCAGGGAGAGGCGCACAGCCACCCGGCCGCATGCGGCCGGATTCGACGCCACAACTTGCCCTTGTGCATACGCGTCAGGTTTTGGGCAGTACGGGCCTCATCGCCCAGGGGCAGTGAACCGTCCGATTCCCGGTTCGTCTACCCGGGTGCCACCGGAGCAGCCCGAGGCGGGCCTGACAGGCAAACAGGCC
Source organism: Caldilineaceae bacterium (assembly GCA_965208365.1). GTDB lineage: Bacteria > Chloroflexota > Anaerolineae > Caldilineales > Caldilineaceae > Bin34. The sequence goes on along the minus strand of OZ242330.1, from coordinate 1,194,010 downwards.
CATGCTGCCTGTGGTCGCAGGGAACGCCCGGCCAAGCCGACTGCACGCGTTCCCCGCGACCTTGTTTCATCATGACGAACAACCGGGACAGGGGCTCAGAACAGGGAGTTGACGCTCTCCGCCATGTTGGCGAGCCCTTCCTCCACGCTCACGCGTCCCTCGAAGATCTCGGTTTGCCACTCGGTTGTGGGCTGCATCATCTCGCCCCACGTGACCACGTCGTGGGTGGGCAGGGCCGTAGTCCACTCCTGCATCTCGAAAGCGGCCCCGCGGTTAGCCGGCCCCAGTGCCGGGTCGTAGTACAACTCCGCCGAGTCGTGGCGTACCGGAGCCAGCACGTTGGCGCGGGCCAGCTTGTCCTGCGAGTCCTTGGACAGCAGGTGCGTCATCAGGTTCCAGGACGGATCCTCGGCCGGGGTGTTGTTGTTGATGACGACCCCGACGATGTTGGTGGTGCCACCACGTTCGCCCGTCTGAGGAGAGAACGGCAGCAGGGTGATGTTGTAGGTGAAGTCCTTCAACTGCTCGTTCAGGAAGGACATTTCCCAGTTGCCCGATGGATACAGGGCAATCCTGCCGGTCTGGAACAGGCTGTTGGCCCTTTCGGCCTGCAGGGCTTCCGGACTGGGGGAGATGCCGTCCTCGCGCCGCAGGTTCACCAGGTAGTTCCAGGCCTCGATGGATTCGGGGGAATCGATGATGCATTCCGAATTGTCGTCGTTCAGGAAGTCCCCGCCATTCGCACGCACATAGTTCAGCCAGCCTGTTTCGATGCCGGCCGTGGAGTAAAGGCCCCACATCGTGACATCGTCACCGTCCTGCTCGTGCAGGGCCAGCCCATATTCCCGGAAGCGGTTCCAGTCCATTTCATCTTCAATGTCCGCCGGCAGGGCCAAACCCTTGCTGTCGATGTAGTCCTCGTTGTAGTAGAGGACGATGGACGTGTACATGTAGGGCATGCCGAACTGCTGGCCCTTGTAGTTGTAGAAATCGACGGCTCCCTGCCAGGAATTGGCGATGTTGTCCTGCATGGCGTCGTCGGCGGCTGCCAGTTCGGTCATGTCGTACAGCACGCCCCGGTGCGCCCAGGACCAGTAGTTGACATTGTTCATGAAGAACAGATCGGGACCGGCACCCCCGGCGATCGATGTCTGGACCTTGGTCCAGTAGTCCGACGGGGCTTCCACGGAGACCGTGACGTTGGGATGCGCCTCCATGAAGGTATCGCCCATCTCGATCAGGGAAGGCACGGGGCTGGGCCACCAAACCCACACGCTCAGTTCGGCGGACTCGGCGGCACCGTCGCCCGTTCCGGCCGTCGGCATCTCGCACGCGGCCAGGATTCCGAGCGCGCCCAAGCCGACGCCGGTCTTGAGGAAATTACGACGCGAAAGAAAAGACTTCATGATGTTCGCCTCCGGTTTGAAACAGCTTACCGCCTGAATTAAAGTAACCGTAGCAGTATTGCGCTTTGCTGTCAATTGAATAAATTGGAGGGACTTGTTTAAGGTTGTCGGTAATAGAAGGATTAACGTTATGAATTTTACTGGATGGAATCGGTTGTTTTGTTTGATGTTTCGGTATGCCAATACGCGATGCGCCGTCGCCCGGAGTTTTTCGTTTGGCCAACCAACTTCGGGTGGTGCCTCCACTTGCCCACCCGGGGCAATCCAGTCGGCGGGATTACGGCACCTGGACAGTTCCAGCCCTGCAGGCCTTTCGGGCAGACTTGGACACCCGACCCTACTCGTCCCCCGCCTTCCTGAAGGCTTCTTGCCCCACCGTTTCCACGTAACCGAGTTCGGAGTCCGTCAGCCCCTGGCAGAAGTCCGACCGGGATGGCCAAAGTTCCCAACTGTATTCGGTACCGGAATAGATCGGTTCCGTGCACAGCTGGACCAGCCTGACAACCTGTTTCACCAGCCCACAAAGAGCACGTTTGTGCTGATTCAGAGGGATTCGCCGCGGGGGTACAATCGACATGCATTCGATTCACCCGTGCCCTTGCCGACGCGGGTGGGACCATCCCGGACACTTAAGCGGAGTACCGCCATGAACGCCAGACAGTTAAGCCGACGAAAGTTCTTGATGTGGTCCGGTGCGATCGGCAGTGCGACGCTGCTGGCAGCCTGCACCCCTCCGGCAGCGGAAGTTGGCCAACCGGCCGCGGCTGAGGGTGATGGGGCGGATGCACCCGCAGCAGAGCCTGTCACGATAGTCGCCAAAGCCTGGCCCGGGAGTCCCTTTGAAACCGAATCAATTCTGGCTGCCATCGACGAATTCGGGGAGGCGTATCCCCACTACACCATCGACTGGCAAACCGAACCACAGGCCTATGGCCAGAAAGTATTGACGCAGATTGCCGCCGGCACGCCGCCCGACACGATGTATGCGGGTTCGGGCGATTTCTTCAGCTGGGTCATCCAGGGCGTTCTGCTGGACATCACCCCGTACGTCATGGACCACGCCGGATTCAGCAATCCCGAATACTGGACCCATTACGAAGAGGAACTCAAACGTTGCACATGGGAAGGCCAATGGTACGGCCTTGGTTCCTGCTGGGTTTGTCCCCATCTGTACACCAATTTGGATGTGTTCGAAGCTGCCGGGATCGATCCGCCAAGCAACAATCCCGAAGAGGCTTGGACTTGGGATGAGTTCTTGACGGTAGCCAAGGCCTTGACCCTTGACGCGAACGGCAGGCATCCGGACGACGCCGGTTTCGACGCCGACAACATCGAGCAACACGGGGTCCAGTGGCCCACTTGGTTCATTCCGTTGCACGCGGCCATCGGCTCCAATGGCGGGCGGTACACGGCACCGGCGCCCGATGGCAGCTTCCAGTTCGATTCCCCCGAAACCATGCAGGCAGTCCAGATGGTGGCGGATTTGGTCAATGTCCACCATGTGGCCCCGCACGGTGCCTTCTTCTCTGAGATCGGCATGAACAACCTGGAGGCCTTGGGTTCCGGCAGGCTAGCCATGATCGCGGACGGTTCCTGGAACCTGCTGCGCATCCAGCCCCTGGAGTTCAACTATGGCACCGGCGTGCTGCCGTACATGCAAACCCGGTACACGGACATCCAGGCCCACAACCAGGTCATGGCGGCGGGAGGCAAGCAACCCGATGCCACTTGGGAGTTTGTAGCCTTCCTGTCCGGCGACTTCTATCAGAAGACCATGTGCCAAGGCGGACTGTGGTTGCCGACCCACACCAGCCTGGCCACGCCGGAGGGGGTTGCCTCCTGGCTCAACGCCGATGTCCATCCCGAAGGCTACGAAATGATTGCCCTCGACTATGTCAACCAGTATGGACACACCATGTACATGGGGCCGGGGTTCTGGGAAGCCAACGGCATTGTCTCCAGTGCCCTGGACACCGTCTGGATTGGCGAGGCCCAGGCCGTCGATGCCCTGCCCGCGGCAGTGGAGGAAGCGAACCAGGTGATCGAAGACTGGCGCAACCGGTCGTAGGACCCGGTGGCCCGGGCCCACCCATCGGAACCCACGGCATTCGCAGCGTTGCCGGTCCATGATGCTCAAGGCCGGCGGATCGCGTCGGGCAGGCCCAGGCCATTCCTTTAACCGGCGGGAGGCCTTGTGGGGGTTCGTTTTCGTTTCCCCCATACTGCTCGGCACGGTTCTCTGGTTCATTGTGCCCATGCTCGCGGCGGTGTACATCAGCCTGACGGACTGGACACTGCTGCGCCCACCGACTTTGGTCGGCCTTGACAACTTCATCTCGCTGTTTCGGGACCGGCTCGTCGGACAGTCCCTGAAGGTCACCGTGATTTTCACAGTGGCTGCGGTGCCCCTGAACCTGCTCGTCGCCTTTGCCACGGCCCTGCTGCTGAACTTCAGCCGCTCCCGGACGATGTATGTCATCCGCGTCCTGTACTACCTGCCCGCCCTGGTGCCGCCCGTGGCCAATGCCGTGCTCTGGTCCTGGCTGCTCAATTCCGAGTATGGGCTGATCAACTGGCTGCTTCGCACGATGGGCCTGCCCAAGGTCCTCTGGCTGCAGGATCCGGACATCGCGTTGTCGGCGCTGATAGTAATGTCCCTGTGGGGCTTCGGCGCCACCATGATCATCTTCCTGGCCGGGCTGCAGGGCATTCCGCCGGAACTCTACGAGGCGGCCAAGATCGACGGTGCCGGTTCGCGACACCGGCTGTTCCGCATCACGATTCCCCTAATGACCCCGGTCATCTTCTTCAACTTCGTGATCAACATGATCGCCTCGTTTCAGGTGTTCACCGCCGGGTATCTCATCACTGCCGGCGGCCCCAACAACTCCACCCTCTTCTACGTGCTGCACCTCTACCGCAACGCCTTCGAGTACCTCAAAATGGGTTATGCCTCCGCCATGGCCTGGGTGCTGTTCTTCATCATTCTGGCCCTGACCCTCGTGGTCTTCCGCTACTTCGGGCGGGACGTGTACTACCTGGGTTCGTGAGAGAGTAGCCATGGGGACCCGCACGATGCCCGCCGGCGCCTCCCTGCGCCGCCAGGCCCAGATCCACCGCGTCTGGCTGTATGCCGTCCTCGTGCTGGGTGCCGTCATGCTGACCACTCCCTTCCTGTGGATGACCACGAGTTCCCTGAAGGACGAGGCCCATATCTGGCTCTACCCGCCCCAGTGGATCCCGAATCCCCTGCATTGGCAGAACTACACGCGCGCGATGCAGGAGCATCCCTTTCATCTGTTCTTCCGCAACACCCTCATCCTGGTCGTCGTGGGCGAGATCGCCACCGTGGGCAGCGCGTCCATCTGCGGGTACGGGTTCGCCAAATTCCGTTTTCCGGGACGCGAGCTGCTGTTCGGTTTCGCCCTGGCGACACTCATGCTGCCGCAGATAGTGCTGCTGATCCCGCAATTCATCATCTTCCGCTATCTGGGCTGGATTGACACCTATTGGCCGCTGCTGGTCCCGCTCTTCTTCGGCGGGAACGCCTTCTTCGTCTTCCTCTTCCGGCAGTTCTTTCGCACCATTCCCGACGAACTGTGCGAAGCCGCCAAGATGGACGGCTGCTCCGAACTGGGCATTTACGGGCGCATCGTCCTGCCCCTGTCCAAACCGGTGCTGACCACGGCGGTCATCTTCACCTTCGTGGGCACGTGGAACGACTTCATGGGACCGCTGATCTACATCAACACGCCCGCCAAGAAAACACTGGCGCTGGGCCTGGCCCATTTCAAGGGATACTACGGTACCCAGTGGCATCTGCTGATGGCAGCGTCGGTGGTGGTCACGGTCCCCGTCCTGATTGTGTTCTTCGCCGCCCAACGCTACTTTGTCCAGGGCATCGCCTTCAGCGGTCTCAAGGGCTGACACTACCTTCCGGCCCGGCTGGCCCGGAGCCGAAGAATCCACAAAATTGCGCGCCAAGTCAGGGCGGTGGTTGGAAAGGACACCATCCATGGTCGACGGCAGGACTCGGTCGCACCCCGCATCCGCTGTGGGAGTTCGTTCTCCGTCACCCGGGGCGATGGTCTGTCGCTGTCCAATCAAACAGGGCCGCCACCATCGTGTCCGGCTGGTCGATCAAGTCCGCGAACACCTCGGGTGCGCGCTCCGGTGGAGCCACATGGGAGACGAGCGGTTCGAGACACAGTCGCTGCTCGGCCATAAGCTGGAAGACGACCTCGATGTTGCGTTCGATCGAATGCTTGTGAAACGGACCCCGGTGCAGGGGGTAGCGCCATTCATGGGCCCCCAGCAGATTCACGGAGCCTCCGCGCCACAGATGCACCCGATTGAGCAGTGGCGTGACATCCGTGTCCAGACTGCGGCGGGGCGAACCCAAAAGGACCACGTTGCCCTCTCCCTGTGATCCTGTGAGCTGCAGGGCCTGGATTGCTCCTTCGGGGGTGCCCGATGCCTCAATCACCACATCCGGTTCCCGACCTGCCGTTGCCTCCAGAATGCGTGCCTTGACATCGGGGAGACCGGCATCGACGGGATCGGGCAGATCGCAGGCCTTGGCCAACCGCAGGCGCGACGGCTTCATGTCCACCCCCACGGTGTGGGCACCGGCGATCCGACACAGCTGGGCAGTCAGGATGCCGACCAGACCCAAGCCCACGACCACTACCTGATCCCCCAATTCCACCTGGCCCACGCGCAGTGCCGTCATGCCCACGGAAGCCATGCCCGCGAAGGGAACGTGCTGCTGCGGCACTTCCCGGGGAGCCTTGACGAACAGCCGTCGGGCCGGGGCATGGCTCCAGTGGGGCGTGTAGCTGAACCCGACGTCGCCGACCCGGATATTCCGGACATCGGAGCCGCAGGCCACCACCGTCCCGCACGCGCGGTTCCCGGTGTCGAAGGGATAGGCCACTTCCTGCAGACCGGTCAGCTTGGCGGTTTCGGTGCCGGTGCTCACAAGACTGAACCTTGTCCGCAGCAGCACTTCGTCAGGTGCCAGGACGAATTCCATTGGTTCCGTGACCACCTGCACCCGGCCCGGCCCGGCAAACTGGATTTTGGTAACTTCCGTGGGCGTCATGGCTATTGGTCGTGCTTGGCAACAGGTCGGGTCAAGGCTCCAGGCCGTGAATCCGGCGGAACCGGCTGCGAAGAAAGGCGTAGGCATCCTCCTGTCCGGACACCTGCAGGCCCATGCGCTGAAACAACGGCAGATAGCCCGCCGCGTGGTTTTCCTGATCGGACATGAGGAATTGGAGCAGACGCTCCCGCATGTCGAGGCGCAGATCGGATGTGCCGGCTTCCTCGGCCAGATTGTGCTGCTCGTAGGGATCGCGGGGCAGATGAAACAGGGATTCCTTGCCGTTGGTGAGAAACCACTTGTGGTCTCCGGCTCGCACCATGAAGTTGAAGCCCTGACGGTTCCCAATCTCGGAGAACACGGCCTCGCGCATCGGCTCGCAGGCCGATGTGGCCAGGGGAAGCAGGGACTTCCGGCTTGGGGTCGAGTGGTCGTCCCTGCCCGCGGCGTGGAGCACGGTGGCGTACAGGTCCAGCCAACTGACCGGAGCGGCACATGTCTGGTGCGGTCGGATCCGCTCCGGCCAGTGCATTAACAGGGGGATGCGCGCGGATTCCTCGTGGAAGTCGCCCTTGCCGTGTCGTCCGTGACTGCCCAGATACTCGCCGTGATCGGCGGCGAAAAGCACCAGTGTGTTGGCCAGGTTGCCCCGTCGGTCCAGTGCCTGCAGCAGCGCGCCGACGCGATCGTCCAGGTGTGTGAGCTTCCCGAAATAATTGGCCTGCATCCGCCGGATGTGGGCGTGATCATGGCCTTGGCCGGTTGTAGTGGGTACGTTGGGGGCCAAGGTCATGGACTCGGGGTCGTACATGTCGCTGTACGGCCGCGGGGCGTCAAAGGGCGTGTGGGGGCCCGGGAAGCTGACACACAGAAACATGGGCCGTTCCCGGGTGCAGGTCTCGCTATACCGCTGTGCCTGCCGTGCCACATAGCCGTCGATGTGCTCATCGGGGGCCAGAGGGGAAGGCCGCACGACATGATGGTCGCCCCCGACGAACCGCGCGGCGATGTCGTCGATGTAGGGTTGGAGCATCCCCTTCTCCTCCAGGAACCGGGTGTACTCGTTGCGGAGATAGGGGCCCATGTATGGGGTAGGCAGCTCCTGGGCCCAGTCCAGACCCAGCGCGTCGTAGTAGTCCCCGTGGTCCCGGTGATCTTCGCCCGCTTCCGGATTAAAAAGGTGGTACTTGCCAATCTTGGCTGTGGTGTAGCCCTGCGCCCTCAACGCGTGGAACAGTGTCACCCGGTCGGCCGGGAACTTGAGGCCCGTGAAGTTGTTCCAGAAGCCGTGCCGGTGGGGAAACTGGCCGCTCACCAGGGAACAACGGGCAGGCATGCACACCGGAGACGAGGCATAGGCATTGTCAAAGCGCATCCCTGCGCGCGCCAATCGGTCCAGGTGGGGGGTGCGCACTGCGGAATCTCCGTAGCAGCCCATCATGCGCGGGTTCCACTGATCCGTGAGGATCAGGACTATATCGGGAGACGGGGAGGGACCGGGCATGGATGGCAAGTTCCGCAGGTGGTGAAGGGCCTCAGGCTGGAACGAACGCGCTTACCCCTTGGATCCCGTCAGTACCAAACCCTGCACCAGTTGCCGCTGCGCCACGACATAGAGCAGGATCGGAGGCAGCGACGACACGATGGACGCGGCCATCAGCAGATGGGTGGTGGGGTCCCCCGAGATGTCGGAACTGGCGGTCACGGCCAGGAAGCGGAGGCCGATGGAGACCGTGAGCTTTTCCGTGGACTGCAGGTAGATGAGCGGCTGCAGAAAATCCTCCCAGTCCGCCAGGAAGCCGAGGATCGTCAGCGCGATCAACGCGGAGCGGGACAGGGGCAGCAGAATCTGAAAGAAGATGCGCCAGTATCCCGCGCCGTCAATGCGCGCCGCGTCGTCCATCTCCTTGGGCAGGTTGCGAAAGAACTGCCGCAGCAGAAATATGGCGAAGGCGCTGCCTCCGAAATAGTTGGGCACGATCAGGGGCAGAAACGTGTCCACCCATTGCAGCTTGTAGAACAGCACGAAGCGGGGAATGAGGCTGACGTGGATGGGCAGCATCAGGGTTGACAGCATCAACAGAAACAGCACGTCCCGCCCGGGAAACCGGAACTTGGCGAAGCCGTAGGCCACCATCGAGGCTGTGAAAAGCTGGCCGGCCAGCGACAGCACGGCGATGAAGAGCGTATTCCACATGAAGCGGCCCAGGGGCACGATGGTCCAGATCTCGGCATAGTTGCGCCACAACACCGGGTCCGGAATCCACTCCGGCGGAAACAGCTCGAGTTGGTACGGGTTCTTCAGGGAGCCGGACAGGGCCCAGACAAACGGTATGACAAACAGAATCGATGCCCCGATGTAGACACCGTAGATGGCGAAGGTACGCAGCGCGCTGCGTACGACGGGAAGGGACGCGGACATGCCTGCGCGGGCGAGGTTCAATCCCCTCCGTAATGCACCCAGCGGTTGGACCCCTGGATCTGCAGATAGGTGAACACAAGCAGAAACGCCACCAGCACCCAGGCCAGGGCCGACGCATACCCCATCTGGAAGCTCTGAAACGCGCGTTCATAGAGATGCAGCACCAGGAAGTAGGTGGCATAGGCAGGCCCGCCATTGGTGCTGACGAACGCGGCCGTGAAGGCCTGGAAGGTGCCGATGATGGTCAGGACCAATACGAAGAATATGGCGGGCGTCAACAGGGGGATGGTGATGTGCAGTTGCTCGCGGAGCCAGGTGGCGCCATCCACCCGGGCTGCGTCGACCAGCGATTCCGGTATGTCCTGCAGGGCCGACAGGAAGATGATGGCGCTGGTCCCCCCAATGGAGCCCCAGACGCCCAGCATCACGAGCGATGGCACGGCCCAATCCGGATCGCCCAGCCAGGACGGTCCCTCAATCCCGACCTGGTCCAGCATGTAGTTCAACAGGCCGTAGTGGGGGTTGAGGACCCAGGTCCACACCAGAATGGCGGCCACGCCCGGGGTGATGGAAGGAATAAAGAACAGGGTGCGGTAGACCACCCGTCCCCGAATCGACTGATTGAGGATGATGGCGCAGGTCAGGGCCCCCACGATGGTCGGCGGCACCCGCAGCACCACGTAGTAGACGGTGACTTGGATGGCTTTCCAGAACCGGGGATCGGTCGTGACCATGTACTGGTAGTTGTCCAGACCAATCCACCGCGCCGGACGCAGCACGTTGTAGTCGGTGAAGGAGAAGTAGACGGAGGCCAGCATGGGTCCGAACTGAAACAGCAGGAAGCCCAGAATCCAAGGGGTGATGAAGAACAGACCCCACCGGGCTTCGTACCAGCCCAGCACCCCCAGCCGGAAAGGGCGGGAGATGCGGGCGGCCAAGGATTCCCGTGTCGGTGTGTCGTGCATGGTGCGATGGGACATGGCCTCCGATCGCCGGTCGTTGACTCGCCGTGGCCAGGCAGGTTGATGCGCGCGGCTCCAGCCCCCGGGACCCTGCGGTCCCGGGGGCACCCGAACCGGGAACCTTCTCCTCGACCGGGGAGCCCTCCCCGGTTAGGCCGGTGGCATGTCGAGGATGTCCTGAATCTCCTTGTCCACGCTGTTGACGACGTCCGTCAGCGGTTCGGTGGCCAACCAGGCCGCTTCCATGCCCCGTTGCAGCGTGCTGAAGACATCGCTGGTGCGCCCATTGCCGGCAGTGGGGGCCGCCCGCGGCGGTTCATTGATCCACTGCCGCACGTAGAACTCGTACTGGTGACTGACCATGGCGTCCTCATGGAGCAGGGCCGCTTCCGTGGGCAGGGGAATGAAGCGGGCGTTCTGCACGCGCTTGATGCCTTCTTCCGTGGCCAAGGTGCCCTTCACCCATTCCCACGCGAGATCGTGATGGCTGGAGGCTGCGGAAATGGCGGAGATGTCGCCCACCAGGCCTCCGCGCGGCACATCGCCCATGTTGGGAATCAGGAAGGTGTCGAACTCGAAGTCCTGAACCATCTCGCGCAGGAACGATTCGCGGTAGCCGTTGTCGTTGGCCATCATGATTTTCTGTTCCGCGAAGGGCGGCTTCCAGTCCCGTATATCCGTGGGCTGCGCCGTCGTCTTGTGTTCGTTGATCAGCGCATACAGCAGGTTCCAGAACTCCCAGGCTTCGTCCGAGTTGATCTGGGACTGCGTGCCGTCCTCGTTGAGCAGGTCGCCGCCCATGGAGCGGACACCGACCATGTATCCCTCGAAGTTGGCCCGCACCCAGGAGCCAAACACATCGTTGTCCGGGTCCGTGACCGTCTTGGCCACCTCGACATAATCGGCCCAGGACCAGCCGGGGTCGTCCAGCACAATGCCTTGGTCGTTCAAGGCGGTCTTGTTGTAGAAGAGGTATTGGGAACTGGGATGGGCTCCGAAGGGAATGCCGTATTGGATGCCATTGAAGTTGAAGGTTTCCACCGTGCCCGGAATGAAGGTGTCGATGTAGTCCTGGTACCCGTCCCGGTCAATCAAATCGTCCAGTGCCAGGATGATGTCATTGGCTGCCAGTTGCGTGAAGGCCGCGACGTTCACGACCCGGAACAGATCCGCAGGATCTCCGGCCGCGATGCCCGACAGCATTTTCTGGGGAATTTCGTTGCCGGGTGCCAGCGTGAACTCCACCATCGCGCCGTCGTTTTGAGGGCTGAAGATCGTGGCCGAATAGTTTTCGAAATACTCAACCAATGCCGTCTGAGCGACCCACAATGCCTGCAACACCACGGGTTCCGTTGCTTCGGCCTCCATGCCGGTGCCGGTATCCGGCAAGGTACAGGCTGCCAACAGGGCCCCGCCTGACAATGTAGCGGCGGCGCGCAAAAAACTTCTGCGAGAGAAGCGTACAGTGCCGTTCATGATGTGTCTCCTTGCCCTTTCGGGCGGACGGAATGAATCATGGTGCCACTTCTCGCGAGAGCCGTCAAACGTCCAAAATGCAGCGCGGGTTCTTTTGCCTTGGTACGGATATCCACCCGCTGTGGACGGGCCGGTTCCCTGCGTCCCATAGGGCGCTTTTCACTGCGCGATATCAGATGCCGCAACGTCGATCGGGACATGCCCGCGCGATTTGTTGCCCAGTCGACGACATTTCAGGACGCCGCCAACCTGCAGGGCTCCCGCAGGCGGATCCCATCAATGTGCCGGTGGCAGTACCCGTCCCCTCTTGCATCGGGGTGAACGGCCTGCCACACCGGCTCAGGCTTCAAAACGTGTCCCAACCATAGGTGGAGGAGGATCCCTTACAATCCCCGCGGGTCTTGACCAAGTGACGCAGGAGACAGGGAGATGCAGGCACCAGGCAAGGCGAGGGTGGTTAGTCTGGGATTCCATCAGGATCCATGGGCCCGGGTCGTAAGACGGGTTGACGAGGAAGGCATGCGAGGAGCCGATCTGATAGTCCTGCCCGAAACCTGCAATGATCAGAGCAGGGATCAGCCGGAACCCCTGGAGGGACCTACGGTTTCCATCATGGCGGAACTGGCCCGACGGCACAACGTTTACATCGTCTGTCCCATTGATCGGCAACAGGATGGTTTTCGCCTGAATTCCGCCGTGTTGTTGGATCGTGGCGGGAATATTGCGTATGTCTACGACAAGGTCTACCCGTACTGGTCGGAGTTCGATGCCAACCCGCCGGTGGATGTTATTGACTCCGTACCACAGGTTGTGGAAACCGACTTCGGCCGTCTGGGCATTGCGATTTGCTTTGACGTGAACTTTCCCGATGTGTGGCAGGCGTTGGCGGAAGGCGGAGCGGATCTGGTCGTATGGCCCAGTGCCTATTCCGCGGGGCGCGCATTACAGGCCCACGCCCTGAATCACCACTACTACATCCTGACTTCCACGTTCACGCGCGACTGCATTGTGTATGACATCACGGGCGAGGAAATCCTCTACGAGAAGTCGGAGGGCCTGCATGTGACCCGCACGATACTGGATCTCGACCGCGGCATCTATCACGAGAATTTCAATATCGAGAAGAGGGATCAACTGCTGGCTGAGCACGGCGAAACCATCGAAATGGAGCAGTGGCTTGAGCGGGAACAGTGGTTTGTGCTGCGCAGCCTGGATCCTGTTGTCTCGGCGCGAACCCTGGCCCGGGAGTACGGGCTGGAGGAACTGCGGGACTACAAACTGCGCAGTTGCCGACAGCTGCACGCGATGAGAGTACCGGGACCTGAACCTGTGTCGAGCATGAGCGGTCTAACGGTCTAGCGGAGCCTTCCCCCGGAACTCGAGACCAGTGCGGCTTGCCCGGGCAAGCCGCACTGGTGGGATTGCGTCATCCGCATTCCTGGATCAGGGCGTCTGCAAGGTCGTCACAATGCCATAAACGGTGTCAGGCGGGAGGAGTTCACATCAGTTCGTTGTGACTTGCCCAAACACTGTTGCGCGCGTTGTTGCCTGTTGGACGGTGCTGCCACGACCACCGACAACACCTCAAACTGCAACAAGCACCACTGTAGCAGGAGTGGAGGCCACAAAATCCTCAACGACGGAGCGCCAACCGTTCTGCGGCCAAGCGGTTCATGCTGACGCCTGCTTCGGCTGCATCCATCGCCAGGGCACGATGGGTCTCGGGGGGAACACGGAGGGTGAGGGTACCGCTGAATCGTCGTGTGGATAGCGGCTCCGGGATTGGATCGCCATCCTCCTGCAAGCTTTGCACAGCGAACGCCACCACATCCCTGATGCCTGCAAACGCTCCTTCAGGCGTGTCGTCCAAGTGGCTGAGCAACCCGAACTCCGCACACAGGCCCACGTACATCTCATCTTCATTGGACCAGATGACGCGATAGGTATAACGGTCATGTCCGTTCATCGCAATTCACTCCTCCAAGTTGTCGATCGCCTTGATCACCTGTCGTACCTGATAGGGCTTGGCCATGCCTCTCACAGGCTGGATATTGACCAGCGGTTCCCCTTGCCAAGGCACCTTATAGAACAAGTGGCTGCCTCTCGCCCTAGGCTGCCCAAAGTAGTGGTCGCAGACCTTGCGGAGCTCACCAAACCGGACGTTCCTCGGGTTCCGTCTGATTTTCGCCAGTGTTTTATCCATGTGGGTAATGATAGCATTACTGCTATCATGTTCCGAGAAGGTTGGGTAGGACGGTATTCGGTTCTGGGGTCCGCCGCCGGTGGCGCGGGGACTTCAAACCCGCGGCGGGGAACTGGTGCAGCCAGCGCCGCCCGGTGGCTTGGCAGCAGTCGAAGTGGCCGGCCAGTTGGGCCATCCACATCCCGTCGGTTGAGAGCAGCAGGGCCGGGTCATAGTCCAGCGCGTACGGCTGGTACCGGCCCGTGACGCTGGTGCTCCGGGCCTTGGCCTGCTGGCCGTGGTGCGGACCGCGGACCTGCCGCGTTCTGTCCCCTCCAAAAAAGAGTTCGGGACTGCCAAGCCTAGCCGCCTTCCGCCGGTCGCGCGGCCTGGCCGGGGACTGAGCCTGCCCGAGATCCGGCATCTGCTGTGGCGCCTGCTGCAGGTGCCGCGTGTGCATCCCGGTGATCGGCTGGGTGCGCATGACAGAGCCGCTGCGCTTCGGGGACATCCTTTCGGCCACCGTCAGCCTGGAAGCGGACCGCTGGTTCATCGCCTTCCAGGTGGACACCGGTGAACCGGAGCCGCCCAAGTGTCCCGGCCCAACCGTCGGCGTCGACATGGGCATCCGGACACTGGCCACGCTGTGGAATGGGGACAAACGGACGAAAATCCTCAACCCGCGTCCTCTGCAGGAGGCCTTGGTCGAGCTGCGACGCATCGATAAGGCCATCGCCCGTTCCCGCAAGGTTCACGGCCGGCACCGGACCTCCCACCGGCGGGAAGCCCTGTACGCCCGGCGAAGACGGCAGTATGCCCGCGTCTCCCATCTGCGTAACGACCACCACCATCAGACCACCGCGGCGATCGCCAAGCGCGGCGGCATGGTGAAGGTGGAGACCCTGCACCTGGCGGGGATGCAGCGCAACCGGAGACTGGGACGCGCCATCAGTGACGCCGGCCTGGGGGAGTTCGTGCACATGCTGAAGTACAAGTGCGCCCGGTACGGGAACCCCGCCCGGAACCTCTAGGCGTTCGACACGGCGGCCCGGTCGGCCGTCGCCGACGTGGAGACCCGCAAGTCGGGCCAGCCTATGGGCCTGCCAGGTCGACGAAGCGTCCACCGGACAAGCAGTCCGCTTCCGCCTAACGCAGGCAGTTGAGAAATCCATAGGTTCTGGAGACCGGTTCCTTGACAGTCTGTGCATGCGGGAAGTGATATGGTGGATGCGAACAGAAATTCATACAAGACGGACATGAAAATTTCCGAACGAGGACAAATCACCATCCCCAAGCGGCTCAGAGACCGCTTCGGCATGCACACGGGTGTCGAGCTCGAGATTACTCCGACCGAGCGCGGCCTGCTCATCCAAAAACGGACAGCGGTGAAGCATCCAGTCGAGAGGGTCAGCGGGATCCTTGACGGGGTTGTTGATGTTGACCAATACATCGAGGAGATCCGGGGCGGATGATTACATCAATGCCCATGCCGACACGTTTCTGACTTGGGATCGGGGCTTCTGTGCAACATACTTTCCGAGCTTCAAGGGCAGTAGAGAGGTTCACGCTCTGGTCCAAGTCTCACAGGCGGCGGGCTTGCCACCGCTAGATGGCATGTATGCTCCCAGGCTTTTGAAGGAGGGCGTCATCCGTGTTGTTGGGTTAGAGCGGTCACAACGCTGTCCCCGGGGCGCTGAAAGCTGTCAAGAAGGCGGCGGATCGGTTCAACAGACACCATGCGCCTCGAAGGGTGCCTTCTTGGCCGAGATTGGCCTGAACCATCCGAAGGCTCCATGCAACCCGGCTTGGAACACTGCAAGTTCCAGGGAAACCAAGCATGAATGACAACAACCAACCACTCGAGGGTGTCGCCACCAGACAGGGCTTGGTACGTCGTATTGCCGGAACATTCCAGCCTTACTGGGTCAGAGTCGGCCTTGTCGGCATCCTGATCCTGATTACCGCCGGGCTGGGGGTGGTGAATCCCGTACTAATTCGGTTTGTATTCGACTCGGCGCTTTTCCCACCCGAAGGGGAGCCCAATCTCTCATTGCTTTGGCTTGTTGCCGGCATCATGGCGGGCATCACGGTGCTGAACGGCGGTCTGGGTGTTGTGCAGACCCTCTTTACCAATCGGATAGGCCAGCAGGTCATGCGGGATCTGCGGGACAGGCTCTATACACATCTCCAGATGCTGCCCCTCAGCTTTTTCACGAACACCCGCACCGGCGAAATCCAGTCGCGCGTGGCCAATGATGTAGGCAGCATCCAGAACGTGGTCACCAGCACGGTGTCCAATGTCCTGTCCAACAGTGTCGTCTTTATCAGCACCCTGGTGGCCATGTTCATCCTGTCCTGGGAAATTGCGCTGGTGTCCATCGCAACCGTGCCCGTCTTTGCCCTGCTTTCGAAGACGGTTGGGGCACGGCGGCGGGCGGTCTCGGCGGAGGCCCAGCAGACGGCGGCGGACATGACGGCCATCACCCAGGAAACGCTGTCCATCTCCGGCATCATGCTCGCCAAGCTCTTTGGACGCCAGGACCAGGAGATTGAACGCTTTCACCGACAGAACCAGCGTCTGGCCGACCTGACCATTCGTCGCCAGATGACGGGGCAGGCCTTTTTCACCGTGATGCAAATTTTCTTCTCGCTTGCCCCTGTTCTGGTCTATGTGATAGCGGGTTATCTCCTCAGGGGCGATGCTCCCTCGGGCATCACGTCGGGCACCATCGTGGCCTTTACCACTCTGCAGTCGCGTCTGTTTTTCCCCATAGGCAGTCTGCTTCAGGTATCCGTCGAGCTGCAGTCGTCGTTGGCCTTGTTCGAGCGCATATTTGGCTATCTGGACATCAAGCCCGAGATCGTGGATGCGCCTGGCGCCTTGCCTCTCGACCGTCATGCCGTGAAGGGCCGGATTACCTTTGACCGGGTGCGATTGGCATATGAGGCTCGGGCCGAGGCAACGGACCACGGCAGTCAGGGTCGAGACTCGGAACAACGGTGGGCACTGGACGACGTGAGCTTCCGGATTGAGCCCGGGCAGTTGGCGGCATTCATTGGTCCCAGCGGGGCCGGCAAGACCACGATCTCGTATCTCATTCCCCGTCTGTACGATGTAACGGAAGGGGCCGTACTGATTGATGGCAACGATGTGCGGGACATTCAGCTGGCATCCTTGGCCGACCTGGTTGGCTACGTCACACAGGAAAGCTATCTGTTTCATGCCAGCTTGCGCGACAACCTTCTTTACGGCAACCCGGATGCCACCCGGGATGAGATGGAAGAAGCCGCTCGGGCTGCCTTTATCCATGAGCGCATCATGCAGTTTCCCGATGGCTACGATACGGTCGTGGGCGAACGCGGTTATCGCCTTTCCGGCGGAGAGCGGCAACGTCTCTCCATTGCCCGCGTGATCCTCCATGATCCCCGAATCCTGATTCTGGATGAGGCGACTTCCGCCTTGGACACGGCCAGCGAGCGTTACGTTCAGGCAGCCCTTGAACCTCTGATGGATCGATGCACCACGATTGCCATCGCACATCGGCTATCCACCATCATGTCCGCCGATGTGATCTTTGGGGTCGATCAGGGGCGTATCGTTGAACAGGGCACCCATCAGGAACTGTTGACCCGGGATGGTCTGTATGCCAACCTCTACGCGGAGCAATTCGATGCGGGTCGCATCGAATGCCGTTGTGAGGATGGAATTGTGCTGTCCAACGGTCGGATAGTGGCTCAATGCGAGGAGGTATTGTAGGGGGAGGCGGAATTGTTCCTTTAACCGGCACCCTTCGGCATCGGCGCGGATCATCCGCTCTCGGTTAATGGAGGCTTTGTTGCATGCCCCCGCAACTCGAATCCGGGGCGGACAGTCCCCATCGCTGCCCCGGTTCGTTCCGCGAGCAGGGCTTTCACCTCTCCGGTAGGGCGTGTACAACCCAATCCCGTCGTGGTACAGCCTCGCCAGAATGTTGCAGGCGGTATTGGTGTCCGCGTCCAGCACAGCCCCTTCGAGACAGTAAAACCGGTCCCCGCGACGCGTGCCCTGCAACAGGCCCGTCCAGGAGTCGATTTGCGCAGTGTAGGCTGGATTGACCAAGGCCAACGGCGAGACATCGAAGTGAGGGCGTCCGCCATGATGCCCTTGCCCACGACGGTATGGGCGGCCTGGCAGAGGTGATCGCGCACCTGTTTATGGTACAGGGTCTGCCGCCGGTGCCGCTGTTGGTGTCCAAGGTTGTTGCACTGGATGGCATGGGCCTTGTGGGTGTGGTCCTTGGCCCGGTGCTTCTGCTCGACCGCCCGCAGCTGGTTGCGCCCTTGCTCCTTGACCTTGCAGTGGTCGCTCTCCGAGGGCAAGTTGTACGCATGCTACAACCCGGAAAAACCTGTGATGCGGCAGGTACTCGGCCACCTGCGGGACGTACCGCCACAGGATGAAGACACCCACCCCGCAGCCCGGACCCAAGACTATCAGGGAGCGGAGATGGGTGCCCGTTGCACTATCAGGCGCGGCTGCCGCAACAGGGGCAGGCATCGGGTGGCCCGCCACGCCCCCATGGCCCGGCTTCAGGCCGTGCAGGCAGGAAGACAACGCAAGTCCGTAGCAGCTACGGTCACTGTGCGACCGCAGACTTGGCCGCGATGGTGATGGACCGTCAAGGTCCGTTTTTCCGAAGTCGGTCACCATCCGGGGCACCGTGCCATGCCGGTGCCAGCCGGCGCAATGGTCGCAGCACCTCAAGGCGCGACAGGTTCCGTGTAGGTCGATTTGGGGCTTTTTGGGGGAGGTAAAATTGAGCCGCAGTTTCGTGAAGTCACCTCGCAGCCTTGGGTGTTGACAGGCGTGTCTGCGCAGCGTCTCATCTACAGTTGGGGTCCCCGGCAAAGGAGAACAAGATGAAGCAAACAGTTGGAAGACGAACATTCCTGACCATGACCGGCGCTGCGGGCAGTCTGGCGATCCTGGCAGCCTGTGCCCCGGCGGCAGAGGCGCCGGCTGCGGCGGAGGACGGCATGACCGTCGAGGCGAAACTGCTTCGGGTCAATTGCTATACCCCCTCCGAACACACGGAACGGTCCGCCGAGAACCCGTTCGTGACCAATGCGCCGCGCATTCTGGCCGAGGCTTTCAAGGAACATTACCCCCATGTGGAGATTGAGTGGGTACCGTTCCCCGAGGTCCCCGAAGGCGTCTCCGGGGATGCCTTTTGGCCCACCTGGTTCACGCCCCTCATCGCCGCGGGCAACGCACCGCAGGTGGTGCGGCCGTTGCACGAAATCCCCATTCAGAATGGATGGACCAT
Organism: Caldilineaceae bacterium; assembly: GCA_965208365.1. GTDB lineage: Bacteria > Chloroflexota > Anaerolineae > Caldilineales > Caldilineaceae > Bin34. The sequence continues at coordinate 1,175,152 of OZ242330.1, read as the reverse complement.
CCCTATCGACGACCATCTGGCCGAGAAGAATCAATTCGCGCCGCAATATGATTCCTGGAACGATTCCTTCTATCCCACGTTGATGCAGTCGTTGGTGTTCGGGGACGGCAAGACCTATTGTGCGCCAGTCCAGCACCCATATCCCGGTGTGGAAGTGGGATTGGCCTACAACCAGGATTGGCTCGACCAAATCGGGATGGATGCACCCGCGACCTGGACCGAGCAAAAGGAGGTCTGTCAGGCGCTGAAGGAAGCCGGCAGTGGTTTGTCGCCGTGGCCTCCCGAAGCCCAGGACGGCAACGTGTGGCCGGTTGCCCTGCAGCTGCTTGTGTCCATGCTGCAGGACGAATGTGCGGTCATGGACACGAACGGGGACCTGTTCGTCGGAGCCGAAGAAGCGTTGCCGGCCTTCCGCGACGGCCTCATCGGCCCCCTGACCGACGATTACCGGACCGCCTGGCTGGAATTCAAGCAGCTGAGCGACACATGGGTTGACGGCTGGGCTACGGCGGACCTCGATTCCATGTGGCGCAACGGCGAAATCGGTATCCGCACCACCGGTGCCTGGGAGTTTTCGCGGCAGATGAACGATCCGCTGATCACCTTCGACCGCGCCATGATTCCGCCCCCGTACGTCACCGACGCCGATTTCCCGGCAGGGAACACGCCCCCAACCTTTACCCCTGGCGACGGCAAGGTTCCCTATGACCTGGTGACCGCCATCAACGGTCCGGACACCGCCATCATCCGGGACGCGGTCGAGCAAAACGATTCCATGGCCGAGGCGGTGGCCTGGCTCCAGTGGATCACGGAACCGGAAAACAACGCGTTCCTGGTCAACGAGAACCAATACGGCATCCCGGCCACTGTCGACGCTCCCTTGGGGCCGCTGTTCTCCGAGGTGGCCTCGTTCAAGGTGCCCCAGTGGCAGTACCAGATCGCGTGGTGGGGCGAAGCCCTCTACTTTGACAACACCCACTTCAACGAGTTGCGCAAGGTGTTCGTGGCCTGGGCCAGCGGGCAAATCGATGACGAAACATTCTTCGCGCGCCAGCATCAGGAAACCAGCGACGGCGCCGATCGGTATGCCGCTTCGCTGGAGGAACTGAAGGATTCGTAAAAACCGCAACCTGGCTGGCCAGCTCCATGATTCCCTGGCGGCTGATTGTCGCGGGATCGCTGGCAGCCCTGCTGGTGGTCGCGGGATCCGACTGGGCTCTTTCCAAGGCCCGCTTGGACGATGTAGTCATCGAATCCTGGCTGGATCCGCCGCGGGTGGTGGCGGATGGCAAGAGTGCCACCGTCATCACCCTGCGGGTCACGGAACACGGTCAACCGCGCGCCGGCGACCTGGTGCAGTTGTGGATCGACACCGGTAGCGGCCTGGTGATCCCCGATTGGGTGATCACGGACGAGGAGGGGATGGCCCAAACCGTCTACACCCCCAACCCGGCAAGCGTGTACGACCCTCACGACGAGGCCAAGATTTACGCCATGGACATCAATGTCGGTCGGCTGGTGGAGGTGGGGAAGCGCCACTTGGTGGTTGTGCCGCTCGCAACTCCGGAAGCCTAGGGCCGCGAACCGGCGATCCTCACCCGAACCCTATTCCCTGAATGGCACGCGCAGATTTGCCCGAGTCCGTGTTCTCCGCTCCCGCGGAGGATAGGCGGCTCGAAACTGACAGCCGGGACACCATAACCTGGGCCAATGTGCGCCGCTCCTGGTTGGCGTACGCCTTGTTGGCACCCGTCGTCGTATTGCTGCTGATCTTCAATTACTACCCTCCCCTGTTGGGGCTTTCGCGGGCCTTCTTCGAATGGCGTCCCACTCGTGAAGCCGCGTTCGTGGGGCTGGAGAATTTCAGCCACTATCTCCTGCATTACCCGGAGTCCGGCCGCGAATTCGCCAACGTGGCGCGATTCCTGGTGTACTCCTTGTTCGCCCATGTGGGCATGCCGTTTGTCATGGCCGAGCTCATCTTCGCCATTCGGTCGGCCACCACCAAGGAGTTCTACCGGTTCCTGGTGGTGTTGCCCATGCTCGTGCCCCAGATCGTGGCCATGCTGCTCTGGAGCCACATCTATGACCCGGGCCTCGGTCCCTTGAACGATTTCCTGGAAGCCGTCGGCCTTGACATTTTGGCCCGCGATTGGCTGGGGGACCCCAAGACCGCCCTGTACGCCATCATGGCCGTCAACTTCCCTTGGGTGGCGTCCATCGGAACCCTGATCTTCCTGGGAGGGCTGAGTCAAATCTCCTCTTCCGTATTCGATTCCTGCCTGCTGGACGGATGTTCCTGGCTGCGCCGCGTGGTGTCCATGGACCTGCCCCTGGTTATGGGCCAGGTCCGCCTGCTGGTCATCCTGGCCATGCTGGGCGCGACCCAAAGCTTCCAGATCATTCTGGTGCTGACCCGGGGCGGACCCGGGTACGTCACCAGCGTGCCCGGCATGACGATGTACACCCGGGCCTTCAACACCGGGCAATTTGGCTACGCGTCGGCCATCGGCCTGTTGCTGTTCATCCTGGGATTGGCCCTGATTTTCCTGATCAACAAGACATTGCGGCCCCACTACCAGTAGGGGCCATGTCCATCGCCATGACTCGGGACACCAAACCACCACCCACGGCAGTCCGCCTCCAGCCGGCGTCCGGACCCCGTTCCTGGCGCCGTCCCCGGATCGGGGTGCATGCGGCGATCGCGGCGATGTTGTTCCTGTCCATCATCCCCGTCTACCTGATGGTGGTGGTGTCGTTCAAGAACCCCCTGCAGTACCTGCACGAACGGTGGACCGTCAGCTTTCCCCTCCGAATTCTGAATTACATGGCCGCCTGGGAGCAGATCGGGAGCTACATCCTGAACACCTTCTTTGTCGCCCTGGTCGGCTTTGCCGGCATGGTTGTGCTCTCCACTGTCTCCGCCTACGTCTTCGCGCGCATGCGGTTCCCCTTCCGGGAACACATCTACTACGCCATCATCGCCCTGTTGCTGGTGCCGTGGGTGCTCTCCTTTGTACCCGCCTACATGGTCTACACCCAGTTCGGCCTGGTCGATACCTACTGGGCCTTGATCGTGCCCCGGATCGTCAACGGTTCCATCTTCGGCATCTTTCTGCTGCGGGCGTTCTTCGCCGGCTTGCCCGAGGAAATTTTCGAGGCCGCGCGCATTGACGGGGCCGGCAGTTTCGCCCTGATCTGGCATATTACGATTCCGATGTCCACAGGCATCCTGGCCACGCTGGCGGTCCTGGATTTCATCGGGGCCTGGAACGACTTCCTGTGGCCGTTCGTCGCCATCAGCTCAAAGTCCAAGCGGGTCATTTCGGTGGGTCTCTACCTTCTGCAGGCGGACACGGCCGGAGTCGGTTTGGGACCAGTGTTCTCCGGCTATACGATTGCGTCCATCCCCTTGGCCATTCTTTTCTTCGCCCTGGGCAAGTACTACGTCGAGGGATTGGTGGAATCGGGATTGAAAGCATGAGGGCCGCGAGACTCGGGGTTCCCGGCGCACACGAGCCGACACTGTCGTTGGTGTGACCGCAGGCACCCGGACAACCAACGCCATCAGACCAATTTCCAAGGAGACATTTCCATGGCCGTAGTCCAGTATGCAAGCCCGCGCATTGACGTACCCCGGGAGGTGGATGAGGAGCAGGTCGCCTTCTATGTCGAGCACGGGTATCTGGTGGTGCCCGATCTGGTGAGCCCGGACGAATTGGAGGAACTGAAACAGGACATCATCAAGGTCGCCCGCGGGGGCTATCCCAACAAAACCATCCAGCCCGTTCCGGCCGAGCTCAGCGATGAAGAAGTGGTCTCCCGGATTTTGGCCATTCACCAGCCGCACTACGTGAGCCCGGTGATGGAGAAGTACACTCGGCACCCCCGGATCTGCGGGGTGTTGAGCCAGATTGCGGGAGCCCATCTGGCCCACTGGTCAGGGAATGTCAAGTGCATGCAGTCCATGTTCTTCATCAAGCCGCCGGGCTATCCGGGACAGTCCTGGCATCAGGACGAGAACTACATTCCCACCCGGGACCGCTCCCTGATTGGTGCCTGGATCGCGATTGACGACGCCCATGTGGACAACGGTTGCATGTGGGTGCTGCCGGGATCCCAGCAACGGGGTTACCTCTACCACACCAAAAAGCATGGTGATCCGGACGAGTTCGACACCCACGACGACATGGCGTACGGGTTCGACGAGTCACCCCAAATCCCGGTGGAAGTGAAGGCCGGCGGCGTGGTCTTTTTCAACGGGTACCTGCTTCATCAGTCCCTGAGGAACCGTACGGAGACCAGCTATCGGCGTGTGCTGGTCAATCACTACCTGAGCTGCGAGTCCCTGCTGCCTTGGACGGAAACCCAGGAAGGCGGTTCCGTGGCCCGCGCCGACATGCGCCGGGTCTTTCCGGTGGCGGGCGTCGATCCCTACGCCTGGAAAGGGTATGAACAACCGGAGGACACCTCCGACACCCGGCTCTATATTCGCCAGGCCACCCACTCCTGACAAATCACCGGGGTCTTCAGCACCCGGCTATGCCGGAATTGTTCCCACAAGGCGGAATGCATCCCGGAGCCGGCGGGAAGTGTCACCGATGCTCTACGCCGACCGGCTTCTCAGAGGCGGATTGGATTGGTCCAAGCGCGGCGCCCCTGGTGATCGATGGCGGTGAGCCGGGCGAAGGGTCCCTTGATTGACTCCAGATCCAACTCCACCGTGGTGAAGTCGCTGTCGGCGGCAACGGTGGAGTTGGAGGCCCCGCGGCCGGTAAGGTGAATGGTTCGGACCGGGGATGTCCGGACAGCCAGCCCGGTGCCGCCTGGCAGCGGCGTGACCTCAAGGAACTCCGGACCCTGGCTGGAGTAGAAGTGCCCGGCGTGCAGTGCCGCGAGCAATGCCGTGGGATCCGGGCTGGGGCTGCGCACCATCACCCAGTTGGAACACCAGTCGGGGCGTGTCGGGCGGAAATGGGCGTCGTCGGTGGCGATGATCTGATAGTAGTGACCTTGGCTCAGCAGCCGGTCGATGTAGCCGGTACTGTCCCCTTTGCCGGTGTGTACGGTGCAGGTGGTATTGACGATTTCCAAAGCTCCGGCGGCGGGCACCGAGAGCAAATCCTGATCGGTCAGGTCGTACCACGCGGGATGGGCAGCAGCCACGTAGGCGCCGGCGGTTTTGGCCCGTTCCGCCAGTTGGGGTCCGGTCTCCTCGGCATCCGGCGGCGCAAAGTCGCCCGGCAAACCGACGGCCAGAATATGCCACGGATCCCCCAGACTGGTCGCCGGAGCATGCAGCTCCGCGCCCAGAATGGTGGTAAACCCGGTGGTGCGGTAAGGCGTGGTGTCGGTGATGGGGAACTGATATTTCTCCGTGAAGTGGTCGGTAAGGCTGATGAAGTCATAGCCCTGCTCCCGGTATAAGGCACATACCTCGGCAGGAGTCAATTGGCCGTCCGATCGGGTGGAATGTGTGTGCAGATTGCCACGGTACCAGCGGCCGGTCTGGTTGAAGGGAAGGTTGTGCATGCGAGTTTCTCTCGATTGGCAAATCCAGCTTGACTGACGCAGTCCATTGTATGGGGCTTATATACGATGGTGGACACCACGCATATCCGGTTCACGGGTTGCGGGAGTCCCTGTGGCTGGCCTTGCGGCCGACCAGGGAGGGAGCGCTCCTCGCCGTGCAGCAGCTCCAGTCCCGCGGGCCGAAACGGATGCAGGCGGAAGTCCCCGCACCAGGGTGTTGATCGCCGTGTTGTGGTCGGCGTTCGTCCGGAACCCGCAGGCCCCGCACGCGAACACCGCCTGCGACGGATTTCCTTGTCGCTGTACGTCATCGTGAGCTTTTCCGGTGTTCGACAGTGCGTCCATCGACGGCACAACCCGGTCGTCTGCCGGCGCGTACAGTCCCAGTAGTGCAACGAACCTTCATAGCGTTGGAACAACCGCCCACAGTACTGGCGGCGAAGAACATGGCGAAACGCACCATGTGGGAATCCCAACACTGCGCTTCCACCTTCTCAAAGCTTCTGCACTGCCAGGGAAGTTCAAACCTGCACCATGTTGGCTCGACACTGCCATGTGGGAGCATTTTACTAGTACGACATACCGGTACTGAAGGGAAGGCTGTGGTATTCTGTGGATATGAAGATCCATCGGGCGGCCGCGTTCGCGGCCAAGATTGGGGTGCACAAGAACACGGTCAAGGCCTGGAGCCTGAAGGGCCAGTTGCCGGACCGCCGCACACCGGCCGGCCACCGCCACTGCACGGATGCGGATCGGTTCTTCGGCGTGGAGCGGGTCTCCGGGTCCGGGCGTACCGTGGTCCACGGCCGCGTGTCCCGCCGGGCGCAAGGGGACGATCTGCGGTCGCAACCGCAGGCGATGGAGACGTTCTGCCTGGGGGCGGGCCTGGCGGTGGACGAGTGGCCGGCCGAAATCGGCGGCGATCTGTGTTCCGTGCGTTGATGGACCGGATCGGGAAGCGCGAGCCGGGCCTTCTGCTGGTGGCCCACGAGGACCGTCCCTGCCGGTTCGGGTTTGACGGGTTCGCGTATTTCGCCGACACCCACGGCTGCGAGATCCGCGTGGTCAACCAACCCAGCCTGTCCCCACAGGCGGAGTGGGTCGAGGACCTGATGGCCGTGGTCCACACCTTCTCCGGCCGCCTGCCCGGCCTGCGGCGGTATCGGAAGCAAATCAAGGCTGCCGCCGTCGATGGCTGAGAAGGTCACGCGCATGCTGCACAGCCAGGGGCTGAACGCGGCCAAGTACGACCGGCTGGCGCGGACCGCCGTCCTGTGCGGACAGGTGCGCGCGGATGCCTGGCAACGGTGCAGCGGGGTGTCCACGGTCCTGCAATCCCCCTACGAGATCCGCGATGCCTGGATGGCGGAGGGCTACGCCTGGCACGGCCTCCCGGCGCGGCTGGGCAAGGCGACCTTGGCGGATGCCTTGGGCGACATCCAAGCCGGCAGGGAGGCTTCCAAGGTGCCGGTCAAGAAGGCCATCCGGCACCGCACGCGGGGTGACAAGGCCGAACGCGAGCGTCTGTACAGCCTGCTCAAGCAGAACCGCTGGACCGAGGATCCGTTCCTGCACCGGCAGATGCGGCAACAGTGGCGGGGCGGCAAGTCCCATGTGACCAACCAGATCGTGGCCGACGCGGGCTCCTACACCACCAAGGTCTGGCACGACCGGGCCTGGGTGTACCTCCAGGGTCTGGAGCGCGGTCAACGCATTGCCATTCCGCTCAAGGGTTCACACCTGCCCTCTGGCACCCTCCGCATCCTCCTGCGGGACAACGGCCAGGTGGAAATCCACTACGCGGTGGACGAGACACAGGTGTGCAGCACGCGTCCCTGCGGGGCTGCCACCGTGGGGGTGGACAAGGGCTACACCGAGGCCTACACGGATAGCGACGGGGAGCGCCACGGCGAGGGCTTGGGCGACCTGTTGTCCGCCGAGAGCGACCACCGCAAGGTCAAGGGAACACGGCGCAATCACCTCCGGGACACCGAGCAGAAGCACCGGGCCAAGGGCAACCACCGCAAGGCCGATACCATCCGGAAGAACAACCTCGGCAACCAGAAACGGGACCGGCGGCGGACCCGGCACCACAAGCAGGTGCGCGACCACCTCTGCCAGGCCGCCCACACCGTCGTGGACAAGGCCGACACCATCGCCTGCGAGGACCTGTCCGCATCCATGAAGTCCTCCAGGTACCGCCACAGGGACACCAACCGTCGTTTGAACGGCTGGGTCAAGGGCGTCATGGCGGACACTCTAACCTCGATATCTCGGCGCAGAGGTTCTGCGCCGGCATTGGTCAATCCGGCCTACACATCGCAAGTCGACTCCCGGACCGGCCTGTTGCAGGGCCATCGTCGCTGGGACCGGTTTTACTGTCTCGACGGGGTTGTGCTGGATGCGGACGTCAATGCCGCCTGCAACATTCTGGCGAGGCTGTACGACGAGGAGATAACGTTGTACATGCCCTACAGGGAGGTCAAGGCCCTGCTCGCCGAACGAATCAGGACAGCGGTGGGGACTGCTCCACCCGGACTCGAGTTGCGGGGGCGTGCAACGGAGCCCCCATCAACCGAGAGCGAATTACCAGCGTCGGTGCCGAAGTGTGCCGATTAATGGAACAGTTCAGCGGCGTCCAAGTGGCATCTGTGTCCCTCACGGACCGCTGCGAACCTTCAATCTGTATCTCCCCGTCGTACGTATTGGTGATGTTGAGGGCGATGCAAGTTGCGTCCTGTGCTCGTTCCAGCTCCACCAGCAGGCTGCGCCCGTACTGCCTGCGATCCGCCTGCTCCTGTGCCTCACTGAGGATTCCGTTGTACTTCAGTTCGAAGACACAGGCCCGCCCCTTGTAGATGGTTGCCAAGTCGTATCGCCCCGACAGTTCCCGCCGCTCCGAACGGGGCGTTGCGTTCATGCCCAGGAAGATGCCGTGCAACGCGGCAAGGTAGGCGTACTCGTCTTCCATGATGTTGTAGGGGAAGGCGTACAGGCAGTCCAGCAGGATGTCGGGCAGATCTACATAGTCGCCGGTCTCCAGACAGTGCCGCAGGCGTTCGATGCCCGGCAGCTGCTCCCCGGTGTGGACCCGCGCCAAGTCCCGCAACACCGTCCGCGCGACCTCGCGGTTGGGCCAGCCCAGGCGCGCCGGCTGGCCGTCCCGTTCGGGATGGTGGGTCAGGTAGCCGCTCTGCAGCATCAGCGACTTGAGGCTGTCGGTCTTGTTGCCGTAGAAGTCGCCTTCCAGTTCGTCGAGGTCGCCAAACGGGGTTGAATTGACTTCGGCCGGCTGTCGGCGCAGTGCGTCCACCAGGACCTTGGACACGCCGGAATCCGACCAGTGGGCCGGGAAACCCCGTCGTTGGATCCGGGCTTGCCCCTGCGGAGTCGTCAGGTCGGTCAACGCGTTGCACAGCGACCAGGGGTTGTAGACGGCCGGTCCAACGCCGTCCGGGTCGAACCGATAGCCGTTGTAGTTTGCCCGCAAGGTTTCCCGAAGTTCATTGAGCGACAGGTCCAGCCCCGTCGCCGCCGCTTCGATACAGTCCACCAACGGGGGCTGGTCCAGGTCGCTCTCGGTGAAGCCGCAGACGGCACCGAACTCCTCTTTCCAAGTACAGTCCAGCAGGTTGTTGAGGGCCGAGAACATCTCTCCGTAGGCCCGGCGCGTGATGCCGGTGATGAGAACCTTGTGCAAATCCGGCTCCCATTCCTTAAACAGCCGAAAAAACTCCCGAAACAGTTCGAAGTATGGTTCAACTTCGGCCGGACTGCGTCCCAACAGCTTCAGCAGTGGTGTGTCGTACTCGTCGACCAACACAGCCGGATTTCCGATCTGGCGCTGGAGTGACGACAACAACGGCACAAGCATCTCCGCCGGTTCCTCTTGACAGCTTCTCGGATTCCGCAGGGCCTCCATGTCAATTCCGGGTGCGTAGCCTCTTCCATACCAGGCCAGACCTTGTCTTGCGATCTGGCCCCGGAGGGACTGCTTCATTTGCTCCGGCGTGTCCCCATGGACTCCGCTGAAGTCCAATCGCACCACTGGATACCGAGGTTTCTCACCGAACTCTGCTTCCCAGGCCGTGCCGGCAAAGAGGAACTCGTCCGGCACTTTGGGCTCCGGTCGAACCAGATCGCCGTCGGGATGCCGCAATCGCGGCAGGTGTCCTTGGTACATGCACTCGATGGTCGAGAGCATCAGGGTCTTGCCGAAGCGCCGCGGCCGTGCCAGGAACAGATACTTGCCGCTGTCCAGCAGGTGCTTCAGTTCGCGGGTCTTGTCGACGTAGGCGTAGTTCTCCCTGCGCAGGTCCGCGTACACAGAGATGCCGGGCATCAGCATGGGTGCGGAAGCGGCACGCTCACGATCCGTGTCAGGCTTGGTTTGGGATTCGAGATCGGTCATCCTCTTGCTTGGACACTCGGCGAAGGTTCCACGGAAACGAGGGTAGTCCATGGATTGTAGTCGGGTTTGCCAAGGCGGTCGGACGCGGCGTGCACGCCGCGTCCGACCGCCTTGCAGCAACGGTGTTGAAAGTCAAGCCTCGCCAGCCGTGGGCGCGCGGTTCGGCTGCCAGAGGACTTGGTCTCGGATCACGACATTCAGAATGAGGAACCAAATTGCGCATGGCCGCCACGAGAATCACATTCCTGGGCTTGCCCCCTTGGCATAAACGGGTGTAGAAGGTCCGGCTTCTGGGAACTCCGGTGGCCTCTCGGGTTGGATTGCCGCGGTCGGGGCTGGGCCGGACGGTCTCGCAGAGAACCGGGGGCTGGTTGGCCTTCGGTTTCTGTTTCAGTGTCCGTTTGAGAGCAATGGGAGCAACATCCTGTACGGGCCGTTGCGAACCCTCAATCCGTATCTCCCCGGCGTACGTCTTGGTGATATTGAGGGCGATGCAGGTTGCGTCCTGTGCCCTTTCCAGCTCCACCAGCAGGCTGCGCCCGTACTGCCTGCGATCCGCCTGCTCCTGCGCTTCCCTGAGGCTCCCGTTGTACTTCAGTTCGAAGACACAGGCGTGTCCCTTGTAGATGGCCGCTAGGTCATACCGTCCGGACAGTTCCCGTCGCTCCGAACGGGGCGTTGCGTTCATGCCCAGGAAGATGCCGTGCAGCGCGGCGTGGTAGGCGTACTCGCCTTCCATGATGTTGTAGGGGAAGGCATACAGGCAGTCGGGCAGAATGTTGGGTAGGTCCTCATAGTTGCCGGTTTCCAGGCAGGTCCGCAGACGCTCGATGCCCGGCAGCTTCTCCCCGGTGTGGGCCCGTGCCAGATCCCGCAACACCGTCCGCGCGACTTCGCGGTTGGGCCATCCCAGACGTGCCGGTTGGCCGTTCCGTTCGGGATGGTGGGTCAGGTAGCCTCCCTGCAGCATCAGCGACTTGAGGCTGTCGGTCTTCTTGCCGTGGAAGTCGCCTTCCAACTCATCGAGGTCATCGAATGGCGTTGAGTTCACTTCGGCCGGCTGTCGGCGCAGCGTGTCCACCAGAACCTTGGACACCCCGGAATCCGACCAGTGGGCCGGGAAACCTCGCCGTTGGATCCGAACTCGTTCCAGTGGATCCAACAGGTCGGCCAAGGTATTGCACAGGGACCAGGGGTTGTAGACGGCCGGTCCGACGCCATCCGGATCGAATCGGTAGCCGTTGTAGTTGTCGCGCAGGGATTCCCGAAGTTGGTCTGTCGATTGACCCAAGCCGTCTGCAGCTGCTTCGATGCAGTCCGCCAACGGGGGGTGCGGGGGGTGGTCCAAGTCGTTCTCAGTGAAGCCGCAGACGGCCCCGAATTGTGCTTTCCAGGTGCAGTCCCGCAGGTTGTTGAGGGCCGAGAACATTTCGCCGTACGCCCGGCGCGTGATGCCTGTGATGAGAACCTTGTGCAGTTCCGATTCGCAAATCTTCAATGCCCGAAAAAATTCCCGGAACAGTTCGAAGAAGGAATCAACCTCGGCCGGACTGCGTCCCAACAGCTTCAGCAGCGGCGTGTCGTACTCGTCCACCAGTACGACCGGGTTGCCACGCTGCTTCCTCAAGGTACCAATCATCTGTTCCAGCATGTCCTGAGGGGGATCGGAGTAGCTGGCTGCATCCCTCAGGTACTTCAGTTCAATACCGGGATCGAGTCCCCTGCACCACCAGACCAGAGCCTGTCGCGCGACAGGCCGCGTCAGGGACCGCTTCATCTCCTTGGCACTGTTGCCGGTGACGGCGCTCAGGTCCAACCGAATGACCGGCCTCTTGGGTGAAGTCGCAACGAATTCCTCCCACGCAGTGCCTGCAAACAGGAGTTCATCGGGAACCTTGGCGGCTGTGTGGGTCATCTCCACGAACGGATCCCGGATTTCCGGCCAGTCGCCCTGATACATGCTCTCGACCATCAAGAGCATGTATCAGGGTCTTGTCGACATAGGCGTAGTTTTCCCGACGCAGGTCCGCGTACACCGAGATTCCGGGCATGAGCACGGGCGGGGAAGCGGCCTGTCTACGGTCCACGGCAGTTCCGGACGTTGAATCGGACGCAGTCATGTTCTGGCTTCGGCCATTGGCGGCCTGGGTGTACAAGGTGCTTGGACGATTGGTGGATTGTAGTCAGGTCTGTTGGCGATCTCTGCCATGCCCGGACCGCCAGGCTCCGTGCCTGCCCAAGCGCATCCTGATCACCAAGCTTGTCTTGACGGTACGGAGACCGCCGGCCAAAGCGGGGCAATGCTTGGGCCCTGCCCGTGGGCAATCTTCCGGATCCGGTCCGTCCGCACCCGGATGCGATGGAACCGACAAGATTGGGGAAGGGCGTGTTTCTGTGTTGACTCCCGAAAACGGCTGCGTTATACATTCCGCACGGGTCGTGCAGTGGACCCGCCTAAAACAATCAAATCACCTGAGAAGCCATCTGTTTCAATCCCATCACATGAACGGTTACCTTTCACGAATTCTGTTTGGTTCCTCCCGGGGAACCATTGCAAGCCGCCTGTTGTGCGGCTTTTTCTTATGCCTGACGGCGGGTCTGGCAGCCTGCACGCTGCCTGTGCCCGCCGAAGAGAACCAGACGCTGGTTGTCTACTCGGGTCGCAACGAAAACCTTGTGGCTCCGGTCATCGAGTCGTTCGCGGCCGAGACGGGCATCAAGGTGGAGGTCCGCTACGGCGGCACCTCGGCCATGGCAGCCACCATTCTGGAGGAGGGGGAAAACTCCCCGGCGGACGTCTTCTACGGCCAGGACGCCGGCGCGCTCGGCGCGCTGGCCAAGGCTGGACGCCTGCAGGCCCTGCCCGAGGATATCCAGTCCCTGGTGGATCGGTCCTGGGTGGCTGCCGACGGCAGCTGGATCGGTACGAGCCTGCGCGCGCGTGTGCTCGTGTACAACACCGAAGAGCTGGCAGTCGAGGACCTGCCGGCGAACATCCACGACTTGACCGATGAACAGTGGCGCGGCCGCGTAGGCTGGGCACCCACCAACGGCAGCTTTCAGGCTTTCGTGACCGCCTTGCGCGTGCTCGAAGGTGAGGAGGCGGCCAAGGCATGGCTGGAAGCCATGATCGCCAACGATGTGCAGGTCTATCCCAAGAACACGCCCATCGTGGCGGCAACCGGCGCGGGCGAGATCTCCGTCGGCCTGGTCAACCACTACTACCTGTTGCGGTTCCTGGCCGAGGACACGGAATTCAAGGCCGCCAACTACCACTTCTCCGAACCCGGCGCGGGCTCCATGGTGAATGTGGCCGGAGCCGGCATTGTCGATTCCTGCGCCAACTGCGGGGCGGCCGAGGCGTTCGTGCGCTATCTGCTGTCGGAGGCGGCACAGGACTACTTCCTGTCAACCACACACGAGTATCCGGTGGTGAGCGGCCAGAGGGAGCTGCCCTCGGGGGCGGTACCGCTGGATATGGTTGCCCTGCCGGAAATCGACCTGAGCGACTTGGAGGACCTTGAAGGGACTCTGACGCTGCTTCGTGCGGTAGGCGCCCTCGAGTAGCCGGCCCCAACCCGCCGCGGGTGGCGGCACCTGCACTGATTTGTCACCTGCGGCCCTTGCCGTCCTATAGTTATTGAAGGGAATAGTGAGAGTTTCGCGCCGTCTTGCAAGACGGCGCGAGGCCTCGTCTCCGGGCACGGTCGTGCCTGTTTGAGTTCCCGGTGGTATGCCGGACCATGAATAAGCCCCTTTTCGTTCCCATGTGGCTGCGGCCACAGAGCCGCTCTGGCCAGGCCAGACTGCCGGCCAGCTTGGTGCTGCCTGCGGTGCTGGTGGCCGGCCTGCTGCTCCTGCCGCTGGGCTATCTGGTGTTCCGGGCCACGGGAGTCGAACCCTCTGTCTGGCGCGACCTGTGGTCGCCGTCGACACTCCGCATCCTGGGCCGCAGCCTGCTGCTGGTAATCGGCGTCAATGCCAGCGTATGGCTGCTGTCCCTGCCCTTGGCTTGGCTGGTGGTCTTCAGCGACCTGCCGGGTCGCAAGCTGTGGACGATTCTGGTGGCAACTCCCTTGGTGGTGCCCAGCTACATCGGCGCCTACGTGCTGATTGCCATGTACGGTCCGCGCGGCCTGCTCCAGCAGTGGCTGGAGCCGCTGGGCGTTGAGCGTCTGCCCTCGCTCTATGGGTTCCCGGGGGCGCTGATCGCGATCACGCTGTTCACCTATCCGTATCTGTTCCTCGGCCTGCGCTCCGCCATGATGTCGTTGGACCAGTCCTGGCTGGATGCTGCACGCACGCTGGGCCAGAGCGGCTGGAAGACGCTCGGGACCCTTCTGCTGCCCGTGCTGAGGCCTGCGCTGGCGGCCGGCTCCGTGCTGGTGAGCCTCTATGTCCTGAGCGACTTCGGGGCCGTCGCCCTGCTGCGCTACACAACCTTCACCAGTGCCATCTATCTCTACTGGCAGTCCAGCCTGGATGCCAGCGCCGCCGCCCTGCTTATGCTCGTGCTCGTAATTCTCACCATGGTGCTGATGGGGCTGGAATTCGTCCTGCGAGGTCGGGCCCGCATGGCCCGCACCCATGCCGGAACAGGCCGGACCATAACCCCCGTCCGGTTGGGACGGTGGAAGTACGCGGCTTGGCTGCTGTTGGGCGGAACCGTCTTCATGGGCATGGGCAACCCGATCGTCGTGTCGCTGATTTGGCTCGTGAAAGGCCTGGCGGCCGGCGCAACCCTGCAGCCGGTCTGGCAGGCCATGGGCAACAGTCTGCTGGTGAGCCTCCTGGCCGCGGTCACGGCCGTGCTGTTGTTTGCCGTGCCTACCGCCTATCTGGCGGAACGCTACCGGAAGCTGAGCGCCCGCCTGCCGGCGCGGGCCGCCTACATCGGCTTTGGCATGCCGGGCATTGCAGTGGCCCTGAGCCTGGTCTTCTTGGGGGCCCGCCATGCTCCCTGGGTGTACCAGACCGTGTACCTGTTGCTCTTGGGCTACATGGTCCGCTACGCGTCTCTGGCGGTGGGCCCGCTGCGTACGCAGCTGTCCCGCATCAACCCCCGCATGGAGGAGGCCGGGCGCCTGCTTGGCTTTTCGGAAATCCGGGTGCTCTGGCGCGTGACGGCACCGGTGGCGCGCGGGGGGCTGCTGACCGGCGCCGCCCTGGTATTCCTGTCCACCATGAAGGAACTTCCCGTCACCCTGCTTCTGGGACCGACCGGCTTCAACACCCTGGCCACCCGCATCTGGTCCGCCACCGAGGAAGCCTTTTACGCGCGGGCCGCGGCACCGACCCTGATCCTGCTCTTGGTGTCCGCCCTCGGCATCGCGGCCATTTTCTCCGGAGAGGAGTTGTGAGCGGCGACCCATCCGACCGGGCTGTGGGTTCGGAAACCGATGCTTCCCCGTCTGCGGGATTCCTGTCGATCAGGCAGGTGCGCAAGGGGTTCGACGGCTCCAGCCTGGTCCGGATCGGGGAGTTCGATGTGATGGAGGGCGAAGTCATGGCCCTGCTGGGTCCGTCCGGCTGCGGCAAGACTACGACCCTGCGCATGGTGGCCGGCCTGTCGCCGCCGGAGACCGGATCGATTGCCGTGGCCGGCCGCCTCCTGGACGGTCCCGGGGTCCATGTGCCCGCGGAGCAGCGCAACATCGGGATGGTGTTTCAGGACTACGCCCTGTTTCCCCATTTGACGGTGGAAGGCAACATCCGCTTCGGGCTGGACGGCGGGCGCGCCGACTCGGCGGGCCGCGCCCGCGACATGATGGAACTGACCCAGCTGACCCACCTGGCCGATCGCCGGCCCGCCGAACTGTCGGGGGGCGAGCAGCAGCGCACCGCACTGGCCCGGTCCCTGGCTCCCAATCCCCACCTGCTGCTGCTGGACGAGCCGTTCTCCAGTCTCGACGCGTCCTTGCGCAAGGATCTGCGGCGGGAGGTACGGCGCATTTTGCAGGCCACGGGGGTCACCACGATTCTGGTGACGCATGATCAGGACGAAGCCCTGTCGATGTGTGATCGGCTGGCCCTGATCCTGGACGGGGAGGTGCAGCAGGTGGGTACGCCGCGGGAACTGTACTGGTCGCCCCGCAACGAGAACGTGGCCCGTTTCATCGGCGACGTCAACCTGCTGCCAGGCACGGCCGACGGATCGCTGGTCGTCGACAGCGTGCTGGGACGGCTCCCTGTTCAGAAAGCGCGCACCGGGCCCGTGCAGGTGATGCTGCGGCCCGAGTCGATCCAGGTGTCCTATCCGGAGGACGAGGCGTCCGTCATGGCGCGCGTACTGGATGTGGAGTACTACGGCCACGACCAGGTGTTGAACGTCCGTCTGCAGAGCGGCGAGGAACTGCTGGCCCGTCGGGACGCCATTCAGCCGTTCCTGCCGGGGCAGACCGTCAGCGTGAGGCCGGTCGGTGTGTTCCCCGTCTATGGGGCCAACCACGGCTGATCCCTTGTCGGTGGCGCGACTGTACTGCCCAACCGCATGTCCGTTGGGCAGTGCTCTCTGGCGGCTGCTCCACCGGCGGGTTCAACAGAGGCACCCATGCTCCGAAGCCGAGGACTGACGGTTCCGGTCGCCCGCTATGCCGCCCGCTGTCCCAATTCGCGGTCCAGGATCAGCAGTCCGGTGAAGTCCTCGCCGATCCGGCGAATATCCGCCAGGATCCGCTTGCACTGCTCCACTTCCTCGACCTGTTCGGCAATGAACCAGTCCAGCATTTCCCGGTAGGGTTCCAGGGGGATTTCGTCGGCCTGGCGGGCCTGTGCATGAATAAAGGTCTGCAGGGCCTCCTCGTAGGCCAGCGCCGAACCCATCAGGTCCCGCGGATGGCGTGCCGCGGGCGCCTCCGCCGCCAGGTTCGCAAATTCGATGTAGGCCCGCTGCGACTTCTGGAAGTCGATTAGCTTCTGGGCATGCGCCTCTTCTTCCTGGGCCTGCACGTCGAACCAGTGGGAAAACCCGGGGAAATCCTCAATGTCCGCCAGTGCGGACAGAATCCGGTAGTGGTAGGCGGATTCCAGTTCCCGGTGGATGTGGGTGTTGACGATGTCCTGCATGGGATGTGCCCTGCACTCTGCATGTCCGGATGGAACCTGTCGCCGATGCCGGCGCGGCAGCAGATCCAAGTCCGAGTCCGGCCGGAGTGTCCCGGGAGAGGCGGGACACCGCCCGCCATTGTACCCAACCTCCGACCGGGTACAGGCTGGAACCGGCCCCTTGGATTCCCGGGAACGTTGCCGCGGTCCGGTCTCGCGGCGCACGCGCGGAGAACGCTTCCCTGTGCCGGCCAC
Organism: Caldilineaceae bacterium; assembly: GCA_965208365.1. Lineage (GTDB taxonomy): Bacteria > Chloroflexota > Anaerolineae > Caldilineales > Caldilineaceae > Bin34. The sequence goes on along the minus strand of OZ242330.1, from coordinate 1,157,910 downwards.
CCGGGTGTTGGACAAGGTCCATGCCGCACGCTGAAGCTGCCGGTATCGGGAGGTTGACTGCCGCCGGTGCCGGTCCGCGCGCAAGGAGTGAGATCGGTGTCGCAGGGCGGTCCGACCAGGTTTGTCGAGCGGACCGCTGCGGAACAGCATTGAACGCAACCCGTCAAGCCCGGCTCCGATTCTGACCTGATGGCGACTTGCCGCTGTCCGGAGGTGGCAGGCGGGATGGCTAGTCGGTCAGATAGTGCTTGGCCCGGTCAAGCTGCTCGGGTGTGACATATTGGGCAATCTTGGTCAGAAACGCCTCGCGGGAATCGTAAGGCCTTGATGCAAGCAGCGCGGCCGCCTCGGCGGCATCGATTCCGGGGATCTGCTTTAACGTCTCCTGGTCCGATTCGTTGAAGTGGACGGGTACAAAGACATATTGCTCATAGAAGGCCACCTGTTCTGCATCCACATATTTGCCTATTTCCCGTCTGAACTGGGAAATGCTGACGTAGGGCTGATATTCAAAAAACTCACGAACCATGCGGCGGCCGAAATCGGGGATGGTTGCCAGCAATTGCTCACGGGTCATGTCATTGAGATTGACAAGATCGAAACTGGGAACCTCAACAGGTTGCGCTGCCGATGCTGCGGGTGTGGTTTCCTGGACGACTTCCGTTGGCGGAGGGAAGGTGCATCCGGTGAGCATCCACAGAAGAGCAAGCGTCCCAATCGCAAATTTGGCAGTTCGGCTCATCGCTGTCATGTGGTTTCCTCCGGTAGCCAGGGGTGACGGCCCCCACTGTAAGCAGGAATTGTGAGGAAATTGTGAATCGGCAATGTACACAGATTGAAGGGGAGTGGAATTGATCGGCTGGACCAAGGCAAGCAATGTGTGGCCCGGGAGCAACCGGTTGGGCTTCCCTTCTCTGTCCGGGGTGTTCGACAGCCCGACGGTGGCCGGGTTCGGGATGCCTCCGCGGACGCAACTTGGAGCGGTCGCGGGAGCGTTGGTGGTTTTTCAAGGCGGCCGGCCCGGTGGGGCCGCGTGTCCGACGGGAGATGGTGCGGAGTGGGATACTGCCCCAACCGTTGCCCAAGCCAGCCGTCGGGGGCGCAATCCGGCCTTGGCGCTGCGGGTCCTCAGGGAGGAGAGCCTGCGTGTCATGGCGGAGCCGTGTGCCAAGTTGCGCTCCAACCCATGTTGCATGTGCCTGGTGGTCAGTGCTATCCGACCACCCCGAGACAGCCCGGGTTTCCGCACGTGTCCAGGTTCGTTGCCCAAAGCTTCCCCCGGACGAGGATTGCGCTCGTGCGTCAGGCCGGAACTTCGTCCTCCAGTGCCTGGTACTGGCTCATGTAGAGCGCGTGGTAGGCACCGCCCATGGCCAGTAGCTCCGTGTGGGTGCCCCGTTCCACGATGCGGCCGTCCTGCATCATGAGGACCTGGTCCGCATTGCGGATGGTGGAGAGCCGGTGGGCCACCACGAAGCTGGTGCGCCCGCGCATCAGCGCCTCCAGCGCCTCCTGAATCAACAACTCGGTACGGGTGTCCACCGAGGAGGTGGCCTCGTCCAGGATCAGGATGCGGGGATCGGCCAGGATGGCCCGGGTGATGGAGAGCAGTTGGCGCTGGCCCTGGCTCAGGCCGCTGCCGCGCTCGCCCAACACCGTCTCGTAGCCGTCCTCCAAGCGCCGGATGAATTCATCGGCGTAGGACAGTTCCGCCACGCCGCGCACCTCCGCGTCGGTGGCGCCCTCCCGGCTGAAGCGGATGTTGTTCATGATGGTGTCGTTGAACAGGAAGGTGTCCTGCAACACCATGCCGATGTTGCTGCGCAGATCGGACCGGCGCAGCTGCCGGACGTCGACGCCGTCGATCTTGACGGAACCGGAAATGGGGTCGTAGAAACGGGGAATCAGGTTGAGGATGGTGGTCTTGCCGGCTCCGGTCGGGCCCACAATCGCGACGGTTTCGCCCGGCCGGGCGATCAGGGAAATCCGGTCCAGCACGGACTCGTCGGGGTTGTAGTGGAAGCTGACGTGGTGGAACTCCACCCGGCCCCGTAGACGATCCACGGCCACGGGCTGCGGCGGATCCTGGATCTCCGGTTCCTCGTCCAGCAGCTCAAAGATGCGTTCCGACCCGGCGATGGCGCTCTGCACATTGGTCCACATGACCGCGATCTGGCCGATCGGCTGGTTGAGGCGCTGCACCAGGTTGATGTAGGTGATGACCAGGCCGAGGGTCACGGCCTGGCCGCCCATCGTGCCGCCGTTGAGCAGCAGGAGGCCGCCGGCCAGTGTGGCCACGGTCAGGCCCAGGAAGCCGAAGGCCTCCAGGGTGGGACTGAGCGCGGAGGTGTAGCTCACGGCGGAGATGTTGGCGTCGCGGTTGGCCGCGTTCACCTCCCGGAAGGACTCCGACGAAGCCCCCTCCCGCACGAAGGCCTGCATCTCGCGCACCCCGGAAATGTTCTCCTGCAGGTCGGCGTTGATGTTGCCGATTTCCCGGCGGGCCTTGCGGAACTCGCGCCGGGCCAGGCCGGACAGCCAGTTTGTCACCAGGTACATGACCGGGATCAGGGCCATGGAAATCAACCCGTAGACGTAGTTGATGATTAGCATCTGGACGAGGATCCAGACCACTGTGACCACCGCCAGCAGCACCGAGATCATCATGAAGTTGATGCTCTGCTGCAGTGTGTCCAGGTCGTTGGTGAGCCGACTCATGACATCGCCGGCTTCGTGGCGGTTGAAGTAGCCGAGCGTGAGCGAATGGATCCGCCTGAACAGCGAAACCCGGATTTGGCGCACCACGCGGTTGCCCACCGCAGACATCATGTAGAAGGACAAGGAGCGCGAGGCGGCCGAGGCAATGTAGATGGCGGTCGTGATGAGCATCAGGCGGGTCAGGCCCGTGAGCAGCGCGGGCACGCCCCAGTCCCGGGTGTCGGCCCGTTCAAACCAGCAGTTGGCGCCCGCGGCGTCGCCCATGGTCCCCGAACCGCTGAGCAACGCCGGATTCACATAGCAATCAATGGCCTGCCCCAACAGGACGGCCGTGTAGACCTGGGAGCCGGCTACCATCAGGACCAGGACCATCACCAAGATCATCCACGGCCAGTAGGGGGCGAACATGCCGCCCAGCCGACTGAGGGTCTGCGGTACGGACTGGGCCCGGGATACCTCCCGGTCCATCATGAACCTGCCGCCGTCAAACATGGCTAGCCGCCTTCTCGCCGGCGCGTACCGGCCGTCTCATGCCCATCCCGCCTGCGCTTCGGCCAGGGCGGCACTGTCGTCCACCAGCTGGCTGGAGAAGATATCGGCGTAGAGTTCGTTGGATTCCATCAGGGTTTCGTGCGTGCCGGTGGCGGCCAGGCGCCCGTTTTCCAGGATCAGGATGCGGTCGGCGTTGCGCACGGTGCTGATGCGCTGGGCGATCACGAAGCTGGTGCGTTGTTCCATCAGGCGGTCGAGGGCCTGCTGGATGCGCTGCTCGGTCTGGAGGTCGACGCTGCTGGTGGAGTCGTCCAGGATCAGGATGCGGGGCTGGAGCAGGAGGGCCCGGGCGATGGCCACGCGCTGCTTCTGGCCGCCGGACAGGGTGGAACCGCGTTCGCCGACATCGGTCCGGTAGCCGTTGGGCTGGCTGACGATGAAGTCGTGGATGGCGGCATCGCGGGCCACGGCCTCCACCTCGATGTCCGTGGCCTCGGGGCGGCCGAAGGCGATGTTGTCCCGAATCGTGCCGCTGAACAGCACCGTCTCCTGGAGTACGATGCCGATCTGGCTGCGCAGTGAGTCCAGAGTTGCGTCGCGGATGTCCATGCCGTCGATCAGGATGGTGCCGTCCGACACGTCGTAGAAGCGCGGCAGCAGGTTGATGATGGTGGACTTGCCGCTGCCGGTGGCGCCCAGGATGGCAATGGTCTCGCCGGGCATGACACCGAAGGAGACGTCGTTGAGAACCGGTTCGCTGCCTTCGAAATAGCGGAAGGTGACGTTGCGGAACTCCACCATGCCCTGTACGGTGTCCAGGGTCCGCGCGCCGGGACGGTTGCGGACCTCCACGTCGGTATCCAGGATTTCGAAGACGCGGGCCGCCGAGGCCGAGGCCTGGGTGGCCATGGCGATGATGAAGCCGAACTGGCCGATGGGGAAGAAGATGTAGGTGATGTAGAGCATGAACTTCGACCACTGGCCGAGGGTCAGCTCATCGAAGATCAACAGGCGTCCGCCGTACCAGGTCACCGCCACGATGGCCAGGTTGGCCACCAGGAAGAGGAAGGGGAACATGACGCTCATGAACCGCGAGACGCGGATCGAGTTGCGCATGTGCTCCTCGGCCACCTTGCCGAAGCGCGCCTGCTCGCTCTTCTCCCGGACGTAGGACTTGACCACCTGCAGGCCGGCCACGTTCTCCTGCAGGATTGAATTGAGGTGGGACAGCCGCTGTTGGATCATGGCGAACAGCGGCCCCACGCGGCTGCCGAAGAACATGAACATCAGCATGGCAACCGGGAGGATGGGCACGACCACCAGGGCCAGCCGCCAGTTGGTGTAGAAAAGGATTGAGAGGGAGGCCACCATCAGGACCAGGGCCTGTCCGGCCATGAGCAGGCCCTGGGAGATGAACTGGCGGACCTTTTCCACGTCGTCCGTGGCCCGCACCATCAGCTCGCCGGTGCGCTGCCGGTCGTGGTACGAGAAGCTGAGGCTGCTGATCTTGGCGAACAGTTCGTTGCGGAAGTCATAGGCGGCGTACTGACCGTTCTTCTCAGCCATGTAGGCCTGGAGGAAAGCGAAGACGCCGCGGCCGATTGAGAAGAAGAGGATCAGGACCGAGGAGACGACCAGCGGTTGCAGGGGATTGTTGGCGGCGTCGGTCAACTGCTCCAGGGTGAAGCCGCTCTCCGCCATGAGGCTGTCCAGCTCGGCGGAATTCAGGCCCGCCATGCCGCTGGCGGCCAGGGCCAGCGTGACGTTGTCCAGGATGTCCTGGATGAACTGGGGCACGGCCAGCTGGGCGAGCGTGCCGACCAGCATGCTGCCCAGGGCCAGCATCATGAAGCGGCTGTGGTGCAGGGAGTAGCCGAGGGCCCGTTTGAGGGCCGGCAGGTTCATGCCCGGCCGGCCGCCTGGTCCTCCCGGACCGCCGCGGCCCGGTCTTCCGCCGCGGCCGCCCCGGCGGCGACCTCCGGGTCCGCGCCGGCCGGTGGGTGGTCCGCCGGCTTCGGATCCACGGCCGTTGGCGCTTTGGGATCCGCCGAAAGCCTCAGGCTGGGGCCCGGCATCCTGCGGAGGCCGGGCACCGTTGGCGGGGTCCACGGGTCTGCCCTGCCCTTTCGGGTCGGCACCGTTGAAAGTGTTGCGAGAATCGCTCATGGTGTCGCCGACGCGGCGAACCGGTTCCGTTCTGCCATTGCTACACGGTCGATTGTATCACCCGAATCGGCTGATGGTCCGGCAGATGCCCGCGGCATAGAATCAGGACGTTGTCGGTCCTTGCACAACAGGAGTTCGCGGTGGAATCGACAGTTCGGACGGAATTGACCGCCGAGTACCCCGTAAGTGTGGAGCAGCGGGACCGATTTGAGGCGGATGGCTTCATCCATCTGCCCCGGGTGCTTTCGCACGCGGTCCTGGCCCATTTCACGCCGCTGATCGATGCAGTGGTGGAGGAGTACGGCCGCTCCCAACCGGATCTGGCGGAGCGCAACACCTACGGCCAGGCGTTTCTGCAGATCGGTCAGCTGTGGCGGCGTGACGAGCGCATCGCACCCCTGTGCCTGGCACCCCGCCTGGGCCGCATTGCCGCCGACCTGATGGGGGTCGCGGGCACGCGCATGTACCACGATCAGGCACTGTTCAAGGAGCCCGGCGGCGGCTTTACCCCCTGGCATGCGGACCAGCACTACTGGCCCCTGGGCAACGACAACACCATCACAGCCTGGATCCCGCTGCAGGACACGCCGGTTGAGATGGGACCGCTGTCCTTCTGCCGCGGCAGCCACCGCATCCACACACACCGCGACCTGTCGATCAGCGACGAGAGCGAGCAGCGAATCGGGCGCACCCTCAAGGACTATCCGGTGGTGGAGACGGCGTTCGAGTTGGGTGACGTGAGCTTTCACCGCGGCTGGGTCTTTCACCGGGCCGGTCCCAACAACACCGACCGGATGCGGGGTGTGATGACGATCATCATGATGGAGGACGGGATCCGCAAGCGATCCGTGCGGCCGTCCCATGTGAACGAGGCGGCACACTTCCTGCCGGGGGTCGGCGAGGGCGAGGTGGTCGCCACCCACCTGAACCCGGTGATCTTCAGCCATCGGGCATGAGCATCAAAGCGTCGGAGATCGCCAATAATCGCAGTGGTAATTCACAGGGTGGTGGCCCTGCACTGCCACTACCGGCGGCGGCAGGTCACCGCCCTGGTGGCACTGGCGCCAGTACGACCAGGCCAGGGCTTGGGCCATGTCCGTCGCCAAGGACAGGAACCGATGCCGCCACAGCCGCCGGATTGCAGGCTCGGTCAGTCTCCGGCTGGCCAATTCGCGGGACTTTCCGCTTGCATTATCATGGGCCAATCAGTTCGCCAACATCCAACATGGATGTGTGCTGTCAATAAAGGAGGAAGCTCCCATGAAAGGAACGAACTTCAGTAGGCGCGAGTTTCTTCGCTCTTCGGGTCTTCTGGTCTCCGGCCTTGCCTTGTCGGCTTGTGTCGTAGCGACACCTGCACCCTCCGACGCGGAGTCAATGGCAGGCGATGCGGCACCCAGTGTAATGACCTTCTCGTGGTGGGGATCCCCCCACGAGAAGGACACGGTTGTCAATATGCTGGATGCGTTCACGGAGGCAACCGGCATTCCGAACGAGAAGCATCATGTGCCCTATGGCGACTACATGAACAATATGCAGGCGCGGGCCGCAGCCAATACGCTGCCGGACGTGTTCTATCTCCCGACCCCGTTCCTGGTGGCTTGGGCGCAAAAGGCCGTCATCAAGGACCTGACCGATCGGCATGCGTCCGATCCGGAAGCCGCCATCGAACAGATTGTCGAGGTGAACCGTTTCACGATCGGCAATCGGATCTTTGGCACGGGAGCCTGCACCGAACCCTACATGATGTTCTTCAACCGCAAGATCTTCGATGATCGAGGGGTTGACTATCCTCCCGCAACCGTGGAGGAGGCCTGGACCTGGGATGACTTCATCGCCGTTGCCAAGCAGGTAACCATCGACGAGAACGGCAATTCCGCCTTGGATGCCGGCTTCGATGCCGACAACATTCAGACCTACGGCGTAGATCTGCCGCGCTGGGGAGGTTCCTGGCGGGTGTATTCGCCCGGGCTTTGGCAACAGGGATCCGAGGTCTATTCCGAGGATGAAAACACCTTTTTCCCGGATCGGGACATTGCGGCCGACGTATTGCAGAAAACCGCCGACACCTATGTCCAGCACAAGGTGACTGCCTCCCCGGAATTCCTGGGTCAGGTGGGCATGAGTTCCATCCAGTTAATGGAAAACGACCGTCTGGCCATGTTCCTGACCGGGAACTGGAGTTTGGAAGCGCTGTCCCATACCGACATTGACTACGGTGAAGCTGTGGTGCCCATCATGGGACCCCACTACACGGTTTGGGCTCCTTCCGAGGCCATTGGCGTCAGTGAGCAGACCACGGACATCGATTCGGCCTGGGCCCTATACAAGTGGGTGGTTTTCGGTGAAGGCAGTCTGGCCCTGAGTCGAACCGGGCTCTGGCAACCGCAGAGGGAGGATTTGCTGTTGACCGAGGAAGGCCGTGCCAAGTGGATGACCGAGGGCGTTCACACGCAGGATCACATCACGGCCGGCTGCATTCCAGCCGTCTACAATTCCCGCCGCATGCCCCTGCGACTGGGTCACAGCGAGGTTGAGGGCCGCCTGCTGGGACCCGCCTTGGGGCCTGTGTACACAGGAGAAACCACCGCCCAGGAAGCATTGGATTCCGTGCTGCCGGAAATCGACGGCTTCCTGGCCGAGAATCCAAACTGGAAACCTTCGTAATTTCACCTTGGAAACGCCGGGGCGGATGTCGGGGCTCGACCTGGCATCTGCCCCGGTTTCCTGTGCGCTTCCCAAGAACTGCCGCCCACCAAAGGTACATACCGTGAACACCGATCTGAGTCCAGACCAAATCTCGCGATTCCAGACAGATGGTTTTCTGGTGCTGGATCAGTTCCTGGACGAAGGGGAACTCGAGGAATGGCGCACGGTCATCATGGATGCCGTACAGGATCGATTGGCCCTGGATCCGGAAGTGCAACAGGCTTTCAATGCCAAGTATGGCTCCGACGAACTGAAGCTGCAGAATCAGGACGATCCGGAGACCTTCTATGCCAATGTGTTCACCCAGTGCCTACGCTTGGCCGACAGCCATGCCGATACGGCGCGGCTGATACGGGATCCGCGCCTGGGCGAACTGGCCGCGACGCTGGCGGGGGTTGATGGCGTCCGCATCTGGCACGACCAGGCCCTGTTCAAACCACCCTATGGCAATCAGACCACCTGGCACATGGATGTCCCTTATTGGGCCTTTCACTCCAGGCAGTCGGTGAGCATGTGGATTCCGCTGGATGACGCGACCTTGGACAACGGTTGTCTTTGGTACCTGCCGGGCACCCATCAACTGGCCACCTATGATCTGGTGCCCATCACGGAGAACATGAGGGACGTTTTTCAGGCTTATCCCGAATGGATGAGCCTGGAAGCCCGGTCTGCGCCGGTGCCGGCAGGGGGGCTTGTGGTGCACAACTCCATGATTGCGCATTCCGCCGGACCCAACATGACACGGGAACCGCGGCGGGCGATGACGGTGGCTTTTTTCCCCGATGGGCTGACCTACAACGGCAACTTCGATACGCTGCCGGTGGAGTACTACACCGATTTGAAAGTAGGCGACTGCCTGAATGATGATCGCTATGTGCCTCTGACCTGGCAACGCGACAGTTAGAAGCCGTCGATTGAGCGTTGGGCGATGGCGCCAATCGCAACCTTCATACCGGATGCGGCGAAACGGCGTCGCGTCCAGCGGACACTTGCCGGCTACTTCTTCATCTCCCCCGGTCTACTGGGTCTTGCCCTGTTCCTGGTCGGACCCCTGATCTACTCCCTCTGGCTGAGCCTGACCGAATGGGACATCATCTCGCCCCCGGTTTTTGTTGGTCTGGAAAATTTCCGGACGGCCTTCCTGGATGACAAGCTGTTCTGGGTGTCCCTGTACGTTACGATCCGATACACCCTCGTAGCCGTACCCCTCACCCTGATTGCAGCCTTGGCCGCGGCGCTGTTGCTGGACCTCAACATACGCGGAATCTCCGGGTTTCGGGCCATTTACTACCTTCCGGCCATGACTCCCGCGGTTGCCTCCGTGGTACTGTGGCGCTGGATATTCAATTCCGAGTTCGGGCTGCTCAACTACATCCTGGATTTCGTTGGGCTGCCGAAAGTGGAATGGCTGATTTCCGCAGACGTGGTCATGTATTCCTTTTGGATCATGGCTCTCTGGAGCATTGGGCCCATGATGATCATTTTTCTGGCAGGCTTGCATGGTGTGCCGCGCACCCTGTATGAAGCAGCCGAAGTGGATGGCGCCAATGCCTGGCGCAAACTCTGGGCCGTAACCATTCCCCAGCTCTCCCCGGTCATTCTTTTCAACCTGGTCATTGGTCTAATCAACACTTTCCAAGTGTTTACGGCGGGTTATCTACTCACCGCCGGCGGGCCCAAGAATGCAACCCTTTTCTATGTCCTCTATACCTACCGCAACGCGTTTGAATGGTTGAAGATGGGTTATGCGGCTTCCCTGTCCTGGGTCCTGTTTGCGATTGTCATGGTCATGACTATTTTCATTTTCCGTTCCTTGGGCAGAGCGGTTCATTACGAAGCAGGATAGTCACAGGACCGGGATTGGGTCAACCATGCCCGGCGTGCATTCATGACGGCAACCACTCCATCGACCCGCCCTGCCCCTGCTGTCCGGCCAACGCAGGCAATGGGCCGCGTCGCGACCAGAATCGCGATCTGGGTGATTCTGTGCGGTGGCGCGGTTGCCATGATCCTGCCGTTTCTGTGGATGATAAGTTCCTCCCTCAAGACCCGCAGCCAGGTGTGGGTGTTCCCGCCCGACTGGATACCCGACCCTGTCCAGTGGCACAACTATGTCGAGGCTCTTAGCGGCCTGCCCTTCCATGTCTACACTTTCAACACCTTGCGCATCACCATACCGGTGTTGCTGGGCACTCTGTTGACGGCTTCCATGTGTGGCTACGGATTTGCGCGCATGCGGTTTCCGGGTAGGGACACCCTGTTCATGGTGTTCCTCAGCGTGCTGATGTTGCCCGCGATTGTCACCATGATTCCCGTGTTTGTCATGTTCACGCATCTGGGTTGGGTCAACACCCTGAAGCCGTTGATCATTCCTCCGATGCTGGGTGGCGGACCCTTCAACGTATTCCTCTTCCGCCAGTTTTTCCGCACGATCCCCAACGAACTGTCGGATGCAGCCCGCATGGACGGCTGCGGCGACCTGTACATCTATTGGCGGATCATATTGCCGCTTTCCCGCCCTGTGCTGGCCACCGTTGCCATCTTCACTTTCCTGGCCAACTGGAACGACTTCATCGGCCCTTTGCTTTACCTGCAATCCGATTCCAAGAAAACGATCGCCCTAGGTCTTGCGACCTTTTTGGGACTGTACTCAACCAATTGGGAATTGCTGATGGCTGCGGCGACCGCGGTAACGATTCCAGCCCTGATCCTCTTTCTGTTCTGTCAGCGGTACTTCGTGGAAGGTGTTGTTCTGACAGGTCTGCAGGGTGTCTGACGTAAACCAAGGCCCTTCTTGGAACTTAGCACCGACCCAGCCAGCAGCACCAGGATTTTCTTTGTGCCTGGTAGCGTAGGGGAAATTCTAGGGTCGGGAGGGTACATCAGATGGACGAGGCCCGATTCCCCGGCCAGATTGAGCAGGGCCGTTGTGTGCTCCGTGTTGGGACGGACCCCGCCCACCATTAGCTGGAGGCCGAGGTCTGCCGGAAGCGCCGGGCTAGGCAGCCTTGCCGATTCGGAACATCCTCGTGGAACAGACCGGGTAGGTACCTCGAGTAGCCAGTCTACTGTTTGGTCAAAATCGATCGGCGACGATGTTCAGGGCAACACCGTGCTCAAGGTACGCCTTGGCTGCAGCGAGAACGAGGGCGAAGCCACCCGCCGAATCTACAACTCGGTCGATCACGTCGTCGGCATCTCTATCGAAGCCACTATTCACAATACTGACATATGTCCCGTCGCTCGCACGATCTTCGAACGTCCACTCAATGCGCGATCGACTGTCCGAGTCAACATCCCATTCAATACAGATCCGACGATCCAGCTCCAATGCCAGCACGCGAACCGTCGTCGAAGCCCCGTATAGATCCCAATACCAGGTGACCGACTTGTCCGCTACGAGCGGTCCAGAAGTGCGATTGAACCAGAACTTCGTAATCACGTCCGGATTCACGAAGGCATCAAACACTTGTGCCACGGGTCGGCGAATGAGTAATTCGATTTTTGCCACAATCTGGTCGTCGAGGGACATTTGCTCGTGGGTCCTTTGTCTCGCATCCGGTCATGTGCCGGAAGTTTGTGTCTGAGCATTGTAAAGCACTTTCGCGGTACTGTCTGCCGTTAGGCTGGTGGAGGGCGCTGTTTCAATCTCGTTGATATTGGTTGCGGGCCGTCCTAGTAGTGCAACGAAGCTTTGAGATAGTTAACCCCGTGTGCAGGTTTTCAATTCAGGTGACCAGCTTCGAGAGCTGTAGGGGAGGGTGGTCCCGACCCTGGTTCAGCAGGAACGCGATGGTATGGCTGAGCACTTTTCGGAGCAGGCGGTGGCCCAGATGCCACAGGTCCCTACTTTCCTCTGTACGACGCCGGCTTGGCATCAGAGGATGTCTTGGTGTTCTGGCGAGGTTAGGAATGGGACTTGGACTTGGACAGCCGATATTCCAACTGCACTTTCTGTTTCATGAAGGGCATCCGTACGCTACGAGCCATCCCCAAGGAACCCAAAGCGCAGGCGCCAAGGCCTTCCCAGTTGCAATGGTGGGCAAACCTGGAGGCACGATATCAGCGCAATATCGAGGAAGTCAGGGATGGTGAACGAACCGGCCAGACATCCCGGTTCGGCTTCTTTGGTAAGAACTCCAAGCACACCTACGCCAATCTGCTGGAGTTGGACCCCGCAGATATACCTCTGCAGGAACTCCCTGCCCCTGCACGGATTGATTGCCCGTGTCCGACATCATCTATCTCGATAATCCGGCCAGCACTCCACTGGACCCGATGGTCGCGGAAGCCCTGTGCTCGGTGGTGTCAGGCAATCCCCATGCAACCCACGCCTTGGGCATCCAAGCCAGCTATCAAATCGAGTCGGCCCGGCAGCAGATCCTGTCCTTGGCCGGCAAGGGGCGGCTGATCTTCACTTCAAGCGCCACCGAAGCCAATTCCCTTGCTATCTTGGGTATGGCGTTGAGGGAACTTCGGCTCAAGGGCCAGCGGCGCAAAATCGTCTCCTGCACCACGGAACATGCGTCCGTTCTCAATCTGAAGCCCATTTTGGCTCGATGGGGCTTTGAGTTGCGGTTGGTACCGGTTACCTCCGATGGTCAAGTCAACCTGGAAAGACTGGAAGATGAACTCGGGCGCGATGTGTTGATGCTGTCAATCATGGCGGTAAACAACGAGACCGGAGTGGTGCACGATTGGCAGGAGATCGATAGGTTGGCAGGTCGGACGATCGTGCACACCGACGCGGCCCAGGCCTTGGGCAAGTTGCCCAAGCGTCCCAACCTGATAACCCTTTCATCGCACAAAATGCACGGACCGCAGGGCATAGGAGCCCTTTTGTTGCGGCGGGGGCCAGCAGGGAGGTCTCCGTTCCGGCACGCTGCCAACTGCCTTGTGCGTAGGGTTCGGGATCTGTTGTGAGGTTACGCAGACCTCGCTCGCCGATGATCTCGCGCGCATTGCGAACTTGAGCGAGCACCTGATTCGAGAAGTTCGCGACCTGTGGCCGGGGGCCAAACGGGTGGGAGAATCGTGCGTTGATGGGATCGTGTGCATGCAATTGCCAGGAGCAGACGCCCGTCATCTACTGAACAGTGATGCCCACGGTTGCAGCTTCGACCGGTAGCGCTTGTGATGCATGTACCGATCGCGTATCCCATGTCCTGCGTGCCATGCGAGTTCGTGACGGGCGATCCTGCATCCGACTTGGGGATCAGCCGCATGACGACGCGGCAGGAAATCGACAGGTTTCTGAACCTCCTTGACATCGCGCACCGGAACCTGATGGCTTGAACTGAACAACTGGCACCGTCAGACCGGATCGCGCGCCCGTTGGAGCCCGCGTATAATTCCGGTCTGCGCCAATCCAATGGGAACTGCCAGAGGACGATGTCGAAGCCAATCCTGGAAGCGTATCCGGGAGCGGAACGGGTCAAGGAGTTCGTGCCGCTGGGCACGGACCGGCCGCGCCACCTGATCCGGGACCAGATCGAGGACTTTAACGCCAAGGGTTACCTCTGCCCGATCGATGTCTACACGCCGGACGAGGCCGAAGCCAACCGCGCCTACTTCGACGACCTGCTGGCCAAGGCCTTGGCCAAGGGCTGGAACAGCTACGGGCAGGCCGGATGGCACATCCACTGCCGCGGCCTGCACGATTTCGTGACCGAGGATCGCATCCTGGGCCCCGTGCGCGACCTGCTGGGGCCCGACCTGGTGTGCTGGACAACCCACTTCTTCACGAAGCTGCCCGGCGACGGCAAGCAGGTCAGCTGGCACCAGGACGCCTCCTTCTGGCCCCTCACCCCCAGCAAGACCGTAACGGCCTGGCTGGCGTTCGACGATGTGGACCGCGGGAACGCGGCCATGCAGGTGATTCCGGGCACCCACCGGCTGGGTCAACTGCCGTTCATCCATTCGGAGGAGGGGGAGAACAACGTTCTCGACCAGTCCACGATGGACATTGACTCCTTCGCGGAACCGCCCGTACACCTCGAGATGCGGGCCGGCCAGATGTCGCTGCACACCGACTGGCTGCTGCACGGCTCGGACGCCAATCACTCCGACCGGCGCCGCTGTGGCCTGACCCTGCGCTTTACGTCCCCGGACGTGCGCAACTTCACGGTTGCGGAGGGCACGGGTGTGATCGCCTGCGGGAGGGATCCGTCGGGCTACTGGCAACATCAGCCGCGTCCGGCCGGAGAGGACATTCCCGACCCGCCCCGGCCGGAGGACGACTGGCAGCGCCGTTCCGGCTGGAAACGGGCGTGGGACGAGGCCCAGGACCGGTAGCCTCCACACAGCCATGGCCGCCTCCGCTCCCGCCTTTCCACAAGGTCCCGTCGCGTCCCGCGGCGGAATGACCGGTCGGCGCCGGCGCAATCTGATTGCCGGCTACGCCTTCCTGATCCCGAACCTGCTGGGCGTGCTCGCCTTCAGCCTGTTCCCCATTGCCACGACCATCTATCTGACGTTCCACGAATGGAACCTGTCGGATACCCCGGTCTTCAACGGCCTGCAGAACTTTGTCCTGATGGCCGGGGATTCCCTGTTCTGGAAGACGTTGGGCAACACCTTCTACTACACCTTCGTGGCCGTGCCCGTGGCGGTATTCCTGGCGTTCTGGCTGGCCCTTCTCCTGGACCGCAAGATGCGCGGCGTGCTCTCGTTTCGGGTCATCTATTTCCTGCCCCACGTGACCCTGACCGTGGCCGCTTCCATCATATGGGCCTGGATTTTCCAGGCGGAGTTCGGGTTGATCAACTGGGCCCTGTCCAAGATCAACGTCGACGGCCCGTACTGGCTCACGGACAGCCGCTGGGCCATGATCTCCATCATCATCATGAGCAACTGGAAGGGGATTGGCTACGCCATGCTGATCTTCCTGGCCGGCCTGCAGGGGATTCCGCCGGAGCTGCTCGACGCCGCTACCGTCGACGGAGCCAACGGCTGGCGCAAGCTGCGCCATGTCAAGGTGCCGTTGCTGACCCCCACCATCTTCTTCATCCTGACCACCTCGTTCATCGGGGCGTTCCAGGCCTTCGACCAGTTCATGATCATGACCAACGGCGGCCCGGCCTTTGCCACAACGCCGCTGGTCCTCTACATCTACAGGAACGGCTTTGCCTACTTCAAGATGGGCTATGCCACGAGCATGGCCGCCATCCTGTTCCTGTGCATCCTGGCGATCACGCTGTTCCAGTGGAGTGTGGCCAGGCGCTGGGTCTATGGCTTCGACATGGACAACTGAGAGGCGAAAGGTTTGTGAATACGATATCCACCGAAGCTGTCCAGGGCCGTCCCGCGGCCGGGTTGGGTGCCGGAACCAGTCCGATGGGGACGGAACGCTCGCGCCTGCTGGGCAACCTGGGTTCCTGGGGCCTGCTCTCCTTGGGCGGCATCATTATGCTGGTGCCGTTCCTGTGGATGGTGCTGATGTCGTTCAAGAGTCTGGACGAGGTCTACACCTTCCCGCCGCAAATCCTGCCGAACCAGTTCCTGTTTTCCAACTATGCGGAGGTCTGGGATCAGGTGCCCGTGGCGCGGTTCTTCTCCAACAGCGCGACCGTGGCCATCAGCGCCACGCTGGGGGTGCTGCTGACGTCGAGTCTGGGCGGCTATTCCTTTGCGCGTATCGACTACCCGGGCCGCAACACCATCTTCCTACTGTACCTCTCCACCATGATGATCCCGTTTGCGGTCATCATGATCCCGCTGTTCGTGCAGATGCGCATGCTGGGCTGGATCAACTCCCTGTATGCCCTGATTGTCCCCGGGCTCTTCAGCGCCTGGGGTACCTTCCTGATGCGGCAGTTCATGATGGGCATCCCCAAGGAACTGGAGGAGGCAGCCGAAATCGATGGCTGCGGTCACTTCCGCATATACAGCACGATCATCATGCCCCTGTGCAAGCCGGTCCTGGCCACACTGGCCATCTTCACCTTCATGGGCTTCTGGAACGACTTCCTGTGGCCCCTGATCGTAATCTCCTCGCGGGACCTCAAGACACTGCCGCTGGGTTTGGCCGGCTTCCAGCAGAAGGTGGCGCTCAACACCCCCTGGCATCTGGTGATGGCCCTGGCCGTGGTCAGCGTGCTGCCCATCCTCCTGATCTTCATCATCGGGCAGAAGTACTACGTGCGCGGCATCGTGACTTCGGGCCTGAAGGGCGCGGCCTGATCCGCGCTCCCCGATACGGTTTTTGTTCACTGTCAGCTCAACAAGGGAGTTGGTCAAAATGAAGGAAAGGAAAACCGGTTTGCAGATGACCCGACGGGACTGGCTGCGCTTCATGGGCGTCTCCGGCTTCGCGGCCGGCCTGGCGGCCTGCGCACCCCCAGGTGTGGCCCCGGCCGACGATGCCGCGGATGCCGAGGTCCTCGTCGATCGCTGGACCACCGGCTTGGTGGACCCGGACATCAGCGGAACCTTCCGCATCATTTCCTGGGAGGGTGAAGGGGAGATCGACAAGTTCATCCCCTTCATCGAGGGCTTCTTCGAGGAGCGCTACCCCAACATGGAGGTGGAGATCGAGTCCGGGGTCCCCTGGGGCGACTACTGGACCAAGCTGCCCACGCAGATCGCCGGTGGCGACCCGCCCGATTTGGCTTGGCAGCACCAGAGCCGTGGCTGGGTCTATCCGGACAAGGGTTGGTCCCATTCGATGCAGCAGTACGTCGAGTCCCACCCGCCGGACGGCTGGCCCGACGACTGGGAACCGAAGATGATCGAGATGTCCACCTACAAGGGCGAACTGCACTCGCTGCCCTATGGCTGGGTAACCTGGGGCCTGTTCGTCAACCGGGAAATCACCGACTCCATCCAGGAGTACCCCTTCCCCGACGACTGGACCTGGCAGGACCTGCGGGAAATTGCCAAGGAAGCGACGTCGGGCGAGGGCATGGACAAGATCTACGGCTGCCGCATCCCGATTTTCGACAAGACCCTGTGGGCCGTGTCCATGACCTGGGGCGCCGACCTGTTTGACGCGGAGCGCACCCGCGGCAACTTCGACGATCCGATCGTCGAGGAGGCGGCCAAGTATCTGTGGGATCTCCGCTGGACCGACGGCTCGTCGCCGACGCCCGGCGACGAACAGGCCATGGGCCTGGGCGGCGAATTCCTGTTCGCCTCCGGCCGCATCGGCATGCACATGGGCATCAGCGACATCGCGGCCCGGCTGGACAACGCCATCGGCGACAAGTTCCCTTGGGGCATCGCCCCCATTCCGACCGGTCCCAACGGCCGCTTCGGCTACGAGGGCGGCGCCCAGTGGATGATTCCGGCCGGCAGCAAGTTCCCGGAACTGGCCTACGAGCTGACCCGTTATGTGTTGTCCAACGAGGACATCCTACCCACGCTGGGCATCGAGGGCAGCCTCTACCCGCCGCGCCTCAGCCTGGCGGAGTACGGTCTGCCCAAGGGCTGGCAGGAGAAGATTCCCAATGCCAAGCATGCTCTCCTGACGCTGGGCCTGGAGCAGCCGACCTACTACCAGTACTTCACCAAGTACCAGGAGTGGTCCGCACTGTGGAGCAAGTGGATGGATCCGATCTTCGTCGAGGGCAAGGAAAACATCAAGGAGGCCCTGGTCGGCCTCAACAACGAGACCAACGAGCTGTTGGGCGCCGCCTAGCGGACGTGCCATCGCCGGTGCATGCACCGGCAACAGCAACGGGGAGCCGGCCTAGTACTACAGTTGTAAAGTAGCATGATAGGCTGAGGGGACTGTTGCCGCCGTTGTCCGGGAGTCCCCATGTCCAGGTCCGCGTCCCTGTCCGCCTCCGCCCCGCCGCCGCCTCCGGAATCCCTGGCCCTCGAGGACCTGGCGGCCTGGCCCGAGCACCTGGCGGAGGTGGCCACCCGTTTGCAGGCGGTGTTCCCCTATCGCCGGACGCACCGGCGGGCGCTGGCCTACATCGAGGGCCTGTTCAGCACGGCGCCGCGCAAGAACAGCTGGCAGCTGGCCGAGGTCCAGGGGGAGGCCAATCCCTACGGCTTCCAGCACCTGCTGGGCCGCGCGGCCTGGTCGCCGGAGGCGGGCCGGGATGCGCTCTGCGCCTATGTCGTCGACCATCTGGCGGACCGGGCCGGGGTGGGCATCATCGACGAGACCGGCTTTCTGAAGAAGGGAGAGCATTCGGCCGGGGTGGCGCGGCAGTACAGCGGGACGGCCGGGCGCATCGAGAACTGCCAGATCGGGGTCTTCCTGGCCTACGCCGGAGCGCGGGGGACGGTGCTGGTGGACCGGGAACTCTACCTGTCCAAGACCTGGACCCGCGACCCGGCGCGGCTGCAGTCCGTGGGGCTGGCGCCCGACACGCCCCTGGCGACCAAGCCGGAACTGGCCCGGCGGATGCTGGCGCGGGCCCTGGACGCGGGGCTGCCCCTGGCCTGGGTGACGGGCGACAGCGTCTACGGCCACTCGGCTGACCTGCGGCAGGCCCTGGAGGAGCGGGGACAGGCCTACGTGCTGGCGGTGCCCGGCCACGAGAAGGTCTGGTGGGGCTGGCAACAGCCGGCCGTGTCGGCCATCCATGCGGCCCTGGCGGAGGCGGACTGGCAGCGCCGCAGTGCGGGGCCCGGCAGCAAGGGCGAGCGCTGGTACGAGTGGCAGTGGCTGCGGACGGAGATGGCGGTCGCCGGGAGCGAGGATCCGCCCGCGCCGCGGGTGCGCTCGCTGCTGTTTCGGCGTGCCTGCACGGACCCGGAGGACTGGACCGCCTACCGGGTCTACGCACCCCGCGACACGGCGCTGGACACCGTGGTGCGGGTGGCCGGCACGCGCTGGTGCATCGAGAGCGGCTTCGAGGCCGCCAAGCAGGAGGTGGGCCTGGACGAGTACGAGGTGCGCAGCGCCACCGGCTGGTACCGGCACATGACCCTGGCCCTCTGGGCCCTGGCCCTGCTGGCCGTGCTCCGGGCCGGTACGCTCCCGACGGCGCCCCCCGTCAAAAAAAAGCCCACCAACAGCCTGGCGGCTTTCAAGCGGTCCCGCGGGCTGGCGTCGGCCTGAGCCTGGCGGCCGTGCGCTGCCTGCTGTGGCGGCTGTGGCTGCGCATCGTCCCCGCCGCGGACCACTGGCTGGCCTGGCTGGACTGGAAGCGGAGCCATGCCTGGACGGCCCTGTGCTGCCACTACCGCAGGCGCGCACAATCCGCTACTTTACAACTGTAGTACTAGGCCGGCTCCCCGTTTGTGCTTTTTGTGGGTTTCGTTGGGACGCCTGCGCCAGACCGCCTGATCACCCAAGGCCAAGTCGCCCCCCGGACCCTGGATCAACGGAAATCGGGACCGGGCACCCGGTTCTGGATGATGGGTTCGGCATCTCCGGTGTAGTCGGGAATCAAGCCCTCGATCCTGGCCTGGGCCTCCGGTGGCCATTGGCCCACCATATTCCCCTCGCTCGCCATATGGGCCCTGAGCGGTTCGGAGTAGCGATCCCAGCGATGGAACCAGAGGGTGAGCACCGTACGCCGGTGATCCGAGTTGTTGGCGTAGGCCCCGTGCAACAGCCGGGCATCGCCCACCACCAGATCGCCGGCTGTGACCGGCACGGCGGTGTCCTCCGGTATGGGGTGGAACGCCGGATGGTCCGGATCGGTGGCTCTGTGCAGGGTTTCCGTATGGGCTTCGGGCACCAGGTCGTGCATCTCGTGCCTGCGGCGATGGGAGCCGCGCAGCACGCGCAGGCAGCCGTTGTCGGGGGTCGTATCCACCAGGTAATACATAAGGAAGACCTGTAGGGTTGGCTCGGTATAGCTGCAGGGTTCGTTCCAGCCGTACCAGTCCTGGTGCCAGAACAGTGGCGGCGAATGGGGAGGCTTGCTGATGACAAAGCCGGAGGTGAAACGGGGGTCGGCGAATCCCAGGTCCTCGAGGGCTTGGAGGGCGGGTGTCCAGGCAACCAGTTCCGCAAACCAGGGATGGGTCTGGACGCCAATCAAGCTGCCGGTTGAGCGTTGGCGCTCGAAGTGGTCCCGGTCTTGGGCCTCCAGTACCTCGTTGGACACCTGGCGGGCCCGTTCCAGCATCTCGGACGAGAGAATATTGGGCAGCAACGTATAGCCGTCCTCGGCAAGTTGGAGGCGTTGTCCGGCTCTATCCATGTTCAGATCCTGGATCCAAGTTGTCAACAGCGGGCGGTACGACCATTGTCACCTACCGAACAAGGTCACCCCAGGGCAATCGCAAGATTGCGCCAGGCCCTGTCGGGCCTCTTGGCAGGTGAGATTGCGTCCGGTCTTGACGGGTGGTGTCCGGTCGGATCAGATGGGGAATTATATTCCTGACTTGACGATGGGTTCCGTGGCATAATGACGTCCATAAATGCGAGAGTCCGGCTGGTACCGGACTCCCCGCCGGACACGGAACTGGAACTTCCATGCCCAACAGCCCCGATTTTACCGCACAGACCCCGGACACCGTCCACCGCACGGTGCGTCTGCGCCTGTTTCCCGGCGACGCCGCCACCGGCATCCTGCTGACGGCCATCGCCGGTGCCTGCCGTTACGTCTGGAACCACATGTTGGCCGACTGCGAATGGCGGTACGCGCGCTGGAAGGAGATGCACGTGCCCGCTCTCAACTGGCCGGAGGTCCGGGAGGGCAAGACGGCCTGGGCCAAGGCCGTCCGCAGGAAGATGGGACCCAGTCCCTCAACGAGCTTCTTCACCTTGGGCCGGCGGTTCACGGAACTGCGCAACGACCCGGACCACGCCTGGCTGAAGGAGTACCCGTACCAGGTGGTTCGCTACAGCCTGAAGTATCTGGCTGACGCGTACGCGCGGTACAAGGCGGACCCGGAGAACGCGGGCAAGCCCCGGTTCAAGGGCCGCCACTTCACGGTGCCGGCGTTCACCATCCCCGAGGCTGTCCGGATGGACGGAGACCGTCTGTATGTGCCCAAGGTGGGTTGGCTGCGGCTGGCGGGCAGCGACCCGTACGCGGACTGCAAACCCCTGACCGTGCGCGTGCGCATGGAAGGCACGGAACAGCACCCCAAGTGGTATGCCTACGTCTGCTACGAGGTGCCCGCGGAACAGGTGAAGCAGCCCGCCGCGGACGGCGCGCTGGGCCTGGACCGCAACGTGGGGCAGGCCACGGACAGCGACGGCACCGTGTACGCGATGCCCGACACGGACAAGCTGGATGCGCAGATCGCCCGCAAGCAGCGGGAGCTGAGCCGCAAGCCGGGCTGGGGGCCCAAGGACCGCCGACCCAAGTCGAACCGGGGCCGGCGTGTGAACGGGCAGTTGCAGAAGCTGCACCGCAAACGGGCGCGCAAGCGGGACGACGCCACGCACCAGGCCAGCCGCAAGCTGGCGGACACGGCGCACACCGTGGTGGTGGAGGATCTGAACACGAAGGGCATGACCAAGTCGGCCAAGGGCACGGTGGCGAAACCCGGCAGGCAGGTCAAGCAGAAGTCGGGGCTCAACCGCAGCATCCTGGCCAGCGGCTGGGGCGGTCTGGAGCGCAAGCTGGCGTACAAGGCGGGTGACCTGCGGAAGGTGAACCCGGCCTACACGTCGCAGAGGTGCAGCCGGTGCGGCCATGTAGACAAGTCAAACCGGCCGTCGCAGGCGGTGTTTGCGTGCGGGGCCTGCGGGTTCCGTGCGAACGCCGACCACAATGCGGCGATCAACATTTTGGTGCGTGCGGGACTTCCGTCCGTACCCGTTTCGGCCCGGGGGACAGGGGCTTCTGCACGGCGAGGGGCGATCCCGTGGGGGGCCCCGACGACCCGTGAATGAGATGGGCCGGCTGTCAAGTCCGGCCTATAAGTCCCATCAGATGGAGTGCCATGCATCGCCTACGGCCGGCACTTCCTGCTGTTGCGGGATCCCCGCGGGGATCGTGCCCTCTTTGGAAAAGGTGCTGGACAGTCCCCAGCTGGCCGATACCGGACTGGCTCTGCAGGTGCACATCCTGGAGAAACTGAAGTCTTTTAGACACGAGCCTCTGGTTGTCGACTCCAGCCAACTGTTGCGCAATTCCCGCTCTGTGCTGAGCCAGCTGTGCGGGCGGCTGGACCTGGCTTTTGAAGAGGAAATGCTGAGCTGGCCCGCTGGTCCGAAACCGGAAGACGGAGTGTGGGCTTCCCATTGGTACGCCAGTTCGCACCGTACCACCGGCTTTCTGCCTTACAACCCCGGCCATGCCCCGCTTCCCGAGTGCCTGCAGCCGCTTCTGCAGGAGTGCCTTCCCTATTATGCGGAGCTCCGACGGCACGCGATTGAGGCTGAACAGGAGGATGTCCCATGAATCCAGCTCCCCGACTGCCCGATGCCCGCAACGCCGACATCCTCGTGCACATGGGCGGCTCCCGCCAGCTGTCTGGGCAGGAGTTGCTGAGCACACGTTGCGATCCCGTCAAACTGAATCTACTCATGGAAAAGTGGTACTGGGACAATGGCATCGGCCAGTACCATTTGAAGATCGTAGACCTGTGGAAGGACATGGCGAAAGGGAAGCGTCGCCAACTCTCGGGTGCTTTGAACAAACAGGATCTGCTGGACTGTCTGGCACGGGGGATTGATGACAGAGTATTCGGGCGCGCGGAAGACTACGACGCGGAAGAGGGCGCATACGTTGGCCTGACGATGGGTCTGGACAGTCCCATGGCCGTGTATTCCAGCCAACTGGTGCAGAACGACGCGTTAATCGTGAACGCGGACTGGGCTGAATTGCACTTGGATGGCCGTGAATCGCTGTTCGTCCGACAGGGCAGGGATAATTAAATTAGGACAATACATGGCTGGCAGAGGAACAAGGCTAATTTGAGACCATGGGAATGAGAAGGCGGAGACCTCAAGGTCGCGGCGGAAACCGGCGGCCCGGAGGCTGCGGCCAGGGGGAATAGAAAATGTATCGACAGCGTTATGGACACATGGTGCATGAACACGCGGTGCGTCGTGTGCGGGGATTACTCCAGGACAGGGTCCGGCGCCTCGCCGGCCTGCACAATGTATCTGATGCCGAAGCTTATGTAAATGACATAAGGGAAAAGGCGGCCCTCTGCTTTCCCGCGCTTCCAGAGAAAACGGACCTGCGCCCGCGCACCACTGGCATGCTGGACTTCAAGGAATTCAAGGTCGAGAAAGTGGTGTACGAGAGTCGGCCCGATTTCCTGGTGACCGCCAATCTCTACGTGCCTGCCGACCTGAAGGACGAGGCGCCTTGCGTGCTGGGCCTGTGTGGCCATACAGACGAAGCCAAAGCCTACGGTCCTTATCAGCTGTTCGCCCAAGGCCTTGTGCGCAAGGGATTCGTGGTCCTCATCATAGATCCCGTTTCCCAAGGCGAACGCCGACAGTTCTACGATGAGGAAGGCGTGCCCGCCGGCGATCCGGAGCCAAGTTCCACCACGGCCCACAACCTGATGGGCAACCCGATGCTGCTGGCCGGGGACTATCTCGGCAGCTGGATGCTGTGGGATGCCACGCGCGGGCTGGACTACCTGCTCCAGAGGCCGGAAACCGATGTCTCCAGAGTCGGTGTTACAGGATGTTCAGGCGGCGGCACGCAGACCACGCACCTGACAGCCATAGATCCAAGAATCACGATGGCGGCGCCGAACTGCTACATCACGAGCTGGCTCTCCAATCTGGAAAACGAACTGCCCACCGATGCGGAGCAGAACCCTCCCCGCTGTCTGGAACTGGGACTGGACGAGGCCGATCTGCTGCTGGCCTTCGCGCCCCGCCCCACACTGATCATGGCGGAGGAAAACTGCTTCTTCGACCTCAGAGGCGCCCGACAGGCCCATGCGGACATGAAACGCGTGCACAGCCTGCTGGGCAGTCCGCAGTCCGCCGAGATCAGCGTGGGGCCCCTGGATCACGGTTATCACAAGCACGCGCGTGAGGCCATGTACCGCTTCTTCCTGCGCCACGGCGGGGATCATGACGATTGGCAGGAGCCGGAAATGGAGGAGATTCCGGAAGCGCAGCTGCATGCCGCGTGCGGAGCCGTCATTCCCTTTGGCAGCCGCAAGGTGTTCGATTTCATGCGAACGCGGGTGCGGGACCAGGCCGCCAGACGACCCAGTTTGACCATGGAAACGCTGCGCGCCTCAGTTCAGCGGCGACTGCATCTGGAGATTCCGGAAGGTCAGCCTCCGCATCGCTTCTTGCGAAGCAGCGGAGGTCAGGATCCCGAGACCGGCAAGGGATACCAGTTCGCAGCGGAAACGGAACCCGGGATTCAGGTCATCCTGACTATGTTCGGGGATCTGGAAAACCCTTGCCGCCTGCCTCGAGGCGAACTCACTCTCTACGCCGGCCATGTCGACAGCGAACAGGACTGCATCGATCAGCCCTGGCTGCGCAGCAAGCTGAAAGCCGGCGAGCGCATCCTGGCTGTCGACGTGAGGGGCATGGGCCAGAGCATGCCGGCCACTTGCGGGTCCCGGTCGCTGCTGGAGCCCTATGGCGCGGACTACATGTACGCGAGTTACGGCAGCATGACAGGCCAGAGTTATCTTGGCCGGCGCGTCTACGACCTGCTCGGCGCGATGAACCTGTTGATCGGAAACGGGGCTGACATCTCGTTGGCCGGTCGGGGCGTCGGGTCGGTCGTCGCAGCCTTGGCCGCGCTGCTGCACGGCAGCCTCCCGCGCTGCATGATTGCCGACTACCTGCCCAGTTACCAGCTGCTGATCGACAACCCCTTGCACAACTGGCCCCTGTCCAGCTTCATCGAAGGCTGTCTGGCAGAATTCGATCTGCCGGAGGTGTATGCGGCCTTGGGACCCCGCCTCGCCCTACGGAATCCGTGGGGAGCCTGGATTCCCGACCGTTAGCTGGAGTTTCCCAATTCCGCAGTCTGAATTCGTGCGGCGAGTGTCGACAGGACGCCAGGAGGAACCCATGTCCTACAGAGATCCAGAGTTCTTGCGCCTGCAGATGCGCAGCATCATCTCCTTCTATCATCCCGTGTGCCTCGACCGCGAACTGGGCGGCTACATCAACCAGCTGCGGGATGACGGGACGGTTTTCGACCGCTGGACCAAGCACCTGGTCGGCACGTGCCGTTTCATCTACATCTACTCGCTCGCGGCCCTGGTCTGGAATCAGGCTGAACATCGGGAGGCCGCGGTCCACGGACTGCGTTTCCTGCAGGAGCGCCACCGTCAGCCCGATGGCGGTTTCGCCTGGGAGCTGAAGGGCCTCGAAGTGGCGGACGGCACCCGCCAATGCTATGGGCATGCTTTCGTTCTGTTGGCCGCCGCCGGCGCGACCAAGGCTGGCCTGCAAGGTGCCTCCATTCTGATCGATGAGGTTTTCAATCTGTTGGAGAACCGATTCTGGGAGGCTGAGGCCAGGCTTTATGTGGACGAAATCGATGCGAATGACTGGAACTCCATCGCTCCCTACCGGGGCCAGAACGCCAATATGCACATGTGCGAAGCCATGTTGGCGGCATTCGAGGCGACCGGTCAGGACCGCTTCCTCGCGCGAAGCCATTTGCTGGCCAAGCGCATCTGCCTGGACTTGGCGGATAGAGCCGATGGTCTGATTTGGGAGCACTACCGAACGGACTGGACGCACGACTGGGATTACAACCGGGACAATTCCAGCGACATGTTCCGGCCCTACGGCTATCTGTCCGGCCACTTCGCGGAATGGGCCAAGCTGCTGCTGATTCTGGAGCGATATCGGCCCGAAGACTGGATGCTGGAAAGAGCCCGACTGCTATTTGACGCAGCCGTGGACAGGTGCTGGGATCACGAAGGCGGAGGCATGCACTACACATTCGCACCGGACGGCCGCATTCTGGACTCGGATCGCTACTACTGGGTCCTGTCCGAGGTGTTTGCCGCGGCGGCTCTGCTGGGTTTGCGCACGGGAGAGGAGCGTTATTGGACTTGGTACGACGAGGCGTGGAGATACAGTGAAGCGCACTTCATCGACCATGAACATGGCGGCTGGTACCGCATTCTGGACGCGGACAACAATAAATACGACGACTTGAAGAGCCCCGCAGCCAAGACCGATTATCACCCCCTGTCGGCCTGCTACGAGACCCTGGTCGCTTTGGACCTTGCGGCGAACGCGTAAGAGAGGCCGCGCTTCCGGCGGGCGGCCAAGGAGTGAAGAGAAGAACCGACACCCCGTTCCACAGAGGGTGCCGGTGGCACCTGAAGCGAGCCTCCTTCGCCAACGGCAACTGCGTTCGTGGCGGCGACTGTGAAGGACAGACCTGTCCCCTCAAGGAGCGCGATGGAATGGAATTCGGAGACTTGCCGAATTTCGTCCCGGCCTGCCAGATGGAGGCATTTCCGGCCGCTCAGCTGTTCATTTGGGCTGGAGACGAACCTTAAACAGCCTCCCGGAATCTCCAACGCCAACCGCACCGGCCACGATTATCTCTTGGCGACGTTATCAGAGAATTCGGGAGCTCAGGCTCAACTTTCGAATAGTGGCGAGCCGCCCATCGGTGGTCTCCCTCAAGCCGATGCCCGCAGGGTAACAGGGGCTATAGTTCCCCTGACTTGCCTTGGAGATCACCCGGAGACAGTTTTATTCTCATTGCTACGGACCTTCACCCACTGTAGACGGGCTGGATTCCTGTGTTCCACCGTGTTCGACACCGAGTGTTTTGGCGACACTGAGCATTACATGTCCGTCGCCTGTGGACTCGGGCCAATATCAACGAAAGTGAAACAGTGCCCCGTCGCTGCAATTGAACGCAGGCAGTGGCATGCGGTGGTAGGATACGTGGTTTCTGTAGGCAATTCAGCCTCAATTCCACACAAGCCGAGCTTGTAAGGAGAACTGCATGATTGGCAAGTTCCCAATGTCGCGTCGCCGGTTTCTGTCGGTGACCGGGTTGACCGTGGCAGGAAGTGCCCTGGCTGCCTGTGTCGCACCGATGGCCCCGGCTGCCGATGATGCCGCCATGGCCCCGGAACCGCTGCGCATTACCCATTGGTGGGGTGAAGCCTTCGACAATGCAATGGCTGCCTTCGCCGAACAGCACCCGCAATATGATGTCGCCAACGAACCGGCTCCGTGGGATGGCTACCACACCAAGATTCCCACCACGGTGGCTGCCGGCACGGCTGCTGATGTCATGTTCATGAAGGGGATTATAACCATTAGTTGACCATGGCCGAAAAGCCCCGGGCCTGCACAACCCGGGGCTCTCTGGTTATATTGGCACAGTGTGGTCAACTTCCCCCGGTGACACCGACCCTGCCAAGTCGAAACGCCCATTTCAGCAGGCGGCGGAGTAGACCGGGCTTGCGTAGGCGCTTCTGGTGCCTGCGCTCCATTCTGGCCATGTGTTTTTCGTGACGCCGCTGTTTGCGTCGCTGACGGCGGTTCATGTCAACCTGCCGGCGCGACGGGCATCCCGTTTTGCACCCGCCAGCGACAGTTGGCACGGTCGTCGGGATGTGCATAGTAGCTGTCGCACACCCGCTCGTCGACAAGCACGTAGACCGTCCGTACCGGCGGCGGATACCGTCTGTCCCAAGGAGCGATTCTGGGATCGTTCGGATGCAGCCTGTGCGGCTTGGTTGTGTACTGCCTGACCGGGTAGACCTGATAGACCAGCACTGGCTTCACCACCCTGTACCTGGGCGCAATCCGGGGATCCCCCGGGTGCAGCCGATGCGGCTTGGTCGTGTACTGCCCGACCGTCCACACGGGTTGCGGTTGCCCGGCAAGACTGTTCCAGTAGTGCCACCAGCAAGTTTCGCGGTCCTGCTGGCGGGAGTACAGGTCGTCGCAGGGGTGCGCCTGTACCGGTTCGGGAGGCATGGCCAGCCACAGCACGGTCATGCACACCAAGCAAAAAGCCGCGCTCCAGGCGCGGCGTCCAACGGTTCTGTCCATCAGGGAAGCCCCCTTGTGGCACGGAATGATGCTTTGCCACAAACACAAACCCTGTGAACCGACAAAGGGGGCGCGTGAGCGCACCAGACCTATCGATCCAAGGGCAGAAGGAGCCCTGGGTTTGTGTTGTGGCAGGGCTACCCTAGCACACAGGGAAAGGCCGCTTTGACATTTGACAAATTGGACTGGTCATGTATAGTGGGGTTATTGCAGTCGGATGGTCCCGGTCAGGTACAATCGGACTGTAAACGAGGGCCGGGCGGGACTTGAACCCGCGTCTCCCGATCTCCAGTCGGGCGCCTTTGCCAGCTTGACTACCGGCCCTATGCGGTGAGAGTGCCAACTCACTCTCACCGGGACTGATTGTACCTGACCGGGACCCACCCACTTCCCAGGCCGCAGGAGTCCCGATGAAGAAACAATACAGGCCCAAGCTGGACCCGAAGGTGGACTTGGCTGGGGCCACGCCCGAGGCGTTGGTCCGGGCCCTGTTCAAGCGGACGGAACCGCTACCCCCGCGCCCCGCTGGGGAGTCCGTTGTCGGCAATGAGCCGCAGGTAGGGCAGGGTGTTGCCCCGCAGTCGGACGAAGACCGTTCGCATCTGGTCAAGCGTATCTGATTCCCGCAGGTTGTGCCGGCCTGCGAACTCCTGCACATAGCGGTCCAGGTGCTTGGGCGAAAGCTTGTGGAATGTGCCCGTGTGGGCACGCTTGAGCATCGACCAGAACGACTCGATGCCGTTCGTGTGGACCTTTCCCCCCACATATTCGGATACTCCGTGCTGGACGGATTCATGATGCGGAAGGCCCTTGTATGCGGCCGCTTCGTCCGTATAGACCCGAGCGTCCGGTTTGGCATGTCCAACCACGAAGCCCTGTAGCGTTGGCTTGTCGGTGGCCGTGACCACGTGGGCCGAAACCCGGTTGGTGTCCCGATCCTTCATGCCCACCACGGCCGTCTTGCCGGCCGGTCCGCGTCCGGTCTGTTCCCTCCGCTGTGCGTTGGACATGTTCCGCCGCTTGCCGCCCATGTAGGTTTCGTCCACCTCGACCGGGCCCTCGTAGTCGGCCCCCTTGTCCGCATCCGGCATCCAGGCTTCCCGGATGCGGTGCAGCATGAACCAGGCGGCCTTCTGGCTTATGTCCAGGTCGCGGTGCAGCTTCACGCTGGATACCGACTTGAGGCTGGTCAGGCACAGGTAGATGCCGATGGCCCACTTGCGAAGCGGAATCTTCGAGCAGGCAAGCGGCGTGCCAGTCTTGATGCTGAAGTAGCTACGGCAGTCGGAGCACCAGTAGGGCATGGTCGCGTGGCTGGCTTCGCTGGTGGCGGTGCTGCCGCACTTTCCGCAACAACGTTCTTCCGGCCAGACGACGGATTCAATCCAGGACCGGGCCGTGTCCTCATCGGGGAACAGGGCCATGACCTGCATCAGGCTTAGGCCCTGTCGGTAGTGTTTTCCGGGTGCTGCAAGTGCCATCAGTGATCCCTCTGTTGAGGGCTTGATTCTACCGGAAAACACCGCCTTTGTCAACTAATGGTTATAATCCCCTTCATGAATGCCGGTCAGTTCATGGAATTGTTGCCCCAGGGCGTGGGCGCTGATCTGACCGAGCACCTCAATGGCGATCCGGCCCTTGATGCCAATTTGTGGGCAATCGATCCGGCCCTTGACACCGGCTGGGAAGGAGTGGCCTATGGTTTGCCGCAGTGGCACCCGGACAGCGCCAACCTTTGGGTCAACAAGGATTTGATGAGCGAAGCGGGCATCGAAACGCCCGAATGGGGCCATGATGACTTCATGACCTGGAACTGGAACGATCTCGTGGAAGCCACGGTGGCCACCACCAAGCGCATGGACGACGGTTCGTTCGAGCAGTGGGGAATAGCGTTGGGCCGCCTCCATTCCAGTGCCTATCGGGACATGGTCTGGACCAATGGGGGTGAATTCTTCGACGATACCACCCACGAAAGACCCACAGAGAGCCTCTTTACCGATCCCGAGGTCGTTGAGGCATTCCAATACCTGGTGGACTTCGAACTGAAGCACAACGTCGGCACCCGCCCGGACGACGAAGCTGTGATCGGACCCGATGGTTCCTACCTCAGCGGCAAGGTTGCCATTACCTGGAACTGGAACATCTATGGTGTGATGAAACAGGCGAACTTCGACTGGGGCATCATCACACCACCCTTCCAGCAAGGCCGGGCCAACAAATACGGGGGCAACAGTTGGGTTGTCAACTCGGCATCCGATCACCAGGATGCAGGCTACGAATTCATCAGTTGGGCTGCTACCAAACTGGAAGGCCAGAAACAGTTCGTGGCGGTGGGTACGGTTCCCGCCTACAACCCCCATGGAATTATTCCGGAAGCCGAAAGCGAAGCACAGTCCAATGTGTGGAAGTTGATCATCGCCCGTCAGGAGGCGGCCATTGAGGATGGCGTGGCACGTGCCTATTCCTTGGGGCCCCACGGCACCGAAATCGAGGACATTCTCAATGCGGAAATCGCCTTGATTTTCAATGGTGACCGGTCTGTGGAAGAAGCGCTGGCCAACGTCAAGGCACAGGCGGATCCATTGTTGGGCTAGGTCCCTGAATAGGGGATAAGCCAATTTCCCGCCACCGTTGCCCGGAAGTCTACGGGTGACGGTGGCGAGTCTGTTTTTGTACCCATAGGCGCAACTCATGAGCATGCGTTTGCGCGAGGAACTGGAGGCCTACCTCTTCCTCCTGCCCTGGATCCTTGGCTTCCTGATTTTCCTGGTGGGGCCGTTGGCGGCCTCCCTGTATTTCTCGTTGGCCGACTACAACATTCTCCAGCCCCCCAAACTGGTGGGCTTGGCCAACTACCAGACGATGTTCGCGGACGATCCGCTGTTCCTGAAGTCTCTGCGCATTACGGCAATCTACACCTTTGCCAGCGTACCGCTGATCGTAACCCTGGGGTATCTGGTTGCCCTGTTGGCACTGTTTCACTTTCGTTGAAAACGGTTCAGTCCCGGAACAAGACGAGAGGCCCTGTAGCCTTGGTTTGACACATTCAACCCAAGCAAGAGCCTCTCGCCATGTCTTTCACGGTAGTCCCTGAAGATCCCGCGCGTCAACTTGCGGACCCCGGTCCGCCGGAGGCGTGCCCCTACTGCGGCCGGCGCGCCTTTTGGCGCAACGGCTGCTACGAGCGCCATCTGCTGCTGCTGGGCCCCTGCCGCGTGCAGCGTTGGCGTTGCCAGACCTGCGGCCGCACGCACTCGCGCCCGCCGGAGGGCGTGACCCGCCAGCAGCGCACGCGGCCCTGGCAGGCGATTCTGATGCGCCTGTACGTGCTCGGCGTCAGCCTGCGCGCGACCGCGGCCAGCCTGGAAGTCCTGGGCTGCTTCGTGAGCCCCACCAGCTTGTGGCGGGACGTGCAGCGGCGGCAGGCGGAAGCGCCGTGGGACACGACGGCGAAGCTGCCCGGAGTGGTTCTGCTGGACGAAACCTGGCTGTCCCTGGAAGGCCGGCCACAGCCGGTGGCCGTGGTTCTGGACACCGAGGGCCAGCCCCGCGATCTGCGCCGCACGGGTCCGGATTTCGACTGGACGGCCTATTTCCAGGAGCTGGAGGCCCGCGGCGTGCACACCCTGGTCACCGACGACGACCCCGCCTTCCGCAAGGCCCTGCAGGGCTGCGGGCTGGACCGGCAACTGTGCGTCGTGCACATGCGGCGCACCGTGCGTCGGCGGCTGCAGCGCATGCGCCAGGGCCAGGACAGGATCCTGCCGACCCCGGAGGACGCGGTCGTGCTGCAGGGGGTGGTGCGGCTGGTGCGGGAACTGCCCCTGTGGGGCGGCCAGCTGCTGCTGGTTTGCTGCGAGTGGGCCCACCAGGGCGTGGTCCGGCTGTCGCCCCCCGTGTTGGCCCTGGTGGAACATGTCATGGACCGCTGGAACGACCTCGTGCGCTGTGTGCGCGACCCCGCCATCCCCTCCAGCACGAACCGGCTGGAGGGCTGGTTTGGACGCTTCAAGCCCCGGGCGCGGCTGGCCCGCGGCCTGAAGACGCCACAGGGGGCACAGGCCTTCCTGCACTTGCTGGCCGGCAATCTGGCTTGAAGCCAGCCGGCCCGCTTGAACCGTGCCAAAGGAGCCGTTCATGTCCGCCTGAACCGTTTTCAACGAAAGTGAAACAGTGCCGCCCTGTTGCTGAACCAGAAAGTGCGCGGGCTGGCTGTTTGGCGCACCATCTTCTACCTTCCGGCCGTCGTGTCGGGCGTGGCCGTGGCCGTGATGTGGGTTTGGGTGTTCGATCCAGACGGTGGAATTGTCAACAATCTGTTGCGCCTGGTAGGCATTGAAGGTCCTGCTTGGTTCACGGACCCCGACTGGGCCCTGACCACCCTGATTCTCACCAGCCTGTGGGGAATCGGTGGCGGCATGGTCGTCTATCTGGCTGGCATGCAGGGAGTGCCCACGCACCTGTACGAAGCCTGTGAATTGGATGGAGGCGGCACCTGGAACCGTTTCCGGCATGTAACGTTGCCCATGACCACCCCGGTGATCTTCTTCAATCTGCTCATTGGGATCATTGGTTCGTGGCAGGTGTTCACAAACGCCTTTGTGATCACCAACGGCGGTCCAGCCAACGCCACCCTGTTTTATGTCCTGTTTCTGTACCGCCAGGGCTGGAAGTACCACAAAATGGGATATGCATCCGCCTTGGCCTGGGTGCTCTTTTTCATCATCCTGATTTTTACCATCGTCGTCTTCAAGACATCGGGTTGGGTCTATTACGAATCGGATCAGGCAGATCAATCCAAATGATGCCACCCAAGGGTGGGAGACGTCATCTGGCCAATCCTCAACTGATTTCCTTGCTCCCGACCAGAATTGATCCAGGTGCTGCGTGAGTACTCAATTGCAATCCTTGCCCGCTTGGCGGCAGCGGCGCAGTGTGCACATGGTAATGACCCATACGCTGTATTATCTGATTTTGGCGACGGTGGGAACCATGCTGATGGTTCCCTTCCTGTGGATGGTGGTGAGTTCGGTGAAGGCCGAACACGAAATTTTCAGCATTCCCACGACCTGGATACCCGAGCGCATTCGCTGGGAGAACTACACGCATGCCTTGGAGAGCTTTCCCTTCTTCCGCTCGCTGCTGAATACGCTGTTCATCACTGTATCCGTAATCGTCGGCCGGCTGCTGAGTACTTCGCTGGCGGCCTATGCCTTCGCCCGTATGCGCTTTCGCCTGCGCACGCCTTTGTTTGTGCTGGTCCTGTCCACGCTGATGATTCCCTACCATGTGACCCTGATTCCCACCTACATACTGTTTACGAAGTTGGGCTGGATTGACACATTTTTGCCTTTGATTGTGCCCAACTGGCTGGGTTTGGGTGCCTTCTACATATTTTTGCTGCGCCAGTTTTTCATGACGGTCCCGTCGGAAATGAACGATGCTGCCCGCATTGACGGCTGCAGCCACTTCGGCATCTTTGCCCGGGTGATCCTGCCCCTGTCCATTCCTGCCCTGGCCACCGTGACCATCTTCACCTTCCTGGAGCAGTGGAACGATTTCCTGGCGCCGATCATCTACCTGAATTCCCCCGACAAACACACCCTGGCCATTGCCATACAGTTCTACCGGCAATCCGCCTCGGGTGCCGGATGGGGTCCTGTGCGTACCTGGGCCCATCTGATGGTCGTGTCCCTGTTGACCATGGCCCCGTGTCTCCTGCTCTTCTTCTTCGCTCAGCGTTACTTCATCCAGGGTGTGGTCATCAGCGGGGTCAAGGGATAACTACCGTCGGGACCAGTGCACGACTCCCACCAACACAGAGGACAACTGCCCATGGACATCCAGGCACCGGACAAGCGGGACCAACTGCACCGTGAGGGTTACTGTATTTTTCCCGATGTCCTGGATGCGGAAACACTCCAGGACCTGCGTGCGGCCACCGCCAGGTTGATAGCGCCGAGGACCGCGGCCGACCGGGCCCGGCACCGGTCCACCGGCAGCATGTTTGGCTTTGGGGGGGTGGAGGACGAAATTTGGGGCGAGTTGGTGTTGCATCCCGGCCTGTTCGACTGCCTGCGGCAGTTGGGATACACGGATGTGACTTTCACCGACGGATACGTAATCAGCAAGCCACCGCGGAGTCCGCAGTTGTTTTGGCATTACGACTGGTTCACCTGGGTGGAGCCGGAGGATTTTCAGCCGGCGCCGCAGCAGGTGTTTGCCATGTACTATCTGACGGACACCTCCCGCTACAACGGCTGCCTGCGCGTGATTCCCGGTTCGCACTACCGGCACAATCCCTTGCACGAGGTGATAGGACAGCCCCACTCCGAGGAATTGCACCGCATGGAGGATGCCAATCGGCCGGAGTTCCGACCGCGGCCGGACGAGATTGACGTGCCGGTACGGGCCGGAGACCTGGTGCTGGGGGATGCGCGTTTGCTGCATGCGGCGCACGGGAACCAGAGTGACGAGGAGCGCACCGTCATTACCCTGTGGTATCAGCCGGACTTCCCTTCGCTGCCCGAAGCCACCCGACGCCAGATGGTGGAAAAGTCGCAGACGTTGCCTGCAAGTTGGAATCCAGAGTTGCGCCGTGCTGTGCAGGCGGTGATGGCCCATTACGAGGGCTCGGTGCCGGCGCACCCGCGCATGTACCGCCCCCAAGACCTGAAGGAAGGACGGATAGCATGAAAGGTTTCCTGCATTTGCTGGCAGGGGGAGTCGCCCTGCTTGTACTGGCAGCCTGCGTGATTCCGCCCGTGCCGGAGCCGGAGTTTGGCATTGTCCACGGCCCTCCCTCCCGTGCTTTTGTGGATGCCACCCACAGTGCGGGAATCGAGGCGGTCCACCGGGGTGAATTCGCCATGGACGGCGTTGAGGGTTATCTGGGCGTGGGACAGGCCTGGGGAGACTATGACAACGACGGCTGGGTCGACCTGTTCGTGACCGGCAACCTGGCCCCCAACGTGCTGTACCGCAACCTGCAGGACGGCCGCTTCGCCGTGTCCCCGTGGTCCGACCAGCTGGCGTTTCCGAAACAGGTGAGCGGCGGGGCCGTGTGGTCCGACTACGACAACGACGGTTGGCTGGACCTGTACATCCTGAACAAGGAGGCCAACACCCTCATGCGCAATCTGGCGGGGCAGGGCTTCGCCGATGTCACGGCGGAGGCAGGCGTGGGCGATACCGCCAAGGGACAGTCGGCTGCATGGGGCGATTTCGACAATGACGGCTGGTTGGACCTCTATGTTGTCAACTGGACCTGCCTGCCGGACTGCAAGCCCGTGGATTTCGAGACGCATCAAGACCGCCTGTACCGGAACAACGGGGACGGCACGTTCACGGACCTGTCCAACACGATGGCGCGCGATCGGTTGCTGGGGGCTGGTTTTGCCGGCAGTTTCCTGGATTACGACAACGACGGCGATCTGGATGTCTATGTCGTCAACGACGAGTACGCCAATCCGATCGGCAACGTCCTGTGGCGCAACGACGGGCCCGGTTGCGAGGGCTGGTGCTGGCACGACGCCGGTCCCGAGACGGGTGCCGGGATTGTCACCAGCGGCATGGGCCTGGCCGTCAACGACTACGACAACGACGGCGATTTGGACATGTACTTCTCCAACATGGTCCGCCCCATGACCCTGTTGACCAACGACGGCACCGGCGGCTTCGCGAATACCGAAGACAAGGCCGGCGTCGGGGTACACGAAAACGGTGTGACGGGTTGGGGCGCCCTGTTTTTCGACTACGACAACGATGGCTGGCGCGACCTGTTCCTGGCGGCGACCACGGTGAAGCCGCGAGCCTTGGAACCGGGGGCCCTAATGGACATGTTGTTTGAGCGACAGAACTACCTCTATCACAATCAGCAGGACGGTTCCTTCCAGGATGTGACGCCCGAAACCTGGAAGGAGCAACCCCGTCCCACCATGGGGGCGGCCTACGCCGACTACGATCGGGACGGCTGGCTGGATTTCGTCGTCACGGAGTGGAATGAAGGCTTCACGCTCTATCGCAACCAGGGCGCGGAAGGTGCCGGCCATCACTGGCTGACCGTGCGCCTGATCGGTGGCCAAGGGGTGAACCGAGACGCGATTGGGGCCCGTGTCACGGTGGAAACGGAAGGGGGACCGGTGCAGATGCAGGAAGTCAAGAGCGGCTCCAGTCTGGGTGCCGGCAACGAACTGTCCCTGCATTTTGGGCTGGGTTCCGCCGCACAGGCCACCGTCACCATTGTCTGGCCGGACGGCTCCGTTGAGACCCATTCCGGTGTGGTCGCCGACCAGATCTGGCAAGTCGCTCGCTGATTCGTCGCTGTGCCTTGGCTGTGTACCGCGGGCAGGTGTAAATCCTCGGGCACTGGCCAAAGCGCATCGCTTGCCAGATCCTTTGTTCTTTTCTCAATCCGCCTGACAACAGTGCCGAATGGCTTCGACCTCTGTCTCGTTGTACGGCGTGCCATCCGGGTGAAAGATGTCGTGGAACCACAGCTCAGGTTCAGATGCTCCACGGGGCCATCCCCATGGGAAGTGCGTCTGGGTTTTTCCATTTACCAGTCCCCAACAGTAGCCCCCGATGCTTTCCTGTTTCAGGAAGGGCAGATGCGTTTCGAAGAGACTGTCGCGCGTACGAGCCATCCATTCAGTGCAAACAAGGGG
The DNA here is from genome assembly GCA_965208365.1 of Caldilineaceae bacterium. Classification (GTDB taxonomy): domain Bacteria; phylum Chloroflexota; class Anaerolineae; order Caldilineales; family Caldilineaceae; genus Bin34. The sequence continues at coordinate 1,121,313 of OZ242330.1, read as the reverse complement.
ATATCCACACGCCTTTAGGTCATCGACCTGTTCTCTCAGCGTTTCCAAGTCATCGTAGTTGTGGAAAGTCAGGATATCGGATTGCTCGGTTACAACTTCGCGCAGCGCGATGAGGTCAGGGTGCCAGATGCCTGCGGTGAGGGGTTGCTGGGGCTTGGCTCCGCGCGCCCATCGGAAAACCTCGCATAGCAGCGGGAGGCTCTGATCGCCCATGTCTGCGGCTCCTGGTTCGTTGTAGAGATCCCAGGCAACCACCCGCGTATCCTGGGAGAAACGAGAGACAACCGATGTGACATATTCCTCCAACCCGGCCCAAACGGTCCGGTCAACTACCCGTTTGTGGCCCGGACTTGGCGTCCAACCGCTGTTGTGGACACCGGGAACCGGTTCGTCCTGTTTGCCCAAGTAAGGTTGTCTTCCGGCAAACGCACAGTCGTCGAACAGACAGAACATGGTGGAAATGTCGTGCTTGCTGGCTACCTGCAGGAAATGGTCAATTCGGTCTGTCAACCCCTCGGGGTCGTGCTGCCATACCAAATATTGGAGAAAGACACGACAGGTGTTGAATCCCACTTTGTTCGCCCATCCGAGTTCGCGATCCATCGTGCCCGGGTCGAATGTGTCGCTCTGCCACATTTCGGTGCTGTTGATCGCTGTGCTGGTCACATAGTTGAAACCACAGAGCCAGGATCGCGACCGATACCAGTCCCATGCCCTGTCGGCTGTCCAACGAGTATCGAAGTTTGGTGTCATGACGCACCGTTGCCTGCTAGATCACGCTCGTGGCGGAAGATGGACCGAGATTGCGGCGATCTCCAACACATGGGAATTTACTCTCTCTCCGCAGTTCATGACTGGCTGCAGGCACAGGGCCGTACCGAGCTTGGTCCCGAGATCCTGCAGATCGGAGAAGTCGGCGATTGGACGATGTGTGTCAGTCGCATGCTGGCCAAAGGCGCTAAAATCTGACAGACGCTGCGGGAGCGGTGCCGGCTGATGCCCCGGCTCACGGATCTGGAAGCAATGGTAACCGCGGAATGGCGGCGTGCCTTGGACGCAGCCGCCTATTCGTAGATGCTCTTCATCTTCCTGCTTGAGTGTGATTGGGCCCAATTCACCCGTTGCTTGGAGAGCAGCTCCCTGCCGTGTGGCACCTGTCTTGGACAGCATCTGCAGAATCCGTATATCGACTGGCTTCCGGCCGAACTGCCTACACGTGTCTTGGGCGACCCCAAGGCGGGCATACTGATGTTTTGCGGAGAGCTGTTGACCGGAGCCACGCCTCGGCATCACTGCCTTCCGGACAACCAGGTCCGAAGCAGTTGCGACTGAGTCGCGGCTTGGTTCGGGAGGAATTTCAGGAATCTGTCCCTCTTGCGTCAGCCCACAGAGTTGTCCGCGGCCATCGTGGGTTCCGGTCCCAACGGACTGTCGGCGGCCATTGCCCTGCGTGCGGCAGGCGTTGACGTTACCCTGTTTGAAGCGCGGGAAATGCTGGGTGGCGGAGTTCGTTCCGAGACAGGGCCTCTGCCCGGATTCCGTCGCGACGTTTGTAGCAGCGTCTACCCATTGGGCATGGCCTCACCGGTGTTCGGGGCCTTGGATCTGGGACGGTTCGGATTGAAATGGGCCGTTCCGCCGATTCCCTTTGCCCATCCTCTGGACGACGGGTCGGCGGTGGTTCCCGCCACCGGTCAGGACGCTCCGGATGGCTTGGGCCAGGACTCGGCCGCCTGGCAGGCTGCGGTCGGGTCAGTGTCCGACCATTGGGAGCGTATCGCCGACAACCTGCTGGGACCCCTGCGCGTACCGCAGCCGGATCCTACAGTGTTGAGGTTTGGCCTGCGCGCGGTCCGGTCCAGCCGCGGGTTGTGTCGAAGCCTGTTTCGAACCGAACGGACGCGTGCCCTATTCTCGGGTGTGGCGGCCCACACCGCGGTCCCACTGCACCGGCCTGATAGGGGTAGGTAAAGCGGCTCCGGGCCTGAAAAACAGGTTGAGGAAACGGAAAAAGCATGGTTTGCGGGTAGGCTGTTCGTGTTTCCACACATCAAACAGGCCCCGGTTCCATGCTTCTTCCGACGGCATTCTATCCCCTGCACGACCAAATCCAAAGGCATCTGCCCCATCTGCGGCCGGCCCAGAGGATCGGGTTGGCCCTGTGGGTGGGGGCCACGGTGATGGCCCGCAGCGGCTGCCAGAATGCGGTGCTGGGGGCCCTGTTGAGCCTGGGTCTGGGCTGGCACACGACCCGCCAGTACCTGCGGGAATGGCTCTACGACGGCTCCGACCGGGCGGCGCCCTGCGGGGTGCAGTTGGAGGTCGAGGCCTGTTTCGCGCCCCTCCTGCGCTGGGTCCTGGCCTGGTGGCAGGGCTCCGAACTGACGCTGGCCGTCGATCCCACGGCCAAGGGCGGGGCCCTGGTGGCCCTGGTCGTGAGCGTGGTCTACCGGGGCCTGGCCATCCCCGTGGCCTGGCGCCTCAAGACCGGCGGCCAACCCGGTCCCTGGATGCCGGACCTCTGCGCCCTGCTGGACCGGCTGGGGCCCGCCGTGCCGGAGGGCATGACCGTGCGCGTGCTCTGCGACCGGGGCCTGCAGAGCCCCGACCTGTGGGCCGCCATCCGCCGCCGGGGCTGGCACCCCTACATGCGCTACGACCGAAACATGACCTTCCAGGCCACGACCGGACCGCGCTGGCCGGCTTGGCGCTTCGTGGCCGGCGAAGGCCAGTACACGGTCACGGCCGGGAAGGCCTTCCGCGAGCGCAAGCGCGCCTGCACCCTGATTGTGCTCTGGGTGCCCGGCCAGGAAGTCCCCTGGGTCGTGCTCACGGACGAAGCCCCCGAGGACGTGGAGCTCGGCGCCTACGGGATGCGCGTCTGGATTGAGCAGGGCTTCCGCACCCTCAAGCGCATGGGCTGGCAGTGGCACCGCACCCGGCGCCTGGACCCGGCCCGCGTCGACCGGCACTGGCTGGTCCTGGCCGTCGCCACCCTCTGGGTGCTGGCCCACGGTACGCGCGTCGAGGAGGCGTATCTGCGCGGTCTGGCACCCGGTCGCGTGCGCACACCGCCCCTGCAGCCGGCGGTGCCCCGCAGCCGACCGCTCAGTGTCTTTCAGCTGGGCCTGGCCCGGGTCCAGCGGCTGCTGCACCGCGGCTACGGCTGGGCCCGGGTCTGGCTGCAGCCCCTGCCCGGACCGGATCCGCCCTGGGAGCTGCGGTGGGTGGACCCGCCCGGACTGGAGCAAACGGTCGCACATTGACCCGGCTCCCGGCTTTACCTACCCCTATCAGACTGCACCGGCCGGCTACGGCTGCGGCCGGTCTGGTCCTGGCCGGTCTGGCGGATGTGACCGGGTGGCCGTTTGCCCGCGGCGGTGCAGATGCGATCACCAATGCATTGGTATCCCTGGCTTCCGGCATGGGAGCAAAAATCCGCACGAATTCGCCTATTGAGCACGAAGCACAGTTGGAACCGTACGACATACGCATGCTGGATACCGGCCCCCGACAGGTTGCGAAGCTGGCCGGTAAGGGACTGCCTGCGGCACTGGCGAGGAAGCTTGCGGTGTTTCGGTACGGTCCCGGGGTGTGCAAGGTGGACTACGCGTTGAGCGAACCAGTGCCCTGGTGCGCCGCTCCTGCCAGGCAGGCAGGTACGCTGCACCTTGGCGGCACAGACCGGGAAATCTCCGCTGCTATCGATCAGGTCTGGTTGGGGAAGCCCGCGGCAGCGCCATATGTGCTGGTGGCTCAGCCCTCCGTGGCAGATGCCTCACGGGCACCGGCTGGCAACCATTCTCTTTGGGCCTACTGTCATGTACCCCCGGGTTGGCACGGGGACGCGAGTCCGGCCGTCGAACGCCAGATTGAGAGGTTTGCCCCCGGCTTCCAGGACACGGTCCTGGCACGCCGGGTCACACTCGCCAGTGAGTGGGAGGTCTACAATCCCAACTGGATTGGGGGAGACATTAACGGCGGCGTGCAGGATCTGGGTCAGCTGTGGCGCAGGCCGGCCGGTTGGCTGGATCCCTACTGTCTCCGGGCTCCAGACCTGTACCTATGCTCGTCCTCCACACCCCCCGGCGGGGGTGTCCACGGTCTTTGCGGTTGGCATGCCGCACGGTCCGCGCTCCGTCGCAACTGCGGTTTGGACTTCACCCTTGCGGATTTGCGGTCCGCCTGCGCCGACACAGGGCCTTTGGAAGACACCCCCTCAAGCAGGAACATAGACTGGACACCGTAGGGATACTTGCGACCGGAACCATCGTTCCACTGTTCTGCCTGATGGTTCCGGCTCCATGGAGGAGCCGGGACGGCGGACTCCTCCAAGTTGGATTCGGATTGGATCCACCACACCTTGAGCCTGGCGATTCCCTCTCTGACAGCGGTGCGTGTGCATCAGGGAAGCCGGACACTCCCAACCACGTCTGCCTGAGTTGAATTAGGGGGATCAATGCACGGATAATAGAACCATGATCACAACGGGCAAGGCCGGTGCCTGCCGCCCCCCAAAAGGCATCAGAATGCCCGGACGGATCGCCTCCCCTTCCGTAGCCAGGTCTCCGCATTCGGGCGCCGGATCAGTCCCCGGTCCGTTGTGGTTGGGCGCTGCGGCTCACTCCGCTTGAACTCAGCTTCACCGCCATGGTCACAGCACGCCTGCGCTTCTGGGAGGGGGTGAGCCCGAACGCCTTGAGGCTCATGGTCACCACCATGATCCTCTCGATCCTCATGATGGGCATTGCCGCCGTGACGCGCACATTGTTCATCCTGCGCCTGGATCTGGGCACGGAGTTCTTTGGCGTCTACAACGCATTCGCGGCCTTCGGCTACACGGGCATGGCCATACCTGCCGGCTTGCTGGGGCGCCGCTTTGGCCTGAAGCCCACGATGGTGTTCGGCGTTGTCACCTTCCTCGTGGGCTATCTGCTCGGACCGCTGGTGGAATACACCCCGCACACACTGTGGGTGCCCTGGTCACTGGCCGCCCAGTTCATTTCGGCGGCGGGATACTCGATCCTGTCCGTCAATGCCTCGCCGGCCATCATGGCCACCACGCGGCCGGACAACCGTTCCAAGACCTACAGTCTGTTGAGCACCACCCGCAACCTGGGTGTGTTTGTGGGCCTGGTGGCCGGCGGTATGCTGCCCACCCGCATCGCAGCCTTGATGAATTGGTCCCTGGACACCACCGATCCGTACCGGGTTGCCCTGCTGGGGTCCGGGTTGCTGGCCGTGTCCGCGCTGTTCGTTGTACTGCGCTACCAGGAAGAGGATGCTTCCATCACCGCCAAGGAACCGGTGGCCCGGGAAGGCCTGTTTCCGGCGCTGTCCCTGGGCTTGGTGCTGGTCTACATCGTGCTGAGCCAGAGCGCAATTGCGGTCTGCCATTCCTTCTGCAACGCCTACATGGACACTGAGCTGCGCCTTAGTGCCGACTTCATCGGTTGGCTGAGCGCCATCGGCCAAGTGTTTGCGGTGTTCATTCCCTTCGCCGTGCCCAGACTGCGCAACCGGATGGACAACAGTTCGGTCCTGATCCTGGCCTCACTGGTATCTGCGCTGCTGGTGGCACCGATCATCGCGGGCGAGTCCTGGGTTCTGGCGGGGATCACCCGCATGGGTGTCATGTCGATGTCGGCGATCTGGATGCCGGTCATCCAGATGTACCAAATGGAGATGGTGCAGGCGGAATACCGCCCGATCGCGTTTGCCCTGGTGTCCGTGGCCCTGGGGGCCAATTACGGTCTGATCAGCCTCTTTGGGGGCTACATCATTGAAGCCTGGGGCTACCCTTCCCTCTTCCTCATTGGGGCCGTGGCTGCCGTGGCTGGCTCCGTGTTCCTGCTGGCCATCCGCGCGCGCCCGGCCATGCAGCCGCGGTTTGCCAACTGAAGGGAGTCGCCCACTGCCGGCCGGAAGGCCCGGCAATCTAGAATGGGAACTTCCACACCTGCCCTCAGCGGCCGGCCCATTGCAAGGAGAAGTTCGATGAGTGAACTGAAGGACAAGATCTGCATCATCACCGGTGCCGGCACCGGCATCGGCAAGGGCATCGCCCGTCGCTTCGCCAAGGCCGGGGCCACCCTTGTCCTGGCATCGCGCAAGGTTGCCAACCTGGACGAGACCGCCGAGGAGTGCCGCGGCCTCGGCGCCGAGGTTATGGTTCATCAGACCGATGTGACCTCGGAAGACAGTGTCCTCTCCCTGTTCGCGGCGGCCGAACAGGCCTACGGGCGCGTGGACATCCTGATCAACAACTCCGGTGTCTTCGACAACGGCCCGTTCCACGAACTGTCCCTGGCCACCTGGCAGAAGGTGGTCGACGTCAACCTGACCGGTCCGTTCCTGTGTGCCCGGTCCGCTTTCCGCAGCATGCTGAAGACCGGGGGCGGCCGCATTGTCAACGTGGCGAGCATCTCGGCCCAGATGTGCCGTCCCAACGCTTCTCCCTACAACTCCACCAAGCACGCCCTGACCGGCCTGACCAAGTCGATCGCCTTGGAGGGCCGGGACCACGACATCGTCTGCAGCGTGCTGCACCCCGGCAACATCCTGACCGAGCGCCGGGCCGCCAGCGACACCCCGACGGACCAGGAGCCCATGATGACCGTGGACGAACTGGCGGAGACGGCCTTGGTCATGGTGATGCTGCCGCTCCATGTCAACGTCCTGGAGACCATCGTCCTGCCCACCACCCAGGCCTATCTGGGCCGCGGCTGATCCCTCCGAAGACACACGCGCCTCCAACCCCCGGAAAGTTTGAAGGCAAAACCCTTTCATTGATGCCGGCCCGGAGTCGCGTCCCCGACGCGGCCCGGCCGCGTGATCGTGGTCCTGACCAAACGAAGGTACAAGATGCCGCTGTACGTATCGGCCTATGACACCGAAGCGGTGTACCCCTGGTGGGAGCGAGACTTCTGCGGGTTCGACTACACCCCGAAACGGATCCGGGAGTTTCTGGCCGGAGTGCGTGCAGTGGCCGGAGTGCATCTGGAACAGGATGTTCCGGCCACCTTCTTCCTGGTTGCCAAAATGCTGGAGTTGGCCGGTGGGGAACTGCGAGAAATCCTGGACCATTCCCTGTTTGACATTCAGTGCCACAGCTTCACCCACCCGGACTTGAATGCCTTGGACGACCGGGGCGATGCCGATGCCCTGCGCTACGAGCTGGCCGACTCCAAGAAACTGATAGAGGACACATTCGGCACACCGGTAACTGGCCTCACGGCTCCGGGAGGCTACACACGGGGGTTTGCGGGCCATCCCCGCATCCTCGGCATCATGCAGGAGGCGGGTTACCGATATGTCCGCAGCGTGGGGGCCGGACCCGCGCGCACCGTGCCGGCTCCGTTCAACAAACCTTTCTGGTATACGGAGGACGGCTTTCCGGATTTGCTCGAGACACCCTCCCACGCCTGGCATGACAATATCTTGACGGGGCAACCCGCCAGCACCCATTGGCCACCCGTCCTGCCCTGGTCCCTGCCGGCAGCCGTGCCGGAGGATGCCAGAGGGGTCTACGAAGCGTATGCGCCGGGCATCGACTACTGCCTGCGGACGGACTTTCCCTACTATCTGCCCATCTTCCATCCTTGGTCCATCTACAGGATTGACCGGAACGCCGGGCAGATTGCGTTGCTGCTGGAGCATGCCCGGCGGAACATGGAGATGGCACACTGCGGCCATCTCCTCGGGCATGTCCTCAACAACCGGACTCTGGTCCGCGCAAGGCCCCCGATGGCCGCGTAGTCCAAGTTCTACGGTCGGACGGCTAGCCCGGTTTGCCCTCGTCAGCAGTACTTCCGGAATTCACCTGACACGACGAGAACCAGAATGGCCATGCAACCCAACGTCCGTGCCCGGATCGGTCTGCTACCCGCCGGTCATCACTATTACTGGGACCAGTATCCGCGGTTGAAGCAGATGGGACTGCGCATGTACGACCGGCTCCGGAACATGCTGGAGCCCATGGCCGACATCGTGGCACCGGAGTTGGTGGACACCCCGGAAAAGTCGCGCGAGGCCGGTCTGCTCTTTGCCCGGGAAAAGGTGGACCTGGTGCTGGTCTTTCCCTTCGGCTACACGCCCAGCATGGACATGCTGCCGGCCCTGCAGACCCTGCGCGTTCCGGTCCGCATTCTCAATGCCCATGAGGACCGTGCCTACGACTACGCCACGGCGGATACGACGGACTATCTGCACCACGAAGCCGTCTGCTGTGTGCCGGAACTGGCCGGGGCCCTGGTTGGCCAGGGCCGCCGTTTCCGGGTTCGCACCGGTCCCTTTGACGACCCGCGGCTGCAACATGAGCTCCGGTCCGACTTCACCGGTGCCGCGGCCGCCCGCGAGTTTCTGGGCCTGAACGTGGGGCTGATCGGGCAGGTGTATCCCGGCATGACCGACATGCCCATCGACGAATCGAGGTTGTTGCGGGCCACCGGCCGCATGCTGGTGCGGCCCGAGGTTGAGGAATTTGAGAATGCCTTCCAGGCGGTCACCGATGATCAGCTGGAAGAAATGCTGACCCACTTCGAAACGACCTATGAAGTGGATTCCACCGTGACCCGTGACCACATGCGGTTCTCAGCCCAGGTCGCGGTGGCCTACGATGCCGTCATCCGCAAACATGACATTTCCGCCTTTGGCTACTACTGGTGGGGCGAGCGTGAACTGATGACCCAGTTGCGCGCCCAGTCCGGACTGGCCGTCTCCCGACTGGCGGCCATGGGGCGGCCCGGCGTCACCGAAGGCGACGTCAAGACCGCGATGGCCATGAAGATCCTGGACCTGCTGGGCGGCGGGGGCATGTTCGTTGAGTTCTTTGCCATGGACTTCAACGAGAACTCCATCCTCATGGGACATGACGGTCCGGCCAACATCAACGTTGCCGCCGGTCGGCCCCGACTGATGCACCTGGACACCCATCACGGCAAGTCCGGGCATGGCTTGGGCATCGATTTCGACATGCAGCAAGGCTCTGTGACCCTGCTCAACCTATCCCAGCACGATGCCGGCGACACGTTCAAGTTGATCTATTCCGTCGGCGAGATCGTGCCCGGCACCATTCTCGGCATCGGCAATCCCAACGCGAGGGTACGGATCGAGCGTCCTCTGCACGAATTCATCGACGCCTGGTGCCAGCAGGGGCCGTCCCACCACATCGCGCTGGGTATCGGAGACCATGGCGAAGCCCTGGAAACCTTTGCCGAAGCGGTGGACTTCCCGACCGTCAGAGTTTAGCGCCTGGACTGAATCAAGCGGCAGATGCCTAATCGGCGGCATCCAGTTGGCTTAGGTCGTCTTCATCCAGTTCCAGACGGTCCGCATCGAGATTCTGGCGCAGGTGCAAGCGGTTGGTCGACATGGGAATGGCGGCCACCCAAGGCTTCCGGATCAGCCAATGGAGTGCCACTTGCGCAGGCGAGGCATCGTGCTTTCGGGCGACGTCTTGCACGGCAGGGAGGCTCAAGACACCGTCCTTCAGCGGGGAATACGCCGTCACGGCAATGCGGTGTTGCTGGCAGTAGCGTAGGAGACCGCTCTGCTCAGGGTCGCGCGTGTGAAGATTGAAGCGCACCTGGTTGGTGGCAATCGGTGTCGCGCAGAGCTGCCGGGCTCGCTGCAGCAACGGCAGATCGAAGTTGCTGACGCCCACGCGCCTTGCCTTGCCTTGGGTCACAGCCAGGTTCAACGCGTCGAAAGTTTCCTCCAGCGGCACTTCATCATTGGGCCAATGGATGAGGTACAGGTCGACATAATCCACTTGTAGTCGGCGAAGACTGGCGTCCAGGGCGCGCAGCAGGTTCCGATGGCGCAGATTGGTGTGCCAAACCTTGGTCGTGAGGAAGATCTCGTCCCGGGGACGGCCGGAGAGAACTCGTCCGACCAGCTGCTCCGCATGTCCTGCCCCATACATCTCGGCCGTGTCAATGTGTCGGTATCCCATGTCCAGGGCATCTCGAATGAGGCTGGTCATCTCCGTGTCGCGGGATGAATCCGTGCTATGGCGGCCACCCATCTGCCAAGTGCCCAGCCCGATGGCGGGGAAGGAGCCGCCATTGTCCAGCATGATGTCTTCCATGGCTACACTCTCCGAGCGTCTGGTACTCGACTCCGCCAACCGGCCGGGACTGTGTCTTCAGGCCAACCGCCGGACACCCGGCCCAATCCTAGAACTCCCAGTTGCGGCCGCTCCGGGCCGAGCCGTAGATGCCTTCCAGCATCTCGTTGAGGTTTAGGCCGTCCTCCACCGTGATGGTCATGGGAGAATCCGTTTCAATGGCGGATGCCCACTGATCCATCGGCATGGGCAAGGCACTCGGCAGCCGATCGGGTGTGATGGTTCCGGTAATGCCGTCGGCCGCAAGCTTGCGGCTTTGGATTTGCACGGTACCGGGCCTGTGGTCCCAGCCCAGGTAGCCTTCCGTACCGTAGATCTCGATGTGGTTCGGGCCGGCGCGATGCAGCCAAGAGACGTCGAGGATGCCCATGGCACCACTCTTGAACTCCGCGACCGCGATCGCCTGATCGTCGATGTCGTAGGCACCGCTGTAGTTCTGAATCTTGGCCACCATCGAGGCCGGAGGCCCCAGGAGCCAGCGCATGATGTCCACGGTGTGGCAGCCCAGGTCGAAGAGGGAGCCGCCACCGGCCAGCTCCTCGTCGCCAAACCAGAGGCTGCCGCCCTTGAACCACTTGTCCAGTGCCGCGCTGTGGGCGACGCGGGCGCGCATCAGGGTGATGTCGCCCAGCCAGCCCTTGTCGATCGCTTCGCGGGCGAAGAGGGTTTCCGGCCGGATGCGGGACGGCAGGGAGATCATGAACTTGATGTCGGAGGCCTGCACCGCCGCCGTGATTTCCCTTGCCTCGGCCAGGTTGACGGCCAATGCCTTCTCCGTGAAGACATGCTTGCCGTGGTTGACGGCAGCCAGGATTACGTCCCGGTGAATGTTGGTCGTGGCATTGACGACCACTGCGTCCACATCACCGCGGTTCAGCGTTGCCTCCAGATCGCTCTCGAACGGCACGTCGCACTGGGTGGCGGCAGTTTGGCCGCGCTCCGAGTCGTCGTCCCAGACGCAGGTCATCTCCAAGTCGGGATGGTCCACTATATGACGGGCGTAGCCCCTCGCGTGGACATGGGCAAAGCTGAGCATCGCAATCCGTAGCATGGCAAGAGCCTCCGGGGTTCTTGAAGTTGCGGGAAGGCCGGGACCGCACAGGAGCGGAGCCTCGCGGCTACCCGTCCATCATTCTAGCGACTGTCGGGAGATCCCGTGCTTGGCCGGTGACATGCCGTGTGCAGGATGCGCGATGGGCTCGAGACGCAGCCTGAGCCCCAGGGCGCGTGTGACCTTCAGCAGTGTTGCCAGAGTGGGGTTGCCGTCTTCGGATAGAGCTTTGTAGAGGTTGCCTCGGTTGAGCCCCGCGTCGCGCGCAAGGGCGCTCATGTTTTGTGTTCGAGCAACGTACTTCAGGGCAGCGCGAATCACAACCCCGTCTCCAAGGTCTTCCTCCACAGCCGCGCTGAGAAGCCCTCGGGCATCCTGCTGGGTCTTTACGTAGTCCGCTGCATCAAACACTCGATACTTCTCAGACATAAATTCCTCCACTCCTTCGCCATTCGCTTGGTCCGTCCAATGTCTCGCCGCTGGCTGTCGTTGTCACCGGCACCAAGCAGGACGATCAACTTCGGTGCCTCGCGTAGTGAAGTAGATCTGGTATCCGAGCCCGTGATAGAGCCTGTCTCCGACACTCCGCTGCCAACCACTCTCACATCTCCAAGGTGCCCATCTTGGGCTGCCAGCAACCAGGCGATGATGCGGTTTACTGCTTGGCGGTCCCGCAACCTGCTCAGCCACTGGTCAAACGTCGTGCTCCGCAGGACCGTGAATATGGTTGGGCTGTACGATATATCGTACAGCCTGTGAGGGGATTTTGGGGTGGCCCTGTTGGTTCACCCCCTGTGACACTGGGCCAAAGCCATCCGTAGGTTCGTTGATCAATGCCCTGTGGGATCCATGAAACGGTTGCGATCCCGGAGCAGCGACGGAATGGTGCACCTTCCGGATACAATGCTTCCGCCATGAACCAACCCGGCTCCAGCGACCTGCGGCCAGTCCAGAGGCTTCTCCATGCAGATCACCGACATCACCTTCCAGCACTTCACCTACATGTCCAACACCGTGCGGGATTCGGAGGGCCACGGCCATCCCGGACCGCCCCATGAGGCACGGCAGACCCTCATGACCATCCAGACTGACACGGATGTGGAAGGTGTCTATGTGGGTGGGGTGTCACAGGCGGTTGTGGAAGCCCATGTCAAGCCCCATATCGTCGGGCAAAATCCGCTCTACCGGGAGAAGATCTGGCAGAGCCTGAAGGAGCGCCAGCGCCTGCACTTGGGCGTGCTCTCCGATCGCATACTGGCCGCCATCGACCTCGCTCTCTGGGATTTCGCCGGCAAGTACACCAACCTGCCGGTGCACCATCTTCTGGGCGCCACCCGCGAACGTCTGCCTGCCTATGCCAGCACCATGTGCGGCGACGATCTCGAAGGGGGCCTGGACACACCGGCCGCCTACGCCAAGTTCGCCGAATGGTGCATCGAGCGGGGCTACCCGTCCTTCAAGCTGCACACCTGGCAGCCGCCCTATGAGGGCGCGCCCAGTGTCAAGCGGGATCTGGAGGCCTGCGCCGCGGTGCGGGAGGTGTACGGACCCGAGGCCGATCTGATGCTGGACCCCTTCCACTACTACACGCGCCTGGAGGCTCTGGCCCTGGCCCGCGGCCTGGAGGAGCTGGACTACTATTGGATGGAGGAACCGATGGACGAGAACAGCATGTCCTCCTACGTCTGGCTGTGCGAGCAGACCTCCCTTCCGATCTGCGGACCGGAAACGGCCGAAGGCAAGCTTCAGGTGCGGGCCGAGTGGATCAAGGCCGGTGCCTGCGACCTGGTGCGCGGGGGCATCAGCGACGTGGGCGGGATCACTCCCCTGATGAAAATCGCCCACCTGAGCGAAGCCTACGGCATGCGCATGGAGGTGCATGGTGGCGGCGTGGGCAACCTGCACGTGCTGTGCGCCATGGGCATACCGGGCCAGTACTACGAACGGGGCCTGCTGCACCCCTTCATCGATTTCGATGAAGTACCGCCGTGGCTGAATGCCCCTGTTGATCCGATGGACGACAAGGGGTTCGTGGAGGTTTCGTCCCAGCCGGGTCTGGGTCTGGAACTGAACCGTGCCTACATTGAGAAACACACAGTTTAAGGGCCGGAAGGCCGGGGTAAGAGCATGAGGATTGCGATTCAGGATCGAATGTTGCCGGGGGACACCCTGGCCGAACGGCTGGCCGTGGCCGCGGAACTCGGCGTGGAAGGCGTGGAGCTCTCCGGCCGGGAACCGCTGATGGAAATGATCCCGCAGATTGAGCGGGACTTCGCCGGGACCGGACTCGTGGTGTCGTCGGTCTGCACCCAACCCCATCACGACTGGCTGCATCCGGATCCCGCATGCAGGGAGGTTGCACTGGAGGAGACCAGGCGCAACCTGGAGTTCTGTGGCCATTTCGGTGCCGCGGGGCACATCGTGCCTCCGATCTTCGGGCCAGCCCTGATACCCGATCTTTCCCCCTGGAAGACTGCCGAGGAACTGGAACGGGAGCTGCTGGCCATCCAGGTGGCCGAATTGGCAGAGTTCGCTCACCGACACGGCACCAATCTGCTGCTGGAACCCCTTAACCGGTACGAACAACACCTGCTGCAGACACAGCAGGACGGGGTGGACGTCATCCAAATGGCCGGGGATCCGGAAGGTGTCCTCCTGCTGACCGACTTCTTCCATATGCACATCGAGGAAACGGACACTCCGGCCACCATACGCGCCGCGGGCCGTTATATTGGTCACATCCACGTGGCCGACAACACCCGGCTGGAACCCGGCACGGGTGACATCGACTGGCAGGCGGGTCTTCAGGCCCTGCGCGACATCGGGTTTGAGGGCTGGCTGGCCTACGAGTGCGGGTTGTCGGGGGATGGCATTTCGGTCTCTGCACTGAAAACCTCGGTTGCGTTCCTGCGGGACGTTCTTGCCGGCCTTGACGATTGACTTGCGGCGTCCCGAGGTGTGGTGCGGGGCCAAGGTGCGCAACGTGAGTGATGGTTCCGGTCCGTTGACACCAAGCCCCCTGCTGGTGGCCAGTGGCAATCCGGGCAAGGTCAAGGTGCTTAGGGGTTACCTGGACGGCTTGCCGCGCGAGTTGCGGTTCCTGACCGACTTTCCCGACATCCCCGAGGTGGCCGAGACGGGCACTACGTTCGAAGAGAACGCCGTACTCAAGGCCAAGAGCTACGCCCAGGCCAGTGGCCTGCAGACGCTGGCGGATGACAGTGGCCTAGAAGTGGAGGCCTTGGACCAGGCGCCGGGGGTTTACAGTGCCCGTTACGGCGGGTCGGGACTGTCCGATCGAGATCGCTGTGAGTTGCTCCTGCGCAACTTAGCGGACACGGGCGATGCCGCCCGACGTGCCCGGTTTGTGTGCGTGGTGGCCGTGGCCCTGCCCACCGGGGAGACGGAGCTGTTCCGCGGCGAACGGATGGGTTGCATCGCCGAATGCATGAAAGGCGAATACGGCTTTGGCTACGACCCGGTCTTCACTCCCGAGGGCCATGCACGGACCTACGCGCAGATGGAGCCGTCGTACAAGTCGGGGATTAGCCATCGGCAGGCCGCCATGGCTGCGGCGCGTGCGTTCCTGCTGGAGAAGTAGCGGCGCGCGGCAGTAGCCTTGTTGCCCGGGAAGTCAACCGATCCGCTATCGATTCGGAGAAAGTACAGCCTTCCGTGGCGCGAAGCCCATTCCAGGATGGTCCCGGCTACATGGCCGCAGGGGAACGAACTGCGGTCCGGCACCGTGCTCGTGGGCCTCGGATTCTGCGGACCGATGGCAAACATTGGGGCTTATATACCTGACTACGCAGTCGGTGCGACAGGCACAACCCTGTACACCTGTGCTATAATCGTGTCCTGCAAACAAGAGAGCCCGGCGGACATCCGGACTCTCCACCGGACAGGAAGCAGCCGTTCCGTGCCCGACACCCGCCATCCCACAACAGAGGCCCCGGAGACCGTGCACCGCACGGTCCGCCTGCGCCTGTACCCCGGCCAGGCCGCGACCGGCCTCCTGCTGACGGCCCTCGCGGGGGCCTGCCGCTACGTCTGGAACTACCTGCTGGCCGACCAGGAGCGGCGTTATCGCCTGTGGCAGGTGTACCGGATTGGCCCCAAGCCCGTTCCGACCTTCTTCACTCTGGGCCTGCGGTTCACGGAACTGCGCAACGACCCGGACCACGCCTGGCTGAAGGAGTACCCGTACAAGGTGGTCCGCTACAGCCTGAAGTACCTGGCCGACGCCTACACGCGGTTTTTTGCGGATTCGGAGAACGAAGGCAAGCCCCGGTTCAAGGCCCGGCACCGCACCGTGCCGGCGTTCACGATCCCCGGAGCCGTCCGGATGGACGGGGACCGCCTGTACGTGCCCAAGGTCGGTTGGTTGCGGCTGGCGGGCAGCGACCCGTACGCGGGCTGCCGGCCGCTGACCGTGCGGGCGCGCATGGAAGGTACGGAACAGCACCCCAAGTGGTATGCCTACGTCTGCTACGAGGTGCCCGCGGAGCAGGTGAAGCAGCCTGCCGCGGACGGTGCGCTGGGCCTGGACCGCAACGTGGGGCAGGCCACGGACAGCGAGGGCACGGTGTACGCGATGCCCGACACGGACCAGCTGGATGCGCAGATCGCCCGCAAGCAGCGGGAGCTGAGCCGCAAGCAAGGCTGGGGGCCCAAGGACCGTCGGCCCAAGTCAAACCGGGGCCGGCGCGTGAACGGGCAGCTGAACAAGCTGCAGCGCAAGGGCGCGCGCAAGCGCGACGATGCCACGCACCAGGCCAGTCGCACGCTGGCGGACACGGCGCACACCGTGGTGGTGGAGGATCTGAACACGAAGGGCATGACCAAGTCCGCCAAGGGCACGGTGGAGGCACCCGGCAAGCAGGTCAAGCAGAAGTCGGGGCTCAACCGCAGTATCTTGGAGTCTGGCTGGG
The DNA here is from genome assembly GCA_965208365.1 of Caldilineaceae bacterium. Lineage (GTDB taxonomy): Bacteria > Chloroflexota > Anaerolineae > Caldilineales > Caldilineaceae > Bin34. Next base: position 1,105,202 of record OZ242330.1, on the reverse strand, counting down.
GCTCCTGGGAGCGCAAGCTGGCCTACAAGGCCGGCGAACTGCTGCAGGTGAACCCGGCCTACACGTCGCAGAGGTGCAGCCGGTGCGGCCATGTAGACAAGTCAAACCGGCCGTCGCAGGCGGTGTTTGCGTGCGGGGCCTGCGGGTTCCGTGCCAACGCCGACCACAATGCGGCCATCAACATCTTGGCGCGGGCGGGGCTTCCGTCCCGTGCCCGTTTCGGCCCGCGGGACAGGGGCATCTGCACGGCGAGAGGCGATCCATTGGGATCCTCAAGGACCCGTGAACAAGGTATGCCGACTGCGTAGTCAGGTATATAAGTCCCCAAACATTGGCCGCTCGACACCCTGAAACGAACCTGATTCGGAGTTTTCGAAATCGGGCTCCCGCGGGCAGGATAGGTGGTGCATCGTCGATCTTGGACCACTCCCGGCCGAGTGCGGGCTCGCAACATCGCCCAGAGGGTTTGGTTGTCTGTGCCAACTACGGACAGGGTTTGCAGCCACTTGCTGTCCAGACCGGCACCAGTACGCCGTTCGCGGTCCCGCTGCTTGTCGTGATCCTCGGTTCCATTCGACGATTGCCGTCGATTTCCATCATCAGGAGTATTCCAAGATGAAGGCGTATCGTTTGGCTTGGGTTTTTGTGTTGTTCTGCCTGCTGATGTTCGTTGCCGGCTGCACTGCCGTGCCAACGCCCACCATGCCGGCGGAAGATGTGAATGTCTTAACCGATCAGGAGACGGAGGCCGGGTGGGCCGGTGTTGACCCCTCGGGTCAATCCCTCACGTTCTGGCACCAGCACCGCGGTGATCGCGCAGAGGCCCTTGATGCGCTGGTCGCGGAGTTCAATGCCACCAACGAGTATGGCATCACGATGGAGGCGTTGCACCAGGGCGACTATGGCCAGATCTTCAGCAAGATGCTGACGCTGCTGGGGACGCCCGACGTGCCCAGCCTGGTGATTGCGTACCAGTACCAGGCCGCCAGCTACCAGCTGGCCGACGGACTGGTGGACCTCAACAGCCTGGTCAACGACCCGGTGTGGGGCCTGAGTGCAGAGGAGCAGGCCGACTTCTTTCCCGGGTTCTACGCGTCGGATGTCTTCCCGACCTTTGACGGTGCCCGGCTCGGCTTCCCGCCCAACCGCTCGATCGAGGTGATGTACTACAACATCGACTGGCTGGCGGAGCTGGGCTACGAAAGTCCTCCGACCACCCCGGAAGAGTTCCTGGAAATGGCCTGCCGGGCTGTCGACGAACCCTTCAGCGGTGCAGTGGGCGATGAATCGAGTCTCGGCCTGCAGTGGGGCCACAGTCCTGCATCCCTGGCCGCCCTGACATTCAGCTTCGGCGGCGACATCTTCGACTATGAAACGGGGCAGTTCACCTATGACGACCCGGCGGCCGCCTCGGCTCTGGAATTCATCCGGAGCGTGTACGACGCTGGTTGCGCCGGTGACGTGATTGAACGCGGCGGACACTACGCCGCCTTCGGCCGCGGGAAGCTGCTCTTCTTCTTCAGCACCACGTCGGGCATGCCGTTCGCGGCGTCCAATGTGGACGGCGGGGCCGGATTCAACTGGGGCATTGCAGCCCCGCCGCGTCGTATCGACGAACCCGTGACGAATCTCTACGGAGCCAGTATCAGCATTCCCAGGTCCACCCCGGAACAGGAATTGGCCACCTGGATTTTCGTGAAGTACTTCACTTCGCCCGAGGCACAGGCCCAGTGGGCGCGGGCCAGCAACTACTTCCCGGTCCGCCAAAGTGTTGCCGCCGGGCTGGATGACTACTTCAAGGAGAATCCCAACTTCGAAACGGCCTTCTCCCTTCTGCCCTACGGAAAGGCGGAACCGTCGGTGCCCGGCTTTGAATTTGTGCGCGACATGGTCAAGGAAGCCATGGTCACCATCGTGGACGGCGCGGATGCCGCGGCAACCTTGGCGGAACTGAACGCGGATGCCAATGCATTCCTGACCGAGCAGTTGGAAGAACAGTAGCGGTAGGGCCGACCGATCCGCCTGTGTGGCCGGAGTCCCGGGTGTCCACGCGGCACCCGGGACTCCGGCCTTTCCGTTGGGGTGGTCGGTGGGGGCGGAGGTCGTTCCCGGACATTGAGCTGAACGCGGCTGCCAGGCCGCACCTGCCTCCAATTCAGCGGTGGACCGCGGTCCGATCAACAGGCAGGAGTGTGCCTGAACCGCTCCAATCCAAGTGTCAACCTTATGGCGTAGCCGGGTTCCAATGCCACGGTTACGCAGCGCTCGGGCCAGTCGCCCGCAATGTTCGTGTCCGACCAGGGCCGGCTTTCCGTGCCATGGACCATTGCGCCGGTGAAGGCGTGTTCGCCGTAGGCTCCCGCCTGTATTCGTAGGCTTTGGACACGGTGCTCCCCCGTGTTGACTGCCATCAATGAGATGGAGTTCTCGTCGCGGCCCGTAACCAGTACCGCCACGTCCGGCGGCAGCCCCGGCAGTCCCGATTCCCCATCGAAGTGGCGTACGGGAGCATGGAGCAGGCCCCCGTTGTACAGGGGTTGCGGCGCACCGAGGGTCAGCTGCACCAGGGCTTCGGTCGTAACCGGATTGTGTTGCTGCCAGTGGTGGATGTTGACCTGGGTCAGATCGTCATCGTCCTCCTCGATCATCCGCAGCCGCCGCCGAACTTGTTCCAAGGCCACATCCAGAATCCAGTCGGGATAGTCAGGGTTGAGACCGTCCAGGAAGGTCAGCCACGGCTTTTCGTGGCCGGAGTCCTCCTTGAGGCGATAGGAAGCAACGCGGTACCAGTCTCCGTCCTCCGCTTGCTGCAGCCTGCGGATGCGCGCGAGGTCCTCCTCCGAGCCGGACATGTTCCAGAGGGCGAAGGGATGCATTGGGCCCATGGGCTGCCAATCGAACCAGCCGCCGTCGTCATGGCGATAGGGGACGAGGAACTCTTTTTCCCTGTGGCCTGGTGAATCGAGCTGGTCCACCCAGTGGTCGCGTAGGCTCATATGTTCGCGGCCCGGATCCCGGTATTCCCCCAGGTCCATGATGGAGTCGTAGAGGCCGCGGGCCAGGTTCAGCCAGGTGGTATCACCTGTCAGCAGGGCGGCGGCCTGTCCGGCCACGGCCGCCGCCTGGCCGATGTTGTAGTAGCCGTGCGGCCAGGTCCAGCCGTAGAGGCCGCCATACCAGCGGCCGTCCAGGTATTCACCGACTTCGCCGGACAGGCCCACGTTGTCCGGGATCAGGCCGCCGTTGGCGTCCGCCCGTTCCTGCCAGGCGGACAGGTATTCGGTGATCCAGTCGCGGTACCGGTCTTTGCCGGTGAGCAGGAAGGTATTGGCAATGAGGGAGGCCACACCCAGATTTCCGGCCACGTCGCCGCGTCCCATCCGTTCCTGCATGGCCCGGCCCATACGCAGGGCCTTCCCCGGATCGCGCAGGTCCTCGTAGGCGTCGATGCCCGGCAGATCGGCAAAGGGCAGGCCATAGGTTGCCATGCTCGGCGAATAGCCGTAGGCTGGGGGTTCCACATCGGTGTACCCGTAGCGCGGCCCGCGGCTGCCGTTGTGGGCGGCCCTAATCAGACGCCGCTCGGGATCGTAGTTGGGGACTTCAGGATCCTCGTTCAGGTAGAAGCCGGCGAAGCGCCGGGCGCGTTCCCGGTTGCGTTCGCGGGAGGGATCCGCCAGGCAGAGAAAGTAGAAATATATGTAGCTTTCACTCTGGTGGAACTGGTCGTAACCCTGTTCGTACTCCTTGTGGACCACGCCCAGGTCCGTGAGTTGTTGCGTGATGCCGTCCCACAGCCGCTGGCTGTGTTCCAGAAGCTGTGGGTTGCCGGTCAGCAGGTAAAGCAGCGGCCAGTTCTGGGCCGCTTCGTAGAAGTCGTCGGCTCCGTCGCGCGTATCGGGGTAGGTATCGCGCCAGATCAGCCGATCGTTTCTGACATAACGTTCCAGGAACGGTTCCACCGACGCCTGCAACAGGTCGATCAACTGCCGTTGGCGGCGTGCCCAGCCGGGAATCCCCGGTAGGAGTCTGCCCTGCATGGCCGGTGAGTCGGGCATCAGGCGGGGCCCGCGTCCAGTCCCAGACGGTTGCGCGCCTCGGTCACCACGTCATCCGGCAGTGGTCCGGCCAAGGCCGCCTTCACGTTCTCGTCCAAGTGGTCGGGGTTGGTGGTGCCCACGATGGTGGTGTGGAGACCCGGATGGACCAGGGTCAGCCGGAGCATGAGTGCAGTCCGGCTTTCCCCGGGAGCCGTCAGGTCATCCAACAGGCCGTTCTGCACCGCTTCCCACGCCTGATCGGTACTGGTGCCGTAGCCGGGCTCCCCGAGTGCCACACCGCCGCGGATGATGGTGCCTGCGTTCGCCCGGGCCACCTGGGAGATTGATTCCTCGTGCTCCGTCTCCAGCAGAGAGTAGGGGATTTGGAACACATCGAACACGCCCCATTCCAGGAACGTGGGCAGGTGCGGTAGTGTTGACGAGACGCCAATCCAGCGGACGTATCCTTGGCTGCGCATGTCCTCGAGGCACTGCACCAGTTCGCCTTCTTCGCAGGCGGCCACGCTGGGATTGTGAAGCTGCATGATGTCGACGCTGTCCACGCGTAGGCGGGCCAGGCTTTCGTGCAGGCCGCGCTCCAAGTTCTCCCTGGTCCAGATATGGCCATCCCTGGGGTGGCAGCCGCACTTGGTGGCCAGGACGTATTCGTCGCGGCGGGATCGGATGTAGCGTCCGATCATCTCCTCGCTGTTGCCATAGTCGTTGGCGGTATCGATGAAATTGATGCCGGCATCCAGCACGCGGTTGAGCATGTTGCCGATCTCGTCGTCGGTGAGCGCGCGCCGGTGCGCTGCACCATATCCCAAACGGGTGACTTCGAGATCGGTGCGTCCGAGGATGGCGGTGGGCAGGGCGGTTGCAGGCATGGCAGGAAGTTCTCCACTGGTGGTTTGAGAGGCGGAGGCATTTGGCGGATGTGTTGAAGAATGGTGTTTGACCTTGATCGATGAGCGGCTTATAACCCTAACAGTTGATGGGTTTGCTGTTTCGTCTTGGGGTCCGCCGGTAGCCACCGACCGACCCCAAGGGCCTGTATCTGTGTCCCCAACCCAATTCATCCTGGTGCTATGGCATCTGGACAACCGGATTGAGAAGGCCGTTTCCCTGCAACTGCAATGCCTGATGCGCAGTCCAACGTTGGGTGTTGGGCGAGGAGTTACCCAAGAAGTTGGATGTGACCACTGCTCCCATCCACCCGAACTTGCTGGCCGGTTTGTAGGCGCTCCGTTGCCCGGTCGACACCGACAACGGCGGGAATTCCGTATTCCCGGGCCACAACGGAGCCGTGGGTCATCATGCCGCCCACTTCCATCACCAGTCCACCGGCAGCCAGAAACAGTGGGGTCCAGGACGGGTCGGTGCCGGGACAGACGAGGATTTCGCCGGGCTGTAGTTGGGCGTGGTTTGGATCGAAGACCACGTGAACGGTACCTTCCACGGTGCCGGAAGAAACGCCGGAGCCGACGATAGTCCGGTCGTCAGCCTCGGATGGATTGACAAGACCTGCGTAGATGGCCGTACCATCGCTGAGGAGCAGCCGTGGTATTGGCTTGCGATGCATTTCACCTGCATGTGCGGCCCGGCGCGACGCAACCAGTTTCTTCCAGTCGCCGTCAGTGCACATGGCTAGTACCTTCAGTTCCTCCAGCCGAAGAAAGAAGAGATCGTCCGCCCGTTGAATCACGCCAGCGGCTGCCAACTCTTGTCCACTGTCCAGCAGGGCAGTCCGTACCATGTCCATCAACCGAATGAACAGGAACTTGGGACTTTCACGAAAACCGGCCAGAGTCCGCACACGTCGGACCAGCCAACGCACCAGACTGCCCGCTGCAGGAGAGCGCCACCTCTTGGCTGCTGCTTCCGCCAAGCACGCTGCGGCTTCTTGGGCTGCCAGTTGACCCCGCTGAAAAACCTGGTCCGGCATCAAGTTTGCGTCCGCAATTGCGAGATAGCTTTGCAGGGCGCGGATGATGGGGAGCGGCCGTTCCCGCCAGCGGGGTCGGCCGAAATCGATCTCCGCCAGCCCCCGCATGCCATAGCGGTCCAGGAAATCTGTCAGTGCCTGCTGGACGGGATCCGGCAGCTTCCTGCTGTGGAAATCCCGGGCCAGATCTTCCGGGCTTGCAGCCTCGAATTCGGCACAGGCTTGGGCATCCTCCCGTATTCGCCTGGCGGTCTGCCACAGTTCCAGATCCATGTCGGTGGTTACATTGTTGTCCAGGCTCTTGGTCAGTTCCATATACAGCCGCGGAGGCAAGTCCGGATTGTCTGCTTCCAACCTGGCGGTCAACCGACCCAGCACGCTCAAGGATGCGTAACCTGCTGCAATCAAGGGTGCGAGCCGGAGAAATGCACGCGGAAACAATACTTGGTGACCGAGCCATTCGAACAGCGTGAGCCGTTGCTGGAGGGTGCCGGCAAGATGGACTTGCTTTTCGATCACGGTGACGAGATCTTCGACAGAGGCCTGAGCTTGGCGTAGTGCCGCCTCGGGTTGTAGCAATGCAAAGAGCAGTGACCTCAGAATTCTGGACATAACCGGAGCGAAACGGGCAAGGGATGACAGCCGCATCGTTCCCATCGGTAGGCGGGAATCATTGGCCAAGGCACGTACGGCTTCGGCTATACCCGGATCCAGCAGGGGAAACGCATTGAGGAACATGCGCCGTCCAAGCGGGTTGCGCAAGGCACTGGTGGCTTCGATCCAAGGCCGTGCACCGGCTATGTGAACAATCGGCTGGTCGAAGATTGTGGCCTGCCGCCCAAAGACACGACAGAGGCCTGCAAACAGACCTTTCAGCATCTCCTGTCCCAGGGGGGTGAATGGATCGAGCACTCCTTGCACCGTGCCGAGGGACACGAAAACCCGCAGATGGTCGGCTTCCGCCATGCGCGGCAAAGGAAACAGTGTGGTGATGGGACGGGCCTGGAGCAGGAGCAAGTCTCCATCGGCAAAGGCCCACTCGATGTCCTGGGGAAATGCGTATAGGGTGGCCACCCGTCTGCCCAAGTCCACCAGCATGTCAATCTGCGCATCGGTCAGGGCCCGCGTCGGTTGATCCCCCTCTTGGACGGTTTCGGTACCGCCCTCTGCCAGGCCACGAATGATCGTGGCCTTGGCACCTACATGTTCTTCGAGCACGCGGCCGGTACCTGTCTCGACAACGTAGTGGTCCGGTTCCACCTGTCCGCCGACCAAGGCTTCACCAAGCCCGAACGTGGCGTCGATAACGGATTCGGTACGCCGCCCCGTGACGGGATTAGCGGTAAAGAGGACGCCCGAGGCTTCGCTCTGCACCATTTCCTGCACGATCACCGCCAGGGAGACCTCGGATTGTTCAATGCCGTTCCGGGCTCGATAGCTGATGGCGCGTGCGGACCAAAGGCTGCTGAAGCAATCGATGACTGCCGTCAACAGCGCGTCTTTGCCCAGTACATTCAGGAAGGTGTCCTGCTGCCCGGCAAACGACATGCCGGGCAGGTCTTCGGCCGTGGCGGAGGAACGTACCGCCACTTTCGGCCGGCCCAGATCATCGTAGGCGGCACGGATCTGCGCCGTCAATTCCTGGGTCATGGTGCCAGTCCGGAAACGAGCCCGGATGCGTTCGGAGAGTGTCGCCACCGCGTCCGGATCCGACATATCGATCCGGTTGGCTTCCGTGGCCATCCAACCCGTAATGCCAGCGCTTTTGACAAAAGCTTCATAACCGTCGGTAGTAATGATAAAACCACCGGGCACAGGAAATCCGGCTTGGGTCAACTTGGTTAAGTTAAGTCCTTTTCCGCCAACACGTGCCAAAGAAATACGGTAGGTATTTAGGGGAATGCAATACATAGGGTCGTGACCAGGAAACGATTGAGATGCTGAATAAAATTCATGGTCCGTTTTCTGTGGCTCTCTCCTTGGAAACATTGTGTCACAGTTAATCCCATATCTTCGTACTCCGTTGCTTTATCGAGCCCAACCCATTGTCAAGGACTCCCTTGTCCGTTTCGGACCCCGAACCAAAGTCAACGAAACTGAAACAGGCCCGGTCGGAACAACCCGCCGGGCCACGGCATCCCAGGGTGTGGCAGAATTTTTGCTAATCAGGTTGCGGCAGGACAGTTCGGGGCGGCCCTGTCACCGGCTGTGCCCTGACTGTACCGCTGTCTTTGTCAACCTGATGCAAAACCCGTTTCCAGGCGGAGCCGGAAACGGGCACAAAGCCCGTCACGAGCCCTTTTTGATGACCAGCGAGCGTTTCCTATACCTGCTCACATATTTGCAGGTCTGGTCCCGAGCTGGGGAACGAGCTCCGCACAAGCCGCTGCTGCTTCTGTTGGCGATGGGCAACCTTTGTCGAGGAGAACCTCGACTGTTGCCTTATCGGGACATGGCGGTGAGGTTGCGCGACCTGCTGATCAGATTCGGTCCACCTCGACAGGTCCATCATCCGGAACAGCCGATTTGCAGATTGCCAAGGGATGGCCTGTGGGAACTGCGCGGGTACCTGCCGACGGCGGGGGCTGATGGCGTGCCAAGCCACGGGCGGCTCATGAGGAGCGATGTGTCGGTCGGATTCCCCGAGGTGGTGCACAGTTTGCTGGTGGCGCATCCCGACGTGATATGGATGGGCGCACAGTATCTGTTGGACAGTTACTTCGCCGAGGGTTTCCATGACGACCTGGTTGCCGACGTGGGCATACATCGGGCCATGCAGCCTGCACCGAGGTCCTCTAGGAAGCGGAATCCGGAGTTCAGACGGGAGGTAATCAGGGCCTACGAGCATCGCTGTGCCGTCTGCGACTACGACATTCGCCTTGACAACAACCTGATGGGCTTGGAGGCGGCCCACATCCGATGGCACGCATACGACGGACCGGATGAGGTTTCCAACGGCCTGGCCCTGTGCACTCTCCACCACAAGGCGTTCGACTTGGGAGGCATCAGCCTGCTTGACGACTTGAGACTGGTCGTGTCGGACGACCTGCACGGCCAGAACCGGGCTTTCCACCTGTGGTTCCTTGACCACAGGGACAAGCCAATCCGTGCCCCGAGGCGTGACGAGCTAAGGCCTGATCCACGGTTCCTGCGTTGGCACAGGGAACAGGTGTACCAGGGCTGAAACGGAGCATCACTTGAGTTTCCCGGGCGCAGCGGAATGGGATAGACACAGGTCCAGGACTTGAAGCCTGGACATCTCGGGGCTTTTACTGTCGTCTCCGGCCTCATGGCCGTATTGCCTACAGCATCGCCAGATCCACCAGGGTGGATGCCAAGGTTTCAGTTCCGGCCACAATATGCTCCGGTGCTGCGAACTCCTCCGGCCGGTGACTGTAGCCTTCGTGACACGGGATGAAAATCATCGCCGCTGGAAAGTGCCGGGCCATGAAAACCGTGTCGTGATAGGCACGGCTGACAAGGGACAGATGGGCATAGCCCCGGGCTTCGGCGCTCCTGGCGATGGCGGCCAGGATTCGGGGATCGGATTGGCACGCGGGGTCGTGGTTGAGCACTTGCCATTCGTGCTGGACCCGGCGGGACCGAGCCAAGGCCTTCAGTCCCGTGCGTATCTCCTCCAGCATCGCGTCGCGCACCCGCATCTCCCGGGCCCGGACATCAAGGGTCAGATCCACCCGGCTGGGAATGCTGTTGCTGGCTCCCGGGTGCACATCCAGCATGCCCACGGTTGCCACGGCCAAACCCCGGGACCGGAAACTGGCTGCCTTCTCGGCCAACAGGACAAGTTCGGCCGCCGCGGCCAGCGCGTCATTGCGTTCCGGCATGGGGACGGTGCCGGCATGGCCTCCCTCCCCCGTGAGAGTCACCCGCACCGTGGTTGAGGCCACAATGTCGGTGACGATGCCTATCTCCCTGTCCGCCGCCTCCAGAAATGGTCCCTGCTCAATATGAAGTTCCACAAAATAGGCGTATGCATCAGGGGACAGTTCCACCGATTCCAGTTCTCCCGTATAGCCGGCGTCGGCGCGGGCCTGCTCCAGGGACACGCCGTTCGCATCCTGCAGTGCCCGCATGGCATCCCATGCCATGAGCCCTGCCATGCCGCGGCTTCCCAGACAGCCCACGCCAAAGCGGGTGGGTTCTTCCGCCGTGAACATGATCAGTTCCAGGCTGCGGCGCAGCGTAATGCCCGCTTCCCGAATGGCACGCAGGGTTTCAAGCCCACCCAGCACACCCACAACGCCGTCATACTTTCCTGCATAGGGGATCGCGTCAATATGGGAGCCGGTGGCAACTGCTGGCAGGTCCGGTTCGGCGCCTTGTAGGCGGACAAACCAATTGCCCAACGCGTCTTCCCGCCAAGACAGACCTGCCTCATCCGCCAGCTGTTTGAGGTAACGCCTGGCGGCCATGTCGGTGGGGGTGTACAGGATGCGGGTCACCGCCGGCGCCGGCACATCACTGAATCCGCTGATGTGTTCGATCTCGCTGAGCAGGCGCTCGGCGTTGATGGCGATGTCTTCTCTCACAAGGCCTCTGGCGGATCGCATTCCACATCCTTGTAGTACAGGCAACGGGCGGGTTCCTTGCCCATGACCGCAAACCATGGGCAACAGCAGGAAGTCCTCCGGCTCATATCGCCCGCCAGGACTGGCACCCCGTCCAAGCGGAAAATGTCCTGGCCCCGCAACATGAACAGGCCATGCTTCATGTTGTGCACTTCCCACAAGGGGTAGGTTGGTCGACACATGACCTGCAGGTGTCAAGAAGTTGTGGTTGTGTGTCAATGGCTGCGGGTAAAACAAACGGCTCATTTACATGACTAGACAAGCCCCGGAGCGCAACCATAGGTGAAACCCCGGCACTGCGGACCGGGGCATCTGACAGGACAATGGAATTGCAACTTCCATGCCTACGGTGGGAAGTCTATCAAACCTAGGACCGCCCACCGGAGCATCCGGTACTGCCTGTATCCTGGCGGTGCCGAGGTCTGGAATGCGCTGAAATGCACAATGGGCGCGGCACGATTCACCTGGAACCTGTTTGTGAACCTGTGCGGGCCGCGCTGGCGGACCCATCGGGCCCGTTGCCGGGAAACCGACGTGGAAGAGGAAGTACAGGACCACATCGGTCCTGTGTTCATACCACGCGATGCGGGGAGGATGGCTGGCAGCTGGCCGAGACGGTCGGCGATGCCTAGCACTTGCTGGGCCGTGCCACCTAGTCGGTGGCCGCGGCCCAGGGCCCACTGTACACCTGTACACCTTTGCCGCGGAACACTTGGAGAATCCCGAGGGAGTGGTCGTGATCGACAAGACGGGTTTCCCTAAGCAGGGGGACTCGGCAGGGGGTGGCGCCGCAGGAATGCGGCACGGTGGGCAAGGTTGGTAACAGCTAGGTGGGGATATTCCTGACCTACGCCGGTGCCCGGGGCCACACGCTACTGACCGGGCACTGTACCTCCCCGAGGTCTGGACGGACGACCCGACCTGGCTGCACATGATCTGCGACGACTTCATCTGCTACCGGTTGGAGGACCGCGGCGACAGCTGAACGCAGCACGACGGGGTGACCGTGCACAATCGCATTGCACCCGACCTGAGCCCAACTGTAAGAGGAGATCGACCATGGCCTCTGCAACACCTATCTGCTACGCGACTTGGAGGAAAACGTCAAGTCACAGAAGAAGCCGGACGGCAGGGCGTGGCTGAATCGTGTGCCCACGGCTAGTGAGGTTTGACCTTTGACACAGTTGACAGTTACTTAAACGTTTGGTCCCGCTACTTCCACCACCACGAGTGTGTATCACTTTGATGGAATGCTTGTTATCATTGGGTGACAAAGTTGTCACGTCCGAGTACCGAGGGCTACCATCAACAGTCACTTACGTCACCGCAACCATTGCCCCGTGACTCGCTGGCGGCCAAGAGAAGGTCGATCTCTTCTAGACCACCCAAACGACTGGATCTATACAGGTTTACGAATATTATGAGAAACAATGTGCCAAAATGGACTTGGGAGACAGTAACGCCTGATCGTTCGGTTTCTTCGGGCGATATTACCAAAATTTTCCGAAACGAGGATCTAAAACATCCTGGTGTCTTTGCATCCAATCCACCACCGCCAAGTGCATCGTTGATGGCCCGCGAAATCATCCAGAACTCTTGGGACGCAGCGCTTGAGGCCCATGAAGAGCTGGTAAATCAACAGGAGACGTGCTTGGATTTTGAAATTCATTTTGATTATAGGACTGTTTCAGGAGATGAAAAACATCGTCTGGTCGCAGCGCTAGGTCTTCAAGACCTAGCGCTGCACATGCACAATTACTTGTCAGAAGTACAAAAGAACCCTGAAATGCATGGAGGTGTTCAAACCTTAGGATTGCCAAATGACACCTGTCTCCCATCACTGGAATCTGACAGTTCAAGTCTTGAATATCTTGTGATCTCTGAAGTTGGAACTACCGGTATGTATGGTCGCTGGGGACCTGAGTCTCGGATGTATCAAGCACTTGCAGCAGTTGGATACACGTTCAAAAATACAGGTGGTGGTTCGTTCGGATTTGGTAAAAGTGGTTTGATTGCAGGATCTTCTACACGCACTGTCATTGCATATACCTGCTTTAGAGATCGTCCAGACGACCCGAACATCTCGCGGAGGTTGTTCGGCATGACCTATTGGGGACACCACACATTGTGTGGTGAACACTACCCTGGGTTTGCACGATATGGCAAACGAGACGCCCAGGACAGAGTAGAACCCTACAACAACGAAAGCGCGGACGAATTGGCAGAATTGTTAGGTATTGATAAACGGAACCCTGAGGACTGTCGAGGCCTAGGAACTCAGGGCAAACGCAAAGTCGGTTTCAGGGCAGTGCGGCCGCCAGGATCCAGGGTTGGCGCCCGATGCGGTCACGCAACAGCCCGATGGACACGTCCGTTTCGCGTTTCCGTTGAATCGTGCTCAACATGTTCAGGGCGGCCCGTCGCAGGATGGCCATGACAGCGGGCGCGTGGCCGGTGCGCATGCGGCAGTCGTCCTCCCGGAACTGCACGTCCAGGGTGCGGTGCAGGCCGTTTTCCACTCCCCAGTGGCCGCGCACCAGGGCCAGCAGGGCCTCCGCCTGCGGGGGGCGGCTCGAGATGTAGTAGCGCACGGAGCGCTGCCGACGCCCGCGGGGTCCGGTGCGCTCCGCCTGCACCCGGACCAGGCTGCGCAGGCCGGGCCACACCTTGGCGTCCGCCACCCACTCGCAGAGGCCGGGGCCGCCCAGGACCGTACAGGTGCGCCGCTCGCGGCGACCGCCGTTGCGCTCGACGGTCTCGCAGCGGTCCTCCGCCTCGGGCGTGAAGGCGCCCCGGTCGGCCTCGTCGAAGGCCGCCTTGACCTCCCGGTGGAGGGTGCCCTGGTTGCGCTTGAGGGCCAGGACGTAGTCGGCGGCGGCGGCCCTCAGGGCCTGCACAATGGCCGTCTGGCAGCCGGCGGCGTCGATCGTGACCACGGCCCCCTGCAGGTGGATGCGGTCGAGCAGACGGGGGAGGGCCGTAATCTCGTTGCTCTTGCGGTCGCACGGCTCCTGGGCCACGGTCAGCCCCTCCCGCACCAGGAAGGCGCTCACCAGGTGCAGGGGGCGGAGGCCCGCGGCCCGGTCGCCCGAGCGGCGCGCCACCTTGCCGTCCAGGGCCAGGACCAGCTCCTGCAGGCCGGGCAGGCTGGTGCCGTCGAGCAGCCACAGGGCCGCCTGCATGGCCGTCTCCGGCTCCAGCCGCCGGACCAGGCGCAGGTAGGTGTCGCGGGACGGGGTGGCCTCGCCCAGGGGCAGCCACAGCCGGAACCAGGCCCGGTGGTCGTGCGTGAAGGCGGCCACGGCCGCCATGCTGTTGGCGCCCCCGGCCAGGGCCACGAGCAGCGTGGCCAGAAGCACGCACAAGGGGTGGCGCACCCCCCGCGGGTCGCGCGGATCGGGCAGGGCGGCCAGGTGGTCGGCGAAGGCGCACAGGGCGGCCAGGAGTTCCGGGTCGGGGCATGCGACAATATATTCCATGGGGACTGCCGTGGGGACTGTGAGGTTTTCGTCATCCCACAGAATGCACGGCGGTCCTCTTTTTAGGGCGCTTCCGGAAGTCGCCACCGGACCCCGATGTGGATTGTCCGTGCCGAATTAACCCCAATGGCCGGCGAATTTGTTTCGTGCCAACCGGGCCCGGTCCACGTCCCGAACCGGCCCTTCATCGCTCCGATTCACCCGCTCCACGCGACTTTGCGTTTGCCCTGCCTAGGAACTACTTTCCTATTAGTCGATCCGACAGTGAGTGCTGACGATCTCTGTAACGCTGTCGAACGGCACTGGTGGCCAGCATTGGAAGATCCGATGATGAGATTCTCTGTCCGAATTACTAGACCTGATGGAGAAGATTTATATCCGCGACCTCGACAAGATCCAGTGTTACGCTCATTTATCAGTACATATGAACGAGCCACTGTTTCTAGTAACGTTTCGGAAACCAACTTTGCTCGAATTGAGTTAGGAAAAGTTGAATCCGGTGATGTGGTTTTTCAGCACCCAGGTGTGTTGTCATTGGCTGCTGACTTACAAGGCTGGTCGTATCCGAATGAAACGGGTGTAGGTGGTAACTTGGATATTGAACATCGAAGCCTCGTGGCACTCATGAGAAAGCCTAGAATGGTAGTTGAGTATTATGATGTGGGACGTACACCTCCGTTTGTACGGGGAGCATTCGTAGCAGATGATGTGATTGACCACGTTCTTCGTGGCACCGAACCGCCTAGGCACGACAAGTGGCAGACGAGGCCAAGTGCTGACCTTGATGTGCATGCTGCGAAAATCGCAGACGTACTGATGAAGCGTGTCAAGAGTCATGTGGGAAAGTTCCGGACGCGTATCAAGCCCGAGCCAAGACCTCAGGAGCAACTTAGGCTACCTGAATTCGATCGGATTATGCGTCGTCTGTTGCATGGGACAGAACCAGGTACCAGTCCGCCTCAACCAACCAAACGGGATGTAAACATTGGTGTTCCTATGTTGGAAGTCATTGAAGTAACAAGTAAGTTGGTACGTGTCACCGGAAGAGCGAAGTTTGCATTGAGTGAACACTTTAGAGGCGACAGTGCTAAGGTTGAAATTCGGATCAGGTACCTTCTTGAGGAAGATGGGAGAGCAACCGATTCGGTACCTTTGACTGTTGATAGTCCGCCTGGATTCACTGACACTAATCAACCCGGTGTTTCTAAAGGCATCCTTGTACAAGGTTGCTCAGTAGCATTCAAGTTTGACACTGTTGAGTATCCGGCGATGTGGTCCGGACGAATGTATGTTGAAGCAAACCTGATCTCTGGAGGAACTGAGTGAATAGAGAAGTCCGATTTGTACGACCATTCAATGTCCCTCACCAATTTGATGAAGCACTTGATGGTGTGCGTTTTCGAATGGGGAGTAATGTTTGTGAACCTGATTCATCGGTGTTGGTCGGCGCTGATGATGAGTATCTCCGAGCATTGCCTGAGATTGTCTGGGCTGACAGCGACGAGTCGCTGACATCGTTTGTTTCTGCTTTGCTCCGGGGAGCGTCTGATGCAAGATTGAACCCGAGAGACTTGACTTTGGCTGTAACGGCTCATACTTCCTATTTGAAGATAACCAGCCTACTGTATCAATGTACGCTTGATTGCTTAGATGTGCTGGAGCACCGTGTGTCGTTTGACAGACCACGTCCTGATGCGCTGTTGGCAAGCAAGAGCGGTGCTGAGATCTCAGTTTGTGTCTTATTGACAAACGAGCTGAAGCCACAAGGACTTCGGCCATGGCGTAAATCAACTTGGCTTGCAAGAAAAAAATTTGCCATCAGGACCGATGATGTCAGAGGGTGGTTTCGTCCTATACCGTTGGATAGTGAAACACGGAGACAGCTAGGACTCCCAAGCACTACAGTTCGATACGTGAATGTCGAAGCACCATTTGAACCAGTGGGAAGTGGCAACGAGCCTGAATTTTATGTAGACGCAGACCTTTTGGGCCAGATTGACCGGTCTGGTGGCTCTGCGATCGGAAAGGCCTTTCAGGCGCAACTTGCATGTGACTTTGTGTCCGCTGTGATCATGGCAAGCAATTCAAGTAGCGAAATGCTTCAAGACGCAACTTGGGAGGACGTCCAAGGATCTTTGGTAGGAAAGGTTGTCAATCTCGTATTAGATGCAAAGATGGCACCAGAAGAAAAGTTTGCATCTCTCCGATCACACCTTGATAATCCTACTAAATTCATGGCCCTGGTAGAAGGAGCGCTGAAGTTGCGGCCCACCATGTTGAAATCATTTTCGGAGGAACAATGAGATACCCTATTCTCACTTTGTCGGAATGCAAGAACTACGCAAAAAAAATGATTACGGACTCAGAATCAGAGGGATTGGTAGAACCTGTTTGGATAGGCACTGGTGCTGATATTCGGCTGGATCGCATTCGTCAGGCCAGTCTCGAGGTGGGTCGACTCCTCGATCACAAGAGAGAGTCCCCAGACAGGGACCGTGTGGAGGGCGAAGCGGCTCAAATCTTGTTCAATGCGCTGAGGCCCGGTGGTGGAGAACCTGCAGTAGCTTCCATCACCGTTCTTGATGATCCAGGGTTTTGGCGCTACCTGAGCATCGCGCACTTCTGGAAGTTTGTGATGTGGCGCCAACCAGAGGCGTTCAAGTCGGACTCATACATTAAGTATATTGACGGTGAGAGTTCGACGGAATGTGTGTTGACACGGATGTACTTGCGCGCCGCAGCCACAGGTGGTGGTACTCAAGTTCGGTTATGCAGTCTTCTTTCAAAGACGACAGATTTCTGGCGTAGTCACATTCTGCGCGTTCGTACCGCCACTGCATCTGGGTTGGTCCAGGCACTAGTGACGCAGCAGTCAGAGAGACGGTTGGCAACCCGTGATTTGCGGGAGCTTGCCAAGGCGGTGAACAAAACTTGGACAAATGTAGACTTGAGGGTGTATAATGTTCATGAAGCGGCACAGCTCTTGGATGAGTTACGGTTGGCTTTGAAACTGGACGAAGACGAAGGATGAGTTGATGGTTTCTTGAAAGGCTGGAGGTTTGAGATGTTAGGAAGTCAATCGGTCAAGGTTAGCGATGATTGCTTAGTGAAGACGGTTCGTATCGGCGGTCATGTCATTGAGTCATTCGTTGCTATGGATGGTCAGCCTGACGATTATGATGATTTGATGGGACTATGGTATGCTTTATATCTAAAAGGTTTGATACCGGTTACCACAGATGCTCCGCCGTCACTTCTTCCAACCATTGACTTATTCTGCGGTGCTGGCGGACTTGCTCTTGGTGTCCGACAGGCAGCAGCTGAGGTTGGTCTCAAGGTTGTTAACGAGCTGGTGGTTGATATAGACGCCGACGCATCAGCGTCTCTTGCTTCTAACCACGACGTTCGTATTCGACATACCGGAAGTGTTAGCGATTTGATTGATTTTAAAGTCCAAGGTTCAGGTATTGATTCAAGATTTCTGTACCCCCCTGTAATAGTAGATCCTCAAGTTCATGACGCTGCATCTAGAGCTGAGTTACTTGTGGCTGGTCCACCTTGTCAAGGCCATTCAAATTTGAATAACCACTCTCGAAGGACTGACAGGCGGAATTTGCTAATGCTGACCATCCCTGCTTTTGCAGTTGCTGCTGGAGTGCAAAGCATCGTCATAGAAAATGTTCCTGCTGCAATATATGACCAGTCAGATGTGACTGCAACTGTGAGAGCATTGTTTGAAACCTCTGGTTATGGCGTGGTAGATGGATTTATTTCTGCAGATAAGCTTAGTTGGCCACAAACTAGGCGGCGCTACTTCATCGTTGCCTGCTATCAGGCTGATCCGGTTTCGTTGGCAATGGTTGTGAAGAGTTTGGCAGACGATGGTAGTGTACGCTCCCTTGGTTGGGCTCTTGAACAGATGCGCTCGCCATTGAACGGAAGTGATGATTTCCTTGATCAGGCAACTGAATATAGTATAGAGAATGAAAGGCGCATCAAGTGGTTGTTTGAAAATGATGCTTACGAACTGCCTAACTCTGAACGGCCAGATTGTCATAAGGATGGTACAAGTTACGGTGCCGTATATGGTCGTATGCGGTCTGAGATGCCTGCTCCGACAATCACTTCTGGATTCACTACTCCTGGAAGGGGACGATATATACATCCTTACGAACCGCGCACCCTAACTCCTCGTGAGGCCGCAGTTCTGCAAGGGTTCCCTATTGGCTATCGATTTGTCACCGAAGCTGGCCGGTGTCCGAGTCGTACTCAGCTAGCAAAGTGGATTGGTGATGCGGTCCCTATGCCGCTTGGATATGCGGCCACCCTTTCTGCGTTGCTGGCATCAAAAAGGTGATATGTGGAATATTTCAGTTTTCAATTCAATAGTTCTTCTGAGTTGAGAGTGCCTGGGTTTCTGATGGCATAGATTGGTATTGATTGCTAAATGTCTCAACTTTAATGAATGACTGCAGCTTCCAACGGCAACGACTGGCACCACCTACTCGCGGCATTTGTCAGAGCGTTGCCAATGGCCGCCGGTACGGGACCAATGGCTGCCTCACCGGCACCAAATGCCGGGAACCCATCCCTCCGTATCAGATGTGTATGGATCGCCGGAACCTGAACCGTCCGGAGAATGGGATAGGTCTCCCAGTCCGTTGATGAAACCCCCTGGCGCGTGAACTTCACCTCTTCCAACAGCGTCAGACTGGCAGCCTGGACGAAAGCGCCTTCCAACTGGGCACTCAAACCGTCCGGATTGATCACCTGGCCCGTGTCGGCCACGATATGGGCCTCTTCAAGGGTGATCGCCCCGGTGGCAATGTCCACGGCCAGATCCACTCCAACGGCTACCAGAGACTTGTCTCCCTTGTAACGGCCGTAACCGATGCCCCTGCCCTTGCCGTCGGCAGCACCTTCACGACTGGAAGCATTCCAGTTCATGGCTTCGCCCAGAACTTCCAGCACCTTCCGTCCTCGTGGATCCTCCAGATGCTGCAGGCGGAACTCCAACGGATCCATCCCGGCCTCCCGGGCCAATTCGTCCATCATGGATTCGATGGCCCATACGTTGACCAGCGCCCCCAGGGAGCGCATGGACGAGGTTCGCAGGCCGCTCTTCGCCAGGAACCGCTTGACGATGGCAGGCCTTGCAATGCGATAACCCGGCTCCGCATTGCGGTGCAGGCCCACGTTCCGGCCCATCATTGGTTGTGGCAGCGGCCTGCCCATGGGATGGGCACGCTCCCAAGCTGCCAGTAGCATGGTTTCACCGGGTGGAGTCACGCGCGGACGACTTGAATGTGTGTGCCCAAGGCTGGATTGGTGCCATACATCCAGTCGCTTCTCGGTATTGAGGGCGGCCTGGATGTCCACCACCATGGGTGTACCGAGCGGTTCCTGTACGAATTCGTCCTCGCGCATCCACTGCACCCTGACCGGACGGCCGGGTGTTTCCAAAGCCAGCAGGCAGGCATCCAAGGCCACGTCATCCGCGCCGTTGTGTCCGTAGCAGCCGGGTCCCGGCACATGGGTCACTCGGATCGCCGCCTCCGGCTTGTCGAGCACCTGCGCCAACGCCTCCCGCAGGCTGAACACCCCCTGACTGTGGGACCAGACGGTCAGATTCCCTGCTTCGTCCAGTTGGGCAATGGCACAGGACGGTCCCGGGGCCGCATGCATCTGGTAGGGACGGTGAAATGTGCGGTGGATAACTCCATCTCCCTCCGGAGGTTCGGGGATGGGATCCGAGGTGGGCTGTCCGTCACGGAGCAGAAAGTCCTGGCTTTCCTGCGCGTTCATCCAGCAGTACAGATCCTGTTGGTCCGGCAGGCGATCCGGCATGTGCCAGGAGCAACGGGCTGCCACCTGTTCCCGGGCGCGCAGGATGTCAATCTCATTCTCGCCGAGGACCGCCAAGAAGGAGCCGTCCCTAACCACCCGCACATCGTCCGGCAGGTTGAGGCCGGTGGTGTCGACTCGCTCCAGACTTGCTTGCGCGACAGGGCCCCGCACCACCCTTGCGTGCAGCATGTTGGGCAGGACCATGTCCTGCAGGAACGCGGGCTCGCCCCGAACCTTGCTCTCCATGTCCACCCGGGTCACCGACTGGCCGACCACGCTGTAGGCGACAGGCGGCTTGGGCACGGCCACCCCTGTAGCCGCCATGCCGAGCCGTCCTTCGGGCAGCAGATCCCAGTAGTCCTTCCCGGCACCGCTCGCCGGGTGCTGCACCATGCCGTCGGAGACCTCGAGGTCCTCTTGATCGCATTCGAACTCTTCGGCCGCAATGGCCAGCAACTGGTACCTGAACTCGGCTGCAGCCTGTCGCAGCGCACCCCCGGACATTTCCATGGACATGCTGCCGGCGGTGGACCCTTCGTCGAGGGAGGTCGCCGTGTCCGCCGTGTGGATGCGGATGCGGGCGATGTCCACGTCCAGCTCCTCCGCCACCACTTGGGAAAGGGATGTGGTGATTCCCTGTCCCAGCTCCACCTTGCCGGTAAACACGTCCACGCCGCGGTCCGGGCGCAGGCGGATCCAGTTGTCGAGGTCGGGGTGGTGCGCAAGCGAACCGGGCAATGGCGCGCCGGGCTCCTGGGAAGGCGGTTCCAAACCGTCGTCCGGAGAAACCATCCTGTAGATGGGTTCCGCCTCGGTTCCGAATGCAACCCGTTGAAGGGCCCTTACCACTCGGTTGTGGATCCCGCATCGGCACAGGTTGCGGTTGATCGCCTCCCGGATCTCCTCCTCCGAGGGATTGGGGTTGCGGTGCAGAAGACCCTTGGCCGTCATCAGGAAGCCGGGTACGCAATATCCGCACTGGGTGGCGGTTTCCGCGATAAAGGCCTCCTGCAGCGGATCAAGCCGTCCGTCCTCAGCCAACCCCTCCACCGTCTGTATTGAACAGCCGACGACCTCTCCTACCGGCTGACAGCAGGATGGGTGGTCCTGGCCGTCCACCAGTACCTTGCAGGCACCGCACTGTTCGGCGCCACAGGCGTGCTTGGCCCCCAGCAATCCGAGTTCGCTACGCAGCACCTCCAACAAAGGGGTGTCGGAGCGCGATGAGACCAGATGGTGCTCGCCGTTGACGATGAGTTCGATGGGGTCGGTTGCCATGGGGCAGTAATTCAGTTCTGGCGTATGAACTTCTGCAGCCTTGAATCCGCCTGCACCTCGCCCACGTACATGTCGCCGTGGGAGTCGACCCAGATGCCGTGCGGACAGGCGACGAACTCGCCCGGCCGGTCGCTGCGCTGCCGCCCGCCCCACTGCGAGAGCAGTTCCTTGTCGAAGTTGTAGATGCTGATCTGCTGGTCCAGCTCCGCGATGTAGACCACGTCCTCCTCCGGATGGAAGAAGATGGTGTCCGGCTTGGCCAAGTCCGTCCACTCCGTCAGGAACTTGCCCTGCAGGTCGAAGATCTGGATGCGGCTGTTCTCCCGGTCGCAGATCCAGACCCGGCTGTATCGGTCAATGCGCACGCAGTGGGAGAGGGCAAACTGGCCCGGACCCTTGCCCCAGTCGCCCCAGCTGTTGAGCAGCTCGCCCGCAGGGGAGTAGTGGTGGACGCGGGCGTTGCCGTAGCCGTCCGAGATATAGATGTCGCCGTTGGTGGCCAGATCCAGGTCCGTTGGCAAATTGAATGGCGCGCCGTCCTCGGCACCGGCCTGGCCGGGCGTGCCGATCGTCATCAGGAGTTCGCCTGCGGGGGAGAATTTGCGGACGCAATGGGTATTCCGTTCCGTGCACCACACCTGGTCCTCGTCGTCGATCCAGATGCCGTGGGCATCCATGAGCACGTCCTCGCCCCAGCTGGCAAGGAAATTGCCTTCGCGGTCGAACACCACCATGGGGTGCTCCGAGCGCGAGTACACATGCACCCGATCCTGAGAATCGCAGGCGACGGCGGCAATCCAACCGAAGGTCCAGCCGTTGGGCGGCTTGAACCAGCCTTCGGCAACTTCGTAAGTGTACTGTCCGAATCCGAATGTCATGACGGAAACTCCATGCTGGCGGCAGTTGGTGCACCCGTGCCGGCACGGACGGGGCCGAACAGGACGGGTTGGCGGAGACGGGGGCCTATGCCCGAATTGTACGCGTGCCTGCCCAAGACCGCGCGACCCGGTTGAGGTAGGCGCGGTCCGTCCGCGCCTACCTGTAGCTCTGGATTGAGACCACCACGCCCTGCACGCAGTGTCGATGAGGCCGTCCCGCGGTTGTCAAGGCCATCTGCCACGACTTGGTCAATGCGCTGGGACAGGGTTGATGAACGAATTGCTGGAGGCCGTTTTCCAATAGCCGGCCTGTCGCACGGAACTATACTTGGGACACACTTTCCGCAAATGTGTCCCGGTGACCATTTCAGTCACGGGACACCAATTCAGAAGAAGATAGTTATGTGCCGTTCTCTGCTCCCGGACTCCCGGGATTTCACCTCCGCTGTTGTACCCCAGGCTTTGGGGGTAAGGAAGCGTCACGAGTTGTTGGCGGCCGTTGATCAGTTTGAACACGGCCGCATTAACCGACGTAGTTTTGTGCAAAGAGCCAGTTCACTCGTGGGTGCCGGTACTGCTTTGGCCCTACTGGCGGCCTGTACCGCAACCATGCCCGAACCTCCGGCTGCTCCCGAAGGTGTAGGGTCCGAGGGCGATGAGGATGCCTCCGCCACAGGCTTGACCACCTCCATGGTGGAATACGGCGAGCACGATCAACAGACTCTTCAGGGACATCTGGCGCTGCCCGCATCCGGTCCGGCCCCGGCGGTGCTGGTGATTCAGGAGTGGTGGGGGCTCAATCCGCATATCAAGGATGTCGCCAACCGCATAGCTCAGGCAGGGTATGTCGCGCTGGCACCGGACCTGTACCACGGGGAAGTGGCTACGGAACCCACGGAGGCTCGCAAGCTGGCCATGGCTCTGGATCAGGCCACGGCCCTGGCGGAGCTTGATGTGGCCGCCCGGTATCTTTTGGATTTGGAATCCACCCAGGGGGACCGGGTGGGAATCGTTGGCTTCTGTCTGGGCGGGAGAATCGCCCAGGCCTTCGCGGCCTACAATCCGCTGAATGCCGCGGCCATTTCCTTCTATGGCACACCCCTGTCGGATGAGGAGGCCGCACAGGTCCATGGGGCCCTGCTGGCCATCTGGGGAGCAGCGGATCGGGCCTATCCACTGCCGCGCACCGAGCAACTGGAACAAGCTTTGACGGCGGCCGGCGTACCCAATCGGCGTCTGGTGTATGAAGGGGCCGGGCACTCGTTCTTCAACGACACCCGCTCTTCCTACCATGCCGAAGCGGCCCAGGATGCCTGGCAACAGTCGCTGGAGTGGTTTGCCACTTATTTGGATATCTGAAAAAGGAAAGATATAAGAACGGTTAAAGGATTAAATAATCAGAGTTCAAAGCTTCTTGTGTTATGAGCATCTTCCTGGAACTGAAATAGGGACCGGTCCGGTTCACCCAAGACCAAACTCTCTTCAACGCCAATTTCAGGAACCGTTTCAGTTTGACGTTGGGCAAGGCAGGGTGTGCCGCGGCCAGGGATTTGGCTCCGTATGCATTCCCGGTCTAATCGAACCTTGCCGGCAGGTCGGGCCTGTATCCGGTCATTGGCCCCAAATGGGCGGGGACGGGCGTGGCGCCAGGAATGGCCGCCGTCGATGGGCGAACGTCCGACCGGTCGTTCTCGGTTGAACGCATGGCCCTCAACCGCTTCAGGGTGCTCAGCACATCGGCGGTGCCCTCTTCAAGACTGCACTCCCAGACGGTTAGGACTGTCCAGCCCAGTGCCTGCAGGGCGGCCCGATTCCGCGCGTCCCTGGCCACGTTGCCGTCCAGCTTGCGGTCCCAGAACTCGCGGTTCGACGAGGGGCGGCTGGTCTTGGCACAGCCGTGCTGGTGCCAGAAACAGCCGTGGACAAAGACGGCAGTCTTGTATTGGGACAGTGCCAGGTCCGGCTTGCCCGGCAATGTGCGCGAGTGCAGCCGGTACCGGAAACCCGCGCGCCAAACCGCCTTCCTTACGTACATCTCGGGCTTGGTGTCCCGGCTGCGAATGCGGGCCATGAGGCGCGAGCGTTCTTCGGGACTCAGCGTATCGGCCATGCGGGTTCGTTTGTCGAATGCCTTGCCGGCGGAGCGGCAGCCTGCCCGGGATCCTGGGGGCCCGGCCGTGCTGTGTTCATGACAGCCTGAATCCTGGCACATGCCCGTTGGTGCCGAAACATCGACGGTTGCCTGCGCGTACGCCGGAGCGGATGGCTTCCCGACCTGTGCATCCAGTCGGGGCGGGGCTATATACTGATCTGCTTGACCAATCGCCGACCATCCTCAACCACAGGACTGCACCGTGACGGCCGATACGACTTACCCCGCCATCGTGGATGGTCACAACGACACCTTGCTGCGGCTGGTGCCCGGACGCGACCAACGGCAAACGGCGTTTCACGAAGAAGGCACGGAGGGACATGTCGACCTGCCGCGCATGCGCAAGGGCGGCATGGCCGGCGGCTTCTTCGCCATGTACACCCCGGACAAGGACTACCGGGGCGATGCGCCCCTGCCGTCGCGGGGACAGGAAGTGCCCCAGGACTTCGCCCTGGACTTCGTGCTCCGCATGTTCGCCCTCCTGTTGGATCTGGACCGGACCCTGTCCCCCGAGTTCTCGCTGGTCAGGACCGTGCCGGAAATGCTGGATGCCCTGGCCAACGATCGCTGCCTGGCGATTGCCCACATCGAGGATGCGTCTCCGCTGGATCCGGAGTTGACGCTCCTGCCCTTGCTGTACGACCTCGGCCTGCGTTCGATTGGGCCGGTCTGGAGCCGCACCAATGCCTTTGGCCACGGTGTGTCCTTCGACTTCCCCGGCTCCCCGGATCAGGGGCCGGGCCTCACGGAACCCGGCAAGGCCCTCGTCAAGGCTTGCAACGACCTGGGGATCATGATCGACCTGTCCCATCTGAACGAAAAGGGCTTCTGGGACGTGGCCGAACTGTCGGAGGATCCGCTGGTGGCCACCCACTCCTGTGTGCACATTCTGTCCAATTCGGCTCGCAACCTGACCGACCTTCAGCTCGATGCCATTGCCGAGACCAATGGACTTGTGGGCATCAACTTCAACACGGGCTTCCTGCGGCCGGACGGTGCCACCGACACTTCCACCTCTTTCACCGAAATCGTCAAGCACGCGACCTATGTGACGGATCGCATCGGCATCGACCATGTGGCTCTGGGCTCGGACTTCGACGGCGCCACCATGCCCGGCGATCTGTCGGACTGCAGCAAGCTGCCGGCACTCATGGCATCGCTGGAGGAAACCGGCTTCGACGCGTCGGACCTGCGCAAGCTGGCCCACGGCAACTGGATCCGCGTCCTGCAGCAAACCTGGCATCACTAATTCGGGAGAAAACACATCCGCTATGGACCTGGCAACCCTTCTGGACAGCCTGAACAGCGTCATCGCCATTCCCATCGTGCCCCTCAGGGGCGGGGCCGTGGACTTCGACGGCCACCGGCTGAACATCCGCTACCTGATGGAGAACAACCATCTGGACAACGGCCGCAAACGGGTCGTTTCCGTGGCCGGCACCAGCCTGCTGCACCACCTGAGCCTCGAGGACCAGAACGGACTCTTCGCGGCCACCGGGGAGGTCATGGGGGACGAGGGCATTCTCATGAGCGCGGTGGTGCCGAATCCACTGGCGGACGCGCGCTGCCAGATCCGCGCCCACCTGGATCTGGCGCGCCGGCCGGACGTGCTTTTGATCATGCCCCTCACCGGGGTCTTCAGTCCGGACGGCCTCTGCCAGGGCCTGGGCGAACTCGCGGAGGAGTTCAGTGGCGAGGGTGCCCGGTTCCTCTACTACCTGAGAGCCTCCCGGGATCGGGATGCCGTATTGCAACTGATGGCGGACTCCCCGCACTTTATGGGCGTCAAGGTCGGCACGGACGTGGCGGATGCCGCCTACATGGCGGAGCGCGCCCCGGACGACACGATTGTGATCTGGGGCATCGGCGACCGCAGCACGGCTGCCGCCCAAAAGGGCACCCAAGGCCATACCTCCGGCACGGCCGTGGTGGTGACCCGCACGGCGGACGAAATCAACAACGCCCAGCGGGCGGGCGACTGGGATCGCGCCCTGGAGTGGGAGGCGTACATCCAGGCGCTGGAGGACATCCGGTTTCGCAACGGACGCGCCTTCAACTACACCGCTGTGATCGAGGCCCTGAACCAGATTGGCGGCGACGTGACCGGCGGCGAAGGCGGGTTCTTCAACCCGCCCGCCGACAACGCCCTGCAGGCAGAGGTCAAGGAAGCCATCGCGACGATGGCCCCCCTGCACTGAGTTCCTTCATGGCTTCGGCCAAGGAAGCAGCGGCTTTATGACAAACAACGGCAGACTGGCTGGACAGACGGCCTGGGTGACGGGGGCGGCGTCCGGTATGGGAGCCGCCGTGGCGCGCCTGTTCGTTGAGGAAGGGGCCGCGGTGGCCGCGGTGGACATTCAGGCCGAACCGGGCGCGCGGGTCGCGACCCAAATCACCGAGGCGGGGGGCACGGCCGAGTTCCACAACTGCGATGTCACCGACAGCAACGCGGTTAAGGCCAGCCTGGACAAGGCCGCGGCATCCCTGGGACCGCCCTCGATCATCGTGAACTGTGCCGGCATCGTTCATGTGGCCAAGCTGGACGAGTATCCCGAGTCGGACTGGGACCAGTTGATGGGCGTCAACCTCAAGTCGGTCTATCTGTCTGTGCGGCACAGCATGCAGTACCTGCGGCAGCACAACCGCAGCTACATGGTCAATATTGCGTCCGTGGGCAGTTTCATTGCCCAGGGGGACACCCCGGCCTACATCGCCTCGAAGTATGCGGTCCTGGGCCTGAGCAACAACATTGCCGTGGACTATGCCCGGGACGGCCTGCGCTGCAACTGTGTCTGTCCTGGCATCACGGATACCCCCATGCTTCGCTACCACTTGAGCACCACCCCGGATCCGGAAGAAACGCTGGCCATGCGCCTCAAGCGGGTGCCGACCGGCGTGGTGATCACTCCGGAACAGATCGCCCGAGCCGTGTTGTACCTGAGTTGCGAGGACTCGGCCGGGATTACCGGCACTTCCCTAGTCGTGGACGGCGGCTACATCGCACCGGCGGAGTGGGAGACTGACATCACCCGATTCATGGACAACCAGGAGGCCTGAAATGCGTGCCCGACTTGCCTGTGCCGACTTCACCTTCCCCTTGCTGGAGCACCATGCATCCCTGCAATTGATCCAGTTGATGGGCTTCCAGGGCGTGGATATCGGACTCTTCGAGGGTCGATCCCACATTCAGCCGTCCGGGGAGTTTGCGGATCCGGTGCGTTCGGGCCAGCGCCTGGAGCACCGTTTGTCGAACCTGGGCCTGGAAGTGGCGGACATTTTCCTGCAGTTGGATACGGACTTCGTGTCGTTCGCCATCAACCAGCCGGATGACACCCGTCGGCGGCATGCCCGCGAGCAGTTCCTGAGGGCCTTGGACTATGCCGCCGCCTGCGGCAGTCGGCACGTCACCACGCTGCCAGGTGTGCGATTCCCGGAGGAATCGCACCGGGACTCCCTGGACCGGGTCAAGGAAGAGTTGGCCTGGCGTGTGGAACGGGCGCAGCGGCTAAGGCTGGAGTTCAGTGTCGAGGCGCACGTGGGTTCGATCGTTGACACACCGCGCAAGGCCCGGGCCCTGGCCCGGGGTGTGGACGGCCTGACCCTGACCCTGGACTACACCCATTTCACCCGGCAGGGCGTGCCCGACGAGGAGATCGAGGCCCTCGTGGAACATGCCAGCCATTTCCACTTCCGCGGTGCACGCCAAGACCGCCTGCAGGCGTCCATGGCGGAAAACACGATCGACTACGAACGGGTCCTGACGCGCATGGAGGAAGTCGGCTATCCGGGCTGGCATGCAGTGGAGTATGTGTGGAGCGACTGGGAACACTGCAACGAATGCGACAACGTGTCCGAAACCATCATCCTGCGGGATTTGATTCGCAAGCACTGCACACGATGACCTGCCCGACAGATTCGCAGTTCTCCGGGGGACACTCCAAGACGGACTGATCTTTTCTGCTGGATTCCGACCGGTGCCAATCTTTTGGGGAACGATAGTCCCTGTTACTCAATGAATGTCACAACCTGTGAGTGGTGCGCCCGACCTCGCCGCAAATCGACTGGCGAAACCGCTAGTGGAGTAACTTGGTGAAATTGTGGGGTGTAACATAGGCGGTTGCACGGTGGCCGCCGGCCGGCCGGCACCGTGTGCGTCCTGGCCCGGCGACCCTCGAGAGCTCCCCCATGTCCCACAAGCGATACATCGTCGAACTGTCCCCGGAGGAACGGACCCGCCTGCAGCGGCTGACCGCAACCGGCAGCCCCAAGGCCCAGGCCCGGCGGCGGGCCCGGATCTGGCTGCTCTGCGACCAGGGACCGGAAGGGCCGGCCTGGACCGATGAACGCACGGCGGAGGCCGTGGGCGTGACCGAGATGACCGTGTCGCGGGCGCGCCGGGCCCTGGTCGAGGAGGGGCTGGAGGCGGCCCTGCAGCGCAAGCCGCGCCCGCCGCGCCCGCGCAAGTTGGACGGGACGGCCGAGGCCGAGCTGGTCCGGCTGGCCTGTTCGACGCCGCCGCCCGGTCGCGCGCGCTGGACCCTGAAGCTGCTGGCGGCCGAACTGGTGGCCCTGGAGGTGGTCGATGCAATCGCGCCCGAGACGGTGCGCCGCACGCTTAAAAAAACGCGTTGAAGCCCTGGCGGAAACAGTGTTGGTGCATCCCCCCGCAGGCCAACGCCGCTTTCGTGCACAACATGGAGGACGTGCTGGCGGTCTACCAACGCCCCCCGGACGATCGTTTTCCGGTGGTCTGCGTGGACGAAACCAGCAAGCAGCTGGTTTCGGAAACGCGCGTGCCGCAGCCGGCGGCGCCCGGCCAGCCGCTCCGCTACGACTACGAGTACCGGCGCCACGGGGTCTGCAACCTGTTCATGATCACGGCTCCCCAACAGGGCTGGCGCACCGTCAAGGTCACGGCCCGGCGCACCAAGCTCGATTTCGCCGCGGTCCTGCGCGACCTGACGGACGTGCACTTCCCGCAGGCCGAGAAAGTGGTCCTGGTCTGCGACAACCTCAACACGCACCATCCCAGCGTCCTCTACGAGGCCTTCCCGCCGGCCGAGGCGCGGCGCATCGCGACGCGGCTGGAGTGGCACTACACGCCCAAGCACGGCAGCTGGCTCAACCTCGCCGAAATCGAGTTCGCGGCCCTGGCCGCGCAGTGCCTGGACCGGCGCATCGCCAGCGCGGCCGAGCTGCGGGCCGAGATCGAGGCCTGGGTGCGCGACCGCAACGCCTTGGGCACCCCTGTGCACTGGCAGTTCACGACCGAGGATGCCCGCATCAAACTCCTGCATCTGTACCCCACATTTGAGTGAAGTTGACCCACTAGGCACTGGCCCGGCATCGAATCAGCGTGAGCTCATCGGTGCCGACGTTCTCGACGGCATAGGCTTCGTCCGTCTCCAGCAACACGGCGCCGCCGTGAGCCAGACGGCCCGTCTCACCGCCGCTGGTAATCAGAGCTGTGCCTTCCCAGATGAAGATCACCGTCTCGCCGCCCCCCTGTTCCTCGCGCTCCATGCGACCGCCTGGAGCAAGTTCCAGGCAAGTCAAAGTCATTTCGGCCATGCCGCGCGCGGGACTGGCCGGCACGCGGGCCTGAGCCCCCTGCACGGCGGCGGCTTCCGCATCCCACATGGACTCGATGCGCACAGTGGATGCCGCGTCCGCTGCGGGTTGCGGCATCACACCCGTCTTGGCCGGATCCCGGTCGCCTGAATACAGTTCGGGATCGGGCGGCGACTGAAAGCTGATTAGCGTGGCCTCGCCGGCGGTGTGGTTGACAGTGCCGTGGACTTCGCCGGGGGGAATATAGGCGAAGTCGCCTTTCACGATGGGGGTGTAGCGTTCGCCCTGGCGCACGGACACGCTGCCGTCCAGCACGATAAAAATGTCGGCCGACACTTCGTGGAAGTGCTGGGGGAACTCCTGTCCGCCCTGGAACACGGAATAGTTCAGCGTGATGTTGCGGCCCCCGCTGTCGGGACTGATCAGACGCCGCGAATAGCCCTGTCCCATGTGAAAAACTGCACCGTCTTCCAGATTGATGAATTTCGCCATGGCACCGTCTCCCTAGGTTGTGTCCTGTGCCGGGTGTGTGCTTGCAGACCCAGATTAATTGCAGTGTACAAGGAACTTTTTTCCGCTTCGCCGTGCCGGTCTCGGTCCGGATAAGCATTTCGCACGACTTGGTGTCAAGACAGCAGTTGTGTGTTGACCTGCTGGAGGCCGCCTTCCGACCGCCAGCTCGGGACAGGCGGGTTCCGGTCGAGCCTGGGAGAAGCCGTCACTCCCAGCGCCTGAACAAATACAGAACCGCGTTCAGGATTACGGTCAACACGATGCTAACGGCCACCATGGTGCCCAGAGGAATGTGCACACTCATGCCCGGACGGTTCCAACGCAGGTTGCCTGGGATGTTGTCGATGGGAAGGCGCGGCAATATCAGCAGCAGGCCACCAGCGAGAATCAGTACGACACCCAGACCAATCAACAACTTTCCCATTGTTGGCAATGCTTCCTGCATGGTGCGGTGCCTCCAACCTGTCTGTTCCTGCGGTCACATGCGGGCGGGCAAAGCCATGTCGGGGCGGTGATGCCACGGTGGCGACGACCGGCCGTTGTCATCAGAGCACACAGTCTGTTGGGAGGAATGTGCCTGCGTGGCGCCGGAGATCCTGACGTGTATCAATATCGGCAAGTTGGCCGGGAGCCGTTTCCACCTCGCCTACTTCGCTCCTGTGTGTCTCAAGGATGCCCCGCGCTCCCCGGTCCCCCTTCAAGCTCCTGATGCTGGACCACCAGACTCGCCCAAAAAGAGCGGGAGCTCCCAGCAGTTTTCCTTTGTGGACCGGAGCCGACATCGTCCAACCTTGATGCCACCGTTGTTGCAGACTGCGTAGGAGGTCGGGGGAAACAAGGGGTTGGTCGCTCAACATGAACAACACAGCTTCCACATTCGATGCGGTTCTTTCAAGATGCTCGATGCCCGTCCGCAGGCTGGTGGACAAGCCAAGCGACCAATCCGGGTTGTGGCACACGCTCAAGCCGTCGTAGTTCCCTAGGTGGGGAACCATTGTTCGCTCTACCTCGGCATGATGAGCACCTGTCACCACGACAATGGGTGAGGACGGTCGTCTGGCCTGAGCGACGAGGTCGATGACGTGTTCCAACAAGGTGCGGCCGCCAAGAACCGCGACCTGCTTGGCCCCACCGAAGCGACTTCCGCCACCGGCGGCCAAGATCACGAAGCTACAGGTTGCGGTTGGCGAGGTGGTGGTCATACAAAAAGCTCGGTTCGGAGGCAAAGGACGCGGAGTGACTGGGTGGGGCCTGTTGTGGCGCGCCTGGAGCCACTCTGCTGTCTTGCGTTGTCGCCTGGGAGTTTGGGTTCGGGGGAACCTGAGGGGGGCGGCATCGCGGGAAGCGGGTCAGATGCTCGGGTTCGGGGTCTGAATCCCCGAAACGAGGAAGCCTATCCGTTTCGGAGAGTCTACTGTGCCAGTGCGGACAGGAACTGTGGGGCATTGACGATCCTTGTGCCGCGGTGTTCCTCAAGAGGCAACAGATGCCGCCGATCACCGGTGACCAGATAGTCGGCAGAAGCTTCCAATGCACATTCCAGAATACGGTTGTCGGCATGGTCCGGCTTGATCACGTCCAGATGTTGACGGGGTTCAACTAAGGCGGCGACTCGATGCAGTGCTTCGAGGGCCGTGGACGAGCGATCATCGGACCAGTTGAACTTGCGCTCAAGGACTTCGGCCACTTCTCCCAATATGAACAAGGACAGATATAGTTCGAACCGTGCCCTGCGAGCCAGATCGAGCACCATGCGTTCGTTGCCTGGAAAGTTCAATCCGGAAATGATGACGTTGGTATCCAGAACAACCCTCATGTCCGGGCCGGGTTGGTCTCGGATCGATATTCTTCCACTAGGCGGGCCACGTCCTCCGGGCCGATACCCTCTTCCCTTGCCTTCTGCTCTCCATATTGGAGGAGCTGCCGCCACTCGTGCTCTTCAATGTAGCGGACCACTGCAGTGCGCAAAAACTCACTTCTGGAGCTTCCCTGCTGTGCTGCCACCTCGTTCACCTTTTCCGCCATTTCCGGTGGTAGGGAGAAAGTGATCGTCTTGGTTGTGCGTGCCATAAGTACCATGGTTGTTACTGGGTCTTACTTTCCCAGTGTACCATCGGAGTTCCTTCCCGGTGATTGCAGCTTCCGCCCCGCCTCCCAATGCGTCGGAAGGTCGGCACTGGAGGATTGGAACCTGAGGCTGTAGGGCGGAACTTCAGGAACGAGTCGCATCCCCCCGTGTTCAATCTGCCATCGGTCGACCACGCCATCCCCGCGGTGCAGCACCATACGCGGACTTGCCAACAGGACGACACAGGTTTCAGAACGGCTGCGCGTAGGATGGCTGAAAGGCATACCGCTCGAGGTGGAGGGTTAGGTCCACCGCGCGGCCGGCCGGCAAGTCGACCTGTGCCCTGCCCCCGGAATCGGCTTCCAACGCGCTCTCCTCATTGCCATCCGCCTCCACGGCCTTGATGCGGTGTTCCCCGAACGCTCCGCCTTGGATGAGCAGGGAGCGACATTCCCCGGGGTGGATGTTTACCAAGCTGACCGAGACTGTGTCGGCGTCCATCGCGGTTACCAGGGCTGCCGTGTCCTGCGGCAGGCCCGGCCGCCGTTCCGTCGCGTCGAAGTACCTGAGCCGGGTGTTCAGGAGCCCCCCGTGGTACACGATCTGCGGCCCACCGCAGGTTAGCTGCAGCAGACTTTCGGTGTGGACCGGATTGCGGTCCTGCCAGTGATGGACGTCCCAGGTCTCCGGATCCCCGTCGTCGTTCCGGATCAGATCCATGCGGCGCAGCACCTCGCTGTACTGGTTCTGCAGAATCTGTGATGGGTAGTCCGGTAGTTCTCCCTGCAGGTAGAGGAACCAGGGGCCGGCATGCTGATCGTCGCCCTTGCCGCGGCCCGGCGCCAGCCGGCTCCATTCGTTCCTCATCTCCGGCACGCGCTCAAGGCGAGCCAGATCCTCCTCGGCAAAGGACATGAAGTAGAGCTGGAGCAGGTGCTGGGGCCGAAACGGTCGAAATGACTGCCAGCCCGAATCGGTGCGGCGGTAGGGCACCAGCCACCGGCCGTTGTCCTCCCGACCCTGCGACTGCACGAAGTCCAGCTGGCCGCGCGGGATGTCCAGATAGCCCATGTCGCCGGTTAGCAAAACCGCATTCATGGCCGCCACGGTCAGGGGTTCGATGATCGTGGGGAAACCGTGCGGCCACGACCAGCCGTAGTAGCCTCCCCACCACTTGCCGTCCATGCACTCGCCGATGGTGCCGGAGGGGCCGACATTGTCCGGACAGATGCCGTTGTTGCACCGAATGCGGTCCGCCCAGGATTCCAGGTAGTCCAGGACCCAGCTTCGGTATTTGTCGTCCCCTGTCAGTGCATAGGCATGGGTCACCAGGCTGGTGGCGGTCAGGTTGAGCGGTACGTCGCCACGCATCATGCGCCGGTTCAGGGCATCCAGGATGACCGCAAAGGCGTCGTTGTCGCACCAGTCCGCCTTCTCCACCATCTCCCCGCTGTGCCAGGCCTCCTGTCGGCTCGGCACGTCCAGGTCCTCGTAGGGCAGGGGATAGTCGGACAGAACCCAGCGATGGGTTTCCCAGTCCTCGACCGAGTTTTTGAACCGCGGGCCACGGCTGCCGTTGATCGGGGAACGCATCTGCCGGAGTTCGGGATCCCAGTTTTGGGCCTCCGGGTCCTCGCCCGTGTACATGTGGGCGAAGCGCAGGGCTCGGGCCCGGTCTGGCTGCCGCTGCGGATCCGCCAGGCCGAAGTAGTAGAAGTAGATGGACGACTCCCCGTGGTGCATCCAGTCGTAGTAGCCGTCGAATTCGCGGTGGATTTGGCCGTAGGCCGTGAACTGCCGGGTCACGGCATCCCACAGCATGCGACTCTGCTCATGCAGATCCGCCGCCCCGCCCAAGGCGTAGAACAGGGGCCAGTTGTGATAGCTCTCGTACCCGTCGTCCGAGCCGTCCATGCCCGGCCAT
Organism: Caldilineaceae bacterium; assembly: GCA_965208365.1. Lineage (GTDB taxonomy): Bacteria > Chloroflexota > Anaerolineae > Caldilineales > Caldilineaceae > Bin34. The sequence goes on along the minus strand of OZ242330.1, from coordinate 1,070,918 downwards.
CGATCGCGCCAGACGAAGGTGCCGTCGGCGCGTGTGTAGCGCGCCTGGTACGTGCGCGCGGTTTCGTTCATGACGGAGATCAGGTGGCGCTGACGCAGGGCCCAGTCCGGAATGGGTGCTGTCTGGGTAGCCACGACGTGCATGGCGGATTCCTTGCTGTCGGGATGTCAAAACGGAGTAAGGCCAATCAGTGGAGATTGGGCCTTGGGTCGGCTGTGCTCGGACCCATCCCCAAGGGCCTGCACCGGGATGCACGGAAGGACAGGTTGGACGGGTCAGCGGCTGGCTTGTGCAAACATGGCCTTGCGCCGGAAACGGGCCGGAGTGTGGTCATGCACCGATTCCGAGGCCAGAATGCGCTGGCTGCGTTCGTCCAAGGGCAGATTGATCCGCTGGCCGCCGGAGCGGTGGGAGGCATGGATGCCGAACGCAACCTCCAGGGCGTGGCGCGCATCATCGCCCGAACAGCGCGGGCTGTCGCCAGTCTCAATGCAGTGAAGCAGGTCGGAAATGATGATTTCCCCCATGCCTTCGATGCTGACCGGCCAAGGGTAGGGGTACTTGACCGGCAGGCTTGCCCCGCGGATCCCGCCGGGCACCAAGCGGTACAGCTCGAAGTCCAGTCCGTGGGTGGAGGAGCGAATCCGGCCTTCGGTGCCGATGGCCTCGAAGTCCCAGCTGGCCGCGCCGCAGTTCATTCCCCGCATGTAGCCGCGCAGGCCGTTGGCAAAGGCCAGGTAGGCATTGCCCTGCAGGTCTTCGTCGGCGGTGGCCGCATCCGTCTCGTTGAGTTCGCCGAACAGCCAGTCCACTCGGCTGTCCGCCAAGAAACACATGGTGTCGATCAGGTGGCTGCCGTTGGACGAGAGCGGACAGGTCCCGTAGCCGGTCACCTGCAGCATCTCGCCCAGATCGCCGGCCTTCATCAATTTGTGGGCTTCGTGGAACAGCGGGTGCCAGCGCCGGGAACAGTTCACGGCCATTACCACGCCATGGTCGGCACAACTCTGCACCATGGCATCCGCCTCCTCCAGCGTGAAGGCGATGGGCTTCTCCGCCCAGATGGCCTTGACGCCGGCCTCGGCGCAATCCTGGACGATTTGTGCCCGGTAACGGGCCGAGGTGCAGACGCTGACAATGTCGATGCGTTTGGCGGCCAGCATGTCGCGGTGGTCGGCATAAAGCTGGCTGTCGGCCAACCCGAACCGCGATCCGAACTCCGCGCGCTGCCCCTCATGGGGATCGGCTCCGGCGACTAGGTCGGTTTGGTGGGAGGCCGCGTAGCTGGGACCGTGGCAGTAGGGGAGAAAGAAGACCCCACCCCGGGCCACCTCGTAGCGGATTTCATCATCGAACGTGTTGCCCATGCGGCCAAGGCCGATGACTGCTGCCCTCAAACGTGCCATGACGACAAGCCTCTCGATTCAGTTGCGGGAAGGTGTGTGCCGCGTTCGGCACCGGCAGCATTGTGGCACAGGGCTGTGTAACGCATTTCGGCAACAAAAAAGGGGGCGGATCCCCGGGGATCCGCCCCCTTTGCATCGTCCGGTCCGGGAACCGGGCCATGGACGACGGCTCTACTGCGGTGGGGTGACGTCCGCCACGGGCTGGATCTGCTCGCCGGGGATCACCAGGGTCGGCGTGGTGCCTTCGGGTGTGATCAGCAGCTTTTCCGTGTTGGCCAGGGCATTCGCGTTTTCGCGGGCGATGTGGAAGTTCAGCAGCCCCGGGTTTGCGGTGTAGAGCAGGCCCAGCGCCGCTTCGACCGCGGTCGAGGCCCGTGCCTGTTCGGTGGCGGCCAGGGCCCGGACAGTCTGGACTTCCAGGTCTAGTTGGGCCTCCAGCAGTTCGTTGGACTTCTGAGCCTCGATCACGGCGCGATTGGCCTCGACCCGGGCCAGTTCGTTGGCCCGTTCGGCTTGGATGACCTTCTGCTGGGCGGCCAGCCGTTCCTCGTCCAGCTGTGCCAGGAGGACCTTCTGCCGGGTCTCTTCCTGGAGTCGGCTTTGTTCGACCCGAATTTGGCCTTCCTGCAGAGCCTGTTCGGCTGCCGCCTGGGCCTTGGCTCGCAGCTCGTCCTGGGCGGCCTTCTCCGTCTGCAGGCGGCTCTGGACAATTTCGTCGAGGCGCGCCTGGGCTTCCGGTGCAATGGTCACTTCCGGCAAGGCCACGTTCTCGACGACCAGACCAACGTTTTGTGCCAGCTTGTTGATTTCAGTGTCGATGCAGGCCCGCAGGGCATCGCGTGCGGTGCCGATGACCGCATCGTCGAAGGTGCGATTGCCGACGCAGACCTTCATGGCCTGTTGCGCACGCTGTCCGATGTGGGCCCGGGCCGCCTCGTCGTTGAGATAGAGCGTGTTGTACTGGGCCCAAAGACTCCGCAGCTGGTCGGCGTTCTCCAGGCGCGGACGGAAGATGTCGCCGGCCGCGGCCAGGCCGATGCGCTGCTTGTCGCTGGTGATGATTTCCGGATCCGTCACTAGGAACGGCACGGCCGACGACGAAACCCGCTTCAATTCCACAAAGAGACCAACATCGGAGTAGATGCCGGGCCCGACCACCTCGACAATGCGGCCGCCGCGGAACTTGACGCCGACTTCCTGTTCCTCCACCCGGTTCAGGAAGTAGTAGAAGCGCGAACCCAGAAGCCAGAACACAAGTCCGGCTACGATCAGCACCAGCAGAATGGTGCCGGCCTTGCGGGTGCCCCTGGGCGGGGAGGGAATGTCCATGCGTGCCATTGCTTGTGTCCTGCCGGTTTGCTAAGCGGAGAAAGACGGTCTCCGGGCCGATCCGCGAATTCTAGCAGGCAGGTTGGCCGGGTACCCTGTAGGGATGCCCGAAATCCGGCCATCGCGCCCCGGGAATTGCAACTCAAAGGCGGAGCGTTGCGTTAATGGATAAAGGGGTTTGGAGTCCCGGCCGATCGCCAAGTGGCGGGGATTGCCGGGATAGGTGAAACGGAGCGGGCCGTGGTGTCCCGCTTCCCAGCAACGGGACTGACATGAAATTCTTCACGATTTTCGGATCCACTGAACACAAGGAGCGGACGCGGTCGTTTGACGGCGGCAACGCGGTGACCGTCTTCGGCTCCGCCGAGATTGACCTGACCCAATCGACAATGCAGGGGGAAGAGGCCCTGCTCGAGGTCTTCACGGTCTTCGGTTCCACGGTGCTGCGGGTGCCCGAGACCTGGGATGTCAACTGGTCGGGGCTGACATTGTTGGGGTCGGTCGAAGGCCAGAACCACGGCGACGGTCCCAAGGCACGGCGCGTGGTCGTCTCGGGCCTGACTCTCTTCGGCTCCTTCGAGATCCTGCACGGCAGGTGGGTGGAATCGGAGGACGATTCGGCTTCCTGACCGTTCCATGTGGTCAAGGCACGATCCCGGATGGGGTGCCGGGACTTCCGTGTTAACGTCTGACGGCTGTCTTGCGGTGTGAAGCAGCACTGCACGCGGAGTCGATGCGGTCGCCTGCTGTTGGCCAGAAGTGCCAAACGGTGCTGGGTTCGCCCATGTCGCGCGTGTAGCGCGCCCTGCCCTTTCTGGAGTGTGGCAGCCGTCCGGCATGAACGCGCCGTTGGTGCCCCCGGCGTTGGTCCGACAGATTTTGCGAAGGTCCTCAACCGGCGGGAGCCTCCGGTCGTCACCCTTTCATGCCGCTGAGAGCCAAGCTCGAGATGAATTGGCGTTGCAGCATCAGGAACACCAGGATGACGGGGATGCAGGCAATCACGGCACCGGCCATCTGTACATGTATCGCGCTAATGAACTGTCCCTGGGCCATGGCCAGCGCTAATGGCAACGTGAACAGCTCCTTGGAGTTGATGACGAGCACCGGCCAGAACAGGGTGTTCCAGATGCCCAGGAAGCTGAAGATGCCCAAGGCGCCTAGGCCCGGCCGGGCCAGCGGCATGATGACGCGCCAGAAGATCTGCCAGTGGCTGCCGCCGTCGATCAGGGTGGCTTCGTCCAGACTGATGGGGATTTGATTGAAGAACTGCCGCAGTAGGAAAGTACCGAAGGGGGAAAAGAGTCCGGGAACAATCAAGGCCGTATAGGTGTCAATCAGGCCGGCGGACCACACTAGGGTGTACAAGGGGATGATGGTCACATAGTGCGGGATCATCATCGTGGCGAGATAGAGCAGAAACAGCGGATCCCGGCCAGGGAACCGCAGACGGGAGAATGCATAGGCGCTGAGTGAGCAGACCAGAAGCTGCCCGGCAACGGAAATCAGCGTCACGATGGAACTATTGACCAAGGCCCGGGCTGTTTGGAACTCCGTGAGCGAGGTCACATAGTTTCCCCATTGCGGCACGGCGGGAATCCACACGGGAGGAAAGGCCTCGACTTCCGCATATGTCTGCAACGAGGCGGAGATCATCCACAGGAAGGGGGCCAGCATCAGCAGGGAGCCGCCAATCAGAATGATGTGCAGCCGGGTGGCTTGGGCGCGGTTCGGATGCATCAGGTCATGGCTCCGCAGGGCCGGGGGTGGAGTTGCCCCACCCCCGGCCGTGTTCAGGACTCATTGGTAGAACACCCATCGCTTCTGCAGCATCCACTGGATCACGGTGATGGCGAAGATGATGGCAAAGAGGACCCAGGAGAGCGCGGCGGCGTACCCCATCCGCAGCGATTCGAATCCCCGGGAGTAGATGTAGTAGCTGAGGGTCCGTGTGGCATCGGCCGGGCCGCCTTCCGTCATGATGTAGATCGGATCGAACAACTGCAGCGTATTGATGATGCCGATGATGAGCGCGAAGAAAAGGGCGGGCGACAGCAGCGGCAGGGTGATCCTGAAGAACTGTCGGCTGGAGGAGGCTCCATCAATGCTGGACGCCTCATAGTATTCGGTCGGAATGGACTGCAACCCGGCCAGCAATATGATCGTTTTCCAGGCCAAGGTCTTCCAGGTAATGGTGATGATCACGGCTGGCATGGCCCATTCGGGCCGGGAGAGCCACGGCACCGCTTCCAAGCCCACCACCGCCAGCAGATCATTGATGGGGCCCTGCAGGCTGTACATATACCGCCAGGCAATGGCGACGGCCGCCCAGGTCGTGATCAGGGGCAGGATGTAGATGGTGCGGTACAGGCCGATGAAGCGCAGGGAGTGGCGCAGGAGCAGGGCCACTAGCAGGCCGAGCAACGTGTTGAGCACTTCCAGGCCAATGGTCAGGTAGAAGGTGTTGTAAAGCGACTTGAAGAATGTGGAGTCGGTGAGCACCTCCCGGAAATTCTTCAGCCCGACAAATTCCATCGGGTCGATGATGTTCCACTCCGAGACACCCAGAACCAGGGCGGTGCCGATGGGCACCAGCTGCAGGGCAAACAGTCCGGCCAGGCTGGGAGCCAGGAACATCAACGCCACCACGAGCGTGCGGGAACCAAGCCGACGGCGGCCCGTACGCGTCCGGGTGGCCGGGACCGTCCCGTCCCGGATCTCGGTGGTTGTCGACATGATCGGTTCGAACCCACCGCTGCGGGAACTTGGTCAGGCAGCGGCCGCAGGCAGGATGCCGTCGGGCAACGATATGTCCTGCCTGCGGCGGGCCACAGGGGCTGGGGATGCCGGTCAGGCTATTCGACCAGCAACGGTTCGACTTCGACCTTGATGGTTTCAGTGGCGGCCTGGGCCGTCTTCTCGCCGATCGCGACCAGGTCCATCTCGCGGTCCCAGATCTCCAGGAACTCCTGGTTGCGGCGAATGAAGGGCTGGGGATGGGCCGAAGCCAACATGTCGAGGAAAGCCTCGGCATGCTTCGGCGGTTCGAAGACGAAGGACTCCGACTCCATGGCCTTGACCACCGAACTGCCGGCCCCACCGTTCTCCATGAGGAACTTGGCGCTCTCCAGGGAAGCGGTGTCCTTGATCACGCTCCAGGCTTCATCCGGGATTTCCGAACCCTTGGGGATGGCATAGGAAAACCCGCCGGTCCAGGAAGCAAACTTGACGGACATCGGCTGTGGCGCCACGCCCCAGTTGATGTCCGAGTCCTCCAGCCCCTTGCGGGTCCAGGTGCCCACGTCGCGCATGGCCAGACGACCCTGCTGGAACAGGCCGCCGGCGCCTGCATCCTGGGAGCGCAGGTTGGCCGGACCAAGTTTGTGAACCAGATACAGGTCGAACATCCACTGGATTGCCTCGTAGCCGGCCGGCTCGTTGACCACCACCTGGGTCTTGTCCTCGTTGAAGACATCGCCGCCGTTCTGCCAGATCCGGTTGGAGATGTTCCAGATGCGCGCGGGGCCGCCCGTCCAACCGTAGATGGTTTCGTCGCCCTCGCCTCGCTTCATCTCCAGGGCCGTCTCCACGAAGGCGTCCCATGTCCAGGTGCCGGCCTGCCATTGTTCGTGCGGCGTGGGTATGCCGGCTTCCTCGAACATGTCGATGTTGAACCCGATGCCCATCGGGTTGACCTCGGCCGGAATCGCGAAGGGCTTGCCCTCCGACTTGAAGAAGTCCGTGATGACCGGATAGAAGTGGTTGTAGCCGGGGGCATTGATGTCCCAGTCGGGATGGTCTTCGACGTAGCTGGTCAAATCCGTGAGGAAGCCGCGGTTCTGGAAGCGGGCGAAGTCGAAGTCGACCAGCATGGCGATGTCCGGCAGGTCGCCGGAGGCAAAGCGGGTCAGCAGCCGATCGTGGTACTGGCCAAACGGCGCGGAACCAATTTCCATCACGATGTTGGTATCCGCGTACAGATGGTCCATCAGCAGGCCGTAGATCTGGTCCCAGGAGCCCCATACGGTGAATTCGATCTCCACCGGGGCCTCGGCCATGTCGGCATCCGCGGGCGCCGCCGGTGCCGGCATCGCCGTACAGGCCGCCAGCAGGGCCCCGGAACCAAGCAGGGCCGAGTTGCGCAGGAATTGCCTTCGGGACAGGTTGTTCGCATGCATGGGAGAAGCCTCTCCGGTGTCTGAGATGCAGCCCGACAACCGGCATGTCGATTCCGGCAACCGCCGGCCCTGCCGGCGTTCCGGCGCACATGCACCGGCTGTGACTTGTGGTCGCATCAAAGGGATGAAGTGCTCATAGGCTAAGAATCCGCACAATTCTTGTCAAGTCGGCTGAATGGACCTGGATCGGGGACGAAGTTACGGGGAATCCACCTTCGCGTCCGGATCCCAGCCCATCGTTGCCCGGGCGAGGCCGGACTGCCATTCGCCCTCCTTGTGGCCGGCATACAACAGGTAGTGTCGGCCGTTGCCGACAAACACCTGCGGGGTCAGGATCCCATCGCAATCCCAGGCCGCCGGATCGTCCGGCGGCTCGAAGACGGGGTTGGCCGGATTGGGCTCGAACGTGCGGAAGTCCTGCGTGCGGACATGGCCGATCCGCCAGACATGACCATCAAAGCCGCCGTACAGGATGTGGAAGAACGCCTCGCCCCGGAACAGTTCCGCCTCCCGTACGCCCCGGCTGTCCCAGCCTTGACCGGAGCCGCGAAAGACCGGGTTGACCGGATTCTTGGTTACCGTGGCCGGATCGTCGACGGGTGCCGTGGCATGGCACATGGCCGGCGGCCCTTCCGATTCGCCCGTATACACAATATGAATCAGGTCGTCGTGCACGACCACGGAAGGGTGGGAGGAGCCGTCGCGCTCGTGGGGCGCGTCCGCGGCGATCACCGGTTCCGCGACCACCCGGGTCCAGTGTCCGAAGTCGCCGTCGCTTACCAGCAGGCCCGTCTGTTTGGGCACCCGCCGGCGGCGTCCCAGGTAGTAGGCGTAGTAGCGGTCGTTTGCCGGGTTCCGGAACGGAAAGGGGTATTCAACCGTGTAGTTGTCGAAGCCGGTGTACGAGGGCAGAAGCACCGGGTTGTGCGGATCATGGGATACGGCGGTCGGATTGTGGGCCGGTGCCGTGCTGTGCATGAGGACCCAATAGTTGCCTTCCTTGCGCCGCCCCCACAGGTAGTGAACGGTGTCGTCCACCACGATGGCATGGGCGGCCGCGGCCCATTCGGGCGGAGGGCGGAACAACAGGGGAGCCCCCGCCATCCGTTCGAAGGAGGCGCAGATGTCAAAGAGGCGGTCGTCCTTGCCGATGCTCATGTCCCTCATGTCCTTCCGTCCGGGTTCTTGCGGGCGATTGGGGGCGCTTCAGCCAAGCCAGCGCACCAGATTGGCCAGAATGCGGTCCGCCACCGGATCCCGGCCGAGATTAGCAGTCAGGCGGTGGGTGCTGAGTACATAACTGCCTTGGCCATGGGGCAAACGGGCGAGGTCGGCACCGTGGTAGGCCCCGCTCACTCCAAGGTAGTTCTGCCTGTGCTTCAGGCCGGCATACCAGTCGTAGGTGATTGTGCCGCCAATCCAGTCCGTTGCGGGCATCGCCAGGGACCGTTGTGCCACGACATTGCGGTACACCTGGCCCATCAGGCAGTTGACGGGGAGCCCTTGGTAGACCGGATGGTCGCGGACCACATGACTGCAAGGCATCCACAGGCCCTTGGCCTCGAAATAGGTGGTCGCGAACGGCAGCACCCGCCCTGCCTCAAGCCCATGCCACATGCGACCGCGACCGATGTCCTGCAGGCAGTCGAGCGAAGGGGCATCAAGCACGACCGCAGTGCCGCCGGACTCAACCCATGCAGTCAGGCGAGCCAGGCCGGGCAGCGGCTGTCCGGTCCAGCCATTCAGGTTGATGAGGATCGGTGCCGGTATGTCCGGATCCTCGGCAAAGGCGTGCACGGTGGCTCCGGCCGCCTGCAGGTAGGGCGTTAGGCTTTGATCGCAATCGACCACGGACAGCGTGTGACCGGCCAGGTTGGAGGATGCCCGGTCAAGGACGTGGAAGTCCACCCGGTTGTGCAGGGCCGGCCGGTTGTCGGCTTGGAACTCCAGTGTCGCACGGCAGGACCCTTCCAGATTTCCGGTTGGAATGCTCAGGGTCTTCAAGTCCGCGATGCCCCGGGACAGTTCAAGTGCTTCGTTGAACAGTTCCAGATCGGCGCCGGGTGCCTGGAGTGTCACGGTCAGTCTGCCGGACAGGGGCTCGCCGTCGTTGACTGATGTAATCGTCAGTTCCAGGTCCTGCCCGGCGTACAGCGCGTAGGCATGGGGCCGCAGGGCGATGTAGCGGTCCGCGAACACTTCCTTGATGGCATGGAAGGCGGCTTTGGGCTGGCGGAAGTTGTCAATCAGGCCGGCGCCCACGATCCAGTCGCCGTCGTTGAGCGAATGAATGCCGATGCCCGCGATGTCCGGATTGATGCGACAGGCCTCCGCCATCAGCTTGTTGCCGACATAGTGGATATGCTGACAGGCATCGGTGAAGTTCTTCAGGGTGGGGAAGACGGACGCCAGGTCCGTATCGGCGAACACCTGCCGGTAGCTGTCCAGCAGTCGGCGATGGATGCGGTAGTCCGGGGTCAAGGGGTTGCCCTCCCGGAGGTAGCGCTCCATGTTGTCCTCGAGATCGGGAATGCTGCCGTAGCCCAGTTCCGACACGTTGGTGAGGAGGCCCGGTTCGATGTGGCTGCGCCGGTGGTTCCGACGCGGAGACTGACCCAGGGCCTCCAACTGCTCCGCACTCTTGCCCAGGAACAACAGGTTGTCGTAACTTTCCTGACCGAGCGGCATGCCCGGGTAGTCGTGCACATCGTTGATGAGGATCGGTTCATAGGAACCGGGAAGGTAGAGGCTGCACACACCGGCGAAGCCACCGGACTCCGCCAGAATCAGCCGGGTCTCGTCCAGCTCCCGGGCCTTGAGCGAGGTAGTGTGGCGCAGGCGCTTGAGGCCGTGGCGCAGGATTTCGTTGAACATCTCCCAGATCACAATGGAGGGGTGGTTGCGGTCGCGGCGAACCATTTCCGTGACTTCGTTTTCAATGCGGGAGCGGGTATAGGGGGTGATCTGCGGCCAGTTGTCCATGCATTCGACGGGCAGGGCTCCGAAGAAGAGAACTCCCATTTCATCGGCCAAGTCATAGACGCAGCTGGGCTGTGGCTTGCGCCAGGGCCTGACCACGTTGATGTTGCCTTCCTTGATCAGCTCGAACTCTCGCCGCAACAGGTCCAGGTCGCGCGGGTAGGCCAACGAGTGGGGATAGAAGGCTTCGTTGAACGTGTACTTGAGGATGAGCTTGCGGCCGTTGAGATGGAAGTGCCTGCCTTTGACCGTGAACTCGCGGAACCCGAACCGAACGGTCTGGGTGTCCGATACGGTCCCGTTGAGGCGCACCGTGACCCGAAGCCGGTACAGGTTGGGTTCCTCCGGGTCCCACAGACGATGGTTGGGCACGGTCAGCGAACAGGCGGCCGGTACGGTGCCGGGATGTACACCGAGGGTTTGATGGAGCGTTGTCTCCGGTTCCTGTCCGTCCGCGGAACCGATCGTCCAGGTCAGGTCCACCTGTTGGGTTGCCTCGGAGGTGTTGTGCAGGACTAGGTTGACAGCCGCCTCGCCGGTGTCAATCCGACCGCGCACGAACAGGTCGTCCAGGTAGATGCAGTCCGTGGCCAGCAGGGATACCGACTGCCAGATGCCGCCGGCGATGGCGCCGCGCCAGTGCGGCATGTCGTCCCTGCCCAGGCCGTCAATCACGACGTCGCGGGTGATCAGGGGGGTGATCACGCGCACCGCGATGAAGTTGTCCTCACTGGGTCGGAGCAGGTCGCCAATCTCCAGGTCGAATCCGACATATCCGCCCTCGTGGGCACCGGCCGCTTGGCCGTTGACCCAGACCTCGGCCCGATAGTTGACCGCGTCGAACCGGATGCGGACGGTCTTGCCCGACCAGTCCCCCGGAACTTGCACGAAGCGGCCGTACCAGGCCACGCCCTCGTAGTCCTGCCGGAACTCCTCCAGGCAGGCGGGCACGCTCACGGTTTCCGGTTCAGGGTGGGCGAGAAAGGACTCCGCCTGCTCCCAGTGCAACGGGCGACCCTTGTTGTCGTCGTCGAAAATGACCTGCCAGTCGCCATCCAAGGAAAGAACCTGCGACATGTTGGGCATCACTCCATATGCGGTGGGATGGGGGATACGGTCCAGTCTATTGGTTGATGGACAGGCGGAAACTCCCGCGCACTATACCCCCGTGCCGAATCCGCCAAGCCAAGGGACACCGCCCTGGACCGCCTGGAGGCTGTTCGCAGCCCGACCCTTGCCGATGGACGGGGAGCGGACTCCACCTTGAGGGGGGCAGTGACAGCGTTCTTTGGCGGGTTTGCCGTTGGGTGATAATAGACTTCGTCCTATTCCGACGATCATCCGGGCTCCGACCGGCAGTGGCTGGTCCGATTCCCTCGTGGCTTGCTTTTGCTTGCCTCCTATACTGCGCCGCGGGTGGTCAAACCCATTGGACGGGGTTACCGATCAGCACCAGGAGGTGCTTCATGAAGAACCGTGTTCGGCATGTGCCGCTGTTGGCGGCCATATTGCTGTTGTTGATGTTGGCCCTGGCGGCTTGCGGCGGTGCACCGGAGGAACCGGAAGCCATGCCCGCCGACTCCGACGAGGGCATGGCGATGGAGGAGAGCAAGGAAGCCCCCGCGCTGGCGGCCATGGTCGCGGCCGGCGAGCTGCCGCCCCTGGATGAACGGCTGCCCAAGAATCCGATGGTGGTTCCGGTAACCGAGTCGATTGGTCAGTATGGCGGAACTTGGCGTTCCGGTCTGCTGGGCCAGGCGGATTCACCGTGGGTGATCCGCACCATGGCCTACGAGCCGACCATGCGCTGGAAGCCGGACCTGACCGGCACCATTCCGAACGTGGCGGAGTCCGTCACAGTCAACGACGAGGGCACGGAGTTCACCTTCGGCCTGCGCGAGGGCATGCGCTGGTCCGACGGTGAGCCCTTCACGGCCGACGATGTCCTGTTCTGGTACGAAGCGCACATCGTCAACGACGAAGTCAGCCCGGTGAAACCACTGTGGATGCGCCCGGGCGGTACCTTGGGTACAGTCACGAAAGTCGATGACTACACAGTCACGTTTTCGTTCGGGGCGCCCCATGGCCTCTTCCTGGAGCAGCTGGGCAGTCGCCGCACCTTTGAACCCGCCCACTACCTGGAGCAGTTCCATCCGGGCTACTCCGACGCCGAAGACGTCCAGGCCATTGTGGACGAGATGAGTCTGGCCAACTGGGTGGCCCTTTGGGGCAACCGGCGCAACATCCTGAACAACGTTGACCTGCCGGTGGTGTTCGGCTGGCACCTGACCCAGCCCGCCTCCTCCGCGACGCAGATGGTGTCCGAGCGCAACCCCTACTACTGGAAGGTCGATCCGGAGGGCAATCAGCTACCCTACATCGACAAACTGGTCTATCCGATCGTGGAGAGCGTCGAAGTGCAGGTGCTCAAGGCCCTCGCCGGCGAGGTGGACATGCAGGACCGGCACATTGCCACGCCCGGCAACAAGGCGCAGTTCTTCGACGGCAAGGAGGCCGGAGACTACGACTTCTTCACCGTCGAATACGCTTGGGAGACCCCCGTCTCGATGGGACTGAACCTGGCCCATTCCGACGAGAACCTGCGCTCCATCTTCCTGGAGAAGGACTTCCGCATCGCCCTGTCCGTGGCCTTTGACCGCCAAGCCATCATCGACGTGATCTACGTTGGCGACGGCGAGCCGCGCCAGCCGGCGCCGTTGGCCGAATCCCCCTGGTTCAACGAGCAGCTGGCCTACCAGTACACCGAGTTCGATCAGGATCAGGCCAATGCGCTACTGGACGGCCTGGACTACGCCATGGGGCCGGACGGCGTGCGGCTGGGACCCGACGGCGAGAAGATTAGCTTCGACATCAACGTCATCGCCGCCTTCGAGCCCTGGGCCGAGATCATGAACCTGGTGGCCGGCTACTGGGCCGACGTTGGCATCGAGGCCAACGTGGTGCAGTTGGAGCGCTCGCTGTTCTATGAGCGCAAGGCGGCCTACGAGTACGACATGGCGGTGTGGACCGGTGCCGACGGCATTGCCCTGGTCATGGATCCCCGCTCCTACTTCCCGTTCAGCACGGAGTCGCTGTTTGGCGTCGCCTGGGCCGACTGGTGGCGTTCCGGCGGCAGCAAGGGTGTGGAACCGCCGGAGGCGGCCAAGCGGCAACAGGCCCTCTACGATGAACTGGCCGTCACGGTCGACCCGGCCGAGAAGGACCGCATCATGAATGAAATTCTGGGCATCGCCGCCGAGGAGTTCTGGATTTTCGGCCTGACCAAGTACTACAAGGGCTACGGCATCGTCAAGAACAACTTCAAGAACGTGCCGGATACCGTTTGGCAGTGGCATGTGTCTGCGGCTCCGGCCCAGACCAATCCCGAGCAGTACTACATCGAACAATAGGCGGTAGGCCAGCGGGCAGGATCCGCTGACTCCGCACCTTAGTAATCGGCAGGGAGGGGCCCTCGGGCCTCTCCCTGCTCCCTAAACCATGCTTCGTTACATCCTGCGGCGCCTGCTCCTGATGATTCCGACCCTGTTCGGAATCTCCATCATCGCGTTCATCATCATTCAGTTGCCGCCCGGAGACTATCTGACCACGGTCATCGCGCAGCTGAGCGCCGCCGGGGATCTGGTCGAAGAGGACGTGATTGCCGGCCTCAAGGCCCAGTACGGGCTGGACCGGCCCGTGCACGTGCAGTACCTGAAGTGGATCAGCAACATCCTGCTGCGCGGCGACTTTGGCACTTCGTTCGAATGGGACGTGGCGGTGGGCGATTTGATCTGGTCGCGGCTTGGCCTGACCGTCACCCTGTCCGTGGCCACGCTGCTGTTCACTTGGGCCGTGGCCTTCCCCGTGGGCATCTACGCCGCGGTGCGTCAGTATTCCTGGGGCGACTATCTCTTTACGGGCATCGGCTTTGTGGGACTGGCCATCCCCAACTTCCTGCTGGCACTGGTGCTCATGTACGTGGCCTTCAAGTATTTCAACCAGAGCGTGGGCGGCCTCTTCTCCCCGGACTTCGTGGAGGCGCCCTGGACCTGGGCGCGGGTCCAGGACATGCTGGGCCACCTCTGGGTGCCAATGATTATTCTGGGCACGGCCGGCACCGCCGGCCTAATCCGCATCATGCGGGCCAACCTGCTGGACGAGCTGCGCAAGCCCTACGTGAAGACCGCCCGCGCCAAGGGGTTGTCGGAACTCCGCTTGCTGCTCAAGTATCCGGTGCGCGTGGCCCTCAACCCCTTTGTGTCCACGATCGGCTTGACCCTGCCGATCCTGATCTCGGGCTCCGCCATCGTTTCGGTGGTGCTCAGCCTGCCCACCTCGGGACCCCTGCTGCTGCGGGCCCTCATTGCCCAGGACATGTACTTGGCCGGCAGCTTCATCCTGATGCTCGGCGTTATCACAGTGCTGGGCACCCTGCTGTCCGACCTGCTGCTGGCCTGGCTGGATCCACGTATCCGCTTCGACGACTGAATCCCGGATCGCGCCTGCCATGACCGCCCGCGCACCGGCACCGGATCGCCAGGAGGCCATCAACGTCGCCACCCAGTGGCAGTTGATGTGGTGGCGTTTCCGCAAGCACCGGCTGGCCATGACCTCGCTGGTGATCGTGATCCTGATCTATCTGGTCGCGTTGCTGGCCGAGTTCCTCGCCCCCTTCACCCCGGACGAATTCCGGGCGGACTACACCTACGCGCCGCCGCAGCGCCTGCACCTGTTCCTGGAGACCGAGAACGGGCTGCGGTTCCAGCCCTGGGTGTACGGCTACAAGGTGGAGATTGAGGAGGAAGCCCTGCGGCGGGTATTTGTCCCCGACGAGGAGGTGATCCACGAAATTGGATTCTTCGTCTCCGGAGTACCCATTACGCTCTTCGGCTTTCTGGAGACGGACCGCCACCTGGTCGGCCCCAAGGAGCCGGAGGCGCCCATGTTCCTGTTCGGGGCGGACAAGCTGGGCCGTGACATGCTCACGCGCATGATCTACGGGACGCGCATCTCCATGTCCATTGGGCTGGTGGGTGTGGCCCTCAGCCTGATCCTGGGCATCCTGCTGGGCGGGATCTCCGGCTTCCTGGGCGGGCAGGTGGACAACATCATCCAGCGGGTCATCGAGTTCATCCGCTCGGTGCCGACCATCCCGTTGTGGATGGGGTTGGCGGCGGCCCTGCCCACGGACTGGCCGCCTCTCCGCATCTACTTCGGTATCACCGTCATCCTTTCCTTCATCGGCTGGACCGAGCTGGCGCGCGTGGTCCGGGGCCGCTTCCTGGCCCTGCGCACCGAGGACTTTGTGATCGCCGCCCACCTCGACGGGGTGGGCCAGATGCGGATCATCCTGCACCACATGGTGCCCTCGTTCCTCAGCCACATCATTGCGGCGCTGACGCTGGCCATTCCCAACATGATCCTGGCCGAAACGTCGCTCAGCTTCCTGGGTCTGGGCCTGCGCCCGCCGATTGTGAGCTGGGGGGTCTTGCTGCAGGAGGCCCAGAACATTCGCACCGTGGCGACTGCGCCCTGGCTGTTCGCCACCGGTGGCGCAGTCTTCATTGCCATCCTGGCCCTCAACTTCGTGGGCGACGGCCTGCGCGACGCGGCGGATCCCTATGCCCGTTGAGCGACAGTCGCCATCCTCGGAGGACCTGCTGCTGGAGGTCCGCGATCTGCATGTCCACTTCCCGCTGGATGAGGGTACGGTCAAGGCCGTGGCCGGCGTGGACTTCGACGTTTACCGCAACCGCACCCTGTGCGTGGTGGGCGAAAGTGGCTGCGGCAAGAGTGTGTCGGCACAGTCCATCCTGCAGCTGGTGGATCGGCCGGGGCGGATTGTCCAAGGCCAGATTCGGTTCCATCAACACGATGCGGACGAGGGGGTGGCCGTAACCGATCTGGCCGGTCTGCGCTCCTCCGGCCGGACCATGCGGGCCATCCGCGGCCGCCATATCGGCATGGTGTTCCAGGAACCCAACACCTCCCTCAGCCCCATCCATACGGTCGGCAACCAGATCTCCGAGGTGATCCGGCTGCATCTGGGAGTGGACGAGGACACGGCCCGGCGGCAGGGTATCGAGATGCTGGAACGGGTCGGTATCGCGCGTCCGGCGCAGAACTACGACGCCTACACCTTTGAGCTGTCCGGCGGCATGCGCCAGCGGGTGATGATCGCCATGGCCCTGGTTTGCAGCCCGGCCCTGCTGATTGCCGACGAACCAACCACGGCCCTGGACGTCACGACCCAGGCCCAGATCATGTCCCTCCTACAGGAGCTGCAGGCGGACTTCGGCATGGGGGTGATGCTGATCACCCACGATCTGGGGGTGGTGGCCGAGATGGCGGACGACGTGGTGGTCATGTATCTGGGTCAGGTCGCCGAGTACGGGGACGTGGACCGCATTTTCCATGCCCCGGCCCACCCCTATACCAAGGCCCTGCTCCGTTCCATTCCCAATCTCGACTTCGACCAGGACATTCGCCTGGATTCCATTCGGGGCATGGTTCCGGATCCCTTCCACCGGCCCGCCGGCTGCCCCTTCGGTCCCCGCTGCGACGAGGTCATCGAGGGACGCTGCGAGGCCGAAAATCCCCCTGCCTTCAGCCTGGGTGAGGGTGGCTCCGTGCGCTGCCTCCACTACGAGGAGGTGACGCTGTCATGAGCGAGGCCCAGGGCACACTGTTGTCCGTGCGCAACCTGTCGATGTTCTATCCCGTGCGCGGCGGCTTCCTGCAGGGGCACAGGGGGGAGGTCCGGGCCGTCGACGATGTTTCGTTCGACATCCAGGCCGGCGAAACCCTGGGTTTGGTGGGCGAGAGCGGCTGCGGCAAGACCACCACGGGCCGCTGCATCCTGCGCGTCGTGACGCCCACGGCCGGTGAACTGTGGTACCACCCGCGGGAAGGGGAACCGGTCGATCTGGCCCGGCTCGACACTGGGGGGCTGCTGCCATGGCGGCAGGAGATCCGGATGATCTTCCAGGATCCCTTCGCCTCCCTCAATCCGCGGCTGACTGTGCTGGAGATCGTGGGCGAGAGTCTGAAGGTCAACCGCGGCCTGCGCCGTTCCGCCCTGGAGGAACGGGTGGCCGAACTGCTGGGCATGGTGGGCCTGCGCCCGGAGTACATGCGACGCTATCCCCATGCCTTCTCCGGCGGCGAACGCCAGCGGATCGGAATTGCCCGCGCCTTGGCCCTCAATCCACGCCTGGTAGTGGCGGACGAGGCGGTCTCGGCCCTTGATGTCTCGGTGCGTTCCCAGACCCTGAACCTGCTTCAGGATCTGCAGAATGAGATGCAGTTGACCTACCTCTTCATCTCCCACGACCTGAGCGTCATCCGCTATGTTTGCAACCGGGTGGCGGTCATGTACGTGGGCAAGCTGGTGGAACTGGCCGACACCCGTTCCCTGTTCCTGACCCCGCGCCACCCCTATACCGAGGCCCTGCTGTCCTCGGTGCCCAAGCCGGATCCCCGCGTTCGCAGCCAGCGGATCGTGCTGGAGGGGGATGTGCCCGATCCGGCCCAGCCGCCGTCCGGCTGCCACTTCCATCCGCGCTGCCGCTACGCGGTGGATCGCTGTGCCGAGGAAACCCCGCCCCTGCGCGAGACGGCTGACGGGCATCATGTTGCCTGCCATCTGGCGGACGAGATTGAGCTGGTAGGCATTCAGGGCTAGGCTCCCGGCCCCTGGCCACCGGACGGCCAGGGGCCCCGAATGGTGATGGTCACCCAGGCATACCCAACCTGCGGCAACCTTGATTTGTGTCCCCCGTCTGACCGCCGTACTCACTGATTGGGCAACCCTGGCCCCAGAGACTGTTATCCCTTCAGCGCGCCGGCGGTGGTGCCCGCAAGATAGTAGCGTCGTACCAGAAGGGCGCACACAGCAATGGGCAAAGTGCCGACCACGCCAGCCGCGAACATGGGCGCGAACTGGAAGGATCCGTAGGTCAGAAAAAAGTCGATTGTCGTTGGCAAAGTACGCGCCTTTGTACTGGTCAGAAAGAATGCAATCACAAACTCGTTCCAGGCCCCAATGAAAATGAATATCCCCGTTGTAAAGAAGCCGGGGAGCAAGAGTGGCACCGTAATTCGCCCGAAGGCACCCAACCGGGTACACCCATCTGCCTGGGCCGACTCCTCCAGCTCTGGCGGAACGTCGGAAATGAAAGTACGCAGCATCCAGACGGCAAATGGAACGTTCCATGGGAGATAAAAGAAGATCAATCCCAAGTGGGTGTCGTTCAGGCCGAGTTGATTGGCCATAACCAGAAAGGGGTAAACCAGAGCGATGAGGGGGGCCACCATGATGGCTATGAGCAAATAGGCCAACCAGTCCTGGCCCCGGAAGCGAAAGCGCGCAAAGCTATAGGCGGCCGGAATAGCCAACAGCACTGAGAGCAGTGTGGTGGCCGTGGCCACAATGGCACTGTTCCTTAGGTAGAAGGAAATGTTTACATCTTCAAAAACCTGTCTGTAATTCAGAAGTGTGAACGGGCTGAAGAAACGGGGCGGATAGGCCTGAATGTCCCCAGGATGTTTAAATGACCATACGATCAGATATAGATACGGAGCCAGGAACAGCAGGAAGATGATCCAGACAACCAGGGAACCCGCCAAGGTGTCCAAGCCGCGTCGCCACTTCCTGCGGATTCCAGCCTGGTGGCGTTGCTCGTTCATGATGTTGCACTTTCCATCACTTCCCGTGATCGATAGGCGAAACGGACAAACGCGAACGTAACCAACAGGGTCAAGGCCGCCAAAATGACGCTGAGGGCTGCAGAACGGCCAATGTTGCGTGAAAGGAAGAGAGCTCGGTAAATGCTAATGCCCAGGATTTCGGTGGCTGAACCTGGTCCGCCCGTAAACATCGTGTAGACAATGTCAAACGACTTGAGAATCCAAAGCACCCGAATCATGGCGGTCACGACAATGATGGGTCTCAGGTAGGGCATTGAAATGTGCCAAAATCGATACCAGCCAGATGCTCCATCGATGGCCGCAGCTTCAAGGATTTCGGCTGAAATCGCCCGTAGCCCGGCGAAGAGCGATATTACAAAAAAGGGTGTGAACTGCCAGATCTCGATCAGGATCACGGCAGGCATGGCCCATGTGGCGGTGTACCAGTCGATTCTGATGCCCACCAATCCCAAGAAGTAGCTCAACATGCCATTGGGGTACATGTACATGCGCCACATCATGCCTACCATCACGGGCATCAGCAGCGTCGGTATCATGAAACCGGTAAGGACAACCTGTCGCCCGAAAACATGCCGCCGGTTGAGCAGGACGGCGATTGCCAAGCCCAGGACAAGCTCGCACACGATACTCGTGCCAGCGTACAGGAGAGTTAGCCGGAGGGAATGGAACAGGGTTGAGGACTGAGACGTGATCAGCCACTGGTAATTCGCCAGACCATCCCACTCGGCGGTTTCGTAGCTCTTCCCAAACGACCAGTTGAGAAAGCTGTACTGGAACATTCTCAGGGTGGGATAGAGCAGGACCCCGCAACTGGCGATGACGGCCGGGACAAGGCAGAGGTAGGGCAGCCACCGCCTGAGCAACTGTCGGCGGCCGGGGTGCGGCTTGGCTACCACCAGTGAGTTGGCAGTGGTGCCGCGTATGTCGTCCGCGCTTGGTGGGTTGCCCATCCGACTCACAAAAGGGCCAGTGGACCGTTACGGGTCCACTGGCCGACGCGAACAGGCTTTGAGTTGAGGCGGATCAACTATTTCTGGGCCAGAATCTCATCCATCCCGGATTGAATATTCTCGACTGCCTCTTCAGCTGAGATTTCTTCCGCTATCGCGCGTGAGACGTTGACGGACCAGACATTGAGATACTCCAATACCCATTCAACCTGGGGCGTGGCGAAGTATCGGTTTGCATAGGCCGAGGCGGCTTGGTCCAATCCCAACAGCGTAGCTTCGATGTAAGGCCATTTCTCCTGGTTGGCAGGATCTTCCATGGCGGAGCGCCGGACGGGAGCGCCTCCATTCTCCAGTAGCAAGTCCTGGTTGGCTCTGCCCAACATCCATTGCATGAAGGCATAGGCCGCCGCCTTGTTCTCGCCAGAGGCTGTCATGGCCACGCCATGGGCGAAAGTTTGATTGAAACTGCCGTTCGGTCCTGCCGGCAACGGGGCGAAACCGGTCAGGTCCGTCACGATGCTCTCGTCGGGATTCAGGACTCCGGGCGAGAGCACAGAGGCTTCAATGGACATTGCGGCGAAGCCCTGTTTGTACTGATTGATGGCATCGAACGGATCGAAGGATGCAATCCCCGGTACGCCATGCTTGGCTATCTCGGTTTCCCACGCTATCGCTGCCACCGCTCCCTCTTTCTTGGCCAGGACAGCAGGTGTCACCTGGTCATCCAAATCCACGATTTGCCCACCAAAGGGGAAGACAATAATGGACCAAATCCAGTTTCCACCGCCCAGGGCTGGTCGCCCGCGGAAGGAAATCCCATGGACAGTGCGTCCGTCTTCGACAATCCCCTGATCGTTGATGAACTTGGCGGTCTCCAGCATTTCGTCATAGGTGGCCGGGACCATCAGGCCCAATTCGTCAAAAATATCGGTCCGGTAAAACAGCAGGGCCACTTCACCGCTAATCGGCACGGCATAACGGCTGCCGTCTTGGACCGAAGTAAACATCATGGTGTAGCCGGGATGCAGGTCGTCCCAGTCCAGCCAGGCTTCGGTTGCCACTTCCATTTCGTCATTGAGCCAGGCGTCCAGGGGTTCCAGGTAGCCCAGGTTCCAGTATTCCGGCGCCTGGACTTCGGCCGTCATGACCAGATCGTAGGAGTTGGCCCCGGACGTGATGTCCAGGACAAATTTGTCCCTGACTTTGGCCAAGTCGGTTTCGTCGTAGACTACCGTGATTCCCGTCAAATCCTCCCATTCGGCGGTTATCGCTTTCATGGCGTTCAGGGTGGGATGCGCAAACCCGAGCATGTTGAGGGTAGTACCCCCGTAAGCATCTCGGATTCCCGCGGCCCAGGTCAACAGTTCGTCCGAATAACGGTCGGCATACTGGCTCGTGTCGATCGGTGCCTCCGAGGGCTCGGAGGGCGTCACCGGTACACAACCGGCCAGCGCAACAACCAGCACCAGACTGAAACAGGCGATCATCCAATTTCTGGCGTACAACATCGTCAATCTCCCTTGACTTCAAAGAGCGGACAGAAGAGAGGCCAAAACCTCCAATCGTATCTCGGTTGCCGCCGACGGCGAGCGACAGTTGCCATTCAGGGCTGGCAGGCTAGGCAACCATGCGTTCTGCTTGTCGGAGTGCGCTCACATCAACTCTTTCACCTCCCCGCACAGCCTTGTCTCGTCCTGGTTCCCTCATACGCGGTTCATGGGCATGGACCGGATCTTGAGGCCGCGGCGAAACTCCCGGAATTGGACAGGTATCGTCCCGTTACGAAACCGGGATGCCGTAAACCCTCGCCGCGGTCTTGCCCATGGTCCAGGCGCGATCCTCTGGATCGGGAATGGCCACTTCATGGTTTTTCACCACTCCCTGTAGGTGGTGCCACGGCCAGTCCGAACCCATGGAGACGCGGTCTGCTCCGATCTCCTCTACGAATTTGTTGATCCACCAACTGGGCATGAACGACGTGTCGACAATGATGTTGGGGGTACGGGCCGCTACGAGCAGGCCATCGGCAGCAGCCCATTCACAGCCACCATGTGCCATGAAGACGGTAACGTTGGGGAATGAGCGGGCCATCTCCTCGGTCTGCAATGGGGTGGTGAGAGGATTGTCGCCCAAGGTGTGCATCACCACCGGCAGGCTGTGTTCGTCAAGGATTTCGAAGAGCGGATCCAGCAGCACATGGTCCGAGTTGGCGTGTTGATGCCACCAGCCGTGCAACTTCAGGCCCCGCACACCCAGGTCCTCAACACATCGCCGAAACTCGTCCGCGGCGTTGAGCTGTCGGGGATTGCACCAGGCCAGGCTGACGATACGGTCCGGATATCGGTTCTGAATACTGGCCTGATATTCATTATCTAAATCCAGATAGCCGAAAGTAACCCCCATGTCAACACCGGCCTCATCCATGTCGCGAAGATAGTCTTCGACAGAGTTGGCAGGACTGCCGGCGATGATCGCTTGGTGGCGGATATCCTTGGCGACGGGTCCAACATGGGCATGACTATCTATAATCATTGAGTGTCTCTCCAGCAAGCTGTAGGCAGGACAGCCGACGGTTGTAATCCAATCGTATGCTGACGGGCAGGACCGGCTGCCCGCACTTGCCTATTGTCTGAAATTGTGCGTTTTTCGTTCATCGCCAACTGGGCGTTGACCAGGCTGTGCACAAGGCGCGTAGAACATCTGTGGTTTGGCTGGCAACAAGGTCAGACAGCCGCCGGTTGCTATCACCAAGTGTGTGGAGCTCAATCATGGTGGTCCAATGCACATGCAGCTTGTTGCTTGCCAATTCATCACCCTACCGCGTTGGCACGGGGCTGTCAAACCCATTTTTGGGGAGGAACCGGTGCCTGCGGCGGCACCAACTCATCGTTGTGTACCGGATTGAAGCCAAGACTTCAATCCGGTACAAGTGGAATCGGAGAGTGGGTGTGGGTCTCCGTACTTCGCGGTCATCCCTTTACTCCATGTGGTGAAGGTCTGCCTGAATTTCCAGGCGTTTCGGCTCCCGGGACGGAGGCTGTTGTGAGCTTCGAGCCATCCTCGACTTTGAAACCACCCGCTGCCGCGGTGTCGGGAGGACGTGCAAGCGAATCTCGGCCTGAGCCTTGGTGGGCAATCACCATGTGTGCCTGTTTTGCTGCACTGCCCTTGACCTGCTGTTCCGCGAAACCTCCGTCAACGGATCATCGCGGCCAAGCGCATATGGGGCGGTTGCCTTGGGGAATGTCTGCCTGAAGTCCCGCCCCGACCGAATGCGATTGTCCGGAACCGGGTTCGAAGACCCCGTGGAACGGTCGTGTTTGTGTCACAATGGCGGGCCTTTTTGCCAAGGACATACCGTCGGCTTGCAAGGGGACGCAGTGTTGGGCAGCAGCTTCAGACGCCTGATTGACTACACATCGGCAAACCGGGTTGACAAGTATTTCCTGGTGTACCTGGTCTGGCTCCTGGCCGCCGCGGCGTGGGTGTGGACCCTGCTGATCTCGCCCCAGGCCATGGCCGGCATGCTGGATGTACTCGGCGTGCATCGGTTCACCATTTCCGCCATCCAGCGTTTCGGGTTCGTGTTGTTGGGTTTGGCCTGGCTGGTGGCAACCCTGTGGACCGAACACTATCTGCGAACCAGTGTGTCGAAGCAACGCGTGATGCGTTCGGTGGTGCGTGTTGTCATTGCCACCATCGTCATATTCATCGTCACGACCTTGGTGCAGTTGTCCCCAGTCCTCGTCCAATTGATCTGAGCCCCTGCCCGATAACCGGCGATGCCGGGCCCACAGACTGAATCCGCATGGCGTCCGCTTTGCCCAGCCGACCAAACCTGCTGTTCCTGATGGCGGATCAGATGCAGGCGGCCGTGCTGGATGACGGCAATCCCTGTCTGACCCCCAACTTCGCGGCCCTGCAGGCACGGGGCATTCGGTTCACGCGGGCCCACACGCCCAACGCGATTTGTTCGCCGGCCCGCGCCAGTCTGATGACGGGCCTGTTGCCGCACAACCACAACGTGTGGACCGTGACCCATACGGTCAGGCCGGATCGGGCCGTCCTGCGTCCCGCGCGGCACTGGGCCGAGGAGCTGAGGCAGGCCGGCTACCGCACCGGCTACTTCGGCAAGTGGCATGTCGAGCACACGGAGGAACCGGGTCGTTTCGGCTGGGAGACCACGGCCACGGCAGCATCGCCCCAAGTAGCCGAGGCGACGGGCAGGGCCCGTCAAGGGATGTCCGAGGGCCGCTGGCAACACGAGGGCTGGCTGACACCCAGGCCCGGATACGCTCCCCATCGGTTCTGCGGCGTGACCGAAGTTCCGCCGGAAGAGAGAGGCCTCGGCATCCATGTGTCCAACGCCGCCTCCTACCTGGCCGACGTGACGACAGGTCGGGCTCCTTGGGCCTGTTTCGTAAGCGTCCTGGAGCCGCACGACCCGTTTTTTGCCGGGCGGGAAGCCTTCGACCGGTACCACGGCGTGGACGTGCCGGTCTCGCCTACGTTGCGGGACGACCTGGCCGGCCGTCCGGAGATCTACGCGCGGGCTCGGACGCCTTGGCGTGACTGGAGCGAGGAGGACCACCGGAACGCGGCTGTCTGCTACTACGCCTCCGTCACGGAAATAGACAAGCTTTTCGGGCAACTACTGGACCAGCTCGAGGCGGCGGGCCAGACGGACAATACCATCATCGTCCTGACCTCCGACCATGGCGAGGCTTTGGGGGCTCACGGCCTCTACTGCAAGAACTACGGCGCTGGCGAGGAGATTTACCGGGTTCCGATGGTGCTGGCCGGGCCGGGCATCAAGTCCGGGCGGGAATCCGATGCCCTGGTAGGACTGCAGGATCTGCATCCCACGCTCTTGGATTTGCTGGGGCTGGACAGCCCGGAACTTCCGGACAGCTCTTCGTTTGCGGACCTCTGTCGGGCCGATTGCGAGGAGTTGACGGACGATCGGCTGGGATATGCGGAGTATGAGGGCACCCGATTCCAATTGACCCAGCGGATCCTGTGGGACGGTGACTGGAAGTATGTCTTCAACGGCTTTGCCCACGACGAGATGTACAACTTGGCTGACGATCCACATGAGGAGTGCAACCTGCTGGCTGACTCCGACCAAGGGTCTGCGGAGGCCGACCGGCTGCTGTCCCTGATCTGGGGACGCATCAAGGAGACAGGAGATCTGACCCTCCTCAACTCGCAGTATCCGGCATTGCAAATTGGTTCCGTAGGGCCGGGAGCCTCGTGGTAGACCCGGCAGAGAGGCACTTCATTGCCAAAGGGTGGGTTTAGGAACCGTATTTGGTTCCGGAACACCACTTCACCAACCAGGATGCGATGGGGTAGTGCCGTGCCCGGACCCGGCGGCCGTTGGCCAGCTGTCTCGGTTCGGAACCAGTTCGGAGCACCGTTAGGGTGAACGGCTCATCATGCACGGCGCATAAAGGCGCACAACTGCTGCAGGACCTCGTCGGGAGCCTCTTCCGAAAGAAAGTGGCCGCAATCCGCGTATTCGTACCGTTCGCATTGGGACAGCTCGGACAGCCATGTGTCCAGCTCCTTGCGGCGGAATGCGATATCCCGCAACCCCCAAAGAACCAGCGCCGGCTTGTTCACGAATGCCGAGCGGTTGCACCAGATCGATTGCAGCCAATCGCCGGCGCCAATAATGTGGCCTGGCAGAGCTGCATGAGCCAGGCGCGTATCGGATGATGGTTGTGCATTCCGATAGTGGGCCATGACTTCGGAAGTCAGAACACTTCTGTTACCCATCGCTCTCGGCATCACACCGTTCACAAAAAAGTTGTGGTGCTTGATGAGATATTGCCCAATCCAGCTTGACATGAAAAAGCTGAACGACCGGAAGTGAAAGTCGTCGTTGACCGACCAACACCTGGTGTTGGTGAGCACAATCCGCTTTACCCGGTCCGGATGTTTGGCGGCAAACGCCAGACCTATGGGGCCGCCCCAATCGGTCATGAACAGTGTCAGATCGCGAAGGTCGAGGCTGTCGACAAAGGTGGCCAACCGTTCGGCATGGCGTTCGGGTTGGTGGTCCTCCTGCCGGTGGCTCCTCGACGAGAGACCAAATCCCACATGGTCGGCGGCAATGCAGCGGAATTCGGACCGGAGGCCCATGATCAAATGCCGGAACTCGAAGGACCATGCCGGGTTTCCATGCACAAAAAGGAGAGGTTCGCCAGCGCCTTCGTCGACGAAGTGCATGTCATGTCCGGACTCGGTAGTGAAGTACCTGCTCTTGAATGGATACAAACTGTCCGACACCCAGGCAGGACGGCTCGCCGACTCCTTCTGATTCACTAAATCACTCTTTGCAGCCACCGTTTGTCCATCCAACACACAACCGTTCCGCGCCCGGAGTCGACGCCGACGCTACTTGGCCGGCAGGGATTCGGCGAATTCGACTGCTCGCTCGAGCCATGCAGTCAGATCGGTCTCCGCCTCAATTCCCGCCGGCTCTACCAGTGCCCACCCCTTCAGGAGCCTGCCGTTCATGTCGGCGGGCCTCGTGTGCGGCTCCGTCAGTGTTTCCTCGTGGCATGACTTGTCCAACCGCACGATGAGCGAGTCTTTCCAAGTTCCTGCGCACATGTTCCCGTTGATCATGAAGCACACGCCGCCGAACATGGTCCGCTCAGAGACGTTCTCCCGATCTGCAAGGGCTGTACGGATTCGTTCACGCAGCGCGATGTCATTCATTGTGTCCGCTCTTGGTTGCCGCAGTTCCGGTTGAGTTGGAGACGCAGCTTGGCGTGTTGTGTATTCTGGCTTTTGCCTGTGTCTCCTGCCGGGCCTACACGGGATTCGGAACCTGCCAGTCTATTACGGACCCCAGCAGTTCCGGGGTCTGGCGATTGAGGATGCGGGCGCACCAATCCGGCATGTCCTCGACCGGAATTTTGTGGGAGATGGTCTTATGCCAAGGCAGCACGCCCAAGGCCATCTGGCTAAGGACCGCTTCGCGGCACGGCTCCAGACCATCGTCGCAAGGATAGTAGGCGGTAAGGCGGCGGTGATGGGCCGGCATAAAGCGCGTGGCGACGGGTGCTTCGCCATAGACGGCCAGGTAGACAAACTTGCCGTGCATGCGGACAAGGGAGATGGCCTGATCGATGAGGGATCCCACGCCGGTGCCTTCGAAGGAGACATCCACACCGTCCGAACCCGCAATCGCCCTGACCTGCTCCAACACGTCACCGTCGGCCGGATTGACGACGGCCGCGGCGCCGAACTGCCTAGCCAAGTACAACCGGTTCGGCATCACGTCAATGGCGATCGGCTTGGCTCCGCGCAGGAAACAGGCGGCCACCACGCCCAAGCCGATCAACCCGACACCCTGGACCGCCACCCAGTCCCCCATGCGCACGCCAGCCATGTCCACGGCGTTGAGGCCGACCGCGGGCATGACGAACATGGAGGCCGTGGCGCCGTCCACTCCTGCCGGCAGGGGTTCGACCCGCTGCTTTTCCGAGTGGATGACGTGGCTGGCCCAGGTGCCACTCCGTTGCAGGACCTCCTTGCCGTCGACTTCCATCGGCATGGTGCTGGTTCGGAAATAGATGGGATCCCCGGGTTGGAACCGCTCGACTTCCGGTCCCACAGCCTCGATGCGGCCGGTGCCCTGATAGCCCAGGACCATGGGGAATTCCCCGTAGTAGCGCGTGCCGCGCACGGCCGTGAACTCCGTGCCAACGCTGATACCGGAGTAGTGGGTCCGGATCAGGACTTCGTCACCCACCAGGTCGGGAATGGGAAAGGTGCCCACATGGAAGGTCTTGTCTTCGTTTACATAGACGGCGGTGGCCTGCATGGTTCAAGGCTCCTCGATGGCGGAACGCAAAGACGGAATGGGTGACCCCATCCCTAATTCAGTGGATAGACGGGTTCATTGCCGGAGAGTACGTTTACGACATCCTGCGAGGCTTTGACCTGCATGTCCGTCTTGGCGGCTTCCGAATACCAGGCCGCGTGCGGAGTCACGATGACATTGGGCTCGTGCAGGAGCGGATGATCCTCCGGTGGGGGTTCCGTTTCGAACACGTCCAGGGCAGCGCCTGCGATTGTGCCGGAGCGGACGGCTGCGAGCAGGGCCTCCTCATCGATCAAGGGGCCCCGGGCCGTGTTGATGATCCGGGCCGTCGGCTTCATGGCGGCCAGGGCTTTGGCATCGATGATGTGCCGGGTTTCCGGCATGGAGGGAACATGCAGGGAGATGTAGTCCGCTTCGGCCAGCACCTGGTCCATGTCCGCCGGTTCGATGCCCATGGCCCGGATGTCCTCATCGGGAATCACCGGATCATAGCCGAGGGTGCGCATGCCCAGCCCCAGGCCCTTGAGTGCGGTCTGGCGTCCAATGCGGCCCAAGCCCAGAACTCCCAGAGTTTGATCCTGGATACGCTGGACCGTGCCCATGGCTCCGTAGTCCCACCGGCCCTCGGCACTGGCCTTGAGCAGAGACTCCATGTTGCGGGCCATGACCAGCAGCAGCGTGATGGCGTGGGTGGAGACTTCATGCACCCCGTAGTCGGGCACATAGGTGATGCGCACCCCGCGCGCGGTGGCCGCCGGGACGTCGATGTTGTCGTAGCCCACCCCCAGACGGGCTATTACCTTGCAGTTGGGCATGCGATCCAGCCGTGGCCCGTCAATGGGTTGCAGCGACACAATCATGCCGTCGCAGCCTTCGAGATCCGCCTGTGCCTCGGGCTCGTTGAAGTGTGGGTGTGCCGTCACTTCCAGGCCCGCATCAAGCAGAACCTTGATCCCCGGGTCTTCCGGAGAAACACTGCGATGGCCGATCACGACACGCTGGCTCATGGATTTCACCTGACTGGCTGTTTGTTGCATGCCGATGCCCGGCGTTTCGGGACCCGAACTCGGCCGGAACCCTCGGCATGTCTCCGTGGATGGATGTCAATGATCACACACCGCAGGGCCAACAGGTCAATGAACGGCAGGATCCGGTTCACCTTGGACGGTCTCGCCGGGGAGTGCACTTCACTGCATGCCGTTTGCCTGCGACGGTCTCGATGTGCCCAGGTTGCGGCAGCCCTTGTGGGGGGCCGAATGGCCGCGCACGCATCCGACCTGCTACGGTTGAGCGGTCCCGAAACAGTCCGGGCGGAAGTTTCCCGCAGGCGGCCTGCCGACGTCAGTCACCGAGATGTCCTCATGCACAATTCCCCCCGTCGCACTGTGCGCAGACGCGGCGCGTCCCTGTTGATGGCTGTCTGCCTCCTGTCCCTCGGCTCGTGCACGCCCGACCAACTGCCTGCCTGGCTGGACATGGGGGCGGCAAAGGTCACTCATTTGCAGGTGTCGGCACCCGAAGGATGCGATCTGGTCTGGTCCGACGAATTCGACTACGAAGGGCTGCCCGATCCGGAGCGGTGGCGGTACGACCGGGGCGGCCACGGCTGGGGCAACCATGAACTCCAGTTCTACACCGAGTCCAGATCGGAAAACGCGCGGGTGGAAGACGGGCTGCTGGTCATTGAGGCCCACCGGGAAACCTTCCAGGGCAACGGCTACACCTCGGCCCGCGTCCTGTCGCGGCAGGAGTGGATCTACGGCAGGTTTGAGATCGCAGCCCGTTTGCCGTCCGGACGCGGCACCTGGCCGGCCATCTGGATGCTGCCGGACCTGCAGAAGCACGGCGGGTGGCCCCGGGCGGGGGAGATCGACATCATGGAGCATGTGGGCTTCAATCCGGATACGGTGCATTCAACAGTGCACACCGCGGCCTACAACCACATGCTGGGGACCCACCAGGGAGCTTCAATCAACGTGCCCACGGCACGCACGGAGTTCAATCTGTATGCCGTGGAGTGGACCCCGTCCGAGATTCGGGGCTTTGTCAACGACAACCACTATTTCACATTCGAAAACGAGAGGCTGACGGATCCGGATGCCGACTTCCGACACTGGCCGTTCGACAAGCCGTTCCACTTGATTCTCAATATCGCGGTGGGAGGCAGTTGGGGCGGACAGCACGGCGTGGATCCGGAGATTTGGCCGCAGCGCATGGAAGTGGACTGGGTAAGGATGTACGACTGTAACCAGCCATGACAATCGACCACATTACTCTGCCGACCTGCCTGTCTGTCGGACTCAGCAGTCAAATCGCATAAAGTTCAGCCAAATTCCTTCTCCCATATGAATAGACATGGCCAAGATGGACTTTCGCTAACCGCAATCCATGGTGCCGGCCACCTGATCCACAGATTCGGACATGGAACCCGCAGGGAACCAATCCAACCAATCCCTATGCGCGCGCCGCCTGCGCCTGTCTCACGATGTCTCTAATCTGGTCAAAATGGGAATACTCGTGAATGTGGCCTACCACGTAGAGCTCCATCGCATTCGCGACCGGCCCCCCCGACCAGACTTCATAGCGATTGTCGAGATTGGGCCGACGGGGCCATACGTCCAAAGTGGCCAACCGCATCCTGCGGCTTTCCTCGAGGGCCTCCCGGCATTGCCGGATCGTTTTGATGGTCGACCAGTGCGGTTCATACCGCGACCGTCCGTGATTCTCGACTCCCCGGGCCAATTCAGCTGCCAGGAACGTGGACTCTTCGGACGATGCACAACAGTGGACAATCACATGGCCCAATGTCCATGCCATCCCGACTTCCTCTTTCGAAACCGCATGGGGATCATCCGCTGCTTCGTCAATGGGTGTAAAGAAAACATCGGCATCGGTGCAGTCGGCGATCATGGACAGTTGGACATCAATCATGTCATTTGCCAGTTGGCGCAAATCGTCCGTTTTCTGTCCGTCAGCAATGTCCGCGGGTTGCAGGCTGCTGTCTCCAAGGAGCTTGAGCTCAATCATGATGAATACCTTCTATAAATCACTGTCTGTTCGGTGCGGTTGGATGATAGCACCGTTGATTTGCATGGACTCTGGTTCGACTTGGCACAAAGCTGAACCCAATGCCGGTCCGATTTGCAGTATCCAGCAGGCGGGATTCCACACTGACCGGAGCAGCAGGTGCTGCAAGGCATAGAATCCAATGACATGCGCTCTGTGGGGACCTTTTCGGTGTGGTGGAGGGTTGCTTCCTTGAAGTGCTCCGGTAGCCGTAGGCCTGCAGGGGTACCGTTGCAAAAATGATTGACTTTGGTTGCAAACCACCATCATCCATTCCTGAAGATGCGGTCCGTGCCGCGCTGCCGCCCCAACAGTGCAAGGCGGCTCCGCCCTGGAATCGCACCAAGGAACACCGAGCTAATCCGCGCTCCAGCTACCCTTCGGTCAGCCGTGACCGGATTGGGTGGGCGTTGCCGCCTGCCCAGCCGCTCCACATGGCATTTCCCGGGGACGGATTGAGACGTTCGCATTCCCATAGGTTGCCGAGACTCCTCACGTAGAATGCGGAGCAAGCGGCCTCGAAGGCCATCCAAGGCCACAAGGAACGATGTTGCCGCGCAGTCCGACGCGAAGCCGAGACTCCTCGCGGGCGGCAATCCCCAGATTGCGAAGGCTGACGGTGATGCTCCCGTACAGGCCTACATCGCGGCCATGCCGGGCTGGAAAAGCGGTGTCGGGCGCCGGCTCGACGACCTCATCGTGCGGACTGTGCCGAATGTGCGCAAGGCCGTAAGGTGGAATTCGCCCTGGTACGGCATTGAGGGCGAAGGGTGGTTTGTGAGCTACCACGTGTTCACCCGTTACATAAAGGTGACCTTCCTCAATGGAGCGATGCTGTGTCCCGTTCCGCCCGGTTCAGGGAAGGATCCGGATGCGCGTTGGGTCGACATCTACGAGGACGGGTTCGACGAGGAGCAGATGGCGACGTGGATCCGGCAGGCGGCTGCCCTGCCCGGCTGGCGCGGGTTCTGACAAGTTGTGTGTTGGACTCTCCACCGGAAAGTTCGTCGTACAGCCCCCTGTGGTCCACCTTGATCGTAAACATCTGCACTCGGAGGATACTTATTAGCCACATGCTACGTCCGGGGGTTAGTTCTCCGATCTGCTCATGACCTGCTGAGTCGGTCAAGTCGCAGGCGGATGCCATCATCCACCAAGGTGATGGAACGGTATTCCTCCCGACTACAGGCCCAACCACACGCTGTGGGTTTGCGGCCTCGGGATTTGCTTGGGACCCTGTCCATCTGGGTCAATATGTATCGCTGTCATTGCACCGAAAATGCACAGGCCTGTTTGCTTGAGTGACATGAGCCCGAAGCCACAACCCAACAGTAACCCATGAACGAATTCTTTCAGCCGATTTCCGGTCTGGAAACGCCCCGGTTCGCGGGCATGTCCACCTTCATGCGGCTGCCGCACGTACCGCCCGGGCATGAGCGTTGGTCTGAACTGGACTTCGGATATGTGGGTGTTCCCTGGGATGGGGGCACCACCAACCGGCCCGGAGCGCGCCACGGTCCCCGGCAGGTCCGGGACGCCTCATCCATGATCCGCAGTGCCCATCCCATTTGGCGGCGGTCGCCGTATGCCGACCACAACTGTGCCGATCTGGGAGACGTGCCCGTCAATCCGGCCGACCTGGAGGATTCCCTGAAGCGGGTTGAGGCGTTCTACCGGAAACTGAGCAGGGACGGTATCGTGCCGGTCACGGCAGGGGGCGACCACCTCATCACGCTGCCCATCCTGCGTGGCCTTGTGCAAGAGCCCGTGGGCATGATCCAGTTCGACTCGCACACCGATTTGTACAGAGGCTACTTCGGTGGCTACCGGTACACCCACGGCACGCCGTTTCGCAGGGCCGTTGAAGAGGGTCTGCTGGATCCCCAGCGGACGGTCCAGATCGGTCTGCGAGGTTCCATGTACGACACCGAGGACATCGACTTCGGCCAAGCCCAAGGGGTCAGGATGGTGATGGTCGAAGAGCTTATGGAGCGCGGTGTACCGGATGTCATGCAGGAAGCCCGCAGCATTGTGGGCATGGACCCGATCCACGTCAGTTTCGATATCGACTTTGTGGATCCGGCCTATGCGCCTGGCACCGGTACGCCGGAGATTGGAGGACCGACCTCGTTCCAGGCTCTGCAGGCGGTTCGGGGACTAACGGGTACAAACATCATTGGTGCCGACATGGTGGAGGTGTCGCCGCCCTTCGATCCGTCCGGAGGCACGGCCCTGATTGGTGCCACTGTGATGTTCGAACTGCTGTGCGTGATGACGGTAGGCAAGGAGCAGCCCTGAGAGCGAGTCAATGGCCATTGAGCGTCGCTTGAACACCGGATGACGGTCTCAGGATACTGGACGTGGCGGATTCAATCCCCACCCGACCATAAGGCGGGGTGCAACTTCTGTGGGATTGTGGTATCAGGGGGCACCGTTGGAGATGTGGATACCCACGGCAGTTCCCGGTTCGCTGGGATTTCCGGATGCCGAACAGCCGTGATTACCCTGTTCCGACGGAGGGAATGGAGCGTTCCCATTCCATGACGCGGGCAGGATTCAGCCTGACAATCCCCTCCAGGCGATCGAAGTCGGTGTCTGCTGAGATGATGTGATCTGCTCCCAGCCGCTGCATCACCGCCGCGTGGACTAGGTCCCGGGCACTGACACCAGAGTGGCGGTCCGCCAGTACCGATGCCACAAGAATGTCTTCCGTATAGACTGGCTCAATGCGGTCATGCATGGCTTCGGCGAAGGCTCGCAGAACCTCCCGTCCCAGTACCCAGCGATCCGAAGCCAAGTAGCGGTGCATCAGTTCCTGAAGGACCTCGGAGTTGGTCACGAACGATTGCGGCTCCTTGGCCACCATGCGGAGAATCCGAGCGCACGGTTCCTTCAAGGGATGGCCACGGCCGGCGGCATAGATGGGAATGTTGGCATCAATGAAGACCGCCGGGCTCATGGGCTGCCTCCAACTCACGGGAGACGGTCTCAGGATCTGGCGGATCTTCCAAGTTCAACCTGATTAGCCGTTCAACCGCCTGCTCGCGGCGCCTGCGCAGAATGTCCTCATAGGCAGCATCGATCATGCAGCGCACCACATCGGAGATCCCCACTCCCTTCTCCCGGGCCAACTCTTCCAGTCGCTGCCGGTGTTTGCCGTTCAGTCGTACGTCCAACCGGTTCGTCATATCGACCTTCTGTACGGTGCGATTTGTACGGAAATCATTGTCCGTCACTTTGGTCCCAAAGTCAACTGGACATGACCTTCATTGTGCTCTCACCCAGAGGCTAGCCATGGTTCCCTGCATGCGCGTTTGACCGGCCGCTTCAGCTTCTTCGCGAGAGCCCAATGCATCTTCATTCGAGGGATGCTTCGAATGAGTCCGATGCATCAAACAAGCTCAAAGCAGAAGACCTGCATTGCAATCAGGTTAAGAAGGTTCCAGGGACTGCACCTGACGGCTCAACTCCTGGGCAATCTCTCCCGAACGATGCGGCCCGGTGCCAAGATGAGCCATGGCACGTAGGTATCGTTTCTCAGATGAAGTCAACCGATCGAACCTGACGAGAAAGAGTTCGTATCCAAGGCAGCTTTGGCTTGTTGCGCTGCCGCGGTTACGTCTGATGTTGTGATGGGGGATGTGGCCGCTACATCCGACACATGTTTGCTCCAATCCTGTAGAAAGTATGGACAACCCTGGGTCTGGCTAACGATCTTGTCAAGCGCATCGGGATTGATCGATACCTATTCGTTGACGACGGGCATTTCAAGGGCGCTCCGGGCATCTCCCGGTACAGTGGTCCAAGCTTCGGGAAATCAAACAGGCGTCCGGCATACGACTTCGCGTTTCCCATCCGTCCCCGTAGTTGCGGCAATCCGGCACCGACCATGCAGCCCGAGGTACGGGACCCGCTGTGGCACCTCGTGGAACGCTGGCACGATCTGGTGCGTAGCCAAGGGAACCCCAAGGTGTCCGCCTCCACTAACCGGCTCAAGGGCTGGTCGGATGCCCTCTGGGCGCGCTTCAAGCCCCGGGCCCGCCTGACACGGGGGCTGAAGACCAAAACCGTCGCCCCTGATGGCCCGCAGTTCAACCGCTGTCACCGCATGGGGTACACTGGCTCGAATCCTGCTGTTCCACACGAGGGGTCGAATCATCATGCGCCATTGGTTGACACGGACGCGTTTTTGCGGAGTTTTGTTGTGTTTGTTGGCTTTGGTTTTGGCCGGTTGCGCTCCGGTGCCTGCAACTCAGGTCGAGAGTGGCGAAGCCGCCATGGAGCCAGTGGAAATCACCGTATGGCTGAGCCAAACTGCTCAATCGGATTGCATTGTGGCGGAGTCAGTCGATACCTTCAATGCCAAACAGGATGAAGTCGTTGTCAATGTCGAGCGCAAGGCCACGACCGATTCCCTGCGTCCTGCACTGGCCGCGGGTGCGGGTCCAGACGTAGTACAACTGGGCGGCCCGGTGTTTGCCGCTGAATTGGCCTTGGCCGGTCAGCTACTGCCCATGAATGCCTATGCGGATGAATTCGGATGGGCGGAACTGTTTCATGACTGGGCCTTCAACATTGGTGTGGTCGAAGGCGAACTGTTCAGCCTGCCGCAGGAATTGGAAACACTCGTGTTGTTCTACAACAAGACCGTGTTTGAGGAAAAGGGTTGGCAACCTCCCTCCAACCTGGAAGAAATGATCTCTCTGGCCGGAGTCATACAGCAAGACGGCCTCATTCCCTTCGCCGGCCAGTCAAGCCAATGCAATGTGTGCAATGAATGGTATGTAGGGGAATTCATGAACCAGGTAGCGGGTCCGGAATTGGTCTACCAGGCCCTCATCGGTGAAGTCCCATTTGACCATCCCGATTTCGTGCGTGCCATCGAGATTCATAATGACATGATGCAGAAGGGCTACTACATGGGTAGCCTGGAACGCTTCCAAGCCGCCAACTTCGAAGAATTCACGACCGCATTTGCAACTGGTGAAGCGGTCATGAACATGGAAGGCACATGGTTCTATGGTCGCGAAGGGGACTACTTCGGCGAAGGCACAACCCATGGCAACGATTGGGACTGGGTGCCCAATCCTTCCCTCGACGGTACACCCATTTTCTCGATTGGACTCGGCGGTACACAGTCCATTAGCAAGAGTTCCGCCAATCCTCGCGAAGCGGCCATGTACCTTTCCCACTACTTCTCACCCGAAGTGCAGGGACGGCTCGTGAGTGTATGCAACTACGGCACGGCTCCTGTGCGGGGAGTGGCCGAGTTCATGGAAGGTGTGGATCTCCGTATGCAGGCCATCTACTCTGCCATGAACGACGCCTTTGAAGCCGGCGGATATGGTTACACCCTTTGGACGTTCTTCCCACCAAAGACAGACCTCTACCTGTATGAAGAACTGGAGAAGGTCTGGTCCGGTCAAATGACGGCTCAGGAATATTTGACACGGGCCAACGAAATTTTCCAGGAGGAACTGGCAGCCGGGGAAGTACCTCCCACGCCCAGCCGCTAGACCGACGAATTGGCAATGAGGGTTGAGGACACGGTGTGACCGCAAATCCATCCATCCAAGACACCTCGTCCCGGCGTACTTCCTTTCTGGGCAAGGGCATGGAAGTGCGCCGGGGATTATTGGCTTGGGCCCTTATCATCCCGATTACGCTGGTTCACCTTGTCGTGGTGGTGGGCCCGGGAATTTCCGGTCTTTATTATGCGCTGACGGATTGGTCAGGCATTGGCAAGGCAGAGTTCATTGGCTTGGGCAATTTCGTAGAACTGTTCACAGAGGACCTGAATTTCCGGGCCGCGTTCCGTCACAATCTGTTCTGGATGGCGTTCTTTCTGACCGTTCCCATGATTATGGCTTTGAGCGCGGCTAGTCTGCTGGCGCAGATTCGGCGAGGGGCCATGGTGATTCGGTCCATGTTCTATCTTCCCTATGTACTTCCCTCCATCGTCTCAGCCTTTACCTGGTCAATGTTGCTGAATCCATCCCTGGGTATCGGCGCGGCACTGGACAAGATCGGCATCAAGGGATTGGATCATCCTTGGCTCGGAGATTTTCGAACCGCCCTGGCTTCAATCGCCTTCGCGGACAACTGGCATTGGTGGGGTTTCCTCTCCATCTTGTTCCTGACCGCCATGCAATCCATCCCTGTTGACCTCTACGATGCGGCCAAAATGGACGGCGCCAATCGTTGGCAGCAGTTTCGCAATGTCACCTTGCCCGGGATTCGGCCCACCATTCTGTTCATGTTGCTCATGACTGCAATCTGGTCTTTCCTCTCTTTTGACTATGTCTGGATCCTGACCCAGGGTGGACCGTCGGGTGCGTCGGAGTTGGTATCGTCCCACCTCTACAAGCAGGCATTCCTACGCTTCGAGGCGGGATACGCGGCGGCCATAGGCTTGACGGTTTCACTCATGGCGGGTTGCATTGTGGGAGGTTTCACGATTTTGAGAAGGCGAGGGTGGGAAATATGATCCACCGCCTATTTGGTCAACGAGAGAATCTGGCTCCCAACTACATCATTCTGGGGCTGCTTTGTGCCTTTGCAGTGATCCCAATTCTGATCCTGGGTTTCAACTCCCTGAAATCCAACCTGGAACTGGGCGAGAACTCGATTGGTTTTCCTCGCCAGTTCCAATGGTCCAACTACCCCGATGCCTGGGAACAGGGCGGATTTGCCGTCACCATGACCAACAGCGTCATCTTCGTGGTAGGCACGGTCACCGGGGTGGTGGTGCTGGGCGGCATGGCCGCCTATGCCCTGGCCCGACTCAATCCCCGCGGCAGCAACTTGTACATGATTTACATGTTGTCGCTGTCAACCATCCCCTTCTGGCTCTATGCCGTGCCACTCTTCATTCTATGGAAAAACCTGAGTCTGTTGAACACCCGGTTTGGTTTGATCATCATCTATATCGCGCTGAACTCACCGTTCGCCATCTTTTTGCTGCGTTCCTTTCTGGTGAAATTCCCGCCAGATTTTGAGGACGCGGCTCGGGTGGACGGGGCAACAGAGATGCAGGTGCTAACCAAGGTAGTGATGCCAATCATGTGGCCGGGCCTGTTGACGGTGGCCCTGGTTGTTGCCCTTGGGGTTTGGGGGGAGTTCCAAATCGCCCTCATCTTCATGCAGGAAGATGAAAAGATGCCCCTCACAACCTCCTATTTCAACTTCATGCGTCGTTTCTCGAGGGATTGGAGTTTGACGGCAGCCGGCGCCATCATGATGATCCTGCCCGTGTTGATCATATTCATGGGTTTGCAGCGCCGATTCGTAGAGGGGCTGACACAAGGTGGCCTGAAATAGGGGCGAGAACGAATCCGAGGGAGTACCCCAAGTCGAGTTGGGTAGCCCTTGCGCGTGAACCCAACCCCATGCAGTGAATCGCGCCCAACCAGCGCATGGGGCATGGGGGTTGACAGAGTGGATGCGGTGACCGAGTGGCGCTCTCGTCCTGTGCAGCAGATGAGGTTGGCGTTTGCGTGGATCCGAGATCCATCCAACCAGTCAGGTTCGGGGGGAGCGACTAGGCGCGGGAAGTGCCACGGCAACCATCGGCGACATGCCCCAAGTGAAATCGAGCGTGCCGGGCAATTGGCCGAACTGCCCCGGCGGTCAGGAAGTGCACCCTCTCCGACGAAGCCCGAAGCCGAAGACCTGCGTTGCCATTGGGCTGCGAAGGTTCCAGAGGACTCAAGCAGCAGTCTTCACTCGTCGTCGGGCATGATGCGCCGCATGAACTCATCAAACATCGGAACGGTGAAGGCGGTGTCCCCATGGCCGGGACTCCAAATCATGCCTTTGCCGATCAGTTTGCTGCGTGTGGGAGCCAAGGACTGCACCTGACGGTTCAATTCTTGGGCGATTTCCCCGGAACGGTGTGGCCCGGCACCAAGTTGGGCCATGGCACGCACGTATCGTTTTTCGGATGGAGTCAACCGGTCGAACCTAACAAGAAAGAAGCTTGCATCAAGTGCGGCTGTGACTTGCTGGCTTGCCATGACTACGTCCGATGGCGTAATGGGAGATGTTTCCGCGATGTTCCACACGTGCTTTCCCCACTCCTGCAGGAAGTACGGGTAGCCTTGGGTCCGGGCAACAATCTCATCAAGCGCGTTGGAATCTATCAACACCCCTTCGTTGAGGGTGGGCTTGGCGATGGCGATCCCGGCATCGTCCCGGGAAAGCGGCCCAATCTCCGGGAAATCAAACAGGCGTTCAGCATACGACTTCGCGTTTCCCATCTGTCCCCGCAGCTGCGGCAGTCCGGCACCGACCATGACCACCGGAAGACGCCGTTGCGCGGTGCGGTGCAACGCGGCAATCAACGCCCCTAGCTGATCCTTCGGTACATACTGAAGCTCGTCAGTCAACAGCACCAAGGCGGTTGAACCTTTCTTGGCGGCTTCGCCAGCGACCTCAAACAGTGCCTGCAAGTCGATTTCCAGGTTGCCACTGTCGGCCAGTCCGAGCTCTGGTTCGTGCTCCAAGCTTATTGCAATGTCCTGGTATGTCACCTTCAGGGCTTTGGTAAACCCGGCGAGGCCCTTCAGCGCCTGGTGCGCCAATTGCTTTGCAGACTCCCGGCGGGAAAGTTGCAACAGGGCCACATGCAATCGGGGGGCCAAAACGGAAGGCAGGGATCGACTTTCGGCGGCTTCCAGATCCAAGGTGTACAGGCCCATTGTCTCGGCCTGTTCGCGTATGGTGTCCAACAACACAGTCTTGCCCACGCCGCGCAAGCCGATCAACACCATGTTCTTGGTCGGCCGACCCAATCGGGATCGTTCCAGTGCGATGCGCGCGGCTTCCAGTACTTCGTCGCGCCCGGCCAGTTCCGGCGGCGGTGTGCCGGCACCGGGTGCGAATGGGTTGCGAACGGGATCCACAATCCGGATTATACCTTAGTTATCATGGTTTATGCTAAATCGATAACATCGCTAACTTGGGTATAAACGGGAGACGGCCAAGCACGGGACAGGGGGTGATCGGAAACTGGGATCATGACTTGGCAACCGGAGCTACAGGGCGCCAATCCCGCAATCCACCATGTCCGCGGCGGCATTGAGCTTGGAATGGGGCACACCATTTGAACGCCGGCGCGTTGGGTTCCTTGCCGGTGAACATTCGTCGGCGCAGTTCCCGTGGGGGATCGGGCCGCGTCACTACAGGACGGAGATGGTCGATCACGGCTGGTACGCGACTGTCGGGGGCAGTCGTCTGGAGTGTGCAACATGGCCGACTGAATCACGAGGCTGACCAAGTCTGGAAAGCACAGGGCGTCCCCATGCCTGACACGGCGTATGGTGCCGATGTCAAATCGAGTTGCTGCGATTCGGCCGCTGCTCAATAATAAGGGACCTCCCGCACCACTCAGATCCGCGTACACAGAGCCTGGGAATGGGCCCTGTCGCTGAAGGATGAAGTGGCACGACCGATAGGTCAGGTTTGCAGGCAGTCGATGACCACATCTGAGCGCGCGCCCCGGGCAGGGGCGGCCAACACTACAGAACCCCTGTTGACTGTACAGGGACTGAAGACCTGGTTCCATACCGACGATGGGATCCTCAAGGCCGTCGATGGGGTGGATTTCTCGGTTCCCGCCTGTTCGACCCTGGGACTGATTGGCGAGAGTGGCTGTGGCAAAAGCGTCACGGCCCGATCCATTCTGGGCATAGTGCCGCGGCCGGGGCGCATCGAAGCCGGCACGATCACGTTCCAGTCACAGGAACAGGGATCCGTGGAACTGACGGCCATGGACCCGACCGGTCGGGAGATCCGTTCCATCCGGGGACGCGAGATCACCATGATTTTCCAGGAACCGATGAGTTCCCTGAGTCCGGTGCACTCGATTGGCAATCAGCTCAGTGAAACCATTCTGCTGCATATGTCCGTGGATCGCCGGGAAGCCATGGAACGATCGCACGAGTTGCTGGACCGGGTTGGCATTCCGGATCCCGGCCAGCGCCTGCAGGAATTTCCCCATCATCTTTCCGGCGGCATGCGACAGCGGGTGATGATTGCGATGGCGTTGTCATGCAGGCCGTCGCTGCTGATCGCGGACGAACCCACGACGGCGCTGGATGTAACCGTGCAGGCCCAGATCTTGGAACTGATCCGGGAACTGCAGGCCGAACACCAGATGTCCGTGCTGTTCATCACCCACGATCTGGGTGTCATTGCCGAAACCTGCGACCACGTTGCCGTCATGTACCTGGGCCGGATTGTGGAGGCGGGACCCGTGCGGGAGATTTTCCACAACCCCCGGCACCCCTACACGATCCGCCTGATGGAATCCATCCCCCGTCTTGGTGAGGAGCGCTCGCGGCTGAATGCGATCGCGGGTACGGTTCCCATTCCCCTGGACCCGCCTGCCATCTGCAGTTTTCTGGACCGCTGTCCCGATCAGATGGAGGGAGTCTGCGACCAGGCGATGCCGGCCCTCGTACAGTTGCATCCATACCACTCCGTTCGCTGTTTTCTGCATAGCCAGGAAGTGGAAGGCCCATGACAGACGAAAGGGCTCCGACCTCGGCTCCGTTGCTGCAAATCGAGTCGCTGCGCAAATATTTTCCCGTGCAGAAAGGGTTGCTGCGTCGTGTGGTGGGGCAGGTACGGGCAGTGGATGGTGTGGATCTGGAGCTGGCGCCCGGAGAGACCCTCGGCCTGGTTGGCGAATCCGGCTCGGGCAAGACCACTCTGGGACGCTGTGTGGTGCGAGCCCAGAAGCCCACCAGTGGAGCCATTCGCCTGGACATTGAAGGACGCGACTCCATCGATCTGGCAGTGGCCAGCCAAAACGAGTTGCGAACCTACCGCCAGCACATGTCCATGATCTTCCAGGACCCCTTTCTATCGCTGGATCCCCGCTGGACCGTGCTGGACATCGTCAGTGAACCGCTGCGCAAGCTTCGGATTGTCAAGGCCGGGGAAGCCGAAGACCGGGTCCGTTCCCTGATTGAGGTGGTGGGGCTGGAAGCCCAGCACCTGCATCGCTATCCCCATGCCTTCTCCGGCGGACAGAGGCAGCGGATCGGCATCGCCCGCGCCCTGGCCACCAATCCCAAACTGATCGTGGCCGATGAACCGGTGTCGGCCTTGGATGTGTCCATCCAGGCCCAAATCCTGAACACCCTCAAGGACCTCCAGCAGGAATTCAGCCTGACCTATCTGTTCATTGCGCACGACTTGAGCGTAGTCGAGCACATCTCCGACCGCGTCGCCGTCATGTACTGCGGCCGGGTTGTGGAAAGCGGTCCCACCCGCCGGCTGTTCCACCAGCCTTTGCATCCCTATACGGAAGCCCTGCTCTCGGCGGTGCCCCAGCCGGATCCCGATCGACGGTCCGACCGCATCATTCTGCCTGGCGAGGTCGCCAATCCTGCCAATCCCCCTGCCGGTTGCCATTTCCATCCCCGCTGCAGCTATGCCCAGGACATCTGCCGGTCGGAGGATCCGCCCTATGTCGACTGGCAGGAAGAACATGGCGCGGCCTGCCAT
The DNA here is from genome assembly GCA_965208365.1 of Caldilineaceae bacterium. GTDB lineage: Bacteria > Chloroflexota > Anaerolineae > Caldilineales > Caldilineaceae > Bin34. The sequence continues at coordinate 1,028,947 of OZ242330.1, read as the reverse complement.
TTCTCCGAGGAAATCGAATTGCAGGGTGTGTAGACCAGGACCGTTATGGCCTTGAACCAACCGGCGCACGCACACGACCAGGACCGCGCCTCGCAGGAGGTGTACACCCAACGGGCCAACACTCCGGAGACACTGGCCTGGTACCAGGATCGGGCCTTGGGCATGTACCTGTACTGGACGGTCGATGCCGTCTTCGGAATGGTCAACGCCCATTCCGTGGTAGGCGCATCCCCGGCCTACCTCGATCGCTATTTCCGCCAGCTACCGCTTTGGTTCAACCCACAGCGGTTCGATGCGGCCTGGTATGCGCGTCTGGCGGCCACCTGTGGGTTCGACTATGTCACGGTGACCGCCAAGAACCACAATGGCTTCTGCATGTGGGACACCGCCACCACGGATTTCAAGGTCACCAACACGGCGTACGGCAGGGACATCCTGTACCAGTACACCCAGGCCCTGCGCGCCAGGGACATTCCGGTTGGGTTCTATTTTTCCCCGGACGACGCCTGGTTCCAGTGGCGCCGGGGTCGGGAGGTCACGCGCAGCCGGGACTACTGCAATCCGGAATCCAATCCGGAATTGCTGGCCTATGACCAGCGTCAGCTGGAGGAACTTATCACCGTCTACGATCCCGATATCCTGTGCGTTGACGGGTATCAGGCGGCGACTGCCTCGCTGGTTGAGTTCGCCTGGGACCTGAAGCCGGAACTGATGGTGACGCGGGGCGGGATCACCACGCCTGAACAGGAAGCCCGCCAGGATGTTCAGGGGCCTTTCGAGTCCCACTACACCATTGGCCGCCAATGGCAGTATCGGGCCGGCAACGACCGCAACAAGACGGGCCGGGAGCTGATCGAACTGCTTGTGGACTGCCGTTCGCGCGGCGGCACGCTGCTGCTGGCCATCGGGGGCCCGGACGCGGACGGTGTTCTGCCTCGGGACAAGGACGACAGGGTCCGGGAACTGGGCCTCTGGATGTTCGTCAACGGGGAGGCCATGCAGTCCACCCGTCCCTGGCTCCATTCCCGGCAGGGCGATCTGGCCTTCACGCAAAGCCGCGACGGCACCGTGGTCTATGCAGTCGATTTGGGGCCACCACTGCCCTTGGGTACCTGGCGCACGGTTGCCGTCGACGGGTTGCACCTGCAGGCCGATGCCCGTGTGGACGTACTGGGTGCCTCGGGCCTAACCCTCGAATATCGGCCCGACTTCGATCCGCGGCCACGCTGGTTTGCCACGCCCACGGGGGTGGCCGTGACCTATTGCCGCACCCAGCGCCTGTACAACGACTTGCGCTGGCCCAACCCGGTCACTCTCAAGTTCGACGGCGTGGTCGCAGGTTGACCCTGCTTCTTCCCATCAGGCCCAGTTCCTCCAATTCACCTTCACGGGACAAATCACCATGACCCCCTTGCCTCAAAGCCTGGATCAGATTGACAGGGATGAATTCGCGCCCCGTTACTCCCCGCTCGACGGACCTGGCCAGCCGATTGCCCTCCTGCCGGGTGACGGAAATCCCTTGGATACCCCCGGCCACATCGATCTCAGCGGCGAATGGGAAATGGCGGCGGAAATGTCTCCGGACGAACGCCTTGGATCGGACTGGTCCGATGCCATCACTGCCAACGTGCCGTGCAGCGTGCATACCGCCCTGCTGGAGGCGGGCCGCATCCCCGATCCCTACGTGGGCCTGAACGACGAAGTTGCCTATCCGGAGGGATTCCGCACCTGGTGGTTGCGCAGGCGGTTCAGGCACCCGGGTGATGCCACGCACCTGTGTTTCCAAGGTGTGTTCGACGCTTGCGATGTTTGGCTCAACGGCCACCATCTGGGATCGCACCGAGGCATGTTCGGGGAGTTCGAATTCCCGGTCGCCGAACTGCTGCAAGAGGACAACGAACTGGTGGTGAGGCTGCAACCGGCTCCCTTTCACCTCCGCGAAGGAGAGGATTGGCGCTTCTTCAAGGGGATGAACCTTGGCTGGATGGACACCACCACCTTCAACAATTCCTATGGTTGGCACTACATCAATCTGCCCACTGTCGGCATTTGGCGGCCGGTGTTCCTGGAGGCCCGCTCTCCGCTGCGCCTGCGGAATCCGTTCGTTGCCACCCTGGATACGGAGGCGGGCAAGGTGCTTCTGACCGTCCAGATCGAGGGTCCCGACGGCGCCTGGCAGGGAAGGCTGTCGGGGGTTGTGGCTCCCGAGAATTTTGCGGGCCGCAGTTTTCATTTCGACCATGCTGTCGAAGGCACCGGGGGGACCAGCGAGGTGCGGCTGGAACTGACCATTCCCGATCCCCACCTCTGGTGGCCGGTGGATCACGGCGATCCGGACTTCTATCGCCTTTGCCTTGGCCTTGAAGGCGATTCCCCCGTCAGTACCGACAGGGTGGAAACCACTTTCGGACTGCGCACGGTCGAAATGCGTCCCTTGCCGGACGGCCCCGACCCGGAACTGTACAACTGGACCTTCGTCATCAATGGCCGGCCCCTGTTCATTAAGGGTGCCAACTGGTGCACCATGGACGCGCTGATGCGCTTTGATCGGGATCTGTACGCCCGTTTTTTCCAGATGGCGCGCGATTCCCACATCCATATGCTGAGGGCCTGGGGATCCGGCATGCCGGAGACGGATGACTTCTTCGACTTGGCCGATCGGCACGGGGTAATGATTCTGCAGGAGTGGCCCACAGCCTGGAATTCCCATGACGTCCAGCCTCTGGATCTGCTGGAAGAGACGGTGCGCCACACCACGTTGCGTATCCGGAATCATCCGTCCCTGGTCATGTACGGCGCCGGCAACGAATCCAGCAAGCCATTCGGCCCCAGCATCAACATGATGGGCCGCCACAGCATTGAACTGGACGGCACGCGCCCCTTCCATCGGGCCGAACCCTGGGGCGGCAGCATGCACAACTACGATGTGTACTGGGGACGGCAGCCGTTGGACAAGTGGCTGTCCATGAAGGAGACCTTCATTGGGGAGTTTGGAGTGGCCTCCATGCCCTCGTTGGAGTCGACACTGAAGTTTCTGCCGGTTGAGGAGCATGATGCCTGGCCGCCCAGAGCGGATGGCACACTGGCTCATCGCATGCCGGTGTTCAACAAGAAGGCCGGCATGTCGATCCATGCCCAGTACGTCGGTGACTGGGTGCCCAACAACAGCCTTGAGAACTTCATTCTCGGCATTCAGATGACCCAGGCCACCGGCATGCGGCACGTGGTGGAACTGAATCGCACGCGTTGGCCGCACGCCACCGGCATCTGCTACTACAAGATCAACGACAACAATCCGGCTTCGTCCTGGTCGACGGTCGATTGGTACGGTGCCCCCAAGATTGCCTACCACATCCTGCAGCAGGCCTATGCTCCCTTGCATGCCTGCGTGTTGTTTCCGCGCATGTCCGTGGCCGGGGAACCGGTGGAGCTGCCGGTATTCCTGCTTGACGATGCCTTTGACCTTGAGCGAAGCGACTGGAAGGTGCGCATACGCGCCTTCAGTCAGCACCTGGCACCGGTCGCGGTGCAGGAGTTCAGGGGCGTGGCGGAGCCGTGGTGCAGGGTCCGGGATCTGGGTGTCCTGTCCCTGAACGCCGATCAGACCTTCAACATTCCCCTGCTGGTGGTCGCGGACGTAATCAAGGGCAATCGGCTGGCGGATCGCACGTTCTACTGGATCAACTACACCCAGATCCAGGGGTCCCTCTTCTCGTTGCCGCGTACATCGCTGGACACGCGCCGACACGGCGATGCCATCGTCGTCACCAACACCGGCGACCTGCCCGCGGTCGGTGTCCATTTCCAGACACCCGGCATCACGGATGTGTTCAGCTGTGCCGAATCGTTCATATGGCTTGATCCCGGCGAGCGGCGTCCGATCAAGGTTTCCCACTTGGATGAGTCGGTGAAGGCGATGGCCTGGAATGCGGATCCGGCCTGAGGCAGTTTGTGAGATCAGGCAGCGTGCCTTGTGAGTTGATTGGGGATGCAACTGCTGTGGTGCTGCCGGATTCCGGCTGTTTCCATGCGATTGTCAACAGCAGCGGATCGATGTCTGCATCGAAGGATTCATCTGCCGAGAGGACGGCCCTTCGACACTGGGAACGAAATCCCGGAGATTTTTCCCTGGTCTATGATTGGGCCAAGAGCGCGGCCTCCGAAGTCAAGCTGTTGGCCATACCCGGGTCGCGCAGGGTTGTAGCAGGATCGCACTCCGCCTTGGTCCATAGGAACCGATCCATGTCTCTGAGGATCCGGACATGATCCACGTCCTGGCACGCCGCATCATGATTTTGATTCCGATGCTGTTTGCGCTGTCGGTGATCATCTTCGCCGTGATTGAACTGCCACCCGGCGACTACCTGACCACCTACATTGCGGCCATGGAGAGTCGGGGCCTGCAGGCGGACGAAGCTGAAATCTCCCGGATTCAGCGCCTCTACGCGCTTGATCGACCGATGTACGTGCGCTACGTCCGTTGGATAAGCGGGTTTCTGCGCGGGGACTTGGGGCGGGCGATGGCCACCGAGTACGCAGGCAAACCGGTAACGGACATCCTGGCGGAGAGAGTTCCCCTCACCATGGGCATTGCGCTCGTGAGTACCATCCTGGTGTGGGCCGTCGCCGTGCCCATCGGCATCCATTCCGCCACGCATCAGTATTCCGCCGCGGATTACTTCTTTACCTTCATGGGGTTTTTCGGCCTGGCGGTTCCGAACTTCCTGTTCGCCATTGTCCTCATGTGGTTCGTCTATGAATTCACGGGCTTTGGCATCACCGGCCTGTTTTCGCTCAAGTACCACGACGCGCCCTGGTCCCTGGCCAAACTGGCAGACCTGCTCAAGAACGTGTGGGTGCCGCTGTTGGTGCTGGCGACTGCGGGCACCGCCGGCATGATCCGCGTCGTGCGGGGGAATCTGCTCGATGAACTCTATCAGCCCTATGTCGAGACGGCCCGCGCCAAGGGACTGTCGGAACGACGTCTGCTGTGGAAATACCCAATCCGCATTACCTTCAACCCCATTGTCAGCACCATTGGTTGGATGCTGCCGGGCATGGTGGGGGGCGAGGTGCTGGTCGCGATCGTGCTCAACCTTGAGACGGTGGGACCGATCCTGCTGGAAGCCGTGCTGTCACAGGACATGCAACTCGCAGGCAGCATCCTGATGATCCTGAGCGTGTTGACCGTGATCGGCACGCTGATTTCGGACTTGGGATTGGTCTGGCTGGATCCCAGGATCCGCTACGACGCATAGGTTGGGCGACGCATCTCGGGAATCAGCACCATGGCCCAGGATCTTTCCGCCGCCAAGGCCTACGAGTACACATCGGTCAACCAGCTGATGTGGCGCCGCTTTCGCAAACACCGCCTGGCCCGTATCGGCGGCACAGTGCTTATCGTGCTCTATGCCCTGGCCTTGCTGTCGGACTATCTCGCACCCTACGATGCCAATACGCGGCTTAAGGGCTTCAGGGATGTGCCACCATCCCGCATTCGTGTGCGCGACACAAACGGAACGTGGCAGCGGCCGTTCATCTACGGCATCGAACGCGGGCGCCACCCCGAGACGTTCCGCGAGATCTATACCGAGGTCACGGATGAGATTGTCCCCATCGAATTCATTGTACGCGGCGACCCCTACAAATTTATGGGTCTCGTTGACTCCGACCGTCATTTGTTCGGTGTGTCCGGCGAAAACCGTTACATCTTCCTGTTTGGAACCGACAGCATCAGCCGCGACCTTTTTTCGCGCACGCTGAAAGGTGCGCGCATTTCACTCTTCATCGGGTTTGCCGGCGTGCTCATCTCCTTCCTGCTTGGCTGCGTGATTGGCGGGTTGTCGGGATATTTCGGAGGCATGGTCGACGAGGTCGTCCAGCGTTTCATCGACCTGATGATCAGCATCCCCACGTTGCCGCTGTGGATCACCCTGTCGGCAGCCATCCCCACCGACTGGAGTGTGGAAGCCACCTTCCTGGCCATTACCGTCGTGCTGTCCCTGTTCGGCTGGCCGGGTCTGGCTCGCGTGGTGCGGGGCAAGTTGCTGTCATTGCGTGATCTGGACTTCGTGACGGCGGCCAAGATTGGAGGCAGTTCCGATCTGAACACGATCCTGACCCATCTCCTGCCCAATTTCGCCAGCTATCTCATTGTGTCGATCACGCTGGCCATTCCCGGCATGATCCTGGGTGAGACAGCCTTGAGCTTCATTGGCATCGGAATGCAGGATCCCGGGGTGAGCTGGGGGGTTCTGCTGCAGGAAACCCAGAATTTCGCCGCGCTGGCGCATCACACCTGGAAGTTGATCCCGCTGCTGTTCATCATTGTGACCGTGTTGATGTTCAATTTCCTGGGAGACGGTCTCCGGGACGCCGCGGATCCCTACTCTCTCTAGAGAACTCAAACTCTGGTCGGGGCAGTCCGCGTTTCGTGTTCACAGGTCGACGAGGGCCTTGTCAGGACCACTTTCGCCACGCAAAAGCCTCCGTTCTGCTGACCGCAACGGCTATTGCCAACGGGCCAGGATGGCGTTGTCATCATCCAGGTACATCGCCTGCCCTGCGATGCAAGCGGACGGGGTGTCTTTGCCTCTGCAGGGGGGGTACGCCAGAGTCGAAGCTCTTGGAGCCGGTGAATTTTGCTGGTTTGACTCCCTACCGCGGCCTTCCTACAATGCCAATGCCACTTGGCCGTTGACATTTCAAGGAGAGCCTTGATCCCCTGACACGCTGATTCGCAAGATCCCGGATCGTTTCCGGGTGCCTGGTGCATGTTTCCTGGCGGAGTGGTACGGAACGTCTTGACATCATCCAGGAGCTACGAGATGTATAGAGTTATGGGAGCCCGCTACTTGTTGGTCGGGCTTGTTGCGTGTCTGATGTTGGTGTTGGCAGCCTGTGGCCCGGCCGAGGCGCCGGCGGAAATGGCCGAACCCGAGGCCGAGGAGATGGCCGACGTCGCGGACGACGGCTGCCCCTACAACGAGGCTCCGATGCTGGCGGAACAGGTGGCGGCCGGAACCTTGCCGGGTGTCTGTGAACGATTGCCCGTCGAACCCTTGGTGTTGGGCGAAGGGCTGGCCGTCAATCCGGATTGGGTCGACATTCAGATTGGCGATTACGGTGGCGAGATTATCTACACCGTCGTGCACGTTGAAATGAAGGAGCCGCCGTTCATCACGGACAACCGCGATCCCAAAATCCAGGCTGGCGGCGTCTACCGGGACTGGGACATCAGCGACGACTACACGGAAGTGACGTTGACGTTGCGTGCCGGCCACAAGTGGTCTGATGGAGCACCCTTGACCACCGAAGACGTGGCGTTTGCGGTGGAGGATGTGCTTCAGAACGACGAGCTCTATCCCTCCATGCCCAACTATCTCCTGACCGGTGGTCTTACGGGGGGTGCGGAGCCAACGTTGGAGGTAGTGGACGATTTCACCTTCAAGCTGGTCTACCCCGAACCCTACAAGGCCTGGGAATACAACATCACCGCCTTGGGCACCGGATATTACGACCTGCTCAAGCCCAAGCACCACATGTCCCGCTACCATCCGGCCTACGCCGAGGAGGACGCTCTCGCCGCCATGGTGTCGGAGGAAGGTTTGGAAACCTGGGTTGATCTGTTCAATCAGACGGACATGCGGATGTGGCAGAACACCGCGGATCATTCCATCGGATTCCCACAGCTCAACACCTATCTCCTGACGGAACACGAAGGCGACCGGTTCACCCTTGTGCGCAATCCCTACTACCACGCCGTGGACACGGCCGGGAACCAGTTGCCCTACCCCGACTACCGCAAGTACGTCAATATCGGATTCTCGGCCAAGGAACAGGCCGAGCTCCTCATGTTCTCGCGGCAGGCCCACTACCATTGGCAGACCGACCTGACGGTGCTGCCCTTGTTGATGGAGAGGCAGGAGGAAGGCAATTACATCACCCTCATCTACCCGAACAAGGACTCGCGGATGTTCTACCTCAACCTGAGCCACGACGATCCAGGTTGGAGGGCCGCGGTGAATGATGGGAGGTTCCGGGAGGCGCTCCAGCTGGCCATCGACAGCCAGGAGCTGCTAGACGAACTCTACTTCGCCCAGGGATCCCTGCCCGCCACCCAGACGGCTGTGTACGACCCCGACGGGGCGAATGCGCTGCTGGACGAAATGGGCATGGCGGAAAGGGATGCCGATGGTTTCAGGTTGGGTCCGGACGGTGAGGAGTTCGAAATCTTCATTCATCTGGATCAGTGGGGTGGCTATTTTGAACAGGCGCCCTTCCTCAAGGACTATTTCGAGGCCGTAGGCCTGCGCACCGACTACCAGCAATTCGAATCCGGCATCAACAACCAGACCCGGGCCGCCAACGAGCACAAGTCGGGCATCACCTGGAACACGGCTCCGTTGTGGCATTCCCACAATCCTTCCTATCCCGAGTATCTGCCCACAACGAACACCGGCCCCCTGTATCAGGCCTGGTACCAGTCGGACGGCGAACGGGGAGAAGAGCCGCCTGATTGGATAAAGGAGTTCCTGACCATCCACGAGAACCTTGCGCAGCATGTATTCGGGACGCCCGAGTTCATGGAATGGGAACAGGTGCGGAACCAGTGGATTTACGACAACAATCCCTTTTTCACCTTTGTGGAACAGCCCGGGATCTACCACCTGTTCACCAACTGTCTGGGCAATGTGGTGACAGGTCCCGTATACCACCACGGTTCGTGGACGAACCACAAGCTGCTGTATGTGAAGGAAGGGTGTGAAATGAACTAGACCCGCGGGGCCCTATGGCCCTTTATCTGTGGCGGACGACCCGGCGGCAGTGCCGGCCCCGCGCAGACAGCGGATCGATCTGAAAGGACCGCCGGATTCATGGCTCACAACCATGAATCCGGCGGTCTGTCATTTATTTAACAGCCGAGGGTGTTGGCCAGTTCCGCGGCGCGAGCAGTCAACGTGTTCGCCGCCAATGTCCACAGATCCTTGGAATTTTCGTGGAGGGCGAAATCGCACTGTCCGACCGAAATCGTGTCACCCTTGTTCAAACCTGCCCAGGAAGCGAAGTATGTCGGCATGGATCTCGTCCAGATGTCGGCGCAGTGCGTGTGTATCGTCATCGAATACTTTCAACGTGCAATCCCCTCCAGCTGTCTGAATGCGTTGCTGAATGACCGACAGCTCCTCAACATTGCCGGCAGAATCCAGGGCTCCATGGAAAATCTGGACCGTGACTCGAATATGGCTGGCCCTTTCCACGGGGGACCGCTCGGTCAGCGCTTGGTACCGTTCCTCACGCTCTTCGGGAAGGGCTCGGTGAGCATGGCTGGGGAAGCGATGGAGCCCCGTCACCGGCCACATGATGATCCCGCCAGCCAGTAAGTCCTCGGCCCGAGACAGAGCGAGGAGACCGAGAAACCCACCATAGCTGTAGCCGGCCAAGATCAGCGGGCGGGAGCCGTCCGTCCGCTCCTTCCAGTCCTGGGCACAGGCCAAAACATCCCAGACATCGGCTCTTCCGTACTCTCCGCGGTTGGCGCCCCGATGTCTTGGCCCATACCCCGCGCTGCCCCGGTACGCCGCGCAGACAAACTCGTATCCCTCCCCCAGAAGATGAAGCATGGTGGCATCGTCCGGATTGATCGGCGCTCCCGGGCCACCGTGGACGTACAGGACCGCTGGAGCCTTGGCGTTGGGCGGGATGAACCGCTGAACGGGTACCGAGAGTCCGTCGCCGGAAACGACCGAGTACTCTTCGAGAAGAAACGGTGGCTTGGGTTCCGGCTCTTCCCGTAGAACGATGGCGACCTGACCACCGGTTTGCCACCGATTGATGGACAAGCCTTCATCAAGGAAGTAGACGGCGTCCTCGGTACCAAGGCTGATGTTCGGGCCGGTGAAGTAGCCGGCAACGGGTGCCGACAGTGGAAGGCAGTCGTTGAGCCCGCCTGCCGGGAAGGCGACCCAGGTGAGATCATCTTCTCTGATGCGTAAGACACTTTCACCGTTGGCGGAAAACGCCCCGCCGTGAATGAGTGCGGCTTCGTGGGTCCAGATCACCACAGAGTCCTCCATGCGAATGGCTCGAAGCCTCGTGGAGTCACCTTGTCCATTCTTGACCAGCAGGAGGGACGAGTTTGGACTCCATCCGAACCGTTGAAGTTCCCCGCAGCCCACGGCGCGACAGTTATCGGACTCGACATCGACGACACAGACCCACGGTGTCCTCTCCACCTCGTCAAGGTATTGGCGCTGGAACGCAACCCAGCGGCCGGAAGGTGACCATACAGGAAAGCGGTCCACCGTGTTGACATCGTCCGTCAGTTGGGTTGTCAATCCCGTCCGGAGGTCAAGAAGATAGATGTTCGGGGGACCATGAGAAGCCTGCTCCCAGGCCGAAAACGCCAACGAGCTTCCACCAGGCGACCATTCGGGGAACCCGGCCTGCAAAGACTTGTGTCGGAAGATAATCTCCGGAGTAGCGTCTTCCACCCTGTACAGGTACAGAAGGCCATCGTTGCTACCGAAGGCGATCCGAGATCCGTCAGGTGACCATCGAGGAGCGTTGGGTAGGAAGGCATTGTCGATTTCGCCGACAATTTCCCCCTGCGCGGTCCGTAACTCCAGGCATACATTTCCTTGAAGGTCGGCCTTACGGACGGCTAGACACTGGGAGTTCGCATGAAGATCAAAGTGTGTAAGCATCAAGCTTGGTTAGCTCAAAATCACTGTCCTCATTCAGTACATTGATCAGCTGCACACCTGGCCCAAAATCTTGTGATCTGGACTGGAACCGGAACGCACGTTGATAACACTTCCTGTCCAGAGCCCGATGCCCTGTTCACCGGACTCATTTCGGGGGGCGTAGGACGGCTGCACTATGTGGAGCCAGTCCACGGCCTGCACAGGGTCACCGCCCGATTGATCACGGCTGGGGAGCTACCGCCGGGGGCCAGTTGTCCAGGTCCTGAATATGGAACATGGCTAGCGCATCACCGGTCGCGCAGTCACCTGTTTCGCTGCACGTCAGAGCGCCCGTGATCCCATCGAACTGTTCAAGACTGTCTAGGTGGTCCCTGATGCCTTGGAGACCGATCAATAGGTTGCCGTCGGCATCCACCTGGGTGGACACCGTAATGGCATGCAGCAGCATGCGCACGGCATCGTACATGTGGGCGTGGTAACCGCTGGTTGGCGGGATGCCGTGCATCTCCACATATTTTCGGCGCAGTTCATCGTAACGGGCACTCACGATCCGGGGCCCCGTCATGTACATGCCCACCGCTGCTTCGCCCGTATTGGGCAGGAAGTCTTCCGAGAAGAGGGCGTTGCCGCCCATCAGTTCCGTGTTTTCCAAGCCCGGAATGTCGCGTGCCTGGGCAACGAGCAGGTTGCCCTCCGGCTGAAAGATCGGAAAGAGCAGGACATCCGGCTCATGGGTTGCAACCTCGATCAGCACAGGTCGCATGTCCAGGTCTCCGACATTGACCGCGCCCTGAAACACGACCTCGCCGCCCAGTTCCTTGAAGGACGCGGCAGTCATGGCCTGGTTCAGGTCCGCATAGATGCTGCCGTCGTGAATCGTGGCCAAGGTGCGCGCGCCCAGCTGATTGAAGGCATATTCAGCCGCCAGCCGGCCCAGCATGCGGTCGTTGTGGGCCGTGCGGTAATAGCCGTGCTGCCAGACGCCACCGGTGTCACGGTCGGGATTCGTCAACGAAGGTGACGTGGTGGAGGCCGCGATCATGCTGCGGCCGGCGGACGTGACGATGGGGATGGCCGCGGTCGCGGCACTGGAACAGGAGGTGCCCAGCACGCCGACCACAGCAGGATTGGCCATCAACCTGGTGGCGGCGGTCTGGCCGCCTTCGGCACTGCACAGCGAGTCCTCGGAAATGAGGTTCATGGGATGACCGTGGATCTCTCCGAATTCGGCCAGCGCGATCGCAATGGCATTGGCCGCGTCCTGTCCCAGGTTGGCATTGGGACCCGACAGTACCACCATCGATCCAATCGTCACCGGTTCGTCGGCCGCCACGGCAACGCAGCCGAGTTCGTCCGTACACGTCAGGGCATCCTGCGACCCTGTACCCTCGGGAAGTGCCGTACAGCCGGCAGTCAGAAGAGTCCAAAGGGCTAGGAGGACAAGCCAAAGACAGATTCGGAGCGAAGTCATGAAGTTCCCTGACAGTTCCTGATGGATGAAGGGGCGGCGGACAAAACCCTCCCGCTTGGGGGCGCCGGCCGGAGGGATCCGGCGTTCGCCATGGTTGCAACCCTCAGTTCTGATTATCTATTGTCGCTCATAGGCCACGACCAGAAACGAGGACTCCGGAGGTGTGACGGATTGCCGGGAGCCATCGGGCCAGACTATCTCCAGATCGGTAATCCGGGATTGGCCCAGGCCGAAGCGCACCGCGGCGTCGTTGCCGGCGCCCAGTGATGATCCGAGCTTCACCTCCTGCATGAGAACTTGGCCGTCGTCCCGGGTCAGATAAACCCGGGCTCCGGCGGCGTCCCTGCTGACACTCAGGCCGTCGCCCTCAAGCCGAACCGTCAGGGAGCGGTTGTCGCCGCCCCACAGGCCGGTGTTGCGGTACAGCTGCAACCCCTCGTTCCACCGGGTGGCCACGATGTCGACGAAGCCGTCGCGATCATAGTCGGCGTAGGCACTGCCCATCGTGGGCCTGCCGTTGCGCTCCCAACTGGTGGGCGTGACCTCGATGAAGCGCCCGTTGCCCTCGTTGTGGAAGAGAATGTCCGGATAGGGATCGTGCATGCCTTCGGGACCGGCCGCGGCCGTTTCCTGCACGAACTTGGTCGTGGCGAGATGCAGGTCCAGCCAGCCATCGTTGTCGATGTCCAGGAAGGCGGTGCCCCAGCCCACCGCCGGGCTGGGGCCCACGGCCACGCCGGCCAGCCGGGCGCGGGAGACGAACTCGCCGCCGCGGTTTTCCAGCAGGGCCATGGCGTTCACCATGTTGGAGAAGTAGAGGTCCAGATCCTGATCGTTGTCCAGGTCGCCGGCTGCGACACCCATGCCGGCCAGCCGCACGTTGGCGCCGGTCTCCTCGGATGCGTCGTGCCAGCACCAGCCGTCACAGCCCGGGCCGTCGTTGCGCCACAGAACATTGCCGATGGGGTTGTGGAGTTCGTCGTTGACAACGTAGATGTCACTGTCGCCGTCGTTGTCGAAGTCCAGGAAGGTCACGGCGAAACCGGCCCCCAGCCGCTTGGCATGCACCAGCAGGCCCGAGACGTCCTCGAAGGTGCCGTCACCCCGGTTTCGGTACAGGCGGTCGGCGGCCAGTTCATGGTCCACCTCCTTGCATTCGGGGTAGCAGGACCAGTTGGCCACGTACAGATCGAGCAGGGCATCGCCGTCGAAGTCCCCCCAGGCGGCTCCGGAACCCTTCCCGGTATCGCCGACTCCGGCGGTTGCCGTCACGTCCTCAAAGCCGGTCCCCTCCCGGTTGCGGAAGAGGCGGTTGGGGCCCTGCGCGATTACGTAGAGGTCCGACCAGCCGTCATTGTCGTAGTCGGCAAAGACGGCGCCCCCCGTCAATTCTCCGGGCATGGCCACATCCGCGGTCAGGGCGGAGCGGGAAAAGACGCCTCCATCGTTGCGGAAGAGCACGTTGTCGGCGATGTTGCCGGTGAAGAACAGGTCCAGCCAACCGTCGTTGTCGAAGTCACCCCAAGCTTGGCCCACCCCCAGGTAGCCGCTGGCGAAGTCCGGGTTGAACATGTCCCAGAAGCCCTCGTGCCGGGCATCCAGGCCGACCGCCGCGGTCACGTCCGCGAAGGGATCGAGGCCCGCGGCACCGGTGTCCGGGGTGATTTCCACCGGTTGGTCCCCATGCCGGATCAGCACCTCCGCGTTGAGTGACAGGTCGTCTTCAAATCGCTGCACCATTCCGTCCGGCCACTGGACGGTGATCGCTTCCGGCACGCGGAAGGGACCGAAGCCGAAGTGCAGGGCCGTGTCGTTGCCGGAACCCAGGCTGGAGCCAATTTTCACTTCCTGCATCATCCGCAGATCGCCGTCGGTCTCGATCAGGACGCGGGCACCCACGGCATCGCGGTTGACCGTGCCTTGTCCCTCCAACCGCACCGTGAGCCAGCGGTGACCCCGGCCTTCCACCGCCTGGTTGCGGTAGAGGGCATAGCCGCGCCGCCACTCGCCCACCACATAGTCAATCCAGCCGTCGCGATCAAAGTCGGCGTGGGCAAAGCCCAGGGCCGGCCAGGGCTCCTCCGTCCAGGCGGTCGGGGTCACATCGGTGAAGGTGCCGTCCCCTTCGTTGCGGAACAGGGTGTCGGGCCAGGCCAGGAACATGCCCTCCGGCCCCAGCTCCGCGGTCTCCTGCCGGAACTCCGTCGTGGCGAGATAGAGGTCCTGCCAGCCGTCGTTGTTGTAGTCCAGGAACGCCGTACCCCAGCCGGTGGCCGGGCTGGGCCCCACACCCACACCGGCCGTGCGCGAGCGGTTGGCAAAGGTTTGGCCCTCCTCGTTGGCCAGCAGGATCATGGGATTGACCATGTCCGAGAAGTACATGTCCAGGTCCAGGTCGTTGTCGTAGTCGCCGACTGCCAGGCCCATGCCGTGGATCATGAGGAAGGAGTTGGTATCGCGGGAGGCGTCGGTCCAGCACCAGCCGCCGCAGCCGGGCCCGTCGTTACGCCACAGGACGTTGCCCACCGGATTCTGCATGCGGTCGTTGACCACGTACAGGTCGCTGTCGCCGTCGCCGTCGAAGTCCAGGAAGCTGGCCGCGAAGCCGGCACCCCTGAGCAGTTCGGGCACGAGCAGGTGGGAGACCGGTTCAAAGGTGCCGTCGCCCCGGTTGCGGAACAGCGCATCCTGTGCCAGTACCGGATCGATGGGATCGCAGTCCGGCCAGCAGGACCAGTTGACCACGTACAGATCCAGGTGGCCGTCGCGGTCGAAGTCGGCCCAGGCCGCCCCCTCGCCCTTGCCCGGATCGTCAACTCCGGCGGCCGCGGCCACGTCGGCAAACCCTTGGCCTTCCAGGTTGCGGAACAGGACGTTGGGTCCATGCACCAGCACATAGAGATCCTTCCAGCCGTCGTTGTCGAAGTCCACCCACATGGCACCGCCGGACTCGGCGGCGGTCAGGGCAGTCTGGTCGTTGAACACCGACCGCTCAAAGGTGCCGTCGCCCCGGTTGCGAAACAGGATGTTGGGTGCTTGGTTGCCGGTGACGTAGAGATCCGGCCAGCCATCGTTGTTGAAGTCGCCCCAGGCCTGGCCCATGGCCATGTAGCCTGTGTTGAACGGGGCATCCTCCCCTTCTTCGCCGAACTGGTTCCAGGTGGCTGCATGTTGGGCATCGATGCCGGCCCGCGCCGAGACATTCAGGAACAGGGGGATCTCGTCGGCCGGTCCGCGGGGCGGGGGCGGTGCGGCTTCCCGCGGTGGGATGACGGGTGCACAGGCTGCGAGCAGCACGGCCGCCAGGAGCGGCAGCACGCGGCGCAGGTCGGCGATGCCTGAAATTGCCATGAGGGCCTCGGGTTGTGTTGGAAGGGCCGGCGCGTGCACGGCGAGGGGCGCTACCCCTTGATGCCGGTCAGGGCGATGCCCTGCACGAAGATGCGCTGTCCAAAGAAAAAGATGAGAAGCACAGGCAGAAGCACGATCAGGGAGACTGCCATCATGTAGTGAAAGTCCACGTGGCCGAACTGGCCACGGAACTGGTTGAGGCCCACGGCCAGTACCTGCTCCTTCTGCGCCCGAATGTAGATGAGCGGCATCAGGAAGTTGTTCCAGTTGCCGATGAAGGCGAAGATCACGACCGTGGCCAGGGCAGGCTTGGTCAGGGGAACCAGAATCTGTATCAGGATGCGCCAGGAGGAGGCGCCGTCCAACCGGGCGGCCTCGTCCAGGTCCAGTGGAATGGTCAGGAAGAACTGGCGCAGCAGGAAGATGAAGAAGGGGAAGCCGAACCAGGGCGGCACCATCATGGGCAGCCAGGACAGGTAGCGCATCCACAGGATGCCGCCCGGCGTGTAGTAGTCCCACCAGGGCTTGAGGAACTGCGTGATCTTGGTGAAGAGCACGTACTGCGGAATGATCAGCACTTCGTTGGGCAGGAGCATGGTGGCCAGCACCAACCCGAACAGCACATTGCGGCCGCGGGCCCGCAGCCGGGCGAACCCATAGGCTGCCAAACAACAGGAGAAGAGGTTGCCCACGATGTTGTTCAGCGTGATCAGCGTCGAGTTGACGAAGAAGGTGTTGAACGGCAGGTAGGCGCTCCACCCGTCGGTAAAGTTCTGCCAAACAATCGGGTTGGGGATCCAGACGGGTGGATTCACGAAAATCTGCCTCGACTCCTTCAGGGATGTCGACAGCATCCACAGCAGCGGGATCAGGAACATCACCGCGCCCGGCAGGATCAGCAGGTAGATGATGGTCATGTTGAGGATGCGCCGCTTCGAGGCGCGCTGCCACCAGGGCGTGACCGGACGAGCGGGGATGGCCCCCGGATCCACGGTGTCCTGCATCTGGGCCATGACCTACGTCTCGCCCTCGTAGTAGACCCAGCGGCGGCTGCCCCACAATTGCAGCAGCGTCAGTGCCAGGATGATCGTGAACAGGATCCAAGCCAGGGCCGAGGCGTAGCCCATCTTCAGGTACTGGAATGCATTCTGGTAGATGTAGTAGACCAGCATGTAGGTCGACGTTCCCGGTCCGCCCTGGGTCATGACAAGGATGTCCGTCAGGATCTGGAAGGCGTTGATCGTGGATATCACGATCACAAAGAAGAGCACCGGGGACAGCATCGGGAGCGTGACGTTGCGGAACTCGTCGAAGGCGTTTGCACCGTCGATGCGAGCGGCCTCGTAGAGCGACTGGGGCACACCTTGCAGCCCTGCCAGGATGATGATCATGTTGGCGCCAATGCCCCAGGTGCTCTTGAGGATCAGGGCCGGCTTGGACCAGGTTTGACTGGACAGCCAAGCCGGTCCGGCGTCAATCGGCAGAAGCTTGACCAGCAGGTAGTTAACCAGACCCACGTTGGGGTTGAAGAGCCAGATCCAGAGGATGGAAATGGCCACCCCGCTGGCGATCGACGGCAGGTAGTAGATGAGCCGCAGGAAATAGGTGCCCGGCAGGTTCTGGTTCAGGAGAAGGGCCACGAACAGGGCACCCAGGGTTCCCAGGAGAACGGACCCGAAGGTGTAGTAGAAGGTGTTGTAGACGGTCTCCCAGAAGACCAGGTCCTCAACCAGCAGATCCCGGTAGTTCTTGAAGCCGATGAAGCCCGACAGGTTGAGGCCGGTCCAGTCCGTAAAGCTGAAGACCAGCGACGCGATGACGGGGCCGCCCGTGAACAGGAACAGGCCGAGGAACCAGGGCAGGATCGCGATCCAGAAATCCCGCTCCTCGCGCTGCTGCAGCGTCCGCAGGCGCTTGACCGGACGCGCCGGTACGCTGGCAGTCATGGCAAATGCGGTTGCACCGCCGGCTTGGGATGCCGTGCAGGCGCTAGCCCGCACGGCATCCCCACAATCAAATCACAAATCAGGACATGCGCTCAGCAGCATCCGCGAAGGCCGCATTGGCCTCCTCCACAATGCCGGTGATGGCCGAATCCACATCGATTTCGCCGCTCCGCAGGAGTGTCTGGTAGCGGCCCGTGATGTCCAGCAGCTGGGGTGCGGCCAGCGTCTGGTACGGCCGTCCGGTCACGGCGTAGTTCTCCAGGGCGTGCAGGAAGTAGTGGGCATTGTCGGAGGCCGGTTCCGAATCCAGCCAGGACTGGTAGGCGTCGGCGCGGGCCGGGCTGCCGCGTCCGGAACTGCCCCACATGAACTCCATGCCTTCCGTGCTCAAGTAGGAGCTGAGGAAGCGCCAGGCCGCGGCCGGGTTGCCGCTGTTCTTGGTGATGCTGAAACCGGAGCCGAAGGAACCGCAACTCTGCCCGGCGGGTCCGGCCGGCCACGGCGCCACGTCCCAGGCATAGTTGGCGAACGCATATTGTGTTGGAGTGCTCCAGGAGGCAAACAGCGACATGCCGCACTGGCCCGCGATCCAGGCATTCTGCTCGAAGGCCTCGGATTCGGCCGGGGTCGGGGCGGCACCGTGCTTGTGAATCAAATCAACCCAGATCTGAACCGCCACGCGCGCTTCCGGCGTATCCAGCTCGATGGCGGTCTCCTCGTCGTTGTACAGGTTGGCCCCGTAGGTGTTGAGCATGTTGCGGTTGGTGCCGTTTCCGAAGTTCGGCATGTCTCCGCGCCATCCCCAGACCGGGACGTCACCCTCGGTGTTGGTCAGGGCAATTGAGGTCTCGACCAGGTCTTCAATGGTCCAGTCCTCGGAGGGATAGTCCACCCCCGCCGCATCAAAGATGTCCTTGTTGTAGCCCAGGATGATGGGACCGTGGTCATAGGGAATGCCGTGCTGCTCACCCTCAAACCGATACAGGCGCAGGGCTTCCTCCCAGACGCCGGCGACGTTGAAACCGGGATCGGCGTCAATGTGGGACTGCATCGAAACCGTAATGCCCTCGAAAGCCCAAGGGAAGGCGCGGCTGCCGTGGACATAGATGATGTCCGGCAGGGTGTCCGCTGCGGCCCAGGTCGGCACGACCTGGTTGTGGTCGGACCAGGTGTTGTAGACCGGTTCCAGGACGATGTCGGAATTCTCCTCCATGAAGTTGGTGTCGAATTCCTGCTGGGTGGTCTGGAAGGCGGCCTCCCAGGTCAGGGCCGTGGAAACGGTGACCGACTCGGCGGACATGCCGCCCGCATCGGCCGCGGGCGCCGTCGGTGGCGCGCAGGCTGCCAGGGCCGCCGCCCCTGCCGCCACACCGCTGAATGCCAAGAATCGCCGTCGGCTCAAAGTCGTGGAAGCCACGATGTCTCCTCCTATTCAATTGGAATTGGTTGAATGAATATGATAGCCCCACCGTCCAACAGGTCCAAGAACTCACGCTTGCCGGGTGCCGCTGCAGTGTCGTCAAATTGCGTGCGGAGCAGCCGTTGGCGACGGGACAGCGCGGCCGGACTTGGCAGCAATCGGTGACGGCACCATCCTAAGTGGCGGTCCCTCGTGTCCATGGCAGGAATGTTCGCTTCGGTCGAGCACAGAGAGTGGCTGCTCGTCATAATTCGGCGAGGAATCGGGATGTAGAATGGGGTCTCGGCAAGCGGGAGACGGAGATGGATGCGGCTGTAATTCGGGAGCGGACGCAGGCGGCGCCCAATGGGCGCGTAGGGGAGCTGCCCCCCGATGCCGACCCAACCATGACGCGCGCGGCGCGGGAGAAGCGGGCCGCCTGGCGGTTGGAACACCTTGACGCGTGGTTCCGCGGCCTGGAGGAACTGGACCACCATGATCCGGAGTATGAGTACGACGTTGTTCATGAGTACGAGGACGACTGGACAACCGACCCCGACTACGGCGTTGACGGTGTTGACTTCTACGAGTTCGACGAGGACGGCGTGATCATCCTGCCCGACCCCCGGGCGGGGCGAGTCCAGTACCGCATGTGCGACACGGCCTGCGACGCGCTGGGCAACCGCGTGGAGATAGAGACGCATGTCCACTACCGGCCGCCGGGTGCCGGGCGCGGGGAGCGCCGGGTGAAGAGAGTGCGGCCGGACCTGATGGTGCTGCCGTCGGCCCTCGAGCTGCCACCGGAGGAAGACCTGGACCCGGACGACAAGCCGGACCGCGCGCTGCGGCTCCACGAGGGGGACCCTCCTCCGGAACTGGTGCTGGAAATATTGTCGGAGGGCGGCGCACAACGGGACCTGGACGAGAAGCTGCGGTTGTACGCGGATCTGGGAGTTGTCGAGTACTTGGTGTACGACCTGGGGGACAAGCGTGCACCCGGTTCAAAAGCGGAGTTGCTGGTGTTCCGGCTGACGGACGGAGCGTACCGGAGGCTGGATCCCGACCCGGCGCTGTCCGAATCGAATGGAGAAGTGGACGCGTACTGGAGCAACGTGTTCGGCACGCACATTCGCATGCAGCCGGACCGGTGGCGCCCGCGGTTCCAGTGGTACGACCCTGTTCAGGGCCGCTGGCGCGACCGCGAAACCGACGAACAGCACAGGATCCGGGCGCAAGGCCGTGAGGAAGGTCGAGAAGAGGAACGGAGTGCAGCGGCCATCAGTGTGATGCGCGAGTTCCTGGAATCGAAGCTGGTCCCGGCACACTTGGATCGGATCGAGGCAGTCTGGCGTCGGGATGGCCCGCCGGCGGATGCCTTCCGGCGCATACGGGCCGTGCAGCGGACGCCCGACGAGTGGCGTTCCCTGCTGCGGATCCCGGATGACGACATCGGGTCCGAGCGGAGGCAATAGCCAGGAGCTTGCGTGTCGCCCATCGAATGTGGGTGTTCGCTCGCTGTTGGACGCTTCGGCTCCTGCGGCTCCGGTTGGCCCTGTCGATTGATTGTGTGGAGACTCGTCGGCGATTGCCGCAGACAGCCAAAAGCCTCGAACTTGAGACCGGGACACACTCTCTGGATGCCACTTGCCCAGTGACCGGGCCGGCTGGGAGGGCGGTTGCAGTTCCAGCCCAAACATGGGCGGTGCCCTCCCACATGGAAATAGAGAACGTATGAACATCAGACTTGGATCCCTGGAACCGGCATTGGCGGATGTTGAGGTCCACCTCCAAAGGGAACAAATCGTTTCCCGTATCTGGGCTCGGGACCACACGGTCTGGGCCGACAACGATGTCGAGATTGCAGACCGCTTGGGATGGTTGGACATTCACTGCCGCATGGCCGGCAAGGCCGCGGAACTGACGGCATGGGCTCGAACCTTGGTGGATGAGGGCTTCCGTCAGGCCGTCCTGATTGGGATGGGCGGCTCCAGCCTGGCCCCGGAGGTGTTTGGCGAGCTGTGCAGGTGTTCGGAGCGGAGCCTCGAACTGCTCATCCTGGACACCACGGATCCCGAACAGATCGCCTTGCTGGAAGAACGGCTGGACTTGGCCGCGACCCTGTTTGTGGTAGCCACCAAGTCGGGCGGTACAGTCGAAACGCTCTCCGGTTACCAGTACTTTCGGGCCAGGCTCGCAGAACAGGAAGGGGGCCGGCCCCCGGGCGAACACTTCGTTGCGATCACGGATCCCGGTAGCAGCTTGGTCGGCCTGGCTCGGGAGGCAGGGTTCCGCCGAATTTTTGAGAACGATCCCAACATCGGTGGCCGGTACTCCGCGCTGTCCCTGTTTGGGCTGGTGCCGCTGGCTCTGGCCGGAGGCGATGTCGGCCGCCTGTTGGCCAAAACCGAACCCTTTGCCCAATTGGCAGAGCGTCCGACTGCCGACAATGACGCGGCCCGGTTCGGGATGTTGATGGGCCGCTTGGCCTTGGCAGGCAGGGATAAGCTGACCATCCTGCTTCCTCCGGCCCTGGCCTCCTTGGGGGACTGGATCGAACAGTTGATTGCCGAAAGCCTGGGCAAGTCCGGCCGGGGCATCGTGCCTGTGCTGGGCGAGGGTGCCGACGATGTGGCTCATTTCGGCGACGATCGTTTTTGCGTGGCGGTTGTGCCCTGCGCACCGGACGAGAGCCCGGACACGGCCATGGCCGCGTTGGCGGACCGTTGCGCAGAGGCCGGACATCCGGTCGCCGTGATGTCCTTTACCGGACCAGAGGACTTGGGCGGTCACTTCTTCTTCTGGGAGTTCGCGACCGCTGTGGCCGGCCACGCCTTGGATGTCCATCCGTTTGATCAGCCGGATGTCGAGTCCGCCAAGGTCGCGGCGCGGGCCTTTGTCGCCGCCTATGAACAAACCGGAACGCTGCCGGAGGGACAGGCGGTGGCAGCTTCCCCACAGGCCCTGGACGACTTCCTTGCGCTGGCGTCGCACCGGGACTACTTGGCGATCCAAGCCTACCTGCCGGCCAATCCGGACAATCGGCGGGCCCTGGAGGTCCTACGCCGCAGTGTTGCCCACCGCCTTGATATTCCGGTCACCATCGGATTTGGCCCGCGTTTCCTCCATTCCACCGGACAGCTGCACAAGGGGGGTGCCACCAACGGCCTGAACCTGCAGCTGGTGCGCCGGGTGGACCCGACCACGGACCTGCCCATCCCGGGACCTTCGGGAGGCACGGACGGCATGACCTTCGGCACCCTGCAGCGCGCCCAGGCCCTGGGCGACGGAGAAGCCCTTCGGAGCGGTGGACGCAGGCTGCTGACCCTGGAACTGGGATCCGATCCGGCCGCGGCCTTGGCGCGCCTGCTGTCCTGAGACCGGAAGGGCATCAACAACGACAATTGCCGCCAGCAAGGCTGCAGGCTGTTGTTCCCAGTGGAGCATGCATCAGGACGGAATTCCCAAGCACAATCTTCAGCATGACCGAAACACAACCCGAGTCCAACCCGGACAGCAATCAGGAAGCCGGAGCAGCCGACTCGCTGTTTGAATACTGCCTGGCCCTGATTGACCGCTACCTGGCGCGGATCATTGCCGCCGTCCTCCTGACGGCGGTCGCGATCGTGGCCGGTACGCAGTTGGCGACTACCGAAAGCTGGGTGCTGTTCGGCGGCGTGATGGCTGCGGTAACAGTCTGGCTGGCGGCCCTGCAGCAGCGGCGGGACGGCTTTGGTTCGCCCATGTTCATCCTGGTCAGCCTGTGTTGTCTGACCGGTGCCACTCTGGGCCACATGACTCCGCTGACAGGCTTGGTGTGCATCGTCCTGCTGCTGGCCTCCTGGGATCTTCACCACCTGGCTTGGCGGATGCTCAGCCTGACCGAATCAATCGATCCGGATGCCTACTTGACCAGGCACCTCCTCCGTCTGGGCGCCGTGTTGGGGGTAGGCTTGATTCTGGCGCTCATTCCGCTGCAGGCCACCTTCAGCCTGCCGTTCGTGCCGACCCTGGCCCTGGCCATCGCCTGCTGTGCCCTGCTGTTCTGGGCGATCAGCGGCGCCAGAAAACTGAGCGGCGGCTCGCCCGAGGGCGATTGACCACCGCCCTGATCTATGCCTCCGACCTGGCCTGCCAGCGCACACCGGTCGGAATTACGTCGGTTTGCTCCCCGCGAGCCATGGCTTCGGCCGTGGCCAGGATGCTGTGGAAGTCGTGCTCCGGCTCGTAGCCCAGGATGGACCGGGTTTTGCCCAGATCCAGCTCGAAGTAGTTGGGCGACGGGATTTTGGCGGTCACGTACTCCATGTCGTACCGTTCCGCCAGCCACGGGACGAGCTCCGCCCAGTCCAGGATGGCGGCCCCTCCCAGGTTCATTTCCTGTCCCACTGCCGCCTCCGCATCCAGTGCCAGCGACAGGCCCAGGGCGATGTCGCGCACGTCGGTGTAGTGCTGTCGGAAGGGCACGCCGTTGGGATTCAGGGAAAGCAGGAGCTTTTCCTCCCCCGTCCAGAGGCTGCGGATGTGGTCCAGCATGGCCTGCTCCGCCGGGTCCGGGCTATGCTGGCCGCTCCAATCCTGATGGGCTGAACTCAACAGGAACAGGGGCGGCAGGCCGTTCGCGTTCAGGAACTCCGACGGTTCGATGATGGTGGTGAAGCGGAAGGAGACCGACGGCACGCCGTACTGGTGGTGGTAGGACATGGCCAGCTGTTCGCCGATGCGCTTGGTCAGAAAATAAGGCATCTGCAGGTACGGGGAGACATCCGTCTCGCGGATGGCGTTGGCGAAGTAGCGGCTCTCGCGCCCCTCGAGGTGGGGGCTGCGATCCGTCAGATGCCAGTAGATGGCCTCGGTGCAGGCGTAGACGAAGCGGTGCAGGTTGGGGCACTGGTCGCGCACCGCTTCCAGGAGGTTCAGGGTCCCGCCACCATTGATGGCCAGGTAGTCGCGGTTGTCGAACGGACCGCCGAAGGCCGCGGCTAAGTGGTAGATGGCGTCCATGCCGTCCACGGCCTGTTGGCAGTCGGCAAAGATGCGCAGATCCCCCTCGATCGTCTCCACCCGCTCGAATCCCGCCAGCTTGCCGGCGCGGCCGGCATCGCCCGGATACACAAAGGCGCGCACGTTGTGTCCGGCCGCCAGCAGGCGACGAGCCAGGTTCGCGCCAACGCGGCCTGTGCCGCCCGTTATCAATATGTTCATGGCAGGGATTCCAAACGAATTGCTGAAGGGACAAACACTGTCTCGGCCGGCGCCGGACAGTACTGTTACCGACATAATAGGCTACCGCACGTCTATCCGGCTGAACTCCAAGTTTGGGGACCTCCCAATAATCGTTGCTGGATTTGTCCTGGTGCAGGGACAGGTACTCACCGACGATCCCCATGGTGAGGACCTTGCTGTCGGCGAGCTTCGGAGCGGGGCCCTGCTGTCGAAGACGTTGATGGCCAAGGATGTCGACCATAAGGTCGTCCACCAGGCAGAAAGTGGCTATGAGGAAGTGGTCCAGGTCCCTGTGTCATCCAATGTGTTTCGTCCATACCCATTAGAGACACCAGGACCTGGATTCCCAAATTCATACCATCCTCTGCCTAAAACCTGCACACGAGGTTAGTTACACTAATATCGCTCTCGTCGAGGATGGTGCGTCGCTTAGGTCCAGGCAGCTTGATATGGGAACTCTGGTGGAAACGGGCGGTTTGATCGCTCTACTTGCACCACTTGTAATCATCCAGCTCGGCCTCCTGGTCTTCGCTCTGAGGGACCTGCTGAACCCCGAGCGCAAAGTCAAGGGCGGCAACAAGCTGGTATGGGGGTTGGTGATCGTCTTCATCAACCTCATCGGGCCTCTCGTCTACCTCGTCGCGGGCCGCGACGAGGACTAGCCATGGACGCCGCGATCCGCTGCGAGGGGCTTGTCAAGCGCTTCGGCGATTTCGTCGCCCTCGACGGCCTCTCCCTTGAGGTGCCGGCCGGCACCATCTTCGGCTTCCTGGGTCCCAACGGAGCCGGGAAGACGACGACGATTCGCCTGCTGACCGCCCTTGACGCACCCACCGCTGGGCAGGCCTTCATCCTCGGCCACGATGTCCAGCACGGTGGACCCCCGTTCCGACGGCAAATAAGCCATCTCGACCAAAACCCCGGGCTTTACGATTGGATGACCGGACGCGAGCTCCTCGAGTTTGTCGGGGGACTGTTCGGCATTAAGGGTCAGGACCTCAAGGCCAGAGTCGACCAGGTCCTTGAGGAGACCATGCTGACTGCCGCGGCCAAACGCCGCGTCCGTGGATACTCCGGCGGGATGCGCCAGCGGCTGGGCCTGGCACAGGCCCTTGTCAACGAACCCGACGTCTTGATCCTGGACGAGCCCGCGAGCTCCCTAGATCCCGCCGGACGGCGTGACGTCCTCGACATAATCGCCAGGATGCGCGGCCGCTCCACCATCTTCATGTCCACCCACATCCTCGCTGATGTGGAGCGCGTCTGCGACGCCGTCGCCATCCTCGACGAGGGGAAGCTCCTGGTCGAGTCGTCGCTTCACGACCTGCAAGAGCGCTACGCCCGGCCGGTATTCATCCTGGAGCCCGAGTCGTGGCAAGAAGAGAAGGTCGCGCCGCTCGTCGAAGCCATCCGACAGCGCCCGTGGAGTACCGGTGTGAGGGTCGAACACGGCGAGATAAGGGTCAATGTAGGTGCCCCCCAGGCGGCCAGCGTCGAGCTCCTCTCCATAGTAGCGGAGATGGGAATTCCGCTCGCCCGTTTCCAGCGCGATCGTCCCAGCCTCGAGGACATCTTCCTCGAGTTGGTCGATGACAACGGGGGCACGGAGTGAGCACCTTCGTTGCCCTTCTCTGCAAAGATGTCCTGGAGCAGTGGCGAACCTACAAGCTGCTTAGTGCCGTACTTATCCTCCTGGCCTTCGGCCTGATATCGCCCCTGGTCGCCAGGTACACTCCGGAGCTCGTCGAAAGCTTCGCCAGCGACCTCGAGATAACAGTGCGGCCTCCGCAGACCTCGGATGCAATCGACCAGCTCATCCGGAACCTCGGCCAGATGGCACCCTTCGCCGCCATTCTCCTCGCTATGGGGGCCATTGCCACCGAGAAACAGCGTGGAACCGCGGCCCTGGTGCTGGTGAAACCCGTCACTAGGACGGCCTTCATCGTCTCAAAGTTCGCTGCCCTTTCCGCGACCTTATTCGCTGGCGTGGCCCTAGGCTGCATCGGGAGCTACTTCTACACGGCGGTGCTTTTCGAGGCGCTTCCCGTCGTCGGGTTCACCGTGTTTACCCTCTTGATGATCCTGGCGATCATGGTCATCGCCTCGGTCACATTTCTGGCAAGCACGCTGTTTCGCTCGTCCGTGCCCGCGGCATGCGTCGGACTTGCCGCCTTCGCGGTCATGGCCGTACTTTCGGTGATGCCAGGGTTAGGCGACTACATGCCGATGGGCCTCTACTGGCCAGCCAGAGAACTGGCCCTCGGCAACGACCCGGGCGCACTGATCGGCCCCGTGCTCGCAAATCTGGGAATGGTGGCGAGTACGCTTCTGCTCGCCTGGCTCTCCTTCAGACGACAGACCCTGTAGCTGACCCACCTAATGAAATTTCATTCTGAGGCTTTGTGAGGAATCCAGGGCGTGATCGCACAGCACCTTGCAGGGCGGACCGACCACCCTACACTCAACATTCGGGCCATTATGAACCCTCGTTGGCCCAGAAGTTAGGCAAGTCAGAATCTTCAGGGTAATCTCCTCACCAGTTCTAACGCCTACCCTCAAAACTGAGAACTGGCAGCTTCGGTTGATCGGACCCCTAGGAGGCAGGAGTACGTCACCAGCGAGGCGTGTGTTACAACATGGGTGTACCCGAGTTGTCCACCGCCATGTCCACCCTGTCCCTGGTCAACCGCATCACCCGTCTGACCACCGAGGTCGAAGGGAACGGAGAACCGGAGGGTGGCAATCGTGACCGAGTTGGATCTCCCTGCGGGAGGAGAACGCCGATCGGCGGCGACAACTCCCCCGGCACAGCGGCAACTGCGGTCAGCCCTCCTCGCAGGACGGGTCGTGCCGGCACGATCGAGAACCTCTGTCGGCGCGTAACACCGAAAGATCACACCATTGTTGGTTTTCAGGAATAAACACTATGGTTCGAAGCGAGGCCCTGCAACAATATTTTCTTCAGGCGGAAGACGCGATTCTCTCGTCCATCGAAAGTCTGGTTGAACAGGAAACACCGAGTACGGATGTTGGCCGGTTGGACTCGTTTGCCGAGTACCTGTGCACCATGTTTGCGCCGATCGCTGATCAGGTCGAGATCATCCAGGTTCCCAACGGCGGCAACCATGTCCGGGTACAGTTGCACGCCAAGTCCCCGAAGCTGCCTCCGATTTTGGTCCTTACCCACTTCGACACGGTGTGGCCTGTCGGTACTCTCGAACAAATGCCATTTCGGCAGGATGAGGATGGCAAGACCTATGGTCCGGCCATCTTTGACATGAAGAGCAGCATTGCCATGATGGAGCATATCTTTAGGGCCTTCAAAGACCTGAATTTGGAACCAAATCGACATGTGGTGCTGTTGGCAACCGCGGACGAGGAGGTGGGCAGCACTACTTCAATGCCATTGTTGGAATACGAGGCAAAGAGAGCAAACTGCGTCCTGGTTCCAGAACCCCCGTTACCTGGGGGCGTGCTCAAGACCGCACGGAAGGGCAGTCGGATGATGGACATTCACATTGGCGGCATCCCTGCACACTCTGGACTTGAAATCGAGAAAGGGGTCTCAGCCATCGAAGAAGCTGCACATCAAATCCTGATCCTTCAGGCGATGACCGATCTCGAAGCTGGATTGACCGTTAATACCGGCATAGTGCAGGGCGGAACAAACTCCAATGTGGTTGCACCGCACGTAGACATGCAAGTCGATGTACGTGCCTGGACTCGGGAAGACCTTGCATCCGCAGTAACCCGAATACAAAACCTTTCAACCAAGCTGCAAGGCACCACCATTCACGTTAGCAGCAAGCGTGGGCGACCTCCGCTGGAAGAATCAGTCACACTGCGTTCGACAAGGCGAGAGAGATAGCCTCGCGTCTGGGCATCGATCTGGCCGGGGGCCGTACCGGTGGCGGTAGTGACGGAAATTTGATTGGTGCTCTTGGCGTGCCAACACTGGACGGTCTGGGTGTGCCCGGTGCAGGAGCTCACGCGATCCATGAACACATTGAGACGGACCAACTGATTCCAAGAACGTGGCTGATTTCAGAGTTAATCTTCGGGCTAGTGGTTGACGACTAACGACCAGCTGTCCGGAAACGGGTCGCGGTGGGCATCCTGCACTGCACCATCAGCGACTTTGGCATGGATTCTAGGGGGCAGTGAGACTGGAAGGCGTCGGAATGGGTGCTAGCAGTACTTCCGGCCGCGCGGCGGGTCCGGCAGTAACGATAGCGCAGGCGCGGTCGGGCTGGGGCACGGTCAGGTCAAGCTGCTTTAAGGGGGCCGCAGTCTCCTGCACGAGAAGTGTGCTTGGCCCGGTCATGGTGCACCAGTGTGCGGTTCCAGTTCCCCAGACGCCTGCAGGTGACGCAGCCATCAACATCCTGGTCCGGGCGACAACCCCGGACCAACCGGCCCGCGGGGTAGGGACAACTGTACGGCGTAAGTCGATTTCGTTGGAGACCTCGACGACCCGTGCACCGGGCAGACGGGGGAGCCCCCGCTTCTACGGCCCGGTCCCGAGAGACCGGATCGCTTACCGAGTGTCAACCATTCGGTACAGGCTCCAAATCAACCCTTGAGGCCAGTGAGGGAAATGCCTTCGATGAAGCTGCGCTGGGCAAAGAAGAAGGCCAGGAATACAGGCAACGTGATCAAGGAGGATACGGCCATCAACCAGGGATAGGCCAGTTTGGTGTTGCCAATCTCATATACCGCCCCACGCAAGCGGCCGACACCGAGCGTAAGCACCCATTTGTGTTCCTGGCTGATGTAAATCAAAGGACCCAGATAGTCGTTCCAGGCGTTCATGAAGGTGAACAGGCCCACCACCGCCAAGGCCGCCTTGGACAAGGGCAGAATGATGCGCAGAAAAATACGCAATTCGCTGGCACCGTCAATCCTGGCGGCATCGGACAACTCCAGCGGGAGAGCCATGAAAAACTGGCGCAACAGGAAAATGAAGAATGCGCTGCCGAAGAACTGAGGAACGACCAGGGGATTGAAGGTGTTGATCCAACCCAAGTGTTTGAAAATCACGAACAGCGGTACGAGGCGGACCCAGTCCGGAATCATCATCGTGGCCAGCACGACGGCGAACAGCGCATTGCGGCCTTTCCACTCGATACGGGAAAAGGAATAGGCAACCAGGGAAGAAGACAACACGACCCCGACGGTAGCTGGAATGGCGTAGCGCACAACGGTGTTAAACGTCCACAGATTGAATGTTTCGCTGTTCCAGGCATTCCAGAAGTTCTCCCAAAACTGGGGGTTGGGGAACCAAATCGGCGGCACGACATACACCTGGGCATCATCCTTTACGGCCGACGACACCATCCAATAAAATGGCAACACGAAAGAGACGGCCAAGACAATCAACACGAAGTATTTGAGAAAGTGCCCCAACAGTTCCAGAACCCGCTGGTGCCAAGGCTGGGGATAGTGCGTTACCGCCATCTGCGTTGTCATAGCCCAGAACCCGCTAGCGCGTTGCCCCTGCGTAGTACACGAGCCGACCGGAGGTGCGGAAAATCAAATAGGTAAACAAGAGAATGAGGACGAAGAGGACCCAGGCCAGGGCGGACGCCTTGCCCATCCGAAACCACCGGAACGCATTGCGGTACAGATAAATCGCATAAAACTCTGCTGACCGGCTGGGCCCCCCCTCGGTCATGATCCAGGGTAGCGTGAAATACTGGAATCCGCTGATAAAGCTCATGACCATGTTGAAGAGGATTATCGGGCTGACCATGGGCACGGTGATGTTCCACATGCGGCGTAAAGCGTTGGCACCATCCACGGTGGCCGCTTCATAGAGGGACTTGGGAACATCCTGCAACGTCGCCAGGAAAATCACCATGGCAGCCCCCTGGCTCCACATGTGTATGACCACAAGCGACCATTTTATCAGATCGGGACTGGAAATAAAAGGGATTGTCTTGAACCCCATTGCCTGCAGAGTGGAGTTTATGGCACCGTATTGGACGTTCAGCAGGAAGATCCATACGAAAGCGGTCACAACCACAGGCACGATCGCGGGGAAAAAGAAGATGGACCTAAAGAATGAACGCAAAACAATTCGTGAGTTCAACAGCAACGCCATCAAAAACGCAGACAATACACCGAGGGGAGAACTGATCAGTACCCACCAAAAGGTGTTGCCAACAACCAAATTGAAATCAGGATCGTCTGCAAAAGCTACGTAGTTCTGCACTCCTATCCAAACGGGATCGCGGACCAGGTCATAGCGGGTGAAAGAATAATAAAGCGCCGATCCGATCGGATAGATCGTAAAACCCAAGAATCCGATGATCCAAGGGGAGGCAAATGCAACACCCAACAGAAAGTTGCGCCACTCACGGGGAGTAGCTGGAAACGACCGTCGAAGTGCAATCACAATCGTCTACTCTCAAATGGCAAACCCGTCCAGGCGGTCCCTAGCCTGCCAGGCTAGGGACCGCGCTGCAACCGGCTTTGATGATTCGCGGTATTATCTGCAGATTTAGGCGAAACCTGCTGCCTTGTACTCTTTCGTGCAAAGTTCCTGCATTTGGGCAACCGCATCAGAACCACTGATTTCATCCCGGTACACCGCTTCACGGAACTCACGGTATTTCACGCGTACATAGTCTTCGATTTCGCAGCGGATCTGTGGACCCCAATAGTTGGCATTCTGAACAGAGTCAAAGATGAATTGCAAACCAGGGAACAAATCTTTGTCCGCTGTATCGTAATAAGGTGTGTAGGAGGGCAACCAACCAATATTGTGGAATATCTGGTCACACCAGTACTGACCCTGTAACCACTCAGCCACTGGCCAGGCTTCGTCCTTGTAGGTTCCGTCTTTGAACATCTGGACCATATGACCACCGCCTGTCTGGAGCTGCACTCCGCGCCGACGTTCCGGAACCGGAGTCCAAGACACTCGCAAATGTTCGGCTACTTCAGGTACTTCATTGTAGGTTTCGCCAGACATCCAATAGCCTTCAATGATACAGGCCTGCACTTCTGCATTGAAGGCGCCGCCCCAAGTGCCTTGACCTTCGACGCTACGCATACCTACGAGATTGTCTGGACCGATGAGCCGAATGAAATCTCCCCATACTTCCAGACCTTCCGCAAACTCTTCGTTGTCCAGGTTGAATTCCTTCGTGTCTTCGTCAAAATAACGGAATCCAAATGAGTCCGCAAGACCCCAACCATCGTTGCCTGGTCCGACACCTCCTTCCGCGTCATAGGGATCAAGCCCTATTTGCAGGAGGTTGTTGTTCTCATCAAACTGGGTCAATGCCTCGTGCCATATCCAAGCCTCGTCCCAAGTCACCGGAGGCACGTCAGGGTCCAATCCTGCATCAGCCACCATGCGGGCGTTGTAGTAGAAACCTCTTCGTACGAATCCTTCGATGGCTGGCACGCCCTTCTGGACGCCTTGATAATGGGTCTGTTGCCAATTGGTCTCAATAAAGTCTTCTTCATTGATCACCGAACTGGCTGCGACGTAGTCCGTCACTTCGACAACCACATCGCGGGCCATGAAGTCCAGGTAATAGCCGAGCGCACCAATATCTGGAGGTGTGCCGCCAGCCACAGCAGCCAGGCGCGCTTCATTTTCCACCCCGGTGCGGAATTCCAGAGTGTTGTCACCCATGAAGTCAGGCAGACTCGGATCGGCCATGATCTGATCGTGGATACGGCCAGGCTGGGTCCAGAAAATCCAGAATTGGACCGTCACTCCCTCTTCCGTGGCTGCAGCCTCTCCTGAGGGAGCAGGGACGCAGGCGGCGAGAGCAGTTAGTCCAGCTGTCGCCCCCGCGAGATTGAGAAATCCTCTTCGCGTAAGTTTGGACGCCATCGTGATCTCCTCCAAGTATGTGTGACAAATTATCCCAATGTGCCAACCGAGATGTTGCTCCAAGGCAACATACAACAACACTTTCAGATCTCACGACCTGACTATCAGTTGTATTCGGTTGTCGTGCAGCGCAGCATAGCAGGTTGCTGTGCTGCGTGTCAATCCTGCGGGAGCCGTGGGGCACGCGGTTTGGCTGTCAGGGAACCCGGTCTCGGATCACCGCGTTCAGGATGGGGAGCAGCTTGCGCATGGCGGCTGCGAGCGCCACTCTTCCAGGTTCGCCATGTCGGTACAAGAAGTTGTGAAAGGCATCGATAGGGGGTTGTGGCGGAAGACGGTTACGGTTGCCATGGAGAGGTACGGTTGCCATGGAGAGGATTGTGCTTATGGCAGCGCGGTCGCTCCGGACACGGTGAAGCTCTTGTTGTTGACCGCTGTTCTGGTTCAGGGGCACCACATCGACCAAAGCGGTCGCCATTTGGCCGTTGAGATGCCCCTGCTCCGGCAGTTCGGCGGCGAGCATGGAAGCCATCACGGTGCCATCCCCGGGCATGCGGCGCTTCAACCCGATCTGGTCATGTCAGGTTGGAAGGTTGCACAGCCGGGCCTTGGGTTCCCGGTTCAAGTGTTCGGGTTTGGGTTGAAGCCAGTCCCAGATGGGTCTGAATGCGGGGCTGCGTGGCAGCGGATGCGCTGTCCGGACGAGTTTTTGCCTGTACGCACATGGCGGTCAGCTGGTGTCGTTACACCACGAGCGCACGTGGGAACCCGCAGGTCGGCATCCGGCAGGGGCCGCACAGACGGGATCCGGTATGCCGGCTCGCTATCCTGCCGCCGGACGGCCGCTCAACCCTCTGTGATTCCGGTCCGGGCGGCGATTTCCGTGGTTGCCCATCGGGCAGGTACCATTGAAACGATGGCGCGGTTGTGCGTAGGCACGGGAGGCTCGGCCGCCCATCCTGTCGGTTTGTTCTGTCTCAACTGATTGTCCGCACCGCATGGTTATGGGACTTATATGCCTGTGTACCAAGGAGGAGACCCCCTCGGCCGTGACGGCATACCTTGTTCACGGGTCGGTGAGGTCGATTTGTCCGTTGCCTTTGGCAACGGACAGGGACCGAGCGCCTCTCGCCGTGCAGCAGCCCCTGTCCCGCGGGCCGTCGGGAGCAGGGCCAGGCCCCGCGCCAATATGTTTTGAGCGGCATTGCGGTCTGCGTTCGCAGTGTGTCCGCACGCCGTGCATCGGAAGTGTGCCTGTGTCCTGCGGTTCGCCTTGTCGACGTGTCCGCACGCCGCACAGGTCTGCGACGTGTAGGCAGGTGGAACCTTCAGTACCTGCCCCGCCTTGTAGTCCAGCATCCGCTCCGTGCGGCCCCAGTTGGACTTCAGGATCCCGCGGTTGAGCCCGGCCTTCTGCTTCACATTCTTACCAGGCTCTGCCACCGTACCCTTGGCACTCCTGGTCATGGCCTTGGTGTTCAGGTCCTCCATGACCACGGTGTGCGCCCTGTCGGCCATCTTGCGGCTGTGCTGGTGGGCGGCGTTCTCCCGGCGCCTCTTCTGTTTGCGCTTCAGTTTCTTCAACTGTCCACCTATGCGCCGACCGCGGTTGGACATGGCCTTGCCATTGGACTTGGAACGCGCCAGCGACTTGGCCTTCTTCCGTTCCTTGCGCTTGATCTTCGCGTCCAGCTTCGGGTCGTCCGGCACTTCGTACACTTCGCCGTCGCTGTCGGTGGCCTGGCCGACGTTGCGGTCGACGCCCACGGCGCCGGTCCAGGCCGGCGGCTTCAGCCGGTCCACCGGCACTTCATGGCACACGTAGGCATACCACTTGGGATGCTCCTCGG
Source organism: Caldilineaceae bacterium (assembly GCA_965208365.1). Classification (GTDB taxonomy): domain Bacteria; phylum Chloroflexota; class Anaerolineae; order Caldilineales; family Caldilineaceae; genus Bin34. Next base: position 995,149 of record OZ242330.1, on the reverse strand, counting down.
TGCCTTCCTTCCGGATGCGCACCTGCTTCGGCTTGCAGCCCCGGTACAACCCGCTCCCTTCCAGGCGCACCCACCCCACCTTCGGGATGTGCAATCGGTCGCCGTCCATGCGCACATCGCCGGGAATGGTGAAGCCGTCGTCGCGGTCAAACTTCTTCTTGTACTTCGGAAACCCCTTGGGCTTGCCGTCCGACTGGCGCACGCCCAGCGACTTTCCTTCTGCTTTGGCCGCGGCCCATGCCTCGAAGAAGCGCGTGTAGGCGTCGGCCAGGTACTTGGCCGTGTAGCGGAGCGGTGCGCACGGCATATCCCTCAGCCAGGACAGATCCATGGCGCGGTACCGCCGTCCCCACGGAGAGCCCAGGAACGCCCGCACCCATGGCGTATCGGGCCTGCTGCGAAGGTCGATGAAGCGTTTGCCCAGCGTGAAGAACGACACGGACTGGTCGATGGGCGCCGCGCCTTCAATGGCCGTCCACTCTCCATAGTCCTTGCGCAGCCGATACCGGCGCTCGCCGTCGGCCAGCAGGAGGTTCCACACCAACCGGCAGGCGCCCGCGATCTGGGCGCACAGGGCGGCCTGTGCGCGGCGGTCGAAGCGGATGCGATACCGCTCGATGCGGACTTCGGTTGTTTTAGACTTGGGGGCAGCAGTCCGGGTTGTCATCTTCAACCTGCCTGTCAGGAGGCCGTGCAGTGTTCGTTGCACTCACGGCTTCCGTTCATTGTAGAGCACAATCCTGGTACACAGGTATATAAGTTCCATGGTTATCAAGGAACTGGCCGCCGGCAACGGCACCATCGGTGTCACAACCTGTCCCGGGATCCTGGCCACGCCCGGCGATACCCGGTCGCCGGCGGACCGCCTGGTGGCGGATCTGCAGAATCTGCAGGACTGGGGTACGACCGCGTTGGTGACCTTGTTGGAGGACGTGGAGTTCGAAATCCTGAATGTGCAGGATCTGGGCAGCACGGCCATGGCCATGGGCATGACCTGGATCCATCTCCCGATCGCGGACCATACGGTGCCGGGGGAATGGTTCGAGAACCTCTGGCCGCCCTACAGCACGGTGTTGTGCGGGATGCTGGCTGAGGGCAAGAAAGTGACCATCCACAGCCGGTCCGGACACGAGCGCAATGGCATGGTGGCTGCCCGGCTGCTCATTGAAGCCGGGCTGTCCGCCGACGAGGCTCTGGCGCAGGCCCGGACCCTCGCCACCGACATCCTGTTGGACGAAGTCAGGGTTAACTGGGTGCTGAAGGGCCAGTCCCACTCATAGTGGGATGGTATCGCGCTTCTGCCGACCGCGGCCAATCAGCGGCCGGGTGAACCGGAGACAGCGGCGTGGCCGCGTGCGGTACGATGGGCATACGGCATTCGGGCCGTGTCCATTCGTGTTCGGGGAAGATGGAAGTTGGCCTGGATAAGACAGATCCCCTACGAGGAGTCCACGGGTCTGCTGAGGCGGATCTACGACGAGGCCCTGGGCCGGGCAGGCCGCATCTGGAAGATTGTCAAGGTTGGCAGTCTGCGGCCCTGCACGCTGCAGGCGGCCATGCAGTTCTATCAGGAGTCGATGCACGGACCCTCGGACCTTACACGTGTGCAGCGGGAGATGCTGGCCACGGTGGTGTCGGCCGAACTGGCCTGTCCCTACTGAACGCAGGCCCATGCCCACGATCTCCGTGAAGAGATCGCCGAAACACTCCAGGGTTCACCGGCGGATGCCGACGTTTTCCTGCACGGGCTTGTCCACGATTGGCGGACCGCCGATCTGTCCGAGGCGGACCGGAGCCTGTGCGCGTTTGCAGCCAAGCTGACCCACACCCAGCACGACATGACGGCGGGTGACCTGGAGACCTTGCGCCGTCTCGGCTTCAGCGAAGAGGCCGTCATGGACGCGGTCCAGATCATTGCTTTCTTCAACTACATAACACGCGTGGCCGATGCGTTGGGCCTCGAGCCGGAGACGTTTCTGGAAACGGAGTGGGGCAGTCGGTCGGCCGGTTGAATTCGAATTCTGTTCCCAAAGCGGAAACATTTTCTGAGGTTGGAGTCATGAACAAAATGGCCGGAAGAGTTCTCACCGTCCTAGTATCCATCCAGATGGTGTTGGCCCTGTTCCTTGTCGGCGTTGCGAATTTCGCCGATGGCGGCACTTGGTGGGAGCGGGGATTCCTCTCTGTCCTGCACCCGCTGGCGGTGGCGCTTCTGTTGGCGGTATTGCTGGTCGGACACCGCGGCTCATCCCGACTGTCGCGGACGGCCATTGGTGTCCTGGGTGTATATGTCGTCGGAGCCGTTGGCATATCCGTAGCCATTCTGACGGGGTTGTCAAAGGGGGATTGGTTCCTGAGTCTGGTACTGGCCATCGTTCCGGTTGCCGGTCTGGCCTATCTGTTGACAGCCCGCACGCCGGAAGCAGTCGTTTCTGGATAACGGTCCGGGCCTGCAAACCAGGGGATTGTTGCCGACGCTACGTTGTTTGGGTGAGAGTGTACGCGCAACCGCTCAGGTCCCAAGTTGTTGTTCTGGTGCCAAGCCAGTTGGGAGCCTGACTTCCTGCGACTGGTCCGCGTGCAGTTGGTCCTGTACCGCGTGCAATCGGGAACGGCGTTGGCGGAGCGCGATTATGCTGGTCGTGTCCTGCCGGTCTTGAAGACTGGGGGCGGAATCCCATTCCCGTCCACCAGGAACTGTTGAAACACAATGCGGTCCCGTCCCTCGCCAGGCTGCAGATGCCCGGTGGGGAGCTGGTTATATCAGAAACTCAAGGGTGAGAAGCGCATGCCGACCTCCGATGCAGGGCGATTGCATCTAAATTGGGGGCGGCTGACCGGGCCGGCCGGCCCGTGGCTACAATGGGCAGTTCCGGATCCAGCCTGCGGAGCACCCCCTCATGGCCCCCCCGACATCCCCGTCCCTGGTCGAGACCATGGGCACCCTGGAGGATTTCCGTGTCGACCGCACCAAGCTGCACCCCCTGACGGACATCCTGGTGCTGTCGGTGCTGGCCGTCATCTGCGGCGCCGACAGCTTCGTGGCGATCGCGCTCTTCGGCCGGCTCAACGAAGAGTGGCTGCGCACCTTCCTGGCGCTGCCGCACGGGATCCCCTCGCACGACACGCTGGGCCGGGTCTTCGCGCGGCTGGACGCGGCCCGCTTCGAGGAGTGCTTCCGGGACTGGGTGCAGGCGGCCTTCGAGCTGACCGGGGGCCAGGTCGTGCCCGTCGACGGCAAGTGCCTGCGCGGCTCCCACGACCGGGGCCGGGGCCTGGAACCGCTGCACCTGGTGAGCGCCTGGGCCGAGGCCAACCGCCTGGTGCTGGCCCAGACCGCAGTGGACGACAAGTCCAACGAGATCACGGCCATCCCGGAGTTGCTGCGCATGCTCTGCCTGGAGGGCTGCATCGTGACCCTCGACGCCATGGGTTGCCAGAAGAAGATAGCCCGCCAAATCCGGGAACAGGGGGCCGACTACGTGCTGCGCGTGCGGGCCAACCACAAGGGCCTCCACGCGCGTTTGCAGGACACGTGGGACCTGGAACGGGCCGAGGGCTTTGCCGGGTATGCCCACGACTATGCGGACACGGTCGGGAAGGGCCACGGGCGCATCGAGACCCGCCGCTGCTGGACGACCGGCGACCCCGACCTGCTCGCCCATGTCGACCCCGACCGGGAGTGGCGGGACCTGGCCAGCCTGGTCTGGGTCGAGTGCGAACGGCGCTGCGGGGACCGGGTCTCGACCGAGGTCCGCGGCTTCCTTTCCAGCCTGCCTCCCAGGGCCCAACCGCAACTGGAGGCGGTACGCAAGCACTGGGCCATCGAGAACGCCCACCACTGGGTCCTGGACGTGGCCTTTGACGAGGACGGCAGCCGCATCCGCACCGGCCATGCCGCCCACAACATGGCGATCCTCAAGCGCATCGCCCACAACCTGCTGCGCCAGGACACATCCCTCAAGGTGGGCATCGCCAACAAGCGGCTGGCCGCCGGCTGGAACAAGGACTACCTGTGCCAACTGATTGGCCTCAAGCCCAAACCCATTTAGATGCAATCGCCCTGACCTCCGATGAACGCCATCAAGTCGATATTGTCTGGTTCAGGCATCACCTTCTGGACGAAATCCTTCCCGCCTGGCGCGCCGCCATCACGGCGGAGGGGCTGTTCGCCTGTCACTTCGATCATGACTGGACCCCCCAGGCCAAGGGATTCGGCACCCTCGTGTCGCAGACCCGGCTGCTGTACAACTTTGCCCAAGGCTACGCGCTAACCGGGGAGTCGGTCTATCGAGACGCCGTGGAATCCGGTTCCCGGTTCCTGATGGACCATTTCTGGGATGCGAAGTTCGGTGGCTGGGTCCGGACCTGCTCTCCCACGGGCGAGATCGTCGACGACATCAAGGACTGTTACGGCCATGCCTTCGTCCTGTTCGGTTTGGCCCATGCCAGTGCCACGACCGGTTCGCCGCGCTGTCGGGAGGCGTTGCAGGAGACCTGGACGGTCATGACCGACCGCTTCCGGGATGGGCAGGGCGGCTACCGGTACTTCATGAGTAGGGATTTCCGGGACGTGGATCCGCAGCGTTCCCAGAATCCCTTGATGCATCTCTTCGAGGCCCTGCTGGCGGCAGGGGATTTGCCCGGCATGGGCGAACTGCATGGGGAGGCCGTCACGCTGGCGGACTTCGTTCTGAATCGGCTGCGGCGACAGGAGGACCTTGTCCTGCCCGAAGTGTACGACGCCGACTGGAATCCGCTGCCGGCCGCGCAGGAGGGACGAATCGACGTTGGGCACGCGTTCGAATGGGCCTTCCTGATGTCGGAAGCCTCGGCGCGCGGCCTGTCCGACACCTACGCCGCCGAAGCCGCCCGCTTCCTGGCGTACGGCATGCAGCTGGGCTATGACTGGGAGGAAGGAGGCATCTTCTCTCCGGTGGCACCGGACGGCAGCCTTCTCCACCGTCGCAAGGGATGGTGGGAACAGTGCGAGACGATCCGCGCCCTGTTGCGTTTCGTCGATCGGCACGCGCGTCCGGACTTGATGGAACCCCTGCACCAGACCGTAACGTACGTCCGGGATCGGTTCGTGGACGCACAGCATGGGGGTTGGCACAGTTATCGGGAGCCGGGCGCCTCACCGGTTGGACAGGCCAAGGGCCACGAGTTCAAGCTGGACTACCACGTTGTGGGCATGTGCATGGAGGCGATCCGGGTGGCGGAGGCTGCCCAGGAAGTTTGAGGCCGCGCACGCGGGTACTGTCGGCGTTCCAGGCCGAGTCCCTTCCAACTTGCTGCACGAGCTGTGGTTCCGCCAGCTCCGCTCCCGCAATCGAGACAGGCTTCGGGAACACCAGCCTCCGAACTAAATCAACAAAAAGAAGCGGTTTCGCTTGGTGGATACAATGGCGGTCACTTGATAAATTAAAAACAGGACGGTACTCATGCGTACGCTTGCTTTATCTCGACGCGGTTTTCTATCGACGTTGGCCTTGGGCACCGCCGGTCTGGCCTTGTCGAGTTGCGTGGCACCCGCGGCACCGGGAGCCGGCGAAGAGGCGGAGGCCATCGTCCTGAACGCCCTGTATCCCAGCGGTGGTCCGCTCTGGGGCGAATATCTGGACAAGATCTCGGATGATTTCAATACCCAGACCGGAATCGAGCATCGGTACAGCACGCTGCCCTTTGTGCAGCTTATGGACAAGCAGTTGACCCTAGTGGCCGCGGGCAGTGCCGATGTGGATATTTTCGGCACGCACTACGCCCAGATCGGACGTTTCATCGAAGCCCTGTTCCCGCTGAACGACTTCGCGGCCGGAGACGGTGTGGAGAGTGCCGACTACGTGGAAGGCTCGTTCGACGCGTTCACGGGCAACGGCAATCTGCTGGCCATTCCCTACACCTTCGATCTGCGGGCTCTGTACTATCGCACCGACCTCTTCGAGGCCGCCGGCATCGAGGCGCCCCCCACCACCTGGGACGAACTGGTCGCCACCGCCCAGGCCCTGAACGATCCGCCGGACCTCTACGGCTATCTGATCGTGGGCAAGGGCGACCCCGCGTTGCGCGAATACAGCGATCTGCTGTGGGAGAACGGGGGCGACTTCCTGGAGAACGGCCTCGAACCCTCGCCGCCGGCCTGGAACCAGCCCGAAGGCGTGGAGGCCCTGCAGTGGTGGTACGACCTCATTCACACCCATGAGGTGGTGCCAGCCGGCACGCCCAGCTACGGATGGGAGGAGAACGGCCAACTGTGGACCGCGGGCCAGGCTGCCATGAGCAAGCAGTGGGGCCCCGGTGGCTCCATGGATCCGGACCAGTCCGTGATCGTGGACAATTTCAGCATCGCGCCCCTTGTCGGCAACAAGACCAACATCACAACCGCGGTCTGTCATGGCCGGGCCATCAATCTGCATTCGGCCCAACCGGACGCCGCCTGGCAGTGGATCCACTACATCACCGGGCAACCCGCGATGGTGGATCTGCACGCCAGCGTGGGCTCCCGGCCCGCGCATCTGGGAGCACTCAACGAGGCCATTGAGACCGCGGAGGGCATCGTCGCCCTGAATCTGCAGGCCTCGCTGGCCGGGGCGGCCAACGGCTACACCTGGCCCCTGTTCCCCGAATTCTCCGAGATCCAGCCCATCCTGTGGGGTGAAATCGAGAAGGTGCTGTCCGATCAGAAGTCGCCGCAGGAAGGACTGGACTTCGCCGCCCAGGAAGCCGAGAAGATTCTGGCGAACGCCGGCCTGATCTAGGCCGCGCTGAACGCTGTCTCCATGGCGGGACCGGCGGAGAACCGCCTCATCGGAATCGAATCCAGACGGGAACGCGTCTCCCTGCGTTCCCGTCTGGACGCGTGGCAAACGCGCTACGCCCCCTACTGGTTGCTCCTGCCCGCCCTGGGCATCATCGGGGCGGTGCTGCTCTATCCGCTGGTGCACGCCCTGTACATCAGCTTCCTTGACTACAAGCTGGCCCGCAGCGCACGTCCATTCGTAGGGCTGGGCAACTACATTGAAGCGATAACCAGTGCTTCCTTCGGCACTGTCCTGGCACAGAACATCATTTTCGCCGTGGTGTGCATCCTGGTGGAGTTCACCGTGGCCATGAGTACCGCCCTCCTGCTCAACCGCCAATTCCGCGGGCGGGCCATCTATCGAGTGTTTTTCCTGCTGCCCATGTTGACCGCCCCGGTGCTGGCGGGCTTCAACTGGCGCTGGATCTTCAATGACCGCTTCGGTCTCATGAACCAGATTTTCATCGGAGTGGGCCTGGCGCCGCAGGCGTGGCTGGTGGAACCCAATCTGGCACGGCTGTCCATTGTCATCGCCACGGTGTGGCAGGGTATTCCCTTCGTCATGATCCTGATGTTGGCGGGCCTCCAGGCTTTGCCGCAACCCCCATTCGAGGCCGCGATTGTGGACGGTGCCACGGCTTGGCAACGCCTGCGCCTGTTGACCCTGCCGTTGATGCGGCCGGTCATTGCAGTGGCCTTGGCCTTGCGCATCATCGATCTGTTCCGGGTGTTCGACGTCATCTACATCATGACCCTCGGCGGACCGGGCCACGCCACCGAGTTGTTGCCGTTCTACATCTATCGGGCCGCCTTCAGCCAGTCGCAGTTCGGACTGGCCTCGGCCCTCTCCTGGATCACCGTCTTCATCACGATCGTGCTGCTGATTCCCCTGTTCCTCAACGAACGGTCCGGCGCGGAAAGCGAGAAGCTAAACGCATGACCTCCCAGGCCCGGACCTCCCGCGGCTTCCGGTTCTCCGGACGGCGGCTGGCGGAGGATACCGCCACCTATGTTGTGCTCTCGGTGGTGCTCCTGATCATGATGACGCCCATCCTGTGGCTCATCCTGACCTCCATCCGACCCCTGGTGGAAATTGCCTCCACCCGTCTCATCCTGATACCGCGCCGCCTGGTGCTGGACAACTATCTGGCGGTGTTCCGGGACTACGAGATGGCGGCCTATCTCCAGAACACTCTGATCGTGTGCGGCGGCGTGATCGCCACCAATATGGTGATCGGGCCGCCAGCCGCCTATGCCATGTCGCGTTACAGTTTCCGAGGCGAGAAGGCGGTCTTGTTCGGTCTCGTGTTCATGCGCATGATCCCGCTGGTGGCCGTCATTCTGCCCCTGTTCATCATCTTCAGCACGCTGCGGCTGCTCAACTCCTACGCCGCCCTGATCATTGCCCACACGGCCTTCAAGCTGCCGGTCACCATCTGGCTGCTGCGGGCTTTCATCGCCGATCTGCCACGGGAACTGGACGACTCGGCGCGGGTGGACGGGGCGTCACCGCTGGGTGTCATCGTGCGCATCGTGATTCCCCTGATCAAGCCCGGCTTGGCGGCCACGGCGGTCCTGGCCTTCCTGGCTACCTGGAACGATCTGCTGGTGACCTTGGTGTTGTCGAACACCATCAAGACCGAGATGGTGGCGCTGGGACTGACCAAGTTCGTGCTCGAGTACGGCGTGGCCTGGGGACCGCTGACGGCGGCGGGGGTGCTGATGTTCATCCCCACGGTGGTGTTCGTGTTCATTGCCGAAAGGTATCTGGTGCGCGGCCTGACCATGGGGGCCGTGAAGGAATGAGATTGGTGCCGGTACCTTGACCGGCCGCACATCCCGCAGGCACCGCGACCCAGCTCCGACACGAGACCGGCCACGGCACGACGGCCTGTGTTGCTTGGCGGCCGCGGGCGGGCGTGTCACCACCAATCCGGCCGAGCAGGCTCTACGCCCGATGGAGCCGCGGGACATTTTGGCGACAGCGCCCAGGCAGCCCTGGCCCTGCACCGGAACTGACGGCTCCACGGCCCGAGGTTCAAGGCCACCGACAGTGATCCTGTGCGGTTGCGATTCCCCATGGCCAACGTGCCTGAAACACATGTTGAGCGGGAATCCGCGAGTGTTATCCTGCTTTGATCTGCTGAAGATCAGGAGCCACATCCAGGGAGGCCATGAAAAACGGCTAAAGTGCCAGGAGACGGCGTGGGTGCCGCCTCCAGATCTTTGTCTTGTGAAAGTTTCCAACCTGTGCCATGTCCCGGACAATTTACGGGACAAGGAGAAAGAAACATGAACGGTTCGTCACGTTGGATATCTCCCGATGTCAGTCGCCGTCGTTTCCTGCAATTGTCGTCCCTGACCGGGATGGGCATTGCCTTGGCCGCGTGTGTCGCGCCGGCACCGGCGGATGGCATGCAGGAGGAACCGGCCATGGAAGCCATCGAGCTGCGTTTCCAGAACTGGTTCAACGAAAGCGACATGCATACCTGGCAGATTGGCCTGGATCAGTTCAAGACCGAGCGGCCCGATGTTGACATGAAGCTCGAATACGCGGGCTGGGGCGACACCACCAGCACGATTCTGGCCGGGGCCGCGGCCGGGGATCTGCCCGATGTGTTCATGGCCAGCGACGAACATGTGCCGCCGGTCGCCTCCGTCGGTTTGGTCCTGGACCTGAATCCGTACATTGATGCCACGCCTGATATCAATGTCGATGATTTCGCGGCGGGCGTGTCCCGCGGATTCAATTTCTGGGGACGCTGGTGGGGCTTCCCGTACGACCAGTCCACCTGGGGCATCTACTACAACAAGGGCATGTTCGACGAGGCGGGCATAGGCTACCCGCCGACCGAGGGCCAGACCCAATGGTCGCTGGATGAATTTGTGGAGGCGGCCGCTGCCCTCACCAAGCCGGATGGCGAACAGTGGGGAACTCAGATCAATGGCGGCCAGTACCTAAATTCAGCCTTCATTTATTCCGCCGGCGGCCGCAACTACGACGACGACGGCCGCGAATGCCTGATATCCTCCCCTGAATCCGCTTCGGCGCTCCAGTGGATGGTCGATCTCGTGTACAAGCACAAGGTGGCACCCACGGCCGCCGAATTGGCCGGCAGCGGCGGCATCAACTATTTCGCGTCCGGTCTGGTCGCCATGGAAATGAACGGCCAGTGGTCCCTGCAATCCAAGAATGCGGAGGTCGAATTCGATTTCGACATTGGCTTCCTACCCATCGGTGCCCTTCAGAGCACCGTCACCGGCGGCTCCGGGTTCTGCTGCAGCAACGACTCGGAATATCCCGACGCGGCCTGGGAGTTCCTGGCCAGCTACACCAGCAGTGACACGCTGGCGGAGATGGTGGGGCGTCCCGGCCGGGGCATCCCGGCCCGTTGGAGTGCCACGCCGGCCTACCTGGAAGCGGGTGGCAAGGCGGAACATCCCGGAGCCTTTGTCGAGCAGTTGAGCTGGGCATTCAATGATCGCTCCACGCTGGCGAGTCCGCAGTTCAACGATTCCTGGTCCCGCCACTACGGGGCCATTTACGACACCGGCGAAGGCGACATCGCGGCCGCGCTGGAGCTCATTCAGGAGGAAACCAACGAGGCACTGGCCGAGAAGTGGGCGGCCGTGACCATTGAAGTCTGACAGTTGGCGTTGATTTGATACCAGGGACAAGCGGGGAGCAGGTCCGGAACTTGCCGCCCCGCTTGTCCGACATCCTGTTTGCGTCCTCTGTCGATGCATTCAGCGAACATGCAACAACAACGACAGATTTTGTGGCAGGGCGGGGCGGCCTCCCGCTACCGCCTGGGACTGGCCACAGGCATGCTCATGATTTTGGGCGTCTTGATGGCCTTTCCCTTTTTCTGGATGCTGCGCACTTCCCTGCTCACGGAAACGGACGCCGCCGTCTTCCCGCCCATCTGGCTGCCCACGTATCTGGAGCTGGGCGGGTACCAGGGCGTGTTCACGGTCCAGCCCTTCGGACGCTACATCCTGAACAGCGCCTTTGTCGCCGTCACCGTGATGGTGTCCCAGTTGGTGACGGCCAGTCTGGGTGCCTACGCGTTTGCCCGGCTGCAGTTTCCCGGCCGGGACAAGCTCTTCCTTCTGTATTTGGCCACCATGCTGATTCCGGCCGAAGTCACGATCGTGCCGACTTTTGTCTTGGTGAGCCGCTTTCAGATGGTCGACAGTCTGGCCGGCCTGATTGTTCCGGGCCTCTTCAGTGTCTTCACGACCTTCCTCCTGCGCCAGTTCTTCCTGACCATTCCCTTTGAACTGGAGGATGCCGCCAAGATTGACGGTGCCGGTTACGTCCGGCGCTACGCCCAGATCGTCATGCCCCTGTCGCAGCCGGCCTTGGCGACGGCGGCCATTTTCATCTTCATAGGCACTTGGCGGAGTTTCCTCTGGCCGCTGATCATCATTCGGACGCGGGAACTGCGCACGGTGCCCATTGGCCTTGCCGCCATTCAACAGGAACAGGGGCATACGGACATACCCCAGTTGATGGCGGGTTCCGTGATGGCGATTGTGCCCGTGATCGCGGTCTTTCTGGTATTGCAGCGGTACTACATCGAGGGTGTCGCCATGTCCGGACTCAAGGGCTGATCCATGGCTGTCGGCACCCAAACGCCAACGGCACCCGGTGCCGTTCGTCGCCCATGGTTCCGCAGGCCCCGGAACAAGGAGGCAATGGCCGCCCTGCTCTTCCTGGCCCCCAACTTGATTGGGTTTCTGGTGTTGACCCTGGGGCCCGGCGTCTTCTCCCTGATCATGGGTTTTACCAACTGGTCCGGCATCAGCCGGGCACGCTGGGTGGGGGCCGAGAACTACATCGAATTGGTTGCGGACAAGGTGTTTCTCACGGCGTTGCGCAACACCCTTGTCTATACGGTGGAATTTACGCCGCTCGTGATCGTGGCGGCCCTGCTTTTTGCCCTGCTGTTCAATCAACGGGTATGGGGCGTGCCGGTGGTGAGGTTGCTGTGCTTCCTGCCCATCGTCACCGACTTCATCTCCGTGGCCTTTATCTGGTCCTGGATCTACCACTTCCGGTTCGGCGTTCTGAACTGGGCCCTGGAGCTCCTGAACCTGCCCGCCCAGGCCTGGCTGGGGGATGTGCGCTGGGCCATGATCGCCCTCGTGGTGATGTCCGTCTGGCGCTGGGTGGGCTACTACGCCATCATCCTGCTGGCCGGCCTGCAAGGCATTCCCAGCGAACTGAAGGAGGCCGCGACCATCGACGGCGCCAACGGCCGCCAGCTGTTCCTGCGCGTGACCATTCCCCTTCTGTCCCCGGCCCTGTTCTTTGTGCTGATCATTTCCATCTCCTCCAGCCTGGCCGTGTTTGAGCAGATGTACATCATGACCCGGGGCGGTCCCCGCGACAGCACCATCAGCATTTCCATGTTCCTGTATCAGCAGGGCTTCCGTTTCTTCAAGATGGGGTATGCCTCCGCCGTGGCCTGGATCCTGTTTCTGCTGACCTTTATGGTGACGGCGTTCAACTGGACCATTCGCCGACGGTGGGTCTACCAGGAGTAACTGCGAAGATGAAATCCCACGCCTCGATGCCTGCCGCCTCCGATTTCAGGTTGCCCTCGCGATCCCGATTCTCGGCTCTGCTGTGCACGCTCTGTGTCCTATTCTCCCTCGCGTCCTGTGCCGCGCCCGGGATTGCCCCCATGCACGGTGGAGAGGCGGTGCATGGCGTGCAGCCCGCGACGGTCGTGACCCGGATTCCGTTTGCGGACCGCTCTGGCTGTGCCGGCACCTTTGTACGCCATACCCTGGACAGCGTGAGCCTGATCCCCGGGGAGAAGGGTGTGTACATGTTCGACAGCAACGGTTCGGGGGTGGCCCTGGGCGATCTGGACCGGGACCTCCTGCCGGAAATCATCTTGGCGAACCTCTCGGAACCCAATGTGGTTCTGTGGAATCAAGGCGGTTTGCAGTTCCGGCGCACGGAACTGGCCGACATGGACTCCCGGGGCGCGGCCGCGGTGGACGTCGACGGCGACGGGTTGCTGGACATTGTCTTCACCCGCCGTCTGGAGCCGCCGATCGCGTATCTGAGTCAGGCCAACGCGCTTGCGACACAGACCTCGGCGTTTTCAAGGACGGTTCTGCCGGGCATCGCAAAGATCGCCTACAGCATGGCATGGACCGATACGGATGCGGACGGTGATCTGGACCTGCTGACCGGTTCCTACGATCTGGAGCTCCAGGCGTTGCTGGGGGAAGGTTTTGAGGGTCAGACAGACTCGGGGGTCTATTGGCACGAATATCGCGACGGCCGATTCCACAGCCGAATGTTGGCGCGTCGCTCCCAGGCCCTGGCTCTCGCCGCCCTGCCCGCGCGGGAGGGCGCGGTGGTCGTGGCAGGCAACGACTTCCTGTTGGAAGATGGAGCCTGGAAGTGGCGCAGCGAAGGCTGGCACGATAGTGTGCCCTTCGAACACACGACCCAGAACACCATGAGCTACAGCGTGGGCGACGTCAACAACGACGGGCACCTGGATTTATTCGCGGCCGACATGAAGCCGCGGACCGATGATCCGGCGGTGCAGGCGGCGTGGGCCCCGGTGATGGCGAAGGTGCTGGAGGATCCGACCGACCGACAAATCACGGAAAACGTCCTACAGGTACAGGACCAAGAAGGAGGGTTCGCGAATGCGGCGCCGGTTGCGGGCATCGCGGCGACCGGCTGGACCTGGTCCTCACAGTTGGCGGATTTCGATCAGGACGGCTTCCTGGACCTGTACGTGGTCAACGGCATGAATGCGGTCGAACTGTTCAGCCACCTGCCGGACAACGAACTGGTGGAGACCAACTGGGCCTTCCGCAATGATCAGGGCCGGGGTTTTGTGCCCGCTCCGGAATGGAACATGGGATTGCGCGAGGGGGGCCGGGGCATGACTGTCGGGGACGTGGACTTCGACGGCGATCTGGATGTCGTGATCAGCAACCTATTGTCGCCGGCGGCGTTGTTGGAGAACCAGTTGTGTCAGGGATCTTCAATCCAGATCCGGCTGCGGGACCGATATGCCCACAACACGCACGGCGTTGGCACCCAACTTATATTGCACACGGACACGGGGCCCCAATTGAGGCTGCTGGAGGCCACGGGCGGATATCTGTCCGGTTTGCCCCCGGTGGTCCATTTCGGATTCCCAGAGCAGGCAGTGTTGCGACAGCTGGAAATTATTTGGCCTGACGGCGAAAGCCAGACGATTCAGAACTTGGAACCAAACCACATGTATACGGTTGTGCGAACGGGCTGAGAACATTCCGTGGACCAGGCACAGTTGTAGAGCATCCGCCTGCATGCGCTTTCAGTAGTGGCAGCACTGGAAGCGGAGCCGCCCCTGCCACAGCCGCCGAACAGCCGTAAGGCCTCGGTTCAGAGTCAACCCGCGGGACCGCTTAGAGACTGCCAGGATGCCGGTGGTCTATGGTGCACGTACCAGTTCCATGGTTGTAGTTTGACGCGGGAAATGGCATCCGGCCAACATCGGAAGGATGGTGCCAGGTCACTCATCGTTGGTCGCCGGAATGAAATCCTGGGCATAACGGCCATAGGTGGTGAGCCGGTACCGTTGCGTCCTGCTCCGGGGACGGTCCGGTTTGGTCATTTCCACCAGACCCGCGTCCAGACCTGGTTGCAGGTAGGTCTTGGCGAAGTGTTGGCGGTCCTTCAATCCCAAAGCCTTCATAAGTTCCACCCGGCTCATCTCCCCGTGCAAGACGGCAATGAGCCGTCCCACATGGGGGGTAACATGGGGGGTAACATGGGGGGTAACATGGGGGGTGGAGGCTTCCACTGGGCGTGGAAACGTCACCGTCACCCAGTCGGAGGACACTTCAATGGCCGGTTCCGCGACGCCGTGCTCTCGGCAGGAATCGTGAATCCGCCGGATGCCGCTGCCAATCTGCTCCACCAGCCTCATCCGGTATAGCATGCTGAACAGCAGGGGATTGCGGGGGACGCTCCTGATGCCCAAGTCCTCCTTCCGCATTCCGGCGGGCAGCCCTCCTGGCGCAACGATCTCCACTCGGTCCTGGTAGATGTACACCTGCACGTTGGCGGTGCTGCGGTAGTCGCGGTGGGCGATGGCGTTGACCAATGCTTCCCGCAGGGCACTCTCGGGCAGTTCCAACCTCTCGTCGCGCCCTTGGGCGTTGGGAACGAGGGCGGAGTTCAGCTTGGCCTGGAAGTAGGCCATTACCTCCTGGTAGATGGCGTAGAGATTGCCGTGAAACGCCTTGCGATCCAGGATGTGGGTCTTGGCGTTGCCCTGGAAGACGGCGCAGGTCACACTCGCTTGGAGGGTGAAACGGGTGATGTCGTCGGCCAACAGCCAAGCCCCGGCGTGGGTCATTCTGGCATCTTTGACCAAATGCAGGTTCTCCAGCACCGTCATTGGGTTTAACCCGGAGTCTATGCCGGCACGCTGGGCAAACTCGGCCCAGCGGACAGGCGTGATTTCCACGGAAGGATCGAAGGCGTTGCAGGGCGTCTCGTCCAGCCGAATGAGACCTTCCTTGAAGAAGAAGTCCCGAATCTCGTCGCGGGACAACTGCTGGCAGGAGGCTCCCTCCCGGAGGAAGAAGCGGCCCCCGAAGGCGTATGGTTTGCTGTACTGTTCCGGCACTGTTACCAGCAGCACCTCTCCTTCGCTCTCCATCTCCACGGCCACGGGCGGGTCTGCCGAACGGGCAACATTTTGCACTTGGGACTTCAGCCGATTGTGGTTCGCCACGCCGACCACCGTTCCGGCGTCGTCAACCCCGACCAGAATGACGCCGCCGGTGGCGTTGGCGAAGGCGCAGATCTCTCTGCCGAGGTCAGAGGGCAGGGACCGCTTGAACTCGGTGGTGAATCCTTCACCCAGAGAGATCAGGTCGGATAGAGTCGGCTTTTTCATCCTGCACTATGGTTCTCCCGATAGCAGCTTGTCGGAAACCGAGGATAGGGCGGGGGTACCCTGTCAATTCCCGCCCGGGATCGCCCGCGGGCCTACGGTTCCGGTCCATCGGAACACTCCCGGGCCGTGATCAGCCTGTAGTTCCGATCGTAGAGGTAGGCGGTGTCCGCATCGTTGTTCCAGATTAGTTGGTCGGTCAGCCGGATGTCCGCCTCCGCGTCCCCCGAGCCCAGGGTTACCTTGGCGCCGGACACCAGCAGCCACTCCGGCAAGGTGAAGCGGTTCAGGTTCCCGTGGTCGTGCAGGTGCCAGCCGGCCAGGTTGTACACCTCCGTCGACGGGTTGGTGATGGTAATCAGCTCGGAACGGGCATCGCAGGCCACGCGCAGGCCGTCCGCGGTCCCGGCAAAGCCGGAGGCCTGGATTGATCCGGTGCCCAGGGAGTGGGAAGGCACCAGGGACAGGTCGTCGCACAGGACCAGAATGTTCCGGAGCGCGGCGCGTTCCGCGTCGTCCACGGTCATGCCCCAGCCGCGCTTGACCCGGATCCAATCGGCGGCGTAGCGGCATTGGCCCACGCGGGTTTCCGGCAACCACAGCGCCGGATCGGCAGCGCCCCGCCGGCGCCGCTGCTCGATGCTCATGAGCACATGGACCCGGCGGCTGTCGGCCGGGCCGGCATAGGTGTGCCGATCATAGGGTGACCAGCGCCAGCCTTCGGACAGGTGGGCTTCGTAGAGCGGAACCACCGGTTCCGCCACCAGCCGGGATGGGTCGGACTCGGTTCGATCCTCCCAGGGCAGGTACCAGGATCCGTCCGGCAGGCGACCCGCCTCCAGCAACCGGCAAGTGAGATCACAGGGTGGCTCCTGCGCTGCAGGAGCCGATGTGTCCCGGGGAATCCAAAGGTCTCGATCGTAAATGCGGCCGCCGTCCGAGGCGGGAACCCCAATCAGTTGGTCCAGGGCCAACCGCAAGGCGGCAATTTGCGCCTGACTGCCCAGTTCATAGGAGTTCGAACCATGGAAGTCGGTCAGGTAGCCGGGCCACACCCGGACCTCGTCCGCCCTGATCCAGGCCGGAAGTTCATCCGAGTGCCGAGCTTGCACCCGGGCCCAGAGAACTTCCTGGTCGTCCGCGACCACGGTTTCGATCACCAGCAGCTGTCCGGCCTCGACCTGCCCCACCGCCGATTCCTTGGCGGATGGCTGTGGATACAGGTTGGCGGCCTGGCTGGCGGTTCCCATGCCGTTGAAGATGGCACCGCTGCGCCAGAAAAGATCGAGACGGTCCGCAGCGATCGTCTGGCTGAGATCCACAATGCACTCGAGGCCGACCAAGTCCTCCCGGACCCATGCCTCCGCGCGGCCATCCAACAGCTTGACCCTAATCCAATTGCGCTCGTGCCCGGTGACGAGGAGTCGGGTATTCCGGCTGGCCTTGTCGAGAATGGCGGATTCGGTGGTTCCCCGCTCCCGCAGGTTGACGACATTTCGCTGGATTACGGCAAACCTGTGTTCGCACCTGTCCTCGTCCGTGCTATCCGGCAGTAGCTCCTCCACCGGTACCGGTTCCGGAAGCGCGGCCATCACCACTGGATCCCTGGGAGGAATTTGGAAGGCGGGGGGTTGAAGCGTGTCCGGCAGCATCGTGCAGGCGGACAACAGGCAGGCCAGGGCTACGATCGCCGCATTGGCGGCCACCTTGAGTTTCAGGCGTTGGTGTTCCATCGGTAGGTGGTTCCGGCATTGGAGCACGCACCGTGCCCGGAGGCGGGCCGGTGGATGTCCATTGTAGGGATTGACGTCGCAAATGCCCGGAACCCGGATCGTACAGGGGCTGCTTCTGCCGCCGCCGCGGGTCTTTGCTAAGATCCGAGTTCCATCGAAATTCCCCCAATTCCGCAATCCTCCCATGCCCAGCTCCGCCATCTGGATCGACTCCATTCATGTAGGACAGCCGCGTGTGGTCGACGGTCTGCAGGGAGAGATGACTACCTCCATTTGCCGGACGCGGGTTTCGGGTCCCATACAGCTCAACCTGCGCGGCCTCGAGGGCGACGCGGTTGGCAACCGGGAGGCCCATGGGTGGCCCAACATGGCCGTCTGCTGCCATACGCTCGACGACTACCGGTATTGGAAACAGACGCTCCAGCTGGACTTGCCGCCTGGATGGGTCGGCGAGAACTGGACGCTGGAAAACGCGCGCGAAACCGAAATCTGCTTGCTGGACATTTACGACGTGGGCGGCGCGCGCGTGCAGGTGTCCAAACCCCGCGCGCCCTGCCAGAAGCAAAGTTGGCGAGTCGGGCGCCCGGATTGGATCGATCACGTCATCAAGGCATTGCGTACCGGTTTCTACCTCGAGGTGTTGTCGCCGGGTCAGGTCAGGGCCGGCGACGAGTGGCACCTCGTGGAACGGCCACTGCCCGATGCCACCGTCACCGCGGTGAATCGGTGCTGGTACCACGAATATGACGAGGGCTTGGCACGACAGCTCCGGAAGTTGGAGTCGCTTGACCCGAATGTGGCCAAGATGTTGGACAATGCCGAAAACCGTTTCACCCGAATGGCCTGAACAGGAAGCCGATGCCCGACAACAAGACTTCCAACAAACCTAGCACCACGGCCGACATGGTCGCGGCTGTCCGCGCCCTGCACGTCCGCCAGTATTCGCCTCCGGTGTTCGACGACAGTCTGGCATTCACGTTGTGCTCGTCGTTCTGGAAGACCGTCATCCGCAACCGGTTGCTAACCCGCATCGTGGTGTACGGGATCCTGGGCAAGCTGAATCCGATCATGCCCGAGATCTATGTACGGGCCCGTTGGGCCGAGGACAATGTGGAATCGGCGGTGGAACAAGGCGTCGATCAGGTTGTGATTCTGGGTGCCGGCTATGACTCGTTCGCCTTGCGCCGTCACGATTTGATGGCGCGTATCCAGCTTTGGGAAATTGATCAGGCGGCCACCCAGCGCGAGAAGTTCCGCCGCATGGACAAGCACGGCCTGGAACGGCATGCCAACGCCCATTATGTGGAGGCCAATTTTGAAGTGGATCCCCTCGACGAGGTGTTGAAGTCGGCCGGTGTGGACCTGGACCGGCCGGCCATTTTCGTCTGGCTCGGAGTGACCTATTACCTAACAGAAGAAGCAATCAAGACGACGCTCGCCTCGATCTCAGGCCACATGGCCGCGGGCACGGTGCTGTGTCTGGACTACATGGCCGGTGAGGAGCACACCCCGGAGAACTGGCGGGAGCTGCGGGCCGGTTGTGCCGCCTTCGTGGCCAAGCGCGGCGAACCCTGGGTGACGGACTACGATCCCGCAGAGGTGCCGGCTTTCCTGCAAGGCTGTGGTTTTGCGTCGGTGGACAACATGCTGCCGAGCCAAATCGCTCCCCATTACATGCATCAACATCCATCCATTCCCTACCCGGAAATCATGGGGTTTGCCCGGGCCGTGGTTTGATTCGGTTCCGGCTTCGGGTGGCTGCAACGGGCAGGCTGACAGAAGCGGGCTGGGCCGCAGCCCAGTTTCAGTAAATCAGGCGAAACGCAGGCTGGGGCCGCTGGAGCGTCCCTGAGATCGCGTAGTTCGCCTGCTGCCTTGGAATCATGCCGGCAGGTGGTGGGCCTGCCCGCGGCGTGGCTGTGGCAGCCGCATGCTCTCGCCAACTGAAGACGGCTAGTCCGACTGGTTGGCGGATCGCCAGAGCGCGATGGCCTCGGCAACCAATACAACGACCACAATGGAATCGAGGTATGCCCACAACCCGTCGACCGGTTCCAGACTGGCTGCCATCTTGTCGACATATTGCAACAGATAGCGGAAACCGACCATGGCCTCCAACGCGGTGATTATGTCCCGCGGCAACTGGGTCAAATGAGTTCCCGGGTTGTTGCGAACCTGCAGGGAATTCCTCACGTTCACCAAGACTGTCAGTCCAAGCAGAACCAATACTGCCGGGTCCGCGACATAGTCCCAGATAACCTGGCTGGCTTCCTGGTTGACGGCGAAGAAAAGCCAGTTGCCCGCGACCAACAAAGCCGTCAAGCCACACAGCAACGACAACCCCTTTCTCCACATACGCACTGGACCTTCCTTGGCAAGGATGAGAACTCAGTTCACTGGTTTCCAGCATCCGTGGGCAGTCGGCGTTACCGTGCGGAAGAAACAGATTCCGAACTGCCGGACAAGGGGCAACACAATGCTGTCCCAACCGGACTGCAGCCGTTCAGGTACCCGTGCCCGGTGTGAGACGGTCCGTCGGCCGCGATGTCGAGTCGGGACAGCGTCGAGGCGGCCCGTCCCACCTGCCGCTGGGTCGATGACATCAGCCTCCCAACAATTCCTGCAGCCTCTCAGCCACAATCTCCGTTTCGCCCTCGTACAGCTGGTTGACCACTACATCCAGGCTGTTGCCGTCGGCCAGCGTGACAATTGAGGGATTGCCGTTGGCCAGTGCCTTGCTTAGTTCCTGGGCGGACATGGCGGCTCCTTCGTCCAGTTCCAGCCGAACCGTGTCCATGATGGAGGTCAGGCGCGTTTCCCAGTGGCTGGTGACCCCGGGACAGTTGGCCACCGTGCGCCGCAGGACCCTGCCCTTTGCCTCGTTCTGGGCCATCCGCTCCTCGTGATCCATCTCGAACCACTCGGTCAGGGCAGCCACCACCCCTACGATCTCCTGACGGTCCAGTTTGAACGGACGCCCGAAGGCCCGGTTCTGTTCGGTTTCGAAGTTGACGAACGAGTGTTCGATGGCGGCTTCCATGTACCTGCGCTTGCCAGTCAGGATGCCGCTGCCGTTGAAGGCGCCGAAGTACTTGGCGCCGAAGCAGACGATGTCGGCGCCGTTTTCGGAGAACCAAGTCATCCGCTCCAGGGGAAAGACCACGCTGGCCGCGTCCACGATCAAGGGCAGGTCGTGAGCGTGGGCGACATCCCGTAGGGTTTCGAACGACAGGGAGTGTTCCTGAACACCCCAGAAGTCCACTCCCAGGTAGTGGACAGCAGCCGTCCGGTCCGTGATGGCGGCTTCCAGTTCCGCCTCCGTGACGCCTTCCGGGCTGCCGGCTTCGACCAGGCGCGCACCGCACAGGGTAAGAGCGCGGTCGTAGGAATACCGCTGGCAGGCCTGGATTACGATCTCGTCCTTCATGCCGGTGGTGTCCGGCAGCTGGGCGATGCGCTCGCGATCCGTACCGCTCATGATGCCGGCCACGGCCAGCGAAAGGGCGGCCGCGCACCCGGAGGTGACCAGCGCCATCTCGGAACCCAGCATCTGCGCGAGGTGCTCGCCACTCCGTGCCTGGAGGTCCTTCATCACCACAAAATGGCGGTTGGCGGCTTGGTAGGCCTCCGCCACGGCCGGAGACAGGCGGGATCCGCCCATGACCGTGCGGGGTCCGGCGGCGTTGATTACGGGCGCCACGCCCAGATCAGTGAAAATCGACGACTCGAGCTGGCTCACGGCAATGCTCCTTGGTGGCAAACTTTCAGTAGGTGTGGGATTGACGATACATCGTTCATTGTAGGGATCACCGCATGGTCGCATCCATGCGCGGCAGGCCGAAACGTGACCGGCAGGAAGGCTCGGCTGCCCTGTCCCTGCAGAATCGTACTCCTTTTGGCATAAACGTGTGGATTGCGCACGGTCCTGCCTGAAACTTCGCCAACAGACCTACCGCCATACCGGATACAGAGCAGTACCCATGAGATCTCACATGCGGGCACCTCGTAAGGCCACCTGGGAACGGATTTATGCAACGGTCCGCAAGATTCCCCACGGCCGGGTGGCCACGTACGGACAGGTGGCCCGATTGACGGGGCAGTGCACGGCCCGGATGGTGGGCTATGCCATGGCCGGCCTTGAAGCCGATACCGATGTGCCTTGGCACCGGGTCATCAATGCCAAGGGTGAAATCAGTCCGCGGGCCGGCATGGGTGCGGAGCATCAGCGGCAGCGCCTGCTGGAGGAGGGAGTCCGTTTCAACGAACAGGGCCGCATCGATTTCGGCCGCTACGGACTCTTTCCCGTCTCTCGCAGTGATGCCGCCAGACAGCTTTGAGGTTCGCCTGTTCCTTTACCTGGTACATTTCGGTACCGGTTCGGGTAATTCGCTCTCGGTTGATGGGGGCTCCGTTGCACGCCCCCGCAACTCGAGTCCGGGTGGAGCAGTCCCCACCGTAGTCCTGGTTCGTTCCGCGAGCAGGGCACGCACGTCCCTGTAGGGCATGTACAACGTTATCTCCTCGTCGTACAGCCTCGCCAGAATGTTGCAGGCGGCATTGACATCCGCGTCCAGCACAACCCCGTCGAGACAGTAAAACCGGTCCCAGCGACGATGGCCCTGCAACAGGCCCGTACGGGAGTCGATTTGCGATGTGTAGGCCGGATTGACCAATGCCGGCGCAGAACCTCTGCGCCGAGATATCGAAGTGAAGGTATCCGCCATGACGCCCTTGACCCAGCCGTTCAAACGACGGTTGGTATCCCTGTGGCGGTACCTGGCGGACTTCATGTGTGCGGACAGGTCCTCGCAGGCGATCGTGCCGGCCTTGTCCACGACGGTGTGGGCGGCCTGGCAGAGGTGGTCGCGCACCTGCTTGCGATGCAGTGTCCGTCGCCGGTTCCTCTTCTGGTTGCCGAGGTTGTTCTTTCGGATGGTGTCGGCCTTGCGATGGTTGCCCTTGGCCCGGTGCTTCTGCTCGGTGTCCCGGAGGTGATTGCGCCGTGTTCCCTTGACCTTGCGATGGTCGCTCTCCGCGGACAGCAGGTCGCCCAGACCCTCGCCGTGGCGTTCCCCGTCGCTGTCGGTGTAGGCCTCGGTGTAGCCCTTGTCCACGCCCACGGTGGCCTCCCCGCAGGGACGCGTGCTGCACACCTGAGTCTCGTCCACCGCGTAGTGGACTTCCACCTGGCCGTTGTCCCGCAGGAGGATGCGGAGGGTGCCCGAAGGCAGGTATGTGCCCTTGAGCGGAATGGCAATGCGTTGGCCGCGTTCCAAACCCTGGAGGTACACCCAGGCCCGGTCGTGCCAGACCTTGGTGGTATAGGAGCCGGTGTCGGCCACAATCTGGTTCGTCACATGGGACCGACCGCCGCGCCACTGCTTCCGCATCTGCCGGTGCAGGAACGGATCCTCGGTCCAGCGATTCTGCTTGAGCAGGCTGTACAGACGCTCGCGTTCGGCCTTGTCGCCCCGCGTGCGGTGCCGGATGGCCTTCTTGACCGGCACCTTGGCCGCCTCCCTGCCGGCTTGGATGTCGCCCAGCGCATCGGCGAGCGTGGCCTTGCCCAGACGCGCCGGCAGCCCGAGCCAGTCACAGCCCTCCGCCATCCAGGCATCGCGGATCTCGTAGGGGGATTGCAGGACCGTGGACACTCCGCTGCACCGTTGCCACGCATCCGCGCGCACCTTGCCGCACAGGACGGCGATCCGCGCCAACCGGTCGTACTTGGCCGCGTTCAGCCCCTGGCTGTACAGCATGCGCGTGACCTTCTCAGCCATCGCTGGCGGCTTCCCGGATCTGCTTCCGATACCGGCGCAAGCCGGGCAGGCGCGCGGCGAAGCTGTCGACCACGGCCATCAGATCCTCGACCCACTCCGCCTGCGGGGACAGGGAGGGCTGGTTGACCACCCGGATCTCGCAGCCGTGGGTCTCGGCAAAGTACGCGAACCAGTCAAACCCGAACCGGCAGAGACGGTCCTCGTGGGCCACCAGCAGGAGGCCCAGTTCGCGCTTCCCGATCCGTTCCATCAACGCACGGAACACGGGCCGCTGGAAGTCCAGGCCGCTGCCGATTTCGGCCAGCCACTCGTCCACCGCCAGGCCCGCCCCCAGGCAGAACGTCTCCATCGCCTGCTGTTGCGACCGCAGATCGGCCCCTTGCGCACGACTGGACACGCGGCAGTAGACCACGGTGTGTCCGGCTTCGGGGGCACGCTCCACGCCGAAGTACCGATCCACGTCCGCCTCCGTGTAGTAGCGGTGGCCGGCGGGGGTGCGGCGGTCCGGCAGCTTGCCCTTCAGGCTCCAAGCCTTGACCGTATTCTTGTGCACCCCAATCTTGGCCGCGAACGCGGCGGCCCGGTAGATCTTCATATCCACAGAATACCACAGAATGCCCTTCAGTATCGATATGTCGTGCTGGTAAGATGCTCTCGGCTTCCGCGCCCGTGTTTGTGCCTGCGGACACGGAATTTCCGCCCGCCCGCAACGGGATCGGAGTCCCGGCAGGAAGGGGCGCGGCCTTGGCCAACAACCCTGTGTGAATCGCCCCAACCAGTTTTAGTAGCATACGGGAGGACCACGGCCATTCAACACTTGGCTATTCGCCCCGCGCGAGGAAGTCTTCTCGAAGCAGTACCTCATGTACCACGGCATAGAAGTTATTGACTTCCACGTCCATTTCCCGTCGCAACTGCCTTGGTTCGGCGACATGGCCGGTTCCGACGAGCCACCCTCGGACGCGGATCTGGCCAAGCGACGGATGGTTCAGGAAATGTCACGTCCCTACAGTGCGCAATGGCGGCGCATGTGGGATTTCCCAACTCCGGAACCCGCCGCGGACCATCCGGGAGACGAGGTCCAGGCGGACCGCTGGCTGGAGGAATTGGAGACCCACGGCATCCGCGCGGTGGGCTTCGTCACCGGCGGCGGCAACGACAACCTGGCCCGGATCTGCGCCCTGCATCCGGACCGGTTCGTTGGCTTCGCCCACCACAACCCCTTCCGGCCTGATGCGGCAGCCGAGTTGTGGCGCGCGGTTGAGGAATTGGGCCTGCGGGGCTACAAGCTGTTGGCGCCCAGCATCGATCAACCCATCGAGGACAAGGCGATCTATCCCGTCTGGGAGGCTTGCCGGGACTTGGGGATTCCGGTGCTTATCCACTTCGGGATCCAGGGCGGTCCCGGAGGGGTTGCCTACCACGAGAACATCAACCCCTTTAAGTTGCACGACATCGCCCGCGACTTTCCCGAGGTGACGTTTGTGATTCCGCACTTCGGCTGTGCCTGGGAGCGCGAGACCCTGCAGCTGTGCTGGGCCTGCCCCAATGTGTGCGTGGATACAAGCGGCAGCCTGCAGTGGATTCGGTGGGTACCCGGCGAGGTCACCATCAAGTACTTGTTCCGCAAGTTCTACGAGACCGTGGGGCCGGGGCGTATCCTGTTTGGATCCGACTCCAGCTGGTTCCCGCGCGGGTTTGCCCGGCGCTATCTGCAGGACCAGTTCCGCGATTGTGTCGACCTGGGTATGCCCGACGAGCACCTGCAGTTGATCTTCGGCGCCAACGCAGCGAGGTTGCTGCGTATTCCGATGTCCGATACGGAACAGGAGAAGTGAACATTGCAGGGGCGGATCATGCGTCCCGTATTGGTTTCGGTGTCCATACTAAGGAGAAATGGAGATGAAGACACCACGTCTGTTATGGATTTTGGGATGCCTGACCATCGCCCTGCTGGGGTTGGTGGCCTGTGTCGCCCCGGAGATGCCGGACGCCGCGCCCGAGATAGTGGAAATCGAGTATTGGCAGTACAACTTCGAACCCCGGGTCTTGGCGATGGACCGTCTCATTGAGATGTTTGAAGCAGAGAATCCCAACATCAAGGTTGTACACAACGCGGACGTACCCTATCCCGAGTACAGGGACAAAATCGCTGCCAGCGTACCTGCCGGCGTAGGGCCCGATGTAGCCACCCTCTTTTACGGGTGGCAGACGGTCTGGCTGGACGCGGAATACCTGGTGCCTCTGCCCGAGGATGCCTTCCCGGCGGCCTTGATTGACGACGAGTTCAGCCCATTGGTGCAGGCCAGTTTCGTGGATGGGACTCTGTACACGATCCCGACAGCTGTGCGCACGCTGGCCTTCTTCTACAACAAGGACCTCATGGCCGAGGCTGGACTGGATCCTGAATCGCCACCCGCAACTCTGGATGAGCTGGCCTCTCAGGCGGCTGCCTGCACGGTGCGGGCGGACAATGGCGACTACGAGGTGCAGGGTTTCGTAGTGGATTTGGCGGCTCAGGACCATCATTGGTTCCGAGAGGTGCTTGTGCGACAGTTCGGGGGCGAGCCCTTCTCCGCGGACGGCCAGTCCGTAACCTGGAATTCCGAAGCCGGACAGCAGGCCTGGGACTACCTGCTGAAGTTCAAGACGGAACTGGAGACGGGTGACCGCGATCTGTTCGACGGCAGCACTCAGGCCTTCCTGGCAGGCCGTGTCTGTTTCCATGTGGACGGATCGTTCCGGTTGGGCTCGATTGCCGCCAACGCACCCGATCTGAACTTCGGGGTGGCCGAACTACCGTCCCACAACGGTGTGCAGAGCACTTTCGGCAGCTACTGGACCCACGGCATCACCCAGAAGGGCGCCAGCGATCCGGCGCGTCTGGAAGCCGTTGTCAAGTTCCTCCAATTCGTTACATCGGACGAAGCTGGCACGATCTGGGTGAATATGGTGGGCGAGTTGCCGGCACGGCTCCAAGCCGGTTCTGATCCCGAACTGCTCGCGGACCCGAAGCTTGGCGCCTTCGCTGCCGGCTTGGCCTATGCCCAGGCCACGTTCTTTGTAAACGAATCGGATCAGCGCCAAGCGCTGATTGATGCGTACGACATGGTAGTGCTGGCAGGGGAGGAATCGAACGCGGCACTCGACATCGCGGCGGAGACCGTACAGGGCATCCTGGACGACCATTACGGTCAGTAGCGGAATCGATTCGTTTGGACGGCACAGGGACGGGACGCAGAACGCGTCCCGTCCCATCCTGTCGGGGACGAAGAGCACATGAGACTGACGCTTCGGCAACGGCAGGTGCTGTGGGCCTACGCGTTCCTGAGCATCGCGTTGGTGTTCTTCGTCATTATTCGCTGGTATCCGGCACTGCTGTCCTTCAACATTGCCATGCGCGACTGGAACACCTTCAAGGGTTCCGGTCCCTGGGTGGGCTTGGAGAATTACGCGGCCATCTGGGATGACATGTGGAAACCCCGCAGCGATGTCCGGGCTGCGTTCTCCAACACGATTGGCTATGTGCTCTACGGGGTACCGGCCCAAATGGTGCTGGCCCTGGCCGTGGCCCTGCTGCTGGACCGTATCCGAGTGCTCTCCACCCTGTTCCGGGTGGCCTACTTCGCTCCCTATGTGACGTCGGCGGTGGCCGTGGCCTTTGTTTGGAACTGGCTGTATCTGCCCCAGACCGGCCTGCTGGCCCAGGTATTCGACATCCTGCGCATTCCGGAGCAGCCCTTCACAAAAAGCCCCGACCAAGCCCTGGCTTCGATTGCCGCGGTGGCGGTCTGGCAGACCCTGGGCTACTCGGTAATCATCTATCTGGCCGGCATCAAGCAGATCCCCGCCACATACTACGAGGCGGCGCGCATCGACGGTGCCGCCGGCGCGCGGCTGTTCCGGCACATCACGCTGCCCCTGCTCAACCCCGTCATCGTTTATCTCACGGTCCTCTCCACCATCTCGTTCCTGCGGCTCTTTGCCTTGGTGCAGAACATGAGTCCCCAGGGCACGGGGGGACCCCTGAAGAGCACGACCACCGTCGTGTTGGAAGTGTACCGGAAGGGATTCTCCAGTTATGACATGGGTTATGCGGCAGCTCTGACCGTCGTGCTGTTCTTCGTGATCCTGTTGATTACGGTGGTACAGCTGCGGTTCCTTACGCGGCGGTTCGAGTACTGAAGACGGGGATGTGCCGTGGCCTACATGTATTCCTGGGGCGATGCCGGCCAAGGCCGATGGGCAGGGATGTTGCCCGAGGCGGTTGCCGATGAATCTTCGGGTGTACACCGTCTGCCGGGTGGTTGGGTGACGTAGCGACATGTCAACGCTGGCTTCGTCGGGCGGCACCCTGGCCGCTTCGGGTTCCGGACGGCTGAATCGTTGGGGCATCCAGGGGGCAACCTACGCCCTTCTGTCGGTGGGCGCCCTGATGATGGTCACGCCCTTCCTATGGATGCTGATTACCAGCTTCAAGCCGGCCCCGGAACTGGTGGAGTTTGCGTGGTTGCCAAAATCGCCCACTCTGGCCAACTACGAGCGTGTGCTGACCACCTCGAACTTCACACGCTGGTACTTCAACAGCATTGTGGTGGCCCTGTTCTCCACAACCTGCGTTGTGGTCTTCGACTCGCTGGTGGGCTACACGCTGTGCAAGTTCGAGTTCCCTGGCAAGAACCTGATCTTCCTCGGCATGCTGGCCACGCTGATGGTGCCCACCGAGATGCTGATTATTCCATGGTTCGACATGAGCGTGCGCTGGAGCTGGAACACGGGTCTGGCCCAGTACTGGGGCATCGCGTTTCCCGGGGTCATCACGGCTGCCGGCGTGTTCCTGATGCGCCAGTTCTTCAACGGCGTGCCCAACGACCTGCTGGATGCCGCGCGCATGGATGGCATGAGCGAGATCGGCATCTGGGCCAAGATTGGTGTGCCGCTGACCCTGGCCGCCATGGCGGCCCTGGCCATCTTCAACTTCATCGGCAACTGGAATGCCTACCTCTGGCCCCTGATTGTGGCCAGCGAACGGGCGTACTACACGCTGCCCGTGGGGTTGTCCTTCTTCCGGGGTGAGTCGACCACCGAATGGGAGAAGATCATGACGGCCGCCAGTCTGGCCAGTGTGCCCCTGCTCTGCGTCTTCCTCGTGTTTCAGCGGTACATCATTGCCGGAGTGGCGTTGACGGGGCTGAAGGGTTGAGGCCCATTTGGGCAGTCCAAGGATGGCCGGGAGCCGCTTCCCCGGCCCCGGCGGCGACCGCCTCTCGCAACAGGCACAGGGTCACCTCAACGGCCGTCGTCCGTCCCGCGCGTCCTAAGGCGCAACGAGGTTGCGTTCCTCACCAGTAGCCTGTTGGCACATCTCCCCACGAATCCGAATACCGCTTGGCTTCCTGGGCATCCGGTTGTGCTTCGGCTGCATCTCTCAGGGCCTGGAGCTTGTCCGTGGTTCCCTCGGATCCGCTATCGGCAGATTGGATCTTGAAGTCGGCTTCGTTCGGCAAGGGTATCGGCACAGGTTCGTAAATTGGATTGTCCCAATCCGATTCGCCCATTTCCTGCCAGAGGGTGCGGATGAAGTTCACAGCCATGTCCAGACTGGGGGCCTCCCTCCTATGACTGCTGGGATACATGTCTGCAACATACCGCCGGTAGTCACCATGGCACATATCCCGTTGGGATAGCGTGTCAAGTGTGGGGACCAGGCCGTCCAGCAGGTTGCTCATGCGCCCTTCCGTTAGGGCCTGCTGCACCATGTAGGGGAGGAAGGCTGGCTGTACCATGTCCGCCCATGTACCCAGGTCGTGCACATGGCGCATGTCCTGGTGGTTTTGGCCGGGATGCATGAGTGTCAACGCATGCATCTTGCCCAGCATTGTGGCCCAAGTGGCCACACACGGGTATCGCGGGATCAGAAACTCCGAACTCTCCGCCATGACGGGCAGGGAACGAACGGGGCGTACTTCCCAGGGTGGTGCGAACCTGGCGAACATCACTTCAACCTTCAATGTTTCGGTGTGGCCCTGCGACACCAATGACGGGTATTCCACAAAGACTCGCTGCACCGGAAGCCCAAGGCGAAACCTTGATTGGTGGGGATCTATGCGAGAGCCTGGAATGTTGGGCAACACCCAATGTTGGAGTGTTTGCAGCAGGTAGTTGTGTACCTCCCGAAGTTTGTCCGTCGATGTGTCAGGCGGAAACGAATCTCCCAGGTACCAGAAGTCCACATCGTCCGAAAATCGAGGGGACAGCCTCCACGCCTTCACCAGACTGGTGCCGCCTGCGAACAGGAGGCATCCGTTTTGCGGCCAAGGCGCGAGCCCCATGCCCTGCAACACGGAGTTGACACGGACATCCTTTTCAACACGGAGGGGAGACAGGTCCAGTTGCTCGGCCCTGCGGCACAGCTTCTGCGAATCGTGTATCTCCGTGGCCGTGAAGCCAACATCCGTTGTGTGCTCCATTAAGTCCCCTTGGTACTCCGTGTAGGCACCTCCGTGATTCCACAGGAGGGAGAGATGCACAGGTTCTTCGACCCCAACAGCTTCAAAGTTGGGCACACCCCAAACCCCTTCGCGTCCTTTCGTCTCATGGAAGCGGAAGTGGTCGCGTTCCTGGCGGCTGACACAGATGGGCACCCCCTCCCGTTGCAACAGGGACAGTGTTAGTCGCCGCAACGAAGCGTAGGGCAAGGGGCAGTCGACCCCGGCAACGTAATGGATGGGAAACCAAACTCCGTCCGCGGGGGAACCCACCCGGCGCTCTCTGGCCAGGCGGTCCAAGGCCCGATCCACGTCGATTGCCGAACCGAACCGATCCAGCTCCCTACGCCGAAAGATGCGCTCTTCCGGGTGGGCGGATTCCATGAAGGTCAGGATTTCTTCTTCCAGACCAGGCACCGTATCGCCACCAGCATCAAGGAAGGCTTCACCGAATGCAGTGTACACAACCTGTGCCATTGCAGTCGGTGAAGGGTTGCCCCGGCGACCGCCGGGGGCTCGGCCAAAATCAACGAAACTTGAAATAGTGCCCGCCATGCTTGATAAGTGACCATAGACACTTTACAGTATGCACATGATACGGAGCTTCCGACACCGTGGCCTCAAACGCCTCTGCGAGCGGGACGACAGTAGCCTTGTCCGGTCGATCTGCGCGATCGTGTAGAGGTGATGCTTGCCCAGCTCGATGTGGCCAGTTTTTCCTGATGCAATGCGCCTGCCTCGATATCGGCTGCATGCCCTCAAGGAAATCTGAAAGGGTGTTGATCTGTCACAGTAATGGCCAACTGACGCATCATTTTCTGTATTGAGGACGGCGATGTTTACGATGTGGAGTTGCTCGACTACCACAAATGCAAGGGGAACCGCGATGCCGATGAACAACCCACCGCACCCCGGAATGGTGGTGCGAGTGTCCTGCCTGGATTCGTTCGGCCTCAGTGTCACCCAAGGCGCGCGGGTTTTGGGTGTGAGCCGTCAGGCCCTCTCGAACTTGGTCAACGGCCGTGCACGGATTTCCGGCGACATGGCGATTCGTCTGGCCAAAGCCTTCGGCTCAACAACGGAATCTTGGATACATCTGCAGGCGGCCTATGATGTCGCTCAGGCTCAGGCACGGGAGCAGGAAATCGACGTCGATCGCTACGAGCCACAGTCTGCCTTGTAACTGTCTACAAGCTGTGTTGAAAGTCACACCCTGATGTTCGCAGCTCGGACGGCGACCAGGTTTGGATACTGCCTCAGGCCTGTCGATTGACCGGGAAGATCCATGGAACATCAGCTTACGGAGCGCAATCATGATCCAGCAGTTCACCATCAGTCGGGACGAT
This sequence comes from Caldilineaceae bacterium, assembly GCA_965208365.1. GTDB lineage: Bacteria > Chloroflexota > Anaerolineae > Caldilineales > Caldilineaceae > Bin34. The sequence continues at coordinate 964,070 of OZ242330.1, read as the reverse complement.
GCCATCTATGAAGCCTGGCCCGATGTGGTCCTGACCCCTTCGGGCAGACTGCTTTGTGTCTTCGCGGAGTGCACACACCATCATGATCGGTCCTACACCCGCATCATGCTGACCGAGTCCGCTGATCGAGGTCGAACCTGGACCCCCAAACGCCCTCTGACCGATGGTACGCAAGGGTTGCCTTACTACAACTGTGGTCGCATCATGCGTTTGAGCGACGGCCGCTACGTGATCATCGTTGACAAGATATACGACCGCGGTGAAAGCGGAGGCCGCGTACTGCTGTACTTCAGTGAGGATGAAGGCCAGACTTGGAGTGAGCCCGTCGAAACCCCCGCCCGCGGCATCGTGCCGGACAAACTGCTGGAACTTGATTCGGGTCGCTGGATTCTGTCCTGCCACGACAGGGAGGCCGGTTTCGGGTACTTGGTGCAACGGCTGTGGTATTCGGACGATCAGGGTGCTACCTGGTCCGAGCCAGTGGTTGTCGGACGACAGGAGGGACTGAATCTGTGCGAGGTGTCAATTCTGCCCTGTGACGATCAGGTGTTGGTTGCCTTCATGCGCGAGAACTCCTTCCAGGGCTGGGACTGCTTCAAGGCCATCTCCCGCGACAACGGCGAAACTTGGGGTGAATTGATCAAGTTCCCCCTGCCGGCCTGCCATCGTCCCGTTGCAGGCTGGCTGCAGAACGGACAGATCATGATCACGCACCGCTTCATCCAGGGCGGCAGGCGCGGCTTCTTCGGCGGTCATCAGAACTTCTTTGCAGCCTTGACCGATGTGGAGTCGGCGTTGGCACCCACCCGCGACGATGCACAGACTCGCATCCTGCCCGTCGACTTTGATCGCTCTGCCGAGAGCGATACCGGGTACTCCGGCTGGGTGCAATTTGACGATGGCGAGATTTATATTGCCAACTACGTTCTCGATGATGCCCCGAAGGGGCAAATACGGGGATATTCGCTGCGGATGGCGGATTTCATACTTTGACGCGCCGTAGATGTGCTGTGCTTCCTGGAACAACTGGTCCGGGGCCGTATTGCCACGGCACGCGCTGCCCGGGGGAAGCCTCTTGAAGGCTCATTGCCGTTACCCGGCATCGTAGCGGACGCACGGCACTATTCCCGCGGCGGCGCGGTTTCCAGGTCCCTCTCCCTTGTGTTCAAGGTTGCCCAGGTTTGGACTGCACGTCTGATGGGTCTCAGAATCCAGTGAGTCCTCGCTGCCTCAGGCTAGTCCAAGCCAGTATCCCTAGGAAGATAGTTGTCTGCAGGAGGATGATGGACGCCCCAGAGGCAATATCCAGGTAGAAGCTGACGTAGATGCCCAGCCCCGCCGATAGCGATCCCAAAACGATCGAGATCACCATCATGCGACCGAAGCTGACGGTCAGCATGCGGGCGATCGTGGCCGGCATGATCAGCACCGCCGAGATGAGCGTGACTCCCAGTACCTGCATCGAGGCGATGATCACCGCGGCCAACAGGAACGCGAAGACAACCGAAACCCGGCCGGTGGGTACTCCCTGCACTTGGGCGACCTCACTATCGAACGTGTGGAACAGCAAGGGGCGGTAGTAGACCAGTAGCAGGATGGTGGATGCGACCAGGACTGCCGCGACAACCAACAGGTCGGTACGGTCTACGCCCAGGATGTTGCCGAACAGCATCGCCTCAACCGAGGGCGTGTAGGAACGGGCCCGACTGATCAACGCCACCCCCAAGGCAAAGCTGGCCGTAGTGATGATGCCTATCGCGGCATCCGCCTTGATCTCCGGCCGCCGTGACAAGCTGTTGATCCACAACGCCGACAACACCCCCCAGATCCCAGCCCCCAGATAGAAGTTCCAGCGCGCCATGAAGGCAACGACGGCGCCCCCGAACACAGCATGCGCCAGCCCGTGTCCGATGTAGCTCATGCCCTGGAGGACGATGTAGACCCCAAGCGCTCCGCACATGGCCCCTACCATCAGAGCCACCGCGAAGCCGGTGCGGAAGAAGAGGAAACCGAAAGGCTCCAGCAGGATGTTCAGTGGACCAAATCCGCTCCTGCTTCGGTGTCGAAGGGGGCGTGGGCGGCAACCGGCTTGGGATGGAGTTCCGTCCACGTATGGGAGTGGGGTGCCTCGTAGACGAACACCTGGCCGTTCTGCCGCAGCACGACTAGGTCGGCCTGATAGGTCCTGTCCAGGATTTCCTTTTGCAGGATGGCCTCCGGCGGTCCCTGGGCCACAATCGTCCGGTTTACGCAGACCACCCAGGGCAGGTGCGTGGCCGCGGCATTGACATCGTGTGTGCTCATGATGATGGTCTGCCCGGTGCGGTTCAACTCCGCCAGCAGATGCAGGATGTTTTCCGTGTTGTACACGTCCACGTCACTGGTGGGCTCGTCCAGTACCAGGATGCTGGGATCCGACACGAGCGCACGGGCAATGAACACGCGCTGCTGTTGCCCGCCCGACAACTCCCCGATGTGCCGATCCACCAGATGCGGAATCTCCAGCCGCTCCAGGATGGATTCGATGCGTTCCGAATCCCCCCTTGTCGGCCAGGGCGGCCAGAACCCTGCACTCCGCAGGCCCATCCAGACCACTTGGCGCACGGTGGCGGGAAAGCTCCAGTCCACATCCTCAATCTGGGGCACGTAGCCGCAGTAGGGTCCCGACCCGCGCCGGGCCGGCTGCCCGTCGTGGGAGACGGTACCGCTCGAGGGCTGCAGCACCCCCAGCAACAGCTTGAGAAGGGTGGTCTTGCCGGAACCGTTGGGGCCCAGCAGGGCCAGGAACTGACCCTGGTGGACATGGATATTGACCCCTTCCAGGATGGTCTTGGCCCCGTAGCGGAAGGAAACGTCGCGCAGTTCGACTTGCGGTTCCATGGTTCAACCGATACTTTTTCGCTGAACAACCCTGATCATTCAGGGTGCACGCGACGCAGGTTGCAGGACTGCCTGCAACCAGGGAGTATCCACCAAAGCACGCAGGAAGATCCCGCGTGCGCCGTTGATGTCCCGATCCAGGGACACGCCGTCCGAGCCCGTCACCACCTTGCGGCCGCCCAGGTTCGGGATGAGCTCGCCGTTCCAGCTGCATGTTTTCGATGTGTATGCCTCGTTGACGATCACCACCTGCTTGCCGAACTCGGCCGCCTTGTGCAGCAGAAACGCCTTGAAGCGATGGTGGCTCAGCGTCAGCAGGTTGCGGACGGTCTTGCGCCGAATCTTGCGCCCGGCGCGGCCCGACATGCCCTGCACCCGAAAGTCGGGCAGCAGGATGATGTCGTAGTTGCAAACCAGCCAGTGGGCCACCTGGTGGTGCAGTTCGTCAACCAGGTTCCTGATCTTGCGCCGGATGCGGCCGGCGGCCCGGTACAGGCTGCGCTTGCGCCGATGCGGGGCCGCGTCGGCCTGGGACAGCAGATTGTCGAGGTGCTGGCACAAACACTGGATGCGGCCGCACGCCCTGTCTCCGAACTGGCCAACGGCCTCTTCCGCGTAGAACGTCTGGAACGTGCGCACACCGGGATCCAGCGCGACGATGCGGCCTTGGTTCTCGACCTGCTGCACCGGCGCTGCGGTGGACACGTGCAGACGGTACCGGCCGTCGCGCAGCACCAGGCGGGAATCCTTCACGGGGGACGGCAGGGGTTCGGCATAACGCAGGTCTCCCAGCAGAGTGGGGTAGATGCCGCGGTCCTTGATGGCCGTGGCGGGGATGAAGATGGACTGGACGGGCGACTTCCGGCTGCGGAACTTGACTTCGTGGACCTTGCCGGTCTCCCGGTACCTGCGCTTGGCTTCCCGGACGGCGATGCAGGCATCGCGGATGGCAATGGACTTCACCAGGTAGGGGACGTCCGCACACCAGTCCGGCAGGCCGCGCAGGAGGCCGGTCTTGATGCCCTTCCAGTCGGCCTTGGTGCCGGGCTGTTGCAGGTACGCGACCGTTCGGTTGTAGACAAAGCGGGACACACCGAACCATCGGCGCAGGAGGGCCCGCTGGTCAGCGTCGGGGAAGATCCGGATCTTCCTGCATTTGGCGACGGTAGCCTCGGAGTCCGTGCAGCCGGCGGCTGAATGAATGGACAATGGCAAGCAGGTCCTCGACGAGCTCGCGTTCGGGGCTGCTGTCCGTGTGGCCGAGAACCACCACCTCGCCACCGTTGGCTTCGACGAACCAGGCAACGAGGTCGAATCCAAACCTGGCAAGACGGTCCTTGTGGGCAACCACAAGGCGGAGCTTAGCTCCCTCGCGCAGTCGTTCCAGTAGGGCGACAAGGCCGCGTCTGTTCCAGTTGAGTCCGCCGCCAATGTCGGTGACGATCTCGGCGGCGGGGTATCGCGCCCGCAGAAAGGCAACCTGTCGCTCCAGGCCGTCCCTTTGCCTGGGGCTGGACACGCGCGCGCAGGCGACGGTGACGGGTTCGCTGTGGCCATGCAGGTGCGCGTCGACATCATGGCGCCGCTGGCCGACGGGCGTGACGTGGTGTTCGATCTTGCCGGCCTTGGCCCACCGGCGCAAGGTGGCGGCCGCCACGCCGAGTCGCCGCTCGGCTTAGCGGCTCGTGACATGGGGCATGGCTGAACCCGTGCCTGATCCGACATGCCGCCATTGTACAAGTATGGATTATTTTGTCAAAAAAACAAGCCGTCGGCTTAGTTCTGTGTCAGGAGCACGCTGTCCAGGGCCTGTATATCCCCGCCCAGGGCAGCGACGATGATGCGCGTGTTGTACAGCATCATGCCGATGTAGCTGTGCTCCGGATCCCCCGGTTCGCCCGGCAAGACGTCGTCTGCCAGACTGGCCTCCAGTCGGGCACCGGTTTCGCGGGCTATCGCCTCCAGCACCGGGGAGGGAAACTCCGCTGCTCCGAAGATGACCGGAACGTTCGCTTCCCGAACCTGCCGAATCAAATCGGCCACTTCCCGGGCCGACGGCTCCGCCATGTCCGCAGGCTGAATGGCACCAGTGACGGTGAATCCGTAGCGAGGACCGAAGTAGGCCCACGAATCGTGATAGGTCAGGAGTTGCCGCTGGGACTCCGGCACCGTGGCGGACGCCTCGGCCAAGGCTTCATCCAACTGGCGTAGGCGGTTTAGGTAGGCCTCAGCGTTGGAGGCGTAGGCTTCCGCCTGGGCGGGATCGGCCCGGCCCAGTTCCTCGGCGATCACCTCGACACAGGCCATCACGAGTTCCGGGTTCAGCCAGATGTGGGGGTTCGGAGCTCCACCACTCTCGGGAAACGAGAAGTCGAACACCCAGTCGCTGCGGTCGAGGACCCGGTCGCCCAGGGCGACAATCGGCACACCCTCCACGACGTTGGCCTCGGCCAGATCGAGAATCAGGGCCTCCAGCTGCAGGCCGTTGATGAAGACCAGATCCGCAGCTGCAAGGTGCCTTGCATCACTCGGAGAGGGTTCGTAGGTGTGGGAGTTGACCCCTGGCGGAACAAGCGCCTGCAGATCCGCCAAGTCTCCGGTTATGTTGTGGACAATGTCGGCCAAGGGGGCCACTGTAGTCACCACCTGCAGCCGGTCTGGGGTGGTTGGCTGTTGTGGTCCGGTACCGTCGATGGCCGTACAGCCAACCAACCACAAACAGCACAACACCAACAAGGCGAGCAGGCGATATCGGACAGTGTTCATAAGTTGCTGGTGGGATCGGGACATGGAGCGTGTACGGGAGAAGCCGCTCAGGGGCGCGGGTGCATCTGCAAGGCGGCACCGTCTGAAGTTCTGCCAACCCACCGCTCGAGTCCGGGGTTTGGCAAACAGGGCCGATACACTATCCTGCCACTTGCCGGACCCATGAACCGGAAATCCCAACTACACGCGGAGACAAATCCGATGTCCGACCATCAGATAGGCCTGACAGTGTCCAATCGCATTCTGGACCGGTTCAAGTCCCTGCTCTACCTGCCGTCCCCGTCCAGCCGGGAGCAGGCCATCGCCGCGGAGATTGAAAGTCAGGTGGCAGCCATGGACCTGACTCCGCAGCGGGATGCCGGAGGTAACGTCTGGGTGGAACTGGAAGGCGAGGATCCCTCCCTCCCGCTGTGGCTGTATGCAGCGCACATGGACGAAATCGGCTTGGTCGTCACCAAGGTGCGGGAGGACGGCAATCTGGAGGTCGCGCGCAATGGAGGTCTGTATCCTTGGAAACTGGGCGAAACCCCGGTCGAGGTCTTGGGGGACGGTGAGGCGGTTCTGGGTGTTCTTAGCATGGGTTCCCTGCATATTCCCCAGGAAAAGCGCAATCCAGTGGATTGGGACGCAACATGGATTGAGACCGGCCTGACCAAGGAGCAAGTGTTGGGCCGCGGTGTGCGGCCCGGATCCTCGGCCGTTCCCCATGCCGCAGTCAGGGGCCCAATCGTCTTTGGCGACCCGGACGATCCGATGGCGGGCTCATGGACTTTCGACGACCGGCTGGGTTGCGCGATTCTCCTGGAACTGCTGCAGGATCTGGTCAGTTCCGGTGCCAAGCCCCGGCGTAATACGGCCATCGCGTTTGTGCACAACGAGGAGATTGGAGGCTTCGGCGCCAAGAATCTGGCGCGCAAGCTGCAGCCCGAAACGTTTATTGCGATCGATGGAGCCCCGGTCCCGCCTGATGCCCCCCTCGTGGTCAATGATCAACCTGTGGCCTGGAGCAAGGACACCATCGCGCACTTTGATCACGCACTCATGAAGGAACTGCTGGCAGCGGGCAGGGAAGTGGGCGTGGAGGTGCAGACCGTGGTCTATTCCAGTGCGGCCAGCGACGCCTCCATGTCGTTTGCTGCCGGCTGGGTGGATCGCGCTCTGACGTTCGGCTGCGCGCGCGGCAACAGCCACGGCTACGAACTGCTGAAGTTGGCGGTGCTGGAGAACACCCTGAAGGTCCTGGCCCGGTTTGTGGCTACCCGGTGAGCCATGCCGGTTGAATTCGGCGGCTTGCTCACCAGGTTGGATGGGTGCCTGGGTGCCGCTTCATTGCCCGGCAGACATCAAATACGCAATCCGGGACACCGCGGTCGAGTCCGGTAGTGGGTTCACCGGCAGTGTCGGTTGATTTAGGACCGACTGTCATCCGGGGGCAGGAGCGATGTCCAGTCCTTGGCACCGAGAATCACATCCGCGACCTCCGAGGCATCGGGCACCTTCCCGGCACGTTGCCAGGCCGTAGCCAGAGTGTCCGGCACATGGGGTTCCAAGTTTCCCAGGGCCGTCAGACGCTTCAGTAGGACCAGGGTATCCGTCATACGGGTCTCCAACCTGGTCTCCACTCGGGTCCGGGCAGCAGTTTCTTGTACTGCCGCCTGTCTGGCTTCGTCGGCAGCCAGGTCCCCGGCTCGTATCGGGTCCAGCCAGACACCGCGTTCCCCGTCCCAGGTCTGGAGGGTGTGGATGTCTTCGCCCTCGTCCAGCATCCGGAACTCCCCCAGCACATCGCTGCGGTAGACCGGCTGCTCGTCCTCGTGGCGGGCCGGTTCAATGGTCTCGTATTCCCCTTCGGCCGACAGGCGCAGGCCCCACAGCCGGGGTTCGCCTTCCCGGCGATGCCACCGCTCCGGATCGTAGCGCCAGAACTCCCGTACACCCATGGCCCGGTAGATTTCGACCTTGGGTTCGAGGTCGTGGTGGAAGGTGGACTCGGAGAGTACCTCCAGTACAAACAGGATGGGGTTGTCCGGGTCGTAGACCACTTCGTGCCGACGTTCGTTCAGGCGGGGGTGCTCCTGGATGAAGACATCGGGGATGATCTGGCCGCTTTGAGCATAGCGGTTGGTGTTGGGCACGCCCAGGTCGGGTAGCCTCAGGCACCGCTCCTGGAAGACATGGCCCCGGCCCAGCCGGCGTTGGGCTTCGTCACGGCACCCGTGGACACTGGTCTGGTGGGCGGGGGCGACCATGAAGGTGACCCCGTCCTTGCCGTAGGCGTCGTCGTCGGTCCAGTCGGGTCCGTAGACGTGCCGGGGGTCGTAGGGGTAGGCAGGGTCGTAGTGGTCGAGCGCCTTGATGTGGTCCCACCAGGCACTGGAGACCTTGCCGCCGTTGGGTACCGCCGCGGGGGACCGAGGTGTTGCGGTACCGGGCTCGAAGTTGGTGGCGAGGCCGTTGCCTTGCGCGGGCACGGATACCTCGGGGTCCGGCTTGACGGCGGCATCCACGTCCGAGACGGGTTTCGTGATGTGGTCCATATCCACAATCTTAGAACATCACCGCGGATGCCTTGGGAGCGTATCCGCGATGGGCCACATACGCATTTCCCACCCGGTGCAGGATGGATTGTCACGAACCGGCGCGCAACCCTGCGTGTTGTTGGAGTTGGGTTAGAGCCGTAGCTTTCCCGCCCTGCCGCCCGCAGCCTTTGTATAGACTCCCCCTGCCTTTCGGACAGGTGGAATTTGCCGGCCAAACCAAGGAGAGAGTGACGCCCACAATCCGCGCTGCATCTTCCTTGCAAGCCGGGAATTCCCGGTAGTGCCACAACGCCTAACAACGCAAGTCCGCAAACTTCGTTGTTCGCCACAAAGGGGGGAGGCGGCCCCTCATGGATTTCCAGCCGAAACATCACAGGACAAGACAATCTGCGACAGGTAACTTCAGATGAGCATGAACTTCCAGGCCTTCAGCCAAAACGCACAGGACGCGGCCCGGGCCGCGATTGAACTGCTGCCGCGATACAAGCATGTGCAGGTGGATGCGGAGCACCTGCTGTTGGCCCTTCTTTCACAGTCGGATACGTCGGCCCTGCGCCTGCTGAAACGCATGGAACTGGACGCGCGGCAGTTGGCCAATGAGGTCGAGATCGCGCTGGAACGCCGGGCCAAGGGCACCTTTGGCTCCTTCGGGGGTGCCAGTCAATTGCAGTTGCAGTTGACCCCGCAGCTCCAGAGGGTGCTTACCAAGGCCAAGGAGCTGGGCGGCGACGGCGAGGTCACGACGGCCCATTTCCTTCAGGCCATCGTGCATGTCGGCCAAAGTGAGGCGGCCGCCATCCTCACCCGGGCCGGAGCCAGCAAGGCGCGCCTGGATGAGGCCCAGGAGGCCGAAGAGGCGGACGTTGAGAGTGGGGCAGTCCCCCGCAGCAAGTTCAAGTTTCTCTCCCAGTACAGCACCGACCTGACCCAGCTGGCGGAGGAAGGCAAGACCGATCCGGTGATCGGTCGGGATCGGGAAATCCTGCGGGTGTTGCAAATCCTCTCGCGCCGGACCAAGAACAACCCGGTGCTGATTGGCGAGGCCGGCGTGGGCAAGACCGCCATCGTGGAGGGGCTGGCCCAGGCCATTGTGAACCGCGATGTACCCGAACCGCTTCTCGACAAGCGGGTCATGTCCCTGGACCTGGGTTCCATGGTGGCCGGCACGCGCTTCCGCGGCGAGTTCGAGGAGCGGCTGAAGGGCTCCCTGGACGAAGTCATGGAAAGCAAGGGTGAAATCATCCTGTTCATCGACGAACTGCACACGGTCGTGGGTGCAGGCAATGCGGCCGGCTCGCTGGACGCCAGCAACATGCTGAAGCCGCCCCTGGCGCGCGGCGAACTCCAGTTCATCGGTGCCACCACCCTGGACGAGTACCGGGAGAACATCGAGAAGGACAGTGCCTTGGAGCGCCGGTTCGCCTCCGTGTTCGTGGACGAACCCAACTACGAGGAAGCCGTGGAGATTCTGCACGGCGTGCGCGACCGATATGCCGACCATCACGGCGTGCAGTACACGGACGATTCGCTCGAGGCGGCGGTGAAGCTGAGCCAGCGCTACATCCAGGATCGCCAACTGCCGGACAAGGCCATCGACCTGATCGACGAGGCGGCGGCCAAGCTGCGGGTGGCCCTGCACCTGCAGCCCAACGAACTCAAGAAGGCCAAGGCGGACATTGACAATCTCCTGAACCTGGAGGAGAAGGCCTGGAGCGAACGCAACTACGAGGCGGCCGCGGATCACAAGATTGCGCGTTCGCGCCTTGAGGCGGACTACAACGAACGCTACGCGGCCTGGCGCAAGGAAGCCGAACTGGACGAGATGGTGGAGGAATCCGACATCGCCGAAGTGGTCCAGGCTTGGACCGGAATCCCGGTGCGCAACCTGATGGAGAGCGAGACGGAACGACTGCTGAACCTGGAAGCCGAGATTCGCAAGCGGATCGTCGGCCAGGAAGAGGCGATCGGGGCCGTGGCCGACTCCCTGCGCCGGGCGCGCAGCGGCCTCAACGACCCGCGCCGGCCCATCGGCGTGTTCCTGTTCCTGGGACCGACCGGCGTCGGCAAGTCCGAACTGGCCCGCGAGCTGGCGGTGCAGATGTTCGACGACGAGGACGCCCTAATCCGCGTGGACATGAGCGAGTATACGGAGCGGCACTCCATCAGTCGCCTGTTCGGCGCCCCGCCCGGATATGTCGGCTACGACCAGGCCGGACAGCTGACGGAGCAGGTTCGCCGTCGTCCCTACCGCACCATCCTCTTCGATGAAATCGAGAAGGCCCATCCGGACGTATGGAACAGCCTGCTGCAAATCATGGACGACGGGCACCTGACGGACGGCCAGGGCCGCCGCGTGGACTTCCGCAGTTCGATCATCATCATGACCAGCAACCTAGGTGCGGATGTGATCAGCAAGGGCAAGGTGGGGTTTGCCACGCCGGTGCTCAACGAGGCAGAGGTCAAGGGCGAGTACAGCAGCCAGTTGAAGCGCATGTTCCAGCCGGAGTTCCTGAACCGGATCGACGAAGTCATCGTCTTTCGCGGCCTGGACATGGACGACATCAAGCAGATCGTGCACATCCTCATGTCCGACTTGGTCCACCGGGCCAACGAGATCGGCCTGTCGGCGGAACTGACGGAGGCAGCCGTGGGGTATCTGGCCGAAATCGGCTTCGACCCCGCCTACGGGGCGCGGCCGCTGCAGCGTGTGCTCCAGAAGTCGGTCGAAAACGAATTGAGCAAGGGCCTGCTGACGGGCCGGTTCAGTGCTGGGGACCATGTCGTAATCGATCATGATCCCGAGGCCGAGGGCAACTACAAGCTGCGCTTCGAGGCGCGGAAGGCGGATGCGGTTGAACTGTTTGCGGCCGCCGCGGGCGCGGAACGGGTGTAGAACTACCCGTAATCGCTTCCACCGGGCAGGCAAGGATCTGTCTGCCCGGCGTCATTGCCTGTTCGGCAAGCAGAAAGTGCAACGGGCCGTGAACAGAGCCCGCCTGCTGGAAGTGCCTGGTGGACCCGGAACCGAAGGACTGCAAGCGGGTCCTTGATCGGACAGACACCACGGTCCCCGGTGCCGATGTACCGCCACCGGGCGGCTCGCGATTGCTGTGCATGTCGCTGGCCGGCAGGAAAACAGGCATCTGCCAACTTCGCTTTTCGTCGGGTGGCGTGCTGTCCTTCAAACTGATGCACCACCGGGCTTGAGTGCGTTCAGGACTGTTGGAACAGCTGCCGCCACAGCGGGAGGTTCGCATTGTCCCCACCCCAATCGACAGGGAATCCGTTTTCCCACGACCGGACACTGAAGTCTCTTTTCGCCGAAAGGGACGTGGTGCGGGATCTACTCGACTTCCATGCCGCCGATCTGTTCCCCGATCTGCAGGGTTTCGAACCCCTGGAACTGGTCAGCGCCTCCACTGTGACCGCCGACGCGACCAGTCCGCCGCACCACGAGGAGGCGCATCGGGACATCGTCTGGACCTTGGCGCGCAAAGGCGAAGACGGGAACCGCGTCCTCCTTCACTTGGAGTTCCAGTCGCGTCGCGACTCCCGCATGACCCGACGCATGTTCGGGTACGCCGACGGGTTGCTGCAACGCCAACCGGGACTGGAGGTGTTCGGCCTGGTGATCAGCACCGGCCTGCGGCACTTCGGCTCCTGGCGGCAGCCCGTGCAATCCAGGCCCGGTTCCCACGGCTACGGCTTTCGGGCGGGTCCCCTCCTGGACATTCACGACTATGCGGTGCCTGTGTTCCCGGTCAACGACTATCCGCTCCCTCTTGAGAGCCTGGTGACCGGCATTGTCGCCTTGGCGCGCATCCAGGCCGCCATCCGGCGGGGTGCGAACGAGGCCGCGGAGCAGATTCTGCCGTTGCTGCGGGAATGGATCATCCCCAGGTCCTGCGGTTGTCCGCAACCCTGCGCGAGGCCTACGGGGCCTGGTTCAAGGCAGCGTTCGACGACCTGCTCCGGGACCAACCCGACCTGCACCGCGAGTTGCGTAAAATCATCTACATTGAAGAGGCGGAGATAGTTATGAACACATTCGGCAACATCATTGCGGCCAAGGAAAAGGAAGGCGAGGCACGGGGTCTGGCACTCGGTGAAGCACGGGGCTTGGAACTCGGCGAAGTACGGGGCGAAAAGAGGATCCTCGTGCAGTTCGTTGCTGAATTCTGGGGCGACGACGAGGCGGCCCGGTTCGCGCAGCAACTGGACAGCGCGGACCCCAGCCAATTCCCCACGATCGCCGACCTGATGCGGAACCAGGCTGGAGGACAGCTTCCCCGCCTGCGGGAGAACGGTCGTGCTGGTCCCGGCAAGTAGAGGGTCTGATCCGGGTCAGAATCCCTGCACCCCTTCCGGCCAGGTCCTGTACAGGCGGCCATGTGGTGGATTCGGCGTTCTATTTGGTGACTTCCCATAGCCGCTTGGTTTGTTGCGCAGCACTTCCTACATTGAAGAGGCGGAGGTGGTCATGAACACATTCGGCAACATCATTGCGGCCAAGGAAAAGGAAGGCGAGGCACGGGGTCTGGCACTCGGCGAAGCACGGGGCGAAAAGAGGATCCTCGTGCAGTTTGTTGCTGAATTCTGGAGCGACGACGAGGCGGCACGGTCCGCGCAGCAATTGGACGGCGCGGCCTCCGACTGCTTCCCCGCGATCGCCGACTTGATGCGGAATCAGGCCGTGGGAAGGCTCCCCCGCCTGCGGCAAAACAGCCGCATGGAGCCCGGCAAGTAGTCGGAACAGCCTCTGTCCTGACACCATCGCCCCTCTACGGTATGCCGGCAATGACCCGACCCGGTTTCCCACGGCTGGTCCGGGGTCGCGGTGCTAGAATCCTGTTCTTGCCTTTCCGACTGCCTCATCCCCCGTGGACCTTTTCCTGGCGATTGCCGGCGTCATCGCGCTGATTGTGATCGCCGTCAACCTGCTCATCACCTTCGGTCTGATGCTGGTGGCCCTGCACTACACCAAGCAGCTGGTGAAACTGACCGGCACATGGAGTGAACAGGGGCTGGCGGCCGGTGGACGCCATGTCAATACCGCGGCCGAGTTCGTGGACAAGGCCGGTAGGCGGATTGTGGAACCGGTTGTTCAGGCCGAGGCCAAGGCGGCACAGACCCGCCGCGTGGTGGCTTCCCTATTTCCCAGGAGTTGAATGAGCGATTCCGATTCCACTGAACTGGCGGAGGAACGGGCCAGGGACTCTCAGGGCCGTCTGCGCCTGTTGGCCGGCATAGGCGCGGGAGCCCTGCTCGGTGCCCTGCTGGCCTGGTACGCAGGCGAGGTCAAGGCCGAAGCAGAACAGGAAGGCGGCGAAGGCGTACCGCTCAAGGCCGGTGATCTCATCACCCTGGGCGTTGAAGTGCTCGGCTTTGTCAAGATTGTATACCGCACCCTGAGGCGGATTTGACCCGGAACCGGGCGGCAGGCCCCATGGCCACCGGCAGGCGAACGGGTATGACTGCAACCTGTAAGTGCAAGGAGCCAACCGGCGATGACTGTTGAACCCGTCCTGATTGCCGGCGAATGGCGCGCCCCGCGCGACCCGCAGGGCACCTTGCAGAACGAAAATCCCTCCACCCGGCAGCTTCTGCCCCAGGTGTTTCCGGTTACCGGCCGGCTGGATGTGGAGGATGCCATCGCGGCCGGTAAGGCCGCGGCGCGGGAACTGCGCAACGTCCCGGTCGGCCAGGTTGCCGACTTCCTCGATGCCCTGGCGGATGGCATGGAGGAACAGTCCGGATCGCTGGTGGAGATGGCCCATGCCGAAACCGGCCTGCCGGTGGAACCGCGGCTCAATTCGATTGAGCTGCCCCGCACCACGGATCAGTTGAGGCAGGCCGCGGTCGCGGCGCGGGATGGTTCGTGGCGGCGCGCAACGATTGACACCGGGTCGAACATTCGGTCGATGCTGGGTCCGTTGGATGCACCGGTGGTGGTGTTCGGCCCCAACAACTTCCCGTTTGCCTTCAATTCCGCCTCCGGTGGCGACTTTGCCGCGGCGATCGCGGCCGGCAATCCGGTGATTGCCAAGGCCAACACCGGACATCCCGGCACCACCCGGCTGATCGCGGACATCGCCCTGAAGATCCTGCAGGACCTGGACCTGCCGTCCGCCATGGTGCAGCTCCTGTACCGGACCCCGCGCGATGTCGGGGCCCTGTTGGTCTCGCATCCGGACATCGGCGCCACGGGCTTTACCGGCAGCAAGGCCGCGGGCCTGCAACTCAAGGCGGCCGCGGACCAGGCCGGCAAGCCCATCTACCTGGAAATGTCCAGTGTCAATCCGGTTTTCCTCCTGCCGGGGGCCCTGCGCGAGCGGGGTGCGGAACTGGCGACGGAGTTCTACGCCTCGTGCGCCATGGGAGCCGGCCAGTTCTGCACCAATCCCGGTCTGGTCATTCTCCAGGACGATGAGACGGGCCGGGAGTTCATCAAGGAGGCTTCCAGACTGTTCGACGAGGGCGCGCCCCAGGTACTGCTGGGTGCCGGGGGACCGGGCGACATTGCCGCGTCCGTGGCCATCCTGACCGATGCCGGGGCCGCACTGGTGACCGGCGGCAGTCAGGCCGACGTGTCGGGATATGCCTTTGAGAACACGCTGTTGACCGTCTCGGGCAAGGAGTTCCTGCAGGATCCGGATGTGATGCAGACGGAGGCCTTTGGCACCGTAAGCCTGCTGGTCCTGGCTGACGATCAGGACCAGATGGCCGCCATCGCCGGTTCCATGGAAGGCAACCTGACCGGTTGCATCTACAGTCACGGCGACGGCGAGGATGACGAAGCCTACGATACGGTGGCTGCCGAACTGCGATCGCGCGTGGGCCGTCTGCTGAACGACAAGATGCCGACCGGTGTGGCCGTCGTACCCTCGATGAACCATGGCGGGCCCTTCCCGGCCACGGGGCATCCTGGCTTCACGGCGGTCGGCATTCCGGCCTCCCTGTCCCGGTTCGCCGCGCTCCACTGCTACGACGAAGTGAGGCCCCATCGGCTGCCACCGGAACTCCGGGACGGGAATCCAACCGGCATGTGGCGACTCATCGACGGCCAGTGGACCAGGGACTGAACGGGTTGCGTGCTTATCAGGCGCGGAAGCTTCGCGCAAGGAACTGAAGAAACCGGCCCGCGTGTCGGCCAAGGGCAATTTACCCAACAACACATTAGACGGGGGCATCCTGTGCACGTAGACACATCGGCCAGCGAGTTCACGGAGTACCGTACGCTGGCGTTGACGGACGCCAAGGTGGTCGGCGGGTTCTGGTCGCAGAGACAGTCCGTCAATCGCAAGTCAAGCCTGAACCACGCCTTCGAGAAGCTTGAGGCCTCGGGCAACTTCAACAACCTGAAGCTGGCGATTGGCGAAGGCGAGGGCTCCTATTGCGAGCCCCTGTTCATGGACTCGGACATCTACAAGTGGCTCGAGGCCGTGGGCTATGCCCTGGCCAACGAACCCGACGCGGGTTTGCAGGCCAAGGCCGAATATGCCATCGGGCTGCTGGCCCGGACCCAGGAGTCCGACGGGTACCTGAATTCCTACTACCAGGTGTTGAAGCCCGACCTGAAGTGGCTCGAGCTGGCGCACGGGCACGAGCTCTACTGTGCCGGCCACCTATTCGAGGCGGCGATTGCCTACTACCGGGGTACCGGAGACCGGAGCCTGCTCGACATCGCCATCAAGTTTGCGGACCTCATCGATCGGGAGTTCGGACCCGGCCGGCGCGACGGCCCGCCGGGACACCCGGAGATAGAATTGGCCCTGGTCGAACTGGCCCGCGAGACCTGCGAGACCCGCTATGCCCAACTGGCCCTGTTCTTCCTGGGACGCCGCGGCCAGGGCTCGCTGATTGGCCCCAAGATGTTCAGCGACGGGTACTACCAGGATCGGGTGTCGGTGTACGACGCGGAGGAGCTGGAAGGGCATGCCGTCCGGCAGCTCTACTTGACCTCGGGCATGACGGACATGTACCTGGAGACCGGGGACGAGGGTCTTTGGGCAGCCCTGGACCGGCTTTGGCGGGACTTGGCAACCCGCAAACTGCATGTGACCGGCGGTGCCGGTGCACGCCACTTCGGCGAAGCGTTCGGAGAGGCCTATGAACTGCCCAACGACACCACCTACTGCGAGACCTGTGCCGCGATCGCCAACGTGATGTGGAACTGGCGCCTGCTCCTGGCCACCGGCGAGTCGAAGTATGCGGACATGCTGGAACGTTCGCTGTACAACAGTGTCCTGTCCGGCGTGTCCCTGGACGGGTCCCGCTACTTCTACGAGAACCCGCTGTCCAGTTCCGGTGGCATCGAGCGGCCTGCCTGGTACGGATGCGCCTGCTGTCCCCCCAACCTGATGCGGTTGGTGGAACTGATTGCCCACTATGGCCTGACCACCAACAGCCGAGGGGTACAACTGCATCAGTATGTGGACGGCGAGTTCACATGTGCCGGGGATTTCGGCCGCTGCCGCCTGCGGGTGGAGACCGGCTACCCCCACGACGGGGAGATTGTGGTCACGGTGTTGGAGGCGTCGGGGGACGAGTTCGATATCGGCTTGCGCGAGCCTGGATGGTCGCGCGGCCGGGCTCGCGTGGACGGGAACTGGGACGAAGCCGGGTCGTCGGAGGGCGGGACGGGATACCGCGTCCTCCGGCGTGCGTGGCAGGCCGACGATCGGATCACCCTGCAGCTCGACATGTCGCCCCGCCTGACCGTGGCCAATCCCCGCGTCGATTCCGCCCGCGGTGCAGTGGTTATTGAACGGGGGCCGCTGGTGTATTGCCTCGAGGCGGTGGACAACGAAGGCATGGAACGAGCGGGGGATCTGTGCATCGATCCCCAAGCCCCGCTGGATGACATGTTTGAGGCCAGTCTTCTGGACGGTGTCCACAAGGTCACGGCCCGCGGCTGGGCTGCCGAGCCGGAGACATGGTCCGATTCCCTGTATCAGTCTTGGCCCCTTCCCGAATCGAACCGGGATCGCACCCTAGTGGCGGTTCCGTACTATGCCTGGGCCAATCGGGGGCCCGGAGCCATGGAAGTCTGGATTCCCCGCGGCGTTGCCTGAGGTCTGAGGAGGACGTACGATGTTTGAGAATACGATCTTCAAGTGCAACCGGGAAGGCCACAAGGCTTTGTCCGTCCGGTTGGCATCGGCCGAGCCGTTCTGGATTGAGCTGGCCGCCCTGTCCGGCTTCGACTGCGTGAGCCTGGACGGCGAGCATGGTGCGTACAGTCCGGTCGAGGTGGATCGGATCGTGTCGGTCGCCCATGCCCACGGCCTGACGGTCAAGGCCCGGGTGCCCAACCACAGTGCGGACGAGATCAACCGCTGGCTGGACCGGGGGCTTCAGGGCATCATGGCACCCCACATTGAAACCGGGGAACAGGCACAAGCGTTGGTGAACGCCTGTTACTTCGGTCCCCTTGGCCATCGGTCCTGGGGGGGAGGGCGCGGCACCGAGTTCAATGACGATGGGCTGTTGGAGGCAGGCTACGGCAACCGCCGCGGCTTCGCTGAGTTCGCCAACGAGAACATGCTGGTTTTGGTCCAGGTCGAATCCAAGACCGGCTATGAGAATCTGGATGACATCCTGGCGGTCGAAGGGCTGGACGGCATCGCCTACGGGGCCTTTGACCTGGCCTATTCGCTTGGCTTGCCCGGCGAGGGTGCGGACCACCCGGAGGTGGCTCGGGTGCATGCCGACATCGAAGCGCGCACGCGAGCTGCCCGCAAGCGCATGTCCTGGGATTACTTTGTCGAGACGGATCAGGCGGAGTTGCTGCTGTCGGCCGGAAGGGAGTTCGTCAAGGTCAATAGGGACTCTGCATTCCCGGACTGAGAACCCGGGAAGCTCTTCTGGCAGGCATTCGCTTGGTGTGTTGGGTTCAGCACGTTGGCCTTGTGCCAATTGGGTATATCGGTCTTGCTGTGGCCTGGTTGGATCGCGCATGAAGAAGATCAAGTGCGGGGCAGTGACTTTCGCCAAATCTGTGCCGCTGGGCCCTATGCACATGCCGAATCGAACAGGTGCGATATGACCGTTTCGCAATCCGCCGTCGCGGAACTTCAAGCTCCAATTTCGCCGCCCGAGTTCCTGATCGGGCTCGACCGCGCAACCGGTCGCTCCGGTCACCGCAACGTCAACTGACGGCAGGTGCCGCGGTCCCTATTGGAATGAGATTTCCTAGGCTGCAGGCGGACTTCCGGTACTGTGTGCCTTGGCGGCTCTCCGGCCCGGCGTCAGGCGCGCGTCGCGCACTGATACAATCGACCCCTGCCGAAAACCCAACTGGTCTGCTCCCATAGCCGCGGCCCGTCGGTGGGCCGCGGCGCAGGGGGTATCGTGCAGCGAAGAGGAATGCTGCTTCGATCGAATCGATTCCAGTTCTTCGGCGAGGTGAATGAACCATGACTTGCAGATACCTGAGTCCATTGCGAATCGGCCTGTTGGCGGCTCTCCTTCTGGCCTTGGCCGCCGCCAGTGTTGCCTGTGCCCCTGCTCCTCCGACCGAGGAGATGGCGAGTGACATGGAAGAGGGCCCCCAGACCGGCGGTACCCTGGTGGTGGGCACGACGGACGACATCATCAACTTCGACGCGTTCTCGCTCGGCTTCGTCAGTTATCCCATGCAGAATCAGTGCTATGACAGCTTGATTCTCTACGACAAGCGACTGAACATCATGCCGCGCCTGGCCACGGCCTGGGAGACCAACGCGGAGGGTACATCCGTCACCTTGACGCTGCGCGACGACGTGGTCTGGCACAACGGCCGGGCCTTCGTGGCGGACGACGTAGTCCAAAACATCGACCGGGCCCTGGTTCCGGACACGGGTTCCAACGTGCACGGCATGGTGCAGACGGTGACGGGAGCCACGGCCAACGGGGAGCACAGCGTCACAATCGATTTCGCCGCGCCGACGCCCAACATGTTCGACATCCTGAACGTGATGCGCATCATGGCGCCGGAGTCCTTCGATTCCCTGGCCAATTCCTGCATCGGCACGGGCCCCTTCAAGCTCAAGGAGTGGATCCCGGGCGATGTCCTGACCTTTACCCGCAACGAAGACTACTGGGAAGAAGGTCGGCCCTACCTGGACGAGGTGTCCTTCAAGCCCTTCGATGACCTGGAAGCCCTGGTCACGGCTCTGGAGACCGGGATCATCGATGCCGCCATCGCGATTCCGCCCAAGGACTACCAGCGTCTGTTGGATGCCGGCATTGCCGTCGAATTCGGACAGGGCGGTTTGCTCTATTCCATCACGGTGAATCCCCCGGACCCGGATCAGCCGGAGGGAGCGCTCAGCGACAAGCGGGTGCGACAGGCGGTGTGCTGGTCCATTGACCGGGATGCCATCGTGGATCAGGCCCTCTTCGGTGTGGGCGGGGCCACGGTGGTGCCGTTCCCCGATTACTCGGTGGCCTACTTCGAGGAACTGGCCGATCACTACAGCTTCGATCTGGATGCCGCGGCCGCCTTGCTGGACGAGGCCGGTTGGGTGGACACCGACGGTGACGGAGTCCGGGACAAGGACGGCGTCAAGCTGGTTCTGAACACGATTACGATTCAGGCGTTTCCGGAGACCACGGACATCGGCACCATCCTGGAGGCCGACATGGCCACGATCGGGGTGGAAATCGATGTGGAACCGCTGGACAGTGCCACTTACGGCCCGCGGCACCTCGGCACCCCCGAGACCAACGGCAGCGCGGTGTTCGACCTCGACGTCACGTTCGTGGGCAGGCAGCATCTGGATCCCATGGGACTGTTCGACAACAGTCCGTTCCGTCCCCGCTCCAGCCCGATCTTCCCGCACGGCGATTTCCCGGAGGGCTATGTGGAACAGCTGGCGATTGCCGGTTCCACCTTTGATCGCGAAACACGGCGGGCGGCCTTCCTGCAAGTCGGCGAGATCATGCTGGACTCATGCATCGACATTCCGATCTCCTGGAAGTACACACTGTTCGCCCGCCAGGCCAATGTCCACGGCCTGGATTGGACCGTCAACGACGAGTTGATTGCGGGCAACACTTGGGTCGAGTAGAACTCCGGTTCTTCCGCGCAGATCCCGCTTTCGGGCGGGCAGGTGCCTCAGGGAACTGCCCGCCCAATCGAGAGCAAGTCCGAGGCTCTACTCCGTGAGGAGCGGAGCCTCGGGTGTCCGTGCCGCACCGGCCTCGCGGGCAGGGGCCCGCATGGATTCCGGGCATCCCGCCCCTTTGTAATTCTCCATGGTCGTTTACGCCTTGCGGCGGCTAGTGCAGACGCTGCCGGTGCTTTTTCTGAGCTCCATCCTGGTATTCGGCCTGGTTCGCTTCATTCCCGGCGATCCGGCCATGCTGATCGCAGGGCCCGACGCGCTGCCGGAGCAGATCGTGGCCGCCCGTGCCCGCTTGGGGTTGGACAAGCCCATCTATGTGCAGTATGCGATCTGGCTGGGGCAGGTGGTGCGCGGCGATCTGGGCGTATCCATCCTGAATGGCTACCCCGTCTTCGACTTGATCGCGCGGAAATTCCTGGCCACCTTGCAGCTGACCGCGGGCGGGTTGTTGGTCGCCCTTTGCGTGTCCCTGCCCTTGGGCATCCTGTCGTCAGTCCGGCGAGGCGGCTGGTTTGAGCGCCTGACATCGCTGGTGGTTGCCCTGGGACAGGCCATTCCCACCTTCTGGCTGGGCATTTTGCTGGTACTGGTATTTTCCCTACAACTCAAGTGGCTGCCGCCCTCCGGCCAAGTGGCATTCAGCCAGAAGCCGGGACTGGCGCTGCGCCTGATGATCCTGCCCTCCCTGACGCTCGGCTTCTATTCCGCCACGGTGCTGACCCGCTTCCTCAAGAGCTCCATGCTGGAAGTGATGGAGATGGATTACGTGCGTACGGCGCGCGCCAAGGGTTTGGCGGAAACCGGCGTCCTGACGCGCCATGTATTGAAGAATGCGCTCATTCCCGTTGTGACCATTTTGGGTTTGCAGCTGGGTGCGTTCCTGGGCGGGGCCGTCGTCACCGAGTCCATCTTCGACTGGCCCGGTCTGGGCAGACTCATGCTGCAGGCAATAGGGACTCGGGACTATCCGGTCCTGCAAGGCACCGTCCTGTTTATCGTGACCACATTCGTCTGCGTGACACTGATTACGGACCTGACCTACGGATTCCTTGATCCGCGCATTCGCTATCAGTGATTTGGTTTTTTGCGGGGACAGGATCCGCCATACCCTTCGTCCATGACCATGTCATCGAGTGAGACCGCCAAGGACCGCGCAACCCGCGGCGATGAGGCCGTTCAGTCTTGGGACTTGGCGGAGCAGCCCACGCAGTCCCGGCTGTGGCATCGGTTCCGTCGGCATCGGGGAGGCATGGTGGGCCTGGTGGTGGTTCTGATCATGTTCTTCATCTCCGTGGCGGCTCCCCTCCTCTCCACCCACGATCCCCTGGCCATCAGCAAGGGCAACCAGTTTTTGCCGCCCAGCCCGGCCCATTTCTTCGGCACGGACGAATTCGGACGCGACATCTATACGCGCACCCTGCATGCGGGACGCATATCCCTGCTGGCCGGAGCGGTCGCAGCTCTGACCGCTGCCGCTCTGGGCGTGCCCTTGGGGCTTGTCAGCGGTTACGCGGGACGCGGGCTCGATGCGGTCATCATGCGGTGCATTGATACGCTGCTGGCATTCCCGGCACTCTTGTTGGCTTTGACCATCGTGGCCGTGCTGGGACCGGGTTCGGTCAATGCCATGATCGCCGTCGCCATCGTGGGACTGCCGGGATTCGCGCGTCTGGCCCGGGCCAGCATCCTCGTGCAGAAGGAAATGGACTTCGTGCTGGCGGCCCAGGCGGTGGGAGCCACCGCCCGCCGCATCATCTTCCGTACCGTGCTGCCCAACTCGCTGGCCCCCATCATCGTGCAACTCACGCTGGCTGTGGCGTTCGCCATCCTGGTGGAAGCCGCCCTCAGCTTTCTCGGGCTGGGCACGCAGCCACCCGACGCCTCGTGGGGGGCCATGCTGTTGAGCGGGCGCGGCCATCTGCGCCGTGCCTGGTGGTACGGGTTCTTTCCGGGCCTTTTCATCACATCCCTGATTCTTGGCCTCAACAGCCTGGCGGATGCACTGCGCGATGTACTTGATCCCACCATGGTGAACCAAGGAAACAATTTGTAGGACCCGGGCCGCAGCCCCCGACACTGCCGCACAAGCCTGGCCGAATCATCGCCATACGGAGGTGAAACCGATGTTAACGGAAGCCCAGCCCATTCTTTATTCCGATTTCAGGGTTGCCGACTTCGCGGAGGGAACCAAGACCCGCCTGCACCTGATCCTGAACACCCTGCCCTCGGGCGAACCGCTCTATTGTCCCGTCCTGCTCGCCCGCGGTGATAACCCGGGGCCCGTCTGCATGGTGACGGGGTTGGTGCATGGAGACGAATACGAAGGTCCGGTGGCCATACAGGATGTCTTTGCGGAATTGGACACGTCCGACATGCGCGGCACGTTCTTTGGCATTCCCATGGTGAATGGACCCGCCTTTGCCCATGGCACTCGGGAAGGGGGCTGGGACCATCTGAATCTGGCCCGCATCTTCCCCGGTGCTGCCCAGGGTTCCCCCACGGAACGCATTGCGCATATCTTTCAGGAGCATCTGGTGGTCCAAGCCGACTTCCTGCTCGAGATGCATGCCGGCGGCAACCTGTACGCCTGCAAGGAACTGGCCGGCTATCAGGTGCAGGGCGGCCCGGCCGGGGAGCGCCTGCACGAGGCCGCCATCGCTTTCGGGTTCGACTTTGTCTGGGGCACGGAGGCCCTGCCGGGACGCACTCTGTCCGCGGCCCGCATCAAGGGGGTGCCCGCCATTTACGTGGAGAATCGCGGCGAAGGCAGGCTGCACTCCGCCCAGCGCACCTACGCAGTGCAGGGCATTCGTAACATCCTGGCGTTCCTGGGCATTGTGGAAGGCGACTTTCCCACCGCTGAACCCGAGTTCAGCCTGCAGACGTTGGGGGAGGAGGCAGGCCACTTGCAGGTGAACTATCCCAGTCCCTACTCGGGGCTCTTCGTGCCGGCGGTGGAACTCTGGGATGTCGTCTCCGAGGGGGACATTCTGGGCGAGGTGCGCCATCCCGACGGAACTGTTCTGGCGGAGATACCGGCCGTGGAGTCCGGACGGGTGATGTTCCTGCGGACGATTCCCAAGGTCCTGATGGGCGAGTGCCTGATCTATGTACTGAAGATGGAGACATAGGCCATATGACATAAGCTGTACTTGTACGTCTCAAAGCCGCAGTTCGCTGGACTGTGAGTTCTTGGGACCCTTGCCTGCCAAGGTTGGACGAGCTGACGCGGACACGGAGACGATGATGCCGAGAGCAATGCCCATGGCCTTTCATGAAACCGACACCGTGGTTCTGGGCCTGGGGGCCATGGGCAGCGCGGCGCTGTATCACTTGGCCCTGCGAGGGGTTCCGGCGCTGGGAATCGAACAGTTTCGGTTGGGCCATGACCGGGGCAGCACTCATGGCCCCAGTCGCGTGTTCCGACCCTTCTATGCCAACCCGCTCTATGTCCAAATGGCCCGGGCGGCTCAGGCCCAATGGCAGGAATTGGAACGGAGAACCCAGACGTCGCTGCTGCGTCTTTGCGGGCAACTGGTCATTGCACAGCCTGACAATGCAAAGTTTCAGGAAAGCCTGAAGGCCCTTCAGGAATCACGGGAAGATCATGACGTGCTGACCCGGGACCAAGTGGTCCAGCAGTTCCCCATGATGCAGCTGCCGGCGGGCTCAGTTGCATGCCGGGTCCCCAGGGCAGGCTTCCTGGAACCCACTTATGCCTTGTCCATCCTTGTTGCCGAGGCTCGCAAGGCTGGCGCGGATGCCTGGGAGGAACAAACGGTGACCGGGTTGAATCCGCGGGACGGCCGCTTGGAAATCACCACCCCTGACCACCGGATTCTGTGCCGGCGCCTGATCTGCACCGGAGGCTCCTGGACCGCCTCGTTGCTTCCGGACCTGCAGCTGGATCTCAAGGTTACGCGGCAACAGAAGTTCCACTTCCGCAGTTCCGACGTTGCGGATCTGCACCCGGACCAGGTGCCGGTGTACACCGACTACGACCTGAACTACTACGGCTTTCCGGTGTGGCGCGGCATATTGAATGTGGCCGATGACAACTGGGGGGACTTTACCGACCCCAACGAGGTGGATCGCAGCCCGGATGCGGAAACGAGAGCAAGACTGCAGGATTGGGTGGAGGCCCTTTTTCCAAATCGCGGATGGCAACACGTCCACACCGAGACCTGTCTCTATACCAATACGCCCGATGACGACTTCATCATCGACAGGCATCCCGAAGTTCCCAATGTCATCATCGGCGGCGGGCTCTCCGGCCATGGCTTCAAGTTCACGCCTCTGCTCGGTGAGTTGCTGGTCCAGCTGGCGCTTGGGGAAACACCGAGTGTTGACATCAGTGCCTTGGGCTTGCTGCCAGGACGAAACCTCATTCTGAAGAACTGAAGACAGAGGATGGTTCGGCGGCGCGGCTCGAACCTTGGAAGGCAGCAACTCGAATCTTGACCTGTAGGCGCAATCTTTCAACCAGTTGTCCACACTCAGGGAGTTACAGCCGTGGCCATTCCGATTCCTGCGCGTATCAACGTCAATGCTCTCCATGTGGGCATGGCGGCAGCCAACATCGATCTGTTGGTGGCCTCCTCGCTGGAGAATTTTTTTTACATTGCCGACTCTTGGCTGCTTTCGCAGCAAATCATTCCTGAACGCCTCTGCTTCGCCCTTCTGGCCAAGGACCGGGATCCTGGCATCGTGGCTTGCTACTGCGAGGAATCCCAGTTGCGGGCCGAGTCTTGGATCACGGATCTGGAAACCTATCTCGAACACCGAGAGTCCCCTGTAGAGGTGTTGTCGCGATTCATCCGCGAGCGCTATGGCGCCACCATCCGAATTGGTATCGAAAAACGTACTCTGGCCAGTACCTATGTTGAAGAGTTGGCCAGCCACCTGCCAGCGGCAGTCTTGCTGAACGCCGATCCGGTGTTCGATGCGGCGCGAGCTATTAAAACTGAACCTGAAGTAGCGATCATGACCCGTTTAGGTTTGCAAACTGAGCAGGTAATCCTAGACACCTTTAGCCAGACCCAACCAGGGCAAACGGACAAGGACATGGCGGACCGCCTTGTGGCGCAACTTGCGCGCCAAGGAGCCGCATCAATCTGGTTTACATTGGCGGCAGGAGCTTATACGGCCATCAATCATCCGGCGCCGCGCGACGAGCAGCTGACAAAAGGGGAAATATTGCGCGTGGATATCGGTGGCACATTCAACGGCTACCAGTCCGATGTGGCCCGTACAGCCGTGGTAGGTCCCGCCTCAAGCGAGCAGCAAACCGTATACCGAAACCTCAGGGAATGTGAACGGGCAACAATCGCATCCTTGCGCCCAGGGGTCAAGGCTACGGATGTTTACATCCAGGCGCAACAATTCATGGCAACACGGGGCCTTTCGCTAACCAGCCAATCCATCGCCATAGCTTGGGCATTGGGATGCATGAACACCCCATCCTCCATGCCTACAACGACACCGAACTGGCACCCGGAATGGTTCTCAGCATCGAACCGGCAGTCAAGGATTCACAGGGATTCCTGTATCACCTGGAGGACTTGGCGCTGGTCACCGAGGATGAACCCGTGATCCTTACCACACTGATGAACACGGAGGAACTGTTCAGCCTGGATGCCGAGTAACACGCCGGGGGGCTCGGCAATGGCAACGTCACCGCCGAAGTGGCCGGCCACAGGGGCCGTTGTGCTGCGAACCGGGTGCCGACCAAACTGTGGTTGACGCCGGTTCCGGGTCTGCATCTGTCACATGGGGACCGCACGCGTTGTCATGGGAAGGAGTTTGAGTTCCGAAGTCATGGGCTCCGGCGGCTGGATTCCGGGTTTGCTTCCAGGCGTGCGCGCGGGATGTCGTGCCCTCCTATTCGTCGAAATCTTCCGGCATGAGGACAAATTCGGGATAGGCTTCAATGCCCAATTCGCCGACATCCTGACCCAGTTGCTCTACTGTCCGGGACACCCTGGCGCCCATGAGCTTGTCCAGCAGCGTCCACAGAAGCCAGGACAGCACAAACACGAATGCGCCAACAGCCAATACACCAATCAATTGCACGCCCAGATTGGCGCCCGCCGCGATGCTTGTGGCCAGCGTACCCCAAATACCGGCTCCCAGATGCGCCGGCACGGCACCCACGACATCGTCCACCTTGAGGATTTCCAGCAACTTGATGCTGGCCGTACACAGGACGGCGCCGATGATACCGATGATGATGGCCCAATAGGGTTCCACGATGTCGGGTCCCGCGGTAATGGCTACCAGTCCGGCAATGGCTCCGTTCAATCCGGCAAAGAGATCCATTCGTCCGAGGATGGGCCGCGACACCAGAATGGCCGCGATCACGCCGGCTGCCGCCGCCAGATTGGTATTGACAATCACCTGACTCATGGCCACCGCATCCAGGGCACTGCCCAGTGCCAACTGGGATCCGCCGTTGAAACCGAGCCATCCAAACCAAAGAATGAAGACCCCCAGGGTCACAACCAGGATGTTGGATGGGGGTAGCGGTTTGACGGAACCATCCCGACGAAACCTGCCCAACCGGGGCCCTACCACGAGAATCCCCGCCAGCGCCGCCCAGCCGCCGGTACTGTGCACCACGGTTGAGCCGGCGAAGTCCTGGAAGCCCAGAGCGCTCAGCCAGCCGCCGCCCCAGGTCCACGCGCCCACGATGGGGTAGATGATGGCGGTCAGCACCAGGACGAAGAGGAAGAAGGCCCACATTTTGACCCTCTCGGCCAGCGCGCCGGACACGATCGACGCGGCCGTGGCCACAAAGACCATCTGGAAGAACCAGTCCGACAGGGTGGAATAGCCGCCCGCGACCACGGCTGCGGTGGATTCCGCCTGGCCGGCCATCAAGGCCAGATCCTCGGCCGTGGGTCCATACAGGAAGCCGAATTGGCCGATGACCGACTGTACATCCACATACATGAGGTTGTAGCCAATCAGGTAGTAGGCCAGCCCCGCAATCGAATAAAGGCCGATATTCTTCAGACAGATCATTGAGGCATTCTTGGTGCGTACCGAACCTGCCTCCAGCATGGTGAAGCCGGCCGACATCCACATGACCAAGGCCCCCCAAATAAGGAAGGCAAATGTGTTGAGCACAAAGACTGTTTCATCGTCAGGGGTCGCATAAACCGCTGTGGTTCGGAACAACAACAGGCCCAGGGCCAGGAAAAGAATTACCCACAAGGAGCGTCGGCGTTCACGTCCCAAAAATCCGACAAAGGCTTTCATGGTTGACCTCCTGCCAATTGCGGTGAAACTCGAATACACATGGACAGGCCTATCCTGCCAAGGTGGTATCAAGGTGATAAGCGGCACGGCCGATGTTTGTGGCTGTGGAGTGGGAGGGATGACACCACCGCGGACACCCGATGGCCGGAGTCCGGTACAGTACGGAGTTTCGGGTACCGTTCATGATGGTCCGGCACTCTCCCATGCGGGCCACCGGAAGCCGGTGTTTAGAAGCGGATGGTCTTCAGCCGCTCCAGCTGTTCCGGCAGATAGGGTACGTCCTTGCGATCCCAGGAGGCCCTTCCCTCCATCGCGTGAACCCCCATGAACTGGCGGCGCGCCGGCGTGTTCGCCCAGCTGACAATTCGTTCCGGCGGCGGTTCATGGCCCCATTTCTTGACCCAGAACGGCTGGTAGCCGTAGATGACGATGCGTCGGTCGCGCGGGCTCGTGTTGGCTAGGCCCGTGTGCCAGCAGAGCACGTTCCAGACGATCACGCTTCCGGCGGGACCCGTGATTTTCTTCAGGCCCGGCATGTCCTCCAGGGTGTTGCCGGTGTACCGGTCGCGCGGGGGGCCGTCCGGCAAGTGGTGGGAACCCGGAACCAGCGAGAAGCAGCCCATGTCCTCGGTCTGGTCGTCCAGGAAGTAGAAGGCCTTGGTCTTGAGGGTGTACTGGGGATGGGTCCAGGCCGGCCAGTCCCGGTGCCAGCCGGTGTGGGCCTGGGTGCCGGCATGGTGGCAATGGCAGACCATTTCCATGGTTTGGACATCCGGACCCGTGATCTGCTTGAGCAGCGGCGTGATGCGCGGGTTCATGGCCAGGTCCAGCCACAGGTCGTGGTGGTTGTGGATGTTGTTCATGGTGTGGGCATTGGGCCCGTGGCCGTATCCGCCCTTGATGACGCCGGACTCCACCATGGCCTGCCAAGCGGGCGCGGTCTCCGCCTGGATTTCCTCATAAGCCGCGCGGATTTGGTCCAGGCCGATGGCCTCCACCGCGTTCTCGATGACGACGTAGCCGTGTTCCCTGAAGTGGTCTAGTTCTGCCTGGTTGAAATCCTGCATGCCGGTTGTCCTGCACGAAGTTGGGACTGAATGGGAGGGCGGGTGGAGAGGATGCCGGGTGACCGCCAACCCGTCTCCTCCCGCAAGCCCGAATATAGCACCGGTCAACATTGGCCTGAACGGCCGCTCCGGAGTTGTTCCCGGACTGCGGGCGGCACGGGTAGGATTCAGCTTCCCAATCCGCAGCATGGAGCGAGGCAACCAATGAAGATCACCGACCTGCAGATCATCTCCTTTGAAGTGACGGAGTCGGCCTTCCAGTTAGGGCAGATGGTGCCGGATGCACCCACGACCCAGACCCTGATGCGCATCCACACGGATGAAGGGGCCGAGGGCTACTACCTCGGCGGCAAGGGGCACGGCGACCGCAACGGCCTGGGACCGGACGACATCGACATGATGCTGGGACGCATCCGCTCGCTGATCGTCGGGCAGGACCCGTTCGACCGGGAACGCATCTGGCACTGGATGTGGGTGTCCAACACCCCCGAGGAAATCCTCAGCGCCGTGGACTGCGCGCTCTGGGACCTGCAGGGACGGACGTTTGGAGTGCCGGTGCACAAACTGCTGGGCGGCTGCCGCGATAAGGTGCCGGCCTACGGCAGTACGTTCCCCAACATCGGAGCGCCCGAGACCTACGCGTCGCATGCCGTGGAGTGCCAGGCCCGCGGCTATCGGCACTACAAGATCCACCCCTACTACTTCTGGAACCCCGCGACGGGTGAACCGGACCCGGGACGGCCGTCCCACATCGATTGGGACATCGCGGCCTGTCGCCTGGTGCGCGAGGCGGTGGGGCCGGACATGGTGCTCAGCTTCGATCCCTGGGGCACCTACCGCAGCTACGAGGAGGCGGTCAAGGTGGGCCGGGTACTGGAGGAACTGGACTTCTACTGGTACGAGCACCCCATGAACGAGTTCCGGGTCTCCAACTACGAAAAGCTGAGCCGGGAACTGTCCATTCCCATCCTAAGTCCGGAAATCGCCCACGGCTCCATCTACACGCGGGCCGACTGGATCAAGCGCGGCGCCTCGGACATGAGCCGGATCGACGTGCTGCGGGGCGGCATCACCGGCGGCCACAAGATGATCGCCATCTGCGAGGGCTTTGGCGTCCGTTGCGAGGTGCATATGAGCGGCCACGGCAACCTGGCCCTGCTGGGGGCCAGCAGCGAGGACACCTGCGGCTGGTACGAACGGGGCCTGCTGGCCCCGGGCCTCGACTACGAGGTGGTGCCGCCCTACCTGAATTCGATCGGGGATCCCATGGACGACGAGGGATACGTCACCGTGCCGACCCGACCCGGTCTGGGCTACGACCTGAACTGGGACTTCATCCACGAGCACGGCACGGTTCACGCCGTGTAGTCTTGGAGCTTGGACTGGGGGTAGTCACTGCTCGCTGTAACCTGCCATTCCCCGGCCCTTCCGGTTACCGTCTGTAATGCCGCATGTGTGTACAATGACGAAGGCGGCCGGAGAGAGCCGACCGCCTTCCATCCGCCGGTGTAGGAGCACCGACCGATGTCCAAGTCTGCCACATCCCACCTGAAGGGACTGGCCAAGTCCCACCGCATCGCCTTGTCCCCCACGGACCGGCAGGCCACGCTGATGATGGAGCATGCCGGCTGGGCGCGGGTGGCGGCCAATTGGGCGCGTGACGAATTCCGGCGCGCCTGGTTCACCGGCGAAGGCGAGCCGAACGAATGGTTGTCGGACATGGATCTGCGCAAGCGGTTCAACGCCGTCAAGCGGGAAGCGTTTCCCTGGTCGCGAAAGCTGTCACAGTATGTGGCCAAGAACGCCATCATCCACATGGGGCTCGGGCTGGACGCATGGGGCGAGTACTGCCAGGCCCGGAAACAGGGACGGCCGCACCGCAAGACCGGATTTCCGCCGGTCCGCAAGCGGCACCGCAAGGTCGCCTTCACACCGTCCAACGGCCGCAACAGCATCCAGGTGGACGGGTGCAGCGTGCGCCTGCCCAGGATCGGATGGGTACGGATGCGGGAAGAACTGCGGTTCGAGGGCGACATCATGGGCGTCACGGTCAGCAGGAAGGGCGGCCGCTGGTTCGCGTCGTTCACGGTGGACACGTGCGAGCCTGCCCCGGACCCAAAGCCTGGACCCGACATCGGCATCGACATGGGCGTGAAGACGCTGGCCACCGTGTGGGACGGGGATGTGTTGGAGGAGATTGCCAACCCCAAGGCTTTGGACAGGGCCTTGAAGTCCCTGCGCTGTCTGGACAAGGCCATTGCCCGCAGTATCCACACGCACGGCAGGCACAATCCATCCAAGCGCAGGGACGGACTGTATGCCCAGCGCAACCGGTTGCACATCGACATTGCCAACCTGAGAGCCGACCACCACCACAAGGCCACCACGCAGATAGCCAAACGCGGCGGCACGGTGAAGGTGGAAACGCTCAACGTCTCCGGCATGAAGCGCAACCGACGGCTGGCCCGGACCATCGGCGATGCCGGCATGTCCGAATTCGTGCGGCAGCTGGAGTACAAGTGCCATTGGTACGGAACGGAGTTCCGGCGCGTCGACCGCTGGTATCCGTCATCGAAGACATGCAGCCATTGCGGGGCCGTGAAGCAGTCCCTGCTGCTGTCGGAGCGCACCTACCGCTGCAACCGGTGCGGGTTCGAGTGCGACCGGGACGAGAACGCCGCCCGCAACCTCCAGGCATACACGGGTCACCCGGAGCCGGCCCGAACCCTGAACGCGCTCCCCCTTCCGGCGAGGTCCGCCGGCGGAGAAATGGACGTGGAGACCTGTAGGACGCATCGCCGAGAGGCCTGCGCACGGTCGGGGAAGCGTCTACCGGACAACCCATCCGCAATACCGACAGGTAACGGCGGACAGGTATAGGTTCTGGAGACCGGATGGTTGACAGGATTGCCGATGGCGCGGGACTGCTGCGGAAACGGGTGGAGGCAGCCCGGCCCGCCTCCCCAAAAACGAAGGACAACACCGTTTCGGTGTTGTCCTTGCCTGTCTTGCCGCGAGGCTGCGGTCGGCATGAGTGGCGATGAGTGGAATTGAACCACTGACCTAGGGATTATGAAGCCCTCGCTCTAACCGTCTGAGCTACATCGCCGGGCAAAACGACGCCGACAGGGCAGTGTCGGCGGCAAGACAGTAGCGGGGGCAGGATTCGAACCTGCGACCTTCGGGTTATGAGCCCGACGAGCTACCGCTGCTCCACCCCGCGTCAAAACTGGATGGGGATTGTATCAACGGCCTCGGTTCGATGTCAACAGCGGTCTGCCGCGGGGCCGAATTGCGTTCCATGATTTGGGTTTGGGGCCGCAATCGACGACGGCTTCTCCGAACTGGCGGGCTGCCAGGACAACCTGTTGTCCGGTTCAGGACAAGTCGATTTCGATGTTGAAGAGGACCAGCCACTGTTCCCAGATGGGCAGGTCCAGAACCGATGTTTCCTGGGTCTGGGGGAGCAGGCCGCTTCCGGTGTGGCTGTAGCCGCGCGGCAGGATGACCGCCATCACCTGATCGCCAGGCCGCGACAGCCCCAGCTTGTCCCGCGCCACGGTTTCACGGTAGGCATCGGTCTTCACGTATTCCAGCTGCTGGGCCAGCCGCAGGCCCCGCTGCGTGGCTTCGGCATACTTGCTGGAGGTCCGGTCCAGTTCGTCCCTCACCTCGGCCCGTTGCAGCATCAACTGGACATAGGTGGCGCTGAAGGCAATCAGCAACCCGAACAGGATCGCCAGGAAAATCTGGTTGCGGACGGAGTGGCGCTTGCGCGGGACCGGCTCCGGAAGTGTGGCAGACATGCGAACCGCCCGGCCGCCGGAAACAAAGCAGGAGAAAACAGTGGCGGCGGGCGACGGCACGAATCGTACCACGCCGCCGCGGAGGGAAAGCCGGGGGGTGCAGGTGCCGCAGGAGGGACTTGAACCCCCATGAGCGTAAGCTCACTACATCCTGAATGTAGCGCGTCTGCCAAATTCCGCCACTGCGGCGCAACCTGCGAAGGGGAATGTTAATGGCGATGTCGCAAAACTGTCAACATCCGGGTTTCCGCGGTCGCGGCAGGTACCATAATGTCGACGAACGCTGTCAACAAACTCAGGCGCACAGTCATGTCCCGTACTCTTGTCTATGTCGTCATCGTTCTTGGGGTAGTGATTCTGGCAGGAGGCGCGGCCATATTCGAGCCGTGGACGTTCTTCCAAACCGACGTGGTGGACGAGGCGTTTCCGTTCGACGACATGACCGAGGAACAGAAGGCCGCCTACAACTCCCTGCCGGACGAGATGAAGGACGGTCTCATGGCGATGGCAGAGGACGAGGCCATCGAACCGGCCATGGTCAAGGAAACGACGGAGGCCGTCCTGATGCCGGACGCCGAGGTTGCGGAGGAGCCGATGCCGGAAATGGTTCCGGAAAACATGCTTCTGGGCATGGGCGAGTTCGGTCGCATCGACCCAATTCACGCCGCCGAGGGCACGGCGGCCATCTACCAGCTGTCGGATGGGTCCCGCGTCCTGCGCCTGGAGGACTTCAAGTCCACCAACGGACCTGAACTGCACGTGCTGTTGACGACCGGAACGGAAGCGACCACGTTCGGCGATGTGGGGGACTACGTTGACCTGGGCATTCTCAAGGGCAACGTTGGCAACCAGAACTACGAAATTCCGGCCGAAGTGGATCTGTCGGCGATCAAGTCGGTGGTGATCTGGTGCCGGCCGTTCAAGGTGGTGTTCAGTGTGGCCAATCTCATGTAGGCAGACAGCCGGCCTCGCCGCCTGGTGTGTGCCCGGATTCCCGTCCCGCCGGATGTTGCCGACCGGGGTCCATTGACCTTGTACCGCCCGCCGCCGTGTACCCGGCATTGAGATCAAGCGGGAGGGCATGTCCCGCAAAAGCCCTGCCCTGTGTTTGGCAGAGGAACCTGTCGCCCAACGTTTATTTTTGAATCCCTGCAGGACAAGGAAGGCGCACTTCAGTGCGCCTTCCCTGCGATTGTGTTGCGGTCCGGAATTCTGCCGGAACGGAACTGCCCTTGTGCGTCTACGGAACGAATGTCCTGTCCCTAGCAGCTCGAGTTCACGACGGAGTTGTGGACGAAGGCGGTCCGGCCTTCCGCGTACTCCACTTCGAACCATACGCCGTCCGCCGATGCGGACACCCCGACCCGTTTGAGGGTTGTGCCGGCAGCCAGCATGCCCAGCGCGCCTTCATCCCTGCTTGGGCCGCGCCGGTAGCGCGTACCGTCGTCGATCACGGTGACGGTGCAACCCATCATGCCGTCGTCCATCCCTTCTTCAGACATGGACATGTCTGCATCCATTTCCTTGTCCATGTCGGCCATCATCCCCTCTTCCGGCGGACGCTCCGGAATGATGATCCCGGTTGGGCCGCAGGCTGCCAACACACCGATCAGCACGGTCAGAATGGCTGCCAGAGCCAGACGCGAATGGATGGACATCGGAGTTCTCCTGGGCCTTGTCGGGGCGGATTGGGAAACGGCTGTAAAGCACATGCTTGCCGAATGCTGCACAGGTGTCATTGTAGCGCAGACACGGGTGCCGGGGCTGAGTCCCGTACCCGGCGCCGGTCAGCGCGGGAAGCCGGCCACATCTCCCGAGATCGTCACGCGCGTGGTCGCGATGAACCAGTTCGCAAAGGTGTCCAATCGCTCCGCCGGACTGTTGAGCTGGCCGACCTGGACGTTGCGGACGCGTCCATGTACGCCGTAGGCGTAGACCGGCGAACTGATGGGCAGGGCCGGCAGGTCGGCCAGGAAGACATCCTGAAAGCGATGGAGGAGGTAATGTCGCTCCTCGGTATCCAGTTCAATGCGGGAACGTTCCATCAGACCGTCCGCGTAGGGGTTTGACCAACCGCCGTAGTTCAGTTGGCCGGGAGCTGTCTGCGAACTGTGCCAGAACCGGAAGGGATCGGGGTCGCCTTCCAGCCCGGAAACCTGCACCAGGGCTGCATCGAAGCTGTGGTTGTCCAATTGCTCCGTCAACAGACGGGCAAAGGGCAACACGACCAGGTCCACACCAATTCCCAAGTCGCGCCAGTACGCGGCGATGGTTTCGGCGTAGGCGCGCAAGGCCCTGTCGTCGCTCACCGCGAGCGACAGGGTCAACGGAATTCCGTCCCTGTCGAGCATCCCGTCCAAGTCGCGGTCGCGCCAGCCCGAATCGCCAAACATCTCCAGGGCCAGCACCGGATCGTATGGATATTGCGTTAGCCCTTCCTTGTAGGCCCAGTGGTCGGCCGGGATTGGTGAATCGGCTG
This sequence comes from Caldilineaceae bacterium, assembly GCA_965208365.1. Taxonomy (GTDB): domain Bacteria; phylum Chloroflexota; class Anaerolineae; order Caldilineales; family Caldilineaceae; genus Bin34. Next base: position 929,162 of record OZ242330.1, on the reverse strand, counting down.
GCGTTCCCCAGGCCAAATCGGTCGAATTGACCACCACTTCGCGGTTGATGGCATGCAGAAGCGCCTTTCTGACCTGCAGTTCGGCCAGCGCGGGCACGGTCTCGGAGCGCAGGTTGAACAGCACCATGACCAGACTGGGCTGGGCGGAGGCAAACACCTGCAGCTCCTGTCTGTTGGGCAACAGCTCAAGGTTTTCGGTCACTCCGGCCGACAGTCCTTCCAGCTGTCCGTCGAGGAAGGCCTGAAACAGGTTCGCCGTGCTTGCGTGGTATCGGAATTCCAGGATCGGAATGTACGGCACGGCCTCGTCCTGAGACCGGCTGGGCACCAGGCGCAGGAAGTCGTCCCCCGTGCGATCCAGTTGCATGGGGCCATTGCCCACCACCGGCAGTTGATCCACGTACTCCATCATGTCGACCACCGCGACATTGGAGTGGATGTGGAAGGGCAACAGCCCCACCGTCAACAGATTCAGGAAGGGAGTAAACGGCTGCTCCAGGCGGAACTGGACCGTAAATGAATCGGTGGCCCTGACGGAGGCCAGACGGGCGGCATTGGCGAGGGAGGGATCCCCGGGGAAGTCCGGGTCGCTCAGCACCTCAAAGGTGTAGACCGCATCCTGGGCGGTGACCCTGAGGCCGTCGTGCCAGAACACGTCCGGACGCATGCGCAGGGTATGGACCAGGCCGTCCTCCGACACCTCGTGCGCCACGGCCAGATCCGGCACCACGGCCCCCTGGGAGTCGAACGTCATCAACCCCCGGAACAGTTGTCGGCATACCGTCCGGTCTATTGCATTGATGCTGCACAGGACGGGATTCAGGTGCAGGGGCGTCCCTACGACGCCTTCCCGGTACACGCCGCCATAGTTGGGCAGGATGGCCGTGGACGCGTCCGCCGCCTGTCGGCCAAACGTGGCGGTCAGCACAAGGAAGCCGCCCAGGATCACGGCGGTGATCCAGCCCCGCACCGCAGGCCCGGCGAGCGGTTCTTGCATGGCTCGGGTCGGGACCGGCCGTACCGGTCCGGAAATCTAAAGGCGGTTCTGCAGAATGACCGTAAGAAGACTCAACAGCATGAAGCTGGTGGCCAGGGCGATGGTCACGTTGAAGACCACCTTTTCCAGGCCCCGCCGTGTGCGGTAGATGGAGGAATCCCCGCCGAACATGCTGCCCAGCCCGGCATCCTGAGCCTGAACCAGGATAATGGCGACCAAGGCGACGGCCAGCACGACAATCGCCACCAGCATGAAGTCAAGCAGTACCACGATGGAACCTCAGGACAGTATTCGGATGCGGACCGGGCCGTGCGTCAGGCGGAGGAGGAACTGGCCTTCTCTTCGCGGGCGACTTCGCCGTCCACGTCGTCTTCGAAGTTGTCCTCGTCGTCCTCCAACAGGTTCGCTTCCTTCTTGTCGTCGGAGCCCCCCATGTTGCGTCGGAACTCTTTGATGGTCTTGCCGACCGCGCCGCCCACTTCGGGCAACCGACCAACACCAAAGATCATGATCACAATCACCAGGATGATTCCCAGTTCCAAGGGGCCTAGATTGGGCATGTTGGCCTCGCCGCCGGTCGAACGGATGCACTCTATGTCAGCGGGTCATTATAGGCGTTTGGACCGGGCACTGCAAAGGAGTCCGCCCGGCAGGTGCCCGGACCGTGCGCCGCCGTCGCCGCGAATTCCTGTAGACTCCTCTTTGATCCGGGCCCTTGACGGTCCGGCCATCGCCGATGCGGGCGGTGACCTCCGAACCGTGTCCACCTTTCTGTGACGGATATATTTTCATTTGACAAACTTTATCATACTTGTATAATTCCTTCATAATGGAATTTGACAGGTTTCAGTCATGCCTTATGTCACGAGCCGCGAGGCCGAGCGGAGACTCGGCGTGTCGGCCGCCACGCTGCGCCGGTGGGCCAATGCCGGGAAGATCGAACACCACGTCACGCCCGGCGGCCAGCGGCGCTACGATGTCGACGCGCACCTGCACGGCCACAGCGAACCCGTCACCGTCGCCTACGCGCGCGTGTCCAGCCCCAGGCAGCGGGACGACCTGGAGCGACAGGTTGCCTTGCTGCGGGCGCGGTACCCCGATGCCGAGGTCGTCACCGACATTGGCGGCGGACTCAACTGGAACAGACGCGGCCTTGTCGCCCTACTGGAACGACTGCGCGCAGGAGCTAAGCTCCGCCTTGTGGTTGCCCACCAGGACCGTCTTGCAAGGTTTGGATTCGACCTCGTTGCCTGGTTCGTCGAAGCCAACGGCGGCGAAGTGGTGGTTCTCGGCCACACGGACAGCAGCCCCGAACGCGAACTCGTCGAGGACCTGCTCGCCGTTGTCCATTCATGCAGTTGCCGCCTGCCCGGGCTCCGACGCTACCGTCGCCAAATGCAGGAAGATCCGGATCTTCCCCGACGCTGACCAGCGGGCCCTTCTGCGCCGATGGTTCGGGGTGTCCCGCTTTGTCTACAACAAGACGGTCGCGTACCTGCAACAGCCCGACACCAAGGCCGACTGGAAGGGCATCAAGACCAGCCTCCTGCACAGCCTGCCGGACTGGTGTGCGGAAGCACCCTACCTAGTGAAGTCCATCGCCATCCGCGACGCCTGCATCGCCGTCCGGGAAGCCAAGCGCAGGTACCGGGAGACCGGCAAGGTCCACGAAGTCAAGTTCCGCAGCCGGAAGGCACCCGTGCAGTCCGTCTACATCCCCGCCACGGCCATCAAGGACCGCGGCCTCTACCCCACTCTGCTGGGAGACCTGCGTTATGCCGAACCGCTGCCGTCCCCCGTGAAGGATTCCCGCCTGGTGCTGCGCGACGGCCGGTACCATCTGCACGTGTCCACCGAAGCCCCGGTGCAGCAGGTCGAAAACCAAGGCCGCATCGTTGCGCTTGATCCCGGTGTGCGCACGTTCCAGACTTTCTACGCGGAAGAGGCCGTCGGCCAGTTCGGGGACCGCGCCTGCGGTCGCATCCAGCGCCTGTGCCAGCACCTCGACAACCTGCTGTCCAAGGCCGACGCGGCCCCGCATCGGCGCAAGCGCAGCCTGTACCGGGCCGCCGGCCGCATCCGGCGCAAGATCAGGAACCTGGTCGACGAACTGCACCACCAGGTAGCCCACTGGCTGGTGCGCAACTACGACATCATCCTGCTGCCCGACTTTCGGGTGTCAGGCATGTCGGGCCGTGCCGGGCGCAACATCCGGCGTAAGACCGTCCGCAACCTGCTGACCCTGAGCCACCATCGCTTCAAGGCATTCCTGCTGCACAAGGCCGCCGAGTTCGGCAAGCAGGTGGTGATCGTCAACGAGGCATACACGTCCAGGACGTGCAGCTGGTCGGGCGAAGTCATCCCGAACCTGGGCGGCCGCAAGGTGGTGACGGGCTCGGACGGCGTGTCCCTGGATCGGGACGTCAACGGCGCACGCGGGATCTTCCTGCGTGCTTTGGTGGATACTCCCTGGTTGCAGGACTGCCTGCAACCTGCTTCGCGTTCACCCTGAGTGATCAGGTTTGTTCAGCGAAAAAGTATCGGCACAGTGCTTCGCTCCCTGCACATCCGCAACCTGGCCATCATCAATGACCTGGTGCTGGAGTTTGCCCCGGGCCTCAACATCCTGACCGGCGAAACCGGGGCCGGAAAGTCCATCATTCTGGACTCCCTCGATCTGTTGCTGGGCGGGAAGGTATCCGCTTCGTTGATCCGGGCCGGCGAGACCGAGGCCAGTGTCACCGCCATCGTGGACACGGCCGGTGCCGCCCATGTTCTGGAACGCATGGTGCGCAACTCCGGCCGCAGCGTCTGTCGGCTTGACGGCGAGGTGGTAACCCGCGAGCGGCTGCGGGCCGTGATGCAGGAGCAGATCGAAATCCACGGACAGACGGATCACTTGCGCCTCCTGAATCCCGACGCGCATGTGGACATGCTGGATCGCTACGGCGATCTGGCATCGGAGCGGGAGGCGGTGGCCGGGATGCATGATCGCCTGCAGGAGGTTCGGCGCCGGCTGGCGAGTTCGCGCATGGATGCCCGGACCGTGATGCAGCGGATCGACATGCTGCAGTTCCAGATCGGAGAGATTGAGGCGGCCGGGCTGGTTCCAGGCGAGGTTGAGGCGCTGGAGACCGAACAGCGCCGCCTGGCCGACGCCGAAAGCCTGCGCACCCTGGCCGCGGAGGCCCGCATGCGCCTTGAGGAAGGCGACCAGGAAATCCCCGACCTCCTGTCCCAGCTGGGTCTGGTGCAGGCGGCCCTTGACCGCCTGGTGGCGGCGGATGCCTCCCAGGCCGAACTGGCGGCGAATCTGCGGGAGGCCATGGAACTGTGCAGCGACGCGGGGCGGAGTCTGGGGCGCTATCTCGATTTGGTGGAGGTCAATCCCCAGAGGCTGGCCGAGGTCGAAGAGCGCTTGGCGCACCTGGACCAGTTGCAGCGCAAGTACGGACCGACGGTGGAGGAAGTCATCGAATGGGGTGCCAAGGCGGCCGCGGAACTGGCCGGCCTGGAGGATCAGGATGGACTGACGGAGCGGCTGGAAGCCGAGGAGGCGGAACTCCTGCAGGCCCTGGCCGTTGCCTGCCAGGCGTTGAGCGAGGCGCGGCAGGCGGCCGGGAGGGCCCTGGCCCGGCATACCGAGGAGGAACTGGCGCATCTGTTCGCCAAGGAGCCGCGGTTTGACGTGCTGCTGGAACAGGAAGAGGCGGCGGATGGTCTACCCCTGCCGGACGGCAGTCGGGTGCGCCTGGATCGCACCGGCATCGACGTGGTGTCGTTTCTGGTCGGCACCAATCCCGGGGAACCGGTCAAGCCGTTGGTGGAAGTGGCATCGGGCGGCGAAACCTCCCGGCTGATGCTGGCCCTCAAGTGCGCGCTGGCCGCGGTGGACGGAGCGCCCACGCTGGTCTTCGATGAAATCGATCAGGGCATTGGCGGCCGCATGGGGCTGGTGGTGGGCAGCAAGCTTTGGCAGCTGGCCCATCCCCAGGGCTTCGACGATGGTGACGGAGCCGGCCATCAGGTTCTGTGCGTCACACACTTGCCGCAGCTGGCCGCCTTCGGCGATGCCCACTTCGGGGTGCGCAAGGCCATTCACAGGGAAGGGGGCGTCGAACGCACCCTCACCGAGGTCCAGATGCTGGGACCGGCCGACCGGCTGGGGGAATTGGCCGCGATGCAGGGCACGTTCACGGCATCCGGACGCCAATCGGTGGCGGAGATTCTGGGACAGGCCCATGCGTTGATGGGGATCGCACCCGAAGTGCCTGTTCGGTCCGACAACGGGCAGCGCGATCTGTTCTCCGTCAACGGGTCGTAGCGGGGATGCGCATCATTGCCGGCGAGGCCCGCGGTCGCAGCCTCAAGGACGTGCCGGGCGAAGGCACGCGCCCGATCACGGACCGGGCGCGGGAGGCCCTCTTCGGAAAGCTGCACGACTGGATACCGGGTCGTCGGGTCCTGGACTTGTTCGGCGGCACCGGCTCGGTTGGTCTCGAAGCACTCAGCCGCGGAGCCCGGCATGCGACTTTCGTGGACCGCGGCACCCGCGCCGTGGCCACGATTCGGGCCAACGGCGCCGCCTGCGGATTCCTGGAGCGCATGGAGATCATCCGCCAGGACAGCTTTGCCTATCTCGAGGCCGCGGCCACCAGGGAGATCGGCGAGGCCTGGGACTTCGTGTTCATCGCCCCGCCGCAGTTCAAGGACATGTGGAGCACCGCCCTGGCCTTGGTGGACCGAACCGCGGGCGTCCTGACCGCGGACGGCTTGGCGGTGGTCCAAATCGATCCGGGGGAGGACCGAGAGTTGGCTCTGGAATGTCTGGAACGGTTTGATCAGCGCCGCTATGGACGCGTGATGTTGTGCTATTACCGGCCGCGCCCGGCTACGGGGGACACCTGATGGAACATAGCGAAGCCATGACCGAGGAACTGGTTGCACTGGCGGCCCGGATTGTCGCAGCCTACGGTGCGCAGGGCCTGACCTGTGCCACGGCGGAAAGCTGCACGGGCGGTCTGGTCGGTCATCTCCTGACGGAGATCCCGGGCAGCTCCGCCAGTTTCATGGGGGCTGCTGTTACCTACAGCTACGAGGCCAAGGAAAAGGTCCTGGGTGTCGATGCCGGATTGCTGGAGGCCAAGGGTGCCGTTAGTGCCGAAGTAGCGGCGGCCATGGCCGCCGGTGCCAGGGAACTGTACGAAGTGGATGTCGCGGTGGCCATCACGGGCGTGGCGGGTCCCGGTGGGGGAACACCGGACAAGCCGGTTGGCTTGGTACACCTGCACCTGTCCGGAGCGGATGGATGCGAGGAGGGCCGGCGCAAGGTGTGGCTCTCCGATCGCAGGGGCAATAAGGAGCTCAGCGCCCGCGAGGCACTGACGATGCTGGATACCTGGGCGGCCAGCCGACGGGATGCCAAATGAGCGGAACGCCCTTCCGCATCCTAGTGGCCAAGCTGGGCCTGGACGGCCATGATCGGGGTGCCAAGGTCATTGCCAGGGGCTTGCGGGACCGGGGCTTCGAGGTCATTTACACGGGAATCCGGCAGACGCCCGCGATGGTGGCGCGGGCCGCCCTGCAGGAGGATGTGGACCTGCTGGCCATCTCGATCCTGAGCGGCGCCCACAACACGCTTGTGCCCAAGGTGATCAGTCTGTTGCGGAAACAGGGCCAGGCGGATGTGCCGGTGCTGCTGGGGGGCATCATTCCGGAGGCGGACCGGCCCGCCATGCGGGCCGCGGGGGTGGCCGAGATTTTCGGGCCCGGTACCACCATCGGGGAAACGGCGGATTGGATCCTGGCGGCGCTGGGCCGCGACGAATGACGGCCCCGGCCGGGCCGATGAGCCCGGAACACTTGGCGGAGCGCCTGCGGGACGGCGACATGCGTTCGCTGGCGCGTGCCCTGACTTGGGTGGAGCGACGGGGGGACGGTTTCGAGACGCTGCTGGGAGTCCTGCTGCCCCATGCGGGACGGGCCCAGCTGGTGGGGATCTCTGGACCGCCCGGCGCGGGCAAGTCCACGCTGATTGGCAGGCTGGTCGAACAATATGGCACTGTCCAACGCGTGGCTGTACTGTCGGTGGATCCAACCAGCGTTGTCTCGGGCGGTGCCCTGCTGGGGGATCGGATTCGGATGACGGACGTTTCGCTGGCGGACAACGTGTTTGTGCGCAGCATGGCAACCCGCGGTACGGTTGGTGGACTCAGTCTGGCCTGCTGGGACCTGGCCCTGGTCCTGGATGCGGCGGGTTACGATCCGATTCTGATTGAGACGGTGGGTGCGGGCCAGGGGGAAACCGAGGTGCGCCATCTGGCCGACACCACGGTGCAGGTGGAGGCTCCGGGGTTGGGGGACTCCGTACAAGCCCTCAAGGCCGGCATGCTGGAGGTCAGCGACATCGTGGTGGTCAACAAGGCCGATCGTCCGGACAGTGCCCGGACGGCAGCCCGGATTCGGCAGACACTGGCCTTGGGCATGGAGACCGGCCTGGCTCCGCATGCCTTCCACGGACAGGCCAACGACACCGAGCGGGGATGGATACAGCCGATCCTGCTGACGGATGCCCTGGCCGGCACCGGTATCGATGAGTTGCCGGCCCGAATCGCCGAACATCGCGACTGGCTGTGTGCGTCCGGAGCCCGGCGGGACGCGGAACACAGGCGTGCTGCGCGTCTGTTGAACCTGCTTGTGGATCAGGGGTGGCAGGCCCACCGCCGGGCCGTGCTCGAGGCGGCCGGATGGGAAGACGCGGTGGAGGCTGTGGCCGAGCGGCAACAGGAGCCGCACGCAGCGGCTCACCGGCTGTTGCAACGGGTGTTGAGAGGGGGTTCAGAAGGTTGACCGTGGCCCTTGGCGAGCAGCGTATGGGGGGAAGTTTCCTGCTCCACGCGCCAGCCCTCGGCAACGTGGTCGGCCACCATGTCGTCGTAGGCGCGGCTCATTCCAGTTCCTCCAGCGGCAGTTGGAAGGGATCGTCGTCCGGCCCTGCCACCAGTCCGTCGTGTCCAGGAACTCGTAGCCCTGCCACATCTCAATGACGAACTGATTGTCGTAGAGGGTCTCGTTCTGGAAGGACACGGTTCCCGTCTCGGGGTTCACGGCTACGCGAAGCCCCGGATGTTGTCCGTGTTGGACTTGGCGAAGGCCGACTTGAACTTCAGGTTCGTGGCGTCGTGGGGCCCGCCCTTATAGCCGACAACGTAGGACCGCCATGACCAGCGGCTCCGAGTTGCCCTACAGGGCTTCGATGGTGTCCTCCCGGTCCGTCAGGGCCTGCAGCCGCTCGGCTCGGCCCTCAATGCTGATCTCGCCCTAGGCCACAGGCCCGGTATGACCAACCACAGTGCCGCAAAGCAGGCCAGCGACACAACAACAAACTTCACTCTCTTCACGGGATGCGCCCCTTCGTGGTAGCTAACAGCGTTTGCCACAACAACAGCATGCGCCCGCGAGGAGGCCCGTGACACGCCATTCGGCAGACGCGAGCCCCGGGGACCTATTCCCCTGTTGTGGCAGGATCACCGTACCAGGTGCAGAGCCACCCCCGTCAACCCTGAATTATAATTCCCCTTGAAAGCCTTAGCTGAGAAGGAAGTCCACCTAAAACCGCGTACTGTGTGCATATACTTGAAGCAGATGGGGTCTAGTGGCGACACATGCACGCCACCGTGCACCGCTGGCAGGATCGGGGGTTGACCACCGCGGCGGGGGCGGTGCTAGCGGGACTCAAAAAAGTGCAAGGACAGCCAAGTGAACTTGTTCGTCCTTGACGAAATCGGCATCAACCTCTTCCTGACGCGACTTTATCAAAGTACTGGTGACTATCGGACATCGCCAATTTCCATCCACCGCGCGTCCATATCGTCATAAGGTGAGTCATAGACTAGAAGATTATCAAGATCATTGGAAGGATAGATTTCATAACAGAGAAATGGGGTGAATAAGTGTCCACCAAACATAACAATCGGACCAAAATCCAAGAAATCGGTTAGCATGTGTGTGCAATTAGCGTGCACTGCGCCTCGCCGTTCGCTTACCAAATAGAACGCCTAATGTGGAATTACACGGCCACGGTGAACGTCTGGACATCAATCCCGGCCTGACGGCGAAGCAGGAGCTTGAGGGCATGGCTGGCCATCTTGGCCGCGACATGCGTGCTCAAGCCCTGGAGCGTCCTGCAGGTCAGGTGCTCCAGGTGGCGCCCGGTGTTCTGCACTTCGTGGAAGGCACCTTCGATCCGTTCCCGCAGACGGCTGAGCCACCGCTCGAAGCCGGCCGGTTGGGCCGGGCGCTGGTTGGCACGCAGGGGGGTCAGGATCTCCAGGCCCCGGGTCTCCCGGTAGCCCTCTTGCCAGTCGGCTCCGAGGAAGCCCTTGTCGCCGAGGATGCGGGCCCCCCAGACCCAGTCCAGGACCTGCTCCCCCGCCACCCGCTCGTCCGTGGAGGCCGGCACCAGGTCGTAGGCCGCGGGCACGCCCGCCGGGGTGCAGAGCAGGACCAGCTTGTACCCGAAATACTTCAGGTTGCGACTGGCACAGACCCCGTAGGCGGCCGTGGCCGCAAAGTCGCTGCGGCTCTTGTCGCGCGTGTAGCCGACCACGGGCAGGGGCTTGGTGTCCAGCAGATAGAGGGAGGCATGGGTGGCTCCCAAGGCCTCCGCCCAGTGCCGGCGCAGGGCCTCGACCCAGGGCCACAACTGCCGGGCCCGGCGGTTGAACTGGCTCTGGCTGAGCAGGTGCGGAAAGAGGGATCGGTGGTTGGCCCGCACGAAGCCCAGGAACTGGGTTTCCCCCGGAAAGGGCAGGAAATCCATGAGCAGCAGCAGCGTGATCACTTCGCTGTCGCTGAAGAGGGGCTTGGCTCCCGCCTGGCCCTGTCGCCCGCCAGCTGCGTGGGCCTGGAACCAGTCGTCCACCCAGACGTACACCACGGTGGCCAAATCCTCGAATGCTATACTGCGCGCCATGGGGAACCCCCGGGGAATGTGGTTGTTTCAACACTTTCCATTCTGCGCAGGTTCCCCTTTTTGAGTCAACCTCCTCAATTCCACATTAGGCGTAAATAGAAGTAACTTCCATGGACAAATCCCGGCGAATCTTGATCGCAGTCGTTATTAATCACCATATTAACAAGCAAATAAGTTCGACCGGCTTTCGGCGTTTGACTGAAATAATATTCCCAGTCACTATCAGTAATTCGAGTAGTCCACGCGCCCTGAACCCAGACATCCATACATTCAAGCAAGAGAGCATGCCCCTTAGGTATTGGATTGCTGCGGCTGATTCCATCAGCATAGGAAGACTTTTGGTACGACTGTACGGGACTGACATCTAGCTCGTGTTGGCTTTCCCAAATCTGCATCCACCTTGGACCAAAGTTGTCGTAAGGGTCATCATAGACTAGAAGGCTATTGATATTTTCAGAGATGAAGATCTCAAAGCACAGTATCGCTGGTATAGAACCACCACCATACATCGTAATACTTTCGAAACCCATGTTGTCTCGAACCATGTGCCTGCAATGATCTTTAATCATTCCGTGTCTGCTGCCGACCAAATGGAAGTGGTTCCCATCGATAGTTATCGGCACATCTCTGCCACAATTGTTGCTCAACGTTGTTAGAACCAATAAATATATTGTTGATGGTTCAGGTCTATATTCAAGATGCTCACGCCATGCCCTGTCAGTTATGTCTGTATGGTTTGCCAAATTAATCTGAATGTCTAGGCACTGCAGTGAATGTGTTATCCCAACCGGTAACGGCCGAGCACGACTCCTGCCATCGAAACTCGGCGCAGTTGTGGGAGTGGCGGTGGGCAGTACTTGATTAGGTGTTGGTTGGGCAATTTCTTGTTGCGTTGATTCTGGTTGGTTTGTCTCAGGATCTGGTGCTGTGTCTTTAGGAGTTTCAGTCAATAGAGGTTCTGGTGTTGGTGAATTAGTAGAATTCATTTGCTCTGTTGACTCGGGTAGTTCCATGCTAATTGGGACACATGCAGCAACCAGCAAGCTGACTATGAACAGAAAGGGGGAAATGTGCATGGAGAGTCCTTCGTCGGTAACATCGAGGCAAGCGAGTGAGATACGGAAGAATCAATAAAAAATTACGCTTATGAGCAAAGAAAGTGGAATGCTGCTGTCAGTGGCTTGAGGCAATATCTGTTGGAGTCCTGTGTGCCGATCACGGTTCCGTCATCGCGTACACCCAGAAGAATCCTGCTTCCGATAGCATTGGCAAAGCTGCAAGTTCCCGCGCGAACGCCGGCGAAAGTCTCTCCTTGAACTCAAGTATCGTCCCTTCTCTTGCCTGGATGAGGATAGCAAAGTCGTCAAGTGTCATGTAGGTGCCTCAGACTGTGGTTGCTCCGGACTTCTGTCGGCTCTCTGAATTTCAGGCCAGATGCCGTGCCAGGCGCCGCAGGAACAGATGGGCCAGAGCCCAAATCCAAACGGTACCGCACACCACTGTTCCAATCAGCGGCACCAGTACCGATACTCCCTCGGCCATGTGCCAGTACAGCTTGACTGGCCAGTAGGACGGAAACACTCCCAGCATCCACTGCCACGGTTCCGGAACCCACCAGGCCACCATGGCGGCCACGATGAACGGACCCAGGCCCTTGGAAAGGGCCAAGCCCTGTACCTTGTTCTCCGCCAAGCCGCTAATCAACAGGGCACTCGCAACCATAAACGGTGCCGCGGCCAGTGCCGCCAATACGATCCAACCGGCCCCGCGCGGCGCGACATGGGGTCCGAGCATGTAGGCCAGCAGCAAGGCCGAACCGCAGTAGAGCGTTACCGGCACCCCCGCGCGCCAGGCCAGGTATGCCTTCAGCGACAGGGGCGTGACCCTCAATGCCAGGAGGGTGCGGGTGTCCTTTTCGTCCAGGACCATCAGGCCCGTCACGGTGCCGATCACGACGGGTGCCATGACCGCAATCAAGAGGCTGACAATGAGCAGGTAGTACGGCTCAAGGTCGATCGGAAGGCGTTGGTTTAGCGGTTCCAGGCCAAAGCGGACCACCAGTCCCAGGATCAGGGGGTAGAAGACTAGGAACTGCGCCGTGCGGTCGCCGGCAATCAGCGCGAGATCCCCGGCTGCCAGGCCTCGCAGCAGTTTCATCAGGTTCCTGCCTGCCGGGTGGCCGTGACCTTCAGGCGATGGGCGGCCCAAAACCAGACGGGCACCGTGCCGTATATCAGGCCCCACAACGCGGCCAGCCACGGCTGTTCCGGTCCGCCTCCCGACAGCGAGAGGTCCAGTAGGGCAAGGCCGGGGAAAGTGGGAAAGATCCACCAGAAAGGTCCTGTCAGCACATTCACGTATTCCAACAGGGGAAGCTGCAGTAGGAACATGATGGGAATGGACGGGAACAGGAACTCGGAGATTCCGTGGTACCGGGTGGCCACGACGAAGGCGAACAGCAGTTGGGGCAGGGCCAGCAGCAGGACCGCAACCAGGAACCAGCCCCAATGCACCCGCTCCCAGCCCAGCGCGAACAGGGTGATGACGATGCTGACGACGATCGCCTGCAGCATGAAGACAGTTGTCTTGGCGGCCAGCCAGAGGCTTGGTTGCAGGGGGGTTGTGATCAACCCGTCGAGAATCCGCTGGCCCTTCTCCAGATAGTAGCTGGCCGGCAGCAGGTAGAGGGCGAAGACACCGACTTCGACAAATAGCAGGGCGGCGGTGACAATCACCTTGGCGACGGCCGGCACCAGCGAGAGTGCAATGGACCAGAAGACCAGCACGAAGACGGCGGCCATCCAGATGCCCTGGCGCGCATTGATCAGCAGCTCCCAGCGCAGGAGCGAAGCCAGCATCTTCACAACAGCTGTTCGCCTGTGGTCCGGATGAAGATGTCCTCGAGGGTGGCTTCCTGCGTGTGAATGGTCTCAATCTCCTCGGACCGCAGAAGTTCGGCAAACCGTTCGTTGCCGCCGATGCCGTCCAGGTCGAAGAGTTCCTGCCGCCGACCTTCCCCGGTCCGGTACTCGACCTGCACCTGCTTGCGGCCGTGGGCCAGCCGCAGGTTGCGCGGCGTGTCGATCAACGCCAACCGTCCCTGCACCATGAAGGCCACGCGGTCGCAGAGCAGATCGGCGACATGCATGTCGTGGGTGGTCAGGAAGATCGTGCAGCCATCCGCGCGCAGGGTTTGCAAGTGGTCCGTGATGCGGCGGGCGTTGACCGGATCCAGGCCCGCCGTGGGTTCGTCCAGGAACACGAGCCGGGGCTCATGCTGAAAGGCGCGCACAAAGCTGAGACGCTGCATCATCCCCTTGGAGAACTGTCCGACCCGGGTGTCGGCATCCGCCGTCAGGTCGACCACGGCCAGCAGGTCTTCCGAACGGGTCACATCCTGTGGGTACAGGTTGGCAAACAGCTTCAGGTTTTCGCGGGCGGTCAGCTGCAGGTAGTGGTTGGGCAGTTCGAAGGAGACTCCCACGTGGGCGAAATAGTCCTGTCCCCAATCGGCCAGGGAACGGTCCATGACGGTTACGGAACCGGACCAGTGCTGCAGGAGGCGGCAGAGGACGCGCTGGGTCGTGCTCTTGCCGGCACCGCTGGGTCCGAGAAAGCCAAAGATCTCCCCCTGCCCCACCTCGAAGGAAATGCCGTCCACGGCCGGGTTCCGGGTCCCGGGATAGGTCAGGGACAGGTCGGACACCTGGATCATGGTCATGGCAGGCAAGCCTCAACTGTGCGGCAGGCGGTGAGTGAGCTTTCCCTGGCCGTGTCTGCGACGGTTGGGCCCTGTTTCATGGGACTTATATACCTGTGTACCAAGGAGGAGACCCCCTCGGCCGTGACGGCATACCTTGTTCACGGGTCGGTGAGGTCGATTTGTCCGTTGCCAAAGGCAACAAACAGGGACCGAGCGCCTCTCGCCGTGCAGAAGCCCCAGTCCCGCGGGCCTTCGGGAGCAGGGCCAGGCCCCGCGCCAGGATGTTGATGGCGGCATTGCGGTCGGCGTTCGCGGTGTGTCCGCATGCCGTGCAGTGGAAGTGTGCCTGTGTCCTGCGGTTCGCCTTGTCGACGTGTCCGCACGCCGCACAGGTCTGCGACGTGTAGGCAGGTGGAACCTTCAGTACCTGCCCCGCCTTGTAGTCCAGCATCCGCTCCGTGCGGCCCCAGTTCGACTTCAGGATCCCGCGGTTGAGTCCGGCCTTCTGCCTGACGTTCCGGCCGGGCTTCTCGACCGTGCCCTTGGCACTCCTGGTCATGGCCTTGGTGTTCAGGTCCTCCATGACCACGGTGTGCGCCGTGTCGGCCAGCTTGCGGCTGTGCTGGTGGGCGGCGTTCTCCCGTCGTCTCTTCTGCTTGCGCTTTAGTTTCTTCAACTGTCCACCTATGCGCCGACCGCGGTTGGACACGGGCTTGCCGTTGGCCTTGGAACGCGCCAGCGACTTGGCCTTCTTCCGCTCCTTGCGCTTGATCTTCCCATCCAGCTGCGGGTCGTCCGGCACTTCGTACACTTCGCCGTCGCTGTCGGTGGCCTGGCCCACATTGCGGTCGACGCCCACCGCGCCCGTCCAGGCCGGCGGCTTCAGCCGGTCCACCGGCACTTCATGGCACACGTAGGCGTACCACTTCGGATGCTCCTCGGTGCCCTCCTTCCGGATGCGTACCTGCTTCGGCTTGCAGCCCCGGTACAACCCGCTCCCTTCCAGACGCACCCACCCCACCTTCGGGATGTGCAGGCGGTCGCCGTCCATGCGCACGGTGTCGGGAATGGTGAAGCCGTCGTCCTTGTCGAACTTGGCCTTGTACTTCGGGAACCCCTTGGGCTTGCCGTCCGACTGGCGCACGTCCAGCGACTTCCCTTCAGCCTTGGCCGCGGCCCATGCCTCGAAGAAGCGCGTGTACGCGTCGGCTAGGTACTTGGCCGTGTAGCGGACCGACCCAAAAGGAAGAGCCCGCAGCCAGGACAAATCCATGTCGCGGTACCTCCGTCCCCACGGAGAGCCCAGGAACGCCCGCACCCAGGCGGCATCGGGTCGGCTCCTGAGGTCCGTGAACCGTTTGCCCAGCGTGAAGAACGACGTGGACAGGTCCGGTCGGTTCTCGGGCGGGAAGTCCGTCCACTTGCCGTACGCGCGCGCCAACCGGTACCGCCGCTCGCAGTCGGCCAGCAGGAAGTTCCACACCAACCGGCACGCGCCCGCGATCTGGGCGCACAGGGCGGCCTGGGCACGGCGGTCAAAGCGGATGCGATACCGCTCGATGCGGACTTCGGTTGTTTTAGACTTGGGGGTAGCAGTCCGGGTTGCCAATTTCAACCTGCCCTGTCAGGAAGCCGTGCAGTGCTCGTTACACTCACGGCTTCCGTTTATTGTAGCGCACAGTCCTGGTACACAGGTATATAAGTCCCTGTTTCATCCTTCCAAGGCCAGCTGTTGCTGTTGTCGTTGGATTTCGCGGGCGAGAACGAAAGCAAGGATGACAATGAACCCGATCAGAATCGCCAGATCCAGGGCGACATCCGCAAAACGGGCCGCATTGCGACTGATCTCCAATAGCGGATTCATGATGTAGTACGTCGGAAACACGCGGCCGATCCACTGCGGAACCTGAGGGAAGATCTCAAGGATGCCCGGCGCGTACAGGACCAGCCCCAGGACCTTGATGATGCCCATGAAAGTCTCCATGTCCCGCGACCAAGAGCCCAGAATCACGCCCAGGATCGAGGACATGAGTCCACCCAGGGCGATCACCAGCAACAGCAAACCCGGATTCCCGGCGAACGCGTTGTTCAGTGCCAGGATGATGAGCGCCATCAGGCCGCTCAGGATGAAACCCACGGCAGTTTTGGCGAGATACACGTCTAGCAGGGACGCGGGAGTCGTGGTGAGGGCCACCAGCGTGCCCTTCTGTTTCTCATCCACCAGGGACGACGAGGGAATGAAGAGCCCGCTCAGGACGATCGCCATGATCAGGAGCAAGGGCAGGAGGCGCTGCGACCAAGTGGCGGCGCTGGCCTTGCCCAGCTGGACAACTTCCACACTGACCGGCAGTTCATCGAAGACCAAGCCGGTCGCTTCCACTACGGCCCGCGCCACCGCGGCTTCGATGAGCATGAGGCTGCGGGTTCCCGCTTCCCCCCACCGATAGGTGTTCGTCCTGGCGACCGCGCCGCCTTCCCGCAGGACATTGGCGAAGTCCGCCTCCAGACTCATGCCCCATTCCACGCTGCCCCGGCCCACCGCGGCCTCCAAGGCCGCTTGGGAGGCATAGGTTCGGGTTTGGATGCTGGGGTGATCGGCCAAGGCCTGCACCAGGGTCTCGTTGCCGCCGGCGTCGAAGATCCCCAGACGCGGGGTTTGTGCGAACAAATCGCCGAAGATGAGTGCCACCAGCAGGCTAAGAGCCACGGGCGCCACGAGCACATAGATGCTCATGAAGCTGGTCAGACCCAGTCGGATTTCCTTTCCCATCAGAACCCAGATGCGCTGCACATCCATCAGAGTCTCCTCCGCAACACGGTGCCGCCGATGACCAGGGCCGCGGGACCGGCGGCCGCCAACAGGGACAGATCGCGGGCCACATCCGCCCAGCCCGCTTGGAAATTGAGCACGCGATGCAGCGCATCCGCGAAGTAATGGGAAGGTACCAGTTCCATCCAACCCGAAGCCAGGCCCGGCAACATGATGGAAAGCGCGGGAATCAGGAAAAGGATCAACGTCAGGGTGCCCCAGGCCAGGACGGACGTATTGTTCCGGGAAATGGCGGCTATGAAGAAGGCCATGCCGACGATCAGCAGGCTACCCAGGAACAAAGTCGTCAACAACAGCACGGGCGAAACGACGATCTTGCCGATGACGAGGATCACGATCACCGCTTGGCCCATGGCCAGAACCAGTCCCGTCACGATCTTGGCCGCCAGGAATGTTGGCAGTCTCAAGGGACCGGTGAGGAGCGCCCGCGCAGTGCCGGTCTCGATCTCCCGGACTATCAGCGTGCCCAGGCCCAGCACTTCCGTCATGACCATGGCGAGCAGGAGCAGAGGCAGGAAGCGATCCCGCACGGAGAGTGGTTGTCCCAACAGGTCGTGTCCCAGAACAAACTTGGTCTCTTCGATGGGGGCCAGCCTGGCCAGCAGGTCCGAGTTGACCGCGTTGGCTATGAACACCAGGAGGTCGTGGAACACCTGCTTGGCTTCGGCGGGAACATTGGGCGCGTAGAAGGCCTGCAATGTGGTCGACTCGCCCCGGGCGGCCGCCTGCGCAGCGGCCGCGGGCACGGACATCCCGACGAAATAGTCGTCCGTGTCCTCCAACGCCGCCAGCATTTCGTCCTTGGAGGGGAAGAGGGTGAAGGCTTCATCCTCGGCTATGCGTTGGCGGAACTCCGAGGAGGCCGCGGGATCCTCCAGATGGATGGCCACGCCGACGGAGTTCTCTGTCTGAAGCGGCAACAGGAAGTAAATGGCCAGGTAGAGGACCAAGGCCAGGCCCGTGACCGTGGCGAAGAACCGATTGCGGAAGAACAGCTTGACGTCCTTCGCCACCAGCGTGCCGATCATCCCTGCAGCCCCCGGCCCGTGATGTCGATGAAGATGTCCTCCAGCGTTGCCTCTTCGCTGTGCACGGTCAGGACATGCTCGTTCCGAAACAGATCGTGCATCGCCTGGGCCGTGCCGGATTCGTCCAGAGCCACTTCCCTCAACTCCGTCTGGCCGTTGGCAAGTCTGACTTCCACCTTGAGCGCCCGCATGCCAAACCGCTGCTTCAGGGACGCAGGCGTGTCCAGGGCCACGATCCGGCCTTCATGGATGAAGGCCACCCGATCCGACAGCTTGTCCGCTTCCACCATGTCGTGGGTGGTCAGGAACACGGCGGTGCCCTCCCGGGTTGCCGTCTCGATCAAGGCATGGATGGTCTGCGTTGACACCGGGTCCAGCCCGTCCGTGGGTTCGTCCAGAAACAGCAGCCGGGGACGACTGACCAGCGCGCGGGCCATCATGAGGCGTTGCTTCATGCCCTTGGAATAGTTGGCGACGTGCTCCTTCTCCCGTCCGCTCAGGCCGACCCTTTCCAGAAGCGCCATGGCATCGAAGTCGGCCACTTTATAGAGCCGCGCGAACAGGTTGAGGTTTTCCACCGCGTTCAGCTGCTCGTACAGATTGGTGGATTCATAGGAGATGCCCATCTCCTGCTGCGCCTTCTTGCGCTCGGACACAATGTCCATGCCCAGCAGCTCGGCCGTGCCGGCCTGGGGCGTGAGCTGTCCCGTCAGCAGTCTCACCGTGGTCGACTTGCCCGCGCCGTTGGGTCCCAGGAAGCCGAACACCTCACCTTCCGCCACGTCGAACGAAATGCCGTCCACAGCCAGATTGTCGCCATAGCTGAAACTCAAATCCTTCACTGAAATAGCCGGACTCGCCATTCCACATATCTCCTGGCGGCTGTTCGCGTTCCGCCTGCTTGCCTGGTCGCAGATATCCCTAGTCTGCGGCAACTGGTGCCGTTCAGGCTGCCGGGTCGATCCGGCAGCCTGAACCTAACCCATTTTGGATCCAGGCCAGGTGGCTCGGTTTACAAATGGTTTGGTTCCGGTGCAGCTGTCCTGGGAACAGGCCGGATATATCAATCATGACCATGACAGACAAGCCTCAACTTTGCGGCAGACGGTTGAGCAGTTTCCACTGGCCATCGAATTGTTCAACGTCGACCGTCCACTGATCGGCCTGGATCGAACGCAGGCCGAAGAAGCCGCGGTCGTCCGTGCGGTAGACGGCCACGGTCACAACCGCGGCACTGCCATCGACGGTGGCATCGACTATCTTGAGGCCAAAAGTGCCGGGAGAATAATATCCAAACAGCATATCGCCGTCCTTTTCGTTCAATTCCTCCCAGCGTTCCGGTGCAAACAGTTTTTCATACTGGTCCATTTCGCCCCGTTGCAGGGAGAGGTAGCCGTTATAGACCACGGCCTCGGGACTGTTGTCCGTCCGGTACAGCGGCAACGCCTCAATGTTGGTCTGGTCGCGGTTGGCCACCACTGAAACCAAGGCGACCAGGAACAGGGTGCCGATCAGGGCCAGCAGGCTGATTGTAAAGCGGTCCAGCTGCCAGAAGCGGCCGGGGACGGTGGTGTTACTCATGGGATTCCTCGGGTGTTCCGTGCCCATCGGCATCCAGTTCCGCCCGTTGGCGGAGCAGGCTGTCCCGGCGGAGGGTCAATTCATTGATTTCGCGATCCAGGGATGCCAGTTCCCTGTCCAGCCGCGTCCGGGCGCGGGCCCCGTCCGGTTCCGGTGCGGGCCAGTCCTCTTCCCGTCGGAGCAGCACCAGGTGCCAGAGCAGCACGACCACGGCTACCGGGATGCCGGTCAGCCGCATTTCCCACTGGGTGTCCTCGCCGCCGGTCCAGAGCAGCAGAAGGGCGTAGAGGATAAGGCCGCCCTGCACCAGCAGGAACAGGACACTGACCAGTGAAACCAGATAGAGGTAGATGCGCCGGGGAACAATGGCCAGAATGGATTGCGACCTCCCGCGGGCATGTCGGCCGATGGTTTGCCAGACGGCGACCAGCAGGGGAATGGACGCCAGGGTCCAACTCCAATCCTCCGCACTGCCGGGAAACCAGACAGGAAGCAGTCTGGTCTTCACGCCCAATACAACGTCGTCGAGGTCCGCAAGATCCGGGCCGAGTGGGCCCTGCAGGAGGTCCCGAAGGATGAAGCTTGTGCCGGCGGACAGCACCGTCAACCCAACGGCGGCCAGGGCATAGTCCCGGAAGCGGGGCAGGGCGACGGCCCACTCGGCGGCGGGTTTGCGATCCGGGGAACGACGGCCGAGCCAGGCGTACAGCTGCCAGCAGGCCAGGCCGATCGGAAGTGTCACGGCAACCGTGAGCAGGACCTGGACCCGACCCAGAACCCACGGTTGCACCAGCTGATCCGTGAAGAGGGGCTGCAACAGGGGCTTGAGCGCGAAACCGAGGGCAACGAAGAGCAGGATTACGCCCGTGAACATGCCGGCTTGCAGGTAGCCGGTTCGGAACGCCGCGGCCAGGGTGGTCGCGTCGGCCTCCAGCCGGTTGGAACGCAGGTGCTTCAACCGGGTTAGCGCCAACAGGGCGGCCAGTACCACGGCGATATTGCCGGGTAGAATCCAGATGGTGGATTCGCCGCCCATCTGCACGGCGCGGCCCAGCAGTGCGGGCAGCAGCAACATGAAGGCCGCGTCGTGAAGGTAGCCGATGATCAGCAGGAGGCATGTCAGCGGCATCAGCAGTTGACAACCCGCGGCGATGAATCGCACCAGGCGCGTCCGGTTGGTGTTTTGTTCGGAGATGCAGATGTCTGCGAACCGGTCCACGCACAGGGCCGCGATCGCCAACGGCACGATTGCCATCGGCAAGGAGATCAGCACTGTGCGGGCCGGTACGGCTTGGAGGCCCGGCAGCATCTGGAGCGGCACGGAAATGACGTCCGCCAGGCCAGCTCCGAACCAGTAGAAACTGACCACCAGGCAAAGCCAAACAAACAGGTGCCGGAGGGAGCTTCGTGCCTCCGCCCGGTCTCCGCGCAGATAGCCCTGAATCAGGGTCCAATGGACGGCGAAGAACAGCAGTGCCACCAGTAGAACACTGCCGCGTTCGAGGATGTTCTCAACCGGCCAGGCAAGCGGATTGAGCCAGTCGTCACCGAGGCTGATCCAGAAGTTGGTCAGCTCCCGTGCCAGGGACCGCAGGTTGCCGTGGATTACGACCAGGCCGACAAACGCGATGGTGTAGAGGTACAGACGCCGCACAACAACCAGGCGGGGTCGTTGTGCCTCAGCGGAAATGGTCACCGGTCAAGCAGCCTGGGTTGAGACGGACAACTGGGTCCCGACGCGTCTCACCCCTTTTGGTCAAGGGTCTCCATCTCACGAGTGTCTTCCAGGTCGTCGCCCGGATCATAGGCCTGCCGCGGCTGCTTGTCGGTGGTGGGATGGGGTACCCAGGGCACGGCCCTGGACTGCATGACATGCAGATCATCGAGTGTGGTGCTTTCGACTACCAACTCCTCTCCATGCACCAAGGCGGCGCCGGTGTCCGGATCGTCGGCCGCGTGCGTCGCGTTCCCGGAAGTCGGTTTGGAATTCTCGGCAGCTTGCTTGTGGTTGACCGGGGAGGGCGGCACCACCACAATGGGGTCGGCGTCCGCCTCCACCGGTTCGGCCACGGAGTCCACGATGGCGTCGCCATCGGGATCCATCAGGACCTGTTCCGGCAACAGGCGGGAACTGTCTCCTTCCGGCACCAGGGATCGGGAGTACAGGCTCCATACCCGGGAGAATTCCTGCCGGAAGGCGGGTTCGGAACTCTCCCAGATCAGCTGCAGGGCCTCGTAGTCCAGCGTGCACACCACCATGCCCTGCCGCTGGGGATGGTCCGTCTGCACCAGAATGCCGTTGCCCTTGGGTGACAGCTCAATCGGGGCCAGCATCATGGAATGGCCTCGGTAGGGTGCGTCCGCTTCGGGATCCGGGTCGAGTCGGTCCTTTCCCGCCAGGCAACTGACCGCGCCGAACAACTGGTTTTCCATACAGCGCATCAGGGTGGCGCGGTGCGCGCGGCCCCATTCCAGATCGGTGCGGCAGGCCAGCTGGGACACCAGCACCGAGGCCCCGCGGGAGGCGAACAGGCGGCCCACTTCGGGCACCAGTGCGTCGTGGCCCAGGGCCAGCCCGATGTTGCCGACACTGGTTTCTATGGGTTGCCAGCCGGTTCCGGGCCGGGCCAGTTTCCGTTCGCCGCGGTTGACCAGGACCTTGGCCTGGTAGCCTACCCGGGTGCCGTCGCGATCGTAGACGCAGGCAATGTTGCGCATCCGTCCGTCCACCGGATCCCACAGCCAGGCACTGGGCGCCACGAGGACCACCTCGTACTTCTTGGCCAGGCGACCGAACGTGTTGTCGTAGTACTCCCAAATCTGCTTGCGGTGGGCGACAAGAGCCTTGAGCACAAGTGCCTGGGTCTGGCCGGTGGACCAGCCCGGGTTCAGCTTCGTGGCCGAACCCCGCAGCCGCGTGAGGATGCCGGCCTTGGGGTTCTGTCCGTCGCGGATGCGGGCCAGGGCCTCGCGGTGGCTGCGCTCCACAAAGGGCAGTCCGATCATGGCAGCGCCCAGTTCGCTGCCCACGACCACGTCGCAGCGCCGCACGGATGCAACCTTCAGGTACCGCTCGAAGTCCGTGCGGAATTCCTTCTGCGTGAGCGGCATATTCATCCCCTGCTGCAGGGATGCCACGGAAATGGTCTTCAAAGTTTGCCGCGTCGTCCGAATCTGACCCTCATGCCGATCGTATCACAGGGATTCGGGATGGATCCCGTTCGCTGACAATGGGTTGGATACGGGCTGGCCGGCGGCGGATTCGGCACTTGGATGGAAACGATGTGCAGGTTTGGATCCTTTGACCGGGATTGGACGGCTCTCCGCTGGGCTAAAATCCGCATCCGATCCCTGTCAAACCTTCCTCGGGAGCCAGCCCCATGCAAACCAGCCTCATGACCTACAGCTTTCGCCGAACCTTCGAAGCCGGCGACATGGACATCTTCAGCTGCATCGAATTCTGCCGGGAGCACGGCATCGACTGCATCGAGCCGTGGAACCGGCATCTGACGGAAGCCGAGACAGACCTCGGCTTTGCCGAAAGGGTTGGCCGAGCCGCTGCGGAGGCCGGTTTGGCCATGGGCTGTTTGGCCGTGGATGGAGGCCACATCTACGAAGACGACCCGGCGGATCGGGAAAAGACCCGAGCCTGTGCCCTACAGTGGCTCGATATTGCCGCCGCGCTCGGCGCGCCCCAGGTCCGCATTGATGCGGGCGGTCCGGAGGACATGCCGGACCATGCCTTTGCCGTGATTGTCGAGGGCTTCAACGATCTGATTGCCCGAGGCCGGGAGCACAATGTCGAGATCCTGACCGAGAACCACTGGGGTCCCACCAAGGACCCGGACAACACCATCAGGCTCCTGGAGGCCCTGCCCGAACTGGGCCTGCTGTTCGATTCCTACAACTGGATCCCGGAACGCCGCGAGGAGGCCTGGCGCATCTGCGCCGGGCATGCCAAGGCGCTGCACATCAAGGCCTTCAGCTTCGACGAAGCCGGCAACGACCCCTCGATGGACCTGGGGCTTTGTTTCAGCCTGCTCAAGGATGCGGGCTATGCTGGCGTGTGGGGCATCGAAAGTACGCCGGAGGATGGTGACGAGTCAGCCGGGGTCCTGGGCACGCTGGCGCTGATCCGGCGCGAACTGGGTGTGGGGGCCTGAGCGGTGCCATGGGCATGACCGGTCGCTGGGTTCTGGGTGGAAGCGGTGTTGCCACCGCGCTGCTTGGGGTTCTGCTCCTGGCACGCCCCGATTGGGGCACCACCGTCTTCTACACGGTCCTGGGCGTCTATTTGGCGTTGATGGGGGCGACCAACCTTTGGGATGGTCTGCGCCGTCGGCGCCATCCATCCCGCAACAGGCTGCTGTTGGGCGGGGCGCTAAGCCTGTTGGCCGGCATCGCGGCCATTGCCAACCCCATGATCGCGCTGGCCGTCTTTCCCGGTGTCCTGCTCATCGTGGCCGGTGTGCTGGCCATCCTGTTCGGAGTCGTACAGATGTCCCAATTCAGGGTCAGGGATCAGGACGGCCAGGCACATACCCAATGGGGCCGGGCCGCGGTGGGAGCCGCGGCCGTTGGCCTGGGGGTACTGGTGATTGCCAATCCGGTGGCAAGCAGCCTGGTGGTGGTGCGTGCCATTGGGGTTGCGCTGATGGCAATTGGTGTGCTGCTGTTGGTGTTGTTTGGGTACCTGCAGCGAAGCCGGGCGGTTTAGCCTCATTTGGTTGCAATTCTCGCGGTCCAGAGGTATCTGCATTGTGCAATTGCTTTGGCCGCCCTTGGAATACGGGTGAACTGTGCTCTGTGTTCCAGTGGGAATTGCCACTTGAGCCGTGGGGAAGAATCGATGACGTCACTTCGATGCAATGCCGGACGTATCGTTGCTGTGATCTGAGTGATTCATGACACTGACCAAAGCCTGTGCCGCGATCGTGGAAGTGGTCATTCGGTCCACTGCATCAGGCCAAGTACCCCTTGTCGTGGCCATTGACGGCCGCAGCGGTGCCGGAAAGTCCACGTTGGCTTCCCGGGTAGCCAAGGAGACCGGTGCGGCTGTTGTGCTTCTGGACGACTTTTTCGCAGCTTCCATTCCCGATGTCGACTGGGATCGCATGACTGTCGAGGAGCGTGGGGCCAATGTCTTCGACTGGGCCAGAATTCGCTCCGAGGCCATCATGCCGCTGCTCGCCGGAAGGGTGGCGCGCTGGCATCCCTTCGACTTCGAATCCGGGCAACGCGCCGATGGAACGTACGGGATGAAGACCCAAGCGACGGAGGTCGAACCAGCCTCCGTCATCGTCGTCGATGGAGCTTACTCCGCGGGACCGCAGCTGACCGATCTGGTGGGTCTAACAGTGCTGGTGGAATTGTCGGAGGAGGAGCGATGGGCCCGACTTGCCCGCCGGGAGGAAGCGGAGTTTCTCGCCCAGTGGCACGCACGCTGGACGGCCGTGGAAGATTTTTACTTCTCGAACGTTAGGCCCAGAAGCTCGTTTGACCTGATCGTGACTTCTTGAGAGTGGTGGATCAGAAAAATGAGTCTGGGGAAACGGATTTCAGTCCCGCCGCGTCGGTATGCCCGCCTGCGACTGTTGAAAGACTGAACCGCTAGGCAGCCGAGTGGGCTACGCGGTTGCTTGAGACCAGCTTGCTTGGTCTGGAATCCAATGCCCTTGCGGAACAATTAAATTAAGTTGGTTTCGCACTGGTGCATCCAGTTGTGTCGAAGTCCAAGGTTCTCGGCAAAACGGGAACAATCGCGCCGGGCCTATTCGCGGTGAACGGCCTCGTGCCAAGCCTGGCGGGCCAAGTCGATGCTGAAGGGCATGGCCGTCTCTGGTGGATCCGCCCCTTCCATTTCAATGGAGACATAACCCGAGAACCCGGCCTCGAGCAGGATCCTGAACACCCGGGCATAGTCCAGATCCAGAGAATACCAGGAGCCGCCACCGGGATAGGTCTTCATGTGGGCCAGGTTGATGTACGGGGCCACCTTCTCCATGGCCGCGTACATGTCGTCCTCGAACAGATAGTTGCCCATGTCCAGGATGCCGCCCAGCCATGGGGAATTTACGGTGTCCAGGATGCGAAGCACCCCGTCGGCAAAGGTGGTCAGGCCCCAATGGTTTTCCAGGAGTAGCATGACCCCCTGCTCCGCGGCGCGGTCCAGGCATTGGTGGATGCAGTCGCAAACCCATGCGAATCCTTCGTCCTGTGTGTGGCCCGGCCAGGGTTCCACCCAACCGCGTGCCTGGATCAGGTCGTCGAAGGAGCCTTCCTTGCGCCAGCCGCCCGAATTGACGCGGATGGAGGGAATGCCCATCTCATGGGCCAGGTCGATGCAGTGCAGCGTGTGTTCCACATGGCGTTGCCGTGCCTCCGGTTCGGCCCACACGAAGTCCTGGTGGATCGACAGGTTGTACAGCGACAGGCCCAGTTCGAAGGCCCGCCGCTTCAGACGCTGCAGATAGTCCCGCTCCTCGCTCTCCAGCTGGCGGTGGAGGATTTCCACACCGGACAAGCCCAGTTTGTGAGCCGATTCGAGCACGGTCTCAATGGGTGTCTTGTCCGGCGTGAAGTGCCAATAGGAGTAGGTGGAGGTTCCAAGTCGCAGATGCATGGCACGAACTCGCTGGTGGTGGCTGGATGGAGTTCAGGGAAGGTGCTTCCGGCGGTACGACGCGGGAATCAGCCGTGGTCGAGGGCAACGGGCTGGCCGGTTTGGGAGGACTCGTAGGCGGCCAGGGCCACCCTCAGGGCCTGCAGGCCGTCGTGGCCGCGGATGGACGGTTCGCGCCCGGTGCGGATCATGTCCGCGAAGTCGTCGATGAGGCCGTGGTCCGGGCTGCGGCCCCAAGGGTGCCAATACGAACGGCGCGGGGTACCGGCGGTGACATCCAGGTGGGGACGGAAGGCGTCCACGGACAGAACGCCCTCGGAACCGACCAGTTCGAGGATGACATTGCCCCAGCTGTGGTGACCCTCCGGTCTGGACCAGCTGGTGTCCAGTGTGCCGTAGACACCGTTGGCCAAGCGGAAGCTGAGGAGGCCGGCATCGTCGATGTCAAGGTCCGGCCGAAAGAAGCCGTGGCCAATCTCGGCATAGACCTCGACCACCTCGGTATCCCAGAACCAGCGCAGCAGATCGATTACATGCACCGTATGGTCGATGACGGCACCTCCACCGGACTGCTCCGGGTCCACGAACCATCTGCCTGGGTTGAAGCCCTGGTTGGTGCAGGCGGCACTGTAGACCCGCCCCAACCGATTGGCGTCCAGCATACGCTTGGCTTCGGCCACGGCCGGCGCGAACCGAACCGGGAACGCGATTTGAAGCTTGGCACCGGCTGCTTGGCAAACGTCAATCATGGCCTGGCCGTCAGCCGCGGAGGTGGCGATTGGCTTTTCGCACAGGATGTATGGGGTTTGCTGGGCGGCTGCTTCCACATGCTCCCGGTGGCGGGCGTTGGCCGAACAAACGATGACCCCGTCCAGATCCCGGTCGAGGAGGTCCTGCAGCGAGGCGCAGGCCTGTGTTCCAAAGCGCTGGGTGGTTGTCTCCCGGAGTTCCCGGTCGTCGTCCCAGATGCCGGCAAGTTCCACGTCCGGAACCTCGGCCAGGCAGGCCAGGTAGGACATCGCATGCAGGTGGTCGAGGCTGCACAGGCCAATGCGTAGGGTCATGGCCTTCATTCCCTGAAGTCGGCGATCGCGACCGGTTGGCCGGTGCGGATCGAGAGGAGGGCGGCCTGAGAAACCTTGACGGCCATCAGCGCATCATGCGGCGTGACCCGAAACTCGCAGCCCTTGTCCAGGCAATCCAGGAAATGCGCCAGTTCGGCGAAGTAGGGGTGATCGTCTTCGTGCAGCGCGTTCTGTGCCATGGGCATGTCGTCTTCCCGCGTACGCCAGGAGAGCGAGGAGGGATCCCGGGAGTCCCAGGCTACGAGGCCCTGGTCGCCGGCGATTTCCAGATGGGTGCGGGTCCGGCCGGGCGTGTGCGCCCAACTGGCTTCGATGTGGCCAATGGCACCAGACTCGAATCGTAGGACCAGCAGGGCGTGGTCGCACTCCGGTACATCGGCCTCCAGCAGTCCCCGGGCAAACACCCGTTCGACTTCGCCCATGCACCAGCGGTGGAAGTCGATGTCGTGAATGCCCACATCCATGATGACACCGCCGCTCTGTGCGAAGTCTGCGTAGCGGCGGGCGGCGGCACCGCCGCCCATGCGGGGAAAGCCTCCTGCCCGCACCGTGCGGATCATTCCCGGTTTGCCGATGGTTCCCGCCTGCACGGTCTTCCGGGCGGCTTCGAACTCGGGGAAGAATCGAACCACGTGGGCCACGAACAGGGGTGTCTGCCGTTCTGCGCAGGCGGCGAGGATTTCCTCACACTGGGACACGGTCCGGGCCAGTGGCTTTTCGCATACGATCGCCTTGCCGGCTTGTGCGGCCGCCAGAACCGGTTCCGGGTGGGCCGTGACGTTGGTGCAGACATCCACGATGTCGGCCTCGGCCAGCAGGTCCTCCAGGGAGTCGAAGGGCCGGCCGCCCCAGCGTTCCGCCGCCGCCACGGCGGCTTCCGGCACGACGTCGTGCCATCCCGCCAGTTCCACCGGCAATCTCGCCCACGCGGCTGCATGGATGCGTGAAATGCTGCCGGCCCCAACGATGCCTACTCTGCGCATGGGAGGTGCCTGATGAAGGTCGCGGTTCCGATGTTGTGCCGGAGGCGGAAGGGTGGAGCCGGGCGGGCCCGGTTCGGATGGTGCTACGGACGGGCAGGGGGAGTGCCTGTCCCTCGGAACCCTGCGCGGATTGCGGCCGGCAACAAGGTCAGCCCTTGAGGCCCGTCATGGCCACGCCTTCGATGAAGTTGCGCTGCATCAGCAGGAAGACGATCAGCACCGGCAGGAACATGACCGCGGCTCCGGCCATTTGCAGGTGGGTCTGGGAGATGTACTGCTCGGTGAAGCGGGACATGGCAATGGGCAGTGTCCACTTCTGTTTGCTGTTGATGATGATCAGCGGCCAGAGGAAGTCGTCCCAGGCGGACAGGAAGGTGAAGATCGTGAGCGCGGCAATGGCCGGCTTGCTGAGGGGCAGCATGATGCGCGCGTAGATGTAGGGCTCGGCGGCGCCGTCGATGCGCGCAGCCTCCAGCAGGGACTTGGGCACACTCAGCATGAACTGGCGCATGAGGAAGATGCCGAACGGGGTTACGATGGCCGGCACGATCATGCCCCAGTAGGTGTTCACCAGGCCCATCCTGGCCATCATGATGAACAGGGGGATCATGATCACCTGGAACGGGATCATGAGGGTGGACAGGATCACGATGAAGATGACGGTGCGTCCGGGAAACTCGTAGCGGGCGAAGGCAAACCCGGCCATCGTGCTGGTGAGCAGCTGGCACGTGGTAATCGTGAGGGCCACAAAGGCGCTGTTCAGGGAGAAGCGCCAGAAGCCGATGTTGAACCAGACTTCGCTGAAGTTGCCGACGGTGTACTTGGTGGGGGCGAACCAGACCGGCGGGACCTTGATGACCTCGGACAGGGGCATCAGGGACGCGGACAGCATCCAGCCGAGGGGCAGCAGCATCCAGACGCCGCCAATCAGCAGCACCAGCAGGCCGATGCCCTTGCCCAGCCATTGCGTGCGGCCGTTGGCCGGGGCGGTTTGTGTTGGGACCGTTGCGGCCATGGCGAGGCTAGCCGTATTCGAACTCGCGCTGGGTGACCCTGAGCTGAATCAGGGTGATCACCAGGATTAGGGCAAACAGCACGAAGGCCAGGGCGGCGCCGAACCCCAGGTCGTTGTAGCGGAAGGCCGTGGCATAGATGTGATAGACCATCACCCGTGTCGAGTCGATGGGACCGCCGGCCTCGCCCTGTCGGGTGGTCATAATGACGGCGGGTGTGAACACCTGCAGCGAGCCGATGACCCCCGTCACCGTGATGAAGACGATGGTCGGGTTCAGGAGCGGGAAGGTGATGTTCTGGAAACGGGCCCAGCGGCTGGCGCCGTCGATTTGGGCGGCTTCATAGAACTCGCGGGGGATGCCCTGCAGGCCGGCTAGGAAGATCACCATGCTGAATCCAAGGCCCTTCCAGATGGCCACGAGCATGATGGCGGGGAGCGCCCAGGTCGGCGAGGCCAGCCACTTGGGCCCTTCGATGCCGAAAAACCCCAGGACGTTGTTCACCATCCCGTAGTGGGGCTCGAACATCCAAATCCAGACAAAGGAGACCGCCACCCAGGAGGTAATGACCGGAATGAAGTAGACCGTGCGCAAGGCGGTGCGCAGGGGGAGCCGGTCCTGGTTCATGATCAATGCCAGGACCAGCGCGAGGCTCATGCCGACCGGCACGACTCCGACGGTGTAGACCAATGTGTTGCGCAGGCTTTTGCGCGTCAGGGCATCCTCAATGGCCTCCGCATAGTTCGCGAAACCAATCCAGGGGAAATCGCGCGGGATCAGGCTCCAGTCGTGCAGGCTGATCCAAAGCGCAAACAGGATGGGAAACACAACCAACACCAGCAGAAAGAAGAAGGCCGGGCCCAAAAAGGTGTAGGCCCAGAGGTATTCCCGCAGCTGCAGGCGCGAAACCCCTCTTTTCATGGTTGGTTTGGTGGTGTGGGTCGGAAGAATGCGGCTGCCGCGACGGACGGGTACGACACCGGGGCGGGCTCACCCGCCCCGGTGCCTGTCAAGGCGTCCGTCAACTGACCGTGTTGTCGGCGATGACGTCGTTCAGGTTGGCCACCATGGTGTCGAAGGAGGCGGCCGGATCCTCGCCGCCAATCACAACGCGGTCGCGGCCGTCGCCCAGTTCCTTGACCCATTCGGCCCAGCCGACCCATTCCCAGGGCGTGGCGTACTCGAGGGAGTCGAGGCAGACCTCGGCGTTGCTGTCGGGACGGAACATCGGATCCGCACCCAGGCCCTGGAAGCTGGGCAGGTCACCCGCCACATCGTTCCAGACAATCTGGGCATCGCGGTTGGTGCAGTAGTGCACCCAGTTCCATCCTGCCTCGGAGTCGGGCACCCATTTGCCGACCACCCACATCCAGTGCGAACCGGCGGTGTAGAGGTCCTGGCCGACCGATCGGGTCGGGAAGGGCACGATGGAATAGGCCATGTCCGGCGCCTGCGCCAGCAGGGAGCCGCGCGTTACCGGATGGCCGATCTGCATGGCTGCCCGTCCCAGTGCGAACCGGTTCTGGCCGCTGAGGAAGGAATCGTCGTCCGAGGAACCGGACATGTCGCAGAACCACGCGAAGGTTTCCAGGATCTCCGGATAGTCGGGCCACACCAGCTGGTTGGTGGACTCGTCCACCCAGGCCTGTCCGTCCCGTTCCCGCTGCAGGAACTGCTGATACAGGATGGTCTGGAAAGCGCTGTAGTAGCCCGTGTGGATGCCAATGCGGTCATCGTCTCCGCCCTCGAGCTTGGTGAGCAGGGCGGCCTGGTCGTACATGTCGGCCAGGTCGGCGTACGGCGCCTTGGGATCGAGGCCGGCCTCTTCGTAGATGGCGTCGTTGCGGTACATGACCAGGGTCTGCACGTCCAGGGGCAGGCCGTAGTACTCGCCTCCCCGCTGGCCGCGCTGCACGGTCCAGGGCAGGTAGCTCTCCTCAATCTCACCCGAGGTGATCACGGAATCCGAGACGGGCAGCAGGTTGTCGCCGGCGATGTACTGCTCGACCAGTCCCATCGGAATCTGGAAGACGTCGGGGGCGGAACCCTCTCCGCCGGCAATGCCGGCAGCCAGCTTGCCCCAGTACTCCGCCCAGGGAATGGACTGGAAGTCGATGGTGATGTCGGGGTTGGCTTCCTCGAACTGGGCCTTGAACTCCTCCACCGCCGCGGCGCGGCCGGTGGAATGGTGCTGCCAGTGGCTCAGGGTGACGCTTTCCGCCATCATCGCGCCTTCACCGCCGGTCTCCGGCAAGGCACAGGCCGCCAGGACCGTGGCGGCGCTCATCGTGCCCGAAAGCACCAGGAAGCGGCGCCGACTCAATGTGTTTCCATTCATTTCACAAACTCCTTGGACAGAGATGAGATGTTAAGACCGTAAGGGGCTGGGGATCGCACCGGAGGGCGGCCAGCCGAGCGGTTTCAGGTTTGATTGGCGGTGCGCACCGGGTGGGCGGCGACGGCCCAGGGGTAGGGCGGGTCGTCATGATGCAGCGAGCGGTAGGTGGGGATCCAGACCCAGCGGTCCGCGCCGGATGTGTTCTCGTGGCTGGCGTGGAGGGTCAGGTCGTGGAAGACGATGGCACCGCCCACGGGCAGGGGCGCGGTCACGGCCTCCGCTTCCAGCGCGTCCTGGTCGCCCATCCGATAATTGAATCCGTGCCCGTCGTCCACAGTGGCGTGCCCAATCTCGGCCCGGTGGGAGCCGGGGATCAGTTTCAGGCAGCCATTGGCCACCGTTGCCTCATCCAGCGCGACCCAGAGCGAGATCTTGTGGCTGCCCACCCAGTAGGGATGATCCTGATGCCACGGGCTGCCGAAGTCCGTGTCGTGGTCCTTGAAGACGGCCTTGTCGCTCAGGAACTCGATGTCCGGTCCAAGGATCGGTTCCAGCACATCCAGGATGCGATGGTCCGCCACCCATTCCCGGTACACGGGGCTGCGGGAAACCAGACCGACATGCACGCCGGCGTTGAAGATGACGGCCCTGTCATCCCCGCTCTCGGCTTGCCGTTCGTGCGCGACCTCGTCCAGGATGGCCTGCATTTCCGTCTTGAGGCGGGCCGCCTCGTCCGCGGTGAACAGGTCGGGGACGATCAGGTAGCCGTCCCGCGCGAAGTCCGCCGCGATGGTTTCCGTGGCTGTCGACATGGGTTGATATTCGCCCTGCCGGGAGCTCCTTGAGTTCGGGTTCGATCCGGTTTCTAATCATACCAGTATCGGGAGCGGTGGCGACCACCCTGTGATCATCGTCACCGACCACGCCAAAATGCGATCCCGACCGGTGCCATGCCCAACCCATGTCCTGAACGCCCAATCCAGACGCAGTGTTATTGCTGGGTACGTGTCGGCTTGGCTGCCGAAGACGTCCCCTGGCCAAATTGACGGTATCCATTCACGACAAGGACACTCAAGGCCTCATGGCGTGTTTGCCACGGCTTGCCGGATTCCAAACCGGATCGCATCCTGCATACAGGGCCATCGCATTCCGTGGAGACGGGATCCTGGCAGGTAGCCCGCGTTCCAGCCGAGCTGTTGGCGCTTGGCTGCGATGCTACCCTTGGCCACGGTTTCGCGGTGCGCGGATAGAGGGCCATTCGCCGGTGAACATGCTCCTATTTACGGCCCGTGAACGCGAACCGGAGGACGGGCAGCTGGCCCAAGGTTAAACTGTTTGGGAGGCCAAGTGTGTTTGGCTGTCAATGGCGTACAATCCGCGTGCAACCAAGCTAGAGGCGGAGAGGCACAATGATGACTGAAAAAATTACCGTCTCCGTTGACCCCAAGGTGGCCCGCGCATACCGTGGGGCATCGGATAGCGAGCGTCGCAAATTGGACCTGTTGGTGAACCTGCGCTTGCGTGAGATCACCGGTTCTCGCAAACCGATACAAGAGGTCATGGCCGAAATCAGCCGCAACGCCCAGAGGAGGGGACTGACTCCGGAAATTCTGCAATCTATTTTGGATGAAGAGTGATCCGCAGCATCTTTGACACCAATGTCATCATCAGCGCGTTGTTGTTTGATCGTTCAGTACCGGGGAAGGCACTGCTTTGGGCCTTGCAAAAAGAAATAGTCCTGATGTCCACTGCCTTGTCTGAAGAGATAGCCGATGTTATGAGTCGCCCCCGATTTGACAAGTACGTATCCAGTGAGGAGCGCGCACTGTTCTTGGCGGCACTCTTGGATGCATCGGAGGTGGTTGAAATCGTCGACTCGATACGGATCTGCCGGGATCCCAAAGATGACAAAATCCTGGAACTGGCAATCAGCGGCAACGCGGACTGTATCGTAACCGGAGACGATGACCTGCTGGTATTGAACCCGTTTAGGGAAGTGGCTATCGTGACGCCGGCCGATTTCCTGCAGGCGTCCCCCCACTGAACAATCAGACCACGACTCCTGCAACTTGCCGGTCCACCCGAACCGGCTTGGACGCAAAGGGAAACGACCTCCCGTCGAAGACTGGTACCCTCACGGCTTTGGCTATCGCAGCCATCGCATACTGTCTCGGTGCAAACCAATCGCGAGTTCAGACGGTGAACCGGGGTTGAGGAGGGCCATATCATGCTCGATCAATACGGCGGATTCCTTGATGTCAAGGGCAGGCGAACAGGGTTCTTCCATACCGAGCGCATCAACGACCGCTGGTGGCTGGTCACGCCCGACGGGCACGGCTTCTTTGGCATGGGCCTCAGTCATCCGGTCACAAGCATGTCGGAGGCCGCCGTCACCTTCGCCTACGGCGGCAGTCAGGAAGCTTGGATGCGCGACGGCATCCGCAAGATGCGCGCACTGGGTTTCAACTGCGTCTGGTCTGGCCCCTACAGCCTGGAGCGCATTCCTTCCGGCAACATTGACACCGACCTCGCGGACAGGATCTACCGCAACGCCAAGATTCCCTACGCGATCCATGTGCCGCTGATCAAGCATCAGGTTGAGCTGAAGCCCGGCGAAAAGCGTCCCGATGTCTTCGGCGCCGAGTACCAGCAGTTTGTCGGCGAGGAAGTCGCCCAACGTGTGGTGCCCCACCAGGATAATCCGTGGATCCTCGGCTACTACTACGGCTACGGGTCGTTCATGCGCGAGGAACTCTGGATTAACCAGACCCTCTCCTACGAGCCTGAAAGCCCCGGGCGCGAGCGACTGTTCGACGTTCTCGAACAGCGCTATCGCGGTGACATCGCGCAATTGAACACCGTCTACGGAACGAGTTTCGCCTCCTTCCCGGATCTGCGCCGGAATGGCTCGTTGACCTATCCGCGCTGGATCTCGGCCGTCAAGGCCGGCGAACCGCTGCCTGAGCGGGTTGGTTCAATAGAGATCCTCGCCGATGCGGAGGTGCTGCTTGGCGAAATTGTCGAGCGAGTCCACAACATCGCCCACGCCGAGATCCGCAAGCATGACTCGAAACACATGGTGCTGGGGTCCTATGTCAAGCACATGACCTATACACAGGGGATCTGGAAGCGAATAGCACCGTACATCGATGTTCTTGGCCCTCAGGATGTCAGTGACGTAAATCCCATCAAGCCCAGTGTCACAGCATTGGGCGTGCCGGCACTGTTGAGCGATCAGGAATTCGGAAATGTATATCCCATCGCCCTTCAGGGCCGGATGGGTACTCCCGGTGCCGTGCCGGATCATGTTGATCGCCGGGTCCTTTACGACCTGCTGGCCGGCCGCATCGCTCGCGACCCGGATTTTGTTGGCGTGTCGTTTTGTGCCGTCCTCCACGATCAGTCCCATTGGCGACAGGCCTACGACCGCGGTCAGCCGGGCTTTTTCAACATCGACGGTGAGCCGAACTGGAGCCTTGTCGAAACGGTTCGCCGCGCGAATCGACGGATCCTGGGTTCGGTTCATGAACCCCTTGACGACACATCGATCGCCGAGCTTCACCGTTCCTACAATGAGACCAAGGCCGCTTACCGCCGGGTCATGGAACAGCGATTTGCCTTTCTGAAGTAGGATACGGATACATAGTCATGGGCACCACTCGACATCAGGTCTGCGGCGATGCCGCGGTTGCAGGGACGGCCAGGGTCAGGACCACCCAAGCCCAACCCGACGGCTTCTTCACCCTGGGCCGACGCGACGACCACTGGTGGCTCGTAACGCCCGACGGGAAGCCATTCTTTTCGCTCGGACTCAACCATATTGATCCGGCAAGCCTGCGTTATCCCGAGAACATCCACATCTGGCGCGACAAGTACGGGGGCAGCACCGAGCGATGGATCCGGGAGTCCGTCGCGCCCAATCTCAAGCAATGGGCCTTCAACACTGTCGGTTGGGTCCAAGAAGTGACCGTGCTCCGGTGGAGGCACTCTCGTTCGTTTACGAATGACGAGTACCGGGCCTTGGACATGCCCTTTTGCCATTTGCTGCCGTTCACGGAATCGCACCAGTGGGAGCAGCATACCCGTCACTTCGACTTTCTGGGTTCGCAATGGCAGGAATGGGTCGACTACGTCGCGCGTTCGCACTGCGCCGAACTGAGCGAAGACCCCAATCTCATCGGGTATTTCTACAGCGACTGCCCGACATGGGTCCACACGCGCGCCGACAATGCCTGGCGCGGACCGATCTTCGACCCCGAACGCCTGAAGTCCGAATCGGGCCGCAAGGAACTCACCCGACTGGCCCGCGCCTACTACCGGACAACCCACGACGCCATTCGGCGCTACGACCCCCACCACTTGATTCTGGGAGACCGCTACGAGGCCAACGAAGTCATCGCGGTGGAGGTTGTTGAAGCCGCGTTGCCGTATGTCGACGTGCTGTCGTTCCAGGACTTCCACGATCCGGTGGTCCATCTCGATGAATGGCACAGGAAGACCGGAAAGCCCGTGCTGCTGGCCGACGCAGCGGGGTTGAGGAATCCCGCTCCCCCTGGGGGCTTCGTCCCCAACGACGGCGAGTGGTATGCAGAGGTACTGGCGGCGCTTTTCGACAACCCTGGCTGCGTCGGTTTTCACCTGTGCGGTGCCTACCAGCGCAACAAGGCGCGCCGCCGCGGCCTGCTCGACGAACTGGAACGGCCGGATCAGGAGCACATCGAGTTGATGCGCGCTGCGAACGAGCAGGTCGGCCGCTGGATGGACGAACGGTACTGATCGCCCGGTTCCGGCTCTGAATCCCGTTTAAGGGCATTTTGCCGTTCCACTATACTCCGTCTGCACACTTGAAATTGTTCGCGCCATGGGTGCGGACTCGGAGGAAACCATCATGTTCAGCGTTGGTGTCTCTCGACGAAAGTTCCTGCAATGGAGCGGCGCAGGTCTTGGCGCCGCCGTGTTGGCTGCTTGCGTTCCCGCCCCTGGCGCACCAGCGGCTGGCAGCGGTGCCGACGCGGAGCCCGTGGTCATTCGGTTCCATGGCCGCACCGGGGTCCAGGGCGATCACTTCATTGAACGCGCGCGGGCCTTCGAGGAGGAAAATCCCGGTATAACCATCAAGGAGGAACTGTTCCCTCATGCGGAGTACCACCAAAAGATGGAGGTGCTGCTGGCGGGCCAGACCATCGGCGATACATTCTGGACCGTCCTGCTGTCCGGTCTGTACCACCGCTATGCCAATCAGGGGGTCCTGCTGGCCTTGGACGACCTGATCGCCTCGGATGAATATGACCTGGGCGTCTTCTTCCCCGAATCCCTTGACGCAGCCAGCCATGCCGGCTCCCTGTACAGCCTGCCCTGGATCTGCCATCCGGGCCGCGTAGGCTGCTACTACAACAAGCAGTTGCTGGCCGACAACGGATTGGAAGAGCCCCCCGCGGACGGGGACTGGACCTTTGAGGATCTGCTGGAATATGCAACGGTCCTGACGCAGGACACCGATGGCGACGGTCAGATCGATCAGTTCGGCATGCAGCCGGGCCGGGACCCCTGGAGCCTCCTGGTATGGTCGCGCGGATCGGGTGGCGAGATCTTCGACGAAGAAGGCAAGACCTCCCTCCTGGATTCGGAGGAAACTCTCTCTGCCATTCGCTTCGTCTACGACTTGATGCACACCCACAACGTGGCCCCTTCGCCGGACCAGCAAACGGCCGACATGTTTGTCTCGGGTCGCATCGGCATGGCTCAGAGCGGGTACTGGGGACAGAGCTGGGTGAATCGCATCGGCGACCGGTTTGAATTGGGTGCGGTGCCCATGCCCAAGGGGCCGGCAGGCATCAATGGTTCGATGTACGAATTCGATCCTGCCTGTATCTGGGCGGGCTCGGAGCACCCGGATGAAGCCTTTGAGTGGGTCAAATGGCTGGCCAACCAGGAAACCGGCATCCGCATTGCGGAAGCGGGGTCCGTGCCCGGCTCCCGTCCGGATGTCTGGGAACACGAACGGCTGACCAAGTCCCCGATTCACAACGTCTTCACGAACATCATGTACAACGTGTTGCCGTACCGGGGACCGGGCAATTTCCGTGGTCTGGAATTCCGGGATGCCTACAGCAACGGAATGGACCCGATTTGGCTGGGCAACGACGAACCCGAAAATCTGGTGCCGGAGCTTTCCGCCAAGATCCAGGAAATTCTGGACAAGCCGGCTGCCTAGTCCGCCTTGAATGGGGTGGGGCCTGATTGCGCTTTCAGGCCCCACCACCGCAGCCCGCTAACCCGGACTGTGCCAAGCCGCGGGCATAGTGCGTGTTGAGGGCCAATGAGGCGTTGACTGGACCGAGGTCCGCATGCAAGGCGAGATTGCCTCCGACATCAAGGGAGGTTCCAAGCTCCGCAAACCGGCGTCGCTCAAGCGTCAGGAGGCCGTTGCCGGCTTCATATACATCTCCCCGTGGCTGCTGGGCTTTCTGGCCTTCACGGCTTTTCCCTTTCTGGCCTCCTTCTATCTCAGTTTCACCGATTACACGGTTGTCTCCCAGCCAAGTTTCGCGGGCTTCTCCAACTATGTGGAAGCCCTGTCGGGCGATGACCTCTTTTGGGGTTCGCTGCGCCGTACCTTCACCTACGCCGTTGTCGGCGTTCCCCTGGGCATTCTGGGCTCCCTGGCCTGCGCATTGCTCCTGAACCAGGCGTTGAAGGGCACCACGCTCTTCCGGGTCCTTTTCTTCCTGCCGTCGCTGACGCCCCTGGTGGCGTTGGCCCTGCTGTGGCAATGGATATTCCAGCCCGACTTCGGAGTGCTGAACTTTCTGCTGGCCAAGGTCGGCATTGATGGTCCGGGGTGGCTGAGCAGCATCGAGTGGGCCCTGCCGTCCCTCATCATCATGGCCCTGTGGGGCACGGTGGGAGGGGGGCAGATGGTGATCTTCCTGGCCGGCCTGCAAGGGGTTCCGCAGGAACTGTACGAGGCTGTGGAAATCGACGGCGGCGGGCCCTGGTTCAAGTTCCGCCACGTCACGCTGCCGATGATTTCCCCCACTATGTTCTTCAATCTAATCCTGGGCATCATTGGCGCCCTGCGGGTCTTCACCGTGGCCTATGTTTCCACCGAAGGGGGCCCCGCCTATGCCACATGGTTCTACATCCTCCACCTGTACACGCAGGCCTTCAAGTACTTCAACATGGGTTACGCCTCCGCCTTGGCCTGGATCTTCTTCATCATTCTCATTGCCTTCACCTACCTGCAGGTCCGCGCCTCGCGCCACTGGGTCTTCTATGCCGGTGAACAAAGCTGAAGTTTCGCCGTTTCCAACCGCTTGATGTCCGCTCGCCGACACCCGTACCTGCTCTACCTGCCGGTCCTCTTGCTGGGGGCCCTGTTCATGGGGCCCTTTCTCTGGACCGTGGGTAGTTCCTTCAAGCATCCCACTGAAATCTATGTGTTTCCGCCGAAGCTGTGGCCTAGCGAGATGCAGTGGCAAAACTGGCGGGAAGTCTGGATCCAGGTGCCGTTCGCCCAATTTGCCAGGAACAGCGTCGTCGTCACCGGAGCCGCGGTCCTGGGCCAACTCCTGTCCACGACCCTGGTGGCCTACGGCTTCGCGCGGTTTCGCTTCCCGACCCGCGACTTTCTGTTCATGGTGGTGCTGAGCACCATGATCCTGCCTTTCGAGGTGCTGTTGATACCCCAGTTCCTGATATTCCGGGAACTGGGCTGGCTGGATTCCTACAAGCCTTTGATTGTGCCTTTCTACTTTGGCGCGGGACCGTTCTTCATCTTCCTGATGCGGCAGTTCTTTCTGACCATTCCCCTGGATCTGGATCAGTCCGCGCGGTTGGACGGTGCCCACTCCCTGCGCATTCTCTGGAGCATCATTTTGCCCCTTTCCCGGCCCGCCCTCGCCACGGTCGCCATCTTCTCGTTTCTGACGCATTGGGATTCCTTTCTCGGGCCCCTGATCTATCTCAACACCATGGAGAAATACACGCTGCCGCTCGGCCTGCGTTTCTTCCAACTGGTGGCGGATGCCGGCGGCGCCCCCCGAGAGCATCTCCTGATGGCCGCATCGCTCACGGTCTCCATTCCGGGCATCACGCTGTTCGTGGTGGCACAGAAGTACTTTGTGCGCGGCATCGTTCTCAGTGGTATCAAGGGCTGATTGACATGACCATCACCACCCCGGCCGTATTCTTTGACGGACCCCGGCAGTGTTCCGTGCGGGAGCAGGAGCTCGAGTGGCCGTTGCCCGGCCACGTGCTGGTCCGCAGCCAGCTGACCCTGATCAGCACCGGCACCGAACTAACCCTGTATAGCGGCGAATTCCCGGCCGGTTCCAAGTGGGCGGGCATGGCGCGATATCCCTTCACGCCAGGCTACGCCAATATCGGGGTGGTGGAAGACATCGGTGATGGCGTGGGCTCCGATTGGATGGGGACCCGCGTCGCCACCCGTGGACGGCACCAGAGATTGAATGTCCTGGACACGGCTGTCCTGGCTCAGGTGCCGGAGTCGATCGCCGCGGAAGAAGCCGCCTTCTTCACGCTGGCCCAGACCGTGATGAACGGAGTGCGCCGGTCTCGGGTTGGCTGGGGCGAATCCGTGGCCGTGTTTGGGCTTGGCATTCTGGGTCAGTTGGCCGTGCGTTTCTGCAGGCTGTGCGGTGCCCGGCCGGTCTTTGGCGTGGACCCGGCCGCCAAACGTCGGGCTTTGCTGCCGGAGGATGCCGGCATCCAACCCGTGGATGCGTCCCAGGGGGTGGAAGCCGTTCGCCAGGCCATTGCGGCAGGGACGCGCGACCGGATGGCGGACTGTGCCTTTGAGGTGACGGGACTGCCTCGGACCATACCCGACTCGATGAGCACCGTGCGCCGACAGGGCCGCTTCATTCTGCTGAGTAGTCCCCGTGGGATGACCGAGTTCGACTTCCACGATCTTTGCAATTCCCCCAGCTACACGATCATCGGGACCCATGGCGGATCGCATCCGCCCTTTGCAACTCCCGACAATCCTTGGACGCGGGAGCGGCACACCGAGTTCTTTTTCGATCTGCTCCTGGACGGCGAACTGGATCTCTCTCGCCTCATGACGCGCAAGGCCCATTTCAGCGACGCACCGGCCATTTATGAATCCCTTTGGGAGGCGCGGACGGAAGAGCTGGGAGTGGGATTCACTTGGGATTGACCGACCGGCTGTCCCTGACACGGATTCTCCAACGCAGGGGCCCGCGGATTCGGGGACCGAATTCTTTATGCGCGCATGCAGTGGGCGGAACGCGCCGCCCCTATCCTGCCCTCGACAGTTTCATCTAACACCCGATACGCCGTCGGCCCTTCGCTACCGAATTTGGTGATGCGTTGCCTCCCGACGGTCCGCTGCGGGTCCGGCACAGTTGGAGCGGCTCTGATGACAACACACAGCAGACATTCCCAACACGTCGTGGTCGTGGGAGCCGGCATTCTCGGCGCGTGCATTGCCTGGCGCATTTGCGAAAGGGGATTTCCGGTAACCCTCATTGACAAGTCGGAGCCCGGCAGCGGAGCCTCTAGCCACAGCTTCGCCATGATCAACGCCGATGCCAAATTCCCCCTCCATTACCACAACCTGAACCGCCGGTCGCAGGACATGTGGACGCGATTTGCCGCGGAGCTGGTCCGGGACGGTGATGGCACGAGGCTTGGATTGCGCTGGGGAGGCAAGTTGACTTGGGTGTCGGATGCCGATGCCGCGGCCCGACTGGAGGCCCATGTGCGCCAGATGCAGTCCTGGGGATACCCCATGCGTCTGCTGAACAAGTCCGAATTGTCGGACATGGAGCCCGGTCTCAAGGTCGGCTCCATGACGGCTGCTGCCTACAGCGAGAACGAAGGACAGGTGGAGCCGCAACTCGTGATCGAAGCCTGTCTACACCGGCTGGCGGAAAGGAACTGCGATGTTTGCCGCAACACGGAGGTGACGGGTTACGCACTGACGAGAGCGGGTCGCGTCAAGGCTGTCAAGACCACTTCCGGCGACATTCACTGTGATGTCGTGGTGCTGGCGGCCGGCTCGGATACCACGCGGCTGGCCTCCAGGTTGGGCGTTCATGTGCCACAGGAGACAAGCTCGGGAGTGGTGATCCGGACCACGCCGCTGCCGCCTCTGCTGAGGCGTACCACCGTCATCTACGCGCCCCCCACGGTGGCGGGGGAGCCCGAGGTGCATTTTCGCCAGTGCGCGGACGGTGGCTTCATGGTGGGGGAAGGCGACCAGGAAACCCACGCCGAAGATGGCAGCCAGGCCCACGCCGACGAACTGCTGGCGCGCGCCAGTTCCCACCTCCCGGAACTGGCGCAGGCCCGGGCGGTGGCGGTTCCGGCGGGGCTGCGTCCCCTGCCTGCCGACGGCTATCCAGCCATTGGCTTCACCACCCAAGTCCCCAACGTATATATCGCATTGACGCACAGCGGCGTGACACTTGCGCCCGTCCTGAGCCAGTTGGC
The DNA here is from genome assembly GCA_965208365.1 of Caldilineaceae bacterium. Lineage (GTDB taxonomy): Bacteria > Chloroflexota > Anaerolineae > Caldilineales > Caldilineaceae > Bin34. The sequence continues at coordinate 887,529 of OZ242330.1, read as the reverse complement.
AGCACAGGAGATTTGCGACGGTGTGCTGGCCGATGCGGTACTGGGACCCTATCGGCCTCAGCGGTTCGCCCCTCGGTCAGTAGGCTAGCGTGCTCTGGGAGACACTATGAGCGCGGGTGTGCCGTGTTCCATCCTTTGTATAGGGTCATTACCGTGCGCTTGCGCACGGCCTGTTGGTATTGGATGTGGCGAGGTCTAAGCGGAGTTCGAATCCAAACAGACAGTCACATCGGCTGCGCGGTCGGAGGGTGTGACTCGGTAGGTCACCGCACCCTTAATCACGGTCCCTTCGATCGTAGTCTGAAAGGACGCGTGCAGCTTGAAGGAAACGTCCCAGTCGGCAGGCCAGGCCGGGCCCAGGAAAATCTTCCGGCCGTCGCATTGCAGCAGCATGGCTTGCAGAGCCGTGTTCAAAACACCTCCATGGCATTGGTCCGGGTACCAGTCGAAGTTGGGTCCCCAGAAGCCCGGGAAGCGCGACAGGTTCTGCTGGGCCAGTTCCGGGTTCCATTGGCCGAAGGAATCGTGGTTGCGTGTCCCTGCCCGCGTAACGACGGCGTCGCGGGCGCTCTCCGCCAAGCCCAGATAGGCCAGGAATAGATCGTTCTGCCGCCAGCCGTAGTGGCCGAGGAAACTGCGGTGCCGCAGGGCGGCCAGGGCCAGCTCCCGATTCTCCCTCTCGAACGACAGAAGGCGGAAAGGAAACACCGCGTAGAGTTCGCCGTTTTCAATGTTGCGCAGGTTGCTGTAGGAATCCGCCGGTGCCAGCATGCGCACGCCCTCCTCCTCGCGCACTGGCAGTTCCGGAACTTTCCGCAGCAGGTCTTCCCAGGCCGCGCGTCGGTCCGCCGGAGCCGCATCCGCAGGCAGGGCCAGCAGCCGCGCTGCAACGGCCCGGATCCCTGCAATCTCCGGCAAGGGATTTGTGCTCTCCCACCAGGTTTCGAGGACCTGTGCGGGATGCATGACCAGCTTGCCGTCCTCGCCGGTGTCGTAGAAGTTGGCGAAGAACTGCAGCGTCAGGTCGGCGAACGGCACGGCCGTCTCCCGCAGGAACTGCCGATCCTCCGTGTGCTCACAGTAGTCGAGCATCAGGAAGGCCAGTTCGAGGCCGCCCACCCACTCCCACTTGTGGTATCCGCTTTCCTGCAGCGGATCATCCCGCTCTGCAAAGGGCTTCCAGCCATAGGTTTCGGTGAAGACGTCGCCCCAGAAGTAGACGCACTCGGAGAAGAAGATGCCGTCGAAGCCGAAGTAGCGGCGGGTGCGGTGGCGCCACAGTTCCAGCATGTCTTGGGCGTACATGCGAAACAGGGGCTGGAGCATCTCGTAGTCCCCGGCGGCGCACATGTTGTAATAGGGCAGCCGGGTGTTCTGCCACCAGTAGCCCGGTCCCCAGCGCCGGTAGTCGGCATCGCCCTGCTTGCCGGGATAGGGGACGGTGAAGAGCGAGCCGTTGAACTTGATGGGATAGCGGCCCCGGCCGGCACAGGCCTGCACGTACCGTTGCAGGGCGTAGGAACGGCTAACCAGTTCCGCCTCCCGCGCGGCCTCCGGGTTGCGGCCCAACACCTCAATCCAGCTTCGATCCCAGAAAGCCTGCCACCACTCCTTGTGGGCGGCGCGGCGCGCGGTTCCGTCGGCTTCCCGCACCGACGCGATCAGTTCCTCCATGGCTGTGCGCCATGCCGCGGGCGAAGCGGGATGCAGGGCCAGCACGGGGATTTGGAAATCCACTCTGCGGTCCCGCCGCGACCGCAGGGCGACATCGCTCTCCCGGACCCCTTTGGAAGTGATGAGGGCGGCACCGAAGATCCGGTCCAGCAGCGGATCCTCCCGTTCGAACCCGTCGAGGCCCTGCAACTCCGCAGTCAGCGCGGGTCCCACCGACTTGGTGTTGTGGTGATGCCAGCCGATCCAGTCCGGGAGATCCTCCAGGATCGTGTCGGGTTCGATGATCGTGGGTTCGCGCTTCTGGTCCGGGCGCTCGCGGTCCAGCATGATGTCGCTGATCTGCAGTTCCTCCAGTTCCTCGCGCTCCGTCCGCCATAGTTCGATGTGCGCCGTGGCCGTCACAGGCTCTTCGGCATCGATGCGGACATGGACGACGGGATGGTGTGCATCGACCCACAGCTGGAGGTCCACCTGCGCCGCGTCGCGGTGATCCGACGAGGGACCATACTGCACGTGCCAGGTGCCGGTGGGCAGATCGAGGGTTTGCCGCAGGCGGGATGGGTTGGGAGGCGGATCCAGCGCGATGCGCACGCGCCCGAGCTTCAGGAGCCGTCCGTTGTCGTCCCAGGCGTCCGTGCGCGCCAGGTAGAAGAGCAACTCCCCTTGCAGCGAAACCCAGGCGTTGAGGCCGATTTCGCCGTTGCCCAGGGGCACGGATCCCTGGGCATCGTGGCTGGGGGAATGCCAGACAACGTTGTGGGCTCGGGGGTCGGACATGGCGTGGCGGGTTCCTTGAACGATACGGGTTGTGCCGAAGGCGGCCGGTCGGCGGGCCGGGAATGGAACGGAGATCAGATGTGGCCGGCAGGTGCCGGGTCGGTCGGGACCGGTGATGCTTCGGTGCCCGAACCTGGCGGCGGGAACAATTCCCCCGCGAGCCACTGGTCGCGGATGCGGTCCAGTTCCGACAGGATGTACTCCCGGGATTCAACGTCGGAGATGCTGGGTGTGCGTTCGATGTACTTCCGGGCCTGGTGCAGGCGTCGCAAGGCTCGGCGCTGCTGCCGTTGCATCGACCGGCGGTCGTCGGCAGGGCGCGGCTCGAGCCAAGCCTCCGGAATCCGTTCCGTCTCCAGGATGGTCTCGATGGCGTGGTGCAGGGCGTTGACACGCTCTCCCATGATCCGGCCCGCCAGGCGCGTGCCGTGGACCGCGGCGAGCGTGAAGACGACAATGAAGAGCAGGAAGCCGAGGACGAAGAGCGCCACGGGTCCCGCCGGTTACGCGTCGACGCCGGTCAGTTCCAATTCCCCGGCGAAGTGGCACCGCGCGAAATGGCCGGGCCGGGCCTCGGTCCAGGCCGGTGTTTCGGTCCGGCACCTGTCCTCGGCATACCGGCAGCGCGGATGGAAGTAGCAGCCGGACGGCAGATCGGCGGGATTGGCCGCCTCTCCGGGCAGGATCATGTGGTCTTGCCCGATGTCCGGATCGGGGACCGAGACGGCGGAGAGCAGGGCCTCGGTGTAGGGATGGAGCGGGTGCAGGTAGAGCTCCTCGGTCTCCGCCGTCTCCACGATCTTGCCCACGTACATGACAGCTACCCGGTCCGAGACATGTTCCACCACGCTCAGGTCGTGCGCGATGAACAGCATCGTGAGGTCGAATTCCGCCTGTAGGTCCTGGAGCAGGTTCAGGATTTGCGCTTGCACCGACACGTCCAGGGCGGAGACCGGTTCGTCGGCAATCACGATGCGAGGGTTGGTAGCCAAGGCCCGCGCGATGCCAATCCGCTGCCGCTGTCCGCCGGAGAAGGCGTGGGGATACCGGATCAGCGACTCGACGTTCAGGCCTACCAGCTCCACTAGGTCCCGCACACGGTCCTCAATCTCGGACGAAGAACCCATGCGGTTGGCGCGCAGCGGCTGGGCGACGATATCCAGGATGGTCTTGCGGGGGTCCAGCGAGGAGTAGGGATCCTGGAAGATCATCTGCATGTGCCGACGCTGGGCTCGCAGATCCTGCTTGCCCAGTTGCAACAGATCCGTCATCCGGTCACCCTCCAGGCGCAGAAGGATGCGGCCTTCGGTGGGCTCGATGGCCCGGACGATGCAGCGGCCCAGCGTTGTCTTGCCGCAACCGGATTCCCCCACCAGGCCCAGCGTTTCGCCTTGCCGAACCTCCAGTTCCACGTCGTCAACCGCCTTGACCTGCCCCACGACGCGTCGGAACAGGCCTTTCTCAATGGGGAAGTATTTCTTGATCCCCTCCACCTGAAGCATCGGTTTCCGGTCAGGCAGGGCCATGTATCGCGTCCTGGTCTTCATAGAGGAAGCACCGCACCCGGTGGCCGGGACGGGGTTCGTAGAGCGGCGGAATCGCCGTATCGCAGACATCCGGAATCACGTCCGGACAGCGGTCTGCAAAGGGACACTGGGTTGGCAGGTCGAGCGGAATGGGCACCGATCCCTCGATGGCGTCCAGTCGCTGTCGCACCTTGCGGCCCACGCGCGGGATCGATTTCAGAAGCAGGCGTGTATAGGGGTGCAGGGGTTCCTTGAACAGGGAGCGAACATCCGTCTGTTCCACGACCATGCCCAGATACATGACCACCACTTCGTCGGCGATGTCGGAAATCACGGCCAAGTCGTGGGTAATGTACAGCATTGACATGCCCATCTCGGCCTGCATCTGCTGCATCAGATCCAGGATCTGGGCCTGCACCGTCACGTCCAGGGCCGTCGTGGGCTCGTCGGCGATCAGGAGAGACGGGTTGCAGGAAAGGGCCATCGCGATCATGGCGCGCTGCCGCATGCCGCCAGACAGTTGGTGAGGGTACTCTTCGAAGCGCTGCGGTGCATTGGAGATCCCGACTTTGCGCAGCATGTCGATCGTGATCTCGCGGGCTTCCTGCCGGTCCTGGGTGCGGTGCAGCAGAATCATCTCGCTGATCTGGTCACCGATGGTGTGCACAGGTGAAAGACTGGCCATCGGCTCCTGGAAGATCATGGAGATCTCGCGTCCCCGTATGGCCCGGATGGTCGGACCGTCCGGTGGCAGTTCCAGCAGTTCGACCGCCTCGCCCTCGCCGGGAGTGAAGGTGATGGTGCCGTTCACGGTACGGCCCGGGGACGGCACGATGCGCAGGATGGATTGTGTCGTTACGCTCTTGCCGCATCCGCTTTCCCCGATCACACCGACCGTGCTGTGGCGCGTGATCGTGAAAGAGACGCCGTTGAGCGCCTTCAGGATCCCTTCGCGCAGGAAGAAGTGGGTTTCGACGTTCCGCAGTTCCAACGCGATGTCGCTCACGACCACCCCCTCACCGGTTCACTTGTAGGGGTCCGCGGCGTCGCGCAGGCCATCGCCGAGAAAGTTGAAGGCGACGAGTGTGATCACAAGAACCAGACCGGGATAGAGTAGCCAAGGATAGGAGATCACGACCTGGACCTGCTGGGCTTCCGTGAGCAGCGTGCCCCAGCTGACCAGCGGTGGACGAATGCCCAAATTCAGGAAACTGAGTGCGGTTTCGGCCAGGACCATGCCCGGTATGGCCAGGGTCATGTTCACGATCAGGTAGCTCATGAAACCGGGCAGCATGTGGGTGCGGATGATCTTCATGTCCGTCTCGCCCGCGATGCGGGCCGCCAGCACGTAGTCCTCCTCGCGCAAGCTGATGATCTTCCCCCGCACTACGCGTGCCAGTCCGCTCCAGGCCACCAGTGAAATAATGATCGTAACTAAAAAGTAGACCTGCAATTGGGGCATTTCCCGGGGGATGGCTGCCGCCAGCGCCATCCACAGGGGAATCGTAGGGATCACCAGCAGGAATTCCACAAGGCGCTGGATGATTGTGTCGGACACCCCCCCGAAGTAGCCGGAGACGCCTCCGAAGAGGCAGCCCAGAACGAAGCTGATGGCAACCCCCACCAAGCCGATCGTGAGCGAGATGCGGGCTCCGTAGAAGATGCGCGAGAAAATGTCACGCCCCAGTTTGTCGGTGCCCAGGAGGAAAACGTAGCCCGGTTCCTCCACTCCCAGCAGGTGGCGGTCCGTCGTGAACAGACCCCAGAACTTCACTTCGTCCCCGCGGTTAAGGAAGCGGAGGGGAAAGATCTGTTCCCGGTCCACCGCGAAATCCAAGGCGAACGTCTCCGGATTCCGCTCCTGCGTGTACCCGTAGACGAAAGGACGCAGCGTAAAGCCGTCCTCCGGATGCATGAACCTCAGGAGTTGGGGAGGCGCGTAGATGTAGTCGGAATTGCGCCGGTGCAGGTCGTAGGGTGCGATGAACTCGCAGACCATGGCGCTGACATACATCACCATCAGGATGCAGCCGCCCACGATGGCCAGCCGGTGGCGCACAAACTTGCGCCACATCAGCTGGGCCTGGGAGGCCATGAAGAAGCGCTCCTGGGCGGTGGTCTCCCGGCGGGTCGCTGCCTGGGCCACGGTGGAGGCGGTCATGGCATCGGACCTGTGCCGTGTCAGCGGTCCAGTCGGATTCGGGGATCCACCACCATCAGCAGCAGATCGGAGATGAAGGTGCCGACGATGGTCAGGATGCCCAGGAACATGACCAGCGTGCCCGCCAGGTACATGTCCTCACTGAGCAGGGCCCGGTAGAGCAGGGGGCCGACGGTCGGCAGGCTGAGCACAATGGCAACGATGGCACCGCCCGACACCAGGCCCGGCAGCACCCAGCCAATGGTGCTCACCATAGGATTGATGGCGACCCGTACCGGGTACTTGAAGAGCACTCGGCGCCGGGTCAGGCCCTTGGTGCGGGCCGTGATTACGTACTGCTTGCCCAGTTCGTCCAGCAGCACGCCCCGCATCACGCGGATCAGGCCGGCCGTCGACCCAATCGCGATCACGATGACCGGCACCGGCAGGTGCTTGATCATGTCCACCACCCTGCCCCAGCTCCAAGGCTCATGGGCATACTCCTTGGAGAAGAGGCCGCCCACGCTCATGTCGAACTGGGTGTGGAAGAAGACCATGACCAGTAGGGCCAGCAGGAAGGGAGGTGTCGCCAGTCCCACGAAGCCCACGGCGGTGGCCGCGTAGTCCCCGATCGAATACTGGCGTGTGGCGGAATAGACGCCCACCGCAATGGATAGGACGTAGACGAGGACCAAAGATGCCAGGTTGACCACGAGGGTCAACGCCATGCGGTCCCCGATGATTTCAATGACCGGTCGGTTCCACTGTAGCGAGGTGCCGAAGCGGCCTTGGAAGATGCCCCCGAACCAGCGCAGGAACTGGACGTACATCGGCCGGTCCAGGCCGTATTGGCGCTTGAGCGACTCGATTTCGGACTGGTCCACTTTCTCTCCGCTGGCTTCCAGGCGGGTGATGTACATGGTCAGGTAATCGCCGGGCGGCAGCTGGATGATCACGAACGTGGTCACGCTCAGCAGCAAAAGCAGCAGGATCATGTAGAGAAAGCGCTGCAGCGAGTAGGCGATCACTGGGCTGGTCCCGGTGGCTGGCTGCCAGATCAAGAGGCCGGGGGCGCCGCGCGCCCCCGGCCAACTTCAGGGTCCGCTGTACGGACCTATTTCCAGTAAAACTGCTCGGACAACTCCATCAAGGAGATGTGGTAGTACTCGCGCTCCTCGGCAACGGAGATGTTGCCCAGGCCCTGGTTGTAGACAAACGGCTGCGGAGCACTGGCCACTGTGCCGATGTTCCAGACGTTTTCCTTGTGGTTCTCGAAGATCTCGATGCCGAGTCGCACCTGCTCCTCGTTCGTGGTGGCAGTTTGCAGTTCCCAGAAGAGCTCGACCAGCTCGACCGCCTCGGGGATCTGCGGCTCGGTGCCATCGGCACCTTGGGCGTTGTACCAGGTCCACCAGGACGGAGTCATGAGGAAGCTGCTCACGAAGACGGCATCTGCGGGTGACAGGCCGTTGGCCCACCAGATGGTGCCCACCGTCTCGTTGGCGCCGCGCTTCTGCCAGTAGAACTGGCCGTTGACCTGCTCCACCTTGGTGTCCACGCCGATCTCCACCCAGAACTCGCGGATCAGTTCGCCTCCCGGCGTAGCCGGCGGAGTCACGTCGTAGTAGTCGACGGGCAGAATCAGCCGTTCGCCGTCGGGCCGCAGCCGGTATTCGTTGTTGTCGTCCCATTCCAGGCCCATCTCGTCCAGCAACGCGTTGGCCGCATCCACGTCGTATTGGGCATAGGCGTCGCGGAACTCATCCTTGTACCAGGGGCTCCCCGCCACCGGGGCGAAGGCGCTGGGCACACCGAAGTCGAGGAAGATGGATTTCTTGACCTCTTCGCGGTCGACAGCCAGCGACAGGGCCTGCCGGAAGCGCTTGTCACGGATGATCTCGCCCAGCACGGGGTCGGCCGGGTCGAAGTTGAAGGGGAAGATCAGGAGCTGGTCCTGCCAGGCCGGCAGGGCCAGCAGGTGGTAGTTTCCGGCTTCCTGGTTCTGCGAGAACATGGGGTAGTCCGAGAGCCGGATGAACTGGCCCTGAATGTCGGTTTCGCCCGCGATGATCTTCAGGTTTTCGACCTCGAGGTCGGTGACCAGGGCGCGGGAGATGGAGTCGATGTAGGGCAGATGGTTGCCAGCCGGATCGACCTTGTAGTAGTAGGGATTGCGCGACATGATGAATTCGCCCTGCTGGGGCTCGCTGTCCCAGACGTAGGGCTGCAGCACCGGGGTGTTGCGGAAGTCGGGCGTGCGGCGCGAGTAGGAGCCGCCGGTGATGTTGGTCTGGATGCTGCCGAACCAGCGGCCCCAGTCCCCCTCTTCCACATACTCGTCCTTCTCCATCAGCGGCATCAGGTCCGCGATGTCGGTGTAATCCTTGTGGTATTCCTTGAAGTAGTGGGCGGGGCGCAGATGGCTGGACCAGGCCCAGTTCACCATCTGGGGCAGGTAGAAGCCGTTGGGCTCCGCGAAGGTGAACCGCACGCTGCGTCCATCCAGCACCTCGAACACCGTCGGCTGCCCCCGGTACTGGAGCCAGGAGGGTTCGTTCGGGGTCACCTCCTCGTTGCGCAGCACGTCCTCGATATAGAAGCGGATATCCTCGGTCGTCACCGCGGCGCCGTCGGACCACTTCAGGCCGTCCCGCAGCGTGAACTCGAAGACTGTGCTGTCGTCGTTCTTGCTCCAGGCTTCATAGACGCCGGGCGTGATTTCGCCGCCCATCCACTTGTAGCGCGCCACACCCTTTTGAGGGCGCAACTGCAGCAGGTTGGTCTCGTTCAGGTGGCGAATGTAATGGTCGTAGTCAATCGTGTACTCGACCCAGTGCAGGTTTCCGCCGTAGGTGCCGATTTCCTCAAGCGGAATCAGCACGACCGGGTTGGTCGGAACCCGTTCATCCACAGGCGGCAGCGAGCCGGCGGCCACCATTTCGGCCATCATCGGCGACTCGTTGAATTCGTCCAGCGTGACGCCGTATTCGGCTTCGAAGTCCGCAAGATTGAAGTCGCGGCCCGAGTTCGGATCATTGATGTAAGTGCCCATGGCCATGCCGTCGTCCGCGGCCTCGGCCGCTTCCGGCGCAGGCGCGGCATCCGCATCCTCCGCCTCGGCATCGGGCTGTCCGCCGCAGGCGGCCAGGACCAGGCACAACGCTAATATTGCCAACAGCAATTGCAGTTGTGACCATCGTGTAGCTGGAGACATGAATGTCACCTCGTCTGTATGTTTTTGAAGGGGAACCGTAATCGTAGCACGGGGCGGGAATATCCCGACATGGGCAAATTCGAGTTTGGACCGGGCTTCCGACATCCTGCGCCGCGTTTGCGGACGAAGGGCAATACGGGGGCATAATCGGCCGCGGCGAGCTTACAGCAAGGGCACAAGACCGAAGGGGCGAGACATGGGCAACGGAACCGCCGAGCGGGTGCGCGTGGGGGTGATTGGCTGCGGCCAGATCGGAAAGCAGCACATCGCGCACCATGCCGGCAACGACAATGTGGAGCTGGTCGCCCTGGCCGACATCGCCGAGGGCGAACTGGAACGAGTGGCGGACCAGCACGGGGTACCGCACCGGTACACCTCCTTCCGGGACCTGCTGGCCCGCGACGACATTGCCGCGGTGGATGTATGCCTGCACAACAACTTCCACATGCCGGCAACCGTGGCAGCGCTCGAGGCCGGCAAGCATGTCTTCTGCGAGAAGCCAATGGCCGGCAGCTGGACGGACGCCAACACGATGCGGGCGGCTGCCCGCGACCTGGGCCTCGAACTGGGCATTCAGAACCGGCTCTACTTCACGGCGGAGACCAAGGCCGCCCGCAGGCTTCTGGACGAGGGGCAGCTGGGCAACGTCTACCATGGCCGGTCCACCGGTTTCCGGCGCATGGGCCGGCCCTACGTGGACGGCTACGGATCGCCCACCTTCGTGCAGAAGCGCAACTCAGGCGGGGGCGCGCTCTACGACATGGGGGTCTACCACATCTGCCGACTGCTGTACCTCATGGACAATCCGGATCCGCTGCGCATCGCGGGCCAGACCTACCAGAAGCTGCCCATGGACGAGCAGCGGCGGCAGGAAAGCGGCTACGACGTCGAGGAACTAGCCGTGGGTATGGTGCGCTTTGCCGACGGCGTAACCCTGGAGATCACGGAGGCCTGGGCCATGCACCTGGACGGGTTGGAGGGTGCCTACGTGCTGGGTGACCAGGGCGGTGTGCGGCTCGAACCATTCGGCTGGTACCACAGCCACGGCGATCTGGCCGTGGACAGCACGCCGGACCTCCAGATCGAGGCCTTCCGGCAGCGGTTCGTGCACCAGGTCGGGGATGTCTACGCCGATCCCCAATCCCACTGGATTGCCGGCCTGCAGGGCCGCGTGGACCTGCTGCCGACCGCGGACATCGCGCTCAACTGCATGTTGATTTCCGAGGGGATCTACCTGTCCTCCCGCCTGGAACGCGAGGTGACGGCGGAGGAGGTCAAGACGGCGTCGGTATCGACCGCCGTATCAATCTGAACGTCGGCACCGGCCTCATTGGGAAACCCTGGTCATCGGTGACCGGGAGCCGCCCTCAGGAAGTCGCAGGAAGGGTGGGGGATATGGGACAAACACAGATGGGGCCGTGGGAGCCGGCAGAGTACCTTGAGACCACGGAGGACATGGTGGCCTATCTGAATGTCGCCTTGGAAGAGGGCGACCTGAGCCTGATCATGGCCGTGCTGGAGGACATCGCCCGCGCCCGGAAAATGGGGGCGGTGGCGCAGGAGACAGGATTGGAGAAGGAGAGTCTTTACGAGTCGCTGTCCCCAAACGGCAACCCTGAATTCGCCACTGTGCTGAAGGTGGTGGGCGCCTTGGGGCTTCGGCTTCAGGTGACCGCCGTCCCGTCGGACAGCTAGGGAGGCAGTAACAGCCCCGGCCTCCCTTTCAGGGCCGATTTCTCATGCAAGGTTTTTTCCTGCTTCACCGGCAAGCAGGAACATGTCGTTGTCCGTATTGACCGCGGTCCCAATCCGTGCCCCTGCACCAATTTCAGTGGGAGTCCCTGGGCACCGGCGACCCGGATCCACCTCGCAGGAAGTCGAAGTCCGCGCCCAGGTTGGCCTGCTGCACGTGTGAGGTGTAGAGGGACACATAGCCGCGGTCGGTGTGGGCCGGCAGTGGTGTCCAATTGCTGCGCCGGGCGACCAGTTCCTCTTCCGGCACATCCAAGGTTAGGGAGCGGCCCGGCACATCAAGTGTGATGCGATCCCCATTGTGTACCAGGGCCAAATTGCCGCCGGTCGCCGATTCGGGAGTTACGTGCAGGACCACAGTGCCGAAGGCGGTGCCGCTCATGCGGCCGTCGGAGATCCGCACCAAATCGCGCACACCCTTGCGCAGCAGGCGTGCCGGCAACCCCATGTTGCCCACCTCCGCCATGCCGGGATAGCCTTTGGGGCCAACGTTCTTGAGTACCAGTACGCTGTCTTCGTCCGTCTCAAGGTCGGGGCTGTCGATGCGGGCGTGGTAGTCGTCGATGTCCTCGAAGACGACGGCCACACCGGTGTGTTGCAGCAGGTGGGGCGAGGCCGCAGACGGCTTGATGATGGCACCGTCAGGGCACAGGTTGCCGCGCAGGACGGCCAGTCCGGCTTCCGGCTGCACGGGGTTGTCCGGAGAGCCGATGACCTTCGGGTTGTGGCAGACGGCACCGGCCACGTTTTCGCCCAGTGTCCTGCCGGTGACTGTCAGGGCATCCATGTGCAGGATGTCCCGCAGGGCCTCGATCACGGCCGGCAGACCGCCGGCATAGTAGAAATCCTCCATCAGGTAGTCGCCCGACGGCATCAGGTTGACCAGCAACGGCATGCGGCTGCCCAGCCGGTCGAAGTCGTCCATGTCCAGCGGGATGTTCAGGCGGCCGGCAATGGCCAGCAGGTGAATCACGAAGTTGGTGGAGCCACCGATGGCTCCGTTGATCCGAATCGCGTTCTCGAAGTTCTCCCGTTGCAAAACCTTGGACAACCTAAGGTCCTCGTGCACCATCTCCACGATACGGTTGCCTGCCATGTGCGCCAGGCGCTTGCGCCGTGCATCGACCGCGGGAATGGCGGCGTTGGAGGGCAGGGTCAAGCCCAAGGCTTCCACCATGCAGGCCATGGTGGAGGCCGTGCCCATGGTCATGCAATGTCCTTCGCTGCGTGACTGGCAGGCTTCTGCCTCCATGTACTGTTCCAGGCTCATGGCTCCGGCGCGCAGGTCGTCAGTGAAACGGTACGAGTGGGTGCCGGACCCGATGTCCTGGTTGCCCCATTTGCCGTTCAGCATCGGTCCGCCGGACACGACCAGGGTCGGCAAATCCACACTGCAGGCACCCATGACCGTGGCCGGAGTGGTCTTGTCGCAGCCTGTCAGCAGAATTACACCATCCACGGGGTTGGCCCGGAGTGTTTCCTCGACGTCCATGCTGGCCAGATTGCGGAATAGCATGGTGGTCGGGCGCATCAGGGCTTCGCCCAGGGACATGACCGGGAACTCGACCGGGAAGCCTCCGGCCTCGTAGACCCCCTTCTTGACCTGTTCCGCCAGGATGCGGAAGTGACCGTTACAGGGGGTCAGTTCCGACCAGGTGTTGCAGATGCCGATGACCGGCCGGCCGTCGAACAGGTGTTCGGCGTGGCCTTGGTTCTTCATCCAGCTGCGGTTGGTGAACCCCATCAGGTCATGGCGTCCGAACCACTGGTGGCTGCGCAACTGTGTTTCCGACATAAGGTACCCCGGGCGGTGGCGTTTGAACGGCAGGCGAATCGTAAATCACCGACGCCGAAACGCTGCCGGACAGCCCGGCAGCGCATTGGGCATTCGCGGTGGCGGTGCCCCGGTACCTCCGAATGTAAGATCGACATCTAATCGCAAAGGAATGCAAGTGCCATGGAATCGTCACGCGCCGCCTATCTGGAATCCAACCAATCCCGTTTCCTTGAGGAACTGTGTAAGTTTGTTTCCATTCCCAGCGTGTCTGCGTTGCCGGAGCATGCCGGAGACGTGGAGGCCGCGGCTGACTGGCTGACCGCAAGGGTGGAAGATGCTGGTTTCGAAAACGTGGTTCAGCTGCCGACCGGCGGTACGCCAGTGGTGTATGGCGACTGGCTACACGCTCCCGGTCGGCCGACCATCCTTCTGTACGGGCACTACGATGTCCAGCCGGCCGATCCCGTCGAATCCTGGGATTCCCCGCCGTTTGCCCCGGAAGTCAGGGACGGTCGCCTCTATGGACGCGGGGCGTCCGACAACAAGGGCAACTTACTGGCCGCCCTGATCGGCCTCGAGGCTGTGTTGCAGGCCGACGGATCCCTGCCGGTCAACGTCAAGCTGTTCCTGGAAGGTGAGGAGGAGATCGGCAGTCCCTTTTCGCTGGGTCTGCTGGCCACCGAGAAGGAACGGCTGGCTGCAGACATCTGCGTCAACGCGGACGGGATTCAGTACGGGGTGGGCAAACCCACAATCCTGGGTTCCTTCCGCGGCATGACCGGGATTGAAATCACAGTTCGTGGACCATCGTCCGACCTTCACTCGGGAATTTTTGGCGGTACCATCCACAATCCCCTACACGCCATGGCCCGGCTGGTGGCTTCGTTCCACGATGCCGACGGCCGGATTGCAGTACAGGGCTTCTACGACGATGTGGTTCCCGTCGGCAAGGAGGACCGGGAACGCCTGGGGCGCGCGCCCTTCGACGAGCAGGAATACATCGCGGGGTTGGATGTGGATGCCGTGTTCGGCGAGGCCGGATACACCACCAACGAGCGGGCTTGGCGACGGCCAACCCTGGAACTGAACGGCCTGTGGGGCGGATTCCAGGGCGAGGGGTCGAAAACCATCGTGCCGTCGGAGGCTCATGCCAAGGTGTCCTGCCGCCTCGTGGCCAATCAGGATCCGGGTCGGATTCAGGAGTTGTTGGAAGCGCATGTCGCAAAGCACGCGCCGCCTGGCGTGCGGGTTTCCGTCACACGCAAGCGCGGCCTGGCCAATCCCTATCTGTTGCCTCTGGACCATCCCGGCGTCGCCGCCATGGCGGACAGCTACCGGGAGATCTACGACCAGGACCCCTTCTATATCGGCAGTGGCGGCACCATTCCCGTAACCGCGGCGATGCTGGAGGAACTGGGGATCTACTCGCTGGTGTTCGGCTTCTGCACGCGCGATGAGCAGATCCACGCGCCCAACGAATTTTTCAGGTTGTCCAGCTTTGCAACGGCGCAGAAGGCGTTCGGGGTTCTGTTGGACAAGCTCGCTTGTGTCGAGGAGTTTTGACGCGTATCGCAGTCTAGGCTGGGGCTGGTTGGAGCATCTCTGCAGAGTTGTGGATGTAGGCGGGACTGCCAAATGGAAGGAAGGACGGAACAATGTCCGATGTGCAACATGGTCAACATGCACCGGATGGTGCGGAGTCCGAGTTTGCTCGGAATGAGGGCGGCTGCGCGCGGTTGTTCATGATTCTGGTGGCAGTCTTCTCGCCACTGTTGGGCATCTGCGTCAGTGTCGTCTACAGGACCATTGGATACAGGACGATGGCCAACAGGCTGCTGTGGATCAGCGTTGTCATGTTGTTGGTGTGGGGGATTGCGGTTTTTGTTGGTGCAGTGCTGTTTGAAACTGCAGACATGATATTGTCGGAAGGCTTGTTTATGGAGTAAGTCGGCGAAAACTATTTAATAGTTTGAATTTTGCATCTTCGGAAACTTAATCCGAAAGCGGAGGTGATGGAGCCGGTGGATGTGCGCCGGCCCCATGTCCATGCCTGATAGGGTCACCGGATCGGGTACGCTCTGGCTCGGTCTGTGCACCCAGGATGAAGATTACGTCAGTAGATGTCCGGGTTTATAGCACAGCCGCTGGCCGTCGGCCGGATGGGTTTGCCCGTAGAACCTCACGGCGTTCCGGAAAGCCGCACACAGCTGCCCTCTGCCCAATCGAATTGGACGTTCAGGGCTCGAAGCATGGCAAACATGTTGTCGCGCCGCACTTCGAACTGATCGCATACATCGGGCAGTTTGACCTCCCTCCTGGATTCCGGCGCACTCTGCTCGTTCGTTACGACGGTGGTGCCATGAACTCGTGCGTAGGCAACGAGCCAGCCGTCCGCACCTGTCGCGAACTTTGCCTTTGCTTGGTCGAAGTATCTCGAATGGCGCTGAACCCACATCATGATGTCTGTATAGGCGCGTACCACCGCATCGGTGTCCACTTGGATGAAGAAACTCTCCGGGATATCGTTCCTCACCCACTGGACGAGATCCTCCGTCTTGTGGCCCGCGAGCAGTTCGTTGCGAACCCTATCGATGCTGAAGACTCGGCCTGCCAAGTGATGGTGTACCACGCTCTTCCAGAAACCTGGACAGAGGTCGAACGCGTAATACAGGTTCTTCGCCGTGATGAAGACATCTGAATCCACTAGGTAGATCTGATCCACCGTCATGGGAGATGCACTCCCAACCGCCTCGCGTATTCCTGGAATGTGCCGCCGCGAAGTCCTGTCAGGTCATAAGCTTCCTTGAATCCGATACGGCCTTCCATCGCTGCGCGCAACACTTGGTTTGCAAACAGTTCGCCGACACGCGTGTTCTGGTTGTTGTAGAAATCTCCGCCTCCGGCTGTCTGACCACCTCTGTGTTCTCGATTAACGTAGTCGTCGTAGAACCCCAAAAAGGTGCTTTGGTCAATGAGATTCAGGTCGAGAACTCGGCGGGCGGCGACTATAGGACTCACCTTGAATGTCCGGGCCAGTGCCTCGAAGGGACTCTTCTTCCGTCTGATTTTCCACCAACGCGCTCTAAGCTCCTGTGCTGGTGCGAGGAGCTCTGCTGCCGCTCGGTTGCACCAGTCCTCCACGTCTGTACCGCCGGGGAACAGGGTCTTGAAACCGGAGAGTCCCTCCGTTCCGAGCCATATGTGCGCCAGCTCGTGAGCGAGTGTGAACATCTGCGCCGACTTCGCATCCGCACCGTTCACGAAGACCAGCGGCGCGTAGGGATCGGTGAGTGCGAAGCCGCGGAACTCCTCCACGCTCAACCGGCGATGGGTGTTGTTTCCCACCACACTATTGATCACCGCCATCACGCCGAGCTGCTCGATCATGCGACGCAACTCGTTCACGGCATCCTGCCAAGTGTGGACTCCCGCAGCCCATCCACTATCAAGGCCGAGTACCCGTCGCATTTCGCGACCCACAGCCTCCGGATCATCGCTAAGACGGGCGCTTGCCACGAAGGCCAATGGTTCCGCGTCGTTTTCGACGAGGGATTCCCGCAGCCACCCTTGCCGGCGTTGCATCGTGTAGAGCGTATCGAGCAAGTCGGGACTCGGCCTTTGTCGTGCAGTCCCTGTCACGGTGCGATAGTCGGGGACCGGTAGGTGTTCGTTAGGAGGTTTGGACAGGAACAGGTAGCCGAGTGGCGTACGGGTAAGCTTGGCAAGTTTCTCCAATTGCTTCAGCGTCGGATGCGTCTCGCACCGGATCCAGGCCGGGAACTGAGGTATACGCGCCGCAACGTGCTCCATGTCATAGCCGGCACGCTCGCAGGCCCAGCGAAGCATTTCGGGGGGAACTGGAACGCGCGTCATGGTCTTATCCCAGCGACATCACCCTGGCTACGTCGGAGACGGGGCACATGTTCCTCTATGCGATGGTCCAGCACCCTGTCTGCACGTAGCTTGTCCGTTTCGTCGAAAAGCCATGTCACAACCATCAACGTATTGACCACCATGCCATTCATAGGCGATGTCCCTTATGGCGCGCGGCAAGTATCTCTTTGGTAGAGAAGTCCACAGGCTGCCAGCCGGAGCGATGCTGACGGAACTGCTCCACCGCCCTTGCGCGACGGGCGCGAGCCTCTGCAAGAGCGGGAACCGGATGTGTAGCCTCCTTGTCAGGTCGGGTTGTGGAAACGATCTCGTGGTGCTCTACCGACTGAAGAGGTTCGGGCAGTCTCATCTTGGCATCTGTGGCTCGCATCTTGCGTATGCTGCTCTATCCCAACCGGTTGCCGTGACCATACTATAGAGCTATGGCACGCTGGCGGCGACCGGGCGAAACCTTGGAGTTGACCGTCCGCAAGTCCCGTTGCCACCATCGAATGTTCCTGAGGGCATGCCATTGGAGACCCTGGCTCAGGCGGGCGGCTCAAGGGGCACATCAAAATGGAATTCAAGGCTGGACGGAGCGATGCGGGGTTGAATCAGGACGAGGCCTGCATCAGATACCCGGATGGCTGGTACGTTCAAGCAAGTCCTTGATAGGTGCTTCACCGCTCCGATCCCGTGAGTGTGCATCAGTTGTCACACAGGATGGCGGTGTCCTGCAACAGGGATTCCTCAGGGATCCCGAGGTTGTCGTGAAGGGCGCGCACCATCTTCATGGTGAGGCCGCGTTTCCCGGACAGTACTTCGGAGACGTTCACCCGTGAACCCAGGATTGGGATCAGGTCTCTTTGCGTCAGCCCTGCCTGGTCCATTCGGAACTTGATTGCGGCAATTGGGTCCGGTGGGGGGATGGAGACGGTCTTTGCTTCATAGGCTTCGATGAGCCCGAACAGGATCGACAATTCATCGTCCTCCGGTGTGCCCTTCTTGGCATCGAAGAGTTCCTCCATTCTTGACAGAGCGGCTTCCAAGTCTTCGGGACACCGGATTGCCTTCATCGTGCTCATGACGCGTTCTCCTTAGGTTGTTGACGGCAAGCGGGGCAACGCACACTCGAAGCCCAACAGTGACGGGATCGATCCGGTCATCCTTGTGGGAACCAAACCACTTGATATGACCGAGAGCGTGCCGGTGGTTGATCCAGGCAACAAGGCGAATCTTCCGTCTTGATTCGGCACACCGCGCAGGCAAGACGGTTTCGTACTCAGGACGCTGGTCTTGGCAGTTCCTTGATTCCGGAATGTTCCCACAAATGTGGTCGTCTTGGGGCAGTTTGATTCTGACTGGGTTGCACAGCTCTTGTGATGTGCTGTCCTCCAGCCATCCGCGGAAAGCTGGGATCGGTATCTGGAACTGCTGTGGCCTCTCGAAGCAGGGATCGCGAGTTGCCTACAATGCAGGTCGGAATGGCCCTGTTCCCCGCAGGTTGAACGGTGTTGGTAACTGGGCTGCCACTGCCATGCCCCGCGTCGTAGACACGGGCCACTGCAAGTTTGGTCCACCTGCAGCGGTTCGAGACAGAGCGGCGAGTTTGACGGAGGTGTCATCGAAATCACCGTGAGTGCAGCAGTCGAAGGCTTGGCGGCAGACCGGCCATTGAAGGACGAAGGCGGTTCCGGGATGCCTGTGCCACCGTCCGCCTTCCGGTTCATGTTGACCCTGATTCAAGGGCGGCGGCTGGTGTACATCCTGCTGTGCGTGTTCGCCGGCGGGATGTTCACCGTGTCCACTATCGTCGGGCCTCTCTTGATCCGAAGGGTGATCCAGTTCATCGAGACCGGAACCGGCACCGTTGACCAGTTGATTCCCATAGTCCTGATCCTGGTAGGCATGTACCTGCTGCGCGGACTGGGGCGCTACCTGTACGGCTACCTCTCCCATGTCGTGGCCTACCAGGTCCTCCACGAACTGTTGTCCCGGACCTACGAACACCTGCAAACCCTCAGCCACAGGTACCTGAACCGCCAACGGACCGGATCGCTGATCGCCCGTTCCATCAGCGATGTGGAGGCGGTCGAGGACTTCGTGGCCCACGGCATCCCCGAACTCACCTTGGCCGTGGTCGGACCGCTGACCATGACCGCGATTCTCCTGGCCATCGATCCATGGATGACCTTGCTGGCCCTGTTGCCCTTGCCGGTGGCCTCCTTCATCGTGTACCGCAAGGCCAGACAAATCCGCCGGTTCTGGTGGCAGGTGCGCTCCGGCCTCGCTGAACTGGTTGCCCAAGTGCAGGACAACCTGAGCGGCCTCACGGAAATCAAGCTGTTCAACCTTGAGGCAATCCAGTACCGGCGGGTGCACGAACGGAGCACGCGGTTCCGGGATGCATCCGTCAGCGCCATGGGGATATCGATGATCCCCGGCAGCGTGGTCGAGATTGCGGGCGGACTGGGGTTCATCCTGGTGGCGTGGTCGGGCGGTGCCCGCGCCCTACAGGGAACCTTGTCCGTGGCGGACTTCGTGCTGTTTGTGTCCTACATCTCGTTCATCTACATGCCGTTCATGAAGCTTGCGGACATGGGCGACACCCTGTCCCGGGCCTATGTCAGCCTAGAGCGCATTCGGGAGACATGGCAGATCCAGGCGGAGATTCGGAGTCCCGTCCACGGACGCGATCCGTCGTGTGACAACCCCGACCTGTCCTGGACCGTGGAGTTCAGGGACGTTGGATTTGCCTACCGGCCCGATATCAATGCCCTGTCGGAGGTGTCCTTCTCCATACAGCCCGGCCAGACCGTGGCGCTGGTGGGGCCAACCGGTGCCGGCAAGACCACGGTGTCACGACTCATCCCGCGCCTGTACGACGTGGATGGCGGGCAGGTCCTGGTGGCCGGCACCGATGTGCGGGATTGGCAGTTGGATCCCTTGCGGCGCCACGTGTCGTTCGTGTTGCAGGAGGTGTTCCTGTTCCACGGCACCATCCGCGATAACCTGCTTCTGGGTCGGCCGGATGCCTCGGAGACGGATTTGCACGAAGTCATCCGGATGGCCCACGCGACCGAGTTCATTGAGGAAATGCCCAACGGGCTGGAAACGGTGATTGGGGAACGCGGCGTGCGCCTGTCGGGCGGGCAAAGGCAGCGCATCTCCATTGCCCGCGCCCTGCTCAAGAATGCCCCCATCCTGGTCCTGGACGAAGCCACCTCCAATGTGGACGTGCTCACGGAACTGGCCATCCAGGAAGCATTGCAGACCCTAATGAAGGGACGCACCACCCTGGTCATTGCGCACCGCCTTTCGACGATCCGCAACGCCCACAGGGTGCTGTACATGGAGGACGGCCGGATTCTCGAGTCCGGAACCTTCGATCAGTTGGTGGCGCAGGGTGGCGGCTTCGCCCGCATGGTGGAGGCCCAAAGCCTGTTGCAGACGGTTTGAGGCGGGCCTGCGGCCACGACGATCCGCACGCCACCCGGACTTGGAAGATGCTGCTGGTCCCGCCGCGGGCTGGAACGGCGGGTGTCAGCCGTTACTTCTGCAGTTCCGCCTGCACGTGTTTGACCACGTTGGTCAAACCCTGCTGCAGGTCCACGCGGTTGGACCAACCCCAACTGGAACGGGCCAGGGACGTATTAAGGTAGGCCAGGTCCACTTCACCCACCGGCCGTTCAATGTTGACCGGGGCCCGGTGGTAGTGGGTCAGTGACGCCAGCTTCTGGAAGATTTCGTTGATTGTGGTCGGCTGGCCCGAGCCCACGTTGAAGACGCCCCGGGCGCGGTGCTTCAGGGCGGAGAGGCAGGAGTCGACGGCATCGGACACATAGAGGAAGTCCCGGGCCTGCGTGCCGTCCCCGTGAATCCGGATCTCCTGATTCTTGAGCATGGCTTCGGTGAAGATGGCCACTACGCCGGCCTCTCCCTTGGGGTTTTGGCGCGGTCCATAGATGTTGGCGAAGCGCAGGACAGCGCTGGGAAAGTCGTAGGCCTCCCGGTACAGGGCCAGATGTTGTTCAATGGCCAGCTTGTTGGCGGCGTAGTTGTCCTTTGGGTTGATCGGATCCTCTTCGGTGAAAGCCTTGTGGCTGCCGTCGGCCTGAATGCCTTCGCCGTACACGGCGCCACCGGAACTGATGAAGATGAACTGTTCGACGCCGGTGGCCCGGGACAGCTCCATGAGCGCCAGGCTGGCCGAGACGTTAACCGCGGCATAGCCCACGGGATCCTGCATGCTTTCACGCACGTTGACGCGGGCCCCCAGGTGGAAGACGGCCTGGATTTCGTTGCGCGTGAACACCTGTCCCATGGCCGCGTGGTCCGTCAGGTCCATGCGGTAGAACATGGCCTTGGTGTTCACATTGGCCTGACTGCCGGTGTGCAGGTTGTCAATCAGGAGGACGTCATGGCCCGCGTCGACCAGGGAATCCACCAAGTGGCTGCCAATGAACCCGGCTCCGCCGGTGACCAGAACCTGCATGTTGATGCCTCGGCCGACCTCAGTCCTGGTCCGGCGCCCCCGCCCGTGCCCGGCGGACTGCATCCAGGTACCGCTGCTCGGTTTCGAGCATGTGGGCGAGCACCGTACGCACAGACCAGGACCCCGGCTCGGGTGCCGTGTCCAAGTCGCTGTCCGCCAGCCCCGTTGTGGCTGCGAGCACCTGACCCCAGGCCCGTTCAGCCTCGGCCAGCATGTGCTGGGGCATGGTGCGGCTTCGTTGCAGATCCTCGCGCGCCTTCTCGATCTGGTTGGCGTGTTCCCGCATGTGTTCCCCGAAGCGTAGAAGGACGCGCCGCACCTCGTCCCACCGGGGCAGGTCCACCGGTACGGCGAAGTCGGATTCCGGAATGTCGGACAGTTCCGCCATGGTCCGGTCCCGCACGCCGCGGATTTCGGCGAGGAGTGAATTCAGTTCTTCGCGCTGCATGTTTTCTACCTGACCCGCTCGCGGACCGAATGCTCATTGTAGAAACCGCCTCGCCCCGTCGCCAAAAACCCGGCTGCGACTTTGGGAAAGGGCGGTTCCGCGGCGGCTGGATGGGATAGACTCGCCCCATTGCATCCATGTCGGAGAACCAACAGGCTCATGGCACGCGAGAAACTCGAAAGCAAGCTGGCCGAGATCCGGGCCGCCCGGAACGAGGTAGTCGAACTCCTGCAGAACCAGCAGGATGCTATCCACTCAATTGAGTTCCCGGAGAACTACTGGAAGACCATGGCCCACCTCATGTGGCGTTATGGCGATCACATGCGCGAACACACCAATCAGATTGCCAACACGCGCCGCGGCACCGGCCTGGTCCATTCCGAAGTCCAGCGCAAGCTGGCGGATGCCGAACGCTCGTGGGGCGAACTCCTGGGCGAGCTGGTTGGCCTGGACGACGAGGACCTTGACAAGACCACCGGTGATGAGGATTGGTCGGTGAGTGAGACGCTGGATCACATTCTCAGCGCCGAAATCCACTACCTGAAGGCCGCCAAGGCCGGTTTGGAGGGACGCGACTGATTCCACCCGGTTTTCAGGCGGGCACGGAGGCGGTCCCCAACTGCTCGCGCATCCAAGCGCGCAGGGGGACGTCCTCCTCCTGCGGTGAGGAGTACCCGTGTCCACCCGACAGGCTGACACCCAACAGCTGTTGCTGGATGGGATCTGCATCGTCCAGCCACTCCTCGATCCGCATGTCGTCCCGCGGCCGGAGCCACCGGTAGCTGTAGCCGTAGAAAAGCACCTTGCGCGTCACGTCGGAGGTGTTGGGACTGGAAGCGTGGAAGATCCGGCGGTCGAAGAACACGGCCGTGCCCGGCTTGGCCAGCACCGGCATGGCCCCGCGCGGCTGCCCGTCCACAATATCGTCCAGCTTGTTGGTCAGGTGGCTGCCGGGCACCACGTACAGGTTGGCCCGTCCCGGGACGGACGTGTCCGTGAGGAAGTAGGCGACCTTCAGTGAGATGCGGGGCTGGGGATCCGTCTCCAGTTCCTGATTGAGCCGGCCGCTGTCCTTGTGCCAGTTGTAGCCGGGGTCCGGATCGCCCGGCTGCAGGGGCGGAGTCCAGATCAGGTGGGAGTGGTAGAGCTGGATGTTCCAGCCCAGGATGTTCCACACCTTGGGAAAGGTGGTGGGACAGTCCAGCAGGTCCATGAACTCCCTGTCGCGCCCGATGAAGTCGAGGTAGTTGAGGCGGGCGTTCTCGTCCAGCCCTTCCTGGTCGCGGTAAGCTGCCATCAGGCGGTCCACGGCGGCGTTGGCTCGGACCACCGTTTCCTCCGAAATGGCGTTTTCGACTA
This sequence comes from Caldilineaceae bacterium, assembly GCA_965208365.1. Taxonomy (GTDB): domain Bacteria; phylum Chloroflexota; class Anaerolineae; order Caldilineales; family Caldilineaceae; genus Bin34. The sequence goes on along the minus strand of OZ242330.1, from coordinate 864,494 downwards.
GGAAGAAGCCGTCGCGGTCGAATGCCTCCCGCTCCTCATCGGTCAACTGGTGATTGAGCCATTCGGACTGCATGGTGGTTCTCCTGGCCGCAACCGTCCGAGGGACGGAGAGGCCATTGGTTGGTTGAGGGTGCCGGGAATCTTACCCGTGTCGCGTGTGCGCCGAAATCAGGACCGGAATCTGGCTGCGGCGAGGGTTCGCTGCAGCGAGTCGTAACCTACTGTTTCCTGCAACCTCAAACCCTGTCAAGTGCTGCAGTATTGGATTGAGGAAACAAGATCGTGGCGTTGTCCCGTGACATTCTTGTGATCCGCGGCGAGAACAATATATTTTTCTTCTCCAAACGACATCCGGGATTGTGCACTAGCGGGTTCCGTCGTGGTTCTGCACCCAGAGACTCCTTCGTTGGAAGGCGTAGCCCGGGATGGCGATGCGGCGGCGCTCCTCTCCGGCAAAGAGGCCGGCGAAGGAAATCGCAACTCCCGCTTCGTAGGCGGCTGCCACTGCCTCCAGGAAAACCAGGGCACTGTTGCCGGTTTCCGGACCTGGATGCAGCGTGCCATCGACCAATACGACGGGCTGATCGGAACGTTGGCCTGAGGACAACATCGGAACTGATATCGAATCCGAATTGGCTCGAGGTCCAAGCTCAATTGCCAGGTCAGCCCCCGTTCCTGCCACGGCATCAATGGAGTCTTGGGACGGAACCTCGGCGCTCGCCAGCTGCCGCCAGTAAGAGTTGTCCAGCATCTCCGCTGACTTCACCTCTTGCCCGGTCATGCTGCTGACCCATGTCAGATTCGGAGCCGTGACGGTGATTTGGGGAAGGTCCTCGCTGGGTTCCGTCAAGGATGCCGCCAACCGCAGGCCGTCTTGAAGGGTAAGGGCCCCGGATGCCTGTGCTGCCGCGATTTCCCCAATGCCCCGACCCAGCACCATGGTGGGACATACGCCAATGCTTTCCCACAGGGCGGTGAGGGCTGCCTCCAAGGCATAAATGGCCGGCCATGCCCACACACGATCGTTCAGGTCATCGCCGCCATCGCGGCCGAACATGACATCCAGCAGCGAAGCGTTCCGTTCCTCGCGCAGCAGCCGGTCGCATTGGTCGAGCACGGCGCGGAATGCGGGCTCCGTTCGGTAAAGGACCTCGCCCATGCCGACCCAGTGGCCGCCTTGGCCAGAGTAGAGAAAGGCCACGCCTGGCGTACCGTGATCGGACCGGCCGGATTGCACATTGGACGCGGTTTCGGACAACGCTTTCAGCTTGGCCTGCAAATCCGTCACATCCTGGAAGACCAGACCTTTCCTGTAGGGGAAATGGCTGCGTCCCGTGCCGGCGGTCCAGGCCGTATCCGCCAGAAGCTGTTCGATGGCGGGTTCGTCCTCCAACACCCGGGAGTGTTCCGCCAGCCAGGACCCATGCTGCATGGCCATGTCCCGCAGGGCTTCGGGCGTCTTGCCGGACAGGGGCCACAGCCGGGCCCTCCTCCGATCCGCTTCTTTGTCGGACAGGGGCAATCCGCTGAGAGCCGCCGGCAAGGCTACCTCAATCGGCTGCGGGGAACCGGCCGGCCACCAGGTTCCATTCACGGATGCGGGATCCTTGGCACAACCCTCCAAAATGACATGTGCATTGCTTCCGGAAAGCCCGAAGGCGTTGACCCCTGCCAGAGGCGGTCTGCCCTTGGTGTCGGGCCAGGCGATCATCTCCGAGGTGATGCGGACCGGCATGTGCTCCCATTCGAAATTGGGGTTCGGGCTGCGGAAATGCAGGTGCGCGGGGATGATCCCGCTGTTCATCGCCAGCACGGCCTTGATGATGCTGGCCATGCCCGACGCCCACTCCGAGTGCCCGATGTTGGTCTTGACCGATCCCAGCAGCAGGGGCCGTTCCGCTTCCCGGTCCCTGCCGTACACCGCGGCTATGGCCCGTAGCTCGATGGAATCGCCAAGCTCTGTCCCTGCGCCGTGGGCCTCCAGGTAGTCGATGTCCGATGGCGCCACTCCTGCCGCGGCCAAGGCATCTTCGATGACCTTCTCCTGGGTCGGGCCCCTGGGCACGGGCAAATCGGCACTGGCACCATTCTGATTGATGGCCGAACCCCTAACCTGCCCCCATATCCGATCGCCGTCGGCTTCCGCCTGTCGCAACCGCTTCAGCACCAGCACACCGCAGCCTTCGCTCCGCACGAAACCGTCGGCATCGGCATCGAAGGCATTGCACCAGCCGGCTTTGGACAACAGTCTCAAATCCTTGAAAAATTGCATCAACGGAAGGGACAGGACGGTGTTCACGCCACTGGCCAGGGCCAAATCGACTTCTCCCCTTTGCAGGGCCGCCGTGGCCTGATGCACCGCAGCAACGGAAGAAGCACAGGCCATGTCCACAGGCATGGCGGGTCCCTCCAATCCCAGAACGTAGGCAATCCTTCCTGCCGTCATGCTGCCGGAGGTGCCGAAGTAGGCATCCGCTTGGCCGTGGGCGACGAGCATGTCCCGGTATTCGCTGCTGCCCATGCCGGCATAGACCCCGGTGCGGCTTCCCTTGAGACGTTCCGGATCGATGCCGGCATCCTCCAGGGCCTGCCAGGTCGTCTCCAGCAACATCCGTTGCTTGGGATCCATTGCCCGGGCTTCGATGGGGGCAATGCGGAAGAAGCGGTCGTCGAACTGGTCGAGGCCTTCGATGAAGCCACCGCGCCGATAGGCAATGTCTTCCGCATCGGGATCCCCCGCCATCCCTGCCCATGGACCCTTGTCCGGTCGGCCATCGGTGATGGCATCGCCACCGGATTCCAACAGGGACCAGAAGGAAGCCAGGTCTGGAGCTCCGGGGAAGCGACATGCCATCCCGACGATCGCGATGGCCTCGTCGTCGGTGGCGGGACTCGGGCGCGGCCGGGGAGCCGATGATCTCGGCAGGGACTCCGGCGTGCCGGTTCCAAGGGCTTCGCCAAGTTCTCCAGCCAGATGATCGGCCAGGGAGTTGACGTTGGGATAGTCGAAAACAGCTGTGTTGGAAACCACATAGGTTCCGGACAGGGCTCGGTTCAGACGGTTGCGAAGTTCCACCGACATCAGCGAGTCCATCCCCAAGTCGAAGAATCCCACCGTGGGCGATGGCGGGGAGGGCAGTCGGAGCACCGCCTGTTGCACGAAAGGCACAAGCAGGTCCTTGGGGCCTGCCGCCGGACCTCGCTGCAGCTGGGCCAGCAGGTCTTCCTGCGGAGCTGCATCCGGGGTGCCGTCCTTGGTGGCTGTGGACAAGAGGTCTTCCAGGAAGAGGGGATGGTCTTCGACCGCCTCTTCGAATACCGACCAGTCCATCGACATGATTACGGCTGTGGTGGCATCCTTCCGCACAAGACTGTCGAGTGCCCGGAGTCCTTGCTGAGGGGTGAACCAGCGGCCGCCGAGGGATGCTCGCCGCCACTCAATCCGCTCACGCTGTTCCGCGGCTTCGCCAATCTCCGACCAGGCCCCCCACGCCATGGCTTGTCCCGCCAAACCCAGGGCACGACGGTGGCCGGCGAGTTGGTCCAGAAAGGCATTGGCCGCGGCATGGTTCGCCTGGCCCGGATTGCCCATGACGCCGACCCGGCTCGAGAAGAGGATGAACAGGTCCAGATCACGGTCCACCGTGGCTCTATGCAGTTGCCAGGCTCCCAGAATCTTGGGGTTTAGTACCTGTTCGAAACTCTCCCAGGTCTGATTGGACAGCGCACGATCCGACAGCACGCCCACGCTGTGGATGACGCCGGCGAGCGGCGGCAGTTGCGCGTCCATGCGTGCCATCATCGCGTCGAGTGCCGCAGTGTCCGTTACATCCGCCAGTTCCACCTCGACCCTGACTCCCTGCGCGCGCAGGGCCTCAATGGCTTCCACAGCCTCGGGATCGGGATCCCGACGGCCGTTCAGCACGATTACCCCCGCACCCTGGTCCGCCAACCACTCCGCCACGGCGCAACCGATGCCGCCCAGTCCGCCCGTCACCAGGTAGGTGCGATCCTCCCGCAACCGGTTGCGCACCAGTGGCTGCGTCGTTAGAACGATCTTGCCGATGTGCCGGGCCGAGCGCATGTATGCCAGCGCGGCCCCCGCCTCTGCCAGTGGCCAGCGGCTGTGAACAAGGGGTGTGAGCTCTCCCGCCGAGACCCGCGCCATCAGATCCCGCAGTACCGCGCCCACCCCTTCGGGATCGGTCTTCTTCAGAACATCCAGCTCCAGAATGGCGTAGGACACGTCGGGACGCACTTCCGCCATCTCCTCCTCACTCAGGATGTCCCTCCTGGCCATCTCGACGAAGCGGCCGCCGGGCATCAGGCAGGCCAGACTGGCGTCGATGAAGCCTTCGCTGGTGAGGCTGTTCAGCACCACATGAACACCTTCACCCCCTGTGACTTCCAGGATCTCGGCTCCGAATCGGGTCTGGCGACTGTCGAAGATGTGCTTGACGCCGATCGATCGCAGGTATGCCTGCTTCGGCGCACTGGCGGTGGCAAACACTTCGGCACCGGCGGCGTGGGCCAATTGGATGGCCGCCAGTCCCACGCCGCCCGCGCCGGCATGAATCAGTACCCGTTCCCCGGGCTGGAGCCCGGAGTATTGGAACGACAGCGCGGCCGATACGAACGCGCTGGGGATGGTCGCCAAGGCCGATGCGGAGATCCCCGTCGGCGCCGGCGCCACCAGCTCCCCGTGGGTCACCATTTCCGGTGCGAAGGCGCCAAAGCCCAGTCCCACCACACGGTCGCCGATGGAGACGGATGACACTTCGGAGCCTGCCTCAATCACGTATCCACTCAGTTCCCGTCCCAGATCACCTTCTTCAATGAAGCCCAGGGAACGGAATACATCCCAGAAGTTGAGTCCCGTGGCCTCGACCGCGATCCGCACCTCCCATGGGTCGAGGGGACGTGGGGGAAGCGACTTGATCTCGGGTCTTTCGAAGATGCCGTCCCGACTCGGGACAAGCACCCATTCCAACTCCTCCGGCAACGCCAGCCGTCCGGATGCGCCGTCCGCCGCATCGGGACGTACCAGGCGGGCTGCCTGGCGGCGTCCCCGCCGATAGGCGATGTGGCTTTCCCGGTCCGGATACATCAGTTCGTTCACAAGGTCCGCCATTGAAGGGGACGCGCCGGGATCCAGGTCAATCATCCGCGGTTGCAGTTGGGCCGCTTCCAGGGCCGCGACCTTGCCCAACCCCCACAGGACCGCGCCAGCCAGTTCGCCGTTCCGTTCACGTTCCAGGATCTGCGCCCCCCGTGTAACGAACCACACGCCCCGAACGGGAATCGCATCGGATTCGGCCACGGCCTGCACCATCGCCAACGCGCTGGCTCCGATCTGCTTCACATCCTCCGCCAATGCCGCCGTAGTGGCTTGGGGCCCGTGACCCTCCAATGATCGGAGGTGGACCACGCCGTTGAATGGCAGGCCGTCGGGCAGATCCTCGATTAGGGCACGCCACTCCTGGCGGGACATCGTATCCAAGGTGGCCTTGCGAATCCCGGGAACGACATCCGCCGGTTCGCCGCTGGTTGAGGGCCCTTCGGACGCCAGTATCACGGTTTGGTTGCGGGCCACCAGTTCCGACGCCAGTTCCGCGGCCAAGCCATCCGGACGCCCGGCCAGAATCCACGTACCGGGTGGCTCCGTGACCTGGGAGGGACCCTGGGCCACGATTACGCCTTTGTCCAGAACCTGGGACGCATCGGATTCGTCAACGCCCAGGACTTCGGCTTCCCCAAAGCCCGCATTGCCAAGGGCATGACGCCACACGGAGGGGCCGACCAGGGCGTGATGCGGTCGGTATGAATCCGCAAAGCGCCACCAGCCATCCAATTGGCCAAAGGTGAGGTCCATCCATCCCTGGCCGCGCAGGTTTTCCAACGCCACCAGGTGACCCGACGGCGCGAGCAGGGCCAGGCAGTGCCCCAGGGTCTCCTCCAGGTAACGGGTGGCATGCAGCACGTTGGAGGCGATCAGCAGATCGTAGCGGTGGGCATCGAAGCCCTGGGCAATGGGATCCTTCTCGATATCCAAGGCAAGGTATTCAATGGCACCGTCGCCGTCGCCAAACCGCGCTTCCGCTTCCGCAAAGAAACCCGCCGAGATATCGGTATAGACATAGTCGAACCGCCCGTCGGGAAGCTCCGGCAGCACCGACGCCGTGGCCGAACCGGTTCCGGCCCCGATCTCGAGCACCCGCAGTCGTCGTTCCGGAGGCAACTGAGCGACAAGAGTCCGAACGACATCCGCCAACAGTCCATTCGCGGCGCGCGCCACCGGCGCTTTCAGATAGAGATCGGCGGCAGTCGGTTCTCCACTGCTGAACAGAAGTGTCAATGGATCCATCCCGCCGCGCAGCACGTCCGCGAGGGCGTCGCCGGACCGCCGAAACAAACCGATCTCGATCAAGCCGTGGGAATACAGCCTGGTCATCCGGGAGGCGAACTCGACGGGATCGGGAGGGAACCCCTCCGGCAACGGATCGTCGGAGCCCACTTTCACGATGAACCCGCCGGAACTCGCTTCAAGGACTCCTGCATTGGCCAGCAACTCCAGCATTCGCAGGAAGAGGCGCTGGTGGTCCTCAATGACATTCAGGCGTTGCCGCAACGCCTCGGGAACCACGGCCTCGTCCAGGCTTCGCTGCCACCCCAACTTTTCCAGGGTGCGCAGGGCGTAGGAGTGCGACCACCGCTCCAAGTCCGCGAGCAGGGCATTTCTGTCTGCAGGGTCCACACCCGCGTCTGCCAAGTATTCGGAGAACCAACCCATGCCGGCGGCAACCGCGGCCGGCACCGGGAAGAAAGCGGCGGGCTGCAAAGCCGATTCGAGATCCCGGTCACGCCAATCAACCTCGTACAGCAGCTCCTTGATCCCTTCTTCCCCATCCACCTCCGCGAGCAGGGCCGTTGGCGTGGCTCGCTTGACCGTATATCCGCTCAGCCCGCCAATGAGCGTTCCATCCGAGTCGTAGATGCGCATTTCCGCGGTCAGAACTTCCGGCTGACCGCCCGCGGCCGGCTCCTGGCTGGCCTCGCCCATTTGCACGTGACAGAACACCCGTACCGGAAGAGGTCTCGCCAGCCACAATCTTTCCCAACCGAAGGGCAGATAGGTCGCCTCTTCGGGGCTGCCGGTGATGTTGCGTGCCACGCCCATCATCTGAAAGCAACCGTCCAGCACCAGAGGATGCACATCCAGTGCGTTCCGGTCCGGCAGGACTTCCGGCAGGAATATTTCGCCCAAAGCCTCGCCAGGGCCGGACCAGCACGGGCCCAATGTGCGGAAGGACAGGCCCAGGTCGATGCCGGTGGCGAACTTGGCCCGGTAATAAGCCTGCACATCCGCAGGGGAAAGGGCAGCCGTCAGAGCTTCCAGGTCCACCCTGTCTCCGGCTGTCGGCAAGGGCGTGCCCGACGCCACACGACCCTCCACGTGCAGCGTCCAATCTTGTTCCGTGCCCCTGCTGAAGATCTGGACGCGCCGGGACTCTCCCTGCTCGGAACCATCCAGCACAACCTGCATCGTCCGGGTATCGCTGCTCTCGGAGTCCTTCTCGGAAAAGACCAACGGGCTGTGCAGCTGCAATTCCTCCAGCACCAGTGCGCCTTCGCACTCGACGTATCCAGCCAGGACTGCCATGGTGCCGTACAGTGCTCCAGGTGCCACCAGTCGGCCAAAGACCTTGTGGTCCTCCAGCCAAGACGGATCCGACGAGGACACTTCAGTCTCGAAGGTAATCTCGCCGCGGGCAGATTCGTGCCGTGTGCCCAGCAGAGGATGGTCGGTGCCGGATCGGCGGCGCTTGGAAGAATCAAGCCAGTAGCGTTCGCGCTGGAACGGATAGCCCGGCAGCGAAATCCGGTGCCGCATCTCTCCTGCGAACAAACCCTCGAAGGAAACCTCCAAACCAGCCCGGTACGCGTCCGCGGCCGCATCAATGAAGTCGTTTTCGGGTTCCGTCGCGGAACTGCCTCTTCGAGGGCGTCGCATGCTCGCCAGCACAATCGGGGGCTCACACGCGTCCCCGTCCGGCATCGAATCGGGCCACGCTTGCAGCGTCATTGGGCCCAGCACCGCGTGGGGGCCTATTTCGATTACCAGGTCAATCCCCAGTTCGGCAAGGGTTCCGATGCCACTGGCAAATGCCACTGCTTCGCGGGCATGGCGCCTCCAGTACACCCCGTCCAGCGCCATGTCGGATTCCACCGGCCGGCCCGTCAAATTGCTGACCAGGGTGAGAGAGGGAGGTTCGATCACCACCCCGTCCAGGGCGGCTTCCAATCCATCCAGAACCGGCTCCAGCAAGGCACTGTGAAATCCCCTGCTCGTGTTCAGTCGGACGGTACGCACTCCCTCCGCGCCGAATCGCTCCGCAATGGCATCGATGTCCTCAGCCAAACCACTTACCACTTGGTGACCGCCGTTGTTCCCCGCAATGCTCAGCCCGATTCCACCGGACGCGGCGTTCAGCTCTGCAACCGTCGCCGCTACACGCGACGCGGGCGCGAAGACGGCAAGCATGGCGCCGGGCGCGGTATCGGCAAACAAAGCGCCTCGCGTCGCCGCCAGTCGCATTCCGTCTTCCAGACTGAACACCCCGGCCGCCTGGGCGGCCGCCAATTCCCCAACGCTGTGTCCAAGCACCACACGGGGCTGAATGCCAACACTGGACCAGAGCGCGGTCAATGCGCACTCCAACGCATAAAGGGCGGGCTGCTCCCATGCCGTATTGCTCAGGTCTCCCTCCACTCCTGCGCGACCGAACATCACGTCGAGCAGAGATGTACCTCGTTCTTCCTGAATTACCGCCTCGCATCGGTCCAGAATGGCCCTTGCCAGAGGTTCACTCTCATAAAGGGTCCGGCCCATGCCGAGCCACTGGCTTCCCTGTCCCGTATAGATGAAGGCCACTTTTTGGGCCCTTCGTGGTTCCACGCCTGTGCCTGTCTCAGCCACTGCCCCGAGTCGTTCCCGCAAGGACCCAACGTCTTGAAACACGACTCCTGCACGGTAGTCGAAATGACTGCGGCCAACACCGGCCGTCCATGACATGTCCGCCACAAGCACATCCAACGCGGCACGTTCGAGGGACAGGGCCTTGGTTTGTGTGTCAAGCCACGCCAGATAGCGCTGGGCAAGTTCCCGGACCGCGCCGTCTGTCTTGCCCGACAGGGGCAGGAAACGGGTTCGGCGGGAGGCAATCCCCTCCGTCGGCAAAGGCAGATCGGCAATGGGTGCCGGCAGCGAAACCTGTACGGGTTGGGCTGGGCCCGGGGCCACGCCTGCCTGGCCGACCATACCGTTGAAACCGCGGTACTCCTCCAACACAACGTGGGTGTTGGTACCGGATATGCCGAAGGAATTCACTCCCGCCAGCCGTGGTCGCTGGCAGTGATCCGGCCAGTCCCTCATATCTGTGGCCACTTGCAGTGGCAGATGCTCCCAGTCCAGACTCGGGTTGGGATCCCGGAAATGCAGGTGTTTCGGAATCACGCCCAGATTCACCGTCAGCACTGCCTTTATCAATCCGGCAATTCCTGAAGCCGACTCCAGGTGGCCGATATTGGTTTTGACAGAACCGATGAGAAGCGGAGTGTCGGTTTCCCGTCCCTGGCCGTAGACATTGGCCACAGCGTTGATCTCGATGGGATCTCCCACGGCCGTTCCGGTCCCGTGGGCCTCCACGTACGCAATCTCCGACGGCGCAACTCCCGCATCCTCCAGAGCCGCCTCCATCACCTGTTCCAGCCCGGGCGTATTCGGGACAGTTAGACCCACGCCTGTCCCTCCATGATTCATCGCTGCGCCGCGAATGACCGCCCAAATCCGATCGCCGTCAGCCTCCGCCTCCTTAAGTCGCTTCAGAACGACCACCCCGCATCCTTCCCCCCTCACGTAGCCGTTGGCGGACGCGTCGAACGCCTTGCATTGGCCGTCAGGAGACAACATCATCGAATCCGCACGGAGTTCGTAGATGCGGCCGTCCAGAATGGCGTTCACACCGCCAGCAATAGCCAGATCCGCCTTGCCCTGCTGGAGGTCTGCGACTGCATCGTGTATTGATACCAGGGACGACGCGCAAGCGGTGTCAACCGCTTTGGCAGGCCCCATCAGGCCCAGCACGAAGGAGACTCGTCCGCTGGCGCCGTTCAGGTTGGTGCCACTGAGGGCGTACAAGCAGCCGGCAGCCTCGGCAGGCTTGCTGGATTCCGCAACCAGCATGCGGTACTCGTCGGTGCTGATCCCGGTGTAGACACCCGTGCTGCTCCCGCTGAGCCTGGCCGGATCGATCCCTGCGTCCTCGAGAGCCAGCCAACTCGTCTCCAGCATCATGCGCTGCTGCGGGTCCAGCAACTCGGCCTCGACCGGCGAAATACGGAAAAAGGTGGGGTCGAACTGATCAATCCCGTCGACAAAGGCACCGAAACGGCATGCCGGGTTTTGAACTGCGTGATCACCGAAAAGATCACCCATGCGTCCCACACCGGAACCGGGAACACCCTCGGACACCGAGTTTTTGCCTTCCACCAATAGTTGCCAAAAGGCTTCCAAATCCTCCGCACCGGGAAACCGGCACGCCATGCCCACTATCGCAATCGGCTCTCCACCCCGGAGAACATCCCGATCACCGACTGTAGGTTGGGAGGCACATTGTGTCGAGGAACTTGCAATTTTTTGGGGTGACATGAGGGAAGCAAAGTCCTTCTTCGTCTTTGTAGAAGCGGCCAACAGTAGGAGGAAACAATTCAACTGTCGGGATAGGAGTAACGCGGCCCGCCGCCTACTGGGTCAGCGGTGTTTCCACTTGCACTGGATCTTGCAGAGGATGGATGCAAGGGGCGGGCTCCATGCAAATCCCCCACCTTTGCCAAGACGGACGCCAATCCGGCGGAGGTCCAACCCTGTCGCCAACGCCACCGGCTTCGCGCACAGGCCCCGGTCGCGGAAGAGACGCAACAGGACGCGAACATGGCAACCACGAGCATGGCAAAAGGAACGCCGGCGCATTGTAGCAGGACCTGAATGGGGTCGATCCGAGAGGCAGCCTCCACGGCATTGTTTCAGTTTCGTTGGTGCTGCTCCGATCCTGGAAAGGACAAAAGCCTGCATGCTTTGTTATGAACAAAAAAACAAAAAGGGCCTCTTGTCGGGAATTTCATCCCTGTCCTGTCTGTCTTCAAGGCGGCCCGGGTCCAGAGCCGACGGTGCAGGGCCTGCTGCCGCACCGTCTCCCGGCCACCGCCGGACGTGATCGCACGGCAGCGTACGCGGTGGTGCCTGGGCTGTACCTTCTTGCGTCCGTTCCCAGGGCCCACCGGCGCCGCGGCCCGGCTTCCGATCGGAGGCTGACGGGATCGAACCTCGACAGGCGGGCTTGGTGCGTCGCCCCGGACAGCGTGGCGGATGTGGTGACCGACAACGGGGCCTGCCGGAAGTGCCAGATGTGCTTGATGTACCGACAGCGTCCCGGCAGGTATCGCTACGACACCAGATCCAAAGGTACCCAGTTTGGCGACTTCATCGGGAGGGGAAGGTCCGTTCGCCGATAGTTCGGCAGGACTGGATTGGGTACCAGGTCCATCACCAGGGCGTACTCATCGCAGCATTCGTATTTCGGACAGTGCTGGCAGTCCACCCAGACCTTGGGGCTGATGTCCGCCACCTCCACCGGCCGAAAACCCATGCTGAGGAAGAACTTCGGAACCAGGGTCAAAGCGCACAGTTGTTGATAGCCGCGCGCACGTGCCATGTCGATAATCCGTTCCACCAGGCAGCGGCCAATCCCCTCTCCCTGCCGTTCGGGGTCCACCACCAGCGAACGGACCTCCGACAGTTCCGGTGCCAAGACGGTCAGGCAGGCTCCCCCAATCACCTGCCGGACTGCCGGGGCTGGAGCTTCCGCCACGGCCACGACCCAGTCCGGCAGGGTCTGAACTATCGACTCAACGGTACGCGGCAACATCACGTTTTGCGCCGCGTACCGTTCCACGAGCGCGTGGAGACGCGGAGCATCCGCGACCCGCGCCTCCTCCAGCCTGAACATACCGTCGCGGGCCACGCCGCTAAAGACCTTGCAGGATGTTGCCCGTAATCTTGACCGCCCGTTCCAGTTCCTCCTCCGTGATGATGAAGGGAGGCACGTAGCGCAGGATGTTGGTGCCGGCGGACACGGTCAGCAGGCCCTGTTCATAGCCCTGGTCCACGACGGGCGTGACGTCGATGTCCATTTCCACGCCGGTGATCAGGCCGCGGCCCCGAATCTCGGTGATGTGGGGCGAATTCAGTTCGGCCAGCAGATCGCGCAGGTGTTCGCCCTTGTTCTGGACCGAAGCCAGGAACTCGGGTTGGGCAATGCGGTCCAGGACAGTGCAGGCCACGTTGGTGGTCAACGGGCTGCCGGCGAAGGTGGAGGCGTGGTCGCCGGGGTGGATCATGTCGGCCACCTTTTGGTTCATGCAAATGGCGCCGATGGGCAGGCCGCCTGCCAGCGACTTGGCCAGGGTCATAATGTCGGGGGCAATCTCGTCGCCCACAATCGACTGATAGCCCCACAGCGAGCCTGTGCGGCCCATGCCACACTGCACCTCATCGAAGATCAACATGGCGTCGTACTCGTCGGCCAGCTCCCGCAAGCCCTTGAGGAACTCGGGCGTGGCCACGTTGACACCGCCCTCGCCCTGGATCGGTTCCACGATGATGGCGCACACGCGTTCGTCCACCAGCTCGCGGGCACTGTCCAGGTCGTTGTAGAGGGCGAAGCGGACACCGGGCATCAGCGGCTTGAAGGGATCCTGGTACTTGGGCCGCGGCGTGGCCGCCAGACTGCCGAACAGGCGACCGTGAAAGCCATCGGAGAAGGCCAGGATGCTGTACTTCTCCTCGTAGTCCTTGTCGTAGGCGTAGCGCCGGGCAAACTTGAAGGCGCCTTCGTTGGCATCCGCACCGGTCAGACAGTAGTGGACCTTGTCGGCAAAGCTGTGTTCGCACAGCTTCTGCGCCAGCCGGGCATGAGGTGCGGTGTGGTACAGGTTGCTCACGTGGTAGACGCCACTTTCCACGACCTCCATGATGGCGGCCTTCATGTCCGGGTCGCCGTAGCCGAGGGCGTTGACGGCGATGCCGGAGACGCAGTCCAGGTAGCTCTTGCCATCGGCGTCGGTCAGCGTAGCGCCCTCACCGGAGGCGAAGACCATGGGCGGACGGCCATAGACGCCCAGCACATACTGCTGTTCCAGGTCAATGATCTGCTGTGTGTTCAAGACGGTTTCCCCCTTGTGGTCGGAACGGAACGGATCGAGAGTTGCGACGAGGTTAGTTGTCGCGTCGCATCAGGCTGTAGCTTTGCGCGGTCGGGCCGCCGGTGGGTTGGCTGGCCATGAAGAGGGCCAGGGGCACCACCTCCTCCGGTTGCTTGAACCACTCCGTGGCCCAGTTGGCCGGCCGCTCTCCCTGGGTGGCGGACCAGCGAGTCATATCCGTGTCCACCGGCCCCGGTATCAGTTCGTTGACGGCGATGCCCTGGTCCACCACCTCCTGGGCGAAGACCCGGGTTAGCATCCACAGGCCGGCTTTGGAAACGCAGTATGCCGAGGAGCCGGCGGCCCCCTTGTGGCCCATGCCGGAGCCCACCACGATGACGCGGCCGTCGCCGGATGCGCGCAGGAAGGGAGTCGCCGCCCGCAGGCAGTGATAGGCACCGATCAGGTTCGTGTTCAGGACCGCGGCCCACTTGTCCGGATCGCTGTCGACCACGACGGCCTTTTCCAGTTCGATGCCCGCATTGACGACCAGGATGTCCAGGCCGCCGAGCCTTTCCGCCAGGGACTCCATGGCGGCGTCGACCTGTTTGACTGTGGAGACATCGCAGACTTGCCGGCACGCGGTGCCGCCGCTGGTTCGGATGGCGGCTTCCACCTCGGCCAGGTGTGCCTCATTGCGGGCCAGACAGCCCACGGCCGCCCCTGCGGCTGCGAAGCCTTCGGCAATGGCCCGTCCGATGCCCCGGCTGGCTCCAGTGACGACCGCGCGGCGGCTGGCCAGGACCCGGTTCATGGTCGAGTTACCGTTGGACATTGTCTGCATGCAACACTCCCGTGCCCTTGCCCGACCGGATGCCAGCCAAATCCGTGATGACGGCCTGGAGCACCCCGCGTCCGATCGCCTCCAGGGCGCTCTGCACCTTGACGACCATGCCGTCCCGGATGTGTCCCTCCTCAATCCAGGTTTGGGCCTGTTCGGCCGTCATGGCTCGGACGGGCCGGCCGGCGATTTGCACCCCCGGCACATTCGTAAGGAACACCAGCCTGTTGGCCGGCAGCGCGGCGGCCACCGCCATGGCGACATGATCGGCGTTCACGTTGTAGTGGAGGCCGTCCTCCAGGCATACGGAAATGGGGCTGATGACCGGGATGCGGCCGTCCTGCAGCAACAGCGAGATGAGAGACAGGTCCACCCCGGTTACATCGCCCACGCGGCCCAGGTCTCCCTTGGGGCTGTGGAGCGGTGTTACGCGCACGGTTCCGCTGTCCACGCCGCTGATGCCCACGGCGGCCAGGCCGCGGTTTCCCAACACCCGGACCAGCCGCTTGTTCAGGGTTCCGCTCAGGACCATCTCGGCCACGGCCAGACTTTCCTCCGTTGTGACCCGCAACCCATCGATGAACTCGGGCTGCAGGCCAACGGCGGTCTGCCATTCGGCGATGGTCTTGCCGCCTCCGTGCACCACCACAATCGCTTCGCCTGTCTCCTGTAGGGCGGCGACCGTGTCGGCCAATTCGGTCATGAACTCCGGGCTGTCCAGTTCGCCTCCGCCGATTTTGAGGACGACGGGGCGGGTCTGGTCCTGGTCCTGTGACATGGTTGTCTGGCGTTGCCGGGTTGGAAGAATCTGCAGGACCTACAGCAGGCCGGCGGTTTCGGGGAGGTCCAGGGCAATGTTCATGTTCTGCACCGCCTGTCCGCTGGCTCCCTTGATCAGATTGTCGATGCTGGAGACGATGACGAGGTCGGTGCAGTCCGGATCGTCGGGCTCGACGGCCGTCACGCTGATGGCGCAGCGGTTGGTGTGGCTGGTGTGCCGCACGGAGGCGAACGCACCGGGTGGCAGCAGTTGAACAAAGGGTTCGCCACCCCAGCAGGCTTCCAACTGCGCGCGCACCGCGACCTCCGTGCAGCCCGGCTCCAGCGATACGTGGATAGTACTGAGAATGCCTTGGCTGAGAGGTGTCAGATGGGGTACGAACGTAATGTGGCTGGGTGGAAACCGGCCCGCGGCCTCGCCCAGCACCTGTTCCATCTCCGCCAGATGGCGGTGGCGCCGACCTACGTTGTAGGGGGTTAGGTTCTCGTTGGCTTCCACGTAATGGTAGGGCAGCTTGGGGGTGCGGCCGGCTCCGCTGACCCCGCTCATGCTGTCCACGATCACGCGCGGCGGCAGCCAGCCGGCGCGGGCCAAGGGTAGGAGCGCCAGGTTCACGGAGGTCGGGTAGCAACCGGGATTGGCGATCAGGGTTGCGCCCCTGATCTGTTCCCGATAGGCCTCGCACAGGCCGTAGACGGCCTGGTTGACCAGATCCGGCGCGGCGTGTTCGATGCCGTACCAGCGCGCGTAGACATCCGTATTGGTCAGGCGGTAGTCGGCGCTCAGGTCGACCACGGTCGCGCCGGCGGCGTGGAAGGCCCGCACCGGCTCCACGGACTGGGCGTGGGGCAGGGCCAGGAACACGACATCCACCTCGTCCGTCCGCCCAAGGGCGTCGGCCAGCGGAATCAGTTCAATGGGCCACGGACCGTGCACGACATCGCTGTAGAGGCGTCCGGCGCTGTTCTCGCTGGTCAGCCAGACGACTTCGGTGTTTGGGTGCCGGTCCAGCAGCCGGACCAGTTCCAGGCCTGTGTAGCCGGTGGCACCGGCAATTCCCGCTCTGATCATTGGTTCACTTCCATTGGGCACAAAAAAAGCTCTCCGCCCGGAGAGCTTGACTGCCATTGGAGCAATGCGCGTCAGGTCCGTCCAGACAGAGTCCGGGTACTAGAAGCCTGACCTCCTCCTCGATTCCGGCAAGGGCGCGCGACTGGTGTTCATGGTGTCAGGATAGCACAGCAGTTCCGTCGCGATCAACGGCTTTTACGGTCCTCGTAGCGGTGGATGCCGTTGGCGATGGTCCCGGGCAGGTCGTTGGTCATGGCCCTGAGGGCTTCCACGATCTGCGTTGCGGTCAAGCCGGCCCCAAAGGCGCGGTCCAGGCTGCGCTGGTTGATTTGGTACCGATAGACCTGGTCCGTACGCACCCAGTTGGCGAAGCGCTCAACCCGAAACCGGGCGTGCAGGTCCATGGCCACCGGTACCTCCAGTCTGAAATTCGGATGGACGGTCACCCGGGGACGGGCCGACACCGGCAGCAGTTCCAGGTCCCGGCCGAGCCAGACAGCGCCCTCGCGCGTCAGCGTCAGGATGGGTGGTCCGCCGCGATTGTCCGCCAGGCGAACGGCATCCAGCCACAACAGGGGGCCTTCCAACAGGAACCGGGCCAGTTCGCCCTCCACCAGGCGCCAATTGTCGAAGCCGCCCACGAAGGCCTCTTGTTCCCTGTGCCAGACGTACCAGCTGTCGTAGTCGCCGGTGGTGCGCTGAAAGTCCGGGTTGAACCGGTGGACGGCCTCCACCACGTCGGACAGCCGGAACCACTGGGTCAGGGGCAGGGTGGCCAGGGCCTGTCCGAAGTTGCCGCGCGTGCCGGCGGCTTGGGCAGGGGCGCCCCACCGTTCCAGGTTGCGGCAGTCGAGTATTGGCACGTGCCTGAGGTCGCTCCAGGCGCCGGATTGGAACCAGGTGTCCCACAGGGTCTGGCGCTGGGCGGCCCGATCGAGCATTAGGAACCGGTGGACGTTGTTGCCGTGCAGGGTGCGGATGGCTTGGCCGCCTTCGGTGCGGCCATCCTCGACCAGTCCCATCTCGGCGGCCAGGTGGCAGAGAAATTCCAGGCGCACGGCCAGGAGATCCGTGTCCGGCATGACCAGCAGGCGCTCCTTGAGTCGTTCGACGTCCTCGCGCCGCGGCACGTCATCCCGCAAGCGCCAGGCATTCTGGAAGAGGACGGCTAGGTAGGAGAGGAGATCCGACAGCAGATAGTCCGTGGTGTCGAGGATCTGTTCGGTGGCCGGGGGCCGGGCCGGTTCGATATCCAGGCCCTTCTCGTCTTCGTCGCCTTCCGGTTCAGGGATCAACGGCAGGATGTCGGTCGGGATGTAAATCTTGGAGGCGGCCTCGCGCCCGGAGCCGCTGAAGTAGCGGCCGATCAGGGCGTGGAAATAGAGCACCTCGCTGACCGAGGATGGGTGCAGCCAGGCCTCGCTTTCCGCCAGGTTGGCATCCCCCGGAATCTGGAGGGGGCCGTGGCTGCGCACGAACTGGTATTCCAGGATTTCACCGTTGGCTCCCTTCAGTTGCTGCAGGGCCGCGATGGTGTCGGGGTACACCTCCGCCAGTTCCTCCAGCACGCTGGCGACCGATGCCGGGCTGGTGATGGAATCGGCGAGGACGGGTGCAGCCTGGCCGACCGGGATGCCGGGGTCCAGATCGGTACTTCGCAGTTCTGCGATAATCTCGATCAGTTTCGGTGTATGCTCCCGGAGCATCTGCGCCGTGGTGGGCATGTGCGTACGGTCTTGGTTGGAGAACGGAGTTCAGTCGGTTTCAGTTATTGGGTACACAGTCATGTCACGCATTCCCCTGAACTTCCTGCCTGGAATCTTACGCAATATTGGCATCGCTTGGAGACTCATGCAGAATCCGGCGGTGTCGCCCTGGATCAAGCTGCTCCTGCCCCTGCTGGCGGTCGTATATTATTTTTCCCCGATCGATTTGCTGCCGGGCCTGCCCTTCGACGACTTGTTTGTGGTCCTTTTCGTGTTCCCGAAGCTGATGATCCACTTTGCCCCGCCGGACGCGGTCGAGGCAGCGGCCTACGGATACACCCAGTCGCCGCCGCCCGAGGAAGAGGACGACCAGACCATCGACGTGCCTTGGCGTTCGGTTTCGTGACGGGGAGTCCCCGCCGACCCTTGCACCGCCCTCAGGAATCATCCCTTCGTCGTCCCGGTCTGCGGAACCGGACGATGCGCGTTGTCCTCTTGCCCGGATGCCGCCCCGGTGGCCATGGACCTGCTCCTGTCAAGTGGCCATGACCGGCCGACCGGATCCCAACGGCGCATTTCCGGTCTTGGTATTGGGTGTCGGCACTATCGGCTCGGGCTGGGGAGCCTGGTTCAGCCATCGGGGACTGCCCGTGTGCCTGGTCGATCCCGGGCGGGAACCGGCGGCCATGCAGGATGCGGTGGCGACCAAGCTGGGACAACTGCGGCAAAGTGATATTCCCGGCGCGGAGGCGGCCGGAGACGTGACGGTTGCGAAGTCGCTCCGCGCGTTGCCGGAAGGTGTCGGGTTTGTCCAGGAGAACGCAACCGAGTCGCTGGATGCCAAACAGGTGATTCTGCGGGAGTTGGAAACGGCCCTCCCGCCATGGACGGTGATTGCCTCCAGCACGACCTCGCTCAAGGCCTCGGATATTCAGGCCGGATGCCGGCATCCCAAACGCGTGCTGGTTGGGCATCCTTTCAACCCTCCCCACCTGCTGCCGCTGGTAGAGGTGGTGGCTGGACACCAGACCGATGATGCAGCGGTCGACTGGGCCATGGACTTCTATCGTGCGGTCGGCAAGTTCCCGGTGCGTGTCCGCAAGGAGGTGACCGGGCATGTGGCCAACCGCCTGACATCGGCCCTGTTTCGGGAAGCCGTGCATCTGTTGGCGGAAGGTGTTGCCACGGCTGCCGAGTTGGATGATGTGCTGACCCACGGCCCCGGCCTGCGCTGGGCCTTGCAGGGTCCGTGGCTGACGTACCACCTAGGGGGAGGTTCAGGTGGCATTGCGGCCTATCTCAAGCACTTGGGCGACACGCATCCCGCGCGCTGGGCCGAACTGGGCGAGCCGGAGTTGAGCGAAAGCGTTCGCGCAATGATCGTGGAACAGGTCCTGGCGGCCTACGACAACCAGCCAGTGCAGGAGTGGGCAGACGACCGGGATCGGCAGCTGGAGGCGCTGCTGACCTTGAAATGGCATGGGGAAGGGGATTCGTGATGGCGATGCATCAGCGCCTAGTTTCGAGGCCGGCTGGTTGAGAGCTCTCGGACCAAGGCCTGCGGCTGTTCAACGAGTGTTACTTTTACCGAGCAATGTGGAACGGAGACGTGTACCGATGAAATGTGCAAGTTGTCAAATGTTCTTCAGAATGTGATTTGCGATCCGCAGTGCAGCCTCTTGAGCCCTTTTGCTCGGGTTGGAAATTGCAAAGATAAACTCAAACAACGGACTGCCCCTTAAATTTTGTAACGTAGCAGATCTTGGAGCAACCATTGGAAACACCTGTGTTAATTTCTCTTTATACAGTTCTGTAATTGGATCCGTGCCAGCCATGCTTTCTATCTGATCACCAAACAAAGTTGGTGTTGCTTGATACATGCCCTTCCAACTTTCATCACCAAAAACAGAGTTCAGTTTCAGTTCCCACTTGGGATCCACTTCGCCTGGGAGTTTACGCCTTGGAATCATTCTGCGAATTGCGCCGATTGGAAGTAAGATCCACACATCAAACACAGGCTTTTGGCTGATTGCTTCAACCGTCGCCCACTCGACTTCAAGAGCAAACGGATCAAGCAACACGACTGCCCTGTTTTCCTGCCAAAATGCTTGAGTGCCAACTGAACAAATTCTTTGGAGTTCTGCGTTCGCATCTCCCACTCTGACATCGATTCGGCTTTGGTCTTCAAACTGCCCCTTGAGGACTTTAGCTTTGTCACCGTCTTTTTCAATGAATACCAACTTGTCGAATTTCCTGTCTCGAACATCGTATGCTATCTGTGCCGATCCGTCGAGGAATTCTCGCTGATCACCATTCCAGGCTTGACTAACCTCAACTGCTCCTGTTCCTGCGAATGCATCAATGTACGATATTCGGAGGTCTTGGTTCTTCAATGCAGTTGTGTAATTGTCTAAATATTCACCTAGAATTGTCAACTTGGTTCTTGTCCAGTCACCTCCGAACCTCTGGCTCCCTTTATTGGTATTCGTCACAAGATTTGCCTCCCGGCATTTCATCCCAAGTTCGGCCTTCAAGTATGCGGCCGGCAGCCTTTTTGCCGCGTCGGACACCAACAGAATCAAATTCCCCCCATTGCTTGAAGAAGAATGGAACTCGGGCTTCGATGCACTGCTTCCGAATATCGGTGACCCACTGGACACACATCGGACGAGCACCGGGACCACTTTCTCCGCCAACGATCACCCAGTCAATGCCGTACAAGTCAATGTCCAACGGCCCCAGCAACGGTTCACAAGAGAGAAACTTGATAGCTGCGGCGGTGCTCTTTAGTGCATCTGCGCGTTCAAGCCATCTTTGGTTTTCGATTGACACTCCCATCCAGACGTTGGGTGGCCATGGCAGTTCGGGTGCAAGGGATGCAAGTCTGTGGTGTCGTTTCGTCAAGACTTGGAAGCGATGCTGGGAAGCTTCCTGCATCACGGCGAAGATGCGAAGTATGAACTCGACTGGAATGCCTTCGTGAAAGAGGTCACTCATGCTGTTTACAAACACTGTCCGAGGTTGGTGCCAGTGAAGGGGTTGGTCTATGCGTTCCTCCCACAGGCGCAGGTCAAACCCTTGTTCGTAGGGATGGCCGGGGGTTCCACGGAATCTTTCTGCCAACCTGAGGGCGTAGCAGTTTTTGCAGCCTTCGGAGACCTTGTCACAGCCTGTGACAGGGTTCCAAGTCACGTCCGTCCACTCAATTGCAGTTCTGCTCATGTTCCCGCTCTTCAGCCTAATCTTGGCTTCGGCAAGTGAATGTTACTACATGTGTGCGAAGAGTGTGGCGTTTTCGGTTCACATCGCAGGACCCGATATCGTATTGGGAGGATGGCTCAGGGTGTCTGACGCATTCCATGGGGCTTGTGTGGCGCACTGATGTCTGTGCTCCTGAACCGGGGCCAACACCTATGTGGCTGCCTAGGCTGAACAGTACAATCGCCGCGTGGGTGGCTTGGGCCTTGTCGATGTTTGTCTGCCAGTGGTTGGTGAACTCCGCCTCCCGTGAATTGGTTAGGGTGATTCCTCGTTTTGCTACACCGTTAGCTTCTCAATTGACTACCGAACTACGCCAGTGGACACACAGTTGCACGGGACGGCTGCTGACAGGAAGCATCATGGGCACTATGGTTGAACATGCCCGGGAATGGGTATTGGGAGGCCCGCCTTCTGAAGATGGATGTCAGTCCGCAGGTCCAATCAACAGTTGGCCCAGTTCCGGCCAGGCCTCGCTGTCCCAGGCCAGTTCGCGGCCTCCCAGTTTGGCCGCTCCCAGATCCTCACCATCGTAGTAGTGGAACGTGAAGAGGTAGCGAGGCCGTACGCCCCACTCCAGCCAGCGCAGAATCCCTGCGTGGCCCGGTCCGATGAATCGGCCCTCACGGCCAAGGAATAGGGTGCCACCGCCCTCCGCCATCAGCCTGCCTTCCCGGTCCAGGTACGGGCCAGTCGGGTTCCGGCTGCGGCCCACCCGGATGTTGTAGGTGCTGGCCACGGAGTTGCAGCATCCGTCCCAGTTCACGAACAAGTAGTACCAGCCGTTGTGGGGATAGATGTAGGCGGCTTCGATTGAGTTCTCGCCTTCGGCGCCCCAATGTGAGGCCAGGTGGGTGAAACGCTCCAGTTCAACTGCCCGATCCGGGCTGGTCCAGTACTGATCCGGGCTTTGCCGCAGGCGACCGGTGGCCGGGTCCAACTCCACGATGTAGATGCCTCCGGCATGGGAACCGAATACCATCCAGGATCGGCCGTCAAAGTCCGTGAAGACACTGGCATCCATGGCGCGAGGATGGTTCTCCTCGCCGACGGAGTGGAGGACAATGCCTTCATCGACCCATGCCGTGCCCTGCTCGGTCTCCACCAGCACGGCGGTCCCAATGGCATCCTGGATGCGTCCGGGGATTTCGTCGAAGACCGTGAAGTAGATGCGGGTCGGCGAGGCCAAGTCCGGGGCATCGAACTCGCCGGTTGCATTCCAAACCTGTACGCCGGAGACCCAAGACGGTTTCTCCTGGCCGAAGGCCGGCTCAGCCCTCTCAAAGCGACCGTTATCCGGATTCAGCGCATGGCGGTTCAGGCCGTTGCCGCGGGTTCCGGAGGCATACAGAGTGGGCTGTCCGTCCACGATCACGAGCTGGGAGGGATCATGGATGTGGTCGTCGGCGACCCAGGGTAGCCGATGCGGCAGTCGCAGAAGCACGGGTCCGGAGGAGCCGAAGGAGCGGTCCGATTCAGGGACTGAATGACAACCCGCTATGGACAGTGCGAACAGACAACACAGCAGGAAGCGTGCGGCCCAATCCGTGTGCGTGTCCGCGTGCCGCCAACGGCCAAAGTGGCCGCAACGACATCCGTTCCGGTGGCGGGAGAAGCAGGGAGTCGATTGAGCTTGAGCGAGATTGTCAGGCAGTGGACATGTCCTCCTGCTGGTGGTCCGACAACCGAGCTGTGAGCCCCGCTGTGTTCATTCTCCAGTCCGCCCCATCGAAGCCGCCCGGCAGCGAGATATCTGTGGTGTGGGTCGGATCCAGGCGTTCCGGCGTGACAGACTGACCTTGGGCGTATTCCCGGACCAACCCATCGGGATGGCCTACAAGGTGTCCTTGCTGGGCGTGACAGAATCCACCATGCGGCTGAGGTTATACTCACGGCCATTGCAGGGGCACGTTCAAGGGGGAACGAAATGCAATACGGTCTGCCTTTTCAGGCAATCTTCAGTTCCACCGATCCCAGAATCCGCAATAAGATCATGACAGGCATCCTGTATGTCTTGGTCAGTGGGATTCTATCCGTCTTGCTGGTTGGCATCCTCGGCTTCTTCATAGTAGGCGGATATTCCCTGCGCCTGTTGCGCAATGTCCAAAACAATCAGGAACACCCCCTCCCGGAGTGGGATCAATGGCGGTCTGATTTGCGGAGCGGCTTCTTCATGTTCGTGGCCTATCTGGTTTGGTTGTTGCCTTTCTTCGTTGTATACGTAGTCGTGAATCTGGTTGGGAACAATCAGAATGTGCTCCCGGTTGCGGACAGCTTGGATTCGTTTGAGGTTGCGTTTTCGCACAGTCTGGCGGCCATCGGCTTGGGCAGAAGCTTGGTGGCCTTGTTGCCCACCGTCGCGGGTTGGATCCTTGGTCCCGCCATTATGATTGCCTTGGCCCAGCGTATGGAACTGGCTGATGCCTTCAAATTTGGGAATGTACTTGCCTGGGTGGCCCGGAACTGGGCACAGTGCCTATTGGTTAGCGTAATCGCCGGCTTGGTGTCCTTGCTTATTTCGGTGGTGGCCTCCCTGACTGGTGCTCTGGCCCTGGGTATTGGTTTGATTGTCACGCTTCCCTTCGGGTTTCTCATGAGCAGCATCTACCAGAACCATCTCTTTGGGCAACTGGCGCAATCCCGTGACCTGGCTGTGATGTTCCCGGAACTGGCCGATTCCAGTTGAGGACTCCGGTTCGCGGCAGGTTGGGGCTTGTCCAACATCAAGCGCACCTGGCTCGGACCGGTTGTTGCGGTTAGGGCTTGTTCGTCACACCTGAAGGCAAGCTGCCACCTTCAGGTTGGAACAACCTTACACAGGACAAGCGCAACGAAAAGCGGACCTGTCCCCTGTCGGCCACACGCCCGGCCCTCCACCGATCACCGGGCTGACAATGCCTGCAGCGCGTCGTTCAAGTCCGAGAAATCCGTTGTCTGCAGCGAGGGACGGAAGGGAGTCTCCTCGTAGGGCATCCCATAGCGATTCACATAGGCACCGGCATAGCCGCAGGCCACGGCTCCCACCACATCAAACGAATTGGAGGACACCATACACAGGTCCCGGCTGGCTGTGCCCAGGCGATGGGCTGCGTATTGGTAGACCGTGGGGTGGGGCTTGAACATCCCAACGGCCGAGACGGAGATCACATCGTTGAAGTTCCAGGGCACCTGATGCGTTACCAGGTGTTCAAGAAAGGCCGGGTCTCCATTGGACAGGACCACCAGCCGGAAGTTCCGATGCAGGATTGGCAGGGCGGGCAGGACATCGGGAAAAGGGCGTAATCCCTGCCACTGCGCCATGAAGGCATCCACCTGGTTCCCGTCCTGCGCGACATGGTCCAGGCCAAAGCTGCGCAACGTGTGCAGATATGCGCGCCGGACCGTTTCCAGGTAGCCGCCATGCCCCTGCAGCATCAGGGAATCCTGAAACTGTTCCAATCGCTGCCGGGCGCGTTGCCGGTCCCAGAATTCCTCGGTCGTGACAGCTGTGTCCTGCGCGGCCAACATGTCCCCGATATGGGGTTTCAGGCTGGAACCCAAATCCAGAATTGTGCCGAACAGATCGAACGTCAAGGTCTTGATGGGCATGTTCGAACTCCTTGCACTTGCAGTCACTGGCATGGACCGGGAACCATTCGGGTATCGCCACCGGGCGGGGCGGGCCGGTCAGGTAGCGACCATGCAACCCAACTCCCATTGCTTCACCACCGGCGACTGACAGTCGTGGCGGTTGTTGCAACCGCCACCGGGGACGGCAGTTGCAGCAGGAAGTCAGTTGGGCTTGAGGGAGAGTTTCAGGCTGTGGGCATGCTCCCCAACGGGTGAGTCCGGCAACTGAACTGTCAATCCTTCCTCATTCATCGTCCAGTCCAACCCGGCGGGACCGCCCAGCAGTGAAACATCGGCGACACGTGCCGGGTCCAGGTGTTCCGGCGTGACCGACTTGATTTTGGCCGTGTTTCCGGGCCAGCCCAGCAGGATGGCGTACAAGGCGTTGTCAGTGCGGGTAAAGCGGGTGTCCTCGGCGGTCATGCAGGCGTTCTCCCGTTCGGTCAGGTGGCCGGTGGTGACTTGGGTTGGGCCTTCGCCGAAGGTTTGCCAGTGCCGGGTGCCGTAGATGGCTTCGCCGTTCACATTGAGCCAGGCACCCAGGTCGCGCAGCAGGCCCGCGGCTTCGTCGGGGATGACACCGTCCGCCCGCGGACCGACGTTGAGCAGCAGGTTGCCGTTCTTGCTCACGATGTCGACGAGGTCGTGGACCAGCGTGGTTGCGGTCTTGAACTCGTCGTTCTCTATGTGGCTCCAGGACTTGTAGGACACGGCCGTGTCCGTCTGCCAGTACTCCTCCCGAATGTCGTCCAGCTTGCCGCGCTCGATGTCGTAGCAGGCGACGCCGGGCGGGAACTTGTCCTTGTACTGCAGGACCACATCCCGGCCCCATTGGCGCGACTGGTTGTAGTAGTAGGCCAGGACCTGCGGGCGCCAGTCGGCAAACTCGTCGGCGTGCCAGCCGAAGTCGAACCAGAGCACGTCCGGCTCAAAGCGGTCGATCATCTCCTGCGTGCGCCGGTACCAGTCCTCAATCCACTCTTTGGAGGTCGGCTCATCCTCCGCGTGGGCCGGGGCGTAGAGGCCGGCATTGGCGGGATCGGAGGTGTCGAAGTCGTCCCGGTAGGTGTAGTAGCGCCAGTTGAAGGCTCGGTGGGAGGAGACTCCGAACTTCAGGTTGCGCCGCCGCACAATCCTTTCCAGTTCGGCCACCACATCCCTTTGGGGGCCCATGTCGGCCGCATTCCACTTCGTGTACTTCGACTTGTACATGGGGAAGCCGTCGTGGTGTTCGCCAACCGGGACCACGTAGCGCGTCCCCGCGGCCTGGAACAGGTCCACCCACTGTTCCGGATCCCAGTGCTCGGCCTTGAACATGGGAATGAAGTCCTTGTAGCCGAACGTGCCCGGATGGCCCCAGGTGTCGCAATGGTGCCGGTAGTAGTTCTGGCCCTTGCGGGACATTTCGTCCCGGTACATGAATCGGGGATACCACTCGTTGTCCCAGGCGGGTACCGAATAGACCCCCCAGTGGATGAAGATGCCGAGCTTGGCATCCCGGAACCAGTCCGGGATCCCGTAGGTGCGCAGCGAATCCCAACTGGTATCAAACATGCCGTTTTCCTTTGGAGACTGGTGTGGTTCAGGCGGGGGCGCCGCGCTGGACGGTGCAGCCGGCCTGGCGGTACTGCACCAGGCGCGTGGCCAGTTCGCCGCGGACATCCGAACGCTCGTCCCAGAGGTTGCGGGTTTCGCCCGGATCCTCGCGCATGTTGTACAGCTGGCCCGGAGCGAGGGGCTCCGGCGGTGTGCCGGTCGGAGGGGCCCAGCCTCCGGATCCTTCCGTCTCGAAGATGGCCTTCCAGTCGCCGGAGCGGAGTGAGAAGACACCCGTTTGCGAGTGGTGAATCAGATCGGTGCGCACGGATGCGTCCGGATCGCGCAGGACGGGCAGGAAGGAGACGCTGTCCTCGGCACACAGGTTGTCCAGCGGCCGGCCGGTAATGTCGGCGCAGGTGGCCATGAAGTCCACCAGCGAGACCAGGGCGTTGCTGACGGATCCGGCCTGCACTTGGCCGGGCCAGCGCGCCAGCAGCGGTTCCCGGTGGCCGCCTTCCCAGATGTGTGCCTTGTAGCCCCGCCAGTCCGCCGAGGAGCGATGTCCGTAGGTGTTGTAGGCCGCCATGCCGGTTCCGTCGGGTTGCCGATCCCCCGGCAGGGCGCCGTTGTCGCTGGTGACCAGGACGAGGGTGTTGTCGGCCTGGCCCGTCTCGTCCAGCACATCCAGGACCTGGCCCACCATCCAGTCGAACAGCCAGACCAGATCGCCGCGCGGGCCGGCCCCGGACTGATCGCGGGCGAACTCCGGCACGTCCGCGCGCGTGCACGGCTCGTGGGGTGCGTCGGAGTTGAGGTAGAGGAAGAAGGGCTCGTCGGCCTCGGCCTGCTCCCGGATGTAGCGGACCGCCTCCGCCGCGATGCGGGGATCGGCGTCCTTGTGCTGCCAGCCGGGCGCCATCATGCCGGGACGGCTGGTAAAGACGGGAACTTCGTGGTACTCGGACGGAATGTCCACGAAATGTTCGTTCTCGATGAACCCGTAGGGCGGCTGGCAGGTGGGGCAACCGGAGGCACCGAAAAAGTAATCGAAACCCAGGGCATTGGGTCCGCCGATGAGCGGCTGGGTGAAGTCGACCAGCTCCTCCATCTCGCGGGTGGCATTGGTCCAGGGCAGGGCGCGGTTGAAATCGAAGAAGATGCCCGGGCGCGGGGTGAAACCCAAACCCAGGTGCCACTTGCCGATGGCGGCCGTGTGGTAGCCGGCCTCCCCGAGCAGACGGGCCACAGTTCGCCGGGTGGGCTCGATCAGGGGCGGCTCGTAGCCGTAGATGACATTGCTGCGGAGGTGCGAGCGCCAGCAGAAGCGGCCGGTCAGAACACCGTACCGGGTCGGGGTACAGACAGCGGACGGCGAATGGGCGTCGGTGAACCGCATGCCCTCGCGCGCCACACGGTCCATGTTGGGGGTTGGGATGCGGGAATCCGGGTGGTAGCAGCCGACATCCCCCCAGCCCATGTCGTCGGCCATGATGTGGATGATGTTGGGTTTGTTGGTCGGCGGGTGTTGCATGACGCCTGGGGATTTGACTGGGGAAGGTGGGGAGGCGATCCGGCCGCTGGAGCGGAGGCCAGATTGATTCTACATGGGCGCTTGGAGCCTGCCGCGGGCTGCAGCAGCTGCATAGCCCCGCGTGACGAATTGCTTCCAAGGGTCGGGAATCAAGACAGCCCCGGATACCCGGGGCTGTCTCTGCCGGCCGTTGATGACGGCCAGCCGTTTGTCTCGTCAGTGTTACATGGCCTCAGAGCCGCCATCACCGTCCGGACAAGGTCCCGAACCCCTAAGGGTCTCGGCGATGTCCAGCTTCACCAACACGGGTTTGGTCCACTTCTGCATGGTGACGTTCTCTCCTCCTGAGGCGCGTCCAAGATTCTGCGTGCAGGGCAACGGGGCCACTCCTGTAATTGTAGCCCATTTTGCGGGTTGCTGCACACCCGAGTTGGTCTGGTGCGTTTCCGAGTTCGTGGCCGGTGGCTGTGTACCACGCCCGCGTTGTCGTCCTGTTGCGCAACCCTACTCCCGAACAATTTCAAGCTCTCCGTTCAGGATCTGTTGCCGGATGACCTTTTTGTCAAACTTGCCCACACTGGTCTTGGGAATTTCCGATACCAGGGCCATTGTGTCCGGCAACCAGAAGCTTGGGAATTTCGGCGCCAGGTGCCGGCGTACTTCCTGCAGTGAGATGCCTTCGTCCCAATCATGCGGCACGATGACTGCCAACGGGCGCTCCCCCCACTTCTCGTCGGACAGGGCGACGAATGCCGTCTCTCGAATGTTGGCGTGCGACAGGAGCGTGTTCTCCAGTTCCACCGAGGAGATCCACTCGCCTCCGCTTTTGATGAGGTCCTTGGTGCGATCCGTAATCCGGATGTACCCGTCGGAATTGACAGCGGCAATGTCCCCTGTGCGGAACCAGCCGTCGGGAGTGAAGTGTTCGGGCTGGTTTTCGGTTCGGTAGTACTGCGACGCCACCCAGTGTCCCTTGACCTGGATTTCGCCGGTGGAGCGATCGTCCCAAGGCTGCTCCTCTTCATCCCGTGCAATGCGCAGGGCGATGCCGGCCACGGGCGGTCCCTGGCGGGCTTTGACGTCCCATGCCGCCTCCGGTTCCAGATCCCGGTGTCGGGCAAGGGGCACGCACACGGAACCAATGGGTGACGTCTCGGTCATGCCCCAGGCATGCATGACATTGACGCCCAATTCCTGTTCATAGGCTTGAATCAACGGACGGGGCATGGCCGACCCACCCACGATGAGAGCCCTGATGGAGGAGATGTCCACCGGGTTGCGCTTCAACTCGTGGTACAGGGAATTCCAGATGGTCGGGACCCCGGCTGCGACCGTGATCCGCCGGTCGTGCAGCAATTCGGCCAACGAGGCGGCGTCCAGAAACGGGCCCGGCATTACCAGATTGGCACCGGCCAACGCGGCACCGTACGGCAATCCCCAACACATGGCGTGAAACTGGGGTACCACGGCCAGCACGTTGTCCCGTTCCGTCAAGCCGAATGCGTTGGCTTGGTTGACGCCCATGGTATGGAGGTACATGGAACGATGGGAGTAGAGCACGCCCTTGGGGTGTCCGGTGGTGCCGCTTGTGTAGCACAGGCCCATGGCCGCCCGTTCATCCCGGATGGGACACTCATGGAACGCGTCGGCCTCGTCCAATAGATCTTCGTACCGGTGAATCGTGCCGGGCAGGTTGCAGGCAACCTGGTCAGCGCCGGACCAAATGATGAAGTGTTCGACCCCGCGGATCCGGTCCCTGATGTCTTCCAACAGCGGTATCTGCGAGCCATCCACCAGAATGGCGCGGTCCTTGGCATGGTTGATGATGTAGGCCAGCTGGTCCGAAGACAGTCGGATGTTGAGTGTGTGGATGATGCCTCCCATCTCCGGGATGCCGAAGTAGGCCTCCACATGCTGATGGTGGTTCCAACCCAACGTGCCCACCCGCTCGCCCGGTTGGATGCCCAGGGCCGTCAAGGCATTGGCCAGTTTCCTGGCCCGCGTGTGCAGGTCCCTGTAGGTCATGACATGGAGGGAGCGGTCGGGCTGCCGCGTGACAACGAGCTTCGCCCCGAAGATGCGTTGAGCATGCTCCAGAATGCTGCCAATCGTCATGGGCATGGACATCATGAGACCGTGCATGGTCTTGAACATCCTTGTGGCGAACGGTGCTGTGCGAGAAGGGGCTGCCGGACCGGGATGGCGAGGAAGCAGTTGGCAGCAGGTGGAAGTCCCGATGGAATTGTGCCACTGTCTGTTCAGGTCGGAACAACCTCGAATTCAGGCCCTTTCATGCAGCACAAGGAGCTGAGGCAATGGTGAGGAATGGTTGCGGGAAGCCTCAAACAGGGTTCCGGAATGTCCGGCCCTCGGGCAAGCGTTATCGCGGACAAAAGAAGTGAGATACGCTCCCTACTATGTGGTGATCGCACTGCGACCTGAGTAGCGCTTGGAGGCCAAAACGATGAGCCATTGTACGAACAAGAGGAGACGATGAACGAGACGAGGCCCAAGCCGGTTGTATACGTGGGCCTGGCCATCCTCGCCGTAGCCGCCCTGCTAGTCGTTTATGTTCAGAGCACAAACAGGCCCGACACAGCAGACACTACGACGTCGGCGGGTCAACCGGAAGTCAAAGCACCGGTCCCTGTCCCGACCTGGACACCGACCGCCGTAACTGTGACGACGGTCTCGCCCACATCCACGCCTGCGTCCGTTCAAGTTGCCAACACGCCGGTGCCGGCGCCCGATGCGAACGTCTACACGGTTAAGTCGAATGCCAACGTGCGCGGTGGCCCCGGCACCAACTATCAGATTGTGGGCAGTCGGCAAGCTGGAGATTCAGTGCAACCGATTGGGCGCACCGAGGACGCGCAGTGGCTTGAACTGGTGGACGAGCACTGGATATACGCCCCACTGGTGGACGGCGATGCCATCAGGCTGCCGATAACCCGCGACTTCCCCGCTCCTCCGCCCCAGCCCACAGTCGCGCCACCAACCCCTGCCCCTGTAGCGGACACCGCGCTAGCGGCTGCAGGCGATGCGACGAACTCACCACCATACCTGGTCCTCTACCAACCGGGCGGCGGCGCCAGGAAGGTCGAGAGAATCTCGAATTATGAAAACCTGGACAACGCGACCGTCAGCGGTTTTGATCCCGACGATGAGGACACAGAATTCCGGTTTGAGATCACAGGTGGCGATGATGCCAATTTGCTATACCTGTATCGCGTCCACGGTTCGAAAAGCATCATTCTGACCTTCCATGAAGTTCCGGACTACGACGACCCGCATGATCACAACAGGGACAACCTCTACGAGATACAGCTGACGGTCACGAGCGGTACGGGCGAAAGAGAACTCTCCAATGCGGTTGATTTCATCTATGAGGTGCGTGACAGGAAAGAGGTGGCTTTCGCTCCCCTCTTGAAGGAAGATAAAACCACTGCGACCGCATCGACCATCACGGTCTATTGGTCTCTTGATCCCTACGGGCAGGGGCTCACCATAAAGGGTTACAGGTTACGCTACCGAGAAGAGGTCTGGGGACTGGATGAAAGTGATTACGATGCTTTCAGCACCGGCCCGGACGTGGGAGCGAGAGCTACCAGTGCCACCATAAAGGGCCTCAAATCGTCAACCGTGTACCGCATTGAAATACAAGCTCTCGCAGACGGCAGCAACAGCAATTTTGAGGATGCGAGTTTAAAATTCCTCACTGAGGGCCAAACAGGACCTGATCAGTCCTCTTGGAGTGCAGAAGACAGGGATCGGCTCTTTGATCTGATTCAGGACGGCAATCAACATTTGATTCGGGAGATGATCAGAGTACGCGATTTCCCTTCTTTCCTGCACAACACTAGTTCTGGTCGGCTGACGGCTGTGCATTTTGCGGCAAGACAGGATAAGGATGCGTTGTTCGGAATACTTGATCGTTATGAACGTGACACAGAACTGCGCTGCGACATTGGTGGCGACGCCAAGACCCAGAACATTACGGCTCTGCATTATGCGATTATGGCCGGCAATTATAATTCAGTCGTAGTACTGCGCGACAAGGGTGCCAATCCAAATGCTCAGGCTGCCGAGGGCCACACACCTCTGCACTTTGCTGTCCTCTACGATCGTCCGGACATCTTGAGAATACTGATGTTCGCACACGGCATTGACCCCAACATCAAAGACAATACTCAATGGACGGCTCTCGCCCATGCGGTTAATTTGGACAATGCGCAGTTGGTCGAATTCATACTCGAGATTGGGGATAGACTTGGGAATATTGATATTAGCATCCAAAACGATGCAGGCCTGACACCGCTTCAACAGGCGCGGGCTCTGGGCGGCAGGGACAGGATCATCACTCTGCTTGAGCAACACGGTGAATAGACGATGGTGAGAAGGCTGCCTCCTTAATCATCTCGCCATTGACATCCTTTAAGGCGCCGAACATCCAACCGACCGGTTCGCGTCGGTTGGATGTTCGGCAAACAGCTGATTTTCGGTCGCATTGCGGCCCGTCAGGTGTAGTCGATGGCCTTCTTGAACCTGCTCAAGGATCTCGTAGTCGGCGCACGGGCCAGCACGTATATTGATGAAGCTGTCATCTTCATGCTGGACACGACTTTGAGGCTGGTCACTTCCAGGTAGATGGCAAAAACCCCCTGCCGGAATGTGACCTTGGATCGCTCCAATGCCGTCCCGATCCTGACCGAGAATGTCTTCCGGCAGCTGGTGCAGTAGTCCGGCAGTCCGGTAGTCCTTGCGGCCTCACGCGTGTCCGTGCATCCGCACCGTGGGCAATGGCGACCGTTCGGCCATACCAAGGCTTCAAACCATGTCGTGGCGGCATCCTCATCGGGGAACATGGCGGTCAACTGCATGAGAGGTGACCCCTTCCCGATTAGCCTTGCCCCGACCCTTGTGCTTGGCTGTGTCTTATCCCTTGAAACGGTTGCTACTGGCGGTCTGTATCAGTCGTTCCCGTCAGTCAAGTATGTAATTCCCATTCGGAAGAGGTATGCGGATGGACCTCGAGATGGTCAGGTGAGACCTTAGCCTTTAACCCCGGAAATCACTACACCCTGTATGAAGTAACGCTGGCCAAAGTAGAAAGTAAGCAACACCGGCAACATGGCGATGGTGGAAGCCGCCATGAGCAGGGGCCAATTGGTGGTGAACTCTCCCTGAAACAGACGCAGGCCCAGCGCCAGCGTGAACTTGGAATGGGTGTTGAGATAGATCAGGGGTTCCAGGAATTCATTCCAGTTGTACCGGAAAGCAAACAGGAAGCCGGTGATGATCGCAGGTCCCGACAGAGGCAGAATGATGCGAGCGTAGGTACCCACAAAGCCGCAGCCGTCCATGCGGGCCGCCTCGTCGATTTCCCGGGGGATGGTGGAGAAAAACTGACGAAACAGGAAAATCTGAAACCCGGTCCCGAAAAGCGAGGGCACAATGAGGGGTTTGTAGGTGTCAATCCATTCCAGTATCCGGAACAGAATGAACTTGGGGATCATGGTGACTTGGGGAGGCAGCATCATGGTGCTCAATACGACGACAAACAGGACGGTACTGCCCCGCCAGCGCAGTCGGGCAAACGAGAATCCGGCCAAACTGCTGGCAAAGAGAATACCTGCCACGCTGAGCCCGGAGACATATACGGTATTGATGAAGTACCGCATGAAAGGCAATACTTCAAAAACCTTGACATAATTGACCCACTGCAGCGGAACGGGAATCCAGATGGGGGGAAAGATAAAGGTCTGGCCCAAGGTCTTCAATGATGTGGACAGCATCCAGGCAAAGGGCACGGAGACAAAGAAGCCGCCAGCCGCCAGGCAAAGATAGACCAAGGTCATCTTGAGGGCATAATGTACGCGCCGGTTCGTTCGCCAGCCAACCGAGGTTGTTGGTTGGGTCACCAGGCGGGTCGTGGTGCCCATTACTGCCCCGCCTTGGACGATACACCCTCATAGTAGACCCAAGCCGCGGAGAACCGCAGGACCAACAGGGTCAGCAGCAGGATGTACGCAAAAAGTACCCAAGCCAGAGCCGACGCGTACCCCATCTTGAGGAATTCGAAGGCATTCTGGTACAGATATAGCATGTAAAACAGGGTGGCGTACTTGGGTCCACCCTCGGTCATCACGTAGGCTTCGGTAAACACCTGCAAGGCCCCAATGATGCCCATCACCGTCTGAAAGAGAATGACCGGCGAAATCATGGGCAGGGTGACGTTCCAGAAGCGCACCCAGCTGTTGGCCCCGTCCACTTCAGCCGCCTCGTACAGAGTGGTGGGTACTCCCTGTAGTCCGGCCAGCACGATCAGCATGCCCCCGCCCACGCCCCAGAGGCTCATGAGGATCAGGGCGGACAGGGCTGTTCGACTATCCGCGAGCCACGCGGGGCCGTCGATGCCCACGAGGTCAAGTCCTGCATTGAGGAGGCCGAAATCCGGGGAAAAAATCCAGCGCCACAGCAAGGCCACCGCCACTCCGGCGACCACACTGGGCAAGTAGAAGACCGTGCGCACAAACGACATGGCCTTGATTTTTTCGTTGAGCAGCAAGGCCAGGATTAGTCCCAGTACAACCTGCAGGGGTATGGAGACACCGGCATAGATGGTGGTTACTTTCAGGGCCTGACCCACCAGCGGGTCCCCTGTGGTCAACTTGACGAAATTGTCAAAACCCACCATCTGGGCGGGAGTCAGAATATCCCAGTTGGTAAAGGCCAGATACACCGACACCAGCATGGGGCCCACAATGAAGGCCAGGAACCCAAACAGCCAGGGAGTGACAAACAGCCAGCCGTAGATTTCCTCCAGCTGGGCGTACCGTAACTTGAACATGCGATCCGGGACAACCGATTATGATCATCCTGCAGGCAAGGGGCAGCAGCCGGTGTCAGCCAGGAACACCGGCTACCGCCAACCATGCGTGGGGAAACGGGCAAACAGCCTACGCCTTTACGAATCCCCTTGCAGGATGCCATCGATGGTAACGACGGCCTCATCCATCACTGTCTGGACATCCTCGTTGTCCAGGAAAATCCGATCCAGGAAAGGACTGAGACTGCGGGTCCACTCGACCCACAACGGCGTAAAGGGAATCGTCTTGGCCCAGCCTTCGGCCAACGGCTGGTAGAAATAGGCGTTGTTCTCAGGCGGCCTGCTGTTGAGCAAGACATCGGTGTTGTCCTTGCGCGGAGTGGCTCCTCCGTTGGTAATCCAGATGGCGTCCGCCTCCTGACTGGACATGTATTTGCACAGTTGCCACGCCTGGTCCAGATTCTCCCCCGCCTTGGCCACCACCATGGAGTTGCCCTTGTAGAGGGTCAGTTTGCCTTCCGCTCCCATTGGGAACGGCACTACCTCCCAGTTGTAGTCATAGCTGCGGTAGGCCATGACCAACCCTCGCCAGGAGGCCCATATGCCAATGCGGCCGGTGGCTACCAGATTCACATCCTGGGTAGTTTCGCGGGTTGGAGCTACGCCGTGATCGTGAATCAGGTTTTGGCAAAACTCGAAGCCGGCTACGGCTTCCGGGGTATTCAACAGGCTCTGCGTGCGATCATCGTTCAGTTCATCGCCGCCCGCTCCCCAGATCCAGGACTGCAGTCCACCCCACATGGAAGAATCGGCCATGGTTCCGTAGACGGTATCCATTACATCGCCGGACGTATCCGTAAGCGCTGCGGCCGATTCGAGGAAGGCGTCCCAGGTCCATTCCCCAGCCTCCCACTGTTCATCCGGGCGGGGCACACCAGCGGCTTCAAACAGATCCAGGTTGAAATACATTACGCGGGTACTGCCGATGTAGGGCATGGACCAGCGTTCTCCTTCCCAGACCCCTTCATTCCAGGCGGCCTCGAAATAATCCTCATCATTCACGCTCGGGTCTGCGTCCACACGTTCGTTCAAGGCCAGCAGGATCCCCTTGGAGGCAAACTGGGTCAGAAAGTAGTTGTCCACGGCGGACACATCCGGAGGCACGCCACCGGCTGACGTAGTGAGGAATTTGTCATGCAGGTCGCCCCAGGGGGTGGCGAGCCGTTCCACGACAATATCCGGGTTGGCTTCTTCAAACGGTTCCAGCGCCTTTTCCATACTTGCGATCCCACGTTCGCCTCCGACCGGCCAGAACATGAGTTGAATGGTGACAGGCTCAGCCATTTGCCCATCTTCACCCGGCGCGGCGGGTGGTGCCACCGCACAAGCACTCAACATGGACAGCGCCAGCCCTCCACCGGCGACTTTCAGAAAACTACGACGCGTTACTCGACTATTCATGGCTTTCCTCCCCAAATCAATCGAACTGAAAGCTCAAGCGAGACCGCCCTTCTGCGGATGAGGCGCAGACACCGAGCACTGGCTCTCGGCGTATGTCCTGAAGCAAGAACGTTCAGCGAAAAGACTGCCTGATTGTACCCAAGTGGAAAGAGGGCTCCGACTGCCTTGAATCATGGCTGTTCGGACACCTCTGATCTGGCTGCTTGACGGCCTGTAGAGGCCGGTCGGGGTTGGCTGCCTCCGGCATGATGGCCTTCCTCACCGCCATGAAGCGAGCCATGCACAGCTTCGGCGTTGGTCGTCTCAGGGAGTGATCATTTGGGGCGAAGTCAAAGGTCAAGATCCTGACTGACGATCGCCGGATCGATTCGTGGCACATCCACGTCCCAAATGTTGAGACCTTCCATACCCCAGGCGGGTTTGAGGATGTAAAGATCCTCCGTCTCGACCATTCGGTCTCGCATCCAGCCGTGATGACGCCGGATCTCCTCCTCCCAGGCAGGATCGTCTATCAGGTTGTTCATTTCATGGGGATCTGTTTCCAGATCGAAGAACTGCCAGGGTTCGCCTCCATTCACATCCCCCAACACCGTGTACTTGAAACGTTCACTGCGGAAACCGCGCCAGGTTTCCACGTGAAAGAGGCTGTTCACACGTGTTTCGGCCACATATTCGAGCAGGACCCCGGGACGATCCGGTCCGGCATCCTCATTCCGGATCAGGGGAGCCAAGTTGGCTCCAGGCAGGAAGTTGGCGGGTTCAAGACCACACAGTCCCAGCAGGGTGGGGAATAAATCCTCAGTACAGGTAGGGATTGGCAGCCGCAGGTTGGCACGTTCTGGATGACGGGGATCATGGACGATGAGGGGAATTCCTATGGACTCTTCGTAGGGGTACTGCTTGTGCAGAGTGGGAATTCCGTGGCAGCCACCCATCTCCCCGTGGTCCGAGAAAAAAACCACGATCGTATCTTGGGCCAGACCCGTCTTTTCCAGCCAGGCCTGCAGGCGGCCCACATTCATGTCCAGGTTCTCCACCATGGCGTAGTAGAGACGGCGCAAGGTCAAGAAACGTTCCCGTTCCTCCTGATCCCGGGCATGGAAACTGGGGGGAACGGACATGGGCCGATCCTTCCACCTCGCCTCCAGGGCCGCCGGGGCTTCATAGGGGAAATGGGGGGGTTCCACCGAAATGACGCACGCGAATGGCTTGTCCTTGTCGGTACGGGTTTCAAGGTACTCCATGGCCAGATTGAAGAGACCATCTGTCTGGTAGGTTTCAATGGGACGCGGCGTGGGATCGTCATCTTCGTAGTAGCAGGTATCAAAATGGCCGTTGCGCAATTCGAAACCCAGCCATTTCTGCCAGCGGCCCTGGTGGACCCGGGGCACAGGGGTCAGGTTGGCCTTGCGAGTGGAGTGGCCTGGAAGCAGGGCATGCCCTCCGTAGAGATGCCATTTGCCCAGGTAAATGGACTCATAGCCACCGGCGTTGAATTCATCGGCCAAGGTTCGTTCTGCCGGAGACATGCGCCATTCAATGCCGGGAACGAACCGGGAATGGGCATATTCTCCTGTCATCAGGGTGAAGCGGAAGGGCACGCAGATGGGATAGCTGGAGCAGGCGTTGGTGAAGGACACCCCGTTTTGTGCCAAGCGATCAATGTGGGGTGTTTCAACATTGGGATCTCCGAAAGCGGCGATGGCATCCCGTCGCAATTGGTCGCAGAACACCACGAGAAGATTGGGTCTGGTTTCTGGCACGGTACTTACCTCCCAACAATGGTGTGAACGGTTTTCGAAATCCCTTGACCTGAGCGGGGATTAATTACCTTGTTTTGGCTTGCGAAGACACTCGGGGAAGCGGCAGCCCCTGCCCGAGGCAGGGGAGCACGGCTCCTGCCATGAAGCCCGACATCCCAATCGGACTCGGGCTTGGTCAGGATTCTTCCGACTCCGCGAATCCTTTCAGCTGTGCCTGCAGTCTGGCTACTTCCTGCTCCAATTCCGCGCGTGTCTGCGCCGCCCGTTCTGCACGTCGAGCTTCTCGGTCCGCACGTTGAGCTTCCCGGTCCGCCCGGCGGGTCTGCTGGAGACGATCCGCTTCGGATTCGGCCGGAGGCAGAAACCAATCGCCACGCTCCTCGTCCCACAGGCGCAGCGCCTCGGTAGCCAGCAGGCGGCCCCAGTGGGTGCCCAGTACCTCGCTGTAAAACGTCTCTGCCCCCAACTCCGGCTGCAGCTCGCCGGCGATCGGCTGGTAGAGGCCCTCCTCCAGCCGCCAGCCCTCCAGACGCGGCTCCAGGTAGCCGCCGTGTGGGTCGTACAGCCAGTATTCGCGGATGCCTAGTTCGGCGTACAGGTGGTGCTTGTGGAACTGATCCTGCCGGTGCGTGGCGCGGCTGGACATTTCCATCACCAGATCCGGGGCCTTGCCCACCTCCCACAACCGGTAGGACGTGTCCCGCGGCGGGGTGAAATCCAAGACCACCATGACGTCGGGCGTCACCGACGGGGCCGGACCGGTGGCGCCGGGCGGCAGTTCCCGGTAGTAGAAAATGTAGTCCGCGGCCACCAGGCACTCCACATCGCGCAGGTGGTAGCTCATGGCCAGCTGGACGTACTGCATGGCAAGACCGTGGGACAGGGAAGAGGCCATGGGCTCGTCGGTTTCCAGTGGGTACAGGGCGTCCAGTTCCGCGCGTCCGAAGGCCCGTGGCGGGGCGGTGGCAGGCGGTGGCAAACGCATCGGTTTTCCTCCTTGGTGGCCATACGCGGTGGAAAATCCCCTCCCGATCGCAGAGGCCGGCAGGTCTCCCATTCTAGTTGATGGCAGAGAGTGGTGCGGTGGTGCGCAAAGGGGCCGGGAAGATGGAGGACTTCGGTTCTCGCAACCATACCCATACTCCATTAGGATCATGGCAGAAATCCAGCCGGGCAGTTTGGCTGTCCCATGTTGGCAGAATGACCAGTTGTCACGTAGGGGTGTTGTCGGCCCATGCCGCCATCCCAAACGTTGTCGGAGTGGGGTCTCCACCCGGCTCCTTCCGATACTTCCTCGACTTGCACCTCCGGCTGAAGGTCCAGGGGCTGTACCGCGTGTTGCCACGATTGTCGCCAGTGTCTCAATCCCTGCCAATGCAATGTTGGGAACAGTGAATCATGTTGACTCGACAGGCACCCGGGACTGTGGGCGGGGGATCCCGCATTGCGGTCGTCGATCTCGAAACCACGGGCTTTCGTCCCCGGAGCGACCGCGTTGTGGAGATCGCCGTGGTGACCCTGAGTCTTCCGGACCTGTCCATATGCGACGAGTTCGACACGTTACTCAACCCCGAAAGGGACATCGGGGCACAGCACATTCACGGCATCTCGTCCGACATGGTGGTGGGGGCACCCACCTTTCGCGAGGTGGCCGCGATTCTGGCCGAACACATTCACGATGCGGTCCTGGTATGTCACAACATAAGGTTTGACATTCCCTTCCTGGCACACGAGTTCACACGTGCGGGAGGAGTTTTTCATTCTGGTACACCCCGTTGCACCCTGGCGGCAACGCGCCAGAAACTGTCCGTCGCCTGCCGGGATC
This sequence comes from Caldilineaceae bacterium, assembly GCA_965208365.1. Lineage (GTDB taxonomy): Bacteria > Chloroflexota > Anaerolineae > Caldilineales > Caldilineaceae > Bin34. The sequence goes on along the minus strand of OZ242330.1, from coordinate 825,020 downwards.
ATGACATCCCGTTGTCCGATGCGCACTCCGCCTTGGCGGATGCCCGCGCCACGGCGTTGTTGGCGCGGAAGACGCTGAGCCTTGATGCCCATGGTTCCGCCCAGGCGGAGGTTTGCGCGCAGGCTCAGGCCGTGCACACACTGCGCCGCAATCGAGATTCCGCCAGTCGCCTGGGCCGGATCATCGAACGTGCCCGGTACCCGGAGACGGATGAAGCCACCCGGCTGTATCTGAATGCCCTTGATTATGTGTTGGATGACTTCGTGATCGAGGCGGCGGAACAGGACACTCTGGACGAACTGGCGGCTACGCTGGACCTGACACCCCACCAGCGAAGGGAAGTTCATGCGGCCTACTTCCAGTCCCTTGTCGATGCTGCCCAACGTGACAATGTCATCACCGCCGCGGAACATCGTTTGCTCCAAAAGGTGCATGCCGCCTTGATGCTGCCGGCCGGGGATTTGCCCAAGGCCGACGAAGCGAACAGCTCCGGCAGCACCATACCCATGGGTACCAGCGTTTGCTTCTCCGGTGAGGCGTTCATGGATGGAATGCCCGTCCCGCGCCGCGAGTGGGAGGCTATGGCAAGAGCAAACGGTCTCAAGCCTGTTGCAACCGTCACCAAGAAGGGATGCGGGTTGCTGGTCGCGGATCCGGACAGCCACTCCACCAAGGCCCGGAACGCCCGCAAATGGGGCATTCCGATTCTTGCTCCCGAACGATTCTGGTCCCTGTGCCATGCTCGTTGGGGATCCCATGGCCCGAAACCTTCTGCAACCGAGCCGGGTTAACCTTGTGGGGACAAGTCCGGCAAACCAGTTTCCAAGGCTTTGACATGAGACCCCTCCGTTTCGCCATCATCGGCGCCGGGAATATCGGCCGCATCCAAGCCGAAGCCATTGCCCGGATTCCCGATGCGCGCCTGACCGTAGTGTGCAATCGGGGTTCAAGGGCGGGCATGGACTTGGCAAAGGCCCATGGTGCCGAATGGATCCCGCGCTATCAGGACGCGGTGCAGCACCCCGAGGTGGATGTTGTGTCCATTTGCACGCCCAGCGGCACGCACGCCGAAATTGCCGAGACCGCGGCCGCAGCCGGCAAGCACCTCCTGGTGGAGAAACCGCTCGACATCACACTGCCCAGAGTGAATCGCATACTGTCCGCCGCCAGCCGTGCCAATGTGACCCTGGCAAGTGTGTTCCCATTGCGATTCATGAAAGGCGTGCGCCAGGCCAAGCAAGCCCTCGATGCCGGGCGACTGGGCCGCCTGACGATGGCCGATGCCTATGTCAAGTGGTATCGCCCTCCCGCCTACTACGAAGTGGGTTGGCGAGGCACCTGGAAGCTGGACGGTGGCGGGGCACTGATGAACCAGTCGATACACAGCATTGATTTGCTGCAATGGCTGGCCGGGCCAGTGGACTACGTGTTCGCGCGCGCCGCGACCCTAAGTCACGATATCGAGACAGAGGACACGGCCACTGCCTTGCTGGGATTTGCCCACGGCGGCATGGGGGTGATTCAAGGCGCCACCAGCTGTTGGCCAGGCACTGCGGCACGAATCGAGTTGCAGGGGTCCCAAGGGACGATCGTGCTGGAGGAAGGGCGGATTGTCACATGGCAATTGGCCGACGCCGACGACGAAGAGGAAGCGGCCATGCTGTCCCTGGAGGCGGGTACCGGAAGCGGTTCCCAGGATCCCGCGGGCATCGGCTCCGAGAACCATCGCCAACAGATCCTTGATCTCATCGAGGCGATACAAGGTGATCGGGCCCCAGCCGTCGCCGGGGATGAAGGTCGCAAGGCTGTGGAGATTGTGCGCGCCATCTACCGTTCCGCCACCACGGGAATGCCTGTGCAACTGCCCTTGGCGGATGATGACTGAGTAGTCCAAGCGGGGACCCTCTTCGAGAAGCCCGACATCCCAATCGGGCCCGGGCTTGGTCAGGATTCTTCCGACTCCGAGAATTCTTTCAGCTGTGCCCGCAGTCTGGCTACTTCCTGCTCCAATTCGGCGCGGGCCTGTGCCTCCCGGTCTGCACGGCGTACCTCTTGGTTTGCGCGTCGTACCTCTTGAGTTGCACGTTGAGCTTCCCGGTCCGCACGGCGGGTCTGCCGGAGATAGTCCGCTTCGGATTCGGCCGGAGGCAGAAACCAGTCGCCCCGCTCTTCATCCCACAGGCGCAGTGCCTCAGTGGCCAACAAACGGCCCCAGTGGATGCTCAGTACCTCGCTGCAAAACGTTTCCGCTCCCAGTTCCGGCTGCAGCTCGCCCGCGATCGGCCGGTAGAGGCCCTCCTCCAGCCGCGGCTCCAGATAGCCGCCGTGCGGGTCGTACAGCTAGTATTCGCGGATGCCCAGTTCGGCGTACAGGTGGTGCTTGTCAAACTGATCCTGCCGGTGCGTGGCGCGGCTGGACATCTCCATTACCAGATCCGGGGCCTTGCCTACCTCCCACAACCGGTAGGACCTGTCCCGCGGCGGGGTGAAATCCGAGACTACTATGACGTCGGGCGTCACCGACGAGACCGGACCGGTGGTGCCGGGTAGCAGTTCTCGGTAGTAGAAAATGTAGTCCGCGGCCACCAGGCACTCCACGTCGTGCAGGTGGTAACTCATGGCCAGTTGAGCGTACTGCATGGCGAGGCCATGGCCTCGTCGGTTTCCAGGGGATAGAGGGCGTCCAGTTCCGCGCGTTGGAGGCCCGTGGCGGGGACGGAGGTAGGCGGTGGCAAACGCATCGGTTTTCCTCCTCGGTGGCCGTACGCGGCGGAAAGTTCTCTCCCGACAGCAGAGGCCGGTGGATCCTCCATTCTAGTCGCCGAAACGGAACGGTGCAGTGGCGCGCGAAGGATTTGTTTGGATGCCATGACAAGTACTTGTCCACGCCCGGATCGGGATATCAATGGGGCACACGGGTCCTGCCGTGTGCCTTGGAAGACACGCCCTGGTCGTGTGGACAGCTTGCATATAGCGCAGACAAGACCGTATGCTCCTGCGTTAAGGCTTGCTGCCGATCAATCCGGTGCCGTCTCCGTGGTCTTGGTATCCAGAACCGGCTTGAGGAACGGGGAGTACTCCGTACGAGTGCAAAGCACAAGGTGCCGCTTGGCTCTGGATACGGCGACATGCAAAAGGGAGCGCTCCCGGCACAGTGCAAGTTCGCGGTCCAGACGGCTTGAGGCGTTGTTCACGGTAACGCCGAGGGGAAAGTTGCCCGGGCTGGCATCCAGGATGGCCACCGCGGGGAATTCCAGGTTCTTGACCCGTTGGGTAGCGGCCAGATTGAACGGCTCCGGTTTGCCGGGTGTCCTGTGGAGTCTGGATCCTGTGGGTGGGCAGGTTTACGTTTCTGATTGCTTCGCCCCACGCCTCGCACTAGCGGTTAGTCCGGCAGACAAGGCAGATGTCCTGCAATCCGTAGTCGAACTTCCACTGGAGCATGGTTATCCACTGCTGTAGAAGTCCTGCACCCTGTTCCATGCCCTGCATTTCCAGTGGTTCGAATTCCGGACCGCCAAACAGGTTGCGGTACCCGGCTAGGATGTCCGCACCTCCATCCAAGTCTTCCACCGGCATGGATAGCCGGTCTCGTGCGTTTCCTTGTTCCGGGTTTTTCGCTCCCCCGGATCACGCACCCGTCGCGTCCAACACCCTGTTTAGGTGGAAAATGACGGGGCCAACGGCTCACAACGGTCCAAACCACAGTTTGTGCAATGAACTCTAAAACAATTCCATCCGATAGTCTACTGGTGGATAAAAGACACCGACTATCACAAACGGACTGCGTGAAATGTTGTGCCACTGCAATGTTGTGCCAAGAAACAGGTGAAGATCCTTTGAACTGTCCATGAATTCACCTTGATACTTTTCGATAACTTTGTCGATTGCCTGTTTCTCATTACCGCCAGTACTCTTTAGGCAATTCCAAAACAAGGCCCCTATCTCCCAGTCTTCGATCATCAAATTTGACACCGTCCCTTCTTCGTCTTCAAACCTATAGCGGAACTTGTAAGGCAGCTTTCGAATTGGCGCACTTGGCATTTCCCATTCAACTTCGTCAAACAATGCCTGTTGATTGCGCAAACGGTCCCATTCCTGTTTCCACTCTCTTTCATCAGGGGCTGCCGTGAACTCAAGGAATCGGGCTGGCTTGAACGTCGCAAGCGATGTTCCAAGATTTGGATCCTTGGCCTCTGCAATCAATGCACTCATAGAGGTGTACACCTGCTCTTTGGCACAACAGTAACGTTTTCGTTCGAGCCACCTATTTCCTGAATTGATGAAACTGCCTATCTCCATGTCGGAAAGATCTGCGTTGGCAGGACGGTAACTCTCGGGACGAAAGTCACGGTGATTTCTCACCAGATTCAGCTCAATCCACTGATATTTCCGGTATTGTAGGTTGTCTTTGAGATATCGAAAGGGAATCGGGTAGATGCGAACCCAGGTTCCGTCTTCGAGCACTCCCGCCGTACAAACCAGTTCATCGTATTGACGAGACGGAAGCGGATATGTTTTAACCGTTATCAATACTCTCTTGCGTTCTATCAGAGATTGTCGCAAGTCAGCGACTGTGGGTCTTGGCATGTGAATCTTCTTATAATTGCTTTTGCCAGGCTACTGCGGTGGCATTGGTGGGGTTCCAGCTCAAAACAAGTGAGTGCCACTCGCTTGCGTTGAACCAACAACTGAACTATCGCTCGCTGGTCGGTTGCATTTGTTTGCAGCGTGGTTTGACAGTACTCAGCAAACAGTTGTTCGTAATCGTCTGGAGTCTGGAGATTGCGTCGTGTAGCCGATGCGATACCAAGGTGAGGGAAGTGCTGGTATTCAATCCCCAGTCCATTCAAGGCATGACGCAATGGACCACCGGAGAAACCCATCTTCCGGCTTATTGGGTTGCGCCGGACGTCGCAAAGCACGTTCACTTGCGAGTTGATCAACTGTTGCAAGTAGCTTTCAAGCGACTTGCCTTGGTAGCCAATCGTGAACAATGCAGGTCCCGGCATTGGAGCAGGTTTGCACTCTTGAACCTTGAGCAACTCGGTACGCGAGAGGTGCTGTCCTGCAATTTCACTGCGCGTTGCGTAGAACGGATAGCGAGTGTACACCTCTCTGACAAGTTGACCTCCTCTCAGCGTTCCCCATTGTTGCGTGTGGAGTTTGAGCGTGGCCTGGTCATCGCTTGTGAGCAAGGCGGAGTGTGGGTTGGAGGCTTGTCCGGTCGGGAGAGGTTTGTTGTTGAGGATCCAGTCGGATCGGTCACGTAGCCATCCATGGCGGATCAGCGCCTTGCGGTCCGCCTCCAAAGTATACGAGTAGCATCCATAGCGGTATGGGATGAAGTCGTATGACGACTGTGACTGGCCTCGGGTTAAAAGGAACGCGTGCTTCTGGAAGTCTCTCAGGCTTGCTTCTCCGTCCAGAGTTTCCAGGAGTGCCAATAGGAGGCGACGTCGGTAGAACATTGAAGTAGTAATTGGAGATTTGCTGGTATCTGTATTCTATCAAAACAGCACTGCCATCAGTATCCTTGGTGAATTTTGGATACTGTTGCAATGTGCGTATCGGTTCGACACGGCATGCCATTGGCTTGCCACTGAAGCAGGGTGGTCGTCTTCAATCATCCGACTGGACACCCGCTGCCTCCAGCATCGGCTTGAGGAATGGAGAGAACCTCGTACGGGTGCAAAGCAACAGGTGTCGCTTGGCTCTGGACACCGCCACATGCAACAGGGAGCGCTCCCGGCGCAGCGTCAGTTCCCGGTCCGCTGGGCTGCCGGCGGTGTTCACGGCAACCTTGAGGGGGAAATTGCTGGGACCGGCATCCAGGATGGCGACCGCTGGAAACTCCAGGCCTTTGACCCGATGGGCGGTGGCCAGCTGAATGGCTCCGGTTTGGCGGGTGTCCTGCGCGGTGTGGATCCTGTGGGTGGGCAGATTCGTGCTCCTGATGGCCTCGTCCCAGTTGTTGCACTGTGAGTTGGTTCGGCACACAAGGCAGATGTCCTGCAAGCCGTAGTCGAACTCCGACTGGAGCGCGGCAATCCACTGTTGCAGCAGAGCTGCTCCGTGTTCCATGTCCTGCATTTCCAGGAACTTGGGTTCCGGACCGCCGAAGAGGCTGCGGTATCCGGCCAGAGTGTCCGTGCCTCCGTCCAGGTCGTCGGCAGTGATGTTGCCGAGCACGGACACTGCGGTGTGCAGGATTTCCCTTGAGGTGCGGTAATTGATCCGCAGGCGCGAACTGCGGCCCCTGATGTTGATCCCACACCGACCCAGCACCACCTGCTGGTCGTAGATCCGCTGGTGGGCATCGCCCACGATGAACAGGCTGTTGGGGCCAGGCTCCGGCAACGTGTCTCCTCCGGGGGTAATGAGTGCCAGCGAGGCAATCAGGCGGAACGCCTCGTACCCCAGGTCCTGGGCTTCGTCGACAATGACGGACACGTACGGCAGCTGACTGGCGTTGGCGTCCACCAGGTGTCGAGCAGCCCGGTAGGCATCTTCCTTTTCAATCAGGCCGTTGGCCGCCAGGTGCGCGCGGTAGGCCTCGAAGACTTGCCAGATGCGGGCTCGCTTGGGGCGTGTGACAGGGGTTCCCCGTCCCTTCCGGAACGCATGCAGGTATTCGGATCGGCTGAGGACGCCTTGGGCCAGGACCACCTTGGACCATTCGTCCATGTAGAACTCCGGTTCGAGGGCAAGTTCAGGGTCCGCAGCCTTCAGGGCTTCGTTCCATGCCTGTTGTCGGCCCAAATCGTGCCGGTCGTACACGATTCGTTGTGGGAAGTCGTGCTGGTTAAGGAAGCGGTAGACCCAATGGTCGAGATGGACCACTTCCACCCGGGCCAAGTCCTCGGGATGTGTGATGAGTTCGTGCAGGTTCCGGCGCAAATCCGCAGCCAAGTTGGCTGTGAAGGTAAGGAACAGGACCTTGCCGTCAGTCGATTGTGCTCGATGCCTTGCGAGCCACTTGGCCCGGTGCATGGCGACCACGGTCTTGCCAGTGCCGGCACCTCCCAGGACACGGACGGGGCCGTTCCAGTCGCGGTCGACCAGCCGCCTTTGCGACGGGTGCAGGAACACACGCCATTTCTCCTGTGGCGCGTCCAGCATTCGCTTCAGTTCCTCTTCGTTGTCCACGACCCAAAGGCGGCCCTGTGAACCGAAATCCAGGACTGCATCGATGTCATTCGTATCCACGTCCGTTGCAGGTTTGTGCAGTTCGTCAAGGGCTTCCTGGTATGTGTACCCCGCCAGTAGCATCTCGACGGCGGTGTGGGCCTCCAGAGGGAAACGATCGGCGACCGTGGCGAATCCGTCCTCGTCGGTGATGGATCTGGCGAGGGGGATCAGATCGTCTGGGATGTTGAGCTTCCGCAGGTTGCGGTCCCTCAATCCTTTAAACAGACCACCGATGGGTGTCTCGGCAGGTACAGGTTCCCTTGGCTCATCGGCGGCTGCCACTGGTTGCGGGTTGAACCGCATGACTTCGAAGGTGCCCGAATCCGGATTGACGCCGGCCCGGTGCCGTCGGGCCCAGGCATAGGCATCGTCGTGGCTGTCCACATGCAGGATTACAACCGAACCCTGCTCGCGGGACCGTGCCAACACGCCCCTGTAGGATTGGTCGACCCGCACCGAATACAGGTTGCCCGTATCCTGGATTTTTTCCAGGTGGAGTCCGGGTGCGTTCGGGTTCCGCCGTAGCTTCCGCACGAGGAGATTGGTCTTGTGCTGGATGGAACGCGGCAACTCCAGCAACGAATCAAGGAAGCCTTCGTGTATCGCTATCTTGGTCATGCAGAGCACTTGTCCGTCAACAGGTTTCGCAGTTCCGCAACTTGGTTCCCGGCAGTCTCAAGCAGGACCAGGCTCCAGCCCTCGGACTGCAATTGCCTGGTTTCGGCTTGGGTCAGGGATGCATCGTGGATCCCCACCCGGCCGTCTGGCCAAGCCAGTTCGAGTTCCACGGCAACTTCCCCGGAAGAGAGTATCTCCCAGCCCACTTCCGGCGGCTGAATCGACCGCGAGCGAAGAGCGTCCACCAGGGGCCGGGTTTTGTCCTGTGCAAATTCCCATGCCTCCTCCCAGCCGTCCGGGTCCGGTTCTATAGGCGACGGAGCCGTTGGGAACGGTTCCGGATTGGGATCGGAGGCGCAGACCCAGTGCATCAGAGGCAGGAACTGCAGCAGGTTGAAGGTTCCCAATGCCCCTGCCCACTCGACCTGGGACAGAGTTCCCTCTGTATCGAGGTACAGCAGAGGGTGGAGGTCGGCCGGCTTGGGCATGCCCGTGAGGACCTGGTCCTCCGCACCGGCCACGACAAAGGAGCCGCCGCTCCGGGTCATGCCCAACTGAGAGTGCCAGGACAGGGATTGGGCAAAGTCATTGCAGATGTCGTTCAGGCCGTCCAAGGTCTCCCGCCAGTCATCCCATGATGCATTGTTGACGACCAGGGTGTTCAGGGCCAGACGGCAGGCCAGGTTCTGCCAGAGCTTTGGTGTCGGATTGCACAGGTAGTGGAACAGCAGGTCCGCAGCCGAGCCGTTGCGCACCATACCGTCCAGGGCCTGAGTTTCGTCCGTTGCCGGCCGGGCCGGTATCTTCAGGTCCCGGAACGGGTTCCAGGTGGAATGCTTGCCGTTGGGGTCGTTGTCCTGCACGATGTCGTGCCAGGTCAGCGACCAGACCCGAAACCTCCCGGAGGCGTGTATTGACAGCCGCTGGTGCACGTCCTTGATCACCCGGGCCTTGTGGTAGCGCCAACCGTCCATGAACAGGACCACCGGCAGTACCTCGGGGTCTGTGTTGCCCACGGGCCGCAGGATGAAGTCCGCTTGAGACGGCACGGCCACACTGTCTCCCGAACCCAGGCGGACCTGCCGCTTCAGTTCCCAGAGTCGGTCCCCCAGCACCACCCGATAGCCGGATCCACCGTCGGGCAGGGGGGAGCGTTCAATGTGTCCGCCGTCCCGGCGCACCCGCTTTTCCAGCCAGGACTCGAAGCGGTCCTCGAGTTCGCTCTCGGCCAGTCTGTCCGGCTCGACGATCTCCACGCTGGTGACGGGATGGATCTTGTACCACTGGTCGAGGATGGAGCGGAGGATACGAATGGCGGCATCACGCGAGACAACGCTGTCGTAGCGGTTGTCCTGGTACCGGTAGAGGCAGCGGTAGCACCCGTCCTTGCGCTGGGTTTCGTCTGCATCCTGATGCTGGTTGCAGGTGCATTCAAGCATGGTCTGCAACGCGCGACGCAGCACGTCCTCAAAGATGTTCGCCGAGGCCAGCCGTTCCAGGTAGCCCGTGCCGCCGGGCACCGTGTCGTACAGGAACAGCCAGTGCGACGTGTACTGGTTCTCCTGCAGGGACAACGGCAGGGAGCGCAGGTGGTCCACCTTGCCCTGAAACACCAACCGCAGGCCTAAGTGCAGGGCCGCCGCAAACGAGGCGACCTCCGTCTCCTGTTCGCTGCTGAACGGCAGGCGGATGCGCACCGCCTCGGACGGGAAGCCGTAGTAGAGGTAGGTTTCGAATGCACTGTCTTCATCGTCCGGTAGGCGGCGGACGGGGCATTGGACGGCGTGCTCTTCCTTCCAGGCCGGTTCGCGGGAGGGACCGGTGAGCACATCGGTGATGTGTTCCGGTTCGCGGTGGCGTTTCAGGGCGTGTCCGCACTCCTTGCACAGCCGAAACGGGTTGGCCAGGATGTGCTTGCCGCCCACACGCCGATGGTGGACCAGGTCCCTTTCGTCGATTTCGCGACCGAAGTTAATGTCGGTGAACTCCACCTCGCGCAGGAACTCGAAGCCGAACGGCTGAGGCAGGGACTGGATTAGGTGGGCTTTCTCGGCCGCGTGGCGGTCGAAGGCGGGGTACAGGTTCCGGAAGTGCCGGGTCAGGGTTCGATCCTCGTGGTCGTCCCTGATGCGGGAATCCCGGTCCTTGTTGTGTGCATGCACCTGCCGCAGGCGCACCATTTCGTGGACCTGGCCCAGGTCGCCCCACTGCCGCGAGCCGCAGGCGGGGCAGGTCTTGGCCTGCCCTTCGCCGTCCAGTTCCATGTGGGGGCAGACCGGGCAGAAGCGCCACCGTTCCGGTTCCGAGATTTTGAGATCGACGGAATTGACCGTGACGCGGTGGCCTTCGGCATAGAAGAATGCCTCCGGAGCCAGTTCCGACAGCCCGGAGGCGGCGGGCCGGGCGTATTCGTAGGTTCTGTTCACCCAGTTCCGGTCGGCCCCTTCCGCGGCCCGGTAGAGGATGATCGAGCGCAGGCGAATGCCTTCCGCGGGAAAGGCGTAGTTGGGCAGGACGCCGCGTTCGGTCAGGAGCTGGAGCAGGTCCTGCCGACCGAGTTCCGAGGCAACGCGGCGGAAGGCCCGCATGTCCCTTTCCAGTTGCTGGATCTGCTCGTCGAGGTCCTTGGGCGGAGCCTTGTTCGACTTGAGACGGTCGATTTGCCGGGACACGGCCCTGGCCCGGTTGGTCCACGTCTTGCGCTCCTCCTGTGCGTCTTCAAGGCAGGTTCGGATGGAGCTTGCGAAGGCATCACCCGGCAAGGTTCCCTCGACGAAACCTGTCAGCTTGGTGAAGAGATCGCCTTCGGCGGGCAGATCGAACATCACCTGGAATCCCGACAGCAGATCCTGCCGGTTGGCCCGCACGAAGCCGATCCAGCCATCCAGTGCTCCCGTGCCAGGTTGCCCCTTGGTCCCGGAGGCTGCATTCGCGAGCGACCCGAAGTGAACGTTCCTGTCGGTGTCCGTGATGAACCGTTCAAGGGTGTAGGCGTTGAACTGACGGCGCAGAATGGCGTAGGCCTCAAGGTAGAGGCCGGGAACCTCCACCGAACCCTGGATCATGTCCAAGGTGTCTTGCCAAAAGTAGAGGTCGTGGGGACGGGCGTTCACCACCGTCAGGCCGAGGGAGTTGCCGTCCCTCCGTCCGGCACGGCCCAGCCGCTGGACATAGTTCGCCTGACTGGGAGGCACCGCATAGAGCATGACCGAGGAGAGATCGCCGATGTCCACACCCAGTTCAAGGGTGGAGGTGGTGGACAGCACGTTTGGGAACCAGTTGTGGTTCCCGTCCATGAACTGCTGTTCGAGGCGTCGGCGGGTCTCGGCTTCGAGCAGGCCGGAGTGGTCCCTGGCGTTGACCCGGCGGCGCTGGCCGCGGGTCAGCTGCGAACCCAGCAGCGGTGCCGGGATCTCCGCCTGCCGGTTCGCAATTTTGCCGTTGGAGCAACCCGGATTGGGGCAGATCATGCCGGTCCAAGCCTGGATTTGCCCGGCGGGGATCTGCATGCGTCGTCCGCAACTGTCGCACGCCAGGGCGACGGCCTCCTTCTCTACCGTGATGTGCTCGGCCCGCAATGCCCAGATGGGGGACTTGCCGGTTGGTTGAACCTGTTCCGCAATACCGTTCTCTTCCAGGTGCCTGAAGGCCAGGAAGTAGAGGTCTTCAAGTAGGTCGCCCTTGAGGTTGGACCCGGCCGGCAGGCACTTGCGCGCCCAGTGGGGATACCACCGGGCCGATGAACCGGCATCGCCAAGGGGTGCGAACTCGTCCCGGCCGTTGAGGCTGGGCAACAGGGGTTTGCGGGCGCGTGGGCTGTATGCGGGAAGGACGTGGCCAATTTTTCTGGATCTGACCATGCCAATCCAACTCCCGTTGGACCGGGCCAGACCGCCGATGGGGTCCAAGCCTTTGGGATCGATTCGGATCGCGCCGTCGTGAATCATCCTGTGCACGACACCAAGGAGGAACCAGGTACAGGTATCGCTGTCCGCACCCTCAAAAAGGGAGCCCAAGCGTTCGCCCGCGTCTGTGGACAGCCCCTGTCCGGCCTGCTGCAATAGGGATACGTCTATACCCAGGCACAGCCTACCCGTGTTTTCCAAGGTGCGGCCGAACCGGGATAGGAAGGTGAGTTCGGCAAAAGCCTCCCAGGTTAGGCGCAGGCCCACATCCTCAATGTCGCGTTCGGGGATCTCCGGCAGTTTTCCATCGGTGTTGCCTTCGAACAGGTCGTTGACGGCGCTGAACCACTTGAGGTCCACGTGGGTCATGGCTCCGACAAACTCCCGATCGTCGGTGAAGTCGGCCTTGACCCAGGACGCGAACCCGTCCATCAGGGCAGGCAGGGCTGGGGCTTCGGGTTGGTCTGCCAGCCAGGCGGCCACCTGCTGGCGCAATACCGTACGGAAACTGCGGGCTTCGATGAAGCCTGCCTTGTGGGCGACGTCCTGCACCGAGTCGGCGAAGGCCAGCAGCTTGGGGTCCTCGTTGACCGTGGACGCGAACAGGGTGGAGGTCAGGAAGCTGGCCATGGAGGTTGAGGCCATGCCGAAGATGCCAAGGCCGGTCGCCGAGCCACAATAGGTGCAGGCCCATTCGCGCCGGTGGCTCGAACCGTCACCTCCGCTCTTGCCGGGAGTCATCCTCCACGCTTGACGCCAAGCGTTTGTGTTGCATTCCGGGCACGCGCCGGGAGATCTTGCGTGATGTCCGGCTGCCGAGGTCTGCCACCACAGGCAACGGCAACAGACATGTCCGGGTACCACCCTTGACCCCGAGACGAGGGTCGCGTCCGGAGGCTGGGCCAGCAGGTAGACCAACCTGTGGGACAAGGGCTTGGCGAAGTACTCTCGGTAGATAGCGTCCCTGTCTTCCACGAAGCCGCTGTTGTCCGGATTGGTAGCGGTTACCCATGCCATGCCAGCGCATTCCCGGCAGTGAACAACGGGCAAGACCGCTTCCCCGAAGTTGTCGGGAAGGTCGTCGGAGTGCAGTAGGCGCGGGTCGGCTTCCCGGTTCCTGGCCGCTGTGCCGACATCATCCAGTAGCTCATTGCTGCTATTGGTGTCGCTAGGTGTGTCGGTGTGTTCCGGGTCCGGATCCGGTGGCAACGACACCACCATGCGCTTCAGCTCCCGAATCCAGAAGTGGACACGGATGGAGAGAAAGGGACGCGATTCGTCGGTTCCCTTCTCGGATCTTCTGGCGAAGGCCAGCAGTGCCATGAAGCCCTGAAGCAGGTTTCGTATTTCGGGCTCGGACCACGAACCAAGCTCCGGGAATGACCTTTGGAGGTGGGTTGTGACCTCGTTGACCGGTCGAATGCTTCCGTTCAGGGCGCCGAGCAAAGTGGCCAGGAATTCGTGCGAGCGCAACTGGTTGCCCAATTCGACGCGCCATGCGCCACCAATGCCCTCCGTCGCCTCGTCCCCAAACCAGGCTTGATACAGGTGGCGTATCAAACGGACGGGATCCTGCATCTCGGTGTGGCCGGCAAGGTCTGCCACCAGTTCCTTGTCGGGGAGGCGGTTGGACAGTTCAATATCCTCTTCGGTTTCGAGGTACTCGGAGAGGTCCTGGCGGTCTTCCGTGACCACCGCATCCGCATCGAACTCTTCGTCGAACAGCTCCTGGGCGTAGTTAATGACGGGTTTGGTGTCGTTCCGGTCTCCCAGGGTCGCGGACGTGCCAATGCAGTACAGGGATCCCTTGGGAATGGCCAAGCGGTCCTTCAGCCTGCGGATAAGGCAGGCGAGGTCCGTACCTTGTGCTCCATCGAAGGTGTGGAGTTCGTCCACGACCAGAAACCGCAGCGTTTCAGGTGTGTTCTGTTCCCAGAGTCCCTTGCGTTCCGGACGGACCAGGAGGCTGTCCAGCATCCTGTAGTTGGTCAGCAGGATGTCTGGAGGAGTTTCGTGCATCGCCCGGCGGGACCGAATGATGTCGTCCTCCAGCATGGAGGGGGATGCGTCCTGCGGTTCCGCGTCCGCGTACATGCCGGCCGTGACCCGCCCTCGCAGCTCCGGGGAGTTCCAGATGCGGGTTGCAATGCGCCTAGCCTGATCCTCAGCCAGGGCATTCATGGGGTAGATGACGATAGCCTTGATGCCCGGTTGGTCCGCGTGTTGGTAGCACCAGTCGAGGATCGGCAGTTGGAAGCATTCGGTCTTGCCAGAGCTCGTGCCGGTGGCGATGATCGTTGACCGAGGAGCGTCGGGCTGCAGTCTCTGGAAGGCTTCCAGTTGGTGGGCGTAGGGGGTGTGACCGAGCGGGACCGAAGGGAAAGGCTCTGTGAGGGTATCTGCGCTGGTGTAGGGCAGGTCTAGGCTCAGGTAGGGTCCTCGGAAGAGGTTGTCGGGTTTCGCGACGAAGTTGTCGATGAGGTTTGAGAAAGCGGGAGGCGACGGCCTGTAGGAGGCACGGAGAACCTCCTCAACTGCGGTCTTGGCCTGTTCGGTCAAGTCGAGGGGGAGGATACCGGTGAAGGGCATGGGCGGATCCAAGGGCGAAGATCGCACGGTCGTTTCAACGTTGTTGCACTGAGTGTCCGGAAGATGGGAGTTCAGCTCCTCCAACTGCTGGGGCAGTTGGAGGAGCTGAAATGCAGAAGGTGAAGCAAATGGGATCGGGCCGACTGCGAGCAGGGATCAATTGGCCCCACATTCGTGAAGGTCAATCATACCGGCTGGGTGTGGATATCAACTCGCATCGAGACGACCCGGTACAGTCTCGTTGAAGGTAGTGCGAGTTCTGTGTCGCGTATCTTGCGTGTGTAGAGTATCGTTCGTCTGAGCGAAGCTATGGTAGGAGCCCTCAGCTACAGGAAGCGAAGGTACTGCGTCTTCAGCCATGTCGGTAGTCGGCCCACCAGAACGTCTCTGTTAGACCTCTTCCTCCAGTTGTCCACAGTGTCGGCCTACTGTGGGCTGCAGGTGTACTAGGAACGGCCGGTCGCCCTTACACCCTATCCCCGTCTGACGACCGCCGGTTCTTGGACTCCTGCAGGCCGTCTGGGAGATGGCCTGCAGGAGTTGGACCAATACCACAGCCCAGTCGGCATCGCCAGAACCCCGAGGCACCGGTGCCCACAACACCGACCCGAACGTCCGCCGCACCCATATAAGAACCGACCATGATCGGTGTGTGGAACCCAGTCAGAAAATCACTTCCGCGAACACCATCAGGAACCCAACCTGTGAATTCAAGCTGACGACAGGTAGAACCATTCACTCCGCCATGCAGGTGGTCGCGCCCTATACGGATGCCTGCCGACTTGATGGTAATTTCGGTAACTACCGCCGAGGCACCCCCAGTCGTCCACACACTGCGAGTCGTCAAGGAAAATTAAGACGCCACATCCATTGCATGACGCTTTATCCCGAGAAGCCTGATCGACCTTCTGCAGAGTCCATAATTTCAACCATCAAGTCTGCTTCAGCAGGGAAATTTTCAGCTAGCCGAGAAATTCTCAAACCACTTTCCAAAAACTGACGTGCCCCAGAATTGTCAACGATCATCTGCGACGGATTCGCGCCGAGCAGGTTGGCGATCTTTACGTTCAGAGTATCACAGTCATCAGACGGTCCAAACACGGCGAGTAGCTTCCGCTCATTGTTCCTACTGAGCGCTTGCCCAAGAATGCCATTGATATGTTCGTCATTAAAGCCGTAACCAATGCATATGATGAGCCGCGCAGAATCTAGTGTCCAACGACGGAGTTCGTATGCGAAGAAAAGAAACGGATCTACGTATTGCAACTTGTATGACGTGCCAAAAATCAATGCAATTTCATCAGCTTTAATCTTAGTCGGCGCATCAGAATACAGGACTTGCCCATCCTTAAAATACCAGTCGAGTGAACCATGTAATTTGTAGAGTAGTAATGAATGTGAATCGTCGAGAGTCTCATCGAACATGCGCCAATCCCAAACTCTCAGATCAAACCCCCGTTGAACATTCTTCAATTCACATGACTGTTCCACACACAAATCGAAATTCAGTGAAAATACTCGCAAAGGGTGTTCATACTGCCTTTGGAAACGAAGAAGACCTTCGTAATAACCAGCTTTCTCAGTTTCGCTCAAAGTAACCCACTCATCTCTTAGAATTTTGACGATCAGATTGCGAAAGTCCCGTACATTCTTGAAGTCATCCCCCGCAACTTCTTGCAACTTAGGATTCCAAGCTCCGACGAATGGATAAAGGGCATGCCGCTCCTTCTTCAAGAGTTCATCCAGTACGTTCACCAAACGCTCAATGTTGAATGGCACATTCTTATCGAACACACCATCTAGGCCGTCAGCGAAGAAAATTGAACTTCGAACGTACCGATACAGCTCCCTATAACACATCCAAGCAGGATCGCTAGAGATGAGTTTCTCAATCTCATCAATCATTGTACTAGAATCCAGCAATCCAGCTTCTACGCTGGCCCCGGCACCAAGCAGGAGAATTACTTCATCTCGCTTAAATACTGTAGTTGCCATTATAGGAACCAAGGTTTGAGTGTGTGAACATCAATCGGTGCCAAGCCAAGATTGTCGAATTCTTTCAAATACTTGGCGATGATTTGCGCGTAGTAAACTGAGACAGGTAGAGACTTGGCGTTGAACCCACGCCAGTTGGCCCCCGACAAGTTTACTGCATCCTGTAGATAGGCTAGGCGTTGATAATCAGAAAGTCCTTCTTTTGGATACAAAAATCTTACATGGAGTGGATTGCCGACCATTTTTTTGACGGTCCTTTGTCCGTACAAAAGCCCTTCGAACCACACCAAGCATTCATTTGTTGATAGTCGAATCAAAGTGCTTTCATATGGCACGCGGCTATTATGTTCAGGGGCAAATCCAAAGAAACGATTGTGCTCATTGAACTTGAGTGAAGCGAATGCACCATCGTGTCCTTGCATTTGTTGGTCTTCAAGAGTATCGGCTATGCTGCTGAGTTCAGCATGCTGAATTGCGAATGTAGAGTGGACTACGAAATTTGTGTAGCGGTGAGAATAATCCTGGATGATTTCAGCCAGATTAATGGACAGGTCTTGAATGTACTGACTTTCGTTTCGACCTTCTCCCAGTAGCCTGACTTCTTCGAATACACCGCTCGAGTCTGTAAGGACAGAAAAAGCGAAGTATCGCACAATCTTACCGTTGATCAGCTTATGTGCTTGACCTACTCCGATGATTAAACAACTTTCAGTTCGGGGACGTACTTTCCATGGAGTGCCACCAGCTTTTGCGAACGATTGTAGTCCGATGCTCGCGGCAGACCATTTGAGTGTGTTTCTGTTTGCGATTGTGTTGTTTGAAACTACTTGGAGTGGTAAGTGCTTTTCGAGAAATGCATACTTCAACATCCAATATGGACCGTTTATGGCAGGATCGTCATCTCTGTCGAATGGTGTCAGCACGATGGGTATTACATTGTCAGTATCTGAAGCCACTTTGTTGGATACTCTTTCGATTTCATCTTGTGTAAAATCTGATATCGTAATACCATTGACGTAGTCTTTGTGCATTGAGAGATGGAACATGGGTTCCATTCCGGGGAATGTGCGGAATGTGTCTCCCCTTAGTGCTCGAAACAAGTCATGTGCTAATGGTCGATCTTCTGGTCTGTAAATGAACCAAAAGCGGGTGTCTTTTTGAGCTTGGTCTAGCGGTCCATGGTTTTTCACCCCCAGAAACTGTGAATTGGCCTCTTGGTGGCGGCTAACAATATAATGTTTGATGTCAAGATGTTTAACTGGAAGTTTAGCTAAGTGGGGTGCCACTTCCACAGTGCAACCTCCAGGCAACTCCAAGTGGAATATGGCTGATTCGTATTCTTTGATGAATTCAGCTAGTTTGGTATATCTATCTGCATAACGATTTTTGTTTTGATGGCCATTTCGGTCAAGGGCTAAGCTAAGTTGGAGTGCTTTAGGAGTGTAACGATGTTCTTCTTGGGGATGGAATCTGAATTGCGCCCTGAAACCGAATAGGCGGCGGCTGCGCAAGTAATATGGGTCAATAGAAACGACCTGTTCGCCTTCTGGGTACGCTGCTAGTACAAACTCGACACGTGGAAACCGCGTTCCCAAAACATGAAACTCGCTTGGAGATAAAGAATGCTCACATTTGTTAATGAGTGCTGAGTGGAGGGCTGCCTGCGTCGCGTAAATGTTGTCGTATGGCTTGCAGATTGTTTTGATTCCATTTTGTGATGGTGTGAACGTTGTCCAGTAGTGGTTACTGGTACCGTCTATGTTCAAATAGCGGCGGATTGCCTGCTCGGTGCCTACGGTGGGCCGATGTTGTTCAATGTAAGGGTGACGATATAAGGTGTATGAAAAATCTGTCGTCAAAACAGGAAACAAATTTAGCGCGATGTCGGACATTCTGGAGCTGTTCTCCTTGAAAGCCAAGGTGATTGTGTGGACAGATTTGAGTTGGATTGCTCAGTGGAAGGGGATGTTGATTGTTGGTGGAATGGGCTTGGTGTGTTTCCGTGTCTGTTAGCCATCCGCGGGTGATGTGATTGTAACACGATTTAGTGACGCGATGATGTGTCCGGTCGCCAGCTACGAGGCATTTGGGTTGTAAATGGGGGGGGTCAGTTGAGACCGGCGCTGTCTGCTCCGTTTCTGGATTTCCCTTTGATTACTCCCAACCCCTGTGCTGCTGGTCCCCTGGTGGATTTCAGCGGCGACAAAGAAGATTCCCGTGTGGAATCGACCCGACTGCATTCGTTTCACGGCGGCATCGTGCCCCTCCTTGCAGTGATCTGCGGTGCCAACTGGTGGCCGGGGGGTACCCTTCGGTCGCAGCCAGCGAGACAGGTTGTCCACCTTCTTGGCACAGCCGCACTGCATTCCCTCGCACGATTTCTACGGATGCGTCTTTGTCTTGGGGGATTCACCGGAGGAGTTGGAACGCTGTTTCAGTTGCTGGGTACAGTCACTGGCGGTGCGGATGCCGGGCGAGGCGGTCGTCATCGGCGGCAAAGCTGTCTGCTGCTCACATGATTGCTGCTGGTTGGGGTGCCAACGCTGAACGTGGTCAGTGCTTGGGCGGTGGAGGCATAGCTGGTCCTGGGCCAGCGGAAGACTGACATCCAGTCCAACGAGATCACAGTCATTCCCCACGTCCTAGTGCAGGGCTACATTGTGACAGCCGATCGGGCACTTTTGGGTGGGGCTGCTGGATTGCGATTGCCGCCGACCTCCGCGCCCACAGGGCTCTCAGCAACTGGGAAGGCGGCTCGGGTCATTTTGTAGAATCCTCCGAGCCGAATCAGACATTGCAATTTATCAAACAAGGTTTCTTGTTACAACCGTGTTTACAAATTCCTTACGAAGTAGTCCCAAGCAACACGGTAGTCCTCTTCCCGATTAGGATTGCAAAACGGTGCTTTGTACTCGATAGTATGCTGAAATGGACCGTTGGGTAGAAAGTCGATGGTTACGATTTCAGCCAAACATCCTCGTTGCATGCTGCAGTTACGTTCCCACTCCGCCCGCGGAGTGGACATCCCCTTTCCGTTACGGTTTGACCACACAATGCGTCCACTCTGATCATACCACGTGTTCTGTTCATAGCTGTACAAGACCGGAAAGACTAATCTGTAGATCTGAATTAACTCATCAAGAGTCAGGCCAAGTGCCATAGCAACAAGCACATCAACCTCGAGTAAGGCTTGACGTCGGGTCAAGTCAGTGCGTAGGCCACAATTTCGATTCCAAGTGACAGTTGTCGTCAATGGATTCTCTAGTTCTAAGCCAATGTGTGTCGCCGACCAGCCCAACGATGAATAGTTACAGGCTAGTTCGTTCCAGATGGGTGCATAATGATTTGTAAGACAGTTGAGCTGAAGCATGCGGTGGCAGGCAACATCCGGCAGGTCGACTATCGCCAATTGAGATGTGAACGATTCAATCATGTCGCGTACTTGAAACGATTTGGCGACGAAGTCATAAGGCAAGGAGTTCCAAAGCGTACATACAGTAATTAGATGCGCCAAGTTCTTGAATGAAACGGTTTCAAGCCCATGAACGTGGGCGAGACCTTTACTCATCAAGCAGCATTGGAGCGTTCGCTCAGTTCCCGAATCTACGCGCCTTCGCAAACCTATCCGACTACAGTCGATATGCTTGATCGTCCTATCCCAGGGCGTCGATCGAACGAGCTTCTGGTACTGGTACCAAGGTAGCCCCGGGGTATAGTTGGAACGGGGAAGGTAGTCATCCGGTATCTGCACCAGATCAATATCTTCATAGTCATTTTTGGTACGGCTATTTCGATTTGGACACTTAGCCAGCGGATTGGCCAGACCGATGATTGGTCCTGTGAGGATTAGTTCCTCAGGTGTGGCTTGGAATGAGACTTTCCGTTTGAACACTGGCGGGTCAGTTTTTCGATCTCCGGTTTTATCCCACATTGCATCCTGAAGATACTCCCCTTGTAAATTGCCCAAGCGTTGCGGTTGGGATGTTATTTTCAGTAGCGATGCCACCAGTTCTTGGGAATGTAGCATCGGTAACCGACAGGACCTTGGGGGTTTTCCTGGATCTAATACGCTCCCGAAGTTGAAAAGTACAGTTTCATCAACTTCGATCACACGGCTGCGATGTCCCTTTAGTTGCCAGTCGCCGTTTACATCCTTGATGCCGGGTACGGGCCCGGCACCGTCGTGTACCAAACACTCATCGGCAGTCTCTGAAGCGAACAGGTTAGCGATCATGCGAAATTGAACTGGTTTTGGATGACCGAGGTAGATGCAGGTTGAATATACTCTTGCATGTCCAATATCTGAGAACATGCTATTCGACCGTTCATTGGTGAACTGCAGAAGCAAGACCAGGCGTCTATAGCACATATCCCTGAGTATACTACCTTGTGGCTCACGGAAGTGATTGACTGGATGCACCAACCCCGCAGCGCCATTGGATGCGATCAGGTCGAAACTTCGTGCTAGGAAAAGCTTGTATGTGTTCTGGCTGATGCCCCGGAGTTGGGGGTAGTTGTGCGGGTGGCGGGCAAAGGTGGCACGTGCACTTCCAGTGCGGGCGTCGAAGATCAATCCATTGAGACTATTGGTTTCAAGAATACCGTTGCGTTGTCTGGCAATTCGGTCTGCGCTCCACATTCGGATTTCAATCAAAGGAGTATGTTGGGCCAAGGCCTCCTTCTCAGTCCATTGCAGAGGAACCCATGGTGGATTCCCAATGATCAAGTCAAATCCGGACTGCTTCGAAAGTATGTCTGCAAACTCCAACGGCCAATTGAGGAAACGGTGTCCAACTGAAGTCTCCTTGATGGATTGTAGCCGGCCCGACATGAACTCCGCAAGGTCGTCAACTTCCAGTGGGTTATCGGAATCATCCAACAGGGTCCGTACAGCGCTCGCCTCTACTGCCTCCAACTCTGTCTCCAACACCCACGACAAAGTACCTTCGGTTGCCGCGGGCCTGCCTGTGAGGATTAAGGACATCTCCAACAGGAACCGGTTTCTCGACGGCAGCAGGCCATAGACACTGATGGGCCAGAACCATAGGCTGCACCAGTAGTCCAGAGCCAACTTCAGCCTACGGTATTCGTCCGGGAGGTCAGATTGCCGATGTGCTCGGTCTTGGATTGGTGCGACTTTGGTAGGCCAGACCTCCGGCAGCGTCGCCTCGTACTCGGCACGCTGGTTGTGCAGCTCGCTCGCCACCGAGGCCCAAAGTTTGTCAATAGCCGAGGACAGCTCCTGCAACACAGCGAACTCATGTTCAGTGAAGGGCCGCCCATGTTCCTTGCCCCAAGCCGCTCCCTGCATCACGGCATCTGGAACCAATGCCTTCAACTCCTTGCGCGTGACCGCGGCCATCTCCTTCACCGGAAGCAGGAAGTGGTAAACCTCGTCGTCTGCCCTTTTGTCTCTGAACCCCAATTCCCGCAGGCTGTCGTTATCCACCTTGTAGCCGCGACTTTGCTTGCTGATCGTCAATACCGCCCGCCGCGCACCAACAATCGAGTTCCCCGTGTAGAGGGTGTGGCTGAAATCCGGCCTGAATCCTCCCGGCTCCATGCAGTTCAGCCACAGCGACATGGCCCCGAGTTCCTGCGCCACCGGGTTCAAGTCCACCCCGAACGCATTCCGCGCCGTGATGTAGGCCCGCACCCGCTGCCGCTCCCGCGGCAGATCCTCCTGCGGAATGGTCCTACCCAGTTCCCGCTGCTTCAGGCGGAGGTAGCGGTCCGCCAGCTGGTTGACGGCCTCGATCAGGAACGCAGCCGAACCCATCGCCGGCTCCAGAATGCGGATGTCGAGAATGTCGTCCGCCTTGCGGTCCTTCAGTAGTTCGTTGAGGGCATGGCGTACGGTGGCCTGCGTCAGGGACTCCGGCGTGTAGAACGAGGCAGTGGCCTCCCGGTCGTAGCCTGTTTGGCGGTAGACGAACGTTCCCTTGTGGTAGATGCGTGGCTCGTTGCCGTCGTAGACGACTTCGTCGTCCTCGTACTCGTCAATCTTTTCAATCGGCACAAACCAGGCCCGTTCAAGGATGTCCGGCTTGTCGTCCTGCGCCCGTTTCACCTCTACCAAGTCCTGGTCCGCTATGAACCCGGAGAACGACAGCAACGCCTCGTAGACGCTCCCCAACTGGTTCACACCGAGCTGGGCATAGGAAATGCGGCCGCGTCCTCTCCTGCCAGCGCGCCGCCCCTTCCTGCGGTGGGTTCCGGCTCCAGACAGCGACAGCAGCTCCAACACTCGACGCAATACCCGATCCGGGAACCGAACGGCATCAAGATGCGGAGTCTGTTCTAGCTCAAACAGCACCGATCCCACTGGTTCCAGTATGAAGTCGTGGTGGGTCTCCGACCTTCTCAGGGCCTCTCGATCGCGCATGGGAGTTCCTTCCAACTGCATCCGGAACAGCGTCTGCAGCGACTCGTGCAGGAACCAGCTGTCTTCGTTGTCCGGTAGTCGTACCAGTTCCGCGTCGCGTAGTGTCTCCAGGCTGTAGCCGTTCTGGTAGACCGGTGAACGCATCCCCGCGTGGCCCAGTTCCGGATGCGCCTCGGCAAAGAACAGGAACAGCAGCCGATACAGGTAGCGCAGACACTCCCGGGTGAGATCTTCTGCAGAAGGTACCGGCCGGTTTCTGTCGGCATATTGGCGCAACGCCTCGTTGCCCAGAAGTTCGACCGCCTCCTGCATGGCGTACTTGAGGTCTGTGGAAACCCCGACCGCGTGCAGGCGCGAGTTCTCATCGAAACCCTCCATACCCCGGACCTCGCCGGTCGGTGCCAGGGATGTCTGATGCAGCAGGGCCTGCATGGTTCGGAACGACTCCGCATCCGGATGCGTAAGGATGGTTTCCAGGTCAAATCGCAAAAGCCTGTCCTCGGCCCACTTGACCCGATCCAGTAGCACGATCCGGGCCAGTGACACCACCATGACCCACCGGGGAGGCCGACTCTGGCCGAACACTCCCGCCTCAATCACCTTCTCTACGGTCGTGTTGCCATCTGGAAAGTCCAGTTCGTCTCCGTCGGACCAGGGATAAAGACCTGCATGGAATCCTCCGGCCAGGGGATCCCCGCCCCATTCGTCATCGCCAATCTGATCCCGGAACTCCACCACCCACAGTGCGTCCTGTTCCTTTGAGGTGGCTACGCGCGCTAGCAGGGGTACCGCCACCTGACGGTTGTCAATGGCGACCGGTACTCGTTCCGGACGCCGGTCGTAACCCAGGATTTCGAGCAGGGCCTGCTGGAACTCCCCGGCCTGTCGCGGCAACACGCCTCGCTCCATGCCCGCACCGTAGGCGCGCTTGCCTTGCAGGTATAGGCTTGCCAGCCGTCTCCGGTCCGCTGGACTGGCCAGTTCCGCGTCGGTGTCCTTTGCCCACCGCTGACGGTCCTTGGCGAATAGGTCGGACAGGTAGTGGTCCGAGAAGAAGCTGTTCTCGTTGGTAATGCCGGGATAGGTTTCAGCCATGGTGTTGCTTGTTCGTGGTAGTTCTCCGGTCGAAACCGTGCTTAGCTCGGGGCACGGATGCCACTTGGAAAAGGCAGCTTGGGATTGTTCATGTCAAGTCCAGGATCATCCCTCCAACACTCCGCTACAGTCTTTCTGTCACGGTGTTGGGCATTGATTGTCGCGGATTGTCGCGCTGATTCCCTGCCGTTGCCTTCTCGAAGTTCCAAGTGATAGCGGTTGCGCGGTCTCTCTCAGGCAGCGTTGATGCCAATGATCTTCGCCGTGCGGAGGCCAAGGTGCCCTGGTTGGCAGCGACCATGCCACAGGCCTTGAGTGGGATCGGTTCCCAGCCCTTGAACAGTACAGCCGACAACGGATCGGACAGCGCGGATCATGGTCTTCGCGGATGGTCTTGCAGAACTCCAACCTCCGAGTTTCATCCAAGCATCCGGCATGTCGTATCTCCTTGTGGTCGCAATGCCAATGTCCAGGGCAGGTCGCGGCGCAGATCGCCCGGATGCCGCGCCTGTTTCCACAAGGACGTTTGGGGGACCACCACGTCGTGTCACAATACGGTTTCACGCGTGGAACCACACGTAGTCGAAAAACATGCTTGATCCATGAACGTTGTAATGCCTTTGGGCGACTTCTTTTGCGAACCCGAAGACCTAGGAGACCACCCTGGATTTGCTAGCGTGAACGTGCGCGCTTTCCTCGAGTGGCTTTACCCGAAACGCAAGATCAGCGCATCCGAAGTGCCTGCACTGCTGGAGCGCATCGCGGACGCAACCGCCGCCACGAAGCATCGGACCAAGGGGCACATCTGGTGCCCGATTTCCGTTGTCACAATCCCAACTGTTGGCGACGATGAGATCTGGGACGACGACATCGAACTGGCAGTGGCCAATTTCGTGGCCGCAGGTTTGCGCGGCCACCCGGCTTCGCTCGATCCCGAGGTGTTGGCCGACGAGCTGGCGTTTTTCGGCACGCCCGACTGGAGCGAGCGCTGGGTAGAAGCTTTGCGTCACCCGGACGTAACCCGGTTTTCTGACCAGGAATAGTCCGCAGTAGGGCCGAATTGTTCCTGATCTATACCCACGGCCGTCGATGCGGACAACCTACTGCTACTGCCCATGACCTGAGCTGGGACAGGCAGGGAACTAGCTTTGGCGGAGGTGCCGATACCGGGTTTGGACCAATATCAACGAGATTGAATCAGTGACCAAACCTCGTTGCCGGCTTGATCCGCACAGGTCCAACGAGTAGTGCTGTGGAAGAGACAGTTCTCATTGGTAACGTCGGCGTGAGTTTCAGCCATGGTTTCCAATGTCCATCGTTACTCTCCGGTCAGAACCGCGATCAGTCTGGGGTGTGGATGCAGCCTTGCGTCGGTGGCCTGGGATCGTGCGTACCATTCCCAGGACTCTTCCTTCCAACGTTCCACTTCAGCCTTTCTCTCACGGTAGTCGGCTTCGACCACCGCGGCAATCCCTTTCCCTCGCCTTCTCCGATACCAGTCCTCAATCAACTTCAAGTGCCGCTTGCTAAGCTCATCCAGACGATCCTGTTCCTCAAGTTGACTCGTATCGAACCGGTCCTGAAGTTCCTGCACCTGCTGCCCGAATCGTTCCTCCGCCCGGCGGGCTGCCTGTTCCACCCGGTTCTGTAGATGTCCAACTTGGAAGTCTCCCCGGTTGACTAGGGCGTGTGGACATAGGACATGAATGAGGTCGTTGGTCGTGAGACTATCATCCTGCCCACGTCGCACTCCCCTTCACAGCCCCTCTGCCATGGCCCGTCACGCACTGCGCCCCCACGAATTCAAGGTCCTTCTCCGTCTGCTGCAACAGGATCCGGCGGTGCGCGTGGGGTCGCACCGGGATCTCCGCCGCTTCCTGCACGGGGTCCACTACCTCCTGCGCACGGGGATCCCGTGGCGCGACCTGCCGCCCCGCTTTGGACACTGGAACAGCCTCTTTCGCCGCTATCGGCGCTGGTGCCTGGCCGGGGTCTGGGAACGGCTGGCGGCCGCCTGCGCCGAGGAACGGAAGCAAGAATGCCGGGTGCACCTGGACACCACCCATGTGCGCTCCCACCCGGTCTCCGCCGGTGCCCGGCGTGACCAGGGCGGTCAGGACGCGCAGGCCCAGGGACGCAGCCGGGGTGGCTTCGGCACCAAGTTGCATGTCCTGGTCGATGCCCAGGGCGGCCTGCTGGCCTACCGCCTGACGCCGGGGCAGGCCCATGACCGACCGCAGGCGGAGGGCCTGCTGGAGGGGGTCCGTCCCGACTACGGGCTGGCGGACCGGAGCTACGACGACGACGAGCTGCGACGGTACATCGTGGCCCAGGGAGCCGAACCGGTGATTCCGGGGCGGCGCAACCGGCGGGAGCCGATCGCCTACGACCGGGTGCTGTACCGGGAGCGCAACCTCGTGGAACGGTCCATCGGCTGGCTCAAGCAGGGCCGCCGCATTGCCACGCGCTATGAGAAGACCGCGGCCAGCTATCTGGGCTTTGTCCTGTTCGCCGCGGCTCGCCATTGGCTGCGCAATCCCTTTGCTAATGTCCACAGGCCCTAGCGCATCCGGACGCAGGCCGGTCAAGTTTAGAACCTCGTCGATGTCAAGACACCCCGTGAACTCCGAGTTTCGGTAGTGCACGCCAATCCACGAGTCGAGCAGCGTTGACCCTGCCTGGTTGGGGATCCGCCCGAAGAACAGGAAGATCGATTCGCCTTCGTCCAAGCGATCGTCCAGTAGGAGCACCGGCACCTCGCGTCGGTTGAACAACTGGTTCATCAAGTCTCCGAGCCACACGGCGAACGGGTGGATCTCCCATAGGAACTGGGTCTCGGGCCAGCTGTCGTCCGAGGCCAGGGCGCGTTCCATCGACTCCTTCACCTGATCGGGATTGTCGGTCAGGCGAATCAGCCCTTCCTTGACCGCCTCCCGCGGCATCCAGCGCGGCTCGTTCGAGATCGGATCCTTCAGTGACGCAGGCACGTCCATCTCGATGATCCGCTCTATCTCATGGATCTGAACCGTCATGTCCAGCCGCTCCCGGGCTTCCTTGAGGGCTGCGGTTGCGAAGTCGAAGAAGGAGGGGTAAATGGTGTTGCTGCTGTCCTGGGAAGGGCCTAGTGCCGGGCTGGTGTCTTCCGCGGAGCCCTGCCTCAGGATCATCTCAAGGAAGTTGATCTCGTTGTCCTCGGCGGCCTGGGCATTGGTATCGAGGGTTTCCTCCCACTCCTGTTCTAGGGTGCCCCGGTTAATTTCGTCGGCGAGGCGTTCCTCCTGTTCGTCAGGGTCGTTGGTTCCCAGCAGGATGGACACGTCTCCGATGTTGACGCGGGCGTTCTCCTCCTTCTCGGCCAGAAGCTGGAGGATCCGCAGATCGTTGTGGATGCGTTCCTCCCGACAGTTGGTGAACAGGTAGACAATCTGGGGCTGTTGCTGCTGTCCATAGCGATCAATCCGTCCGTTCCGCTGCTGGAAGGTCATCAGTGACCAGGGCAGGTCGAAATGCACCAGACGATGGCACTGGAAGTGAAGGTTCAGGCCTTCCGCCGCAACATCGCTGGCTACCAGCAGCCGCACTGGTGAATCTCCCAGGCCGAATGCCTCTTTGGCATCGTTAAGTTCGTTGTCGCTCATGTCGCCGGACATGGTCTCAATCTGGTTCTCCCGCAGGCCCAGGTCCTCCTGCAGGCTTTCCTTGAGCCACCTGAGTGTCGGGATGCGCTCGGTGAAGATCACCAACCGGTCGCTGCCGTCACGGCCGGTCCACCCCTGTTCACGCAGGTACGTCAACAGTCGCTGGTAGCGGCTGAAGTTTGTCTTGTCGACACGTTCTACGGCTGCGCGCAAGGTCTCCAGGCGTTCCATGTCATGGAACGAACCATGCGTGTTCCTGCCTTGATCGAGTTCCCTTTGGTGACGGGCGATTCGGTTGCCGATGGACTCCAGACAGGCGGCCGGGCTCGAGAACAGGGCCTTCTCCAGGACGATGCGGAATAGCCGTGTGGACTTTCTCACCGATTCGTCGGCCTTGAGCCTCAGGTTTGCCAGCAACTTGAACGCCTCCTCCTCTGCGGGGGATGCCTGTGCCGTCAGTCTTTGGGTGTCTCGCTCCGGGATCACGTTGGTCAGATCCCGGCTTACCTCCTCGCTGTGCCGGAACCGACGGACAAACAGGCCCTTGATGTCTTCGGGACCGTAGTCCTCCGGGTCTGCGATGGCCAGAGGTGAGAGCATGCGCATCAAGCTGGCGAAGCTGCGCTTGCTGCCGTCGTGCGGGGTTGCGGACAACAACAGCAAGGCATCGGAGCGGTTGGTCAACTGCTGGGCTAGCCGCGCCCGTTGGCTCTTGCCGGTGCCGTGCCTTCGCTCGGCGACGTTCTGGGCTTCGTCGATCACGATGATGTTCCAGGTCGCGTTCTCAATCGCCGTACCGAACCGCTTGTTGTTCTTGAGCGTATCGATGGAGATGATGACCCGGTCGAAGTAGTGGAAGGGGTTGTGCCGGTCCGGAATGCGCTCCTTGACACGTTGCAGGACGTCGCTGTCGAGCCGGGTCAGGGCAATGGAAAAGCGAATCCAGAACTCCTTCTGGAATTGGGTGAGCATCGCCTTGGTGGTGACGACCAGAATCCGCTTGCCCCGTCCCCGGGCTATGAGTTCGGAGACGAGGATGCCGGCTTCGATCGTCTTGCCAAGGCCGACATCGTCGGCAATGAGGATGCGGGGCCGGGTGGCCTGCAGGGCCTTGCGTGCCGGTTCCAACTGGTACGGCATGGGGTCGATGGCGGCCCGCGTACCCACAGCTACTGCCGATTGGGACGGTGCCGCCGACCGAAGCAGGCTTTCGATGTACAGGAGGGTTTGGTTGTAGTGCGGGGACCGGTCGGGAACCAGGGTTACGTCGGCCGGGTCCAGGATCTTGACGCTGCCTTCGCGCTCGTATTCGAGGATGAAGGACATCTCCCGATCGCGGACGATGTCCGAGATGCCGACGGCATCAATCAGGTGGAACCGCATCCCCGTGGTCTGGGTTCGCTTCACCAGCCACTCCACGCTGCGCAGTTTAATGCGCATGCCGGGCGCCACACGCAGGGCTACATCATCTAGCATGGGAGAGAGCTTTCTGTAGCTGGGGTTGGGACGGGAATGGGTGCCGGTATTAGATTCCGTGCGACCTTTGAGTAGACAAGGCCATATGGAGTGCTCCGTTTCACTTTGTGCATTGGTCTACAGAGAAGATTTGTGACCTGTGCCAAGATGCGACAGGCTGGGGACTGTTGCCATGTACGCGGGAATCGGTGCTGGGGCGCTGTGACCGCTGCCACGCCGTTGCTTGGCGCAGTACGGTCCCATGGCAGGTGAACTCAGTGGTTCTCCAAAGCCTGAACTGTATCGGCAACAACAGTTGCTAATTCATAGGGAATGGTTGCAACACCTTTGAGGGTGAGTCTTATAGATTGAATCTCCATCCTACTTGGATAGTGACCTCCAAAAATCGTTTGGACATTCTGATTGGGTTCAGAGCGATTCAGGAGTTCAGCAAAAGAATCCACAAGCCGATTCAGCAAGGTGGCGGTCTCAATATCCTCATCAATCTGATCAGGTTGAATATTTTTAATTTTATTCCATACAGATTCATTCATCCAAACTGCGGGAGAAGACCAATCAACGGTTCTCTCCACATCAGGTACAGCAATTTTCAGATGAATTTCTGCAATCACAAAACGTAACTCTAGGGGTTCGATTGCCATTCATAGCTCCTTCAATGATTCGGGCATTCTAAGCCAGTTTCGCATTCCATTCGCTTGTTGCACATTATACCCCGTATTGCCGCCCGGAAGCAATTTGCAGGCAGAGTTCATCCAAGATTCACAGGGTACTCTCCGCCGGAGATCGTGAATACAAGGATAACTGGTTGACAAAGGTTTATACAGAGATACTGCAATTGGCAGAGAGCACTAGGCATGGCCGACCATGCACATACTACAGTAGCATATGGTGAAGGCGTTGTGTCCCTGTCGTGTAGGAGTCACGATGCCCCACCCATGCCCGTCTCCGAGCCTCTGGAACTGGCCGTCGTGTACGGCTAGCAGACCCACCGCGCCGAAGTCGACCAGTGGCTGGCCCCTGCTTCCGGCGGCGTGGTCGCGATCGACGAGACTGGCTCCCCTAAGAAAGGGGCGCACTAGGCCGAAATCGCCAGGGCATAGTGGTATCCTAGGCCACATTGCCAACTGCTAAGCGATTCGCATGAGTAGATGCGAAAGTACAGGACATCCTGTGGCGTCCCATCCGCCGCTTGCCACCGGGTTTTGCTCGTCATGGCCAGCGCCCTCCATGTCCATCTCACTGCAGCAGCCGGTGGTATCAATCGTGACCTCGGCCTGTCGGAACCATGCAGTGGAGCAGGCGCGGATGGTCGTGTTTTCGTTGCTCGTAGTCGCACAGGGCCCTGAGTCAAGGTCAGCACTCCTCGCACCATGAAAGCGTTCACCTGGTGCAGGGGCCTCTGGCACACGGCTCCTGCAGTCGACATGAACCTTATATGGCGGATTGGATTGATTTGCGGATTGATCCGTTCTGCGCGACACCGGCACCTACCGGTGTCGCGCAGCCTCCTCTAGGCCTGGATTGGTCTTCTCCATGCAACTTTCCAGTTGCCTTAGGTGACTTGGAGAAACACTTCCTGTGGTTTGCGACATTAAGTACCAAGCTTGTTTTGAATATCGAACAGATAAGAATAAGCAGTTACAGTTCCTTTTTCACCGAACAATCCTGGAAGGAGACTAAAAGCAGTTAGAGCAAAGCCTGTAGGATCGCCAGTACTAAGGGACCAAGCACTTCCTGCTATTCCAAGTGACCAAGACGAGAGGTTCTTCATGAGCGACCTTGTAGTAGAGCGCCGGATATCGTGAGCAGCGTCAGCAATCTCCTGGCGACGTTCGAGAAGTAATAATTCTTGTTCTTCGGGATTTTTGATGCCTGCTAGTTCAGCGACAAAGCGTCGCAAATCTCGTATATAGGTTCGGTAGGCCGTCTGATGCTCAGTACGGAATTGGAGAACATCATCAAGAGGTATTGATGACATATTAAGGGTGACGGGTTCAAGATCAAAAGAAATCACTTTTCCGTATGAAGGCATCGATTCCATCGATAATGTGTTGATCAGATCTACAATTGCCTTAGGTTGGTTGGTTGTTGGATGAATCGTAAGGCCTCGTTTCGCGCCAGCAGCTCGAGAGAGCTGGCCAAGAATGACCAAGATTGTTGTTCGTACGATTGGGTGTAGTGGTACTGAGACGCCGTCTTCGCTGGGACGGGCAAGGTTCCTTGCTTTAAGCTCATCGACTAGAAAGTCGGCGAGACTAACATCGGCACCATATCCTATTCGTGATTGAGATAATTCATGGAAGTGCGACACCTTTGGCAAATCATCGAACGCCC
This sequence comes from Caldilineaceae bacterium, assembly GCA_965208365.1. Lineage (GTDB taxonomy): Bacteria > Chloroflexota > Anaerolineae > Caldilineales > Caldilineaceae > Bin34. The sequence continues at coordinate 793,794 of OZ242330.1, read as the reverse complement.
CGTTCGTAAGCAGTTCCACAACTGTGTCTGCAAGTTGAATTGCCACATGTTCATCTACCCAATCCTTAGGTTCAAGAACTGATAACAGCCCCCGATCTTCCAAAGGCTTGACCAGTGTTGGATCCTCAGCTTGGTGGCGTCCGTACATGTAGTCAGGTAAAAGAATGGCGACTTGATCGAAGAACAAGAGCAACGTTTTTACCCAGCTGCTTTCATGGAGACACCAATACGGAGCTGGATAATAATATGCTACTTCGCAAAAATTTGCACTCGGTTTATCCATAAAGGCCTCGTCTCATTCAACGCTTAGATAGGAAGGCGCGTCCAATTTGGACAGTCCGGGGTCGGGATCTACCCTTGTAGTATGACCTGTTCTCTAGTCGTTAGGCAACCGGACTTTCCGTGCCGCGCGTCATGGTCGCATCGATGTACCGGTCTCGCACGAGCCTGTTGGTATTCGCCTGAGTCGGCATCCGTTTCGGTGCCCGCACCTCAACCGCAGCCATCTTCGCTTCCTTTTCTCGACCGTTCCGCACAGACCCTATTCTATTCCCGTTGGACCGACTGCGCATCTCGTGCATGTACCGGACCCAGCAGACTACAATCACGCCAAGCGCAAGCGCGTCTCCTCTGGGCCACCCAACCAGACGCAAGTGCATGATCATGGCCGGATCCAACTCCAAGTCCGGTACCCGAGCGGTCAGCATGTCAACTATGTCCGCCCCTGTGCTGCAGCCTCGCATCTTGGAGTACGCGGACTTGCGACGCGACGTGTACGCCTATGTGGACAAAACCTGGGAACTGGGACGCCTGCTCGACACCGGCAAGTTTCTGTTTCTGGCGCGGTCGCGCCGCTTCGGCAAGACACTGATGCTCTCGACCATCAAGTGCGTGCACCAAGGCCACCTTCCCATTGTGCGTGGTTCGGATGGACAGCCGGTACGGCCTATGTCCAAGGTTTCGGACGAACAGCTGTTCGCAGGCCTAGCTTGGGAGGTTGAGTTCGCGAATTCGCCAAGACATCCGGTGATTCGGCTCGATATGAGCAATGTGACCGGTCGGGATGTCGCGCAGTTGGAGCAGTCCCTCAAGCTGCACATCGCCGAACACGCGCTTCTCTGGTATGAAAGAGGATACAACCCCGGCGTTGAGATGCGGTACTTGCTGGATTCGACGAGTTACGCGCATGCGTCCCAGAACATGCTGGCTACGTTGATCCAGTCGCTCCGGAGGAGATCCAATGATCCGGTCGTGCTGGTGGACGAGTACGACACACCGTTGCTGTCATTGGCTAGGCTCAATCCCGCTGACATCGAACCGTACAACAAAGCGGACGCAATCTGCATTGCCCTACACGTGTCCAAGTCCCGGGACGGGGAAATGCGCATTGAATGAGCCCAGCGGCCCGTACAGGATGTGCACCCAATGGACCCCTCTGCACTCAGGACCGCATTGATCTCGTCGGAACAGAGCCGAGCGGGGCAACCGGCATCCGGTTACCCACGCTGAAGTTCACAAGTAGGCACGCGGAAGGAAGCTGCAGCGCGGTAACAGATTTGGCGCCGCAAGGGCCAATGCGGGCAACTACCGTACAGGATCATGCATTGACTGGTATCGGCAGGTGGCAGGTTTCGCCACGATTCAGACCGTCTGTCTTAGCAGTCTTCAGCGTATATGCGAGCGCATGGACCCGATGCTCGTAGAAACACTTGCACCATGTCGATTGCCCTGGAAGGACCGCAATGTCGAACGCAAACGTTGGTAGGGCTTTACCATGTTGCCCGTGCTCCGGTGGCCTTGGACGTTGTTCGCATACCCTAGGACCCTTCTGCCCGGTTACGGACTTGAATTGCTACGTGGCTAACTGAATGGGTTTTGGAGCCTCTGGATTGATGGCAGGCAGGTAATCTTTCGCTTCGTCGAGGGCGATGGCTTACGACCTCAATCAGGTTGAGTGCCACCGACAGAAGTCGGCAACATGGCGATGCAAAACCCGCCGTACCCCAGACGCAACATTCGGCAAAACTGTCTGGCTCTGCTCGGCTTGAACGTGACCGCAGCAGCGCGGGTCCGTGAAATTCATTGTGATGGTCTATTGGAACTTGACTACGTTTCGAACCGAGACATCGATCCACCAAACAGTAATACACAGTAGATATCAGAAAGTTGGTTTATTTCTTGGGTGCCCAACCTGCTGGCGTGGGTGGATTAGGTGCGGTGCCAAGCTCAAGTGCCTGTGGCCGAGTACGTCCTGCAGGTGGAAATCACGGTGCGCGGGAAGCCCTGCGTTCTGATGCCTGAGCCACGGAATGCCTTGTGGCCATTTGGGTCCTTACCGACATCCCCACCCCAAGTCCAGCAGTTTCCGCTTTATCCGTTCCGCCAAGCCGAAGACGGAGATGCCCTTACCCGTCAGTTCTGGCGGGACCTGTGGCACTGGCTGGGACAGGACATCAATGAAGAAACCAGTTTTACACTCGTACCTCCCGGCCAGGGCAAACGCAAAGTCGGTTTCAGGGCAGTGCGGCCGCCAGGATCCAGGGTTGGCGCCCGATGCGGTCACGCAACAGCCCGATGGACACGTCCGTTTCGCGTTTCCGTTGAATCGTGCTCAACATGTTCAGGGCGGCCCGTCGCAGGATGGCCATGACAGCGGGCGCGTGGCCGGTGCGCATGCGGCAGTCGTCCTCCCGGAACTGCACGTCCAGGGTGCGGTGCAGGCCGTTTTCCACTCCCCAGTGGCCGCGCACCAGGGCCAGCAGGGCCTCCGCCTGCGGGGGGCGGCTCGAGATGTAGTAGCGCACGGAGCGCTGCCGACGCCCGCGGGGTCCGGTGCGCTCCGCCTGCACCCGGACCAGGCTGCGCAGGCCGGGCCACACCTTGGCGTCCGCCACCCACTCGCAGAGGCCGGGGCCGCCCAGGACCGTACAGGTGCGCCGCTCGCGGCGACCGCCGTTGCGCTCGACGGTCTCGCAGCGGTCCTCCGCCTCGGGCGTGAAGGCGCCCCGGTCGGCCTCGTCGAAGGCCGCCTTGACCTCCCGGTGGAGGGTGCCCTGGTTGCGCTTGAGGGCCAGGACGTAGTCGGCGGCGGCGGCCCTCAGGGCCTGCACAATGGCCGTCTGGCAGCCGGCGGCGTCGATCGTGACCACGGCCCCCTGCAGGTGGATGCGGTCGAGCAGACGGGGGAGGGCCGTAATCTCGTTGCTCTTGCGGTCGCACGGCTCCTGGGCCACGGTCAGCCCCTCCCGCACCAGGAAGGCGCTCACCAGGTGCAGGGGGCGGAGGCCCGCGGCCCGGTCGCCCGAGCGGCGCGCCACCTTGCCGTCCAGGGCCAGGACCAGCTCCTGCAGGCCGGGCAGGCTGGTGCCGTCGAGCAGCCACAGGGCCGCCTGCATGGCCGTCTCCGGCTCCAGCCGCCGGACCAGGCGCAGGTAGGTGTCGCGGGACGGGGTGGCCTCGCCCAGGGGCAGCCACAGCCGGAACCAGGCCCGGTGGTCGTGCGTGAAGGCGGCCACGGCCGCCATGCTGTTGGCGCCCCCGGCCAGGGCCACGAGCAGCGTGGCCAGAAGCACGCACAAGGGGTGGCGCACCCCCCGCGGGTCGCGCGGATCGGGCAGGGCGGCCAGGTGGTCGGCGAAGGCGCACAGGGCGGCCAGGAGTTCCGGGTCGGGGCATGCGACAATATATTCCATGGGGACTGCCGTGGGGACTGTGAGGTTTTCGTCATCCCACAGAATGCACGGCGGTCCTCTTTTTAGGGCGCTTCCGGAAGTCGCCACCGGACCCCGATGTGGATTGTCCGTGCCGAATTAACCCCAATGGCCGGCGAATTTGTTTCGTGCCAACCGGGCCCGGTCCACGTCCCGAACCGGCCCTTCATCGCTCCGATTCACCCGCTCCACGCGACTTTGCGTTTGCCCTGACCTCCCGGCACCTGATAGGTTTCCAGGGAAAGTATCCGGTAACGGTTCAGATGCATCCCGGATTAACCTCCTGACAATCCTGCACCGGCTACGCTGCTCGCAACATGGTGATCCTGCAGCGCTTGGTTCCAGTCTGCTGGTCCGTGAAACCACAGCCCAGAGCGGCGTTGTGGCCAATTGCAAGTAGGTCGGCTGGAACAGCAAGTATCTGTTCAGGGTCCTGTCGAACTGGCATGCGATTTCCCTGCGTTCGGCTCCGTTGCAGGGGCTTGCAACCGTGTCCCCATCAACCGAGAGCGAATGACCCGCGCCGGTACCGAAGAGTGCCGGTCAAAGGAACAGTTGAACAGTTGTGTCAAATCTTGCTACCATGACAGATGTAAACCGATTATGGTATGTCAACCAAGCAATACATAACCCCAATATGCCAGCCACCACCTTGATACTGGGAGGTGCTCGATCAGGAAAGAGCACCTTTGCTGAAAAACTTGCAGATGCAGCTGTCCAACCGATTTATATTGCCACGGCCCAGCCAGATGATGCAGAGATGGCCGATCGGATTCGGCGCCATCAGGAACGACGTTCCCCTCACTGGCAGACTTGGGAAATACCCTTGTCAATTGCGGAGGCCATTGTCCGCATCGACTCGCCCGCTACAGTGGCGGTGGTGGACTGTTTGACTTTGTGGGTTAGCAATCTGATGTATGCCGGACGGGATGTTGCATCGGAAAGCCAAACCCTGGTGGAAGCGCTGGCATCCAGTTCCTGTTCCGTAATTTTGGTCTCGAACGAAGTGGGTTCAGGCATTGTTCCTGTCAATGCCCTGGCTCGGGCATTTCGTGACCACATGGGGCATTTGCATCAACTATTGGCGGCGCAGGCTGACAATGTCTATCTGATCGTTGCCGGTATACCTCTGACCGTCAAGTCACCTGGATCACACATCCAGCCGCCTGGTGTACGGGAGAATCAAACAACAGTGGTGTGAACAGTGTTGGAGGCAAGCAACTGCCGACCAGGGACGGCAGGGCGTTGACAAGGTTGTCACGGGGCCCATGATTGGCCTTGGTCGGACAGGATTCCGCGCCACCATCTTGTGCAACCGCCGGATTGACGCGTTTGGCGGTAATCCTCGTTGCAAGTCGGTCAGGCAGTTTGGGGCGACACACAACAGGACCGTCATCCGCGACTTGGTATCAAGTCAACGTTGTCAATCAGGGCGTCAGTCCGCGGGGGCAACTCCGTGAATCAAGTGTGGGCCGCGGTCAGGTCCGTGATGCCTTCCCATTCGCGCCACATGTCCGTGAAACCCCCGAGGTCCAGTTCGTTCACGTTACGGTGCTTGATGCGGCTGATCACCGCGTGGCGTACATGAGGGGACAGGTTGGGGCCGCCCGTGTGCTGAATCAGATGATGGCACAGGAAGGCGTCTCCGGCTCTCCCCGTCAGCATGACGGGTTCGCCGGTCAGGTCCTCGATGTCGGGGTCGCCTTGGGTCAGCACTTCGTGCCCCACCCGCCGAAAGAAGTCGCGGGACTTGATGTGGGATCCGGGCCACACCGTGAAGTTGCCGCTGTAGGGAGCCGGCACGTCCACCAAATAGACGACGGCGATGACGGTGAAGTTGCGCAGGTACGAACCCGTGGGGGCACCGTTGGTCCCGGTCCCGACCGCATCCAGGTGGCCTTCGATAGGGGATGCCTCAACTCCCGGTGCCAGTGGGAAGCGCGGGGCAATCTGCACTTCCTCCACTGGCTGCATGTTGTCTGGCCCCAGCAGGTCCTCGGTCAGGTCCCGGACGGCGGTGCGGTTGAAAACATCGGTGAGGACCGGGACGTGGCGCAGTTCGTGGCAGTGGCTGTTCTCCCGGTACCGAGTGGGATCCGCCCCGGTCTTGCCCACTTCACCGATTGAGTGGTTGATGGCCCACAACGCGGCGTGGACCATATTCAGGGGCACCGCGGACGGAATGTGAAGAAACCCGTTCTCCACGAATTCCTCTTTCTGTTGTCGGGTTAGCTGGCTCTTCATCCGATCAATGCCTCCCTGCCCGGTCATGGAGGAAGTGAAGGGCCGGAAGTGCAACTGCGCGGGAACCTGTCGGTTGGCATTTCCCTTGTGGCGGCGGTCGGCGCCGGGAACGCCGGCTTGAGATGTCCGACCGGATCGGCGGCGGGAGTTGCAACGGTCATGTGCGGGCGCCGGTCCGGTACCGGAACAGGCATCCCGGCCGGTTACGCACCGCGGTCAGAGGCCTCCTTGCGGAGCGATGTGCTGACTGACCGGCCAATGAGGTCCATTTTGTTCACCAGATCGATTCGGTCCCGCAGGTTGTACAGGTCCGTGGGGTTCAGGATGATTTCGAACAGATTGCAGGAATCCGCCAGGCATATGATTGCAACATCGCGCGGGTCGGGAATTTCATCGCTGAACAGGATCCGCATGATGCGCAGCCGCACCTCCTCCACCCACGATCCGTCGGCCATCGGGTAACGGCGGGAGAGGGAGACCAGCCGGGACAGCAGAATCCGCCCCTCGGTTTCTGACTCGAGGACATTGCGTTTGACCAAGCGGCGCAGGACCCGGCGTCGGATGGCGTTGCCTTGCCGCGCAAAGTAGCGGATCCAGTAGCCGGCATCGTGGATTTCGGTATCCAGCATCATGTCGTTCAAGGCGAAATCGAGCAATGAGTCGCCGGTCGGAGTGGGATCGGTCACGACAAGCTGGCGTGGATCCGTGTCGATGTGGCCTTCGAGAGCCAGATCCATCAACACGGCTCCCGACAGAACGACATTCAACGTGTGAGTCGAGATGCGGGTGGTGATGTCCCCGCGTTCCTCGTCCAGCAACAACAGCAAGACTTCTTCCGCAAACCTCAGCATATCAAGCCTCCAACAGGCACCTGTGCGACCGGAAGCCGCTTTCTCGCGGGATGACGCGCAGGCCTACTCATTTGGCGATGAGTGAATCTGGAAACACAACGGCAACCGACAATCCACAGACCAGAATTCGTCCATACCGGCCTGTCAAGGACATGGCCCTTCCGACTGCTGGCGAAAACACCTCGGTCGCGGACACCCGACGATGACGACACGATCGGGAAACAGAAAACGTGCCGGCTTGGTTGCAACGAAACACCCTCCGCAGGTGGTGAATGGAGGCGGTGTTCAGAAACAACGCGGTGCTCACGCCCCAACTTACACCATTGTAACTGTGACAGGTTGGTTCAACGGTCCTGATGTTGGTCTGTGGGATGTGATGGACACGGCTGGGTTGCACCGGAGTCTCTGAACAGAGAGAGGGTTTCAGCAGTGGACTGTTGACCAGCCTGAAACAGCGGGAAGTTCCTGGCAGGCTCAAAGTGCACTTGATGGGGGTTCAACGATCCCGTGGTCAGCTGTTCGGATTGAACGGAATCGTGCGTACTGCGCGCCTATCTCTTGCACAACATGCTGGAGATTGATGCTCAGGAGCAGGTCATGTCTTGGGTTGCGGCCAAGGCCGCCCAATCACCGCGGCCGTGCACGGAATCCAACTCCTTCTATCCCACCGACACACTGCAAGGTGTCTGAACGGCCGAACAGCCTAAAGCGGCATAGGGCGATCCCGCAATCGCGAGCCGATCTGATATACGATCTATGGGTTACCAGCCCGGTCGCGGCACAGCCGCGCAGGCGTATGATGGGAACCGGGATGGGATTCCGCATTCTGCCGGATTCCGCAAGTAGAAACCGACCAGAGACACCAGGAGGACAACGTGTCTGACAGTGCAAGCCGATGCCCGATGTCGGGCTCAAACACCGCACTTGGGAGTTCCCCGAACCAACGCTGGTGGCCGAATCAACTGAACCTGAAGATTCTCCACCAGAACTCGCCGCTTTCCGATCCCATGGGCGGAGAGTTCAACTACGCCGAGGAGTTCAAGACTCTCGACCTTGATGCCCTGCATCAGGACATTGAAGAGGTGTTGACAACCTCCCAGGATTGGTGGCCGGCCGACTACGGCCACTACGGTCCGCTGATCATCCGGATGGCGTGGCACAGCGCCGGCACCTACCGCATCGGCGACGGCCGCGGCGGCGGTGGCACCGGCACACTCCGCTTCGCGCCCCTCAACAGTTGGCCCGACAACGCAAACCTCGACAAGGCGCGCCGCCTGCTCTGGCCGATCAAGCAGAAGTACGGCCGCAAGCTCTCGTGGGCCGACCTGATGATCTTTTCCGGAAACGTGGCCTTGGAGTCGATGGGCTTCAAGACAGTGGGGTTTGCCGGTGGGCGCGAGGATGTCTGGGAACCCGAAGAGGACATTTACTGGGGCTCCGAGACTGAGTGGCTTGGCGACGAGCGGTACAGCGGCGATCGGGATCTCGAGAATCCGCTCGGTGCCGTTCAGATGGGCCTAATCTACGTGAACCCGGAAGGGCCGAACGGCAAGCCGGATCCGCTCGCGGCTGCCCGTGACATTCGCGAGACGTTTTCCCGCATGGCGATGGACGATGAGGAAACGGTTGCGCTCATTGCCGGCGGACATACCTTTGGCAAGACCCATGGTGCAGCGGACGCGGACAAGCACGTCGGTCCCGAACCCGAGGGGGCAAGCCTGGAGGAGCAGGGCCTCGGCTGGCAGAACAGCTTTGGAAGCGGCAAGGCCGGCGATGCCATCACCAGCGGCCTTGAGGGTGCCTGGACCTCCGAGCCGGCCAAGTGGGACAACGGGTTCTTCGACAACCTGTTTGGCCACGAGTGGGAGCTGACGACCAGCCCTGCCGGCGCGAACCAATGGATTCCCGCCAACGGGTCTGCCGCAGGCACGGTGCCGGATGCCCATGATCCGTCGCGGACGCACCCGCCCGTGATGCTCACCACCGATCTGTCGTTGAAGGTGGATCCGGTCTATGAGCCGATCTCAAGGCGCTTCCACGAGAATCCGGACGCGTTCGCGGATGCGTTCGCTAGGGCGTGGTTCAAGCTGACGCACCGCGACATGGGACCGCGCTCGCGATATCTCGGCCCGCTGGTACCCGAGGAACCGCAACTGTGGCAGGACCCCGTCCCGGATGTCGATTACGAATTGATCGACGCACAGGACATCGCAGCCCTCAAGGACAAAATCCTCGCGTCGGGACTGTCCGTTTCCCAATTGGTTGCGACCGCCTGGGCCTCGGCATCAACGTTCCGCGGCACCGACAAACGCGGTGGTGCCAACGGGGCGCGCATTCGCCTGGCGCCGCAGAAGGACTGGAAGGTCAACTCCCCGGCCGCACTGGGAACGGTGCTGCAGGTCTTGGAGGGGCTCCAGACGGACTTCAACAATTCGCAGTCCGGCAACAAGCAGGTCTCGCTCGCGGACCTGATCGTCCTGGGTGGGTGTACTGCCGTCGAACAGGCTGCCGGGAATGCCGGGCATGACGTGAAGGTTCCCTTTGCGCCGGGACGCACGGACGCGTTGCAGGAGCAAACCGACGTGGACTCCTTTGCTGTGCTTGAACCAACCGCGGACGGGTTCCGCAACTACGCTGGCAACGGACACCCGAAGTCGGCGGAGGAGTTGCTGGTCGATCGGGCCCAGATGCTGACGCTGACCGCGCCCGAGATGACGGTGCTCATCGGCGGTCTACGCGTCCTGAATGCCAACGTCGGCCAATCCGAACTCGGAGTCTTCACCGAGCGGTCCGGGACGTTGACCAACGACTTCTTCGTGAACCTGCTCGACATGGACACGGAGTGGCAGCCAGCCTCGGGATCCGAGGGGGTGTTCGAAGGGCGCGATCGCGGCACCGGTTCCCTTAGATGGACCGGCACGGCCGTCGACCTCGTCTTCGGTTCGAACTCCCAGCTCCGAGCTCTCGCGGAAGCCTACGCCTGTGACGATTCGCAGCAGGCATTCGTGTGCGATTTCGTTGCTGCTTGGAACAAGGTTATGAACCTCGACCGCTTCGACCTTGCGTGATCGGCATCGGTAGGCCTTGCTTCGGGGCCCCTGGATCTGGGGGTACATCGACGCGGACAGCTTGCCGATACTCGACACAGACAAGAATGGGGATGATCGGCCGTACGGCCGATCATCTCGGCTTCCCCGAGCGTGGGTTACATTGATGAACCTCGCATGCAACGTGTCGAAGGTCTGGGCGGATAGGCACGCCTAGTGGAGTAACTTGGTGAAATTGTGGGGTGTAACATAGGCGGTTGCACGGTGGCCGCCGGCCGGCCGGCACCGTGTGCGTCCTGGCCCGGCGACCCTCGAGAGCTCCCCCATGTCCCACAAGCGATACATCGTCGAACTGTCCCCGGAGGAACGGACCCGCCTGCAGCGGCTGACCGCAACCGGCAGCCCCAAGGCCCAGGCCCGGCGGCGGGCCCGGATCTGGCTGCTCTGCGACCAGGGACCGGAAGGGCCGGCCTGGACCGATGAACGCACGGCGGAGGCCGTGGGCGTGACCGAGATGACCGTGTCGCGGGCGCGCCGGGCCCTGGTCGAGGAGGGGCTGGAGGCGGCCCTGCAGCGCAAGCCGCGCCCGCCGCGCCCGCGCAAGTTGGACGGGACGGCCGAGGCCGAGCTGGTCCGGCTGGCCTGTTCGACGCCGCCGCCCGGTCGCGCGCGCTGGACCCTGAAGCTGCTGGCGGCCGAACTGGTGGCCCTGGAGGTGGTCGATGCAATCGCGCCCGAGACGGTGCGCCGCACGCTTAAAAAAACGCGTTGAAGCCCTGGCGGAAACAGTGTTGGTGCATCCCCCCGCAGGCCAACGCCGCTTTCGTGCACAACATGGAGGACGTGCTGGCGGTCTACCAACGCCCCCCGGACGATCGTTTTCCGGTGGTCTGCGTGGACGAAACCAGCAAGCAGCTGGTTTCGGAAACGCGCGTGCCGCAGCCGGCGGCGCCCGGCCAGCCGCTCCGCTACGACTACGAGTACCGGCGCCACGGGGTCTGCAACCTGTTCATGATCACGGCTCCCCAACAGGGCTGGCGCACCGTCAAGGTCACGGCCCGGCGCACCAAGCTCGATTTCGCCGCGGTCCTGCGCGACCTGACGGACGTGCACTTCCCGCAGGCCGAGAAAGTGGTCCTGGTCTGCGACAACCTCAACACGCACCATCCCAGCGTCCTCTACGAGGCCTTCCCGCCGGCCGAGGCGCGGCGCATCGCGACGCGGCTGGAGTGGCACTACACGCCCAAGCACGGCAGCTGGCTCAACCTCGCCGAAATCGAGTTCGCGGCCCTGGCCGCGCAGTGCCTGGACCGGCGCATCGCCAGCGCGGCCGAGCTGCGGGCCGAGATCGAGGCCTGGGTGCGCGACCGCAACGCCTTGGGCACCCCTGTGCACTGGCAGTTCACGACCGAGGATGCCCGCATCAAACTCCTGCATCTGTACCCCACATTTGAGTGAAGTTGACCCACTAGCCGCGGTTCTGACAATACCGTCCGCCTATGGGACATGGACACGGGCAAACTTCGGCACACTTTGAAGAATACAGGTGACGTCTCCAGCATAGCGTTTAGTCCCGATGGTCATACCTTGGCCATTGTCGGTAGGAACTGGCTCATCCAACTGCGGGATGTGGCTTCGGGCACACTCCGGCACAACCTGACGGGCCACACGGGCAGGGCCTCCAGGATAGCGTTCAGTCCGGACGGCCACACCCTAGCCAGTGCCGATGCGGCTGGTTCCATTCGCCTGTGGGACGTGGACACGGGTACCCTTCGCCACGATCTTCAGGGCCATACGGATTGGGTCTGGAACCTGACTTTCAGCCCCGACGGCCGGACGCTGGTCAGCGCTGGTGAGGTTGGTCCCGTTCGTCTGTGGGACGTGGACACGGGCAAACTTCGGCACGCCCTGCTACAACGCCATACGGATGGAGTCTACAGTCTTGTGTTCAGCCCCGACGGCCGGACGCTGGCCAGTGCCAGCAAAGAATCCGTCCTCCTGTGGGACGTGGTCACAGGCACCCCCCGGCACGCCCTGGAACACCCTTATTGGATCAAAAACATTGCCTTCAGTCCCGACAGCCGAATCCTAGCCAGTGGCAGTTCCTACTACAGCACTGACAACGACTACACCGACAACATCGTGCGTCTATGGGATGTGACCACAGGTGCCCTCCGGCATGCCTTGGAGGACCATGTGGAGAGGGTTACCAATATAGGGTTCAGTCCGGATGGCCGGACCTTCGCCAGTGGCAGTGCGGACAGCACCGTGCGCCTATGGAACGTGGCCACGGGTGCCCTCCAACAAACCTTGGCACATCCGGATTGGGTCGCCAAACTGGTGTTCAGTCCGGATGGCCAAACCCTGGCGAGCGGCAGCGGGGATGGCACTGTCTACCTGTGGGACGTGGTCACGGGTACCCTCCGGCATACCTTGGAGGGTCATACATATTGGGTCTCCAGCATGGCGTTCAGTCCCGACGGCCGCACCCTCGCCAGTGTGGGTGGATCCGTCCACCTGTGGGACGTGGCCACAGGCACCCTCCGGCATGTCTTGGAGGGCGGTCCATATAGCGTCTCCGTGGTGGCATTCAGTCCTGACGGCCACACCTTGGCCAATGCTCATGAAAAAGCCACCGTCCGCCTGTGGGACGTGACCACGGGCACCCTTCGGCATACCTTGGAGAGTAGCCCTCAGGTAGGGTGGAATTATGGTGTGGCATTTAGTCCCGATAGCCGAACCCTGGCCAGTGCCAGTCATGGAACCGTCCGCCTGTGGGACGTGACCACGGGCACACTCCAACAAACCCTGGAAAATTCCACAGGGACAGCGGTGGCATTCAGTCCCGACGGCCGGACCCTGGCCAGTGGCCGTTGGGATGGCACCGTCCTGTTGTGGGATGTGGTTCCGGCCTCGGCTGCGGGAGACTTCCACAACTTGGTCAACAACCCGGACGGACGCTGGGCGATATGGAAGAGCGGAAAGATGGTGACAGCCATTTTCAACAGCCCGCGCTCGCCCGTGCAGTACTACGCCCGGCAGAACCCGCAGCCGCAGTTCGTGCTGCCTACGGACCTGCGACCCGCGAGTCAAGTGCCCCATACCGTGACCGGCACGCCGGTCCAAAAGGATCGAACGCCGGTACCGAACGCGCAGCCAGTGACCTTTGATCTGACCATCGGCACGAATGGGGAGGTTCGCTACGTGGATAACGCGAAAGTGGACGATCTGGGCTATGTGAGCTACCGCGTGCAACTGACGTGGCAGACCAACGAGGCCCAGGTGATGCAGCCCACTCTTGAAAAGGGGGAGACTTCGGAGTCCGGCACCGATCGCGATCGATAGGTGAACCGAGGCTGTAGCCGGAGTCTGCGACCCAACATACAGGGGCACGTGCCCCGTACCCCTGCGTGTATTCGCCACCGGCGTAGCGGCCAGCAACCAGTCCCATGCAGCAAAGCACCGCCCCAGTTGCGCCGGATCCAGCCGTGCGAAGAGCGTCCGAAGATACCGGACGAGAGGATGCCGCACGGCAATTTCAGTAAGGTCCAGGCCAAGCCCGTTTGATCTCGCCAAACAATCCCACCTCGGTCCGGCCATCGGTTCCGCAGATCACAGTCAGGATGGCAATCGGGAGGATGCTCTGCAGCGAGTGGCACCGAAGCCAGGAACGACGGGGACATCCACCTCGAAGCGGAACACCAGAGGAACGGCAGCGAGGGCGACCATGACAGGGAATCCTTGACGTAACGGGAAGCACAACCATCCTGCCCGCGCGTTCTACCCAATTGGATTGCGACTCCCTGACTCCCCTGCATCGCTCCGGCGCGATTGCCTCACATTCAGTTACAATGCGGATTCGGGCCCATCCCAACCCCGTAGTCCGGAACCGGGCCAGCCGATTGGCCTCACACCCCAATACCAAAGGAACCCCCCATGGTCGACGAACTTCTGTCCGACATGCGGGAGCGCATGGAGCAATCCATCAAGGCCCTGCAGAACGATTTCGACACGATCCGCACCGGACGGGCCAACTCGGCACTGGTGGAGCGCATGCCGGTCGAGTGCTACGGCGCCTTCAGTCCCCTGGTCCAGATTGCATCCATCAGTGTGCCGGATGCCCAGGCTATCCTGATCCGACCCTACAACCCCGACGACCTGACCGCCATCGAAAGGGCCATCTCCACATCCGAACTGGGCATCAATCCACAGAACGACGGTAAGCAGATCCGCCTCTTGATTCCGCCGCTGACCGAGGAGCGGCGCCGGGACCTGACCAAACAGGTCGGCGCGCGCGCCGAGCAGGGACGGGTGGCCGTCCGCAACATTCGGCGGGACGTGATTTCCGACCTGCGCGACATGGAAAGCGAGAGCATGATCACGGAGGACGATCTCCATGCTTCGCGGGCCGACGTGCAGAAAGGCACCGAAGAATTCATTGCCACGATCGAAAGCCTGGCGGACGCCAAGGTCGACGACATCATGACCCTATAGTCCGCGCCGCGGACCCTTCAGACCGCGCGTCGGCACCATGAGCCAACAGGAACCGCCACCCCCCGCCCACATCGGCATCATCATGGACGGCAACGGCCGGTGGGCCCGGGCCCGCGGCCGACCGCGCATGGCCGGCCACAAGGCCGGCGTCGACAACATCAGGCCTATTCTGGAAACCTGCGTGGAGCTCGGGGTTCCGTACCTGTCGTTGTTCGCCTTCTCCACCGAAAACTGGAGCCGGCCCGACAACGAAGTCTCCGGGTTGCTGAACCTCCTGGGCAGCGCCATCCGCACGCAGTTGGACGAATTGAACGCCAACGGTGTCCAAATTCGCCACAGCGGCAACCTGGACCGGGTCAGCCCCCATCTCCAAGCGGAGATGCAGCGGGCCGTGCACGAGACCCACCGCAACAACCGCATTACGCTCAACGTGGCGTTCAACTACGGTGGGCGGGCCGAAATCCTGTCGGCCGTCCGCCGCATTATCCGGGCCGGCGTGCAGCCTGAGGACTTGGACGAGGAACGTTTTCAAGGCTTCCTGGACCAGCCGGACCTGCCCGACCTCGACCTGATCATTCGCACGGGCGGGGAGTTTCGCCTCAGCAACTTCATGCTTTGGCAGGCCACCTACGCCGAGTACTACAGCACCGAAACCTTCTGGCCGGCCTTCGGCCCGGATGAACTCAGGGCCGCCCTCGGCGAGTATGCCCGGAGGGAACGCCGCTTCGGTGGCGTCTGTCCGACCTGATGACCCGGCCCGAGCGCAAGCGCAGGCGCGTCCAAATCCCGGCACTCGGGGTGCGCCTGCTTACGCTGGCGCTGGTAGTGCCGCTCTACATGTCCCTGATCTGGATGGGGGACCTGATCTGGGTGGCGGTCGTGGTGTGGTCGGCCATGCTGGCCTGCTACGAATACTTCGGCCTGTGCCGGCAGGGCGGCTATCCCACCAATCACAAGTTCGGCATGCTGTGGTGCGCCGTCCTGATCATCCGGTTCAGCGGCGCCTTCAGCGGCGTGCCGTTGAGCCTGGTCATTACCTGGGGCATGATCGTGCTGCTGGCCTCGGCCCTGTTTTCGCGGCGGACCCCTTTCCTGACTTGGCTGACCACGGCCAGCGGCCCGATGTACATCGGCACCTGTCTGGCATTGCTGGTGCCGATACGTCAGGTCGACAGCGGCTTCTGGTGGCTGGTGCTGCTCATGTGGACCACCTACATGGCCGATTCGGGCGCTTATTTTGTGGGATCGGTGTGGGGCCGCCACAAACTGGCACCCGAAATCTCACCCCGCAAGAGCTGGGAAGGCCTGGGGGGAGCCCTGGTGTTCGGATCCCTGATGTCGATGATTATCGTGCTCCTGTCCCAGCACCCAGGTTGGCTGTCCATCCCGCAAACCCTGCCGGACTGGCCAATCGTGCGGACCGACTGGTTCCGCAGCCTGACTTCGCTGGAGGCCCAGTACTTCAAGCCTCTGCCCATCAACCTGTGGGCCGGTTTGGGGGTTGGATTCCTGATTGCAGTCCTGGGTCAGCTGGGAGACCTGACCATCAGCGTGTGGAAGCGCCACGTGGGCACCAAGGACTCGGGCACTCTGTTCCGCGGCCACGGCGGCATGCTGGACCGCATCGACTCACTGCTCTTTACTTCGCCCTTGATCTACAGCCTTATCTTGATCCTGCTCTGATCGGCGACGCGTGGACACTGCCCACAAAAAAGCGGGTTGGGCAGAACATCCGGAGTGCAGGGCCGCAGTGCGGCACTTGGGCACAAAGACAGATCGCAACCACGAAGCCCTTCCGCACTGCGGGCCGAACTCAACCTGAGCGAGCGTACAGAACCCAGCAGGCCATGGTGTATTGATCCGGTTCCGGCACGGACACCACCGGCTCGAACTGCTCCATAAAATCCTCATGGTAGAAAGGCGGCAGATCCAACTGCCGATACTCATACCAGGCGCGCCGTACACCGTCCATGGCCGCCAGCAGCAGGGATGCCCTGACTTCGGGTGTCAACCCCTCCTCGATGCGTGTAACCGCTACGTCACAAGTGATGTTCTCCCGATCGGCATCCTCGGACCAGGTGCAGAGGGCACTGCCTTCGTTCGGTACCGGATCGTTGACCGGATCCTCGGTCGCGGGCAACTGATAACTTACGGGGCCTTGGTGGTCGGAGAGTGTATCGAGCAACCTGAACTCATAGGCATCGACCAGAAGTTCCTGGTCCGTGAGGAAGGTATCGAGGTTGGCCAGACATTCGGTACTGGGTACGCTCCAGTTGAAATCGTCGCTCTCATCCAGCATCCTTACCAAGGCACCTGATGTGGGCAGTTGCGCGAGGTATTCGCAGACCCCGTTCAGGCATCTTTCGAACGATGCCGGCCCGTCCGCGTGATCCGGGCCCGCGTCGGCCGCCTCCGCCCCCGGTGCGGATGTGGGCGTTGGCATCATCTCGGGCTCGGGTACGGGCTCCCCAGCCGGACGCACCAGGAAGAACAGGATGAACAACCCGACGACACCCGCCGCGATGACAAGGAAGGCAAAACCCGGTCGCAGTTTCTTCATGCAAGTGCTTCCCGGAGGGCTCTGACACTATCCGACACGGACTGTTGATTGTTGTAGATACTGGAACCGGCCACGACGTAACGGGCCCCCGAATCAACCACGGCACGAATTGTGGACGAATCCACGCCGCCGTCCACCTGGATGGCGGGCGGCGCCTTGAGTTCCGCTGCGGCAATAAGTGATCCGAGCCTACGGATCCTGGCCGGCGATCCGGCTATAAACGGAGCGCCTCCGAAACCGGGCGGAACGGTCATGACCAGGACACGGTCCACATACGGCAGCAATTCCCGCACGGCTTCCGGTGAAGTTCCGGGGTTCAGGGCAATCCCGGCCAAACAGTCGGCATGACGAATGTCGTCCACCGCTCGGTACGGATCGCGGCATGCCTCCACGTGCACGGTGACCATTTCAACCCCGGTGGACAGAAAGGCCGGCAACAGGCGCAAGGGTTCCTCCACCATCAGGTGCACATCAAGGGGAAGCGCGGTGGCCTGCCGGACGGCTTCAATGGTCGAAACCCCAAACGTGATGTTGGGAACGAACATCCCATCCATGACATCCAGGTGAAATCCGTCCACTCCGGCCGATTCGGCCTCGGCAATCGATGCGGCGAGACGGCCAAAGTCGGCGGTTAGGATGGAGGGTAGAAGGTGGATTGCAGCCATCGCTTGTGCGACCAGCCTGGCGGAACGGAACAGCGTCGTGTACAAATTGTGGCAGACCGTGCCGCGAAACCGACAACCGAACCCAGCCTGCAGGTGGCCGCGGCCGGTAGACGCCGCAGGGCATGCTTTGGATATTGGGTCTGCCTGTCAACCGCGTACCATGATCGTCCCGCCGGGGCGGGCCCGGACAACTGCATTCAAAAGGAAATTTGGACATGACCACAGCCAAGGAACTGGCAACTGCTGCCGGCAACGGCGATCTCGACACCATGCGGTCCCTGCTTGCCGCGGACGGCTCGCTGGCCACCACCTGGCAACCCGTGATGGAAGCCTGTTTCAGGGGTCGGCCGGAGGCCTTGCAACTGCTGCTTGAGCATGGCGCGGATCCGAACGTGAAGTCGCGCTCCTCGCACCACTATCGCCCCCTGCATCGAACCGTCGAACACAAGAAGACGATGCCCAAGCACGAAGGCCACATGCAGGTAGTGGAGATTCTGCTCAACGCCGGTGCCGATCCCCTCCTACCGGGCAGCCCTTGGCTCATCAGCGCGGTTGCCCTTTGCGCCACGGGTGATTCGACCGAATTCCTGCCCCTCCTGATGGACCGGATCCCAGCCGACCTCGATATCTTCCATGCCGCTGTGCTGGGACACTTCCAAAGAGTCGAGGAACTGCTCGCGGGCAATCCTGCCCTGGCCGCGTCACATGACCCGGACACCCGGATCTGGACGGACGAGCGTGGCTGGTCTGCTCTCCTCTATTGCACCCGATCCTGTCTGGGCAGAAACGACAAGGCCAAAGCCAAGAAGTTGGCCGCCACGGCCCGATGCCTGCTGGCACACGGGGCAGACCCCAATGGCTGCATCGAACACGCCATCCACAGTGGCAACCTCGAGATCATGGAGACACTGCTTGAGGCCGGGGCCTCCGTGGCCGACGACGACACGCTCAACCATGCCGCCTGCGACGGCCAGTTCGAAATGTTGGAACTGCTCCTGAAGCACGGCACACGGCTCGACGGTACGCGCGGCACGGAACATCACGGCGGCTACACCCCGCTGGGTTGTGCCGTATCGTGCCGCAGCCTTCAGGGCGTCCGATGGTTCCTGGAGCAGGGCCAGGATCCCAATCACATCAAGAGTCAGGCCAATGAAAACTGCCTGCACGTGGCCGTGCACTACGGCGCCAGCAACAGGATGCTCCAGCTCCTGCTCGACTTCGGAACCCAGCTCGACCAGAAGGACGCGTCCGGCTTCACTCCGCTCGACCGGGCACGGGCGAAAAAGCGAACCAAGGCGATCCCGTTTCTCAAGGCGGCCGCTGCCGGGACCCCTTAACTGCCGAAACTGCGGGATGCGGCCCCATCAACACCTGAGCTGCCCGAACCAGCCTGGGAATCTAAGTCGTCCAACAATTTCACCACTTGATCCAAAAGCGACTTGACCTAGTTCGGACAGCTAGGAATTGGTACCGCCCAGAAGCGTTGCGCGCCCATTGCGGTTGGTGAAGCCGGAAATCTTCTGGACGTGCAAAATGTTGTGAACCCGTCGGCGTTCGCATACCGTGCGGCCGGGGCACTCAGTCGGCATCCGTCCCGTCTTCCCGGGTCCGATGCTCCCACAGCCAGGAGAACGCGTAGATCCCCGTGTCATGGCCATCGTCCCAAGTAAGGCGCACCGCGTATCCTCCCACCAACTCGACGGCCGCCACCCGGTCGCTTGGCATGGGACCGCTGGACAGGGCCAAGGGATCAACCTCTACGCCGGATTCACCGCGCTCCGCCCGACAGGATGCACAAGGGCAATTGCTGCGCAGCCACGTCAGCGACAACTCGCTGACGGAATCGTCCTGCCACTCGATGCGCATGAGATTCTGCGCACGCAGAACTCGGATCCTGCGCGGGGAAAGGTGGGGGTCTTGCTGGACTGCCATCGTGGGGAACCATCCCGAATGTTCGTATGTCTGCTACGCGATGTCCTTGCCTGCCGCGCCAGCACTTCCAGGCGGCCGGCAGTGCGTTGCCGATTCAGACCCCGTACTCTCGTCAGATTCTCAAGGCCTGGATTTGGTGCGGATGGCCAAAGATGCCCCGCGCTGCCTCGGAGAACGGCTGCCGCGTATCCCACATGGTGACTCGAATGCCGCCGCGCAGTAGCCGACCGGTGAGATGGGTCCGCTCCAGGGCAGCCAGTCGAGCCGCCAACTCCCGCTCCTCGTCGTCCTCCAACAGGGACTCCTCAAAGGCGATCGGGTCCGGACTCACCACAATGACCTGATACCCGCGCGCCCTCAGCTTCAGCAGCTCGGCGTGGTCGTCGGGGTGCAGCGGACTGATGAGCAGCAACAGGGACCGGTGAGGGAACAGGCGCGCCGGCACATAGTCGAGCCGATTGAAGATCTGGCTGGTCTCCACCTTGGCCCGGGCCAGCGTGCGCAGTATCTTTTCGTACTGCTGTTTGCCGGAACCGGGGAACGTCCAGTCGATGGAACCGCCGTAGAGGAACAGCCCCACGCGGTTGCCGTAGGCCAACAGGGTGTCCGCCAGGCTCGCGGTAGCCTGGATACTGAACTCCAGAATGCTCCGGTCGCCGGTGAAGACATTGGTCACCGCACGGATGTCGAGAATCAAACCGATGTCGATAGCCCGTTCCAACTGAAACTCGTTGACGAACAGGGTTGTGTCGGATCGGGCGGTGGCCCGGTGGTTCAACCATCGCCAGCTGTCACCGGCCTGATATTCCCTCAGGCCAAAGAACTCGACACCAGGACCGCCCTTGCGGGCCGGGATGAGGCCGGGATACACCCGTGTGCGCCGGGCCTGGATGGCCATCGTCGGAATCTTGATGGCGCGCGGCAGCACAAACAGCCGATTGAGCGGATCATATGTTTCGGTGACGTTGAACAAGCCAAAGGGATCACTGGCCGCAATCCGTAGCGGAGGCAGCACGTAGTAGCCCCGGGCCCCCTCCAGTCGATGCTCGAGCCGGCTCGCCCGGCCGGGTTCCAGCCTAAGCCAACCCTCGTGTTCGCCATCGCGCTTCCCCAAGCCGGCCGGAAACGGCTGCTCCACCAGGGCATGCTCCAGAGCCTCCTCCCGATCCTCCACCGTCAGCACGGTGCGGATGTGTTCGCCCTGGGCCACCCGATCCTGATCCAGGTGCCGGCGCACGTCGAGGTTCAATCGACGCGGAGCCTGCCACAAGGCCCATCCCACCAGCACCAGGGGCGGGATGGCCAAGGCCAGCACGAACCCCTGAACCGTGGCCAAGCCGGCCAGCAGGGCTGCCGTGGCCACCACGACCACGGCGAAGAGTCGGGGCAGGCCCTGGTCTTCAGGCACCGGACACGAGGGGGACGGGCACGGAGTCGAGGATGCCGTCCAGGATTTGGGCGGCGGCACCTTGCCGGAGCCACAGGTCCGGCGACAGGATCAGACGGTGGATCAGTGCCTGGTGCACATAGGCCTTGACATCGTCGGGAAGTACAAAGTCCCGTTCGTCCATGGCAGCGTTGGCCCGTGCCAGTCGGAACAGGGCCAAGGAGCCACGGGGACTGGCGCCAACGGCCACGCGGTTGTCCTGACGGGTTGCGGTGATCAACCTCACGATGTAGCCGGCCAGGTCGTCATGGAGGTGGATGTCCTCAATCGCGGCCCGCATTGCCAACAGGGTCTCGGCATCGGCCCGGGGAGTCATGGCCACGTCGTCCTGTCTGCGGTCGCGGCGATTGGTCAGGATCTGGGCCTCCTCCTCAGCAGAGGGATAGCCAACGCTGAGGCGCACCAGAAACCGGTCCAGCTGCGCCTCCGGCAGCGGAAAGGTTCCCTCGTACTCGATGGGGTTCTGGGTGGCAATCACGATGAACGGATCCGGCAGCTCCATCGTCTCTCCTTCCAGCGAAACCTGGCGCTCCTGCATGGCTTCAAGTAAGGCGGACTGGGTCTTGGGGGAAGCCCGGTTGATTTCGTCCGCGAGCACGATGTTGCTGAAAATGGGCCCCCTGTGGAGTTCAAAACTGCCGCTGTTCCGGTTGTAGATGTAGCCGCCCAGAATATCGCCTGGCAGCAGATCCGGCGTGAACTGAATCCGCCGGAATGTCAACCCGAGCACATTGGCAAAACTGTGGGCTGTCAGCGTCTTGGCCAGCCCCGGGTAGTCCTCCAACAGGATGTGGCCGTCCGCCAGCAGCGCCACCATGATGCGACGCAGCAGTTCGTCCTTGCCCACAATGGCACGAGCGACCTCCGCGGTCACGGCCCGTGCCCTGTGGGCCACTTGGTTGAGTTCCATCAGCCTTTTTCTGAATGCCTCCCGGTCATGCCCAATCGATTTTCCAAGTACTGTGCAACGGCTTCCGGCGCGCGTCGATACTCCGCCTGTGCCGTGCGCGGTTTCGGCACCAGGTCGAGCAGACGGTCCGCCAGGCCGCGCCGCTCGAATTCTTCGTCCCCGCGCACAATCAGCAGGGGCCGCAGTTCTTCCGGAACGTCCGGCTCGCGCGGAGATTCGCCAGTCGCCGGGCCGGACAAATCTTCTTCGGCCTCCGTCACCGTCAAATCCAGGACCAGTTTGCGAAGCGAACGATTCAGGTTGAATCGCCCATAGTCCAGCATCCGGGCCCTGCGCAACTGGCCCTGCCACCGGGCCACCGGGCCCTGCTGGCCAATCGACACCGTGCGCATGCGGGGGCGCCGGGGCGCGCGAAACCGTATCAGACGCAGACCCCAGATCGCGGCCACGAGCACGAACAGGCCCCAGAACAGGTACTGGGGCAGGCTGCGCACGAACAGTTCAGCCACCCAGGCCGTGTACATCATGGGACGAATCAGGATGTCGCGGACAAAGTCCTCGATGAAGAACACCGCAAACAGAAAACTGGCGGCCAGCCATGCCGCCATCACAAGCCCGCGCTTTTGGAGGTCAGACATCGAGGGCTGCGGCCGGGCCGGATCCGCGTGTCAGGGACGCCCCGGCCGGCGGCGGTCGGGAATCCCTGATCTGCTGCAGACAATCGGACGCCTCCTGTCGATCGCGGGCACTGGCCGGCCGGTCCCCGAAGCGAACCCGCTCGAACAGGGCCGAAAGCCGACGCACCGGCCTTGAATGCATGCCCAGTTCCGACAGTCGATGTTCAAATTCGCGCGGCGTCATGGATTGGCTGCGCCGAACCCGACGGGTTTCCTCCAGGCATCGGACCATGTTCAGGTAGCAGCGTTCGATGGTGTCCCCAATGTCGTGTCCCGAGTCCAGGGCTTCGATTGCCTCCCCAGCCTCGCGGCGAATCAACTCCGACGTGTCGCTGCGGCCCCAGTTGGCCCGATTCAGCAGAAACAGGCCCAGGCCCGCAATGGCGAGGCCGCCGGCTCCGGTCACCACCCATACCATCCAGTCCCGCACCTCCATGTCCGGTGGCACCGGGGGTTCGGCTTGCGCAAACTGCAGTTCCTCCTGCGGCGGCGCACCCATCGCCGAACTCTCCGCCGAACGGGATTCCTGATTTTCCAACACGCGCATTAACACGAAGGTGAGCAACAGGGTGGTGACCACCGCACCCACCAGCGCCTTGCGGTAGGTGGGGGAAATGATCGCGTACACCACGCAGAGCGTCAGGCAACCCCAAATGGCCAGGATCCAAAACCGGGTCAGCCCGAACGGCCCCTCCTTGGCTTCGGACGACCAAGGAGTTGTCTCGGGGCGGGCAAACGTGTCGGTAAAGAGACTCATCAAGCCACTGTCGGTGCCGGGCTGCATGCGGAGTTCGGGCAGGGCACTGCCGAGGACAATCAGAAACGCGAGACCCACCACCACGGCGAGCACAATGTTCAGGCGGCCCGGTGCTTCCCGTGGCTCGGTCCGAGGAGTTGGATCTTGCATGGTGACTGAACTCGGAAGGCCGAAAGCCGGCCCATGGATGCACAACCGTCTCGCGCCGGCACCGTTGCCGACAGCATTACCGAACCCGCCGCCGCGGCTCCCGGCCGGTAGTTGCGACGTTTTGGTGTTAGATTCGGGTTGAGCCAAAACGAGGGGCATTATAGTCCGACTAGGGGCTCCCGGCTCGTACCGGCCGGCCCGATTGCCAGCCGGGCAGCGGGTTGCCACCACTGGACCACAAGCTGCAACTGTTGCGACAAGCTGTAAAAAAGTGCGATAATTGACCCAAGATGAAGCACGATACCTGTTTCGCATGCACCGGCTCGGATGGCCTGTCCCCAGTCGGGTTACCGAAAGCGCACGCGGGATTCTGAGAAGTGCTCCTGGCCCGCACATACAGGTTTTGCAGCATGGACAGGCGCACGCTGATCCGCATTGCCCTGCGAAAATGAATCCGCAGCAAAGTCGCCATAAGCCATGAGCCAGCCCTTTGAGGTCATCAGCGAGTTTCGCCCCACGGGCGATCAGCCCCAGGCCATCGACGCTCTGACGGCTGGCCTGGAGCAGGGCATGACCCACCAGACCCTGCTAGGGGTTACCGGGTCCGGCAAGACATTCACGATGGCCAATGTCATCGAACGCGTACAGCGGCCCACACTGGTCATCGCCCACAACAAGACCTTGGCGGCCCAGCTCTATTCCGAACTGAAGGAATTCCTGCCGCGCAATGCGGTCGAGTACTTCGTCAGCTATTACGACTACTACCAGCCGGAGGCCTACATCCCCCGCTCGGACCTCTACATCGAGAAGGAGGCGATGGTCAACGACGAGATCGAGCGGCTGCGCCTGGCGGCTACCAGTTCCCTCTTCTCGCGGCCCGACGTGGTCATCGTGGCGTCCGTGTCGTGCATCTACGGGCTGGGCAACCCCGAGGACTACGGCTATGCCGTCTGCAGCCTGAAGACAGGCGACCTGACCCGGCGCCAAACGGTCCTGCGACACCTGGTCAGCATCAGCTACGAACGCAACGACAGCAACCTTGACCGGGGACGCTTCCGGGTGCGGGGGGACGTGCTGGAAGTCCACCCAGCCTACGAGGACTTTGGCTACCGGGTGAGTTTTTTCGGGGACGAGGTGGAACGCATCTGCCGCTTTGATCTCCTGACCGGCGAGGTGCTGGCGGACTTGGAGGAGGTCCATTTCTTCCCCGCCAAGCACTTTCAGACCTCGGACGAAAAGCTTCAGGCATCCGTGGAGACCATCGAGGCGGAACTTCTGGAGCAGGAAGCCAGGTTCATCGCGGAGAACAAGCTGATCGAGGCTCAGCGGCTGCGGCAGCGCACCAACTATGACCTGGAGATGCTGCGCGAGGTGGGCTACTGCAACGGCATTGAGAACTACAGCCGCCACCTTGACCAGCGCGAGGTGGGTTCGCCGCCTTGGACCCTGCTGGACTACTTCCCGGCCCAGTGGCTCCTGTTTGTGGACGAAAGCCACATGACGGTGCCCCAGCTGCGGGGCATGTACCGCGGAGACCTGTCCCGGAAGGAGACCCTGGTCAACTTCGGGTTCCGGCTCCCGTCGGCCAAGGACAACCGTCCCCTGAAGTTCGAGGAATTCCGGGAGCGCGTCCACCAGGCGGTCTTCGTCAGCGCTACCCCGGCCCCCTGGGAGCTGGAAGTATCCAGCCAGACCGTGGAACAGTTGATCCGGCCCACCGGCCTCCTGGATCCGGTCGTGGAGGTTCGCTCCACCAAGGGCCAGATCGAGAATCTGATTGGCGAGGTGCGCCGACGCGTGCATCAGGGACAGCGTTCCATCATCACCACGCTCACCAAGCGGATGGCGGAGGATCTGTCCGAATACCTGGCGGAACTGGACTTCCGGGTCCACTACCTGCACAGCGAAATCGATACCCTGGAGCGGGTGGATATCCTGCGCGATCTGCGCCTTGGGGTGTATGACGCGGTGGTTGGCATCAACCTGCTGCGGGAAGGCCTCGACCTGCCCGAGGTGACCCTGGTCGCGGTGCTGGACGCGGACCAGGAGGGATTTCTGCGCAGCGCCAGCGCCTTGATTCAGACCGTGGGCCGCGCGGCCCGCCATGTGGAAGGCAAGGCCATCCTCTATGCCGACAAGACCACGGCCGCCATGCAGATTGCCGTGGACGAAACCAATCGGCGCCGGTCCTTGCAGGAAGCCTACAACCGGGAACACGGCATCGAACCGACCACCATCGTCAAGGAGGTGCGGGACCTGACCGATCGGGTCAAGGCCATGACGAAGGAACTGGCGGACGAGGATGTCCCGGACCCCGCGGACGAGGTCGACCTCTCGCCGGATGCCCTAGCCAGGATGATCCAGGAGCTGGAAAGGGAAATGAAGGAGGCGGCCCGTCAGCTGGAGTTCGAAAAGGCCGCCAACCTTCGGGACCAGATTGTCGAGCTGCGACGGCAGGAACCCATCACGGATCTGCCCTGACATGGCAAACGGCAACGACTCCCAGGTCCAACGGCCCAAGCGGCGTCTGCGGACTGAGATGGAGACGTCCTATCTGGACTACGCCATGAGCGTGATTGTCGCCCGCGCCCTGCCGGACGTGCGCGACGGGCTCAAGCCGGTGCAACGCCGCATCCTGCACGCCATGCACCACGACCTCAATCTGCGGTCCAACGGCCCCTTCCGCAAGAGCGCCCGCATCGTGGGCGAAGTGCTGGGCAAGTACCACCCCCACAGCGATCAGTCGGTCTACGACGCGATGATGAGGCTGGCCCAGGACTTCAGCCTGCGCTATCCAGTGGTGGACGGACAGGGGAACCTGGGCAGCATCGACGGAGACAACCCCGCCGCCATGCGGTACACCGAGGCCCGGCTGTCGGCCATCTCGGCCCTCATGCTGACGGACATCGAAAAGAACACGGTTGACTGGGTCCCCAACTTCGACCAGTCGTTGGAAGAGCCGACGGTCCTAACGGCCAGCCTGCCCAACCTGCTTGTCAACGGCTCCAACGGCATTGCCGTGGGCATGGCCACCCAGGTTCCGCCCCACAACCTGGGCGAGGTCTGTGCCGCCGTGAGACACCTCTTGGACCGGTGGGAGGAGCGCGAGGCAGTCACGGTCACGGATCTGATGCAGCACATCCAGGGCCCCGACTTTCCCACCGGCGGCACGCTGTTCCGCCTCGGGCCGGGCCGGGCCGGCAGCGCCCCCGACGACCGCCTGCGCCAAGCCTACGAAAGCGGACGCGGACGGGCGACGGTCCGCGCCAAGGTGCACGTGGAGGATGCGCGCATGGGCCGGCAGCGCATCGTGGTGTACGAGATCCCCTACCAGACCAACAAGACCTCCCTCCTGGAACGGATCGCGGACTGCGCCCGCAACGGACAAATCACCGGCATCTCCGACCTGCGCGACGAGAGCGACCGGGCCGGCATGCGCATCTGCGTCGACCTGGTGCGCGGGGCCAACACCGACAAGGTGATCGCCGATTTGTTCTCCCTGACACCGATGGAGCAGACCTTCTCCATTTCGCTGGTGGCGCTGGTGAACGGGCGTCCGGAGCGTCTGAACCTGAAAAAGCTGGTCGAGTTCTTCATCGAGCACCGCGTGGACATTGTGCGTCGCCGTTCCCGATTCGACCTGGACCGGGCCGAGCGGCGTGCACACATCGTGGAAGGCCTATTGATGGCCCTCGATCAGATCGACGAGGTCATCCGCACCATCCGCAGCAGTCGCAGCCCCAACTCGGCGCGCAACAACCTGATCCGGGAGTTCGGTTTCACCGAAGCACAGTCACGGGCCGTACTGGCCATGCCGCTGGGCCAACTGGTGGCGATGGAACGGAGTCGCCTACGGAGCGAATTCAAGGACCTGGCGGCCCGCATCAAGGAACTGCAGGCCCTGCTGGCTTCCGACCGGCGGATCCGGGATGCGATCGCCGACGAGATGGATGAAATCCAACGGCAGTTCGCCGATCCCCGCCGCACCGAGGTCAAGAACGACCGGGCGCGCACGCCAACCGCCGAGGAACTGGAACCGGACCGGACGGTCTGGGTCTGCCTGGGCCGGCGGGGCACCGTGCGCCGCTATGCCTACAAGGGCATGCAAACCGGCAGCTTCAGGGACATCGGGCGCAACGGCGGCATCGCGGCGGTGGCTACCAACACGCGGGATGCCCTGTATGTATTCAGTTCCTCCGGCCGCGTCCAGCGCATGCAGGCCCACAGGGTGCCCCAGACCGGCCGGGCCGGGCACGTCGCGGATCTGACCTCCTTTACGCGCCGCGACCGCATCGTGGCCGGCGTGTCCCTGCCCAGGGACCTCGCGCCCGAACAGGACCTGTGGATCGTGCTGGTTACGGAGCAGGGACTTGTCAAGAAACTGAACGCCCACCGGCTGGCGGCAGCCTGGCGAGACGACCTTAAGGTTGTGCCGTTGGCCAAGGGCGACTCCCTGATCGCGGCGATGGCCGTCGGCATGAGTCAGGAACTCATGCTGTTTTCGCGGCGGGGAAAGACGATCCGCTTCGAGGGAGACGATCTGCGTCCGAACTGGCTTCTTGCCCAAGGGGTGCGCGGCATCCGGCTGGACACGGGTGACGGCGTGGCCACAGCCACAGCCGTGTCTCCCGCGGGTTCCGTCCTGACCGTGACAGAGCAGGGCATGGCCAAGCGAACGGAACTGGAGGAGTTCAAGCTCCAGGCGCGCGGTGGGTCCGGCCTAACCGCGCACAAGCTCGACAAGACGACCGGATTGATCGCCGGGGCTCTGGTCATTGGAGCGGTGCAGGCCAATGCACGCATCTCAATCGGGGCCGGTGCCAACATCCGCACCTTTGATCCCGACGACATACCGTTGAGCCGCCGCAATACCAAGGGACGCCGGGTCCTCAAGCCGCGCACGACCGACTCGGAGCTTTCTGCACCGGCCGGTGACGGCAATGACGGAAGCACGCCCCAGACTCCGGACAAGCGGTCCCGTCCTGCGCGCGCCACCGGCCTGATTGACTCCGTTACGCTTATCTGGTCGGACCGCACTGTAGATGGCCAAGCCTGATCGGTACCCCAGACCGGGAAGCGGACGGTATATCAGCACACCCCACGGGAGGCCTACATGGCAGACCATGATTGGCGCGGTATCTTTGTCATTCTGATTACCCCCTTCAAAGAAGACCTGTCGGTGGATCATGAAAGCCTACGCCGGCAAATCGACTTCTGTGTGGAGGCCGGTGTGCACGGCGTGGTTGGACCGGCCAACGCCAGCGAGTTCGCAACCCTGTCGGATGCCGAGCGCATGGACTGGATGCGAACCGTCGCGGACGCCTGTGCGGGCCGGGTGCCCTTTGTGGCCGCCGCCAACGGCCTGCACGCCCGGCCGGCCGCCGAACTGGCCGCATGGGCCGAGGCACAGGGAGCCGGCGGCATCATGGCCATGCCTCCCTATGTCCTGCATCCGGACGAGCAGGGCTGCTTCGACTTCTACCGGGCCTTGGCGGACCGGACTTCGGTGCCCATTGTGGTTCAGAACTTCATTGGACCGGTTGGCACGCCGATGTCTGCCGGCCTGTTGGGCCGACTCTGCCGCGAGCTGCCGATGGTGCAGTACATCAAGGCGGAGACACTGCCCGAACCGCGTTCCGTGACCGAAGCCCTGCGGGCCACGGGCGATGCCTGCAAGGGGGTGTTCGGGGGCCAAGGCGGGGTGCACCTGCTGGACGAACACCGGCGCGGCTGCTGTGGCAACATGCCGGCCTCACAGCTGTCCCCGGCCCATGTGCACATCTGGAACCTGCTGGAGGAGGGCAACCAGGCAGCGGCCCGCACCGCCTGGAACCAGTTATTGCCCCTAATCGCCTTCGAGCGCACCCACGGCGTCGCCGCCTACAAGGAAGTCATGCGAAGGCGCGGTCTCTTCGCCACCAATCTGAGCCGCATGCCCGGTGCCCGCCTGGATCCGGAGGACATCCAGGAACTGGATGCCATTCTGGAGTTGGCGGAACCCGCCTTGGCCGGACCGTCCCGCGAGTGAACGGAGAATCTCGACATGCCGAGCGTCTGGTGGAAGGACAACGCCGTACAGCTCATTGACCAGCGGCTGTTGCCAACCCGACTCGAAACCGCCACGCTGCACACGGTCGCCGACGTGGCCGCCAGCATTCGCGACATGTATGTGCGCGGGGCGCCGGCCATAGGTGCCACGGCTGCCTACGGGATGGCACTGGCCGCCCGTTTAAGCACGGCTCTGGACCAGGAGAACCTGCTTGACGACCTGAAGGAGGCCAAGCAGGTGTTGGATGCCGCGCGGCCGACCGCGGTCAACCTAGCGTGGGCCACCGGCCGCATCCTGGCTACACTGAGCGCGGCACCAACCGCGGATCCAGGGAAACTCTGCAGCCTGGCCTTGGCCGAAGCAGAAGCTCTGGCGGAGGCCGATGTGGAAATCAACCGGCGCATGGGAGCCAACGGCGCGGCCTTGATTCCGGACGGAGCCAACCTGCTGCACCATTGCAACACGGGCTCCCTGGCCACTGTGGACTACGGTACGGCCCTGGGGGTGATCTATGCCTGCCATGAACAGGGCAAGGGCATCCACGTGTGGGTGGACGAGACCCGGCCGCGCCTGCAAGGCGCCCGGCTGACCGCCTGGGAACTCATGCGGGCTGAGGTGCCAATGCACCTAATTGCGGACAACGCGTCCGGATCGCTGATGCGGCAGGGACGGGTCGACGCAGTCATTTTCGGCGCGGATCGCGTGGCGGCCAACGGCGATGTGGCCAACAAGATCGGCACCTACAACATCGCCCTGCTAGCCCACACCCACGGCATTCCCGTGTACTGCGTTGCGCCTACCAGTACGGTCGACTTGGACACGCCAACCGGTGACGACATTCCGATCGAGGAGCGGGATACAGCCGAGGTGACCCGCGTGGGCGGAACCGTGGTGGCTCCCGAAGCGGTGCCGGTCTACAACCCGGCATTCGATATCACACCGGCACGCTACATTTCGGCCATCGTGACCGAGGAAGGGGTTTGCCACGCACCCTATGGACTCTCCCTGGCCGCAGCTGTGGCCCGCGCAGCAGGGACATAGGTCCGGCAGGCCTGTCGATTTCGCGGAGTTAAGGCATTGCCGACACTATAATCTGGAAACCACCCCCTGTGCCGGACCAACCTGCCAGACAGGGCCGATATCGCATCCGACACCCCCGCCACCCTGCATGACCAAGCAAGCAGCACTTGACTGCGACATCGCGGACCCGTCCCTCGCCGACCAGGGCTTCGGCCGCATTGAATGGGCCGGCAAGGAGATGCCGGTCCTGGCAGCCCTGGAAGCGCGATTCGCCAAGGAGCGACCGTTCGACGGCCTGCGGCTGGCTGCATGCATGCATGTCACCACGGAAACGGCCAATCTGGTGCGGGCCCTGTTGGCGGGAGGGGCCGAGGTAGCCCTGTGTGCCAGCAACCCCCTCAGCACCCAGGACGACGTGGCCGCCTCCTTGGTCATGCATTTGGAAGTGCCGGTCTTTGCCATCCGCGGCGAATCCAGGGAGATCTATCACCAGCACCTGTCGTCCGCCCTCGACATCGTTCCGCACCTGACGATGGACGACGGGATGGATCTGCTGGCCGCGCTGCATACCGAACGCACGGAACTGCTCCCAGACGTGATTGGCGGCACCGAGGAGACCACCACAGGCGTGATTCGCCTCAAGGCCATGGCGCGCGAGGGGGCCCTGCGCTATCCGGTCATGGCGGTCAACGACGCCGACACCAAACATCTTTTCGACAACCGCTACGGCACGGGCCAGAGCACCATCGACGGCATTGTGCGGGCCACCAACATCCTCCTTGCCGGCCGCAATTTTGTGGTGGCCGGATATGGCTGGTGCAGCCGCGGCATCGCGCAACGGGCCCGGGGCCTGGGTGCCAATGTCATCGTGACCGAAGTGGACCCAATCCGAGCCCTGGAAGCCGTGATGGACGGGTACCGGGTCATGCCCATGCTGGAAGCTGCCCGCATTGGCGACATCTTCTGCAGTGCCACCGGCAACCGGGATGTGTTCGACACGCCGCATTTCGCTGTGATGAAGGATGGCGCGATCCTGGCCAACAGCGGGCACTTCGACGTTGAAATCAACCTGGTGGGGCTGACGGACATGAGCGGCAACCGCAGGCGGGTGCGCGACAACCTAGACGAATACCGCCTGGCGGACGGGCGCCGCCTGTATGTGGCCGGCGAGGGCCGGCTGGTCAACCTGGCCGCGGCCGAAGGCCATCCCTCCACGGTCATGGACATGAGTTTTGCCAACCAGGCCCTGGCCGTTCTGCATGTCGCCCGCCACGGTTCCGGCCTGGAACCCGATGTCTACAATGTGCCCGCCGAAATCGATCAGGAGATTGCCCGCCTGAAGCTGGCCGCCATGGGGGTCTCCATCGACGAACTGACATCTGCCCAGAGCGACTACCTGCACGGCTGGTCGCTGGGTACCTGAACAAGCCAAACTTCCACCCTGGAGTATCGCGAGCAAGCCATGTCGTCCCAGCCAAGCCGCCTTTTCACCAGCGAGTCGGTGACGGAAGGTCACCCGGACAAATTGTGCGACCAGATCAGCGATGCCATTCTGGACGCATATCTGGAACAGGACCCCTACGCCCGGGTGGCCTGCGAGGCGGCAGCCAAGGGCACAAACATCTTTCTGCTGGGTGAAATAAGGGTCCGTGAGGAGTTGGCAAACGAGGTTCGGGTCGATGTTGCCGAAGTGGTGAAGGATGTACTGCAGGGCATTGGCTACCCGGAGGAGGACAGCTTCGGTCCGCACAGCCATTGCCTGCACGTCCACCTGGCCGAGCAAAACGACGCCCTGGCCGGCTCGGTGGACAGGGGTGCCGGCGATCAGGGCATGATGTTCGGCTATGCCTGTCGGGAAACCCCCTCGCTGATGCCGTTGCCGATTGAGCTCGCCCACCAGCTGACCAGGGCGATGCGGGACCAGCGCAAACGGAACCACCTGCCGTGGATGCTGGCGGACGGCAAATCGCAGGTGACCGTGGGGTACGGCGGCGCAAGCCCGGTGGTGGACACGGTGGTGATCAGCACCCAGTATCGATCCGGAACCAGCAAGGAAACCGTCGAGGCCGGTGTCCTGCAATCCGTGATCGGACCGGTACTGGAAGAGTACAATCTTGGGGAGCCGCTGAACGTCCACATCAATCCCTCCGGCGAGTTCGTGGACGGGGGACCGGTCGCGGATGCCGGCCTGACCGGGCGCAAAATCATCGTGGACACCTACGGCGGCATGGGCCGCCACGGCGGCGGCGCCTTCAGCGGCAAGGACGCGACCAAGGTGGACCGTAGCGGTGCCTACGTGGCCCGGTTGCTCGCCAAGTGCACGGTGGCCGCGGATTTGGCCGAGCGCTGCGAAGTCCAGTTGGCCTACGCCATCGGCATCGCGGACCCGGTTGGCATATTCGTGGAAACGTTCGGCACAGGCAACGTGCCGGACAGCGCAATCGTGGACCGCATCAGGGATTGCTTCGATCTGACCCCGCGGGGGATCATCGAGACGCTCGACCTACGCCGTCCGATCTTCCGCCAAACGGCCGCCTACGGACACTTCGGCCGACCGGATCTGGATCTGCCCTGGGAGAACCTCGAACTGCCAAGAGCGGCGGAGTTCATCCAGTCCTGGTCCTGACGGACCCAATCCCGCCATGGCCCGCCAAAGCAGCCAAGTCTCCTCCAACCGCGTCGATCAGGAGGGAGCCGAGCGTCTGATATCGGGCCACCGCCAGCCGCGGGACGACCGGGACGCGGCCCTGCGGCCGCAAAGCCTGGACGAGTTGATCGGCCAGGATCACCTTAAGAACAACATGAAAATCCTGGTCCAGGCAGCCCGCCAGCGCAACGAGCCGCTGGACCATGTCCTGCTGTACGGGCCCCCGGGGCTGGGCAAGACCACCCTCAGCCAAATCCTGGCCCGCGAGATGGACAGTCGGCTCACCATCACCTCCGGGCCCGCCATTGAGCACGGTGGCCAGTTGTCGGCCATCCTAGTCAATCTGGGGCATGCGGATGTCCTGTTCATCGATGAAATCCACCGCCTGAACCGCAAGGTGGAGGAAACCCTCTATCCGGCCATGGAGGACAAGCGACTGGACTACGTGGTGGGCGAGGGACCCGGGGCCCGCGTCGTACCCCTGCCGCTCGAACATTTCACCGTGATTGGTGCCACCACCCGGTTGGCCAGCCTGACGGCGCCGTTGCGGGACCGCTTCGGCGTTCTGGAACGCTTCGACTTCTACAGCCCGGAGGCCCTGAGCCAAATCGTGCTGCGTGCGAGTGGACTGATGAACCTGGAAGTGGACCCGGAGGGAGCGATGGAAATCGCAATCCGGGCCCGCGGCACCCCCCGTGTGGCGCTGCGCCTGCTGCGCCGCACCCGCGACTTCGCCCAAGTCAAGGGAGACGGCACCGTGGACCGCGCCATCGCGCAGAGGGCACTGGAACTACAGGGCATCGATCACCTGGGTATGGACCGCACCGACCGCATGCTGCTGCACAGCCTGCTTGACAACTTTCGGGGAGGACCCGTCGGTTTGGAGACGCTGGCCTCCAGCATCAGCGAGGAGGCCGACACCATCATGGATGTTGTGGAACCGTTCCTGATGCAGCTGGGCTTCCTCAAGCGCACCAACCGCGGGCGCGTGGCCACCGAACAGGCCTACCACCACCTGGGGCTGGACATACCGATCAACGGAGCCAACCAGTCCGGCCTGTTCGAAGGCTGAGCGCGGCCGCCCTACTGGACCGTAAGAAGGTAGCCGTCGGGTACCAGGGCAATCCAACTGGCACCGGGTGCCAAGGGGATGTCCTGGCCGTCATGTGCGGTAAAGCGCGGGAGACTGCCCAGCGTATCCACGGACCAGGTGCCGTCGTAGCGGCTCCCGTTGCGGAAGATAACGGCCCGACCCGAACCGAAGATGTCCTGGTCAAGGCTGAGGTTGCCCAGCGAATCCTCCACCAGGAAAGTGTTTTGGTGGGTCACGTACTGCACGACGATGTTGGCGGTCTGGATCTGGGCACCCGTATTGGCATCCACGTGGGGAACACCCCCCATGTACCGGGCATACAAGCCCGACTGCGGGTTGTAGCGGTATTCCACCCAGGAACTGGAGACGACCGGCCAGGGAATCTTGACGTAGGCGGCCGGAGATCCCGGCGGCGCTTCGGCCTGAAATACAAATCCCTGAATGTCGATGGGCTGCTCCAGCAGGAAATCCTGCAGCCACTGGCGTGCGCCCAGCGTGTTTGTGTGGAAACGGGTCAACCCGGTACCCAGAATGTAGCTGTAGGGCAGGCGCCCGGTGCTGTTGTCCAGGTCGATGTCGAAATAGGGGAACTCCGCAATTTCGCGCAACAGACGCCGGATAAAGTCGCTGGCGCCGGAGCACATCACGGCGCCGTTGTACAGGTAGCCCAAATAGAAGTTGACCAGCCGCGCCGAGCGGATTGGGCCGATGTCGGGCACATCCTGGCCATGGAAGATCCCAGTCAGGCGCGTAATGGAATATCCGTCCACCAGGTATTCATACACAATGTCCGCCTGCGACAACCCGTACTGGGGCCGCGCCGGGATGTCCGAGGGAATGCAAACCAGGAACGGCCGCTGGGTCAGCCGCTCGGGGGAAATCGGCAGGCCGGTCAAGGGACTCAAGGCCTCCGTCGGCGGATGGGCAAACCGTTGCTCCGGAAGCCGTCCAACCGCGATCTCCCAGGTCAAGTCCCACATTTCGGCACGGTTGGCAGGGTGGACCGCCCAGGGCGACAGGACCGGCGGCGGCACCGCCGGTTCGCGCGCCAAATCGGCCGCGGCCGAGGGGTCCAGGTTCACATCCAGGAACTGGCCGTACACCCAACCGGAGGTGACACCATCCGGCAGACAACAGACATGCCACCACTGATGATCCGCCGTGCCATCCAGTACCTGCACGACGGTGTTGTTCTGCAGTTGACCCAGACGGCTGCTGTTGACATCGGGGCTGCTGCGCACGTTCAGAACAGCCGCGTTGACGACCAGGCCCGTTCCAATCGATCCCGGCGGCAGGGGTTCCGCGGCGACGGATTCCGGAGGCTCCGGCGCCTGCGGCTCGGAGACAGCCTCCGGCGGCGCTTCGGGTTCGGACTCGGCCGGCTGAGAGTCCGCGGTTTCGGCCGGTGGGGCAGGTTCCGGGGCGACCGACGGGGCCGGTGTAAACGTCGGCACCGGAGGGACCGGCGGCAGTTCGGGCGTCGGTGGTGTTATCTCGACCGTACATCCGGCCAGCAGTGCCAGGCATGCCGCCAACAGCACCAATCGGATCATGGAACGATGCAAGTACGCAGGGGGCATTTTGTTCGGGAGGCACGAATAGCCTGTGACGGGGCAGGAAGGACCGCACGCACCGGGCGCGCAATCGGGTTCGGATTATGCCAAAGAGGCCCGTGGCAGACTCGAGCCTTGTGCAAGATGCGAAGCAGACGGTCCGCAAGGGGCGGACCGCAGCGGTTTCTCGGGAGTCTGCGGCGAAGGCACTGGATAGAGGAACGAGTGCAAACCCCCAACAGCGTTGCAGAGCCTCTATCGGATGCAAACCACGAGTATGGAGGGAACAGAGGGACCTGACGAATCGGCGACACATGGCCAATCAAAAAGGAACCATCTCGTTCACTGGTCAAAATTCATTTGACAACAAGGAGAAAAAAGGCTAAAACAATTACAACTAAATCGCTAAGTGTTCAAAACACCCATATCGTGAAGTTCAACGATTTTCTGGCACAACACGCCGTATTCACTGTCAAAGAGCTGGATTACTTTCTGTCTGCCCGGGGATCCGGCAACCCCAGTACCCGGAAGTCGCTGCTCGCCTATCACTGCAGACAGGGCCGCATCATCCGAGTGCGACGCGGTCTGTATGCGACCGTGCCATGGGGCATGGACCCGACATCCATGGCGGTCGATCCATTTCTGTTGGCCGCCAAGATGACCGAGGACGCGGTGTTGGCCTATCACACTGCACTGGAATTCCATGGTAAGGCCTACTCGGTCCACTGGAGGCTGGTCTACGTCTCGGCAAGAAAGTCGCAGCCGCTGGTATTCCAGTCACACAGTTACCAGGGAGTCTCGGTGCCATCACCACTCCGAACGAAGGGCGAGCTAATGTTCGGGGTCGAATGTCAAACTCGCTCAGGGGTGGACCTGCGAGTAACCAGCCACGAACGAACCTTGGTCGACGCGCTGGATCGCCCAGATTTAACGGGGAGCTGGGAAGAAATATGGCGCTCTCTTGAGACTGTGGAGTTCTTCGATCTGGATCAGGTCGTCGCATACACGCGCCTGCTGGGAAATGCGACGACTGCCGCCAAGGTAGGGTTTTTTCTCGAGCAACGCCAAGAATTGCTGATGGTACAGGAAGCGCACCTCAACGCGTTGCGTCAACTCCGTCCGAAGCAACCCCACTATCTGGAACGCGGCAGGCCCAACCGCAGTAAGTGGGTAAAAGACTGGAACCTGATGATCCCGGCCGAAATCCTCTGCCGAACCTGGGAAGAGCCTTCATGAGATTCTCTGCCCCGCAAATTCTATCCATCGCGAGACCTGACGGATTCGATGCAGGAATGATCGAGAAGGTGCTTCATCTGGTGCATCTCCTGAACAACTTGAATTCCCACCCGTCTCTCCGAGGAAAGTGGGCCTTGAAAGGTGGCACCGCTCTGAACCTCTTTGTCCTTCGTCATCCGAGATTGTCGATCGATATCGACCTCAACTACATCGGCGCGTTGGAACGCGAGGAGATGCCAGCGGACCGACCGAAGATCGAACGGGCAATCCAAGCAGTATTTTCCCGCGAAGGTTTCTCCGTACGCAGAGTGCCGGAAGAACACGCAGGGGGCAAGTGGCGGTTGCACTACTCGAGCTTCACCGGACAAACAGCAAACCTCGACATGGACCTCAACTTCATGTACCGATGCCCGCTGTGGCCGATTCACCATGCCGATTCGCATCCATTCGGGGACTTTCAGGCCAAGAGCATTCCTGTCCTCAATCTGCATGAACTGGTTGCCGGAAAGCTCTCTGCACTGTTTTCTCGGCGGCAAGCAAGGGACCTGTTCGATTGTCATCACATACTCGCCAAAGACATCCTAGACCGCGATCGGCTCCGCATAGCGTTCGTTGTCTATGGAGGCATGAACCGCAAGGATTGGCGGACTATCTCACTCGACGATGTGGCCTACGACGGAACGGAGTTGGTGCGACAACTCGGCCCTACCCTGCGCTCTCCCCAACTTCGAGGACAAGAGGCTTTGGCTTTCGGGAACGCACTGATTGACGAATGCAGGCAAGCTTTGTCTATCGTCTTACCGTTTACCAACTCCGAACGCTCATTTCTGGATCTGTTGCTGGAGCAAGGGGAAATCAACGCGTCAATCCTGACATCCGACCCCGCCTTGCAGGAACGCATCCGAGTCCAGCCGCTTCTCGTATGAAAGGCATTTCATGTCCGACATCACAGGGGTCTGTCTTGACGAGACTTTACCCAATTTGTTGACAGGGAGTGCTGGATTCGTAACGACGAGGCAATCCAGGCACTTCCCTTGCATCTTGCAACGAGCACGGATGGAAGCAACGGAAACCGAGGCTTCCCCGGTCAAGCCGGAGGTCTTCGACAGCCACTCGCGGCGGCGCGGCGCGCCGTGCCGAGTCGAATGGTGCGAGTTCGAACAGTGCGAGATATGAGGCGAAGGATACTTCCCGTGACTTAGGTGTCCAGTACTTCCAAGATCATCGACGTCGCCCTTGTGGCATCGAGGTCCTTGGACAGCGTGCGCAAAACTCCCCCACCACTTGGTCAACCGGATCGCTGACCGTTCAAGGCAGGCAGTCCTTAGAGCAGCCGATACTTCACGTCGGACGACCGTGGGATCCAGATGCCGAAACTTGCCGGGCTGCACACACAAGCAGACCTGATGACAGGATGAAGGCAGCCGAGAGGGCCGTGCCATGGGCCCTCTCGGCTGCCGCGGGTTCAATGGCTGGGTTGCAGTACGTTGAAATACGCTCCCTGGGGATCCTTCATGACGGCAAAGGTGCCTTGGGCGATTTCCGTTGCCGGCATCACCTGTTCGCCGCCGAGTTCGATACAGCGGCGCAGCGTCTCTGCCGTGTCGGACACCTGCAGGTAGATGCCCCAATAGGTGGGAATGGACTTGTCGAAATTCTCGTCCATTGCCAGCTGCCCCGCCAGATAGACGGAGCGAGAAGTGTCTCCGCCCGGTACGTACAGGGTGTAGTTCGGGTTGTTGTGGTCCGCAATCGTGTCCCACCCGTGCAGGCCCTTATAGAACGCGCTGGTGCCCTCCGCGTCCCATGTCATGATTTCAGCCCACATGAATGTCCCTGGTTCAAACATGACCTGGACGCCAAGATGCTCGCGTGGCTGCCACAAGCCCAGCATGGCGCCCTGGGGATCGGAAATGAACGACATGCGTCCGGAATCGAAGATGTCCATGGGGCCGACCTCGATTTTCCCGCCCAGTTCAACTGCCCGGTTGGACATGGCATCCACATCCTCGACACAGGTGTAGACGTTCCAGCCCGGAGGGTCGTCCTCTCCCATGGTTCCGCCCAGTCCGCACACCTGCAGACCGTTCAGGGTACAGATCGTATAGACCAGTTCCCCTTCAACGATTTGAGGTTCAAACTCCCAGCCGAACATGGTGCCGTAGAAGACCTTGGCTCCTTCGATGTCCGTGGTCGAGAGATCGACCCAGTTGAAGGTGCCGAACTCATGCTTCGTCATTTCAGGCATTATGCTTCTCTTCCTTAGGTGTTTGCATGGGTTGGATATCAGCATCCGCGGTACGGATTCCGTGATCTCCAGATTTACATGTTGAGTTCAACGATGATGAAGGCCCCTTGCTGTGGGTCCATGGCCCAGCAGAAGCGGCCGAACGGGAACGGCTCGGGTTCGGTCATGATCGAACCGCCCAAGTCCTTCACTGTCTGCACCTTCGCGTCCAGATTGGCTACCTGGAAGTAGACCACCCAGGTCGGTGGAACTTCCGAAGGCCACCTTGGATCCATCTCGCGCAAGCCTGCCACCCAGTCGTTTTCATCCGCGCCCTTGCGTCGAAACAGGGTGTAGTCGGGTGCCTCAGGCCTGGAACCGCCTTCCCAATCGAACAGTGCGGTATAAAAATCGGTCGCGGCACCGCGGTCGCGCGTGTTGTGCTCGGCCCAAGTAAAGGCATCGGGCTCGCCCAGCCCGTCCGCGCCCTTGTGGCTGCGTGCCTGCCAGATGCCGCACACGCCTCCATTCGGGTCCTTGATGAACGCCATGCGGCCGGAGTCGGCAATGTCCATGACGCCCATATCGGCAGAGCCGCCCAGTTCCTTGGCCCTGGCCACAGTGGCATCGGCGTCCTCCACGTTCACGTAGGCGTTCCACACCGTGGGCATGTCCGGGGACATAGTCCGGGACAACCCGCATACCAGCTTCCCTCGAAGGCTGCACATGGTGTACATGACGGTCTCGCCCGGCAGGTCCGGAGCGAGATTCTCCCCCATCATGTCGGCGGCGGTGATGTCCGCGAACCGCCACCCGAACAGGCCTCCGTAAAACGCCTTGGCACCGTTGGCATCGGTGCTGGACACATCCACCCAGCTGAAGGTTGAAAACGCATGTTCTGTCATTTGCGGCACGGCTGGTCCTCACTTTGGTGGGCGGCGATAGCTTGCGAGCAGCTTGCAGGTCCGGGGCCACACCTGCTTCCCGAGCCTTGAAATTACGAACAAAATAATACCACCGATGCCTTGATTCGCGGCATTTCCCTGCCCGATGTCGAAAGAGGTTTGCTGAAATTGGACCTGTCAGGGTGGCGCCGGTGGGAGGAACCGGCGTTCGGAGCATGTGCTGGTATCCTGCCTCCTGATGATGAGGTGGCCCCTTCGAGTTCGTGTGGAAGCTTGAAGGGATTCGTTCCAGTTGGATTCACAAGGCTTGACTGTGGTCGAGGGATCTCGCAGGCCCACGTATCGAAGGAGACAGGCTTCATGGTGCTGAATTCCGTGGTTGAGAACACCTTCAACCAGCAAATCAACGCGGAACTGTATGCCTCCTACTTGTACCTTTCCATGTCCGCCTGGCTGGAACACGCCGACCTGCCCGGCTTCGCCCGTTTCATGCGCGGCCAAAGCCAGGAGGAGTACGGGCACGCCATGCGGTTCCTGGAACACATCGAGGACAGGGACGGATTTGTGCGCCTGTTGCCCATCAAGGCACCCCCAACCGAATTCGACTCAGTCGAAGACGTCATTGCCCAGGCCTTGGCCCACGAAGCGCACGTTTCCGTGCTAATCAACGACATTTACCGCATCGCGGTGGAAAACGAAGACCATGCCGCGCAGGTGATGCTGCACTGGTTCATCACAGAGCAGGTGGAAGAGGAAAAGCTGTTCAGGGACATTCTGGCCGAACTCCGCAAGGTGGATGGCCAAAGCGATGCACTCCTGCTCCTGGATCGCGACATGGGCAATCGGACGAACGCCGACTCCAGAACCTGACAGGCCGACGCGTGCCTGGTTTGGGAGTGCCGCGCGTCCCCACGGTCCCGATGCCGGTCGTCCCAGGCCGGACTACAGACCAGAGGGCAAACCTCCGCGGGCTTCTACTCGCGCAACGGGCCGCGCCGCTTCGCCATCATTCCGCCGCCAGACGAGTCCTTGCGGATGCCCCCTGTGACAGGCCACATGCGATCGCAGCCCGAAAGTTGGAGCGCTGCTTCCGGGGGATTCAGCCGACCCGGAGCGGGTGGGGCACCGGCTGGTTGAACAGGTAGCCTTTCGCGTTGAAGGGGACGGAACTGGGCTGCGTGTTGCCGGCCGCATCGGTGGCCCGGGTCATGATCGTGTGCAGGCCCGGCCGCAGTTCGAGGTCAATGCGGAAACGCGCCCAGGAATACTGGAACTGTGGCTCCACCGCGGCGGCCCCGCGCCAAGTCGCACCGCCATCCATACTCCATTCAACCTTCCCGATCGGACCATGCGGTGACTGTGCGTAGCCGTAGATCCGATGCGGGCCTGCCGACAGCTCCGCGGGCCACGACAATGCCAACGCGCTCTTGATGGTCTGGGTCGTCACCG
Organism: Caldilineaceae bacterium; assembly: GCA_965208365.1. Lineage (GTDB taxonomy): Bacteria > Chloroflexota > Anaerolineae > Caldilineales > Caldilineaceae > Bin34. Next base: position 752,171 of record OZ242330.1, on the reverse strand, counting down.
CGGGCCCGAGGCGGTCTCCCTCGGCAGGGAAGTCATCGCCAATCAGCACATAGGACGTTGAGTTGTTGCGCGTCCAAAGAGGTTCCTTGGAAACCTGAATCCGCCCCAGCCACTTGATGCTCGAACTGCCGACCCAACCCGGTACGACGGCCCGCAACGGGAAACCGTGGTCCGAGGGCAGGACATCTCCGTTCATGGCATAGGCCAGCAATGTGTCGGGGTGCATGGCCTTCGCAACCGGCAGGACGCGCCGGAAACCCTCCTCAGGCGCATCGACATCCAGGCCAATCAACAGCACGCTGGTGGCATCCTCTCGGATTCCGGCCCGCATCAGCACATCGCGCAGGGCGACACCGGTCCACTCGGCGTTGCCCACAGCTCCCGTCATCCACTGGGTACCTTGTGCCGGCCGTCCCTGAACCAGATCGAACATAGCCCGGTGATTGCCGGCACATTCCAGATAGGAAACAAGCGTACGCCCCGGCATGCCGCGAATATCCGGGTAGGAAAGTTCCAAGGGTGTGGAAACCCCATCGCCTTCGACCAACAAGCGCCAGTCGCGCGCCTCCAAGCCCGGGCTGGCCGAATTGTTGCGCACAAAGAAAAGCCGCGTTGGCGTAACGACTCCCTGCATGGCCTCCAGACGGGCTTCGAGGCCGGCATCCGGATGCACGCGAAACGGCGTTGAGTCCTTGAAGTAAGGGATTGCGGCGTCCGTTGCAGCCGGAGCCGGCAACATAACCGCATCGAATTCGGTGCAGGCAGACAACGCAACGACCGTGCCGCCCGCAGCCAATGCCTGCAAGAACCCGCGCCGACTCATCCCGAGCCGCGCAGCATGCCGCTTCTCGATCACCATGGTTTGGTTCCCGGTGGAGCTTCGTCGTGGGTGAGTTGCCGGTGATGCAGCCGGATTGTTAGATCGACGTGTTTAGGTGCCAGTCATAGGGCCGGAACTTCACCGTCACGCTTTCCCGGTGCTGTTCCAGCCAAAGACGCACGCCATCATTCTCCGGCATGTATTGGATAGCGGTGGCCAAGGCACCACCTGCGTCCTCAAAGTCCGGCGCGAACCAGGCAAAGATTTTGGACAGCGTCACTTCACGGGACACGCTGTCCACCTGCACGTCTCCGGCAACAAAGGCACGAGTCGCCGCATCGAGCTGTTCGTCCAACCGATCCGGTTCGTAGATCCTGGCATACGGGCAGGATCGACTGGCGCAGTTGAGGGCAAAGTGGACGCGCGGGTCGATCGGTTCCAACACCGCCGCACACCTGGGGTCCCCGTCCCGGAAGTGGGGCCCACGCGCCGCGGGGTGGGGAGCGTTGGCCCGCAGCACGCCGTTCTCAATGTCGTTGGCGCTGAAGCGATGGCCGCCCACGTTGTAGGCGGCCTTCTCAAAGAAGCGCATAATCCCCTGGGACAACCCGACCGTGGCTCGGCGGACGCGGAACGTGGTCACAGCGTCCAGAATCAGCAGGTTGTAGAGGTTGATCCAGAAAGAGAACGCCTGTGCACGGTCCGACAATGAGTCCGGAGGCGTGGCCAGCAGACCGTTGTAGAACCGTTCGCGCTGCGGGGCCAGCACCGCGTCGACCGCGGCATAGTCCGCAGTGGACCCGTCCGACGCGATGCCGGAGGCATGGCAGACCCGCACCAGTTCGATGATGTCGGACGCGCCCAGGGCAGTCCCACCCGACTGCGCCTTGCGGTTCAATACGGCCCGTGAACGGCCGGAAATTATCCAGTAGAGCATTGGGTACGACCGCGATTTGTGTTTGGATCAGGGTTGCCCTGCGGCGGAAATATTCCGGGTTCAACCCATGGAGTGCGCCGCCTGCGGACTTCAACCACAAGCCGGGGTGGATAGCTGCCGCGGCCATCGCCGCAGACATTCAATGGTTGGAGTTGTTCTGTTCAAAAATGATACGCGACCCTCCGCAACCAACTTGCCACAGGATCAACAGTTCCCCAAACCTTATGGGTTTGGGGTAATTCGCTCTCGGCCGTCAGGCGGCTTGCGCCGCTCTGGCGGACTCGAGTCCGGGTGGAGCCGTCCCCACCGTTGTCCCGTTTCGCTCCCGGAGCAGTCGTTTGACCTCTGGGAAGGGCGTGTACAGCGTGATCTCGTCGTCGTACAGGCGCGCCAGGATGTTGCGGGCGGCGTTGGTGTCCGCGTCCAGCACGACTCCGTCCAGGCCGTAAAACCGGTCCCAGCGCCGTTTTCCCTGCAGGAGTCCGGTGCGGGAGTCGATTTGCGACGTGTAGGCGGGGTTCACCAACACCAACGCAGTGCCTCTGCGTCGAGATATCGAGATTAGGGTGTCGGCCATCACGCCCTTGACCCAGCCGCTTAGGCGGCGTTGGGTGTCGCGGTGCATGACCTTCCTGGCCGACTGCATGGATGCCGTCAGGTCCTCGCAGGCGATGGTGCCGGCGCGGTCGACGACGCGGTGGGCGGCCTGGCACAGGAAGTCCCTGACCTGGGCGTTGTGCCGCTTTTGGCGGCGGTCCCACTTTTGGTTGCCGAGGTTGTGGTGGAGGATGCGGTCCGCCTTCTGCACGTTGCCGGCATCCCGGTGTTTCTGCTCCAGGTCCCGCATCCGGTTGCGCCGTTGGCCCTTCACCTTGCGGGCATCGCTCTCCGCGGCCAGCAGGTCGCCCAACCCCCGGCCGTGGCGTTCCCCGTCGCTGTCGGTGTAGGCCTCGGTGTAGCCCTTGTCCACGCCGACCGTCTCCGAGCCGCCGGGGTGGGTGCTGCACGCATCCTCCTCGTTGACGGAGTAGTGGATTTCCAACTGGCCGTTGTCCTGCAGGAGGATGCGGAGCTGGCCGGAGGGCGTGTGCTTTTCCCTGAGCGGAATGGCGATGCGCTGTCCGCGCTCCATGCTCTGTATGTGGACCCACGCGCGCCCGTGCCGGACCTGCGCGGTGTAGGCCTCCGGTTCCAGCACAATCTGGTTCGTCACGCGTGATGTGCCGCCCTTCCACCGCTTCCGCATGTGCCGGTGCAGGAACGAGTCCTCGGTCCAGCGGTTCTGCTTCAGCAGTGAATACAGGCGGTGGCGTTCCTCTTCGTCGCCTTCCGTGCGGCGCCAAACAGCCTTCTTGACCGGCACCTTGGCCGCTTCCCGGCCGGCGTGGATGTCGCCCAGTGCGTCCAGCAGCGTGGCGCGCCCCAGACGGGCCGGCAATCCGTGCCAGTCGTAGCCCTCGGCCATCCAATCGTCGCGGATCTCGCGGGGTGACTGCTGTGCCGTGGACCACCCGCTGCATCGTTGCCAGGCATCACCCCGCACGCGTCCACACAGGGCGGCGATGGCAACCAGACGGTCGTACTTGGACCGGTTCAGATCCCGGCTGTGCAGGATGCGCGTGACCTTGGCCGGCTTAGCCATGGTGGGCCGCATCCCGGATCTGCTTGCGGTAGGAGCGCAACCCGTACAGACGACAGGAGAAGGCAGGCACGATGGACATCGGGTCCGCCACCATCGCCTCCTGCGGCGACAGGCTCTCATGGTTGACGACCGTGATGGCGCAACCGTGTTGCGTGGCGAAGTGCTCGAACCAGTCGAACCCGAAACGGGTCAGCCGGTCCCTGTGGGCCACCGGCAGGTGGGCGATCTCCCGCTTCTCGATGCGCTCCATCAACGACAGGAACACCTTGCGCTTGCAATGCAGGCCGCCCCCGATTTCCGACCGCCACTCGTCCACGGCCACGCCTGCACCCAGGCAGTACGCTTCCATCGCGGACACCTGACGTTTCAGGTCGTCCCGCTGCCCCCGGCTGGACATCCGGCAGTAGACCACGGTCAAGCCCTGCGGGGCCACGTGGCCCCCGCCCAGGAACCGCAGTGCATCCGCCTCGGTGTAGTACCGCCGCCCGGTCGCAGTCCAGCGGGCCGGGAAGGTGCCGTTGCGATCCAGGACGCGCAACGGGTGCGCCGAACGCCCCACGCGGGTGCCAAACTGCGAGATGCGGTAGATCCTGTCCATGCTTAACATGGTATCTTACAATAGAATACAACACAAAATTTCAGGTTTATCGATGCACCGTTCAGACCCGATGCCACCCTGAGACAGTCGGCCAGGCAGCAACGTTCACAAAACCGGATCGGCAACATCAGCCGACCTGTTCCAGGCCCAGTCGCTCGGCCACATCCTCGTAGTCGGGATCGGCGGCATACAGAGTCTCCAGTTCGCGGCGTGCCCGTTGCTTCTGTTTGAGTTCCAGGTAGACCAGGGCCCGTTCATAGCGAAGCGCGTTCAGAATCTCCGGGCGCCTGTCCTTCCTGCGTCGCAACCCGGCAGTCAAGGCATCCCTGGCAGCCGTGGGCAAGCCCAGATCCCGCAGGGCCTGACCCCGGTACAGGAGCAGGGCCGCATGCAACTCGGAGACGTTTTCAATCTCCTGGGTCACCGACACGACCTTGCGGCCGCGATCTTGTGACGCGGGCCTGGTTTCCATCAGAAATTCCACCAGTGACAATTGCACTACGACATCGTCACCGGCCAGGCACAGCAGTTGCTCCAGACAGGCGATGGCTTCTGCTTGCCGGCTCAGACTTTGGTACACCTCGACCAAGCACAAGAGCACACCAATTCTGTCCGCTCCCACATGGACCGAGATTTCATCGCTGACCGCCAGTTGGGCTCTGACATTGGCACCGTACTTGTCGAACAACCTGCCCAGCTCGTCTCCCGACGCGTGGGCCGACTGGAGAAGGCACGCAGCTTCTTCCCACTTGTGCTCTCCGATGAGCAAAGCACCCGACAGGAAGTCGGCATCCGGCAGACCGTGGGCCTTGTCCAGGTGCCGGACCGCGGCCTTGTCGTCACCGCACGCGATCGCGTTGACCCCTTCGACAAAGCCCCTCTCTTCGGGCGAGGTCCCAAGGTTTCGCCAAAACCCTGTGCGGATGGGTGCCGCGTACTCGGATTCGCGGACAGTGGCCCCCGAGGTCCTGGAGCCGGATCGACCCGGCTTGGCCACCTTCGTATAGTGGAGGCCGGTGCCGGGAATGCCGGCCGTGAACCTGCGCCCGGACGTGCCTACGGTGGCTTTGAGGCCACGGGGTCCGGCCGACATCGAAACACCGCCTTTGCTGAGGTTCAAATGCACGCCGGGAGCAATGCGAACCCTGCGAAAGAAGCGAAAGGCCATGAAGATTCCCTCCAAATACTCAGCGGTTTTATTGTGGCCCTCAATGGCCAACGAGGCTTTGCAGGGCCTGTCGATCCTGTCCCGGCGACACCCGTGCCAACTCACACCCGATGCGGACCGCCGGATTCGGGCAGGCCCAGCCCCCGCGTGCCCAGCAGTTCGGCCACCTCGGCGCGTTGCGGCAACAAACGACCTGTACCGACCCGGGTCACGGTGGCAGCGCCGACGGCATTGGCAATCATGCCCGCCTCGTACGAACTGCAGCCGGCGGCCTCCGCCGCCATGAAACCGGCAGCAAAGGCATCGCCGGCACCCACCGTATCGCGCATGCGCACCGGAAAGCCGGGGCAGTGCTGCTCCCCATCCGGCGCAATGATGTAACAACCGTCGGAGCCGACCTTGACTACCACGCAGCGGGGCCCGTGATCGAGGATCCCGCGGGCCGCGCGGAGCGGATCGGCCACCTCGGTCCAGGATGACAGCTCCTCCGCCGTGGCCAACACCACGTCCGTCAACGCGAAGCCCCGGGCGATGTCGTCCCCGTCCCCGATGTACTCGGGCGGCCCCACATCGAAATAGGTCCGGCAATCAGCCTCCCGCGCGAGCCGGAGGCCCTGCAACACGTTGTCGCGCCCGAACATGGAGGCCATGAACATGGCATATCCCGTTACAAAGACCGCGTGCGAGGATCGAATGATGGGCGGCCAAGAACCGGCAAACGGCTGATGCGGGCCGCGGTCGAGGCTGCCGATGAACACATGGTCGCCGCGCTCGTCGACGAAGACCAGAGCGGGGCTTGTCCGAACCTCCGGGGACAGGTGCAGTCCGGCCAAGTCCACCCCCTCCTCCGCCAATACGGACCGAACATAGCTCCCGACGGGATCCTCGCCCATGACCCCGATGGCTACCGTGCGCAGTCCCAGCCGCTGCGCCATGATAAGCGTGTTGCAGGTGCCGCCGGCTTCAAGGCGCATCCACTCGGCCAACTGGTGCCGGCCGGCCTCGATGGGCAGCGTGGGAATGGGCACGATGAGGTCGGCCACCAGATCGCCCAGGGTGACCAGATCCCACCGGTGGTCCATTCCGGAGGAAGCCGTCATGCTACTCCTGGTCGCGCGGGAGCCGCACAAACCGGCGGCGACGGGAGCCGGCAAAGACTAGCGCCAGGACCACCGGGACATAGGGCAGGATCGCCAGCCAGGGTTCGCTGTCGGAACGCACCACGCGTATCCGGCGCCGGCTGCCCGGCACCGGCTTGCCATCCGCATCTTCCAGATGGACGCTGAACGAAGCGGGCAGTTCGCGTGTGTCCACCGGGTATCCCTGAAAGTCCGGACGCCGCTCCCGCAGTCGTTCCAGATCGGTGGTGGCCTGATCGTGGATTTCGTAGCCCAGGGCGGCCCCCGTAATCTGGCGCACCGCATAGGAACCCCGCTCAATCCGGCCGACCACGCGCTGGCCCCGGGTCACGATCAGCACGCCATCTTCGATTTCATCGGTCTGCAGCCACTGGTACAGGTCCGGACGACCGGACGTGTCCTGCGGATCCAGGAGCCGAGTCAGGTGGATGTCGCGGTACTCCTCTTGGGCATGGGGCTGCAGGTAGACGATGGTGCCGCGCCGGAGATACAACACCTCGCCTTCGTCGTCGCTCTTCTCCGGAAACGTATACCGGTCATGGGGAATAGCCCACATGGCAACCCCCGTGGACAAAGGCTCGAACACCTTCAGCCGGCGACGTGATTCGGGCTGAACCTTTCCGTCCGCGCCGCGGACCTGGATGGTATAGCTGCCAGCCGGCAGTTCAACGGGAAAGCCGCGGTTGACCTCAGTGCTGGAGTAGAGGAAGGGTTCCGGCTCCCTGGGCGGAGGATCCGGTTCCTCTTCCAGGGTTCCGGCCTCGATGCGGTCGTCCAAATCCCGCCGGTAGGTGACCAGATCGTTGTAGTAGGCCGACACCCGATCCCGGAACTCGCGTCGGCTCTCATCGAAATGGTCCCACTGCTGATGGGCTTCCTCGCCCAGATACACCACGGCCGCGCTTAGGTCCTGGCCCTCGGGATACTGAACCACATAGTCGGTCGCCTCGAGGCCGGCCACCAGTCGGCCCCTCCGGCGAATCTCGAGCACGCCCTCCACCGGCTCGTTCAGGCGGGCCCAATCCGCGACTTCGCGGTTCGTGATGGGCCAGTAGTACACCTCGGTGTGCCGCGGCGACACGACGGATACGGCATCGGCCACCAGATAGATGATGTCCACGCTGCGCGGATAGAAATCGCCTTCGTATCGGCCGCCGATATAGGCGTTGACGCCGTAAACCAGTTCGGTGCGGCGCTCGGGATCCTGGGCGGCCACGGCAGCCGGCACGATCCACAACAACAGCCAAGCCGCCAAGCCGAGGAGGAAGGAGCGGCTGTGCGGCATCCTCACGATCGCACTCCTCCCTTCCACATCAGGTACATGCTGCCCGCGGCCAGCACCAGGACCGAGCAGGACGAAATCACGGCCGTATAGACATAGAGGAGGGCATCGGCCCGGCGCACCGCCTCGGTACCCTTGATCAGCAGTGCAAAGGGCGATACCCAGGTGAATGCCAGATTGATGCGTTCCAGCACAATTCGGGCCAGCCGGAGCGGAGGGTAGAAGCGATTGCCGACCGGGGCCAATTCAAGCAGGTCCGGACTGAACTGCAGGGCCAACAGCACCAGCAGGATCAGGAGGAACCAAGCCAGACTGGCACGCACCCGGCGCGTGGCCGTCGACACAAAGGTGCCCAGCGCGACCACATGCATCACCACCGGAATCGAAAGGCCAATCACCGCCCAGGTGGGCACCGCGAAGGCGAATCCGGTGCTTCCGGCAAACAAGGCATAGCACACCAGGTAAAGGGCCAGCAGGCCAAGATAGGCCAGTCCGAAGGACGCCAGCTTGCCACCGATGTAGGCCGCGACGTCGATTGGCCCGTAGAACAGGACCTCGAGTGTGCCCTGCTCCCGTTCGCGGGAAATGGATGTCACCGAGGCCAAGGCCAAAAACAAACCTGTGACAAACAGCACAGAATAGATGGGCAGGTTGAACGCGCCCGAAAGCACGGCCAGGCCGCTGTCTGCAATGGACTGCGCGAGGGTGTTCAGAAACAGATGGGCCGCCAATCCGGCCAGCAGCACCACGAGATACGTTCCGGGGGAAAACAGCAGTCCCCTCAGATCCCTGTGGCACACCAGCCAGGCGGCCAGCAGCCGCCCCTTGCCCAATCTCCTGTCGAATCCCATGGAGTTCATCTATCCGACCGACGCGGGACCTCAGGCCGCAAGCCGCTCCACGTCCTCGTCCGTAATCGTGACGAATGCCTGTTCCAGGGTCATCTGTTCGGCATGCATGTTGACGATAACCCCCCCGTGTTGGCTTATGGCGCGTGACACGTCGGCCCGCGCCGTGGGACTAGCGACGCCCATCAAGTGAACGGACAGGCGGCCGTCGCGCAACTCCGTCCGGCTGACAAAGTCAAGGTCCAGGAGGGCCGCGGTGGGGAAGCGGTCCGGCTCAGCCAGTTCGATTTGAATGCGGGCCTCCGGCTGCAGTGCCTGTCGAATGTTGTCCAGCGTGTCCTCAACCATCAATCGGCCCTTGTTCATGATGCCGATCCGGTCAGCCAGCTGTTCCACCTCGGTCAGCACATGGGATGAGATTAACACGGTCTTGCCCCGTCCGAGTTCGGAATGCAGCAACTCCCTCACTTCCACCACGCCTCTCGGATCCAGCGCGCTGACCGGTTCGTCCAGGATTAGGAGTTCGGGATCGTGCAGAAGGGCCCGCACCAAACCCAGCTTCTGTTGCATGCCCCGCGAAAAGTCCCGGGCCCGGGCATCGGCGGCGTGTGTCAGGTTGACGCGTTCCAGCAAGGCGTCAATCCGATGTTCAATCCGATCCACACTGTACAGCCGCCCGAAGAACCGAAGGTACTCGCGGGCCGTCATGTCGTCGAAAAAGACCTGACGCTCGCCCAACACGCCGAGTCTGCGGCGAACGGCGAACTCGCGCGCATGGGACGGCGAATCCAACAGGTAGGCAACACCCCGGGTTGGCCGTTCCAAGCCCAGCAGCATCATAATCGTGGTCGTCTTGCCGGCGCCATTGGGCCCCAGGAAACCGTAGATTTCATTGGCCTCAACCCGCAGCGACACGTCGATGACCGCTTCAAAGTCCGCAAACGACTTGGTGAGCGAGTCTGTACGGATGGCATCAGCCATGGCTGGAATATCCTCTTGGGACCGGAAGGGTGCCGACTGGAGGGAAGATTCGGCGGTGCATCGATCCGAAAATCGGCTTTGACACGTGCATGTGTGAAGAGCGGACGAAGTGTAGCCTGCCACCGGAATTCTGAAGAGTGGCTCGCACCGGCGACCCCTGCCGCGGTGCTACCATCAATCGACTCCCCTACCGCACGCGGCGGGAAGGAACCCGCAATGCCCCCGTATCTATCGCACAACACAGACTGATGACAATACTGAGCCTCACAGACCTACTCGCAAGTCTACCGGAATTCAGGGACCGTCTGGATTCCGTTGTCACTGAAATACGCGCGTTCGACGTCTTTCGCAGGATTGCGGACACCTACGCACCCACCCTGACCGTCTCCCGCACGCGGGCGCCGGTCCTGAAGCGGATTCTGGATGAGGCGATGCAGGAAGGGCTGTACGCCGACGAGATCGACTTCACTCCTTCCTATCAGGGCACAGGCGTCGCGGTGGCGCGCCTGGGCTTGGAGCCCCGGGCGCCGGTATGGTCCGTGGCCCACCTCGACAATATCAGCTTTCTGACCGGGCCCGGCCACAACGGTGTGTACCCACTGACACCGTTCTGCCAATCACGGCTGACACCCGGTGAGCGACCGGCCGTGGCCCTCGACCTGGCGGACCCGGCTCGACCGGCGCACATCGTTGCTTCCGGACACATTGCGACAGCGGAACGATCTCCGGGATCCCTGGAACCGGAACACCGGTTCGTGACCGACTGTGCGGACCTGCCACTGGCCACCAGGGTCTGCTTCGCCTCCACAGCGGAATGGGACCGGACCACGGGCATGGTGTACGGCTGCATCGACAATGCGGCCTGCGCCTCCGCCCAGTTGCTGGCGGCGCTGGTGGTCCGGCCCTACCAGCCCAATGTCAACATCCTGTGGACCGACGAGGAGGAGGGCGTCGTGGACATGGGCCCGCCCACCTTCGCCAGAGCCGCCTCGCGACTCGTGCTGCGCACACCGCTCGACCGGATGCCGGAGCTCGTCTTCGTCAGCGACATCCAGGACCTCGACTTCGCCACAGATGTGGACGTCGACGACCCTGCCTGCTTCGGCCGAGGGGCTGCCATGGAAGCTTTTACCAGCCGCACACGAGGCACCGCGACTCCACCCCTGCTCCTCGGCGGCATGCGGAATCTGTTCGCCGAAATGGAAACCATTGGCGTGCGCGTCCTCGAACAGGGACGCTATCTGAACCGGAACGACGACGTGGCGATGACCATGGCCACGCCCAACATTGTCCACCTGTGCTGCCCCGGTGCCTTTACCCACTTCCAAGGTAGACCGCGGGTGCATGTGGCGGACATCGTACATCTGGCCAAGGCCCTGGCGTGCCTGTGGATGGTGACGCATTCCGACGACTGGCGCGCCAACTTCACACGTTGCGCAGATCATCCAGGGAGGGCTGCCGCCGTCGGCCCCACGGGTCATTGAGTGCACAGCTGTAGGCAACCGGGTTGTAGGTGGAGCAGGCCTTGGTAGTCGGGACAGACCCCCTCCAGCAGACCCTCCGCCTGCGGTCGGTCATGGGCCTGCCCCGGCATCAGGCAGCAGGCCAGCAGGCCGCCCTGGGCATCAACCAGAACATGCAACTTGGTGCCGAAGCCGCCTCGGCTGCGTCCCTGGGCCTGCGCGTCCTGACCGCCCTGCTCACGCCGGGCGCCGGCCGAGACCGGGTGCGAACGGACATGGGTGGTGTCCAGGTGCACCCGGCACGGTTGCGCCCGTTCCTCGGCGCAGGCGGCCGCCAGACGTTCCCAGACCCCGGCCAGGCACCAGCGCCGGTAGCGGCGAAAGAGGCTGTTCCAATGTCCGAAGCGGCGCGGCAGGTCCCGCCATGGGATCCCCGTGCACAGGAGGTAGTGGACCCCGTGCAGGAAGCGGCGGAGATCCCGGTGCGACCCCACGCGCACGGCCGGGTCCCGTTGCCGCAGACGGAGCAGGACCTTGAATTCGTGGGTGCACAGTGCGTGACGGGCCATGGCAGAGGGGCTGTGAAGGGGAGTGCGACGTCGGCAGGATGATAGCTTCACGACCAACAACCTCAGTCATGCCTTATGTCCACAGGCCCTAGTCTATTGGCGCTGCAATTAAGCTGGTTGGCGTAGCCGGGATATCAACCGAATTCCAGACACTCCATTTTAATCTAAGCCTCTACCGTCTATTGCCACAGGTCGGGATCTGGTCGGTTCATCAGTCTCATGCCCAGATATCCATACCAGATTACCAGTAACACGTAGGAGCCACGAGCCAGGGATATAAAGGTTTCGCGGCCTCCGTTGTGGAGTATGGCAATCATGAAAAAGACCATCACGGCTAAGCTGACCAAGGCCGCCAACAGGGAGATTGTCCGGTTGAATTCTTTCCTCGTTGAGAGGCCCAACGCGAAAATGAAGCCGCCAAAGCCAAGCGCAATCCCGCCAGGGAAAAAGAGCGCGGTGCCGACGTTGTAAACGGGGACGCTTTCCCCGATCTGGTCACTAGATTGGACATCGGCCAGAATGAAATCTATGCCGCCAGCTAGAATCCAACCTGTTAGTCCGACGAAGATTATGAAGAAACCCATTTGAACCAACGCCTTGCCATTACCCTGCAAGGTTACGTTTCTCATCAGCGCATAAAGACCTGAGAGGATCAGGGAAAGGCCAAGGATTATCATGATGTTGGTTACTTTAGTCAGCGCGGCGTTAGCACCCTTGGCTGTAATGGAGCCAGTAGGATCGGAAAAGTCTGCGCTGTCTATCAGCATTCCACCCGGCTCTAAGAGAAAGAAGACGAAGGCGATTATCGGGCCGAATATGAGGGACAGGCCTGCAAGTCGGTTCACTGATATAGTACCCATGTTTAAACCTCCTTTATTTGTTGCCTAGAAAAGGAACCATCGGGTTCGACACTTCCCAATATATATTCTGGTGCCAGATCTGTTGTTTTGCAATAGGGAATTGCTGTGTCCCCGATAGTCTCGTGGGGGTGGCAGGGCCGTCATTGGGATGCAGCAGCCCTCGTCGGACCCGTACATCGAGACCATCGAGGACCATGACCTGCCCGCGCTGGCACAGGAGGTTCCAGCGGTGACCGAAAGGGGCAGGGCCAAGTTGGAGGAGACACCGAAGCACCCCACCTACGAGAGGCCCGCTCCCCCGGCCCGGCGTCGCAACCACCTTAAGCAAGGGGCGACCCAGGACGCAGTGACAGAAACCCAGGAGGACGAGGAGCAACAGCAGACCCTGCGGTTGTTTTAGTCCGAGTCGCGAGCGCGCAACACTCAGGGGGAGGACACTGCCTTGCGGCATCCTCCCCCTGAAGTCCATGTATGCACCCTGTTTGCGATTCAGACCCCTGCGGGGCATCAGGTCAGACGGCGAACACCTAGCATCGCAGTGACCGTGGAAACCCATGAGGACAACCCGTAGTGCCGTGTACTCCCAGGGATGGTTGTGAGCTGGAGGCTCGCAGCCCGCCGAGCAAAAGCTCAAAGACGGTTCGGTCTACCATGCTCGTTGGTGGGCCGACCTGTACGGTAGACAGAACCGACCCCTCAAGGGCCATTTTATCACTGACCCGCCCGGATAAAAAACTGTCGTCCGGCATAGCAGGGCGATTGCATCTAAACGGGTTGGGACTTGAGGCCAATCAGCCGACACAGGTAGTCCTTGTTCCAGGCGGCCGCCAGCCGCTTGTTGGCGATGCCCACCTTGAGGGATCGATCCTGCCGCAGCAGGTTGTGCGCGATGCGCTTCAGGATGGCCATGTTGTGGGCGGCGTAGCCCGTCCGGATGCGGCTGTCGTCCTCGCCAAAGGCGACGTCCAGGACCCAGTGGTGGGCGTTCTCAATGCTCCAGTGTCCGCGCACTGCCTGCAGCAGGGGCTTGGCCCTGGGGGGCAGGCTGGAAATGAAGCAGCGGGTGTCGGTCGCGACCCGGTCCCCGCAGCGGCGTTCGCACTCGACCCAGACCAGGCTGGCCAGGTCGCACCAGTCGCGGTCGGGATCGACATGGGCGAGGTAGGCGGGGTCGCCGGTCGTCCAGCAGCGGCGGGTCTCAATCCGACCGTGGTCCTTCCCGACCGTGTCCGCATAGTCGTGGGGACAGTCGGCGAAGTCCGCGGCCCGTTCCAGGGTGAAGGTATCCTCCATCCGGTCGTGGAGCCCCTGGTGGTTGGCCCGCACGCGCAGCACATAGTCGGCCTTCTGTGCCCGGATCTGGCGCGCAATCTTCTTCTGGCAGCCCATGGCATCCAGGGTCACGATGCAACCCTCCAGGCACAACATGCGCAGCAGCTCCGGGATGGCCGTGATTTCGTTGGCGTCGTCAGCCACCGCCGTCTGGGCCAGCACCAGGCGGTTGGCCTGCGCCCAGGCGCTCACCAGATGCAGGGGCTCCAGCCCCCGGCCCCGGTCGTGGGAGCCGCGCACGCTCTTGCCGTCGATGGGCACGATCTGACCATCGGTCAGCACAAAGGCCGCTTGCACCCAGTCCCGGAAGCCCTCCTCGAAGCGGGCCGCATCCAGCCGCGCAAAGACCCGTCCCAGCGTGTCGTGCGAGGGGATCCCGTGGGGCAGTTCCAGAAAGGTGCGCAGCCAGGCCTCGTTGAGTTGGCCGAAGAGCGCAATGGCCACGAAACTGTCGGCGCCGCAGATGACGGCCAGCACCGACAGCACCAGGATGTCCGTCAGGTTGTGCAGCTTGGTCCGGTCGACCCGCGGATCCTCCAGCATGTCCAGGGTCTCGACCAGGGACGAAGGCATCGGGCCGTCCATGAGGGGCTTCTCCGCAGGCTGGATCCGGAACCGCCCATTGTAGGCCGGTGTCCATCCGGCCCGTTGTCCACCAATTTAGATGCAATCGCCCTGGTCCGGCATAGGCACTGTTTCAATCTCGTTGATATTGGTGGCGGGCTGTCCTGGGCCTATCCTCCGTACGAGTGGGCTTCCTGCGTCGCGTCAGGCCATGCCGCGGGCCATCAGGCGCACGAAGTTGAGGGCGCCGGCCTCGGTCTTCAGCCCCCGCGTTAGGCGGGCCCGGGGTTTGAAGCGCGCCCAGAGGGCACCAGACCAACCCTCCAGCCGGTTGGTGGAGGCGGGCACCTTGGGGTTCCCTTGGCTGCACACCAGTTCGTGCCAGCGTTCCACGAGGTGCCACAGCAGCTTGCGCACCTCCGGCCGCAGGCGCACGCGGCCCTGCATCACGGCCTCCCAGAGCGCCCACAGGACGGGCCCCGCCTCCGGCGGTCGCTCCCGGGCCAGGCGTTGCAGGATGGGCAGCGGTCGTCCGGGGGACGCCGGTAGACCTCCAGCACATCCTCCATGTTGTGCACGAAGGCGGCGTTGGCCTGCGGGGGGATGCACCAGCATTTTTTCTGCCAGGGCTTCAACGCGTTTTTTGGAGCGCACGGCGCACGGTTTCGGGCACGATCGTGTCCACCACCTCCAGGGCCACCAGCTCGGCCGCCAGCAGCTTCAGCGTCCAGCGCGCGCGTCCGGGCGGCGGCGTCGAACAGGCCAGCCGGACCAGCTCGGCCTGGGCCACCCCGTCCAGCTTGGACGGGCGCGGCTTGCGTTGCAGGGCCGCCTCCATGCCCTCCAGGACCAAGGCCTGGCGTGCCCGGTACACGGTCATGGCGGCCACGGCCACGGCTTCCGCCGTGCGTTCGTCGGTCCAGACCGGTCCCTCCGGCCCCTGGTCGCAGAGCAGCCAGATCTGGGCCCGGCGTCGGGGCAGCGTCTTGGGCGAGCCGGCGGCAACTAGCTGCGTCAAGTATGTTCTATGTTCGTTCCTCGGGGTTCAGTTCCACCAGGAAGCGCTTGTGGGATATGGGGGCTCTCGGCGACAAGGGAGGACGAAGATCGTGGTCGGCACCTCCACCGGTGGGCCACCCATCCATGTTGCATCCTACACTTTAACCAAGTTGGACCACTAGTTACTACCCCTGTAGGATATGGAGCCGACAGGTCCGGGATTGGGCACCCGGTAGCCGGGCGTATCCGATGCAAGTCGATACAAAGGAAATATATTTGTGTATACACGGCAAATTGACATTGAAAGTACCCATCCACAAGAATTGATTTCCATCTCCGACCAAGTTCGCAGCATCGTGGAGGCCAGCAGCTTGGCGAACGGCCTGTGCACGGTGTTCTGTCCACACACCACAGGTGGGTTGACGCTCAACTCGCCGCTGGACCCGACCACGGCCCAGGACTTGCAAGAAGAACTGGACCGATTGGTGCCGACGCGGACCAACTTCCACCATCAGTTCGACACGCCGGCCGACGCGGCCGCGCACGTCAAGGGGGCGCTGGTGGGCCACTCTGTGACCGTGCCTGTGGTGGACGGCCAACTGGGCCTGGGTTGGTCGCAGGGAATTTTTTTCTGCGAATTCGACGGGCCGCGGTCGCGGCAAGTCCGCGTCTGCCTGCTCGGCAACGCCTGAATGTCCACGGACCGTCTCTCCGATGACCCGGAACAGGCGATGAACCCGCCTCCGGGATCCATCCAGTGCACGACGATCTCCAACGTCATCATCGATGACATCGTCCTCTGGGATGGTCGCACCTACATGGGCACCCTGGGCGGTTCGGGAAGCCATGCCGTGGTCGGCATGCGCACCTGGAACGAGGCGCCCTTGGGCCTGGTCGGCTATCTGGGTGACGACGCGCCCGAACCGTTCGTGGCACACCTGCAGCGGCTGGGTGTATCGCCGGTCGGACTGGTTCATCGGGCCGGGCTGCCTACACCGCGTGCCTGGCAGTTGTTCGAGGCCGACGGCCAGCGCACCGAGGTGTTCCGGACATCGCTCTCCGAGTTCGTGGCCAGCCAGGTTCGCTTTGACGAGTTGAATGACGAACTCAAGCAGTCGTCCGGATTCCATGTGCAATGGGGCGGATCAATGGAGGAAACCACCCGCCTGGTCCGGCAACTGAAGATGGCCAATCCCTCCGCAGTTGTGGTCTTCGAGCCCATTGACGACTTCCTCGGATTGGACCGGGCTGCCTGGGCCCCGCTGCTGCAGGCATGCGATGTGTTCCTGCCCAACCTGGAAGAAGCCGCAACCCTCACCGGGGAGGCTTCCCCGGCGGCAATGGCTGCCGCATTGCTGGACTGGGGAGCGGACCGTGTCGTAATCCGAATGGCCGAACAGGGGATTTGGGTCCAGGACCGGCAGGGCAACCGGTGGCAGATTCCGGCCGTTCCGACGCAGGTAGTCGACGTTACCGGCGCCGGCAATGCGTTCTGCGGCGGCCTACTGGCCGGATTGGTGGAGGATCTGCCATTTCTGGAGACGGCCCTGAGGGGACTGGTGGGTGCCAGCTTTGCCATCGAGCAGGTGGGCGTGCCCGAAACCCTGATTCCCGGTTCCCCGGAGGCATTCCGCCGACTTGACTGGGCCAGGGGCCAAGTCCGGAACATGGAATAATCCGGACGGGAGCGATTCGGCACGCCGGCCGACGCGGCCGTTCATGTCAAGGAGGCGCTGGTGAGCCATTCGATGCCCGGACCCGCAGTAGAGATGGCCAACCGGGCCTGGATTGGTCGCCGAGAGTCCTTGTCTGCGAGCTCGACGGACCACGGCCGCGGCAGGTACGAGTCTGTCCACTCGCCAATGCGTAGCCATTCGCGCGCCATCGTCCAGCACTGAACCGGAACACCTTATGCCCTCCATCCAATGCACGACGGTCTCCAACGTGATCATCGACGACATCGTGCTTTGGGACGGTCGCACCTACATGGCTACCCTGGGCGGTGCGGGAAGCCATGCCGCTGTCGGCATGCGCACCTGGAACGCTGCGCCCCTGGGCCTGGTCGGTTATGTGGGTGACGACGCGCCCAAACCATTCATGGCTCACCTGCAGCGACTGGGGGTATCGCCAAACGGCCTTGTCCGTCGGACCGGGCTGCCCACACCGCGTGCCTGGCAGCTGTTCGAGGCCGACGGCAAGCGCACCCAGGTGTTCCGGACATCACACCCCGAGTTCGTGGCTAATCAGGTTCGCTTGGACGAGTTGCACGCCGAAGTCAAGCAGTCGCGCGGATTCCATGTTCAGCGGGGCGGAGCGATGGAGGAAACCACCCACCTGATCCGGCAACTGAAGGTGGCCAACCCCTCCGCAGTAGTCGTTATGGAGCCCGTCGACGCCTTCCTCGGCTTGGACCGGGCTGCATGGACCCCGTTGCTGCGGGAGTGCGATGTGTTCCTGCCCAACCTGGAAGAAGCCGCGACCCTCACCGGGAAGACCGCCCCGGCGGACATGGCAGCCGCATTGCTGGACTGGGGATCGGACCGCGTCGTAATCCGGATGGGCGAACAGGGAATTTGGGTCCAGGACAAACAGGAAAACCGGTGGCGAATTCCGGCCGTTCCGACGCAAGTGGTCGACGTTACCGGCGCCGGCAATGCTTTCTGCGGCGGCTTGCTGGCCGGATTGGTGGAGGATCTGCCGTTCCTTGAGACGGCTCTGAGGGGACTGGTGGGTGCCAGCTTTGCCATCGAGCAGGTGGGCGTGCCCGAGACTCTGGTTCCCGGTTCCCCGGAGGCACACCGTCGACTTGAATGGGCCAGGAGCAAGGTTCAGGACATGAGTTAGGCTGCACCGACAGACATCGCCAAGGGGTTTGCAGCCAGGTACAGAGAGCTATGGTTTGGACAGATTTTGAGGCCTGAGCCGGTGTGCCGTTCCGGTCCAGGGGCCGCGTTCAGGGGCCGACCGGCCTCGTTTCGGGAGGGGGCGCCCGCAGCCAGAGGCGTTCCGGCGGGACACGGCGGCGGCCGGCCTCGGCATTGGGGGCGTTTCGGCCCGCGGCCGACCGGGCGGCCAATCGTTTGTGTGTTTCCTCTTCGAGCTTGTGCCGCTTGAGATTGCGCAGGGAAAAGGGGCCGAGGGGCCACTCCGCCCGGAGCCGGGCCTGCAGGCGGGCCCAGAAAAGAGCCGCGAACACAATGTTGAAATGAAAGTGTTGCCGAGCCTGCGAACGGGCCTGGCCATCGTTGAGGCCGAGGTGCTGCTTGGCGTCGCGGAAGGCAAACTCGATTTGGAAGCGGGCGCCATAGAAGCGGAAGATGCGTTCCGGCGCCAAGTCCAGGTCGGTGCTGTACAGGAGCACACCCTCCTTCGTTATCGGGTCGGCGCCGCGGGGCAGGACGTAGACCACCTGCAGCCAGCAGGGCCAGGCCTTGGCATGCAGGCGGCCGTGGTACAGGTCGACCTTCTCCTTCTTCAGGGTGATGTGGGCCATGCATGCCGGGTCGCGGCGGTCGAAGCAGCCGTCGAACTGGCGCTTGCGGCCGGGCCGTCGCTCGTGGGAGCCGAGGTAGGGGAAGCGCAGGACCGCATCCTTGCGCAACCGGCCCACCGTGTCCAGGCCCAGCTGGCGCACGCCCTCCACGAAGGGGCGGCGGGCATAGCCGCCGTCGACGGCCACCCAGCGCGCACCGAGGGTCTCCCCGGCCCCGGCCGCGACCGCCTCTCCCAGCAGGGCCAGGGCCGCATCGAGGGCCGTCTCCCGACCGGTGTCGGTCCCGCACGCCTGCCGGCGCGACCGGACGGTGCCCGGGGATTGCCGGGCGCAGAGGGGGTAGGCGCCGCCCTCCTCCACGTCCACGGCGGCCAGCAGCGTACCCTCCAGGCCCCAGCAGGCGGCGCGGGCCATGCCGCTCCAAAACCAGCCCGCACCCCAGGTTTTGTCACCGCTCTTGGCCACGAAGCTGGCATCCAGGGCCAGCAGCCCCCACCGGTCCCACGGATGCAGCGCGCCCAGCGAAGCCACGGCCAGGCGCGCAAAGGGGAAGGGCCGCGCAAACCAGCGCGCATGGGTGCGCGCCGAGCGGCCACCGTAGTGCTCGAGATTGGTGAAGTTGACGCGTCCGGACAGCCACTGCAGCAGCCCGGTCACGTGGGCGAAGTGGGACGCCTGCGGTTTGCCGCAGGGCGTCAAGGCGAGTATATTGCGCAACCATCGCACGGAACACCTCTGTCGATGATGCGTGAACTACATCAACGATAGCAGGCTCCGTGCGGTTTCCTCTGGGGGCTGGAGCACCCCCCCGATTTAGAACCTTGTTATGCCGGATGCATGGCCAAGCCCGGACATGCAGCGGGAATACGGCTCAAAACTGTCCAAACCATAGGAGAGCAATCCGACTGATAATGACGGGACCGGCCGGATAAGGAGATCGAAATATTGAGGCAACCCTTCGATGCATCATGTGAAATGCCTGTCTTGTCCCCTATCCGTTGTCCTGCTCCTGTTCCTGGCCTTGGCGTCACCCGGTGTGGCTGCGGAAGCCTTGTCCATCCATTTGCCGGACAGGGCCAAAGCCCGTCTGGGTCGGGGTGAGGTTCAGTCTGTTCAGTATTCACCGGATGGTACGCATCTGGCGGTGGGAAGCGATGTGGGAATCTGGTTATATGATGCCCGGTCCTACGAGCTCCTTTACCTGCTCATAGGCCATATGCATTTGATCCGCAGTCTGGCCTTCAGTCCCGACGGCCAAACTCTGGCCAGCGGAGGCTGGGACAGCACCGTTCGTCTGTGGAATGTGGCCACGGGCGAGCTCCTTCACACCCTGAGTCACCCCCATGCCTACCATTTGACCTGGCCCCATGGGTACTATCATACGAACAGTGTCGACAGCATGGCCTTCAGTCCCGATGGCCAAACCTTGGCCACCGGCTATTCCCAAGGGACCGTTCGCCTGTGGGATGCGGCTACGGGCATTCTTCGCCAGGAAATCGATCTCGGTGGCTCCATTGAAAGCTTGGCCTTCAGTTTCAGTCCCGACGGCCAGACTCTGGCCAGCGGAGACTGCGCCAGCACCGTTTGCCTGTGGGATATAGCCACGGGCACTCTTCGCCAAACGATAGATCACAATACAACTGTCTTCAGTGTTGCCTTCAGTCCGGACGGCCAAACCTTGGCCAGTGGCGATAAAGGCGGGAACATTTACCTAACGGATGTAGCCACGGGTATCCGCCGATACACCGTTCCAGACATTGGAGGATGGGTCAACGGTTTGGCCTTCAGTCCGGACGGCCAGACCTTGACCAGCAATGAAGCCGGCGGGATCGTTCTGAGGGATGCGGCCACGGGCGAACTCCGCCGGACCCTGGAACATGTTGGTTGGCTATATACCTTTAGCCCGGACGGCCAGACCCTGGTCACCAGCAAGGGAGGGGTTAGCCTGTGGGATACGAACACGGGCGAACTCCGTCATGTGCTGGATGGCCATGCGACAGAATCGCTTGACAGCGTAGCCTTCAGTCCCGACGGCCAAACCGTAGTTACTGACGGCGACAGCTTCTGGCGCACCATTTACCTGTGGGATGCGGACACAGGTCAACCCCGCTACGCGTTGGGCAGACAGACGACACGCACGATCAACTGCCTGGCCTTCACCCCGGACAGCCAATCCCTGGCCACCGGCAGCAGCAACCCGGAACTCACTCAGGGAACCGTTCAACTGTGGAATGTGGCCACGGGTGAACTCCGCCACAGCCTGAACAGCCCTTCGTACGCGGTTCACTGCGTGGCCTTGAGTCCCAACGGCCGGTTTCTGGCGAGTGGCGGGGCCGACGGAAGGATTGGCCTTTGGGATGTGGTCATGGGCGAACTTCGTCACGTGCTGGATAGTCATACGACGAGCTCGTTCGAAAGCCTAGCCTTCAGTCCCGATGGCCAAACTCTGGTCGCGGGCAACAGCTATTCAAAAACCATTTACCTGTGGGATGTGGCCACAGGCGAGCTTCGCCACACGCTGGACAGCCAGACGTTTGGGACCAACAACGTGGCCATCAGTCCCGATAGTGAAACCTTGGCCATCAGTGATTCCGACGGAATCGTACGCCTGTGGGATGCAGCCACAGGTACCCTCAAGAATGCCTTGAAGGGTCCTGCGCGAGTCACCAGCGTGGCTTTCAGTCCGGATGGCCGGACCTTGGCCAGCGGTGATGTCAACGGAATCGTTCGTCTGTGGGATGCAGCCACCAGTAACCTTCGCTCAACGTTGAACAACCATGGAGGTTTTGTCAACAGCTTGGCTTTCAGCCTCGACGGTCGGACCCTGGCCAGTGGCAATAGCGACGGGATCCTTCGCCTATGGGATGCAGCCACGGGCGAACTCCGCTATACGTTGGACGGCCATGTGGGCCATGTCCACAGCTTGGCTTTCAGCCCCGACGGCCGGACCTTGGCCAGCGTCAGCAGTTGGGATGGCACAGGCCTGCTGTGGGATCTCAGGCAATGGCATTGCTTGTACGACAAGTGCATTTACGACAGGCCTTGAGCACGTAGTCCCCGTTCCATCGGGCTCGCTTGCGCTTGTCCGTGATGCCCGTGGACCGGCTGCAAACCGAAGGTGCCAAGGGCTGTGTCCATCCTCCATCCATGCTCATCGGCGCTTTTGGAGTTGGGTTACAATGGCCGGGTTGAATGCACCCCGCGCTTTGACAACTACCCGGCTTGTCGCCGCAGGGCCAACCCGCAAGGGTTGGCAGACAGGTGCTCACTGCCGCCTGGTGCGGGTTTCGCCAGGCATCCTGCAGAAAAGGAGAATACTGTCCATGAAGACATGGAAAGTGTTGGCTGTATTAATGCTTCTGTGTGCTGCCGTGCTGGCCGCCTGTACCGTGGCCCCGGTACCGATGCCGGCCGACGACTCGATGGCCATGGAAGACGAGGGGCCTTCCGGCCCGGTCACCTTGAAGTTCCTGGCCCTGGCCGATGACGACCAGCTCAATGCCTGGAGGGAAATCCTAGCCGAGTTCCAGCAACTCAACGACGGCGAATATTCCTACGTGGAATTGGAGTTCGAGACGATCCCGTTCCGCGAACTGTTCCCCAAGATCGAGTCTTCGGTCGCCGTGGGCTTGCCCTGGGATCTGTTCCAGGCCGACGGTCCGGACATGAAGCACTACGGGTTCAACCGCGTGATTTGGCCACTGACCGACCACTTCTCCGACGAGGAAATGGCCCAGTGGTTCCCGCAGTCCATCGAAGAAGGCTCCTTCCGGGACCAATTCCTTGGACCGCCCATCATGCAGTCCTGTTCCCTGCTCATGTACAACAAGGACTTCACCGACGCCGCGGGCATTTCGCCGCCGGTGGGCATTGAGAATGCCTGGACCATGGAAGAAGCCGTGGCCGCCTGGCAGGACACCACCGTGGACGAGAACGGCGACGGCGTCCCCGAGGTTTGGGGTCTGCGCTGGGGCCAGGGCACCTGGACCGGCGACTATGAGCACGGCATCTTCCGCCGCTCCAACGGCGAGATCGGCAGTGCCACCTACGCCGGCATGGGCGAGGACGGGGTGACCTTCCAGGGCTACCTCGACACCGACGAGGCGGCCGAGGCCATGCAGTTCTACCAGGACCTGCACCAGACATACAAGGTGTCCCCGGTTGAGGCCATTCCGGAGATCTTCGAGAGCCGGCAGGCCGCCTTCATGGTCACGCCGGACAACCGCATCGGTGCCTTGAACCGGATCCACGGCGAAGGCAACTTCAACTGGGGCGTCTCGGGCATTCCGTACTTCAAGACCCCGGTCTGCCACACCGGCAGCTGGCACTACGGGATTTCGCCCAACACCCAGCACTTTGAAGAGGCCCTCGAGTTCGTCCGCTACGCGTCCAGCGACGCCGGCGCACGCATCTGGTACAAGCATGTACGCCAGCTGCCCGCCAACATCGGCCTGTTCAACGAACTGGACGAGTACAGCGAGGACGGCAACCAGCGGGTTTGGCTGGATGCGATGAACAGCTTCGGCATCCCGCGCATCCAGACGCCCGGTTACACCGAGTACCAGCAGCTCTTTGCCGAGGCCGCCGGCAACATTGTCGTCGGTGCCGATCCCAAGGAGCAGCTCAGCGCGGCCGCCCGCCGCCTGGAAGGCCTGGTCGCCAAGTACACGGGGTGGAACAACTAGCCCCGTTTGCGTTTGTAGAGTTTTGAGACAGGCAGGGCTTGTGGCGCGGGGTGTCTGAACCCCGCGCCCGAGTCCTGGTCCTGTCACCTCCCCGATCCCATGCTCGCCACCCCCATCTCAACACCGGCCAAGGGCTGGGGCAGGATTTGGAGCAGGCGCAATCGCTACTATTTGATTGCCTTCCTGTTCGTACTGCCGGCACTGATCAATTTCACGGTTTTCCGCTACCTGCCGATCCTGGCGGCCCTGCGCGCCAGCATGTACCAGTACAGCCTGCTGGGCGGATTCGGCGACTTTGTGGGACTGGACCAGTACCACGCGATCCTCAGCGATTCCTTTTTCCGCAATTCGTTGTGGGTGACGCTGAAGTTCACCATCTACAAGGTGCCGCTCCAGGTCCTATTCTCCCTGATCCTGGCCCTGTTCCTGGCCCGCGAAAACCTGGGCACGGCCTTTGTGCGCAGCGCGGTCTTCACCCCGGTGGTCACGTCGGTGATCGTCGTGTCCGTGCTGTGGTCCATGATGTACCACTCCCAACTAGGCCTGATCAACAGCCTCCTGTCCATCGCGAAGATACCGCCCCAGGCCTTCCTCTCCAACCCGAACCGGGCCCTGCCGGCCCTGACGGCCATGATGATCTGGAAGGACGTCGGATTCTCCATGATCATCCTGATGGCCGGCCTCAAGGGCATTCCCGTCGTCTACCGCGAGGCCGCGGTCGTGGACGGCGCCAAGCCCTGGGAGGTCCTGTGGCACATCACGCTGCCCCTGCTGCGCCGGGTCATGATGTTCGTGATGGTCACCCAAACCATCTTTTCCTTCCAGGTGTTCGTGCCGGTCTACGCCATGACCCGCGGCGGCCCCCTGGAGCGCACCAAGGCTGTTGTCTACTACATCTACCAGTACGGTTTCCTGTTCCAGGACATGGGCACGGCCAGCGCCATGTCGATCGTCACGCTGATTATCCTGCTGGTGGTCAGCGTTGGCCAGATGCGCCTGTTCCGTTCGGATGTCTCCTACTAAGAGGTCCGCGCCGTGAGCATTCTCGACAACGTAGCCGGCAACCTGGCCGCTTCGACCCCCGGCTCCAGCACGGAGCTGCGGCGCGCAACTTGGCGCGGCCGTTTGCAGATGGCGGTGTTGATCGTCGTCTACGTCGTCATGTTCCTGGCCTTCACCATCCCCTTCTTCTGGATGTTCTTCGGCAGCATCCGGGAGGAAGCGGAGATTTTCGCCAACCTGTATCCCTTTACCTGGAAGACCATTCTGCCCATCAAATGGTCCCTTAAGAACTATCTCGACATCTTCGGCATTTCCGATGACGGACAAAAGTTCGGGCTCCAGTTCCAGCGGTTCCTGGGCAACAGCTTTCTCGTGTCCGCCGGCGTGGTCCTGAGTTCGTTGTTCTTCAACACCCTGGCTGCCTATTTCTTCGCCCGCCTGCGCTTCCCCCTCAAGAACGTGCTGCTGGTGTTCGTGATTGCCACCATGCTGGTGCCGTTCCAGGCCACGATTGTGCCCCTCTACATCGTGGTCGACGCCCTGGGCATGGCGAATTCCTACAACGGCCTCATCTTTCCCTGGTACGCCAGCCCGTTCGTCATCTTTGCGCTGATGCAGTTCATGCGCGACATACCCACGGACCTGGACGAGGCCGCTGTCATGGACGGGGCCAACCTATTCCACATCCTGTGGCGGGTCATCGTGCCGCTGTCGATACCGGGGATCATTACCATGGCCCTGCTGGAGTTCCAGTTCATCTGGAACCTCTTCTATTGGCCCCTGATCTTGATCAGTTCGCCCCAGCTGCAAATGATTCAGGTGGCCATCGCCACCCAGACCACCCAGACCCAAACCTTCTGGGGCCGCACCTTTGCCGGCTCCGTGACGGCCTCGCTGCCGGTGATCGTGCTGTTCCTGTTCCTGCAGCGGTACTACGTACAGGGCATCGCCCTGACCGGCCTCAAGGGCTAGCACCCCGCACGGGCGCGGCAGCCCTCCCGCCCCACCAAATTCCCGCTGGACATGTCCGAACCCCGCCACCGCATCATTTACGATACCGATCCCGGCGTGGACGATTCGATGGCCTTCTTCCTGGCGCACGCCTCGCCGGAAATCGAGCTTCTGGCCCTGACCACCGTCTTCGGCAACGGCGGCATCGAGACCACGACCGCCAACGCCCTACGCCTGCTTGAAACCGTGGACCGTCCCGATATCCCGGTCCTGCAGGGCGCGGCCAAGCCACTGTTGCACCCCTATGACGGGCGCGGTGCCATGGTCCACGGCAGCGACGGACTGGGAGACTCCCACATGCCTCCTTCCTCCCTGCTGCCGGCGGATGGCCGGGCTGCCCATTTCATCGTGGAGCAGATCATGGCGGCACCGGGGGAAGTCACGCTGGTGGCCGTGGGGCCGCTGACGAACCTGGCTCTGGCGGTGTCCCTTGAACCGGGCATTGCGGTTGCGGTCCGGGAGGTCATCATCATGGGCGGTGCCGCGACCGTGGCCGGCAATGCCTCTCCGGTCGCAGAGGCCAACATCCACAACGATGCCGCGGCCGCCCGGATTGTGTTCGAGGCGGGATGGCCCCTGACCATGGTGGGTCTGGATGTCACCCAAGCCACGATCATGTCGTCGGCCTACCTGGACGACCTCTATGCCATCGGCAATCCGGCCACGGATTTCATCGCCCGCATCGTGCCCTTCTACCACCAGTTTCACACCCGGCAGGGGGTGGACGGCATCTTTGTCCATGATTCGTCCGCCATCATGTATGCGATCGATCCAACCCTGTACGAGACCCGTTCCGCTTATGTAAGGGTCTGTTTGGGCTACGAGGGAACCAGGGGCCAAACCATTCCGGACTGGAGAGCCCAGTGGCGGGCAGAGCCAACCTGTAATGTGTGCCTTGGCGTTGATGCGGAGCGTCTCAAGGCCATGTACCGCGAACGGTTGACGAACGGATTCGCCTGAACCGACCCGGCCGACGACGTGCCGGCGCGGACATTCCGAGCAATGCCAAAGCGAGGTCAAGGCATGAATGAAGCATCCCTGCGCAATGGAATCCTTGGTTCCCTGGCCACCGCGGGCTTGGGGGATGCTCTGGGTGCGGGCACCGAGCAGTGGACCATCGAGGAAATCTTCCAGGCCCACGACGGGCCGATCGCCACGCTCATCCAACCACCACCGGACACATTTGCCGGCGCGGAGGGCAACCTCAAGGGCCAAATCACCGACGACACGAGTCAGATGTACTACCTGGCCGAGGACATCATTGCGGCCGACGGGGCCCTGGACGAGGAGGTGTGGAAGAACTGCCTCCTACGCTGGGCCGACAACTCCCCCCATGTGGGCAACATGGGGCCCTCCACGCGTCCCATGGTGGAGGCCCTGCGGACCGGAGGGAATCCCCACCGGGTCGGCTTGGTTGGCACCTCCGACCGTCAGGTGGCCAGCATGGGCGCCACCAACGGATCCTCCATGCGGGTAGCCCCGGCCGGCCTCATTCACCCGGGTGACCTTGAAGGCGCATGCCAGGCTGCACTGGCCACGTGCATTCCCACCCACAATACCAACATCGCCATTGCCGCCGCCTGCGCCATCGCCAGCGGCTGTGCGGAGGGCCTGAAATCGGATGCGGATCCCTTCTCCGTGGTACAGGCCTGCCTGTGGGGTGCCCGACGGGGCGAAGAGCTGGCGCGCACCCATCCTCGGGCGCGCGTGGCCCCCGGCCCATCCATCGCCCGGCGCACCCAGTTGGCGGTTCAACTCGGCATGGCAGCCACATCCCTGCGGCAGGCCCTGGACGACATTGAAGCACTGATTGGCAATTCGGTCATGGCCTGCGAGTCCATTCCGGCCGCGATCGGGGTGTTCATCCATGCCCAAGGGGATCCGTGGGACACCATCGTGGCCGGATCCAGCCTGGGCAACGACACGGATTCCATTGCGGCCATCGCGGGCTCCCTGGCCGGCGCGCTGCGCGGGTTCGACGCCCTGCCGCAGGACACGTACGCAACATTCGCGGAGGCCAACCGGGCCGAACACGACATCGAACAGATCGCGGACGGACTGGTTCGCGTAGCACTGGGGAATCTCTCATGACAAAGGTGATCATCGACTGCGACCCGGGGCACGACGACGCCCTGGCCATCCTGCTGGCCGGGCAGCATCTGGACATTCTCGGCATCACCACGGTGGCCGGCAACCAGACTTCGGACAAGGTGACGGCCAATGCCCTGAAAATCGTGGAGTTGATGGACAGGACCGACATTCCCGTCTTCCGCGGCGCGCAGGTACCGCTGCTCAGGAAGGCGATCCATGCCGGCCACATCCACGGCGAAACGGGCTTGGACGGACCGGACTTCCCCGTTCCCGTCAAGGAGGTGGAGGACCGGCACGCCGTGGACTTCATCGTGCAGACCCTGATGGAAGAAGACGAAGTCTGGCTGGCCCCGGTCGGCCCCCTGACCAACGTGGCGCTGGCCATCCGGCAGTGTCCCGAAATCGTGTCTCGCATGGCCGGCATCAGCCTGATGGGCGGCAGCCTGACCACGGGCAATTCCACGGCCACCGCGGAGTTCAACATCTGGTTCGACGCCGAAGCGGCGCGCATCGTCTACGACTCCGGCGCACCGATCAAGATGTGCGGCCTGAACCTGACCCAGCAGGCGAATGCAACGGACCGGGAGATTGAGCGGATCAGGAACAAAGGCAACCAGGTGGGCGAGGTGGTGGCCCAGCTGCTCGAGTTCTACCTGGACGCGGGGGAACGGGTTACGGGTGTGCGCAAGGCGGCCCTGCATGATCCGTGCGCCCTGGCAGCCCTGATCCAACCGGACCTGCTTGAGTTCGAAGCCATGCACGTGTTGGTGGAAACCCGAGGCGAGCTAACCTACGGCATGACCGTGTGCGACTACCGGCACCTGCGGGGGTTCGGCTCGGCCCAGGTGGACAGGGGGCCTCTGCGCCAGGAAGCCAACGTCGAGGTTGCCATGAAGATCGATGAACCCGGCTTCCTGGATCTGCTGATAGATGCCCTGGGCCGGTATTAGACACTTCCGGTCCCGCACCCAACGGCTTCCCGGTCACGGGACCGTGAAATTTCCACACTTCAACCGAAAGGCGGAGCGCGATGACTGGCATACCTGTGGTCCTCGATGTGGACACGGGCGTTGACGACTCCCTGGCCCTGCTTCTGGCCGCCCGATCGCCGGCGCTCAACCTCCTGGGTGTGACGTGCGTCACCGGCAACGTGACCGTGGACAAGGTTGTGGCCAACACGCTGAAGGTGCTGGCCGTGGCAGGACGCGGTGACGTTCCGGTTGCGATAGGGCGGGACCAGCCGTTGCTGGAGAAGGTTGTCAGCGCAGCCTATGTGCATGGGGAAGACGGTTTGGGCGGACTCAACGCAACCCTGCCCGGCCCGGCTCGCCCCCCCGAACCCACCCACGCGGTGGATTTCCTGGCCAACCTCCTCGCCACGGCGTCGGAGCCGGTGACCCTAATCCCGCTGGGACCGTTGACCAACATTGCAGTGTTGTTGCGGGAGCGGCCGGAGGCGGCTGCCGGCATTCACCGGGTTGTCCTGATGGGCGGCGCCGTCGGATCCGGGAACGCGTCGGCCGTGAGCGAGTTCAACATCCGCCAGGATCCGGAGGCGGCTGAGATAGTCCTGACCAGCGGCCTCGATGTGACGCTGTACACGTGGGACGTCTTCACGCAGGTGACATTTTCGGCGACGGAAGTCGCGGAAATGATGGGCAGCGACAGCCCCAGCGCGCAGTTGGCCGGCAGGCTGATGGACTTCATGCTGCGCAACCACGACAGGACCGAAACCTCCATCGGCGATGCCGGCGCTGTGGCCAGCGTGATTGAACCGGAAGGACTGGAGACGCGGCAGTGGCCAATGCGCGTGGAGCTGACCGGCACGTGGACCAGGGGCATGACGGTCGCCGACCAGCGTCCCGGCGCCTGGGTGCACAAGGAATCGGCCTGGCAGCCCCCCATGGGCAACTTGGTGTCGGTGAGCACAGCCGTCGATGTGGAGCGCTTCCGCACCCTCTTCCGACAGGCCGTGGAACACCCGGCCAACCGGAACTAGACACGTTGGGGAACCCCGGACCGCGGGGCAGTCCGAAGCGGGACAGCATCCAACAGGCAGGCGACGGCTCTTGAACGAACGGAAACGGGACATTGATGTCCTGGCCATCGGCGGCATCGACGCGGACTTGGTGCTCAAGGTCCCCCACATTCCAGGGCACGACGAAAAGGTTCGGGCAGATTTCGAGGGCTGGCAGTCCGGCGGACCGGTCGGCAATATGGCGTGCGCCGCCAGTCGTCTGGGACTGCGTGTGCACGCGGTGTGCCAGGTTGGCGACGACGAAGGCGGCACGCGATTCCTGGACGACTATCGCAAGGACGGGGTCGACACGTCGCTGTGCGACGTGCGGCCGGGGAACGCCACGCCCTTCACGGTCATCCTGATCGATCCCACCGGAGAAAAGGTCATCCTCTTGATTTCCACCTTCGAGCCGGAGTACAACCTGGAACGGATCGGCGCGGCCCTGGAACGAACCCGGGTGATGTTCATGCTCCCGCGCGGCAAGGACTTTCCGGTTCTGGCCCGTCTAGCCCGCGAATGCGGGGCCCTGGTGATGACGGATATCGAGCCGGGCGGCAAGGACGACGCGGCATACCTCCAGCCGGTGCTCAAGCTTGTGGACATTGCCAGCTTCAACCAGTTTGGCGTCCGGGCCTGGACCGGCCGGGAACCCTCTCCCGATCTGGCCCGCGAACTGACCGCTCTGGGACCTTCAACCGTGCTCTTCACTCGGGGCGCGGCCGGTGCCATCGGGGCCAACACTGACGCCTCTCTGCAAGTGGAGGGACACCCGGTGGAAGTGGTGGACACCACCGGGGCCGGAGACACCTTTCATGCCGCGTTTGTCAAGGGCACCCTGTCCGGCCTTGCGTTGAAGGATGCCCTAGCCTATGCCAACGCTGCCGGTGCCTTGTCCGTGACCGGCCTGGGACCGAGAGGCCTGCTGCCGGACCACGCGACGGTCGAAACGTTCCTTACCGAGCGAGGGGCATGAACCCGCAGCGGGCCGCGGCATGCCTTGGACTCACGCTCCGGGGTACGGAACAGAAACGCACTGAACCAAACCGCCGATTCTTTACAGCTTCGGCCTAATTGTCGGAACATTCCGCCACCATTGTTGTGGCCCAGAAGAAAGGACCAATATGACCACAAACGCCATGATTGCCCAGGTCGAGAGCCTGCCGGAATTGATCCAAACCGAGTTCGAGGGTCTGGATGAGAGGGCAAGAACAATCCTGAGCCATGAGGAATGGCTGTCGGTGAAGCGCATCGTGACCACTGGATGCGGAGACTCCCACATGGCCGCGGTGGCAACCCAATGGGCCTTCGAGCGGCTTGGCGGCGTCCCGACCGATGCCGCCACGGCCATGCGGGCGGCCAGGTATGCCCTGCCGGAAGCCACCGACCGGGTCTGGCGCAACCCCCTGACGATCGGCATTTCCGTCTCGGGAGCGGTGAGCAGGACGCGCGAGGCCGTGGCCGCGGCGAAGGAACGGGGCTTCCTGACGATTGCCGTGACGGGCAATCCGGAGGCACCCCTGGGCCAAACCGCGGAACGGATCCTGAACTGCCGAATTCCGGACTTCGTACATGCCCCCGGCGTGCGCTCCTACCGAATATCCTTGCTGGCCCTGTGGCTGATGGCAATTCGCCTGAGCGAGGTCAGAGGCCGGTTGACCGGCAAGGAAGCCCAGCAACACCGCGACCATCTACGCGCCACGGCGGACCAAATCGCCGAAACCATCGAACTCAACACCGGTCCGGCCCGGGAACTGGCCGAACAAATGGCGGAACGCAAGCACTTCACCTTCGTGGGGGACGGACCCGGCTATGCCACGGCGCTGTTTTCAGCGGCCAAGATCCTGGAGGCGGTCGGCCGCGATGCCTGGGGCCAGGACACCGAGGAGTGGGCCCACCTGCAATACTTCAGCCGTGTGGAGCCGGATGCTCCCACCTTCGTAATCACCGACGGGGGACGCGGAGCCACGCGGACCGCGGAAATCCTGCCGCCCATGCAACGGATCGGGCGTGAAATGGTGTTGATCGCGCCGGATGCGAACGGGCTGGCTTCGCAGTTCCAGCATCACCTGCCGGTCGCCGCAGGGGTGTCGCCGTTGTTCTCCCCCATGGTGAACGCCGTGCCCGGTGAATTGTTTGCCGCCCAGTTGGCCGATGTCGCCGGCGAGAAGTACTTCGGCGGGTTCACCGGTGTCTACGATCCTCAAACGACCGGCGGCAACAACATCGTTACCAGCAACGTGGAGGCGGTTGCGGACATGGTGTCGTAGCCACCGAAGGCGGTTGTACCAAGGCTGAAGTCCACGCGTCCCATTGTCACCGGACCGGCCTAAGGGAACATCGGAATCGCCTCCTGCGAAGCGATGTCCAGCAGCCCGGCGGTATCCGAGGCGGACACCGCCGGAATGACCGTCAGCGCCAGGCCCGTGGTGGCCAAGGCCTTGGCTCGGTGGGTTATGCCGAACTCCACGGCCACATCGTTCAGTTCGGCCATGTCCACTGCCAGGTCAGCCACGGACTTGCCGGACATCAAACCGGCGATGGGGAGGTCCACCTGACCGATGATTTCCCCGTCCGAGGTGAAGGCGATACCCCCGTGGCTGGCTTCCAGCGCCTGAACCGCCGCCAACATGTCCTCTGTGTTGCGGCCGGCCACCATCAGGTTGTGCGAGTCGTGGGCCACCGTGGTGGCAATGGCACCCTGGTTGAGTTCAAGCCCCGTAAGGATCGACAGTCCCGGACCATGCGCTTGGCCATGCCGGGGAATCACGGCCAGAAAACAGGCATCCTCGGCAATCGAGGACAGAATCAATCGCCCATCGCGCACCTTGGCTGCAACGGTTCGCAGCTCCGTCAACCGTGACGGCAGCAGATGCATTGTGTTGACTTGAACCGAGCCGTTCTCGATCGGAGTCCGCGGTTCCAGATCCCTCGCCGTCAACGGGTTGAGGTGAACCGTGTTGCCTCCGGGCGGTTCCATGGTGTCAAGTGGGATTTCCACAGTCATCTTGCCCGCAGCCACAACGCGTTCCCCGTCCGCATAGACATCCCGTACGGAGACATCCTCCAGCGAGTCCAGCAGGACGAAGTCCGCCCGATACCCGGGGGCGATGGCCCCGCGGTCCCGGAGGCCGTAGTGCTGGGCACCGATCCAGGTAGCCCAGCGAATGGCGCGCGCCGGCTCCACTCCGTGGGAAATCATCTCGCGGACCACCCGATCCATGTGGCCGTTCTCCAGCAGGTCGGCCGGTTCAATGTCGTCCGTGCACAGGGCAATGTCCACGTGCCTGGCCTCAAGCATCTGCGGGAGGATGTTCGGCACGTGGTTGCCGTGGCTGCTCACCTTGAGCAAGGGCAGCAGACCCAGTCTCAGTTTCTCCAGTCCTTCGACCCCGTCCCTCAGTTCATGATCGTTGTGGATGCCGGCCGCCGTGTAGGCATTGGCCTCGCGACCTTTCAGCAATGGGGAGTGGCCCTGAACAACCATGTCCGCCTCCAGGCCGGCCTGCACGATGCCCAGCATTCTGGGATCCCTGTGGATCACCCCCTGGAAATCCATGACCTCGGCCACGCCGATCACCCTGGGCCAAGTCATCATCTCGGCCACGTCCTCCGGGCCGAAATAGGCACCGGCCGTCTCTGCACCCTCCACCGCCGGCACGCAGGACGGGATGCAGACGAAGACCGACAACGGCAGCCCTTCGCTGCTGTCGATCATGTAGCGGACCCCTTCCTTGCCGAGGACATTCCCTATCTCGTGGGGATCAATGATGGACGTGGTGGTTCCCCTCGGCAGCACCCCGGCAGCGTAGGCCGGAGGGGTCACCATCGTGCTTTCGATGTGCAGGTGCGTGTCCACAAATCCCGGTGCGGCCCACAGCCCGGTGGCGTCGACTTTGGACGCGGCTTCAAGGTCGTATGTGCCGGCCGGGGTTGCCAGGGCGATCCGGTCGCCGAGCACGCCGATATCCGCCGCGTACACTTCACAGGTAAAGACGTTCACCAGACTCGCATTGAGGATTGCCAGGTCCAGCGGCCTGTCGCCCATGGCGGCTTCGATGAGGTCTGTTCTGGTTGTCGATGTCATGTCCGTTCTGCCGGTCTGCTGTACGGGAAGTTCGCTCAATGTACACGTAGTGGTGTCGTCTCACCAGTTCATGCACCTGGCAACATGGCATTCCACCGGCCAGCCAGCCGTGTTTCGCGGTGTCCGGCCGGACACGGAGCCCGGGCAGAACACCGGAACCTCGTGTCCATTTCCGGGTCTGGTATCGTTCCGTTGATGCCCGTGCGGACTTCCGGCCCCATGGGAGGCCTGTTCACCTCATACAGTGGACTGATGCTTAACGTATTCTTGCCATGCTAAGCGGAATCACACCGTCCCCGACGCGGGACGCGGTTACAGTCCGCTTGCCTGTGCCACCAGACCTGGAGGATTCCATGTCACAGAAGAAACCATCGTTGGGGAACGCAGTGAGCGTTGCCAGCATCCTATTGGCGGTACTGATGATTTGCGCGGCCTGCGCCATGCCGGTTCCCGGCCAGACCGCTGCCGAGACCGAGGTTTCCGTGATCGATGTGTACATTGGCTCGGACACCAATATCTCCGACTGGTGGAGCAATTCGATTAAGCCGGCCTTCGACAAGGCCCATCCCGGCTACGAACTGAACATCATTCACACCGGCTCGGGCGGCGGTGGGAACGGCCCCATTGCCGACCGCGCCATGGCGGCCCTGGAAACAGGAGACGATCCGGGCTCCGATTACTTCGAGACCTTCAATCCCCTGCAGCCGATTGGCGCCATGGAAGCCGGCCTGTGGCAGGAGATCACGGAGGACAATGTTCCCAATCTGGCGAACGTGATTGAATCCGCCCGACGCAGCAGCAATGGATTCGACATCCCCTACCGCGGGTCCCAGGTTTTGCTGGCCTACAACGCGGAACGATTGTTGCAGATTCTCAAGGACAGAGGCGAGGTCGGCTCCGATGCCACCGAGGTCCCATCCGAGTTCGTCCCGGCAACCTGGCCGGAACTCATGGATTGGATCTGCGCGTTTCCGGGTGAGTTCATCTATCCCCGGCCCGACACTACGGGTGCCGGCCGCGAGTTCGTCACCCGTGCCATCTTCCAGGCCAACAACCTGGAACCGGCACGCTTCTCCACCCAGGCCTACGCCGAGCAGTACGGGGCCGGAGAGTTGACTGCGGAGCAAATCGCCGATATCAACGAGACGCACTTCGCAGGCGCCTGGGAGCAGCTCAACGCCATCGAGCCGTGCCTCTACGACAACGGGGCCTATCCTTCGGGTTCCTCGGCCGAGACGCGCCTGCTGGTGGACGACCTGACCACCATGATCACCATCTGGTCGGATCAGGCCCTGCAGGCCAAGGGTCTGGGGCTGCTGCCGGAACAGACCAAGTTCATCCAACTGGACGACCTGCCGATGGTGGGCGGATACGCGTCCTCCACGATTCCCACCAACGCCAACGACCTGGAGGGAGCCCTGCTCCTCGCCAACTACCTGCTCTCCGCGGAAATGCAGGAGTCCGTGGTGCGGGAAATCGGCGGGTTCCCGGCCATCAGCTGGGACTTGCTGCCCAGTGAACTGCAGGAAGACTTCAACGACGTGATCACGGATACGGTGCCTTCCTTCAGCAGTTCTTGGCGCGCCGCCATGTTCGACGGCTGGTACACGCATGTCGCACCGGATGTTGAGCGCGAATAGGCCCGTCCCACCGTCATGACTGTTACGGGATCCCGCGGGTCCCTGCCGGAACCGGCCACTGTACGTGGCCGGTTCCGGGTTCCCCAATCCGTACTGGGATACGCCCTGATACTCCTTCCCCTCGTGGTAATGGGGACGCTGATTCTCTATCCCGCCTTCCTCTCCATCGCCGACACGGTGACGGAGCACAGCCCCGGCGGCTCCCTGCAGGTGTCGCTGGCCGACTACGTCGAATTCTTCAATACGCCCCTGGCTGTCCGCAACCTGGCCTTTAGCCTGCGCATCACGGCAGTTACCGTCGCGGTGCTCTTTCTGGCGGGGTTTCCAATCTCGCTCTACCTGCGCTTCACCCATGGCCGCCTTGGCAATCTCATCCAGATGCTGGCGCTCTTTCCCCTCTTCGTTCCGGGCATCATCGCCGCCTACGCACTCATCCGGTTCATTGGAGACAATGGTTGGCTGGAGCGCTTCCTGCACCTTCTGTTCGGCTACGAAGGATTCATTTCACCGTACCTGCGCCCGGCCGGGATCGTCGTGGGCTTGGCCTGGGAGGGCATCTCCATCACGGTCCTGATTCTGACCGCGGGTCTGAGTCAGATCCCCGACTCCCTCCTGGAGACCGCCACGGACGTGGGCGCCAACCGCTGGCAGTCCTTCTGGCGCATCACCATGCCGTTGATGAAGCGCTCCGTGCTCATCGTGCTGACCCTGAACTTCCTGACGGTCTTCGGCTCCTTCACGATCCCCTATCTGCTGGGACCGGCATCGCCTGAAATGATGGGACCCTACATGCGGCGCACGTTCTACGATGCCAACCTCCCCAGTCGGGCCCAGGTACAGGCGGTGATCACGTTCCTGATCAGCGCCGTTATCAGCCTGCTGTATGTCCGGTCCGTGGTTAGTCAGAAGGTGGAGGAAGAGAGTTGAAGTCCCACCCCCGGACACTACCCTCGCATGGCAGGTAACGCTACGACAACCATGCGCAGTATGGTTGGACGGAGCCTGCGCCTCGTCGCGGGTCGGCCTTGGTTTGGCATCTGTCTGTTGCTTCTCCTGGCGTTGGTCATTCTGGGACCCATGCTGAACGTCTTTCTCTGGGCGTTCACGCGCAACTGGGCCTATCCCTCGCTCCTGCCCACAGTCTGGAGCATCGAGTTCTGGGATGATACCTTCGCCCGCGCGGACATCCTCGAAGGGTTCATCGCCAGCGTCTGGATTTCACTGATCGTGACCGGTCTGTCCGCGGTCATTTGCCTGCCGGCCGCCTACGCCTTTGCGCGCATGCAGTTTCCCGGACGAACCTTCCTGCTGCTGTCCTTTCTGGCCACCAATGCATTTCCCCGGTTTGGTCTCTACATCACAATTGCCGTAATTTTCTTCCGCCTGCGCCTGATCGGGACCGTGCCGGGAGTGGTCCTGATCCAACTGGTAAACACGCTGCTGTTCATGATCTGGATTCCGACCGCCGCCTTTCAGGGAGTGGACCGCGCCCTGGAGGAAGCCGCACTGGATGTCGGGGCATCCCCGCTGCGCGTGTTTCTGCAGGTTACGCTGCCCCTGGTGGCCCCCGCCTTGGCTGCCGCACTCCTGTTAACCTTCATCGGTACGTTCTACGAAACCCAGGGAGCGCTGCTGGTAGGGGTTCCCGAAGTCCGAACCCTGCCGGTGGTCATGATCCGCCTCATCAACAATCAGGTGATTGTGCAGTACGGTGCCATCCTCTCGGTAGCTTTGTGGGTACCGTCCCTACTCCTGCTCATCTTCGCCCAGCGCGTACTGCGGGGCAACACCATCGCCTCGGGATTCGGCGTTTGAGACTATGGCTACGTTGAAACTGCACTCGCTGGTCAAGCGGTTTGGCGACGTGACTGCCGTCAACGGAGTTGATCTATCGGTGGAGAACGGAGAATTCCTGTGCCTGCTGGGCCCTTCCGGATGCGGCAAGACCACGGCCTTGCGTATGATTGCCGGTTTTGAGAACCCGACGGCGGGAGACATCTTCATCGACGGCATGCCTGTCACGGCCATGCCTCCCAATCGGCGCCCCACCGCCATGGTGTTTCAGCAGTACACGCTCTGGCCCCACATGTCCGTGTTCCAGAACATCGCCTATGGCTTACGTCTTCGTCGGCTGGCGCGCGCTGTGGTTGAGGAGAAGGTGGCGAACGGACTGGACCTGGTAGGCCTTGCCGGGTACGAAAAAAGATTGCCGTCCCAGCTCTCGGGCGGTCAGCAGCAGCGTGTGGCCTTGGCACGGGCGCTCGTCCTGGAACCCAAAATTCTCCTGCTGGATGAACCGTTCAGCAGTCTAGACGCCGCGTTGCGCGTGCGTCTCCGGGAGGAACTGCTGCGGATTCAGCGCCAATTGGGCATCGCCACGATTTTTGTGACGCACGACCAGGAGGAAGCCCTGAGCCTAGCGGACCGCATTGCCCTTATGCAGCTGGGCAACATCGTGCAACTTGACACGCCCAGCGAACTGTACGCGCATCCCCGCAACCTGTTCGCCGCCGAATTCATCGGGGCGATGAACCTTCTGCCGACCCATCCGTCGGATCCCACCCTCGGCCTTGACCCGCGCACCCTTTCGCTGCCTCCGGGCATGCAGGGGAATGCTTCCCTGACCGTGGCGATTCGACCGGAGGACTTTCAGGTGACGGTACCCTCCGAGCCAGGAATGTGGACCGGGGAAGTGGAACAGACAATGGACATGGGGCACTACCGCAAGGTGCTGGTGACCCTGGCCGGCGCGTCCGCACCTGTCAAGGTGTTCATGGCCAAGTCAATGGAAGTCCGTGAACGACAGACGATTGGACTGACGCCACTCCGCTATCTGGTGTACGCGGAAGAAAGCGAGCCGGTCGAGGTTGTCCCCGACAGACCAATGCCACAAGCCTGAGACGTTCAGCCGCCTGTCGTGGGGGTTGGTCGAACTGGAGTTGCTCCTCACCCCGTGGGCATTCCTCCCGGCCGGCGGAAGTAGTCAGTGACCGGCACCCCAAGCGTGGGCAGCAACGCGTACGCAAGTCGAGGCCAACACACTTGACATCGGAAGGTCTTCGGTCACGCTGCTTCGAGCCGGCGCACCCGGTGCATGATCCCTTACCGAAACACGCAGTGCAGACCATTCGGGCTTGGGATGACCACCCGGTCCTGCCGCACCGGATGAGTGTGGCCTCCTGTTCGCGGCAGGGAATCCAGGCCGGACCCATCCCCTCGTCAGAATTGCATCCGGATTCCGGAACGCCGTTCCGGGCTTGCCGCAACCCAAAACGGCATCATGTTCCCCTTACTTGTGGCACTCAGTAGATACAGGCTTTAGACCATGCCCCACTCTTGTTCACGGGTCGTTGAGCACCCCCAACGGGATCGACTCTCGCCGTGCAGCTTCCCCTGTGCCGCGGGATGGTCGGCAGCGGTTGTTGCGTCCGCTCTTGATCCGACAGGACAGTATACCAAAGCCTGCATCTACTCACTGCCTTACTTGTCCCAGTAGTCCTCGCCCTCGACCCCAACCTGGACGATGCGCGCCTGGTCCACGCCGGCCACGCCCACATACCGGAACATCCTGCCGTCCGATTCCCGGGGCTGCATGTCCTGCACCACAACGGTCTCTTCTCCGTTAAGAAGAACTGCAAAGGGAGCTGCCTGCGTATCCCCATCAGGATCCGTAGGGAACTTGAAGTCGATTTCCGTATTGTTGGTGTACACCACGTTCCCTTCTTCGTCGGTCACCCAGAACTCGGAAATCGCGGTCTCGTCGGCAACTTCCGCCAGCACCGCGTTGATCTCATCGGTTGTCATGCCCGCGGCAATGGCGGCCGCCACAAAGTGCGCCGTCAACTTGGCCGAGGCAACCATGTGACCACCGATATCCTCGTAGTCACCCTTATGCCAGAGGTCGTCTTCATACCGATAGAACTTGGAGTAATCGTCGTCGAATTTTTCTCTGGGGGACCAGTCGCCACGGTAATGGCTGCGACCATGCATCAGCTCATGCGTCATACCCATCATCATGGCGATGGCGGGGTAGCAGCCGGAGACCGACATTGCAACAACGACCAGCAGTACCAACGTAAGAATTTTGCGCATGTGATTCAGACCGTATGTGGAGACAGGACGTAGGCAATTCCACCGATTGCCAGCCAGACCAAATCTGGCTGGCAGCTTCGAAAATTAGCGTATCACACGGGAATCGAATATCCGGTAGCTCACACGACTCAGGCTCTGCCTCGAAGACCGTTTCGCGCTCCGCGATCCCCGCCTACAATCAGACACACGGGAATGGATGCCGTGATACCTGCCACATCACTGCACGGTCGTGTTTGGAAATCTCGCATGGCGTTCCAAATCAGAGAACGCGGGGCATTCGGCCTGATGCCTCCCACCGCCATGCATGGCTTCCTGAAGGTTCAAGGCTGGAAACCGTTGTAAAAACTGATTGACCTTGGTGGCAAACCGCCGTTGGCCACTCCTGCAGACGGGGCCTTGTCTGTCTTGGGTTACGATAGGTGCAAGCTGTTGGGCCGCTGTACCCATGCGTTTCTGCCTTCCCCTTCGGCTGCACACAGGTACACCTACAGGAAGGCAAACACATGAAGGCAAACAAGCTGTGGCGCACGGCAGGCACGATACTGCTGCTGGCCGTGATGTGGGTTCTGTGGACCAGCACATCCTTGGCCCACTACTGCGACGACCACTACTACAGCCAGCAGGCCCGTGAAGCCTGCTGGTGGCGTTACTGGAACAATGCAGCCAGCTACCAGGATACGGTGCTGGCCAACCAGGCCCAGCAGCACCACACCCAGCACCACCACTACAAGCAAGGCCACCACCACAGGGCCTGGAAAGCACCGTACAAGGCACACTACAAGCCGCAGCAGTACACGACCAAGCCCCATAGGCTTCATCCCTCTGATCCCCGGATTGCACCGTGGGACAGGGTGAAGCACCCGTACCGGGTAGTGGTGTACAAGGTGCCAGTGCACCATGCCAAGGAAACCCACTGGGACCGCTACTACCGTACCGGAACCCAGCAGAAGGCCGCCCATCTGCCCGAAGGCCCGTATGTGGCCTGTGGCCACTTCCGATCACGGGCCGACTACGAAGCCTACTATGCAGGCTACCGTTACCCGTGGCAACACGATGGGGATCACGATGGCCTGTTCTGCGAGGGCCTGTAGCTGCACCACATGGTGCAGGGCCGTGTTTGGCATACTTCGCGAATCGGCAGTGCCACAAGGCAGAAGGCCACGCTGGATACCTTCGTAGTAATCACCAAACAGCTACGGCCAGATGCCATGGTGCCAACGCCCCCGACAGGATTCGAACCTGTGACATTCCCGTTGCGAAAAGGGTGCTCTATTCCACTGAGCTACCAGGGCAAACACAAAGTCGGTTTCAGGGCAGGGCGTCGGCCAGGATCCAGGGTTGGCGTCCGATGCGGTCGCGCAGCAGTCCGATGGACACGTCCGTTTCAAGCTTCCGTTGAATCGTGCGCAGCATGTTCAGGGCGGTTCGGCGCAGGATGCCCATGACGGCGGGGGCGTGGCCGCTGTGCATGCGGCAGTCGTCCTCCCGGAACTGCACGTCCAGGGTGCGGTGCAGGCCGTTCTCCACCCCCCAGTGGCCGCGGACCAGCTCCAGCAGGGCTTCCGCATCCGCACGCCGGCTCGAGATGTAGTAGCGGACGGAGCGCTGCCGGCGGCCGCCGTTGCGCTCGACGGTCTCGCAGCGGTCCTCCGCGGCGAGCCTGAAGACGCCCCGTTCGGCATCGTCAAAGGCCGCCTTCACCTCCCGGTGCAGGGTCGGCTGGTTGCGCTTGACGGCCAGCACGTAGTCGGCGCCGGCCTCCCGCAACGCCTGCACGATGGCGGTCTGGCCGCCGGCGGCGTCCATCGTGACCACGGCCCCCTTCAGGTGGATGCGGTCAAGCCAACGGGGGATGGCCGCAATCTCATTGCTCTTGGCGTCGCACGGCTCCTGGGCCAGGGTCAGCCCCTCCCGCACCAGAAAGGCGCTCACCATGTGCAGAGCCCGCAGGCCTGCGGCCCGGTCGCCCGACCGGCGCGCCGCCTTGCCGTCCAGGGCCAGGATCAGTTCCTCCAGGCCGGGCTGGCTGGTCCCGTCCAGCAGCCACAGGGCCGCCTTCACGACCGTCTCCGGGGCCAGCCGGCGCACCATCCGCAGGTAGGTGTCGCGGGAGGGCGGGGCCTCGCCCAGGGGCAGCCACAGTCGGAAACAGTGCCGTGGATCGTTGTAGTATTGGCACCAACAATCCGGCTGCGCCACGGCCTAAAGAGCGCCTTCCCGGAACATCCCACTGACACTGGAGTTGCTGCCACCCCATGAGAGAGTTGACCCAGCTTGGTGAATCCAAACAGATCTTTGGCCTCATTCATCTGCCCGCATCTCCAAGCACACCCCACTTCACCGAAGACAACCTGGATCTGGCCTTGGAAAAAGCGCTTGCTGACGCCTGGGCCCTATGCCGCGGCGGAGCCCAGGGCGGCCTGATCCAGACCATTGACGGCGTCTATTCGGTGGGGGAGGCGGTGGATCCGGCTCGATTGGCTTTTGTGGCCGGCATTACAACCCGTGTGGCCATGGAACTGCCGGACACATTCCAGATTGGGGTCCAGGTTATGTGGAACGCCCAAAAGGCATCTTTGGGCGTGGCCTACAGTTGCGGCGGTTCGTACATCCGCTGCACATCCTATGTCGGCTCGACACACAGTGCCTATGGCGTGGCCCAAGCGGATCCCGCGGACTTCCTGCAATACCGGCGCCTGCTGGGAGCACAGCGAATCCGGATTGTCGCGGAAATCCACAGCATGCACTACCACTCCCGGGAAGGCCTGTCGCTGGGCCGTCTGGCGGAGTACGCTTGGCGTTGTGGTGCCCATGCCGTCGAAATCGCGGAACCGGAACCAGCAACGGTCCGTTCCATGATCGCGGACATTAAGAACTCGGTACCCGACCTGCCGGTGCTGCTGGGTGGCCACACCAACCACGGCAACGTCGGCGAAATGCTGGCCGATGCCGACGGGGCGTTTGTGGGCACCTGTTTCCAGCCCGATGGGTGGGGAACCAACATCCACGAGGACCGGGTCCAGGCCTACATGGACGAGGTCCGGAAGCTGGGGTGAGCATCCATGCAGCTGGCCGTCTACGGGAAGATCATTCTTGATTCCGTGAAACTCACCTCCGGGGAGGTGGTGCCCAACCTGCTGGGGGGTGGAGGCCCCCAAGGGGTTTACGGTACCCGTTTGTACTGCGAGGAGGTGGGTTTCCTGACGAGAACTGGTGCCGATTTGGACAAGTCCAATTTACGGGAACTGCACGGGCTGGGTGCGAACCTGGACGGCTGGCGACAGTATCCACATCTGGAAACCCCTCGACTGGACATTGCCTACGATGACGACCAGAACATGCTCAACATCAAGGGCGAACCCATGCAGGTCATGCGTTGGGAGGGCAACTGGTCGGAGCTTCTGGCCCAGGAAATCGAATGGCCCGCGTCCTACCGGTCCGCGCGGGCAGTCCACTTGATTACGGAGTTGCCCAAGGAGCAGATGGTTGAAGCCTCCCTGCAATGGAAGCGGGAATCAGGCGGCCTGATTTCACTGGAACCATTGTTCGACAAGAACCAGTGGGACAACCTGGACGACATGATGGAGCTTGTTCGCCAAGTGGATGTGGTATGTCCGGACGCGACCGCCGCGGGCAAGGTGGCCGGGATCGATGATCCCCGTGCCGCAGCTGCCTATTGGCACAGCCTGGGACCGTCCTGGGTAGCCCTCAGGGCAGGCGCTGCGGGATCGTATATTGCCGGTTCCGGGTTGAACGAGCCCATGCACATTCCGGCCATGAACGTCGCCGTCCAGGATCCCACGGGAGCCGGAAACGCCTATGCCGGAGGCCTGGTTGCCGCCCTGATCGACGATCCGAACCTGCCTATGGCAGCCTGCAAGGCTACGGCGGCCGCGGCCCTGATGCTCGGTGCCGTCGGCATCCCGCCGTTTTCGGATCAGGCAACTCGCGACGCGCAAACGATGGCCAAGACCCATTACCGGTCATTCGTTGAGCAGGCGTGACTGAAAAGGGTACG
Organism: Caldilineaceae bacterium; assembly: GCA_965208365.1. Taxonomy (GTDB): domain Bacteria; phylum Chloroflexota; class Anaerolineae; order Caldilineales; family Caldilineaceae; genus Bin34. Next base: position 708,833 of record OZ242330.1, on the reverse strand, counting down.
CAAGGCGTTTCCGACTGCTAATGATTCCGCCTACGGACCATCACGACCGGACCCGGTTTGGGCAAACGACCGCTGGAATGGGCAGGTCTGCCCGGAACACGGCTCCAGGGGTGGAGACAAGGGGTTGATCGTTGAACGGCAAAGCCGGCCCCGGCCGGGCCGTCCTAGTCGGCGACATCTGTGCGGACCTGATCATCCGGGTGCCGGAGGAAACCGGCAATGCCCGGCAGCAGCCCGAACCCGAGGTTCACGGCGGTGGAGCCGTCGCCAATACGGCTGTGGCTCTGGCGCGGCTGGGCGTGGACACCCAGTTCATCGGCACTGTCGGCAACGAACTGTTTGGGGAACAGGCACGCCGCGAAATGGAGGTGGAGGGCATTGACATTGCCCGTCTTGGCCTCTCGCGGCGCTGGCCCACCATGTTGGTAATCGGCCTCATCGACCACACAGGCCAGCGCACAGTTCTGGGCTGGCCCAATCGCAACCAGGCGTTTTCCGACCTGCACGCGGACCAGTTGGCCGGTCTGGAATTGTCACCCCACGACTGGCTGCACACGTCCGGTGGCTGTCTGGTGCAAAGTCCCATCCGCGCGGCGATTCACAAAGCCCTGGATCTAGCGAATGGCAGTGGAGCCAAGTCGTCGTTCGACCTCAACCTGAGACTGGGTCTGGAAGACGGCCGGATGCCCTCCGCCTACAGTGACACGGTGTGGGAAGCCATTCGCAAGGCCGACTTTGTCCTCGGTTCCGCAGACGAGGAGCTGTTCCACCTCGTGCCCGACGAACCGGACATGAAGGTGGCTACGGCCCGCCTGGCCGCCCGGGGAGAATGCGTTGCCATCATGCGGGAGAGCTCTGTGGGCGCGCACGTTTCGGAGTTCGGAGCGCCCGCCTTCACCATTCCGCCCTTCCGGGTCCCGGTGCTTGACACCATTGGAGCGGGCGACGCCTTCGATGCCGGATTTGTGCAGGCCGGCCTGGACGGCCGAAGTTTGCATGAGCAAGTCCGAAGGGGCCATGCCGTAGCCGCCCTGCAAATCGGCAAACCGGGAGCGCGCAGCGCCCCTGTCAAGTCCGAGGTGGAGCGGTTCCTGGTCCAGGACCCGCCGATGCTGACAGTGAACTGAACATCCCTGCACGGTGCTGCCACTCCCCGGAGGCGCAGCCATTACGCGATAGGGTCGTTCAATTCAAGTACCTCAAGATTGGCAGCGATACCAACCGGCGCAGTTTTTGTGACCTTAAATCGGGTTGACAAGCCAGCCCTACCACAGAACCGCTCCGACAGAATATCTCGTTGACATCCTCCTTACTGTTATTATTGTTTTCGTAAGGAATAGGAGTTGACGCCATGCTTCTCAAGATCACTTCCAAGCGCCAAGTCACCTTCCCGGCTCGTGTACTGGATGCGATGGGCCTCAAGCCCGGCGACAGGCTTGAACTTTCAGAGGGTCCGGATGGGTACCTGTTGCGTCCAAGACGCATCGACTACTCACGCCTAGGCACCCTCGCCGACAAGATCCCCAAAGGCCATCCACCGTTTGACATCCGGACTTTCCGAGAGAAGCCTTATGACCCAGCCCTACGGGATTGATACTTCCATCCTGGTCAGGCTGATCACCGCGGAGCCGGAACCGGACTTCCAGCACTGCGTGAACGAGCTTCGCATCCTAATCGAAGAGCAGGACGCAGAAATATTTGCCTCGAACCAGGTGATCGGCGAGGCCTACATAGTCCTGCAGCACCACTACGGCATATCGGCATCAAACGCTTGCTCCGCACTGGTCGATGTGCTAACCAGCGGCATGGTCGCACCATTGAATGGACAGTCCGTCGTACTGGCACTGCAGGCATCGGGTGGTCCGGGTGTCTTCGACAGGCTGATCGCGGATGGGTACTTCCACGAGCGCCTTGAGACGCTTACGCTGGACAGACAGATGGCACGCCTTCCCAACGTGCACAAACTGGGAACTGGGACCGAGATGGGAGGATGACCGAACTCGGTGCCACCGGCCTTCACAGGGACAATAGCGGCTTCGTCCCAGCGGTGTGCAAAGGGCCTGCCTCGAAAGCCGTCTCGCCAGTCATTCGCGAGTAGTGCAGGCAGGTCTGAATCACCGCCACGTGCACAAACAAATCCGCAGAGGCGTGCCATGGCCACCTTTCAGATCGGCGGACCAAGAGCGCACAGTCACCGGTCAATCCGAAGTGGCACCGCACCTAGCCTTGGAGCCGCCAAAGCTCATGGCGCGCTGAACACTTCACCACGGACGCAGCTTGGACTATAGCAACAACCAAGCGCGGGAACGTGTTCAGGCTCCCATCATGCACAGGATGAACACAGCATCCTGCGGATCATTGGCTACGACGAACTTGCCGTCCGGGATCTTCATCTCGGGTGTCACCTGTTTCCCGCCCAGTTCCCTGAACTTGGACAGCGAGGTGTCCAGGCTAGCCACCTCAAAGTAGGGAATCCAGTGGTGGGACACATCTGCATCCCAGGTTTCATCCATCGCGACCATGCCGCCGACGTACCTGGCCTCCACCACATCCGTTTCGATCCGGGGATTACGCAACAGGGTGTACTTGTTGTTGTGCTGGTCGGCATCGCCTTCCCATCCGAACAGGTTGCAGTAGAACTCCATCGATTCATTCGGCTGCCGGCTGCAGTATTCGGCCCACATCATGGCACCAGGTTCGTTGTTGACCTCGAGACCCTCAAAGTCACCGGCCTGCCACAGGCCTACGGAGGCACCATGCGGATCCTTGATGATGGCAATCCGCGCACCCAGATGCTCCATCGCGTCCACCACCACGGTTCCACCCAGGGCCACCGCTTGCGCGGCGGTAGCCGCCACATCCTGGACGTTCACAAACAGAGTCCAGGACGGCAACCCATTGGTCTGCAGCGTTGAGCCTACGCCGCACACGATGTTTCCGCCCGGCATCGTGGCCAGCATGGTTTCACCGGGTCCATCCCGCTCCGACTCCTTGAATCCCCAGCCCATCAGGGCAGCGTAGAAGTCCGCGGCAGGAGACGGCCGGGATGTTGCCAGCTCCAGCCAGCTGAAGGAACCGATGGGATGCACGTCAACAACCGGCATTGGAAATTTTCCGGTAGCCGGAACGTGTCGGCGAGGCCTGAAACGGCAACAGCGGCTGCAGGGTGACCTTGTTCAGGTATTCCCGGAAGGTCATGCGGGGCGCGCCCCGCATCGGCCCTGCAGTATCCGCCGCCACCCCGTCCTCCGGTGGGAACAACCCCGGAACGGACCGGAAATCCAGCCCGTCCAGCAGGGAAGGTTGCTCGAATGTGCCCGGAGGCAGCCTGAAATGGGGTGGACCGATGCATCCCGCATACCGAAACGGTGGTTCGGTACCCTCCACCTTTCCCGTGAGCAGAAGGTCCATGGCCGGCCCGCGACGGACTAGGGTGAGAAAGGTTGCCGGCGCATCCTGGGGCAGCCGATAGTGCTCCTCTCCTTGATCCGGAATGGTATCCATGCACCAGTCATAGATGTCCGCCATTCTGGTGCGATCCAGGTCCACTTCCAGAACCTGCGCGCGGTCGTCGTACCCGAAACTCAGCGTCAACCTGTCCATTGAACCTTCCTTGTATCTGTGGACAGTTCCTGCGACTGTCCCTCAATGGCGGGCCGCTCAGTCGGCCTGGACAAGGCCGAATGGCGCTCCCTGCGGATCCAGCAGCCGGGCAATGCTGGCAAAGTCTTCCACGGCAAATGGCGGCATGACAGTGGTGCATCCGGCTTCCTCACCGGCCGCCAAAGTCCGACCGGCATCCGCCACATGGACATACGGAGTCCAACTTGGATACATGCCAGCTTCCAGGGCATTGGGCGGCAACTGCGCCAGACCGGCCGCGACATGACCGTCGATCCGGCCCATCGAGTGAACCGACTATCCCTCCAACTGAGTCTCCGTAAAGGTCCAACCCAGGAGCGTTCCGTAGAAGCTGCGCGCAGCCTGTATGTCGGTGGTGTGCAGGTCCGCGTGTCAGAACACATAAACCGGGTGTGACTGCACGACAGATATGATCAATTCGCCTCGTGGGCTGGATGAGGAACCTGTTACAAATTAGAGCACAGATTAATCAAACTTTCAACCGGAATGGCACTGTTTCACTTTCGTTGAAAACGGTTCAGGCGGACATGAACGGCTCCTTTGGCACGGTTCAAGCGGGCCGGCTGGCTTCAAGCCAGATTGCCGGCCAGCAAGTGCAGGAAGGCCTGTGCCCCCTGTGGCGTCTTCAGGCCGCGGGCCAGCCGCGCCCGGGGCTTGAAGCGTCCAAACCAGCCCTCCAGCCGGTTCGTGCTGGAGGGGATGGCGGGGTCGCGCACACAGCGCACGAGGTCGTTCCAGCGGTCCATGACATGTTCCACCAGGGCCAACACGGGGGGCGACAGCCGGACCACGCCCTGGTGGGCCCACTCGCAGCAAACCAGCAGCAGCTGGCCGCCCCACAGGGGCAGTTCCCGCACCAGCCGCACCACCCCCTGCAGCACGACCGCGTCCTCCGGGGTCGGCAGGATCCTGTCCTGGCCCTGGCGCATGCGCTGCAGCCGCCGACGCACGGTGCGCCGCATGTGCACGACGCACAGTTGCCGGTCCAGCCCGCAGCCCTGCAGGGCCTTGCGGAAGGCGGGGTCGTCGTCGGTGACCAGGGTGTGCACGCCGCGGGCCTCCAGCTCCTGGAAATAGGCCGTCCAGTCGAAATCCGGACCCGTGCGGCGCAGATCGCGGGGCTGGCCCTCGGTGTCCAGAACCACGGCCACCGGCTGTGGCCGGCCTTCCAGGGACAGCCAGGTTTCGTCCAGCAGAACCACTCCGGGCAGCTTCGCCGTCGTGTCCCACGGCGCTTCCGCCTGCCGCCGCTGCACGTCCCGCCACAAGCTGGTGGGGCTCACGAAGCAGCCCAGGACTTCCAGGCTGGCCGCGGTCGCGCGCAGGCTGACGCCGAGCACGTACAGGCGCATCAGAATCGCCTGCCAGGGCCGCGTGCGCTGCTGGCGGGTCACGCCCTCCGGCGGGCGCGAGTGCGTGCGGCCGCAGGTCTGGCAACGCCAACGCTGCACGCGGCAGGGGCCCAGCAGCAGCAGATGGCGCTCGTAGCAGCCGTTGCGCCAAAAGGCGCGCCGGCCGCAGTAGGGGCACGCCTCCGGCGGACCGGGGTCCGCAAGTTGACGCGCGGGATCTTCAGGGACTACCGTGAAAGACATGGCGAGAGGCTCTTGCTTGGGTTGAATGTGTCAAACCAAGGCTACAGGGCCTCTCGTCTTGTTCCGGGACTGAACCGTTTTCAACGAAAGTGAAACAGTGCCACCGGAATCAGGAACGGTTTCTGGTTCGTTGATTTGGGCTCGGACCCACCATCTTCCCCAGGAGTGAGCAGGTCCTGTTCGTTCGCTTTGAGCCATAGCAGCTGCCATCAGATGCAGGAAGAGGTGTGTCCCCACCTCTTCCTGCCCCTTCACTTCCATGCGGGACCGCCTCAAGGCTACCTGGTACCTTTCCGAGTCCCGGACCTACATCAACGGAAATTGACAGTGCCCCAAGCACGGATGTCCGCGTTCTGCGTTGGGACTACAATCGACGGGGATGGTGGGATGGGCCGCCGTGCCGTGTCTACCATCGGAGGGACCGGATATGGGTTGCCGGAAGTGGAAGCTGGTTGCAGTGGGACTGGCCCTGCTATGCGGGGCCTGTGGCCAGTCGTCTGGAACCATGCCTTCGGTGTCATTGCCGACGGCTGTGTCCATTGGTCCCGCGGTCCTGCCTTCCGCCACGCCCATGTCGGAGGCAACTCCCGTCCCGGTCGTCCCTGCGATGCCGTCCTGTCCCCCGACGGAACCGTCCTCCGGCCCGTACTGTGACAAGGAAGTGCTGCTGGCCGCCCGAGATGTACTGCGAGGAGCCAATACGGAAGTGCTCCGTACTTGGCGACACGACAACCCGATCGGATCGTTTGAAGGCGTACGCGTGCACCCATCTTCCGGACGGGTGGTGGCGATAGAAGATGCTTGGCCGGCATTCCTTACCGGGTCCATTCCCAAGTCACTGGGGCAGCTCGACCAACTGCAGGTACTGGATTTGGGTGGAAACGGGTTGACGGGAACCATCCCGGAAGAACTGGGACAACTCGGCCACCTGCAAGAACTGAGGTTGGGCCGCAACCGGTTGACGGGAACCATCCCGGAAGAACTGGGGCAGTTCGGCCGTTTGAGAGTACTGGATTTGACCGATAACCGGTTGACAGGTGCCATACCTTCGGAACTGGGACAACTCAGCCACCTACAAAGCCTGGATCTGAGCCACAACCGGTTGACGGGAACCATTCCCCCAAAACTGGAACAACTCGGCCACCTACAAAGCCTGGATTTGGACCACAACCAGTTGATGGGAACCATTCCCCCAAAACTGGGGCGGCTCAGCCAGCTGCAAGTACTTGATTTGGGCATTAACCAGTTGACGGGAACCATTCCCCCGGAACTGGGGCAACTGGGCCAACTGCAAAGCCTGGATTTGAGCCACAACCAGTTGACGGGAACCATTCCCCTGGAACTGGGGCAACTCAATCAGCTACAAAGACTGAATTTGCGCAGCAACCAATTGACATGTGGCATTCCTCCGGCACTGGAGCATCTGGACCAACTGGAATGGCTGAGTTTGGGTAGCAACCAGCTGACGGGACCCATTCCCTCGCAACTGGGACTGCTAAACCAACTGCAAAGCCTGGATTTGAGCCACAACCGGTTGACGGGAACCATTCCCCTGCAACTGGGACAGCTGTCCCAACTGCAAAGCCTGGATTTGCGCCGCAACCGGTTGACGGGAACCATTCCCCCGCAACTGGGGCATCTCCTCCGATTGTGGGAACTGAATACAACCGGCAACCGATTGACGGAGGCCGTTCCCCCGGAACCGGGACGGGTTAACCTGGGCGTCCCGCCGGTCGCCGGTGTCTACACCCTCCGGACGGAACACTGGGGGGGACAGTACCTTGTAATGCGTCAGGGGAAGCAGGTGACAGCCACTCTGACTACCTTCCGCTCCCCGGTAGTGAACGGAGGGCCTCCGCAGCCGTTGTTTCGGCTACCCGAGGGCTATCGGCCGGTACTGCCGGTGACTTGGACGACGGTGGCTTGGCCGATGACTGAACAGGGTCGGTCCCGGTCGGAGGCTCCGGCGGCAACTGTAATCCTAGAGGCGCGGCCGGATGGGACGGTACACCATGTGGACGCGCCGACCCTCAGCAACGCAGGTTATGTGAGGTACCGCACCACCATGACCTGGGCAACGAATGAAGCAGCCTTGCTGCTTTTCATGGCGGGATCTTTCGCGCCGACGGCGGGTACGGGAACCTACCGCCTGATACGCCAGGGAGACACCGTCACGGCAGCCCTGGTTTTGCCTGCGATGGACAGGTCGACCACAGGGCTGTCCCCGTTCCTGTTCACGGTGCCGGTAGGCTTCCGGCCGATGGAGGAGACAGTGTGGACAGTCCCGGCAACGGCATTGGTACCAACCGGGATGTCCGCCTCCGGATCGGAGCCGCGCGAAGCCTCCGGATCCGCCTTTGACTTGCGGGTGCATCGGAACGGCACGGTCACACTTGTGGACCCGCCGCCCCCGGGCGGCCATGTCGCCACGGTCACGTGGCGCACTGCGGATCCGGGATGGATGGAGGCCCGGGAGTCCTATGGCCCGACCGGAAGCGAAGAGACGGGAACGTACAGCCTGCGGCGGGATGGCGTGCGGGTGACGGCGACCGTGACGGGAGCACACGGAGTCTCTCCTGCCTCGATCCTGTTCACAGTGCCGGCGGGTTTCCGCCCTACGCAAACCGTGCGTCAGTCCGTGGTGGTGGACACAGCCGGCTGTCACACCCGGATGCTGGAAGTGCGGCCTCAGGGGCCGGTGCACTTGGCGGGGGAGCCGGTAGAGAACGGGAACGAGCCTCTGGTCTACGAGACCACGATGACCTGGACCACGGGCGCCGACGTGTGTCAGCGCCATCCCGGGGTGCAGGAACACCTGGGGCAGGCTCTGCGCAGCCAAGGACTCGTCCGGAAGTCTTGTGCGGCAGTCACGTGGACGGATCTGGCTTCCCTGAAGAGTTTGGATCTGAATCCTGACGCCACCCTCGGCGCACGGCTTGAGGGTACCCCCCCGCTGCAAGCCCACGACCTAGCCGGTCTCACCGGCCTGACGACACTCAACCTACACGGCGATGCCTGGTCCCCCATGGTACCGGCAGACCTCCTGGTTCATACTCCGGCCCTGGAATCCCTGGATTTGTCCGGCTCCCGCCTGCGGTTGCCGCCGAACTTCTTGACTCACGCTCCCGGGTTGAGGAAGCTGACATTGCGGGGCGTAGACCCGGAAATCTTGTCCTCCCATCTTCCCCAGCTGGAAGTCCTGGACCTGGAAGTCCCGGCCGGTCAGACAGAACTGCCCCCGGACTTGCTGGCCCATGTCCCCGAACTGCGAGTGCTGACCTTGAAGTTGGGGGAACTGACGGAGCTACCGGCCGAATTGTTGGCTTCCACTCCCTCACTGAGCGGTTTAACCTTGGAGATGGCAGGACTGACAGAGCTGCCGCCGGACCTGCTGGCTCATGTCCCCGAACTGCAACATCTGTCCTTGAGGGGGGCGAAACTGACAGAGCTGCCGCCGGACCTGCTGGCCCATGTCCCCGAACTGCAACATCTGTCCTTGAGGGGGGCGAAACTGACAGAGTTGCCGCCGGACTTCCTGGCCCCTGTCCCCTTCCTACGATCGCTGACGATGGAAGCGCCGGAGTTAAGGGAGCTGCCGGCCGACTTGCTGGTCCATGTTCCCGGACTGCGAAAGCTGTTTCTGGACACGGAGAAGCTGAGGGAGCTGCCGGCGGATTGGCTGGCCGCCAACCCAGGATTGTGGTACTTGACGCTGAAGTCCGAGGGACTGGGAGAGCTGCCGGCGGGCTGGTTGGCGCATGCCTCCAGGCTGGACTCGCTGACCCTGGAGTTGGCGGGGTTGACGGAGCTGCCGGCCGACTTGCTGCATTCCATCCCCGAGCTGGGCCACTTAATCTTGAAGATGGCAGACCTGACGACTTGGCCCTCGGATTTCCTGGCCGCTACCAGCGTGAAGGGGAATTTGACAGTGAAGACGCCGAGTTTGACGACGCTGCCAGCCGACTTCCGGCTCTCCATGCCCCACTTGAGCGATCTGATCCTGGAAGTCCCGGCCGGTCAGACGGAGTTGCTGCCGGGCTGGCTGGTTGCTCCCCGGCTGAATTCCCTGATCCTGGAAGCCCCGGCCGGTCAGACGGAGCTGCCGTCGGGCTGGCTGGCCCATGTCCCCAAACTGCGGTATCTAACCCTGAAGGCGACGGAGCTTAGGGAGTTGCCGCCGGACTTGCTGGCCCCTGTCCCCTTCCTGCGATCGCTGACGCTGGCAGCGCCGGAGTTAAGAGAACTGCCGGTCGACTTGCTGGCTCCTGTCCCCGATCTGGGTGGTTTGGTCTTGGAGATGGCGGGGCGGACAAGGTTGCCGGCCGGCTTGCTGGCCCCTGTCCCCTTCCTGCGATCGCTGACACTGGCAGCGCCGGAGTTAAGGGAGCTGCCGGCCGACTTGCTGGCCCCTGTCCCTCAACTACAGCGTCTGACCTTGAAGGGGGCGGAACTGAGGGAGTTGCCACCGGACTGGCTGGCCCATGCCCCCGAACTGTGGAATCTGACCCTGGATACCCCACACCTGACCGCCTTGCCCGTCGATTTCCGAACCGACACGTCCAACCTGCGTGTGGTTCGGAATCCCAGAGGCTGTACCGTGTCGGCGACGGATCCCGCCGATCGGCCGAGCCTGCTCGCGCGCTTCCTGGAAGAGTGCGGGAACCAGTGATGGGGAGACTGTGGAAGACCCACGGCCCACATCCAGGGCTGCCGTAGCCTCCGGGCGGGTGGCGACGGTGACGCGTACGGTCTCCAGGAATTCAGCTACCGGATTGCAAGCCAAGTATCAGGGAGGGTTTTGCACCTGCGTGCCAGGGGTCTTGCCCTTGGCATTCGAAATGTCGGCGCTCTGTGGGCCTTGGCGGTAAGGGGAGTGCAACCATGGTAGAAGTTGGCGAGGGGTAACCGTCCGCGGTCATCCCATACGCGTGGCGACGAGGCGACACAAGGCAGCACCGCCGATGTCCTGTGCCACGATATGGCTCTGATGCAAGCCTCATCCGTCGGCCGAACCACCAACCCAACTTCTGACACGGTAAGCCCTCTGGTTTTTTGCCCGATCCTGAAACAAAGAAGACAAGCGGCCCAACACCCCAGCGGTTGGCATGGATGCACAGGGCCAATTGGACAACGACCACCTGACCGAACCGTGACAGGCATTTCGAGACCGGTTGCCCAGCACGATGTTCAGGGCATCCAAATGCCTGCGGACCGGAATCGGTCCTTCGGGCGGCTGCAGTACCGAATCGGACGCAACCCGTCAATGTCGCCCCCGATCCTAACCCGGTTGGGCAACCTGGAAGCCGCCCCTTATCATGGCGTTTGGATATCTCCTCCTCTCTGGTACAAGGTAGAAGACCGATTTGCTGTTGAAGAGACTGTCCGATGTGGTCCGTGAAGATCCCGACCCGCATCTTGGCCGCATGCCTGTGCCTGCTCCTGGCCATGCCGGTACCCGGTGCGGCCCAGGAATCGCGGTCGGAGTTCCTGCCAGTCGGGACCAAGGCCCGTCTGGGACGGGGCACGATTGTGGTCATGCAGTATTCGCCGGACGGTGCCCTCTTGGCGGTTGGGAGCAGTGTTGGCATCTGGCTGTATGATGCCCAAACCCGCGAAGTTGAGGCCCTGCTCACCAGCCATGCGGAGGCGGTCGACAGTGTGGCTTTCAGTCCCGATGGGCGAACCCTGGCCAGCGGCAGCGGGGACGGCAGCGTCCACCTCTGGGACGTGGCCACGGGCACCCTCCGGTATGCCCTGGAGGGCCACGCGGGTGGGGTCGGCAGCGTGGCCTTCAATCCCGACGGCCGGACCCTGGCCAGCGGCAATTGGAACACCGTCCGCCTGTGGGACGTGGCCACGGGCACCCTCCAACACACCTGAAGGGCCATGCGGGCGGGGTCTACAGCGTAGCCTTCAGTCCCGACGGTCGGACCCTCGCCAGCAGTAGTCTGGACGGCACCGTTCTGTTGTGGGATGTGGCCGCGGGAACGGATTCGCCCTCGGCCCCGGGAACTTCCACAGCGGATGCCGAAAGGTGGGGAGTATTGGGAAAACAGTGACAGTCAACGACATGAACGGGAAGATGCACGACGTTGAAAATACGAAGGTAGACAATCTGGGTTAGGCAGGATACCGGGTGACGTAGCAAACTCCCAAGGCCCTGGAGACGCCGTCCATTCCCCGGGACAGGGGAGAGCGCAACCGATAGGTGGGCTGGGGCACATGGATGGATGTTCGTTCCGCTGCGCGTGTTCTCCGGCGGGGATACCGGACGCGGCAGGGAATCTGGCAACCTGACGGCGCTACCCAACGGAGAGATGGGGGACGATTTGGTGGAGGGTTGGTTCGGACGGTCAAGCCGCGGATGCACCTGACGCGGGGGAACCTGCGGCTGGGAAATACAACTTCCTGCACCTGATGACAGGCACCTTGGCGTGAGGCGTACAGACGAGCCTGTTTCGCGTGGGGAAGGCCGATGACGGGCCCGCGCCAACATCAACGTAAGTGAAACCGTGCCGACCAGATCCATCGTACGGCTCGGGGAACAGCGATGATGTGAGTTGCATCAGCCAGTTGAGTCGGAGCTTCAATCGGCAGTGCATGGGTTGCCCGAGCAGCGGCAAAGGACAAGGCCGTGACCACAGTCAACAGGGACCTGACCCTCCCGCGGTTTGAATCTTGCCGGCCGTGCACTGGATTGATCGGCCATTGCATTCCTGTCCGACGACCCGCAGTTCGAGGCCAAGCCCTGGGACGGGATCGAGGGCGACGAAAAAGGGGGTCGCCAATACCGTGAGGCTGGCCTGCAACAAGAAACCCCCACGCAAGATCACGGAAACATGCACCGTGCCTTCCACCGGGCGCGGTGATATCTCTCTTCCTGGCTGGGCATGCCCTCTATGTCCGGGGCCTGCAGAGCCCACCACCCGTGGGCAACCATCTACCGACAGGACTTGCATCGTCATAGGCAGTACGGCCACCAAACTTCTTTTTGTGTGGCTCAGGCATCCCACTGGCCACCGGTCCCTGCATCCATTAGACGGACCACCGGGCAGGACGGTACCGTGTGTCACGCCAGAGCGATCGCACCGTGTTGGCCCCGGCCCGATACTGAAGTCGGAAGTGCACTGCATCCGCCGAAAGCGCTCCCGGCAACGGCACCAGGATAATAAGGACTGCCTGTTTGTACGTCGGCCGGCCGCACCCTTCGTTGCCAACGGTGTTCCCGAATCCGCCCATTGGGATGTACAGTGGGAGATCCCACCACAGAGCCACCTCTCAACCGCGGCCCTGCTCGAAGCCCGGTTCGGGATCGGGTTCATTGAACCGTTCCCTGATTGGGATACACGCGTCCACATCCCAGTCTGCGGCGCAGACCTCGAGAGTCGGTGCCGTAAACCGGGAATCGATCAGGTACGAACAGTAGGATCCCCAGTACGTCACAAAGAGTTCGCGTTCCCGCCAGGGGATTACGGTCAACAATGTGCGGCCTTGGTCGTCCGGTGCACTTCCCCATAACTCCAGAATGGTCCCGAGCTTGATGGTGGTCCCACTGCACTCCCACTTCATGTCGGGCTCCTCAATATAAAAAGGATCGGGCCGGATCACCTTCACGCGATCGCTGGTCGCCTGCAGGGTGTCCCACAGACGGTGGTCCGGCGTCAGCGTCGGTTCGAGCAGGGGCATGGCCAAACCAAGCGTCCGGATCCGGGGTGCATCGGCCAGGAAGTCTGCAGGCCAAGCCGTCAGGTTGAGCGCGCGTAGATACAGATAGGTCAGATGCGGCACATCAGCCAGGAAGCCCGGTGGCAGGGCCTCGACCCTATGCACATCGATTTCCAGGTTCCACAGGCGGGATGTTTCTGCCAGAAAGCTCTCAGGTAGCGCGTTCACCTGTTGCAGGTCAAGCTTCAAGTCCATCAGGTTGGGGGACTGGGACAGGAATCCTTGGGGCAGGACCGGAATGTTGTTGGCCCGCAGTCGAACCGTTTCAAGGTGTGGATGTTGACTGAGGAAGTCAGCCGGCAGGGTTGACACCCTACTGGCATCCAGATTCAGGTACCTGAGTTGCGGGGAACCGGACAGGAACCCCGGCGGAAACGATGTGACGTACCTCAGAGGCTCCAGATCGAGATACCGCAGGCGGGGGGCATGGATCAGGAAATTGGCGGGGAGGGACGTGACATGCATCTTTGCCGGAGGATATGGGAAGCTGGAATAATCGGTCGAAGCTTCCAGTTCCAGCATCTCCAGGCGCGGAACATGGCCCAGGAAGGAGGACGGGAAGGTTCGCAGCACAGGCACGTGCAGGCGGAGTTCAACCAGGCTCGGGGCATGGGTCAGGAAACCCTCCGGAAACGATGTCAACCTGGAAGAGGCATCAAAATCGCCGGCATCCAGATGGAAGGTCTCCAGGTGCGGGGCATGGATCAGGAAATTCTCCGGGAGCGATTCCAGGGAGAGGGCATTCAAGTGCAGAACTTCCAGGTTCGGTGCATGCATCAGAAAATCCCAAGGCAGGACCGAAAGTTCCGTGTCCATCCGCAACTCCGTCACCCGGTCCAGGAACCGAGTCGGCAGGGAGGTCGCATCCTCCGTGTCAACCCGCACCTGCTGCAGCTCCGGGACGGGCACCAGCAGATCGGGCGGCATGTGGCTCAGGTGGTCTGCCTGCAGGGACAGCGAAGTCAGACGGGGCGTATGCGCCAGGAAGCCGTCCGGCAGTCTCAGCGTCCCGCCATGCAACGCGAGGTGGGTCAGTTTGGGGATCTTGGACAGCAGTTGCGCGGGCGGTTGCCGGTCGCCCATGGCCAGGGTCAGACGGGTGAGCCGGTGGAGGTGCGGCAGAACCCCGGTCTCCAGCCCCTGCAAGCCCCAGAGCTTGAGATGCAGCTCGGTCAAGGCCGGAGTGTGGAGGCGCAGGGCGCGGTCCAGGCAGGCCAGCTCCCTGTCCGCCGCGGCCAGGCGCACCGTGAAGTGCCGCAGGTGTGGGACGGGCGCCAGCAGGTTTGGTGTCGCACAGGGTTCCAGGCCGTCCCTGATCGTCAGGTGGGTAAGCCGGGGCACAGTCACCAGGAACGTCTCCGGCAGGGGGGTGGACGGCACCACGGCCAAGCGGGCCAGGAGAGGAGTGTGGACCAGCAGTTGGGCTAGGACCTCCCCCGGATACCTGCCTTCCAGATGCAAGATGTCCAGGTGGGGGGTGTGCACCAGCAGGTTAACCGGTGGATCCGCGTCCTGGCGGGAATCATTTCCCAGGGACAGATGGGCCAGCCGCGGGGTGTACTGAAACAGATCGGCCGGCAATTCTTCCAGAGTGGTCTCCGCCATCCGTAGGGTCTGCAGGCGGGGAGTATGGGCCAGCAGCTCGGCGGAGTAGGTGGCTCTTGTGGCAGACACCTGTAACGCGGCGAGGTTGGTAAGGCCCAGCAGGTCGTGCCGCGCAAAATCCATTCCCCAGCTCGGGGCATGCAGGGACAGGTTGCGGATGCGGGCCAGATGGGTCCAGTCCACCTGTGAGCAAGGTACCGGGATGTCGTCCAACACCCGCACGGCCGCCAGAATGCCGTTCCGAATGTTCCAATGGCGGTCGCACACCCGGGGCTCGGTGCCGGCCAGGGGCCAGGCCAAGGCCGTACGGTACCCGAGATACCCCACCCCGTCCACGCCCGGATCGTCCACATAGCGCACTTGGCCCGCGGTGTCCATGTGCATCCGAAACAGCCGGCGGTCGGGGTGGTCGGGACGGGGCGTGCCGTCCGTACGCACAGACCGGGCACTGACCTCCCAGGTGATGTCCACGGCAGGCCTGAATCCTTCGGGCACGGTCAGTAGCACTTCCGGTTGATCCCGCGCCAGGAACTGCACCGGAGAACGGGCGGTTTGGAAGGTCGCGTACACGACGCCCTCCTTCTGCCTCAGATGGAAGACGCCGGTGTGGTTCTCCGCCAGGTTGCGGTAGGGGCCCGTCGTCTCGGCCGCAGACAAAGGGGCTTTAGCTTGGGCAGCAATCGGAACGGCGGCCCACAGCCACCCCAGGCCCAGACACAGCAGCAACGGCATCGCCCTCCGCTTGCAAGGCCATCTTTCTGTCGGGCCGGCCAGTCCGGCCGGGCGCGGCACCAGTGGCATGGGATGTTCCTCATGGCAGACAGGGGCCACTGGACCCCGGGAGTGGCTCAGTTCGTTCATTCTACTGTCCAAGGCCATACCGGCAGCCAGGAAGCCGGGCTCTCATCTTGGCAGGGCATCGTGCCACATGTGCGGGACCATTCCTGTTCCGGCTCTGTCAACTATTTGGTGATAAGTCCCAAACCTTTCGTCCGTCCCTGGGCCACAACACAATCCGATGCCACGCCGTTTGCCGGTTGAAGGACTGGTAAGGATGGTTCCAGCCGCGGACCCACCCGCGTTGGGCAGGTCCACTCGACTACCTACATCTAATGGTCGTCACCATGTGCCCGACACGCATAAACAGCACTCGTTTGTCCCAAGGGGGATAATGAAATTCCCGGAACAATGCAACAAAACCGAAACAGGACTCTGGAATCCCCCAACGAGCCAGCATTCCGACTGGCTCATCGGGAATAGCCTCGCTGGTCCCTGTCAACTCAGGGCAGCGCTCCAGCCGCGTTCCCGAACCATTGTCTCGAAGTGGTCCGCATCGACCTCCAAGCCAAATCCCGGAGTCTCCGGCAGGCGAATCCATCCGTCCTTGACGGTGTAGGGAGCGTGCAGGCCCGGCGTATCCGCCGCATCCCACTCCACAAAACCAAAATGTTCAAGGACGGCACCCAGATGACCGGTCAGGTAGTTGCCGAGCACCCGTCCGTAATGATGTGGCGAGGAGGTCACACCCATTGGGTCCAGCCTGCCGCCAATGTCCAGCCAGGCCATCAGGCCGGGGCTGAAAATGTCGTACTGCACGACATCCACCAATCCCTGGGCGGCCATGTCCATCAGCGTGGGCGAGGCCTGTCCCTCCCCGTCAGCAATCAGGGTGTCGATGCCTTCGCGCCGCTTCCAGTCCTGCAAGTCCTCGTACAGGACGGAATCCTCGTGGAAGGCCTCCTCAATCCAATGGACGCGGGCATCCGCGGTCTCGCTCAGGACCCGCTTGGCCAAGTTCAGGTTCCAGCCGTTGTTGGCATCAATCATGATGCGGCCGTCCGGCCCGGCCACTTCGCGCACCCCCTTGATGACTTTGATGTCCCGGACCGTGCCCGCCTCCAGCGGCATGTGGCGGCCGCCGCGGCCCACCTTGATCTTGAAGTTCGTATGGCCCTGATCCTTGCCGAAGGCAGCCTCCGACTTCAGCAGTTCCACTGCTTCGTCGTCGTCGGACAGGTGCAGATCGTCGATATAGAGCGAGGTGTCGTAGCAGGGAACCGATACTTGCTCGGGCAGCGATACCCCGCGCTGGTCCGCCAGCAGGCGAAAGACCGGCTTGCCCGCAAACCGTGCCGCCAGATCCCAGAGCGGATACTCCATGGGCTGCCACTGATCCGCGGGCCCGACCCCCTCGACAAAGACATCGCTGAGAGACTTGCCCAGGAGGCTGCCCCCGAAGGACCTGGGACAGTCGGACCAGCCCAGACCGGTGTGTCCGTCGGTAGTTGTGATCCGCATCAACCGGGCCACTGTTTCCAGACCGTGGACATCCAGCCGCGAATTGGAACCCGCCGCGCGCGGGCGCGCACCGGGTAGGCCCGCCCATTCCACCTTGACAATTGTTGTGTCAAACATCGAATCTCACTCCATCATCAGTACGCTGCGAGCCACCTCGCCGCGCTCAAGGGCCGCAAACGCGTCGTTGACGCCACCCAACTCGTACTCGCGGGTCACCAATTCGTCCAGCATCAGGTGGCCGCTTTTGTACAGCGAGACCATGCGGGGGAAGTCCACCTGCGTACGCGCCGAGCCGTACAGGGAACCAATCACGGTCTTTTCCTGAATCCACATGCGTGCATCCAGCTTCAGTTCCGTGTCCACCGGGGCGTGGCCCACATAGACGGTCACCCCACGAGCCCGAGTGCATTCCAAGGCTTGGATGAAAGGTTCGGCAGTCAGGCCAATCGCCTCGAACGCATAGTGGGCACCGGCCCCGCCGGTGATGGCGCGGATGCGCTCCACCGGATCCTCCTGCCCGGCGTTGACCACATGGGTGGCTCCAAACTCGCGGGCCATGTCCAGTTTGTTGTCGAGCAGGTCCACGGCGATGATCGGACTGGCGTTGGACAAACGGGCGCCCTGGATGCAGTTGAGGCCGACCCCGCCGCAACCGAAGACCGCAACCGAACTGCCGGGCTCCACGGCCGCCGTGTTAATGACGGCCCCCACGCCCGTCATGACACCGCAGCCGATCAGGGCGGCCGGCCCCATTGGCGTGTCTTTTTCGATAGGCACAATTTGTGTGCGATGTACCGTGGTCCCCGTGGCAAAGGTGCCGATACCGCTCATCTGGGACATGGTGCGGTCCGAGCCGGGGAACACAGGCTCCAGACTGTCGTCGTACTCCGAGGAGCAAACCGCGGGATGGCCGCGCTGGCACATCTCGCAATAGCCGCAGTGGGGCTTCCACGAGAGGATCACCCGGTCGCCGGGACCCACGTCCGAGATCTCATCACCGACCTTTTCGATCACGCCAGCCCCTTCGTGGCCGAGGATCAAGGGCGTCTCGATCTGGGTCCACTCCCCCTTGACAACATGCCAGTCGGAATGGCACACCCCGCTGGCCAGAATCCGCACTTCGATGCAGTCCGGTTCCAGGGGCGGCTTTTCAAACCCCATTACCTCCAACGGAGTTTGGGGCTGGTGCAGAACAGCGGCCTGGATCATGTCATAACCTCCAGATGTCCGGCCGCCATCGCCCGACGGCGGCCTAGCCGTCAAACTCGAAGTCGTCGAAGGTCAGGTCCGGACCCAGTTCCGGGTCCGGCTGCGCCACCGGCAATCCGTTGGTGGATTCGATCACCCGGTACCCGTCGGGCAGGCGGGACTGGGCCTTGTAACGGATCTGGCGCCGAAACGCCAGGGTGGCGACCTCCGCTCCCTCCACCGTGATATTAACAGCATGCAGATAGTACTTCTCGCCCTGGCTGTTGGTGACACAGAACACGTCCATTTCCCACGCCTCGCTGTACTCCTTGCCGTACTGTTCCGGCGGAATGATCTCCACTGGTCTCGGTTCGCTCATGGCTTCCTGTTGCGTTGCTCGAAGTGCTTGTTCCGATTGGAGCGGTTCGCTATAGCGGCTGCCGAAAGGCAGCCCGGCCGGCATAGACGGCTGCGTCGCCCAGCTGCTCCTCGATGCGCAGGAGCTGGTTGTACTTGGCAACCCGATCGCTGCGCGCCGGCGCGCCGGTCTTGATCTGGCCCGTATTGAGCGCCACGACGAGATCGGCAATCGTCGTGTCCTCGGTCTCCCCGGAACGATGACTGACAACGCTGGTCCAGCCGGCGCGGTGGCTCATCTCCACCGCCTGCACAGCCTCGCTCAAGGTTCCAATCTGGTTGACCTTGCAGAGAAGGGAGTTGCACAGTTTCCGCTCAATGGCCATCCGGATGCGGTCGACATTGGTCACCAACAGGTCGTCGCCGACCAGCTGAACCCTGTCGCCGGCCGCCTCGTGCAGCAGGGCCCAACCCTCGAGATCGTCCTCGGCGAGCCCGTCCTCAATGCTGATGATTGGATAGCGCGCAACCCACTCGCACCACAGGTCCGCCAGCTCCGCGCTGGACAGATCCCGTCCTTCGATCGGCAGACGGTAATGGCCGGACTCCGCGTCGTACAGTTCGGAGGCGGCCGGATCCAGCGCAATCCAGATGTCTTCGCCCTCACGCAGATTGGCGTTGGCAATCGCCTGGGAAATCAGTTCCAGGGCCCGCTCGTTGCCCCCGAGTGCCGGTGCGAAGCCGCCTTCATCCCCAACATTGGTGGAATACCCCCCTTCCTCCAGAAGCGACTTGAGGGCCCGATAGACGGCCACGCCCCATTCCAGCCCCTGTCGAAAGGAATCGGCCCCGACCGGCATGACCATGAACTCCTGGAAGTCGGTGCTGCCCTTGGCATGGGCGCCCCCGTTCAGGATATTCATCATTGGCACCGGCAGCACATGGGCATTCGCGCCGCCCAGATACTGGTAGAGCGGCAGGCCCGCGCTGCTCGCCGCGGCCTTGGCGTTCGCCAGGCTGATTCCCAGGATGGCGTTGGCACCGAAGTTCTCCTTGTTGGGCGTGCCGTCGAGATTGCACAGCTGACAGTCCAGTGCCACCTGTTCAAACGCATCCCGTCCTTCAAGTGCAGGCCCCAGAACCGCGTTCACGTTCGTGACAGCCTTGCCAACACCCTTGCCCCCGTACCAGCCTGCGTCGCCGTCCCGCAATTCAACCGCCTCGTGCGCGCCGGTGCTGGCTCCGCTGGGAACCGCAGCCCGCCCCACATGGCCATCCGTCAGTTCAACATCCACTTCCAGCGTGGGGTTGCCCCGGCTATCGAGAATCTCGCGGGCAACAACGTTGCGAATCTTGCTCATGGCCGGCAGAAGTCTCCGGAGTGGCGGGGATGGGGACCAAGTGCCTGTTCGGCACTCCGAGGGCCGCTCCGCGGCGGCGCAATCCATGGGTCCCGGTCGAAACGACGGCGCGCATTATACCCACGATCGTGACGGAATCCGCGGGCATGCAGAGGTTTGGTTCCGTCCGCAACAACCGGAGGTGGCACCGAAATCGTCGACCTTGCCGGGTGCTACAATCGACCATCCAAGCCCTTTCCGGACCCAATTCCATGCAGCCTGCCACCCGCGAGCCCATCTACCTGGATCACTCCGCCACCACGCCGGTGTGGCCCGAGGTGGTGGATGCCATGCAGGAATTCTTTGCCGACAGCTACGGCAATCCCTCCAGCATCCACGCAGCCGGCCGCAGCGCCTACGCCGGCCTTCAGAACGCCCGCAGTTCGATCGCCGCACACATCGGGGCCGAACCGTCGGAAATCATCTTTACCGGGTGCGGAACCGAAGGCAACAACACCGCCCTGCGCGGAATCTCGCTGGCCCGTCGCACCGCCACGGGCGCCAACCGCATCGTATCGACTGCCATCGAGCACCATGCCGTCCTGGAAACGCTGGAGGACTTGGCCGAACTCCACGGCTTCGAACCGGTGCTCCTGCCGGTCGATTGCCAGGGACGGATCGATCCGTCCGAACTCGAAGAGGCCCTGCAGGAGCCCACGGCCCTGGTGTCGTGCATGTATGCCAACAACGAAGTCGGAACCGTGCAGCCACTGGCAAAGCTGGGAGAAATCTGTGAGGCCGCCGATGTGCCTCTGCACACGGACGCGGTGCAAGCCCTAACCAGGGTGCCCTTCTCCGTGGATGCGCTGAAGGTGGCCGCCCTGAGCATCTCCGCCCACAAGTTCCACGGTCCCAAGGGGGTGGGATTCCTGTATCTGCGTCGCAACACGCCATTCCGGCCCTACATGACCGGCGGTGGCCACGAGGGCGGACGTCGGGCCGGTACGGAAAATGTACCGCTGATTGTCGGTATGGCCAAGGCGCTTGACCTGTGCATGGCGAACGCCGCGGATGAAGCGACGCGGCTACAGAAGTTGCGCGATGAACTCATCACCAACTTGCTCGAGGAAATCGAAGGGGTGCATCTGACCGGTTCGCGACAGGATCGGCTATCCCACCACGCGTCCTTCGTTTTCGATGGCCTGGAAGCGGAATCGATCCTGATTGGGTTGGACATGGCGGGGATCATGGCCAGCAGCGGCAGCGCCTGCACCAGCGGCGCCCACCAACCCAGCCACGTCCTGTCGGCCATGGGCATCGATCCGCCAGCCAGCTACGGGGCCATTCGCTTCAGTCTGGGCAGGGACACGTCAAGAGCCGACGTGGAGTACGTTGTTGGACAGATGCAACGAATTACCGAACAGCTGCATGCCGCTCAGGCCTTTGCGGTGTAATTGGACCCCGACTTCCGCAAGACGGCCGCACCGAACCCGGTGCACGCTTGGCCCCGGGATCGCGCGGGGCCCACCTGCACAGTTCCGACACACTCGAACCGCATCCTCTTCGGATGCGGCTCTCGTTCTCCTGGAAGAGATGTACAGGACCGGTGCAGGAAATTCCCTGGGCCTCGACGACTAATCCCAACGCCACCCCGGGCCGGCAACACCGGCCCGGGGTGGCAAAGGATCCCTAAGGGGTTGTGAATTACGTTGCGCGCAGCTTGTTGCCAGCTTCTATTCCTTGTACTCGAAGTCAAGCGGGTTCTGCGCCAGCAGTTCCAGCCAGCCTTCCGCAACCCGATCCAGGGCTTCCTGGGGTGTAGCCTGATCCGACAGGGCCGACGACGCCCCTTCCGCCAGACCGATGAACATCTCAAGCCACTGCGGCACACCCGGTGTGAAGGGACGGCCGCGGGCCAATACCTCGCCGTAATCCGGCATGTAGGGCTTGGCTGCCGTCACATCCGGGTCGCTGAACACGCTCCTGCGGGCCGGCGTCATACCAAATTCGAGTGCTCCTTCCTTGGCCCGTTGCGGATTGCTGAGGGCAGCCATCAACTCAAAAGCCGCCTCTTTGTGCTCCGAGGTCTTCATCATCACAATGTTGTGCTGTACGAAGTTGCCGGTTCCGCCTTCCGGGTACGGGGCAATCGCCCAGTTGCCCACAACCTTGGACTTTTCCGGATCGTCAAGCGATGGCAGGATAAATCCGGCCCAGCCCTCATTGACCGCCACGTCCCCGGCCAAAAAGGCGTTGGCCGCATCGGGGTTGTCCCAGGCCAGCAGTCCTGGTGGTGCGTATTTTTCCCCGTGTTCCTTCAGCAAGGTCAGAGCTGCCACCCCGCTTTCCCCGTTGATAAGAGGTTGCCAGTCCGACGTCAGCAAGGGATCGCCCGACGCCCAAAAGCGAGCCAGGAACAGCTTGACCAATTGGGCGGGCACACCGGCAAAGGAAAGCCCGTACATGGAACCATCGGTATGGGCCGCCAGCAATGCATCGTAGTCGGACCACGTGGTCGGGAAGGTGTCGATCAGATCGGTTCGGTTAAACAGGACGGATACACCGCACGTCACTGGCAGACCATAGCGGACACCGGTATTCCCGGCGATCCCTTCGCCATACCGGTACACGGGATCGAAGAAGCCTTCCATGTCGTACCCACTGGCGTCCAGGAAGTCATTGATGGGCTCCAGCTCGGGCCAAATGGTGTACTGGAACTCGATGTCGTTGCAGAACAAATCAAACTGGGGGGAGCCGGACGCCAAATCCGCCTGCACCTTGGGCATCAGGGATTCCCAGGGGGCAAACTCAAACTCAACCTGAGCTCCCGTTTCAGCCGTGAAATCTTCCGCCCAGGCACGGAAAGCGGGTTCGTAATCCCCTCCGGCCTGGGTCAGCATGCGCAACGTAGCACCTTCGTATTTTCCACCGGTGGCCATGCTGTCCGCGGCTTCAGGTGCAGCTTCAGGTGCCGGTGGCGCTCCCGTCGGACCGCAGGCCGCCAGCAGGGAGCCGGCCCCCATAATTCCCACGGCCTTGAGAAAGTCCCTGCGGTTGTATCGATGTGGATGTTTCATGTTGGTGCCTCCCAACAAATGAAAGGGAATGTCAGAGCCGGTTCGTGAACCGGTATGCCGACCTGGACGGTGATCGAACTGCCTCTACTTTAATCGATGCGCGATATCGCATGGTGCCGTCAGGCATCTTCGGCAAGGTAATCGAGCACGACACGGCCATAGGTCTCCGTGTAGCTGGCTATCTGGTAGAACGCAGCCACCTCGGCCACAGGCGCAAAGGCCCGCAGATCGCTGTTGGCGGTACCGGCAAACGACACGGTGCCCTCACCGCGGTACAGCAAGTGGGTGGTCACATCCTCGGGAGCAGCTTCCACCAATTGCCTGATGGCTGCGCCCGGTCCATCCGCACAGGGAATGGATTTCAGCCGGTAACTGGGAAACATCGGTATCAGATCCGCCGTCTGTGCCGGTGCCCCCAGCGCAGTGGTCAGAGTCATGATCTCGACTCCGTCCTGACAGGTGCGGCAGGTCAGTAGATTTTGGTTCTGATCCATGTGTACCTCGGCATATTCCTTGGGCGCTCCCCAACGCTCCCGGCCTGCACAAATGGCCCGTACGTTGTCCAGGTACAGGTGGGAATTGAAAAACACCGGCTGATCCCGGAACAGGGCCTGGATTTGGATACCGGATTCGTGAAAGGGCCCGTAGGATGAGGAGAACGGCACGTCAATGCCGAAAGCCACACAGAGACCTGTAGGATGCGGGGTCAAGGGTGCCGGCAAAAACGGCTGCATGCGCGCCGGATCAACCTGAAAGAACACCGTCTGGAAGCGTACGTCCCGATATTGAGTGGGCAGGGGCGGGCCATAGGGACGATGGGCGGGCATGCCCGCGGATGCAACCGCATTCGGGCCGGAATTCTGCATGAGGGTTGGGCTCTGTTTCAGCAAAATTTTTTTGTACAGACATCGCGGTTGGATGCCTCCGAGCGTCCCCTGCCACGACATGCAGACCAGTGAACACTCCGGATCCGCCATCTCGCAGCCAGTTCCAATCCCGTTTTTTGGTTTGGATTCGGCGGATCCGCGCCGCAGGGTTCCCGCAACTGCCGGATGAAGACCTAATCCGGTCCCATACCTCTTGGAGACCGCAAAAGCCTTGTCGCCCGATTTTGAGATTGGTCCAAACAGAAGTTTCAGAAACCCATTCCAACGGGGTTGCCCATTGTGGCATACCACCAGCCGGTTATCGTTTGGCAGCCGCCAAGAACGACACCGGCCTTGCCGGTGTGGCTGGCTGGCGTGCCAACGGGAGGGACCGACTCAGACAGCAGATTCGCGGCGTGAGGTACATCAACGGCTGTCGTAGAACCGGATTAAAAGGCACTGTCAACCCTCATTTACAATGGAACCTCAGGATGCTGGCCGATACTTTCGCCTGTGGGCATAGTCCCGGTTCCTGATTCGACAGCCGGGCACCGTGCCAGTTTCCTAATCGCCTGGTCCATGTAACTCCCGGTGAGACCAAGGTGGATCGCCGCTGTGCAAAACGGAAGCGTAAGGCAGACCATCCGTCGAGGCCTGGGGGCGGCACGGAATCCTGCAGGTTCAAGGTGCAACAGGCAATCCGAGGCACTGCGAACGAACAGGCGATGAGGAAAGGCCACGCATGACCAACCGTCTCGCTTCGTCTCACCCCGAGGGTGCGGAGCCATCGCCCGGCGGCCCGCGCATCCGGTCGGCTTGGCGCGCCCTTGTGGGACACACCGACGCGGCTGGCGTTGTGGTACAGGACCACCGACGCGAACGTCTCATGTCGTGGCTGTTCATTGCTCCGGCCCTGTTGTTTTTGCTTCTGACCTCCGTGTATCCCCTGCTCTACAGCCTGCGTCTCAGTTTCTTTTCCTGGAACATGAGCGTGCCCAACAGCCAGCCCGTTTTCGTTGGCCTCCGCAACTACACCCGCCTCTTCTCCGATCCCGTCTTCCAGTCCAGCCTGAAAACGACGCTGATCTTTGTCACGTCCGCCGTTACCCTCGAATTCCTGTTGGGGATGGCGCTGGCCCTGCTGGTGACCTCCCGCATCCGCGTTGTGGGCCTGATTCGAACCCTCCTGCTGGTGCCCCTGATGATGACGCCCGTTGTGGCCGGCGTACTGTGGCGGACCCTGTACCATTCCACCTATGGAGCCATCAACTACTTCATCGGCTTGGTTGGCATTCCGGCTCAGACTTGGACCGGAAACCCGGAACAGGCCCTGGCGGCGGTAATCACGGTCGAGATTTGGCAGCAGATGCCCGTGGTCATCTTCATCCTGGCTGCCGGCATCCAGTCCCTGCCCCTTGACTTCTACAAGGC
The DNA here is from genome assembly GCA_965208365.1 of Caldilineaceae bacterium. Taxonomy (GTDB): domain Bacteria; phylum Chloroflexota; class Anaerolineae; order Caldilineales; family Caldilineaceae; genus Bin34. The sequence continues at coordinate 683,709 of OZ242330.1, read as the reverse complement.
GGCCCGCGTGGACGGTGCCTCGGCCTGGCAGATCTTCCGCGAGATCACGCTGCCCCTACTCAAGCCGGTCATCCTGGTGGTCCTGCTCCTGCGCATCATGGACGCCTTTCGCATCTTTGACGTTATTTACACGTTGACGTTCGGGGGTCCGGGCCGTGTAACGGAAGTCCTCTCCATTCTGATCTACAAGAATGGCCTGCAGTTCTTCCAGATTGGCAAGGCCAGCGCCATGTCCTGGCTCTTCCTGCTCTTCATATTCCTGATCGCGATCTTCTTCATCCGGGAGCTGCAGGGACGCGAACAGGGAGGCACCGCCTGAATGGCTGCCGCACGCACCTTTGTTTCGCAGCAGCGCCTGGGCAGGCTGCTGTTGTATCTGGTCACGGCCGCAGTCCTGGTGGCCGTCGCGTTCCCGGCCTATTGGCTGGTAACCACGGCCTTCAAATACGAAGTCGACACCATCGTCTCGCCTCCGATCATCCTGCCCCTGCGCGGTACCCTGCGCAATTTCACGGATGTGCTTCGGGTGGAACACATCGGGCAGTTCTTCCTCAACAGTGCCCTCATTTCCCTGGTCAGTACCGGCCTGGGGGTGCTGCTCGGTTCCATGGCGGCCTACTCCCTGTCCAAGGTTTACATGGCCTATCGCATCCGGCAGGTCATCATGATCTGGATCCTGATTGTGCGCATCTTCCCGCCCATCACCACCGCCATTCCGTATTTCGTGATCATTCGCGGCCTGAACCTGTCCGACACCCATGTGGCCCTGATCCTGACCCACACCGCGTTCACGCTGCCCTTCGTCATCTGGCTGATGCTGGGCTTTTTCCAGGATTTGCCCGATGCCATCGACAAGGCTGCGATCATGGACGGCTGTTCGCTGTGGCAGCGCTTTTGTCAGATCACGTTGCCGCTGGCCCTGCCCGGCATCGCCGTGACCGCGATATTCACGTTCATCTACTCCTGGAACGAGTTCCTGTACGCCTCCATGCTGACCTCGCGCACGGCCAAGACCCTGCCGGTGGTCATCGCCGGCTACATGTCCGACAAGTTCCTGCGCTGGGGCGAGATGTCGGCCTTGGCGGCCATGATGGTGGTGCCAGTAATGATCTTCGCCGGCCTCACACAACGTTATCTGGTCCGGGGCCTTACGTTCGGCGCCGTCAAGGAATAGACAGATCCGGGAATTCGGTCATGGCCCAAATCCGTTACCAACATGTCGGCAAGCGCTTTGGCGCCGTACAGGCGCTGGAGGACCTGAACCTGGTCGTCGCGGACCGGGAGTTTGTGACGCTGGTGGGGCCCAGTGGCTGTGGCAAATCCACCACCCTGAACCTGACCGCCGGCCTGGAGGATCCCAGTCAGGGCGAGATTTACATCGACGGCCAACTGGTCAATGCGGTGCCGCCGGGCAAGCGGGACATTGCCATGGTATTCCAGAGCTACGCGCTGTATCCCCACAAAACCGTGCGGGAGAACATTGGCTTTGGGCTCAAGGTGCGCAAGATGGCGCGGGCGGAAATCGAGAGCCGCGTGCAGCAGGCGGCACAGTCCCTGGAGATTGACCACCTGCTGGACCGGAAGCCGCGCCAGTTGAGCGGAGGCCAGCGGCAGCGGGTCGCGCTGGGGCGGGCGATCACCCGCAACCCCAAGGCGTTCCTGCTGGACGAACCGCTCAGCAACCTGGACGCCAAACTGCGTATCCAAATGCGGGCCGAACTGAAACTGCTCTTTGAACGGGTGGAGGGGACGGTACTCTATGTCACCCATGATCAGGCCGAAGCCATGACGCTTAGCGATCGGGTGGTGGTCATGCATCATGGGCAGGTGCAGCAGGTAGGGCCTCCACTGGAGGTGTACAACCGACCACGCAACCTGTTTGTGGCCGGCTTTCTGGGCAGTCCCACCATGAACTTCCTGGATTGCCACCTGCACGTCCAGGACGGGTTGTGGCAGGTTCAGGGAGAAGACATGCCGGAAGGGGCGTTGACCCTGACCGAAGCCGATCTGGAGGCTATGGATCTACTGGCCCATCGGGACCGGCTCCACGGATCGGCCATCCTGGGCATTCGGCCGGAAGACATTGCCTTTGGCCCCCGGTCGGAAGCAGATGCAACAGGCTCCCATCTGCCCTGCCAAGTGATCGTGGTGGAACCCATGGGTTCCATGAACATTCTGGTAGTGGCCGTGGGCCGGCAGCGTCTCATGATCAGCACGGGACCTGATCAGGACATTCGGGCCGGGGAGCAGGGCTGGCTGACCTTCAATCGGGCCAAGCTGCACTTTTTCCACGGGGAGACCGAACTCAACCTGCGGGCCTGATGTGGTATCAGGCCCGAGTACTGCTACAGGAACTCTGACATACCAACAGCTACACCTCCACCCTGTCAACTTTGGTCCAGTCCGGCCGCATCCGCCTCATCCTACGCCGTAATACCTGCCATCAATGTCTTTGAGTTCCCGATCGTTCACGGTCCAGATGGCGGATTTGGGCAACCAGCCAGCGGTGGTACAAAGTTGATTAGAGTGAGGCGGTGGTTCTACGCGGAGCCAAGCGTCGGTACCCTCACCATGTCGTGCTGTGACCCTCAACTCGCGTCCCCATCTAACATAACCAATTACTTTCCCTTGCCGGTTGGGTCTGTCGTATAGTGGATGGCCCTGCAATACATCGTTGAGTGGATGGCCCTGGAACATGCCGGGACGGGGAACAGTACTGGCTAAGACTTGCCTAATTGTCCCCCGGTCTGTCTCACCCTGTAGTTCCCGCATGCCGGCGGGGGGCGCCACCTGGATGTGAATCCGAGCTTCCTTGCTTAGGTCAGGCGACAATGTGATCGTGGTATCGATCCCCGTACGGATTTTCCACACCAGATAATTGAGCGCACACCTTCTGTTCACAATGTCGTAGCGGGTGCCACCAGGGTCGTCCGGGAAACTCAACTGGGCGGTGTGCCGGGCGGTGACAATCACAGAACTGCCGATTCCGTGGTCCCGGATGTGGTTCCACACAGTGTCTGGAATCCGGGTCCCACGTTCGTCCATGAGCGAGTAGGGCAACTCCAAGTGCTGAAGGCTGGGGGTTTGGGCCAGGAAATCCGTGGGGAACGTCCTGAATGTATCGACAGGTGCCAAATTACCACTGGGTGCAAACACGGTGAAATGGGTGAGCCGAGGGGCATGATAAAGAAAGTCGAGCGGCAACTTCTGCAAGTGCCAGAATTGTGATTCAAAACGCTGCAGACGGGGGGCATGAGCCAGAAAACCGGGTGGCAACTCCTGTAAGCCCCTTGAGTGAAGGAGCAGATGGGTGAGGCGGGGGACATTAGCCAGAAATCCAGGCGGTAACGATGAACCCTTCAAATTCAACCTAAGGTGGGTCACGGAGGAGAGTGACAAAAGTGGCGCGTCCCACCAGTCAGTGTCCAGATAGACGAGCCGGGGAACGCTGGCAACGAAGTCGGCGGACTGGGGTGTTTGTCCGATCAGATGGGTGAGGTTGGGCACCGGGGTCAGGAAACCTGGTGGCAGCGAGCTTCCCGAGCCCAATCTCAGATGGGTGAGGTTTGGCACAGGGGCCAGAAAATCCACAGGCAATGAATCGCCCGTGCACAGATACAGAAACGTTAAATGGGGAACCGACACTAGGAATCGCCCCGAAAGGGGTGTGGTTGAAGAGCTGCATCGCAGGGTCAGGTGAGTGAGATTGGGAACTGGACTCAATAAATCCACATCGTGAACCAATCTCCCGTGAATAGACCACAAATTCAGCTTGGTCAACCAAGGGGTGTAGCCGAGAAAATCAGGGGGTAGCCGGTGCAACGTCCGGCTCTCAAGCTCAATGTGGGTTAGGTTGGGGACCGGCTCCAGAAAACGTGGCGGAAGCGTGTCCGGAAACATCCCCGGAGGCATCTCATCCCAAGGAAGAACCTCTGCCACCAGAATCAGGTGGGTCAACCTGGGCAAGGGAGGCAGGAAGCCCGGGGGCAACCCGGTAGGCTCCACCCCTCGTATCTCTAAGTGCGTAAGCCGGGAAGAGTTGTCGAGAAAGCCGGAGGGCAACCTGTTCAGTTCAACCGACCCCATGGGATCCACATCTTGTCTCAGGCGCAGACGCGTGAGGGCAGGGACCGGAGCCAGGAATTCAGACGGCAGCTCCAAGTGGTATTTTAGGCCGATGTCCAAATGGGTCAGTTGGGACACGTGGGTCAGGAAATCCGCCGGCGGTGTCTTACTCTCCACACCAACAACCAAGTGGGTCAACTGGGGCACCGGAGCCAGGAAATCAGATTCTTCTCCCTCATATGCAAATCGCAACGAGACGAGATTGGGGACATGGGCCAACAATGCGGATGGCAACGGCTGGCCGGAATAGTTGACGTTGACCAGATGGAGGTGGGTCAGTTGGGGGACATGGGCCAACAATGCGGATGGCAACGGCTGGTCGGAATAGGTGCCATGCAGGTGGAGGTGGGTCAGTTGGGGGACGGGAGACAGGAATTCGGACGGCAGCAACTGAAACGTCATCCCGTTCAAGTACAGATGAGTCAGATTGGACACCGGGACCAGGAAGTCGGTTGGCAGCTCCAGCCGATGGACCTTGTCGGTCTTCCATATCTCGGCGGTAGGACCTGCGTTGCGCAATTCCAGGCGGCTCAGTTGGGGAATGGGAGACAGGAATTCGGGGGGCAGCAGCGTCGCATTCACACCCTGCAGGTTCAATTGGGAAAGGTGGGGGACCGGAGCCAGGAAATCGGGGGGCAGCTCAAATACACGAGGCCGCGACACCGTCGTCACGGTCAGATGGGTCAATCGGGGCAACGGAGTCAGGAAATCGGGGGGCAACTTTGTTATGTCGGAGCCGGACAGGTTCAGGGTCAGATGGGTCAATCGGGATACCGGAGCCAGCAAGTCGGACGACAGCGTCAGACCCTCAATGTGGATGGCCAGAGCCTCCAGACCGGTCAGCCCCACCAGATCCCGTGCAGACACAACGGGTATGGGCACCGGCAATCCCAGAAGGTCGTATCCGGAGGGGGTCTTCTCTGACGAAAAGGGGAACGGATACCTTGAGGCCATTGACAAGCGGTACATCGGTGGACCAGCCAACTGATCCAACAAATGCCTGGCGGCCACTTCGTCACCCGACAGCGTCGTACCCAACTCGCGGATCCCGGCCAGCTGCGTCCAGGTCACGTCCTCGCAGGCCGGCATCTCGCCTCCGGCCGGGGTCAGGGCATCCAGAATTGCCCCGCGCATGCCCACGCTGCGGGTGCAGACCTGTGGACTGTCACTGGCTGAACCCGGAAGTTGCGCACCAGCCGCAAATGATGCAGGACCCGGGACACCTCCAAGCAGGCACAAGCCCAGGAGCCACACACAGTAGAGCCACACTTTGGCTGGATGCTTTGCCACGTCAATCCTCCCAAGACGCTTCGCAGTCGCTTCAGCGATTCATTATGTCAGACCCGATGCTGACATAGAGCTGACGCGGACGTAACGCCGAGGCTATGGCGTGGTTGACCCGCAAGGACCAGGATACGGGCCATCACATTGGCTTTGTCTCCAAGGAGGGACCACCATGGGACACAACTTAGCACGCGGCGACCTGGCGCTGCCTTTCGCCTCAGGCGAGAACTGGACCATCTCCCAGGGTTTCGACAACAAACTCACTACGGTCATCATCCGTAAAGAGGTCATCAACGATGAAGAGGTCATCATCCGTGAAGAGGTACCCGTCTACTTTGACGGCGGCCATGAGGGCATCGACTGGAGTTGCTGCTCAGGCACTCCGATCCATGCCATGGCCTCAGGACGTGTGAGCAGGTTGGTTTCAGGCGAAACGGCTGGTGGTTTCAACGTTCCAGACAGCAAAGCCTACGGCAACCAAGTGCGCATCCGAACCGGTACCGGTACTACCGGCTTCGAGCTCACCTACGCCCATTTGGCAGACGTCTATGTGTGTCTGGGACAGGAGGTGGTACAGGGCCAACTGTTGGGTTTGTCCGGCTACACAGGCCGTGGCACCGCACGACATCTGCACGTGCATCTCAAACCCTTCGGCGAGATTGCGCCAACACCCGACAATCCACACGGTATGTCAAAAGAGACCTTCCTTGAGGGTGAGAAACAGCCAGTTCCTCGGGCCGAAAAAGAAAAAGGGATTGAAGGAATACAACACAAAAATTCGTTGCGCATGATTTTGGGGACGGTGGATTTCAGCACGTTCCTGCCGGAAATCGTACCTTCGGTATTGCCAGAACTCTGTCCCCAGGCTACGACCAATGTTGCGGTCGCCTTGAAAAAGGCCCCCCAAGCCAATGCCGCCGCCTCGGGGGTAGAAACAGTAGCCATAGTTGAAAATGAAACCTCAAAAGAAAGGCTGAAAAAGACATATGACGTGATCGGCAAGGATACGTCCCCGAATCCACAGTGGTGGCAGATCGTGGTACCCAATGGAGCTGTGGGTTGGGTGCCGAACGACTCGCGGACCACGGTCACGCACCCGGACCGAGTGTGGGTGACCAATCCACCTGCCGGTCAAGTAGGGGATCAGGAGCCACAAGCCAGCGATCCAGGCATTGACCTGCGGATTAAAGGCTCTCGTGTCAACGTACGCAGAACCCCCGACGTACCTGATCCCAAGGCTGAAAACAATGTTCTTGGCCAACTCACGGATCGGAACTGGCGGGTCGTGTCCCACTGGGCCTGCAACCACAAGGACATGCACATTTGGTTCCGTATCACAGTAGAGCCTGGAGAACTTTCCAATCCGGTCAACTCAATACCGGTCACGGGATGGGTGCGACGAGATGTGGCGGACCTCCAATTCCGACCACCGGAAGTCAGTGCTGGCACCACCCAGCAGGTGCGGGAATGGCCCAGCTTGGAGGCATCACGCATTGCGAATTTGGTTGTTTACCAGCGTTACGCCATTATCGGCAAGTCGGCTACCACCCCTGTGTGGTACCAGATCCGCTTCAGCCCTTCGCTAACCGGCTGGGTACACGGCGGCGATGTGCACATCCACGGCTACCGGAACGATATACCTGTCACGTGGCCACCCCAGGCGCGCATCGCGACTGAGGCGGACGTATCTGCGCATTCGGGACCTTCGGCAACGCATGAGGTAGTGAAATCCCTGTCCAGGCATGCCGCAGGCAGGCGGGAGATTTTGGGAAGGTACACGGCCAGTCCCACCTGGTGGTTGGTGAGCCTGGACGATGAAAGTCGCGGCTGGGTGCACGAGGACGATGTGCAAATTGTGGGTGACATCAGCGGAGTGCCTGTCATGTGGCCACCCCAACTGAGTCTCAAAGTCACCACTACAGACGGCCTCAATGTCCGCTCAGGACCTGGCACCGGACACAACATCGTGGCCTCGATTGCCGGCGGTTCCACCGACCGCTACGGCATTCTGGGCAAGGACGCGGCCACGGCCGTCTGGTACAGGATCCAGTTCAGCGAGACAGTTTCGGGCTGGGTGCATGCCGACTATGTCCATATCCACGGGGATTTGAGTCACCTACCTGTCGTTGGCACGGTGCCAACTGGTATACGCAACCTGACTATAGCGGTGAACGGATCCACGTCGCTGCACATCGACTGGCAGACACCAACTGGGACTGGTGATGCCACCCACTATGACGTGCAGTACAGGGTACAGGGTGCTACGGCTTGGATCTCCCACACCCATATCGGTACGGTTACCGCGGCTATTCTGTCGGGCCTCACACCGGGCTCTGCCTATCAGGTGCAAGTACGGGCCACAAACGCGGCGGGTTTCGGTCCTTGGGCTTCAGTCCAAGCCTCTACCGACGCAGCCAGACCACAGTTGAGTCTCCTGGCCACCACCACGGACGGCCTCAACGTCCGCTCCGGGCCAAGCACTGGCCATGTGATCGTGGCTTCGATCGCCGGCGGCTCTACAACCCGCTACGACATTCTGGGCAAGGATGCGGCCACGGCCACCTGGTACCAGATCCGGTTCAGTCCTACGCTCACTGGCTGGGTGCACAGTGGCTACACCCAAACAGATGGCGACCTCACAGAGCTGACCGTAACCTGGAACCCGCCCCAATTAAGCCTCTTGGCCACCACCACGGACGGCCTCAATGTGCGTTCGGGACCGGACAGGGATCACAACATTGTGGCCTCGATCGCCGGCGGCTCAACAACCCGCTACGCCATTCTGGGCAAGGACGCGGCCACGGCTACCTGGTACCAGATCCGCTTCAGCAACGCGGTAACCGGCTGGGTATCTGCCAGCTACATCCAAACCCACGGCGACCTCTCAGGCCTGATTGTGACCTGGAACCCGACCTCGCAACTCAGCCTCAAAGCCACGACCACACTGAACCTCAATGTCCGTTCGGGACCGGGTTCATCCCACAGCATTGTGGGCAGCATCACCGGTGGTTCCACCACCCGCTACAACATCCTGGGCAAGGACGCGGCCACGGCCACCTGGTACCAGATCCAGTTCAGCAGCACCGTGATCGGCTGGGTATCTGCCAGCTACATCCAGACCCACGGCGATCTATCAAGGGTCACCGTGACCTGGAACCCACCCCAACTGAGTCTCAAAGCCACCACCACTGACGGACTGAATGTTCGCTCCACACCCAGCACTGGCAACGCCAGAGTTGGCTTCATCCAGGGTGGCACGACCGCGCGTTATGCCATTCTGGGCAAGGATACGGCCACGGCCACCTGGTACCAGATCCAGTTCAGCAATACCGTGATCGGCTGGGTGCATGCCAATTATATCCAGACCCACGGCGACCTCTCAGGCCTGACTGTGACCTGGAATCCCCCGCAGCTGAGCCTCAAGGCCACGACCACAGCCAACCTGAACGTCCGTTCGGGACCGGGTACGTCCCACAGCATCATGGGCAGCATCACCGGCGGTTCCACCACCCGCTACAACATCCTGGGCAAGGACGCGGCCACGGCCACCTGGTACCAGATCCAGTTCAGCAGCACCGTAACCGGCTGGGTATCTGCCAGCTACATCCAAACCCACGGCAACCTCTCAGGAGTCACCGTGACTTGGAACCCGACACCGCAGCTGAGCCTCAAGGCCACGACCACAGCCAACCTGAACGTCCGTTCGGGACCGGGTACGTCCCACAGTATCGTGGGCAGCATCACCGGCGGTTCCACCACCCGCTACAACATCCTGGGCAAAGACGCGGCCACGGCCACCTGGTACCAGATCCAGTTCAGCAGTACCGTAACCGGCTGGGTATCTGCCAGCTACATCCAAACCCACGGCAACCTCTCAGGAGTCACCGTGACTTGGAACCCGACACCGCAGCTGAGCCTCAAGGCCACGACCACAGCCAACCTGAACGTCCGTTCGGGACCGGGCACTACCCACGGCATCGTGGGCAGCATCACCGGTGGTTCCACCACCCGCTACAACATCCTGGGCAAGAACGCGGCCATGGCCACCTGGTACCAGATCCGGTTCAGCGATACGGTGGCTGGATGGGTATACGCCAACCTGGTCCAGACCCACGGTGACCTCTCAGGAGTCACCGTGACCTGGAACCCGATACCGCAGTTGAGCCTCAAGGCCACCACCACGGCCAACCTGAACATCCGTTCGGGACCGGGCACTACCCACAGCATTGTGGGCAGCATCACCGGTGGTTCCACCACCCGCTACAACATCCTGGGCAAGGATGCGGCCACGGCCACCTGGTACCAGATCCAGTTCAGCAGTGGCGCGACCGGCTGGGTGTACGCCAACCTGGTCCAGACCCACGGTGACCTGTCAGGGGTCACCGTAACCTGGAACCCGACACCGCAGTTGAGTCTCAAGGCCACCACCACGGCCAACCTGAACGTCCGCTCGGGACCAGGTACCACCTTCGGTATCGCAGGCAGCATAGTTGGCAGTGCCACCACCCGCTACAACATCCTGGGCAAGAATGCGGCCACGGCCACCTGGTACCAAATCCGATTCAGCAGCAGCGTGACTGGCTGGGTATCTGCCAGCTACATCCAGACCCACGGCGACCTGTCAGGGGTCACCGTAACCTGGAACCCGACACCGCAGCTGAGCCTCAAGGCCACCACCACGGCCAACCTGAATGTGCGCTCGGGGCCGGGCACTACCCACGGCATCGTGGGCAGCATCACCGGTGGTTCCACTGCCCGCTACAACATCCTTGGCAAGAATGCGGCCACGGCCACCTGGTGGCAGATCCAGTTCAGTGATACGGTGACTGGGTGGGTGTATGCCAACTTGGTCCAAACCCATGGTGACCTCAGCGGTGTACCCATCCGCTGAGATCGAAACCTTGATATACAAGGCGGGGGACATTGCTGTCCCCCGCGGCTATTTGAACCACATGTCTGGGTTCGACATCACACATGTCACACCTGCTAGAATCCCCCTGCCACAACAGTTGATCCCTCTCGGGTGATTCCCGCCGACCAGACCGCGTGTCACGCGCCCCCTTGTCGGTGCCTGAGGATCAGCTGTTGTGGCAAACGCGGTCCGTTGCCACAAGGGGGCTTCCTCATGGAACTTCTGTTGCTCGTCGGTTTCGCGTCCGCCTTGCTCACAGGTTGCGTTGCCGAAAGCAAGGACCGGCCGCCGCTCAAGTGGGCAATGTTCAGGTTGTGTGCCCGTCATTGCCCTGCTCTGGATCATCATCGTCGACGACTATGTTCCACTCAGGGAACGGTTTGGTCACATTCTCTACAATCCCAACTACATCGACCGACCACCAGCTTCATCCCCCGTCTTCGGGGGCGACATAATACGTCTAATCTGGCCCCTATCTGGTCAACCAGATAGGCACTGTTTCATTCTCGTTGATAGAGATGTCCATTCACTGCAGATGGGTTGGTTCCCTGCGTCCCATCGCGTTCAGTACTGACTGTTTGGACCACATTCAGCACAGCATATTTGTGGCCACCTATAGACCCGGGCCAAAATCAACGAAAGTGAAACAGTGCCCCCCATGCTAACACCTTTGATTCACGTGATAAGATCGTGCACAGCCTTCCAGTGGGAGCCACGAGTCCAAGGTCGGCTCAGGGCAGAGGGTTGTTGAGCGGATGGTTTTGTCCGACCGGGCCGGTGGTCGGTGTTGATTGTTGTTTGTCAGGGGAACTGTTCCTCCTGATCAAGCGGGGAGAGTGACTAGAGGGTGGGAATGTTCTGTGGCGTTTGGTTTTCTTCTCCTAGCGATGACGGCCGGGGCCAGGTGCAGTCGGACTGCTCGGTTGCGAACCTGACGGAACGGGATGTACTGCTCCGACTATTCAAGGCGACAGGAGGCCCGGAGGGATTTTGGGGAGATGCTACGCACTGGGGCAGTGCACAGCCCCTGGCTGAGTGGTACGGAGTTTATGTTGATGGGGGCGGGAAGGTAGAGAGCCTAATCCTGGCCGGCAACGGACTTGAAGGGGTTGTTCCAGAGTGTTTGGGCATGTTGGCCAGCCTGACCACCCTAGACCTGATGGGAAACAGGCTATCGGGCAATATTCCGGCCGCATTGGGAACGCTGGCGAACCTTGGTTTCCTGGACCTGAGCCATAACTGGCTGACGGGCCAAATCCCGTCAGAATTGGCCTGTTTGACACGTCTGCGTGTGCTGTGCCTGAACCACAACCAGTTGACAGGTACCGTCTCGGAAGGCTTGGGAGAGTTGCCTACGCTTGAGGTTCTGCACCTGGCCAACAACCAGTTGCAGGTGCCACCATCCGACAAGTGGTGTCGAATCTCAAAACGGGACTTTCTGCCTCCGCGGACAGGCGGAGACACCTGACCATTGGGGTTGTAAGGCGAAGCGTGACTTTAGGGCGTGTGGACATAGGACATGAATGAGGTCGTTGGTCGTGAGACTATCATCCTGCCCACGTCGCACTCCCCTTCACAGCCCCTCTGCCATGGCCCGTCACGCACTGCGCCCCCACGAATTCAAGGTCCTTCTCCGTCTGCTGCAACAGGATCCGGCGGTGCGCGTGGGGTCGCACCGGGATCTCCGCCGCTTCCTGCACGGGGTCCACTACCTCCTGCGCACGGGGATCCCGTGGCGCGACCTGCCGCCCCGCTTTGGACACTGGAACAGCCTCTTTCGCCGCTATCGGCGCTGGTGCCTGGCCGGGGTCTGGGAACGGCTGGCGGCCGCCTGCGCCGAGGAACGGAAGCAAGAATGCCGGGTGCACCTGGACACCACCCATGTGCGCTCCCACCCGGTCTCCGCCGGTGCCCGGCGTGACCAGGGCGGTCAGGACGCGCAGGCCCAGGGACGCAGCCGGGGTGGCTTCGGCACCAAGTTGCATGTCCTGGTCGATGCCCAGGGCGGCCTGCTGGCCTACCGCCTGACGCCGGGGCAGGCCCATGACCGACCGCAGGCGGAGGGCCTGCTGGAGGGGGTCCGTCCCGACTACGGGCTGGCGGACCGGAGCTACGACGACGACGAGCTGCGACGGTACATCGTGGCCCAGGGAGCCGAACCGGTGATTCCGGGGCGGCGCAACCGGCGGGAGCCGATCGCCTACGACCGGGTGCTGTACCGGGAGCGCAACCTCGTGGAACGGTCCATCGGCTGGCTCAAGCAGGGCCGCCGCATTGCCACGCGCTATGAGAAGACCGCGGCCAGCTATCTGGGCTTTGTCCTGTTCGCCGCGGCTCGCCATTGGCTGCGCAATCCCTTTGCTAATGTCCACAGGCCCTAGCCAAACAGCAGTCTTCCACTTAGCGGGAAGTGTCGGGCGACCACCAGGCTTCGGTACCGGACCAGAACCAGACGCGGTCTTCCAGCGATCCGGTACGGGGGCCGAGACTGAGGGAATAACCTTCACTGCGATGGACCAGCAGATCGCGGTCCAAACCAAATAGTTTCAGACGAGTGCGCAGGGACTGGATCGCGGAGCGTACACCATGTTCAGAAATACGCCGACCAGCGCGCTGGTGCATGTGTTGAGCGATATCGGCGGCCATAAGCGACTCGGGATGGTGTTCGGCGAGGGTGGCCAACACTTCCATGGTTCGGGGTGGCAGGTACAGGGAGACACCCTGCACCCACAGAGCCAAGCGCACAAAATCGATGACCAGCAGTGGTTCCGGTGCCAACCGAGGCGGGTTCAGGGGTTTTTCAAGCCAAGCTTGCAGGAAGTAAATAATGTGATAGCGGGGCTGACAGTAGACCCGGTGCCGCCAGGCAAGGGGCAAGTCTGCGGGTCCGGGGATGTCGTCAGTCAGGAACAGTACAGGCAAAACACGGGGCGTGTTGTCCTCCTGATACCAGGGCCCCTCGGGACGATAGGGATCGACGGCAGGTAATCCTTCGCCAAGGAATGTGTCCCACGTGAAGGGTGGAGTTGGCCCTTCCGGAGTATCCAGGATCAGCAGATGTGGGGGCCAGTAGGGCATGAGCGTTAGGGCATCTTGACAACAGTCCTCTGCGCGCAAAGCGACGGGATAGGGATCCAGAGGTTGGACCAACCTTGTCAATTGCTCCTCCTGCCGGCCTACCCAAAGCAACCTGCGTTCAAGCGGAGCAGTGTTTCCTGGGGGACTCAAGTATCGGGCTCCTGGCACTGGCCGGCGCGTGTGTTTCTTGACAAGAAATACTTGGAGCGCGGCCGTTTCAGGGCCGGGTGGTTGGTATCAGCTTCAAACATAAACAGACACTACACATACAGATGGCCGGCCCATGGGACCGATCACCAATCCGTTATCGCACGCAAGAAGATTAGCAAGAGGAGCCGTTTGCAACCAAATCCAGACAGGTGTCGTGGGTAGTGATCGCATCGAATGTTGAGCATAGGCGCTTTGACAACAGCGGCACAGGTATGCCACAGGTACATGGCGGGTACATGGTGTGCAAACACAATACTCAGCGCGGCGGTATATCCAGGATTGCATGCCAAACAAGAGGCGGTGATGTGGAGTGGATTCTCCCGCGGTTGCCCAGGATCCCCGCCTGATGATGATGTCTGCAACGTCTGTATTTCATGCCGGGATCCGCAGCACGGTACCTCCCTTTGGACCCGTCACTCAGATTGAAGTCGCTGATTGGATGTCTGCATGTCTACCTTCGGGGAAGCACGCCGGTCCTTGCTACTCCGCGTCGTTGGGTACGTCGTGGGTACGCGGCGGGTATGTAAAACGGTGTTTGAGAACGCGATCATGAGGACAGTGGAGCTCCCGGGGGGATGTCGCACCGGAGTTGTGAGGCACCGGAATCCCGATCAGGTTGTGGCCAGGAGCAAGTTACGGCCCATGTCATCAATGTTTACAGTGGCACCGCCATCGGGGACTCTTGTGCACATGCATGACCTGCGGAGTGCGCGGGTCCATGCATCGGCCTCCATCTGGCTTGCGTAATCCACTGGGTGATTGGTTTCAGGGTTAGATGTGGCCTGAGCACGCGACGAACGAAAGGATGCGTGCGGCCATCCGACCCGAAACATGCGATTTGTCATGGGCATGACCCTTAATTGGCTTGGGATGTCTGCCAGTGTCGCCGACTTCGGTGCCTGCCGATCATCCAAGAGACCACGGCCCTGCCGGCCTTCCTGCGCACTGATCTCCACCACCAGATCCGGCAGAGCAGCGGTGTCTGGTTTCCCCTTTCCCACCGGAAATGATCGAGCCAGATCCAACATCACAGAACACTGTTCCAAAACCCGACGCGCGACATTCCCCAAGCCCTGCTGCACCAGACGGCTGCTGCAACTCGCGACACGGTCGGTTTCGTACCGGCGAACAAACGCGGAGGGTACGTCGCGGGTACGCGGCGGGTATGGACTTGCTGACACTCCGCGGTCATGATGGTGATCACGCCTGCAGCGCATGTCTTTCCTGATCTGCATTCACATGCGCTGCAGGGAGTGACCTGTCTCGGAGGCCACTGACAATCCGTCCGAACGGACACCGAGGCTGTACTCCTTCTCTCGGTTCCACTGTCAATATGAAAAGGACCTTCATGACCGAAACCAAGTTCTTCCCGCGTCGACTCTTGTGGGTCGATGCCCAACCGTCCGTCCTGGACCAAGCCGGACGCTACCTCCAAGCACATCATCTGGCCGTACGCTTCATGGACAACTTCGAAGAGGCGCTGGTGGAAGTAGATACCTGGTTGCCCCATCTGCTGTTGCTGGACTACGACGTGCCGACCGGTGCCACAACCTACGAAACCTTCGTCCACGCCCGGTTGCCCCTCGTGGATCCCTATCGAATGACCGGACCGCTGACAGACAATCCCTGGCAGCACACAGCCATTCCCATCCTGCTGGTGTCCGGCGGACCGCCCGTCACCATTCCCGGTTTCGTGGCACCCCACCTGCATCGCGTCGCGCACTTTGTGCCCAAGCCCTTTGAACCCAGCTGCTTGCTCCCGCTGGTGGAGGAACTGCTACCGAAGCACCCTCCAGGGATCATCCTTGACCCGGATCAGGGCTGTGTGAAGGTGCAGGGCATCCGACAGGCGGTGTCCGAACGTCGCATGGATTTGCTGGTGACCCTGGCGCGGCACTATCCCAAGCCCCTTACCGCGACCCAACTGGTCCGGCATCTGTCCCGGGAAAGGGGTGTGCTCACCACTGAGACCTCCGTGCGTACGGCGATCTCGTCGTTGCGTCGGCAACTGAAGGGGGATGGCCTCCCATCGCTGGTGGACAACCAGCGCAACGGCTATTTCCTAACCCGTCCCCCCACGCTGACTTCCGAATGAGGCACGGCGGATGTCCCATCGCGAAGGGACATCCACAGTAAGGCCATTCCACCTCGGTGCCACGGGAATACGTGACGACCCACGGCCACCTGAGGGCGTCACCATTCGCTGACTCGATCCAACCGCGCGGCGGGGACAGGGCTGTCCTCGCCACCATTCCTCAGTGGCGAACTAGTCCTGGAATAACCCGAGTGGCAACCCTGCACACATTGCTGCCTACGACCAACACTCGGATCGGGAACCGGTTTACAGCACAGTCGTAGGCACCGGTCAAGTTGGCCTCAACCACAGAGAGGGCAGCGTCCGGGACGGGCTCACATTGCCGACACATGGCCGTTACGCATTGGACATGGTCAGCCCCTTCCCCGTTTGTCATGCTGTATCGAAGAAGCCCAAACCAAGGGCCACGACAACTGTTCAGAAGAAGCAATCATGTATCAGGACACGAACACAACGAGAGGAGAACGCAGGGAGGCCCGGCCTCCCCTGCACGACACGACGCGAGGTGAGCGTCTGTACTGGGTGCGGGAACCGGGGGTCCGCGTACGGTCCGGCCCGGGCCTGCAACATCCCGTGCTCACCCAACTGTCACGAGGTCAGGTGGTGACAGCAGATACCGATACGACCCTGGCCGCGGACAGCTACCACTGGCTGCCCATCCGCCACGGCAACCACACCGCCTACATCGCCAGGGAACTGCTGGCGGAACACTATGTGCGCCCCGATCCCGAAGGCGCAGTGGCCGTGGCACCCGAACTGACAGCGGCGGCGCAGGGCACGCCCCTGGCCGCCCACACCCGGACCCTGATGGCCATTGCCCTCTGCGAGAGCGGAGCCCGCACGGCACGCGACAACGGCGGGGAACTCGTATACCGCTTTGAACCCCGGCAGTGGGATCGCCTCTTCCGGAACACGCTGGGGGATCCGCCCAACACCTGGACCCCGGAGAAGTGCCATGTCACCTCCTGGGGTGTGGGCCAGATCATGGGTTGGGGCCACGCCACCTTTGGCTGCGCCAACGCCCAAGCCTTTCGGGACTGGCTGCAGGCCGACCCCGCCCACGAGTACGAGGCCCTGGTGCGCTTCTGCCTGGCCAAACCCGGCGTGGCAGATGCCATCCAGGTCCGGGACTGGGCACAACTGGCCTACCTCTACAACGGCGGCCATCCCCAATGGCTGCCCAATTTCCAGAATGCCTTGCAACGGGTGGGAGAGGTCGAGACATCGGCAGTTCCAATCCCACCCCCACCGGAACATACCGTACCTCCGGCGATGAACCCGGAGCCCCGGCCTGAAACCACCCCTCGGCATCCCGGATCCATGCCATCGCAGAACTCGAAGGCAGCAGCTCTCAAGCAGCGGCTCCGGCCACCGGCCGCGGTACGGCCGGCCCTGCAAGGGTTGCGCTACGAGGGCAACCGCCTGCTGCGCCGGGCCTTGGTGATCCTCTCCCTCGGGTTCACCCTCTGGCAGACCCAGGTGATCACCCCCAACCAGATCGTGGGCCTGCTGGAGGAGGCCGTGGTGCCCCTCGTCGCCACGCAGACCGACCCCGTGGCCGGGCGCCTGGACCGGAGTCTCTCGTCCCTGGAGACACGCCTGACGACGCTGGAACAGACGGCACGGACAGTTCCCGGCGGGGAGACCAAGCCCCTCCCCGTTTTCCCAACCCCCACACCCACGGCCAACCGGCCTCCGAACCCGGTGTGCCACCCCCGGCAGACAGTGACGAGCGCGTGGTATCACGTGCGTGTCCAACCCGCCCTGACCGCGGACGTGGTGGCCGTGCTCCAACCCGGCACGCCCGTCTGTGTCCTGGACCGGCAGGACGGCTGGCACCGGCTGCAGACCCCCGAAGGCTGGATTACAGATCAAGGCCTGAAGCCCCTGCCCATTGCCGGATAGGGATGTGCCGCCCAGCACACCCCACCGAGCCGAAACCCACGATGCCACCCGAACTCACAGCCTGGCTGCTGGAACAGAGCGCCGCAGTTGTCCTGCTGAGCGCCGCACTGATCTACGGCTATCGCCAGCACCTGAAGGCCTTGGCCGCGGCCGACCGCCGTTGCCAGCGCAGCCGCAAGGAGCAGATGGAGCATTCCCGCGCGCTCATCGAGCAGGTAATCGCCGGCAGCGAGAAGCGTCTCGCCGGCCTGCTGGCGGAACTGAACCACCTGCGGGACCAGCATCAGGCGGATTTGCAGCGGGTCGAGACCCGCGTGGAGCAGTACCAAGCCGCCGCGCAACAGCGCGAAGCCCAGCTGCTCAAGCTGCTGGTCCCCGAGCCTGGTCCACCGCCACACCGACAGACTTAAGCAGAGGATGGACGCGGAAGCATGAAGGCCAAGCGGCGGCCGAAAGCTGACCGAAACCATCGGCGACGCCAACCTACAGTACCAGGCAATGCAGATACCCATAGCGGTACACCACCTTCTGGCTTGGTCATACTGGCACTGATGCCACTACGACGACAATTACAACTGTAGGATTAGAGTTACCGTGCGACCACAGGATTGGCAGCGATATCGCCGGACCGCAACCGTCCGCGGCACCACCGCGGTCTCGGCATCCCGGAGCGGAACAGGCATCCGTAAACGGTTCGTCGCGCTGCAACGATGATCATAAGGGGGCTGGTAGAGGCTGTGTTGGTGTCACTGCTACTGCCTATTAACCTTTGCGCGCCACTGAACCGATTTCCACGCTGATTGCAACAGTCCCTGAAGGTGCTGTCCCCGGACCCTTGGGCAATCCGCCGCAAACATGGGTGTCTTTCCAACAAGATCAAGCCTGTTTGTTATGGGTGCGCACCCCGTCGGCATTAATCTCAAGCACCAACCCAACAGTCAAGTAACTCATCCGTCTTTCCGCCACAGGGTTGAAAGGTACCATCAGCACCGGTGGTGAAGGCCCCGTCAAGTGGCATGGTCTGCCTATGGTCGTTGTTACCCCAGAAGGTAAGAGTGCCGTCCGTCCGCACGCCACAGGTGTGGGCTACTCCGGCACTGACAGCAGCGAAGGTTCCCTCTGGTGGGGTGGCCTGTCCAAAACTGGGCCCTATCGGCAGTATGTCGGCCTTGGGCTGCGGGAGGAAGAGAAAACACCTCCACACAACTCTCGATCTGTTGAATCCAGTCAAGCACCTTTTCCGGGCACGGCACCGGGTGCTTGAGGGCCGGGTCTGTCCGGACCTGCGGGCCAAGCAGGCGGCCCTGGAGCAGATCCTGAAGGCCTGCCGACCTGGAACGGGGAGGGCAACTGTGCGGCTAGGACTGGATCCGGGATGCCCTGGAGGCTCTGCTCGCCGACACCCAAGTTGTATAGTCATACTGGATTGGTATGAAAACTCCCTCCACTGGGTCCTGGACATGACCTTCCGAGAAGGACGCGAGCCGCATCTGCACCGGGCACGCCGCTCACAACATGGCCCTCCTGCACCATCTGGCCCTCAACCTAAGCGTGTCGTATGCCGAGACCGTCCCGGCTCCATGTATGTACAAAGGAGCTGGGGTTGCATCCAGCTGGTGCCTTCCATCGGTTGACGGTATCGCCAGCGGGAAGGCGTTCGATGCGCATCGGGGCCGCGCGGCAACCCATGGTAGTGGGGAAGGTATGCCATGAGGTTGTGTGTTGCCACTTTCCGGGTTGGTCGGCGGTCATGGACGTTGGGTCCGGGTCTGGTCCTGTGCTTGATAGTGGCGGGATGCGCCACTGCCTTGCAGGCTTCCTCTCCCGGCTCCGACAATGGAGTCATGCCGAAGGATAGTCCTGTCACGTTCACTACGGTCGTTGCCGGGGAGACGCACACCTGTGGAGTGCGTACGGATGGCTCCCTCATTTGCTGGGGCAATGACGCCTATGGGAAAGCCACACCACCGGACGACGCATTCTTCGCGGTCGATGTTGGTTGGGAACACACGTGTGGAGTGCGCACGGACGGCACCCTTGTCTGTTGGGGTTGGAACGAGTATGGGGAGGCGGCACCGCCGGACGGCACCTTCGACACCGTCAGTGCCGGTGCCTGGTACTCCTGTGGTGTGCGTACGGACGGCACCCTCGACTGTTGGGGTTTGAACGCAGATGGGCAGGCCACACCGCCGGACGGCATCTTCACCACAGTCAATGCCGGGGAAGGGCATGCCTGCGGGGTGCGCACGGACGGTGCCCTCGCCTGTTGGGGTTGGAACAAGCATGGACAGGCCATCCCGCCGGACGGCATCTTCGACACCGTCAGTGCCGGCGCATGGCACTCCTGCGGGGTACGAACGGACAACACCCTTGCCTGCTGGGGCTATAACAAGCATGGACAGGCCATCCCGCCGGACGGTACCTTCGACACCGTCAGTGCCGGCACATGGCACTCCTGCGGGATACGAACGGACAACACCCTTGCCTGCTGGGGCTATAACGAGTTTGGGCAGGCCATCCCGCCGGACGGTACCTTCGACACCGTCAGTGCCGGGGATTGGCATACCTGCGGAGTGCGCACGGACGGCACCCTCGACTGCTGGGGTTTTAGCTGGTTGGAGTGGGCCCCACCAATGGACGGCACTTTCACTGCCGTTGATGCCAGGGATAGGCGCACCTGCGGAGTAGAAACGAAGGGTGCCCTCATCTGTTGGAGTTCTCAGTTGATGGAGTGGTTCATCCTGCCGGACGGTCCCTTCACCATGATCGATATCGGAACCGGGCACGCCTGCGGAGTACAGACGGACAACACCCTCGCCTGCTGGGGCGACAACGAGTTTGGACAGGCGGCACCGCCGGACGGCACCTTTACCATGGTCGATGCCGGCGAACACCACACCTGCGGAGTACGGACGGACGGCATCCTCGCCTGCTGGGGCGACAACGAGTTTGGGCAGGCGGCACCGCCGGACGGCACCTTCACCATGGTCGATGCCGGCGAACACCACACCTACGGGATACGGACGGACGGCACCCTCGCCTACTGGGGCGACAACGAGTTTGGGCAGGCGGCATCGCCGGACGGCACCTTCACCATGGTCGATGTCGGCGAACACCACACCTGCGGGATACGGACGGACGGCACCATCACCTGCTGGGGCGACAACGAGTTTGGGCAGGCTACGCCGCCGGACGGCACCTTCACCATAGTTAATGCCGGCGAACACCACACCTGCGGGATACGGACGGACGGCACCATCACCTGCTGGGGATGGAATGCACAAGGGCAGGCTATGCCGCCGGACGGCACCTTCACCATAGTTAATGCCGGCAAACACCACACCTGCGGGATACGGACGGACGGCACCATCACCTGCTGGGGTGGTATCTCAATGGGCATCCCAAAGGGATAGGAAAAGAGGTGGCATGGTGCTTCATGCGCGGCAGGACCCGCAGCCGCAGTTCGTGCTGCCGCAGGGCTTCCGGCCCGCGACCCGGGTGACGCACACGGTGACGGGGACGCGGGTCCACGCGGATGGCAGGCCGGTGCCGCACGCGCCGCCGGCGACCTTCGACCTGACCATCGACCCGAAAGGCGAGGTGAGCTACGTGGACAACGCGAAGGTGGACGGGCTGGGCCATGTGGGCTACCGCGTGACGCGCCTGACGTGGCCGACCCGTGAGCCCCCATCCACCTTCGGGACGGAGGAACCCCCGACTGTGGCCTCCACTCTCAGCCAATAGGTGAATCGGAGCCGTGGCCCGCGTCCGCGGCACGGCATGCTGCCGGAATGCCAACCGCGTTGCCGGATCCGGCCCCCATGTGACGCGGACAGCTTCGGCCCCGCAGCAGGCACTACAAGGCCATGCGAGCATCCATCAGTCCGAGGCCCGGTAGGGCCCCTGAAAGGAGGCCCCCGGTCGCGGCCCCATGATGGGGCCGGTCTTGCCAGTCTGCCGCAGGTTGGCACCGGACATGCACCTTGTCGGATACCGGCCCACGGCGCAACCGCCTAGCCCGTTGCCGTCCCGGTCCGCGGCCTGGCTCCGAATACCGCAGTCCGTTTCGCAAAAGCCAGCGCGAGGAAGAACGAGGGGCTTCAGGGGGCTGTGCGTGCGGCCGCTGGCGGAGAATCGAGTCCGGCATCGGCGCCGTTACGTTGAGCTGACGCGCTGCTCACGTTCCAGATATGGCGGGGGCCGATCGGGGTCACGATACTGGGAGCACGGTCACTCTGGAACCGTGCACAACCTTGATTTCCCAGGAGGAATCCCATGGCTACGCTGCTTGGCCCCCATCTGCTGGACGACCTTACCGGCCACTTCGAATATGAAGAAAACGGTGTCACAAAAACCAGGACGGAGCAGAGCCAGCTTCTGGATTGGCAGCCTCCGGTCTGCCTTGTGCTGATCAACGTACACCAGGATCTCCCTAATGGGCAGGGACTGCTCCTGAAACCCGGGAGCGGCGAAACGGAACTCGACCGTCTCATTGACTTGGCTGGCATGCCCACGGCCAGTCTCCAAACCCATATCGACATTCGCGCCACCACGCCCATCAAGTTCATCGCCGAGCATTCCGACCCTCAGACAAAAATGGTTCAACTTAAGGACACCAAGGTGATCGGACGGCTCTTCCTTGACGATGCTCGGGTGGCGGCCCAAATCACGGCCGATCCCGAAAAGGCAGCCCGGTTCCACCACAACCTGGTGCTGGCGGCACAAGCGAAACTGAACGCCATCAAGGCAGATTTGGCCAATCGCGTGGACTACTGGGTCGTGGTCAACGAAGTACTGGGCACCACCGACGAGGAATTGAAAAAGCTCGGCGAGTACGAAATGAAGCGGATGGAATTGGTAAAACCAGCGGGACAGGCGAATCTCATCTACGGCTGTGGCTTGTTTGCCTTCGCCAATGCCACTCCCCCCAAAACCCTTTGGAAAAAGTCCTTGACTAAAGAGGTAAATGGAAAAACAGTACATTACGGTATCCAGGCCGTGTTGAAGAAGGCCAACACCGACAACGGGGAACGCAGCGCCGGTCCCCAACATGTCCTGCTGCTGCACCAGTATTTCCAGCCGGACAACGAAGAATTTCCGAATTATCCGAATCACACACGCCCCCCGGGTGTGGATGCCGACGGCTATCTGCTGGCCGACAACCTGCGGAACAACGTCCGCCGCTTCGAGCACAACCACCTGGAAGACTTCCAATCCAAATACGGCAATCTCAAGGTGATCATTTCGGAGTACGGCCTGGACGGCCGGATTGGCCTGCCCGGGCCGTTGTTGATGCAGAACCCGTCCCGGGGCTGGAAGTACTTCAACCGGTGGAGCGGATCGACCGATAGCCAGTCCGGCAACGGTCAAGGCTACCTAAACGCGCTCAAGGCGCTGGACCGGTCGAACCGAGGGTACGGCGTGGACAGCGATGTGATCCTTGGCTACTGCATCTACGGCTGGGGCTACAACAACGCCGACCAGTTCTGGAGCTATCCCCTGGACGAGACGCCGGAGCGACCTGCTCCCACCCCCCCGGACCAGGAGCCAGAGGCCAAGCGAAAGGAACGGGAAAAGGAGAACGTCAAACGTGGCGCCAAGGTGATAGGGGACCTGGTCACCCATGCCGAATCCCTGCAGGCCCAGACCCTGCCTCCGCAGCTGCGCCTGAACCACGATGTCTTGGAGGGAGACGGCCTCAATATGCGTGAAGGACCTGCCACCGACTACGCCTGGATACGCACCATCCCTGCCGGTGACTCGTCGTGGCACGACATCGTGGGTCGCACCCCCGACCACATTCGGCCCAAATGGTGGCAGATCCGGGTATACGAGGTTGGCCCGGCAGAGCGCAGCACCACCGGCTGGGTGCACGGAGGGTTCGTGCGGTTCGCGTCGGAAAACACACTCTCGAGCGTGCCGGTTGTGAACGTGCCTCCGTCCTCGGGCTCGAATCCCCGCGTCGAGTCGAAAGCAAACGTGGTTGCCTTGGTGCGCCAGGCACCGAAGGATGATGCTCGCTTTGTGCAAGCGTTGCAAGGCAGTGCCGAAGCTTCGGCGGTGTTCCAACTGTCACCGCGTTGGTACCAGGTGCAGCTGGGCAACAGGCGTCGGGGCTGGGTTCGGGCCAGCCAGGTGACTGCCCGCAACACGGACAGTCTATTGAGCCAGATGCCGCGGTTACGACGCTGGCCTGGAGGCAGGGAGGCGGTGCCGGTGCGGCGCGGCCCGGGATCCACCGATGCGACGGTGGCCACGATCACAGCCGACAACACAGCCTGGCGCGCCCTACTGGCCCGCGACGCGGCCTATGCCGGTTGGTGGCAGATCCGCTGCGACAGGGTCGTGGGCTGGGTACACAAGGATTATGTGCAGACCCACGGCAGCCTTGGTAGCCTGGCCGTGACCTGGAACCGCCCGCAACTGAGCCTGTTGGCCACCACCACGGATGGACTCAACGTACGCTCGGGACCCGGCACCGGCCACAACATCGTCGCTTCCATCGCCGGTGGTTCCACCACCCGCTACGACATCCTGGGCAAGGATGCGGCCACGGCCACCTGGTACCAGATCCAGTTCAGCGACGAGGTGACCGGCTGGGTGTCCGCCACCTACGTCCAGACCCACGGCGATCTCACAGGGTTGACCGTAACCTGGAACCAGACGGCGGCCGTACCCCAACTCAGTCTCCTGGCCACCACCACGGATGGACTCAACGTGCGCTCGGGACCCGGCACCACACATGGCCGCATCGCCTCGATCGCCGGCGGTTCCACCACCCGCTACGACATCCTGGGCAAGGATGCTGCCACGGCCACCTGGTACCAGATCCAATTCAGCGACGAGGTGACCGGCTGGGTTGAAGCCAACGACGCCGTGGAGACCGAAGGCAATCTCAACATGGCGCCACCGCCTCGGGCCGGCTTGGCCGACTCCGTGCAGACCTGTGTCGTGAGGGCGACACCTACTGCAACCGGCACCCGGGAAGGCGTCATCACGGGCCGCAACCACCGTTACGTGGTCCTGGGCAAGGACGCGGTCACGGCCGCCTGGTACCGGATCCGCTTCAGCGATTCAGTCGACGGCTGGGTGCACAAGGATCATGTGCAGTTGCACGGCGAGATCCGCAACCTCCCGGTGGTCGGGACAGCACCGCCAGCCAGTAGCAATCCCCAGCTCAGTCTCTTGCCCACGACCACCGACGGCCTCAACATGCGCACCGGACCTAGCACAGGTTACCGCATCGTGGTCACACTGCCCTTTGCCACTACCCGTTACGACATCCTGGGCAAGAACGCAGCCACGGCCACTTGGTATCAGATCCGGTTCAGTCCCACTGTCACCGGCTGGGTCTCCGCCACCTACATCCAGACCCACGGCAACCTTTCAGGGCTCACCGTGACCTGGAACCCGACACCGCAGCTGAGTCTCCTGGACACCACCACGGACGGGCTCAATGTCCGTTCGGGACCCGGCACCGGCCACAACATCGTCGCTTCCATCGCCGGTGGTTCCACCACCCGCTACAACATCCTGGGCAAGGACGCGGCCACGGCTACCTGGTACCAGATCCAGTTCAGCGACAGCGTTACCGGCTGGGTGCATGGCGACTACATCCAGACCCACGGCGACCTCTCGGGGCTCACCGTGACCTGGAACCCGACACCGCAACTGAGTCTCCTGGCCACCACCACGGCCGGACTCAACGTCCGTTCGGGACCGAGTACCGACCACAGCATCGTGGGCAGCATCACGGGCGGTTCCACCACCCGCTACACCATCCTGGGCAAGAACGCGGCCACGGCCACCTGGTACCAAATCCGGTTCAGCCCTACCGTCACCGGCTGGGTGTATGCCAACCTGGTCCAGACCCACGGCGACCTCTCCGGACTCACCGTCACCTGGACCCCGCCCCAGTTGAGCCTCCTGGCCACCACCACGGCCAACCTCAACGTCCGTTCGGGACCGAGTACCGACCACAGCATCGTGGGCAGCATCACGGGCGGTTCCACCACCCGCTACACCATCCTGGGCAAGAACGCGGCCACGGCCACCTGGTACCAGATCCGTTTTAGCAACAGCGTCACCGGCTGGGTGTATGCCAACTTGATCCAGACCCACGGCGACGTCTCCGGGCTCACCGTCACCTGGACCCCGCCGCAGTTAAGCCTCCTGGCCACCACCACGGCCAATCTCAACGTCCGCTCGGGACCGAGTACCGACCACAGCATCGTGGGCAGCATCACGGGCGGTTCCACCACCCGCTACACCATCCTGGGCAAGAACGCGGCCACGGCCACCTGGTACCAGATCCGTTTTAGCAACAACGTCACCGGCTGGGTGTATGCCAACTTGATCCAGACCCACGGCGACGTCTCCGGGCTCACCGTCACCTGGACCCCGCCGCAGTTAAGCCTCCTGGCCACCACCACGGCCAACCTCAACGTCCGCTCGGGACCGAGTACCGACCACAGCATCGTGGGCAGCATCACGGGCGGTTCCACCACCCGTTACACCATCCTGGGCAAGAACGCGGCCACGACCACCTGGTACCAGATCCGTTTTAGCAACAGCGTCACCGGCTGGGTGTATGCCAACTTGGTCCAGACCCACGGCGACGTCTCCGGGCTCACCGTCACCTGGACCCCGCCGCAGTTAAGCCTCCTGGCCACCACCACGGCCAACCTCAACGTCCGCTCGGGACCGAGTACCGACCACAGCATCGTGGGCAGCATCACGGGCGGTTCCACCACCCGCTACACCATCCTGGGCAAGAACGCGGCCACGGCCACCTGGTGGCAGATCCAGTTTAGTCCCACCGTCACCGGCTGGGTGTATGCCAACTTGGTCCAGACCCATGGCGATGTCAGCGGCGTGCCTGTGCGCTGAACCGTATCCAAACACACGCGGCGGGGGACAGCCCTGTTCCCCGCCGCCCTCTTCCACAGTATCCGCGCATGTCTGCATAGACGCCAGAACGCCGACAGCAACAGGGAGACAAGACGACCGGACCATGCTCCGGATGTCCCCGTTTTGCCTCCGGATGTGAACTTGGAATACACCGTGTCCTTCTTCAAGTCCAAGCATGTCTTCGAGATGAGGTTGTACGCGGAAGAATGACGACCAGGCCGCAGTCGGCGACGCCACGCCCTGCGGTCTGCAGTACCAGGCACATGTTGCAGGTACCCCCTGTCACACCACCTCTTGGCTTAGCCACACTGGAACTGATGCTACTACCAACAACTACAACTGTAGAGCTAAGGAATCCGGGCTGATAGTCAGCATTTGGCTTGAGTAATGCGGTCGTCACTACGCCTGCGGTGTGTGGCGACACAACACCATCCAACGTTGAAGTGGGGATCAATGCAGCGAAGATGTGCCGCCAGGTAGACGTGCACGAAGTGATCGCCAAGGTCAATGGGCCCCAACTATGGTGACAGATGTTTCCAGTATCATGACGCGGTGGTTGCCCTTGCCGCTTCGAAGCCTCGCCCGCCCCGGCTCTCCACTCTCCACCTGCCACCGCTCCTATAGGCCGGGTCGCTGTTGATGCCTGTTGGGATCGGCTGTGCCGGTCTCATCCTCGAGCGGTTAGCCACCCCACGATGACATCAAGATCCCGATCGTCGACGGTCCAGATGGCGGTCGCCGGCAGCCAGCCACCGTCAGTACAAAGTGAATCGGAAGCCGTCGATACGCCGTGGAGCCAGGCGTCGGCACCTTCGCCATGGCGTGCCGTGACGCGTAACTCGGTACCCCAGGGGACATAGCCGATCACCCGTCCCTGCCGACTGGGCCGGGAGTAGAGCGGTTGGCCCTGCAGCATGCCGGGACGGGGAGCCGTGCCGGCCACGATTTGCAAAATTGTCTCCCGATCCGTGTGGCCCTGCAGTTCCCGCAGGCCGGCGCGGGGAGCCTCCTGGATGTGGATCCGGGCCCCCCGGGCTTCGTCAGGCGACACCAAGGCAGCGGTATCGGCCCCGGTGCGGATCTGCCACCGCAGGTCGTACCCGCATTCCCGTCCTGTATTCAGAATGTCGTGGCGAACGCCGGGAAAGTCGGCTGGGAAACTCAATTGAGCAGTATGCCGCGCCGTCACGATCGCGAAGCTTTCGATCCCGTGGTCCCGGACTTGGTTCCAGACCGGGTCCGGAAGCCGGGTCCGGTACCCGCGCATCAGTGTGTAGGGCAACCGCAAGCTTTTCAGGCTGGGTGCGTGGGCCAGGAAATCCGCGGGCACTGTCTTGAACGTGTCGACAGGAGTCTCGTTGGGTACCAACACAGTGAAATGGGTGAGCCTGGGGGCATGGGCCAGGAAGCCGGACGGCAGTTTCTCCAGGCTCCAGACCGAGGCCTCGAAACGCTGCAGCCTGGGGGCATGGGCCAGGAAACCGGGCGGGAATGCTTGTAAATTAACGGAATGTAGACGGAGATGAGTGAGTTGGGGAACATGGGCCAAAAAGCCTGACGGCAGTGTGCCATACAGACCCAATCTCAGGTGGGTCACAGAGGGGAGGGATGGTAGCGGAGCATCCCCCCAGCTCGTGTCCAGAAAAGCAAGCCGGGGAACGTCGGCCGCGAAGTCGGACTTCGGCGTGTTTCCAACTAGGTGGGTGAGGTGGGACACCGGAACCAGGAATTCCGGCGGCAGCGATCCCTCTGTGTCCAATCGCAGGTGGGTGAGATGGGGTACCGGCACCAGGAATTCCGCCGGCAACGGATTTCGCATGCACAGATACAGAAAGGTGAGGTGGGGCACTGGCACCAGGAAATCCACCGATACCGGTGTGGTTGAGAATCCACACCGCAGGGTCAGGTGGGTGAGCCGAGACACCGCAGCCAGGAAATCCGTCGGCAGGAGCAGATTTGCCCGGGATCGCAGGTGCAACTGGGTCAACCGGGGAGTGTGGTCGAGCAAATCAGGTAGCAGGACGCGCAAGGTCTGACTCTCCAGCTCCAAGTGGGTCAGGCTGGGGACCGGGGCCAGGAAACCGGGTGGCAGCGTGTCCGGGAAATTCTCCGGCTTCGGATGCACTGTTGTTCCCAAATGATCGTCCGCTACCAGGATCAGGTGGGTCAACCGGGGCATCGGAGCCAGGAAGCCGGGGGGCAGCGCGGTTGGCTCCACACCACGTATCTCCAAGTGCGCAAGCTGGGAGGTGTGGTTGAGGAAGCCGGACGGCAACCTGTTCTGCTCAACCGAACCCAAGCCACTGCTTGACTGGTACAGGCGCAGATGGACGAGGGCGGGAACCGGGGCCAGAAACCCGGGGGGCAGCACCATGCCGTGAGTGAGACTGATGTCCAAATGTGTCAGCCGGGACACGGGGACCAGGAATTCCGCCGGCGGAGACCATTTTCCCCGCCAAGTCCAAAATGACAGGTGGGTCAACCGGGGCACCGGAGCCAGGAAGTCGGGCTCTTCTCCCGAATACGGAAACCGCAACACGGCAAGATTGGGGACATGGGCCAAGAAACCGGACGGCAACGGCCTCGCAACTGTGCGGCCCAGATCCAGGTGGGCGAGGGCCGGTACATGAGCTAGGAATGCGGGCGGCAGCAACATCACCGTCACGCCACGCAATTTCAGATGGGTCAACTGGGGCACCGGAGCCAGGAAATCAAACGGCAGTTCCGCCGAAGGGACCATGTCCGTCTCCAGGACTAGGACCCTGGCTGTCGGACCTCCGTTGTGCAACTCCAGGTGGGTGAGCCGGGGCACTGGGACCAGGAAGTCGGACGGCAACAGTGGCGCATTCACACCAAGCAGATTCAGGTGAGTCAACCGAGGCACCGAGGCCAGGAAGTCGGGCGGCAACTCGATCAAATTAGCACTGGACAATCTCAGGGTCAGATGGGTCAGATGGGGTACCGGGGCCAGAAAGTCGGACGGCAGCCCGGCCAGATGACCAGTATCCAGTTCCAGATGGGTCAGCCGGGGTACCGGGGCCAGAAAGTCGGACGGCAGCCCGGCCAGATGACCAGTATCCAGTTCCAGATGGGTCAGCCGGGGTACCGGGGCCAGAAAGTCGGACGGCAGCCCGGCCAGATGACCAGTATCCAGTTCCAGATGGGTCAGCCGGGGTACCGGGGCCAAGAAATTGGACGGCAACGTCTGGCCCTCAAAGCGCAGCGCCAAGGACTCCAATCCAGTCAGCCCAGCCAGATCCCGAGCGGACTGCACGCGCACAGGCGTGGACAATCCTAGGGTGTCGTATCCACCATGGAGTGTGAACCGATGAGTACTGTACATACCGACCAGCCGTGGACGAGTCAACCGCTCCACCAAATCCCAGGCGGACATGTCGGCCTCCGACGGCGCCACACCCAGTTCGTGGATCCCGGCTAGCTGTACCCCCGTCACCGCCTCGCACACCGGCATCTCCCCTCCGGCAGGGGTCAGGGCATCCAGCAACGCCCCGCGCATGCCGGCACTGCGGGCACAGACCTGCGGGTCGTCACCGCTCAGGGCCGGGAGGGGCGCGCCAGCCGATGCCGATGCCAGCCCGATGCCCCATCCCAGCAGGCACAAGCCGAAGCTCAGCCCGCGCCGTAACCACGCAGTCCGCGTGTGTCTCGCGTACCGACCCACGAAACTCCTCTTCCTCCCGTGGCCGCCGTTGCGGGCCATCCTGCCACAACCGAGGTGCTGACGCAGCGCTCACGCGGACGTGACGCGGCGGATATGGCGCGGACGGGCCGCACAGACCAGGATCCAGGCCATTCCACTTGATGCGTCTCCAAGGAGCGACGGACATGGGACACAATTTGACACGCGGCGACCTGGCGCTGCCCTTCGCCACAGGCGAGAACTGGCCTATCACCCAGGGGTTCGACAAGGTTTTCGACGAAAACGACCAGGTTGTGGCTGGTCACAACTATTCTGAAGGCGGCCATGAGGGCATCGACTGGGGTTGCTGCTCGGGCACACCCATCCATGCCATGGTTGCGGGACGCGTAAGCCTGGTGGATGCGGGAGAAACAGATGGTGGCCCGGCCGACGGCGATTACACGTCCGGCAAGCCTTACGGCAACCAGGTACGCGTCCGAACCGGTACCGGCACCAGTGGGTACGAGTTCACGTACGCGCATCTGGTGGACGTCTATGTATGTGTGGGACAGGAGGTGGCTCAGGGCCAACTGCTGGGCCTGTCCGGCCATACAGGCCACAGTACCGACTCGCACCTGCACGTGCATCTCAAGCCCTTCGGCGCGGTCGCGGCTACGGATAAAGATCCCCACGGGATGTCAGACGAGACCTTCCTCGAAGGTGTGGACCGGCCAATTTCAAAGGACGACAAAAACAAGGAACTACACAAGAAAAATCCACTGCGCATGATTGGGGGAGCGGTCGACTTCAGTGCCCTTTTGCCGGAGGTCCAACCTCCAGTCTTGCCGTACCTCTGTCCCACGGCTGAGGCCGACGTGGCCGTCACCTTGAAAACGGCTCCGCGGGCCGATGCCGCCAATGCCACGGCAAATGGCCAGCCGGTCAAGACAGTCGTCCCACGTGACGACGAAACCGAAGAAGAGAAGAAGAAGAAGAAATTGTTGTACGCCGTCATCAGCAAGGACGTGGATCCGGCTCCTCAATGGTGGCAGATCGTGGTGCCCGGCGGAGCCGTGGGCTGGGTGCCGAACGACACGCAGACAACGGTTACCCATCCGGACCGGGTGCAGATCACCCACCATCTGTCTGCTCGCCACATGGGGAACCGGGTGCCACAGGCCAGACAGGGCATTGATCTGCGAATCAATCTCGACAATCGCGAATACGCCAACGTGCGCCGCACCCCGACAACCACCGGCAACAGCAAACTGGGCGAACTCAGGAATCAGAACTGGCGCGCCGTGTCTCTCTGGGCCTGCGACGAAACGGACAAGCACGGTTGGTTCCAAATCCCGATTGAGACAGGAACGCTTACCAACCCGGTCAACTCGGAGGCTATCAACGGCTGGGTGCGCGACGACGTGGCGGACCTCCTCTATCGGCCACCGAAGGCGAGCGCCAATACACCCCTTCAGGTGCGGGCTTGGCCCGATCAGGGCGCGGTGAGCATGGGACCCCTGGTGGCCGCACAGTCGTATGCGATTGTCGGCAAGTCGGCCACCCGCCCCGTGTGGTGGCGGATTCGCGTCAGTGCCTCCGTCACTGGCTGGGTGCACGGCAACAACGTCCAGACCGACGGCTACCTGAACGACGTACCGGTCCAGTGGCCGCCGCGGGTGCGTGTCAAGACCGCGGCGGACGTGACCCTGCATGCGGGACCCGCGGCCACGTATGCGACCGTGGCCACCCTGTCCGGGCGCGACACGGCCGGTTCGCAGGTGGCGGGCAGGTACACAGTCAACCCCACCTGGTGGCTGGTGCACCTGGACGACGGCAGCCGCGGCTGGATGCACGAAGACGACGTACGGATTGTTGGCGATGTCGGTGGCGTGCCCATCATGTGGCCACCGCGCGTGAGTCGGAAGGCACCGGCCGCATCCACGCTCAGTGTTCATGAGGGACCCGGCTCCGCTCACGCCGCAGTCGCCACCATTCCCAACGGCTCCACCGCCGAATACGTCATCCTGGGCAAGGACGTGGCCATCCCCGCGTGGTGGCGGATCCGATTCAGCAACACCGTCACCGGTTGGGTCGACGCGGAGCAGATGCAGACCCACGGTGAAATCAGCCACGTGCCTGTCGTGGGGACAGCGCCGACGGCCGTGCACAACCTGACCGTCACGGCGACCGGCCCCACCGCGCTGCACACGAACTGGCAGGCGCCGACGGGCATCGGCGACGCCACTGGTTATGACGTGCGGTACCGGGTTCGGGATGCCGCGGCTTGGACTACCCATGACCATGCCGGCACGGTCACCATAGCCACCCTATCCGGCCTCGCGCCGGACACGACCTACGAGGTGCGGGTGCGGGCCGTGAATACGGCAGGTTCCGGTTCCTGGGCCTCAGTCCAGGCCGCTACCGACGCGGCCAGGCCCCAACTGAGCCTCCTGGCCGCTACCACGGACGGGCTCAATGTGCGCTTGGGACCCGGCACCGGCCACAACATCGTTGCTTCCATCGCCGGTGGTTCCACCACCCGCTATGCCATCCTGGGCAAGAACGCGGCCACGGCCACCTGGTATCAGATCCGGTTTAGTCCCACTGTCACCGGCTGGGTCTCCGCCACCTACGTCCAGACCCACGGCGACCTCTCCGGGCTCACCGTCACCTGGAACCCGACACCGCAGCTGAGTCTCCTGGCCACCACCACGGACGGGCTCAATGTGCGCTTGGGACCCGGCACCGGTCACAACATCGTTGCTTCCATCGCCGGTGGTTCCACCACCCGCTACAACATCCTGGGCAAGAACGCAGCCACGGCCACCTGGTACCAGATCCAGTTCAGTCCCACTGTCACCGGCTGGGTCTCCGCCACCTACGTCCAGACCCACGGCGACCTCTCCGGGCTCACCGTCACCTGGAACCCGACGCCACAGCTGAGTCTCCTGGCCACGACCACGGCCAACCTCAACGTCCGCTCGGGACCCGGTACCAGCCACGGCGTCGTGGGCACCATCGCCGGCGGTTCCACCACCCGCTACGACATTCTGGGCAAGAACGCGGTCACGGCCACCTGGTACCAGATCCGGTTCAGCCCCACCGTCACCGGCTGGGTCTCCGCCACCTACGTCCAGACCCACGGCAACCTCTCGAGGCTCACCGTCACCTGGACCCCACCGCAGCTCAGCCTCAAGGCCACCACCACGGCCGGACTCAACGTCCGTTTGGGACCGAGTACCAACCACAGCATCGTGGACACCATCACCGGCGGTTCCACCACCCGCTACAACATCCTGGGCAAGAACGCGGCCACGGCCACCTGGTACCAGATCCGGTTCAGCAACACCGTTACCGGCTGGGTCTCCGCCACCTACATCCAGACCCACGGCGACCTCTCCGGGGTCACCGTGACCTGGAACCCGACACCGCAGCTGAGCCTCAAGGCCACCACCACGGCCAACCTCAACGTGCGCTCGGGGCCCGGCACCAGCCACAGCATTGTGGGCACCATCACCGGCGGTTCCACCACCCGCTACACCATCCTGGGCAAGAACGCGGCCACAGCCACCTGGTACCAGATCCGGTTCAGCAGCACCGTCACCGGCTGGGTGCACAAGGACTACATCCAGACCCACGGCGACCTCTCGGGTATCACCGTGACCTGGAACCCGACACCACAGCTGAGCCTCAAGGCCACCACCACGGCCAACCTCAACGTACGCTCGGGACCCGGCACCAGCCACGACGTAGTGGGTTCCATCACCGGCGGTTCCACCACCCGCTACACCATCCTGGGCAAGGACGCAGCCACGGCCACCTGGTACCAGATCCGGTTCAGCAGCACCGTCACCGGCTGGGTGCACAAGGACTATATCCAGACCCACGGCAGCCTCTCCGGGCTCACCGTCACTTGGAACCCGACACCGCAACTGAGCCTCAAGGTCACCACCACGGCCAACCTCAACGTGCGCTCGGGACCCGGCACCAGCCACGACGTAGTGGGTTCCATCACCGGTGGTTCCACCACCCGCTACGACATCCTGGGCAAGAACGCGGCCACGGCCACCTGGTACCAGATCCGCTTCAGCAGCACCGTCACCGGCTGGGTGCACAAGGACTACATCCAGACCCACGGCAGCCTCTCCGGGCTCACCGTCACCTGGACCCCGCCCCAACTGAGCCTCAAGGCCACCACCACGGCCAACCTCAACGTGCGCTCGGGACCCGGCACCGGCCACGGCGTAGTGGGCACCATCACCGGCGGTTCCACCACCCGCTACGACATCCTGGGCAAGGACGCGGCCACGGCCACCTGGTACCAGATCCGCTTCAGTTCCACCGTCACCGGCTGGGTCTTCGCCACCTACGTCCAGACCCACGGCGACGTCAGCGGCGTGCCCGTGCGCTGAACCAAACCCGGATATACGCGGAGGGGGACTGTTGTGTCCCCCTCCGCAGCAGCGCGCACGTCTGCACAGACACCGGAACGCCGGCAGAGGCAGGGATGCAAGACGGTCGGAGCATGCTCCGACCGTCTCCGTTTTGTCCCCGAACATGGCCTTGGAATACACCGTGTCCTTCTTCAAGTCCAGGCATGTCTTCGAGATGAGGTTGTACGCGGAAGCATGAAGACCAGGCCGCGGCCGGCAACTGACCGAAACCACTGGCGACGCCACACTCTGTGGCCTGCAGTACCAGGTACGTGTTGCAGGTACCTACGGCGGTACACATCTCCTGGTTTGGTTGCACCAGCACCGTTGCCACTACTGCCACCAACTACAACTGTAGAATCAATCGAGGGAACTTAGGACATGCCAATGTGGTGAGTGTCCGTATTGGCAGTAATGACAATCAGTTCACACTGACCTACGCCTGCATGGCATCGGTAGTTGTCGTGGATCGAGCAGGAAGGTAAGTCATCACACAAACCTCTCGTCTTTTTAGTTCTAGGTCGCATTCCAATTCGACAGGTCCTGAAGAAGGTTTTTGTAGTTCCATCCGTTTCGCTTGAACACAGCCGCGAGCCCTAAACATCGTGATCTCTTGGTGCCGCGACGCATTTCAGCCTTCCATGCCGATTCTTTCCTCACGTAGCACTACAGCGTGCGATTGCTCTGTTGGCGCCTCGAGGCGCACCAACTTCCACCGAATCCCTGTGCTAGGATCGAGTGTTTATGAACATCGACTCCCCGGTGACGGCAGTCGCCATGAGCGGCGGCCTGGACAGTTCCATGGCGGCCGCCCTGCTGGTTGAACAAGGTGTCGACTGCATCGGCATCATGATGCGGCTCTGGTCCGAACAGGGACCGGGGATCGCGTCCACGAACAAGTGCTGTTCGGCGGACAGCGTGGACGTGGCGCGGACCGTGGCCGATCACCTCGGCATACCCTTCTATCTGGTCAATGCGGAGGAGCCCTTCCGCAAGGCGGTCGTGGAACCATACATTGGTGAATTCGATCTGGGCCGGACGCCCAATCCCTGCCTCAACTGCAATCGGCATATTCGGTTCGACTGGCTGCTCAGATATGCGCTGGGACTAGGTGCCGAACGTTTGGCCACGGGCCACCACGCCCGGAGTCGTCGGGAGGCGAACGGTTCCTATAGCCTGCTACGGGCCGTCGATCCGCAAAAGGACCAAAGTTATGTACTCAGCGTATTGACCCAAAGGCAGCTTGGCCACAGCCTGTTCCCGGTGGGTGCGTACACCAAGCCGGAACTCAGGGACATGGCACGTCAACGCGACCTCCCGGTGGCGGACAAGCAGGAGTCAATGGATCTTTGCTTTGTGGCTGACGACGACTACCGCCGGTTTCTGGAGGACTGGAGCCTGTCCCCGGTACAGCCCGGCCCCATCGTCACCATCGAAGGCGACACGGTCGGCACGCACCAGGGCCTGCACCGCTACACGATCGGGCAGCGACGGGGCCTCGACATCCCCGTCCATTCCCGCGAACCCCGATATGTCATCCGCAAGCTGCCGGAAGAGAACACCCTGGTAATCGGCAACCGATCAGACCTGGCCACGCTGGAATTCCAGGTGGATGAGACGAACTGGATTCGCCGACCACATTCTTCCGACCCGGATCTAACCTGTCAGATCCGGTACCGGGGCCGGGGCATCCCCTGTGCACTGGAGGAAACCGGCGACAACGGCGTGACAGTGCTCCTGCAGGAGCCCCAGTACGGGGTCGCACCGGGACAGGCCGCCGTCTTCTACCGGGGAGACGAGTGCCTGGGCGGGGGTATGATTGCATCCCCATGACAACCGACTGGTGGCTGAATCCGGCCCTAGTGCTCGGCACCGTCATCGCCGTCGGTTACGGGGCCTTGTTCCACCTTTGGCAGGGACGCTCATGGCAGGATCTGATTACATCGGTGGCGGCCGCCCTGATCGGCTTCGGACTGGGTCAGCTGATTGGCACCCTGTTCAATTCGGACTGGTTCCGCATCGGCCAAGTACGGGTAATTGAGGCCACGATATTCGCGGTGCTCGCCCTGCTGCTGAGCCGACGCAAGCCGGAACCGGCCGGCTGACGGCAGAAGTACCATGGAGCAGGTTCTGGACACCATCCGCGACATCACTTTCGTGCTGATCGCGTTGGAAACCTTCGCGGTTCTGGGCCTTCTGATTCTGCTGATCCGGCACCTCCTTCGACTCGTCCGCATCCTGCGGACCGGCGTCGCGCCGATCCTCGAGGATGCGCAGCAGGCGGCACGCACCACACGGGCCACGGCAGAGTTCGTGGGGGAACATGTGGTGAAGCCGACCGCCGAGGCCCGCGGCAAGCTCAGTGGCCTTAGGCGGGCGATGCAGGTCCTGTTTGGGGATCTGCTGCCACCGCACTGACACAGGAACGCCCCGAGGACCCCTGCGGGGACAAATCCATGGTGCACAGTGGATTCCGCGTTTGGAGCGGTTCCGAACCCGACTTCCCGCGTCAGGCGGAACAGGTCCGCAGTTTGCTGGGGGCCCCCGACAATCCCGCCCTGTTGCCGCCCCAATTCGTCGCGGCGGCACTGACCGGCATCGGGGGCATGCTCATCACCCGGTCGCGTGCCGACGCGTTGGTGGATGCCGCGTTTGCACTCCCCACGCGCGACCCGTCCGTGATCCTGGCGGTCCGGCATGCCGCAAACCGACCTGGCGCAACCCGGCTGACCCTGGTCACCCGCGACCGGCCCGGAGCACCGGACGGCACCCTCGTGGACCTTCCCACCGACTGGAAGGCCCCGGAATCCGTCTTCGCCACCGATTCGATCGCCATCGGCGAACCGGGCTCCGAACACGCGAAACAGGCCCGGCAACTGCAGGGCCAAATCTGGCAGTCCCCACCCGACAACCTCTATCCAACCTGGCTGTACGCCCCCGTCTGTCCCGCCTCGATGTCCCTCGTTGCGCTCCACGAGGACCGAGTGGTGGGGTTTCTGCTGGGATTCCAGTCCCAGCCGGATCGGGACGGAACCACGGTGCTTGAATCCCAAGTGATGGGCGTGGATCCCGACTACCGGAACCGGGGCATCGCCGTTCACCTCAAGCACCAGCAGGCAATCATGGCCGGCATGCTGGGCATCGATGCCATCCGCTGGACCGCGGACCCGTTGCAGGCGGGCAGTGCCCTGCTCAACTTCGGCCGGCTGGGCGCCTTCAGCCGCAGGTTCCTACCCGACTACCTGCCATTCCGCAACGAACTCAACCGCTTACCGGCCTCCCGCCTGCGCATTGAGTGGACGGTGGCTGGAGAGGACCCGCGAACCGAGTTGAGCCAACACCGACTCCACCTAAGGGAGTCCGTGGTGCCGGGGACGACGTGCCCGATTGCCAATGATGGTCCGATGGACCTGCAAATTATCCCCGGCAATCCCCTGATTGCGATTGAAATTCCCAGCGACTGGACCGCACTGCAACAGTCGGACTTGGCGACAGCGCGCGCCTGGCGCACCAATCTGGACGATCTGCTGCTGCGCTGTCTGGGCGAGGGCCCCGACCAATACCTGATTACGAACGCCGTGATCCATCGGGGACGCGTATTCCTGCTGGCCGAGCAGGCCACCAACAATCTGCTCCGGCTGTACTCATAGGCGCCGGAATTCCACATCCACTGCTATTCGGGCATCGGCACCCAGGTGTAGACATCCTCCTGCGGTTCGTAACCCAGGTACTTCCGGGTGTCCGTCAGCGACCACTTCATGCCGGTGTTGAGCGACATCCCGTTGACGCAGATGTAGGGACCGGGCCAGGCATGGGACTTGGCCAGGATGGCCCGTTCGAAAAGGGCAACGAAGTCCCGGTCGGCCAGCCACATCTCCTTGTACCAGCGATCCGTCCGTTCATACTCCTCTCGATAGGACTCGGGCACGTCGCGGCGGGGCTCCGCCGTACCCGACGGGGTAAGGGTTTCCGGATGGTTGCTCCCATGGTTGCACCATCCAATCCGAATGCAGACAAACTCCGTGTTTCCCTTGCCCCGGTCGGATAGGGCCAAGCCCCGATACAGGCGCTCGCCGGCCCACTTGCCGGCCGCATAGGCCGGGGAGGCGTAGCCGTCCTCTCCCAGCCGCACCGTCGTGCCCACACCATACGGCGAGGAGGGCAGCAGTTCGCCCGGATCCACCGTGGAGGCCAGGGGTTCGTCCTTGTACTGGCCCATCGTGTGGTTCGTGGTGGCGAATACCAGCCGTCGGCAAGTGGGGGAGGCCACCGCGGCAAGGCCAATGTTGACGTTCATGTCCATCGAGACGGCGGCATCGTCCCAGGAGGCGTTGGGATTGGGCACCTGCGCGGCCAGGTGCACAACCTCGGTGCAGTCCGCCGCCGTCTGCTGCCAGCGGGAATCGTTCCAGTCCCTGAGATCGGCCTGCAGGTAGTCCAGCTCGGCCAATTCGTGATCGTGGTCCCGAACCTTGATCTCGAGTTCAGCGCGGGTCTCTGCCACCTGTCCGGCCGACGCCGGCATCACATCGATGCCCGTAATCCGATCCACCAGTGGCTGTAGCAGAAGATGGCGAATCAGCTTCTGCCCCAGATTGCCCTGTGCGCCGGTCACAAGCACATGTCTGCCCATATCCGATCAGTCCGGTCTCCAGAACCTATGCCGATCCGGCAATACCTGTCGGTATCGCGTGCTCGGCGGTCTGGTGGATGCTTCGCCGACCGTGCGAACCGCAGTCCGTCTTACGGGTCTCCGCATCTGCGGACGGCCGACCTGGCCGCCCAAACGCCTGGATGTTCCGGGCGGCGTTCTCGTCCCGGTCGCATTCAAAGCCGCAGCGATTGCACCGGTAGGTGCGTTCCGAGAGCAGGAGCGACTGCTTCACGGCGCCGCATTCGCTGCACGTCCTTGAGGACGGGTACCAGCGGTCCACGCGCCGGAACTCCGTGCCGTACCAGTGGCACTTGTACTCCAGCTGCCGCACGAACTCGGCCATGCCGGTGTCGCTGATCGCCCGGGCCAGCCTTCGGTTGCGCTTCATCCCGTCGACGTTCAGGGTTTCCACCGTCACGGAGCCGCCGCGTTTGGCTATTTGCGTGGTGGCCTTGTGATGGTGGTCCGAGCGTATCCGGGCAACCTGGGCGTGCTGCCGGGCCAGTTTCTCGTAGAGGCGGCGGCGATTGCGCGTGCAGGGCCGGCCGTTCACCTTGACGGAGCGGGCAATGGCCTTCTGCGTGGCACGCAGGTCCGCCAGGGCCTGTTCCAGGGCCTTGGGGTTGGCGATCATCGTCTTTTCCCCGCCGTCCCACAGCGTAGCCAGCGTCTTCACCCCCATGTCGATGCCCACGTCGGGACCGGACCGGAGAGCCGGGGCAGGCTCGCACGTGTCCACCGTGAACGAAGCGAACCAGCGGCCGGCCGTCCGGCTGACGGTGACACTCAGGATGTCGCCCTCGAACCGCAGTTCCTCGCGCAGGCGCACCCAGCCAATCCGGGGCAGGCGCACGTTGGGTCCGTCCACCCGGATGCTGTTGCGGCCGTTGGACGGCGTGAAGGCGAGTTTGCGATACCGCTTGCGGACCGGCGGGAATCCGGTCTTGCGGCGGGGCTTGCCGCGCTTCCGCGCCTGGCAGTACTCGCCCCAGGCGTCCAGTCCGCGCCCCATGTGAATGACGGCGTTCTTGGCGACGTTCTGG
Source organism: Caldilineaceae bacterium (assembly GCA_965208365.1). Lineage (GTDB taxonomy): Bacteria > Chloroflexota > Anaerolineae > Caldilineales > Caldilineaceae > Bin34. The sequence continues at coordinate 643,420 of OZ242330.1, read as the reverse complement.
GACAGGCCGCCGGGCCACGCGAACAGGTCCGCCTTGACCGCGTTGAAATCCTTGCGCAGGTCCATGTCCGACAGCCACTGGCCGCCGTCCGGGTTCACATCCACATGGGCATACCACGCGTCGGCATTGCGTTCGTCCGTTTCGCCGAACCAGGCCAGCTGGAACCGTCCGCGCGACCAGTTGGCCGCCACCCGCGCCCAGCCCGCATGCTCCAGCATCAACGATGCCTGCCGGTTCGTGGGATCCAGGGCAATGCGGTGGGATTTGCCCACGCCCTTCAGGTGGGAGATCATGGGGCCGGCGCAGCCTCGCCGCCGGATTCGGCAGTGTCGGACTTCAGGACTTCGATCAACTTGCGCGCCTTGTGCGACCGGCGGCCGTACAGTCGTGCCGAGAACTCCGTAATGATTTCGAGTACGTCCTGGGCCAGTTCCTCCTCGAACGCGGGCGGATCGGTCTGATGAATCACCACCACTTCGACCCCCTGCTTCTCGCACAAGGCAAACACCAGTTCGGCTCCGAAGCGCAGCAGCCGGTCCCTGTGGGTCAACACCAGGCGTTTCACCTGCCGGTGCAGGATCAGGTCCAGCAATCGCTGCAGGCCGGGCTTGTCATACTGCAACCCACTGCCCAGGTCGCGGATGATTTCGGTGCGCCAGCCCTGGGCCGCACAGTACGCCTCAAGGGCGGCGTGCTGTCGGTCCAGATCGGCCTTTTGGTCAGGGCTGGATACGCGCGCATAGCCGATCGTGGAGGCCGATTCGTTCCCAACGTCCAGCAGGTCGAGGCGGTCGTAGTAGCGCGTCCCGGACTGGGACTTGCGCGTTGGCCGCAACTCGCCTGTCCGTTCCCACTTGCGCATGGTCTGCACGCTCACGCCCATCAGCGCGGCGGCTTCGCCGATGCGGATCAGTCGTTTGGGGTGTTTGCCCATAGTGGCGGATATTATCATATACCAGCAGACTTCAAAGAACTGTTGCTACCCCCTTTCAGCCGTAAAAGTCGGCCACCTTTTGGAACAGGTCGCGGAAGATTGCATTGCGATCCACCATGGTGGCTTCGCGCATGGGCGGGCCCTCCGGCTGCGGAATCCAGTCCAGTGTTGCAGGGTCCAGGTCCGGCGTCGCGGTTACGCGGCTGCGCGTCCAGTCCGGATTGATGACGTACGCGGTAGCGGCCAAGTCCCACACCTCCTTGGCCCAGGCATAGTGGTTGTCGCTGTAGGCGGCAAACCGTTCCGTTAGAAAGGCCCCGACCGGCCCCAAGGGTGCCAGATGCCGCTCCAACTCCGGAACGGTGGTGAGCAGGTGGGAGGCCACACCCCAACAGGGGAACAGGGTCAGCGAGGGGCTGAGTTGCAGCAGCAGCCTTGAAGCGATCGGATCCTGCATGAGATTGAACTCGCGGGCGTTGGTCTGGTGTAGCGGCTGCCCGCCCAGCCACACGACGCGCATCCGCCGCCCAAGGTCAATGTTTCGTTCACGCGCAGCCAGCAACACCGAGGACACGTTGGTCGGAGCACCGATTGCCACCACGTACAGAGGCTCATCGCCTTCCGCCAGCAGGGACAACATGTGCTCGACGGCCGGACTCGGCACGATGTCCCGGGGAGAGTCCATGAACCGATCGGAGCCCCTGAGCACCATGCCTTCCGGTTCCCGCCCCAACAACTCGAACAGGCGCAGGATCTCCTCGTGACTCTTCTCCATGCCGTCGCCGGCGCTGGATGAACGATTATTCAGGAACGGTGCGGCATAGACCGCCTGCAGATCCACCTCGGTGGGGGACAGCATCACGTGGACCAGGGAAAACTGGTCGTCTATTTCGTTGTAGGTGTCGGTGTCCAACACCATGCGGATGCGGCCCGCGGGAGTCGGCGGTTCCGACGATCGGATTTCAACCATATCGATGGGGGGATCCTGCAAATGGAAACGCGAAGCAATTGGCTGTCTACACCGGGGACCGAGGACCGAGGTTCGACCCGAAACCAGTCCAGCCAATCCGGTACATAAAGTTCAAAGCTGTTGCATGAACTCGAAAATCATCTCGTTGCTGCCCGGCAGGGCCTCGTGTCCGAAGTCCGGGAAGAACTCGACGGACTTCGGCGACGTAATCTTGTTGTAGGCGGCAAACTGCGTGGACGGCGGACAGATCTGATCCATCAAACCTGTGAACATCAGCACCTCGGCCCGGATGCGCGGAGCCAGGTGCTGCACATCGATGTAGCCGAGCCGGGCAAAGGCCGCATCCTCGCGCTTGTGCTGCGGATCGTACTTGCGGAACCAGTCGCGCAGTTCCTGATAGGCATTGACCGTCAGATCCATCTCCCAGGTGCGCTTGTAGTCCGTCAGGAACGGGAACACCGGCGCCGCCCGTTTCACCCGGGGTTCCAGGGCGGCCGCGGCAATGGACAAACCACCGCCCTGGCTACCGCCGGTGACGCCCACCCGGTCCGGGTCCACATCGTCCATGGCCATGACCAGGCCGGCCAACTGGGCCGCGTCCAGGAAGATGGAGCGGTATGCCAGGTGTTCGGGTCCCTCGTCGCTGAGGCCGCGCACGATGTGTCCCCTCAACGTTGTGCCCTTGGTGCCGCCCGGATCCTCAGACAGGCCCCCCTGGCCCCGACAGTCCAGGGCCGCGACGGTAAAGCCGGCCGCGACCCAGCCCAGCTTCTCCAGCCAGCCACCCGAATCCCCGGAGTAGCCGTGGTACATGACAATGCCCGGATGGCCGGGGGCGGGATTGGTTGGTTCCAGGAGCTTGGCGTGCACCCGCGCCCCGTTGATGCCCGTGAACCAGAAGTGGGAGCAGGCTGCAAAATCCGTCTGGAATGCCGCTGGAATGCGCTCCGGATTCGGGTCCACGGCGCGCATCCGGGCCACGCCCTCGTCCCAATAGTCGTCAAAGTCGTTCGGCCTTGGGTTGCGGCCTTTGTAGGTAGACAGATCGTCCAGCGACAGGTCGAATGTCAAGGGCATGGCATGCGTTTTTCTGAGGTGGGCAAATCAGTTCGGAGAGTCAGGCGTATTCCCAATCTTCGTCCGGATCCTCGTCATCTTCCTCCATTTCGGCCAAGGCCTTGGACAGGTCCGCCATGACGTCCTCGTGGCGCACCTGGGACCAGTTGCCCCACAGGGACCTGGTCAGCCGTTCCGGGTCGCGGCGCAGGCCGTAACGAGCCCAGTATTGGCAAACCCGCTCGACATCCCGCTCCAGCAGGCTGTAGGCCTGCTTGTTGCCGGTCACGGGCACCACCTGCGGAAAGTCGATGACCACGACCCGGTCATCCCAGAACAGCAGGTTGTGGGCGGACAGGTCGCCGTGGATGAAGCCGTTGGTCAGCATCAATTCGACATTGTGCATGACCTGGTCGAACGACGACTTGACCTCGGACGAGTCCAGACGGACTTCGTTCAAGGTCGGCGCGGCCACCTGTTCGTCCCCGATGAACTCCATCAGGATGGCGTTGTCGGCCGCGTCGAACGGCTCCGGCACATCGGCACCGACCTCCTTGAGAACGGTGAGGGCGTGGCGTTCGTACAGCAGCCAGGACGTCTGCTGCGCCTGCTTGCCGTAGTCGGACCGCTTCAGCATGGCCCGCAGCAGCCGCTTGTCCTGCCGGCTGCTGACATTGGTGCCCAGCGCCAGCACATCGCGGCCCTCGCGATACACCATGTCGTTGCGCATGGTGCGGTGGCTGCGCGGCCGATAGGTCTTGGCCGCAAACAGGTCCAGCGAGCCGTCCGGCGCAGTCAGGCTGCAGCGGTAGACGTCGGCGTCCTTGCCGCCCTTGACCTTACTCAGGATGTCATCCACCAATCCGTTCACAAAGAAGGGCCGCAGGGCACCCATCAGCCAGCGCCGTTCGACCTGGCCCGGCCGGTAGGTGGTTTCAAACTCGCCGGTGATGCTGCGGCGAACTTCCTCTTCAATCTTGTAGCGCCAGTTTTCCCGGAAGGGAACCTTGTTTTCGAACTTGGCCTTGGGCGGCCTGCGAATCAGCTTCTGGTCGTGCTGAAAGTCGGGATCGTGCTCCTCGGCGTAAGCCTCCCATCCTTCTTCTTCGTAGTCGTTCCAGTCGTCTTGGTATTGTGCAGACATGCGTTGGTCAGCGGCTCCGGATTGGCCTCAGGGTATCTAAAGCGCCCGCGCAGCCGAGTGCTCGGCTTCCCCGCGACAGCGGGGACAGGATGCACGGGAATCCCGGGGTCCGTGCTGGATTGTGGGTTTGGGGTGACGAGTGACAGCAACGGGCCGGAGGTCGCTGTTTTCGCCGCGGTTCGATTAGCCGTAGGCGGCGGGTTGGCGGGAAGGTCCGGAACTGTCGATGACCAGCACAGACACCGTTCTCGTCAAGGTGTCCTGTCCTATCATTGTCCACCTCCCTGGGTGCGCACGTCGGCTGGATAAGCGGGACTGCGGCCGACACAGCAAGGACATAGTATACAGCCGATGGGCAGTTCAGACCACGCAAACCGGTTCCACCGCTTCACCAGCCGGGGGGACGTGGCCGCCTGGGAGAGCGGCATCTTCCGCAGGTGGCCCTATCGCCACACGATGATCGATACGGTTTCCACCACCCTGTCCGCCCACCGACCGGAAGGCCCGTTGCACGTGGTGGAGATCGCCACCGGCCCCGGCCTGATGGCACTGTGCCTGCTGCGCGACATTCCCCATCTCACCTACACCGGGCTGGACTACTCCGTACCGCTGAGTGACTTCGCCCGTCGGCGGCTGAGCCAATTCGGACCGCGCGCCGAAGTTTGGCACGAGGACGCCAACGAGGACGGCTGGACCCGGCGCCTGCCCGCACCGGTCCAGGCCTTTGTGTCGCTGCAGGCGATGCACGATCTGGGAAACCAGGACAATGTCACCCGGATCTACGCCAAGGCGTTCGAACTGCTCGACGACGACGGCATCTTCGTCAACGCGGACTTCGTTACAGCACCCGGCAAGCCCAACGCGAACGATCCGGGTCGATTGCCCGTGGCTCGTCATTTCGAAGTCCTGCGCGACCTGGGTTATGCCTGGACCGACTGCATCGCCCGCCAAGGGGACATGGCCTGCCTGGTGGCCGGCAAGCGCTAACCTCGGGAAGCCTCCACGCCCACTCCCGCCGCAGCCTCCACAAGGTCACGCCAGGTTACATCGTCCACGGGAATGCCGTGTGCGCGCCGTTCGGCGGCCGTGCGCGCTTCGGGCTCGCCCGGCAACATGACTTCGTCGAACCCCGGGGCCGGCCGCACGGACTTGAAGAACGCCACGTAGTCGCCGGCATCGCCAGAGAAAGCGCCGAGTGCCCGGAATGCTTCGATGCGCAACAGGATGAAGAACGCGCCGTTGTTCATGAGACCCTCGACCTTCTGAGGAACACCGCTGCCTGTCAGCAGACCGGCCATCACATCGTTGAGCAGGCTCAGGCCGGATCCCTTGTGTCCGCCGAACGGCAGGAGCATGCCTCCGTCGTAGAGGTCTTGCGGATTGATCGACGGATTGCCGTCCTTGTCCAACATGGAGCCAGGCGGCAGGTCCGTCCCCTTGTTGTGGGCAATCTTGACCTTGCCCTCGGCCACCACGCTGGTTGCGAAGTCGATCACAATGGGATCCCTGCCCTCCAGCGGGACGGCCGCCGCCAGGGGATTGGTGCTCATAAGCCGTTCACTGCCACCAAACGGCGCCACGATGCCGCGTCGGCCACCGCCGTTGCAGAAGGCCAGACCAATGAAACCGGCGTCGGCCGCCATCGTGACCCATTCACCCAGACGGCCTACGTGTCCGCTGTTGGTGATGCCGCCGGCAGCAATGCCACAGGCCTCGGCCTTTTCAATGGCTTTCTTGATCGTGAGGTAGGCGGACCATTGCCCAAAGTTTCGCTTGGCATCCATGATGAAAACGGATGGCGACTCCTCCAGCGGCTCCGGATCCGAGGCGGGATCCAGCCTTCCGCTCTCGATCTGCTCCAGATAGAGGTTGACCCTCACGACACCATGGGAATCGTGGCCCAGCAGGTTTGCCAGCACCAGGGACTCGCTGACCTTGTGCGCAATCGCGGTGCGTACGCCTGCGGCTTCGAACATCTCTTGGACGAAGCTCTGGAGAATGTCGGATGAAACGGTGTGCATGATCAAGCAGCCCCGGGTGAATTTGGTGGTGTGAACTGAACAACAAGGGGAATGAACGGCAGTTCGTGCGCATCAACACCTGATGGCGGATCTGTCGCCATCGTGCGCGGGCCGTTGCCAGATCTTACGATCAGTCCCTGGGGAACCACCGATCATCCACCGCCGGACGCCGTGCGGTCGAGCCACGCCGATTACTCCCCACATCCTCGATCCCCGATCGTGAGGTTGGACCGGACCGCCCATACAGGAAAAATTGCCGGATACGAATCAGGCGCTTCCATCCTCTCTAGGGGTCGGAGCCGGACATCGACAACACATCCGGTTCACGAACAGCACCCGTGCTGCATCCAACACGGGATGGCTGCCCTGCATTTGTAATTTCAAACCATTGTGCGATAGTTTATGTTGTGAACAACTTTGCAGGAATCTCGGGAAACGCTCACATGGCAACCCACGATCGGCGATACAAGCGCATCCTCACCAGTGCCGTCTTCGCCTACGACGTGGCCCAACAGCTGGCCCAGCGGTTTGATCTCGGCACAGTCGACCGAAACTCCCTCCGGGCCGGCCCCACCGGCTCGATCCAGGAGTCCGAACACGAGCGCATCGCCGACAGCACCTGGTCCTTCGACACCGACCGCCAGCCCACTGTCATCATGATCGTTGAGGCACAGAGTTCCCGCCAGCGCCATTTCATGGTCCGCATCCTCCGCTATGTCGTCGACCGTCTCTTGGAATTGTGCGAGGACCGGACGTGGCACGGCTCGGACCGGGGCCTGCCGCCGGTCGCCGTGGCCGTCCTCTACACCGGGTCCGATCCCTGGCAGCCACCCTCCCTGCAAGACCTCTTCAGCCCCTTGGCGCGACTCCTCATGCAGTTCGACTTTCCCGTGCAGTACTATGATGTTCTGCACATGGACCGACGGGATGATCCCGAACAGCGCCTGCTGCGGCTGGTCTTCGAGATCGAGCGGTGTGCCGGCCTAGGCGATACGGCTTCCGTCAGGCAGGCTGTGCGCGGGCTGGAAGACCGGAAGGCCCACGCGCTGCTGATGCGATTCTTGGCCGACAGGATAGCGCAGTGGGGCAATCTCAAGGATGATCGGGGCAGGCTTCTGCTGGATGTCTCCCGCTTGGACGACAGCCGACCACTTAGCGAGGTAGAGAAGGAAATGGAAACAGCACAGGAACACTTACTGAGACAGTTGGCTGAAGGACGGGCCGAAGGACGGACCGAAGGATGGACCGAAGGACGGACCGAAGGATGGACCGAAGGTCAGGCTGCGGGACAAGTGGCAGGGATGCTGGCTAGCTTCCAACGCACCCTGGCCACCAGCGGTCTGGACCGTCGCCTGGCGGAGGACATCACAGCCTACGCTGATCAAATCACCGAGGTGGCCCGGCGCGGTGTGCACTTCGATCTCGACCACATTCCCGACGGTGCCCGGCTCCTGACGGCGATCCAGGAGGGCGGCGGCCCCGTCCAGGTTCCCGCCGAACGGATTTGGGCCCTCCTGCCCCATATCCCGGAAGAGGACACGCCTCCGAAGTAGCTGGGTGAATTCGCGTCGACATGGTTGCGCCAACTGCACAACCGGCATTCAAGGCACATCCCTCCGTTCGTCCGACAGCGTAGCATCCCCTTCCACGGGTTTGGGAAACCAAATTCTGGCAACCTTGGAACCGTCTTCATCCGAATGGACGACGACCGTCAACTTGCTTGGAGTGAGAGCGCCATGAAACAGGTGCAGTTTTTTTTGTGGGGACGCGGACAGCAACGATCCACTCGCCGAGGCCGAAAGGAAAGTGGAAACGGCACAGGAACGCTTTGATCGACTGTTGGCCGAACAACGGGCCGAAGGACGGGCCCAAGGGCTGGCCGAGGCGAAGGCCGCGGGAATGGTGGAGGGAATTCTGGGCAGCTTCCGACGCGGCTTGGCCGTCAGCGGTCTGAACCGACGCCTCGTTGAGGATGTCGAGGCCCATGCCGACCGTATCGTAGAAGCCGCCTGGCGCGGCACGCATTTCGATCTTGACGACATCCCCGACGGCGGCCGGCTCCTCGCAACCGTCCAGGAGGGCGGCGACCCGGCACAGGTTCCCGCCGAACGCATTTGGGCCCTGCTGCCGCCTGTCCCGAAGGACGACACGGTTCCAAGGTAGCAGGGCGGAGGTCGCGCAGGCTGGTTGAGAGTCTGTAGCGCCGGAGTCCTGGTCGGCACGCTGTCGGGAGCCTGAACCTGAGGCTTCGACCATCAAGGACTGCCTGAAGCCCAAGGCCATTCATGTCGGTCCGGTACCGTTGCATCTCAGGGACACCGACTTCCTGTTGACTTCGCAGATTAGGCTTTCGGTGCGGCAGTCAAGGCAGTGATGTCCTTCCAGCCGTAAGCCACTTCCACCAGGTTGGCCCCGCCGATCTCGATGGTTTTCTCTTTGACCTTTTTGCCTCCCAGAACTTCATAGAAGTGGCAGGCAGGTCGATTGTCCTGTAATACCCACACCAACATCGAACAGAATCCATCCTGCCTCAGCCGGTTTGCCACAGCTGAGGCAAGCCCACGGCCAAACCCCCTACGTTGATACCGATGTAGCACGTAGATGGCATATAGTTCGCCACGATACGTCTGGTCGCCATCGCGTTCCGGCCCTCCTCCAGCGAAACCGACTATTCCTTCTCCTTTGGCTTCGGCAACAAAGTTGCTCATGGCAGGCCGGTTGGCTTCAAGGATATCCACCCACCTGGCTTCCCTCTCTTGGTAGGACAAGGAAGCCAGATACTCGGTCGGAATTATTCCCGCATACGATGTCTGCCACGTCTGAATGTGCACTTTTGCCATGGCCTTGGCATCTGCTGGCTCGGCTTCTCGAATTGGCATACCTATCTTCCTGAGGGGTCGCGATACCTGAAACTTCTGATCCCGGAGACAGTACTTTGGTTCGGATCCACCTGAAGGCACAACGATCATGGTTGCCAACCTGAGGCCCTGTTAACCCGAACCCGTAACCCACCCCAGAATGACGAAGGCGTCGGGCGAGAAGAAATAGCCCACCAGCAAAATGGCAAGTTCGACGACCACCACCACCGCTGCCATGCGCCGGGCCCGCCGGGTCCCGTGATGGCGCAGGTAGGTCTCGCCGCTGACAATCGACATGGTAATGACAACGAGGCCCAGGACCATCGCCGAGATGGTCTGGACATTGAAGCCGACCCAGTATTCCCGCCCGTAATCCTCCACGATCACATTGAAGAGGCGCAGCAGGCCGGCATAGGCGGCCATGACCAGATCCACCCCAATCGCGACCTCCGCAATCCCCAGAGCCGAGGTCAACAGCCAAACCAACCCCAGCAGGATCGGCTCAAGAGGTCGGGGCAGGCTCATAGCATATTGTGGGTCAGGGGCAGCTGCCGGACCGATACCTGCCTGGATTTCGGCGCATATCAACCGGATTCCGCCGTCTGTACCGGCGTTCGCGGACTGCATCCAACTGCCGGCCCCGTATCGGTCAGGCCCGCGCGAGGTTATTGCATCCCCTGCAATTCCAGCTTGTCGGCAAAGTGGCAGGCCGACGCATGGTCCTCCCCAATCGTCATCAGCGGCGGAGTCTCGGTCCTGCAAATGTCTTCGGCGTACTGGCACCGGGGATGGAAATAACAACCGGAAGGAGGGTTGGACGGATCCGGCACTTGGCCGATCAGCGGAATGCGGACCGTAGGATTGCGGGGGTCCGGCTTGGGGGAGGCCGACAGCAGCGCCTCGGTGTAGGGGTGTCTGGGATTCGTATACAGCTCGCGCTTGGGTGCCACTTCCACCATGCGTCCGACGTACATGACCGCCACTCGGTCGGAAATGTGTTCGACCACACTCAGGTCGTGGGCCACGAACAGGTAGGTCAGATCGAACTCCTCCTGGAGGTCCTGCAGGAGGTTCAGGGTCTGGGCCTGAATGGACACGTCCAAGGCCGACACCGGCTCATCCAGCAGGATGAGCGAGGGGCGCAGGGCCAGGGCGCGGGCAATGCCGATGCGCTGGCGCTGGCCACCGGAGAACTCGTGCGGATAGCGCTCCATGTGCTCGGGTCGCAAACCCACTGCGGACAGCAACCCCTGCACCTCTTCGTCGGTTTCACGCCCAAGATCCAGTCCGTGCACCCGCAACGGTTCCCTGACGATGTCCGACACGCTCATCCTGGGATTCAGGCTGTTGATCGGATCCTGGAACACCATCGCGATCTCGCGCCGCAACGGCTTCATGTCCCGCAGGGGCAGAGTGGCCAGATCGTAGACCTCCCCGTCTCCGGAACCGTTGGCGTGGGAACGAAACAGCACCGCGCCGTCGGTAGGGTCGTACAGCCGAATGGCCGTGCGCGAAGCGGTCGTTTTCCCGCATCCGCTTTCCCCAACCAGCCCGAGGGTTTCCCCCTTGCGGATTTCAAAACTGACGTCGTCAACCGCCTTGATGTGGCCCACCACCTTGCGCAGCAGGCCCTTGCGGATGGGAAAGTACTTCTTCAGGTTCCGGACTTCCAGCAGGACGCCTGGATCCTCAATGGACGCGGGCACGGGTCACCTCTTGCATCGTGTCCGGATCGTGCAGCAGACAGGCGGCTCGCTGTCCGTCTCCCGCCGTGAGCAACTCGGGCATGCGCGTGTCGCAGACCCCCGGCATCACATCGGGGCACCGGTTGTTGAAGGGGCATCCGGTCGGAATGGAGAACGCATCGGGCACCATACCCTCGATCACCTCCAGGCGGGACCCTTCGGTCTGCCCAATGCGGGGAATCGATCGGAGCAGGGCCCGCGTGTACGGATGCTGCGGGTTGTAGAAGATCGCATCCGTGGTGCCCTGTTCGACAATGCGGCCCAGGTACATGACCGCGATGTCCTCCGCCATCTCGGCGATGACGCCCAAATCGTGGGTGATGTACATAATGGCCATGCCGAACTCCTCTTGGAGGTCGAGCATGAGATCGTTGATTTGAGCCTGGGTCGTGACGTCGAGCGCCGTGGTGGGCTCGTCGGCAATCAACAGTTTGGGGCCGCAGGAGAGGGCAATCGCGATCATGACGCGCTGACGCTGGCCGCCCGAAAGCTCGTGCGGATAGCTCACGATCCGTTCTTCCGGCCGGGGAATACCCACCTTGTCCAGCATCTCGACGGCGATCTGTCGGGCTTCCTCGCGCGGAATCCGATTCTGCCTGGCAATGGCCTTGGCCATCTGGTCGCCGACGGTCTGACGCGGCTTCAGGTGCAGTTGAATCGACTCGCCGATGTGCAGGCCAGCCGTGTAAACCGGGGTCAGCGAACTCATCGGCTCCTGGAAGATCATGGCGATCTCGCCGCCGCGCAGGTCCCGCATCAGTTGGCTGTCGGACGGCTGTTGGGCGATGTCGATGAGTTCGGAGTCGCCGGAATCATCCCGTTGCCGGTTGTACAGCATCTCGCCGCTCACAATCGAGCCGTTCTTGGCCAGCAGCTGCATGATGGCGCGGGCCGTCACGGACTTGCCGGAGCCGCTCTCGCCGATGACCCCAAGAGTCTTCGACTTGCGAATCGTGAAGTTCACTCCCTCAAGAGCGCGGACCGTGCCGCGCCGCACGTCGAAATGAACTTGCAGGTCCCTGATGTCCAGCAGGACTTCAGAGTCCAGGACGGCCGTCGCCATGACTACTGGCCTCCGTAGGGATCAAGGGCATCGCGCAGGCCGTCGCCCAGCATGTTGAAGCCCCAGATGGCCCCGATGATGACCGGGATTGTGATCAGCATCCATGGCGAGAACTGGATGGCCCGGATGCCGGACACCTCGTAGAGCAGCACGCCCCAGCTAGTCAGCGGCGGCCGCAGGCCCAGACCCAGCCAGCTGAGCGCCGTTTCGGCCAGGATCATGCCCGGAATGGCCAGCGTGGAAATCACGATGATGTGGCTGGTGGCACCCGGAATTAAATGGCGGAACATCACGCGCCAGTCGTTGGAACCAAACGATTGGGCAGCCAAAACGTATTCGCGTTCCCGCAGCGAGAGAACCAAGCCGCGTACCTGCCGGGCCAGGCCCCCCCAGCGTACGCAAGCCAGGATGATGGTCAACATGAAGTAGACCGCGATCGGAGACCACTCAGGCGGAATGGCGGCGGCCAGGGCCATGAACAGCGGGATGTCCGGAAAGGCCGACAGGAACTCCGTGACTCGCTGCACCACCAAGTCCACCAGGCGGCCGTACCAGCCCGAAATCACCCCTAGGGTGGCACCGAAGGTAATGGTCAGAAACTGGCCGATCAGGCCGATGAGCAGGGAAAGGCGGCCCCCGTAGATGATGCGCGTGAACAGGTCGCGGCCCAGGCGATCCGTGCCGAACAGGTACACGTAACCGTCCGGACTCTCCTCGGGATCCACCCCGAAGAGATGGATGTTGGACGGGATCAGGCCGGCCAGGCGGTACTCTTCGGCGCGCACGAACAGGTGGATCGGATAGCGCACGCTTTCATCAACCACGAAGAAGCGCTTGCGCAGTTGCATGTCCACCTCCTCCTTCAGGCCGTAGACGAAGGGCCGGGCCTGAAACCGGCCCTCATGGCGGAACTGCATCCGCTGGGGCGGGGCCTCAAGGTAGTCGGAGACGGTGTCGACCAGATAGGGAGACCAGAATTCCGCAGTCAAGGCGCAGACGAAGTAGTAGGCGATGATCAGGAAGCCGCCGAACATCGCCAGCTTGTTCTGCCGGAACCGCCACCAGACCAGAACCCAGTAGTTCTGGCTGATCTCCTTGGCATTCTGCTCCTCTGCGAACGGTTCGGGGACGGCAGTGCTCATGTCCGGTCTTCCTAAACGGAATGGTAGGGCCTGTGGCTACTCGAGGCGAATGCGCGGATCAAGCCAAGCCAGGGCCAGATCGGCCAGCAGGTTGCCGACCAGCAGTATCAGGGTAAAAAAGACCAGGGTAGTGCCCGCCAGATACATGTCCTGACGCTGCAGGGCCCGGACGAACTCCGGTCCGATCGTGGGCAGGTTCAGCACGGTCGCCACCAGGGCGTTGCCCACGATGATCCCGGGCAGGGCCTCGGATCCCAGGATCACGATCAGGGGATTGATGGCCATGCGCACCGCATGCTTCCAGGTCACGGTCCGGCTCTTGAGACCGCGTGCCCGGGCCGACTCGACGAACGGCTGGCCGAGTGTGTCGAGCAGGTTGCCGCGCATGATCCGGATCAGTCCGGCCGTGCCTGTGATGCTGCCGATCAGGGCCGGCAGCCAGAGGTGTTTCAGAAGGTCCACGAACTTGGCAAAGCTCCAGGGCGCATCGCGGTACTCCCGCGAGAACAGTCCCAGGATGTCGACATCCGTGAACTGCACCACGTAGAACAGGAGCAGCAGGGCGAGCAGGAATCCGGGGACACCCAGACCAATGAAGCTGATCGTCGTGAAGATCTGATCGCCGATCGAGTACTGGTTGGTGGCGGAGAAGACGCCGATGGGTATGGCGACGATCCACACCAGAAGAATGGAGGCCACTGCCAAGGCACAAGTTAGCCAGAAGCGCTGGGCGATCACCTCCCGGACCGGTCTCTCAAGGGCGAATGATTCGCCGAAGTCCCCCCGTACGAAATTGGTGGCCCACTTCACGTATCTGGGCAACAGGGGAATGTCGAGGCCGTACCGCAGCCTGAGTTCCGTGACCCGGTCCTCCGCGCTCCGGTCGCCGCGCCCCTCCAGTTCCGTCAATAGCTGTGTGAGGAAGTCGCCCGGCGGCAGTTCGATGATCACGAACCCGACGAACGAAACCAGCACCAGCATGACCACCGAGTAGCCGATGCGTCGGATGATGTAGGAAAGCACGATCGGGAGCCGGAACCAAGTGGGGCGGTCTACCTACCTACAGCAGGGGCCGGCGCGCAACCTGCCGACAAACACGGCAGGCAGGCCATCGCCTTGACGCATGCGCCGGCCCCGGAATGCCCCCCGGTTGCGGCTGCAACCGGGGGGACCTTGTCAATCTACTGTTCGATGTAGAACTGCTCCGGATGCACGTTGCCGGGGCTGCCCGGAGCCCACGGGCCCAGGATGCCGAACGACGGCACATTCTTGAAGTAGTTCTTGATCACTACGGGCATTGGCTGATCACCCGCGCCGCCAAGGGTAAAAGGACCCTCGTCGATGTGGATCTGCACCGCTTCCCACACAACCTTATGTCGTTCTTCCTGGTCGCCGGTAGCAATGCCCTTGTCATACAGGGCCTGGAGCTTGGCTGCGGGGCTGCCCGGCAGCGGCTCTTCGCCCTCGGCTCCGCCAGTCTGGCGCCACCGGCCCTGAAGCGGCCAGGCGCGGTTGCCGCGCAGCGGGAAAATCCAGTCCGGATAGGTCCAGATGTCCAGCTCGGAGGCGTGGCAGTTGCGGAACATGTACTTGGCCTCGGTCTGGCGGCTGCCCCACTCCGGCTGGCCGAAGAGGTCGTTGACAATCGCGTCAATGCCGATGGCGGTCATCTGTTCCTTGAGCTCGATGTTGGAGTTCTCGGAAATGACCTGGCCACCCCAGTCACCCGAATCGAGGATCAGCTGGAAGGGCTTGCCGCTGGGCAGATCCCGCCAGCCGTCGCCGTCCTGGTCGGTAAAGCCGGCCGCTTCGAAGCGCTGGGCCGCCAAGTCGGGATCATATTCGGCGTCGGCCTGCTGCCAGGCCTCGTTGATGGCCTGTCCCTCGGGGCTCTGGAAATGCCAGGCCTGGGGGCTGATCGTGGACTGCTGCGGAATGCCGATGCCGTCCCAGACCACGTCAATCAGGCGTTCGCGATCGATTGCCACGGACACGCCCTTGCGCCAGTTCACGTCCCGCAGCAGGGCGCGGATTTCCGCGTCCTTGTCGGGATCCTCGCCGTCGCCGATGTAATCCTGGTTGATGAGCCAGCAGGGCCAACCGCCCGCACCATTCATCCACTCGGTGTAGAGGGTGTAGTTGCCGTCCTCGGCCTTCTGGGTCAGGAACGGAATGTGGGTCGGGTTGGAGGAGCCGTCACGGAAGGAGGCGTCGTACTTGCCCTCGGACAGGTTCAGGAGACGGGTTTCCTCGTTCTCCACGACCTCGATGTCCATGTAGTCGATGTAGGGCAGTTGGTTGCCTTCCGGATCCACCTTCCAGTAGAAGGGGTTGCGCACCAGCACGGCGCGTACGCCGGCCTCCATGGACTGCGTGCCCCAGGCGGTGATCACCGGGTGATCTGGGTTCCGGAAGTAGTCCTGGGTGGCTTCCAGCAGGGCCGAGTAGTCCTCGTTGTCCGAGTAGGCCGGATGGAACTGCTCGAGATAGTGCCGCGGCTTCATGATGCGGTCCTGGAACTCCCAGAAACCCTGGGCCAGGATGGTCGGGGTGATCCAGTGGGGTTCGTCCCACGTCCACGTCATGGTGTAGTCGTCGACGAACTCGACGTCCATGGTCTCGCCGTCGGAGTTGAAGCCGTACCAAGGCACGGTCACATCGCCGTAGTCGGCGTTCGTGGCGAGGTCCTCCCACCAGAACTGCAGATCCGACGTGGTGTACGGTGCGCCGTCCGACCACTTCAGGCCTTCACGCAGGTAGTAGGTAATCTGGGTGCCGTCGTCGTTGAAGACGTAGTCCTTGAAGAGTCCCGGCTGGTAGCCGTTGTAGTCGGCCCGCCAGCGTATGGGGGGATCGTAGGCAATCATCTTGATGTTGCCCATGCCGGCCCACCACGAGGCAGTGTGCCAAGTGCCGCCGTACTGGCCGATCGAATCAACCACCGGCACCACGACCGGCTCGACGGGCAGGCGCTCCTCCACGGGCGGGAGTTCACCGGCCGCCACCATCTCGGCCAGCATGGGAGCTTCGCCATAGGGGCTGTCCGACATGTCCGCAGCGGGAGCCTCCGGCTCCGCCATCGGCGCTTCTTCCTCGGCCTCCTGTGCACCGCAGGCCGCCAGGGCCAACAGGGCAATCAGCAGCGCCCCCAACAGCATAAATCGGTGTCGCATGTGCATCTCCTCGAAGATCTGCAAAAACAGACAGTGTTTCGTTCAAAGCCACCAAGCGACGACCCTGCCGATCATGCGGGCAGGAGTAGCTCAGGCGGGATCAACTGGATGCTGTCCCGGCCATCGGTTGATATGGGTTGGCGGTTCAGGAACGCGCCGGAATGCTACCATAGCCCCGTTCGGCCGCAGGACGGATTCCGGCTCCGGCGGCCGGGAGTCCCCGTTCTGAAACCAACCGGTGGTGTGCCATGCTGCTTCAGCGAAACCTGATTGACGGTGCCTGCGTATGGAGTGTTGATGGCAGGCAGTTGGCGCGGGACACGGACCTGCCCAAACTGCTGGGTCAAAGCCGCCAGTCGATGCTGAGACAGTTGGCCGAGGAACCGTCCGCTCCCTTGCCGGCCAATGCCGCGGTGCAGGCACCGGTGGACCCGCACCAGGAAGTCTGGGGCAGCGGCGTCACCTACATGCGCAGCCGGGAGGCCCGCGAATCCGAGTCGGCCGCCGCCGATGTCTACGGAGCCGTGTACGATGCCGCGCGGCCCGAGATTTTCTTCAAGGCCCAGGGGTGGCGGACCCGCGGATCCGGAGAGGGGGTGCGCATCCGCCGGGACTCGGAATGGAACGTGCCCGAGCCCGAGCTCACGCTGGTCGTCAACACCGAAGGCGAAATTGTCGGCTACACCGTGGGCAACGACATGTCCTCGCGCGACATCGAAGGAACCAATCCCCTCTATCTGCCCCAGGCCAAGACCTACAACGGCTCCTGTGCGGTGGGACCGGCCATTCACCTCTGCGATGCGGACGAACTGATCGGACTTGCGATCGACATGCGCATCGAGCGGGACGGCACCGCGGTGTTCGAGGGCAGCACCTCCACTTCCAACATGAAACGCACCTTTCCCGAACTGGCGGAGTACCTGTGCCGGGAACTGGACTTCCCGGCCGGCGTGTTGCTGATGACCGGAACCGGCATCGTGCCGCCGGACGAGTTCACGCTGCAGTCCGGCGACGTCATCACCATCCGTATCGGCGACCTGGTCCTGGTCAACACCGTGGAGTAGCGGGAACGGCTGCCACCGGCGAAACCGGCGCCGGCCCGGCAATCGTAGTTTGGGCCTTGATTGGGTCAGAGTTCCTGAAGCACTCCACCGCGCTGTGGTTTGGAGGCGGCAGTCCGCGCCGCCCGGTCCAGTGCCCAAACTTCAGTCCAGCAACTGGTCAAACCTGAGGGCCAAGTCATCCACTGCCCAGAACAGGTATTCACCACGCTTCCAGTCCGGGTAGAGTACGTCGAACCAGAGGCTGTACGTCAGGTCGTCGTCCTTGGGGTCGATGTCGCGCTCGATGTCCTCGAGGATGATCTTGTACTCGTCCCGGGTAAATTGGCCCACCGTTGAGGGACCGACGGTTGCCTCGAGGCGAGATGGTGCCGTGTGGGTGACCCATGTGACCTGTTCCGTATCGTCATCCACCCTACGCTCGACCGCGTGCAACTGGAAGACGTACTCTCCATCTTCCAGTTGCATCACGAACCGATGGCCCGACACGTAGGGTCGGGTGTTGTTCGGCAACGGATTGCCTTCCGCGTCGCGCGCCTGTCCCGATCCGCCGAAGACTGCATACCTGTTTGAAGAAACAACCCAGTAGCCTTCGTCGTCCTTGTCAATACGCTGGAAGAACGCGGGCTTGTCTCTGCCATCACGTTCCGTGACCCGCAACTGGTAGTGGGTAACCTTGTTGGCCCTGTCCGACGACAGATGATCCCCGGGACCAAAGTAGAAAGGCTTTAGCATCCTTACGGTTCGTTCCCTGTGGGGACTGCCGCGGGGACCCAAGTCCAGTGTGCCTGTATTGTGGTGTTCGGCATCCAGTATCAAGTCGGTTGCCACCGTGACGAACTCCGTCTCGGCAGTGACTACACAACCAGCTCCGTCACTCGCCTCTCTGCACCCCCATGTCGTGTCCAATTGGTAACCACCGAAATACAAGGGACTCAACAAGGTAGTGGCCGCCTTGTAGTCCGGCTTGCCGCTCAGAAGCGTGACATAGCCCGGTGCGGTCGCGTAGACCTCGACAGCGTATTCCGTGCCGGGTTCCAAGTTGAGGTGGTGTCTGACCAGACCGTCCGGATCGGGGGTTCGGCGCAGGCCTTCCTTGATCTCCGGAATCTTCAGGTCCTCGGACAGTTTCGAGACCGGCGTGGCAATAACCAGATAGTGATCAAAGGGCAGTGCCGGATCGAGATCCTTGAAGACTACGGTCATTGGTCCGGTCTGCACCCGACCCTGCTCGAACATCATCACGTCCCGAAGCGTCTCCGTTCGCCCGTCCCATTCCACAATCAGATCGGTGATTTCCACAGGCAACCACAGAAGCGAGGATGGACATGTCCTGCTGCCAAGTGGAAACCCTATGCCCCCTGCCGACCGCGAACACAGCAGCAGAACTGCCAGGACCAACAGCAACCAAACTCCAATTCGGCGATATGCCAACGCCGACAGGATGAGGAATCTGCGTGCCAACAGGGCCATCTCAAACTACTTCGACCAGTCGAAACAAGGCGATGAGAGGACAATGACCTCCGACTATCGCACATTGACATGATACCCGCACGAACAGATAACATGCGGATAACAGATTGGCAAAGACGGATCGAACCTCCGTCCCAAACCCGTTAGAAGGGTGAGCACATGCCGACCCGATTGCCCTCGGAATCCAAGATCCAGGCAATGAACCCATGCTCGCCGATGTCGGTTCTGGGTTTGACAATGCGTCCGCCATTGGCTTCCACACGGCTTAGCGGATCCCGCAAATCCCGACCGGCATCCAGGAAAACAATCACGCCGTCCGCGCACGGCTTCATGCCAGGACCGCATATCAGGGCGCCGGCCACCCCGCTCCGATCAAAAGGAAAGAAGGCCTGTTGGCCGTCGGCATGGTCGTGGCGCTGCATTTCGTAGCCGAACACCGTCTCATAAAACGAGATGGCGCGGTCGATATCCAGAGCCGGCACCTCAAACCAAGTCACAATATGCTCCATTGGAAACTCCCAATTTACTGGTTGGCACCCCACACAACCGTCAGCCCGGCGCGTGAACGCCCAGCAGATTTCCTTCCGTATCGTAGAACCACGCCAAGTAGGCAACGGAGTCCCCATCGTCCAATCGGGTCTTCGGTTGGCTGATGCGGCCCCCCGCCTCTTCCACGCGCATCAAGAAACCGTCAATGTCCGCTGCCGCCCCAAAACAGACGCGACAGCCCTGCTCTCCGGCCGGACCAAATCCTTCCGTCTCCACCAACATGCCGCCGGGACCAGCCGGCGTATCCTCAGGAATGGGAAGAAACGCCACGCGGTAGCCAGGCTGCAACTTCGTCACTTCCAAATCCGTTTCCAAAACAGCTGAATAGAAACGGGCGGCCCGGTCAAGATCCTCAACCGGTATCTCGATCCAGTCGAACAAGGGCATGGCTGTCCATCCTACGACCGCGACGGATCAGATTGGCATACGTTGTCGAAACCTACAGACAACACAGCACCATCGCGACGACGGGTTCATTGCGGAGTAGTCAGCAGATCCTCGATCAAGGGGCGGAAATCGGTGAGATTGTTGATCCTCTCCGCACATTCGGCGAAACCCGCGCCCCACATGAGGCCCAGCGCGGGATTGCGCGTGTGTCGGCCATGGCCGGATTCCTCCACGTTGCCATGGTCACTGCCAACCACCACGAGGGTTCGGGAGGTATCCAAGCTTGCGGTCAAGCCCTCCAGGAAACCGTCAACCAGGGAGAAGTGGGCCGCCGCCTGCCGCAGTGTCCGCCGATGACCCAGGACGTCCGTGACCCAATGCTCAAAGAACACAAAACGCGCGCGCTGCGTCAGGGCCCCGACAAGGCGGCCGGCCGCAGCAGGTTCGTGTACAGGGACATGCCGCAGAGCGGCATTGTGGTGCCAGTCGCGGCCGGTAATGGTTCCACTGATGGCCTGTTCCGCTGTGTATGCTTCAACGTTATGCAGAGTCAGGCCGGCGGCAGTCAGGGCATACGGTATGGCACTCAGCAGACGCCGGCCTGACTGGATGCCACTGAAAAAGCTCGGAGGATAGGCGTTGGCGGATGCCATGGGCACGCCCGCGCCGACCAGGGTCGAAAAAACCGTGCCCTGATCCAGCACCTGGCGCACACCGGCGTTCGGTTTGGGGCCATAGTGCTCCCCCAGTTCGCCCGGCACGTTGCGGCCGGTCAGGAGGGCAGCCTGCCCGGTTGCACTCTGGGGCCGGCCCGCCACCCCCAGGCAGGCATCCACCGGGAATGCCGCCCCTCGGTCCGTTACGATCAGGGGATGCCGGACCGTGGGCCGGACGCCGTCCAACATGGCATCCAGAAACGGCATGGCGGCAACTGCAAGCGGATTGTCCTCCTCCGGCCCAATGCCCACGCCATCCAGGAACACGAAGACAATGGACTTGGGCCAATTGGCACTCGCGGGCATCATGGCCGGCCGACGGGTCCTGATACGATACCGTTGGGTTTGACAGGCCCTGTTCCGGTTTTGTTGAACTTGCTCCGAGTCCAGGAAGGACAGAGGATCCCAAGCTTGGTTTTGTCCCACCGAAAAGAAGACTCCTGGCCCAGACTTGCTCCCAGCTTCTGTCTGTATCAACGAGTGACCAGCCGATCCCGGCCCGTGCAGGCAGGTGGACAGCACAAGGGCAACCACTTCTTCCGACATATCGTTCTGCCAGAACGAACGTACCATGCTGGGACACCCTCGAGTTCGGGCTAGCCGTTCCAAATTCACAAGATTGGGGTCTGCCTATCGCCTGACAGGCGATAGGCAGAGGCCGGCACCCTGGGCCTCCCGGCACGGTCACCACGGGCCCATCCATATAGGGATGTGCTTGCTGACAGAGAATGCACGCGCAGCGGGATGGGACGGGACGACTGACGTTTGGACGCATCCTTCTCGATTGCAGGGGATTCCTGCCTACCCGTGCACCACGGGAGGAGAGCAACTCGGAAGGTCATGGTGGATATAGGAATCATACGAGTTTGCAAACGTGGGAACACAACCGGTCAGTTGGTTGTCACTCAGGTCAAGCCGCTGCAGCCACTGCAGGCTGGCAAGTTGGATCCACTCGGGGGGCAGGGGGCCCATCAGCTGGTTGCTGTGCAGGTCAAGCCACTGCAGGCTGGCGAGTTGGCCCCACTCGGAAGGCAGGGACCCCGTCAGCTGGTTGACTTCCAAATAGAGACTTTCTAGGCTGGCGAGTTGGCTCCACTCGGAAGGCAGGGACCCCGTCAACTGGTTATAGGAGAGGCCGAGACTTTCCAAGCTGGCGAGTTGACCCCACTCGGGAGGCAGGGACCCCGTCAACTGGTTGCCGTGCAGGTAGAGAGTTTGTAGACGGGCGAGTTGGCCCCACTCGGGGGGTAGAGACCCCGTCAACTGGTTGCCACTCAGGCCAAGACTTTCTAGGTGGGCGAGTTGGCCCCATTCGGGGGGCAGGGACCCCGTCAATTGGTTGCCATGCAGGTCAAGCCATTGCAGGTGGGCGAGTTGGCCCCACTCGGGGGGCAGGGACCCCGTCAATTGGTTGGCGGAAAGGTCGAGCCACTGCAGGCTTGTGAGTTGGCCCCACTCGGGGGGCAGGGACCCCGTCAATTGGTTGTAGCCCAAATCCAGCCGTTCCAAATTCGCAAGTTGGCCCAGTTCGGGAGGCAGCGAGGTCAACTGGTTGATGCTCAAGCTCAGCACCTCCAGATTCGCAAGTTGCCCGAGTTCGGGGGGGATCGCAGTCAACCGGTTGGAAACCAGAATAAGCGCCCGCAGGCTGTCGAGTTGGCCCAGCTCGGGAGGCAGGGCAGTCAACCGGTTGAAGCTCAGGTCTAGGTACTTGAGGGAGGCCAGGCGCCCCAGTTCCAGCAGAAGGGGTTTGGTGAGTTGGCTGTTGTTTAGATCCAGCCGTTCCAGACGGGTGAGCCGGCCCAGTTCCGGCGGGAGAGGTTCGGTGAAGTCGTTGCCGCCCAGATCCAGGTACTCCAGTGAGGCCAGACGCTCCAGTGAGGACGGCAGATACCCCGACAGCCAGTTGTTGCCCAGGTCCAGGTACTCCAGGTTAACCAGGTGCCCAATGTCCGACGGGAGGGTCCCGGCCAGCCGTTGTCCTTGCAGGTCCAGGTGGCGCAGACGGGGGAGCCGCCACAGTTGCGGCGGGATCGCACCCGTCAGTGCTACCGGCCCCCCCCAGGAACCTCGCTGCTTGGCGTCGATTGCGGAATGCGCCTGGTAGCCCAGGTCCAGGTGTTCCAGATGGTGCAGTTCTCCCAGTTCCGGCAAGAGGGGTCCGTTGAAGTTGTATACAGGTGCTCCCGCCAGAAACTTGTGCTGGTGACTAGGCGCACCCAGCGCCGTCACGCGCCCGTCTGCATCGAACGTCACGAACGCGCCCACTATGGCGCCCGGTATCGTCCCCCTCTTGATTTCCGCATGTGCGGGAACCTCAAACTGCACAGGGGGTGGCTCGGCGGACAGGAGGGTCTCACCAAACCAGTGGCGGTCCAGGATCTCGAGGACGGCGCGATCGTTGGCGGCCGGGGTCGTGCCCCAGACCGTATCCAGGCTGTAGGCCAGATGCCCCACCCCCTCCACATGGGTGTCGTCCACGTAGTGCACGGCCCCGTCGGGCTCCACCCGCAGTAGGAAGCGGCGGGGCTCGGGGTGATCCGGGTCCGGGGTGCCGTCGGCGCGCACCGGGATGCCTTCCGCGGTGCGCAGTACGGGATACGGCGGCCGAAACGGCTCCGGGACGGTGAACAGGGGCGCGGCCACTTCCCGCGCCCAGTACTGTACGGGGGAACGGGCGGTGGAGAAGGTGACCGCGACCCGCGTCCCGGACAACTGCAGGGTATAGCGACCGTCCCCGTGCCCTGCCTGGTTGTCGTAATCACCGGAGGCGGTCAAACGGAGGGTGGCCGCGGGGGTGGCGGAGGGCACAGGCATGAAGGTGGGCTCCGTCGGTGCCGGGGACAGGAGGGATGGCTGCACTAGGCAACCAGCTAGGGTCAGCGTAGCCAGCAATCCCAGCCACAGGCCGGCGCGGCACCAGACGAACACGGGGCGCGGGCGAAAGGCACAGACGGACATAGCGCGGTTTTCCAGGTCGGGGCAGCCAACGCCACGATACCCGATCCGGCAACCGGCAGGGGTAGCCCACCATTGGGAACGCCTTGGGAATGGCCGGGAGGGTCCGGGTTCCGCCAGACTGGCGGCCGTTCCCGTTTGGGGGACCACATTCACGTCCGGGCAGAGCTGTCCCGCCCATGGCAAAGAGATCCACTATGTCCATCAAAATTACCGGCATTAACCACGGCCTGAGTGTCCACACCATGGCCGATGGAACCATCGGAGCCGGCACCGCCGACAACCGGCGGTTGCTGCGGCCCGTTCCGCAGGAAGGCATGACCGCCGAAGGTAAGTACGACATCATTGTCTACAACACCTTCAACGATGCCACCTCGGGACACCTCTATCCACATCCCGCCGGCCACGAAGGCATCGACTTCAGATGCGTGTCTGGTACCGATGTCAGGGCCATGTACGGCGGCGTGGTGGTCGAGGTTGAGACCGGCCGCCCGTTCTACGGCACCCTCGTCACCATCCGCTCCTGCACGGATCCGGCCAAAGCCGCTGGTTTTGAGCACACCTACGCCCATCTGCAATCGACGGGAAGCCTCAAGGTGGGCGACTCGGTGGCCAAGGGCGACCGGATTGGCGTGTCCGGCTCCACCGGCACCACTGGGGCCCATCTGCACGTACACCTCAAGCCCTTCAATTCCGAGGGCCGGGTTCCCCCGGTCGAGGAACACCGCTACCTGACATCCGAGGACCGGAATGTACAGGACCCCTTGACCCGCCTCGCGGACCGGATCAGCAGTTGCATGAACTTAGCTTGCTTCCTGCCTTTCGACACACAGGCAGCCGTCAGCGGACACACCCACGTTCCGGCGCCGATTGCGTCCGGGACGGAGACGTTGCTGAGCCCGCGGGATGCCTTCGCCGAGATTCCAGTGCATGGGGACAACAGCGGCGAACGGGGATCCGCAACCGGGCGCATAATCCATGGCAAGTACTTGGCCTGCTACGCGGTTCTGGGCAAGGCGCAAGTCGGCAACGTCACTTGGTACCGGATCCAATATGAAGCGGGGACGGATTCCGATCCTGGAATCCGTTGGGTGTCCAGTCGGGGCACGGTCAGCGGCCGAGAGGTGACTTGGGTGCATATCGAGGATGTTCTAGCCACAAAGCCGAAAGTCCAGGCTCGCCCGCACTTCGCGACGCCCCGGAACGCTGCCGTCAATGTCCGTGCCTGGTCTTCGTTGCAGGCAAGTGCCGCCGGCCGCCTGGCCGCCGGTCAGTGTGGCGCCGTGCTTGGCTATTGGGACGCGGGCACAGACGTGTCCCTGGCGGAACGGCGCTGGTGGCTGATCCAATATCGTGATGCGAACGACCGTCCCCTGACCGGCTGGGTGCGAGACGACGTAGTCTGGCCGTACGGAGGCGCGACCGGGGTGCCGGTCATCCCGGATCCGCCCCAAGCGACAGTGATGGAAGAGAGCGTGACATTAACCTGGGACGCACCGGCAGGCAACACAGTGACAGGCTACGGGATCTGGCGGGGAACCAGTCCGGAGAACCTGACCGAGGTCCACCGGGTGAAGGCCGGCATCACCTCCTGGACGGACCAGCCAACGACCCCGCTGGGCACGCTGTACTACTACGCGGTGTCGGCCTACGGGACCGGGGTTGAGGATTTCTACAGCCGTCCTGTGGGTTTCATCACCGGCCACGGGAGCCTCGGCGGGACCAAGGCCCTGGCGGTGGCCGAGACGAACATCCACACCCGGTCCACGACCAGTACGGGTCCCAACTCGCTGGCGGTCATGCTCAACTCGGTCTTTCATGAAGTGAAGGGGGTCCTCTGGAAGAACAAACTGCCGGTGTCCCTGGCGGTCGCGCTGCCGCCGACCCGGCCCCCCCTGTCCGGGGTCGTCGGCGCCTCCGTCCCGACCGCCCGGGAGGGCTGGGTGCCGGTGTCCGCCGTCAAGGTGCTCGGAACCAACGGCACCCTGGTCGCACCCGCCAGCCCCGAGGGCATCCGCCGCCTGGCGACGGTCGCAGCCCGGTCCCATCTGCGCCTGCGCTCCTGGGTCACGGGCCTGCACCTGCGCACCGGACCGTCGACCGCCTTCGCCATTTACCGCCTGCTCACCGACACCTCCGTGTGGTACGCGGTGACCGGCAGGACGGCCACCACCCCCGTCTGGTACCGCCTCCGCTACAGCGACACCTTCCAGGGCTGGGTGCGCGGCGACTACGTGGAGCTCTCGGAGGCCGCACCGGCCGTGGCTCCCGTAACCCCGCCGGCCATGCCGGCTGAGACCGGCCCCGCGCACGAGACGGGCACGGGCACGGGCACGACCACCGGCTCGGCCGACGGCGACTTCCGCAACCTGGTCACCAACCCCGACGGGCGCTGGGCCGTCAGCAAGTCCGGCACCACCGTCACCGCCAACTTCAGCAGCCCCCGCTCCCCCGTCCAGTACTACGCACGCCAGAACCCCCAGCCCCAGTTCGTGCTGCCTGCGGGTTTCCGCCCCACCGCCACCGTGCCCCGCACCGTGACCGGCGGCACCCAGGTCAACGAGGATCGCACGCCCGTGCCCAATGCCCCGGCCGCGTCCTTCGACCTGACCATCGGCACCAACGGCGAGATGCGCTACGTCAACAACAGCAAGGTCGACCACCTGGGCTACGTCGGCTACAGCGTGACCGCCCTCAAATGGCAGTCCAACGAGGCCCTCAAGACACCGGCGCAACCCGGCGACACCGAGGCCTCCGGCGTCTACCTCAACCAGCAGGTCAACCGGGGCAGCAGCTGGCAACTGCAACGTCGCGGCAACGCCGTCTCCGGCTCCTTCGGCTGCACCCGCTCCCCCGTCCACTACTACGCCAACGGAAGCACCCGCGCGGCCCAGCTGCTGCTGCCCGCGGACTACCGGCCCCAAGCCAACACACGCTTCCAGGTCAAGGGCGCCGTGCGCGTCAACCAGGACGGTTCCGACAGCACCGACCGACGCAAGGTCGACTTCTGGCTCACGGTCCAGCCCAACGGCGAGATGTGGTACGACGCCGACACCAACCTGCAGACCCTGGGTGTGGGCTATCTGCGCTACACCGTCAACGTCGCCTGGACCGCCGCCCCGCGCATCACCGTGCCCGGGATCCCGCGCGAACTGGAGGCCGAGGACATCGAGGCCACCGAGCTGGAACTGGACTGGCGCAGTCCGGCCGCGAACGGCGGCGCCGCCGTCGACGGCTACCGCATCCAGGTCTGGGATGCGGACGACGCCGAGTGGGACACCGAGAAGTCGAACACCCGCTCGACGCGCACGCGCCATGACGTGGAGGACCTGGCCCCCTACACCACCTACCGCTTCCGGGTGGCCGCCCACAACCGCGTCGGCTGGGGCGCCTTCTGCCCCGCCGTCACCGTCACCACGCGGCGCCGGGCGCCGGGCGCCCCCGCCAGCCTCTCCGCCACGGCCGCGCATGACGCGGTGACCCTAAGCTGGGGTGCCGCCTCCGGCACGGTCACGGGCTACACGCTGGCCCGACGGACCGGGAACGGGTCCTGGGACATCCTGGTCGCCGACACGGGCGTCACGACACGGGACTTCGTGGACCGCACCGTACACCCGACCACCACCTACCGCTACCGGGTCCGGGGCCACAACCGCGGGGAGGCCGGCACCTGGTCGCAGGAGCGCAGCATCGCCACGGCCGCGGCCCCCACCATCCCGGGGCAGGTCACGGGCCTGGCGGTCGCGCCGGGCACCGGCAGCCGCCTGCAACTGACCTGGACGGCCCCGACCGATATGGGCGGCGGCGTGACGGGCTACCGCATCGAGCGCGCCCCCGACACCGCGCCCCGCACCTGGACCGTGGTCCGGGAGGACACCGGCTCCGACACCGCCCGCTGGGGGGACAACGACGTGGCCGCGGACACGGCCTACCGTTACCGGGTGAGTGCCCGCAACAGTGCCGGCGTCGGCATCCCTTCCGCAGAGGCCGCGGGCCGCTCCCGGCCCCAGCTGCACCTGGGTGGCCGTCTCCCCTATCCCCTGACGGCCCATGCCTCGCCCTGGACCGACGCGCCCGTGACCGCCACCTTCGCCGCCTACCTGCCCGGACGCGCCTACGACCTGACGGCCCGCGTGCCGGACCCCGACGGCTGGTGGCGCGTTCTGCTCTTCGGACAGGGCACCACAGGTCCCTTCTGGCTGCCGGCCGCGGCCGGCAGCACCATTGGTGATACGGCAGCGTTGCCGCAACCGCCGGCCGCACCGGCGAGTTTCACGGCCAGCCTGGCCAGTGGCACGGTGACCCTGACCTGGGCCGCTCCCCCCGCGGGCACCGCCGCGACCGGCTACCGTCTCTGGCGGCAACAGGACGACGGGACCTGGACCCAGCTGGGACAGGACCTGAACGCAACCACCCTCACGGCCACGGACAGCACCGTGACCAACGGCCACGTCTACCGCTACCGCCTCCAGGCCCTGGCCGACACGGGGCCCGGCCGCCCCTCCAACGCCGCCGCCCTGGCCGTCATGGCCACACCCGCGGCTCCGGCCGCGGTCACCGGCCTGAAGGCCACCGCCACGGCCAACACACTGCAGCTGGCCTGGACCCGCGCCGCCACCGGCGGCCTGCCCACAGCCTACCGCGTCCAGTGGCGCGTCGACGGCACCGCGGACGACTTCCTCGAGACGGAGGTCATCGGCACCGCCCACACCCTGGCCGGCCTGCGTCCCCACACCGCCTACGCGCTGCGCGTGGTCGCCTTCAACCAGGTGGGCGACGCCCCGGCCACAACCCACACCGCCACCACACTGCAGCCGGTCCCCGGCCTGCCCGGGGCTCCGAACGTGACCGTCAAGGGGCGGGACGCCACCGTCGCCTGGCAGGCCCCCGCCACCGGCGGCCCGACCGACGCCTACCACCTGCAGGCCAAGACCCGGGCCACCACCGACTGGCCGGACACCTTCACCACCGTGACCGGCACCACCCACACCCTGACCGGCCTGGCCGGCGCCACCGCCTACGACCTGCGCCTGCGCGCCGCCAACACGGCCGGCGCCTCGGACTGGGTCGCCGCCACCTTCACCACCCGGCCGCAGTTGAGCCTCAAGGCCTCCGCCACGACCGGACTCAACGTGCGCTCCGGACCCGGCACCGCCCACGCCCGGGTCGCCTCCATCGCCGGCGGCTCCACCACCCGCTACGACATCCTGGGCAAGGACGCCGACACCCCCACCTGGTACCAGATCCGCTTCAGCTCCACCGTCACCGGCTGGGTCCACGCCAACTACGTCCAGACCCACGGCGACCTCTCCGGGCTCACCGTCACCTGGACCCCGCCCCAACTGAGCCTCAAGGCCACCACCACCTACAACCTCAATGTGCGCTCGGGACCGGGCACCGCCCACAATGTCGTGGGTACCATCACGGGTGGCTCCACCACCCGCTACGACATCCTGGGCAAGGACGCGGCCACGGCCACCTGGTACCAGATCCGCTTCAGCGACACCGTCACCGGCTGGGTGCACGGGGACTACGTCCAGACCCACGGCGACCTCTCCGGTCTCTCCGTGACTTGGACCTCCAGCCCCCAACTGAGCCTCAGGGCCACCACTACGCTCGGGCTCAACGTGCGCTCCGGGCCCGGTACCGCCTACGCCCGGGTGGGCTTCATCCCCGGCGGCTCCACCACCCGCTACGACATCCTGGGCAAGAACGCCGCCACCCCTACCTGGTGGCAGATCCAATTCAGCTCCGCCGTCAAAGGCTGGGTCCACAAGGACTACGTCCAGACCCACGGCAACCTTGGCAGCATCCCCATACGCTGAACCTCTTCAAGCGCGCAGCGGGGACAGGACTGTCCCCGCTGCCGCGGGGGCCACACGGCCGCCGGGCAAGGACGTCTGCGCCTGGTGGGAAGGCGATCCGGCTTCCGCGGTCCCTCCCCCTGCCGACACCGGGCCGGACGCGAAGACCGCCCACCGGTACCGGATGCAGGCCCTGGTCCGCAGGCGGACGGTGGAGCTCCCGTCCCGACCGACCAGGGTTCGCCCATCCGGACTGAATTCCACACTCCGGACCTCTTCCTCATGGCCTGTGGGCAGGGACTCAACTTCGCAGGTCAGGGTGCCATGCAGCCAAATGCCCTTGTTGCCCCAACCGCCGCACGGTTACAGCCGGGCCTTGGCTCCGGACGGCAGGGAGTCGAACAGGGTCTCCCGAGCCACAACGGGCGATGCCGCGGCCAAGATCGGACATGGGCATGCGGCCAGAACCCGGATT
The DNA here is from genome assembly GCA_965208365.1 of Caldilineaceae bacterium. Lineage (GTDB taxonomy): Bacteria > Chloroflexota > Anaerolineae > Caldilineales > Caldilineaceae > Bin34. The sequence goes on along the minus strand of OZ242330.1, from coordinate 613,891 downwards.
GGGATGTTCACGAACAACATCGGGACAGCCTCCTCAACGGCACGCCAACCAGCCACCTTGCACTTGGCCGGGACTGTCCAACCGCCAGCAGGGCCATTGCAACGGCATCCACCGGTCAGGATCTGTCAGGGGCAGGTTCCCGGCCGGCGACCGGTGGTCCGGTGCGGGCTTTCGCCCTGCCAACCAAGACACCCTTCCCGGACGTACGGCGCGGCAACGGCGGACTTCCTTCCGGGAGACCCGACGCCCGGGCTCAGTGTCTTGTTTCTTTCAGATCGGGGATACAACTCCGTACCCGGTTACACGGGACCGCCGTTGGGTACGCGGTGGATACGCGGCGGGTATGGACAGCCCCGTGCAGATACTTGATCATGCGGGTCGCGAGGCATCCCCCCGGGCATTCACCGCCGGTAAAGGCACCGGCGTTTTCATTAGTCCACAGCTGGGAGACAAAGTATGGATTATGCACATGATGGACACCGGGATGTCGCTTTGGCAGGCCCCTGTGCACGGGAACGGATGGACGCGCGGATGCCGGAGGGGCGGCTGCTGTGGGTGGATGCCCAACCGGAATCGCTGGATCCGGCCCGGCGCCTGCTGCAAGCCCGTCGCATCACCGTTCGGTGTGTACCCGGCTTTGAGACGGCGCTGGACCAGATCCAGGCTTGGGCACCCCATGTACTCCTGCTCGACTATGGACGGTCGGCGACGGGCATGCACTACGAAACGTTCGTGTACGAGGAGTTGCCGCCGGTGGACCCCTATGGGGCCGGAGGACAGCTTTTCGACAATCCCTGGCGCCACACCGAGATCCCCATTCTGCTGGCGACCGGCGGTCTGCCCGCAACGGTGCCCGGCTATGTGACGCCGCACCTCACGCGCGTGGCCTGTTTCCTGCCCAAGCCCTGCCATGTCAGCCATCTGGTCCAGCGGGTGCAGGACCTGCTGCGAGTTCCCCCGTTGGGTTTAACCCTGGAACCGCACCGCAGGCGCGTGTGGATTCAGGGCACGCCCCATTCGCTTCCGCCCCGGGATACGGACATCCTGCTCCTTCTGGCCCACAGCCATCCCGAGCCCCTCACCGCACCGCAGCTGGTGCGAAGGCTGCACGACGACAAGGGGATCCGCTCCAACGAAGCCCAAGTGCGCGTGGCCATCCATCACATGCGCCAGATACTGGAAACGGAGCCGACCAAGCCCCAACTGCTGTGCAACGAAGGGCAGGGCTACTTCCTGGCCCGCAAGCCGGCTTGGCATTCCGCATGACCGGCGACACCGGCCTGGTACGGAAGGCCACCGCAAGGCCACAGGCCTGATCCCTTGCTCGGGACCTCATCCCCTCAGGATGTTTAGGCGGTCCTGATCATGGCGGTTGGATGTCGCTGCCCCTTGCCTTGGCGCAAGGTGTCGCATGGGTGTGCCGTTGAGGAGGCAGTCCGAAGTTGTCCGTAAGGATCTCTGCCCATATCCTGGCTGCCAGCCTGTTTCTGCTGCTGGCCGTGCCTCTGCCCGGTATGGCCCAGGCCCCCTGTCCCAGCACCTGCCTTCCGAGGCCAAGTCCCCTGCGAACCGGAACGCGCTTCAGGACATGCCATAGTCACCGGACGGCATTCGCCCAGTGGTTGGGGATGCCAGGGGCATTCGATTGTCTGGCCCCAACTCCCATGATGTCGCGTCCCTGGCCACAGGCCATTCGGAGGCGGTCCGCAGGGCGGCCTTCAGTTCCAACGGCCAAACCCTGGCCGGTACCGCCTGGGACAACACCGTTCGCCTGTGGGACGTGGCCTCGGGCACCTTATCGACAACACCTGCAACAATGCGACCTCGGGACGCTGCCAAATACAACGCTCCGGTCATGAAGGCATCGACTTCGCCTCTGCGGCCGGCAGCGTGGTGGTGGAGGTGGTGGATAAAGGGTTTCAAAGGGTTCCGGAACGTCCTACGGCAACCGCACCGCCATCCGCACCTGCACGGATCCCGCCGCCGGTGCCGACTTCGAACACGCCAACGCGCACTGCAATCGACGGAGCGACTCCGTGGCCAAGGACGATCGGAGCGGAGTGTCCGGCACCACCGAGTCCCATCTGCACATGCACCTCAAGGCCTTTGGACAGAACGGCACAGTGATCGACGAATACAACGCATCTTCGGCTGCCTGAATTTACCTGCTGCCTGTCTCCCGCCTTCTCCAGGCCCTGTCGGTGCAGGTCCCCACTGGCAGAGTCCCCCAGCGCCAATCTGCACACCGCCCGGCACCTCCCAGAAACGTCGGCGGGCACAGGACCGGGTGCATGCCCGGGAGCGCGCGATTCGTCCGGTCCGACTACCGGAAACCTGGAACCACCCGGTAGGGGCACCTGGTCGCTGACCGAAACCGAGCTGGAACGGATGCCCCAAGCCCGACTGAGCCACTTCCACCCATGCTGGAAATGGCTCAGTCGGGACAGCGCGGGAGATCGGTGTCGACGGTGAGTTTCGGGGACACCTTGGAGTAACAACCGGTCAACTGGTTGCCGTCCAGGCCAAGCACCTGCAGGCTGGCGATCTGGCTCCACTCGGGGGGTATGGGGCCCGTCAGCCGGTTGCGGCTCAGGCCGAGATGATGAAGGTTGGTAAGCTGGCCCCATTCGGGCGGCAGCGGACCCGTCAGATCGTTGCCGGGCGGGCCCGGAGGCGGGTACGTATGACGAGATAGGTCAAGCTGCTGCAGGCTGGCGAGTTGACCCCACTCGGCAGGGAGGAGCCCCGATAGCCGGTTGTAGTCCAGGTGCAGGTGGCGCAGGTTGGTGAGTTGGCCCCACTCGGGGGGCAGCGGACCCGTCAACCCGTTGCTGTGCAGACTGAGATCCTGCAGGTTGGTGAGTTGGCCCCACTCGGGGGGCATGGGTCCCGTCAGCCGGTTGTTGTACAGGTGGAGATGTCTCAGGTTGGTGAGTTGGCCCCATTCGGAAGGCAGAGGGCCCGTCAGTGAGTTGTCGCGCAGGTCCAGGTATTTCAGGTCAGCTAAGCGCCCGATGGCCGGGGACAGAGGGACAGACAGCCAGTTGTAGCTCAGGTTCAGGTATTCCAGAGAGGCCAGGTGTCCGATAGCGGGAGGTAGGGACCCAGTCAGCCAGTTGTCGCGCAGGTCCAGGTGCTCCAGGTTGACCAGGTGCCCGATGGCGGGGGGCAGGGGACCCGTCAACAAGTGGCCCGCCAAGTCCAGGTGACGAAGGCTGTTCAGCTGGCCCAATTGAGCCGGGATCGCGCCGGTCAAGTGATCCACTTCCGGCCACACCAAGTGGCCTGGCACGTCCTCCCTGCCCAACCACTCCAATACCCACTCCAGGGCCTGCCGACTGTCCTGCTCCGTCATGTCCGCCCTCTGCAGAAATGACGGGGTCCCAATGCAACGCACCAGTCTCAGGTCACACTCGATTCGCCGTTTGGCGTGGCTTGCATACCGGCCATTCCGCCACTTGACTGACAGGGGATGGATATAGCCCAGATCCAGGCGCTCCAACCGGTGGAGCTGCCCCAGTTCCGGCAGAAGAATCCCGTTGAGGGCATAACGGGGCGCGCCCAGCTCCGTCACGCGTCCCGTCCCATCCAAGGTCACGAAGGCACCAGCCAAGTGGGCAAGCACCAATTTCTCGTCCCCCCACGCGTCCACGATGGTCTGTTCGGGAATCTCGAACTGCACGGGGGGCGGTTCGGCGGACAGGACGGTCTTGCGGAACCAGTGCTCGTCCAGGATCTCGAGGACGGCGCGGTCGTTGGCGGCCGGGGTCGTGCCCCAGACCGTTTCCAGGCTGTAGGCCAGATATCCCACGCCCTCCACATGGGTGTCGTCCACGTAGTGCACGGTCCCGTCGGGGTCCACCCGCAGCAGGAAGCGACGGGGTTCGGGGTGGTCCGGGTCCGAGACACCGTCGGCGCGCACCGGCGTGCCCACTGCGGTGCGCAGGACGGGATATGGCGGGCGAAACGGCTCCGGGGCTGTAAACAATGGATACGGAACCTCCCGGGCCCAGTATTGCACGGGCGAACGGGCAGTGGAGAAGGTGGCCGCGACCCGCGTCCCGGACAGCTGCAGGGCGTAGCGGCCGTCCGCGTGCTCCATCCGGTTGTCGTAGGTCCCGGACACCGTCAGGGTGGGGGTCGGAGACGGAACTGGCGTGGGAGTGAAGGTCGGAGACGAAACCAGCGTGGGAGTGAAGGTCGGAGACGGAACCAGCGTGGGAGTGAAGGTTGGCACCGGGCGCGGGGTCGATGTGGGCATCGACCCCGCGGTCCGTCCGCCGTTCGCTGGAGGATGGCGGGAAGGCTGTGCCCAGCAACCCACCAAGACCAGCATGGCCAGACACCCCAGGCACAGGCCGGCGAGGCACCGAGCCGGCACAGGGCGCGGGCGGAAAGTGTGAGCGGGCATGGTCGATACAGCGGGACGGGATGGCGGTCCGATACACGATACCCGATCCAGCCACCGGCAGGGGTAGCCCACCATTGGGAACGCCTTGGGTATGGCCGGGAGGGTCCGGGCTCCGGCAGACTGGCGACCGTTCCCGTTTGGGGGACCGCATTCAGGTCCAGACTGCGCTGTCCGGACCACAGCAGGGAGACCCGACATGACCGTTACCAGTACCCATCACGGCCTGAGTGTCCACACCACGGCCGATGCTGACCATGGGGCCGACACCGCCGACAACCGGCGGTTGCTGCGGCCCGTTCCGCAGGAAGGCGGCATCATTGTCTGCAACACCTTCAACGATGCCACCTCGGGACACTTCTACCAGCACCCTGCCGGCCACGAAGGCATCGACTTCCTTTGCGGTACCGGCACTGATGTCAGGGCCATGTACGGCGGCGTGGTGATCAAGGTGGTGAACAACTGGACTGTTGGAACAAAGGAGAGCCTCGGCAACCACGTCACCATCCGCTCCTGCACGAATCCGGCCAACGGTGCCGGCTTCGAGCACACCTACGCCCATCTGCAGGGAGGCGCCAACATTGTCGTCGTCAAAGGGATGTCGGTGGCCAAGGGAGACACGATCGGCACGTCGGGTGCCTCGGGCACATACGTGAAGACACCGACACCCGAGGATCCCAGTGAAACCACTCGCCCCCGACCGCATCTGCACGTGCACCTCAGGGCCTTCAGAGCGAAGGATATCGTGACGAGTTCACATGCTTCTCGAGGAAGGGACAGGGGCGCGGCCGACGGGAGCCGATGTGGGCCCTTCCCGTCAATCCGGAGTCTGGTCGTCGCCTTCCAAGCACAGGGGCCAACCCAGGAAGTACCCCTGGCCCAGGTTCCCCACCAGCCGCGGTTGCGACGGGTCCGTCTCCAACCGTTGCCGCAACCGACGGATCGCCGTTCGCACCTGCCCCTCGCCGATCACCATCCCCCGCCGCCGATACAACTCCCGGGCCAGTGCCAACGCCGGTAGGGATTGCGGGTACGCGCGGGCCAGCACCACCAGGATCTCCAGTCCCTGCGGGGACAGCGCATGCACCGCGCCCGGCAGCCGGAGTTGGCTCCGGGTCAAATCCAGCACCCGCGCCGGCGTCCCCGGCCGTAGCAGATTCTCCACCAGTTGCAGGCAGCGGACGGCATCCAGCGGCTTGGGCAGGAAATGGGCCGCGCGTGCCAGGTGGGGATTGACGTAGCCCGGGACCCGCGCCGGGGCGCCCCCGCTCACCAGCAGCAACGGCATCTCCGTCCGGCCCCAGGCATTGGCGGCCAGCGGTCCGCCCGGTAGGGATCGCGGGTCGGCAGTACCGCATGCACAAACGTCTCGTAGGCCATGCTGCCGGCCGGCAGCGCATACTCCAGCAACAGGACCTGCGGCGCCCAGTCCGCCAGCAGGGGACCGGCTTCCTCGCAGCGCGCCACCTGCCGCACCTCCAGATGCCGGGACGCCAGCAGGTCGCACCCCGCCTGAATGTCGGCCGGGACCGGATCCACCCACAGGACCCGCCCCCGCGCGCGTTCCGGCCCGAGCTCCGCGGCCGGGTCGCCTTGCGATCCGGTGTGGGGACGCCGACGGCCGTTGCGGTCATCCATGGCGTACGTGCCTTCGGCGGCATCGGCCCCGGGGGTGGCATCATCCACCGTGGGGACGCCCAAACCGTGCTTGTGGGACATGACGGGGTTCTTTCTCCTGGTTGTGGACCGGACAACGCTGCCCGAACCTGAATGCGGTCCCCCAAACGGGAACGGTCCCCAGTCTGGATCCGCTTCGGCCCCCTGTCCATACCCGCCGCGTCACCACCATGTCACCACCGCGTCACATCGAAAAAGGATGCCGTGAAGCCTGCCGCAGCCCCACCTCGGAGAACCGGTCCTGCCCGTCCGTGCCGTGCGCCCGCACCTTGTGTGTCCTCCCCGCGCCTTGCCGTCCCCTGCCCATGGCCTGTCCCCGGGCTCGTCCACAAAGGGGAGGTGGGGGACTGTCCGGGTGCCCGGTGGCTCGGTCATTCGGGTTTGGGCGCCAACCCCGGGAATGACAACCGGTCAGTTGGGTGGCTGGCACAGCCAGTGATTCCCGGTGGGGCAGCCGACCCCACGCGGGCGGAGGAGGGACTGTCATCCGGTTGTCTTGCAGCCATGGCGGTTTCAGGTTGGCGGGTGGGCCTCACTCGAGGGAATACGGTCAACTGGTTGCGACTCGGGTCGAGCATCCGCCGGCGGGCGAGTTGGCTCCACGCCAGGGGCAGCCGGGTCGGCCGGTTGCCACGCAGACAGAGGTCCGTATGGAGCCGTACCAGGCCATCGCACCGGCAGGCTTGTACGCGGAAGGGGCCCCAGGGATACCGGCCGTGCCCACACAAGGTCGCGTCGGGAGCGTGAAGCGGGGCTGGCGGAGATCCGTGCGGCGTCTTCCGTCAATAGGCTTGTATGGGCGAAGAGATCATGGAGCCGCATGCCTGCGTCCCAATACCCCCAAGCCCCTCCCGTGGTTGCGGAATACCCGGCAGGGCGGAAGCGGCAGGCCACGGAGCATCCATGACCCCAAGCGGAAGCGGCACCCGGAGCCGGCTCTCCGGGCAAGGGCAGTGTGGTGATCGAGATGGTGCACAACCGGCCTCCGGCCACTTCCGGAATGCCCTGCGGCAACCATGCCACCATCCGCTGCGGCACGCATCCCATTGCCGGTGTCGGCTTCAATCATGCATATGCCAATCCACGGAAGGGAACATCAAGGTGGGCGAGCGGTTGCCCTTGGCCACCGGATCGGAGTGTCCGACACCACCGCGTCCCATCCCCCGGGCACCTCGTGGACTTCGGGACGGACGGCACAGTGGCCGACGAAAACGAATCCTACTGGAGCGGTACCGCCAACCACAAGCAGAACACGGACGTAACCTCCCGCCTTCTCGGCTGAACTTCGCCTGCTTCCTGCTGCCTGGCTTCAGGTGCCGACGATGAAGATCCCCGCGGCAGTGAGCAGCACATCACCGGCGCGGGAGTCGGGTCCGCTGCGGTCCCTGAGTGGTTGCCGCGGCTGTCGACGACGGATCCTGTCCGGCCCATGGTCTATCCCTTGGACATGACCGTGTCAGTATCTAATGTACTCAAGGAGGGCAGGCCGGGAGATCGGTGGAGAGGGAACCTAGCTCGCTATCGATCCCGGGAAAATAATTCGGGGAATAACAACCGGTCAGTTGGTTGGCCTCCAGTCCGAGGTTCTCCAGTCTGGTCATCCGGCTCCACTCGAGGGGCAGGGGACCGGTCAGTTGGTTGTGGCCCAGTTCGAGTCTCCACAGGCGGGCCAGTTGGCCCCACTCGGGGGGCAGGGGCCCTGTCAGTTGATTGTTGTGCAGGTCAAGCCGCTGCAGGCGGGCCAGTTGGCCCCATTCGGGGGGCAGGGGCCCCGTCAGTTGGTTGTCCTCCAGGTAGAGCCGCTGCAGACTGGCCAGTTGGCCCAGTTCGGGGGGTAGCGCCGTCAGTTGGTTGCCGCTCAGGTCGAGCGTCTGCAGACCGGCCAGTTGGCCCCATTCGGGGGGCAGCACCGTCAGTTGGTTGCTGCTCAGGTCGAGCGTCTGCAGGCTGGCCAGTTGGCCCCATTCGGGGGGCAGCGCCGTCAGTTGGCTGTGGCTCAGGTCGAGCGTCTGCAGGCGGGTGAGTTGCCCCAGTTCGGGGGGCAGGGGTTCGGTGAAGTCGTTGTCGCTCAGATTCAGATGCTTCAGGGAGGCTAGCCGACCCAGTTCGGGAGGCAGGGAACCCGACAGCCAGTTGTGGCCCAAGTCCAGGTACTCCAGGGAGGCCAGATGCCCAATATCCGACGGGAGGGTCCAGGCCAGCAATTGTCCCTGCAGATCCAGGTGGCGCAGACGGGGAAGCCGCCACAGTTGCGGCGGGATCGCCCCCGTCAATGATTCCGGTCCCCTCCCGATGTCCCTGTGTTTGACGCTCCCTTCGAAATAGGTCCGGTAGCCCAGGTCCAGATGTTCCAGGTGGTGCAGTTGTCCCAGTTCCGGCAGCAGGGGGCCATGGAAGTTGTAGACGGGGGCGCCCGCCCTGGCCTTGGGCTCGTTGGTGGGGGCACCCAGTGCCGTCACGCGCCCGTCGGCATCAAACGTCACGAACGCACCCACACGCGCGGCCGGGTACGTTCCCCCCATGTGTTCGCTGTGCTCGGGCACCTCGAACTGCACGGGGGGCGGTTCGGCGGACAGAACGGTCTCGCCAAACCAGTGGCGGTCCAGGATCTCCAGCACGGCGCGGTCGTTGGCGGCCGGCGTCGTGCCCCAGGTCGTGTGCAGGCTGTAGGCCAGGAAGCGACCGGGGCGTCCAAGAGCAGCGGCGCAGTTGGACGGTGGTGGTGGCTGCGCCGCGCCCGCGGGGGCGCGCAGGGTCCCGGTGATGATGCTTGTGGGTGGACGCAGGCTCCCGGTGCCAATACCCACACCCCTTAATCCCACCAAGTTCAGGCAGTAGGCCTGCCGGTCTTCGCCTTCCACCTGGGCATCGTCCACATAGTGCACGGTCCCGTCGGGGTCCACCCGCAGCAGGAAGCGACGAGGCTCGGGGTGGTCCGGGTCCGGAGTGCCGTCGGCGCGCACCGGGATGCCTTCCACTGTGCGCAGGACGGAATACGGCGGCCGGAACGGCTCCGGGACGGTGAACAGGGGCGCGGCCACGTCCCGCGCCCAGTACTGTACGGGGGAGCGGGTGGTGGAGAAGGTGGACGCGACCCGCGTCCCGGACAGCTGCAGGACGTAGCGGCCGTCCGCGTGCTCCACCCGGTTGTCGTAGGTCCCGGACACCGTCAGAGAGGGGGTGGGCGACGGAACCGCATGTGCGAAGGTGGGCGTGGGCGGAGGCAGTGTGGGTGTGGAGGTGGGCGGCGGCGGCCTGATGTCCCAGACCGTGTGCAGGGCGTAGGCCAGATGGCCCGCGCCTTCCACCCGGCCATCGTCCACATAGTGCACGGTCCCGTCGGAGTCCACCCGCAGCAGGAAACGGTGGGGGGCCGTCCGCGCCGGGTCCGGGGTGCCGTCGGCCTGCACCGGGGTGCCCTCCACCGTGCGCCGGATGGAATACGACGGCCGGAACGGCTCCGGGATCGTGAACAGGGGCTGCGGGGTCCGCCGCACCCAGTACTCCACCGGGGAACGGGAAGTGGAGAAGGTGACCGCGACCCGCGTCCCGGCCAGCTGCAGGGTGTAGCGACCGTCCGCGTGTACCGCCGGGTTGTCATAGTCCCCGGACACCGTCAGGGAGGGGGTCGGCGACGGCACCGCATGTACGAAGGTAGGTGTAGGCGTGGGCGTAGCGGTGGGTAGGGGCGGGACCGTGGGCGTAGCGGTAGACACCGGCCGCGGCATCGACACTGGCATCGCCCCCGCGGCTCTGCCACCATCCGGTGGCGCGCCCGTTCCGCAGCCCGCCAGACAACCCGACAGGGCCACCATTGCCAGAAGCAGGGCCGGCAGGCGCAGGCAGGACAGGCAACGCGGACAGCCGGGCATGGTCGGTACTCCGATAGGTGAAGGCAGCTCCCATGGTACTCGAGCTAGAAGGGGGTACGCGAAGGACACGCGGTGGCTATGGCCCGGGCCCCGAACCGGGTCCAGACTGGGGCCCGTTCCCGTTTGGGGACCCCATTCACACCATAGGTCACGGCCGGGAAGGCCTTCCGCGAACGCAAGCGGTCCTGCATCCTGATCGTGCTCTGGGTTCCCGGCCAGGAAGCCCCCTAGGTCGTGCTCACGGACGAGGCTCCAGAAACCGTGGACCTCGGCGCCTACGGCCTGCGCGTCTGGATCGAGCAGGGCTTCCGCGCCCTCAAGCGCATGGGCTGGCAGTGGCACCGCACCCGCCGCCTGGACCCCGCCCGCGTCGACCGGCACGAGCTGGTCCTAGCCGTGGCCACCCTCTGGGTGCTGGCCCACGGCACGCGCGTCGAGGAGGCGTACCTGCGCGGGCTGGCCCCCGGTCGCGTGCGCACGCCGCCCCTGCAGCCAACGACGGTGTCCCCACCCCGACCACTCAGTGTCTTCCAGTTGGGCCTGGCCCGGGTCCAGTGGCTCCTGCACCGCGGCCATGGCTGAGCCCGGGTCTGGCTGCAGCCCCTCCCCGGACCGGATCCGCCCTGGAAGCTGCGGTGGGTGGACCCGCCCGGACTGGATCAAACGGTCGCACATTGACCCAGCTCCCGGCTTTACCTACCCCGATCAGCCTGTCCGGATCCCGTCCGGATCCCCGGTCCTGAACCTCGAAACTGCAGACCGGGAGCCGATGCCCGCCGGTTTCGGGGCCGCACACGGCTTCCCAGCCTCCCGGCAGACTGCCACCACCGCCGCATGCGCCCAGGAAATACCCCTGTCAAGGCGGGGTAGGCGGGCAGCTCGGGAGATCATGCTCAATGTGGGTACCATGACCATGCGGGACTGCAAAGGGCAAACAACCAGTCAGTTGGTTGCCGTACAGGCTCAGCACCCGCAGACTGGTGAGCTGGCCCCACTCGGGGGGTAGGGAACCCGTCAGCCGGTTTTGGCCCAGGGAGAGCCTCGACAGATTGGTAAGTTGGCCCCACTCGGGGGGCAGGGAACCCGTCAGTTGGTTTTGGCCCAGGGAGAGCCACGACAGATTGGTAAGTTGGCCCCACTCGGGAGGCAGCGGACCCGTCAGTTGGTTGTCGTACAGGTAGAGCCACGACAGATTGGTAAGTTGGCCCCACTCGGGAGGCAGGGAACCCGTCAGCCGGTTGTCATTCAGCAAGAGTGTTTGCAAGCCGATGAGTTGGCCCCATTCGGGGGGCAGGGAACCCGTCAGCCGGTTTTGGCCCAGGGAGAGCCACGACAGATTGGCAAGTTGGCTCCATTCGGGGGGCAGGGAACCCGTCAGCCAATTGTCCGACAGCCCCAGTATCCTCAGCCGAGAGAGCTGCACCAGTTCGCGCGGCAGGTCTCCCGTCAGCAGATTACCGGACAAGTTCAGGGTCTCCAGCGAAACCAGTCGGCCCAATTCCGGTGGAACGGACCCGGCCAAATAGTGCCCGTTCAGTTTCAGGTGTCGCAACCGGGAGAGCCGACCCAGTTGCGATGGGATGTCCCCAACCAGTCCCCCTCCATCCAAATACAGTTCCTGTGCCCGTTCGAGGGTGAGTACCTGTCCGATCACGCCGAGGCTTTCCAGATACCCGGGACCTTCAGCACGTGTGTAATCCAACTGACCTTGGTGCGACAGGTCCAATTCCTCCAGTTGTTGGAGTTCTCCCAGTTCCGCCAGCAGATAGCCGTTGGCAATACTGTCCGGCACCCCCAGCGCCGTCACGCGTCCCTGCTTGTTGAGGGCAACGAAGGGGCCAACCTTATGAGTGGGAATGGTGCGCCCCCAGCGATCCGTGTGCTCGGGAATTTCCCTCTGCACAGGAGGCGGTGTGCGGGACAGAACGGTCTTGCCAAACCAGTGCCCGTCCAGGATCTCAAGGATGGCGCGGTCGTTGGCGGCCGGGGTTGTGCCCCACACCGTGTGCAGCACATAGGCCAAGTGCCCCGCACCCTCCACCCGGACGTCATCCACGTAGTGCACGCCACCGTCGGGATCCACCCGCAGCAGGAAGCGCCGCGGAGAGGTCCGCACCGGGTCCGGGGTGCCGTCGGCGTGTACAGGCCGGCCCTCCACCGTGCGCAGGATGGGATACGACGGCCGGAACGGTGCCGGCACCGTGAACAGGGGCAGGGACATTGCCCGCTCCCAGTGTTCCACGGGGGAGCGCGATGTGGAGAAGGTGGCTGCAACCCGCGTCCCGGACAGTTCCAGTTCGTAGCGACCGTCCGTGTGCACCACCCGGTTGTCGTAGGTCCCGGACAGCGTCAGGGTGGGGGTCGGCGACGGAACCACATGTACGAAGGTAGGTGTAGGCGTGGGCGTAGCGGTGGGTAGGGGCGGGACCGTGGGCGTAGCGGTAGACACCGGCCGCGGCATCGACACTGGCATCGCCCCCGCGGCTCTGCCACCATCCGGTGGCGCGCCCGTTCCGCAGCCCGCCAGACAACCCGACAGGGCCACCATTGCCAGAAGCAGGGCCGGCAGGCGCAGGCAGGACAGGCAACGCGGACAGCCGGGCATGGTCGGTACTCCGATAGGTGAAGGCAGCTCCCATGGTACTCGAGCTAGAAGGGGGTACGCGAAGGACACGCGGTGGCTATGGCCCGGGCCCCGAACCGGGTCCAGACTGGGGCCCGTTCCCGTTTGGGGACCCCATTCACACCATGGGTCACGGCCGGGAAGGCCCGGCCACTGCAAGGAGCACCAACATGGCTATTACCGGCATCAACCACGGCCTGAGTGTCCACACCACGGCCGATGATGACAATGGGGCCGACACCGCCGACAACCGGCGGTTGCTGCGACCCATTCCGCAGGAAGGCGACATCATTGTCTACAACACCTTCAACGATGCGACCTCCGGGGATTTTTACGGACGCGCTGCCGGACACAATGGGATTGACTTCCTTTGCGGTACCGGCACCGATGTCAGAGCCATGTACGAGGGCGTGGTGACAGAGATCGAGCGTGATTGGGGGGTCGGTGCCGAGGAGGGTTATGGCAACTACGTCAAAATCCTCTCCTGCACGAATCCCGCGTCACAGTCCGGGTTTTCGCACGTGTATACCCATCTGCAGGGGGGCACCAACATTGTCGTCACCGAAGGAGAGACGGTGCGGAAGGGGCAGGTCATAGGCACTTCCGGCGCATCGGGCACATACAAGAAAAGGACACCGACGGAAGACAATCCCAGCAAAACCACCAAACCCCGGCCCCATCTGCACGTGCATCTCAGACCCTTCAATTCCGAGGGCCGGGTTCCTCCCTCCAGGGAGAACCGCTTCCTAACTAATGACGTAGGGGTGCAGGATCCCGTGACCCGCCTCGCGGACCGAATCGATGGCTGCATGGACTTCGCCTGCTTCCTGCCTCTCGACGCGCAGACCGCGGTGAACAACCACACCCACGTGCCGGCGCCGATTGCGTCCGGGACGAGCACGTTGCTGAGCCCGCGGGACGCCTTCGCCGAGATCCCGGTGCATGGGGACAACAACGGCGAACGGGGATCCGCTACCGGGCGCATAATCCATGGCAAGTATCTGGCCTGCTACGCGGTCCTGGGCAAGACGCAAGTCGGCAACGCCACCTGGTACCGGATTCAATATGAAGCGGGGACGGCTACCGACCTCGGCATCCGTTGGGTATCCAGCCAGGGCACGGTCAAAGGCCACACGGTAACTTGGGTGCAGGTGGCGGAGAATGTTCCGGCCACGGTGCCGGAAGTCCAGACCCGCCCGCACTTCCTGACCACCAAGGCCACCCCGGCACCGGTCTATTCCCAGCCCTCCACCTCCGCCCCGGCCTCCGTCAACTGGGGCTCCCTGACCGCCGGTCGGTGCCATGCCATCACCGGCACGTATTGGGACCGGGCCGCCAACGTGCCGGACACGCACCGGCGCTGGTGGCGGATCCCCTACGGCACACACGCAGACGGCACCGCCCGCGAGGGCTGGGTGCGGGACGACCAGGTCGGGGCGTACGGGGGCAGGACCGGGGTGCCGACCTACACGGGTCCGGGCACCAGTCCCCGGGTCGCCCCGGGGACCCCGAAACTCAAGGAGCCGACGGTGGTCGAGGAGAGCGTGACGGTCCGCTGGACGGCCCCGAAGGAAGCCAGGACCGTCACGGGCTACCGCATCTGGCGGGGTCCCAGTCCGGAGAACCTGGACGAGGTTCATCGGGTGGGGGCCGGCACCACCTCCTGGACGGACCAGACGCCGGACTCCCTGGGCACGCTGTACTACTACGCCGTGTCCGGGTACTGGACCGGCACCGAGGGGGAACGCAGCCCGGCCGTCGGGGTCGTCACGGGGCAGGGCACCGTCGAGACGGCCGCACCGCTGGTGGTCAGCGAGATGGACATCAACGCCCAACCCGCCCTCCATGTCGCCGCCTCCCCGAATTTGGTCCTGCCCGCGTTGCTCTTTCGTGAAGTGAAGGAGGTGCTCTGGAAGAATGGGCAACCCGGGTTCCTGGCGGTCGCGCTGCCGCTGACCGGGACCTCCGCGTCCGGGATCGGCGGCGCCTCCGCCCCGACCGCCCGGGAGGGCTGGGTGCCGGCGGACGCCGTCAAGGTCCTGGGAACGGACGGCACCCCGGTCGAGCCTGCCAGTACCGCGGGCATCCGCCGCCTGGCGCCGGTCGCGGCCCGGGCCCATCTGCGGCTGCGGTCTTGGGTGACGGGGCTGCACCTGCGCACGGGGCCCTCGACCGCCTTCGCCATCCACCGCCTGCTCACCGACACCAGCGCCTGGTACGAGGTGACCGGCCGGACGGCCACGACCCCCGTCTGGTACCGCCTCCGCTACGACGCCACCTTCCAGGGCTGGGTGCACGGCGACTACGTGGAACTCTCGGAAGCCGCCCCGGCCGTGGCTCCCGTAACCCCGCCGGCCCTGCCGGCCGAGACCGGCCCCGCGCACGAGACGGGCACCGGCACGGGCACGACCACCGGCTCCGCCGCCGGCGACTACCGCAACCTGGTCACCAACCCCGACGGACGCTGGGCCGTCGACAAGACCGGCACCACCGTCACCGCCAACTTCAACAGCCCCCGCTCCCCCGTCCAGTACTACGCGCGCCAGAACCCCCAGCCCCAGTTCGTGCTGCCCGTCGGCTTCCGGCCCGCCGCCGCCGTGACCCGCACCGTCACTGGCTCCCAGGTCAACGAGGACCGCACGCCCGTGCCCAACGCCCCCAGGGTCTCCTTCGACCTGACCATCGGCACCAACGGCGAGTTGCGCTACGTCAACAACAGCAAGGTCGACCACCTGGGCTATGTGAGCTACAACGTGACCGCCCTCAAATGGCAGTCCCGCGAGGCCCTGACGGCACCGACCGCCCCGGCCCGGCCCGGCGACATCAAGGCCTCCGGCACCTACCTCAACCAGCAGGTCAACCGGGGCAGCAGCTGGAAGCTGCAACGCCGCGGCAACGCCGTCTCCGGCTCCTTCGGCTGCACCCGCTCCCCCGTCCACTACTACGCCAACGGCAGTGCCCGCGAGGCCCAGCTGCTGCTGCCCGCGGACTACCGGCCCCAGGCCAACGCCCGCTTCCAAGTCAAGGGCGCCGTGCGCGTCAACGAGGACGGCTCCGACAGCACCGACCGGCGCAAGGTCGACTTCTGGATGACCGTGCAGCCCAACGGCCAGATGTGGTACGACGCCGACACCCACCTGCGGACCCTGGGCGTGGGCTACCTCCGCTACACCGTCAACGTCTCCTGGACCGCACCCCCGCGCATCACGGTGCCGGGGGTCCCGCGCGACCTGGAGGCCGAGGACATCGAGGCCACCGAACTGGAACTGCGCTGGCGCGAGCCGGCCGCGGACGGCGGCGCCGCCGTCGACGGCTACCGCATCCAGGTCTGGGACGCGGACGACGCCGAGTGGGACACCGAGGAGTCGAACACCCGCTCGACGCGCACGCGCCACGACGTGGACAACCTGGACCCCTACACCACCCACCGCTTCCGGGTGGCCGCGCACAACCGCGCCGGCTGGGGCGCCTTCTGTCCCGCCGTCACCGCCACCACGCGGCGCCGGGCGCCGGGCGCCCCCGCCGGCCTCTCCGCCACGGCCGCGCACGATGCCGCGACCCTGACCTGGAGCGCCGCCTCCGGCACGGTCACGGGCTACACCCTGGCCCGACGGACCGGCAGCGGGACCTGGGACATCCTGGTCGACGATACCGGCACGACGGCGCGCGGCTTCGTGGACCGCACCGTGCGTCCTTCCACCCCCTACCGCTACCGCGTGCGGGGCCACAACCGCGGCCAGGCCGGCGCCTGGTCGCGCGAGCGCTCCGTGACCACGGCCGCGGTCCCCACCATCCCGGGCCGGGTCGCGGGCCTGGCGGTCGCCCCCGGCACCGCCAGCCGCCTGCGGCTGACCTGGACCGCCCCGACCGACACCGGCGGCGGCCTGACCGGCCATCGCATCGAGCGCGCCCCCGACACCGCGCCCCGCACCTGGACCGTGGTCCGGGAGGACACCGGCTCCGCCACCGCCGCCTGGGACGACAACGACGTGGCCGCGGACACGGTCTACCACTACCGGGTCGGGGCCCGCAACCGGGCCGGCGTCGGCACCCCTTCCGCGGAGGCCCGGGGCCGCACCCGCCCCCGGCTGCACCTGGGCGGCCGCCTCCCCTATCCCCTGACGGCCCGCGCCGAACCGCGGGCCGACGCGCCCGCGACCGCCACCTGGAACGCCTTCCTGCCCGGACGCGCCCACGACCTTGTCGCCCGCCTGCCGGACCCCGACGGCTGGTGGCGCGTCCTGCTCTTCGACCGGAATGCGCAGGGCCCCTTCTGGCTGCCGGCGGCGGCGGGCACGGCCGCGGGGGATGTGGCATCCCTGCCGCAGCCGCCCGGAGCGCCCCGGGCCTTCACGGCCAGCCTGGCCGCGAGCCGGGTGACGCTGGCCTGGACGGCCCCGGCCGCGGGCGGCACCGTGACGGGCTACCGGCTGTGGCGGCAAGAGGGCGACGGGGCCTTTGCCCGGCTGGGTGCGGACCTGGCGGCCACGGTGCTCGCGCATGCGGATGCGACCGTGCGGAACGAGCGCGTCTACCGCTACTGGCTGCAGGCGCTCTCCGCGGAGGGACCGGGGGTGCCCACGGCCACCGCGGCCCTCGCCGTGATGGCCACACCGGCGGTCCCGGACGCCGTGACCATGGTCACCGCCACGTCCGCGGCCGCGGGCACCGCGCTGCAGCTGGCCTGGCAACGGGCCGCCACGGGCGGTCTGCCCGCGGGCTACCGCGTGGCCTGGCGGGAGTCCGGTACGACCGTCGACTTCCGGGACACCGCGGTGACGGGCACGGCCCATGCCCTGACGGATCTGGTACCCGGCACGGCCTACGAAATCCACATCACGGCCTTCAACCAGGAGGGCGACGCGGCCGCCACCCGTCATGCGGCGAGCACGGAGCTGGTGGCGCCGGGCGTGCCCACGGCCGTGGCCGTGGCCGTGGCCGGCCAGGATGCCACCGCCACCTGGGACAGGCCGGTCACCGGCGGACGACCCGACGAATATCACCTGCAGGTCAAGACACGGACCACGGCCGCCTGGCCGACAACCCACACCACCGTGACGGGCCTGACCCACACCCTGACCAGCCTGGGCTACGCGGTGGCCCACGACCTGCGGGTGCGCGCCGCCAACTCCGCCGGACCCTCGGCCTGGGTGGAGACCGCCTTCACCACCGACGCGCAGCCCCGGCTGCCGGACGCCCCCACCGGCCTGACCGTGGACCCCGGGGCGGACAGCCAAATGCAGCTGACCTGGCAGGCGGCCGCCGCGGGCGGGACCGCCACCGGCTACCGCATCGAGCGCTCCGCCGACGTCACGCCCCGCGCCTGGACGGACGCCGTGGCCGACACCGGAAACACCGACACCGCCTGGCACGACCGCGGCCGGGCCCCCGACACCGTCCACCACTACCGCGTGACCGCACGCAACGCCGCCGGTCTGGGCCCGCCCTCCGCGGAGGCCACCGGCCGCACCCGCCCGCAGGCGGCCCTGGCCGCCACCGCCACGTACCCATTGACGGCCCACCGGTGGCCGGAGACGACGGCCCCCGTCAGCCACACCTGGACCACCCGCGATGCCGCGGCCGTCCTGGACGTGGCGGGCCAGGGCCCCGGGGGCGGCGGCTGGTACCGCGTGCTGCGCTTCGGGAAGAGTGCGGCCGGACCCTACTGGCTGCCGGCCGCGGCCGTTGCGGTCACCGGTGCCGCGACCGGCGTGCCGCAGGCCCCCGGCGCACCCGGAAACCCGACCGCCACCGCATCCGCCGACACCGTCACCCTGACCTGGACGGCCCCCGCATCCGGCGGCACCGTCACCGGCTACCGCCTCTGGCGACAGGCCGGCACGACCGCCTGGACCGTCCTGACCGACACCCTGGCCGCCGACGCCCGCACCCACACCGACACCGGGCTGGCCGCCGACACCGCCTATCGCTACCGCCTGCAGGCGCGGTCCGCCGCCGGATACGGTCCCCGCACCGCCGTCCTCACCCCCGCCGCGGCCGGGCCGGCCCCGGCCGCGCCCGTCCTCACCCTCTACGCCCATCCCGGGCGCGCCACCCTGATCGTGCGCGGCGCCGACGGCACCGTGCGCCAGGCCCTGGCCTGGTCCGGGCCCCTCACCGGCTCCACCACCCTCGCCGGACGCAGCGGCTACCACCGCCTCGTCGTCCCCGCCGGCGGCACCCTCACCGTGCGCGCCCGCAGCCAGGACGCCGCCGGCCGCTGGTCCCCCTGGACCACCCGGACCCTCGCTACCCGCTGACAGCCCCCTTCACCCCCCGGTCCCGCCCTGCAGCACGGGCGGGACCGGGGGGTGTCCCGGACAGGGACGGACGGGGCGGGCATACCGTCGTGCTGTTCACGGCAACAGTGGCTTCCACCCCGGCAAGACCCACGGACACAGGCCCGGAGCCGTCCCATGCGATGTGCTGAGCACCCGGGTCTCAGGTTGCAGGGCACGGCTCGTCCGAGACATCGTACACGTTCGCAGCAAACCATCCTGCGCGAAACATCTCGTTGGAGACCGCGGACAACCACCGGCAGGAACCGTCGCGGACCTGCCGCTGACACCCGGTGCAACCGGGGAGTTGGAGACCACCGAGACCCGGAACCGGGAGACCCCAACCTGAAGCGTCCCCGTCATGGGTGGAACGGTCACGGGCTTCCGCCGGCGGCGACGGACCGGCGAGGAGGCCTGGGCCGTACCGACGGATACCTGCGACAATACCGGTTGACATCGACAGGCTGCGAACCGACTGCAGCGACACTGCGATGCGCCGCCTCAAATTCCAATGCCCACATCTTCCATTCCATCCAGGGGCCTCTTCACACCCAACCCGGCATGACTGTCCACCCCTTGACCGGCCGCACCGCACTGGTACACGATTGGCTCAATCAGGCGGGTGGCGCGGAAAATGTCCTGGAGGTGCTGCACGGCATGTTTCCGTCGGCGCCAATCTACACCAGCCTCTACGTGCCGCAATGCATGCCGGACACGATGCGCAACTGGGACATCCGCACCTCATGGCTGAATCGTATCCCCGGACGCGATCGCCTCGCCCGTTATCTCCTGCCCTTGTATCCAGGAGCCTTTCGGGGAATGAACCTAGCCAGCGAGGATCTTGTCATCAGCATCAAGAGCGCCTTTTGCCTCGGGGTTCGCACGGCCTCCGGCGGAAACAAGGCACGACATGTCTGCTACTGCCTTACGCCGACCCGATTCCTATGGCACTTCGACCAGTACATGGCACGCGAGCAGGTCTCAGGACCGGCTAGGTTGGCCTCGCGGCTGCTGCTGGAACACCTGCGCCGATGGGAATTGGAGGCGGCAAGAGGGGTGGATGATTTCATTGCCATCAGCACGGCCGTACAGAAGCGGATCCGCGACATCTACGGCCGTTCCAGCACGATCATCCATCCCCCTGTTGACACCGGAGCTTTCCGGCCCAAGTCGTCCAACCCCAGGAATAATTTCTACCTCGTTGTGTCGCGCCTGATTCCCTACAAGCGGATTGACCTTGCCATATCCGCCTTCAACCACATGCCGGACCGCAACCTGGTAATTGTCGGCGACGGCCGGGACACTGCGGCACTCAAGGCCATGGCTGGTCCCAACATTCGCTTCACCGACTACCTTCCCCGGCGCGAGGTTGTCGATCTGATGCAGCAGTGCCGGGGATTCATCTTCCCTGGCGAGGAGGACTTCGGCATCACCCCGGTGGAAGCCATGAGCGCAGGCAGCCCCGTCGTGGCTCTGCGTGCCGGAGGTGCCTTGGACACGGTTGCGGACCGACAAACCGGAGTCTTCTTTGACAGTTCCGAGCCGGAAGCCCTCTGCGAGGCCATCGAGGCAGCCGATACCACCAACTGGGACCGCGAGGTCCTGTACCGGCAGGCCGACCAATTCAGCACTGAGTTGTTCAGGAAACGATTTCGACGTTTTCTGGCAACTGCGTAGCTGAAGTCCCTCACCGTAGCAGCAAAATTGACTTGAAGTCGGAACTTGGTGTCGCCAACCATCCAAGGGCTGACCGAGTTGGCGATTCCGCAGGCCACTCCGCCTGTTCGACGCATCTGCACGTTTGGCCACCCACTTCGTGGAGTGGGGCCATCTTTGGGTGCTGAGTTCAGGCAGTGGTCACCAACCGCCTTTGGGCGGCGGTGTGTCGCCATCCGTCTCGCGATAGCTGGTTTTGACGAGCAGATCCAGCCAAGACGACGGGTCGAACATCACGGCCACGAGCCGCTCCAATGCATCGTCGGGTGCGTTGTGGGTGAACCAGTTGGATTCGACACGCTCCAGCTGGGATTCCTTCAGCTTGCTGCCGAGCAGCGTGTTCAGATCGCGTACGCGCCCGGAGTTCTCGATGTGTTGTCGCTCCCGCTCACCCAGTTTTCCGTGCGCGTAGTGGTCGAGCGCGATGGTGCCGAAGCCGCCCAGCGCATCATCGCCAATTCGGTGTTCGTAGCCGATGTCGCGGGGCGTTTTGCCCAACATTGCCAACGCGTGGTCGGCCAGGTACAGGGACGCGCGTTGCGCCGCGGCGAGCAACGTTTCGTTGTCGGTCGTCGGCCATTGTACCTGTTGGTCGTGTTCGTACAACACGGTGTTCTGATACGCCTCCAGTTGCTGCAGGTAATCGACCGGCATGATGGCCGTCAGGTTGGCGTACGCCTCGGCCGACAGCAGAGCGGCCAAGGCGTACACGTTGTGCAGATCGTTCCGATGGACATGCTTTCTGAAATCTACACCTTCCGCGCCCTGCGCGGCCTTCAGGCAGCGTTCCAATGTCCCATGTGCGGACAATACGACCTCGCCCGACACCGGCTTCGCACCGAAGACGATCAGCGCAGTTTCCAGTTTGCGGCGCGCTGAGTGCAGGAATTTCTGAACTCCCGGCCAAGGGTTGTGTTGGTCCATAGGCGGCAAGTGTTCTCCGGTAGCGGTCAGTCCATGCGCCTGCACCTGGCCGGCGATATGCGGCAGCGATACGCGCAGTTCGTTGAATTCCGCACGCGTGAAGTGGAACAGTTGGGCGTGGGCGTGCGCCTCCCGGGACTGAAGTTGCGCGATCGCTTCCTCGGCCGCATCGCGATCGCCGCCGATCACCGCCAGGTCGATGTCGGAACCGGGACGCCAGTCGCCGATCGCACGCGAACCGAACAGCAGCACTTCGGTGTCGGGCAGCTGCGCCTGCAGCTTGGCGACCACCATCAGGGATAGCGGATCCGGATCACCATGCCCGTACTCGAGGTCGACGGACTGCTGCTCTCGCTCTAAAGCCGTGTCGGCCATGCTGCTTCCGGTTTGCGTTCGCACAGAGGAGACACGGAATTGGACAGTGATGAGTAGACAGGGGCTTGGGTTAAGATCCCAACTCTTGAAGGCGTTGCGTGTCGCCTTCCGGCCCGTGGAACCGGAGCCGCTGCACGGCGAGAGGCGTTCCCGTCAGGGACCTTGATGAGCCGTGAACAGGAACAGGTCGGCCCCCAGCCCGTATCTACTCGGTTCCCGGAATTGTATGCCATCCAAACCCTAGGGCCTGTGGACATTAGCAAAGGGATTGCGCAGCCAATGGCGAGCCGCGGCGAACAGGACAAAGCCCAGATAGCTGGCCGCGGTCTTCTCATAGCGCGTGGCAATGCGGCGGCCCTGCTTGAGCCAGCCGATGGACCGTTCCACGAGGTTGCGCTCCCGGTACAGCACCCGGTCGTAGGCGATCGGCTCCCGCCGGTTGCGCCGCCCCGGAATCACCGGTTCGGCTCCCTGGGCCACGATGTACCGTCGCAGCTCGTCGTCGTCGTAGCTCCGGTCCGCCAGCCCGTAGTCGGGACGGACCCCCTCCAGCAGGCCCTCCGCCTGCGGTCGGTCATGGGCCTGCCCCGGCGTCAGGCGGTAGGCCAGCAGGCCGCCCTGGGCATCGACCAGGACATGCAACTTGGTGCCGAAGCCACCCCGGCTGCGTCCCTGGGCCTGCGCGTCCTGACCGCCCTGGTCACGCCGGGCACCGGCGGAGACCGGGTGGGAGCGCACATGGGTGGTGTCCAGGTGCACCCGGCATTCTTGCTTCCGTTCCTCGGCGCAGGCGGCCGCCAGCCGTTCCCAGACCCCGGCCAGGCACCAGCGCCGATAGCGGCGAAAGAGGCTGTTCCAGTGTCCAAAGCGGGGCGGCAGGTCGCGCCACGGGATCCCCGTGCGCAGGAGGTAGTGGACCCCGTGCAGGAAGCGGCGGAGATCCCGGTGCGACCCCACGCGCACCGCCGGATCCTGTTGCAGCAGACGGAGAAGGACCTTGAATTCGTGGGGGCGCAGTGCGTGACGGGCCATGGCAGAGGGGCTGTGAAGGGGAGTGCGACGTGGGCAGGATGATAGTCTCACGACCAACGACCTCATTCATGTCCTATGTCCACACGCCCTAGTCTTCCGCGCGCCGGCAATTTCTCTACCTTGGAGGTGGTAGCGTGTCTTCGGCGAGCCGGCCTTGGTCAATAAAGCCAGCCGGATTGTCCACATCGGCGACCGCCGTAGAGAGTGCAAGGCTCTCTGCCAGCCTACGGCATGGAAGTCTCGCAAGGGTTCGACTTGCACCGCATGGATATGTGCGAGTTGGAAGTGGATTACCGATCTGCGCGCCTCGTGGGCCGATCGTCTGAACGCACGGCTGGGACTGGACGATCAGGTTGACCGCCACAGCAACGAAACTGAAATTGTGACTGCACGGCTCCAGGCGCAACTTCCTTTGTAGGCTGGCGATATACTCAGACTGAAACCTGCCTCTTCTCGTTTGCCCGCCGCCATTCACAACACCCATGACCTGGTCCGAATACGGACATCTGCTCCTGCGCCATGGATGGCTCATGGTGGCTGGCGCCGCAGTTTGCGGCGCCTTGGCACTGGGCCTGTCCACCGTTCAGGAACCGGTCTTCCGGGCACGCGCCCGGATCAGCATGATTCCAGGCGTAATGGACTGGCGCATGCGGGACCTGACGAAGGAACTGGCCCGCAACGCCGTGGCCACCTTTCCATCGGACGAGCTTCTGGCTGCCGTGCAGGAAGAGACCGGTCTGCAGACGGATGCGAACGGCCTCAAGGCAGGTTGGGATGATGGGGAACTGATCATCACGATCGAAGCCTTCGCAGACGACGCAGCCACCGCCGGAGCCTTGGCCCGGACGGCCGCAACGGAGTTCCACAGGCGTCGGACCCTTCAATTCACCGAACAGGACTTCATCGAGTACATCGAGTTCGAAATCCGCAACCGGGAACCCGAACTGCACCGGATCGCACCCAATGTCACCACCAACATGCTGGCCGGATTGTTCGTCGGATTCACCGCTGGCCTAGCCCTGGTCCTGATTCTGCACTGGCGCGACGAGGAGTGGCTGCTCACCCGGCAAGCAATCGAGAAGTCGGTGCCGCAACCCGTATTGGGCAGACTGCGATCGAACTGACGCCATTCACCGATCCGTGAACGCCAAGCCAACCTCTCGCCCCCCGGAAACCCCGGAGCAGACAGACCGGGCGTTGAGATGCATGCGCGCCAGCATCGAACTGGCCTGTCACAAGCCGGCCCGCTCCGTAGTGCTGCTATCTCCGGACAATTCGGTTCCGACCGCGGACGCAGTATGGAACCTGGGTCTTGCCTTTCGGGACAACACCTCCCCGACCCTGTTGGTGGACACCGACATGACCGATCCTGGCCTTCATCTCAAGGCGGAGCTGGACCTGACCCCCGGCCTCAGACAATGGCTCGAACAGAAAGGACAGCCCGATTTGGCTCCGACCACAGCACGCACCCACGATTTTCTGGTTCTGGCGGCCGGATGCAGCAATGAGGATCCCCTGAAATGGTTGAACACGGAATCCATCGGCTGGTTCGCCCCTGCCCTGATGGCCTGTGCAGAGCGCGTGATTTGGCGCACGCCGCCGCTTGACCAATCACCCGTGGGCGTACTTCTGGCCGGATCCGCGGACGCGGTCCTGATGGCAGTCCGGCCCGGCCACACCCGCCGCAGCCGCGTGAATCGGGCACAGCGGATCCTGGCCCAAGCCGGGATCATGGTCACCGGCACGGTCCTGGTTGAGAGTTGAGGCCAATTCTCCGTGGCCACCCGGTACATACGGTCGGTGCCTTCGCTGGCCGCACACATCCGCAACGTACCGCGCGAACGCATCTATGACAGCAGTTCGCTGATCTGTCCGGCGGCAGAGCTGGTGCAAACCTATCATCCGTCCAAACTGGACACGTTGCTCGATGCCAGGCCGTCCATATCGGTGCTCAACCGCGAGGCCGACACGATGGCGCATGTGCTGCGACGCCTCTCCGATCACCTTCAGCGCCTGTCCCACGCCTATGCGGAATGGCAGGACTTTGATGCGGGGGCCTATTTTGACCTGTATCCCAAACAGACCGAAGTTCTGATCGATATACGCGGAACGGGCCGCATGACCCGCATTACCTTCTTCGGCGACCTGATGATCCCCCGGTTCCAGTTGGCGGAACACTACTTTGTCGAGACTTTCGCCCCAAGCTATCGGGCGGCGTTTCCCGTGGGCCGGGAACCCAACCGGCAGAGCCCGGCCATGCAATTGTTCCGCGACGAGGTCGAACCGGAGATGGCGCGCCGGTGGCAGCACCTGTGTCTGGTGGCTCAGCGCCTGCTCTGGACACTCAAGAACGAGTTGGACTACCTTGTGGTCACCGACGGCGAGGAAGAGATGTTCAACTGGCGCCCGTCCTGGCACACGCCGGGCTGTCCGGAACTGGTGTCCGGCCTCCTGCCGGCCTGGGAATCGCTGACCACGTTCACGATGGCCGTGCAGTGTGCACCGGCGTCTCGGGAACTGTACGAAGGAGTGTGATGTGAAGCGATATCTGATCACCGGTGGAGCCGGCTTCATCGGCTGCAACTACGTTCGCTTTCTGCTGTCCGGGTATCCGGATGCCAAGGTCACGGTCTACGACAAGCTCACCTATTCCGGCCGCGTGGAGAATTTGGAGGAGCCGTTGGCACGGTTCAAGGACCGATGTGAACTCGTGGTCGGTGACATATGCGACAGCACCGCCGTTGAGCGGGCCGTGCAGGCAGCCCAACCCGACATCGTGGTCAACTTTGCCGCAGAGACCCATGTGGACCGCAGTATCGCGGATCCGGACACGTTTGTCCGCACCGATGTCAATGGCACGGCCGTCCTGCTGCGACAGGTTAGCGACCAGGGTGTGGCCAGGTACCACCAGGTCAGCACGGATGAGGTGTATGGCACCGTGCCCGTGTCGCAGCGCAGTTCCGAAGGCGATGTTCTGAACCCCAGCAGTCCCTATTCCGCCAGCAAGGCCGCCGGCGATCTGATGGCGATGGCCTGGCACCAAACCTACGGTTTGCCGGTCACCGTTTCCAGGGGCGCGAACTGCGTCGGCGCCTACCAGTATCCGGAAAAGGTGGTGCCGTTGTTCGCCACCAACGCCTTGCTCAATCTCCCCCTTCCGGTCTATGGGGACGGCAAACAGCGGCGGGACTTCCAGCATGTTCTTGACCACTGCGCAGGCATACAGGCGGTTCTGGAACACGGGCAGCCGGGCGAGATCTACAACATTGGAACAGGCACGGAGGTCACGAACCTGGAGATGGTGCGCATCTTGCTTGAGACCCTGGACAAGCCCCGTTCCCTGATCCGGCATGTGCAGGACCGGCCGGGCCACGACCGGCGCTACGGTTTGGACATCTCCAAGATGCTGGACCTAGGTTGGAGCCCGGCCATGTCGGTAGAGGAGAGCATCACCGCGGCCGTTTGCTGGTACCGCGACAACCGCGCGTGGTGGGAGCCGGTGCGCGCCGGCGAATTCCAGGACTACTACGCACGGCAGTACGCAGGACGTCCGGACCATGTACGCTGAACCCGGCGAAAGGCTGCACAGTCCCGATGCTGCTGCCACCCAACCTGCCAGTACCAAGGACCTCACTGAACTCTTTAGCGGGCACCATCATTACATCCGGGACTTCCCGCCGGAGGCGTTGGCCACCCCCCCATCCAACTGGAGCATACTGGCGCATCGCGATGCGGCCCAACGCGTCGCGGGGGCCGCGGTCCTGGAAATCGAAGACCGGCCGCCAACCCTTCCCTCTTGTGTGCCCAACCGGATTACGGGTCGAGGCGTCGCGGTGCGTGGCGAAACGGGCATCCGGGCCGCCGCAACGCACTTGCTCCGGCAGGTCCTATCGGACCTGGACAGGCAGTGGCCGGGTCACCTCTTCTACCTTGCTTCCCGTTACCGATGGCTCGTTGACGGTGCGCTGGCCACCGGATTCCGCAGACTGGACACCATGGCCTACCTGGAGCATCGTCTGCACCGGATGACCAACCTGGAGCCAAAGCACACACTGCGGTCGGCCCGGCCCGAAGACCTGCCGCAACTGGCGGCGATCGATGCCCGGGCCTTCCCCAATTTCTGGCACATGGGCGTGCAGCGCCTCAACCAACTGTCCCAACCGAAATCAGCCCGTCTCCTGGTGGCCGACGCGGACGGACAGGCGGCCGGCTTCATCCTGACGGAAACCGTGATGCAGGACGGGCGCGCCCAGGGTTTCGTAGTCCGCGTATGCGTGGACCCGGCCCTGCACCGGAAGGGGGTGGGCACGTCCCTGATGGCCGGTGCCGTCGACACCATGCGCAAGGCTGGCATGACCCGGGTGAGCCTCAATGCCCTGCTCAGCAACGAGGACACGCTGGCCTTTTATCGGCGCTTGGGATTCGTGGCACAACTCCGTCACTCGCAGGTACTGGGCACTGTCACCGGCCAACCGCGCGCGCCTGCGCCGCGGCGCAGGCGCGGTGTCCTGTCATACCGGTAGACCGCGCGAAACCGTCGAAGGGTTCCCGGTACCATGAAATTGCCGTCCGTCCTGACCTTGCTTCGCCTGGTACTGCTGCCGGCCCTGGTGCTCCTGGCGGGCACCGTGGGCTACATGCTGCTGGAAGGCTGGAACTGGCTGGATGCAACCTACATGACTGTCATTACCCTGTCCACGGTCGGCTTCGGTGAAGTGCAGGACCTGACCCGGGAGGGGCGCATTTTCACTGCCATCCTGATTTTGTCGGGTGTCGGTGCCATTTCCTATGCGTTCACGGTCGGAACACAGGAGATCGTGGCCGGACAGCTGTCGGGCGCGTGGCGGTCCACCCGCAACCGAAGGAGAATCAACCGCATGCGAGATCACTTCATTGTGGCCGGTTATGGCCGGGTCGGATCGTTCGTAGCCAACCTGCTGCTCGAACAGAAACAAGCCGTCGTAGTCATTGAAATTGACACGGAGCGCATAACAGAGGCGGAGACGGAAGCGGGAGATCTGCTCTTCGTGGCCGGCAGTGCGGACCATGAAGAGGTTCTCAGGCAAGCCGGCATCGACAGGGCGGCCGGCATCTGCTTCTGCCTTTCCAATGATGCCGATAATCTATTGGGAGTTCTGACTGCCCGAACCCTGAACTCCGACATTTTCATTGCCACGCGTGCCGAGAACGTGGCGAACGAGGCAAAGATGAAGTTTGCCGGGGCCAACGACGTTGTCAGCCCGACCTCGGCCGCAGGCTATGCGATGGCCTTTCGCCTTACCCAGCCTTCGGAAGTCAAGGCCATGGAGTGGATGCGAGTCAGCAGCCAAGAGGGCTACGTGATTGAAGTGGTGCAGCTTGGAGACTCGCCCCAGTTTGCCCATCGTACGGTGGAGGATATCCAATTCCGGACACTGCACGGATTGCGCGTGCTGCAGGTTATGCACGAAGACCGTACCCTGGTGCCCGATGTCGCGGCCGATACGGTGATTCTGCCCGGTGACAACATTCTGGTCATGGCCACGAGGGAGGATTTGGCAAAGTTCTGTGCTGAAGTCTGACCGGGACAATACCGGTCGAATGGCGTCGAGAACCTTGGGATTGCCCTGCCAGGACCGTTCGATCGTACCGATGTCTACTTCGAAGGTGTGCTAGATTGACCAGGTGACCGATTGCAGTGCCAAGTTGTCACGTAGGAGAGGTAAGGTTGTTGAGTAGAGACGAACTGGTCCTTGCCGCAATGACGGCGGGAGGTCTTCAAGCCAGTTTCAACCCAATCCAGATCCAAAAGCTCTTGTTTCTGATCGACCAAGAGTTGGCAGAACACGTCGGCGGACCTCACTTCACGTTTGAACCGCATAACTTTGGCCCGTTCGACTCCCAGGTATACGACGTGTTGGCCGGCTTGGCAGCTGAGCACAAAATTGAAATCAACACGGAGGGGCAATACTGGCTCTATTGGCTTACCACCCGCGGTGGCGTCGAGGGAACAAACGCCTTGAGTACGTTGGACGATTGGGTAGCCGAAAGCCTATATCAGTGTGCCCATTGGGTTCAGATTCAATCCTGGTACAGTCTTTTAACTAAAATATATTCTAGATATCCACAAATGCGACCCAATAGTTGCGTCCCTGAATTGGTGGAAGAAGCAAAAAGACGCGATCACAAATCATATTTCAGACGATATATGGAGGGTTTCGGGAGTATCCTCAACTTGTTTCCCCCCAGGCCCACATCACGCCGCACCTTCACCCATAGTGGGCTGCGCGGAGACTGGCAGGCGATTGGCAACGACTTGAGACAGGCGGTGGCTCCTTTTCCAGAGTTTCCGGAATGACCGGAAACCAAGCCCAATCGGATGCGGGAACGCCCGAACGGAGTTCCTCGCCGTCCGGGCAGCAAATTCAACCTCAAAGTGGCGCAGAGCCTCTACAACATCCGTTGGAGTCGGTGCCGGACATCCGCGTGTCCGCCTCCTTTGAAGGCCCTCTGCCACCTCCTACGCTGCTCAGGGGATACAACGACATTGTCCCGGGACTAGCCGAATCGATTTCTGAGAACTGGCTCAAAGAGTCCGAATTCAGGAGACGTCACCTGACTGTGACGGAAGCCGAGATTCCCAAACGAGGTCAGACCTATGGCCTCGTAATTACGGTGTTGGCAATTGGAGTATGTGGATACGCGGTGCACTTGGGACACACTGGCTGGGGTATCGCGGGCATGATGGGAGCGCTTGCAACCGTAGTGACTGTCATGATGTGGGGACGCGGCAAACGCTAACCGCTTGTACCACGATTGGTCAAAACGCCCCAACATTGAAGACTGTGGACCAAGCCTTGTAATTCGCAAGTCCGTAACCACGCGGGCAATTTAGTTGTAGTACATTCGAAACCACCAACTACACCGCCAAGGATGGATAGGTCATTCCAGCAAGCGTCCAGCGACCTGCCGATGGAAGATGCTCAAGGGACGCGCTGTCGAGGCGCGTGCTGCCGTCTCCGGGAGACGGTCAGAACCTGAACCACGGCCCAAAGCCTGGAGGTACAGCCCATCCGGTGTAGAAGACATGGACGGTACGCCAGGGCCCCCGAGTATCACGGTCCCGGAACTCGGCCGTCATCTCCCGGCTGAAGGAAGCGGGCAGGCGCGGGGCCGCTGCGAGCACGGCGGACCCCGCATTGAATGTCAACCTCCTGTTGTGCTACCGAGCTCACACTCCGACGAGACCTACTCCTCCGGATTGGCCTCGCCGGGCGACGGGTTCGCAACGGTTTGAAACTCACCGCTGGCATCCGGCACGCGCGCGAAACTCATGTCCTCACCGGATTGGCCCTCATCCCAGTCCACCTGATCCACCAGGTTGCCGTCGGCGGTCCAGATTCCCACCTCCTCGTCGCTGCCCAAGGCAAATCCGGGCCAGCCGTCCTTGTCCAGCAGGACCTGGAGATAGGCGTCGGGCGCCAGAACCGTATCCGGCGGGAAGGCAACGCGTTTGTCCGAATCCTCCAGATCATCGGCCAGGAGATATCCGGACAGGTCAATCGGATCGTCCGAGGCGTTGTGAAGTTCCAGCCAGTCCAGGGGATCGCCCTTGGCCGCCACCTCGTTGATGACCAGGCCCGACGACGCGGGCGGAGTCTGAACCACGGGGCCGTCCACCGGTTCGGACGGTCCCTCATGCCCATATATGGTACCGCTGAGACGGCCGGAGAGCACCGTACCCGGTTCGAACCCAACCTCGATGATCTCAAGGAGGCCCCCGGCAATCATACTGGTGCCGAAGGCATCGGTGTGGAATCCGTTCCCGGTCTCGAACTCGATAGCAATTTCGGCACCCGGATACAGGTCTTCCATCGGAACGCTCACGGTCAGCACATCGGCTTCGCCATCGACATCCAGGCTGATGATGGAAATCACAGTCCGGGTTCCCCCGGAGTCTTCCGCGCCCACACCGGTGATGGATTCCCATTCGCCGCGGTCGATGGAACCGTCACCGTTCAAGTCCGCCCAACCCAGCATTTCGTCGAACGGGGGTAGATCGGGAACGAAATCCAGGCCCGCTTCGTGATCCAGCTTGTCGAACACGCCATTCTTGTTGCCAAGACCATCCAACGCACCCAAGGTCTCGTCCCAGCCTTCGACCGAGGCCTCTTCAATTCCGGCCGTGGCACCCGATTGGACGAAGCCGACATCGCGCCCCCCAAGCCGATAGTAGTCAAACACCACTGCGCCCTCGCCCGCGGAGTTTTCGCTGGCATCGGTGCCCCAGACCGTCTCAAAACCCATGGCAAACGATCCCCGCTCGGGCACACAGATATCCTCGGGCGTTCGCTGCGGCCACGGCCAGTCCGGTGGCTCCGGCGTCAGATCGGCCAGCACCGCTTCCTCTCTGCCGGCAATGAACTCGTACACCCGGTTGGCATCCTTGGTCGCCGCGGTCCGGGCCGCCGGTGGCAGGTGGTCAGCCACCACACTGGCCATCCTTTTTGCCAGGGCTGTCAGTTCCTCCTCGTCCCACACATTGGCAAGCAGGTCCCGCAGGCGCGCGACATAGGCGGCCCGACCATCCGGATCGGCATACAGTCGGTAGGCAATGTCACCGTGTGCGTACACCGAGGTAGGTGTTGTGATGCCGTCCAGCGGATTGTCCACGCCCCCCATCACTTGGTCGGCACCCCAGGGAATGAAGGCGAATGGCTGCCCAGGTGCCCGGTAGATGTAGAAATTGTTGCGGTTCCCGGCATAGCCGTCCCAGTGGCCCAGCAACACCTCAACCGCCCAAAAGGTAAGGAACTGCTCCAGATCCACGAGGGCGGCCAAGGTTTCGAGGCCCGAAGGGGAAGAATCCTCAAGGGCATCCGTGACGGCCTCGATGTCGGACCAATCGTCCGCGTCCTCGTTGTTCTTCTTCTCAAACGTGCCCCGATATCCCCAATTGAAATCACTCACGGTGCCTTCGTACAGATTGCCGCCGGCGTCTCCGAAGTGACGCTCCAGGAAGGACTCCTTGATTTCCTCCACGTGCACAAAGAGGCCCAAATCCTCTCCATTGACCTCCACGGTCGCGAAATTGCAACGGGGAGCCGCCAAGCTGGCCGCAGTGAAGACGTGGTAGGCCATGCACGTGTTGATGACCGACCGGTCCTGCTTGGCGTTGTTGAAGGTGAACCGGGTCGCGTCCCCATCGAAGGCACTGTCGTTGTACTTGTCCAGCCGGATCTTCAGAGACGGCTTGTCTTCGCTGAGGGAACCATAGAAGCCCTTCTTGCGCACCCCCGCCTGGGAAAACGCCTGGCCGTCGATGGTGACGTCGGCTGCGTGCCAGTCGAAAATCGACTCCTTGGGCCTGGCGAGGCAGTCGGCTCCGCCAACAATGTCCGCAATGGTCCGGTAGGGCAGACGCAGCGCGTCCCAGTCTGCGGGCGGCATGTCAATGCTGACCTCCAGAACATGGTCCAGGTCGTACAGGCTGTCGTCGGACCCGGAAGTGTCGGTGTCAGCCGGCATTGTCGCGGACGCATTCCCGATCGGTTCGGCCGCTATGTCGGAAGGCATGGCACAGCCGGTCAAGGCCAGCATGAGCGCGATCGGCAAACACCATTTGGGCAACCGAAACTTCGCTTGGGGCAGGTTGCACATGTGCAGATTCTCCTGTGGCCTGTACCGAGCCGGCGCACCAGGCAAGTCCAGCGGTCACAGCCAACCGGGACTCCACTATACGTCGGCCAGTCCGAGGCGCACGGACTCGCGGGCCCGGCCATGTCCAGGTTCAGCGGCTCCCGGCAACCGCCAACGACTCGGCGATCTCAATCACCCGGTCCGCCACCGGCGCGAAGAAGACCTGCCTGTCCCTGACGATGTCCCCCTCGCCAACATAGGCGGCCAGCTGTTCCGCGTCCAGTGCGAAGTGCGCCGCCACAGCCATGCTGCCGCCAAGATCCTTGTGCGCCCGCGGCATTTCGTCGATGCGCGCGAGCAGTGCCTGGAGGTCCGCGTCCCCGAACGGCTCGGGTGTGGCCATCACAATCGAGTGGCTGCCCCCGGTATACCAGAGAACCGTGTGCGGAAAGGTGGTCCTGAACGTCCGTAGGATGAGACGGAAGTCCTCCTCGGACATGCTGTGGAACGGCAGCCACTGGAAGAAGACCCCGCCGGGCACCAGGCGATCGGCCACGGTTTCATAGAACTCGTGCGTGAAGAGAGCCCAACTGCTAGTGTTGGCCGGATGCGTGGCGTCCGCCGTGATGATGTCGTACCGATGGGGAGTGCGTAGCAGGAAGTTGCGACCGTCCTCAACGTGCAACCTTACCCGCGGCGAATGGAGAACGTTGTGGTTCTCTTCCCAGTACACCTCGGCCGCGTCCAACATTTCGCGGGACAGATCGACCGCATCCACATGGGGAATTCCGTGGCCGTCGAGGGAGCCGGTAGCGATGCCGTTGCCGAAACTCAGCATCAGGGCACTTTGAGCTCCTTCCCGGACTAGAGGCGGCAGGTGTCCGAGGGCACGGAACGCCTGCATGCTGATCGCGTCCGTCGGGACCTCGATGCGGCCGTTCACGAAGGACACCTTGATGTTGCTCTCCGGTACATCGAACACGGCCACGGTCGTATCCACGCCTTCGGCGTAGAAGGCCATGAATTCGCCGGGATCCTGCCGAAAGCCGAGATACACGGCCGGGGGCCGCAGGACAAAACCTGCCAGGAGAAGAACGGCCGCGGCGGCCGGCCATCGGAGATTCCGGACCGGATCAGCCACCCCAAACGAAAATCCGACCAGCGCGGCCAAGCCCAGCAGTAGGCTTCCCGTAGCCAGCAGGAATAGTGACCCCTGCAGCCCCGCGGCCGGGATTAGCCCAAAGGTGGTCGCCAGCACGCCCGCGACAGCCCCCAGCGTGTTGACGGCGTTGACCCGACCCGTGGAGACGCCCAGATTGCCATCCGTGTCCGCGGCCGCCAGATGCTGGACGATCGGCCATAGGTACCCCATAAGGCAGGTGGGGGGCAGTAGAACGAGCACAGCCAACAGGAACTCGAACAGGATTGCCCTGCCGAGGCTGTAGGCACCGAAGAGGTCTTCGTAGGCCACGAGCGGCAGAAGGTAGAACAGAAAAACGGTCGCGAGACCAAGGACTGCCAGCCACAGCTGCAGATGTCCAAAACCGGCCAGGGAGGGTTGATGCCGCCTCAGCCGCCGCGCGGCCATCCCGCTGCCGATCGACAACCCCATCAGGAATACAGTCAGGACGATGGCAAAGGAATAGACGGCATCCAGGGTAAACACCGCCAAGACGCGGCCCCACACCACCTGATAACCAAGGGCAACCGCGCCGGAAACCCCGTAGGCCGTTAGCAGCCAGATGCCGCGACTACCTCGACCGGACCTAGCCGAAGTTCTGGCTGATCGTCGGAATGTGGAGGCATCGGCCGTTTCTGTAGAAACCGTTCGATGGACCCAGAGGGCCAACAGACCGGCCACGATGTGCAGACCGGCCGCAAGCTGGATGGCAGCTCCGGCCGGTAGCGTGCGCAGGAGGATTAGGGCAGTGCAGCCGCACCCGACCGCCGCGCCCACTGTTTCCCAGGCGTACAGGCGTCCGACCAGCACACTGCCGTGCTGTGTGTTCTGTTGGCCCGCCCACCGGCCCAGCAACGGCAGGGACCCTCCCGCCAACAGAGCTATCGGCGACAACACAGCCACCGACAGACCGAGGCGAAGTGCCTGGACAAAGCCCTGTTCCAAGCCAAGGCCGGGTGCCAGCGCGGCATAAAGATGGCGAACCTGCTCCAGGCCCAAGAGAGTCAGGAGCGCCAGTCCGGCCAGTGCCGCCTGCATTCCGGCGAACCACAGCAGCGGCCGGTGAATTCGCCCCAGGGCCCGGGCAAACAGCCAGCTGCCGAGAGCGGTTCCTCCCAGCAGCGCCACCACGACCGCGGCATAGGCCTGTACGCTCAGGCCAAAGGCCAACGTCGCCTGACGTACCCAGATCAGTTCCTGAATCAGGGCACAGATGCCTGTCAGAACGGCGGCAGCACCTACAGGGACGAGCCTGGCTCTGGGCAACGTGGACATTTCGGTTTGAAAAGGATTGGGACTGACATACCGCTGTTCGCGCCTGAACTCTCTTGGGAGCAGGGCAAACGCAAAGTCGCGTGGAGCGGGTGAATCGGAGCGATGAAGGGCCGGTTCGGGACGTGGACCGGGCCCGGTTGGCACGAAACAAATTCGCCGGCCATTGGGGTTAATTCGGCACGGACAATCCACATCGGGGTCCGGTGGCGACTTCCGGAAGCGCCCTAAAAAGAGGACCGCCGTGCATTCTGTGGGATGACGAAAACCTCACAGTCCCCACGGCAGTCCCCATGGAATATATTGTCGCATGCCCCGACCCGGAACTCCTGGCCGCCCTGTGCGCCTTCGCCGACCACCTGGCCGCCCTGCCCGATCCGCGCGACCCGCGGGGGGTGCGCCACCCCTTGTGCGTGCTTCTGGCCACGCTGCTCGTGGCCCTGGCCGGGGGCGCCAACAGCATGGCGGCCGTGGCCGCCTTCACGCACGACCACCGGGCCTGGTTCCGGCTGTGGCTGCCCCTGGGCGAGGCCACCCCGTCCCGCGACACCTACCTGCGCCTGGTCCGGCGGCTGGAGCCGGAGACGGCCATGCAGGCGGCCCTGTGGCTGCTCGACGGCACCAGCCTGCCCGGCCTGCAGGAGCTGGTCCTGGCCCTGGACGGCAAGGTGGCGCGCCGCTCGGGCGACCGGGCCGCGGGCCTCCGCCCCCTGCACCTGGTGAGCGCCTTCCTGGTGCGGGAGGGGCTGACCGTGGCCCAGGAGCCGTGCGACCGCAAGAGCAACGAGATTACGGCCCTCCCCCGTCTGCTCGACCGCATCCACCTGCAGGGGGCCGTGGTCACGATCGACGCCGCCGGCTGCCAGACGGCCATTGTGCAGGCCCTGAGGGCCGCCGCCGCCGACTACGTCCTGGCCCTCAAGCGCAACCAGGGCACCCTCCACCGGGAGGTCAAGGCGGCCTTCGACGAGGCCGACCGGGGCGCCTTCACGCCCGAGGCGGAGGACCGCTGCGAGACCGTCGAGCGCAACGGCGGTCGCCGCGAGCGGCGCACCTGTACGGTCCTGGGCGGCCCCGGCCTCTGCGAGTGGGTGGCGGACGCCAAGGTGTGGCCCGGCCTGCGCAGCCTGGTCCGGGTGCAGGCGGAGCGCACCGGACCCCGCGGGCGTCGGCAGCGCTCCGTGCGCTACTACATCTCGAGCCGCCCCCCGCAGGCGGAGGCCCTGCTGGCCCTGGTGCGCGGCCACTGGGGAGTGGAAAACGGCCTGCACCGCACCCTGGACGTGCAGTTCCGGGAGGACGACTGCCGCATGCGCACCGGCCACGCGCCCGCTGTCATGGCCATCCTGCGACGGGCCGCCCTGAACATGTTGAGCACGATTCAACGGAAACGCGAAACGGACGTGTCCATCGGGCTGTTGCGTGACCGCATCGGGCGCCAACCCTGGATCCTGGCGGCCGCACTGCCCTGAAACCGACTTTGCGTTTGCCCTGCTCTTGGGAGTGCTTTGGGATGCCGATGCAGTACGGTCCACAAACGCCCGGAAAGGGTTTTGCAAATATCAGGGGAGCGGATTGTTGGAACTATCGATGTTCGGTGGCGGGATTGTTGGCCTCAAACAGCTGCAGTGACGCAGTACGCAGAAGGGGTGGCAAACATTCTGGGCTTTGGGCCAATGAGGATAGCTTGTCAAAGGGTTCCGGCTTCAGCAACACAACAGGGACGGTAAGCGCGAGCAGGCGTGCAGGGGCAGCCCAATATCCAATGTATGCCTACTCCAGTACTCCAGGTTCGCAGGGCATTCACAAAATTATGCTAAGCCCAATACGGTCTCCATGTAGGAAAGCTTGCGTCCGATCTTGCGGCACTGGATGACCACCCCGGCCTGAAAGATGGTGTCCTGCCGGAGCAGGTTGAGCGCCATGTATCGCAGCGGGCACAAGTTGTGGAGGACATGGCCCTGCCGCACCCGGCTCTCGTCCTCCCAAAAGACCACGTCCAGGATCCAGTGCAGGCCGTTCCCGATCCCAGTCCGCCCTCGCCGTCGCCAACAGAGGACGGGCTTCGGGGAGATGGCCGGGATGAAGTAGCGGGTGTCAATGCTGACCTGCTGCCCGCCCGTCATTCCATGCCGCCACCAGCAGGAAGCTGTGCAGGTCGGACCAGTACTTCTGCGGGACCACATGCAGCAGGTACTCCGGGCGTGATTTGCGGTACGGGCAGTCGAAATCGAGGTCAAGCCGTTTGGCAACACCAAACGGGCTTGGCCACATACCTTCCAAGCACTGCCCGACGGGCATCGTCCCTGCACCTTACCTGTTCCGATCCGGAGGTTGAGCCGGACCCCAGGTTTCCAGCAGCCGAACCAGACGCGCCTCGCGCTCCCGGGCGGCGTCCCGGCCGTCTTCCATTCGGGTCTCCAGCCGTTCCAAGGTGGCATGCAGGTCGGCGATGCGCTGCTCGCTGCCGGCAATGACCTGTTCCACCAGGGCCTGCACATGCGCGCGTTCCTCCTGGCGGCGGCGTTGGCAGCGCCGGTCCGCGGCCGCCAGAGCCTGGCGGTGCTGGCGATGGTCGTACAACAGGGCCAGACTCAGCAGCACGACAGCCACGCTCTGGTCGAGCAACCAAGCGGTTATGTCAGCGTACACGGGTTGCACCCAAATGGAAGTGCCACCTCAACCGGCCACCGGGAGAGGCTGCAAACCCGCATCCACGATCCAGCCAACGGGATCCTGCAAGAGGTGCCAGCCAGCCTGTCGGACCAGGATGCAGACGGGGGTGCCGGGCTCCAACACGGCCACTACATCCGCGGTCAGGTCCGGTTGGACCCTCACGTGATACCAGGAATCCGTTACCGTCTGTCGGGGCCAGCAGGACGAATCCGGGGACTGAAGGACAGAAGCAACGGAAGGCCCCGGGACCGGAGTCAAGGAGGTGGCGCTTTCTCCGGGAGCGGCCGGGGGCGCGGGAGCCCGGTGGGTAGTCGGAGGACTCCCCGTCCCGTCCGGCGCGTCCTGTTCGACCTGTTCCAAGACTGCCAACCGAGTCTCCAGCGCAGCGAGGCCGTGGTCCAGGCGCACCGCAACAGGTGCCGTCTGTGTTGTCACCAGGGGCACAACTGCTTCGGCCAACAGGCCCCCTACCTGGTCAGGAGTAATGACGTCTGTCCGCCACAGGGTGAAGCCCAAGGTGACGAGCAGGAAGGTGCGGCGCAGCAGGCGGCCGCCCTCGTAGCGTAGCCCCTGCAAGGTCGGTCGCACCATGGCCGCCGGCCGGAGCCGGTGGATCGTCCTCTTCGGGACTACTTTCTCCGGAGAGGCAACAGGTGGGACGGCGACGGACTCCGGGGCCACGGCTGCAGGGGGTACGCGCAGGTCCGGGGGCGGAGTGGCCACTTCGGACACAGGTTCCGCATCCATGACGCGCGCCAGGGCTGCCTTGAAGTTGGGCAGCCACTGGGGATGGCCCCCGTTGTAGAGCCGCCACAGCTGTTCCCAGTCCCGGGTCTGCAATGCCTCCGTCACTCCCGGCTTGGCCAAACAGAAACGTACCAGTGCCACGTACTCACGTGAGGGATCCGCCTGCAGCCAGTCTCGGAAAGCCCGGGCATCGGCACAGCCAAAGGTGGCATGCGACCAGCCCATCACTTGTCCCACCCCCCAGGAGGTGACGTAACACTTCTCCGCGGTCCACGTGGCCGGAGGATCTCCTAGCGTGGGCCGAAAGAGACGATCCCACTGCCGGGGTTCAAAGCGATATACCAGTTCCCCACCGTTGTCCCGCGCCGTGCGCGCGCCACTCTCGCACAGGGCAATGGCCATCAGAGCCCGCGTATGCGCCGCCAAGGGGGTTCCCTGCACCGCGTGTACCAGTGCGGGGGCCACGGGCACCAGTCCCGCCGGGTCCGGCCGCACATGGGCGGTGGCCAGCAGTTCGCGCGCCACATAGGCCGTGTCCGTCCCCCACCGGATGGGCAGCCAGTGGTAGCCGTCCGCAGGCAGGGGCACCTCCGTTGTAGCCGCCACCTCCGCACCCCGGGCCAAGTGGGTTAGCACGGGATGTTGCAGGCCGGGTCCGGATCGTACACGGACCTTGGCTTCCCTCACCCAGTAGCGAATTTGTTCGTCCATTCGCGCCGTTGGATACCGCGTCTCCGGCGCGGTATCCCGACGGATGTCGTAGGTGTATTCCACAGTGTCCACAGTTCTCTCTCCTTGCTGGCTGTGAAACAGAATGTTCCCAGCGTGGCACAGAGCATTCCTTCCGGGCCATACCCAAGGCGTTACCAAAACGTATACGTCACTTGTCGTTTCGGACCCGCGGTGGGTTTCCAACGTGCGGAGAGCGGACGAATCCTGATCGTGGCCTGTCAAGCCGATGGGAGGAACTTGTGTCCCATCCCCACAGGGCTGCGATACTCGGGGCTGCGGACTGCGCGATGGATACCAACACACTCTGGCTCTCTCGTGGAATGCGCCGCGGGTCACTCTCCACTTCATGGTTGTGACTTGGTTTCCGTTCGCTGGCCGCTGCCTACAGGTGCGGTTAACGAGGCGAACTTCGATCGGGAGAATTGGTTCACCGTCCTGAAACGGCGCGGCGTGCCGCGGTCGTTTTAACTGACGACGGCCATTACCGGAATGGCCTCAGAGCCTTGTGCGTGGATTTCCAGTCGTGTCCGATCCACATTGATGCACCATGACTCGATGCCGACCCCGCATGGATGCGTCCGGGCGCCGTCTCCCAGCCAAGCTGTGCCCCATCCCTTCGCGGGGCTTTACCGTCAGCCGGCAGTACGCCCCCCGCATTCCCCGCGGCCCAGGCCCGTTGTGCCGCGGACTCCCGCCACGACACCGGTCCGCCTATCGATCGGGATCAGTGCCGGACGCGGACGACGCCCCTGCCTCCGAAGCCTCGCGGGTCTGCCACGTCAGATCCAAGACGCGAAAGTCCACATAGCCCAGACCGTCCACCTTCGAATTGTTCACGTAGCGCACCTCGCCGTTCGTGTCGATGATCAAGTCGAAGATAGCCGGTTGCACGTCCGGCACCGGAGTGCCATCCTCGTGAACCCGCGTGCCCGTCACCGTGTGCGTCACCCGGGTTGCGGGCCGAAAGACCGCCGGCAGCACAATCTGCGGCTGTGGATCCTGCCGCGCATGGTACTGCACGGGCGCGCGCGGGCTGCCGAAGCTGATGGTTACCGTCGTTCCGCTTCTCCATGCTTCCCAGCGGCCGTCAGGGTTGGTCGTCAGATTGAGGAAGTCTCCCGTGGCTGCATCCGAGACCACATCCCACAACAGGATGGTGCCATCCAAACTGCCGCTGGCGAGGGTGCGGCCGTCGGGGCTGAAGGCTATGCTCTGAACATCGCCCGCATCGTTCAGGGTATACCGAAGAGTACCCGTAGCCACATCCCACAGACGGACGGTATTGTCTGGGCCTCCGGTGGCGAGGGTGCGGCCGTCGGGGCTGAACGCCATTCTGTTGATCCTGATCTCATATTCGTAGCCCTGACGATCGTGCCGGAGAGTGTG
Source organism: Caldilineaceae bacterium (assembly GCA_965208365.1). GTDB lineage: Bacteria > Chloroflexota > Anaerolineae > Caldilineales > Caldilineaceae > Bin34. The sequence goes on along the minus strand of OZ242330.1, from coordinate 573,375 downwards.
CCGCAGGATGCCCATGCCCGCGTCCCACAGCCGAACGGTGCCGCCGTCACTGCCACTGGCCAGGATCCGCCCGTCGGGACTGAACGCCACGCTCCCAACCACTTCCTCAATATTTTCCTCGGTATGCCGAAGGGCACCTTGCTCCGTATCCCAGAAGTACAGGGAATCGTAACTATGGCTGACAAGGGTTCTGCTGTCCGGACTAAACGCCACACCCTGGACCTGGTAGCCTTGGTCCAGGGTGTGCCGAAGGGTACCCGTAGCCACATCCCACAGGCGGACGGTATGGTCAGAAAAACCGTAACTGGCCAGGACTCGGCCGTCGGGACTGAACCTCGCACGGTACGTCTCTTCCCCGCGCAGGTCCAAAGTGTGTTGGAGGGTACCCGCGGCCGCGTCCCACAGGCGGATATTGCCGTCATATTCAACACTGGCCAAGGTCCGGCCGTCCGGGCTGAACGCCACGTCGGCAATCAACTTCGCATGGCCCGGCAACATGTGTCTGAGCGTGCCCGTGGCCGCGTCCCACAGGCGAACCGCGCCGTCGTCACCCCCCATGCCCAGGGTTTGGCCGTCCGGGCTGAAAGCCAGGCTCGGAACCCATTTTGCATGGCCTGTCAGCATGTGTCGGAGGGTGCCCGCGGCCGCGTCCCACAGGCGGACCGTGCCGTCGTTCCAACCCTTGCCGGCCAGGGTCCGCCCGTCGGGGCTGAACGCCACGATATGGACCTCCGGTGCATGGTGGTCCAAGGTGCGCCGGAGGGTGCCCGCAGCCACGTCCCACAGGCGGATGGTATGGTCCCCACCGTGACTGATCAGGGTCCTTCCATCGGGACTGAACGCCACACTGACAATATCATGCGCAGGGTGGTCCAAGATGTGGCGAAGGGTACCCGTGGTCATGTCCCACAGGCGGACAATGGAGGTCCCGTCGCGACTGACCAGGGTCTGCCCGTCGGGACTGAACGCCACGACGCGAACCCATCCCCATGGGATCTCCAAGGTGTGGCGGAGGGAGCCCGCGGCCACGTCCCACAGACGGGTTTTGCCGTCGCGCCCGGCAGTGACGAGGGTCCGCCCATCGGGGCTAAACACCACACTCGTGAGATCACTCGTATGGCCCTCCAGCCTGTGGCGGAGGGTACCTGCGACCACATCCCACAGGTGGACGGTATGGTCACTGCCAGTGGCGAGGGTCTGTCCATCGGCACTGAACACGACGTAGGCAACATCACTCATGCGACCCTCCAGCGTGTGCCGGAGGGTGCCCGCGGCCACATCCCACAGGTGGACGGTGGTGAACCCGTCGCGACTGACCAGGGTCGCCAGGGTTCGGCCGTCAGGACTGAACTCCACGCGGGTGATGTCACCCGGAGGGCCCTTCAGAGTGTGTCGGACAGTACCCGTGACCACATCCCATAGGTAAACCTCGGCATCATCGTTGTAATGATATTCACTGCCAGTGGCGAGGGTCCGCCCATCGGGACTGAACGCCATACTGATACTGATGGACCGCCGATGGTCCAGGATGTGATCGAGGGTGCCCGTGGCAACGTTCCACAGATGGATCCTGGAGGACTGATCGCGACTGGCCAAGGTCTGGCCGTCGGAACTGAACTTCAGGCTTGAGGCCCTGCCGTCCCAAGTCGTGTGTGCTTCGACAGTAAACCGGAGGGTGCCGGTGGTCAGGTCCCACAGGCGAACGGCGGAGCTTCCGTCCCGACCAACCAGCGTTTGCCCATCTGGACTGAACTCCAGACTCCGGATCTCCTCCTCATGGCCTGCCAACACGGAATCGACTTCGTAGGTCCGGGTGTCGTACAGCCAAATGCCCTGGTTGCCTCCAACTGCCAGGCGGGCGCCGTCCGGTGAATACCGCACAGTCACGGCCGTACCCCGACCCAATCGGGCCTTGGCCCCGGCCGGCAGGGGTGCGAACGGGGCTTCCCCAGCCACAACGGGCGATGCCGCAGCCAGGAGCAGGCACAGGCATGCGGCCATCACCCGGATTGGGAAGTTCACGGACAACATCGAACCAGCTCCCTCAACGGCACACCAACCGCATACCTTGCACCTGGCCGGGAATATCCCACCGCCATGAGTAGGGCCGTCTCAACGGCACCCATCGGGCCCGGGACGGAAGCGACGCATTGCGTCCAAACCTGCCTTGCAGCCGCCCGATGAACCATCCGGACTGACTGGCGACTACCCTACACCATGTGCAGCACAGTATCAGGTGCGTCGATCCGGGTCCAATCCCGGAACGGACAGCGGAACCTTGGCCCGGATTGTGTATCACCATCAACCCGAAGGATCCTGGTCGTGGACTTCATCCCAGCCACCACCCCACAAGCCAACTCGTCGATCCCGCTCCTCTCAATTCCCACCCATCGCACCGGCTCGCGGCCCGCCTTGGCTTGACGCCAACGCGCAGGGCTTTTTCACGGCGGGGATACTCCAAGCTCCAAGGCAATTGCATTCTGGCAGGACCGTGGCACTGACAGGTTGGATCGGCGTGTTTGATAGATGCCGAGATTTTGCCATTGCAGCAGGAAAACATGCCAATGCGGACATCGCGGCCCATGCGCGAACAGGTCGGGTGGGGCTGGGGCTACCTGCTTGAGGACCTGACAAAACAGAGTGTGATTGTCCTGCTCCCAAACCAACACAACGGGGCCAATGCCGTTATCTATCGGTATACTGGATTCTTGGCCTATTCCAACTTAGCGTAAAGAAAATCGATCATGAACCCCGTAAACGAACAACAGCCAGATATGCGGCTGCTGTGGGTGGATGCCCAACCGGAATCGCTGGACCTGACCCGGCGCCTGCTGAAAACCCGTCGCATCACCGTTCGGCGTGTACCCGACTTTGAGACGGCACTGGGACAGGTCCAGGATTGGGTACCCCATGTACTCCTGCTTGACTATGGTCGGTCGGCGACGGGCATGCACTATGAAACGTTCGTATACGAGGAGTTGCCGCTGGTGGACCCCTATGGTGCCGGAGGACAGCTTTTCGACAATCCCTGGCGCTACACCGAGATCCCCATTCTGCTAGCGACCGGTGATCTTCCCGCAATGGTGCCCGGCTATGTGACGCCGCACCTCACGCGCGTGGCCTATTTCCTGCCCAAGCCCTGCCATGTCAGCCATCTGGTCCAACAGGTGGAGGATCTTCTGCGAGTCCCCCCGTTGGGTTTAACCCTGGAACCGCACCGCAGGCGCGTGTGGATTCAGGGCACGCCCCATTCGCTTCCGCCCCGGGATATGGACATCCTGCTCCTGCTGGCCCACAGCCACCCCGAGCCCCTCACCGCACCGCAGCTGGTGCGAAGGTTGCACGACGATAAAGGGATCCGATCCAACGAGGCCCAAGTGCGCGTGGCCATCCATCACATGCGCCAGATACTGGAAACAGAGCCGACCAAGCCCCAACTGCTGTGCAACAAAGGGCGCGGCTACTTCCTGTCCCACAAGCCAGCTTGGCATTCCGTATGACCGGCGTCACCGGGCCTGCAGCCTTGCTCGGGACCTCATCCCCTCAGGATGTTTAGGCCGTCCTGATCATGGCGGTTGGATGTCACTGTCCCTTGCCCTGGTGCAAGGTGTCGCATGGGCGTGCCATCGAGAAGGCCATCCGATGTTGTCCGTAGGGATATCCGCCCGCATCCTGGCTGCCAGCCTGTTTCTGCTGCTGGCCGTGCCTCTGCCCGGCATGGCCCAGGCCCACCTGTCCGAGCCCCTACCGGCTGAGGCCAAGTCCCCTTTAAACCGAGACACGATTCAGGGTGTGCGGTATTCATCGGACGACTCTGGACTGCCAGTTGGGGACGCCATGGGCATTCGATTGTCTGTCCCCGGCTCCCACGATGTCGTGTCCCTGGCCACAGTCCATACGGAGGCAGTCCGCAGGATGGCCTTCAGTCCCGACGGCCGGACCCTTGCCAGCGGCGGTCGTGACGGTGTTGTCCACCTCTGGGACGTGGCCACCGGAACCCTCCAGCACACCGTGCCGAGTCATATGGGAGGTGTCTGGAGCGTGGCCTTCAGTCCCGACGGCCGGACCCTTGCCAGCGGAGGTGGGGACCACACCGTCCGCCTCTGGGATGCAGCCACCGGCACCCTCCAGCACATCCTGCGTGGTCACACGGGAAGTGTCTGGAGCGTGGCCTTCAGTCCCGACGGTCAAACCCTGGCCAGTGGCAGTGGGGACCACACCGTCCACCTCTGGGATGCAGCCACCGGCACCCTCCGGCACACTCTGGGAGGCCATGCGGGAAACGTCCGGAGCGTAGCCTTCAGTCCCGATGGCCGGACTCTCGTCAGCGGCAGTCTGGACGACACCATCCGCCTATGGGACGTGCCCACCGGCACTCTACGGCACACGCCGCCGGACTGGGTTGATGGAATCCATGACATGGCCTTCAGTCCCGATGGTCGGACCCTCGCCGTTGGTGGCTGGAGCACAACTGCTCACCTTTGGGATGTAACCACAGGTGTCCGCCAACACAACCTGATGGGTCATTGGGGTTGGGTTCGGAGCTTGGCCTTCAGTCCCGACGGCCGGACCCTCGTCAGCGGCGGTGCAGACCACACCGTCCACCTGTGGGACGTAACCGCGGACACCTATATCCTGTCTCCCCAACACGCTCTGGAAGACCATACGGGAAGTGTCCGGAGCGTGGCCTTTAGTCCCGATGGCCGGACCATCGCCAGTGGTGGAGACGTCACCGTCCGCCTGTGGAACGCGGACACGGGCAGCCTCCGGTACACCCTGGAAGGTCATGGGGGAAAGGTCTGGAGCGTAACCTTCAGTCCCGACGGCCAAACCCTGGCCAGCACCGCTTGGGACGACACCGTTCGCCTGTGGGACGTAGCCTCGGGTACCCTCCGGAGCACTTTGGAAGATCATTGGGAGGGGATCTCGGCCTCGGGGGACTTCCGTAACCTGGTCAAGAACCCGGACGGACGCTGGGAGGTGTGGAGGAGCGGGACGACGGTGACGGCCCGTTTCAGCAGTCCGCGCTCGCCCGTGCAGTACTACGCGCGGCAAAACCCGCGGCCGCAATTCGTGCTGCCGCCGGGCTTCCGGCCTGCGCGTTCGGTAACCCATGTCGTAACGGGCATTCAGGTCCACGCGGACGGGACACCGGTGCCGAACGCGCCGTCAGCGACCTTCGACCTGACCATCGATACGAACGGGGAGGTGCGTTACATTGACAACCCGAAGGTGGACGGCTTGGGCCATGTGGACTACCGCGTGACGCACCTGACATGGCAGACCCGCGAGGATCAGGCGACCTCAACATCCGGCGACGGAACCATGCCGTTGGCCACAGACCATCAGACGGGGGAGCGCGGCGGAACCGGACAAAGCCCGGTCACCAAGTCGGACATCGACCCCACAGCCCTCACCATGGTCAGTACCAGCGACACCCACACCTGCGGGGTGCGGACCGACGGCACCCTCAACTGCTGGGGCAATGATCGCTATGGGCAAGCCGCCACTCCGCCCGACGGCACCTTCACCGCCGTCGGTGTCGGGGACGACTACGCCTGTGGGGTGCGGACCGACAGCACCCTTACTTGCTGGGGCGACGACAGAAGGGAGCAGGCAATCCCGCCAGCTGGTACCTTCACCGCCGTCGGTATCGGGAACGACTACGCCTGCGGGGTGCAGACCGACGGCACCCTCAACTGCTGGGGCGATGACGATTCCTACAGGGGCTCTGACAAGACCGGGAGGTTCACAACACCAGCTGGCACCTTCACTACCGTCAGTGTCGGAAGCCGACTCGTTTGCGGAATACGGACCGACAGCTCCCTCACCTGCTGGGGCGGGTACGACTATAAGCGGGACTGGGCCGCCGGCGGTGCCAGACGTCCCACGCCACCGGCCGGTACCTTCGCTACCGTCAGTGTTGGGTTTGATCACGCCTGCGGGGTGCGGACCGACGGCACCCTCGCCTGTTGGGGCGATGACGACTATGAGAAGGCTACGCCGCCGCCTGGCACTTTCACCGCCGTCAGTGCCGGCTACAACCACACCTGCGGAGTGCGAACCGACGGCACCCTCGCCTGTTGGGGCGATGGCGACTATGAGAAGACCACACCGACGCCTGGCACCTTCGCCACCGTCAGTGCCGGCTACAACCACACCTGCGGGGTGCGAACCGACGGCACCCTCGCCTGTTGGGGCAATCCGGAAAACTTTGTAGTTCGAATGACCCTCCCGGGCGATGCTTTCACTGCCGTCAGTGCCGGCTACAACCACACCTGCGGGGTGCGGACCAACGGCACCCTCAACTGCTGGGGCAACGACACTTATGGACAGGCCACCCCGCCGCCCGGCACCTTCGCCGCCGTCAGTGCTGGCTACAACCATACCTGCGGGGTGCCGACCGACGGCACCCTCAACTGCTGGGGCAACGACGCGTATGGACAGGCTACCCCACCGACCGGCTCCTTCGCAGCCGTCAGTGTCGGAGACGGCCACGCCTGTGGGGTGCGGACCGATGGCACCCTCAACTGCTGGGGTGAGAACGGGTACGGGCAAGCCACGCCGCCGACCGGCTCCTTCGCCACCATCAGCGTCGGGCGCTGGCACGCCTGCGGGGTGCGGACCGACGACACCGTCACTTGTTGGGGCGCAGGAAACATGGATGACACAAGTCAAAACGTATATGGGCAAGCCACGCCGCCGACCGGCTCCTTCGCCACCGTCAATGCAGGAGCTCAACACACCTGCGGGGTACGAACCAACGGCACCCTCGCCTGCTGGGGCGACGACGCTTATGGACAGGCCACGCCGCCGCCCGGCACCTTCACCGCCGTCAATGCAGGAGCCCAACTCACCTGCGGGGTACGGACCAACAGCACCCTCGTCTGCTGGGGCAACGACGCTTATGGACAGGCCACGCCGCCAGCCGGCACCTTCGCCGCTGTCAGTGCCGGGAGCTGGCACGCCTGCGGATTACGGACCGACGGCACCCTCGCCTGCTGGGGCGACGACGCTTATGGACAGGCCACGCCGCCGCCCGGCACCTTCGCCACCGTCAATGCAGGAGCCCAACTCACCTGCGGGGTGCGGACCGACGGCACCCTCGCCTGCTGGGGAAATTGGGAAGACGTTGTTGTTCGGAGGACCTTCCCAGGCGATGACTTCGCCGCCGTCAGTGTCGGCTATAGCTATGCTTGCGGGATGAGGATCAACGGCATCCTCACCTGCTGGGGCGATAAATCGTATGGACAGGCCGCGCCTTCGGCCGGCTCCTTCGCTACCGTCAGTGCCGGCTACAACCATACCTGCGGGGTGCGGACCGACGGTGCCCTCGCCTGCTGGGGGGAGAACGAGTACGGGCAAGCCACGCCGCCGCCCGGCGCCTTCGCCACCATCAGCGTCGGGCGCTGGCACGCCTGCGGGGTGCGGATCGACGACATCCTTGCTTGCTGGGGCGATAACAGAAAGGGGCAAGTCACGCCACCGGACGGCTCCTTCACCGCCGTCAGTGCCGGCTACAACCATACCTGCGGGGTGCGGACCGACAGCACCCTTGCCTGCTGGGGCGACGACGTGTATGGACAGGCTACGCCGCCGGACGGCTCCTTCACCGCCATCAGTGCCGGAGGTGCCCGACACACCTGTGGAGTGCGAATCGACGGTGCCCTCGCCTGCTGGGGCGACAACAGGAGGGGACAGGCTACACCGCCGGACGGCTCCTTCACCACCGTCAGTGCCGGCTATAACCACACTTGCGGAGTGCGGACCGACGGCACCTCCGCCTGCTGGGGAGATTGGGAAGACATGGTTGTTCGGATGATCCTGCCGGACAGCACTTTCGCTGCCATCAGTGTTGGCTGGGGCCACAGGTGCGGAGTGCGGACCGATGGCACCCTCGCCTGCTGGGGGGATTGGGAAAACGTGGTTGCTCGAATGACCTTCCCAGGCGATGCCTTTACCGATATTAGCGTCGGAGACGGCCATGCCTGCGGGATACGGGCTGACGGTACCCTCGCCTGTTGGGGCAAGGACGGCTATGGAGGTGGATGGAGCCCTGCCTACTTTGGTCGGGCCACACCGCCGGACGGCACCTTCACCGACCTCAGCACGGGAGCCCGACACACCTGCGGGATACGGACCGACGGCACCCTCGCCTGCTGGGGCGATGACCGGAGGGGGCAAGCCACACCGCCGGCCGGCTCCTTCACCGCCGTCAACGCGGGAGAAGCCCACACCTGCGGGGTACGGACTGACAGCACCCTTGCCTGCTGGGGAATTGGGCAGGCCACGCCGCCGGCCGGCTCCTTCACCTCCGTCAGCGCAGGAACCAGTCACACCTGTGGGGTGCGGACCGATGGCACCCTTGCCTGCTGGGGCGACAACAGAAAGGGACAGGCCACACCGCCGGCCGGCTCCTTCGCCGTCGTCAGTGTCAGAAACGACTACGCCTGCGGGGTGCGGACCGACGGCACCCTCGCCTGCTGGGGAATTGGTCAAACCATGCCGCCGGCCGGTACCTTCACCGCCATCAGTGGCACCTGCGGGATACGGACTGACGACACCCTCGCCTGCTGGTAGAGAACATCTCGATAGCCATACCAACAGGATGCGGATATCAATATTGGCCGCTTGTGCATTGTCACCACCAAGGCAACCGTCCTGGGCCGAACTTTATGCAACGCACTCTCGTCGGCTCTAGGCGGACAGCCGGCTTTGGCCTAGGCATCGTACCGGTATTCAGGTGGTGCCCGTATTCAGACGCCGCAGCAGAGGAGATCCAATGGATCTACCGGGACCAGTGGCGGAGTTTGGTCATGTCAAGAACCGTCGAGACCGCGAACAAAGCAGCAGGCCAGTACGGAGGATGGCTCGTACGAGAGCCAGAGCATGGAAGCATCCCAGTTGTTCCGGTTGCCGGCGGCAGATCGGGAACGCGGCATCCACATGGGCATGGGCCATCCGATGGGATTGGGCATATCGGAGAAGAGATCCAAGGACAGGACAGCCCGCACAGAAAACTGCTTCCTACCTGATCCTTCAATGTCACGCACGTGCTCCAACAGGTGCGCGACATTCTTGCGTGTCACAGGGTTCCGCCCCGTCCTCGGTGCGCCGGCCTACGGCCCGGACTCGTTGGTCCCCCATGGCAGGTGCGTTACGCTACATGACCAAGGCCGCCCACTTGCGCGTTGTCCACGGGCGCACCTCTCTGGGCCGATGGTCAGGTCGAAGACTGCCGACTGCGCGTTCGGTACCGATGTCCGGTGCGCATCGTTCCGCGGGCCCATCACCGTGTGCGTCACTCTTCCCCGCAGGTCGGAAACCCGCGGGCAGCAGAACCTGCGGCTGCGGATTCTGTCGGGCGTAATGTTGAACTGGTGCGCGCGGGCTGTTGAAACGGGCCGGTACAGTCGTCCCGCACCGCCACATCCCTCATTGTCCGTCGGTGTTGGTCATCGGATTGCGGGATTCTCCCGCGGCTGCCTCCGAGACCACATCCCACAACAGGACGGATCCGTCGTCACTGCCACTGGCCAGGGTCCGACCGTCGGGGCTGAAGGCCACGCTCCCGACCTCATCCGTATGGCCTTCCAGCGTACGCCGGAGAATGCCCGTGGTCACGTCCCACAGGCGAAGGGTATGGTCGCTACCCCCCATGGCCAGAGTCCGACCGTCGGGGCTGAAGGCTACGCTCCCGGCTCTAACCGTACGGCCTTCCAGCGTGTGCCGGAGGGTGCCCGTGGTCACGTCCCACAGGCGAAGGGTGTGATCATCGTCACCACTCGTGGCCAGGGCCAGGGTCCGATGGTTGGGACTGAGCTTCATCATGCGGATGCCATCCCCTTTGTACTCAAAAGTATGTTGAAGGGTACCCGTGGCTGCGTCCCACAACCAGACAACATCCCTCGCCATCGTGGCCAGGGTCCGACCGTCGGAACTGAATCCTCCAAAGTTACCCTTCAGGGAGTGCCGGACAGTACCCGTAACCACGTCCCAGAGGTCAGTTTCGCTCCCACTGCTAATGGCCAAGCTTCGACTGTCGGGACTGAACGCCTCAACCCATCCGAAGGGCTCCAGGGTGTGCCGGAGGGTGCCCGTGGCCGCATCCCACAGGCGGATGGTGCGGTCGTCATGGCTCGTAGCCAGGAACCGGCCGTCGGGACTGAACGCCACAGCCATGGCCCGGTTGTCATAGTCGGAAATCTGCAGATCGTACCGGAGTGCATGCCTACGGGTCCCCGTGGCCACATCCCACACGCGAAGAGGACTCCACCCGCCGCCCACGGCTAGGGTCCGACTGTTGGGACTGAAGGCCATAGGCATCCATTTCTCTTCCACCACGAGGCCTTCCAGCGTGTGCCGGAGAGTACCCGCGGCCACGTCCCACAGGCGGATGGTGCTAGTCGCCCTGTACGATGGCCCACCATGGTGTGTAATGGGGGGAGTACGCGAGCGATGACTGGCCAAGGTCCGACCGTCGGGACTGAACAACACCCTGAGAACCTCATCCGCATGGTGCTCGAAGGCATGCTGGAGGGTGCCGGTGTCCACGTCCCAGAATTGGGTTGAAGTCCCGTGTCTGTAGATCAGAGTCCGACCATCGGGACTGAAGGCCGTACCGCGGATCCCCTCCGCATGGTCCACATGCGTAAAATCCGCTTGCGCAAAGGGGGCCACATGCGTAAAGGAGTGCCGGAGAGTACCCGTGACCACGTCCCAGAGGTCAGTAGTGTACTCATCCCCGCTGGCCAGCATCCGACCGTCGGGGCTGAAAGCCATGCGATTTACACGCGAAGAGCTGCCCTCCAGAGTGTGTCGGGGGGTGCCCGCGGCCATGTCCCACAGGTAGACGGTGCTGCCGGAATTGCGACTGGCCAGCGTCCGACCGTCAGGGCTGAATTCCACCTTGCGGAAGACATCTTCACCTTGGTGCTCAAAGGCATACAGGGGGGTTTCCGTGACCACATCCCACAGCCAGACGGTACCGCCCTCTCCTCCAGCCAGGATCCGGCCGTCGGGGCTGAACGTCATACTCCAGACCCACTTCGTGTGGTCCTCCAGGGCGTACCGCGTACCCGTGGCCATATCCCACAGGTGGATGGGACCACCTCCTACGCTACTGAGCAGAGTTCGGCCATCGGGACTGAACGCCATGTGGCGAACCCCATTGCTGTGACCTTCCAGGATGTACCGAAGGGTGCCCGTGGCCGCATCCCACACGCGGATGGTCCCGTACGCGTTGCCACAGGCCAGGGTCCCGTCGGAACCGAACACCATGCTGAGGACCTCGCCATGATGCTCCAGGGTATGCCGAAGGGAGCCCGTGGCCACGTCCCACAGGCGCACGGTGGAGGCCCAGTCCTTGGTGGCTAGAATCCGGCTGTCGGAACTGAAGGCCTGGTTCCAGACCTCATCCGTGTGGCCCTCCAAGGTGTGCCTGAGCGTACCCGTGGCCACGTCCCACAGGCGCACGATGGCATCGCGGCCGGCACTGGCCAAGGTTCGGCCGTCGGGACTGAACGCCACACTCCAGACCTCGTCCGTGTGGCCTGTGAGTAGGAATTCAATTTCGTAGGTCCGCGCGTCGTACAGCCAAACGCCGATGCTGCCCCCGACTGCCAAGAGGGTGCCGTCCGGCGAATACTGCACGGACACCGCACTGCCCCGGTCCAGGCGGGCCTTGGCCCCGACCGGCAGGGACTCGGACGGGGCTTCCCGTGCAGCGACGGGCGATGCCGCGGCCAAGCATAGGCACAGGCTCATGACCAAGGTTCGGATCGGAATCTTCACGGACAACATTCGACAACCTCCCCAACGGCACACCCGTGCCATGCCTTGCACCGGCATCCAACGGACATGATCAGTGCAGCTTCAACACCACCCACCGGTCCGGCTCAGGGACGAAACGGGTTGTGTCCAATCCTGCTTCATAGCAACCTGAGAAACCCATCCGGTTCGGATGTCTACCCAACTGTCCGGTGCGCATCGTTCCGCGAGCCCGTCGCCGCGGGGGTCACTTCCTCGCAGGTCGGAAACCCGCGGACGGTAGAACCTGCCTGTAGCCGCAGGTTCTGCCGTGCGCAATAGTGCACCATTGCGCACGGGCTGATGAACGGGCCGGCCCGGGTCGTTCCGCACCGCCACACCTCTCATTGTTCGTCGGTGTTGGTCACCGAATTGCGGATTTCTCCCGCGGCTGCCTCCGAGACCACATCCCACAGCAGGACGGATCCGTCGTCACTGCCACTGGCCAGAGTCCGACCGTCGGGGCTGAAGACCACGCTCCCGACCTCATCCGTATGGCCTTCCAGTGTATGCCGGAGGATGCCCGTGGTCACATTCCACAGGCGGATGGTGTGGTCGTCACCGCCTGTGACCAGGGTCCGACCATTAGGACTGAAGGCCACTCTGGTGATCCAATCCACATTGTCTTCCAGCGTATGCCGGAGGGTACCCGCGGCCACGTCCCACAGGTGAAGGGTGTGGTTGTCATCAATGCCAGTGGCAAGGACCCGACCATCGGAACTGAACTTCACAATGCGGATGCCACCCCCTTGGTGCTCAAAGGCGTGTTGGAGGGCACCCGTGGCTGCGTCCCACAGCCAGACAACATCCCACCCCGTCGTGGCCAGGGTCCGACCGTCGGGACTGAACCCCCCAAAGTTACCATCCAAGGAGTACCGGACAGTGCCCGTGACCAAGTGGTCCCAGAGATCGGTGACGCTCCCATTCGTAATGGCCAGGGTGCGACCATCGGGACTGAACTCTCCAAGACTGCCAGCTTCCTCCAGGGTATGCCGGAGGGTGCCCGTGGCCGCGTCCCACAAGCGGATGGTGTGGTTGTCATGGGACGTGGCCAAGGTCCGACCGTCGGAACTGAAAGCCACAGCGAAGGCTCTGTTCTCATTATCGGAGTTCTGCAGATCGTACCGAAGGGTGTGCTGGCGGGTCCCTGTAGCCACGTCCCACAGGCGGACAGGACTCCACGCACCGCCTACAGCCAGGGTTCGGCCATCGGGACTGAACTCCATGAGCAGGCCGTTTCCATTCCCTACAAAGTCCTCCAGGGTATGCCGGAGAGTTCCCCCGGCTGCATCCCACAGGCGGATAGTGCTGACAAGCGGGCCAATACTGCCGCCGTGGTAAACGACTAACGGGAGCGAACGATGACTAACCAAGGTCCGACCGTCGGGACTGAACAACACTCTGCGGACCACATCCGCATGGTGCTCGAAGGCATGTTGGAGGATGCCCGTGTCCACGTTCCAGAATCGGGTCGAGGTCCCGACTCTGCCAATCAGTGTCCGACCGTCGGGGCTGAAGGCCAAGCCGTGGATCCCCTCTGAATATTGCGTAGCTCCGGTTTCAAATGGTGCAAAGGTGTGTTGAAGGGAGCCTGTGGCCACGTCCCACAGGTGAATACCGCTTCCTTTACTGGCCAGGATCCGACTATCGGGACTAAACGCCAAGTCATCAACCTGATGCGAGTGGCCTGCCAGGGTATGCCGGAGGGTGCCCGTGGCCACGTCCCACAGGTAGACGGTGCCTTCCCAACTGCCACTGGCCAGGGTCCGACCATCAGGGCTGAACTTGATGATGCGGAAGCCATAACCTTCTCCATGGTGCTCGAAAGTGTTTTGGAGGGTGCCTGTGGCCACATCCCACAAGCGCACGGTGTCAGATTTCCCACTAGCTAAGGTCCGACCGTCGGAACTAAACACTATGAGATTGCTATCCACGGTGTACCGAAGGGTGCCTGTGGCCACGTCCCACAGACCTCCTTCAGCGGCCAGGGTTCGGCCGTCGGGACTAAACATCACGCGGTCAACCCGACCACTGTGAACCTCCAGATTATGTAGGAGGGTGCCCGTGGCCGCATCCCACAGGCGGATGGTCCCGTACTCGCCGGCACAAGCCAGGGTCCCGTCGGAACCGAACACCATCCCGAGGACCTCACCATGGTGCTCCAAGGTATGCAGGAGGGTGCCCGTGGCCACATCCCACAGGCGCACGGTGGAGGCCCAATCCTTGGTGGCCAGCATCCGACCGTCGGGACTGAACGCTTGGTTCTGGACCCACTTTGTGTGGTCGTCCAGGGTATGCCGGAGAGTGCCCGTGGCCACGCCCCACAGGCGCACAGTAGCATCGCGGCCGGCGCTGGCCAGGGTCCGGCCGTCGGGACTGAACGCCACGCTCCAGACCTCGTCCGTGTGGCCCGTGAGCAGAAACTCGACCTCGTAGGTCAGCGCGTCATACAGCCAAATGCCGACGCTGCCCCCAACCGCCAGGCGGGTGCCGTCCGGCGAATACTGTACGGACACCGCACTGCCCCGGTCCAGACGGGCTTTGGCTCCGGCCGGCAGGGACTCGAATTGGACTTCCCGAGCAACGACGGGCGATGCCGCGGCTAGGCATAGGCACAAGCTTGTGACCAGGATCCGGATCGGAATCTTCACGGACAACATTCGACAACCTCCTCAACGACAAACCTGTGCCATGCCTGGCACCGGCATCCAACGGCCATGATCAGGGCAACCTCAACGCCACCCACTGGTCCGGCTCAGGGACGAAACGGGTTGTACCCAATCCTGCTTCGCAGCCGCCGAGAAACCCATCCGCTCCGTATGCCTGCCGAACTTACTCTATACGATGTGCGATGCCGTTTCAGGTGCGTTGACTTGGATCCCGCGTAAGTCATTACAGTCATGTCTGCCCGGGTACCGCAGGACACCGTCCGCACCTTACTGAAGCCTACCGAAAGATAATTCCTCACCGGCATTGCACCCGCCCCGCCTGCCCTGTAGCGGCGGGGCCGAAGTCCTGAGTCCGCGATGGACACCGTGGGAGTGTGTAGAAACCCGATTCCAAGCTGGCATCAATGGTACGCCTTCGCCAGTCACGGCCTGCAGAATCGCCTGGAAGAGGTCTCTTTCCTGTCCCCCATCCCAGAGCAGCGGGGGACAACGAGAGTGAAGGCGGGTCGATTCTTCAGAGTTGCCAACATTACAGAGTGGCCAATACATGCGCCTGGATTGAGGCGGAATTCGGGGCGGCTCAAACGCCTGACGACACCCATGTCCTGCGGTATCGTTCCCCGATTGCGACCCACCCCCTGCAGTCCACCAAGCCCGAACAACCCGAAGTAAAGGGAGGTCCAGAGGGGCTCCGAGCGGTGGAAATACGTGTGGGGATATGCAACCCGGAGCGAATGGTGTAGGAGTCACGGAGGCCCTCAGGCGGCAGACATCATAGGAGGAAATCTGCCCAGCCGGCCTCCGGCCGTGGCCGATTGAGTCTGGGACAAGGCCGTGGGACTGCCACCCATCTGCCTTGGCAGTTGAATCGTTAGGGGGTAGGAAAACGTTGGGAACACCCTGGGAATGGCGTTCCCCTTCTGCAACCCCCATGCTGGTGGTGTGGCCGCATCAGCGGCGACAAAGGACCTGAAGCACAGAAGGAAAAACGATGTACAACACCACCCTATTGGGACCCCATTTCCTGGATGCACCCACGCCAACGCAGGTGACTGCGCTGGTGAAGTGGAACCCGCCGGTCTGCCTTGTCTTGCTTGCCGACCTGTTCGACACAAGCAATTCCCCTTCCCGACAATTGCAACATGAGCTGGGGATGCCGGAAGACCAAGGCTACACGCCGAAAAACATCGCTGAGACCGCGATGACTGACTCAGAATTCAGCTCTTGGATCGGTGGGATTGCCGGACGTGTGTCGCGATCCGCGATTCGGAATGAGCTGACGGAGCTCTTCAAAGAGGAGGCACAACTGCGCCATACGAAGATCATCGGGCGCATCTACATACCCGATGCAACGGTCGAAACCCATCTCAACCAACACCCCGAGCGCACGGCCAAACTTCACAACGCCGTGGTATATGCGGTGCGGGAAGCCCTATATCCCAGCACATCGACCGAAAAAGACATGTCCAACTTCGTGGACTACTGGGTGGTCGCCAATGAAGTCAAGCGCAAGGACGTGATGATCGCTGGAAAAGAGGTTCCCGAGCCCTATGAGGACTATGTGGATCGGCTGTCCCGGTACGAAACGAAACGCATGCAACTGGCGAATGACGCCGAAGTCAACGGCACCACCAGTTCCCTCGGTGCCTATGGCTGTGGACTGTTTGCCTTTGCCAGTGAGCATCCTCTGCTGCCGCCGCCGAGAAACAGGCGCGAAGAAATTGGGCGTGAGAAGGAGTTTGACGACGCGGGCATACATGAGGACAAACTGCACTTCTGGAAGCTACAAGCCCCCAAGGGTAGCACTACCAAACGCATCTTCGATGTTCTACAGGAAGCCAACCGGACGGGCCAGCATGTCCTGCTCCTGCACCAGTACTTCAAGCCGGATATGTTTGCAGGCGGGAAGACCTCCACAAATGACGGGGACCTATGGACGAAGGATCACAACCTGACTCCTCACAACCTGAGCAAGAACGTACGCCGCTTTGAGCATCACGTCTATAGCTGGTTCAGAGATGAGTTTCCCAATCTCAAGGTCATTGTTTCGGAGTACGGGGCCGACGGCCGCCTCTGGCGTATGGGCATTCCAGGGACAGAGGATCGTGGCTGGCGGCATAAAGATTCCTCCTGGCTGACGGATGATGAGAATGGGCATCCCCGCTACCTGCGCGTGCTGCGCGACCTGGAGAGGGAGAACCTGGACCAGAGTAACGTGATTCTTGGGTACTGTCTCTTTGGCCTGGGCTCCCACAGCGAGTTTGAGAACTACCGGATCGATGACCCGAATGACACTGTCGGCCCCAATGGCATCCTGGGAGCCCTACAGGATGGCGTGGGGGAGATGCTCCAAAGAGAGGAGGAGGTGGATCCGACCAACAAGTTCCACTTGTCCTACGGATTCAAGACACAGGACGACGGGCGTGTATCCGGCTGGATCGAGTCCAAGCATGCGCCGGTACACCACTTCGCCACGCACCATCCGGGATGGCAAATCTTTCTTCTGGAAGAGCAGTTTCGTCCGGCTACCGAGGTGACCATATCCATAAGTGGAGCTCGGCGTGTAACGAACACGGGCAGGGACATAAGCGGCACGAGCAATGTTGCCATTGAGATCAAGGTGAACAAGGAGGGCAAAGGCTGGTTCGCGAAACCGGCGAATGCCAATTGGGACGATGTCGGCCACGTAGCCTTTGAGAAGATGGGGAATTTCTCGTGGGAGGGACCAGCGCAAGTCGCCGCGGTACAGAGCAAGTTGACGGTGTACTCACAGCCGGCCGCCACCGCAACTGTGTCCCACACCCTTCGCCGCCAGAGCACCCATGTCCGGTTCCCGGTGGTGGGGATGAACAAGCCGACCTTCGCCACGGCCCAGTGGCTTCAGATTCGGTATACACCCCCCGCGGTAAGCACCGGCAGTGCAGCCCGCGGCGGTGTGATCGGCGCATCCGGAGAGACAAGGCAGTCCAGCCTTCGAAGTACCGGTCCCCGGAACGGCTGGGTGACCAAGGAGTCCGTGCATGTGTACGGGAGCACATCGACGATTCCCCGGACCTGGGGCGCGGCACTCGGCACCGTCAGCCTGCGTCTGGCCACAGGCGTGACCTTGGGGCTGAACCTTCGCAGCGGACCCAGCACCAGCTATACCGTATTGCGCACCCTCCCCTACAACCGCAATCTGTGGTACGCGATTACGGGTAAGGATGGCAATCCGACCACTTGGTGGCAGATCCGGACGGATGACGGCACGCAGGGCTGGGTGCATGGCAACTACGTGGAGACCAGCGGGGACGTGGCAACAGTGCCCGAGGTGGTGGCCACCCCCGCACCCGCGCCCACACCTATGTCGAACCCGGACCCGGACCCGAGTGCCGTCTCATCCGAGGGGGTCTACCTCAATCTGGCCGTGAACCATGACGGTGCATGGAAGGTGAAGAAGTCCGGCACCAAGGTCACCGCCACCTGCAGCTCGTCGCGTTCGCCCGTCCAGTACTTTGCGCGGCAGCGTCCGGAAGATCTGTGGACAGTGCCCGCCGGCTTTCGACCCACCCAGATCGTCACGGCCACGGTAACCGGGGCTCGGCATGTCAACAGCAACGGCAGCGACCATGCCAGTACCGCCACCCACAGCTTCGACCTGCAGGTAGCCAAGGATGGCGCCGTGCGCTATGTGGACAACGGCAAGGTGGACCATGTGGGATTCCTGCGCTATAACGCCACGTTCAGTTGGGAAACGGCGGCGGCAGCGGTAGCACCGGCACCAGTGGTGATGCCGACATCCCGCCCTACCCTGAGCCTACCGACCGGCACCACCTCCGGCCTCAATGTGCGCACGGGACCGGGCACCTCCCATGACCGGCTGGCCACCATCAGCGGCGGCAGTACCACGGCCTATCCCATTGTGGGGCGGCATGGCACACCCACCTGGTGGCAGATTGAATACAGCAGCTCCATCACCGGCTGGGTACACGGCAATTATGTGAAGACGAAGGGGAGCGTTGACAACGTCCCGGCTACTTGGGTGGAAAACACCTATCTCAACCAAACGCTGCATCAGGGCAGCCACTTTGAACTGGAGCGCATCGGAGACACCGTGACCGGGCACTTCATCACCTCCCGTTCGCCTGTGCAGTACTCTGCACGCCAGAACCCCGAGGACCTCTTCACCGTACCCGACGGCTTTCGCCCGTCCAGTGCCTATACAGTCACTGTGACCGGGGCACGCCATGTCAACAGCGACGGCAGCGACCATACCAACACTGCCACCCACAGCTTCGACCTGACGGTCTCCACCAATGGCACCGTACGCTATGTGAACAACAGCAAGGTGAATCATGTGGGGTATCTGCGCTACCAGGTCGATGTCAGCTGGACGGCCGCGGCCAGGAGCACGGTACCGGGTGCGCCCACCGACTTCGAGGTGGATGACCGAGACCATGAAAGCCTGAACCTGGACTGGCAGGCTCCCGATGAGGATGGCGGCAGTCCCATTACCGGCTACCGCATCGAGCGCTGGCAGAATGGATCCTGGCAGAGTCTGGTTGCCGATACGGGTTCCTCCCGCACTTCTCATGACCTGACCGGGTTGACGGCGGCAACCTCCTACACGCTGCGCGTACGCGCACTGAACAAGGTAGGGGCCGGCATCCCTTCGTCCAGCCTGCAGGTGCAGACGCATGCCGCCCTGCCGGCCAAGCCCGGCGCACCTAGGAATGTTGGGGGCCG
This sequence comes from Caldilineaceae bacterium, assembly GCA_965208365.1. Taxonomy (GTDB): domain Bacteria; phylum Chloroflexota; class Anaerolineae; order Caldilineales; family Caldilineaceae; genus Bin34. The sequence continues at coordinate 554,173 of OZ242330.1, read as the reverse complement.
TGCCACACACGACACCGTCACCCTGACCTGGGACGCCCCCAACAGGGACACCGTGACCGGCTATCGGATCCGGCGCCAGCTGCATCCCTCCCGCACCTGGACCCTCCTCGTCGAGGATACGGGTGAAACCCTGACGCGCTGGGTGGACACCAACCAAGTGGCCATGAGCAGCACCTACCGGTATGAGGTTCGGGCGCGCAACGGCAGCACAGTGGGGGATGCGGGGATTGGCAGTCTCACCACGCGCGCTCAGCCCACCACGGCCGGAGCCCCCACCGCCCTCCGCGTGGCCCCGGGAGACCGGAGCCAAGTGACGCTGACCTGGACGGCGCCGAGAAGCGACGGCGGCGCCGACCTGACGGGCTATCGCATCGAACGGGCGGAAGACGCCACCTCCCTGGTATGGCAAACAGTTGAGGCCGACACGGCCGACACGGCCACAACCTGGAGTGAAACAGGCCTGACGGCGAGCACCACCTATCACTACCGGGTCGCCGCCCGCAATGCAGCCGGCGTGGGAGCCGTCTCCGCCAGTGCCCGGGCCATTACCCGGCCGCAGCTGGCCCTGAAGAGCGATGGCACCTACCCGCTCTCCGCCTATTCCGAGCCGGACTCGGCCGCCACCGTCACTGCCACATTCCCACGCTATGAAAGCTGGCGGCGGCTGGACCTGTTGGCCCAAGTACCCGATCCCAATGGTTGGTGGCGCGGCCTCGTCTATGGGCCGAATGTAAACGGTCCTTTCTGGCTGCGCCGGGATCAGGTGACTACGCACGGCGCCACCCGCAACGTGCCCGCGGTACCTGCTGCCCCCGCCAACCTCGGCACCAAGGCCAGTCGGCGGAGTGGCACCGGCAGTTGGCGGATTACCCTGACTTGGGATAACCCCAGGGATGCCTCCATCACGGGCTACCAGTTGTGGCGCCGGGCCGGCACCGCGGCCGCGATCCTGCATGAGGCGGACATGGGCAACGTCCTCACTTGGACCGATACCACCGACCTCAGCCCAGGCACCACCTATACCTACCAGGTGCGCGCCCTGAATGCCCATGGTGGCGGACCTCGCTCCCGTGCAAGTGCGGCCGCCCTGCCTGCCGCCACCCCGCAACTGAGCCTCAAGGCCACGACCACGGCCAACCTCAACGTGCGCTCCGGACCCGGCACTGGCCACGGCAAGGTCGGCTTCATCACCGGCGGCTCCACCGCCCGCTACGACATCCTGGGCAAGGACGCCGCCACCCCCACCTGGTACCAAATCCGGTTCAGCAGCACTGTCCACCGGCTGGGTCCACGCCAACTACGTGCAGACCCACGGGGACCTCTCCGGGCTCACCGTGACCTGGAGTTCAACCCCGCAGCTGAGCCTCAAGGCCACCACCACGACCAACCTCAACGTGCGCTCCGGACCCGGCACAGCCCACGGCAAGATCGGCTTCATCGCCGGCGGCTCCACCACCCGCTACAACATCCTGGGCAAGGATGCCGCCACCCCCACTTGGTACCAAATCCGGTTTAGCCGCACCGTCACCGGCTGGGTCCACGCCAACTACGTGCAGACCCACGGGGACCTCTCCGGGCTCACGGTCACCTGGACCCCCCCGCAACTGAGCCTCAAGGCCACCACCACGGCCAACCTCAACGTGCGCTTGGGAGCGGGTACGACCCATCGTGTCGTGGGCTCCATCCCCGGCGGCTCCACCACCCGCTACGATATCCTGGGCAAGGATGCCGCCACTCCGACCTGGTGGCAGATCCGGTTCAGCAGCACCGTCACCGGCTGGGTCCATGCCAACTACGTGCAGACCCACGGCGATGTCAGTGGTGTCCCCATCCGCTGATGCGCCTCACACGACGGGGAACAGGAGGCAGTCCTGTTCCCCGTCGCCCGGTCCCCACCATGCATTCCACAGGCACCGCTGGACGGTGAGCGGGAAGCTCGGCACGGTTTCCGTTTCGTTGCTGTTGGTCCCAAGTCCGGAAAGGACAAAGGACCTTTGGCATTAGTTTTGTATCACACCCCCCCAAGAACTCCCTCGTTGGGCCTCTCATCCCAGCCCTTCCCCTCCTGAGCGAACGGACAGACACAGTGGGGGACCGTGGGTAACGAGGCTGTTCCTGCGCACATGACTGGCGACCACAATGCCGGCCTACAAGCTCCTGGCAAACTACAGTGCAAGGCACGAGGTGATAGGGCAAACAAAGGCGAGGCCCATATGGTGCTGGATCCGGCACGGCGAGACCTCCAAGGCTGAGATGTCCTGGAACTACACGATGCTGTCGAAGAGAACGACAGTCACTTCCGTCCCGGAGCCGGCGCCACCGGCTCTGTTGACAAGGATGCAATAGGAACGGAGAGTGCCTTGGGATGGCTCCCGAGAACTTCCAAGACCTGGTTACTGATCCGGACGGACGCTGGCCGCTGGTGAATACCGCACGGTTACAGCCGGGCCTTGGCTCCAGCCGGCAGGGATTCAGACAGGGACTCCCGAGCCACAACGGGCGATGCCGTGGCCAAGTTCAAACATATGCATGCGGCCAGAACCCGGATCGGGATGTTCACGGACAACATCGGGACCCCTCCTCAACGGCACGCCAACCAACCACCTTGCACTTGGCCGGGAATGTCCAAACGCCATGTGCAGGGCCATTGCAACGGCACCCACCGGTCAGGATCTGTCAGGGACAGGTTCCCGGCCGGCGACCAGTGGTCCGGTGCGGGCTTTCGCCCTGCCAACCAAGGCACCCTCCCCGGATGTACGGCGTGGTAACGGCAGACTTCCTTCTGGGATACCGAGCGCTGTGCTGCCCGGGAGACCCGACGCTCGATCCCGGGTTCATTGTCTTGTTTCTTTCATGTCGGAGATGCAACTCCATACCCGGTTACACGGGGCCACCGTTGGGTACGCGGCGGGTACGCGGTGGGTATGGACAGCTCCGTGCAGATACTTGATCATGTGGGTCGCGAGGCATGCCCCCGGGAATTCACCGCCGGTAAAGGCACCGGCGTTTCCATAAGTCCGCAGCTAGGAGACAAGGTATGGATTATGCACATGATGTACACCGGGATGGCGCTTTGGCAGACCCCTGTGCACGGAAACGGATGAACGCGCGGATGCCGGAGGGGCGGCTGCTGTGGGTGGATGCCCAACCGGAATCGCTGGACCTGACCCGGCACCTGCTGAAAACCCGTCGCATCACCGTTCGGCGTGTACCCGACTTTGAGACGGCGCTGGACCAGATCCAGGATTGGGTACCCCATGTACTCCTGCTCGACTATGGACGGTCGGCGACGGGCATGCACTATGAAACGTTCGTGTACGAGGAGTTGCCGCTGGTGGACCCCTATGGGGCCGGAGGACAGCTTTTCGACAACCCCTGGCACTACACGGCGATCCCCATTCTGCTGACGACCGGCGGTCTGCCCGCAACCGTACCCGGCTATGTGACGCCGCACCTCACGCGCGTGGCCTATTTCCTGCCCAAGCCCTGCCATGCCAGCCATCTGGTCCAACGGGTGGAGGACCTTCTGCAGGTCCCCCCGTTGGGTTTAACCCTGGAACCGCACCGCAGGCGCGTGTGGCTTCAGGGCACCTCCCATTCGCTTCAGCCCCGGGAACTGGACATCCTGCTCCTTCTGGCCCACAGCCATCCCGAGCCCCTTACCGCACCGCAGCTGGTGCAAAGGCTGCACGACGAAAAAGGCATCCGGTCCAACGAAGCCAAAGTGCGCGTAGCCATCCATCACATGCGCCAGATACTGGAAACGGAGCCGACCAGGCCCCAACTGCTGTGCAACAAAGGGCAGGGCTACTTCCTGTCCCACAAGCCGGCTTGGCATTCCGCATGACCAGCCAATCCGGCCCGGTCCCCTGCCCGAACCTCAGCCCCCTTGGGATGTTTGAGCGGTCCTGATCATGGGGGTGGGACATCCCTGTCCCAGCACCTGCCTTCCGAGGCCAAGTCCCCTGCGAACCGGAACGCGCTTCAGGACATGCCATAGTCACCGGACGGCATTCGCCCAGTGGTTGGGGATGCCAGGGGCATTCGATTGTCTGTCCCCGGCTCCCACGATGTCGTGTCCTTGGCCACAGTCCTTACGGAGGCAGTCCGCAGGGCAGCCTTCAGTCCCAACGGCCCAACCCTGGCCGGTACCGCCTGGGACGACACCGTTCGCCTGTGGGACGTGGCCTCGGGCACCTTATCGACAACACCTGCAACAATGCGACCTCGGGACGCTGCCAAATGCAACGCTCCGGTCATGAAGGCATCGGCTTCGCCTCTGCGGCCGGCAGCGTGGAGGTGGTGGATAAAGGGTTCTGGAACGTCCTACGGCAACCGCACCACCATCCGCGCCTGCACGGATCCCGCCGCCGGTGCCGACTTCGAGTACACCAAGGCGTACTGCACTTAAACAGAGGGAAACATCCGGGGAGCGCCTCCATGGCCAAGGGCAGCGCGGCCGGCACCGCGGTCGATACCGACTCAACACCACAGGCAAGTTCCACCTGCTCGTACACCTCAAGGCCTTCGGACAGGACGGCACAGTGACTGCCGAGAACAAACCAGCCCGAAGCGGTATCCCCAACGACAATCGGGACACCAATGTGGCCTCCCACATCCGCGGCTGCATGAACTTCATCTGCTCCGTGCCGTCCGACATCTCCGGGCACGACCGGTGCAGGTCCTCACCAGCAGTCGGCAGTGCATCGCCCATCATCCTGTCGCAGGAGGGCCTGCGACTGTATCCGGCGCAGCTGTACTACAAGCCCTTCAAATAGCTGCTGCAGGTGGTCTTCGTCCTGGACAGCGGGGCCGACCCCGCTGAGACCACCCCGACCGCGCTCTTCAGTACAGATCCGGAGATGGATCCGGAGCAGGTCTACCGCATCTACCGCGACCGCTTCCAGATCGAGTTCAACTTCCGCGATGCCAAGCAGCACCTGGGGCTGGGCGCCTGCCAGGCCCGCACCGCCGACCGCCACCACTTCCACGTCAATGCCGTGCTCACGGCCCTGACCTGGGCCCAACTGGAACTGCGCCAAGCCGCCGACCGGGCCCTGGACCACATTTCGATGGTCAACGTCAAGCTCAAGGCCTTCCTGCAACTGGTGCTGCAGCGGATTTTCGATCTGGTTGGGGCCGGGACGACCCTGCAAAAATACCGGCCCGCGCTGCAGGCCCTGCTCACCTTGGGCCAAATCGAGCCCAAACCCACCTGAATCGGCGGCGAATCCACCGGGATTCGCCGTCACAGCCCCCATCCCGGCATCTTCAAACCCCGATCCGATCCCGCCGGGACGACCACCGCTGTCCACACATATCTCAAAAACTGTTCACACCATTGCAGTAGGGAACATCAGAGTATTGGAACGGCCGATACAACAACTTCCTCAGGCTGCCGCAATCATCTACAACGGCAGTGATAAGTGTTGCCCGCGAGTCCCGAATATCCCATCATGAACCGCCGCTGGAGAGGAACTGGTTCAGACCGCGGGTGCGGCTGATGCGGGAACTGAAGACGGAGACCAGAACCCTCAACGGCAGGGAGCAAGGTCTGATAATTGACATGAACGGGAATCGACAGGCACGGTTCCAGTTTCGTCGCATCTGATTCGAGCCTGGAACGGACAGAGGGTCCCATGCCCGGTTCTGTCCCACCTAAAAGAAGATCCTCGACGCGAACTTGATACCGGTTCCTGTTTGTGTCGACAAGCAATCTGCCGATCTCGGTCTGTACGGACAGGCGGACAGCACATGGGCAACCGCTCCGTCCGACATATCGTACTCCCGGAGCGAACGCACCACACGGGGGTACCTTCGAGTTCGGATCGCTGTTCCAAATGCACAGGATTGGAGCCCACCGATCGCCAGGCAGGCGATGCGCGACGGCCAGCTCCCTGTAGCCTCCCAACACGATCACCACAGGCCTATCCGTATATAAGATGTGCTTGCCGGCAGAGAATGCATGCGCAATGGTGATGGGACAGGATGGCCGGCGTTCGGGTGCATCCCCCTAGGCTGCAGGGGCTGCCGCCTACCCGCGCTCCGGCGGGGTAGGCGGGCAGCTCGGGAGGTCATGCTCAATGTAGGTATCATGCGGGATTACAAAGGGAAAACAACCCGTCAGTTGGTTGTCGCGCAGGGCGAGCCGGTACATGTTGGCTACAAGCTGGCTCCACTCGGGGGGCAGAGGCCCCGTCAACCGGTTGCCGGACAGGTTGAGCCACGACAGGTTGGCGAGTTGACTCCACTCAGGGGGCAGGGGGCCCGTCAACTGGTTGCCGGACAGGCAGAGAGTTTCCAAGTTGGCGAGTTGACCCCATTGGGGCGGCAGGGACCCCGTCAGCTGGTTGCCAGCCAGTAGGAGTCGCTGTAGACTGGCAAGTTGGCCCCATGCGGAAGGCAGGGGACCCGTCAACCGGTTGCCAGCCAAGTAGAGATACTCCAGGCTGGCCAGTTGGCCCCACTCGGAAGGCAGGGACCCCGTCAGCTGGTTGTCGGAAAGGTCGAGCTGCTGCAGATTGGCCAGTTGGCCCCACTCGGAAGGCAGGGACCCCGTCAGCTGGTGATCACGTAGGTAGAGGTGTTCCAGGCTGGCCAGTTGGCCCCACTCGGGGGGCAGGGACCCCGTCAATTGGTTGGCGGAAAGGTCGAGCGACCGCAGGCTTGTGAGTTGGCCCCACTCGGGAGGCAGCGCGGTCAACTGGTTGTAGCCCAAATCCAGCCGTTCCAAACTCGCAAGTTGGCCCAGTTCGGGAGGCAGCGCGGTCAACTGGTTGCTGCGCAAGCTCAGCACCTCCAGATTCGCAAGTTGGCCCAGTTCGGGGAGGATCGCAGTCAACCGGTTGGAACCCAGAATAAGCGCCCGCAGGCTGTCGAGTTGGCCCAGCTCGGGAGGCAGGGCGGTGAGTTGATTGTCATTCAAATGCAGCCATTTCAGATGGCTGAGCCGACCCAGTTCGGGAGGCAACGCGGTCAACCGGTTGTAGCTCAGGTCCAGATACTCAAGGGAGGCCAGGTCACCAATCTCCGGTGGGAGGGAGTCCGACGACAGCCGGTTGTCGGACAGGTCAAGCCTCTGCAGACGGGTGAGCCGACCCAGTTCGGGAGGCAGGGGTTCGGTGAAGTCGTTGCCGCCCAGATCCAGATGCTTCAGGGAGGTCAGGTGCCCCAGCTCTGGCGGGAGGGGCCCCGACAGCCAGTTGTTGCCCAGATCCAGGTACTCCAGGGAGGCCAGACGCCCCATGTCCGGCGGGAGGGTCCAGGCCAGCAGCTGTCCCTGCAGATCCAGGTGGCGCAGACGGGGGAGCCGCCACAGTTGCGGCGGGATCGCGCCCGTCAATGACTCCGGTCCTCTCCCGATGGATCTCTGTTTGGCGTTACGGTCGAAATAGGTCCGGTAGCTCAGGTCCAGATGTTCCAGGTGGTGCAGTTGTCCCAGTTCCGGCAGCAGGGGACCGTGGAAGTTGTAGACGGGGGCACCCGCCCTCTCCTTGGGCTCATTGGTGGGCGCGCCCAGCGCCGTCACGCGCCCGTCGGCATCGAACGTCACAAACGCACCCACACGCGCAGCCGGGAACGTTCCCCTCCTGTGTTCGCTATGCTCGGGAACCACGAACTGCACGGGGGGCGGCTCGGCGGACAGGAGGGTCTCGCCGAACCAGTGGCGGTCCAGGATCTCGAGGACGGCGCGGTCGTTGGCGGCCGGGGTCGTGCCCCAGGTCGTGTGCAGGCTGTAGGCCAAGAAGCGACCGGCGTGTCCAGAAGCGGCGGCACAGCGTGATGGAGGCGGTGGCTGCACCGCACCCGCGGGAGCGCGCAGGGTCCCAGTGACGATGCCCGCGGGTGGACGGAGGATCCCGGTGCCGACACCTATACCTGCCAACCCCACCAAGTTCAGGCAGTAGGCCTGCCGGTCTTCGCCCTCCACCTGGACATCGTCCACATAGTGCACGGCCCCGTCGGGCTCCACCCGCAGCAGGAAGCGCCGCGGTTCGGTCTGTGTCGGATCCGGTGTGCCGTCGGCGCGCACCGCCCTGCCTACCGCGGTGCGCAGGACGGAATACGGCGGCCGGAACGGCTCCGGAACCGTGAACAGGGGGGCGGCCACCTCCCGCGCCCAGTACTGTACGGGGGAACGGGACGTGGAGAAGTTGGCCGCGACCCGTGACCCGGACAGCTCCAGGACGTAGCGACCGTCCGCGTGCTCCACTTGGTTGTCGTAGGTCCCGGACACTGTCAGGAAGGGAGTGGGTGACGGAATCGCATGTACGAAGGTGGGGGTGGGCGTGGGCCATGGAGGTGGTGTGGGTGTGAAGGTGGGAGCCGCCGGTGGCGGTGGCGCGGTATCCCAGACCGTGTGCAACACATAGGCCAGGTGGCCCGCGCCCTCTACCCGGGCATCGTCCACGTAGTGCACGGCCCCGTCGGGGTCCACCCTGATAGGGGTAGGTAAAGCGGCTCCGGGCCTGAAAAACAGGTTGAGGAAACGGAAAAAGCATGGTTTGCGGGTAGGCTGTTCGTGTTTCCACACATCAAACAGGCCCCGGTTCCATGCTTCTTCCGACGGCATTCTATCCCCTGCACGACCAAATCCAAAGGCATCTGCCCCATCTGCGGCCGGCCCAGAGGATCGGGTTGGCCCTGTGGGTGGGGGCCACGGTGATGGCCCGCAGCGGCTGCCAGAATGCGGTGCTGGGGGCCCTGTTGAGCCTGGGTCTGGGCTGGCACACGACCCGCCAGTACCTGCGGGAATGGCTCTACGACGGCTCCGACCGGGCGGCGCCCTGCGGGGTGCAGTTGGAGGTCGAGGCCTGTTTCGCGCCCCTCCTGCGCTGGGTCCTGGCCTGGTGGCAGGGCTCCGAACTGACGCTGGCCGTCGATCCCACGGCCAAGGGCGGGGCCCTGGTGGCCCTGGTCGTGAGCGTGGTCTACCGGGGCCTGGCCATCCCCGTGGCCTGGCGCCTCAAGACCGGCGGCCAACCCGGTCCCTGGATGCCGGACCTCTGCGCCCTGCTGGACCGGCTGGGGCCCGCCGTGCCGGAGGGCATGACCGTGCGCGTGCTCTGCGACCGGGGCCTGCAGAGCCCCGACCTGTGGGCCGCCATCCGCCGCCGGGGCTGGCACCCCTACATGCGCTACGACCGAAACATGACCTTCCAGGCCACGACCGGACCGCGCTGGCCGGCTTGGCGCTTCGTGGCCGGCGAAGGCCAGTACACGGTCACGGCCGGGAAGGCCTTCCGCGAGCGCAAGCGCGCCTGCACCCTGATTGTGCTCTGGGTGCCCGGCCAGGAAGTCCCCTGGGTCGTGCTCACGGACGAAGCCCCCGAGGACGTGGAGCTCGGCGCCTACGGGATGCGCGTCTGGATTGAGCAGGGCTTCCGCACCCTCAAGCGCATGGGCTGGCAGTGGCACCGCACCCGGCGCCTGGACCCGGCCCGCGTCGACCGGCACTGGCTGGTCCTGGCCGTCGCCACCCTCTGGGTGCTGGCCCACGGTACGCGCGTCGAGGAGGCGTATCTGCGCGGTCTGGCACCCGGTCGCGTGCGCACACCGCCCCTGCAGCCGGCGGTGCCCCGCAGCCGACCGCTCAGTGTCTTTCAGCTGGGCCTGGCCCGGGTCCAGCGGCTGCTGCACCGCGGCTACGGCTGGGCCCGGGTCTGGCTGCAGCCCCTGCCCGGACCGGATCCGCCCTGGGAGCTGCGGTGGGTGGACCCGCCCGGACTGGAGCAAACGGTCGCACATTGACCCGGCTCCCGGCTTTACCTACCCCTATCAGGGTGGTGCGTGCCACGCCGGGCACCGACTGGACCTGGGCCAGAATGTCCGGCAGCAGGCCATCCGGCGTCACCACCAAGACCTGGGACGGACACGACGCCAGCAACTCCGTCAACTGCGATGTGTTCTCGACGATGGTTAGGTCCAGCACCACATGGGAGCAGGTTTGCAGCACCTCCCGCGCCTTGTCCGGGGAGGACGCGGAGGCTGCGATGGACAGGCCCTGCGCCATGCGGCCGGCCAGGGCCATGCCAAGTTCCAGACTGGGCGAAACGAGGCCCAGCCGAGGATGGCTTGCCGGGACCGGGTTGGCCGGCCACGGGGCCCCTGCCTCCGGGTGGACCTGGATAGGGGGCGAACCGAAGGTGTTCATGAAGGTTCTCCGTCCAGCAGGGGTGCAATCATGCGGTCGATGCTGAAGCCGGGCGTGGACCAGGGTTCCGGGTTCGGCGGTTGCAGGACCAGCATGAAGCTGGCTCCGATGTGGTTGAGCGAAGCGATCATCTCCAGGGGAACACTCCAGATCACGTCCGGCAAATCCTCCTCCAGGAGTTCGGGATCGATCGCGGCCAGGTCGTCGCCGTCATCGGTGGCGCGGGCCTCCTGGGCACGCCGCAGGGCACGGACGTGCAAGGTGTGTTGGGTGTCATAGAGGACCGGTTCCGGCAGCGTGCTGGCCGCCAGCACGATGATTCCCTCCCTCGAAACCGACTGCGGTGCAGTGTCGGGACTGTCCGGGAGGAACGAATCGGGGTGCAGCCGGAACGACGGGGCGATCCAGAGGATGCGTACGTTCTCGATCAGGGCTTTGGCATAGCCGCGCTGGTTCTGGCCCTGCCAGTCCGACACGACGGCGACCAGTCCCACCCTCTGGCCAGGCTGCAGCAGGCCGGCCAAGCCCGAGTCCGTCCGGACCCGGACGGCAATGCCCCGTTCGTCCGGGGCCAGGGCGATGGCCGGACCCAGGTGGTTCAGGGCCACGGTTTCCCCGGCGAAGCGCACCACGGACAGGGTCTGTTCCAGGAGTGGTTCCGGGTCGGTCAGGGCATCCGGCGGCAAGGTTGCCGCGGGCACCATGCGCACCTGCAGATCCGTGGCGGCCAGCTGGGTGCCCGCTCCCAAATCGCGGGCCGCCACCACCATGGGTGACATGGCCTCCTGCTTGGGCCAAAGGGCCAGGCCCAGAAAGACGGCGGCCAGCAGGCCGGCCACCGCCGCGAACCCCTTCGACTTCATATGGCTTGGTCCTCCTTTGACGAACTGTTGAGTTCAATGGTCCCCAGACGTTCCGCGATGTCCCGGTCCACGGGTTCCGGCACGTCCAGTTGCCAGGGGTTGACATAGGCGGGTTCCATTTCCCCGCGCTCGAAGGCGTAGCCCAGCTTGACCACACTGCGGCCCACGGGCAGGCTGGCCAGGAAACGCCGCCAGGTTTCATCCACGAAGCCCTTTTCGCTGCGGTGCAGGGCGGAGATCACCAGATCCCGGTCGCGCGGGTTCTTCAGTTGGCAGCAGAAGATGTTGTTGCAGGAGGAGAGGATGCCGGCCGGGATGGCCGCCGGCGACTGCGTAATGAGATGCAGCCAGATTCCGTACTTGCGGCTGTCGCGCCACATGGCCTCGAACTGTTCGGCCACGGAGCGTCCGCCTTCTTCGCCGGTCTGTTCCAAGCCGGAGAAGATCTTGTTGGCTTCCTCGAACACAATCTGGATGCGGGCCGGCTCCGAGACCGCGCGCTGCAGGCGCAGGGCCACCGCGTCGTGATAGAGGTGCCAAGCTGCCCAGCCCAACAGGAAGCCCTTGGAGAAATCATCGAGGAAGGCCCCACCCTCCAGGACCGCCACACCCCAGTCACCGGGCACGATTTCGTTGATGTCGATACATTCGGGGCCGGCCGTGTACTGCAGGGAGGCCGCGCCCTGCACCAGGGGATGCAGGCGGAAGAGAATTCCCTCCAGCACGGTGCGCAGGACCATGTCGCGGCGGGAGACGGTCTTGAGCGTGTCCTCGATTTGGGCATACAGCTCCTTGAGACCAACCTTGCGGGAGCGGTGCACGGCCAGCCGTTGCCGTTCGGCCACGGTCAGTTCGCCAAGCGGGGTGCCGGGAGCCGGATCGAGCAGGTCCTGCTCCTCGAAGCGGACCAGGCCCCAGATGTCGCTGTCCTGCACCACCGGATCGTCCACCAGCACGCCGGCCGCGAGGTAGACGCGGCGCAGGGCATCCCGCAGCTCGTGCACCTGCCGACGCTGACCCAGCCGGGCGATCTGTCCGAAGACGTCGCAGAAGGTGCGCCACTGCACCTCCGGCAGGATGTTGCGGCCGATTTGCAGGGGGTTCCAGCGCAGCGGCCGTACGCCTCCGGGCGAGAGTTGCCGGATCTCCACGCGCCCGTGCAGGTCCGGGGCGTTGAGCAGCTTGCGCCAGCCGGTACCGAAGTCCAGGATGATGGTTCGGAGATGCCACCGACTGGTGGTTTCGTGGATAAGGCGCTCGGCCGCCACCGACTTGCCGAACCCCGTGTCGCCGCAGAAGGCTGTGTGGAAGTGCCGGTCGCGCGCGATGCGCAGGGGCACGTCGGTGCGGTCCCCGGTCTCGGGACTGATCTGGTGGCCACACACCACTTCCCCGGAGAGTTCAGGGTAGAAGGCCAGGGGCGGCAGCTTTTCCTGGAAGGTCAGGGCCACGCCCTCCTCAAACAGGTTGGGCGCGGTGTAGGCGGCCAGCATGCCGGGCGTCAACAGCGTGCTCCAGCGCGTCCAGAGGATGTCGATGTCGAACGGGTTCTCCGCACCCTGCAGGGAGGGACGAAAGGCCATGGCCTGGGCGCGCAGGTCGCCGTCACCGACGACGGTCAGGACCGGGGTGGGCACGTCGGGGCCGTGAAAGGCCTGGGGGACAAGGGCGGATGCGGCGCGTTGGCCCCGCTCGCCCACGAGGAGCAGGGCCGAGGTGAGAAAGCCGCCTTCCATGCTGGCGCGGTCCAGCAGGGACACCAGGCCGCGGGTCAGGGAAGCCAGCGCGCGGGCCGTGTCGTCCTCGGTTTGCCAGCCGCGGCCGATGTGCAGGCCCGGGATGATGCCGGAGGAGAAGCCGCCGCTGAAGCCGCGGCCCAGCGACATGAGGCTGGTGGCGCCTTGGGTGTGGGCCAGGGCCTGGCTGGTTTGCCAGGTTTGGCTGGCGCCGGAGCTGCCGCTGGTGCCCCATTGTCGGGAGGTTGTCTCCGTACGGGTGCGGGTTTCCGAGGCTTGGGTTCCCTGCTGAATGGCTCGGGCCTGGGATTCGGTGGTGCTTTGGGAAGTCGCGTGGGACTCGGTTTCCTGGTGGCTCTGTCCGACAGCCGTATTCTGCGTCCGGCTCCACCCCTGTTGGCTGCCCGTCGTGCGGGATTGGGTCGTGCCCGTGGTGGAACCTTCCGTACCTCCCTCCGAACGGCTTGTGCCGCTCTGCTCTGCGACGGATGCGGAGGTGCCGCGCGCAGTACCGCGGCTCGCGGTCCGGGATGTGCCCTCGGACTGGGTTTGTGCCCAACTGCTGCCTTCGCTGTGGGTGCGGGATTCCGAATCACCCTGCGTAGCGGTGCTGGAGGATCCGGTGGTGTCCGTTTGGCTGGCACCGGTGGTGGACGATACGCCGCCCTGCCCGCTGGCACTGCCGCGCAAGCCAAAGGCACCTCCGCCGAATTGGCCTCCGGCTCCGGACGACACACCGGTGCCGACCGAGGTCTGTGTGGCATCGGTCCGGGTTGTGCCGGTGGCCCGGCTTGAGGATTGGCTTCGCCCCTCGGTATCGGTCACGCTCCCGCCGTCGGCGCGGCTGAACCCGGAGGAACTGCCGGAAGATTCGTTCCAGGAGGATTGCTCGCTGCTGCCCTCGGACACGGTTCGGCTGTGGCTGGCGCCTTCGGTCCAGGAAGCCGTGGTTTGCCAGCCGCGACTTTCGGTGTCCGTTCGGCTGTGGCTGACACTTTCGGATTCCCCAGTCCCGACGGCTTCCGTGCGGGAGGTGCCGCGGGCCTGCGATGTGGACCAGGACTCGCCCCGGGAGGCGGCTTGGCCTGTTGTTTCGGTGGTTGACTGCGAAACGGCAGTGCCTTGGCTGGATGCGGTGCCCTGACTGCTGCCGCTGGATTCACTCCAGCCGGCGCTTTCGGACCGGGAGCCGCCTTCGGTATCGGTGTCGGTGACGCTGTCGGAGACGGACGTGCCGACTGCTTCGGTTCCCTGCACGCTGCTGGACAGGGCGGCGGCCAGCGGCAGAGCCATGGAAAAGCCGATGTTGATGTTTCCCCTCTGCCGCGACGCGTATTGACTGGAGACCCGGGACATGCGAACCAAGGCATCGGTGAGCAGGAGGCGCTCCACATGACAGGCGGTCACCAGGAAGACGAAGTCTTCGCGCAGCTTGGCCAGGCCACGCATCAGGATCTCTCCCTGCTGGGAAGCCAGTTCCTCGTCCGCGACGCCGGTGAAGGCATCGCGACTGAGGCCCTTGCGGGCATGGCGGGGGTCCGGGTGTCCCAGGATCGCCAGCAGGGAGGGCAGTGTGCGGATTAGGTCCAGGAGTTGCCGAAGCCTCTCGGGCGAGGGATCGGCGAGGCGGGAGTAGACGAAGTTGGCCAGCACCGCCTCCACGGCGCGCAGGCCGGCCAGGGCCAACCGGTGTGCCTCCCGCGGATTCGGATGCTCGGCCGCCGCCCCGTAGAACTGAACCAAACCCACATGCCGCGGCCGGTACATGCCAGCGGCCGTGTAGATGAAGTCCACGTCGGCGTTGTACAGGCCGCGCAGGGCGGCCCACTGCTTGCCGAGAATGTCCGGGTCCTCGCGGGCCTCCAGCGGAATGTAGGCCAGTTCGCGGAGCAGGACTACGCGGTGGGTGCCCGTGTCCGTCTCCGGCGCGGGACCGAAAGCCAGTGCCAGTGGGCCCTCTCCGTGGTCCGACCCGGGCTGAACCTGCAACAGGGGCAGGGCGTAGTTCACAGCGGCCGTCCCCCGGTTCCCGCGTGACCGCGCGTCCGCACGGTGTTGATTGTCTCGACCGGACTCGAGGCCGGTGGATGGATGAGCAGGCCCTGCACCAGCAGGGACATGTAGCCCAGTGGGAGGATTAGCCAGAGGCCCCAGGTGGCGAGGGTGTCAAGGAAGGCACGCCCCTGTTCCAGGGTGCGGGAGGCGTGGGTTGCGCCACCCAACTGAGCGGCCCACTGTTGGGCGTCTACGACACCCAGATAATGGCTGTAGGCCAGATATCCCAACGAGGCCAGAGCGTACAGGGTCAAACCGCCGGCCACGCGCCAGCGCAGGGCCTCGGGATTGAAGCGGTCGAGTCGCACGGCCAACACTCCGGCTACGGCCATGACGGCCATCAGGACGGGTACGGGCGCCGGTGCCAAACCCGCGGCCAAGGCACTCAGCAGACAGGCTGTCCAGAGCCAGGCGCGCTGTCTGGGTTCCGAAGAATGCATGCGCACCATGAAGGCAGAAACACCAAAGGTGGTCAGGAGGGACCCGTTGTCCAGGGCCGTCCACAGCACGGCCAGGAGGCCGTTAAGCCACCACAAGCCGAGCAGTTGGAATTGTTCGAGGACCTGTGTCATTTGGTCAGGGTGGTGTCGCGCAGGTGGACTTCGACGCTGTGTGTCAGTTGCACGGACTGGGGAGGGCTGACGGTTGTGCCCTTGGTCAGCAGGCGCGCAGTGCCCTCGTGCATACCGGGATCCTTGGGTTGCCAACCGGACAGGTCCACAGTGGTGCCCATCGTTGAGCCCGTCCAAAGGCCGCCCGAGGAGGTTGGCTGCCTAACGGTTGCCTTTGGGTAGCGGGATTCCAGGTAGCCGGTGATCCAGACGCGGGAGGCCGCGGACAATTTCAGGCTGGTGGAGACTTCCGCGACCGGGTCGTTGTAGGTGGCCTTCAGGTAGGTTTCGCAGATCTCTGTCCAATCGTCGGGGCAGTCCCGGGGGTAGTTGCCCGCGACGCGGCAAACCCGTTTCTCCCGCTTGGCGTAGACGAGGGCCCGGCCGCCCCTGACATCGACATGAAAGAACACGGTGTGGTCGACCCCCTGTCCGAACTCCTGGCTTTGCAGGACCGGAAACGGCGGTGAATGCGTGACCGAGGTGATTTGCGGGGGCACCATCACCGTCCACTCCAAGGGGGGCTGGCAGACGGAGGGACCAGGGTCCGGGGACACCGGAGTAGACGTTGGCGCGGGTGTGGGACGCGGCGTGGGTTGGGGCGTCGGAGTCCTGGGCGGACCGATGATGATGATCCGGTCCTTCGTCGGCGAAGGAACCGGAAGCGGTGTCCCGCGACAGTCATCGTCGTCGCATCCGAGGTAGAGGATGGGGCCGCAGCCGTCGACGTTCGGGCGGAAGTTGCAGCTGTCCGCGTCGCAGCCAGTGGTGCAGAGACCGTACCCGCGTCGGCCGTCGGTGTAGCACCGGCCGTTGATGACCTGGTCGCAGTAGCTGCAGGTGCAGTCGCCGGCACAGAGACTGCCGGCCTCCGGACGGAGGAGGTTTAGTTCGGGAAGGACTGCGGAGCCGGGCAGGAGGCGATCCGACAGCCAGGGCTTGAAACCAAGGCCTGCGAGCGCGAGCAGGAGGGCATAACCGGCGCGGACAAGGACCACGTTCATGAGGCTTGTCCCCGATCCGGGGTCAGATGGGGACAGGCGGTGTCCCAGTTATGCGGGCCGTCGGCGGGAATCACCACGGGACCCAGGCGCGCCCAATTCCAGCTTTGCATGGTGGGTCTGGTGAACGCGCCCGGATCCTGGACCAGTGCCAGGCCCTGGTAGAGGGCTCCGGCGACAGCCACGGTGACGTGCAGGGGATGCCGGCCGGCCAGCACACCGACGGTGCAGGCCAAGGCGGCGGAAGGGTTGCCGGAGCGCTGGGGCTCGCACCAGGCGCCGGCGGCGGCCGACTCGGGATGCTGCTCCGGGTAGATTGAGCGGACCGGCAAACCCGAGGGGTGACGGTCCGGATCGGTGAGGTCCAATGCCAGGCGGCGGACGTTCCGGGTTCGGGCCCAGGCCGCGAGCGCCTCAAGGCAGTCGGGTTCCGTCCAGTTCCAACTCCAGTTGTGGGATCGGTCCGACAGTTCAATCGTGAGCCGCGCCTCCGCGGTGCCCACGGACGCGACGGCGCGGGACTGGGGCCGCTCGCCCCAGAGGGCCAGGCGGGCGGGCAGGAACCGGTCCAGTTCGAGATGCCAGGCCGCGAGCACGGTCAACAACACGCACATGACCACGGCCGCCGCGCGACGGCTGCGGTGTTGGTGGTCCCGCATGGTCAGGGTTGATCGCCAGCTTGCGCGGACACGGCCGGCAGGCTGGCAACGGCACCGGACAGGGTTTCGGTCAGATCGGCGAAGACCCAACCCCTGGTGCTGCCGTCGGAGGATTCGATGCGCAGCCAGGTGGCATCGCCGTTGCGTCCGGACGCCTGCAGAACCGAGTCGGGCGCGGCGGAACCGACGATACGTCCCTGCAGGGATGGTTCCTGTCGGATGTTAAGGCTGGCATTGACCGTGGCCACGCGCAGCCGGATGGTGGCCGTGGTGGGGATTGGCAGCACCAACGCGGGCTCAGGTGGGGCAGCTTCCTCGTCCATCGAGGCAATCTGGGCATCGACGGCCCTGCGGTACGAGGAGTTGATCGCGGGTGTGGCCGCGGGCACCGGCGGGGGCGGTTCCAGAAGATCGGCGGGAATGGGCTGCGAGAGGACCCGGATGGTGTCCGGGTCCGGGACCGGCGCGACCCGGAATAGGGTCAGGGCCGCCGCCAGGATCAGAACCGTGAGCAGGGTGGCTCCAACCAACAACCACGCCTTTCCGTTCTTGAACACCAGTCGGCGTCCGGCCAGATTCACCACGTGTCCACCTCGCACAAAAGAGAACATATGTTCGTATTGTACGCGTCGGGCTGTGTTTGTCAAGAAAATTAGATGAAATGTCCTGAAACCTGTGATGGAAGGGACGATTGCAATCAAAGGCAATTTGCCTATGACGACGGGGGCCGAATCCGGAGTGCGGATTGGCATGGAGGCCTGTCAAGGTAGGTCCACCCCTGCCGGAATACCTTGCGGCAGGACGGCAGGGGCCGAGGGGACTGATCGGGCCGTGCGCGGATGCGGCATTGCATGGCCGACACGGCCGGGTCCAACCTCACCGGGTGACCCAGCCAGTGGGCCCTTTTCAGACAGAGTCGGCCCAGCCAGACAGTTCGGGATCTGCCGTGTAGGGCGCGAATGTTTGGAACGACAGGGATGTCGGGTTTGTCTCGGATGGGAATGCCAGCGTCAACGATGGTTCCGAGAACCCGGGTGTGTTGCATCCGACCAAGCAGGGCAGGCCTGCCTTGCGGATCCGCACATTGGCTCTTCGAGCGCCTGCCGTTCCGGACAGCGCAACCGTATGGGGGTTGCGCGCCGAGACAGGCTCAGGAAGGGTCCGGTTCGTTCATCATTTGGGTCTCCGGTTCCTGGAACATGTAAGAACCGGACAATCGGCCACCGCCGTAGCACAGCCGGCAAGCCGGGCGCGTTCGCCCCAGACCCGGTCATCGGAAAGCCCCTGCCTGAAGTGTTTGGGACTTATATGCTTGACTGCCACTGCAACGAGACGTCATGTGGCAGGTTGCAGGGGTTTGGGACAGCTCCCGCGATGCCACCATGGCCGCCGTCCCTGCTTCGGTCCCGCAGTTGGCCTGTGGCGCCCTACTCCGGCTCAAGCTCTCCGGTCTCCAGAACCTATGCCGATCCGGCAATACCTGTCGGTATCGCGTGCTCGGCGGTCTGGTGGATGCTTCGCCGACCGTGCGAACCGCAGTCCGTCTTACGGGTCTCCGCATCTGCGGACGGCCGACCTGGCCGCCCAAACGCCTGGAGGTTCCGGGCGGCGTTCTCGTCCCGGTCGCATTCAAAGCCGCAGCGATTGCACCGGTAGGTGCGTTCCGAGAGCAGGAGCGACTGCTTCACGGCGCCGCACGCACTGCACGTCTTCGAGGACGGATACCAGCGGTCCACGCGCCGGAACTCCGTTCCGTACCAGTGGCACTTGTACGCTAGCTGCCGCACGAACTCGGCCATGCTGGCATCGCTGATCGCGCGGGCCAGCCTTCGGTTGCGCTTCATCCCGTCGACGTTCAGGGTTTCCACCGTCACGGAGCCGCCGCGTTTGGCTATTTGCGTGGTGGCCTTGTGATGGTGGTCCGAGCGTATCCGGGCAACCTGGGCGTGCTGCCGGGCCAGTTGGTCGTAGAGGCGGCCGCGATTGCGCGTGCAGGGCCGGCCGTTCACCTTGACGGAGCGGCCGATGGCCTTCTGTGTGGCACGCAGGTCCGCCAGGGCCTGTTCCAGGGCCTTGGGGTTGGCGATCAGCGTCTTTTCCCCGCCGTCCCACAGCGTGGCCAGCGTCTTCACCCCCATGTCGATGCCCACGTCGGGACCGGACCGGAGAGCCCTGATAGGGGTAGGTAAAGCCGGGAGCCGGGTCAATGTGCGACCGTTTGCTCCAGTCCGGGCGGGTCCACCCACCGCAGCTCCCAGGGCGGATCCGGTCCGGGCAGGGGCTGCAGCCAGACCCGGGCCCAGCCGTAGCCGCGGTGCAGCAGCCGCTGGACCCGGGCCAGGCCCAGCTGAAAGACACTGAGCGGTCGGCTGCGGGGCACCGCCGGCTGCAGGGGCGGTGT
Organism: Caldilineaceae bacterium; assembly: GCA_965208365.1. Classification (GTDB taxonomy): domain Bacteria; phylum Chloroflexota; class Anaerolineae; order Caldilineales; family Caldilineaceae; genus Bin34. The sequence continues at coordinate 534,694 of OZ242330.1, read as the reverse complement.
GCGCACGCGACCGGGTGCCAGACCGCGCAGATACGCCTCCTCGACGCGCGTACCGTGGGCCAGCACCCAGAGGGTGGCGACGGCCAGGACCAGCCAGTGCCGGTCGACGCGGGCCGGGTCCAGGCGCCGGGTGCGGTGCCACTGCCAGCCCATGCGCTTGAGGGTGCGGAAGCCCTGCTCAATCCAGACGCGCATCCCGTAGGCGCCGAGCTCCACGTCCTCGGGGGCTTCGTCCGTGAGCACGACCCAGGGGACTTCCTGGCCGGGCACCCAGAGCACAATCAGGGTGCAGGCGCGCTTGCGCTCGCGGAAGGCCTTCCCGGCCGTGACCGTGTACTGGCCTTCGCCGGCCACGAAGCGCCAAGCCGGCCAGCGCGGTCCGGTCGTGGCCTGGAAGGTCATGTTTCGGTCGTAGCGCATGTAGGGGTGCCAGCCCCGGCGGCGGATGGCGGCCCACAGGTCGGGGCTCTGCAGGCCCCGGTCGCAGAGCACGCGCACGGTCATGCCCTCCGGCACGGCGGGCCCCAGCCGGTCCAGCAGGGCGCAGAGGTCCGGCATCCAGGGACCGGGTTGGCCGCCGGTCTTGAGGCGCCAGGCCACGGGGATGGCCAGGCCCCGGTAGACCACGCTCACGACCAGGGCCACCAGGGCCCCGCCCTTGGCCGTGGGATCGACGGCCAGCGTCAGTTCGGAGCCCTGCCACCAGGCCAGGACCCAGCGCAGGAGGGGCGCGAAACAGGCCTCGACCTCCAACTGCACCCCGCAGGGCGCCGCCCGGTCGGAGCCGTCGTAGAGCCATTCCCGCAGGTACTGGCGGGTCGTGTGCCAGCCCAGACCCAGGCTCAACAGGGCCCCCAGCACCGCATTCTGGCAGCCGCTGCGGGCCATCACCGTGGCCCCCACCCACAGGGCCAACCCGATCCTCTGGGCCGGCCGCAGATGGGGCAGATGCCTTTGGATTTGGTCGTGCAGGGGATAGAATGCCGTCGGAAGAAGCATGGAACCGGGGCCTGTTTGATGTGTGGAAACACGAACAGCCTACCCGCAAACCATGCTTTTTCCGTTTCCTCAACCTGTTTTTCAGGCCCGGAGCCGCTTTACCTACCCCTATCAGACCGGAGAGCCGGGGCAGGCGCGCACGTGTCCACCGTGAACGAAGCGAACCAGCGGCCGGCTGTCCGGCTGACCGTGACACTCAGGATGTCGCCCTCGAACCGCAGTTCCTCGCGCATGCGCACCCAGCCAATCCGGGGCAGGCGCACGTTGGGTCCGTCCACTCGGATGCTGTTGCGGCCGTTGGACGGCGTGAAGGCGAGTTTGCGATACCGCTTGCGGACCGGCGGGAATCCGGTCTTGCGGCGGGGCTGGCCGCGCTTCCGCTCCTTGCAGTACTCGCCCCATGAGTCCAGTCCGCGCCCCATGTGAATGACGGCGTTCTTGGCGACGTTCTGGGACAGGCCGCCGGACCACGCGAACAGGTCCACCTTGACCGCGTTGAAATCCTTGCGCAGGTCCATGTCCGACAGCCACTGGCCGCCGTCCGGGTTCACATCCACATGGGCGTACCACGCGTCGGCATTGCGCTCGTCCGTTTTGCCGAACCAAGCCAACTGGAACCGTCCGCGCGACCAGTTGGCCGCCACCCGCGCCCAGCCCGCATGCTCCAGCATCAACGAAGCCTGCCGGTCCGTGGGATCCAGGGCAATGCGGTGGGATTTGCCCACGCCCTTCAGGTGGGAGATCATGGGGCCGGCGCAGCCTCGCCGCCGGATTCGGTGTTGTCGGACTTCAGGACTTCGATCAACTTGCGCGACTTGTGCGACCGGCTGCCGTACAGTCGTGCCGAGAACACCGTAATGATTTCGAGTACGTCCTGGGCCAGTTCCTCCTCGAACGCGGGCGGATCGGTCTGATGAATCACCACCACTTCGACCCCCTGCTTCTCGCACAAGGCAAACACCAGTTCGGCTCCGAAGCGCAGCAGCCGGTCCCTGTGGGTCAACACCAGGCGTTTCACCTGCCGGTGCAGGATCAGCTCCAGCAAGCGCTGCAGGCCGGGCTTGTCATACTGCAACCCACTGCCTAGTGGAGTAACTTGGTGAAATTGTGGGGTGTAACATAGGCGGTTGCACGGTGGCCGCCGGCCGGCCGGCACCGTGTGCGTCCTGGCCCGGCGACCCTCGAGAGCTCCCCCATGTCCCACAAGCGATACATCGTCGAACTGTCCCCGGAGGAACGGACCCGCCTGCAGCGGCTGACCGCAACCGGCAGCCCCAAGGCCCAGGCCCGGCGGCGGGCCCGGATCTGGCTGCTCTGCGACCAGGGACCGGAAGGGCCGGCCTGGACCGATGAACGCACGGCGGAGGCCGTGGGCGTGACCGAGATGACCGTGTCGCGGGCGCGCCGGGCCCTGGTCGAGGAGGGGCTGGAGGCGGCCCTGCAGCGCAAGCCGCGCCCGCCGCGCCCGCGCAAGTTGGACGGGACGGCCGAGGCCGAGCTGGTCCGGCTGGCCTGTTCGACGCCGCCGCCCGGTCGCGCGCGCTGGACCCTGAAGCTGCTGGCGGCCGAACTGGTGGCCCTGGAGGTGGTCGATGCAATCGCGCCCGAGACGGTGCGCCGCACGCTTAAAAAAACGCGTTGAAGCCCTGGCGGAAACAGTGTTGGTGCATCCCCCCGCAGGCCAACGCCGCTTTCGTGCACAACATGGAGGACGTGCTGGCGGTCTACCAACGCCCCCCGGACGATCGTTTTCCGGTGGTCTGCGTGGACGAAACCAGCAAGCAGCTGGTTTCGGAAACGCGCGTGCCGCAGCCGGCGGCGCCCGGCCAGCCGCTCCGCTACGACTACGAGTACCGGCGCCACGGGGTCTGCAACCTGTTCATGATCACGGCTCCCCAACAGGGCTGGCGCACCGTCAAGGTCACGGCCCGGCGCACCAAGCTCGATTTCGCCGCGGTCCTGCGCGACCTGACGGACGTGCACTTCCCGCAGGCCGAGAAAGTGGTCCTGGTCTGCGACAACCTCAACACGCACCATCCCAGCGTCCTCTACGAGGCCTTCCCGCCGGCCGAGGCGCGGCGCATCGCGACGCGGCTGGAGTGGCACTACACGCCCAAGCACGGCAGCTGGCTCAACCTCGCCGAAATCGAGTTCGCGGCCCTGGCCGCGCAGTGCCTGGACCGGCGCATCGCCAGCGCGGCCGAGCTGCGGGCCGAGATCGAGGCCTGGGTGCGCGACCGCAACGCCTTGGGCACCCCTGTGCACTGGCAGTTCACGACCGAGGATGCCCGCATCAAACTCCTGCATCTGTACCCCACATTTGAGTGAAGTTGACCCACTAGGTCGCGGATGATTTCGGTGCGCCAGCCCTGGGCCGCACAGTACGCCTCAAGGGCGGCGTGCTGTCGGTCCAGATCGGCCTTTGGGTCAGGGCTGGATACGCGCGCATAGCCGATCGCGGGGGCCGCTTCGTTCCCAACGTCCAGCAGGTCGAGGCGGTCGTAGTAGCGCGTCCCGGACTGGGACTTGCGCGTTGGCCGCAACTCGCCTGTCCGTTCCCACTTGCGCATGGTCTGCACGCTCACGCCCATCAGCGCGGCGGCTTCGCCGATGCGGATCAGTCGTTTGGGGTGTTTGCCCATAGTGGCAGATATTATCATATACCAGCAGACTTCAAAGAACTGTTGCTACCCCTGCAGGCCTGCCTGGTGCGCCTGACCGGCACGCGCCGGGCGATCGAGACCTGTCCGGGAAGGCAAACAGCTGCTCGACCTGGGCAGCTGCGAAGGCCGCAACTGGCATGGCTGGAATCGTCACATGACCTTGTGCCTGCTCCTGCCTTTTTGTCTGCTGTAGGACAAGCCGGCACTCACGAAAAAGCCCGGTCTGACACTGTGCCAGGTCGCGGAGAGTCTCGAGGTCGTGCTGGCCTGGTTGTGCTACCCACTGCGGAACGGCTGCGCACGGTTGCAGGGGATTCGGGACTGCTTGCTGGGCCGCGTGGCTTGCGATGCGGCCACCGCCGTTCTCACAAACAGCGATACTTGGCGAAACAGCCACCATAACTTCTCGTTGCAGTGCCAGTCAGGCAAGAGGTCGAGAATTCAGTTAGTACCCGCGTTCAAACTGGAATGGCTGAAGCTGCCCGTGGGGGCTGTACGCTTGCATTGGGCCGCGTCGCGGCTCACGCCGAGGTTTCGGTGCGGCCGTTGGGACCCAGGCGCGGGCGGCGCCCGGCCGCCTGATCCGCCAGCAGGCCCGCGATGTCGGGCAGGTCGTCGAGTGCGGCCGCGTTCAACTCCTGGGCACACCGGTCCGCTTCCGCATCGCCCCACACCTGTCGGATGAACGCAAGGAGAATCTCCTTCTTGCCGCGTGCTTCACCCTCTGCCATGCCCCGGGCCTCGGCATCCTTCTTCTCGTCTTCCACGTATTGGCCGAATGTGTACATGACTGCCTCCGCCTCCTCAATGTAGGTGATTCTACGCAACGCCGCGCGCAGGTCGGGTTGATCCGCCAAAAGCCCGTCGAAACGCGTCTTGAACCAGGCTCCCAGAGTCCGACGCAGCGACGGGGCCGTTCCCAACGCCCGCGGTAGGACCAACTCCCGCAGCACCGGCAGCACCAGGGCCACCGCCGTCCGTTGACCCCGCGCCATCTCCGCCTGCACCCGCGCCAACGCCACGAAACCCGCGGCCAGATTGTCCGGCAGCAGTGCATGTGTGCCGCCCGGCAGCCCCGGCACCGCATGGTCGTGGATCTCCAGTAGCGCACCCGTCCGGAAGCCGTACCGGTGCACACCAGCCACCGCCTGCACCGGACTTCTCCACTCTCCGAAGCGGTCGACACCGGTGTTGACCACTACCCCGCAAACCTCCAGCCCGCGCAGGCTGGGACTCATCCGCAGCGCGTACAGGAACATGCGCTCCGACATGTTGGCGTCGCGCTGCGACTGGAACTCCAGGTGCAGCAGCATCCGGTCTGCATCGTGGTCGCCGCGCGCCAGTTCCCAGACCAGATCCCGGTGTCCCTCGGCCTGGGGCGGATGGCGTTCCAGGTCGGCCGTCACGGCCGACCCGGCCACCAGGCGCATGGGCGTCCAGCCCCACAGTTCGGGGCACTCGCGTGCCGCCAGCAGAGCCACCAGGTCCCTGGCCGCCTCTGGTTCGGCAAAGATGGACTTGGCCGTCAGGTCGTGGGAGAAGGGGAGCAGTGTGGGTTCCGATGGCTGCGACACGGTGGCCCTCGCTGAAGGTGATGTCCCCGGCTCCCGATGGCCGGGACTGTTCCGTTGTGCGGTGGCCGGTCAATCCCAGGGACTCAATATCCGGATCGCCGACTTGAAAATTCAATCATACGTTCGCATCGTGGGAAATGCCAAAATCACCGGAGGCAATTGGCACTGGAGTCATTTGGACATCCCGATCCATTCCATCGAATCCCGCGCACTTCCCGTGCATCGCTCCATGGCCGGCCCGTCCGGCATCGCGCTTCGGTCATCAGCAGGACCACAGGCCGAAGACCCAACGACGGGCACCGTGGACGGAGTGCGCGGTGCCGACCAACCCTGTGTCGGCTTCCCTTGGAACAACAACGAACCGCGGCAGGCTCGGGATCGGCAGCAGGGAGTTCTGTCCGTCTTGGATCCGGGACGAATCCCGCTGCCGTCCCCATGGCAGCCAACCGCTCTCAACAGAACGTGTCTGGCTGGCAGCAGATTGCCCATTTTTCGGGTGGCTGCCGGTTCCAAGAGCGGATCAGTGCTGAAGGCAACCCTGGATGGCGATGACCAAGCAGGTCATGGGCAAAACCGCGATCGTGACCATGCGCCACGTCAGGAATCCCTTCAACTCCTCCGGATCGGCCCGAGTCGGGAAGCCATGTAGCACGCCCGACATGGTGCGGCGTGCCTGTCATCTTCCTTATTGTTTAAAGGGCGGCAATTTAGCGCGTCGGTTTGCAACAGCAACGGTGTCCAGCCTGGAGGCGGCGAGCCTCCGGGGACGACCATCGCCACCGGCTCTCGCGATTCCCTTTGCTAAGGTCCGGATACCGTCAACCAAGGCGTGGCCGGACAACTCCGATCACGGCAAGGAACCACTTCGCCCTGCGGATGGCTCCATGTCCCATGCAACGCGTGGGCTACCGCAGGGCGTAGTACACCTTCCAGCCCCATCTAAAGTCCTCTTCCGATTCCAACGGATCCTCGGAAGGAGCGACTCTCGCCCCGGGTGTTGGAGTGGGAGTCGACCCCGGGGGAGGGGGGGGAGGGACAAATGGGAACTGAGGTTCGTAGACCAGGAAATACGCCTCTCGGATGATCTCCTCTTCATCCGGTACGTCCCGGAAGCAAATGTTTTCGACTTCCTCGTTTAAGCCTCTGGACAGCTTGACCAGATTGTTGGGGTTGACTTGACTGGGCACGGCGTCCTCGGCACATTCCACGGGGGAAGCCACCTTGACCGGATCCTGGTGGGATGCCACGCGCTTGACAAGATAAAAGTCCTCCATGACTACGTATTCAACGGGGCTGCCGCCAACATTCGCCAGGGAGATCTTGACGGCGAAGCACTGGACGCACCGATTGGTGCCGGCGATTCCGAAAAGGAAGTCCAAGTCGGCTGGGTCGTAAATGCCTTCCACCACCTTGAGGTCCAACCCATCCTTTGTCATGGTCGGACTCGTTTTGGGATTGTGGTCTGCATCGAACGCCTCTCCAAGTGGAACTTCCTTGCCCCAGTCGCCGCGTTCGGGGGTCGGCGTGGGAGTGGGTGTGCGTGTGGGGGTCGGGAGCCGAGTCGGCGTGGCGGTTGGCCGCGGGACTGCGGTCGGGCGCGGCGTTGCCTCAACGCCAATGGCGATCGGAATGTCTGCAGGGACACCGGTCACCAGGGGTTTGTAAATCCAGGAATCGTTGGCAAGCTTCAGCCATTGCAGGTCGGGGGATTGGGCCACCACCTCAACTGCGCCGTTCTGCTGCACCTGGCCCACGATGGGATAGAAGGTGCTGGGACCCTGACGCAGATTTGCCTGAACAATGGCGACGGTTTTTGGCGGCTCCGGCGTGTCCGTTGCCGTCGGCTCCGCCGGCACGGGGGTGTCCGTGGGTTCAGGGGGCATGTCCGGGGTCGGGGTGAAGGTCGGGACCGGTGCGGAGTCCTCCACCACCGGTGTGGGTGGCACCGGAGTTGTGTCCTCCGGTTGGTTGCGGCGGTTTCTGCATCCCGCCAACACCAGACTGAGCGCGATGAGCAACACCAACAGGAGGCCTGCGTAGCGCATTCCGGAGTGTGGCTTGAACATCGGCTGTACTCAACTGTTGGACGGGTCGTGTCGGTGCAGCATCCGGATGCTGCCTGTTGTTGCGGTGATTGCACGGTTGTGGCTGGCGACCTGCAACCGGGCCCGGGACCAACACTCCTGCGGGGTTGTGGCAACCGGTGTCTTGCCAAGTGGCCACGTGGGACCGGCAATGGTTTTGACTTTGTCGATGGGAGACCGATGTGGTAGTCAATCCACGGTTCCGGCAGGCACTCACCCGCAAGAGGTAGGCCGATTCTAATACAGGCCTGCTCAGCCCTTTGGTGTTCGCGTACGGTGGCAGGGCCAGCCTGCTGGCTGTTGGTGAAGATCCCGAGGGGCTCAGTCGCGTGGCGGCCCTAGGGACATGGGGGATGGCGGTCCCGGGCTCACACATGCAGAGGTCGGTATGGTCATCGTTCGCGGAGACCAGTCCGTTCCCCATGTCCTCGACTCGTCTGTTCAATCTGGGTCATGGATGGTGACATGGTCCTATGGTGCCAGCCACCCTCAGTCTTCGAAGGGAAAGGAAGGGCACACTTCCGCCAAGTGTTGGATTGTCACTGCGATCCGCATTGCATGGCCCATGCAATCACCGGCCGATCAGGATCTCTGGCAAGTCCCGCGTGTTTGTCAGCGTCCAACATCCTCGGGAGAGCCCCGTTGGATGTTGGAGCCAGGCATTGGCTGTCAGTTGGCTTGGTGTACCAGCCGGTCCGACAATCCTCATGGCATGGGCGGTGGATTTCTCGCGCATGAGGCCACGATGAAATCAAACCGATTTATTCAACCAACATGTTGTCAACTATTTTGTTGACAACATGTTGGTTGTCATATACAGTGTGGCGATGAGCAGCGTTGGAGAGGAAGTGTGGCATGCGTAGTTCGACAGGTGCGTGGGTTACCGGAGATGACTTCGTTGGCAGGGAGAGAGAGCTCGAGGTGCTTGGCCCGCTGGTCCGAAGCTTCAATCACGTTTTGCTGACTAGGCAGCGGCGGATGGGGAAGACAAGCATCGCCCGCGAACTCGGGCGCCGTTTGTGTGGCGAGAATTGGCGATTCATCTTCATCGACGTGGAGGTGGCCGCGACGGTGGAAGACGTGATCGCAAGGTTCTCCAAGCTGGTATCCGACGCAAACGAACGGGTCGATGCGATCCTGAACATCCTGGAACACGACGTGGATCGGCGGGTGTTCTTCTTTCCGTCCCGTTGGCTCAGGGACTATTGGCGCATCAGGTACAGCGCGACCCGATCACTGCATACCGGCTGAAGTGGCCGAGGAGTATGGAATGTCCCAACCAACGTCGGCCCCGACCATCCGCAAGTTCAATCCAGGCGCGTTCCAGTCGGATCAGGAGGTCAAGGAACAGTTTGTGGTCCGGAACAGGGAATTGGATGTGGTATCGGGGGTGATCAAGCGCAATCTCGCGTCCGAATCGTGCCAGCATGCATTGATCGTCGCGCCGCGCGGGATGGGCAAAACCATGTTGCTTACCCGCATGGAGGCGGAACTGAGGTTGGACAGCGACTTGGCACCCGATCTGATCCCTGTCCGGTTCATGGAGGAGAGCTACGAAGTTGCCGATCTCACCGGCTTTTGGCTGGAGGTGCTCTTCCAGCTTGGCCGTGAATGCAGCAGGCAGGGCCTAGACGCAGGAGCGGAGCTTGAAGCGGCCTATGCTTCGTTCTGTGCACGGTGGAGAGATACACATCTGCGCCTCGAGGTGCTGGCGGCCATCGAACGCGGCTTGGCATCCATTGACAGGCGCATGGTGTTGATGGTGGAAAACCTCCAGGCGCTTTCGGAAACCTGGCACTCCGATGACGAGTGGGGTCTGAGACGGGTTCTGCAAACGGTGCCGGAGATTATGCTGATTGGCACCGCCACTACCAGGTTCAAAAGCCTGGAAGACGCGGATCGCGCGTTCTTCGATCTATTTCGCCTGGTCGAACTGGGGCCGTTGACAGCCAAGGAGTGCGCCGCGCTCTGGAACATGGCGACCCGTCAAAACCTGGCGGCACGGGAAATCAGGCCCTTCGAGATATTGACCGGTGGCAGCCCACGCCTGTTGGTACTCCTGGCCGGTGTCGGTCACCAACTCACATTGAGACAGCTGTTGGCGGACATGGTCGGTCTCATTGACGAGCACACCGAGTACTTCCGCCAGTGTTTGGAGTCGTTGCCGTCCAGTGAACGACGCGTGTTTCTGGCTCTGGCCGACCTGTGGGAGCCTGCGCTCGCGTCAGTGATAGCCGACCGTGCCCGGATGGACATCCGTACCACGTCCGTGATGCTGCGAAGACTCACGGACAAAGGTGCGGTCAGCGCCTCGGCAACACGTCGCTCGCGCAGGTACACTGTGACCGAGAGGATGTTCTGTTTCTACTACAGCCTGCGGAGGGAGCGAAACCAGCCTGCGGTCATTCGAAGGTTCATCGCGTTCATGGTGGCGTTCTACGACCCGTCGGCCGCAACGAAGGTCTTCGCCGATCTGGATGACGGTTCCGATGTAGGACGGGTCATTCGGGAACAGTTGCTTCAAGCCATTGTCGACCAGGATGCAGCGTACCGCTGGGTGGAACAGTGGGATGATGAATTCAAGACAGCGTCACTGCATCATCTTTGGGCGGAAGTCTTGAGCAAGATGCAGTGCATGGTGGATCAATGCGGAGATGAGGAGTTTGTAGACGAAAACCGGCTTGTTGACTTGGTTCATCGGTTGAGACGCATGCCACGCACTGAATCGAGGCCGCTTGAGTGCGTTCAATTATCAAACTTTGTGACAGAGAACAATAGAAAAATTCCGTCGCTGGCGATTGTTGAGCTGTACCGAACCTGCTTGGAGTTGGTGGACACTGAACTCGTTGTCCGTGACAGGGGATACAAGTCTTGGGCTGCTCGAACCAAGGTGATGAAGGCAGGTGCGCATGTTGACCTCAAAGACTATGAGTCGGCGCTGAATTGCTGTAACGAAGTGGTAGAGGTTTGCACTGGGTTTCTTGAACCGGACCGAACATACCTGTATTCCGGTGCAATTCTAGTGAAGCAGCGAGTATTGGTGAACACTGCGAACTATGAAGGAGTCGTCAGTGAGAGTCGGGATTACTTGGAGGACTACGGTCAATCCGAAGATGAGGAACTAGGTTTCTTCCAGGCACAAGCACTGTTGTTTCTGGTTCAAGCCGAATGGCAGTTAGGCAGACAAGCGTGTGCTGGACGAGCGGTCCGCGACCTGGATCGCAGATTTGGCAACAGTCAAGATCGACACTTGCAACTGACGGTTGTTCAAGCGATGTTGTGGATACTCAATCATGCTTCCGACTATGAGGACAAGGCATTGGTGACAGTGGCAGAGGAAGTAGCCGATTTGGCCTTGGCACGTTTTGGAGGCAGCCAGTCCGAAGACCTGTGCAAGGTGGCCGCGAGTGTCGTCGCGTGGAAGTTTGGCAGGCATGTGAACGAGAGAGACTTTGGTTCTGCGGAACTTTGTCTTCGCCTCGGGATGGAACGTTGGGTTTCGACTGCGACGGACTTTGGCTTGGAGTGGGCTGCCACAAGGTCCGTCCCTCGGGCTGAGTGCCTTATGCAGCTTGGTGATTGTGAGGCAGCTGAGGCTCTTGTGCACGAGTGGTTGCCTGGTATCGCTGAGATTGAAGGCGACAGAGGCCAATTTCTGTGGTGGTGGGCCGAGTGTGTGTTGTTTCAGTGTTATACCTCCAGGGAAAGCATGGAGGCAATCGATGTGCTTGGTTTGATGGTGGAGGATTTCGAACCGGATGTTGAGTATTGCGTACAAGGGATGACAAAGGTGTTGATGGGGGCCGGTGCATTGGGTAAGTTTTTGGATCGGATCCCTTCGATATTGGAAGCAAGTCCTAAAGTGCGAGCGAGCTTGTTGCCTGTGATAGTCGCGTTGCGATTGCTGAACCGTGAACAGGCAAGCGCTCCCCCGGAAGTACTGGAAGTTGCTTCTGACGTGTTGGATACCATCAATGCGCGGAGAGCGGAAGGGAATCCGTTCGGTTTGGATCAAGGGTAACTTGATACTCCAGACTGGGCTGCCCGGGTGTCTGTTGGCATTGGGGGCAGGCGCCTAGAGCAGGACAGCAGTGCGCTGCAATCCAGGTGGAGGCAGAGGACAGCTTCGTTAGCGTACTAGCGTACATGGAGCGTAGGGCCTTGAGCTCAGGCCTTGAAGACCGTGATGATGCTGGACAGGAGTCGGAGTCGGACGCGGATTTTCCTTTTGCTACCATCATTACAGTCAGGCAGCGACCCTATTGGTATCAACGCAAGGGGCGGCGAGCGATGGGCGTGTGCCTTGCCAACCAATGGAGGCAGTCGCCTCGGGAGGACCAGATGTCCATCAGCAGACGTAGTTTCTTGAAGACCGCGGCAACAGCTTCGGCCGTTGGCGTGTTGGCAGCGTGTGTGCCGGCCGCTCCCTCGGCGGATGGCGAAGCGGCCGCCGAGAGCATCAAGATCGTCTTCGTAACGACCGAATCCTCTGACTCCAGCGCGGTGCTGTACGACCCGATCAAGACGGAATTCCAGGAAGAGAATCCCGAAATCGAGATCGAATTCCTGGGGGTCGTGGGAGCCGGTGGTTGGGGCGGCTACTTCGACAAGCTAAGCGTGATCATCGCCGGCGGCGAAACCGTGGACATGGGCAAGATACCGACAGAGGGCGGCCGGCTGGCCGTGGCCCGCAACCTGATCCGACCGCTTGACGAGTACATCCAGGCCACACCGGAACTGGACGACTACTTCAACGATGTGTCCGCCGAACTGGCCAGCGTGTTCGTGTACGGCGGCAAGACGTACGGGTTGCCGTACGACTACAACAACATGATGATTTGGTTCAACATCACCCGGCTGGCCGAGGAAGGGCTGGAGATGCCGCCGGAGGACTGGACCTTCGGCGATTTCCGCGAATATGCCGCGGCGTTGACCAGGAAGGACGGTGCCAACACCACCCACTACGGATTCTCCTTCTGGACTTCCCCCTTCGGGCTGTGTCCCTGGCTGTTCAACAATGGTTTGGAAGGGATCATGGGAGGCGACGATCTGTCGGTCCCGCTGCAAGGCGACCCGGCCTACGCCGAGGTGATCCAATTGCTCTACGACATGATGTACGTGGACGAAACGGTACCGAAGCCCGACGCCCAGAACACAGGCAACTTCGAGGCTGGCACGCAGGCCATGATGATGGCCGGCCGGTGGCCGCTCAGTGGCTTCCTGCAAAACGATTTCAGGGACTGGGATGTCCAGTATTGGCCCAAGGGAACGCGCAGAGTCACCGAGGTAGGTTGCGGTTCCTGGCCGATATTCCTGGCGTCCGAGCATCCCGAAGCGGCGTGGAAGTTTGAAACCAAGCTCCTGCAGCGGGATTCGATCGCCTACTTCGTGTCCACCGGAGCCAACATTCCCTCGTTGCGGTCCGTCGGATATTCCGAGGAATTCCTGGCGCTGCACGATCGCAGTGGCCGGCTTTGGTACGAGTCGATTGACAGGGACGACATTCCCGTGATGTCCGTCACCTCGCCGCCCGAGTTCTCGGAGATGGAGCAGATCAGCAACCGGTATCTTTCGCAGGTGTTCGCCAACGAGTTGGGCATCGCCGAGGCCCTGGCCAGCACCGAACAGGAATTGAACGACATGGTTGCGCGTCGCCCCGAGGATTGGGCGGCCAAGTTCGCTTGACGGTTCCGGATTGCAGGCGGGCAGGGAACACTGCCCGCCTGCATCTTCTCTCCGGTAAAGATTTCCCCTAATTGTTGGGCAGCCACGCGATGGGTGCAGCGGGACAGGTACTTCGAAGAGGCGGTGACGGCGGCGGAGGTCGGTCGTTGCGGCGGCGCGACGCGCTGACCGCCTGGTTGTTCATCCTGCCCACCGTGGTGGGTTTTCTCGTCTTCGTCATAGGCCCAATCGTCGGGGGTTTGGCGTTGGGCTTCATGCGCTACGACCTGTTGACGCCGCCCTCGTTCGTGGGGGGCGAGAATTTCGTCAAGATGATTGAGGATCAGCGCATTCTGCAGATCTTCGGCAACACCATCTACTACGTGGTGGGCATGATTGCGCTGGACTTGGTGTGGGCCTTGGTCCTGGCTGTTGCCCTCAACAGCTTCATTCCACGGTTCTTCAAGGTCTTCTTCCGGGCCGTCTTCTTCTTCCCAATCCTGGTGTCCGGCGCCGTCATCTCGATCGTCTGGCTCTATCTGTTCAACATGGATCTGGGCATCATCAACTGGTACCTGGTCAAGCTGGGTCTCGACCGGGTGCCATGGCTGATCTCCTCCGACTGGGTGCGCAACAGCGTCATCATCATGACCGTTTGGAACGGGGTTGGCTTCAACATGCTGTTGTTGCTGGCCGGGCTGCAGAACATCCCGGTTGAGCTTTATGAAGCCGGCCGCATTGATGGAGCCGGCCGCTGGGCCAGTTTTGGCCGCATCACCTTGCCGATGCTGACGCCCGTCATCTTCTTCATTTTGGTGAAGGGAGCCATCGGCGTGTTTCAGTTGTTCGATTCGCCGTTTGTGCTGACCAAAGGCGGGCCGGGGGACGCCAGTCGCACCGTGTTGATGTACATCTGGGAGAAAGGCTTCCAGGTTCTCGACTTCGGCTACGCCGCCGCAATCGGTCTGGTCCTGTTCCTGGCCATTCTGGCGGTGACGGCGGTGCAGTTCGCCACCAGCGATCGCTGGGTGTTCTATCGGTAGCCGGCGCCGGATGGGTGTGCCCGATTGCCGCATGCGTTCAGACCCGGGGGTGTCGGTGCAGGTCAAGCTTGAGCACCGCAGATCAGGAATATCCCGGGCGTTGCGGCGAAGGCACCGGCAAAAGAGGCTGAAGTCGTGACGTCCAAGCCGCTGGTACCGTCCAGGTTGCGCTGGAATCGAGGTTATCTGCGCACATCCACGGTGTTAACCGTGGGCGCGCTGTTGTTGCTGTCGCTCTTCATGGCCTTTCCCTTTGTCTGGATGTTGAGTGCTTCGCTCAAGGTGCCCAAAACGGCCTTCAGCATTCCCCCGCAGCTTTGGCCGTATGAATGGCGATGGGAAAACTATCAGCAGGTTCTGTTTCACCCCACGGTACCGATCCCGCGGTTCTTCCTCAACAGCCTGAACATCGCCGTCCTGGTGACGCTGGGCCAGCTCATTACCTGTACCGCAGCCGCCTATGCGTTTGCCCGCTTGCGGTTTCGTGGCCGCGAGGTGCTGTTTGTGGTTCTGTTGACGGCACTCATGGTGCCTGCGCAGGTCACCATTGTGCCGCTGTACATCGAAATGCGTTTCTTCAAGCTGATCGACACGCATGCCGCCCTAATTCTCCCGGCCTTGACCAACATCTTCGGCGTCTTTCTGTTGCGGCAGTATCTGTTGACAATCCCGGACGAACTGGAGGATGCCGCGCGCATGGACGGGGCCGGACCTGTGCGGATCCTGCTTCAAATCATGTTGCCGTTGATTGGCCCGGCCCTGACTACGTTGGCGATCGTGGTGTTCACGGGTACCTGGAACGCCTTCTTCTTCCCGTTGATCTTCCTCAACGACTGGCAGAAGTTCACTTGGCCCCTGGGTGTGACCATGTTGCGCGGTCAATACTCCCAGAACAGCGTGACGGTGATCATGGCCGGGATAACCTTGGGCGTGGCGCCGGTCCTATTGGCCTTTCTGGTCCTGCAAAGGCGCATGATAGAAAGCATCGGTTTTACCGGCGGCATCAAATAGGCACCGTTCCGCATGCCAAAGGTTCCCTCCGGTCGGATGGCATGGACGGTTCTTTTCTGCGACGCCCGTCTCATCCCCATCCCACGTCGAGGGGGATCTCCTTGGTGGCGGGAGGCAGGGAGTAGCCGGAGGAAGATCCGGAACCGGTTGTCAATGGCGGTTTGAGTCGGATCGCAATTCCCGTGTCAATACGCTTGGAGGATGTTCGCATCGATGAACGGACGTATGTCCGATTCACCGCCGAACTGATCTGGTCCGAAGCATTGCGCTTGGCCACCCAGGCCCTGTTCCTGATCACATTCGCACTGCCGGCGTGGTGGGTCATGATGAATTCAGGACACGTGCCGGTCGCAGCGTTGTTGGCTTGGCTGCTCCCGGTCCCCCTGTGGATGGCCTTCAGCTATCCGGTGGGGCGTGCGGCAACAGGCCGATCGACTCCTTGGCTGGATGTCCTGCGAACATTCTTCACCCGATATCCGCAAGCCCTGTTCACGAGTCTCCCGTTGTTTCTGGCCCTCAATCTCTGGGTGGCCGCCGCGAACCTGCAAGGATCGAACCCGCCTTGGTTCGTGACTGCCGGAGTGGTCGCCAACCTGGGCGTGACATTGGTCCTGGCGGTTGTGACGTTGCATGCATTGACTATGCAGGCCCTTTTTGACCTGCCTGTGCGACGCTCATTGCAATACGGCCTGGCCCTGACCCTGCGATGGCCAACCGTTTCGTTTGGTCTCTTGGCCCTGACATGGCTCTTGACCCTAGGGGCGCGTCTGGTCGGGGGCGCAACCTGGCTGTTGATACCGGCCTTGTTGCAGCCGTTTGCGGTCACGGCCACCTTATTGCTTTGCCTGCGGGGACAGCGTCTGGAGGCGGAGACTGGCGGATTGTCCGAGGGCGATTCCCAATGACCAGCATCATGTTCCCAACGGATTTTCTGTCGCAGGCAGGATCATCTTGCTGATCGGGGCCGTGAAGATGCTGCAGCCGCACGGTTTCCGCGCGGGTTGTGTGGCTAACGAAGGGATGGATGTGACAGTCACCGTCCGCGGGACTGTGTCGTACCGACCCACGGTCGCGGGGTGCTCCTCATTCTCCATTGGACAGAGTTGGCGAAGCTGCCTTTGGTGTCGGAACGCGGCCCGCCGACAGTGGTTCGGGCAGTGGCGCATCTGCTTTTGCTTGGGGGGATGAGGGACCATACGATGTGGAGATTGTGGATTGCTACCGATGAGGAGATTGAGATGAGGGTGAGCAACGGTATGCGCCCGGTGCATCCAGGAGAGATCCTGGCCGAGGAGTTGGAGGAGCCTGGCTTGTCTGCCAACGCGCTTGCCCATGCCTTGTGCGTTCCCACCAACCGGATCACGGCAATTCTTAAGGAGCAGCGGGGCGTCACTGCCGACACGGCCTTGCGTCTATCCCGCTACTTCGGTACCACGCCGATGCTGTGGCTGAACCTTCAGAAGACCTTTGAGTTGCGCAGGGCGGAGATTGAATCGGGCGCAGAGATCACCGACCGGGTGCAACCCAGAGAACAGGTTCAGACTGCTGGGTAGAGGAATTCATGGCGGCTAGGCACAGCGATGTCCAAGCCAAGCGGGGCAGGGGTTTTGCCTCTCATGGTAGATAGCCGCAAATATGACGAGCCCCGGATAGCTGGCCATGGCCTTCACGTGCTACGTGACGATGTGGTGGTTGTGGTGAAAGATGCTGTTCCCGTGGCCGAAGCGGTGCTTGTCAGAGTCCTGATGCAAGTAGATGGCATCTGATCTGGACTTCGATGTTGGGCAGGGCTTGGTGTAACGGTGGACCACTGGTCCAGCTGCCACTTGATGACATACGTCTTGGGACGAACTCCACAATGGGAGACCCCTTGCCCTCCCCGGGCTCTGGACATTAGAGGCACCGGGTGCGGCCACATATGGTTTCTGGCCCACAATGATCAGCAGTTTCTTTTTCGTAGAATGACATCCTCACAGCAAGGGGTGGCGGAATATGGCTGCGGTTGAGAGGCCGCTGCAGACGTCAGATACGGCGGAGGCTGAATCGGGTCTGGGTCAACCCGACCCGCGGGCCTTGGCGGTGGCGCGGGCGCTCCAAGACCAGCTGCCAGACACACAACAGGTTGTTCTCTTTGGGAGTCGGGCCACGGGCTTCTGGAAGCCGCACTCTGATATTGACTTGGCGGTGTTGGGCGCCCCCTCCGACTTGCAGATTGTCGGCGAGATGGGAGAACTGGCTCGCATCGAAGCCGATGCGGTGTACAGCCCATCGCCTTCCATCCAAATCACTCCTCTGTCATGGCCTGAGTTTGAGGAGTGCCGATCGTCCTACCTTCATGTTGCAGGCCAAGTACAACTATGGGGGCTCACAGCCACAGGAGACTACCTTTCCCCCATGCCTCAAGACAACCCTTGGCCGGGTGTGCAAGGGCTGCTGCAAGTCTCGCAACGGCATTTGGAAGCCGCGTTCGCGCATGCGGGCGACAACCGCATGCATTTCGCTCTGTTTCACTCACTCTCAGCCATGGAAACAGCCGCCAAGGCATCCTTGGGTGCCCACCGCATCCGTTTTGACCACCACCATGATCTGAACGGGTTTGTGGCAGATTTGCCGGATGACCTTCAGGTCTGGATGGACTCCAAAATTTCGCATTCTCAAAGAAAGGCGTTGGTCGATTTCCGGAACCCGTCCCTGTATGACCGGATAGCCGAAAAGTGGCCTCCAGATCCACCTGAAGAGATCGTTGCCACAGCCCAGCAGGTTTGCGGTGAATTGGCAAAACACGTCTTGGGGTGCTTGGGTAAAACGCCGCGCGATGTCAAATACGACTACTGGCTGAGTGACGGATCCTTGGGTGGGTTGGAATCTGTCCCGGCCCTAGGCTACCGCTCTCTTTTGACAGAACCAGAGCAGATGGCCATTGGAGCGCTCCACGTCATGTTGGGAGACGTGTTGCCGCTCGCCGACTTGAGCAGGATTGAATGTGCTTGGCGACAGCGCGGCCTCCCCGATGATGTCGCAGCTCGCATCGGTGCCGTTATGGCGAAACCCGCGGCATGGCGAACACTGTTGCCGGATGAGCTCGACGACGGCAGTGAAACAGATCAGCCACCCGCGCAGTAACAGCCGCGGCCGTCTTTGGGCACCGGGTAGGGTGGCTACGAAACCCACAATCTCAGGATTCCGGTCCCGGATGAAACTGGCCAACCGTTAAGGCATTCCGGCCGACCGGATACGGGCGAACATGTTCCGGGGCCCAATTCACCCCCTTCGTCGGTGGATCGCCCCCTCATTTCCTGGTAAGTGCATGGGCACACGCCAACTGCACCCGTGTGCTAGGGCCTGTGGACATTAGCAAAGGGATTGCGCAGCCAATGGCGAGCCGCGGCGAACAGGACAAAGCCCAGATAGCTGGCCGCGGTCTTCTCATAGCGCGTGGCAATGCGGCGGCCCTGCTTGAGCCAGCCGATGGACCGTTCCACGAGGTTGCGCTCCCGGTACAGCACCCGGTCGTAGGCGATCGGCTCCCGCCGGTTGCGCCGCCCCGGAATCACCGGTTCGGCTCCCTGGGCCACGATGTACCGTCGCAGCTCGTCGTCGTCGTAGCTCCGGTCCGCCAGCCCGTAGTCGGGACGGACCCCCTCCAGCAGGCCCTCCGCCTGCGGTCGGTCATGGGCCTGCCCCGGCGTCAGGCGGTAGGCCAGCAGGCCGCCCTGGGCATCGACCAGGACATGCAACTTGGTGCCGAAGCCACCCCGGCTGCGTCCCTGGGCCTGCGCGTCCTGACCGCCCTGGTCACGCCGGGCACCGGCGGAGACCGGGTGGGAGCGCACATGGGTGGTGTCCAGGTGCACCCGGCATTCTTGCTTCCGTTCCTCGGCGCAGGCGGCCGCCAGCCGTTCCCAGACCCCGGCCAGGCACCAGCGCCGATAGCGGCGAAAGAGGCTGTTCCAGTGTCCAAAGCGGGGCGGCAGGTCGCGCCACGGGATCCCCGTGCGCAGGAGGTAGTGGACCCCGTGCAGGAAGCGGCGGAGATCCCGGTGCGACCCCACGCGCACCGCCGGATCCTGTTGCAGCAGACGGAGAAGGACCTTGAATTCGTGGGGGCGCAGTGCGTGACGGGCCATGGCAGAGGGGCTGTGAAGGGGAGTGCGACGTGGGCAGGATGATAGTCTCACGACCAACGACCTCATTCATGTCCTATGTCCACACGCCCTAGCCTTCGGGCAGGAAGACAATCGCGACGCAGCGGCTTCGCAGAGGTGCACACCGTGTATGAGAGCCTGTTGATCAAGAATTTCCGCTGCTTTCCCAAGATCGCGTTCGACAACTTGCAACGGGTCAACCTGATCGCCGGAGAGAACAATGTGGGCAAATCGGCTGTGCTCGAAGCACTTTGGTTACTCGGTACCCCCAATCAGCCTGAACTCGCACGGAATCTGTCCGCCATCCGCGGCCAGAAGCACCTTGACCCTGAGGATCTGTTGAGCGATCTGTTTCATGGGTTCGATACCAATCAGCCCGCGTCCATATCCGCAATGGGAGCGTGGGGGAACGGCCGGAGGAGCTTGGCAATCAGACAGCGAGAGCATTCAACATCCACGAACCTCACCGACAAAAACGGGCAATCGGGATCCCAGGATCATGCTCAGAACTACCTGACCACACATTCTCCACTGGAGATCGTATTTGACTACACCGACGAGAATGGCGATCTGCACACTTCGACGGGGCATTGGCTGCAGTTTCAGGGTACATTGCCGCAGATGGGAATGTTTTTGGGTGCACAAGTATTCCAGGAAGGGATCCAGGCCCAACGGGATACCTCCGTGAACCTGCCGGCCAGTGTCTATTTGCCGCCTTCAAGTCTCCGGGAACTGGCACAAGAGGATGTCTCCTTGTACAGCAGTCTGGAGGTCAAGGGCCAGAGCGACTTTGTGCTGCAGGCCCTACGTCAGATTGATGAGCGCATTGAACGGATCACCGCCGCCGTGATCAAGTCGCCCATGTTGCACGTCAACATCGGAATCGACCGCTTGGTCAGCGTGGCCATGTTGGGCGACGGTGCAAGTCGATTTCTCTCCATGGTCCTTCGGTTCCAGGTTGCACAGGATGGAATGATGCTCATTGACGAGGTGGAAAACGGGGTGCACTACACCAAACTGGCCGCTGTATGGCAACAGATCCATGCGTTGGCAGACCGATTTAACGTTCAGGTTTTTGCCACGACCCATAGCCGTGAATGCATTGCGGCGGCACATCAAGCCTTCCAGTCATCCAGCGACATCGGCATCGGGTTGCATCGCATTGACATGGAACAGGGTGTACCGGCCGCAAAGACGTACGGATACGACGGAATCGAATATGCCCTTGATGAGGGATTTGAGGTCAGATGACAACCACCGATCGATCCGGCTTGCGGCGAGTCAGCATAGAAGCTTCAACGCTCATTCTTGTCGAAGGTGTTGACGATCTCTATTTTTTAAAAGAATTCCTGGCTTTCTGTGGCATTCCAGATATTCAGATTGAGGAGGTTGGAGGCAAAGATCGTTTCAGCAAGTTTCTGCAATTGTTGTTGCCCGAAGCCCCGAATTTGTCACAGCTGCGCAGCCTTGCGGTGGTGCGCGATGCTGACCTTGATGTCACCGCCGCCCAAACATCGGTAACCGGGATGCTACGGGCGTTCACCCGCAGGCTTGGGCAGGACCGCGAGCGTGCTACAATAACGAAAGCCGTGAGTGCGACTAACACTGCACGGCTTCCTCACAGGCAGGTTGAAAAGGCAACCGTGACTGCTACGCCCCATCCTACAACAGACTCCACGGTGATCCGCAGCGAGCGGTACCGCGTGCACTTCGACAGCGCACAACAGGCGGCCCTGTGCGCCCGGGTGGCGGGGGCCAACCGCTATGTCTGGAACCACATGCTGGCCGACTGCATCTTCCGCTGGCGCATGTGGCGGGGCTACAAGATCGGTCCCCAGCCCTCCGTCTCCTTCTTCACCCTGTGCCGGCGGTTCACGGTGCTGCGGAACGATCCGGACCATGCCTGGCTAAGGGCTCTGCCGGCCGCGGAAGTCCGCTACGCGTTGAAGTACCTAGCCGATGCCTACGCCCGTTACTTCGCCGCGGACAAGGCGGCCAAGGCCCGCGGCGAAACGCTGCCCCGGCGCCAGTCGGACGGCCAGCCCCTCACGTTCCCGCGCTTCAAGTCCCGGCACAGCAGCACGCCCGGCTTCACGCTGCCCGACCAGGTGCGCTTGGACGGTGCCCGTTTGCACATCCCCAAGGTCGGCTGGGTGCGTCTGGCGGGCAGTGGGCTGTATCTGGGGCACACACCCAAGCAGGTGCGGGTCTTGAAGGAAGGCACCGAGGATCATCCCAAGTGGTATGCCCACGTGTTCCATGAAGTGCCGGCCGACCGGCTGAAGCCGCCGGCCGAGACAGGAGCCGTGGGCGTCGACCGCAACGTGAGGCAGGCCACGGACAGCACCGGTGAAGTGTACGAAGTACCGGACGACCCGCAGCTGGATGGGAAGATCAGGCGCAAGCAGCGGGCGTTGAGCCGCAAACAGGGCTGGGGACCGAAGGATCGCAGACCCAAGTCCAACCGGGGTCGGCGCGTGAACGGACAACTCCAAAAGCTGCAGCGCAAGCAAAAACGCAAGCGGGAGGACGCCGCCCACCAGCACAGCCGCAAGCTGGCGGACAAGGCGCACACGGTGGTCGTGGAGAATCTGAACACCAAGGCCATGACCCGGAGTGCTAAGGGCACGGTGGCGGAACCCGGACGCAACGTGAAGCAGAAGGCCGGACTCAACCGGGCCATTCTGGCATCCAACTGGGGCCGCCTGGACCACAACCTGGCCTACAAGGCGGGCGCGTTGAACAGGGTGAACGCGGCCTACACATCGCAAACCTGTTCCGCCTGCGGCCACGTGGATAAGGAGAACCGCAAGACCCGGGCGACATTCAAGTGTGTGGCGTGTGGACACGCTGCCAATGCAGACCACAACGCCGCCATCAACATTCTGGCGCGGGCGGGCCTTCCGTCCGTGCCCGTTTCGGCCCGTGGCACAGGGGCTGCTGCACGGCGAGGGGCGATCCCGCCGGGGATCCCCGACGACCCGTGAACAAGAGTGGAAGCCTGCTTCTACTTAGTGCCCTGAACGTTGGGTTGACAAAGCTCGCGTCTACGCATATCTTGCCGGTTCCCCGTTGAAGGTGGAGGTCGATGGGAGTCGCGGCTCCACCCGAGCTCGTCCCGGTTTGCTCACTGGGGTGTCGGTCAGGGCCGGCATCTGGGACTTGAACCATGACGCGTTCAACCCCTTGCGCGCATTCGCCCAGAGACTTTAGATGGTTTCGATTGTTGGCCAGGTCTCGGACGACACGGGTATCCGGATTTTCCGTTCCAGAGTGACAGCCATGGATCGTTTTCTCTACACCGGTGAACGCACGCGTCACATCAGCTTTCCCCTGGGAGGGATTGGGGCCGGCGGGATCGGGCTGGCCGGCAACGGCCACCTGGTCGACTGGGAGATTTTCAACAAACCCAACAAGGGCAGTGTCAACGGCTTTTCCCACTTCGCGATTAGGGCGGAGGAAGCCGGAGCCACGGTGGATGCCCGCATATTGCAAGGCGACTTGACCCCGCCCTTCATGGGTGACATAAGCCAAGGCATGTTTCAGGGGTTCGGGTTTGGGCCGCGACGGGAATACATGAGCGGCCTGCCGCATTTCCGAGATGTGGAATTCAGGGGCGAGTTCCCCTTTGCCAATTTGCGGTTTGTCGACGAGACCTTCCCCGGCGAGGTTGGTTTGCGGGCGTTTTCGCCCTTGATTCCCCTTGAAGAAGACGATTGCAGTCTGCCGGCTGCCTTCTTCGAGTTCGAGATGAGTGCTCCGGAGGACCGTCGGCTGACCTACACGCTGGTGGGTGTCCTGGCCAACCCGCAACCGGCCGTGAACCTGAACCGGATGGATGAATCGATGGCCGACGAGGGCGTGCACTTGATGCATCTTTCCAGTACCGAGCCCGGTCCGGACTCCCCTGCGTACGGCGACCTTACCTTGGGTGCCGATACCGGGCAGGATCCCGATCAGTCGGTCAGCTGGCAGGAATACTGGTTTCGCGGGGCGTGGTTCGACAACCTGGAAGTGTATTGGCAGGACTTGACCCGGCCGGGACCGTTCGCGAACCGCCGCTATGAAGGGGAGGCGGCCGGTGCCGGCAACGAAGCATTGCTGGCTGTCCACGTTCCCGTCAATCCCGGCGAAACGCGCCGAGTGCGGTTTGTGATCGCCTGGAACTTCCCCAACTGCGTCAACGACTGGAGCGAGGATGCTGTGCGCGAGGCCGCGGCGGCGGGGACACCCAACCAATGGCGGAATTGGTACGCCACCCGTTGGGCCGATTCACGCGACAGCGCATCGTTTGCATTGCGGGAGTGGGACCGGTTGCATGACGGTACGGCTCTGTTCCACAACACTTTGTTTGCATCCGACCTGCCACCGGTTGCCCTGGAGGCCGTGTCGGCCAATCTGTCCACCTTGAAGACACCGGTCGTAAAGCGATTGGAGGACGGGACCCTGTATGGCTGGGAAGGGGCGCATGTCGACGCCGGCTGCTGCGAAGGCAGCTGCACGCACGTCTGGAACTACCAGCAGACCGTGCCGTTCCTGTTTCCGCGGCTGGAGCGTTCGATGCGCGCGGCCGACTACAAGTACAACCTGCTGCCGAATGGCGCCATGCCGTTCCGCCTGCAACTGCCCCTGGGAATCCCCCGGCACTTGACAGGCATGCAACGGCCCTGCTGCGACGGTCAGTTCGGCGGCGTGATGAAGATCTACCGGGACTGGAAGATCTGCGGGGACACGGACTGGCTGCGCGAACTGTGGCCAGGCGTGCGTCGGTCCATCGAGTACGCATGGCATCCGGAGAATCCCGATCGCTGGGATCCGGACAGGACCGGTGTGCTGCAGGGCCGCCAGCACCACACCCTGGATGTGGAGTTGTTCGGTCCCAACGCCTGGATGACCGGTTTCTACCTGGGTGCCTTGAAGGCGGGGGCCGAGATGGCGGAGGCCCTCGGCGAGCAGCAGTGCGCCCGGGAATTCCGGACGATCTTCGAGCGGGGCCGGGCCTGGGTCGACGCGAACCTATTTGACGGCGAGTACTACCATCAGCGCATCGACCTGACGGACTGGTCGGTTCTGGAACCGTTCGTCGAATCCGTGCACACATCCGATAGTGTCTCCGTGCTCGAGTCCTACTGGACGGAGGAGTACGGGGAAATCAAGTACCAAATCGGTGAAGGGTGTGAAATCGATCAGGTACTGGCCCAGTGGCATGCGAACCTGTACGGCTTGGGGGATTTGTTGGATCCGGAGAAGGTTCAGTCGGCCTTGGCCCACCTGTTCACATACAACTTCAAGCGGAACAGCCGCAAGGACTACAACCCCTGCCGTGTCTACACGCTCAACGACGAAGCCGGCCTGCAAATTGCAACCTGGCCCGAAGGGCGTCGCCAGCCGGTGATTCCGCTGCCCTATTCCCAAGAGACCCAGAACGGCTACGAATATGCGGCTGCCCTTCACATGATTGGCACCGGTCTGGTGGCCGAAGGGGTTGAAGTCGTAGCCGCGATCAGGGATCGCTATGACGGGGCCAAGCGCAATCCGTGGAACGAGATCGAGTGCGGCAGCAACTACGCGCGGTCCATGGCGGCCTTCGCCTTGCTGAACACGTTCGCCGGGTTCGAGTTCGACATGCGAGTTGGCATGGTGGGTTTCAATCCCGTGCAAGGGTTTGGCTCCGGTTTCCGTTGTCTTTGGGCCCTGGATCCGGCTTGGGGGCAGGTTGTCATGGAGCCGGGCACATTCCGCCTCGAGGTCGCGCAGGGTTCGCTGCCGGTACGGAATGTGAAACTGCCGGGATTGGCGAATGCAGAGGTGCAGGAAATGCGGTTGGGCGACGAGCCGGTGGCCTGGCAGTCGCATGCAAACGGGGAAATCCGATTGGCGAAGGAAATTGAGGTGACGGCCGACGCCCCGCTTCAGTGTCTTTGGACGCGCCCGACCTGAAGAGATGGTTCATGCGTCTGCGGCCGTCTGCCACACAACACGGTCCGCCGCGGAGACCGAAGGTTCGTGTCCGTTGAACCGGTTCACTGTGCCGCACCCAGTGCCAATGCTGCCCATGGAGCCGCACGCTTTGTGCCGTTGCTGAGGTGCACTCGACTCTGTCAGCGCCACATGGGTCCTTTCATGTGGAGTGCGAACGGATCGGACACTCGTCTGCCGGGGCGGCCATCAGGGAGGATTGGGCACAATACGCATACCGGGAACGGCCCCAAGCGTCATCCCGGTCTAGGATGCTTCCGGCCATGGCCTCTCCCCCTTCGGCATCCGGTAGCCGACGCGGGGCTCGGTGAAAATGTAGGTGGGGTTGGCCGCATCGTCGCCCAGCTTGCGACGGAGCTTCTTGATGACGGTACGCATGGGCCGAAGATCGTCACTGCCTCTGTTTCCCCAGACCCGTTGCAGCAGTTGTTCGTAGGTCACCACCCTGCCGCCGTTTGCCGAAAGCTCAGTCAGCAATCGATACTCGATTACCCTCAGCTCGACCGGACGACCTGCAAGCGTCACCGCGCGGTCGACATAATCGATAGTGAGATCACCCAACACAAACGGCTCGGAAGGCTCGGACACCGCCAGTTTGCGCAGCGCCGCCCTGATTCTCGCGGCAAGCTCCGACGGCGAGAAGGGCTTGACAACGTAATCCACTGCCCCCATGTCGAAGGCCTTGACGATGAGCTCCTCCTGGCCGTACGCGGACAGGAAGATGACCGGAACGTCAGCCATCAACAAAATATCCTTCATCAGCTCGAGCCCGTCGGCATCCGGCAGCATGAGGTCGAGAAGAACCAGACCGGGCCTCTCCTCATCCATTAGGCGCAGTGCCTCCCCCGGATCCCCAGTCACAATCGGCGCGTAGCCGGACTTGATGAGGGTGTCGCGGACATAGAGCAAGTCCTGGGGGTCGTCGTCAACCGCGAGGATGCGCACCCGTTCTTCCACCGCCCGACGCGGGGCGCGGGTCGAAAGCGAAGGGAGGTTGCCGGCGACATCACTCGCGGCCTCCCCAGCCGTTGGGAGTGTGAAGGTGAAGCGCGCTCCAAGGCCCGGCCCCTCGCTCTCGGCCCAAATCCGTCCCCCGTGCGCCTCAACAATGCCCTTGCAGATGGCAAGACCCAAGCCCGTGTCTCCCCCCTGGTCTTCGGGTTCGATGCGCAGGAACTTTCGGAACAGATGCGGCAGCCGCTCGGAGGGTATGCCCCTCCCCTCGTCGGCCACCGAAAACGCAACATAGATGTCTTCCCTAACGACGGCCACCCTGATGGCCGTCGATTCCTTGGAGTGCCTGGCCGCATTGGACAGCAGGTTGCTCAACACCTGAACGACGCGCCACCTGTCCGCCATCACCAGGGGCAGGCCCGGCTCGACTTCGATGACGAGATTGTTCCTTCCTCCCGCGTTGGCGAAGCCGTTTCTGGCACGGTCCACCAGCGGGACCACCTCCGCGGGTTCGGGACTGACCGCCAGCGTTCCCGACTCGATGCGCGCCACGTCGAGCAGGTCGGCGACCAGACTGTGCATGTGGTCGGCCTGTTCTTCGATGATCCGGAAAAACTGGCGGACCACCGCCGGATCGAGGTCGGTGGCGGAACCCAGGACAGTGGCAACGGAGCCCTTGATGGAGGTCAGCGGGACGCGCAGTTCGTGGCTTACCGTTGCCAGAAACTCCGCCCGCAGTCGCTCCATATTCTCCAGAGGCGTCATGTCCTGAAGTGTGACGACCACCGACTCCACCTCGCCTTCCCCGGACTGGATGGGCGTTGCGCTGACAATGGCGGTGACACTCTGTCCGCCGGGGACGCTGAACACGATCTCCTCGGCCCGCACCGTTTCCCCCGTGCTCAGCACCCGGGCCAACGGCGCCGCCCGCAGCAGGATTTCCCGCCCGTCCGCTCGCCGGTAGGTCAGCGTCTGAAGCAGCTGCTCCTCCGACTGGTCCGGCCTGCGCAGGTTGTCAATGATCCTTCTCGCCTCCCTGTTACGCGACTTGGTCGTTCCCGTTCTGGCATCCAGGACCACCACACCCACCGGCGTCATGTTCACCAGGGTCTCCAGGTCGGCTCTGGCCCGTTGCTCCTCCCGGTGCCTTTCGGCGTTGGCGATGGCCATCGCCGCATGGGAGGCGAACATCAGCAGCGTGTCCTCGTCCTCCGGGGAGAACGCCCCTCCATCCTTCCTGTCCGCCATGGTCACGATGCCGATATTCCTCCCCCGGTGGCGTATCGGTGTCCCCAGGAAACCCCTTACCGGTCCCAGCGGGGGGTCGATCCCGGGGAGGCCGAGCGACGCCAGGTAGGCGGAGAAGTCCGCCACCCTCAGTGGTTCGGACATCCTGGTCAGATGGTTGTAAAGCTCGATGCCCCCCGGCAGGTCGATGATCATCGGGTATTCCTCCGCGGTGACGCCGGATGTGAGGTACGCCGTAAAGCCCCCGGCATCGTCGAGGGTGAGGAGGAATCCCCTCTTGGACTCGGTCAACGCCCGCGCCCCGCTCACCACCTCCTGCAACACGGTTTCGAGGTCGAGGTCCTCGGTGATGCGGAGGCTGGTTTTGCTCAGCCGGGAGAGGCGCTCCCGCAAAACATCGGCTTCTCGCATCGGGTCGTCCGGTTGCTTCATATTTTCACTTGGTGATGAGCCCATGTTTCCGCCTTCGTTGAGCGGCTGGTGGGGGCAAGGGAGACGACCATGCCAAGGCGGCGCCTGCCGTAACCGTATCGGTGTCGCCGGGCGCCGGCGCCCACCACCAGTCCCAGGCCGGATCCGAACCAGACGACTGCAGAGCGGCTGGCTGTGCGTACGGCTGTGGCCATCATCTCGCCCACCGTCGGCCATGCCCTCGCCGCGTCCGGCTTGGGGAGATCCACTCTGTTATTTCCGTGGGATCCTGATCGTCATTTATAACGTTGTGCATGTATTATGTGCATCCAAGTATTGGTCAGTCGGCTTATTGCGTTACCGAATTCGGTGGTTGATTATTGTATCCATAATTGTTTAATATATTTCTGCGTTGGACTTCCCCTTGAAACAGAATGCGACTGCTCTGGGATGGATGCCGATGTGCCGCCAAGCGCAGTGGAGGCCGATGTAGAAAGTCCTGAGCTTGGGAACTTGTGATCGGGACGAGCAGAAACATAATGTGCCCAAGTCTAGAGCAAGGGCCCCTGTAGGTTTTGGATCCAAAACCAACTCTCAGGGGTCCTTCTGTCATTTCGGGGGTTAGACCCAATGCAACGAAACTAAAACCTCCCGCGGACGGTCACATAAGATCATGAAATTTAACATCTACAGTCACATCCAAGTCACAAACAGTCGTGTATGGTGAGCAGCGGCTTTGCCCAAATGAGGAGACGGCCGCGTGTTGATCGATCCCGATAAATCCTACCCCCGGACCTTGGCGACGTCCAACGCGCCGGACAAGAAAACACTTGACAAAGGAAGCATGAAAACGACTCGCGCCATGAGCCCAAGACTATCCCACTCTGCCAGTGTCCCCCACCGGAGCGCCGGTTCGGACACGGCATGGCTCAGTCCCCAACACATCCATGGGACTGACTGTCACAAGGTCCAGCCAAAGTCACCCTTGCCGGTCCGACCCAGGGGCCCTGCCAACATCGGAGTAGTGCAGGCCCGGTCCGGGCACACCGACTATGCCCGCATGTCTTGAGACCACGCACAGGGCTTGCATGGCTTCCGGATCAGGCTCCCTGTCCGATCCGCCGACAGCACCGATTTCCTGAATTTCCTCCGCAACCAGCCCCTTGCCCCACTGCCATCCGGGCACGTGGACGGTTGCCCTGTTTCCTTCGCGGCGCAAAAGCCCGCACGGACCCTTAAACCACCCAAGCAGCAGGACAGCGGCCCGACTGCCTGTGGGGTCCCCGCTGTGTTGCTGCAACCCTTCTTCCGGCAAGGAAAATCCCATTGTGAAAAATCTGATTTTGTTTTCCACATTTGTGTTGGTTTTGTTTCTGGTGTTTTTGTCCAGTGTGACCTTGGCCCACTACTGTGACGACTATGTTGAGCAACAGGCCAGGGAAGATTGTTGGTGGCGTTATTGGACCAACAATCAAACAGATGCAGACCGGTTGTTGTCCCAGAAAACGGGTGATCCGCGTGTTGCAGGAAGCGACCAGTCTGACATCAACATTCTGCAGGTAGGGAACAGTGGCAGTCTGCGTGGTTACAGCGCCCCGCCACACACGGCCTTTGGCCATCTCAACCCGAGCACGTTTACCTGGCAGGGCACCGTCCACATCATTACCGATTTGGCCATCAATCTGAGCCATCAAAGTCGGGATGACTGGGCACTGGTGTTGAAGGTGTTGCCAGCCCAACTCCAAAATGCCGAACGCCTGACCTTGCGAGTGGGCGACCACTGGTTCAATTTCTCCGATGCCAACCCGGACAGCGGAGGGCTGTATTGGCACGGCGTGAGACCCAACTGGGCCGCCGGCGAAGACGTGGAGGTCGGGATTCACGTCTTCCCCGACTCCTTTGTCCCCCGGTCCATGGATGGGAGCGGCAACCATCAGGCCCATCCGGATCGAGGCAGGGCCAACTCCCCCCTCGTCCGGGTCAGCCCGGTGGGACCCGCCCACAACGTCTCCTTCCCTGCGTCCGCCGACAGCCTTCCCAACCCCCGCACGATCAGCAACCTCGTGTTCGACCAGCGGAACCCGGTGTTCGACCGGTACCTTGCCTCGGACATGATGTGGCAGTGGGGCCAGTTCATCGATCACGACATTGTCCATGTTCCCACGGGCGCACCCCGCGAGGCCTTCCCCATTCCCGTTCCCAGGGGCGACCCGGTCTTCGACCCCGTTGCCATCGGCGATCGCCTCATTCCCTTTTTCCGCTCGGCGTTTGACCCGTCCACCGGCACCGGTCCGGACAATCCGCGGCAACCGGTCAACAACATCACCAGCTTTATTGACGGTTCCGGCATCTATGGCTCGGACCCTCAGCGCGCATTCGCCCTCCGGGCCCACGACGGCTCCGGCAGGCTCAAGGAGTCCGACGGCCGATTCCTCCCTCCCAATACCCAGGGACTTTCCAATCAGGGCGGCGATCGTCGGCCCGATCTCTTCCTGGCCGGCGACATCCGCGCCAACGAACAGGTGGGCCTGACTGCGATGCACACCCTCTTCGTCCGTGAACACAACCGCTTGGCAGGGATCATCGCGGCGCAAGACCCCAAACTCACCGGACAGGAAATTTTCGAGTGGGCCCGAAAGGTTAACGGGGCCCAGATTCAGGCCATTACCTATGCGGAGTTCCTGCCACTGCTGCTCGGCCCCGACGCCCTTGGGCCCTATGGCGGCTACAACCCCGCCATTGATCCCGCGATCGCCAACGAGTTTGCCTCGGCGGCCTTCCGCATAGGCCACTCGCTCCTCTCGCCGTTCATCCTGCACATCGATGCCAACGGGGCCACAAGATCCGTCTCCCTGGATGAAGCCTTCTTCAACCCCTCCTTTGTCAGGGCCCACGGCATTTCCGGCTTGCTCCTCGGCCTTGCCAGCCAACAAGCCCAGCACCTGGACACCCACGTCATTGACGAGGTTCGCAACTTGCTTTTTGTAGATCCGCCCGCATCCGGCAGTCGGGATCTGGCCGCCATCAACATCCAGCGGGGCCGGGACCATAGCGTCCCCTCCTACAACAATGTCCGCCGCGCCTACGGCCTGATGCCCGTTCAATCCTTTGCGGATGTATCCTCGGACCCTGCGGTCCAGGTGAAATTGACCCAGGCGTACGGTGGCGACATCGATCGCCTTGAACTCTGGCCGGGCGGCCTGGCGGAAGAGCACCTGCCCGGTGCCATGCTCGGTGAGACCTTTCACGCCATTGTGGCCGACCAATTCCGACGCCTCCGCGACGGGGATCGCTTCTGGTTCGAAAACGACCCGTACTTCCTCGCCAACCCCGCACTGCTGGGTCGGATTCGCTCGGTTACCCTGGCCGATGTCATCCGCCGCAATACGCCCCTCGGCAACCAGCTCCCCGACAATGTCTTCCGACTTCCCGACACTCCCGGCCGCCATTCACACCAGGCTGCCCGCGTAAATCCGAGGACTGTTGATCGCTCACAGCATCCGTCAACGCTGCACCGTTACCCGGTGGCCGAACTTGTTGTCGCGGCGGCGGAGAGCAGGGCGCGACCCAGCGCCAATGCCCGCCATGTTGCAGTCGTGCAACGAACCTTGAAGAGGTAGCATCGCGGTGTGCGGATTTCCTCGGCGCTGTGCCCCGGCTCTCCAGGCCCCGACCACGCACGGGCCGGGGTTTTTCATTGCAGGTTGTCGGTTCGGCCGACTGATTTTGACCCCGGCGCCCGGATCCGGTGCGGAGTTCGTGCGCTTCCCGGCCTGTGCGGTTCGCCGTTGGGCATCGGGCAGTGTTGGAACTTCGCCGGCATGCGTCACCAGCCGCGTGGCGGCTTGAACTTGCCGGTGTCGGTCTCCCGCGTCAGCAACTTGGCCAGGTCGGTCTGTGCTACTTGCAGGTACGGCCCCGTCTTCGGATCCCGGTGGAAGGCAAGGCCCACGGCCGCCACCGTGCGGCCGGCTCCCAGATATTCGCGCCCGTACTGCCGGTCCCGGATCTGGTCGAGGGCTGCGTTCGCGGATCGGTTGTACTTGACCTCGAAGACGTACACCCGGTTGTCGATTTGGACCACATGGTCCGCCCGCCCGCCCAAGTTCGACTTCTCCGACTGCGTGTAAACACCCATCAGCACGAACAGGGTTTGCAATAGGGCGCGGCAGCTGGCCTCGTTTTGCAGATTCTCGTGTGCGAATTGAAAGACGAAGTTCTCCAGCCGGCGTGCGAAGCCGTCCACGTCCCCGTTCGCCAGGCAGGCCCTCAATTCCGGGATCAGGGTTTCGTGCAACGATGGTGCGTGCACGCCCAGGCCCAGGATGTCGCGGGTCCACGACTCCGCGACTTCCAGGTTGGGGAAGTCGCGATGGGCCTTTCGATCGTCCCGTCCCCCGTGCCACGTGTAGTAGCCGGTTTCCAGCATCAGGGTGGCGTAGTCGGGCCGGGTCAGGGGCCACAGGCCGACAGCGGATGTGTCCACTGCCCCGCCCTCCGGCAGAGGCTGGCGCGTATCGGCCGCCAGGCGCGCGATCAGGCCGGGGTGGCCCGACTCGCTCCAGGCGGACGGCCAGATGCCGTCCGCGGCCTGGCGGCGGCGATCCGGCTCCGCGAGCACGCGGGATACCCCGTTGGTCAGCGTGAAGGGGTTGTAGACGCGCGGGGCCGAGGGCAGGGGCGAGAAACGGTAGCCGTTGTAGAGATTCCGCCATGCGACCTGAATGACGCGGGGCTCCAACCGTGATTCCATATCCGCCAGGGCCTCCCGGTAGGGGGCCAGATACCAGTCCGTTTCCTCTTCGGTAAAACCGCACAGCGCGCCGAAGCGGGGCTCGTCGGAGATGTCGACGAAGTTGTTGGCGGCCGAGAACAAGTGGTGGCGCGCAAAGCGCGTGATGCCGGTGACGAACACCCCGTAGAGCAGGCCCTCGTCGTCCTTCAGGACGCGGAAGAATTCCCGCAGGGCATCCACGGCCGGGGTCGGGTCCGCATTGGCCGTGCCCAGATAATCCGTAATCGGCGTATCGTACTCGTCGACCAGCACCACGGGCTGGCGGTCATAGGTCTCCGTCAAGCTGTCGATCAGGTTGGTCAGCATCACCTCCGGGGGCATATCCGGTGGTGTCCCCGGATCGGGAATCGTCCAGTGGCCGGTCCGCCGTCTCCACAACCCGAAAACCCGCCACAGGTAGGTCTGAAGGGCGGTGTGCGGACCGGCAGCTCCGGCCCTGCCCAGCCGGGACAGATCCAGTCGAATGACGGGATGCCAACCGTGTACGCCGTGCCAGTCCTCGACTTCCAGGCCGTCCCACAGCCACGGCGGCGCGGTCCAGCCATCGGGCAGACCGTCGAGGGGCGCGGTGACGCCTTCGGGATTGGTCCTGTGGCCCGGCGGCAACCCCTGGAACCAAGCCTCCAGCGTATTGATCAGCAGCGTCTTGCCGAAACGGCGCGGGCGCGCCAGGAACTGGTGGCGGCAAGTCAGCGGCGGATTGGGGGTGGCGCCTGGATACGTCTCAAGCAGGTTCCGGAACAAACCGGTCTTGTCCACATAGAAACCGCCCTGTCGGCGGATGTTCACGAAATCCGCATCGGTGGGATGCAAGGGGGGGAGTACGTGCTTGGCCATGCGTGTCTCAGCCTGCGGGGTTGTGCGGCTCGCCAAAGCCGACGGTCATCGGAATCTCCCCTTGGGCGGTTGGGTGTCGGCGGCCGTGTCAGAGTCCCGTTCGCGGCCCGTTGGCCGTACGTCGAGCAGGGACCGCCACTCGCTCGGCGATTTGTGAACGGCCGCAATGCGGTCCACCGCATCGGCCGGCGCGCCGTACGCCTGCCAGTCTGCGGCAATTCGATCCAGGTCAGGTTTCTGCACCACGCCGTCGAGCAGCGTGTGCAACATGCGGCTCGTCGCGCGCGTCTCGCCGATGGCTTCGCTTTCACGCAGGGCGTATTCGGTGTCGCTGTCGCGATCCCGCCAGCGGTTCAGGGCCGCATCCCACCCCTGGAAGCGCGGCGGGGTTTCGGAGTCCTCGTTCAATGCCTCGGCGGTCGGCTGCACAAGGCGGATGTGGGTTTCCAGCTCGGAGCTGAAGCAGGCCCGCACCTCCGAGCCTGCAATCGCCACGTTCGGCAGGCGGTCGTAGGTCCCGTCCGCCTGCAGTCTGTGGGCGACCAGCGACATCGGCGCATGGCGCGTCGTCCGGCCGTCGAACACCAGATATTCGGCGATGCCGAGTTCCGCGTACAGTTGCCGCTTTTCGTCCAGATCCTTGTGCCGACTGCCGGGAGCCGTGATTCCCATCACCAGGTGCGGTGCCGGATCGCCCTGCTCCAACCGAATGTTGTAGGTTGCGTCCTCTTCGTCGCGCCCGGGCGGCAGTTCGACGGGCAGTGGCGAAACGGCCACGTCGGGCCGCACCACGTCGCCGTTGTACGCGAGGCTGTCAAAGTACAGCCGCGGCTCCTTGACCACCGCCAGACCGCGACCGGCCAGCAGGGTCCTCAGCGTGGCGGCGACGGCCATCTGCAGCAGTGTGTGGCGCCCCTCTATTCTGGTCGCAAAGCCGTCCCGGTCGTATTCCAAGCGAACCAGGGCCTCGGCAACGTACAGGTGATCGGTGGTCCAGTCATGTCCGTATTCATGGCCGGGGTCGTAGTCGTAATCCGGTTCGTAGTGGTCCAGCCGCGCGAGTTCGGCCCGCCAGGCTTCGGGGTTTGCGAGCCGCCATGCGATTCGTTGGGCGTGGGCCGCCCGCGCCGTAGCCGCATCGGTGTCGCCGCGCTCCGGCGCGACGCGCCAGTCCCAGGGCCGGCCGGCCACAGCGCTGCCCTTTACGTTGGCCGATGTCTCGTAGGGGAGGGCCGTTGCGGTCACGGACCTAGCCTCCGTCCGGGGTTGGTGCGCCGGACCGCCGCTCGCCGTCCGGCGTCAGGTAGCGGTAGAGGGTGTTGGGCGTTACGCCGGACAGCCGTGCGATTTCGCGCACCGTCAGCTGCTTCTCCCGCATCAGGCCGGCCGCCCAGTCGAGCTGCTCCGGCGTGAGCTTGGGCTTGCGCCCGCCCTTGCGGCCCCGCGCCCGGGCCGCGGCTAGGCCGGCCTTCGTGCGCTCCGAGATCAGGTTGCGCTCGAACTCGGCGAACACGCCGCAGATCTGGAACAGCGCGCGGCCGGCCGGGGTGGCCGTGTCGATGCTCTCCTGCAGCGACACCAGTTCGATGCCGTGCCGTTCGAGGTTCGCAACCTGGTCGATCAGGTCCTTCAGGCTGCGGCCCAGGCGGTCGAGCCGCCAGATCACCAGCTGGTCGCCGGCCCGCGCGTAGGCGAGCGCCTTGCCGAGGCCCGGCCGCTCGAGTCCCGGACTCGAGCCCGACACCCGGTCGGCATGGATGTGATTGGGGTCGCAGCCCGCCGCCCGCAGCCGGTCGATTTGCAGGTCGAGCGTCTGTTCGTGGGTGCTGACGCGCGCGTAGCCGATCTTCATGCTCGCAGTGTAACAGAAACGATGCCCGGTCGGCGGGGCGATACATAGTTTGTTGACATGGGTTGTTGCGCACAGGCCGCCGAGGGGCGTTTGGCTTCAACGGCGCGCGGTCGGCTGCGCGTAACAAACGGCTGTTTGCGGGACGCTAGCCAAACAGTCAGCCAAGGACGACCAATCCAACGGCACTGCACGCAGGAACCGACTCAGTTCATCGACCATGGGCAGTCTGCTTGGGGACCGGGGCTTGTACGAACTCCGATTCCCGCCATCCCCTGGGCGTGCAGGGACGGTTTGCTATCGGCGAGCGTTACCACGGCTGCGAGATGCCGATCGCAGTCCGGCCCGGCCTTTCGATTCGAATCCATGATCAGTGTGAAGAGAAGGTTCTGTCGAGAACCGACCAGCAAGTTTGCAGGTTCACGGGCTCAGCCGTTGGCTGGCGTGGCGCGTCGTGCGGCCGTCAATGGCTGAGTGCTGGTTTGGCACAACGTGCAGGGTCATGTGCCAATCCCGCAGGTCGCGCGCACAAGCCTGCGTGTCATGGTCCAGATCGGCGATTCGCTTCCGGGGATAGAAGCCGCGTGCACGAGTCTCGTCCAGAAGGACCGATACCGCCGGCCGTTCCGCATACCTGTCGGCCCGACCGCCTGTGAAGTCCACCGACAGCCCGTGGCGGTTCCCGTCAGGGCATGGTCCACGAACATCAGCTTCGCCTTCCGGTCCCGGCTCTTGTGCCGCTGCCGCACTTC
Organism: Caldilineaceae bacterium; assembly: GCA_965208365.1. Taxonomy (GTDB): domain Bacteria; phylum Chloroflexota; class Anaerolineae; order Caldilineales; family Caldilineaceae; genus Bin34. The sequence goes on along the minus strand of OZ242330.1, from coordinate 498,686 downwards.
GGGGTCCGTGGTGCCGGCATGGGGTATATGGCGACGGCGCGTGCCCCGAAAATCCACGGATGGATGGCCGAGAGCGTCATTCGTGGCTGGCGACGGCGGTCCGTTCTTGGGACGGAAGCTCTTGATTGAGGTCACAGCCTCGATCAGGGTTCCGTCCACACTGGAATACGCGTTCGACAGCAGACCCTTTGCGTGCTCTGCCAACATCAGTTCGTCGAACATGGCCCGGCCCGCAGCGTGCACCAGCCGTCGCGCCCGGTTCCTAGCGAAGACTGTCGCATCAAAGCTGCACTCCAGCAAGTCCATGTCCAGGAACCATCGGAACCACAAGTTATGCTCGAATTCTTCATAGGAGGCCCGTTTGCTGTGCACCACCGCCGTCCGAGGGCCCGGAGTCAGGCCGAGTGCCGTGTGCCATGCCATGTGACCAAGTGGGTGATGGTTCCGGTGTGCCGGAACCATCACGGCACGGACTGGCCACGCACGTATCTGTCGGAACCAAGGCAGGTTGGTCGATTGGAATGGATTCGTCCCGAACCCATCACTTCAGCCGGATGGCAGACATCTGATTCCTTGGGGACGAAACATGTGCTGTTTGGCTTGCCAGTGAGCCATTCCAATGTGTAATCAAAACCCGGGCACAGTGGATTGTTGGTTGGTTTCAACCTGCCTGGCAGCCATAACAGCAGATGGCGGACAGGTTCGATCAACATACCGTACAGTCGGAGACCGATGATGGATCGCGAAATTGCCATCACTCTGCGATCCGGTATCCGAGGTGTCAAAGCAGGGACAGGCTTGTCGGAACGGGTTGCCTGGCAACGTGCAGATCTTGGGTGTAGTTTGGTGATTGAGGTTGACGGGAGAGGGACCCGAATGGAAATGCAAGAGAGGCCGGCAACGACGGGATGACGCAGGACTGGCTGGATGTTGGTTCCGGCTAGCCGTGCGGCCGTTGTCACCGCGCGTCCTGTATCGAGTCGCATGTCCAAGCCAGGGTTTGGGGTGATCGGTTCCGGTCTTTGGCCAGGAGCCGGTCTTGTCCCCAGTTTGGGGCGTGGACACCGGCAGATCCGGCGCGATCCCTTGCGCCGGAATTTGGTGTCCGCGCGGCGCTTCGGAAGGCGATTCCGCGTCGAATCGGAAAAACCCGCTGTTTTGGTAGTTTGCAGTCCGAGTTGAGACCGAATCAAAATTGGCCCTGTTTGGAAGGTCAAATGGGTGAATCCGGGCTGTCAAGCAGTACGGGGAGGGGAGTCCGGCCTGGCGTGGGGAGGGTTTCTGGTTGCCATTGCAGGGGACCTGTGGGAAGGGAATCGCTCCCAATGCCGACACAGTGGAATCCTTCCGTAATGAGGTCGTGACCGATGCCAGGCATGGGGTCGGCTTCCGCTGGAATCCCTGTGCCTGACGGACCATGGGAACGCGGTGAAGGGAGTCGTCTCCCGGGGTTGGGGAGAGGGGATGAAGCACGTCCCAACCGGTGGACGAGGATGCGCAGCAGAAGCCGGAGGACGATGGCTTCCGGCAGCTGTCGTTGGGTCTGTGAGGGAGGTGCGATCCTTCAAATGCGATGACGTCGCGGAGAGGGACTCAACGTCGCTGCACGCCGGTCCATGCAACGACGGGCGGGCCTTGTCCGCCCGCCTGTTGGCAGTGACGGAAGGCCTTGAACCGACGGTGTGGGTGCAGGGAGTCAGGACAGGGCAAGAAGGTTTGGAGGCCAAGGTCGCGGGACCCTCGCCACTGTCCTGGTTGACATTGGATTTGACGGGAACAGGCTTCCTGGCCCAGTGTCGAGCCAACAGCTCGGAGTCTGCACCAAACCGTTGAAATAGGCTTGTTTGTACCGATTCCATGGGTGATTTCCGTCTATTTCATGGTATTGACGGCTTCTCCATTGAAGTTGTGTCCATTGTTGGAACTTCGGATGTCTTCATGGGCGAGGGGTTGTCAGGCTTGTATTCGTGCCTGTCGCGTGCTCGGATGAGGTTGGAGATCGGTGGTGGCGGAGCGGGGTGTGAACGGTACGACGGCCACTGCATTTGAGTGCGCTGTGCAGCCATCCGGGGAGACGGCTGCAACGAGCAGGGCCCGACCAGGCTGTGTGCTTGCCGCGGCTGGGTTGGCAGTCGAGGCGGGGTGCCTTGGTGCGGTTGGAACCTGGGGATTGGGATGTCCAGTCCGCCGCGGCTACGAGTCGGTCTGAACCGGGGGCGGGGGTACGGGGGAGTTCGGAGGCGGTGATGATCCGAGGCTGGACGGGAAGCCCTCTTGGCGGCCGCAGGCACCTGGGTCAACCGTGTAAATGATGTGTGCTGTGAGGGTTCAGGTCGTTGCAACGCTTGCTTAGGGGAAGTCCCGAAACCGGTACACACGGTGTGCCAACCCGGCCCTGAGTGCTGGACCGGATCAGAGATGTGAAGGCGAATGCAGAGGGGTTGAGAATCCCCAAAATCCACTGCGACGCCGCCACCAATTTGCTGGGCGTCTTCGTGCAGAGACAGGCTGTGCCCATGGTGTACGATATCCCCAAGCGCACAGAGAGATTCGGTGGCTTGACCTGCCTGTTTTCCTCACGACGACTCAGTTGGCAGTGAGGGGCCAATGCGCTACAATTTACTCTAGAGGAGGCGCTAGAGACGCGTCCGCATGACTTGTAACACGAGGAGATGCACTGTGACCAAAGGAACTCACTTGCTCAGGAGTGCCTTGCTGGCGCTTTTGGCGTTGGCCGTGATCAGTGGAGGCAGCTTGGCGGCTGGCGACCTATTTGATGACGACTACAAGGACTGCCCCTACAAGACCCGCCTGCGGGACGGCCAGATTGATGACTTGTCCGTAAGCCGTGACTCCGAGGAAGCAGATGAGGTCAACGTTTCGTGGACGGCCACCGATCCCACAACCTGGGGTTTGGGCTCCAACGCCTTCAGGACATCCCTCGTGGTGATTCTGGACGACGGCAATCCGGTAACAAAGACACTGTCACTTGGTACGCGGAGTACCACCTTTGACGGGGTTGACACCGGCACCGAGGTGACGGTCCAGATGGCGATCGTGGTCGACACTGCGGATGGCGACTACCTCATCAGCGACATCATAGGGAAGAGCATCAACCAGAGTCTGACCAAGCCGTTCTTCAGTGCGGGTGTCAGGCGGGTTACGGCACCTATTGCGGGTGGCCCCGATGGTACTATCGGCACCGGCGACGATGACACGGCCGAGGAGCATGAGGCGACCGGCGGCGTCATGTACTACGTGGGCTACAACCAGAACTTCGGGAACTACAAGGATCCGGTTGGTGGTACGTTGGGAACTTCCCCGAACAGTCCGCGGTTGAGAATTGGCTTGGCGCATGGCGCAGAGACCTCTGGTGAGCGAGACGATGTAGACTTCGATGCCTATATCGTGCGGATCACCGGCGAGGGTGGCGACGTAGTGCCCGAAGCCGACGATATTAAGACCGTGACATCCAGCTACACTGGCTACGACCGGTTCGTGTTTGGTTCATGGGGTGCCGCAGACAACATCGACCTGCTGACCAATGTGGAATTCTCCAACGTCCGGATCAATAACGACGGTGCCATTCAGCCTGCGATTCAGGTTGGTGGCCTTTCGGTGGATGTGGATGGCACAGCAACCAATATCGCCACTGGAGGTGCCATTCCCAACACCGTTACGTTTGCCCCTGCTGTTGGGGCTACGGGCATTCACCCCAACGGTCTGTCCTATGTCCGACCGGCTGCGAGAGTTGACGGCACGACTCCTGCGCCAGCAGGAACCCTCTTCGCACCTCTTCCGGACGAGCATCGGGATCTCCCGCAGGATGTGCTCGACAGTGACGAGACCTATACCATCGAAGCGTGGGCCATCAACGAAGATGACGAAGTCATTAGCCCGGTTGCCTCGCTCAAGGTACGCCCGATCGACGAAGTGGTGACTTTCACCGGTGGTTTGACCGACTACTTCGGGGAAAACACAGCGGTAACTAGTGTAACCGTTACCGAGTTCACGGTACTCAAGTAGACACCGGAATTCTCATTTGAACTACAAGCAGCCTGAAGTGGGACGGGCTTGGACAAGCCCTAAGACCATCCAAGGTTCCTGACACACAGAAGTGTGGGACAGCCACCCGAAACGGGTGGCTGTCTGCTTGTTGGGCTTGAGGCGACACAGGTTAGTCCTTGTTCCAGGCCGCTGCCAGCCGCTTGTTGGCGATGCCTACTTGAGGGATCGATCCTGCCGCAGCAGCGATGCGCTTGGAATGGTCATGTTGTGGGCGGCATAGCTTGGTCTGCGGCACTGTTGCAATTATACCAATCCAGTATAGTGGTGGCATTGAAAGGATGCCACTTGGCGGGAGGGGCCCATGGCCCGCAAGATCGCGGTCGCGTGGGCCGCTGAGGATAGCGAGACGGCCCTGCATGCGCGGTACCGCGCCGAAACCGTGATCGAAGTGCGCACGCGGCTGCAGGCCCTATGGCTGCTGCGCCGGGGCGAGTCCCCGGCGGCGGTGGCGGCCGCGGTGGGCGTGGGGTTGCGCAGTGTGCACCGGTGGCTGCAGTGGTACCGGGAGGGGGGCCTGGCCGCGGTGCGGTCCCATCGGCGGGGCGGTGCGGGCAAGCCCTCCTACCTGACCCCGGACCAGGAGCAGCAGCTGGTGGCGGAAGCAGCCCAGGGAGTGTTTGCGACGGCGGGCGCGGTGCGGGACTGGATCGAGGAGCAGTTCGGGGTGGTCTACACGATTGGCAGTATGTACACCTTGCTGCCGCGGCTGGGGATCCGGCTCAAGACGCCGCGGCCCCGGCATACGCAGGCCGATCCCCAGGCCCAGGAGGCCTGGAAAAAGGGGGGCTCAAGGCACGGCTGAGGGCGGCCGGGTTGCAGGCGGGACAGGGGATCGTGTGGGGCGACGAGATGCGCGTGGGGCTGCGCGGCCAGGTGCGCAAGGTGTGGGCCCCGCGCGGGGTGGCGGTCTCCCAGGCGGTGCAAATTGGCTGGAAGTACCTCTATGTGGCAGTCGCCATCGATCCGATGACGGGACGGCTGTGGTGGGCCTGGCAGAAGAACATGAAGGGCGAGGAGATGGCCCGCATTTGGAAGGTCTGGGCGGAGGACCCGAACATCGACGGCTGGGTCTGGGATGGGGCCGGCGGCCATCGGGGGGAGGACATGCAGGCCGTGGACGCACCCCAGGTGGTGCAGCCGCCCTACGCCCCCGAACTGAACCCGGTCGAGCGCTTCTTCCGGGAGTTGCGGCGGGCCCTCGAGGGCCGGGTCTATCCGGACCTGCAGGCCAAGCAGGAGGCCCTGGAGCCCATCCTGCGGGCTTGGCAGACGGGTCCGGAGCGGGTCAAGAAACTGTGCGGCTGGGGCTGGATCCGGACAGCCCTGGAAGCCCTGCCCACAGCCGCTGAAACGCCTTGATCATGCTGGATTGGTATTAGCGTGGGTTAGGGGGAGCGCCGAGCAAGTTGAGGCGTGGCTACAATGGGCGGTTCCGGATTCAGCCTGCGGAGAAGCCCCTCATGGACGGCCCGATGCCCTCGTCCCTGGTCGAGACCCTGGACAGCCTGGAGGATCCGCGGGTCGACCGGACCAGGCTGCACCCCCTGACGGACATCCTGGTCCTGTCGGTGCTGGCCGTCATCTGCGGGGCCGACAGTTTCGTGGCCATTGCCCTCTTCGGCCAGCTCAACGAGGCCTGGCTGCGCACCTTCCTGGAACTGCCGCACGGGATCCCCTCGTACGACACGCTGGGACGGGTCTTTGCGCGGCTGGGTGCGGCCCGCTTCGGGGAGGGCTTCCGGGACTGGGTGCAGGACACCTTTGCCCTGACCGACGGCCAAGTCGTGCCCATCGACGGCCAGCGCGTGCGCGGCTCCCACGACCGGGGCCGGGGCCTGGAGCCCCTGCATCTGGTGAGTGCCTGGACCCAGACCAACCGCCTGGTGCTGGCCCAGACCGCGGTGGAGGACGACTCCAACGAAATCACGGCCATCCCGGAGCTGCTGCGCATGTTGTGCCTGGAGGGTTGCATCGTGACCCTGGACCGGGGACCCTCTGGGTGGGGCTGCCAGAAGAAGATTGCGCGCCAAATCCGGGGACAGGAAGCCGACTACGTGCTGCGCGTGCGGGCCCACCACCAGGGCCTCCACGAGCGCATGGAAGACACGTTCCACCTGGAACGGGCCACAGACTTCGCCGACTGTCCCCACGACTATGCGGACACGGTCGGGAAGGACCACGGCCGGATTGAGACCCGCCGCTGCTGGACGACCGGCGACCCCGCCTACCTCGCCCATGTCGACCCCGACCGACACCCGTTGCTTCCTTTCCAGCCTGTCCCCTAGGGCTAAGCCCCTGCTGCAGGCAGTGCGACAGCATTGGAGCATCGAAAACGCCCACCACTGGGTCCTGGATGTCGCCTTTGGCGAGGACGACAGCCGCATCCGCACCGGCCATGCCGCCCACAACATGGCCATCCTGAAGCGCATCGCGCACAACCTCCTGCGGCAGGACCGGTCCCTCAAGGTGGGCATTGCCAACAAGCGGCTGGCGGCCGCCTGGAACAAGGACTACCTGTGTCGGCTGATTGGCCTCAAGCCCAAACCCGTTTAGATGCAATCGCCCTGGGCGAAATGCTCCAAGGCAGAACCCAAGGTCGGTGGCCAGGTGCGACGTCAGAGGCGGTCTCGGAAGGTATTTGCGGAGACTGTCCACAGGTGCCGCGGCAGCCCGCGCAGGAGCATCGAAAGACGCTGCAACCGACCAGGATCCGAGTGCGATCCGACACACGTCAGATAGCAGTCCGAATTAGGTCTGAAATCCTCGGCCTCAAGGCAGGCATCAGCCGTCGACCGACGGGAATGGGCACGTTGCCTGTGATAGAGTTAATCTCATGCGGGTCACACATGACCCCAGCGCGTCGTTATCGTGCTTGGCGACCATAATCGCCGCCTAAATCGGAGAATCGCCATGGGAGGCTGTGTGATATGAAGGGATTGAGAGGATTGTTCAGGCTGGGCACGTTGACGCTCTTGGCCCTGACGCTGATGGTGGCCATGGCGCTGCCGTCCGCCGCGGCCGATGAGTGCAGTTCCAGCCAGATGCTGGATGAAGTCGAAATCGTCAGGGTTACGGCCAAGGAATCTCCGGCGAGCTGGAGTGCCCAGGACTTGGTGGACTTCGACTACGACGGTGACATCGATAACGGGCTCTTGGAAGTCGTCTTCAAGGACATCCCAACCGACTTCGAGTTTGATGGCTACATCATTGAGGCTGTGCCCGGCGACGATGATCCAGGGAACTCCTACAAGTTCGTGGGTAAGGACGGCTACAAGTCGGGTTCGTTGATTGCCCGGCCCTCAGTCGTCGGTTCCAATGTGACGCAGGTTCTGAACCTCGAGCCCGGCACGAAGTACTACGTGACGATTTACGCCGTCAACCACAACACGGTGCAGATCAGCCCGAACCAGCGTGCGCAGGACAGCAGTTCGGCCACGACACTGCTGAGCGCACCATTCTTGGGTGCGCTTAACTGGCGGCCGACTCTTGCCACTGCCGGATCAGTGACCGTGCCTGCCAGCGAAAATGATGAGTTTGCACCTTGTGCAACCGGTGAGACCCCTGCCGATAACGCAGAGACATGCATAGAGCATTGGTGGAAAGTTGATCTGAACGACGACGACTTCAAGGGCGCGCACTTCAGTCTCTACGGTGCCGAGAACGAAGCGGGGCAGCACTACTTCCGATGGTTGAACCCTGCCGATTACGGGCCCTTCGACCATACTATCCTTGATAATGAGGATAGTAACGAGGCCGACATGCTGTCCCTCGATAAGGACGGCGACGTTGAGGACGACTGTGAGGATGAAGGTGGCGACTGTGGTCACACCCACTACCAGTTCAAGGCTGTGGACGACAACGGCAATACCGTGGCCAGCGAACTAGTGGAGACGAGTGGCAGCTTCTCGACAAGTGATGCCGATTTCTTCCAGGTGGTGTTTAGCGCCGAGAGCGGTGATCTGACCCTGTCCGTCTCTCTGGGCCGCATGGTTGGCGGCAAGTACAAGGCCATGAGCGATACCGCTTCTGTGATGTTCGAGGCTCCGGATGATCTGCGGGCTCTGGACCAAACGTACGATGAGTACAGCAGGGTCAACAGCGACATCACCGATGGCATCGAAGAAGATGATGTCGAAGCGTATCTTGATTCAGTCTTTACGACAGCCTCTTGGAGTAATACTTGGACTGACAAGCAGACGATGACGGCCTATCTCAACAACCAGTTGAACTAACCCCGGAAATCTAACCAGGAGACTAGCGACAATGCGCACTTGGACAAAGCCCGTATTGGTAAAGTTGGACATTGCCGAGACCCTAAGGGGTTCCGGACCGTGTCCTGATGGCGATGGTGGCTCCGAGGCCATGTAGCCATGACCATTTGATCTGAACCCTTCGGGCGGGGGACGAGCAAGCTGAACAGCCCCGGCATCTGCCGGGGCTGTTTTGATTCACGTTGTTGTATACGAGTTCAACACTGCACCAACTATCCGCACGGTTCTGTACAGGTAGTGGAGACACTCATCGGCGTAGCCGGCACGCGCGGGTGTATTATCGTCAAGAGCAGCGTCAAGGCGGCCAAGCAAGAGGCACTGTTTCACTTTCGGGCACTGTTTCACTTTCGTTGAAAACGGTTCAGGCAGACATGAACGGCTCCTTCTCTCCGGTCCTGGTGGGCCGGCCGGCTTCAAGCCAGGTTCCCGGCCAGCAAGTGCAGGAAGGCCTGTGCCCCCTGCGGCGTCTTCAGGCCGCGGGCCAGCCGTACTCGGGGCTTGAAGCGTCCAAACCAGCCCTCCAGCCGGTTGTACTGGAGGGGACGGAGGGGTCGCGCACGCAGCGTACGAGGTCGTTCCAGCGGTCCATGACATGCTCCACCAGGGCCAGCACGGGCGGTGATAGCCGGACCATGCCCTGGTGGGCCCACTCGCAGCAGACCAGCAGCAGTTGGCCGCCCCACAGGGGCAGTTCCCGCACCAGCCGCACCACTCCCCGCAGCACGGCCGCATCCTCCGGGGTCAGCAGGATCTTGTCCTTGCCCTTGCGCATGCGCTGCAGCCGTCGGCGCACCGTGCGCCGCATGTGCACGACGCACAGCTGCCGGTCCAGTCCGCAGCCTTTCAGGGCCTTGTGGAAGGCGGGGTCGTCATCGGTGACCAGGGTGTGCACGCCGCGGGCCTCCAGCTCTTGGAAATAGGCCGTCCAGTCGAAATCCGGCCCCGTGCGACGCAGATCGCGAGGCCGGCCGGCGGTGTCCAGCACCACGGCCACCGGCTGTGGCCGGCCCTCCAGCGGCAGCCAGGTCTCGTCCAGCAGGACCACCCCGGGCAGCTTCGCGGTCGTGTCCCACGGCGCCTCCGCCTGCAGCCGCTGCACGTCCCGCCACAGGCTGGCGGGGCTCACGAAGCAACCCAGGACCTCCAGGCTGGCCGCGGTCGCGCGCAGGCTGACGCCGAGCACGTACAGGCGCATCAGGGTTTCCTGCCAGGACCGCGTGCGCTGCTGGCGGGTCACGTCCTCCGGCGGGCGCGAATGGGTGCGCCCGCAGCTCTGGCAGCGCCAGCGCTGCACGCGGCAGGGGCCCAGCAGCAGCCGATGGCGCTCGTAGGAGCCGTTGCGCCAAAAGGCGCGTCGGCCGCAATGGGGCACGCCTCCGGCGGACCGGGGTCCGCAAGTTGACGTGCGGCCTCTTCAGGGACTACCGTGAAAGACATGGCGAGAGGTCCTTGCTTGGTTGATTGACGTCAAACCAAGGGTACAGGGCCTCTCGTCTTGTTCCAGATCTCGACCGTTTTCAACGAAAGTGAAACAGTGCCCACTTTCGTTAAAAACAGCTTATACCAATCCAGCATGATTACGGCGTTTCAAGGTTGGCGGGCAAAGCTTCCAGGGCCTCCCGGATCCAGGCCCAGCCGCCCAGCCGCTTGACCCGCTCCGGCTGGGCCTGCCACGCCTTCAGGATCGGCTCCAGGGCCGCCTGCTTGGCCTGCAGGGTCGGATAGACGCGGCCCTCGAGCGCCCGCCGCAGCTCCTGGAAGAAGCGCTCGACCGGGTTCAGCTCGGGGGCGTAGGGCGGCTGCACCACCCGGGGCGCGGCCAAGGCCTGCACCTCCTGGCCCTTGTGGCCGCCGGCCCCATCCCAGACCCAGCCGTCAATGGCCGGCTCCTTTTCCCACATCCCCCAGATGCGGGCCATCTCCTCGCCCTTCATGCCACCTGACGCCGGTGCAGCAGGAGGCGCTGGTGGCGGAGGCAGCCCAGGGGGTGTTTGCGACGGCGCAGGCGGTGCGGGACTGGATCGAGGCCGAGTTCGGGGTGGTCTATACCGTGGGCAGCATGTACACCTTGCTGCCGCGGCTGGGGATCCGACTCAAGACCCCGCGGCCCCGCCACCCCAAGGCCGACCCCCAGGCCCAGACGGCCTGGAAAAAGGGGGGATCGGGGCCCGGCTGAAGGCAGTCGGCCTGAGGCTGGGCCAAGGGATCGTGTGGGGCGACGAGATGCGCGTGGGGCTGATCGGCCAAGTGCGCCAGGTGTGGGCGCCGCGCGGGGTGGCGGTCTCCCAGGCCGTGCAGTTCGCGCGCAAGTACATCTATGTGGCGGTGGCCATCGATCCGATGACAGGGCGGCTGTGGTGGGCCTGGCAGAAGAACATGAGGGGCGCGGAGATGGCCCGCATCTGGGGGGCCTGGGAGCAGGACCCGGCCATCGACGCTGGGTCTGGTACCAATCCGGTAAGTCAAAGGCACTTATGCCAAGGGGCCGGTGGGTGCCGCCGACGGGTCGTTGGACAGGTTCTTGAGGGCCTTCCGGATCCACTTCCAGCCGCACAGCCGCTTGACCCGCTCCGGGTCCGCCTGCCAGGCCTTCAGCACCGGTTCCAGGGCCTCCTGCTTGGCCCGCAGGGTCGGGTACACGCGGCCCTCGACGGCCCGGCGCAGCTCCCGAAAAAAGCGCTCGACCGGGTTCAGTTCGGGCGCATAGGGCGGCTGCACCACCCGGGGTGCGTCCACGGCCTGCATGTCCTCACCCGTGTGGCCGCCGGCCCCGTCCCAGACCCAGCCGTCGATGGCCGGATCCTCCGCCCAGGCTCCCCAGATGCGGGCCATCTCCGCCCCCTTCATGTTCTCCTGCCAGGCCCACCAGAGCCGGCCCGTCAACGGATCGAGGGCGACCGCCACGTACGTGTACACCCGGCTGTACTGCACCGCCTGGCGCACTGCGACCTTGGGCGGCACCCATACCCGGCGCACCTGTCCGATGAGTCCCAGGCGCATCTCGTCGCCCCACACGATGCCCTGCCCCGCCTTCAGGCCGACCGCCTTCAGGCGTTCGCCGAGCCCCCCTTTTTCCAGGCCTCCTGGGCCTGGGGGTCCGCCTGCGGGTGTTGGGGCCGGGGTACCTTGAGCCGGAGCTCCAGCCGTTCCAGCAACGTGTAGATGCCGGCCACCGTGTAGAGCACCCCGAACTGCGCCTCAATCCAGTCCCGCACCGCCTGCGCTGTCCCAAACACCCCCTTGGCCGCCTCCGCCACCAGCCGCTCCTGCTGCGCCGGCGTCAGGAAGCAGGGCTTGCCCGCCCCGCCCCGCCGCCGCGACCGCACCCGGGCCAGGCCGCCTTCCCGGTACCAGCGTAGCCACCGTTGCACGGAACGCCGGCCCACGCCCACCACGGCCGCCGCGACCGTCGGGCCCTCTCCCAGGCGCAGCCGCCACAGGGCATGCAGCCGCGTGCGCACCTCCGGCTCCGGCTCGGCCCGGTACTGCGCATGCAGCGACGCGGCCGTGTCCTCGGCGGCCCAGACGACCGCGGTCTTGCGGGCCATGGCCCACTCCCTGCTGAAAACCCCAAGGATAAGTGTTCTAATTATACCGGATTGGTATGGGACGGGGCCGGCGGCCACAAGGACCAGGAGGTGCAGGCCCTGGCCGCGCCCCGGGTGGTGCAGCCGCCCTACGCCCCTGAACTGAACCCGCGGTCGAACGCTTCTTCCAGGAGCTGCGGCAGGCCCTCGAGGGCCGCGTCTATCCGGACCTGCAGGCCAAGCAGGCCGCCCTGGAGCCGATCCTGAACGTCTGGCAGGCGGATCCGGAACGGGTGAAGCAGCTGTGCGGCTGGATCCGGGACACCCTGGAAGCCCTGCCCGCCGATACTCAAGCCGTTCTTCAGTGCGGGTGTCAGGCGGGTTACGGCACCTATTGCGGGTGGCCCCGATGGTACTATCGGCACCGGCGACGATGACACGGCCGAGGAGCATGAGGCGACCGGCGGCGTCATGTACTACGTGGGCTACAACCAGAACTTCGGGAACTACAAGGATCCGGTTGGTGGTACGTTGGGAACTTCCCCGAACAGTCCGCGGTTGAGAATTGGCTTGGCGCATGGCGCAGAGACCTCTGGTGAGCGAGACGATGTAGACTTCGATGCCTATATCGTGCGGATCACCGGCGAGGGTGGCGACGTAGTGCCCGAAGCCGACGATATTAAGACCGTGACATCCAGCTACACTGGCTACGACCGGTTCGTGTTTGGTTCATGGGGTGCCGCAGACAACATCGACCTGCTGACCAATGTGGAATTCTCCAACGTCCGGATCAATAACGACGGTGCCATTCAGCCTGCGATTCAGGTTGGTGGCCTTTCGGTGGATGTGGATGGCACAGCAACCAATATCGCCACTGGAGGTGCCATTCCCAACACCGTTACGTTTGCCCCTGCTGTTGGGGCTACGGGCATTCACCCCAACGGTCTGTCCTATGTCCGACCGGCTGCGAGAGTTGACGGCACGACTCCTGCGCCAGCAGGAACCCTCTTCGCACCTCTTCCGGACGAGCATCGGGATCTCCCGCAGGATGTGCTCGACAGTGACGAGACCTATACCATCGAAGCGTGGGCCATCAACGAAGATGACGAAGTCGGCACTGTTGCAATTAGCGTGGGGTTGGGGGACGCAGGCCAGCCCGGAGGGGGCCCGGGCGGGGCACAGACCCAGGGCTTCAGGCGTCCGAAGCGTCCTTCCAGGCGGTTGGTGGTGGCCGGCACGTCCGAGGCGCGGCCGTGGATCCGCATCTGGTTCCAGCGCTCCAGGAAGTGCTGCACCAGGCTCCGCCACTCCTTGGGCGCCGGCGCCGCCGGGGCGACCGCCTCTTCCAGCCAGCCCATCAGGATCGCCGCCCCCTCGGCCGGCAGCTCCCGCAGCAGCGTCCGCAGGCGTTTCAGGCGGGGCGCATAGCACTCCCGCACCTCCTCCGGCAGCTTGCGCAGACGGCGCGTGAAGGTCCGCCGCATGTGGACCAGGCACTGCTGGCGGTCCAGCCCGTGCGCTTCCAGGGGCCCCCCGTAGGACGAGTCGTCGTCCGTCACGACCACCTCCACGCCCCAGCCCGCGAGCGGGGCCAGCCAGGCCTGCCAGTCGAAGGCGCCGTCGGACACGGCCAACTGCAGGAGGGTGCCGTCCGCCGCGTCCGTCACCACCGCCACCGGGCGCTTCTCGCCGCCGATCGGGATCCAGGTTTCGTCCAGCATCGCCACCCGCACCGGGCCGCCCGGGCCCCGCGCCTGCATCCGGGCGCCCAGTTCCTGCAGGTCCCGCCACACGCTCAGGTGGTCCACGTGCACGCCCAGCGGGGCCAGGGCCTGCTCCACCCCCCGGTGGCTCAGCCCCAGGCAGTACAGCAGGACCAGATAGGCCCGCAGCCGCCGCGTGCGGCCCTTGTTGTTCTGGAGCCGAAGGGCCACTACGCCACGGAGGAGGAGGCCAGGAGGGCAGCCGAAGGGTTCGTTCGCCGATGGGAGTTCGAGGCAGCGCTGCGGGCACAGTCCGGCGCGTTCAGGCTGGTGTATGAGAGAGCCCGCATTGTCGACTGCGATCCACCCATATTGCCTCCGGGGATTGTGAACGCGGACCCCATTTTTGTGTCCTTTCATGTGCCGGAGGTTCAAGTCTGCGTAACCAAAAAGCCGGCAACCTATCCCGCACCTCCCTCGGGCTCTGCTCTTGACCCTGACGACCGCGACGCGAAGGATATGCTTGCCTGGCTCGACCTGTATCGTCTGGGAAGAGATTCGCTTGCCAGCATGGCCAACTTCTGCTTGACAGTCGTGAAATCAGCTGGAGACAACAAGTACCAGATTTCAAAGAAAGTCTCCTCAGGAAATCCTCAGGAAAGTGGGAAGGCTGACGGCCACGAAGGGCGGTGTTGAAGAAGTACGGAAGGCCGGAGGGCGCCGCCATCCCTTCACAAGTGAGGAGAGAAGCTTTCTGGAAGCAGCGGTCATCGAGTTCATTCGAAGGGCGGCAGAGAAGGCGGCCGATCCCAACGGACAATTGCGTGTTATTGGGATGGCCGACCTGCCCAGGTTGTTCAACCAGGCCGAGCCTGCTACCAAGTAGTCATAAGGGCCCAAGTGGTGGAGGGTGGGGGCGAAACCGGACCAGGGTGCTTTAAGGGCATTGGGCCACAGGAACCGCGCGCCCACTTGGACGATACGCCGCCGAGGTCGCCCTATTGCCGCATGCTCCGACCCCAAGCTCCTGGCCGTCCTGCGCGCCTTCGCCGACCTCCTGGCCACGCTGCCCGATCCGCGCGGCGTGCGCCCCCTGTGGGTGCTTTTGGGCACGCTGCTGGCGGCCATGGCCGGCGGCACCGACAACATGGTGGACGTGGCCGCCTTCACGCACGATCACCAGGCTTGGTTCCGGTTGTGGCTGCCCCTGGACGAAGCCACCCCCTTCCGCGACACCTACCTGCGCCTGGTGCGCCGACTGGATCCGGAGACGGCCATGCAGGCTGCCCTGTGGTTGCTCAACGGCACCAACTTGCCCGGCCTGAAGGAGGTTGATCCTGGCCCTGGACGGCAAGGTGGCGCGCTGGTTGGGCGACAGGACCGACGGCCTCCGCCCCCTACACATGGTGAGTGCCTTCCTGGTGCGAGAGGAGCTGACCGTGGTCCAGGAGCCGTGTGATGCCAAGAGCAACGAAATCACAGCCATTCCCTGCCTACTCGACCGCATCCACCTGTAGGGGGCCGTCGTCACGACCGACGCCGACTACCTGCTGGCCGTCAAGCGCAACGGCGGCCGCCGCGAGCGGCACCGCTGCACGGTCCTGGGCGGGCCCGGTCTCGGTCCACGGGTGGCGGATCCTGAAAAATGGCCCAGTCTGTGCAGCCTGATCCGGTGCAGGCGGAACGCAATGGACCCCGCGCCCGCCGGCAGCGCTCCGTCCGCTACTACATCTCGAGCCGCCCTTCCTAATGCTGAGGCCCTGCAGGCCCCGGACCACGGCCTGCATTTGGTCGATGGTGTCCATATGCCGCAGGTTGTGTCGGCCCACTAACTTTGGAGCAGCAGCCTGATGGAATGGAATGTGGTTCGAAATTGGCCAGTACTGAATCTGGCGACGGTGTCGTCCTGCACATCCGGGACCGGAGAAAACTGTCAGCCACTTTCGTCTCTCAGGCGCAGGGTATCCTGCGCCCGCGTCAGGCCTTGGATGGCATCGAGGATCTTCTCACCCCTGAGTGCGTCGAACTCTCCTGACACCGCCGATTGAATGCGGTTCATCTTCACGCTCTGCCGCACCAATGGGTGTTCGTCTCCTCCGAGCGGCACAATCCAGGTCTTCTCGCAGGAGAGCTCGAGACCGGTCTCTCCATATTCTTCCAGAACCTGACTGAGCCAACAGGAGACCAACGTCTTTAGGTCATTCGACGAGCAATCCGAGTTCGGGGCAACCGCAACGAGGATCCGCAAGTCGTCGACGTACCGGTATGCATCCACCAACAGGATCCCTAGGGCGATTTCGGCCCCGAGCGCCACGCGCAGTGCCTCGTCGAACGAAAGGAGCACAACGTTCGCGAAGAACCCGGAAGCGACGAGTCCCTGTGGAAGTGCCACCCGCGTGAAGTCCTCCAGCTCTGTCTGCTCTGTGTAGTTCTGGACATCTTCTTCGTCGCTCGGATGCCAGCTCCAATCGAGCACGGACGCCGCCAGAGGGAAGAATGCCGGATCATCGCTGTCGCGGTGGACATCCTCTTGGCCGATGGCTTTGGCAAGCATCTCTGGGCGCACGCGGTCGTAGAATTGCCGAAGATCCGCATGGACGACGTAGACATGTTTTCTCTCGGTTGCCGGATTTGACTTGGCCACAACTTCCGGTCGGGAGAGGAACGCGCGGTAATCCTGAGAGTAGGCACGGTAAAGCTTGGCGGATCCCCACCGATGACGCAACCCCCCATATCATCTTGTCGCAGAACAGCCGGTTGCCGTAGGAAATCACCTGTTGTCCGACCTGTTGATCATGTACGGGCCGCCGCGGATCTCCCTGTATCGTCTCGACACGGTCGGCGAGACAGAGCATCAGTGCAGTCGCCACCACCTGGTCAGCCAGACTGACGTGGGTGAGCGGTCGAATCGGTACCGACGTTACTCCCCTGTTAACGGGCTCCCATACATCTTCTCGCACTGTCCAGCGTTGGCTCTTGGGTGCCGGAACGATGCGTAGGGGATCGTTCTGCCAACTCTTCGAAGAATGCAGACGTTCCCTGATTTCGCTGAGAAACGTCGGCAGGTTCACGGCTGCGCGGTCGAGCGCAAGCGTGTCGGAGAACCAGTTGTGGTAACGGATATAGGACGCGGTCTTCTTCCAGGCCTGCACGAGAACGTACTCCTCGCGGAGCAGCTCCACGCTCGGTTCAAGCTGCCTTGGAATCATGCCTGAGCTCCCTTTGCACTTTGATCAGTTCTGCGATTGCCTGCGGTTCTCATTCGTCCGCGCCGGTGAACATAAGCGTCTTGAAGTTCGGGTGGGGCGTTTGAGTTCACATTGCGCCAGGAGTTGCCCGCCCTCAGCCACTTTTCGCTTCTGTAGCGCTTGACCGTGTAGTGCTGGTCGGCCTCCGGATTTGGCGGTGCCGGTTTCGTCACACACCTGCAACGATCGCTGCGATGGCCGCGTGTGCCGCAGTGAGGATGGAGCCGAGAACAGTACTCCACCATGGGTTCTGAACGCGGTCAGAAGTCATGGCCTTCAAGGTTGCCCCCGTGCACGATGCCTGCGAAAACTTGTGCCGAAGTGCGGCAACGTTCCTTCAAGAGCCGCATGACTCGTGCAGTCCTGGGGTGCTGGTTGTAATACCGGCGTTCCAACTCGTAATATCGTTCCGAGCGCTCACGGGCCGGGCGGCCGGGATCGTCGGCTGGGAGTCTTGTTGGTCCGACTTGGTTGCCCGCCGCTGTAGCCACACTTTCCTCAATTCTCGGATTGTGAAGTGCTTCCAGCAGTTCCACCAACTCCGCTGTGGGTTCTTGATCGTCATTCATGCCGGCTGCCGCAAACGCGCGTCCGAGCAGAATTTGCGCCACCTCCAGCCGGTCGTGCTTCGCGGCAAAGTCCAGGAGCGACCGTGTCCAGCCGACTGCTGCATCCAGTCGGAAGCGTCCTGTGTCGTCAAAGCCAGGGAGTTCCGGAAGCCATTCGAACAAGCGATAAACCTGCCGGCACGCAGCTTCGGATGTTTCCTTCTGGCGCTTCTTCCAATAGTCGTCCTCGTCGGGTTTGAGGTCCTTGCGGTGCATGCAGAGCATTAGGGCTTCCTGGAACCATCTTGGGTCCCGGGCAATCGCTTTCGTGAGTGCCGGCAGCCCTTTGTGTTGGAGCAGCCCGAAGAATTGAAACTCGATCCGGGCAGCCTCCGCTAGCGGAAGATCGGCTCGATTCAGAGTCTCGTCGACGAGCTTTTCATCCCAAAACTGATAGTCGGGTTCCGTGGCTTCAAGAAGCAGGCGTGTCAGACGAACCAGTGTGGCCGTATCAAGCTGTTCAAGGTTGCCGTGAAGTGCCTGCAGGACGGCGCGTGGCCGTTGGACGCTGGCGAGTCCACGGGCCAGCCATTCGTGAAGGTCCTTTGGGACTGCCCCTTGGTTCGGTCGGAATGCGTTCCAAAATGCTTTCTTCTCACCAAGGGCGAGCCGGTCGACAAGCTCGCTGGTTTCGACAATGCGACACTTCGCCAAGAGATCCGCTTTCCAATGCTCGCGTGCAGGTGAACATTCCTTTCCCTTCTGGCGTTCGATGTGACCTTCGATGCTCCCGCGATCTTCTTCGAACATCAACCCCACCATGAATCCTTCCGTAGGCGCAGGGCTCCTGCCGGGATCGTCTGCAAGGTAGGTGTCTACCAGGTTCCCGATCTGCTCAGTGCTTAGGCACCGCGCACAGGATGTTCCCACAATGGACTGTTCGGGCACCTGCGGCAGCAGTTGCCAAATTGCGTTGAGGCCATTTCTTTCAACTAGCTCCACGATTGCTGTTTGGCGCATGGTGTCCACCCGACGTTGGGCATGTTCCCAACTCTTGTCGTCGCGCCGTTCCCTGATAACTGCGTCCTGATCGAATATCCAGATGTTGGGTACCGTGTTCCCCGGCACTTGAAGACACTGTGCGGCCTTCTTCGCCGCGTCCCTGTCTTCAGGCCTTTTGTACCGGGGATCGGCGCCGTCCGCGATCATGTGGAGCCGGCGCCGTAGCCAGGTATTGTCTTGGATGTCGCGTTGTTCCGAGCCTATCCAGATCATGATTTTCCGCCAGATCTCTGCAGCCATCTCAGGAGGGAGGCATGGAATGGCCTGCAAGGTTGTGCTGACGGTTGCCATCGACTCGGTTGGATGTTTGCAGATGAGCTCCGCTGCGTGGCGCACTACCCGAACATGGTGGTCCTCCGACGTTTGTGAACCTGCCCCGTCCGGTTTACCCCGCCACCAGGGGAGGGTGGTTGGGGATGCTGTGTACTGACCTGTTGGCAACATGTACGTCACGAATTCCACACCCCAGTCCGGGTGATCTCGTACCAGCTTGGTGAGTGCGTCCATGTGTTCTTCCGTGGTGAGGCAGCAGCCTTTGGTCCACGCCTTGAGCATGTTGCTGAGGCTATCCACGGGGTTCTTGCCATGGTGGTCCGGGATTGGCTCGTCGGCAAGGTTCATGAGTACGTCGACAGCGAGTGGGGCATGCTCCCGGAACCAGCCTAGGCACTCATATGCATCCATTAGCGATGTCCGCTGCTGCAATGTGAGCCAGAAGCTGTCCGGCCTGGTGTGCGTCCTGTCGCTTGTTGCAGTTTCGTAGTTGCCTTTCAAGAGGGCCTTTTGGACGCTGTTGGGTGCTTCGGCATCCTCTGCCAATATGTCCAGGAAGCATTCCGGGCAGGCTTCCGCTAGGGAAGGCAGGACGCTGCTGATCGCCCGCAGGTGTTCAACGGTGGTCCCCGAAAGTGCCGCATGCACCGTTTGTTCGACCAGCCCTGCACAACTGCTCCCGGTGAGCAGATGGTCGAACTCATCGGCATATTCGCGCAGGAGAATGAGACCCTTGCACAGTCCATCGAGCATCGTGGTCGAGACCCGGTTTTCCTCTTGCCGATCAGCGTCCATCGCGTCGTCAGTTGGGATTTCACTTTCCGATGTCGTTTCCACTTTCGTCAGTTCCAGCTGGGTCAACTGGATATAGTCCTCGATGATCCGTCTGTCAGCGTACGATTTCGTTGCCCGCAGCCACGCGTCCAGTCTGCTATTCACGCCTCGCAGTGGTCCTTGGGTCCAGGTCATCGGTTCATCGCGCAATGCGAGGTCCTGCCAAGCGTCATCCACCGCGTCGGGGGTGTCCAGCTTCGTCAAGCGCCTGACAGCCTCGATGTCGGCTGGGTGATGCCCTTCCCAAGTTCCAACGAGCCCCGCGACGGCCGCGACCCGTTGAAGGCTCTTTGGCAGGTCCCTTCGGCTCAGATCCCGTTGCCGGAAGCTGATCTGTCTCAGTGCGTTCGGCGAGCCGCTGCTCGCCCGCGCCAGTCGCGCGGCATTCCCTGGGTCAAGGCCCAAGTCCTGCAGGCACTTGTCGATGTTGGAGCGAGGCTCGCGTTTGACCTCCACGGCCTGTGAACTGTGTGTGCGGCGTGTTGTAGGCAGGGCAATTCTTGCCCTGTCCGCCATCCCGACCGCGTCTTCCTCAAGGCCCGGTGCAGGGACGATTACAAGGTTGTCCGAGCGTCCTTCGACCAGCCTCGAGAGTGCACCTTTTGAATGGACCACAACCCCTTCGAGGTCGTCGACCGGTACCGTCCCTGTTTCCTCGTCGCCTGCCTGTTCATCTTCGATCAGTGCCTGAATGAGAAGCATTGCCTCGCCGATCGACCCTCCGCGCACTGCGATTGGTCCTTGGTGCATGCCCTGTCGCCATGACTGCCACGCTCGTCGTGCATGGTCCACGCTGTGCTTCACCATGCCCGTTGTGATTCTCGGATTCGCCGCCTTGCACCATATGTCTACCTGAGTCTTTAGCCACTCGACATCATTATTACTGGAGATCCCGGCCTGATCCTTGAACCACAGTTGGACCGTCGTGAACTCTTCAAGCCAGGCTTGCAGGTCCGTTGCGTCGTAGACCGAGATGCTCGCCCACTTTTTCTCCTTTGCTTTGGTAGCTCTCCAGTTGGCGGCACCTGTCCAAATTTGGGTTGTGACGAAGATGAAATGGGTCTGCTTTGCAGCCGTATCGTCCTTGAATCGCTTGAGGGCACCTTTCAAGTCCTCCGTTGCCTTTTGGGCAACATCCTTGCGGGTGCTCACCTCCCAAACCGATTTGCCTTGGGGTATGTGTCGTGTTCGGCGCGGGGATTTCACTTTGATGTCGGGTCCCGGACGCACCGTCTCGCGCCCAGTAGGTCCTTGCACTTCACCTGTAGCAGGAATCTCGGCTCTGATTAGCCGCATCACGAGTGCTGACAGTTGGCGGTCACCAGTGTCTCCCGCACCCCACTCCCTGATCTTTGCCGGCGTACTCTTGATGACCTCCGGCTCTGCCGGCTGCGTCGTTCTGGCGTTCGTGACCGCTTCCGGAGGCAATCCCAACGCCGAGGCCAGACGCAACGCAGTATCCTTCCTCATCTGCTGTTTGCCGTGGACGATCCTGGAGACGGTCGTTCGGCTCACCCCTGCTCGCCGTGCAATTTCGGCATGGCTCAGCCCACTCTCTTCGATCAGGGCAGTCAGTGATTTCATCGTGAGATCCTTTCCACTGCATTGCCATTCGCAAGTATCTGTGACCGTCTTCGTATCATGAGGCCCACGAATAGGTCCACTCGAAGTCGGTTGAATTGGGCGATGAGCCTGGCGATGATGTGCATGTTGGCACCTCGTGCTTGATAGTCGATTCACCATAGCACGCCTTGGATCAATTTACAACGATCAACGCTACACCTGTGTTGTGATACGTATCGTTTATGTTAGTGACGGTGTTTGTCCCCACGGCACCTGCGGTGCTGAACTTGACCCTCGACTTCATGCCGTACTGCTGATTGAGATTGGCATCTGATGTGAAGGAGGTGACACACCAAGGCGTGATCCGTACCGCGTCCCCGAGTTTGAGGTTCATCTCGGATAGGCTTGAACTGTTGAACCTGTTGCCTACGTCGAGGGGTGGCGAAGTCGATCGAGCGGATGGTTCTGCGCCGCCCGCAGTACTTGCAGCGGACCGCCCTTGGTCCGACCAGCTTGTTCATGGAACACCACCGGTAAGAGATGGGGGATGTACTCGGCACGCGCAAGAGCATCTTCCACCGCATGCTCGTTGCCTTCGACTGGTTCCAGGACCAGCGGGTTGAGCGTTCCCGGCCTCGACTTGGACGGCTGGTGCAAACACTGGGAGCATTACGGAGTGCAGGGGGTGACGACCGACGACGATCCCATCTACGGCCTTGCCCTGCTGGCCGCGGTCTTGGATTGGTAACCGTACGCCGTGCCCAGACAGCGCACAGTGAACTGGCGCAGGTTTCCGTCCAGCTGGCGCTCTGGCAGGCGGTAGTACAGGGATGTGTGAGGTAGGCACCGCTACCTTATGGAACGCTGGACTGACCTGCGTAGCCAACGGAAGCCGGCCGTCCCCGCTGCCACAACTGGCTGGGAGGTTGGTCAGGTATTTTCTGATGCTCCAGCCAAGCCCAAGGCCCGCCTACCATGGGGCAGAAAACGGAGGCGGGAGCCCTCAAAGTCATGCGCCTAATGGCCCACGGCAGGGTCTGAACCGATGCCGGAAACCTGCTTGTACTGGGGCCGCCAATGACGAACCGGAACCAATATCAACGAGATTGAAGCAGTGTCGGTCGTTCAGCGACGCGCTACCCTGAACACAAGGTGAGAACGCTCAGAAGCAATCCGGACAAGACTTGCCAATCAGAATGTTGTCAAGACAAAATCGGACACCATCCGTCGATTCCGGCTCTGCTCATTGGCCTGACAGCGACTTCGCGTTTGCCCTGGCCTGTCAGGATATGGCCAGAATGCGGTTTCGAAGATCCGCCAGGTCCTGGAATGCACACTTCTTCGCCAACCGGAAACAAAGCGAATCCAAGCCGGGAATCTGTTTCACATGTCGGCCGAGCAATCGGTTACCAAGAGGCAGTAGACAGTGCTTGCCCGATACCCAGCGCTTGCGCTCCCGATTCGTAGCCCCCATGCGCTGCAGCATTTGGGCCACCCGCGCGTCGAACTCATCGGGAGTCACGGCATGCTGGCTTGACCCCACATCGGAGATGCCACTTTCAATCAAGGCTGGATCGGGCAATAACGCTCGACGCTTGAAAAACCTGTCTAGGGACAAGGAGTATCCAGGTACACGGACATTCAGGTCCCGCAGCACGGCTATGCATGCGATCCAACGCATCGTTGCGTCCAAGACATCGGACATCCAAGACTCGAACTGGAACAAGTCGCGGTAGTGTGTGGCAGGGCGGCTGGGATTCTGCTCCTCGGCAATCTCGCAGAAGGGATCCTCTTCCAATAAAAAACTCTCGATGTCGTATTGACGCAACTGATAGAAGTGGCGGTGGGTGGGCTGTGCGCGTCCAAGAAGTTCGTCAAAATCGCCATCGATCAGAAAGAATGTACGGCTTAAGGCACGGCGGGTCCTCCAACTCTCGAATTCCGTCACTACCTGCCTCTTTCCTCCCAGACCCAACACCTTGGTACGGACTGACACCGGAGTGTCGCGAAAGATGCGGTCCATGATTTTGTCGTAGAAATTCTCCTTGCCTTCGTCCTCCACAAACACCAATACCAAATTGGGATCGGAACGATACAATATTGCCCGTGCCCACCGCCCATTGCTGCTGTATTCAAGCATGGGGCACCATCGCCATCTTGCCCAAGTCTATGATGGCCTCATACTCCACGGAACCAGTGATTTCGGGCGAGTGTGTGGCAATGATGAACTGCCCGTTGGGGCTGGCTTCCCGGACACTGTCGACATATCGGTGCTGCCAGGCTACATGCAGGGAAAGCTCCGGCTCATCAACTAGTACCACGAACGGCTGCTGAGCATGATTGGATTGGAAATACAGAAACGCGAAGAGGATCAGCAGCTGCATCTCTCCTGAAGACAGATGATGTCCTTCAACCAGTCTTGCGCCGGGCAATTCCACCTTCAGCTCGGCTTCCGCAGAAAATACCATCTTTTTGCCGTGAAGGAAGTCGTTGATGGACTGTAGAAACGAGGTGGAACGCCGGGCAATCCGCTCTCGTTTCTTTTGGTAGTTTTCGATCAGATGCATCAACTGTTCAATACGCACTGCGAAGGAAGCCCCCTCCGTAATCCACGTCCACCAGGCATCGGCATGCAGCCCTGTTTGGAAATCCTTGGGCAGTTCCTGGCCGCCCAGTTTGGCAGCAATCTCTTTCAATCGACCAAAATACTGTTCACTGAGAGTTTTGACATCATCCAGATCCAGACTGTCCAGTATGTCAACAATTGCTGTGCGCCGCGCTGTTACTTCCTCCACAGACGGCACCGTGCCGATGAAGGGTTGCTGGCTCGCATCAAACAGCATGACCAGCATGTCGCTTCGCAATTTGTCGTTGAGTCGAGCGATCTTTGCCTGCTCGCTCCGATAGGCGCGCTCAGCCAGCGTCAGAATTTCTGTCACAGGTATGCCTGTCAAGACCTGTATGGGCCGTGTTCGGTAGCGGCGAGAGGATGGGCCCGCCCATTCTTCCATCCATCGCCGATTCAAGGGCAGATACAGTGGTGCCTGCAACTCATCCAGTTGCTTGAGAACGGGGTTGTCTCTCTGTCGTAGCACTTCCCTCTCAATTGATTCCGAATTCCTTTCAACGTCTGAATTCCTTTCAACGTACTTGCTGCGCTCACGGAAAGGTGCTCTAGGTGGTGGCACAACTGGAATAACAAACTTATTGTCAATGTCTGGCCCCGATTCTATGCCTGACAACGAAATGGCAATATGGTCCTCGAATCTTCGGGCACACACTATCTGATGCCCAGTGCTATCGGATATTGAATAAGTCAATCTAATTTCGTCGAATTGAAACTCCGACAGCCAATAGGCAGACTGAAAACCATTGTGCATTGATGTCGGGGATAATATCCATGCTATGGCATTCAGGACAGAGGTTTTGCCTGTGCCATTGATGCCAATAAGAACGTTGATGTCCGGACGGAACTTCAAGGCCAAGCTGAGGTGTCCATGCAGGTTCTTGAATTCAGCGGAATGAATAATCATGATCCGGTTGCCTCTTGGAGGCGTGGCAGTGGGCAAATTGCGCAGAATCGCCCTGCGGACCATGGTGATTCTACCTTTGGGCAAGGCCTGCCTAAGGGTCTGGCTTCCAGCCGGTGTCCGGCATAGACCAAAACCGATTGGCTGTGACCATCAGGGGGATGTTGCCCACGCGCTTCCTGAAACCCGAACAGAGCGCGGATGATACCAATCCTCCACCATGCCCACGAACAGCAAAGGGTACAACTCTTCGCCGTCAGGGCCTGTGCCAGCCAATTCAAGTCGATCTTGATCGTGAACTTCGCCCAAGCGTGCTCAAACCAAGCCACCTTCTTCTCCACCGGCATGCCAGACTCGGCCAAATGCTGGGTAGCCGCCTTGTCACTCATCCAAACGCCCACTCCCCCATGCGGAAAGGAGCGAGTTGCCCGCACTTCCGGGGACTGCTCTCTCAAAGATGTCCATTGTAGCACCGCCACCTGTGTCCATTGGGGGGGCGCGGTGCGGGCACAGGGCAATCGCATGCTAACTCGGGGGGTGTTGTCTATGGGTAGGCTCGGGGTGCTGGAAGGTTGAAATTTGGGTGCTGCAATTGAAAAACACACCAATTGAGGCACCGTAGCCCCCATCGTACTGGTAATTCGGCATTGGGAATACCTGCTCAAGGGCCTGTCGAATTAGCATGCGATTGCCCTGGGTGCGGGCAGGGCGATTGCATTTGAATTGGGAGCACCAGTGGCGAGCGTCAACCAGAGCCTGACGGAACCTTCCTTCGGCGGCCGGTGGCATCAACTCGTCGAGGGCACACCGGGATCGAATGACGTAACAAACGACATCGATCCTAATACCGCCGGGCATCAGTACGACACCAAACAGATTGCCGGCGGCATGATGTACTACGTCGGCTACAACGAGAACTTCGCGAACTATCGGAAGGGGACAGCCGCATACACCCACAGGCCTGCGACCCAGCGGCTGAGAATTGGTCTGGTCCACTCCGCCAACGAGACCGATGGCGGGCGTGATGACGTTGACTTCGATGCCTACATCATTCGCATTGCCGACGCCGACGGCGATGTGGTGCCTGAAGGCGACGACATGGCGACGATGGAGACAAACTACGGGTTGGGACGCAACAGCCAGGGTGATACCACGCAAGAGACGTTAAACAAGCTGTTTGTTCATGACATGCAGTATCCGAACTATCCCATCTTCTCCTCCACGGGCACGATCATCAGGAACGCGGACAGTAGTGCCCTGGATTACGCAACGAATTTCATATTTGTGGCAGGCACTCACTGGGACACCGGCATCACCCTGACCAACATGCGCGTCGTGGACGGTTTCAGGATCAACGTGGGGGCACACGACCTCCCTGAGAACGTTCTTGATCGGGAGGCACCAAGAAATGTGAATCCGGCTTCGATATCGATTGTCAAGGTCAGCACGACGGGCGATGGCGAATCGGAATACCGCGACCCGGGTCAACTGTTCGCCCATCCGCCGGATGAGCATCGCGATTTCCCGGCTGACACGTTGCAGAGTGACGAAACCTACACAATCACGGCCTGGGCCGTCAACGAAGACGACGAAGTCATCAGTCCGGTGGCAACGCTCAAACTGCATCTGCTCAACAGGATGGTCACCCTTTCCGCCACGACCGTATTCCAGGACTACCTGAACACTACGGCGGTCAACACCGGCACGTTGATTGTCACCCAATTCACGGTGCTCAAGTAGCCGGTTTGGGACCGTCGGTTGCAGAACCGTGTTGCAGCCTTGGCGGGACTTTGCACAAGGCGATTTTGTCCGTCCAGGCGGGTAGCAGGCTGGGGATGTAGCGAGTACAGCCGCATTCCGGATGCGGTTGTGTTCAGGCGGTGTGGCGGAGGATGGCCCGAAGGCGTTCCGGGAACAGCGGCGGGTCATTGAGGGACGGGTGTATCCCGCCCTGCAGGCCCAAATGGACGCTCCGGAACCGATCCTGAAGGCGTGACAGGCGGGTTCGGCGCGGGTGTGCCGCCGATACGGCTGGGCTGGATCCGGGGCAATCGCATTCAAATTGGGGCCGTATCGCTTGTGGGCAGGTTCGGCGTGTTGGAAGGCCCAAACCCATCGCTGTACCGGAACAACACCAATTGAAGTGTTGCTCGGCGAACAGCATGGCGCCCTCATGGTCGAGTACGCGGCCGACGAGCGCACGGCGCGTCTGTCGCTGGACATTGCCAATGCCTGGGGCAACGATGCCGGCCTCGATCGTTGGCACCGCTGTGTGGCACTGCGCCGGAACGAATGTGTCGAGATCACCGATCACTGGAAGTTCCGGTCTGTGCCCAACACCGTGCAGCTCGGTGTCCTGCCCCCGGGGTAAGTCGAATTGGTTGAGGGCGTGGTCCGCATCGCCGGCCACACCTGCCGGGACGACCGGGTGTCGGCTACCGGCACCATCGAGTTCGATGCCGCGCAGCTGGCCGCGGCCGTGGCGACTATTCCGATCGTCGACCAGGTGCGCATGGGTCCCTGCTGGGGCGAGGAACTCGGCAGGATTGTGTTTACGTTGTCACGATCCTCCCTGGAAGGGTTGCTCGTGTACCGCATTGGTCGCTGAGGCCGCGGTTCCGCCACTCAACACATGGATGAACCGCTCATCGGCTGGACTATGCCTCTGGCCGTCACTACCCACCATCGAATGGAAAGGGGCTTATATCGAATAGTTGACAGTCGAACTCTTGTACTACAATTACTGCGAAGGCGAGGACCCGACTGTGAACCGGGCCCTCAACCGGACACGGTGAAGACGACACCATGACCAGCATCCCGCAGTCCACAACGCAGGAGCCCCGGACCGTCATACGGACCCTGCGCGTGCGTCTGTATCCCGGCACCGCGGCCAACGGACAATACCTCGAACAACTGGCCGGTGCCTGCCGGTTCGCCTGGAACCACGTGCTGGCCGGGCACGAGACGGACTACCGCATGTGGAAGGCATTCGGGAAGTTGGGGGAGGGTCCGGGCAGTCCGACCTTCTTTACGCTGGGCCAGCGGTTCACGCAGTTGCGGAACGCCCCCGGTAACGAGTGGCTGAAGGACTACGGCTACGAAATCGTCCGGTACGTCTGCAAGTACATGGGCGATGCCTACGCCGCATTCTTCGACCCGGACCGTCCCGACCATGGGCGTCCGCAGTACAAGGCCAGGCACTACACCAAGCCTGCCTTCACCATCCCGTCGAAAGTCCGGATCGAGGACGGCCGCCTGTACATCCCCAAGATGGGCTGGACGCGTCTCGGTCCCATCCACCGGTATGCCGACGGCCAGCCGCTGACCGTCCGCGTACGGCAGGAGTCCGAAAGCAGGCAGCCGAAGTGGTACGCCTACATCGTGTTCGAGGTGCCGGAAGACCATCCGGACGTGTGCCGGCCCGCGGAGACCGGAGCGGTCGGCATCGACCGCAACGTGGGGCAGGCCACGGACAGCACGGGCGAAGTCCATGCCCTCCCCGACACGACTGTCGAGGACGCCAAGATCAAGCGGTACCAGCGCCGGATGGCCCGGCAGAAAAAGGGCTCCAACCGCCGCCGCGGGACCGGCGGCAAACTGCGCAAACTCCAGCGCAAGCGCGCCCGGCGCCGGGACAACGCCACGCACCAAATCAGCCGCAAGGTGGCGGGCACCGCCCACACCGTCGTGCTCGAGGACCTGAACACCAAGGCCATGACCAAGAGTGCGAAGGGTACGGTCGAGAACCCCGGCAAGAACGTGAAGCAGAAGGCCGGCCTCAACCGATCCATCCTGGCCTCCGGCTGGGGACAGCTGGAGCGCAAGTTCGCGTACAAGGCCGGCGAGTTGCGGTTCGTCGAGCCGGCCTACACTTCGCAGGCCTGCAGCCAATGCGGGCACACGGCCAAGTCAAACCGACCGTCGCAGGCGGTGTTCGCGTGCGGGGCCTGCGGGTTCCAAGCGAACGCCGACCACAACGCGGCGATCAACATCCTGGTGCGGGCGGAAATCCCGCCCGCACCCGTTCCGGCCCGCGGGACTGGGGCTGCTGCACGGCGAGGAGCGCTCCCTCCCTGGTCGGTCGCAAGGCCGACCACAGGGACTCCCGCGACCCGTGAACCGGATATGCGTGGTGTCAACCATCGTATATAAGTCCCAATGGAAACCTCGGTCCAGCAGGTTGGTGTGTCGGCGCACGGTGGCGGCTAGCTCGCTGCCCCCGGCGCGGCCGTGTGGTTGCCGCGGTGGTGGACCACAAAGTCGTTCATCAGATCGGCCAGCGGTTGGCGATCGATGTCGGCCACGTACAACCTGGCCACCAAGCCGTCGTTGAGTTCCACCTTGATGCAAGGCGCTTCCCGCCTGCCGAACCAGGAAGTCCACCGCCGGCTGAACCGTTTTCCCTCCTGATGGACAAACACCGCGTATACGTCGATCCACCGGGCGTGCCGATTTCTGCCGGGCCACGACATGCTCAGTTCCTCCAGCGTCAGGGTCAGGCTGCCCCTGCGCACCACCATCAAGGCCAGCAGGCGCAGGATCGGTCTCATGAATACCGCCAACAACACCAGGAGCAGCACCACCCTGAAGCCCACTGTCAGCCAGGGATTGCCCATCGGAGGGGACAACTGCTCCCCCAGGGCCAGGAGTGCAAAGAGCAAGGCGATGGTTGCGAGGGCGGGGCCGACAAGCTCCGCCACCGTGCTGTCGCCCAACGATGCCTGCCTGATTCCGTCGTAGTGGGCGACCAGCCGCACGTTCGGCCGGGTGGTTGGCTCGGGATCGAGCAGGAGATCGTCGGGCGGGTCTTCGCTCAAGCCAACGGCACGCAGATGGGCGCGCAGGGCGCGCCAGCGTTCGTGTCTCTGTGCGGACGTTTCCTCGGAGGCGCGCACGGGCGAAGTCCTGCCGCGGCCGTTCAGCCTTCGGCGTCCCACCGGAACGTGAAGGGAACCAGCGCAAAGCCTGCGATCCCCACCAGGACCACCACCAGCGCCGACCCCCACAGCTGGTCGAATGCCTGACCTGTCCAGACGGCAATCAGCAGGTCCACCACGTGGGTCATGGGATTGAGCTCGGTGGCGCGGAAGAGCCAGTCGGGGAACTGTGCTCGGGGAATGGCCGAGCCCGACGTGAAGTACAGCACGAAGAAGATGATGGACACCACCGCCTGCGTGGTAGTGGCGGATTTGAACAGGCCGCCCAGCAGAAACCCGACGCTGCCGAACGAGGCAAAGCACAGCAGCATGACAAGCCCGAAGGGCAGGAGCCGTCCGAAGAACTGCAGGTCGAAGATCTGACGCGCCACCACGAACATCACGGCGTAGGAAAGGACAAAGATCGTGAAGTACATCAGCACCCGGACCGCGATCACCCAGGACAGGGACAGGGGCGACAGCTGCAGCATCCGGAACCAGCCGCTGGTGCGCTGGCTGGCCAGGAACTGGGGCGCGGTCTGCAGGCAGAGGTTGGCGATGATGAAGGCCACGAAGCCGGGAAAGAAGACCGACATGAAGGTGGTGTCGACGGCCGTGCCGTCCGGCAGCGTGAACCGGAATGGATCGCGGCCGTAGATTTCCCCCAGGATGGCCATGAGCAGAATCGGGAAGGCGAAGGTGAAGAAGGCCGCGGACGGTTCGCGCACGTAGATCAGCAGGTCGGTGCGGAACAGCGTCCACATCATCTTGAAGTTCACGTCAGTCCCCTGCGGTCCGGTAGGTGCGGCCGGTGGTCATCAGGTACAGGTCCTCCAAACGGGCCGGGCGCATTTCGAGGAACTCGCGGCCGGTCAGCTGCTTCAATTCGCCGTACAGTCGGTCCGTGAAGCCAAAGACGAACCATTCGTCCTCGACCTGCTCTACCTGGTGGGCGTGTTCCAGGGCCTGCAGTGTGCCCAGGTCCAGGTCCGGTGCGTCCGGCACCTTGACCAGAATTCGCATGCGGCGTTCCTCCATCAGGCGGCGCGGATTGCCCAGCACCTGCACCCGTCCGTGGTCCAGCAGGCAGAGCTGGTCGCAGTGCTCCTCGGCCTCGTCCATGTAGTGGGTGGACACCAGGATGGAGCCGCCCTGTTCCTTGAACGCGTTCAGACCGCGCCAGATGTTGTAGCGGGCAACGGGATCCAGACCGCTCGAAGGTTCGTCCAGAATCAGGAGGCGGGGCCGGCCGACCTGGGCCAGGGCAATCATCAATCGCCGGCGCTGGCCGCCCGACAGCCGGGCCGTGCGCGCCTTCACCCGTTCCTCGAGGCCGCACAGGGCCAGCGTCTCGTCCTTCGACAGCGGATTGCCGTGGAAGGACCGCCACAGGTCCACGGCCTCCCCCACGCGCAGGCGGTACGGGAGCAGTTCGTTGTGCTGCGGCAGCACGCCAATGTACCGAAACAGGTCGCGCCGGTGTGTGCGCGGCGGGCGACCCAGCACTCGTACCGTGCCGCTGTCAGGGGTGCGCAACCCTTCGATGCATTCGATGGTGGTGGATTTGCCGGCGCCGTTGGGACCCACCAGGCCGAATACCGTGCCCTCCTCCACCTGGAGGCTGACATCGGCGACCGCGGTGACGTCGCCGTAGTGCTTGGCGAGGTTGGCAACCTCAATGACAAGGTCGGACACGGGATTCCGGGAGGCGGCAGGGATGCCCGGAGCCTGTTGTCGGGCATGGAGAGGATGCTGGCTTCACGACCAACGACCCTATCATGCCTGATGTCCACAGGCCCTGCTCCTGAAGACGTGACAGATGGCTCCGGCGCGGGTGTGCCACCGATACGCCTGGGACTGGATCCAGGGCAATCGCATCAAATTGGGGCCGTATCGCTTGTGGGCAGGTTCGGCGTGTTGGAAGGCCCAAACCCATCGCTGTACCGGAACAACATATTCCAGGACTACCTGAACACCACGGCCGTCAACACCGGCACGTTGATGGTCACCCAATTCACGGTGCTCAAGTAGCAGGGGAAACCAGGGACACGGGGGCGGTGTTGGCCATGGAGGAGACTGCGGGACGGGATGAAGCACCCCATTCCGTCCAGGGCCGACACCACCCAAAGTGGCACTGCATTGGTTCCCGAAGGAATTCGCTGACAAAATCCCGCATGGAGTTGGGATGTGGATGTGACCGGCCGGTTGTAGTGGGCTTTGGCTTGCCAACCCATTGTGCGACTACCGATGGCGTACCTCCTCTTCCGTGCCCGCAAGGCTTGTAATCTTGTCCATTCGTTCCAATCGGTGTACGCTTGCGGCCTGACTTGACCACGGCAACCGGCAGGGGCACGCGGAATGGCGGACGAACAGTCTCCCGGCATGGAACACGATGCCCTGGTGCGCAGGGTCCTGGGCGACCCGGATGCCGCCCGCGCCTGGCTGAAGGCCCGCTTGCCCGAGGACACGGCCCGACACCTGGACTTTGCCACGCTGCAACTGCAGCCGGGCACGTTTGTCGACGAGGAGTTGCGAAGGGCGGAAACGGACGTGCTGTTTGTGGCCCGGCACGAATCCGGCCAGTCGGTATTCGTCTATCTATTGGTCGAACACCAGTCCACGGTGGACTTCTGGCTGCGCCTGCGGCTCCTCCGCTACCAGGGCCGCATCTGGGAGCGGGAACGCTCCCGTCGGCCCGGCGTGCTGGCCCTCAGCCCGATTGTCACGGTGGTCCTGCACCACGGCCCGCGGGAATGGTCGCCGCCCACCCGTTTCGAAGATTTGTACAATGAGGCGGTGCGGGCTCTGCCCGATGTCTGCCGCTTCGGCCATATCCTGGTGGAACTGCATCGCATGCGCCTCGAGGACGCACGCGGGGATGCCTACGGTCGGGCCATGGAGATGTTGTTGAGCGACCATCACCGCACCCAGGCCGACCGTCTGCGGCAGTTGCTGCCGCCGCTGTTCCCGGAGATCCGGGACACCCCCGACGGCCCGCGCAAAGTGGTGACGCTGTTGAGGTACTACAGAATTGAGTATGGAGGAGCCATGAGCGCAGACCTGACCGCAGCGGTTGAGGAGCACCAGACGCGCCATGGGCGCATTGGCCTGACCCCGGAAGACCTGACCATGCTGGACCTCCTGGAGGCGACGCTCCGGCGCGAAGGCCGGGAAGAGGGCCGGGAAGAAGGCCGGGAAGAAGGCCGGATTTTGACACAGATTGCGCTCGTCGAACGTATGCTGGCACAAGGTGTCTCATGGGAGACCGTTGAGGAACTCGCCGGCATCGATCAGGACGGCCTGAAGCAACTGCGGAAGGAACTGGTTGTCTTGCAGGGCAACACCACCGCACACGATTGCTGATCTTCCTTGGGAGACCAGGGCGATCGCATCTAAACGGGTTTGGGCTTGAAGCCAATCAGCCGACATAGGTAGTCCTTGTTCCAGGCGGCTGGCAGCTGCTTGTTGGCAATGCCCACTCTGGGGAGCGGTCCTGCCGCAGCAGGTTGCACGCGATGTGCTTGGGATGGTCATGTTGTGGGCCGCGTGGCCAGTGCGGATGCGGCTGTCGTCCTTGCCGAAGGCCATGTCCAGGACCCAGTGGTGGGCGTTTTCGAGTGGTGACGCTGTTGAGGTACTACCGAATCGAGTATGGGGGAGCCATGAGCGCCGAGCTGACCGCAGCGGTTGAAGAACACCAGACACGCTATGGGCGCATGGGCCTGACTCCGGAAGACCTGACCATGCTGGACCTCCTGGAGGCGACGCTCCGGCGCGAAGGCCGGGAAGAAGGCCGGGAAGAAGGCCGGGAAGAGGGTCGGGAAGAGGGCCGGATTATGACGCAGATTGCGCTCGTCGAACGTATGCTGGCACAAGGTGTCTCATGGGAGACCATTGAGGAACTCGTCGGCATCGACCAGGACGGCCTGAACCAACTGCGGAAGGAACTGGCCGTCTTGCAGGAACACACCACCGCACACGATCGCTGATCTTCCCTGGGAGGTCCTGCCGGCCACGTGCCAGGCCGTGGAGGCCGCACAAGACGTTGGCACAAGGCAGCGGCTCGGACCCACCGTGGCTACAGGATGTCTTGCCACGCCTCACAGGTGTGGGTGGTTTCTGCCTGCCTTGTTCACGGAGCTTCGGAGTCTCCAATGACCCGTGAACCGGATATGCCGGCTGCCTGGTCAGGTATGCAAGTCCCATACGTTGCAGAGTGACGAGACCTGCACCATCACGGCCTGGGCCGTCAACGAAGACGACGAAGTCATCAGTCCGGTGGCCGCGCTCAAACTGCATCTGCTCAACAGGACGGTCATGCTTTCCGCCGCGACCGTAATCCAGGACTACTTGAACACCACGGCCGTCAACACCGGCACGTTGATTGTCACCCAATTCACGGTGCTCAAGTAGCAGGTTTGGGACCGTCGGTTGCAGAACCGTGTTGCAGCCTTGGTGGGACTTTGCACAAGGCGCTCCTGTCCGTCTTGGCGGGAACAGGCTGGGGATGTAGAGAGTACAGCCGCATCCCGGTTGCGGTTGTGTTCAGGCGGTGTGGCGGAGGATGGCCCGAAGGCGTTCTGGGAGCTGTGCCGAGCCCTTGAGGGCCGGGTCCATCCGATCCTGCAAGCCAAGCAGGATGCGCGGGAATTGATCCTGAAGACGTGGCTGGGACTGGATCCGGAAGGCCCTGACCGACCTGTCCGCCGACCCTCAAACAGCATAATCATGCGGGGTTGGCATAGCACAGAGCACGGTCTGTCAAGTCCCCGCTACGATTCCCTGCCGTATCCGCCTTTGGCGAGGTGTAGGTTCTTGGAGGCCGTAGTGGTTCCGTCCATGTCCGTGCCGTTCCCGTGTCCGGAACCAAATCGCAAGCATCCAAGAAACACGCATGTCTCCCCCGCGCAAGATCGCCACAATCCATGACGCGCTCTTCCTGAAGACCATGGAGGTGAAGGTGGCTGCCGCGGCCTGGCTGAAGGCCAGGCTCCCCGGCGACTTGGCGTCCAGGATTGACTGGTCGACGCTGTCCTTCCGCAATGAGACCTATGTGGACGAGGAGCTGCGGTACGGCTCCGTGGATGCCCTGTTCGATGTTCAGTACAATGGCGAGGAACGGCTGTCGCTCTATGTGCTCGTGGAGCACCAGACGGACGTGCAACGGCTGATGGTGTTGAGGATGTTGCGGTACTGTTTCCGGAGGAGGTGCGTCGCTGGGCCACGACGCCCAGATTCACGCATGTGCTGCTGGATCAGGTGGGGATTGCCCCTGCCGAGGTGCGGGGCGGGCACCGGGGCCGGATCATGGAGTTGTCCCTGGCCATCGCCTTCGGCTGGCACGCGCGGGAAGCCCTGCCGCTGTTGCGGGAGCTCCTGGAACAGTTGTCTCCTCAGGAAGCTCCCGACAACTATCGCAGGTTTGTTGGCAACTATCACCACTTGACGGGTAGGGAGGAGATGGTGGACGAATACGTGGACGAATTGAAACAGGCGGTTGGGGACATTGACCTGAGCCTGCTCGACGGCACGAACCCCTACGACCTGTTCCTGCTCGATAGGGCCAAGCAGAAGTTCGGTCCCAAGCTGACGGATGCCTTGGAGGATGCCCGGCGTGAGGGTATCGAGCAGGGCGTTGAACAGGGTATCGAACAGGGGATTGAACAGGGGATTGAACAAGGGATTGAACAGGGAATCGAACAGGGCATTGGCACCGTCGTGTCCAGAATGCTGGACCAGGGGATGGACTGGCAGGTTATCGAGCAGCTCACCGGCGTGGATGAAGCCCGGTACCGGGAACTGACGCGGCCGGCAGCCAACGGAGCGAGTGGAGCATCCGATTGACAGGGTTGGGCTGGGGCCTGCTCCGTGTGCCTCACCGTGGCCCGTGGCCGGTTGTTTCCGCAGCGTCCCCGTCCCGGGACCGCTGAATGGCTTCGGATGTGGCATGACGGCCCGGGGGCCATGCCGTGCCGCTTGCCATTTCGGCAACAACGGTGCCGGGGTAGCGGTTGGGAAGCCTTCGGCATGACCGATCCCTGCGGCTACTGTGCCACTTGACGGGTAGGGAGGAGATGGTGGACGAATACGTGGACGAATTGAAACAGGCGGTTGGGGACATTGACCTGAGCCTGCTCGACGGCACGAACCCCTACGACCTGTTCCTGCTCGATAGGGCCAAGCAGAAGTTCGGTCCCAAGCTGACGGATGCCTTGGAGGATGCCCGGCGTGAGGGTATCGAGCAGGGCGTTGAACAGGGTATCGAACAGGGCATTGGCACCGTCGTGTCCAGGATGCTGGACCAGGGTATGGACTGGCAGGTCATCGAGCAACTCACCGGCGTGGATGAAGCCCGGTACCGGGAACTGACGTGGTCGGCAGCCAACGGAGCGAGTGGAGCATCCGATTGACAGGGTTGGGCCGGGGCCTGCTCCATGTGCCTCACCGTGGCCCGTGGCCGGTTGTTTCCGCAGCGTCCCCGTCCTGGGATCGTTGCTTGGCGCCGGATGTGTGGCTTGACAGCCCCAGTGGCCATGCCGCGACTCCCGCCGTTTCGGCAACAACGGTGCCGGGAGGTGGTTGGGCAGCCTTCGGCATGACCGATTCCCGCGGCTACTGTGCCAACGGCACTGCTTCAGGTATGGATGCCTGTGGTGATCGCCATGAAGCTTAACTAAATCCGGTTCCGGGGATGCGCGCTGACAGCAGCTGTGTTGAAAGTCAAGTCCTTGGCAGAGTCTGGGGAGGTATCCGCCAAGGCACGGCGAGAGGCAGGTAGCACCCCCAGCCAGCCCTCTTCGGTTCGGCCAGGACCCGGCACTGCCAGTCGTACCTATGTGCTCCCTGGTTTCGGGCTCCAGGATGCACACTGTTCCACACAATCCATCACAATCGCAGTTGATTCGCTCAAACCCGGTGCCGTACCGGGCGCACTTGCTACCCGGCATCCGCACAAAACCGCCCAGGCCGGTGCTGTGTGCCCGACCCCTGTTCCTGCGGGCAGGCCGGCTGGAACGACGGGTTTCCACTCAAGACCTGTCCCATTGAAACCATCCGTCCGTTCTGTGGTATCACGGATAGTACAATCGTGTGGTGGGGGACAACAGGGAGTGGTCGTGGTGAGCCCCATGCTCAACAAGTGGCCCGAAGCTCGGGGCGTCTTGGAAACCGGGACGGTCCGGCTAGGGTGCGACGCTCGGGCTCAGGGAAAACGCTGCTGCTCAATGGCCGCCGGCGGTTAACAGGGGGTGCAAACCATGGCAGC
This sequence comes from Caldilineaceae bacterium, assembly GCA_965208365.1. Classification (GTDB taxonomy): domain Bacteria; phylum Chloroflexota; class Anaerolineae; order Caldilineales; family Caldilineaceae; genus Bin34. The sequence goes on along the minus strand of OZ242330.1, from coordinate 461,879 downwards.
GAGCACTGCCACCCAGGAAGAGTTCCTTCGGTTGTTGGACGAGAATGCTGAGTTCCGGCAGCAGGTGCGCCAACGCATCCTGAGCCAGGAGCTGATCGAGTTGCCGGAGCGGTTTGCCGTCTTCGCCAGTCGCGTGGATGAGTTCATCACCGAACAACGGGCAATCAATGCTGAACAGCGGGAATTCAACGCCGAACAGCGGGAAACCAACGCTCGTGTGGAGAAACGCTTGCAGGGCATCGCCGACGACATAGGCATGCTCAAGGGCAATGTGGCGGTCCGAGCTACACGTGACAATGCCGAGAGGATCGTGGAACAGGTACTGGACCTGCATCCCCTTTCCATTCTCTCCAGGTCCGATTTGATCGCCATGCTGAGACCCAAGGCACCCGAGATCAAGCAAACCTGGAGACACAGTTTCTACCAAGCCGACCTGGTGATGCAGTGCGAAGCCGACGACGGAACTGTGCACTATATGGCCGCCGAGGCTTCCTACACGGCCGACCGGCGAGACACTGACCGGGCCCTGCGCAACGCGGGCTTGCTGACACGGTGTACCAACGCCCCTGCGCATGCCGTCGTTGCCAGCGTGAGAAACGCCCATGAAGTGCAGGTGCTGGTGGATGCCGGCAAGGTCCACTGGTTCCAGCTGACGAACCGGGACCTGACCCCGGACTAGTGCCGACCGGAACCATGGCTTCGGACTGGAGAGTGCAAGGCACGGACTGACACCGGCGGAGTAGGGGGCCGGCCTCGGAGCGTTGGTGCAACCCGCCTGGGAGCCGCGTACAGACCCTCACCGCCCTGTAGGGTGGGCTCCGGGTCTTGCAGATGTTGCTGCATAAGCCCAATTTCGTCGGAAGCATATGGGCTCCGGCCTCCACCTGGCCAGTCATCCAGGTGGAGGCCGACGAATGCCGTTGCGGGGACTAGGCCACGACCGGTACCCGAAGCCTCATTCCGGCTTGCCTGCCAAGGCTGTCTGTCCTCCTGCTGAAGGCGGCGCGTCGGTGCCGGAGCGTCGAAAACGTCCATCATGGGGTCATGGGCGTCATCTTTCTCAGGGATGACAGCCGCATCTCCACGAGGCCGACCGTCCCCAACATGGCCATCCTCAAACACATCGCTCACAGCACTCTCAGATCCGAATAGCGGAGTTTGTCCGCTGTCCGGGATCCAACATCACATCAAACTGCTAGGCATTGCGCCGGAACCCGCTCAAGTCCCGGCTCACTGCCCAACCTGTCGACCATGAGGAACCGTTGCGCTTGCCTTGCCTCCTGTTCCTGTCGACACAATCTATCATCACGGTAGGAACTTACTTGACTAATTTTAGAACACATGTACCATACTGTCTGGTGTTCACCATCGGGAGACATGTGTCATGTTCAGGGAGTTTCTGTTTGGAACCAAGGCCGACATGGTCGAAAGGGGTTTGATCCTGGCGGCCATCGTGGCCACCGCCATGGCTGCGTGGACGACGCTGGGCGGCAACATCAGGGACCAGATCCAGGCAATCAGCACTCAGATCACCGGTGGGTAGTGATCCCTTGGCCATGACAGCCTTCAAGTCATCTGCACGGTCGCCTTGCCTGTACTCCTCCTCAAGGGGAGACATGGTTGAGGCGGCCGTCACCATGCCCCTGCTGCTGCTGGTGACCTTTGCCCTGATCAACTTCGCCCTGGTCGGACATGCTCGGAACTCGGCGCAGAATGCCGCCAACCACGGTGCTCGGGTAGGTGCGGTGACCGCGTCCGGCGCGGGCTCGGCCGCCAGGCAGGAAGCCGAACGCCTGATGGCCAACTGTTTCTGCACCTACTCGGTGACGGTCAGCGCAGCCAACGCTCCGGGAGGCACGGTCACGGTGGCTGTGGCTTGGACCGTGCCCAGTTACATGGATGGCTTCCTGCAAGTAATGGGCGGATCCGCGCAGGGCGATTTCAGCGGAACCGTCTCGGCCTCCCATCGCAAGGAGGGATGGTAGGGGCGGGATGATCAAGTTCATCATTGGCCGACAGGCGGACATGGTGTGGTCGGCACTCTTGTTCATCACCATCTTCCTACCCTTGGCCGGCTTGTCCGTCGATGTTCCCGAATACTTCAGGGTAGCCACGATTCTGCAAGGCGCGCTTGATGCCTCTTCCCAGCAGGCGGTCAACGACTGTCTGGACCTTGAGGGGTTCAGCCAAACGGGAACGGCAAGGCTGAAGTCCGCCTGCATCCAACAAGCGGTAGATCAGCGCTTTCGTTCGGAAACGTCCAGTCTCGCGACTGGGGGGCACAGTCCGGTGCTGATGTCCGTTGCATGCTCGAACGGGTGCCGGACCCTGCAAGTACAGGGTGGGGTCTCCACCAGAGTATTTTTCTCCCTGTCCCCCCGGATTCGCATCGTTCGGGCGGCCCGGTCCGATGTCCGCATGGTGCACGGCTGACCCATGCAGGTACGGTTTGACCTGTCCCTGGTCCGTGTTCGAATTCGTCATGCCGTGGTGGCCGCCGTGTCCTGCACCTGTGTCTTGACCGGGTTGCTTGGCTTCGCGGTGACAGCCCCGATGGAGTCTCCCCAGGTTCTGGTTCCGGCGCGCTGGAAGGCCCTGCAGACGAAGTTGGCGGTACAGCGCGAAGTTGAAGGCCTGGCTGTGGACTTGGCTTACCTGGCCGGCCTGCTCCGGGAGGGCTCCGCCGACTCGGTCCAGGTGACGCTGGTTGCACAACGGCTCCGTGCTCGATACCGGGAAGGCGAGCCGGCGACGGCTGCAGCCCGTGCCGCGGTCGTTGCTGCGGCTGAAACCGCCGTCAGGGAAGTACAAGGCGCAGCTTCACCCCGCGAAGTCGTGGCGGCACTCGAAAACGCAAGGGTAAAGTTGAGCCGCGTCACGCAACCATGAGTTGGTCTACCGAACTTCCATCTCCCGCACCGGCTACCCATTGCCTCGAGTCTGAAGAACATTCGGAGTACACAACTCTGTTCACTCGGATTGGCTCCTGCGGCTGGTCTGCGTTGGTCTCCTACAGCGAGTCGTGGTCCGAGTCGGAGCTTGGAGCTTGGCCTGCACCCGGTTCCCCGCTCGCGGCCCTGCACGGTCTGGGCCTCATCGGTTTTGAGAAGCTGCCGGCTGGATCCTCCAGAAGCATCTTGGCTCTCTACCTTACGCCCACAGGACGCAGTCGCCTGTTGGAGATGCGACTGCCTCCCGTCCACACCGAATACGAACGGTTGCGGGATAGGTGGGGAACTCGGGCCAAGGAACACCATGGCCAGGTCATCCTGTTTGCCACCTTGGCTCGCAGATTCGGATACCATGCCGAGGTGGGGGTCGCAGCTCCCGGTCAACGATTGTTTGCCGATGTGAAGTTGACCAGGGAGGACGGAACCGAGGCCTGGTGCCTGGTGGAATCCGGATCCCATCGGGACACACACTCCCTTGACCGCTGGCGCCGACTGGGTCGATGCCAGTCGTTTCTACCCCTGGTTGCGCCTGACCGGAAAACAATGAACCAGCTCGGGGAACAGGCGCGACCCCACATCTACAGAGTCCGCCTGACGAATCTGGATGAGTTGATCCTCAATGTTGACAGTGGCAACAACCGGCTGTGGCTAACCGACATGGACCGGTTTCGCGATGCCGACCTCGGGCGCAATCGGGTTGTTCCGGGATTGAGGAGCAGGCTTGTTTTCCAGTTCCAAGGCCATGTCCGGGCCCGTGCAGCTCACCGTTGGCAACATGGATGTACACAACAGCGTCCAACAATCCGGACCTCAGGTTCCGAGTAACTCCCTGGACATGTCGGTTGTACATTGACCTGCCGAAAAGCGGTGTGCAAGGCGGCCAGCGGCTTCCCGGCCCACGTCGGTCGAGGCGCGCACTGCCTTGCCGCTGTCTTCGCAGGCCTTCGCTGGAACCTCTTTCTCCTCCGCTTCGGGTTTCGCGTCCGCTGTGCGCGGTGCCTTCAACTGCCGAGCCCACTGGAGCACCAGAGGCTGCAACTCCACCCAGCAGGTCCGAGCTCAGCCACGGAGCCATGACGGGGACACAAAGATGTCAGCAATGAGCCTCGCTCCCTATACAAGCCGTCGCTCAACACCATCTTGCGATTGCCCGTTGCTTCGCGTTCGTTGCTGTTGGTCCGAGAACCGGCAGACCTTTGACAATCGATTGGCATCACAAATCAACAGGGCCCTCGTCATGGACGGCATGCTGGTTCCATGTGCCCGGCATCCGCCGCCGCCGCGGGAGGATCCGAGTGGGCGAATGGGAGTGTCGGCATTGGACGAGGTGTAGCTGGCTGCATAGGCTGCCGGACGGATTAACCTTTTTACATGAGCGGCGACTGGATCAATGACAAATGGTAATCTATATTGGAGAGTGTCATGCTATTTTGAAATATTGCGGTTGCATCTGCAGGCGAAATGTGGAGGTTCATGCCCAGACCATAGATTACTTTATGGATTTCAACTGCAAGACGCTGATTTTGGTGGCATTGCGTCATAAATCCATACACGGCCTGTACCTGGCATCGGACCCAAATCAATGAAAGCGAAACAGTGCCAAAACGCTGGAAAGAGCTTGCCTACTTGATCAACCTATGCTATAAGCAAGGCCAATCAAGCGCCGGCACGCCGCCGCACTACGTTGACACCCTTGGAGCCGCGCTATGAAGAATATTGGTGCTCGCGCGCTCAAGAGCATACCGTTGGTGCTCTTGGCGTTGATCACTGCCAGCGGAGTGAGTTTCGCTGGTGGTGACCTGTTTGATGACGACTACTTCGACTGCCCCGCCAGGACTCGCTTGAGGCATGGTCAGATTGCCGACTTGACTGTGTCGCGGGACTCCGACGACGCGGATGAAGTCAATGTCTCCTGGACATCTACTGATCCTGCATCCTGGGGTCTGGGCTCAAACACCTTCAACACTTTCCTGGTGTTGCTCCTTGACGACAAGGATGGAGATCCGTTGTCGCAGTCCTTGTCGCTTGGTTTGAACAAGACCACGTTCGACGGGATTAAACCTGGAACCGAGGTGACAGTGGAAATGGCGATCGTTGTCGGTACGTCGCATGGCGACTACTTAATCAGCGACATCCTCCGGGAGGAAACCGACCAGAGCCTAGGTACACCTTCCTTCAGCGGAAAGTGGCACCAACTCTTGCAAGTACCTGGCGGAGATCAGTTTACAACGCCGGATGCCGATCCACAACCTGGGCACCAATACACCTATACGGAGGTTGGTGGCGGACAGATGTACTACATCGGCTACAACGAAAACTTCGCAAACTACAAGCCGGGAACTGCTGTATACGAACACAATCCGGCAACACCAAGTTTCCGGATCGGCTTGGCTCATGACGGAGGCAACGACGACGATGCACTGGACAACGTCGAATTCGAGTCTTACCTAATCCGTATTGTTGACTCCGACGGTGACGTAGTGAGTGAAGGTGACGATGTACCGACGACCGCAACCGACTATGGTTTTGGCCCGGATACATCCGCAGATGATTCACCTAGGCAAACTTTGAATAAACTTTGGATCCATGACCTCCCGGCCGACGGCCGGTACCCTATCTTCTCCGACACAGGTACCATCATCTTACCTGGGACCGGAGTCTTTTACTCTTCGGATTTTGTGTTCAATCCAGCCATCCACCAAGATACAGGTGTGACACTGAGCAACGTACGCGTAAAGGATGGATCCCACACGACACCGGCGATGCACCGGCTGCCACCGATCACATTGCCTCGCATGGACCCGAGGGAAGTCGTCCCGGACGCAATTTCGAGGGTGAAGGTCTTTACAACTGGCAATGGTGTCGAATCTAGATTTCGTGATGCGGGTCAAGTTTTTGCCCATCCACCCGACGCCCATCGAGACTTTCCAGTCGATACGTTGGGAAGTGACGAAACCTACACGATCACCGCTTGGGCCATCAACGAGGATGCGGAGGTTATCAGTCCGGTTGCCACACTAAAGGTTCACCCAACCGATAACACTGTCACGTTGGGAACCGGTGCTGCCGCTTTACTTGATTATTTGAACCCAACCCCAGGGGTAACCGGCGGCACATTGGTGGTCACCACCTTCGCGGTGATCAAGTAGCAAGTCCGCAACAGCCGGATCCAAACCCACGACTCTCAATCGGGAATGAAACCGTAGCGTCTCGGCTCAAACTTTCCTGGTTGACACCATGAGCTGGAGGACAGCCACCTGTTTCAGGTGGCTGTCTTGCTTCTTGGGATGCGATCGCTCCGTCGATCTGCGGTGCCGCCTCAAAATGCGGATTCTTTGTCGGCTTCGTCAACTGGGGCCGGTGGATAGCGCGAACCCAGGCCTGGGTTGCACGGAAGTGCCAGGTTTTCTCCTCGTCAATCGCTCCTGGATAGTCTGGAAATCGGGGCCAATCCGGCACAGACAACCTTCTGGCCTTCAAGCGCAACCAGCCCAACACCGGGCGGGGTGCCTTCACACCGGAGACGGGGCCTGCTGTCAAATCCTTGAGCGCAACCGCGGACGCACGGAGCGGCGCACTGGCAGTGCAAGGTCTTTCGGGGCAGCACTTCGCCCCTCCCGCCAACGGCCGCAGACCTTCCGGGAGCTGGTGGCCGACCTGTATGTGCATTATGTTAGTTTCCGGGGCCTGTCCCGCCTCCTGGCCCAGCTGGGCTGTGGGGTGGGTGCGGCTACCCTGTGGTGGGACGTACAGGCGGTGGCCCCCGGTCTGGCACCCGACCCGCAGACGAAGCTGCCGCCTTGGTCGAGGTGGACGAGACCTGGCTGTCCCTCGGGGGCGTCAAGCGCCCCCGAGGCCGTGGTCCTGGGGCGTCGTATGTGCCGAGAGCCGGACCTGCACTACCCGTCCAGGCTGGGCAAAGACCTGGGTCTGTTGACCCAGGGGGGAGAGCCGCGCAAGCTTGCCGTTCCGGATCCGGTGGTCATGCCTCCTTCGTGGACTCTCACCGAGGCGCGGGAGCGTACGGTGGATGAGCGCATCATCTGCATGGATGAGAACGACCCGGCACCGGAACTGGTCGTGGAAGTGGTCTCACGCTCTACCGAAGCCAAAGACTTCGAGGACAACCTGTCCCTGTAGGCGGCCCTGGGGATTCCTGAATACCTGCTTGTCGAAACCGGGGAATTCAAAACCGAGCCCAACATGTGGCTGTTTCGGCGCGCCGAAACAGACGGGGCCTACCACATGGCGGAGAGCGGCCTTGCCTTGACCGCCTGCAGCACCCCCATGCGCCTGCGGCCTGCGGATGTTCCGGCAACGTACCCGTGTTCCAGTGCCAGGATCCGGAAACCCGGTATTGGCATGATCACAAGGGAAGCATTGAACGCAGGGGAGAACGCAGAGGGGAAGTCCACACCGCTATGCCATTGTTGGATGCAATCCTGCCCTCCCTGCCTCCGACCGGCAGAGCGCGCATCGAAGCCTCATGGCAGGAAGTCGGCTTGCCCGCCAATGCCATGCAACACATCCTGTCCCTGCAGGGCGAGCCTGGCCGCTGGCGGGAACTCTCGGAAACGACGTGCGCACCTGAGGCCGCGCACGAATCCGAGAATCAACCCGCTCCCTGTCTCCGCGAACCCCTGTAGGACACAGCCACCACGTCTGCGCCTGCTGCTGCATCAGGAGCTGTACGACGTGGCGTTGTCGAACTGACAATCTCATGGGTAAGTCCACGCGTGTATCGCAGCTACAATGCAGGGACTTGGATTTGGCTGGACCGCTATGGAACGAGAAGAGGCACCATAGCTTCAGGGCACACGCAACGGGAGAAACCTGCCACTGGGCTGCGAGGCATGGCATTTGGGGTTTCTTGGCCTTTCACAAATGATCTTGCTATATGATCGTGCAGTTGGAATCCAGTGGCCCGCAGGAGTGGCTGCATGACCCAGGCAATTCCCGGCACCGAGGCAGACTACAGGAGGGTTCAGCTCTCGGTAACTGATTTCGGTCCCATCAGGCAGGGAGAAGCGGACCTGCGGCCTCTGACGGTCTTTGTGGGACCCAGTAATTCGGGCAAGACCTACTTTGCCATTCTATTCTATGCGCTTCACCGTCTGCTGACAGGATTTCCTCGGATTCCGAGGTTAAGAGGCTTCCATCACTACCTGCGAAGGCGCGATGGATCTTTCGGTATCCAAGGCAATAAACAAGAATATCGTGACTTGTCTCACAAAGTGGAAGAAAACATTCACTCCTTGAGTTTCCGGGATCTGCCTTCCGATGTACGCGACTCCTTCCTGTCTCCTCTCAATGATGTGGACATCCTAGGGGAAGACTTGAAAACCGAACTTCGACGCTGTTTCGATCTGGAGACCGTCGCCCATCTGATCCGCTGGTCCAAGTCAACCGGACCAGCGGAAATCAAGCTGGATGTCCGTGAACAGGGTCAAGTTCTGTGGCAATTGCAGGCGAGCATTTCAGAGTCTGGGATTATGCCGCGATGCTCCATTGAAGATCCCCTGCTTGTGCCTGAAAGTTCCCTCTCGTCAAATTTAAAAAGTCTTGTTTCTCTATTACGCACCCGACGCCTCCTTCAAAGGAACGCGAGCCAGGATGAAAATCTGATGTTGGCAAATATGCTGCTGGACGAGCTGGCAATACAGACTAACTTGGTCCGGCAAGCTCCCAAAGCCCACTATTTGCCGGCAGCCCGCAGTGGCATAATGCAGAGTCACCGGGTAATCGCCAGTTCACTTGTCAAGTTGGCTACTCGCGCCGGCCTGCAGCATCTGCCTGAAATTCCGACCCTTTCAGGCGTTGTGGCGGATTTTATGGAGAAGCTCATACTTTTTCAGGACCAGCGAAAAGGTTCAACTCTGATGGATAGCCTGGCTAGGCAGATGGAAAGAGGTGTGTTGGGAGGACAAATCCGTACCAGTCGCACATCCTCGGACGCCTATCCCGAATTCGTGTACCTTCCGCAGGGAGCACCCGGGGATATCGGGCTGACGCGCACGTCGTCCATGGTGTCGGAACTGGCGCCGGTAGTGCTGTTTCTGCGTGGTGTCATGAGCAAAGGCGATTGGCTCATCATGGAAGAGCCTGAGGCTCATCTCCACCCTGCTGCACAAACGAAAATGGCCCAGCTCCTCGGACGCATGGTCCGGTCGGGCCTGCAGGTGGTAATTACAACTCACAGTGATTGGTTGCTTAAGGAAATTGGCAACCTGATTCGGGAGGGAGAGCTAAGGGCTGACTCTGAATCGGAGGACACCCAGGGGCCACATTGGCTCAAACCTGATGAGGTAGGAACCTGGCTATTCCGCAAGCATCCCAAAACGGGCTTCTCTACGGTAGAGGAAATTCCCTTTGACCGTACCGAAGGCATAGAACCCCAGGATTATGAGGCTGTGGCGGAGGAACTGTACAACCGGTCGGCCAGTCTGCAAGACAGGTGGGAAGAAACATGGGGAGATACCCAACATGCCTGAGTGCGAATTTCTCGCTGTGATCCGGGCTAGGGTAGGTCCAGACAATCTCGCCGGCTCCTGTAGGAGCCAAGGTTGCAGAGGTTCCATGGAGGGAATCCCGGCTCAAAGAGTTCTGGTTCATGCAGACAACGCGTTTGAGGCTCATCGGATAGAGGGTAAGCGATGTGACTACCTACTCTTTTTCTGTAAGGTGGATGACGAATCGCTGGTAGCGGTTCCCATCGAACTCAAGGGCAGAAGTATTGATGTCTCTGATGTACACAAGCAGCTGCAACAAGGTGCTGATTTTATCGATGACTTGGCCCTCCAAGGAGTTGAGGCCCTTTGCCTTCCTGTTTTGATTCACGACGGCAGCTTGCATCCTAAAGAACGCGATGAACTGAATCGACATAAAATCCAGTTCCAGGGCCAGTCACGTACTATCAGAACTGGACGCTGTAACCGTCCTCGGAACTTGGTGACCGCTCTGAAATTATAACCATCAAGCCTGGTACAGTGGTGTAAACAGTTTTCGAAGATAATCAACCGCCGGGCCGAGATATGATTCAATTTCTATGGTTCCTGTGGTGCCCATACCACGGGAACTGGGATCAACACACGGGAGGGGATACAGGCAGGAGAGCACGGTTCCTACCATGGTGTGGGCCTGAGTTCCACTACACCATTCCAGAAGGTGTTCCATACTCCTGCTGTCTACCATGGGGCTGGTTCGGAAGGTTTAAGCCGCGGACTACCGTGGGTTTGAGGACTGATAGGGGTAGGTAAAGCGGCTCCGGGCCTGAAAAACAGGTTGAGGAAACGGAAAAAGCATGGTTTGCGGGTAGGCTGTTCGTGTTTCCACACATCAAACAGGCCCCGGTTCCATGCTTCTTCCGACGGCATTCTATCCCCTGCACGACCAAATCCAAAGGCATCTGCCCCATCTGCGGCCGGCCCAGAGGATCGGGTTGGCCCTGTGGGTGGGGGCCACGGTGATGGCCCGCAGCGGCTGCCAGAATGCGGTGCTGGGGGCCCTGTTGAGCCTGGGTCTGGGCTGGCACACGACCCGCCAGTACCTGCGGGAATGGCTCTACGACGGCTCCGACCGGGCGGCGCCCTGCGGGGTGCAGTTGGAGGTCGAGGCCTGTTTCGCGCCCCTCCTGCGCTGGGTCCTGGCCTGGTGGCAGGGCTCCGAACTGACGCTGGCCGTCGATCCCACGGCCAAGGGCGGGGCCCTGGTGGCCCTGGTCGTGAGCGTGGTCTACCGGGGCCTGGCCATCCCCGTGGCCTGGCGCCTCAAGACCGGCGGCCAACCCGGTCCCTGGATGCCGGACCTCTGCGCCCTGCTGGACCGGCTGGGGCCCGCCGTGCCGGAGGGCATGACCGTGCGCGTGCTCTGCGACCGGGGCCTGCAGAGCCCCGACCTGTGGGCCGCCATCCGCCGCCGGGGCTGGCACCCCTACATGCGCTACGACCGAAACATGACCTTCCAGGCCACGACCGGACCGCGCTGGCCGGCTTGGCGCTTCGTGGCCGGCGAAGGCCAGTACACGGTCACGGCCGGGAAGGCCTTCCGCGAGCGCAAGCGCGCCTGCACCCTGATTGTGCTCTGGGTGCCCGGCCAGGAAGTCCCCTGGGTCGTGCTCACGGACGAAGCCCCCGAGGACGTGGAGCTCGGCGCCTACGGGATGCGCGTCTGGATTGAGCAGGGCTTCCGCACCCTCAAGCGCATGGGCTGGCAGTGGCACCGCACCCGGCGCCTGGACCCGGCCCGCGTCGACCGGCACTGGCTGGTCCTGGCCGTCGCCACCCTCTGGGTGCTGGCCCACGGTACGCGCGTCGAGGAGGCGTATCTGCGCGGTCTGGCACCCGGTCGCGTGCGCACACCGCCCCTGCAGCCGGCGGTGCCCCGCAGCCGACCGCTCAGTGTCTTTCAGCTGGGCCTGGCCCGGGTCCAGCGGCTGCTGCACCGCGGCTACGGCTGGGCCCGGGTCTGGCTGCAGCCCCTGCCCGGACCGGATCCGCCCTGGGAGCTGCGGTGGGTGGACCCGCCCGGACTGGAGCAAACGGTCGCACATTGACCCGGCTCCCGGCTTTACCTACCCCTATCAGGGGTTTGAGGACACCCCACTTCCTGCATCTGATGGCAACCGTCATGATCTGGGGCAAACGAGTGGGACATTCTTCATGCTTGGCGATGCTGACTCCGGACCGACACTCCGACCGGCGGATCCGTTGGTCTCGGGCTGCCAGTTGGCCAGCCAGCGACGTAAACTGCTCGCAGGACCGAACCCTCGCCTACACTGTCGGACACCGCCCGGCTCAAACGATACGCTCTCTTCCGTCAATCGCACCTGCAAACCCCGAGCATTTCCAACCTGGGATGATCGCCTGTCAAAATCCTTCGCATTCGGCATTTCGGTAGTTTCCCAACGCGTGCTTGTCCATGAACGGGTTCAGACAGGACAGTTCCCAGTACCGGCGCGTGGTTGTCAAGATCGGCACCTCGAACCTCACCCAGGGCTCCGCCGCCATCAACCGGGACCAGATCGGCCGCTACGCGGACCAGATCGCCACTCTCCTGGGTGCCGACATCCAGGTCATGGTGGTCACGTCCGGAGCCAGGGCTGCCGGTCTCGAAAGGCTGAACACGGGACCGGATACCGCGGCCACCCACACCAAACAGGTTCTGACTTCCATCGGCCAGGCCCGACTGGCCGGCTACTGGGACCAGGCGTTTGCTGAACATGGAGTGCTTGTCGGCCAAATTCTCCTTACCCGGCACGAGATCGAGGATTCCGTCAGTTACCTCAACATTCAGGACACCCTTGGCGCACTCCTCGAACGGGGCATCGTTCCGATCATCAATGAGAACGACGTCGTGGCCACCAGTCGTCTCAAGGTTGGGGACAACGACAGCATCGCGGCCATGGTCGCGGTCATGATGCAGGCGGATCTGCTCCTCATCCTCACCGAAACCGACGGGTTGTACTCCAAGGACCCCAGCAGGCATCCGGACGCGGAGCACCTGAAGAGGGTTCCTGTGGTGGACGGGCGCATCCGGGCCATGGCCGGGGACACCTCCACTGACCAGGGTACGGGCGGCATGACTACCAAGCTGGAGGCGGCCCAACGCGCCCAGCGTGCCGGCGTGGACACCATCATCGCGGACGGAGCTCGGGACCGGATCGTCCCCCGCATCGTTCTCGACCGCGAAGAGCTGGGCACGCTTGTTCCCGGCCTCGGCAATCTGCTGCAGAACCGGCAGCGCCGCATCCTGACCGCGGTGCCGGCCGGCACCATTCAGGTCGACATGGGCGCGCGCAACGCCTTGGTCAACAGGGGCACCAGTCTTCTTCCCGCCGGCATTAAGGGCGTGGATGGTTCGTTTCAGCGCGGGGAGACCGTGCGGCTAAGCCTCCTGGACGGTCAGGAGTTTGCCCGCGGCATCTCCCGCTACGCCAGTACGGAACTCGAGGTCATCAAGGGCGTCCAGTCGTCTCAGATTGCCTCCCTGCTCGGCTATGATTACGGTGCGGAAGCCATTCACCGCAACGACCTCATATTGATCTGACACCTGCGGCCGCCGGTCGCTGAACAACACCTCCACCGGATTATGGACACACCCTCGGACTACATCCTTCAACTGGGCCGCAACGCCAAGGCCGCGAGCTACAACCTGGCAACCGCTGGCATCAGGGAAAAGAACGACGCGCTGCTGGCAATCGCCGATGAACTGGCTGCCAGCCACGAGTTGGTCCTGGCCGGCAATGTCCTGGACATGGAGGCCGGACGCGCTGCGGACAAGAGCGACAGCCTCCTGGATCGCATGCTCCTGGACCCGGATCGTCTCAAGGCTCTGGAATCGGACCTGCGCTCCGTGGTCCGTCTGCCGGATCCGGTGGGCGAGGACGTGCAGGGGAAGCTTCTGGAGAACGGCCTGCGCCTAACCTACCGACGCATCCCCATTGGCGTGATCGGCGTCATCTACGAAGCTCGGCCCAACGTAACTCTGGACATTGCCTCCCTGTGCCTGAAGACCGGCAACGCGGTAATCCTGCGCGGCGGCAGCGACATTCGGCACAGCAACAAGGCCCTGATGCAGGTCATTCATGCCGGCCTTGAAAAAGCGGGCATGGACATCCGCGCGATTCAGAACATTGAGGATACGGACCGCGCCCATGTGACAAGCCTGTTGCGCATGGACGAGTATGTGGACATGATCATCCCCAGGGGAGGCGGGTCCCTGCACGCGCTGTGCCGGGATCAGGCTTCGATGCCGGTCATCACCGGCGGGGTCGGCATCTGTCACTACTTCGTCGACGAGACCGCGGATCAGGACGGCTCCCTGACCGTCATCGAGAATGCCAAGACGAGCCGGCCAAGTGTTTGCAACTCCCTGGACACGCTGCTGGTGCACCGCAGCATTGCCTCCGAGTTCATTCCCAAGGTTGTGGACCACATGACGGCCTGCAACGTGGACCTGAAACTGACCGAGGACGCGATGGCAACCCTGAACGGACACGGCGCCAATGGCCGTGTGGCCGCGGCCGGTCCCGAGGACTTCAATACCGAGTGGATGGACCTCATCCTGGGGATCAAGGTGGTCGACTCCATGGAGGAGGCCATCGATCACATTCGTGATCACAGCCTGGACCACTCCGACGGCATCCTCACGAACGACATGATGAACGCGAGGCGATTTGTGGCGGCCGTGAATTCCTCGGCCGTGTTCGTCAACGCCAGCACCCGGTTCAACGACGGTGGTCAGTTCGGCATGGGATCCGAGGTGGCTGTTAGCACGCAAAAGCTGCACGCCCGCGGTCCCTTGGGCCTGGAAGCCCTCACCTCCTTCAAATGGATCGTTGAAGGCGACATGCACGTCCGCGTGTAGCCGCGGTTGGGCCACCCTTGTCTCATAGGGTAGGGACTGCCAACATGGGCAGGAGAGCGGTCATCGGCATTTTGGGTGGCATGGGGCCGGCGGCGACCGTGGATCTCTTCGATCGCATCGTGCGCGCGACCCCGGCCGAGACGGATCAGGATCACCTGCGGATCCTCATCGACAACAATCCGGCCGTGCCGGATCGCACAGCCGCGATCCTGGAAGGGGGACCGGATCCCCTACCCCTGTTGCAGGAAGGCGTACAGGAACTGGCGCGCCGCGGAGCCGAGCTTCTCGCGATTCCCTGCAACACCGCCCATCACTACCTGCCGGAGGTGCAGGCGGTCTGCCCCGTTCCCATTCTCGACATGATCGTTGAGACTGCGAAACACATTTGCGCAACCCATGGTGACGGGTGCACCGTCGGTATCCTGGCTACAACCGGTACCGTGGGCACCGGCCTCTATCAACGCGCCCTGGAAGCAGAGAACCTTGCCTGGATGCTGCCGTCGGACGCGGAGCAGGAAGCACTGATGGATGCCATCTACGGCCCACAGGGAATCAAGACGGGAGCGGCCGCGGATGGCCCCCGCGCGGCGATCCAAGAAATAGGAAGGACGATGGCTGCCAGGGGATCCGAAGCCTTTGTGCTTGGTTGCACGGAGATTCCCCTGGTGATCGGGCCGGATGATCTGGTCAAGCCGTCCGTTGCGTCCAATCAGGTGCTGGCGGACGTGACGATTCGGTGTGCACTTTCACCCGGATAGTCGTCTGCGGCAACTCATTCAGGCGGTACGGGGTTTGTGCCGGCCATGATCCAGTGTGACGGCTGTCGATAATCGACCTGTGATAGCCAGTCCACAGTGGTTGCCGGGGGTGACGAGGTACCCCGGTCTGTATGCGTGCGACTGCCATCCTGATAGGTCGCAAACCCGGATGTCCGCTGAGTTATCCGGATGGTGGAGATTGGACCTTGGGCATGTGCCTTCTTGGACACCGTTTCCCGGAGCCCCGGCATGTTGTCCTGGGCAGGTGCAAGGGCCAGGGATGCGCTTTGGTCAGGTAACCCTGGTCAGTACGCCCTTCCATGCACGAGGCCCTATTTCACTTTTCTTGTTTGGGCCCAAAGCTACAGACGGAGACGGACAGGCCGTGCCGGATGTGGTCAAAACAGTCGGTACTGGTCGCGATGGGGTGCGGGGCACCGACCTATTTGCTGTGGGCAGACGTCCATATCGACGAGAATGGAACAACGCCCCAAGTTGACGTTGCCCAAGGAGGTGAGACAGCATGGGGTGGACTTATGGCTTGTAAATCTGCCTGTATGGACTAAATTCGATGGCTCTCAGCATCAAGAATAAGGAGACGCTTCGGCTGGCCCGTGAGTTGGCGCATCTGACCGGTGAGACCATGACCGCGGCCATCACGATAGCCCTCCGGGAACATCTGGAGCGCATACGGAGGGAGGGCAGCACCGAGGCCCGCGTACAAAGGCTTCTCGCCATCGGCAGGCGATGCGCAAGCATGCTGGACGACGGTGCTGCTGCCGTCGAACACGGCAATTTCCTGTATGACGAGCGCGGGCTGCCCAAGTGATCGTCGACACGTCGGCGATTGCTGCGGGCCGCTCAGAACCGGATTCTGCTGAATGGTCCCAAGGTGCATTCTCACCTTCTCGGAATTAGTACTGGCCTCTGAATACTGTCTCGAAGTCTCTTCGGTACGTAGGTGCAAGGGGTTAGAGAGACCAATCCGTTGATGCGACTACAAAACTGTTGACAACAAGTTTGTTGAAGATCTATACTCATCTTATGAAACTGTCCACTGGTCGCTGGGTGAGCGGCAACAACTTCTTCAATCGGGAACCCGAGTTGCGAGTGCTCGAAACACGGGTTCTTGAGGGCAACCATACGCTGCTGACTGGACAACGGCGTATGGGCAAGACCAGCATTGCCCGTGAGCTTGGTCGGTGCCTCGAGCAGAAAGGGTGGACCTTCCTCTTCGCCGACGTCGAGGATGCAGCATGCCCGGAGGACTTTCTTGCCGATATTGTCAAGGCGGCGCATCCGGTACGTTCAATCGCTGCCAGGATCGCAGATACGATGAGACGTTGGTTCAGCGAGAACGTGGAGGAGGTTAGCGCTTCCGAGTTTCGTGTGAAGTTCCGAGCCGGTCTTGATGCTGGCAACTGGCGCCGTCACGGAGAGGAGATCATCCGTAATCTGGCTGAACACGACCAACCGGTCCTGCTCGTCATCGACGAGTTGCCAATCTTCCTCAAGCGCATGCTCCTCCATGAGGATGGCGCAGCTCGGGTGGAGGAGTTTCTGAGCTGGCTTCGTAGTGTGGTTCAGGGATTCGACAACCGCTCTCCGGTTCTCATTGTCTCAGGCAGTATCGGCCTCGTTCCTCTTGTGCGACGGCTTCGAATCGCCGACCGTGTCAACCATCTCGATCCCTTTCGCCTCGGACCCTGGAGCCGCGAAATCAGTGTCGCTTGCTTCGAGCGTCTTGCCCGGAGCAATGGGTTGCAGACAGAGGACGGTGTGCCGCAAGCAGTCTTTGATACTCTTGGACTTGGGATTCCCCATCACGTACAGACCTTTTTCGCGCGGTTGCGAGAATTCGCTCTCATGCAGGGACACAACCGTGTGATGGTGGCGGATGTCGAGACGGTCTATCGCACATCTCTGCTCGGTCCCGCGGGACAGAACGACTTGGTCCATTACGAAACCCGGCTCAAGGATGGGCTGGACGACGAGGGGTTTTCCATGGCTATGGAGATTCTCGCCGAGGCGTCCACACAGGACATGTTTACTCCTGCCGCACGACGCTGTCTTGAACAGCTGTATGCCAAGACTGTGGATGACGCGCGGGGTTGCATCGCGGATGCGCTTGAAGTCCTGATCCACGACGGATACCTAGAGACAGGTGATCAAGGTCATGCTTTTCCATCTCGGCTGTTGAAGGACTGGTGGGCAGCCCGTTTCCGTGATCACCACGCGCCCCTTGAAAGCCGCGTGTCGGCTGACACCTGACGGGGGCAAAGGCCATGACCACATCACCGAACCGGCCGATTCGCAAGTTCAATCCCGGGTTGTTGCAGTCCGACTCGGAAATGATTGAGCAGTTTGTCGTTCGCCAGGCCGAGCTTGACATCGTTCTGGAGGTTCTGCGAGGCAATATCGATTCCCCGTCGTGCCAGCATGCGTTGCTTGTTGCGCCCCGTGGCCAGGGCAAAACCATGTTGCTGGCCCGGGTCGCAGCGGAACTGCGAACCGACGAGAACCTGTCGACGAACCTGTTCGCGGTCCGGTTCATGGAGGAGAGCCTGGAGGTATTCACGTTGGCTGACTTCTGGCTCGAGACTCTGTTTCACCTTGCCAGGGAAACAGAGCCGCACGACCCGGAACTCAGTCGGGAACTACGGCAGGCTTACGACGGTCTTGCAGACCGCTACGATGCAACCCTTTTGGAGCATCAAGCATTTGCGACTGTGATGGACGCGGCGGACCGGCTGAACAGAAAGCTGGTCCTCATGGTCGAAAACCTTCAAGGGCTGTTCCGCAACGTGGACGACGACTTTGGCTGGAAACTCCGCAAGGTTCTGCAATGTGAACCCCAGATCATCCTCCTCGGTACCGCGACGAGCCGATTCGCGGCCTTGGACGACGCGACACAACCGTTCTTCGAGTTCTTCCGCATGGTTGTACTCGAATCACTCGACACCATGGCGTGCCGACGCCTCTGGGAGATGATCGGCGGCAAGCCGATAACCCAACGGGAGATCAGACCTCTTGAAATTCTGACTGGCGGCAATCCGCGGCTATTGGTGATCGTTGGCATGTTTGCCAGGCACCGCTCATTTCACCAGTTGATGGAGGCACTGGTAGGTCTCATCGATGGGTACACCGAGTACTTCCGTGGCCATCTGGACGTGCTCGCGAAAACCGAGTGCCGCGTCTATCTAGCTGTTATAGACCTCTGGCAACCTTCGACTGCTGCCGAGATTGCAGCGCGCGCCCGCATGGACATCCGGCCCGTCTCGACTTTGCTGGGGCGGTTGAAGGAACGCCGTGTGATCAACATCGACAACTCTGGACCGAAGCGGCTGTATTTCGCCTCGGAACGGCTGTATTGCATTTACTACAAGCTACGCCGCGAACGCAACCAGGCAGGTGTCGTGCGCCTGTTGCTGCAGTTCATGACGGCGTTCTATGCGCCGCGCGAATTCGCCGGATTGTTGCACGGATTCTGGCAGGAGATGGAGTCAACGTCCAGGTTTCAACCGTTGATTGCGGAAGCCGTGGCTGAATCCTCGCGAGGTGAAGAGGCCTTGGATTATCACCGGAAGGTTGCCAACGACTTGATGGTGGAAGCACAGCAGCACGTATGGAGTGGCCGTCTCAAGAAGGCGGTTGCGGTTTACAACGAGGTAACGAAACGCTTTGGTGACAGTAGTCGTACCAAGCTTCGACAATTCGTGGCCGCCGCGTTGACGGACATGGCTAACTGCAGAGTTCGACTTGGCGAACCGGAACGAGCATTGTCAATTTGGGATGAAGTGGTAACTCGGTTTGGCTCCAGTAGTGCTCCCAAGCTGAAACAGATGGTGGTAATTGCGCTCCTGAACAAGGGCACCACCCTGCGCAGCGACCTCAATGATTTTCCGGCGGCACTGGCCGCGTTTGAATCCGTAATTGCGCGTTCCGATGCAGATGACGACCAGAAGCTGATGGTTCTGGTGGCCAATGCAATGGTCGGGAAAGCTTCTGCACACCAAGCTTTGGGCCAGCATGTGGAAGCCAAAGCAGCGTTTGACGAGATGCTGGCCATGTACGCTTCCTGGGACTTGCATGTATGTGAGCCAGAGGTTGCCATGCACAATGGCGCTGTTTGCGGCCAGCTTGGGGAAACTGCATCGGTGCCTCGAAGCGTCGATGCCCCTGTACACCGGAATGGCGCAGGAGACAACGAGCTATACCAGGAACAGGTTGCACTGGCGCTACTCGGCAAAGGCATCGCTTGCGGACTACTTGGTGAAGCAGCAAGCGCGATGTCAAGCTATGACGAAATTGCGGCCCGCTTCGGCACTAGCGAAAACCCAAGGTTGTGGAAATTCGCGGCCAAGGCACTGCTCAATAAAGGCCGGGAACAGTTGAAGTCGAGCCGACACGCCGATGCCATTGAAACCTGCGACAACCTCAAAGCCAGCTTTGGAGACGTGCCGGACCCCAATGGCATTCCCTTCGGGTGGCAAGCGGATTGGACGCGGGCAATGGCGCTGACTGCACTAGGCCGTACTGCCAGTGTCATGGACGCGCTCCGGTCATTGGCCTCCGGGTTCATCCCTGAAAGCCCACCGATGGTGGAAGCAATGTTGACCCACGTGCCGGAGTTGATCGCCCAGGGGGTCCATCCTGGTGACATGGCCCAAGTGATGTCACGTGATCCTCGAAAGGCTTCTGCTTTGCTGCCGCTTGTGGTGGCCTTGCGACAGCTTGTCGGTGAGACGGTTCGGGCACCTGCTGAAGTCATGGAAGTGGCTGCGGACATCCTCGAACTCATGGGGTCAAGGGACCAAGCAGCAGAGGATGTCACATGATGAGGGGTTGTCGTGTGTCAGTAAAGTACCCCAGGGTTTTTCCAACCAAGGTGTGACAGTTGCGGCATCCTAATCTGTGGTCTGACCCGAGGCTAAACCTGCTTGAGAAATTGACTTTGAGGGAAAAGGACAGATCGGATAGGACGCTGATTTTCGAGGCCATAAGCCAAATGTGAGGGGAATTACAACTACTGGATATTAACCATTTCTGCGATTCCTCTTATCTGATATACAACATCAGCCAACACGCGTTAGTATTCCACGCCAGTGGTCAAATAAATCGGTACGTTATACTCCTGGTGTCCGTAATCAACCATTGAAGGCACGCTATGCTGCAATCGGTCCGCATCAACTGGAATACTTTCGGAAATCCAGAGCCACAACGGGGTATCGCCTCGGGTGGCCCATAGCTGGAAATTCATACACAGGAACAAGTCGCCACAGTTCACAGTCCCTGAAGCACTTCTAAATCTAAAATACCGCCCATAGCCGTCTTTCTGGGACGCAGTTCGTAGTCCCTCCCTGGACATCCAGCCATCCTCGACCCCGCGTCCTACCACATCGTCGCTCAGTGCATTGAGCCACCTGACCTTGCGGGCTAGGGACGGACCAAGTTCTTCGGCACTGATTGGCTGGAAGACTTCGTCCTCCTCCCA
Source organism: Caldilineaceae bacterium (assembly GCA_965208365.1). GTDB lineage: Bacteria > Chloroflexota > Anaerolineae > Caldilineales > Caldilineaceae > Bin34. The sequence goes on along the minus strand of OZ242330.1, from coordinate 441,312 downwards.
CTGACAGGAAAATGTGCGGACACACTGCGAATCCGTGGGAGTGGGGTGTGGCCCGGCCGCAGTGTCAGTCGGCATTGAAGATGCTTTCCATGAAGGCGAAGATCTCCGGTTCGCGATGCCGGAGATCGACTCTGCCCCAGTTTCCGCGCAGACCGAAATCCGACAACCTCCAACTGGCGTTGAAGTACACCGTGGTGAAGACGGCAAAAAACTCCTCAACATTCAACATCGCATAGGTGTCCTCAAAGCGCCCCAGTCGCTTGGTCCGGTCGTAGAGTGCATCGATTTGCACATGCTCGGCTGGAGTGAAACAGAGATTCTGAATGAGGTGTGCGAACTCGTGGATCGTCACGTCCGACCATATGTCGCCATCGTCCAGCAGGGCGAGTAGATTGTCTTCCGGGACGCCGGACACGGGCTGGCCCGGAATCCCGCCGAGGCCGAGATATGTATCGTACGGGTCCCCAACCTCATCAAGCTGCCCCTGCAAATCCGCGAACTCGGGCAAGTCGGTCACATGGGAGTCGCCGGGGTAGATCGCCAACTCCGCACCCGCGTCCGCCAGACAGTCGGGAATGCCGTGCCGCACACGGGCCAGCATGAGTTCCACCCTGTCGGCCGCTGTGTGCAACGCCCGCGGGTCCACCTGACCGGGTGCCTTAATCCATATGCCGCCGCTTTGCAGAAACTGGGCGTAGTAGGACGGCACCGCGACCACGCTCAGGCTGTCGAGCAACGCCCGCCTAGTGCTTTCGGCCTCTTCCCATGCGCACATGCGGTGCTGTGCGCGGAAGGCGCGGGCCGGCCCGAGTTGGGAACCGCCCACCATGATCACCTCTTCGACATCGAGCAGGCACGCACCAGGTCGCTCCCGTACGCGATATTTGAGAACGTACCGGTCTTGGCCGGCGACCTCCTGCTTCTCGAACGAATCGATCTCGAACACCAGCGCATACGGCCAATCCGAGCGTAGATTGGCCCGGATCGTCCGGGCCAGGCGGTCGAGCGCCATACCGTCCGGGTGGGGGTGCGAACGAAGCCGCAGGCTGCCCTCGCCCACCCATTCCGCATCGGCGACATGCGCCTGCTCCTGTGTCCATCCGGCCGGAATATCGACTGAGAACGCGTAGTCGTGGTTCCGGATCACGATGCCGGTGGCGGTAATCGTCGCCTGTCGCGGCGCAACCGCAGGCTCCGCGATGGCTGCGGGGGGCGGCGCTGCTGCGACTGCCGCAGGCGTGGAGATGCCCGCACCGTGCACCCAGCCCGTCGCACCGTCGGCCAAACGGACCAGCACCCAGCCCCGGTCGTGCCGCAGTACGCATACCGGCTGCCCGGCCAACACGTACCGGCCGGTATGCGCATGTCCGGTGCCGGGTCCCAACCGCACGCGGTAGCCAGCCGCATGCGTCCCCCAGGCCCTTGTGCACGGGACCGCCGTCGGCGTGGACGGCGCGCGGATAATGGGCGTGGCGCGGGCGATGGGCATGGGCGTGGGCGAATGCACAGGGCGCGCCGTTGCCGTTGGCGTCGGCAGGGACGGATCGAGCGAAGCCAGATACGCCTGCCAGGTTCCTACGTGGCGGGACATGATCCAGCCAACTTCACCGGTTTCTGTTTCCAGTTTCAGGAGCGACCAGCCGGCACCGCCTCCCGACTGCGCCAGCACGCAGACCTGAAGCCCGGGTGCGAGTTCCCGGCTCGAATAGTTGAACGTCGCCGGTATCGATCCTCGCAGCACATACTGGAGCTCGCTCGCGCAATCCATCCTGGGAGTCGGCGGCTCTTCGGCCGCCGCGACGCCCGACCACGTGAAGCCAAAACCCAGACCACAGGCGACGACCGCCATTAGGACTCGACAGGCAAGGTACCCAATGCAACTTCGACGAAACTCCACCGCTGTTTCCATCTTGTGGCTGGGACTTATAGGCCGGACTGGACAGCCGGCCCATCTCGTTCATGGGTCGTCGGGGTCCCCCACGGGATCGCCTCTCGCCGTGCAGCCGCCCCTGTCCCACGAGCCGAAACGAGCACGCACGGAAGTTCCGCCCGCACCAAAATGTTGTCCGCTGCATTGTGGTCGGCGTTCGCACGGAACCCGCAGGCCCCGCACGCGAACACCGCCTGCGACGGCCGGTTTGACTTGTCTACATGGCCGCACCGGCTGCACGTCTGTGACGTGTAGGCCGGGTCCACCTTCCGCAATTCGCCGGCCTTGTACGCCAGCTTGCGCTCCAGACCGCCCCAGCCGCTCGCCAGGATGCTGCGGTTGAGCCCCGACTTCTGCTTGACCTGCCGGCCGGGTTTCTCCACCGTGCCCTTGGCCGACTGGGTCATGCCCTTCGTGTTCAGATCCTCCACCACCAAGGTGTGCGCCGTGTCCGCCAGCTTGCGACTGGCCTGGTGCGTGGCATCGTCGCGCTTGCGCGCCCGTTTGCGGTGCAGCTTGTTCAACTGCCCGTTCACGCGCCGGCCCCGGTTCGACTTGGGCCTTCGGTCCTTGGACCCCCAGCCCCAGGTCCGGCAAGCCGAGACCGGCAAGCAGTTGGGTCATCACGCCCTGCCTTCGCAGGAACCCGAACGGTTACCTGGACTGGAAGTCCGTATCCACTAGGCTGGGACCGCGAAGGATGCCACCGTAGCATACCGGAGCCTGCCACCATGACCAACACCTATGTGGGGATTGACATCGCCAAACACCAACTCGATCTGGCGGTCTGGGGTTGCCCCCAAGAGGACGACCGCCTGGCCCACGACCGGCAGGGCATTGAGGCGGTCTGCCAGCGCTTGTGTGACCTGGAGCCGGCCCTGATCGTCATGGAAGCGAGCGGCGGTCTGGAGGTGCCTCTGGCCACCACCCTGCAGGCCGCCGGTCTGCCCGTGGCGGTGGTCAATCCGCGCCAGGCCCGCGCCTTCGGACGTGCCTCCGGCCAGCTGGCCAAGACCGACCGCATGGATGCCCGGCTGCTGGCCCGCATGGCGGCCAGGACAGTCGGCGGGGGCCTACCTGCCCGGCTGATGCAGCTGGCCAGGAGCGAGAAGGCCACTTAGGGTAAAATTGGAAGTGTCGCTTCCAATTTTGTATCACAACTGCAATGATTCAACGAGAGATAGCCCGGCTTCTGGAGCGGCGGTTTCAGGAGTGCCCTGTCGTCACGGTTCTGGGACCCCGGCAATCAGGCAAAACCACACTCTGCCGGGATACCTTCCCTGGCTTGGCCTACGCCAACCTGGAGGCCTGGGACGTTCGCCAATTTGCCGAGTCGGACCCCAGGGGATTCCTGGCCCAGTTTCCTGACGGCGCCATCATCGACGAGGTGCAGCGAGTACCCGATCTCCTGTCCTACATCCAGGTGGTGGTAGACGAAAAGGGTTCAAACAGCCTGTTCGTTCTGACCGGAAGTGCGCAGCCCAAGCTCAGCGACGAGGTTCAATCCCTGGCCGGCAGAACGGCCTTGCTGCGCTTGTTGCCCCTGTCGTTGACGGAACGCCACCAGACGGGGGCCAGCAGCGCTGTAGACGACATTCTTTATTCGGGCTTCTATCCTCGCATCATTGCCGGAAAGCTCAATCCGACCGAGGAATTGGCCGACTACTTTGACACCTACGTGGAGCGTGACATACGCCAGCTGGCGGAGTTCCAGGATCTGCCCCTGTTCCAGAACTTCGTGCGGCTGTGTGCCGGACGGGTGGGCCAGCTTGTCAATCTAAGTTCCTTGGGACGTGACGCCGGGGTGTCGAACCACACGGCCGGGGCCTGGCTCACACTCCTGGAGCGGAGCTTCATCAGTTTCCGGCTGCGACCGCACTTTGCCAACATCCGCAAGCGCCTGGTCAAAGCGCCCAAGCTCTATTTCCATGATGTTGGCTTGGCCGCCTACCTGATCGGAATAGAAAATGCCGGCCAGATCGCAACCCATCCGCTGCGCGGTTCCCTCTTTGAAAACGCGGTCGTGGTCGAGACGCTCAAGCACCGTTTCAACCGAGGGAACCGATCCGACACACTGTCCTTTTTCCGAGATGCGAAAGGCCTGGAGTGCGACCTGCTCTATCCGGTCGGGCAAGAGATTGCCGCCTTCGAGGTCAAGTCAGGCGCGACCATCGGCACAGATTACTTCCGATCACTCAATCGGGTCGCTGAAGTGGTGCCCAACACCACATCCAAATTCGTGGTCTATGGCGGTACGGAACGCCAGGTTCGCAGCGCCGGCACCGTAATACCGCTGGCCAACTTGGGCGGGACCCTGACCAGGCTCGAAGTGGGCCGGGAGTTCGATGACTTCGTGGACAAGCACCAAGGTCCGGAACCCGATCGGTCCGACATCAGGGATCTCGATCTCTCATTCAAGCGGTTTATCCGTCCTGCCCTGGACGAATTGGAAACGGAGCGCAAGAGTGTCGCAGGGTTCTTCGGGACGGCTTCCTATGTCTCCGCCGTGAATATCGACAATACCACGTCCCATTCCCATGATGACCTCCTGGAAGCCCGCAATTGGCCAAAGACGAAATCACAGATTGTTGTCGGCGGGTTCAAATTGAGTGATACAAGGCCCTTGGAGCTTTGGCGTACCTATCGTTTCAACAGATATACCGGCAAGGGACAGGGGGGATTCAAGGTGCAGTTCTCCATACGGTGGCGGCTCGATGGTGAGAGGCTGTCGCGTTCTGCCACCATCGACAAGCAGCCAATCCCGGAGCTTGAAGCCAGTATTGACCGCCAGCACTGGGGGCACGAAATTGTGGATGTGGATCAGATAGCTGCGGTTTTCACTGCGCGCATCACGCAACGGATCGATGAACTGTCGGCGCCAGCCGACCCACGATAAAGCCGCTGCGGCGCCACCGTAGCGACAACCGGGCCCGCTACGGCGGCGCGTGTCGCTTACTTGGAAGAAACGGGAGCATGTCCAGACCCTCGAAAGCAGCCCGGTGGGCAGAGCGGTCTATTGACGACTGCAAGCGGTCCAGTGATGGGCCGTCCAGGGGCAGCTTCTCGCCAGCTGCAGCTGGCCGTACCACTGACGAAACTGCGGAAACCACCGGATGGACTCCATCCGGCTGCTCTGGGATCACGGATCAGCTGTTGTCACCAAGGAGACGCCACTGTAGCGACGTCTGATCCGTGATCCTGTTGTGGACAAAAGGATGAAACCCATTGAGACGGCAATTGCCGGTGGGTCGTAGCAACACCTGGGCAGTGATCCGTTGTAGGTAGCGTTTATGGACTGCGCCTTAACCGATGAATGCTGACCTATACCCCCCTCCCGCCTGTCTGGGCTTGAGGGTAATTGCCTATTGCTTGGACATAGGGGTCGGGATCCTGCATGCCATGATCTGGTCGTATACGGGCACATTCATGTTTATGGTGCGCGCATGGTGGCCACTAGCCGTGTCGGCTGTTTTGAGCCTTCTGATTATGGGTGCCTGGTTCATACTGGCGGCACGAGGCCGGACAATCGGTAAGGTTTTTGTGGGCCTGCATGTCATCCTGATTGATGGCAATGGGAACCACTGGCCCCCGGGCATCCCTCGGATGCTTGCACGGGCAGTGGGTTTTAGGTGCGGTAATGGTTTTGCCGGTTTTCCTGGACCTCTGGTTGGCTCTATCGGATCGCAGCGATTGTCGAACAATCGCGGATCGGGTGCTCAACAGCCGTGTGGTCGCAATCCCGCCTGGTGCTGAGGCAGCTGGATCCGGTTCAACAACAGTTAATCTCGAACCAAAGGCCTGATTCCCATCACGACGAAATTCAACTTCGACGTGCGGGCTCGTGACGGGGGTGGCCGCATCTAGGTTCGCTGCTGTGGATCATTGCCCAGGTTGCTTTGTTCCTGTTCCGGGAGCTGACCGCCGGGGTGGCCTAGCATCCGAGCTGGCAGGGCTGGCCACTCCGCTACGAGATTGTCCGACAACCTGAGGAGAACACGATCGGCTGGGACCCAATCCGGCACTCTCAGCAGCTGCACGCCGGGGCCGGCAACGTCCACGCGGCGACGGAAACACATTCCCCATGCGCGATCGTCCACCCCAAGCCGCTATCCCGCAAACGGCCGTTTGGAGAACGGTGGACTACGACTAGACTGTCGACCATGACCCAAATCCGCGAAACTATCGACAACATGACCACCATGTGGTCAGACCGGTACGCATGGCTGTTAGGTATTGGTCTGGCCGCATGTCTAACGGCCGCGGGTTGTGATGCCTACCTGCCGGAATCGCCACCCGCGATCGACCCCGATACATTCGTAACCGTTAGTGCGGGGATCGCGCACACCTGTGCGGTGAGGGCCGATGGTTCCGTCATCTGCTGGGGCCACGACCACTTTGGCCAGGCATCGCCACCCGCCGGTACGTTCAAGACGGTTAGCAGTGGAGCCAAGCATTCCTGCGGGGTGCGAACCGATCGCTCCATCTCTTGCTGGGGAGCCAACACCTTCGGCCAGGCTACACCCCCCAAGGGTATGTTTGTTGCCGTCGCGGCCGGGACCGCCCACACCTGTGCGCTGGAGACGAACGGCGTGATCGTCTGTTGGGGCGACAACACTTACGGACAGGCCCCAACAGTTGTGTTGGGCGACCACACATCCGTCAGTGCGAGCAATCGGCACACCTGCGCAGTGACGACAGATTACACACTCACGTGCTGGGGCATGGATTCCTTCGGGCGAGCCCCAGCTGAACTGGAAAACTTCACCATCGTCAGTGCCGGATGGGATCAAACCTGCGGAATACGTACCGACGGGACACTCGCCTGCTCAACCGATGACTGGACAGGATATGCGTCACATCCCGAACTTCGTACGGGACGATTATTGCCACCTGACGGTACGTATATCTCTGTCAGTACCCATGAGGCGTACGCATGCGCGCTGGGTACCAACCGCTTGCTCTCCTGTTGGGGGTATCGCGACCTGTCGGGACGTGCAATACCGCCAGAGGGCGAATTCGTGGATGTGAGTACTGGCGGAATGCACGCCTGTGGGGTGCGAACCGACGGCACGATCAACTGTTGGGGCGATGACTCCTACGGACAGGCACAGCCACCGAGGGGTGGGTATGTAGCCAGACCGTCCGTGGGCGCGAGCGACTGTCCTCGGAGTCCTGATGGCAGAACTGTCTGTGGAAATGCGGCGTGGTTTGATACAGACAACACGCCGAGTGATACCTTCGATTCCGTGCACATGGGATTTATGTACGCCTGTGGGATACGGACAAACGGTACGATAGTCTGTTGGGGTGATCGGCAGTTCCACCAGGTCGTTGCGCCCCCGAGCGGCACGTTCAATGCCATGAGTGTAGGAACATTCAACGCTTGTGGTATCCGCACCGACGGCTCACTTGAATGTTGGGGAACAAGTGAACATAGCCAAGCCACACCCCCCTCAGGCATGTTCGTCTCAGTCGGTACCGGATCCGAGCATTCCTGTGCGATTCGCACGGATCTGTCCATTGTGTGCTGGGGGAACGATTCCCACGGACAAGCTACGCCTCCGGCAGGCACGTTCTTTGCGATAATCGTAGGAAGGTCCCACTCGTGCGGGATTCGCACCAACGGAACGATCGCCTGTTGGGGTGGAAAGCCAACCCCCTACTCCCAATTGACCTTGCCGCAAGGTCAGTTTGTCGCCATCCACACCGATGGTTACAAATCCAATTGTGGTTTGCGGGTTGACGGAACCCTGGCCTGTTGGGACTCGGGCCGGAGAGAGTGGCATGTTACCACCCACAGATTCTCTACGTTCAGTCTGGGGGTATCCGGCGCTTGTGGGTTGACTGTTGACGGTGCACTCAAGTGTTGGGGGGTATCAGACAAAGTCAGCTTTCGATATCCCAAGCCCCCCAAAGGCACATTCGTGGACATACGTGTCGGATGGTCTTCTTGCGGGTTGCGCGCGGACCGCACGCTCGAATGTTGGGGCGGTATATACATCCCTACGCAACTAGGGTGAGGAATTCGACTGCCGTCGGCGCTTTAGCCGTCCCGCAAACGGCCGTTTGCGGACCGCGATCCGGAACCCGCCGGCCGCGGACTCCGCCCCTCGGCCGCCCCTGTGCCAAATAGGCATCCGAAAACAACATGCCGTACGGAGTCGGCAAACCGTTTGCGGTACAATGACGGAAGCGACCCGTCCCCGAACCAGACCACCGGAGGAATGATCTCCGATGGCCGAATCGATTGTAAGGCCCGAGATGATCAACCGCGCCGCCTACGAGGAGCTGCGGGCCGCCGACATGCCCGAGGACCAGGCCAAGGCCGTGGCCGCCCACCTGCCGGACTGGTCGCAGTTCGCCACCAGACAGGACCTGGTCGAACTGCGGGGTGAGATGAGCGGTCTTGAAAGCCGTCTCGTTCGCTGGATGATTGGCATTTTCCTGGCGATGGCCAGCCTGCTGGCCGCCGCCGTCTCCGTCCTGGTGGCCGTGCTGGGCTGAAGCCCGCCTCTACCTGCCGGACGACACATTCGACTTCACGGCCGCGACATCCCGCCGCTGTTGCGGGATCAACCACCACCCCGCGGCCGGCAGGGGAAATTCCTGAAGGGAGTGCTGCATGCCTGATCGCAAGCGTCGGCGCGAATCCGAGTCAAGCAATTCGCCGCTGGTCGACAACCTGCATCCGGGCAACGCCAACGGTGCGCGCCTCAATCGGGCAATGGTTGGCGCGCAGCGCCTCGACATCTGCACCCGCTACAGAGCGGATTTGGAGCGGTTGGCCGACTGGCTGGACCGAATGGACAACAAAGCCAAGGTGCGAGTGTTGATCGGCATGGCGGCCTGTGGTTGGCGGGATTGGAGCAAAGGCACACTCCCCTCCTGCAAGTCCGCATATTCCTTTCTGGCCCAATACTTCAGGCCCGGCCAAGAATATGATCAAGACGCGTTGCCGGTCCTGGGGCGGCTGGCACGGCATGAGGCCGACGGGCGTCTGGTCGTGCGGGTGCGCCAACCGCGTGGGAAGCTGCACGCCACACTCTATGTTTGGACCGATGCGGCCGGCAGGCAGGAGGCATGGCACGCCAACATGCCGCAGTCGGACAGCACCCGCGACTTCGTGGCCTGGTTCGACGAGCGCTGGCAGGAGAAGGATTCGATCGATGGCCCGAAACTGGTGGAAAAAGCCCGACAGCTCGTAGCGGACAATCCCCCGGATCGGCACGGGCAATCCCGCTAGTTGTCGGAAGGTGAAGGCATGTTGTGTTGCGCGGAACGTGAAACAGGCGTAGACCTGAAACAGGCACTGCAAAAGCGGCCAGGCCCCGACGCATGAGAGGGTGTATGGAAAGTGCCCTCAGGCCATGCTGAGGCGCTTCAGCATGCACCGGGAGAGGGCAATGTGGATCCAGGTTTCGGAAGAGTCCAGGCGCCGCTCGTAGTCCTTGCTCAAGCGCCGATGGCGGCCCAGCCAGGCAAAGGTGCGCTCCACAATCCACCGTTTGGGCAGGACCTCGAAGCCCTCCGCGTCGGGGTCGCGGCGGACAATGTCCAGTTGCCAGGTGCCCTGCGCCTTCACCCAGTCGCCCAGTTTGGGGCCCCGGTAGCCCTCGTCGGCCCAGACCACGCGCAGGCGCGGAAAGTCGTCCTGCAGACGGTCCAGGACCTGCCGGGCGCCATCCCGGTCCTGAACGTCGGCCGCCTGCACGGCCACCCGCAGGGGCAGCCCCAGGGTGTCCACCACCAGATGGCGCTTGCGGCCCTTGACCTTCTTGGCGGCGTCGTACCCTCGCAGACCGGGGGTTTCCGTCGTTTTCACCGACTGGCTGTCGAGGATGCCGGCACTGGGCGAGGTCTTCCGGCCCGCGGCTCGGCGCAGCTGTCCGCGCAGGGCGGTGCTGATGCGCTCCCACAGGCCGTTGGCGCGCCAGACCTGGAAGTACCAGTAGACCAGGGTCCAGCACGGCAGGTCGTGGGGCAGCAGTCGCCAGGCGCAGCCGCTGCGCAGCACATACAGGATCGCATTCACGATTTCGCGGCGGGGCACTGCGATGGGACGCCCGCGCGGGCAGGGGGCGGGCAGCAGGGGGCGGATGCGCTTCCACTCGGCATCGGACAGGTCGGTATCGTAGGGTTGGCGTTCCATGAGGGGGCGATGTAGGGTATGACAGGAGGAGCGGGGGCAAGGCCGCTCGTAAGACAAGTGAATCCTACTCCCGACCCTCCTTTTCCGGCCCTATGCCGCTTTTCCATACACCCTCTGAGATTCGGCTACGCGCGGGTATCGACCCACGACCAGCACCACGACCTGCAACTCGACGCACTCGCCCAGGCGGGCTGCGAACGCATCTTCACCGACAGCTGTTCGGGCTCGACCGCCTGTGCGGACCGCCCGGAGCTCCAACAGTTGCGCGCCCAGCTGCGGGCCGGCGACGTGATCGTGATCTGGAAGCTCGACCGCTTGGGCCGCAACCTGCGCGACCTGCTCACATTCGTCAGCGACCTCGAGGGCGATGGCATCGAGTTCATATCGCTGACCGAGCAGATGGACACGACCACCATGATGGGGCGGCTGGTGTTCCAGATCTTCGGCGCGCTGGCCGAATACGAGCGCAGCCTGATCTCCGAACGAACGAAGGCCGGCCTCGCATCCGCCCGGGCGCGGGGCCGCAAGGGCGGACGCGGCCGCAAGTTCGGCGACGCGCAGGTCCGGCGCGCGGCCGAACTGATGCGCGCCGGCCAGCTGACGGTGGACGAAATCTGCGCCACGATGGGGATCGGCCGCACGACCCTCTACCGCTACATCACGCCCGAGGGCGACATCCGCCCGGAGCCGCGGCCGTGAGGATCGAGTTCGAGCAAGGGGTGCCGTCCAAGGCCGATCTGGCCGACCTGCTCGCCCAGTGGCGCGCGGTCACAATCCCCGCAAAAATGAAATACGCGTGGATGCTCGCAGTGCGCGTGCGTTGGAGCACCTACGCGGCCGCCACGCGCGACCTCGAGCAGCCCTTTCAGGACCTCAACCACGATGAGGTGGCCGATCTGCTCGACAAGGGCCATGCGCCCGCCCGCCAGTGCGAAGCCGCACAGCTCGACGACGTGCGCGCCTACGACCAGGCCATGGTGCAGATGCTCCAGCTGTGGGACGACGAGGAACCGCTGACCATCGACCATCTGCACGCCGCGCACCGAACCATGATGGACCTGCGGTTCGACAACGGGATCGAGAACGACGACTGGCCGCTCGGTGCGTTCAAAACGAAACCCACGGCTGCGGGGGCCGCGTACACAATGGCGGAGTGCGCGCACCCCGCCGTCGTGCCCGCCCTGATGGACGAGATCGTGCGCCGCGCCAATGTGCGCGTCGCCGCGATGCTCCGCAGTCCAGGCCAATTCGATCCATCCTGGGCGATCGCAGCGCTGCACTATGAATTGATTGCGATCCAGCCGTACGCCGACGGCAATCATCGGATTGCAATCTGGCTCGACAACTGGATGTGCATGGCGGCCGGCTACCCGCCGCTCGTGATCCATGAGAACCGGTACGACGAGTATTTGCGCGCCCTGTCGGCCATGAAATCCTTTGCCTTGCCGGACGACTCGCAGGTTGACCTGCCGACCGTCCGGCAGATGGCGATCAGCGCCATCGACATCCAACCCCTGCGCGACTTCTATGCGCTCCGCCTGGCCGAAAGCCTAGCGTTCTCCACGGCGATTGCCGGGGGCAATGCGGTGGCGTTGATCGATGGCGGGCACGCCGCAGAGCTCGAACACGACCTCGGAGGACCACCATGAGCGACTTCGACCTGGACAACGATTTCGCCCACCGGCCGATGGCCGCCAAGAAGGTCCGCGACGAGAGGGAACCATGAAGGCATTGATTGAACTTCACAGCGAACTGGTTGCATTCCACGGGTACCCAGTGCAGGTCGAAGTCGCCATCGCTGCCTGGCATCCACGGAAAGAACAAATCATGTTGAACCGCAGGCGCGATACATCCCTTGCGCTGTATCGCTACCCGACGCCGGACGGCGCACCAACCCTGGCCGAAGGCTGGGCTCCCGCGTCCAGCTGCTACCCCGAACCAGCGGCGAGCCGTCGCCCATCCCCGAAACCTCCATGCCCCATTTCGACCAAGCCCTGACGATTCTGCGCGACCGTGCGACCGGCCTGTTTGCCCAGGGCCGCAGCTTCGAGCACCTGATGCAGGCGGCGCTCTCGCGCCACCCGGGCAGCCTGGGCGACCGCTTCGAGGTTTCGGCAACCTGTGGTCAACCCGATGGCTTCAACCCTCAGGGCGGCCTGTCCGCTAAGTCGGCGCAAGCACTCCATCGCGAATTTCAAGGCACTGTGCCGTGTCCCTCATTGCCTCCGGATAGTGCCCCCAGTCAGGGGTCGCGGCCACTACCTGCGCGGCATCGGCCATGGCCTCGTACACGCGCATGCGCCGGCTTGCGTCAAGTTCGCTCATCACGTCGTCCAGGAGCAGCAGCGGAAACTCGCCGGTGAGTTCCCGAATGGCCTGTGCCTCCGCCAGTCGCCAGGCCAGGATGCCCGTCCGCTGCTGGCCCCGACTCCCGAACTTCCCCAAGGACCTGCCGTCGTTGAGGAACATCACGTCGTCCCGATGCGGCCCCGCCATGGTATGGCCCCGTTCCAGTTCGGTGCCCAGCACCTTTTCCAGCGCGCAACGGAACTGCTTCCGTTGCGATTCTGCATCGTCGCTCGCTTCGGGCGTCCCTTCTCCATTTTCGAAGTCCACGGCGGCCGACGGCCGGTACCGCACCGACAGCATGTCGCCGTTGGCGGTCAGTTGCGCCTGGGCCTGCTCGGCATGCCTGGACACCCTTTGAATCCACGCGGCCCGCCGCCGCATGACCTGTACGCCTTCCTCAGCCAGCTGTTCGTCCAGAAACGCCATCTGCCGCGTGAATGTCGGCGACGGTGTTGCAGTTCTTCCTCGCCACTGGGCCAGGAGGGCGTTCCGGTTCGCCAGTACCTTGCGGTACCGGACCAGATGATGCATGTACTGCGCGTCCAGTTGGCACAGGGTCACATCCAATGCCCGGCGTCGCAGCTTGGGACCGTCGGACACCAGTCGGGTGTCCTCCGGCTCCACCAGTACCACCTTCAGGTGTCCCAGCATGTGCGTGGCAGTGACTTCGGCACCGTCCAGGAAGAGATGCTTGGCCATGGGCGGGCCCAGCCGACCGGTGCCAAAGAACACGCGGAGGACATGCCCCGTGCCGGTTGCGTTCTCTGTTTCGGCGCGCAGGTCGAAATACTGTGGTTCCTTGGTGGCCAGGCCGTCGTGTATCGACTGCCGATCGGTTTGTGACCGCAACGACTTGCTCAGGGCCAGGAAGCAGATGGCGTCGAGCAGGTTGGTCTTGCCGGCTCCGTTCGGTCCCTGCACCAGCGTGCAGGGTGCCGTGAAGTCCAGCTTCACGTGCCGGAAGTTGCGGAACTGTTTCAGTTCCAGCTGTCGCAGAACCATGGTTGCCGCGAAGTGCCGCCCCGGAATCTGCAGACCTATGCCTGCAGCCAGGTGTCCGGCGAGACCAGGTGGCCCACCAGGGTCTCCAGAACCGCTTCGGCATGAGGCGTGGACTTCATCTTCAGATCCGCCTCTAGCAACATGTCCACCATGGCCCGGACCTGGTCCGGTGAAAGCCGCGCCGCGTTGCGCATGGAGCGCTGCACGGCATAGGGTTTGACCTTCATCGCCTTGGCAATGGCATCGGGACTCTCGCCCGAGAGACGCACGGCGGCCAGCATGCGCGCCTGGGAGCCAAGAGTCGCCAAAATCTGGATCGGATGCAGGCCTTGGGACAGGAGATGACTCAGGACGCGCATGGCCTCGTCCCGCTGTTGTTGGAAGACCGCATTGCTCAGGGCAAAGATGAAGTCCTCGCTGTAGTCGGGTACCAGTTCCCGCACGGCCTCAAGGGAAATGGGTTCCCCCTTGGCATAGGCGGCCAGCTTGTCCAGCTCCTGATCCAGGTTGCGCAGGTCGTTGCTGGCGCGCCGGACCAGTTCGTCCACCGCCGGGCCCGCGATCCGAATCTGTTTTTCGCTGCATCGGAATTCGGCCCAACTGCGCATCTCATTGCGTTTGGGTGCCGCCAGGCTCTCCCGGCGCAGCTTTTTTTCCCTTTCCAGGTCCTCGATGGTCGGCACTGCCATGCCACCGGCCGGAGCCGGCAGTTCGCGGATGGCCTTGAAATCGGGCTTCAGATCTGGTTCGTACAGCACCAGGACCGTGGTTGCGGGCATGCCGGCGAGTGCCGTCAGGCTCAGTTGCCACCGTTCCGCCAATGTTTCCCGGCCTCGGGTTTTGGACCGCCGGACCGAATCCGCGAAGGCGGTCCAAACCTTGTGGGCCGCCACAATTCGCTCGTCCGCCATCACCGGCAGGGCTTGAATCTCCCGCTCAATGTCCTCCAGCGACGCGCCCGGAGCCTCGAGCTCCACGTAGTTGAAATCCGCCATGGCCGGATCCAGGCCGGCCTTCAAGTTCTTCAGGAACAACTGGTAGCGGAACGGATCCGCCCCGGCGCACAGGTGGATCACATCCGGGCCCCGACCGAGACCCGCACGGCCGGCTTGCCAAAGACCCGCAGGGCATACACCTCGGTCGCCTCTCGATCCCGCAGGTCCGCCAGGGTGGTCACGGTCTGCAATCGGGGACCCAGCACCTTGGCTGCCACGCTCAGGGCCGTCATCGACAACAGGCTGGCGATAAACCGGGCCACGGAGAATCCGCGTCCGGCCCGCCCCAGGAATTGCATCACCAGTACTGACAGCAGTGCCTGTACCACCAGGTTGGTGCCGCAGTCCGGATGGATCGCCAACCTGCGGTGCCCCTCGTCAATCGCCGCTTGGGCGTCGGCCACCGCCTGGTCCACGTCTTCGACCGACATCTCCCCGAACAGGGTGAAGCCCGATGGGTCGCTCAGTCCGCTGGCTTGCCGTATCTGTCCCCGACCGCCCAAAACGTGCAGCGTGGCATGCTCCCAGGCATGGTTCTGGCGTGTGCTGCGTACCGCCGCCAGCAGGTCCGTCAAAACTGATGATGGGCTGGGACTGTGCATCAGATTCGTCCCAACAGGTCCAGCGCCTTGGCTGTCACGTTGGCCGGGGTCAAGCCGAACTTCTCGTACAGCACTTCAAAGGGCGCACTGGCGCCGAAGTGGTCCAGTCCGATCACGGCCCCGGTCTTCGGGTCATTGCCGACCCAGCGTTCCCAACCCAGGGTGGCGGCCGCCTCTACCGCCAGCCGCGGCACGCCTGAGCCCAGGACTTCCATCCGATACGCCGCGTCCTGCGCGCCGAACAGTTCCCAGCTGGGCATCGACACGACACGGGTTGCGATCCCCTGTTCGGACAGGGAGTCGGCAGCTTCCATCGCGATGGCCACTTCGCTTCCGCTGGCGATCAGCACGATGTCGGGCGCGCCCTCCGTGTCCCGGAGCACATAGGCACCCCGGGCTGCGGCCGGCAGGTAACCTCCTTCCGCGTCTTCGTGCGACCACTCCGGTACGGTCTGCCGGGTCAGGGCCAGCACGGTGGGGCCGTTCCGGTTCTCCAGCGCGATGCGCCAGGCGGTGGCGGTCTCAGTGCCGTCACACGGCCTGATTAGGGTCAGGTTGGGAGTGGCGCGCAGGATGGCCAGATGCTCGATTGGCTGGTGCGTCGGACCATCCTCGCCCAGGCCGATGCTGTCATGGGTCATAACATAAATGACGGGCAGCCCCATCAGGGCCGCCAGCCGCAGGCTGGCCCTCAGGTAGTCGGTGAAGACCAGGAACGTTCCGCCGTAGGGAATCACGCCCCCGTGCAGGGCCATGCCGTTCAGAGTGGAGGCCATCCCGTGCTCGCGCACGCCGAAGCGCAGGTTGCGCGCCTGTCTGTTGGAGGCCAGGAAGTCGTCGGACGAATCGATGTCCGTCTTGTTGCTGCCGGCCAGGTCCGCGCTACCGCCAATGATCCAGGGAACTGCCTCCGCGATGGCGTTCAGGGCCTTGCCGGACGTGTTGCGCGTGGCATCGCCCTTGCCGGGTGCAAATTCCGGAAGGGTTTCCTGCCACCCTTCCGGCAGATCTCCGCTCAGGGCCAGTTCCAGTTCCGCAGCCTTCTCCGGATGGGCCTCCGCATACCGACCCAACAGGTCGTGGTATGCCTGTACCTTTTCCTCACCGTCCGCGACCGCTCGACCCATGTGGGCCGCCACGTCCTCGGGAACATGGAACAGTTCGTCCGTCCAACCCAGTTCGGCGCGGGTCAGGGCCACTTCTTCCGCGCCCAACGCGGCACCGTGCGAGTCCGATGTGCCGCCCTTGTTGGGGCTGCCGTAGCCGATGGTCGTGCGGCAGCCGATGATGCTGGGTCTCGGATCGCCCTGTGCCGCTTCGATGGCCGCCGCCACGCCGGAGGCATCCATGCCGTCCACCTGCTGGACGTGCCAGCCGTAGGCTTCGAAGCGGCTGGCCCAATCCTCCGAGTAGGACAGATCCGTTGCACCGTCGATGGTGATCCGGTTGTCGTCGTACAGGTAGATGATCCGGCCCAGTTGCAGGTGGCCGGCCAGGCTGGCCGCCTCACTGGCCACGCCTTCCATCAGGTCTCCGTCGGACACAATTCCGTAGATGTGGTGGTCCACCACCGGAAAGCCGTCCGCGTTGTAGCGGGCTGCCTGCCACTCCGCGGCCAGGGCCATGCCCACGCCGTTGCCGAACCCCTGGCCCAGCGGTCCGGTCGTGGTTTCCACTCCCGCCGTGTGGCGAAATTCGGGATGGCCCGGCGTTTTGCTCTGCCATTGCCGAAAGTTCTTCAACTCGTCCAGTGGCAGGTCGTAACCGGTCAGGTGCAGCAGGGCATAGAGCAACATCGATCCATGTCCGGCGCTGAGCACGAAGCGGTCGCGGTCCTGCCAGTCCGGATGCCTGGGACTGTGCCGCAGGTACCGGGTCCAGAGCACATAGGCCGTCTGAGCCATGCCCATGGGCATGCCCGGGTGCCCGGAGGCAGCCTGCTCGACCGAGTCGACCGCGAGCATGCGGATGGTGTTGACAGCCTTGAGGTCCAAGTCGGAAAGATGCATGGAGGGGTTCCTGTGAGTGCCTATTCCTCGATTCTAGCTGTGCGGACGCCCGAGACCCGATAGTCGATTCGCATACCGGGTGCCGGCTTGCCGTTAGACGGCCACGGCCATGCCATCGGCTCCCGGATCCGCAACTCCGGTCACCGAACCCGCTTCGTCGATGGCAATCGCATGCACGATTGCGAAACCGCCGCGACTGTGGCCCGTCCTCTCCGCCGGATGCATGTTCGCGATACGCTCCACCGTTTTCCTGGGGAACCGGGCATGCATGCGGATGAGGTCCCCTTGGCAATCGAGACGCGGGGCATCCACGGCCTCCTTGACGTTCATGCCCCAGAGCAGGGAGTTAAGCAGCACCTGGGCCACGCTGGTAATGATCATGGTGGAACCGGGGGCGCCCAGGACCAGGCGGGGTAGTCCCCCGCGGGCGACAATCGTGGGGCTCATGCCCGTGGTACGGCCTTTTCCGGGGGCAATGGAGTTGGGATGTCCCGGCAGGGGATGGAAGTTCACCATGGAGTTGTTGTACATGAACCCCATGCCGGGGGTGACGACCCCGCTGGCGGATCCCAGGGAATGGGTCAGGGACACGCACAGACCCTGCCTGTCGACCACGGACACGTGTGTCGTGTCCTTGGAGCCCTGTGGTTGGAAGGACACCTTGATCGGGTCTCCGCGCTGGATGATGTCCACCCAGTGATCGGCACGTGCCGGATCCATCATCCAGTCGGTTGGAACCGCCTCGAACGCCGGATCCGCCATGTGGGGATTGCGGTCGGCAAACGCGGCCTTCATGGCCATGGCCAGCAGGTACAGGTAGCGCGGGGAGTCCGGTTCCAGACCCGGCTCCGTACATAGCCGTTCCATGATGTTCAGGATGGCCACAACCGTGGCGCCGCCGTGCGGCGGGGCACTGGACGACACGTCCCAACCCTTGAACGAACCACACACCGGTACGGATGGCGGCAGGGCGTACGCCTCCAGATCGCCGGCGTTCACAAAGCTGCCGTTGGCCTCCAAGTCGGCTGCCATGCGCTCCTTCATCTCGCCGCGGTAGAAGTCCTCGGCACCGAACTTGGCAACGTGCCGCAAGGATGTGCCGTAGTCCGGATTGCTGACGGGCTGATTGACCAGGGGTGGCTTTCCTGTTTTGGTCAGGAAGATGCGGGAAGCTTCTGGATTGCGCTGGACGACCTCCAGCGGACTGATGCCGCCTGGTGCCTCAGGCCAGCGCTGCCAGACCCGTGCCGTGCGGTCCATCATGCGCCAGCCGCCTTCCGCCAGGTCGGTGGCCGGTTCGAACAGATCCGCCCAGGGCAGGGAGCCCCATCTTTGGTGCATCTGGTGCATACCTTTGACCGAGCCGGGCACGCAGATGGATGTGTAGCCGCAGTCGTTGACCTGATCACGCAGGATATAGCCCCAGCCGGTCGGACCAAACCGTTCGAAGCGGTCCGCCCACATATCCGGGAAGGTCCCGGAACCCGCCAAGGCCGGGGCATCCACGGATTCCGGGGAGGAACTCCCGGGCTGGTGGATCGTTGCCACCAGATAACCGCCGAGGCCGCACATGTGGGGGGACACCACCCCCTGGGCCAGTCCCGCCGTGATGACGGCGTCCACGGCATTGCCGCCGCGTGCGAGCACGTCCACCGCGGCATCGACCGCGTACGGTTGCGGTGCGCAGACCATTCCCTGCGCCAAAGGGGCTTGTACTTGCATGGGAGGGATCCCGTGTTGGACGGATGCAGCCGGATGTCTGTCCATTATGGCGCAGTCCGACCGTGGAGCCATCGTGACGGTTCCGGTCACTTTCGGCGCATCCTGTGACCCTCGACCGGTCAGCCGCCACGAACGACCGGGTTGGCATGGCGGATTGAAACCCCTGTCGGCTTCACTTCACAATGGGGCAGCTCCAGAGTTGCCGTGCTTCCCGGTTCTTGACCGGGACCAGTTGTCCGTCCGCCACCAAGTAACAGGGATTTCAACGTGAATGCGATCGTGAACATTCTCAATCAACAGGTGACTTCGGTCGGGGGGAATCCGCTGACGCTGTCGGACATCCTGACCACCGTCGGCTTGGTTCTGGCCTTCTATTTTCTGGCCCGGATCACCACGCGGGGTGCCAGAAACTTTCTGCACGAGAGGACGCGCATATCGGCCACGGCCCTGCGTCTAAGCCTTCAGATGTTCAGTGGCTTCATGCTGCTGGCGGGGGTCTATGTTTCCCTGTCCGCCCTGGGCCTGGACCTGTCCGTGTTCCTGATTCCATTGGGTGCTCTGAGCATAGGTCTGGGTCTGGGCCTGCAATCGTTGGCCGGGAACTTTGTCGCCGGTTTGGTCCTCCTGACCGAGCGCACGGTGCGCGAGGGCGACATCATCGAGGTGGACGGCATCATGGGCACGGTGCAGGAAACCGGTCTGCGCGCCACCATCCTCAAGACCTTCGGCAACACGGAGGCGGTGCTTCCGAACTCGATCCTGACCTCCCAGCGCCTCGACAACTGGACGCGGTCCGACCGCATCCTGCGCGTCGAATCATTTGTCAGCGTGGCCTATGGCACTGCGGTGGAACCGGTCCACCAAGCTCTCATGGAGCTCATCCGGAATCACCCGGCAGTCCTGGATGAACCCAAACCCAATACCTTCCTGGTCGAGTTAGGGGATTCTGCCCTGCGATTTCGCATCCTGTATTGGATTGACGATCCAAGTCAGCGACTGAGTTCCCTCAGTGAAATCCTGCAAGGCATTCACGAGGACTTCGCGGAGCAGGGCATTGCCATTCCCTTCCCGCAGCTAGATGTGAACTTGCATGACCGGCCGACATTGTCCATCCCATCCACCGGATGACCAGGGACTGTGCCCTCAATCTGCGGGTGAGGTTGGATGGAGAGCGTGTAGGTGCAATAAAGGTCCTGTAGGCCAGTTGCCACGAGCTCCAGTTGGGTATCACCACGATTGGCTGGAGGTGGGAAACTCAGGGCTGACTCGACCGTACGCGGTAGTGGTTATGGATCTGGCAGTCCGAGCTGGATGGACGGATGCATAATTGCGCGGCCGCCGCACGTACCGCGGACATGACTTGGCCCTGGGCCTCGATTGTGAGATGGTCACTTGCACTTCTTGGACGCCAGGACTGTGCCTTCACACCAACTGCACGACCGAGTAGGCCTTGTACAAGTTGTCCCTCCTTCCGAATGACGTGTTCGGAGACCGGAGTGTCCTAGCCACCGCGGTTCCCCATGGCCGAGGATTGACTGTCAACAAGACAGTTGCCGAAAGATTGTGTCGGGGAGATGGTCTGCCGGAAGACCACAGCCAAGTGGGGACCTTGTCTCGGTACACGCGGGTCCAGCCGGATTGTGGAAGCACTGGCTCAAGGACCTGGTGCAGTTGACTGCACCAAGTCCTGTCGATGTTCGATGCAGGTGGTATCGGTTCTAGGGATGTGGTAGCGTGAACCGTCGATCTGCCGATGTTAGGACGGCACCTTCAGTTTGAATAGGAGCGTACCGTTGTCCAATTCCCAACTGGCTTTCCCGGATCTTGCGATCCAGGGGTATCGTGGGTTTCGGGATTTGAAAATCCAGGATTTGGGTCGCGTAACCTTGATCACCGGCAAGAACAATACGGGTAAGTCGTCAATCCTTGAAGCGTTGCGGCTTGTTTCGCAAAAGGCCGCACCTGATGTCCTTTACGACATTCTCACCAGCCGTTCGGATTTCCGTCGGTATGAAGAAAAAGATGCACGATTCCTTGTTTCCGAAGGCGATTTCTACCCTTCAGTCCTTTTCCACGGATTTCCCTCATTTGATGACGAAGTCAAGCCCATAGTTATCAAAACCGGTAATTCAAACCATCCCATGGAAGTTTCCCTAAGTACCGATTGGATGTCCGATCCTATGGACAATCAGCGTCGTACTAAACCCATGAAGCGGAGTCAAAATGAGCAGGAAAGCGCCTTAAGCGAACCCGTGTTGGTAGCGAGTACTGAGGAGGGAGAATATGTGATGAGTTTGGAGGTAATTGAACACTTTGGTCACCGTTGGGTTCGTTCCGAGCGAGACCGAATGAATTGTAGGGTCGTGTACCCCAATGGTGTTTCGGACACTCTGGGAACGTTGTGGGATCGAGTGGTATTGCGAGACGAGGAAGCAGACGTGGTCAGGGCATTGCAAACAATTGTACCCGACATAACCGCAGTTCGCATGATTGGTGGAGGAAGCCATAGCAGACTTGGAAAGGCACCTTATGTGCGTATTCATGGCTTGTCTCGGTATGTCCCGCTTGGTTCCTTGGGGGACGGGGTGAACCGCATGTTGACCCTGATTCTTGCGCTCCTGGATGCCAGGGATGGCCTTCTGCTGATTGACGAGTTCGAAAACGGTCTTCATCACACCGTGCAACTCCAAGCATGGCGCACGATATTCCAATTGGCCCAACATCACAGTATCCAGGTTTTTGCAACTACTCACAGTTGGGACGCAGTGGAAGCCTTTCAAGCGGCGGCGGCTGAAACTCCCGAGGTGGGCGTTCTGCTGCGTCTGACTCGGAAGGGAAGCAACATCATCCCGACAGTGTTTACCGAAGATGACCTGCAAGTGATCACCAAGCGGCGCATCGAGGTACGGTGACATGACCGGCAGCATGGTGTTGTTGGTCGAGGGCCGCGATGACCAACGGGTAGTGGACAGAATCTGCCGTGAGCACGGAGTTCCATGTCCGAATGTGGAGTATCGGGGAAGTGATACAGACCTGCTGCAGGAGTTTTCTACCCAACTCAAGGTTCTGGGCAAGGAAGATGCGGAGGATGTTCTGGGAGTGGTGATTGATGCCGACACTAGTGCAACGAACCGTTGGCAGTCCCTGCGTGACCGGTTAGGCAACGCTGGATATCAGGAGATACCTCGTCAGCCCGAGTCAGGAGGAACCATTGTGTCTCCAGCGGCAGAAGAATTGTCGCCGAAGGTGGGTATCTGGATCATGCCTAACAATCAAGATTCAGGCGAGCTGGAGGACTTTCTGGCATTCCTGGTGCCTGACTCCGATTCCCATTGGCAACACGCTGAGTCATGTGTGGATTCTTTGAATCAGCCACTATTCAGACCTGTGGATCGAAGCAAAGCCATTATTCACACTTGGTTGGCCTGGCAGGCAGATCCTGGCCTTCCTTTCGGCACAGCAATCCAAAGCCGATTCTTGGATCCCAATGCACCTCATGCTCGACAGTTGGTCCATTGGTTGCGTGAACTGTTCGGATAAGTCTGGTTCGAGTCCTGGGTGTTCACTGTCAGTCGTCTTATGTCACTAAAGACCCAGAATGTGCGCGTTCCGCTGCATTGCTCTACTCGTCGTCAGCGGTGTTTACAGATCTGGAGCTGTTCCTGTGTCACTGGCATGAAGGCAACCCTAGGGGTGTCGGCCGACCAGCGCGGATGCGGCACTCAACTCTGTTCCCAAAACCCATAAGGTTTTGGGTAATTCGCTCTCGGTTGATAGGGCACAAGCGACACCCTGCAACTCGAGTCCGGGTGGAGCAGTCCCCACCGTTGGCCGGATTGGCACCGGCGATACAGGTCCCCACGGCAGGCAAATCCCTCTCGGTAAACCGGATTGCGGAAGGGTCCGCGGTCGTGCGTCCACCGGTTGTCCGGTCGCAATGTCCAGCATGGCTGTGAGTCTGTACCAGTGGCTGGAAATCTTCCGACCGGATGTTGGAGGCGGAACCTCCGCCTCCAACATGAACATGATGTCCCACGACCCATCATAAAATCAAGGGCTTTTCGAAGCTCCGCGGGACGGTTTATTCCCGGGATACGTATACCGGGCTGCTCCAGGCCTGGGCCTGATCGATTTGGGTGACGCGCACCCAGTAAGCGTGCGTGCGCGTCCGGGCTTCATGGTCCCGGAAGGTCAGGCCGGCTCTCGTGGGTGCGTCGTTGTCTGGTGCCGGGCCAACCGTGACTTTGCAGTCCAAGCCACCTGCATCCCGTGTCAAGGATGCCTTGAGGACATGGGCTAGTGGGTCAACTTCACTCAAATGTGGGGTACAGATGCAGGAGTTTGATGCGGGCATCCTCGGTCGTGAACTGCCAGTGCACAGGGGTGCCCAAGGCGTTGCGGTCGCGCACCCAGGCCTCGATCTCGGCCCGCAGCTCGGCCGCGCTGGCGATGCGCCGGTCCAGGCACTGCGCGGCCAGGGCCGCGAACTCGATTTCGGCGAGGTTGAGCCAGCTGCCGTGCTTGGGCGTGTAGTGCCACTCCAGCCGCGTCGCGATGCGCCGCGCCTCGGCCGGCGGGAAGGCCTCGTAGAGGACGCTGGGATGGTGCGTGTTGAGGTTGTCGCAGACCAGGACCACTTTCTCGGCCTGCGGGAAGTGCACGTCCGTCAGGTCGCGCAGGACCGCGGCGAAATCGAGCTTGGTGCGCCGGGCCGTGACCTTGACGGTGCGCCAGCCCTGTTGGGGAGCCGTGATCATGAACAGGTTGCAGACCCCGTGGCGCCGGTACTCGTAGTCGTAGCGGAGCGGCTGGCCGGGCGCCGCCGGCTGCGGCACGCGCGTTTCCGAAACCAGCTGCTTGCTGGTTTCGTCCACGCAGACCACCGGAAAACGATCGTCCGGGGGGCGTTGGTAGACCGCCAGCACGTCCTCCATGTTGTGCACGAAAGCGGCGTTGGCCTGCGGGGGGATGCACCAACACTGTTTCCGCCAGGGCTTCAACGCGTTTTTTTAAGCGTGCGGCGCACCGTCTCGGGCGCGATTGCATCGACCACCTCCAGGGCCACCAGTTCGGCCGCCAGCAGCTTCAGGGTCCAGCGCGCGCGACCGGGCGGCGGCGTCGAACAGGCCAGCCGGACCAGCTCGGCCTCGGCCGTCCCGTCCAACTTGCGCGGGCGCGGCGGGCGCGGCTTGCGCTGCAGGGCCGCCTCCAGCCCCTCCTCGACCAGGGCCCGGCGCGCCCGCGACACGGTCATCTCGGTCACGCCCACGGCCTCCGCCGTGCGTTCATCGGTCCAGGCCGGCCCTTCCGGTCCCTGGTCGCAGAGCAGCCAGATCCGGGCCCGCCGCCGGGCCTGGGCCTTGGGGCTGCCGGTTGCGGTCAGCCGCTGCAGGCGGGTCCGTTCCTCCGGGGACAGTTCGACGATGTATCGCTTGTGGGACATGGGGGAGCTCTCGAGGGTCGCCGGGCCAGGACGCACACGGTGCCGGCCGGCCGGCGGCCACCGTGCAACCGCCTATGTTACACCCCACAATTTCACCAAGTTACTCCACTAGCGGGAACTTGAATTGGACCTGGGGCGAATCGAAACTGCACATGGTGTGTTCGTCCCCTTCGACTTCCAGCAACAGACCGGCATGATTGCCCGCCGTGGCATTCCGCCAAGTCACGCAGGTGCGGCTGGGCTGGTCTACACGATCCTCGCCTCCGTGGAAGTTCACTGCCTCGACCGCATGAAGCGTGCCCCGGTCCAGGTTCAGGGCACCGTCCCATGCCACGCGCTGGGCGCGTGCCGTACCGCGTTGGGCAGTGCCTTGCCACAGCAGGCGAATCCGATGCCGCCCGTTGGCTGCAGGGGACGGTTCAGCCAGCTGCCACTGATAAATCTGCCTATCGTCGCGTAATAGTTCGACCGATTCGAGCGGTGCCGTACCCTCGACTTCAATCGTGGCCAGGAGATCGCCCGAAGTGGTGAGCATCGAACCCATGGGCTGTCCGTCCACCTCAAACCACAGGCCTATGCGTTCGCCCGATGTGGCATAGCACCTGCGGGCCGACAATGCCTCCCAAATGCCTGTGCGGGTTAGATCTTCTGCATAGACCGCGGTCAGACCGTTGCGCACGTTCCGGTTGTTGCGCCAGCCCGGATGGCAGGCGCCGGGACGGCCGGTGATGCCGTCGGTTCCGGCCGTGATGCCGACTCGGTAACCGCGGCGGAGGGCGTCCTTGACGAACCACTCCGACGTACCGTGGGTGGAGTGGATCTCCGCCAGTCGCTCGACTTCCGGGGCATGCCAGTCAAGATTGGTGGGACGACCGCCGACATGCATGTTGATCAGCACCGGTTCATGCCGCATGGCCTCCAGGAACGGCTCGGCGGTGGTCAGGTCTGGTTCGGGGTCCGGCTCATCCTCCTGGAAGAACCGGTCCGAGCGGCGCAGCCGGGGCTCGTCGTGTCGGTAGAAAACATTGCGATCCCCACCATCCGAGGTAGGCGCGCTCCACTCGCAACCCAGGAAGGTGATAAACCGGCCGGGTTCGTGGAAGTTTTCCGTCTCGATCCGGGTCAGATCCCACAGGTCGCGCGACACATAGTGGTCGTTGCCCTGGTGCGTGATGAACTGAAGACCGGCGGCGTCCCGGGCATAGGTGAAATGCTCCGCCATGGAGCCGACACCACAGCCGACTTCACTCTGGCCCGAATGCATGTCTCCCCAAAAGCGTCGCCACTTGGGTGGTTCCGTTGCGATCCGGACGGAATTGCTTTGTGTGCTCAGGTCCGAGTTCGGCAGATGAACCTCCACTCTGGTTAGGCCACTGGCCTTGTATCGGACAGGTACGTGGACTACAGGCGGGTCCGCGCAGACCACAGACTCTCCCAGTTCCAGAAGCGGACCGGCTGGTTCCGCGTACAGTTCCCTGACCTTGGGCCGAGCATGGACCGGCATGCTGGCGTTGCCCCAGCGATCTTCGGCCTTGATGGTCAAGGTCCCGGTTTCACCTACCAACCCGTGGTCGGGTGCAATGACAACCAGGCGCTCCGGCGGCCCGGGCACGATGGATAAACCCTCCGCCGACGGCAACCGGTGCCAGGCGTCGCTCCGGTCCGGATCAATCAGCACCACGAACTCCAGGTTGCGCAAGCGGAAGGTGGGTACGCGCCAACCCCTGCCTCCATACGCTCTGTTGCCGCAGGTCAGGATCACCTTGTCCCCTTCCGCCAACTGGCCCCGCCCGACCGTCAGTTCAAGATGGTGCTGCCAGGGATCGAACGGGCCTTGGCGGAAGTACCGCAGGCTGAGTTCGGCTGTGGTGGCGCTGTTGTGTCCGGACTGAACCGCGACGGTGGTGAACCCGTCGCCACCGGGATCCTCGAATTGCAGGTCGGTCCAATCCAGCGGCCAGGACCAAGCCAGTGCCAGTCGTCCCCCCGGTCCAAGCTCGGTCTTCCCGATCGTGAATGTGAACTCAAGCGAGACCCACTCGCCGGCCACGAAGGGCCGCCGCGGCGAACAGGCTGCATGGCCGTAGAGCTGCCCGCGTTCTGTCGGGGACAGATCAACGTCATGCCAGACCGTGGGTCGGCCGGGTTGTCCGCTGGCGATGATCATGTTGGGGATCTCAGGCAAGGTGGTTGGAAGGCGCAGGTTCGGTCCAACCCGCGTCCGGAAAGTCCGGGCGGCTGATCCTTGACTGCCACGTGGATTGTTCCCGCGAAGGTCCAAGCTCAGGCGATGAACGGTTTGAGGAACTGGTGGGCGAGCCGCAGGCCCCGCACTGCCGTTTCCTGCGTGGCAGCCCAGACTCTGTCCTCGTGTTCCACGCTGAGGGCCTGGTCGTAACCGGCTTGGAACAGTTCATCCAGGAAGTGGAACCAGTTCACCTCTCCGTAACCGGGCAGTCGGTAGCGCCACCATTGGCTCTGCCCGGTTCCGCTGAGCTGCCGGCCGTAGATGCCGAAGGCATTGCGCCCGTCCAGGAGGATTTCCGTGTCCTTGGCGTGGACGTGGTAGATGCGGTCGGCGAAGTCGCGAATAGGCTGAATCCACTCGATTCCCTGCCAAACGAAATGCGA
The DNA here is from genome assembly GCA_965208365.1 of Caldilineaceae bacterium. GTDB lineage: Bacteria > Chloroflexota > Anaerolineae > Caldilineales > Caldilineaceae > Bin34. The sequence continues at coordinate 414,480 of OZ242330.1, read as the reverse complement.
CGGGTCGTAGCACAGGCCCAGGGCCGGCGACGGCACGGCACTGAACATCGCGTGCCACATTTCCGGAGTGGTTGCCAGCATGGTTCCGTTGCGCGGCCAGTTTTCGAAGGCTAGGCGTACGTTGAGGGCCTCAGCATGGGCCGCGATGGGCGTGTACAGCTCCTTGAAGACGGCAATGTTGTCGTCGCCGCTCAACGACATGTCCTTGCCCAGGAGATGGGTGATGACTCTGATGCCGTGTCCGGATGCCCAGTCGATGGCATCCGTGACCTGCCGGGTCAGCGCGGCCTGTTGGTCGCTCTCCGTGCTCAGGTCCGGTGGAGTCAGGGAGCCTGTGGCGTGCAGGGCCATGTCGAGGCTGCGGGCGACCTTGACGGCCGCGTCGTTGAGGACCGGCACATCCAGCGTGACGTAGCCGATGTCGAATGCAATTGCCGCAAAGTCTGCGTAGTCCATGCGGTGTAACGCGCCGTTGCTCTGAAAGCAGCCCAAGTACATTTGGCCCAATTCCTTGGTACGGAGGGATGTTCGATTGGACACCAAGCATCTTGGTGCCTCAACTGCAGATCAGCATAGCAAGCTGTATTCACAGACACGGACATGATCCACATGCCGCGGATCGGACTGGCCCTGCACGGGCGCATTCGATTGTCCGCGATATAGAATCCGGTTTCTTCACGCAACGAACATAACGGATTCGCACCAGGACGCCCGTGTCAAACCCTTCCCAGACTACCAATCCGGATCACTGGCATCACGTCGCGTACGATGCCCAAATTGTGGAGGGGGCCTGCCTGCTGGTGGAGGTGGAAGGCCGCAGCATCGGCATGTTTCGCTACGAAGGGGAAATAAGAGCCATCCTGAACATTTGTCCTCACGCAGGTGAGCCGCTGTGCATGGGCGCAATCCGGGGCACGACGTTGCCGTCGGCATCCGGCCGTTTCATGTGGGGTCGGGAGAATGAAGTTCTGAGGTGCCCGTGGCACGGCTGGGAGTTTTCGCTGGACGACGGGCAGTGCCTGTTCAACAGCTCGCGCCTTGGTCTGGTGCCGACGGAAGTCAGGGATAACGAAGAGGTGTACGTCTACATGCGACCCAGGCGACACCGGCTCTTGGACAGCATTTGACCGGGCAACATCCGAACGGCCCGCGGCGGTGGGTGGGATGGTTCGGAACGGCATGGCCATCGCACAACGCGTTTTATGATTTACCTCAAGTAGGACCGCGCAAACAGCCCGGTGTAGGTTCGCACCGGCCATGCACCCCGTATCGGACAGGACCCGGATGCGCGGACCGCGGGGTCAGGAGGCACATCATGGAACTCCAATCCCCACGCCCACGACGTGGAGAGCGGGATAAGGAACGGGAAACCCGCTATACAAATTGGCGCGGCATCCAGCCTTTGGCCACCGTGAATCTGGAGCGCGGGTTCGACTACGAGGATGAATGGAATCAGCGCTTCCAAACGTTGTGTGCCGATCCCGCGGTCCGGGAAGGGATTCGGGAGGGTTTGGTACGACTGGAGCGCAGCATGGCTATCGAGACTGGCGTGATCGAGGGTCTTTACAACCCTACGCACGGTGTTACACAGACCCTGTTGCAGGAGGGTTTCCGCGCGGAGTATGTGCGCCGACAGGGTGTGGACGTGGAACCGGAGCACTTGGTGACGGTCCTGGACGACCACATGGCGGCCGCCGAAATGTCCTACGCCTTCATCCGCGAGGACCGGCCCATCACCAAGCACGCGATGCGCGAGCTGCATGCCCAAATCACCGCCCACCAGGAAACACACAACGCGGTGGACATGCTGGGCCGGCGCGTGCAGCGGACGCTGCGGCGCGGCGTGTGGAAGGACTTTCCCAACAACCCTACGCGGCCTGATGGCACCGTCCACCTCTACGCTCCGCCGGAGCAGGTGGATCCGCAACTGGACCTTCTGCTGGATCTCTATGGGGCCTACGAGCCGGCTCAACATCCTCTGCTGACAGGGGCCTGGATGCATCATCGCTTCATCCAGGTCCACCCCTTCGCGGACGGCAACGGGCGTACGGGCCGTGTGCTCCTGAACTGGCACTTGGTCCGCAATGGATGGCCACCCATCCTGGTGCACCGCCAGGATCGCAACGCCTACCTGTACGCTATGCAGCAGGCGGATGCGGACGACCTTTCGGTCCTGACGGAATTCCTGATTGCCATGGCGCGCAAGTCGATCCGCGTCGTCATGGCCGATTTCCCGGTGGAGGAGCGCATGGGCGTGCTGGGACCCGACGACCCCGACTACGTGTACCGCAAGGAGGACGGTTGGCGCAACGGCGTCTGAAACTGGAGTCAGGCACCGACAACCATCAACGGCGGCACGCCTTGGCCGGAGTTGCCCCTGCGCGTGAAGGATGGAAACGCAGGCAGCCGGCCGGCCCGCGATCGAATGCGTTGACACCGCGGGTCCATTGCGCAGCGTCCGCACGTCCAACCAGGGTCGGCTGCCCCACCGAATTCTGCAGGCACCACCGCTTCGATCCGGCCACGGCTACCGCGCAAACGGAGTCTGTTGGTCTGCGAGCCAACCGGCCGCCTATACTCAACCCGCTGTGAGCCACGGCAGCACGCACCGCCGTCGGGCCCCTACATCTCCGGCGCGCGCGGGCCGACCCGGGCACCATGGCCATCTCCGTGTCCAGTTCCCCTCTCCAGTCAAGGAGTTCAGAATCCGCCATGTCCGCACAGACTGAAGATCGTCGATCCAAGGTTCCGTTCTATACGTTTCCCGGAAACCGGGAGCAGCAGGAGGAAGCTCTGGCTGCCAACCCCATGCTCAAGCGGTTTGTGTGGTCGCGCACTGCCCTGGCTGGAGACCGGCACCGACCCTACTACCACTATGTGAACCCCGAAGGCACACTTAACGACCCCAACGGCCTCTGTTTTTGGAACGGGCTCTGGCACCTCTTCTACCAGGGCTATCCGCCTGAGGATCCGCGGCAGCACTGGGGCCATTGCGTCAGCGAGGATCTGATCCACTGGCGCGATTTGCCCTATGCCATCTACCCGGATCCCGAAGAGTGCTGCTTCTCCGGCGCCACGCTGGTCGAGGAGGACCGGGTGATTGCCATCTACCACGGCACCAAGGCGGGCAACATGGTGGCCACCAGTTCGGATCCGCTGCTGCTCAACTGGGAGAAGCTGACCGGACAGGCCGTGATTCCGATGACCGCGCCGGACGGTGGCGAACTGCCCTACCGGGTTTTTGATCCCTGCATTTGGCGCAAGGGCGACTTCTACTACTCCCTGTCCGGCGGCACGCTGCCGCACCCCACCAATGGCGTGCGTACGCGGGCGAACTTCCTGCTGCGCTCCCGCGACATGGAGACGTGGGAGTACCTGCACCCGTTCATCGAAGGGGACACGATGACCAAGCTGGGCGACGACGGGGCCTGTCCCTACTTCTGGCCCATTGGGCAGGGGGACAGGGAACGGCACATGCTGCTCTTCTACAGCCACATGAGCGGCGGCCAGGCCCTGCTTGGGGACTACGACAAGGACCGGGACAAGTTCGTGGTTACCTCCCTCCACGAGGCAAATTTCGGGGCGTCCGGTCCCGGCGGCGTACATGCGCCGTCGGCCACGCCCGACGGCGAGGGCGGCGTGATCGTGATCTACAACATGAATCCCGGACGCGTGCGGCGGGGCTGGGATCAGATCATGACGCTCCCGCGCCGGCTGACCCTGCGCGCGGACGAAGGCCGGGTCCGGGATCAGATGGCGGTGGAGCCGGCCGGCGACATCGAGTCGCTGCGCTCGAACGAGGTCTCCCTGACGGATGTGGCTCTGCCGGCCAACGAGGAGGTTGTCCTCGACAAGGTTGCCGGCGATGCCCTGGAGCTGGAGCTGGAGATCGCCGACGGGGACGCCTCCGTGATTGAACTCAACGTTCTGCGTTCGCCCGGGGCGGAGGAGTACACTCGCTTCTCCTTCTACCGCAGTCGCGGCTTCCGCAACTGGGCCCGGTATGGCGGGTGGGAGCCGGCCGGGTTGCGGGCGGCCACCGACAGCATTGCCATGCTGGACAACAGCCACAGCTCCATCCTGGACGACGTCTCCGCCCGTCCGCCCGAACAGGCTCCCGTCTATCTGGCCCCGGACGAGCCCCTGCAACTGCGCGTGTTTGTGGACCGTTCGGTGGTGGAAGTGTTCGTCAACGGACGCCAGTGCGTAGCCCTGCGCTGCTATCCGGGCCGGCTGGACAGCACCGGGATCTCGTTGCGGGCCGGGGGAGCCCCGGCGCGGGTGACGCGCCTGCAGGCTTGGCAAATGGCCAATCTGTTTGCCCGGTGACAACGGGCGGGATCGGAGCGGCAGACCCGTCTGCCACCGACCGTGTAGGCAACCCGTAGGTTGTTCGGAAGATACGCGTATGTTGCACTCCCGATCGATCGGCAGACTAGTCGTCTATGTCACTTCAGCATGTTTTGCCACTGTTGATAGAATAAGAGTGTCCCAGTACAACTTTGGATGCCGCCGATGCCGATGATCGCGGGTTTCCTGGTATCCGGTACCGGGGGCATGCCTGTTTCAGCTGACAAAGGAGCGAGCTGATGAACCGAATGAGGAAAACCGCCCGCAAGGTGATGGCATTCATCTTGGTGTTCACCCTGTTGTCCTTGAGCTTGCCGGTTGCGACGCCGGTGCTGGCTCAGGACATGATGTCCTGCGACGAGATGTCGGCCATGGCCATGTCGACTCTGGACATGATGCAGGGCATGTCCGCCGATGAACTGGCGGCCATGGCTTCCATGGGGCTGAGCATGGTGGATGCGATGGGGGCGGACCAGACCATGGCTATGGCCGTGATGGGAGCCGACCTGCTGTCGTCATTCGTGATGGATATATCCGGCCTGCTCGTGGGCTTATCCGAGGACCTGTTGGGTGACATGATCCTGATGGGGCTCGCCACTGCCGGCATTGACTCCTTCCCCTGGATGAGCGTCGAAGAGATGGCTTCCATGGCTTCCATGGGCATTTCCATGGTGGAAGGGATGAGTTCGGCCGAGATGGCGGGCATGGCCATGATGGGCCTGGATATGGCCATGGCCATGTCTGCGGCGGACATGGCAGCCTTCGCGGCCGTGGGCCTCGACATGCTGGCTGGCGTGCCTGCAGGGCAGCTGGAAGCAGCCGTGGCGATGGGCGTGGACATGTTCTGCGGCATGATGATGTAGGTCTCTTGTTTGACCTAGGGGATGGGATGCGCTGAGGAATCCGCACCAACGGTCTTCTGGCTGATCCCTCCCCACTTCACAGGCCCCGGTTGTCCGTAGGGACGACCGGGGCCTGTTTGATTCCCGGTCTGGCAGCCGCATGCCGGCAACTCCAAGACTACAGTCGTAGATCACGCGGTTGCCGGCAGCGCCAATGGGATCGTGCCAGGACCCGCGATGTCGCTGCGGGCATCCGGAGCACCAAATGCCGCGGTTGGACCTACCTCACCCGCGTCATGCAGTGGGTCCAGTTTGTGGTGTTGCGCTCCTCATAGTCGCTCCGGACCGTTTCCTACTCGGCCATCTCAAGGGTTGTGTCGATGTACCTGTGCGCGCCGATCGGTCTCACTATTGAGGTCAAGTGGCAGCCCAGGAGCATAAACACCGTGGAGGTCCACAGTTCGGCGACCGCCACCGACCTCGACAGGGGATCATGTCAATCACAAGGGGCGATGCCAACGTATGGCAAACGGATCCGGGAACAAAAGCCGTCGCCGTGATCGGCAATCCGCGACAAGCGGACTGAAACACTACAAGGGCGATGCCGCAGCTGTTCAGGCTGGCATGGTCCACGGGCCTGCCGCGCGGCAACATTGGATCATGCGGCCTTGCTCCCGATCGAAGGACACGACTGCCAATCCTCCGCTGGCCGGTCAGCACCGGATCGGTGGTCGGACGGGCGACGCGGTCAACAAGGGACGGAGCGGCCGCGAACTACACGGGGAGGTCCATGCGGCAGTCCACATCACCCCGTCAAACGTCGGACCGTCATGCCGACGTACCTGAACAAATCAGCAGCTCAGTCCAAGGGATCTTTGGGGGCATGTCCTTGCCGGTGCAGCAGGACCTGGAGCCGTGCAATCTCCGCCTCTGCTTCCCGTACCCGTGCAGCTTCCTGGTCCGCCCGTGCAGCTTCACGGTTTGCTCGCGTGGCTTCCTGGTCTGCCCGTGTGGCTTCCCTCTCGTGGGCCGTCCCGGCTTCCTGCACCGTCAGATACCACCTCCGCTGCACCGGGTTCCACAACCGCAGAATACCGGTGGTCGTGTCCAGCCCCCAGTCCGTATCCAGAACGGAACTCCGTCCGATCAACGCTCCGCGCGGGCTGTCGGGCTGCAGGGGGATGGGGACATAGGTACCGTCCAGCAGCTGCCAGCCCAGCAAATCCTCGGTCAGATATTGGTGGTGGGGATCGTACTGCCAATATTCGGGAATGCCCAAGGCGGCGTAGCGTTCCCACTTGAGGCTGCTGTCCTGGGGGTGGGTGGAGGGCGAAGCCATTTCCATGACCAGGTCCGGCACTTTCCCGTACACCCAGGGCGCGTAGCCCTCCTCGCCCGGCACTGCCACTTCGTAGGCCAGCAACACATCGGGCGCCACATAGGCCGTCAGATTGTCGAGATCGTAGTACAGGGCACAATTGCCCCGAACCGTGCCCGCACGACCCAACTGCCGCAGATGCATCTTCAGGGCAAAGACGGCATCGGTGATGGCATAGTACTGGAGTTCGGTATCGGCCATGGGTTCATCGTCATCGGACGGGTACCGGATCCCCGGCTCCTGTGGGGGATCTCTCAGGACCACGCCGTCCCAGCCGTTCCGGTCGCGGGTCAGTGCCATAAATGTGTTTTGCCTCCTGCAGCCCGATTGTAGCAAAGGAATGCAACGCCGTTTGAACGCGAAGGTCGGGTCGGTTTATGGGAGCGCGGGAAGCGGTGCAGCGGTGTGAACCGGGAGCGGCGATCAGCGCAAACGCACAGTCATGTGGAGAAGGTGAAGCGACGCTTCACCTTCCCCGTCAGGGGCACGGATCCCCTTTCCGATTGGGTCCCCGTGGGGCTGGTGCCGGCCAACCGCCCTAATTTCGTCAACGGCCGCCGAAGCCGGTCATCGTAATGCCCTGGACGAAGAACCGCTGGGCAAAGATGAAGAGCACCAGGATGGGCGCCAGCATGATGGTGCTGACCGCGAACACGATTTCCCAGTGCTGCACCTCGAAGTCGTTGAACATCTTGACCCCCACCGCCAGGGGGAACTTGTCCATGGTCTTGAGATAGATCAGCGGGTTCAGAAAATCGTTGTAGTGCTGCAGCAGAGCGAAGACCGCCACCGTTGCCATGACCGGCTTGGAGAGCGGCATCAGGATCTGGGTCAGCGTGCGCAGCCGGCTGGCGCCGTCGATGTAGGCCGCATCCTCCAGTTCGCCCGGAATGCCCATGAAGAACTGCCGTATCAGGAAGACGTACAGGGCCATGACCGCACCCCAGTAGGGAACGATCAGGGGATAGAACGTGTCGTACCAGCCGATGGTCCGAAACAGGATGAACCGCGGCACGAGCGTCACGATGTCCGGCAGCATCATGGTGCCCAGCAGCAGGCCGAACCAGAAGTTCTTGCCGGGCCAGTCGATGCGGGCGAAGGAATAGGCCACCAGTGACGAGGACAGCAGGGTGCCCAGCACCGCGAACACCACGATCTTGACGGTGTTCCAAATGAAGGAGCCAAGCGGCAGGTGGCCGGTGAAGGCCGTCACGTAATTGGCCCAGTGCGGATCCCTCGGGATCCAGACGATGGGGTGGGCGAACACCTCCGTGGACACCTTCAGCGACGAGGACACCATCCACAGTGTCGGGACCAGGAAGGTGACGGACAGGACCGTGATCAGGATCTGCAACGCCGCCAGCCAGAGGCGTTCCTTGAGTTTGCGGCGCGGTTTTGCCACCCGGGGTGCTTGCGCGGCGGGCTGCTCCAAGGGCATCTGCGTGACGGACATGCCTCAATCGCCCCCTTCTTCGTAATAGACCCAGCGACGCGAAATGACGAACTGCATGATGGTGAAGCCCACAATGATCAGGAACAGCTCCCAGGCCAGGGTCGAGGCATAGCCCATGCGCCCGTACTGGAAGGCATTGCGGTAAATGTTCAGGACCACGAAGAGCGTCGCGTCGGATGGGCCGCCCTCCGTCATGATCATGGCCGGAATGAACGTCTGGAACGAGTTCACCGTGGCGATCACCATGTTGTAGAAGATGAGCGGTGTCATCAGGGGCAGCACCACGGTGCGCAGGCGGCCAAAGGCGTTGGCGCCGTCCAGGCTGGCTGCTTCCTTGAGCGATTCCGGGATATTGCCCAGGCCGGCAATGAAGATCACCATCTGCCGTCCGATGGCCCAGAACGACATGAAGATGAATGCCGGCTTGGCCAGTTGTGGTTCGAACAGCCAGCGAATCGGATCGACCCCGAACCAGCCCAGGGCCTCGTTCAGGATCCCGAACTCCGGATGGAAGACCCGCTGCCAGACCACCGCGCTGGCCACCAGGGGCACAATGATGGGCAGGTAGAAGGCGGCCCGGTAGTAGTCGCGGAACCAAAGGGGCTGGGAGAGGGCCAGGGCCAGCGTGAACGAAATGCACAACTGGACCGGCACTGCAATGACGGTGTAGAAGAAGCTGTTGAAAAGGCTCTTGTTGACCTTCGGATCCTCCAGCATCTTGAGGATGTTGGAAAAGCCCGCGAACTCCGGTTCGCGCAGGGGGTCCCACTCGAACATGATCAGCCATGCCGAGTGCAGCATCGGGTAGGCGATGAAGATCAGGAAGCCCAGGATGAAGGGCGACGCAAACAGGTATCCGGTCAGCCAGTCCCGCCGGGGACCGCCGCCGGTCAACAGACGACCGGCCGATTGCAGCACGGTCATGGTTTTAGCAGGTGCGCGGTGTGTACGGACCCGCGCTGGCCGGGCATGCAGACTTCGCCCCGGTCCAGCTGCCGGGTCCCATCGTGTCCGGCCTGCACAGGTCTCCTTGTGGAGCCCGTGCAGACCGGAGCCCGGTCAAAATCAGCCGGACCAGTAGTCGTCCAGCAGGGCCTGCACGCCCTTGGTCACTTCGGGCAATACTTCGGCGGCCGTGGCCGAGTTGTTGAGAAGCGGATCCCAGCCCACGGGCCTGACCACCTCGTTCCACATCTGGCCGCGGGAGACGCCGCCAATCACGTCCACTTCGCTGCGCTTGAAGGCCTCCACGAAGGCCGCGCCGTTGGACACGCCGAAGCGTTCCTCGATGGTGGGAATCCAAAAGGAGTGGATCAGATCCTCGGTGTTGGGCAGCCGCCCGGTGAGGGTCGAGTAGATCTTCTGGCCTTCCTCGCCGCCCATGAAGGCGGTGTATTCCCAGGCCGCGTCCACCGAATCCGTGTTCAGAACGGCGACGCCCTCGGACCAGCCGCGGTGGGGGCGGTCCGCATCAAGGTACTGCGGCATCATGACCACATCGAAGGGGACCTCCGCCCCCGCGTCGCGCAGTTCGGGCGAATTCAGGTTGGGCAGGAACCAGGCACCCTCGTACTTCATGGCCGCATTGCCGGTTTCGATGGTGTTCGTGCCGCCGGACATGTCGGCCGGTGTGGGGCTGATACCCATCTTGTACTGCAGGTCCTGGGTCAGCAGCTGTACGATCTCGATGATCTCGGGCTGGTCGAAGCTAGCCGTGGTCGGGTCCACCAACTGGTCGAACTCCTGCTTGCCGGTCGACCGAATCCAGTGGATGTCGCGCGGCCAAATCCCGCTGGGCTGGAAGCCGTACATGCGGTTGTCGCCGTCCAGGTTGGTCACCTGCTCGGCCATCGACAGGAATTCATCGAAGGTCCAATCGTCGGTCGGGTAGTCCAGACCGGCGTCGTCGAAGGGCTGGCGGGCGTACAACATGAGCATGACGCCAACCTGAAGGGGCATCAGGTAGCGCTTGCCGTCGCGGCGGGTGCTGTCCTCGATGCTCTGGACACCGTCCGGATAGGGACCGGACAGGCCGCTCTCCTGAATGTACGTGTCCAGGGGAGCCAGCTGGCCGGCATCGGCATAAGGCTGCCATTCCCAGCCCTGGAAGGAAGCGACGTCCGGCGGCGCGCCGCCGGCGATACTGGTCTGCAAGCCCGTATAGTAGTCCGCGCCCGTGCCACTGGGGGCGGTGGTTACCACGATGTCGGAGTTCTGTTCGCTAAACACCCGCTCCAGTTCTTCCCAGGCGGGAATGTCCGTGTTGCCGGCCCAGGCCGCGAAGTCAATCTCCACTGGTGCCATGGCGGCATCGTCGCCGGGGGCCGCTGCCGGGGCCGCACAAGCGGCCAGCGCCAGCGCAGCTGCGCCGGCACCGCTCACCTGAAGGAATCGGCGGCGAGAAACGGCAGGACTCAATCGTCTTGTCATTGGTAGCTCCTTGTGGGGAGGGTTCAATAAGTTGTGAACGACCAATGGTCGTGAGGGGAGCCTAGGTTAGCACAATGGTCGGTTTCGGGATTGCGGCCGAGAGGTTTGGTGCAGGGCAATCGCATGCTAATGGGCCAGGACCTTGAGGAGGTACCCGTCATTCCAGCCGGCCTGCTTGCGCTTGGCAGCGATACCGCCCTTGGCCGTGGTCTCGCGGCGTAGGAGGTTGAGGGCCATGCGCCGCAGGATCGACAGGTTGTGGGCGGCATGGCCGGTGCGGATGCGGCTCTCGTCCTCTCGGAAGGCCATGTCCAGGACCCAGTGCAGGGAGTTCTCAATGCCCCAGTGGCTGCGCACGACCTGCAACAGGACCCGCGCATCCGCCGGCAAACTGGAAATGTAGTAGCGGGTCTCCGCGGTAACCCGGTCCCCCTGTCGCCGTTGGGCCTCAATCATGACCAGGCTCTGCAGGTCGGGCCAGGCCTCGTCGGGAGCCACATATCGAATGTACTCTGGGGTTCCAATGACCCAGCAGCGACGCGTCTCGATGCGACCGTGGTTCTTGTTCACGGTCTGGTGGACGTCATGGTCGCAGCCCTCGAAAGCCTCGGCCTGTTCGACGGCGAAGGTCTCGACCACGGCCTCGTGCAGTTGCGGCTGGTTGCCTTTGAGGGCCAGCACATAGTCGGCCCCCTGGTCGCGGATCGTCTCTGCAATCCGCTTCTGGCAACCCATGGCGTCAATCGTCACGATGCAGCCCTCCAGCGCCAGCGTCTCGAGCAGCGCCGGGATGGCCGTGATCTCGTTGGACCGGTCGTCCACCCGCCGCTGGCCCAGCACCAGCCGGGCCGCGTCCGCCCAGGCGCTGACCAGGTGCAGGGGGGACACACTCCGGGCCTGGTCGTGCGAGCCCCGGGCCGCCTTGCCGTCCACGGCCACGACCTCGTCCTGCAGGGTCGCGGCCAGCGACTGTACCCACGCCGCAAAGCAGGCTTCCAACTGAGAGGGTGTATGGAAAGTGCCCTCAGGCCATGCTGAGGCGCTTCAGCATGCACCGGGAGAGGGCAATGTGGATCCAGGTTTCGGAAGAGTCCAGGCGCCGCTCGTAGTCCTTGCTCAAGCGCCGATGGCGGCCCAGCCAGGCAAAGGTGCGCTCCACAATCCACCGTTTGGGCAGGACCTCGAAGCCCTCCGCGTCGGGGTCGCGGCGGACAATGTCCAGTTGCCAGGTGCCCTGCGCCTTCACCCAGTCGCCCAGTTTGGGGCCCCGGTAGCCCTCGTCGGCCCAGACCACGCGCAGGCGCGGAAAGTCGTCCTGCAGACGGTCCAGGACCTGCCGGGCGCCATCCCGGTCCTGAACGTCGGCCGCCTGCACGGCCACCCGCAGGGGCAGCCCCAGGGTGTCCACCACCAGATGGCGCTTGCGGCCCTTGACCTTCTTGGCGGCGTCGTACCCTCGCAGACCGGGGGTTTCCGTCGTTTTCACCGACTGGCTGTCGAGGATGCCGGCACTGGGCGAGGTCTTCCGGCCCGCGGCTCGGCGCAGCTGTCCGCGCAGGGCGGTGCTGATGCGCTCCCACAGGCCGTTGGCGCGCCAGACCTGGAAGTACCAGTAGACCAGGGTCCAGCACGGCAGGTCGTGGGGCAGCAGTCGCCAGGCGCAGCCGCTGCGCAGCACATACAGGATCGCATTCACGATTTCGCGGCGGGGCACTGCGATGGGACGCCCGCGCGGGCAGGGGGCGGGCAGCAGGGGGCGGATGCGCTTCCACTCGGCATCGGACAGGTCGGTATCGTAGGGTTGGCGTTCCATGAGGGGGCGATGTAGGGTATGACAGGAGGAGCGGGGGCAAGGCCGCTCGTAAGACAAGTGAATCCTACTCCCGACCCTCCTTTTCCGGCCCTATGCCGCTTTTCCATACACCCTCTGAGCCGGATCCAGCAGACCGAAGACGCGCCCGAAGGTGTCGTGCGAGGGAATGCCGTGCGGCAGTTCCAGGAAGGTCTCCAGCCAGGCCTGCTTCTGGTGGCCAAAGAACTCGACCTCGGTCCAGTGGTCGGCACCACAGATGACAGCCAGGGTGGCGATCAGGAGGATGGCCTCCAGGGAATGGTGCTGTCCCTGAGGCCGACGGGGATCGTCGACCGCAGCGAGCAGGGACACCAGGGGCACGGGGGTGGTCATGGCAGGCATTCCAGGCAAGGCACAGACCGCCCATCCTACCCGCAGACGTCACTGCCCCCTTTAGCATGCGATTGCCCTGAGGTTTGGTGGCGAGGACGGGTCTGCCCGACGGTGCGGCAGTATGCAAGCCAACCTTCGTCCTCTTCGGCCGCGGTAGGAACGAAGTGTCGCGTCCGGACCGAAGGAACACTTCCATGTCTCATCACCTTCCAGGAGAGCATCTGCGTCATGAAGATTGAATCGATTCATCTGTCCGTGCTTGACCTGCCGGGCCGTAACAGTCTGTTTTCCCTTGCCCGTTCCCGGGAGGACGGCCGCTTCTACTGGCGCAGCCAAACACTGGGTCCGGCGGAGTCCGAGATTCACGTCCTGCATGTCCGCACCACCGAGGGCATCGAAGGGGTCAGCACGGTTGGTGATGCCCGGTATTCCACCCTGCGGCCAATCGAACTGGAGTACATGCGGGCCTTGACCGTCGGCCACGATGCCTTGGACCGAAGGGGTCTTCGGGATCTTCTGCACCACGCCACGCGGACGGCCTTCCTGGCTCCGGGCTGGTTCGGTGCCCTGGATAATTGCCTGTGGGATATCCATGGCAAGGCCGAAGGCCGGGCCGTGCATGAACTGATTGGGACCGCCCGGCCGCACGCCGAGGCCTACTACAACATCCGCAGCAGCGATCTGGACACGGCCTTGGCCGACGCCGAATACGCCATGGGGGAGGGTTTCGCGGCCCTCAAGGATCACTTTGCCCAGCCTTGGCGTCGCAACTGCGACTGGTTGTGCCGACTGCGGCAAACGGTGGGTAGTGTGATCGCCCTGATGCACGATGCCGCCGGTTGCCAGTACACCCTGGACGAAGCTCTGGCGGTGGGCAAGGTGCTGGAGGAGACGGACTTCCTCTGGTTCGAGGAACCTCTGCCGGATCGCTCCCTGGTTGAACTCCAGGCCCTCTGCGCATCCCTGTCCATTCCGGTTCTGGCCTTGGAGACCCTGATGCACGACATGGATCTGTGTCGGGCCTGGCTTCAAGTGGGGGCCACGGACCTGGTGCGCGCCAACGCCCGGGTCGGCGCCACCTCTCTGCTGGACCTCGCCGAGTTCGCGGCTCGGCACAACACTTCGGTAGAACTCAACGGTCCCGGCGGATTGTTCGGTCTGGTCCATGCCCACATGGTCTGTGCCATTCCCAACACGTCGCGCTACGAGTACTTTCCGGACGGAAGCCGCGACGAACTGGGGCGGGAGCTCGGCCTGCTGAACCCGCCCGTGCCGGTCAACGGCGTGATTGCTCCTCCGGCCGGTCCGGGTTGGGGCGCTGAATGGGACTGGAAGTGGTTCAGGGCCAAAACCACTGCCACGCTCTGAGCACTTGACTGGCTAGGCGGGGAAGGTCAGCAGGGCCTTCCCCTGAGTCATTCGCGGGGAACCGTGTAGCAGTCCGTTTAGGGACCGGCGCACAGTCTGCTGCGAACGCACGGGCCTAGCGGCGTATGGTGGTCTCGTGGCAGCCGTAGGGTCGTGCCGGCTGGCGTACCGTCATTCCATCCGCCGATAGCAGGCACATTTCTGCCAAGTCCCGTTCGCGGGGTTCAGGGCAGGGGCGTGGCACCGTTCGTGCAGGCGATGCCGCAGGGACGTAAACTCGCCGTTCTGTTCGATCCGGCAACGTCTGTTTCCGGCGGACAAATTCCAGCCACAGGCACTCGACCAACGGCGGCCGGACATCGTTCCGCCCAGAGATGTTGTTGTGGCATACGATGCAGCCGCCGATTCGCCTCCGGGCCAGCATTTGAAGTGTCTCTGGTTGGGACTCGACTTTGGCGTCGCAATAGAGTGCCGGTGAATGTCAGCCATCGGGGCATCAGGGGGCAACTCAGTTTAGCGAAGCCGGGATGGCCTCCCGCTGGTCGGATTGGCCCAACGGTTGGAGGTGGAGCTTGAAGCGGCGCAGACTGAAGCGTTCCTCCACGTAACCTGCGACGAGATACGGGCTGAAAGTTCCTGAAGAAGTGCATTGATAATTTTTCCGTGTTTAACCTATCCTGACGCATGGCATCACCGAAGCGAGGTGTGGGCGATGGAAGCAAAAAAGAAGAGACTCACCTTGGACCTGGACCCTGCCTTTCAGCGCCGACTGAAGGCTACTGCCGCGCTCAAGGGCATGGGCGTGCGCGGGTATTGCCTAGCCGCCATCGGTCGGGAACTGGCGCAGGACGAGGCCAGCGGCGTGTCCGGTCAACGACCTGTCTTCTTCCGCGCGGAACGTTTGGCACTCCGCCGCAAGGAGGTTTTCGGTGGCAAGCCTCTGTCCGGGGACTCGGCCGACCTGATCCGTGAGGCCCGCGAGATTAGGGACGCTGAAACAAAGGAGTGGGCGTGAGCGATTTTGTCGTCGTGGACGCCAGCCTGGCTTTCAAGTGGCTGGTCGAGGAGGAAAATTCCGATGTGGCCCACGCAATCCTCCAGGTTTGGGACAGGCAGGGTATTGCGTTGGCGGCACTCCATCTCATGCCCTTTGAGATAACCAACGCGCTTCATCGGTGAGCGGTGCGAGGCGAACTGGCAGTGGATGTTGTGGCGGATCTCAGCAGGATCTGACTTCGTTGGGGATCACGGCCCATGAATCAGGGCTCGGCGGTTACCGAGCACTCTGGAAGTGGCTGGCCCGCCATGAACCAAAGATTCTTGGGCGGCAACTTCAGGCCGAAGGGGTTCGGCACTGCGCCGACACGGCGCAGTGAATTGGTGTCCTGATGTTGGTATTGGGGTTCTGTTTTATGGGGGAGTAAATTGGACAGATACGCCATTGAGTAAAATTACTCAATGGCGTATCATATCTCCTATGAGTCAACTCCCGGCTTTCCGCCGCCCCTTGGTATCCGAGCTGGTTGACCTTCTCACCGAGGAAGGCCCCATGCGCCTCGTCGCAGTCACCGGTCCCCGGCAGACGGGCAAGACGATCTTGGTTCGCCAGACGTTCGAGGAACTTGAGAGGGGAGGCATCCCGTGCTGGTACGTCTCCGTTGACGATCCGTCTTCAGACGCATACTCCCCTGACCATCTCGTGGATTCCGGGGTACTGATTCCCGGACGCCCCCGGGGGACGGAGTGGCTCGTTGCAACATGGGAGCGCGCGCGTGCCGTTGCCGAGCGTTCCCCTCAGGGGCTGGTGATGGCACTGGATGAGATCCAGGGGATCTCGCAGTGGTCGAATGTCGTCAAGGGCCTCTGGGATCGGGATCGACGTACGGGGTGTCCGCTGCGAGTGGTGATCATGGGGTCTGCTCCATGGGCGATGCTGACCGGAATGCATGAGAGCCTAGCCGGCAGATTCGATCCCTTCCCGGTCACACACTGGTCGTTGAAGGAGATGCAGCGTGCATTCGGAGTGACTCTTGACGAGTACTTTTTCTTTGGAGGCTATCCGGGTGCTGCAAGTCACATACGGGACATCACCCGGTGGAGGGAATACATCCGACACGCCATCGTTGCGCCGGCGGTCGGCCGGGACATCCTGTCCCTGACGCGCGTCGACAAGCCGTCGCTGATGCGTGCCCTGATGGATCTGGCTCCGGAGTATTCGGGCCAGGTCATCTCCTACATGAAGTTGCAGGGCCACCTCAAGGATGCCGGGAATACCACGACGCTGGCGCGCTACCTGGATCTGCTTTCGGATGCTGGTTTGGTTGCCGGATTGCAGAAGCACAGCGCGAAACTTCATCTCGCGAGGCGGTCGAGCCCAAAGCTCAATGTGCTGAACACCGCCATCATGACGGCTACATATCCTTATCCCTTGGCACGGGGCCGAGACGACGGAGCTTTCTGGGGACGGCTCTGCGAAAGTGCAGTGGGGGCACATCTCCACAACACCATCGGCTCCGATGGGATCATGTGTCTCCGATACTGGCGGGAAGGAGCCCATGAAGTGGATTTCGTCCTCGCATCCGGCCGGGATCTGGTCGCGATCGAGGTCAAAAGTGGTCGTCGTCGGGGCCGAGTCGCGGGCCTGTCCGCCTTCAAAAATCGCTTTCCCGGCGCGAAAGAACTCGTGGTAGGGACCGGCGGAACACCCTTCAACGAATTCCTATCCGAGACGGCCGGATTCTGGTTTGAGGACGCTCATCGTGCCGGTTGAAAGAACGGTCTCGGAGTGGCGAGCCGGCAAGTGGCGGTCGGAGAATCGAAGGCTGTCGGATTTCCGGCACGCACGCGCGTATGTGTTACTCGGTGAGCCGGGATCGGGCAAGACTACTGCGTTTGAGGTTGAGTCGAAAGCGGACGGGAACACATCGATTGTCCCTGCCCGCCGCTTCATCCGCCGGCATGTCGACAGTCACCCGGAGTGGAGGGACAGGACGCTGCTGGTGGATGGGCTGGACGAATTGCGCGCCTCGGGGGGCAATCCCCACGAGCCTTTGGATGCCTTCCTGTGCCGTATCGAGCAGCTTGGCCGGCCACGCTTCAGACTTTCCTGCCGCGAGGATTCCTGGTTGGGACGAAATGACTTTGGCGAACTGGCTTCGGTCACGGGCGGAGAGGAACTTCACTTGCTGCGACTCGATCCGTTGGACACTGACAAGGCATGTGAGATCTTGGTTGCCAAGGGGGTCAAGGATCCCGGAAAGTTTGTGTGGGGAGCGGTGGAAGACGGGTTGCAGGTCTTCATCGAGAACCCCCTTCTGCTTGAGACACTGGCCGAAGCGGTGGCTTCCGGCTCCTGGCCGGATGGCCGGATCGACACGTTCGAGCGGGCGTGTGTAGAGTTGACGAAGGAGAAGAGCAAACGGCATCTTGACGCTCAGGACGGCGGTTCGTTCTCGACCATGGAGATCGTTCTTGCGTCAGGCCGTCTGTGCGCGCTCCTGTTGCTTTCCGGAAAGACCGGCTGGTCCCGGCGTAGTCCGGGGAATGAAGACTGTCCGGCACTGAGCGAAGCCGGAGCCGGTCAGGACCGCTTCAAGGTTGCCCTGGACACCAAACTGTTCGAAGGGAGTGACGAGACCTACAGAAGTCCACGCCACCGCGTTATCGGGGAGTTCCTCGCCGCAAAATACCTGGATCACGCAATCACAGAGAAACGCCTGGTCCCCGAGCGCGCCCTGGCATGGATGCAGGGCATTGATGGTGTGGTGATGCCCGACCTACGCGGTGTGTCAGTGTGGCTGGCCGCAATGAATGGTCAAGTGCGCGGCCGCCTCATCGAATCCGATCCGATCGGCTTGGCTTTCCACGGAGACACCGGACGCTTCAACTACCAGGAAACCCAGCTATTGTTGGACGGTCTCGAGGCGAAGTTGCCGTATCTGCGGGATTTGCCGTCACATGCCTCTCTCGCGGCGCTTGTTGCCGGCCCCGGGCGCGAAATTCTGTGGGAGAAGCTCCGGGCTGCGGATCGTTCGAATGCCAGGCAGAGCGTGGTGGAGTTGCTTCTGCGGGGTATGTCCCCACCTCCTTGGGGCGGTCCGCGGATCGCGGCTGGCAACTCGTCAAGACATGCGGAGGATGCTCGAGAGGCCTTGGAGGTTGTTGTGCGCGACCCCACTTGGCGATCAACGACGAGGCGTCAGGCCCTTGTCGCACTCATCCACTTTGTCGGGAACGAGGCCGACTGCATTTCCACGCTGCGGGATCTCCTGGACGACTTGGCGATGGACAAGGTACCCGCGGACGAACGGGGAGACCTTCAGAGTGAGCTTCTCACTCATCTTTATCCAAGGCATCTGGCCGCCGATCACATCTGGGAATACCTGCCGTCCGGTGCTGCGTTCGATGGTCAGGCCCGGAAGTTCTGGACACAGCACCTTGTATGCGCATCACCACTGGAGGATGTGAACTCCCTGCTCGATACACTCGTGGCTAGGGCCAAGGAACTGAATATTCGCCTTGCCCAGGCCAATTTGGATTCGCTGGTCATGAAACTGCTTGTCCGGGGGCTGGAACTCTTCGGTGAGGAGAGGGAGGTTGCCAAACTGTACGAGTGGTTCGAACTGGTGGATGTGGAATACGAGCCCCTTAGACTGGTGCCGGCCCATTGCGAGCAGGTCGCCCCCCGATCTCGCCACCTTGAGGAGCAAAGGCAGATTTACTGCTGGCTCCGTGCACATCCTTGTACCCAACGGGCGCTGGTGTTGGAAGGGCTGAAGCGCAACGTCGCAGGGCCGCGAACCACAGCTCTTGAAATGACCATCGGCGCGAAGTTCCTGGGCAACACGGCGACGGCCGAGTTTCGCAAGTGGTGTCTGGACCAAGGCGTTCAGCTGGCAACAACGGACCCGCGTCTAGCTGAGGCACTGGCGGACTGGGCTGTGACACGGAACTGCGAAGAGTGGGACCCCGTGCTGGGGGACGACGAGGTAGCTACTGCAGTTCGGGACATTCCGCTGTTGCGGGAGTGGAACGAGAAGCGTCTCGCCGCGGAAGAACATTATTCCGAGATGGCGGCACAGCAGCGTGAGGCTCCAGCCTTCGTCGAAATCCGCGGACGAATAGAGGCCTATGTCGCCTCGGTTCGCGGACACATGGATGCCCTCCAGGCGGGACAGGGGTCGCCTAGCATGCTTTACGAACTCGGTCAGGTGTACGTACATGGCCTGGAGGCGGGCGGTCCCGACCAGGCGCGAGACGACTTGACGCTCCATCTCGACTCGGACACTGAGCTCGTCGAAGCGGTCATTCGCGGCTTCCATCACCTTGGAGACCGCCACGATCTCCCGGATTTAAGCGGCATCATGCGGCTCCATGGTAAGGGCATGATGTCAGTCTTTGCGTTCCCTTTCCTGGCCGGCCTCACCGAGGACGAAGGGGCTGGTGAACACCCCCTTCAACGTCTGGATGACGAGGGGCTTGGTCGCGCTTTGGGGTTCTATCTTCTTTCCCGGCTGCCGACCAAGCGTCGTCCGAACCCGAAAGTCTTCACTCTTGAGGAGGACTGCCGTCCGTCCTGGTACCGTCGAGCCCTCCAGATCCACCCTCAGGTCGTCGCGGATGCCTTCGTTGCCGTGCACTGTGCTCGTGTCCGCGCGAAGGAACCACCGGACCAGCATCTGTATGACTTGGCCAGGACCGACGAATACGCGGAGGTGGCGTGCTTGGCGGTGCCCCGGATGTTCGCACCATTTCCGACTCGTTGCAGCGCGATCCAATTGGAGGCCCTCTGCCAAGTCCTGTGGGCCGCGCTGCGCCATATGTGTTCCACCGCGCTGAGCGAACTGGTCCGGAGGAGATTGGCCCGAAAAGGAATGGACATCGGTCAGCGCGCTCAATGGCTGGCCGCTGGCGCGTTGACCGTTCCCGATGAGGTGTTTCCGAAGCTGGTGGACTTCCTGTCGGAAGAAGGAAAGACAAGATCGTCCCATTTGGAGCGAAGAGTGCACCACTTGGTGGACTTCTTCGTGTCGGTATCGGATCCCCTTCCCAATCAGGAATGGCCAACCGCCCATTTGGGCGCGCTGATTGGAGCCGTTTGCAGATGGGTTCGTCCGTCATCGGCTTATTGGCAAGACTCATCCGGCCAAGTCATATCCGGAAAGAGCCTTGATGCCAGTTTTAAGGCAACTCCACTGGTGGAGCTTTGGATCGACACGCTTGCGAAGCGGGTGGACGAACAAGCCATTGCTGCACTCGACAACTTGGCGGAAGCCCCAAAGCTTGAGAGTTGGCGCGGGCATCTTGTACGCGAGCGCGACGCGCAAGTGCAGCGGTTTCGCAAGGCCAAATACTGTGCTCCAACCCTGTGCGAAATAAAGGAGGCGGTGGATGGTGGGCCCCCGGCCGGCACCGCCGATCTCTCCGCGTTGGTCACCGACGAATTGAATCTGCTAGCCAACAGAATCCGTAACGGTAACACGGACGATTGGCGGCAATACTGGCATACCGACCCCGATGATCCCCAAGGCAGGAGGGTTGTCCAGCCCAAACCGGAAAACCTCTGCCGGAAGCATCTCCTCTCGGATCTTCAACTTGCCCTATCCCTTTACGACATCGACGCCGGGCCGGAAGGCCACCACGCGGAAGATGCCCGGTCCGACATCATCACAATGTTCCACGGTGACTACGCCGTACCTGTGGAGATCAAGAAAACGGACAGCAGGGATCTGTGGAGTGCCATCAAGGACCAACTGATTGCCAAATACGTCCGTGATCCGAGGTCGGGCGGATACGGGATCTACCTGGTCCTGTGGTTCGGACGTGAACATCTCAAGAGCGCGCCACCGGTCGGTTCCCGCCCTGACTCGCCCGAAATGCTTCGACGACTACTCGAAGACGTGCTGGAACCAGCGCAACGTAGAACGATCACCATTGTTGTAGTGGATGTCTCAGCCCCGCATGACCGCCGCCCTGCGGTGCATCGTCCTGAACATCCTTGACCGTTCTGCAGCGGAAACGCCGGACCCAATTGCCTATTTGCCGGTTGCGCAAGATGGTGGTTCGGAATCTCGCCCGGTGGAAGTCGATCATGACCTTTGCGACAACTTTGTCAATGCCCTGATGAATCACTATGGCTTGCGACGCACGTTGGTCAGGCGGGCTTGTACCGCTGCACGGTGATTTCGCTGGCACGCGCGCACACCCGGTTCATGTCGTCCTCCAGCTGCCGCAGGACCATGCGCTCAACCGACTTGCGCCGCTTCCCTGACAGCAGTCCCTCGGCGTAGGCCAGAGAGGACGTGCCTTGGTCGCGGCGCGGAAACAGGGGCTGGAAGCAGGGCGAACGCAAAGTCGCGGGACGAGGGTGAATCGGAGCAGTAAAGGACCAGTTCAGGACGTGGGTCGTGGCTGTCAGGTATAGTTAAATATTTCTTCTATTACAGATAATAAAGTGCATATTACCCATATTAAGGGTAGAACTGTCGAAAGTACAACCAAGGAGGACACCGTGCAACCAATGAAGTGAAGGCCCCCTATCCAGTTCCCAAGTTACCCTCAGGGCAGCCCGGCGCAGACTGTCCTGAACATGAGGTGCACGCTTCAACAGAATTCCGGATTCTATGTGTGCATGCTCCTGCGGCGCGACCACATCAGACAACAGCCGTGGATCTTGGCCTCAACCTGTCCTGATCGCGACTTTGCGTTTGCCTTGGGGCTGAAAGCACTCCAGATAGGCTTGCAACGAGGGCTTGAGCTGCAGCAGGTCATCGCAGGTCAACTGCAGCATCGGAGGCGGAATGGCGGCCATGGCGGAACTCCGGGGGCTGAATCCAACCCCGCCAACCTGCCATACGGCTTCTCGTTGCAGTGATAGTGACTATTTGGAAGATTACTATTTTAGGTGGTGCCAAGTCGTGCCCTCAGGACCATCCTCAATGACTACGCCCATTTCTAACAGCCGATCCCGCACCTTGTCCGCGAGCTCATCCTGGCCTGAAGATATGAGATCGGCCCATGTTTCGACAAGTTGTTCAATAAGCGGACTCGCCTCATCTACCTTCGCCATCTCAGGTTCGACAGGATCCACGCGCGCCGCACCCTGCGCGGCTTCCTTGAAGCGATAAACAACCCTGTCCGCATCCTTTTGGACACGTTCCACTGCTTCTATTAGATTCGGTTGATCTGTTTCAGCATCTGGGTTCGGTTGATAAAATTCATCAGATGGATTTTGCTTTGGCAGAAAATACAAAAGAAGATAGGCCCAATGGCCAAAAAAGAGAACCAATACCACCCAAGTCGTAACTTTCCTACCTTGGCGTCGAGCAAGATCCGGCACTATCAATAGGCTCATTAATAATGCACCTATCAAGTTTAGGATAAAAATTACTTCCATCTGTTAGCGCCTCAATGGTATGAACAGTTTTCGAGATAAGGAATAGACAGGGATGCTCGTCCTGGTGACAGGGCCAGACGCAAGGCAGTCCCCGTGACCATTATTGTCCCACAATTTGCCCTCCTGTCCGAAACGACCGTCCGCCGGCTGGTGGAGGTTACTGTCCAGGCCGTGCGCACGCACTTGGGCGGGGAAACCCAGCGGCAGTGGGCAGCTCCCCGCCATCGCCCGCACCACCCCCGTCCTGCTGGACCTCTTCAGCTGGGTTGCCGTGGTCGCACACGCCCTGCTGCGGGGCCGTCTCCTGGTGCCGCGCCGGGCCGCCTGGTATCCCAAGGCCCTGCCCACCTTTGCCGACACCCTAGCCCTCGTGCGTCTCACCCTCTGAACCGGCAGGCCCCCTTTTTCACGGCACGTTGGTCAGGCAGGTTCATACCGCTGCACGGTGATTTCGCTGGCACGCGCGCGCATTTGGGATGTGTCGTACCAAGCCTGCATCTGGAGCAGCATGTCCATGCTCACGTCGAAGGCTTTCTCGATACGCAAGGCCATCTCCGCCGACAATCCCGCATTGCCAGTAAGCAGGGCGGAAAGCGTCGCTCGGCGGACTCCGAGTATCTCAGCAGCCTTCGTGACGGTGAGGTCCAGTTCCTCAATGATCTCCGTGCGAATGAAGTCACCCGGACGAGAAGGGGTCATGTTCACATTAATGCCGTTGGCAGCCATCAGTGGTAATCCTCCAAGTTCAAACGGTCGATATAGCCATCCGCTTCCATGAACGTAATCTGCCAGTTGCCTGAGACGGAGACCCTCCATGCCCCCTGGCGGCTCCCTGAAAGTTGGTGAAGTCGCCAACCCCGAGGCGCATCGGATGCGAAACGATCAATGTCCTCGGCCAGGATGAGCACGGTCAAGATCTTGCGCACACGGGAGATCAGTTCCGATCTCACAAACCGGGGATTGTTGTCCTCAAGCAGCAAGCTCAACCCTCGGTGGCGTACCGTACGAATGATCATACGGGGCAGTGTACGGTAGCACCGTTCAGCTTGCAAGCCCCTTGGTTACGCAAGATACCTGAATTGGGCTTCACCCCTTCCAGCGGCGTTCGGTGCAACCAGGCAGTCGGTCGGACCACGAGCAAAGTGCCGGTTCCGAACTTGCGCTGCAATTATCATGGCGGCACATGGGCAACTTGGGCCAGCATGTCCGCCGCGGGACGGTCAGAATGTTCAGGGCAATCGGACCGGCTGTTGCAGTCGTCGTTCCGCGAGTGGATAGCCGAGGAGATGGACCATCCCTGCGAGCACGGTGGTCGGCCCGACCTACACGGATTGGTTCGAATGGAGGCACTGGTACAGGCACTATCGGACCGGTTCGTTGAGGAACTGCCCCATGGCGCTTCGGCTGGCATGAGCCAGCCCGCGCGGCGTGGAACATCGCGATCCAGCGAAAGGTAGCTTCGCTGCACGTGTGCCGCGGTCCGTGATCGTGTGCCATCTGACCATGCAGGACAATAACGCTGCGACAACAAGGGGAGGTTTTCCACGATGGTGATCACGGATGTGAAGGTCGAAATCTACAATTGGCACACGGAACCGTGGCATTCGATTCCGGGCGTGGTCAACGGCGGAGACCAGCAACTGGGCATTGTTGAGATCGACACGGATGAGGGGTTGACCGGCAAGGCGTTCCTAGGCTCCTCGCGCCAGGGAGCGGACCATCACCTGCCCGGTCTCATGCAGGTCCTCAAGCCGATGCTCATGGGGCGCAACTCCCAGGACATCGGTGCCATCTGGTGGGATATGTGGAAGCAGAACCGCCAAGTGACGACCCAAGCCATCGGCGCGGTCGACATCTGCCTTTGGGATCTCAACGGCCAGCGGGCGGGGCTGCCGATTCACCGTTTGCTGGGAACCTGCAAGGACTCGGTGCCCGCCTATTCGAGCACGGCCCGGCACGCCACCGCGGAGGAGTACGCCGAGGAGGCGGTTCGCTTCAAGGAAATGGGCTGGACGGCCCACAAGCTGCATCCCCACGGCGAACCGGAGGCGGACGTTCGCATCTGCCGAGCCGTCCGGGAGGCTGTGGGCCCGGACATCAAGCTGATGCTCGACTCGATGTGGGCCTACCGCTATGCGGACGCCGTGCGGGTGGGCCGGGCCATCGAGGAACTCGACTACTACTGGTACGAGGATCCCCTGGTCGAGGAGGACCTGTACAACTACGTGAAGCTGTGCGCCAAGCTGGATATCCCCATCATGTCCACAGAGTTCGCGCCGGGCCGCTACTACGGTATGGCACCCTGGATCATGAACCGCTCCACGGACTTTCTGCGTGGCGACGTGGCCGTGACCGGCGGCATCACGCCCATGGTGCGCCTGTGCCACCTGGCCGAGGGCTTCAACATGCAGTGCGAAATCCACCACGGGGGCAATAGCCTCAACAACGTGGCCAACCTGCATGTCACGATGGCGGTGCCCAACTGCGAGTTCTACGAGGTGTTCCCCTGCACCGGAGAAAACAAGTTCGGCCTGGTCGAAGACATTGAGGTTGACGACCGGGGAATGGTGTACGCGCCCACCGGCTCTGGTTTGGGATTTGAGATTGACTACGACCTGCTCAACACGGTCCACCTGGTCACTGTGTCATGATTCAGCCCGTCGTCCACTCATCCCCAAGGCAGTGAACAAGGTTATGGATTCCAGATTCACCGGCGTCGTGCCGGCCATCATCACGCCTCTGACTCCGGAAGGGAAGCTCAACGAGGATGCTTTCCGCCAAGTCATGGAGTTCAACATCGAGGCCGGCGTGCAGGGTTTCTGGGTAGCCGGAGGCACGGGCGAGAGCGTGTTGCTGGACGACGCGGAGAACATGTGCATTGCGGAGATAGCGGCCGATCAGGCCGCCGGGCGCGCGTACAACATCATGCATGTGGGAGTTGCCTCCACCCATCGGGCCGCCCGCTTGGCCGAACACGCGGCCAAGGCGGGTTGCGAGGCCATCTGCTGTGTCCCTCCCTACTTTTACACGCAGTCGGACAAGGCCGTGGCCGAACACTACCGCGTGGTGGCGGAGGCGGCCGATCTGCCCTTCTTTGCCTACAACGTGCCCGGCTTCACCCATCGCGAGATTGACATTCCCCTGATGCGGAGGATCCAGGATGAGGTTCCGCAACTGACGGGGCTCAAACATTCCGGTGCCAACACGTCGTTGGTCAAGGACTTCGCCGACATGGGCCTGTCTTGCTACATCGGCAATAGCACCCTGATGCTGCCGGCCCTGACGCTGGGTGCCTCGGGTTGCGTGGATGGTCCGCCCAACGTGGCTCCCGAGCACTGGGTGGCCATATGGAACGCCTGGCAAGCCGGCGATCTGTCGGCCGCGCGTGCGGCCCAGGAAGCCGCCACCAAGGTCACGATGCTGGTTCGCAGCTGTGGTTCCCGTTTCCACGCCGTGTGCAAGGCCATCCTGTCTCGGCGTCTGGGCGTGGCGTGCGGCGACCCGCGGCCGCCCGGCGAACCGCTGACCGAAGACGAGGTGGCGGCGATTCACGATGCCATGAGCTCTCTGGGCCTGGACTGACCACGGGCGCAACCGCACCGACCCAACAAGGAACCAATACTATGAAAGCTGCTGTCTACACCGGCATCCGGGAAATCGAGGTACAGGAGATCGACCGGGTCCCGGCCGCGCCGGACTATGTGGTCATTGACACCAAGGTCACTGGCATTTGCGGCAGCGACCTGCATGCCTACTATGGGGAGTGGCCCCCGACCCCCGGCGAAGCCGCCGGTCATGAAACCTGCGGTGTGGTCGTGGAGGTTGGCACCGGGGTGGATCATGTGCGGGAAGGCGATCGCGTGGTGATGGAAGTCACCTCGAACTGCGGCCGTTGCCTGTACTGCCGCAAGGGGCAGTACAACCACTGTGTCAAGAAGCATGTGAGCTGGAAGGGCGGCCACGGCGGGTTTGCCGAATACACCAACGTGCACGCCTCCACTGTCTTTCAGTTGCCCGACAGCATCACCTATCGGCAGGGAGCGCTGGTCGAACCCCTGGCGGTTGGCTATCGGGCGGTCATGCGCGCCGAACCGAGCCACCAGGACCGTCTGGCCGTCATCGGCGGCGGCACGATTGGGCTGCTCACGCTGGCCGCGGCCAAGGCCGTTGGGGTGCGGGAGACCCTGATCACCGTCAAGTACGACCAGCAGGCCGAGATTGCCCGGCACTTCGGAGCGGACCACGTGGTCGACATCAACGACACCGATGTCCGGGAGTACGTGCGTGACTTTACCGACGGCCACGGGCTGGATGTGGTCGTCGAGACGGTGGGCAGCGCCCAGGGCTTTGACGACGCGCTGGACATCATTCGCCCGCAGGGCACGGTGGTGCTGGTGGGTGGCTACCATAAGCCGTTGGAAGTGGACCTGAGCAAGATCATGAACCTGGAGCCGATTGTCACCGGCTCCCTGTGTTACAGCTACAGCGGCATGGTGACGGACTTCGACGCCGCGATCGAGTTGATCGACACCGGCGCGGTGGATGCCGAGCGCATCGTGACCCACGACTACAGCTTGGAAGAGACGCCTGAGGCCTTCCGGGTTTCGTCGGACAAGAACTCCGGGGTGGTCAAGGCCCACATCGTGCAGGAGTAGTGCTTGGGAGTCCCGGTCCCCCGCGACTCTTGTCCGAACCGGCCAGCCTGCGGCCGTCCGGCAGGCTGGATCTGGCAGCCTGCCTAGTGGCCTGCGGGCTGCTTCTGCTGCAACAGGCATGGGCCTGGCAGGCGGCCGGCCGCTGGCCCCTGTCAGGCGACTCCTCCCTCTACGCCTTTCAGGCACTCCACTGGTGGGGTGAGCCGGACCCGTTGTTGCTGGCCCATTGGCCGGACAAGCCGCCCGTTTACATCTGGTTGCAGTCGCTGGCGCTGCATCTGGGGCGCAACACGCTATGGGCTGCCAAGAGCATCAATTTGGCGGCCACCGCCCTGACCGGTTTGGTGTTGGTACTTTGGAGCGTGCGCCTCAGGGGTTGGCCGAGTGCCGTCTTGGTCATCGGGTTCTGGAGTCTCAATCCATTGGTGTTGGCCTGGGCTCCCTCCGGGTTGACGGATCCCCTCATGGTGCTTTGGGGCACGGCTGCCCTGTGGCTCGCCTGGGAAGGCAGGTGGTTCGGAGCCGGGTTGCTGTTGGCCCTTGCCCTGTTCACGCGTCAGGTAGGACTCGCCTATTTGGCCATGCTGCCTGTGGTTGTACATGTGCGGGCCCAACCGGATACGCCTGTTGACTGGAAGCCCTTGCTGTTTGGGTTCTCGGCCGTTGCCGTTCCCATCCAGCTGTGGGATCTCGCCCGTTGGCACGCCGCACCCTCCTTCTGGACGTTGGGCTTCGACCACTACGCCCCCCTGGGAATGGTTTCACCTCACGACTGGTGGCCGAGGCTGGCGGAATGGCTGCCGCTGATCCGCGAGTTGACGGGACACTGGAGTGGAGCCGTGGCCATGGCTGCCCTGTTGATCTGGGGAGTGCTTGAGCACCGGTCTGATGGGGATCGACGGCGACGCTGGCTTGGGTTTTGGCTGCTCGCAGCCGCCTGTGGATGGCTTGCCATCCACGTGATGCTGTCCTTCAGCATCTGGCTCAGATACCTGCTGCCGCTGGTGCCCCTGCTGTGCATGGTCCTTCCGTGCCTGTTGCCGCGGATGGTCAGGCCCGTGTCCTTTCGGGGACTGTTGTTGCTCCTGGCTTCGTCCGTTGTGCTGTTCGGCGAGGCCCTATACATTCCGCGCGCGCAACTCCAATACCTGCCAACCGGTCCGCGTACCAGGGAACTGGCCGGCCTGCCGGAGACAGTCCAACGGATGCAGGCTGCCGCCCCGCCGGGATCAGTGCTGCTCGAAAGGGAGTTCAGCTGGTACTATCTGTACCTGTTGTACGACGACACCGTACTGAATCGGCAATGGTTTGCCGAAGCCGACCACCTTGTGGACCTGCTGCAGGGGCTGCCGTCGGGAACCTCCGTGTTTTGGTTGCGTGCCCATCGGGATGAGCCCGAAACCGGGCGTCTGCTGACAAAGCTGGCACAAGGCGGCGTGTATACCGCGGTCTGCTTGGAGATTGAGGAAATCATATTGCAGGAACTGAGCACGGACCCGGGCCGGCGTTGCGATCTTTTCGGTCCTCGACCCTGAACGCGGAGGGCAGGGGCAATGCTCTGTACTGATCGTGGCCTGGAAACAGGGACAGGATTTGGAGGAACAGGTGGTCTTCCTGCAAGAGACTGCTTGAGATAGATCAGCAACAACAATCGAGTTGACGGATGAGCGGCATACACCACACCGGCACGACGGAATCGCGGTGCGCGGAGGTGATTCCGCAAATGGTGGAGGGTGCCGGTTGAGGATGGTCTACGTCTCAATCAAGCGTCGTCCCGAAGTCGGAATCCAGGGTTGCGTCAGGCCTGGACCAAGTCTGGATTGAGCCGCATGGGTGTGCCTAGTAGAATGAGGCAGAAAGCCTCATTCTTGCATCACAGAGGTTGGTGACCCATGCACCAAATCACGGTCAGAGGATTCGACGACGAGCTGAACTCCAGCCTGCGCCGCCTGGCTAAGCGGGAGGGGATCTCCCTTAACCAGGCCGCGCTCAAGCTGCTCCGGAAGGGAGCAGGCCTGTCGGATAGTGCCGCCAAGGTGAATACCGTGGATACTTCGTTGGATCATCTGATAGGAACCTGGACCCAGGCGGAAGTGGATGAGATGGATGCTGCCCTGGAGGATTTTGAGACCATTGACGAGGCAGCCTGGGAATGAAGGTTCTTCTGGACTCCAACGCGTACTCTCTGCTCATGCGGGGACATGGGGACGTTGCGGGGTTGGTGCGGAGGGCCGAGGAGGTCCTGGTCTCCGCTGTGGTGGTCGGCGAGCTGATGTACGGCTTCCGGCGCGGTAGGCACTTCGAGCGGAACGTTGCCAGCCTCCGTTCGTTTTTCGACAACCCATATACGTCCTTCGTGGCAGTGGGGCCGGTAACCGCTGACCGCTACTCGAGAATAGCCGCGGCATTGAGGGCGAAAGGCCGCCCCATTCCGACCAACGATGTCTGGATCGCCGCCCACGCGATGGAGACTGGTGCCGATTTGGTTTCGGCGGATGCTCACTTCGAACATGTTGATGGGATTGTCTGGGTGCGAGTAGCCTCGGTTTCATCGGATACGGATACCGAAAGGAGAATAGGATGAGAAGATCCTCGTCTGTAACTTCGTAAAGGGCTTGGCAATCGAGGACGACGGGATGGTTCAGTCATCCATATGAGTCCCCTCTACCTATAATGGCTTTCATCCGCCGCGTGCCGGTGCTCCGTCAGCCATCTTCATTCCATGTCCGACATGCGTCCGCAACCATCTCTGGCCGCGCTCCTGGAGAGCCTGCTGTTCGTTGCGCCTGAACCTGTGACGGTCCAGGCTCTGGCCCGGGTCGTGGACCGGCCCGCGCCGGTGGTGCGGTTTGCCCTTGAGGAACTGGAGGAAACCCTGGAACAGAACCAGCGCGGCCTGCGGTTGCTGACCTTGGGGCAGAAGGTGGCTTTGGTGACCATGCCCGAAGCCGGAGACGCGATCGACCGGTTTGTGGCCTTGGCCCGACGGTCGCGCCTGAGCCAGCCGGCCACGGAAACCGTGGCCATCATTGCCTATCACCAGCCGGTCACGCGGGGGCAAATCGAGGCGATCCGCGGTGTGGACAGTGCTCATGTGCTGCGGACGTTGCTGGCCCGGGAACTGATTGAAGTGCGCGGCCGCAAGGAAACGGTGGGTAACCCGTTGCTGTACGGGGTGACGGAGCAGTTCCTTCTTTATTTCGGCATGACCTCGTTGGAGGAACTGCCGGAGCTGGATCCCGAGGCGGTCTCCAGGATCGAGGATGCGGCGGCGGAAGCCGACGATGCGGGCTTGACGGGAGATGACATCGAGGCGGCTCCCGAACCGGATCTGCAACCGGACGCGGCACCCGTCGTCAGTTGACCTCGCCCAGCTCCCGGTAAAGGATCCACTGTCCTTCGGGTGCACCCGGCACCGGAGCGCGGTTGTAGTACAGGTCGAAGCAGCGTCCCTGTGTGGTGGTGATGCGAAAGTAAATTCGGCCCACGCCCCA
Organism: Caldilineaceae bacterium; assembly: GCA_965208365.1. GTDB lineage: Bacteria > Chloroflexota > Anaerolineae > Caldilineales > Caldilineaceae > Bin34. The sequence continues at coordinate 383,930 of OZ242330.1, read as the reverse complement.
TGAACCGGTCTTGAGAGCCCTCGCCTTGTTGCCCGGTCGCATGTTGCGGGCCATGCGTCCGTGGCGGGAATGATCCCGCCATTCTTCCAGCAGCGTCTCCACGGCGAACACGTCCCCGTCCCAGACGAATCGATCCGGACAGTGCGGATTCTTGATTCTGACCGGTTCCTGGTCGAATTCGACCGTCACCATCTCGTCGATGAAGCGAATGGCCTGCAGCGGCATCGGCAACTCTTGTGTTTCCACCACGTGAATCGGGTCGCAGCCCGTGCAATTCTGTTCGGTGTCCTATGCATTCCGATCCAGGCCGCTGGTGAAGATGGCGGCCCACTGTCCGGCATCGGCCCGATCGAGAACCCGGACTTCGGTGACCCACTTTACCCACTGAAAGCCCCTGTGGCCCGGCGCCACGAGGCGGAGGGGGCCGCCGTTGCCGGAGGGCAGCGGTGAACCTCCCACCTCCAGAGCGAGCAGCGCCTGGTCGGCTTCGTCCAGGGAAAGGCTCCAACAGTACCCGGTCACCGAACGGAAGCTGACGTACCGGGCACTCGGGTTGGCTTGCGCGGCGGTCAACAGGTCGGACACCGGAATCCCGGTCCAGTCCTCCTCCTTGAACCAGCCTCCCGTGCAGTCCAACGTGGCCGTCATCGTGGTCTGTTCCTGACTCTGCAGGGACTTCAGATTGAGTTCAAATGGCTGCTGCACGCTTCCGGCAACCGAGAGTCTGAACCCGGCCGGGTCGATGTGGGGAATTTCGTCGAACATCCACATCGTAACTGGCAGAGGACCGTGAACTTCCCGGGAGCCTGTGAAGCGGCGGTGCGCCCCCGGCCACGCAAAGGCTCGACCGGCAGCCTGCTGCGCCCACCAGGCGCCTGTGGCGGTGATGCCGGCGGCAGCACCCGCGATGAAGTTGCGCCGCGACAGCAGTTGGGGCCGCGTGACGGGTTTGTTGCGCATCCACGCGTGTACGACTATTGCCACAAGGAGCAGGAGGGCAGCCACGACATGGAGGTTCAGGCCCGTGGGATAGCCAAATGGAACTTGGGCAGACACCCAGACCGTACCCGTGGCCAATACCAGCAAGGCCAGCAGGCCCACCACGAGCGACAACACATTGGACCTGCGATCCCGGCGGGGCGCCATGCGACCTGCGACCCGGCCCAGCTTCCATGCCAGCAGAACCACCAATGACAATCCAACAATGGCATGCACAGTCCAGAACCAAGCGCCTTCGGGTTTGCCGATTAGGAAGGTGCCGAGGCCGGACAGAACTTCAAAAAGCACAGTGGCCAACAATAGCCAATCCACCACGCGCGGGTGCATGCTGGCTAGTCTGGTCCACTTTCTTGACATGGTGTGGCCGGTATGGAGTGCGGGAAAATGTATCTGGTTGGGAATCCAAGGCTACCTTAAAACCGGAACCAGTCATGTGATGGCTTGGGACGTCCCCCAAGGCAAACGCAAGATGGGTTTTACGGCATGAGGAGGCTTTGATATTTATGCCTTTGAGAGAAACACGGATGACCTTATCGCTGACCCTACCCAACCGGGAATCTGCTCTGCTACTCCTAGCCTCTTTTGCCAAGCTGGCCGATCCACGGAGTTGCCATGCCCGTCGGCATTCCCTAACCGCCATCCTGTTTCAAAGTACTGACGGCCACTCTGGAGACTTTGTGGTTATGAATCCCTGTGGAACCTAGGCCCTATTCCGTCGGCCTAAGGACAACTTAACTCTGCTGGATCTGGATCTGCCCTACAACCTGGTGGACGGTTCCGGACCGAAGCGCAACCCCACTTCTGTCAGTGTCTACTGACCTCCCTCAGTTATACGCTTCGTCACTGCGCCAGCAGTGCAGGTTGCCATCCGTGCGGATGGCGCAGGTGTGGTACTGTCCCGCCGATAGGGAGGTGAAAGCCCCCGCCGGTGCAGTCAATTGTCCGAGACGATTGTTCCCCCAACAGTGGAGGGTCCCGTCGGTACGCAACCCACAGGTATGAAACTGGCCGGCGCTCAACGCCTGGAACGGGCCCGGCGGGGACTGGGACTGGCCGTCGTCATCCCGACCCCAACAGCGCACCGAACCCTCAGGCCGCAATCCACAGGTGTGATACCCCCCGGCGGCGAGGTCAATGAATGGCTCGGCGGGAGGATCCGCCTGGCCGTAGTGACTGTCTCCCCAGCAGCGAACCAGGCCGTCTGTACCCAGTCCGCACCCATGAAATTCGCCCATGGAGACGACCGTGAAGGTTCCGCCCGGGGCGTCTGTTTGGCCCACATTGTTTAGGCCCCAGCACGCCAGGGTGCCGTTGGTGCGCACGCCACAATTGTGAAAACTCGTGGCGGCGATGGATTGGAAGGGCCCGGCTGGGGCTTCCAGCTGCCTCACATGGTTCTTGCCCCAACAGTGGACGGAGCCGTCCGTACGCAAGCCACAGGTATGGGCGGCTCCGGACGCAATCGCCGTGAACGGCTCGGTGGGGGCCTGGGTCTGACCGTCCGCATCCTCGCCCCAGCAGTAAACGGTGCCCTCGGGGCGGAGGAGGCAGGTATGTTCCCCTCCGGCCGCCACAGCGCGAAACTGTCCGGCCGGAGCCTGGGTATAACCCCAGCCCCAACAGCGGATGCGGCCATCGGCACGCGTCCCACAGGTGTGTGCTGGGCCCGTGGCAATGGCTGCGAATGGCTCGGCGGGGGCCTGGATCCGACCATGTGCATCCCCACCCCAGCAGGCAACGGTATTGTCCAGACGGATGCCACAGGCGTGGTACCCGCTGACCGCCACTGCCTGGAACTGCCCGGGCGGAGCCTCTGTCTGCCCGTACGCGTCATCACCCCAGCAGGACAACGTGCCGTCGGTGCGAATACCGCAGGCATGGCTGCCGGTTGTTGCCAAGGTCAGGTACGAGCCGGCAGGAAGGTCGGCCAAGGCAGGTTCCAGTCGTCCCCAGCAAAGCAAGGCGCCATCCGTGCGAACACCGCAGGCATAGTTGTGGCTGGCGTCGACGGCGCGGAATTCGCCCGCCGGCACATCGGTCTGTCCAAAGCTGTTGTATCCCCAGCAATGGAGGGTGCCGTCGGTGCGTACACCACACGAATGGAATTCCCCCGTGGCCACTCCATGGAACTGGCCCGGCGGGGCATCCAGCTGTCCCGCCTCGTTGCGACCCCAGCAGTGCAGCGTGCCATCGGTACGGATACCGCACGCATGATAATCCCCGGTGGACACCGCCATGAATTGGCCGGTCGGCACGTCCAGAGGGTTCGATTCCCAGATGTCCCAACAACGGAGGGACCACTCCGCCATGACCGCACACATAGCGGAATTGCTCACCGACAAGATACGGTCAGGGAGCGGCATGTCCATCTGGGCCGGGAGCGTCATCAGCTCCAGAGGGATATTGTCCACGTAGGAGGCAAGGATCCAGCGGCCTGAATCCAGTTGCAGCCAATCGCCCCCATGGGAACGGGCCACGGGGTGAACGCTGTCGCCCCGGCGGACGCTGCCGACAATGGCATAGTCGGTCCCCGGTCCAGCGTGCAGATCGGTATTGGCGTTGGCGGTGGTGCGGGATTCAGACGCCAACCGAGACCGCGCCTGTGCGCGGTAGTCAGTGGTTAGCTGATCGTTGGGATCCAGGCGCAGGGCCTCGTCATAGTCCGCCAAGGCTTCGGCGTAGAGGCCGCGTTCCACCTTGGCCAAGCCTCTGTTCCGGTAAGCCGCGGCAAAGTTGGGGTCGAGTTGCAGGGCGGCATCGAAGTCGGCGATGGCCTCGGCATAACGGCCCAGGCGATGCTTGGCGTTGCCCCGGGCATTCCAGAGTCCGGCATTCAGGGGATCGAGACTCAGGGCCGCGTCGTAGTCGGCTATCGCATCGGCATAACGGCCGCGATCAAACTGGGCCAGACCCCGGTTAATCAAGGCCAGGATATGGTGAGGATCGAGTTGCAGGGCGGTGTTGTAGTCGGCGATGGCCTCGACATAACGGCCCAGGCGATGCTTGGCGCCGCCCCGGTCATTCCAGAGTTCGGCATTCAGGGGATCGAGACTCAGGGCCGCGTCGAAGTCGGCTAACGCGTCGGCATAACGGCCTAGGGCAAAGTTGGTCAGGCCTCTATTCTCGAAAGCCATGGCAAAGTTTGGGTCAAGTTGCAGGGCGGCGTTGTAGTCGGCTATCGCATCGGCATAGTGACCGAGGCTGTGCTTGGCGAGGCCCCGGTCATTCCAGATTTCGGCATTCAGGGGATCGAGACTCAGGGCCGCGTCGAAGTCGGCTATCGCGTCGGCATAATGGCCGAAGTGATTGTTGGCTCGGCCACGGCTATACAGGGTCTCGGCATTGTGGGGATCCTGACGCAGGGCGGCGTTGTAGTCGGCCAGCGCCTCGGCCTCGAAGCCGAGGTGGGCCTTGGCGGCGCCCCGGTTAATCAAGGCCTGGATATGGTGAGGGTCGAGCCGCAGGGCGGCGTTGTAGTCGACAATGGCCCTGGCATAGTGGCCGAGGTCAAATTTGACCAGACCCCGGTTAATCAAGGTCTGGGTATGGTGAGGATCGAGTTGCAGGGCGGCGTTGTAGTCGGCAATGGCCTCGGCATAACGGCCCAGGGTAGACTTGGCCAGACCTCGGTTCATCAAGTAGAGGGTCTGTTGGGGGTCGAGTTGCAGGGCGGCGTCGAGGTCGGTGATGGCCTCGGCATAGCGGCCCAGGGTTATCTTGACCAGGGCTCGGTTGCCCAGGGCACGGGAATGTTGGGGGTCGAGACCCAGGGCGGTGTCGAGGTCGGCGATGGCCTCGGCATAGTGGCCAAGGTGGGCCTTGGCGACACCCCGGTCAATTAAGGCCAGGACATGGTGAGGGTTGAGTTGTAGGACGGCATCGAGGTCGGTGATGGCCTCGGCATAGCGGCCCAAGGCCATCTGGGCCACGGCTCGGTTGCCCAAGGCAAGGAAATGTTGGGGATCGAGATTCAGGGCGGCATCGTAGTCGGCGATGGCCTCGGCATAGTGGCCAAGGTGGGCCTTGGCGACACCCCGGTCAATTAAGGCCAGGACATGGTGAGGGTTGAGTTGTAGGACGGCATCGAGGTCGGTGATGGCCTCGGCATAGCGGCCCAAGGCCATCTGGGCCACGGCTCGGTTGCCCAGGGCAAGGAAATGTTGGGGATCGAGATTCAGGGCGGCATCGTAGTCGGCGATGGCCTCGGCATAGTGGTCAAGGTGGGCCTTGGCGACACCCCGGTCGATTAAGGTCAGGACATGGTAAGGGTTGAGTTGTAGGGCGGCGTCGAGGTCGGCGATGGCCTCGGCATAGCGGCCCAAGGCCATCTGGGCCAAGGCTCGGGTAACCAAGGCATGGAAATATTGAGGGTCGAAGCGCAGGGCACCATCGAAGTCGGCGAGGGCTTCTTCAAAGCGGCCCTCGGACAACTTGTCTGCGCCCTGGTTGAGCAGCAGCAAGGGTAGGTTTGGCAAGAGTCGCAGAGCGTTCTCAAAGTCGGCCTGCGCCTCGTCCGTCCAACCCAGGTGCGCCTTCATGGCACCTCGATAGTACAAATACACTGCGTTTTGGGGACTGAGTCGCAGGGCGTTCTCAAAGTCAGCCAGAGCCTCCGCGTGCTGGCCGCGTGCGGCTTTGGCGATCCCCGCTTCATAGAAGGAGCGGGCTTGATCGTCGGGGGTGAGCTTCCCCGCTGGGCGTGCAGGCGGCGCGGGAGCGGTGGATACTTGGAGATCTGGACTGCCGACCCCGGCAACCAAGGGGCGGGATTCTGTGGGACCGTCCACAGCCTCCGCGAAAATCCACTGTCCGTCTGCCAACTGGAGCCATGGGCAGTCTTCCTTGCAGACGATGGGGGCAACTACGTCGCCTCTCCGGTGACTGTCCACCATGCGATACGCCCGGTCCGGTCCAGCGAGCACCAGGGTAGTGCGCTGGACGGTAAAGTGGGTAGACGCGGCGGTAGACGGCCGGGCAGCGGCTGGGATGGGGGGTGGGAGATCCGTGCAGATGGGCGGGTTGCCCTCACACACCACCTGGCCCAGAAACGCCGCCAGGTTCACTGCCGGCACCATTCGGGACTCATACGCGGCCAAATCCACGATCCGTCCCGTGAACTGGACAGTGTCCCCAACCCGGATCTGTTCCGCCAGGGTTTGGTCGAGGCCTACAGGCAGATACAGGGTGGCCGGGGCCGCTGTGTTCCCTCTGGCCGACACGATCCAGGCAACCGCGTCGCCGTCCGGCCCTATCTCCACTGTCACAATTTCGCCGCTCAAAGCATGGACTTCGCTCATGTGGTCTTCGAGCTGGCGGGACCATGCCGCCACGTCCACCGCATCAGCGTCGTGAGAGGCCGGGGGACCGGCCTGCGCATGAGCCACAGCCACTGGGAGGGCCGCGACCGACCCCCTGGGCTCCAGGTTCCCGAGCAGGACGGCAATGCCTATCAGGACCGCGAGTGTCCCCTTCCCCACCAGCTTGCTGTTCAAGACGGCACCCCTACGCATTGGCATGGTCGGCTTCTGCTTCTGTTGATACTGTAACCCTGGACCACCCGGCCATCCAGCGGAGACCGATACTGGTCGGCCCCGGGTTCTTGCCTCCTCTGAGACCGAACATGGAGGCCCGGGGCCCGGAGCAGTTTGCAATCGATGCCCTGACGAAGAAGGGATTGAGGGTGGGTTGGACCAATCGTCGTCGGTCGGTGAGGACCGTGCCCGCGATGAAACTACGGTACGACAGCAGTTGGGACCGCGTGAAGGGCTTGTTGCAGCTCCTGATGGCGTGTGCAACCATCGCCGTCAGGAGCAGGAGGGAAGTCACGACACGAAGGTTGGGGTCTTGGGGACAGCCTACCGGAACTTGGACGGGTACACAGACTGTGCCTGTTTCCACCAAGAGCCAATCTCATAAGGATGCAGGCAGGCATGTGGAGTCCGTCTCCAGCACATCGTGTGGCCGCGCCGGAGTTCGGAGGTCTTCATCAAAGTTTGATGTCAAGGCTGCCTGGGTTTTGTCATGTGCGCCGCCGTCCGCCAAAGGTTGTGCAACCCATTCGTCCTTGATCCCCAACAGCCTGGTTCTATGTCTCGCAGAACGGTACGAACAGGGGTTCCGAGCGCCTGACGAAATGCTCCAACTGCCTGCCCGCCTGGTCCCACGCGGGCGGTAGTGCGGCCAAGACCGCCTCGATGCTGCCGCACTGCGCGTAGAACGACTTGCCCAGCAGTTCGGCCCATTCCGCGACCGCGGCCTGGCGGCGGAAGTAGCGGTCGGGCTCCTGCACTTCCTCCCAGGTGATCACGGCTTCCCGTTCCACGACTTCACCCAGTTGCAAATCGCGGTAACGCAGTCTGGCCGTGGCCATGGCGCCTTGTGGTTCATCGCCCATCGGCCGCACTTCATAGAGTGCCGTTACGTCCGAGCGGAACCCAATCTCCCCGAAGTCCTCGGTATCGTCGCGGAAGGACTCGTCCGACTTGGCCCGGTTTTCATAGCCCAGCAGGCGATACTTGCGCACGGTCACCGGATCGAACTCAACCTGGATCCGGGCATCCCGCGCCGTCTCGTGAAACACGGCCTGGGCGGGGCCGGCCAGGAAGTTGATCTCCTCATCCGTGTTCTCGATGTAGTGGTAGGTGCCGTTGCCCCGGTTGGCCAGGCGTTCCATCATCACGTCGTTGTAATTCCCCGAGATCCCAACGCCCACCGTCGTCAGGGTAGCCTGGCGCTGGGCCGCCTGGTCTACCACCTCCAGGATCTCGTCGGGCCCGGTCTCGCCGACATTGCCGACGCCGTCGCTGAACAGCACCATGCGCACCTTTTGGCCGCGCATCATATCGTCTGCGGCAATGTCATATCCCAGGCGGATACCGGCCTCCGCATTGGTGGCGCCGGCGGTGCGCAGTCCCCGAATGGCCCGTTCCAAGTGAGGTGTATCTTCCGTGTCTTGCAGCGGCACAATGACCTCGGCGGTGCTCCCGTAGACCACCAGGGCCGCCCGGTCTGCCGGCATGGCCTGGTCCAACAGCCCCAGCATGATGCGCTTGGCCGCCTCCAGGCGATTGTCGTAGTCCATGGAACCGCTGATGTCGACAATGAAGATCAGGGAGACCGGCTCCCGTTCCAAGGGGAAGGCTTGGGCTGCCACGCCTACGCGCAGAAGTACATAATCTTCCGGGGCAAAGGGGGCGGGAGCTGCGTCCAGGTGCAACGACAAACCCTCTTCTGCGAGACCAAACCCGCCTTCAAAGGCATTGACATATTCCTCGATTCGTACCGCCTCGGGCGGGGGCAGCCAGCCGTCGCGTAGATAACGTCGTCCCACGGCATAGGACGCGGTGTCGCCGTCCAACGCAAATGTGGACAGCGGATCCTCGTCGGCATCGACGAAGGGATTTACCCCATAGTCCTCAAAGTACTGTAGGGGCAAGCGTTTGTTGTTCGGATTTGCCGCGCCTCCCGATTCAGGTCCCGGAGCCGATGAGGATTGATTTGCCCTGGGTGCCGCCTGTGCGCTGGTGGCACTATCAGCCTGTGGTGCGTTGGACATCGCTGGCGCCCCGGCCGCAGGCGCCGAAGGAGGCGCGCAGGCCATTGTTAAAAGGCCGGCCAACAGCCAGAGCAGAGCCCATAACAATATAGTGTGAATCCGCATGGCGCCTCCTCAATATGTTATGGAAATAGATCCATTTGGGCAGTAACGCGCTCAATCCCAATTTCGTGTTTATGCCGAGTCGGCGTTTCGACCGCGCAATTGCCCAACCATGCAGCATCGTTGATTGTGCTGGTGGCAATTGACTGGACATGCCCTTTCTGTGAAGAGCCTATCCGAACAGACAGTCAAGCCAACCCGGAAGCGACCGGGTTGGCTTGAATTGCTATGGGTAGGGATGGAACATACCGACGGACGAATCGCCGGTGTTCCGCACCTTGTTGACCTACAGGATTGACTGGTAGCTCGTCATGGCGGCTTCGGCAAGGCCGTGCCAACCCTGGATCCCGGAACGGAACTCGCTCCAGGCACTCAGAATGGAACTGAAGTCCGGATCGGAAGCCGCGATTTCATCGTACATCGCGAACGCTTCGCCTTCGGCCGCCTGCATGACATCGTCCGGGAAGGGACTCAGCACCACGTCCGACGACATCAGCTCCGCCAAGGCCGGAATGTTCTTGGCGTCGTAGGTGGCCATCATATTGGTGTTGGCCACGTTGGCAGCGGTGGCGATGGCCGCCTGGTATTCCTCGGGCAGGCCGTTCCATTCGTCCAGGTTGATCTGCACTTCCAAGGATGGTCCTGGTTCCCACCAGCCGGGGTAGTAGTAGAACTTGGCGGCCTGTTGGAAGTTCAGTCGGAGATCGTCGTAGGGTCCGACCCATTCCGCCGCATCGATGGCTCCCGTTTGGAGTGCCTGGAAAATCTCGCCGCCGGGCAGTACCTGCACGGTCACGCCCAGCCGATCCATCACCTGGCCGCCCAGCCCGGGGATGCGCATCTTCAGGCCTTCCATGTCGGCGATGGATTGGATCTCCTTGTTGAACCAGCCACCCATCTGGGCGCCGGTGTTGCCGGCCGGGAACTGAATCACGCCAAAGCGCTCGCCATAGAAGGCCTGCATCATTTCAAGGCCGCCCCCCTGATAGAACCAGGCATTGTTCTGGCGGTTGGTCAGACCGAAGGGCAGGGCCGTGCCGAAGGCCGTCACGGGGCTCTTGCCCACGTAGTAGTAGGAGGCGGTGTGGCCGCACTGGACGGCACCTTGCTCCACAACGTTGAGGACCTCAAGGCCGGGCGCCAGTTCGCCGGCTGCGCGGACGTCGATTGTGAACTTGCCGCCGGTTAGGGTGCTCACGGTATCAGCGAACGTAGTGGCACCGCCGAAGATCGTGTCGAGCAGTGGCGGCCAACTTGTGGCCATCTGCCATGAAACTTCGGGTAGGGAGGCATCCGCGGCGGTTGCTGCGGTGAGATCCTCCGGTGTAACTGCGCACGCGCTGGCGCCGACAGCTGCGGTTGCCAAGGCGGCGGCTCCGAGAAATTTCCTTCTGTCCATGCCGAAACTCCTTTCAGCCTGTTCTGTTCAGGCCACTGAATTGGGAAAACGAAGTGCATGACAACCCTTGACCTGCGGGCCAATGCGGAATTGCCTTCTGTCGGCAACGGTCATATTTATGCCGCAGCCTTGGAAATTGTAATGAATGTCGGAGCGTGTGCGGCGCGGTTCGCCGGCAGTGCCGGACCTACTCCCTGTAGACCTCGCGCCGGTGCCAGGCCAGGTTGTCGGGATGAGGACGGTTGTCCGGATGCTCCGGTGCGTGGATGCGGCTTCCCGGTATCGGCATGACCCAGCCACTGCCCCCGGGATCTTCAACGTGTAGCCGAGACGAAATTTCCAGACGAAGGTCGTCCGAAATCGTGAAGCCTCCCACATCAAACAGCTTCTGATGCAGGGTGCACAGGGCCAGGGCGTTGGAAAGGCTGAATTCACCTCCGTGGGAGTGCCAGTGAATATGGGTGAGTTGAATTCCCAGGGGCATTCCGCCAACCCACACCCCGTTTCCGCAGACGGCACACCGGTTCCGGTATGCGTTCAGGACTGTCGCCCGGAATCCCGCCACCACCGCGCGCTGCTGTGGGGAAGCCTGCGCGGAACGCGATGCCGGATTCCAAAGCTCGGACACGCCCAGCATCTCGAGCAGATCGGGTTGAACGCTTTTGGTGAAGTGCAGATCGAGCAGGTGCAGCACCGTCTCCTTCATCAAGTAGTGGTCGTTGGCCAACAGGTCGTACACCGATTGCGGGAAGCCGCCCATCTCTTCGGAGGCGGCTTCGGAATCAATGGCTGGTCCCTCCGTTTCCCACAGGCCGCTGTCTGCGAGGCGTTGGAAAGGCAAATCAGGCAGCGAGCCGGACATTGGCGGCCCAAAAACCTCCAACAGTGGTTGTGCCTCCTCTTCCAGATGACTGTGTGCTCGGAGGCGCGGTGAATCGTGGAGCACGCCGCGCACGGCCAACAGGACCAGCAAGGCCTTGCCGGGTGCTCGGTGCCCGTCTCCGGAATGCACCTTCAACCCAGCGATGCGTTCACGGAAGGCGTCTTGCTTCATTGTGGATGTGGGCATCGGAACACTCTCCTGACTTCTCGTTGCGGTGCCATTGAGCAACTCGTCATGAATTGCTCAGATTGAAACCCGGTATTGTCAATCTATGGTTGACAAAACTATGTTATTTCATATCATGTCAACCTTCAGTTGTGCAATGGGAGAGATTGGCATGTTTGGAACTCGCCTTCGGCTCGCCCGCAAGCAAGCAGGCCTTTCGATGCGGGCACTCGCCGAACGGATGGACCCCAAGATCACAGCACAGGCCATCAGCAAATACGAAGCGGGCAAGATGATGCCTTCTTCGGCAGTTCTGGTCGGCCTCGGCAAAGCACTCGATGTCTCTCTGGACTTCCTCATGAGCACCCAGGTTGAGGCGCTTGACGGTCTTGAATTCCGCAGGCACGCCCACACCTCCGCACGCGACCGCGCACGCGCCGAAGCCGACCTCATCGACAATCTGGAACGGTATCTGACCATAGAGGACATCCTCGACATGCCCTCGGCGGACGACCCCTTCAAGGCCCGTCGCTGCGACAGTGTCGCCACCGAACAACAGATTGATGCCAAGGCTGATGAACTTCGAAGGGCATGGGACCTTGGGACGGATCCGGTGCCAAGCCTCTGTGCTCTCCTCGAGGATAGGGGCATAAAGGTGGTCGAAGCCAACCTCTCCGAGCGCATCAATGGCTTGGCGTGTCATGTTCTGCGAGACGGCAAGCCGGTTGCCGATGCAGTCGTTGTATCCAGCCGGACCAACATTGAACGTAAACGCTTCACTCTGGCCCACGAACTCGCGCACAGGATCATTCGGTCCACTGGCAACCCGGCCATCAAGCTGGAGAACGCAATGAACCGATTCGCAGGTGCCTTCCTTGTTCCGGGACAACATCTTCGAGAGGAAGTGGGAGCTACCCGTCACCGCATCACTTACTACGAAATCATGCTCCTCAAGCACACCTATGGCGTATCAGCGGCGGCCATGCTGGTCCGTCTGGGGCAAGTCGGTATCCTGCGCCCTGCTACGGTCCAACGTGCCTTTGCCACTTTCGCCCGCTCTTGGCGCGCGACGGAACCGGAACCCATCCGCGCCAATCAGGGTTTCGGTGCATTCGAAAAACCCCAGCGTTTCAAACGCCTCGTCTGGCATGCAATCGGTGAAGAGCTGATCTCGCCGATCCGTGCAGCTGCGCTTCTCAATGAGCCTCTCAGCGAGATCGAGCGACAGATCAACGGACCAGTTGTCCAGTGACGTGCGTCATTGTCAATGACGCTTCCTGTCTGATCGACCTCCGTAAAGGAGGATTGCTTGGGGTCCTTGGCAACTTGCCGTACCGATTGATTATTCCGCTGCCCATACGAGCTTCGGAAATCCTTGACTTCTCGGACCGGGAATGGCAGTGCCTCGATGATCAAGGCATGATCACTCACGATCTGACTCCCACCGAGGTCGCGCAGGCCTTGGTCCTCAAGGAGCGTCATCGTGCCCTGTCTGCAAATGACTGTTTCTGTCTTGTTACGGCACTTGCCAACCGAGGGGTCGTCCTGACGGGAGATGCCTTGCTCCGCAAAGTCGCTGCCAGCGAGGGACTTCGCGTCCACGGCGTGCTATGGGTCATTGACGAGTTGGCCGTTGCCGGAGCCTGCGCCATATGCCTCCTGGTTGATGCCCTCCAGGCTTGGCAAAGCGACAGTGCGGTCTTTCTACCCCAACACGAGATTTCCAACCGACTCGATTCTTTGGCCGGGCAGCTTTGACATGTGCATCGCTCCGGGCTCAGGATCGGGCTTCGAACGTTCCTTGGGACACATCGGACTTACGGGTGGATCCGGCCTGGGAAAGAACTTGTGTTTGGCCGCTCAAGTAGGTAGTCCAGGCTTCCATGGGTCGGAGCCGGTGCTTGAACTGATAGGCCGACTCGATCACAGTGCGCGGATAACTCGTCTCCTCAGCTACTTGGTTCCGAAAGCTCGACTGAAAGCCGTACAGCACCGATGCGACCCGTGCCTCCGTGGGAGTCGCAGCAACTGCTGGTTGTGGCGAGGCTTTCCACTACCAGGGGTGACAACCAGCGAACCTACCTTTCTGTCCGGCACTCATGCCACCTTGAGGATCTCCAAGGCGAGAGTGTCAAGAAGCGTCCCGATGAATCGGGTCTCCCATTCAGCACGGACCAAGCCAGGCGAACCATCCTCGGTTCCCCTACCGCCAGTCCGGGCGCGTGACGTTTTCGAACCGCCGTCCGGGTAGTTTCAGGCCCCAGGCACAGTGGGTGGCAATGTTCATGGTGTTGTCAATGCGAGAAACTTCGCCCTGGATTACCACCAGTGGCTGTTTCAGGGCCTGCTTGTACGCCTGCCAGACATCCGGCCAGACCGCCACCGGGATCAGGCCCCATTCATCTTCCAGCGTCATGAAGACGGCCTTGGCCAATGGTCGTTGACGACGCACCACGCGTCCGGCTACACGCACAATTGTGCCGTGCGCAATCCCGTCCAGTTGGTTGCTGCACAGCACGTCGTCGGTCAGCTGGGGCCGCGCCAGTTCCATCACATGGCCGGCCGGCGACAGGCCGAGCGTGGCGTATTCGCTCAGCATGCGGTCCGCGGCGTTTTCGGGGGCCAGATCCGCCATCACCCCGTCCACGGGCAGATCCAGTTCGGGATGGCCGCTGCGCTCCGGACGATGGCGCACGCCGATTTCCCACAGGGACTGCCGGCGGTTTGTCACGCCCGGCAGGTTGTCCACGGCGCCGGCTCGCACCAGGTTTTCCAGGGCCGCCTGCGGCAGGCGGCTGCGGGAGACCAGGTCGGCCAGGTTGGCGAAGGGGGCGTCGGTCCGTGCCGTCAGCAGGGTTGCGGCCAATCGCGCATCCAGCCCCTTGACCTGGGTCAGCCCCAGGCACATGGCCCGCGGTCCGTCCGGCACGGTCTTGAGGCCGGAACGGTTCACATCCGGATGGTGCACTTCCAGGTCCATGTGCTGAGCCTCCACCTTTAGGGTTTCCGGATCCCAGAAGCCCATCGGCTGCTGGTTGAACAGCGCGATGAAGAACTCCAGCGGCCAGTAGCGCCGCAGCCAGGCCATCTGGTAGGCCGTGAAGGCAAAGGCTAGGGCATGCCCTTCCGGAAACATGTAGTGGGGATTGAACTTGGCGAAGATCCGGGCAGCCGTCTCCTCCGGTACGCCGCGGGTGGCCGCACCTGCGCGGAACACGTCCCAGTAGTGCGCGATTAGATCCTCATTGTTGCGGCGGACAAAGGCCCGGCGCAGGAGATCCGCCTCGCGCGCGGTCAAACCGGCCACATCCATGCCCAGGTGAACCACCTGATCCTGGAAGAGAATGATGCCCAGAGTGCGACCCAGTGCCTCTTCCTCCAGCGGATGGTCGTAGTCCCAGGACGCACCGCCGCGTCGGCGCAGGAACTCCGCAACCCCGCCGTTGGCGCCCACGCCCGGCCGCACCGCGGCTACTTCCATGGCCAGGTCGTAGATGTTCTCCGGCCGTAGGCGCGTGATCGTTTGCATCTGGGCCGCGCTTTCCACTTGGAAAACGCCTATGGTCTTGCCGGCTCCCAGGTCCCCGTAGACGGCCGGGTCCGCGATGTCGATGCGACTCAGATCGAGGTCGGTGCCCGTGCGTTCCCGAACCAGGGTTATGGCCTCCTGCATCTGGGAAAGGGCCCCCAGCGACAGCAGGTCAATCTTGACGAAGCCGGCGTCGTCCACGCTGTCCTTGTCCCACTGGCAAACCACGCGCCCTTCGATGGCGGATGGCTGCACCGGCACCATATCGGTCAGCGGGATGGAAGAAATCACCATGCCGCCCGGGTGCTGGGCCACACCCTTGGGAAAGCCGCCCAACTGGCCGGAGAGGGTGGCCAGTTCCCGCCAGCCCGGCTGATCCAGCTTGTCCCGGTAGCCCGGTAGGGTGGCCAGTTCGTCGGACAGTCCGCGGCTCCTGGATTCTGCGATTTGGGCCAGCCGTCCGATCTCTTCCGACGGCAGGCCCAGTGTGCGACCCAGATCTCGGATGACACCCCGCGTCTTGTAGGTGGCGAACATGCCGGTCAGGGCTGCGTGTTCCCATCCCCACTCCTCAATCAGACGCAGGATCAGCTTCTCCCGAATGTCGCGTGGAAAGTCCAGATCGATGTCCGGCGGACCGGCCATGTCCTCCGGCATGAAGCGCTCCAAGGGCAGGTCGTAGGCCAGCGGATCCACATGGGACAGGCCGATTAGATAGCCCACCACCATCACCACGGAGGAACCCCGCCCCCTTCCGGGCGCCAGCCACGGAACCGGTATTTTCCGATCCGCATGCCCCAGTTCCCGCATCACCTCGCGCGCCAGCTCAATTACGCGGTGGTAGATCAGGAAAAAGCCGGCCAGCCGGTGCTGGCGGATTCGGCGAAATTCTTCGTCCAAGCGGGCCCGGACCCGGCGCGTCACGCGTCCGTAGCGGTACCGGGCGGCTTCCAGGCACATCGCTTCCAGCCAGCTTTGGGCATCATGGCCCTGAGGCGTCGGGGCGTCGGGGAAGTGGTAGCGGTTGGTCATGTAGTGCTCCAGGTTGAAGCCGGCGCAGCGCTCCGCGATGCGTACGCTGTTGGCCATGACTTTCGGGTGGGCTTGGAATGGAAGTGCCAGTTCGTCCCCGCGCTTGAGCCAGTATTGGCTGTTGGCCTTCAGGTGGGCGCGGGCTTCGGACAGCGAACTGTTGAGACCGATGGCCACCAGGACATCGTGCAAGCGGGCCCGGCTGCGGTCGTGGTACCAGACCTCGTTGGTGGCCACGCAGGCCACGCCGCAGTGGTCCGCCAATTCCCGCAGGCGCCGGTTGCGCTCGCGGTCGCCATGCACCAGGTGCTGCTGCAACTCCAGAAAGACGGAGTCACGTCCCAGCCAGGCAATGGCCTGTTCCACGATCTGTTGGGCTTCACGCCAGTGACCGGCCTCGATCCGGTTCGCCAGCAGGCTGCCGGGTGCCCCGGTGAGTTGAATCAGACCGTTGCCGTCAACCAGCTCCGCCAACTGTCCGGCGGGCAGTCGGGGTGTGCGCCGCCGGCCGTCCCGATGGGCCTGTGAGAGCAGGCGGCAGAGGGCCGCGTAGCCATACCCGGACTCCGCCAGCAGGGTTACGGGACCGCTGCGTTTCCCGTCCTGCACCACCAGGTCGGCGCCGGTGATGGGCTGGATTCCCAGGCTGTTGGCAAGACGGGCAAACTCCAGGGCGCCACACAGGTTGCCGGTGTCGGTCAGGCCCAGTGCCGGCTGTTCCAGATCGGCCGCCTTGGTCAGCAATTCCGAGACGGCGGAGGCACCTGCGTGGAAGGAATACCAGGAGTGGGCTCGCAACTCCACATAGTCCTGCGGCATGCTCAGTAGTCCTGTTGGAACCAGTTTCCTCTCTCCAGATCGCGGAAGACGGTGATGCTCTTTCCGGGATCCAGTTCCAGTCGGCAGTAGCGCCGTCGTACCTGTTCCCGGCGCCACCATTCGGTCTCCACCTCCCACAGATCCAGAATGCGGGCCACCCGCTGCCAGCGGCCGTTGCCGACCAGGTCCACCCGGTGCGGCAAGGAGGGCCGTCTGCCGCTCTCCACGGCCAACGGGCGAGGCATGTTCAGGGGATTCAGTTTCTCGCCCAGGGCCCAGCGCCGCTCTGGTAGGCGGGATTCCGGATCGAGCGGGATCAACCGGCCGGCTCCCGCGAGCCGGCCGGCCAGCCGCGTTTGGGCCTGGGCCTTGTCGGTGTCGCCCCACAGGGTGTGCTGGCGGCCGACGGTGCGCCGGCTCAAGCCGGAGAGGGTCAGGGTGAGGTACTCCAGTTCCCCGACCGGATAGCGGGAGGCTCCATCCGGACTGCGCGCGGCCAGTCCGCTGCGCAGGATGCGCAGCATCTCGTCGCCGTCGCTGACGGCCGTGTTCAAGGTGCGCTCGAAGTGCCAGGTGCCGCCTTCGACCAGGGAGTCCCTGACGGTGACGCGGCGCACGTCTCGGTTGTGGAGTTCGCGGCGTTGCCAGATGCGCTGCGAGAGTGCCTGCAGGCCGGATTCCAGCATGGTCACGGAGTCGGAGGGGAAGGGAAAGTCCAATTGCTCCTGGACGGAGACGGGCAGTGTTGCCGGTACCACCGGTTCCCGATCCACGCCCCGGGCCAGTTCCCAAGCCCGGCGGCCAGCTGGACCGAACTGGGCCTCCACGGCACCCGCGGACTGGCGCGCCAGTTCACCGAAGGTGTGAATGCCGAAGATGCGCAGGCGGTCCGCCATCTCCAGGGGCACGGGCAACTGGCCGATCGGAAGTAGTGCCAGCTGCCGGCGCATGGTTTTTCGATTCCCGGATAGGTACTGTACCCCGCCGGCTTCGGCTTGCAGGGCGGCGCAGCGGGCCGGGAACTTGCCGGCGGCCACGCCCAGACGGGGTCGCCAGTGGCTGTCGCAGGCGGTTAGCAGGGTTTGGTGCAGGTTGTCCGGGCTGCCGTATAGGCGGGCCACGCCGGTCAGGTCCAGATGAAAGGCACCTGGTTTCCCCGGCTCAATGCGGTCCGTCACCTCGGCCAAGGTTGCAAGGAGATCGTTGGATACCTCCTCGTAGTGCTCCGTGTCGGCCCAAAGGGCCACGGCGTCCTGGCAGCGGGAGAGGGCTGCCTCAAGCGATTCCCCAATGCGTGCTTCGCCAGCCTGCGGTGTGCGGTCCAGTACGCGCGGTCGGCCTGCGCCGCCATCGCAGATGATCAGCGGTCGTCCCTCCAGTTCGGGACGGCGGCGCAGTTCCGCCTTGGCCGGCATGTGGGTGATCAGTAGGCAGCCAATGGGTTTTGCGGGAGGGTGCACGGTGGTCTTGGGTCGATAGGGCAAAGAGGGGCGGTGAACATGAATATACCAATATACGAATAATATATCAAATATTTTCATGGGCAATCCGGTTGACTTACTGTGCAATGGCGGATCAGAAAGTTTGCGACCTGTGACCTGTTTATGTAGAACAGTGATGTGAACAGGAAGAACCTCGCATGCAGTACGGCCTCGGGGACACATGTCGCCAACGAGCGCGGGATCCGGTCCGTCTCAGGTTTCGGTCACGCGGGCACATGGTGTGGTCGAGAAAGGGAAGGGACTGCCCGATCGGCATCGGCCGTTCCGTCTGTTGGCTGTAGACTCGTCCTACCGACTCACTTGACCAAGGACGGGAACCATGCAGGCAGCCCTTGTGGGACTGCAGCATCCGCATGCCATGTCGCACCTGGCCACGCTTCAGCAACTGCCTGAGGTGGAGTCCATTGTGGTGTGCGGTGAAAGCTGGGAGGATCTGGAAAGGGTCAAGGTCGGGCAGGGCGCCAAGGTGACGGCTTGGCACACCGATCCGGCCGCAATGCTGAAGGAGCATTGCCCCTTCTTTGCCATCGTCTGCGTTCGCAACGACCGCGGACCTGCCAGTTTCAGCCGGGTTCTGGAAGCCGGCGTCCACCTCATGGCGGAGAAGCCCATTGGCCGCAATGCCGCGGAAACACAACAGGTTCTGGATACGGCTACCCGAGGCGAAGCTCTACTGTCCGTCTGCTATCAGACCAGGAGCTACCCGGTTTTCCGCCAGATGCGGTCCATCCTCCGGGAGGGCCTGCTCGGGGAATTGCTGTCGGTGGAGGTCCGGGCTCTCTATACCCAGGTCAAGGATCGCAACCCGCGCCACTGGCTGTTCAACAAGGAGCATGCCGGAGGTGGTGTGATCTCATGGCTGGGATGCCATGACCTCGACCGCATTCGGTTCATCACGGGTGAGGACTATGCCACCGTGTCCGCCCAAGTGGCCACGCGCAGCGGTGAGGACATCGATGTGGAGGACATGGCCAACCTGTCATTGACCCTGGAGTCCGGGACGCTCGTGTCCATGCATCTGGGATATGTGCTGGGCCAGAGCGGCTCCGGCTACCACAACCCGGCCGGGAACGACGTGTACCTTGGCGTGAACGGCCGTCTGGGCCGCATGTACATGACGGGCATTGGTCTGGGCGACGCTTCCCGGCTGTACGTGGAGACTTTGCATCCCGCCTGGAATGCCGCTCCCAGACGCACCTTCGAATTCGAGATTGCGGACTCCCCGGCCTACTGCGGTGTGGCAGGGGAGAATTTCATCCGCCGCTTTGTGCACGCGGCCCAGGGGCGGGTAAAACCCCTAACCACGGGCGAGGATGCACTGCACGTGGCGCGCGTGATGGACGCTGCCTACGCCTCCAGCGAAACTGGACGCAGAATTGCCCTTGTGTAATTCTCGGTTCGTGGTCAGTCCCGCGTGGCGGTGCCGTTTGGCACCAGGATCATGGTGGCCTCCACGTTCTTCAGGTCATCGGCCGACGCCAGGGACAGTGTGGCCAGATTGCCTGCCAGCCAATCCGGCAGCTGATCACAATAGTGGGTGCTGCCCGGATGTCCGGACTGTCCCGCGGCATCAATGGCGAAGAGGTCCGGTGAGCCCGGATCCAAATCAGCGACGATACGGTAGTTGGCTCCCATGTTGGCCGCGTAGTTGGGGTCCATGCCGGTGTTGCAGACAGTGACGCCCGATCCTCCGACGGGATTGCCGCCGCGGTCCAGCAGTTCACTCACCGCCCCGATGTAGGATAGGGGATGGTGGAGGTGGATGCGGTGCAGCCGTCCCCATGTCCACTGATCCATGTCTGTCCCCAACTGCGTCTCAAGCTGGTGGCAGACCTCCAGCATGGTTTGGGACACCTCATCGCGGCGGGTTTGCTCATTGTCAAACCAGCCTGCAGGATCGCTTTCCAACAAGACGTTGGCAAGCCCGGCGATGCTGTCGGCCACTTGGGCGGCCACAGCGAGAGGAAACCTTTGCGATGCGACTCTGAGCTGCCATTTTGCAAAGAAGGTTTCGAACAGTGCGCCGCCCACTGAATCCGGCTCCATGTGGCAATCCCAGGCCTGCAGTTGTGCCGCGGCCCGTCTCACCAACGGATCGGGGTGTGCGTCCAGCAGGTGCAACAGGTGCGGCAGGCTTTCCACAGCCCTGAGCGACAGCGTATCCGCCTGCATCTCCATGCAGGCTTGGCGCGTCATCCGGTCGTTGGCTTCCAGCATCTGCCGGACGCGTTGTGCGCGGTGGCCGCTGGCCCAGGTTCCGGATAGCGGATAGGGGTAGTCGTCGCCGGCGGTGCGGTTGTTGGCCGTGCGAATCCAGCCCTGCTGCGGATTGGACATGGCCGGCAGTCCCCTGAAGGGCACCACGCTCTGCCAGGCATCCTCCGGTTCCCACGCCTTGCGGTATCCGCGGTGCCAGTTCCGGCGGATGGGAATGGCCCCCGTGCACTGGTATCCAATATTGCCTTCCGTGTCGGCAAACACCATGCTCAGGGTGGGCACGCGCCAATCGGCCAATGCCGACCGGAACTCGTCGCACGTGCGCGCCTTGTTGGTCTTCATCAGGACGCCGACTTCGGCACCCCGCGCGGTTTGACCGTCCGGTCCCAAGGTGGCGCCCATCCACCGCAGCGAGACGGGATCGCTGCCGCGAGCGGCCTCCGGCAGGAGGTGATCGACAATCGGTCCCGTGGGCGAGAAGACCACTTCGAGGTCCACGGGGTCTGCATTCCTCACCTCGATGCGTTCCGTCAGGGAACGCGCGGGCATCCACTTTCCGCCGGATAGGAACTGGTTTGGGTGGTCCGTGTCGGTTCTTTCCCGGTACAGGTCCCGTTGGGAGCAGATGTTGTTGGTGATGCCGAAGGCCAGGTTGCGGTTGCGGCCGAACAGCACACCGGGCACGCCGATGTAGCCGGCACCGGCGGCATTCAGTCCCTCGTTGTCGACCAGATGTGCCTCGTACCAGCAGGAGACGGCATTGAAGGCAATATGGGGATCGCTGGCCAGCAGGGGATGGCCGGACCGGGAACGCGATCCCGCCACGGTCCAGTTGTTGCTGCCGACGACCTCCTCAGGATCGCCCACGGCCCGCCCCACGGGATCATGCAGGGAGGCCGGCACCGAACCGGATGGCAGGATGCTCTCCGCGTCCGCTTCGCCCTGCAGGAACGCTTTGTACAGCGGTCCGTCCCCCAAGTGTTGGCGGGCGATTTCCGGAACATAGATGACCGGCAGGCGGACGGTCAGGTAGTACTGAAACTCGCACCAGATGGCGAGCGTGTCAATCGGATGCCACGGCTCGGGGGCGTAGTCCAGCAACGCGAACTCTATGGGGGGACTGTCTCGGGTTTCCTCCATCAACTGGTTGATGCCTTTGGCAAACGCCTTTAATCGGCCGGCAGCTGAATCCTGCATGACCTGCCACTGTGTCTTGGCGATGCGCGCAAAGCCGATTGTTCTGGCAATCGTGTCCCTTTGCAGGGCTGTCGGTGCGCCGCCTGTGGCCTCCGGACAGGCTTTGGCGCCCAGGATTTCGGCCAGGCGGCCGTGGGCCTGCCGACGGTAGTAGTCCAGTTGCCACAGGCGGTCCTGGGCCATGGCGTAGCCGTAGCCCGTGTACAGGTCCAGGTCCGATTCGGCATGGATGTGGGGAACACCGCGTTGGTCGCGCAGAATGCGGACGGGAGACGACACCTCCGAGGGACATCGAACGTTCTGGTCGGGCACTCGCTGTTTCAACTGATCCCGCCACCAGGCCTGGAAATCGGCATGGTCAAGGCCAGCCTCTCTACAGGCCTCCTGTGGGGAATGCTGCTGTCCCAGGAGGCGGAGCAGCAGGGCGGAGTTCGGTTGCGAGTGTTTCATGACTGCGGGAGATCCTCTTCCTGTTCCAACCAGCCGACTTGTGCTTGACCATGATATCCAGCGGCGTGTTGTTCCAACTGTTCACGGACCAGTCATCAGTTCCGTGAACGAGCAGCCGCGTTGCAGCCTCCGCGTTTCCATCCCGCGCCGTTTCATGCAGGGAGCCGGACACGGATCAGGTCGGCGCGGGTGCTTCCAGAATACCCAGCGCTGCTGTTTAACCTTCATTGTTCGAACCCCAGCGGTCCACGGCACTGTCGGTTCGCAGCACCCCACGAGTGCAGGCCCAGCCGGCTATGGTGTCGGGCCCGGCACTCTTTATGTTGTTGGTGCTACAAGACGCAGAATGGAACTCTTTGTCCTTTCCGGGTCCCGACCAACATCAACGAAACCGAAACGGTGCCGGTACAGGTGGGCATGGAATTCGCGGATGGCAAGGTTCTTGCAGGCAGTCGGCAACACCAAATTGAGGACTGTGAACATAGAGGTATATCCATCCTGGAGGCATCGTTAACACCGGAACTGACTGCTGTCCCGGTTCCGGGAGCCATGTCTGTTCCTACATCTGCCCTTGCGGTACCCCCACATGATCACGACAAAGGGCTGTCGGTCTCGGAGGCAAGTCCAAGGGTTTCCATGTGGTCTGCAACCAGCCAGCCTCGATCCGGAAGCACTGCATAGTGCTTACAGGAGCCCTGTCCTACTGTATCTTCCCATGTGCGATTGCCCCCGCCATCAACCAAGCTGTCGGCTAGGCGTCAAGTCGATCACTACCTGATCACCGTGAACGTGGTGACGGTGAATCCTTTCACATTTGAATTCACCCCGCCGCTGACCTCTCCCAAGGAGACGTAGTCTTGGATATCGGAGATGGCTTCGCCGTATTCCACGTTAGTTGGGCGCACCTTAAGCGAGGCAATCGGGCTGATGACTTCGTTGCCGTCGTTGACTGCCCACGCAGTGATTGTGTAGGCCTTACCATTGGCAAGCACGTCGATCGGGAAATCTCGATGCGCGTCCGGAGGCATTGCATAGAGGAAAGTGTTTGCACCAGACGGGTCTGTGTCTGAAGAGTCGATGGGATGCTCCTCAATGAGGCTCTTTTCTTCAAACAACATAGCGGTGGATACCCCTTTATCTTCAGCTTTATCACTAACGACGTCTTTCAGAAGGAGGGCCTGGTTACTGGGGTTCGTTACAAATGGCGGGGGTGTGGCATACATCGAACCGGTAATGACACCGCCGTCATTGACCCGTACGTTTGTGAACTTGTCAGTATTATCGCTTAGATCCTTTATAATGCACCAAGTAACCAGCCTCTTGGTGCCATAATTGGACGCCATGGCCGCCACGTCGTTTCCTTCAGGAACCACGTCGCCATCTTCGTCGGTGATCCGTATGATGTAGGTATCGAAGTCTACATTGTTCCGCTTGCGGTCGTCCTCTTCGCCGTGCGCAAGGCCAATCCTCAACCTAGCCGCTTGGGGGCGTGTCAATAAGCCGGATTCCGCTTTATAATTCCCGAAGGCCTCGTTGTAGCCCACGTAATAGAATGTTCCTAGAGGAACATTCTTTTTCGCCGTTGGAGGAGTAACCCCTTGCTTCCACTCGGTGGTCATGAACGCCGGTTCGGTCAGGATGTGGTTGATGCTCTGCTCCAGAATGTTGCTGATGAGATAATCGCCATCCGCGGCCTCGACCACGATCGCTAACTGGACCGTCACTTTGGTGTCGATCTCGACCCCCGTGAAGGTGGTCTTCCTCGAACCCAGCGGCAAGGTCCTGGTATGGGTGCTGTCGTCGTCCAGCATCACCACGAGGGATGTTCTGTAGACATTGGGACCCAAACCCCAGGAGGCAGGATCGATGGCTGTCCACGAGACGTCGACTTCATCTTCGCGGTCGGCATCCCGCGACAGGGACAAGCCGGGAATCTGACCGTCGCGCAGGCGAGTGCTGAAGGGGCAGTCCGAGTATTCGCCGCCGAACAGG
This sequence comes from Caldilineaceae bacterium, assembly GCA_965208365.1. GTDB lineage: Bacteria > Chloroflexota > Anaerolineae > Caldilineales > Caldilineaceae > Bin34. The sequence goes on along the minus strand of OZ242330.1, from coordinate 360,089 downwards.
CTACCACCTGCGAAGCCGGTTCCGCTGACAACGACCAGTACCAGCAATGCCAAAATAATGCTTATGAGCGAGAGAACTCCAGAACTCATAACACGGATCCCGGGATTTCGACGTGATGCAGCAGCGTACCGGTGTGTAACCGGTTATGTGATAACACAACTTCATCTTGAAGTCGAATCCACTTGCTGTCTGGGTGTTGTTTCGATTTGGCGGCGTTGATCTGTGTCCAGATGGGCCCTCTCCGGCGCGGACTTCATGTCCACTTCAGTCCATCCCGGCCGCCACATGCCGATCCGGTCCGCCCACAGCCTGCCCCTTCTGCAACCGCCGCGTCTGATAGCACAATGGCGCCCACTTCCGTCACCTGGGTCGTCTTGGGCCGCCTCCGGGCCCAATACCGGCAGTGCACCGTTTGCCGCCCCCGCGTCTTCCGCGGGGGATGGCCTCCCGGCAGCGTACCGTGTTAGTCCTGCAATGGGTTTGGGCGGTAGTTCTCGAGGCTCCGGCCGCTGGGTGGCAAGGCGCCCCGGTGGCGAGGCGTTTGGGTCTGTTGCCGCCCGGACGGGGGCTCCTTGGTCAAAGCCATTCCTGTGGTTTGAAGTTCAGTTGGGTGGACTGCATCACGGCATCGACTTGAAGGACGCCAAGCCTGACATGGGACGGTTCTCCAGGCTACGTGACCGCCCGGTCAACGTGCATTGGCCGGAACTCGTCGGGTTCCCATGGTTCGATTCCTGCTTCTATAATGGCGTTCCCGGATCGGGAGGGTAGGGGTCCGGACGTGGAGCGCAGATGGAGCGGCGGGGCAGCTTGTCCCACCGGATCGGTCGCAACTTGGACTTTCAGGCGGTGCAATCTTGATCTCTGAACTTCTGGAGAGCGTGGAAGGCCTCAGCTTTGGTGCCGCATTGCCCGGCCGCTTGGTGACCGGATTTCAGGACTTCCCCGACAATGCCGTCCCGGATGTCCCCGATGCCGTGCGCTCCGCCCTGGAGGGGTCCGGTCTGTTGGACGCGGTCAAGCCGGGCCAGTCGGTGGCCATCGGCTGCGGCAGTCGCGGCCTGGCCAATCTGCCGGACCTGACCAGGACCACCATTGAGTGTGTACGGGAACGAGACGCTCAACCCTATCTGTTCCCGGCCATGGGCAGCCATGGTGGCGGCACCGTTGCGGGACAGTTGAAGTTGCTGGCTAACTTCGGGCTCACAGAGGCCTCCATGGGCGTGCCGATCCGGGCGGATATGGCCGTGCGCCGGACGGCCTGCCTGCCGGGCGGGCCCCAGTTGTACCAAGGTGAGGACTCGGCCCAGGCCGACCATGTGTTGCTGATCAACCGGATCAAGCCGCATACCAGTTTCCGCGGCCCCGTGGAGAGTGGCCTGTCCAAGATGGGCGTCATTGGCCTGGGCAAGCTGGAAGGAGCCCGGACCTACCATGCGCACGGCGTGGAGGTTTTTGTGTCGAACCTAACCGAGGCCGCGCAGTTGCAGGTGGAGCACACGAATCTGCTGGGAGGGGTGGCCGTGGTGGAAAACGGCCACGAGGAAACCATGGCTGTGGAAGTCCTGCACGCCTCGGAATTCGCCGGTCCCCGTGAACGCGCCCTGCTGGACCTGGCCCGCACCCATCTGCCGCGCATCCCGGTCTCCCCCCTGGATCTGCTGGTGGTCCGGCGTCTGGGCAAGAACATCTCGGGCACCGGCATGGATACCAACGTGATTGGCCGCTTTGCCGTTCCGGACCTGCCGGATGCCGAGTGGCCGCGCATCACAGTGGTTGCGGTCCTGTCGCTTACCCCCGAAACCGCCGGCAACGCCAACGGCCTGGGACTCGCCAACGTGGCGGCCGGCCGGGTGCTGCGGGGCATCGACTGGCAGGCCACCTATACCAATGCATTTGCGGCGGGCGTCATGGGATTGCGCAAGGCCGCCATGCCTGCGGTGGTGCCCTGCGACCGGCAGGTGCTGGAACTATCCCTGAACAGCATTCAGACCAGTCCCGAACAGGCCCGCATCCTGTTCATCGACGACACGCTCAGTTTGGGCAGAGCCTGGATGTCGCCCAATCTGGCTGCGGAATGGGCCGCCGCGCCCAATTGCCGGACCGGCCCCGAGGCCAGTCTTGCTTTCGACGACTCGGGCCTCATGACCAGCCCCTGGAACCTGGCCTGAACCCCGGGCGGGCACCGAGCCGCGCAACGCGCATGGGTGTCGATTCGTCTGGCGTTCCTCCTATCCGCCTTTCCCTTACGTGGACCAGTCCTGTATGTCCTCGCCGTCCGATCTGTTGCAAGTCGCCACCGAGCACATATTGATCCTGGACGGTGCCATGGGCACGTTGCTTCAGGAACACCGGTTGACCCCTGCGGACTACGCCGGCGATAGGTTCAGGGACCATGTGCCGTCCGTTATGGGCTGTCACGACTTGTTGTGCCTGACCCAGCCGCGGATCATTCGGGACATCCACCGGCAATACCTGGATGCCGGGGCGGACATCGTGTCCACCAACACCTTTACGGCCACCGGCATTGCCCTGGCGGACTTCGGCCTCTCCGACCTGGCCTATGAACTGAATGTCGCCGCCGCCCGCATCGGACGGGAGGCCGTGGACGGCCGCGACTACGCGGACCCGGACCGCCCGCGCTTCGTGGCCGGGTCGATTGGTCCCACCAACGTGACGGCTTCCCTATCGCCGGATGTCTCGGATCCGGCTTTCCGCAACACTTCCTTTGATGAATTGGAGGCGGCCTACCGCGAGCAGGCGCGGGGCCTTATGGATGGTGGAGCCGATCTCCTGCTGGTCGAGACGGTGTTCGACACGCTCAACGCCAAGGCCGCACTCTTTGCCGTTCAAGGGCTGTTTCGGGACGTCGGCCGCTCGCTCCCGGTCATGGTCTCCATCAGCGTGGTGGATGCCAGTGGTCGCAACCTGTCGGGCCAGACGCCGGAAGCCTTCTGGCACTCCGTCCGCCATGTCGAGCCCTTTTCGGTCGGGATCAACTGTTCGTTGGGTTCAACGGACATGTTGCCGTACATAAGTCGACTGGCGGAGGTTGCGAATACCCGCATCCACTGCTATCCCAATGCCGGTTTGCCCAATGCCTTCGGTGGATACGACGAGACCCCCGAGGAGATGGCCGCGGCCCTCAGGGAGACGGCCGTCAAGGGCGAACTGAACATCGCCGGCAGTTGCTGCGGTTCGGGGCCGGATCACACGCGGCGTATCCGGGCCGCGCTGGCGGACCTCGCCCCGCGTCCTGTGCCCGAGCACGCGCCGGCCACGGTGTTGGCGGGGATGGAACCATGCCGCGTGGCGCCGGAGATCAACTTCATCAACATCGGCGAGCGCACCAACGTTTCGGGGTCCGCGCGTTTCCGGCGCCTGATCCGCAGGGACCGCTTCGAGGACGCGGTGCAGGTGGCGGCGGAGCAGGTGGCCAACGGCGCCCAGATGGTGGACGTGAACTTCGACGACGGCCTGCTGGACGGTCCGGCCTGCATGCGCCGTTTCCTGCGTCTCCTGGCCGGGGAACCCGATGTGGCCCGAGTGCCGATCGTGATCGATTCCTCCCGCTGGGAGATTCTGGAGACCGGTCTCCGGGAGGTGCAGGGCAAGGCACTGGTCAACTCGCTGAGCCTCAAGGAGGGTGAGGAGGAGTTCCTGCGGCAGGCGGACCTCTGTCGGCGGTACGGAGCCGCGGTGGTCGTGATGGCCTTCGACGAGACGGGCCAGGCCGACACGCTGGAGCGCAAGCTGGAAGTGTCCCACCGGGCCTACCGCCTGCTCACGGAGCATGGATTCCCGCCCGAGGACATCGTCCTGGACCCCAACATTCTGACGGTGGGCACCGGGATCGAGGAACACGACGACTACGCGATCGCCTTCATCGAAGCGGTGCGGGGCATCAAGGAGGAACTGCCGTACTGCAAGGTGAGCGGGGGTGTCAGCAACATCTCCTTTGCCTTCCGCGGCCAGACCGCGGTCCGGCAGGCGATGCACGCCGCCTTCCTGTACCACGCGCGGGCCGCGGGGCTGGATATGGGCATTGTGGATGCCGGGCAACTGGCCATCTATGCCGAACTGGATCCCGAGCTGCGGGAACATGTCGAGGATGTGCTTCTGAACCGCCGCCCCGACGCGACCGAACGGCTCATCGAACTGGCGGAACGGCTGCGCGGTACCCTGGAGACCACCGGGCCCAAGGCGGATCTGGCATGGCGGGACGAGCCCGTAGCGGCACGGCTGTCCCATGCGCTGGTCAACGGACTGGACCAGTACGCCGAGGAGGATGCAGCCGAGGCGCTGGCGGAACTGGGGGATCCGCTGGCCGTCATCGAAGGGCCGCTGATGGACGGCATGAACCGCGTCGGTGATCTCTTTGGAGCCGGCCAGATGTTCTTGCCCCAGGTGGTCAAGAGCGCCCGCGTGATGAAGAAGGCCGTGGCCTGGCTCACGCCCTACATTGAGGAGGCACAGGCGCAGAGCGGTTCCAGTACGCTCCAGCCGGGCATTGTCATGGCCACGGTGCAGGGCGATGTGCACGACATTGGCAAGAACATCGTGGGTGTGGTGCTCGGTTGCAACGGGTACCGGATCGAGGATCTGGGGGTGATGGTGTCCGGACAGACCATCCTGGACACGGCCCGCGCCGGGCAGGCGGACCTGATCGGGTTGAGCGGGTTGATTACACCGTCCCTGGATCAGATGGTCAACGTAGCGTCCGAAATGGAACGCCAGGGCTTCGACACGCCCCTGCTGATTGGTGGGGCCACCACGTCACGGCTGCACACGGCGCTGCGTATCGATCCCGTCTACTCCGGACCGGTTGTGCATGTGTTGGACGCCTCGCGCAGCGTCGGCGTAGTGGAACAGTTGACCAATCCGCGGCAGCGCGCGGCCTTTGCGGCGTCCATCAAGGCCGAGTATGCGGACCTGCGGCACAGCCACGAGGATCGCGGTCGCAAACGGGAGCTGTTGTCGCTGGCGGAGGCTCGGGCCCGGCACTTTCCCTTCGATCCGGCAGAGGCCGACATCGCCCGACCGCGCCATCCGGAACTGCAAACCGTCGATATCCCGATCACCGACCTGGTGCCGTACATCGACTGGACCCCCTTTTTCCATGCCTGGGAGATGCGGGGTATCTGGCCGGCGATTCTCAACGATCCGGGCAAGGGCAAGGCGGCCCGTTCCCTGCTGGCGGACGGCCAGGCCCGCTTGGAGACCCTAATCCGGGACGGGGGCCTGGACGTGCGCGGAGCCGTCGCGATCTTTCCGGCTGCGTCCGAGGACGAGACCATCCTGGTTTACACGGACGAATCCCGCACGGCAGTGAGGGCGAAGTTTCCGCTTCTTCGACAGCAGGAACCCAAGGGGGCGTCGACGCGTCAACTCTGCCTGAGCGACTGGATCGCGCCGGCCCACAGCGATGTCGCCGACTGGCTGGGATGTTTCGCGGTGACGGCCGGCTTGGGCGTGCCGGAGTTGAGTTCCGAATTGAAGGTGGCTCACGACGACTATGGCGCCATCATGGTGCAGGTGCTTGCCGACCGGCTGGCGGAAGCGGCCGCGGAATGGCTGCACCGGAAGGCACGCACCTGCTGGTGGGGCTATGCCGAGGACGAAGCGCTGGACAATGCGGACTTGATCGCCGAGCGGTATCGCGGCATCCGTCCGGCTCCCGGCTACCCGGCCTGTCCGGACCACACGAGCAAGCGGATCATCTTCGCCCTGTTGGAAGCCGAGGCGCGCGCGGGCATGTCCCTGTCCGAGACATGCGCCATGTGGCCCGCCGCCTCCGTCAGCGGATTCTGGTTCGCCCATCCCCAGGCCCGTTACTTCACAGTCGGCAGGATTGGGCACGACCAGTTGGAAAGTGTGGCTGCCGTCTCCGGAATGGATCGGGCGGAAGCGGAGGGTTGGCTGAGGCCCAACCTGACTCGTTAAGGGTTCACCGGGCGGAGTTGGGACTAGATCTTCGGCTCCAGCCGGGCAAACCTGTCGGCAACTCATACGGGACGTCGGGGCTGCCGATAGGCGGGGAGAAAGGTGGCCATGGCCGCGCTCGGATTCGGGACTGGGCAGGGAAGGAATCCGGGACAACGCCGCGGCTACCGGTTGCCTTGGTTTGGGACTTATAGGCCGGACTGGACAGCCGGCCCATCTCGTTCACGGGTCGTCGGGGACCCCCACGGGATCGCCCCTCGCCGTGCAGAAGCCCCTGTCCCACGGGCCGAAACGGGTACGCACGGAAGTCCCGCCCGCACCAAAATGTTGACCGCTGCATTGTGGTCGGCATTGGCTTGGAACCCGCAGACCCCGCACGCAAACACCGCCTGCGACGGCCGGTTTGACTTGTCAACATGGCCGCACCGGCTGCACCTCTGCGACGTGTAGGCCGGGTTCACCTTCCGCAGGTCACCCGCCTTGTACGCCAGCTTGCGCTCCAGACCGCCCCAGCCGCTGGCCAGGATGCTGCGGTTGAGCCCCGACTTCTGCTTGACCTGCCTGCCGGGTTTCGCCACCGTGCCCTTGGCCGACTTGGTCATGCCCTTCGTGTTCAGATCTTCCACCACCACGGTGTGCGCCGTGTCCGCCAGCTTGCGACTGGCCTGGTGCGTGGCATTGTCGCGCTTGCGCGCCCGTGTGCGTTGCAGCTTGTTCAACTGCCCGTTCACGCGCCGGCCCCGGTTCGACTTGGGCCGACGGTCCTTGGGCCCCCAGCCTTGCTTGCGGCTCAGCTCCCGCTGCTTGCGGGCGATCTGCGCGTCCAGCTTGTCCGTGTCGGGCATCGCGTACACGGTGCCCTCGCTGTCCGTGGCCTGCCCCACGTTGCGGTCCAGGCCCAGCGCGCCGTCCGCGGCAGGCTGCTTCACCTGCTCCGCGGGCACCTCGTAGCAGACGTAGGCATACCACTTGGGGTGCTGTTCCGTGCCCTCCATGCGCACGCGCACGGTCAGCGGCCGGCAGCCGGCGTACAGGTTCGATCCCGCCAGCCGCAACCAACCGACCTTGGGCACGTGCAGCCGGTCCCCGTCCATCCTGATGGCCTCGGGAATGGTAAACGCCGGCACGGTGAAGTGCCGGGCCTTGAACCGGGGCCTGCCTTCGTTCTCAGGATCCGCAAAAAACCGCGTGTACGCGTCGGCTAGGTACTTTAGGCTGTAGCGGACCACCTTGTACGGGTACTCCTTCAGCCAGGCATGGTCCGGGTCGTTGCGCAGTTCCGTGAACCGCCGGCCCAGGGTGAAGAAGCTCGTGGACGGACTGGGTCCCATCTTCCTGCGGACGGCCTTGGCCCATGCCGTCTTGCCTTCCCGAACCTCCGGCCAGTTGAGAGCGGGCACGTGCATTTCCTTCCAGCGCGCGTACCGCCACTCGCAGTCGGCCAGCATGTGGTTCCAGACGTAGCGGCAGGCGCCGGCGATGGCCGTCAGCAGGATGCCGGTGGCGGCGTCGCCCGGAAACAGGCGCAGGCGCACCGTGCGGTGGACGATGTCCGGGGCCTGCGTTGTAGAATCGGGGGTGTTGGGCATGGAAGTTCGCGTTCCGTGTCCAGCGGAGAGTCCGGCCGGCACCGGACTCTCGCATTTATGAACGCCATTATGCCACAGAACCCATTGTCAAGTCAGGAATATAAATTCCCCTTGGTTTCCTCGGAGGTGTTGCCAGGCAGGACGCGGCCCAAGTTGATCACAGGAAGAGACGAATTCTCGCTGCGAACTCGTCTCTTGTTAATTCATCTGCGGTGGGGGGTGTATGCGGGTACACGCGCAGGAACCCGTCCGCGGTTTTGCGCGGATGGATATGGAAGTGGACATGGGGCACCTCCTGGAAAGCGGCGGGGCCGATCGAATGCCAGAGGCTCATTCCGTCGTTGGGAAAGGCGGCATCGACGGCGCGGGTCACACGTATGAGAGTAGCCATGACCGCGGCCCCTGTTGTTTCGTCCAGATGACGGATGTCGCCGACGTGCCGTCGCGGGATGACCAGTGTATGCCCGGAGTGGAATTGTCGAATATCGATAAATGCCATGGTTAATTCGTCCGCGTACACAACGCTCGCGGAGCGCGTCCCATTTGCAATATCGCAGAATGTGCAATTGCCATTCATGGAAATCTCCTTGGCTCGACTTGGTGTGAAGCAAGGATGGGGATATGGGTCATCGGACAAATTGTGTGAATGGATGATCGGGATATTTTTTCGTTGATTTTGGTCCGGGTTTGTTGTCACATCTCCCTCGCGCCTACAGCCCTGTCCGCCTGCGTCAGGCCATGGTGACTGCCGTCAAGTGCAGGCGGTTGGGGGAGCCGGCCTCCGTCTTCAGTTCCCGGGCCAAGTGTACCTGCGGCTCCATCTGCCGGCACCAATCGACCGAAGGTTGGTGCCGACGGTCCGGTCTGGATTACGCGGTCCGGATTCCCCAGGCCGTGTCCGCGGTGCTTCGGGTGTTCCGCCAGGTTGAGCCCGGAAGGTGACGGTGCCGGCCACCGTTTCATCGCTGCCTCGGACCGGGCCGGGCTTGGGCCCAATGCAATGAAGCTGCCAAAGTGTCTCGCTTTGAACTGACTTGACAGGACTCACGCGCCTGCGTACAGTGCAGCCCATGCCAACTGTCATGTGCATCGAGCCTGTGCGGCCGCTGCCGGATGGAATGATCCGATGCCGGTCGCACGGAAATTCAAGCAGGCTGCTCTTCATCCGAAATGGCCAGGGTGGTTGCACGGCTGTGACCGGGCCCATCCCAAGCCATAGCGTTGTCACCGCAAGCTGTTTCGCGGCTCCGGTCCGCGCTTAACTCTGCCGGTTCACTCATTGTTCCTTGGCCAACCGTGCATATTGAAGGAGTTGTGACATGAAAAGATTTCTATGGTTGCTGACGGTACTGGGCATGACTGCCGCCTTGATGCTGGCAGCCTGCGTCCCGGTAGTGGAGGAAGGACCCGAGAAGGTCGAGATTCTGTTCTGGGACCAGTTCCCCGACGTATCGGACCAGATGGATGCCCTGGTGGCCCGTTTCAACGACAGCCAGGACCGAATTGAAGTGGTGCGGGAAAGCTACACTACGGCGGCCATGCGGGATGTGATCCGCACTGCGCTCAGTTCCGGAACCGGCCCTGACCTCTTCTACTACGATCTGGGGCCCGGCTTTGCCGGCGTTTTGGCCCAGGCCGGTCTGCTTATGCCCTTGGACGAGGCCTACACCGAACAGGGCTGGGACCACATCTATCCCTGGACCCTGGCTCGCAGCACCTTTGACGGCCACGTCTACGGTATTGCCAACGAGCTGGAGTTCATTGGCGTCTTCTACAACATGCGTCTGTTTGAGGAGCATGGCTGGAGTATCCCCAATAGCTGGGAGGAACTGGTCGCCATGTGTGCCCCGATCCAGGAAACCGGCTTGATCCCGCTGGCCTTCACCAACGGGTCCAGTTGGCCCAGCTACCACATGTTCAGCATTGTGATGAACAACAAGGTGGGCCGTGACCGGCTGACACGCATGATTTCCGGTATTGATTCCTGGGATCACCCGGACACGGTGGATGCCATCCAGAAATTCTTCGTGGACATGCCGGCCGCAGGCTGCTTCATGGACGACTTCAACGCCGTCAGCTACGATGACGGCCTGGCCCTGTTCCAGACTGGCAAGGCGGCCATGCTGCCGAGCGGCACCTGGCTGGTGGAGGCTCTGACCAATCCGGACTACACCACGGAACCCATCGGCTTCTTCTTCCTGCCCTCCATCGACGGCAACCCCGTCGTGGTCCCTGGTGGCATAGGCTCCGGCTGGGTTGTGAGTTCCGCGACCGAACACCCGGACGCAGTGTTGGAATTCCTGGATTACCTGATTGGTGACGAAATGGGCACATCCTGGGTCACCGAGATCAACGCGGTGCCCGCCTATCCCGTCGATACGGCGAACCTGGACCTGCCGGCACTGCTGGTGCTGGCCCTGGACATAATCGGATCACAGGCCGAAAGCATGGGCTACAACATTGATGTGGTCGTGCCTGCCGGTTTCAACCAGGTGCAGTGGGACGGCTTCTCGGCTATTTTCGAGGGCGTCAAGACCCCTGAAGAAGTGGCGGCCGAGCTCCAGGCCGCCATGGACGAGGCCATCGCGGCCGGCGAGGTTGTCAATCTCACCGAGTAGACAAATCCGTTGCCTCTGAACCTGATACGGACATCCGGGGGATGGCCCATCCCCCGGATGTATCGGCCTTTCCCCCGGGGGCCCCATCCCCGACGGGCCTGAGTGGATTGTGAGTGTTCGACCACGCAGCCTGCGGCGCAGCTGGCGACGCCAGGCCCTGCCCCTGCTGTTCGTCCTTCCCGCCTTGCTGGTGTACGCGCTGTTTGTTCTGTGGCCGTTCGTCAATACCATCCACTACAGCCTCACGGATTGGGACGGGGCCCAGCCGGTCAAGAACTTCATCGGATTGGCCAACTACCGGGACATGTTCGCGGATCCCCTGATGTGGCTATCCCTGCGCCACAACCTGATCTGGATCGCCCTGGGGACTCTGACACCGGTGGTGATTGGCCTGGTGCTGGCCAATCTCGTCTGGAGCGGCGTGAAGGGACGCACCCTGTTCCGCACGATTTTCTTCATGCCGGTCGTGCTCGCTTCGGTCGTGGTCGGCATCATTTGGCACTGGATCTACCACCCGCTGTTCGGCCCCATCAACGTGGTGTTGCGGAACATGGGTTTGGAGCAGGTGGCCCGCGGCTGGCTGGGCGATTACGACTGGGCTCTGTACGCCCTCCTGCTGGCAGGCCTCTGGGCCTATTTCGGTTTCTGCTTTGTCATACTGCTGGCCGCGCTCCAAGGCATCGATATGGAGATCCATGATGCCGCCATGATCGACGGAGCCGGGTCGTTCAAGCGTTTCTGGCATGTAACCGTGCCCCAGCTGGCTCCGGTCCTGACCATGCTCACCGCGTTCACCCTGATTGGCGGTTTCAACGTCTTCGACATCATTTTCGTCACGACCAAGGGAGGCCCCGCGAACGCCACCGACGTGCTGGCGACGTACACCTACCGCCAGGCCTTCACACTCAATGAGGCGGGTTACGGGGCCACTCTGACCATGATGATCACGGTGCTCTCGCTCGTCGCGTCCTACACCTTCATCACGTTGCGCGAACGGGGGCAATAGCGGCCATGCGCAGTGCCACCCTCCCCCGCGCTTCCGGACGCCGCGGAGCCTTCCTGCTGACGCTGATCAAGTACGCCATCCTTGTGATGGTGGCCATCTTGTGTCTGATGCCTTTTGTCTGGGTGTGGTCCTCCGCCTTCAAGCCGTCGCTGGAAATCGCGGACACTCCCCTTTCCCTGCCCCGGGAACCCACGCTGCAGAACTTTGCCAACGCCTGGGTCCAGGGACGTTTCGCGAAGTACTTCACGAACAGCGTGATTGTCACGGTGCCCATCGTCGGATTCACGCTGCTGTTGTCCTCGCTGGCGGGCTATGCGTTTGCCCGGCACTATTTCCGGGGCCGGCAGACCCTTTTCTTTGCGTTTCTCTTGGGTCTGACCCTGCCCTTCACGTCCATCATGATCCCTCTGTACTACACCTTGCGGGATACGGGGCTTCTGGGCACGTACTGGGCCATGATCATTCCCCAGACCGCCATTGGCCTGCCCTTTGGCATATTCATCATGCGTGCCTTCTTCCAAAGCCTGCCGCGCGAACTGGAGGATTCGGGCCGGGTGGATGGCTGCAACGAGTTCGGGGTCTTCTGGCGGGTCATGCTGCCCCTGACCACTCCGGGAATGATCACGCTCGGCATCTTCAGTTTCCTGGGGGCATGGAATTCGTTTCTGCTGCCCCTGATCTTCATGCAGCGGGAGAGTCTGCGTCCCTTGGTCGTGGGGCTGATGTTTTTCCAGTCAAGGTATACGCGCGACTTTGCCCTGATCATGGCCGGCGCCACCATCATCAGCGTACCGGTCATTGTGGTCTACATCATTTTCCAGCGCCAGTTCATACAGGGTCTGACGGCGGGAGCCGTCAAAGGCTGACATTCTCCAATCCGTCCGGAATCCCGTCTGGGAAGGTTCAGCCAGGCAGTCACGAGGCCTGGGGATGCGGTGCCTTCCATCGCTTCCTCTAGGTGATGACCGGATAGGGATTTGGCCATTGCCACCGGTCGTGTGCTGTCCTCGATCGAGAGACCGGTCTCATCCATCGGCACCTTCGACTCTGCCAATGAATCTGTGCAACGGGGCATCATACTCGTCCACCACTACCACAACTGTCGTCTGGAAGTGGTGGTATACACCATCAATAATGTTCCTTAGAGCCATTGCCGGTTTATCGCTGCGCTGCGGAATCGGCGGCAGGTAATCGGTTTCCCAAGGGACTCCTCTTCTTGCCCAGCCGCGGGCAAGGCGCACCATTTCCAGTCCAAGGGCGCCTTGGATCGCAGCTGCACTCGGGCCTGATACCGTGGACATGTCGATCCGAAGCACCGGGTGCCAACCGTTCACGCCATGCCACTCATCCGAGTCCAAACCCTGCCAAAGCCAATCGGGATTGCTCCATTTCTGCGGCTGGGAGACTACAGGGCGGTTGTGCGCATCGTCCGTCGAGACTACGCTGTTGGGCGGAATGCCCTGGAACTAGGCCTCCAGTGTGCTGACCAACACGCTCTTGCCGAACCTGCGCGGCCGGGCCAGGAACTGGAATTTGTGCGCAAGCGGAGGGATCCCTCCCGACTTGACCGGCGTCACTTCCAGAAGCTTCCTGAAGAATCCGGTCTTGTCAACGTACAGACCACCTTGATCGCGGATCTCGATAAACTCTGAACAGCCGGTGTGCAGCGGCGGGAACTGTCTACCTAGTGGGTCAACTTCACTCAAATGTGGGGTACAGATGCAGGAGTTTGATGCGGGCATCCTCGGTCGTGAACTGCCAGTGCACAGGGGTGCCCAAGGCGTTGCGGTCGCGCACCCAGGCCTCGATCTCGGCCCGCAGCTCGGCCGCGCTGGCGATGCGCCGGTCCAGGCACTGCGCGGCCAGGGCCGCGAACTCGATTTCGGCGAGGTTGAGCCAGCTGCCGTGCTTGGGCGTGTAGTGCCACTCCAGCCGCGTCGCGATGCGCCGCGCCTCGGCCGGCGGGAAGGCCTCGTAGAGGACGCTGGGATGGTGCGTGTTGAGGTTGTCGCAGACCAGGACCACTTTCTCGGCCTGCGGGAAGTGCACGTCCGTCAGGTCGCGCAGGACCGCGGCGAAATCGAGCTTGGTGCGCCGGGCCGTGACCTTGACGGTGCGCCAGCCCTGTTGGGGAGCCGTGATCATGAACAGGTTGCAGACCCCGTGGCGCCGGTACTCGTAGTCGTAGCGGAGCGGCTGGCCGGGCGCCGCCGGCTGCGGCACGCGCGTTTCCGAAACCAGCTGCTTGCTGGTTTCGTCCACGCAGACCACCGGAAAACGATCGTCCGGGGGGCGTTGGTAGACCGCCAGCACGTCCTCCATGTTGTGCACGAAAGCGGCGTTGGCCTGCGGGGGGATGCACCAACACTGTTTCCGCCAGGGCTTCAACGCGTTTTTTTAAGCGTGCGGCGCACCGTCTCGGGCGCGATTGCATCGACCACCTCCAGGGCCACCAGTTCGGCCGCCAGCAGCTTCAGGGTCCAGCGCGCGCGACCGGGCGGCGGCGTCGAACAGGCCAGCCGGACCAGCTCGGCCTCGGCCGTCCCGTCCAACTTGCGCGGGCGCGGCGGGCGCGGCTTGCGCTGCAGGGCCGCCTCCAGCCCCTCCTCGACCAGGGCCCGGCGCGCCCGCGACACGGTCATCTCGGTCACGCCCACGGCCTCCGCCGTGCGTTCATCGGTCCAGGCCGGCCCTTCCGGTCCCTGGTCGCAGAGCAGCCAGATCCGGGCCCGCCGCCGGGCCTGGGCCTTGGGGCTGCCGGTTGCGGTCAGCCGCTGCAGGCGGGTCCGTTCCTCCGGGGACAGTTCGACGATGTATCGCTTGTGGGACATGGGGGAGCTCTCGAGGGTCGCCGGGCCAGGACGCACACGGTGCCGGCCGGCCGGCGGCCACCGTGCAACCGCCTATGTTACACCCCACAATTTCACCAAGTTACTCCACTAGGTAAGGGGGCCAGAAGGTCGCGCAGGCCGTCACCGAGCAGGTTGAACCCCAGCACCGCGATGAAGATGGCCACCCCGGGCAATAGCAACAGGCGCGGTGCGGTCTGCAAAAAGGGACGGGCGTCGTTGAGCATGGCACCCCACTCCGGAGTGGGCGGCTGCGCCCCAAGCCCCAGGAAGCTGAGACCGGCGATGCCCAGGATAATCCAGCCGACATCCAGGGAGGCTATGACGATGATCGGGCCAAGGATATTCGGCGTGATGTGCCGGAGGAAGATGCGCCGGTTGCTGGCCCCGATAGCCCGTGCCGCCGTCACATACTCCATGTTCCGCGCCCCCAGGGCAATCCCGCGAATGATACGGGCGTGGCCCACCCACCACACGGCGCCGGCTGCCAGCAGCACGTTGAACAGACCAGGACCCAAAGCCCCCGCCACGGCCAGCGCCAGGATCAGCGAAGGAAAGGCCAGCAGCAGGTCCACCACACCCATCAACGCCGTGTCGGTCCAGCCGCCGTTGTACCCGGAAACTATGCCCACCGCCAGCGCGATGGTCATGCTTAGAACCAGCGTGGCAGCGGAGGCCAGCAGGGTCATGCGGGCACCGTGGACGATGCGGCTGAAGGAGTCTCGGCCCAGATGGTCGGTGCCCAGAGGGTGTTCCACGGACGGCGGGTGCAATCTATGAGACAGGCTGATTTGCGTTGGATCATCCAGGGGAAGCCAGGGCGCCACCAGTCCTGCCAGCAGCAGGGACACCACCAAGAGCAGTCCCAAGGCGGTCCCCGGCTCCCGCAACAGCCCAGCCCACTGCCAGCGCCGCCGGGAGCCGCCGTGGATGAAGGTACGGGGGAGGCGTTCCATGGCCCCATCGGAACCACCGGTCATTGGCTGCTACATCTCTCCTTGACCGAAGCGCAAGCGCGGGTCGGCGACGCGCAGGGCAATATCAGCCGCCAGGTTGGCCAGAAGCACCACCACGGCAATGTAAGTTACGAACCCCTGTACCACGGGGTAGTCCCGGGTTAGTGCCGCGCCCACAATCAACTGCCCCAGACCCGGCCAAGAGAAGATGGTCTCCACTATGACGGCTCCGCTCAGCAGGTAGCCCAGGTTCACTCCCGTGGCTCCGATGACCGGAAGCAGTGCGTTGCGCAGGGTGTGCCCGATGACGACGGTCTTGTCGGACAGTCCCTTGGCCCGCGCCGTGCGGATATAGTCCTGACCCAGTGTTTCCAACATGCTGGCGCGTATCAGCCGCATCAGCTGAGCCATGGGTGCCAGGGAGACGGCAATGGCCGGAAGTACGACCTGGACAGCTGAACCGTAGCCCAAGGCCGGCAGCCAGGACAATCTCACCGCAAACAGGATGATCAGCCCGAAGGCCAAGGCATAGGATGGCGCCGCGGCGCCCACCAGTGCCGCCAAGCGCGCGATGGCATCCACGGCGCTGCCCCGTCGCTGTGCGGACAGGATGCCCATGGGCACGGCTACCAGCAATGCCAGGCCCAAAGCAGTCGCAGTGAGCAGGACCGTCGGGACGGTGCGGCGGGCCAACTGGGCAGCCACGGGCTGCTCGGTCACGTAGGAGCGGCCCATGTCGCCCGCCAACGCCCGGAACATCCAGCGAGCATATTGCTTCGGCAGGGGAGCATCCAACCCCAGCTCGGCGCGCATCGCTGCCACTGCGGCCGAGCTGGGTGTCTCGGCAGGGTTGCGCTGGCGCAGGACCATCTCGGCGGGATCGCCCGGCGCCAGATTCAGCAAAGCGAAGCTGACAGCCGAGATCCCCAAGAGCATCAGCGGCAGCGTGACCAACCTTCGGAGCAGGTATGCTCCCATGCCGGAGAGCCTTTATGGCACTAAGTAGAACTAGGCTTGTCCACTCTTGTTCACGGGTCACTGAGCACCCCAACGGGATCGACTCTCGCCGTGCAGCTTCCCCTGTGCCGCGGGACGGCCGGTAGCGGTGATTGTGTCCGCTCTTGATCCGACGGGGAAATTATACCAAAGCCTGCTTCTACTCACTGCCGCCTTTATCCGTACCTTACTCGCTCAGTCCGACGCGGTGGTTGAAGAAATAGTGGGAGGTGGGGTGGGCCTCGAAATCGGTGACCCGGTCACTGGTGCCGTACACATGATTTACATGCGCCACCGGCAAAAATGCGGCTTCTTCGGTGATCACCGCCAAGGCCTCACAGGCTATTGCCTTTCGACCCTCCAGGTCGGCCACCGAGACGGAGGGGGCAATGATGTCCGCCAGGCGGGAGGCGTCGTATTGCCCATAGTTGTTGGTCCCGCTGCCGCTGGCATCGCCCTTCAACCCGGCAAACTTGCTGATGTTGTACACCGGGTCTCCCCCACCTTGCACGATAGTGTTGTACCAGCCGAAGAGGTCCCAGGCGGCGGGTTCCTTGACCACCGACCATTCTGTAATGAGCACCTCGGCATTGATTCCCACCTCGGTCAGCATCGCCTGGGCGGCCTCGGCCATGATAGGCAACTGGAACCGCTCGGGATAACCGCCGATAATGATTTCCAGCGGCTGACCTGCCTTGTCCACGATACCGTCGCCGTTGCTGTCGGTGTAGCCGGCCTGGGCCAGCAAATTACGGGCTTCGTCAGGATCGTAGTTCAGTGCGTTCACGCCGGGGCAGGACGTCAGAACTTCCGGGAGCAGCAGCTCAGCGAAGGATCCGGATCCGGGAGGAGTGACCAGACCGGCGATGCTCTCCCGGTCAATGGCATGGGCCACCGCCCGACGCACCAGCGGGTCGGTCAGCGCACCGCGCTCGAAATTGACCCACCACAGGACCAGGGAGGTGCCGATGCCGGAGGTCTCCGTATGTGTGCCCGGGTGGGCGTTGATCGCCTGGGCGCCAGTCGGTGATACGTTGACGGCAACATCGATGTCCCCGGCCTGCAGGGCCAACTCCCGGGCGTTGGTGTCGGGAATGGCGACGTGATCGATGCCGGCCAGTGGGGGTGTTCCACCCCAGTAGTCGTCATTGGCCACACTGTAAAGATGTTCCTTCTGGACGTACGCGGTGGGGATGTACGGTCCTGTCAGGGCGCGGGCAGCAATAAAATTGCCCTCGCCGGCGGCGTCGACCGCTGCCGCGTCGGTGATGGCGGTGGCAGGCAAGATCAACAGACCTGGCAAAGTGGGTTGCGGCACCGTCGTTTGGATGGTGAGGGTTTGCCCGTTCTCAACCGTTATGGTGTCAATGGACAAGGTATCGGCTACTGCCGGCGACAATCGGATAGCCCTCTCCAGGGACGCCTTCACCGCTTGCGCATCCATCACGTTCCCGTTGTGGAACGTGACGCCCTCCCGGATTCCGATCCTCCAGGTCAAGGGGTCCATTGGAGTGGCTTCCGTCGCCAGCCACGGTTCGGGACTCAGGGTGGTGCCCGAGAGACGGAACAAGGTCTCGGACATGCCCGACTGGGTGGCAACGTAGCCGCTCTCCACCGGGTCCAAGGGGCTGTCGAGCCAGATGACGCCCGCCTTCAAGATGGAGCGTTCCCGATCATCAGGCACTGCCGCCGATGCCGGCTCGCGCTCGGCAGTCGGGGCCCCTGGCATGGCACAGGCTGCCAGGGCACTGCCGATCACAATCAGGAGAACGGGCACAAGCCGGAAGATCGAACGCGGTACAGTCATGGCGATGCTCCTAGGGCAACACTCGATTCGGTTATATTAATATACCATCAAGTTGGTTGGTTTCCTGTCAAGAACCGATGTGGGGCAGGGCAATCGCACTCTGATTTGACAGGATCTTGAGCAGGTACCCGTCGTTCCAGCCGGCCTGCTGCGCCGAGAGACCACCGCCAAGGATGGCATCGCCGCCAGGCACAGAAGTTTGAGGGTCAGCTGGCGCAGAATCGACATGTTGTGGGCAGCGTGGCCGGTACGGATGCGGCTTTCGTTCTCCCGAAAGGCCATGTCCAGGACCCAGTGCAGACGGTTCTCAACACCCCAGTGGCTGCGGGCATGCAGCGGGGGCCCGCGCATCCGCCGGCAGGCTGGAGATGTAGTTAGCGGGTTTCCGAGACGACCTGTTCGCCCTGTCGCCATTGGGCCTCGATCATGACCAGGCTGTGCAGGTCGGGTCAGGCTCTGTTGGGAGACTGTATTCCGGTGTCCCCACGCGCCCAGCAGCGGCGCGTCTCAATGCGGCCGTGGTTCTTAGTTCACGGTCTTGTGGCAGTCGTGGTCGCAACTCTCGAAACCCTCAGCCTGCTCGACGGTGAAGGTCTCGGCCACGGCCTCGTGCAAATGCGACTGGTTGCTCTGGAGCGACAGCACATAGTCGGCCCCCCGGTCGCGGATCGTCTGCGCAATCCGCTTCTGGCAGCCCATGGCATCGATGGTCACAATGAAGCCGTCCAGCGCCAGCATCTTGAGCAGTTCCGGGATGGCCGTGATCTCGTTGGACCAGCTGTCCACCCGGCGTTGCCCTAGGACCAGATGTGCTGTGTCCGCCTCAGCACCGACCAGGTGTAAGGGCAGCTGCCCCGGCCGGCATCGTGAGAACAGCGGGCCTCCTTGCCGTCCACCGTTACGACTTGAACCCTGAGGGCCGCGGCCAACGACTGCACCCAGAGTGTGAAACAGCCTTCCAACGGTTGGGGATCCAGCCGCGCGAAGACACGCCCAAAAGCATCGTGCGCAGGAATCCCATGCGGCAGTTCCAGAAACGTGGTCTACCAAGCCTGCTTCTGGCGTTCGAACAGCTCAACCTCGGTCCAGCTGCAGGCACCGCAGTTGACGGCCAAGTTGCCATCAGGAGAATGTTCTCCAGGCCATGCAGCCGGACTTGGGGCCAACGGAGATCGTCGACTTCGGTGAACAGGGAAACCGGGGGGACGGAGGCGGGGTCGGCCATGGGAGAGCCGCCGGAATGGGATGCAACATCCCATCCTACCCAGAGCCGGCGCCACCCAATTCAATAACAATAATGCGAGTGTCCCCACGTCGATTCTTGGCAGGAAGCCAACCAACCGTATGCTGTGCTATATTAATATACCCCGATGACGAGTGTTGCCCTAGGAGCATCGCCATGACCGTACCGCGTTCGATCTTCCGGCTTATTCCCATTCTTCTGATTGTGATCAGCAGTGCCCTGGCGGCCTGTGTCGTCGCGCCAGTAGAGGCTCCTGTCACCGGTGACGGTCCAGCGGCGGAGAGTCAACCCTTGCGGATTGTGACCAGCGGCAGCATCGTTGCCGACTGGGTCCACCAGATTGGTGGGGACCACGTGGAAGTGTCGGCACTTGTGCCCCCCGGGGGCGATATGCACATGTTCCAGCCCGGGCCCCAGGATGTCGCGCGTGTGGCCGACGCCGATATGGTGGTCATGATTGGCATGGGACTGGAGGCCGGTTGGCTTGATCAATTGTTCGAGCAGGCGCGGGCCGACGAAGCGGTCGTGATTAGCTTGGAAGAGTTCATCGATCCCCTGCCCTACCTGCCGATGGGGGGTACCGGGGATGCCCACGGTGATGAGGAAGAGCACGAGGACGACGAAGACGGCCACGGGCACGACGAGGATGCGGACGAGCACCATGAGGACGCACATGGCCACGATGACGATGACGACGAGGACCACGGGCACGGGCACGACGAGGAGACGGATGACGACCACGGGGACCATGAAGATGCGGATGGGGACCATGAGGATGCCCATGACCACCACGAACATGGCTCGGAGGATCCGCACTTCTGGTTCGATCCGCCGCGGGTTCGCGCAGCTGTGACCGGTCTGGCGCAGGCCATGGGCGCTGCGGATCCCGAGCATGCAGAGATCTACGCCGAGCGAGCGGCCAGCTACGGTCTCGAACTCGAAGAGTTGCACAGCTGGATTATCGAGCAGGTGTCGGTGCTGTCAGCGGAACAACGGGTGCTGGTGACTTCGCACGACAGCTTCCAGTACTTTGCCCACCTCTATGACTTTGAGGTGGTGGGCACTATCATTCCGAGTCTGGGTACCAGTGCGGAAATCGAGGCACAGGCCCTCGCCCGCCTGGTGGATACCATCAAGGACCATGGCGTCAACGCCATCTTTACCGAAGCCTTGACCGACAAGCTGGCGGCCAGCTTGGCACAGGAGACCGGGGTCGACATCGTGGTACGGTTGTACACGGGTTCACTGGGAGTACCGGGCAGCGGAGCCGAGACCTATATCGACATGATGCAGCACAATGTCGAAACGATGGTTCAGGCCTTGTCAACCCAGTGACGGAGTAGTTGCGAACACTAGGCCCTCGGCCATCCAAGCAGCGCGGATGGCCGAGGCCTTGCCAACCCCTGACAAAGTAGATCGAACACCATGGCTTCCGTATCCATTGCAGTTCGCGACCTGACTGTGGCCTATGGGGACACAACAGCCCTCGAGCGCGTATCGTTCCAGATCGACTCCGGTCAGATGGTGGGGGTTCTGGGTCCCAACGGGGCTGGCAAGAGCACACTGTTTGAAGTCTTGGCCGGCTTGCAGCCGTTCGCCTGCGGCGAAGTGCTAATTCACGGCCAGCCGGCCTCCGGGAACCCGGGAGCCTTGGCCTATGTGCCCCAAAAGGAACGAATCAACTGGCGTGTGCCCCTGAGCGTCATCCAGGTGGTCATGCAAGGTCGCATCCGCGGGCATCGATGGTTGCGACGGCTCCGTCCCGCGGACATCGAAATCGCGGAACAGGCCCTGCGGCAGGCGGGACTGTGGTCACACAGAGGGGAACCGATGGCATCACTGTCTCGGGGCCAGCAGCAACGGGTGTTCCTGGCGCGGTCGTTGGCGCAAGGAGCCGACATTCTGCTGCTGGACGAAACCTTCAGCGGAGTGGATATCCGATCCAAGGAATCCCTGATGGAAATCCTGCATACACTGCGCGATCAGGGACGCACCATTCTGCTGGCCTCGCATGCCGTGGACCAAGTGGAGAAAAATTGCGACTGCTGCCTGTGCCTGAACCGAGGAGTAGTCGGATTTGGCCGCACCCGGGACCTCGTGGAAGCCGGAATTATCCGGAATCTGGTGGGCACCGTCTGACGGGCAACGCGTTTTTCCCACGGACCAACAACCGAGCCGATGGAGATTCTGCAAAGCTGGCTGGTCGCGCCCTTTACCTACGCGTTCATGGTGCGGGCATTGGCGGTTTCGGTCCTGGTGGGAGTCATGTGTCCTCTTCTGGGCACCTATGTGGTCACCCGGGATCTCGGATTCATGAGCGATGCCTTGGCCCACTCTGTCATGCCTGGTGTGGTAGCGGCGGTGTTGGTCGGCTTGCACCCCCTGTGGGGTGCTGTGCCCTCGGCCATCGTCATCGCACTGTTGCTGGGCTGGTTGGTGCACAGCACAGGCCTCAGTGCCGACACCACCATCGGCATCCTTTTCGCCGGCCTGTTTGCCTTGGGCGTGGCGCTCCTGCCCTTGGTGCGCCACGTCTCTCTCAATTTGGAGGATCTCCTGCTGGGCCAGGTGCTGGGCGCTTCGCAGGTGGACGTGATGGTGACTGCGATCCTAACCGCGGTGGTGGCGGCGGTGCTTTACGGGCTGCACAGCCGGTTGTTGTTCGTCAGCTTTGATCCGCTGGGCGCCAAGGTGGCGGGACTGTCCGCCACCCGGCTGGACTACCTGTTTCTGATGCTACTGGCTGTGGCCACGGTCACGGCCCTGCAGGCCGTGGGCATCATTCTGGTCATCTCGTTGCTCATCACTCCCGCTGCGGCCGCACTGCTGGTGACCCGCACATTTGAGCATGCCATGTTCCTGAGTGCGGGGTTTGGCGTATCGGCGACAGTAGTGGGCCTATACGCCTCCTACCACCTGAATGTGGCCTCCGGCCCGGTCATGGCCCTAGTGGCGACGGCCATCTTTGCAGTGGCCTACGCGGTGGCAGCCGCACGGCGATAGACACCAACCGCTGAAAGATTGTCCTGGTATGTGACAACCTCAGCTGCAACATATCAGATTGATATGATAAAAAGGACAAAGATATATTGAATTTACCGGTTGATTGGACAACGTTATGGTTAGGGGGCTTCTGTCCGGTGGAGGCGCTCGGTGGTTTGCCGGTGCGTGGCGCAGATTATGCCGCGCATCCACAGCTGGATGATCTCCTAACCCTACCTGCCAACACAGCATTACACACCGAGGTGACGCTTGAAACGGCAGAAGCGGCATGGTCGGAACGCTTGGGCGGCGCGTGGGTTGTACTGGCGCGCGATGCCTACCGCGCTCGCCGCCTACTGCATCAGGCAGCGGGGATTCAGCCAGGCGAATGGGTCGGTGTCCCGGCGAATGCCAGCCATGACTTGGCAGAGTCGGTCAAGCATCACAAGGCGTTGCTGCGCTTTCTGGACTTTGACGCTCATCTAAGGCTCGCGCCGTCCAGTACGCGCTGCACTTGGACACAGGTGGTGCGCGGATTGTGGCAACCACAGAACGCTACATGGCTCGACTGCGCTGATACCTTGCCTACGCCCGGCGCGGCAGAGCGCCCGGCGGTGACGTTGTACGGCTTACATCTGCCTGATGCTGATAACCGCCTCGGTGCGCTGTTGGTATTCAGTGATGAGACCCTCTATGCAGAGGTAAGAGCATTGCGTCAACCGGCTGACTGTCCGAACGCGGCACAGGCATTGGCACAGTGTGAACGCCTGCTAGAACTGGCAGAGCACCAAGGCGCGAACCTGGCGGAGGTGCGGCGAGGTCTGCATGAAGCCGCCGGGCTGGAGACACACGAGCCGAACAAGCTGGCGCTGGCGACCGCGGTCGCGGTGCGGATTCCGCCAGAGAGCGATATCGCCACGTTTTACGCCTACGTTGAGCAGGAAAACACGCCCGTGCGCTGGCTGCCACAGATTCAGCCTTTGCATTATGCCGCGCTGGGTTCTGACGGTGCGCCGGATCACCGGGAAACGGCAGCGAACCTCGCCCGCTGGTTGTGTGTCCCGGTGGGACCGGATTACACCTTTGAGGAGATCAAACACGGTGTGCTGGGCATCGTCAAATCGGCGGAATATCTCGGTGTGCGCTGGCGCGCCAATCCAGCCTATGCTGCCGAGTACGCTGCCTTGATGGATCGAACTTACGGCACCGGACATGATGCCTACCGCCCGTTGTTTGCGCTGGATGAACCCATCGCAGCGGGAGGTTAGCCATGCCGTTGCTCACCATCACCGGGATGCTGCATCAACCAATGACCGCGCGGGCGCTCATTGAAACTTTGACCGTCACAATCAAAAGTTGAACAGAGGCAACAGGAACATGATGAACACACTTGAATCACGCGTATCGGTGACCGTTTTGACTGGCTTTCTGGGAGCTGGCAAAACTACGCTACTCAACCGCATCCTGACCGAAAATCACGGCAAGAGAATCGCGGTGATCGAAAATGAGTTCGGCGAAATCGGCATTGACAACGATCTGGTCATTGACGCGGAAGAAGAAATCTTCGAGATGAACAACGGATGCATCTGCTGCACCGTTCGGGGCGATTTGATTCGCATTCTCGGTCATCTGATGAAGCGTCGCGACAAGTTCGATTACATCGTGATCGAAACCACCGGCATGGCGGATCCCGGTCCCGTTGCGCAAACCTTTTACGTGGATGATGACATGCAGCAAAAATTAATGCTGGATGCGATTGTCACGGTGGTGGATGCCAAACACATCTGGGAACACATCGACGACAGCGATGAAGCAAAAGAACAGGTCGCCTTTGCCGATGTGATCCTGCTCAATAAGGTTGATCTGGTTGCCCCGGAAGACCTCGACAGGCTCGAAGCACGCATCAAAAGCATGAACAGCATGGCGAAAATCTGCCGCACCCGCGACGCGGTGGTCGAGATGGACCAGATTCTCAATGTGGGCGGCTTCAACCTCGACCGGGCGCTGGAAATCGACCCGAAATTCATGGAGCCGGAATACCCGTTTGAATGGTCGGGCGTTTATGAACTGAACACCGGGACTTACGAATGGGTGATGGGCGAAGGCCCTGATCCGGTCATGGGGGCCGCACTGCTCCCGCTGGCAGATACTGGATTGTCGGCGAAGGAAGCAACGTTGATGGACGCTGTGCTGACTTTCTCCGAAGATGAGCAGACAGTACAGGCAGGCGAAATGCTGCACTTCGGCAAAGGACAGCACAACCAGCTCGTGCTGAACAAAACCGGCGAGACCGTCTTCAATTTTGTGATCCAACAGCCGGGCCATTACATGTTGTTCACCGAACACCATCCTGATGAGTTCGACGCGCACCTGTGCGGCACGGATGCCGTGCTTGCCCCGTTCGAGACCCGCGAGTACAAGCCCGATCATGAACACGACGAAGAAGTGACTTCTGTTGGTATCTCCCTGCCCGGTGATTTTCACTTGGAGAAGCTCAATGGTTGGTTAAGTCAACTGTTGCGCACGCAGGGACAGGACATCTTCCGTATGAAAGGCGTGTTGAGCGTACGCGGATGGGATGAGCGCTTCGTATTCCAGGGGGTGCACATGCTCTTTGATGGCCGCCCGGATCGTCTGTGGGGGAGTGACCGGCGTCACAACAAGATGATTTTTATCGGACGCAGCTTGGATCGGGCTGCATTGGAAGAAGGCTTCCGCGCATGCCTCGTGTCATGAAGAAGCGCAAAAACAAGCGCAAACCGCCACAGCCATCGCTCAAGGCGATATGGCGGGCCCACATTGACGATCATCCGATTGGGCTGGCATGGTCGCCGGACGGCAAAAGGTTGGCTGTGGCGGGCGTGTCTGGACCAATCACGTTGTTCAATGGTGCAGACGGCGCGGTACAGCACCAGCTACCTGGCCATCCCCTTGGCACGATGGCAATTTCGTGGCACAAAGACAGTCGTCTCCTCGCCAGCGTCGGGCAGGACGGCAAGGTACGGCTGTGGGATGCCGAGACAGGAAGGCAGACTTCTGAAATGGCCGGCGGCGCAAGCTGGGTGGAGCGTGTCGCTTTCAGCCCTGCGGGCGATTGGCTGGTGTCAGCCGCCGGGCGCAAACTGCGACTGTGGAACGCCGCCGGGGAATTGAACTGCGAATTTCCCGATGCGAACAGCACCATTACCGACATCAAGTGGCGCCATGATGGCAAACGGTTCGCCATCTCTGCCTACAATGGCGTCGTCCTGTATAGCCCCACAAAAGCGGAGCCACGCCGCCGTTTCGAATGGCAGGGCTCGACACTCACCCTGGAATGGAGTCCCGATGGCAAGTACATTGCCACCGGCGACCAGGACTCGACGGTGCATTTCTGGATCACCGGTACCGGGAAGGATTTGCAGATGTGGGGCTACCAAACGAAGGTGCTGGAACTGGCATGGAGCTTCAATAGTCGCTATCTGGCGACCGGCGGCGGGACTGAGGCGGTGATCTGGGACTGTTCCGGCAAGGGGCCAGCAAACACGCAACCGATCACGCTGGAAGGGCATCGGCACCTCATCAAGCACCTGAAGTTTCAACGACGGGGTATGCAGCTGGCTTCCGGTGGCAACGATGGTCTGCTGGCCATCTGGAAAGTCGAGAAGAAGAAACCCGTTTTGCTGGCGGAAGCTGTATTCGAATCCCCAATTGCCGGCTTGGCCTGGTCACCGGATGATCGCTGTATCGCGGCATCAGATGAGAGTGGGACCCTATCGATAGCGGCAGGGCCGTGATTGTAAGCAACGTGTTTCATATCCAAACATGCCCCTCTGTTGGTGAAACGTTTTGTCTCGATGATGGTGGCGACCGCGGCAATAGGGCCGCGGCCGTCATGACCAGCCTTTACATCTCCTACCTCTTCCATTTGCCTGCCGCTCCTGCCATGCCCCTGGTAGCAAGCGGGATGTTTGCACTGGCAGTCTTATTCAGGCGAAGAGCTCCCGCCTGAGAATCCTCTTCTCGAAAGCGGCCCGGTGAAGGATGCCCATGACGGCAGGGCTTGGCCCTGTGGGTAAAGGACACGCTCTTGGCCTACAACGGCTGCCAGGATGCGGCAGTCGTGGGCCTGGAAGCCCACGGGCGCTTCGGGACGGTGAGCCGGGAGCTGCGGACATGGACCCGCGACGACGCCGACCGGATGTGGTCTTGGGGGCTAGAGGCGGATGCGGCAGCCTCCATCCCAGAGGCCGACCAGCTGTATGCTATATTTGATCGAGCCGAATGTTGCCCTGAGAGCATCACTATGACTATACCGTGTCCGATCTTCCGGCTTCGTACCATCTGCTGGTTGATTTTGGCACTGATTATTGTTTTTTCTACAACTGTCGCTGTTTACGCCGAACTGATATTCAGTTTTGATTCTGTGCTCATACCCGCCATGTGGCTCGGATCAATGGCACTGGTGCTCGGCATCCGCGACTGGAGCCTCTTCTACATCGGGATGGATGGATGGATGTTTGCAGGACTTTGGCTGGTCCTGCAAGTGGCTCACCTGATGTGGCTCCTGTAAACGGGGTGATCGTGTGGCCAACCATCCTCCTTGCTCAGGTCCAGAATGTAACCGCGGGGGGCGGTTGCGAGACCCACGCAACCGTGATCCGGTCTGTATGGGCCACTACCAGCAAGCCCTCCGCCATCCCGACCGACCACTGCGTGCGCTACGCCGCAAGCGGCCGCGCAGCGCTGCATTTCTCTGCCCTTGTTGCGACCGGCAGAAGAACCATTACGCCAAAGACCTGTGCAAGGCCTGCTACGAATGGATCCGAGAACATGGCAATCGCCAGCACCGGCATTTGCGATCATGATCGGATTGAGACTGCACACAGAAGGACCCTCGGGCCAAGCTGCTGAAAAACGGGGGCGATTGGAATGGGTTCCCCTTCTGAGGAACCCCTGATGCGCGGTCGTCCCACCTCCAACGCATCCTGCTGGCCATCGTGGATCTGGAGGAGCGGGTGCCCCGGGACCATCCGTTGAGACGGATCAAGGCCGTGGCCGACGCGGCCCTGGAACGGTTGTCGCCGGAGTGTGACCCCATGTACGCCTAGGTGGGACGGGCCTCGGTACCGCCCGAGCAGCTTTTGAAGGCCTCATTGCTGATCGCCTTGTACTCGGTGCGCAGCGAGCGCGCCTTCTGCGAGAAGCTCGAATACAACCTGCCCTGCCACTGGTTCCTGGACATGGACCTGCTGGAACGCAGCTTCGACGCGATGGTCTTCACCAAGAACCGGCCGCGGTTGCTGGCGCACGACCCGGACCGGGTCCTGTTCGACGAGGTCGTGTGGGCGGCCGACAAGGAGGTACTGCTGTCAGGCGAGCACTCGGCGTGGACGAGCCTCTGATCGAGGCCGCTGCCAGCCTCAAGAGCTTCCAGACCAAAGAGGAACCGCCGCCTTTCGAGTCAATCAGGATTGGCCTGCTGCCAGCACCTGGCCAGTGCGTGAACCAACATATGTGCCGTTGTTCACAGCCAAGGCGCCATTCACAAACACATGGGAAACCCCCGCGGCGAACTGGTGCGGGTCCTCGAAAGTGGCTCGATCGGCGACTGTCTCCGGATCGAAAACCGCAATGTCCGCCTTGTATCCGGGCTGAAGCCGTCCCCGCTCCCGGAGAAGCAGACGATCGGCCACCTGCCCGCTCATTTTGTAAACAGCCTCCTCCAGCGTGAGGATCGATTGTTCGCGCACATACCGTCCCAATACCCTGGCATGGGCTCCGTAGGATCGGGGATGCGGGCGACCGGCACCCACACGGGTTCCAGGTGTCAGGGCCAAGCCATCGGAACCCATCATGCCCAAGGGGTGGGTAAGGAAGGCGCACATGTCTTCTTCCGTGCGATAGAAAAAGATGATGGTCAAACGGGCGTCGTCAAGATCCATCAGGGTCAGGGCGGCATCCACCGGTTCCAGATTCATCTCATGGGCGGCCTCCTGAATGGTCAAGCCTTCGTAGGGTTTGGCCGCCTCCGTGTGGGTTGTACTGACCAGCAGCCGATCCCAGAGCCAAGGCCAACCGCGAAACAGGCCTTCCTCCAGCATGTCGTCCCGGATTTGCCGACGCGTTGCCGGTGTCCGAATACGGGAAAGCAGGGCCGCAGGACCGCCCGACTGGGCCCATGTGGGTATGCACTGGCTGAAACCGCTGCTGCTGGCGTCATAGGGATAAACATCGAAAGTTACGTCATGGCCGGACCTGACAGCATCCTCGCATACCTCAATCACGGTATCCGCCTCGCCCCAATGCCGGGGATCATTGACGGCCATATGGGCCACCTGGACCGGTACCCCCGTGGCCAACCCAATATCCACAGCTTCCTGGACACCCGTAATGTGGTAACCGGACCAACAACGAATGTGGCTGGTGTAGATGCGTCCGGGCCACCGGGCCATGGCCTCGGTCAGAGCGACAATCTCGGCCGTGTCGCCATAAGCGCTGGGAGGAAGTGTCAGACCTGTTGAGAAACCGAAGGCCCCTTGGGCCATGGCCTGATCCACCTGGTAGTTCATCGCCCGGATCTCGTCTGCCGTGGCCGGACGATCCTCGAATCCCACGACCATGCCCCGTACGGCACTATGGCCCACCAGAGGAGCGATGTTGATAGCCAGGCCAATCTCCGTAGCCGCCTGCCGGTACCCTTCCAGGTCCTGCCATGTCCACGGAACGGCATCACCGAAGACACTGCTGAGTGTCTCACGCAGGGATTCCGTTCCTGCAGACGAGATGGGGAACGGGCTGTAGCCGCAGTTTCCGGTTACTTCCGTGGTGACTCCCTGCAGGATCTTGCTGAGGCCATGGGGCTCCGCCAACAGAGTCAGATCCGAATGGGTATGGATGTCAATGAAACCGGGGGCCACCACCTGGCCGGTTGCATCGATAGTCCGGTCGGCGGTCGCATCCCCCAGCTCACCAATGTCGGCAATGATCTCGTTCTTGATGCCCAGGTCGGCTTGGCGTACCCCGGCACCGGTACCGTCCACAAGCGTTCCATTACAGATCAGTGTGTCGAACATCTTTCGAGTCTCCTCTGCCCGGATCCCAACAGGAGTGTATGGAACCGGTCCTTAGGATAGACGCGTGGCAATACCCATACGCCGCGTTCAATTGGCCGACCTTCTGCCATCGGGACCGCCTGCCCAGACTTTGCCAACGTCCGGGGGTTGGGACCTGAAGTGAGAACGGTATCCAACCGGTGTCCGTGTTCAAGCCAAACAGGGCTCCAGGCCTCGAGTGAGAGACCTTGGATTCCAAGCCCCAACACTACAATTCCTTGAACGATTGTCGGGCATCCGTTACGAGGTTCTGCGCGGCAAGTAACGATTCACCACATTCCATCAGTTCACCAGCCGACAGCATGTCCAAAGCAAGCAGACGCAAACGACGCAAGCGCAAGCAACGGAGACAGTCACTCCAACAAGAACAGCAGGTTGTCCGGCCGGTTCCGGACATGGTGCCAGCCAAAATTGTAGTGGACGAATCCGTCTGGGCGCAGTCGGACGGAGACGTAGGCAGCTACATCCAAACCGAAACGCAGAGTACGCTGGACGCCTACCGCAGCAAACCCGATCTGATTGAACGAGATGCCAATATTGAGCACAGCGTAGCCCACTATGGCTACGCCCAACGGCAGTTGTGCGAACTGATCCAGAACAGTGCCGACTCCCTGATCGACAGTCGCGGCGGCCGCATCAGTTTGAAGCTGACCGACACCCACTTGTACTGCGCCGACAACGGGCAGGCGATAGGGCAGAAAGGTGTACGCGCGTTGTTATTGTCCCACCTGTCTCCCAAGCACGACACGGACGAGATTGGCCGTTTGGGACTGGGCTTCAAATCCGTATTGGGCGTGACCGAAACACCGGAATTTTTTAGCCGTTCAGGCTCGTTCAGATTTGACCAGGCCAAGGCAGAGAACCGAATTCGGTCGGTGGTTCCGGGTACCGGCCCGTGCCCGACGCTGGTGCTTGCGTTCCCCATAGACCCCTTGCGTGAGATGGAACAGGACGCTGACCTGCGCGCGTACATGGGCTGGGCAACTAACATCGTACGGTTGCCCCTGCTCCCCGGTGCTTTTGGGGATTTGGCGGCGCAGTGCGAGACCTTCCGGGCGGAGTTCCTGTTGCTCGCAAAACATGTGTCACGCATCACCATTCAGACAAGTGCGGACGAACGTCTGATCCATGTCCGAAGGGAGGCCGGAGTGCACACCCTGTTCGATGGCACAGAACAATCTCAGTGGAAGGTGTACAGCACGGTACACGAGTTGTCGGACGAAGCTCAAGCCGACCGCCGCAACCTGGACGCTGGCAGGAATGTCTCGATTGATTGGGCGGTTCCGATTGACCGCAAGGTGCAAGGCGAGTTCTGGGCTTTCTTTCCGACCCTGACCGCCAGCCTGCTCGATGGCATCCTGAATGCTCCCTGGAAAACCAATGAGGATCGTCAGTACCTCTTGAAGGGCGTGTATAACGATGAATTGATCGGGGCAGCCGCCAAACTTACTGCCACTTCTGTTGCCGATCTGTCGTCCGCCGATGATCCCAGTTCACACTTGGATGTACTGCCGCGCCGCCCGGAACCGGGCGACAACCCACACTGCAGCTTGTTGCGCGATCGGCTTTACAGTGAGCTCGCGAGCCGGTCCATCATTCCCAATCAGTGCGGCGTTCTGTGCCAATTGCACCAGCTGCGCTATCAGCCGACGGTTTTAGCTGTAGGCCGAACGTTTGCTCGGCATGCCTCAGCCGCATGGATGGACTTCGAGAATCGGCCCACCGACTGGCTGCACCACAGCGCATTGCAGTGGGATCGCCTAGCGCGTTGTGAATGGCTGCACGCTTTTGCCGTTGAACAGCCTATCAAACCCACCGCGTGGAACCCTGAAGACGATGAGTGGACTATGCCGCAGGTTGCCGTGAGTACGTGGCTGGAGGCACTGGTGCAGGCCGCTGAAGGTCAAGCGCAGGCAGTTAAAGCCTCCAAGGCGGCTATCCAAGCCGCAGCAAAGTTGCAGGACTTCCTGTCCGACAAGGACCAGGATGCACTAGACCCGAAGGACCTGGGTGCCATCGTGCTTACGGCCGCTGCGTCATGGGCAGCACCAGAACCCGAGCAACTATTCATGGCAGGGCAAACGCAAAGTCGCGTGGAGCGGGTGAATCGGAGCGATGAAGGGCCGGTTCGGGACGTGGACCGGGCCCGGTTGGCACGAAACAAATTCGCCGGCCATTGGGGTTAATTCGGCACGGACAATCCACATCGGGGTCCGGTGGCGACTTCCGGAAGCGCCCTAAAAAGAGGACCGCCGTGCATTCTGTGGGATGACGAAAACCTCACAGTCCCCACGGCAGTCCCCATGGAATATATTGTCGCATGCCCCGACCCGGAACTCCTGGCCGCCCTGTGCGCCTTCGCCGACCACCTGGCCGCCCTGCCCGATCCGCGCGACCCGCGGGGGGTGCGCCACCCCTTGTGCGTGCTTCTGGCCACGCTGCTCGTGGCCCTGGCCGGGGGCGCCAACAGCATGGCGGCCGTGGCCGCCTTCACGCACGACCACCGGGCCTGGTTCCGGCTGTGGCTGCCCCTGGGCGAGGCCACCCCGTCCCGCGACACCTACCTGCGCCTGGTCCGGCGGCTGGAGCCGGAGACGGCCATGCAGGCGGCCCTGTGGCTGCTCGACGGCACCAGCCTGCCCGGCCTGCAGGAGCTGGTCCTGGCCCTGGACGGCAAGGTGGCGCGCCGCTCGGGCGACCGGGCCGCGGGCCTCCGCCCCCTGCACCTGGTGAGCGCCTTCCTGGTGCGGGAGGGGCTGACCGTGGCCCAGGAGCCGTGCGACCGCAAGAGCAACGAGATTACGGCCCTCCCCCGTCTGCTCGACCGCATCCACCTGCAGGGGGCCGTGGTCACGATCGACGCCGCCGGCTGCCAGACGGCCATTGTGCAGGCCCTGAGGGCCGCCGCCGCCGACTACGTCCTGGCCCTCAAGCGCAACCAGGGCACCCTCCACCGGGAGGTCAAGGCGGCCTTCGACGAGGCCGACCGGGGCGCCTTCACGCCCGAGGCGGAGGACCGCTGCGAGACCGTCGAGCGCAACGGCGGTCGCCGCGAGCGGCGCACCTGTACGGTCCTGGGCGGCCCCGGCCTCTGCGAGTGGGTGGCGGACGCCAAGGTGTGGCCCGGCCTGCGCAGCCTGGTCCGGGTGCAGGCGGAGCGCACCGGACCCCGCGGGCGTCGGCAGCGCTCCGTGCGCTACTACATCTCGAGCCGCCCCCCGCAGGCGGAGGCCCTGCTGGCCCTGGTGCGCGGCCACTGGGGAGTGGAAAACGGCCTGCACCGCACCCTGGACGTGCAGTTCCGGGAGGACGACTGCCGCATGCGCACCGGCCACGCGCCCGCTGTCATGGCCATCCTGCGACGGGCCGCCCTGAACATGTTGAGCACGATTCAACGGAAACGCGAAACGGACGTGTCCATCGGGCTGTTGCGTGACCGCATCGGGCGCCAACCCTGGATCCTGGCGGCCGCACTGCCCTGAAACCGACTTTGCGTTTGCCCTGCTATTCATGGGCAGTGACACAGAGGAGGACATAGAGAAATTTGTACATCCTGAACTTGAACAGTGTACCGATACGGTGGCGGCACTGCAACGCTTGGGAATCAAGCCTTTGTCGGACCCAAAAAAGTTCGAGAAAACGGTGTCCAAAGCACTAGGGGGTTCTTAGTGTGGCACTTGTACCTTGATTCTCCGGATTCGTGTCAGAAGGAAAAACTCATGTCTACAGTCGACGAGCATTGCGGTCAACTGTGGAGTAAGTCCAGATTTCTGCCTTCTGCGGAAGCCGCAGACATCATCCGCCGCGAGGCGGCCAGCGAGATTGGTGGCATCATCGTCTGTCACAAAATCTCCGCTGCCGACAATGACATCAGCTTGTGGACCGAGGTTTCAACCGAATATAACAACTGGACCGACGACATTGATTGGCGCGAGGTCGTACCTGTGCGGACTGTAAACGGCGACTGGGCCTCGTTGGCAGAGGTGTTGCTGCCAGGTGAAATTGTGCCTGGGGACGGCAGCCGGGACGCAGACGTGGCCGTGAATACTGAGTTCCATCGTGCGGACCTGGAGTTGTTGGAGCAACTTGGCGTGGTGTCGGTCCCTGTAGCCAAACGGAAACTGCCACCCCATCACCATCACCGGTACCGCAGAGACTGCCGCACCCAATTCCAAACCGAGGCGCGGGACAGGGCAGACAGCACGCCCCAATTAGCAAAACTCGATTTCTACCCCAAAGTCTGTGCTGGTCCGTTAGGGCCGCTGGGAAGATTGTCAGAGGAGGGGCTTGCCCGTTACACTTGGCGCCTACTGGAGTTCGACACCACCTACGCCACATGGGGTATGACCCATGAGACACGGTCCAAACACTACGGGACAACCTTCTTTCCGTCGCCTGCGATTGAAGTGCTCCGCGAATACGGAATGATTCGGACAAAGACAGCCATCGCCAGCCTTAGTGATGGCGTCGGTGAGTCACCGGCTAGTCTGGAAGTCGCGGAGACCTTCCTGGCCCATCCCAAGGTCAACCAGATCAGACAGGCATTCGACCTTCAGGTTGACCTGACCGCGGGAATCGAACCGATAGGTGAGGAGGCAGGAGTGCCGATCGTTGATGTGTGGCCTGCATTGAAAAATTACTTGACACTGGAGGAGATGACGCTCCAGCTTGTGCGCTGCGAAGGATTTCGCCGTAGGTATGGGACGATGGCACAGGTTGAACTGGCCTGTATCCGCATAGACAAATCACTGTACATGACTCAGCAGGTCGAGGAGATGGAAGAACTTGCCGCTGTCCTCAACGAATTGGGCAAGTCATTCACCAAATCCCTCCTGGGAAACATCGTGAATGGTTCGGACCCGCTTGAAGTTCAAGAGGAGATAGAGGCTATCAGGCAGTATGGAACCGATGAAGAACGGTTGCTGGCGGCACTGTTTCAATCTCGTTGAAATTGGTTCCGGACACGCAGATGGTGAGGGTTCCTACAATGGTGTTTGTGACCACTACCAAGGAGAACCCTCGCCGTGGACTTCACCCTAAGCATTTCTGATGGACAAATGTAAAGATTCAAGTTCGTCCTAGAGGTTCCCGAAGCAGGCATGCACAACCACCAGGGAGGGCGCGTTCATGGGGCTGGAGGCGGTGGGGCATGGCCTCGTGCTTGGCCTTGCGGAAGGTGTGCTCGATGTCGTTCAGTTCGGGGCTGTAGGCCGGCAGGTAGTACAGGTGGAGGTTCTGTTTCAGCAGATCCGGCCGGGCCTCCCGCACCTTCGCGCCGCGGTGGATGGAGGCGTTGTCCAAGACCACCACGCGCGGGACGCCGCGGTCGGGCGGCAGGGCCTGCTGCAGGAAGGCGACCACGTCCTCGCCCGTCCAGGGACGGTCGGTCGCCCACCAGGTCAGGGGCGGCGGCAGCGCCTCGCTTTCGGTGTTGGTGTCGGGGCGGCCAAGACGTTCACGCGTTGTTCCTAGGGGCTCTCGTGGGGGACTTCAGGCCGATGTCCGCGCCGGCACCAGGTGTGGGTGGGGGGGCAGGCAGGGACTGAAGCCCGTCTCGTCGAGGAAGAAGAGATCCAGCTGCCCGGCGCGGGCTTTTTTGAGTGTTCCCGGCCATATCCGCGCCGCCGCGGCCTGCACCGGGTCCTGCCGGTGGCGCAGGTTGTACTTGGTGCGCCGGTAGCGGGTCCCCATCAGATGCAGGTACTTGCGCACCGTGGGCGGCTTCATCACCAGCCCCTTCTCCTCGGTCAGGACCTCGGCCAGCTAGGCTGCCGTCCAGGTGCGCTTACGGGACAGCAGCCCGTTCAGGGCCCCAACACCCGCCGCTTGTGGCGCACAGCCTTTAGCCCCTCCACCTCGAACTGCCGGATCCAGTGGCACAGGGCGGCCTTACAGCAGTCGAAGTGGCGCGCAAGCCGGGGCACCGTCAGACCGTCCGCCGAGAGCAGATACATTTCCACCCGGTCCCGTTCGCGGGGCTTCAAGGCCGGATCGCAATGTAGCTCCCGCAGCCGCCGGCGCTGATAGGATCGAGAGTCGAACATGCAGGGGCGCAGGCATGGCGGACGGGCTCCGGATGACGGGCGGACGAGACCCAGCAAGGTTAACCTGTATCTTTACGTTTACCCATCAGAAATGCTAAGTTGGAACGCGACATGTCGCGACATTTAGTCTGTCGCAAATTAGTCTTCTCTTAGCCATGGAGCGAGAGTGTCCCACACAATCTCTTTGATTTGTCTCGTGCGACTCGAAATCATGCAGTAGTCCCATGAGCCATCTTCACCTAGTTCAAGAATCGGCTCTACGGCACAGTTGAATTGAATTCCGGCTAACGCTTTGATAGCTCTCTTGCTGATAACGATTCCTTTTTTCTCAGCCTTCTTGTCGAGGTCATCTATCTTTTCTTTTGCCTTTATGCCTATGTGGGCATAATGGAGGAATTTCACCGACCAGTTCTTGTTGTCGACAAATTGGTTTATGTCTTTCGGGAGTAGCAATAGGTTTCCTATCTCCTGAAACCTATTCTCCGTATATATGTTGGAGTCCCACGTGTGTTGCATAGGTGGTGCTTGCGGCGCAATATGCTCGAGGGACTTGTGGTCCTTTGCTAACCATCGCTCTAAAGTCAGAAGATTACAAACCCCCGGTGTTCCCAACTTAGTAAGACCCGGATTCTGCGGATCCGGAACTCGATTGTGCCCGGCCACAAAGAGCACAAAGCGGCATAGCGTCTTATGTTCAGAATACCGCAAGAATGGTTGGGACTGTGTGATCCAGGACTCTTTAGTACCTATTCCGTTTGTCTCGAGTACCTCCCAGAAGTATTTCTTGAGGCTCACCGAGGACACCAATGACCCATTGCCACCCCATCCATGACTAGCCACTTTGACGGGCGCATCACTTCCGCGGAAGAACCGTCGATATATGTCATCAAGGCCAGCAGTAGAATTGGCCGAGCGCCACAATGTGTAGAATGCGGCGCATGCCTTTGTAGCTTCGACGAATTCCTGGGCTTGGTCATCACTGAGTTGTAAACCATAGAAACGTGCGACAATAGGTGCGGATAGGGCAGACCTCGCGCTTCTCAGGTACTGAACCAGTAACGATGCTAGTTCAACCTCAGGATGTTCCTTTAGGGAATCAATGGCGGTTGACCTTGGATACTCCTCCATATACCAAGCACTATAAAAGAAATTCGCTACCTGTGCAACCTTGCTGAGGAACTCGCGTTTTTCGTCGATGGTGACGAGCTCCCGAACGTACGCATCCTCCAACCACCTTCGTTGTGCACTAAACTTATTGCCTAGCTTCTTACCTTTATGAGAAAGAGCCACGGTGCTAAGAAGTTCATTAGTACGCTGATTCTTCTGTTCATTGGTGGTCGTAGCTTCAAACAACTCTGCGATATCGTCGAGGTGTTCTTTAGATACGGTCTTGCCCCAATCACTTCCGGCTTGTAGTTCTGATCGCATTACATCGGGGACGAATGTTTCGAAAGCAGTCAACGGCGTTCCAGTAGAATTGAGAGCCTGAAACATGTCGAAGCCCCATTCCTCATATCTTGGTTGAAGACGATTTACTCCACATCTTCGCAAGAGGTAATGAGTGAAGAGGAAGAGATTATACATGGCAGCAGCAGCGTAGTCGCTCGTCGTCTTGTCGGCTTCACACTTCTTGACTATTTCGGAAACGTCGCTGTCTACGAACCCAAGTATGGCCTCCTGAATCTTATCATCGGCGATTGTTGCTCCCATCGGAAATTGCTCATAGAGAGGAGAGTCTGGACAATGGGCGTTGGACACATCGAGTAACCACTTCTCTATCAGCCTTGTGTTGCCAAGGACACGTGCACCTCCTGTGGGGTCAACTGATTCATACGCTAGTTTCGAATCGCCTTCCCTGATGAATGTTGCCACATAGTGCGCCACAGGTGAATTATATGAATTGTCGTCCCCGTCGAATGTCCACCGATCTTCCGCCGCGCGAATAATTTTGGGTTTGTGAGGCGGGTCTGCATCACGTCCTAACCTCAAGGCATACAAATGCCTCAACGTCTCTGACAAATCCTTGCAATGAGCCTTCAACGAGCTATAGTTCGGAGCAACGGGCAGCATGTCTTCAAGTGTGTTCAGAAGCGAGGTGATTCCGATCGACAGCAGTGAAATGGTCCCAATGCGCTGTTGCCCATCGATTACGAGTTTGACCGCTGTGGGTTGTGCACGATCCTCCCCTGGCATTACAGTATCTTTCTTGTCAGCCAGTTCTGTGAGGATCGTGGTGCCAAGGAATGTGGTTGTGTTATCGCCTGCTTGATCCGTCAGTTCTCGTATTCCGGAAATAAGATCATCGAAGAGTTGATTGATATTCTCTTCTTCCCACGTATACTCGCGTTGATAGAGGGGCACCAGGAATCCTTCTGCAATTTGATCGAAAAGGTCGTGAATGCTTTCTCCAGAGGAGTTGTACTCATTGTGCAGATCTAGATTAGTCATGGTTATTATTTCTTAATGAGTCACCTTGGAGTTGAATATATGAAGCAGATGTTACCACACTGGGCCCCTATAATCCACTTATGGATGGCATGAAGTTAGCGCGCTCCATTCTAACACTATGACTTTGCTGGATGCCGCTAAGTACGTGGCATAGATAACTTTTCAGTTTTGGTTACAATGCGGCTTTGCTCCTGCCCTATGTTCCCTGCCATGACCGCCCCCCTGTACGCCTCGCTCATCCCCGACCAGCGCCAAGAGCTCCAGGCCCTGCGCCGCGACCCGACGCTGCGGCCCCGCGAACGGGACCGGGTGGAAGGCCTGCTGCTCTCCGACCGGGGACTGAAGGTGCCCGACCTAGCGGACCATCTGGCCTGCTGCTAAGCCACAGTGCGCACCCTGCTGCATCGCTTCGCGGCGGAGGGGGTGGCCTGCGTGCGCGATCAGCCACGCGGCGTGCGGCCCGACCTGCCGCGGCGGCAGAGGATCGAGGCGGCCTTGGAGCGGCTGCTGCAACGGCGGCAGGTCTGGAGTTCGGCCACCCTGGCGGTGGCCCTGGCGGAGGAGGAAGACATCCACCTGAAGCCGCGCACGGTGCGCAAGTACCTGCAGGGCATGGGCGCGCGCTGGCGGCGCACGCACGCCACCGACAGGACCCGGAACAGACCGCGGCCGCGCAGGTCCAGCTGGCGGACTTCAAAAAAACGCCGTGGCTGGCACCCTTGATCTCTTTTTCCTGGACGAAACCGGCTTCAGCCCCTCTCTGCCCCCACCTACACTTGGGCCCGACCCGGCGTGCGACCGGTCGTCCCCTACGAGAACCCCCGGAGACGGCGCGTGAACACGATGGCCGTCCTGGCCGCTCCCGGCACGCAGGTGGGGACAGCCCTGATCTGGTGGACGGCTCCCTTTATCTGGCGTGCCGAGCACTTCGTCGACGTCCTGCGCCACGCCCTGCCCGGCGATCGCGAGCGCCCGCGCGTGGTGGTCCTGGACAACGCCTCCATCCACCGCAGCAAGAAAGTCAAGGCGGCCGCCCCGGAGTGGCGCAGCAAAACATCCATTTGTACTGTCTGCCGGCCTACAGCCCGGAGCTGAACGACATCGAGCGGGTCTTCCGGCGGGTCAAGCACCAGGCCATGCCCCGGCGCACCTTCGGCACCCTCCGGGAGATGAGAGTCGCCGCCGATGCCGCCTTCCGGCAGGTCAACGCACAACTTACACATCCAAACTTATTGAGGCCAGACGCTTAGCAGGCTGCTGAAAAACGCGGCTGGTTGGGATAGGCTCCCTTAGTAACGGAGGAGTCCCTGATGCGCGGTCTTCCCAACCCCCAACACAGCCTGCTTGCTATCGTGGACCCGGGGAACAGATGCCCTGGGACCATCCGCTGCGGCGGATTGAGGAAATAGCCGATGCGGCCATGGAACGGCTTTCACCGACCTTCGACCGCATGGACGCGCAGGGGGCCGTGACTCGGTGCCGCCGGAGCGGCTGCCGAAAGCCTTGCTTCTGATTGCCCTGTACTCGGTGCTCAGCGCGCCTTCTGTGAGGAGTTCGAGTACAACCTGCTGTACCGCTGGTTCCTGGATATGGATCTGATGGAGCGCAGCTTCGACGCCACCGTTTTCACCAAGAACCGGCAGCGGCTGCTGGCGCACGATACGGGCCGGGCCCTGTTCGACGAAGTGGTGTGGGCAGCCGATGAGGAAGGGCTGCTGTCGGACGAACACTTCAGCGTGGACGGGACCCTGATCGAGGCCGCGGCCAGCCCAGGAGCTTTCGAGCCAAGGAGGGGCCACCACCGCCTATGGACGACGATCCGGGCAACCCGTCCGTGGATTTCCGCGGGGAGCGCCGAACAACGAGACCCACGCCAGCACCACGGATCCCGAGGCGCGCCTGCTGCGCAAGGGGCAGGGGAAGGAAACCCGGCTGGCCTTCCTGGGCCATGCCCTGATGGAGAACCGTAACGGTCAGTTGATGGACTTCATGGTCAGCTAGGCAACCGGCATGGCCGAGCGGGATGTGGTGCCGGAGCTTCTGGACAGACTCCGGGAGCGGGGGGACCACGCACGCTGGGGGCCGACCGCGGCTACGACACCAAGGACTGTGTGGGGGACATCCGGGCACGACGGGTGACCCCGCATGTGGCCCGGAAGAAGAAACACTCGGTCCTCGACGGGCGCACGACGCGTCATGCCGGCTACGCGGTGAGTCTGCGCATTCGCAAGCGGGTGGAGGAGGTCTTTGGCTGGATGAAGACGGTGGGCGATTTCCGGCGCACCCGCTACCGGGGTCTGGAGCGGACCGGCCTGGCCGGCTACCTGGTGGCGACCGCCTACAACCTGGTCCGGCCGGCCAAGCCCCTATCCGAGCCGGAGACCGCAGCCGGGCCGTCCGGGTGAGCCAACAAGGGTTCTGCGCGTCCACCAGGGGTGCCGGGGAGCCTGAGGGACCCAGGAATCCTGCACCTTGGGACCGCGACGGCGGTTTCAGGAACTCCCAACACCATTTCCGCGCACCCGCGTGGTGGCCGAGGGCATCCAAAACCCACTCTTCAGCAGCCTGCTAGGATTCCCAATTTGGTGAATTGAGGTTTGCCGTGACGATGCGTACTGTGTCGCGGATTTCTTCCTCAGTCGTAAACCTTCCAAAACTGAAGCGGATGGAGGAATCGGCCTGTTCTGCACTGAGACCTAGGGCGCGTAGCACGTGAGATGGCTCAGGAATACCCGACGTGCAAGCAGCGCCGGTGGATGCGGCAACCCAGGGCTGGAGCTTGTCAAGCATGTCTTGTGCCGGAACACCGTCAAACCGGAGATTTGCGTTACCCGGGTGACGCCAATTGCCAACAGGCCCATTGATGGTCATTTGGAACGGTCCTGCCTGTAGCATCCCCACGAATGAATCGCGTTGCTTGGCCACTCGCTGGCGCTCTCGAATGGCTTCTGGGGTGCTTACGATTTCAACCGCCGCCGCCATCCCGACGCACAGTGGGACCGGCACAGTGCCGGACCGCAGTCCTCCCTGTTGCCCACCGCCGTAGATAATCGGGTCAACACGCTCCTGAATGTCGCGGCGGATATACAGTGCGCCAATTCCCTGCGGGCCGTATACCTTGTGGCTTGAGAGACTGATGAGGTCAGCATGAAGAGCTAGGTCGCCGATCTCCATAGCGCAAGGGGCTTGTGCCGCGTCGCAGTGAAATAAAGCATCATGTTCTCTGAGCAGAGAGGCGATTCGCGGCAGGTCCTGAATGGTCCCAATCTCATTGTTAACCGCCATCACCGAAGCTACAAGGACCGTCTGGTCCACCATATCCGCGAGCGCCCCTAAGTCAACGAAGCCCTCACCATCCACTGGGATGGTCTCCACAGTGAAACCTTCGCCCACTTCAAGAGACCGGGCGGCGGCCAAAACGCACTTGTGCTCAATGATGCTGACAAGAATGCGCCTGCGTTCAGGGGGTGCGCGATGGGCCAAGCCGAGGAGAGCGAGGTTGTTGGCTTCAGTGGC
Source organism: Caldilineaceae bacterium (assembly GCA_965208365.1). Lineage (GTDB taxonomy): Bacteria > Chloroflexota > Anaerolineae > Caldilineales > Caldilineaceae > Bin34. The sequence continues at coordinate 318,998 of OZ242330.1, read as the reverse complement.
TCCGGAGGTGAAGACAATTTCGTCTGGGTCAGCTCCAATGAGTGCACCGACCGAAGTTGCTGCGTCTCGGACGGCTTCCGCCGAACGCCACCCGACTACATGATCGCTGGAATGAGGATTGCCGAACAGGTCGCTCCAATATGGGGTCATCTTTTCCAGCACGCGAGGATCGACGGGCGTAGTCGCTTGATAGTCGGCGTAGACCGTCACCTTATGACCATTCGCTCCAACGTCGCTCGCGGGATTGAATCGCCCTGTCTCATTCGCCATCGTCGGACTCCTCCAATTGCAGAGTACACAGAAATTGTGTTACTGTCCACCTGGACGTAGCATCCAGATAGGAGGACAGATGCTCCGAGGGCCATTGTACGAGGACGGCTATAGGCCGCAGTTGTCGGGCCATGAAACCTTCCCACTCCGCTACGGGTGGCTGAAGAAGGCTTACGACGCCGTGCGCAAGAGCGAAGGCCAAGCCAACAGCGGCGAGGTCTTCAGTGGCCCTGACGCGATCGCCCGATTTGGCGTCGGCAAGAACATGGTCACTTCTATGCGGCATTGGGCAGAGGCGGCCGGCGTGGTGATCGTGAACTCGCGCGCAAACCACGCCGCAACCACGTCCTTTGGACAACACCTGTTTGACGACCGTGGACTCGACCCGTATATGGAAGACCCGATCACATCGTGGCTGATCCATTGGCACCTCGCAGGGCGATCCAAGAAGACCACATGGTTCTGGGCCTTCAGTCACTACCCGGCCCTCGCCTTCGAGCGTGAGAGCTTGGCAGAGGCAATGGGCAGGCTTGCCAAAGACCGCAAGTGGCCGCGAGCCTCGTACTCCACCATTAAGAACGACGTTGCCTGCTTCGTGCGCATGTACGTGGCACAGTCCCCCGCCGTCAAATCCAACCAAGAGGACAGCTTGGAATCCCCATTGACGGAACTTGGCCTGATTAAGCCGATAGGTCGGCGCGGCGGCTTCAGGTTTGTCCGGGGGGCGAAGCCGTCCCTAGGGGTAGAGGCCTTCTGCTACGCGGTTACCGATTTCTGGAATAAGCGCTTCCCCAACGTTAACACCCTTTCCCTCGAGGCCTTGACTCACGAGCCGGGGTCCCCCGGTCGAGTGTTCCTGCTCGATGAGAATGACGTGGTGGACATGCTTGCTCAGTTGGAAGACTCAACCAATGGCGCTTACCGATGGTCTGAGACAGCTGGCCTCAAGCAGCTCATCCGCGACGGTGAGTTGGATCATGAATGGGCCATAAACCAGGTTGCCGGAGGCTATGCGCCCACTCGTCAGCGGGTTGCCGCGTGATGGCATTGGCTGACCGCGTCCACGTTGCTCGGCGGTTTCAGCGGGCTGTCCGCATTGACTTGGACTTCCAAGCCCCAGAGGCCCTGGACGGCTACATCTGCCCGCCGTCTTCGGCCGAGGTCCTGAAGACGATGGCGCGTCACATTTCCGAAGGCGGGCAAGGGGCATTCACCTGGACCGGACCCTATGGTAGTGGAAAATCCAGCCTAGCAGTGGCCCTCGGTGCTCTGCTGAACGGCAGCGCAGCGCTGAGGCAATCTGCGGAGAGGGTTCTCGGCGAGGAGACCGCTGCGGTCGTGTGGGATGCCCTGCCCCCGCGCAGTAAGGGTTGGAAGGTCCTACCCGTCATTGGTCGCCGGGAGTATCCCGCCAAGGTGGTAGGCCAGGCATTGGAAGACTGCAGGTTCGCCACTAGCCCTCGGGGAAGGTGGAGCGATATAGAGGTATTGGATGCCTTGAGTCGAGTGGCCTCTCAGTATCCACGCGCCGGCGGCGGCCTTATAGTACTTATCGATGAGATGGGCAAATTCCTGGAGGCGGCCGCTTACGACACCTCCGACATCTACTTCTTCCAGCAACTTGCAGAAATCGCCTCGCGCAGCAACAACAGGCTGGTGGTCGTCGGCATCCTTCACCAAGCCTTTGACGAATACGTCCATCGAATCTCACGGGAGTCTCGGGAAGAATGGGCGAAGATTCAGGGGAGATTCGTTGACTTAGCCGTCAATACCCACAGCGACGAGCAGATCGACCTGCTGAGCCGCGCAATTGTGAGCGGCCCCGGGGCCAAGGAGTTGGGACCTGTAGCGCAGGGAGTGGCGGCGTTGGCTCGCGCCTACACGTCTCCGCAATTGGCCCGAACTTTGGAGGAGTGTTGGCCGCTGCATCCCATCGTGGCCTGTCTGCTGGGTCCCATCTCCCGTAGGCGATTTGGCCAGAACCAACGCAGTCTCTTTGGTTTCCTGAATTCCTCGGAGCCCCAGGGATTCCGAGACTTTCTCCGCAATGCTGAAGACAGCGACCTCTACACACCCGATCTTCTATGGGATTACCTGCGAATCAATCTGGAACCATCCATCATGGCTTCACCCGATGGCCATCGCTGGGCCTCGGCGGTTGACGCACTGGAACGATGCCAAGCTATGGGCGGCGAGGAACGGAGCCTCCGGTTGCTCAAAGTCGTGGCTCTCATCGGAATGTTCAGAGAGCGTTCCGGGCTGACAGCCAGCAATGAGCTCCTACAATGGGCACTGACAGACTCGACAGTGCGAGAGATCGAAGACGACCTTAAACGGCTATTAGAGTGGTCGCTGGTCGTCTATCGCAAGTTTGACGACTCCTACAACGTTTTCGACGGCAGCGACTTTGACATCGAGGATGCCGTGACCAAGGCGTTAGCGTCTATTGATGGCGTGGACATCGGCAGACTGGAAGCTCTCGCCGGGCTTCAACCTATAGTCGCTAAACGGCACTACCACGAAACAGGCGCGTTTCGCTGGTTCGACGTGCGAATCGCTCCCATCGCGGAGATTAGAGATGCCGCTTGCACCTACACCCCGCGTAACGGGGCCATCGGAGCCTTTCTGCTGGCTTTGCCTACACAAGGCGAAACAGACGACCAGGCCCGGGCCGCCAGCCGCGCCGCCGTTGACGAGGCCGTAGATTGGGACGTCGTTGTAGGACTACCGCAGGGACCGTGGGACGTTGCCGCTCTTGCGCGGGAGCTCGTGGCCTTGGAACAGGTGCGCGACGAGTCTCCCGAACTACAAGGGGATCGCGTAGCGCGTAGAGAGATGGAGGCTCGCATTTCCTACTTGCAGGGACGTCTTGAGAGCGAGTTGACCAAGGTGTTCGATTCCGCTCTTTGGCATCGAAAGGGGTGTGAACCCGAACCGCTGCCTCGTAGGCAGCTGAACGCCCTCGCATCTGAATTGACTGACAACCGCTTCCCCCAAGCGCCGCGCATTTTGAACGAGCTTCTGAACCGCGGCAAGCCGTCGAGCAGCGCCATCGCCGCTCAGAATGTCCTACTTCGTCGGATGGCCCTACATGAAGGTGAAGAACGGCTCAGCATAGAAGGATTCTCAACCGAAGGGGGCCTGTTCGAGTCCCTTCTGAAAGCTAGCAAGCTGTATGCCCTGACAACAGCAGGATGGAGCTTCGTCTCCCCAGACCCTTTGGCAAGCGACTCTTGCGCTGGCGACCCATGCAACCTCGCACCTGCTTGGAGCGCTGCCGTACACCTTCTTGAGCACAACACGGACCGGAGCGTATCGGTCGAGGAGATCTACGAAGTCTGGCGGAACACCCCCTTCGGGATCAAGGATGGTCTGCTCCCAGTCTTGAGTGTGGCATTCATCCTTTCAATGCGCGACAACGTTGTCTTCTATAGGCAAGGTGTATTTCAGTCTAGGATGACGGATCTGGACACCGACTACCTTGCCAAGGCCCCATCGGATGTCCGCGTTAGATGGATGAACCTTTCGGACGCGTCCCGCGACCTACTTTCCAACATGGCAGACATAGTCTGCGTGATGGACAAGAAGCACGGACTCGAGCCGATGGAGCCCATTGATGTCGCCCGGGGTTTGATCTCCATCTATGATCGGCTGCCCCCGTGGGTTGGCCGAACACAACGCCTCTCCACTAACGCCAAACGTCTGCGACAATTGTTTAAGCAGGCCAGTGACCCAAACAGATTAATCTTTGACGCGATTCCGGAAACCATGTCCGATGGGACACCAAGTGGAGAACAGGAGGCATTGCGTCGCATCACCGACAATGTCCGCGACGGCCTAGACGAGTTGCGCACCGCGTACGGTTCTTTGATCCATCGACTCCGAGAGACATTACTAAATGAGTTGGAGGCATCCAACGCCGCGGCGGAGACGTTGGCAGAGTTGCGATCTCGAGCGGACAACGTACGTGACTTGGGTGGTGATTACCGTCTAGAAGCGTTCATTATGCGTCTGGCCCTATTCCAAGGCACCGACGAGGACGTGGAGAGCTTGGCCAGCCTTGCAACCAACAAGCCAATCAGTCAGTGGGTGGACGCTGATGCCGACATGGCTGCTGTTGAGTTAGCGGATCTGGCGCAGCGCTTCAACCGTGTAGAAGCATACGCCCATGTAAAAGGGCGCCCGGACAGTCGCCATGCCATGGCAGTGGTCGTCAGCTTGGATGGACGACCGGAGCCGCTCTACGACTACTTCGACGTAACCGAATTGGAACGTCAGTCCATCGACGATTTGGTCTCACGGGTGGAAGATGTCCTAGAGAACGAGGAGCGGCGCAACATTGTCCTCGCGGCGTTGGCCGAACTCAGCGCTAGGTACATAAACACCGAGAAAGAAGACTCGGACGGGGTCGCAACAAAGAAGGAGCAGCTTTCTTGAGCGTCATCGAACAGGAACGACACGTCCTAGGACTGTCTGGAGGGCGCGACAGCGCTGCCCTTGCGGTCTACATGCGGCAGAACCACCCCGAATTGAACATCGAGTACTTCTTTACCGACACTGGGAAGGAGCTGCCAGAGGTCTATGAGTTTCTAGTCAAGCTGGAAGGCTTTCTGGGGAAACCCATCCTTCGGCTCAACCCGGATCGGGACTTCGACTTCTGGCTCAAGCAGTACAACAACTTCTTGCCGTCGGCCCAGACACGATGGTGCACTCGCCAACTGAAGATTCGACCCTTCGAGCAGTGGGTCGGCCCGATGCTCGAAGGCGGAGACACTGTGTACAGCTATGTCGCCATCCGCGCCGACGAAGAGTATCGAGAGGGCTACGCTTCGAAGCATGACAGTCTCATCGTTCGATTGCCTCTTAAGGAGGCCGGCATTGACAAGACCGGTGTATTGGACATCTTGGAGGGCGCTGGCCTCGGACTGCCGCAATACTACGAGTGGCGAACCCGATCAGGCTGCACCTTCTGCTTCTTCCAACAAAAGATCGAGTGGGTGCGGTTGTTGGAGCAGCATCCCAGGTACTTCGAGGAGGCCAAGAGCTACGAGAAGAACGCGATTGACCACGGTTCGCCATTTACCTGGAGTCAAGGCGAGTCCCTAGATCAACTATCCCAGCCCGAGCGCATCAAGCAGATTCGGGAAGAGCACCAACGGCGCCTTGAACGGATGCGGGCCAAGATTCAGGCAAACCCGCTCCGGCCTGACGCCGAGCCCTTGGACATTGACGACCTCTACGGTAAGGCGAAGGTCTGTATAGCTTGTCACAAATGAGGAACATCGGGACGAAAATGATTCCTTTGCGTAAACAAGATTCACTTGAACATCCCTCTCTAAGGGATGTTCCTAATGTGCGCCCACTGTATCTGCTGCCAAATGACCCGTTTGTGGATGAGGTACTAATCCCAACTTTCTCAGCTGCATCGGCCGTAGACAGCATGATGGGCTTCTTCTCAAGCGAAGTCTTGACCTCCCTGGCACCCGGGCTCGCTACATTCATCAACCATTCCGAGGGTCGCTTTCGCCTAATCATCAGCCCTCTGCTTCGCCAGGAGGATATAGAGGCTATCAAGGCAAGCATGACTTCCGCTGAGTCGGTCGTTCATGAATACTTGGACGATCTCGTCATGACGGAGGACCTAGTCCAGCAACACACTCTAAAGTGTTTGGTCTGGCTGATCCGCACACAGCGGATAGAAATCAAGATTGCACTGATGAAGGACGCTCTTTTTCATCCAAAGGTCTGGCTATTCCATGACGCTAACCATGAGGTGACCTCTGCGCACGGGTCGAGCAATCTAACCCGGGCAGGGCTTTTTAGGAACATCGAGCAAATTGCCGTTTCCACTTCGTGGTCTTCGCCAGAACAACGATATACCACAGAAAAGCTGAACAACCAGTTTCTTCAAATGTGGGCAAACCAGGATGACAACTGCATTGTGGTCAAACTCCCCTTGGCCATCAGGCAAAGGCTTTTGAGAACCTACACGTCCAACAGTCCGCCTACGGAAACTGAGCTGAGGCTACTCTACAAACGTGTAGCCTCCCGGTCAGAAGATTCTGACTACCCTCCTCTAGTAGACGATGGACACGAGGAGCATTTTGCCATTCCACCCAGACTCCGGTACCAAGAAGAGCCATTTGCCCATCAGGGACAGGCTGTACAGGCTTGGTGCGATGCAGGTTATGGTGGTGTTCTGGAAATGGCCACTGGCTCCGGCAAGACCATCACTGCAATGATCTGTGCACAAAGACTCTACCAAACCCATAGCCCGTTGCTCATTGTAGTAACGGCGCCCTACATCCCGCTCATACAGCAATGGTGCGAAGAGATCAAATCCTTCGGAATTAGTCCAGTCAACCTCAGTCAATCGTCAGGCGTCAAGGGTCGGGCGACGGCACTAGGAAAACTGCGTCGTCAGCTCCAGCGTGGTAAGACTGATGTTGCGGCCGTCGTTGTTACTCAACAAACCTTTTCAACTCCCGCTTTCCAGAACGAACTTGAGGACTTCCCTTGCGCAAAGTTACTCATTGCTGACGAAGCCCACAATCTCGGTAGCGAAGGATTCATGACGAGTCCGCCCGACTTCTTTGACTATCGCCTTGGTCTCTCTGCCACACCGGTGCGGCAGTACGACGAGTCGGGGACCGAAGCCTTGTTTCGGTTTCTTGGACCAGTTGTGTTTCGCTTCGGACTTGAAGAGGCAATTGGCAAATGTCTTGTCGAATACGACTACTATGTACATCCAGTCGAGTTGACCACGGACGAAATGGATCGATGGTTAACTCTCACTGACCGCATAAGGCAGAATGCCTGGCGCCTTGACGGAGAGGAAGAGAGTAGCTTCATTACCAAACTCTTGAGAGATCGTCGTGCTATCCTCGAAAATGCTTCCAATAAGATCGAAGTTTTAGCCGATTGCTTAAGCCGCGAGGACCTGCGGTCGCTTCGTCACACTTTAGTCTATACGTCCGACAAGAATCCATCCCAATTGGATTCGGTAAACGCGTTGGTCAAGCAACTCGGCATCCTCTTCCACCAGTTGACCTACGAAGAGACGGGGAACTTGGGCGAAATAGGGCGTATATTGCGCACATTCCAGGAGGGCACACTGAGAATTCTGACTGCCAAGCGAGTGCTCGATGAGGGCATAAACATCCCTCAAATCCAGAAGGCGTTCATCCTCGCTAGCACGACAGTGGAGCGTCAATGGATACAACGACGAGGTCGTCTTCTGCGTCGATGCGATGAAATGGGAAAGACGCACAGCGTCATACATGACTTCGTCGCTCTTCCGCCAGGTTCAGACGATCCCGACGACGACGCTCGCACACTCATTCGATCCGAGCTTTTGAGAGTGCAGGAATTTGCCCGACTGGCACGGAATGCCGGCAGGGACGATGGTCCACTGCATGTCGTCGATAGGCTGATCGCGGCTGCATACTATTGAACAGGAGCAACTGATGCCTGCTAACCAGCGCAAAGTCGTGGACATCATCCTTCAAGAAATTCGTACCATCAACGAGCGTTGTGAAGGATATCATGACATGTTGACGGATACGGTTGTTGAGATTCTGGCTGCCGAAAACCAGCACCGGGTAAAGGGCACCAACATTCAGCAACAGGTCTCTGGAAAGTGTAACGCTGCCGGGTCGTTCTTGGCTGCGCAGAGAAAGGGAGCCACCGGGTCATGAAGCTCCTACGTGCTGAGTTCACCAACTTCAGGCTACTGCGTGACCTGATTCTTGATTTCTCTACCAATGAGCAGAGAAAGCTCACGGTCATCCGAGCCGAGAATGAATCTGGGAAAACTACAATTCTGAATGGGCTTCAATGGGCACTCTACGGCGATAAGGCTCTGCCAGGCGGCAGTCGTCAGAACTACCGCCTTCACCCGATTGACTGGGACCCATCGGAAGGGGAACGTGTCCAAATAGCCGTCGAGATTGACTATGAAGTGACAACAACACGCCACTCCAGGACCCTTGGTCCCATGGACACAACCCAAACATACCGCGTCATTCAGTCTACCTACGAACGAGTGAGAAGTGAGACGTGGGAACCCGGCCCCACCAATGTTCAACTCTTCGAGATTGGCGACTCTGGCGCAGTCGCCATTGAGCCACCGGAGGCCTTGATCAGGGAACATTTACCAAATGAACTCCGGGAGGTCTTCTTCACCGATGGAGACCGAGCTCTCAGTTTCATTGAGGCGGACGTTTCCCTATCAACCAAACAAGCTCGCGTCCGGAACGCCATCCAGTCCTTGCTGGGCCTTGACGTCATTCAGGAGGCACGAAATCGGGTGAGGAAAACGGCGTCCGAGGTCAATCGACAGGCAAAGGCGATTTCTTCACACGGCGAACTCAACGAGACTCTGGATCGACTTTCCAAATTGGAAGGCGAAACCTCTGCTCTGAGGCAATCCATCAGAGACGCCGAGGAGCAATTTGCCAACTTCGATGAGCGGTATGCAGAAATGGGCAAGAAAATTGAGGAAGCTCTCCTTCTAGGCAATCGAGAGGAATTACAGCAACAATATTCGCAAGTTGAAACGCACATCCGAACCGTCAACACCCAGCAAGAAGACGTTAGGAAGAAACACTCAGAGCTATTCAGAACGATGGAGCTGTCACGTGACCTGATGATGCCCATATTGGCAAGTGGATTTGCGAAGTTGGACACCCTGCGGGATCAGGGGAAGATCCCCAACGCGACCATTCCGGTGCTAGAGGAAAGGTTAAGCGCATCCACTTGCATATGCGGAGAGTCTCTTCAGGAGGATGAGCCTGAATCAGAAAGACGAAGAGTACACATCCAACATCTCATTGAGGAGAGTCGCAATGCAGATGCTCTCCAAGGAATAATCACAGATCTCTACTTCGGCTCAGCGTCGCTCTTGCCATCCCAAGACGCGCAACCGGATACCTGGTGTGCGTTGAGCGCCGAGGTCGCGAACCAACGCGATCAGCTGGACCGTTTGCGTGAGGATCTAGGTAAGCAATCTAGGGCCATTGATTCTAAGCTAAAGCAAATCCCCAACAGTGATGTTCCAGGTCTGAGGGACGCCCGGCGACAATACCAGGAACAACGTGACAGAGCCAATGCAACGCGCTCCCGGCTCCAAGTGGACCTCAGCAACCTCGAAAGAGAATTTGAGCAACTTTCAAGGAGCCGCGATCAGATTCTCCGTCAACAAGACAAGGGCCAGCGATTTATGGCGAACTTAGAAGTAGCACATGACATTGAGACCGTCCTGAGCCAAGCCTACGAGCGCCTGACCACTGACGAGCTGGATAAGGTGAGTTATCGAATGAACACGATCTTCCTAGAGATGATCGGTGCGGACCCGCAACAGGGCGCAATAATTCGAGACGCCATGATTACCCGAGACTTCGAAATCAAAGTTTATGGTCCCAATGATCGGACTCTCAATCCGGATCGTGACTTGAATGGTGCCTCCCGGCGAGCATTGACCCTAGCCTTCATACTTGCCCTCACCAAGGTCAGTGAAGTTCAGGCGCCGAATGTCATTGACACCCCCCTAGGCATGATGAGCGGCTATGTCAAACGGTCGGTACTGACAACTGCTATTCGTGAGAGTTCGCAGCTAATCCTGTTCCTCACTCGGTCGGAGATCGATGACTGCGAGGAAATCCTTGACGTTGAGTCTGGGCTAGTCGTCACATTGACGAATCCTGCCCACTACCCCGTAATGCTGGCCAATGACCCAGGGGTAAAAGAACGTACAATCCTGAAGTGCGAGTGTGACCATAGACGCCATTGTGACTTGTGTAGAAGGACTGTCGATGGTGCATGATCCAACTGAGAATACCGTTTCTTTAAATGGAGGGCGCTAGGTGACACAATACTACAATCCATTTGCCGGCATTTACCTCGTCTATCCGGTTGAGCAAGAACCGGAATATCACCGATATTGCCAGACGGGCGGTCGTGAACCAATTGACCAAAGCCCGTTTGGACGTATGGTGGACTTGTGGTTTGCTGGCTTGTCTGTTGCCTCACGAAATGGACTGTCTCCTGTTGACCTCTCAGGAAGGAAGACCTCCAACATGATTCAAGGTGCTATCTTTGACGGAAGAGATAGCTGGAGGGTTCAGTTCCTGATGTTGATGGCAATCGCCGTCGAAGATGATGTTGCCGTTGTACAGCGTCCTAACCGGATGATGGCAATTTCCAATGGCTTGGCGGCTGCCGGAGTGCCTCATATTGTTGAAATGCTTCAGAGCAGAGAACAGCTCCCGATCTGGAATCTAACCGACGCGATGGAGTCGATGTTGAATTCAGACGAAAAGGGTTCACCAATCTAGTAGGCAGACACCAACGAGTAGAAATCCTGGTCGGTGTCTGATTTAATTCTCACCCCCTACCTCCCACAGCTCTTGCAGCGCCCTGACGAACGCTCGCGCCATCTTCACAGACCACTGTTCTTTGCATAAATCAAACAGGCCCCCGTTTGTTCTGGCACTTGAAGCCCTGGAGATCGGTGGTCTTCAGCCAGTCGACGATGGCCGTACATCTCAGCGTCAACCTCGGCACGAACAGGCTATCGAGGACGTTATAGAGCAGTCACTCGATGAAGTAGGATGGAGCGTCGTCCTTGGTGATCACTTTCTTCTCGACCAGCCGGTTCCAGGCCGTCTTAAACATCCGAACTGTCCTCTTGGACCGCCTGCTTGTGGTCTTTTCCTCCTTCTGCCCTTGATCATGGTGTTGTTGTAGAAAGACCGGGACGGCGGTGACCTTCGGCAAGGCGGGAGAGGCCAATGTCCCCCACGTCGGCCTAGCAGGCTGCTGAAGAATAGGTTTGGGATGCCTTCGGCAACGACGCAGGGAGCTCAGAAGCGGAGTTGAGGCAGTCCGAAGGGCCTTGGAACCGCCGGCGCGGTCCCCTGGCGCGGGTTTCGTGGACCCCGCAGGTCCCCTGACACCCCCGTGGGCGCGCAGAGTCCTCGGTGGCTCACCCGGACGGCCCGGTCGCAGTCTCCGGCTCGTCCAGGAGCTCCGGCACCGCATCACACTCGGCCGTGCCGGTTGCCTAGCTGACCGTGAAGTCCATCAGCAGGCCGTGGCGGTTCTCCATCAGGGCATGGCTGTTGCGGCATTTGAATGGGAAGGAGGCTCTGGGACAGATTCTGGAGGACTACTACATCTCCTCCAATCGGCGGACCCGTTGGCCTGGCGAAGGTCCGGACGGGTTCTCGTCCAGACCTTCGTGTCCAGCCACTTTCAAACTCCGGGTTGCACGGCCCAATCCCAATCGGCACTGCTGCGGACAGAGGGACTTCCCCTCAGGGAGAGGCACCATCCGCCGGAGGATCTCGTTGAATGACTCTCGGCAAGGCCCTTCCATGTCTAATACTAATCCATTATACTGTCATTACTTGACATGTGGATGGTAGCGCAGGGAGGGACGGTCATGGCTCGCAAGACAGCCATTGTCTGGGCCGCCGAGGACACGGCGGACGCGCTGCATGCCCGGTACCGGGCCGAGCCCGTGGCCGAGGTGCGCACGCGGCTGCATGCCCTGTGGCTGCTGCGCCGGGGCGAGGGGCCGACGGCGGTGGCGGCCGTGGTGGGGGTCAGCCGCAATGCCGTGCAGCAGTGGCTGCGCTGGTACCGGTCCGGGGGGTTGGCCGCGGTGCGGTCCCATCGGCGGGGCGGTCCGGGCAAGCCCTCCTTTCTGACGAAGGACCAGCAGGCGCAGCTGGTGGCGGAAGCCGCCCAGGGGGTGTTTGGGACGGCGCAGGCGGTGCGGGACTGGATCGAGGCGCGGTTCGGAGTGGTCTACAGCGTAGGCAGCATGTACACCTTGCTGCCGCGGCTGGGGATCCGGCTGAAGGTGCCCCGGCCGCGCCACCCGCAGGTCGACTCCCAGGCCCAGGCGGCCTGGAAAAAGGGGGGCTCGGGCAACGTTTGAAGGCGGTCGGGCTGAAGGCGGGGCAGGGGATTGTGTGGGGCGACGAGATGAAGCTGGGGCTGCGCGGCCAGGTGCGCAGGGTTTGGGCCCCGCGCGGGGTGGCGGTGTCCCAGGCTGTACAGATCGGCTGGAAGTACATCTATGTGACCGTCGCCCTCGATCCCCTGACGGGGCGGCTGTGGTGGGCGTGGCAGAAGAACATGAAGGGCGAGGAGATGGCCCGCATCTGGGGGGTCTGGGCGCAGGAGCCGGCCATCGACGGCTGGGTCTGGGACGGGGCCGGCGGCCACACGGGCGAGGAGATGCAGGCCGTGGACGCGCCCCAAGTGGTGCAGCCGCCCTACGCCCCCGAGCTGAACCCGGTGGAACGCTTCTTCCGGGAGTTGCGCCGGGCCATCGAGGGACGGGTCTATCCGGACCTGCAGGCCAAGCAGGACGCGCTGGAGCCCATCCTGAAGGCGTGGCAGGCCGACCCGGAACGGGTCCGGCAACTGTGCGGCTGGGCCTGGATCCGGAAGGCCCTAACCAAGCTGCCTGCCGACACTCAAGTAATCCAGGCATGATGGATTGGTATTATATACCTGTGTACCAAGGAGGAGACCCCCTCGGCCGTGACGGCATACCTTGTTCACGGGTCGTTGAGGTCGATTTGACCATTGCTACAGGCAACGGACAGTGACCGAACGCCTCTCGCCGTGCAGAAGCCCCAGTCCCGCGGGCCTTCGGGAGCAGGGCCAGGCCCCGCGCCAGGATGTTTTGGGCGGCATTGCGGTCCGCGTTCGCGGTGTGTCCGCATGCCGTGCAGTGGAAGTGTGCCTGTGTCCTGCGGTTCTCCTTGTCGACGTGTCCGCACGCCGCGCAGGTCTGCGACGTGTAGGCCGGGGGCACCCGCACCACCTGCCCCGCCTTGTAGTCCAACATCCGCTCCGTGCGGCCCCAGTTCGACTTCAGGATCTCCCGGTTGAGTCCGGCCTTCTGCCTGACGTTCCGGCCGGGCTTCTCGACCGTGCCCTTGGCGCTTCTGGTCATGGCCTTGGTGTTCAGGTCCTCGAGGACCACGGTGTGCGCCGTGTCGGACAGCTTGCGGCTGTGCTGGTGCGCGGCGTTCTCCCGGCGCCGCTTCTGCTTGCGTTGCCGCTTCTTCAGTTGCCCGCAGATCCGCCGCCCCCGGTTGGACATGGGCCGGCCGGATTCCTTGGACCTTTTCCGCGCCTTGGCCGCACTGCGCTGCTTGCGCTTGATGTTCGCCTCCAGCTTCGGGTCGTCGGGCACTTCGTACACTTCGCCTTCGCTGTCCGTGGCCTGGCCGACGTTGCGGTCGACTCCCACGGCGCCGGTCCAGGCCGGCGGCTTCAGCCGGTCCACCGGCACTTCATGGAACACGTAGGCGTACCACTTCGGATGCTCCTCGGTGCCTTCCTTCCGGATGCGCACCTGCTTCGGCTTGCAGCCCCGGTACAACCCGCTCCCTTCCAGGCGCACCCACCCCACCTTCGGGATGTGCAGGCGGTTGCCGTCCATGCGCACGTTGTCGGGGATGGTGAACCCGTCGTCCTTGTCGAACTTCCTCTTGTACTTCGGGAACCCCTTGGGCCTGCCGTCCGACTTGCGCACGCCCAGCGACTTCCCTTCCGCTTTGGCCGCGGCCCAGGCCTCGAAGAAGCGCGTGTAGGCGTCGGCCAGGTACTTGGCCGTGTAGCGGAGCGGTGCGCACGGCATATCCCTCAGCCAGGACAGATCCATGGCGCGGTACCTCCGTCCCCACGGAGAGCCCAGGAACGCCCGTCCCCATGGCGCATCGGGCCTGCTGCGAAGGTCGATGAAGCGTTTGCCCAGCGTGAAGAACGACGTGGACAGGTCCGGTCGGTTCTCGGGCGGAAAGTCCGTCCACTTGCCGTAGGCGCGCGTCAACCGGTACCGCCGCTCGCAGTCGGCCAGCAGGAGGTTCCACACCAGCCGGCAGGCACCCGCGATCTGCGCGCACAGGGCGGCCTGTGCGCGGCAGTCGAAGCGGACGCGATACCGCTCGATGCGATTCTCAGTTGCTTTAGACTTAGAGGGTGTATGGAAAAGCGGCATAGGGCCGGAAAAGGAGGGTCGGGAGTAGGATTCACTTGTCTTACGAGCGGCCTTGCCCCCGCTCCTCCTGTCATACCCTACATCGCCCCCTCATGGAACGCCAACCCTACGATACCGACCTGTCCGATGCCGAGTGGAAGCGCATCCGCCCCCTGCTGCCCGCCCCCTGCCCGCGCGGGCGTCCCATCGCAGTGCCCCGCCGCGAAATCGTGAATGCGATCCTGTATGTGCTGCGCAGCGGCTGCGCCTGGCGACTGCTGCCCCACGACCTGCCGTGCTGGACCCTGGTCTACTGGTACTTCCAGGTCTGGCGCGCCAACGGCCTGTGGGAGCGCATCAGCACCGCCCTGCGCGGACAGCTGCGCCGAGCCGCGGGCCGGAAGACCTCGCCCAGTGCCGGCATCCTCGACAGCCAGTCGGTGAAAACGACGGAAACCCCCGGTCTGCGAGGGTACGACGCCGCCAAGAAGGTCAAGGGCCGCAAGCGCCATCTGGTGGTGGACACCCTGGGGCTGCCCCTGCGGGTGGCCGTGCAGGCGGCCGACGTTCAGGACCGGGATGGCGCCCGGCAGGTCCTGGACCGTCTGCAGGACGACTTTCCGCGCCTGCGCGTGGTCTGGGCCGACGAGGGCTACCGGGGCCCCAAACTGGGCGACTGGGTGAAGGCGCAGGGCACCTGGCAACTGGACATTGTCCGCCGCGACCCCGACGCGGAGGGCTTCGAGGTCCTGCCCAAACGGTGGATTGTGGAGCGCACCTTTGCCTGGCTGGGCCGCCATCGGCGCTTGAGCAAGGACTACGAGCGGCGCCTGGACTCTTCCGAAACCTGGATCCACATTGCCCTCTCCCGGTGCATGCTGAAGCGCCTCAGCATGGCCTGAGGGCACTTTCCATACACCCTCTTAGGGTCAACAGTCCGGGTTGGCATTTTCAACCTGCCTGTCAGGAGGCCGTGTAGTGCTGTCAACACTCACGGCTTCCGTTCATTGTAGCGCACAGTCCTGGTACACAGGTATATAAGTCCCAAGTCTTTCATCCGGCTGTTCAACGTGTCCAACTTGACCATGGCTTCGAATTTTTCCGCGATGGCACTCTCTTGAGAGTAGCAGAGCATTCGCGGTGCCGGGAGATTCAATATCACAGGGAGGTCCATAGTAACCGGTTCCGGATGCACAACGTCTCCAAAGCCGATGTCGATTTGCGCGCGAATTTGTGCCTTGCAGAGCGTCGCCTGGAATCGAATTCTGGTGCCCTCGTATTGGGCATCTTCGGTTATAGACTCGGTCTGGATGGTGTTCGGGTGGAAGACCAGACCATCCGGTTGCACGTCTACGGTCAGAATATCCCGGATTTGCGCCACGATGTCGGTGACCCCAAGGGATGTTCTTCCGAGCAGGTCGATATCCTTGGTCGGACGTGGGTTCAGCGAACACCACACCTGCAGCATCAATGCCCCTTTGAGGATGAACTGGTCGGCGTGTTTGGATTGGGACAACCGGTACAGGAACCGCTCCATGGTGAAGTACAGCAGCAACTCTTGGAAGGGTCGGAAGTCTTTCTTGGCTTGGTTGAGGAGGCGCTGCCGAATGGACGCTGGCACATTGCGCGGAGTCGTCACAGGGTAGCTTCCAGATAGGGCCACATCACCCTTTCCACTCGGCAGGTTCTGGCGTACCCAAGCAGCGCGCCGACATCGAGTCTGTTGCGCTTCCGGTAGAGCCGCAGTGCTTCCAGCACCACGTCCATGCCGATCCGGTTGCGGAACTTGAAGCAGTCGACCAGCGTCTTCTCGCGGTTGTAGACCTTGACCTCAGCACCATCGATTCGATGCGTTTCGATGCCGGTTTTGTAGCTTGCTGTTGAGAACCGGTGGGCTTGGACAGGAGGATAGTCGAGCGACGGCAGGCGCGCCTGCCGAGGTACTGCCACGGACACTTTGTGAGGGATCTGTGTCGTAATGTCGTGGAAGGCTAGTGCAGAGATCAGGCAGATGACGGCATTGGGATAGCGTAGGCTCACCGTGACCAGGTCCGGGTCGCTGAGGGGGGGCAGTTCTGTCAGCCGGTAGATACCTCGGCTGATCAGCTCGACAGCACCCCGGTCCCTTAGTGCGTACAGGGTGTAGGATGTGATCCCGTTGCTGAGGGCCTCGCTC
This sequence comes from Caldilineaceae bacterium, assembly GCA_965208365.1. GTDB lineage: Bacteria > Chloroflexota > Anaerolineae > Caldilineales > Caldilineaceae > Bin34. The sequence goes on along the minus strand of OZ242330.1, from coordinate 302,550 downwards.
ATGCGAAGCTGGCCACCATGTTCGCGAAAAATCGCTTCTGCCTGATGCTGCATGTCGGCTCCAGATAAAACGTCACCACTTACCAACAACTGGTAACATCATAGTTGAATCACCCTCGAGAGTCAAGGTGCCTCATGTGTCCAAGAGTCGCTATCAGTGTCGGGGCGGATTGGACTTGCCAAGACTATTGGTCAAGGACACGGGAATGCTCGGAGGCTGGCTGAAGTTCGCTGCGACGAGCCCTTTGGGTTTTCCGGTGACAGCATTGGTATCGGAAGAGTGTGGTGCCATACGCCTCCGGACCACCATAGTTGCCTGGATGTCACCGCCGCCTCCAGGGCAATCGCAAGATTGTGTTGCGGGAGTGCTTGTCTAGGATCGGGGCTCCTTGTTGACACCATGGAGTTTCCCTCATGGCCCCGTGTCTGGCCGCGTCCCTGCGGGGTTGTCTGGAGGAGGTGTCGGATCCCCGCAGCGCCCATGCCCGCAGGCACCCGCTTACGTCCGTTCTCTTCCTGGCCCTGACCGCCGTCATCGGCGGTGCCGACACCTGGGTGGAGGTGGGGGAGTTTGGTCAGGACCACCGCGCCTGGTTCGAGCGGTGGCTGTGCCTGCTGCACGGCATCCCTTCCCACGATACCTTTGGCCGGGCCTTTGCCCTCCTCGACCCGGAGCAGCTGGGGTGGGGTTTGCCCGGTGGGTGCAGAGCCTGCACGGCCTGCTCACCGGTCAGGAGGTGGTCCTGGACGGCAAGACCGCCCGGCGCTCGCACGACCGAAGTCACGGTCGGTCGGCCCTGCACACGGTCAGCGCCTACGCCGGTGAGAGCCGGTTGGTGCTGGCCCTGCTGGACTTGGCGGGTGCCACCATCACCCTGGATGCCCTCGGTTGCCAGAAGGAACTGGCTCGGCACATCCGGTCGCAACAGGCCGACTATGTGCTGACCGTCAAGGAGAACCAGCCGGCACTGCGGCCGCCCTGCCTGTCCACGCCTTCCGGGTGTCGCTGGTCACCTACGGGAAATCCCGCCATCAGGCCGAAGCTCTCATCGGCGACGCCGTGGCCACCGTGGTGGCCTACGCCCGCGCGGCAGGCAAGCCCGTCGTCATCGAGCGGCTCGACTTTCGGCAGAATAAAGCTGCACTGGAGGGCGAGTCGCGCAGGTACAGCCGGATGCTGTCATCTTTCAGCTACGGCAAGGTCAAGGCCTGCTTCCTCTCCCGCGGCTACCGGGAGGGCGTGGAGGTACGCCAGGTCAACCCGGCCTTCAGTTCGGTGATTGGCCGGGTGAAGTTCATGGAACGTTATGGGCTCAGCGTCCACCAGGCAGCAGCCCTGGTGCTGGCCCGACGTTGGCTCGGCTGTTCCGAGCGTATCCCGCGCCGACGGGTGGCCCCCGTCGGCGATGGCGTCCAGGTCGCCATCGCCGTACCCGCGAGGAAACGGGTGAAGCACGTGTGGACGTACTGGGGTGCGGTTTCGGGGCAGCTGGGACCGGCGCTTGCAGCGCAACATCGGCTGGGGAGGCGGAGTGGCCCCCCAAATCCGGTTCCGGCTGCCCGGAGGGTGGCTTGAGCGGGGATCAGCTCGGTGTTCCTTGGCGGGATTCCAGGGCGGAGCCGCCTTGCACTGTTGGGGCGACGGCGCGGCCCGAACCGCGTCTCCGGGAATGGCTGACGACGGTTTGCCACCCAAGTCAACCATTTTTACAACGGTACGGACGCCTTGCATTGCAGGGCATCCGACATCCCTTGCCACCGTGCTGGAATACCGGCAGGACGTGTGGTGGCTTCCTCTCAATGGTCGGGCGGCGACGCAGAGCGTCCCAGGGATGCTTAGGACCTATTCAGCCTGGTTACCCTGCCCCCAATCAGCCATTCGGCCACATACAGGTTGCCGTTGGCATCCGCAGCCAAACCGTGAGGACTGTTGAACTTGCCCGTTTCCAGGAGGCTCGTGCGTACTGACTGCCCTGATTCGTTCACATTGTTGGGCCAGCCCTCAACGTCACACACCTGCTGGTTGTCACCGATGTGCGTGAGCAGTTCATCGTTCTTGTCGACGACCGTGAGGCGCGCTCGAAGCTCGGCAATGATCATCAGATCGCCATGTGCTGCGAAACAGCTGGGCAATGTCAGAAAATCGTCGCCAAACATCCGCCTGAAGCCACCCTCCGTGTCGTAGACCTGTACACGGTTGTTGGCCCTGTCCGCCACGTAGAGCTCCGGCTCGGACTTGCGAAAATCTATGAAAACGCCGTGCGGGCAATCGTAGGCCCCGGCTCCCTCCTCGCCGTTGATGCTGCTGACATGCTCGCCGCCCTTCGTGAACCTGTGGACATGGTACGCGCCGTACCCATCGGCCACCCAGATGTCGCCGTTGCCACCGAATCGCTCCTCGTTCACGGCGATGTCTGTGGGGGAGTAGCGTTTGTCGTTGTACACAGGAAGGGGAGGCGTCTCCAGCCTCATGACCACTTCACCGTCCAATGTTGTCTTGAATACCTGACCGGGAGCATCGCCCACGCCCGGAGGGTTTTGGTAACCATGAAGGTGGTGATTCTTGCCGCCGTGGTCCACAATCCACAGGTACTCGACTCCGCCCTCGTTGACGAGGGTGATTCCATGTCCCTCGGCAAAGTCGCCGCGCCACGAGGAAATCAGGTTGCCGTCCCCGTCGAAGGTCAAGATTTCCGGTTCGCCGGGGTGGCAGGTCAAAACGTTTCCCGATTGCGAGACCACGATGCCCGGATGCGCCCACCCCTTGCGTGAGCTGTCACTCTCGGGAAGCTTGGCCCAGTTGTCGATCCAGTTGTATGAATGCTCTTCGCTTCCTACCCGCATGAAACAATCTCCTGTACTTGCTTTTCTCTTAGTTAAATTCCAAGTGCAACTGTCTTAGCGCCTGCCTGCGCTTGAGGCGCGCCTACCGTTCCTGAACATGCAGGGGGACGCTTCGCGGCACGAGTGATCACACCCGTGCCGAGGGGATGCCGTGGGCGTGATGCCGCACCACATCCCCTGTTTTTTTGCGTACGTGCTGACCGGGAACGAACCAGCGCGTTCCGGTTATGGTTTCAGGATGACCTTGGTGTACCCGTCGATGCGCTGGTCGAACTTGTGATAGGCATCGGCGGCATCGTCCAACGGCACCTCGTGGGACACTACGAAGCTGGGAGTGGCCTTGCCGGATATGATGAGGTCGCGCAAGTAGGCGTTGTACTGCTTCACGTTGCATTGACCCGTCCCCAGCTTCAGACCCTTCTCAAAGAGCTTTCCGAAGTTGATGGACAGAGAGCCCTGCTTGGCGCCCTCGTCCACTCCACCGGGATCCGATGGCACATACAGGCCTGGAATGCCCATGATCCCCGTGGGATTGATCAGGTCGATCATCTGATTCAGGACCACGTTGGGAATCTCTTTCTGCTCGCCTCCGGCGGCGGACGATCCTTGCGCAGCGGCCTGATAGCCCACGGCGTCGACCGTCTTGTCCACACCGTCGCCATTGCGCATGTCCCTGATCTGCTCCACCGGATCGCCGTCATCGAAGTTGATGGGAATAGCGCCGATTTCGCTGGCCTTGTCCAGTCGCTCCTGCACGTGATCGATGGAATAGATCTCCGCCGCTCCTCTGATGACGCAGCTATAGACAGCCATCAGGCCGACTGGTCCCGCGCCCCACACGGCGACGCTCTCGCCGGGACTCACGTCGGCTAGCTCAGTGCCGTGATAGCCCGTGGGGAAAATGTCCGCCAGAAGAGAAAAATCCCACTCGAGCGCATCCCCGGCCGGAAGAGGCAGACAGTTGAAGTCCGCGTAAGGCACCTGGATTAACTCGGCTTGCCCGCCGCGCCATGGTCCCATTGCCACGTATCCATACGCGCCGCCGGCAAATCCAGGGTTGACCGTGAGGCAGAAGCCCGTAAACCCCCGCTGGCAGTTCTTGCAGAAGCCGCAGCCGACGTTGAACGGCATCACGACCCTGTCGCCTACGGACAATGTTTTCACAGCGGACCCGACATCTTCGACTACGCCCATGTTCTCGTGTCCGAAGACGATGCCCGGTTCGGCCGCAGTTCGACCTTCATACATGTGCAGGTCGGAGCCGCAGATGCAACTCGACGTAATCTTGACGATTACGTCATTCGGATGTTTTATCTCGGGATCGGGAACTTCCTCTACGGCAACGCTGAACGGACCCTGGTACACGACGGCTTTCATGGTGACCTCCCCATTGCCTCTTCGACTGCCAACTATGCGGTCGATCTCTTAAGTCAGCGAGTGTATCAGGCTACAACATTTTTGTCTAACGCCGAATCGACCCTAGAAGTGGGTGATTGGAGGCCTGGTCAGATCAGCCGCATTCCAATCTGGATTGCACCGGTTCTGGGCATGATGGGGGCTTCCTTCCGCCCTGGAGTCCCGCTCATGGCCGACCTGCCTCCGTCCCCCTGGTGTCGCTGCTGACCAAGGTCGACAATCCCCGTCGTCCCCAGGCCCGGCGACATGCCTTGGAGGCCATTCTCCTGATCGTCACCCTGGTCGTCATCTGCGCTGCCGACAACGGGACCGAGGTCGAGTTTTTCAGTCTCCAGAAGCAGGTCTGGCTGGAAACCTTCCTGGACCTGCCGCACGGCATCCCCTCGCACGATACCTTCGGGCGTGTCTTCTCGGCTTGCTGTTTCCGGCCCGGTTGGAAGCCTGCTTTGCCGCGTGGGTGCAGTCTCTGGCCGCAACACTGCAGGACGAGATTGTGGCCGCGGACGGCAAGACGACCCGGGGTTCGCACGACCAGGCCCGGCGCGTGTCGCCCCTGCATCTGCTCAAGGTCCTGTCAAATTGGAATGCGATTGCCCTGAGGCACAACCGCACCTGCGATTACAATAGAGACAGTCCGGACCCAACCGAACCCCAACCCCCTCGCGAACCTGGCCTCCGGCACAGGACGCGTTGGGTCCCCACGGGATTCCGGTTCCGGCTGACACACCATCAACAAGACCCACATGGAAATTACAGGCGACGTACATCTGGACTATCCGCAGGAGGACGTGTGGAACGCCCTCATGGACCCCGAGTTCGTGGCCAAGGTGATTCCGGGGTGCGACTCCCTGACCCCCAAGGACGATCCCGATACCTTCGCGTCGGACCTGAGAATCAAGATTGGCCCCATCCGGGGCAAGTTCAAGGCGGATGTGGTGCGCCATGGAGTTGAACCCATGGATCGGTTTGTCCTGGACGTAAGCGCCAAGGGCCCCACCGGTTTCATGGGAGGATCGGGCCGCATCGAACTGGAACCGGACGGCACCGGCACGGTGTTGCGGTATGCCTGCACCGTCAACGTCGGCGGGCGCATTGCCCGCGTCGGACAGCGTTTGGTCTCCACCGCCACCAAGACCGTCATCAACCGCAGCCTGGACGGATTCCGGGATGAACTGGATGCAGCCCTGCGGGCGCGGGTCGGAATCGAATGAGGGGAAGAGACCGCCCATGGGCAGCGTGCCGTCTGTTTGCACGCCACACGCATGTATTGCCGGCCGAAGCACCAAGTAGCGGTGGGGAGGTGAATTGACGTACTGACACAGGTAGTTGAGTTTGTTGCCAACCAACGAAGGGGGTTTGGTTATGGGTGTGAGCATTTCCTTGAACATCAACGGCGAAGCCTGTAGTCTCGACAATGTCGAGCCGCGGCTGCTGCTGGTGGATTTGATCCGGGAGGAACTCGGTCTGACCGGCACCAACATCGGGTGCGACACGTCGCAGTGCGGAGCCTGCACCGTCCACATGGACGGCCTGGCCGTGAAGTCCTGCACCGTGCTGGCCGTCCAGGCCGATGGATCCGATGTGGTAACGATCGAAGGCATGGCCGAGGACGGCCAGCTGACTGCCATGCAGCAGGCCTTCTGGGACGAGCACGGCCTGCAGTGCGGTTATTGCACCCCGGGGATGATCATGGCCGGCGTCAAGCTGGTCGAGGGCAATCCAGACATCTCCGACGAGGAGATCCGGCATGGTCTGGAAGGCAACATCTGCCGTTGCACCGGGTATCAGAACATCGTCAAGGCGATGAAAGTAGCGGCCCAGGCCGCTGCCTAACGCGGAGGAGGTGAATTCATGGCCAAATTCGTTGGCAAGAGTTTCAAGAGAGTCGAGGATCCCCGTTTCCTGCAGGGACAGGGGAAGTACGTTTCCAACCTTCAGCGTCCGGGCATGGCCTATGTGGCGATTGCGCGCAGCCCGCACGCCCACGCCGATATCAAGGGCATCGATGCGTCGGCTGCCCTGGAACTGGACGGCGTGGTCGCCGTGTTCACGGGCCAGGACCTGATTGACGGAGGCGTTGGCCAGCTGCCATGCGGCTGGGTCGTTCCCGATTGCAAGATCCCCGAGCGCTGGCCCGTTGTGCCGGACCGCGCCCGTCATGTGGGAGATGCCGTGGCCGTGGTGGTGGCGGACAACCCCTATGTGGCCGAGGATGCCCTGGAGCTGATCGAGGTCGACTACGAGCCGCTGCCCGTGTCCATGGGCGCGCGTGCCACGACCGAGTATCGGGCCCAGCAGCTTCACGCCGAGATTCCCAACAACACGGCCTATTCCTGGGCCCTGGGGGATGAGGACGGCATGCGCCGGGCGTTTGTCGAGGCCGCACATGTCGTGGAACTGGACCTGATCAATCAGCGGCTGATTCCCAATGCCATGGAGCCTCGGGCCTGCATGGCCGAATGGGACAACACCACGGAGGAAATGACGGTCTGGACTACCAGCCAGAATCCCCATCCCATTCGCCTGCTGCTGTCCGGCTTCACGCTGGGCATTCCGGAGAACAAGCTGCGAGTGATTTCGCCGGACGTGGGCGGTGGTTTCGGGAGCAAAATTTTCCACTATCCCGAGGAAATCATCGTGCCCTGGGTGGCACGCGCCATCAACCGGCCCGCGAAATGGGTGGCCACCCGTTCCGAATCCTTCATGACCGATTCGCAGGGTCGGGACCATGTGACCAACGTCCGGATGGCGATGGACGCGACGGGCACCATTACCGGCCTCCATGTGCAGACCTGGGCGGACCAGGGTGCCTACCTGTCGACGTTCGCACCCCTGATCCCCACGGCCCTTTCCATCACCCTGTTTTCCGGTCTGTACAAGATTCCGGGCATTTGGGGCGAAATGAAGGGCACGCTGACCAACACGGTGCCGGTGGATGCCTACCGGGGCGCCGGGCGGCCCGAAGCCTCCTATCTGCTGGAGCGCATTGTGGAAAAGGGAGCCCAGAAGATGGACATGGACCCGATCGCCTTCCGGCGTCACAACCTAATTCCGGCCGACGAGTTCCCCTACCAGACGCCGGTTGCGTTCCAGTACGACAGCGGCAACTACCAGGGACTGTTCGACAAGCTGGAGGAAATCTCCGGTTACGGCGATCTGCGCGAAGAGCAGAAGTCCAAGCGAGCCGAGGGCAAGCTCTGGGGCGTGGGTGTCTCGGGTTGCATCGAGGCCAGCGGCCCGGCCCCGTCCGCGGTGGCCGGCAGCCTGGGCAGTGCCGTGGGTTTTTGGGAAAGTGGCACCGTGCGTGTCCATCCCACCGGCAAGGTTACGGCCCTGACCGGTTCCCACGCACACGGCCAGGGACACGAGACCACCTTTGCCCAGATCTTGGCGGACGAACTGAACATCCCCCTTGAGGACATCGAGGTGGTGCACGGCGATACCGGCCGCGTTCCGTTTGGGATGGGCACCTATGGCAGCCGCAGTGCTGCGGTGGGCGGCAGTGCGCTGGTCCGCAGTGCCACGCGCGTCCGTGAGAAGATGACCAAAATCGCGGCCCACCAGATGGAGTCTCGGCCGGAGGATGTGTATTTCGACGACGAAACCGGAAACATCCGGGTTCAGGGCGCGACCGACGAAGGGATGACGTTTTTCGAAGTGGCGCTGGCAGCCTATACGGCCCACGATTTGCCGCCCGACATCGAACCCGGGCTGGAGGAGACGGCGTTCTTCGACCCGTCCAACTTCACATTCCCCAACAGTGCCCACATAGCCGTGGTCTCCATTGATCGCGAGACCGGCGAAGTGACGCTGGAGAAGTACTTCGGTGTGGACGACGTGGGCAACGTCATCAATCCGATGATCGTGGATGGCCAGCTGGTGGGCGGTGTGGCCCAAGGCGTTGGTCAGGCCCTGTGGGAGCACGGCATCTACGGCGAGGACGGCCAGCTGCTGACCGGCTCCATGATGGACTACGCCATGCCGCGGGCCGATCGGTTCCCGCAAATCGAGACGGACCGCATCGAGACCCCTTCACCGACCAATCCCCTGGGCGTCAAGGGTGCGGGTGAAATGGGAACCATCGCCGCCACGGTCACAGTGGCCAACGCGGTGGTTGACGCTCTCGCCCCGCTGGGCGTGGATCACGTCGAGATGCCCTTCACCGCCGAGCGAATCTGGCAAACCATCCAGGCACACAGCTAAGGCTGGCCGCTGTAAGGAGAGAATGCTATGTATCCTCCCAATTTCAATTACGTGCGAGCAGGTTCGGTGGCCGAGGCCCTGTCCCTGATCGCGAGCGAAGACGATGCCAAGTTCCTGGCGGGAGGCCACTCGCTGGTGCCCGCCATGAAGCTGCGGCTGGACGCTCCCGGAACCCTGATTGACATCGGTCGCATCGATGACCTGAGGGGCATCGCCTACGGGTCCGGGGATGAGAACGATTGCATCGGTCCGTTGACCACGCACTCCACGATTGCCTCGTCCAACCTGGCCGCCGCCCTGGTGGAGGCTGCTGGTGGCATTGGCGATCCCCAGGTGCGCAACCGGGGCACCATCGGCGGCAACATCGCCCATGCGGATCCGGCCTCGGATCTGCCAACGGTGCTGACGGCCCTGGAGGCGAGCATCCGCGTTGAGAAACCGGGCAATGCACGCAACATCGACGCCGCGAGCTTCTTCACTGGCCTTTTCGAGACCAGTCTCGAGGAGAACGAGCTGATCACCGTCATTGCGGTGCCCCGCGAAGGAGTTGGTACCGGCTCGGCCTATGCCAAGTTGTTCAACCCGGCCTCACGGTATGCGGTGGTGGGAGCTTGCGCCTCGGTGACTGTGAACAATGGTGTCGTGTCCCGGGCTCGCGTGGCAGTGGGCGGGTTGACCCCCATGGCCACACGTTGCGGCTCCGTGGAAGCTGCCCTCGAGGGCAGGTCGACGGATGCCATCAACGGAGCGTCAGCACAAGTCGCTTCCGATGTCGGCGATGACATTCTGGAAGACATCCACGCCAGTGCGGAATATCGTCTGGGGGTAATCCCGGTGTATGTGGAACGGGCGTTGCAAGCCGCCTGTGCCCGCGCTGCCGGGTAAGGTTTGAAGGGCTTCGGCCCATATAGATGCAGCAGACTGCCAGCCGGGTGTACACCACCCGGCTGGTTTGTTGCGGGTGAGCAGGTGAACCTTGACGGGTAACCGTGCAAGGGGGCAACCGGTTGCGTGTTCCCGGTGCGTTGCTGATGGCTTGTGTCCAGCCGGTCTCAAGGCTACCGTCGGCAAGATCGAGCTGAACAACTTCAGTTAGTGCTCCTTGACGGGCTGTATGGCATCGCCAAGGAGGGCCGCGTTCCCATCGACCACGTCCCTTGTGGCTGACGCGTCGGAGAGGGTGTCAGGCCGGAGTGGGACGCATCCGAAGCCGAGATCGTTCCCTGTCAGGACTAAGCAGCCCACCATCGCGTCCTTGAACAAGGCAAGCAGATGGCGCGTGCCCTGGCAACCCTCGCGCCATGGCTCTCGGGGAGGCTCAAAACCTCCCGTGTCCTGCATAGATGTTGAACCGATCGTCCCGCAGGAAACCAATCAACGTCATCCCGAAGCGTCTGGCTACGTCCACCGCCAAGTGGCTGGGAGCCGAGATGGCGCACACCGTGGGGATTCCGGCCGCCAGGGCCTTTTGCATGATTTCGAAACTGGCCCGGCCGCTGACCAGCAACACCCGGTTTTCAAGAGCTGGCAGGCGAGCCTTCAGCATCCAGCCGGCAATCTTGTCAACGGCGTTGTGCCTGCCGACATCTTCTCGCACGGCCAGGAGCGTGCCCTCCGTGTCGAACAGCCCGGCTGCATGCAGGCCCCCGGTTTTCTGAAACAAGCCCTGGGCTTCCGCAAGGATCCCAGGCAATCGCTTGACAACGGCCGGGTCCAGGTTGGGTTGTAGCTTCGGGAACGCCTCGCAGCCCTGGATTTCCAAGGCGTCCAATGATGCCTTGCCGCACACGCCGCAGGCACTGGTGGTGAAGAAACTGCGTTCCAGCCGGTCCAGCTCCGGCAGGTGTCGGCCTGCAAGGTTGACGCTGACGATGTTGTACCGCTGATCCTCTTCCACGTCCGCGTCCAGGCAGTAGGAAACGTGGCTCACTTCGTCGAGACCGGACAGGACCCCTTCCCCGTGCAGAAAGCCCAGGGCCAGTTCGAAGTCGTTGCCCGGCGTGCGCATGGTAACGGCAACGGTTTGCTGTTCCTCCCGTGCCAGCAGCCGAATTTCCATCGGCTCCTCGGCCACCAGCGTATCCTGCTTCCACCGGACAGCCGTGCCCTTGTGGGCCTGCACCCGCGCCTTGACACGAGAGCCAACCCTGCTTGTGGAAGGCACGGGACCTAGCCCCCGACCATATCGGCCACAGCCATCTTGTCGATCCTCACCGTGCACACCTTCAGTTCGGCCGTGTGCGTGACGGGGTCGTAGCCGGAGCCGGTCAGGGTGTTGATGGGCGTGTCGCTGAAACTGAAGCTGGAAAAGACCGTGCCCATGGGCGACCGCTTGGAACCCGCCACCTTGATGGCAATGCGACCCCGACGGCTGGACAGCCAGACGGTTTCGCCATCCTGCAGATCCCAGGCCTCCAGATCCCTCGGATTGACTTCCAGTGCTTCCTCCGCGGCCAGGTAGTCCATGCCGCCGGCGCGACCGGTCTGGGTATTCGTGTGGTACGTGGCCAGCCGGCGTCCCGTGGTCAGCCAGATTGGGTAGGTTTCATCGACGGTTTCCGCCGGATCCCGATACTCGATCAGGCTGAACTTCCCGCGGCCGATGGGGAAGGACTCCTCATGCAGCCGGGGCGTGCCCGGATGGCCGCGGTAGGGAACGGGCCAGTGGTAGCGGCCGGTGGCCGCAAGATCCCAGTCCACGCCGGCGTAGGTCGTCGACAAGCTGCACATCTCGTTGAAGACTTCGCGCGGGTGATTGAAGTCGAAGTTCCGCAGGCCCATGTGCTGTGCGATGCGGCTGATGATCCACCAGTCCGGCCGGGCCTCTCCGGCGGGCGTGACGGCTTGGCGCACCCGTTGGATGCGCCGTTCCGTATTGGTGAAGGTGCCGTCGGTTTCGGCCCATGCCGTGGCGGGGAACACCACGTCCGCCATCTCCGCGGTCTCCGAGAGAAAGATGTCGATAACGACCAGGTGTTCGAGGGACTCGATGGCTTCGCGTGTATGTTGCTGGTTCGGGTCCGACACCACCGAGTTCTCCCCGTCGATCAACATGGCGAAGATGTCCCGGCCCGCCTCTTCCATGGCGGTGACCTTGGTGATGCCCTTGGTGGCATCCATCTCGCGGTCGTAGGCCTTGCTGAACTTCCGCTGGTGGTCGGGTTCGACAACCGCCTGAAATCCCGGATACTGATCGGGGATGGCGCCGCTGTCCCCCGCGCCCTGGATGTTGTTCTGGCCGCGCATGGGGTTCAGACCCGTGCCGGGACGGCCGATTTGGCCCGTCAGCAATGCCAGGTTGCAGAGGCACTGGACATTGTCCACGCCGCAAATGTGCTCGGTGATGCCGAGCGTGTAATAGATGGCGCCCTGGTCGGCCTCCGCATACCAGCGCGCCGCCTTTGCGATGTCCGCGGCCGGCACCTCGCAAATCGATTCCGCCCATTCCGGCGTGAACCTGGCGATGTGTTCCAGATAGGTTTCGAGGTGCTGGGTACGCGTTGCCACGAAGTGGTCGTTCATCAATCCGTCGCGCACGATCACGTGGGCCATGCCTTGGAGAAGAGCCACATCGGTGCCGACCCGCAAGGGCAGGTAGAGATCGGCCAGCGTCGCCAGGTGGATGCGTCGCGGGTCCGCGACGATCAGCTTGGATCCACGAGCCAGGGCTTTTTTGAGACGGGTGGCCGCGACCGGATGGGCCTCCGTCATGTTGGTGCCGATGCAGAACGCCACATCGGGGAGCTCCATGTCCGACAAGGGGTTGGACATGGCGCCTCTTCCCAAGGTTGCCGCCAGACCGGCGACTGTGGGGGAGTGTCAGGCCCGGCTGCAGTTGTCGATGAAGTGGGTGCCAAACCCCGCGCGCATGAAGCGCTGCATCATGTAGTCGGCTTCGGTGGGCGTGCGGCCGGAGGCAATGCCGTAGACCGCGTGGCGGCCGTGCCGTTCCGCGGACTGCAGGAACCCCGCCGCCGCCTTCCGCAGGGCCTGCTTCCAGGTGGCGCGTTCCAGCACGCCGTCGGCATTCCGGACCATCGGATGCCGGAGGCGGTCCGGGTGATGGACGTAGTCGTAGGCGAACTGTCCCTTGACGCACAGGGCCCCTTCGTTGGCGGGCCCGTCCATGGCCGGCTGGATGCCGACAATGCGATTGTCCCGGGTCAATACGTCCACGGTGCATCCGACACCGCAATATCCGCAGATGGTCCGCGTCTTTTTGAATGCTGTTGTCATGACCGTTTTCTCTTTCTTCTGGGCGATTCTACGGGATCCTCGATTTGGGCAAATCTCATCGCCTTGCGGTCCGCCAAGGCACCGGTCGGGCAGGTTTGCACGCATTGGCCGCAGAAGGTGCAGCTGGAATCGCGCAGGTGCCCGTTGAACTCCACCGAGATGTGTGTGCCGAAGCCGCGCCCGGCCACGGTGATGGCATAGTCCCCCTCCTGTTCGGCGCAGACCCTGACGCACCGGTAGCAGGAGATGCACAGATCATAGTCCCGCAGGATAAAGGGATTCTCGTCGTCGGGACGCGAGCTTCCCGAGGTGGCGCCCTTGAATCGGTCCAGGTCCGGTTGCAGTTCGACGACTGCCTCGTGCAGCTCCTGTGAGGCCAGCCCCCGCAACGGATCGACCGCCAAGCGTTCGCTGCCGTTTTCGGACACTACCATGGCGAGCAGGGTTCGCCGCAGGCCGTCGAGTTCTGGCGTACGGGTCTCGACCTCCATGTCGGGCTGGGCCTGGGTGGTGCAGGAGGCCGGAAAGCCGTTGACGCCCTTGACGGAGACCGCACACAGACGGCAGCCACCGAATGCCTCCAGGCGATCGTCGTAGCACAGGGACGGGATGTCAATGCCGTGCCGCCTGGCGGCCGCCAGCACCGACTCGCCCTCGTGGAACTCAACCTGCCGGCCGTCCAAGGTGAACGTGCCGGCTGCGGGAGGTGACGTCATTCGGGGGCCTCGAATCGTTGTTCCAACTGGTCCGGGAAGTTCCGCACCAGGGAATCGCTGACAAACGACGCAGCCACCCCCAAGCCGCAGGCACTCAAGTTCCGCATCACGAGACCCAGGTCGTTGACTTCGTCCAGCCATTCGCCGCGATCGGAATCTGGGCCGACGGCATCCAATCGTTCGCGGAGGCGCCGGGAGCCGATGCGGCAGGGGAAGCACTTGCCGCAGGACTCTTCGGCAAAGAACTCGATCGCGACGCGGGTTTCGTCCACCATGTCGCGTGTGTCGTCGTACACAATGATGCCGGCAGCCCCCAGCATCGAATTGCGGCTCCGCAGCGACGGTTCGTCCAACGTAATGTCAAAGTCGCTCGCTGACAGAAAACCGCCTGATAGCCCTGCCATGCTCGCCGCCTGGAAATTGCTTCCGGACGGCGGGCCGCCAGCCCATTCGTACAGGAGTTCGGACAGGGGAAAACCGAAGGGCACCTCATAGTTGCCAGGCCGCTGCACATCGCCCGAGACGCTGATCACCTTGGTGCCGGAAAGGTCGCCACGCCCCAGGTCCCGGTACCATTCGCCCCCATGCCGCAGGATGTGGGGTACAGCCGCCAGGGTTTCGACGTTGTTGACGACGGTGGGCTTCTGCAAATAGCCGTGCGTCACCGGGAACGGGGGACGGTTGCGGGGAAACGGATGCTTCCCTTCCAGGCTGTTCAGCAGGGAGCCTTCCTCACCACAGACATATGCGCCGGCACCCCGGCGGATGTGGATGTCGAAGTCTGAACCGATCTTGTTTGCCGGGCCCAGCAGGCCGGCGGTGCGGCAGGCCGTCAAGGCTCCCTCCAGTTGTACCTGGAGTTCCGGGTACTCGTACCGCAGGTAGATGAAGCCCAACTCGGCCCCGGTGGCGAAGGCGGCCAGGATCATGCCCTCCAATACCGCGTAGGGGTCGTATTCGAGGATGGCCCGGTCCTTGAAGCACCCTGGTTCGCCTTCGTCGGCGTTGCAGACGATGGTCTTGGGCACACCCGGTGCCTCCAGTACCGATCGCCATTTCCGGCCCGTGGGGAAGCCGGCACCGCCCCGGCCAGCCAGGCCGCTGTCATCCAGAGTTTGCAGCAGCGGGTCGGGACCGGTGTCCAAGGCCATATCCAAGGCTTGGAAGCCGTCACGGGCGGTGTAACCCTCGTAGGTTGCCTGAGCTGGCTGACGGATGTGTTCAAAGATGCATTCCGGGAGTCCACCGGGATTGGGCACAGGCAAGGGTCCCTTGTCTGATGGCTCCAAGGAGCTTCCTGTCAATCGATGGGTGGAATCCCCCTGAAGGACTGGAACCGGAATGTCGCAGCGTCCTGCACAGGCCATGGGGTGGGCGTCGGTGCCGTCGGCCAACCACTGCTCGCTGCCCCGCAGACGACACACCGGACCGGTGCAAACTCGGGGCTCGGACCGACTGCCGTTGCCCAAGGTCAGGTGGTGGTAAAAGGTGGCGGTCCCGTAGACATCCGCCAAGGGCATGCGCAGACCGGACGCAATGGCCCGCATGGCATCGGGAGTCAGGCGATCGTCGCGGCGATGGAACTGATCCAGCAGCCACAGGAACGGAGCCGGCTGTCGCCCGGCAATCTCAATCAGTTGACTGTCGCTGTGCATGCTGTTGTCGACGGTACAGGGCCGTAGTGCAACTTGAAGGCTGGAACCGGTGGAAAACCGCCGAACCTGTGGTGGCCTAGGTGAAGTCCGTATGTTGTCTGGCTGGGATCCGTGTGTGCGCTCGAAGGTTCCGATTCATCTACATCGAGCCTGCAGGGCCGGAGGCCGGACCCCGTCTGGCGATGCTTGCCACGCCTAGGCACTCCGATACCGGACCAACTGGTACCAAGGGCCGCCTGTCAGCCTACCTTGTCAGTGAGATCGGAGTGGTTCCCGGTTCCCATTGGGATTTGTGTCCTCTTTGGAGACTTATATGCCTGCTAAGCAGGCACACTCGGTATATCGTGTTCACGGGTCACAAACGCCCTACCGGAAACGCTTCTTGTACTTTTCCAGGTGGCGATAGCCACCAGCCGGAGCGGAGTTGGCGACGCTTCAGCGCAGACAATCTCCGAGGAGATGACCCATCCATCTTACCGTAGAGAGGGTCCATGACTAGGACTGGTGTCGGCACCGATGTTGGTCACGAGCGGCTGGGCGGATAGGTGTTGGGCAGGCCGCGCTGTGGCAAAGTGCCCGGGGTCTGGAACACCCCGTTGTCCTGTACGGACCTTGATGGAACCCATCAACGGTCTGTATGTAACTGTGGCCACCACCTTGCAGGCAACCAGGCTGCCGGTGCCCACCGCCAACCCCGGTCACAGGGGGTAGAGAGGGTTCCGATTCTCTTCTCTTGTCCCAACAACTGCCGGGGCTCGTATGCAGGATGCCCGGACACGGGAATCGCAGGGATGGAGCAGGTGGTGGTGTTGGAGCGTGGGTGACATCGCCCGGGACACGGACTGGGCACCACTCGAGCGAATTTGGCACTGCCGGTCTCGAATCTCCGGTTTGCGCCAGTTGCAGATCATCCCGAAGGTGGCGATGCGCGACCGGATCTTTGGGCAAGAGAACACCCCTGACGGACTCGGGACTACACTTTCATGACACTTGCCTGTACAGCGGCACCTGTCTCGTGAACCATACTCCGATCCACTCCCCGATGCCGCACATGCGAATTCATGGTCATGCATAGACGGAAGTTCTTGCCAGCGGCTGTCCTCTTGATTGGCCTGATCCTCCTGCTGGGTTTGGCCGGCAGGGCCTTGCCGATCGCAGCTGGTTCGCCTGATCAAGCCTTGTTGGAACAGGTACAGGTGTGGCAGTTGGAAAATGGCATCCAGGTAGTCCTGGCTCCTGCACCCGGCTCCGGTCTGTCCACAGTCAACGTCTGGGTCGGTGCGGGTTCGGCTCAGGATCCCCCCGACCGCCAGGGACTTGCCCATTACCTCGAACACATGGTCCTAAAGGGTCCGGAGCAGTCCCCAAACCAGGCTCGCAACTGGGTTGAAAGCAGAGGTGGCTACATCAATGCCTATACCTACTCCGACTATACGGAATATCACGTCGTCGTTCCGTCGGAACACACTCACTTTGCCATTGATCTCTTGGTCGATCTTGTTACCAGCAGGAATTTCTCCCATCCAGACATGGAGACGGAACGCAACGTCGTGCTTCGGGAAAGGGATAGGCGGGAAGACGATCCCTCAACGAATCTCTGGGACAACAGCGGACTCCTGCTTTTCGGTTCCAATACCTTTGGCTTCCCTGTCACAGGGACAGTGGAATCCATCAAATCCATTACTCGAACAGACCTGGCACAGTGGGCGGAGAGGTTCTACGTTCCGGGCAATATGACCGTTGTCGTTGTGGGCGATGGCGACCGCGCCAGCCTGTTGGAACAGGTCAAGTCGAGCTTCGGAGCCATCGAACCCGGGCCGTTGCCGTCCGTGGCCATACCGGCAATGGCAACCCCGGGAGACTACCGGCAGCATACCCTGGAGCATGCGGGGGAGTTGGAACGGTTGGCGTTGGCCTGGGCAGTGCCAGCCCTCCAAGACTTGGAGGATTTGGCGACCAAGGAAGTCCTGGCATACCTGCTTTCATGGGAGTTGGACCATGAGCATGGAACAACGAATGTCGACTACAACCTGACACTTTCCCCCGGACTCCTGATGTTGGAGTTCGAGTTTCCCAGCCACATTGATTCAGGCGAGGTTCGAGACGATGTCCTGACGGATTTGGCGTATGTGCTAATACCAATCCGGTATAATTAGAACACTTATCCTTGGGGTTTTCAGCAGGGAGTGGGCCATGGCCCGCAAGACCGCGGTCGTCTGGGCCGCCGAGGACACGGCCGCGTCGCTGCATGCGCAGTACCGGGCCGAGCCGGAGCCGGAGGTGCGCACGCGGCTGCATGCCCTGTGGCGGCTGCGCCTGGGAGAGGGCCCGACGGTCGCGGCGGCCGTGGTGGGCGTGGGCCGGCGTTCCGTGCAACGGTGGCTACGCTGGTACCGGGAAGGCGGCCTGGCCCGGGTGCGGTCGCGGCGGCGGGGCGGGGCGGGCAAGCCCTGCTTCCTGACGCCGGCGCAGCAGGAGCGGCTGGTGGCGGAGGCGGCCAAGGGGGTGTTTGGGACAGCGCAGGCGGTGCGGGACTGGATTGAGGCGCAGTTCGGGGTGCTCTACACGGTGGCCGGCATCTACACGTTGCTGGAACGGCTGGAGCTCCGGCTCAAGGTACCCCGGCCCCAACACCCGCAGGCGGACCCCCAGGCCCAGGAGGCCTGGAAAAAGGGGGGCTCGGCGAACGCCTGAAGGCGGTCGGCCTGAAGGCGGGGCAGGGCATCGTGTGGGGCGACGAGATGCGCCTGGGACTCATCGGACAGGTGCGCCGGGTATGGGTGCCGCCCAAGGTCGCAGTGCGCCAGGCGGTGCAGTACAGCCGGGTGTACACGTACGTGGCGGTCGCCCTCGATCCGTTGACGGGCCGGCTCTGGTGGGCCTGGCAGGAGAACATGAAGGGGGCGGAGATGGCCCGCATCTGGGGAGCCTGGGCGGAGGATCCGGCCATCGACGGCTGGGTCTGGGACGGGGCCGGCGGCCACACGGGTGAGGACATGCAGGCCGTGGACGCACCCCGGGTGGTGCAGCCGCCCTATGCGCCCGAACTGAACCCGGTCGAGCGCTTTTTTCGGGAGCTGCACCGGGCCGTCGAGGGCCGCGTGTACCCGACCCTGCGGGCCAAGCAGGAGGCCCTGGAACCGGTGCTGAAGGCCTGGCAGGCGGACCCGGAGCGGGTCAAGCGGCTGTGCGGCTGGCCGTGGATCCGGAAGGCCCTCAAGAACCTGTCCAACGACCCGTCGGCGGCACCCACCGGCCCCTTGGCATAAGTGCCTTTGACTTACCGGATTGGTATAAGTGGTCATGTGCACCGAGAGCACATGGCATTGGCCAAGAAGTGGTTGATAGAGGATCTGGTGTCCAGCCGCAAGACCAGTGTTGATTTCGCGGACCAACTTGGACGGTTTGCCGTCACTACCGGAGACCCCTTGGACGCTCTGACATATATCGATCACATTCAACGTGTTGGCAAGAGGCAATTGCTGGCTATGGCCAGAGAGCTTGTGCCAGTGGAGAGCCGTCTGGAGCTCCGTTTGGTGGACAAGGATGATGAAGCCGGGGAATTTGTGGTTGCCCATTTTCATTCCGGCCCCTGGGAGGAGACGTGGGCACGGTTATTTCACCTCATGCTGGAAGACATGCGCTATGTCGTGTCAAACGTTGGCAGTCAACTCTCGGTCAGGACCATGAAGTTGGTTGCCTGGATCCGGTCCATGCCATGGAACATGCTCTTGGCCAAGGGCAATCTGCTTGAAGAGGGGGAGGTTCTGACCCTGGACAACGGAATGCGGATTTTGCTACTGCCCGATTCAACCACCAACTTTGTGGAAGTCCACGTTCTGGTGGGAACAGGTGTAGGGATAGAGACAGCCGATGAAGCAGGTATTTCAAGGTTTACAAATGACTTTCTGCTGCGTTGGCTCGACGATGATCACTTCAGACGACTGGATGCCTCGTCTTTTACTAGAGCCAGTTTTGACTCAACCAGTTTGACGCTGCTGGCCACCGAGACCAGCTGGCCCGCGGCCCTACCACCGTTTTTGAAGTACATAACGGAGCCCGAGTGGATCGGATGGCACATGGAGGGTCACCGGTCCAATGTTGTCCAGAAGATTCGCGCTCGTGACGAAAATCCCTTTACAGCGGCTCGATTGCAGCTGCGCACAGCCCTGTTTGGTGAAGGTGGGTACGCCAACCCCAGAACCGGGACGATTGAAACGGTTTCCTCCTTCTCGATTGCAGACATGATCAGGTTCCATGGAAAGTTCTTTGTTCCCGAGAACATGGTTGTAGTGGCCGCAGGCAACTTCGAACCCAAGTTGATGGCGGCTACGCTGGCCCATACGCTGGGCAAGCTGAACCCTGCTGTTGGCCTTTCCGGGCATGAACCCATGGCCGCGGTATCCAAGGCCGGGAATATTCTGGATCCCGTCAGCGTTCCGTCCGGATCTGAGCTGGCTGAAGCGTCACCGCAGGCAGTGGCTAGAACGACAACGGATTGGGAGGGCATTCAGCTTGCCTGGGTCCTGATGGGGTTTCCTGGACCCGGCATTGCCGATGATGACTTTGCAACTTTCCTGGTGTTGAATAGTGTGTTGGGCAGCGGATCGTCCAGCCGACTGTTTGCGCACTTCAGGGAGCAGGAAGGATACGCGTATGACTTGGGTTCTTTTGTCAGATGGCTCAAGCACGGAAGCTTCATGACCCTCTATGCCCAGGTGTTGCCTGGCGATGTTGATCAGTTTGTGGACACTGCTGTGGCCGAAGTGCATGCGATCGCGACTGAGGGGATTCCGCCGGAGGAGCTGGAAGCGGCGATTGCCCGTGAAATGGGCGCCCATTTGCGTTATCGGGAGTGGATTGGAGACAGAGCGGTGAGCCGTGGTCTGGAAATTCTGCACGGTGTCGATTTTGACGTCGACGGAGATTTAGTGACAAAACTGGAGAATGTTTCGCAGGACGATATCCGGGATATGGCGCAACGATTGCTCGTTGAATACTATGTTTCTGAAATTGTTCCTGTCGTCAGCCCGTGATGTGCCGGTCAAGGAGCGTGTCCTCAGGGTCGGCTTGGGGAAGCCGCCGCGCACATTCAGGGGTCCATGGCAGGTGAAGACGCCGCTCAAGGGTCTTCACCGATCCCGGACCCGCACAGGAATTCTTGTTCCTTCGGCGTGAAAGGACTCGGGCTGTTGCAGTGAGCATTGCGGCCGCGTCGTGCTGACGGTGGATTGGCGCCGGGAGCTTGCTGTCTTGCCTATTGTGGTGGTCGGGCTCGCGATGGTGTGCGCAGCGCCAATGGGCCCCTAGACTGAGGGTTCAAGTTTCACCAAGGGGGAACACGCGACCCCGGGAACCGAGGTTCCAAGCCGTTGTCGGGTCTTGGGTTAGCCCATGGCCTCGGCCTGTTCCGCTTCGGCCTCGGCCTTGGTCGGCCACTGGCAGCCGCCTTCCTTGTCCGGACGGATATGGGCAAACCCGTCGGTCTGAATGCCTTTGTAGGCATACGGATCGGTTCCGGCCACCATGACGATGTCCCGGATGTCCGCCATGGCCATGCTGGTGCCGGGTTCGGGCAGGTGCCAGGGCAGCAACGATTCTGCGCTCATGTAGTGGTTGACCAGGGCCCGGCGGAACCCCGACTCCGCGTAGTTTGGCAGGGACCGGTGCAGGAGATAGCCGTTGAAGAAAACGACCGAGCCGGCCTTGGCCGGCACCATGACCCCGTCATCGTCCGTGAACGGGAAGTCGAAGGACTCCTGTGCACAGTCGTAGCGGTCGTCGTCGTGGTCCCGGAATGGCCAGAGGGTGCGCAGTCGGTGGGAACCCGGAATGGCCCACAGGCAGCCGTTTTCCGGCGTGGCATCCTCCAAGGCCATCCAGGCTGCAGTCAGCGAACAGTCGCGGGTTGGAATGAAGGCCTCATCCTGGTGCCAAGCCTGGCCAGGCTTGCCGGCACTCTTGATGAAGAGCATGGATTGCATGCACTTGACGTTGGGGCCAATCAGTTGTGTCAGGACTTCGACAATCCCGGGCTGGCTGACCGCGTCCAGCATGACGTCGGAAATTTTGTGGGGAAAGTGGACGCAAATTGTGCGGGCGATGATGTCCTCATCGCTCTCGGACGGTTCAAAATCGGGCAGACCCTGCACCAGCCCGCGCTCGCCGCGGCAGATCTGGGCCGTCTCGCCGCGTAGGGCCTGCAATTCCTCGGCCGAAAGAACATCCTCGACCACCAGGTATCCATTCTCGTGATAGAAGGCGACTTGCTCGTCCGAAAGCAGGCGGACATCCGTTTCGACCATGGGTGCAACAGCCATGTTGGCAATCCTTACTCAAGGGGTTGGCGAGGGACAGAAATCATTATAACGGCGCGAGTGCCGACCTTCACCGTCCGGCCAGGCCGGTCAGCTGAATGCCCTGCACGAAGCGTTTCTGGGCCGTGAAGAATAGTACCAGCACCGGCACGATGGTCATGACCGAAGCCGCCATGACCAGGTGCCAGAAGTTGCCGAAGCGGCCCTGGAACCAAAGCAGGCCCAGCTGCAGGGTGAACATTTCGTTGGCCGAGATGTACAGCAGGGGGCCGAGGAAGTCATTGTAGTGCTGCAGGAAGGCGAAGATCGCGATCGTGGCAATCGCCGGGCTGCACAAGGGTGTGATGATCTGCCAGAGGATGCGGAAGTTGGCGGCCCCGTCCATGCGGGCCGCCTCGTCCAGTTCCCGCGGCAGCGTCATCATGTACTGCCGCATCAGGAAGATGTAGAAGGCGTACCCGAACCAGGCGGGAATCCACAGGGGATAGAACGTGCCGACCAGCTGTGCATAACGGAAGATGATGTATAGCGGAATGATGGTGACAACCCCCGGCAACATGAGGGTGGCAATCAGCATCCCGAACACGGCGTTGCGTCCCGGCCAGTTGATGCGCGACAGGCCGAACCCGACCAGCAGCGAACTTAGCACGCAACCGGAGGCGCCCATCAGGGTTACATAAAAGGTGTTAACAAAGAACCGGGAGAAGAGGGGCAGCTTCTCGAACACCTGAGGATAGTTGTACCAACGCGGATTTTCCGGGATCCACCGGATCGGAGTCTCGAAGACCAGTCCGGGCGGCTTGAGGGCCGTTGAAAACATCCAGACCAGCGGCAGCAGGAAGGAGATCCCCAGCACCCAGCAAATGATGTGCCAGGGCAGGTTGGCGAAACGGGCGGTGCGCATGGTGTCAGTTGCTCGATTCGCTTTCGTAGTAGACCCAGGTGCGGGCGAAGCGGAACTGGATCACCGTGAAGATCATGATGATGATGAACAGAACCCAGGCCAGCGTGGCCGCGTAGCCCATGTCGAACCACTCGAACGCGTTGCGGTAGATGTGCAGCACCATGAACAGGGTGGAATCCTGGGGACCGCCCCGGGTCATGATGAAGGCGTTGGTGAAGACCTGGAAGCTGCCGATGACGCCAATCACCAGGTTGAAGAAGAAGATCGGCGAAATGGCCGGGATGGTCACGTGCAGAAAGCTTTGCCAGGTGTTGGCCCCGTCGATCTGGGCCGCGTCCTTCAGTTCCGGGGACACGCTTTGCAGGCCGGCCAGGAAGATGATCATCTGCGGTCCGACCAGCCACAGGCTCATCAGGACGAAGGCCGGACGCGTGAAGGCGGGATCGAAGAGCCACTTGATGGGCTCCACCCCGAACCATCCCAGAATCTGGTTGAGGATGCCCCACTCCGGGTTGAGGATCTGGATCCAGACCACCGCGAAGGCCACCGCCGGCGTGATGGAGGGGATGTAGAAGATGGTGCGGTAGATGCCCAGGCCCTTCATGGGCTGGTTCAGCAGCAGGGCCAGGCCGAAGGCGGCCAGCAACTGCAGGGGCACGCTGAAGAAGGTGAAGTAGAAGGTGTTGTAGAGCGACTTGTAGAACAGGGGATCCCGGCCGTCCACCAACTTGGACAGGTTCTTCATGCCGACGTATTCGGGCCGGGTGATCAGGTTCCAGTCCAGCACGACCAAAACCAGGGAATAGAGCATCGGCCCCACCCACAGGAGCAGGGCGCCCAGCACGAAGGGCAGCGTGAACAGGATGCCGTCGCGTAAATCGCGGCGTTGGGAGGCCGTCATGGCGCGGAGGCAGTCGCAGGCAGGCGGATTGGGTTTGGCCGGTGGTATCCGCTATAGGATGCCGGACACCTCGATCCCGAGCAAGGGTGGGGACCGGTCGGGCTGTGCACCCGCGGGTGCACAGCCCTGAAGTTCGTGTTGCTTAGGCGCGTTCGGCGTGATATCGATCCAGAGCCCCCTGGATCTCCTCGTTGGCCGTCTTCACGGCCGTGTCCGCAGTTTCCTGCAAACCCAGAAGCTTGTCCCACAACGAGGTGATTGCCGCGCCGCCGTAGGCGTGCAGTTCGGAGCCTTCGCCGAAGACCACCGGGGTGGCCCCTTCCGCCATGGAATTCACAAAGGCGCCGGTGTTCTCGAAGTTGTACGTCTCGCTGGCGATCGGCGCCCACAGGTTCTCGATGTTGCGCGGCGTGCCGCACAGGCGGCCGCCGTTGGCGATGATGGCCTGTCCTTCGTCGCTCAGGATGAAGTCGACCACGCGCCAGGCCTCGTCCTTGTGTTCGGACGGGGACGTGATGCAGTGGCCGTGCACGTGGCCGAAGGTGTAGTTGGTGTCGTCCACGCCGACTGGCGCCAGGGCCACGTCGAAGTTGATGCCTTCCTCGGTGGTGGCCAGTTCGCCAAACAGGCGAGGCATGAACCAGGGACCCTCAAGCACCATGGCCACGCGTCCGGTGTCCACGCCGACGCCGCCGCCGGCGATCACGTCCGGCCCCGGCGACCAGCCGTTGGCGATGGTGTCGTAGACCACGAACTGCAGACCCGAGATCACGTCCTCATGATCCCATCTGGCCTCCGTGGGTTCGACGATTGTGTCCCACTCCACGTGGCCGTTGCGGCGCATGAAGTTGGCACAGCGGCCGTAGCGGCCGTTCCAGCCGGCCGCTTGAGCCCAGCCGTAGGTCTTGGAGTCGCCCTCTTCGAACGACAGTGTCTCAATGGTGGACTTGAACTCCTCCCATGTCCAGCCGGCGGCCGGGTAGGCCACGCCCTTGGCATCGAAGATGTCCTTGTTGTAGTAGATAACCAGCGGTCCCGTATCGGTCGGGGTCATGTAGGTGGACCCGTCCCATTGAGTCATGCTGTCGTAGTTTTCGTTGCGCGGGAACTTGGCACCGGAATCCGTGGCGGCAATGAAGTCGTCCAGGGCTGCCAGGACGCCGTTCTCGGCATAGGACTGGAACTGCCATCCCTGGTAGTAGAGGATGTCCGCAGAGGTGTTGCCAGCGAAGTTGGCCTGGATTTTCTGGTAGTAACCGCCGGGATACTGCTCCACGGTCACGTTGAGGTCGTCATTGGCCGCCATGAAGGCATTGACCATGTTGTCGTAGACCACGGCATCCTGCACATCGGCCCAGGCGGATAGGCGCAGGTCCACCATCTCGCCCGAGGGGGCGGCACCATCGCCGGTGTCGGCCGCCGGGGCGCCCGGTGCGGCACAGGCCGCGGCCAAGCCGAGGCCGCCGGCCACCGCGGTCATGCGCAGAAAACTGCGTCGGCTCAATCTATTCTGGATACGTTCGGACATGGCGTTGCTCGGCTCCTTGGCTGACAACTTGTGGAAAGAAGAACGGAGTTAGTAGTTGTGGGCTAACGAGGAGTCCAGTTTGGGAAACGCCCGCCCCTATGATTCTGATTCCATCGGATCACCCATAGGGCAGGACGGGTTGTGGCTCCGTCTTGCCCACTACCGAAGGTGTAACGAAGCGCTTGCCTTCCATGATCTCGTCCACGGTCAAAAGTTGCATTCGTTGGTATTGAATCCCCTTGATCTCCATGTCACCGGATTGGGCCATCTCAGTCTCAAAGTTCTTGCGCTTGCGCGGCCCCAAGGGTTCCAACACAATCAGACCCGCCATTTTCAGCAGTGCCCGCTTCCAGAACACCACGCAAGGCCCGCACGTCCTTGATGGTCACATGCTGTCCGCCCTTGACTTCTATAACCATGCTTTCCAGGTAACTAGTATGTTAGCCAAACGCAGTATGCCCCGGCTGCAGCCGGGGCATACTGCCGGGGCGTGACAGACCGGTGTGTAACTGGGTCCGGTTCACCGAGACCGTTGAACAGCCTGGTGCGTCACGCCTCGCCTTGGCAGGAACCCGAACAGTTGTTGGGACTTGAAGTCCGTATGGGCTAGACCGGGACCGCGAAGGATTCAGCCATCCCAGTGTACAGGAGATCCGGATCATGGCCCAGACCCATGTCGGCATCGACGTTTCCAAGCGCCAGCTCGATGTGGCCATCCGGGGTCTCCCCGAGGAGGACGACTGCCTGGTTCACGACACACAGGGCATTGAGGCTCTCTGTCAGCGCTTGACCAGCCTGGCCCCGGACCGCATTGTGGTAGAGGCCACCGGAGGCTTGGAACTGGACCTGGCCACATCCCTGCAGGCGGCCGGCCTGCCTGTGGCCGTGGTCAACCCCCGTCAGGCCCGCGACTTCGGGCGCGCCTCGGGCCGGCTGGCCAAGACCGACCGCATCGATGCCCGCCTGTTGGCCGAGATGGCAGCCCTGATGCGACCGCCGGTGCGGCCTCTGCCCGACGGCGACCGGCGCGCTCTGCGTGAGCTCGTGACCCGGCGGCGGCAGCTAACCGCCCTGTGTGCCCAGGAGCAGACCCGTCTGACCAGCGCTTCGCCTGCCATACAACCCCGCATCCAGGCCCATCTGGACTGGCTGCAGACCGATCTGGCCCAGTTGAACCAGGAACTCCAGACCCGGCTCGAGAACCATCCGACCTGGTCGGGCCAGGTCAGGCTGCTGCGCAGCGTACCGGGTGTCGGGCCGGCTGCGGCCGCCGTGCTGGTCGCCGACTTGCCCGAGCTGGGACATCTCAGCCGCCGCCAGGTGGCAGCCCTGGTGGGCGTGGCACCCCTGAACCGGGACAGTGGCCAGCAACGAGGCCAGCGCCACATCGGCGGTGGCCGCGCCTATGTGCGCAACATGCTCTACATGGCCACCTTGAGTGCCGTGCGCTGGAACCCCGCCATCCGCGTCTTCTACACACGCCTGTGCGACCAGGGCAAACCCAAGAAAGTGGCCCTCGTGGCCGCCATGCGCAAGCTGTTGGTGATGCTGAACGCCATGCTGCGGGACCAGGTGCCGTGGCAAGCACAGCCTGCATCTACAGCGATCCATAGTTGACAACCCAACACAGTTGCTGTTCAGCAAATTGCATGTTGATCCACAGATCGGAGAATCTGTGAGGTCAGGTGAGAGGGACGCGCCGTCAGCCACCGGGTGGGCAGAGACTGCGGTTCTGCACGGCACTGGCAACGCGATTGCGCCTCAGCCGACCGCGAGATCCTCGCCCCGGTGCAGGCGCAGCGCGATTCCGAATGTCTGGCCCTGCGCCCTCATGGTGGGGGCATGGGCCGCCAGGTAGCGGGCCGCTGCCACCAGCGGAATAACAGGGTCGAGCCAATCGCAGTGGGACCAGTTCCGCCTGAGCTGATCGTGCAGGGTCAGGGCCGCCTCCACACACTGGATGGTGTGAAAGTCCCGATCCTCCCGCAACAGCGCCTCCTTGAGCGCGGCGCGGACTTCGTTTTGGCGGGCCTCGTCCGTGCTGTGGTCGGCCACCATCTGGCCCGCTTGATTGACCCTGTACTGCTGATCCAGCAGGTCGTTCAACCGCTCCCCAAACGGCTCGTCCGGCTCCTGTCCTCCGACTGGAGTGGGAATACGCTGGGCCGGGATATTCAGGAACCGGTCCAGGTGCACGCTCATGGCCGTGTCCAAAATTCCCCTCAGTATGTCGGGCGAGGGTGCACGCTGGAAGGCCTGCAACACCGCCATGCCAAACGTGAAGGTGTGCAGGGCCGTGTCCCAGTCCCCGATTTCATTGCTGGTGTGGAAGCGCGCGATGCGCATCGCGGCCGCGTAGCAGATGTGCACGGCCAGTCCTTCCCCGGACAGCCCGGCCCGCAGAGCATCGAGGCAGGCAGCCACAGCCAGCGCGGGTTCGTTGGGATGCCCGGACAACACGGTTTCCACCAAGGTTGAAGCACCCGCTTCCCGGGGTTCCGCGGGTCTTCCCTCGGCACAGGCAGCGGGCAGTTCCTTGAACGCCTGGTTCAGGATTTCAATGAGGTCGTCCGGGTGGCGCCAGGCATGGGATTCCTCCATGCGCATGGCACCCGCGACCAGGCGTACCAGACTCGACAGAACCAGTTCTGTTTCGGCCCACCCGGTCATGTCCAGCATGTGGAAGGCGCGGTTGCAGAAGTCCATCGGATGGCCAGTATCGATGTAGCGGTGGTCCAGGATGGCGGAGGCCAGCATGTCCATCAGGAAAAAACCGTCGGCGCCGCTGCGGACCGCGGACACCACACAGCGCTCGGCCCCTTCCGTGTCCCGAACTTCAATGAACTCCCTGAACCAGGTCTTGAGCAGATCCAAGTCCTCGGTTATGTCGGGCAGGGACTGGACCAGGAAGCGCCGGGCGGAACCCGCACTGTCGCCGGCGACTGCGGCCAATCCGTGCGACAGGGCCAACGCTCGCTGCTCGCGCGGCAGGCCGTCCAGCATGCTGGCCATGCAGCCCAGGATGGTCAGGCCCTGTCCCCAACCCTCGTTGCGGTTTTCGCACCCGAACCGGAGGCCTGTCGCCAGGATGCGATCGATCAAATTGCGTTCCTCCAACAGGATGACCGCCTTGCCCACCACCAGGGACAGGCTGCGCTCCATACCCATCTGCAGGCGCTCCTCGCTGTGGGCCACCCGATCCAGCGTGGAGGCCACATCAACCCAGATGCCACCATCCCGAACATCCACCGGAAACGTCGGCACATCGTCCGCCCAAAGGTCGAAGGCCCCACCCGATTGCAGGTCGAACCGCGCATGGTGCCAATGGCAGGTAATCAGACCATTGCGAACCGAGCCGCGGTCCATGGGGTAGCCCATGTGGGGGCATCGGTTGTCGATCGCATGCACCTGGTCGTTGTGATAGACCAGCGCCACGGTGTAGTCGCCCACGCGGGCCGTCGCCAGCTGCTGTTCCATCAACTCGGCCACGGGCATGGTGTACTGCCAATCCGTTCCGTGGCCGTTGGCCGAAATACTGGAAGTGTTCATCTGTGGTCCGTCCCGGAATCCAATGTGGTTAATAAAAGTTGTGTTGACGTGCCGGCAGCCCAGTCCTTCAAACCGACTTCAGAAAGTCCCGGATGACGAGGGCCGCCGATGCCCCCTCGCCCACCGCGGCCGCGACCTGCTTGGTGCTGCCGGCCCTGACATCACCGGCCGCGAATACGCCGGGCACGCTGGTTTCAAGCATGAAGGGTTGCCGTCCACCGAACCGGGCCAGCGGCACATCAGCATGTTCCAGGGCATGCCCCGTCTCAATGAATCCCCACCGGTCGCGCACGACATCCAGACCGTTCAGGTATTCCGTATTGGGCTCGAGGCCCACAAAGACGAAGGCACCGTCCACGTCCAGCGACTCCGCTCCCTCTCCCGCCGGCGTGTTCAGTTGCAGCGCCGTCAAATGACCTCGTCGGCCCCGAAAGGCACCCACCTCGGTGTGGTAGCGCACCTCCACCGCCGGGGTGGCCGTCAACTTCTCCACAACGGCCGGCGACGCCTTGAACTCGCTCCCACGCACGAGCACGGTAACACTTGAGGCAAACCGGGTCAGGTGGACGGCCTCTTCGGCGGCACTGTTGCCCCCCCCGATCACCGCAACGGTCTTGTCGCGGTAGAACGGACCATCGCAGGTGGAACAGAAATGAATGCCGGCGCCAATGAAGTCCGCCTCCCCGGGCACCCCCAGCGTACGGTACCGGCTGCCGGATGCCAGCAGGACGGCATGGGACGTGTACACGTCCCCGGTGCCGGTCCGTACACTCAGGAACGGTTCGTCCCGGTGAATCGACACCACGTCGACCGCCTCCAGAACCTGTCCGCCAAAACGCCGGGTCTGCGCCAGGAGTCGTTCCGCAAATGCGTTGCCCTCGATGCCGTTGGGAAAACCCGGCACGTTTTCGTAGCTGAACGTCCGAGTAGCCTGGCCGCCGGGTGCGCCCCGTTCCAGCAGGAGCGTGTCGATGCCCTCGCGGGTGGTGTAGACCGCGGCCACCAGCGCCGCTGGCCCGGCACCAATGCAGATCAGCGGCCAGAACTTCCGGTCAACGGACGTTGCAAGGCCCAGTTTGGCGGCCAGCTCGGCGTTGCTGGGTTCGACGAGGCGCGTCCCGTCGTCGAACACGATGGTGGGAATGATCCGCTTGCCCTCGTTGAGACGGATCACCAACTCTTCCGCGGTCGGATCCTCCTCGATGTTGACCCACGCGTATGGGATTTGGTGATCGCCCAGAAACGACTTGGCGCGACGGCAATCGGGGCACCAATGGGCCCCGTAGACAGTCAGCGATGGTTCAGCCACGATTGAATTCAGTCCGAATGACAGATCTTTGGCAACCGGGATATGCCGGCCGATTGTAGTCCAGACCTGAGACCGCCTGTAACAGTTGCGAACAGTCTCGGAGCGCGCGTGGCTGCTCGAGGATTCCGGCCCATCACCGTGCTAAACTCGGTCGCGCCTCCGTGTGCCCACTCCCGGAATCCACCCCATGCAAGTTCGCCCTCGCGACCCGTTGCCCGTTCCGACCGACTTGAAGGAGCGGTGCAGCCATGCACTCGCCTTCGCCGCAACCCAGGTCCGCAACCTGACGGAACGCCACCCTGATCTCCTGCCTCTCTACACCAGAAACGGCCTCTGGAACCACGAGGGTGAAGCCTGGACCAACTGGTGCGAAGGGTTCGTCGCAGGACAGATGTGGATCCTGTATCGCCATACCCGGGATCCGTTCTGGAAGGACACGGCCATCCACTATTCCAACCTGCTGCGGGGCCGGGAACACGATCGGAACGTTCACGACCTCGGATTCATCTTCTGGTCTTCCTGGAAGCGCTGGTATGACGAAACCGGCGACGAGGCCCTCCAGGACGTGATTGTCCAGGCCGGCCGGACCATGGGCATGCGCTTCAAGGAGCAGGGCCAGTACCTGCGGTCCTTCGTCTCCGACGAGAGTATCTTCATCGACATCATGATGAACGTCGGCATCATCTTCCACGCAGCTCTGGTCACCGGCGACGAGGAACTCTGGAACAGGGTACATGCCCACTGCCACACGTCCCGCCGGTATTTGGTGCGAGGGGACGGCAGCACATCGCATGAGGGCATTTTCGATCTGGAGACCGGTGCCTTCCTGAGGCAAACCACTCACCACGGGTGGCGCGACGACTCCTCGTGGGCGCGGGGCTTGACCTGGTCCATGTACGGGTTCGGTACGGTGTACACCTACACCGGTGACTCGCGTTTCCTGCAAACCGCGGAATTGAACGCCCAGTACTACATGGAGCACACACAGCACCATGGTGTCCCTCCCAACGACTGGACCGAGGCAAATCCAGCTTCTCCCTACGAAAGTTCGGCCGCAGCGATCGGTGCCTGCGGCTTCTTCCAGTTGGCCCGGTTGGTTAGCGACCCGGTTCGAGCGCGTGCCTACCACGAATACGCCTGTCAAATTATGGAAACCCTCACCGGCCCGGAATTCCTGGCGGAAGGGATTGACGGTTGGGAAGGCATCATGCGACATGGCATTTATCTGCGTCGCAGAGGGCTGGGGGTCAACGAAAGTGTGATGTGGGGCGAATACTTCTTTCTCGAGGCCCTGTCCCGGGCAATGGAATATGAGTAATCGGCGACAGGCCTTGGTCACAGGAGGTGGCCGGGGCATCGGGCGGGGGATCGTCCTGGCCCTGGCGGCGGAGGGTTGGCATGTCGCCATCAATTTCCGCAGCAACCGGGAAGCTGCCGAAGAGGCGGCTTCGGCCGCCCGCGCCGCGGGCGGCGAAGCCACGCTTGTACCCGGCAACATCGCCGCTCCCGCCGACCGGGCGGAGGTGGCCGCAGCGACCCTGGATGCCTGCGGAACCCTGGACTTGCTGGTGAACAACGCGGGTATGGCACCGCGCCAACGGGTGGACCTGCTGGAGATGGGCGAGGCCAGCTATGACGAGGTCATGGACGTCAACCTCAAGGGTCCGTTTTTCCTGACCCAAACCCTGGCCCGGCACATGGTCGACAGGGTCGACTCCGGCGGCAGCCCCGGCCAAATCGTCAACATTGGCTCCATCAGTGGATTCACAAGCAGCACCAACCGCTCCGAATACTGCATCTCCAAGGCCGGCATGACCATGATGACCGCCCTGCTGGCGGATTGCCTCAGTCCGTGGGGCATCAACGTGTATGAGATCCAGCCCGGGATGATCGAAACCGACATGACACGCGGCGTCAAGGCTAGGTACGATGCCCTGATTGAGGACGGCCTGACCCCGATTCCGCGCTGGGGCCAGCCGGAAGACATCGGCAAGGCGGTGGCCGCCATTGCCGGTGGAGCCCTACCCTTCTCCACAGGCGAGGTAATCCGAGTCGACGGCGGCTTCCACATGCATCGGCTTTAGGATTCCGGACATCCGAACCGGCAACGGTTCCGCCGGCGTGCGAACAGATGAGTTCTACCCAGTGCGGAGCCTGGGTTCAATCCTGTGCAGGGTGCGTCCGGCCGGTCCGGATCAGGCGCTGCAACGCAAGGCACCGCGGGCCGACCAAGCAATTCCGAGCGGAATCCAGTTGCCTGAACAGCCTCCAAGGGACATTCCATGGGGACTTATATACCTGTGTACCAAGGAGGAGACCCCCTCGGCCGTGACGGCATACCTTGTTCACGGGTCGTTGAGGTCGATTTGACCGTCGCCACGGGCAACGGACAGGGACCGAGCGCCTCTCGCCGTGCAGCAGCCCCTGTCCCGCGGGCCGTCGGGCACAGGGCCAAGCCCCGCGCCAGGATGTTTTGGGCGGCATTGCGGTCCGCGTTCGCAGTGTGTCCGCATGCCGTGCAGCGGAAGTGTGCCTGTGTCTTGCGATTCTCCTTGCTGACGTGTCCGCACGCCGCGCAGGTCTGCGACGTGTAGGCCGGGGGCACCCGCACCACCTGCCCCGCCTTGTAGTCCAGCATCCGCTCCGTGCGGCCCCAGTTGGACTTCAGGATCCCGCGGTTGAGCCCGGCCTTCTGCTTCACATTCTTGCCGGGCTCTTCCACCGTACCCTTGGCACTCCTGGTCATGGCCTTGGTGTTCAGGTCCTCGAGGACCACCGTGTGCGCCGTGTCGGCCAGCTTGCGGCTGTGCTGGTGGGCGGCGTTCTCCCGGCGCCGCTTCTGCTTGCGCTTCAGTTTCTTCAACTGTCCACCTATGCGCCGACCGCGGTTGGACATGGCCTTGCCATTGGACTTGGAACGTGCCAGCGACTTGGCCTTCTTCCGTTCCTTGCGCTTGATCTTCGCGTCCAGCTTCGGGTCGTCGGGCACTTCGTACACTTCGCCGTCGCTGTCGGTGGCCTGGCCCACGTTGCGGTCGACTCCCACGGCGCCGGTCCAGGCCGGTTGCTTCAGCCGGTCCACCGGCACTTCATGGAACACGTAGGCATACCACTTCGGATGCTCCTCGGTGCCTTCCTTCCGGATGCGCACCTGCTTCGGCTTGCAGCCCCGGTACAACCCGCTCCCTTCCAGCCGCACCCACCCCACCTTCGGGATGTGCAGACGGTCGCCGTCCATGCGCACTTCGCCGGGAATGGTGAACCCGTCGTCCTTGTCGAACTTCCGCCTGTACTTCGGGAACCCCTTGGGCTTGCCGTCCGACTTGCGCACGCCCAGGGATTGGCCCTGTGCCCGGGCCGTCTCCCACGCCTGGAAGAAACGCGTGTACGCGTCGGCCAGGTACTTTGCCGTGTAGCGAACGGGGGCATACGGCAAGTCCCGCAGCCAGGACAGATCCATGTCTGCGTAGCGTCGGCCCCAAGGCGAGCGCAGGAATGAGCGCGCCCAGGCGGCATCGGGTCGGCTCCTGATGTCCGTGAAGCGTTGGCCCAGCGTGAAGAACGATGTGGACAGGTCCGGTCGGCGCTCGAGCGGGAAGTTCGTCCACTTGCCGTACGCGCGCGCCAACCGGTACCGCCGCTCACAGTCGGCCAGCAGGAGGTTCCACACCAGCCGACACGCGCCCGCGATCTGGGCGCACAGGGCAGCCTGGGCACGGCGGTCGAAGCGGATGCGGTACCGCTCGATGCGGACTTCGGTTGTTTTAGACTTGGGGGTAGCAGTCCGGGTTGCCAATTTCAACCTGCCCTGTCAGGAAGCCGTGCAGTGCTCCTTACACTCACGGCTTCCGTTTATTGTAGTGCACAGTCTTGGTACACAGGTATATAAGTCCCATTCCATGCCTCCACGCCTGCGTCGCGTAGCCCAGTTGCGGACGCCAGCCCACTTCAGCCGCTACCTGTCCGAACGGGACATCGACCTGCCGTTCGACGAAACACTCGAGACCGGTGCCCAGGCACCGCTCGCGCAGCCCTGTGAAGTCCACGGACTGACCATTGGCAACCGCTTCTGCATCCATCCGATGGAAGGCTGGGACGGCACCGAGGACGGCAAGCCCACCGAGTTGGTGGAACGCCGCTGGTCACGGTTCGGGGGCAGCGGCGCCAAGCTGATTTGGGGCGGCGAGGCGGTTGCCGTCCGACCGGACGGCCGCGCCAACCCCAACCAGTTGATGTTGACCGTCGACTCAATGGCAGCCATCGGAGGTTTGCGCGAGACACTGGTGGCCACGCACGAGGAATGTTTCGGCAATTCCGACGATTTGCTGGTGGGGCTGCAACTGACGCATTCGGGGAGGTTTGCCCGGCCCAACGACAAGGCCCGCATGGAGCCCTGGACGCTGTACGCCCACCCTGTCCTGGACACAAAGTTCCACCTGGGACCCGACGCCGTGTTGATGAGCGACGACGATATCCGGCGTCTCATTGACGACTTTCTGACTGCAGCCCGGCGCGCGCGGGACATCGGTTTCCAGTTTGTCGACATCAAGCACTGCCATGGCTATCTGGGGCACGAGTTCCTGAGCGCGTACGACCGGCCCGGGGACTTCGGCGGCAGCTTCGAGAACCGGACGCGTTTTTTGCGCACGATCGTCGAAGGCATCCGCAGCGAGGTGCCGGGACTGCTGATAGGAGTCCGGCTGAGCGCATTCGACTTTGTTCCCTTCCGTCCGGACCCGGACCTGGAAGGTCAGGGCGTGCCGGAGCTGGAAACCGACAGCTACCACCATGCCTTTGGCGGTGATACCACCGGGATCGGTCTGGACCTGGAGGAGACGGTGCCCTTCCTGAACCTGCTCCGGGATCTGGACATCCGGCTGGTGAACCTGACCGCCGGCAGTCCCTACTACGTGCCGCACATCCAGCGGCCGGCCCTGTTCCCGCCGTCGGACGGCTACCGGCCGCCGGAGGATCCGTTGGCCGGCGTTGCCCGGCAGGTGCAGGCTGCCTCCGTGCTCAAGCAACGCTGTCCCGACATGGTGACGGTCGGCTCCGGATACTCCTATCTCCAGGAATGGCTCCCTCACGTGGCCCAGGCCGTGGTGCGCAGGCGCATGGCGGACTTCGTGGGTCTGGGCCGCATGGTCCTGTCCTATCCCGACATGCCGGCGGATGTGCTGGCGGGCCGGCCCCTGCAGCGCAAGCTGATCTGCCGCACGTTCAGCGACTGCACCACAGCCCCCCGCATGGGATTGATTTCGGGGTGCTTCCCCCTGGATGATTTCTACACCCAACGTCCCGAACACGAAATCCTTCTGGAGGCCAAACAGGCCGCCTGACAGCCGATCCATCCCTGGGACCGATCTTCCTTCCCATCTACCCTTTGCCAAGGAACAACCCCATGCCACCCATCAAGACCACCCTCGTCGGCAGCTATCCGGTGCCCCGTTGGCTGCAGGCCACGCCCAGCCGGGACTCGCTGCGCGATGCCATGGCCGTGGTCGTCAAGACCCAGGAACTGGCTGGTCTGGACCTGCTGGTGGACGGCGAACTGTCCCGCTTCGACTTCAACCACCCGGAAACCAACGGGATGATCGAGTACTTCCTCGGCCCCATGTCCGGAGTGTCCACGACCCTGACTCGGGACGACTGGAAGGCCTTCCACAGCCGGCCCGACATGCAATTCCGTGCCCAGCCGGCGGCGGTCGTGACCGACGACATCGGCGCCGGAACCTTGAACCTGGAGCAGGACTACCTCCGCCTGCAGGCGCTCACGGAGCGTCCCACAAAGTTCACCGTTACCGCACCTTACATGCTCGCCCAGACCCTCTTCGACCGGCACTACCCGGACTTGCAGAGCCGAACCATGGCGCTGGCCCAGGTTCTGGCAGACGCCATACGGGACATCAACGCCGATGCGATTCAGGTGGACGAAGCCTCGCTGACAGGGCACCCGAAGGACTGCAACTGGGCCCACGAGCCCATCAATCTGGTGCTGGATGCCGTGACCAACGACAGCGCCCTCCATCTGTGTTTCGGAAACTACGGCGGCCAAAGGGTGCAGGCCGGCTTCTGGGAGGACATGGTGCCGTTCCTCAACAACCTGCACGTGGGTTCGCTGATCCTGGAGTTCGCCCGCAGGGGTTACGACGAACTGGAGGTGTTCAAGGACGTGCGGCCGGAGATCGCACTGGGGATCGGCGTCATCGACATCAAGGACCTGGAAATCGAAACCCCCGACACGGTGGCGTCCCGCATCGAACGGGCAGTCTCCGTCCTGGGCGCGGAACGGGTGGCCTGGGTACATCCCGACTGCGGGTTCTGGATGCTGCCGCGCAACGTGGCCGACGGCAAGATGCAGGCCCTGGTCGACGGCCGCGACCTGTTTTGCGGCACTCGGTCCGCCTGAACCCACCCCGTCCCAACCGCACGCCGCCTTCGGAACAAAACCATGACCGCTACGCCAAGCCCCGTCAGACTGGCCGCGATCGGCCTCAACCACAACCACATCTACGGTATGGCCGCCCACCTGGTGGAAGCCGGAGCTGAAATGGCCGCGGTCCACGCCGTGGAACCCGAGTTGCGGAAACCTTTCGCACAGCGGTACCCCGATGCCCGGATCGCCGCGACGGCGCAGGAAATCTACGAGGACGAGTCCATCGACGTGGTCCTGACCGCAGCCATTCCCTCGGAACGAGCCGGCATCGCCATGGCCGCCATGGAACACGGAAAGGACGTGCAGAGCGACAAGGCCGGCATGACCACCCTGACCCAGTGGCAGGAAGTCAGGGACGTTCAGGCCACGACTGGTCGCATCTACTCGGTGGCGTACAGCGAGCGGTTCGGGAGCAAGGCCACCCTGCGCGCGCTGGAACTGGTCAAGGCGGGTGCGGTGGGAGACGTTGTCCATCTGATGGGGACCGGTCCCCACTCGCTGCGCAAACCCACTCGCCCCAACTGGTTCTTTCGTCGGGACACCGCGGGCGGCATCCTCTGCGACATTGCGGCCCACCAGTGCGACCAGTACCTTGCATTCAGTGGAGAGACCGATCCGATCGTGATCAAGTCGCAGGTGGCCAACCGCGCCCATCCCGACACGCCGGAATTCGAGGACTTCGGCGACATGCTGGTGAGGGGCGGGAGCACCGTCGGCTACTTCAGGGTCGACTGGTTCACGCCCACCGGCCTGGCGTCCTGGGGCGACACCCGACTCACCGTCGTGGGCACCGAAGGCTACATCGAGGTGCGCAAGAACCTGGACCTGGCGGGCCGGGCAGGCGGAGACCATCTGTTCGTGACCGACTCCGCCACCACGCGATACGAGGACTGCTCCGGCGTGCAGCTGACCTTCGGCCACGACTTCCTGGCCGACGTGCGCAACCGTACCGAAACCGCCATGTCCCAGGAACATTGCTTCAAGGCCATGCATCTGGCATTGACGGCCCAGGCCCAGGCAGACCGCATCTAGTGGGCCACAGGTCCATCGAGCCAACACCCATGACAGCCCCTCTGCCGGTCCCGAAGGAATTCGATCAGGTGCGGAACCTGCTGGCGCATGCCACGGAGCACGGCACATTTCACGAGACCCGCCGCTCCTGCCGCTTCGCCTGCGACTTGGTAGCCAACGGCACGGACCGGGATCTGGTTCTCGCGCAGGAAATACTGGCAGCCGTCCTGGCCTGCCAGGTAACCAACCCAACCGACGTGCACGCGGGCAATTTTCTGTGGATGGCGGAAGACGACCGCATTGAGGACCTGAACGCCGTGGTCTTCTGTCTGGAGCATCTCGTGCCCATGATGCTCCGACACGGGGACCGGCTGCCGATGGACACCTGTGCCGGAGTACTTGACGCCATCCGGCTAGGCCTGGAGGAAGTACTGCGCCTGGACGTCTGGATCGGCTACTCCAACATCACCGCCCTGTCGGTGCTGTGTTGTTGCCTGGGCGGGGAGCTGCTGGGCAGAACGGAGATTCTGAACGCAGGGCGCGCCAAATTGGAAGCGTGGGTCGGGTTCACGGCCGAATCCGGCCATGTACTGGAGTTCAACTCCCCCACGTACGCCGCCGTTTCCATCCGCGCACTGGGCAGGCTGAGGGGCCTCGTTGTCTGTCCGGACACCGCCGTCCTGGCAGACATGATGCTTTGGCGACTGGGGTTGAGCTACGCCCTGCACCTGCATCGAGCCACAGGTCGACTGGCCGGACCGCACGGGCGCGCCTACCAGCCAAGCATCGACGGCGAGACCCCGCCGGAGGCGGAGATGTTCGCCGAGTGGCTGAACACGGGTCTGCTGCCGGGCTGGCTGGGTGAGCTGTACCGCGCCTTGCCGGATCGCCGGGAGGTGCGGGAAGGCATCCTGGCCTCCGAACAGATCGCCATGCACACGACGCTGGAGCCCGGGTTTGCCGTCGGTTCCGTGACCCGCAGCGTGCATCCACAAGGCAACGCGGTCATCGGACACCTGCAGGGAGCCGGGGATGCCCCAGACGGCGTCCTCTATGCCCGGCACATCCTGGACGACAAGTGGCTGGGCGACTTCTACCATGCGACGGATCGCTCCCACTCGCGCAACCTGATGGACGAGGGCGACTTCCTTGGCATCCAGCACGGCACGACTGTGTTGGGAGCCTATGCCCCGCATGCCGGCCGGGCCGCCTTCCGCAGTTCGCGCACGGCATTCATCTGGACGCAGCAGGTGGCGGTGACCTCGGTGTACGTGAACGACGAACCCGTGGGCAACCTGCCCCAGACTGTGGTCCCTGGTTCCCGTCTGAC
Source organism: Caldilineaceae bacterium (assembly GCA_965208365.1). Taxonomy (GTDB): domain Bacteria; phylum Chloroflexota; class Anaerolineae; order Caldilineales; family Caldilineaceae; genus Bin34. Next base: position 264,196 of record OZ242330.1, on the reverse strand, counting down.
CGTCTGCACCGACCGGGTCCTGTGTCTGTTGCAGCCGCTGCATCTGCCGGACCTGCTGCAGCCAGCCACCGTTGAACTCCACCGGCGCGGCGGTGACCTGGTGTGCGACATCTACCACTACCGCGCCAAGGACACGAAGCGGTTCTGGGATCTTGCCTGGCCCGGAGCCTTCTACAAGGGCCGGCCGGCCTGCATCTTCTTCCTGGCCGTACGCCCGCGGCGCGATCTGCCGCTTGCGGACGACGTGCGGTCCCGGTGGTCCGAGCTGTCCATCGAATGCACGGTGGCACCAGCCAGAACCCGCACTCACCTGCGCGAACAGCGCAGGGCGACTGCCACCGTCTCCGGACCGGACGGCAGCGTCTCGCTCGATGTCGATCTCATGGATTTCCGGCACCGGACCCAGCCTGTCGGAAGCACCGGATTGACGGCTCCGCTGGCGGCCCAGTGCAACTGGCAGGACACCGTCGAAGAACACTCGCTGCGGGTTGGGGATTCGGAGATCCGGGCCTCCAGGGCCAACATTCTGTTTGCCCGCGAACCCGGTTCGGACACGTGGGTGCTGGTTCAGGCCGCCGACAGCCCCGGCCCCGTTTCGGTGCGCGTCGGCGAGACCACCCGGCGTGTACCGTTGACCGGCAAGGGCATCGCCACATATGCCGACGGACGGCTAACCGTACGCCAAACGCATTCATCCGCCATCTGACACACCACACACCATAGGAGCCTGCTCCATGCCCCAACCCATCCGCACCGCCATCGCCGGTCTCGGCCGCAGTGGCTGGAACATCCACGCCAACCTGCTGGCGCCGCTCACGGATCTCTACCAGGTGGTTGCCGTCGTGGACGGTGAAGAGACCCGCCGGGAGGAGGCCCGGGCACGGTTTGGCTGTTCCACCCATACGGATTTCGGCGACCTGGTCGCCAACGACGACATCGAGTTGATCGTGGTGGCTCTGCCCAGTTTCCTGCATGCCGACCTCACGGTGCAGGCCCTGGAAGCCGGCAAGCACGTGGTGTGCGAGAAGCCGATGGCCGATTCCCTGCCGGATGCCACACGCATGGTGGAGGCGTCCCGCGCGAACCCGGGCACCCTGTCGATCTTCCAGCAGCGCCGCTACAACCCGGACTTCGTCAAGGTCCGCGAAATCATCGATTCAGGGGTGCTGGGGCGAATTGTCCAGATTCGCATGACCGAGAACCGGTTCGGTCGTCGCTGGGACTGGCAGACCCTGCAGCGTTTCGGCGGCGGCTCGCTCAACAACACGGGCCCCCACTATCTCGACCAGGCCCTGCAGCTGTTCGGTCCGAAGGAGCCGGAGGTGTTTTGCGTCTTGGACCGTACCCTGACCCTGGGCGACGCCGACGACCACGTCAAGGTGGTGATCAAGGCGGAAGGCCAGCCCACCATCGATATCGAGATTTCATCCGCCTGTGCCTACCCTGGCGAGTCTTGGAATGTCATGGGCACACAAGGCGGCCTGCGAGGGAACAGCCTGTGGGGGAACCGGGGCGAACTCAAGTGGTCCACCTTCGATCCGGCGGACCTGGAACCGCGGGTCCTGACGACCGATCCCACTCCCGACCGCTCCTACAACCGTGATGTCATCCCCTGGCAGGAACACAGCTGGAGCCCACCGGCAGCCACCGAGCCAGTGTACACCCAGTACTATCGGGACCTGTTCGAAACGCTGCGCAACGGAGCCGACCTGAAGATCACCCCCGAAAGCGTCCACCGCGTCATCCAACTTCAGGAGCGCTGCCACGAACTGGCACCGCTCGACCGACGGTTCTAGCCGCTGCACAGTACAAACCAAAAGGAAACACAACCCATGGCAGGCGAACCCCGCTTGATGTTCAGCACGCTCGGATGTCCAGGCTGGACCCTGGAGCAGGCGGCCGACACCGCCGTCGCAATCGGCTACGGCGGCCTGGAAATCCGCATGCTGGACGGCACGATCATTCCTCCGGACCTGGACGCGCCCGGACGCGCCCGCATCAGGGAGGTCATGCAGTCGCGCGAGCTCCGGACCATCGGCCTCGGCCTCTCCACCCGCTTCACGATGCCGGACGGTGCGGAGCGCGAACGCATGGAACAGGATCTGCTGGCCTATCTGGAGATGGCCCGCGAACTCGACGTTCCCTTTGTGCGCACCTTCGGCGGCAACCTGGCGGACGGCCAGGTGACGGAGGACGGCATCAACAACGTGGCCGAAAGCCTGAACCGCTTGGCATCGGCCGCGGCCGATGCGGGCGTGACCATTCTGCTGGAGACGCACGATGCCTTCTGCAAGGGCCGGGACGTGGCCCGCGTACTGGATCAGGTTCCTTCCGATCGGGTCATGGCGGTCTGGGATGTCCACCATCCGTGGCGCATGGGCGAAGCGATTGAGGAAACCTGGGCCTGCATCGGCGAGCGGACCGCCCACGTACACCTGAAGGACGCGGCCCACAGCGACGACGGCACCTTCCGACTGGTTCTGATGGGCGAAGGCAATGTCCCGAACCAGGCCATTGTGGACCTTTTGGAATCCAACGGATACGAAGGGGCCTACAGTGCCGAGTGGGAAAAGGCTTGGCATCCCGGCATTGAGGAGCCGGAAGTCGCGCTGCCACAGCACTTCGAAATCATCATGGGCTGGCTGCGCGGGTGAACGGTCCGTTCCGAATCGTCCGCGCGGCCTGTCGCGACTTGTCCCCCCTTTTCCATGAATTTGGGTGGATTGGGCAGTAGGGGCGAAAGGTTCGAATACAGTTTATTTAGTCCACAAAGACACAATTACTTTCCCTTAAACATCCGTGCGCCCGGCCCGTGGGACCGTGGGCCGGGCGCACGGGTCCCCTACCGGCCAAGGCTGGAAGACCTTGGGACGATTGTACGCGTGAAGGTCATCGCACCGGGTCGCACAGGCTCTGCAACCGCATGATGGTTTCACTCGGCCATCCAGACGGTCGTACGGACACGCAATCAAGGTTTCGCGTAATGATCCATACCAAATTTCCGACACGAGGTGGTCGGGGCACCTGATTCGGCAGTCGGCTGGCAGTCTGATTGACACACAGTTATTTTTTGTCGTTGCCGACAAATTAACGTCGTTTTGGCACCCGGATACTGCCGGCCGCAGGAAGGCTCGTGATGGCGCGGGCGACCCTTTTGACGTGTTGATTCGGCTTGCGTCCCTTGTGCTACAGTGCAAGCCTCAGGCAGAAGGGGCCATTGATTTTAGAACCGTCGGCACGTCCTGGTTGTGGTTCGCCACCAGGCATCCGGCCGGGATCTGTTGATGCGCCGTAGCCTCCCCTTCTGACTGGTCGCGGAACCGGATTCGCAGCCAGTGGATTATGTGCAGAGGCTCACCAGTCGCAGCTTTCCTCAGAAAGGTCGATGGTTTCCAGCAACAACGCCCAGCAGGCTTGGCAGAGAGCCCAGGCGGCACTGGCCCTGCAGCTCACCGCCAGCGAGTACGACACCCTCGTCGGTCCGTGCCGCTTCTTCTCCTACGAGGACGGCGAGCTCAAGCTTCTGGTACCCAATTCGGTAGCCCGGGATCTGCTGGGAAACCGACTGCGTCCATGGCTCAAGGAACACCTCGCGCAACTGCTGGGGGAGTACGTCGACGTACACCTGATCCTGGACACGGCCGTGCCCGACGCCGCGGCGCCGGCAACACCCTTGGAATTGCTGGCCGCGCAAGCCCATCCAGCAGAGGAGCAGGCTGGATCGTTGCCGGCGGGGGGCAACCGCCTTAATCCGGCATACACGTTCGATTCCCTCGTAATTGGCCCCCACAACAACCTGGTTTGTGCGGCTGCCAAGCAAATTGTCAACCTGGAGGCGAGCCATTTCGCCTCGCTGTTCATCTATGCCAACACCGGCCTGGGCAAAACCCACCTTCTGCATGCCATAGGCCATCTGGCACAGTCCCTGCAGGCGCGCGTGTGCCTCTGTTCCAGCGAGCAGTTCACCAACGATCTGGTCGCCTCCCTTAGGCACCGGAAAGGGTCGGCGGACGCGATGGATCGGTTCCGTCGACGCTACCGCGAGGTGGACCTGCTGCTGATCGACGACCTTCAGTTTCTGGCCAACAAGGCAAAGACCCAGGAAGAGCTGTTCCACACCTTCGCCGCACTCTATGCGGCGGGGAAGAAGGTGGTGCTCACCAGCGATGCTCCGCCCTCCCAGCTCCACGGCCTGGAGCAGCGCCTGCAAAGCCGTTTCGAGGGTGGACTGGTCGTTGACATCGAAGCCCCCGACTCCGAAACTCGGCTTGCGATCCTGGAAGCCAAGACGCAGCTGTTCGGCTACGACCTGACGTTGGACCTGCTGCAGCCGATAGCCTTCCAGACCTACGTCAATGTCCGCGAACTCGAAGGAGTCCTGCACCGCCTCAACTTGATCCAGAGACAGCAGAACGGAGAACTGTCGCTGCATCAGGTTGAACAGCACATCGAGTCGCTGGCACCTGAGCAGGAACCGGTCGAGCCAGAGTTGATGCTTAAAGTAATTTCAGATAATTATGGTATCAAGGTCGAAGATCTGGTCGGCACAGCCCGCAACCGGAACACTTCACGGGCCCGCCAGACTGCGATGTATCTACTGCACCGGGACCTGAAGCTGACCCTCAAGGCCACAGGCCGACTGCTGGGGGGAAGGGATCACAAGACAATCAGCCACGGAATTCGGCAGATGCAACAGCGCCTTGCAGGCGAACCGCAGCTGGTGCGCGACATTATGGAGGTCCGCAGTCGTCTGCAGTCCACTGTGGCAGCCCAGGATTGGACATAAATAAAGTATTGAAACAACAATAAAGGTTTGCTGATTTTCCCAAACCAGTCGCGGTGAGGACCCGTTGGTTTCGGTACCTCCTGCCTGACGACGGCCTGCGGCCCTGATTCCACCGATCGGCGAAGCCATGGGACAGGGACGGGCGGCAGGGTGTGGCCGGGTCTCGAATCAAAGTTTCAGCCGCACAAATACGGAAGCGGACAAGCCCCGGCCACACCCCGCATGGAGCCGGGTCAACCCCGACCCGCGTGGCATTGCCTATCCGGACTTTGGTTCGGAATAGTCCCGGCCCAGCAAGGCCATCACCGTCACGGCGCCAAGTCCCAAGGCCAGCAAGGCCAGCAGTTTGTTGATCCGGTCGTCCAACAACAGCGTCAGGGCGCCGAAGAGGCAGCAGAAGAGGTAGTAGGCGAACACGATTGCCCGTTCGGGCACGCCGCGATCCAGCAGGACAAAGTGCAGGTGATCGCGTCCGGAGGTCCACGGCGCCACACCGCGGCGCAACCGACTGAAGATCAGCCAGGCCACATCCACGATGGGCAACCCGAGCACCATCATGACGGTGGCGATTTTGGCGCCTCCCATGATGCCGACGGCAGCCACCGCATTGCCCAGAAAATAGGATCCGCTGCTGCCCATGAACAGGGACCGGCGCCAGAGGTTGGCCGGCAGGAATCCCACAATGACGCCCAGGAGGATCGTGGGTATCACGGCCACTGAAGCCTGCGGCTCCGGCAGCACGTAAAGCATGTGGACCACCAGGACGGCGCACAGGATGGCCGATACGCCGGCCGCCAGCCCGCTTAGGCCGTCAAGCCAGTTGACCGTGTTGATGCAACCCATGAACCAAAAGACGGTGACGGCAAGCACCAGCCACCACGGGAACCCGTCCGGTCCGAAGAGAAGGCCCGGCCCCAGTGGATTGTTGACGTGCTTGATGAAGATCAGGCCCGCCATGGCAATCAGGCCGGCTCCAATCTGGATCAGGTACTGCCACCGGGAGGCCAGATCGAAGCGGTCGTCGACAATGCCCCAGACGGCACAGAAGGCGCTGCCCCCCAGCAGAGCCCATATGCGTCGATCCTCCAGCGGATCATGGCTGACCGGCAGCCATGCCCTCAACTCCGGGCCGGCAGCCTCCCGCACCGCCAAATAGAGGCCAAGGACCAGCGTAAAGGATGCCCAAAGGGCCAGGCCGCCGGTGCGTGGAACGATCCCCCGGTGCTGCCGGCGGCCACCCGGTCTGTCCACCAGGCCCCAGGTACGTCCCAGCCAGCCGCTGACAGGCGACAACATGGCCGAGGCCAAGGCCGCAACCAGTCCCAGAACCACATAGAAGGCGACGTCAACCATCGCTGTCGTGTGCAGGACCGGCATGCAGCCGGCACCGGCGGTTCGGAAGCCCTTGTCCGAGTCGGATGCCGCGCAGTCTCAGTCAACCGCCGAAGTCGGTGTCGGTCTCCAGACGGGTAAACCACACCGGTCGCTTGAGGGGTGCCCTATCTTCGTAATCCCTCCAGGACGGTCGCCGCACATTTTCGTGAATGAACACCTGAGCCGGTTCGACATAGTCCCGGTCGGGTTGCATGGCCTCCTTCTGCTTGCGGACATCCCTCTCCGCCGCGGTAGCAGATTGACGGGCACCCTTTTCTCGCCGAGGGGTATCGGATCGGTGGCCGTCGCGACGTCCTCGGGACGGCTGAGCGCGCGTCTCAGGCCGTCGCTGAGACCCGGTTCCCCGGCGGCTCCGTGAATTGTTGCCCTTGCGCCGTCCCCTTCCCGGCGGTGAGGAGTTGGTCCTGCTGTCGCGGTCCGGGTTCCCTGATCTGTCTCCGTCGAATCGACGCGGGTTGGCACGGTCCACCGCCGATTGCCTGCCTTGAGACCGCGGTCCGTCCGAATGACCTGCATTCGAACGTTGCCGCCTCCGGCCGCTGCGCCGGCGACGCTGCCCGGAACGGTTTTCGGTCTGTTCGCGGCGGTTGGTGGTGCGGCCGGCACGGCGCCTTCCGCGTCCCTGTCGGCTTGGCTTGGAATCATCCGTGCTCTGGTGGTCCCCGCGGGAACTGCCCTGCGATGTGGAAGGCGAGTCGTTTTCTTCAGTCATGGTTTGTCCTCGCAAACCCGGCCGCAACCGTGCAGTCTAGGATGGGCTGATCTCGAGCAGCACAACTGGCGCGCCGGAGGCATTGGCAAAGATGATTGTAGTGCCAATCGTCCACTCGCGGGGAGTTCGTCCCCAGAACTTGTCGTAGGCAGTGTCGGTCCCTGCGCGGGACATGAGCCGAATGCTGTCGCCGGGACTGAGCGGAGCCATCGCGTCGAAGCGGTACTCCTCGTCCAAGCTGGTGGACACGGTCCAATTGGCCAGGGAGACGGGCTGGTCGCTGACATTGACAATGACGATCACTTCGGAGGCGTAGGTCCCTGCGTGCAGGACCTCGATCGCAAAACTGTCGGCCGTCGCCGTCCAGCTGCGCCCCTCGTCGACAGCGTCGGGGGACGGAATCACCAGGATCTGTCCGGGCGTGATCAAATCCGGGTTGACAATGCCGTTGGCGGACGCCAACACCCCCGGGCTGACACCAAACGTCTCCGCAATGGCACCCAGCGAATCGCCGGCCTGAACGGTATAGGTTCGCGGGGCCGTCGCGACTCCACCTGCCTGCGAGCCGAAACCGGAAGCTTGGACCACCGCCTCCTCAGCCTCGACGGTGGGCACTGCGGTAGGTATCGACTCGGCCGGCATGGCCACCTGAGGCTCTTCCGGCCCGGCTGCGATTTGCCGGCCAATCGACCTGTGCTCGTATAGCAGGAACCCAACCGACACCAGCAAGACAATCACCAGGACGTTGACCAGCAGGACGAAGACAAACTGGCTGCGGTTCATGGGATCCAACGACTACCGGCAACTATCCGTCCGACACGAACTCCGGCGGAAACTGCGGCCGGCCCCAGCCCGCCTCGTGGTTGTCAATCATAATCGCCAGGAAATGGGGAACCAGGGTCGCCATGATGGCCCGACCGTCCGTAACCTGGTCGCGGTTGACAGTGCTGTTCCAGGTGGCCCCGCCGTGAACCAGCTGGTTCCGCAGCACATACAGACGCTCGAACAGTTCGCACAGGACGGCATAGGTGTCCTGCTGTGCCAGGGCGCGGTGCACGCGCTTCCTTCTGGCGGCAAATCGGGCCTGCCAGTCGTCGCCCGCGCCAGGCTTGTCCTTGTCTGTCCAGAACCTCTTGTACACATATGGGTTGTCGAGGAGCATCCTAATCGGCCCGGAAAACCGGGACCAGATGACGTTGTAGATCACCCGATCCGCGTCCAACCTGCATGCCTTGACGAAGAATCGCTCCACTGCCCCCATCTCCGATGCATCGTAGAACCGGTTGTGCTCCGCGTAAAGGGCGTTGAAGGCAATCCAGAGGAAGATGAAGGCAGCGTCCGGGTCGCCGTTTGCGTCGCGCATCGCCGTCTCGGCCCGGAACAGCCAACTGGTTGAACGACGGAGGCGCAGGCCCACCCAACTGTTCCGTTCCTTGCTATGGGCAGCTATCCACCGATCGAACAACGCCTCGGCACTTGACGGTTGCAGGTCCCGTCTGTCGTTCATGACATACATCCCTCCGTTGAACTTTCCGGCCGGCCAAGCACCCGGGCCGGCCAAGCCGGTTCCTACCCGAAGAGCCGATCCACTTCCTCCACGATGGACTGTCCGGCCCTGGCACAGGCCGTGGCGCGGGCGGCGTCCGAAAACCGTCCCAGCTTTCGTTCGTCCGACAACCACTCGGTCAATACGGAAACCTGGCTCGCCGGCGACGGGGCATACGTACCCATGCCGTGCCTGATCACAAAAGCCGGATTCTCCGCCTCCTGCCCGGGGACAAAACCACTCAGGATGACGGGCAGTCCCATGGCCGCGGCTTCCATGATCGTGCCCGGTCCGGCCTTGGTGACAGCGCAATCACTGGCGGCCATCCAGGCGTGCATGTCGGTCACGAAGCCCAGCACACGCACCTGTTCCGTACCAAAGGACTGCGAAAGCCTCCGGGCCAGCGCCTTGTTGCGTCCGCAGACGACCGCCACCTGGCAGTCGGGCATCGCCTTCCGCCGTCGGGATGCCACCAGTTGTTCTACCAAGGCGGCGATGGTGCCAAACCCCTCGCCACCGCCGATGATGAGCACCAGCGGCAGCTGTTCCTCCATGTCAAGCAACCGCTTCCACGCCCGTCGCTCCCGAACCTCGACGTCCACGAACTGCCTGCGGACCGGCAGGCCGTAGACCCGCACGTTCCGCTCCGACACACGATACCTGCGGGCCGCCACGGCAGCCTGGACGGTCGGCACACAGCACAGATCCAGTTGGGAATGGAACCACGAACCATGCGGGGTCACCAGATCGGAAACCACGGACACGATCGGCAGGTCGCGACCGGTCGCCCGCAGGTGACGAAACAAGGTCGGATGAAACAGCGGATTGACGGTAACCAACAGATCCGGGCGCATGCGGTCGAACAGGAGCTCGAAATACGGTTCCAGATACCCGGCCAGCCACGTTGCCATCTGCTCTTCGGTGATCAGGGAGCCGTAGTTGCTGAAGACCCACTGCCAAAAACCGGGAAGCTTGTTGGCAATGTACTTGTAGGCTAGGGGCACGTAGTCGAGGGGCCAAGGTGCGAACTGCTTGAAGACATCGACCGAAAACACCTCGTGGACGCCCGGAAACCAGTGGGCGAACTCCTGTTGCAGGGCCAGAGTGCAGGAGCGATGCCCGCCTCCGATGTCGGACATCAGAATGAGAATGCGCATGGCGGCAACCGAAATGGAACAACTGCTGCCGTGGCGGTCAATACGCGCCGCGGCGCAGCAGCACGGTGGGAATCGTGCGCAGGGCGATGGACAGATCCAGGCCCAGGTTCCAGTTCTCGGCGTAGTAGATGTCCAACAGCACCATTTCGTCGAATGTCAGATCGCTGCGGCCCGACACCTGCCACAGGCCCGTGATGCCCGGAAAAACGGCCAGCCGCTTCTGGTGCCAGGGTTCGTACCGCTCCACCTCGGCCGGCAACCCGGGACGGGGTCCGATGAAGCTCATGTCCCCCCTGACCACGTTGATGAACTGGGGCACTTCGTCAAGGCTGAAGCTGCGCAGGAACCGTCCCACCCGCGTGCAGCGGGGATCGTCCTTGATCTTGAAGTAAATGCCCTGGGCGTTGTCGAGGTCCGCCACTTCGTCGAGCCGGGTGTCGGCGTCGCTGACCATGGTGCGGAACTTGAACACGCGAATGGGATTTCCGTGGCGTCCGACACGCGTCTGGGTATAGATGACGGGACCGCCCGACTCCAACTTAATGGCAATGGCAATCACGGCGCCAACGATCAGGGACGGCACCATCAGAATCACAAAGAGAACCAGATCCGCCAGGCGCTTGAGCCAGTAGTTCCACCCGGTGATGGAGATGGGCTGTTCGCTGAGGAGGGGCACGCCCTGCAGGGTGTCCAGTTTGATCTGGTTCCGGGTCACCTGGAACAGGTTGGGCACAACCTGGGGCTGAATGCCCTGGTCGCGGCATGTTTCAAGGGACTGCTGGAGCAATTCCGCATGGCTTTGAGGCAGGCAAATGATGACCCGGTCGGGCCGGAGATCGCGCAGGATGCGGGGCAGGTCCGACACGGAGCCCAGCAGGCGGAACCGACCAATGTCACGAGGGGGCACCTCGCCTTCCTCGTCCAGAAAGCCCAGCAGGTGCCAGCCCAGGTCCGGCTGGGCCACGATGTTGCGCATCAACATCAGTCCCAGTTCGCCGGTTCCGACCAGCAAGACCTTTTCGTGACCCAGCCCGTGGCTGTACAGCAGCCGCCGCACGGCCCAGAGACCCAGCCGCAGGCCGCCCAACAGACCGGTCATCATGATGGCGGTGTAGAGGAAGACCAGCCGGCTGTAGAGCTGGGGGTTGAAGAACAGATGGCCCATGATGAGAACCAGAATTGTCAACGTCGAGGCGTTGGCAACGGTCCAGGTTTCGTGGAGCCAGCCCCGTATCTGCCCATTGCGATAAACGCCGGCCAGCTGGAATGCCGCCAGCTGCACCACAACCAAACTCAGGGCGGAAGGCAGATAGGCCCGGAATGTCTGAACGTGGATGGGCTCCACGTCCTTGAACCATTCAAGCTGGTAGCGGACGATGTAGGCCAGAACGAACGCCAAGAGCGTCAACGCGGCGTCCGCCGAACGAAGCAGAATTTGGCGCAGACGCGGATCTTCGGCCCGGTTGAAGGCTGCCAGGCGTGCAAGCATGCCGGTGTCCGCAGTGCGCGACGTAGGAGCGTGAAGGGGCACGGAGCAGGTGAAAGCGGGTTGCCGACTGGAATCTAGCCGATCTGATATAAGGATAACCCGCGGCCGCCACCCAGACAGTAGCCGTCATCGTCCCGCTCCGACACAGACCGCTTCCGCTTAGCCACAGGAGTCCCAATCCATATCCAGCCGTCCGGCCGGCACCCCCGTCGGCCTCAAAGGAACGACGCGTACTGCTCCCATAACAGGGAACCTACGCGCCGCGGGCTAAACTCCGCGGCCCTTGCCCGGCCGGTCCTCCCCAATTCCACCCCCCAGTCCGGATCCCGGTCCAACCGGGTCAAGTACCGGTGCAAACCGTCGAAGTCCTCCACGGAGAACCAAGCTGCACTATCCGCGGCCAATTCCCGCAGGCTGGGAATATCGTGGCACAGCACCGGAACCCCGTAGGTCATCGCGTCCAGCAGCGGGATGCCAAACCCCTCAAGCAGGGAGGGCAGGACCACGGCACGGGCGCGGCCATACAGGTCGCGCATCCCTGACGGCGGGACCCAACCGGGAAACCAAACCCTCTCCGCCAGGTCCAGCCTGCGCACCGCGGCCGCCAACCGCTCGGGCTCGCCGCCCCAGCCCGGTGCCCCCGCCAGCACCAGGTGCCAGTCCGCACCGGTGCGTTCCAACCAGGCCGCGAACGCCTCAATCAGCCAACCCAGGTTCTTGCGCGGTTCCAGCGTGCCCAAATGGAGCAGGTAGTTGTCCGGCAGGGACCGTGAATAGTCCGACTTGTCCGGGGAGTCCGCGGGCGCCTCAACCTGCGCCTCCGCCGGAACCGGCACCACTTCTATCCGGCTGGACGGCACCTCAAAGTAGCGATGCACATCCGCGGCGGTGGCACGACTGATGGCCAGCACCCGCGATGCCCGGCGCGCGCTGCGGCCGCACAGAATCTGCAGATAGCGTCGCCGCGGACCGGGAACCGTGGCCCGCGTACGCAGAAAGGACAGGTCCATCACGGTCACCAGCGACGGTGTCGGGCATGCGACCGGCAGAACATTCACCATGCCATGGAACAGGTCGGGCCTGTGAACACACAAGGCCAACGGCAATGCAGTCTGTTCCCACATGATGCGCGCGATTGGACGGCTCACGTGCCAGTGGGTGGCGCGCCGTTGAAAGGGCAGGTCGGGATGTTCCGACCGATTGAGCCAGACCTGAACCTGCCAGGCCGGCGCACAGTCAGCCTGCGTCTCCGCCAGGGCGCGCAGAGTACGCGCCACGTAGGTGCTGATGCCGGCACCCGAGGCGTCGGGGCGGCTGCTCAGTAGACTGGCGTTGAGTTCCAGCCGGGGGCAGTCAGGGCTTGGCATCCGCGAGGCTCTGCTGCCAGGTTTCGACCAAACCCTGCGCCACACTTTCCATGCTGAACTGCGCCTCCACCCGTCGACGGCCGGCCCTGCCCAGTCGGCGGCGCAATCCCGGGTCCGCCTGCAACTGCGCCATGTGTGACCGGAGGGCATCGGTGTCCCGCTCCGGATAGACAAGGCCCGCTTCTCCGGCCGTGTACCGGCTCTCGCCGCTGTCGCTGACCACCACCGGGACTTCACAGGCCATGGCTTCCGTCAACACGCGACCGAATTGTTCCTGCCAGCTGGCAGTCGACAGGCTTGGCAGGACCAGGACATTCAGGGAACGGTAGAACGCCGGCATGTCCCTGCTGGCCAGACGTCCGCGGAATTCCACTTGGTCAAGGATGTCCAATGTCTGGGCCTGCATCCGCAACCGGGATTCGGACTCCCCGGAACCGGCCAGTGACAGGGTCCAGTTGCCTTCGAGGCCGGCACAGGCATCCAACAGGACATCAAGGCCTTTCTCCGGTAGCAGACCGCCGGCGTAACCCACGGTGAACCTCTGTCCGGGTGCGGCTGCTTCCGGCGGACTGAACAGCGTCGTGTCCGTGCCCATCTGCGGCACGACCTTCAACCGCTCGCTCGGATATCCCTTGCGGAGCAGCACCTCGCTTACCGCAGTGGTTCCGGCCAGTGCCCAAGTGCAGTAGGCAAAGCACCTGCGCTCAAACCAGCCGAAGGGAGGCGGATAGCGCTTGTACAGGTTTTGGCAACTGATAAAGACCGCCGGAACGCGGTGGCGGGAAGCCCACCGCACACCTTGGTAAGCCGCCAGGTTGTAGGCTTCCTCGTCCAGGTGCAGGATGTCCGGCTGCAGTGCATCAAGGCGACTCGCCAAACCGGCGAAGTGGTAAAGGTGATAGTGCCCGTTCAAGCGGATGGGCACCACCATCTGGTGATAGCAACCCGAAGCGTTGGCTTCCAACACCTGTTCGCCGCGGGAGTCGCGCCAGGAGGGCGGTGACACCACCGTCAAGTCCACTCCCAGACGCCCAATTTCCTCCGGCAGCCGCTGGTAGCTGCCGGTTACCAGGGCCTTTGAAATCATCACCGCCCTCATGGTGGGGAGCATCTGGCGCCGTCACCGAACACCGGTATCGCCTAAATCGGGTACTGGACCGGGACGTCCCGGTCCAATAGGTCTCGCTCCTTGAGGGCCTGCCAGAATTCACCGGGAATGTCGGCGGCCAAGCTTGCGATGTTCCGTTCCGTCTGCTCGATGCGCTCGGCCCCAACAACCACCGTGGAAACCCCGGGATGCGACAGTGCGAATTGCAGAGCCGCAGCCTGCAGGGACACGGCATATTCCTTGCAGACAGTTTCGATGAGCCGGACCCGTGCCAGCACGTCCGCAGGGGCGTTGCGGTAGTAGTACTGCGCATCCTCCCGCGCCCCCGTCGCCAACACCCCCGAGTTGTACACCCCGGCCAGAATGACGCCCACGCCTTCGCGGCGGCACCGCTCGATGAAGCCGAGCGCATCCTGATGCAGGAGCGTATAGCGTCCGGCAAGGAGGAAGCAGTCGAACCGTCCGTGTGCCATCAGTTGTTCCGCCAACTGCCAGGAATTGAGGCCGGCACCAACACCAACCCCCTTGATGATTCCGTCCCTTCGAAGACCGTCCAGGGTGCCATACGCCTCCGTGGAGGCAATGTCCACGTGGTTGTTCGGGTCGTGAATGTGGAGCAGGTCGACGCTGTCCAACTGCAGGCGCGACAGGCTCTCCTCGACGCTTTGCATGACCCCCCGATGGGTAAAGTCGAACCGGACATCCACGCCGTAGCGGTTGACCAGGCGGCCAACCTTGGTCGCGATCAGGAATTCTGTTCTCGGCCGCTGCGCGAGCACCCGACCTATGTGACTTTCGGACCGGCCGGCACCGTACAGCGGGGCCGTGTCCAGGAATCGAATGCCATTGTCAAGGGCGTGTTCCACGACAGCCGCGGCCTCGTTGGCATCGGTCAAACGACCTACGGGTGCCCCGCCGAAGCCAAGCCGCGGTACGTATAGGTCAAGCGAACCCAAACGGGCAGTGGGGATGGCGGCCATGGCCTAACTGCTCAAGTTGATGGGGAGGCAGGTATACGAGCGTGCCATGCACCATTGTAGGGGACCGCCGCCCGCGAGGATGGCAACCCGAACCGAACCGACGATCCCCGTTTGGTAGGAATAGAAGCCCAACATAGGATTCAAGCTGCCCCAACTGCCCAAGGAATAACCCACATGAGCGTAGTACTGCTGCACCAGAACATTCAGCACATGGATGAGGCTCTGATTGCCAGACTCAAAGCGGCGGCCCAACCGCGGGAACTGATCGTCTCCACGGACCCCACCGAATACATGGACCGGGTTGAGGACGTGGAAATCATTGCCGGCCACCCGTCCTCCGAGGTCCTGTTCGCCGCCGAGAATTGCCGCTGGGTGCAGATCTTCTCGGCCGGGGCCGATGCCCTACTGATGAAGCATCCCGAAGCCAGGGACATGGACTTCCAGTTGACCAACGTGTCCGGCATCCATGCCATTTCCATCACCGAGCACATCTTTTCCCTGCTGCTCACGCTGGCGCGCAGCATTCATGTGTCCATCCGCGCCCAAGCGGACAGGGATTGGGTCAAGCATGACCATGCCGACGTGCAGGAGGTGGCCGGGACCACCATGTGCCTCATCGGGGTCGGCAGCATCGGCAGCCGAGTGGCCCGTACGGCCCGTGCCATGGACATGACCGTCCTGGGCGTGCGCCGCCACAAGGGCCTGGACGTGCCGCAGGGGGTGGCAGAGGTATACGGCCCGGATCAACTGGGGGAGGCGATGGGACGGGCCGACTGGGTGGTGTGCTGTGCGCCGCACACGCCGGGAACGCACGAGTTGATCAAGGAGGAGCATTTCCGCGCGATGCAGCCGCATGCCCATTTCATCAACATCGGCCGGGGCAAGGTGGTGGTCGAACCGGCCCTGGTCCGGGCCCTGCAGGAGGGCTGGATCAAGGGTGCTGGCCTGGACGTCACCTATGAAGAGCCACTGCCGGCGGATTCACCGCTGTGGGACATGGGAAACGTGATTGTCACGAGCCACTACTCGGGTCAGTCCGAGTCCTACGGTGAACGGGCGACCGAGGTGTTGCTGGACAATCTGGTCAGGTTCAACGAGGGGCGGCCCCTGAACAACCTGGTGGACAAGAAACTGGGATATTGACCGGCTCGAGTCCCGCCTTGAACCACCGTCGCGGGAAGCCGACGGCCCGGCACCGAACGAACCTTGCGTGCCCGTGTCTTCGAACGGGAAGACCGGGCACGCTCCCGGAGCTACTGTGGTTGCTCGATGACGGACCCATCGCGGCTGGACATTGGGCGGTCCCCAAGGCAGTGCTACACTCCGCTTGGCTGCTTGGCGGCCATCCCGAACCAACAACAATAAGGAGAGCCCTATGGCCTTCCGGCGCGTAAGGGGCCAGGTCCCTTTCATTGTGATTGTTTTGTTTGTACTGCTCTTGGCGGGCTGTGGAGGTCCAGCCCCGGCGGAAGAAGCAGAGGCGCCGGAACCGGCCCCCATGGAGGACGCCATGCCGGATTCCCGCTACAACCAGTCCCCCATGCTGAACCAGCGGGTCATGGACGGGACGCTGCCTCCGGTGGACGAGCGACTGCCGCTCAATCCTGTGGTGATCACACCGCGGGCCGACTTGGGCGAGTCCGTCGGGAAGTACGGCGGGACGCTGGCGGTCATGGCGATCGACCCCAACTATGACGCCTTCGGTGCGGAATGGGGCGACGGCGGCGGCTACGTCAACGAGTCGCTGGCGACGTTTGATCTGGCAGACCGCGTCTTCACCGAAAACATCGCCGAGTCCTGGTCGGTCAACGACGAGCTGACCGAACTCACCGTCAACCTCAGGGAAGGGGTCCGCTGGTCGGATGGCAATGCGCTGACCACGGACGATATCTCCTTCTGGTGGAACGACATCATGCTGAACGAGACCCTGACCCCCTCCATCCCGGCCTACTTCAAGTCGGCGGACGGGGAGCCGATGGCCGTCAACGTAATCGACGACTACACGTTCAGCCTGCAGTACAGCAGCCGCTACGCCGCCATCGCGGACCGCCTGTCCAGCCTGCAGCCGTGGGCGCCCAAGGCCTACCTGACCACCTGGCATCCGGATTACAGCGACAACGCCGCGGCGGTCGCCACGGAGGAAGGCTTCGCCGAGTGGTACGAGGCGTTCCTGGCCCACTACGCCGGCCGCGCCTTCATCATCTACGGCCCGGACCGCCCGATCCTGGGCCCGTACATCGTCGGCCCCCTGGACTCGGTGGGCACCCGCCTTTCCGAACGCAATCCCTTCTACTGGAAGGTGGACTCGGACGGCAACCAGTTGCCCTACATCGACTACTACGAACGCGTTCTGGTCGGCAGCCGGGAAATCCTGGAGGCCAAGGCCATTACCGGCGACTACAACTTCGGTGGTGCCTGGGCGGATTTGGCGAATTATCCCCTGCTCCAGGAAAACGCCGAAGCGGCCGGATACACGGTCCGCCTCTACCCCGGACAGAACTGGGGCGGCAGCGTGAGCTGGGCCTGGAACTACACCAGCAAGGATTCGTTCCTGAAGGAGCTGTTCAACGACCTGCGCTGGCGCCGCGCCATGTCGCTGGCGCTCGACCGGGAGGCCTACAACCAGGTGTTCAACCTGGGCCTGACCGAACCCCGACAGGCAGTGCCTCCGCCCGACTGGTCCTTCCGCGAGGAATCCATGGGCTACACGGATGTCGAGTTCGACCCGGATACGGCCAACGCGCTCCTGGACGAACTGGGCCTGGCCTGGGACGCCAACGAGGAATGGCGAACGCGCCCGGACACCGGTGAGCAGTTCATCCTGTTCACGGAGATCGGCAGCGAAGGCCACCGGGCCGGGGAATGGGACTTCATCACCAGCCAATGGCGCGACGTTGGCATCGAAGTCAAGTACAAGCAGGTGGACCACGCCCTGTACGCCCAGCACCTGCTGGCCAACGACCTGGACATCGGCACTTGGGGCGCCGGCGGCCCGTCCGAGGCGGTCAGCCATGTGGTCTTCCCCATTCGGCTGGTACCGCCCTGGCACTGGCGCACCTGCTGTGCACTGGCCGGGATTGCCTGGTACGACTGGTGGGAGTCCGGCGGCGAAGCCGGCGAGGAACCGCCGGATGTGATCCAGGAACTGTACGGCCTGCTCGACGAATGGCAGGACGAACCCATTGGCACCGCGCGGTACAAGGAACTGGGCAAGGCGATGGTGGCACTCAACGAGGAGAACCACTGGTGGAACGTCATGACCAGTCCTTCGCCCGGCATCAGCCATGCCATCGCAGCCTCTGCGGTCGACAACAGTGTCAAGAACCTGCGCCTGCCTGAAAAGGACGGCGGCTGGTGGCTGATCGAGCTGCTCTATATCGACGAATAACCGCTGACTGTTTGACGTTCGCGGGTCCCGGTTGCCCCAAAAACGGTGACCGGGGCCCGCGAACGTCCGCCTGGCCGAGCAGGCTTCAAGGGGGCCATGCACCCGGCACGGGAAACCCACCGGCGCGAGGCGAGTTTGGATGGACGCCGACCAACCCCTGTTGGAAATCCGGGACCTCAGGACCCACTTCCATATCCGACAGGGCACAGTCCGGGCTGTCGACGGGGTGTCGCTGTCCGTGTTCCCTGGCCAAACCCTGGCCATCGTGGGCGAAAGCGGCTGCGGCAAGAGCATCACGGCACAGTCGATACTGCGCATTCTCCCGCGGGCCGGGCGCATCGAGCACGGCCACATCCATTTGCAATTGTCTGCGGGAGATCCAGGCCGCGGGGAAATCGTCGATCTGGTCGGCCTCAATCC
Source organism: Caldilineaceae bacterium (assembly GCA_965208365.1). Taxonomy (GTDB): domain Bacteria; phylum Chloroflexota; class Anaerolineae; order Caldilineales; family Caldilineaceae; genus Bin34. The sequence continues at coordinate 245,848 of OZ242330.1, read as the reverse complement.
GAAGGGCAGCGCCATGCGGGAGATCCGCGGCGGCGAGATCGGCATGATCTTCCAGGAGCCGATGTCGACCTTCAGCCCGGTCTACACCATAGGCCACCAAATTGCGGAGGCAGCCCGTCTGCACCGTACCGCAGACGACATCGAGCCCCGGGAGCTCGTACTGGACATGCTGGCCCACGTGGGGTTTGCCCATCCGGACCGCACCTGGAGCCAATATCCCCATGAACTCAGCGGAGGCATGCGCCAGCGGGCCATGATTGCCATGGCCCTGATCGGCCGTCCGCGCATATTGATCGCGGACGAGCCAACGACCGCCCTGGACGTAACCACAGAGGCACAAATCCTGCGGCTCATGAAGAGGCTCCAGGCGGAGTTCGGCATGGCCATCATTTTCATCACCCATGATTTGGGCGTGGTGGCCCGGATGGCCGACCAGGTGGCGGTCATGTACCTGGGCAACATCGTCGAACAGGGGGATGTCGACACGGTGTTCCATGCCCCCAGACATCCCTACCTGAAGGCTCTGCTGCGTTCCGTGCCCCGTCTGGATCCGGCTGAAAACATCGGCCTTGAACCCATCTCCGGCATGGTCCCGGATCCCTTCAGCCGGCCCACGGGCTGTCCCTTCCATCCCCGCTGCCCGGAGTTCATGCCGGGCACCTGCGACGCTTCCGTGCCACAACTCCTGCCCGCGGTCGCCGAGCCGGGACGAACCCGGGCCGCCTGCCATCTGTACACATGACCGCGCAGACGCCGGCCGGGAAGGAAGCCACAATCCTGCGTGTGCGCGATCTGCGCATGCACTTTCCCATCCAGAAGGGCTTCCTGCGCCGCACCGTCGGCTGGATCAAGGCCGTCGACGGGGTAGATCTGGAACTGGGTCGGGGACAAACCCTTGGCCTGGTGGGGGAATCGGGATGCGGCAAAACCACCACTGCGCGCTGCATCCTGGGAGGCTACGAAGTAACCGACGGCGAAATCCTCTTCAACGATCCCGAACTGGGCTGGGTGGACATTGCCAACATCTCCAAGGACGAGATGTTCTCGGTGCGGCGCAACGCCCAAATCATCCTTCAAGACCCCTACGGCTCCCTGAACCCCCGCATGACGGTCCTCGACATTGTGGGCGAGCCACTGCTCATCAATGGGATCCGAGGCTCGGAACGGGAGCAGCGCGTGGCCGAACTGCTGTCCCTGGTGGGGCTCAGGCCCGAATACATGTCGCGGTACCCGCACGCCTTCTCCGGCGGCCAACGACAGCGCATCGGCATCGCGCGGGCCTTGGCCCTGCAGCCGCAGCTGGTGATCTGCGACGAACCGGTCTCGGCCCTGGATGTCTCAATCCAGGCGCAAATCCTCAACCTGCTCGAGGAATTGCAGAACCGGTTCGGACTTGCCTATCTCTTTGTCGCCCACCAGCTCAACGTGGTTTCTCACATCTGCGACCGCGTGGCCGTGATGTATGTCGGAAAGGTGGTCGAATCCGCTCCGACCAGCCAACTGTACGCCCGGCCGCGCCATCCCTACACGGAAGCCCTCCTGTCCTCCGTGCCGCGGCCGGATCCCCGCAACCAGGCGGATGAGATCGTGCTGGAAGGGGAAGTGGCCGATCCGGCCAATCCCCCGTCAGGCTGTCTCTTTCACCCGCGTTGCCGCTACGCCGTGGAACAGTGTCGCCTTGAGGAACCCGAACTCCGCCCTGCGACAGCGGGCCACTTCGTCCGCTGCCACCTGGCCGACGACTTGGAACTCATGGGTGTTTCCGCCCCCACCGCCTGATGGACCGGCACCGCCGTTTCCAGTGGCTGCGCCAGGCATACGCCGTGGCGCTGTGGCTTCTGCTTAGCGGACTGCTGCTGATCCTGTTCGCGCAGATTTACGAACTGACGCGAACTGCCAGCCACTGGCTGATCCCGACCAACTTCGAACAGGAGGTGGCTTCGCGGGCCCGGCCCATGCTGATATCCAACAGTGTGCTGGTTCTGGGTGCAATCGGGTGGATTGGAGCCGTGATATTGACCATGGGCCGGCTGCTGGACCTTGGCCGAAACCCCGACAGCGGCCTGAAGAAGTTCTGTACCCGTTGGTTCGGCACGGCGGCCGGGTTGCTGGCCCTGCTGTGGCTGGCCGACCGCTGGCTGCCGCTTCCCTCCTGATCCACCGCACCGCCGTCCCCACCCATGACCCAGTACATCATCAAGCGCATCCTGCTGTTCATCCCCATGTTGTTCGTGATCAGCATGCTGGTCTTCGTTCTGATCCAACTGCCGCCGGGGGACTACCTGACCACCGTCCTGATGCGCATGGCGGAGAGTGGAGAGGAGGTGGACCAGGCCCTGATCGAGGGTCTCACGCGGCAGTACGGCCTGGACCGGCCGCTCTACCGGCAATACCTGCTCTGGATTTCCAACATCGTGTTCCGGGGCAACTTCGGACGTTCCTTCGAGTGGGGAATGCCGGTGGCCGACATCATCTGGGAGAGGCTGGCCTGGACCGTGGTCCTGTCGCTGGGCAGCATTGTCTTCATCTGGATCGTCTCCTTTCCGATCGGCGTCTACTCGGCCACCCACCAGTACTCCTTCTTCGACTACCTGGTCACCCTGTTCGGCTTCCTGGGCAAGGCCACGCCCAACTTTCTCCTGGCCCTGATCCTGATGTGGGCCGGCTGGTCCTGGTTCGGCTGGACGATGGGGGGCCTGTTCTCGCCCGAATACCAACGGGAAGCGTGGAGCTGGGCCAAGTTCGTGGACCTGCTCAAGCACCTGTGGGTGCCCCTGGTGGTGCTGGGCACGGCCGGGACCGCCAACCTGATCCGGATCCTGCGCTCCAACCTGCTGGACGAACTTGAAAAGCCCTATGTGCAGGCCGCGCGGGCAAAGGGGGTCTCCGAGTTCAAGCTGATCTGGAAGTATCCGGTGCGCATTGCCATCAATCCCTTCATCTCCGGGATCGGGGGCGTGCTGCCCGAGCTCATCTCGGGAGCCGCCATCGTTTCCATCGTGCTCAGCCTGCCCACCACCGGGCCGGTCATGCTCAATGCCCTGCTGAGCCAGGACATGTACCTGGCGGGCAGCTTCCTGCTGATGCTGGCCACGCTGGCCCTGATTGGCACGCTGATCTCGGACATCCTGCTGGCGCTTCTGGATCCGCGCATCCGCCAGGGCGTCTGACCGCACACCCGCCCCGTTTGCCATGACCGCCGAAACCATGGCCGCGCTGCCGGCCGTAGATGCCACCGAACGCCTGGACACGGCGTCGCAGTGGCAGTTGATGCGCTGGCGCTTCCTGCGCCACAAGGCGGCCGTAGTCAGCCTCTTCGTGATTGCCTTTTTCTACATCATGGCAATCGCGGTCGAATTCGTGGCTCCATACGACCCCAACATTCCCAACGTCTTCTACCAGTACGCGCCACCCATGCGCATCCGGTTCCTGCACGAAGGCCGCCTCCACCGGCCGTTCACCTACGACTACGTCCAGAGCCGCGATCCCACAACCCTGCGCATGGTCTTCGCGGAGGACGAGGAGCAGCCCCATCCGATTCGGTTCTGGGTCAAGGGCGACCCCTACCGCTTCTGGGGCCTCTGGCGGGGCGACCGCCATCTCTTCGGCCTGGAGGATCCGGACGCCCGGATCTTCCTGCTGGGGACCGACGAACTGGGGCGCGACATGCTTTCGCGCGTGGTCTACGGCACACGCATCTCCCTTTCGATCGGGTTCATCGGCGTCATTCTCAGCCTGGCTCTGGGAGTCCTGCTGGGAGGCGTGTCCGGCTACTTCGGCGGGACGGTGGACCTGTTTATCCAGCGGATGATTGAACTGCTGCAGTCGTTGCCACAGATCCCGCTGTGGCTGACGCTATCCGCGGCCCTGCCGCGGGAGTGGACAGCCATCCAGATCTACTTCGGCATCACGATTGTGATTTCGGTGGTCGCCTGGACGGAGATTGCCCGCGTGGTCCGGGGCCGCTTCCTGGCCCTGCGCGAAGAGGAGTTCGTGCTGGCCGCACGCTTCCTCGGAGCCAGCGAGACACGCATCATTTTCCGGCACCTGGTACCGTCCATGACCAGTCACCTGATCGCGGTCCTGACCCTGCGCATCCCCGAGATGATCCTGGCGGAGACCGCCCTAAGCTTCATCGGTCTCGGCCTGCAGGCCCCGGTCGTGAGCTGGGGTGTGCTGCTGGCCGACGTGCAGAACATCCGCACCGTGGCCAGTTCCCCCTGGCTGTTCTCGACGGGCGTCTGCATCATCGTGGTCGTTCTCTGCTTCAACTTCACGGGCGACGGGCTGCGCGACGCGGCGGATCCGTATACCCACTAATCCATGCCCCGCGACCCGGCCGATCCCGGCGCAGGTACACTAACCGGCATGCAGGAACTCGTTCTGGCCCTGGACATCGGCTCGTCCTCGGTCCGGTGCCGCGCCTACGACCAAGCTGCCCGGCACGTCAGCAGCACCCCCGACAATCCGCCCCTGCACGCGCGCACCTATGCGCTGGGCAACGATGGGACCCTGCCCGTCGGCGAGGTTACCGCAGCCGCCGACGCAGTGGTGGACGATTGCCTGGACGATCTGAGGAGGCTGTCCGGAGACATCCGGATCCTGGGCGTCGGAATTTCCTCCCTCGCCATGAGTCTGGTGGGTGTGGACACAACTGGACGGCCGGTAACACCGGGGTTCACCTATGCCTGCCGCCACGGGGCTGCCGCGGCGGAGCAACTGCGCGGGCAACTTGAGAAACAAGGGGAGTTGGAGGCCACGTGGGCGCGGACCGGCGTACCCATCCACACGGCGTACGCCCCGGCCCAACTACTCGGCCTGGACGCCACGGAACCCGGGCTGCTGGCACAAACGGCATGCTGGCAGACGCTGGGCAGCCATCTGCTGGCGCGCTGGACAGGCCGGCCGGCAGCTCCCATTTCCACCTGCGAGGCAGGATGGACCGGACTGCAGGATAGACATCGGCAAGCCTGGAGTTGCGAACTGCTGAACCTGTTGCCCATCTCGGAGGAACATCTGCCCCCGCTCAGGGATTACAGTGAAAGTCTGGCCACGCTGGCCCCCGCCTATGCCCAAAGATGGCCGGAACTGGCGGAAAGCCGCTTCTGCCTGCCGGTGGGCGACGGCGCCGCCGCCAACATCGGCAGTGGCGCCGTGGATCGAACCTCGTTGGCGGTGACCATCGGCACAAGCGCCGCCGTCCGCGTGGTCCTGCCAAATCGGCCGGACGGCACTGTCCCCGAAGTGCCGGTCGGACTATGGTGCTATCGGATCGATCACAACCGGCATTTACTGGGCGGCGCCCTGACGGACGGCGGTTCGATTCCGGTCTGGATCTGCAATTTGCTGGGCGAAACCCGCGCCGATCTCGAACAACAGGCCCGCGCGGTACACCCCGACAGCCATGGCCTGACCATCCTGCCGTTCCTGCAGGGCGAACGAAGCCCGGGCTGGGCCGACAATGCCTCGCTCAGCCTGCACGGCATCACCGCCGGCACGGAACCGGGCCAACTGATGCGAGCCGGCTTGGAGGCGGTGACCTACCGTCTGGCGTTGATCATTCGGAAACTGACTCCCGCCATCCAGCCGGACACGGCCATCCTGGCCAGTGGCGGCAATCTCGAGTACTCGGATCTTTGGTGCCGGATTCTGGCAGGGGCCAGCCAACGGCCGGTCCAGCGAACCCGATCCACGGAGACCACCAGCCGCGGTGCCGCAATTCTTACGCTGGAGGCCATCCTGGCATCCGAGGCGCGTTCGCCGGAATTCCACATTGCCGATCGCTTCGAGCCGAACCCCGACGAAGCTCCGACCTACGACCGCGGCCTCGCGCGGCAGGTGGATCTCTATGAACACATCTACGGTCAGGCATGAGCCAGCCGCTCCGCACTTGCTGTTCCGGTCGATGTTCACCACCGCATGCGCGCCAACGGCACCGGGTGTTCGCCTACCGAATCCGGTCAATGAGCCGTAGGACAATCCTTGCCAATTGGAAAGAGGCTTATGTCCAATAGTTGACAGGTGAAGGTTCACAGCGGAGCCGGCATGACGCGTGGTGCGACCGTCGATGGCCGAGTTCTTCTTCCGAGTCACATGCGGGGTTGTCCGCTGCGCACGCATGTCCTTCACACAGTCCTTCGTGTCGCAGCTGCGGTCGCCGGCCAGCGTGCGCGGCCGGCAGCCCCGTTCCCGCACCCCGTCCAGGAGCTCCGGCACCACATCCCGCTCGGCCATGTCGGTGGCCTGGCTAACCGTGAAGTCCATCAACAGGCCATTGCCGTGTTCCATCAGGACATGGTCCGGAAACGCCGGCTTGGCTTCCCTCCCCCGACCCTTGCACAGCCGCCGCGCCTCGGGATCCGTGATGCTGGCGTGGGTCGCGTTGCTCCGGCACTCCCTGCGGGAATCCACGCTCGGGTTGTCGGGATCATCGTCGTCCGAAGGCAGGAACGGTTCATCCTTGGGACGAAAGCTCCTGGGCTGGCCGCGGCCCCGATCAGGGTTCCGTCCACACTGAAGTGCTCGTCCGACAGCAAGCTCTCCGCATCGGCCCCCCACACCACCTCGTCGACCAGGGCGCGTCCCGCGTCGTGCGCCAGCAGCCACTACCGGTTGCTGGCCCACGGGGCCGGCGCCAACATGACCTCCGGCTGGCGCCGGGCCATGACCTGTGCCTTCATGCCCTACGGCAGCACCTTCAACGGGATCCAGAACATCCTGAGCGACGAACAGGTCGCCGCGTATGCGGTCGGGGACGAACTGAACGACGACCGCCAGAACCCGGTGGTCTACCACCGGAACGAAGCCCTGATTACCGTGTAGCAGGCTGCTGAATCATGGATTCGGCCCGCTGCCGACGGTTTTATTGGTGTGCGGACGCGGCAAGGTGGTGGTGCCAGTAGGCCTTCCGCATCCGGTACCGGCAGAAGACACAGGCTGCCGACAGCGAACCGGCGCGCGGGATCGCCCCGATCAGAAGACGCTGCTTCGGGTTCGGAGCAGCGTCCGCGAGTGTCATTCCCCTGTCTGATCCTCGTTTGGAATCCGCAACAGGAACCTCCATTCAGTCGGTGATTGCCGAACGGCCAGGATGCGGTCGACCGCATCCGCGGGAGGGCCGTCCCGGCGCCAAGCTTCCTCGATCCGATCTCGGTCCGCCGGAGCCACTCGGTCGGGCAGGAGCTTGTGCAGCAGGTCAACGGCTACTTCCAGCCGGGTTGCCCGAAGTTCCCGATTGTGCCGTTCCCGTTCGGCTTCCCGCTCCCGGTTGTACCGTTCCCGTTCGTATTCCGCGTCGGCCGCCTGATCACGCCAGCGGCCCTGTCCTGCATCCCACCACTGGAAGCGCGGCGGCCGCCCCGTGTCCGGCTGCCACAGGCGCACGTGCGTGTCGCACACGATGCTGAAGTAGGCCGGCGCGTCCTCATCCTGCCGGTAGCGGCCATCTGGTTGCAGACGGAAGAACTGAAGTTCCGCGGGGACATCAGGTTCGGGTTCACCGCCGGGATCGCAGGTCAGGTACTCGGCAATGCCAAGGTCGGCATACAGGTGCATCTTCCCCCTCACATCCTTGGTTCTGGTCGTGGGGGACAGGATCTCCACCACCAGTTCCGGGATCGGGTGGCCCCGGTCGAGCCGCATCGTACGCCCTTCCCTGCCCCGCTCCGCGTCTTCCGGCAGCAGCAGTTCCCGCGGCAGCACCACCAAATCCGGCTCTACCTGCGAGACCGGATGCCCCTTCTCTGTATACATGCCGGCACGGCCCCCGACGTCCGGATCGAAGTGGACCTCCGGTTCCCGCTCCACGCGGTTGCCAAATATGGTGCGAAGTACGAAGTTCATGGCCAGGAGGAGAGGTGCATGTCTGTAGGGCTGGGGGCTCACAAAGCCGTCTTCGTCCAAAATCCAATGGCGAATGTCCGTGCTCAGATGAGGGTCGGTGGTCCGGTCCCACCAGTACTCGTGGCCCTCGTCGTAGGTGTACGCGGGATCGAAGTACGCCAACTGCGCCAGCTCGGCCCGCCAGGCCTCGGGATGGGCCAGCCGCCAGGTAATCCGCTTGACCCAAGCCGCGCGCGCCGTGACAGCATCGGTGTCGCCGTGCCGCGGTGCCACCTGCCAGTCCCAGGCCGGATCCGGGCGCACAGGCGCGCGCTCGTCGGCCGCGGACTGGATTGACTTCCGCAGTCCCACCGCATTCATCTCCATGTCTCCCGTGCCCGGTCGCTCCGAACCGTCCCATTCTATCCGGGCTCGGCCGTCGGCCCGGAGCAGGCGCCTTGCTTCACCAGGCAATACCAAGCTCTTCTCTCACAAACGTTCGGAGACGGCAGAGGCCGGAGAATGGACAGGAATTGCCAAAGCCTTGCCATGGCACGTGATCGGGCCTGAACAGGCCACATCCCGAGGTTTCCCGATGCAACCTCCCATCGGAATACGACGGGGCGGCCTATGTTTCAAGTCGGCTTGACAGCCGGTGAACATAGGAAATCGTGGCCGCCATCAGGCAGGCAATGCCCAGGCACGCGAGGCCCAGACCCCAATGGACGTGATGGATGTGGGGGGAGAAGGAATTCGCCGCGCGGATAAGCCACAGGGATAGAAACTGGCCCATGTACACGAATGTGTTGAACACACCCAGGACGCGGCTCCGCCAAAGGCCGGGAGTCAACCCGCTCAGCCACGCGGCTCCGTTGGGTACGGGGAGCCCCATGCCGATCCCCAGAACCAGGTTGCCCAGCACCACATGCCAGAGTTCGCTGGCGACGGCCACGATCAGGAATCCCGCAGCGAACAGCAGGAAGGTGAGCGCGAAGACGGGATAGGGCGCCAGATGGCGGCCAATTCGGCGCAAATTCCAGCTGGCGACGGCCGATGACGCCGCCGCCATCATGATGGTCAGCGACACAATCCTTGGATCGTCAAGTCCCAGTTCCTGCATTCGATAGGGATGAACCGTGAACAGCGAGTAATACTACAGTTGTAAAGTAGCGGATTGTGCGCGCCTGCGGTAGTGGCAGCACAGGGCCGTCCAGGCATGGCTCCGCTTCCAGTCCAGCCAGGCCAGCCAGTGGTCCGCGGCGGGGACGATGCGCAGCCACAGCCGCCACAGCAGGCAGCGCACGGCCGCCAGGCTCAGGCCGACGCCAGCCCGCGGGACCGCTTGAAAGCCGCCAGGCTGTTGGTGGGCTTTTTTTTGACGGGGGGCGCCGTCGGGAGCGTACCGGCCCGGAGCACGGCCAGCAGGGCCAGGGCCCAGAGGGCCAGGGTCATGTGCCGGTACCAGCCGGTGGCGCTGCGCACCTCGTACTCGTCCAGGCCCACCTCCTGCTTGGCGGCCTCGAAGCCGCTCTCGATGCACCAGCGCGTGCCGGCCACCCGCACCACGGTGTCCAGCGCCGTGTCGCGGGGTGCGTAGACCCGGTAGGCGGTCCAGTCCTCCGGGTCCGTGCAGGCACGCCGAAACAGCAGCGAGCGCACCCGCGGCGCGGGCGGATCCTCGCTCCCGGCGACCGCCATCTCCGTCCGCAGCCACTGCCACTCGTACCAGCGCTCGCCCTTGCTGCCGGGCCCCGCACTGCGGCGCTGCCAGTCCGCCTCCGCCAGGGCCGCATGGATGGCCGACACGGCCGGCTGTTGCCAGCCCCACCAGACCTTCTCGTGGCCGGGCACCGCCAGCACGTAGGCCTGTCCCCGCTCCTCCAGGGCCTGCCGCAGGTCAGCCGAGTGGCCGTAGACGCTGTCGCCCGTCACCCAGGCCAGGGGCAGCCCCGCGTCCAGGGCCCGCGCCAGCATCCGCCGGGCCAGTTCCGGCTTGGTCGCCAGGGGCGTGTCGGGCGCCAGCCCCACGGACTGCAGCCGCGCCGGGTCGCGGGTCCAGGTCTTGGACAGGTAGAGTTCCCGGTCCACCAGCACCGTCCCCCGCGCTCCGGCGTAGGCCAGGAAGACCCCGATCTGGCAGTTCTCGATGCGCCCGGCCGTCCCGCTGTACTGCCGCGCCACCCCGGCCGAATGCTCTCCCTTCTTCAGAAAGCCGGTCTCGTCGATGATGCCCACCCCGGCCCGGTCCGCCAGATGGTCGACGACATAGGCGCAGAGCGCATCCCGGCCCGCCTCCGGCGACCAGGCCGCGCGGCCCAGCAGGTGCTGGAAGCCGTAGGGATTGGCCTCCCCCTGGACCTCGGCCAGCTGCCAGCTGTTCTTGCGCGGCGCCGTGCTGAACAGGCCCTCGATGTAGGCCAGCGCCCGCCGGTGCGTCCGGCGATAGGGGAACACCGCCTGCAAACGGGTGGCCACCTCCGCCAGGTGCTCGGGCCAGGCCGCCAGGTCCTCGAGGGCCAGGGATTCCGGAGGCGGCGGCGGGGCGGAGGCGGACAGGGACGCGGACCTGGACATGGGGACTCCCGGACAACGGCGGCAACAGTCCCCTCAGCCTATCATGCTACTTTACAACTGTAGTAGTAAATGAAGATCATGGTCAGGCAACCCAATCCCCAAGCCAGGAGCAGAATCGGCATCGCCGGCCCGCGCAGCCACACGGCAAACCCGTTCCCGGAAACCTCAACCTTTGGCACCAGCGCAGGCGACTCTGTTCGCAGGCTGACCACCAGGAACGGCACCAGTACGACCGGCCACAGATAGATTAGGAAGGGCAGCTGCCAATGCACAGCAGCCAGTTGTCCGCCCAGGAACAGATATGTCAGACCCGCCACGTTGGTGAAGGCGGACTGCTTGCCCAAGAGGCTCTGGCGCCTGGCCTCTTCCGGCAGGGCCCCCAAGAGCGAAGCGGAACTGGTGATGGTCCCGGCAATGCTGCAACCCAGCACGAACCGTTCCATCAACATCAACGGGTACTGAGTGGTCCAGTAGCCGCTGACTCCGCTGAGAACCAACAACACCACAGAGCCAAGGAGGGTGTGCCACCGCCCGAAACGGTCTGCCAGCCAGCCGGCCACGGGCGCGGCAGCCACAAGACCCACGGACGGCATGACCAGGAACAGATTGGCCGCGTTCGCACCTGCAACGCCGCCGCCAAAATATTCTGCGAACTCCAGCAGGGAAGGTACCACGATGGCACTGGATGCGACTGTCAACATGCCGATACCCATCAGTGAGCCTGTAGCTACCAGATCGCGTCTCATGGCGTACGCACCCCTTGGATCACGGGAACCGGACCATCGATCAGGGCCTGATCAACCCATCCAGCCAGTGGGCTGTCCCAGTGTCGGTGCGGCGTGGTTCCATGGCTGTGATTGCAGCGCATCGCAGCCGCATAGAGCTGATATAGTCGACGGACCAGAGAGTGCACCGCCGTGGCCATGCCTCCTGTGTTTGGCGAGTACGAATTGGTGACGTGCAAAACGTTCATGTTCAACGCTTTGAGCAATCGTTTGGTTCCCAAACGGCAAACCGTGCGGGACCACTGATCCCTTCGGAAATCGGTTTCGGAAACGGTGGTCACGAAATGTACACGGTACACGGCGCACCCGCACCGTACCTGCTACCAACAGAGCCCTATATACTTGGCAGGGACATACCTGTATCCAGGAGAACAGGCACGTTGGTCATGAGCACTCCTCCATCCTCCTCCAACGGAGTGCGCTCATCTCGTCTCCATCAGGAGATTGGCAGTCCAGAATTGGAATGGGGACCGCGGGAGCCTGCGTGCGATGCACGGGCCCTTGAAGTGGCCGGTTGGCTGCAGGCGCGGTTGCCCAATCACACTGTCTTGCTCTTCGGATCCCGCGCGCGCGGTGATTACAAGCCCCACTCCGACATCGACCTCATTGTGCTGGGGGAAGACAACTCTTCGACTTGGCCGCAGGGGCTGCATTCGCAAGCCGCACGACTGGGCTTGGATGTGGACGTGATGTCACTCCCCTATGACTGGGAGAAGTTCCTCGCCAATCGCGACTCCCCCTCACACTTGGCCGGCGCTGTGCAGCGGGACGGTCTCAATCCGGATGGAAGGCATCTCAAGCCCATGGCACAGAACAATCCCTGGCCCGGCATCCAAGCAAGTCTGAAAGTAGCCCAAGATGCCTTGTACGAGAGTCTCTTCAACTTCGCGCACGATCGTTTGGCAACAGCCTTGACGCAGGCGCATCACGCCTTGGAAAATGCCCTCAAGGCCCTGTACGCCGTACATCGAGGAGCTCCTCCGCACATCCATGCCCTGAAGGCATTGGGGATGGTGGTGCGCGCCTGCGAACCCGATATCGATCTCCCGTCCGATGCGTGGCTGGATGCCCTAACCGAATTACGCCGGATCCAGCCCTACAGTGCCGAATTCGGAGGCGGCAGCGAAAAAACGGTGTTGGTCACCGAGGATCCTCAAGAGACCGTGGAGGCGGTGCAATATCTGTGTGGCCGGATGGCGGAAGCCACGCTGCGGCGGATGGACAAGAAGCCGCGGGATGTGGGGTACCAACACTGGGAAGAGGATGCTCCTTTCGGGGGACTGGAGTACATGGATCCCGGTTCTCTAGACCGTTTTGAAAGAGGGCGACAAGAAGAGCGACAAGCCATGCTGCGACAGTTGGCCGAGATGGCCATCTCGGCTCCGACTGTGCGGGACCGGATTCTGCAGCGGTTGGACACGGAACCACCGGACCGGTGGCCCTCCGTTGAGGACATCATGGGTCTAAGCCGAATGCCGCCCGATCCAGACGACAAGGACATCACACCCCTCGAACCGGGATGATCATGGTGATGGACTGTCCAACGACAACCTGACAGAACAGCGTGGAGGTGGGCCAACAAGGTCGCCATGGGACGCAGGAAGCAACAGCCACCCATATGCATCGAGAAGGGATGCAACAACCGGACTTCGTGGCGCACGAATTGGGACACCATGAGCCTGGAACTGGCCGCGGAAGTTGACCCGTACCATCACCGCTGCCAGAGCTGTTACGAAGCATGGGCGGCCCGCAAGGAAGCCGAAGAGTGGCGTCTCTGGGAAGAGTACCAGGCAGATAGGCAGGCGGAACTCCGAGACGGCCTTCTGTCTGACAAGGCCAAACCCACACGGGCGCGCAAGGAATGGACCTGTGAACTGTGCCGCGGGAAGATCAATCCCGGCGAGACCTATCAGCGAGTGTCCGTCTACATGAGCGGAAACTACCCTGACCGCTATCCCGTATGCTCCACCTGCCGGCCGACTGAACAGGAACAGGGGCAATCAATGAAAGGGGCTCATCCCGTGGGCTAGATAGGCCTCTGTCCAAGGGAACGGACACGTTTGGCCATGTGTCAGCAGGAGACACAAGTGAGCATCCCCCCGACCCGAGGAACGGAGGTTGCTGCACAGCGAGGATGTATTCGTGCGGCAGACCATGGAACCGTGAACATGGCATGCCCTCTGGCGAATCAGGTACACAAGTCCCTTCCAACAGGTACAGGAAGTACGCTGCCGTCCACGAATGTCAACAGCCGACCGCCTTGTGGCTGCCCGCCGGCAGATGACCATGGCGGATACCGGCCGGACGCCGCAGGCGGGGGGTTGTTCGCATCTGCGGCACCTGGTCGGGCGGGCAAACGGGCGCATACGATCCCGATGGATTGTTGTTGCCCGGACCGGATTCGACTTAAGATACCGGGTCGGCGCGGCCGGGCTCGCCTGCAATCTTCCATCCCGGTGCCCTATGCGGCACTGCCCCGCCCGTTGCAACCTACCCTTTTGCATCACCCCTTTGGTGTTCTGCCATGCCTGTACCACGAATCGCGGTTAGAGCCGAGGCTCGTCGGCATCTGGGGAACGGTATCCATGCGATAGCCGACCTGCTGTCCCCCACCCTGGGACCTGTTGGCGGAGTCGTGGCCAACCAGCCCAACGTCGGACAAAAGACGGAGTTGTTGAACGACTCCTCGACGGCCGTCCGCCGAATTATTGAATTGGGCGCCCCGGACACCGATGTCGGCGCCATGTTCATGCGCGGGATGATTTGGCAGGTCGGCCAGGAAATCGGGGACGGCGGCACCGTGGCCGCGATCCTGACCCGAACCCTCTTCGACGAGAGCCAGCGCCTGATCGCCGCCGGCGAGAGCCCCATCGTCCTGGCCAACGGGATCCGGGCCGCCACCGAGGATGTGGTCGCCTATCTGAAGCAGAGCGCCCAGCCTGTGGAAGACGAGAACCAACTGTCCCATGTCGCCAGAGGCATCATCGATGATCCGGATCTGGCCCAGGTCCTGGGCGAGATGAGCTACATGCTGGGGACCGAGGCCCATGTCAACGTCCACAAGTTCGTGGCCCCCTATCTCCAGCAGTACTACCACCCCGGAGGCCACTACAAGGCGCAGATTGCGTCAATGCACTTCTACACCGACAAGGCCAACCGCAAAGCCGTCATGCCCACGGGCCGCATGGCCCTGGTGGACAAGCGGCTCGAGGATCCGGTGGACATCATCGCGATCCTGCAGGCCGCCCAACAGGCCGGTGCCGAATCCCTGACCATCCTGGCCAACCATTTCAGTGACCAGATCATCGGCATCCTGATGGCCAACAACCGGCCGCCCGACATGGCCGACTTCGACGAGTCCGCCCTGGAAAAGAAGGACACGAAGGCCAAGCAGCAGGGCAAGATCCCCATCTCGGCCGCGCAGATGAAGTTTGTCGGCGAGGAACGACGCCTGGGTTACCTGGATCTGGAACTGCTGACCGGTTCCACGATTGTGGGCAGCGACATCGCCAAGCCGGTCGAGGACATCACCGCGGACGACCTGGGCATCGTGTTCCGCTCCGAAGTGGACCGGGACAGCATGTACGTCCAGGCCGCCCACCAATTCGGACCCGAGACCCAGGCACGCGTGCGGGAACTGCAGACCCAACTGGCGGAGATGCCGCTCGATCACGACGACTACGACATGACCGTGCGGCGGGTCTCGGCCCTGACCGGCGGCGTCGGCCAGATCAAGATCGGAGCGGATTCCAAGGTCGAGCGGGAACTCCTGTCGGAACTGACCAAGCGGACCGTCAACGTGCTGTCCACCGCGCAACGCGGAGGCGTGTTGCCGGGCGCGGCAGCCGGCTATACCCATGCCTGTGCCAGCGTCGACCTGGACTCCAACCCCGAATGGCGGGCCGGCAAACAGGTCCTGCTGCGATCCCTGACGGCACCGCTCGAGCAGATTCTGCGCAACGCGTATGTGGAGAACACCAAGGTCTACCTCGAACGCATCTTCGACGCGGGGCCGCGCACCACGTTCGACGCCGTGCAGGGGGAGGTGGTGGACGCCTTCGAACATTCCATCTTCGATGTGGCGGAAACCATGATCAGGGTTCTGCAGACCGCGGTCAGCAACGCCATCATGGCCATCACCACGGACACGATCGTGTACCACAAGGAACCGGAACAGTCCTTTAGCCCCAACGAATAGTCCGTCGGGGACGCCGGAACCATTCCAAAACGGACCACAACATTGCCATGAGCATCATTCTTTCCCTGTCCGAGGCACACGCGGGCTTTTTCGCCGCCGGTCCCCAGGGCATGTTCAGCGTGGGAGCCGAAGGAGACCTGACGGAAGTCATCCAGCCGGAGAGCCATCTGTACGCCACGGACAGCCTGGACGATCGGGTGCTGGTGGGCGGCGCTCCGCACGGGGTCGCCTTCAGCCGAGACGGCGGGCAGACCTGGCAGGCCGCCTGGATGGACTTCGTGGACAGTCCGGTGGTGGCCATTGCCGCGGCACCAGACGTGGCCGATTCCCACATCGTGCTCGCAGGCACCGAGGACAAGGGCATCCTGCGCTCGGCCAATCGCGGCGAGGGGTTCTACGTGTGCAACTACGGCCTGCGCAGCCTCGCCGTCCTGCACATTTGCTGGGCTCCGCCCTGGCCGCGGGACGTCTGGCCCCGCTGGCGGCTGGCCTTCGCCGGTACGGACGAGGGCTTTTACCGCTCGCCGGCCGCAGGCCGCGGCTGGAAACGTTGCGAAGGCGCCGAGGGTGCATTTCAGGTAGCCGCCGTGGACAATCGCTTCCACACCACCCACATCGTACTGGCCGGCACGGAAACCGACGGGCTTTGGTTCTCGGACGATCAGGGCCGCCGCTTCCGCCGCCTTGACAACACCCCCGAACAGATCAACGCGCTGACGGCCCTGGCCGGAGGCGGCTTCGTGATGAGCGATGCCGAAACCCTGTGGCATTCCCCCGATGGCCTGAACTGGACACCGCTGCGGGACGAGGAGCCCTGCCTGGTGCTGCAGGAAGCCGCCGGCAAGGTCTGGGCCGGCAGCCAGGACGGCTTGCGGCAGGTTAATCTCAACGGAACGTCGGCATGACCCATCCCTTCTCCCTCGAAGGCAGGACCGCCGTCGTCACAGGCGGCACCGGCGTCCTGGGCGGAGCCATGGCCCGGGGGTTGGCTGCAGCCGGAGCCCGCGTGGGCATCCTGGGCCGCCGCGCCGCTCGTGCCGCAGAGGTGGCCGGGGAGATCGAGGGAGCGGGCGGATCCGCATTCGCGGTCCCGGCCGATGTTCTGGATCGCGACTCGCTGCTCCAGGCCCGCGCGGAAACGCTGAACCAGGGCGGCACGGTCGACATCCTGGTCAATGCAGCCGGCGGCAACGTGCCCGAGGCCACCGTCTTTGGCGACATTTCGTTCTTCGGGTTGTCGCGGGAGGCCTTTGATCAGGTGGTGGGGCTCAACCTAACCGGCACCCTCCTGCCCACCCAGGTGTTCACCGAACCCATGGCCGGCCAGGGACGGGGATCCATCATCAACATCTCGTCCATGGCGGCCCAGCAGCCGCTGACCCGGGTCATGGGCTATGCCGCAGCCAAGGCGGCCATCGACAACTTCACCCGGTGGCTGAGCGTGGAACTCGCCCTCAACCACGCACCGGGCATCCGCGTGAATGCAATTGCACCCGGCTTCTTCGTGGGCGAGCAGAACCGCGCCCTGCTCATGGAGCCGGACGGTTCGCTGACGGCCCGCGGCCAACAGATCGTCGACCACACCCCAATGGGCAGATTCGGGGAGCCGGACGAACTGGCCGGCATCGCAGTGTGGCTGGCCGGCGACGGCAGCCGCTTCGTGACGGGCACCGTAATCCCGGTCGACGGCGGCTTCTCCGCCTATTCGGGAGTCTGATCACCAGCCTGCCCGCACGGTGCCGGTACGCACTCACCCGGCGAGGCCCGCGCATGCCAGCGCGCCTCGCCTCAAAGCCGCCCAAGCGGCCGGAGAATGCCGTATGACGTTCGCATCCGCCTCGACCGAGGCCCTGTGTTCCTGGCTGGCCGAAGCGACATCGCTCGACATCCATTCCGCCTCGGTCACCATCGACGGCGACGACCTGTTCTTTGTCGGGCGCCGCGGAGTGGACCTGGTGGCCGGGCAGGCCCATGCCACAGGCTCTGCTCCGATCCTGCGGGGCCGGACGCAGGCCGCGACCGCACCGGATGCCGGAGACTGCCAACTAACCCTGGGAGAGGCCGACCCCGCGAATGCCTCGGCCCTCAGAGCCCGGCTTGCGTGGCTCAGTCCCATACCGTGCCAACTGGCGAAGTCGGCGGGAACCGGGGATCGGCTGGGCATTGCCACGCCGGGGCACATCGGTGCCTTCGAGGCCATCGCCCGAACGGATGCGGACGGCCAAACGGTCCATCCTCTCTTCCCCATCCTGGCCCAGCAGTCCATCCGCGAAAACGACCGGACCGGCCGCACACCGCAGGAAGTCGTCGACGATGCGATGTGGGGCGTCCTGCAGTGCGGCTGGCAACAGGGCTACGGCGCCGACGCGGACCATCTCAAGGAACCGGCGGACATCGATGTCTGCCATGCGGCCGGATTCACCTTCTTCACGATTGATCCGGGTGACCGCGTGGATGACGAGGCCAACACCTGCGACATGGCCACCGTCCAGCACAAGGTTGCGGCCCTGGACTGGGCCGTCCTGGACAGTTCGCCGGCGGACCTGTGCGAGCGACTGGCGGGCTTGAGCCTGGACCTGGGCGACCGGTCGGTAACCCTGAGCGAAGAGGATGTCCTGCGCGCCGCCGGCAAGTACGGCCCGTCGCTGTCCCACACGGTTCGGATGGCGCGCCACCTGGCCGATCTGTGCGGCGACACGCCCTACGACCTCGAAATGAGCGTCGACGAGACGGCCACCATCACGTCGCTGACGGAACACATCTATATTGGCGCGGAACTGCAGCGGCTGGACGTGCCGGTAGTCAGTCTGGCGCCCCGCTACACCGGGATGTTCGAGAAGGGCGTGGACTTCATCGGGGACCTGGACGAGTTCGCCCGTTCCTGGGCGGATCACATCGCGGTGTCGCGGCACTTCGGCCCGTACAAGCTCAGCCTGCACTCCGGCTCGGACAAGTTCAGCATCTACCCGATCGCCGCCGAACTGGGCGGAGACCTGATTCATCTCAAGACCGCCGGCACCAGCTACCTGGAGGCCGTGCGCACGATCGGCCACCAGGACCCGGACCTGATGCGCAGCATCCTGGCCTTCGCGGTGGATCGGTACCCCGAGGATCGCCAGGCCTACCACGTGTCGGCCGAACTGGACCGCATGGATCCGTGGCGGACCATGGCGGACCGTGACCTCCCCTCGGTGCTCAACGACTTCCACACCCGGCAGGTGCTGCACGTGACCTTCGGCTCGGTCCTCAACGACCCGGAGCTGCGCCCGCCTTTCATGGCGACTCTCAGGTCCGGCGCGGCCAAGTACAATGAACTCCTGATCACGCACTTCATCAAGCATCTGCAGCCGTTTGTCTGACCGGCACACGGGACATACGTCCCTTCGGACCGTCTTCACCTCAACCGCTTCCAGTCCCATGCCGCATTCCGACGAAACCTTTCTGATCACCGGCTCCTTCGGGTGCATCGGCGCCTGGGTACTGCGCACGCTGGTACAGGACGGCGCGCGCGTCGTTGCCACAGACCTCAGCGACGATCCGGTGCGGCCGGCCCTGGTCATGAGCGAGGAGGAACTTGCCGCGGTCGAATTCCGGCAGCTGGACGTCACGGACCGGGACGCCGTCGTACGCATGGTGACCGATGAAGGTGTTACCCATGTCATCCACCTAGCCGGCCTGCAGGTTCCGTTCTGCCGCGCCAACCCGACCCTGGGCGCCATGGTCAACGTGGTGGGCACGGTCAACATCTGCGAGGCGGTCAAGGAGGCCGGCGACCGGATCCGGGGCTTCAGCTATGCCAGTTCCCAGGCCGTCTTCGGGGTGCCGGAGCTCTATCCGGAGCGTCCGGTGCCGGACAGCGCCCGCCTCGTACCGGACACGCTGTACGGTGTCTACAAGCAGGCCAACGAGGGCACACTGCGCGTCTACTGGGAGGAGTACGGTATATCCAGTGTCGGCCTGCGACCCTACATCGTCTACGGAGTGGCGCGCGATCAGGGCATGACGTCCGACATCGCCAAGGCCATCCTGGCCGCGGTGGCGGGACGGCCCTACACGCTGCGCTTCGACGGACCGGTGGCCCTGCAGCTAGCCGCCGACACCGCCCGGATCTTCATCGCGTGCGCGCGCAGCGGCCATCGCGGCGCGGCAACCTGCAACCTGCGCAACGATGTCGTTACCGTGCAGGAGTTTGTCACCGAGCTGCGACACCAGTTTCCGTCGGCCGACCTGTCATGGACGGACAACAGCCCCCTTCCGTTTCCGCACGACATGGACGTCTCGGGTCTGCGCTCCATATTGGGCACGGTCCCGCACACGCCCCTGCCACAGGGCATCGCCGACACAGCCGCCCACTTCGGGGGACTGCTGGCCGACAACCGGATTGATTTGGGACAACTGGACGGCTGAGCCACGGGCCGGACAGCCGCAAACCCGCTCATGAGCGTGCGCCACACCAAGATCGTCTGCACCCTCGGCCCGGCATCTTCGGGCCGGGCTGTCCTGGCCGACATGATCCGGTCCGGAATGGATGTGGCGCGGGTCAACATGAGCCACGGCACCCACACATCCCATGCCCGCACCATCCGGCTTGTGCGCAGCCTGGCGGAACAGTTGGGGCGCACGGTCGGCATCATGGCCGACCTTCAGGGTCCCAAGCTGCGCACCGGCGTCATGCAGACCGGCGGGGTCGATTTGAAGGAAGGCGCCTCCATCACCCTGGACCTGAACCGCGAATCCGGTACCGAAAGCCGGATCCCGATCCAGTCCGAGGAATTTTTTCACATGGTGGCCCGAGGCGACCACTTCGTGATCGACGACGGACTGCTGGAGCTGGCTGTCCTCGACATCGCCGGAACCAGGATGCGGGCCGAGGTGATCCACGGCGGCCTGCTCAGGGACAACAAGGGCATCAACCTGCTCAACGACCGGGCCGCCGTCTCCCCCCTGACGGACAAGGACCGCGTGGACCTGGAATTCGCGGTGCAGCAGGAAGCGGACTGGATCGCGCTCAGTTTTGTCCAGGGCCCCGAGAACGTGGCCGAAGTCAAGGGCCTGATGTACGGCCTGCTGCCCACAGGGGCCATGCCGATCCCGGTCATGTCCAAGATCGAGAAGCCCGGTGCCGTGACGGCCATCGACGACATCATGGCACTGTCGGACGGCATCATGGTGGCTCGAGGCGATCTGGGCATCGAAACCGGTCCGGAACGGGTACCGCTCATTCAGAAGGATCTGATCCGCCGCTGCAACCTGGCGGGCATGCCGGTCGTCACGGCCACGCAGATGCTGGAATCAATGATGCACAATCCGAGGCCGTCCCGCGCCGAGGCCAGCGACGTGGCCAACGCGGTGATCGACGGCACGGACTGCATCATGCTGTCCGGCGAAACCGCCATGGGCCGCGACCCGGCACACGTAATTCGCACCATGGCCTCCATCGTGACGGCCGTCGAGAACGAGTTCGTCACCCCGCTGCTCCGGTCCGAAAGCGATTCGGACGATCCCGCGGAAGGCATTGCCGATTCCGTTGCCAAGTCCACGGTCCACCTAGTGGATGCCGTGGGTGCCTCCGCCATCCTGACCCCCACGGCCTCCGGCGGGACGGCCAAGAACCTGTCCCGCTTCCGCCCGTCCGTGCCGATTGTCGCCCTTACGCCCAACCCGCGGGTGCGCAGCATGCTGACAGTCCACCATGGCATCCAGAGCCTGCCGGCCGAGGATCACGACACATCGGACGAGGTGATCCAGGATGCCATCGACCGCGCCCTGGATTCCGGCCTCGTAGAGGAAGGGGACCGGGTCGTGATCACCGCGGGCACGGTCATCGGCCAGTCCGGCATGACCAACATGATCACCGTCAGGAGCGCCAGCCGCCCCCTGTTCAAGGGGGTCGGCCAAGGCAGCAAGCGGGTCATGGGCTCCTGTGTCCAACTGGCAGAGATCCTGCAAAACGGAATCATCGATCCGCAGGACTGCATCCTGGTGGCGCCCAAGTTCACGCCGGAGTGCATCGAGTTCGCGAGCCACAGTCTGGGCCTGATCACGGGTTGCAGCGCAGAGACCGTCGCGGCCATGCTGCCGGAAGGATGTACGGACGACTGGCTGGCCATCTACGGTGCCGTGGGCGATTTCTCCCGGGTTGCGGAATGCCGGACCCTGATCATGGACACGATTACCGGCCGGGTGTTCGACTTGGCCCAGGTCCGGAACATTTGAGGGCTGCGCCATCCGGCCCATGCGCATCGAGGCTGTCCACACCTTCGAACTCGGCTGTGCCATCGACGAGCCCTTCGGCTGGTCCCAGGACTTCATTGATCGGCGCAGCCTGACCCTGGTCCGACTGGACACGAACAACGGACTGTCCGGGTGGGGCGAGTGCGGTGCCGCGGGCACCGCCCACCTGATCCACGAGATGCTGGCGCAACGGGTGCTGGGCGGGAATCCCATGGACCGCAATACGCTCTGGCAGCACCAGTTCCACGCCCTGTACAACGGCGGCCTGACCGGCGGCATCGGGGCCAGCGCCATCAGCGCCCTGGACACGGCCTGCTGGGATCTGGCCGGCAAGGCCTCCCAACTGCCGGTGCATGCCCTCCTGGGCGGCGCCCTGCGCGAGCGGATCCTGGTCTATGCCACCGGCCTCTACTACGGCCGGCCGGAAGGCGACCCGGCCGTCAGGGCCCGGCTCCACGACGAGGTGCGCCGCTACCTGGATCAGGGCTTCCTGGGCATGAAGACCAAGGTCGGCGGCCTGTCGCTGTCCGCCGATCTGCACCGGGTGGCCGGCATCCGGGACCTTGTCGGACCCGACGTGTTCCTGATGGTGGACGCCAACCAGGCCTACGACGCCGCGGGCGCCATCCGGATCGGCAGGGACCTCAGGGACCTGGCCGTCCACTGGTTCGAGGAGCCGGTCAACGCCAAGGATATCGAGGCCTACCTGCGGATCCGGCAGGCGGTGCCCGGCCTGCCGCTCGCCGGCGGCGAGGTACTGCGCACGCGGTTCGAATGCCTGGACTACGTGCGCAGGCAGGCGGTGGACATCCTGCAACCGGATGTCGGCAACGTGGGCGGCATCACCGAGCAGCACCGCGTCACCCAACTGGCCGAAGCCCACGGCGTGCGCGTGCATCCCCATGTCTGGGGATCGCCCGTGATGGTGGCCGCTTCGCTGCACCTGGCCAGCGTCACGCCGCCCGCGGCCACGTCGGGCACGGCCCATCCCTTCCTGCAGGAACCGGTCATGGAATATGACCGGACGCCGAACCCGCTCCGAGACGAGCTGGTCCGCCAGCCGTTCCGGTTCACGGATGGCCGCGTGCATGTGCCCGAGGGTCCCGGACTGGGTGTGGAGATCAACGAGGACGCGGTGATGCGACACTGTTTCAGACATCAGGCAACACACCTGGACTGACCAAGGAGACAAACGGGCTGCGGCGACAGGATTCATACCACCTGCCCCGGCCTTGACTGGCATGGCCGACGAGGCAACTTCCGAAACCCGATCCTTCATCCGGGACCGCCCCTGGCTCCTGTGCTGCTACTGTCCCGGATTGCCGGCACTGCACCTGTCCGGGCATGCGGAGTTGGAAGACGTAACCAGTCTGCTGCACCACCACGGACACGGCACCCTGGCCGCGCTGCTGGCCCAGCCACTGCCCGAAGGCCTGACCGTTGCCGCAGCACTGGACATCCGGTACGGCCGCCATCCGGCCCTGCAGGTTCGGACCGGGACGCAAACCCAGTTGGCCGGCCTGGACGGTTACCTTCAGCATTCCGTCACGCTGACCCGCTGGCTGGAGTCCGTCCGCGCGGTCACGGGCATACAGCAAGTTGTGCTGTGCCTGCTGCCACAGCATCAAACCCGTCAACCACTGCACACCCTGTTTCCCGAAACTGCACCAGTCCTGGCGGAACTACCCGGACACGCGGACTGGTCCCTGACCGACCTGTCCGGACCGGACTTCGCAGTCCTGACCGGCATTCTCAACACGCTGGAAGTTGCCGCGGCCCTGAAGGATGCGCGGCCGGGCGGCCGCCAAGGGTTCCAGTTGCTGATGGCCGACCGGTGCCTGCCCCACGCCGCTGAAACCGCCTTCCAGTTGCGGACGGAGGCGGAGGTGACGGCCAGTTGGCAGCAGGGGGAACTGGCCGGCATCCTGCTCCGGTGGCTGGCAACCGCGGACCAGGCACCCCGATCCGGCCTGGAACTGCTTCGACAGCTTCAGGCACACGGAAGCGCACCGGCCGCACGCCATGGCTTCGTATCCTCCCGGATTTCGCAGCTGCACTTTCTGTGCAGCCAGTTCGTTGATCGGTCCCGCCAACTGCTGAACCGCGAACGCACCGTGGAGGCCGCCTACCTGCGGGCCCGGTTCAATCCGGACGATCTCGGCAATCCGTACCGGGATCTGTTCGACTTCATGCGCAAGATTCAGTTCCAGCTGAACCTGCTGCCCGTGGCGCATACCGACGCCGGGATGGTGGTGTTGACGGAACTGCTGGATGCACTCAACGGCATCCTGGACCTGCAGCGCAACACCCCCGAACTGATTGTGATGCCGGAGGACGCCGCAGATGCGCCGCCCGAAAGCCTGGACCTGCCGGTCTACATGCCGCAGTCCCGGCCGGTTCCGGCCTACAACCTGCTTGAGTTCAGCCAGTGCGGATGGCTGGAGCTTGTAGGCGCCCTGAACGAGGCCCGCGTATGAACACCGTGAACCCGGCCTAAAGACATCGGTTGGCCACATGACCACCCCGATGCGGGCCCAGTACCTGGAACTGAAACAGCAGTATCCGGACACACTGCTGCTGTTCCGCCTAGGCGACTTTTACGAGACGTTCGACGAAGATGCCGAGGTGTTGGCGGACGTTTGCGAGGTGACACTGACCTCGCGTCCGGTAGGCCAGAACCAGAGGGTGCCGCTGGCGGGTGTGCCATACCACTCGGTCGACTCCTATCTGGCCAAGCTCATGGACAGCGGGATCAAGGTCGCCATCGCCGAGCAGGTGAGCGAACCGGGCAAGGGCCTCGTGGACCGGAAGATCACCCAGGTCCTCACGCGCGGCACCCTGACGTCCCCGGATCTCCTGACCGCGCGCAGCAACCGCTTGGCGGCCGTCCACTTCGCGCCGGATCGGCTGAGCGCGGGCATTGCGGCGAGCGACGTGACAGAAGGCTCCTGTCAGGCAACCCAGTTGCAGGACAGCCATCCCGACGAACTGTGCGCCCGCGTCATCGACGAACTCATCCGGCTGGAACCCAGCGAAGTGCTGCTGCCCGCCGCGACAACGGACCGGGTCCCGGCCCTGGCCCCGGCCCTAGATCGCCTGGATGCATCCGTATCCGAACTGGAACCCTGGATTTGGGCGGAACCGGGCGCCACGCGGCGCGTGCTGGAACACTGCCGCATCGCCCGGCTGGACGGCTTCGGGTTGACGAACAAGCCACAGGCAGTCGCCGCGGTCAGCGCCCTGTTCCACTATGTCGGGGAGTACCAGCCCGCCATCGCGGAACACCTGAACCGAGTCCAGACCTACGAAACTTCGGGGTTCATGCTGTTGGACGAGTACACCCGGCTCAACCTGGAGCTGGTGGAGAACCTGCGAACGCGGCAGGTGGAAGGGTCCCTGCTGGAAACGCTTGACCACACCCGGACTCCCATGGGGACGCGCCTCCTGCGGGACTGGCTGGGCCGCCCCCTGTTGGACACGGACAGCATCAATGCGCGGCTGGACGCCGTTGAAGCCCTGTTCGAAAACGGTCTTGCCCTGAGCGATGTGCAGGAGCTGCTGGGCCGGATCGGGGACCTGACGCGCTGGGTGCAGCGGGTCGTCTACGGCTCCGCCTTCCCCCGCGACCTGGGCGGCATCAGGGACACCCTGGGGCTGATGCCCGACCTCAACCAATCGTTGCAGGAATTTGGGACCGCGGACGCACCGGAGTTCCTGGAGCCCGTGCCCGAGTGCGCAGCGGCCCTGGACCTACTGCAGGCCGCGTTGCCCGACGAACTGCCGGCCACCCTGGCCCAGGGCGGTTTGATCCGCGAAGGGTTCCGGCCGGAGCTGGACGATCTGAAGCGCCGGGCGCAGGCGGCGCGCGAGCGCCTGTTGGCGATGGAGGAATCGGAACGCAGCGCCACCGGCCTGCCCGGTATCAAGGTGGGTTTCAACCGGGTATTCGGCTACTACCTCGAAGTGCCCAAGGCGCAGTCGGCCAAGGTGCCCGACACCTACATCCGCAAACAAACACTGGTCAACGCCGAACGGTACTTCACGGAGGAACTGAAGCACCTGGAAACGGAGATCCTGAACTCCGAGGAGCGCACGGCGGACCTGGAACAGCAACTGTTCCGGGAAGTGGCCCAGTCGCTGCAGGCCCATGCTGAGGAGTTGCGCGGCCTGGCCCAGCGCCTGGCCCGGCTGGACGTTGCGGCCGCGCTGGCACAGGCGGCGCGCGACAACCGGTACGTGCGGCCCGAGATGCACGACGGCTTTGACATCGCGATTGCCCAGGGGCGGCATCCCGTGGTCGAGGCCACCCTGTCCGAGACCAGGTTCGTGCCCAACGACCTGCGGATGACGGAGGGGAGCGCCATCCAAATCCTGACTGGCCCCAACATGGCCGGCAAGTCCACCTACCTGCGCCAGGCGGCCGTTATCTGCCTCATGGCCCAGATGGGCTCCTTTGTTCCGGCCGAATCGGCCCGGCTGGGCCTGGTCGATCGGATCTTCACGCGCATCGGCGCCAGCGACGCCATCCAGCGCGGCCTGTCCACCTTCATGGTGGAAATGATCGAAACGGCCTACATCCTCAACCACGCCACTCGCCGCAGCCTGTTGATCCTGGACGAGATCGGCCGCGGCACGAGCACCTACGACGGTCTGGCCATCGCCTGGGCCATCCTCGAGTTCGTCCACAACGCCGAGGGGCTGGGAGCCAAGACCCTGTTCGCCACGCACTTCCACGAATTGACGGACCTGGCGGATCGGTTGCCGAAGGTGCAGAACCGCCACGTCCAAGTGGATGATTCGGGTGGTTCGATCACCTTCCTGCACACCATTGCCGAAGGGGCCGCGGGCCGTTCCTTCGGCGTCCACGTGGGCCGCATGGCCGGCCTGCCCAAGGCGGTCCATGAACGCGCGGCCGAAATCCTCGGGCAACTGGAAGAAAGCGGTGCGGCTGTGCCCGACAGCCTAACCGACCTGATCCAGGCCCCCGCGCCGGATCAGACGGTGCAGTCCACGCTGTTCCTGGAGGAACACCCGGCCCTGCAAGCCCTCCGCCAACTGGATGTCAACAGCCTTTCGCCCATGGAGGCGATGAACCGCCTGTACGACCTCGTGCGCATCGCAGAGGAACACGACAGCTGAACCCGTCCTGCCCAGGAGGATGGTGCAAGGGATGCTTAGGTCGGACGGTACCGGCTCCGTGATATGCCTCGTGCCATCCAACCGGTTGCACCTTGACGCATTCCGCGGGCCGGTTTTTCCTGCTGCATGGCATGCCCAAAGCCAACGAACAACGCTCCCGCCGGAGGTCTTGCCCGACGGTATAATCCCTGTCGGACCGCCCAGTCCCTCGACCCATTAGGTTTGACCAGGATCGACATGAGCACCACCTCCTTCGGCCCGGTCGGGACGGGCACCGACATTCTGGTGCCCTACCCCGACCCGCCGCCCCGCCATCCCGACGAAATGAGCAGCCACCGACATCTCTCCGAACGAGGTGCTCCCTACCTCCTGAACTGGCACTTCGCCAACCCCGACACCACCCTGATCACCGCCGAACTGTACATCGCCCCCGAACCCCGGTCGGGCATCAAGGGCTTGCGCGTACCCGACCTCATGATCGCCTTCGATGTCGACCCCGAAGCCTGCTACCGCAGCAACGCCTACATCATCTCCGAGCAGGGCAAGCCTCCCGACTTCGTCCTTGAGGTCGCCTCCCGCTCCACCGGCCGCATCGATGTCCGCGACAAGCCGGCCGACTATGCCGCTCTGGGCATCCCCGAGTACTGGCGCTTCGACGAGACCGGCGAGCACCACGGCGTGCGGCTGGCCGGCGACCGGCTGGTGGACGACCACTACGAGCCGATCGAGATTACGGAGCGGCCCGACGGCAGCCTGGAGGGTTACAGCGAGGTGCTGGAGCTGTACCTGCGCTGGGAGGACGGATGGCTGCAATGGCACGACCTCGAGACGGGCAGGGCCATCATGAACCTGGCCGAGATGCAGCGCATCGCCGAGGAAGAACGCCAGGGCCGGCTGGAGGAACAGAAAGCCCGGCTGGAAGAACGCCAGGGCCGGCTGGAAGAACGTCAGGGCCGGCTGGAGGAACAGAAAGCCCGGCTGGAGGCAGAACAACGCGCTGAGAAAGCGGAACGACGCGAGGAAACAGAGCGGCAGGCCCGGTTGGACGCGGAACGCATCGCGGCGGAACGCATCCGGGAACTGGAAGCGAAGCTGCACCGACGCGGGCCCTGAAGGCATTGGTTACATCCACGCGGGGGTGCATTCCAATCGGTCCTTCAGGAGCGTGTCCGTTCCGACAAACCGGAGACTGGACTCCGCGACCTGTCGCGTCAAGGACAGGCAGTCCCCATTGGACGCAGTCCGGGACCGCACCCGGATGCGCGTCCGCGGGCGCAACCCCACCTGCCGGACTGCACCCACCCGCTCGAACCAACCAGGTTTGACATGAACGCCACCACATCCCACAGTCCGGCCGAACCGGACATCAGACGTCTGAAACCCTTTCCCGACCCGATCCGGAATCCCGACGAGGGAACTTGGTTCCGTGTTCTCGCCCTATCCGGTGTCGCCCACTTCCTCGGCTGCCACTTCGGTGCTCCCGAGACCACCGTGATTGACGGAAAGGTGTATATCGCGCCGCACCCCTTGTCGGAGATCAAGGGGTTGCGCGCACCCGACATGCTGATCGCCTTCGACGCTGACCCCGAGGCCTGCGCCCGGCGCAATGCCTACGTCATCTCCGAACAGGGCAAGCCCCCTGACTTGGTAGTGGAGGTTGCCTCGCCCTCCACCGGCCGCATCGATGTCCGCGACAAGCCAGCCGACTACGCGGCTCTGGGCATCCCGGAGTACTGGCGCTTCGACGAGACCGGCGAGAGCTACGGCACACGGCTGGCAGGGGACCGGCTGGTAGGAGACCGCTACGAGCCGATCGAGATTACGGAGCGGCCCGACGGCAGCCTGGAGGGCTACAGCGAGGTGCTGGAGCTGTACCTGCGCTGGGAGGACGGATGGCTGCAATGGCACGACCTTGAGACGGGCAGGGCCATCATGAACCTGGCCGAGATGCAGCGCATCGCCGAGGAAAATCGACAGGGCCGGCTGGCAGAGCGGAAGGGCCGACTGGACGCGGAGCAACGCGCTGAGGAAGCGGAACGACGTGCTGAGGAAGCGGAACGACGCGAGGAGACGGCGCGGCAGGCCCGGTTGGACGCGGAACGCATCCGAGACCTGGAGGCGAAGCTGCACCGACACGCCTCTTGAAGGCGCTGTTTCAATCTCGTTGACATGGCTTCGGTCCCTGCATCGGCGCCTCTTCGGGGCAGGATCCCCTGCCTGCCTTTACCTCCATCCGGCATCCCAGTCTGTAACCCTGTAGCCAAGATCGGTTTGGCTCCAAAAGGAAGATGTCATAGTGATCTCCTTCAGGAGCTAACACTCGCGTATCGCGTCCAAGCGTCCAGAACATTGCCGCGGGACTGTTGCACAAGAGACGGACCTGGCAGACCGGCTGCCGAACATCCAGAACCGCCACGTCCAAGTGGATGATGCGGGCGGTTCAATCACCCTCCTGCACACCATCGTCGAAGGTGCCGCGGGCCGTTCCTTCAGCGTCCATGTGGGCCGCATGACCAACCTGCCCAAGGCGGTCCATGAACGCGCAGCCGAAATCCTTGGACAACTGGAAGAGAGTGGAGCCGTCGTGTCCGACAGCCTAGCCGACCTGATCCCGGTACCGGCGTCGGATCAGACGGTACAGTCCACACTGTTTCTGGAATGACACCCAGCGCTGCAGGCTCTGCGCCAACTGGACGTGAACAGCCTCTCGCCCATGGAGGCGATGAACCGCCTGTACAACCTCGTGCGCATCGCGGAATAGCACGACGGCTGACCCTGTCCATCCTGTACGAGCCGCGAACGGATGAGGCGGGTCATGACGCGGCCAGGTCAAACTGCCTGCAAGTCCCGCTTCAGGCCCGGAGTACCGTTACCGGCAAGGCCCCGAGTGTCCGGACAAACCTCCGTAGCGGCTGTGCGATCACCAGAACCGGAAACCCGCGGAACAGGGGTTGCCTTGTTCGGCAACAGGCCGGCCATATTGGCCGGCCTTCACTGTTGGCGGCTGTTCGTTGGCGGTTCGCGTCCCGCTGCGCGGTCATCATCGGGATCGCCCGGCAGCAACAGGGGCCGCCATTCGCTCGGTGCCCGCAACGCGTCCCGGACGCGCCGGAGGGCGTCCGCCGGCGGGCCGTCTCGCCGCCAGATCAACTCGATTCGGTCCAAGTGCACATCCGCCAGTTCCGGCCCCAGGAACTCGCGCATCGTGTCGATGGTCGCTTCCAACCGTTCTTCCACTCGACCTTCCTGTCTGATACGGTCCCGTTCGTCGGTCGCGCTGTCGCGCCAGCGGCCCTGTACCACATCCCACCACTGAAAGAGCGGTGGCGGTCTGCGCCCTGCCGGCAACTGGCGAAACTCCTCGGTATCCTCCTGTGGGTCCGGCAGCATGCGGACGTATGCGTCGAATACGTCGCTCCAGAAGGCCTGTGCCTGTGGTTCGGACAGTCCGGGGTCGGGTGGAACCTGCCGGTAGGCATCACCTTCCAGCCGGTACACCAATAGTTCCCGCGGCGAATCGTCCCAACGCTTGCCGCCCAGGTCATACAGCAGGTACTCGCGAACCCCCAGATACTCGTACAGCCGCCGCTTGCCTTCCTGGTCCCGCACCGCCGTGGACTCCGACAGGATTTCCAGCACCAACTCCGGGACGGCATCGTCAGGCCGGGGCTGACCATCCTCCGGAAACCGGGACGGGTCCAGATCCTCCTCCGATGGCATCACGATCAGATCCGGCTTCACCGTGTTCGAAGGGCGTCCCTGACGGGTGAGCAACCCCACACGTTCCGCGATCTCCGGCACAAAACCGTAGCAGGTCTGGTACACCACACGGTAGCCAACCCGGTCCCGGGCGGTGTCACGCATGTACAGCTCAATGGCCTGCGGCCGGTCGTCGTCGGAGTACAGCACGCCGTCCTCGTCGAATTCAAAGAGGTGGATGCCTCGGGGGCCATAGTCGGGATCGGTAGTCCAATCGACATCGTATTCGTGGGCGACATCGTAGGCATAGCCCGGATCGTAGTGGGCCAGGCTTTCAAGGTCGCGCTGCCATTCGTCGAGGTGTTCCAGCCGCCAGGCAATCCGCGCTTCCCGCGCTTCCCGCGTCATGGCGGGATCGGCATCGGGGTGTGGCTCCCCCACACGTCCGTTGACTTCCACCGTTGCCGGAAGCCGTGTCCGTTCCACAATTCCAGCCGCATTCATTGCCGCCTCCCGTTTCACAGGCCCCCATTCTACTCGGCCGGACGCGGGCCCCGTGGCAGGCGGCAACCCGGTTTGACCTGATTGCCACCGTCCATGGCCAATGACTGTCATCATATTGTCGTGTGACGCACACCCAATCCCGGTCGGACTGCACCAATTCCGTGATGTGACCACACTTTCCAACCGGCCACCTGTGGACGCGGTCTGAGGGATTCGCATGATCGGGATGATCCGCAACTGAGCAATTCCCGATCCGGTGGTCCTGATTCGTGGTTTGGCATGCGCAGAGGCTGTTGCAACTAATGTAGGCATGGACACTGTGGCTCGAAAAGGGAGTCAACCGACAGGATGTGGGTTGTTGAATCCGCCACAACCTGCGCCGCTTCTCCATAACTATTCGTGGTACGGTTGCACGCGACCGTCTTCATGCCCACACGCGTGGCAACGGTTCCTGACAATCAACATGGTTTCCCAATCGAATTACATTGTCAGTTTCCAGTCATTACACCTTTGGCTGTGCACTTGTCAGGCAGTCGACACGCGAGCCTGCTGGTCATGCCTTGGTGGTATCACGGCCCCTACCCTGGGAAAAATCCATGCCTGCCAACGAAGACCTGTTGAAACGCATCACGGCCCGTCCCGACGTTTTCGGAGGGAAGCCGATTGTCCGCGACATGCGCATATCCGTGGAACTCATACCAATCCAGTATAGTGGTGGCATTGAAAGGATGCCACTTGGCGGGAGGGGCCCATGGCCCGCAAGATCGCGGTCGCGTGGGCCGCTGAGGATAGCGAGACGGCCCTGCATGCGCGGTACCGCGCCGAAACCGTGATCGAAGTGCGCACGCGGCTGCAGGCCCTATGGCTGCTGCGCCGGGGCGAGTCCCCGGCGGCGGTGGCGGCCGCGGTGGGCGTGGGGTTGCGCAGTGTGCACCGGTGGCTGCAGTGGTACCGGGAGGGGGGCCTGGCCGCGGTGCGGTCCCATCGGCGGGGCGGTGCGGGCAAGCCCTCCTACCTGACCCCGGACCAGGAGCAGCAGCTGGTGGCGGAAGCAGCCCAGGGAGTGTTTGCGACGGCGGGCGCGGTGCGGGACTGGATCGAGGAGCAGTTCGGGGTGGTCTACACGATTGGCAGTATGTACACCTTGCT
Source organism: Caldilineaceae bacterium (assembly GCA_965208365.1). Lineage (GTDB taxonomy): Bacteria > Chloroflexota > Anaerolineae > Caldilineales > Caldilineaceae > Bin34. The sequence continues at coordinate 213,745 of OZ242330.1, read as the reverse complement.
GCCGCGGCTGGGGATCCGGCTCAAGACGCCGCGGCCCCGGCATACGCAGGCCGATCCCCAGGCCCAGGAGGCCTGGAAAAAGGGGGGCTCAAGGCACGGCTGAGGGCGGCCGGGTTGCAGGCGGGACAGGGGATCGTGTGGGGCGACGAGATGCGCGTGGGGCTGCGCGGCCAGGTGCGCAAGGTGTGGGCCCCGCGCGGGGTGGCGGTCTCCCAGGCGGTGCAAATTGGCTGGAAGTACCTCTATGTGGCAGTCGCCATCGATCCGATGACGGGACGGCTGTGGTGGGCCTGGCAGAAGAACATGAAGGGCGAGGAGATGGCCCGCATTTGGAAGGTCTGGGCGGAGGACCCGAACATCGACGGCTGGGTCTGGGATGGGGCCGGCGGCCATCGGGGGGAGGACATGCAGGCCGTGGACGCACCCCAGGTGGTGCAGCCGCCCTACGCCCCCGAACTGAACCCGGTCGAGCGCTTCTTCCGGGAGTTGCGGCGGGCCCTCGAGGGCCGGGTCTATCCGGACCTGCAGGCCAAGCAGGAGGCCCTGGAGCCCATCCTGCGGGCTTGGCAGACGGGTCCGGAGCGGGTCAAGAAACTGTGCGGCTGGGGCTGGATCCGGACAGCCCTGGAAGCCCTGCCCACAGCCGCTGAAACGCCTTGATCATGCTGGATTGGTATCATCCTCAGCTTGCTAAGCCAGGGAGCCACCACGGAGGAATTGCTGGATGATTACCCGGGGCTGGAATCGGACGACATTCGAGCCTGCGTCGCCTATGCCCACGCTGTCATTGCCGGGGACAGGCTTGACGTGGTTTCGGTAGCCGACGCATGAGGTTTCTGGTTGACAGATGCACTGGGCACCGACTGGCAGAGGCTCCACAACACGGGATATGATGCGCTTGAAGTCTTGGCCTTGGGGCCGAATCCCGGCGACAAAGCCCTGTTGGAACTGGTGGAAGCGGAGAATAGGGTCCTCATCACGTTAGACAAGGACTTCAGTGAATTGATTTTCCTGCACCGAGTGTCCCATGCCGGCCTCATACGCCTGCCTGACGTTCGGATGTCACAGCGGATCGAAATGGTCGAAGAGATTATCGAAGCCTACGGTCCCGAGCCTGACGAACACGCCGTGATTACGCTACAAGGTCGGCGCATCCGCGTTTCATACCAACCTAGCGTAAAAGGGCGACCTGGTGTAGAGTGGTCTGTCCCCGTTCCTGTCACCGGAGCCCTCTGCCATGGGCCGACCTGCGGTCATTCCCTGGTCCGAGGCCGATACCGTGGAAGCCCTGCACCAGCGGTACCTGGCCGAAGCCGAGGGGGTTGTGCGCACGCGGCTGCATGCGCTGTGGTTGCTGCGCCAGTCGGCCGCCGGATGGACGCCCACGCGCGTGGCCGCGGCCCTGGGGGGTCCATCGGAGCAGCGTGCAGCGGTGGCTGCAGTGGTATCGGGAGGGCGGCCTGGAGATGGTGTGCGGACGGCGCAAGGGCGGGGTCGGCCAACCCTCCTACCTGACGCCGGACCAGGCCGAGCAGGTGGTGGCCGCGGCCGCCACGGGGGTGTTTGGGACGGCGGCGGATGTGCGGGACTGGATCGAGGCGCGGTTCGGGGTGGTCTACACCGTAGGCAGCCTGTACACGCTGCTGCCGCGGCTGGGGATCCGGCTCAAGGGGCCGCGGGCCCGCCACCCGCAGGCCGATCCCCAGGCCCAGGCGGCCTGGAAAAAGGGGGGCTCGGACAACGGCTGAAGGTGGTTGGATTGCAGGCGGGCCAGGGGATCGTGTGGGGTGACGAGATGAAGCTGGGACTGCGCGGCCAAGTGCGCAGGGTGTGGGCGCGCCCCGGGTGGTGCAACCGCCCTACGCCCCCGAACTGAATCCGGTCGCGCGTTTCTTCCGGGAGTTGCGCCGGGCCATCGAGGGCCGGGTCTATCCGGATCTGCAGGCCAAGCAGGCGGCCCTGGAACCGATCCTGAAGGCGTGGCAGGCCGATCCGGCGCGGGTACGGCAACTGTGCGGTTGGGACTGGATCCGGGACACCCTGAAGGCCCTGCCCGCCGATACTTAAGTCGTATAGTCATACTGGATTGGTATCACACCCTCCAAGCAACTGACCTGCAAACCGGTGTCCTGATCCTTGGAACCCAACCAATTAAGGGGCCGACACTCTGTCAGTCCAGCTTCACGCCCTATTTCTTCCTGCACCATCAAGCGTTACCCCTGCAACGATAAGGGGGCTTGGCTACCTTGGGATGAGCAGGACCGACTGGCATCCGTGGGGCACCTTAAACCAGTGTGTCTGCTAACCATCTCCCACAGGACAGGTTCGGTGCAAGCCGCCCGGATGGAGCCGGTCTGCACCACGACTGTTTTATGATTACCGCGTCCGTCGAGGCAGGTTTGCCCTGCCGGTGCGGGCGCTTTTAACCGACAGGAGAATCACTATGACGAGACACAATCTCAGTCGCCGCGACTTTCTGCGCGTTTCCGGCGCAGCAGCCGGCTCGTTGGCCTTGGCGGCCTGCACCGCCGTACCCATGGCACCGGCCGCGGGAGACATGGGGCCGGAAGCGGTAACCATCAACTTCTTCAACCGGGGCGGCGCCTTCATCGAAGGGGTCATGGATACGCAGATGGCCCTCTACCGGGAGAGCAATCCTCACGTCGAGTTCGAAATCAACGCCGTGGCCGGCTACTCCCACCAGGAAGCCCTGCTGCTCATGATTTCGGCCGGCACCGGTCCGGACTGCTGGTTCGACGCCAACCGCACCACGGGCATGCTGACCCGCAAGGGCGTGACCACGGACCTCGAGCCCTACCTGGACGCGGACCCGACGTTCGACGAAAACGACTACGTACCCAACGTGTGGATCGCCCAGACCTACGACGGCAAGCGCTGGGGCCTGCCCTGGGACTCGGGCGCCATGTGCCTGGGTTACGACAAGGACATCTTCGACGCCGCCGGCCTCGACTACCCGGCACCCGATGTCTGGATGACCTGGGACGACGTGCTGGAACTGGCCCTGCAGCTGACCATCGACCTAGACGGCAACAAGCCCGGGGATTCGGGCTTTGATCCGGCCCGTGTGGCGCAGTACGGCTTCAAGCCGGGCCTAGGGCACGGTCGCTACACCTACCTCTGGGCCAACGATGCCGAAATCGTCGCCGAAGACGGAACGATGCCCATGGACTCCGACGAGTTCGTCCAGACCATGAACTGGCTCGCCAGCCTGGGTCTGGAGCACTACGTGGCGCCTTCGCCGGCCTACGAAACCGCGGCTCCCGTGGACATGCGCTCCAAGAACCTGGCCATGCAGCACATTGGTGCCTGGTCGATTGGCCGCATCAACGCCGCCGAGGTCAACTGGGGCACAACGCAGGTGCCGTACAACACGACCCCGGTCTCCTACGGCCACTACTCCCCGCTGTGCGTCTTCTCCCGCAGCAAGGTGCAGCAGGAAGCCTACGACTTCATCCAGTTCGCCTGCTGCAGCTTCGATGGACAGAAGATTCTGGTCGACCTGGGCATGCAGCAGCCTATCCGCAAGGACCTGCGCGAGCAGTTCCTGAGCAACCCGGAGGGTCCGGACGGACCGTCCCGCCAAGTGTTCTACGATGCCTTCGAGAACATGGACACCTTCCGCTGGCCGGGCGACACGATCGGCTCCTACTTTGGTGGCTGGTACCAGCCGCTGCTGGACTACTGGGCCCCGTACAACGACCAGTTGTTCCTGGGCGATGTCCGGTGGGAGGACATCGCCGCCGAGGTGAGGGCCGGATCGGAACAGATCCTGGCCACGGGCGAGCTGGCCTAGTCTCCGACGCCCACGACTTCACTATAAACACCAGGAAGGGCGGACCGCGGTCCGCCCTTCCTGGCGCGTCGCCGAAACACTTCTCAACCGCCAACCCGGTCCATGGCTTCGATTTCGACCACGTCCTCCACCCAGCCGCGCCTGAGGATTTGGCAGCGACTGAGCTTCGAGGAGACGGTGTTCGGCTGGCTGTTCATCCTGCCGGCCGTGCTGGGCCTGATCCTCTTCCAGCTGGGACCCGTGCTGGTCAGCATGGGCCTCTCGTTCACCAAATACGACATCATCAACCGGCCGACCTGGACCGGTTTGGACAACTACACTCGGCTGTTCCAGGACGACCTATGGATCAAGTCGATCCAGGTCACGCTCAAGTACGTTGTCATCTATGTGCCGGCAGCGCTGATCTTCGCCTACCTGGTGGCGCTGCTGATGAGCGGCCGCATCCGCGGCATCTCCGCCTGGCGCACGATGTGGTACCTGCCCTCGATCGTGCCATCCGTGGCCGCCGCCGCCGTATGGCGCTGGGGCCTCCACCCGGAGTTCGGCCCCATCAACTTCCCGCTCAAGGTGCTGGGCCTGCCCGCCCCGCGCTGGCTGGCGGACCCGGACTGGATTGTGCCCTCCATTGTGTTCATCAGCCTCTGGAGCCTGGGCAACTCCGTCCTAATCTTCCTGGCCTCCATCACCGGGGTGCCCCGCTCCTTCTATGAGGCCGCCGAAGTGGACGGCGCCGGCATCTGGAGGCAGTTCACGACCATCACGCTGCCGCTGACCTCCTCCATCATCTTCTTCCAGCTGATCATCACGGTCATCAACAGCTTCCAGGTCTTCACCTCCGCGTTCATTCTCTTCGGCTCCAATGCCGCCGGCTCCGTGGCCGGACCCGGCAACGCGGCGCTGTTCTACATGCTGTACATGTACCGAAACGCCTTCGGCTACTTCCGCAACGGTTACGCCTCGGCCATGGCTTGGCTGCTGTTCCTGACGGTGGCCATCCTGACGTTCATCCTCTTCAAGACCCAAAACCGCTGGGTTTACTACGAGGCCGGGGACGACAACGAATGAACGTCATCCGCTATGCGATTCTGGTCGGTGGCGGCATCCTGATGCTGACGCCCTTCTTCTGGCTCGTGTCCAGTTCGTTCAAGACGCCGGCCACCATCTACGTCTTTCCGCCGCAATGGATCCCGGATCCGTTTCGCTGGCAGAACTACGTGGAGGTGTTTGATGCGGTGCCGGTGCTCAGGGCCTCCTGGAACACCGTCTACATCACCATGTTGGCCAGCATCGGCGTGATCATGAGTTCGGCAATGGCCGCCTACGGGTTCGCCCGCCTCCGCTTCCGCGGCCGCGACCTGACCTTCTCCCTATTGCTGTCGACGGTCATGCTCCCCTACGTAGTGACCATGATCCCGATCTTCATCATGTTCTCCCGCCTGGGATGGGTGGACAGCTTCAAACCCCTGATCGTGCCCCACTGGTTCGGCGGTCCGATCACGATCTTCATGCTGCGCCAGTTCTTCCGTACCATTCCGCTGGAGCTGGAGGCGGCCGCCCGAATTGACGGTGCCAGCCGGCCCCGCATCTTTCTGCAGGTCATCATCCCCCTGGCCCGGCCGGCGCTGGTGGTGACCTCCATCCTAGCCTTGGTCTTCAACTGGAACGGCTTCCTTGAACCGCTGATTTACCTGCGCAAGACCAAGCTCTACACGCTGGCCCTGCTGGTCAATTCCCTAAGGGAATTCGAGTCCGGCCTGGACTGGACCCATTACATGATGGTCGTGTCGACCATCATGGTGGTGCCGGTTCTCATCCTGTACTTCCTCGCCCAACGGGCCTTCATCGAAGGCATTGTGCTGACAGGCCTCAAGGGCTGACGACCGGTGGTTGCAGTCGGCCCTGTTCCGAACGGCAACACCCCGCACATTCCAAACCAAGCAGACCGCGCCCGCGGTCAGGTGACCCGATGAGAAACCTCGACAACTTTCGATTCGTCGCGATCCCGTCCGAACCGTTGGAACTGGTGGCGCGCAGTGCTCGGATCCTGGCCGACGAAATCGCGTCCCGGACCGACAGGAACCTGGCCGTTGTCGAAAACCCGCCTTCCGATACCGCCGGCTTCGTGCTGGGAACCGTTGAGGCACCGGGCCACCTGCAAGGCCTGTGGAGCAGCTCGGACCTGAACCTGGGCACGGATGCCAAGGATGCCTACCGGATCCGGACCACCGGCTCCGGGGAGGGGGAGACCATTGGGGTACTGGGCAACAGTCCGCGTGCCGTGCTGTTTGGCGTGGGCCGCGTACTACGCCAGATGCACATGACGAAGTCTCGTTGGACTGGACCGGACAGCATCTCGGTCGATGCCGTACCGGACTACTCACTGATCGGCCACCAACTGGGCTACCGGGACAAGACCAACTCCTACTGCGCCTGGGACGAGGCGCAGTTCCGGCGCTACATCCTGGACTTGGCGTTGTTCGGCACCAACGCCATCGAGGTCATTCCACCGCGCACGGACGACTTGGACGACAGTCCCCACTTTCCCATTCCCCACCTGGACATGCTGGAGGTGCAGTCCCGTATCTGCGATGAGTTGGACATAGACGTGTGGATCTGGTTTCCGGTCATGCAGGCGGACTACACGGACGAGGCCCAGATTGAAGGCGAGTGCGAATTCTGGGACGAGGTTCTCTCCCGTATGCCGCGCCTGAACCATGTGTTCGTGCCGGGCGGCGATCCGGGCCACACGCGGGCCCCGATCCTGATGGACCTACTGGAGCGGCTGTCGAAGGTGGTGGCCAAGCACCACGAAGGGGTTGGCATCTGGATCTCCCCGCAGGGGTTCGACCACGAAGACATGCCCTACTTCCTCAACTACCTGGAGGAGCGAAGCCCGGACTGGGTGGGCGGAGTCGTACACGGTCCCTGGGTCAACATCCCAATGGGCCAATTCCGCGAGATGGTTCCGGACCGCTACCCAATCCGCAACTACCCGGACATCACCCACACGCTGAGTTCCCAGTTCCCGGTTCCGGACTGGGATGTGGCCTTTGCCACGACCATCGGCCGCGAGCCGGTCAACCCGCGACCCGTGGACGAGGAACACTGCTTCCGCATCAGCCAGCCGGGCACAACCGGCATGCTGACCTACTCCGAGGGTTGCAACGACGACGTCAATAAGTTCGTCTGGAGCAGCCTATCTTGGGGCGACCAGCAAGACATATTCCAAACCTTGGTCGAGTACAGCCGGATGTATATCGATCCGGACATAGCCCATGACTTCGCCCACGGCCTGCTGGCCTTGGAGCGTAACTGGCGCGGTCCCCTGGCTGTGAACCGGGGTGTCCAGACCACCTTGCGGCAGTTCCAGGCCATGGAGAAGGCCGCCTCGCCCTTCCTGCTGCGCAACTGGCGCTTCCAGCAGGCGTTGTACCGCGCCTACTACGATGCCTATGTACATCAGCGGTTGCTGTATGAAACCGGCCTGGAAGCCGAAGCCTTGGATGCCTTGGGCAAGGCCACAGTGCAAGGCAGCCGCGCCTCCATCCGCGAAGCCTTCCACATCTGGGACCGGGCAGTCACATCGCCCATCGCCCAGAACCTGCGCACGCGGGTCTTCCAGCTAGCGGAGGCTCTGTTCCAGAGCATCCGCATGCAACTGAGCGTGCCCATGTATGGTGCCCAGTACGAGACGCGCGGCGCGAACCTGGACGCCATCGACTATCCGCTCAATGACCGCATCTGGTGGCGCATGCGTCTGAGCGAGGTCATTTCGCTGAAGACGGAGGAAGAGCGGCTGGCTGCTCTTGACAGCCTTCTGAGCCGGTTGGATGCCACGCCGGGCGGCTTCCACGACGACCTAGTGCAGCCGCACGACCTGTCGCGGGTCCAGGACCTCAGGCCGTATGCGGAGGATCCGGGTGCCTTGCGCACGCCCAGCCGACGTTTCCCCTATCGCAAGGATTCCCAGAACCTGCCGATCTCCTGGAGAGGAGGACTGGTGATGTTGGGTACGTCACCTCTCCGCATCCGCTACGAGAACCTGGAACTAGGCGAGGACTACGAACTGCGGATTGCCTATGCCGGGATCTCGCGCAGTTATGTCCGCCTAGACACGGAGGAGGGAGTGGAGATCCACGACTACATGCCCACCACCCAGACTCCCGATCTGCAACGGTTCGACGTTCCTGCCACAGCGGTTGTGGACGGTACCCTGAACCTGATCTGGAGGCCACACGAAGGGGTGTCCAGTTCTGGGGTGATCTGCGACATGTCGGAAATCGTGCTTTGCAAGAAGTCCTGGCTGGACTCGGACTGAAGTTCTGCGAGCCAATCCAAGGGGTCAAGGATCTGTCATGTCTGGGAACAAACCCAACATCCTGTTCCTGATGAGCGACGAGCACCGTCGCGACATCCTGGGCTATGCGGGGGCTCCAATCGTGCGCACGCCGCGGCTTGATGCACTGGCGGAAACAGGGGTGGTGTTTACCCAGGCCTATACGCCTTCGCCCATCTGCATTCCCGGGCGACAGGCGATGATGTCCGGGCAGCTGCCCCGAACCTGCGGAGTCGAGACCTTCGGCCAAGACCTGGCCCCCGGCTACATGACGTTTGCCCGAAGGCTAGCCCAGTACGGTTGGCACACCGTCGCGGCCGGCAAGCTGCACCATACAGGACCGGACCAGATGCAGGGTTGGATGCAGCGGTTGGGTTCCGAAATACGGATGGCCGATCATTGGATCGAGGATCGGGACGAGGCAAGCTTCGCGCCGTATGCGGAGACGTTCCGCAGGCACAAGTGGTCCGACACCAAGGAGGTGCTGCGCGCCGGAGTCGGCCGTCCACCCAGTCATGTGGCGGACGAATACGCCCTGCAGGGCACGCTGAACTTCATCCGTGACCACTTCACGGACCCGTATTTCGACCGGGCCAGGCCGGAACGGCCGGTGCTGCTCAAGGTTTCCTTCAACCAACCCCACTATCCGTATCAGACGGATCAGGCGAAGTTCGAGTACTACCTGAACCGAGTGCGTCCCTACATGGACGAACCGGTCTTCGACCATCCCTTCCTGTCCCAGCGACAGGTGGATGTCGGTACCGACGTGACCGAGCGGGACATGCAAAGGGCAACGGCCGCCTACTACGGGATGATCGAGACCATCGACGAGTACTACGGGATTGTCCTGGATGCGCTGGAGGCGGCCGGCCAGAACCTTGACGAGTGGATCATCATCTACACGTCGGACCACGGCGAGATGCTGGGTGAGCACGGCATCTGGGAGAAGCAGAAGTTCTTCGAGGCCAGCGTTGGAGTGCCGTTGTTCATCCGGTGGCCGGCAGGGTTCGGGTCCGAGGGGCGCACGGTGACGGAGAACGTCAACCTGTGCGATCTGTTTGCCACACTGTGCGATTTCACCGGTGTCCCGATCCCGGACAGTTTGGACAGCCGCAGTCTGGTACCGCTCTGTCAGGGGGACTCCTTAGGTTGGAGTGGGGAATCGGTGTCTCAGTTTGGGGAGCGGAACTTGATGATCAAGCAGGGCGATCTGAAGTACCAGTTCTACGGTCCCGACATGCCGGAGGTGTTGTTCGACTTGGGGAGAGATCCGCAGGAACGGGTGAACCTGATTGAGGATCCATCGTATGCCGATGCCTGCCAGCAGTTTCGCCATCGATGTGGGGAACTGGGGTTCGGTCCAGACGCAGACCCGGATTATGTCAATGCCGGATACCCGTAGAGGGAGAATGGGTTTAGTCAACTCCCCACTATTCGGATGTAGGCAAGATGATAACACATTTTATTAGTTTTCACCATTAATGTGTCCAATAGCACCATTACAGGTATATCAGACCACCAACGGAGGCGTTCACCATGCGGGAGATACGCGGAGACGCTAAGTCTGTTCGAGCCCTGCTTGGACAAAAGTATCGTATCGACTACTACCAGCGTGATTACAAGTGGGAGCCAAAACAGATTCAAGAGCTCATAGAGGACCTCACAAGTAGATTTCTTCAGGATTTCAACGAGGATCATCCACGACAGAAAGTGGCTGAGTATGGGCAATACTTCCTTGGCTCGGTGATCATCAGTGGCAAAGACAACGAATTGTTCATCGTTGACGGCCAGCAACGGATCACCTCGTTGACTCTCCTTCTCATATACCTCAATAACCTCCAACGGAATCAAGAGGACGACAACAAAGTTGGAGTTGATAATCTGATTTACTCGACCAAGTTCGGGAAAAAATCCTTCAACATCGATGTGCCAGATAGGGACAGTTGTCTACAAGCATTTATCGACGAAGAAAATCCTGATTCCGCCGAACAGCCGCTTTCAGTGCAGACCTTGATCAAACGATACAACGACATTACTGAGATATTTCCTGAAGAGTTGCGAAGAGACGCTCTCCCCTACTTCCTCGACTGGTTGACTGAAAAAGTTATGCTGGTCGAGATTACTGCGTTCTCAGATGAGGATGCCTACACGATCTTTGAGACGATGAACGACCGGGGGCTTTCATTGACACCCACTGACATGCTCAAAGGATACATCCTAGCTCACATCACCGACAGTGATGGTCGTTCCCGCTCAGACGATGTATGGAAGAAGCAGATAATCAAACTTCGTGACCTCGGCAAAGAAGAACACGCTGACTGCATCAAGGCGTGGCTGAGGAGTCAGTATGCCAAGAGCATCCGGGAACGCCGAGCTGGGGCTGTGCCCAAAGATTTCGATAGAATTGGCACAGAATTCCATCGATGGGTGCGGGAGAATCAGAAACGAGTAGGCTTAAAGTACAGCTCACATTTCGAGGCTTTCATTTGCAAAGAATTCCCGTTCTTCACTCACTGGTACAAATTCGCACGTAGAGCAGCTGAGACCTATACACCCGACTTCGAGTCAATTTTCTTCAATGCCCAGAACAACTTTACGTTTCAATATCCCTTAATGCTCTCACCCATTCGGTTGGCCGATGATGAGGAGACGGTAAAACGTAAGATGCGTCTTGTGGCGACATTCATTGAGATCATGCTCGCGCGTCGCATGTGGAACTTTAGAGCAATTGACTATTCCACAATGCAGTATCGCGCGTTTCTGATAATGAAGCGCATTCGAGGCATGGATGCAGAGCAGTTGCGTGATGATCTTATCACGCAACTATCACGGCAAGAAATAGGAGGGGATGACTACATCGACTTCCATACCCAAAAGGTGTTCTACCTCCACCGCACTAACGGCCCTCAAGTACATCGGTTGCTGGCCAGGCTGACAGAGTTCATTGAGGTCAGATCAAAATATGTTGCCCGCTACCCCGAGTACGCCAGAAGGTCCTCAAGGAAAGGTGGATACCAGATCGAACATCTGTGGGCAGACCATCCAGAGGATCATGAGGACGAGTTCACTCATCCAGCCGACTTCGCGGCGTATCGCAATCGTGTTGGTGGCCTCATTCTACTGCCAGGGCCAGATAACGCCAGCCTTTCCGATATGGCTTATCCAGAGAAGGTTGAGCACTACCCCAAACAGAATCTGCTGGCTTGCTCCCTTCATCCCATAGCCTATAAGAACAACCCAGGCTTTTCCCAGTTCCTCGAATCAACTAGCCTACCTTTCAGACCCATGCCAGAATTTCGAAAGGCAGACTTGGATGAGCGTCAAGAGCTTTATGCAGATCTCGCCAGTCTCTGTTGGTCCCCAGACAGACTGAAGGAGATATAGCCAAAGACATTATATTTAATATGAAGGAGAATAGCATATTGCCGGCGCAGGGATTCGGAGGGGTCAAACTCGATGCCCTGATGCCAGCAGACAACGGCATTCGCACGGCTCTTGATCAACAATCTATGCGTTGCATCATTGAGGACCGACTGGTCGTTCTGCCCTTCTGAGTACCGGCAACCCGACTGTGGGTGCCGCTTCTTACGAACTATGGAGTGATCGATGACTTTCGCCACCACCGATGTCCTCTCGGAGTTCCTTCGGGATCGTGATCCGGTTGACTGGAAATCCGGTGATGGAGTTCCTTCCGCTTGGTCGCCTGTGGGAGTCTTCGCCCAAGATGCTCCCAACGGGCTTGAAGTCGCGTTGGTTCAGTGCACCGGGAAACCGCGGACGACCGACCTGCGAACCGCCTGGTCCAAACGCAAGGGCAATCGTGCCAGCCCCGTCCTGCTGGTAGCAGTTTACCCGGCCGTCAACGGTCACCAAGCTGCACTGTGTGGTCCAGTTGAGGAGCCGTCGGTATACCTCGAGGTTGAACTTCACCAAGCAGAAAGGCTTGCGGAAACCGCACTCAACGAACCAAACCGCCACCAAGCTACCCGGATGCTGCTGGCAGCACTTCCGGAGCTCGATTCGGACTTGCCGGGTCTCCGCAACATGGGACTTCTCGCCACCCAGGAACTGGAGGCCGGAGTACGTCAACGAGCCGATTGGGACGAAGCGTCTCGAACAGCTGAACCCCTTCTGCCACTTCGTGGCCGCAGCCTCGTAGAACAGCTTGGCTTTGAGATTCAGACGTTGTCCACCAACACGTCTATCCTCACCATTGACGGCAGGAGGCAGGCTCTGGCTGTATTTTGCGACGATACCGAGCTCATGGACGCACCGGCCAGGAGATTCGACAACCTATCCCCGGTTTCTCATGCCCTGGCAGTAGCCGACAACGAGAACGTGCCATGGGTTGTACTCACCCGTGCCTCGGAGATACGTCTCTACAGCTCGGAGGCAGGCAAGGGTGTGGGTGGCAAGGGACGGACCGAGACGTTTGTGGAAATCAATCTGTCCCTAATCCCGGAACGCCTGGCCGGGTACCTGATGCTGTTGTTCTCCGCCCGGGCGCTTGTCAAGGACGGATCACTCGAACAGATCCTGAGTGATTCCAGTCGGTACGCCGCCAAACTTGCAGTCCGCTTGCGCGAGCGCGTCTACCGCCGGACCATGCCCTTGTTGGCCAAGGCCGTCACCGATCGGATGGAATCGACCTCCGAGGAGGACCTGAAGGACGCGTACGAACAGGCCATGACCATCCTGTTTCGGTTGCTGTTTGTCGCCTACGCCGAGGATCAGGACCTGCTGCCCTACAAAACCAACGGCAGATACCGAGACCACTCGCTTACCCGAATCGCCAGTCGCTTGGCTGACGATCGCAAGGCAAGCCGCGTTCGTTTCGATCCGAACTCAACCTCGCTTTGGAACGACGTCTGCACCCTGTGGCAGGCAGTTGACAGAGGGAACGTCGGGTTTGGGGTACCCGAATACAACGGAGGCCTGTTTGCAGCCGATCCGGCGGTGAGCCCCGCGGGAGCTGCCATTCACAGGCTGACACTTACCGATGACGAGTTTGGCCCTGCGCTTGATGCCCTTCTCATTGACGATGGACCCGAAGGTGTTGGTCCAGTGGACTTCCGGGCCCTGTCGGTTCGTGAGTTCGGCACCATCTACGAAGGTCTGTTGGAGTCCCAACTGTCTCTCGCCGAAGAGGATCTGGCCCTGAACCGGAAAGGGGTATACGTACCGGTTGGCTCCGCTGAAAGAGGGGAGGAAACCGCGATCTTCGCCGGCGAAGTGTACCTGCACGGGAAGTCAGGAGCGCGCAAGGAGACGGGGTCCTACTTCACCAAACCGTTCGTGGTGGAACACCTGTTGGACAAAGCCCTCAAGCCGGCTCTGGACGTACACATCGCCACCCTTGCGAAGCTTCGTGAGGCGGGAGACGAGGCAGCACTGGCCAAGAGGTTCTTTGACTTCAGATGTACTGACATCGCCATGGGTTCAGGCCACTTCCTCGTGGCCGCGGTCGATCGAATCGAGGCACGCCTGTCGGCATGGCTTTCGCTCAACCCAATACCACGGGTGAACGCAGAGCTGGACCGGTTGCGCGGCATTGCCCTGAGTGCGTTGGGTGATTTGCAGGGCGATTGCATCTAAACGGGTTTGGGCTTGAGGCCAATCAGCCGACACAGGTAGTCCTTGTTCCAGGCGGCCGCCAACCGCTTGTTGGCAATGCCCACCTTGAGCGACCGGTCCTGCCGCAACAGGTTGTGCGCGATGCGCTTGAGAATGGCCATGTTGTGGGGGGCGTAGCCGGTGCGGATGCGGCTGTCGTCCTCGCCAAAGGCCACGTCCAGGACCCAGTGGTGGGCGTTTTCGATGCTCCAGTGCCCGCGCACCGCCTGCAACAGGGGCTGGGCCCTGGGAGGCAGGCTGGAGATGAAACAGCGGACATCGGTCGCGACCCGGTCCCCGCAGCGGTGTTCGCACTCGACCCAGACCAGGCTGGCCAGGTCGCACCACTCCCGGTCGGGGTCGACATGGGCGAGGTAGGCGGGGTCGCCGGTCGTCCAGCAGCGGCGGGTCTCAATCCGGCCGTGGTCCTTCCCGACCGTGTCCGCATAGTCGTGGGGACAGCCGGCGAAGTCCGCGGCCCGTTCCAGGGTGAAGGTATCCTCCATCCGGTCGTGGAGCCCCTGGTGGTTGGCCCGCACGCGCAGCAGGTAGTCGGCGTCCTGCTCCCGGATTTGGCGCGCAATCTTCTTCTGACAACCCATGGCATCGAGGGTCACGATGCAGCCCTCCAGGCACAACATGCGCAGCCGTTCCGGGATGGCCGTGATTTCGTTGGAGTCGTCCTCCACCGCGGTCTGGGCCAGCACCAGCCGGTTGGCCTGCGCCCAAGCGCTCACCAGGTGCAGGGGACCCAGCCCTTGGCCCCGGTCGTGGGAGCCGCGCACGCTCTTGCCGTCGATGGGCACGACCTGACCATCGGTTAGCGCAAAGGCCTCCTGCACCCAGTCCCGAAAGCCCTCCTCGAACTGCGCCGCATCCAGCCGCGCGAAGACCCGTCCCAGCGTATCGTGCGAGGGGATCCCGTGCGGCAGAGCCAGGAAGGTGCGCAGCCAAGCCTCGTTGAGCTGGCCAAAGAGCGCGATGGCCACGAAACTGTCGGCGCCGCAGATGACGGCCAGCACCGACAGCACCAGGATGTCGGTCAGGTTGTGCCGCTTGGTCCGGTCGACCCGCGGATCCTCCAGCGTGTCCAGGGTTTCGACCAGGGACGAGGGCATCGGGCCGTCCATGAGGGGCTTCTCCACAGGCTGAATCCGGAACCGCCCATGGTAGGCCGGTGTCCATCCGCCCCGTCGCCCCCCCAATTTAGATGCAATCGCCCTGGGGTGATTTGGCCCATGGCGTGGAGATCGAGACCAGTTCCATTCTGCGTAGGCAAGTGGCCAGACACTGCATCTACGGCGTGGACCTGAACAGAATCGCCGTTGAATTGGCTCGACTGTCAATCTGGGTTCACACGTTCGTGCCTGGTCTTCCCCTCTCGTTTCTGGACCATAACCTGCTGCACGGCGACAGCCTCATCGGTGTCGTCTCCGTGGACGATGCCATGGAAGCATTCAACCTGGGTTCCGGGCAGGGCCAATCGAGCCTGTTCCGCCAGCGGGTCGAATCAGTGCTGACAGAAGCACTCAAGGATCTGGAGCGCTTGGCCGCGACATCAGACGCAGAGAAGCGGGAAATCGATGATGCTCGAACTGCGCACGCCGACGCCATGGACAAGGTGGCTCCGGTACGCGAACTCTTCAACGTAGTGACTGCGGCGCGGGCAGGTGTGGTGAACATGCCCGATGACTACAACGAAGAACTCATCTCCGAACTGAACAATGCCCCGGTGATCCAGTCCGAAATCTCACGTCTCCGGCCCATTCACTTCCCTACGGCGTTCCCTGAGGTCTTCCTGCGCGATCGTCCAGGGTTCAACTGTGTCTTGGGAAACCCTCCGTGGGAAAAGGTGAAAGTGGATAAGCAACAATGGTGGGGGGCGCACCTTCCCGGCGTACGAGGGATGCCCGTTGGACGTATGAACCGAGAGATTGAAACGTTCAGACAACAGCGAGACGATCTCGACAGGGCGTTTGAGCAAGCCATCAAGAACGCTGCTCGCATGAAACAGCTACTCCGCACCGTTCACCCCCACCTCGGTGCCGGAGACACTGACCTGTACCAAGCGTTCTGCTGGCGCAACTGGCAACTCGTGCGATCAGACGGCACAGTGGGAATCGTCACTCCTCGAACAGCACTTCAGAACAAAGGGGGCATGCCTTGGAGGCAGTCCGTACTGACCAAAGGTGAGTTCCTCGATACCACCACGTTTCTAAACACTGGAAAGTGGGTATTTGAAGACGTAGATGGGCGATACCAGATTGCAATGCTCGCAGTTCGAAAAGGTCAATCAGTCGCTGACACGGTTCCGATTGGTAGGACATATGCCTCACATTCAGCCTACCGAGCGGGGATTGCATTAGGGTTGCAGACGGTGCCTCTTGCTGAGTTCAAGACGTGGTCACGGGACTTTGCCTTTCCACAAATCCCTGATAGGTCAGGATCACTCAAGCTATTTCGTAAGTTCCAGTGCCATCCTCGACTTGAAACTCCCCCAGAGGAATGCGTTTGTCGGCGGTGGCGTCTAACTCCCGTATCGGAAATGCACGCCACCGCCGACAAACGCGATTTTTTGCTAGATGACGGTGCCGCTGCTTTGGACGATGATTGTTGGCCTGTTTACACCGGCAAGTCCTTCAATCTTTGGGAACCGGACACCAAACAATACTATGCTTCAGCAAACCCGAGTCATATCAAAAAAGTTCTATACGACAAGCGCAAGAGACAACACAGGGTTAAGAGTTCGGCTTTTTCACATCTCGATCTGTCCGTCATAAATGATGAGGAAACTCTTCCGTGCTTGCATCCACGTATTGCCTTCAGAGATGTGACACGCAGTACAGATACGCGATCGCTTATCGTTGCGCTCATTCCCAGCAATGTAGTGGCAGTCAATAAGGCTCCGTATTTGTTCCTGACCAATGCGAGCGCTAGGGATACTGCTTACATTCTTGGATGTTGCTCCTCAATGATTCTGGACTGGTTGGTGCGCCGAGTGGTTGAACTGACACTTAATTTTTATATCTTCAATAACCTGCCTGTCCCGGATGTAGACCCGGATGTTCCAGGCTCGCTCGCGTTCAAGGTCGCCGAGCTTGCCAGTCGTCTTGCTTGTGTTACTAAGAGCTTCGACAAATTTGCGTCTAAAATCGGTGTTCAGGTCGGTTCAGTGAAGTCGGAAACCGAGAAGCAGGACCTGATCCATGAACTGGATGCTTGCGTCGCCCACCTCTACGGTCTAGACGAGGGCGACTTGGAAGTCCTGTACGGGACCTTCCACACAAACACCGACTACTCCGAACGCCACGCAGCCGTGCTGGAACACTTCAGGAGGCTCGCGTGACAGGTAGTGCCAAACCCGAACTTGCCGTCAACCGTGCAGGTAACACGGTAGCCGAAGCACTCAACAGCTTCATCTGTGAACCAACAACCAATCGGGTTGGTAGTGCGGGAGTCGATATCGCCACCGCCTACTTTAACGTTGGTGGCTATGCCCTGCTGGCGGATGCCCTGGACAAAGCCACCAACACTCGGCTGTTGCTGGGAGCAGAACCCACACCCCCTGAGCAAAGGCCGCGCCCATTGGGCAAGGAATCGCATCTGCCAGCAAGAGCAGCCCGCGACCGAATTCGCAATGCCGTTGCCGAACACGAAACCCACCTCCTGTCGGACCGAGACTTACTGGGCTTTGACCGGGTCGTGGATGCCCAGACCCAACGCCTGATCGACTGGATCCGGTCCGGCAAGGTTGAGGTCCGGCGATTGGAGTCAAGGTTCCTACACGGCAAGACGTTCCTCATCTCGGACGGAGACCACGGGGTAATCGCCGGCTCGTCAAACCTGACGGCAGCCGGTCTGACTACCAATGCAGAGCTCAATCTGGGTGCCTACCAACCCCACACCGTGCAGCAGGTGCGGCATTGGTACGAGGAACTGTGGGACGAAGCCAAGGAATACGATCTTGCTTCACTCTTCGAGGTCCGGTTTGAACCCCATTCACCGTACCTGATCTTCCTTCGCATGCTCTGGGAGCGCTATGCGGACGAACTGGAAGACGAGCACCAGGACGAAACCGAGATTCACCTGACATCATTCCAGACCGACGGCGTTTGGCGCGCCAAGCGCATCCTGGACCGGTTGAACGGCGTTCTCATCGCCGACGAGGTGGGTCTTGGCAAGACGTTCATCGCAGGCGAAATGATTCGTGAAGCGGCCTTGGACCGTCGCCAACGCGTCCTGGTCATCACCCCTGCCACATTGCGCGACGGCCCTTGGCGGCAATTTATGTCGGACTATAACCTGCCGATGGAATTGGTCTCATTCGAGGAGCTGTTGGGAGATCAGAGGCTTAATCCCGACCAGGCAACCCGCAATAGACTCAAACAGGACATCAACAGTTACGCGATGGTAGTAGTTGATGAGGCACACAACCTCCGCAATCCATCAACGCAGCGTGCGAACGCCTTGCGGCGACTGCTGGCCGGCTCACCCGCCAAACAGTTGGTACTGCTCACTGCCACTCCCGTGAACAACAGCCTCTTGGATCTCTACTACCTCCTCAGCTACTTTCTGCGCAATGACGCCGCCTTCGCCGATGTGGGGATCCGCTCCCTAAAGGAGCACTTCGATGCGGCAATGGCGCTCAATCCTGATGATTTGTCCCCGGAGCACATGTTCGATGTGCTGGATGCCGTGGCCGTCCGGCGCACAAGGTCCTTTGTCAAGACCTACTACGCGAACGACACCATCAGGATCAACGACATCGAGCAGAGAATTACATTCCCAACGCCGCGCGTCCGGCAGGTCAATTACGACCTGGACGCCGTGGTGCCCGGATTGTTCAAACGGCTAGCCGACGCACTGGAACCTGATGCCGATTCCCAGAGTCCGGGCACCTTGACCCTGGCCCGGTACATCCCGTCAATGTATCGGCTGGACGGTGAGGAGGATCGGAAACAGACACACTTGGGCGGCCTCCTGCGGTCGGGCCTGTTGAAGCGGTTCGAATCATCGCCCCATGCCTTCGTTCGGACATGTCGGCGCATGGCCGACAGCACAGATGCGTTCCTCAGATTGTTGGATGCCGGGAAAGTGGCGGTGGGCCAGACCCTTGTGGACTGGATTGCGACCGACACCGATGAACTCGATCCGGAAGAAATCGACGAGATCCTCGATTTGGCAGACGACGCGTCCGAGTACGATGTGGAACGGCTCAGGACCGATGCGGCCAAGGACCGGGACTTGCTGCTGTCGTTCGCTGCCGAAGCGGCCACGGTGACCCGCGCAGAAGACCCCAACCTCAAGGTCCTTGTCGACGAATTGGCAGATATTGCCCACCAGGCAGCCACCGAAGGGATCGGCGAACAGGACGTGCGCGACCGGCGCAAAGTCCTGATCTTCACCTACTTCACGGACACCGTGGACTGGATCAGGGACCACCTAATCCAAACCGCCCAGACAGACCCGCGACTGGCGTGTTACTCCGAACGCATTGTCTGGTTGGCAGGGGCAAGGGATCAGGACAGCAGGGAATCGGTGCTATGGGGTTTCGCCCCGACAACCACGGACGCACCTGAAGGCCAGAACAAGGACCTCTACGACATTCTGATCACCACCGATGTCCTGGCGGAAGGCGTGAACCTCCAGCAGGCACGGCACATCATCAACTACGACCTGCCCTGGAACCCCATGCGCCTGGCCCAACGGCATGGCCGCATCGACAGAATTGGGTCCGCACATGATGAAGTCTTCCTGCACTGCATATTCCCAGATCGGCAGCTGGACGAACTGCTCGGTCTCGAGGCACGACTGAGATACAAAATCAAACAGGCGTCGTCCAGTATCGGCACGGGGGAAATCCTGCCCGATCAACCCGGCCAGGACCGCGAGTTCACCGAAACACGCGAGGAAATTCGGAAGCTGCGCAGGGAAGAGGCCGAGTTGTTTGAACGTGGG
Source organism: Caldilineaceae bacterium (assembly GCA_965208365.1). Taxonomy (GTDB): domain Bacteria; phylum Chloroflexota; class Anaerolineae; order Caldilineales; family Caldilineaceae; genus Bin34. The sequence continues at coordinate 194,024 of OZ242330.1, read as the reverse complement.
GGCACGACCCGCAGTTCGCTCTCCGGCGAAGAGTATCGGCAGGAGCTGCGCAAGGCCCTTCAGGACCCGCAGGTAGCCCGGCAAATCAAGGCACTGCCATGGGGAGCTGGATCGGGCATGCCAGCTGCACCGGGCCAGCAGCCCGGATACGCTTTCTGCATCCGCGTAGGCGATCATGCACGGCCCCTGTTCCGCTTTGTGGCAATGGAAGACCTAGATGCATCCGATCCTTGCCTGCCCGATGAAACACTGACATGCCTCGATGCAGCGCGTCCTGCCGATGGATGGAACATGTCGCGCAGCCTCCCTGAACACGCAGCCCACCGTGCCTACGACGCATGGCAGGTAGCCCGGGCCGATGTGGCCGCCAAGTGGAACTTCATGGCCGACAAGGCCAATCTGGAGCCGGACATTCCCCGCGCCCTCCGCAGGGCGGCCGAGATCGTGCGCACCAGCCCTCCGCCGGAAGAGAATCAGGAAACCATCGACCGAGCTGTGGACACCTTGAGCGCGCCCTACCCTGAACGAACGGTGCGCAGGTTTCGACAGGTCATGAACGAAGCATCAGAATCCATACAGAAGGCACGCAACATTCTGGCCGTCATCGCCGAGCTCGGACTTGAGCCGTATATACCCCCGGAGCCACTTCCCCAAGTCAACCTGGACGATGTTTACCTGGTGACATGGTTGGCGATACATTGACAAGCCCACGCCTGTTCAGAGCATCACCGGACGGTACAGGCTCTACCCGGTCCCGTGGCAACCGTGACCGGCAACTACGCCCAACGACGCTTGCCTTCCAACACAGAATCTGTGTTGGAAGGCAAGCTTTTGAAGGTTCGGATTGCCACTCCTCCTGTGGCAACCAAAGTGTCCCTCGACGAGCCACCGCATCCCCAAGCGAAGTGACCATTGCTGGCACACCACAAAGATCAGGTTCGTCTGTTTAGATCCCAGCACGCACCCCGCTCAGACATCCTCACCGGCACGAAAAGTGCTCCCCTTCCAGCAGGCGGCTACATTGGACCGCGTTTGACCATTCAACACCGAAAGCACGAAACATCGACAGCACCTACTCACCAGCCATACGTGCATCGCACCATCAACTCCAAAACTGATCACAACCACCTGCTGAGTCGGAGCACATGCTACAATGAACAATACAACTTGGAGCGAAAGTGCCGATCGATGAACCCAAAGCAGTGTCATGTGACTACTTACCACTGAGTAGCCAGATCACGAGACCTACCATGCATTTGCTTTCGACGCAACACTCAACAATACGCAATTAACGAACAATCAAATGATGCACCAACTATACAAATATCCAGTCCGCATTTTCCATTCTTACTCACACCACGATGAAGTTTACAGAGTATCAATGGAGAAAGCGCTAGCATTACTGGAAAACGACGGTGTCATGATACAGTGGTGCGATCGGAAAATTTTCGCTGGCAGTTCCATTTCCGATCGCATAAAACAACAGATGGATCAGGCTCACATCGCGGTTTTCCTTTTGAGCAACAACTTCATAGCATCTAGGGAATGCAGGAAAGAATGGCGATATTTCAACGACTTGCAAAAAGCCGGTAAGTCTGTCTTTCGCATACCTGTGATTTTGAGCGATTGCCCTTGGGAAGATTTCCTTGGAGAAGATGATGTTAAGGCACTACCTGAGGATGGATTTGCAGTGTCTTCATTTCCAAATCAAGATACTGCGTGGAGGCAAGTATATGAGGGGGTTAAGAATGTAGTCGATCACATAAGAAGTTCATTCACACCCATGGATGAGTTCTTGTCTAGCATCACCGTCACAGAGTTCCTTTCCAACACCTATCTCAATTTGCAGGATATCTTCATTTTTCCTCGCTTGACATCCGTTGAACCATTAGATCAGGATCCAAAACTTCAAGATATCACGATCGACGAGCAGTCTGCGATATTATCTCTCAATCGGGTACTTGTCTTTGGAGAAGAAAATTCCGGTAAGACCGCACTTGCCAGACACCTGTATCTTACGTTGCTCGACAAATCTCGCCCAGTCCTAATGGTGGAAAGCGAACACTTGATTGGAAAGCATGCCGAAATATTCTTGCGTGCTTATCATTCCCAATATCATGGCGACTATGTTCTTTGGGGAGAACAGGCCAACAAGACCTTAATTTTAGACACAACAACAGCTCCATCCCACATGCCTGAAATTATCGCCCAGGCAGAGAAATCATTCGAGCAAATTATCGTCATCCTGTCTTCGGATGACTATTACACCTATTTCAGAGACAACTTCCGGCTGGTTGATTTCAGGCACATGAAGATCGAACCTCTTACACTTGGCCAGCAGGAGCGACTGATTCGGAAAAGGTTAATTCTTTCTCATGGCGAGAAGGCAGTTTTTGATGGAATGGTTGATCAAGCAGAAACACGTGTAAATTCGATTGTCATTTCAAATAGAATACTCCCAAGATATCCTTTCTACATACTTTCCATATTACAAACTTACGAAGAGTACATGCCTGTCGACATGTCTATAACGTCGTACGGGCATTGCTATTTGGTATTAATTATCGCGAACCTAATCCGGTCTGGAATTGCCAAAGAAGATGATCAGCTCAACACTTGCTTCAATTTCGCAGAACATCTGGCATTTGCAATTTACCGCCATGACGAAGATTGTTTCAGTAGCCATAAATCGTTTCAGTTTGATGCTTTTCTTGAAAGTTACAAACAGCGATACATCATCAGCAATTCTATTGTCAACAGTTTGATGCGAACACCCTACGGCCTTATTGATAGTAATGGTAAGTTCAGAGCTAAATATATGTTCTACTACTTTCTAGGCAAGTTTCTTGCTAGCAATAGCGAAGAAGGAGTAGGCATCATTGAGACGATGTGCCAAGAAAGCCACAAAGAAATCAACTTTCTTACAATTCTTTTCACAATCCACCACACACACGACACTTCGATCATTGATGACATAGTGGCCAGGACAAAGAATACTCTGGATTATTTGGTTGAGGCGCAACTGAGTGAAGATGAGACGCGGAAGTTTGCGGCGCTCATTGACAAACTACCAGGTGATATTCAGTCACGTGATAGCGTTGCGGTGGAAAGGGAAAAGGAGAGAAAAAGAGAAAGTGATCTGGTTGATGGTGCAGATGCACCGTCTGACGAAACCGATGCAAACGATGATATGGGATTGTCGCATGATATCCGCAAGATTTTGAAAAACAATCGCATATTGGGACAGGTGCTCCGGACAAAGTATGGAAGCCTTGAAAGAGTGAAAATTCAAAATATCATTGAAGTTATTGCGGGCGGTGGGTTGCGCCTAGTCAATCTATTTTTCCAAGATGAGAGAGAACTATCTCAATTTGCCACTCATCTCAATGAGAGAAAACCAGATTACGACTTAGATGAAATTAAGATGGCACTACGCCTTTTATCGTTCATTTGGACTTTAGCCCAAGTCGAGTTGGTTGTCGCGCAAATCAGTGTTCCGGAAATCCAAGAATCAATTGACGTAGTTGTGAGGCGTAGGGATTCACCTGCCTTCGACTTGATCGGATATTTCAGTCAGCTCAGTGGTGCAGATCGATTAGGAGTAGCTGAGCGGGATTATCTTGTTAAGCTGTTGCGGAAGCATCGCGATGATTTTGTTCGGCGGGTGTTGTCGATTCAGACACAGCGCTACATGAACACCCATCGCAGTCGAGCCGCGATCGAACAGTCCATTTGTAAGCATCTTGGTATTGTTTATCGGCCTAAGCCAATACAGCAACAACATTGAAGTTAGCTGGGATACCTACCCTTGCTGGCGTGCTGGAATCTGTGGTCGGTCATTGAGTTTGCGTAGCTAGGCCGTGCCTTGCGCTGCTTGTGCGCCAACAGCCGCGCCAGGACCGCCTTCTTCGGCGCCCCTCCTAATACTACAGTGGTAAATATGGGGTTTGATGGTGGGGTATCCGGCCCGTGCCTGGAGTCGTCCCATGTCCACCGTCCCCGCTGCGCCCCCGGTTTCGGCTCCCGAGCCTGTGGACCCGGCCACGATTGCCTCCTGGCCGGCCCACCGAACGGAGGTGGCCGCCCGCCTGGCGCCAGCCCTGGGCACGGCCCCCACGCGGCGGCGGGCCCTGGCCTACCTGGACGGCCTGCTGAGCGGGGCGGTGCGCAAGAACGGCTGGCAGCTGGCCGAAGTCAACGGCGACACCGATCCCTACGGCATCCAGTACCTGCTCAACCGGGCGCGCTGGTCGGTGGCGGAGGCCCGGACGGCCCTGTGCGACTACGTGCAAGCGCATCTGGAGGATCCCCGGGCCGTGGGGATCATCGACGAAACGGCGTTCCTGAAGAAGGGTACCCACTCGGCCGGGGTGGCGCGGCAGTACAGCGGCACGGCGGGACGCGTGGAGAACTGCCAGGTGGGGGTCTTCCTGGCCTACGCCGGGGCGCGGGGGTATACGCTGCTGGACGCGGAACTCTACCTGCCGAAGGGGTGGACCCGCGAGCCGGCCCGGCTGCAGGGCGTCGGCCTGGCGCCGGACACGCCCTTTGCCACCAAACCGCAGCTGGCCCAACGGCTGCTGGCCCGGGCGCAGGCGGCCGGCGTGTCGCTGGCCTGGGTCGTGGGCGACACGGTCTACGGCCACTCGGGGAAGCTGCGCGCCTGGCTGGAGGCCCGGGACCAGGCCTACCTGCTGGCGGTGCCGGCCCACGAAAACTTCCTGGTCAGCCGGTATGAGGTTGTGGTAGGAGAGGTATTTGCGGACCTGGCCGAGGGGGACTGGCAGCGGCTCAGTGCGGGGCCCGGCAGCAAGGGCGAACGCTGGTATGACTGGCAGTGCCTGGTGCTGGCCGAAGGGGCCGACGCGGACAAGGGCTACTACCTGCTGTTCCGGCGTTCCTGTGCGCAACCGGAGAAAGGAGAAATGGCAGGCCTATCTCGTGTGGGGCCCCCAAGCCTGCGACGTGCCCACCCTGGTCCGGGTCGCCGGCAGTCGCTGGCGCATCGAGTCGGCCTTTGAGACGGCCAAGCAGGAAGTGGGTCTGGACGAGTACGAGGTGCGCAACGCCCGGGGCTGGGACCGCCACATGATCCTGGCCCTGCTCAGCGTGGTGCGGGCCGCCTGCCTGCCCCCGCCGGACCCCCAAAAAAAGCGCGCGGGGCCGGGCAGCCTGGCCTCTTTCCGACGGGCCCGCGGCCTGGCCGGGGGCTGACCGTGCCCGAAATCCGACGGCTGTGGCGGCGTCTGCTGCTGCCCGTGGTCGCGGACCTCAAGCAGGTGTTGGCCTGGTCGTACTGGCGCCAATGCCACCAGTGGGTGGCTCTGCACTGCCACTACCGCCGCCGGCAACCACAACCAACTGACTTACAACTGTAGTATTAGGGGCTGACGGCACGCGCCTCTCACCCAACCCCATAGATTCCCTAATCTGCAGGTCCAATACAACATACAAGTTGCTGCTGCACCGGGAGACCACCGCCCTTGACAAGGGTATTTCCTGGACACGTTAGGCGGTGGTTCCGGTCTGCCGGAGGTTCCGGGGTGCTTGGGGGCAGTGTGCGGTGCCGAGTGCGGCGGGCATCGGCTCCCGGTGCGCGGTGCCGCGGTTCGGACCCGGGAATCAGGGCAGGGGTGTTGGGTCCGCGGGGTGGGTACGGTGTTGGAGGGGGCTGGCAGGCGGTTGAACGGGGTGCGGGCTTCAGACATCGGGGAGCGAGAGGCAGCGTAGGCCGGTGGTGCGGTCGGGTCCCAGCGTCGGGGCCAGCCAGACGCGGATCCAAAGGCGGTTGCGGTCCAGCAGGCGGCGGAGACAGGCCGCGCCCTGCCGCAGCACACTGAAGCGGCGCGGTGGGAGGGGCTTGGATCGGGTGTCGACCGGCGGTCGGCGCAGTTGACCCGGTCTCAGGCCGCGGGTGCGGGCCTGCTCGTGGCGGGTGCCGTAGGCGACGGCCAGCAGCGTGGCCACGACCAAGACCAGCAGGTGCCGGGCCACGCGCACGGGGTCCGTGCGGCGCGTGCGTCCCCACTGCTAGCCGCCCCGCTTGAAGCCCCAGAAGCCCTGCTCGATCCAGTGGCGACAGGCGTACAGGGGCGCTTCGGTGTGCGCCGGCGGGGTGTTGGTCAACAGGACCCAAGGCTCCTCACAGCCCCGGGCCTGCAGCACGACCAGCGTACTCGGTAAGGGCTTGCGGGCGAAGGCCTGCCCCGCGCCCAGCCAGAGCGTGCCCGGCCTGCCGCCCAAGGTCCGGGCCGGCACCTAGATGCCGCCGGTCGGCCGAAAGGTGATCCGGGATGAGTGGCGCAGGACAGGATGCCAGCCTAGCTCCGTAATCCGAGCCCACAGCTCCCGGCTGCCCAGACCCCGGTCGCACAGGACGTGCACCGGCATCCCGGCCGGGACCGCCGAGGCCAGGAGGCGCAGCAGGGGAAGTGGCCGACCCAGGATTCGAGAGCATCGGCCGCCACCACGTGCCAGGCGACCGGGAGCGCGTGCCCGCGATAAACCACACCCACCACCAGAGCCACCCACTCGTCCCGCTGGTACGTCTGATAGGGGTAGGTAAAGCCCCAATCCGCATCTTTGTGCGAAGAGAGGGCTACCCGGAGGATGGATCCACCCACTGCAGCTTCGCAGGCGGATCCGGTCCGGGGAGGGGCTGCAGCCAGACCCGGGCCCAGCCATAGCCGCGGTGCAGGAGCCGCTGGGCCTGGCCCCAGCCCAGTTGAAACACACTCAGGGGCCGGTGGCGGGCGGGCGCCGGTTCCAGGGGCGGTCGCCGCACCCGGCCGGGAGCCAGACCGCGCAGGCGGGCCTCCTCCACGCGCGTGCCGTGGGCCAGCACCCAGAGGGTGGCCACGGCCAGGACCAGCCAGTGGCGGTCGACCCAGGCGGGGTCCAGGCAACGGGTGCGGTGCCACTGTCAGCCCATGCGCTTGAGGGTGCGGAAGCCCTGTTCAATCATAGTCGGCCCCCGGTTGCGGATCGTCTGCACAATCCGCTTGTGGCAGCCCCACCCAGAGGGTATCCGATCGAAGTTGCCAAACAGTCACCATTGAACAGATACGCTCAACGTTGCTGGAACGTCTCCCAAAGAAATTCTATATACACTATCGCCACCCCTGCGGCAAGCCTAGCATGTCGCGGCTGTAATCCGCGAAATGAACCGTCTCTACCATGACCAGATCCGTAATGATTACGAAGCTCCGCGACAAATTGCGTCAGAACAGCTAAGTTTCCAAGAATTCCGCGGCAAATTTCGGCACCTGGAGCTTCCTGATCAATGTCCTCAGGCAACAATTTTAACGATGCACAGACCTTCTTGGACAGGTTCTTCATGTTATCATTTCGTTCAATTTTGATATCTTTTTTGTTGAGAATAAATTTAAAACAAGACTCTAACAACTCTTTAGCTTCACCTATTGCTCTGGTTGGATCACTTTCAATGAATTCTTCTAGTTGTTCTATTTTGCGCTCGATGTCTTCATTGTCAAAATGAGCTGACAACGGGATTGTGCGTCTCGATGCATAGGAGTCAGAACGAATATTTTGTACGATATATTTTACGCCACTATATGCCAAGTCGCCAAGGGCTAGTTCATAACCTATACGCTTCAGTGAACGATTGATTTTCCCTACTATCTCTTTAGACTCATTCTCATTTCTCCTAACAGCCGGGTCAACAATCTTGGTGATAAAATTCAAGAACAGGTCCAGTTCTCCATCAACTAACCCAAAACGTTTGTCCAAGTAGATCCAGTCGTCATCCCAATCATAAGGATTGTTGATACGATGCTGACAGAAGTCCCCCAATGCATTTGGGTATCTAGGGTCATTGGAAGGCAGCTGTTCCAAATCATAAAGATTTTGAAGAAATTCTAATTCATCTAACTTGCCGCACCAATCTATCCCATCCGCTATGAGCCCTTCTAGTATTTCCCGCCTGACTTCCAATTCAATGTCAGATGATGAAATTACCATGTTATATTCTTCAACTTGAATGTAGTGAAATCCAGATGAGCATATCACAAAACACTCAATGGTGTGAACAGTTTTTTCATACAATTGGCAAGGGGCACTCGTACCAGTGAAGTCGGACTAGAAGTCCAATCGAAAACCCCCTGGATGGGGTTGACAGGGGGCTATTCATGAGTGTCATGGGAGTGCCACCAGGGAGCACAAGGCATGTTGGGCAAACGGTCGTCACAGCGAAGCCTGTTTGATGCGGAGTACCACTTCAAGCACCTGGTGGGCGAGGACAGTTTCCATTGGCAGTTGGGCCAAGCCCGGGACAGGCTGTTCTGGGATGAGGATTTCGCGGCGCTCTACTGTCTCGACAACGGGCGTCCCTCGGTGCCGCCCAGTCTGCTGGCCACGGCCCTGCTGCTGCAGGCCCACGACAAGGTGAGCGATGCCGAAGCGCAGCGGTGGGCGCGCCTGGACCTGGGCTGGAAGGTGGCTCTGGGGGTGGAGGTCGACGCCGCGCCCTTTGCCCAGAGCACGCTGCAGCACTTCCGGGCGCAACTGATTCTGCACGACCGGATTTAGGCGGTCTTTCTGCGCAGTCTGGAGCTGGCCAGGGAACGGGGGCTGTTGCGGAACCAGCACCTACGCCTGGTCCTGGACACGACCCCGATCCTGGGACGGGGTGTGGTCAAGGACACCTACAACCTGCTGGCCGACGGCATCCGCCACCTGCTGCGCACGATGGCCAAGGTGGAGGCGGAGGATGTGGCGGTCTGGGCCGAGCGCCAGGGCTACCATCGCTACTGGGAACCCAGCCTCAAGGGGAGCGCCGAGGTGGACGGGAGCGACCCCGAGGCCCGGCGCGGTTTCCTGGCGGGGATTGTGGCCGACGCCGAACGGTTGCTGGGCCAGGCCCTGATTTCATCCCAGGCGACAGACCGCGAGGACCCGGCCCGACCGCGGATCATGGCCGCGTCCGGGTTGCTGTGCAAGCTGCTGTTGCAGGACATTGCGCGCCGGCCGGACGGGATGGCGCTGCGGGAGGGAGTGGCCCAGGACCGCATCGTCTCGGTGCACGACCCGGAGATGCGCCATGGCCGCAAGAGCCGCCAACAGCGCTTCGACGGCCACAAGGCGGCGCTGACGGTGGAGGCCGGGAGCCAGCGGATTACGGCCGTGGCCGTGCTGCCCGGCAACGCCCCTGACGCCCTGGGCGCCCTGGCCCTGGTGGCCGAGAGTGAGCGCCGCCTCGAGGGTCCGGTGGCCGAGACCGTGGCGGATGCCGCCTACGGGGACGGCGACACCCGTCGGCAGTTCACCGAAGCCGACCGGACCCTCATTGCCAAGGTACCCAAACCACCCCGGAGCCCCTATTTCACCAAGCAGGACTTCCACATCGACCTGGAGGCCGGCCGTTGCACCTGTCCGGCGGGAGCGGTCACGACCCGTCTCCACAGCCAAGGCCGCGACCGCGAGGGGCACGGGAGGCGGATCCCGCGACAGGCCTTTGTCTTCGAGGGTGCGATCTGTGACGGCTGTTGCCTGCGACCGCAGTGTGTGAAGGCCAAACCCGGGCGCGGGCGCAGCGTTAGCCTGCATCCCCAGGAGGACTTGCTGCAGGAGGCCCGGGCCTTGCAGGCCAGCGCGGCGTTCGCGCCCTACCGGGCCCTGCGCCAGGTGGCCGAACACCGCTGGGCCCGTCTGGTGCAACTGGGCCTGCGCCAGGCGCGCTATCGCGGACATCTCAAGACCAAGGCCCAGCTCCTGCTGGCGGCCACCGTGGCCAATCTCACCCGCCTGTGGACAGCCACCAAGGAGACGCCCCCGGTGTTGTGTCCCGGAACCTGACGACCGTCCCCCGCCACGCCGCCGCGTGGTGCGCGGTCCCACCCGGCGGGAGGCGACCGCCCGCATCGTCGAAACCGCTGGCCACCGGCGCGCGCAGCCGGACGCCGACCCGTCGCCGCCCGGACCATCCATGGCCCCCGGCTACCCTTATCAGGCTTCCCAATACCCCCTTTTCGATTGGACTTCTAGGTCGAGGCTTGCCGCGTCTGCCCAGGCACTCACTGTGTTGAGAGTCAGGCCTCCGGCTGCATCAGGTATACAGAGGTAGCCACACACTCATCTGCCCTGAGATCCGGTTGTTCCACATGAAGTAGGGGATCAAGGTGAGCGGTATGGACGCCGGGTCCACATCCTCCAATTCGGTGTAAAGGGGACCGGCAACCGCCGGCACGTTCAATCCTTGGCCTCGCAGGATAACCACGTCTCCCAACGGACCCTGTTCGCGGTGTGGGGTGAAGTCGGTGGTGCGCGTCACGTACAGACTGGTAATGTCGTCAATTCCCGGCAAGTCGGCTGTCTCCGCACAGTACACCACGGGACCCCGTGCAAACGCCACCTGATTACGAGTCTCCTCCACCTTGGGGTGAGCCTGAAGACAGCGTACCCGCAGGGGCAACTGAAGTTCGACACGGTCACCCGCCTGCCACTGGCGCTCGATGCGACAGTAGGTACCGGGTTCCGCCTGTGGACCCGGTGCACCATTGACGGTGACCGTGGCACCGCGGGCCCAGGCCGGAATGCGCAACAGCAGGGAGAAAGGTGACGCGGGTGCTTCCGTCACCGTAAGCTCAACCGTCCCGTCCCAGGGATATTGGGTATCCTGATGCAGGGCCACCGTCTGGCCATTGCCCAGATCCGTACTTACTTCACTGGCACCGTAGAGGTTCACCCACAGTTCCCCGGCTGCCCGGCCGTAGGCCCATTCATGCAGCGAGGCCAGGGTACGCAAAACGTTGGGCGGACAGCAGTAGCAATGGAAGTCGGCCCAGCGCTCCGTGTAATCCTGGCTCAGCAGCACGTGTTCTTCCCCGTACCAGCGCAGCGGGTTGGTGTAGCAGAAGCGTAGACCGTCCAGGCTCATGCCGGACAGCATGCTGTTGTACAGCACCAGTTCCATGTTGTCCGCGTACTGGACTTCGCCCGTCAGACGCAACATGCGCAGGGACCACATTGCCTGGGCGATGTTGGCACAAGTTTCGTTGTAGGCGGTGGCGTTGGGCAGGTGGTATTCCAAGCCGTAGGCTTCGTGCACATCACTCCGGCGGGGCACAGGCGTGGCCAGTTGACCGTTGGCGGATCCGCGCTCCTTAAAGAGTTCAGGACGCTGGGAGGTGCCGTGGTGCAGGGCCGCCGTCCCGCCGGTCACATAACTCTTGGTGTCTACGACGTTGCGCCAGATCCGGGTCAGCGCGTCCTGCAGAGTTGGATCGGAGCGTTCAGCCAACACATCGGCGGCCCCGCTGTACAGATACGCGGAGGTTACGGCATGCCCCACCGCCGTGGTTTCCTGCCGCAGGGGCATGTAGCTCTGATTGAGATCGGAGCCACCCTCCTGTGATCCGCGCATGTCAACGAACACCCCAGCCAGTTCCAGGTACCGGGTGTCACCGGTGGCGCGGTAGAGATCGACACAGCCCATGATTTGCGAGGGATTGAACCCAAAATGGGCCAACTCTGGAGGGCGCGGGACAAACAACTCGTACAGGTAGTCGCCCAGCTTGCGGGCCACTGTCAGAAACGTTTCGGAGCCCGTGACACGGTGGTGTGTCGCGGCGGCGGTCAGCAGGTGCCCCATGTTGTAGAGCTCGTGGTCATGCAGGTCCGTCCAGCGCTGCTTGTCGGTCAACTGGATTTGGGTACTGATGTACCCATACTCCTCCTGTGCCGCGGCAATGTTTGCGATGTGGGTTTCCAGCGTGGCGCGGGTCTGCTCGTCTCGGGTAAAGGCGTAGACGTGGGTGAGGGCTTCCAGCCACTTGTAGCAGTCGCCGTCACTCCACTTGGTGCCCTCGTGTGCACCGGTCTGCTGCCCTGCCGCCTTGGGGAAGTTGTGCAGGGAGGCACCGTGGGGCGTGTTGTTCAGAATCTCCTCCATGGCGTGGAGAGCACCGTCGCGGCAGAGCGCGAAACGTTCGCCCCAGAAGCCTTCGCGCCATTGGGCCTGTCCGGTGGACAGGGGATGAAACCTGAGACGGGGACTGTCGTGCATGCCGGAATGTTCCATTGGACCGGGTGAAAGGATGGACAGGACTGAAACAGGCCAGTAAGGGATCGTCGATGCCGGGGATTACTTGAATCCCTGGTAAACGACCCCCTGAATGAAGATGCGCTGGGCAAAGAAGAAGACCAGGATCACCGGCAGCATCACCACCAGCGACGCAGCCATGAGGTAGTGCCAGTCGGTGCCATAGTTGCCTTGGAAGAACCGGAGGCCCAGCGCCAACGTGAACTTGTCCTTGTCAAAGAGGTAGATGAGCGGATAGAAGAAGTCGTTCCAGTGGAACTGAAACGAGAATATCGCCACCGCAGCCAAGGCCGGCTTGGACAGGGGCAGGAGGATGCGCAGGAACACCCCGAACTTGGAACAGCCATCGATGGTGGCGGCATCGTCCAGTTCGAAGGGCAGCGTCATGTAGAACTGGCGCAGCAGAAACACGAAGAAGGGCACGGCGAAGAAGGACGGCACGATCAGGGGATAGAACGTGTCCTTCCAGCCGAACACCCGCGTGAACAGAATAAAGGTGGGAATCAGCGTGACCTGCCGGGGCAGCATCATGGTGGCCAACACCACAATGAAGAGGGTGTTGCGGGCGGCCCAGCGCAGGCGCGCGAAGGCATAGGCCACCACGGCCGACGACACCAGTTCACCAGCCACCGACAGGCCGGTGATGATCACCGTGTTGAGCAGGAAGATCTCAAAGGGCAGCAGGGTCAGCGCTTCCACATAGTTTTGCCAGAGAAACTGTTCCGGAATCCATTCGGGAGGGAAGCGGAACACCTGCGAACGGGTCTTCAGGGATGTGGACAGCATCCACACCAGCGGCGCCAGAATGAACACACTGCCGGTGCCCAGCACGCCGTAGGCCACGATGCGGTGAATCAGTTGGGTGCGTCGCTTGCCCAAGCCTGTGGATGCAGGGGGCACCACGGCCATGCTGTCCGCCGTGTTCATGTTCGCTGCGTCTCGGCCTCGTAGTACACCCAGGCCGAAGCCGTACGAAAGAGGAGCAGGGTCAGGGCCAGGATGCACAGGAACAGGATCCAGGCCAACACAGAGGCGTACCCCATGTTGCGGTACTCGAACGCCTGGCGGTACAGGTACAGCATGTAGAACAGGGATGCGTTGGCTGGACCGCCATCGGTCATGATGAAGGCCTGGGTGAAAATCTGCATCGAGGAAATGACACCCATGATGAGCTGGAAGAAGATGACCGGGCTCAGCATGGGAAGGGTGATGTGCCAGATCCGACGGAAGGCCGTGGCGCCGTCTATCTCAACCGCCTCGTACAGATCGGTGGGGATGCCCTGCAGGCCTGCAAGATAGATGACCATGCCGCCACCGACACCCCAAAGGCTCATGATGACAAAGGAGGGCAGGACCCACGTACGGTTACCCAGCCAGTTTGGCCCCTCAATGTTGAAATAGGAGAGGAAGAGGTTCAGCAGTCCGAAATCCGGCGAGAAGATCCAGCGCCACAGCATGGCCACGGCGACCCCCGCCAGGACGGCAGGCAGGTAGTAGACGGTGCGGATTACCGACTGGCCCCGAATGTTGGCGTTCAGCAGCATGGCCAGGATCACGCCCAGCACCAGGTGCAGCGGGATCGCCATCAGTGAGTAGAAGAGCGTGATGCGCAGCGAATGCAGGGACAGGGGATCATCCACAAAGAACTCGCGGTAGTTGCCCCAGCCGACCAGGAGGCAGGGCGATTGCATCTAAATGGGTTTGGGCTTGAGGCCAATCAGTTGGCACAGGTAGTCCTTGTTCCAGCCGGCGGCCAGCCGCTTGTTGGCGATGCCCACCTTGAGGGATGTGTCCTGGCGCAGCAGGTTGTGGGCGATGCGCTTGAGGATCGCCATGTTGTGGGCGGCATGGCCGGTGCGGATGCGGCTGCCGTCCTCGTCAAAGGCCACGTCCAGGACCCAGTGGTGGGCGTTCTCGATGGCCCAGTGCTTGCGTACCGCCTCCAGTTGCGGTTGGGCCCTGGGAGGCAGGCTGGAAAGGAAGCCGCGGACCTCGGTCGAGACCCGGTCCCCGCAGCGCCGTTCGCACTCGACCCAGACCAGGCTGGCCAGGTCCCGCCACTCCCGGTCGGGGTCGACATGGGCGAGCAGGTCGGGGTCGCCGGTCGTCCAGCAGCGGCGGGTCTCGATGCGCCCGTGGCCCTTCCCGACCGTGTCCGCATAGTCGTGGGCATACCCGGCAAAGCCCTCGGCCCGTTCCAGGTCCCACGTGTCCTGCAAACGCGCGTGGAGGCCCTTGTGGTTGGCCCGCACGCGCAGCACGTAGTCGGCCCCCTGTTCCCGGATTTGGCGGGCTATCTTCTTCTGGCAACCCATGGCGTCGAGGGTCACGATGCAGCCCTCCAGGCAGAGCATGCGCAGCAACTCCGGGATGGCCGTGATCTCGTTGGACTTGTCGTCCACTGCGGTCTGGGCCAGCACCAGGCGGTTGGCCTCGGCCCAGGCGCTCACCAGGTGCAGCGGTTCCAGGCCCCGGCCCCGGTCGTGGGAGCCGCGCAGGCACTTGCCGTCGACGGGCACGACCTGGCCCCCGGTCAGCTCGAAGGCCGCCTGCACCCAGTCCCGGAAGCACTCCTCGAAGCGGGCCGCGTCCAGCCGCGCGAAGACCCGGCCCAGCGTGTCGTGCGAGGGGATCCCGTGCGGCAGCGCCAGGAAGGTGCGCAGCCACTCTTCGTTGAGCCGGCCGAAGAGCGCGATCGCCACGAAGCTGTCGGCGCCGCAGATGACGGCCAGCACCGACAGCACCAGGATGTCCGTCAGGGGGTGCAGCTTGGTGCGGTCGACACGGAAATCCTCCAGGGTGCCCATGGTCTCGACCAGGGACGGGGATGTCGGGGGGGCCATGAGGGGGTGCTCCGCAGGCTGGATCCGGAACTGCCCATTGTAGCCACGGGCCGGCCGGCCCGGTCAGCCGCCCCCAATTTAGATGCAATCGCCCTGGACCAGGAGGGCAGGCGAGATGAGATCCCAGTCGTACAGCGACAGGACGAGGGACGCGATCATCGGCCCCAGGGTGAAAGCCAGGAAGCCGAGCAGCCAAGGCGAGGCCATGACCCAGCCCAATATGGCTTCCCGGCGCCGAAAGGTCAGGCCGCTCAACATGACTGAAGAGAATTTACCCCGTCAGTCGGGATGGAATGCTGTGGTGTTCCCGGCACATTGCCGGGATGACACGCCTCCAGGCCGTAGCAGCGCTGGAGGCGTGTCATGTCGAGGACAGAAGGCTGTAGGGACTACCGCCACTGGCCTTCCTGGATTAGCGGGTCAACCGCTGCCTTGATCCGGTCGGCCACGACCTTGGCGTCCCGCTCCTCGCCATTGAGCAGCAGATCAACCTCGGCCTGCATGGTGCGCGACACCTCGTTGTAGTTGGTGAGCACCGGATCCGGAGCCACAAAGTTGCGCACCGAGTCCACCATCACCTGCTTGTTCTGGGGCGGACGAGTGTCGGTCAGGAAGTACGCCTGCTGAGCGGACAGGGTCGTGCCCTGCAGACCGCCGTCCTGGATGATCTTTTCCATGGCGGGGCCATTGAAGTACTTCAGCAGATTCCAGGCGCAATCCGGAACCTTGGTGGTCTTGGGAATCACCAGGGGGAAGTAATAAACGTAGTTGGCCCGCCCGCCGGGACCGCTGGGATAGTGGCCCAGCGTGACCTCGTAGTCGACATCATGGAAGTTGGGGAAGGACCAGCTACCGTTGTTGATGATGGCTAGGCGGCCGGTGTGCATCAGTTCGACGGCACCCAGGTCCTGCATGACATCGAAGCGCGGCGCGAATCCGTACTTGTGGATCAGATCGGCATAAAACTGCAGGCCTTCCACGGCACCCGGTTCATTCAGGGTGCACTCGGTGGGATAGAACGGATCGTCCACAAGCTGGCCGCCGAAAATGCGTACCCAGATTTGCCAGATGACACTCCAACTCGTCACCTGATAGGCGTACTGGGTGGTATCGCCGTTGGCATCGCGTTGGGTGACGGCCTCACACATGTTGAAGAAGTCGTCCACGGTCCAACCGGGATCGTCCCACTGGTTGGTGGGCACCTGCGCACCAGCCTCCTCAATCATGTCCTGGTTGCAGAACATGGCAACGGAGGCCACGTTGTCCGGCATGCCGTAGATGCCCCCGTCGTGGGTATACGACTCAATGGCCAGGGCCGGGAATTCGTTGAGATCGTAGGAGTCGCGATCCACATAGGGCTTCAGATCCAGCAACAGATCCTTGCTGAGGAATTCCGGCAGGTCGGCGATGCGAATGATGAAGAGATCCGGCGGATCATTGGCGGCCAGTCCGGCATAGAGCTTTTCACTGTAGCCGGCATTCCAGCCCCCGGGCACGGAGGTGAAGTTGAGCTCGCAACCCGGATAGGCTTCGTCAAAGGGAGCCAAGGCTTCTTCCCGGATCCCAATCAGGGGCGGACCATCCCAGAAGAAGACAGTGACTTCCTGGGGAGCAGCTTCCGTTCCAGTTTCAGGGACTACCGCCGTACAGGACGCCAGGGCCAAACCGGCTCCGGCCATACCCGACGCCTTGAGAAAATCCCTTCGGGACACTTGTACCGCCTTCATAGAGGCCTCCTATTGGGTTTGATGTCTGCCATGGGTGCATGTCTTGTTGTCACCAGCAGGGAGGGCAGACCAAGCATCGATCGTAGCATAGGGAAACCCGGATGATTCCCCCCGACCGGAGGCACTGTTTTGGTGTTGCTGATATTGGTTCGAGGCCCGGAACAGACGAAGGGATCCCAGATAGTTGGTTTCGTGCAACAAACCAAAAAGCCCCCTTATCGTGGGCTTCATTCCAGCCCCTGTCCGTTCCGATCGCCAAAACGCCGACCCGGTCCATCCGAGACCTGTCCCCACTGCGGCGGTCTTCCCTGTCGTCGCAAGGCGCCTACACTCGCAACCTGGTCGTCTTCAGGATTTTCAGGGGCCAGCACTGGCGGTAAAGGAGTTACACAGGCTGTAGCAGATGGCCGCGTCGTTCGGTAGCCAATGTTCCCGCAAGTCTGGTCTCCCAGGGAGCCGCGGCGAGGCAGGGCCACATCCACCAACTGTCGAGTCAGAAGCTGTCAATCCGACCAGTCGGGATTAACCGGTGCACCGTTGCGCCACTGAGGTGATGTCCACAACGGCTTAATCCTTGACCGGCCTAGAACACAACATTATCATTGTGTATATGATACCTTCGTTCAACGCAGACGGACTCCTGCCGCCAGGCGTGCACTGGACCGGCTGGAAACGAATTGATGACCAGGTTCGGCCACAATTCATGGAGAAGGTATCTCATGAGGGGGCTCAAGGCCGCACTGGAGAACTTGAGGGATGCAGGTTGCCGGACCGCCTACATCGACGGAAGCTTCGTGACGCGCAAGGCCATCCCCAACGACTACGACGCTTGCTGGGAAGAGACCGGCGTTGATCCGGTGCTCCTCGATCCCGTGCTGCTGATCTTCGAGCCGGGGAGGGCTGTCCAGAAAGCCAAGTACATGGGGGAGCTCTTCCCCGCCTCGGTTACCGCTGACGCAGATGGCCTGTCATTTTTGGAGTTCTTCCAGACCAACAGGGAGACCGAGAGAGCCAAAGGCATCGTGGCCATGGACTTGGGAGACCTCGCATGATCAAGAACGAACGGCAGTATCGGATCACGAAGAATCAAGTGGATCGCTTCTCGCGGACCCTCGCCAACCTCAGGCGGCAGCCCGCGGAGGCCGAAGACGTGCATCCCCTCATCGCCAAAGCGCAGGAGGACGCGCTCCAGAGCCAGTTGGCAGACCTCAAGGAACAGTTGCAGGAATACGAAGCCCTGAAGGCCGGCCACTTATGATCTGGACGCACTGAACGCGGTTGCCGAACTGCCGACCCTTCTAATCAAGGCGCGCATCGCGCAGGGTCTGAGGCAGAAGGACTTGGCCGAGCGGCTCGGCCTGAAGGAGCAGCAGATACAGCGGTACGAAGCGACCGACTACGCGACCGCAAGCCTAACGCGCCTCAAGGAGGTTGCAAACGTCCTGGGTGGGGAGGCATACCAGTCTCCTCAAACCACAGGTTCCCGCTGCTCATGACTCGGGACTTCTTGACGGCAGGCACCATGGGAGTTCACTGTTCGACAGAAAGGCATTGAAGCAAGTCGCGAGGAAGGTTGACACCTTCCTCCTGTAGAGACTCAATGCAGCAAACGAGACACTGCCATCTCTGGAGATGATGCCCGACCGGGGCGCCCAGGGCACCCCTGCCGGGCTGGAGTCCTTGGGGTGGCACATCCGGGGCATCGACGAGGACGACCTGACTCACCCAGGCCAAGTCCTGATATCGATCCTGCAACGCTTGACTCGGGAACGACCGCCAGAAGCGGGGCCACTCCTACTTGCACTTTAGGAGGTAGTGATGCAGGATTGAGCGCGCCTAGAACTGAAGGTGCGGAAATGGCTGAGACACCTCGTGGAACGCTGACGCAACATGGTGCGCAGCCAAGGGAACTCCAAGATGCCTGCCTCAACCTCAACCAACCGGCACCCTCAACTTCATGCATCTGAAGGCCTGTGGCATGGCCTGAATCGACGCAGGGAACCCGTTTGTATACGGAGGCAGCCCATGACAGCTCGGAATCAATATCAACGAGATTGAAATAAGGTTGCTTACTAGTAACCTCAACAACGAACTCAGAGTTCTGTGCTACGATCATCTCATCGTGTAGCAAACACCGCCCTCTTACAACTTTCGGACCTACTTCTCATCGTCCTTGGGCCTTCAGATAGTTTTATAAATGGAATCTAATCACACCTTACAAGAAGCACCATGTCATCCAAATTCCAGAGCGAATCTCCTACCGCGCAGGATCTACCAATAACTCTTTACCTTAACCAGCGTTGGGTCTTCGATATCTTGGCAGCTCTAGAAGGGGGTTATTCCGAATTTACCACTATGAAATTGACAGAAGCGGACACTACAGCAAGTGAACAAGTTCGTGGTTTCAATATTGGTTTTGGGAATCGGTTTGCCCTCATTGAAGTGAAATTGGGAGGTCAGAGGACACAGAAACAAGATCAAACTCATAGCGAAGATAAAACTGAGACTCTTGTCCACACACCTTCATCCCTGTTTTCCCGTCTACGCTTGACCTTGAGAGAACGTAAGTTGGTGATTGACATTGCAGCTAGCGAAGATATTTCACAGATCCAACCAGGTAATTTCGTGGAGTTTGAAGCGACTCTCAGACGCAGTCCACCTGTGGAATTCTTAGAGGCTTTTGAAAAACTGATATCTCTATTCGATATCTTCGACACAACCCCAAACAAGACAAGGAAAACCTCAAACAGTAAAGGAAATTCACAGAAAAATCGAACGCATAACTCTCAGTCGAGCGGGATGCTGAACGAAATTAAAGCGATGCGCAAAGCTCTGACAGATGAAGGCAAGGCACAAGACTTGGTGGCTGAAGCAAAGAATATGCAGGCAGTACTACCAGTGGAGCAAAATTACTTTAGCAATCCATCGATGAATGATATCATCGATGGGACGTTTCGAGTGTTCGGCAAAGTAGTTGATATTGTCCCAGAGAAAGGAGACAACCACATAAACCTATTGAGAAAAACAGCCTTCGGAACATTTGGAAAATTAGAAGAGCTTTTTGGAATCTTGGAAAGTAGCATGGCATTACCCAACAGTCCCAGAAACCAGTTGGGGTTCACAGGATCTCTGAGTCCCCGGATTGAGGGCCCATCTTTGCTGGTCATCCCAATTGCCATATTCGCCTAAGTACTTGTCATTTAGCAGATTTTGTTCACGCTAAGGAAACAGCAAGATGCAGATGAACTTGAACCGCTGTTCAATTTTGAGGCCTGTCGGGTACCTTAGTTGTGGCCGGGGTCTTGGCCCAGGGCAAACGCAAAGTCGGATTTAGGGCAGACTGAAGGCCAGGAGCCAGGGCTGGCGTCCAATGCAGTCGCGCAACAGGCCAATGGTTACAAATGAACTGAGATTCTGTTGAACTATGCGCACCATGTTCAGGGCGGCCCGGCGTAGGATGCCCATCACGACGGGGGCATGCCCCTGGCGCATGTGGCAGTCGTCCTCCCGGAACTGCACGTCCAGGGTGCGGTGCAGGCCGTTCTCCTTCAATGGCCACGGACCAGGCCCTGCAGGACCTCCGCATCCACCGGTCGGCTGGAGATGTAGTAGCGCACTGAGCGTTGCCGGCGTCCGTGGGGACCGGTGCGCTCCGCCTGCACCCGGATTAGGCTGCGCAGGTCGGGCTAGGCCTTGGGATCCGCCACCCACTCGCCGTGGCCGGGGCCGCCCATGACAGTGCAGGTGCGCCGCTCGCGGCGGCCGCCGTTGCGCTTGACGGTCTCGCAGCGGTCCTCCGCCTCGGGCCGGAAGGCGCCCCGCCGCGGCATCGTCGAAGGCCGCCTTCACTTCCCGGTGGAGGGTGGGCTGGTTGCGCTTGAGGGCCAGCCCGTAGTCCACCCCAGCCGGCCGCAGCGCCTGCACGATCGCAGTCTGGTAGCCGGCGGCATCGATGGTGACCACGGCCCCCTCCAAGACCAGGCGGTCCAGCAGGCGGGGAAGGGCCGTAGTCTCGTTGCCCTTGGCCCCACACGGCTCCTGGGCCAGGGTCAACCCCTCCCGCACCAGGAAGGCGCTTACCAGGTGCAGGGCCAGGACCAGCTCTCGCAGGCCGGGCAGGCTGGTTCCGTCCAGCAGTCACAGGGCCGCCTTCACGGCCGTCTCGGGGTCCAGCCGCTGGACCAGGCGCAGGTAGGTGTCCCGGGACGGGGTGGCTTCGCCCAAGGGCAGCCACAGCCGGAACCAAGCCCGGTGGTCGTGCGTGAAGGCAGCCACCGCGGCCATGCTGTTGGCGCCCCCGGCCAGGGCCACCAGCAGCGTGGCCAGAAGCACAGGCGGGGCGGGGCGTACACCGCGCGGGTCGCGCGGATCGGGCAACGTGGCCAAATGGTCGGTGAAGGCGCACAGGGCTTCCAGGAGTTCGCGGTCGGGACATGCGACAATGTATTCCTATTAAGGTTGCAGTGGGCTCTGTGAGGATGCGTAACCCCCCGCAGGATGCACGACGGCTCTCTGTTCCGGTGGTGCCGACGGGGCCCCGGCACCAGCCACCAACATGGATATTCTATGCCGCATTAGTCCCAATCGCCGGTGCTTTTGTTCCGTGCCGTGACGTCGCGGCTCGCGCCCTGAACCGGCCCTTTATCGACTCGCCTTACCTTCGCTTCGCGACTTTGTGTTTGTCCTGGGTCTTGGCCACCTGCGCGGCCCTGGAGCGGCTCCGGCCGCCGATTCCGGTAATGCCTCCTCTGAATTCGCCCTCCGAGGCCTTCGATAACCCCAACACAAGCATGCACCTAGTGGGTCAACTTCACTCAAATGTGGGGTACAGATGCAGGAGTTTGATGCGGGCGTCCTCGGTCGTGAACTGCCAGTGCACGGGGGTGCCCAAGGCGTTGCGGGCGCGCACCCAGGCCTCGATCGCGGCCCGCAGCTCGGCCGAGCTGGCGATGCGCCGGTCCAGGCACTGCGCGGCCAGGGCCGCGAACTCGATTTCGGCGATGTTGAGCCAGCTGCCGTGCTTGGGCGTGTAGTGCCACTCCAGCCGCGCGGCGATGCGCCGCGCCTCGGCCGGCGGGAAGGCCTCGTAGAGCACATGGGGGTGGTGCGTGTTGAGGTTGTCGCAGACCAGGACCACCTTCTCGGCTTCGGGGAAGTGCACGTCCACCAGGTCGCGCAGGACGGCGGCGAAATCGAGCTTGGTGCGCCGGGCCGTGACCTTGACGGTGCGCCAGCCCTGCTGGGGAGCCGTGATCATGAACAGGTTGCAGACCCCGTTGCGCCGGTACTCGTAGTCGTAGCGGACCGGCTGGCCGGGGGCCGCTGGCTGCGGCACGCGCGTTTCCGAGACCAACTGCTTGCTGGTTTCGTCCACGCAGACCACCGGCAAACGGTCGTCCGGGGGGCGTTGGTAGACCGCCAGCACGTCCTCCATGTTGTGCACAAAGGCGGCGTTGGCCTGCGGAGGGATGCACCAGCACTGCTTCCGCCAGGGCTTCAACGCGTTTTTTTGAGCGTGCGGCGCACGGTCTCGGGCGCAATCGAATCGACCACCTCCAGAGCCACCAGCTCGGCCGCCAGCAGTTTCAGGGTCCAGCGTGCGCGTCCGGGCGGCGGGGTCGAGCAGGCCAGCCGGACCAGCTCGGCCTCGGCCGTCCCGTCCAGCTTGCGCGGGCGCGGCGGACGCGGCTTGCGCTGCAGGGCCGCCTCCAGCCCCTCCTCGACCAGGGCCCGGCGCGCCCGCGACACGGTCATCTCGGTCACGCCCACGGCCTCCGCCGTGCGTTCATCGGTCCAGGCCGGCCCTTCCGGGCCCTGGTCGCAGAGCAGCCAGATCCGGGCCCGCCGCCGAGCCTGGGCCTTGGGGCTGCCGGTCGCGGTCAGTCGTTGCAGGCGGGTCCGTTCCTCCGGGGACAGTTCGACGATGTATCGCTTGTGGGACATGGGCGGAGCTCTCGAGGGTCGCCGGGCCAGGACGCACACGGTGCCGGCCGGCGTCGGCCACCGTGCAACCGCCTATGTTACACCCCACAATTTCACCAAGTTACTCCACTAGAACAGTAGTACTCCAAGTCCAAGGAGGAGAACCTCAGACTGGAGTTGGTTCAGGTCCAATGCGTAACTATTCAGGCACTCCAACTTCTATCAGCCTGAGAGCCGGACGGGGTTGGTCTGTGGGTAGGGGGTGTGCCAGACTATTTACGTGCCTGCCATGTTTGCTCCATCTCCCTCAGACCGCATTCACCACCTGACCGCCGATCCCGCCCTGGTCGGCCATCCAGTCATGGTCGGGCTGGTGCCGGCACATGCCTTGGAGAGCGGCTGGCAGAGTTGCTGGTGCCGGTGGCTGCACAGGACGAGGAGCTGGCAGACCTACAGCGACAACGCAACCGGCACAGCGGCAACAGTGGCTAGCTGCCCTCACAGGACGCGCCGGCGCCCCAAGCAAACCCCGTCCCACCCTAGCCCTCCACCGGCACACCATCCCATCCCCGGCTCTCAGGCTGCCCGGACAAGAGTACCTGAATAGTTACCCACCGACATCCCACAAAGCGAGAAGTTAATTTCACCACAAGGACCGAGTACAAATTTTACACATTGCCAGTATTATTGAGTTTTTCAAAATAATCATCATAGTAGTACGGATACCGCCTAACAAAATGTTGAACTTTAGGCCATTGCCGCAAATCCTGGATTTCCCAACCAGCCTCCATCAGTTCCGAAACAACGAACACAAACTCTAACGTAACGGTACAAACAACAAGCAAATCCAAAGGAACTTCTACACTAGAATCAGAACCATGCACAAACTCATTGCGTAGTTGGACGGCCTTGTCCGTGATCAATCCAATCTGATCAAAGTCAGGTGCAGCCTGATCGGTGATAATTTTCGCCCGTGCCTGTATTTTATTCTTAAGAGTTGGCTTCCTGAGTCTTGCAAGGGCAGCCAAACCTCTACTACGAGTGTGATGGATGTCGTCGCCCTTAGGTAGCTTCTTAATGATACAGCGTGCAGCTTCAATAGCTGAACGGAAATCAGAAGCCACATGGAAATCAGATTGGACAGCGGAACTCGGTAGCAAATCATACAAGTTAGCTGCTGCAACTAGACGGTCTTCATCAAAGACATGGCCCTTGAGTAAGCAACTAGTGTGATAACGTTTCCGAGCCTCCCAACGCGACGCTATATTATCGCCCTCTTGCACTCCTTCTCCTAATGCTACCCACTGCGTAAGAAGTTGGGCCATGGCCTCTCCATCCTTGACAATCGGCTCAGTATCACTGCCACTTGACACACTATCGTAAATAGGAAGATAATAAGGAACCGGCAATACTTCGAATTTCCAGGTTGGTATTGATTTTAGAAAAATTGCAGCCTGCACCATTGCAATGGGATAACCCGAAATCATTGCCAAAAAATAAATTATTTTCCTTGCATCTCGGAATGCAGATTCAAGGGAACATTCGGATAAGAATGTCAATGAAATCACAATATCACTCTGGATATGTAGATCGGATGGAAAGGGCGGCAATGAACGCACAGGAGGAATACTCCAAGCATACTTTGCAGAAATGCGGCCAAGTGCAGTGTCAGCCTGAAAAAGTTCAGGTATCCAGTTCCATTCGATAATTCCAGTTTCAGTATTGCTTGCATCCTCAGTTGATCCAGGAAATACAGGATCCCACCTCAAGGACTTCGTGTCGTCAACCGTGAACTGGATTTCAACTATGTCTTTGTCACTTTCATGCAAATGCTGCCTTCCACTAACCACATAGTCAAGTGATAGGTTAGTCGAATTGACTTGTTTTTTGCAGCCCAGCAAAGTTACTTGGGTGCCACAAGTTAACTCCCCCATAATAGTAGCTGGCGGATCCGGGATTTCTATCCATCGTGCCTGGCCGCTGTGGAGAAGCGTCAGCAATGGTTGCTTAGGATCGACTATGTTGAGCCGCCCTACATAATCCTCATCAATACCAATTTGGAATTTTCCGATGTGGATCTTTCCAGCAAGAGTTCTAGTTTCTGAAAACAGCATCTTGCTTCACCTCTATTTCATATTACCGTATCTTTCTGTTGTCTTCACTCAATAACTGTATAAGCAGTTATTGATTCTATCTATGGTGATTTCTTTGGAATCAACAATCCTTCATGCATCGCAGCAATAGGAGGCCTCTTCTTGCTGTCCACTGTACTCCGATTACTGTTCAGGTGCAAGTATCAACGGGAGTTAGTCGGCAATGTGTGGGCTGACAGCGACGACGGACATGGTCCGGATGACGCTGCTGACTTTGTACGGGGTCGTTCGGCCCGGATGCACCGACTGGTCCTTCGAGGAAACCACATACCCTGCGTCCGGGCGCTGCGATGCCTGATTCGGAATCAGGGCTTGGAGCTGTTAGCAGTGCTGTAGCTCCTGGTGTTGCGACTGGCCCGATTGCTGAAAAACAGTCTGAAGTGTGCAGGTACGAGGAATTGATAGAGACCTTTGCCATTGATGACAAGGCAAGGCGCCCCTCGTTCGGCGCTGCCCTGCATCGCCTCGATTTTACAAAGTCCAGCTTGGAGGAAGCGCTCCTGATCCTGCTGCGACGATTGAGACCCTCGATGCGCTTGGTTACAGCACCGAATCCACAGTTGCCAATCTCATCGCCAACTACTCGGTGGGGCTGCCCTGCAACGAACCCGCCCCAGCCCATCGAGCGCATGGTCCTGTCGACGCCAATGCGGTAGACCTGCAGCAGGCAGTTCGCAAGGAGTGGCGCACATGGATTGTCAACTGGTGCATGTTGAAGCCCGGCCCCATTTCCGCCTTTATCTGGAATACGGGGATGGTACCTGCGGCGAAGTGGATCTGACACCATTCGCTGGTTTGCCTGCGTTCAGGGCTTGGGATACACCTGGCATGTTCGAAGAAGTGCATGTCTCGGACTGGGGAAGCGTTGCCTGGGACATCGGGGGCAACCTTGAACTGTGCCCAGACTCCTTGTTTCTGAAACTGCCTCAAGGCTGGTACCCGCCACCGGAACCAGCCAGATTGTCTACCGCCACCGTGGCTACATGATGCCAACCATCTGACGGTTTGGCGGCATGGTCATCTGCATGTACTTTGCTGAACACGGTGAACCCCACTTCCACGCTTTCAAGGCGGAACACAGTGCCAAGTATTTCTGGCGCAGGGACGAGTGGATTGGATCCTTATCCAAGGCTGATGAACACAAAGTGAAATTCTAGGCAAGCAATCGCCAAGAGGAACTGGAAGGAGTGTGGGATGCTCCGCGAGGCGGACACTCCACTATCCCCATGGTGGTTCCTCCGAGCATGAGGTCGTCGTAATATTGTTTGCTCGATTGTGTAGCAGTAGCCAGAGAGACAGTCGTTCAGACAACTGTCACGTAGCCCCTTCGCCAAGATCGGCCCATCTCAACACATCGCTTGGGCCCCGCGCTGGAAATCGGACTTGCCGACCGTCCAGGGATCGAAGTCGGCTTGCGCGGCGCAGAGACTGAACAAGGTTCCTACATCCTGTCGCACACTTTCCAACAGTTCATCGGCCCCTACCTCCGGGCTTGGCGTGCCATAAACCTCCCCATCGGCAAAGGTTGAAAGAGCGTCCAGATTGGAGCGAAGCGAGAGGTCGGGTACGTACTTCTGTGCCTCTTCGAGAAGTTTGTCCGACGGGTGTATGTGCGGGTACCGGTGACCAAAGGCCGCGATCACGGCCTTGAGGCCATGTTCCAGCGCTCCCTGGGCGTTTTCCCCTACGCTGACCTCCCATTCCTCGGGCCGGGAGTAGTGATCCGGATTTGTGTTGTACAGAATTTCCAATGTGGTGAAATGTCGCCTGGCATGGAGAACCCGCTCCATGGATTCTCGACGGCGGTGTTCCAGAAGGATCGGTTCACCGGGTTCGGATGGCGGTCGGTAGCGGTAACCCGTCGGTGTGATCCCCTCCCTTGCTGCATGGGCGGCCACATGGTTGAGGCCATATTGCATGAAAGCAAAATGATCGGCTGTCAGCGGCACGATGTCGATGCTGACATGGTGATCGTATGCGCCTTCACTGGCACGCTTCGCCGCCTGGCGACAGGGATGGACGATGTCGCTGCTCGACCTGCACGACTCGTATACCACCAGCAGATCAAGGTCGGAATCCGACCGGTGGTCGCCGCGCGCTCGGGAGCCGAACAAGATCACCTGTTCGACACCATCAACCTGTGCGACACGACAGGCGTGTTCGTCATGATCGATGACGGGGGCGATCGGAAAGACGTTCATGCGTCCATGGTAGCCCCGCGCACAGAGGTCTCATGGTGTGTACGGGCAGACTGGGTCCAGGTTCACCTGAATCCATACGCGTTCGGGCGACCTGTGGGTCGGGTCACCCTTCAGATCGGTGTGGAATCGACGAGTTGCGTGATTGGCCTACCGTCGGATTCACAAGATCCGGACCTTCATCAACAGCTGGAACGACTTCATCGGGCCCTGCTGTACCAGTCGCGGGATCCAACCAAGTATACGGTGGGCTGGGGCTTGGCCATGGCAGGTTCCACACTCATGATTATCCCGGTGATTCTAGTGTTCTTCATAGCGTGGCACTGCTTCATCCAAGGCATTGCCGTGTCCAGTATCAAGGGCTGAGTACCGCAGCCGGAACATGGCGACCATACATGTCGGAACAGGTGCTGTGACACCTATTCGACAAACTACTTTCATGCTCGCAGACTGAAACCCGACCCGGAACCGAACAGGCCCGGACCGAGGGTAGAATCGGAGTTCGGCACATGCAGGGGAAGTGATGTCAACTACCGTACGGAAAGGAACGCGAGCGGTCCCCAACGAGCACGTGGAGAAGCCGGCGGTGGCATGGGGCTGGCGCGTGCCGGCTTGGCGTGGCGACTCCAATGTGACCACAGCGTGCACCGTCTGGGAACGACGGACGGCTTGGTGACGGGAACATCCCGCGGCACGGCCCGAACAGATGCTGGAAACCCACTTGCGCGGAGGTCACCCATGAAGACCCGCAACCACTGTCAACAAGATTGAAACAGTGTCACCAGGCATGCACTGGACCGGCTGGAAACGAATTGATGACCAGGTTCGGCCACAATCCATGGAGAAGGCATCTCATGAGGGGGCTCAAGGCCGCACTGGAGAATCTGAGCGGCGCAGGTTGCCGGACCGCCTACGTCGACGGCAGCTTCGTGACGAGCAAGGCCATCCCCAACGACTACGACGCTTGCTGGGAAGAGACCGGCTTTGATCCGGTGATCCTCGATCCCGTGCTGCTGATCTTCGATCCGGGGAGGGCCGCCCAGAAGGCCAAGTACATGGGGGAGTTCTTCCCCGCCTTGGTTACCGCTGATGCAGATGGCCTGTCATTTTTTGGAGTTCTTCCAGACAGACAGACAGGGAAACCGGAAGAGCCAAAGGCATTGTGACCATGGACTTGGGAGACCTCGCATGATCAAGAACGAACGGCAGTATCGGATCACGAAGAATCAAGTGGATCGCTTCTCGCGGACCCTCGCCAACCTCAGGCGGCAGCCCGCGGAGGCCGAAGACGTGCATCCCCTCATCGCCAAAGCGCAGGAGGACGCGCTCCAGAGCCAGTTGGCAGACCTCAAGGAACAGTTGCAGGAATACGAAGCCCTGAAGGCCGGCCACTTATGATCTGGACGCACTGAACGCGGTTGCCGAACTGCCGACCCTTCTAATCAAGGCGCGCATCGCGCAGGGTCTGAGGCAGAAGGACTTGGCCGAGCGGCTCGGCCTGAAGGAGCAGCAGATACAGCGGTACGAAGCGACCGACTACGCGACCGCAAGCCTAACGCGCCTCAAGGAGGTTGCAAACGTCCTGGGTGGGGAGGCATACCAGTCTCCTCAAACCACAGGTTCCCGCTGCTCATGACTCGGGACTTCTTGACGGCAGGCGCCATAGGAGTTCACTGTTCTACAAAATAGCCTTGAAACAAGCCGAGAGGAAGGTGCCAACGCTCTTCTTGCAGAAGCCCCACTCAGCAAACGAGACACCGCCATCTCTAGAGATG
This sequence comes from Caldilineaceae bacterium, assembly GCA_965208365.1. GTDB lineage: Bacteria > Chloroflexota > Anaerolineae > Caldilineales > Caldilineaceae > Bin34. Next base: position 165,348 of record OZ242330.1, on the reverse strand, counting down.
ATGCCCGGTCGGCAGCAAAGGGCATCCGGCCGGGCTGGACAGTCCTTGGACCGCCATATCTGCCTACTGCACCACCGAACAGAACATACTCAAAGTAATCAAACCCCTGTTCTCGGACAACCTCAAGGCAGGGTCCGAACGGCTGAAGTCCCCGCAAGGACAGCAGTGTACCGAGAATGCCCCGGTACGCTACTACAACCCCAACCTGCCAGTGGACTCCTTGATGCCGCTGATGGCCAAAGGACTGTCGAGAACGACCTGTACTGGACGCTGGACATACACGCCCAAAGAAGCGACCGCACACAGCATAGCCCTGCTGTGATGGAGATCCTGCGAAGGGTGTCCCAGAACATGAAAACGGCGGTCCAGAGGCAACCCTGACTGGCATTGTCAATCAGGCTGCTGTGCGACCAGATCGGATGCCAGCCATGGAATCTGTCTCTAACCCTGGCCTGATCGTGACTTTGTGTTTGCACCGTCTTGAGAAACTCGGCCGTACCTGAATCTGCACGGCACAGCGAGAATCATGGATCCTTGACACACCATCAGTTACTGTGGGTGTACTCACTATTTCAGCGCGCTAGGCTTGTAGACGGCGGATCGTGGGGAGCAGTGTGCATGAGTTATCAACTGGTTCATGTCGAGACCCGATCCCGTTACTACATCTACCTGGAGTACGGAGATGGCACCCGCGGCGAAGTGAATCTGACACCATTCGCTGGTTTGTCCGCGTACAGAACTTGGAACGCGCCTAGCGAGTTCGAGAAGGTGCATGTCTAGGATTGGAGAAGTATTGCTTGGGATCTAGAGGGCAACCTCATGACTTTAAGGGAGTAACACCTCAAGGGCCATCAATGCGTTCTTGCGTCGATAGAGTTCCGGGTGGACGGACATTTCCTGCAATCTCTCAATCGTATTATCTGTGGCCTGCCCCAGCTTGCGCAGGGACAATGCCGCATTGTGCCCCACCAGATAGTCTGCATCCCCCAAGGCTTGCCCCAATGCCTCGGTCACCTCCTCTGACCCACTCCCCAATACGCCCAAGGCCTCTGTGGCGTTGCGGCGCACCCAGGCAGAGGAATCCTGTAGCCTTGCCACCAACTGTGGAGCCAACGACTGCGCCTCCAGCCCGATATCACCAATGACATCCGAGGCACAGCCGCGAATGCGCCAGTCTTCAGAGGCCAAGGCGGTTGCCAGCACACTCAGGCCTGCTGCCCCCAATCCCCCCAATGCATATCCGATTGTATGCTCGCACGGATTCGTATACTCGCGGGTGCGGGCCCGTTGCTCGGCGTCATCCGCCTCGTATCGCCAAAGGTCAAACAGATTGCTGGTACTGGCCATGGTATCAGGGGAAATCATGTAGGCTGACCGCAACCGCATGATTTCTGGGCCGGACACCAAATGCTCCACGGCCGGTTCCGCATCTGCGCGTACGGGGCAATATACGGTTTCCCCCCGATTCCAACGCCACATGGCATCCCAAAGGGGTTCCATGGCATCACCCTTGCGTCCTCCAGGAGTCTTCCAGTCCACTTCCCGGTTGTCCCAGGCTGGGCGGGTGGGTTCGGAGGCTCGGCAGAACAGAAACTTCAGCATGTAGCGACTACGCCCAGAATCATTGCGGAGGGCCCGATGCCAGAGGTCATAGTGCACAATCACTACGGTGCCCGCATCACCTTCAACACCGATCTCCGTCAAGTCCGCCAGGGACGCGGGGTCACTGAAGTACTGACTGCCGGGCGTGATGCCGGTAGGCCCCATAGCGGCCGTAACCCGTTGGGGGTAATACATGGCCATGGCCCAACGCGAACGGTGATGATGGACGTTGATGTCATCTTCGTAGGAATCCTTGTGATTCCTCTGGGCGGGGGTACCGGACACATTCTGGTGGCAGTGGCGGTGAGGATACATGAAGCAATCCTCGCCCAGAATGCTGATCAGCGCGCCCCGGATGACCGGATCGGTGAAGATCAGCTGGATCACCGGATTCATTTCCAGAATATCATTGCCTGGATTACCGGTTGTCTCGAAAATCTCTTCACACCGGTTCCGAATGTGTTCATGCACCTCAGGCGGAACCTGAGACTGCAATACGACGAAGCCCTCTGTCAGGTAGTGCTGCATCTGGGCATCCGTTAGTCTCACAGGGGTGCCATAGCGCTCTTGCCGAGGGGTACGCGATGAAGCGTCAATCCGAGCATCCATCTCAATTGCTCTCCAGGTAAGGCAAACCCCCAGGGGAATTCCCTGGGCCAAACATCATATCCTTTGGGCGATCGGTGCGGACATGCCCAGGGAAGAATCCGAATTCACCATTCTCCGTTTTTACCTGTTTCGGTCTGTTTTTCCGACCGGTTACAATGGGTGTCGGTGAGACACAGCGCTTGGCCCATGCAGTCAATCTTCGCTGTGCCTGAGCATCGTCCATCCTAGGAGGAACCAGTCATGAAAACATTGTCACGCAGACATTTTTTGCAATTGAGTGGCATGGGGGCTGCCGGTGTGGCGCTGGCGGCATGCGCCGTACCCGTGCCGGCGACCGATGGCATGGCCGCCATGGAGCCTGTACATCTGCAGGCTAACATTGCCTTTACGCAGGCCGACTACGGCCTCCAATACCAGACTATCGAAAAGTGGCGGGATCTCTTTGAGGATACCCATGAGGGAATCACCGTCGAGTTGGCCTTCGTAGACTGGTCTGAACATCACAGCAAGATGTTGGTCCTGGCAGCCGCCAATGAACTCCCCGATTTCATCGAGGTGCAAGCCAGCCGATCCCTGTTGTGGATCATCGAGGGCGTTTTCCTGGATATTGACGGTTACGCCGCAGCTGATCCGGGCTTTGACATGGATGATTTCTTTGAAGGGGTCATGGGATACTACCGGTGGGACGGCAAGACATTCGCCTTGCCGTACGACCACGGTCCCATCAATCTGGGATTCAACAAGACGCTTTTTGAGGAACGGGGTATTGCCACACCTACCGATGACTGGACCTTTGACGACTTGCGGGCCGCCGCCGTGACCTTTGCCCAGGAGGAAGACACCTGGGGCTTCAGCGGTATGCCGCGCAGCTGGCTTCTGGAACCTAGTTACCTCACTCCCTGGGGAGCCTCTCTTTTCAACGAAGACGAAACTGAATGCACCATCGACTCCGAGGAGGCCATTGCGGCCCTGCAATGGTGGGTGGACCTGCGTTTCGTGGACGAAGCCATTCCAAACTCGGCGCAGTCTGAAGTGCTGGCCACAGCCGGCGGAGATTTCGTCTCCGGCAAGGTAGCCATGACCACGGTGGCCCCTTGGACGGCGCCGACCTGGAACGCTCTGGCGGGCTTCGAGTGGGATGTGGCCGCCTGGCCCGCAGGCCCCGTGACACGGTCCACGGCCGGTTTGGGGAGCGGTTACGGTATCACCAAGGACACGGAGCACCCGGAAGCCGCCTGGGAGTGGCTGGCCTGGATGACATCGGCAGAGGGCCTGGCCTTCGTCTGGGCCGCCAGCGGGGCCTCGACACCACCGCGCAAATCCGTGTTCGATGTCTATTTCTCTGCACCAGGCATTGCGCCCAATTCCCAGGCCTTTCTGGACGCCATGGATAATTACATGCAGATAGGCCGACCCGTCAGCCCCTACGGCGCCGAATTCACCGCCATTCGCAATCGCGAGATGGATTTGATCAACAATGGTCTCAAGCCAGTGGCCGAAGCCGTGGCTGACATGAAGAAAGACGGCGATCCGATCCTGGCAAAAAACAGGGAACTTTACGGCAGTTGAGTCTCGATGCTTTCAAAGCCACCGGGATTGACGTAACCGACCATCACAGAATTGGTTCGTTGTCCTCGCCAGTCCCGGTGGTGAGTTTGCCTGTTTGTCAGTTCAGTTGTTCCAAAACCGGCCATGACCAACCGTGAACGAAGAGAGGCTCTTGAGTTCTATCTGGGCATTTCACCCTGGCTGATTGGTTTGGTCTGTTTCACCGGTGGTCCCATCTTGGCCTCGCTGGCCATCAGCTTTACGCAGTGGCGGCTGCTCAGCCCGCCCAAATGGCTGGGGATACAGAACTATATAGACATGTTTCAGGATGAGGGTACGCGTGTCTCCCTGGGCAACACCCTCTTTTATACAGGGTTGAGCGTGCCCCTGGGCCTTGTCACCAGCCTGTTTGTGGCCCTGCTCCTGAACCAGAGAGCGCGCGGCTCCACTTTGTTCCGCACCCTTTTTTATCTGCCGACGATTACGTCTGGCGTAGCCATGGCCCTGCTGTGGCTTTGGTTGCTCAATCCGGAGTTCGGCCTGATCAATTTGGCTCTGGGCCTTATAGGTATCAAGGGGCCCGCTTGGCTGCAGGACCCTGATTGGGCCAAACCCGCGTTGGTCCTGATGAGTCTGTGGACCATCGGCACCAGCATGGTAATCTTTTTGGCTGGCCTGCAGGGTATGCCCCAACACCTGTATGACGCCGCCAAGATTGACGGCGCCAACCAGTTCCGCGAGTTTTGGCATGTGACCATCCCCATGCTCACCCCGACGATTTTCTTCGTCATGGTGACTTCTATCATCGCTTCTTTCCAGACCTTCACCAATGTCTATGTCATGACCGAAGGCGGACCGGGATGGTCCACGTTGATGTATGGTCTGTACCTGTACAACAACGCATTTGAGTATCTCCGAATGGGTTTCGCGTCGGCGATGGCGTGGGGCCTCTTCCTGGTTATCCTGGCCTTGACAATTCTGCAACTTCTTGGTGCCCGGCGCTGGGTATACTACGAAGGAGGAATCCGCGGCCGTATATGAGCATCCTCCAACTGTCTGGTGGTTCGATCCTGCGCCTGATCCGACTCTTTGGCATCTATCTTCTTCTGCTTTTCGGCGCCGTTCTTTTTACGGCTCCTTTTCTTTGGATGTTGAGCACCTCTCTCAAGACGCCGGAGCTTGTTTTCACCCACCCACCTCAATTCATACCTAATCCTGTTCAGTTCCGGAACTACATGGAGGGCTGGCAACGGCTTCCCTTCACCCGGTTTACCCTCAATACCGTGATTATCACCAGCCACAACGCCATTATGGACACGCTTGTGTCGGCCATTGTGGGGTTTAGTTTCGCCCGACTGCGCGCTCCTGGCAAAGACTACCTTTTTGTGCTGGTCCTGGCCACCATGATGGTGCCATACGAGGTGACCCGGGTACCTCTCTACATTCTCTTCTCTCGTCTGGGATGGGTCAATACATTACTGCCCCTGATGATTCCCACCTGGTTTGGATGGCCTTTCTTTATTTTCCTGCTGCGCCAGTTTTTCACCACCATCCCCTACGATCTGGACGATGCCGCCCGCATGGATGGTTGCCACAGTTTCCGTATCTTTGTCCAGATCCTGATTCCGCTTTCCAAGCCTGCTTTGGCTGCCGTGGCCATTTTTTCTTTCGTGAGCAACTGGAATGACTTCCAAGGTCCCCTTATCTATCTGAGCGACCTGAATCAGTACACGCTTGCCTTGGGCCTGCGCATGATGCAGGGCGGCCGCTTCATCTTCATCCACCAGGTTATGGCAGTCTCCATCGTGTCCGTACTGCCGTTGCTGCTCATTTTCTTCTCGGCCCAACGATACTTCATCCGTGGCGTGACCCTGAGTGGAATCAAGGCCTGACCGAACCCAATATCGCGAGGATCAGCCTGTACAGGCTTGAGAAAAAAATCACGGAATGATTTGCACTCTTTGCAGACTGCACCGCTCCCGACGGAAACGCAAAGGCTACTGCCAGACGGACTGAGTGGGTGGTGACACCTGACGGCCACGGCCCAATCCAAGAGATCGCATTCTAATACCAATCCATCATGCCTGGATTACTTGAGTGTCGGCAGGCAGCTTGGTTGGGGCCTTCCGGATCCAGGCCCAGCCGCACAGTTGCCTGACCCGTTCCGGGTCCGCCTGCCAAGCCTGCAGGATCGGTTCCAGCGCGTCCTGCTGGGCCTGCAGATCCAGATAGACCCGTCCCTCAATGGCCCGGCGCAACGCCCGGAAGAAGCGCTCGACCGGGTTCAGCGCGGGGGCGCAGGGCGGCGGCACCACCCGGGGCGCGTCCACCACCTGCATGGCCTCGCCCGTGTGGCCGCCGGCCCCGTCCCAGACCCAGCCGTCGATGCCCGGCTCGTGCGCCCAGCCCCCCAGATGCGGGCCATCTCCTCGCCCTTCATGTTCGTCTGCCACGCCCACCCCAGCCGTCCCGTCAGGGGATCGAGGGCGACCGCCACATAGGTGTACTTCCAGCCAATCGGCACAGCCTGGGAGACCGCCCCCGGCGCGGGGCCCAGACCCTGCGCACCTGGCTGCGCAGCCCCAGCTTCATCTCGTCGCCCCACACAATCCCTTGGCCTGCCTGCAGCCCAACCGCCTTTAGGCGGGCCCTGAGCCCCCCTTTTTCCAAGCCGTCTGGGCCTGGAGGTCGGCCTGTGGATGGCGGGGCCGGGGCACCTTCAGCCGGATGCCCAGCCGCGGCAGCAGCGTGTACAGGCTGCCAACTACCGTACGGAAAGGAACGCGAGCGGTGGCATGGGGCTGGCGCGTGCCGGCTTGGCGTGGCAACTCCAATGTGACCACAGCGTGCACCGTCTGGGAACGGCGGACAGCTTGGTGACGGGAACATCCCGCGGCACGGCCCGAACAGATGCTGGAAACCCACTTGCGCGGAGGTCACCCATGAAGACCCGCAACCACTGTCAACAAGATTGAAACAGTGTCACCAGGCATGCACTGGACCGGCTGGAAACGAATTGATGACCAGGTTCGGCCACAATCCATGGAGACGGCATCTCATGAGGGGGCTCAAGGCCGCACTGGAGAATCTGAGCGGCGCAGATTGCCGGACCGCCTACGTCGACGGGAGCTTTGTGACGCACAAAGCCATCCCCAACGACTACGACGCTTGCTGGGAAGAGACCGGCGTTGATCCGGTGATTCTCGATCCCCGGCTGCTGATCTTCGATCTGGGGAGGGCTGCCCAGAAGGCCAGGAGGGACATGGGAGAACTCTTCCCCGCCTCGGTTGCTGATGCAGATGGCCTGTCATTTTTGGAGTTCTTCCAGACCGACAGGGAGAGCCAAAGGGTGGCCATGGACTTGGGAGACCTCGCATGATCAAGAACGAGCAGCAGTATCGGATCACGAAGAATCAGGTGGATCGCTTCTCGCGGACCCTCGCCAACCTCAAGAAGCAGCCCGCGGAGGCCAAAGACGTGCATCCCCTCATCGCCAAAGCGCAGGAGGACGCGCTCCAGAGCCAGTTGGCGGATCTCGAGGAGCAGTTGCAAGAATACGAAGCCCTGAAGGCCGGCTACTTTGATCTGGACGCACTGAACACGGTTGCCGAACTGCCGACCGTCCTAATCAAGGCGCGCATCGCGCAGGGTCTGAGGCAGAAGGACTTGGCCGAGCGGCTCGGCCTGAAGGAACAGCAGATTCAGCGGTACGAGGCGACCAACTACGCGACCGCAAGCTTCACACGGCTCAAGGAGGTTGCAAACGTCCTGGGTGGGGAGGCATACCAGTCTCCTCAAACCACAGGTTCTCGCTGATCATGACTCGGGGCTTCTTGACAGCAGGCCCCATGGGCAGTGACTGTTCGCCGGAACAATTCAGAAGCCATTCGTAAGGAAGGTGGATCCAAACGTTACTCCAAGACGCAAAGTGGGTTGGGCCGTCGTCGCGACCAGCATACCTCCTTGACTTGAGGCTTTCCGATCAACCCGTCCGACATCGACAATGCCCTATGCAACTACACACAGCCTCCGCCTTGCCTGGCAGTGCCGAATGACCTCGTGTTTCTCCCGAGGACGACCGACCACTCCACCGGGTCACCGATTGTGTACCGGGATACCGAGCGTGACAAACGCCACCTGACACGGACCGACACCCCCAACGGTCGGCATGACGAATGCGGTAGAAATAGAGACAGCCTTCCAGAGCGGCGAAGCGCAGTTGCACCCGGCCAAGTTCACCCAATCCGATCCCCAGCCATTGACGCCTCTGCGATGGCGTAAAATCGCAGAGGGAGGTTGTCCGCCGTGTCAGAAGTCCAGGCCCTGATCCGCGAAGGGCGCGAGTCGTCCGCAGCTGCGACCATGCGGGATGCACCACAGCACTGGAGCTTGGCTCCATCGGCTTGGCCGGGAGCGCAGACCGCCGTGCCCTATCCGGCCCGTGCGTGGCGCACACAGGCGCGCCTGCAGGTGCTGCGGACATGGCGGGAACACCTGCAACGGCTTTCGCACCACGACCCCGAATTCCACTACGACCCCGGACACGAGTACGAGACGGATTGGACCACGGATGCGGACTACCGGGAGGACGACGTTCACCTCTACCAATACGGAGACGAAGGGGTACTTGTCAGGTCCCACGGCAGCTTCCACAGCCGGCTTATCCACCTGATGGTGCGTACGCTCTGTTTGGCGCTGGGGCACAGGGTGTGCTTTGCACCGGACCTGCACTGTCCGGATGGGGTGAGCGAAGCGTTGGAGCAACTAACCGCAAGCGGGGAACCGCGCACGCGGAGAGCCCCCGACGTGGCGGTGATGCCGGAGGCCTGGACCCTTCGCGAAGCGCGGGAGCGCACCGTTGCGGAACGCATCATTCGCCTGGACCGGGGAGACCCCGCCCCCGAACTCGTGTTTGAAGTCCTGTCCCGCACCCATGACAGCAAGGACTTCTACGACAACCTGGAACTGTACGCGGCCTTGGGAATCCCCGAGTACATCATTGTTGACTCGGGCGAATTCAGCGATGCACCCTGCATGTGGCAGTTCCGCCTGGACGACAAGGAACCCGCATACCGTATGGTCGACCGGGGGACCACTCTCACCGCCTGCGGCACGGACATGCGCATCATCGACGCGCCGGTGGACGGCAATGTGCCCGTGTTCCAGTGCCGGGACGCAAACGGCCACTGGCAGGACCATGAAGGCCACATTGCCCAAAGGGGGCGCATGGCCACGGTGCTGGGCATGCTCGAACTGCTGCTCCCACAGGATATGCGCAGGGAAGTGGTGGCTGGCCTTGGTGAGCACTGGGAGCAAACCGGCATGCCCGAAAATGCGCAGGAAATAGCGGTCGCTATTGTCCGTGAACCGCAAGCCTGGCGCTCCCTGCTCGTCGAGCCGGAGAGACGCTGTATCTGATGCCGACCGTTCGCCGCCCTTGCGCGACACCTCACCATCGTGAGGTAGCTGGTAGGACCTTCGAACTCCATGCGCGCCTCGGAGGAATCCACGGAACAGAGACTTGACCGCTGGCAGAAGCTACGCGACCACCTGCGCGACTATGGCTTGCACAAGGTGTGTGCGGGCAGACTGGTCCAGGTTCGTCTGAATCCGCGCGTTCGGACGACCTGTGGGGCGAGGTGCCCCCTGTGCATCCGCGGAACTCCGGCTCTTCCGGCTGCAGTCGGCCTGATTCTTTCCGCAAAAATGCGTTGCTCACATGAAGCCGATCAGCGGACTTCCCAACCGTTTGTGATGATGGCAGCCCCGTTCGATCCCTTCTCGACCGGCCGGGTCGGGTCGGCGTGTTCATTGTCAACCGAGGGATCGCACTCCCCGCGGGCCGCGGCCAGGCCGAAATCCACTTCCTTCACCAGCGTGGCCGCGAGCAAATCGCGCAGGGGTTGGAGGTTCCCGGCGTGTGCCTGGTCCATCGCCGCCAAGTATGTGTCCCTCTGTGTAACCGGAATGATGGAGACGGGAAACCCAGCCTTCAGGCACAGCCAACTGGTAATCAGGCGGCCCGTGCGGCCGTTGCCGTCGTCAAAGGGGTGAATTTGAATGTAGTCGGCGTGCTGGCGTGCCAGGAGTTCAGGAAAGTCGACCGCAGACGGCGACACCAGATACTGATGCAAGTCCGCGTTCAGGCGATCCATGTGATCCGTCATTAGGGCGGGGGTTTCTTCGGGCGTTGCGAAACGCTTGATGCCGCCGTCGGGCAGGCGCACAAAATTGGGCACCTGTTTGTAACTGCCTACTTGGATGAGGCGGGAGGTACGCCGTCCATCCGGTGTTTGGGCGGGCATGCGGTAAGGCCGCACCAACAACAGGCGGTGCCACTCGCGCAGATCGGTCTGGGTTAGTTCGCGATCCGACAAGGCCATCTCGCGCACATACGAAACCGCCAAGTCATGGCCTACCACTTCCTCGCACTCCCGCATCAATCGTCCGCCCACGGATTCGCCCAACAACAGCAGAACGATGGTTTCGCCGTGGGTTAGTGTGTTGCCTTCAATGGCGTTGGAATGCACGTTCCAGCGGATCCGGACATTGTCCTCATAGGACATTCGCACATGCTCGGCCATGCCGGGACGTTCCGCCCAGGTTTGCCGCAGTTTCTCGATTGCAGGGAGTGTCAGACGCTCCGGATTGACGCCCAAATGAAAAGGAGATTCTGTTTCGGGCAGATCGCACTCCCCTGAAGGATTGTTCTCCGTCGGCTTGAGGTACATCGTGCCCATTTCCCTTGCTGTGCGGATGGCATTCTACGCGCGATTCTGTCCACCGTGCAGCAGCTAATGCCCCTCTTCCTCCAACCCGGGTCTCAGCCATGCCGCGCAGCAGGTCTGGCGATGGAGGTGTCGTGTTCGAGGACAGCCTGCTTCAGGAGGCGGCAGGAGCCGATTCGACGATCGCCTTGAGGCCGATCAAGCTTGGCTTGCGGAACCGGTTTCCCTCTTGACATGCTCACGGAGTGTTCCATTGATGTCCGTCTGGTAGCCGCGACCATTGCGGATTCGGGCCTTGAACCAGGCGATGATGTCCGCGTTGATCCTCAGCGTAATCTGCTGCTTCACAGGCAGGTAGAAGACTCCGCGCCTGGCGTCGGACCAATCGAGAATCTCCGGGGCATCGGTCGTGTAGATTTGGTCGTCGGGCAGAGCCTCCAACGCCTGAATTTGTGCCTATGCCAATACCATGCTCACCAGTTGCATGGTCAACTCGTCCCGATTGGCCGCCTCGTTGTCGCCCATGTCCAGCCAAAGCACCGGATGCGAATCATTGTCCTTGGGATCGCGCTCGCCCCAGGCAGTGCCCTCAAACAGTGTGCAAGGCTAAATCCGCTCGAAATAGCGCTTTCTCTCCCAATCGGTTACAGCCTTCCGGTGTGCTTGCACCTCGGTGTTGAAGAAGTGCACATAATGCGCGACAACGTCCACGCCGAAAGCGGAACGCGCCATTTCACTGTTCTCGAAACTCTTGGCTGCCTCCTCAAGGCTCCCCGGCAGCATCTTCTCTTCGGATGCTGCATAAACATCTCCGATGAACGCCGGTGGCGGTTCAATCCGGTGTTCAATTCCGGTCAGTCCTGAGGCGATAACCGCTGCGTATGCCAGGTATGGGTTTGCATCAGCGCCGGGGATGCGGCATTCAATCCGAAGGCTCGATCCTGTACCTACCACACGGAAACCGGCAGTTCGATTGTCGGGTGACCATGCCATCGCTGTTGGTGCCCAGCTCCCGGGTTCGAATCTCTTGTATGAATTGACGGTAGGCGCGTAGAACACCATCACATCCGGTACAAATCGTATCCACCCGCCCAAGAACCAACGGAACACATCAGAACAGGCGATGCCTTTGAGGTTACCGCTGCCAGGAAACGCGTTCGTCATCTCAACGTTGTTGGTCGTCCACAGACTCACATGGAGGTGGGAACTCGAACCGGCCTGGTTGGCGTCCGGCTTGGCCATGAAGGTGACACTGCATCCGAGTTGGTCTGAGATCTCCTTCACCGCCTGCTTCAGAACCAAATGGCGATCGGCCATCTCCAGCAATGGGGCATAGCGAATGTTTAGTTCATGCTGTCCTCTACCGAACTCGCCCTTGGTCGATTCGACGGGGACCCCGGATGCAGCGAGATGCCTCCTGAAGGCTCCGTTGAGGTCTTCAGTCCTCGATCCTTGTAACAGGTTGTAGTCTTCCAGGTACCATCCAGCCGAAGTCAGCCCACGATACCCCTTCTGGGCGGCATCGGCGTAGGAAGTCCGGTACTGGTAGTACTCCAGTTCCGACCCTGCCATTGCTTCATATCCCTGAGAACGTAGCCGGGCAAGTTGGCAACGCAGTATTGAACGGGGTGCAACCGGTACAGGTTCGTGACCGGGTTCCAGCTGTGCGTCGCAGAGCACCAGGGCAGTCCGATCGAGCCATGACAACTTGCGAAGAGTTCCAAGGTCCGGTGACAAATGCGCATCACCGTACCCAAGTTCCCAGTTTGAAAACGCGTAACCGGAAACTGGTTCCATCTCCATGTCTACCGTGAATAGATAGTCACAGACGTGAGTTCCCCCAGCCACATCGGTTAGGAAGAAACTGGCGTCCAACCGTTTCCCCATCAGCCGACCATACAAGTCGGGAAATCCGAGGATGACCGTGTCGATTGAGCCATCTTCGACAGCCGAGTGCAGTGCATCAACACTCAACATCCCTGGGATTGTGTTTTGCACTGGTGGCATGGGGCTTACCTCTGGCGACTATAAGGCCGCACGATCCGCGAAAGAATCCTCCGCAGTGTACCGCTTATGGCTTGACCTCGGTTTGGCTGCGTGCTCGCACTATTGAGCACACTAAGCACTCCAGCACCCTTGTCGCAGACGTGAGCACCGCCAAGCTTGACAGCTAGGGTGAGAAGATCATGGACAAATTGGCTCTGAGCAACATCAACGAATCCGAGACAGTGCCAATGGCGAAGGATGGTGTTGAACACTTCATCCCCACCCAACCAAAGAACCTCCTTCAAGATTCTTGATACTTCATTACTGGCTCCGCCGATCAAGCTTGGCTTGCGGAACGGGTCTCCCTCTTGACATGCTCACGGAGTGCCCCATTGATGTCCGTCTGGTAGCCGCGACCATCACGAGCGTGGGCCTTGAACCAGGCAATGATGTCCGCGTCGAGCCTCAGCGTAATCTGCTGCGTCACAGGCCGGTGGAAAACTCCGCGCCTGGCATCGGACCAATCGAGAATCTCCGGAGCATCGGTCGTGTCGACTTTGTCGTCGGGCAGAGCCTCCAACCCCCGAATTTGAGCATGTATGTCCTCTGGCAACTCAGTCATGTTCTCCTTCATAGGCCTTCCTCTCGCGTCAAATCCGATGGAGTGAGGGCAGAATCTGTCTACAGGCCAAGAACGAACTTCAACGTTGGCCTAGTTCAAGGCAACGGTAACAGACCAGCTGGCGGTACGGGGCGGTGAAGGGCAGGCTCTTCCGAGCCCCAGTGGTCGCGGCTGGGCCAGACAGATAGGGTCTCCAGCCTCAGCAGAGCAGTTTGGCATGTCTACAGGATAACGATTCAATTCAGCATCCGGACAGTGCCCTACGAATCGGCTCTGGACCAATCTTCCACAACCAACCGAGGCACACGGTCAAACTCCTTTGTGTTTGACGTGACCAGGATCAAGTTGCGCGACAGTGCCTGCCCCGCGATCAGAGTGTCATAGGGTCCGATCGGCTGTCCCCCTTGGGCCAACAAGGCCCTGATCTCACCGGCAGCGCGTGCCGCGGCCCAATCCAAGGGCACAAGCGGAAAGCCAATCATTTCCACTCGTCTCAGGTTGTGTTCCTGCCGCTGGCTCTTGAACGCACCGTAAAACAGCTCATGGGCGACGATCACCGACAAGCCAATGTCGGATACTTGGCATGCTCGCACGCGCTGGCTCAGACGAGGCGAGTTGTTGTTGAACAGGGCAATGACCGCGTTCGTATCCAGCAGAAACCGCATCAGTCAAACAGGGGTTCCAGTCCCTCTCGTTCCTGATGGTCGGGTTGTTGGCGGTCAGCCAAGAAATCTTCAGTAAAGGTGCCCTGAATGGCATCCAGCCAAGCCCAGTCCTGGCTCACCGGTTCCAGGATGACCGCAGCACCTACCCGACGAATGTGAACAACCTCACCCTGAAAGCGAAACTCCTTGGGCAAGCGGACGGCTTGGGACCGTCCGTTCCAAAAGAGTTTCGCGGTCTTCACTCGGGTTTCCACATCACCACTCATGAGCCCCTCCTTGTTCGATCACAGCATGGACTCTTGATCTATATCGCTAGTATATATTAAGTAGGACGGAAATCGCATCGTAGGCTTCCATCGCGCCGGGAGTGCCATGTTGCCAACCATCGATTGCAGAACCTGTACATGACCACCTCCGCTTGCCAGTTCTTCCGGCATCCAAGCCATGCTGCAAGCATCCTCCGAGTGGCGGTCCCTGCTGCTGCCAGGCAAACTCGATGACAACGATCCGAATCACGCCCAACTCCGCCCGAGCCTGAACTGCTGAAGGGCCGGTAGACCGTTGCGTTCCGGGACTGCTGGAGCAACGCTGATCCGAACACGCCATCGCATCCCGCATTCTCGGCTAGAGAGCGCGTACGAGAGCGACTACCACAACGGATGGTCTTGGGAAACTCGTTCCTCCAAGTCCACGATGGTCAGCATGCTGCGTTGAAGGTGGGGACAACCGTGCATCAGGGATGCCTCCGTTGCCTAATGGACCTATCCCAACCGTCCGAATTTTTCAGCAGCGTGGAGGAAGCACTCCTGATCCTGCTGCGACGATTGAGACCCTCGGTGTACTTGGTTACAGCACCGGATCCACAGTTGCCGATCTCATCGCCAACCACTCGGTGGAACTGCCCTGCAACGAGCCCACCCCAGCCTATTGAGCATACGGTCTGTATCGGCAGGGCATCAACGCCAATGCGGTAGACTTGCGGCAGGCGGTTCGCAGGGAGTAGTGCACATGGATTGTCAACTTTTGCATGTTGAAGCCCGGCCCCATTTCCACCTTTATCTGGAATACGGGGATGGCACGCGCGGCGAAGTGGATCTGACACCATTCGCTGGTTTGCCCGCGTTCAGGGCTTGGGATACACCCGGCGTGTTCGAGAAGGTGCACGTCTCGGACTGGGGAAGTGTTGCCTGGGACATCGAGGGCAACCTTGAACTGTGCCCCGATTCCTTGTATCTGAAACTGACTCAGGGCTGGTATCCGCCACCGGAACCAGCCAGATTGCCAACCGCCGTCGTGGCTACATGATGCCAACCATCTGCCGGTTTGACGGCATGGTCATCCGCATGTACTTTGCTGAACACGGTGAACCCCACTTCCACGCCTTCAAGGCGGAACACAGCGCCAAGTATTTCTGGCGCAGGGACGAATGGATTGGAGCCTTGCCCAAGGCTGATGAACACAAAGTGAAATCCTGGGCCGGCAATCGCCAAGAGGAACTGGAAGAAGTGTGGAATGCCCTGCGTAGTGGACGCTCCACCATACCCAAGGTGGCTCCGCCGGGCATAATGGCATCGTGATATCGTTTGCTCGATTGTGTAGCAGTAGCCTCAGGGACAGTCGGTTCGGGCAACTGCCAGCGTAGACCCTTCAGATCGGCCTATCCCAAAGCATCGCTTGGGTCCCACGCTGCAAATCGGACTTGCCGACCGCCCAGGCATCGAAGCCGGCTTGCGCGGCGCAGAGACTAAACAAGGTTCCCATATCCTGTCGCACACGGGAACGGGTGCTGTGACACCGGTTCGACGATTGACACTCACGCTCGCAGACTGAATCCAGCCCGGAACCGAACAGGCCTGGTCGGCGAGGTAGAATCGGCCCCGGTACAGGCAGGGGAAGAAAACGATGAACACGGTTGTGCAGGAACGGACGCGGACGCTGCCCAACGGACACATGCCGGAACTGCACCCCGATGCCGAGCCGACCATGACACGCGCGGCCCGGGAGGAGCGAATCGCATGGCGGCGGGAACACTTGGCCGAGTGGCGACGCGGCCTTGAGAACTTGGGCCATTTCGATCCCGAGTTCGTCTACGACATCGCCCACGAATACGACTATGAGTGGACTACCGATCCCGATTACGGTGCCGAGGGCGTACGCCTGCTTGAATTTGATGAGGACGGCGTTGTGAGTCCCCTTGAAAAACGGGCACGGAAACTCCAGGAGCGCATGGCCGACGCGGCCGCCGATGCACTAACCCACGCGGATCTCGATGCGGACTACGAGCTGGAAGTCCGTTTCCGCGCCCACACCATCGAGCATGCCAACCGGACAACCGGCGAGAGCCACCCCGTCCGCAAGGGCGTGCGGCCGGACTTGCTGGTGCTGACAATGTTGTCGGAGAGGGAGCGGGAGCGTTTCATGCCGAAGGGCATCCTGCGCCTTGACCTGGGAGCGCCGGTTCCACCGCTGGTGCTGGAGGTGTTGTCCAAGGGCTGGGCCGGACGGGACTTGGACTACAAACGGGTCCTGTACGAGGCGGCAGGGGTTGGCGAATACCTGGTCTACGACCTTGGCGGTAAGCGTTGGGAGGATTCACCCCGGGAACTGCTGATGTACCGACTGACGGATGGGGCGTATCACCGGGTTGAGCCCGAGCCGCAGCGGTCCACAGCCGACTCGGACGTGTTCTGGAGCAGCGTGTTTGACACCTACATCCGTTTCCTGCCGGACACGAGGGAAATTTCCGCGGAGGTGCAACGTCTGCCCGAGGAAAACAGGCCACCGCCCCGCTTCCAGTGGTGGGATGCCCGGCAGGGCCGCTGGCGTGACCGGGAGACCGACCGTGAGCATGAGCGCGAAGCCGAACGGGAGCGATACGACCGGAAGCTGGAGGAAACCCGGGCGGCAAGCCTGCGGGAAGGGGAAATCAGGACAGTCATCGCGGCTCTGCGCGAGTTTCTGGGCGAAGTGGTGGCTCCGGCGGACCTTGATCGGATCGAAACAATCTGGCACCGGGACGGGCCGCCGACGGATGCCCTGCAGCGCGTCCGTGACGTGTTGCGAACCCCCAACCAGTGGCGATCTCTGCTGCTGCCGGGCGAACTCGATGACAACGGCCCGCATCGCACCCCAACCCCGTCCGACCCGAAGCCGCCAAAGGGCCGGTAGACTGTTGCATTCCGGGATAGCTGGAACGACGCTAATCCGAACACGCCACCGCATCCCGAATTCTCGGCTGGAGAGCGCGCACGCTTCCAAAACTCTGCAGGAGGATCCACCCTCATCCGTGCCAGACCTTTGCGGTGTAGGACCTCCTCTTCAACCACGATTCGGTTCGTCGCGCGGGAGCGGCCGCCGCGCCAGTACTTGCGCATCCGCCGGTGCAGAAACAGGGCCTCGGTCCAGCGGTTCCACATGAGTAGGGAGTACGGATGCTCGCGTTCGGCGCTGTCCCCTTGGATGCGGTACCGCAGGGCGCGCTTGAACGGTACCTTGGCCGCCACCCGCGCCGTCGCTATCTTCGGACGACAATAAGATAGAGGTTCCAGACGGACAGGCTTACACTTAAACCAACGACAAGACCAGCATACGAGGAACTCGTCATGCCAAAGTTTTTGTATCAGGCAAACTACACGACAACGGGAATACAGGGTCTGCTGCAAGAAGGCGGAACGTCGCGACGACAAGTCTTCGAAGAGATGGGCCGAGAGCAGGGCGGCGAGCTGGAGGCCTTCTACTACGCCTTTGGCGGTGCGGACCTGTACATGATTTATGACCTGCCCGATGCGGTGACGGCCGCCGCGCTTTCCCTGTCCATCACGGCAAGAGGCGCGCTCAGCATCAGCACGGTACAGCTGATCACACCGGAGGAAATCGATGAGGCCACCCGGAAGACGGTGACCTACCGTCCCCCGGGGGCCTAGATGCTCCGTAATACCGGGATCCTCTGAATTCACAGGGATGCATGCCTATAGAAGTGCCCATTCAGTTCCGGGAGCATTCACTTGGATGGTCACCATGCCTGGTCCTGAAGACAGGAAGGAGGTTCAGCCGGAACGCACTCCGGCATGACTGTCGGCCGCAGGACAGGGTGACGAACCGATGCCCCAAGTCCAGTTGCTCCCGGCAACCAGCGAAGCGTGCATATGAGCGACTGCAAGACTCATGCAGCTATGTATGGCGAGAGTGTGGTTGCCAAGTTGGCTTTCGGAACAAGGAACATGCCACCGCTTCCGGAAGCCTATTCCCTTGAAGGCTGGAAATGGCAGCAGTCCCGGTTGAACGGTCGAGGAGTCGTCCCGGTGCCTACGGCCACTGAAGCTACCGGGACTGCATGTTCAGGATGCAGGGTAGGCCCCACATGGCCTGCCCCCGTGTTGTGGACGATCCGGTCTTCGGCCTCTACGTCTATGGCGTCACCCTCAAGAACTGGCTTGACAGCATTCAGGTCCAGCCCAGCGACGGTTTCAACTTCCGGTTCTTCAACCTAACCGGCCGTATGAGCTCATCGGCGGTGGGTCAAGGGGTCAACCGAACGAATTTTGGAACCTGTGGCACCTGACCTGAGGGCACGGCCTGGAAGCGATTGTCCGGATGGCAGGGCCGGGTTGATCGGGTGCGGAAGCCGCGTACCCTGACCTCAACGCAACTGAAACAGTGTCCCCCGGCCGCACCGGATAATATCCATCGACAACATCGGGGACGGAATTCAAGATGGGTGTCTGCCAACAAGGGCTGAGGAATGGCGGCTATGAGGTCGGATGAAGGCATCCGCTATGAACCGGACGAGCGGAGTCCCTGGCCTGTATCGGCTGTAGTCGGATTTCAGGGTGTGATGCTCATCCTGCCGCAATCGGTTTTGTACATGTCCATTGTTGCCCTGAGTGCAGGGCAGGACGACACGTACCTTACATGGGCCGTATTTGCGGCACTGGCACTCAATGGGGTCGGCACCGCGCTGCAGGCCGCTCGAATCGGAAGGCTGGGCACTGGCCACGTGCTCATTACGGGCACCGCAACCCCGCTCATCGCCATCACCATCATTGCTCTGTCGGAAGGCGGACCGGCCATGCTGGCAAGTCTGGTCCTGGTTTCGTCGCTGCTGCAGTTCATGCTGGCGGCATGGATGCCTTTGCTGCGTCGGGTGATCACACCGCTGGTATCCGGAACCGTACTCATGCTGGTGGCCGTCACGATCGTACCGATTGCAATCGAGAGGTTGACGGATGTGCCCGAGGGCATCCCGGTGGCAACGGGGCCCACGGCAGCCGCTGCCACGCTGATCGTCACGATTGGGCTGGGGCTGCGTGCTTCGGGTGCCATGCGCCTGTGGACACCGCTGGCCGGGATCGTGGCTGGCTGCGCCGTTGCCGGGTTGTTGGGGCTGTATGACGCTCAACCTTTCCTCGATGCGCCCTGGGTGGGCGCTCCGGCATTCACCCTGCCCGAATTCGAGCTGCCTCCGAGCATGGAGTTTTGGTCGCTGCTGCCCGCCTTCCTGGTGATGACCCTGGTCATCGCCATCATGGCCATGGGTGGTGGAATTGCAATCCAGCAGGCGTCGTGGCGCACACCGCGCGTACCCGATTTTCGACTGGTTCAGGGCGCGGTCCGTGCCAACGGCGTCGCCTCGTTGCTGGCGGGCCTGGCGGGCATCATGCCTACCATGGTCCACTCCGCCAACAGTGTGTCGCTCACCAGCTTCACCGGAGTGGCCTCGCGGCGGGTGGGGTTCGCCTTCGGCATCATATTGATAGGGTTGGCCTTGCTGCCCAAGCTGACCGCCCTTCTGCTCACGGTTCCCGCTGCGGTCGCAGGAGCCTTTGTCCTGATCATCATGGGGCATCTCATGGTTGAAGGCATCAGGATGGTCGCGCGAGACGGCCTGGACTACCGGAAAGCACTGGTGGTAGGGGTGTCGTTTTCGCTTGGCTCGGGACTGCAAAGTCAGGATATCTTTGGGGAATTGTTTGGCGGTGCCTGGGGCCTGATGTTGAACAACGGAGTGCTAACAGGCGGATTGGCAGCGATTTTGATTACTTCCTTCATGGAGCTAATCCAGCCGCGACGCAGACGGTTGAAGGCGGATCTGGACGTTTCGGCGCTGTCCGGGATTGACGAATTTCTGCGCGGACTTGCCGCTGACTGTGGTTGGAACGACACTTCAACAAATCGGCTGTGCCTCGTCGCAGAGGAAGTACTGCTGAGTCTGCTTGGGGCAACTGAGGTTGATGGGGCAGACAGCGAGCGAAGCCTGACCATCTATGCGCGCCCGGGTGGCAAGGTGGTGGATTTGGAATTCCTGGCGACTCCGCAGGATGAGAATATCGAAGACCGCATCGCATATCTGAGTGAACAGGCGGAATCCCCGGAAGAACATGAGATGTCGTTCCGCCTGTTGAAGCAATTGGCTTCGACAGTGCGCCATCGAAAGTATCACGGCATGGATATCGTTTCAGTGCAGGTGAACAGGTCACGGTAGGATCGCGTTGGTATGCACAAGGAGGTGTGTTGCAACTGCAACCTCCCCTCTCCATTTTGGGCTGGGAGCGGCCCGGACCTGTTCATGTCACAGGATGAGCCAAGGAACACCGACCAGGCATCCAACATGGCCAAAGTTGAAGACGAAAGTTGTGTGCTGGCCAGTCGGAACGCGACGTGTCCGGCAGCCTCAAGGCTACCGTGGCAGATGTTGCAGTTGGCGTTGCCGGCGCCTGCTACGGGTGACAAGCGTGCCAGCGGGATCGGGCCCCAGGATGCGCGCCGCCATCGCCGGCACCTGCAGCACCAGCCATCACAGCAGGCACCGGATCTCCGGCAGGCTCAGCCCCCGGCCAAGCCCCGTGACCGCTTAAAGGCCACCAGCTTGGCGATCCCGGACTCTTCTTGGGAGGCCGGGAGGGCAGCGGAGGCGAACATCGGGACTCCGAAACGGCGGGGCGACAACACCTTCAGTGTTCCAATGCAGGCACAACCGTTGTATTGGGCCGATTGGTCAGAGCAGGCCAGACGAGTGCAGGTGTGGATGGGTAACGCCGCGGGAGCATTTCCGGCCCCTGGCAATGCTATGGGGCACTGCCAGGGGTGTAGCGCAACCTCTTTCTCGTCGGTGATGGCCATGGAACACCGACATCAAAATCACAGGCCGCCCCATCGTTGGGTGTGACGGCACTCCCCACCAAGGCGAGTAACCCCGAGGATTAGGTTAGGTGTCTTCCTCAACGGCCCCCGGGCAGATGCCCTGCGACTCGTCGAATGGGACCGAACTCACACTCTAGGAAGCGTACTCTTCCACGATCGCAACCCTGGATTTCGCAGCCCGCTCGCGGAGGGAGTCGAGGGCGGTGAATTCGGAGGAGGTGAGGAACCCCTTGGCCGCTTCGATATTGTCGAACTCTATGATCACCAAGCGCTTCGACCAGTCGCCCTGGACTGCCTCAGCGCTGTCGGTGCGCACCAGGTATCGCCCGCCGCCCGCAGCAATAGCCGCAGGGACCTTCTCAAGAAACTCCGCGTACGCCTCGGAGTCAATGACTTCCGTGTTTACGACGACGTAACCCTTCATTGCAACCATGCCTCCCATTTGAACTTTCGCAATCCGCGCGAAGGCCGACTCGCGAGAGCGTGACATCCCCATGGCTCATCGTTTCGATCTCAATCGTCACGATTTCCATGCCGTACGACCTGCGATGCTTCGCACAGCGGTAGTGTACCAAGCCGGAAGGCGAAACGGGACGGCATCCGGAATGGGGCAGGGCGATTGCCTCCTCGCGTCCATTGAGATGGCCCAACTCAAGCAACTTGGCGACTTGACCTGTGCGACGGCCATGGGAATGACGCAGTCGAGCCGGTCCTTGCCAAACCATCCTGCGCGCACCGCTTGGCGCCGCGGAACCGTAGATCAAAGTGCCAATCGACAGGCGATGCAGGCAGCCGCTATGGTTCGTCCCGAACAAGCCCTGCCCGTCTACGGATGCAGTCTCTCAAACTTGCACTCGATGTGGGGCGGATCCTCGGAATTCCTGCCGCGTTTGAAGTTCAGGTAGATGGCGGTCACTTCCCGGTCCTCCTCCATATACGGCCTGGCATAGCCTTGGGCGTGCAGTTGGTCCCGTGCCGCCTCCACCGAAGCGTTCAGCTTCACCTCGATCACGAAGACCTGGTCGGCGATGAACACCACGTGGTCGGCGCGACCGCCCCAGCTGTGAGACTCGGAGAGACTGAAGGAAGCCATCAACTGACAGAGAACGTGCATCACAGCGTTTCAGAGACACTGATCGTATGATCTGAACTGTGAACGAGCGCTCCAGTTGGATACTGGAGCGCTAATCGACAATTTCCGGCCTGACGGTACTCTGCAGTCGTCTCGCATATTCAACCATACAGCCAAATCACCGAGGTCACTCGAACATGCACACTGTCTCGTCCGATCTCCTGCAAAGATTCATCCAAGACGTTTTTGAAGCCGTCGGGGTACGTGTCCCAATTGCAAGTAGAGTCAGTGAATCCTTGGTGCTGTCGAACTTGCTTGGCCACGATTCACACGGAATGGTGCTGGTCAACCCCTACTTGAAGTGGCTCGAGCAAGGGATCCTAGACCCTACTTCCGAACCAGAGCCGGTACAGGAGACACCATCTGTTTTGATTATGGATGCCAAGCGAAACTTTGGGCAGTGGTCCGCCTTTCTCACCATCAAAGAGCTCATTGCCAAGGCGGAAACCTGTGGGGTTGCTGCCGGTGGAATGACAAACAGCGGTCATGTGGGCCGTTTGGGTGAATGGGTGGAAATGGCAGCCGATGCTGGTTTCATCGGCTTAGCTTTCTGCAACGTCGGTGGTAGGCGCGGTACCGTGGCACCGTTTGGCGGAAGCGAAGGGATGATGAGTACGAATCCCTTTGCAGCAGCAATTCCACTTGAAGATCGCAATCCAATCGTGATCGATTTCGCAACTAGCGTCGTGGCGGAAGGCAAGGTAAGAATAGCCCAAAACAAGGGAGTTGACCTGCCACCTGGTTGCCTGCTGGACAAGCATGGCAAGCCATCGGTGAATCCGAGTGACCTGTTTGACGGCGGCGTGCTGTTACCGTTTGGCGGGCACAAGGGATCAGCGTTAAGTCTCCTTAATGATGTAATGGCAGGTCTTTTAACGGGAAGTGGTGTGCCTCAGGAAGAAGACGGCAGACTGAACAACGGCGTGTTTTTCATTGTGCTGCGTATCGAGACATTCAGAGCGCTGAATGCTTTCTTCGGTGAAGCTCGAGACTATGTGAACTTTGTCAAATCCGTGCGACCCGCACCCGGGTTCGATGAAGTTATGATGCCGGGAGAACCTGAAGCTCAAACCGCAGCCGAACGAAGGGCACAGGGAATCCCGGTTGACGATGTAACTTGGCACAATCTTACTGAAGCAGCAGCAGGAGTAGGTGTTGCAGCCCCCGTTGTTTAAGCCTTGCCAGCCAGCAAGCCATGTTGGCGTGACGGGCGATGCAGTCACTCCAGGTGTAACCCAAGGATTCCAACAGTTTGAGATGATTGACTACGGATAACCAACCTGGGTCAGTAGAGTCAGGATTGCGAGGAGAAGGCACGAAGTCTGCGTTCACGAAAATACCAGAGTCGTCAAGTCTGGTGGGACTGGCTCCGTGGTCGCGGGACAGAGGCCTGCACAACGTGACTCTTCCCGATTCGATTGCACGCCTCTTGGGCCAACAGTTGCCCGGTTACCGGATCGCCGCAACCTTTCGTGCCGACATTGGCAGGGACGAACGTTTCACGGACCAATGGATCGTCGCCGGACACATCGGACTTGTCCTTGTTGGGGACGACACCGTTGAACTTCTGCCGTGGCCGGAGGTGGGTGCGATCACCTGCCACCGCTATGTCGGCGGCGGCGGCATGACGTTCGGTACCGGCGCCGACACCCGACTGATTGCCCGTTTCTCGGCCGCCCGGATGGCGGATGCCCAGAACTTTGCGCGAGTTGCGCATCGCATCCGCGCGGGGGAAATACCTGCGACCTCCGATAGTCGGCCCGAAGCACCGCAGGACGTGCAGGCGGCAACAGGCAGATCGAACCGCGACAGTTCGCCGTCCGGCAACATTCTGGTCCGGCTGTTCCAGTTGATGCCGGACAGCAAGTGGTGGCGCCTGCAAATCGTCGCATTGACCCTGGCCGGTGGCGGCATCGCGGCGGTGGCGGCACCCTACCTGGCAGGCCAATTTCTCTTCGATGAAGTCCTGGCCCCGGAGGGTCTGCACGCAGGACGATTGGGCCTGGCTATCGGCCTCATCCTTCTGGCCCGGTTGGCGGAGACGGCCTTGCGCGTCACATGGGGATTGACCAACGCTTCCCTGATCCACGACTTGGAGATCCGGCTCAAACGAACGGCCTTCGCTGCCATCCAGCACCTTCCCATGCGGTTTTTCTCCGACCGACACACCGGGGAACTCATGGCCCGTTTGGAGCAGGACGCCTCGGACATTGCCCTGCTGTTTCACATCATCCTCCCCTCCGCCATACACGGGGGCGTGTTCCTGGCCGGCTCCTTGATAGCCATGTTGGCTTTGGACTGGCAACTGGCCCTGGCTGTCCTTCTGCCCTTTCCGATCTTGTTCATCGTGTTCCGTCGGGTCTTCCCCGAAGTCGACTCGCTCTACGAGCGCATGTTCCGAGCGGAGGCCGACCTGCGCTCAGTCACCAACGACTCCCTGACGGGAATCCGGGTCGTGCGTGCCTTTGGGCGGCAATGCCGCGAAATGGCCCGGTTTGCCCGGCCCAACCGAAGGGCAGCCAAGTTGGGGTTTCGGGCGGACGCCATGATCGGATCCATCCTGCCGCCCATGGCGTTGGTTACGGAACTGGTCCTGGTCGGGGTCTGGGCCGCTGGTGTCTGGATGATTGCGCGCGAACAGGTAACGCTGGGACTCCTCATCACCTTCGCCGGATACCTGGGCCGGTTCTTCCACCCGGTGGGCGAGCTCGTGGGACTGATCCAGGATTGGGCCCAGGTGTCCACCGCAGCCCGTCGGCTGCTCCAGCTCATCGATTCAGGGACCTCGGCGCACCAATCCCAAGGCACGACTCCTGTAACCGAGTTGCAGGGACACATCATTCTGGAACAGGTGGGCTTTGCCTATGAGCCCGGCCAGCCGGTCCTCCGGAACGTGAACCTGACGGTTGGGCAGGGGGAAACCGTGGGCCTGGCAGGCCCCACCGGCGCCGGCAAGTCCACCGTGCTCAACCTGATTGCCGGTCTCTACACGGCGGACGAGGGCCGGATCCTGCTGGACGATGTGGACATGTGCGACCTTCCGCCTCGCGCACTCGCGGGTCGGATTGGCGTCGTTCTGCAGGAGACCCACCTGTTCCTGGGCAGCGTGGCGGACAACATTGCCTATGCTTGTCCGGATGCCGGCCGCGAGGACATTGTGACGGCTGCCAAGGCAGCCAATGCCCACGACTTTATCGTTGAGCTTCCGGACGGCTACGAAACGCAACTGGGACCGGGAGGGCACAACCTGTCGGGTGGCCAGCGGCAGCGGTTGGCGATCGCCCGCGCCTTGCTGTTGGATCCCCCGATCCTGCTCATGGACGAGGCAACGGCGAACGTGGATTCGGATACGGAACAACAAATCCAGCAGGCGATCGAACGGGTCGCGCACGGCCGCACCGTGGTGGTGATAGCCCATCGCCTGTCCACCTTGCGCACGGCCGACCGTCTCTACTTCATGGAAGACGGAAGGGTGGTGGAGAGCGGCACGCACGCAGAACTCATGGATTGTGGCGGCAGCTATCGTCGACTGGTTGAACGCCAACGAGCCGCCCTGGAGACCATTGGCGTCGGGGAGTAAACGGATGTCCGCACACGACAGAGGCAAACTCTCACAGGAAAGGGCACCAGGATTGGCACTACCCGCCACGATTCCGCCGCATGATTTCCAGTGTGAACGCACACCCGGAGGACTGGTGCGCGCAGTGCTCGGGAATGGCATCGCCATCGAGCCCGCTGAGTTCCACCGGACCTTTCCCTTCTCCGCCCCCGATGAGTTCATTTCCATCCGGGATGCCGGAGGAGTCGAACACGGTTTGCTGGCAGACCTCGCGGACCTCCCTACCGAGACCGCGGAGCTCATCCGTCAGGAACTTCGAAGGCGCTACTTTGCACCGCACATCACCCGTATCGAAACCCTGACAGAGAAGTTCGGCCGGTCACACTGGACGGTCCAGACCGATGCCGGTCCGACAAGCTTTGAGGTCCAGAACGAACATGCCAGCCTCCGGGACTTGCCGAACGGAATGCTTCTCCTCATTGACATCCATGGCAATCGCTACCTCCTGCCGCCCCGAACCGAGCTCGACGGTCGCATTCGTCGCCAACTGGAAGCGATGTTTTGAGACCGATGGACACCGTCCGCGACTGCCCTGCTGAGATCCTCCGCACGATCGCCGCCAAGGCGCCCGAAGACAAGCCCCTGTACTGGGCCACCGCAGACCTAACCTCCTCCGGCCATTACCAGGACGGTTGGCTGGTCGCCACGCCCACGGCCGTACACCTCGTCATTGACGGCCGGCTGTCCGACACTGTGGAACGAACCGACGCGGTCCGGTTTGAAGCACGCGTCATGACCGGTTCCGAGGTGTTCCTAGTGACAGGGGCTCATGAAAACCGGGCGCTGGCCTGGTTTAGCCGTGGACATGCCCTGGATCATCAGCGCCTGGCCGCCGTCCTGGGAGCAGGCCCGCCGCCAACCACACGCGAGCAATCCGCTGCAACCGACGGTCTGCTCCCGGTCCAAAGGGGCGGATTCGCCCGGGACTGGGTGGTTGAGCCCCTGCGGAATCCGCGGGCCACTCTTGGCCGCCTGCTGAAGTTTCTGCAACCCCATTCCGGATCGCTCGCGCTGGCACTCGGTCTATTCGCAGTCGCCAACCTGCTTACGCTGCTGATTCCGCAACTCATGCGAATTCTGATCGACGACTGGCTGGTGCCCCGCAACATCGAACCGGCACCGGTCCTCGGATTACTGGGAGCTATGGCCGGCACGTACATCCTGCACGCTCTGATAGTGATTGGGCGCAACCGCACAGTCGCCCGCCTGAGCGCCGATTTGATCCACGACCTTAGGGAGGCGGTGTTTGCTTCCCTGCAGCGGATGCCGTTGCGCTACATCGCGGACAAGCCACCGGGAGACGTGCTTAACCGCGTAGCCGTTGACACCGCCAACCTTAGACAGTTCCTGCAGCGCTGGGGCACGGACGGCGTCAGCCAGATTGGCCTGTTCGTGCTTCTCTGCGTCATCACGTTCAGCCAGGACTGGCGGCTGGCCCTCCTCACGGTGTCCACGATGCCGTTGGTAGTTCTGATGGCGCTCGCCGTATGGCGCATCGCCCGTTGGATGGAACGCACCCATCACCGCCTGCACGACCGCATTGGTTCGCTGGTCCACGACACGCTGGCCGGCATCCGCGTAGTGAAGGCGTTCCGGCAGGAACCCGCGGAAGTTGCCCGCTACCGAGACTGGACCGCTCGCAAGTACGTCATCGATGTGCGCAACCAGAAGATATGGCGCACGATGGGACCGTCGATCGACTTCGGACTGCGTCTGGGGGAACTATTCGTCCTTCTGGCAGGGGGCGCGCTCGTCCTTGCCGGGGAACTGCAACTGGGAGAACTGGTGCAATTCGCCGCCTACGTGGTCCTGTTGGTCGAACCCATGGCTTGGATGGGCCAGATGCCGCAACGGTTGGTCGAGGCCCTGACCTCGGCGGAGCGGATCTTCGAAGCCATGGACCAGAAGGACGACCTGCCGGTACCCCCGAACCCCGAGAGGCCCGATGTACAAGGCGGAGTGAGCTTTGAAGGGGTTGGATTCGCCTATCGGCCGGGGGAACCGGTACTGGACGACTTTAGCCTGGACATTGCGCCGGGAGAAATGATTGGACTGGTGGGTGCTTCGGGCGCGGGCAAGTCCACCGTCGCCAACCTCCTGCTCCGACTGTATGACGTATCCACCGGACGCATCACGGTGGACGGTGTGGATCTGCGGGAGTTGGATCCGGAAGTCCACCGGCGGCACATGGGCGTGGTGCTCCAGGATCCGTTCCTATTCTCCGGCACGATTGCCGAGAACATCGGCTACGCCCTGCCCGAAGCTTCCAGAGCCGATATCGTGGCGGCAGCCGGCATTGCCCAGGCCCATGATTTCATCACGGCATTCCCGGATGGTTACGACACGCTTGTCGGCGAGCGCGGGCAGCGCCTGTCAGGTGGTGAACGCCAGCGGATCTCCATTGCGCGGGCGGTTCTGCACAATCCGCGCATCCTGATCCTCGACGAGGCGACCTCCGCCCTGGATCTCGAGACGGAGTCCCGCATCCACGCGGCGTTGGCCGCCCTTACCGAAGATCGCACCGTGATTGCCATCGCCCACCGCCTAGCGACGCTTAACCGAGCCGACAGGCTGGTGGTCCTGGACCGCGGCCGCATCCTGGAAACCGGCACGCACCGGGAACTCATGGAGGCCCGGGGCCGGTATTGGGCAATGGTGGAGGCACAGCGAATCCTGGCCGAATCCCGTACGCTCAGTGCAGTTCAGAACGGCTAATACCAAGCCTGTAGTTCATACCGCTTTCAGCACCGGTGTCAGGTACAAATTTCAGGGCATCCGTCGCGGCCACGACCCCGCCATCCACACCTTCCACACACATTTGTGCCTGTGGGGCAAGCCCGGGAAGATGGTGCTCGTGGCAACCATGCCCAAGCTGTTGCCCATCCTGCATGCGGTGGTCCACGACCAAGCCCCTCGACAGCAGAATTCTGGACCCACGGTCATGGAGCCCTGCCAGCCAACACCGTTGCTGAGCAATTGCCTCACAGAACACGACAACTCCTTTGCCGCCTGTTTGAAACCGATGGCAAGTCGATTGGAATACGATTTCATATCGATTGCACAACGGATAAGCACATGCTGTTCACGTATCCCAGCCTTGACGATGAGGAGAGGCGGGTGGAAGAAGCCACAACTCAACTTCGGCACGACCTCAAGCATTACATGGAGGCGGAGCCGCGCCGCTGGACAGGTCTGCACGCGCGCACGACCCGGGCACGCGCGCTGATCGGGTCCAATAGCGTTGAAGGCATCAACGTGTCGGATGAGGACGCGATCGCCGCCATCGACGGTGAAGATCCAGCAAACACCGACCGCGATACGTGGCAAGCCGTCATTGGCTACCGCGAAGCGATGAACTACATCCTGCAGCGGCGCCAGAGCCCCTCGTTCGCCATAACGGAAGACGTGCTGTTGGCCGTGCATTTCATGATCTGCCAGTCCGACTTGACCGCAGGGCCGGGCCTGTACCGTTCGGGCTGGATCGGCGTAAGGGATGCCAGAACCGGCGAGATCGTGCATGAAGGAGTGGACCGCGACGAATTGGAACTCCGCATCGGTGAGTTGCTTGAGTATGTGAACGAGGAGACAGTCGAATCGGTCTTCCTGCGGGCAGCCATGACCCACCTGAACCTCGTCATGCTCCATCCCTTCAAGGACGGCAACGGACGCACGGCCCGATGCATTCAAACCGCAGTGTTGGCCAGCGACGGGATCATCGAACCGACATTCTCCTCGATCGAGGAGTACATCGGACGCAACCAACAGGAGTACTACAACGTGCTGGCCGAGGTCGGCGGGGGCGGCTGGCATCCACAACGCGACGCCAAGCCGTGGGTTCGTTTTTGTCTAACCGGGCACTATCGGCAGGCGCGAACGCTTCTTCGCCGAATGCGGGAGCTTGAACGGGTTTATGCAGAGCTTTCGGCCCTGGTAGAGACCAAAGGCCTTCCTGAACGCTCGGCCATGGCGCTGCTGCAGGCAGCCTTTGGAAGCAGAGTGCGAAATTCGTCCTATCGGGTAAGTGCGGATATATCCAAGAACCTTGCCGGTCGCGACCTCAAGGTGCTTGTGGATGCCAATCTTCTCGTTCCAGAGGGAGAAAAGAGAGGACGTTTCTATGTCGCGTCACAGACTGTGGCTGATATCCGCAACGCACTACGCCTTCCCAGGAATATTGACGATCCCTTCGCGGAAGATGGATAACTGTTCAGCAACCGTGTTGAAAGTCAAGCCTCGCGGCCATGCGCCATCTGCTCCTCACCCTGAACACGGTACTCCGGGACCAGATCCCTTGGCAGCAGAACCCTGTGTCAACGCCCATTGAGGCTTGACTTCCTAATATGCCCAGATATAGGCCATCGCCTTTTCTACGAATTCCAAATGCATTTGATGGCGATAGTCAGGAACTCCTGTTGACCGGCATTGAGAGGCAGTTGTCTGGCCTCGGTAACCTGCACAAACTCAGACTCGAGTTCATAGCCGTCTACTTCCTTCGGATCCGGATAGTGAGTACCCGGACGGGCAACGTACACGATCTGGATGAAGTCCGGGTAAGGGTAGGGATAGCCCTCGGGTTTGGGGTCAATGAAGGTGAAGTGCAAGATGCCGATGGGTCGGATGCACGACAGCCTCCAGCCAGTTTCCTCCATCACCTCCCGTCGTACCGTGTCTTCGGGTGTCTCTTTGAGTTCCAGCCTGCCTCCCGGCAAGATATGTGGGTTGCCAAAGACGTGCCGGACGCCAGGCTCTTGGACCACCAAGACCTGGTGGCCATTCGTAACAACCGCCCGTGCCGATATCACGTATTGGAGGGGAGGGGTTTTGTCAGTCAGATAGCATGCCAGACGCAATGTGCCGGTTGGCCCAGGGAGCAGGTCCTTCGCACAGGGGGACAGTGAATGAAAGTATTCGGACAGATCATTTTCCATTTTCTGTGTCCTTCCGGCTTATCAAGACAGAGCCCCCCGTCGGTTGGTTCCTACGCGTCCCGATCGATTGGTTGGAGCACAGTAGGATACAGGAAGATCGCCCCGCTTGAGTTGGCATACCCTCGGCACACGAAGCCTATGGCCTAGCAAAAGATCCAGCTGGCATCCTCGGAGAAAAACCCGCCCTGTCAGATCCACGGAACCACATCGACGTACGAAACCAGAAGATGTGGTGCACGATGGGACCACCAATCGACTTCGGGCTGCACTTGGGCCAGCTGCTCGTCCTTGCCGGAGAACTGCAACCAAGGAGACTGGTGCAGTCCTCCGCCTACGTGGTCAGGGACCAGTATCTGCTGATATCCGGATCGGGTGCACCACACCGCTTTTGAGGCACGGCTGGTACCATGTCCGACGTGCCAAACCGTCGGCCAATCGTCATTTGATCAGGAACACTGACACAGTCGAGCTCCCCAAGCCACCCTCGCGCAGTTGGAAAGCCACTTGACCGGCACCTGACGGGTGAATGGCATCAACGCAAGACTACAGTGGAGACCAGGATGGTCACATTGCAAGAAGCCCACGAGAAAGCCAAGACCATCATTCGGGATGGCCTGGATGCCCAGTTCCAAGGCAAGGTACGTTTTCAAGAAGTTCGAATCACTCCGAGGCTAGGTGCCGAAGACGAGGAATACCTGGACATACAGGTCATCTACGCCGGCAAACCTGCAGACCTGAACCCTAGACTGTTGAACTCCCTGTACGGAACCATCGAGGACGACCTGCGGGCCATCGGCATCGAAAAGATTCCATCGATCTCCTACCGCGAGGAAACCGAGGACCGCGAGTTGTCAGAGTCGGTGCCGGCATCCCCACGCGGAGGATAAGGTGTGATGCAGTGGCGGGACCTCATCGCAGCCAGTCGTCTGCTGGCGAGCATGTCGGACTCGGATACCGTTCCACTACCGGATTCCCTGAGAAGGGCAGTGAGCACGGCGTACTACGCCGTGTTCCACGCCTTGGCAAACAGCAATGCTGATTGTCTGATCGGGCCGCCGACCGATCCGCTACTGGAACACGCATGGCACCGCGTTCGACGTGGCCTTGACCACAACCAAGCCAGAAGAAACCTCGAACAGGATCGCCATCGGTTCTCACCTCCAGTACGAAAATTCATAGCAGCGTTCGCAGGGCTACAAGATGCCCGGCACGCCGTGGACTATGATGCCCGCCGCCAGTTCACGGTGACGGAGGCCCATTCCTGGATTGATCGGGCAGAAGACACCATCACGGACTTCATGGGTGTTGCTCTGAACGAACGACGGGCAGTAGCGGCGCAGACACTCATCAGGAGACGTCCCAACTGATCCAAAGCCTGGGACAGGAGCTGTTGGTGTTGCTGGTACTGACTCGCAAGCTCTCGGACCACGTCCCCGAATCGATGCCGGAAAGGATGCCTGAGAGTCGGTGCAACCTTGGCAACCGCCCGTCACCATCCCGCCATCCGTGCCTCCCACACCCATCCAAGTCCGCGGGGTAACCCCAAGAAGGTAGCGCTCGGCGCAACCTCGCACAAGTTGCTTATCATTCTTTAATCCGGTGTACCGGAACCAAGTGTCTTGGCAGCCGGACCCCATTCCGGCAGCCAAGGCTTGACACTCAACACGGTTGCTGAGCAGAAGTCTCTGACGTTCGCCCCTACGGACAGTCCAAGACGTATTGACTGCTTTTTCTGCTCAGAAGTAGATCACGTTGCATTGTGCAGTGATCAATGCTTCATACATTCCTCGCTCAGCGGTCAAGGCATACCTATCCGGTTGTCTGGCAGAAAGGACTTATTGACGCTCTGGGACGTATCGCTCGACGTTGATCCGATCTTCGTTCTTGCGCGCCTGCGCGAGATCCCATGTGGTCTGCCGACGCAGCCAGAACTCGGCATTGGACCAACCTGCCTTCTCCAGCCGAATTGCCATCTGCGGGGAAATGCCTGCATGTCCGTTCACAACCCGGGAGAGTGTGTGGCGGGCGACCCCTAGGACTCGCGCCGCATCGGTCACACTCAAGTTGAGTGGGTCCAGACAGTTCTCCTGGATGCTCCGTCCGGGGTGCGGGGGATTGAACATGGCCATGTTCCCGCCTCTTGCTAGTGGTAGTCGACAAGGTCGACATCGTAAGCATCGCCATCGTCGAAACGAAAGATGATTCGCCAGTTACCGGAAAACGAGATGCTCCAGAACCCATTCAGTGCACCCTTTAGCGGGTGAAGGCGGTAGCCGGGGAGATCGAGGTCCGAAGGCTTGCGGGCATCATCAAGATCAGCCAGGGCGAGCGCAACGCGACTGGCCAAGTCGGGACTTATCCTGCTCACATCGCCGCGTTCGAACATGCGCCTGAGACCACGATGGCGGAAACTCCGCATCATGGTGTAGTGTACCGCGTACCGGTATACCTATCAATTGGCGATCCTGCATCCCTGAGTGTGCGACCGCGCTGCGTTCCCGGCGATAGCCCACAATGGCGCGGGTTTGGGCCGCCGGGAAACCGGTAAGGAATGTGGTCGTCCTGCGGGACATTCCGTTTACACGGGTCCGGTTTTGGATTCAAGGGAGGATGAACAGGATGAGTGAGTGGGAACGGAAGCAGGAGCGCCACATACCGTCCGGCGTGCGGGAACGGTTCACCATCCTGCATGCGGGTTGGGAGCTGGACAACGTCGGCTGGATTGCCAACGACGGGCGTGTCTACACAACCAGCCACGGCGGCGCTCCGTACCCCATGTCCACGGGCGAGTTGAAAGCCAAAATCGAGGAAACAACAGAATCCCTGCACGGACTGGTCCGGGCACTGGAGGCATTGGACAAGGCGCAGGAAGGCGAATTGGAATAACCTGGCTACCCTGACTGACCGCCCAACGGACGACCATGGAATTGCCGTCATGACCACCGACGGTATGGTCCTGGATAGGGAGACTGCCCGAAGGGACGACAGCGGCCGCATCATCGTCAAGAGCCGGCGCGGCGACAACCCCAAAACGGCGAGCACCAACATCGGCATCTACCCGTGTCGTCACGCGGACCTACAATTGGCCCTAAAGTGGAGGGATCCCTTGCGGACAGTAAAGACCACGCCTGATGGCCAGGAGCCCAACCGATTCATGGATCTGCCCGGCTGCGTGTCCGCGCCCGGAGAACCGCCCACACTGATCGATTCCGCAGGCGACCTGTGGCCCAAGTATTGCAATGCCAAGACGGCCGGGATCCCCGATGCCGCGAGCATTGAGGTGGAGCCGGCACGGCTGCAGGGGTTGTATGAGCAGGGGGCTTGGCGGCGAAACCAGTCCAGGACCTCCAGCTCACGGCCGCGCGCGGTCTTCGTCCCCGGGCCAATCCGCACGTCGTCGTATCGTGCCGGCACCTTCATGCGAGTGTGGGGCATGAAGACGTATTCCAACTCCATCCCATCAATGACAACAGCCTTTCGTCGGCCGGGCCAACGGAAGGAAGGATCCAATCAGGTGTATTGAACCCATGAAGGACTTTGGTGCCGTCGAACTTGAGATTCTGTGGCAGCGCCTGATCAGCATCCTGAACGAAGTGGATGAGATCATCGTGCGCACCACGTTCTCCACGATCCTCAGTGAGAGCCGCGACTTTGCCTGCATCCTGACGGATCGTCACGGGGCATCGCTCTGCCAGTCCACATGGAGCTCACCCAGTTTCTGTGTGGTTCTGCCCCGGACCGCCCGGGAGTTGCTGCGCCGTTTTCCTACCCACGACCTGCAGCCCGGCGACGTGTTGGCAACCAACGATCCATGGCAGGGAACCGGCCATCTGCCGGACTATGTGCTCCTCATGCCCATCTTTCATGCGGGACATGTCATTGCCTACATGGGCACCGTATCCCACATGTCCGACGTGGGCGGACATCCCAACGAGATTGAAGGGTCCGATGTGTTCGCGGAAGGGTTGCGGATGGCTCCCTTCAAGCTGTACGAGGCCGGACGGGAGAATGACCTGGCCTTCTCCCTGATTGGGGCCAATTGCCGCGCGCCCGACCTGCTTCTGGGGGACCTGCGTGCCATGGCCGGTGCCGCGCTGATAGCGACGCGGCGGATCGAGGAATTCCTCGACGACTATGGCATGACGGATCTGGACGACCTGGCGCAAACCATCCTGACCCGTTCCGAGCAGCTGATGCGCAACCGGATCGCGGCGCTGCCCGACGGCTGCTATCGGCACGAACTGGAAATCGACGGCTATCTTGAACGTGTTTGGCTGCGGACCCAGGTCACGGTGAGAGGGGATGAAATCGAGGTGAACTTCGCGGGCACCTCGGACCAGACGGAGGCCGCGGCCATCAACGCCTCGTACAACACCACCTACGCCACCGTGGTCTTTCCCTTCAAGTGCGCCCTGGTGCCCGACACGCCCAACAACGAGGGCCTTTTTCGGCCCATTGCCGTCAATCCCCCTGTCGGCTCCATCCTGAATGCCCGATTCCCGGCCCCGGTCAAGGCCCGGGCCAAGACCACCAACAACCTGAACCAGTGCATCTTTGGAGCCCTCCATGCCGTCTTCGGGGACCGGGTTCAGGCCAGCAACGGAGGCATCTGGCCCTTCGTGCTGTCGGGCGCCGAGGAACCGTACGGGAACTATCTGGTGGACATGCTGCCCCACGGAGGACGCGGCGGCCAGCCGACCATGGACGGCATGCTGCCGGTGGCCTGGCCCAACAATTCCACGATCACGCCCTGTGAGGTCCTGGAAACCAAGGCTCCCCTGCACTTTCGGGCCAAGCAGCTGTGGACCGACAGCCCCGGCGCCGGCCGGCACCGGGGCGGCATGGGACAGGTGATTGTCTTCGAACATGTGGGAAGGGAACCCATGATGTTCAACCTGACCCCGGATCGGGTGGCCACCGTGCCGCCGGGCCTGGCGGAAGGCGGGCCCGGAACCATGGGAAAAGTATTCATCAACGGGGAACCGGTGGAGCGCTTTCCCCCAATTCTCCTGCAGCCCGGCGATGTCGTTGAGCTGTGCATAGGGGGTGGCGGGGGTTTTGGTCCGGCCCACCTGCGACCCCATGACCTGATTGCCCGGGACGTGGACCAGGGATATCTGTCGCCGGAACAGGCCCGGACCCAATACGGTTACATCGCGCCTGTTGCCTGAGATTGCACGGTTGCAAGTTCGCCGGCCGGCTTCGGGCGAACCAAGTGATGCATCCGGTTCCATTTCACTGAAACACTACCCAGTCCCTGAATCATCCGCCGGATCTCATGAACCTGGGATGCTGCCTGAGAACGCCCTGACAGGAGCTTTGCTTCTCCGGCCGGCAATGCTTCTGCACTGGCCTGCAACGCCCTTCCGGAACAGCCCGGAACACCGTATCATGGCCGTTTACGGTTTTTGTATGATGAAGGCAAATGCCGGTATAAACGCCGGTGTGCAGGCGTTCCTACCAGGAGTCTAAGGAGAATTCGGCATGTCCCAGCATTTGTCTCGACGCGTTTTTCTCAAAAGCACCGGTGTGGCCTTGACTGGGGCATTGCTCGCCGCGTGTATGCCGACCACACCGGCCGCGGACGACGGAGTGGCGGCGGCCGCGGTGGACTTGGAGATCTGGACCTTCGTCAACACCCACGCGCGCTGGTTCCGCTCCATGGGCGAGGACTATCAGGCCGAGGTCGACTTCGACTTCAACCTCGACGTGTCCGAGATCGCCTACACCGACATGCACGACAAGGTTCAGATCGCCCTGCAGACCGGCGGCGTCGGCGCCCCGGACATCGCGGATCTGGAACAGGGCCGCTTCGGCGGCTTCCTGCGCGGTGCCGATCCCGGCCTGTTGGACATCAGGGATCGGCTGAGCGAGGGCGGCTATCTTGAGGATCTGGTCCTGAATCGGGAAGCCCTGTACAGCTACAAGGGCAAGATTTACGGGGTGGAACACGCCCTGACCCCGGTGGTGCTGTACTACCGGGCCGACGTCTTCGAAGGCGCCGGCGTGGACATGGACGCCCTCGTCACTTGGGACGACTTCATCGCGGCCGGTCAGGCAGTCTCCACGGACGATGTCAAAGCCACCAGCTTCTCGGCTCCTGCGGAACTCTATGTCCGCCAGCGCGGTGCCGACTATTTCGACGCCGACGGCAACATTACCCTGGATTCGGACATCTGTATCGAAACCATGGATTGGCTGCTGGCGCTGCGGGATGTGCACGGCATCGCCAATCAGCAGCCGGCCGGGGATGCCTGGTGGGCGGCCGTCAACGAAGGCAAGTACCTGACCCAGACCGGTGCGGACTGGTACGCGGGTTTCTTCAAGGACAACGCACCGGATCTCTCCGGCAAGTGGATGGCGCGCCCCCTGCCCGTCTGGGAGGAAGGCGGCTCCCAAACCAGTTGCTACGGAGGCACGGGGGCCTGCATCGTCCAGACCAGCGACTTCGTGGAAGAGGCCTGGAACTTCGTGCAGTACACCATGCTCTCTGATAGGGGTAGGTAAAGCCGGGAGCCGGGTCAATGTGCGACCGTTTGCTCCAGTCCGGGCGGGTCCACCCACCGCAGCTCCCAGGGCGGATCCGGTCCGGGCAGGGGCTGCAGCCAGACCCGGGCCCAGCCGTAGCCGCGGTGCAGCAGCCGCTGGACCCGGGCCAGGCCCAGCTGAAAGACACTGAGCGGTCGGCTGCGGGGCACCGCCGGCTGCAGGGGCGGTGTGCGCACGCGACCGGGTGCCAGACCGCGCAGATACGCCTCCTCGACGCGCGTACCGTGGGCCAGCACCCAGAGGGTGGCGACGGCCAGGACCAGCCAGTGCCGGTCGACGCGGGCCGGGTCCAGGCGCCGGGTGCGGTGCCACTGCCAGCCCATGCGCTTGAGGGTGCGGAAGCCCTGCTCAATCCAGACGCGCATCCCGTAGGCGCCGAGCTCCACGTCCTCGGGGGCTTCGTCCGTGAGCACGACCCAGGGGACTTCCTGGCCGGGCACCCAGAGCACAATCAGGGTGCAGGCGCGCTTGCGCTCGCGGAAGGCCTTCCCGGCCGTGACCGTGTACTGGCCTTCGCCGGCCACGAAGCGCCAAGCCGGCCAGCGCGGTCCGGTCGTGGCCTGGAAGGTCATGTTTCGGTCGTAGCGCATGTAGGGGTGCCAGCCCCGGCGGCGGATGGCGGCCCACAGGTCGGGGCTCTGCAGGCCCCGGTCGCAGAGCACGCGCACGGTCATGCCCTCCGGCACGGCGGGCCCCAGCCGGTCCAGCAGGGCGCAGAGGTCCGGCATCCAGGGACCGGGTTGGCCGCCGGTCTTGAGGCGCCAGGCCACGGGGATGGCCAGGCCCCGGTAGACCACGCTCACGACCAGGGCCACCAGGGCCCCGCCCTTGGCCGTGGGATCGACGGCCAGCGTCAGTTCGGAGCCCTGCCACCAGGCCAGGACCCAGCGCAGGAGGGGCGCGAAACAGGCCTCGACCTCCAACTGCACCCCGCAGGGCGCCGCCCGGTCGGAGCCGTCGTAGAGCCATTCCCGCAGGTACTGGCGGGTCGTGTGCCAGCCCAGACCCAGGCTCAACAGGGCCCCCAGCACCGCATTCTGGCAGCCGCTGCGGGCCATCACCGTGGCCCCCACCCACAGGGCCAACCCGATCCTCTGGGCCGGCCGCAGATGGGGCAGATGCCTTTGGATTTGGTCGTGCAGGGGATAGAATGCCGTCGGAAGAAGCATGGAACCGGGGCCTGTTTGATGTGTGGAAACACGAACAGCCTACCCGCAAACCATGCTTTTTCCGTTTCCTCAACCTGTTTTTCAGGCCCGGAGCCGCTTTACCTACCCCTATCAGCACCATGCTCTCGGTGGAGGGCAATGTGCGCCGCTACGAAATGACCAACCTGTTCCCACACTACATTCCGGCCATGGACAACGAGCGCCTGCATTTCGCCGACGAGTATTTCTCCGGCCAGGATCTGGGAAGCGTGTTTGCCGAAGTGGCGCCCGGCATGCCCGCGCAGTATCAAAGTCCCTACCGTTCGGAGATGAACGCCCTGCTGGGAGCCAAGTGGCAGGCCATCTACGATCTGGAAGAGACGCCCGCCAATGTCTTCTCCGAGGTGGCCAACCAGATCCGCGACACCATGGCCGCGGAAGCCTGATCCCGCCCGCATACAGCTGTTTGTTGCCCGCCGGGGCCTTGTCCGGTCCCGGCGGGCCGTGCCCTGCCGTTTGCCATGGGCCTGAGGTCGCGCAAGCTTGCCCCCTACCTCTTCATAAGCCCCTTCTTCATCGGCTACGGAATCTTCTATCTGTTTCCGGTGCTCTGGGCTGCCCGTCTCAGCCTGTTCCAGATGACGGGCATCGGCAGCACTCCCGTGTTCATCGGGCTCGGGAACTATCTGGATCTGCTGCAGGACGATCTGTTCCGCAAGGCCCTGGGCAACACCACCTACTACGCCTTGGGCAGCGTTCTGCTGATCGTCCCCGCGGCCCTGGGCCTGGCGCTGCTGCTGACACGCAACCGCTTGAAGTGGCGCGAGTTCTTCCGCCTGTTCTACTTCACGCCCAACATCACCTCGGGCGTGGTGGTTGCAATCATCTTCGGCCTGGTCTTCGAGCATGAATACGGACTGATCAACAACATGGTCCTGGCGCCGCTGGGATTCGAAAAAATCCGCTGGCTGTTGGACGCCGAGTTCATCCTGCCGGCCATCATCCTGCTGGGGTTGTGGCGCTGGACGGGTATCAACGCCCTGTATTTCATGGCCGGGCTGCAGAACATCCCTGCCGAAATCAAGGAGGCCGCCATCATGGACGGGGCCGGCCCCTGGACCCTGTTCAGGCACATCATTCTGCCGTTGCTGCGTCCCGTCATCATCTTCGTGATGACCTTCGCCATCATTGGCTCCTACAACCTGTTTGCGGAGCCGGCGCTGCTCACCGGCGACGTCGCCGGCGGTCCCGACAACGGGGGCTTGTTCATGACCATGCTGCTCTACATGAACGGCTTCCGCTTCCTCAAGTTCGGCTACGCCGCCGCCCTGGGCATTTCCCTGGCCCTCATCATTCTGATCCTGACGTTCGTTCAAGTCCGCATCCTGGGCATGTTTCGGGAACTCTGAATGGCCAGCCTTCACCCGGCCGCCACGGCGCAGAGGCAAGCCACCCCGCGTGTCGGCGTTGCTTCGATCCTGACCTACACCGTGCTCTTTCTGGGCGTCCTGCTCACCGGCGCTCCCTTCGTGTACATGATTTCCGGCTCGTTCAAGTTCGATGCCGACATTTTCTCCCTGCCCCTGACCTGGTGGCCCCTGGAACCCACGGGACAGAACTACGCGCGGCTTCTGGCAGGCGAGCAAATCCCCTATCTGCGCCAGTTCGGCAACAGTGCCTTCGTGGCCGTGTCGCAGACCGTGTTGGCCCTGTGGGTGGCCACCATGGTGGGCTGGGGCTTTGCCAAGTACGAGTTCCGCGGCAAGCGGGCCCTCTTTCTGGCGTTGCTGACTACCTTGACGTTCCCGTTCCAGATGACCCTGGTGCCGCTCTTTCTCTTCATGGTCAGGATCCACTGGATCGACAGCTACCTGGCCATCGTGGTACCCGGAGCGGTGACCGCTTTCGGGGCCTTCTTCATGCGGCAGAACATGCTTTCGGTGCCGGACGAGTTGCTGGACGCCGCCCGCATCGATGGGGCATCCGAGCTGGGGATTTACGCGCGCCTGGGCCTGCCGCTCAGCCGCGGCGCCTTGTCCGTATTGGCGGTGCTGACCTTTCTGGCCAGCTGGAACGACTATCTGTGGCCCTTGATCGTCCTGCGCACCACGGAGAAATTCACATTCCCGATCGGACTGGCCACACTGGTCGGGCTGTACAAAATCGAGTACGGCATGATTCTGGCCGGTGCATTCATCGCCACGCTACCCGTGGTCGTTATTTTCATAGCAGGCCGCAAGTCTCTTCTCACCAACATAACCCTGGGGGCTGTCAAGGGCTGACAGCCGGGACCGGGCACGTCATGGCCGGCATGCCCATGCAGTGGAGGCACGCACAGCTGAAAGCGGCACCGGGTCATTGTTTCAGTTTTGTTGATTTTGGTCCAGGGGCCACAGGCAGCACGGGCGCACTGTGCCGAATGTTGTCCATAAAGTCGGTACCGGACGCGATGGGGCACAGGGAGCCGACCCGCCTGCAGTGGGTGGATTAACCCATATCAACGAGAATGAAACAGTGCCAAATGCGGACCCGGTCCGTTCAAAGATACAAGTCGCGTGCCAAAGCGGATGATGGTCCAAGCAGGATGCCGCGTGCAGACGCGCCCCAACGGTGGGGATGCGATACCCCCTACACTGCGGATGGAACCCATCCCCGGACCCGTTTCGTCAAGCACTTGTCCTTGATCGCCTTGTTGCTTGCGTGCCTATGGATATCGGCCTGTGCCGGCCCCGTGCAGGACCAGGCCATTCAGAAGACGCATGCGGCCTTGGTCGTCGCCGGACCTGGCATAGCCACCGGCAGTCCGGACATACGGGATGTATCGCCCGATCCGTCAATCCCCGATGGGATTCGGCCTTGGCATCGCACACCGCCCGTTGCGAAACTGTCGGGCGGACGAAATGTGCTCGGGTCCCGTGGACCGGGACCGGTGCCCAACTACCCAAACCCCCTGTCTTGGGGCCCCGCCTCTGGACGGCGTACCTGGGAATGGGCGGGAAACGGTTGTGACGCAGTCTCCACCGGGGATGATGGCTACGCGGGTTGGGATATGTTCCGGAGCCTCTGCCTGTTTGCCGACACCAAGGTTTCCCCGGTCCCTGCCGAGGATGCCTCCGGATTTGGCCAGGCCGGTCCTCAAGGGATTGGACACCGCGACCGCATTGCCGGTTGTGTCGGACTCGGCTGCCCGAAGTCCACCCTTCCGAATGGCAAGCAGGGGAAACCCTTGGCTTGGACCATGGCCTTGCCAACAGGAATTTCGGGAGCGGTCGGCTTGCAGGCCAGAACGCGGATTGTTTCAGTCGGAGCCGGGTGGCACCACACCTGTACCGTACAGTCCGACAACACAGTCCGGTGCTGGGGTCGGGACTACCACGGCCAAGCGGCGACGCCGCTTGAACGATTCGTCGCCGTCAGTGCCGGAGGCCAACACACTTGCGGGGTGCGGATCGACGGCACCCTCCAATGCTGGGGACGGAACGATGATGGTCAGGCCACACCGCCAGGCAGACAGTTTGTCACCGTCAGTGCCGGGGAAGCCCACACCTGCGGCGTGCGGTCTGACAGAACCGCCCAGTGCTGGGGACGGAACAATGATGGTCAGGCGACGCTACCGGGTGGACGGTTTGTAGCCATCAGTGCCGGGGCATTCCACACCTGCGGCGTCCGGACCGATGGCACCGCCGAGTGCTGGGGACGGAATAACTACGGCCAAGCGAGGCCCCCGCTAGGAAGATTCGTTGCCGTTAGTGCCGGAGGTGAACATACCTGCGGCGTGCAGACCGAAGGCACGCTTCTGTGTTGGGGTGCGAACGGGGCCGGCTGGATAAGACCGCCGGTAGGAAGGTTCGTCGCTGTCAGCGCCGGATACCGTTACGCCTGCGGCGTGCGGAGTGACAACACAGTCCAATGCTGGGGCAGGAACGATAACGGTCAGGCGACACCGCCGAGCGGTGAGTTCACGACTGTCAGCACCGGGCATTACCACGCCTGTGGTGTGCGGACCGACGGCACGGTCCAGTGCTGGGGAGATAACGGGCATGGTAAGGCGACACCGCCGAATCTTCCGACAATATCCACATCGCCGGGTATCCCCCTCGCGTCCTTGCACGCGGCGGCAGGGAACGGGAACACACTGACCGTTGAGCGCCTGCTTGCGGACGGCGCCGATCCCAACGTAGTGGACGGCAACGGTGAAACGGCGCTGCACCACGCGGCACGGCGCGGACATGTCCTGGTGACCGATCAATTGCTCAAACATGGCGCCAACCCGGACGTGATCAATGTCCGGCGAAGCACGCCACTGCACCTTGCTGCATGGTTCGGCCATGAGCAGGTTGTGTCGCTGTTGCTGGCCCATGGCGCGGTGTTGGACATGGTGGACAGTTGGGGGGACACCCCCTGGGCCAACGCCGTCATACAGGGCCACACCCGGGTGGCGAGGCTGATCGAGCTCGCTGCGGATCCGGCCCTGCCACACCAGAGGTACGTCTCCGTCAGCGCCGGAGGCAGTCATACCTGCGGCGTGCAGACCGACGACACCATCCTATGCTGGGGGTGGAACGAGTATGGCCAAGCTAGGTCGCCGGGCGGCAAGTTCAAAACCGTCAGCGCCGGAGGCAGCCACACCTGCGGCATGCGGACCGACGACACCATCCAGTGCTGGGGGTGGAACAAGTATGGCCAGGCTGGGTCGCCGGGCGGCAAGTTCAAGACTGTCAGCGCCGGAGGTAGACACACCTGCGGCATGCGGACCGACGACACCATCCAGTGCTGGGGGGAGAACGAGTATGGCCAGGCTGGGTCACCGGGCGGCAGGTTCAAGACCATTAGTGCGGGATCTGCCCACACCTGCGGCGTGCGAACCGACGACACGGTTCGGTGCTGGGGTCATAACGGGCATGGCCAAGCCACGCCACTGGGCGGCAAGTTCAAGACCGTCATCGCCGGAAGTAGACACACCTGCGGGATACGGACCGACAATACACTCCAGTGCTGGGGTGCAAACGAGTATGGGCAAACGACGCCGCCGGCCGGCAGATTTACGACTGTCAGTATCGGATACGAATACACCTGCGGGGTACAGACCGACCACACCGTCCAATGCTGGGGGTTGGCTGTGTTGTCACCAAGACCGGGCTTCAAGACCGTCAGCATCGGGGGCCGCCACACCTGTGGTGTGCGGACCGACAATACCGTCCAGTGCTGGGGTGAGAACCTGTACGGCCAGTCAGCACCGCCGGGCGGACGGTTCGGCACCGTCAGTTCCGGGAGGCACCACACCTGCGGAGTACGAACCGACAACATTGTCCAGTGCTGGAGTACCGCAGGTCATAGGTACATTTCCAGTCCGGTATTGCCTCCGGACGGACGGTTCAGTGTCGTCAGCGCCGGGGGCAACCACACCTGCGGCATGCGGATCGACGGCACCCTAACATGCTGGGGTGCGAACGAGTTCAGCCAAGCTGCGCCACCGGGCGGCAAGTTCAAGACCATCAGCGCCGGTCACATCCACACCTGCGGGGTGCGGATCGACGATACGATCCAATGCTGGGGTTGGAACGGACATGGTCAGGCTACACCACCGAGCGGCAAGTTCAAGACCGTCAGCGCCGGGGGCAGCCACACCTGCGGCATACGACTGGATGGCACCCTGGCCTGCTGGGGTGACAACGGGGCCGGGTCCGGTCAGGCGACGCCGCCAATCGGACGGTTTGTCGCCGTCAGCGCCGGGAGTAGCCATACCTGCGCCGTACGGATCGACGGCACCCTATCATGCTGGGGGGGGAACGGGGTTGGCGAAGCGATGCCACCAACCGGACGGTTTGTCGCCGTCAGCGCCGGGAGTAGCCATACCTGCGCCGTACGGATCGACGGCACCCTATCATGCTGGGGTGACAACAAACAGGGCCAGGCAACGCCGCCGGGAGGCAATTTTACGACCGTCAGCGCTGGACACAGCTATACCTGTGGGGTACGTCCGGACAAAACCGTCGAGTGCTGGGGGAGGTAGATGGGTAAGGCAAGGCGTCGTCACCGAACGCCGCAACTGATCCTGGGACTTCGGGAAATCGGTTCGCGTCCCTTCACATGTCCGTGGCAAACGGGGATGTGCAGATTGCCCCACTCCGTTTTGCGGACGACCGAATCCCGCCGCGGTTGCCTGCAACCGGGGAACAGGACCCCGACCTCAAGACAATCGAATTCTGTTTCGACGGGCCCGCGAGCAGACTTTGGGGTTTGGCCCGTTCACATACCGCGCAACGATTCTCCGCACCCGTGACGCTCTCAAATTTGCATGCGATTGCCTTGACCTCGCCCTTGTCACACGGCAGGCCACT
This sequence comes from Caldilineaceae bacterium, assembly GCA_965208365.1. Lineage (GTDB taxonomy): Bacteria > Chloroflexota > Anaerolineae > Caldilineales > Caldilineaceae > Bin34. Next base: position 120,731 of record OZ242330.1, on the reverse strand, counting down.
CGATTCACTGTGCTAACATTTCCAGCCGAATTCACCTGGCTTCAATCGCACATCAGAACCCCATGATCCGGACACCCGGGAGGTGTTGAGTTGCACGCTTTCGACTACGCTGCCCCAACCAGTCTCAATGAGGCCGTCGCCGTGCTTGCCTCGCAGAACGGCAATGCCTCAATCCTGAGCGGCGGCACCGATTTGCTGGCCGCCATGAAGGACGGGAAGGGGGATCCTTCCGTCGTCGTCGATGTCAAGAAGATTGACGAACTCAACATCCTCGACCTGGACGACTCAGGCCTCACCATCGGCGCGGCCGTGCCCTGCCACATCCTGAACTCCAGCGAGCTGGTCCGGGACAACTACCCGGCCCTGCACGACTCCTCCTCGCTGATTGGCGGGACCCAGATCCAGGGACGGGCCACCTTCGGCGGCAACCTGTGCAACGCCTCCCCGGCCGCCGATGCGATCCCCAACCTGATTGCCCACAAGGCCGTCGCCAACATCTTCGGCCCCGACGGCAACCGCTCGGTGCCGGTCGAGGATTTCTGCACCGGTCCGGGCAGCACTGTCCTGGACGCCGGCGAGTTGCTGGTCAGCCTCTCGCTTCCTACGCCGCCCGCCGGTTTCGGCGCCGGCTACCTGAGGTTCATTCCGCGCAACGAAATGGACATCGCTGTGGTCGGAGCCGGCGTGTCGGTGATCCTGGACGGCGACACGGTCGTCGAGGGACGCGTCTCCCTGGGCGCCGTGGCTCCGACACCCCTGTTTGTACAGGAGTGCAGCGACGCCATGGCCGGCCAGGCACTGTCGGAAGCCCTCATCACCGAGGTCGGACGCCTCGCCGAACAGGCCGCCAAGCCCATCAGCGACATGCGGGGCACCGTCGCCCAGCGCAAGCACTTGTCCAACGTGCTCACCCGACGCGCCATGCAGATCGCCGTCGACCGAGCCCGCAGCTAATACCCAAGAACCACCGCCTTAGCCCAACCTGCCCGTGTCCGGGCCTCGGAGGAGAACTGATTTCGTGAGCAAGAAGACCGTCGTCAACACCACCATCAACGGGGAGCCGAAGGCGTTCCTGTGCGAACCCCGGCAGACCGCTCTGGAAGTCCTGCGGGATACGCTCGAGCTGACCGGCGCCAAGGAAGGCTGCGGCAACGGCAACTGCGGTGCCTGCAACATCATCCTGGACGGCGTGCTCGTCAATTCCTGCCTGGTGCTGGGCGTGGAACTTGAGGGGCGCGATGTCCTGACCATCGAGGGCGTGGCGGATACCTGGCCCGGCGAAGGCCTGCACCCCATCCAGGAAAAGTACCTCGAACACGCCGCCTTGCAGTGCGGCATTTGCACACCGGGCTTCATCGTCTCCTCGAAGGCCCTGTTGGATGACAACCCGAACCCGTCCGAACACGAAATCCGCCTGTGGCTGGCCGGCAACCTCTGTCGCTGCACCGGCTACGACAAGATCGTCCGGGCGGTTCAGGACTCGGCTAACGTTCTCTCCGCCTAAAACCAGGAGCAAGCACCATGGCCAGTGAAGGGCAATTCAAGGTAATCGGATCGCGTCCGCTGCGCCCCGACGGCGTAGACAAGGTCACGGGCCGGGCGGTCTACGGCAACGACACACAGATGTCGGGCATGCTCTACGGCGTGGTGTTGCGCAGCCCGCACGGCCACGCGCGCATCCGGAGCATCGACACATCCAAGGCCAAGGCCCTCCCGGGCGTGCGCGCAGTGGTGACCGGAGCCGACCTGCCACAGCTGGGCGACGTGATCGAGGAACTGGGCGAGGGCGGCAGCGCCAACATGCGCTACGCCTCCAACAACGTATTGGCCGGCGACAAGGCCCTCTACGACGGCCACGCCGTGGCGGCGGTGGCCGCCGTGGACCTCGGCACCGCGGAAGATGCGGCCGCCCTGATTGAAGTGGACTACGAGGTCCTGCCGGCCGTCCGCACCGTCCAGGAGGCCATGGCCGACGGCGCGCCCATCCTGCACTCCGAACTGCGCACCGACGGCCTGGGCGAACAGGCCGATGCCGAAACCAACGTCGCCGCCCACTTCCGACACCAGCTGGGAGACATCGAACAGGGCTTCGCGGAAGCGGACGTGGTCATCGAGCGGGAATTCGACACCGCCACTGTGCACCAGGGCTACATTGAGCCCCACGCGTCCACGGCGCAGTGGAACCAGGACGGACAACTGACAGTCTGGACCAGCACCCAGGGTGCCTTCGCGGCCCGCGGCCAGCTGGCCAGCATCCTGGACAAGCCGGTCTCGGAAATCACGGTCGTGCCGACCGAGATCGGTGGCGGCTTCGGCGGCAAGATCCCGGTCTATGTCGAGCCGGTGGCTGCCATCCTGTCCCGCGAGGCCGGCCACAAGCCGGTCAAGGTCTGCATGTCGCGCACTGATGTCATCAAGGCCACGGGGCCAACATCCGGCTCCCACATCAAGGTCAAGATGGGCGCCACCAAGGACGGTCACATCACCGCGGCCGAAGTGTCCATGGCCTACGAGGCGGGCGGTTATCCGGGTTCCCCGGTCCCGTCCGGTTCGCTCGTAATCCTGGCCCCCTACAAGATTCCCCACGTCACGCTGGACGGCTACGACGTGCTCGTCAACAAGCCCAAGGCCTCCCCCTACCGGGCTCCCGGCGGCACCAACGCGGCCTTCGCCTCCGAGACCGTCGTGGACGAACTGGCGCGGGCCGTCGACATGTGTCCGCTGGAGTTCCGCATGCTCAACGCGGTGGAGGAGGGCGACCGACAGGTCAACGGCCTGCCCCACGGCCGCGTGGGCCTGAAGGAAACCCTGGAGATGGCCATCGACCATCCGCACTTCGCCACACCGCTGGAAGGCGCCAACCGGGGTCGCGGGGTCGCGGCCGGGTACTGGATGAACTGGGGCGGCAAGTCCAGCGCCTCGGCCCACGTCAACGGCGACGGCTCCGTCAACCTGATGGAAGGCTCGACCGACATTGGCGGCACGCGCGCCTCCATCGCCATGCAGTTGGCCGAAACCCTGGAGATTCCCTACGAGCAGATCAACACCCGCGTGGCCGATACCGGAGCGGTGGGCTACACCGACCTGACCGGCGGCAGCCGCACCACCGCCGTCACCGGCATGGCCGTCCACGAACTGGGCGTGGTGCTCAAGGAGGAAATGACGCGCCGCGCCGCGGACCTGATGGAAGTGGACGCCTCCGAAGTGTCCTACCGCGACGGCGTCTTCTCCCACAACGGCACGTCGATGCCCTTCAACGAGGTGGCCCAAAAGGCCGACGCCGCCGGCGAGCCGATTGTCGGCACGGCATCCGTGGCCCCGCCCGAGTGGGGCGCCGCCTTCGGCGTCCACATCGTAGACATTGAGGTGGATCCGGATACGGGCAAGGTGGACATCCTGCGCTACACGGCCCTGCAGAACGTGGGCAAGGCCATCCACCCCAGCTACGTTGAGGGCCAGATCCAGGGCGGCGTCGCCCAGGGTATCGGCTGGGCGCTCAATGAGGAGTACATCTACTCGGAGGACGGGCGGCTGCTCAACGCCAGCCTGCTGGACTACCGCATGCCCACGGCGCTTGACCTGCCGATGATTGAAACGGTGCTGGTGGAGGTTCCCTGGCCGGACCATCCCTACGGCGTGCGCGGTTGCGGAGAGACCCCGATCGTCCCACCGGCCGGTGCGTTGGCCGCGGCCCTGCACGATGCGCTCGGCATCCGGCCCACCGAACTGCCGATGTCGCCGGGCAAGGTCCTGGAACTCCAGAACGGCGGCGCCTGAACCAACCTTCTGAGCCGGACTAGCCTCGTGCAGGGGCTGGTCCGGCATCGGGGACTCCGCCCATGCCCAGCGTCTGGATTCCGCCCCTGATGCGCTCCCTGAGCGGGGGCCGGGAAAACCTGGACATCCCCGGTACGACGATCCGCGAGGTCCTCGAAAACCTCGAGGTTGAGTGCCCCGGCATCCGCGCGCGTCTGTTCGACGGGGACCGCGTGCGGCCGGGCATGGCCATCGCCGTGGACGGGATCATCAAGACCAAAAAACTGGGCAGTGAGGTCTCGTCGGACAGCGAAATTCACTTCGTTCCGGCCATCAGCGGCGGCAGCCCCGGTTGATACCGCTCGCGGGTTCGCGCCGCGCCAGTTGCACAGTCCCGGGTTTCAGCCGGGATCCCATTGGTATAATCCCGCTTTCCAGCCCTCGTAGCTCAGTTGGATAGAGCACCGGCCTCCGGAGCCGGGAGCACAGGTTCGAGTCCTGTCGAGGGTATTGCCGCCTGCGGAGTCCCCGTGTCTTGGCCGTGCGGCCAAGACGGATTGTCTGTCCTCGGGCAGGTTTCTTCTTCGGAGTTAGTAGTTATGGCAGGGCAATCGCATTCTAAATTGAGTGGTGTCGGCTCTGGGTAGGATGGGATGCTTCATCCCGTCCCGGAGTCTTCCATGGCCGACACCGCCCCCGTGCCCCTGGTTTCCCTGTTCACCGAAGTCGATGATCCCCGTCGGCCCCAGGCCCGACTGCATGCCCTGGAGGATATTCTCCTGATTGCGACCCTGGCCGTTGTCTGCGGTGCCGACAGCTGGACCGAGGTCGAGCTGTTTGGTCGCCAGAAGCAGGCCTGGCTGGAAACGTTTCTGGCGCTGCCGCACGGGATCCCCTCGCACGACACCTTCGGGCGCGTCTTCGCGCGGCTGGACCCTCAACAACTGGAAGGCTGTTTCACACGCTGGGTGCAGTCGCTGGCCGTGTCCCTCCGGGCCCAGGTCGTGTCGGTGGACGGCAAGGCATCCCGCCGTTCCCACGATGCCGGCCGGGGCGTGCCGCCCCTGCACTGGGTCGGTGCCTGGGCGGACCAGGCGCGCCTGGTCCTGGGCCAACGCCGGGTGGACGACCACTCCAACGAGATCACGGCCATTCCGGAACTGCTTGAGATGCTGGTGCTCGAGGGCTGCCTTGTGACCCTCGATGCCCTGGGCTGCCAGAAGCGAATTGCGCAGACCCTCCGCGACCGGGGAGCCGACTATGTGCTGGCGCTCAAGGGCAACCAGCCGCAGTGGCACGAGGCCGTGGTCGAGACCTTCGCCGTCGAACAGGCCGAGGGTTTCGAGGGCTGTGTGCATGACTTCCACCAGACCGTGAACAAGGACCACGGTCGCATCGAGACGCGCCGCTGCTGGGTCATCGGTACCCTGGAGTACATCCGGTATGTGGATCCCGACGAGGCCTGGCCCGACCTGCAGAGCCTGATTATGATCGAGGCCCAACGGCGACAGGGGGAACAGGTCGCCTCGGAAACCCGCTACTACATCTCCAGTTTGCCGGCGGAGGCGCACGCCCTGCTGCAGGCCGTGCGTAGCCACTGGGGTGTGGAGAACCGTCTGCACTGGGTCCTGGACATGGCCTTCCGGGAGGACGAAAGCCGTATCCGTACCGGCCACGCCGCCCACAACCTGTCGATCCTGCGCCGTCTGGCCCTCAACCTGTCGATCCTGCGCCGTCTGGCCCTCAACCTGTTGCGCCGCGAGACCACGGCCAAGGGCGGCATCGCCGCCAGGCGCAAGCAGGCCGGCTGGAATAACGGGTACCTGTTCAAGGTCCTGTCAAATTAGAATGCGATTGCCCTGGTAGTTATGGGCTAATGTGCTGCCCCGTCTTTTCATGTATAATCATTCGGGTCATGCCCTCGTAGCTCAGTTGGATAGAGCATCGGCCTCCGGAGCCGGGAGCGCAGGTTCGGGTCTTGTCGAGGGTATGTGGCTCGCAAGTCACCTTGACAGCTGGTGAGTCCCACACATGGATAGTCCGGCGTCAGGAACTCCAATAGGTGAGCCGAGTCTTGCGCGCCGGTTTCCACCAATTGCACGAGGTGCACACATGAATGGTCAATGGGACGGAACAGGAGGAGCTTTCTGCGTCTTGCAGCCGGGGCTAGCGGACTGGCCCTGGTCGCGGCCTGCGCTCCCGCAGCGCCTGCCGCATCCGAGGGGGACGCCATGGGGACCAGCGCCGAAATGGTGGATCTGCGTCTGTCCGCCTGGGCGGACGTGCAGGATGCTGTCGTTTATGAAAACATGGCCAATGCGTATCATGAGCGAGTCGAAGGCGTGAACGTTACCGTCGAGCAGTATCCCGGCGGCTATTACGACAAGATCCAGGCCAATTTCGCCGCTGACGATTCCGCAGACGTACTCTACATCCAGGGCTGGAAATGGCAGGCCTTCGCTGAGAACGGCGTACTTCACGACCTGAACGACTACGTCGCCCGGGACAGCGCCGAAGCTTACTTCCCAGGGGGCGAGAACTATGAGAACCAGACCCTTTGGCATGGGGGCCGCTTCATGACCCCGACGGATACGGGTTCCCTGGTGGTCTATTACAACAAGGACCTGTTTGACAAGCAGGGCGTGCCATATCCCCATGCTGGATGGAAATGGGAGGAATTCCAGCAGATGATCCTGGACCTGACCCATGAAGAAGACGGCACAAGGTACTATGGCTGGGGCCAAGGCCAGGGCTGGAATGGAGCCTATGGTCGGAATACAAACTTCATGCGGCGCAACGGCCATGTAGAGTGGGACCGCATTACCGAGCCGACCGAAGCCTACTGGGACCATCCCGATATCGCTTCGGGACTGCAATTCCTGATTTACGACGCAATTGCCAACAACTGGAGCCCCGGGCCGGAGATTGTGGAAGGCGGCGGAGTCGGAGTGGACACGGGGCGTGTGGCCATGTACCTCGAAGGACCGTGGGCGATGCCCCGCCTGCGGGGCGAACTGGCGACGACCGAGGCCGGGATCAACTTCGACGTGATCGAGGCCCCGACGGGCACAGCCGGCAGGAACTTCACTTTCGGCCATGTTCACGGCCATGTGATCACTGAGCCGTCGGTCCACAAGGACGAGTCCTGGGACGTGGTCAGTTTCATTCTGAGCGAAGAGGGACAGACAATCATCGCCAACGGCGGACGCATGTGCGGCACGCCGGACAACATCCGGGGCATCTGGGGCGATATCGTCTCCGAAGTCTACGGATTCTCCAACACGGACGCGTTTGCCAACACCATGGCCGAGAGTACAATCTCCGTGATTTTCGGCGAAGGCTCCCAGATCGATGCCTACCGCGGCGGCGCCATCACCGTGCTGTGGGACAAGCTGCTGGGCCAGACGGAGACGGCGGAAGAAGCCCTCAAAGTGGCGCAACCTGCAATTCAGGCTCATCTGGATCAGTACTGGGCGGACAAGGCGTAGACGCCGGGCGACCGGCCCGCCACGATGGAGAGTGACTGTTTGACCGCAGCGGCTCCTCCGCAACGCATACAGACGCAGCCCGGCGCCGGGCGCCGCATGGCGGCAAGCCAGCGCCGGGACCTGCGTGACGGCCTGCTCTTCACCAGCCCGTTCATTTTCGGCGTGCTGGCTCTATGGGTAGGGCCGATGATCTATTCGCTCTATCTGGTGATGCACAAGTGGAACATGCTGGTCCCGCCCGAGTTTATCGGTTTGGGACATGTCGAGCGCATGTTTAACGATCCGCTGGTGGGCCAGTCTCTGGCCAATACCGCTTTCTACACCTTTATCGGGGTTCCCCTGCAGCTGCTGGTGGCTTTTTCACTGGCGGTAATGCTCAACCAGCGGATCCGCGGGCTGGGGATCTACCGCACTGTCTACTATCTGCCCTCGATCACGCCGGCGGTGGCGTTCGCCGTCGTCTGGCTGCAGATCCTCAATTCTGAATTCGGCGTTCTCAACGAGGTGCTGGGGTGGTTTCGAATAGGCCCCGTCAAGTGGCTGTTCGATCCGAACTGGTCCAAGCCTGCCCTCATCATCATGAGTCTGTGGCTTACCGGCTTCCAGATGGTCATCTTCCTGGCGGGTCTGCAGGGAGTGCCGCAGGAACTAGTGGAGGCCGCGGAGATAGATGGAGCCACTCCGTGGCGGAGTTTCATCAACGTGACCATCCCGGTCATTTCCCCCATAATCTTTTTCAACCTGATCATCGGCATTATCGCCAGCTTTCAGGTGTTCACCGCGGTGTTCATCATGACCGACGGCGGACCGCAGAATTCCACGCTGTTCATGGTGCTCTATCTCTACAGAAACGCCTTTGAATTCTTCCGCATGGGGTATGCGGCGTCCCTGGCCTGGGTGCTGTTTCTGATCATCATGTTCTTCACAGCTGTGCAGTTCCTGTTCGCCAACCGCTGGGTCTACTACGAGGGTCGTCTGTAATGGAGACCGCGTCTGCAGGTCCAGGTCCGATTTACGGCAGCAGGCGGCTAGTCCAGGCGAAGCGCCTGATCCTGCACTTGGCGATGATTGTGCTGGGGGGCACTTTCGTCATGCCCCTGGCGTGGGTGGTCAGCACATCCCTGAAACTGCCCGGGGCTGTATTTATCACTCCTATCGAGTGGATTCCAACCGATCCCAAGTGGGACAACTACATTGAGGTGTTTAGACGACTGCCCTTCCACCTCTTCATTCGCAACTCGTTCTATGTGTCCATCCTGGGGACACTAGGCGTCATCTTCAGTTCCCTGACGGTGGCCTACGGTCTGTCTCGCCTGCGCTGGCCGGGCCGGGATCTTCTCTTCACCGTGCTCCTGGCAACGATGATGCTGCCGGGCGTGGTTACGATGATTCCGATATTCATCATTTTCAAGGAAATCGGCTGGGTGGGCACTTTCAATCCGCTGTGGGTGCCGGCCTGGTTCGGATTCGCCTTTTACATTTTCCTCATGCGCCAATACATGCTGACGTTGCCGCTGGAGCTGGACGAGGCTGCCAAAATGGACGGCGCATCCAACTTTCGCATTCTGTGGCAGGTCGTCGCACCGCTTTGCGGTCCAGCCACCGCCACGATCACCATTTTCGCCTTCCTGCATCACTACAACGCCTTCATCGAGCCCCTGATCTACCTCTCGGAAAACGAGATGTTCACGCTGCCCCTGGGGTTGCTCTGGTTCAAGGGCCGCTTTGGCAACTTCTGGCATCTGGTGATGGCTGCATCCATGATCACGATTGCGCCGGTGGTCGCCATATTCTTTGTCGCCCAACGGCAGTTCGTGCAGGGAGCGCAGTTCACAGGTCTGGCCGGGCGCTGATCCCGCATTGCTAGAATCGGGCGGGCGCGGTCTCCAGCTAAGACCGCAAAGCCCTCCACTGATGCTCGCATGCCTTTCCATTCCATCCGGAGCATAAAATGATCGCCGACGCACGGACCATCACGCGACCGCCGGTCTCAGCGGAAGATGTCGGATTCTTCCACGAAAACGGCTATCTGGTCGTGGAGGACCTGATCACGCCAGACGAGCTGGAGGTCCTGAACAGGGAAACCGTGGACATCTGCCGCGGCCGGCGCGGCTTAGTGACCGGCCTGCCGCCCTTCATCGCGGAAGAGAGCGACGAGGACGTGATGGCCAAGACCATCTGCGTGCACTTTCCGCATAAGGTCTCGGATACGTTCCACGACGCGCTGGCCCAGCCCGGAATCGTGGAGCACCTGAAGGAAATCATCGGCGAGAATGTGAAGTGCATGCAGTCCATGCTCTTTATCAAGAGCGCGGGCAAGCCGGGTCAGGCCTAGCACCAGGACGAAGCCTTCATTCCCACCCGGGAACGGTCGCTTACCGCAGCCTGGATCGCCATGGATGATGCTACATCGGAAAACGGATGTCTCTGGGTCATTCCCGGATCCCACCGGCGCGGCATCATCTGGCCCACCTCGGAAATCGACGATGACAGATACGACTGCGCCCAAGGGTCAGTGGATTTCCCCTATACGGATGAGGACGGCGTGATGGTGCCAGCCAAGGCCGGCTCTGTCGTGTTCTTCAATGGATACCTGCTGCACCGATCTCTGCCCAACTACGCGGAATCAGGATTTCGACGCTCCCTGGTCCACCACTACATGAGCGCCGAGTCCCTCCTGCTGTGGCGGCCGCCGGCACAGGCCTACACAATGGCGACCGCGGATGTCCGCGACATCGTGATGGTCGCCGGGAAAGATCCCTATGCCTACAAGGGCATAGATCAGTCCATCTTCTTCTCCCATGTGCGGCCGCAAAAGGAAGGCGGCTGCAGGTGGCCCACGGCAACGGCGCGGCGATGGGGAACGCGACTGCCGCAGGCTGACGCGCACGTACGCTCAAGGGAGCTAAGACTACGGCGGCCCTGTGGCCGCCGTTCTGATTCACTGGTTCACAGCGGCAGCGGCTTCCGCCACCACTCCCAAAGTCTCCTCGATGATTTCGGGGGTGTGGCTGAGAGTAAGGAAGAGCGGAAGACTCGGCGGCAGATAGATGCCGCGGGCAAGGCACCCCTGCAGCATCTGAGTGATTCGTTCTTTATCCTCTGCGTCCGTGACCGGCGGGGGCATAGGGCAGGGCTGTTACAAAGTCGTCATGAGGCTCTGACGGGCACCAGTTGAGCGGGGTTGCGAGCCACCATCTTACGCAAGCGACGAATGGACATTGAGGGCCAAAAATATCGTTGAATAATGGTCAATATGTTCAAGGCAAGGCGCCGTAGACCGGCCATGTTTCGGGCTGCGGAGCCCGTGCGCAGACGGCAGCGGTCCTCCTGGAAAGTGTCATCCAGGACCCAGTGCGTCTTGTTCTCAATGCCCCAGTGTGCGCGGCCATGGCTGCAGCCCCGGTGGTCAGGGGCAGGTTGCTGATGTAGTAGCGTACGGACCGGGCAGTACGACCGTGCGCGGTGCGTTCGGCCACCACCCGCACCACGCTGTTCAACCCCTTCCAACGTTGGTCGGGATCGAGCGCGTCAAGCAGACCGTGAGCTGCGCTCAGGAGGGTGCAGGTGCGCCGTTCGTGGCGACCGTGCCCCCGTTCCACCGTCTCACTGTGGTCATGCACCCCGTTCCCGCTGCGGTCCAGGTGGGCGAAGGCCTGCTGCAGGCGGTGGTGCAGGTTGGGCTGGTTGTCCTTGACAGCCAACAGATAGCGACCGCCCGCCTCGACGATGGTGCGGGCCACATCGGTGTAGCAGCCTTGTGCATCCAGGGTCACGACCCGCCCGGACAGGGGTAGGTCAGCCAGCAGTTGACGGATGGCTGTCAGTTCGTTGGCCTTGTCGGCCACAACCGCCTGACCGACCACTTGGCCATTTTCCAGGCGGGCCGAGACGATGTGGGCGCGGGGGATCCCGCGCGTCTCGTCGCCCGAACGGCGGGCCGTCTTGCCGTCGATGGCGCAGGCGGCCAGCGGCTCTGCCGCCTCGTCTGTGCGCGCCCCATGGGCCTTGCACTGGGCCTCCAGGCACCGGGTCAGGCGGTCGACCTTGGGCTGCAGCTCGGCCAGCAGGTTTGAGCCCCGGTCGCGCAGCAGACGGCGCAGAGTCTGGGCCTTGGGCACACGCGCACCGAGCAGACCCAGCCGCCGTAGCCAGAGCCTATGGTCGCGTGCGAAGTCGGCGGCGTCCACCGGACCGTTGCCGTCTCCGACAGAGGCCAGCAGAAGGATGAACAGCAAACTGGAAAGGGGATAGACCCGACCGCGGCGGGCCCGGTGGTCAGGGATAGCTTCCAGGTCGGCCAGCAGGTCTGCCAGCAGACGACGGACCAGGGAGAGGGGCAGGGCTTTGAGTTGTGGGACAATGTTGGTCATGAAGGCTGCCACGCGTTTTTTGGTGGTGATTACCTGCCCTTTAAGACGCAGAACGGCCCTCTTTGTTACGCAGGTGGTTTACGGGCTGGTACCGCTAATGATGATCATTGGCTTACTTAGTTAGATCAATTCCGCATTGATATTTGAAATTACACATGCAGACCCTGCCCCCATGCCGTGCTCAGGCTGGGGCCAGGCACCCGCTGGGTACCTTGCTGACCCTCCCAAACGTGACTTTGTAACAGCCCTGGGATGAACCACCACCCAAGTCCAGGAAATTGGCAGGACTACCGCCGTAGTATTTGATGGCATCCATAGTTGCCATAGCCAAGCCCGCGCCGTTTGCCAAACAAGCTACGTTGCCGCCCAAGTAGACAAAATTCAGGCCAGCCTTTTGTGCTTCTATTTCGATTGGGTGAAGGTCTTCGTTGCTTCGTTCAGAACCCACCTCTGCTTGTCGGAACAGCGCATTCTCGTCAAGGGTCATTTTGCCGTCCAGGGCAATCAACTGGTCGCGCTGGTCAACGATCAAGGGATTGATTTCCAACAGTTCAGCATCATATTTGACAAGGGTTTGGTACAGCTTGGTGACGAAAATTCGAAATGCCGGCCAAAGTTGCTCGCTGAGATGGATTTCACGACCCAGATCGGTAATTTGGTAGCTGCGCACTCCCATGAAGGGATCAACATAGATTTTGCAAATCTTTTCTGGTGCGGTGGCTGCCACTTCTTCAATGTCCATACCACCTTCAGCACTTGCCATCACCATGATTTTCTGGCTGGCACGGTCGATCAGAGCTGCCAAATACAATTCTGTTTTGATGTCTGCAGCCTGTTCAACCAGGACCCGTTGCACGGTGTGGCCCTTGATGTCCATTCCCAGAATCGCAGCGGCTGCCTGCTCTGCCTCATCTGGATTGCTGGCCAGGCGGATGCCACCTGCTTTGCCGCGGCCACCAGTCAATACCTGCGCCTTTACGACGACTGGACTTTGAAAATCGGCAGCAAGTTGGCGTACTTGCTCCAGGGTTGAAGCCACGGCCCCCTGCGGGATCATGACCCCTTGGCGCGCTAATAGCTCCTTGGTTTGATATTCGTGCAAATTCATAGGCAAGCGTTTTCAGTTTTGAACACGACTCTGTTGAAATTACTGTCAGCCCAAACTGCCAGACGGTATGCCGAGAATGGCTCTTGTTTCGGACACCGTAGCCGGCTCCAGGTTTAGCAAGTGCAAGATCTTCACTGCTCTGGCGACCAATTGGGCGTTGGATTTCGCAAGCACCCCGCGAGAATAGAGTATGTTGTCTTCAAATCCAACACGGATGTGCCCGCCCATGATTGGAGCCACTGTGGTCATTTCTAACTGATGACGGCCTTCGCCTAGGACAGACCAGACCGCACCGTGTGGTAGTTTGCGGCGCAGGAATACAAGATTTTCGACCGTGGCGGGAATACCCCAGCGGATGCCCATGCACAGTTGGAACCAGGGCGGCGATGCGATGAGGCCAGCCTGGACAAGCGTATTGGCTTGGTCGACATGGCCCACATCAAACAGTTCCAACTCTGGCTTCACGCCAATGTCCAACATGGACTGAGCAGCCTCCCTGGCCCAGGAAGTTGAGTTGAGGAAAATGCGATCGCCCAAATTGAAGGACCCAGCGTCCAGTGAGGCAATTTCAGGCTTGAGTGTCAATGGGGCCAACCGCTGTTCAATCGATTGTTGACCCAGATTTAAGCCGCTTGTCGTGAGATTGATCAGCACCGGACAGGCTACTCGAATGCGGTCGACAGTTTCGCTGAAAAGCTCCAGATCTGAAGAAGGTTCACCCGTGTCGGGATCGCGTACATGAATGTGGACTATAGCTGCCCCTGCCCTGTAGGCTGCTACCGCGCTGTCTGCAATCTCAGCCGGTGAGTAGGGGACTGCCCGATTCATTTCCTTGGTTGGTTGCGATCCAACCAAGGCAGCAGAAACGATGACCGGTGGCATGGAGTTAAGGGTTGACATTATGTCACTTCTCCTTGGTAGGTTATATGACTGCCTACCGTACGAATCCTTCACGTACAAAGATAAAAGACAATACCACTAAAGTACTCTACGAGACAATTGGGATCTTTCACCTATACCAATAGTGTGAACAGTGTCAGCGATATATTTTTGCATGCTTCGCCATCCCGGCTGGCCTGACCAGGTTCAGCAACCAGGATTTGAGGCTGCAAACTGGTTGTAACACTGCAAACTGGTTGTAACAGGTCGATTCGCCCCCAAATCAGGTAAGGCATGTCACACCTCCTCCATACCTGCCATTCGTTCCACCACCTTGACCGCGGCCCAGTTGTCTTCCCCTGGAAAGGAGTGCAAAGCAGCCTGCATCAACTGCATAGCGGCACCGGTGGTGAACATTGAGACTCCACGTTGCAATGCCAGATCCATGGTGATCGTCAAGTCCTTGTGAATGGTGGCGACATTACTGCCCGTACCTGTAAAGCGGCGCGCTTGCACTAGCTCCACTGTATTGTCGATCAAAGGACTGCCGACTTTACTGGACTGCAGCACCTCCCGCACAACACGATCATCCACTCCGGCCTGTTTGCCCAAAACCAATGCTTCAAATACACCCGCAAACGTCGTCCCGATCACCGCCTGATGAACAGCCTTGACTATCTGGCCCTGTCCAGGCCGGACACCAACATGCATCACATTTCCGCCCACCGCGGCAAATACGTTTGCATGTTCCTCCAGGAGACTGGCTGGGCCCGCGACCATCATGGTGAGATTGCCCTCCTGTGCGCCCTGTTGACCTCCGGTGACAGGACTATCGAGCAAATGAAGGCTAGAATCATGACAAATGGCCGCAGCCTCCTCCAACTCCGCGGGTTTGATGGTGGCACTTACTACCACCGTGGAACCTTTCTCCATTGCGCACGCAAGCCCGTCCGCGCCTTGCAGAATTTCGAGGACCTGGCTACCGTGGAGCACCATCAGAAATACGATATCGACGGTGCGTCCCAATTCAGCCACCGAATCAACTACGTTTCCCCCCGCCTCGGCGAACATGCGGCGGCGCTCCTGGCTCAAATCGTATCCATAGGTGTCGAACCTGGCAGCCACGAGATTGCAAGCCATGCCCAGACCCATGTTTCCCAGGCCGATCACTCCAGTGCGAGTCATACCGTATAGCCCCCCCCATTGCAAAAAACGCTGCCGGTAAAGGTGAAAAACCAGGCTGTGCGGTTGTTGATATGTTTCAGGCCGACTGAGCCGACGTGTCCAAAATGGAATCGGATACCGGTAGATCGATCTCCTGGCCGCTTGGTCTCTGAAGGTTCGGCCTGCTCTTGGTCTCTGGCTGTGGGGGGTTTGTCTGGTTCAGGACTTGGAACCTCGAAACCATTCTTGTGGACCTGAATCGAGATTTCTGTGCGACGGAATGGATGATTGGACTCCGTCTTGGGAAATGACACCGGATAGTCCATCAGCTTGGCGAAGATGTAGGTACCCAATACCCGAGCGCTACCCATCAAGGGAGCGGCCAGGAATGCTCCCATCACCCCGTTAGACAAATACCCTACCGTGACTCCGATGATGACTAGGGTGGGGTGAATATGCACAAACCTGCCAATCAAGCGAGGCACCACAATCGTGTTTTCGATTTGCTGCAACACGAAGTAAGTGGCGGCCAGGATCAGGGCGAACACCACCACGTTCATGTCCGGGAATGTGCTGCTGCCTGTCGTCAGGCCAACAAGCAAGGTCGGAATCAAGGCGATGATTGGGCCTAAATTGGGAATGACCTCAAGCAAGCCCGCGATCAAGGCCAGCACCAACGCACCCTGGACACCCAGCAGGCGCAAGACCAGATACACCGCAATGCCGATCGTGAAGGACAGAATAATCTGACCAAAAAAGAAGGCCCGCCACACATTGCCGACGCAGCGGATCAATTCCTGCCACTCAGATTTGTATTTGCTAGGGAAGTTGCCTTCAAGAAAAGAACGGATTCGCGGCGCGTCCTTGGTCAAGTAAAAACTGACCACAAAGACAAACAACGCCGAAAGCAGCACCGAGACACCTTGATTGATGATGCCCAGCCCGAAATTCAAAGTACCGCGGAAGACGCTGGAAGACGCTGTTAAGGCATCGTTGATTCGGTTCAGAACCCCTTGCAAAGTCGGTAATCCATCCACCGAGGCCCCGCCCAACCAGGGTTCCAACACCTGCTTGAGGGGGGCGGTCTCAAAAGGCAGGTCCATAAAATGGACCGTGTCTGGTATTTGGCTGACCTGAACCAGCAGGCCAGACACAAACCCACCCCCAATGCGCAGTACAGTCTGATATTGTGTGTCCAGGACCGGTAGCATGGCGTACAGGCCAAGAACAACTGTCGTCAACAGCAACAGGTACAACAAAATGGTCATCAGCCCGCGTGGCAAACGAGGACGCGAGATGAGATTGGCAACCGAGTTGAGCAGGTAGGACAGGATCCCTGCCAATATCACGAGTGGGAGCACGGGCCGCGCCAACCACAACAGGAATAGCACCAGAATCAATATCAGGAGCAGGATCCCACGCTTCAGGGGCGTATCCCAGTGCGCGGGCAGGACCGGAGGTTTGGAGAACACTTCAGGCCCTCTGTCATCGATCATGGCAACAGGTCTCTAGAGGCCTTAATAGGTGCCTCAGGTTCCGTGGATTAGGGGTGAATGTTCAGTATGGCACAGGTTGCCAAGGTTTCCAACTCAAGAATGATTGGCAACTAATACTGCAACGAGATGTTAAGGCGGTTGACCACGACGACGCCTGTGGGAGCGGGTGGCAGCCCCGTTCCGCGCGGCTCGATAGCGGATCAGCCCCTGGATCAGGCGCAGGCCGGTCTTCGGTTGTCGGATCATGATCCTGAGCGCATCACCGACCTGGCGTACGGTCAGGCCCGACGCTTTTTTTTGAGCCGCACGGTCTGACGGACGAGAAAGAAGTGGGCCAGCATACAGAGGGTCATGTGCCGGTGCCAACCCGCCCAGCTGCGACCCTCGTAGTCACCCAGGCCCAGGTTCTGCTTGCCTTCCTGGAAACAGGTCTCGATCGGCCAACGACAGCCAGCCAGGTGGGCCAGGTCGGGCAGGGCCATGTCGGCTGGGGCCTGACAGAGATAGGTCTTGAGCTGGTGGGTACGGGGATGCCGCCGCAAGAGCAGCCATACCTCAGGACCGGGCAGCTTCTGGCGGGAGGCGAACACGCGCAGGGCGGTGAAGTCAGCCTGTAAGGGACCGTGGCTGCCCCGCAGCAGGGTCAGACGCTGCCAGGCGCCTTCTGGTTGTTGGGCTGCCACCGCCCTCACCTCCTGTGAGCGGGGTGCACCCGGCGCCAGCCGCACCCGCGTCGTCGGTCGCCCGTGGGCGGGGGCTGGCGGCACATGGGTGGCAGGCCGTTCGGTCCAGACCCGGGTGCTGTGGGGCACCTCGGCACAGTAGCCCAGACCCAGCTCTGCCACGCCATCCAGGAAGGCAGGGTCCTGGCCGTAGGCCTCATCACAGGTGACCCAGCGGGCCGGCAGGCTCTCGCTGGCCACCAGCTCCCGCAACAGGTTCAACGCCAGCTGCGGCTTGGTCTGGAACGAGACTGCCTCGGGCACGCGGCAGCGTTGCCGACGCCCCGCCCAGTCCGGCTCCTCGGCCCACGGTTTGGGCAGGTAGAGAGCCCGATGCACCAGGGTGGCAGCCTGACTGCCGGCGTAGGCCACAAAGACCCCGGCCTGGCAGTTGGCCTTCTTGCCCAGTTCCCCGCACCACTGCCGGGCCACACCGACCGACTCCTGCCCCTGCTTGCGGAAGTCGCTGCCATCCACGATCAGGACGCCCTCTTCCTCGCCCAGGGTCTGACCCACCTCCTGCCAGTGACGGGCCAGCAGAGGACTGTCAGACCAGGGGCTCTCACCCATGAACTGCTGCAGCGAGCGCACCAGGTTGCCGTCCGCACCCCACAGCTTCAGGACCATCCGTTCGATCGACTTGCGCGGTTCGTCGCAGAGCAACCCCTGCAGATAGCGGCGGGCACTGGCGACCTGCTCACTGCGTTGGAACAGGGGCGCGTAGAGGGCGAGGTAGGCGTCCAGGTCGGACTGCAGGGAGGCCAGTTCGGTGGCGGTAAACACGGATGTAGTAGCGGCGACGAGGGGCATGACGGGCTCCGCGGTAAAGGGAACCCTACTTATGACACACTACATCTCGTTGCAGTACTAAGCCGTGGTGTAAATGGTGCCGTGTTTGATCTGCCGCGTGATGGCGGCGTTTACCACGGGATCGTCGTAGCCTAGCAGGATGGGTCCGTAGGCCAGCAGATAGTCCACGAAGGAGTTCCCGTCCGCGTCCCAGAAGCGGGGTCCGTGCGCCTTGGACACGCAGACCGAATAGCCGCGCGCGATCATTTCGTGGCTTCGCTTATGGCCCTGGCAGCCTCGCACCAGCAGCTCGTCGGAGCGCGCCAGCGTAACTATTCCGGTAGGCCTGATTCTGCCAACCTGACTGTGTAATTTTGGTGCTGCCGCTGGCAGGGGCGGTCCCTTTATGCCACACTTTGGGTATACCCGCGTTGCCCATGGTTCTTCTTCTTCAGCGCCAACGCGGGACCTGGCCTGTCCACTTCCTGCCGGGCTTGTCGTCTGTCTCAAATAGGTGCCAACACCGCCTTGGTGGGCTGGTCGGATGCCGGTCCTCTGCTGGCCTTGGTGGATGAGCTTGTCACAAGCCTGAGCCAACAGCAAGTCACGATCGACCAACCGCAACAGGCGATTGTGCAGTTGCGGGAGCAGAACCAGGACTTGCGCCTGCTACAGCGTAGCCAGAAGGCCATGCCACAACTGCGGGCCCCTGCCCTGCAGATCCCGGTGGCCGGCCTGGACGAGACCGGCTTGCGGGTGGCCGACCGCACAGCCTGGCTGCCTGTAATCTGCCACCAGGACCTCACCGACTACCGGCTGGGTGGACGCGGCGAGGTCTGGGCCGACTATGCCAGCGTGGCCGTGCACGACCGCTTCGCCTCCTACTGGAACCGCAGGCCCAAGGTCACGGCCCATACTCTCTGCCATGTCCATCTGCTGCCCAACCGGCAGGAGATTGTGGCGCAGGAACAGGCACCCGACGGCTGTACGAGGCCCGCGCCTATGCCCGCTATACCTACCTCCTGGTCCAGAGGCCCGTCCTGGAGACACAACGGGCAGAGGTAGCCCGGCCCTGGCACGCCATCCTCAAGCAGGCCCTGCAGCACTACGAGAGCCTGCCGCCGCAGCCACAACCTGGCCCTGCCCATGATGCCCCTGTAGATGAAGATCTCAGGCTGTTTCCGGACCGAGCATGGGACCCACCGTTTCGCCCACATGCGTAGCCTGATTGAGACCGACCGCAAGCAGGAACAGCCTGGACAGCCTCCTGCAAGCCGCACAGGCGACCGCCTGAGGGCTCTGCCCCACTCAACCTCTCAGGGGAACTGGCGTTCGCCTGGAATCAGACCTGAATAGTTACAAAAAATATACCTACCTCATACGCGCCAATGTATTGCGGTCAAATTGACCAATCCATTGGAACTTGAAAAGGTTGGAATACCCTCGACAGGATTCGAACCTGTGCTCCCGGCTCCGGAGGCCGGTGCTCTATCCAGCTGAGCTACGAGGGCTGAAACGCGCATTATACCTGTCAATCAGCGTGTTTCCTCTGAAATTGAATAGGGAAACAGGGCGATTGCATCTAAATTGGGGGCGGCTGACCGGGCCGGCCGGTTCCGTGCCCGCTTGCTATAAAGAGCTGACCGATGACTTCGGGTAACTGTTTAGGTACCCCTGTCCGGGCTGCCTGAAGGCCAGGAGAGACGGCGTGGGGTTAGGGCGGGACAGGGTTCGGCTGCGGCACCGGTGCGTCGGGGTCCTGCCGCAGGAGGTCGAGGAGGTTGTGCCCCTGCTTGCGGGCGGTCTCGACCAGGCCGCGCATGCGTGCAAAGCGCTCAGCCCCGGCCCGGGTGCGGAAGCCGCCCGAGATCTTCATTTGCAGCTTGGCCATGCGCAGGGCCTGCTCCGCCCGGTTGTTGGCAAAGGGCACGGCGGGGTCGGCCATGAAGAGCAGGCAGGCATCCCGGAGCGTCCACAGGGCCAGGGCCAGGTTGTGGCCGCGGCGGCGTCCGCGGGCGGGTGGAGGCAGGCTTTCGTAGTGGTCGAGCACCGGCTGCAGGAGGGCGTCCCAGGCTGCGGCCGTCTGCTCTCGGACAGGCTCTGGCACCGGACCGCCGGTCGTGTCGCACCAGTGGGCGGCGGTATCCCGGGCCTGGAGCAACAGCCGCTGCATGCGGGCGGCCCAGCCGTCCGGCGCCTGCTCCAACTCGACGATTTCCTCGAGGTTGCGCAGCAGGTGGGCGTTGCAGAGGCCGTGCAGGTAGGAGGCGAAGCGGTCGTGCACGGCCGTGCCCGCGTACTCGACCCAGATATCGCCACGGGCCCCCAGACGATAGAAGGTGAGATGGTCGTCGCAGATCACATGCAACCAGAGCGTCCCGCCCGCCACCCGCAGCGCGGTTTCGTCCATGCCGACCACCGGGAGGGCCAGGGCCTGCTTCCGCAAATGGTCGGCACGGGCAGCCAGCCGCCCTGCCACACGCCGACAGAGGGCCTCAACCGTGCCCGTCGACAGCACCGCGCCGTGCAGTTCCCGCAGCAGTCGCGCAGCCGTCCCGTCGGCAGATGCTGCGCGTAGCGCAGGTAGGCCACCAGGGCCTCCAGGCGCGGACCGTACCGCACCGGCCCGGCCACGCCCGCGGGGAAGGCCGCCCGCGTCCGGGTTCCGCAACCGGGGCAGCGCACGGCATGCGCCCGGTGCTCGGTCACCTCCAGGGGCGGGGGCGCCGGCAGGTCGTGTACCTGGCGCCGCACCGGGGCTCCGGCATCGACCCGGGGCAGGTCGCACCGCGCCGGCCAGTGCTCGACGCGGACATCGACCTGGGCCGCCGCCACCTGTCGGCGGGTCGTCCCCGCATGGCCCGGCTGGCCGCCCGGCCGGCGGCCCCGCGACCGGCGCCGGCTGCGCGTGCGCGGCGGGGTCGGCGGCCAGTTGGGCGACGCGCTCGGAGAAAGTGGAGGCGGACATGGCGGGTACCCACTCAGTGTGGCACAGACCGCAACCGCCCGCCAACCCCAACCGGCTCCCGTCACACCGTCAGACAGACAGAACCGGGGGTACCTGAACAGCAACTGTGTTGGGTTGTCAACTATGGATCGCTGTAGATGCAGGCTGTGCTTGCCACGGCACCTGGTCCCGCAGCATGGCGTTCAGCATCACCAACAGCTTGCGCATGGCGGCCACGAGGGCCACTTTCTTGGGTTTGCCCTGGTCGCACAGGCGTGTGTAGAAGACGCGGATGGCGGGGTTCCAGCGCACGGCACTCAAGGTGGCCATGTAGAGCACTTTGCGCACATAGGCGCGGCCACCGCCGATGTGGCGCTGGCCTCGTTGCTGGCCACTGTCCCGGTTCAGGGGTGCCACGCCCACCAGGGCTGCCACCTGGCGGCGGCTGAGATGTCCCAGCTCGGGCAAGTCGGCGACCAGCACGGCGGCCGCAGCCGGCCCGACACCCGGTACGCTGCGCAGCAGCCTGACCTGGCCCGACCAGGTCGGATGGTTCTCGAGCCGGGTCTGGAGTTCCTGGTTCAACTGGGCCAGATCGGTCTGCAGCCAGTCCAGATGGGCCTGGATGCGGGGTTGTATGGCAGGCGAAGCGCTGGTCAGACGGGTCTGCTCCTGGGCACACAGGGCGGTTAGCTGCCGCCGCCGGGTCACGAGCTCACGCAGAGCGCGCCGGTCGCCGTCGGGCAGAGGCCGCACCGGCGGTCGCATCAGGGCTGCCATCTCGGCCAACAGGCGGGCATCGATGCGGTCGGTCTTGGCCAGCCGGCCCGAGGCGCGCCCGAAGTCGCGGGCCTGACGGGGGTTGACCACGGCCACAGGCAGGCCGGCCGCCTGCAGGGATGTGGCCAGGTCCAGTTCCAAGCCTCCGGTGGCCTCTACCACAATGCGGTCCGGGGCCAGGCTGGTCAAGCGCTGACAGAGAGCCTCAATGCCCTGTGTGTCGTGAACCAGGCAGTCGTCCTCCTCGGGGAGACCCCGGATGGCCACATCGAGCTGGCGCTTGGAAACGTCGATGCCGACATGGGTCTGGGCCATGATCCGGATCTCCTGTACACTGGGATGGCTGAATCCTTCGCGGTCCCGGTCTAGCCCATACGGACTTCAAGTCCCAACAACTGTTCGGGTTCCTGCCAAGGCGAGGCGTGACGCACCAGGCTGTTCAACGGTCTCGGTGAACCGGACCCAGTTACACACCGGTCTGTCACGCCCCGGCAGTATGCCCCGGCTGCAGCCGGGGCATACTGCGTTTGGCTAACATACTAGTTACAATTTAATACCGGGGATGCCGCGCCAGCGAACGCGCTCTGACTGGGAGTTGTTCATGGCTTAGCCGACACTCCGCAAAAGCCTCAGGGGAATTTCACTGCAGGAATTCAGCCATGCGTAATGCTTTGCTGGTCTACCCCGAGTACCCGCCCTCCTATTGGGGTATCAACTTCGCGCTGGAGATGCTCGGGGTAAAAGCGGCCTTTCCGCCGCTCGGGCTGCTCACGGTCGCGGCGATGTTTCCTCCGGAATACGCTCTTCGGGTCGTGGACATGAACGTGTCGCCCCTCCAGGACTCCGACCTTGACTGGGCCGATATGGTGTTTACGTCGACCATGATCGTGCAGAGGGAATCCCTGCAGAAGGTGATCGAGCGTTGCCATCATGCCGGCGTTCCCGTGGTCGCGGGAGGCCCCTACCCGACATCAAACCATCAGGACATTGTGGGAGTCGACTACTTCGTCTTGGACGAGGTGGAGGAGACTTTCCCCCGGTTCTTGCGGGATCTCGACAAGGGCAGGGCCAAAAATATCTATCGCGAGCCGCAGAAACCCAACGTTACGCAGACACCCATTCCGCGCTTTGACCTCATCGAATTGAGCGACTACAGCACCATGTGCGTCCAGTTCTCGCGCGGTTGCCCCTTCGACTGTGAGTTCTGCGACATTATCAAGCTCTATGGCCGCGTGCCGCGCACCAAGTCGCCGCAACAGATAGTCGAGGAATTCGAAACCCTGTATCGGCTGGGATGGCGAGGCTATCTTTTCCTGGTCGACGACAATTTTATCGGTAACAGGCGCGACGCCCTGAATCTGCTGCCTGCAATTGCCGAGTGGCAGCGGGAGCACGGGTTTCCATTCCAGCTGTTCACCGAAGCGAGCGTGAATCTGGCCCGCATGGACTCTGTGATGGATGAGATGATCGAGGCTGGTTTCAATGGGGTCTTCCTTGGCATCGAGACGCCTAACCCGAAAGCACTGGCCATCACCAAGAAACCGCAGAATATCAACGGGCGGGAACCGGACTACTTGCTGAACGCCGTCCGCAAGATCCAGCACAAGGGCATGCAGGTGATGGGCGGGTTCATCCTGGGACTGGATGGAGATGATGAGCAGGTGTTTGATGCACAGATCCAATTCATTCAGGAGGCCGGCATTCCTATGTCATTGGTCGGGTTGCTGACCGCCCTGAAAGGAACGGATCTCTACGCTCGGCTGCAATCGGAAAATCGGCTTTTGGATGCACCCATCGGGGCCAGCGCGACGGCCCTGAACTTCGTGCCGGAGATGAATCCCAGGATATTGATCGAGGGATACCTGCGTGTGGTTTCCACGATCTACGACCCCTCCCTCGAGAGCTACTTTGAGCGCTGTCTGACGTTGTTCAAGCACCTGAAACCCTCGCCCCACCTGACTTCGACCCTGAAGGAGCACGAGATCTATCTGGCGCTGATGGCAGTGCGCCGGCGCCTTGCGCCCAGCCAACTCCCAGCCTATGGCAGGTACATTGCGAAGGTGTCAAAGGACCATCCCTCCATGTTGCCGGAGGCCATCCGTCTGGCGGCACTGGGCTATCACTTCGAGAAGCTTACCCGTGTGCAGATTGCGCACCAGGGATTCGAGGGTTTCCTGGCAGCCGAGTTGTCGGCGTTCCGCGAGGCCGCTGTGGATCCCGAAACGAATGGGGACACGGGCGACAATCGGAGGGAGGAGCTAATGGCCCGCGTGAACTCACGCTATCGGTCGATTCCAGCCGAATATCGCTTCAATGCGGACGGTATCGATGATGCGCTTGCATCCTTCCGGGTCAGCGTCAACGAACATGCCGATTCGACGCAGCTCGCCGGCGCTGCCTATGGTGTGCCGACTGGCTAGCGGCCCGTGGCTGGGATGGTCCTTGCTCATTCGGAAGGATTGTTCGGGGCTTCGCTCAGCCTGACTTGTGGACCATGTTCTGCCCGCGGCGCACCGGCGACTTCACTGTGCCGCGGCTATGGCCTTGCCGGCGCGGGGGGTGCGGTGTGGTCATGCGTCCGCGACGGTGGACATCAGTTCGTTTAATGCCCTTACCTCCGGTGAATCCGGATCCGACTGTTGCCAGTGGCGGGACACTTCCTCCAGCAGGGCATGGGCGGCATCCGGGTCTCCGGCTTCCGCCTTGACGCGTGCCAGCCAAAAGCGGTCCCGCACCGATGGCCGGCGTTCCAGCCGTTCTTCCAACGCCGCCACCGCACGCGGGTGATGACCGCTCCGGACCAGGGCTTCGACCAGTGTGTCCTCGAATACTTCGCGCTGGGCATGACTGCCGCCGATGCGGACCAATTGGGGCATTATCGGTTCGAGACAGGCAATCGCAGTGGTGTAGTCTCCGGCCGTGAAGTGGGCGATGCCGTCAACCAGGGGCAGTGTCATGTCCCTGTGGACTGCTTCCCCTTCCTCCGCCTGACGGTTTAGACGTTGCTTCATGCGCTGGATGCTGGCCGTATCGCCGGTGGCGGCAAATGCCAATGCCGCATGCGCATCCCGGAAAGCCGGGCCGGGAGTGTCGACCGCCATGGTTGCCTGCTCCCGGATCAGTCCCGTGTCCAGAGCGGGTTCGGCACGTCCGTACAACCTCATCCGCCACATGAGCGAGGCACTGTCCGCCAACGTGCCCGGATCCCGCTGTTCCACGGTCGGACCAATGGCGTCCCGGTACAGTTCAATGGCCTCGTCGTAGCGGCCCAGGGCGAGTTCGAACAACGCCTGGTGCCACGACAGGTGGACATTGAACGGTGAACGACGGTCGTAGGACTGAAGCCAGCCCCCCAGGAAATCGCTGCCGGGTCCGGCATTGCCCTGCTCAAAGTGGGCATGTGCAATCGAATGGGCGGCATGGCCGCTGGTGGGCCGTTGGGCCAGGGAACGTTCCGCCAGGGCCAGGGCCTCGTTGAACAGCCCGACTTCATGGTGCGCAAACGCGTAGTGGCTCAGGAATGCCCAGTCGTCCCCGTAGCTGGGTGCCAGGGACTTCAGCAGCGGGAAATAGACGCTGGGGAAGTCTTTGACGCCGGCTCCACTGCAGCCGAGGGTGTACAGCCGGTTGACCGCCCGCAGGATCATGGCATCGCGGGGAAATCGGTCAAGGTGGGCGTGCATGGCGTTGCGGGCGCGCGTCCCATGGCCGTGGACGAAGAGCCAAATTGCTTCTACATGGTCTCGTTCGCGGACTGTGGCGTTGCGGGCGAGTTCCCTGGCGTGGTTGGCGGCCACGCGGTCCGAGCCGTCGGCAATGCCCATTCGGAGGTACGCCAACGAGATGTGGGGGAGGGCAAAACCCTCATCAGCGGCAATCGCGTCCTCGAGTCTGGTTTCGGAGCCAAAACTCTGTTCCAGTAGCAGGTCAAGGCCTTCAACGTAGTGTGTGGCCGCCTCCGCCGAAGAGGTGGTCAAGGCCAGGTCGAATCGATCACGGTGTCCTGCGTTCATCTTGGATATTTGCCTTGTCGGTTGCAGCGGCGGTGCGATCAGAGAGAGCCGGGGCTCATATGAGCCTCCATCCCCGGTCGACTCCGGCCCGATTTGCCCGGTGCCAAACCCTGATTAACGGGATTGCCGGACATTGGAAGGCACGATAGCACACTGTGGTCGGCCTCTTTTGGCACACAGGTGACTCCTCGGCTGTCGGTCTTAGGAATCTTGCCGGTTTGCCCAGGACCGGAAGCCGGCAGCCGGGCTAATTGGCCGGGAATTCCATGCGGTACACGCCGCCTTCCAGGTCCAGCAGGTACAGCTCGCCGTCGGCGTCCTCACCGAAGGAACTGATGTTGTGCTCGGTGTCCGCCAGCTCCCGGACTTGCCAATCCGGATCGGCAGGCGAACCGGCGTTGGCCACGGTCCATATGCGGCCACTGCAGAAGTCGCCCACCACATAGAGTCCGATCATCGCGGGCCAGTCCGAGCCCCGATAGACGTAGCCCCCCGTTACGGAACAGTCTCCAGTCCCGTGCGGGAATTCGGCAACCACCTGCTCCAGTCCGGTCGGATCGCATATCCGACCGGGAGGAAAGCAGTGCGCGCCCTCCATCAGTGGCCAGCCGAAGTTTAGGCCTCCGGCCGAACCGGCCGGCACAAAGTGGACATCCTCATACAGGTTCTGTCCCACATCCGCGATCCACAGATCCCCCGTGGCCGGATCGAAGGCATAGCGCCACGGGTTGCGCAGTCCCACCGCCCACACTTCGTCGCGGACCTGTTGTCCCTGCCAGTTTCGATCCACCCAAGGATTGTCATCTGGAATGCCGTATCCCTGGCCGCGTTGTCCCAGGACGTCGATGCGCAGCATCTTGCCCAGCAGCGAGTCGGGGTTCTGCCCGTTGCGGAAGCGGTCGTCGGCGGCACCACCGTCGCCCGTACCGATCCAGAGCATGTTGTCGGGGCCGAACAGCAACATGCCTCCGTTGTGGTTGGTGGCCGGTTGGGGAATGGTCAACAGCTTCTCCTCCGAACCTTCGAGTGCCAGCAGGGGGTTGGCCGGAGAGGCGTTGAACCGGGAGACCACGGTCTGGTTGCTCTGCGCTGTATAGTTGACATAAAATTCAAGGGTGCGGCTGTAATCGGGCGGAAAGGCTAGTCCCAGCAGCCCTTGCTCGTTGCCGGTGTCCTTGACCCGTGCACGAATGTCGAGGAAGGGATCCGGTAGCAGGATCCCGTTCTCCAGGACCAGGACACGTCCAGCCTGCTCAACGATGTAGAGCCGATCCGAGCCATCGCCGGCATGGGTCAGGAACACCGGTCGGACCAGCGTGGCCACCGGTTCCAGTTCCAGCCGGGGTTCAACCATGACGGCAGGGACCTCCGCTGCCGTGGTGTCGGGAAGCGGAGTTGGTGTCGCTTCGGATATCGCCTCCTCGGCGGCCCGGCCCGACTGGTTCATAGTTTCGGGCGTCGGCGTGTTCCCGGGAACATCGGCGCCGGAGGCACAGGCTGCAGTTGTGGCCGCCAGCAGGATTCCCAGCCAGACGGCAATCAGGCGGTTGGAGAGGTCCCGGAAGGGTTGTGTGGAATTCATGCGTATTGGAGTTGGTCCGTGTAACTGCCGTGCGAGCGTAGCAGGTTGGCCAACAATCGTGTGTACCGGCTGTGGGAGTGGCGGCGGCATGGCATGTGGGGAACTTCCTGTGGTCCGGTCCGGGTCCCGGAGATGCCTGCGGCTGACACCTGATTTCAGCTCTCGTTTCGGGAGGTTGCCGGTCCGCGGCACAGGTGGTCGAATGTCCCTTGGCGGCTGCCGCTGAAGTAAAATGCCAAGGCTTGCCATAAATGCGACGGGATTTGGTCGCGGTCGGCTCTGGAGAGTATGGCATTGACTACCCATTTCATAACCGGCGTCACCGGATTTGTCGGCTCACACTTGACCCACCGCCTGTTGTTGGAGGGTGATCGGGTCGTGACCATGGTCCGCGCCTCGAACAACGAGGCGGCGCGGGCCCGTTTGCTGCCTGTGTTGGAGGCGATTGGTGCCGACCGGGAGTTGCCGCTGGACAACCTGCTGGTGTTCGCCGGCGACGTGACCCAGACTACGGACGAACTGGTGGCGGGACTTAGAGCGGCCACTGACGAACACATTGACATGACGTGGCACTCGGCGGTCACCTTCAAGTTCCGCAAGCGCGATCTGGCCGAGATCGAGGCGATCAACATCCAGGGATCGCGCAACATGATCCTGACCACCCTCGGCCTCAACGGCGGGCGGGAACGGCCCAGGTACATGCATGTCAGCACCGCCTACTCCTCCGGACGCCTTCAGGGCACCGTTCCCGAACGGGTGGTGGAGTCCACTCCGGACTACCGTGGCCTCTATGAATGGTCCAAGCACAAGGTTGAGCTGGACATGGCCCGGATCCAGAAGCAGGAGGACCTGGATGTAACCGTGTTGCGGCCGGCAATCATTGTCGGGTGCGAGGACACGCGGTCCGTGAATCACTCCGGGTACTACCAAGTCATTGGCACGATGTACAAGCTCTTCCTGATGCGTCGTCAAAAGCTGGGTGATGCCTGGGATCACAGGGTTCCACTGCGTTTCGAGGCCAATCCGGCCATGCGTCTCAACCTTGTACCCATCGACTACGTCATTGACAGCATGGTGGCCTTGGCAGCCCGCCCCGAACTCTGCAATCGGGACCTCAAGGTATTCAACCTTGTGAACGAGGATGCTCCGGTGATGCAGGACATTGTGGACGTCATGGAGGCGTCCCTCGGCATCAGCGGTCTGGAAATGGTCGACGAGTCCGTTTTTGCCGAACGGCAGATGAACGCAATCGAGAAGGTGTTCTCCCGCGCCATCTCCTTCCAGGCACCGTACATCAAGGAAGACATCCGGTTCGAAACCAAGCGGTTTCGCGCCCTTGTGGACAAGAACGAGGTGCCGGTCCCGGTTCTGGACGCCCCAGCCATCAGGCGCCTGAACTACGCCTATTTCGATTTGATTCGGCCCGAGATCGAGGCTTCGCTGTCTGCGGCCGTCTGACTAGTCGCGGACGCCGCGTCTGGCGGCCTCAATGGCGACCATTCGGCTGCGGCCAGCCTTGATCATGCCTTCCGCGGTCTCCGCGAGTCCGTAGCGTTCCAAATTGTGGGCACTGACCCACGCTGCCGCGCGCACATCGTCGCCCGGAGTTAGCTCACCGGCTTGCCAACGGCATAGGTAGTCGATCACCACGTAGTGGTACAGGACGGCTTGGTCCCGATCGCGGATGATTGGTTCATAGACTCCGATCTGGTCCAGGATCTGGACCTCGATGGCGGTTTCCTCGCGCAGTTCCCGGCACAGTGCGTCGTGCAGGTTCTCGCCCAGTTCCACCAGTCCGCCGGGCAAGCCCCACTGCTCCTCGTGGGGCGGGTTGCCACGCTGGACTAGGAGTACCCGATCCAGCAGGTCGAACACCACCGCACCGACTCCCACCATCGGGAACTGCGGATGTCGGCGGTCGGTCGTCGCCGGCTCGGATGCGTCGGCAGAGCGAGGCTTTAGTACAGCCATGGCTGTATCAGGCCCATGAACTGCTGCCAGTCCGTCAGTGTCGCGTCGGGGCGGACCCGGCGGGCCAGTTGTTGGTTGTCATATGCTGTCTGGCGATCGGTTGTGCCCAGGTCACAGTGCATCGTCATCGTTCCCAAGTCTGCCCCGCCGCCGATGTCGTGGCGCAGGCTGTCGCCCACCACGGCCACTTCATAGGGTTGCAGTTGCCATCGGTCCAGCACCGGAGTGAAGATCTCCGGCGAGGGTTTGCGCCACTCCACACTGGCACTGCACAGGACCACATCGAACCATGGGCGGAGCTCCAGGTAGTCCACGATTCGTTGAAACACGCGCTCGCACGGGTGGTTGGCCACGATTGCCAGGTTCACGTCCAGGTGTCGCAGATGGCTCAGAGCGGCCATCACTCCGTCGTGCAGGCGCCAGCTTCGCATCTCGGGTGCATAGAAGAGGTCAACGGACGTGGCCAGGACCTGACTGTCCATCTTGCTGGCCGGGTAGCCGCAAAACTGGAGCAGGAAGCTCATGGTGTCGTTGGCGATGTGTTCCTCGGCCTCCTCCTCCGACTTCTCCTGGGCAAACTGGCGGGAACTGATGATCTGTTCCCAAAAATCCGGAAACAGTTCCATCCCGCTCTGTTCCATATAGTCCTGAGCCATGCGCGCGCCCTCGGCCATCAGGTCCTCGTGCGGACGGTCCAGAAATGCCAGCGTATGGTCAAAGTCGAAGATGATGCCGGCCAGCAGCCGCGGGCTTTGCCCTTCGCGGGCGACCATCAGTTCCTGGAGGGTCGCAATTCCATCTGCGTCGCCGCGTGCGGATGGGAGCGGGGCTTGAGACATCGGTGGAGGAAAACGGTTTCCGAGACTTGAACACGTTCGAAGACCTGGATTATATCGCCGGACCGAGCCGACCGGTGACGGGGTTCGGCCCTATAATCGGGTTCCTGATGATGTAGTCCCGAACATGGCGCGATTTTGGACTGGAGAACATGGCTAGTGCAGTAATTCGACATTGAACAGCACGATGTGGCACTATGCGGATATGAAGGTTTACCGTGCAGCTGCGTTTGCGGCCAAGATTGGGGTTCACAAGAACACGGTCAAGGCGTGGAGTTTGAACGGCAAGCTGCCGGCTCGGCGTACACCTTCCGGCCACCGCTACTACACGGACGCGGACGTGGATCGGTACTTCGGCGTGGAGCGGGCACAGGAAGAAGGCCGTACCGCGGTCTACTGCCGCGTGTCCAGCCGGTCGCAGCGGGACGATCTGCGATCCCAGCAGCAAGCGATGGAAGCCTTCTGCCTAGGGGCCGGCATTGCCGTGGACGATTGGCTGACCGAGATCGGCAGCGGCCTGGACTTCCAGCGGCCGGTGTTCCGTGCGTTGATGGACCGGATCGGGAAACGCGAACTGGGTCTCCTGCTGGTGGCCCACGAGGATCGCCTCTGCCGTTTCGGGTTCGACTGGTTCGCGTACTTTGCCGAGAGCCACGGCTGCGAGATCCGGGTGGTCAACCAGCCCTCCCTGTCGCCGCAGGCGGAATTGGTGGAGGACCTGATGGCCGTGGTCCACACCTTCTCCGGCCGTCTGCCCGGCCTGCGCCGGTACCGGAAGCAGATCCGGGAAGCCGCCGTCGATGGCTGAGAAGGTCACGCGCGTACTTCACAGCCAGGGGCTGAACGCGGCCAAGTACGATCGTCTGTCCCGGATCGCCGTCTTGTGCGGACAGGTGCGGGGTGATGCCTGGCGACGGTGCAGCGGGGTGTCCACGGTCCTGCAATCCCCCTACGAGATCCGCGATGTCTGGATGGCCGAGGGGTACAACTGGCATGGCCTCCCGGCGCGTCTGGGCAAGGCGACCCTGGCGGATGCCCTGGGCGACATCCAAGCCGGCAGGGAAGCCGCCAAGGTGCCGGTCAAGAAGGCCATCCGACACCGCACGCGGGGGAACAGCGCCGAACGCGAGCGGCTGTACAGCCTGCTCAAGCGGAACCGCTGGACCGAGGATCCGTTCCTGCACCGGCAGATGCGAAAGCATTGGCGCGGCGGCCGGTCCCATGTGACGAACCAGATCGTGGCCGACGCCGGCTCCTACACCACCAAGGTCTGGCACGACCGGGCCTGGGTGTACCTCCAGGGTTTGGAACGCGGCCAACGCATCGCCATTCCCCTCAAGGGCACACACCTGCCCTCCGGCACCCTCCGCATCCTCCTGCGGGACCACGGCCAGGTGGAAGTCCACTACGCGGTGGACGAGGCACAGGTGTGCAGCACGCGTCCCTGCGGGGAGGCCACGGTCGGCGTGGACAAGGGCTACACGGAAGCCTACACGGACAGCGACGGAGACCGGCACGGCGAGGGTCTGGGCGACCTGTTGTCCGCCGAGAGCGACCATCGCAAGGTCAAGGGAACACGGCGCAATCACCTCCGGGACACCGAGCAGAAGCACCGGGCCAAGGGCAACCATCGCAAGGCCGACAACATCCGGAAGAACAACCTCGGCAACCAGAAACGGGACCGGCGGCGGACCCGGCACCGCAAGCAGGTGCGCGACCACCTCTGCCAGGCCGCCCACGCCGTCGTGGACAAGGCCGGCACCATCGCCTGCGAGGACCTGTCCGCGACCATGAAGTCCGCCCCGTACCGCCACCGGGACACCAACCGCCGTCTGAGCGGCTGGGTCAAGGGCGTGATCGCGGACACCCTAACCTCGATATCTCGGCGCAGAGGTTCTGCGTTGGCATTGGTCAATCCGGCCTACACATCGCAAGTCGACTCCCGCACCGGCCTGTTGCAGGGCCGTCGTCGCTGGGATCGGTTTTACTGTCTCGACGGGGTTGTGCTGGACGCGGACGTCAATGCCGCCTGCAACATTCTGGCGAGGTTGTACGACGAGGAGATAACGTTGTACATGCCCTACAGGGACGTGCGTGCCCTGCTCGCGGAACGAACCAGGACAACGGTGGGGACTGCTCCACCCGGACTCGAGTTGCGGGGGCGTGCAACGGAGCCCCCATCAACCGAGAGCGAATTACCAGCGTCGGTACCGAAGTGTGCCGATTAGTGGAACAGGCATTGCATGGCCGGCACGGCTCCCCCCCACTTGCAAATCGGCGAAACGACTTGCCACATCCTGTCTGACGGCAAGCATCGGGCGGACGGTGGGGCATTCTTCGGGGTGGTGCCGCGCATTCTGTGGGAGCGGGTCGTGCAGCCGGATGCCCGCAACATGATTCCGGTGGACGTACGCTGCCTGTTGATCGAAACCGGGGACCAGAAAATCCTGGTGGACACGGGCCACGGCGACAAGTTCGACGCCAGGCTGCGCAAGCGCTACGGTCTGCCGCCGGAGCGGGATCGCCTGATTGCGGATCTGGCCCGCGCCGGCTTTGCGCCGGAGGACGTCACCACAGTCCTCATGACCCATCTGCACGCCGATCACGCGGGCGGCATGACCCGGTGGCGGGATCAGGTCGAGGGAGGACCCGTCGAGCCGGTCTTTCCCAATGCCACATACATCGTTCAGGGTCGGGAATACGATGCCGCCACCCATCCCAATGAACGGACCATCGCCACCTACTACCCCGACAACTGGCAGGTGCTGACCGGTACCGGCCAGCTGCGCATGGTCATGGGCGGCCACGACTTCGGTCCCCACGTACGCACCGAGACCGCAGCCGGACACACGGACTCGCTACAGGTCGTTTGGGTGGAATCCGAGGGTGATAGCCTGCTGTTCCTGGGGGATGCCGCCAACTTCGCCGTGCACTTGGAGCGGTTGCCCTGGGTGCCTGCCTTCGACGAGATGCCAATTCTCAGCATGGAGGCCAAAAAGCGGCTGCGTACGCAAATCCTGGAGAAAGACCCCTTACTTGTGTTCCAGCACGATCCCCGGGTTGTGACCGGCCGCCTGGTCCAGTCTGCCGATGAACGGTTTACGGTGGTCGAGGAGATTGTTGAGGATCCTGTCTGGGATCGAGGCCGCGACACGGCCATCTAGGCCGCGGACAGTGTGACTTCGCCGGCCAGCAGTCTGTGGAGGAGACCGTCGGCATCCCTGACCAGCAGGGATCCATCCCGGTCCGTTCTTTCCGCGACGCCCGCCAGTAGCTGGTCCGATGTTCCCGGCACCTTGGCGCTGACCCGATGGCCCAGCGTGCGCAGGCGCGGCTCCCAGATCCGGGCCTGAACTCCCTCGGCTCTTTCCCTGTGGAGGCGGCTGGACAATCTGCGGCACAGGGATACGGCAAGGCGACGTCGGCTGACCTTGCAGCCGGCTACCATGCGCAGGGATGTGGGCGGCACGCGTGATGCCGGTATCGGCGGCAACTGGCCAGGGGTGTGGTTGACGTTGATGCCGATGCCCAGGACCGCATAGGGGGAACCTTGCGGATCCCGGCCCGCCTCCAGTAGTACGCCTGCTACCTTGCGCGGACGCGAGTTTGCAGGCGCGTGTACCACATCGTTGGGCCAATCCAGGGTCAGGTCGCGCAGTTCCGGGTGGGTTTCCTCGATCGCCTCCAGGACCGCCAGGCCCGAGAGCAGGGGTATGCCATTGCCGCCTCCGTCCCAAAGCCGATCCCGCAACAGGATGCTTACGGCGATGGAGCAGCCGCCGACATCCACCCATTTGCGCTGGTGACGTCCCCTGCCTTCCGTCTGGGCTTCGGCGAAGACCAATGTGCCGCCGGGATGGGTCCATGCCAGTGAATGGACCACGTCCATGGTGGAACGGCAGCGCCGATAGGAGTAGACGGTGTGACCAATCACTTGGTTCCTGAGGCTGGATTCGATGACGTTGTAGTCCATTGCAATGCTACAAGTGTGGCTGGCTGATGGTGGTAGTGGCAACACTGTGCCTGCTACTGGCGGTGCTGTTATCCACCCTCATGCCAGAACTCACCGCGTCGGTGAGACTTTCGTGGGCAGATACGACTGCGATGATGGGATTGACTGACAGCAACTTGCATGTTGTATTCGACCTGCAGATCAGGGAATCTGTGAGGTTGGGTGAGAGGGGCGCGCCGTTCGCGACTGGGTGCGGCAGGGACTGCGGTTCTGCCGGCACCGCAACACAGTAGGGTACCCCTCTCACAATCGATGTCGCTCCGAACAGATACAAGGGCACCAGGCCCGCATCCACAAGTGTGGAGGACAACGATACCGGCATGGTACGCAGGGAGGTGGCAACATGGTGGTAGCGGGTATCGATGTGTCAAAGGCCCTGTGGGACGTGTCCGTGGCGGACGGTCCCGTGCACCGCTTCGAAAACAACGGCCCGGGCCTCCGCCGCTTGCTGCAGCACATGGCCCGTGCGGGGGGCCACACAGGCGGTGTGCGAGGCCACCGGCGGGTGGTGGCCTCCCGCCGTGGTCTGCCGGGCCCCGACGTCTGGCTCGTTGCGCCGCCGGTCCGGGTCTTCCTCTGCCAGGTGTCCCGCCGGGTAAAGTCGGCCCAACTGGCGCGCCTGACCGGCACGCGCTGGTCGATTGAGACCTGCTTCCAGGAGGGCAAGCAGCTG
Organism: Caldilineaceae bacterium; assembly: GCA_965208365.1. Lineage (GTDB taxonomy): Bacteria > Chloroflexota > Anaerolineae > Caldilineales > Caldilineaceae > Bin34. The sequence goes on along the minus strand of OZ242330.1, from coordinate 86,142 downwards.
CTGGGTGCGACTACGAAGGGCGCAGATGGCAGGGCTGGCACCGCCACATGCCCCTGTGCCTGCTCCTCCACTTCTTCCTGCTGCGCGGCCGGCGGGCGCTCAAAAAAAGCAGCCCGGCCTGACCCTGTACCAGATGGCGGGGCTCCAGGACCTCCTGCAGGGCCGCGCGCAATGCGGCCGCCGGGCGGAACAGCCGCCCTGACTTCTCGTTGCAGTGTTAGTCGTTATCATAATCAGCACAGGCGGCGCAATCACGACATTTGACACAGTAGGCCAAATCGCCACAGCGCCAACAGGACCGGTATCGAGAGCCGCAGTAGGCACACGAAGGGACGCCTGCAACATCGGAGTTTTCTGACCGAGTAAACCCGTTCAACGGGGTTTCACCACCAGTTCCGGCAGCGAGCAAGACCTTAGCGACCCTGATGTGCCCTGCCCGAGCAGCTTCGTACAACAGGGTTCCACCATCGGCTCCGGCAGCGAGCAGGATCCGGGCGCCCCTGACGTGTCCGGCCTGAGCAGTTTCGTACAACAAGGTTCCATCATTGGCTTTGACAGTGAACAAAGCTTTTGCAACTCCGATGTGTCCTGCCCGGGTAGCCAAGTGCAACGAAGTCCAGCCGTCATCCGTCTTGGAGTCGACTTGGGAATCTCTGGCGAGCAAGGCCTTTACAATCCCGACGTGTCCTGCCTGGGCGGCCAAGTGCAACGAAGTCCAACCGTTGTTCGTCTTCGTGTCAACTTGGGCACCTCTGTCGAGTAGTACCTCTGTGATGCTGGCATGTCCTGCCCAAGTCGCCTCATGCAACGAAGTCCAACCGTCGTCTGTCTTGGCATCGACCTGGGCACCTCTGTCGAGTAGGACCGTTGCAATGTCGGCTTTGCCCATCAAGGCTGCCATATGCAACGGTGTCCAGTCGTTATCTGTCCGCGGGGCGCTTTGGGCATATCCATAGGGGTAGGCACGTCTGAGCAGGGCCGCTGCGGTTTCGGCATTTCTCATCCGTGTGACATCGTGCAATGGGGATACACCATCAGCACCGACAGCGAGTAGGATCCTTGCGACTCTAATGGGTTCCCGAACGGCCATGGATAACAGGATTTCACTGTCAGCACCTCTGGTGAGGAGAATTCTTACAACCCTGATGTGTCCAGCCGCTGCGGCAATCCACAAGGGTTGGACTCTGTTGTTTGTCTGGGCGTCGACCTGGGCACCTCTATCAAGCAGGACTGCTGCGATGCCAGCATGTCCTGCCCGAGCGGATATGTTCAATGAAGTCCAGCCGTTGTTTGTCTGGGCGTCGACCTGGGCACCTCTGTCGAGCAGAACTGCTGCGATGCCAGTGTGACCTGCCCAAGCAGCCATGTGTAACGGGGTCCAGCCGTCATCGGTCTTCGCGTCAATCTGGGCATTTCTGGCCAGCAGGACCTTTACGACTCCGGCATGCCCTGCTCGAGCGGCTATGTGCAGCGAAGTCCAGCCGTTGTTTGTCTGGGCGTCGACCTGGGCACCTCTGTCGAGCAGAACTGCTGCGATGCCAGTGTGGCCTGCCCAAGCGGCCATGTGCAACGGGGTCCAGCCGTCATCGGTTTTCGCGTCAATCTGGGCATCTCTGGCCAGCAGGACCTTTACGACTCCGGCATGCCCTGCTCGAGCGGCTATGTGCAGCGAAGTCCAGCCGTTGCTCGTCTGCGCGTCGACTTGGACACCTCTGAAGAGCAGGATTGCTGTGAAACCGACGTGGCCTGCCCAAGCGGCCATGTGCAACGGGGTCCAGCCGTCATCGGTTTTCGCGTCAATCTGGGCATCTCTGGTCAGCAGGACCTTTACGACTCCGGCATGCCCTGCTCGAGTCCCCCAGCCGGTCATGTACAACAAAGTCCAGCCGTCATCGGTCTTCGCGTCAATCTGGGCACTTCTGAAGAGCAGGGCTGCCGCGACACCGACGTGGCCTGTCAGAGCAGCCATGTGCAACGGGGTCCAGCTTTCGAAGGGTTGTACATTCGTGGAAATCCCCTGGTTCATATCTGGTTTCGGTGGATACAGCGCATGGGCATGCATCGGCATGTTCGGTCTGGGCCTGTACGACGCTGCAGAGTTTCTCGGTCCTGAAAGGCACGTTGGTTCAGAGCACCGACCTCAGCTCGACTTTGTACAAAGTCGGCGCGGGCGGTGAGCGGTCGGGTGCGTGTCAGGCCGAGTAGCAGGCGACAACAGCGGTACAATCGCGGGGCGCAGGCTGGGCATGATGAACCTTTGGTGGAAATTTGGTCCATTGTGCCAGCCTGCCTTGCCTGCCCGAATCCGACGTCAAGTTGTACAAAGTCGAGCTGAGACTTGGAGAGTATCGCCAACAGCTCGAACACAAGATGATCAATCGATCCACATGTGCGCCAAACGACGGTGTTGCTCAGCCGCGTCCAACCTTCAGTTGCTGGGCCAAGTTGAGTGTCAATGACGATGAGCTTGGCTACCACCCTCTGTTGTGCCACATGGTCGATGTGGCAACGGTCGCCTTGGAGATCTGGAGGAGCGTTCTCTCATCCAAGCAACGGCACGCATTTGCGGTAGGCCTGGGTTTTGGGGAGAACCAGGAAGTCGCTGGCAGTTGGTGTGCTTTCATCACTGGACTGCACGACTTGGGTAAGGCTTCTCCGGCGTTTCAACTTGCAAAGGAACAGATACGCGAGGAGGTCAGGGAGCGACTCCGGCGCGCAGGGCTTTCCTCCGGCCGAAGCTACAGGGCCAGCCGCGCTCCGCATGGAACCATAACCGCCGCCACTCTGCCTCAAATCCTGAAGCAGGAGTTTGGCTTGCAAGGAACGCTCGCCCAGCGCTTGGGAGTAGTGGCTGGCGGCCATCACGGTATTCTCCCCGCCAGTCGCGAGATCAAGAACGTTGGTGCAACTGCCAAGGGTCGTGCCGACTGGGATGTCCACCGCCGTACTCTTGTGGAAGAACTTGCTGGTGCGATCGAACTGTCCCAGTCAGTACTGCCATGTCGGCTTGACAATGCCACGGCGATGATGCTCGCCGGTTTCATCAGTGTGGCCGACTGGATAGGCTCCAACATCGATTTCTTTCCATGTCGCATACCACAGGACACCGTAGCGTATGCCGACTACGCCCATGTCCAAGCAAAATCGGCTCTGAATGCACTGGGCTGGCTTGCCTATCCCATTCCGGGGGACGTGAAGCTGTTCACCGATCTGTTTCCTGCCATCTCCGTGCCCAACGACCTACAACGGTCTGTGGAATCAGTCGCGTCTGCACTGACTGAGCCAAGCATGGTGATAGTCGAGGCCCCCATGGGCGAGGGAAAAACCGAGGCGGCTATCTACCTGGCCGACTACTGGGCGGCGAGTGTAGGACAGGTGGGTCATTACTTCGCCCTGCCGACCCAGGCCACCAGCAACCAGATGTTCGGACGAGTCCGGGACTTCCTGCGCAACCGGTACGGGGGCGAGCAGGTCCAGTTACAGCTGCTCCACGGCCATGCTTCACTTTCCGCGGAATTCGAAGCACTACGACGCCATGGCAGTACTGTTCCCAAGCCACAATATTCGGGTGTGGACGATGATGGCGTAGAACACGCCGTGGTTGCCTCGGAGTGGTTCACCTATCGCAAGCGCGGTCTGCTGTCTCCATTCGGGGTCGGCACCATCGACCAGTCCCTGCTGGCGGTGCTCCGGACCCGGCACGTTTTCGTCAGACTATTTGGCTTGGCACACAAGACGGTTATCGTGGACGAGGTTCACGCCTACGATGCGTACATGACCACTTTGCTCGAGCGTCTGTTGGAGTGGCTGGCTGCATTGGGCACTTCGGTGGTGTTGCTATCGGCCACATTGCCCCGGAGGCGGCGTGAACAACTGCTGGCGGTCTATGCCCAGGGAATGGGTACAGAGCCTCAAATGCCTTGCCAGGTTGCATACCCCCGAGTCTCCTGGGTGTCGCGAGCCGCGGGACCGAATGCCAGAACCGTGAAGGTATCCGCTAGGGGCAGAAAAGAGGTGCTGCTGGAGTGGATCGATGGCTCGCTGCCCGATGAAGACACAACGGAATTTCCCTTGGGGCAACTTCTGCGGTCCGCTCTTGCGCGAGGTGGTTGCGCGGCTGTCATCTGCAACACAGTGCGACGAGCCCAGGAAGTTTACCGAGCACTCAAACCCCATTTCCCCGGAGTTTGCGAAGATGGCTCACCCGAGTTGGACCTGTTGCATTCCCAATACCCGTTTGGGGACCGCGAGATACGGGAGCAAAGGTCCCTTGCCCGTTACGGCAAACCGGGAGACCCCAAAGTGCGGCGTCCCCGCCGGGGGATCTTGGTGGCCACGCAGATCATTGAGCAGAGCCTGGACCTGGATTTCGACCTGATGGTATCGGACATGGCTCCTGCCGACCTCCTACTCCAGCGAGTTGGCAGGCTACATCGGCACGAGCGCGAGCGACCGCAGGGGTTGGAGAACCCGAGATTGCTGATATGCAATCGGAACACGGCGGCCGAAGCCCCGCGGTTTGACCCCGGTACCGCTGCCGTGTACGACGAACACATACTGCTACGCTCCTGGCTGGCCCTCCGGCAGTTGGGCATGGTTCGGGTACCCGACGACGTAGAGTCCATCATAGAGGCTGTTTATGACGATAATCGCGGCCCCGACGGTCTACTAGAGGCGGTGGCTGAAGCTTGGAACCACACCCGGGAAAAACTGAATGCTGAAATGGAACGGCATCGTGTTGAGGCACAGGCACGATGGGTCCGGCCACCTTCGTACACCGGGCAACTCTGGCGTCTGGCCGGGGACATCACTGAGGAGGATGCTCCGGAGTTCCACCCGGCCCACCAAGCACTGACAAGGTTATCCTCTCCCAGCGTGCCTGCGGTGCTTCTGTACGGCAACGGCGATACAGTTGCACTGGACAACATGCTTGCCAGCCCTTTGGATGTGAACGGGACACCATCCCTGGAAACGACGAAACGGTTGCTTATGCGGTCGGTCACCATCTCCGACCGCCGGGTGGTTTACCAGCTTCTGGACCAGTCCCCACCGCGCTCGTGGCGGAGGTCCAGATTGCTACGGAACCACCGGGCTATCTTCCTCGACAGCCAGGGAACGTACAGGGTGGGCAACTATCTGCTGATGCTGGATGCCGAAATTGGAGTGACGGTCTCGCGAAGCGAATGAGGAGGATGTGGAGTTGGCAGCTTTCAACCTGATCGATGAGCCTTGGATCCCGTGCACCATGCTGGACGGCACGCAGGAACACTTGGGCATTCAAGGAGTGCTGGTACAGGCCAGGAACATTAAGGAGATTGGTGGAGAGTCCCCGCCAGTTGTGGCGGCACTTCACCGGTTGCTGCTTGCAGTGCTCCACCGCAACTTCGACATCGCGGATTCGGGAGTGTGGGACCGCCTCTGGAAGCGGGGCCGGTTTGACATCGAGGAACTCAACGTCTATTTCAAGCGGTGGTATGGGCGTTTCGACCTGTTCGACGAGGAGAATCCCTTCTATCAAGTCGTTGGCCTTGACCTGGCCAAAGGTGGCTCCTCGGCTCGTCTATTGTTCCACCAAGACAACAACCCGACTCTGTTCACGCACTTGGCCACGTCCGACCCGCCTGAACTGGATCCGGCAGCGGCTGCCCGGTGGTTGCTGGGATTCATGTCCTTTGATGTCGGGGGCACCAAGACTGCGGAGCATGGGCAAAAATCTGCCAAGGCGGCGATGCTGAACCGTGGGGCGGTAGTGCAGGCTCGGGGTGACAACCTGTTTCAGTCGCTCATGCTCAACCTATGTCGGTACGCTCCCCAGGAGGGAGAGCCTTGGGACTTCGAACCAGGCAAAGACATACCGGCTTGGGAACGAGATATTGATACTCAACCCAAAGAGAGAATGCCCGATGGCTACATCGATCTCCTGACTTGGCAGAACCGACGCATCCGCCTTGAACCCAGTGACGCCTCGGACGGGAGTACGGTGATCCGAAACGTCGTGATCATGGACGGGTATCGCGCACCCGACCATATTCTCCACGGTAAGGAAACCATGATCTCCTTCAAGCGCAATCCACGGGCCAAGGGCAACCAAGACCCATGGCTGGCGGTTGCATTTGACGAGGACCGGGCACTTTGGAGAGACAGTCTGGCGTTGCTGCACTCATTCAACGATGATGTGTCTCAGCCAAAGACCCTACAGTGGTTGGGCGATCTCGCTATTGAGGGCATCATCCCTCATTCCCGTATCATCCCAGTCGAAGTCCTCGGCTTGCGCTCAAGTCAGGCGAAGGTGTTGTTCTGGAGACACGAAAGGCTCTCCATTCCTGTCGTGTACCTGAATGACGACACCTTGGCGGAACGCGTACAGGAGGCCTTGGAACTGACCGAGGACACGGCACGGTTTTTGCATCAGGCCATGGAGACCATGGTCAGGGACTTGCTCGGAATAGATACCCCCTCAAACAAGAAAGCGGAAAAGGATCGCGTTCGGGAGTTTGTCTGCCATCTGGGTGCGGAACACGTCTATTGGTCATACCTTGAGGCACCGTTCAAGTGGTTGCTGGCGAGACTTCCCGAAGACCGGGACGAGTACGGCGACTATGGCGAGCACTGTCTCACCGAGTGGAAAGTGATTCTCCGATCCTCGGTGATGAGCGCTTTCGAGGAATCCACTAGGGCAATGGACCAGTCCACTCGTAACCTCAAGGCCCTCGCATGTGCCGAGGGGCAGTTGCGACGCATGACTCATCGCCCGTTGTCAACCTACCAGGAGGTCAACCTACCAGGAGACGGATCAGGATGACACAGCAGCGTAAGACCGGCGAGTTCATTGAGTTTCTGGAGACACTGGAAGATCGCCGCGGACGGGGAGCCCTGGCCGCGCTGCGGAGAGGACTCGGTGCTATACCTGGCTCCGTCCCTGAAATGCACCCCTATATCGCCCGATGGGCCAGCGGGGAGTCAACGCTTTGGAGGGAGGATGTGCATTACCTGGTGGCTGCTCTCTTCGCGTATCACCCGCAGAGCTGGCACCGGGGCGATGGGGATGGTCCTACCAACTTGGGTGCCTCTTTCGCCCGCATCGCCAAGGGAGAGTCCCACGACAGCGTGGAACGCCGCTTCATGGTCTTGCTGGTTGTCCACCGTGAGGACCTGCATCTCCACCTCCGGCACGCTATCAGCCTTCTCAAAGCCAGGGGGCAACCGGTTGACTGGGCGCAACTACTCGATGATCTCAAATTCTGGGGGCTTGAGGACCGCCGGGTCCAGCGCCGTTGGGCCAGAGCCTTCTGGGGCCAAGTAGATGCGGAAGACTCGGCCCCTGATGCTAATACATAGTGTAAGGAGAGAACATGTTTGTTGAACTTCACATACTCCAGAACTTCGCTCCGGCAAATCTGAACCGCGACGACACGGGCATGCCCAAGGATTGCGTTTTCGGTGGTCACCGGCGCGCGCGGATCTCCAGCCAGTGTTTCAAACGGGCAGTCAGAGTCCAGTTCCAAACCGAAGAACTGCTTGAACCCCAATTTCAGGCTATCCGCACCAAACGGGTAGTTGATGAACTGGCACGCCGCCTAGTCGAGCAGGGCAGGGAAGACAGTGAAGCCAGAGCAGTGGCCAAGTTCACCCTTGGTGGAGTCGAACTCGAGACTGGAGATGATGACAAAACCCAATACTTGCTTTTGCTTGGCAAGCGGGAGATCGACAGTCTGGCGAACCTTTGCACCGAACACTGGGACCAACTGTCTGCAGCGGCAGAGAAAATGGCAGCAGACCGCAGTTCATCACGATCCAAGCCGTCAAAAGCCACCAGCAGAAATGCGGTTCCCAAAAAGGTACGCAACGCCATTCATGACATCCTTGCTACCGGTGGCAAAGCAGTCGATCTCGCTCTTTTCGGACGTATGATCGCAGATCTACCCGACAGGAATGTTCCTGCTGCTTCACAGGTTGCCCACGCCATCTCCACCAACCGGATGAGTATGGAACTGGACTACTACACCGCGGTGGACGATCTTCTGCCGGAGGACACTGCCGGTGCCGACATGATCGGAACGGTGGGATTCAACTCCTCGTGTTTCTATCGGTACTCCAACGTGGATTTGGGTCAGTTGATCAAGAATCTCCAAGGTGACAGGGAGTTGGCAATCGCGGGTCTGAAGGCGTTCATCACTGCCTCAATCAACGCCATCCCCACTGGCAAGCAGAACAGCATGGCAGCCCACAATCCGCCATCATTCGTTTTGGCGGTCATTCGCGAGGCACGGCTTTGGAACCTGGCCAATGCCTTCCTCAAGCCGGTGTATCCCCAAGAGAACGAGGACCTTGCCATGCGGTCAGTCAGAGAATTGGACACTTACTGGGGCAAGCTCTCCAAGATGTACGGCGAAAGCGCGATACTGGGAAAGTGGGCCGTTTCCCTGGACGGTGATGCGGTTGTCAGCCTAAAGGGCCACATGGTCGAAGATGTTGACACCCTTACGCAGAGCGTCCTGGATCTGGCCAATGGAGTGCGCAGTTGACGAAGCACACGTTGTTGGTTCGCCTAGCCGGACCGATGCAGTCCTGGGGCACGCAGAGCCGATTCACGGTTCGAGATACCGGCATTGAGCCTTCGAAGAGCGGCGTGATTGGCCTGCTGTGCGCGGCATTGGGAATGGCCCGTGACGAACCCCTCGACAAACTGGCCGCCCTGCGCATGGGCGTGCGGGTGGATGCCCCGGGGATGATGCGGATGGATTACCAGACGGCCGGTGGTGGAACCCAGTCGGATGGGAGCCTCTATGGAGTGCATCTGTCCAGTGGCCGCTCCGATAGGACCGTGCTGTCCAACCGCTACTATCTGAGCGATGCTGACTTCCTGGTTGGGCTGGAGAGTTCAGACCTTGTCTTGCTTCGCCAACTCGACCGCGCGCTGGATACACCCAAGTGGCAACTCTATCTGGGCCGGAAAGCATTCGTACCAGGGGTCCCAGTGCGTATCGCCGACGGCCTCCGCGAAGGAGAGTTGTTGGAGAATGCCCTCACGAACTATCCATGGCCCCGTCCCGACCTGGATGTCCCAGCTGTCCGACCCATTGAACTGCGTTTAGCCATCGAGCGGGTTGACGGTGAGGATGTGCGCATGGACCAGCCCCAAGGAGCCTCGTTCCGGACACGCAGGTTCCGGGCGCGGCACGTTGCCAGCCAATTGGTGCAACTGGGAGAAGGCACCGGCCAAGTGCCGATCCGTGAACAACCTAAGGAGAGCGGTGATGTACCTGTCCCGGTTGACGATCAACCCAAGGAGTCGTGATGCTCAGCGCGACCTCAGTGATATTTACCGGATGCATCAACGGGTCATGTCTGCCTTCCCGGATCTAGGCGGTTCCGGTGGGGCGCGGGCCGGTATGGCGGTGTTGTACCGGCTGGATGCGGATCGTTCCAGCGGTGCCACGATGCTGCTCGTCCAGTCCGGGATGAAACCGAACTGGACTTCGCTTCCGGAAAGCTATTTGGCTTCTGCCAACGCGGGTAAAGACAATCCTGCCACCAAATGCATCGCTCCTGCGTTGGAAAATCTGCGGCAGGGTCAGGTCCTGCAGTTCCGTCTGCGAGCCAATCCGACCCGGAAGGTCGATACCAAGTCGGGCCCCGACGGCCGTCGCCGCAATGGTCGGAGGGTGGCGTTGGGAACCGAGACACAGCAGGTCGAGTGGCTAACCCGCAAGGGAGTACAGAACGGATTTCATCTTGTGTCCGTTCAACCGGGAAGCGACGTGCCTGCGATAAAGGTCAGTGCTCTTGAGAAGCACCGCGGCAACGGTCGCTCCCGAACCCTCACTGTTGCCAGCGTGCTCTTTGAGGGAGTGCTCCGAATTGACGACGTGGACAAATTTCGCGGCGCAATCGGAACGGGTATCGGTCCCAGCAAGTCATTTGGGTGTGGTCTCATGTCTGTCGCTCCGTGCCGGGAGGCGCCATGAGATCAGGCGACCTGAACGAGTTGCCACGGGTGCGCGACAGCCTCAGTTACCTGTACGTGGAACATGGTCGCATTGAACAGGATGCAAAGTCGATTGCCCTGTATGACGCCAACGGCAAAACGGCGATTCCGTGTGCATCTTTGACAACGTTGATGTTGGGGCCCGGCACCACCATCACCCATGCAGCGGTTAGCACGCTTGCCGATTCGGGCTGCCTAGTGGTCTGGGTGGGCGAGGAGGGAGTCCGCTTCTACTCCCAGGGGTTGGGAGAGACCAGGTCAGCACGGCGACTGCTTGATCAGGCCCGACTATGGGCGAACCCGACCAGCCGATTGCAGGTCGTTTTTCGCATGTACCAAATGCGCTTTGACGAAACCCTGGAGCCATCCACCACGCTTCGACAGGTACGTGGCAAGGAAGGTATTCGTGTTCGGGAAACCTACGCGCGTCTCAGCAGAGAAACCGGCGTTGAGTGGAAGGGCAGGTCCTATCGGAGGGACCGCTGGAATGCGGCTGACCCTATCAACCGGGCCCTATCGGCGGCCAACAGCTGCCTTTACGGAGTGTGTCATGCCGCTATTGTTTCGGCAGGTTATTCTCCTGCTCTCGGCTTCATCCACACCGGCAAGATGCTGTCGTTCGTATATGACATTGCCGACTTGTACAAGACGGAAACCGCCATGCCCGCTGCTTTTCACACGGTGGGAGAGGGCTATACCGAGAATCTCGAACGTGCAGTACGCCGGATGTGTCGGGATTACTTTCACCGCAGCAAGTTACTGGGCCGCATTGTGTCGGATATCAGCCGGTTGCTTGTTGTGACCGGTGATCACGAAGATATGGATGCACTTGACTCCGACGCTGCACTACCCGGAGGAATCTGGGACCCAGAAACCGGCATGATCCAGGGAGGAGTCAACTACGCAGAACAGGCGGAGGTCTCGTTTGGTAATCATATTGCTGGAACGAGTGACACCCAGTTTGCGAGGTGAACTAACCCGATGGCTCTTGGAGTTGAAGGCCGGGGTCTTCGTCGGAAAGGTTTCGGCCATGGTGCGAGAACGCTTGTGGGACAGAGTCTGCAGCAGGATGGCAAATGGCGGAGGCATCCTGGTACACAGTGCCGACAACGAGCAGGGCTTCGAGGTACGGTTCTATGGGAATCCCAGTAGAACCATCCGAGACTTCGAAGGTATTCAGTTGGTCCAGAACAAGCAGGTTCAGTCGTAATCACCTACTGGAATCGTCTCGATTTCCAGTAATCTCCCCACGCGTGTGGGGGTGAACCGGGATATAACCGTCACGCCATCGACCTCCTGGAAATCTCCCCACGCGTGTGGGGGTGAACCGGATGGCCCGCTTGATTTCCTTCACGGGAGCCGAATCTCCCCACGCGTGTGGGGGTGAACCGTCGGCATCGTCCGGGAGCGCAATGCGGGGGATAATCTCCCCACGCGTGTGGGGGTGAACCGTGCGTACCCCTCGCGGATGGCTGCGACCAGATAATCTCCCCACGCGTGTGGGGGTGAACCGTCCTTCGGCTGGTGAGCTGGATCCCGCGTATCAATCTCCCCACGCGTGTGGGGGTGAACCGGCCTGCGTATTCCGGCGCAATTCCTGCGCCGAAATCTCCCCACGCGTGTGGGGGTGAACCGAGCTGCGTCACCGTGTAGCCGCCCGTGGGCACAATCTCCCCACGCGTGTGGGGGTGAACCGCCGCGGTCCAGGATGGCGGCGTCGTCCAGGAAAATCTCCCCACGCGTGTGGGGGTGAACCGGCACAACTGGAATGGTCCACCACACCCAACACAATCTCCCCACGCGTGTGGGGGTGAACCGTCGGACCAGTGCGGCACGCAGAAGTCGCGGATAATCTCCCCACGCGTGTGGGGGTGAACCGGGCAACGGAACCTGATCCTTGCCCACGACATGAAATCTCCCCACGCGTGTGGGGGTGAACCGCTACCGGTTGTTGTGCCGACCGAATACAGAACAATCTCCCCACGCGTGTGGGGGTGAACCTACCCCGAACCCCTGCCGGCAGGGGAGCCCGAAAATCTCCCCACGCGTGTGGGGGTGAACCGGGCAAGTCGTCGTCCTCTGGTCCGAGGTACTCAATCTCCCCACGCGTGTGGGGGTGAACCGTGTCATTCCCGCGGCTGTGACAGCGTCTCCGTAATCTCCCCACGCGTGTGGGGGTGAACCGGTTGGACGCGTGGTCGGAGCCACGGCAAAGGCAATCTCCCCACGCGTGTGGGGGTGAACCGCCGTAGGCAGCCATGAGAAGCCGGACCAGCTGCAATCTCCCCACGCGTGTGGGGGTGAACCGTGGATGGGGCCGGTGTACTCGAACGTGTCCCGAATCTCCCCACGCGTGTGGGGGTGAACCGACCTGAAACAGCGCACCGACCAGGCAGAAGAAAATCTCCCCACGCGTGTGGGGGTGAACCGATGATTCCCAGCGCGACCGATAGCGACGTCTTGAATCTCCCCACGCGTGTGGGGGTGAACCGTTCACGCTGGCGGGCAGGCCGCGGATCATCTCAATCTCCCCACGCGTGTGGGGGTGAACCGGCTGCCAGACAGTTTCAAGTTGGCTGGGGCAGAATCTCCCCACGCGTGTGGGGGTGAACCGCAGTGTTGCAGGTGCGGCGGCAACAGCTTCGCAATCTCCCCACGCGTGTGGGGGTGAACCGAAATCGCTCGTGGGCAGGGCGGACCAGTCGCCAATCTCCCCACGCGTGTGGGGGTGAACCGCCTTGCCTCGTTGAGTGTGAGCCGTTGGTTGTAATACCAATCCAGTGCAAAAGGGCGACTTGGTGTAGACTGACCTGTCCCCGTTCCTGTCACCGGAGCCCTCTGCCATGGGCCGTCCCGCGGTCATTCCCTGGTCCGAGGCCGACACCGTGGAAGCCCTGCATCAGCGCTACCTGACCGAACCCGAGGGGGTCGTGCGCACGCGGCTGCATGCCCTGTGGCTGCTGCGCCAACCGGAGGCGGGCTGGACGCCCACGCGCGTGGCCGCGGCCCTGGGCATCCATCGGAGCAGCGTGCAGCGCTGGCTGCAGTGGTACCGGGAGGGCGGCCTGGAGATGGTGTGCGGCCGGCGCAAGGGTGGGGTCGGCCAACCCTCCTACCTGACGCCGGACCAGGCCGGGCAGGTGGCGGCGGCGGCCGCCACGGGGGTGTTTGGGACGGCGGCGGAGGTGCGGGATTGGATCGAGGAGCGGTTCGGGGTGGCCTACCGCGTGGGCAGCCTGTACACACTGCTGCCGCGGCTGGGGATCCGGCTCAAGCGACCGCGGCCCCGCCACACCCAGGCCGACCCCCGGGCCCAGGCGGCCTGGAAAAAAGGGGGCTCGGAGAGTGCCTGACGGCGGTCGGATTGCAGGCGGGGCAGGGGATCGTGTGGGGCGACGAGATGAAGCTGGGGCTGCGCAGCCAAGTGCGCCAGGTGTGGGCCCCGCGCGGCGTGGCCGTAACCCAGGCCGTGCCAATCGGCTGGAAGTACACCTATGTGGCCGTGGCCCTCGATCCCTTGACGGGACGGCTGTGGTGGGCGTGGCAGAAAAACATGAAGGGCGAGGAGATGGCCCGCCTCTGGGGGGTCTGGGCAGAGGAGCCGGACATCGACGGCTGGGTCTGGGACGGGGCCCGCGGCCACACGGGGAAGGACATGCAGGCCGTGGCCGCGCCCCGGGTGGTGCAGCCGCCCTATGCTTCCGAACTGAACCCGGTCGAGCGTTTCTTTCGGGAGCTGCGCCGGGCGGTCGAGGGCCGCGTCTATCCGGACCTGCAGGCCAAGCAGGACGCGCTACAGCCGGTTCTGGAGGCGTGGCAGGCAGACCCGAAACGGGTCCGGCAACTGTGCGGCTGGGACTGGATCCGGGACACCCTGGAGGCCCTACCCGCCGACCCTCAAGTTGTATAGTCATACTGGATTAGTATAATCTCCCCACGCGTGTGGGGGTGAACCGCCACGGACCTAAACCTGTTGCCGGGGGGCCACAATCTCCCCACGCGTGTGGGGGTGAACCTACATGGCCAAGGAAGCCGGCAAGGTCGTCCAGAAAGCCGGCTGGAATGGCCGCTACTGGGGCTACATCGACCGCAAGGCTGTCATGGCCGAGGCGGTGCCACCCGTCGAGCACGAGGGCTACGTGCCTGTCTGGGCCACCCGCATGGCCTCCATCATGCACAGCGGCACCATCCATGCGTGGGTCAACGGCATGGCCGGGGTCGTGCCCCGCTGGATTGTGGGGGACCCGGTCCAGCGGCCGCCTGTGGTCGCTCAGCTCGACGAGGACCTCGTCTGGGTGCATCTCAAGGGCGGTGAATGGACCGTGGCCCACGGGAAACAAGGCCTCGTTGTCTGGCAAGAGGGCGGCCGCCTGTTCCGCTGGGGTTCGGGCTGGGATCCAGATCTGACCGTGCCCACTTGGTGGAACGGGGAGCGGGACCCGCGGGCTGGCTGGGCGGTGGAGCACCTCGAGCGACTCGTCCGGTGGCACCGGGAGGAGTCACCGGGTATCCTTGGCTTCGGTCCACAGACCGAGTTGGTGTTCCCTCTGGACTGGGATTGGCCTCAGAGAGGCCCCGACGGCCCTCGGGGTTGACAGGGGGATTGCACAAATATGCTGCGGTTGACAGAGGGGGTACGAAGGCATGGCAGGGCGATTGCATCTATAAGCTCTGGAAATGGGTGGTGGGCACATCAATCTTCCCACGCGTGTGGGGGTGAACCATCGATGCTCCCGGTGTCCGGCCGCGGTTTCCTGAATCTCCCCACGCGTGTGGGGGTGAACCGATATCCCCAAGCACGGGCAGTCGCAGCAAGGAAATCTCCCCACGCATGTGGGGGTGAATTGTTGGGGGGACTATAGGACTGCAGTCGGATGGAGAGGTGACAGATACGCATCCGACTGGATCCGTTCGGGGCATCATCTGCCGGAGTGTTGGCGTACGGGTGCTCGGGGCGGGAGCACCAGCGAATTTGACCACGCGCAGACTGTGACTAGGGGAAACGTTGAAGTAGACTTGAGCCCTCCCCGGAGTGTCCTTGGTAGTTCGATCCTTTGAGTTCCCCGCCTTTGCATCCATGAACGCCGTCCAAATCCGGGAGTTTGGCCTCGATGCCGACTCCTACCTGTACGGAGAGAGTGTGCCCGACCCCGTCTGTGGTCCCGACGAGGTCATGATCCGGGTCCGGTATGGCGCTTTGAATCGCCTGGACGACTGGGTTCGGATCGGCTGGCCCGGCATCGGCCTGGCTCTGCCACACATACCCGGAAGCGATTTCTGTGGGGAGATCGTCGAGGTGGGTTCCCAAGTTGCCGGCTGGCAGTCCGGACAGTGGGTTACGGCCAACAATGGAATCTGGTGTGGTCGCTGTGTGCGCTGCCACGAGGGGCGCCACAATCTCTGCGATTCATTTGGCATTCTGGGGGAAAGTGTTCCCGGGGTCATGGCAGAGTACGCGGCCGTGCCAGCGCGCAACCTGATCGAAATCCCCGCCGGCTTCAATTTGCAGGCGGCCGCGGCGGCATCGCTGACCTATCTGACCGCTTGGCACAGCCTGATCGAAGTGGGTCGGCTGCAGCCGGGCGAACAGGTCCTGGTGGTCGGGGCCGGGGGCGGCGTCAATGTCGCCGCCCAGCAGATTGCCCGGTTCCGCGGTGCCCGTGTGCTTGTCCTGGCCAGTTCCGCCGCCAAGGCGGCCCGGGCTATGGAGGAAGGGGCGGATTGGAGCCTGGACATCAGCGGGGAGCCGCGTTGGACGCGCTCGGTGCGCGCGGCATCCGGCCAGGGCGGTGTGGACATGGTGGTGGACAATGTGGGTTCCGCGACCTTTGCTTTGTCCATGGGCGCGTTGGTCAAGGGAGGGCGCATTGTGACAGTGGGCGGAACCAGCGGCTACGACGCGCAGATACCCGTCAACCGGTTGTTCATGAACCACCTTTCGTTGCGCGGCAGCACGATGGGTACCCAGGCCGACTACGAACAGGTGATGCGCCTGGTCTTCGAAGGCAAACTAAACCCGGTGGTCGATCGGGTGTTAGGAGCCCGCGGCTATGGCGCGGCCATCCGGCATCTGTGCTCCGGAACCAGCTACGGCAAGGTTCTTGTGGACCTGCATGATTGGCGGGAGTGGACTGATGGCTGACACCTATGCCGAGGCGGCGCAGACACTTTCGGCCCGTCTCGATCAGCTGAGGACGGGCGCGCTGGCGGGAGGCGGCGAGGAAAGGGTCGCACGCCACAAGGCGCGCGGCAAGTACACGGCTCGGGAACGACTGGAAATGTTCCTCGACCGCGCTTCCTTCCGCGAGACGGGTCGCTTTGTCATGGACGACGCGCCGCCGAAGGGACAGGCGGACACGCGCATCCCCGGGGATGGTGTCGTTACGGGCTACGGGACTGTGGATGGGCGCCTAGTCTATGTCTATGCCCAGGACTTCACGGTCATGGGCGGCACCGTCAGCCATCGGCATGCAGCCAAGATCTGCCGCATTTTGGATCAGGCCATGGAGAACGGCGCGCCCGTGGTCGGCTTTGTCGAATCGGGCGGTGCCCGCATCCAGGAAGGGGTCAAGTCGCTCGCCGGCTATTCCGAGATCTTCCGGCGCAACACCCTGGCCTCCGGCGTGGTGCCCCAGTTGTCCATCATCATGGGCCCCTGCGCCGGCGGTGCGGTCTACAGTCCGGCCCTGACGGATTTCATCTTCATGGTGGAGCAGTCCAGCCAGATGTTCGTGACCGGCCCCGACGTGCTGCGCGCGGTGACCCAGGAGGAGGTTACGCTTGAGGAACTGGGCGGCGCCGCCGTGCACACCGGCCGTTCCGGCGTGGCCCACTTCTCCGCCTCCAGCGAGGAGGATGCATTGTTCCTGGTCCGGCAGCTACTGGGCTACCTGCCGGACAACAACCTGAGCGATCCCGTCATCCTGCCCAGCAAGGACGATCCCCTGCGCCAGGACACCGCCTTGGACTCCCTTGTGCCGGACAATCCGAACAGGGGTTACGACATGCTGGAGGTGATCGAGCGCATCGTCGACGGCGGCCAGTTCATGCAGGTGCACGAGAACTGGGCCGGCAACATTCTGACCGGGTTTGCGCGTCTGCACGGCCGCGCGGTGGGCATTGTGGCCCAGCAGCCTCAGGTTCTGGCCGGTGTCCTGGATGTCAACTCCAGCCAGAAGGGTGCCCGTTTCGTGCGGTTCTGCGACGCGTTCAACATCCCTCTGGTCGTGTTTGAGGACGTGCCCGGTTTCCTGCCGGGGGTGGACCAGGAGCACGACGGGGTGATCCGCCATGGGGCCAAACTGCTGTATGCCTTCTGCGAGGCTACGGTACCCAAGGTGACGGTAATCGTGCGCAAGGCCTACGGCGGTGCCTATTGCGTGATGAATCCCCGCCAGACGGGCGCCGACCTGGTGCTGGCCTGGCCAACCGCGGAAATTGCGGTCATGGGAGCCGACGGTGCCGTCAATGTGATCTTCCGGCGCGAAATACAGGCAGCCGACGATCCAATCCAGCGCAAGGCGGAGTTGGTGGAGGAGTACCGCGACCGCTTCACCAATCCGTTCATTGCCGCCGAGAGCGGATACCTGGACGACATCATCGAGCCCCATGAAACGCGGCCCAGGCTTATCAATGCACTGGAGATGCTCCAGAACAAACAAGCCCAGCTGCCGCCCAAGAAACACGGCAACATCCCTCTCTGATGCCGTCGGTCCGGGAGTGCCCGGCCGCGTCATCCACGCATGCACTGAACGATGTTCCGCAAAGTTCTGATTGCCAACCGCGGAGAGGTGGCGGTACGGGTCATCCGTTCCTGCCAGGAACGCGGCATTCGCACAGTGGCCATCTTCTCGGACGCGGACCGGGCGGCCCTGCATGTCCGCTATGCCGATGAGGCCTACCGCGTGGGCGGCCCTGCCAGTGCGGACAGCTATCTCCGCATTGACCGCATCGTGGACGTGGCGCGGCGGGCCGGGGTGGACGCCGTGCATCCGGGCTACGGGTTCCTGGCGGAGAATCCCGAATTCGCCCACGCGGTGGCCGATGCCGGCATGGTGTTTGTAGGACCTTCCCCCGACGCCATCGCCACCATGGGTGACAAGGTGGCGGCTCGTCAGGCAATTCAGGCGTTCGACGTTCCGATCCTGCCGGGCACGCCGGGAGGCCTGGACGACGCGGAACTGCGTGGGCGCGCCGGTGAGATCGGGTTCCCGCTCATGATCAAGGCCTCGGCCGGTGGCGGGGGCAAGGGCATGCGCATCGTGGACCGTGAGGAGGGATTTGATGCCGCCCTGGCCACGGCCCGGCGGGAATCGGCGGCCAGTTTCGGCAACGACAATGTCTACTTGGAGAAGTATGTTGCGAACTCGCGCCACATTGAGATCCAGATTCTGGCGGACCGGTTCGGCGAGACCATTCACCTTGGCGAGCGCGAGTGCAGCATCCAGCGTCGGCACCAAAAGCTGATTGAGGAGGCGCCCAGCGTGGTCAGCAGTCCCGAGTTGCGGGAGGCGATGGGCCGGGCTGCGATCCAGGCGGCGGTTTCGGTAGGCTACCGCAATGCCGGCACCGTGGAATTCCTGTTCGACGGTGCGAGCGCCGAGTTCTACTTTCTGGAGATGAACACCCGCCTGCAGGTGGAACATCCGGTGACGGAGCTGGTGACCGGAGTCGACATCGTACGGGAGCAGTTCGCCATTGCCGACGGCCGCCACCTGCGCCATCGCCAGTCGGATATCCAGTCCAGCGGGTGGGCCATCGAGTGTCGCATTACAGCCGAGGATCCCTTTCGCAATTTCCTGCCCAACAGCGGGGTCGTGAGCTTCGTCCAGGAACCCACGGGTCCCGGCGTGCGCGTCGAGAGCAGCCTCTATCGCGGTTGTCCCGTCGATTTGTACTACGACCCTATGGTCGCCAAGCTCGTCGTGTGGGGCGAGACCCGGGCCGAAGCCATCATGCGCATGCGGCGGGCCCTGAGCGAATATCGCATTGTCGGCATCAAGACATCGATTCCCTTCCACATTTCGGTGATGAAGAGCACGGAATTCATGATGGGGCACTTCGATACCGGCTTCATCGATCGGCGTCAACTGCAGGATGATGCGGAAGAACGGGAGCGGAACACCCGCGTGGCGGCGGTGGCAGCCGCCATGGTGATCCACGCCGAACAGAGGCAGGCGGTGCACATGCGGTCCCGCGGGGATGACCAGAGCCGACGCGACCGTTGGCGGCGCACCGGTCGCCTCCGAGCAACGCGGGGCCTCTCGTGAGGTATTTCGTGCAGGTCGACGGCGAATCCTGGGTGGTGGACATCGAAGAGGACGCCGTCCTAGTCAACGGCGAGCCTGTATCCGTTGACCTGACCCAGAGCGGCATTCCCGAACTGTACAGTGTGCTGCTCGACGGCTCCAGCCATGAGGTGCTGGTGAGCAGTGACGTGTCGGGTTGCGACGTGACGGTTGACGGCCAAGTCCTGCGCGCCGAGGTTCAGGACGAACCAACCCGCACCCTTATGAAGGGTCGCGGCCCCGTCGACGCCGCGGGGGGCGACCTGCAGGTCACAGCCCCGATTTCCGGCCTGGTGGTATCGGTGGCTGTGGCAGACGGCGAATCCGTTGAGGCCGGCCAGACTTTGGTTGTGCTCGAGGCGATGAAGATGGAGAACGACATCACCGCGCCCCGGGCCGGTGTGGTGGGCCAGGTCGCGGTGGCTGATGGAGACCGCGTCGAGATCAACCACGTGATGCTGATCCTGCTGGAGGAGGAATCGGCTCCCGACGGGTAGCTGCCCACCCCGGACCAGTGGGCGTAATCGGCCTACCGTTCCCGGTTCTGATGAGTTAGCGTGCCGGGTTCAAGCCCGAATCCCTACACGGTAATCAGGGCTTGGTCCCGGTGGTAGACCACCGGGTTCTGGTGATCGTCGTTCAGTTCGTCCCCGATCGCATACGCGGCGACCTGTTCGTCGCTCAGGACATTCTGGATCCCGTTGAAGGTGCTGCCGTAGGGCATGAAGGCGCAGGTCATGGCCCGGCGCCAGCCGGAGGTCATGTTGGCGCCGGCCCCGTGGGCCAGCAAGCCGTTGTGGAAGGAGCAGGAACCCGCCTTCATGGGTGCGGCGATGGATTCCATGTCCACGAAGTCGGGATACTCCCGAAAGAGGTCCGACATGTTCTCGGCGATCGGCACGTTGACGTAGGTGGTCTTCCTGTGGGAACCGGCCAGAAAGTAGAGGCAGCCGTTGTGGGAGGTGGCGTCGTCCAGCGCGATCCAGATGCTGATCGCGTCCGGGGAGTAGAAGGACCACTTGGGGTTGTCGTGGTGCCAGGCCGTGGCATTGGCCCAGGGCTGCTTGATCAGGGCCTGGTCGTGCCAGACGCGCATGCCGTCCGTCCGGGCCAGTTCGGTGGCCATGCGGCCGATGCGGGGATCGAGGATGAGGTCCTTGA
The DNA here is from genome assembly GCA_965208365.1 of Caldilineaceae bacterium. Taxonomy (GTDB): domain Bacteria; phylum Chloroflexota; class Anaerolineae; order Caldilineales; family Caldilineaceae; genus Bin34. Next base: position 65,706 of record OZ242330.1, on the reverse strand, counting down.
CCGCGGGATTGTCCTTCCACAAGTTGAGGCGCTGGACGAAGATGTAGTCGTAGAAGGAGCCATCGTCTCTCCAGCGCGCGTCGTCCATGGTGCCGTCGACGACCAGCTTCCGGTCCTTGCGCCCGCGCACGGCCTCATCCACGGTGTCGCGCCAGGTCTCGAGTTCCTCGGGTGTGAGGAAATCATCGATCACGACAAAACCGTTGGTTTGATAGGCGTCAATCTGGGCTTGTGTGATTTCCGTGTTCATGGCATCTCCTTGTCCCACAGGGGCATCCTGCCCCTTCAGCAACGGCCAAACGTGGAAGGGAGCTGTTCCGCGACAGGAACAGCTCCCTTCCTGCCAAAATCTCTTGTCCGCCAGTTTACTCGCTGGCGTAGAACATCTGCTCGCCGCTGTTGTTGCCGGCGATGGCCTGGCCTGCGATCGGCACGTTGCGCATCGCCGCATCCGTCACCAGCACGTAACCTACGTTCTCGGCTATGCCGATGATGTAGTTATTGTCCCTGTGGATCTGCATGATTTCGTCAAACAGGGCCGTGTCCTCGGCGGAACCCGGAACCGCCTGCACTCGCATTCGAGCCAGTTCGACGAGCCGCCTGACTGCTGCCGGAGGCTCCTCGCCTTCCTCCCCGTTGGATGTCACCCATTGGTTCCAGAGCGGACCCCAACGCAACGAATGTGGGGGTGTATAGTCCGTCCACGTACCGGCCTCCCACATGGGCTGCACGTCCCAGAGCATGGTGGCGAAGACCTCGTTGGCGTTGTACCGCTGCCCTAATAGCGAGGATTCCAGCAGCTTCGCCGTGGTGTTGATGCCTACGTCCGTGAAGTATTCGACCAGGAGCTCTGCCACCGGAGTGAAGTCCGGAGCGAAGTCCGCGTATTCGATGGGAAAGGTGAAGGGCTCGCCATTGGGGGCCAGGCGCCAGCCGTTGTTGTCGCGCTGGTCCATGCCGATGCTGTCCAGCAGCGCATTGGCCTGATCCGGATCGTAGGCGCCCGGAGAAATCTCCGGCGGACTGCCAAAGCCGAAATAGATGGTTTCCACGATTTCCGGATTGTTGATTGCCAGAGCCACGGCCCGGCGGAAATCCCGGTTTCCGGCTACGAGTCGCCAGGTCTCATCCGGATGAGTGAGGTTGAACCAGAAGGAGACGGGACTGACATGGTTGTCCATGATGCGGAATTGGATGTAGCCTTTGTCCACGGCTTCCTGATACAGCGGCAGTTTTAGCAGCGCCGTGTCTTCGCGCAGCATGTCCACTTCGTCCGCAAAGACCTTTAGGTTCACCATGTCGGTGTCCGCCACCAGCTGGGAAACCACTTCGTCAATGTAGGGCAGCTGGTTGCCGGCCGCATCCACCTTGAAGTAGTAGGGGTTGCGCACGAACTTCATCAGCCCTTCTTCCGCCGTCACGTTTATCCAGGGCCACAGGGCCGGGAATCCAGCGCAGCGCGCGTTGGGGAGGTCCCAGTTCAGGCAGTCGATCGAAGCGAAGAGAGCCGCCTCGTCCTGCAGGTTTTTCTCTTCCGCCATCTTGGCGATTTCAGCAGGGTCGGTGTAACTGCTGTGGAAATCCTTGAGGAAGTGAGCTGGCTTGAAGATATCCGTGTAGCCCTGCCAGCCCTTGATGCTCAACTCCCGCAGGAAGCCGCCATAGGTGTCCTGGAAGGTAATGCGGAAGGAGTAGTCATCAATGATTTCCACATCCATGATCTCGCCGTTGGGGTTTCCTGCGGACTTGAACTTGTTCGGGTAGCCGGGCGAAAGGCTCTCGTTGGACCAGTAGTCATCGAAAGCAAACGCCACATCCGCCGTCGTCACCGGAACACCGTCGGACCACCTCAGGCCTTCCCGCAAGTTAAAACTGAAGACCGTATTGTCGTCATTGACGTCATAACTTTCGACAACATTGCCGTAGATGCCCTTCACGGTGATGCCCGGCGCCGCCAGCACGTTTTCGTTCAGCATGATGAACACGTCCGGATTCCAGTCCGGACCGCCGTGCGCGAAACGCATCACGCCACCGTACTGGCCAATCTCCAGATCCGGCAGATCCTCCACCTGAGAAATCACGCCCGCCACCACGACCAGGGGGTTGGTGGGCAGGCGTTCGTCCACCGGCGGCAGTGCACCGGAAGCTACCTGCTCATCCAGGTAGGGCGACTGGGAATACTTGCTCTCCGGGACCGCCATGTCCGCTGCCGGTTCCTCGGCCTCTTCCGGTGGCGCTGCGGCTTCCGGCGCCGCACAGGCGGCCAACAGAACCACGCTGAGGGTCAACACAGTTACAAGCAAATGGAACAACTTCATCAGATTCCTCCCTACTGCAACGAAACGGCCAAGGCCTCGCCGGCAAAACCGGGTGAGGTAATGGGTTGCTGATCAGGACACGCCCCTGGTAATCCAGGAACGGGGAACCCCAAGTTGCCGGCTGGCATGACTTGTCAGTGTGGCCACGATCATAACAGCCACGGCAGACTGCTCCGAGACGCCTTCGGCTGGGACAGGCGTCATCCAATCGGGAGGCACTCTCCAGGCGCGGTCGACCCAACGCCCAACGTACGATACTGGCCATTGTGGACCCGTCCCCGGAGCCGTGGGCTTGGGGTTCCAGGCTGGGGATGGGGTCTGGCCGGCCCTGGTCAGGGGTGCAGGGACTTGGAATCGGTGTGGGCAGTGGCCCGGAGCCGCCTCCGGGCAGGGGTAGCCGGACCGCAGGGGACTTCAGGTGGCGAGGGGAGACAGGCAGTGCAGGTCGGCGGCCCGGTTGGGCCCTGGTGTCGGGGTCAGCCAGACCCGGGCCCAGAGGCGGTTGCGGGCCAGCAGGCGGCGGAGGCAGGCCGCGGTCGCGGGCATCCTCGTGCCGGGTGCCGTAGGCGACCGCCAGCAGCGTGGCCACGGCCAGGACCAGCAGGTGCCGGGCCACGCGCACGGGGTCCCGCCGGCGCGTGCGCTGCCACTGCCAGCCGCCCCGCTTGCAGCTCCGAAAGCCCTGCTCTCAGTGGCAGCAGGCGTACAGGGCCGCGTCGGTCCGCGCCGGCAAGGTGTCGGTCAGCAGGAGCCGGGGCTCCTCACAGTCCCGGTCGTGCAACACCACCAGCGTGCCCGGCAGGGGGTCGCGCCCGAAGGCCGTGCCCTCCCCCAGCCAGAGCGTGCCCGGACCGCCGCCCAGCTCCCGGGCCGGGACCCGGTCGCCGCCGGTCGGGCGGAAGGTGATGTGCAGCGGATAGCGCAGGACGGGATGCCAACCCAGCCACCGCTCGAACTCTTCCACCTCCACCCAGGTGTCGGCATCGCCCATGACGGCGGTCAGGGCCAGGAACAGCATGGACGTGAGCGGGCGTCTGCGGGCATGGGCGCTGCGGGAATCCGCCACGTCTTCCAGACAGGTCCGCAGAGACGCGGCCAGACAAGAGTCCACGACGGAGATTTCATGGTGTCAGACAGAAGCCCCGATCCTGGACAAGCCGTCCCTTCTGGTCGTTCCGGCTTGGACCCGGCGGGTATAATCGTCCTTCTGTTCCCGGTTCCCAGCCAAGGCAAGGCCGCCACTTTGGCCAAGGAGAATTCATCGATGGAAACGCGCCTGTCACAGGCTCAATTGGACGCGTTTGATGCACAGGGCTTTCTGGTCCTGCCCGCGGTGTTCGACGACGACGAAGTCGGCCGGATGCGTGCCGAAGCCGACTATATTCTCGAACTGATCATCAACTCCTCCATCCACAATGAACGGCGCAGCCGGCGGCTGGACATCCGGCAGCGCGACGGCAACTGGACGGTGCGCAAGATCCAGCCGATCAACGATTTGTCGGCGTACCTGTCCACCGTGTCCGAGGATCCGCGCCTGCTCGATCCCATGCGGCAGCTCATGGACGACGAGCCCATCCTGATGGAGGAGAAGCTCAACTACAAGCAGCCGCTGCCCGCGCCACCACCGAACATGACGGCGCGCGAGGCGGACGATCGCTTCCCGGTGCACAGCGACTGGGCCTACTATCGGGCCCAGAATTACCCGCAGGACATCCTGTCCTCGGCCATTACCATGGACGCGTGCACGGCCGACAGCGGCCCGATTCGGGTGTGGCCCGGCACCCACAAGGAGCATCTGGAGCACTATCAGATGGAAAACGGACTGCAGGTCCGGCCCGAACTGGTGGACTTCAACGGCGGCCAGGATGTCCTGGCCCCGGCCGGTTCCGTGCTTCTGTTCCATGCGCTGCTCATTCACAACTCGGTGGCGAACGCCTCCGGTCGGGCACGGCGCCTCATGATCTACAGCCATTTCCCGGAACGGGCCGACATTGCCCACGACATCCGCAACGGTCCCACACGCCTGCGGGAATCCCCCTGGGAGCACCAGTACCTCAGGATGCGGGTGGCCGGACAGGCCGCGGCCCCCTTCGCGGCCCCGTAGAGGTGGCGCTCCCGGCTCCTGCCTGCGCGAATCACCACGATCCGGATTTGACAGTCCGGTGGGGGTCTGGTATCGTTCCCGTCCTGCTCTCTGCGAACGCGGCCCGGGGCCGCGGGGAGACTCGGCAGATTAACAACTGAAGAGTGGTAAGACGGATGCGAATGGAAAAACCATTCCTGTCAATCACTTGAATTGGACAGGACAACTCTTCTACGGAGAGTTTGATCCTGGCTCAGGATGAACGCTGGCGGCGTGCTTTATGCATGCAAGTCGAACGAGAAGGGAAGGACTTCGGTCCGACCTGGAGAGTGGCGAACGGGTGAGTAACACGTGAGTGACCTGCCCCGAGGTGGGGGACAACCGTGGGAAACCACGGCTAATACCCCGTAGTCCTGTGCGCACTGGTCGCGTACAGGTATAGCTCCGGCGCCTTGGGAGGGGCTCGCGGTCGATTAGCTAGTTGGTGGGGTAACGGCCTACCAAGGCGACGATCGATAGCTGGTCTGAGAGGACGATCAGCCACACTGGGACTGAGATACGGCCCAGACTCCTACGGGGGGCAGCAGCAAGGAATATTGGACAATGGGCGCAAGCCTGATCCAGCAACGCCGCGTGGAGGAAGAAGGCTTCGGTTGTAAACTCCTTTTGTGAGGGATGAGACAAGGACAGTACCTCACGAATAAGTCACGGCTAACTAGGTGCCAGCAGCCGCGGTAACACCTAGGTGACAAGCGTTATCCGGATTTACTGGGCGTAAAGGGCTCGCAGACGGCAGTTCAAGTCCGGCGTGAAATCTCCTGGCTTAACCAGGAGGGGTCGTCGGATACTGTTCTGCTAGAGGCAGTGAGAGGGGTGCGGAATTCTCGGTGGAGTGGTGGAATACGTAGATATCGAGAGGAACACCAGTGGCGAAAGCGGCGCCCTGGCACTGACCTGACGTTCATGAGCGAAAGCGTGGGGAGCGAACGGGATTAGATACCCCGGTAGTCCACGCTGTAAACGATGAGTACTAGGTGTAGGCGACAACCGTGGTCTGTGCCGAAGCTAACGCGATAAGTACTCCGCCTGGGGACTACGGCCGCAAGGCTAAAACTCAAAGGAATTGACGGGGACCCGCACAAGCAGCGGAGCGTGTTGTTTAATTCGATGTAACGCGAAGAACCTTACCTGGGTTTGACATGTGCGTAGTAGTGAAGCGAAAGCCGAACGACCCTTCGGGGAGCGTACACAGGTGTTGCATGGCTGTCGTCAGCTCGTGTCGTGAGATGTTGGGTTAAGTCCCGCAACGAGCGCAACCCTCGTCGTTAGTTACAAGTGTCTAGCGAGACTGCCGGTTATACACCGGAGGAAGGTGAGGACGATGTCAAGTCAGCATGACCCTTATATCCAGGGCTACTAACACGCTACAATGGGCCGTACAATGGGCAGCCAAAGAGCAATCTGGAGCAAATCCCAGCAAAACGGTTCGTAGTTCGGATTGGAGGCTGCAACTCGCCTCCATGAAGTCGGAGTTGCTAGTAAACGCAGGTCAGCCATACTGCGTTGAATACCGTTCCCGGGTCTTGTACACACCGCCCGTCAAGTCATGGAAGTTGGTAACACCTGAAGCCGGTGACCTAACCGCAAGGAAGGAGCTGTCGAGGGTGGGATCGATGACTGGGACTAAGTCGTAACAAGGTAGCCGTACCGGAAGGTGTGGCTGGATCACCTCCTTTCGGATCGACAGGGTCGGCCGGCGCCGCGGATGCGGTGGCCCCCGCCCCCGAATCCAACTTGTAATGTAAACCCAAGTCCGTCTTGCCACTCTTCAGGGGTTGTCTGCCTCTGGAAGGGTCTGTAGCTCAGCCGGTTAGAGCACAGTGCTGATAACGCTGGGGTCAGTGGTTCGAGTCCACTCAGACCCACGGCGGTGTCGCCACTGGGCGAACCGCGGGAGCAAATCCCGGCAGATTAACAACTGATCAGGATATGAGCATCTGACGAATAGTGACAGATGAAACCGAAAAGAAAAGATTAAGCTACTAAGAGCATACGGGGGATGCCTTGGGCATCAGAAGCCGATGAAGGACGTGTAGCACTGCGATAAGCTGCGGGTAGGCGTGCTAGGCCTTTGATCCGCAGATCTCCGAATGGGGAAACCTGCACCGATGAAAGCCGGTGCCGCCTGCGCTGAACACATAGGCGCAGAGCAGGGAACCCGGGGAACTGAAACATCTAAGTACCCGGAGGAAAAGAGATTATTCCGTTAGTAGTGGCGAACGAACGCGGAGGAGCCCAAACCGGTGGCGCTTCGGTGCCGCCGGGGTTGTAGGACCTGGCGTTGTGGGGCCGATAGGTAGTGGAACCGCACTGGAAAGGCGGACCAGAGAGGGTGAAAGTCCCGTACACGAAACCGAACCCGGTTCCGGCCAGGCACCTGAGTAGCGCGGGACACGTGCAATCCTGCGTGAATCCGGGAAGACCACTTTCCAAGGCTAAATACTTCTGATGACCGATAGTGCACAAGTACCGTGAGGGAAAGGTGAAAAGTACCCCTAATGGGGAGTGAAATAGTACCTGAAACCGTATGCTTACAATCAGTCAGAGCCCGATACTGCCCGTAGCGCAAGCGAAAGGTGGTCGGGTGATGGCGTGCCTTTTGGAGAATGAGCCAACGAGTTAATTTCTGTAGCGAGGTTAAGGCAGTCACAGCCGGAGCCGGAGCGAAAGCGAGTCTTAACAGGGCGCCACAGTTGCAGGGATTAGACCCGAAACCAGGTGAGCTATCCATGGCCAGGTTGAAGCGGGAGTAATGTCTCGTGGAGGACCGAACCGTTGTATGTTGCAAAATGCTCGGATGAGCTGTGGATAGGGGTGAAATGCCAAACGAACCTGGAGATAGCTGGTTCTCGCCGAAATAGTTTTAGGACTAGCGTCGTACTGTTCGTGTATCGGGGGTAGAGCACTGGATGAGGTAGGGGGCAGATCGCCTACCGAACTCAACCAAACTCCGAATACCGGTACTCGAGGACGGCAGTTGGACTGCGGGAGATGAGTTTCGTAGTCGAAAGGGAAACAGCCCAGACCGTCGGTTAAGGTCCTCAAGTGACAGCTAAGTGGGAAAGGATGTGAAGTTACCGAGACAGCCAGGAGGTTGGCTTAGAGGCAGCCATCCTTGAAAGAGTGCGTAACAGCTCACTGGTCAAGTGACTTCGCGCCGAAGATGTAACGGGGCTAAGCTGTCCACCGAAACCACGGATCCGCAAGGATGGTAGGCGAGCGTTCTGTCCGCACCGAAGCGCTACCGCAAGGAGGCGTGGAGCGTACAGAAGTGAGAATGTTGGCACGAGTAGCAGAAATCGCGTGAGAACCGCGATCCCCGGATGTCCAAGGTTTCCGACGGAAGGTCAGTCCGCGTCGGGTTAGTCGGTCCTAAGGCGAGGCCGAAGGGCGTAGTCGATGGACAACAGGTTAATATTCCTGTACCGCGTAAGGTTTGTTTGAGCAATGGGGGGACGCAGAAAGGTAGATCGGACAGCTGCTGGAATAGCTGCTCCAAGCCCGTAGGCGTTGATGCGGGGGTTATAAAGACCCGCGGAGCTGAGAGGTGACGGCGAGCCCGCAATGGGCAAAGCGATCGATCCTTGGCTGCCTAGAAAATCCTCTAGTGAGACCTGCGCGACCGTACCGCAAACCGACACAGGTGGACAGGTAGAGAATACCAAGGGGAACGGGATAACCTTCGTTAAGGAACTCGGCAAAATGATTCCGTAACTTCGGGAGAAGGAATGCCTCGGTAAGGTGATCGGGCCCCGCGCTCGTGAGCTTGAAGAGGCCGCAGAGAAACGGCCCTGTCGACTGTTTACCAAAAACACAGGTCTGTGCGAAGTCGCAAGACGATGTATACAGGCTGACGCCTGCCCAGTGCCGGAAGGTTAAGGGGAGGGGTGAGAGCCCTGAACTGAAGCCCCGGTGAACGGCGGCCATAACTATAATGGTCCTAAGGTAGCGAAATTCCTTGTCGGGTAAGTTCCGACCCGCACGAAAGGCGTAACGAATGGGGCACTGTCTCAACGGAGGACCCGGTGAAACTGAACTAGGAGTGAAGATGCTCCTTTCCCGCAGCAGGACAAAAAGACCCCGTGGAGCTTTACTACAGCTTGACATTGGGTTAGGGCTTAGTCTGTGTAGGATAGGTGGGAGACTGTGAACCTGGTTCGTCAGGATCGGGGGAGTCGCCGGTGAAATACCACCCTGGCTATGTCTTGGCTCTAACCTTGACCGTTATCCGGTTAGGGAACAGTGTCTGGTGGGTAGTTTGACTGGGGCGGTCGCCTCCCAAAGAGTAACGGAGGCGCGCAAAGGTTCCCTCAGGCTGAATGGAAACCAGTCGAAGAGTGCAAACGCATAAGGGAGCTTGACTGTGAGACCTACAAGTCGAACAGAGACGAAAGTCGGCGTTAGTGAGCTTTCGGTTCCAAGTGGAAGGGCCGGAACTTAACGGATAAAAGCTACCCCGGGGATAACAGGCTAGTCTCCCCCAATAGTTCACATAGACGGGGAGGTTCGGCACCTCGATGTCGGCTCGTCACATCCTGGGGCAGGAGCATGTCCCAAGGGTTGGGTCGTCCACCCATTAAAGTGGCACGCGAGCTGGGTTCAGACCGTTGTGAAACAGGTCGGTCTCTATCCGCTGTGGGCGTAAGGGAATTGAGGAGAGCTGCCCCTAGTACGAGAGGACCGGGGTGGACGGACCAATGGTGTTCCAGTTGTCGTGCCAACGGCATAGCTGGGTAGCTACGTCCGGGATGGATAACCGCTGAAAGCATCTAAGTGGGAAGCCAGCTCCAAGATGAGTTCCCTCGCTAGGGTCAAACCTAGGTAAGTGCGCTGGAAGACGACCAGTTTGATAGGCAGGGCGTGTAAGGGCAGAGATGTCTTCAGCTAACCTGTACTAACGCACGAGGGCTTAATCGTTTTTGTTTCGTCTGGAACCCGGACGATGCTCATATCCTGATCAGTTGCCGTTCTGCCCCGGGTTGGAATGCCAGGGAGAGCATATCGAGCGTTTTGTTGGTGACTAGAGCGGCGGGGGTACACCCGGTACCATCTCGAACCCGGCAGTTAAGCCCGCCAGCGCCGATGGTAGTGCACGGGTGACTGTGTGCAAGAGTAGGCCGTTGCCAACAAAACCCTCGATATGTCCCGGTTTCCGCCCTCCCTACGCCATGCGAGGAAGGCTCTGAAACACTGCCGGCGCGGCCGCCGAAGGGCGGCCCGGTACGCGTGCGGCGGGTCCCATGGACGACCAACCTCCCCCTGACTTAGGCCAGTTCGACCGCATATGCACACGGTGCACCGGCAACGGTGCCGCTGGTGCGCGTCCGGAGGTAGCGGCATGTCCCCCGCCGTCGTGATTTTGGCTGCGGGTGCCGGTACGCGCATGCAGTCGCGGCTGGCCAAGTCGCTGCATCCGGTGTGCGGCCGCACCATGCTGGCCTGGGTGCTGGCAGCAGCCGAGCCGTTGTGCCAGGGAAGACCCGTCGTGGTGACGGCACCGGATGCCGATGATTTGCGGGCGGCTTGCGGCGATGCCGCCGACACCTGTGTCCAGCCCGCGGCCCTGGGTACCGGCGATGCCGTGAGGCATGCCCGGGCGTTGGTGTCCGCCGATACCGACGCCACCCTGGTGCTGTGCGGCGACATGCCCCTGATCCGAAGCAGCCTGCTCCACAGGCTGGTGGATCGGCAACGTTCCGGTTCCGGCCGCGGCATGGCGTTTGCATCGGTGGAGCGCGCCGAGGCCCAAGGCTTTGGCCGCATCCTCCGGGATTCCGCCGGAGTCGTGCAGGAGGTGGTGGAGGAGCGGGACTGTACACCTGCCCAGCTCGAAGTCACAGAGTTGAACGCGGGTGTCTACGCGTTTCCCACACAGTGGCTGTTCGCTCGGGCGGACGATCTTCCGGTCCAGGCCAATGGAGAGCGCTATCTGACGGATTTGGTGGGAACAGCGGTCAGGGACGGTCTGTCCGTGCAGGCGGTATCGGCGGACCCGGACGATGTATGGGGAGTCAACGATCGCGTACAGCTGGCCAGGGTGGCGCATCTCATGCGGCAACGCATCAACCGCGGGCACATGCACAGGGGAGTCACGCTCATCGATCCGGACCACACCTACATCGATGCCGATGTCCGCATCGGCCGCGACACCCTGATCCTGCCGGGCACGTGGCTGACGGGCAACACCGACATCGGGGAGGGATGCACGATTGGTCCCCATACCGAGCTGGACGACACCCGGGTGGGTGAGGGATCGGAGGTTCGGCACTCGGTGGTGGAAGGGGCGGACATTGGCCGGGAGTGCATGATCGGCCCCTTTGCCCGCATCCGCCGCGGTACGCGCACCGGTTCCCATTTGCACATGGGCAGTTTCGGCGAGATCAAGAACAGCTCGCTGGGTTCGGACATCCACATGGGACACTTCAGCTATGTTGGCGACAGCGATGTGGGCGATGGCGTCAATGTCGGCGCGGGAACCATCACCTGTAATTTCGATGGCCAGGCGAAACACAGGACCGTGATCGAGGACGGCGTGTTTCTAGGCAGTGGCACCACACTGGTGGCACCGGTGCGCGTGTCCCGAGGGGCCATGACCGGTGCCGGTTCGGTTGTGACCAGGGATCTGCCAGCGGAGACCCTCGCGTACGGAGTGCCGGCGAAACCCCGGCGATCCGTGGGCGATGGTCCTCGACGGCAAGAGCCCAACCGCGAGGATTCTCCGTCGTGACCGCGCTGTTCTGGGTGTATCCGGCAGTGCTGGTTGCCGTTGGTCTGTTGTCGTTGCTGAGCGCGACGGAAGCGGCCCTTGCCACCGCCAACCGCAGGGAAGTTGAGGCGTTGGCAGGTGGCCCCGATTCGGCGGCGCATCGGCAGCTTGAAGCCCTGCTGGGCACGCCGGCCAAGTTTCTGTATGCATTTCTGCTGGCCAGGTTGGTGTTGGTGACGGGCATTGGCGCCACACTGACCCTGGTCTGGTCCGGTTCCGGCCTGGATTTGATTGCCAAATTGGCTTTGGGGATCGGCACGTTGTTGTTGTTGGCGATTTCCAGGGTGGTCAGCAGGGCTTGGGCAATGCGCAGAGCGGAAGTCTCCGCTTTGCGACTGGCTTCCATCGCGCGTTGGCTGGCGGTGGTCATGGCACCAGTCTCGGTCCCCTTGGACTGGCTGTCCAACCTCATCGTGGGCCATCGTCAGCAGTCCACCCAGGAGGAGACCTTGGCGCTGACTGAGGAGGGGCTTCGCTTCCTACTGGGTCTCAATGACGAACTGCAGGATATCGACGAATCGGAGCAGCAGATGATGGCGCGGGTCATGAACCTGCGGACCACCAACGCCTCCGAGGTCATGGTTCCCCGCGTGGACATCAAGGCTATATCGATGGAAGCAACGCTGCAGGAGGCCCTGGACGTGGTGGTTGATGCCGGGCACAGTCGCGTGCCCGTGTTCGAAGGGTCGATCGACAAAGTGGTGGGCGTGTTCTATGCCAAGGACTTCATCGCCAAGTATCGGGAGGACAGGCTGGCTGAACCGCTGTCCTTCTATACGCGCCCGGCCTACCAGATTCCCCCGTCAAAGAAACTGCCTACCCTGCTGCGGGAGTTTCAGGAGCGGGAGATCCACCTGGCGATTGTGGTGGACGAGTACGGCGGCACCGCCGGCCTTGTCACGATTGAGGACCTGGTGGAGGAGATATTCGGCGAAATCCGCGACGAGTTCGACGCAGGCGAGGCGCATCCCATCAGGGCTCTGGGGGACGGGACCTTCGAGTTGCACGCGCGGTGTCCGCTGGACACGGCGGACGAACACCTGGATCTGGAGATACCAGATGATTCCGGTGTCAACTCGGTCGGAGGCCTGGTGTTCACCCGGCTGGGCCAAAACCCGGCGCGCGGGGACTGGATTGGGCAAGGTGCCTGGTTCCTGCAGATTGTGGAGATGGACACCAACAACCGCATCACCAAAATCCTGGCGCGCAAGGCCTCACCGATGGAATTGGAGGCCGGTACGAGCCGGCAACTGAATCAGAACGGAGTTCCCCGCACTGCCTAGTGCATCCTCTCGTAGGTTCGTCGGAGTAGGGCGCGGCATTGTTTGGTGGAAGCAGTGTTGCCGCACCGACATCCGCTGCAAACAGACTCCGCTGGCTGGCAGACTGGTTATGTCCGCCGCCCAAGCCACAAGGCTTGGTTTTCAGGGAGATGAAAGGCCGGGGCGGAGCTTCGTCGAAGATTCCGCAAGTCTGCGCCACCGACCGGATGGAATGTGTCGGCGCGTAACTGTCTTGAGAACAGCCACCGAGGGGACACAGAGAGACTCAGGCAAGGTCTTCCAGAATGTCCCAGTTCTCCGACAAGGCCATCAGGCCGTCGGCGCGCAACACCTCGATTTCCTTGTAGCGGGAATGGATCAGGCCCATCGCCTTGAGGCTGGCCAACTGGTTTGACACAGTCTCCCGATAGGTGCCCAGACGCTGTGCGAGGTCCGAGTGGGTCGTCTCGATGGAATCCCGGCCGTTGTCGGACAGCCGCAACAGCAGGCGTGCCAGCCGCGTCCGGATGGTATCGTGGGATTCGAGTTGTTCCGTGTAGAGGTCCTGCTGAAAGCGGATTTGGCTGTCCAGAATGGCTTCCAGAACTTCGGGACACAGTTCGCTGATCAGGTTCAGGTCGGAGACCAGTCCACAGACCGTGACCCGCGTGGCCGCCCGCAACCGGTAGTTGTCCCATCCCTCGAACAGGCCCGGACCGAGAACTGCACCGGGGGTGAATGGCAGGACAAACAATCGCTGGCGATCCTTGGATGAGAATGCCTCGGGGGCATCGTTGGCTTCCGCGTGCAGGGAACCATCCAGGATTACGGTGTAGTTTTGCAACGGACGGGCCGAGTCGGCTACGACGGTACCGGCCTCTGCGGTCTGCAGGGAGGCGATCCGTGCGAAGTCACGGTCTGTTTGCAGGCGTTCCCGGATATCGTCCAGGGTGAACTCAAAGGTGTTGTCGAAGGACGGGATGAGCATGGCAGCCCCTTTCCCTCAGGGGGGTGTGGTCGTGTGGACAGTGTAGCCTGAAATCAACCCCGGTTGCATTAGGGATTGGTTAACCATGATCCGGAAAAATCTGTAGGGGCAACGGGCGGTTCGGTGGACGATGGAGGAGTATGGGGTCCCCAAGTTCAACCACCGGGAACGGAACGCGGTTGTCCAGTGCGGAAGCCCGTGCGGGGCGCAGCCTTCACCTTGGTCGACATCCGCGCGGGGCAGGGCCGTACCGGATCCTTCCGCAGGCTCGGCATGTCTGTCGTTGTGCTACCGCACAGTTGTGGCGAACTGCCACCGTTCTCGTTGTTGTTCCGGGACAATGTCTTCCAAGGCGTGGGGAAGGGCACGACTGCACGCATCTGAGTCCTTTGCCGGCAAGGTTGCCAGCCACGCCTCCGCGATGGCCAGGCTTTCAAGGTTCAGTTCCGGTCGCAGCCATGTGCCGCACAAAATGCCGTGATAGCCAAGCACGCGGGCAGTTTCGAACCCGGGGACGCGGGACTCGGCCAGGTGGGCCAGGTGCTGTTCACTGGCCTGCTTGAGAACTTCAGCAAAGGCGTCGAGCAACTGCGGATTGCGCATCTGGGTTACGAGCTGGGCCGACCGCGCGAAGTAGTAGTCCCCTGCCAGGATGGCCGACTGCTCCAGTGAATCCAGGTCTGTCTGCGGATCGAGCAGTTGGTGATGGACTTCCAAGGCAATTCCGAGCAGTTCCAGGGCAACGGCGAGTTGACAGCGGTTAACCAGTGCCCGGCGACAGTCCGGATGCGGCAGCCCGATGGCCAGAATGACCGGGGCGCAGACCAATTTGCCACGGAGCCGCAAGGGTTTCGGCAGGAGATAGTGAAGACCGGCGTCGATCGATGCCAATTCCCGATCCAGGCCGGCACGAACGAACGCCAGTTCCTGCTCGATGGTGTGGCCCTGAGCCGATGCGGACTTGGATCGGCCGCTGGTCATGATGGTTCGGAAGGCCAAGGGATGTGGGATCCAAGCACGGATTGGACGCCTATTGTAGTTTGTTTTGGAACCGGGGATACCTGCCCGTGAAGCGCGGCAGGCCGTCGGCTTCCGCGCCCCGCCGCGGACGAACGGACGCGGGACAGAGGGTTCCGTTCAGATGGTCGATGCGAAGAATTCGGCGATGTCCGGGGCCACGTCCGGCACATCGACGGGCACGCCTCCGTGTCTCAGGGAATCGGTTGCACAGCAGCCGGCGGCCACACTGTGGCGGGCTTCCATGGGAGATGTCCGCGGGACCGTCTCGCCGCGGACGAAGCCTAGGAATTCGGCAACGATGCGCGGGTCGGCTCCACCGTGCCCGCCGGACAGCGGTTGCATGGGAATCTCGATGTCGCCGGCGGCATCGTATCCGTTCCGTCTCCGGTTCCAAACCTTGATTACGGTCCCCCCTTCTCCATTGCCGAAGTTTTCAATACGGCCTTCGGTTCCGATCACCGTGTAGTTCCGCCAATAGTCGGGCGTGAAGTGGCACTGCTGGTAGCAGGCCAGGACTCCGTTGTCCAGCTCCATCTGCATCATGCTGATGTCTTCGATGTCCACGATCGGATGCAGTCCGGTCTGGGTCAGTGGTGGCCAGTTGTCCAGGCTGTACCGGGGGCGCGGCGCCGGTTCCGACAGCCGGTCGCCGACCCGGCCGTAGACCGCCAGCGCGCCCATGGCATGCACGCGCCGGCTGTAGCCGGAGCAGAGCCAGTGCAGAACGTCGATGTCGTGGGTGGCCTTCTGCAGCAGCATGCCCGTGGACAACCGCCGGTCCGCGTGCCAGTCCTTGAAGTAGAAGTCGCCGCCGTGTCCGACAAAGTGGCGGCACCAGGCTGTTTGCACCTCGCCGATGGCACCATCGGTAATCAGTTTCTTCATCGTGACCACGAAGTCCATGTGCCGCATGTTGTGGCCCAGGTACAGTTTCGTCTGTCCGTGTGCGGCCAGCCGGAGGATTTCGTCGCACTCGGCAATGGTGATGCCCATGGGCTTTTCCAGGTAGACCGCCACGCCCGCCTCCAGCGCGGCTCCGGCATGGCTGCAGTGCAGGTAGTCCGGTGAGCAGACGAACACGGCATCCAGGTCCTGTTCCAACAGGACGGCGGGACTGTCCGTTGTCAGAATGTCCTCTCCGTATGCGGCCCGACATTCCTGTAGAACCGCGGTGCGGATGTCGCATACGGCCGCGATGCGCGCCCCGTTGCCCGGTTTGTGGGCGTGGGCCGCCAGGCCGCCTCGGCCACCGGCTCCAATCACGCCGACTCTCAGATCCTCCATGACGCCGATCTCCGTTGGCGTCCGACGCTACGCGCATCAAGGTGCTGTGCGGCGGACATGGGTGTGACGGACGCCGGGCTGTTGACCCGTGGTTTGGGCCGCGATGATTCTGTTGGCGGTATCGGCGGCCCTGTCCGGACAGTTCCCTTATAATGGCAGGTTGCGCTGTCGCATCCAACAGGAGCCCTGGTTGCCGGGGCCATGCCATGAACCTTGAGCTCATTCCCTTCGGTCTGACCTACGACGACGTCCTGCTGATCCCGCGCCGGTCGCGCATTCGCTCCCGGCTGGATGTGGATCTCAGCACCCGTTTGACCCGGAACCGGGACATAGGGTTGCCGGTAGTGGCCGCCAACATGGACACCGTCTGCGAAAGTGACATGGCGCGCGCCATGGCGGAGATGGGAGGAATTGGCATCATCCACCGCTTCATGACCTCCAAGCATCAGGCCGACGAAATCGCCCGGGTCAAGGATACGGGACCTGACCTGCTGGTGGGCGCTGCGATTGGAACCGACCGGGACATGCTGGCGCGCATGGAGGCCTGCGTGCAGGCCGGCACCGATGTGATTGTGCTCGACATCGCGCACGGTCATTCGGAACATGCCATTGCGGGCGTGCAACAGTGCAAGGATCGCTTTCCCGAGGTGGATCTGATTGCTGGCAACGTGGCCACGGCCGAGGGTGCCCTGGACTTGACAGATGCCGGCGCCGATGCCGTTAAGGTGGGGGTCGGACCCGGCGGTGTCTGCATCACCCGTCAGGTCACGGGTGTCGGCGTACCCCAGCTGACCGCCCTGCACAACGTCTTGCAAAGCGGCATCGACGTGCCCATCATCGCCGACGGCGGCATCCGGACTGCCGGTGACATTGCCAAGGCGCTGGCCACCGGGGCCGACACCGTGATGCTGGGCAGCCTGTTGGCCGGCACCAAGGAAAGTCCGGGCGATGTGGAGCAGTCCAGCCACGGTCTGGTCAAGCGCATCCGCGGCATGGCGTCCCGGGAAGCGGTGGAGGACAGGGCGGAACGGTTGCGCGAGCAACTGGATGAGGAGTACTTCGAAATGCGTTCGCCCGAGGGTGTCGAGAGCACCGTGCCCTACAAGGGCCTGGTGGGCAAGATCATCGGCAACCTGATGGGCGGCGTGAAGAGTTCCTTCAGCTACCTCAATGCCGAAAACATCCGGGAATTTCAGGAGAACGCGGCGTTCATTCGGGTATCGCCGGCCGGACTGCGGGAAGGCGAACCGCATATCGACGCCGTCTAGCCCGGCCGGATCGTCAGAACTCGTTGCCACCGAGCAGTGACAGCAGGTGGTTGAGGTCGGCATCGCTGTAGAAACTGAAGGTGAGGCGGCCCCGGCCCGTGGCAGAGCGCTTGATGGCAACCCGGGTGCCAAAGCGTTCCTGGAGCCCGCGCTCGAGCCGGCGGACTTCCGCAAGGCTCTCCTTGTCCTGCTGGGGCTCAACGTCCTGGGGTTCCTCGGTGGACGGTGCATCCGGCTGTGTTAGGGCTCGGCATAGGTTTTCCGTCTCGCGCACGGTGAGATCGTCGTCCACCACCTGTTGGAGCGCGCGGATGCACGTTTCTTCATCGGTCACCATCAGCAGAGCCCTGCCGTGGCCGGCGGAAATCGCTCCTGTCTCGAGTGTTTCCCGCACAGGTTGCGGCAGGTTCAGCAGCCGCAGGGTGTTGGTCACGTGTGTGCGGTGGACACCGATGCGCTCGGCGATGTCGGCATGGGAGAGCCCATGTTTATCGGCCAGCAGCTTGAATCCGGCGGCCTGTTCCAGGGGCGACAGGTCCTCCCGGTGCAGGTTTTCGATAAGGGCCAGCAATATCCCTTCGTCACGGTCGGCCGTGCGAATCAGTACCGTGGCCGTCGTCAGGCCCGCCTGTTGCAACGCCCGCCACCGACGTTCGCCGGAGATGAGCAGGTAGCAGCCCCAGCGGTCTGGATCCGTGCGTACCACCAGGGGCTGCAGCAGGCCATGGGTGCGGATGGAGTTTGCCAGGACACTCAGTTCCGCGGGGTCGAAGCGGACGCGCGGCTGCTCGGGATTGGGGCGGATTCGGGTTACTGGCACGTCCAGTTGAATGGACACCTCGTCGGGGGCCGCGTCGTCACGGTCGCCCGTGCGGTTGAAAAGGGCATCCAGGCCGCGGCCAAGGCCGGCCCCGGTGCTGCGGAAACGTTGGCTCTCGGTCATGGGTGCACCGGTGCTGGCGGTGGGTTGGCAGTGTTGACACCACGCTCAATGCGCGCCCGAAACTCCGCTGTCCACAGTTGGTAGGCCAGCGTGCCGCTGCTGACCGGATCGTAGAGGACCGCGGGCAGGCCGTGGCTTGGCGCTTCGGCCAGGCGGACGGCGCGGGGAATTACGGTTTCGTATGTGTCCTCGGGGAAATGCCGGCGCATCTCCTCCACCACTTCGCGGCTCAGTCGGGTCCGGGCATCAAAAAGTGTAAGCAGGAACCCGGCCAGTGCCAAGTCGGGATTGAGAGATTGACGCACTCTGCGCACGGAGTCGAGAATGGCCGCGACCCCCTCCAAGGCCAAGTACTCGCACTGGACCGGCACAACCAGCAGATCGGCGGCCACCATGCCGCTGATGGCAAGCAGTCCCAGACTGGGGGGATTGTCGATCACGATGTAGTTGTAACGCTCCTGGCAACCCGCCAGTTCCCGTGCCAGTCGCAGTTCCGCGTCGGCATCATGGCGGAGTTCGAACTCCAGGGCGGCCAGATTGGGGTTGGACGGCAACAAGTCCAAGTGAGGGATCATTGTTGGACGGCAGGCCGACGCGGCGTCGGTGCGGCCCGTTAGGACTTGGTAAAGGTCGCCGGCATCGTCCTTGGCCGAGGTTCCCAGACTGCTGGTGGCGTTGCCCTGGGGATCGTTGTCCACCAGCAACACGGCGAGATTTTGCCGGGCCAGGAAACTGCCGAGGTTGACGGCTGTGGTGGTCTTGCCGACACCGCCCTTTTGGTTGGTGATGCATACCCGATGCCTGATCATTGTTCGGGTTCCGTTGCGGGATTGGCCTCCAGCCAGGCCAGCACGGTCCGGCGGTCCGGAATGCGGCTTGCGCCCACGCCTTCCACCCCCATGGACGCCGCGGCGTTGGCAAATCGCGCCGAACTCCACAAGGCGCCGGTTTCCGCGTAGCGGATCAGAAAGGCAGTGGCGAAAATGTCTCCGGCCCCGGTCGGATCCACCTCGCGGGCGGGTCGCGGCGGCACGTGGCGGCGGACAACCCGTCCCCGGTGGCGGATGAACAGATCGCTGCCTTGCCTGTGGTTGGACAGGAGGACGACGGGCACGCGGGCCAACAGGGGATCAAGGCGCGACAGGTCGTGGTCCAGATCCTCGCGCGAAAGGATCAGAATGTCGAGATGGGAAAGGCTGTCATCCGCCTCGGGCCAAACACAGGCCTCGACGCGGCCGTCCGGAGCGATGTGGCGCAGCCAGCCCTGGGCTCCGCCGGCCTTCAGGGTGCCGGCGGCAAACGAAGCCGGCAGATCGCTGGCAATCTCCTGCATGATCGGACATAGAAACACGGCCTCAGCCCTGCGCTGACGGGGGGACAAATCCCGGCCGCCAATTGGTGCCGCTGGATCAAAGCACAACTGGGTGCGCACCTCGCCGCGGTATTGGTTGACAAAGGTGGTCGTCGTGTGCGATGGCAGCACGGTCCAGTGTGCCAAGTCCGTCAAGTCCGACAGGTCCTCGTCGTGTGCGACCCTGGTCACGGCTTCCGCGGCTACCCCCAGAGCGTGGCTGGTATGGGCGGCATAGGTGACGGAACCGCCGTGAATGAAACGGCTTCGATCGGATTCGTCGAGATCGCGGGTGACATTCCCCACGAGCAACAGGCGCGGCGGCGCCTGCCTGTCCGGGGGCATGGCCGGTCGGCTCATCGAAGGCTGTGTCCGGCGGGACCGATGGGTTCCTACTTGAGCAGGACGACAACCCGGCGTTCCGGCCCGGTGCCCTCGCTCTCGGTGTAGACCTCCGGGTGGTCCTTGAGGGCCACATGCACAACCCAGCGCTGGCGCTTGGTCATTGGTTCCATTTCCCAGGGCCGGCCCCGGTGCACGACGTCGTCGGCAGTCTTGAGGGCTCGTTCCTGAAGCGCGGCATCCTGTTTGAGTTGGTAGCTGTCGATGTCCAAGTCCAGCTTCGGACAATCGCGCGCCAGTCGACGCATCATGGATACCAGGGTCCAGTGCATGCTTTGCAACGTGGCGCCGCGGCGGCCGATCAGCCGTCCGAGATGCCGGCCTTCGACGAACAGGGTCAACCGGTCGGCACTCTCGCGGGCATCGGCGGTCCAGGTTCGTTTCACCTGGAAGTTTTCCACCCCCATGTACTCAAGCATGCGGGTTAGGGTTTCGATGGCAATGCGCTCGTTGTCCTCCTGGCCGGCCGGTGTCGGCACGGATTCGTCGTAGTCATCAGTGCGCACCATTTCACGAGCGTTGCGCCGGCTCCGGGTTTCCGGGTCCAGGGTCTGTCGGCCGCGATCGTCTCCGGATGCGCGCGGTGCCCGGTGTTCCTGGGGCTGTTGTCGTCCCTTGCCGCGCCGGTTGCGTTTGCGCCGCGGGCGGCGGCCGGATCGGGTGCCGGTATCCGGTTCCGTTGCGATAGGCGCCGCCTGTGGTTCGCGCAGCGGCGGCTCCTCCTCTTCGTCCTCGGTGTCCCAGTCGTTCCATTCCTCGTCCGCCGCGGGTTCGGGCTGGCCCGCGACTTCCTGCTGGTCCTCGAAGTCCAGTTCTGCGGCCAGGTCGTCCAGGCGGCTAACCCGGACCAACGCTTCAACGCGTCCCAGGAACTTGCGCCGCGGATGCTGCAACACCTCGATGTCTGCTTCTGCGCGGGTTAGGCCCAGTACGTGCAAACCCTCGGCGATGGCGTCGTCAATGGTGCGCCCGCTGAACTCTCCGCTGTCACTCATCGCTGTCTATCCCCTCTTCTTTCTGCGCTTCTTGCGTCGTTTTCGTGTCGGATTCCCGCTGGCACCGGCGGGCGCGGATGCGGCCTCTTCGGCTACGGGCGGATAGGCCTCCCGGTGAGCGTGATTGCCGGAGGCAGAGGCCGGGCGCGCCGCGGTTGCGGACTGTCCGAAACCCGTGTTGACGGCCGGTTCGTCCGTCTTGGTCTGCATCTTCGCCATGACGTATTGCTGGACCAGCTGGATGATGTTGCCGGTGACCCAATACAGGGAAAGACCGGCCGGCACCTGCAGTGAGAAGAAGCCGAACATGACCGTCATGATTGTACCCATGGATTTCATGGTTCCGGCCTGGGGGCTCGCACTCCCGCCCATGGCCGGATTGGTCATCTTGCTCATCACGAACTGGGTGATCACCAGGAAGGCCGGCAGCGACATGTAGGCCAGCAGCTGTACGTAGTCGCCCTGCGAAAAAGCGGTTGTGATCCAGCCCAGGCCGCCCGTGAATGCGGGGAAACCCAGGTCGGGGATCCAAAAGAAGGACGCATTGTCGAGCTCTGGTCCCAGGACCACCAAGGCCGAATAAAGGCCGAACAGGATGGGCATTTGCACGACCAGCAGCAGGATGGGCAGGCAGCCGCTCAGGGGATTGATGCCTTCCTCCTCGTACAGCCGCCGCTGTTCCCGCATCAGGCGGTCGCGGTCCTTGCCGTATTTCTTCTGGAGTTCCTGCAGTTTGGGCTGTACGTCCTTCTGGCTTTGCATGCCCTTGATCTGCACGTAGGTCAAGGGCAGTAGTACTACCCGAATGCCGATCGTGAAGAGGATGATGGCGTAGCCCCACGGGTACTCGGACTGGTTGTCCTTGAGCCAGTCCGACAGGCTGATTAGAACCCGCGCCAGGGGCCAGACCACCGCGGTTTGCCAGAATCCGTCCGGCTCCACGACACGCACGTCCACGCCCTCTCGGGCGACGCCGCAGCCGGCAACCAGGAACGCGGCCAGCACCAGCAGGGCGATCAGCGGAATGTGTTTTCTGTTCATGGTGTTTGGAACCGTATCGATCAGGGTACCGGATCCTCGCCGCCCTTGTTGAAGGGATGGCACCGCAGGATGCGTCCCAGTCCCATCCAGCCGCCGCGCCACAGGCCGTGGCGTTGGATTGCTTCAATCATGTAGTGGGAGCAGGTGGGGGAAAACCGGCAGGTGGGTCCCAGCAGCGGGGACACGAAGCGTTGGTACAGACGAACCGAGAAGATGGCGAACCTGGTCATGCCCGTCGGGAGTCAGCCGCTGTCCACGGCGATACTGGGCGCGGGGGCGTCGGCGAGTTGCAGGTGCAGGCGCCGAACCAGCTGCAGCGCGGCCTGTTCCAAATCCCAATAGCCGACCCGTGCGGCTTCGGCGCGGCAGATCACCACGATGTCGTAGCCCGCGTGCAGCTGGTTCAGGTTGAGACGGAAAATGGCTCGCAGCCGCCGCTTGAGGCGGTTGCGCACAACGGCATTGCCCACGCGTTTGCTGACCACGAAGCCAAACCGATTGTGGGGCAGGTGATTGGCCAGACAACACAGGACCAGTAACCGGTTGCGGCGGCTGCGTCCCGCTCTGCGGACGCGGGCAAAGGAGTGTTGGTCCCGCAGGCTGTACTTGCGTTTCATGGGGGTGCGGACTCCCGTAGAGGGGCGCGCACCGGCTAATGAATGGACTTGCGGTGGGTCAACTGAACGGCCAGCCGCTTGCGGCCGCGCAGGCGTCGCCGCTTGAGTATGTTGCGCCCTCCCGGCGACATCATGCGCTTGCGGAAGCCGTGTGTGCGCAGGCGCTTGCGTACTTTGGGTTGCCAGGTTCTCTTGGGCATGGCGAAGGGGTCGCGGAGTGGGCGGAAGGACCGTCGACACGGCCACTGTTTCCGAACAGACAAACCGGAAGTATAGGCCCGTACACGACCTTGGTCAAATCCAAACGGCCCCCGGGACAATCACGTAGAGGCCTTGACAGGTACTGAGGTACTGTTCGTTCCAGTCGGATCCCCGCATCCGGTAGCAGGTCGGAATGCAGCGGCGGATTTCCAAAGCGGTCATCGGCTCGCGTGCTGTTGCAACCCATCTGTGGCGCAGGCCGGGATGCAGGTTTGGGATACGGGGCAATGATGGTTGCGCGGGATGCGGTGCGGCTTCTTCGGGGACAGGTATGCCCAGGTTCCGGGTGCGCCCGAGAATGAAGAGGCCTCGCAGACACTGTGGAAGAGGATCGCGGCGGGGGACAATTCTGTCCCCCGCCGCGTGTATCCGGGTACGAGTTCAGCGCACGGGCACGCCGCCGACGTCGCCGTGGGTCTGGACATAGTTGCCGTGGACCCAGCCGGTGGCAGTGGCACTGAACCAGATTTGCCACCAGACGGGGGTGGCGGCATCCTTGCCCAGGATGTCGTAGCGGGTGGTGGAGCCGCCGGGGATGAAGCCCACCTTGCTGTGGGACGTGCCCGGTCCCGAGCGCACGTTGAGGTTGTAGGTGGTGGTGGCCAGGAGGCTCAGCTGGGGCGGGTTCCAGGTCACGGCGATCCCGGAGAGGTTGCCGTGGGTCTGGACATGGTCCTTGTGGACCCAGCCGGTGACGGTGGGACTGAAGCGGATTTGGTACCAGATGGCCGTGGCGGCGTCCTTGCCCAGAATGCGGTAGCGGGTGGTGGACCCACCGCGGAGGAAACCGACCCTGTCGTGGACGGTGCCGGGTCCGGAGCGCACGTTGAGGTTGTAGGTGGCGGAGGGCTTGAGGCTCAGCTGCGGGATGGCGGGGTCCGGTGCGGCCAGATCCCAGCGGCCGGTGACGCGGTACTTCAGGTATCCGACGTCGCGCAGGCCCTCGTCCACGTAATGGACGTTGCCGTCGGTGTGCACCTCCAGCTTGAGGGTGCGGTCGGCGGCGCCGGGCCGGGGGATGCCGTCGCGGTCCACCTCGCGGGCCTGGGTGGTGGTCAGGACGACCTTGGCCTGCGGTCGCAGGGCGGGGGCGGCGATGCGGAAGACGGGGGCGCGTCCCTGGTCGGCACGGGCGAAGTACTGAACGGGGGAGGAGGCGGAGGAGAAGACGGCGGCGAGGGTGTTGCCGCTGCGGTCCAGGGTGTAGGTGCCGCTGCGGTGCTCGGTCTGGTTGAGGGAGGCGCCGCGTTCCCGCGTGGGCCGCGCGGGCACCGGTGCCGGCGCCGGTTGTGGATTGGGCGCCGGGTCCGAGGTCCCGGTGTCGTCGTCCGCGGTGTCGGTGGCAGGGGTCCAGGAGCCGGTAACGTTGTAGCTCAGGTAGCCGATCTGGCGCAGGCCCTCGTCCACGTAGTAAACGTTGCCGTCGGTGTGCACCTCCAGCTTGAGGGTGCGGGGCAGCCCGCCGGTCTTGGGGGTGCCGTCGCGGTTGACCTCCTGCGCGGTGTCGGTGGTCAGGACGACCCTGGCCGCGGGCCGCAGGGCGGGGGCCGCGATGCGGAAGACGGGTGCGCGTCCCTGGTCGGCGCGGGCGAAGTACTGGACGGGGGAGGAGGCGGAGGAGAAGGCGGCGGCAACGTTGTCGCGCCCGCGGGTCAGGGTGTAGGCGCCTTCGCGGTGCTCGGTCTGGTTGAGGGAGGCACCGCTCTCCAGCACGGGCCGCGTGGCGGGCGGCCGCGGCACCGGCGCGGCCGGGGTCTCCACGGGGGCCAGGGGCCAGCTGCCGGTGGCGCGGTAGCCCAGGTAGCCGATGTCGCGCACGTCCTCGTCCACGTAATGGACGTTGCCGTCGGTGTGCACCTCCAGCTTGAAGGTGCGGTCCACCCCTCCGGTCTTGGGGGTGCCGTCGCGGTTGACCTCCCGGGCGCCGGTGACGGTCAGGGTGGTCTTGGCGGTGGGCCGCAGGGCGGTGTCGGCGATGCGGAAGACGGGAGCGCGTCCCTGGTCGGCGCGTGCAAAGTACTGGACAGGCGAGGACGACGATGCAAAGGTGGCATGGACGGTGTCGTCGCGTACGGTCAGGGTGTAGTCGCCGTCATGGTGCTCGGTCTGGTTGAGGGAGGTCCCGCGTTCGCGGGGCACGGCCCCGGTCGGGATCCAGGAGCCGGTGATCTCGTAGTCGAGGTAGCCGATTTGGCGCAGGCCCTCGTCCACATAATGGACATCGCCGTCGGTGTTTACCTCCAGCTTGAGGGTGCGGGGCAGCCCTCCGGTCTTGGGGGTGCCGTCGCGGTTGACCTCGCGGGCCGTATCGGTGGAGAGGACGGCCTTCTCCGCGGGGCGCAGGTCCGGGTCGAGGATGCGGAAGACGGGAGCGCGTCCCTGGTCGGCGCGGGCGTAGTACTGGACGGGGGAGGCGGTGGATGAGAACTCGGCGCTGACGGTGCTGCCGTTGAAGTCCAGGGTGTAGGCGCCGTTGTGGTGTTCCGCCTGGTTGAGGGAGGTGCCGCTTTCGGCCGCGGGATCCGCGTCGACCTGCGGGTCCCCGGTCCAGGTGACCGGCAGGTCGGCTAGGGGTCCGCGGGTCTGCACGTACTCCCGGGGCACCCAGCCGATGAGGAGCGCGCTCACGCGGATTTGGTACCAGGCGGCCGTGGCCGCGTCCTTCCCCAGGATGTCATGGTAGCGGGTGGCGTCAACCGGCAGCGTGACCAGCACGCGGTGGTGGGCGCCGGAGCCGGCATGGACGTTGAGCCCCGCCGTGGCGTCCGCGCGCGGGCTCAGCTGCGGGATCCAGGTCTCCGCCAGGTGCTCCAGGCTGCCGTGCGTCAGCATGTTGTCCTTGTGGACCCATCCGACGACGGTGTCGCTGAATTGGATCTGCCACCAAAGGGGCGGGTCGGCATCCTGGCCCAGGATGTCGTAGCGGACGGTGGAGCCGCCGGGGATGGAGCCGATCCAGGCATGTTCCGTGCCGGGTCCGCGGCGGACCCTGACGCCGTCCGTGACGGTGGGCTTGAGGCTGGCCTGGGGCCGGACGGGCAGGTTGCGGCCATCGCCGTGCAGTTGCACGCAGGTGGCGGACACCCAGCCGGTGACGGTGTCGCTATGGCGGATCCGGTACCAGGCGGCCGGGTTGGCATCCCGTTCCAGGATCGGATGGAGGCCGGTGCTGCCGGCCGCGATGGTGCCCAGCTCGGTGGCGGTGGCGGTCGGCTGCGACCGCACGACACAGGCCTGTGTGGCGTTGGCCAGTCCGACCCGGGGCGGCGGAGCCAGGTTGAGGTTGCCTTGGATCTCCACCGCGTCGTCGGCCCGCACCCAGCCGCTGACGGTGTCGTTGTATTGGATTCGGTACCAGCCGGGATATGCGGCGTCCCGGCCCAGCAGGTTGTGCCAGGCGGTGCTGTCGGCCGCGATCGTGGCGAGCACGGTCTCGCCGACCGCGGGCCCGCGGCGCACCGGCACCGCGGCCGTGTGCCCGGGCCACCGGCGCAGTTGCGGTTGGGTGGTGTTCAGGCCGTCCGTGTGGTATGTATTCACCTGGCCGGCCTGCACCCAGCCCCGGCGCACACCGCCGAACCGCACCTGGTAC
The DNA here is from genome assembly GCA_965208365.1 of Caldilineaceae bacterium. Lineage (GTDB taxonomy): Bacteria > Chloroflexota > Anaerolineae > Caldilineales > Caldilineaceae > Bin34. The sequence continues at coordinate 39,455 of OZ242330.1, read as the reverse complement.
CAGGTGGGTGACAGGGAGACCTGTGCCGTGGCCTCCGCAAAGCCCTTCAACCTGGCCACCTTGAGTGCACGGTCCCTGGGTTGGTCGTGCACAAAGGCCGTCATCCCCACCTTGGTCTCGACGGTGGGTGTCATGGGACTCTCGGGTACCACGGGTTCGATGTCGGCGAAGGCCTCCGGTACGTCCCCTTCCGACACGGAGTCCTTGACTGTCACCACATCCCCGCGCACCCAGCCCCGTTCCGAGGAATTCTCGGTGTCATAGGGAATCCGGTACCAGAGATAGTCCCCTGTGGTAGCGTCGCAGGCCAGTTCTGTAATGGGCACCCATCCCGCGAGGCGTGGCCGGATAGGGTTGTCGTCGCTGTCCAATTCAAGGTCGCCCTCGGTACCCCAGAATGGATCATTCCCGTTCGTTCCCTGCCGCAACAAAATGGTGTTCGAGGCATCCGGCTCCAATTCACCGTTCTCAACCTTGCGCGTGCGCTCAGTGCTTCGCACATTTATACCGTCATTCTTTTGCAGGTACCGGGGCAGGTTCGTCGGCCGGGATGGCGAGGCCAGTGGCACTTCGTGCAGGTTTCCAATCTCCCTAGTGTGTGCGGTATGCACCCAACAGACCGGGAATGACCGGTTGATCTCGATTTTCCACCAGTCCGGAGTGGGAAGGGTCTCCGCAAGGGGATGGGGCAGATCCCACACCGCATTGTCCTTGCCGACCACGGCGCTCCCGGGGAAGGGCCGGCAGGGGTACCGGAACCGCGCGTCCGCCTGAGGGATCATGTAGACGGCTCCGCCGCGCGTGACCCGGAGCCGCGGCTTGTCGGGGTCAGTCCCGCCCCGCAGGGCATGGTCCATCCATAAACCGATGTCGCGCATGAGGCCGTCCCGGACAGACTCCAGTGCGTCGTCGATGTCGTCCTGCAGAGCCTCAACGTCGGGCCAGTGGTAGATGCCTACCGGCAGGTACTGCTGGAAGTTTCGATATTTTTTACTGAATCCAGGCAGGTTGCCCTCGGCACTGTCAGGTATGAAGTGCACATGCAAGTGGTTGCCTGTAGTGTGCTGGCCCGTGTTGCCGGAGGCGCCCAGCACGGCACCCTGACCTACGACCTGCTCATCCTCGACTGTCACCGTCGACAGGTGGGCGTAGGTAAGCGTGAACCGGCTGGTCCCGCTGCCATGTTCGACTTCGACGTATCTGCCATACAAATGGTTCTCGTCTTGGTTGGCCGTGAGCACTGTCCCAGCCGCCATGGCGTGAACTTTAGTTCCCCAACCACAGCCCCAGTCGATACCCTCGTGCTTCTTAAGGTGGCTCTCGAGCCATCCGTCGTCACCACGCCGGGGATCATCAAAAAGGCTAGTGATGGGAGGGATCACGCCCTCGGCAAAGGGCAGCTTCAGGCTGCCGGCTGTCAGGTTGTGGGACATGGAAATCCTTCCTTGTGTGTGGGAGGTCGCGGTGTGGCCCGCAACCGAAGTGGGCCCCAGTGTGGGTCTTTCTGTGCCGGTCCGCCATCATCGGTGTGTCAGCACACCATCAGCCCGATGTCAGCAACGGGCGAATAGAAGTGGCTTTGAGAGGGCGGGGAAGGAGATTCGAGATGGGTGGTGAGGGACCGCTTCCGGGGCATCGCGTGAGCCCGACCTCAATTCCCGGGTCGTAAGGATGGGCCGCCAGGACCACAGGATCAGATGTGCTCGGCGGACGGGACAGCCAAGCGAGCCCGTCCGCCCTAATGCCAGACACTCTCCAGGATCTCCTGGGATCGGGTTCCCCGCGGGTAGTTCGCGTCTATCGGTACCGCAGAATATTGAGGCAATGTCAACCGGACCGGCATACTGGAGGCGCAGGTTGGCTGAAGTACGGTTGCCATGGTGAATACAATAGTGACCGATGGCAGGAGGCTGAAGAGGGATGGGGAGAAGGGTCGGGATCTCACCCGTCTTCCGGATTTGACTTGGGGGTCACTATCTTGGTATTCGGTCAAGTCCGGGAGTAGTGTTGTGTGGCAGTGCCAATGTTGCGTACCGGGCCTCTGGCTGCTGCTGGGGATGTTGATCCTGGGGGCGTGGCCGGTGTCAGTTCAGGCCTCCGACCGCGTTGGTCCGCCCCTGCCGATGTCCGGCTTCTACACCAACCGGACGGAACACTGGGCGGGACGGTACCATGCTCTGCGTCAGGGGCGGCAGGTGACGGTCACACTGGCCACACACCGCTCTCCGGTAGGGCACGCGACGCAGCCACAGTTACTGTTCCAACTGCCCGAAGGCTACCGGCCGGTGCTGCCGGTGACTTGGGCAACCGTGGCCCGGCCGATGACCGCACAAGGCTGGCTCCGGCCGGAGGTTCCGACGGTCACCGTAATCTTGGAGGTGCAACCGGACGGGATGGTGTATCACGTGGATACCCCGACCCTGGAAGAAGCGGGTTATGTGGGATATCGCACCGCCATGACCTGGACGACGGACGAGGCGGCCCTGTTCGTGGCGGGGACTTTCACGTCGGCGGCAGGCGCGGGGACCTACCGCCTAGTGCGGCTGGGGAATACGGTAACGGCGATCCTGGCTGCCCCTGCGGCACCCGGGTTGGATGTGGCGTTGTCACCTCATCTTTTCACGGTGCCGTTGGGTTTTCGACCGGTAGAGGAGATGACTTGGACGGTACCGACGACGGCTGTGGTTTCGGTTGAGATGTCTGTTTCCGGGTGGGTACCGCGTGAGGTGGTTGGTCCCGGATTTGATCTGCGGGTGCACCGGGATGGCAGGGTGATACCTGTGAACCCAACGCGCCAGGCAGGTTATGTTGCCGAAGTCATGTGGCGGACCCTGGATTCGGGATGGATGGAAGCACAGGGGACTTACGAGATCCCCATGACCTGGACCGCGGGTGCCGACGTGTGCCGGCGTCATGCCTGGGTGCAGGCCGTCCTAATGCGAGCCTTACACTGGAGGGACTCTTGTATCAAGGTTACGTGGACGGATCTGACCGCCATAGAAGAGTTGCATTTGCATCCGGGTTTCGGGGTCTTCTCTGCCGCCACCATCCGCGAGTGGTTTGAAAGTGCGCTCCCGCTGCAGGCCCACGATCTGGCCGGTCTGACCGGTCTGAAGAAGCTTGAACTGTTGGACAGTGCCTGGTTGCCCGCGGTCCTCTCCGACCTTTTGGTCCATACCCCAGCCTTGGAAGTCCTGCACCTGTCCTCACCGTCCCCGTGGTTGCCGCTGGACTTCCTGGCTTATGCCTCCAGGTTGCGAGCGCTGACCTTGGAAGCGGCGGAATTGACGGAGCTGTCATTGGACGTACTGGCCCATACGCCTTGGCTGGAGGCTCTGACCTTGGAAGTCCCGGCTAGTTGGGCGGAGTTGCCGGTGGACTGGCTGGCCCCCACCCCCGTGCTGGAACATCTGACCCTGGAGGCGGCAGGGCTGACGGAGCTGCCCCCGGATTTGCTGGTTCATGTCCCCGGATTACGATCACTAACCCTGAGGACACCGAAACTGACGGAGTTGCCGGTGGACTGGCTGGCCCCCACCCCCGTGCTGGAACATCTGACCCTGGAGGCGGCAGGGCTGACGGAGCTGCCCCCGGATTTGCTGGTTCATGTCCCCGGATTGCGATCACTAACCCTGAGGACACCGAAACTGACGGAGTTGCCGGTGGACTGGCTGGCCCCCACCCCCGTGCTGGAACATCTGACCCTGGGGGCGGCGGGGCTGACGGAGCTGCCCCCGGATTTGCTGGTTCATGTCCCCGGATTGCGATCACTAACCCTGAGGACACCGAAACTAACGGAGTTGCCGGTGGACTGGCTGGCCCCCACCCCCGTGCTGGAACATCTGACCCTGGAGGCGGCAGGGCTGACGGAGCTGCCTCCGGATCTGCTGGACTCTGTTTCCGAACTGCAGTGTTTGTTCTTGGTAGCAACCAACGTAACCACCGATTTCCACCATGTCTGGGAACGCGAGATTAATACTCGCTGTCCCCTGTTTCTCGGAATATTCGGACTCGTATTTCCTTGGTGCTGTCGTCGTAGGCGGCCCCATTTCCATGCGGATCAGACGATGGGCGGTGTCCCGTCTCTGGCAGTGACTGGGCTGCCACTGTCCCGGCCGGTAAAGAAGATTACCGCGACAGGAAGGGCTTGCAGTCGATGCCAAGGGCCTGTGGGGAAGGGTTCAACTATTCGCAGGCAGCCATCGGTCTGATTGTGACTGCGGGCAGTGAGGATGTCGACGGTGATGCGTACCGTCTCCGGAAGTGGCGGATACTGGATTGATCCGGGGACAGACGCCGCAGATGGAAGCAAGGAGCGCTGGGGCACGAAGGCTGCGGTGAATAGTCGCCATGGGTGGAGTCTTGGTGTATGTCAGTATCCTCGGATCGGCTTCAGGTCCCGCCTGGCAGAGCCGGGTTGGAGGATCAGTACTGGGCGACAGTGGTGTCTCGGAGGCCTCCCCCCGATGAAGCATGTGCAGGTGGCCCGTGCCGGACAGGGAATATGCGGTTGCCTCTCAACCCAGCGAACTGTAAAACGGACTGGACTGCTGGTTTCTGCGCCAGTACGGTTCCCTGAGAGGTGTACACTCGGCTGGATCTCGATCGGCTTCGCAGACTTCCAAGGTCGGGGCCGTAAGCCGGACATCGATCAGGTATGGACAGTAATAAAGCAGGTAGGGCGTGAAGAGTTCGCGATTCCGCCAGCGGCGCACGCGCAACAGCGTGTCACCGTCGTTGCGTTGTTCGCGTGCGTAAACCCGCAAAATGTCTCCGAACTCCATGGTGGACGGGACGCATACTCCTTCAAAGTCGGGTTCCAAGTAATACGGGTTGGGTTGGGTCACTTTCACGCGGGTACTCGTAGCTTGCAGGACATCCCACAGGCGATGGTCCGGTTTCAGCGTTGGTTCGAGTAGGGGCATTGCCAAACTGAGCGTTTGAATCAGGGGTGCATCGGCCAAAAAATTTGTGGGCCAAGCCGTTAGGTTGAGCGCTCGCAGGCGCAAATGCACCAGATGGGGTGCATCGGCTAGAAATCCCGTCGGCAGAGCCCCAATCCGATTCACACCGACCTCCACGTTTTGCAGTCGGGGGGTCTCCGTGAGAAAGTCCTCGGGCAGTGCTTCTACCTTCTGCAGGTCCAACTGCAACGAAACCAAACGGGAGGATTGGGACAGGAACCCGGTGGACAGTATCGGAATGCGGTTGGCGAGGATCCGGACCGACTCGAGCCGTGGATGGTAGGCCAGGAAGTCGGCTGGCAGGGAGGACACACCATTGGCATCCAGGTTCAGGTATCGGAGTTCGACAGAATGGGTCAGAAAATTTGATGGGAGGGCATTAACAAATCCCAAAGCAGCGAGATCGAGATGTCGCAGGCGGGGGGCATGGGTCAGGAAATTAGCAGGAACCGACGTTATCGGCACATCTACTTTGCCGTAATAATCGTGTGTGCCTTCCAGTACCAGTTTCTCCAAGCGGGGAGTATGGGCCAGGAAGGAAGGCGGCAAGACCTGTAGCGAAGGCACACGCAGATGGAGTTCGACCAGATTCGGTGCATAAGTCAGGAGATGCTCCGGGAAACGATATAGAACGGAAGGTGTACCGCCTTCATCCGATAAGCGAAAAGAATATCCGGCATCCAACTGAAAGACTTCCAGGCGGGGGGCATGGGCCAGGAAGGAAGGTGGCAAGGCCTCCAGTGAAGGTACATCTAGGCGGAGTTCGACCAGATGCGGTGCATAAGTCAGGAGATGCTCCGGAAGCGACTTCAGGAAAGGGGCATCCAGATGCAGGACCTCCAGGTGCGGTGCATGCACCAGAAAATCCTCGGGCAAGTCGACCAGTGGCCCTACCTCCATCCGCAGCTCTGTCACTTGGTCCAGGAACTGTTCCGACAGGGCTGTTGTGTCCTTGGTGACGATTTGCAACTGCTGCAGACCGGGTAGGGGTGTCAACAGGTCGGGGGAAAGGTCGTTCAGGAGGTCTACCTGCAGGGACAGGGCGGTCAGTTGGGGTGTATGCGCGAAGAAGCCGTGCGGCAATGTTAAGGCTGTGTCCCGTCCGGTGTCGTCCTGCAAGGTGAGGTGGGTCAGTTCGGGAGTCCGGGCCAGCATTTGTTCAGGCAAGGATGTCGCGCCGGCCACGTCCAAAGTCAGGCGGGTCAAGCGGGGCAGGCTTGGCAGGATCTCGGTATTCAGGCCCTGTAAATCTCGGAGGTCGACCTCCAACTGGTCCAGGGCCGGTATGTGCTGCTGGAGGCTGCGGGCCAGGCAGGTCAACTCTCCGGCCTCCGCGGGCATGCGCACCGCGAAGTGCCGAAGGTGGGGGACGGAAGCCAACAGTTGCGGTGTCGCACAGGGTTCAAGGCCGCTTCTGACCGTCAGATAGGTGAGTTGGGGCATGGCTGCCAGAAATGTCTCGGGCAAGGGTGTGGACGGCATTACGATCAGGCGGGTCAGACGAGGAGCATAGGCCAACTCTACCGCCGGGTGCTTGCCCTCCAGATGCAGGGTCTCCAGATGGGGGGTGTCCATCAGCAAGTCGTCCGGCAAGTCCAAGTCCCGGTGGGGATTGTTCCCAAGGGACAGATGAGCTAGTAGCGGGGTATACAGTAATAGATCCGCAGGCAGTGTGAATGAACTGTCATCTACATCCAGCCGCTCCAATCGGGGCGTGTGGGCCAGCAATTTTGTGGGAACAGCGACCCCGCGCACAGGCCATAACCGTAACTGCAACGTAGTAAGGTTGGTCAGGCCCAACAAGGCATGCCGCGCCAAATCCGGGTCAAAGTGAATTGGCACGGACAGAGTCCGAATGCGGGCTAGATGAAACCAGCCTACCTGCGAACAGGGCATTGGGGCGTTTTCCAGAGCCTGCACGGCTTCCAGAATCGCTTCCCTGGTTGTTTGGTAGCGTTCGCACAGCCGGGGCTCGGTACCGGCCAGTGGCCAGGCCAACATCGTGTGATACCGGAGATGGCCCACCCCGTCCACGCCGGCATCATCCACGTACCGCACGTGGCCCTGCCTGTCCACGCGCATCCGAAACACGCGACGATCGGGTTGGTCGGGATGGGGTGTGCCGTCCGTCAGCACGGGTTGGGCACTGACCTCCCAGGTTACAGGCAGGACCGGCCGGAAGCCCTCGGGCACGGTGAACAACACCTCCGGTTGATCCCGGGCCAGGAACTGCACCGGGGAGCGGTCCGTCTGGAAGGTGGCGTACACGGTACCCTCCTCCCGCGTCAGGTGGAAGGCGCCGGCGTGGTTCTCCGCCAGGTTGCGGTAGGGCCCCGTCGCCTCGGTTCCGGGTGGCGAGGCTTCGTCCTGGGCGGCGACCGGGGTGGTGTCCCACAGCCACCCCAGGCACAGCAGCAGCGGCAGCAGCCCTTTGGCCAAAAGGCATGTCCCCACCGTCCGACCTGGCAGGACATGAAGACGACACGGGGGTTTGCTCACGGCTGACATAGGGATCCAATCCGCCCCCTCCAGGGACACCAGGGTCCGTCCCGCCTATTCTAAGGGCCTCCCTGGCAACCCATGCTGCCGCGAGGGAAGCTCCGCGGTGCCTCAGTCGGAAATCAGCGTGGGCGTGCAGGTCAGGAAATAGCCGCCTTTGTTGGCGATTAGGGTCCGGGGATCATCCACCAGTTGCCGGCGCAGGGCAAGGACCGCCATGCGCACGGAAGCTTCACTGATGAGAACACCCCGTTCCGCGTGCATGCGTTGTGCCAGCCGGACTGCGGTGAGAGGTCGGGGATGATGCCGTGCCAGGGTTACCAGCAGATCCATGGATTGTTCGGACACCGTGTATTGGCAGCCCTGATCCGGGTCAAGGGTGATCCCGGGATTGGGCTCCGGCAGCAATTTGTCCACCATCGAGAGCAGGCAGCTCGGTTCAAAGGGCTTGGGCATGAAGTGCGCCACCCTGGGCAGACAGGGTGCTACGAGACCGGGTGTGGAAGCCGTCGGTTCGTCGGCTGTCAGCAGAATGGGGCTGGCTTTGTGCCGCCAGGGATTGTTTGCCAAGGGACCGGTTGCCCGATAGGGATCCACCAGGGGCAGCCGGCCGTAGACAAACTGTACCGGCTCAGTGCCGGTCCGGCCTGGTCGTGCAAGGGGTCGGAAGGCCGGACCGTTTTTCGGTCAACTGCGTCGGGCTGAGTCCACCGGCCGCGGACGGTGGCCGCCTCTCAACCGCGGCCGCCAAATGCAGAGGGGGCCTCGGGTTCCGGATGGCGGTAATGGTCCCTGACCGGGACACATGCGTCCGGTTCCCGGTCGGCGGCGCAGACCGCCAGGGTGGGTTCGGTAAACCGGGCATCGATCAGGTACGGACAGGAACCGTATCCCCAGAAGGTCACCGAGAGCTCGCGCTCCCGCCAAGGAACCACGCGCAACAGCCCGCGGTCGTGGTCGTCCCGCCTGCGTACCCAAACCTCCAGGATGTCTCCGACCTCCACGTCAATGTCGGACAGGGTCAGCCCCTCACACGGGGTTTCTCGCCAAGGATCGGGAACCAAGAACAAGACCGGGTCGGGGCGGGTCACCTTCACGCGGAGGCTGGCGGCCAGCAGCGTGTCCCACAGGCGATGGCCTGGTTTCAGCGTCGGTTCCAGCAGGGGCATGGCCAAGCCGAGCGTGTGGATCCGGGGCGCGTGGGCCAGGAAGTCCGCGGGCAGGGCCGTCAGGTTGAGCGCGCGCAGGTCCAGATGCACCAGATGGGGCGCGTGTACCAGGAAGTCCGCGGGCAGGGCCGCGACCCGGTTCACTCCGAGTTCCACCTCGTGCAGGCGGGTCGCATGCATGAGAAAGCCCTCGGGCAGGGCTTCCGTCTGTTGCAGATCCAGCAGCAGGGACCGCAGGTTGGGGGAGCGGTCCAGGAAACCGCGGGGCAGGTCCGCCACACCGTTGGCCAGGAGCCGGACCGTCTCGAGCTCGGGATGGCGGGCCACCTTTCCGGTTGACTGCGTCGCTGTTGAGTCCGCCAGCCGCGGATGGCGGCCACCTACATCCGGAACCGCTCCGCTCCGGGATGGGCAGCCAGAGAATTCACCACGGGACAGGGCACGCGCGGTTGCCTCTCAACCGCGACCGCCCAATGCAGAGGGAGGCTCGGGTTCCGGATGGCGGTAATGATCCCTGATCGGGACACATGCGTCCGGTTCCCGGTCGGCAGCGCAGACCGCCAGGGTGGGTTCGGTAAACCGGGCATCGATCAAGTACGGACAGGAGCCGTATCCCCAGAAGGTCACCGAGAGCTCGCGCTCCCGCCAAGGCTCTACGCGCAACAGCCCGCGGTCGTGGTCGTCCCGTGTGCGTTCCCAAACCTCCAAGATGTCTCCGACCTCCACGTCAATGTCGGACAGGAGCATGTTCTCACACAAGGTACCCGCATCGGGAACCAGGAACAAGACCGGATCGGGCCGGGTCACCTTCACGCGGAGGCTGGCGGCCAGCAGCGTGTCCCACAGGCGATGGCCTGGTTTCAGCGTCGGTTCCAGCAGGGGCATGGCCAAGCCGAGCGTGTGGATCCGGGGCGCGTGGGCCAGGAAGTCCGCGGGCAGGGCCGTCAGGTTGAGCGCGCGCAGGTCCAGATGCACCAGATGGGGCGCGTGTACCAGGAAGTCCGCGGGCAGGGCCGCGACCCGGTTCACTCCGAGTTCCACCTCGTGCAGGCGGGTCGCATGCATGAGAAAGCCCTCGGGCAGGGCTTCCGTCTGTTGCAGATCCAGCAGCAGGGACCGCAGGTTGGGGGAGCGGTCCAGGAAACCGCGGGGCAGGTCCGCCACACCGTTGGCCAGGAGCCGGACCGTCTCGAGCTCGGGATGGCGGGCCAGGAAGTCGGGTGGCAGGACGGACACGCCATTGGCATCGAGGCTCAGGTGTCGAAGTTGCGGGGCATGGGCCAGGAAATCCTCGGGGAATTTCTTGACCAGCCCCAGTTCCAGCGTGAGTTGCCGCATGCGGGGGGCGTTGCTCAGGAACCCCTCGGGCAGTGAGGCAAGGGGCGTGACCTCTTTGATGAGTTTCAGAATATTCCCAAACCTGTAGTCACGCTCGTATCTCGAATGGTCCAGTTCCAGGGTCTCCAGATGGGGCGTGTGGGCCAGGAACCCCGGCGGCAAGGCCTGTAGTCGGGGCATAAACAGGTGGAGTTCGACCAGCTGCGGCGCATGGGACAGAAAACCCGCGGGCAGAGCTTCCAAGTTGTCGGAACTCAAGACGAGTTCGGCCAGCCGCGGCACATGGGCCAGGAACCCCGCCGGCAGGGCTTCCAAGTTGTCGGTACTCAAGTCGAGTTTGACCACGCGCGGCAGTGCATGCAGAAACGTCGGCGGCAAGGGTGTCAGGCTGTCAACGGACAGGTCCAGGGACTCCAGATGCGGAGCGTGGGCCAGGAAGTCTGCCGGGAAGGCCTCCGGATTGTCGATGCGTAGACGCAGGGATTTCAGATGCGGTGCCTGCGTCAGGAAGTCCGCGGGCAGGGATGTCGTCGTGTCTCCTCCGGTGTCGATCCGCAATTCCGTCAACTGCGGCACGGGGTCCAGGAGCCGTGCGGGCAGGGAGAGTGCGCCGGTGTTGATCCGCAATTCCGTCAACTGCGGGACGGGGACCAGGAGCCGTGCGGGCAGGGAGAGCGAACCGGTCACATCCAGGATCAGGGCGGTCAGACGCGGGACATGTGCGAAGAAGCCGTCCGGCAACGCCCAGTTCGCGCCCCTCAATGTGAGGTGGGTCAAGGCGGGGCCCTGGGCCAGCAGGTGTGCGGGCAGGGCGGTCGTGCCGTCCACGCCGATCACTCTCAGGGTTAGATGGGTGAGACGGGGCATGGCTGGCAGGAAGGTCTCCGGCAAGGGAGAGGAGTAGGACACGGTCAGGCGGGTGTTCAGGTGCGTCAGGCGGGGCACGTGGGCCAGCAAGCGGGCCAGCACCGCCGCCGGGTATTGGCCTCCCAGGTGCAGCGACTCCAGATCGGGAACCGGCGCCAGCCAGGTGCCGGGCAGTTCCAGGCTGTCCCGGCCATGAACCGTTAGATGGGTGAGCCGGGGAACCGGCGCCAGCAGGGCATCGGGCAACTCCAGGCCTTCCCTGACGGTGACCGTCAGATGGGTGAGATGGGAAACACCCTCCAGGAAGGTCTCGGGCAAGGAGGTGCGACCATCCACGGTCAGACGGGTCAGGCGGGGCACATGGGACAGCCGCAGGACCAGGCCCGGTGCCGAAGCCGAGTATTGGATCGGATCCTCCCAGAGATAGCGCTCCGAGTGCCAGGACGCCAGATGCAGGGACGCCAGGTGGGGGACCGGTGCCAGGAGGTTGGCGGGCAGGTCCGGGTCGTTGATGTTCCTGAGCTCCAGATGGGTGAGCCGGGGCACCCCCGCCAACAGGGTCTCCGGCAAGGGAGAGGAGGAGGACACGGACAGGTGGGTCAGGTGGGGCACCTGGGCCAGCAGTTGGGCCCGTTCCGACGGATGCATGTCCCCCAGGTGCAGGGACTCCAGATGGCGGACCGGCGCCAGCAGGTCGTCGGGCAGGTCCACATCGTAGAGGGGCCCGAGGGACAGATGCGTCAGCAGGGGGATGTACCGAAACCACCCCGGTGGCAGCACAAGCCAGGAATCGTCTGGCCCCACCTCCAGCCGCTGATAGGGGTAGGTAAAGCGGCTCCGGGCCTGAAAAACAGGTTGAGGAAACGGAAAAAGCATGGTTTGCGGGTAGGCTGTTCGTGTTTCCACACATCAAACAGGCCCCGGTTCCATGCTTCTTCCGACGGCATTCTATCCCCTGCACGACCAAATCCAAAGGCATCTGCCCCATCTGCGGCCGGCCCAGAGGATCGGGTTGGCCCTGTGGGTGGGGGCCACGGTGATGGCCCGCAGCGGCTGCCAGAATGCGGTGCTGGGGGCCCTGTTGAGCCTGGGTCTGGGCTGGCACACGACCCGCCAGTACCTGCGGGAATGGCTCTACGACGGCTCCGACCGGGCGGCGCCCTGCGGGGTGCAGTTGGAGGTCGAGGCCTGTTTCGCGCCCCTCCTGCGCTGGGTCCTGGCCTGGTGGCAGGGCTCCGAACTGACGCTGGCCGTCGATCCCACGGCCAAGGGCGGGGCCCTGGTGGCCCTGGTCGTGAGCGTGGTCTACCGGGGCCTGGCCATCCCCGTGGCCTGGCGCCTCAAGACCGGCGGCCAACCCGGTCCCTGGATGCCGGACCTCTGCGCCCTGCTGGACCGGCTGGGGCCCGCCGTGCCGGAGGGCATGACCGTGCGCGTGCTCTGCGACCGGGGCCTGCAGAGCCCCGACCTGTGGGCCGCCATCCGCCGCCGGGGCTGGCACCCCTACATGCGCTACGACCGAAACATGACCTTCCAGGCCACGACCGGACCGCGCTGGCCGGCTTGGCGCTTCGTGGCCGGCGAAGGCCAGTACACGGTCACGGCCGGGAAGGCCTTCCGCGAGCGCAAGCGCGCCTGCACCCTGATTGTGCTCTGGGTGCCCGGCCAGGAAGTCCCCTGGGTCGTGCTCACGGACGAAGCCCCCGAGGACGTGGAGCTCGGCGCCTACGGGATGCGCGTCTGGATTGAGCAGGGCTTCCGCACCCTCAAGCGCATGGGCTGGCAGTGGCACCGCACCCGGCGCCTGGACCCGGCCCGCGTCGACCGGCACTGGCTGGTCCTGGCCGTCGCCACCCTCTGGGTGCTGGCCCACGGTACGCGCGTCGAGGAGGCGTATCTGCGCGGTCTGGCACCCGGTCGCGTGCGCACACCGCCCCTGCAGCCGGCGGTGCCCCGCAGCCGACCGCTCAGTGTCTTTCAGCTGGGCCTGGCCCGGGTCCAGCGGCTGCTGCACCGCGGCTACGGCTGGGCCCGGGTCTGGCTGCAGCCCCTGCCCGGACCGGATCCGCCCTGGGAGCTGCGGTGGGTGGACCCGCCCGGACTGGAGCAAACGGTCGCACATTGACCCGGCTCCCGGCTTTACCTACCCCTATCAGCCTCCAGCCGCTCCAGCCGGGGGGTGTGGGCCAGCAGGTCGTCGGGCAACTCCCACCGGGGGCGGTAGCCCAGATCCTCGAGGGGCGGCATGTTCGGGGCCAACACCTTCAGCGTGGCGAGGTTGGTCAGGCCCAGCAGGGCCTGCCGCTCGGCATCCGCGTCCAGGGAATTAGGCCAGGACAGGGCCAGGGTGCGGATACGGGCCAGATGGATCCAGTCCACCAGCGAACAGCGCATCGTGGCTTCCTCCAGGGCCTTCACGGCCGTCAGAATGGCTGCCCTAATCTTCCGAGGGCGTTCGCACAGCCGGGGCCCGGTGCCGGCCAGGGGCCAGGCCAACATCGTGTGATACCGAAGATAGCCGACCCCGTCCACTCCGGCATCGTCCAGGTAGCGAACTTGACCCGCGGTGTCCACCTGCATCCGAAACACGCGACGGTCGGGCTGGTCGGGATGGAGCGTGCCGTCCGATAGGACTGGCTCGGCACTGACCTCCCAGGTCACCGGCAGGACCGGCCGGAAGCCCTCGGGCACGGTGAACAACACCTCCGGTTGGTCCCGGGCCAGGAACTGCACGGGGGAGCGGTCTGCCTGGAAGGTCGCGTACACGGTACCCTCCTCCCGTGTCAGGTGGAAGGCGCCGGCGTGGTTCTCCGCCAGGTTGCGGTAGGGGCCTGTCACCTCGGTCGCGGGGGGCGAGGCGATGTCCTGGGCAGCGACCGGGATGGCACCCCACAGCCACCCCAGGCACAGCAACAGTGGCAGCAGTCCTCTGGTCCAAAGGCATTTGCCCGCAGTCCGGCCCGGCAGGACCTGAAGGCGACACAGGAGTTTGCTTACGGCTGGCATAGGGAACTGATCCATCCTCTCCCAGGACACCAGGGTCCAATCCCGCCTAGTCTAGTGCACCAATTCGCAAATTCTTTGTACATGTGCAATGCGGGGCCAGGGTGGTCCGCAGCCCGGCCACGCCGGCAAAGGAGCCGCGGGTCAGCGCGTGGCGCTGCAGGGTGCTGAACCAGTGCTCGACCGGGTTCAGCCAGGAAGAGTAGGCAGGGGTGAAGTGGAAGTGGAAGCGGGAGGTGGCCTTGCGCCAGGCTTTCACCTTGCGGTGCCTGTGGGTGGCGTGGTTGTCCAGGATCAGGTGCACCTGCCGGGTGGCGAAACACCGGGTCGGCTGCCGCAGGAAGGCCAGGAATTCCTGGTGCCGGTGTCGAGGTCCAAGGCCGCCGGCAGGGTCAAGGTGCCGTGGTGAACATAGTCGCGGGTGCGGGTGGCGGTGTGGTCCGTGGTCGCGGGCAGGTCAGTCTGCGTGCGTTCCAGGGCCTGCCTCCGGGGCTTGGCGTCGACGGACCGTCTCACAACGCCGGGCTCGCATTTTTTCGAGCACGGCAACCACGTCCTGCAACTTGGCCTCGAAGCGGGGTCGTCGGACAGCTTGCAGGTTCGCACGCGATGCGGCTGGATGCCAACCTCCCGCCATCAGCGGTGGATGCGGGTGGGCGAAAAACCGGTTGCCTTCGCCATGGACTATCGTCGGGCACGCAACGCGATCGCCCGCCGCGCCCATGCCCAACGCCGCCGGAAGTACTGCGAGTACCTGTTCCGGCAGTATGAAGTTTCGTTGCACCACCAAGCAGTGGACGACACCGTCCGCGCTCCTCGCGCGAGCTGCGCCGCGGGTCGGAGAGCAGCATCGGTCGGACCGGGTCCGGTCGCTCCGGGATCGGCAGCCGGAGGCTTCACCACTGGACAGGGCACACGCGGCCGGCCACCGCTCAACCGCGAAACGGAAGGGACGATCGCTGGGGGTAATGGTGCCTGACAGGGACACATGCGTCCGGCTCGCGGTTGGCGGCGCAGACTGCGAAGGTGGGTTCGGTAAACCGGGCCTCGATCAGGTACGGACAGGAGCCCGCGCGCGCGAGCTCCTGCCAGGGCTCTACGCGCAACAGCCTGCGGTCGTGGTCGTCCCGTGTGCGTTCCCAAACCTCCAAAATGTCTCCGACCTCCACGTCGATGTCGGACAGGGACATGTCCTCACACGAGGCCCACACATTGGGAGCCAGGAACAAGACCGGATCGGGGCGGGTCACCTTCACGCGGAGGCTGGCGGCCTGCAGCGTGTCCCACAGGCGATGGCCCGGTGCCAGGGTCGGTTCCAGCAGGGGCATGGCCAGTCCGAGCGTATGGATCCGGGGTGCGTGGGCCAGCAGGTCCGGGGGCAGGGCCGTCAGGTTGAGCGCGCGCAGGTTCAGATATGTCAGATGGGGTGCATGGGCCAGGAAGTCCGGGGGCAGGGCCGCGACCCGGTTCACCTCGAGTTCCACCTCGTGCAGGCGGGGGACATGGCTCAGAAAGCCCTCGGGCAGGGACGCCACACCGTTGGCCAGGAGCCGGACCGTCTCGAGCCCGGGATGGCGGGCCAGGAAGTCGGGTGGCAGGACGGACGCGCCATTGGCATCGAGGCTCAGGTGCCGGAGTTGCGGGGCATGGGCCAGGAAATCCGCGGGGAATTCCGTGACCAGTCCCAGTTCCAGCTTGAGTTGCCGCAGGCGGGGGGCGTGGCTCAGGAACCCCTCGGGCAGGGACGCTAAGGGCGTGACCTCTTTGGAAATATAGTCCAGTTCCAGGGTCTCCAGATAGCCCCTGTAGTACCTGGATCGATTCGGACCCGCGTATCTCACATAGTCCAGTTCCAGGGTCTCCAGATGGGGCGCGTGGGCCAGGAATCCCTCGGGCAGGGCCTGCAGCCGGGGCACATGCAGGTGGAGTTCGGCCAGCTGCGGCGCATGGGCCAGGAACCCCTCGGGCAGGGATGTCAGTCCGGGCGTTCCGGGACGCTGCCTGTCCACCCAGTCGGACAGGTGGAAGGCTTTGAGGCGCGGTGCATGGGACAGGAAACCCGCCGGGAGGGCTTCCAGTCCTGCCACGTCAAGGGACAAGGTTTCCAGATGCGGTGCGTGCGTCAGGAAGTCCGCGGGCAGGGATGTCGTGTCCCATGTGTCGATCCGCAATTCCGTCAACTGCGGCACGGGGTCCAGAAGCCGCGTGGGCAGGGAGAGCGAGCCGGTCATGTCCAGGGTCAGGGAGGTCAGACGCGGGGCATGTGCGAAGAAACCATCCGGCAACGCCAAGCTCGAACCGTTCGGCAATGCCATGCCCGCCACTTCCAACGTCAGGTGGGTCAAGGCGGGGACCTGGGCCAGCAGGTGTTCGGGCAGGGCGGCCGTTCCGTCCACATCGGTCACGCGCAAGGTTAAATGGGTGAGACGGGGCAGGGCGGCCAGCAGGTGTTCGGGCAGGGCGGCCGTCTCGTCCACGTTCAGTTCCAGATGGGTAAGCCGGGGCACACCCGCCAGCAAGGTCTCCGGCACGGAGCCGGAAGACGTCACGTGCAGGCGGGTCAGGAGGGGAAGGTGGGCCAGAAGTGGGGCCAGCTTCTTCGCCGGGAGGCGGTTCACTATGGCCAGGGACTCCAGATGGGGGACCGGTGCCAGCAGGTCGGCGGGCAGGTCCACGTTGGAGGGTGCCACCACAATGTTGCGGGCGAGCCCGAGGGACAGATGCGCCAGCAGGGGGGTGTACCGGAGCAACCCCGTCGGCAGCACCAGGAAATTGGTGGAATCCACTTCCAGCCGCGCCAGCCGGGGGGTGTGGGCCAGGAGGTCGGCGGGCAGGCCGGTATTCGGGGGCGACACCTTCAGCGTGGCGAGGTTGGTCAAGCCCAGCAGGGCCTGCCGTGCCGAGGCCGCGAAGAGGGGAACTGGTAGGGGCAGGGTGCGGATGCGGGCCAAATGTTCCCAGTCCACCTCCGAGCAGAGCGGCGTGACTTCCTCCAGAGCCTGCACGGCCGCCAGAATGGCCTCTCTGATGTGCCGGGGGCGTTCGCATACCTGCGGCTCGCTGCCGGCCAGCGGCCAGGCCAACATTGTGTGATACCGGAGATGGCCCACCCCGTCCACGCCGGCATTATCCACGTACCACACGTGGCCCTGCCTGTCCACGCGCATCCGAAATACGCGGCGGTCGGGCTGGTCGGGATGGGGTGTGCCGTCCGGCAGAACCGGCTCGGCACTGACCTCCCAGGTCACCGGCAGGACCGGCCGGAAGCCCTCGGGTACGGTGAACAACACCTCCGGTTGGTCCCGGGCCAGGAACTGCACCGGGGAGCGGTCCGTGCGAAAGGTGGCGTACACGACGCCCTCCTCCCGCGTCAGATGGAAGGCGCCGGCGTGGTTCTCCGCCAGGTTGCGGTAGGGGCCCGTTGCTTCGGCCATGG
Organism: Caldilineaceae bacterium; assembly: GCA_965208365.1. Lineage (GTDB taxonomy): Bacteria > Chloroflexota > Anaerolineae > Caldilineales > Caldilineaceae > Bin34. The sequence goes on along the minus strand of OZ242330.1, from coordinate 22,179 downwards.
GCGGCAGGGCTTCGTCCTGGGCGGCGACCGGGGTGGCGCCCCACAGCCACCCCAGGCACAGCAGCAGCGGCAGCAGCCCTTTGGCCAAAAGGCATGTCCCCACAGTCCGGCCTGGCAGGGCATGAAGGCGACACGGGGGTTTGCTCACGACTGACATAGGGATCCAATCCGCCCCCTCCAGGGACACCAGGGTCCGTCCCGCCTATTCTAAGGGCCTCCCCGGCAACCCATGCTGCCGCGAGGGAAGCTCCGCGGTGCCTCAGTCGGAAATCAGCGTGGGCGTGCAGGTCAGGAAATAGCCGCCTTTGTTGGCGATTAGGGACCGGGGATCATCCACCACCAGTTGCCGGCGCAGGGCAAGGACCGCCATGCGCACGGAGGCTTCACTGATGAGAACACCCCATTCCGCGTGCATGCGTTGTGCCAGCCGGACGGCGGTGAGAGGTCGGGGATGATGCCGTGCCAGGGTTACCAGCAGATCCATGGATTGTTCGGACACCATGTGTTGGCAGCCCTGTACTTCGACACAACACTGATCCGGGTCAAGGGTGATCCCGGGATTGGGCTCCGGCAGCAATTTGTCCACCATCGAGAGCAGGCAGCTGGGTTCAAAGGGCTTGGGCATGAAGTGCGCCACCCTGGGCAGACAGGGTGCTACGAGACCGGGTGTGGAAGCCGTCGGTTCGTCAGCCGTCAGCAGAATGGGGCTGGCTGTGTGCCGCCAGGGATTGTTTGCCAAGGGACCGGTTGCCCGATAGGGATCCACCAGGGGCAGCCGGCCGTAGACAAAGGTTGCATAGGCCATGGCCCCGGAGGTGTAGTCCAGTAACAGCAGGTGGGGGCACCAGGTGTCAATTTCCACCAAAGCCGCTTCAAAGCTGTTCACAAAGAGCAGATCCAAATGGTGTGCTCGGAGGAAGCGTCCGGCTTGGTCCAGGGTGGATGGTTGGGCATCCACCCACAAGAGTCGGCGTGGATGGAACCGGGCTGTGGTGGTCATAGGAATCCTTTCACATGGAAACAGACTGAAGGCTTGGGTTCACGTCCGTAGCCTGATCGAACAGATTATCAATGGGACCTGGGACAGGTCACGATCTACAGATGTAATTACCATTCTGACTACATTGAGTCAGTCAAACCATAATGTTTTCGTCATCAAAATGTCTCGTTCGCGTGGCACTGTTTCACTTTCGTTGAAAGCGGCTTATACGGACTATATACGGCTTCCTTTCTCTTGAAACCGGCCGACCACCAAGACCGTGCAAAAGGAACTGTTCATGTCCGCCTGAACGGTTTTCAACGAAAGTGAAACAGTGCCGTTCGCGTCAATTCGTTGACGCGGGATCGCGTGTCACGGATCACCGCGATCGACCGGCACAGCAGGACTCGGAATCTTGTGCGCCGAGGCTCGACTGCTTTCCAGTGGAGGGACGGACAGGAAACGTCGGGCCCGTTGCTCGGCTGGCATAGTGGTGGAGACCATTGCACAGGAGGGTGTGCAGAATCATGTTCTCTTGGACGGTCAGCAGGCAGCGACGAGCATGCCGTATAGAATGTTCATCAAGGCGGCTGGTACCGGACGCGATGGAATATCGGGAGCTGGTGGAGCCATCACAAAGTCGTGGTTGGGGATTGTTGACCACGGTTGAACCGCGTGCATGCACACCAATGGGGTTGGTTCAAAGGGGCAACAAGGTTGCCGGCTTGGGGTTAAGAAGCAGGAGTCCCAAGTGTAGTCCGTACCGCTGACCAAACCGCAATCAACCAATGGGTCGAACACCACGTGATGCACTCATGGTCAAGGTCTCATCATTCTGTTATATCGTGGCAAGCAAGGCATTTCGGCTGGAACCCAGTAGGGACTCGCGGCAATATGCTGGCCTGGGAGTGCAGCTGTGTCCATACCGGCGGCGTACCCGCTGCGTACCTACGACCAGGAAACATGTTTGCCGTACCGGTTCGCCCCGGGCTCTGGAGACGGTGGTCCCGCCGAAGCGGCTTCCTGCTCGGCCATGCATTGGACATCCTGTTTCCGGATCTGCTTCCTCCACAGGATACGGACGAGGGGAAGCCCCCGATGAGACAAGCAGTGCGGAACCCTCGCAAATAGATGTGGGCAACGGACAGACCCATCCGGTGCAGGCCCTTCGCCAGGCTACGCCATACTGTCCTTGGGGTTCCCATTCGGAACGGCTCCTGTGTCATCACGCAGTCAAACTATTACCGGAGGCGGCAGATCCCACAGCCATTGCCTCTCCCGGCCCGTGGTAGGCAGAACCGCATTCACGGCCCACCCCGGAAAGACCCGGACGGACCCGCCGAAGTCCGGGTGGTTGGACAGCCGGACGCCTCCTGGCAGATCGGCTGGGGTTCAGGTCGTGAAAGGGAATCCAAACGGTTATGTCCGCGCTGGACGGGAAGGGGACCCGGTACTCCAAGTCCCCCTCTTGCACTTAAGTCTTTCGGCGCGGCGGGGGGGCAGGCTCGGGGACCAGCAACTTGAGCAGCTGGGCCTCGCGCTGTTGCGCGGCGGCCTGGTACCCTTCCACGCGGGTCTCGACCCGCTGCAAATCCGCCTGGTGCTGGTCCCGCAGATGGTTCAGTTCCGCCAGCAGGCCGGCGAGACGCTTCTCGCTGCCGGCGATCACCTGTTCGATGAGTGCGCGGGAATGCTCCATCTGCTCCTTGCGACTGCGTTGGCAACGGCGGTCGGCCGCGGCCAAGGCCTTCAGGTGCTGGCGATAGCCGTAGATCAGTGCGGCGCTCAGCAGGACAACGGCGGCACTCTGTTCCAGCAGCCAGGCTGTGAGTTCGGGTGGCATCGCGGGTTTCGGCTCGGTGGGGTATGCCGGAACAGGACTTCCAGGTGTCCCGGACGGCCCGTCCCTATCCGGCAATGGGCGGGCGCTCCAGGCCCTGGTCCGTAATCCAGCCTTCGGGGGTCTGCAGCCGGTGCCAGCCGTCCTGCCGGTCCAGGACACAGACGGGCGTGCCGGGTCGGAGCACGGCCACCACGTCCGCGGTCAGGGCGGGTTGGACGCGCACGTGATACCACGCGCTCGTCACCGTCTGCCGGGGATGGCATACCGGGTTCGGCGGTCGGTCGGCCGCGGGTGTGGGAGTTGGGAAAACGGGGAGGGGCTTGGTCTCCCCGCCAAGACCTGTCCGTGCCGTCTGTTCCAGTGTCATCAGACGTGCCTCCAGAGACGAGAGACTCCGGTCCAGGCGCCCGGACACGGGGTCAGTCTGCGTGGCGACGAGGGGCACCACGGCCTCCTCCAGCAGGCCCACAATCTGGTCGGGAGTGATTACCTGGGTTTGCCAGAGGGTGAATCCAAGGGAAATAATCACCAAGGCCCGGCGCAGCAGGCGGTTGCTCTCGTAGCGCAACCCCTGCAGGGCCGGACGCACCGCGGCCGGTGGCCGGAGCCGTTGCTTGAGAGCTGCTGCCTTCGAACTCTGCGATGGCATGGACCCGGGATGCCGAGGGGTGATTTCAGGCCGGGGCTCCGGGTGCATCACCGGGGGTACGGCAGGTTCCGGTGGGGGAGGGATTGGAACTGCCGGTGTCTCGACCTCCTCTACACGTTGCAAGGCGTTCTGGAAATTGGGCAGCCACTGGGGATGGCCACCGTTGTAGAGGTAGGCCAACTGGGCCCAGTCCCGGGCCTGGATGGCATCTGCCACACCGGGTTTGGCCAGGCAGAAGCACACCAGGGCCTCATACTCGTGGGCAGGGTCGGCCTGCAGCCAGTCCCGAAAGGCTCGGGCGTTGGCACAGCCAAAGGTGGCATGGGCCCAACCCATAATCTGGCCCACACCCCAGGAGGTGACATGGCACTTCTCCGGGGTCCAGGTGTTGGGCGGATCCCCCAGCGTGTTCCGGAAGAGGCGATCCCACTGCCGGGGTTCAAAGCGGTATACGAGTTCCCCGCCGTTGTCGCGTGCCGTGCGGGCTCCGCTCTCGCACAGGGCAATGGCCATCAAGGTCCGGGTGTGGGCGGCCAGGGGTGTGCCCTGCGCCGCCGCTGTCAGTTCAGGTGCCACTGCCACTGCACCTTCAGGATCGGGGCGCACATGGCGTTCCGCCAGCAGTTCCCGGGCGATGTAGGCGGTATGGTCGCCGTGGCGGATGGGCAGCCAGTGGTAGCCGTCGGCGGCCAGGGTCGCGTCGGTGTCCGCGGTCACGACCCGACCGCGTGCCAGTTGGGTGAGCACGGGATGTTGCAAACCTGGGCCGGACCGTACGCGAACTCCGGGTTCCCGCACCCAGTACAGGCGCCCGTCCCGGGTCGTGTCGTGCATGGGAGGCCAGTCCTCCCTGTGTGCTCCTCTCGTTGTGTTCGTGTCCTGATACATGATTGCTTCTCCTGAACGGTTGTCGTGGCCCTTGATTGGGGCTTCTTCGGTATTTCGATACAACATGACGAACGGGGAAGGGGCTGACCATGTCCGATGCACACCGGTCATGTGTCGGCCATGTGACCCCATCTCAAGAGCTGCCTTTTCCCTTGCCGAGGTCAATTCGTCCGCAGGCGAAGACTGCCTGCGGACCGATTCCTGCTCCGAGCGTTGGTCGTAGGCGGCCATGTGTGCCGGGCCGCCCCGAAGCCAGCCTGGCACTGAGGGACCGCCGGCTGGCGGCGGGGAACAGTTCCGTCCCCCGCCGCGTATGTCCGGGTACGGGTTCAGCGCACGGGCACGCCGGCGACATCGCCGTGGGTTTGGACATAGTTGCCGTGGACCCAGCCGATGACGGAGCTGCTGAACCAGATCCGCCACCAGACGGGGGTGGCGGCATCCTTGCCCAGGATGTCGTAGCGGGTGGTGGAACCGCCAGGGATGAAGCCCACCCTGTTGTGGGACGTGCCGGGTCCCGAGCGCACATTGAGGTTGTAGGTGGTGGAGGCCTTGAGGCTCAGCTGGGGCGGGTTCCAGGTCACGGCGATCCCGGAGAGGTTGCCGTGGGTCTGGACATGGTCCTTGTGGACCCAGCCGGTGACGGTGGGACTGAAGCGGATTTGGTACCAGATGGCCGTGGCGGCGTCCTTGCCCAGAATGCGGTAGCGGGTGGTGGACCCACCGCGGAGGAAACCGACCCTGTCGTGGACGGTGCCGGGTCCGGAGCGCACGTTGAGGTTGTAGGTGGCGGAGGGCTTGAGGCTCAGCTGCGGGATGGCGGGGTCCGGTGCGGCCAGATCCCAGCGGCCGGTGACGCGGTACTTCAGGTATCCGACGTCGCGCAGGCCCTCGTCCACGTAATGGACGTTGCCGTCGGTGTGCACCTCCAGCTTGAGGGTGCGGTCGGCGGCGCCGGGCCGGGGGATGCCGTCGCGGTCCACCTCGCGGGCCTGGGTGGTGGTCAGGACGACCTTGGCCTGCGGTCGCAGGGCGGGGGACGCAATGCGGAAGATGGGTGCGCGTCCCTGGTCGGCACGGGCAAAGTACTGGACGGGCGAGGACGAGGAGGAGAAGGCGGCGGCGAGGGTGTTGCCGCTGCGGTTCAGGGCATAGGTGCCGCTGCGGTGTTCGGTCCGGTTGAGGGAGGCGCCGCGTTCCCGCGTGGGCCGTGCGGGCACCGGTGCCGGTGCCGGCTGCGGACTGGGCGCCGGGTCCGGTGTTCCGGTCGGCGGGGTCCCGGTGCCGGTGTCGTCGTCCGCGGTGTCGGTGGCGGGGGTCCAGGAGCCGGTGACGCTGTAGCTCAGGTAGCCGAGCTGGCGCAGACCCTCGTCCACGTAGTAGACGTTGCCGTCGGTGTGCACCTCCAGCTTGAGGGTGCGGGGCAGCCCGCCGGTCTTGGGGGTGCCGTCGCGGTTGACCTCCTGCGCGGTGGCGGTGGAGAGGACGACCCTGGCCGCGGGCCGCAGGGCGGGGGCCGCGATGCGGAAGACGGGTGCGCGTCCCTGGTCGGCGCGGGCGAAGTACTGGACGGGGGAGGAGGCGGAGGAGAACGCGGCGGCGACGTTGTCGCGCCCGCGGGTCAGGGTGTAGGCGCCTTCGCGGTGCTCGGTCTGGTTGAGGGAGGCCCCGCTCTCCAGCACGGGCCGCGTGGCGGGTGGCCGCGGCACCGGCGTGGCCGGGGTCTCCACGGGGGCCAGGGGCCAGCTGCCGGTGGCACTGTAGTCCAGGTAGCCGATGTCGCGCACGTCCTCGTCCACGTAATGGACGTTGCCGTCGGTGTGCACCTCCAGCTTGAAGGTGCGGTCCACTCCTCCGGTCTTGGGGGTGCCGTCGCGGTTGACCTCCCGGGCGCCGGTGACGGTCAGGGTGGTCTTGGCGGTGGGCCGCAGGGCGGTGTCGGCGATGCGGAAGACGGGAGCGCGTCCCTGGTCGGCGCGTGCAAAGTACTGGACAGGCGAGGACGACGATGCAAAGGTGGCATGGACGGTGTCGTCGCGTACGGTCAGGGTGTAGTCGCCGTCATGGTGCTCGGTCTGGTTGAGGGAGGTCCCGCGTTCGCGGGGCACGGCCCCGGTCGGGATCCAGGAGCCGGTGATCTCGTAGTCGAGGTAGCCGATTTGGCGCAGGCCCTCGTCCACATAATGGACATCGCCGTTGGTGTGCACCTCCAGCTTGAGGGTGCGGGGCATCCCGCCGGTCTTGGTCGAGCCGTCGCGGTTGACCTCGCGGGCGGTGTCGGTGGAGAGGACGATCTTCTCCGCGGGCCGCAGGTCCGGGTCGAGGATGTGGAAGACGGGTGCGCGTCCCTGGTCGGCGCGGGCGTAGTACTGGACGGGGGAGGCGGAGGATGAGAAGGAGGCGCTGACGTTGCTGCCGTTGAAGGCCAGGGTGTAGGCGCCGTTGTGGTGTTCCGCCTGGTTGAGGGAGGTCCCGCTTTCGGCGGCGGGGTCCGCGTCGACCTGCGGGTCCCCAGTCCAGGTGATGGGCAGGTTGGCCAGGGGTCCGCGGGTCTGCACGTACTCCCGGGGCACCCAGCCGATGAGGAGGGCGCCGACGCGGATTTGGTACCAGGCGGCTACGGCCGCGTCCTTTCCCAGGATGTCATGGTAGCGGGTGGCGTCAACCGGCAGCGTGACCAGCACGCGGTGGTGGGCGCCGGGACCGGCATGGACGTTGAGCCCCCCGGTCTCGATGGTGTCGGTGGCGGCTTTCGGACGCAGCTGCGGGATCCAGGTGACCTCAAGGTCCTCCAGGCTGCCGTGTGTCAGCAGGTGGTCCTTGTGGACCCAGCCGATGCCGGTGTCGCTGAAGCGGATCCAGTACCAGGTGGGGAAGTCGGCATCCTTGCCCAGCAGTTCGTAGCGGACGGTGGAGCCGCCGGGAATGGAGCCGATCCAGGCATGTTCCATGCCGGGTCCGGAGCGCACCTTGAGGCCGTCCGTGACGGTGGCCTTGAGGCTCACCCGGGGCCGCTGGGCGGCGACGGGCAGGTTGCGGCCGTCGCCGTGCAGGCGCACGCAGGCGGCGGACACCCAGCCGGTGACGGTGTTGCTGTACTGGATCCGGTACCAGGAGGCCGGGTTGGCGTCCCGCTCCAGGACCGGATGGAGGCCGGTGCTGCCGGCCTCGATGGTGCCCGCGACGGTGGCGGTGGCGGTCGGCTGCGACCGCACGACACAGGCCTGTGCGGGGTTGGCCAGGCCGACTTGGGGCGGCGGCGCAAAGTCGAGGTTGCCTTCGGTCTCCACCGCGTCGTCCGCCCGCACCCAGCCGCTGACGGTATTGCTGAAGCGGATTTGCCACCAGCCGGGGTAGGCCAGGTCTCGAGCCAGCAGGCTGTGCCAGTCGGTGCTGTCGGCCGCGATCGTGGCGACGACCCTGTCATTGGACGCAGGCCCGAATCGCACCGGCACCGCGTTCTTACCCCCGGACCATCGACGCAGCCGGGGCTTGATGGCCTTCAGGATCGACGCATGGTCAAGTGCCGCCTGGCTGGCTGGCAGCCAACCCCGGCTCTCGTCATTGAACTGCACCTGGTACCAGGTGGACGACAGGGAGGAGAACCCCACCGCGTCTGTGTGGCCCTTGAAGGTAGCCACCTCTGTTGCCATGTAGTCCGGGTACTCGTGCACCAGGGCCACCACCTCCTTCTTGGTCTCGAGGCGGGGTATTGGGGCACTTGAGGGCAACTTTGGCTTGATGCCGGCAAAGGCCGCCGGTATTGTTTCTTTTTCCTCTTCCGACAGAATGCCCTTGACCGTCACCACATCCCCGCGCACCCAGCCCCGTTTCGAGGCATCCTCGGTGTCATAGGGAATTTGGTACCAGAAATAGTCCCCTGTGGTGGCGTCGCAGGCCAGCTCCACAATAGGCACCCAATCCGCGATGCGGGACGTGTAGTCGACATTGTTGACATCCACAGGTTTGCCTTTGTCATTGAATGATTTTGTGTTGGGTGTACTGCGCACATTGATTACTCTATTGGACTGGAGGTACAGGGGCAGGTCCCCCGGCAGGGTCGATGGGGCCAGTGGCACATCTCTCAGGTTTCCGATGACCACGGCGTCGTCTCGGTGCACCCAACAGTCCGGGAACGAATCGTTGGTCTGGATCTTCCACCAGTCCAAGGTGGGAGAAGCATCCTCCAACAACGGGGAATGGGGCAGATTCCACACCGCCTGGCCCTTGCCTACAACGGTACTCACAGGGAATGGCCGGCAAGGGTACTTGAACCGCTTGTCCACCCGCGGGGTCATGTAGACGGCTCCGCCGCGCTTGACCCAGAGACGCGGGTTGAACGTGCCCTCAAGGGCACTGTTCATCCACTGATCGATCATGTATATGACACGGTTCCGGGCAGCCTCCGGTGCGGCGTCGATGTCGGCCTGCAGGTCTGTGATGTCGGGCCAGTGGTAGATGCCTTGCGGCAGGGCGGCATGGAAATCCTGATAGTTGCCGGATTCAAAAAAGTCCAGCCAGTTGACATCGCCCTCGGGGTCGTAGTGCACATGCAGGTGGGCACCCGTGGTGTATCGGCCTGTGTTGCCGGACGCGCCCAGTTGAGCGCCCTGGTCCACTCTAACTGGCTTGCCATTTTTATCTGTGACTTTGACCGTCACGTCCGACAGGTGGACGTAGGTCAACCGGAAGGTACGACCGTCGGCTAGTTCTGATTGGACGGTGACGTGTTTGCCGAGTAAATGATTCGCATCTTCCTCAGCCACGAGCACAGTTCCGCCCGCCATGGCGCGAACAGGTCTTCCAGTGGGACACGCCCAGTCGATGCCCTCGTGCCGAAGGGGCACGCCAACCTGAGGCCTCCACCATCGGCGGGGATCGTTGAACAGGCTGGAGATGGGGATGGGATTGCCATGCTGATCCCGGACGGGCAGTTCCAGACTGTCGGCGGGCAGGGGCGGCTGCCAGGCCACAGGCAGGTTGTCCAATTCGCCGTGGGTTTGCACATAGGCGGCCCGGACCCAGCCCGTGACCGTGTTGTTGACGCGGATCTGGTACCAGGCGGCCGTGTCGGCATCCTTCCCCAGAATGAGATACCGTTCGGGAGTGTCGTCCTCGTCGGAGTCCCGAATGAAGATGCCCAGGGCCTGGCTGGCATCGGGTGTCGCATGGACATTGACTTCCGGCGGGGCGTTGGCTGCCAGGCTCAATTGGGGCAGCGTCCGGTCGATGGGCAGGTGGTGCAGGTCACCGTGGGTCTGCACATAGGCGGCCCGGACCCAGCCCGTGACCAAGTTCCGGACGCAGATCCGGTACCAGGCAGCCGCGGCATCTATGCCCAGAATGATGTACTGCGTGGGGGAGGTTGCTCCCTTGGGGTCCTTGATGAAGGCGAGCCGGTCATGGCTGGTACCGGGGCCGGCGTACACATTGAGGCCTTTGACAGTGGGACCGCGGTTAAGCTTCGGGGCGGGCCAGGTCACCGGGAGGTCGGAGAGATCGTCGCTGGTTTGCACGAATTCCTGGGACACCCAGCCGCTGGTGGTGTCGGGGTACCGGATTTGGTACCAGGTGGCCGCGGCGGCGTTCTTGCCCAGGATGTCAAAGAGGTCGTCGGAACCCTCGACGATGGCACCGATTATGGTGTGTTCGGGGTCGGTGCCGGGGCTGCAGCGCACATTGAGGTTGCCCTCGAAGTCAGCCTTCAGGCTGAGTTGGGGGGTTTGGGTGGTCATGGTGGTCCTCCTGATGGATGATGAAATCGGTACCGCGTCCGCAGGTCGGGTGCGGCACGGGGGCATTCTGGATGTCGGGCGCGGTGGTGACCATATGCACCGCGTCATGCGCGCGTCAGCTGTCTGTCAAGCCGCTTGCGAACAGGGGATTGGGTGGCTGAATGCCCCGGGCAGCCCCTGAAGGGCTACGGTGTTGAACGTCGCGTTTCGGAGCCACGCCACAGGGCGGCTCCGAAACTCGTGGGATGCCCGCGCTCCCATGGGTCCGGCCGTCGCGGGTGACACCCCGGTCTTGGCTCCTATCGGCTGGCCGGCCGCGGAAACCTGATGGCATAGGAACCTGTCGGTGCCAGCCAAAATTCCGTGTATTGGCAGACACCGCAGCGACCGGGATCCTGCCTGCTGAACCCGGATCAGCTTCCCGGAGCCGGTCGTTGCATGCCGGTGCCACGTGTGGATGCAATCCACACTGCGCCAGACGTTGACTTGGACGCGGAGGAGAGCGTCGGCATCCGCGTCTCCATTTGCATCGCACGGAGAAATCCGGAGGGGCTGTGCACCCTCTGTTCCCACACCCGACGGGCAAACCTTGCGGCTCCGGCGGCAGTTGTCTTGGGGATGGCCCGGGAGCCGCGACGGTTTAACGCTTCGAGGGATAAAGCAGGGCGGACACAAACGATGGTCGCGATCGTTCGGTTTTCAGTGTGGTTCGTTCCGTCGGTGGTGTGCGCAGTGCTTGGGACAGGCCACGGCCTTGGACGGACATCGGCTTTGAATGGGCGTGTGCGGCAACTACGGACACCGCCATGGCGGTATGGGCCCCCGTGGCTGCCGGCGTCGGGTCGGCATCGCTTCCGCCATTTTTGTTGCGGGACCGAACTTCATGTCCCGGCAGGAGCAGCCCGTATCCAAACCCTGGGCCAGCGACGACTGCCAGGCGTCCCCGAACATGGTGGCGGGATGCCTTCGTCCTTGGGGCACTGTTTCACTTTCGTTGAAAACGGTTCAGTTGGACATGCACGGCTCCTTCTCTCCGGTCCTGGTTGGCCGGCTGGGCTTCAAGCCAGGTGGCCGGCCAGCAAGTGCAGGAAGGCCTGTGCGCCCTGTGGTGTCTTGAGGCCGCGGGCCAGCCGCGCCCGGGGCTTGAAGCGGCCAAACCAGTCCCCGGCAGGTTTGTGCTGGAGGGGACGGCGGAGTCGCGCACGCAGCGCACGAGGTCGTTCCAGCGGTCCATGACATGTTCCACCAGGGCCAGCACGGGCGGCGATAGCCGGATCACCCCCTGGTGGGCCCACTCGCAACAGACCAGCAGCAGCTGGCCTCCCCACAGGGCCAGCTCCTGCACCAGCCGCACCACGCCCTGCAGCACGGCCGCGTCCTCCGGGGTCGGCAGGATCCTGTCCTGGCCCTGGCGCATGCGCTGCAGCCGTCGGCGCACGGTGCGCCGCATGTGCACGACGCACAGCTGCCGGTCCAGCCCGCAGCCCTGCAGGGCCTTGCGGAAAGCGGGGTCGTCGTCGGTGACCAGGGTGTGCACGCCGCGGGCCTCCAGCTCCCGGAAATAGGCCGTCCAGTCGAAACCCGGCCCCGTGCGGCGCAGATCGCGGGGTCGGCCCTCGCTGTCCAGGACCACGGCCACCGGCTGCCGCCGGCCTTCCAGAGGCAGCCAGGTCTCGTCCAGCAGGACCACCCCGGGCAGCTTCGCGGTCGTGTCCCAAGGGGCTTCCTCCTGCAGCCGCTGCACGTCCCGCCACAGGCTGGTGGGACTCACGAAGCAGCCCAGGACCTCCAGGCTGGCCGCGGTCGTGCGCAGGCTGACACCGAGCACGTACAGGCGCATCAGGATCGCCTGCCAGGACCGCGTGCGCGTCACGCCCTCCGGCGGGGGCGAATGGGTGCGCCCGCAGCGCTGGCAACGCCAGCGCTGCACGCGGCAGGAGCCCAGCAGCAGTAGATGGCGCTCGTAGTAGCCGTTGCGCCAAAAGGCGCGCCGACCGCAATGGGGACACGCCTCCGGTGGACCGGGGTCCGCGAGTTGACGTGAGGCCTCGTCAGGGACTACCGTGAAAGACATGGCGAGAGGTCCTTGCTTGGGTTGATTGAAGTCCAACCAAGGGTACAGGGCCTCTCGTCTTGTTCCGGACCTCGACCGCTTTCAACGAAAGTGAAACAGTGCCGTCCTTGGCCTGGACACCAGATTGGGCACTGGTATGCTGTGGCGAAGGTGCCCCGATGGTGTCCGTGAAGATCCCGACCCTGGCCCTGGCCGCCTGCCTGTGCCTGCTCCTGGCCCTGCCGTCGCCCGGCGTGGCCCGGGCCTGCCTGTCCGAGCCCCTGCCGAGCGGAGCCCAGGCCCGTCTGGGTCAGGGTACCGTCTCGGTCGTGCAGTATTCGCCGGACGGTACGCGCCTGGCGGTTGGAGGCAGCGCAGGCATTTGGCTGTATGACGTCGCGACCCGTGAAGTTGAGTCCCTGCTCACGTATCAACAGGGAGGGGTCGGCAATGTGGCCTTCAGTCCCGACGGCCGCATCCTGGCGGGTAACGGCCGCTTCGGCACCGTTAATCTCTGGGATCCGGCTACGGGCACCCTCCGGCACATCTTGAAAGGCCACGCGGGTGGAGTCTGGAGCATGGCGTTCAGTCCCGACGGTCGGACCCTGGCCACGGGTGGTGTCAACGGAACTGTCTACCTGTGGGATGCAGCCACGGGCACGCTCAGGCTTACTCTGACGGGCCATACGGGGCCGGTCGAAAGCGTGGCATTCAGTCCGGACGGTCGGACCCTGGCCACGGGCAGCGGCGACAACACCGTCCTCCTGTGGGATGCGGCCACCGGCACCCTGCAGCACACCTTGCAGCATTCTCCGGAAGACCCCGTCCAATATATGGGCGGGGTCACCAGCGTGGTCTTCAGCCCCGACGGCCGAACCCTCGCCACCGGCAATCGGGACAGCACCGTCCGCTTGTGGGATCCGGCCACGGGCACTCTCCAGGATTTCCTGCAAGGCGGCGTGGTCTATGAAAGTTGGTATGTCGACAGTCTGGCGTTCAGCCCGGACGGCCGAACCCTCGCCGCTGGCGGTGGGGGCGGGGGCGACTCCATCCGCCTGTGGGACGTGGTCACAGGTACCCGGCACGTACTGACAGGCCTCCCAAGGGGCAGTACCACCAGCGTGGCGTACAGTCCCGATGGCGGGACCCTGGCCAGTGCCGGTGATACTTGGGACCCCACCATCCGCCTGTGGGACATGGCCACGGGTACCCTCCGGCACACCCTGGAAGGTCATACCACTGTGGTGGACAGCGTCGCGTTCAGCCCCGACGGTCGGACCCTGGCCAGTGGCCATTGGGACTCCACGGTCCGCCTGTGGGACGCGGCCACAGGTGCTCCGCGGCATACCCTGACGGGCTATGCGGGTGGGTCGGTCGAAAGCGTGGCGTTCAGCCCCGACGGCCGGATCCTGGCCAGTGCCGTTTGGAAAACCGTCCGCCTGTGGGACGCGGCCACAGGCGCTCCGCGGCATACCCTGACGGGTCATGAAGGCGGGGGTGTCGAAAGTGTGGTGTTCAGCCCCGACGGGCGGATCCTCGCCAGTGGCGGTGGCGACACCATCCGTTTGTGGGACGTGGCCACGGGCACCCTTCAACGCACCCTGCAGCATCCGCTATTCCACGGGGTTTCCCGAGTCAACAGCGTGGCCTTTAGTCCCGACGGTCGGACCCTCGCCAGTGGTGGTGCCGACACCATCCGTCTGTGGGACGTAGCCGCGGGTACCCTTCGGCACACGCTGGAAGGCCATAAGGACCGCGTTCGAAGTGTGGCGTACAGTCCCGATGGCGGGACTCTGGCCAGTGCCGGTGATACTTGGGACCCTACCATCCGCCTGTGGGACATGGTCACGGGTACCCTCCGGCACGTGATGGCAGGCCATCCGGAGGAGATCAGCAGCGTGGCGTTCAGTCCCGATGGCCGCACCCTTGCCAGCGGGGGTAACGACCACACCGTTCGCCTGTGGGACGTGGCCACGGGTACCCTTCAGTCCGTGATGGTAGGCCACAGAGGTAAGGTCTGGACCGTTGTCTTCAGTCCCGACGGCCGCACCCTCGCCAGTGGGGGTACGGACGGCACCATCCTGTTGTGGGATGTGGCCGCGGTGGAAACGGGAGTGCCCTGGGCCGCGGGGGGCTTCCACAACCTGGTGACCAACCCGGACGGACGCTGGGAGATGTGGCGCATTGGCACGACGGTAATAGCCTACTTTGGCAGTCCACGCGCGCCCGTGCAGTACTACGCACGACAGGACCCGCAGCCCCAGTTCGTGTTGCCGACTGGCTTCCGGCCCACGACCCCGGTGACCCATACCGCGACGGGCAGGCGGGTTCACGCGGACCGGACGCCGGTGCCGAACGCGCAGCTGGCAACCTTTGACCTGACCATCGGCCCGAACGGCGAGATGCGCTACACGGACAACCCGAAGGTGGACGGCCTGGGCTATGTGGACTACCGCGTAACGCGCCTGACCTGGCAGACGGCCGAGGCACCGGAGCCACAGTGCATCCCCGGGACGGGGGCGTCTGCGGAGGGCAACACCGCTTCTGGTCGGTAGGGGGCTGGAACCGCAACCAGAATCGGTGGCTCGGCGACACGCGGTCGTCGGTGGCATACCGTTCCTTGTCCAGTTGCGGCATGGCGGTACGGGTCCCCGTGGCCGCCGGTGTTGGGTCGGCATCGCTACCGCTATTTTTGTTGCGGGACCGAGTTTCGTGGCCCGGCAGGCGGCCCGTGCCTAAACCCTTGGCCAGCGACGATTGCCAGGCGGCCCCGAACATGGTGGCGGGATGCCTTCGTCCTTGGCCTGGACACCAGATTTGGCACTGGTATGCTGTGACGGAGGTTCCCCGGTGGTGTCCGTGAAGATCCCGATCCTGATCCTGGCCGTTTGCCTGTGCCTGCTCCTGGCCCTGCCGGTGCCCGGCGTGGCTCGGGCCTGCCTGTCCGAGCCCCTGCCGAGCGGAGCCCAGGCCCGTCTGGGGCGGGGTACCGTCACGGTCGTGCAGTATTCGCCGGACGGTACGCGCCTGGCGGTTGGAGGCAGCGCAGGCACTTGGCTGTATGACATTGGGACCCGTGAAGTCGAGTCCCTGTTCACGGACCACGCGGAACCGGTTCGCAGCGTGGCGTTTAGTCCCGACGGTCGGACCCTGGCCAGTGTTGGTCGCTATGGCACCGTTCATCTGTGGGACGCGGCCACGGGCACCCTCCGGCACACCCTGGAAGGCCATACGGGTAGGGTTGCTAGCGTGGCGTTCAGTCCTGACGGTTGGACCCTGGCCACGGGCGGTGTCAACGGCATCGTTCGCCTGTGGGATGCAGCCACGGGCACGCTCAGGCTTACTCTGACGGGCCATACGGGTGGGCCGGTCGAAAGCGTGGCGTTCAGTCCGGACGGCCGGACCCTGGCCACGGGCAGCGGCGACAACACCGTCCTCCTGTGGGATGCGGCCACCAGCACCCTGCAGCACACCTTGCAGCATTCTCCGGAAGACCCCGTCCAATATGTGGGTGGGGTCACCAGCGTGGTCTTCAGCCCCGACGGCCGAACCCTCGCCACCGGCAATTGGGACAGCACCGTTCGCTTGTGGGACCCGGCCACGGGCACTCTCCAGGATTTCCTGCAAGGCGGCGTGGTCTATGAAAGTTGGTCTGTCGATAGCCTGGCGTTCAGCCCGGACGGTCGGACCCTCGCCGCTGGCGGCGGCGGCGGGGGCGACTCCATCCGCCTGTGGGACGTGGCCACAGGTACCCGGCACGTACTGACAGGTCTCCCAAGGGGCAGTACCACCAGCGTGGCATACAGTCCCGATGGCGGGACTCTGGCCAGTGCCGGTGATACTTGGGACCCCACCATCCGCCTGTGGGACATGGCCACGGGTACCCTCCGGCACACCTTGGAAGGTCATACCGCTGTGGTGGACAGCCTGGCGTTCAGCCCCGACGGGCGGACCCTGGCCAGTAGCCATTGGGACCATGCCATCCGTCTGTGGAACGTGGCCGAGGGTACCTTGCGTTATACCTTGGAGAGCCACACGAGCAGGGTGCGCAGCGTGGCGTTCAGCCCCGACGGTCGGACCTTGGCCAGTAAAGTTGGCAACAACACCGTCCGCCTGTGGGACGCGGCCACAGGCGCTCCGCGGCATACCCTGACGGGTCATGAAGGCGGGGGTGTCGAAAGTATGGCGTTCGGTCCCGACGGTCGGACCCTCGCCAGTGGCGGTGGCGACACCATCCGTCTGTGGGACGTGGCCGCGGGCATCCTCCGGCACACGTTGGAAGGCCATAAGGACCGCGTTCGAAGCGTGGCGTTCAGTCCCGACGGCAGGACCTTGGCCAGTAAAGGTGGCCACACCATCCGCCTGTGGGACGTGGCCACGGGCACCTTCCAACTCACCCTGCAGCATCCGGGCTACCCTGGGATACCTGGGATAGTCCAGGTCCACAGCGTGGTGTTCAGTCCCGACGGCAGGACCTTGGCCAGTGGCGGTGACCACACCGTCCGTCTATGGGACGTGGCCACGGGTACCCTCCGGTACACCCTGGAGGGGCCTTCAAGAGTGATGTTCAGTCCGGATGGTCAGACCCTGGCCAGCAGCGGTAACGGGATCATCCGCCTGTGGGACGTGGATACGGGTACCCTCCGGCACACCCTGGAGGGGCCTTCAAGAGTGATGTTCAGTCCTGACGGCCGGACCCTGGGCGGTGTCATGAGCTACACCATCCGCCTGTGGGACGCGGCCACGGTTACTCTCCGGCGCGTGATGGCAGGCCATCCGGAGGGGATCAGCAGCGTGGCCTTCAGTCCCGACGGCCGCACCCTCGCCAGTGGCGGTCTGGACGGCACCGTCCTGTTGTGGAATGTGGCCGCAGAGGGAACGGGTGTACCTTTGGCCGCGGGGGACTTCCGCAATCTGGTTACCAACCCGGACGGACGTTGGGAGGTGTGGCGCATTGGCACGACGGTAACGGCCACCTTCAGCAGTCCGCGCGCACCCGTGCAGTACTACGCACGACAGGACCCGCAGCCCCAGTTCGTGTTGCCGACCGGCTTCCGGCCCACGGCCACAGTGACCCATACCGTGACGGACAGGCGGGTCACCGCGGACCGGATGCCGGTGCCGAACGCACAACTGGCAACCTTCGACCTGACCATCGGCCCGAACGGCGAGATGCGCTATGTGGACAATCCGAAGGTGGACGGCCTGGGCTATGTGGACTACAGTGTAACGCGCCTGACGTGGCAGACGGCCGAGGCACCGGAGCCACAGTGCAGTTCCGGGACGGGGGCGTCTGCGGAGGGCGATACCGCTTCTGGTCGGTAGGGGGCTGGAACCGCAACCAGAATCGGTGGTCCGGCGACACGCGATCGCCGGTGGCGTACCGTTCCTTGTCCAGTTGCGGCGTGATGGTTTTCCGGATCGTGGGCCAGACGCGTCCCCCGATCGGACACCGGAACGTTGAACCGCGGCATGTAGCGGCGCAGGGAGTGCGCCAATCGGGCCAAGAGGGCTCCGGTCTTCGGAGTGTAGGTGAAGACGCGGAGATGTCCACGGCCCACGCGCGGGCTGGCCGCTGGCCGTAGACGGGGTCTGTACCGCGTGCGGGAGGGACGCTGCCATGGGCGGCTGTGAGCCAGTACCCCTGGCCGGCGCGGGGACGCGACAAGGTGTGGCGGCGTAGGGAACCAGTGAGCTGGTATCGGCCGGATCCGGTCCCGCCTGGTAGCACAAGGGGTGTCGGGGACCAAGCCCGCCTTTCCGGTTGACTGCGTCGCGCTGAGTCCGCCAGCCGTGGATGGTGGCCACCTCTCAACCGCGAAACGGAAGGAGGTAATCGTACTTGGCAGGAACACATTCGTCCGGCTTCCGGTCGGCGGCGCAGACCGCCAGGGTGGGTTCGGTAAACCGGACGTCGATCAGGTACGGGCAGTCGAATCCCCAGAGCACCGTGAGCTCGCGATTAGTCAAGAGTGCTACACGCAACAACCTGCGGTCGTGGTCGTCCCGTGTGCGTTCCCAAACCTCCAAAATATCTCCGACATCGAGGTCGGACGGGTTGCATGAGGGAAAATCCTCAGGTATCGGAAAATAGACCGGATCGGGGTGGGTCACCTTCACGCGGAGGCTGGCGGCCTGCAGCGTGTTCCACAGGCGATGGTCCGGTGTCAGGGTCGGTTCCAGCAGGGGCATGGCCAAGCCGAGCGTGCGGAGCCGGGGCGCATTGGCCAGGAAGTTCGCGGGCAGGGCCGTCAGGTTGAGCGCGCGCAGGTCCAGATGCACCAGATGGGGTGTGTGGGCCAGGAAGTCCGCGGGCAGGGCCGCGACCCGGTTCACCCCGAGTTCCACCTCGTGCAGGCGGGTCGCCTGCGTGAGAAAGCCCTCGGGCAGGGCTTCCACCTGTTGCAGATCCAGCAACAGGGACCGCAGGTTGGGGGAGCGGTCCAGGAAACCGCGGGGCAGGTCCGCCACACCGTTGGCCAAGAGCCGGACCGTTTCGAGTCCGGGATGGCGGGCCAGGAAGCCGGGCGGCAGGGCGGACACGCCATTGGCATCGAGGCTCAGGTGCCGGAGTTGCGGGGCATGGGCCAGGAAATCCTCGGGGAATTCCGTGACCAGCCCCAGTTCCAGCTTGAGTTGCCGCAGGCGGGGGGCGTGGCTCAGGAACCCCTCGGGCAGGGCCGCAAGGGGCATGACCCGTTTGGAAAGGTCGTAGAGGCCGTATCTCACATAGTCCAGTTCCAGGGTCTCCAGATGGGGCGTGTGGGCCAGGAACCCCGGCGGCAAGGTCTCCAGACGGGGCACAAACAGATGGAGTTCGACCAACCGCGGTGCATGGGACAGGAAACCCGCGGGCAGGGAGGCCAGTCCGGGCGACTGCCTGTATTCCCAGTCGGGTCCGTACTCCCTGTCCGACAGGTAAAGGACTTGGAGGCGCGGCACATGGGCCAGGAACCCCGCCGGCAGGGCTTCCAAGTTGCCGGTACTCAAGTCGAGTTTGACCACGCGCGGCAGTGCATGCAGAAACGTCGGCGGCAAGGGTGTCAGGCTGTCAACGGACAGGTCCAGGGTTTCCAGATGCGGAGCGTGGGCCAGGAAGTCTGCCGGGAAGGCCTCCGGATTGTCGATGCGTAGACGCAGGGATTTCAGATGCGGTGCCTGCGTCAGGAAGTCCGCGGGCAGGGATGTCGTCGTGTCTCCTCCGGTGTCGATCCGCAATTCCGTCAACTGCGGCACGGAGTCCAGGAGCCGTGCGGGCAGGGAGAGTGCGCCGGTGTTGATCCGCAATTCCGTCAACTGCGGCACGGGATCCAGGAGCCGTGCGGGCAGGGAGAGTGAACCGGTCACGTCCAGGCTCAGGGCGGTCAGACGCGGGACATGTGCGAAGAAGCCGTCCGGCAACGCCCAGTTCGCGCCCCTCAATGTGAGGTGGGTCAAGGCGGGGCCCTGGGCCAGCAGGTGTGCGGGCAGGGCGGTCGTGCCGTCCACGCCGATCACTCTCAGGGTGAGATGGGTGAGACGGGGCATGGCTGGCAGGAAGGTCTCCGGCAAGGGAGAGGAGGAGGACACGGTCAGGCGGGTCAGGCGGGGCACGTGGGCCAGCAAGCGGGCCAGCACCGCCGCCGGGTATTGGCCTCCCAGGTGCAGCGACTCCAGAGCGGGGACCGGCGCCAGCCAGGTGCCGGGCAGTTCCAGGCTGTCCCGGCCATGAACCGTCAGATGGGTGAGCCGGGGGACCGGCGCCAGCAGGGCATCGGGCAACTCCAGGCCTTCCCTGACGGTGACCGTCAGATGGGTGAGATGGGAAACACCCTCCAGGAAGGTCTCGGGCAAGGAGGTGCGACCATCCACGGTCAGACGGGTCAGGCGGGGCACATGGGACAGCCGCAGGACCAGGCCCGGTGCCGAAGCCGAGTATTGGATCGGATCCTCCCAGAGATAGCGCTCCGAGTGCCAGGACGCCAGATGCAGGGACGCCAGGTGGGGGACCGGTGCCAGGAGGTTGGCGGGCAGGTCCGGGTCGTTGATGTTCCTGAGCTCCAGATGCTGATAGGGGTAGGTAAAGCGGCTCCGGGCCTGAAAAACAGGTTGAGGAAACGGAAAAAGCATGGTTTGCGGGTAGGCTGTTCGTGTTTCCACACATCAAACAGGCCCCGGTTCCATGCTTCTTCCGACGGCATTCTATCCCCTGCACGACCAAATCCAAAGGCATCTGCCCCATCTGCGGCCGGCCCAGAGGATCGGGTTGGCCCTGTGGGTGGGGGCCACGGTGATGGCCCGCAGCGGCTGCCAGAATGCGGTGCTGGGGGCCCTGTTGAGCCTGGGTCTGGGCTGGCACACGACCCGCCAGTACCTGCGGGAATGGCTCTACGACGGCTCCGACCGGGCGGCGCCCTGCGGGGTGCAGTTGGAGGTCGAGGCCTGTTTCGCGCCCCTCCTGCGCTGGGTCCTGGCCTGGTGGCAGGGCTCCGAACTGACGCTGGCCGTCGATCCCACGGCCAAGGGCGGGGCCCTGGTGGCCCTGGTCGTGAGCGTGGTCTACCGGGGCCTGGCCATCCCCGTGGCCTGGCGCCTCAAGACCGGCGGCCAACCCGGTCCCTGGATGCCGGACCTCTGCGCCCTGCTGGACCGGCTGGGGCCCGCCGTGCCGGAGGGCATGACCGTGCGCGTGCTCTGCGACCGGGGCCTGCAGAGCCCCGACCTGTGGGCCGCCATCCGCCGCCGGGGCTGGCACCCCTACATGCGCTACGACCGAAACATGACCTTCCAGGCCACGACCGGACCGCGCTGGCCGGCTTGGCGCTTCGTGGCCGGCGAAGGCCAGTACACGGTCACGGCCGGGAAGGCCTTCCGCGAGCGCAAGCGCGCCTGCACCCTGATTGTGCTCTGGGTGCCCGGCCAGGAAGTCCCCTGGGTCGTGCTCACGGACGAAGCCCCCGAGGACGTGGAGCTCGGCGCCTACGGGATGCGCGTCTGGATTGAGCAGGGCTTCCGCACCCTCAAGCGCATGGGCTGGCAGTGGCACCGCACCCGGCGCCTGGACCCGGCCCGCGTCGACCGGCACTGGCTGGTCCTGGCCGTCGCCACCCTCTGGGTGCTGGCCCACGGTACGCGCGTCGAGGAGGCGTATCTGCGCGGTCTGGCACCCGGTCGCGTGCGCACACCGCCCCTGCAGCCGGCGGTGCCCCGCAGCCGACCGCTCAGTGTCTTTCAGCTGGGCCTGGCCCGGGTCCAGCGGCTGCTGCACCGCGGCTACGGCTGGGCCCGGGTCTGGCTGCAGCCCCTGCCCGGACCGGATCCGCCCTGGGAGCTGCGGTGGGTGGACCCGCCCGGACTGGAGCAAACGGTCGCACATTGACCCGGCTCCCGGCTTTACCTACCCCTATCAGAGCTCCAGATGGGTGAGCCGGGGCACCCCCGCCAACAGGGTCTCCGGCAAGGGTCTGCGGGTGGACAGGAGCAGATGGGTGAGACGAGGCACGGGTGCCAACAGGGTCTCCGGCAAGAGACCGGAGGAGAACAGTTCCAGATGGGTGAGCCGGGGCACCCCCGCCAACAGGGTCTCCGGCAAGGGAGAGGAGGAGGACACGGACAGGTGGGTCAGGTGGGGCACCTGGGCCAGCAGTTGGGCCCGTTCCGACGGATGCATGTCCCCCAGGTGCAGGGACTCCAGATGGCGGACCGGCGCCAGCAGGTCGTCGGGCAGGTCCATATGGTAGAGGGACCCGAGGGACAGATGCGTCAGCAGGGGGATGTACCGAAACCACCCCGTCGGCAGCACCAGCCAGGAATCGTCGGGCCACACCTCCAGTCGCTCCAGCCGGGGGGTGTGGGCCAGCAGGTCGGCGGGCAGCTCCCACCGGGGGTGGTAGCCCAGCTCCTCGAGGGGCGGCATGTCCGGGGCCGACACCTTCAGCGTGGCGAGGTTGGTCAGGCCCAACAGGGTCTGACGCTCGGCATTCGCGTCCAGGGAAACAGGCCAGGACAGGGACAGGGTCCGGTCGGACAGGGACAGGGTGCGGATGCGGGCCA